>NZ_CP104172.1:1700000-6500000 GCF_025200885.1 Bradyrhizobium huanghuaihaiense | reverse complement strand
AACAGCGAGGCAATGTCGATCGAGATCACGCCGTCATAGGCGTAGAGCAGCAGGACGGAGGCGCCGAGCGAGTAGCTTGCCACCTGGCCGATATACATCTGGCGGCGCTGCCAGGCCCGGCGCGCCCGGACCGCCGGCGCCGCCGCCGCGGGCGTGAGGACGAGATCCGCGACCTCAGCGGCATTCCTCTCGGGAAGCGACGTCGCGGCCGTGTTCATGGTCCCGCCAATGGTGGATGTCAGCCCAAAAATCTACGTGGCAAGCCTTTAGGTTTGGTATCCTTGGAAATCGAATCCGAAGCGTGCAGCGCGGAACAGGATGACCTTGGCCGGACGGGGGAATTTGCCGGCGGTTAGGCATCGTTTGCGATGCGGTCGAGCCAAAGCGGGGGGTCGTGAGACATACGTCGTGCAGGACTGCTATGGAACCGGACTTGATCGGCCCGCCCGTGCCGGGCAGGCAATCCGCAGGAAAGTGTTTCAGTATTATGTTACCGATCTGGATTGATGCGGGCGCCCGCCGCGGGTGGGGCAAGAAAAGCACATGTATGTGGGACAGATCACACGGGTCCCCGTACGATCGCGGTAGCTTGAACAATTTTGCACCGCCCGTCGAACCCTCCGCCGCATCGACCCGACCAACCTTGCGAGACGAGCTTTGAGCGTGACACAGGCGGCTTCGGACGAGGTCCTGATCGCCAGGATCGCTCAGGGCGACCGGCTCGCCATGCAGGTGCTGTACGGGCGGCACCATGTCAGGGTCTACAGGTTCGGGCTGAGGCTCGTGCGGGACGAGCAGGCGGCGGAAGACCTCATCAGCGAGGTGTTTCTCGACGTCTGGCGTCAAGCCGGCAAGTTTGAAGGCCGATCCGCCGTTTCCACCTGGCTGCTGGCAATCACCCGATTCAAGGCCCTCTCGGCGCTTCGGCGCAGGAAGGATTTTGAACTGGACGAAGACGCCGCGAACGCGATCGAGGACCAGTCCGACGATCCGGAAACGGTGGTGCAGAAGAAGGATACCAGTGCAGCGTTACGGGAGTGCCTGACGGGCCTCTCGCCGGAACATCGGGAAATCGTCGATCTCGTCTACTACCACGAGAAGTCCGTGGAAGAAGTCGCCGAAATCGTCGGGATCCCGGAGAACACTGTGAAGACGCGCTTGTTCTATGCGCGCAAGAAACTGGCCGAACTGCTAAAGGCAGCCGGCGTTGAGCGAGGCTGGCCATGATGGCTTTGAGCAAGAAGATGCTGGAGCAAGAGCCCAGTGAAATTGAACTGCTGCTGCCCTGGCACGCCGCCGGCACGCTGAACGCGCGCGATGCCCGCCGCGTCGAGGACGCGCTGGCGCGCGATCCGGAGCTCGCCAAGCAGTATGCCGCGATCCGCGGCGAGTACGAAGAGACCATCCATCTGAACGAGAGCTTAGGGGCTCCGTCGGCGCGCGCGATGCAGAAGCTGTTCACCGCGATCGATGCCGAGCCGGCGCGTGCGGTCGGTTCGCTGCCGCTGTCGGCGCGCATTGCGACCTTCTTCGCGAGCCTGTCGCCGCGGACGCTGGCCTGGTCGGCGAGCCTGGGCGCCATCGCGCTGCTGCTGCAGGCCGGCATCATCGGCGCGGTGCTGATGAAGACCCAGACCGCGACCTTCCAGACCGCCTCGCTGTCGACCGGCGCGCCGATCACGCGCGAACTCGGTGCATCCGCAGCACCGGCTCGCGCCCTGGTGCGCTTCACGCCCGAGGCGCGTGTCGCCGACATCACGGCATTGCTCGACGGCTACCAGGCGTCGATCATCGGCGATGCCAAGGGCGGCATGTTCCGCCTCCAGTTCGACAAGGCGATGAGCCAGGACGAGCTCGCCGCGCTGCTCGCCAGGATGCAGCGCGAGAAGTTCGTCAACCTCGCCGTTGCGGCGCCGTAGGGCGCCCCTGAACCGATGACGCGCAAGTCCGAGAGTAAGTTGCGAGCCGCGGCCTACGCCTCGTCGGTCGGGGCCGCGCTGCTGCTCGCCGCCTGCCTCGGCGTCGAGGTCGCGCAGGCGCAGGCAATCATGCGCACGCCCACGATCAGCGTTCCCTCGCGCACGCCCACGATCTCTCCCAGCATCGCCGCGCGGGCGGTGAGCGTCAGCCGCGGCCCGGGCCCGATCACGACGACCGCCCGGATCCCTTCGACGCGGATCGGGACGCCGGTGCTGCCCTATGCGCGCTATTCGCCCAATCTCTACCCCAGCTGCACGGCGCCCTATCGCGGTGCCGACGGCGAATGCCTGGCGCAGCCGAATGCGGGCGGCGAGGGCAACGGAAAATCGGGCAAGAAGGTTGCCAGCAAGGGACGCGGCAACAACACGCCGGTTGCGGTGAACCAGCGCATCTTCGCAGGCGAATTCGTCGCCGAGATCGACGGCGCCCTGTCGGTGACGGAGGCCGACGAGCTCGCGCGCCGCCATGGCCTCGCGCGCGTCGCATCCGAGAATTTTCCGCTAATCGGGGCCACGTTCGGCCTGTTCCGCATCACCGATGGCCGGCCCACCGAGACGGTGCGGCGCGAATTCGCCGCAGACGGCAGTGTGCGCTCGGTTCAGCCGAACTTCCGCTACGCGCTCCAGGACCAGAAACCCGCCGTGCCGGTCGAAGGCGACCCGGCGCAATACGCGCTGGCAAAGCTTCGCCTGCCGCAGGCGCACACGCTGGCGCATGGCGCCAATGTGACGGTTGCGGTGATCGACTCCGGGATCGATGCCAAGCACCCCGAGCTCGCCAATTCCATCTCCGATAATTTCGACGCGCTCGGCAGCGCCGAGGGCCCGCATGTGCACGGCACCGGCATTGCCGGCGCCATCGTGGCGCATGCCAAGCTGATGGGCAGCGCGCCCGAGGCGCGCATCATCGCCATCCGCGCCTTCGGCGGCACCACGGGCGGCGCCGAGAGCTCGTCCTACATCATCCTGCGTTCGCTGAATTACGCCGCCGAGCACGGCGCGCAGATCGTCAATATGAGCTTTGCAGGCCCGAAGGACGCCGTGATCGAGCGCGCCATCGCGGCGACCGCCGCGCGCGGCCTCGTGCTGATCGCCGCGGCCGGCAATGCCGGCGCGAAATCGCCGCCGCTATATCCCGCCGCCAACCCCAATGTGATCGCGGTCAGCGCGACCGACCAGCAGGACAGACTGTTCTCGGCCTCCAACCGCGGCAATTACATCGCGCTGGCCGCACCCGGCGTCGACATCTTCCTGCCGGCGCCCGAGGGCAAATACCAGATGACGTCGGGAACCTCGTTCTCGGCCGCCTATGTCTCCGGCGTCGCGGCGCTGCTGCTCGAGCGCAATTACACACTCAAGCCGGAAGCGCTGCGCATGACGCTCGCGAAGACCGCGCGCGATCTCGGATCACCCGGGCGTGATGATCTGTTCGGCGACGGCGAGGCCGATGCGTTTGCCGCGGTGACGGCCGTTCCCGCCAACAGTGCGACGCCGGTTGCGGCTGCGTCCGGTACAACAAAACGTGAAGATGCCGACAAGCGTCACGACGAGCCGGGCATCCGCGCGATCGAGCAACCCTCGCTGTCGAGCGCAGGCGATAAAGCCGCGATATCTCAGGCGGATAGGCCGGCGACGCGATAGTCGCTGCGACAACTTTGCGCGCACGCCGAAGGTTAAAAAATCAAACCCCGCATTTGAACGTTCAGCCGGCCAGCACGACCAAATTATGTGGGAGCGGTCATCCCTCCCCATCAGTCATATCAGGCGCGAGCGCCCATCCACCCCAAGCGCCCATATGGCTCGACCCGTCCGGTTGTCCCCCCGGACGGGTCTTTTCTTTTGGGCATCCGATTCCTTGAAGCGATATTCGGAATCAGCTTCCGGTTGAGCGATCGCGGTGGCGCCGAGCGCCAGCGTCGATCAAGTGCCGCGCACGTCCGTCATGCTTGTGCGAAGCTTGACTCGAAATCACAGCAATTCTCCGCGCGACTACGGTCTTTCATGACGGACGGCGCGCCGTTGCTGGACAAGTCAAAACTTTTCCACAAAATATTCATGTCGCGTCTAAATTGATTCGTGTGCGTTGCGTCCCCCGCGTCCGTGTTTTCTCCCAACGGGCTGGTTCATGACACATCGCCAAGAGTCTGGTTACGCGCCTTTCCGCGCGGAGGCTTGCAGCCGCGAAGTTGCGGCGCGCTGGTGCACTCTCGCCGAACAGCGGCTGGAACATCTCTCCGAGATGTTCGAGACCGGACGCTGGCGCCGCTATCACTCCGAGCTCGCCTTTCTCGAAAACATCCAGGAAGCCAAGCGCGCCGTCCAGACCTGGCGCGCCATCGCCACGGGCGGGGACGTCGCCGCGGCAGCCGCGAGCGTCACCTCCGCATTCGGCTGGTCGCCGGCGACGATGCCTCGCGTGTTTCCGCGCGAGCAGCAGGTGCAGACCGTGCAGCCCAAGACCTTGGAGCCCAAGACCTTGCAGCCCAAGACCTTGCAGCCAAAGGCCGTCCACATTACCGCCGAGACCGCCGTGCCGGTCAGGCTCGATCCCAAGCCGGATGTTCTCGCCGAAGTCCCCGAAGCCCCGCTCGTGCCGCTGGCTGCGCCCGTGGCGATGGCCTCGTTCACCGCTCCGTTCGAGATGCCGCCGCTCAGGGCTCCCGCTGCGAGGACGGCGTCAGCCGCGTCCGCTGTGAGGCCGCCGGTCGCCGCGCCCGCTGCACTGGCCCCGCGCACCGCACCTGCCGTAAGGCCACCGGTCGCCGCGCCTGCCGCGATGGCGCCATTCACAACGCCCGCTGTGAAGCCGCCGGTCGCGACGCCTGCCGCAATGGCAACCCTCCTGCCACAGTTCGCTCCGCCGGCCGCCGAAATCGTCGCAGCCCCCGAGCGCGTCGTCGAATTCACCCTCAGCCTCGACGGCATCGAAGCGAAGTACCCGCTGCTGCGAAACGCGTTCTAGCGCCTGGAAGCTGGAGGCGAAGGGCGGCACCTACCGCCGCACCGCATTCCCGCCAACCATGACCTGCGCAAAGCGCTGGGCGCCGTCGGCCGACAGGTCCGCCGTCACCGCGCGGGCGTGGTCGAGGCCGACGACGGCGCCGCGCGGGGTCTCCGAGATCATGTTGTTGTTGACGAGCGCGGTGCCGGCGCCGGGCACCACGGAGACGCCGACGCCGGCCAGCGCCTTGCGGATCACGTTGCCCGTGATCGCGACGTCGCGCAGATATTTGCCCCAGCCGGCGACGATGCCGTAGGAGGGCGCATTCTCGATCACGTTGCCGGTCACCGAGGTGTCCGCCTCGATGTAGATGCCGACGCCGGCATCGTCGTCCGGCGCGGTGCCGATGGGGCGCTTCGGGATCAGATTGCGGATGATGTTGCCCTGGACCACCGCGATGCGGCCGCCCTCGTTGAAATTGCAGACGGAGACGCCGACCGCGGCGCCATCGACTGTGTTGTTGGCGATCACGGCGGCTTCGAACGCGAACTCGGAATACAGCGCGACCTCGCGCACGTCGCTGACGCTGTTGCCTGTTATGTGGATGTTGGAGGCCGAATTGCCGCGCACCGCGGAATAGTCGCAGTTCCTGATGCGGTTGCCGCGCACGATCACATTGCCGGCGCGGAAGGCGTTGATGGCATTGCCGTACTGCCCGGAGCCGCCGGGCCCGGCCTTGATGTTCTCGATACGGTTGTCGGCCACCAGCGTGCCGTCGTCGCCGATCGCGGTGCGCAGGATCTCGATGCCGTTGTCATTGGTGCCGAGAATTGTGTTGCGCGAGACGCTGAGGCCCCTGGCGTCGAAGGAGACGACCGCCGTCACCGCAATGTTGGTGCAGATGTTGCCCGAGATGTCGCCCGTGACCTGCTCCAGCCAGATGCCGCTGCCGCCGGAGTTCGTGATCTCGCAATCGGTGATGCGCACATCGCGCCCGCCGAGCACATGGATCAGCCCGCGCCGCGTCGGCAGCGCAATGCCGCCGCCGTCGAAGGTGATGCCGGTGAGACCGATCGCATCGGAGCCGTCGCTCTGGATCGCCGAGGCGCCGCCGGTGAAGACGAGTTTGGTCGCGCCGCGCACGCCGATCAGTTGCGCGCCGTTCGGCAGCCGCAGCAATCCGCTGCGGTAGACACCGGGCGGCAAGGCGAGCGGCATTTGCGCCCGCGCGGCCTCGTCGATCGCGCGCTGCAGCGCGCGCGTCTGGTCCTCGCTGCTGCCGGGCCGCACGCCATATTGCGTGGCATCGCGGCCGAGCAGCGACGTCAGCGGCGCCGCGCGCGCGGCGTCGGCCGGCATGGCCAGCGCGCCGGCGATGCCAGCGGTCGAAGCCCCGATGAGGTGACGGCGATTGAGGTCCATGACGCGTCCTCCGGCGGACGCGGGGGCCCGCAGCGGATTAGGTAGCGCAGGGCGGCGGGGGTCGTGAGGATTGTTCGCGGTAGGGTTAAATGTTTACGCAAAGCGAGGTGCCGTAGGGTGGGTTAGCCGTAGGCGTAACCCACCATGTCACCGCGAGTACGGAACCGTTGATGGAGAAGAGGTGGATTACGCTTCGCTAATCCACCCTACGAAGCGCGCCGCTTCCTTGCCAACGCCACCATCTCCATCAGCATCGCTTCCCCCGCATCCACCAGCTCGTCCAGCGTGATGCGCGGCGCCCCCTTGCGCCGCACCGCGCCGCTGCGCGCGAGCAGGGGAATGTGGATGAACGCCGCCAACTTTGGCCCGCCCGCCCTGACGTTCTCGATCGCGCGCCAGCTCAGATAGTTGCAGAGATAGGCGCCGGCATCGCGCGAGGCGCGCGCGTCGGTGCCGGTGAGGCGCGCGGCGCGCAGCAGCCTTGCCGTGTGCGGGCCGAACATCATCGCGTCGGCATGGCCGGCGATGCCGCGCTTGCTGGAGCGGGTGTTGGCCGCATCGGGCCAGAGCATGGTGACCGCGTTGCGTGCGCGGGTCTCGATGCGCAGATATGGCGTGCGCGCGGCGAGGCCGAACATAAGCAGTGCGTCAGGCTTTTGCGCAGCGAGCACGTCAGGCAATTGCCGGTCGACGGCAGCATAGGTGACCGGGAAGATGTGGCTCGTGATCGCGACATTATCGAGCGCCGGACGGCGCAGTTGGGCCAGCCGTGCCACCAGCGGCTGGGTCGGATTATAGGGCGCGCCGGGGAACGGACCAAAACCGGTGAGGAGAATGCGGAGCTTGTCGCTCATTGCAGCAACTCCAGGATCTGCTCGGCGGCGAGCGCCGGCGTGAGATGGCCATCGGCGACTTCTGTCTCGATCTTGCGGACCTTGGTCCGCACCGAGGCCTCGGTACGCAGCCGTGCCAGCATGCGCTGCTCCAGCATCGACCACATCCACTTCACTTGCTGCTCGCGCCGCCGCGCGGCGAAATCGCCGGACGCATTCATCGCCTTGCGGTGATCCAGAACCTTCTGCCACAACTCGGCGATGCCGGTGCCGGCCAACGCCGAATAGGTGACAACGGGTGGATGCCAATGCTCGGATCGCGGCGCCAAAATATGCAGCGCGCCGCGATAGTCGGCAGCGGTGATGTTGGCGCGCTTGAGGTTGTCGCCGTCGGCCTTGTTGATCGCGATCATGTCGGCGAGCTCGACCAGGCCCTTCTTGATGCCCTGCAGCTCGTCGCCGCCGCCCGGCAGCATAAGAGCGAGGAAGAAATCGGTCATGTCGCAGACAGCAGTCTCGGACTGGCCGATGCCGACCGTCTCGACCAGCACGACGCCGAAGCCGGCCGCCTCGCACAAGAGCATCGCCTCGCGCGTCTTGGCGGCGACGCCGCCGAGCGTGCCCGAGGACGGCGAGGGGCGGATGAAGGCGTCGGCGGAGGCCGACAACCGCGCCATCCTGGTCTTGTCGCCGAGGATCGAGCCGCCACTCCGTGCCGAGGATGGATCCACCGCGAGCACCGCAACCTTGTGGCCCTGCTCGATCAGATAGGTCCCGAGCGCGTCGATGGTGGTGGACTTGCCGACGCCGGGCGAGCCGGTGATGCCGACACGAAACGCCTTGCCGGTGTCGGGGAGCAGCTTCTGCACCAGCTCCCGCGCCAGCGCCTGGTGGTCGCTGCGACGGCTCTCCACCAGCGTGATGGCCCGCGCGAGCGCCGCGCGGCTGCCGGCGCGCAGGTCGCGGGTGAGGGTCTTGATGTCGATGGATTTGCTACTGGTCATCGTTGTTTTCGCGTCCAGCCGCTAGCGGCCCGACATGCGAATGTGTCTTTCAGCGCAGGATTTCAACGGCGGAAGGTGAGTTTGAATGATGTCCCAAACGATCTCGGCTTTCGTCATGTGGTAGGCATGACGCAGAAGATTTCCGAAGTCGATCATCTTGCGCCAGTCGATTCCGGGCTCGGTTCGCTTGACCTCATCTGGGATGAATCTCGATGCCTCGCAGATGATCTCGAGCAGCCGTTCATCGAAAGTGAGACCCTTCACGACACTTTCGATGTCGGTGATGCCTTCCAGAATATCTCGCAGCCGGTCTTCAACGGTCGGCGGCATTCAGAAGACCTCGACCAGATCATCCGCGATCCGCTCAGCCATGCGCGGCTTCAGCAAGTCTCGCATTGATATCTGAGCTCGAAGGCCGACCTGATCCTCGATCAGGTGCAGGACCCTGAAGTAGTCGAACCGCGGCGTTTGCTCGCGCGAGGTCGTCTCGACCAGCACGTCGAGGTCGCTGTCAGGCAGGGCGTCGCCGCGCGCACGGGACCCGAACAGGTAAAGCCGGGTGACACCCGCAGCCCTCAGGGCGGGAGCAAGCTCTCGGAGCTTCCCGACAAGTGTCTGGAGTGGAATGTCTGCGACCTCGGTCATGGCCGGACACTAGCACAGGGCGCCCGCCCGGCCCAGCAATAGCGAGGCCGGGCCGACCACCCAGGAGGGGGCAGGCGAGGGCCGCCCGCCCGATATCACCGGGATGTCGCCGCGGCCGTCTGCATCGGTTTCACCTTCCGCCACACCCACACCATCACCGGCCAGAGCAGGGCGCCGATCGCCATGGCGGCGAGGATTGCGGCGACGGGGCGCTCGAAGAACGGCAGGATGCTGCCATCCGACTTGATCAGCGAGGTGACGAAGGCCTGCTCGACCATGGTGCCCATGACGATGCCGAGCACCATCGCGGCGACGGGATAGCCGTTGGCTTCCATGACGTAGCCGATCACGCCGAAGGCGGCGACGGTGACGACGCCGAACATGTTGTTGCCGATCGCGAACGAGCCGACCGCGCAGCACAGCATGATGATCGGCATCACGGTCGAGCGTGGCGCCAGCAGGATGTAGGCCGCGACGCGGATCATGGCGATGCCGAGCGGGATCATCAGGATGTTGGCGATGATGAACATCAGATAGATCGCGTACATGCTCGACGCCTTCTCGGTGAACAGCGTCGGGCCGGGATTGAGGCCCTTCATGTAGAGCACGCCGATCGCGATCGCGGCGATGGTGTCGCCGGGGATGCCGAACAGCAGCGAGGGCACCCAGCCGGAGGCGATGCTGGCATTGTTGCTGGCGCCGGCCTCGACCAGGCCCTCGACATGGCCGGTGCCGAACTTTTCCTTCTCCTTGGAGAAGCGCTTCGACATCGCGTAGGAGACCCACGCCGCCATGTCGGCACCGGCGCCGGGCAGCACGCCGATGATGATGCCGACGATGTTCCCGCGCGTCATCTGCCAGTGGTATTTTCGGGTCAGCCTCCACTGGCCGGCCATGATGCTTCCGAATTTTCGGCGCGGCAGCGGCGGCGGCTCGGGCGTCAGCATCGTACGCATCACCTGCGCCACCGCGAATACGCCGACGAGGGCCGGGATCGGCTCGATGCCGCCGAACAGATCGGTGATGCCAAAGGTGAAGCGCGGGATACCGCCGGGATTCTCGATGCCGATGCAGGAGACCAGCAGGCCGAGGAACATGCCGGCGATCGCCTTCACCGGCGAGGAGCGCGCCACCAGCGTGGCGCACATCAGGCCGAGCAGCGCCAGCCAGAAATATTCGAAGGTCGAGAACGACAGCGCGATCTCGGCGAGCGGAGGCGCCAGGATCATCAGCGACAGCACGCCGGCAATGCCGCCGACGGCGGAGAACCAGACACCGGCACCGAGCGCGAGCTCGGCCTGGCCCTTGCGCGTCATGGCATAGGCTTCGTCCGCGTAAGCAGCGGAGGCGGGCGTGCCGGGAATGCGCAAGAGCGCGCCGGGAATGTCGCCGGAGAAGATCGCCATCGAGGACGCCGCCACGATGGTCGCGATCGCCGCGATCGGCGACAGGTAGAAGGTGACGGGGACGAGCAGGGCAGTCGCCATGGTCGCCGACAGGCCCGGCAGCGAGCCGATGACGAGGCCGTACACGGAGGCCGCGAACATCGCGATGATGACCTCCCAGGTGGAGATCAGCGCGAAGGCATCAATCAGGGTCTTGAGCATGGGATTACCAGGGCGTCGGCAACAGGCCGGCGGGCAGCGGCACGCGCAACAGTTTGCCGAAGATGAGGTGGATGGCGAAGGGCGACAGCGCGGCGAGCGGCAGCGCCAGCTTCCACTTGGCGCCGAGCGCCGTCGAGGTGACGTAGACCATGATCGCCGCGGTGATGATGAAGCCGAGCCGGTCGGCGGCAAAGACGTAGAACAGCAGCAGCGCCGGCGGCAGCAAGGCGCGCAGGCCGTAGAACCTGCCCTGCGGCGGCGGGGCAGCTGCCTGGCCGTCCTCCATCGGGATCAGCTCTTCCTCCTCCTCGAAGGAGTGGCCGATGCCGAACACGATCGCGAGCCCGCATAGCGCAAGGCCCGTACCGATCACGAGCGGAAACACGTTGGGGCCGACCGGCTGCCCCGGCACCGGCGGCAGGATGTAGCCGCCATAGGCGGCAGCCGCGCCGAGCACGACGAGAAACGATCCCGTGACGGAGTCGGGAAGACGCATGACGAGGGGTCCTGTGGGCTATCTTCTCCCTCTCCCCGTTCTTACGGGGAGAGGGTTGGGGTGAGGGGACTTTCCGCGCGAACGGTGAGAGTTGGATTCGCGGAGATCCCCCTCATCCGAACGTCACGCCTTGCTCAGCCCCGCGGCCTTCATCGCTTCGCCCATCTGGGCATCGCCCTTGTCCATGAAGCCGGCGAAATGGGCCGCGTCGCCCCAGACGGTGCCGAAGCCGCGATTGCTCATGAAGTCCTTGAACTCGGCGGAGTCGTAGACCTTCTTCAGCGCCGCGGTGAGCTTGGTGGCGATCTCCGGCGGCAGGTTCTTCGGTGCGCCGATGCCGCGCCAGGCGCCGGTCGCGTAGTCGATGCCCATCGCCTCCTTCAGCGTCGGCACGTCCTTGAAGATCGGGTTGCGCGCCGGCGCCATGATGGCAAGGCTCCTGGCCTTGCCGGCCTCGATGATGGCGCGCGCCTCCGGCACCGAGCAGGTGGTGAGGTCAAGGCCGCCGGCGGCGAGATCCTGCATCGCAGGGGCCGCGCCGTTCGAGGGCACCCAGGCGACCTGGTTGGCGGGCAGGCCCATGGCCTGCATCCAGCCGACGAGCGCCAGGTGCCAGATGCCGCCCTGACCGGTGCCCGAGGCCTTGAACTTGCCGGGAGGCGCCGCCTTGATCGCTTCGGCGAGCTCCTTCACCGTCTTGTAGGGCGAGGAGGAGGAGACCTGGATGCCCGGCGGGTCCTCGTTCATCAGCGCCAGTGGGGTGTAGCTCTTCGGCGTCAGCTCGGTGAGGCCCTGCCAATGCATCATCGAAATCTCGACCGTGAGCATGCCGATGGTGTAGCCGTCGGGCTGCGCGGTCGCGATCGCGCTATGGCCGACCACGCCGGAGCCACCGGTGCGGTTGACCACGTTGAAGGGCTGGCCGAGATCCTTTTCCAGCAGTGCTGCGACAATGCGCGCCGTCGCATCGGTACCGCCACCGGCGCCCCAGGGCACGATCACGGTGACCGGCCGGGCCGGATAGGCCTGCGCGAGCGCGGGCTTGAACCCGAATGCAGCGGATGCCGCAACGGCGGCGGTCGAAGCCGCAAACGTGCGGCGCGAAATCTTGGACATGAATGCCTCCCAGCGGCGCCCGTAACACCGGGCGCTCTTGTCAATGGCGACATTCTAGTCGGCTTTGCAGCGAGGCTGCAAGGTAGCGCTACCAGTGAGACCAATGCGCTGTGCGAAACCCGGATGCCCACCGGCTGAGCAGTCGGAAATCGGGTGGGTTTACCCACGCGGATCGCGATCAATGGGCGCATCGCCGAAGCCAAGGGCAACCTCCGATGACCCAAGCCTATTACAGCGCCGTGCTGGACCATCCACTGGACACCGTCTGGTCGCTGATCCGCGATTTCAACAACTATCCCGCTTATATCGACGGGGTGAGCGAGAGCGTGATCGAAGACGACAAGCGCGGCGACGAAGTCGGCGCCATCAGACGCTTCTGTTATCTTGGAAACTGGATTCGCCAGCGCCTGGTCGAACACTCGGACCGGCAGCACATCCTGACCTATGCCGGTCTCGAAGCGCTGCCATATCCGCAAGATGACAGAAGCCAGAGCGCAGCGCCGACGCGCTACCAGGGCACGATGCACCTGCGCCCGATCATCGACGGCGACCGCACCCTCATCGAATGGTCGGTCGCCCTCGATACCGAACCGACGGACGCCGATCGCTGGCAGGCCCTGTTTGCCTCCTGGATCCCTGATTGGACGGATTCACTCGCGCGGACACTGGCTCGGGTGCGTCCGCAACACGATTAGCGCCCGCTCACTGCGCCTCCGCGTCACCTTTGGGTCGCGCGCCGCCGAAGACGCGCGCGCCTTCCGCGGTGAGGTAAGGCTTCAGCGTCTCCCAGGGCACGAACGCGACATATTCGCCCTCGGCATAGGGGCCGACCGCATAGGGCGGATAGTGGAAGGAGAGCCCGGAGCTCATGCCCGCCTCGGTCGACGGGGCGAGCGTCACCGCACCGATCTTGAGCAGGCTCGGCTCGACGCCCTTGAACCATTCGTCGGTCGCGGTCTCGCTGGTGTCGCGCTTCTTCTTCTCAGCCTTGAGCGAGGCGATCACGGCCTTGACCATCGCCTTCATGGCGGGACCGCCATCGGCGGTCTCGGTGAAGAACGGGCGGATCGAGATGCGCTTGTTCGCCGTCCTGTCCCACAGGATCGTGTTCACGTCCGAATTGGGGTGGGCGCCGTGGGTGTCCATGTAGTCGTTGCGCAGGATGCTGACATAGCGGTCGGCCACGACGGAACGGATGCTGTATTTGCGCTCAAAGTCCCAGCCGCCGTTCTTGAAGAACTGTGGATCCTCCTTGCGCGAGGCGGCAGCTTCCGCTGCGTTCTTGTCGAGCCACTTCTTGCCCTCGGTCAGGCAGTCCGCAGCCAGCGCCGCATCCGCCTTGATCCCGTCATCGAGGAAGATGCGCGCCTCGATGCTCTTGTTCTTCAGGACGGCATCGGGCTTGGGGTCGGCGGCGAGGGCGGAAAACGCGCATGTTGCGCTCAGCGCCAGGGCGACGCTCAAACCGGTCATGAACTTCAAGGATGGTGCTCCTGCGTGAGCGTCAGAATATTTCGAAAATGTCGCCCGCAATGTGCTCCACAAAGCGAGGTGAAATGGAGTGCCGGACGGTCGCCTGCGTCTGCAAGCCAGTCGCATCCTCGATGATCTGCTCGACATCGATCAAATTGAGCAGCGAGAAGGATGTCTCCGGTTCGACCTCGACAAGGACGTCGATGTCATTGTCCGGGCGGTAATCCTCATTGGCGCGTAAACCCAATACGGCAAGCTTTGACACGCCCTTGCCTTTGATGGCATCGGCGTTCTTGCGTATCGCGGCGACGATCTCGTCACGTGTCATGATACAATCTGGCCGGTTACGCGGCCAGTCTAGCATTTACTCCGCCGCCTCGCTATGCCCGAGCCGCGCGTTCAGCTTCCGGATCAGCTCCTCGGCCGCATCCGCGATCACCGTGCCCGGCGGGAAGATCGCTTCCGCTCCGGCGGCATAGAGCGCGTCGTAATCCTGCGGCGGCACCACGCCGCCGACGATGATCATGATGTCGTCGCGGCCCTGCTTCTTCAGCGCGGCCTTCAGCTCGGGCACGGCCGTGAGGTGGGCGGCGGCCAGCGAAGAGACGCCGAGGATGTGCACGTCGTTCTCGACCGCCTGGCGCGCGGCTTCATCGGCTGTCGCGAACAGCGGGCCGATGTCGACGTCGAAGCCGATATCGGCAAAGGCCGACGCAATTACCTTCTGGCCGCGGTCATGGCCGTCCTGGCCGATCTTGGCGACGAGGATGCGGGGGCGGCGGCCCTCCGCCTCCTCGAACGCGTCGATCAGCGCCTGAACCTTCTCGACCTGGTTGCCCATGCTGGACGCCTCTCGCTTGTAGACGCCGGTGATGGATTTTATTTCGGCGCGGTGGCGGCCGAACACTTTTTCCATTGCGTCAGAGATTTCACCGACGGTCGCCTTTGCCCGGGCCGCGTCGATGGCGAGCGCGAGCAGATTGCCGTTGCCTTCGCCGGCCGACCGCGTCAGCGCGGCGAGCGCGGCTTCGACGTCCTTCTGGTTGCGCTCGGACTTCAGCCGCGTCAGCTTGTCGATCTGCAAGCGCCGGACATTGGTGTTGTCGACCTTCAGGATCTCGATCCTGTCCTCGTCGGTCGGCTTGTACTTGTTGACGCCGATCACCGCCTGCTTGCCGGCATCGATCCGGGCCTGGGTCTTGGCCGAGGCCTCCTCGATGCGCAGTTTCGGCACGCCGGCTTCGATGGCTTTCGCCATGCCGCCGAGCTCCTCGACCTCCTGGATGTGGCTCCAGGCCTTTGCGGCGAGATCGCGCGTGAGGCGTTCGACATAATAGGAGCCGCCCCAGGGATCGATGATCCGCGTGGTGCCGCTTTCTTGCTGCAGGAACAGCTGGGTGTTGCGGGCGATCCGCGCCGAGAAATCCGTCGGCAAGGCCAGCGCCTCGTCGAGCGCGTTGGTGTGCAGGGACTGGGTGTGGCCTTGCGTCGCCGCCATCGCCTCCACCGTCGTGCGCATCACGTTGTTGAAGACGTCCTGCGCGGTCAGCGACCAGCCCGAGGTCTGGCTGTGCGTGCGCAGCGACAGCGAGCGCGGGTCCTTCGGATTGAACGGCTTGAGCAGCTTCGCCCAGAGCAGGCGTGCGGCACGCAGCTTGGCGACTTCCATGAAGAAGTTCATGCCGATCGCCCAGAAGAACGACAGCCGCGGCGCGAAGCGGTCGACATCGAGGCCTGCGGCAAGACCGGCACGCAGATATTCGACGCCGTCGGCGAGCGTATAGGCGAGCTCGAGATCCTGCGTCGCGCCGGCCTCCTGCATGTGGTAGCCGGAAATCGAGATCGAATTGTATTTTGGCATCCTCGTGGAGGTGTAGGCGAAGATGTCCGAGATGATCCGCATCGAGGGCGCAGGTGGATAGATGTAGGTGTTGCGCACCATGAACTCTTTCAGAATGTCGTTCTGAATCGTCCCTGAGAGCTTCTCCGGCGGCACGCCCTGTTCCTCGGCGGCGGCGACGTAGAGCGCGAGGATCGGCAGCACCGCGCCGTTCATGGTCATGGACACGCTCATCTGGTCGAGCGGAATCCCCGCAAACAGCGTGCGCATGTCGTAGATGGAATCGATGGCAACCCCGGCCATGCCGACATCGCCGCCGACGCGCGGATGGTCGCTGTCATAGCCACGATGGGTGGCGAGATCGAAGGCGACCGAGAGGCCCTTCTGTCCGGCCGCGAGGTTACGGCGGTAGAACGCGTTGGAATCCTCAGCCGTCGAGAAGCCGGCATATTGCCTGACGGTCCAGGGCTGGTTGACATACATGGTCGGGTAGGGGCCGCGCAGATAGGGCGCGATGCCCGGATAGGTCTCAAGGAAATCGAGCCCGGCGAGATCCGCCTCGCCATAGGCAGGCTTCACCAGAATGCCCTCCGGCGTCAGCCAAGGCTCGGCGCTGCCTGACGTCGCGGCGGTGGCGCTGCGCTCGAAGGCGACATTTGCGAAATTGGGAATGCGGTTCATGGCTTCAACCATATCATAGGCGCTCAATCATAATCCGGATGCTGATGGCTGACGATGGTCGCCATCTTCTCCGGTCCGTAATTCTGCTGCGTGGTCTGGCTCGGCAAATTGGCGA
The DNA here is from genome assembly GCF_025200885.1 of Bradyrhizobium huanghuaihaiense. NCBI lineage: Bacteria > Pseudomonadati > Pseudomonadota > Alphaproteobacteria > Hyphomicrobiales > Nitrobacteraceae > Bradyrhizobium > Bradyrhizobium huanghuaihaiense. The sequence goes on along the minus strand of NZ_CP104172.1, from coordinate 6,483,848 downwards.
TGCCGACCACCCAGCCGAGGCGGGATTCAGTGCCGTATTGCCGTGTCGGCACCACGTGGTCCGGCCGGTCGAAGGCGCCGGTCATGATCTCGATGCGCGGGCCATCAATGCGGCGGAAGCTCAGGGGCGTGCCGCAGGCGGCGCAGAAATCGCGCATCGCGATCGACGAGGATTGGAACGCCGATGGCGTGCCCTTGGTCCATGCAAAGTCCGTCTTCTCGATGTCCGCGAAGGAGGCAAACGGCGCGCCGCTGGCCTTCTGGCACATCCGGCAATGGCAGATCGAAATCTTGTTCGGCGACGCCGTCAGCGCAAAGCGCACCGCGCCGCATTGGCAGCCACCGGTAAGAACGGGTTTGCTGGTCTCGGTCATGCCATTTCCATCCGTCGATAGGCGTCCTGCAACGTGGCAACCGCATCACCCCCGGCGAAGACAAAACCCGTGACGCCGGCGGCCCGCAGAGCCGCCTCGGCCTCAGTCGGGCGGCCTGCCAGATAGATATGTCGCCCGCCGGCCGATTGCAGGGCCTTCGCCGCAGCTTCGGCGTGTTCCGCATAGACCTTGTCGCTGGAACAAAGGCAGGCAAGCGCAGCGCCGGAGGCCTTGAAGGCGGCGGCCAGCTTGGCCGGATCGGCCAAACCCTCGCTCTCGACGGCCTGGATGCCGCCGGCCTCGAAGAAGCTTTTCGCAAAGGTCGCGCGCGCCGTGAAATCGGCAGGCGTGCCGAGATTGGCCAGGAACACCTTTGGCCGCGCACCGCGCGCCTTCAGCGCCGCATCGGATTTGTCGCGCAGCGCCTCGAACGGCTCTGCCAGCCGGATCGGCGGCAGCGCCTCGAACTTGTATTTCTGTTCCCCGTAAGGCGCGAGCGTAACAGGCGTTGCCTTCAGCACCGCGGTTTCGCTCTCCTGCAAGTTCGGAAACTCGCTGGCGCCGGTCAGAACGTCGCGCCGCTTTGCGATGTTGGCATCGCGCGCCTTTCGCGCGGCCGCGACCTTGCTCTGGAACAGGCCCTGCTGGAGCGCGGCGAAGGCGCCACCGGCTTTCTCGCTCTCCTGGAACAGCGCCCAGGCCGCTTCGCACAGCTGCGCGGTCAGCGTCTCGATGCCGCCTGCGCCGGCCGCGGGATCGCTGACCTTGGCGAGATTGCTCTCCTCCAGCAGCAGGAGTTGCGTGTTGCGCGCCACGCGACGCGCGAACGGATCGGGCAGACCGAGTGTCAGCGTATGCGGCTGCACGGTGATGGCATTGGCACCGGCGAGTCCCGCCGCGAACGTCGCCATGGTCGCGCGCAGCATGTTCACGTAAGGGTCGCGCTGCGTCAGCATGCGCCAAGCCGTATCCGCGGCAATGAACAGCGGCTTTGGCGTCAGCCCGCATGCGGTCTCGATGCGCGCCCACAACAGCCGCAGCGCGCGGAATTTAGCCATGGTCAGGAACTGGTCTGCATCGGCAGAGAGCCGCGCATAGACCATGCCTTGCGCCTGCTCGAGCGGAACGCCGGCACCCTCGATCGCGCGCAGATAGGCGACGCCGCAGGCGAGCACGAAGGCGAGCTCCTGCACTTCCGATCCGCCGGCATCGTGGATCACACGTCCGTCGGCGGAGGCAAACGGCCCCTTGAAGCCGAGTGCGGCCAGACCCTTGATGGCTCCGGTGACGGCGGGAACGATCTCCTCCCACGTATAAGGGCTGTGGCCCCACACCGCGCCGGCCGCGAGTGGATCGAGCCCGAAGCGGATGTTGCAGGCCGCGGGATCGAGGCCGTTGCTCTTCACATATTCCGCGACATGGATCGCGGCCATCCGCGATTGCGGACCGATCTCGAGGTCGATCCCGATTCCGGCGTCGAGATGAATGTCCTTCAGGACCTTTGCGACCGCATCAGCCGTAGGTTCCAGGCCGAAACCGCGAGCGCCGTTGGCGCCGGCGAACACCAGCGCGAGCCCCGTCGCGCCGTTCTCCAGATCCTGCAAGGCCTGCGCATTCGCGAGTGCCGCGTCGGGATGGTCAATCCGCTGCACGATCTGCCACGGTGCTGCCGCCGGCCGTCCCACCACGGGCGCAACGCCCCTGGCGCGCGGATAGAGCGGGTCGATCTTGATGCCGTCATAGGTCTTGCCGACCAGCTTCTCGAACGGCGCGCCCTTCAGCACGCCGTCGACCAGCTTGCGCCAGTCTTCGACGGTGGCCTTGGGAAAATCCGCCGCCAGCGGCAGGTCGTCAGTCACGGAGGTCATGCGGCGAGGGGCTCCCGAAAATCTTGTTATTCGCAGGCGAAATTGCCACGGCCGACCGTCCCTGCAAACGGTTGTTTTTGGTTAACCGGTATCCGGAAGCCGCTCAATGCCTTGCGTCGAGACGCTGGCGAGCCCGTCACGCACACGAATGCCCGAGATCACGCGGTCGGGCGCGATTTCGGCCAGCGGCACCAGCACGAAAGCGCGCTCGAACAGGCGCGGATGCGGCAGCGTCAGGTCGGGCTTCTGCAAGGACACATCGTCGTAGGCGATCATGTCGAGATCGAGCGTGCGCGGGCCCCAGCGCTGCTCCTTGTCCCGCGTGCGGCCGAATTTCTGCTCGACCTTTTGCAGCACGAACAGCAGCGCATGTGGATCGAGGCTGGTCTCGATCTCGACGCAGGCATTGATGAAGGGGGCCTGGTCCTCGTCGCCCCAGGGCGGCGTCGTGTAGTCCGAAGAGCGCGCGATCACCGCAGCCTGCGCCATGCCGCAGATGTGCGCGATCGCCTTTTTGAACGTCGCGCGGACATCGCCGACATTGCCGCCGAGTGCGATCAGCACGCTTGCCATCAGGGATGCCGCGAGCGCGTCAGCATGATGCCGACGTCGTCGAAGATCGCCGCGATTGGCGCGTGCGGCTTGTGCACCGTGATCTTCACCGCACGGATGCGCGGGAAGTGCGACAGGATGGCATCCGCAACCGCGCCGGCCGCGCCTTCCAGCAGCTTGTAATTGGTGTTCTTGAACGCCGCCGTCGTCGTCGACACGACTTCGGCGTAGGACACCGTGTCGGCGAGCCGGTCGGTGCGCGCCGGCTCGGACAGATCGGTGTAGAGTTCGAGGTCGATCACGAAACGCTGGCCGACTTCGGTTTCGTGATCCATCACGCCATGGCGCGCATGGATCGACAGGCCGGTCACGAAGATCGTATCGGTCATTGCTTGCTCTCGATTGCGTGTGCCACCCGCAGGGCCTGCAAGGTCTCGGCGACGTCATGGGTCCGGATGATCCTGGCGCCACGCTGCGCGGCAATCAGGTGCGCGGCGATCGAGCCGGCGAGGCGCTCCGATGGCTCCGACGGCGACACCGAGGCGATGAAGCGCTTTCGCGAGGCACCGACGAGGATCGGCAGGCCGAATATGTCGAGTTCGCGCAGCCGGGCGAGCGCGATCATGCTCTGCTCGGCGGTCTTGCCGAAGCCGATGCCGGGATCAAGCACGATGCTCTCGCGCGCGATGCCGGCCTTCGCGGCGATATCCAGCGAGCGCAGGAAGAATGCTTTCATCTCCGCGACGATGTCGATGGCGGGATCGACGCTGTCGCGGTTGTGCATGACGATGACGGGGACGCCTTTTGCGGCGACCAGCGGCGCCATGTCGGCGTCGCGTTGCAGGCCCCAGACGTCGTTGGCGATCACCGCGCCCTGGTCGAGCGCGAATTTCACCACCTCCGCCTTCATGCTGTCGATCGACACGGGCACGCCGAGCGCGACGACGCCTGCCAGCACCGGTTTCAGCCGGGCAAGCTCGTCCTCGGCCGTCACGGCCTTGGCGCCGGTGTAGGGCCGGGTGGATTCGGCGCCGATGTCGATGATGTCGACGCCAGCCTCGATCATCGCCCGCGCTCGCTTCAACGCCTGCTCAGGTGCGATGAACTGGCCGCCGTCGGAGAACGAATCCGGCGTGATATTGAGCACGCCCATGACCGCCGGGATCGGCCGGCCCACGAGCGTCCGCAGCGCATCAAGCCCGGCCGAGCCGGCCGGCGGGACGGATGGGGAGCGCGAGGCATTCATGCGCGTGGCATTGCGCTGTCGGGAGGGGGGAGTCAAGATGTTGTGGCATTCTCGCGCATCACTCCCGCTGTCGTCCCGGCGAAGGCCGGGACCCATACCGCGGAATCTATCGATTGCGGAAGGGTCGGAGTACCGAACGACTAGTCTTCGCCAAACCACTCCCTGTGGTTATGGGTCCCGGCCTTCGCCGGGACGACACCGAGAAGGTCGCGCGAGAATCCGTCTGCGGAGAGCGCCACCTTAATACGTGATCTTCGGCGGCAGCTTCTTGGCCTTGGCGATGATGTCGCCGACCGACTTCTCCGACGGCAGGATGCGGACCAGCTTCTTCCTCTCGTTGGCCTCGCGCATGCTCTGGGCGAGCCTCGCCGGATTTCGATAGGAGAGCTCGCGCACGGTGGTGACGCCGGCGGCGCGGACCAGGCCGACCTTGGCTCGGCCCATGCCGGGGATGCGCATGTAGTCGGAGACGTTGGCCCATTCCAGCAGCAGCTGCTCGCTGATGCCGGTCTTGGCGGACAGCGCCTTGCGGCCCTTCACGGTCGAGGCGGCGTCGAGCAACGCGGCGGTGGTGCGGATGCCCTGCGCCTTCAGCTTGTTGGCGGCAAAGGAGGGCAGGCCCTCAATCTCGGAGATCGGATATGTCATGATACTCGATATGAAAAGCGTCGCTCAGGCGAACTGGCTGAGGCCCGGCGTCCCCGCGATGATCTTGCCCATCTGATCCGCTCCGATTTTGTCTCGGCCGTAGCGGAAAAGTTCACGGGCAATGGTCTGAATCTCGGACATGCCGAGGCCCAGCCCCATCAGGCGCGTGCCCACAGCCATCAAGCCGCCGCCCATCAGCCGCGACAGTCCGCCGCCGCTTCTGGACGCCTCGATCGCCGCTTCCGCTCCGGGAATCTGATTGATCAGGGCTTCGACGTTCTCGGAAGGGCCTTCGTTGCGGAGAAAGCCCAGGATAATGCCGACGGTCTTTTCGGCCACAGCACTATCTATGCTGGCGTTCGCCGCCAGCCGTCCGATCAGCTCGTCCATATGGCCTGCCCCTCAGCCGGTTCACATGCCGGAGTATTGTTTTCGAAAATGATCTTGAGCCGGTGCGATCTGAAATACAAGCGATGAACGCGACCAACGTCCGATTCACTCCCGAACGCGCGAAAAGTGTTGCAGCGATGCAAGAGCGGAGATGGAATCAGCAAGAAATTACCGCGGTGCGAACGCCTCGTTCCAACTTTCGGCTGATGTCGCGCGCTTGTTTCCGACAATGTCGCATGCTCAGGCCGTGTTGAACGGTTTTAATCGGCGCGCAACATGCGTTAAACTACGGAACTGGCGCATTTGGGTTTCAATACGCGAAACACGGCAGAGAGATCAGAGAGAATAATGACGGCACAGGACAGCAAGCTCGGCGACACTGACGACAAGATCTTCGTCGGCAAGGGAGACGAGCAGGCATGGCTGACGCTGGCGCTCGCCAATCGCCATGGCCTTGTCACCGGCGCAACCGGAACCGGCAAGACGGTATCGCTGCAGGTCATGGCGGAAGGATTTGCGCGCGCCGGTGTCCCGGTCTTCGCCGCCGACATCAAGGGCGATCTCTCCGGCATCTCCGAGATCGGCGTGCCTAAGGACTTCATCGTCAAGCGCGCCTCCGAGATGGGGCTGAAATTCCAGCCCGATCAGTTCTCGACGGTGTTCTGGGACGTGTTCGGCGAGCAGGGCCACCCGGTGCGGGCGACCGTCACCGAGATGGGGCCGCTGCTGCTCGCGCGCATGCTCGATCTCAACGATGTGCAGGAAGGCGTGCTCAACGTCGCCTTCCGCGTCGCCGACGACAACGGGCTGACCCTCATCGACATGAAGGATCTGCGCGCGCTGCTCGATGCCATCGTGCCCGATAGCGGGAAGAAGGGGGCGGATGCCGAGGACAGCCCGCTTGCCGACATCAAGAAGGAGGCGCAGGGCTTCGGCAACGTCACCAAGGCCACCGTCGGCACCATCCAGCGCCAGCTCCTGGTGCTGGAGAACCAGGGCGGCACCAAGTTCTTCGGCGAGCCGGCGCTGGCGCTGAAGGATTTCATGAAGACCGATCGCGACGGCCGCGGCATGGTCAACATCCTGGTCGCCGACAAGCTGCTGCAGAGCCCGCGGCTTTACGCGACATTCCTGCTGTGGATGCTGTCGGAGCTGTTCGAGGAGCTGCCCGAGGCCGGCGACCTGCCGAAGCCCAAGCTGGTGTTCTTCTTCGACGAGGCGCATCTGTTGTTCAACGACGCGCCCAAGGCGCTGATGGACAAGATCGAGCAGGTGGTGCGCCTGATCCGCTCCAAGGGCGTCGGCGTCTATTTCGTAACGCAGAACCCGGTCGACGTGCCGGACCGCGTGCTCGGCCAGCTCGGTAACCGCGTGCAGCATGCGCTGCGCGCCTTCACCCCGCGCGACCAGAAGGCGGTCGCGGCGGCGGCCCAGACCTTCCGCCCCAACCCGAAGCTCGACACCGCCAAGGTCATCACGGAGCTGGGCAAGGGCGAGGCGCTGGTGTCCTTCCTCGAAGGCAACGGCACGCCGACCATGGTCGAGCGTGTCATGATCCGGCCGCCATCGGCCCGGATCGGGTCGATCACGCCGGAGGAGCGCAAGGCGATCATGGATGCAAGCCCGGTGAAGGGCAAATATGACACCGCCGTCGATGCTGAATCCGCCTACGAGATGCTTCAGAAGCGCATCGCCGGCACCGCGGCCACGGCCGACGGTCCGGCTGGCGAAAGCGGTGGCGGCATCCTCGGCCAGATCGGCTCGATCGTCGGCACCATCTTCGGTACCAATGTCAAGCGCGGCCGCCTCTCGACCGGCCAGGTCATTGCGCGCGATGTGACGCGATCGGTGACGAACCAGGTGATTGGCGGGCTGGCCGCCAATGTCGGCAAGTCGGTCGCCGGCCAGCTCGGCGGCTCGATCGGCCGCACCCTGGTCCGCGGTGCGCTCGGCGGGCTGCTGCGGAGATAGGCAGAGCGCCCTCTTGGGGCAATCCGTGTTCGGTCGGCTTGACTTCGGCCTGCATGGTTCGCCCGGCGATGCGAAGCATCGTCCGGGCCCGCTGCGCGGGCTCCTCACCATGAGGGTCTGAGATCTTGCCGCGAAACGAGACCTCATTCTGAGGAGCCCGCCAAAGGCGGGCGTCTCGAAGGATGGCCGCGGGGAAACGACCCATCACCACCAGCACAATTTCAAGTGAGGGGCTCTCCAAGCCCGCGCCGGTCTGCTACGTGCTATTTGTTGCCGACTGGACATAATGTGACCTCGACCGACCCATTCCCCAAGCCTGATGCGCCGAGACGCCTGTCGCTGCGTGCGCCGCTGGACCTGCTTTTCCTCCTCTGCTGTGTCATTCTGACCGCCGACGTTCTCGTTCCGGAGATCTTCGGCCACGGCAAGACCAAGGACTACGGGCTGTGGTACTGGGCCGGGCAGCAGGTTCTGAACGGCGGGCCGCTCTATCCCGCCGACATCCACTCGTATTTTGAATTCATCTATCCGCCGCTTCCCGCCATCCTGCTCGCGATCCCGAGCTGGTTCGGCAAGATCCCGCTCTACATCGTGCTGTCGATCCTGAATGTGCTGGCGTGGTGGTACACCGGCACATTGTCCAATGCGATGACCGGCTCGGGCCGCACGGCTGGCCCTTGGCTCGAGGCACTGCCGGCTTTCGTTACGGTGACCTTCGTGTTCGACATGTTCGACCTCGGCCAGCCGAACCTTCTGCTGCTGGCGATGATGCTCTACGGTTTCTGGAGCCTGCAGCATCAGCGAGCGTGGCTCGCAGGCTTCATGTTCGCGCTCGCCACCGCCATCAAGGTGTTTCCGATCGCGGTGCTGCCCTATCTGATGTGGCGGAGGAAGTGGGCCGCCGTCGCCGCGACGGTCGCCTTCACCGGCATCCTTCTCTATGTCGTGCCGGCCCCGATCCGCGGTTTCGAGCGCAACGCGGCCGAACTCAAGACCTGGTATCAAGGCATGGTCGGGTCGAGCTCGGAAAGGGGCTTTGGCCAGCGCGACGAGCAGAACTGGTCGTGGGTCAATCAGTCCCTCATCGCCGTGACGCATCGCCTCGTCCGCCCGATCAACTATAATCAGGAGGATCCGAACAAGCCGCCGCGCACGATGAATGTCATCGACGTTGATTACAAAACGGCGAACTTGATCGTGCTGGCTGTCTCAGTCCTGCTCGGGCTCGGCTTCGTTGCGGTCATGCCGCCGCGACGACGGCGAACGGCGCGCTCGGATGCCGAGGAGCTCGGCATCCTGTTCTGCCTGATGACCGTGGCCTCGCCGCTCGCGCGGCAATACTACTTCATGTGGCTGTTCTTCCCGATGACGGTGCTGATGCATCGTGCCGCCTTCGACGAGCGGGCGAATGTGCGGCTGGGAACCTGGCTCGCGCTGGGCGCGGCCGGCACCCTCATGCTGCTGGCGCTGCCGTGGTTTCCCAATGTCATCCAGGCCTGGGGCAACAACCTCGCCGCCACGGCCATTCTTGCCGGGAGCCTCGCATGGCACATGCGGCATCCGCCGGTTGCCGCTGGCTCCGGGCCTGCGACGGGGCTAAAACCCAACAATCTTGAGAAGCCGTCTTGAGACTCAATAGTCAGGAATCCGACAATGGCCAATGCGCAGCTTCAATCCGTGCTCGACCACATCGACAAGGATTTTGACAACAGCCTGGAGCGTCTGTTCTCGCTGTTGCGGATCAAGTCGATCTCCGCGGATCCGGCCTTTGCGGCCGATTGCAAGGCGGCGGCCGAGCATCTGGCCAAGGATATCGCCAGCCTCGACGTCGCCACCGAAGTGCGCCCCACTGCCGGCCATCCCGCTATCGTCGGCAAGACCAAGGCGGGCGGACGGCCGCATGTGATCTTCTACGGCCATTACGACGTGCAGCCGGTCGATCCGGAAAATCTCTGGAACCGTCCGCCGTTCGAGCCCGTGGTCACCGACCACGCCGACGGCCGCAAGATCATCGTCGCCCGCGGCGCCGAAGACGACAAGGGCCAGGTCATGACCTTCGTCGAAGCCTGCCGCGCCTGGAAGAAGGTGACGGGCTCGCTGCCGATCGACGTCACTTTCCTGATCGAAGGCGAGGAGGAGGTCGGCTCGAAGAATTTCGTGCCCTTCATCGAGGCCAACAAGGACGAGTTCAAGGCCGACTACGTGCTGGTCTGCGACACCGGCATGTGGGACCGCAACACGCCCGCGATCACGACCTCGCTGCGCGGCCTGCTCTACGAAGAGCTGAAGATCACCGCCGCCAACCGCGATCTGCATTCCGGCGTGTTCGGCGGCAGCGCGATGAATCCGATCCGGGTGCTCACCAAGATTCTCGGCGGCCTGTTCGACGACGACAACCGCATCACCATTCCCGGCTTCTATGACGGGGTGAAGGATCTGCCGCCCGATATCCTGGAGCAGTGGAAGAAGCTCAACCTGACGCCGGAGATGTTCTTGAAGCCGATCGGCCTGTCGATCCCGGCCGGCGAGAAGGGCCGGTTGCTGATCGAGCAGGCCTCCTCGCGTCCGACCTGCGACGTCAACGGCATCTGGGGCGGCTACATCGGCGAGGGCTCCAAGACGGTGATCCCCTCGCATGCTTCCGCCAAGGTCTCGTTCCGCCTGGTCGAAGGGCAGGATCCCGCAAAGATCCGCAAGGCCTTCCGCGACTATGTGACGGCGCGCCTTCCCGGCGACTGCAAGGTCGAGTTCGGCGACCACTCCGCCGCGCCCGCGGTCGCGCTCGACTGGAACATGAAGCCGCTCGCAGCCGCCAGCAAGGCGCTGGCGGAGGAATGGGGCAAGGAGACCGTGCTGATGGGCTCCGGCGCCTCGATCCCGATCGTCGCCGACTTCAAGCGTACGCTTGGCCTCGACTCGCTGCTGGTCGGCTTCGGCCTCGACGACGACAACATCCATTCGCCGAACGAGAAGTACGACCTCCGCAGCTTCCAGAAGGGCATCCGCTCCTGGGCCCGGATTCTCGCAGCGCTGGCGGAGGTGAAGTAAGCACGGTGCCGTAGGCACCAGTGCCGTAGGGTGGGCAAAGCGCAGCGTGCCCACCACTTCCCAAATGAGCTGCAAGATCGTGGGCACGGCGCTGCGCGCCTTTGCCCACCCTACGAGACCTCTCCTCGTCATTGCGAGCGAAAGCGAAGCAATCCAGAAATCCCTCCGCGGAGACAGTCTGGATTGCTTCGCTGCGCTCGCAATGACGGGGCAGGCGGCCGGCCAAAAATAAAAACGCCGCCCGGAATTGGGCGGCGTTTCATTCCAAAAGGCGTAGAGGTTCGTTGAGCGCTACCCTACACCAAATCCGGAAAATCTCAAGACCGGTAGCCGGGATTGACGCGGTCGAGCTTGCGCAGCAGCGGCGGCCACACGAGGTTGTTGGCGCGCAGCTCGGCGCGGTCGCGGTTCGCGAGCAGCTCGGTGTTCTTCTCGATCGCGATCTCCTCGACCGGATACACCGGCGTGCCCAGCGCGCGCGTGCGCACCTGCATCGAGCAGGCGCGCTCGAGGTGATACATGCGCTCGAAGGCGGAGGCGACCGAGCGGCCGACGGTCAGCGTGCCGTGGTTGCGCAGGAGCATGTGATTGTGGTCGCCGAGGTCCTTCTGCAGCCGCGGCCGCTCCTCGTGATCAAGCGCGATGCCTTCATAGTCGTGATAGGCGAGGTCGTGGGTGACGAGCTGCGCGGTCTGGTTCAGCGGCAGCAGGCCTTCCGCGCTGCTCGACACCGCGGTGCCGTCGAGGGTGTGGAGATGCAGCACGCAGATCGCGTCCTCGCGTACCTCGTGGATCGCCGAATGGATGGTGAAGCCGGCCGGATTGATGCTGTACTCGCTCTCGGAGAGCTGGTTGCCGTGCAAATCGACCTTGACGAGGCTCGAGGCCGTGATCTCCTCGAACATCAGCCCGTAGGGGTTGATGAGGAAGTGGTGGTCGGGACCGGGAACGCGCGCGGAGATGTGGGTATCGACCAGATCGTCCCAGCCGTACAGCGCGACGAGGCGATAGCAGGCGGCGAGGTTGACCCGTTGCTGCCACTCGGCCTCCGTCATGTTGGAGGGCATTTCCCTCAGGCGGGCTTCTGCTGGTGACATGGCAATTCTCTCCGAACCTCGTTGTTGCGGAGCGAGAGCCTAGACTTGGGTGAGGCTGGCAGCAAGGCGGTCAAATCGCAGCAGCCAAGCGTAGCCCGCATGAGCGAAAGCGATATGCGGGGGACCGCGCGAAAGGTCCCGGATGTCGCTTCGCTCATCCGGGCTACGGGACTGTCCCGGAATTCGGAACTGCAGGAGAGGAATCTTACGGCGCGGGGATCGAGAGCAGGCTGGAAATGCTGCGGCCGCGGATGTCGTAGACGCGGGCGAACACCACGTCGTCGCGCTTGATCTCGACCATGACCGGCGCGGTGAGGCCCTTGCAGTAGAACTCGCCGAGCGTCATGGCGAAATCGGCCGCATTGGAATCCCAGCCGATGGTGAAGTCGGGCCCGAGCGCGACCTGCGCCGGACGCTGCGGACCGCACACGGCGACCTTCCATTTGCGATTGACGGGCGGAACTTCCTGGCGCTCGACCAGCTGCTCGCGCAGCTCGTCCGAGGCCTGCTTCAGCGCGAGGCCCCAATAGTCCAGCATGAAGCGATCGTCTGCGGCGCGCACGGTGCCGGCGATATGGTTGAAGTGGGTGTACTGGTAGGGGTGCAGCCGGATCATCTCGGCGAGCGAGAGCGCGAGGCCGAAGCAGAAGGTCGCGAGGACGACCGGCTGCCAGGTGCGGTGGTTGGCGCGCAGGCGCTCCATGCTCCAGGCGAAGGCGACGCCGCCCAGCACCGCCATCGGCGGGATCACGAAGACGAAATGGCGGATGCCGTTGTAGAGCGCGGGACGCTTCACCATCGCGATCGCGAGCGGCAGGGTCGCAGCCAGCGTCAGCATCAGGAGAATGGTCTTGCGGCGGGCCGGAACGTCGCCGCGCGGCAGCAGCGCGAAGGTGCTGACCACGGCGCCGCCCATCAGCACCAGCATCACCTCTGGCAGCTGCAGCGCGAACAGCGTCGGCAGGTAGGACCAGGGCATGTCGGGCACGGACACGATCGCGCCGTCGAACATCTCCTTCCACGGCTTCTCGAAGAAGTGCGAGAAGTAGGTCAGCGCCTCGAACGGATTGCCGGGCTCCATGATCGACCACGGCCAGATCAGGCCCATCACGAGATAGCCGACCACGAGACCGGGCAGCAGCACATAGACGACATGGGCGAAGCGGCGGACCGATTCGCGCAGGCCCTCGGTGCGCAGTTCCTCCAGGAACAGCGGGATGAAACCGAGGATGGCGTAGACCAGTGCGAGCCCGCCGAGAACGCGGCAGCCGAGCGAAAGACCGGCTCCTAAGCCGACGATGAGGATCGTGCGCGGCGAAGGCTGCGGATATTCCTCGGCGAGCCGGACCAGGCCCAGCATCAGGATGATCATGGCCACCGCGAAGGGCGCATCCTTCGGGTTCATGAACATGTGGCCGTAGAAGATCGGGCACAGCGCGAGCAGCAGGAGCGATGCAAGACCCGCGAGTGGGCCGCCGACGCGGCGGCCGAGCCGCCAGGTCACCGCAAGTCCGACCACCCCGACGATCGCTCCGACCAGGCGGCGCGTCTCGAACAGCTCGAGCGGGAGCACCTTGTGCAGGAGAGCCGCGACCATGTCGAAGCCGCCGCCATACATGTAGAGATTGGCGAAGGAGAGCGCCGCAGTGTCCTTGAAGCCGGACCCGAACATGCGCAGCAACAGGTCGGCATATTCAGCGTGGGTGTAATCGTCCCAGCCGAGCCCGTAGTCGCGGAAGGTCAAGCCTGCAATCACGGCGACCGCGGCCAGCACCAGCATGGCGAGATCGTCGCAAGTCCGTTCGACCGAGCGCCGCAGAGGCGTGTCGATCGCCGAAGTCGTGATGGATGTCATGGCTATTGGTGACCCGGAATCCCCTCTTGGCCCAGCTGGTGCGCGCGGGCCACTTCCCCGGTCTCCCTATAGCGCAGTTCCATTACCAAGTAATTGGGCATTATGGCTAAATTCCTGATGCGACGCAGCAAATCCTTGCAACCGGGAGCTTCCCAACAGTAGCGAGCCGTAGCTGAAGGGAATGTGAATAAGTCCCTGATTTCCTTCTCTTTAGGAACGCCGACCACAATTCACGGTTGGCGTGGAACGCCGTATGACGGTATCGTGGCGTGACGGGTGTCGCGTGTGGATGCGCGGCCGGGGATGAGTTCGATGAGCTTGGCAATGTTGATCGTGGGGATTGTCGCCGTGGTGGCGGGCCTCCTTGCGATCCTGTTTGGCTTCACCGTGAGGGAATTCAGCCTCGGCAGCACTCTCATAATCTCCGGCACGATCGGCGTCTGCTCCGGGATGTTACTGGCCGGCCTGCACCTGGTGCTGCTGGAGCTGAAGGGCATCGCCCGGCGGCTCGCCGGCGCACCGTCCGAGGTTCGGGTCAGGCCCGTGCTGCCGGGCCTCGCGGTGCCGGGCGCGGCTGCGTCCGAGCCGATGCCTGCTCCGGCCATGCGGGCCGAGCCGACGCCTCCGCCATCGCCGGCAACGGCGCCGCCATGGCTGGGCGAAGCGCCGGCGCGGGAGCGTCCGCGCGCCGAGCCGCCGCCGGAGCCGGTCGCACCGACGCCTCCTGCGGCGCCGGAACCGCCGCGCCGTCGCAACCTGATGTTCGCCTCGACCTCACGCAAGGAGCGCGAGCGCGCGGAGGCCAAGGCCGTCGAGGGCGCGCCGCCGACTGCAGAGCCCGCAGCACCTGCCGCGCCGGACACCCCGCCTGCGAGCTTCGACGATGCCTGGCCGAAGCCGGATCGCATGCGCCCGCCGGAACCGCCGGCTTCCGCACGCCGTCCGCCCCCGCCACCGCGCTCGCCCTCGACCTTCACCGAGGCTCCCCCGCCGCCGCCTGCACCCGAGCCGGAGCCGGCGGCCGAACAGCCGCCCGTGACGGTGCTCAAATCCGGTATCGTCGACGGTATGGCCTATTCGCTCTTTTCCGACGGCTCGATCGAGGCACAAATGCCGGAAGGCATGATGCGCTTTGCCTCGATCGACGAGTTGCGCGCGCATCTCGATCAGCGGTCCTGAGATCTGAGGTACGCAAGTCCGGGCTACGCAAGTAAAGCGCGACCGTTCTTGTCACGTCGCCAGTCGTCAGCTCATATTCGCCAGTTGTCGTATTTTCGCCGAACGTATTGTTGACACGGAATACTTTGGCGTCGTCAATCCCGCGCGGCGCAACAGGGAAGGGGCAAGCCCATGTCGGATGCCGGGACTAAGAATTTCATCGAGCTGACGGCGAGCATCGTGTCGGCCTATCTCGGCAACAATCCGACGCCGGCCGCCGAGATTCCGAACCTGATCAGCCAGGTGCACGGCGCCCTGGTGCGGGTCTCGACGGGCCGCACCGAGGCGGCGCCGCTCGAGCCGGCAAAGCCTGCTGTGTCGCTGAAGAAGTCGATCGCGCCCGATTATCTCGTCTGCCTGGAAGACGGCAAGCGCTTCAAGTCGCTGAAGCGCCATCTGCGCACGCAGTACAACATGACGCCGGAGCAGTATCGCGAGAAATGGGGCCTGCCGGCCGACTATCCCATGGTCGCGCCGAACTACGCAGTGGCGCGCTCGCAGCTTGCCAAGCAGATGGGCCTCGGGCAGCAGCAGCGGAAGCGGAAGTAGTTCAGGTCGAGATCCCGTAGGTGGGCAAAGGCGCTCTTGCGCCGTGCCCACGAATTCTCACCAATCACACGCAAATGGTGGGCACGCTCCGCTTTGCCCACCCTACGGGTCTGCCGTCACGGCACCAGACGTGCGCTCCTCACGATGGCTGTCTAGGACGCTTCCGCGAGCGCCTCTTTCGCATCCGTTTTGATGCGCTCGACCATCGAGCGCAGGCCGTTGGAGCGCTGCGGCGTCAGATGATCGCGGAAGCCGAACTCGTTGAACACGGCGATCGCGTCGGTCGCGAGGATTTCCTGCGGCGTGCGGCCGGAATAGAGAGCGAGCACGATCGCGACCAGCCCGCGCACGATATGGGCGTCGCTGTCGCCGCGATATTTCAGGATCGGCGCGCCATTGCTGCGGTCGACCAGCTTCTGCAGCCAGACCTGGCTGACGCAGCCCTGCACCTTGTTCTCGGCGGAGTGCTCCGCCTCCGGCAGCGGTTCCAGGGTGCGGCCGAGCTCGATGACATACCGGTAGCGGTCGTCCCACTCGTCCAGAATCTCGAAATTGTCCCTGATTTCGTCGATCGTCGTCATATTGGCCCACGGTTCCGGTTAAGGCCAATATAGGGACGCGAAGCCGTGAAATCGATAGGGTTTGGGCCCTAATTCGCTGCCTGAGGGCCGCGCCATTCCAGCGCAAGGTCGTCCTGGGTCAGGGTGTCGCGCGGCGCCTCGCTGGCGGCCGCGTCGCCTTCGCCGGCCATCGCGATCGAGCCGGT
Organism: Bradyrhizobium huanghuaihaiense; assembly: GCF_025200885.1. NCBI lineage: Bacteria > Pseudomonadati > Pseudomonadota > Alphaproteobacteria > Hyphomicrobiales > Nitrobacteraceae > Bradyrhizobium > Bradyrhizobium huanghuaihaiense. The sequence goes on along the minus strand of NZ_CP104172.1, from coordinate 6,468,267 downwards.
ATGGTCGGGTGCCTTCTTATGGTCGTTCTTGGGGCCGTCGTTCTTGTCGTTGGTGATCTGCTCCTTCTTGTCGTTGATGATCTGGTAGATTTTCTTCGCGCCGTCCTGGGCGCGCTGGCCGATGATGGTCGCGGCCTGGCCGCCGACCTCGCAGGCCGCCGGCTGGCGCTTGCAGAACTGGGTCATGTCGGAGACGGCCGCGGTCGCAGCCGAGACCGCATCGGCGGCGCCGATCTGCGGCAGCTTCTCCGATTCGGGTGTCTTGTCCCTGGGCAGGAGCACCAGCACCAGCCCGAGCCAGAATGTGATGCGGAGCAGAAAGCGCATCTTGTCGACCTGTACTTTAGATCCCGCCGCGGCGATCTCCGCGGGCTTGCGACCTAGCAACTCTCGATAAATCGCAAGTGATTGCCTTGAGCTTAATTCGCGGAAAATTGACGCAAAAATCTTCGCACGGCCCCGGTCTCGTAAATTTTCCATTGATGCTGCGGCCCGTGACCTTCCGGGGCCGCGCGTCCACCATTTCGAAACCATGCGGCGGATGGTGAAACCCTGTGTTCACCATCCTCACCGAAGACGTCGTCAAATCGTCTAAAAAGCTCCGCGATGACACGGTGTCCGGCTGCACGCGTTGCCGCCTTAGCACTCGTTTAAGGTCGCTCTGACAGGTTGGCTCAACGACAAGGAGGCGTTCCGGCGCGTCTTCTCAAGACGATTGAGCCGAAGCGCGAGACCCGTGACAGTTTTGAGTATCATCCGCGATTGTCTCGATGCGCTGCTGCATCCCTCCGCGCGTTACGATGCGCTGACGCGAGCGCGCCATCGTGCCTTCATGGCGCCGCGGCTGCTGGGCAGCCTGGCAGCGTTTGCCGCATTCCCTGTTTATCTTGCCATGCGTGGCGCGCCGAGCGCAGTCGAGGTCGCGGCCTTTGCCTGGCTGATCGCGCCGATCATGCTGTCCTGGTTCCTGTCGCGGACCGGCCGCTACGAGGGCGCGCACGTGCTGTCGTCGCTGGCGCTCTCCGGCCTGATCATGGCGGTCGCGGTCACCACCGGCGGAATCGATTCGTTCGCGGCGGTCTGGCTGGTCGTGGTTCCCCTCGAAGCTGCGCTGTCGGCCTCGCGCCGCGTCGCGGCCTTCGCCTCGCTGCTCGCGCTGTCCTGCGCGGGGATGCTGATCCTCGTCAGCCAGCTCGGCTGGTTGCCGGTGGAGGAGCCGAGCGCTGCGCAGCGCGGCGTGCTGATGGCCTTCGGCGTTGCCTCGGCCACTCTTTATGCTGCGGGCCTTGCCTTCGGCGCGGAATCGCTTGCGCGCACCAGTGTCGCGCTGCTGTCGCGCGAGGAGGAGCGCTATCGCCTGCTCGCGCGCAACATGAGCGACGTCATCTCGCGGCACCAGCGCAACGGCGCGGTGCAGTTCATCTCGCCGGCCGCCGAGGCCATGCTCGGCCTATCAGTGACGCAGCTGCACGGTCACGGCCTGTTCGACCGCGTCCATGTCGCCGACCGTCCGGCCTATCTCACCGCGTTGTCGGATGCCGCGCGCGGCGACGTGCGCAGCGTCGAGTTCCGGGTGCGGCGCGAGCCTGCCGGTTCGGAGCGAGGCCAGGTTGATTTCATCTGGGTCGAGATGCGCTGCCGGCCGCTCGACCAGGATCGGGACCGCGATCCCGCGCGTGAGGCCGAGGTCGTCGCCGTGATGCGCGACGTCACCGATCGCAAGCATTCCGAGCAGGCGCTCGATCAGGCCCGCAGCGCTGCGGAAGCCGCCGATGCCGCCAAGACGCGCTTCCTCGCCACCATGAGCCATGAGCTGCGCACGCCGCTCAACGCCATCATCGGCTTCTCGGAGATGATCGCGCAGGAGCAGACCCTGATGCTGGGTGCGGCCCAGCGCAAGGAATATGCCCAGCTCATCAACGATTCCGGCCAGCATCTGCTCTCGGTCGTCAACGGCATCCTCGACATGTCGAAGATGGAATCGGGCAATTTCGAGATCGCATCGGAGCCGTTCGCGCCGCGCGCCTCGCTGCTGCATTGCTGCAACCTGCTGGCGCTGAAGGCGCGCGAGAACGGCGTCGACCTCGTCACCGACGCGCCGCAGGACCTGCCGGTCATGACCGGCGATCCCAGGGCCTTCAAGCAGATCGTGCTCAACCTCGTCGCCAACGCCGTCAAGTTCACCGAACGCGGCGGTCAGGTCTCCGTATCAGCAGCGGTGACCGGATCGCAGCTCACGCTGCGCATCAGCGACACCGGCGTCGGCATCGCGCCCGACGATCTCAAGCGCATCGGCGCGCCGTTCTTCCAGGCCGGCAAGACCTATCAGCGCCGTCACGAAGGTACGGGACTTGGATTGTCCATCGTCAAGAGTCTTGTGGCATTGCATCTCGGCGAATTGACGGTACAAAGCCGGTTAGGTGAGGGCACCGCCGTCACCGTCAAGCTGCCGCTCGTCTATACACCGCCGCAAGCCAAACCGGTCGAGAGCAAGGTCACGACCTTGACGCCGGTGCCGCGCCAAGAACTTCAGAAAGAAGAAGAACTCAACGATCAACGTCACGACCAACCCGCTCCGGTGAAGAAAAGTGCCTAAGAAGTCTGCCAAGGACGAAGCTGCTCCGCGCCGCCGTGGTGCCAAGGGTGGGGCCAAGGCTGCGGTCATCGATGTCGAGACCGAGCGCAACCTCGTGATGCGCGTGCTGCTGCACAGTCCGAAGGACACGCTGGCCGGCCTCGTTGCCGTTGCCGCGATCGGTGCGATCGTCGCCAATGCGCTGTTCCTGCAGACCGGCCGGCATCCTGCGCCGATGTTCGGCACCGTGATCAATCTTCCTGCGCCGTCCTCGGTGCCGCTGTCGAATCCCATGCCGCGTCCGCGCCCGGTCGGCGCCGACACCTCGCCGCTCGAACCTAAGGCCACCGAGTTTCGCGTCGAGCCCAAGCCGGCCGAGCGCGTCGCCGAGAAGCCGGTGGAGAAACCGGTCGAGGCGACCGCATCGACGCCGCGCGCGGGCAACGATCCCATGACCAATCTGGTCAAGGCGACGACCTCGACGGCGCCGTCCGCGATCCGTCCGCCGGCGCCGATTCCGATGCAGAGCCCGGCCGCGCGGCGCATCGCCGGCGTGCAGCGCGCGCTGTCCGAATACGGCTATGGCAATCTGAAGATCACCGGCACGATGGGCGGCGAAACCCAGTCCGCGATCCAGAAGTTCGAGCGCGAGCACAAGATGCCCGTCACCGGCCAGGTCTCCGACCGCCTGCTGCGCGAGCTCGCCGCCGCGATCGGCCATCCCGTCGAATAATCGTCAGGCTTGCTTGCAAGGCTGGTGCTGATGGCGGCCCTGGCCTATCGTCCTTTCCATGCGTTTGAAATCCAACATATGGGTCGCGGCCTACTTGCGTCGCTGCCAGACCGAGGGCGTGTTCGGCGCGGTGCGCCGCCGCGGCGCCGAGGAGGCGGGCGCGGTGTTCGTGAAAGTGTCGCTGCTCGACGGCAATGCGATGCTCTACGTGCCGGCGCCGCAGACGGTTTACGACGACGGTCGTCCCGTCGATCGCTTCTTCGTGCCGGTGGCGCCGCAGCCTCTGCCGGAGCACACGATCGAGGAGCGCCTGACCAAGGAGCTTCGCTTCGATCCGGATGCGTGGATCGTCGAGACCGAAGACCGCGCGGGGCGGCATTTTCTGGAACTGGGGAAGACGTAACTGCTGCCTCACCGTCATTGCGAGCGCAGCGAAGCAATCCAGACTGTCTCCGCGGAGGGACTCTGGATTGCTTCGCTGCGCTCGCAATGACGAGTCCGGGGCGGGCTGCATGCCTAACTCGCAGCGTCACTGCCCACAGGGTCAAGCGCGAGAAATTCAGCGCTCCGACGACCCGCCGGTGCCGGTGCGCACCGTTGGGCTGGAGCCCGGCTGCACGCCCGGCCGCGTCTGGCTGGCGCCGGCGCGGGCGCGCTGGCGTTCGCCGTCATGCAGCGATGACTGGTACTTTGCCCGCGTCACCGCGAGCGTCGAGCCGCGCCAGGCTGCCAGCATGACCAGTGCCGAGCGGTCGTCGAGGCGGTCGTAGAGCCGCGACAGCCGGTACACCTCGTTCACGGAATTGCCGATCTCCGGCTTGAAGAACAAGAGAATGCGCTGGAAGTTCGGGCTCGGCATGTCGAGCGCGCGCGCGGCGACCGCGAGTGCTTCGCCGCCGGTATCGTCGACGATCTGCGCGGCGACGCGCGAGGGCAGGATCAGGCTGTCGCCGAGCTCGAGGGTGAAACTCTCGACGTCGCCCGCGATCGCCGCCATCTCCAGGATCTGGAACGCGCGCTTGGCGCGCACGGTGGGAATCCGCGGCGCGGCCTTCAGCGGCGTCTGCGCCAGATTGTGCAGGATCAGCGCGCGCTCGGAGGCGGAGGCGCGGAAGAACATGTCGTGGATCTCGGCGGCGTCCTTCGGCTGCATCGCCATGTTCGCCGCCATGTGCTGCTCGGCCTCGGTCGGCGCGCGCACCGGGGAGGAGGCCGGCGCGGGCGCGGGGATTTCGCGTGCCAGCGGAATCCTGCGGCCTTCCTGGGCCGCGACCAGCCCGAGCTTCTGCAGCACCGGGACCGGCGTCTGCGGATAGACCGCGAGCTTGGCCTTGATAGCCGCGCGCGTCGCGTCGTCGACCTGGTCGATCAGCCGCGTCGCAAGCTCAATGAACTGGCGCTGCTCGTCATCGCTGTGGACGCGCGTCTGGACATAGAGGTCGGTCAGCACGCGCAGCAGCGTCGGCCGAACATCGACGCCTTCGCGACGGGAGAGGCTCATCAGCCCGTCGAATCCGGGAAACAGCGACTTGGTCATGGGAGGCGTACGCAACTCGGAGAAGATACTTGGGGCGAGCCTAGCGCAGGTTCCTTTAAAGGCTCGTTAAGGAAAACGAGGCGTGAAGCCGACCCTTAAATTTGAGGCCTTCTCGTGCCGCAACGGGACGGCGGGGCTGGTCCGTGCAGTTACGGTCCAAAGGGCATGTTTACACCCCGTTAACCATGAGCTGATCTTAATGATCGCCATGTTGCAGGGGCGTATTTGATCGCGCGGCAATTGAGAGAGCTGACATGGGGACCATCATCGAATTTCCGGCCGGTCGCCGGGTAGGCTCGTCGGGGGACGTCACACCGCACGCGGACATGGGAACGATTCTGATTCTCCCGGTGATCCGCATCGAGCGCGAGAGCGACGAAACCAGCGGCGATCGCGGACCGGAGCAGGGCACAGCGCCGGGGCGCCGTCGTCGCCGTCGCTAGGTCCGGCTTTTTGCAATGCCGGACCTCATCCGCCATATCCGGCCTTTCGTATCGGCCGTCCTGCTCGCGCTGCTCGGCGCGACGTTGGGCGCCTGCAGCGGCGGCGATTTCGGCCGCACCCGCGCCGACATGCGCAGCGACGACATGCATCGCTGGCTGGGCGCCGAGGCCACCGGCAGCGTCGGCCTGCAGGCTTCGCAATTCCAGCTCACCGACGAGGAACGCCAGCTTCGCGACCTCGCCTATCCCATGATCGAGCCGCCGCTGTCGCGCCCGGCCTGGAAGAGCGTGTTCGGCGACTACAAGCCGCTGCCATCGCCCTGGCGCCAGAAGATCGTGTTCGACCGCACCATGTACGGCCGCACGCTGATCGACGAGCCGCACCGCTCGCATTCCTCGCGCTATGCGCAGCTGATTGAGGACGTCCGCAACGACATCACCCGCTTCGAGCCGTTCTTCGCCAGCGCGATCCGCGTCATCGATCTCGACAGGAAGCGCGACGCCACCATGGCGCGCGTCTCCGCGCTCTCGCCGCGGGAGAGGGACGATGCGGTCGCGCGCATGCAGGAGAACTCGCTGATCGTGCAGTGGGTGCAGCAGTGCCTGGAGCAGCGCGTCTCGTCGTATCGTTGGGCGCTGGAGCGCCTGGTGATTCAGGCGCCCGACGGCATGGCCGCCGACGCCGACCGCCTGATCGGCGAGCTCGCCGCCCAGACCGCCAACCCGCCGGTCATGAGCCAGCCGCCTTACGGCCGCGCGGTCGTCTCGAAGGGCTGAGTCGTTTGCGCGCGCCGGGCCGTTGTCCGGTCGGCTCTGGCATTCGCCGCTGTTTCTGAAGCTTCCCGACAAAATCCTTCAGCGCATCCGCGAGCGGCGCTGATGCGCGATAGGCCAGCCCCACCTCGCGTTTGACCTTGACCTCGATCTCTCTGATCGCGACATCAGGATTGCCCTTCGCCACGCCTTCCGGGACGATGGCGATGCCGACGCCGGCGGCGACCAGCGCCATCGCCCAGTCCTCCGATTGCGCGATCGCCGCGGTCTGGCGCCGCTGCGCATTGCGGCCGAAAAATGCGCTCTGCTCGCAATGGCAGCGGTCGATCAGCGGGACGTCGGCGAGATCGGCAGCGCGGAGCTTCTCCTTCAGCGTCAGCGGATGCGACGGCGGCAGCGCCGCGACATAGCGCTCGCTCCACAGCGCGACGAAATGCTCGTCATCGCGCAGCATGGTCTTTGCGATGATCCGCGCGTCGGCGCGCTCGTCGCTGCCGACGAGGCGGAGCGCGATGTCGCTGCGCGCCGTCAGCGGCTTCAGGAGCGCGATCGTCCGCGGCACGTCGAGCGTGCGCATCAGGCCCAAGGTCACCGTGGTCTTCGTGTTCGGCTTTTTGAACAGGCTGCGCGCGGCATCGGCCTCGTCGATGATGCGGCGGGCGATGGTGTGAAACTGCTCGGCCGAGGCCGTGGGCGCAACGCCCTTCTTGTGCCGGATGAACAGGGCGGTGCCGAGCTCGGCCTCCAGATGGGTGATCGCGGTCGAGATCGACGGCTGCGACACGAAGCAGGCGCGCGCCGCCGCGGTCAGATTGCGCTCGCGGTAGACGGCGGCGAAGTAGCGAAGCTCGCGGATGTCCATAGGATAGGCCTAGAGATAGTATCAATATTCGATATTTTACCTATGGCATCAGCGATGGCAAGAACGCTCCCGTCACAACAGGCGAGGGCCATCCATGAAAATCCACCATCTCAACACCGGCACGATGTGCCCAGTCGGCCGCCGCCTGGTGAACGGCACCGGCAGCCTGTTCCAGCGCGCCCGCCTGGTCTGCCATTGCCTGCTGGTCGAGACCAATGACGGGCTCGCACTGGTCGATACCGGCATCGGCCTTGGCGATATCGCAGCGCCCGGCCGGCTGGGCCGGCGATGGCTGCGGCAGACCGCGCCGAAGCTCGATCCCGCGGAGACGGCCGTGCAGCAGGTGAAGGCGCTCGGCTATTCGCCAGGCGACGTGCGGCACGTGCTGCTGACGCATCTCGACCGCGATCACGCCGGCGGCGTGCCCGATTTTCTGCATGCTGCGATCCATGTCCATCGCGCCGAACACGACATGGCGGTGCTGCGCAAGCCGGCGCCGCCGGAAGGACGCTACGTCACCGGGCAGTGGAGCCATGGACCGCGTTGGGCCTTCTATGGCGAGGAGGGCGAGGACTGGTTCGGCTTCAAGGGCGTGCGCGCGCTCGGCGACAAGGAAACGGACGTGCTGATGATCCCGCTCGCCGGTCACACGCTCGGCCATTGCGGCATCGCGGTGCGCTCAGGCGAGAAATGGCTGCTGCATGCCGGCGACAGCTATTTCCATCACGCCCAGCTCGACGCCTCGCCGCGCGCGCCGCTGATGCTCGGCTACTTCCAGCGCCGCGGCGACATGGACCGCAGCATGCGGATCGCCAACCAGGATCGGCTACGCGCGCTGAAGCTGAACCACGGCGACCGCGTGAGGATCGTCAACAGCCACGATCCCGCCGACTACGAGCGCTGCCGCTGCGGTGCGCACCAGGTGTTGAAACCAGAGCCAACCGTTCGTCGAGGCGACCGGACCGGATCAAGCTGAACCGCCCGCCGCAAGCTCACGCGTGATCCACTCGGCAAAAACGCGGATCGGCCGACGCTGCCGGCTTGCGCGTGGAAAAACGAGATGATGGCCGACATAACGGATGTCGACCGAGCGTCCGGCAAGGGGCGCAACCAACCGCTTCGTCGCGATCTCGCGTTCGGCAAGCCGCGTTGATTCCAGCGTCACGCCGAGGCCGCTCGAAGCCATCGCGATCGCCAGGAAGCTGCGATCGAAGCGCATGCCGTGAATGGCCGGCGCTTCGAGCCCGTTTGCGGTGAACCATTGGTGCCACTGCACCTGCTTCACGTCCGAGCGGATCAACACCTGATCGAGCAGGTCCTTCGGTTTGCGGATTTTTTTCGCGAGTTCGGGGGTGCAGAGCGGCGTCACGGTTTCTTCACCCAGCGAAACGACCTCGACGCCGTCTGCCCTCGGCTGGCCGTATACGATGTCGATGTCGAAGTCGTCGTTGCTGAACCGCGCATATTCGGTGTTGGCGGCAAGCCGTACCTCGAGCTTCGGCTCTGCGGCCATGAAGCGGGCGAGGCGCGGGGCAAGCCATTGGGCGGCAAAGCTCGGCGCGCAGTGCACCCTCAACAATTGCGGGCCGCGGCCCGCGACCTCTTCGATACCCCGGCGCAGATTGTCGAACGCGGCACCCGCATGACGCATCAGGTTCTCGCCCGCCGGTGTCAGCCGGACCGCCCGGGCGCTGCGCTCGAACAACGTGGTGCTCATCGCGCTTTCGAGCTTGCGAATGGCGTGGCTCACCGCGCTCGGCGTGAGATGAAGCTCGTTCGCCGCGCCCCGGAACGAGCCGGTGCGTGCGGCCGCCTCGAAGGCGCGGATGGACGATATCGGAATACTGGACAGCAACATCGGACAAGTGAACCAAATTCACCCATGCAAGACAACAGCGCGTTTGTGGGAAAGCGGGCGGCGGCATTATCAACCGCGCCAAGAACAGCGGCGCCTTCGGGCCCGGCAACAGGGAGGAGCGAATGCTGCTACGCGGCAAGACTGCAATCATTACAGGAGCCGCCTCTCCGCGGGGTATTGGACTTGCAACCGCCCGCCGCTTTGCGGCCGAAGGGGCCCGGGTCGCGATTCTCGACATCGACGGCCCTGCGGCGGAAGCCGCCGCGCGCAGCCTTGAATCCGCAGGCGAGCCGCATCTCGGGCTCGCCTGCAACGTGGCCGACAAGCATGCCTGCATCAAGGCCGTCGAGGCGGTCATCGCAAAATTCGGCCAGATCGACATCCTCATCAACAACGCGGGCGTGACCCAGCCCGTGAAGCTCCTCGACATCAAGCCCGAGGATTGGGACCGCATCCAGGACGTCAACCTCAAGGGCATCCTGTTCCTGTCTCAGGCCGTGATCCCGCACATGCAGAAGCGCAAGACCGGATCGATCGCGTGCATGTCGTCGGTCTCCGCCCAGCGCGGCGGCGGTATTTTCGGGGGACCGCACTATTCGGCGGCCAAGGCCGGCGTGCTCGGGCTTGCCAAGGCGATGGCGCGCGAGTTCGGCCCCGACGGCATCCGCGTCAACTGCGTGACGCCGGGCCTGATCGGCACCGACATCACCGCCGGCAAGCTCACCGACGAGATGCGGACGAAGATTTTGGAGGGAATTCCGCTCGGCCGGCTCGGCGAGGCTGCTGACGTCGCCGGCATCTACACTTTCCTCGCCTCCGACCTCTCGGCCTACGTGACCGGCGCGGTGATCGACGTGAACGGCGGCATGCTGATCCACTGAGCGGAGGGGAGAAACCATCATGGCAACACCGACACTCGCAAACGCGCCGACGCTTGCCCAGCGCGCCCGCAGCATCCGGCGCAATGCCTTGCTGATGGGCGAAGTCCAGGGCCAGGGCTACATCGCGCAGGCGCTCGACATCGCCGATGTGCTGGCGGTGGCTTACTTTCACGCGATGCGTTTTCGCGCCGAAGATCCAGCCTGGGAAGGCCGCGATCGCTTCCTGCTGTCGAACGGACACTATGCCATTGCACTCTATGCGGCCCTGATCGAGGCCGGGATCATTCCCGAGGCTGAACTACAGACCTACGGCTTCGACGAGAGTCGCCTGCCGATGTCGGGCATGGCGTCCTATACGCCGGGCATGGAGATGTCCGGCGGCTCGCTGGGCCTTGGCCTCGGTATCGCCGTCGGCATGGCGCTCGGGCTGAAGCGAAAGAAATCGGCGGCGCGCATCTTCACGCTGTTCTCGGACGGCGAGCTGGACGAGGGCTCCAAATGGGAAGCCATCATGTCGGCCGCCCATCACAAGCTCGACAATCTGATCGCAATCGTCGACGTCAACAATCAGCAGGCTGACGGTCCCTCGAAGCAGATGCTCGGCTTCGAGCCGCTGGTCGACAAGCTAGAGGCCTTCGGCTGGTTCGTGCAGCGCGTCGACGGCAACGATCTCGATGCGGTGGTCGGGGCTTTCGATGCAGCGATGTCGCATGCCGAGCCGAAACCCCGCATGATCGTTGCCGACACCTTGATGGGCAAGGGCGTTCCGTTCCTGGAGCAGCGTGAGAAGAATCATTTCATTCGCGTCGAGCCGCATGAATGGCAGCTCGCACTGTCTGCACTGAACGCGGGAGACCAGTCATGAAGTCCGCCGGATCGACACCGCCCGGAAAGCCGCGGCTGACCACGTCGGCCATGATCGCCTCGATCGCGGCGGAAGGTCAGCGCACCAAGCCAGCCCCCTTCGGCCACGCGCTCGTCGAGCTCGCGCGCAGCCGCGAGGACGTGGTCGGCATGACTGCCGATCTCGGCAAGTACACCGACCTGCACATCTTCGCGCAGGCCTTTCCCGACCGCTACTACCAGATGGGCATGGCCGAACAGCTCCTGTTCGGCGCAGCCTCGGGTCTGGCGGCTGAAGGCTTCATGCCGTTCGCGACGACCTATGCGGTGTTTGCCTCGCGCCGGGCCTACGACTTCATTCACCAGACCATTGCGGAGGAAGACCGCAACGTGAAGATCGCCTGCGCGCTGCCGGGCCTGACCTCGGGCTACGGACCGAGCCACCAGGCCGCCGAGGACCTCGCGCTGTTTCGCGCAATGCCCAATATGACGGTGATCGACCCCTGCGATGCGCATGAGATCGAGCAGATCGTGCCGGCCATCGCCGCGCATCGCGGGCCGGTCTATATGCGGCTGTTGCGCGGCCAGGTGCCGCTGGTGCTCGACGAGTACAACTACCGGTTCGAGCTCGGCAAGGCCGCGCTTCTGCGCGACGGCGCCGACGTCCTGATCATCTCCTCGGGCATCATGACAATGCGTGCGCTGGAGGCGGCCCAGGCCCTGTCGGAAGACCGCGTCAACGTGGGCGTCCTGCACGTTCCGACGATCAAGCCGCTCGATACCGAGGCGATCCTGCGCGAAGCCGCCAAGCCCGGCCGCCTGGTCGTCGTCGCCGAGAACCACACCGTGATCGGCGGGCTCGGCGAAGCCGTCGCGGCGCTGCTGATGCGCTCGGGCGTCCATCCGGCCTTCCGGCAGATCGCGCTTCCGGACGAATTTCTTGCCGCCGGCGCGCTGCCGACGCTGCACGACCGCTACGGCATCTCGACCGCAGAAGTGAAGCGGCAGATCAAGGAGTGGCTGCGCTAGCCGCGCACGCAGCCAACCCTTCACGTCCGTGAAGCCGACCTGCTTCGCGGCAACGCCGCGGAGAACGAGAGCTGCTGTCCAATGCTGGCGCATCGAGAGCCGGCCAGCAGCAACACCCGGTGGCGAAAGCCGCCGCTGCTGATCAATCCATGCTCAACGGGAGGAATCGATGCCAACGCGGAAACCAATCACCCTCAGCCGCCGCAAGCTGCTCATGGCCGGCGCGGCCGTGCCGCTATGTGCCATTCTCACCCGCCCGGCCTCGGCCGCGGAGTTCCCCTACAAGCTCGCGACCGGCCAGGACCCGACGCATCCCGTCAACGTCCGTGCCAAGGAAGCTGTCGACCGCATTCGCGAGGCGACGAACGGCCGGCTGGAGATCAATCTGTTTCCGGCCAACCAGCTCGGCTCCGATACCGACCTGCTGACGCAGGTCCGCAACGGCGGCGTCGAGTTCTTCAACCTGTCGTCGCTGATCCTCGCGACGCTGGTCCCGGCGGCGGGCATCGTCAACCTTGGCTTTCTCTTCACCAGCTATGACGCGGTCTGGAAGGCGATGGATGGCGAACTCGGCGCCTATATCCGCGCACAGATCGCCAGGACACCGATCATGGCGGTGTCGAGCCCCTGGGACAACGGCTTCCGCCATGTCACCTCGTCTGGCCGTGAGATCAGGGCGCCTGAGGATCTGAAGAACTTCAAGCTGCGCGTGCCGGCCGCACCCAATCTGACGTCGCTGTTTCAGGCGCTCGGGGCGGGACCGGCACCGATCAATTTCAACGAGGTTTACTCCGCCCTGCAAACCAAGGTCGTCGACGGGCAGGAGAACCCGCTGCCGATCATCGCCACGGCCCGGCTCTATGAGGTGCAGAAGACCTGCTCCCTGACCGGGCATGTGTGGGACAATTACTGGATCCTCGGCAACAAGCGCGCCTTCGAGAAGCTGCCCAAGGACGTGCAGGAGATCGTGACGCGCGAGCTCGATCGTTCGGCCAAGGACGAGCGCGCCGACGTCGCCAAGCTCAGCGAATCGCTGCGCGCCGATCTGACCGCCAAGGGCATGCAGTTCATCGACGTCGACCGCGGCGCGTTCCGCCAGGCGCTGGCGAAGACCAGCTTCTATGCCGACTGGAAGACCAAGTTCGGCGATGAGGCCTGGGCGCAGCTCGAGAAAGCGGCGGGCAAGCTGTCATGACCGCGATCAACCATATGCCTGAGGTCGATCAGGGCGCCGCAGTCGCGGCGTCTCAATCCGGTGTGCGTCTGTGGGCCGCCAGGGCCAACAGGGCGCTTGGTCATGTGGTTGCGATCCCGGCGGCACTGCTGGTCCTGGCCGAGATCATCGTGTTGTCGGCCGGCATCGTCGGCAGGTACGTTTTTCACGCTCCGATCATCTGGGCTGACGAGCTGGCCGGCATCCTGTTCCTGTGGCTCGCCATGCTGGGATCGGTGATCGCGTTCCAGCGCGGGGAGCACATGCGGATGACGGCCATCATCGGCATGCTTCGCCCCAATGCGCGCGCATTCCTGGACGTCGTCGCCGCCGCAGCATCGTTGGCGTTCCTCCTGCTGGTGATCCACCCGGCTTACGAGTTCGCGGCCGACGAGGTGTTCGTCACGACGCCCGCGCTCGAGATCGTCAATAGCTGGCGGGCAGCGGCGTTACCCGTCGGCATCGGCTTGATGCTGGTCGCGGCGGTGCTGCGACTGGTTCGGATCGCGGGCCTGAGGGATCTACTCACCGCGGTTGCGCTCGTTGCCGGGATCATCGCGACGCTGGTGCTGGTGGCGCCGGTGCTGAAACCGCTCGGTAATTTCAACCTGTTGATTTTCTTCGTCGTCATCGTCGGCGCCATGGTGTTGGCGGCGGTGCCGATCGCCTTTGCCTTTGGTCTTGCTACCGTTGGCTATCTGGCCCTGACGACAAGCGCGCCCGATGTCGTCATCATCGGACGTATGGACGAAGGCATGAGCCATCTGATCCTGCTGGCCGTGCCTCTGTTCGTGTTCCTCGGCCTGCTGATCGAAATGACCGGCATGGCTCGAGCCATGGTGGGCTTTCTCGCCAGCCTGCTCGGACACGTACGCGGCGGCCTGCACTATGTGCTGGTCGGCGCGATGTACCTGGTGTCGGGAATCTCGGGCTCCAAGGCGGCCGATATGGCCGCAGTGGCGCCCGTGCTGTTTCCGGAGATGACCAAGCGCGGCGCCAAGCCCGGCGATCTCGTCGCGCTGCTAGCGGCGACCGGCGCTCAGACCGAGACCATACCGCCCTCGCTCGTGCTGATCACGATCGGCTCGGTGACGGGCGTATCGATCGCGGCGCTGTTTACCGGCGGTCTGCTGCCCGGCATCGTGCTGGCGATCGGGCTCTGCTCCGTGGTCTGGTGGCGATATCGCGGCGAAGACCTCTCGCATGTGAAGCGCGCGACGGGGCGCGAGATCGGCCGCGCCTTCATCATCGCGATTCCGGCGATGGCTCTGCCCTTCGTCATCCGCGCCGCGGTGGTCGAAGGGGTTGCGACGGCGACCGAGGTGTCGACCATCGGCATCGTCTACTCGGTCCTCACGGGGCTCCTGATCTACCGGCAATTCTCCTGGCGCCGGCTGTATCCGATGTTGGTGGAGACCGCGTCACTATCCGGCGCGATCCTGCTCATCATCGGTGCTGCGACCGGGATGGCGTGGGCTCTCACGCAATCGGGTTTCTCGGCCTCACTCGCGAAGTTCATGACCGCGCTGCCGGGCGGAACACCGGTCTTCCTCGGCGTAACCATCGTGGCCTTCGTCATTCTAGGCAGCGTGCTCGAAGGCATCCCGGCCATCGTTCTGTTCGGGCCGTTGCTGTTTCCGATCGCACGCCAGGTCGGCGTGCACGAAGTGCACTACGCAATGGTCGTCGTGCTCGCGATGGGCATAGGCCTGTTCGCCCCGCCGTTCGGCGTCGGCTACTACGCGGCCTGCGCCATCAGCCGCATCAATCCCGACGAGGGTATCAAGCCGATCGTCGGCTATATCGTGGCTTTGCTGATCGGCACGCTCGTGGTTGCCGCGATACCCTGGATTTCGACCGGCTTCCTCTGAGGTCGCCGTCACCGCTGCCCGTCGTGCACCGAGATCTCCGACGCCTTGAGGCCGCCGATGCGCGCGTGGGGGCGGCCGCCCGTTGCCATCACGAGGCCGAAGGCGATCTCGTCACGGCGTGGCGAATCCCACAGCGTCATCTCCGCGGTGCCGAAATGACTGCGGACATAGGCCGCATGGATGTGACCGAGCGGCACCATCAGGCGCGTGCCGGGCCCGCCGATGGTCTTCGCCGCCGGAACGATCGCCTTCGGCTGTCCTTTGGGCTGTCCCAGCACCTCGCGCATGCCGTGGCCGCCGGCCTCGTGCCAGACGGCGCCGTGCTCGAGCTCGCCGTCCTCGCCGACGATGATGCCCTTGCCATAGGCTTCGATGCGCTCGGCGCCGCCGAGCTGCGCGATCAGCCCGGTTGCGAGCTCGCGCCCGAGCTCACGCAAGGAGGCCTGGAACGGCATCAGGTCAAGTTCATAGCGACCGGCGAAGGGATTGCGGACGACTGCGATGGCCGTCCCGACCAGCAGCGGCTTCTCCAGCCGCGGGCCGCGCTCGTGCCAGACGGTCTCGACGCTGAGCGCGGTCTTGCGAATGTCGTGGGACATGCGCGGTCTTACGCCTCGTCCACGACGGGATTACTGAGCACGCCGATGTTCTCGATCTCGACCTCGACCACGTCGCCGGGCTTGAGGAAGATCGGCGGCTTGCGGGTGAAGCCGACGCCGGCCGGTGTGCCGGTGGCGATGACGTCGCCGGGCACGAGGTCGAAGATGGTCGAGCAATATTCGATCAGCCGCGGGATCGAGAAGATCAGCATCGAGGTGTCGGAGGACTGCACGGTCGCGCCGTTGACGCGGGTCTCCAGCTTCAGCTTGGTGGGATCGCCGATCTCGTCGGGCGTGACCAGCCACGGTCCGAACGGACCGGTGCCGACGAAGTTCTTGCCGGAGGCGATCTGCTGGGCGTGGCGTTGCCAGTCGCGCACGCTGACGTCGTTGTAGATCGAGTAGCCGGCGACGTGATTCCAGGCATCGGCCTGGCTGATGTGACGACCGCCCTTGCCGATGACGACGGCGAGCTCGCCCTCCCAGTCGAAATTGTCGGAGACCTTCGGCCGGATCACCGGCGCGTTGTGCGCCACCTGCGAGCGCCAGACCCGCAGGAAGATCGGCGGGAACTCCGTGATCTCGCGCTTCATGCCGAACGCCACCGCCTCGTTGTGGTGGTCGAGATAGTTGCGCACGGCGCAGACGATCTTTTCCGGGCGCGGGATCACCGGCAGATATTTGACGTCGCTCAGCGCCAGCGTCGGCTTGTGCCCGGCGACGATGGCCGCGCGGCGCGCATAGTCGTCGCTGCCGAGGAAGTCGGCGAGGGTCGGGTACTGGGGCAGGGCGCGGCCGAGATCCACCACGCCGTTTTCGACAACGGCGCCCCAGCTTTCGCGATTTCCGTCCAAGAACGACAGCAGCTTCATGGTTTCGCCCCAAGGGTTTCGATTTTCGATGAGATGTATTATTTTCGAAAATCAGCCCGGGCGCAAGGCCGCCGTGTGCGAAAATGCGGTTGCGCTATTCGGTGTCGAGCAGATGGCCCGCGTAGGTCGCGACGTTATCGGAGGTCGAGCGGATATGCGCCTCGATCAGCTGCACGGCCAGATCGGCATTACGCGAGATCGCGGCCTGCATGATGGCCTGGTGCTCGCCTGCCTTGTCGCGCGGACGCGGGCGGAAATTGGCGGAGAGGTGCCGGTAGCGCTCGGCACGGTCGAACAGCTCGGCGCGAATGGCGAGCAACGTCGCCGAGCCGCAGGCGGACACCAGCGCCTGGTGGAACTGGCGATGGGCGATCTTCCATTCGGGGTCGCGCAGCGGATGCTCGGGATCGCGCTGCTCGATCCGCTTCAGGCGGTGCAGCGTCGAGATCACGGCGATTTCCCAGTCATCGTCGCCGCGCTCGATCGAGCGGCGGATCAATTCCACCTCGATCAGCACCCTTGCATCGGTGACCTCCACCAGATCCTGGCGACTGACCGGCGCCACGCGAAATCCGCGCTGCTCCTGGGCGTCGACCAGTCCTTCCGCGGCGAGCGCCGTCAGCGCCTCCCGCAGCGTCGTAAAGCTCGCGCCGAAGCGTTCGCGCAGCACGTCGAAGCGCAGCGGCTCGCCCGGCGGAAGGCCGCAGGCAATGATCTCCTCGCGCAGCCGATGGGTGATATCGGCGGCAATGGTCTTGCCGAATTCCTTGCGGGGGCGGATGGCGCTGTCGGGCATGGGCCTGCCAATGAATCGATGGCTCAAGATGCCGCGGCAACGACCATCTTGCAATAATTTTCGTAAACGGTATGATTTTCGAAAATACGGTTCTGGGGAGCGAGAAGACATGAGGGCAGTGCTGGTGCGTCAGCCGGGTGGGCCGGATGCACTTGAGGTGGTCGAGCTTCCGGTGCCCGTGCCGGGCGCAGGCCAGGTGCAGATCCGGGCCGAGGCGTTCGGGGTCGGGCAGCCCGACGCGCTGATCCGGCGCGGCGTCTACAAATGGATGCCGCCGCTGCCGGCCAATCCCGGCAACGATGTCGCCGGTCGCATTTCCGCGCTCGGCTCTGGCGTCGAGCGCTTTGCCGTCGGCCAGAAGGTGCTGCTGAGCGCGCGCGATCTGTCCCAGCGCGGCGGCTGCTACGCCGACTATGTGGTCGCACCCGCAGATGCCGTTCACGCGCTGCCCGATCATGTCGATCTGCAAGCCGCCGTGTGCATGTCGAACTACCAGGTGGCCTACGCGCTGCTGCACGAGTGCCGCCATCCGCGCGCACCTAGCAGCGCGCTGGTGATTGGCGCGGCCGGCGGTGTCGGCACCGCGCTGGTGCAACTGGCAAAGCTCGCGGGGATGACCGTGATCGGCACGGTCTCGACCGAGGAGAAGGCCGCGTTCGCGAAGGCGAACGGCGCCGATCACATCATCTTCTACCGCAGTGAGGATGTCGTGGCACGGGCGCGCGAGCTGACCAAGGGCGAGGGTGTCGGCCTCGTGCTCGATCATGTCTGCGGGCCGGAATTCACCGCCTATCTCGGCGCGCTCGGCAAATGGGGCACGCTGCTGTCGTACAACGCCTTCGCCGGATTGCCGGAAGAGAATTTGATGGCGGCGATGCGCAACCATCTCGACATCTGTCCCGCCGTGCGCTGCTTCTCCTTCCACATCTATGACCATGATCGCGACGGCCGCCGCGCCCTGATGCGCAGCGTGATCGAGGCGCTCAGCCGCAATGCGATCAAGCCGGCGATCTCGGCAGTGCTGAAGCTCGACGAGGTCGGCAAGGCGCACACGCTGCTGGAGCAGGGCTCCGCGCTCGGCAAGATCATCATGACGCCATGAGAGGGTGGACCGCACGATGACACAAGCACCCATTGCACGCTTCACCCGGCTGCGGCACGCGACCTTCACCTCGCCTGATCCGGAGCGGCTGCTCGACTATTATCGCGGCGTGATCGGTCTCGGCCTCGTCGCCCGCGACGGCGGCCGCCTGTTCCTCGCTAGTGATTCCGAGCAGCTCTCGCTCGTGATCGAGCGAGGGGACGCCGCGCTGAAGAGCATCGCCTTCGAGATATCTCCTGATGTCCAGCTGGAGGCGCTGGGCGCCGCGCTGAAGCAGGCCGACTTACGGCCCGAGCTCCACAGCGATTCCCTGCCGGGCGTGTCCCGGCTGCTGTCCTTCAGCGACCCCGAAGGCACGCGCTTCGAACTGCTCCAGGGCTGGACGCCGACGCCCGCGCAGGAACTGATCGGCGGGCTCGCGATCGCCAAGCTCGGCCATGTCGCGCTGCGTACGCCCGATCCGCAAGCCGCTTCGGAGTTTTATGCTGATGTGATGGGCCTGCGGGTCTCCGATTGGATCGAGGACCGCTTCGTCTTCATGCGCAGCGGCTTCGAGCACCACACGCTCAACTTCGCTCGCGCGCCGGAACGCAGTCTTCATCACTTCGCCTTCGAGCTGCGGGGGCCCGAGCACATGCATCGCGCCTGCGATCATCTCGCGCGGCACAAGCTGCCCGTGCTGTGGGGGCCGGTGCGCCACGGCCCCGGCCACAACACCGCGATCTACCACCGCAATCCCGACGGCCATCTGGTCGAGCTGTTTTGCGATCTCGACCGCATGACCGACGAGGCGCTCGGCTATTTCGAGCCGAGGCCGTGGCATCGCGATCGTCCGCAGCGGCCAAAAATCTGGGTCGGCCTGCCGCGCGACGTCTGGGGCATGGCGCCTTCGCCTGAATGCACGGAGTTCGCGCGCTAGCGGATTTGAGTTCGAACGGAAGATCGCCGCGCGCGCTGCGGCCAAAGACATAACAATCAAGGGGAGAAGCATCCATGCGAGGGATGAAGCGGCTTGCTGCGGCCATTTTTCTGCTGGGCGGTTGTCTTGCAACCAATCTTGCGGCGGCGGACACTTATCCGTCGCGCCCGATCCGGCTGCTGCACGGATTTGCCGCGGGCGGTGCGGCCGATACGCTGTCGCGCATCATCGCCGACGGGCTCTCGAAGAAGCTCGGGCAGCCGATCATCGTCGAGGCCAAACCCGGCGCCGGCGGCAACATCGCGGCGGACGCGATCGCAAAGGCCGCGCCCGACGGCTACACGCTCGGGCTCGTCACCGGCGCCCACGCGATCTCCGCAGCGACCTACAAGAGCCTCGCCTACCAGCCCGCCGAGAGTTTCGACATGATCTCGACGCTGGTGTACTACGCGCTGGTCATCGCGGTGCGCAACGATCATCCCGCAAAATCACTCGGCGACCTCATCGCTATCGCGAAGCAGAAGCCCGGAGCGCTCAGCTTCGGATCGGTCGGCTTCGGCAGCACGCATCACCTTGCCGGAGAGCTGCTGAACGCGGCGGCAGGCGTCGAGATCGTGCACGTGCCCTATCGCGGCGATTCGCAATCCATCACCGCGCTGCTCGGCGGCGAGGTTCCGGTCATTGTCGGCACGCCCGTCCTGCTCGCCCCGCAGATCCAGAGCGGTGCGATCCGCGGTCTCGCGGTGACCTCGCCGACGCGTACCGCGCTGCTGCCCGATGTCCCGACCGTTCAGGAGGCCGGCATCAAGGGCTACGATGTGCGCACCTGGGCCGGCCTCCTGGCCCCGAAGGGCACGCCGCCCGCGATCATGGCGACGCTTAATGCAGCGACGCTCGAGGTGCTCAAGGACCCCGAGATCAGGCAGCGCCTGGAGATGGCCGTCGGCGGCGAGGTCCGCGGCAGCACGCCGGCGGAGATGAAAGCGCTGATCGAGACCGAGATCGTCAAATGGACCGGCGTGGTGGAGCGGGCGAAGCTCCCGAAGATCTGAAGTGGGGGAGCTTGCCCGCTGTCCCGCTCGCTATGTGCCGGAATGCACGCCTGCAGTCCGGAGCATACGTTGCTTCACCGTCCGCGCGATCGCCGCCGGTGCCTCCTCGGGGATCGCAAAGCACGAGCTGGCGTTGATCTCGCACAGCACGTAGGTGTCGGCGCCCGCGGCATCGCGCGGCCCGTACAGGAAGTCCGCGTCCCAGATGACCGGCAATGACGGCTCATCGATTCCGAGTGTCGCCATCATCTGCGGCGTCCATTCGTCCTCCATCGCTCGCCGCAGCGCCTGGAATTGCGGTGCGTCGGGGCCGTGCATGATGCGCGGACCGGGTTGAGCTTCGGGGGAATCCGGCCCCTCCGGCGGCGGCGGGATCAGGGCCTTGATCTTCTGGTGTCCGAAGCCTGCGACCTTGGCGCCGCTCATGTAGCAGCGGATCATGCCGTCGGGCAGGCGCGGTTGAAACGCCTGGTCGATGATGCAGCCGCCCCAGCCGAAATACGGCTCGCATCGTGCGAGGAGCGCGTCGAGCGGCATGTCCTCAGGGATACTGCCGCGCTGCGCATGGAGCACGCGAACCATGCCGTCCGTGTCGGGCAGTGCCTCCACCTTCCAGACGCCCTGGCCGCCATTGCCGCGGTTCTGCTTCAGCACGCGCGGGCCGTCGGTCCGAAGACGCGCCGGAAACTGGCTGCGGAAGCTTGCCGCGCTGTCGTAGCGATGCGTGTCGGCACCCCAGCCCAGATGGCGCGTCCGGTACAGCACCTCCTTGACGCCCATCGTCAGGATGACGTCCGGATGTGCGCTCACCCATGGCCCACGCGCGGCGACGTCGCGCAACAGGGCGTCGAGCCCGGCGCGCGTCTTGCCCTGGTGGATCGGATCGACCCAGACCAGCACGCCGTCGGCGGCGAGCAATTGATCGCGGACGGCGCCTGCGACGCTTTCGTCGTAGATCACTGGGGAGGCTTCGATACCCGCGGCGGCGAGCGCTTCGAAGACGCGGACGAAGCGGCTGTTCTGCACTGTAGCCTCGCGGCGCGCGGCAGCGTCGCCGCGTGAGAGGATGGCTACGGTCTGGCGGGGGGAGGAGTGACGTTCGGTGTCCATGCGCAAGCTCCACGAATTTGCGTGCTGCGCAGAGCTTGGACCGGGGTCTCAAGGGGAGTCTGCATTGTCCCCGTGGAGCCAGCTTACGTGAGATGGACTTCAGATTTCAAGAGTGGTTGGCAGTTCCAAGCGGGCGCAAAATTCTTTGTGAGGACGCTCGGGGGGAGGGTGAGTTGACAGCTCGGCCACCCGGTCCTCTACTCGGCCCGTCGGGGATGTGCGATCTCCCCGTGAGGCGACATGCCCAAGAATCGCGTCCTGATTTCACCAAGGACGCAGCATGTCATTCGACACTCGATATCATCCTACAGACCATTTTCGGCTTGTTGGCCCGGCGCGGCGCGCCGGCCTCGTCGATGCGTAACCTTGCGAAGCGGACTTCACCTGGGGCGGGGACACAGGAGAATGACCATGCGCACACGGACAATCCTTCAGGCTTTCCTCATTCCGGCACTGATGGCCATCGGCGCCTGCTTCATCGCGACCGCTCATGCACAGGACGTCGACTGGCAGAAGGTCGATGAAACGCTCGGCCGCAAACCGGCCGTCACCGGCGACGTGCATCGCTACGGTTTTCCGCGCACCGACCTCACGGTGACGCTCGATGGCGTGACCATCAAGCCGGCGCTGGCGCTCGGCGGCTGGGTCGCGTTCAAGCCGGCCCATAGCGGCGTCATGGCGATGGGCGATCTGGTGCTGCTCGAGTCCGAGATCAATCCCGTCATGCTGAAGATGATCGCGAGCGGGCTGGAGATCACGGCCGTGCACAATCATCTGCTCGGCGCGAGCCCGACGACGTTCTACATGCATGTGGCTGGCCACGGCGATCCCGTGAGGATCGCAACCGCCCTCAAGGAGGCGCTCGCCGAAAGCAAGACGCCGCTCTCGGTGCCGGCTCCCACGGCCCCGCCGCCGGCCGTCGATCTCGACACCGCGCAGCTCGACCAGATCATCGGCGTCAAGGGACAGGCCAATGGCGGCGTCTACCAGTTCAACGTGCCGCGCCGCGATCCGGTCACCGAGCAGGGGATGCAGCTGAGCCCGGTCGGACCGATGGGCGTGGCCATTGCCATCAACTTCCAGCCGACCGGCGGCGGCAAGGCGGCCATCACCGGCGACTTCGTGCTGACCGGCGACGAGGTGAACCCGGTCATCAAGGCGCTGCGATCACACGGCATCGCCGTAACGGCGCTGCACAGCCACATGTTGGACGAGCAGCCGCGCCTGTTCTTCATGCACTTCTGGGCCAACGACGACGCCGTCAAGCTCGCCAATGGCTTGCGGGCCGCGCTCGACAAGACGGCGAGCACGAAGAGCTGATCGCGGACGAAGCCGGACTGGACCGGGCGTTACCGATCAGGATGCGTCGCCTGCGCTGTCCTCGTCATCCCCGAGGATCGTCTCCGAGAGCAGCGCCGCGGCCTTCTGAAGCGGCGCTATGAACCGATCCAGCTCGGTGAAGCTCACGCGTGCCACAGGAACGGACACGCCCAGGCACGCGATCAGCTCGCGATCCGGAGACAGGATCGGAACGGCGCAGCCGACCACGCCTCGCACATATTCTTCATTGGTCTTGGCCCAGCCGCGCTTGCGCGTCTCGTCGAGCAACTTCATCAGGCTCTCGACATCGATGATGGTCGTCTCGGTGTATTTGGTGAGTGCGAGTGCGCGGCACAGATTCTCGCGTGCCCGCTCCGGCAGGCGGCTCATGTAGATCTTGCCGGTCGACGTGCAGTGGAGCGGTGCTGCTTCTCCGGGATTGAACTGGAGTCCTTGGGGTTGCGATACGCGGACGCTGTCGACGTAGGCAACGACATTGTCCCGCACCACGCCGATCTCGCATTGCTCGCCGATTTCAGCCGCAACGGCCCGGAGCACCGCATGCCGGCGCGCGGTCCTGAAAGCTGCGCCGATCACCTTGGCCGACAGCGTGACCAGTTGATTGCCGACCACGTAGCGCTTCGTTCCCACGGCTTTCTGAAGCAGCCCGCGCTGCTCAAGATTTCCGATGAGCCGGTGCGCGGTCGGCAGCGGCAGGGACAGCGCGCCGGCGATCTCCGCGACCGAGGCTGCTCTGGTCTGGCTGGCAACATAGCCAATGACCGCGAAGGCGCGGTCCAGTGGCCCGTCGGTACTTGGCTCCTGCATTTGCCGTTCTCCATTCATATAAATTATCATTTTTCGGAATTAAAACTACTGAATTATGAAAATTATTCTAGTCGCTCTCGCGCGTTTGCCCATATCGTTGGCGTTGCGGGGCGGTGAATAGGATTTGTGCAGTGCGAGCCGCCGCGGACGTGCTCAGGAGATCGGGATGTCAGGTCACTACGACGTTGAAGCCGTGCGGAAGGAGTTTCCGGCTGCCGAGCGGATCACCTATCTCGACTCCGGCTTCCAGACGCCGCTAGCGCGTCCCGTCAAAGCAGCGATCGACCGTTTCCTCAGCGAAGGCCTCGAGACTGCCGGCCCCAAGAGCGTCTGGCTCGATCGCGTCGAGCAGACCCGCGAGAAGCTGGCGCGGTCTCTCGGCGCATCGGCCGACGAGATCGCCTTCACCAAGAACACCTCGGAGAGCATGAACATCGCCGCGAACGCGCTGCCGCTGCGGGCCGGCGACAAGGTGCTGATGATCCACGGCGACCACCCGAACAACGCCTACGCATTCCTCAATCTGCAGCGCAAGGGCGTGACGGTCGCGTTCGTGCCGATGACGGAGGTCGTGAACGCCGACGGCCTTCGTCCCTACATCGATGCGAGCACGCGGGCGATCTCGATGTCGCAGGTGACATTCCATGCCGGCCACCGTTTCGACGTCGAAAGCATTGGCGCGCTCTGCGCGGAGAAGGGGCTCTACTTCGTCGTCGACGTGATGCAGGCGATCGGCGTCGTGCCGATCGACGCCAGGGCGATGCGCGCGACCTTCATCGGTTCGGGTAGCCACAAGGGACTGCTCGTGCCGCAAGGGCTGGGCCTGCTCTATTGGGACAAGTCGAGGACCGAGCTCGAGCCCGCCTATCTTGCGGCCGCGAGCCTTGCGGACGTCCCGGCCGATCTCATCGCCCGGCCCGACAGACTCGCGCCTGCCCCGAGCGCGCGCCGCTTCGAACTCGGCAATTTCAATCTTCCGGCGATCCATGCGCTCGGTGCCTCGCTCGACATGATCGAAGCGCTGGGCGTTGAGAACATCCAGAACCACTGCTTCGATCTCGGCGACCATCTCATCGCCCGGCTCGATGCGCTCAACGTTCGCCTCGTCGGCCCGCGCGCGCGGCAGCATCGCGCGCCGCACATCTACGTCATCGCGCTGCCCGCCGCCGAATGGCTCGGCCATTTCGAGGAGAACGGGGTGCGCGTGTCGCCGGAGCGCGACGGCATTCGCGTCTCGTTCGGGATGTTCAACACGATTGCCGACGTCGACCGCCTGATCGAGATCATCCGGCGGCGCGGCGTGAAGCCATCATCGAGGGCCGCATAGGCCGCTCATCAGGGGAGATGTACATGACGAAGTCTGCGCGTGTCTTGAGCATTCTGTCCGGCCTCGCGATGCTCGGCGCCATCAGTGGATCCTCGGCTGCCGCCGACAGTCCCACACTTGCCAGGATCAAATCGAACGGCGCCATCACCATCGGCCATCGCGAGGCCTCGATCCCGTTCTCCTATCTCGGTCCCGACCAGAAGCCGATCGGCTTCTCGCTCGATCTCTGCGCGGCCATCGTCGAGCGCATCAAGGCGGAGACCGGCCTGCCCAGTCTCAAGGTCAATTACGTTCCGGTGAACTCGTCCAACCGCATCCCGCTGATCCAGAGCGGCACCGTCGACATCGAATGCGGCGGCACGGCGAACGACAGGAAGCGGCAGGAGCAGGTCTCGTTTTCCGTCGCCACGTTCGTCAGCCAGCCGCGCTGGCTGGTCAAGGCGGACAGCGGCCTGAAGACGGCGGGCGATCTCAAGGGCAAGACCGTCGTCGTCACCCAGGGCTCCAATGCCGTCGGCTTCGCGCAAGGCGTGAATGCGAAGGAGCAGCTCGGCTTCAACATCGTGCAGGCCAAGGACCATGCCGAATCCTTCCTGATGCTGAACACCGGCCGCGCGGCCGCCTTCATGGAAGACGACATCCTGCTCGCCGGCCTCAAGGCCGCGGCTCCGAAGCCGGATGCGCTGATATTTCTCCCCGAGGGCTACGCCAAGATCTATTATGGTCTGATGTTCACGAAGGGCGATACCGGCTTCAAGGCGCTCGTCGATGACGTGCTGTCCAAGCAGATGGCATCGGGCCAGTTCGAGAAGACCTACGCCAAATGGTTCACGAGGCCAATTCCGCCCAAGAATGAGAATTTGGCGTTCCCGCTGACGGTCGAGCTCACGGAACGGATCGCGCATCCCAGCGACGCGGTCGATTAATCGCGGAGAGTGTCCCGCAAACCGAGCCCCGAGGTTCGCCATGTTTGCAGTGCTTCTTGAACAGACGGCGGATGGCCAGCGCTATATCGACTGGCTCGTGTCGGGCCTCGGCTGGACCCTGGCGCTGGCGTTCTTCGGCTGGTGGATTGCTTTTGCGGTCGGGGTCATCGTCGGTATCGGCCGCACCGTGCAGAACCGCGCCGTCGCGGCGCTTGCGCGCCTCTATGTGGAGATCTTCCGCAACATCCCCGTGCTGGTGCAGATGTTTCTCTGGTACTTCGTCCTGCCGGAGATCCTTCCCGTCGCGCTCGGAAACGCCATCAAGCAGATTCCGCCGCCCTGGGGATCGTTCTTTCCGGCGCTGGTGTGCCTCGGTCTCTACACCGCCGCCCGGATCGCCGAACAGGTGCGTGCCGGGATCGAGGCTCTGCCGAAAGGGCAGGTCGAGGCGGCAAGCGCGCTCGGGCTCAGCGGCTATCTGACCTATCGCCACGTCATCGTTCCGCAGGCCCTGCGCCTGATCATCCCGAGCCTGACCAGCGAGGTCATGGGCATCTACAAGAACACCTCGGTCGCGCTCACCATCGGACTGATGGAGCTGACGGCGCAGGCCCGCCAGATCAGCGAAGCGACGTTCCAGACCTTCGCTGCTTTCGGCGCCGCGACGCTTGTCTATCTCGCGCTGGCGCTCATCGCCTATCAGGGGATGGCCCTGATCGACCGGGCCGTCCGCATTCCCGGCACGGGGCGCGGGGAGGATGCAGTCAAGCCGGCCACGCCGCGCGCCACCGAGCAGATCGGCGACTTGCCCGATGCAATGGAGGTCGTGAAATGAGCAGCCTCGATTTTTCCATTGTGCTTCAGGCGTGGCCTTACCTCTGGTCGGGCCTGCTGTTTTCGCTGGCGCTCACCGCTGTTGCCTTCGTGGTCGGCCTGGTCCTCGGCACCTGCTTGGCGCTGGTGCAGCACTTCGAAGTGCCCGTGCTCGGCAAGCTTGTGCGCGGCTATGTCGCCCTGATGCGCTCGATCCCGCTGATCCTGGTCCTGTTCTGGTTCTTCTTCCTGG
Source organism: Bradyrhizobium huanghuaihaiense (assembly GCF_025200885.1). Lineage (NCBI taxonomy): Bacteria > Pseudomonadati > Pseudomonadota > Alphaproteobacteria > Hyphomicrobiales > Nitrobacteraceae > Bradyrhizobium > Bradyrhizobium huanghuaihaiense. The sequence goes on along the minus strand of NZ_CP104172.1, from coordinate 6,441,731 downwards.
TGCCGATCGTGCTCGGCCATCTCAGCGGAAACGGACGCCCGATTCCGATCGGCGCCACCTGGACGGCGTTCATCACCTTCGGCCTGTTCGAGGCCGCCTATTATTCGGAAATCATCCGCGTTGGATTGCGGGCGGTGAACAAGGGACAGTTCGAGGCGTGTCAGGCGCTCGCACTGTCCACCTTCGACACCTATCGCTCCGTGATCCTGCCGCAGGTGCTCCGCGTCGCGAGCCCCATCATCCTGAGCCAGACCATCATCCTGTTCCAGGACACCTCGCTGGTCTATGTCCTGTCGCTCACCGATCTGCTCGGCGCCGCCTCGAAGCTCGCGCAGCTCAACGGCCGTCTTGTCGAGATGTATCTGGTCATCGCGGTGGTCTACCTCGCAATCAGCTCGGCGGCGTCGCAATGCGTGGCGTCGCTCCGCAAGCGCTATGCGATCGCGGGCCGCTAGCGCATCATCCTGGTCTTGGGAGAGGAAAATGCTTCAACACACAGCCGGGAACGAGGCCGGACGGTCGACGTCCATCGTCACCGTGGAAAATCTGGTGAAGCGGTTCGGCCATTTCACGGCCCTGAATAACGTCAATCTCAGCGTTGCGGCCGGCGAGAAGATCGTGCTGTGCGGTCCCTCGGGCTCCGGCAAGTCGACGCTGATCCGCTGCATCAACCACATCGAGAAGCACGATGGCGGTCGGATCGTCGTCGATGGCGTCGAGCTGACGAACCGCATGGATGACATCAACGGCGTCCGCCGCGAGGTCGGCATGGTGTTCCAGAGCTTCAACCTGTTTCCGCACCTCTCGGTCGTCGAGAATTGCATGCTCGCGCCGATGAAGGTGCGGGCCTTGTCGCGCGCCGAGGCACATGAGCGTGCGATCGGTCTGTTGCGCAAGGTGCGCATCCACGACCAGGCGAACAAATATCCGGGGCAGCTCTCCGGCGGCCAGCAGCAGCGCGTCGCCATCGCGCGGGCGCTGTGCATGCAGCCGAAGATCATGCTGTTCGACGAGCCGACCTCCGCGCTCGACCCGGAGATGGTCAAGGAAGTGCTCGACACCATGGTGGAGCTCGCGCGGGACGGCATGACCATGGTCTGCGTCACGCATGAGATGGGCTTTGCCCGCGAGATCGCTGATAGGGTGGTGTTCATGGATCGCGGCGCGATCGTCGAGGAGGCCGATCCCGAGACCTTCTTCCGCGCGCCGAGGACTGAACGCGCGAGGGATTTCCTCGGCCAGATCATCCACTAGCGATCCGTCTCGGTTTGCGGCGCGTCGCGGGGCTCCGCGGCATTGATTGGCACATCTCGCAATCCCGTTGGCGCCTTGTGCCGCTGCCAACGCTGTTCCTGAAATCTAGAGACGTCTGCGAGACCAGTGAGCGGCCTGATCGCTCCTCCCAACCGCAGACCAAGGAACAGACCATGCAATCATTCCCGCTTTCCCGTCGATCCGCCATCTTCCTGCTGATGGCAACCGTGAACATCGGATTGATGCCGATGGCGCACGGCGAGGCACCGGTCTCCGACGCGATCGTCGGGACCTGGGAGGCCGACGACGGCACCGTGAAGCTCGACATGTTCAAGACCGGCGCAGAATTCCAGGCCCGGATGCTCTACGGCAACGAGATCGTCGAGGCGGACAATGTGACCTTCAAGAAGGACGCCAAGAACCCTGACCCCGCGCTGCGTTCGCGGTCGCTCAAGAACATCGTCTTCATCACGGGCTTGCACTGGGAAAATGGCGAGTGGAGCGGCGGTTCGATCTATGACGCCTCGTCGGGGCGCACCTACAACTGCAAGGCCACGGTCAAGGACGGCAAGATGCATCTGAGAGGCTATCTCGGCCTGCCGGCGATGGGACAGACCCGCGCATTCCACCGCGTTCGCGGGTAGGGGCCTTCCGCCACCCCCAACTGTTCTGCCGCAAGCGCGGTCGCCCGGACCGCGCTTTTTTCCTGCGAGCACAGCAGTTTGGCCGGTCGCCAGGATTGGCGCGTTGTGCAAGTCTAGTGGCGCGCTTGGTTAGTCAATTCGTGCCGGGGAGGCGGCAGGATAAGGATCGGAACCAAGAGAGGTTGACATGTTCGACAGATCGAAAAGAACCGCGCTCGTCACCGGAGCCTCCTCCGGCATGGGCAAGGAAATCGCAAGGCGTCTGATCAAGGACGGCTTTCAGGTCTTCGTCGCCGCGCGCCACGTCGACAAGATGGATGACCTCGTCAGGCTCGGGGCGAGATCCCTGCGCATGGACATATCGAGCGAGGTCGACATCCAGGCGGCGGTCGATGCCATCCTGCGCGAGGTGGACGGCGTCGATGTGCTCGTCAACAACGCCGGCTTCGGCCTCTACGGTCCCGTCGAGGACGTCGGAATCGACGAAGCGCGTTACCAGTTCGAGGTGAACCTGTTCGGCGCCGCCCGCCTGACGCAGCTCCTGCTGCCGAAAATGCGCGAGAAGCGCGCAGGCACGATCGTCAACATCACCTCGATGGGCGGCAAGATCTACACGCTCCTGGGCGCCTGGTACCACGCGACCAAGCATGCGCTGGAAGGCTGGTCCGACTGCCTTCGGCTCGAGCTTGCGCCGTTCGGCATCAAGGTCGTCGTCGTCGAGCCCGGTCTGATCGAGACGGGATTTGGCGATGTGGTCGCCAATGGCCTGCTCAAGCGATCGGGTGAAGGTCCCTACGCCAAACTCACGCAGGCCGTCGCGAAATCGACCCGTGAGGCCTATGGACAGGGACGCGGCACCAATCCGAGCGTCATCGCCGACATCGTGTCCAGGGCTGTGAGGGAGCCGAAGCCGCGCACGCGCTACGTTGCGGGCAAATATGCCCTGCCGATGATCAAGATTCGCGAGTGGTTCGGCGACCGCATGTTCGACCGCGTGATCATGAGCCAGATGCGCTAGGGATCGGTCATGAGCGGAACAGCGGCAGACAGGTGCAAGGTCCCCCGAGCCTTTTGGCAGGCCGTCGAACATATCGGCGTGCCGCCGGCCGTGCTGTTGCGGCAGGCGAAATTGCCGGCAACCTTGCACCTGAACGATCAAGGGCAGGTCACCACAGTGCAATATTTTGCGCTCTGGAGAGCGCTTGAGGAGCTGAAGCCGGTGCCCGGGCTCGGCTTGATGCTGGTCCAGAGCGTCGAGACGGCGGTGCATCCGCCGCCGAGCCTTGCTGCGTTCTATGCAAGGGACTATCGCGACGGACTGCACCGCATCGCGCGCTTCAAGCGGCTGTGCTCGCCCGAGCAGCTGCACGTCGACGAAGGCAAGGACGAGTGCGTGGTCACGACGGAGTGGCCGTACGCAACCGATCCGGAGCCGGCGATTACGACCGACGTGACCTTCGCCACGCTGGTCGAGCTGGGACGTCGCGGGACGGGACAGCACCTGACGCCGAAGCGGGTGGAGCTGGTTCGTCCTCGCCCCAAGAGCGATGTCCATCACGCTTATTTCGAATGCCAAATCCGCTATGGCGCGGCACGAAACCTGCTGGTCCTGAAATCTGCTGACCTCGATCGTCCGTTTCCCGGCCACAACAAGGAACTGCTCGAAATCCTGACGCCGGCACTAGCGTCGGCCCTGGGCGAGCTGGAAGCGCGCAGCTCCGTCAGGGAGCAGGTGAAGGTGGTCCTCAAGCGCAGCCTTGCGAGCGGGCGGCCGGAATTGTCGGATGTTGCGCGCGATCTCGGCCTGAGCGAGCGGACCCTGCAGCGCCGCATCACCGAGGAAGGCGCGAGCTTCCGCGAGCTCCTCGTCGAGGCGCGTCAGGAGCTCGGGCGGCAGCTTCTGTCGGATCCAACGGCTGACATCGACGAGGTCGCGTGCCTCCTGGGCTATCAGGACGCGAGCTCGTTCTATCGCGCTTTCCGATACTGGGAAGGCGTGACGCCGAGCCGCTGGCGCGAGCTGCACGGCAACAAGATTCACTAGAGCGTTTTCGAGCGAAGTGGATACCGGTTCGCGTCAAGAAAACGCGTCAAAATAGAAATCCAGAGCCCCGTTCCGATTCCATCGGAACGGAAAAGGCTCTGACGGCTGCTGCTCCCGTTTTGGCGCCTGCGGCAACTTCGTTGGCGCGCCTCGTCACTGCCGATCCTGGCCGGCGAGGATAGGACTTGCCGCGTAAGTCCAACTCAATCCATCGAGGATATCGCATGTCTGGCAAAGTCTGGTTCATCACCGGAGCATCCCGCGGCTTTGGCCGCGTCTGGGCAGAGGCTGCTCTCAAGCGCGGCGACAAGGTGGCTGCCACCGCACGTATCCTGGCCGACGTGGCTGATCTTTCGGAAGTCTACGGCGACGCCGTGCTGCCGATCGCCCTGGACGTGACCAATGCCCACGCGGTGCAGAATGCCGTGACCCGGGCTCACGCGCATTTCGGACGGCTGGACATCGTGCTCAACAATGCAGGCTACGCGCTGGTCGGGGCGATCGAAGAGGCGCACGAGGCTGATGTCCGCGCCGAGTTCGACACCAATTTCTTCGGCACCCTCCGCGTCATCCAGGCCGCGCTTCCCCTGCTGCGACGACAGGGCAGTGGTCACATCATCGGTGTGTCCAGCGTTGCGGGCATCGTCGCCGGGCCCATCACCGGGTTCTACAACGCCTCGAAATTCGCCATCGAAGCTCTCCATGAAAGCCTGGCGCAGGAGGTCAAGGGTTTTGGGCTGAAAGTCACGCTGCTCGAGCCCGGCGCCTACGCGACGGGGTTTGCCAGCACGGCCTCGCTCAGGATCTCGCCCGTCATCAACGCCTACAGCAATACGCGGGCGGAGGTGTTTGCCGCCGGTGCCAAGCTCGAGTTTGGCGAGCCGGAGGCGACGGCCGATGCGATCCTGAAGATCGTCGACGCCGAAAACCCTCCGCTCCGATTCTTTGTCGGCACTGAGGGATTGCCGCGTGCCCGCGCCGCCTATGCCCATCGTCTCGCGACATGGGAAGCGTGGGAGGCTGACTCCAACGCCGCCCAGGGCGAGGCCCGGCAACACAACATCGCATCGTAGCTGCACCAGCTTTCTTCGGGACAGACCCGTCTGCTCCTCGCGAGCGGGAAACAGAGGATTGCAATGAACGCTACCGCAGTTGCTGATTTCTTCCAGTTCTTCCGCTCGTACCTGTCCAATCCCTGGCAGGTCTCCGCCATCGCGCCGTCGGGCCAGTCACTGGCGCGCCTGATGACGCAGGAGATCGTGCCGGGGACCGGGCCGGTGATCGAGCTGGGGCCGGGCACCGGCATCTTCACCAGGGCGCTGCTCCGGCGCGGAATCGCGGAGCGCGACCTGCTGCTGATCGAATATGGTTCGGATTTCGTCCGCCTGTTGCAGGAGCGCTTCCCGCGCGCGCGCGTGCTCTGGATGGATGCGCGCCAGCTCGCCCAGTACGAGCGGTTCACGGCGCCGGCCTCGGCCGTCGTCAGCGGCCTTCCACTTCTGTCGATGTCGCCGCGCAAGGTGATCGCGATCCTGACGGGCGCCTTCCGCCACATGCAGGAGGGCGGCACGCTCTACCAGTTCACCTACGGACCGCGCTGCCCGGTGCCCCGGCCGATCCTCGACCGTCTCGGGCTGAAGGCGAGCCTGGTCGGGCGAACCGCGCTCAACATTCCGCCGGCATCGGTTTATCGCATCCGGCGGCGACGGCAGCTCAGGGTCGGGGGCCAAGACTAAGCGCGAGGGATTTCCGCGGCCAGATCATTCATGACGATGTCTGGCCTGGAGCGGAATGAATGGGGGCGAGGTGAGCCTACCTGGCCTCAACCACCTCGCCATCCTCCTTCACGAAGCGGCCGACCGGATTGTCCAGGAGATCGATGACGGCCTCCGAGGGCCGGCACAGCCGCGTGCCCTTCGCCGTCACCACGATCGGACGGTTGATGAGAATGGGATGCGCCATCATGAAATCGAGCAATTCGTCGTCCGTCCATTTGGGGTCGGCGAGGCCAAGCTCCTTGTAAGGCGTGCCCTTCTCGCGCAGCAGCGCGCGAACGGGAATTCCCATCGCAGAGACCAGCTCCTTGAGCCTGTCGCGCGACGGCGGCGTCTTCAGATATTCGATCACGGTGGGCTCGACGCCGCTCTGCCGGATCATCGCAAGCGTGTTGCGCGAGGTGCCGCAGTCGGGGTTGTGATAGATCGTGACACTCATGATCGGGTCTCCGCAACAGGAACAGGGCCGCGCGCCTTGGTTTGCCCGAGCAGCCAGTTCATCAATAGCATGCCGGCGATCGCGCCACAGAGCTCCGCGAGGATGAAGCCGGGAAGATCAGCCGGGCGAATGCCGGAAAAAGTATTCGTCAGCGATCGCGCAATTGCCACCGCCGGATTGGCAAACGACGTCGATGCGGTGAACCAATACGCGGCCGTGATGTAGAGGCCGACCAGCCAGGGAACCGCCGCGCGCTGGAAGCGGATGCCGCCGAGGATGGTCGCGACCAGCCCGAAAGCGGCGACGGCTTCGGCAAACCATTGTGCCCCGCCGGTCCTGACCTTCGTCGATAGATCGAGCAGGGGCAGGCCGAACATCAGATGCGCCGCGATCGTCCCGGCGATGCCGCCGGCGATCTGCGCAATCACGTAGAGCGCGGCTTCATTCACCGGCAGCTCGCGCCTGCCGGTGAAGACCAGCGTCACCGCCGGATTGAAATGCGCGCCCGAGATCGGGCCGAGCACGGTGATCAGGACGACGAGAATGGCCCCGGTCGGCAGGGTGTTGCAAAGCAGAGCAAGCGCGACGTCCTTCGTTAGCGTCTCGGCCATGATGCCGGAGCCGACGACGGTGGTGACGAGGATGCCCGTGCCGAGCGATTCGGCAGCGAGGCGCCGCGAAAGGTCGAATGTCTCCATCAGCGCGCTCGCTCCTTCCGTTTTGGCGCGCAGCAGGCTTGAACGCTTTCGACGACCGGATCGCAAACCTCCGGTCGGCCGCCACAGCAATCGCGCAACAGGAAAACCGCCACGTCCCGGAATTCGCTGAGGTTGGCGCGGTAGATGATCGAGCGGCTGTGCCGCTCGGAGGAGACGAGGCGGGCGCGGCTCAAGATCGATAGATGCGCGGAGAGCGTGTTTTGAGGCACTTCCAAAAGGCGCGCGAGGTCGCCGGCCGCAAGGCCGTCGGGCTCGTGCCTGACCAGCGCCCGGAAGGCCTCCAGACGGGTCGATTGGGACAGGGCGGCAAGCGCGAGGACGGCTTCTTCAGTATCCATATATCCAGACTTATGGAAATATTGGGGCCCGGTCAATCCGGATCCGAAGCATCTTCCCAGGCCATATTTCGAATATTCTAGAAATACGGTTGACGGCGCGGACGATCGGGCGCATTGTGGAGCCATGAAGATCGCCGACGCAGCAGCACGTCTGGAAGCCCTGGGTAATCAGACCCGGCTTCAGATCTATCGCGCCCTGGTCCGGGCCGGGCATTCGGGCATGCCTGTCGGTCGCTTGCAGGAAAAGCTGAAGATTCCGGCGTCGACGCTGTCGCATCACATCAAGACCCTGGTCTCGGTCGGGCTCGTCAGTCAGATCAGGGAATCGACAACGCTCGTCTGCCACGCGAACTTCGAGGCCATGCGGGGTCTGGTCGATTTCCTGGCGGCGGAGTGCTGCGCAGACGAAGTCGGATGCAAGACTGCGCAAACCGCAGCGTGATCTTTTTGGCCAATATTATTCGATGATTCTAGAAAGATGGGAGAAGCCGAATGAACGCCAAGACGGTCGCCATCATCGGGGCGGGGCCTGTTGGCCTCGCTGCAGCAGCCCATGTGCTCGAACGCGGCATGTCGCCCGTCGTGCTGGAGGCGGGCCCTGAGGCGGGACACGCGGTCCGGCAGTGGCAGCAAGTCCAGCTGTTCTCGCCGTGGGAGTACAACGTCGACAAGGCCGCCGCGCGCATGCTGGCGCCGACGGGATGGAATTCGCCGGACCCTCAGTCCTATCCGACCGGCGGCGAGCTGCTCGACCGGTACCTGATGCCGCTCGCGACGAGAACGCCGCTGCGCGGACATCGAGCCGCGTCACGGCCATCAGCCGCGTCGGCTTCGACAAGGCAAAGACGAAAGGGCGCGAGCAAGCCCCTTTCGAAATCCGCTACCAGAACGGCAAGGGCCCCGAGGTCCTGCGTGCGGACGCCGTGATCGATACATCAGGCACATGGTTCTCGCCCAATCCGGCCGGCCGCAACGGCTTGCCCGCGATCGGTGAGCCCGAATGCGCCGACCACATCGCCTACGGCATGCCGGATGTGCGGGGTGTCGCTCGTTCCAGATATGCCGGCAAGACCGTTGCGGTCCTGGGCGCGGGCCACTCCGCGATCGGCACGCTCATCGATCTCGTGCACCTCGCCGACGAAGAGCCGGGCACGCAACCCGTCTGGCTCTTGCGCGGCGCCGATCCCGCCAAGGCCTTCGGCGGCGGCCGCAACGATAAGCTCGCCGCACGCGGCGAGCTTGGCGCTGCCTTCGCCGCGCTTGTCGCCTCCGGGAAGATCAGAGTTGAGGCCGAATTTGGCGTCACGCATCTCTCGGGATCTGAAGGCCGCCTCAAAATTGCAGCCGGTTCCTGTTCCGGTGCGCGCATCGTGATCGCAGACGAATTGATCGTATCGACCGGCTTCCGTCCAGACTTCTCCTTCCTGTCCGAGCTGCGCCTGCGGCTCGATCCCGCCATCGAGGCGCCGGTCGCGCTGGCGCCGCTGATCGATCCCAACGAGCACAGCTGCGGCACGGTGCGCCCGCACGGCGCGCGCGAGCTCGCGCACGATGAACCGGGCTTCTATCTCGCCGGCATGAAATCCTACGGTCGTGCGCCAACCTTCCTGATGATGACCGGATACGAGCAGGTCCGCTCGATCGCGGCCGATCTCGCTGGCGACAAGGTGGCGGCGGCGAGAGTCGAGCTTGTGCTGCCCGAGACCGGCGTCTGCACGCGCGGCGGCGTCGAGACCGGGGCCGCAGCGGGATGCTGCGGCGGACCTCCGAAGGAGGAGCTATCAGCCTGCTGTGCCGCCGATGAAACGGCCAAGAAGGCGGGCACCGCGGGGTGTGGCTGCTCATGAAGCAAGTCCCTGCGGACCAGGCTCGAGGTCCGCTCGCCATCGTGCTCGCGCTCGGCACCGCCCAGACGATTGCGTGGGCGTCGAGCTATTATCTTCCTGCCATCCTGGCTGCGCCGATCGCACGCGATCTGGGACTTGCGCCGACCTACGTGTTCGGTGCGCTCTCGGGCGCGCTCGTCATCTCCGGGCTGCTCGGCCCGCGGGTCGGGCATGCCATCGACACGTTCGGAGGGCGCGGTCTGCTCGCGATCTCGAACCTCGTGTTTGTGGCAGGGTTGCTCCTGCTGTCAGTGGCCCATGGCGCGGCGGTGTTGATCGCGGCCTGGGCGTTGCTCGGGATCGGCATGGGCCTCTATGAAGCGGCCTTCGCAACGCTTGCGCGCATCTATGGCACCAATGCGCGGCGAACCATCACCGGCATCACCCTGATCGCCGGTTTCGCCAGCACACTCGGCTGGCCGCTCACGACGTGGCTTGCTTCCGAGTATGGCTGGCGCGTCGCCTGCCAGGTCTGGGCGGCGATCCATATCGCGCTCGCGTTGCCGCTCAATCTCTCGCTGCCGCGCGCCGTTCCATTGGACCAGCAGCCTCGACCGGGTGCGGCTGCGAGCCGGCGATCCGGACGCCAGAGCGAGACCTTCGCGATGGTCCTGCTGGCTTACATGTTTGCGGCGGCAAGCTTCGTCAGCTCGGGAATCTCGGCCATTCTGCCGACCATGCTGGTTGCGTTCGGTGCTAGTCCGGCGCAGGCCTTGCTCGCGGGAGCATTGGTTGGACCTGCACAGGTCGGCGCGAGGCTTCTGGAGGCGGGATGGCTCGCCAGGTTTCATCCGCTGCTCTCGGCGAGGCTGGCCATGCTCATGAATCCGATCGGCGTCGTCGCGCTGGTCGCGGGCGGCCCCTTGCTCGCGACGACTTTCACGGTGCTGTACGGCGCGGGCAACGGCATCATCACCATCGCCCGCGGAACGCTTCCCCTTGCGCTGTTCGGGCCGGCCGGTTTCGGCAGGCGCGTCGGCATGATCTCGTTGCCTTCGAGGGTAACGGGTGCCGCCGCGCCGCTCGCGCTGGGGCTGATGGTAGAGCACATCGGCAGCAGCGCGCTGTGGATCAGCGCGCTCGTTTCGCTCTCGGCCTTCTTTGCGCTCTTGCTGTTGCGTAGCGAGCAGGCAACATCGACGCCCCTCAAGGTGGGAGAGCAAAATTCATAAGCTGAGCGGTCGGTCCCTGATTGCGGTGATGTGCACCGGCCAGGTCGGCAATCTGCTGCCGCATGTCACGCTGTCCGCAAACCTCGCGCAGCATCTGATGCCGGCGTGGGGTCTCTCTGCCGCCGAAGGCGGGTTGATGGCGAGCGGTTATGCCTTCGGCTACATGCTCGCCGTGCCCGTGCTGACGACCTTGACCGACCGCATCGATGCGCGCCTCGTCCTGCTCTGGGGCTCGATCGTCAGCGGGCTTGCCACCGCAGCATTCGGCATCTTCGCGCAAGGGTTTTGGTCGGGGACCGCGATCTGGTCGCTTGCAGGGCTTGGATTTGCCGGCGCCTACATGCCCGGCCTGAAGGCGCTGACGGACCGGCTTCCCGCCGGCGACACGTCGCGGGCGGTCACCCTGTACACGTCGAGCTTCTCGGTCGGCGTCGGGCTCTCGTTCCTCGTCGCGCAACTGATCGCCGACAGCTGGGGATGGCGGGCCGCTTTCCTTGTCACCGGCTGCGGCCCGATCGCAATGGTTGTCGCGTGCCTCCTGATCGACCGGCGGCAGCCTGTACCGAAGGTCGGGCGGCTGCTGAACTTCGCGCCCGTCTTCGCCAACCGCGAGGCGCTCGGATACATCCTGGGCTACGGCGCCCACTGCTTCGAGCTCTACGGCATCCGCACCTGGCTGGTCGGGTTCTGGACGTTCGTCGTCGCGCATCAAGGCGCACCGTCGTGGCTGAGTCCCGTCGTGCTGAGCTTTTGCTTCGCGGTGATCTCGATGCCCGCCAGTATCCTCGGTAACGAGGCCGCGCTGAAATTCGGCCGCCATCGTGCGATCACGCTTGTGATGATCGCCTCGGCCTGCGTGGCGCTGGTGATCGGGCTCAATGCAACGGCGCCGGCATGGCTGCTCGCACTGTTGCTGCTCCTGTATGGACTGACGGTGCCGGCCGATTCCGGCGCGTTGACCGCCGGCATGTCGACCGCGGCGGCGTCCGAGCATCGCGGCGCGACCCTGGCCCTGCATTCGACGGTCGGCTTCGGCCTGTCCGCACTTGGAGCATGGAGCACCGGCGCCGCTCTCGACATCGCCGGCGGTCCGCAGAGCGCGGCCGGCTGGCTGCTGGCGTTCATCGTTCTTGCCGCCGGAATCGCGCTGGGACCGTTGGCACTGCTGTGGGCGCGGATGGCGCAACCAAAGCAACGATCTTGAGAGCACTGGCTCCCAAATGAAACACCCGCGACGGACGGCTCCGCGCGGGTGTGACGAACTCTCGATAGTGTCAACATGCTCCTGTTTTGCCCGACGAGTCAAACGTGCTCGTAGGTTGCCAATAGGGCGGCATGCATGATGGTTCGCGGATCGGTGAACGGTGACGTTCAAACGTCCAACGTGTGTCCGGGACAAGCCCGAGCGCACGTTGAGACTGCAATTCGCAGACCTACTGTCGTGCCGCGCCGCTGGCTCCGGGGATTTGTCCCCCGAACTTTGACGAGCCAGTGCCACTGACGCTCGTCGGCCCGCCGGCCGTCCCATTCGGGTCAGACCTGGCCGCGGTCCGGCCGGGGCCGTGCAACATGTTCATTGAATTGAACCAGCCGTGGTGGTGATGGCGTTTGGCGCTGAGGGCCGAGGCATAGCCGGTCGAGCAGGCCAGTAAGATCGCTAAAGTAAGCGTTGCTGTTCTCATCTGGGTTTCCTCTCCAGTTGAGGAAAATGCATGGACAAGCGACTTGTTCCAAGGTTGGTGCCGCGCCACCTTCGCCAAAGAATCTGCATCATCGGTTGTCCACAGCCACGACACGCAGTGGCGAATTGCAGATCCGACCTACTAGCGATCGATAATTTGCCAACGAGGTCGGGCCTCGTTTGATGGCGGCATGGGCACCAAATCGCGCGAGGTCGTGTGGAGCGGGCGGATCATGGGGGCGGAGATTTCTGCCAAGCATGCGCGCGAGGAGGCCAGGAAGGCCATTCGTGAGGCCGATCGCGCTGAAGCCGAAGCCTGATCGGGCCGCATGGAAGGGTACGGTGGCCCCTCGCAGCCATCGCCGACGATCGCGCAATGCCTCAACGGCGGCATGGGCTGGCTCGAGGTGGAGTGCAACAGGTGCAAGACGCGCGCGAGCCTGCCGCTCGAAGCGATCCGCCGGCCGCGCGACACGCCGATCTGGAAGTTGGGAGCCTCGCTCAAGTGCCGATCATGCCGAAAGGGACGTTCCGCGCCGCCCGTCCACATGATCAAGCTGACGGCCACGCGAAGCATCACGCCCTACAAATATGGGTGCATCCGACCGAGGAGAGATTGAGCGTGTCTTGGCCGAAATGCCCGCTTGGTGGAGTTTGCGAGAGACGGCATGACGATGGTCTGTGTCACGCGCGGCGTCATTGGTGTGTTTGACGCTGTCCCTATTGCTCAACAAAATCGCCCCACTCCTCCTTGATGACCGCGCGAAAGATGCCGGGAGGCAGCGCTTCCTCCAGAATTTCCGCGTTCGAGAAGGAATTGGGATCCAGGAAGATCCCAATGAGGGGCGTGCACGCTCTCATGGCGTAGTTGGCGGCGTCCTCGGCTGTCCGAACTCCCGCCGCGCGCGCATCAATGCGACGTGACGCAAGCTCGGAAGCGGGAAACTGTTGGTTGTTCTCCACGAGGCGCCTGAGCAGTTGCCTGAGACAATGCCAGAAGCGAGATCAAAATGGCGACTCTCAACAGACGCTCCAAAACTTGGACCAAGTATTGCGTTGGACCAAGCTATTGAGACCGAAATAAGGGGCTGCCATTTCGGCTAGGGCCCACACGCAGACACCGGCCGCGGGTGTGGCAAACGTTCGCACGGCCACGTGGGGCCCTTGTAGCCGGCGCTGCTCGTCGAAGTGGCTGATGGCCTTGTGAAGGAGAGAACGAAGAAGACGGCGAGCGACAGGACCGCGCTCCAAAACCCGAAGCGTGCGGCTATTCGCTGTCCGCGTCTCAGTTTCGGATATCGCTCGCGTGTATCGATGGCGGGAAGCGGCGGAAGAAGTTCGCGAGGTGTGCCTAGCCGGATCGCATCTTCAATTCGTCTTGCGCGTGCGACCGCTGCCGCTTTCCAAAGGCAGACGAGTGCGAGGAGCCAGGCCGTCAGCCAGAGAAAAAGCGAAGCCCACGTATTGTAGGAAATGAAGATCGCGGCAGTCGAACAGATGCAGGCGGCTTGTAGATGGCGGCCTCGACCGAAAAGGCTTATGACACCGCCACAATTCCGAAGAGGATTGGAACGTTCCCGCCATGCATCAGAGACGACCTGTTCGAGGCTTCCAGACTGGATATCTGAAGCTCGCGTGGTCCGCAACTTATGGTGATAAGCAATGGCGACTTCTCCTCGGATTGGCGATTGTCGACTTAGCTCGCGTTGAGACGTTCGTGCGGGCGAGGGCTAAAGCGTTGAGCGGGCGCACGACGGCCCCTCGCTCCAAGGCCCCGACATGACAACACCCGCGACGGACGGCTCCGCGCGGGTGTGTGACGAACTCTCGATGATGCCAGTATGCCGGTGTTTTGCCCGACGAGTCAAAGGGGCGCGCGCTTGGCCCGGTAGCGTCGTATCGCCGGTCGAAAGAGCGTAATGATTTCAATGCCCCCGCTACTGTGCATGGGGTTGTTTTCGCACTTTTTGTTTGGCACCGCCGAAACGGCTGCGCTCACCGCCGGCCGCGCGGCGCTTCCGCCTTGGCCGGCTGCTCGGTCTGCGGGCCGCAGGTCGCGGCCTGAAGCGTCGCCTGCGCCTGCGGCATCAGGCCGGGCTCGGCGGCGAGCGCCTTCATCACGATCAGGCCGGTGGTGCTGGGGGAGTCGATGATCAGGCGGTCGGCGGCGGTGACCTCCTCGTCCTCCGGCAGCTCGTTGTGCTGGGCTTCCGTCATGAGGTCGAGCTCGATCACCTTCCGGCCCGCCGAGCGGTCGTTGATGGCGTAATAGGCGATCTCGTTGCGGGTGTAGAACGACACCGAGGTGTAGGCCTGGCTCACCGGCACTGTCAGCTTGATCGGGCCGCCCGAGAGGTCGTAGCGGCAGATCGCGAGCGCAAAGGCCGGGTCCATGAACGGCATCGGCGAGGTCTGCGGATCGGCGAGGGGCAGCTGCGTCACGCCGTTGAGCTTGGTCATCGGCGTCAGCCGCGAATAGGCGTCCTGCGTCGCGATCCGCGGCAGCGCCAGCACGCTGACGAGATGGACCACGAGGCCCAGCAGCACGCCGGCAACGATGGTGAAGGCGAGGCGGATCATGAGCAGCCCACCGTCGAGATCGTGGGCATCGGCGCATCGCGCTGGGTGCGCGTGGCGACGCCGACGGGGGTGTCGTAGAGGCGCAGCATCAGGGCGTAGCGCTCGATGCCGCCGGTCGGCAGCCAGTTGCCGGCGCGCGAGCGCGAGGCGATGCGGATCTCGAACGTGCCGTCGGACGAGCGCACGATCTCCTGGCTGGTGAAGCCGTAGCGGGCAAGCGAGTTGGCGACGAGGTGACCCTTGCGGTCGTACAGCGTCAGCGTCCAGAACCGCGCCGGCGGCGTCACGCCTGACACGACGACGTCGCAGCGGCCGTCGAGCGCCTTCTTCTTGTCATCAGTGGTCGCGGTGAAGGCGACGCCGTCGCCGGTGCCGATCGGCAGCTCGCCGTTGCGCACGATGGTGGCGCGCGAATAGGGATCGACGTCGGCGGTGCCGGTGCGCGGCCGCGCGGTCCAGGCGCCGATGGTCAGCGCGCCGATCTCGGTGCCGCGCGTCGTCGTCATCCAGGTGGCGCCGACGCCGACCACGGTCGCGAGCAGAAGGGCCGTCAATGTGATCAGGATCAGCCGCACGGGTTTCGATCAGTTCTTGCGCGGGGCGGATGCGTTCGCATTCTCTTCCGCATAGTTCTGCGGGAAGGCGAGTGCACTCGATGCCGAGGATGGCTTGGCCGGCTTGCTGTCGTCGGCCGTCGATTTGTTTGCGGTCCTGGCGGCGTCATCGAGCAGCTTCTCGACCCGCACCAGGATATCGGCGCCGCGCTTGGTCAGTACGGGCGGCGGACCGGGCTTGGTCTCCAGCACCTTCGGCGCCGCGCTGGCCTGCGCGTTCGCGTCCTTCGGCTGCGGCGGCAGCTTCTGCCCCATGCCGATGCCGGGGATCTCCCGGACCTCGACGCCTTGATGCGCGGCGACCATGATGTCGTGCCAGGTCTGCGCCGGCAGCGAGCCGCCGGTCATGCGGTTGGTCGGCGAGTAGTCGTCGTTGCCGTACCAGACCGCGCAGGTGAAATTGCCGGTGTAGCCGACGAACCAGGCGTCGCGATACGCGTTGGTCGTGCCGGTCTTGCCCGCGGTCGGAATGCCGTCGAGGGCTGCGCGGCGCGCGGTGCCCTCGCTGACGACGTGGCTCATCATGCCCGCCATGTCGGCGGCGATGTTCGGCGGAATGGCCTGCTTCGGCTTGGGCCCGTCGCGGTCCCAGCGCCAGACCAGGTCGCCGGCGCCGGTGCGCACCTCCAGCACCGAATGCGGCGTCACCGACTTGCCGCGGTTCGGGAACGTCGCATAGGCGACGGCGTGCTCGAGCACGGTGACTTCGTCGGAGCCGATCGGCAGCGACGGCGTGTCGGGCAGCGGCGCCTTGAGGCCGAAGCGGCGCGCGACCTCGACGATCTTGGCGCGGCCGATCTTGGCCGGATTCGGCGCCTTCGGCTGTTCCTTCTGGCCGATCGCGATCGACAGCTTCACCGGCACGACGTTGATCGAGCGTGTGATCGCCTGCGTCAGCGTCACCGATCCGGAATAGGAATGACCATAGTTCTGCGGGCACCAATTGCCGATGCAGACCGGGCCGTCGACCACGATCGAGTTCGGCGTGAAGCCGTTGAGGAGGGCCGTGGTGTAGACGTAAGGCTTGAACGAGGAGCCGGGCTGGCGATAGGCGTCGGTGGCGCGGTTGAACTGGCTGGCGCCGTAGTCGCGGCCGCCGACCATGGCGCGGATGCCGCCGTCGAGATCGGCGACGACGGTCGCCGCCTGCGTTGCGTGATAATCGCGGCCGAACTGGCGCAGCTGGTTCTCGATGGCGTCTTCGGCCGCCTTCTGCACGTTGGCGTCGATGGCGAGGCGTACCACGAAGACGCGCTCGACGTAGGATTTCGGGAAGGTATCGACCAGCTTGCGCATCTCGTCGAAGGCGTAGTCGAGATAGTAGTTCGGCGAAGCCTCGTCGCGGCGGTCGACGGCAAAGGCCGGGTTGCGGCGGGCGCCGAACACCTGGCCCTCGGTCATGAAGCCGGCATCGACGAGGTTGTCGAGCACGACGTTGGCTCGCGCGCGGGCGGCGGGCAGGTTGATGTGGGGTGCGTACTTCGTCGGCGCCTTGAACAGGCCGGCGAGCATCGCCGCTTCCGAAAGCGTCACGTCGCGCGCGGACTTGTTGAAGTAGAAGTGGGCCGCGCCGTCGACGCCGAAGGTGCCGCCGCCCATATAGGCGCGGTCGAGATAGAGCTTGAGGATCTCGTTCTTGGTCAGGCGCCATTCCAGCCAGATCGCGAGGAAGGCCTCGTTGACCTTGCGCTCGATGGTTCGCTCGTTGCTCAGGAACAGGTTCTTGGCGAGCTGCTGGGTGATCGAGGAGCCGCCCTGGCGGACGCCGCCGGCTTGCGCGTTGGTGACGAGCGCGCGCGCGGTGCCGGCGATGTCGATGCCGAAATGCTCGTAGAAGCGGCGGTCTTCGGTCGCCAGCGTCGCCTTGATGAGGACGTCCGGAAAGTCTTCCAGCGGGATCGAGTCGTTGTGCTTGATGCCGCGGCTGCCGATCGGGTTGCCGTAGCGGTCGAGGAAGCTCACCGCGAGATCGGACTTCTTCAGCCAGTCCTCGTCCGCGGTCTCGCGGAAGGCGGGGATGGCGAGCGTGAGCATCACGACGAGGCCGCCGAGCCCGAGGGTCGCGGCCTCCGACAGCGGCTCGATGAACACCCAGCGCTTCCACCGCCCGACATAGAAGCGGTCCATGAAGGTCGAGTAGCGCTCGTAGAGCTCGCGGATGCCCTTGGCCGAGGAGAACAGGGAGGAGTCGATGCGCGCATCGAGGTCCAGGAAGAAATTCCGGACCTTCTGCTTCCAATGCGGTGGTATGATCTGGCGCACCTAGAACCCTTGAGGCTTGGTTCGAAAGCGTTCAAGCACCCGGCCGGGGGCGGCATCGAGACGTCTTGAGGGAATGTTGCGGCAAACCCAAGGCGCCCGGTTCGCGTCCTCTGGGGACTTGCTGTTCCTTCTAGCCGAGCAGGGCCCATAAACCAATGGTCAGGCTCGCGATTTTGAACAACAGGCCTAATTGACCCCGGTTCATTACGGGCCTCGAAGGGCGTCTGCTTGCACCCTCACGTCCGCCCGCCCTAGATGGCGTTAGCCGTAGCTCTTTCGAATCTTGTTGAGGCGCATGACCGCAGCTCCCAAACGACCTTCCGGCCAGGAAGGATTCTTCTGGAAAACCAAGACGTTGGAACAGATGTCTGGGGAGGAATGGGAAAGCCTGTGCGACGGCTGCGGCCGCTGCTGCCTGAACAAGCTGGAGGACGAGGACACCGGCCAGATCTATTTCACCCATATCGGCTGCAAGCTGCTCGATGGTGCCAGCTGCGCCTGTAAGGACTACCCGAATCGTTCCGACAAGGTTCCGGACTGCGTCCGCCTGACCCCGGCCAATGTCCGCACCCTGAACTGGCTGCCGCCAAGCTGCGGCTACAAGCTCGTCGCCGAGGGACGCGACCTCTATTGGTGGCACCCGCTGGTGTCAGGCGATCCCAACACCGTTCATGAAGCCGGTGTCTCCGTGCGCGGCCGGGTCGAGGGCAGCGAGGAGGATGTCCCGGACGAGGAGCTCGAGGATCACATCGTGCAATGGCCGGCCGTGCTGCCGAAGCGGGCCCGCCTGAAGCGACGCCCGAAGGACTGATCCGCCGCAGGCCTCATCACATGTTCGGGATGACCCTGCGATGGGATGCACCCATGCGCCGCGGTGCCTGCCTGAGAAGAACCTTCCTCTCTACATTGGCTGCATAGAACGAATCCTTCGCGGCGTTTGCGCCGCCTCATGCGTCCGATCGAGATGAACAAGTTCGACCGGCAGAGCAGTTCTGCCGACATCCAGGCATTGCCCGACGACATCGCCGAGGAGCTCTCCCGACTTCCGAGCGAGGTCATCAGCGTCGATGACGCACCCTCGCTCGCGCCACCGGCGCCACTGGGGCAGGACGAGGTCCGCACCATCGTCATCAGCCTGATGCTGACGATGTTCCTGGCCGCCCTCGACCAGACCATCGTCGCGACCGCGCTGCCGACCATCGGACGCCAGTTCCAGGACGTCTCGAACCTGTCCTGGGTGATCACGGCCTACCTGCTTGCCTCGACCGCGGTCGCGCCGGTGTTCGGCACGCTCAGCGACATCTACGGCCGCAAGGCCATGATCATCACCTCGCTGAGCCTGTTCGTGACCGGCTCGATCCTGTGCGCGATCGCGCCCAACATGCCGATGCTGATCCTCGCGCGCGGCCTCCAGGGGCTCGGCGGCGGCGGCATCATGCCCGTCGTGCAGACCGTGATCTCCGACGTCGTGAGCCCGCGCGAGCGTGGGCAGTACCAGGCCTATTTCTCCAGCGTCTGGATGGTCGGCGGCATTTTGGGTCCGGTCATCGGCGGCGTGTTTGCCGAGCACCTGCACTGGTCGATGATCTTCTGGATCAACCTTCCGCTCACGGCCGCCGCACTCGCGCTGCTGCTGCCGAAGATGAAGAAGATCCCGGTGTTCCACCACAAGCGCAAGGTCGACTGGCTCGGCGGCGTGCTGCTGATGGCGTCCGCCGTGGTCTTCATGCTGGTGCTGACCTGGGGCGGCACGCGCGATCCCTGGCTGTCGCCGACCGTGCTCGCGATGGTGGGCGGCGCCGTCGCGCTCGCCGTCACTTTCGTCTGGCATGCGCGCCGTGCGGACGAGCCGTTCCTGCCGCTGCCGCTGCTCGGTGGATCGGTCGTGCCGTTCGGCCTGATGGCAGGTGGCTGTGCGCTCGGCGCGATCACGGGGCTCACCGTGCAACTGCCGCTCTATTACGAGTCGGTCTACCATCTCAGCGCCAGCGAGGCGGGGCTTGCGCTGATTCCGCTCGCGGCGGTCTCGACCTGCGGTGCGGCGATCGCCGGCCGCACCATGGCGCGCGCCAAGCACTACAAGCGCGTCGCCATCGTCGGCACGTCCTGGGCTGCGCTGTGCGGCCTCGGCCTCACGCTCACCACCTTGCCGCTCTGGGGCCTGCTGACGCTGATGGCCGCGTTCGCGCTCGGCCTCGGCACGACCTTTCCGGTCTGCGTGGTCTCGGTGCAGAATTCGGTCCCGCGTCCGCAAGTCGGCACGATCACCGGCGCGCTGAACTTCTTCCGCTCGCTGATGTCCTCGTTCACGGTCGCGGCCTTCGCGGCGATCCTGCTGATCGCGCTCGGCGCCGACATTCCGCTCGCCGGCGAACATCATGTCGCGGGCAGCATCCCAGCGATCCCCACCGAGGACATGCGGCACGCATTCCGCTACGTCTTCGGCGCCGCCACCGCGCTGATGACCGGCGCCGCGCTCTGCCTGATCATGATGGAGGAGCGACCGCTGGCCGGCCCCTCCGTCACGCAGCAGGTGGAGATGGCGGAGTAGGGGTCATCCCCCGCGGTCGGGATCGTCGTCGGCATCGCCTGCGCTAGTCTTCCGCGCCTTCGCCGCGAGCTGTTCCTTGAGCCGCGCCAGCGCATCAGCAGACCAATCACTGATATCGGTGACCGCGACCCAGGCATCGACGTAATGCTCGGGCGCGTAGACATGGCCGAAACCCATCGGCGTTCCGTTCGCGACCGCCATGTCGAGGGCGAGCTGCAGCATCGTCACGATCGGATACCATCGCAGCTCGGGCGACACGTCGGGTCCGCGCGGTGCGCTCATCCAGGCCGGGGCCTGAAAGGCATCGCGGTAGGCGAAGAAGGTGATCGCGTCGCTGGCATATTGCAGGTAGACGACGCGTATCGGGCCCCAGGGCGTATCTGGCGGAACCGTCGGCCCGTTCTGGTTCATGAAGCGCACGATGCGGCTGTCGCGGAATTCCGGGAGCCACGCCGGCGAGCCCTGGTTGCGGTTCGCGGTGACCGAGCGCCAGATGCGGCTCTCGAACGGCGGCCCGCTCCATAGCGCGCCGGCAATGGGATCGCCGATCGTCTCGAACAGCTCCGCGGATTTTTCCGAGTTCATGGCGCCGAGGCTGAGTCCGTGGAGGTACAGCTTCGGTCGCTTGTCCTTCGGCAAGCTCGTCCAGTAGCCGTAGATTTCCGCGAACAGCGCACGCGCCGCCTCGGCGCCGTATTCGGGCTGAAACAGCAGCGATAGCGGGCTGTTGAGATAGGAATATTGCATCGCCACGCTCGCGACATCGCCGTGGTGGAGATATTCGACCGTATCCATCGCGGACGGATCGATCCAGCCGGTCCCGGTCGGCGTGATCACGATCAGGATCTTGCGTTCAAAGCCGTGCTGGCGCTTGAGCTCGTCGAGCGCAAGCCTTGCACGCGCCTGCGCCGTGCCTCCGCCGGCGAGGCCCACATAGACGCGCACGGGGTCATGTGCGGCCCGGCCCGTGATGGCGCTGATGTCCGCTGCGGTCGGACCCGAGGCAATGAACCGGCGGCCCGTGCGCCCGAGCTCCGTCCATTTCACCAGCGACGCCGGACTGCCCGTGCGATCCGGCGCGGTCGGCTGCGGCCGTTCGGGCTCGTGCAGGGCGTCGAGCTCACGGAAGGACGAATCGAGTGCGCGAAATGCCGTGCTGATCAGGACGTTGCTGGCGATCGACCAGAACAGCAGACCGGCAGCCGCGATGCCAATGACGTTCGCGATCTTGCGTGGAATGATGCGCTTGGCGTGCCAGGCGAGGAAGTGCGACACGAGCGCGAACAGCCGCCCCAGCAGCAGCAATGCGGCGAACGTGACGATGGCGATGGCGCAGACCTTGAACGGATGCGCGGTTTCGACCGGCGCCATCTTCATCACAGTGCGGATCGAGTTCTGCCATTCGGCAGCGCGCCACAGATAGACGACGACGACGATCAGGCAGCCGGCCGCGACCAGCGCATTGGCACGCGAGCGCAGGCGCGTCGAGGGCTCGGGCAGCTCGAGATAATGCCACAGCCAGCGCCAAAGGTTGCCGGCGAGGTAGCCGATCGCAAAGCAGGCGCCGGCAAGGGCGCCTTGCGTGAGATAGCTTCGCGGCACCAGCGTCGGCGTCAGAGCGGCCGCGAAGAACAGCGCGCCCAGCATGAGGCCGACGCCGGACAGCGAGAGCAATTGTCGCCGAATGAGCCGGGTCAGATACATGAAAGCACCTTTTGAACGAAGCTACCGTCCGTCCTTGTCCGGGAAGCCGCTCTTCCGCGGCAGCAGAATCGTGAACTCTGTGAACTTGCCCGGTTCGGTCGCGACGTCGATCGTGCCGCCGTGCTGCTTGACCACGATATCATGGCTCATCGACAGCCCGAGGCCGGTGCCTTCGCCGGCCGGCTTGGTGGTGAAGAAGGGATTGAACATCTTCTCCTTCACCTCGTCCGGAATGCCGGTGCCGTTGTCGCGGATTCGGATCTCGATGCTGTCGCCGCGATCGCGCGTCGTGGCGGTCACCATCGGCGCGTAGCCGGCGCCGCCGTGCTCCGCCTTGCGCCTGGTCACCGCGTAAAATCCGTTCGAGATCAGGTTCAGCAGCACCCGCGTGATCTCCTGCGGAAACACTTCGGCTTGGCCGGCCGCGGGATCGAGCTCGTGCTTCAGCGTCACGTCGAACTGCGGTGTTTCGGCGCGGGCGCCGTGATAGGCGAGATTGAGGCTCTCCTCGACCAGCGCGTTGATGTCGCTCAAGCGATGCTCGCCGCCGCCCTCGCGCGAATGCAGCAGCATGTTCTTGACGATGGAATCGGCGCGTCGTCCGTGTTGCACGACCTTGTCCAGATTGTCCTTCAGAAGTCCAGTCAGCTCGTCGACTTCGCTGCGGACGTCGCCCGCGAGCGGGACAGGCGCCAGCACCTCGTTCAACTCGCTCGTCAGCTCGGCGGAGAGCGAGGCAAAATTGTTGACGAAGTTGAGCGGGTTCTTGATCTCATGCGCGATGCCGGCGGTGAGCTGGCCGAGCGAGGCCAGCTTCTCGGTCTGGATCAGCCGGTCCTGCGCAGCCCTGAGATCATCGAGCGATCTGGCGAGCTCACGCGTGCGGTCCTGCACCTCGTTGAACAGGCGCGTGTTCTCGATGGCGATGACGGCCTGGTCGGCGAAGGTCTTGAGCAAATTGATCGCCTTGTCCGGGAACTGACCGGCCACCGGCCGCGTCACGCCGATGGTGCCGATCGCAGTGCCGTCGCGCAGCATCGGGATCACGAGAATGCTGCGATAGCCTCGCGTTCGCGCCAGCACCCGCATGGCGTTGGTGAGGTCGGGCTCGTTCTGCATGTCGCCGCGGAAGGCGTACTGCCCGCTCGCCGCCACCCGGCTGTGAATGCCGGACGCCGCAAGCGGTGCCGGAAACGAGCTGAGCAGTTCCGCGTTGCCGGCCTCGTTGTCGGTGGTGAAGGCGGCCAGATGCAGCATGCCGTCGATGACGCGGGTGACAGTGGAGGAATGCCCGCCGATCAGCGCCTTGGCACTGTCGGAGATCGCCTGGAACACCGGGGTGACATCGGCCGGCGAAGCCGCGATCACCTTGAGGATGTCGGAGGTCGCGGTCTGGCGCTCCAGCGCTTCCCTTGTGGCGTTGAACAGGCTGACATTCTTGATCGCAATCACCGCCTGGTCGGCGAAGGTCTGCAATAGCCGCACATGATGTTCGGCGAACGCGCCCGTCGCCCGCCGCGTGGCGATGATGATTCCGATGGCTTCGCCCTCGCTCATCAGCGGCGCGAACAGCATGCTGCGATAGCCGCGGGCGCGCGCGATGTCGCGCGCGGCCGGCTCGAGCTCGGTGTCGGGCAATTGCGCCGCGGCCCCGTTGGCCACCAGCCGGTAGGGCGGGAACTGCGCGAACGGCACGGGGAACGAGGCCTGGAGCACGCGATCACCGGCCGGATCGGTCGGCGTGAACGCCGCAAGATGCGCGGCACCGTCGACATAGCGCAGGACGGCCGTGGAGAAGCCGCCGATCAGCCGGTTGGCATTGGCGGCGATCGCGTCGAACACCGGCTGGACGTCGGAGGGCGAGGCGGCCATCACCTTCAGAATATCGGCGGTCGCGGTCTGGCGCTCGAGCGCCTCGCGCGTCTGGTTGAACAGCCGCGCATTCTCGATCGCGATCACGGCCTGATCGGCAAAGGTCTGGAGCAGCTGCACGAGATCGGTCGCGAATGCGCCCGGCTCGGCGCGCGTGACGCTGATCATGCCGACCGGCGTGCCCCGGTTCATCAGGGGCATGAACAGCACGCTGCGGAAGCCGCGCAGCCGCGCAAGATTCCTGTTCAGCTCCGGGACATCGTCAGCCTCGCTGTCAGGAAACTGGATCGTCTCGCCATTGCGAACCAGGGCGAAGGTTGGAAAGTCCGCGATCTTGCGCGGGAACGATCCCTTGAGCCCCTCGTCGGCTTCAGGACTGGTCGGCGTGTACGCCACGAGATGCAATTCGTCGCCGATGAACTGCAGCACGGTGGCGGAGAAGCCGCCGAGCAGGCGCTTCGAGCTGGACGCGATCGCCGCGAAGACCGGCCGGGCATCCGATGGTGAGGCCGCGATGGTGCGCAGGATCTCCGCGCTGGCATTCTCACGATCGCGCGCAATCGCGAGTGCGCTGCGTAGCCGCGCGTTCTCGGCCCCAAGCTCATCGGCGACTTCATTGGAAGGGTTGGTCATTCGCAATCCGGCTTGATGCCACGACATGCGTGGCATCAGGTCGAATTATCACATCTCCTGCGGCCGGAGCCAGTGCTCGCGGCTGAAACCCGGTTCGCCTCACGTGCCCGGCCGCGACACCTCGGTCTCCTTGCTGGTGATGAACTCCAAAAGCACCGGCACGCCTTCCCGTGTCTTCTGAATGCCGCGCTTGATCGCGGGCACGATGTCCTCCGGCCTGGTCACCCGCTCGCCATAGCCGCCGAAGGCGCGCGCCATCGCGGCATAGTCGCCGGAAATGTCGGTCGAGCGATATTTCTCGGTCGAGACCGGCATCACCTTCAGCTCGATCGCCATCGAGAAATTGTTGAGCAGGACCGACATGATCGGGATGCGCTCGCGCACGGCGGTTTCGAAATCCATGCCGGTGAAGCCGATCGCCGCATCGCCCCAGACATTGATGCAGAGCTTGTCGGGCTTTGCCAGCTTTGCGCCCATCGCGAGCCCGAGGCCGTAGCCGAGCTGCGTCGTCTTGCCCCAGCCGAGATAGGTGAGGGGCTCGACCGCCTTCCAGAACGGCGAGAGCTGGTCGCGTGGGCTGCCGGCATCGTGTGTGATGATGGTGTTCTTGACGTCGACGGTGTGCTGCAAGTCCCACAGCACGCGATAAGGGCTCAAGGGTGCATCGTTGCTGGTGAGTTTTGGCATCCATTTCGCCAGCCACTCCTTGTGCGAGGCCGCGATCTCGGCCGCGACCGCCGAGGCGTCGCGATCCCTGGTGACGGTCTTGCCGATCTCCTCCAGCAAGGCATCGAGCACGAGGCCGGCATCGCCGACGAGGCCGATGCTGGCTTCGACATCCTTGTTGAGATGGTTCGGATCGAGCGTCGAATGGATGATGGTCTTGCCCTTGGGCATCGCGATGCCGAAATTCGTTTCGGTGAAGGAGCAGCCGATACCGAAGATGACGTCGGCCTCGGCGAGGAATTTCGGGACTGCGCGCGGCACCGCGAGCCCGCCGGAGCCGAGCGAGAGCGGATGCGTTTCCGGAAACGCCGATTTGCCCCCGAGGCTGGTGGTGACGGGGATAGCGAGACGCTCCGCGAGCCGCTTCAGCTGCGGCCAGGCCTGCGCGTAGTGCACGCCCTGGCCCGCATAGATGACCGGCCGCTTCGCGTTGACGAGAAGGCTGGCGGCTTCCTTCACGTGGACGGGATCGGCGCCGTAGCGGGTGCGCAGCACCGGCGTGTAGTTCAGCGGCTCCGGCACCTCCTCGTTCCACATGTCCGAGGGGATCTCGACGATCACGGGCCCGCCGCGGCCGTTCTTCAGCTTGGTGAAGGCGCGGCGGAAGATGTTGGCGACCTCTGCGGCGAGGATGATCGGCTCCGATGATTTCGCGAACGGCTTCATCGCTTCGCTGGAATTGAAGTTCGGCTCGATATGCGCGAGCCGGCGCTGATAGCCCATCGGCAGCACCAGCACGGGCACGGATTCGCCGAAGCACTGGGCGACGCCGCCCATCGCATTCTCGGCCCCAGGTCCATGCTGCATGCAGAATGCGCCGATGCTCCGTCCCGAGGTCACCCGCGAGATTGCATCCGCCATGTGGATGCCGACGCGCTCCTGCCGCACCATGACGGGACGGATCTCGGCCTTGGCCGCATGCTCGATTAGGTGATTGACCGGATAGCCGCAGAGGATCTCGATCCCCTCGCGCCTCATGATTTCCGCAATCGCAGTGCCGAGCTTCATGGCGTCTCTCTCCTCAGGCAGAGGCCGGTTGATCCGGCTGGTTGGGACGAGAGGATCAGGAAATCGGAGAGGCGTAAAGCGCGCGCGGTGGGCGCGGCGGTAGGCCAGCTATGCACCGCGGGCGTGCATCGGCTCCGGCTGGCGATAACGGCCGCAGCCATTCGCAGTTGGCTGCCTGCGCTGCAGCAGGCGCTCGGCCGCAACGAGATCCGGCGTTTCGAAGCCCTCGGTGAACGCGTCATAAATCGGGGCGAGCAGTCGGATGGCCTTCGCCCTGCGGCCGGTCGCGATCCAGTGTGCCGCGAGATCGGCGGCGATCCGCAGCTGGAATGTCATCGCGCCTATGGCGCGCGCTTCGGTAAGTGCCTGCTGGAGTCGCTGCTCGGCGCGCAGCGGCTCGCCGGCGTGGAGAAGGACCGCTGCCTCGACCCGCTGCAGTTCCGACCGGCACCAGCGCTCACCCTGACGTTCCTGATGGTCGATCGCACGCGTGATGGCTTCGCGCGCATCTGCGATCCGCCCCTGCCGCAGATAGGCGCGGGCGAGGACCGCGAGATAGCTGCCGATCCGCATCAGGAAGCGACATTCGATCAGTTCGTCGATTGCGGCTCGAATATCCTGAACCGCACGGGGATCGCCACGTAGCTCGCGAAGGCAGGCGGAGAAATAGCGCTCGACCGGAACCCAGCGCGAGATGCGCTCGCGTTCCAGGTTGCGACGCAGCCGCATCGTATAGCTTTCGAGCGCGTCCAGATTGCCGGTTTCGAGCGCGACGGGAAGTGCGGCAAGCCCCAGTGCGTTCGACTGCGATACCCAATGGCCGCCGCGGTCCGCGGCGTCGACCGCGTCGCGGGCGAGCCTTGCCGCGTGGTCGGCCTGCCCTTGCATCCACGCCACGAAGGGCAGGTTGAAGCGGACGGTGATGAACCGGTAGACCTCATTCGCATCCTTGCGCGAACGGCCCTCGGCCAGCGAATAGGTCGCCGCGAGGCGATCCAGAACCGGGCGGCTCTTGCTCAACTCGCCGGCAAAGGCGTGGGCCCAGGCCAGTGCCCGATCGGCTTCGGACGTCGCCGTCAGGTCGCGGCCGCGGTCGCGGTCGGCGAGCGCGGTGGCCTCCTCGAGATAGGTTATGGCGCGCGGGACCTGACCGATCTGCAACAGGTAAAAGGCAAAACCCACCAGCGCTCGCTGCTGATACTCGATACTGCCGGCGCGCCTTGCAAAGGCGATCGCATCGAGCCAGGCAACCTCGTTCTCGTTCGACATCTTGCGGGCGTAGAACAGGCTCCAGCCAAGGGCGCAGGCGAGCTTTGCCTTCGACAGATCGTCGCACGCGACGGTCTTGGCCAAGGCAAGCGCATCTTCCAATCTTGCCTGCGCTTCCGACAGGATGGAGGTTTCCGACCACAAGGTGATCGCCGCAACCGCGAGCCTGATGCCGAGGACAGCATCGCCGTCCTCGCCGAAGGCCCACGACAGCGCAGCTCTCAGATCGGCGATGCGGCCGAGGTAGCGCTGGGTCCAATCGGCCGGCTCGCGCCAGTTCCACTCCTCCTCGGACTGCTCGAACAGCGCAAGCACGCGCTGCGCATGGTGACGCAGCGCCTGGCCGCAGGCGGGATCGGCCTGGCGCCGCTCGGCCGCATAGCGGCGTGTGCTGTCGAGCAGCCGGTAGCGAAGGTGCGCTCCCCGGGCCTGCGCACTCAGGAGCGATTTGGCGACGAGGCTGCCGAGGCCGGTGACGACGTCGATCGGCGTGAGCCCGGCCGCTTCTGCGACGAAAACCGCATCGTCGGCGTCAAAGGCGTCGCTGAACACCGACAGCAGGCCGAACAGTCTGGCCTCCTTCTGCGACAGCAGCCGGAAGCTCCAGTCGATCGTCGCCATCAGGGTCTCGTGGCGCGGCGGCGCGCTCTCGGCGCTGGGCGCGCGAAAGCCCAGGTTCTGGTCGAGCAGCGTCACCAATTCCCGAGGATTGAACCTGCCGATCTGGGCTGCTGCCAGCTCGATGGCCAGCGGAAGGCCGTCAAGCGACTGGCAGATCGAGGCGACCGCCTCGCAATCGTCATCGACGAACTGGTAGTCCGACCATTCGGCGGCGCGGCGGACGAACAGCTGCACCGCTGGAAATGTCACGGCCTGATCGACCGACAGGTCGAGGCCAGACTTCGGCGAGGCCAGCGAGCCAAGCCGTACGACGTGCTCGGTGGCGGTGCCGAGCGCTTCGCGGCTCGTCGCCAGCAATCTGGACGGCGATGTGTCCATCAGGAACTTGCCGGCGAAGATCGTGGCGGCGGGCAGCACATGCTCGCAATTGTCGAGGATGAGCAGCATCTGCCGCGGCCTCAGATAGTCGAGGGCGGCAGCCAGACCGTTGTCCGTATTGCCTCTGATGCCCAGTGCCGTCACCAGCGCTGTGCCGAACAGCGTCGGATCGGAGATCGTCGCGAGATCGACGAAGCAGACGCCGTCGCGGCACCGCGGCGCAAACGCCTGGGCGACAGCCACGGCAACTGTCGTCTTGCCGATGCCTCCCGCGCCGGCCAGGGTCACGTGCCTGTTGTCGGCCAGCAGATCGGCGATTTCGACGATTTCCGCTTCGCGACCAACGATGCCGCGTGGCAATGGCGGATTGGACAGGGGGAGCGGATCGGCGAGCGCAAGATCGTCCTCGACCTCGCCGATGCTGATTTGGACGTCCGCGATGAACTTGTACCCGCGGCGCGCCACGGTCGCGATGTAGACGGGCTCGATCTGGGTATCCCCCAGCGAGCGCCGCAGGCTCCACATGCTGACCTTGAGATTGCTGTCGTGGAGGAAGGTGCCCGGCCAGGCCGCCGCCATCAGCTCATTCTTGCTGACCAGATCGCCGCAGCGCTGCACCAGCACCTGCAGGAGCTCGAATGCGCGTCCGCCCAGTTTGACGGGACACCCGTCGAGAAGAAGCAACTGGCGGCGGGGAACCAGTCGAAATGGGCCGAAGCAGTATGTGAGTTCCTGCCGGTGTGTGCCCCGTTGTTGTGTCTCCGTGGCAGCCCGCATTGACCATTGCCAATCGATCGAGAAGATCGCTTGCAATTATCACGCGCTGCAAACCTGTTGAAGTGAGCCCTTCTGAATTCGCACGATTGCTGCCGGCATTGCCGGCAGCATGGCTGCGACAAAACCGCTCGCGCGGTGCCGGCTATTTCTTGGGCACACCAAGTACCGCCATGCGCATGACTTCGACGCCGCCATCGGCAAGTTCCGGAAGCTCGGCGAACCACGCCTGCACATAAGGCATGGCATTATGCGCGTCGAAATCGGCCTGGCTGGCGAACACCTCGTAGAAGATGAAATGACCGGGTTTGGCGCGGTCTTCCTGGAGAAAATAGACCAGGTTCTTGGGATCGCCCCGAACCAGGTCGATCAGCGGAAGCGTGGCCATGCGCAATGCGTCTTCCTTTCCAGGCTTGGCGCGTACCTGGGCCACCACCGAATAGGCGCCTTCCGGAATCTCCTGATAGCGCACGCGCGGGGCTTCCTGGGCGACGACTGGTGCCGCCGTCATGGCCACCGAGACAGCGACGAGCAGAGCGCCAAGCGAATTGCGGACGAGCGTTTGCATGATGAAGTCCTTCACATCGAGATCGAAGGTGCTTTGTCGGGCGACCAGCGGAAGCCGGTCGTCCGAGTCTTATGGGTCAGCGCACGATTGTCTGCTGGCGCTTTGCCAGAGCCTCGCTGAAGCGCTGCTTGACGGGGCCGAGCGCTTTGACGAATTCGAGCTGCTCGCCCTCCGGCCCCTTGCAATAGATCAGCTCCCACCCGTTCGAGGGTTCCGCGGTCACCCGGTTCGTGTTGGCGCTACGGGGAGCCGCCTTGCGGTCCGCCTCCGTCATGACGCGGATGGTGCGGTTCGCT
Organism: Bradyrhizobium huanghuaihaiense; assembly: GCF_025200885.1. Classification (NCBI taxonomy): domain Bacteria; kingdom Pseudomonadati; phylum Pseudomonadota; class Alphaproteobacteria; order Hyphomicrobiales; family Nitrobacteraceae; genus Bradyrhizobium; species Bradyrhizobium huanghuaihaiense. The sequence goes on along the minus strand of NZ_CP104172.1, from coordinate 6,411,923 downwards.
CGTACCTGGTTCATGCCGCGACGCGCGGATTCGGCTTCGAGGTCGGCGATGAACTTGTTGAAGTCGACATCGTCGCGAACATAGAAGCAGATGTGCATCATGCGCGGGAAAGCCGGACTCATGTGCTCCAACGGTTCGGCAAAGCTCTTCGCGGCGCCCATGGGCTGGTCGGCCTCGCGATATTGCAGCAATTCGAGCACCATGTTGTCGAACTGGATGAAGCGCACATCGAGCCTTTGCGCTCCGCTTCTGAGGTCGGGAACGCCGATGGTCCGCGGATTGACCCCGCGCGCGTTCGCCTCGATCTCCTGGTCGGCCAGCAGCGTGTTCTGCACCCCGTCGCCCTGGAAGTCGCCGTGACGGAACACCTCGGTGCCGCCGAGCACCTCCGTGTAGAACTGATAGGCCCGCTCCATATTCTGCACCGTCAGCCCGAAATGCTGGACGCCCTGAAGCCGCGCACCGAGCGGCGCCTCGTCGCGCGCCGCTGACGACATGCCGTCTTGCGTCGCGGCCCGCGCGTCGGTCGTGCCGGCGACGAGGCCGGTGACGACGGCTGCGCCGGCGGTCTGGAGCAGGGTGCGGCGGCCCATGTCGGTGGCGTTGTCTGCTTCATCTGTCATGTCGCTCTCCTTGGTCGTTCGTTGGATTTTGTGTGCGTTATCCTGCCGGCCGGAGCAGCGCTCGGCCGGGATGAACCTGCTTGTGCCCTCGGCGCCTCAAGCAGCCGCCGGAAGCGGAGCTGCGGGGTTGACGAGCCCTTCCGAACGTAGCTCGCGCCAGAAATCGGCGGGGATGGCCTCCTCGAGCGCAGCGCGATCCTCGGCGATGCGGCCCGGGCGGCTCGCGCCGGGAATGACGGCCGCGACCACCGGGCTCGCGAGCGCGAACTGCAAGCCTGCCGCCTTCATGCTGATGCCGTAGCGGTCGGCGATGGCCTTGATCCGCGCCACCTTGTTGAGGATTTCCGGGGGCGCCGGCGCATATTCGAAGTTCGGGCCGCCGACGAGCGCGCCCGAACTGTAGGGGCCGCCGACGACGATCGCGAGTTCATGTTCCGCAACCATCGGCATCACCCGCTGAAGCGCCCTTGCATGGTCGAGCAGCGTGTAACGGCCCGCGAGCAGGAAGCCGTCGGGGCGCGGCTCTTCGAGCGCGAGCAGCAGCTCGATCGGCTCGACCCGGTTGACGCCGAGGCCCCATGCCTTGATCACGCCTTCGTCGCGCAGCTGGTCGAGCGCTTTGAACGCGCCCTTGCGCGCGCTTTCGAACACCGAAAGCCACTCGTCGCCGTAAAAATCCTGCGCGACGTCGTGCACGAATGCGATGTCGATGTGGGAGGTGCCGAGCCGCTTCAGGCTGTCCTCGATCGAGCGCAACGTCCCGTCCCGGGAATAGTCGTTCACGATCCTGTTCGGGCGCCCGTACTGGAAGACGCCGCCCTTCTCGCCGAGATCGCGGGCGCTGACATCCTCGATCTCGTCCAGGATCAGGCGTCCGACCTTGGTGCTGACGACATAGTCGCTGCGCGGCCGGCCGGCGAGCGCAGCGCCCATGCGGATCTCGGCGAGGCCCGCGCCGTAGAACGGCGCGGTGTCGAAATAGCGGATGCCGTCGTCCCAGGCTGCGTTGACCGTCGCGAGGGCTTCCTGCTCCGGGATGTCGCGGAACATGTTGCCGAGCGGCGCTGCACCGAAGCCAAGTCTTCCCGGCAGAATATCCTTGAGGGGCATGTCGCGAGTCCTTGTCCGTGACAGGCGAGCGCATCCGCACGTAGCGCGGCCGATCTCAGTCGGTTGCGGAGGTGTCTGCGCTTCTGATGAACGCCGCGACCTCGCGCGGATGCGACAGCATCACCGCGTGGCTGCTTTTGATCTCCGTCACCTTCGCGCCCGAGCGCTTGGCCATGGTGCGCAGTAAGCTCGGAGGGATAATGTGATCCTCCATCGTCACCATGTAATAGGTCGGCTTCGTCTTCCAGGCCACGCGCTCGACCTTGGTCTGCACCGCCTGCAATCCAAACGGCAATTGCGCCGCAGCCATGAAGCGGGTCGTGGCCGGGTCGACACCGGCGGCGAAGGAGGTCGGGAATTTATCGCGCTCGACGAAGAGATAATTGCCCTCAATGACCAGCGGACCCTTGTGCTCCCCGGGCGGCACGGGTGCTTCCGACAGCGTGCTGACCGACTCGCCGGCATCGGGAGCATATGCCGCGAGATAGACCAGGCTGCGAACCTTCGGATTGTCGCCGGCTTCCGTGATAACCATTCCGCCATAGGAATGTCCGACGAGAATGACCGGATGCCGCGCCTTGGCGATCACGCGTTCGGTCTCCGCGACATCGTCACGCAGCGAGATCGTCGGCTGCTGCACGACGAGCACCTCATAGCCCGCCTTCGAGAGGATGTCGTAGGTGTCCTTCCAGCCCGATCCGTCGACGAAGGCGCCATGGACGAGGACGATGGAAACGGTCCTCTCGGCCGCGATTGCGGGGGCGGCCGTTGCGATCGTCATTGCGGCAAGTGTGGAGATTAGCGTCTTCATATCAGGCTCCGATCCTCGATACGGCGGCATTGCCGTTGATGAGCCTTTCACTAACGCGGGCGAGCATTGCGGTATTTCCGATTCCTGCGCGATGACGGACGCATCTTGCTCTTCCATGAAGAGATCGGCTTTCGAAGCCGAGCACGCCGCGTTCCAAGTCTTTGCTTTGCCTGCCTTTTACCTCTTTTAACCGCGTTGCCTCTGGACTTCGCTGTCGCCGCTTGTGAGAAATTCGAAGATCGGCGTGGCAGCAGCCGGGGCTGCAACTCATCACCGGATGGAATGATCGCTCGCTCGCGATACGGGGCCGGGATTCGCCGCAACTGAAGCGGAGGTCGTGATGGCGCTCGTGACGCATGGAGATCAGAAATATCAGAACAGCGAGAAGCTCGCTGCGGCCAGCGACTGGCCGGGGCTGGCCATCGAACATCGCAAGTTCGAGGCAGGGCGCCAGGCAACGCCCGTTCCGATCTGCACCGAGCTCGTCATGCTGCTATCGGGAGGTGGGATGGTCTGCCGGGCCGGCAACGGCGAAGTCCAGAAGAGCCTCGCGCGGCCGGGCATGAGCTACCTCGTCCCGGTGGGGACACAGGAAAGCCATCTCGAGCTGTCGGACCGGATGGAATGTCTTCATCTCTATCTTCCGCCGGCGCTGCTCGACCAGAGCGCGCTTGCGGACTTCGATATCGATCCGGCAAAAGTCGAGATCGCCTACGCCCACGGTCTGGCGGACCAGGTGCTCTTCCACATCTGCTCGCCGCTTCGCGATCTGCTCCATCGCCCGCGCCAGTCGACCGACGCGCTGTTCGTGGAGGGAATCCAGGTTGCGCTCGCGGCGCATCTTCTAGGAAATTATACGATCGACCGCTGGCGCGCGCCGGACAAGTTGCCGGCGCTCGATCCGCGGCGCCTGCAGCGCGTACTGGACTATATCGAGGCTTCTCTTGGCAGCGATATCAGGCTCGAGGATCTGGCGGCCCAGGCTTGCCTCAGCCCCTATCATTTTTCCCGCCTGTTTCGCGAAGCGACCGGATTGTCACCGCACCGCTATGTGACCGAGCGCCGCGTTCAGGCTGCGCGGCACGAACTCGCGCGCGACCGCTTGTCCCTGGTCGAAATCGCCCTGGCCTTCGGTTTCGGCTCGCAAGCCAATTTCACGCGCGTGTTCCGCAAGGCCGCAACTCTCACGCCGGGGCAGTATCGTGAATTGTGCTGCGGCCAGGCCGAGGTGAAGACCGATCGCTCCGATACGGCACTGCGCACGGATTGCGCATGATTCCGCAGGAATCGGGAATACGGCTCAGCGTCCATCAGGCAGAGCTGTCGTGCCGACCGGATCCACGAAGGGATATACGGACATGATCGAGCTCACGGTGAATGGGATCAAGCGCCAGGTCGACGTGGTTGCCGAAATGCCTCTGCTGTGGGTGCTGCGCGACGAGCTCGGCATCACCAGTGCCAAATACGGCTGCGGTGTCGCACAATGCGGCGCCTGCACCGTTCATATCGACGGCAAGGCGGTGCGGTCCTGTCAGGCGCATATCGGCGAGGTCGCCGGCAAATCGGTCGTCACGCTCGAAGGGCTGGACAACAAGGACCAGCATCCGGTCCTGCAGGCCTGGATCGAGCATCAGGTCCCGCAATGCGGCTACTGCCAGACCGGACAGATCATGCAGGCCATCTCGCTTCTTGCATTGATCTCCAAACCGACCGACGAGCAGATCAATCAGTTGATGTCCGGCAACCTCTGCCGCTGCGGCACCTATCCGCGCATTCGTGCGGCGATTCATGCGGCTGCCGCAAACAAGACGGCGGAGAAGTGAGATGGGCCACATGCAAACCCTTTCCCGCCGCGCCTTCGTTTTCGGCTCCGCCGCTGTCGCCGGCGGCGTCGCGTTCGGCGCCTACGGTCGTGCTGAAGCGGTCGCGCCGACCGCCAGCGATAATCCATTGGCGGCGGGCCTCGGGCCGAATTCCGTGACCTTCAATCCCTGGGTCGAAATCAGCCCGGAGAAAATCACGCTGATCGCGCAGCACGCCGACATCGGCCAGGGTGTCGGATCGGTGCAGCCGATCATGATCGCCGAAGAAATGGACCTCGATCCCGGCCAGTTCGAGATCCGCTTCGCCGGTCCCAGTCCCGCCTATTTCAACACCGGATTCGCCGACGAGTTTGCGCCGTTCGTGGCCGCGGATCAAAGTCCGGCCGCTGAGGAAGCCCGCGCCAAGACGCTCGAATGGCTGAGGCAATCTGGCCTGCAAATGACCGGCGGATCGAGCTCGGTGCCGGACACCTATGAGAAGCTGCGTGTCGCCGGTGCGGTAGCCCGCGAGACGCTGAAAGCCGCCGCCGCCAAACGGTCTGGCGTCGCCGTGGCTGACCTGCGCACCCAATCGGGCCATGTGCTCCTGCCCGACGGAAGCAAGATCGCCTATGTCGCACTCGCGGCGGAAGCATCGAAAATTCCGCCGGTGCTCGATGCGAAGCCGCGCGACCCGTCCAAATGGCGCATGCTCGGCAAGCCGATGATGCGGCTGGACGTCCGCGCGAAAGTGATGGGCGAGCTGAAGTTCGGCATCGATATGAAAATGGACGGCATGCTCTATGCCGCCGTCAAGCTGAACCCCGCCAAGGGGCAGCCGCTGAAATCGTACGACGCGAGCAAGGCGCGCGTGATGCCGGGGGTCAAGAACATCCTCGAGATCAAGAATGGCGTCGCGGTGATCGCGACGAACAGCTGGTACGCGATGAAGGCCGTCGACGCCATCGCTTGCGAGTGGGCGCCCTCGGCCTATCCCGCCGAGCAGGCCGAGCATTGGAAGGTGCTGGAATCCTCGTTCAAGCCTGAGTTCCTGGGCAAGGAGTGGCGGAAGATCGGTGACATCGAAAGCGGGCTGAAGGCAGGTACGCGCGTCGAGGCCGAATATCGTGCGCCGTATGTGGCGCACCAGCCGCTCGAGCCGCTGAACGGGATCGGTCTCGTCACCGACAAGGGGATGGAGATCTGGGTCGGCCATCAGAGCCCGCGCTTCGTGCAATATGTTGCGGCGACGGCGATCGGCCTCAAACCCGAGCAGGTCACCTTCCACAATCAGTGGACCGGTGGAAGCTTTGGCCACCGTCTCGAGTACGAGAACGTCCGCGTTCTCGCCGAGATCGCCAATCAGATGAAGGGAACGCCGATCAAGCTGGTGTTCTCGCGCGAGGAGGATTTCCTCCAGGACATTCCGCGGCAGATTGCGATTGCCAGGCACCGGGGCAGCGTCGACAAGAGCAAGATCGTCGCGGCCGATCTGCAACTGGCTTCGACTGCTCCGCTCAAGGGGCTGCTCGAGCGTTCGGGCACGCCCTCGAAGGATCCCGACGGGCAGTTGGCTGCAGGGCTTTGGAACGTCTATTACGACATCCCCAATTTCCGGGCCACGAGCTACGAGGCGCAGGGGCTTTCGCCGAGCACCACGTGGCGTTCGGTCGGCGCCTCGACATCGGGCTTCTTCACCGAAAGCTTCATCGACGAGCTGATCCATGCAGCTGGACTTGATCCGATGCAGGCGCGCATCGCGATGTGCACCGTGCCGCACTATCGCAAGGTGCTGGAGACGGTCGCGGAGATGTCGGACTGGAAGGGACCGCTCGGCAACGGTCGAGGGCGCGGCGTCGCGTTCGTGGAGTCCTTCGGGACGCCGACCGCGGAAGTCGTCGAGGTGACGGCGACGCCCGACGGTATCAGGATCGACAAGGTCTGGGTCGCGGTCGATGTCGGCAAGGTCGTCGATCCCGTCAATTTCGAGAACCAGGTGCAGGGCGGCGTCGTCTGGGGGCTAGGCCACGCCATCAACTGCGAGCTCACTTACGCAAAGGGCGCGGCGCAGCAGACCAACTACAATCACCACGAAGCCATGCGGATCTATCAATGCCCGGTCATCGAGGTTCGCGGGCTCGAGAACGATCCGAAGGTGAGGGGTGTCGGCGAGCCGCCGGTTCCGCCGGCCGCGCCTGCGCTTGCGAACGCGATCTTCGCGGCGACCGGAAAGCGCATCCGCGAGATGCCGTTCAACAAGTTCATCGATTTCGTGTGAGGCGGATGATGAAGAGATCTCCGATCGTGGTCGCACTCGCCGCTGCGTCAATCGCGGCCCTCACGGGAATTGTCGCGGCCAAGGACGAGGCCAAAAAAGATGTCTTGCCGCCGGGCAGCGTCAGTCGCGCCGAGGGACTGGAGGCCTGGAAGCGGATTGAAGCGGTGGTGACCCATCCGCGCTGCGCCAACTGCCATGTCGATGCCAAGGCCATCCCGATCTGGACGCCTGCGGGCGAAACGAAACCTCGCGTGCACGGCATGAACATCCACGGCGGCGAGAGCCGCACCGGCGCGGAGGCGATTGCGTGCTCGACCTGTCACATGACCTCGACCCAGGCCAACGAGCCGGCACCGTCGCCGCCGCGCGCCGGCATCGACTGGCAGCTCGCACCGGTGGCCTTCATCTGGTTTGGCAAGAGCGGCGCCGAAATTTGCGCACAGTTGAAGGATACCAAACGCAATGGCGGCCGCGACGCCGCCGGCCTCGTCGACCATTTGCGGCACGATGCATCGCTGAACGGCTTCATTCCGAGAGGCTGGGCCCCCGGAGCAGGCCGCTCGACGCCGCCGGGGACCTTCGAGGATCACGTCAAGGACATGGCGATGTGGGGCGCGGCCGGGCAACCCTGTCCGAACTGACCGTCCTCCGCCTCGCGCCAACTGGCCGCCTGAATGAACAGCGTTATCGCAAGGAGAAAACCGTGACCCAACATGTCCTCTTCATCGTCACCAACGCAGCCGTGCTCGGTCCGCATAATCGCAAGACCGGCTTCTTTTTCGCCGAGGTCGCCCATCCCTTCGAGGTGCTCGACAAGGCTGGGGTCGCGGTGGAGTTCGCGTCCCCGGCGGGGGGATGGACGCCTTACGATGCGTACGACGAGAAAGATCCCGCCCAGAAGGATTTTCTCGCGAGCAAGGCGTTTCGTCGCCTAAATCACAGTCGCAAATTGTCCGAGGTGGACGCCGCCGACTACGACGCCATCCTGGTGCCCGGCGGTCTTGGGCCCATGGTGGACATCCAGCGCAACGCCGCGGTCCAGAACGCCATCGTGCGCGCCTGGAGCACTGGCAAGCTCGTCGCCGCTGTTTGTCACGGGCCGTGCGCGCTGCTTGGCGTCAACCTTGGTGATGGCACCCCGTTCGTGCGCGGCAAGAAGCTCACGTCCTTCTCGAAGAAGGAAGAATACGACTACGCCCGCGATGATGTGCCTTACGAGCTCGAGGACGCGTTGAGGGCAGAGGGTGCCGAGTACTCGTCTGCAGCCAACTGGCAGCCTCACGTCGTCGTCGATGGCCGGCTCATCACGGGGCAGAACCCCGCTTCGGCCGGACCGCTGGGAAAAGAGCTGCTGTCCGCCCTGAAGCGACAGGACCGGTGACGCGAAAATCTGAAAGTTGGAGTGGTCGCAATTTGCGAGGGACGGGCTCGGCATCGGCCAAGCCGCGCTTGCCCTCGCATCGGGAGCTATCGAATGACGCAATCGCCATCCAAGATCACCGCCATCCTGGTTGCTCGCCCGGGCAAGTCCGCTGAACTCAGAGCGCTGCTTGTTGGCATGGCACCGCATTCCAGGGCCGAACCTGGCAACCTGCACTGGGACGTCTGGCGCGACATGTCGAATGAAGATCGCTACGTTCTCGACGAGCTGTACCGGGACGTTGCGGCCGTCGAAGCTCACCGAGCCACGCCGCATTACCAGGCCTACCTGGCCAAAATTCCCGAGCTGGCTGATCGGACGGCCGTGGTCTTGGAAGCGGTTGAGGTTGGGGGCAGGTGAACGGCGTCAGAAGACCTTAGAAGTAACTGCATCCGCGCGGACCGCTCCCCGGATTTCGCTGCGCTCCATCCGGGCTACCAGCTTGCCAGCCGCTGCAGCCGCAGTCCGGAGCCGGCTGACGACGTCCTATTTGCAGTTCCGGCAGATCATCAGCTTTCGCTTTAGCGCCCCATCTTCCTGATCGAGGTCATTTGCATCTGGATTGGACCTGGCGTCCCTTGCTGCGCGTGACCGCACAGGCGGCGTCACCTGGCTCGGGGTGTCAACGTCATCGACGGTGCCGACGCTGAAGCCATCGTAGTCGGCGGCCGGATCCGGCTTTAGTTGAGGACCGCCAATCACGGAAGGCTCTCTGCCGGGCGCCGCCGGTGGAGTTCTGTTCGTCGTCACCCGCGCGGGCTTGGTGGCACTCGGGCGCGGCGGCGATGCATCGGGCGGAGCAAGCGAAACCGGCGGGGTGACCGAAGTCTGGCCTCTCGCGCTGTCGTGCGACCATGCGCCGACAAACATGAGGCTGAGAGCCACGAGCGTCACGCTTCTCATCCGCATCCTCTCGGCAGCTTGGCTCAACGATCGATTGCATGGCGCGCCGAGCCATGACGTGGTGCAGAGTATCAGGACTCACACAGCCGTCAAAGCGTCGTAGCCTGGATGGCGCTCCGCACCATCCGAGCTACGATTCCTTGCCTTTGCCCGGCAAACAAGACGCGCCGCAACCGGGCGAAGCGCGACCGCCGGCTCAGACCAGCGTGCCGGCGTGGAAGCTCGCATGGGCCAGCAGCGACTGGATCACGACGTTGTCGCCGGAACCTCCATCCAGCACGTCGGTTCCGCCGCCGCCGATCAGCACGTCGTCGCCGAGCCCACCGAGCAGCGTGTCGTTGCCGGCGCTGCCGATGAGCACGTCGTCGCCGGCACCGCCGTCGAACACGAGGTGCGGCCCGCCGGGGCCGACGCCTGATGCCTCGATCACGTCGTCGCCGCCGAGGCCATTGATGGTGATGGTGTCGTTGAAGTCGAAATTCTCGATCACGACCTGGCTTGCCAGACCGTCGATCACCAGCGCGCCATTGCTGTTGAGCGAAAGCGTGATGACGTCGTCGCCGCCGGTGCCGTTGATCACGATCTTGTCGGCCGCGCCATCGCCGCCCGGGTTGCCGGGAACACCGCCGAGGTCGATCTTGACCTCCGTCACGTCGGTCCCGCTCATGTCACCGACATTGATCGTATCGGCGCCGCCGCGAGCATTGAACGCGATCGTCTCGACGCCGTGCGTATCCATCGTGATCGAGGCGACGTCCCGCGTCAGCTCGGCACGGGAGCCGTTCGCGAAGATGTTGATGGTTTCGGCGATGTTGGCGCCGTTGAACAGCAGCGTGTCGGCGCCGCCCTGACCCTCGACCGTGTCGTTGTCGTCGCCCGGATTCCAGACGAAGGTGTCGTTGCCCGCGCCCATCAGCGCCACGTCGTTGCCGTCGCCGCCGTTGATCACGTCATCGCCCTGGCTGCCGCGGATGGTGTCGTTGCCGAGCCCGCCATTGATCGTCAGCTGCAGCACGCCGGCAGCAAGCCCGCTGGCGTCGATGACGTCGTCGCCGCCGAGGCCGTTGAGCGTCAGCTGGTCGGTTGCGTCCATGCCGCTCAGGCTGGTGGTCGTATGCAGGCCGAACACCGTCACGCCGCCGGCATTGCCGGAGACGCCGAACGTGTCACCGCCCTGGGTCGCGTCGACCGAGACGGTATCGAGAGCGCCGTCGGGCGTACCAGTCGAACCGCCGAAGTCGATGTTCACCTGCGTCACGTCGGTTCCGGTCAGATCTCCCACCGCGATATGGTCGGCGCCGCCCAGCGCGTGGAGATCGACATGCTCGACCCCGTGCAGGTCCATCGTGATATTGCCGACGTCACGCGCGAGCCGGGCGTGATCGCCGTTCGCCGCGAGGACCATATTCTCGGCAATGTTGGCGCCGAAGAACCGCAGCGTGTCGACACCGGCACCGCCGTCGACGGTGTCGCTGCCGTCGCCCGGATTCCACTGGAACACGTCGCGGCCGTCGCCGAGCTGCACGAGATCATCGCCGCGGCCGCCGACGACGAAGTCATTGCCGTCGCCGCCGATCAGCGTGTCGTTGCCTGCGCTGCCAGTGATCGTATCGTTGCCGGCACCGCCGTCGATCGTGAGGTGCACGACGCCCGCGACAAGCATGGCCGCCGAGATCGTGTCGTTGCCGCCGAGGCCTTCGACGACGAGTGCATCGCTCGCGCCTTCCGCATTGGTGACGGCGAGGGCGGCGGGCAATCCCGTGACCGACACCGATGTGCCCGAGCCGGACACCTCGATCGTATCGGCGCGGCCCGTGCCCTCGAGCGTCACCGTATCGGCCGCACCGTCGCCGGTCCCGGCCGATCCGAGATCGACATTGACCTGCTTGACGTCGGTTCCAGCGAGATTGTTGACGACGATGTTGTCGCTGCCTCCGCGCGCGTTGATCGTGATGGTCTCGATGCCGTCGAGGTCCATCGTGATGTTGCCGACATCGCGGGTCAGCAGCACGCGTCCGCCACTGGCGGCGGAGATGGCGATATTCTCGCCGATGTTCGAGCCGTTGAACAGCAGGGTGTCGGTTCCGGCCTGACCGTCCACCTTGTCGCTGCCGTCGCCGGGGTCCCACTGGAAGGTATCGTTGCCCGCGCCCAGCAGGGCGGTGTCGTTGCCCTGGTTGCCGTCGATGAAATCGTTGCCGTCGCCGCCCAGCAGGCGGTCCGCACCATTGCCGCCGTGGATCGTGTCATTGCCCGCGCCCCCGTCGAGCGTCAGCGTGATGAGCGCGGCGAGATTTCCGGTGGCGGTGATGAGGTCATCGCCGCCACCGGCATGGACCACGAGGTTTTCGGTGGTGCCGATGTCCAGCGAGAACGGCGCCGGCTCGAGCCGGTCGAAGCGGACGCGCGTGCCATTGGCCGTGATGGCGAAGGTCTCGCTGCCGTTGCCGCCGTTCACCCCGGCAGTGTCGATGCCTTCCCCGCCTTCCATCAGGTCGCTGCCGTCGCCGGGATTCCAGATCATGCGGTCGTCGCCGGCTTCACCGAACATCTGATCGTTGCCGTCGCCGCCGACCAGCACGTCATTGCCGGAGCCGCCGAACAGCAGGTCGTTGCCGCCCTTGCCGAGCAGCGTGTCGTTGCCGGACTGGCCGAACAGCATGTCGCCGGCGGAGCCGCCCGTCAGCGTATCGTTGCCGGCGCCGCCGAACAGGTTCGCTGCAGGCATCGCGCCGTTGCTCTCGTCGATGGTGATGATGTCGTTGCCGTCCTGGCCGAAGGCCTGGATCAACTTGGTGTTGGCGACCGTCGCGGGGCCGCCCTTGATCGCGACTGCGCCGCCGTTGACGACGATCGTTCCGGCCGCATTGCGGCCGAGTGCGATCGTATTGTTCAGGCCATTGCCAAGGACGGTGAGAATTTCGGCGGAAAAATTTGCTGTGACAGCCATGTGTGCTTCTCGCTTGCGTGATCGCCGAAACGGACCGCGGCGGTATCGCGACGGGTTCTCGCGATGGCCGGGTGAGCGGCAAATGACGTCGTCTGTAGGCGGAGACGGCAGTTCCGGCTTGAAGGAAGTCTTCGGACCGGGTCCTGTTTCTCTTGAGGGCAGCTTGATTTTTGGGAAGCCGATCGCAGCCGCGTGAACCGGAGCGCCGAAGAGACGTCTTCGGAGGCGGGGAGATCGGGGGAAGCGCTAGAGCTTCTGCGCCGCAACGCGAGGAACGCAGGCGTCCGGGATACGGAAACTAAGCGGTGGCGGAGCAGCTTGCTCCGTCATTGCGAGCGCAGCGAAGCAATCCAGACTGTTGCCGCAGAGGAACTCTGGATTGCTTCGCTGCGCTCGTGATGACGAGTTTGGAGGCGCCGTGCCTCCGACGCTATCGCAGAAATCGGAGCGACGGGTATGCCGACTACTTCGTGGCTGCGTCGATCGAATTGAACTTGTTGTTCAGCAGCGCGCTGCCGGTGTTGTTCACGACAGCGACGATCGCGAGCGCGATGCCGGCGGCGATCAGGCAGTACTCGATAGCGGTGGCTGCACTTTCATCGGCAAGAAAGGACCTGAGCAAAGCCATCGTCAACTCCTGTTCATCCGTCTAATTTAGGCTGGTGCCGTTTTCGGAATGGTAAATTGATTCACTAAGTTTTTCGCGGCGCGCGCACGCCAAAGCGCAAGGTCGGATGCTCCCGACCCCGGGCCTCATATACTGCCTTCCTTGATTTAAGGTTTCGTCACCTAATGCGGGTGCATTCGCCCGTGTCGCCGCCGTCTCAGGATTTGACAGCGCATCCGGACGCGGCCTTGCCTGGGCGTCTCAGCGCGGCTGCGAGGCGCCCGATCAGATTGCCCATGACGCGCGGCTGCGACCGCGCCGCGCTGTCGGCAAGGCGCTTGTCCTCGGTCGTGTCGTTCACGAGGCCGATATAGTTCTTGCTGGCGTCCGGTTGCTGCACCACGCGCAAACCCTGCTTCCATCGACGGCGCGACCTTGTCCTGCGCAACGGGAATCGACGGTTAATTTTGTCTTCCGTAGGAATACGTGGCGGCGCGCAAGCCTGCCGGAAAGAGCGGCGCGGCTTAACGGATTGTTGAGGCTATTTGCGGCGTGCGTCCGCGTTCAGTGCCCGCAGCATCGCGATGCGGGCGAACATCATCCAGCCGCCGCCCGTTTCGGCCGCGTTGATCAGAGTCTCGATCGCGGTCTGCCAGTGGCTGGCGTGCTGCGCATCCTCGGGCAGCTGCATGATGTGGTCGGCCGCTTCCTGCAGCGTCCGCAGCCTGCGCCCATTGGAGAGCGGAATCGGATCGTCGAACGCCGCCGACCAGGGCATGTCAGGCCGGCCGACCGGAGGGGAGGGACATCACGGCGCGATCGACAGGTCTGGTGCTGCTAGCTGGCCTTCTTGGCCCGCGCCGGTGCGCGCACCGGCTTCTCGGCCTTCTTCTGGGTGTCCTTGGGAGCCGCCTTGGCCGCGGCGTCCTTGCCGCCCTTGCCGGCGATTGGCAGCAGCATCTCGCGCTGGCCCTCGACGCGCTTCTTCGGCTTCTTGCCCTTGACGGCCTCCTTGGCGACCCTCGCCACAGGCGCCGCTTCCTTCTCGCTCGCGAGGCTCTTCTTCAGCGCGTCCATCAGGTTGATGACGTTGCCGCCCGTCTTCGGCGCCGCCTTCGCGGTGATGGGCATGCCGCTGCGCTTCTTGTTGATGAGATCGATCAGCGCGGTCTCGTAGTGATCCTCGAACAGCTCGGGCTCGAACGCGCCGGACTTCTTCTCCACGATGTGCTTGGCAAGGTCGAGCATGTCCTTGGTCAGCTTCACGTCCTGGATGTCGTCGAAATATTCCTTCTCGCTGCGCACCTCGTAGGGGTAGCGCAGCAGCGTGCCCATCAGGCCGCTCTCGAGCGGCTCCAGCGCGATGATGTGCTCGCGGTTGGTCAGCACCACGCGGCCGATCGCGACCTTGTCCATGCTGCGGATGGTCTCGCGGATCACCGCAAAGGCGTCGTGGCCGACCTTGCCGTCCGGCACGAGGTAGTAGGGGCGGATCAGGTAGCGGCTGTCGATGTCGGTCCTCGGCACGAACTCGTCGATCTCGATCGTGTGGGTGGAGTCGAGCGCGATGTCGTCGAGCTCGTCCTTGGTGACCTCGATATAGGTGTCGGTGTCGACCTTGTAGCCCTTGACGATGTCCTCGGACGTGACCTCGTCACCGGTCTCGGCGTCGACCTTGAGGTACTTGATCCGGTGACCGGTCTTGCGGTTGATCTGGCTGAACGAGACCTTCTCGGTATCTGAAGTGGCCGGATAGAGCGCGACCGGGCAGGTCACGAGCGACAAACGCAGAAAACCCTTCCAATTGGCGCGGGGGGCCATGGGCTACTCCAAACGCAACAGAGGACAGACCTACGAGAATACCATCGGGGAACACCGAATCATACACGGCTCGGTGCGGAATCTTGCAACTGCGTTAACCGGTCGTCGCGCGCGTGGTTGCTGCCCGATCGGACGGCAAAAGCCGGAACATCATATCGGATCGGGCGTTGGCTCAGGACACAAGGCTGCGAGGAGGTCGCGGCCACCGGGGCAGCATCCAGAGATTGAGGGCATCATGGCAACCACGCGAGAGCAGCGCCAGATCGTCGAAACTCCGACTGAGGCGCGTCAGGGCGAGCCCGGCCCTTCGGTGGCGGCGTTGCTCGCCATCTCGACCGGGCTGGCGATCCTGATCCTCGCCGTCATCTGGTTCGTGTTCTTCCGGACCTGACGGCCCCGACCGGAACGCTCCGGGCCCTTCCTAATCGCCGCGCAACGCGGCACATTGCGCCCGCCAGGCCGCCGGCTCGTCCGGTTGACTGGCGGGCGCAGTCACGTTGGTGGACAACAAGTCGTATATGACCAAAAAGTAACGTCGGCGGTTCCCGGCGTTCATATTCAGTTCACGCCGGAATTGCTCATCTGGAGCGGTGTTCATGCGGTCTATTTCTGGAGAGAAGCGTGCGCCTGCTCGTTGTTGAGGACGACCCCGATCTCAATCGCCAGCTCACGAAAGCGCTGACGGACGCCGGCTATGTCGTCGACCGCGCTTTCGACGGGGAGGAGGGGCACTATCTCGGCGACAACGAGCCGTACGATGCCGTCGTGCTCGACATCGGCCTGCCGAAGAAGGACGGCATCTCGGTGCTGGAGGCCTGGCGCCGC
Organism: Bradyrhizobium huanghuaihaiense; assembly: GCF_025200885.1. Classification (NCBI taxonomy): domain Bacteria; kingdom Pseudomonadati; phylum Pseudomonadota; class Alphaproteobacteria; order Hyphomicrobiales; family Nitrobacteraceae; genus Bradyrhizobium; species Bradyrhizobium huanghuaihaiense. The sequence continues at coordinate 6,396,773 of NZ_CP104172.1, read as the reverse complement.
AACGGCCGCACCATGCCGGTCCTGATCCTGACCGCACGTGACCGCTGGAGCGACAAGGTGCAGGGCTTCGACGCCGGCGCCGACGACTATGTCCCGAAGCCGTTCCATCTCGAGGAGGTGCTGGCCCGCATCCGCGCGCTGCTGCGCCGCTCCACCGGTCATGCCCAGAGCGAGCTGAGCTGCGGCCCCGTTACCCTCGACACAAGGACTGGCCGGGTCAGCGTGTCGGGCAATCCCGTCAAGATGACGTCGCACGAATATCGGCTTCTGGCCTACCTGATGCACCATTCCGGCCGCGTCGTCTCCCGCACCGAGCTGGTCGAGCATCTCTATGACCAGGATTTTGACCGCGACTCGAATACGATCGAGGTGTTCGTCGGCCGCATCCGCAAGAAGCTCGACGTCGACATCATCCAGACCGTCCGCGGCCTCGGTTATCTCCTGACCCCGCCGCCTGCGCCCGGCGCCTGAGGCCTTCCCGGGCTTGACGGGAGGCCGAACAGGGCCCTTGGTCCGGTGATGACCTCCGACGCCCTGATATCCTGCGCCTGCGGGGACGCTTCCGATGGCCGCTAGCTCACTTGCCAATCGCCTGTTCCTGTCGGCGACCGCGTGGCTCGTGGTGATCCTGGCCATCACCGGCGTGGTGCTGTCGTCGGTCTACAAGAACGCCACCGAGCGCGCTTTCGACCGCCGGCTCAATCTCTATCTGCGCACCCTCATCGCCGAAGTCGCCACCCCGGACGAGCCGCCGGACCGCCAGTTTCAGTCGCTTGGCGAGCCGCTGTTCGAGCTGCCGCTGTCCGGCTGGTACTGGCAGATCACACGCACCGACACCGAGAAGCCGGAGGTGCGCTCCTCGCGCTCGCTCTGGGACAAGAAGCTGCCGAAGCTGGAGGAGCAGGGCGCCGAGCTCACCGCCGCCGGCATCCGGCTCGGCTATGTCGACGGGCCCGAAGGGCAGAATTTGCGGATGGTGGAGCGGCCGGTGGATCTCGGCGCCGACGGCAAATATCTGGTCAGCGTCGCCGGTGACGACACCGAGATCTTCGACGAGACGCGGAGCTTCGATTACTATCTCGGCGGCACGTTCACCGCGCTCGGCATCGTGCTGCTCCTGACCACGGTGTTCCAGGTTCGCTTCGGCCTCGCGCCGCTCAAGCGCATCTCGGAATCGATCGCCGACATCCGCTCGGGGCGGGCCGAGCGGCTCGAGGGCGAATTCCCGGTCGAGATTGCGCCGCTGGCACGCGAGACCAATGCGCTGATCGAAGCCAATCGCGAGATCGTCGAGCGCGCGCGAACCCATGTCGGCAATCTCGCCCACGCGATCAAGACGCCGCTGTCGGTCATCGTCAACGAGGCCGGCGCCCACGCCGCGGAGCCGTTCGCGGCCAAGGTGATGGAGCAGGCGGACGTGATGCGTGACCAGGTCGCCCATCACCTGGAGCGTGCGCGCATCGCGGCGCGCGTCTCGGTGGTCGCGACCGTGACGGAGGTTGCGCCTGCGATCGAGGCGCTGCGGCGGACGATGGAGAAGATCCACCGCGACCGCGACATCGTGGTCGAGGCCAAGGCCGATCCGTCGGGCAAATTCCGCGGCGAGCGGCAGGATCTGGAGGAGATGGTCGGCAACCTCGTCGACAATGCCTGCAAATGGGCGGCCTCCCGCGTCTTCATCGAGGTGCTGGTCGAGGCGCCGCAGCAGGCGGGCGCGGGGCCGCGGCTGCGGATCATCGTCGATGACGACGGCCGCGGCCTGTCGGAGGCGGAGCGGGCCCAGGTCTCCCGGCGCGGCCAGCGGCTCGACGAATCCAAGCCCGGTTCGGGGCTGGGGCTATCGATCGTGACCGATCTCGCCGCGCTCTATGGCGGCAGCCTCTCCCTCGGCGGGGCGCCGACCGGGGGCTTGCGGGCCGAGCTGGTGCTTCCGGGAATATAATCCTCTGTTCCCAAGGGGTTATTTGGTCTGCCGGGCGCCGATCCGGAACAAAACGGCGGTGTTGGAGCCAACGTCCTCAACGGCTTCTTAAGGCGCAGCCACCTATGATCGCGCCCGGACGCATCCCACGTCTGCCATTTTACCGTGCATTACCCGGGCGCATGAGCCAGACATCGATCGAGCGGCTGAGGGAATATCTCGCGCAGCTCCCGCCGCAGTCGCAGGCGCTGCTGATGCGGGAGTTCGAGCGCGCGCTCGAGCGCGGCCAGGACACGGCCGTGGCCACCCTCGTGCTCGAGCAACTGCGCAAGATCGTCCGCAAAACCGAAGCCGACGAAGCCCCGCCGCCGCGGACCGACGATCTGTCGCGGCTGCTGTTCCAGGCGCTGGAACCGTTCCTGGTCGAGGCAGGCGCCCCGATCCGGGTCGGCCAGATCCGGCGCTCCTCGCTGCAGCCGATCTGGCAATGGCTCGGCCGCGACGGCGCACCGGACAAGCTGAACGAATTCGAGGCGGCGCTGGCACGCATGCCGGCTGACAGTGGGGGGCAGGTCGAGGCTCTCGCGCAGAAGCTGCAGACGGTCGCCGCGGACGCGATCTTCGTGCTGACCGGTCCCGGTGGCGGCGACAAGTCGCGCGCGCTCGCCCGGGTCGGCCCGCCCAACGTGATCGAGGACCTCTATTCGATCGGAGCGGTGCTTGGGGTCCGCGAGGCCATCGCCACACTGAACGAGAAGCTGCCGCGCACCCTGCGCGCCTTCGGCGATCCCCAGGTCGCCTCGGTGACGTCGGCGCTCAACATTCCGGTCCTGCAGACGCCGCAGATGCTGCCCTTCGCGCTGTCGATCGTCGTGCAGCGCATGACCGCGCCGTGGCAGATCATCCGCCTCGCCATCAAGATCGCCGCCTCCGACGACGAGATCCGCGTCGCGGCAACGCCTTATGGCGTCGCCGTCACGATCGCCCTGCACGATTTGTCCTGCGTCGCGGCGATCCTGCGCACGGACATCAAGCGCGGCCATTTCGACAATGTCGCAGACAACCTCAAGGCGCTGCATGATGGCGTGCGCGGCCTGCGCACCGAGCTCGACCTGCGCAACGATTCCGTCTGGGGCAAGCAGCTGACCTCGATCCGGGCCGACATCTCCAATGCGCTGCAATCGGAGATCGACAGCGTTCCCGGCCGCGTGCGCCGCATCCTGCGCCAGCGGCCAGAGAAGGACATTCCGCCGGGCGCGCGGATCGACAGCACCGAGGTGGAGGAAACCGCGGCGCTGATCGATTTCGTCGCGACCTGCCGCAACTATGCGAGCGAGCTTGCGATCAACGAGGTGACGCTGCGCACCTATTCCGACCTGCAGCAATATGTCGAACGTTCGACCGAGCAGCTGGTGCAGTCGCTGCGCGCGGCCGATCACAAGGTCCGCACCTATCGCCAGCAGCAGGTGCAGGCGGCGATTCGCTTCTGCCAGGTGCTGTTCGGCGATGACTATGCCTCGCTGATGAGTCGCGCTGCGGAGAACGCTGCAACCGGCGAGCGCAAATCGTCGCGCGCGAGCTGATTCAGGCGCATATTTTCGTGATCACAATTTGTGGTTGACGCTGCCGGTGACGGGCCCTACGGTCGCTGCGCAAGCTTTTGGAATTTCTACCTGTGGGCGCATGAAATCCATTATCAGCTCCATCGAGATCGAGAACCGGGTCATTGTCGCCAAATATCAAAGGCTGATGGTCGGGGCGAAGGTCGTGCTCGTCGAGAAGGCGAGCGGCCGGCAACTGCCTGAGACAGCGACCAGGGTTGCTTCTCCGGTTCCGGTCGGGGCGGTGCGCATCAGGTTGCCGGATGCGATTCCGCCGGGAACATATTTCCTGAAGGCCTTCAACGGTCATGGCGAGGATGCCGCTCGGAGTGCCGACTTCGAGATCGGCTAAACTGTTGGGATATTGACCGTTTCAGGACAGAGCGCGGTCGCGCCGAATTGACAATTGTCAATTGCCGCATCGTCCGGCCGTGGTGTAAAGCCACCTATGGGCGCGGGTGGCGCGCTGCCGGAAGCTTGCCAGATGACGTTATGGTTCGTGTTCGCGCTGATGACGGTCGCGGCGATTTTCGCCGTGCTCTGGCCGCTCGGCCGCAGTGGACGCGCGCAGGATCAGGGCAGCCAAAATCAGGCCGGTGAGGTCGCGGTCTACAAGGATCAGCTGGCCGAGATCGAGCGTGATCTTGCCGCAGGCTTGATCGCGGCCCCCGAAGCCGAGGCGGCGCGCGTCGAGATCAGCCGCAGGCTGCTCGCCGCGGCCGGAAGCGAGTCCTCGCCGGACCTCAAGTCGGCGCCGAGCCTCAAATGGCGCCGCGCGGCAGCGGTGCTGGCGCTCATTGGCCTGCCGCTGGTCGCGATCGGCGTCTACATGCCGCTCGGCTCGCCCCGGCTTCAGGACTTTCCGCTGGCGCAGCGGGAGCGCGGGGCCGGGTCCGGCATGGCCCGATCGCTCGAGAATCTCGTCGTGCAGGTCGAGCAACATCTGGAAAAGAACCCGACCGACGGACGCGGCTGGAACGTGCTCGCGCCGGTGCTGCAGCGGCTCGGCCGCTTCGACGATGCGGTGCGGGCCTATCGCAACTCGCTCACCTACAATGGCGAGAGCGCAGAGCGCCGCTCCGATCTGGGCGAAGCGATCTCCGCCGCCGCCGGCGGCGTCGTGACCGCCGAGGCCAAGACCGAGTTCGAGCGTGCGCATGCGCTCGACGCCGATGATCCCAAGGCGAACTACTTCCTCGGGCTCGCCGCCGAGCAGGATGGCCGCAAGGACGATGCGGCCAACATCTGGCGTGCGCTGCTGGCCAAGGCTCCGGCGGATGCACCGTGGCGGCCGCTGGTGCAATCCTCGCTGGCGCGGGTCGGCGGTGGCGGCACGATGCCGCTGTCGGACGAGACCATCGCGGCGTCCAAGGACATGGCCGAAGGCGATCGCAACGCGATGGTGCGCGGCATGGTCGAGCGTCTTGCGACGCGCTTGAAGCAGAACGGCGACGACGTCGAGGGCTGGCTGCGCCTGGTGCGCGCTTATCTCGTGATGGGTGATCGTGACAAGGCGATGGGCGCGTCGACCGACGCCCGTCAGGCGGTCGCCAAGGATGCCGAGCGGCTCCGCCAGCTCAACGAAGGCCTCAAGACTCTCGGGCTCGACGGATGATGATTTCGGGACGAGACGAGCGGAGAACGGATACGCCATGACGCGCAAGCAGCGACGTATGACCATCATCGGCGGCTCGCTCGCCGTGCTCGCGCTCGCGGCCGCGCTGGTGCTCAACGCATTGCGCGACTCCATCGTGTTCTTCTCGACCCCGACCATGGTCGCCGAGAAGCACGTCGCACCCGGCAAGCGGTTTCGTCTCGGCGGCCTGGTGCAGCCCGGCTCGCTCCAGCGCGGCGACAATCTCGCAGTGACCTTCGAGGTTGCCGACGGCGGCGCGAAGCTGCCGGTCGCCTACAAGGGCATCCTGCCCGACCTGTTCCGGGAAGGGCAGGGCGTCGTCGCCGAAGGCGCGCTCGACGCCAACGGTGTGTTCAAGGCCGACACCGTGCTCGCCAAGCATGATGAAACCTACATGCCCAAGGACGTCGCCGATGCCCTGAAGAAGCAGGGACACTGGAAGGACGACTATGGCGCCCAGGCCTCCGGTGGTGCCGCGCCGGCGGCAACGACCGCGCAGGGCAATCCGCAGGGAGCAGTGCGTTGATCGCGGAATCAGGACATTACGCGCTGGTGCTGGCGCTTGGCCTTGCGCTGATCCAGTCCATCGTACCGCTGATCGGCGCGCGCCTGCGCGATGCCGCGCTGATGAACGTAGCGCGTTCCACCGCGCTGGCGCAGCTCTTGTTCGTCGGCGCCTCGTTCGTGGCGCTGGTGATGCTGCACGTGAATTCGGACTTCTCGGTCGCCAATGTCTACGAGAATTCCCACTCCATGAAGCCGCTGCTCTACAAGATCACCGGCGTGTGGGGAAACCATGAAGGCTCGATGCTGCTGTGGGTGTCGATCCTGGCGCTGTTCGGTGGATTGGTCGCAGCGTTCGGCAATAACCTGCCGCTGTCGCTGCGCGCGCATGTGCTCGCCGTGCAGGCCTGGATCGCCAGCGCCTTCTATCTCTTCATCCTGGTGACCTCGAACCCGTTCCTGCGCATCGCCAATCCGCCGATCGAGGGACGCGATCTCAATCCGGTGCTTCAGGACATCGGCCTCGCCGTGCATCCGCCGATGCTCTATCTCGGCTATGTCAGCTTCTCGATCTCGTTCTCCTTCGCCATCGCGGCGCTGATGGAGGGCCGGATCGACGCGGCCTGGGCGCGCTGGGTGCGGCCGTGGACGCTGGTCGCCTGGATCTTCCTGACGCTCGGCATCGCCATGGGCTCCTACTGGGCCTATTACGAGCTCGGCTGGGGCGGCTGGTGGTTCTGGGATCCGGTCGAGAATGCCTCGCTGATGCCCTGGCTCGCCGGCACGGCGCTATTGCATTCGGCGCTGGTGATGGAGAAGCGCAACGCGCTGAAGGTCTGGACCATCCTGCTCTCGATCCTGACCTTCTCGCTGTCGTTGCTCGGCACCTTCCTGGTCCGCTCCGGCGTCATCACCTCCGTGCACGCCTTCGCCACCGATCCCACGCGCGGTGTGTTCATCCTCTTGATCCTCTGCCTGTTCATCGGCGGCAGCCTGTCGCTGTTCGCGGGCCGGGCAACGTCGCTGAAGCAGGGCGGCCTGTTCGCGCCGATCTCGCGTGAGGGCGCGCTGGTGCTGAACAATCTGCTGCTCACGGTCGCCTGCGCGGTGGTGCTGTTCGGCACGCTCTATCCGCTGGCGATGGAGATGCTCGCCGACTTCAAGATGTCGGTCGGCGCGCCCTTCTACAACCTCACCTTCGCTCCGCTGTTTGCTCTGCTGCTGCTCGCCGTGCCGTTCGGTCCGATGCTGGCGTGGAAGCGCGGCGATCTGCTCGGCGTGACGCAGCGGCTGCTCGCGGCCGGCCTTGCCGGGCTCGTCGCTGTAGCGATCGCTTGGGGCTGGGCGAGTGGCGGCGCCACGCTGGCGCCGCTCGCGATCGGACTTGGCGTCTTCGTCATCGCCGGCGCCGTCACCGATCTCGTCGAACGGACCGGGCTCGTTCGGCTGCCGTTCGCCACGGTGCTGCACCGGGCGCGCGGCCTGCCGCGTTCGGCCTGGGGCACGGCGTTCGCGCATGCCGGCCTCGGCGTCGCGCTGATCGGGATCGTCTGCGAAACCACCTGGAACAGCGAATATATCGCGACCATGAAGCAGAACGAGGTCGCCCATATCGCCGGCTACGACGTGAAGCTCGACGGACTGTTCCAGCGCCAGGGCCCGAACTATCGCGAGATGATCGCCGAGTTCAACGTCAGCCGCGACGGCGAGACGCTGAGCGTCATGACCCCGTCCAAGCGCAGTTTTACGACGCGCGGCTCTTCGACCACCGAGGCTGCGCTGCTGACGCGCGGCGCGAGCCAGCTCTACATTTCGCTGGGCGATGCCACCGCCGAGGGTGCCATTGCCGTGCGCATCTATCACAAGCCGCTGGTGCTGCTGATCTGGTGGGGGCCGGTGCTGATGGCGTTCGGCGGCGTGCTGTCGCTGTCCGACCGGCGTCTGCGGGTCGGCGCGCCGAAGCCGGCGCGGGCCAAGCAGCGCCTGCAACCGGCGGAGTGATTTTGATGCGCCGGATGATGGCCGCGTTCGTCGCGCTGATGCTGCTGGCTTCGCCTGCGGCGTACGCCGTGCAGCCCGACGAGATCATGTCGGATCCCGTGAAGGAGGGGCGCGCGCGCGAATTGTCGCGCGAGCTGCGCTGCATGGTCTGCCAGAACCAGTCGATCGACGATTCCGATGCGCCGCTGGCGCGCGACCTGCGCCTCCTGGTGCGCGAGCGCATCGCGGCCGGCGACAGCAATTCGCAGGTGCTCGACTTTCTGGTCGCGCGCTACGGCGAGTTCGTGCTGCTCAAGCCCCGCTTCGAGCGGCAGACCCTGCTGCTGTGGCTGCTCGCGCCGCTGCTGCTGATGGGCGGCGGCACGGCGTTGTGGCTGCAAATCCGTCGTCGCGCGCGGAGCGGTGCAGACGTACCAGCTCCGCCACTCACTGCGGAGGAAGAGGCGCGGCTCGCCGCCCTGATGTCCGATGATGCGAAGACGCGAAGACGCCCTGACCTACGTAATGATACGTAACCTGTCGGGCGCTGAGCGTTTCATCCTCTATTGACCTTTGTCTGGAAGCTTGTCGCGAGATTCGATTCCAGCCTCTGAGTCCTGCCATGTTCGCGAACAGCAATCTGACGATCCGCTTCCTGGTCGGTGCCGTCGTCGCTGCACTATTGTTCCTGCTGGGCATCGGCGGCGGCACCGGCTTCGTCGCGGTGCTCTATCTCAACAACGAGATCACCAGCCTGTCGTCGGATTTTGCCGCATTGAGCGGCCCTGCGCGTGATCATGCGATGCAGATCTACCAGCAGGCGCAGACCGCGTTCTCATATTTCCTGATCGCCTGCGGCGTGATCGCGGTGGTCGCTTTCGCGATCTGCCTCACCACCTGGTTCGCCGTGCGCAACGGTATCCTCAATCCGCTGGCGGCGATCGTGCATGCCATGCGCGAGGTCGCCGACCAGAAGTTCGAGACGTCAGTGCCGGGGCTCGGCGGCACCAATGAAATCGGGCTGCTCGCCGGCGCACTCGAGGTCTTCAAGACCAATGGGCTGGAGCGGCGCCGCCTCACCGAGCAGCAGTTACAGGAGGCGCAGCACCAGGCCGAGCGCTCGAAATTCCTGGACGCGCGGATCAAGCGCTTCAACGATCTCGTCGCCAGCGTGGTCGACAGCGTGGCCTCGTCCGCCGTGCATCTGAAGCGCAACGCCGAGACGCTGTCGCGGACGGCCAACGACACCAGCACCAAGGCCAATGCGGTGGCGAGCGGCGCGAGCCAGGCCAGCGCCAGCGTGCAGGCGGTTGCGGGCTCGGCCGAGGAGATGACGAATTCGATCGGCACGATCAGCCGCCGCGTCACCGATGCGACCCAGCGCGCCGAAGGCGCGGCAAGCCAGGCCGAGAAGAGCCGCGACACCATTCACACGCTGTCGGACGCCGCCGACAAGATCGGCGAGGTCGTGCAGCTCGTGCAGGCGATCGCCTCGCAGACCAATCTGCTTGCGCTCAACGCCACCATCGAGGCGGCGCGAGCGGGCGAAGCCGGCAAGGGCTTTGCCGTGGTGGCCTCTGAAGTGAAGAATCTGGCGCACCAGACCAGCAAGGCGACGGAGGAGATCACCTCCCATGTCGCCAGCATCCAGGGCATCACCGCGGAGACACGCGACGCGATCGACGGCATCTCGAAGACGCTGTCGGAGATCTCTTCGATCATGTCCGGCATCGAGGTCGACACCGCCCAGCAGCGCACCGCCACGCAGGACATCACCCGCAGCGCACAGGACGCCGCACAGGGAACCCTGGACGTCTCCAATCACATCGCCCAGATCACCTCGACCTCGGCGGAGACCGGGCGCATGGCGGCCGAGGCGCGGGATTCCGCCGTCGATCTGTCGCAGCAGGCCGAGACGTTGAAGCGCGAAGTCGACGCGTTCATCGTCAGCGTCCGGGCCAGCTAAGGCCAGCCAAAATCTCACTCGGTGCCCGTCGCGGGAACTCGACTAAGTTCCTGTAGGGGCACGATTTTCGGCCTGCGCTAAACTGCCGCATCCGTAGCGCGGCATCATTACAAAAGTTTAACCCCACCGCCAGCGCACGGTAAGGCGGGAGTCCCCATCTTCAGGTTCGCAAGGTGCCCGACATCCGGCACCAAAACGAATTCAAGGCCCTGGAGATCCCTGCATGAACGACCGTATCGACCTCTCGAACCTTCCGTCCTACCGGCAGCCGCGCCGGTCGGTGTTCTCCGCGCGCAAGCTCGCGCTGATGGCCTCGGTGGTCGCCGGCCTCGGCGCTGCCGTCTATGGCTTCAGCCCGTCGGTGTCGCCGGCCGACCTGATCTCGAGCCCGGCGCATGCGCAGGTCAACAACGAGGTCCGCAAGGTCGAACGTCCGGTCGGTTTCGCCGACATCGTCGAGCGCGTGAAGCCGTCGGTGATCTCGGTGAAGGTCAACATCAAGGAGAAGACCGCGAGCAACGATGACGGCGACGACGCACAGTCGCCGTTCCAGCCGGGCTCGCCGATGGAGCGCTTCTTCCGCCGCTTCGGCGGTCAGGACGGCATTCCCGGTCTGAAGGGTGGCGGCCGTGGCCGCGTCGTGCAGGGCCAGGGCTCCGGCTTTTTCATCTCGGCTGACGGCTTTGCCGTGACCAACAACCACGTGGTCGACGGCGCCGACAAGGTCGAGGTCACCACCGACGACGGCAAGACCTACACCGCCAAGGTGATCGGCACCGACCAGCGCACCGACCTCGCGCTGATCAAGGTCGAGGGTGGCTCGAACTTCCCGTTCGCCAAGCTCGCCGACGCCAAGCCGCGGATCGGCGACTGGGTGCTCGCGGTCGGCAATCCCTTCGGTCTCGGCGGCACCGTGACCGCCGGCATCGTCTCGGCCAGCGGCCGCGACATCGGAAATGGCCCCTATGACGATTTCATCCAGATCGACGCGCCCGTGAACAAGGGCAATTCCGGCGGTCCGGCCTTCGACACCAACGGCGAGGTGATGGGCGTCAACACCGCGATCTACTCGCCCTCCGGCGGCAGCGTCGGCATCGCGTTCTCGATCCCGGCCAACACCGTCAAGAGCGTGGTGGCCCAGCTCAAGGACAAGGGCTCGGTCAGCCGCGGCTGGATCGGCGTTCAGATCCAGCCCGTGACGTCCGATATCGCCGACAGCCTCGGCATGAAGAAGGCCGAAGGCGCGCTGGTGGCGGAACCGCAGGCCAACGGTCCGGCGGCGAAGGCCGGCATCGAATCCGGCGACGTGATCACCGCGGTCAACGGTGAATCCGTCAAGGACGCCCGCGAGCTCGCCCGCACCATCGGCGGCATGGCGCCCGGCGCGACCGTGAAGCTCAACGTGCTGCACAAGGGCCAGGACAAGGTCGTGAACATGACGCTCGGCCAGCTGCCGAATACGGTCGAGGCCAAGGCCGACCTCGACAAGGACAGCGGCAAGGGTGCGAGCAAGGGCACTGACGTGCCGAAGCTCGGCATGACCGTTGCCCCTGCGAACTCCGTGGCCGGCGCCGGCAAGGAAGGCGTCGTGGTTACCGAAGTCGATCCGAAGAGCGCTGCGGCCGAACGCGGCTTCAAGGAAGGCGACGTGATTCTCGAAGTCGGCGGCAAGAGCGTGGCCACTGCCGGCGAAGTCCGCGACGCCATCAACGCGGCGCGGACCGACAACAAGAACAGCGTCCTGATGCGCGTGAAGAGCGGCGGCCAGTCGCGCTTCGTCGCGATCCCCATCGCCAAGGGGTAAGCCTCAGGAGGCCCAGGAAACTCAAGTGATGAAGGGTGTCGCCGGCATCAGTCGCCCCCGCCGTCGGCGCCCTTCGGGGGAGCAGCGTAAATTTCGCTTCCCCAGCCTACCTTCCGGTGGAATTACGCCCCCCTCCGTCGGAAGGCATAGGGCGGTGAGGTCCCCCCAGCTTCACCGCCCGCCTTTTTCTCGCTTCGACACTCTCCCGCTCGGCTTGCATGCGATTGCCGCTCGCGCCATGTTTAGAGAAGGTTGACCCCCTTGACCGCCGCCGAACGCACGATGCGCCTCCTCATCATTGAAGACGATCGCGAATCCGCCGATTACCTCGTGAAGGCGTTTCGCGAGGTCGGACACATTGCCGATCACGCCGCGGACGGCGAGGAAGGCCTCGTCATGGCCGAGAACGGCGACTATGACGTTCTGGTGGTCGACCGCATGCTGCCCAAGCGCGACGGCCTGTCGCTGATCGGCGCGCTGCGCGACAAGGACAACGTGACGCCGGTGCTGATCCTCTCCGCGCTGGGACAGGTCGACGACCGCATCAAGGGCCTGCGCGCCGGTGGCGACGACTATCTGCCAAAGCCCTATTCCTTCGCCGAGCTGCTCGCCCGCGTCGAGGTGCTGTCGCGCCGCCGCGGCGGCCCCGCCGAGGACACGCTCTATCGCGTCGGCGATCTCGAGCTCGACCGGCTCTCCCATCGCGTCGCCCGCGGCAAGGACGAGCTGACGCTGCAGCCGCGCGAATTCCGCCTGCTCGAATACCTCATGAAGCATGCCGGCCAGGTGGTGACGCGCACCATGCTCCTGGAGAACGTCTGGGACTATCATTTCGATCCGCAGACCAACGTGATCGACGTGCACATTTCGCGGCTGCGCTCCAAGATCGACAAGGGCTTCGATCGGCCGCTGCTGCACACGATCCGCGGCGCCGGCTACATGATCCGCGACGGCATTCGGTAGAGACGTCGGCGCCTCCAAGGTCCGCTAACTAGACCTTGCCGCGTCGGCGGCTATCGTCACTTCCGGCCAACGGTGTCGCTGTCGCTCCGGTGGATGGCCGGGGGATTCCACACGCCGGTCAGCGCCTCCGACTTCGGCGCATAGAGACGCATGGTGAGGTTGAACGGACCTTTAGGTGCGGGCAGCCAGTTGGCTTCACGATCGCTGCCGGGATTTTCATTCTGGAAATGGAGCGTCAGCGAGCCGTCGGCGTCACGCTTGAATGGCATCCAGCTGCTCACCGCAAAGCGATTGATCGGATTGGCGACCTGAAAGCCTTCGTCGTCATACAGGGTGATTGACCAGAATGCCTCGACCGGTGGCAGTTCGTCCTTGGTAAAGCGGATGATGTATTTGTTTGCGCCGTCGAGCGGCTTTCCGCTTTGATCGCCAATGCTGTTCGGGTAGATCGCATCCTCCGGCAGATTGGCACCGAGGCCGAGCTGGGCGACAATCGCGCGCTTCAGGTAGTAGTTGCCGTAAACTCCCATCGTGTCCGTGTTCATGGACCAGTTGTTTGCGACGCGCGCCAATGTCGGAACTTTCCAGGCCATCAGCTTTTGCGCCTGCGCCGGCGCATCGTCGATGGCTTTCCGAACCGTTGCGTCAACCTTGGCCATGTCGAAGCTCTTGCCCTGCTCGAAACCGATCCGCTTCATGCGCGCGATGATCGGCTCATCGGTGATGTGTGGCGGGTTGACCTTGAGCAGCTCCGCGGCATAGGCGAAGAATTTATCGCCCGCCATCGTGTCGACTTGCTTCTTCGGCGGCGTTTTGACGTCGACGCTGGGATCGATGGTTTGCGTTACCGCGACCGGAGGCTTGCCCCATCCAGACAGCGGCGTGATCTTGTAGCCCTTCTGCACCTCGTGAACGGCGGCATAGTCGGCGGGTCCATCAGTCTTGGTGCGACCAATGACCCAGACATGGGGTGTCGGCGCATTGATGCGCGTGAAGCCCGCCGGCACGTCTCCATTCCAGCCCGGCGGCACGACCAGGAAATTGGCCGCTTGGGTGCCTGTCGTGCGCATTCCCGGCGATGCAAACACATCGGACCACATGTCGAGCATCGGCAGCAGGTAGTAGCGACCACCGGTATCAGGAACCGAAACCACCAAGGGCTCCTGCGTCAGGTCCAGCCAGGCGCTCGAATACAACGTGTCGAAATTGGGCCGCACCACCGCCCTCATGTCCGCGGTCGGGTAGGCCTGGATATTGTCGAACGTGTTGGGCGGGCCGCCTATTCCGCCGGATTTGGGATCGGAATTGATGAGCTGCTTGCGTGTCACGTCCATCGTCACGAGCGGATAGAAGTAGACATACGCTTCTGCAGCGATGGCCTGTGCCTCGTCGGCAGAAATTGATTGAGCCGCGCTCGGCACCGATGTCGGGACCATGAAAATCAGACCCGACAAGACCGCAGCCAGAGATGACAGATGCTTCGTCATAATCTTCCTCCTGGTTATCCCTGCAGCGGCGAGCAAATGATCCTGGCGGATGTCATGTTGCTTTCCAGCTGCGGAATATTTTCCCGATTTCCTTCAAGGGCGGAGATTGGACAGTGGACGAGCCAGCCAAGAGGCGAAGCGCCGCGGTCTGCTTGATCTACATCAATGGACGCCCGCGAACGGTCAAAAACGGAAGATCAAGCAATCCGCCGTCCCAAGGTCTGCTCGAACTCCGGAAACACACCCTGGGAGCCCGCGAGATTGCACAGAATTAAGTAGAGGAGGGCCGCTTCTGCCTTTATCATGACAAGACGGTGCGGTCCGCGATAGCTCGATAAGGCATTGTGGCCGCTTGCCAAAAGGACCACCCCTGAGAGGACGGCAAGGAAAATGGTTTTGAATTTACCGTTCTGCCAGTGCCGTAAATGATCCGTGACGGCATTCGGTAAACTCGTCCGCACCACGGCCTTCCGGCTCACGCTGGTCTATCTGCTGCTGTTCGCGATGTTCGCGGCCTCGCTGCTCGGCTATTTCGCCTGGAACACGCGGCGGCTGATCACCGAGGAAATCACGCAGACGGTGAATGCCGAGACTTCGGAGATCAACGAAATCTATGATCGCCGCGGCTTGGTCGGCCTCGTGCGGACGATCGAGTACCGCGCGCTGCGGCCGGGCGCCAACCTCTACCTCGTGACCACGCCGACCGGGCAGGCGATTGCCGGCAATGTCGGCTCGCTCGCGCCCGGCGTGATGGCGAGCCGCGGCTGGTCCGAGACCGCCTACCGGCGCATCGAGGACGCCGACGACCGCGATCATCGCGCACTGGTGCGCGTCACCGAACTCGAAAACGGCTTCCGGCTGCTGATCGGCCGCGATCTCGCCGAGCGGCGTCGCCTGTTCGGCATCGTCGCCAAGGCGGCGCAATGGTCGATCCTGATCGTCGTCGTGCTCGGCCTCGGCGGCGGCATCTTCGTGGCACGCAGGGTGCTGAGGCGCATCGACGCGATGACCGGCACCGCGCAGCGCATCATGACCGGCGATCTCAGCGGGCGCCTGCCCGTGGGGCGCAGCGGCGACGAGCTCGATCGCCTCGCCGAAAACCTCAACGCCATGCTGGAGCGGATCGAGGCCTTGATGGCGGGGCTGAAGGAAGTCTCCGACAACATCGCCCACGATCTCAAGACGCCGCTGACGCGCCTGCGCAACCGCGCCGAGGAGGCGCTGGCGAAATCGGGCTGCGAGGCCGATTACCGTGCTGCGCTGGAGCGGACCATCGAGGAATCCGACGGGCTGATCCGCACCTTCAACGCATTGCTGATGATCGCGCGGGCCGAGTCCGGACAGGCGCGGGGCAACATGGATGATTTCGATGCCGCCGACGTCGCGGGCGGCATCCACGAGCTCTACGAGCCGCTCGCCGAGGACGACGGCATGACCTTGAAGGTCAAGGCCGATCCGACGCCGGTTCACGGCAATCGCGAACTGATCAGTCAGGCGCTCGCCAATCTGGTCGAGAATGCCATCAAATACGGCAAGCCGGTCGCGCAGGCCGGCGGAACCGTTGTCAGCATGGACGCGCGGCAGATCACCATCGAGGCGAAGCGCGAGGGTGACCAGGTGCTGCTCAGCGTCACTGATCGCGGCCCCGGCATTCCTGAAGCCGACCGCAAGCATGCCGTCGAGCGATTCGTCCGGCTCGAGGCGAGCCGCACGCTGCCGGGGTCCGGCCTCGGCCTCAGCCTCGCCTCGGCTGTTGCGACGCTGCATGGCGGAGAACTGCGGCTTGGCGATGCCCATCCGGGCCTCGTCGCCACGCTGGTGCTGCCGGCGCGCACGGGCGCGGGCGACAGGGTTGCTCCGCCAATACCGGATGTGCCACAGAAGGTGGCATGAACCACTCCGCGCCGGGAAACGCGGACAAGCATGGTGAGAGTCTGGCCGCACGCTTCGCGGAGGCTCCCCATATTGTCGCTTCCACAACCGACGAACGCCGACTTGAAAACTGGCTGGCCGAGCTCGAGCCGGCACAATCGGCCCGTCTCGGAGCGTTGCTGGTTCATCCCTTCGCCCGGAATATTTTGGCCGGCATCGCGGAATTCTCGCCCTATCTGTTCGATCTGGTGCGCGCCGATTCGCTGCGCCTGATCCGGCTGCTCGAATGCGATCCGGATACGCATCTCGCCGCACTGATCGCTGAGACAAGGGGCGCGGTGTTCGCGGCGCCCGACGAGGCCGAGGTGATGCGACTGCTTCGCCGCATGAAGGCTGAGGCCGCGCTGCTAACCGCGCTGTGCGACATCGGCGGGGTCTGGCCGGTGATGCGGGTGACGGCGGCGCTCACCGACGTCGCAGTCTCCTCGGTGCAGGCGGCGCTGCAGTATCAGCTGCGGCAGGAAGCCGCACGTGGAAAGATCGTGCCGCCCAATCCGGAGGCACCGGAAGAGGGCTGCGGCCTGATCGTACTCGCGATGGGCAAGATGGGCGCAGGCGAGCTGAACTATTCCAGCGACATCGATCTCATCGTGTTCTTCGATCCCGATGCGACGACGCTCGCGCCCGATATCGAGCCGCAGCCGTTCTTTGTCCGCGTGACGCAGGGCATGGCGCGCATCCTGCAGCAGCGCACTTATGACGGCTACGTTTTCCGCGTCGATCTGCGGCTGCGTCCTGATCCATCCTCGACGCAGGTGGCAATCTCGCGCGACGCCGCGCTGCATTATTACGAGCGGGAAGGGCGCACCTGGGAGCGCGCCGCGATGATCAAGGCGCGCGCCTGTGCCGGCGATGCCAGGGCAGGCGAGGCGCTGCTCGCCGAGATCGCGCCGTTCGTCTGGCGCAAGCACCTCGATTTTGCCGCGCTTGCCGATGTCCACGACATGAAGCGGCAGATGCAGACCTATCGCGGCCAGAGCGAGGTCGCGGTCGAGGGCCACAACGTCAAGGTCGGCCGCGGCGGCATTCGCGAGATCGAGTTCTTCGCGCAGACCCAGCAGCTGATCGCCGGCGGCCGCCATCCGGAATTACGGGTACGGCCGACGCTTAGCGCGCTCGACGTGCTTGCGAGCAGCAACTGGATCACCTTCGCGGCGCGTGACGAGCTGACCACGGCCTATGAATTCCTGCGCCGGGTCGAGCATCGCCTCCAGATGATCGCGGACGAGCAGACCCATGCGCTGCCCGACGACAAGGATGCCGTCGAGCGCTTTGCGCGCTTCTTCGGCTATCCCGATCGCGAGGCCTTTGCCCACGACCTGCTGCGGCAGCTCGAGATCGTCCAGGGCCACTACGAAAAACTGTTCGAGGGCGATGACCCGACCGGCACGGCTGGCCTGCCGGCTCTCGACTACAGTGCCGGCCCCGACGACCCGCGCCTGCTCCAGCACCTGACGACGCTCGGCTTCAAGAAGCCCGCCGCCGTGGCGCAAACCGTGCGCGACTGGATCACCGGCGACTATCGCGTGTTCCGCAATGAGGCGACACGCAGCGCTTTCATCGAGTTCGTGCCGGCCCTGATCGACGGTCTCGCGCATGGCGAGGAGCCGGACCGCGCCGTCGTCGCGTTCGATCAGTTCCTCGGGGCGCTCCAGCGCGGCGGCCGGCTGATCACGCTGCTCGGGCAGAACCGCGATCTCGTCGCGCTGGTGGCACTGGTGCTGGGAGCTGCGCCGCGGCTCGGCGAGATGCTGGCGCGGCAGCCGCAGCTCATGGACGGCCTGATCGATCCGCGCTTCTTCGGCGCGATGCCCGACAGGCAGGAACTGTCGGGACGGCTCGCCGCCACCGTGCAGGACGCCGCCTCGTACGAGGAGTTCCTCGATCGCCTGCGCCTGTTCGGGCAGGAGAGCCTGTTCCTGATCGGCACGCGCATCCTGTCCGGCACCGTCTCGGCGCAGCAGGCGAGCACCGCCTTTGCCGATGTCGCCGAAGGTATCGTCCACACCGTGCATGGTCTTGTTGCCGACCGCTTTGCCGCGCAGCACGGCCGGATCAAGGGCCAGGAGACCGCGATCATCGCGATGGGCCGGCTCGGCAGCCGCGAGATGACGGCATCGTCAGATCTCGACCTGATCCTGCTCTACGATTTCGACAGCGAGAACCCGGACTCGGATGGGACGAAGTCGTTGCAAGGCGCGCATTATTTCGCCCGCTTCACCCAGCGCCTGATCAGCGCCTTCACGACCCGCACCAATTACGGCGTGCTCTACGAGATCGACGTGCGGCTCCGTCCCTCGGGCCGCGCCGGTCCGGTGGCCTCGAGCCTCGCCTCCTTCGCAGACTACCAGGCCAACGAGGCCTGGACCTGGGAGCACATGGCGCTGACGCGCGCGCGCGTGGTGTCGGCTTCGCCTGCATTCCGGGAACGCATCGAGCGCGTCATCCGCGATGTCCTGACCCGCCGCCGCGATCGCGCGGTCATCGCCAATGACGTCGCCGACATGCGCAGTGCGATCGGCCAGGAGAAGGGCGAGACCGATTATTGGGATCTCAAATATGCCGCCGGCGGCATGATCGACATCGACTTCATTGCGCAATATCTTCAGCTCGTGCATGCCCACGACAAGCCCGAGATCCTCGACGTCAGCACGTTGCAGGTGCTGGACAATGCCTGCAGGCTCGGCGTGCTCGGACAATCGGAGACCGAGATCCTGCGCGCCGCGGCGCGGCTCTATCACGATCTGACGCAGATCCTGCGGCTGTGCGTCAGCGACCGCTTCAAGCCGGAAACCGCCGGCACGGATCTGCAGCGCGTCATGGCGCGCGCCGGCGATGCGCCGGACTTCTCGTCGCTGGAGGCCCGTGTGAAGGAAACGCAGGGCGAGGTGCGGCGCGTGTTCAGGGCGCTGCTGGAAGGGTCGTCGTCTGCTTCAACGCGGTGATGGCTTCGCGCACGTTCGGCTCCAGGCCCACGCCGCCGGCATCGAGATGGGCGAAGATCGCGCGCTTCATCCGGGGATCCCAGAACTTCTTGATGTGCTCGGCGATCCCCGGCACGGCCTTGTCATGGCCCTGGCTTTTGAAGAACTTGCCGATCTGGTTGGCCATGTAGATCAGGCGGTCAGGCGACATCGGCAACCTCCGTGGCATGGCGGGCGACAATCCGGCCACCATGCGAGAACACTTCGAACCCGTCCTGGCGGGCAATGGCGATCAGCGTGATGCCCGCGGCTTCCGCCGTGCGCACCGCGAGCGCGGTCGGCGCGGACACCGCGACCATCACCGGCGCGCCGATCGCGGCGGTCTTCTGCACCATCTCGACCGAGACACGGCTGGTCAGCAGCACCATGCCGCCACTTGCATCGGTGCGGCTGCGCGCCAACGCGCCGGCGAGCTTGTCCAGCGCATTGTGGCGGCCGACGTCTTCGCGCAGGGCGACGATGTTGCCGCTAGGAGACCAGAACGCAGCGGCGTGAACGGCGCGGGTCTGCAGATTGATCGATTGCAGCGGTGCGATCGCCTGCATCGCCGCCATGATGTCTTCCGGCGTGAAGGTCTGCCCCTGCGGCACGACCGCCGCGGGTCGCACCGCCTCGGCAATGGACTCGATGCCGCAGATGCCGCAGCCGGTGGGACCCGCGACGTGGCGGCGGCGCTCGCTGATGAGTGCCGCATCTTCCGGTGCCAGCCACATCCTGAGCTCGATGCCGTCATCGAGGCGAACCACCTCGAGCGACTTGATGTCGTCGACCGACTTGATGACGCCTTCGTCCAGGCTGAAGCCGACGGCGAAATCCTCGAGGTTCTGCGGCGTCCCCATCATGACGGCATAGGTGCCGCCATTATAGGTCAGCGCCAGCGGCGTCTCCTCGGGGATCAGCCGTGTCCCTTCGGACGCGACGCCGTCGCGCCAGATCTCGCGGTCGATGGCCTGGACGGGCACGTGCATGCCGTTACTCCGCGGCCTCGGCTGGTACGATGCGGCGGGATTGCCGCGCCTGCGCGTCATAGGCCTTCTGCCAGTCGGACGGGCCGTTCGAGGGCGAGACCTGCACCGCCGTCACCTTGTATTCGGGACAGTTGGTCGCCCAGTCCGAATACTCCGTGGTGATGACGTTGGCCTGCGTGTCCGGGTGGTGGAAGGTGGTGTAGACGACGCCGGGCGCGACGCGGTCGGTGATCTCCGCGCGCAGCGTGGTCTCGCCGGCGCGGCTCTTCAGCCGCACCCAGTCGCCGTCGCGCACGCCGCGCTGCTCGGCGTCGTGCGGATGGATCTCGAGGCGATCCTCGGCATGCCAGACCACGTTATCGGTGCGCCGCGTCTGCGCGCCGACATTGTACTGGCTGAGGATGCGGCCCGTGGTGAGCAGCAGCGGATAGCGCGGGCCGGTGCGCTCGTCGGTCGCGACATATTCGGTCACGACGAACTTGCCCTTGCCGCGGACGAATCCGTCGATATGCATCACCGGCGTGCCCTCGGGCGCCTTCTCGTTGCAGGGCCACTGCACCGAGCCGAGCTCGTCCAGCCTGGCGTAGGAGACGCCGGCGAAGGTCGGGGTCAGCGCCGCGATCTCGTCCATGATCTCGGAAGGGTGGCTGTAGTTCATCTCGAAGCCCATCGCCTTGGCAAGGCCGATGGTGACCTCCCAGTCGGCGAGGCCGTTCTTCGGCGTCATCACCTTGCGCACGCGCTGGATGCGGCGCTCGGCATTGGTGAAGGTGCCGTCCTTCTCGAGGAAGCTCGAGCCGGGCAGGAAGACGTGGGCGTAGTTGGCGGTCTCGTTCAGGAAGAGGTCGTGGACGATGACGCATTCCATCGCCGACAGCGCCGCCACCACATGGCTGGTGTTGGGATCGGATTGCAGGATGTCCTCGCCCTGCACATAGATGCCCATGAACGTGCCTTCGACCGCGGCGTCGAACATGTTGGGAATGCGCAGGCCCGGCTCGGGGTTGAGCTCGACGTTCCACAGCGCCTCGAACTGGTCGCGGACGGCATCGCCCGAGATGTGGCGATAGCCGGGCAGCTCGTGCGGGAACGAACCCATGTCGCAGGAACCCTGCACATTGTTCTGGCCGCGCAGCGGATTCACGCCGACGCCGGGACGGCCGATATTGCCTGTGACCATCGCAAGGTTGGCGATCGCAATCACGGTGGTCGAGCCCTGGCTGTGCTCGGTGACGCCGAGACCGTAATAGATGGCGCCGTTGCCGCCGGTGGCGTAGGTCCGCGCGGCTTCACGCAGGTCCTTCGGATCGACGCCGGTGAGGATGGCCGTGGCTTCCGGGCTGTTGCTCGGCTGGGCGACGAAGGCCGCCCATTCCTCGAACTCGGCCCAGTCGCAGCGCTCGCGCACGAAGGCTTCGTTGACGAGGCCTTCGGTGACGATGACATGCGCCAGCGCCGTCATGACCGCGACATTGGTGCCGGGCATCAGCGGCAGGTGCAACGCCTTCACATGCGGCGATTCCACCATTTCGGTGCGACGCGGATCGATCACGATCAGCTTGGCGCCCTGGCGCAGCCGCTTCTTCAGCCGCGAGGCGAACACCGGATGGGCGGACGCCGGGTTTGCGCCGATCACGACGACGACGTCGGTGTCCTCGACCGAGTCGAAATCCTGCGTGCCGGCGGAGGTGCCGAAGGTGGTGGCGAGGCCATAGCCGGTCGGGGAGTGGCAGACGCGCGCGCAGGTGTCGACATTGTTGTTGCCGAAGCCGGCGCGGATCAGCTTCTGCACCAGATAGGTCTCTTCATTGGTGCAGCGTGACGAGGTGATGCCGCCGATGGCGTCGCGGCCGTACTTCTTTTGGATGCCGCGCATCTTGGCGGCGGCAAACGAGAACGCCTCGTCCCAGGACACTTCCTTCCAGGGATCCTCGATCCGGTCGCGGATCATCGGCTTCAGGATGCGTTCCTTGTGATTGGTGTAGCCCCAGGCGAAGCGGCCCTTGACGCAGGAATGGCCGCGATTAGCCTTGCCGTCCTTGTAGGGCACCATGCGCACGACTTCCTCACCGCGCATCTCGGCCTTGAAGGCGCAGCCGACGCCGCAATAGGCGCAAGTGGTGACCACGGAGTGCTCGGGCTGGCCGATCTCGATCACGGACTTTTCCGTCAGCGTCGCGGTCGGGCAGGCCTGCACGCAGGCGCCGCAGGAGACGCATTCGGAGCCCAGAAAACTCTCGCTCATGCCGGGCGACACGCGGCTGTCGAAGCCGCGGCCGGAGATGGTCAGCGCGAAGGTGCCTTGCACCTCCTCGCAGGCGCGGACGCAGCGCGAGCAGACGATGCACTTGGAGGGATCATAGGTGAAGTACGGGTTGGACTCGTCCTTCGGCATCCAGTGGTCGTTGTCGCAGCCGTGGCTCTTGGCGAAGACGTGGTTCTCGCCCTCGTAGCCATAGCGCACGTCGCGCAGGCCGACCGCGCCGGCCATGTCCTGCAATTCGCAATCGCCATTGGCGCCGCAGGTGAGGCAGTCGAGCGGATGGTCGGAGATGTAGAGCTCCATCACGCCCTTGCGCAGCTTCTTTAGCCGCTCGGTCTGGGTGTGCACGACGAGGCCGTTCATGACGGGCGTGGTGCAGGAGGCCGGCGTGCCGGCGCGTCCCTCGATCTCGACGAGGCAGAGCCGGCAGGAGCCGTATGCGTCGACCATGTCGGTCGCGCACAGCTTCGGGATCTGGTGGCCGGCGTCCATCGCCGCCCGCATGATCGAGGTGCCCTCGGGCACGGTGACCTCATTGCCGTCGATGGTTAGCGTCACCATCGTTTCCGATTTGGAGCGCGGCGTGCCGTAGTCGATTTCTTCGATCAGAGACATTGTCGTTCTCCTATTCCGCGGCCTGAAGCGCGGTCGGGATGGGTGCGAAATCCTCCCGGAAGTGCTTCAATGCGCTGAGCACCGGATAGGGCGTGAAGCCGCCGAGCGCGCAGAGCGAGCCGAATTTCATGGTGTTGCAGAGGTCCTCGACCAGCGCGAGGTTTTCATGCACGCGCTCGCCGTTGATGATCTTCTCGATGGTCTCGACGCCGCGGGTGGAGCCGATCCGGCACGGCGTGCACTTGCCGCAGGATTCGACGGCGCAGAACTCCATCGCGAAACGCGCCTGCCTGCGCATGTCGACGCTGTCGTCGAACACGACGATGCCGCCATGGCCGATCAGGCCGTCGCGCGCGGCAAAGGCCTCATAGTCGAACGGCGTGTCGAACAGGGCGCGGGGGAAGTAGGCACCCAGGGGGCCGCCGACCTGCACGGCCCGAACCGGGCGGCCGGTCGCCGTGCCGCCGCCGATGTCGTCGACGAGCTCGCCGAGCGTCACGCCGAATGCTGTCTCGAACAAGCCGCCGTGGCGGATGTTGCCGGCGAGCTGGATCGGCATCGTGCCGCGCGAGCGGCCCATGCCGAAATCGGCATAGGCCTTGGCGCCCTCGGCGAGGATGAAGGGGATCGCTGCGAAGGACAGCACGTTGTTGATGACGGTCGGCTTGCCGAACAGGCCGTGATGGGCCGGCAGCGGCGGCTTGGCACGCACGATGCCGCGGCGGCCTTCGAGGCTCTCCAGCAGCGAGGTCTCCTCGCCGCAGACATAGGCGCCGGCGCCGACGCGCACTTCCATATCGAAGCTGTAGGTCGAGCCGCCGATCTTGTCGCCGAGATAGCCGCCGCGCCTGGCAGCCACGATCGCGGCATTCATCGCCTCGACCGCGTGCGGATATTCGCTGCGGATGTAGATGTAGCCCTTGGTCGCGCCGACGGTGATGCCGGCGGTGGTCATGCCCTCGATCACCAGGAAGGGATCGCCTTCCATGATCATGCGGTCGGCAAAGGTGCCGCTGTCGCCTTCGTCGGCGTTGCAGACGATGAACTTGCGATCGGCCTTGGCCTGCGCGACGGTCTTCCACTTGATCCCGGTCGGGAAGCCGGCGCCGCCGCGGCCGCGCAGGCCCGAAGCCGTCACCTCATTCAGGATCGCATCAGGTCCGAGCGAGAGTGCGCGTTCAAAGCCCTTGTAGCCGCCATGGGCACGGTAGTCTTCGAGCGAGCGCGGATCGATCACGCCGCAGCGGGCGAAGGTGAGGCGGGTCTGGCGCTTCAGCCAGGGGATCTCGTCGATCGCGCCGAGCCGCAAGAGATGCGGCGTGTTGCTGGCGAGCGCGTCGAGCAGGGAGGGGACGTCGGCCTCGGTCACCGGGCCGAAGGCGATCCGGCCCTGCGGGGTCGCGACCTCGACCAGCGGTTCCAGCCAATACATGCCGCGCGATCCGGTCCTGACGATCTCGATCGCAATGCCACGCTTGGCCGCAGCCTGTTCCAGTGCCAGCGCAACCTCATCGGCGCCGACGGCGACCGCGCCTGCATCGCGCGAGACGAATATCCGCATGCTCATCGCTGTGCCTCCGCAACCAGTGCATCGAGGCGCTTCTCGTCGAGCCGGCCGATGAGGCGGCCGTCGAGCATCGCGGACGGGGCAGTCGCGCAAAGGCCGAGGCAGTAGATCGGCTCCAGCGTGACGCGATCGTCGGCCGTCGTGTTGCCGAGCGCCACACCGAGCTTCGTCTCGGCGCGTGCGGCCAGTGCATCGCCGCCCGCAGCCTGGCAGGCTTCCGCGCGGCACAGCTTCAGCACGTGGCGGCCGGCCGGCTTGTGGCGGAAATCATGGTAGAAGGTGAAGACGCCATGCACCTCGGCGCGCGACAGATTCAGCGCCTGCGCAGCCATGGGAATCGCCGCCTCCGGCACGTAGCCGAATGCCTCCTGAAGCGCATGCAGGATGACCAGCGTTGCGCCTTCCTGCCCGGCATGTTCGGCGATGATCTCAGCGCCGCGCGCTTCGTCCCAAGGTTCGTAACGAGGTTCGTAAAGCGTTGTCATTGTTCGTTCTCAACCTGAGCGTTCCTTCCGTGCAAAGTATTTGGAATCATTCGAAGATCAATAAAGCTGTCTCATGCTGCGATTGCGAATTCAGATCGATTTGCAACCGCAATCGGTCGATACGGACTGGTAATGAAGATTGCATCGGCTGCCGGTTTTTGCGTGTTGGTGCAGGCCCGGCATGCTAGCTTGCATGCCAACACAGAATCCGAGGGGACAACCGGTTGATCGATAAGCTTGAACTGCTGCTGGCGCTGGCGAAGGAGCGGCATTTCGGACGCGCGGCAGAGGCCTGCGGGGTCACGCAGCCGACCATGTCGACCGGGCTGAAGCAGCTCGAGGAGATCCTCGGCGTGATGCTGGTCCAGCGCGGCTCCCGCTTCCAGGGTTTCACCCCCGAGGGCGAACGGGCGCTGGACTGGGCGCGGCGGATCGTGGGCGATGCCCGCGCCATGCGTGACGAGATCAACGGGCTGAAGCACCAGCTCTCCGGCGAGATCCGCATTGCCGCGATCCCGACCGTGCTCGGCATGGTCGCCGCACTGACGACGCCGTTCCGCGCCCGGCATCCCGAGGTGCGTTTCAGCATCCGCTCGACGACCTCATCGGAGGTGCTCGGGTTGCTCGAAAATCTCGAGGTTGATGCGGGGCTGACCTATATCGAGAACGAGCCGATCGGCAAGGTACGCACCATTCCGCTCTACAATGAAAGCTATCGCCTGCTGACTGCGCCGGACGGAATGTTCGGTGACCGCGAGACGGTGACCTGGAAGGAAGTGGGGCAGGTGCCGCTGTGCCTCTTGACGCCCGACATGCAGAACCGCCGCATCATCGACCGCGCGCTGCGCTCGGTCGGCGCGGAGGCGACGCCGACGCTGACCTCGAACTCGCTCCTGGTGCTGTTCACGCATGTGAAGACGGGACGCTGGGCCAGCGTGATGCCGGCCAAGCTCGCCGAGACGCTTGGCCTGTCCGATACGGTGCGGTCGATCCCGATCGTCGACCCCGAGGTCAATTACAGCATCGGCATGGTGATCCCGCAGCGCGATCCGATGACGCCGCTGATCGCGGCGCTGGTCAATGTGGCGCGAGAGGTCGCGCCGACGCTGCAGCTATAGGGCCAGGGCGGGCGGGTCTGAGCAAGCGCCTCGTCCTTCGAGACGCCCGCTTCGCGGGCTCCTCAGCGACTGTGTTCTTCGTCAAGCGGTTTGCCATGGTTTTCGGTCCCTGAGCATGGCGTTGAGGGTGGTCAGGAGCTTGCGGGCAACGGCGATGAGGGCGACCATTTTCGGCTTACCGGCGCTGACCAGGCGGCGATAGAAGACCTTGAGCTGCGGATGGCACCGGATCGCCGAAAGAGCGGCCATGTAGAGGGCCGCCCGCAGGGCGGATCGGCCTCCGCCGATCTTGCTCCTGCCCTTCCATCGGCCGGACTGGCGGACGAACGGGGCAAGTCCGGCGAGGCTTGCGATCTGGCGCCGATTGAGCGCGCCAAGCTCGGGGACTTCGGCAAGGAGGGTGCGCGCGAGTGTGTTGCCAACACCGGGAAAGCTGATCAGCAAATCCTCCTTGTCCCGCCAGACCGGCGAACCGCGCACCAGTGTGTCGATGTCGTTGTCGATATCCGGCAGTTCCTTCTCGAGCAGCTTGATGTGGCGAGCAAGGCCCTTGCGGATGCGGACGTTCTCAACCCGTTGCTCGCGCTGGCGTTCGGCGACGATCATCTCAATGATCTGCCGTCGGCGAGCGACCAACTCGGCCAGCAGCCGCGCCTGCTGATCCGGGACGGGGCGCAAGGCCGGCTTCACCGCCTCGACGAACCTTGCGATCACTGCCGCATCGATCGGATCCGATTTGGCGCGCTGACCGATGGCCTGTGCGAAATGCCGGATCTGGGCCGGATTGATCACCACCAGCGGCAGCTGGGCGCCGGCCAGTGCCGCGGCGACGACGGTCTCGAAGCCTCCCGTCGCCTCCACCCCAACCAGCGTCGGCGAACAGCTCAGAAGGCGCGCAACAAGTTCTTCCAGGCCCTTGCCATCGCGCGCTACGGCAAACACTTCTCCGATCGGACGGACATGCACGTCCAGCCGGTCCTTCGACACATCAATGCCAACATAGATCGCGTCCATCTGCACCCATCCTTGCGCAACCGGGCTCGCCAGGCGGCCCCCGCGACTGTTCGGGTTCAATGGAACAACGGACGGGGCGCCGCGCTGAGGAACGGGCTTCAAGGCCCTTGGATGAAGCGGTCTCCCGTCCGTTACCGCATCGGACACTCTATCCGATCCAGTGAGTCGTGACTTACAAGGATGAGGCTCCGCGCCATTGGATGCCTTTGGCACTGCTGCCGCGCACGCTGCCCTCATCCTGAGGGCCCGCCGCAGGCGGGCGTCTCGAAGGATGGCCGCGGGCACGTAACCTCGAGCCGCCTCTAGGCCGCAGCCGATATCCCGGCCCCCTTCACGGCATCGCGCGGCAGCGTCACCCGGACGACGGTGCCGACATCGATCTTCGAGCGCAGCCGCATCGAGCCGCCGTGGAGCTGGGCCAGCGAGCGGGCGATGGCGAGGCCCAGCCCAGAGCCGTGATAGGTCTTGGTGAGCTGGCTCTCGACCTGCTCGAAGGGGCGGCCGAGCCGCGCCAGCGAGTGCGGTGCGATCCCGATGCCGGTGTCGGCGATCATCAGTACGATCCTGTCGTCGAGCTGCCGGCTGCGCACCACGATCCGTCCGCCGTCGGGCGTGAACTTCACCGCGTTGGAGAGCAGGTTGACGATGATCTGCTTGGTGGCGCGGCGGTCGGCGACGACCGAGATCGATGTCCCGATGTCGGCATCGAGCGTCAGGTGCTTGTCCTCGGCGCGGCGGGAGACGACGCGCAGGGATTCGGCGAGCGTCCGCGCGAGGTCGAGCTCTTCCATGTCGAGCTTCATGCGGCCGGCCTCGATCTTGGACATGTCGAGGATGTCGTTGATGACCTCGAGCAGATAGTGGCCGCTGGTCAGGATGTCCTGGCAATATTCCTGGTATTTCTCGCTGCCGAGCTCGCCGAACATGCCGCTTCCCATGATCTCGGAGAAGCCGATGATGGCGTTGAGCGGCGTGCGCAGCTCGTGGCTCATGTTGGCGAGGAACTTCGACTTGGTCTGGTTGGCTTCCTCGGCGCGGGTCTTCTCGCGCTGGTATTTTTCGGCGAGGTCGGCGAGCTCGTTGGTCTGGCGCTCCAGCGCGGCCTGCGAGCGCTTGAGGTCGATGACCGTCGCGCGCAGGCGCAGGTCGTTGTCGACCAGCTTCTGCTCGTGCTCCTTGATGCGGGTGATGTCGGTGCCGACCGAGACGTAGCCGCCGTCCTTGGTCCGGCGCTCGCTGATGTGCAGCCAGCTGCCGTCGTCGAGCTGCGCCTCGAAGGTGCGCGCGCCCGGGCCTTGGGCAGCGGTCTCGTTGTGGCGGGTGCGCACCTCCGGCATGCGGCCGACCTCGAGCACGGTCTCGTAGGAGGTGCCGGGAATGACGGCGCTGTCTGGCAGCTTGTGCAGGCGCTGGAAGTGCGAGTTGCAGAGCACGAGGCGGTCGCTCGCGTCCCACAGCACGAAGGCCTCCGGAATGGTCTCGATGGCGTCGCGCAGCCGCAGGTCCGCTTCCACGGTCCGCTCGGCGAGGCTCTTCTGCTCGGTGATGTCGACCGCGATGCCGATCAGATGCACGCTGGAATCGGTCGCGCCGCGGGTCTTTTCGCAGCGGACGCGGAGCCAGATCCAGTGGCCGTCGACATGCTGCATGCGGAAGGTCTGGTCGATGTGGTCGATCTTCTCGGAGATGAGCTGGTCGGCGATCTCGAACAGGTCGATGTCGTCGGATTTCACCAGCGCGTTGACCTCGCCGAAGGTGAGCAGCTCGTGGCGACCGTCGAGGCCGAGCATCGAGAACATCGACTGCGACCAGAAGATCCGGCCGCGCGACAGGTCCCAGTCCCACAGCCCGCAGCGGCCGCGATTCAGCGCGGTGTCGATCCGGCCGCGCACGGCGTCGTTGATGAGGTCGCCCTCGCGGGCGCGGGTGGACTGCCAGTGGAAGGCAAAGCCGAGGATCAGGACCACGAAGCCGGTGGTCGCCGACAGCGTCACCGAGAGCGCGGCGTCCGAGCCCCAGATCGGCTCGTTGCGCTCCTGGATCACGGTGACGAAGCCGGGCAGCGACTTGATCTGCCGCGAGGTGGCCATCGCAGCATTGCCGCTCGGCAGCGTCATGTCGGAGACGTTGCCGTCGCGCGGCGGCGCCGCAAGCAGCTGCGCCGTGGTGATGGCATCGAGCAGGCGGTCGTTGCCCGAAGGGTCGCTGTCGATGGGAATGCGGGCGAGGAGACGGCGGTCGATCCCGGCCGAGGTGACGATGACGTGGCGGCCGCTGGCCGTGCCCCAGGACGGGATCAGGTCGGGCAGCAGCGTCGGCAGGCGCTCGATGTTCTTCTGCCGCTCGATCCGCAACGAGGTGAGGCGGTCGATGCGCTCGGCGAGCAGGTCGGCGAGCGCGGAGATGTCATGCCGGATCACCAGCCGCTTCTGGCGCGTCTGATCGACGACCTGCACGAACGCGCCGAGGCAGATCGTGATCAGGAACGCGATGATGAGCGTTGGCACGGCACGGCGCAACGCCGGCTCTGCGATCAGCAGCCGATGATAGGCAGGTTTCGCGATCGATTGCGCCAATCCCTTGATCGAATCGGATTGGACGCACGCGTTCGCGGCGTCTGCACGCGACATGCCTTCGGCCCCCTGAAAACCCTGCTTGCAACTTGAGTTCGGAGGCAGCCCCACGTCGCTTCCGAATCAGACCGATTTGAATCCAGTTTTGCCGGGCTGTCGAGAGTCAACGAATCGTTAACGCGAAATTATTCTTATCCAACGCGCAGTTTACGCATCACGCGTCCGCAAACCCACGTGGGCGAGGAGTCCGAAACGGGAACGTGTGACTCCTCGCGCAATCCGCGTCACATGCGCGGCGGCTCGGCGTGACTGATGACGCGCTTCACGCTCGGAAACGCGCGGCGCAACGCGCGCTCGATCGCGTCGACCTGCTCGTGCACCTTGATCACGCTCATCGACGGCGCGGCGCGGCAGTGGAAGTTGACGATCTCGCCGGCGTCGGTGTTGCGGACGCGCACATTATGGATGTCGTGGATCTCGCCTTCGCCGGCGAACTCGGCCAGCGCGGCGGCGATGGTCTGCACCCTTTCCGGCGCGGCGTCGACGCCGAACGGCAATTCCGGTTCCAGCGGCTCGATGTGGACGTCGACCTCGACGTCCTCGCCGAACTCCTCCTTGATGTTGCGCTCCAGCGTATTGGCGATGTCATGGGCCGCGTCGAGCCGCATCCCGGCATCGACCTCGAGATCGATGCCGACGATCAGCTTGGCTCCGAGGTCGTGCACCGTGACGTGGTGGATGGCGAGGCTCGAATTGCGCGCGATCACCATAATGCGGTCGCGGACGGTTTCGTTGTTGCGCGCGACCGGGACCGGGGTGAAGGTGAGGTCGGCATCGCCGAACGCCTTGTCGACGGCGGCCTGTGCCTTGCGCTTGATCTCCTCGACGCGGTCGATCGGGTAGGTCCGCGGCACCTTTGCGATGGTGTCGATGAAGGTGGTCGCCCCGACCATGCGCACGCGCAGCCGCTCGACGTCGATCACGCCGGGAACGCTCCTGATCGCGGCCGTGGCCCTCTCCTGGGCGCCCTCCGGCGCGCGGTCGAGCAGCGTCTGCACGGTCGAGCCGGCCATGCGCAGGCCAAGCAGCGCGATCATCACGGCGACCGCGGCGGCGGCCGCGGCGTCACCCCACCAGAAGCCGAGGGCGGCGAGGATCAGGCCGACGATCACGGCGCAGGAGCCCATCACGTCGGAGGCGAAGTGGAGCGCATCCGCGGCGAGCGCCTGGCTTCGGGTCTCCCGCGCGGCGCGGTGCAGGGCGCGGGCGCGCCAGAGATTGACGGCGATGTCGATCACCAGCACGACGAACGGCACGGCCGAGATGGTCGGCGGCGGCGTCCCCTCGCGCAGCCGGCTATAGGATTCGACCAGGATGCCGCCGGCGAGCACGTAGAGCAGGGCGGTGACGCCCAGTGCGGAGATGCTTTCCAGCTTGCCGTGGCCGTAATGGTGCTCTTCATCCGCCGGCTTGTCGGACACCCGCACCACCGCCCAGGTGATGATGGTCGCGACCAGGTCGATCGAGGAATGCAGGGCCTCGGAGATCAGCGCCAGCGAGCCGATCGCGATCCCGACCACGAACTTGGCCGCCGCCATGCCGCCGCTGGCGAAGATCGAGATGGCCGCGACCGAGGTTTTATTGTGCTGGGAGTTCATGGCGGGGATTTAGCAGCCTGAGGCTGAACATCAAGCGGCGATCCACAGCTGTAGTCGCAAGTGAGTTGCAGGAGCGAAGCCATTGCGAATGCTTCTGAATTGAATGGTGGCTCGCTGCTACGAGCTCGGTCTCGTAGGGTGGGCAAAGGCGCAAAGCGCCGTGCCCACCATCCGTCCGTGATGGATACAGATCGTGGGCACGCTTCCGCCTTCGCTCTTCGAGCTACGGCGGACGAGCCGCTTTGCCCACCCTACGGGACCGTCGCTTTGGCCGAGTCTGCCCCTTAAAGCGTCACCACGATCTTCCCCAGATGCTTGTTCGCCTCCATGTGCTCGAACGCCTGGTCGATCTGGTCGAACGCATAGACCTTGTCGATCGGCAGCTGCAGCTTGCGCGACTCCACCGCGCCCCAGATGTCCTTGCGGACCTCCTCAAAAATCGCGCGGACCTCCTCGATGGTGCGGGTGCGGAAGGTGACGCCGATATAGCTGATGCGGCGGGCCGCATGCAGGTCGAAGTTGAAATCTGCATGGGTGCCGCCGAGCCGGCCGACATTGACGATGCGGCCAAGGACCTTGGTCGCGGCGAGGTTCTGGTTTGCGACCTTGCCCGAGACCTGGTCGATGATGAGGTCGACGCCTTCGCCGTTCGTCGCCTTCAGCACCTCGTCGACCCATTTGGGGTCGGAGGAGTCGACCGCGAGGTCGGCGCCATATTCCTTCAGCCGGCCGCGCCGGTAGGCATCGGTCGACGAGCCGATCACGAGCCTGGCGCCCTTGAGTTTTGCAATCTGCATCGCCATCAGGCCAACGCCGGAGCTGGCCCCCTGGATCAGCACGGCTTGCCCCGGCTGCACCCCGCCGACGGTGACGACGGCGTTGTGCATGGTCGCCAGCGCGACGGGGAGGGTGGCGGCCTCCTCGAAATTCATGTTCGAGGGCGCGCGGAACAGCCGGCCGTGATCGGCCAGCGTGTATTCAGCAAACGCCGCGCCGCCGGATCCCATGATGCGGTCGCCGACTTTGACGCCCTTCGCATCGGGCCCGAGTTCGGCAACCTCGCCGGCCCATTCCATTCCGAGCACGGTGCCGACGCCGCCGGCCGCGCCATGGGCGTGACCCTTGCGCATGCCGGTATCGGCGCGGTTCAGCCCGCAGGCGCGGACCTTTACCAGCACCTGCGTGCCTTTCGGCTTTGGTTGAGCGACGTCGGAAATCCGAGCGCCTTCAGGGCCGTAGACGTAAGCCTTCATGAATTACTCTCGCTTCTTGCAGTGATTATTCCGCAGCTTGCGCGCTTGGAGCGATCATGCCTTCGAGCCGGCTGCGAATGATCGCTTCGGCCTCGCGCACGATGCGGGAGATCAGCTCGCCGCAGCTCGGGATGTCCTGGATCAGGCCCTGCACCTGGCCGGCCGACCAGATCCCTTCATCCGAATTGCCGGTCGCATAGACCATCTTGCCGCGGGCCCCCGCAACGAGCTCGCGGATGTCCTCGAACTTGGCGCCCTCCTTCTCCATGGCGACGACCTTGGTCGAGATCTCGTTCCTGGCGACGCGCGAGGTGTTGCGCATGGTGCGGAAGATCAGCTCGGTCTCGCGCTCGTCATTGGCGACGATCTTCTCCTTGATGAGTTGGTGGATCGGGCTCTCCTTGGTGGCCATGAAGCGGGTGCCCATGTTGATCCCTTCCGCACCCAGCGCCAGCGCCGCGACGAGGCCGCGGGCGTCGGCAAAGCCGCCGGAGGCGATCATGGGGATCTTGACCTTGTTGGCGGCGGCCGGGATCAGGATCAGGCCGGGCGTGTCGTCCTCGCCGGGATGCCCGGCGCATTCAAAACCGTCGATCGAGATGGCGTCGACGCCCATGCGCTCGGCCGAGAGGGCGTGGCGGACGCTGGTGCATTTGTGCACGACCTTGACGCCGTTCTTCTTGAACTCGTCGACATGCTCCTGCGGCTTGTTGCCGGCGGTCTCGACCACCTTGATGCCGGCCTCGATGATGGCGGCACGGTATTCGGCGTAAGGCGGCGGCTTGATCGCGGGCAGGATGGTGAGGTTGACGCCGAACGGCTTGTCGGTGAGGTCGCGGCAGCGCGCGATCTCCTTGGTCAGATCCTCCGGCGTCGGCTGCGTCAGCGCGGTGATGAAGCCGAGCGCGCCGGCATTGGCGACGGCGGCGACCAGCTCGGCCCGCCCGACCCATTGCATGCCGCCCTGGACGATCGGGTGCTCGACGCCGACGAGCCTGGTGAACCGTGTCTGCAGCATGATCTGTTTCCCCCGCGCCCCGCGTGGCGCTCTGTTATCGTTTGATGGCAGCAGGATGCCGCCGGGGGTGGCAAAAGTCTATTGCGGGGCCGTGCGGTGAGGGCGGGGTGTCATGCGGGGCGTGAGGGGGATTCCGCCGGGCGGATAATTTGGGCCTCACTCCGTCATCCCCGCGCAACCGCGAAGCGGTTGTCGCTGGAGGTGCGAGGCATGGGACGCAACGCGTCCCATGGGGAGCTTCGAAGGATGAGCGGCCACGCTGTGAGAGCCGGGCGTCGCCCTTCGAGGCTCGCTCAGCGGCGCGATGCGCCGCGGAGCGCGCACCTCAGGGTGACGTCATAGAGAAGTGCTCGCTGCTTCAACCCCGTCATTGCGAGCGTAGCGAAGCAATCCAGACTCTCTCCCCGGCGGGATTCTGGATTGCTTCGCTGCGCTCGCAATGACGGCAGAGCTACTCCGCCGACAGCCGCACTATCTGCCGGCCGCCGTTCATTTCCTTGAGGCGGTTGACGAACTTTTCCGGACGCTGCCAGCGATTGGGGACCTCTAGGCCCATGAACTCGGCGATATCGCCGATGAAGCCGGTGCAGTTGGCGGTCTCGGCGTTCCATACCGGCGAGTTCGCCTGCAATTTCTTGATGTAGGCGAACACGCGCTTGGCGTCGGCCTCGTTCAGGTAGACCCGATAGTTCGCGGTCAGATATTCCGGATCGAGGTCGCCGTAGCTCGCGCCGGTTTCGGACGGCACAAAGGTGATGTGGCCGAGCACGTAAGCGAGCGTGTCGCCGGCCGGCGTCAGGCCCGCGACCTCGACCGCCTTCTCGCTGGTCTTGCCGTACCAGACGAAGGCATGGCCCCAGCTCGCCGCCGTCCTGGCGCGGAAGTCGACGTAGTAGGGGCCTTTCTCCGCGCGCGCGACGGGGCGCCGCGTCGCTTGCGGTTGAGGCCGCGATGCGGTCTCGGACGTGGCAAGCGCGTTGGCATCGGCAACGCGCTTGTTCGCTTCGTGGGCCGAGGCCGTGGGCGTCGTGCATGCGATCATCGCCGCGAGGGCGAGCCCCGCGAGGATGCAGGATCCCGATCGATCAGCTCTGTTCGTCACGCTATGTCCCCTCGACTGTCGGCCGCTTACGCAGAGTCTGCGCGTCAGTAGCGCGCCGCGACCGGGCCGGGCGCCTTGCCGATCGGGGCCTTGCCAACCGGGCTCTTTCCAATCGGCATCTTGCCGATCGGGGCCTGCTCCGCCGGATAGACCGGCACGGGCTGCCGGCGCGGCAGATCCGCGGCATTCGCGGCCGTCACCAGAGCGAACGTGGCACCCAGAACAAATACAATCTTCTTCACAGTCATACCCCCTAGAAGGTTTGGTCCAAACACGGCCAGGCCGTGCCCCCAGACACGCCTCACAGAAGGGCGGCCGAATGCGTCCAAGTTGCGGCGCGCACGGGACATGTTGGCGGCATTGATCGGGCGTAAGCAGATGTGATGTGTCTGGATGTTTCGGGGCCGGCTGGCGGTGTCGTAGCCCGGATGAGCGCAGCGATATCCGGGGTGCTTGTGGCCGCATGCGTCCCGGATGTCGCTATCGCTCATCCGGGCTACAGCAGCCGCGCTTCACCCGATCCGGTTCAAGCTGTTCCTGATCGTCGCGAAGATGCCGCCGATGTCCTTGCGCAGGGCATCGAGCGCATTGAAATTCTCGAAGACGCGGGCGAGGCGGTCTTCGACCTCGCGCTTGCTTTTCGTCAGCGCGTCGACGCGCGAGTCGAGGGTGACTCCGGCGTTCGCCTCGATCTCGCCGACGGTCTTGGCGAGGAGGTCGCGGGTGGTGCTGACCTCCGCGATCATCGCCTCGATGCCGAACACCGGAGCCTTCAGCGGGACGAGGTCGGCCTGCGACTTCGACAGCTCGGTCTTGAAGGCGTTCAGCGTCGCCAGCGTCTCCTGCAACGCGCCGAGGCGCTGGCGCGACTGCAGGACAAAATCGTTCAGCGCATTCTGGCGCTCAATGAGGCTCTTGCCGTCGCCGTCGGTCTCGACCTCCGCGATCGCGCGTTCGAGCTGGCCCCGGCGCTGGCCGAGCTCCTCGAAGTCGAGCCGGATGCCTTTCAGGATGTTGAAGCTGTCATCGATGCGCACGAGGCGCTGCTCGATCTCGATCTTGTTCTTCGACAGCGTCTCGACGCGGCTGCCGAGCGGCGCTTCGCCGCCGGTCTCGAGCTCGTCGATGCTTTTTTCGAGGCGGTCATGGCTGAGGCTGAGCTCGCCGATCAGGGCGTTGATGCCGGCGTCGGTCGAGCGCAGCGGCGCCAGCTCGGCATGGGACTTCGCCAGATCCTCCTTGTACTGGTTGAGGGTCGCGAACGTGTCCTGGACCGCGCTCACCCGTGTCAGCAGCGCCGACACGTCGCGCGCGATGTCCTTCAGGCGATCGGCGAGGTTGTTCTTGCGGTCGTCGGTCTCGAGGTCGTGCAGGGAGCGTTCGAGCTGGTTCTGGCGGTCGCGGATCTCGGTGAAGACGGGCTCGACCGCGCGGCGCTGGTCGGCGATCTTGCCGACCATCTCGCGCAGCGCCTGCTGGCGGCGGCGGATCTCCGCGAGCTGGTCGTGCATGTCGGTGGCTTCGTTGCGGCCCTGCTGCAGCAGTGCGCGCTGCTCGGTCTCGCCGAGCTTGTCGTGAAGGGCGGAGACGGCCTCCCGTGGATCGCTCTCGATCAGGTGCTGGACGGTGGCATCGAGGTGGTTTTGCAGGGCATGGGCGACGACGACGTCTTCCCGGGTCTTCTTCAGTCGGTCGCGCAGCGTGTCGAGGCGCCGGTCCTGGCGCGAGAGCCGCCAGGCGGTTGCGCCGATCAGCGCCAGGCCTGCGGCCAGGATCGTGCCGGCCGCGATGCGCTGCGGCACGGACAGGGCCGCGAACCACGCCGGCAGGTGACCGACGTCGTAACCGAACGCCTGCTGGCCGAGGATCGCGATGACGGCGAGCAGGGCAAACCAGGCAACCAGGAAAAACAGCCACATCGTGAATTCCTCACGCCGGCACACAATTTCGCCATGATTGCTATTGGAGAGCGGAACCGAGATCAAGGGCGAGCGGGTTGCCGGATGCGCGTGGCGGCGCGAAATCCACGACTGGTTGCGTCAGCCGATCGGTGGAGCGGCGTAGAGAGGTGCCGGATTTTCCCGATCGGTTGGGGCCGTGGCTGCCAACATACTCCGCCGTCATTCCGGGGCGGCGCGCAGCGCCGAGCCCGGAATCCATAACCACAGGCGGTTGTGTTGAAGCGAGGTCGGCGTGGCGCGCAACGTCTCACCCAATCGCCGTCGTGGTTATGGATTCTCAGGTGCGCAATTGCGCACCGTAGCTCGCGACTTCGTCGCGCCCCGGAAGCACGGAGAGAGAATCGTAGACCGCATGTAGGCGGCGACATGCAGGACCACGTCAAGGTCTGTCCCGGACGTCGCTCCGCTCATCCGGGCTACGGCCTCTTGCTCGCTCTCATTTCCCGAGGAAGTTCGAGCGCATCTTGTCGGCGAACCAGACCACGAAGATCGCAGCGAACGAGAGAGCAAAGTACAGAGCCGTCCACAAAAGTGCATTAGCGGCATTCGACATGGCGTCCTCCCTGGCATCAGAAAACCGATCTGTTGCCGGGAAGGATAATGGCGGCCGCGACGGCGCGATTTGCGCAGGATCAATTTTGCCGCGCTGCGGCGAACATGACCGGCGAGCCTTTATTCCTGGGCCACGATGGAGTTGCGCCGGGGAATGATGGTCGGGCCGTAGCCTGTAGCCCGGATGGAGCAAAGCGCAATCCGGGTCGGTCCATCGTCATGCGAAGGTCCCGGATTACGCGGAGCCTGTCATCGGGCGGCGCTTGGCGCCGACCCGTTGGCTCCATCCGGGCTACGGCACTGCGTCTGACGCTACAGCCGAAACTCGTTGGTGAGCTCGCCGATGCCGTCGATCGCAACGGTGACCGTGTTCACCGGCTCCTTCATCACGCCGACGCCGACTGAGGTGCCGACGGCGATGAGGTCGCCGGGGAGCAGGGTCATGTCCTGGGAGATCCTGCTGACCAATTCCTGCGCCGAAAAAATCATGTCCGAGATCGGATAGTTCTGCCGCTCGGCGCCGTTGAGGATGGTGCGCACGGTGAGTTTTGCGGGATCGAGGCCGGTCGCGATCACAGGACCGAACGGACCGTAATCGTCGATGCCCTTGGCGCGCGCCCATTGCGGGAAAGTCGGATCGCTGGTCAGGATGTCGTTGGCGGTGATGTCGTTGACGCAGGTGTAGCCGAAGATGAAGCCGTCGGCTTCCGCAGGCGACACGCGGGCGCAGGTCTTGCCGATGACGATGCCGAGCTCGCCCTCGTAAGTCGTCTTGCCGTCGTAGTAGGAGGGGCGGCGGATCACGGCGCCCGGCGTCGTGATGCTGGTGGTGGCCTTCAGCAGATACAGCGGCTCCGGCGGCTCGGGCTGGTTCAGCTTGGCCGCGAGCGCGTGAAAATTATTCCAGAGCGCAACGATCTTGCTCGGTGCGCAGGGCGCGAGCAGCTCGACCTCCGACAGCGCCAGCGTCTTGCCGGTCGCGGCATTGCGGCCGAACAGCTCGCCCTCGTGCACGCCGATGCCGGAGGACGTCAGCGTGCCGAAACCGGCCGTGCCGGCATGGCGAAAGCGCAGCCACTTCTTCATCTCGCCCGCCATCACGCCACCGCCAGTGCACGCGGATCGGTTGTCGAGACGCCGTCATAGAGACCGGCGATGCGGGCGCGCTGGCTCACCATCGCCAGCACCGAGTCGAGTGCCGGCGTCGCGATGCCGGTGAGGCGGCCCATCTCCTGCACCACGGTGACGAGCGGGTCGATCTCCATCGGGCGGCCGCGCTCGAGATCCTGCAGCATCGAGGTCTTGTGCGCGCCGACCTTGCGGGCGCCCTCGATGCGGCGCTCGACGTCGACGCGGAATTTGACCCCGAACGTCTCGGCGATGCCTTGAGTCTCCACCATGATCGCGCGCGACAGCGCCCGCGTGGCGGGATCGGTGCAGATCACGTCGAGCGTGGCGTGGGTCAGCGCGCTGATCGGGTTGAAGCAGACATTGCCCCAGAGCTTGAGCCAGATCTCGTCGCGGATGCGGTCGAGCACCGGCGCCTTCAGGCCGGCGGCGACGAAGAGATCGGCGAGACGCTGTACGTCGGACGTGACCTCGCCGGAGGGCTCGCCGAGCGGGAAATTGTTGCCGTAGACGTGACGGATCACGCCCGGCGCCTCGATCTCGGTGGCGGGATAGACGATGCAGCCGATGGCGCGCTCGGCGCCGATCTCGCGCCATTGCCGACCGCCGGGGTCGATGCTCTCCAGCGTCGAGTTCTCGTATTGGCCGCCGTGCTTGTAGAAATACCAATAGGGGATGCCGTTGACGGCGGTGACGATGCGGGTGTGCGGCCCGAGCAGCGGCTGCATCTTCTCGATCACGCCGGTGATCGAATGCGCCTTCAGCGTGATGATGATGTAGTCCTGCACGCCGAGCTCGGTGGGATCGTCGGTGCAGCGCGGATGCACGGTGTGCGTCTCCTCGCCGGCGAGCAGCGTCAGGCCGCGCTCGCGCATGGCGGCGAGGTGCGCGCCGCGTGCGACCAGGCTGACGTCGGCGCCCGCGCGCGCGAGCTGAACTCCGAGATATCCGCCGATCGCGCCGGCGCCGTAGATGCAGATCTTCATGAAATCCTCGCGAGCAGAGACCGGATTTTGGGACGAAAGATCCGGTCCGGCTCGGATGGATCCGAGCCGGGGCCGGTAGTCGCAGGGGAAGTTTTGCCGCTTGTTAGGCTGCCGCTTGCGGCGTGCCGTTGATCGCCTCGTCCATCGCAGCGGCGATGTCGCGCATGCTGATGACCGAGACGAGGCTGTAATCGTCGATGACCGGCAAGTGACGGATGTGATGCCGGTTCATCAGATGGCGCACGTGCTCGATGGTGTCCGAGGAGGTGCAGGAGACGAGCTGCTGCACCGACACGAGCTGCGAGACCTTGACGTTGACGGCATTGGCGCCGTGCTCGGCGACCGCGCGCACCACGTCGCGCTCGGTGAACATGCCGACCGCGGTGTTGCCCTCGGAGCGGACCACGTCCTTGACCACCAGCGCGCTGATATTGTTGGCGCGCATCAGCTTGGCGGCGATACCCACCGTTTCGTTCATTCGCACCGTGACAACGCGCGGCGTCTTCTTGCGCAGAATGTCTCCGACCAGCATTGCGACCTCCCTGGGTGAATGACAGGAGGAAGTGTGGTATACATAATGCCAATCGTCAAGCGCTGGATTTGGCTGATCCGAAAAATCTTGCGGCAGCAATACTGACGTTTGTCGGCGGGCAAAAAAGAAAAGGGGCGCATCGCTGCGCCCCTTCTTGAAAGCTCTGGTGTGTTGGTTGCTTACGCCGTCTCGGTCTTGGCGTTGCCCGTTGCCGTGCTGGCGCTCTCGGCTTCCTTGCCGAGGATGAAGGAGCGGCGCAGCGGCTTGATCACGAACAGCGCCATCAGCGCCGCCGTTGCGTTCAGCGCCACCGCCACCACGAACACGGCCTTCCAGCCATAGGTTGCCGAGATCACGCTTGCGAGCGGAACGAGCAACGAGGCGGTGCCCTTGGCGGTGTAGAGCATGCCGTTGTTGGTCGTTGCGAACTTGGAGCCGAAGGTGTCGCCGCAGGTCGCGGGGAACAGCGAGTAGATCTCGCCGAACACGCCGAAATACACCGCGGTCGCGAGCACGAAGACAACAGGATTCTGGCCATAGGCCGACAGCGTCAGGAGCATCACCGCGGCGGTGCCGAAGGCGATGAACATGGTGTGCTCGCGGCCGATGGTGTCGGAGACCCAGCCGAAGAAGGGGCGTCCGAAGCCGTCGAAGATGCGGTCGAGCGAGATCGCGAAGGTCAGCGCCGCCATCTGGAAGCCGGCGAGCGTCACCGGCGTGTCGGCGATCTTGTAGTCGTGCGCGATCGGGCCGATCTGCGCCGCGGTCATCAGGCCGCCGGAGGCGACCATGACGAAGACGAGGTACATCACCCAGAAAATAGGGCTGCGCAGCACCTGCGGCGGGGTGAAGTCGATCTTGGTCTGCGGCAAATTGAGCTGCTTCTTCCTCGGCGGGATCGAGATCCGCGGCGGCTGGATGAAGAAGGCGAGCACGAACACGATCAGACCCTGGCCGATGCCGAAGGTGAGGAACGCCTGCTGGTAGCCGCTCGATGCGATCATGGTCGCGATCGGGACGATGGTGAGCGCGGCGCCCGCGCCGAAGCCCGCGGCGGTCGCGCCGGCGGCAAGGCCGCGGCGGTCGGGAAACCATTTCAGCGCGTTGCCGACGCAGGTGCCGTACACGGCGCCGGCGCCCATGCCACCGACAACCGCGGCCGCGTAGAGCAGAGTTAGCGAGTCGGCGTAGGAGTTGAGCACCCAGGAGAGCGCGATCATCACGCCGCCGAACATGATGACGATGCGCGGGCCGTATTTGTCGACGAACCAGGCCTCGACCGGCACCAGCCAGGTCTCGGTGACGACGAAGATGGTGAAGGCGAGCTGGATCGCGGCGCGGCCCCAGTGGTGGACCGCATCGATCGGATCGACGAACAGCGTCCAGCCATATTGCAGGTTGGCGATCATCGCCATGCAGACGATGCCCATGCCGAGTTGGAGCCAACGGAAACCGGTGCGAAGAGGCGCGGCCGTGACGGCGCCGTCCGTGCTGGAAATCATCAAGAACCTCCCAACGCGCCTGATTGATTGCGACTTGGGATTGCAAGATGACCCGGTGTCGCAAATGTTGTGGCTTATCGTCGCAAGCGCGGCGGGGACATTGGTATACCATATTCCAGAACGCAAGCCCTATCTCACGCCGTGACGCAAGAAAATGCCCGGTTCCGTTCGGGTTATCGGAACCCAGGAAGGCTTCGGGCAAACGAAAACGCCCGGCCGCGAGGCCGGGCGTTGTTGCCTGGAGTTACTGTGTGAAGCGTGTCAGAGGGTCGATTTCGCGACCACGACCTTGCGCCAGGGTTTCAGCACCGCGATCGCCAGCAGCGAAGCCAGGATGTTGGCGCCGGCCGCGATGATGAACACGCTGTCCCAGGTGCCCGACGACTGCTGCATCAGGTTTGCGACCGGGACGAGCAGCGCGGCGGTGCCCTTGGCGGTGTAGAGCAGGCCGGCATTGGTGGTCGCGAACTTGGCGCCGAACGTGTCGGTGCAGGTCGAGGGGAACAGCGAGTAGATCTCACCCCAGGCGAAGAACACGAAGCCCGAGAGCAGCACGAACCAGACCGGATCGTGGCCCCAGAGGTAGAGCATCCAGATGCCAAAGCCTTCCATGCCGAAAGCAATGAACATCGTGTTCTCGCGGCCGATATTGTCGGAGATCCAGCCGAAGAACGGGCGCGTCAGGCCGTTGAGCACGCGGTCGATGGTCGCTGCGAAGGTCACCGCGGTCATCGTCACTGCCATCAGCGTCACCGGCACGCTGTCGACCTTCCAGTCAACCGCGATCGGCTTCAGATTCGCGGTGACCATCAGTCCACCCGCGCCGACGATCACGAACATGAAGTACATCAGCCAGAAGATCGGCTGGCGCAGCACTTCGGTCGGCTGATAGTTGCGCCGGGTCTGGATGATATTGGCGTTCGCCACCACCTGCGGCACCTGGCCCGCTTTCGGCGCGAGCAGGAAGAAGGCGAGGATGCAGATGATGATGCCTTGTCCGAGGCCGAAATAGAGGAAGGTGGTCTGGAATCCACTGTCCTTGATCATGGCCTGGATCGGCGCGACGGTGAGGGCGGAGCCTGCACCGAAGCCCGCCGCCGTGATGCCCGCGGCAAGACCGCGCTTGTCCGGAAACCACTTCAGCGCGTTGCCGACGCAGGTTCCGTACACGCCACCGGCGCCGATGCCCGCGATGATCATGCCGAGATAGTAGCCGTTGAGCGAGGTGGCCTGTGCGTTGATCGCCCAGCCGATGGCGCAGAGCACGCCGCCGACGAGAACCACGATGCGCGGGCCGTATTTGTCGACGAACCATCCTTCGACCGGCACGAGCCATGTCTCGAACAGCACGAACAGCGTGAAGGCCCACTGGATCGAAGCGCGATCCCAGCCGAACTTCTTCTGGATGTCGGGGACGAAGAACGTCCAGCCGTATTGGTAGTTGGCGATCATCACCATGGCCGCTACACCGATCGCCAATTGCGCCCAGCGATACGTGTCGCTAACGCGCGCGGCTGTAGGGGCCGTTGCCTGCACCATGTCCGTCATAAAATCCTCCCGAAGGCGCCGATCATTTTTATGCGCGCGCGGCCCGCATCTTGGTATTCATTATGCCAAGATTCAACTGACGGACTGAGGGTGCGGCGAAATATCGCGGGATCGGGTCACATGCGCTCTGGCCGCGGAATTGTAAAGCCCCAATCGCTGCAGCGGGACAGCGGCCGCAACGGTCCTATGCGCGCAAGACTTTGAATTTGCGAGATATCTCTGCTGTCGCCGCGTGCCGCAAACCGGCTGTGGGAAGCTGATCTACACTCGTGCACACGTCGACGTGCGCAGTGCCGCCAGGATGGATGCGCGTCGTCAGAGGACCGCGCGACTCCTGGAATTCTTTATTCCAGAAGTCCGGGGTGCGGCGAATTTGACGCGGTCAGCGGCGCGCTTCACGCCATCGACATGCGCAGCCGGCTGTAGCCTTCCTGGATCGCGGACCAGAACAGGGCCACCAGGCCGAGCGCCATGATCGTGCTGACGAGGCCGTTGGAAAAGAACACGCCGAGCGACCCCTGCGATCCCAGCAGGGATTGTCGGAAGGCTTCCTCCGCCTTGTCGCCGAGCACGATGGCGAGCACAAGCGGCGCGAGCGGATAGTTGCACTTCTTCAGGAGATAGCCGAGCACGCCGAACACCAGCATCAGCATCACGTCGAAGGTGCTGTTGTGCACCGAGTAGGCGCCGATCGCGCAGAGCACCAGGATCAGCGGGGCGATGATTCCGAAGGGCACGCGCAGGATCGCGGCGAAGATCGGCACGCAGGTGAGCACGACGATGAGGCCGGCGAGATTGCCGAGATACATCGACGCGATCAGGCCCCAGACGAATTCCTTCTGTTCGACGAACAGCATCGGGCCGGGCTGCAGGCCCCAGATCAACAATCCGCCAAGCAGCACGGCAGCCGTCGGCGAGCCGGGCACGCCAAGCGAAAGCATCGGCAGCAGCGCCGAGGTGCCTGCGGCGTGCGCGGCCGTCTCCGGCGCGATCACGCCTTCGATCTCACCCTTGCCAAAATTGTTGCCGCGCCGCGCCAGCCGCTTCGCGATGCCGTAGCTCATGAAGGACGCCGGCGTTGCGCCGGCGGGCGTGACGCCCATCCAGCAGCCGATCAGGCAGGAGCGCAGTGACGTCATCCAGTAGGCGGGCAGCTCGCGCCAGGTCTGAAGCACGACGCGGAGGTTGATGCTCGCATTGCCGCCGCGGAATGCCAGCCCTTCCTCCATGGTCAGCAGGATCTCGCCGATTCCGAACAGGCCGATCACGGCGATCAGGAAGTCGAAGCCGTTGAGCAACTCGGTAACCCCGAAGGTCAGTCGCAACTGTCCCGTGATGGAATCCAGCCCGACCGCTGCAAGCGCAAAGCCCATCATCATGGCCGCGATGGTCTTGAACGGCGGCTCCTTGCTGAGGCCGACGAAGCTGCAGAAGGCGAGGAAGTAAA
Source organism: Bradyrhizobium huanghuaihaiense (assembly GCF_025200885.1). Taxonomy (NCBI): domain Bacteria; kingdom Pseudomonadati; phylum Pseudomonadota; class Alphaproteobacteria; order Hyphomicrobiales; family Nitrobacteraceae; genus Bradyrhizobium; species Bradyrhizobium huanghuaihaiense. Next base: position 6,352,705 of record NZ_CP104172.1, on the reverse strand, counting down.
CCGCGAACTTTTCCGCCGGGCCAAATCGCAACGCGAAGCCTGCGACCAGGGGCGCGACGAGCGTGATCATGATGACGGCAAACAACGCGCCCACGAAGGAGGAGGTGAAGGCCGCCGTCAAGGCTTCGCCGGGTCTGCCCTGTTGCGCCATGGGATAGCCGTCGAAGGTGGTCGCCACGGACCATGGCTCACCGGGGATGTTGAACAGGATCGAGGTGATGGCGCCGCCGAACAACGCGCCCCAATAGATGCAGGACAGCATGATGATCGCCGATGTCGGCGGCATACTGAAGGTGAGGGGCAGCAGGATCGCCACGCCATTGGCGCCGCCAAGCCCCGGCAGCACGCCGATGATGACCCCGAGCGTGATGCCGATGATCATCAGCATGATGTTGTAGGGCTGCAGGGCGACCGCGAAGCCGTGAAACAGATTGGCCAACTCTTCCATATCAATACGTCCTGCAGCAGCAATTGAATGAATGCGTAGCTCTTACAGACCTAGCCATTCCTCGAGCGGCCCCTTGGGAAGCGGGACCAGGAACCAGCGCTCGAAGACGAGATAGGTCACGACCGGCATGCCGACCGCCACCGCGGCGACCGTCAGCCAGCGATAGCCGCCGAGCCAGCGCATGAACCAGGCGATGAACACCATCGAGGAGACGTAGAGGCCGATGAACGGCATCGAGCCTACATAGATCGCGGTGGGCACGACGACGCTCATGACCTGGCGAAGCTGTCCCCATTCTGCGAACAACCGGCCGTCGTCGTGGCGCCGCGCGCTCCAGAGGTTGATGGCGCTCGCGCCGACGATGGCGGCGCCGACATAGAAGGGGAAGAAGCCGGCCCGCGGGCCCTCCGCGCCCCAGTTGATGCCGGCCTTTAGGCTGCCGAAGATCACGACCAGCCCGAAGACGCCGATCAGCAGCGCGATGCCGATTTCCAGCGTCTTGTGTGCCGGGCCAGATTCGGATCCGGATTGTTCAGTCATGGGACCTCCAGGCGAAACGCGGTCTTTCGCGGCAGGCGTGAGGACGACCAGCGTCCTCAGCCGTCATCGACGTCGTGCGTCAATTCCCCGATGCGAGGAATCCGGCTTCCTTCATCAGGCCTTCGTGGCGCTTCTCCTCCGCCTCGATCCACTTGGCGTAGTCGGCTCCCGCCAGGAAGGTCGTGTTGAAGGCGCCGTTCTTCATGAATTCCTGCCACTCCGGCGTGGCGCGGACCTTCTTGAACAGCTCGACGTAATATTCGATCTGGTCCTTCGTGGCCTTGGGCGACATGAAGATGCCGCGCAGCATGAGATATTCCATCGCGAGGCCCTGCGACTTGCAGGTCGGAATATCCTTCCAGGCCTTGCCGTCGGCGATCGGCTCGTCATAGGCCATCGGCTGGGCGTCGAAGACGCAGAGCGGACGAAGCTTGCCGCCGCGCCATTGCGCGACCGCCTCGATCGGATTGTTGACGGTGGAATCGACGTGATTGCCGACGAGTTGAACCGCGACTTCGCCGCCGCCCTTGTAGGGGATGTAGGTGAATTTCGCGTCGATCACCTTCTCGATGCCGACCGTGATGATCTGGTCTTCCTGCTTCGAGCCGGTGCCGCCCATCTTGAACGAGCCGCTCGGAGCCTTCTTTGCAGCGTCGACGTAATCCTTGACGCTGTTGTACGGCTTCTCGGCGTTGACCCAGAGCACGAATTCGTCGAGCGCCAGCATCGCGACCGGGGTGAGATCCTTCCAGTTGAACGGAATACCCGTCGCCAGCGGCGTCGTGAACAGGTTCGACAGCGTGATGATGATCTTGTGCGGATTGCCCGACGACGTCTTCACGTCGAGGAAGCCTTCGCCGCCTGCGCCGCCGGCCTTGTTGATGACGACCAGCGGCTGCTTCATGAGATTGTGCTTGGTGACGATGCCCTGGATGGTGCGTGCCATCTGGTCGGCGCCGCCGCCGGTGCCCGCGGGCACGATGAACTCGACCGGACGGACCGGTTCCCAGGCAGCACGGCTTGCGGTGCTATTGGCGCACGACATCGCGATTGCCGCCAAAGCGACATTCAGAACGAATGGCTTCATCTTGTTTCTCTCCCTGTCGAACCTCGAACGCAGCCACTCTCTGGCGGCTTGCGTCAGCCCATCTCGATTCAGATGCTTGGGGTCACCTTGTTGGTCGATCTCCCATTGCAGTCCCAGCCAGCACTTTATGAGCAGGGGACAGGGCCCGGCATCCGCTCCTTTCGGCTAAGGCTCTGCCGAGGATCACGGCAAGTGCGCTTCGCCCTCGGTCCTTCCTGTTCCCGTCCCGCACCTTCAATTTGTGCAATTGTTCTTGGTTCCCGAATGGTATGCGAGATGCCAGCAGACAAACAATTAGATCAAAGGGTCATGTCGGCGGACCAATCGTCGCAGTTGTGTTCGCGGGCGAGGTGGGGGCTCAAAAAAGAAAATGGCCCCGTCATGCGGGGCCATTTGATCGGACGTACGGTCCTCGAAACGTGTCTACCAGCGCGCCGTTGCGGCTGCGCGTGGAAAGCCTTCTCAGAGGCCGAAACGGGGCAGGTCGCCGTTGTGATTCGAGATCTCGGCGCTCGCCATCAGGAAGCGGTCGACCGCGGCCAGGAAGCGGGCGAACAGCGTGGAGGAGGGGGCGATAGCGACGGTAGCGGTCTTGGACATCGGAATTCCCTTTCTTGAGACGGTCAGTGATGCTGTCTCATTTCGAAGGGCAATCTACGTATACCAGATGCCAGTGTCCATGCATGCCATTGCATGGCAGCATGTGTTCTGCCGCATTGCAACATAATATCCCGTTAAAGCGGCCGTTCCGGACTTAAAATTGCCGGTGTGGATATAAAAACAGGGATTTCGACCTCCAGCGAGCGGAATAGCCCTGTTCACGCGACACGGCACGGCGCCCGGCGGACTGCGAATTCCGACCGCGCTGCAGCAAACCGGCTCTTGGCAGGGCGGGCCAAAGCCGTTAGTGCTCTGCCCCCTTTTCCAATCAACTGTCAGAGTGGTTCATGTCGAGCGCCTCGCCCGCCGTCTCGATCGGCATCGATTTTGGGACCAGCAATACGGTCGTCGCCCTTGCGGCGGACGACCGCCGGGTCGAGGCCATCCGCTTCGATCACGGCGGACAGCGCCACAGCACCTATGTGTCGGCGCTGTGCTTCTGGGAGGACCGGCCGGGCGCCGGCGCCCAGGCCGAAGGCGGGCCGTGGGCGATCGAGACGTTCCTCGAGGGGCGCCACGTCTACCGCTTCCTGCAGTCGTTCAAGACTTTTGCGGCCAGCAGCAGCTTCAACACCACGCAAGTCTTCCGCCAGCGCTTCAAGTTCGAGGACATCCTGGCGGCGTTCCTGCGCACGCTGGCGCGCCATGGCGGCGAGAAGTTCGGCTTCGAGACGTCCAACATCACGGTCGGCCGCCCGGTGCGCTTCGCCGGCGGCAATCCCGACGAGGCGCTGGCGATGCAGCGTTACCGGGCCGCGTTCGAGCGCTTGGGTGCCGGCCACGCGCGTTATGTCTACGAGCCGGTGGGGGCGGCGTTCTCCTTCGCCCGAAGGCTCGAGCGCGATGCCACCGTGCTGGTCGCGGATTTCGGCGGCGGCACCAGCGACTTCTCGGTGATGCGCTTTTCGCGCGCGGGCGGCACGCTGCGCGCCGAGCCGCTCGGACACGCCGGCATCGGCATTGCCGGCGACACGTTCGACTATCGCATCGTCGACCACGTCGTCTCGCCGCGGCTCGGCAAGGGCTCGAGCTTCCGCTCGTTCGACAAGGTGCTGCCGGTCCCGAGCGGCCACTACACCAATCTGGCACGCTGGCATCAGCTCGCGATGATGAAGAGCAACGGCGATCTGCGCGAGCTCCGCGAGCTTGCGCGCACCGCGCTGAAGCCGGAGCTGCTCGAGGATTTCATCACCATCGTCGACTTCGATCTCGGCTTCTCGCTGTACCGCGCGGTGTCCGACGCCAAGGTCGCGCTGTCGGGGCAGGACCAGACCGACTTCCGTTTCAAGGGCGGCGGCGTCGACATCGGCGCGACCATCACCCGCAAGAATTTTGAATCCTGGATCGCCGACGATATCGCCCGTCTGGGTGCGACCGTCGACAAGGTGCTGAACGAAGCCGGCATCACCGCGCGCGAGGTGGAGAAGGTGTTCCTGACCGGCGGCACGTCCTTCGTGCCTGCGGTCCGAAAGCTCTTCGCCGACCGCTTCGGCAACGAGCGGCTGATGTCGGGCGACCAGTTCGAGTCGATCGCCTATGGCCTGGCCTTGATCGGACATAGTCCGGAGCCGGACCGCTGGACCGCGGATGGCGGGCTCAAGCCGAAGGGCGCGTAGCGATCGTTCGCAATCGGTGCATTGCTGGCATTGCAAGTTCACAGGGCTCTGCAGCAACTCGATGTGAGTTGTTCTCTCGGAGAGTTCCTCATTCTCCGTCTTTGCGAGCGCAGCGAAGCAATCCAGAATCGTTCTGCGGAGGGACTCTGGATTACTTCGATGCGCTCGCAATGACGACGTAGGTGGGCACGCTGCGCTTTGCCCACCCTACGAATACTGATGCTACCGCTACTGGTTGATCTCGGGCTCGACGAGTTTCGCCAGATTCCGCAGCGACTCCTGCCAGCCGAGGTAACAGGCCTCCGGCGGGATGACGTCGGGGATGCCGGCCTGCGTGATGTCCACCTCGGTGCCGACCGAGACCTTCTTCAGGATCACGGTGACCTGGATTTCGCCCGGCAGATTGGGATCGTCGAACCTGTCGGTGTAGCGCAGGCGTTCGCCGGGGACGAGCTCGAGATATTCGCCGCCGAAGGCGTGGCTGTTCCCCGTCGTGAAGTTCCGGAACGACATCTTGAACGTGCCGCCGACCTTGGGCTCGAAATGATGCACGGTGCAGGTGAAGCCGTTCGGCGGCAGCCATTTTGCCAACGCATCCGCCTCCAGGAAGGCGCGATAAACCTTTTCCGGGCTCGTCGTCAGAACGCGATGGAGACGTACGGTGCTGGGCATGTTCTTTCATCCTCTTGCATCGATGGGCGTACATTGGCGTCTACAGCCCATTCATGTCTCAAGGACGACCGTGATGCCGCCGATCCGACACGACGGCTCAGATTTTCTTGCTGCCGTGCCGGCTAGTTCGCTGCGACATCCTGCGGTGTCATCGTGAAGGCCAGCCGGTAGTGGCCGATGACCGGATTGTCGCAGGCGCCGTGCGGCTGAAGCGCTGGTGGCGACAACCGGTCGGCAACCGCGCGCGCGACTGCGTCGTCATCGTAGCCGGACAGCAGCACGATCCAGTCGGCGGCGCCGTCCTTGCCGCGGATCTGCTGCTCGGTCGTGGGCGCGCTCGCCCTCGGTGTGTCGGTTAGAAGCAGGTGGGCGCCCGTCAGTCTCGGCTTCTGCGCCAACGCACCGAGCGTCTCTGAGAGGTGCGCCTGCAACGCCGTTTCACGTCCGGCCTGCGGCGAAAGCCGGATGGTCGCGATCGAGGCCGCGACCCCGCCGCCAAAGCTTGCGACGATACGGCACTGGCTGCGCACCATGCCCAGATGATGCGGCATCATCCTGGTCGACCACGGCGTCGGCGCATTGAGGCGGTCGAGATATCCCTTCGACGTCAGCACGTCGTACTGCTCGAGCTCATAGAGCACGAAGAAGCCTTCGGCATCCGTCGTGCTGCTCCAGCGCGATCCGCGCCGGAAGCCGGGAATGCTCATCCGCTCCGGGAAATGTTCGTGGGAATGCCAGTCGCCGAACTCGGCGCGCTGTTCGGGGCGGACGCTCCACCACATCGCAACGGCGGCCTTGCCGAGCAGTGACATGTTGATCTCCCGATGTCGTGGCAGCTGCAGAGGCGCCGATGACGGCGACATTGAATGAGGGCTTGGTCGGGCCCAACGAGGAAAGCCCGAACTATAGTCTGACGGCTGAAGGACGAGCAACGTTACTTGCCGAGCGACGGTCCTGCGCTCCAAACACCAACGCCCGTCACTTCGTGATGACGTGCTTCGTCGGCGTCACTGCGGGTGGCGGTGCCGCCGGCGAAATCACGAACGTCACCCACGCATTCCAGCCCTCGGGCCGGTTCTCGGCGGCAAATTCCTTGTAGCCCTTGAAGTTGAGGTAGCCCTGTTTGTCGCCGATCGGGAAGATGAATCCGATCTGCGGGCCGATCCCGCCGACCCGCGAGCGGAAGCAGCCGACGCGATCGCCGGATCCGCTGTCGCAGCCGAGCTGCTGGTAGACATAGCCGACGAGTCCCACCTGCACCTGCTTGCTCAGGAACTGGGACGCGCCCCAGTCGAAATGCATGTCCACGCCACTCTGATACTGCGTATCGGTGTTCTTGAAATTGTAGGTGAAGCCGAGCACGCCGGACAGCTCATGTCCGGTCTGCGGATTGAAATAGGTGTAGCCGCCGCCCGCGTCGATCGCACCGTGACCGATCCCGATATTGGCGAGCCGGGTCGACTGGTAAGCCCCAACCGGAATATCGCCCGTGATGTATGTCATGTAGTTGTTGACACCGGCATTCCAGCGCAGCGAAAATTGCGGGATCACATCGCCAAAGGCGGTCACGGAATCGCTGATCGAATCGAAGCGCGAGAACGGAATCGAGCCGAGCGGCGTCGCAAGCGTTCCCGTCACCAATCCGTTCAGCGAAGTTGTGTTTGCACCGTAGACTCCCATCAGGGTGGCCGAGGCCTGACCGCCCAGCACCGGCGTTGCGAAGACGTAGGTTGCGTTCAAGAGGCCGAGATCCACGTTCGCATTGACATTCGCGTTCAACGTGGCCGTCAGGTTCGCAGGGATGCGTCCGATCTGAATTTCGCGCGCCCGCGCCACGTCACCGCCGGCGGACACCGAGGTGTGATAGTAGATCGCAGCGGCCGTCCAGCCCGGTTGCTGAGGTGTGGCAGCAAGGCTGCCGAATAGGCCCGGAATCCAGAAGCTGATGCCGCTTTCGTCGGCCAAGGTCTTGGTCGGTATTGATGCCACGGCCGCAAATGCAAGAGCGGCAAGCGCTTTCGTCAATCGCATGGTGACCCCTCCCGAACCACGAGCTTCGCTCAGTGGGAGCGCCTGATATGTTGCTGGATCATATGACCCAGCCGGCCGTGCTTGCCATAGTTGTCGATGTGCCGGGAATATTTTGCAATCAGGTGTAGCAAGAGAACAACAATACCGCGCCATGATACCGGCGCGATGGAGATGAGTTCCCCGGGAATTTACGGAAAAGCGCCGCTCCTCCGTCTGCAACTTCTACGTGTCTGATCCGCCATCTTGATCTCTTGATCCATATCAAGCCCTTTTTCGGGTCCCGGAAAATGATGGCGGCTCATTTGAAGGGAGTGATTGCCATGAGCACTGCGCGACCCTTTCATCTTGTCGCATTTTCGCTGACCCTTGCGCTTTCTTCGCCAGCATTCGCACAACAAGCCCAACAAGCTGCACCGCCTCCGGGCTCGCCCGCCGCGACCATCACCATTCCCGGCAATCAGCTGCCGCCGCCGCCGCAGCAGTTCGGCGGCAAGATCGAGCGCGATGCGCGCAATTCGACACCTTTCTGGCCCGCGCGCGTGGTGCCGCCCAAGGGCGCACCGAACGTGCTGCTCATCATCACCGACGATGCCGGCTACGGCGTGCCAAGCACGTTCGGCGGCGTCATTCCAACGCCTGCGCTCGACCGCATCGCACAAAGCGGATTGCGCTACACCAATTTCCATTCAACGGCGCTGTGCTCGCCGACGCGCGCGGCACTCATCACCGGACGCAACCATCACTCGGTGGGCTACGGCGTGATCGCCGAACAGGCCACCGGCTTCCCCGGCTACGACAGCATCATCACCAGGGACAAGGCCACGATCGGCCGGATCCTGTCCGATAACGGCTATCGCACCGCGTGGTTCGGCAAGAACCACAATACGCCGGAATACCAGGCGAGCCAGGCAGGCCCGTTCGACCAGTGGCCGACCGGCATGGGCTTTGAATATTTCTACGGCTTCATGGGCGGCGACACCAACCAATGGCAGCCCGGCAATCTCGTCCGCAATACCACGCCGATCTATCCCTATGAAGGAAAGCCCGGCTGGAATCTGGTGACGGCCATGGCCGACGAGGCCATCGACTATGTCAATCGCATGAACGCGCTATCGCCGGATACTCCGTTCTTCGTCAAGTTCGCGCCCGGCGCAACCCATGCCCCGCATCACCCGACGCCGGAGTGGGTCAAGAAGATCGGCGACATGCACCTGTTCGATCAGGGTTGGAACAAGCTGCGCGACACGATCTTCGAGAACCAGAAGAAGCTCGGTGTCATTCCGCAGAATGCCAAGCTGACTTCGTGGCCAAAGGACCTGATCAAGGAATGGGATCAGCTTTCGGCCGACGAGAAGAAGCTGTTCATCCGTCAAGCTGACGTATTCGCAGCCTATGCCGCATACGCGGACAACGAAATCGGTCGCGTGATCCAGTCCATCCAGGATATGGGCAAGCTCGACAACACGCTCATCATCTATATCGAGGGCGACAACGGGACGAGCGCAGAGGGGCAACCCAACGGCACGCCGAACGAAGTGGCGATGTTCAACCAGATCAACCCGTCGGTCGAGGATCAGCTCAAATATTTCTACGACGTCTGGGGCACCGATCGCACCTACAATCACATGTCGATCGGTTGGGCCTGGGCGTTCGACACGCCGTTCTCCTGGACCAAGCAGATCGTCTCCCACTTCGGCGGGACGCGCCAGGGCATGGCGATCTCCTGGCCGGACGTGATCAAGGACAAGGGTGGCATCCGCACTCAGTTCCACCACGTCATCGACGTCGTGCCGACCATTCTCGAGGCTGCGCAGATCAAGCAGCCGGACATCGTCGACGGCATCAAGCAAAGCCCGATCGAGGGCGTCAGCATGATGTACACGTTCGATGCCAAGAACGCGAATGCGCCTTCGACGCACACGACGCAGTATTTCGAGATGATGGCCGATCGCGCCATCTATAACGACGGCTGGATCGCCTCGACCAAGGTCTTGCGTCCGCCGTGGGTGACGGTCGCGAAACTGCCGCGCCCGGGCGACTACCCCTGGGAGCTCTATGACCTGCGCAACGACTGGACGCAGACCGAGGACGTCGCCGCCAGGAATCCGGACAAGCTGAAAGAGCTGCAGGCGCTGTTTTGGAAGGAGGCGGAAAAGTATCAGGTGCTGCCACTCGACTCGACGGTGGTTTCGCGCATGATCACGCCGCGTCCGAGTCTCAGTGCCGGCCGCACAAGCTTTGCCTGGACGCGTCCGATAACCGGTACGCCGAACGGCGACGCGCCGAGCTTGCTCAACTCCTCCTACAACTTCAAGGTCGACGTCGACATTCCCGATGGCGGCGCCGAAGGTGTGCTGGTGACGCAAGGCGGCCGATTCGGCGGCTATGGCCTCTATGTCCTGAAGAACAAGCCCGTGTTCACGTGGAATCTCGTCGATCTCAAGCGCGTGCGCTGGGAGGGGCCGGAGCTCACACCGGGCAAGCACCTCATCGAGTTTGACTTCAAGTACGATGGTCTTGGAGCGGGCACCATGGTGTTCGGCAACTATACCGGCATCGGACAAGGCGGCACCGGGACGCTCAAGGTCGACGGCAAGGTGGTGGCCACCGAGAAGATGGAGCACACGCTGCCGTTCATCCTGCAATGGGACGAGGCGTTCGACATCGCCTCCGACACCGGCACGCCGGTCGACGACAACGACTATCAGGCGCCGTTCGCCTTCACCGGCAAGATCAACAAGCTTGCGCTGGACATCGACCGACCCAAGCTGAGCCCGGACGACGTCAAGCGGCTGCAGGAGGCCGCCCGCGCCGCCGGTGATGGGCCATCTGCCGACGACGGACAAACTGCTTCGTCCGGGGCACAAGTGGGCACCGTTGGCCTGAGCCTTGTCGACAAGATCCAGGTCCGAATGGACAAGCGAGAAGGCTGTCGCAAGCAGGCCGAGGCGAAGGGCCTTGGTATGGTGGACCGCGTCAAGTTCGTTCAGGAGTGTGCCCGCCAATAGCTCGGCGCGAGACCGCGGGGAAGCCATTCGGCTTCCCGGCCAAATGCACGGGATGCGTGATCGGAGAAGCTCATGAAGAACGGTCGTTGGATCTTCATTTCAACGCTTGCGCTGATCGACGTCTTGGCCGTCGGCCGCGCTGCAGCGCAGGGCGCGGCGGAGACGCTTCAGGGCATGCTTGCCGCACAAATCCGCTCGCAGGGGTTTACTTGCGACAAGCCGCTGGGCGCAACCAAGGATGCCGGGCGCTCGAGGGCCGATCATGGGGTCTGGGTGCTCAGATGCAGCAATGCGAGCTATCGGGTGAGCCGCTGGCCAGACATGCCCGCCAAGATCGAGCCGCTGCGGTGACGAAGCGCGCGGCGGCTGGAGCGGTAAGCAGACGTGGCACGAGGCTCGCGAAAGAACCGCAAGCGCGACAAGGTCCGCACGGCGCGAGCGCCTGAACCAGATCGTTCCTCACCGCAGTCACGGCCTCCCTCCGAGGGCACCACGAAGCGGTGGATCGCCGTCGCGAGCATATTTGCCGCCGCGATCGCCGTCGGCCTGCTCTGGTTCGCGACGTCAAGGGCCCCGATCCAGCTTCCCGCAGTGGTCGAATTGGCCTTCGTCGGGAGCGAGTCCTGTGCCGGCTGCCACCAGGCCGAGGCGAAACTCTGGCGGACGTCGCAACACCGCCACGCCATGGATCATGCGACCGCGCAATCCGTGCGCGGCGATTTCAACGGCGCGACCTTCGACTATGCCGGCACCCGGTCGCGCTTCTTCCGCAAGGACAACAAGTTCCTGGTCGAGACCGACGGGCCCGACGGCAAGCTCGCGACCTTCGAGGTGAAATACACCTTCGGCGTCGAGCCGCTGCAGCAATATCTGATCCAATTCCCGGACGGCCGTTTCCAGGCTCTGTCCATCGCCTGGGACACGCGGCCGAAAGAGCAGGGCGGTCAGCGCTGGTTTCATCTCTACCCGGACAGCGCCATCACCAGCAGCGATCCCCTGCACTGGACGAAGCTGAACCAGAACTGGAATTTCATGTGTGCGGAGTGCCATTCGACTGATGTGCACAAGGGCTACAATGCCGACCGGGACAGGTTCGCGACCACCTTTTCCGAGATCAGCGTTGGCTGTGAGGCGTGCCACGGTGCGGGCTCGCGCCACGTCACCTGGGCGCGTGGCAAGCCGGCGGCGCGCACCGCCGATAACGGCCTGCTGGTCCGCTTCGACGAGCGCTCCGGCGTCACCTGGTCCGCCTCTGCCGACACATTGACGCCGGTACGTAGCGCGCCGGCGCCGGCCCTGCGCAAGGAGGTCGAGACCTGCGGGCGCTGCCATGCGCGCCGCGGGCAGCTTTCGGAAGACTGGATACCGGGCCGACCGCTCTCTGACACACACCGCGTATCGCTGCTCGATCGCCAGCGCTTTCATGCCGACGGCCAGATGCGCGACGACGAGGAGACCTACAATTACGCACCGTTCAAGCAGAGCAGGATGTTCGCCAAGGGCGTGACCTGCAGCGACTGCCACGACCCGCACAGCGCAACGTTGAAGGCGTCCGGAGACGGCGTTTGTTCGCAGTGCCATGCGCCCGCCAAATATGAATCCATGGCGCACCGGCACCACGCCGATGTCTCGCCGCCGCCGGGCTGTCCGGCCTGCCATATGCCGGAGCGCCGCTACATGGTCGTCGACCGTCGCCACGACCACGGCTTCCGCGTTCCGCGCCCCGATCTCTCGGTGCAGACGGGCGCACCGAATGCGTGCAACGACTGCCATCGCGACAAGCCGGCGGCCTGGGCAGCGCATCAGATCGAGGGCTGGTTCGGGCCGGAGCGACGCGGCCATCAGACCTGGGCGCGGGCATTTCATGCTGCCTGGAGCGAAGCTGCCGACGCGCAAGCGCAGCTCGCCGCAATCGCTGAATCGGCTGACGTTCCCGGTCTCGTCCGCGCCAGCGCGCTGGCGGAGCTTCCGGCGCCGGTTCTCGATCTGATCCGGCAGGGGCTTTCCGATTCTGATCCGCTCGTGAGGCTCGGCGCGCTCGATCGGCTCGAAGGAGTGCCGGCCGATCAGCTCTGGCCGCTCGCTTCGGCGCAGCTGAGCGATCCCGTGCGTGGTGTCCGCATTCGCGCCGCCGAAGTCTTGGCCGCCATGCCTCCAGCGCGCCAGCCACCGCCCGATCGCGACAAGTTCATGCGGGCGGCTGCCGAATTCATTGTTGCGCAGAAGCTGAATGCTGATCGGCCGGATTCGCGAACGGCGCTCGGCGACTTCTTCCGGCGCCAGGCCAATCCCGGCGCGGCGGAGGCCGAATACCGCGCCGCCCTCAGGCTCGATCCCTCGTTTGCGGCGGCCGCCGTCAACCTGTCCGACCTGTACCGGCAGCTCGGACGCGACAGTGACGGGGAGAAAATCCTGCGTGAGGCACTCTCCACGTCGGCGCAGGCCGCATCACTCCACTACGCGCTTGGTCTGACACTCGTGCGCCAGAAGCGCAGCGAGGAGGCCCTCGACGAGCTGCGTCGGGCGACCTCTCTCGACCCTGGCCAAATGCGGTACGCCTACGTCTATGCCATAGGACTGAACGGGGTGGGCCGGCGCGACGATGCACTTTCCGTGCTGAATCAGAGCCTGCGCGCTCATCCGAACAATCTGGAGCTGCTTTCAGCCGCTTTGAGCTTCAGCAGGGAGAAGGGAGACATCGCTGCGGCGCTTGGTTACGCCGAGCGACTGGCGCTTCTCCGGCCTGACGATCCACGGTTGGCGAACCTCATCAGAGAGCTCAGGCGATAGCTGAGGTTGGAACCGAGGTCGGGCCGCCGCCGGCTGCGGGCGCGATTAAATCTGCCCGAAGCCTTGCTAATGTCGATGGCGAGGTATAGCGTCACTTCATTCGTTCAGCCGCTGTGCCTTGTTGAATGCGCCCGCGGGCTCCTTTTCCAGAGACATCGACGAATTGAAACGATCTGCGTGAGCGTCACGCGGACTACGCGCTCGCGCGCTTTGGAGAAGAGAATGGCGACAGGTACAGTGAAGTGGTTCAACGGCCAGAAGGGTTTTGGATTCATTCAACCCGACGACGGCGGCAATGACGTGTTCGTTCACGTCAGCGCGGTCGAGCGGGCAGGCCTTGCGGGTCTCGCCGAGGGCCAGAAGGTCAGCTTCGAGGTCAAGACCGACAAGATGCGGGGCAAGGTCAGCGCGGAGAATCTCTCGCTGGCTTGAATTCTGTAGCGCCGTTTCACGGATGTACTGAAACGGCCATGCGACCCGCTCGATCCCTGGGATTGAGCGGGTTTTCTCCGTTGCCGGGCAGGGTGAAGGATGAGCGCCAAAAGATGAGCGCGAAGAAAACGGCCGAGCCGTCACCCGAATCCGTCGCGCGGGCCGAGCGTCAACGCCTGGCCGCCGAAGAGGGCGCGCGGGCGGTCGCGGATGTCGAAAGGCGCGCTGTCGATATCCGCAAGAACATGGCGCGGCTTCGCGAGCTGCGTGAGGCCAAGGAAGCTGCCGACGCCAGTCTTAGTGCATCGTTGCCGGCGCCTGTACCGAAGAGGCGCGCGAGGAAATTGCCGCGATAGCCGGATTCAACAGCGTCGCCGAGAACCTGAAAAGGGCCGTTCACATGCCAGAGAGTGCGGGCCGTGCCTAGGATCAAGCCGGATGACGGCGGCACCATCACCTTCTTTCTCGCGCTTGGCGCAGGCCGACAGCTATGCCGTCTTGCCACGACCTTCCGGACGCAGAGGCAGGCCTTCAGCTATCTTCAGAAATACCGGACGGAGTTCGAGCGTATCGCACGGGCGCGCCTCGCGTCAGGTGAGCTCGAGGACGGCGTCGTCGTCCTCTCGATGCTCTGAAGCATGATCCCGACCCGAGGGCCGCGTTAGCGCAAAGTGCGAAGCGGTTTTCCGAAAGATCATGCTTAGGCAACAACCTGAAGCGCGGTGGCGATTCATCTATTCTCACCGCGCTTCAGGCCGAACTCCTGGGGCGATCTCAATCGTTCGACCGGGCGGTCCCGAAGAGAAATGCCGCCCGAAAGATCGGGCCATTGTCATCGCGCACCTCGATCGCCAGGCCGCGGCCGCTCGCGGACGGCGCAAGGTCCTTGGCGCTATCGGCAAGAGACAGCGCAGCTTCGATCTCGGCAGCTCTCTGGTTCGTCAGATTCAGTCCCTCTTCGTCCACAGCGAGTGCCTTGCCGTCCCTGATGTCGAAGTAATAATGCGGCACCGGCACTGCCTTATCTGGGACGATATCCCTGTTATCTGGGGTGCTTTCCCTGCTTGGCCTCTCGCGCCAGTCGTTCCGCCTTCAGGCGCTCGCGATTCTCATGAAGAGACTGTTGCGCCTTCGCATAGTCGCTCATCGGCTTCTTCGTTTCGACCGGCTTGAACGCTCTGTTGGCCTCCCGCAGAGCCCGGGACGCGGGATGATCTCTCATCGTCTTGACCTCGATTTGGGTGGACAGGCGCGATCTCGAAATGCGCCGGACCCGGCGTGTTCGGCTCGCGGGCTGGCGGCGGTCGACTTGTCGTTGGATGGCCCGCCTGCGCTCCCACGAGCGCGCCCGTGCAAGATAACGGGGCGGAACCCCGCCTGTTCCTGGGAGGCGACCTTAATTCGGCATCGATTGCTTCTCGGAGGATGGCAGGGCTACCTCATCTGGCGCCCACAAGAAATCTGGCGCAATCGGAGGCCACAGGACGACGCCTGGGACCGATGTTGCTTTTTTCGACGATGGCATAATACCCCTGTTTTGCCCGACGGGTCAAAAGGCATTTCGTAAAAGCAGAAATGCCTTTTGACGCCAATGGGGTGGCTACTGTGCATGGGGTTGTTTTGCGACTTTTTAGTTTGAGCCCTGCGCCTGTGCGCCTTCACAAGCAAAAAGGGCCGCCCCTTCGGGCGGCCCTTTCGTCGTTCTCTGACAGACTCGCTTACTCAGCGGCCTGCTTCTGCGGCGGATCGAGCGCGCCGGACTTGTGGATGTCGGCGACCTGGTGATCGCTGAAGCCGAGCACCGAGCGCAGGATCTCGTCGGTGTGCTCGCCGAGCAGCGGCGAACGCTCCACCTCGCTCGGGGAGTCCGACAGCTTGATCGGGTTGCCGACCGAGATGTACTTGCCGCGGGTGGGGTGGTCGACCTCGACCACGGTGCCGGTCGCGCGCAGCGACTGGTCCTCGGCGATTTCCTTCATCGACAGGATCGGGCCGCAGGGGATGTCGTCCTTGTTGAGGATTTCCATCGCCTCGAACTTAGTCTTCGTCATCGTCCACTGCTCGATGCGGGCGAAGATCTCGTTCAGGCGCGGCAGGCGGACGGCCGGCTTGGCGTAGTTCGGATCGGTCTTCCAGGTCGGCTCGCCGATCACGTCGCAGATCTTCTCCCAGACCGGGGCCTGGGTGATGAAGTAGATGTAGGCGTTGGGATCGGTCTCCCAGCCCTTGCACTTCAGGATGCGGCCGGGCTGGCCACCGCCGGAATCGTTGCCCGCGCGCGGCACGGCATCGCCGAACGGAACGCCTTCGCCGAACTGGCTGTATTCCTTGAGTGGGCCGTGGGCGAGGCGCTGCTGGTCACGCAGCTTGACGCGCGCAAGATTGAGCACGCCGTCCTGCATCGCGGCGGTGACCTTCTGACCCTTGCCGGTCGTGGTCCGCTGATGGAGCGCGGCCAGGATGCCGATCGCAAGATGCAACCCGGTGCCGGTGTCGCCGATCTGCGCGCCGGTGACGAGCGGCAGGCCATCGCGGAAGCCGGTGGTGGAGGCGGCGCCGCCGGTGCACTGCGCGACGTTCTCATAGACCTTGCAGTCTTCGTAGGGGCCGGGGCCAAAGCCCTTGATCGAGGCGACGATCATCTTCGGGTTGAGGCTGTGGATCTTCTCCCAGGGGAAACCCATGCGGTCGAGCACGCCGGGGCCGAAATTCTCGACCAGGACGTCGCACTTCTTGATCAGCTCGGTGAGGACTTCCTTGCCCTTGGGGTTCTTGGTGTCGAGCGTGATCGAGCGCTTGTTGTGGTTGAGCATGGTGAAATACAGGCTGTCCACGTTCGGGATGTCCTGCAGCTGGCCGCGGGTGATGTCACCCACGCCCGGACGTTCCACCTTGATCACGTCGGCGCCGAACCAGGCCAGCAGCTGCGTGCAGGTCGGTCCGGACTGGACGTGGGTGAAGTCGAGAATGCGAACGCCCGTGAGCGCTTTGGTCATCGTGTTGCTCCGTACTCTGTGTCTGCCCCTGCGAACCACAGGGAATAAGGGTTGAAGGGGAGGCTAAAGCGCGCTTGGCGCTTTAGCTCTTTTGTTTGGGCATGATCTTATCGGAAAACCGCTTCGCACTCTTCCGGATCGTGCCTTACTTCTTCTTCTGCAGAACGCTCTGCGGATTGAGGTTGCCGATACGGCCGCTCTCCGAGCCCGCGGCCGGATCGATCACCGCGTTGATGAGCGTCGGCTTGCCGGACTTCATGGCTTCGTTGACGGCGCGCTTGAGCTCGTCGGGCGAGGTGGCATTCACGCCGACGCCGCCGAAGGCTTCCATCATCTTGTCGTAACGCGCGCCCTTGACGAACACGGTGGTTGCCGGATCGTCGTTGGCGCCGTTGACGTCGGTGCCGCGATAGATGCCGTCATTGTTGAAGATGACGACGCAGATCGGCAGGTTGTAGCGGCAGATGGTCTCGACCTCCATGCCGGAGAAGCCGAACGCCGAGTCGCCTTCCACCGCGAGCACGGGATGGCCGGTCTCGAGCGCGGCGGCGATCGCCTGGCCCATGCCGATGCCCATCACGCCCCAGGTGCCGACGTCGAGACGCTTGCGAGGCTTGTACATGTCGATGACGCCGCGGGCGAGATCGAGCGTGTTGGCGCCTTCATTGACGAGGATCGCCTCGGGATACTCCTTGATGACGTTCTTCAAGACGCCGAGCGCGCCGTGATAGTCCATCGGCGACTTGTTGTTCATGAGCTTCGGCGCCATCTTGGCGACGTTCTCGTCGCGCTTGGTGGTGATCGCCTTGGTCCATTCGGCGGGCGGGGCGGCCCAGCCCGTAGCGATCGCCTGGTTGAAGGCCGAGACGACCGAGCCGATGTCGCCGACGACGGGCGCGACGATCTCGACGTTGGAGTCCATTTCCTTCGGCTCGATGTCGACCTGGATGAACTTCTTCGGCGTTTCGCCCCAGCTCTTGCCCTTGCCGTGGGAGAGCAGCCAGTTCAGCCGCGCGCCGATCAGCATGACGACGTCGGAATCCTTCAGCACGGTCGAGCGGGCCGCGCCGGCGCACTGCGGATGGGTGTCGGGGAGGAGGCCCTTGGCCATGCTCATCGGGAGGAACGGCACGCCGCTCTTCTCGACGAAGCTCTTGATCTCTTCATCGGCCTGCGCGTAGGCCGCGCCCTTGCCGAGGATGATGAGCGGACGCTTTGCGCTCTTCAGAACATCAAGCGCGCGCTTGACCGAAGCAGGCGAGGGGATCTGCGCGGGGGCCGCGTCGATCACCTTGACCAGCGACTTCTGGCCGGCCTCGGCGTTCATCACCTGGCCGAACAGCTTTGCCGGCAGGTCGAGATAGACGCCGCCCGGGCGGCCCGAGACTGCGGCGCGGATGGCGCGGGCAAAGCCGATGCCGATGTCCTGGGCGTGCAGCACGCGATAGGCCGCCTTGCACAGCGGCTTCGCGATCGCGAGCTGGTCCATCTCCTCGTAGTCGCCCTGCTGCAGGTCGACGATCTCGCGCTCGGAGGAGCCGGACACGAGGATCATCGGGTAGCAGTTGGTGGTGGCGTGAGCGAGCGCGGTGAGGCCGTTGAGGAAGCCGGGCGCAGACACCGTGAGGCAGACGCCGGGCTTCTTGGTGAGGTAGCCGGCGATGCCTGCGGCGTAGCCGGCGTTCTGCTCGTGGCGGAAGGAGATCACGCGAATGCCGGCGGCCTGCGCCATGCGGCCCAAATCCGTGATCGGGATGCCCGGCACATTATAGATGGTGTTGATGCCGTTCAGCTTGAGCGCGTCGATGACGAGATGGAAGCCATCCGTCAGTTCCTGCTCGGTGCCCGGTGCTTCGGACTTGGTCGCGGTATTCAGCATGGGCCTTGTCTCCCTGGTCTCAAGTAACGGGGCGAATTTTTCGCCCTTCTGGTGAACGTTGCTAGTTACGTGAACAGTTCCTGGCCGTGCGCTTCGACGTAAGCGGCAAGGCCGAGGGTGTGGTCGCGGGCGCGCTTCTCGGCGAGCTCGGTGTCGCGCGCTTCAAGTGCTTCGATCATGCCGAGATGCTCGGGTAGCGACGTCGCGGTGCGGTCCTTGCGTCCGATCGTCAGCTGGCGATAGCCGCGCACGTGCAGCAGCAGGTCGTTGGTGAGATCGACCAGGACGGGCGATTCCGACAGCGAGATCAGCGCCTGGTGGAAGGCGATGTTGGCCTTGGAGTATTCCTCCACATGATCCTCGGGCAGGCGGTCCTTGCCGAAGTCCTTGAAGAAGTCGCGCAGCGCCGTGATGTCCTTCTTGCGAGCGGTGGTGGTGATGAGGCGCGCCGCCATGCTCTCCAGCGCCGCCCAGGCGCGGATCATGTCGACGATCTCGCTCTTGGTCCTGCGCACCACCATGATGCCGCGGCGCGGCACGGTCTTCACGAAACCGTCCTGCTCGAGCATCGCGATGGCTTCGCGGATCGGCGTGCGGCTGACGCCCAGGCGTTCGGACAGCGCGCGCTCGTCGAGCATCACCGGCTCGGGCGTCGAGTAGATGTCCATCTTGAGGATGGCTTCCTTCAAGGCGTCATACGCCTTGTTCTTGAAGCTGCTCTCCGGGGCAATGCGAACGATTGCGATGTCTGCCTCGGCCATGTTCGGCAACGCCTTGGTTGGTTTCCGTAGTGACACGACGAATCTCCTCCAGTGGGAGTCGTCTTTTACAGGAATATTAACGGGAAAGTTTTTGGCATACCACATGCCAGAATGTCAAGCTGCCTATTTTTTGCGGCGTTCCAGGGTGCGCGGCGGCTTGACAAGTTGGCTTCTGGCATACCAAATGCCATCGCCAGCCATTTTTGATCCAAGCCGGCGGAGTATTCTGGCCCTTATGCCACTCCGTTCCGCCGCATGGAACAGAGCGCGGCGAATGGCAAGCATCACGGGCGGCCGCAACACGCGCGCGCTTTGCAAAGAACGAACTCAGGTCAAGGGAGAAGCCATATGTCCAATTCAAAAGATGCCGTCCGCAAGGTGCTTGACCAGGTCAAGGCGGACAACCGCACCAGCCTGACGGCGCCGGAAGGCAAGCTGGTTTGCGACGCCTACGGCATTCCGGTGCCGAAGGAAGGCGTGGCCAAGTCGGCGGGCGAGGCCGGCAAGATGGCTTCGTCCATGGGCTTCCCCGTCGTGATGAAGATCGTCTCGCCGGACATTCTCCACAAGACCGAAGCCGGCGGCGTCATCGTCGGCCTCAAGACGGCTGAAGAGGCCGAGAAGGCCTACGAGACCATTCTCGGCAATGCCAAGAAGTACAAGGCCGACGCCAAGATCGAGGGCGTCCAGGTGCAGCAGATGCTGGCCGGCGGCACCGAGGTCATCGTCGGCTCGATCACCGACGGCTCGTTCGGCAAGCTGGTCGCCTTCGGCCTCGGCGGCGTGCTGGTCGAAGTCCTGAAGGACATCACCTTCCGCCTCGCGCCCGCGACCAAGGAAGACGCGCTGTCGATGCTCGACGGCATCCAGGCGCATGAGATCCTGAAGGGCGTGCGCGGCGGTGAGCCGGTGAACCGCACGGCGCTCGCCGACGTCATCGTCAAGGTCTCGCAGCTCGTGACCGATTTCCCCGAGATCGTCGAGCTCGACCTCAACCCGGTGTTCGCGACGGCGAAGAGCGCGATCGCCGCCGACGTCCGTATCGTCGTCGACTTCGCCTATGTGCCGAAGCCCAAGCCGCGTCCGACCGAAGAGATCGTCGCCGCCATGAACCGCATCATGCAGCCGAAGGCGGTCGCCGTGGTCGGCGCCTCCGCCGAGGATGGCAAGATCGGCAACTCCGTGATGAAGAACCTCATCAACGGCGGCTACAAGGGCGAGATCTATCCGATCCATCCCAAGGCTGCCGAAATCCTCGGCTACAAGGCCTACAAGAGCGTCAAGGACGTGCCGGGCGTGATCGACACGGCCGTGTTCGCGATCCCCGCGAAGTTCGTCGCGGCGGCGCTCACTGAGTGCGGCGAGAAGAAAATCCCGGGCGCGGTGCTGATCCCGTCGGGCTTCGCCGAGGCCGGTGCGCCGGAGCTGCAGGCCGAGATCGTCGAGGTCGGTAAGAAGTACGACATCCGCCTGATGGGGCCGAACATCTACGGCTTCTACTATACGCCGGCCAATCTCTGCGCGACCTTCTGCACCGCCTACGACGTCAAGGGCCACGCGGCGCTGTCGTCGCAGTCGGGCGGCATCGGCATGGCCATCATCGGCTTCTCGCGCTCGGCCAAGATGGGCGTCTCCGCGATCGTCGGCCTCGGCAACAAGTCCGACATCGACGAGGACGATCTGCTCGCCTTCTTCGAGCAGGATCCGAACACCAACCTGATCGCGCAGCACTGCGAAGACCTCAAGGACGGCCGCGCCTTCGCGGAAGCCGCCAAGCGCGTCTCCAAGAAGAAGCCGGTCGTCGTGCTCAAGGCAGGCCGCACCTCGGCTGGCGCGAAGGCCGCGTCCTCGCACACCGGCGCACTCGCCGGTAACGACAAGATCTACGAGGACGTGCTGGCGCAGTCCGGCGTGATCCGCGCCCGCAGCCTGCGGCAGCTGCTCGAATTCGCTCGCGGCGTGCCGGTGCTGCCGACGCCAAAGGGCGAGAACGTCCTCATCATCACCGGTGCGGGCGGCTCGGGCGTGCTGCTGTCGGACTCCTGCGTCGACAATGGCCTGTCGCTGATGTCGATGCCGCCGGATCTCGACGCGGCCTTCCGCAAGTTCATCCCGCCGTTCGGGGCGGCCGGAAATCCTGTGGATATCACCGGCGGCGAGCCGCCGATCACCTACGTCAACACGGTGAAGCTCGGCCTGTCGGACGAGCGCATCCATTCGCTGATCCTCGGCTACTGGCACACGATCGTCACGCCGCCGATGGTGTTCGCCCGAAACATGGTCGAGGTGAAGAAGGAGATGGAGGCCAAGGGTTTTGTGAAGCCGATCGTGGCGTCACTGGCCGGCGACGTCGAGGTCGAGGAAGCTGCCGAATATCTCTACCAGAACGGCATCCCGGCCTACGCCTACTCCACCGAGCTGCCGGTCGAGGTGTTAGGTGCCAAGTACAAGTGGGCGCGCGGGGCAGGGCTGCTCTGAGCCTAACTCTCCTCCGGGGCGATGCGGAGCATCGAACTATGGTGCGCACTTGCGCACCTGAGGATCTCGAGATTCCGGGTCTGGTACGCCAGGCCCGCGCTGCGCGCAGTCCCGGCGCACCATCCCGGAATGACGGACGCACGCGATGAGCAAGAACGTGATCCGGCGCAAATCGCTCGAAGCCCGGCCGCCATCGGAGGCCGAGCACGAGGCGCGTGACGGCGGCGTGCAGTCCGTGGACCGCGCGCTGTCGATTCTCGAGACGCTCGCTGAAGACGACGAAGGCTATCGCCTCAGCGATCTCGCCGTGCGGACCGGTCTGTCCGCCTCCACCGTCCACCGCCTGCTGGCGACGCTGGAAAGCCGCCGCTTCGTTCAGTTCGACCGCGTCGAATCCAAATGGCATGTCGGCGTCCGCAGCTTCACTGTCGGCGCGAGCTTTGCCCGCCGGCGCAATTTCTCCACGCAGGCGATTCCGTATCTTCGTAAGCTGCGCGACCTCACCCGAGAGACCGCCAATCTTGCCGTCGTCGACGATGAGTTCATCATCGTGCTGACCCGCATGGAGAGCCGCGAGATCATGCGGTCGCTGACCCAGATGGGCGGACGCGTCCCCATGGTGACGTCGGGGGTCGGCAAGGCGGTGCTCGCCACTTATTCGGACGAGGACGTCGGCGCCGTGATCCGCCATCACGGCATGCCGCGCCTGACCGAAAAGTCGATCGTGCGGCCGAGCGACCTGTTCAGGGAGCTCGAAAAAATCCGCAAGCAGGGCTATGCGGTCGACGACGAGGAGGCCTCCATGGGCCTGCGCTGTATTGCCGCAGTTGTCTATAACGACTGCGCCGAGCCGCTGGCGGCGATCTCCGTCTCGGGCATGACCAGCCGCCTGACCGACGACAGACTGCCGGAAATCGGGCAAATCGTGCGCGAAGTCGCCGGTGAGCTGACGTTGGCGCTCGGCGGGGCGATGCCGCAATCCGGATAGCAAGGAACCGGGCCCGTCGCTGGACAGCGTCGGCCGTTTTGGCTGATATGCGACCAAACGACACAATGCGGCAAACGATCAACACGTCCGCACGAGCCTGGAGAATGCCCCCATGTTTCAGTTTTCCGCGCGCCTTGTCGGCGCAGCCGTCGCGCTGACCCTCGCGGCAGCGACGCCTGCCTTCGCCCAGCAGCTCGAGCTCAAGCTGATGGCGCCGGCAGCCCCGGGCGGGGGCTGGGACCAGACCGCGCGCTCGATGCAGCAGGCGCTGGTCGCTGCGGGCGTGGCGCGCAGCGTGCAGGTCACCAACGTTCCCGGCGCCGGCGGCAGCGTCGGCATCGCGCAGTTCGTCAACGGCGCCAAGGGCGACGGCAACCAGATGATGGTGAACGGCTTCGTCATGGTGGGCGCGCTCGCAATGAACAAGTCGCCGGTGACGCTCGAGCAGGTGACGCCGATCGCGCGCCTCACCGAGGAAATCCAGGTGATCGTGGTGCCCGCGAATTCGCCGATCAAGAATGCGCAGGATCTCGCCGCCGCGGTGAAGGCCGACATCGCCAAGGTGACCTTCGCCGGCGGCTCGGCCGGCGGCGTCGACCATGTGATGGCCGCGCTATTCGCCGGCGCGGTCGGTGCCGACGCCAAGAAGATCAACTACATCCCGTTCTCCGGCGGCGGCGAGTCGCTCGCGGCGATCCTCGGCGGCAAGGTCACCGCGGGCATTTCGGGCTTGAGCGAATATGAAGGGCAGATCAAGTCCGGCAAGCTGCGCGCGATCGGCGTGACCTCGGAGAAGCGCATCGCAGGCAGCGACATCCCGACCTTCAAGGAACAGGGCATCGATCTCGTGATCGCCAATTGGCGTTCGGTGGTCGCGCCTCCCGGCATCACGCCGGAGCAGCGCAAGACCTTGAGCGATGCGGTCGAGAAGATGGTGAAGTCGGACGCCTGGAAGGAGATCCTCAAGCAGAAGGGCTGGGAGGATGCTTATCTCGGCGGCGACGCCTTCGCCGACTTCCTGAAGAAGGAAACCGTGCGCGTTACCGACGTGCTGAAATCGGTCGGCCTCGTCAAGTCATGACCTCAGGCGATCCTGCGCAGCCGCGGCGCGTCGATCGCGCCGGCATCGTCATCGCCGCCTTGCTCGCGCTACTTGCCGCGGTGCTGGTCTGGGACGCGCGCGGCCTGCAGTCCGCCGCGATGTACGGCATGGGGCCGGAGGCGATGCCGGTCGTCGTCGCCACCGGCCTTGCGCTGCTCGCGATCGGCAATTTCATCGACGCCCTGCGCGGCAATCTGCCGGCGCGCGAGAGCGCCGATCCCGTACCAGTTGTCCTGATCCTCATTGGCCTTGCGCTGCTGATCGCCATCATCGGCTTCGGTGGCGGCTTCATCCTGGCGACATCGGCGCTGTTCGTGACCACGTCGGCGGCGTTCGGGCGCCGCGCCGTCCTCGTCGACAGCATCATCGCCCTCGTGATGTCGACCCTCATCTATCTCGCCTTTGACCGCCTGTTGACGCTGAGCCTTCCTGCCGGCCCGCTGGAGCGACTGCTGTGATGGACACTTTTGCCGCGCTGGCCCACGGCATGGCGGTCGCCGTCCAGCCGATGAATTTGCTGTACGCTCTTATCGGCGTGTTCCTCGGCACGGCCGTGGGCGTGCTGCCTGGCATCGGCCCGGCGCTGACGGTCGCGCTGCTGCTGCCGGTGACCTACAAGCTCGATCCCGGCGGCTCGCTGATCATGTTCGCCGGCATCTATTACGGCGGCATGTATGGTGGCTCGACCACCGCGATCCTGATCAACACACCCGGCGAGAGCGCCTCGATGGCGACCGCGCTGGAAGGCAACAAGATGGCCAAGGCTGGCCGCGGCGGCCCGGCGCTGGCGACGTCGGCGATCGGCTCCTTCGTCGCCGGCACCATCGCCACAATTGGCCTTGCGTTCCTTGCGCCATGGCTGGTCGATTTCGCCGTGCGCTTCGGCCCCGAGGATTATTTCGCGCTGATGTGCGTCGCCTTTGTCACGGTGTCGGCGACCTTCGGCGATTCCCCGATCCGCGGCCTCACCAGCCTGTTCATCGGCCTGACGCTCGGCCTCGTCGGCATCGACAAGCTGACCGGCCAGGCGCGGCTGGCGTTCGGCGTCCCCGAACTGCTCGACGGCGTCGAGGTGACGACGCTGGCCGTCGGCCTGTTCGCAGTGGGTGAGGCGCTCTACGTCGCGTCGCGCCGTCACCACAGCGAGGAGAAGCTCGAGCCGGTGCGCGGCTCGCTGTGGATGACCAAGGAGGACTGGAAGCGGTCGTGGAAGCCGTGGCTGCGCGGCACCATGTTCGGCTTCCCGATCGGCGCGCTGCCGGCGGGCGGCGCGGAGATCCCGACCTTCCTGTCTTATTCCACCGAGAAGCGCCTCACGAAACATCCCGAGGAATTCGGCAAGGGCGCGATCGAAGGCGTCGCCGGACCGGAAGCGGCCAACAACGCCTCCGCCGCCGGCACGCTGGTGCCGCTCTTGACGCTGGGACTGCCGACCTCGGCGACGGCCGCGATGATGCTGGCGGGCTTCCAGCAATACGGCCTCAATCCCGGGCCGCTGCTGTTCGCCGAGCGGCCTGACCTGGTGTGGGGCCTGATCGCAAGCCTGTTCATCGCCAACATGATGCTGCTGGTGCTCAACTTGCCGCTGGTCGGCCTGTGGGTGCGGCTGCTCGCGATCCCGCAGCCCTGGCTCTATGCCGGCATCCTCGTGTTCGCGACCATGGGCACCATCGCGGCAAAGCCGTCGGTGGTGGAATTGTCGATGCTGGCCGGGTTCGGCGTGCTCGGCTTCCTGATGCGCCGGTTCGATTTCCCGATCGCGCCCGTTGTGGTCGGCCTGATCCTCGGCCCGATCGCCGAGAGCCAGCTGCGCCGCGCGCTCGCCATCAGCCTCGGCGATCCCATGACGCTGCTGCAGAGCCCGATCTCGGCGACGCTGCTCGGCGTCGCGCTGATCGCGCTGCTGGCCCCCTTCGTGCTGAAGGGGCTCGGCCGGTTCAAGGCGAACGAGGATTAGACGAACGCCAATCCGGCGGCGATCAGCACCGTCAATCCGAGCGCGATGTTGAGAGCGCGCTCGTTCCTGGGCGACAGCGACAATCCGCGCAGGAAGGCTCCAGTGTAGAGCCAGATGATGTCGACCACGATCATCACTGCGATCAGCAACATCCACTTGGTGAAAGCATCGTGCGGGGCGTTGTCCTTGATCAAGGTGTACGATGCCAGCAGCGAGGCGAACGCGAGATAGGCTTTTGGATTCGTCACGCCGAGTAGAAATCCCATCGCGGGCGAGGCGTGCGCGCCGTTGTATGTTCCTGCTTCCCCGATCGGGGACGACGCGATGCTCCAGGCGAGATAGACGAGATAAACTGTGGCTGCGATCGTCATCACGTGCAGCGCGGACGGGAATGTCGCCAGCAACGAAAACAATCCCGCGGCCGTGATGCCGGCGGCCATGGCCAGACCGAGCTGAAGCCCCAGGAAATATCGCAACCCGCCGGCAAAGCCGCGGGCGCGACCGACCGCGAGTAGCGCAGCGATCGCCGGCCCCGGCGATCCCAGCAATCCGACCGCCGCTGTCAGGAATAAGCCCGTTGCAACCGTGTCCATCGCGACGCTCCTCGCATCCGTCAGGACTAGCCGGCTTGTTCTCAATAGAAAAACTAATTATTAAAATGGGACGTATTGGTTTTCTTAATTGCAGGAATGTCCGATGGACGACATCGACGTCAGCTTGCTGCGCTCCTTCGTGGCGGTGGCCGAGACCGGTCGCATGACGACGGCCGCAAAGGTCGTGAACCGGAGCCAGGGCGCGGTCAGCCAGCAGATCAAGCGTCTGGAAGATCTGTTCCGTGCGCCGCTGTTCGAGCGCCACGCCGCCGCCGTGCGGCTGACCCGCAGCGGCGAGCGATTGATGGTTGCCGCCCATCGCATCATCGCGCTGAACGACGAGGTGATGAGCCAGATGCTGGCGGTCGAATTCGCAGGTGAAGTGCGGCTCGGCGTCCCTCATGACGTGGTCGGCATGCTGATGCCGCCGATCCTGCGATTGTTTCGGCAGGATCATCCGAACGTACTGGTCACGCTGGTCAGCGATACCAGCCGCGCCCTGAAGCGCGGCCTCGTCGAGGGCAACGTCGACCTGACGCTGCTCACCGAGCCGCAGCCCGGCGAGGGCGACCGGCTGCTGTTGTCCGACAGGCTGGTCTGGGTTGGCGCCAAGGGTGGCGATGCCCACAAGCGCGATCCATTGCCGATCGCGCTCGGGCAAGAGGACTGCGGTTTTCGCGCTGCAGCCGTGGAGGCCCTGACCAACGCCAAGGTCGAATGGCGGGCGATCTGTCAGGTGGGCAGCCTGGAGCCGGTCTTTGCCACGCTCGAGGCCGACATGGCGATCGCGCCGTTCCTGTCGAGGACGGTCCCCGACCGCCTTGCCGTGTTGACCGGCCCCCATTTGCCAAAGCTGCCAAGGCAGTTTGTCAATCTGAGGCTTCCTTCGACGCGAGTCAGCGCGCTTACGAAAGAGTTCGCGCGCTATATTCGCGAGGGCTTTCACAAGCGTCACGGCTGAATTGGCGCTATCGTCCGATCTCGAATCCATCCCGTGGGGAACGTCATGCCGTCCGAAATTCGCTCGCCCCGTCTCGCCGTCCTGATCGATGCTGACAATACGTCGGCCAAGATCGCGGACGGGCTGTTCGAGGAAATCGCAAAGATCGGCGAGGCCAGCGTTCGCCGCATCTACGGCGATTTCTCCAATGCCCGCTCGAAGGGCTGGGCCGACATTTTGGCGAAGCACGCCATCATCCCGCAGCAGCAATTCGCCTATACGACCGGCAAGAATGCGTCCGACATCACGCTCGTGATCGATGCGATGGATCTGCTGCACAGCGGCCGGTTCGATGGCTTCTGCCTGGTCTCGTCGGACAGCGACTTCACCCGGCTCGCCGCGCGCATCCGCGAGCACGGCATCGACGTGTTCGGGTTCGGCGAGCAGAAGACGCCGGAGAGTTTTCGGCAGGCCTGCCGGAAGTTCGTCTACACCGAGAATTTGCGCGGCGGCGTGGCCAACAATCGGGATGCCGCGTCCGCGCCGCGCTCGCTGCAGCCGCCGGAAGCCGCGACCTCGATCATCAAGAACGTCATCACCCAGGCGGAAAGCGAAGACGGTTGGGTCGAGCTTGGCGTGATTGGAAAGCAGGTGACCAACCTGGCGCCCGATTTCGACCCGCGAACCTACGGATCCCGCAAGTTGATCGACCTCGTGCGCAAGACGAATGCCTTCGACCTCGACCAGTCGAAGGATCGGTGCGCATCCGTGTCAAGCCCGTGACGGTGGCCGCGCCGGTGCCGAAACGGCGCTCTCGGCGAAAGTCCGAGGAAGCCAAGAGCTGATCGCGAGGACGTCGTCCTGCGCATGGCACAAGCCCGCTTTGGCCGAACAGTGGCGCCCACGTTGCCCAATGCGTAAGCACGGGTGCCGTTTTATTTGAGTTGCTCCTGCCGCTGCCGGGGGCAACCATCGCTGGGTTGTCCAATCTCCGCGAGAGTCCCGATGACCAAACTCACCCGTTTCTCGGTCGCGCCGCTGCACAGCATGACGCGGCGCCTCGCCGACGTCGCCTCGGCGCGCGTCGTGCCTGATCTCGTCATATCGGGCGCGCGGGTGCTCTCGACCTATTCTGAGCGTATCCATCCGGGGCGGGAGGTCTGGATCACAGGCGGCCGCATCGCGGCGGTGAAGCCGGCCGGTACGGCGAAGAAGGTGTGGAGTGACGTACCGCTCTATGACGCCGCGGGCGGCATCATCGCGCCCGGCCTTGTCGATCCGCACATTCACATCGAATCCTCGATGGTGACGGCCTGCGCCTATGCCGAGGCAGCGCTGCTCAACGGCACCACGACGATCTTCTGCGACAGTCATGAGATCGGCAACGTCATGGACGTCGCCGGTGTCGAGGCGATGCTGGAGGACGCACGGGAGGCGCCGCTCTCGATCTTCCTGACGGTGCCGAGCACCGTGCCGGCGACCTCGGCGGAACTGGAGACCGCCGGCGGCGACCTCACGCCGGACAAGATCGCCGGCCTGTTCGACCGCTGGCCCGAGGCGGTCGCGCTCGGCGAGAAGATGGATTTCGTGCCTGTCACGATGGGCGACGAGCGCAGCCACGCGATCCTCGCGGCCGCCCTGAAGCGGGGACGTCCGGTGTCCGGCCATGTCTACGGCCGCGAATTCGTTGCGGCCTATGCGGCGAGCGGCGTCACCGACACCCATGAGGCGATCGACCGCGACATCGCCGATGATCTGCTCGACGCCGGCGTCTGGGTATTTTTGCGCGGCGGCCCCCCGACGACGCCCTGGCACTCGCTGCCGCAGGCGATCCGGACGATCATGGAGCTCGGGGCCTCGCACAAGCGCACGGCCGTCTGCACCGACGACCGTGACGCGGATGATCTCCTGCTGTTCGGCCTCGACTGGGTGGTGCGGGAGGCGGTGAAGGCGGGGATGTCGCCGGAGCAGGCTTGGTCGATGGGCTCGCTGCATGGCGCCACGCGCTTTGGCATGGAAGGCGATATCGGCGGGCTCGGCGGCGGCCGCCGCGCTGATCTCGTGCTGATGGACGACCAGCTCAAGCCGCAATGCACCTGGTATGGCGGCGAGCTCGTGGTCGAACACGGCAAGATCACGCCGCGTCTCGATCAGGCGCTGTCGCAGCGCTACCAATATCCGAAGGCGGCCTATGCGACCGTGAAGCTCCCTGAGAAGATGAAGCTCACGCCGGAGCTGCCCGCGAAGGCCTGCACCGTCAACGCCATCAAGACCGCGCTGCCGGGCATCACCTTGATTCACGAGAAGGTGGCGATCGAACCGGCCAAGGACTGGCCGTCGCTGTTCGCGCGCTACGGCCTCTGCTTCGTCACGGTGGTCGAGCGCCACGGCAAATCGGCCGGCAACCTCGCTTATGGCCTGCTGAAAGACTTTGGCCTGAAGCGCGGCGCGGTTGCCTCCAGCGTTGGGCACGACAGCCACAATATCATCGTCGCCGGCACTAACGAGGCCGACATGCAGGTCGCGATCGCAGCGATTAGGGAGCAGCAGGGCGGCGTCTGCGTCGTCGCCGACGGCAAGGTGAGGGCGCTGGTTCCGCTGCCGATCGCGGGGCTCCTGTCCGACAGGCGCGTCACGGAAGTTGCCGAGGAGGTCAAGGCGCTCAAGAAGGAATGGGCGGAGGTCGGCTGCACCATCCCCTACATGGGCTTCAATTTGATTCCGCTATCGGTCATTCCGGAAATTCGTATCACCGACAAGGGCCTCGTCCTGGTGCCGCAGATGGAGCTGGCGCCGCTGTTCGAGTGAAGCGGCTTTCACTGACCGTTTCATCTAACCGATTGAGACATCCGCGGATTTTCCAGCGGCTGCCGCATCGTGGAAAATAAAATCGATCTCGTTGAGATCGCATCCCCCGCATCTGATGATCTCGCTCACTGACTTGAACCTGAGGGAGGTCCGATATGGCGAAGATGCGAGCTGTCGATGCGGCCGTGCGTATCCTGGAGAAGGAAGGCATCTCGACCGCCTTCGGTGTTCCCGGGGCTGCGATCAATCCGCTGTACTCGGCGCTGAAGAAGCGCGGCTCGATCCGCCACATCCTGGCGCGCCATGTCGAGGGCGCTTCGCACATGGCGGAGGGCTACACCCGGGCCAAGGCCGGCAATATCGGCGTCTGCATCGGTACCTCCGGGCCGGCCGGCACCGACATGATCACCGGGCTCTATTCGGCGATCGCCGATTCCATTCCGATCCTCTGCATCACCGGCCAGGCGCCGCGGGCCCGGCTCTACAAGGAGGATTTTCAGGCCGTCGACATCGAGTCGATTGCCAAGCCCGTGACCAAATGGGCGGTGACGGTGCGCGAGCCGGCATTGGTGCCGCGCGTGTTCAGCCAGGCGTTTCACATCATGCGCTCGGGCCGTCCCGGGCCGGTGCTGATCGACATGCCGCTCGACGTGCAGCTCGCCGAGATCGAGTTCGACGACGAGACCTATGAGCCGCTGCCGGTCTACAAGCCCGCCGCGACGCGCAAGCAGGTCGAGAAGGCGCTGGAGATGCTCAACGCCGCCGAGCGGCCGCTGATCGTCGCGGGCGGCGGCATCATCAACGCCGACGCGTCGGACCTGCTGGTCGAATTCGCCGAGATCGCCAACGTACCTGTCGTGCCGACGCTGATGGGGTGGGGCGCGATCCCCGACGATCACGTGCTGATGGCCGGCATGGTCGGCCTTCAGACCAGTCACCGCTACGGCAATGCCACGCTTCTCGAATCCGACTTCGTGCTCGGCATCGGCAATCGCTGGGCCAACCGCCACACCGGCTCGGTCGAGACCTACACCAAGGGCCGCAAGTTCGTTCATGTGGACATCGAGCCGACCCAGATCGGGCGCGTGTTCAATCCCGATCTCGGCATCGTCTCGGACGCAAAGGCCGCGCTCGAGCTGTTCGTTGCCGTCGCCAGGGAGTGGCGGCGGTCAGGCAGGCTTCGCGAGCGCCAGGCGTGGCCCGCTGCCTGCCGCGATCGCAAGAAGACGATGCTGCGCAAGAGCCATTTCGACAACGTTCCGATCAAGCCGCAGCGCGTCTATGAGGAGATGAACAAGGCCTTTGGTCGCGACACCACCTATGTCACCGTGATCGGCCTGTCGCAGATCGCCGGCGCGCAGTTCCTCGGCGTCTACAAGCCGCGCAACTGGATCAACGCCGGGCAGGCGGGCCCGCTCGGCTGGACGCTGCCCGCTGCCCTCGGCGTGCGCGCGGCGTGTCCGGATCGCGAGATCGTCGCGCTGTCGGGCGACTACGACTTCCAGTTCCTGATCGAGGAGCTCGCGGTCGGCGCGCAGTTCAATCTGCCCTACATCCACGTCGTCGTGAACAATTCCTATCTCGGCCTGATCCGCCAGGCCCAGCGCGGCTTCGACATGGATTACCACGTCCAGCTCTCCTTCGAGAACATCAACGCGCCCGAGATCGGCGTCTACGGCGTCGACCATGTCACGGTGGCCGAAGGCCTCGGCTGCAAGGCGATCCGCGTCACCGATCCCAAGGATACCCAGGCCGCATTTGCGACAGCACGCGAATTGATGGCCAAGCACCGCGTGCCCGTGGTGGTCGAGTTCATCCTCGAACGTGTCACTAACATCGCGATGGGCACGGAGATCGACAACATCGTCGAGTTCGAGGAGGTGCTGGATCTGCCGCTCGACGAGGTCGGCACCACGCGCGTGTTGCAGCCGGCGGAATAAAGGAGAGCATCATGCCGAAATTTGCCGCCAACCTCACCATGCTCTTCAACGAGATGCCGTTCCTCGACCGCTTTGCCGCGGCGAAGGCGGCGGGTTTTGCCGGGGTCGAATATCTCTTTCCCTATGATTTCGACAAGGCGCAGCTGCGCGAGCAGCTCGAGGCCCATGGCCTCACGCAGGTGCTGCACAATCTGCCGGCCGGAAATTGGGCCGGGGGCGAGCGCGGCATCGCGATCCTGCCCGACCGCACCGCCGAATTCCGCGACGGCGTGTTCCGCGCCATCGATTATGCCAAGGCGCTCGATTGCGAGCAGGTCAACTGCCTCGTCGGCATCGCGCCTTCCGACGCTGATCCGCGCGAGCTTCAGGAGACGCTGGTCGGCAATTTGCGCTTCGCCGCCTCGACGCTGGCGCGTGAAAATATCAAGCTGCTGGTCGAGCCGATCAACACGCTCGACATTCCCGGCTTCTATCTCAACGGTACCGAGCAGGCGGTGCAACTGATCTCCGAGGTGCGCTCGAACAACCTCTTCATCCAGTACGACATCTATCACATGCAGATCATGGAGGGCGATCTCGCCCGCACCATGCAGGAATATCTGCCCCAGATCGCCCACATCCAGCTCGCCGACAATCCCGGCCGCCACGAGCCCGGCACCGGCGAGATCAACTATCCCTTCCTGTTCCGCCATCTCGACGCGATCGGTTATCGCGGCTGGATCGGCTGCGAATACAAGCCGCGCACCACGACGCTGGAAGGCCTCTCCTGGCACGCGGCACAGACCTTCGAGACCTAAGGAAGACACAGAGGCGGTGCGCTCCCTCTCCCGCTTGCGGGAGAGGGTTGGGGAGAGGGTGTCTCCGCGATGGGGCCTTCTGATGTGTGCCGAGATAATCCCCGGTCGGATAGAGCCCTCACCCGGCACTGCGTGCCGACCTCTCCCGCAAGCGGGAGAGGTGCACTGAGCGCGCGGATGAAACTTCGCCAATGCAACTGAGAGAACATCAGACATGATCGACATCGGCTTCATCGGACTTGGCACCATGGGACGGCCGATGGCCGGCCACCTCCTGGCCGCGGGCCATCGCGTGTTCCTGCATGACGTCGCGCCGGTCGCATCTGAGCTGATCTCTGCGGGCGGCATCGCCTGCAAATCGGCCAGGGAGGTCGCGGAGCAGGCGGACGCCGTCATCATCATGGTGCCGGATACGCCGCATGTGGAGGCCGTGCTGTTCGGCAAGGACGGCGTTGCGAGCGGTATCTCCAAGGGCAAGATCGTCGTCGACATGAGCTCGATCTCGCCGCTGGCGACGAAGGAGTTCGCGAAGAAGATCGAGGCACTGGGTGCGGACTATCTCGACGCGCCAGTGTCGGGCGGGGAGGTCGGGGCGAAAGCCGCGAGCCTCACCATCATGGTCGGCGGTCCCGAGCGGGCCTTCGGCACCATGAAGCCGATCTTCGACAAGATGGGCAAGAACGTCACGCATGTCGGTGCCAATGGCGACGGCCAGACCACGAAGGTCGCCAACCAGATCATCGTCGCGCTGACCATCGAGGCCGTGAGCGAAGCGTTGCTGTTCGCATCGAAGGCCGGTGCGAACCCCGCGCTGGTGCGCAAGGCGCTGATGGGCGGGTTCGCCTCGTCGCGGATTCTCGAGGTGCATGGCGAGCGCATGGTGAAGCGCAATTTCGATCCGGGCTTCCGCATCGAGCTGCATCAGAAGGATCTGAACCTCGCGCTCGAAGGCGCGCGCGCCCTCGGCCTGTCGTTGCCGAGCACTGCGGTGGCGCAGCAATTGTTCTCGTCCTGCACCGCGCATGGCGGCAAGGCCTGGGATCATTCCGCGATGGTGCGGGCGCTGGAACTGATGGCAGGCCACGAGATCGCGGCTAGCTGAACTGTTACGCGGTAACAGTCTCCAGACATGTGATGCATCTTTCGTCGCAGGGGAACCGGAACATGCTCCGGCCCCGCGGGTTGAAGTCGCACAACAATCACTGGAGGCGTAAGGATATGAAAACGCGTCTTGCGATTACGTTGGCCGCCGCGTCGCTGCTGGCGTCGAGCGCGGCCTTTGCCCAGTCGACCACCGAACAGGGCGCCAGGGACGGCGCGCGTGCGGGTGGGGACATTGGCGGCCCGGTCGGCGCGATGGTCGGCGGCACCGTCGGTGCGGCCGTCGGCGCAGGCCTCGAAATTCCGAATGCGGTGCTCGGCGGAATCCCGCGTAGTGATTCCGTCGTGATCCACGAGCGCGTCGTCGTCGGTGAGCCGCTGCCCCCGACCGTGGTGCTGCGGCCCGTGCCGAACTATACCGAGTATCGTTATGCGGTCGTGAACGATCGCCGTGTGATCGTCGAGCCGCGTACGCGCCGCGTCGTCAAGATCATCGATTGATCGGCGCAGCGTCGCATTGTTGAGATCGGGCCCTGCGGAGCGTCGCTCCGCGGGGCCTCAGCTTGTCAGGGCCGAGTTTGCCCGAGACCGGCTCATGACCCAATCGGCGACGGCGGCGAGGGCAAAGCCGATGCAGGCGGTGCCGGCATCGACCAGAAAATCCTCCAGTCGCGCATGGCGCCCCGGCGCCCAGAACTGCATCAGTTCGAGCAGGCCGATCAGGACCACCGAGACGGCCGCCACTGCGAGCCGCCGCTGCCGGTAGGCGAGGCCGAAGGCCAGCCCGACCAGGATAAAGGCGAGCGCGTGCTCGCCGTCCTGGCCGAGGTCGGAATGGGGCCGCAGGCCTGGAGGCCCGAGCGTTGCAAAGATCACGGCGGCGGCGAGCAGCCAGGCAAAGGCGCGAACAAAGAGGGACATCCGCACCGCTTAGCACGGATGGGCAGAGGCCTGCCGCGTGATGCGGATCAGATCGCCGTGTAGTTAATGACCAAACGTTAAAGCGGCTCGCGTACGCCGAGGCCGTGCATGAAGCGTTCCCGGATCTGCACGGGATCGCGCCTCGTGGTGCCGACGCCCGGCTTGTCGTCGATGCGGACTGCGATCAGGCTCGGCTCTGAGGCCAACATGGCCTCGTCGACCAGGCGCTCGAAATCCTCCTCGTCCGCGGCCCAGGAACTCCTGACGAGCCCGGAAGCGGTGGCAATGCCGACGATGTCGGCGACGCCAGCGGCCGGCGTCGGCTGCGCGCCGGTGATCTGGTAGATGCCATTGTCCATCACGATCATGATCAGGTTTTGCGGCTTCAGTGCCGCGATCGTCGAGAGCGCGCCGAGCTGCATCAGGAGCGAGCCGTCGCCTTCGAGCGCGAAGACGCGGCGCTCGGGCTGCGCCAGCGCGACGCCGAGTGCGATCGGGAAGGCGAGACCCATGCTGCCCAGCATGTAGAAATTCTGCGGGCGGTGGCCGGCGGCCCAGAGGTCGAAATTGGTGTTGCCGATGCCGCCGATCACGGCTTCCTCGTGCTTGAGCTTTGCGATCAGACGCGAGGTGACATCGAAGCGGTTCATCACCTTGGTATTGCCAGTGTTCATCGCCGGCCTCACTTGTCAAAAACCTTGCCGCCCGTGAGCAGCGGGTTGAGGATCAGGGCCACCGGCGCCTGCGTGGTGACGGCCTGCTTGATCGAGCGGTCGGCGATGAATTCGAGCTCGTCGAGCCGGGTGATGGTGTGGTGCTCCAGCGCCAGCGAATCCAGCACCGGGCGCATGGTGCGGCAAACCAGCGACTGGCCGTAATTGAACTCGCCAAGCGTGCCGCGCTCTGAGACGAACATGATCAGCGGAATCTGGTAGGGCACCGCGAGCGAGGCGAGCACGTTGGCGAGCGTGGCAAAGCCCGAGGTCTGCATCAGCACCGCGCCGCGCCGTCCGCCCATCCAGGCGCCGGAGACGATGCCGACGGCCTCTTCCTCGCGGGCGGTGGCGAAGGTGGTGAAGAAGGGATCGGCGTGCAAATTCTTGATCAGCGGCGTCAGCACGCGGTCGGGCACGTAAGGGATCAGGCTGATCTCGTTCCGCTTCAGGGTCTGCAGGACGATGCCATGCCAGCTTCTGTCGCTGGTCGCCTGCTGTTCCGCAATCGCCATTGCGTTCTCCCTTCGGCCGCACATGCTTCTTGGTTCTGGCCGTCGCGGCGATCTGCCGAACTTGACGCAGGCAGCGGGATTGTCAACATGTCCGGGCCGGCACCGTGATCTGCGCCAGACGGCCTGCCGTGGCCGGCACCGCCATGGCATAAGCGGCTACAACCAGAAAGCTGGAGGGGCACGGACGGGCGCGCATCGCGCTGACCTTGCGGATCTCCTCGATCGAGCCGGAAGGGTCCTGATGTCCGTCAACAGCAAGCGCGTCTTCTACGTCAAATATCTGGCCAACCCGATCTATATCGACATCCTGAAGGCGCGGCCCGACGTGCGGCTCGACCGCATCGAGAACGAGAGCCCTGAAGATGTCTACGCGCCGATCCTGAGCGCGGCGCATGTCTACCAGATCGGCGCCGCGCGCGACGAGCTCGCCCCGCATTTCCATGTCGATGCCGCCTTCCTGAAGCGCACGCCGAATTTGCTGCTCGTCTCCAGCAACGGTGCCGGCTTCGACCCTGTCGATGTCGAGGCCTGCACGGAGGCGGGCGTCCTGGTTGTCAACCAGTCCGGCGGCAATGCCCATTCGGTCGCCGAGCACGCGCTGGCGATGATGCTGACGCTGTCCAAGCGCATCATCCAGTCCGACCGCCGCCTGCGCCGCGAGCGCGACGTCAACCGCAACGAGCTCGTCGGCAACGAGGTCGAGCACAAGACCGTCGGCATCGTCGGCCTCGGCAATGTCGGCCGCCGCATCGCCGCGCTCTGCAAGGGGCTGCTCGGCATGAAGGTGCTGGCCTATGATCCCTATTTGTCGGCCGAGGTGATGGCGGAGCGGGGTGGCGAGAAGGTCGAGCTCGACGAGCTCTTGCGCCGCGCCGATTTCGTCTCGATCTCCTGCCCGCTCGACAAGAAGAGCCGCAACATGATCAGCACGCGCGAATTCGCGCTGATGCAGCCGCATGCCTACTTCATCACCACCGCCCGCGGCTTCATCCACGACGAGGACGCGTTGCTGCAGGCGCTACGCGACAAGCGCATCGCCGGCGCCGGCCTCGACGTCTGGTCCAAGGAGCCGCCGCCGCCGGAGCATCCGCTGCTCCAGCTCGACAACGTGCTGGCGAGCCCGCACACCGCCGGCGTCACGATCGAGGCGCGTCAGAACATGGGCCGCATCGCCGCCGAGCAGGTGCTGGAGACGCTCGACGGCAAGCGCCCGCCGCGCATCATCAATCCCGAGGTCTGGCCGCGCTATGCCGAACGCTTCAAGCAGGCGTTTGGCGTGACGCCGGGGTAGGGTGCGCGAAGTCCAATCGCGTGCCGATCGTTGGTTACGAGGACGACAACAGAAAGCGGCGGATTTTACTGATGGCGTGAATGAACGCGTATGACTTGTCCTGTACATCAGCGTTCATGAGCATACTTTCGATTGCGACATCCGGACTTTCTGCGGCGAGCCTGCGCGTGAGCGTGGCCGCGAGCAACATTGCCAACATCAGCACGACCGGCCCGCTGCCAGCATCAGGTGGATCGAGCACATCGGCCGGTGCGGGCATCGCTCCGACGTTTCCGGCCGCCTATGTGCCGCTGCGGGTTGATCAGGTCTCCCAATGGAGCGGCTCGACACCCGGCGGGACGATCGCGACCGTGTCGGCGGTTTCGCCGAGCTATACCGCGCAGTCGGATCCGAGCGCTCCCTTCGCAAACCAGGACGGCCTGGTCGCCGCGCCGAATGTCGATCTCGCCAATGAGTTCGTTGAGCTGGCGACCGCAAAGTACAGCTTCATTGCCAACGCGAAGGTCATTCAAGCCTACGCCGAGACCGAAGACACACTCCTCGATATCAAAGCGTGATGGCTGATGCCGGCCCAGTCTTGCCGGCGTCGCGTCCGTTCGCCTCCACCGGCATAGCGCCGGGTAGGCGCCTACCCCAACTTCGCGCCGAGCTGCTGGAACACGGCCTCGCAGGTCATGAGATCAAGATGGCCGCCGCCCGCATTCTTGAAGAACGTGATGTCGGACGATGACGTTCGCCCCTGCACGCGGCCGCCGGCGAGATCGTAGAGGTCGCCGAGGACGTCCGCTTCGCTGATCGCACCGCTCGCGATCGGCTGCAGGATGTCGCCGACGCCATGGAAGGCGGATTCCCTGCGATCCACGAAGACGCGCGACATCTTTGCCGCTTCGTCGTCAGCCTCACGCGTTTGCGGCGTGTAACCGCCGACGAGGTCCAGATGCGTGCCCGGCCGCAAATTGCGGCCCTTGATCAGCGGCTGATGCGCGCGGGTGCAGGTGGTGATGACGTCAGCCTCGCGCGTCGCGGCGTCGAGGTTCGTGACCGTTTGCACCTTTACGCCGTCCTTCGCCAAACGCTGAGCGAGATCCGCGGCCCGGTCCAGGCTCCGATTCCAGATCAGCACGCGCTCGAGCGACGGTCGCACGGTGCGATGGCCCCGGATCAGCCATTCGGACATCTCCCCGGCGCCGACGCAAAGCAGCGTCTCGGGATTGGGCGGAGCGAGCAGTTTCGTGCCCAGCGCGGAATCGGCTGCGGTGCGCCAATGCGTGATTTCGGTGCCGTCCATCGCCGCCAGCGGCCGTCCGTTGGTGCCGTCGAACAGCACGCAGACGGCCTGCACCGCCGGCATCTTGCCTTCGGCCAGATTGGCCGGGAAGCTGGTGAACATCTTGCTCGCCATGTAGCGGCCGGGATCGACGGCGCTGCGGATGACGTACTGCCCTTTCTCGTCGCCGAGGAAGGCGTCCAGCACCTCCATCTTCGGCCGGCGGTGCGCTTCCTCCAGAGCTGCGATGAGGATCGGAAAGGTCAGAACGTTCGTGACTTCGGTATCGGAGACAAAGTGCAAGGGGGAAATCCTCATGGGCGATCGGCACTTGCCCATAAACCCGCGCGGTGGGTTCCGCAACGAGTCTTCGGCCGGGACTCGCTAAGCCTTGATCCGCGTCAAAATCTTCTTCCCCCGTCCGGCCTAAATGGGATTAGAGTGCCGCCGGGGCAGCAGGGAGGTCCCATGTCAACTTTTGTGGTCAAGTTCATGAAGGACGTGCTCGGCCAGTACGGCCGCGAGATCGAGGTCTGCCAAGGCACGCTCGAGATCGATGCCGCCGACGAGGACGAGGCCAGGGAACGTGCGAAAGTGAAGTTCTGCAAGGACCAGGCGTTGCATCATTGGTCGCTGCATGCCGATCGCATCCACGTCAGACCGGCTGACTTTCCCTCGTAGGGCTATCGCCCGGGCGCCGTGACCGGCGGGGGCGCCGTCGTCCCCGTGCCGAGCGAGCGTTGCACCATGACAGTGTCGGACCAGCGGCCGTGGCGATAGGCAACGCCGCCGAGCAGGCCGGCGCGCGCGAAGCCGAACTTCTCGTGCAGCGCCAGCGAGGGGGCGTTGTCGGCATCGATATAGCCGATCAGTTGGCGAAAACCTGCCGCGGCACAGGCATCGATCATTGCCCCGAGCAAAAGCCGTCCCACACCACGACCGAGATGACCGTGGTGCACATAGATCGAGTGCTTGGCGGTGTAGCGATAGGCCGGACGCTTGCGGAACAACACGGCATAGGCATAGCCGACGACCTCGCCGCGATAGGTCGCGACCAAATGGGGCAGGCGGGTCTGTTTCAGGTTCTTGCGCCGGTCGCGCAAGTCATCCGGCTCGGGCGCGCCGGTTCCTTCGACGTCGCGCGGCACGCCATTGCGGACGTGATGGCGGTAGATCGCCAGCATCGCCTCGACATCGCTCTCGCGTGACGGCCTGACCAGGACGGGTTCGTCACTCGCGCGCGCAGCTGGTTCGTTCATCGGCACCTACTCTGCAACGACGTAGGTATAGAGCCCAATGCGCCCCTGGGCATCGATCTCCTTGTAGACGCCCTGGATCTCGACGTCGAA
This sequence comes from Bradyrhizobium huanghuaihaiense, assembly GCF_025200885.1. Taxonomy (NCBI): domain Bacteria; kingdom Pseudomonadati; phylum Pseudomonadota; class Alphaproteobacteria; order Hyphomicrobiales; family Nitrobacteraceae; genus Bradyrhizobium; species Bradyrhizobium huanghuaihaiense. Next base: position 6,313,025 of record NZ_CP104172.1, on the reverse strand, counting down.
GCCCGGGAAGGTGTTGAAGCAGGTCTCGAACATCTTGAGGTAATCGATCATGGGCTTGGCTCGCTCCGTCAGCCGCTCGCCGGGCACGATGGTGGCAATGCCGGGCGGGTAGACCACGAAAGGCGTGGTGGCGATGCGGCCTGCGATCGCCTCGATCGGGAGATAGTCGACGTCGTTCTTGAACAGATAGCGCGCGGCATCGCGGGGCGACATCGCGATCTCGGGCATGTGCTCGGGCATGAACTGCCGCGCCTGGAGCGCGCTGACATCGGCGGCGCGGAAGAAGCGGTGCATGTCGCCGCAGAGGTCGCGCAGGCGCACGCCGGCATAGCGCGCCTGCCGCCGCTGATAAAATTCCGGGATCGCGTCTGCCAGCAGCGCATTGTCGTCATGCAGCCGCTTGAACGCGACGAGACCGGAGATCAGCGTGCCGGCCTTGCTCGCCTCGACGCCGGGGGTGAGCAGGAAGAGCATGGAGTTGAGATCGTTCTTCTCGGGGACGATGCGGTTCTCGCGCAGATATTGCGCGACGACCGGCGCGGGGATGCCATGCTCGGCATAGGCGCCGGTCGCACGATCGAAACCCGGCGTGAGCAGGGTCAGCTTGTTCGGATCGGTCATGGCAAAGCCTTCCGCAAGATCCGGAAAGCCGTGCCAGTTGGTATCAGGAGAGAGCTGCCACAGCGCAGGATTGGTGGCGAGCTCGTCGGTGGAGAGGGTCTCCCAGGCGACGTTATGCGCGGCACCGGGGCGGCTGACATCGGGAATGGCGACGCGGTCGGGAACGAAGGGCTCGAAGAACCAGCGGCGGTCCGGATTTTGCTCCTTCTCCTCGAACTCCCGGCGCATCGCGCGGACCTTCTTGCGCAGCTCGATGCCGAGGCGGATCGTGTCGTCCCACAGCACTTCGCCGGAGCGCCCCTTCATCATCTGCGCGCCGACGTCGAGCGAGGCGAACAGCGGATAGAAGGGCGAGGTCGAGGCATGCTGCATGAAGCTCTCGTTGAAGCGGCGGTGCTCGACGCGCCGCTTCTGGCCGCGAATGTGGCGGTCCTTGATGTGGATCTGCGAGGCCTGCGAGAAGCTCGCGAGCTGCTTGTGGGTCGACTGCGTCGCGATGATGCCCGGCGCTTCAGGGGCCAGGTTCGCAAGGCCCATGGCGAAGCGGCCGGCATAGAGCGGGTGGAATTTCATGAAGCCGGCCCAGGCCTCGTCAAACAGGATGTAGTCGCAGAGATGGCCGATGCGCTTGATGATCATCTCGGCGCTGTGGATCGAGCCGTCATAGGTGCACTGCTCGACCACGGCGACGCGGAACGGCCGCTCGTTGCGCCAGGCGTCGCGATCCTTCACCAGCGGATGGTTGCGGATCGCCTCGCGCAGGGTCTTCTCGTCGAGCATGTCCCAGCGCATCGGGCCGATCAGGCCCCAGGCGTTGCGGACGGTCGGGACGTAGACCGGGATGCCGCCATTGATCATCAGCGCGCCGTGATGGGCGGCCTTGTGGTTGTTGCGGTCGAACAGCACGAGATCGCCGTCGGTGACGAGGGCGCCGAGCGCGACCTTGTTGGAGGTCGAGGTGCCGTTGAGCACGAAATAGGTCTTTTCCGCGCCGAAGATCGCCGCCGCTTCCTTCTGCGCCTTCAGCGCCGGGCCCTCATGGGTGAGGAGGTCGCCGAGGTCGAGCACGGAATTGTCGAGGTCGTCGCGGAACACGGACTCGCCGAGATGTTCGACGAACACCCGCCCGATCGGGCTGCGATTGTAGAACACGCCGCCGTTGTGGCCCGGACAGGTCCAGAGCTGGTTGCCTTCCTCGGCATAGTCGACCAGCGCGCCGAAGAACGGCGTCTTCAGCGTCTCGGCATACTGCTTGAGCCGGCTGATCAGGTTCTTGGCGATGAAGGGCGGCGTCTCCTCGGACAGGAAGACATAGCCGTCGATGAAGTCGAGCACCTCGACCGGCAGGTCCTCGAACCGCTTGCGCCGGATCAGCAGGATGATCGGGAAGTCGAGGCCGCGCCGCCGCATCAGATTGATCAGCGCCGAGGTCTTGCCCTCCAACCCCTTCTTGCCCCAGTCCACCACCATGCAGCCGATCGCGGCATCGGTCTGCACCGCCATCTCGGCGTCCTCCAGCTTGCGGGCGCGGACCACCTCGAAGCCGGAACGCTGGATCTCCTCGATGATCTGGTTGAAGCGGACGCCCTCGAGGTCGTCGGCGTCGAACATGGGGGCTGCGAACAGGAAGTTGAAGCGCTTGAAATAGTCCATTGTCGGTCCCGAATATGCTGGAGACACAGCTCTCGGCACATTCGATGACAGTTGGATGACAAGAGCGAGTCTGGCCTGCGGCGTCTCAACTTGATCCGTCATCCTGAGGCGCGATGATGGGACCGGAGCGTCCCATCGGCAGCCTCGAAGGGTGAACGGCCGGGATGCAGCGGCTGACGCCGCACCCCCTCAATCGAGCAGCTTGTCCAGCGTAATCGGGAAGCGCCGGATGCGCTTGCCGGTGGCGTGATAGACCGCGTTCGCAATCGCCGCAGGCACGCCGACGATGCCGATTTCGCCAAGACCCTTGACACCCAGCCTGTTGATCCGGTCATCGGGCTCATCGACGAAAATCACGTCGATGTCGTGAACGTCCGCATTCACGGGAATGTGGTACTCGGCAATGTTCGCGTTCATGATCCGGCCGTAGCGGTGATCCATCAACGTTTCCTCGTGCAGCGCCATCCCGATGCCCCAGACCACGCTGCCCATGACCTGGCTGCGGCCGGTCTTGGTGTTCAGGATGCGGCCGGCCGCGACCGCGCTCACGACCCGCGTGACGCGAATCACGCCGAGTTGCTCGTCTACTTTCACTTCGGCGAAGACGGCCGAATGGGTGTTGCGCGCGTACGACTTCTCTTCCTCGAACTGGTTGAGCTTCTCCTTTTCGATCCGCTCGAGCTTGCTGTGGCGCATGATATCCGCAATCGAGACGGCGCGGCTCCTATCGCCCGCCTTGGCGACGGTTCCGTCGACGAGAATGATGTCCGGCGCATCGACGCCGCCGAGCGGCGAGGCGGGCATCGCCTTGACGCGACAGACGAGCTCCTGGCGAATCTCCTCGGCTGCTCCTAACACGGCGTGCGCGCTCGAGGCGGCCATCCACGAGCCGCCTTCCACCGGCGCCTGCGGCAGGCTCGAGTCGGCGAGCCGGACGCTGATGTTCTCGATCGGCAGCCCGAGGGCATCGGCCGCGACCTGTGCCACGATGGTGTACGTGCCGGTGCCGATATCGGATGCGGCGCAGGAGACCTCGGCATGGCCGTTGGCTGTGAGCACGATGCGGACGGCGACCGGCATTTGAAGCGCCTCCCACACCCCGGTCGCCATGCCCCAGCCGACCAGTTCCTTGCCGTCGCGCATGGAGCGCGGCCCGGGGGCGCGTCGGCTCCAGCCGAAGGCTTCTGCGCCCCTGGCATAGCATGCGCGTAGTTGCTTGCTGGTGTAGGGCAGGTCTTCGCTCTGGTCGCGATCCGAGTAACACCTCAGCCGCAACTCGATCGGGTCGAGCTTGAGCGCGACGGCCAGCTCGTCCATGGCGCATTCGAGCGCGCAGACGCCCGATGCTGCACCCGGCGCGCGCATGTCGCAGGGAGTGGCGACGTCGAGGTGGACGAGCTTGTGGGAGAGGCGGCTGTTAGGGCTCTTGTAGAGCTGTTCCCCCCAGCCTGTATCGTTGCGGGAGAAATTCTCAAACCGCGAGGTGACGGCTATGGCTTCGTGCATGACGGCTTCGAGCGTGCCGTCGCGGTTTGCGCCGAGCGCAACGTGCTCGATCGTCATCGGCCGGTAGCCCAAGCCGTACATCTGGTGCCGCGTCAGCACGACACGGACAGATCGTTTCAGTGCGAGAGCGCCAAGCGTTGCCAGGACGACCTGGTGCTGCGGCCGCAGACCCGAGCCGAAGGCGCCGCCGACATAGGGCGAGATCACGCGGATTTCGTCCGGCTTCCTGCCGAAAACGCTGCAGAGGAACTTCTGGACGTTCTGGACGCCTTGCGTCTTGTCATAGACGGTAAGCTTGCCGTTGCCATCCCAGACGGCCGTTGTCGCATATAGCTCCATCGGGTTGTGATGCTCGCTCGGAATGACATAGTCCGCCTCGTGATGGACGGCCGCTCGCGTCAGCGCCGCCGAGGCGTCACCGCGCGGCTTGTGCGGCTGATCGACTTTGGCAGCCTTGGTGCGTTCGGATTCGAGATCGGTCGCAAACGCCTCCTCTTCATATTCAACTCGAATGCGGGTTGCGGCGAACTTGGCGGTTTCCCAGTCCTCGGCGACGACCAGCGCGATCGGCTGGCCGTTGAACTTGACGCTGTTGTCATAGAGCGGACGAAACGGCGAGCCCTGCTCCGGCGCCACCTCGTCCTTCCAGGCTTCGTCCTGCTCGGCGAGGGGCGGGCGATGCGCGTGGGTGAGTACGTCGACCACGCCCTTCACCTTCAGCGCCTTGCTGGTGTCGAGGCGAGCGATGCGCCCGCGCGGAATGGTGGCCGCGACGACGAAGCCATGGAGGAGGAGGTCTGCTGCGAATTCGCCGGCATATTTGGCGGCTCCGGTGACCTTGGCCCGGCCGTCGACGCGCGACGTTGGTGTTCCGACATAGGCGTTCATCGGGCCCTCATGCGATCTTCTTGTGAGCTTGCGATTGCGGTGTGGCGTTTGCGGCCTGCATCAGCGTACGCACGACGGCTCGCCGCGCGAGCTCGATCTTGAAGCCGTTCTGCGAACGAGCGGTTGCTCCCTGCAGCAACAGGTCGGCGGCGCGGCCAAAATGATCCGGCGTTGCCGCCTGGCCGCGCAATGCCGCCTCGGCATCGAGGTTCCGCCAGGGCTTGTGGGCCACGCCGCCCAGCGCCAGGCGCGCTTCCCCGATCGCGTTGCCCTCCAGTTCGAGCGCGGCCGCGACCGAGACCAATGCAAAGGCGTAGGACAGCCGGTCCCGGACCTTCAAATAGCTGTAGTTCCGGGCGAAACCGCGCGGCGGCAGCTCGATTGCGGTGATGATCTCGCCGCTGCCGAGATTTGTATCGACATGAGGTTTGTCGTCAGGCAGCCGATGGAAATCGGTCAGCGCGATGGTACGCTGACCGGCAATGCCTGCGGTGTGTACCAGCGCGCCCAGTGCGGCCAGCGCCACGCTCATGTCGGATGGGTTGGTGGCGATGCAGGACCTGCTGGTGCCGAGGATGGCGTGATTACGGTTGAGGCCATCGAGGGCCGAGCAGCCGGTGCCTGGGCTTCGCTTGTTGCAGGGCGTTGCAGTGTCATAGAAGTACGCGCAGCGCGTTCGTTGCATCAGGTTGCCGCCGACCGAAGCCATGTTGCGCAGTTGCGCGGAGGCGCCGGCCAGGATGGCGCTGGCGAGCAGGGGATAGCGCTGCTCGATCAGCGGATGGTACGCGAGGTCCGAATTTGGTACCAAGGCGCCGATGCGCAAGCCCCCGTCCGCGGTCTCCTCGATGTCGCGGAGCGGCAGGCGGGAGATGTCGACCAGTCGGGAGGGCCGTTCGACATTCTCCTTCATCAAGTCGATCAGATTGGTGCCGCCGGCAATCAGCTTCGCGCTCGGATCTGCAGCGAGCAGACGAATGGCATCGGTGACGTCGCTCGCGCGGGAATACTGGAAGTTGTTCATGACCGACCCATTGCCTGCTCGATCGCAGCCACGATGTTGGGATAGGCACCGCAGCGGCAGAGATTCCCGCTCATCAGTTCCCGGATCTCGTCGGCATCGCGGGCGCGGCCCTCGGCCAGAAGACCGGCCGCCGAGCAGATCTGCCCCGGCGTGCAATAGCCGCATTGGAATGCGTCGTGATCGACGAAGGCCTGCTGCAGGGGATGCAGCGCGCCATTCTCGGCCAGGCCTTCGATCGTCGTGATCTCGGCGCCGTCCTTCATGATCGCGAGCGTTAGGCAGGAATTGACGCGCCGCCCATCGACCAGCACGGTGCAGGCGCCGCATTGACCGTGATCGCAGCCCTTCTTGGTGCCGGTCAACTCCAAGCGGTCACGCAGGGCATCCAGCAGCGTGGTCCACGGCGCGATCTCGAGCGTGCGCCTCGCGCCATTAACGACAAGGTTGATCGGAATGCGTTCGGGGATCTGATCCGTGGTGTCCGCCATGTTCTGTTCCCTGCGGATGGGCCGAGCCGGGCAAGGATACTGACGCGAGGATGCGTCGCCGCGCTGGCCGATAGCGCCCAACGGATGACCCCATGCTTGGTTCCTGGCCGGTTCGAGATCAGCGCTTCCCCTCGCCGAACACCACGGTCGGCACGGCGCGGTTGACGACCTCGCGCAATGCAAAACTCGATTGCACCCGCGCGACGCGCGGCAGGCGCGACAGCTCGGTGCGATGGATGCGCTCGAAATCCTGGATGTCGCGGGCGAGCACGATCAGGATGTAGTCGTCGGTGCCCGACATCAGGAAGCAGCGCACGACGGAGGGGCATTTCCCCACCTCCGCCTCGAACGCCTTGAGCGCCTCGTCGCTCTGGCTCTCCAGCGCAATGCGGACCAGCACGGTCGTTGTGAGGCCGAACTGCGTCAGATCGAGCGCGGCCTGGTAGGCCTGGATGTAGCCGTCGTCCTCCAGCGCCTTCTGCCGCCGCGCCAGTGCCGTGCTCGAGAGCCCGACCTTGTTGGCGAGCTCGGTGTGGCTGGCCCGCGCATTGGTCGTGAGTTCCGCGAGGATGGCGAGGTCTTTCCGGTCCAGGGCCAAGGTTTTGTTTCCGGCGTGAAAGGATGTTTCCGCGCCGGAAACCGGCGCGCGAGGTCCGAAACTAGCGGATATTTGCACGAAACCAAACCGGCCCTCTCGCTACGATCAACAACGGAATCAATTCGTTGGCGAAGGAGCGGAAGATGCACGTCGGTGTTCCCAGGGAGATCAAGGTGCAGGAATATCGCGTCGGGCTCACGCCGGGCGCGGTCCGTGAATATGTCGCCGCCGGGCATCAGGTGACGGTCGAGACCGGCGCCGGCAGCGGCATCGGCGCGTCCGACGAGGTCTATCGGCGGGCAGGGGCTGCGATCGCCGACAGTGCCCGCGACATCTTCGCCAAGTCCGACATGATCGTGAAGGTGAAGGAGCCGCAGCGAAGCGAATGGGTCCAGCTCCGCGAAAGCCAGATCCTGTTTACTTACCTCCATCTTGCGCCGGATCCCGAACAGGCCAAGGGCCTGCTCTCGTCCGGTTGTACGGCGATCGCCTATGAAACCGTCACCGACGCGGCCGGCCACCTCCCCCTGCTCGCGCCGATGAGCGAAGTCGCCGGCCGCCTCGCCATCGAGGCAGCCGGCGCCGCGCTCAGGCGGTCGGCCGGCGGCCGTGGTCTGCTGCTCGGCGGCGTCCCCGGCGTGCAGCCGGCGCGCGTCGTCATTCTCGGCGGCGGCGTGGTGGGGACGCAGGCCGCGCGCATGGCCGCGGGCCTCGGCGCCGAAGTCACCGTGATCGACCGCTCCATACCCCGGCTGCGGCAGCTCGATGATCTCTTTATCGGACGCGTGCGGACGCGCCTTTCGACGATCGAGTCGGTCGAGGAGGAGGTGTTCGCCGCCGACGTCGTGATCGGTGCAGTGCTGGTGCCGGGCGCCAGCGCGCCGAAGCTCGTCACGCGCGCGATGCTCAAATCGATGCGGCCGGGCGCGGTGCTGGTGGATGTCGCGATCGACCAGGGCGGCTGCTTCGAGACCTCGCACCCGACCACGCATACCGATCCGACCTACGAGGTCGACGGCATCGTGCACTATTGCGTCGCCAACATGCCGGGTGCGGTGCCGGTGACCTCGAGCCACGCGCTGAACAACGCGACGCTGCCGTTCGGCCTGATGCTCGCGAGCAAGGGTTTTGCCGCGGTGCTGGAAAATCCCCACTTGCGCAACGGACTCAACGTGCATCGCGGCCGCATCACCAACAAGGCGGTGGCGGAGAGCCTGGGGCTGGAATTTGCGCCGGTGGAGAGCGGGCTGGCGGCCTGAGTAGCCGCAACCTCCGTCATTGCGAGCGCAGCGAAGCAATCCAGAGTCTTTCCGAGGAGGGATTCTCTGGATTGCTTAGCTTCGCTCGCAATGACGATGTGGGGCGTGCGCGACTCAAGCTTCGGCCAGAGGCAGTGCTGCCTCACCCCTTCGTCAGCCTGTACTGCCGCAGATCCGGATCGTGCGTCATGCGCCAGTAATCCACGAACCGCCACGGCATCGCCGAAAATACGCGGCCACTGCTGTTGCGGTAGTAGGTCGTCATGCCCGGATGGGTCCAGATCATCGCCTCGTGCTCGGCATCGACCTTGCGGATATAGTCGTCGAGCACGTCCGGGCGGACGTCGATCGCCGCAATGTTCTGCTCGATCATGCTGGCGAGACAGGCTGAGATGTAGCGGCTCTGGCATTCCGACTGGAAGATGACGCTGCCGCCATGCGCGGGACCGGAGTTCGGCCCGAGCATGCAGAAGAAGTTGGGGAAATCAGGCACGGTGAGGCCGAGGAACGCGGTCGGATTGTCGTTGCTCCAGGCTTCGCGCAGATCCTTGCCGTCGCGGCCGGTGATGTTGAGGCGCGCCGCCATCTCCGTCACCTTGAAGCCGGTGGCGACAACGATGATGTCGGCGGGACGGTGCTTGCCGTCGGCGGTGACGATGCCCCTTTCGTCGAATCGGTCGATCGCGTCGGTGACGAGCTCGACATTGTCCCGCGTCAGTGTCTTGAACCAGTTGTTGTCCAGCAGGATGCGTTTGCCGTAGGGCGGGTAGGTCGGTACGCATTTTGCGATCAGGTCCGGCCGGTCCTTCAGCTCGGTGAGGATGAAGTCGGTCAGCTCCTGCCGGTGCCGGTCGTTGCCCTTGTTGACGGCGCGCTCTGGGTGCGGCCAGGTCGGGTCCTTGCGCAGGAACGGCAGCAGGCCGTCGCCGTAGCGCCAGAACATGTTGAAGCGGTACCACTGCACATAGAACGGCAGATGCGCCAGCAGCCAGCGCGCACCCTCGGTGATCGGGTCCGAATAGCCCTTCACCGGCCGCGCCCATTGCGCGCTGCGCTGATAGACCGTGACCGAGGCGACGCGGCCTGCGATCGACGGCACCAGCTGCATCGAGGTCGCACCGGTGCCGATCACGGCGACATGCGTGCCGTCGAGCCCGATATCGCCCGACCATAGCGCCGAATGCAGGATCGTGCCCTTGAAGTTGTCCTCGCCCTTGAAGTGCGCGCGGGAGGGATCGTTGAGCTGGCCGATGGCCGAGACCAGCGCGGTGGATTCGAAAATCTCTTCGCCGTCCTTGGTCTTCAGCGTCGAGATCCAGCGCTTCTTGCCTTCGTCCCAGCGCGACGAGGTCAGCTCGGTGTTGATGCGCAGATGGTTGCGAATGCCATATTCGTCCGCGACCTTCAGCAAATAACCGAGCAGCTCCTCACGCGGGCAAAAATAGCGCGTCCACGCGTTGCGCGAGCCGAACGAATACGAGTAGGAGTGGTTCGGCGTATCGACGCCGCAGCCGGGATAGCGGTTGATCCACCAGGTCCCGCCGAGCTCGTCGTTCTTCTCGACGATGGTGTAGGGGATGCCGAGATGGCCGAGCGCTACCCCGAGCGCGATGGCGCAGACCCCGGCGCCGACGATCAGCACATGCTGCTCGGCGAGCTTCTCGTTCGACGGTTGCCTGGTCCAGCGCGCTTCGCGCGACACAAAACCCATCTCCTCGCGCATCAGGGGCGCGTATTCCGGCGCGACGTTCTCGCCGAGGCAGGCGCGCATCATCCTCAGCAGCAGGCCGTCGCCGGGGTCGGTGATGACAGGCTTTGGCGTGCCGCCGGCAAACAGCTTGACCACGGCGGCGCGGATCTCATCCTGGACCTCCCGGGGCACGCCGGCATCGGGATCAGGAATGAGGCGGATGTCGCGCTTGGGCAGGTACGGCGGTTCGAGCCATTTCTCGTCGCCCGTCATGTGCACCAGCACCATCAGCAGGCAACGGATATCGCCCTCGGCAATGGCCGAGGCGAGATCGAGCGGCTTGTGCGGAGATTCGATGTTCATGGCGTGTCCTGATCTCCGGGGGAGCTGAAGAGGCCGCGCGTCATCAGCTTGCGATAGGCGGAGATGACGTGGTCGGGCACGGCGGTGACGCCGCCTTGCGAATAGGAATAGCGGCGGCTGAGATAGCCGCGCGCGCCCATCAGCATGTGGACGATCGCCTCGAATTCCTCGTCGCTGTAATCCTCGATCGCGCCGGCAAGGCGGGCGCGTCGCAGGATGCGGACATAGGCGACCGAGATGTTGTCCAGATGCTTCTGGTAGCCGTGAGGTGCAAAGAACTCGGCCTCGTTGAGGATGCGCAGGAATTCCGGCACCTCGCGGATGAAGTCGAAGAAGGCGGAGAAGCGCTCGATCTCCTGCCGTGCCGCGTGCGCATTGCCGGTGCGGGCGCGGATGAACTCGACCATGTCGAGGCCGATCTTGGGCAGCAGCTGGTCGAGCAGCTCCTGCCGGTTCTCGAAATGATTGTAGAAGGTGCCCTGCGCGACACCGGCCTGTTCGGTGATGCGGGCGACGGAGGCTTCGGCATAACCATATTTGCCGACGACCTTCGTCGCGGCGTCGAAAATCTTTTGCTTGGTCCAGGCGTTGCGCTCGACGCGGTTGAGCTTTGTGACCTTGGCGTTCACTTGCGTCATTCAGACGTCTCCAGCTCGGCGCGCAGCACGCGCTTGAGGATCTTTCCACTCGGGTTGCGCGGCAGGCTGTCGCGAATGATCAGCTGTTTCGGCACCTTGAAGCTCGCCAGCCGCGCGCGGCAGTGCTCGGTGAGGGCAGACAGCTCGAGGCGCGCACCTTCGGCGAGCACGACGATCGCGACGGGACGCTCGCCCCAGCGCGCGTCGCGCAGACCGATCACCGCGACCTCGCGCACCTCAGTCAGATCGTAGATGACGCGTTCGACTTCGGAGGAGGCGATGTTCTCGCCGCCGGAGATGATCATGTCCTTCTTGCGGTCGGTCAGGTACAGAAAGCCCTCGTCGTCGAGATAGCCGACGTCGCCGCTGCGGAACCAGTCGCCGAAGAAGGCGGACGCCGTCTTCTCCGGATCCTTCCAATAGCCGCGCGTGATCTTGGGACCGCGCAGGCAGATCTCGCCGTTGACGTTCGGCGGCAGCGTCTGGCCGTCCTCGTCGCGGATGGCGATCTCGACATGGGCGATGGCGCGGCCGGTGGAGCCGATCTTCTCGATCTCGCGGCCGGCCTCCATGAAAGTGTCGCCGCCCACCGTTTCGGTGAGACCGTAAGCGTCGATGTAACGCGCGTTGCGAAAATATTCGGAGAAGGCGCGGATGCGAACCTCCGGCGTCTTCTCGCCGCCGCCGATCGCCCATTTCAGGCTGGAAATATCGTAGCGGTCACGGGCGTCGCAGGTGAGCATCGCTGTCGTCATGACGGGCGCGAACCAGGCGGCGTTGAGCTTGTCCTCGGCGATGGCGCTGAGCGCCGTCTCGGGCTCGAAATTGCGCTCGATGCGGATGAAGCCGCCATGCCAGAGCACGGCGATGCCGGGCAGGTCGAGCGCGCCGACGTGGTAGAGCGGGCCGACGACGAGAAGTCGCGTCTCGGCAGTGAGGCCGAGCGCGATCGTCTGGTCGGCCGACTTCCAGTAGAAATTATCGTAACTGAGCATCACGCCCTTGGGGCGGTCGGTCGTGCCCGACGTGTACATCAGCCGCATCAGGTCTGATGGCTGACGAACGTGCATGGAGGCGGGCGGCGCGTCGCCTGCCAGATGCGTGACGCTCTGCTGCGCGGCCTCATCGAGCACGACAATCCTCGCGCCCGCTGCGATCGCCGCCAATTCCTCATCGACGATCAGCAGGCGCGCGCCGGCATTGCCGGCGATGTAACCGACCTCATCGCGCGAAAGACGAAAATTGATCGGCAGGAACACCGCGCCGAGATGGCTGGTGGCGAAGACGAGCTCCAGGAACGCCGCGCTGTTCTTCATCAGCACGGCCACGACGTCGCCGGCGCCGATGCCCTGCGCGGTGAGCCAGCCGGCCGCTTTCCGGATGCGCGCGTCGAGCGTGGCGTAGGAAATCTCCTCGCCGCGATATTTCAGCGCGGGCCGCTCCGGCGTGCGCCGGGCATGAAAGCCGATGAAGCTCGACAGATTGATCATTTTCGCTGGTTTCAGGCCAATTGCCGGCCTCGTTCCTCTGCTATGAATTCTGACTCATAATTCATCTTTGGCTTGACGTCACCCCCTCCCTCTGAAATCCTTGGGAACACGGAGACGAGACGATCTCCGGCAAGGGACCAGGAAAACGCCGACCCGAAAGAGGGAGGGGAAAATGACGAGAACCCGCACGCCGGGCATCAGCCGCCGTTCAACATTGGCGCTGATGGGCGCCGGTGCGATGACATTTGCCGCGCCCTGGGTGGCGCGCGCTCAGGCCAAGACCATCAAGATCGGTATGCCGACGATCCTGTCGGGGCGCGTCGCGCAGCTCGGCACGTCCTCGCGCAATGCGGTGATGCTCGAGGTCGAGAAGGTCAACGCCGCCGGCGGCCTCGCCGGCCGGCAGATCGAGATGGTGATCCGCGATTCCAAGGGCCAGCCGCAGGAAGCCGCCCGCGTCGCGCGCGAGCTCGTCAACACCGACGGCTGCGAGCTGATGATCGACGCCGAAGCCTCCTCCGGCGCCTTCGCGGTGCATGAGGTCGCGCGCGATCTCGGCGTGTTCTGCATCCACACCAATTCGGAAACCTCGGCGCTGACCGCGGATCCCAAGCAGCACATCCCCAACGCGTTCCGCACCGCGCGGCAGGGCGTGCACGATTCCATCGTCGGCGGCAGCTATGCCGCGGCGATCGCCAAGGCGAAGGGCTTGAAGAAATGGGCGACCTGCTCGCCCGACTATGCCTATGGCCGCGACACCACCGCGGAATTCACGCTCTACCTCAAGCGCTTCGCGCCCGAAGTCGAGATCATCAGCGAGTCCTGGCCGAAGCTGTTTCAGCCCGACTACACCGAGGTGGTCACCAAGATCCTGCAGGCCAAGCCGCAAGCGCTCTATTCCTGCTTGTGGGGCGGTGATCTCACCTCCTACATCGACCAGGCCAACATCTACGCGATGTTCGGCCAGATGGAGGTGTTCGCGGTCAACATGGCCGACTACACCGCGCTCACCGTGGTCAAGAACCTGCCCAAGGGCATCCACTCCGGCAACCGCTACATCAAGACCTTCCCGACCACGGCGGAGAATGCCGCCTGGGGCGACGCCTACAAGGCCAAGTACAACGAATATCCGACCAATTGGTCGTGGGAGAACGCCACCGCGATCATGCTGATGGCCGAAGCTTCGAAGAAGGCGAACTCGGCCGACGGCAAGAAGATCGCGGAGGCGCTGAAGGGCCTCACCATCAAATGCCCGTTCGGCGCCGACGGCACCGTGACGATGCGCGGCGACGACCACACGCTGGTCGGCTACGCCATCGGCTGGGGCACCACGATCCCGCAGGAACCGTACGTGCCCGAGGTCAAGGCCGGCGACTGGAAGACCATCTTCGAACTCGAAGCCGAGTGGAAGATGAGCAAGGGCTACACCTGATCTGAAGCGCAGCGGAGGCGGGCGACCGTCTCCGCCTTTTGTTTTCCGCGCCACATCAGGCGCGCAGCAATGAAAGTGCTCCCGTGGATCTCGATGCGCTTGCCGGCTGCCTTTCCAGCTCCGCCTGCCTGGTGACGCAAACCACCAGCGGCCTCATCATCGGCATGCTGCTGTTCCTGGTCGCGGTCGGGCTGACGCTGATCTTCGGTGTGCTCAAGGTGGTCAATTTCAGCCACGGCGCCTTCTATATGTTCGGCGCCTATTTTGCGATGACCGCCTATCAGCTCACGGGAAGCTTCGCGCTGGCGATGCTGGCCGGTGCGGCCGGCACTGCGATCCTCGGCCTGATCTTCGAGCGCGTCTTCATGAGCCGCGTCTATGGCGCCGACGTCCTGATGCAGCTTCTCGTCTGCTACGCCTTCGTGCTGATCTTCGACGATGTCGTGCGCATCATCTGGGGACCGGAGTTCAAGGCGATGGGCATGCCGTCGGCGTTCCAGGTGATGCCGCTGTTCATCGCGGGCGGCGTGGTGCCGCCTTATTACCTGCTGTTGATCGGCGTCGCGCTTGTCGCGGCCATTGTGCTCGGTATCGGCCTGTCGCGCAGCCGCATCGGCAAGGTGATCCGCGCCGCCGCGCATAATCCCGGCATGGTCTCCGCCCTCGGCATCAACACCGGCCTGATCTATGGCGGCGTGTTCGCGCTCGGCGGCATGCTGGCGGGGCTCGCAGGTGCGCTCGCAGCGCCGGTGCGGTCGCTGACACCCGGCATGGGATTCTCGGTGCTGATCGAATCCTTCATCGTCACCGTGATCGGCGGCATGGGCTCGATCCTGGGCGCGCTGATCGGTGCGCTGCTGCTCGGTCTCATCCGGTCGTTCGGCTCGCTCGGCTTTCCCTTGTTCACCGAAGGCCTGATGTATCTGTTCATGGTGATCGTGCTGGTCTCCAAACCCACCGGCCTGTTCGGCAAGGAGGCGGCATGACCGAGCTCGAGGCCGGCCGCGCGCAGACGCTGGTGCCGGTGCGTGGCGGCACGGTGCCTCACCGCTATCGCGACGTGCTGATCGCACTGATCGCCTTCGCCGTGCTGGCGAGCCTGCCGCTGTTCACCGGCAGCAAGGCGCTGCTCGATTTCGTCATCCGCTGCTCGGCCTATGGCCTGTTCGCAACCTCACTCAATCTCTTGGTCGGCTATACCGGCCTGACCTCGTTCGGTCACGGCATGTTCTTTGGCCTCGGCGCCTACAGCTTCGGCCTGATCATGCAGAAGCTCGGCGTGCCGATTCCGATCGCCTTCGTCGCGACGCTGGCGATCACGGCAATCGTTGCGGCCATCATCGGCGCGATCTGTGTGCGGCTGAAGGAGATCTATTTCGCCTTCGTCACGCTCGCCTTCCAGATGCTGATCCACTCGACCATTTTGTCCTGGGCCTCCTTCACCGGCGGCGATCAGGGCCTGCGCGGCGGCATTCCCAGGCCTGCGTTCCTCGGCATCAATCTTGCCAACCACGTCCATCTCTATATCGCGAGTTGTGCGCTGCTGATCCTCGGCCTGCTCGCGATGCGGCAGATCGCGCAATCGCCGTTCGGCTACACCTTGCGCATGATCCGCGACAATGCCGCGCGCGCGAGCTTCCTCGGCATCGACGTCTGGCGGGCAAAGCTCACCGTCTTCGTGCTGGCGGCGCTGTTCGCCTCGATGGGCGGCATGGTGATGGCGCTGTTCGTCTCCGGCGCCTATCCTGAGTTCGCCTACTGGACCATCTCGGGCGAAGCTATCTTCATCAACATGCTCGGCGGCGTCTCGACCTTCCTCGGCCCGATGGTCGGCACTGTTCTGCTGCTCCTGCTCAACGACACCGTGACGCGGTTCACCGAATATCACGGCATCGTGCTCGGCGTCGTCATCCTGTTCTTTGCGCTCGGCCTGCGCAAAGGCCTCTTGGATTTCGTTGCCGACTGGTACGCGCACCGGCGCGAGACAGGCGAGGGGCGCTAGTCATGCTCAGTGTATCCATTGGGCAGTCATTCCGGGGCGCACGAAGTGCGAACCCGGAATCTCGAGATTCCGGGTCTGGTCCTGACGGACCATCCCGGAATGACGGTGCCAGACAAGCGCGAGAGGCGCACCATGCTTGAGATCCGCAACCTCGCAAAGTCCTTCGGCGGCGTGAAGGCGACCAACGACGTCACGCTGGACTTTCCCGACGGCTCGCTCACGGCCGTGATCGGCCCGAACGGTGCCGGCAAGAGCACCTTCTTCAACCTGATCACCGGTGCCTTGAGGCCGGATTCCGGGCAGGTGCTGCTTGACGGCGTCGATCTCGCCGGCCGTTCGCCGCCGGAGATCGTGCGCCATGGCATCGGCCGCGCCTTCCAGGTCGCCAGCATCTTCAAGTCGCTGACGGTGCAGGAGACCATGCTGGCCGCGGTGAGTGCCGACCAGCGCACCTCCGCCGTGCTGCACAAGCGCTTTCCCTTGCCCGAGACACGCGACCGCGCCGAGCATGTGATGGAGCTGCTGGGTCTGGCAAGCAAGCGCCATCGGACCGCTGCCACGCTGTCGCATGGCGACCAGAAGCTGCTCGACATTGCGCTGGCGCTGGTGCTCGAACCGAAGGTGCTGCTGCTGGACGAGCCGACCGCCGGCATGGGTCCGGAGGAGCGCTGGCGCATGATCGACAAGGTGCGCGAGCTCTGGGAGAGCCAGAAGATCACCGTCGTCTTCATCGAGCACGACATGGACATCGTGTTCAAGATCGCGCCCAAGATCGTCGTGCTCTGCTACGGCCGCATCCTCGCGACCGGCACGCCCGACGAGATCCGCAACAACAGCGCCGTGATCGACGCCTATCTCGGCACCGAGCATGCGGGAGCCGCCGCATGAGCGTCGCCGTCATCGAAGTCGCCGATCTCGACGTCTATTACGGCACGAGCCAGATCCTGTTCGGCGTCGGCCTCTCGGTGCGGCAGGGCGAGACGATGGCGCTGCTCGGCCGCAATGGTGCCGGCAAGTCCACCACCATGAAGGCGATCATGGGCCTCGCGCCGCCACGGCGCGGCAGGATCAGCCTGCGCGGCGCGGTGATCTCGGGCCAGAAGCCGCATACGATCGCGCGCGCGGGTCTCGGCTTCGTGCCGGAGGATCGCCAGATCTTTCCGGAGCACACGGTGGAGGACAATCTCGTCATCGGTCGCAAGAAGGGGCCGGAGGGTCAGGACGAATGGCCGATCAAGCGCATCTATGAGGTCTTCCCGCTGCTGGAGCCGCTACGCCATCGCATCGCTGGGCGTCTCTCCGGCGGCGAGCAGCAGATGCTGGCGATCGCGCGCACGCTGATGGGCAATCCGGCGCTGCTGCTGCTGGACGAGCCGAGCGAGGGGCTGGCGCCGATCATCGTGCAGCGGATCGGCGAGCTGTTGCGGCAGCTCCGCCAGCTCGGGTCGACCGTGCTGATCGCCGAGCAGAACATGCATTTCTGCCTGGGCCTTGCCAGCCACGCCACGGTCATCGACAAGGGCCAGATCGTCTATGCGGCCGGGATCGACGAGCTGAAGGCCAACGACGCGATCCGGCGGCGTTATCTGGCCCTGTAGCCCGCGCCGCCGGTGTCCAAATAGGCCGGAAGAAGAAAACTATTGCCGCGGCATCGTCGGGAGGAAGGAGTTTCCCCTCCAGAGGGCAAAAACGCCAATCGCTTCCATTGCTGTTTTGGGCCGAAACGACGACATTTCTGCCAGAAATTGATGGATCGGCAGCTATGGAACGCACCGCATTTGAGCCCTTCGGCGAGCAGCTGGTGTCCGCAACGGACGCCCAGCCGAAATCGCGCGCCTCGAAGCTCCTGTTGCGGGCCGGCACGACGCTGTTCTGGTCGCTGGTCGCCGGCATCGTGCTGGCGCGCGCGGCCTTCTTCGAGCCGGGCATCTATGACGGCTTCAGCCGCGTCGCCTCGCTGGCGAAAAGCCTGATCTTCTGAGTCCGATTATTCCAGGCCGAGGACAGAACTTCCCTCGGCCCTGATATGTCGAAAACATATTTCCCAATCGGGCCGCGCTGCGTATAAATCCTTCTCCTCCGGGAGAAATTTGTGTCGCAGAATCAAGCATCCAGCCCGGCCGAGTCCAAGCCGGCCACCGCCGTCAGCCGCATTGCGGCGCTGATTCCGGGTATTCTCCTCTGCATTCTCGTCGCCGGCGTCTCGGCCCTGCTTGAGCGGGCGGAACTGGGCGTCTTCGAGCACCCCTATGTCGAAGCGCTGGTGATGGCGATCCTGCTCGGCATGGCGCTGCGCAGCTTCTGGAAGCCGGCCCCGCGCTGGCAGGCCGGCATCGCCTTCAGCGCCAAGCAGCTGCTCGAAGTCGCGGTGATGCTGCTCGGGGCCTCCATCAGTTTCGCTGCGATCGCGGCCTCCGGCATCGCGCTGCTGGCGTCGATCGCCGCGGTTGTCGTGGTCGCGCTGTGCGTCTCCTTTGGCCTCAGCCGGCTGCTCGGCCTGTCGACGCGCCTCTCGATCCTGATTGCCTGCGGCAACTCGATCTGCGGCAATTCCGCGATCGCCGCCGTGGCGCCCATCATCGGCGCCAACAACGACGAGATCGCATCCTCGATCTCCTTCACCGCGATCCTCGGCGTGATGATGGTGCTGGGCCTGCCGCTGCTGATCCCGCTGCTGCAGCTGTCCGCCACCCAATACGGCATCCTCGCCGGCCTCACCGTTTACGCGGTGCCGCAGGTGCTTGCGGCCACTGTGCCGGCCGGCCTCGTCTCGACCCAGATCGGCACGCTGGTGAAGCTGATGCGCGTCTTGATGCTCGGTCCGGTCGTCGTCGGCCTGTCGCTGGTTGCCTCGCGCTGGCAGAGCGATGCCAAGAAGACCAGCGTCGGCTTCTTCCGCCTGGTCCCCTGGTTCATCCTCGGCTTCCTCGCGCTCGCGACGTTGCGCTCGCTCGAAATCGTGCCGGCCACGGTGGTTGGCCCCGTGACGAAGATCACGAGCTTTCTCACGGTGGTCTCGATGGCGGCGCTGGGCCTCGGCGTTGACGTGCGCGTGCTCGCCAATGTCGGTGGCCGCGTGACGGCAGCCGTGACGCTGTCGCTGATGCTGCTGCTGGGGATCAGCATCGCGCTGGTGCACTGGTTCAAGTGAGGGACCCGACACTGCCGTAGGGTGGGCAAAGGCGCGAAAGCGCCGTGCCCACCGCGCGTCTTAGCGTGCGATCAAGATGGTGGGCACGCTTCGCTTTGCCCACCCTACGGCAGTTTCGCCAGCGAATGGCCGTGGACTTCCCCCGCCAGACGTTTATTGGTTTTCACCAATGTGATCGGCCGCTGCGAATGCAGCCGATCCTTTAGAAACAACGAGGACGCCGGCCATGACGACATTGACTGTAAAAGACCTTCTCCCCGAGGACGGCACGCGGGGAACATTGGTCGGCCGCGTCTGGCTGCCGCAGGTGAATGGCCCGGCCGTGGTCGCCGTGCGCGGCGACGGCGTCTTCGATGTCACCGCAAAATTTCCGACCATCAGCGCGCTGTGCGAGGAGGATAATCCGGCCAAGGCGCTGGCTGCGGTCAAGGGCGAGCGCATCGGCGATCTCGAAGCCATCGTGGCCAACACGGCCCCCGACGGGCGCGATCCCAACAAGCCTTGGCTGCTCGCGCCGGTCGATCTCCAGACCTTGAAGGCCGCCGGCGTCACCTTCGCCATCTCGATGCTGGAACGCGTCATCGAGGAGCGGGCCAAGGGCAATCCGGCCTCGGCTGAAGCGATCCGCAAGGAGGTGACGCGGCTGATCGGCGACGACCTGTCGAAGCTCAAGCCGGGCTCGGACCAGGCGATGCACCTGAAGCAGGTGCTGATCGACCAGAATGCCTGGAGCCAGTATCTCGAGGTCGGCATCGGTCCCGATGCCGAGGTCTTCACCAAGGCGCCGACCATGTCCTCAGTCGGCACCGGCATGGATGCCGGCCTGCATCCGAAATCGACCTGGAACAATCCCGAGCCGGAGCTGGTGCTGTTCGTCTCGAGCCGCGGCAAGATCGTCGGCGGTGCGCTCGGCAACGACGTGAACCTGCGCGACTTCGAAGGCCGTTCGGCGCTGCTGCTGTCGAAGGCCAAGGACAACAACGCGTCCTGCTCGATCGGCCCGCTGCTGCGGCTGTTCGACGACAGCTTCACGCTCGACGACGCGCGCAAGCTCGACATCAGCCTGAACGTGACGGGCACGGACGGCTTCGTCCTCGACGGCCACTCCTCGATCAGCAAGATCAGCCGCGATCCGACCGATCTCGTCGCGCAGACCATCGGCAAGATCCATCAATACCCCGATGGCTTCGTGCTGTTCCTCGGCACCATGTTCGCCCCCGTGAAGGATCGCGACGCGCCGGGGCAGGGTTTTACGCACAAGCGCGACGACATCGTCACCATCGCCGCGCCCGAACTCGGCAAGCTCGTGAACCGCATGCGCACCAGCGACGAGTGCGAGCCCTGGACCTTCGGCATCGGCGCGCTGATGAAGAACCTCGCGCAGCGGAAGCTGATCTAGCGCGGGTCTTCTTCGCCTCTCCCCGCGTGCGGGGAGAGGCCGGATTGCATCGAAGATGCGATCCGGGTGAGGGGGACTCACCGCGAGTCAATCTGCTCGAGAGACGCAGGGGCTCTATCGACACCGTCATTGCGAGCGCAGCGAAGCAATCCAGAATCCCTCCGCGGAACGACTCTGGATTGCTTCGCTGCGCTCGCAATGACGAGGAGGAGAGTCTGCGCGTCCGTTTGTCGCCGTCCTCGCGGAAACTCCCGCATCCCACCCGCCCTACAATTTCCTTCATCTCCCAGTTGCATCGCTGGAACAAAATCGCGCTTAGCGTGTCTTAGAACCGCCCGCCGCCGCTCGCGCCCATTTTCCTCCAATAGTCAAATAATATGACTAGTCGGAACCCATCTTCCGTGAAATAGTGCCTTCCGCCGCCCAAAAGGCCGGCCTGCGGGTGCCATGCTACCAATCGGCGCCCCGGATAACATCTTGGGAGACACGCCTGATGACCCCTAAAGCCCTCTTTGCGGCCAGCGCCATGGCCGCCTTGCTGCTCGCGCTGCCGGCCAGTGCCGGTCAGCTCACCATCGGCTTCTCGCAGATCGGATCGGAATCCGGCTGGCGCGCGGCCGAGACGTCGGTCTCCAAGCAGGAAGCCGCCAAGCGCCAGGTGAATCTCAAGATCGCCGACGCCCAGCAGAAGCAGGAGAACCAGATCAAGGCGATCCGCTCCTTCATCGCGCAGAACGTCGATGCGATCTTCCTCGCGCCTGTCGTCTCGACCGGGTGGGATTCGGTGCTGAAGGAAGCCAAGGAGGCCAAGATCCCGGTCGTGCTGCTCGACCGCGACATCGATCCGTCGGGTAAGGAGCTTTATCTCACCGCGGTCACGTCAGACAGCGTGCACGAGGGCGCGGTCGCCGGCGAATGGCTCGCGAAGACCGTCGGCGAGAAGGCCTGCAACATCGTCGAATTGCAGGGCACGGTCGGTGCCAGCGTCGCCGCCAACCGCAAGAAGGGCTTTGACACTGCCGTCGCCAAGCATCCGAACCTGAAGGTGGTGCGCAGCCAGACCGGCGACTTCACCCGCGCCAAGGGCAAGGAGGTGATGGAGAGCTTCATCAAGGCCGAAGGCGGCGGCAAGAACATCTGCGCCGTCTACGCGCACAATGACGACATGATGGTCGGCGCCATCCAGGCGATGAAGGAAGCCGGCCTCAAGCCCGGCAAGGAGATCCTCACCGTCTCCATCGACGCGGTGCCCGACATCTTCAAGGCGATGGCCGCCGGCGAAGCCAATGCCACCGTCGAGCTGACGCCGAACATGGCCGGCCCCGCACTCGATGCCATCGCGGCCTTCAAGGACAAGGGCACGGTTCCGCCGAAATGGATCCAGACCGAGTCCAAGCTCTATACGGCTGCCGACGATCCGCAGAAGATCTACGACAGCAAGAAGGGCCTCGGTTACTGAGGCGGGCTTCGCCGGACCGCGCTTGCGGTCCGGCCCCCCCTTCGAAACCGCTGCGCGAACGAATAGGCTGGGTGTCCGCATCGTTTGCGGGCGCCGGTGGGAGTGACGTCGCGATGGAAAACAGCCTTGATCCTGCTCTGCCGCTGCTGGAAGTGCGCGGGATCAGCAAGAGCTTTGGCGCCGTGCGCGCGTTGCAGGAGGTCGACTTCACGCTGCGTGCCGGCGAGATCCATGCGCTGCTCGGCGAGAACGGCGCTGGCAAGTCCACACTGATCAAGGTCGTCACCGGCGTGTTCGCCCGCGATGCCGGCATTGTCAGGCTCGGTGGTGAAGAGGTCGCGCCGCGCTCGGCCAAGGCAGCGCTCCAGGCCGGTATCGCCACCGTGTACCAGGAGGTCAATCTGCTGCCGAACCTCTCGGTGGCGCAGAACCTGTTCCTCGACCGCCAGCCGATGCGCTTCGGCATCGTGCGCGAGGGCGAGATGCGCCGCCGCGCCAAGGCATTGCTCGCGGATTTCGGTCTCGACATCGATGTCGCTGCACCGCTCGGCAACTATTCCGTCGCGATTCAGCACGTCACCGCGATCGCCCGCGCGGTGGATCTCTCCGCGCGCGTGCTGATCCTGGACGAGCCGACCGCGAGCCTCGATCGGCATGAGGTCGAGATTCTCTTTCGCATCATGCGCCAGCTTGCCAAGCGCGGCATCGGCATCGTCTTCGTCAGCCACTTCCTCGACCAGGTCTACGAGATCTCCGACCGCATCACCGTGCTGCGCAACGGCCGCCTCGTCGGCGAGCGCGAGACCGCCTCGCTGCCGCGGCTCGAGCTGATCCGGATGATGCTCGGCCGCGAACTTGCGGAAACCACCAGCGCGCGGGCGGCAACGCGCGAGCATGGGGGCCGCGAAGTGTGTGCGAGCTTCGAGAATTACGGCAAGGCCGGCTATGTCGCACCGTTCAGTCTCGAGCTGCGCCACGGCGAGGTCGTCGGCCTTGCCGGGCTGCTCGGCTCGGGCCGCACCGAGACGGCACGGCTGGTGTTCGGCGCCGAGCGTGCCGATGGCGGGCAGGCGAGGGTGGAGGGGGCACCGGTGCGGCTGCAGTCGCCGCGCGACGGCGTGCGCCACGGCTTTGGCTATTGCCCGGAGGAGCGCAAGACCGACGGCATCGTTGCGGAGCTCAGCGTGCGCGAGAACATCGTGCTCGCGCTCCAGGCCAAGCGCGGCCTGCATCGCCCGCTGTCGCGCCGCGAGCAGGACGAGATCGCGCGCCGTTACGTCAAGATGCTCGACATCCGCCCGCCCGATCCGGAGCGGCCCGTGGGCCTGCTCTCCGGCGGCAACCAGCAAAAGGTGCTGCTGGCGCGCTGGCTTGCGACCTCGCCGCGGCTTCTCGTGCTGGACGAGCCGACCCGCGGCATCGATGTCGGCGCGCATGCCGAAATCATCCGCCTGATCCGCGAGCTCTGCGATGACGGGCTTGCGCTGCTCGTGATCTCCTCGGAGCTGGACGAGATCGTGACCTATTCGGATCGCGTCGTGGTGTTGCGCGACCGCGCCCATATCGAGGAGCTCGCAGGCGAGGCGATCGACGTCGGCAACATTCTCGCCGCCATTGCCGCCGATGGCGCCGCGGTCGCGCTTGAGGCCCACACATGACAGCGCTGTTGCCGCGCCGCGGCCTTGCCCAGATCCTGGCGCTGATCGTCATCCTCGCGGTCGATCGCTTGGTGTCGCCGCAATTCTTCGATCTGCGCCTCCAGGACGGCCGGCTGTTCGGCAGCCTGATCGACGTGCTCAACCGCGGCACGCCGGTGGCGCTGCTCTCGCTTGGCATGGTGCTGGTGATCGCGACGCGCGGCATTGATCTCTCCGTCGGCGCGGTCATGGCCATCTGCGGCGCGATCGCGGCGAGTCTCGCCGACAGCCACGGCCTGCCGGTGGTGCTGGCAGCCGCGCTCGGCGCCGGCCTCGTTTGCGGCCTCTGGAACGGTTTCCTCGTCGCCGTGCTCGGCATGCAGCCGATCGTGGCGACGCTGATCCTGATGGTGGCGGGCCGCGGCATTGCCCAGCTCATCACCGAAGGACGCATCGTGACCTTCTCCTCGCCGGACCTGGTCTGGCTCGGCAATGGCTCGGTGCTCGGCCTGCCGGTGCCGGTCGTGATCGCCCTGGGCATGCTGATCCTCACCGGCGCGGTGGTGCGCGGCTCCGCGCTCGGCCTGCTGATCGAGGCGACCGGCGGCAACGCGCGCGCGAGCGAGCTCGCCGGCGTCGGCACTCGCGCGATGATTTTGGCGGTCTATGTCTGGTGCGGCGTCTGCGCCGCGCTCGCCGGCGTGATCGCGGCGGCCGACATCATGGGCGCGGATGCCAACAATGCCGGCCTCTGGCTCGAGCTCGACGCGATCCTGGCCGTCGTGATCGGCGGTACCTCGCTGTTCGGTGGCCGCTTCAGTCTCGTGCTCGCGGTGCTGGGGGCGCTGATCATCCAGACCATGAACACCGGCATTCTGCTCTCGGGCTATCCGCCGGAGTTCAACCTGCTGGTCAAGGCGGTGGTGGTGCTCGCGGTGTTGCTGCTACAATCGCCGAAATTCTCTGGTCTCGCCGGTATCGCCGCGCGGCTGCGGAGGACCAAAGCATGAAAGGCCTGCCGCCGGTTCTCATCACCGCCATCGTGCTCGTCGCGGGCTTTGCGCTCTGCGCCATGCAATTCCCCAACATCGCCTCCACCCGCGTGGTCGGCAATCTGCTCACCGACAATGCCTTTCTCGGCATCGTCGCGACCGGCATGACCTTCGTCATCATCTCCGGCGGCATTGACCTCTCGGTCGGCTCGGTGATCGGCTTCACCACGGTGTTCGTCGCGCTGGCGATCGAGCGCTGGGGCGTGCCGCCGCTGGTCGCCTTCATTGCCATCCTCGCGCTCTCGGCGGCCTTCGGCGCGGCGATGGGTGCGGTGATTCACGTCTTCGATCTGCCGCCCTTCATTGTCACGCTCGCGGGGATGTTCCTCGCTCGTGGCGCGAGCTTCCTGCTCTCGACGGAATCGGTGCCGATCACCGCACCGGTCTATTCCACCGTGTCGGACTTCGCGCTACGCATGCCTGGCGGCGGACGATTGACGGCGATCGCGATCATCATGCTCGTGATCGTGATCGGCGGCGCCTTGCTGCTGCATCTCACGAGGTTCGGCGCCAACGTCTATGCGCTCGGCGGCAGCCGGACCACCGCGAGCCTGATGGGCGTTGCCGTCGGCAAGATGACGATCAAGATCTACATGCTGTCGAGCCTGCTTGCGGGGATCGCCGGCATCGTCTTCTCCTTCTACACCAGCGCCGGTTATTCGCTCTCGGCAGTCGGCGTCGAGCTCGACAGCATCGCGGCCGTCGTGATCGGCGGCACGCTGCTCACGGGCGGACAGGGCTCGGTGATCGGCACCTTCCTCGGCGTATTGATCCAGGGCATGATTCAGACCTACATCAATTTCGACGGCACGTTGTCGAGCTGGTGGACCAAGATCGCGACCGGCGTCTTGCTGTTCGCCTTCATCGCCCTGCAGCAGGGGCTGGTCGCGCTGGCGCGCCGGCCGGTGGCCAAGAGCGCAGGAGCGGCGTCATGACTTCGCGCATCGTCGTCATCCCGACACGGCGGGCTCACTCCAACCACGCGGAGGTGGCCCGCTCGATCGGTGTCGACATCATCGCCGGCCGCTATGCGGAAGGCACGCGCCTGCCCGGCGATGCCGAGATGATCGCGATGTTCGGCGTGTCGCGCCCGGTGCTGCGCGAGAGTGTGAAGACGCTGGTCGCCAAGGGCCTGCTCACCACCAAGGCGCGGGTCGGCACCGTCGTGCGCGAGCGCGGCGCCTGGAACATGTTCGACGCCGACGTGCTGGCTTGGCATCTGGACGCCGGCATCGACAAGCGCTTCCTCAACGACCTCGCTGAGATCCGTCTCGCGGTCGAGCCGCGCGCGGCCATGCTCGCGGCCGCGCAGCGGTCCGAGGAGGACATCGCCGAGCTCCGCCGCAGCATGGACCGCATGCGGCGTGAAGCCTCCGACTCGGTCGGCTTTGCCGATGCCGATCTCGCGCTTCACGTTGGCGTGGCACGGGCCTCCGGCAATCTGTTCATGCGCTCGATCGGGCACGTCATCGAGGCAGCCTTACGCGCGTCGTTCCTGCTCAGCGCTCCGGTCGAGACGGAGGACCGCGACACCGTGCTGCTCTGGCACCAGAAGATCGTCGATGCCATCGCGGCCGGTGATGCGGACGCCGCGTCCGAGGCCATGGTCTATGTCATTCACAACGGCATGCGCCGCCACGAGGGCACGGTGATCGAGACCGCCCCGGCCGAGCCGCTGCCGTCTGCAGATACTGGAGAACAAGCGTGACAGACCTTCGTATCGCCATCGTCGGCTTCGGCAAGATCGCGCGCGATCAGCATGTGGGCGCGATCGCGGCGACACCGGGCGCAACGCTCGCGGCCGTGGCGAGCCGCAACGCTTCGCTGCCGGACCTACCGCATTTCGCTACCATCGAGGAGCTGCTGGAAAAAGGTCCGCCGATCGACGCGGTCTCGCTCTGCACGCCGCCGCAGGTGCGCCGCGCCCAGGCCGCCGCGGCGCTCGCCGCCGGCAAGCATGTCATGCTGGAGAAGCCGCCGGGCACTGGCGTTGCCGAGCTCGATCCGCTGATCGCGATGGCGACTGATGCGAAGCGAACGCTGTTTGCCACCTGGCATTCGCGCTACGCGCCGGCGGTCGAGCCGGCCCGCGAATGGCTGGCCACGCGCCGGATCAAATCCGCGCACATCAACTGGAAGGAGGACGTCCGCGTCTGGCATCCCGGTCAGGCCTGGATCTGGGAACCAGGCGGGCTCGGCGTGTTCGATCCCGGCATCAATGCGCTGTCGATCCTGACCCGCATCCTGCCGCAGCCGGTGTTCGTCACTGCGGCCGAGCTTGCCTTCCCGGCCAATTGCCAGGCGCCGATCGCCGCGAACCTGAACCTGACTGATATCAAAGGCCTGCCCATCACCGCCGAGTTCGACTTCCGGCAGACCGGCCCGCAGAGCTGGGATATCCTCGTGGAAACAGACCAGGGCCGGATGACATTGTCTGATGGCGGCCGGCGGATGGCCGTCGACGGTAAGGCCATTGCGGATGCGCCCGATCAGGAATATCGCGAGCTGTACCAGCGCTTCGTCAGGCTGGCGGCGTCAGGCGCAAGCGATGTCGATCTGGCGCCGCTGCGTCTCGTCGCCGACTCTTTCCTGCTCGGCAAGCGCACGATCGTCGAACCGTTTGTGGACTGAACATGGCCGGCTCAAGGAAAATAGAAAAGGACGTCTTCGGAGCACTGCCCGACGGCCGCAAGGTCGAACGCATCGTGCTGCGCGGGCAGGGCGGCTTCGAGGCTCGCATCATCACCCATGGCGCGGTGATCCAGGCGCTGATCGCGCCTGATACCAAAGGTGGTTACGACGACGTCGTGCTTGGCCATGACGACTTCGCCGGCTATCTCGCTGAACGGAAGTTCTTGGGCGCCACCGTGGGCCGCTATGCCAACCGCATCGCAAAGGGACAATTCTCGCTCGACGGCGAGACGGTGCAGCTTCCGGTCAACAACGGTCCAAACGCTCTGCACGGCGGCCTCGACGGCTTCGATCGCAAGCTCTGGGAGATTGCCGCAATCGACGAGGGCGCCGAGCCCGCGGTGACGCTCACCTATTCCAGTCCGCATGGTGAGGAGAATTATCCCGGCAAGCTCGACGTCCGCCTGACCTATCGCATCACGGGCCCGACCGAGCTGTCGCTGGCGATGGAAGCGCGAACCGACCGGCCGACCATCGTCAACCTGACCAACCATAGCTTCTTCAATCTGGAAGGCGCCACGTCAGGCACGTCCATTCTCGACCATCGCTTGACGGTCGCGGCCGAGCATTTCCTCGCCATCGATCCCACCGCCATTCCGCTGCCGGAGCCGCCGCGCGCCGTGGCCGGCACGCCGTTCGACTTCCGCCATCCGCACGCCGTCGGGGAGCGCATCCGCGAAAGCGATCCGCAATTGCGCAACGGCAGGGGCTACGACCACACCTATTGCCTCGGCCGCGATGGCATGCTTGCGCTCGCAGCGCGGCTGGAGGCACCGCGCTCGGGACGCGTCATGGAGCTGCTCACCAATCAGCCCGGGCTTCAGGTCTATTCCGGCAACTACCTCGACGGCACGATCTCGGGCAAGGGCGGCAAGCTGATCCGGCAGTCGGACGCCATGTGCCTGGAGCCGCACATCTGGCCCGACGCACCGAACCGGCCGGACTTTCCGAGCCCGCGCCTCGATCCCGGCCAGATCTATCGGCATCACACCGTCTATCGCTTTGGAGTGAGGGCGTCATGATGGAACAGGTGCCGACCTCGGTTCTATCCGCCGAGCAATGCCATCTGGGAGAGGGGCCGACCTATGATGCGACCACCGACACCGCCTGGTGGTTCGATATCCGCGAAGGCAAGCTGTTCGAGGCGCAGCTCGGTAGCGGCTCTGTCCGTATCCACGCGCTCGGCCGGATGGCGAGCGCGCTCGGGCGCATCGACGCCGAGCGGCAGTTGATCGTGGCGGAAGACGGGCTCTATATCCGCAAGCTCGCGGACGGCGCCATGACGTTGTTCTGTCCGCTCGAGGCGGACAACCCGGCGACGCGCTCAAACGATTGCCGCGTGCACCAGTCCGGCACATTCTGGATCGGCACCATGGGCAAGAAGGCCGAGCCGAAGGCGGGGGCGATCTACGCGCTCCATCGCGGCAAGATCTCGACGCTGTTTCCCGGCATCAGCATTCCCAATTCGATCTGCTTCTCGCCCGATGGCGCCACCGGCTATTTCACCGATACCCCGCGCGCCATGCTCTACGCCGTCCCGCTCAACCCCGCGACCGGCCTGCCGCGCGGCGAGCCCGAGGTGCTGCTGCGCCACAGCGGCATCGGCGGCCTCGATGGCTCGGTGTGCGACGCCGATGGGCAGATCTGGAATGCCTGCTGGGGCGCGAGCCGCGTCGATGTCTACTCGCCGCAAGGCGAGCGCCTGCGCTCGATCGGCGTGCCGGCGAAGCAGGCGAGTTGCCCGGCCTTCGTCGGCCCCGACCTGTCGCGCCTGCTCGTCACCTCGGCCTGGCAGGACATGGACGCGGCGGCACGCGCCGCCGATCCGCAAGCCGGCTGCACCTTCCTGCTCGAAGCATCCGCGCGCGGTCGCGCGGAGCCCGATGTCAAGCTCGCATAGGAGACCCCAAGCAACCGACCTCCGTTCTCGACGACACGAAGAAACAGTCTGACACCCAAAGGGAGTGAAACATGCTGAAACTGAAGACCACATTCCTCGCGCTGGCGCTGGCCGGCGCTGCGACGATGGCCACGGGCCTGTCTGCCACCGCGCAGGACAAGGCAACCGTCGGCATTTCCATGCCGACCAAATCGTCGGCGCGCTGGATCGACGACGGCAACAACATGGTCAAGGTGCTGAAGGAGCGCGGCTACAACACCGACCTGCAATATGCCGAGGACGACATTCCGAACCAGCTCTCGCAGGTCGAGAACATGG
The DNA here is from genome assembly GCF_025200885.1 of Bradyrhizobium huanghuaihaiense. NCBI lineage: Bacteria > Pseudomonadati > Pseudomonadota > Alphaproteobacteria > Hyphomicrobiales > Nitrobacteraceae > Bradyrhizobium > Bradyrhizobium huanghuaihaiense. Next base: position 6,283,766 of record NZ_CP104172.1, on the reverse strand, counting down.
TGACCAAGGGCGCCAAGGCGCTGGTGATCGCCGCGATCGACGGCACCACGCTGTCCGACGTGCTCAAGCAGGCGAAAGCAAAGGGAATCACCGTGATCGCCTATGACCGCCTGATCCGCGGAACGCCGAACGTCGACTATTACGCGACCTTCGACAATTTCCAGGTCGGCGTGCTCCAGGCGGAGTCGCTCGTGCAGGGCCTCGGCCTGAAGGACGGCAAGGGCCCGTTCAACATCGAGCTGTTCGGCGGCTCGCCCGACGACAACAACGCCTACTTCTTCTACAACGGTGCGATGAGCGTGCTGAAGCCGTACATCGACAGCGGCAAGCTCGTCGTCGTGTCCGGCCAGATGGGCATGGACAAGGTCGCGACCCTGCGCTGGGACGGCGCCACCGCCCAGGCCCGCATGGACAATCTGCTCAGCGCCTACTACGGCAACAAGAAGGTCAACGCCGTGCTGTCGCCGTATGACGGCCTCTCGATCGGCATCATCTCCTCGCTGAAGGGCGTCGGCTACGGCAGCGCCGACCAGCCGATGCCTGTTATCTCGGGCCAGGACGCCGAGGTGCCGTCGATCAAGGCCATGCTGCGCGGCGACCAGTACTCGACCATCTTCAAGGACACCCGCGACCTCGCCAAGGTGACCGCCGACATGGTCGACGCCGCTCTTGCCGGCAAGCAGGTGACGGTCAACGACAGCAAGACCTACGAGAACGGCGTCAAGACCGTGCCGTCCTATCTGCTCAAGCCGGTCGTGGTCTACAAGGACAATTGGGAGAAGACGCTGGTCGACAGCGGCTACTACAAGAAGTCGCAGTTCCAGTAAGAGTTGCTACTCCGTCATTCCGGGGCGATGCGCAGCATCGAACCCGGAATCTCGAGGTTCCGGGTTCGCCCTTCGGGCGCCCCGGAACGACGGCGATTTAGGGACATGACACAATGACCGCCATGCTGGAGATGCAGAACGTCAGCAAGAGCTTTGCCGGTGTGCAGGCGCTGCGTGACGTCAATTTCTCGGTTCAGGCCGGGCAGATCCACGCCCTCGTCGGCGAGAACGGCGCCGGCAAGTCGACGCTGATGAAGGTGCTGAGCGGCGTCTATCCGGCGGGCAGCTACGAGGGCACCATCGTCTTCGAGGGCGAGGAACGCCGCTTCCGTGACATCAACGATTCCGAGGCGCTCGGCATCATCATCATCCACCAGGAGCTGGCGCTGATCCCCTTGATGTCGATCGCCGAAAACATCTTCCTGTCGCATCCGCCGTCGAAGTTCGGCGTGATCGACCGCGACGAGGTCTACCGGCGCACGCGCGAGCTGCTGGCGCAGGTCGGCCTGAGGGAATCGCCGGATACGCTGATCACAGATCTCGGCGTCGGCAAGCAGCAGCTGGTCGAGATCGCCAAGGCGCTCTCCAAGCGCGTGCGCATGCTGATCCTGGATGAGCCGACCGCGAGCCTCAACGAGGCCGACAGCGCCGCGCTGCTCGAACGCCTCATGGCCTTCCGCGAGCAGGGCATCGGATCGATCCTGATCTCGCACAAGCTCAACGAGGTCGCCAAGGTCGCCGACCACATCACCGTGCTGCGTGACGGCCGCACCGTCGACAGCATCGACTGCCGTGCCGAGCCGATCCAGGAAGACCGCATCATCCGCAGCATGGTCAACCGGGATATGGCGCACCGTTTCCCGGAGCGTAGCGTGACGATCGGCGAGCCCGTGCTCGACGTCGCGAACTGGTCGGTCTATCACCCCATCCATCCCGAGCGGCAGGTGATCAAGAACGTTAATTTCGGCGTCAGGCGCGGCGAGGTCGTCGGCATTGCCGGCCTGATGGGGGCGGGGCGCACCGAATTCGCCATGAGCCTGTTCGGCCGCTCCTGGGGCACCAATATCAGCGGCAGCATCAAGCTCGAAGGCCGCGAGATCGCGCTGCCGAGCGTTGCCGCGGCGATCGATGCCGGCCTTGCCTATGTTACCGAGGACCGCAAGCAGCTCGGCCTGATCCTTGCCGACGACGTCCGCAAGAACATCACGCTGGCGAGCCTTGACCAGGTCGCGCCGGGCAGGGTGATCGACGACATCGCCGAGCTGAAGGTCGCCAGCGACTACCGCAACCGCATGCGCATCCGCTGCTCCGACGTCTACCAGGAGACCGGCCAGCTCTCCGGCGGTAACCAGCAGAAGGTGGTGCTGTCGAAATGGCTGATGACCGATCCCAAGGTCCTGATCCTGGACGAGCCGACAAGGGGCATCGACGTCGGTGCCAAATACGAGATTTACTGTATCATCAACGAGCTGGCGGAAGCCGGCCGCGGCGTCGTGGTGATCTCCTCGGAGATGCCCGAGCTGCTCGGCATCTGCGACCGCATCTGCGTCATGAACGACGGCGCCTTCGTCGGTGAGTTCAAGGGCGCTGAAGCGACACAGGAAAAGATCATGCGCGCCATCATGCGCAACGAACGAAGCAACAGCGTGCCTGAGGCCGCGGAGATGGGAGGATCGCAGCCATGACCGACAAGACGGTTTCGCTGCCCGAGGAGCGCCGGCACGGCAGCTTCATCAAGAACAATCTGCGCAATTACGGCATGCTGATCTCGCTGATCGCGATCATGCTGTTTTTCCAGGTCATGACCGGCGGGACCCTGCTCCAGCCGCTCAACCTCACCAATCTGGTCCTCCAGAACAGCTACATCGTCATCATGGCGCTGGGTATGCTGCTGGTGATCGTCACCGGCCATATCGACCTCTCGGTCGGCTCGGTCGCGGGCTTCATCGGCGCCGTGGCCGCGCTTCTCATGGTGACCTACAAGGTCGACTACACGCTCGCCTTCATCGCCTGCCTCGCGCTCGGCGCCGCCATCGGCGCGGCGCAGGGCTATTGGGTGGCCTACTTCAAGATCCCGTCCTTCATCGTCACGCTGGCGGGCATGCTGGTGTTCAAGGGTCTTGCGCTTGCGGTGCTGCAGGGCCAGTCGCTCGGGCCGTTCCCGCCGACCTTCCAGAAGCTGTCCTCCGGCTTCATTCCGGAGCTGCTGCCCGAGGCCGGCACGCTGCATCCGACGTCAATGCTGATCGGCGCCGTGCTCGCGCTCGGTCTCGTCTATGCCAGCGCCAAGGGGCGGTCGCGCGAGCAGTCGCACGGCATCGAGGTCGAGCCTTACGCGTTCTTCCTCGGCAAGAGCATTCTGCTCGCCTGCGCCGTGCTCTATTTCACCTATCTGATCGCCTCGCATCGCGGCCTGCCCAACGTGCTGGTGATCATGACCGCGCTGATCGCGCTCTACGGCTTCGTCACCCGCCGCACCGTGATCGGCCGGCAGATCTACGCGGTCGGCGGCAACGCCAAGGCGGCCAGCCTGTCGGGCATCAAGACCGAGCGGCTGACCTTCCTCACCTTCGTCAACATGGGCGTGCTCGCCGCGCTCGCCGGCCTCGTCTTCGCCGCGCGGCTGAACACCGCAACGCCGAAGGCCGGCCTCGGCTTCGAGCTCGACGTCATCGCCGCCTGCTTCATCGGCGGCGCCTCGGCCTATGGCGGCGTCGGGCGCGTCGGCGGCGCCGTGGTCGGCGCCATGATCATGGGCGTCATGAACAACGGCATGTCCATCCTCGGCATCGGTATCGACTACCAGCAGGTCATCAAGGGCCTGGTGCTGCTGGGAGCGGTGTGCATCGACGTGTATAACCAGCGAAGGTAGGCGTAAAATCACGTCGCGGAGGTGAGGCTCTGGCGCCGCCCGCGCCAGGCGGTTACAATTTTCGTCGATTTCGATCACGGCTTCGGCATCGCGACCGGGTCCGCTGCCTCGCGATGACCATGATTTGGGGGCTAGATTCGGGGGGGCCGAGCAGGGCACGGGCAGGGCAGCACCAGTGGCGGCTCATATCCGCGAGATGACGGACGACGAATTTGAGGGGCGGCTTCGCATCCTCGTGCGGATCGTTTCCGTCTGCACCTTGGGGCTCTGCTCCTTTGCTGCAGGTTTGTTGATCGGGGCCTTTGTTCTGTTCTGATCAAGGCGATTCACGCCAAGCCTCGGAGAGAGAGGCGCCGGCGCACCTTCTTGATCTAGATCAACTGGCAACGAGTTTCGCGCGAATTTCATGCGGTTGGCGCAAGTGATTACGGGGAACCTGAGTGGCGCGTACAGTGGGGTCATCGCCGGCTTCGGAGGTGATGCTGGTCTCGACGTTGCCGGCGTTGCAGCTGATCTACGACACTGCCCCGATCGGGCTGGCCTGTCTGTCACCGGACTGCCGCTATTTGCTGATCAACCAGCGTCTGACTGAAATCTGCGGCATATCCGTCGAAGGCCATCTTGGGCACACGGTCAGGGACTGCGTGCCGGCCCTGGCGGATTCCGTCGAGCAGATTGTGCGCTCGATCGTCGCGACGGGCGAGCCGGTGATCGGTATCGAGGTGGCGGGGCAGCGGGCCGATCAGGTCGAGGAGCGCTCCTGGGTCACCTATTGGCACCCGCTGCGAATGCCGGACGGCGAGATCGTCGCGGTCAACGTGGCGGCGGAGGAGATCACCGAACGCAAGCGCGCCGAGCGGGAGGTTCGCAGCGCCAGGGACGCCGCTGAGACCGCGCTTCGCCATCTACGCGATATCCAGGACACCCTGATCGAGGCGGAAAAGCTGGCGGCGCTCGGGCACATGGTCGCCGGTGTCGCGCACGAGATCAACACACCGCTGGGCAGCAGCCTGACGGTCGCCTCGACGCTCCAGCGCAAGGCCCAGCAGTTCGCCGCGGAGGTCGCGCGAGGCAATCTCAAGCGTTCGACATTGACGGGTTTTCTGGAGCTGGTGGGCGATGCCTCGGCGCAGCTGGTCAACAATCTCGGCCGCGCCGCCGAACGAGTGCAGTCCTTCAAGCAGGTGGCGGCCGATCAGACCCGGTCACACCGGCGCAGCTTCGATGCGGGTGAACTGACCGGCCAGGTTCTCTCCCAGTTCGAGCGGCAGCTGCGCACGCGCGACATCGCGCTTGGCCTGCGCTGCGAGCCAAAGTTGGCCATGGACAGCTATCCGGGTCCGTTCGGGCAGGTGCTCACCAATCTCGCCGTCAATGCGATGACGCATGCCTTCGCTGGCGGCGGAGGAGGGAAGATCGACGTCTCGCTGCGCGCGGCAGGCCACGGGCATATCGAGCTGCTGTTTGCCGACGACGGTTGCGGCATGGCGCCCGACGTGGAGCGGCGGGCCTTCGATCCTTTCTTCACCACACGCCGACATGACGGCGCGAGCGGCCTTGGCCTGCACATCGTGCACAGCATCGTCGTGGATCGATTGGGCGGACAACTCCGGCTCGAAAGCAAGCCCGGCGAGGGTACGCGGATTCAGCTGGTCCTGCCGAGAACGGCGCCCGATCGGCGATCGGGCGAGAGCTGATCGCGCCCCCGATCCGCGGCGTCCGGGTTACTGGGTCGTGAACAGCACCGTCGCGATCGCGACGGAGAGGCTTACCGCCGACGCGGTCGCGACCGTCGACAGCACCCCCATGCGCCGGAGCGCGATGGCGAAGGCGATGATGATGGGTGTCGCCGTCATCAGCCCGATCTGTGCATCGCTCATTTCGTCACTCCCTGGGAACTCTGAGCCCTTCGTAGCGCGTTCCGGCCCGCCGGACGTTGCGTCGGCGCAAACAACGCGCTCCGGCGTTCTCCAGTTTGTCCTGCGACAAATTCCGAACTGGACGGGCGAGCTAAGCCTTTCCGGTGTCCTGATCCGGAAAGACGATGTCGACGGCGGAGTGCGAACAACAGGGAACCGGTTGGGGAATTCTGGAGGATCTCCCCGGCGATCCCATGATCTGGGTGCTGATCTTCAGCGAGCTCATGGCCTTCGGCCTGTTCCTCGGCGCCTTCGTGGTTGCGCGCGCGATCCATCCGGCGGTGTTCGCAGCCGGGCAGGCGACGCTCGATACGAATCTCGCCGGCCTCAACACCGTCGTGCTGGTGACCAGCGGCTGGGCTGCGGCCCGGGCCACGAAAGCCGCGCGGGCCAGCGAGAGGCGGGCGTCGCGCCGCTGGCTCCTCGGTGCGATGGCGCTGGGAGGCCTCTTCATTGCGATTAAGCTCGCCGAATACGCCGAAGAGATCGGGCGCGGCGTCGGGCTCGAAACCAGCCCGTTCTTCACGCTCTACTTCCTCCTGACCGGCTTTCATCTGCTGCATGTCGGTCTCGGCATCATCATCCTCGCCGTGGTCTGCCACCGCGCTGAGGTCTCCGGCGTCGAGACGGGCGCCGCGTTCTGGCACATGGTCGATCTGGTCTGGATCGTCATATTCCCGATCCTTTATCTGGTGCGCTGATGAATCTGGATCGCCTCGACATCGCCTGGCTCGTGCTGATCGGCCTCGCGCTCGCAACGATCGCGCTGCCGCCGTTGATGCCGCGGCCGCTGCTCGGCAACGCCCTGTTGCTGGCCTTGGCCGCGCTCAAGGGCCACCGGATCGCGCTCGACTTCATGGACCTTCGCGCCGTGCCCGCGCTCTGGCGCGGTCTCGTCAGCGCCTGGATCCTGATCGTGCTGCTGCTCGCCTGGCTCACCTCCGCCGTCGTCGCCCTGATCTGACGCGCTCATTGCGCCCTGACAAAGAACGGGCCGGGCCAATCGGCAATAAATCGCAGCATCGCATTTCTTCAGGAAACAACCGGAAAGGATTGGCAATGGCTGAACGCCTGACCAAGTCGGCCGCTCGAAACGTGTTCTACGGCGGCTCGGCCTTTTTCTTCGCCATCTTCATAGGGCTGACGGCGCACAGCCATTACTACATGGCCACGAGCTCGACCGACGCGACAACGCTGACCTCATCGGTCGCCCGCGGCAAGCATGTCTGGGAGAAGAACTCCTGCATCAACTGCCACACGCTGCTGGGCGAGGGCGCCTATTTCGCGCCCGAGGTCGGCAACGTCTGGGATCGCTGGGGCGGCAAGGAGGATCCGGCCGGCGCGCGCGAGACGCTGAAGGCCTGGATGCAGGCGCAGCCCTCGGGCGCACCGGGCCGGCGGCAGATGCCGCAGTTCAACCTAACCGACCAGGAGCTCAACGATCTCGCCGACTTCCTGCAATGGACCTCGACGATCAAGCGCCAGGAATGGCCGCCGAACAAGGCGGGCTAGAGCACGCGACTTTCCTCTTTCAAGACTAGAGAGACCCGAGATGAAATACCAAACCCAGAACGTCGCGATGCTGTATTTCTACGGCGCGCTGACGCTGTTCCTGGCCCAGGTCCTGTTCGGCCTGCTCGCCGGAACCATCTACGTCCTGCCCAACACGCTCTCGACCCTCCTGCCGTTCAACATCGTCAGGATGATCCATACCAACGCGTTGATCGTGTGGTCGCTGATCGGCTTCATGGGCGCGACCTATTTCCTGCTGCCCGAGGAAACCGAGACCGAGCTTTTCAGCCCGCTGCTCGCGAAGATCCAGTTCTGGATGTTCTTCGGCGCCGCGGGCGTCGCCGTGGTCGGCTATCTCTTCCACTACCACGAAGGCCGCGAATTCCTCGAGCAGCCCTTTATCATCAAGGTCGGCATCGTTGTCGTCTGCCTGATGTTCCTGTTCAACGTCACCATGACGGCGCTGAAGGGGCGCAAGACCACGGTCACCAACATTCTGCTGTTCGGCCTGTGGGGCGTTGCGATCTTCTTCCTGTTCGCCTTCTACAATCCGGCGAACCTCGCGGTCGACAAGATGTACTGGTGGTATGTCGTCCACCTCTGGGTCGAGGGCGTCTGGGAGCTGATCATGGCCTCCGTGCTCGCCTATCTCATGATCAAGCTCAACGGCATCGACCGCGAGGTCGTGGAGAAGTGGCTCTACGTCATCATCGGCCTTGCGCTGTTCTCCGGCATCCTCGGCACCGGCCATCACTTCTACTGGATCGGCGCGCCCGGCTACTGGCAGTGGATCGGCTCGCTGTTCTCCACGCTCGAGGTTGCGCCGTTCTTCACCATGGTGATCTTCACGGTGCAGATGACCTGGAAGGCCGGCCGCAAGCATCCGAACCGCGCCGCGCTGCTGTGGTCGGTCGGCTGCTCGGTGATGGCGTTCCTGGGGGCCGGCGTCTGGGGCTTCCTGCACACGCTGTCCTCGGTGAACTACTACACCCATGGCACCCAGGTCACCGCCGCGCACGGCCATCTCGCCTTCTTCGGCGCTTACGTGATGCTGAACCTGTCCGTGATGGCCTACGCGATCCCGCAGCTCAAGGGACGTGCGCCCTATAACCAGTGGCTCAGCATGGCGAGCTTCTGGATCATGTGCACGGCCATGATGACCATGACCTTCGCGCTGACCTTCGCCGGTGTGATCCAGGTCCATCTGCAGCGCATCCTCGGCCAGAGCTACATGGACGTGCAGGACCAGCTCGCGTTCTTCTACTGGATCCGGCTCGGCTCCGGCGTGTTCGTCGCGATCTCCGCGCTGATGTTCGTGTGGGCCGTGCTGGTGCCCGGCCGAGAGAAGACGGCAGCCATTCCGGCCGCGTTGCAACCGGCCGAGTAAACGCACATGGCGGCCGCGGTTCGCCGCGGCCACCGTCTCAATGTGAATTGCGGAGAATGACCATGAAAGCTGCCCTCCACGCCGTCACTGCGCCGGCACCGGCGCTGCCGCCCTATGTCGCCAGCGGCAATGAATGCGCGCTGTTCGAGCAAGCCTGGCGGCATCAGCTTCCGGTCCTGCTGAAGGGACCGACCGGCTGCGGCAAGACCCGCTTCGTCGCGCATATGGCGGCACGGCTGGGTCTGCCGCTCCACACCGTCGCCTGCCACGACGATCTCACCGCGGCCGATCTCACCGGCCGCTATCTCTTGCGGGGCGGCGACACCGTGTGGACCGATGGTCCTTTGACGCGGGCGGTGCGCGAGGGCGGCATCTGCTATCTCGACGAGGTCGTGGAGGCGCGCAAGGACGTCACCGTCGTGCTGCATCCCCTGACCGACGACCGCCGCATCCTGCCGCTGGAGCGCACCGGCGAGGAGCTCGCCGCGCCCAACAGCTTCATGCTCGTGGTCTCCTACAACCCCGGCTACCAGACGCTGCTGAAGGCGCTGAAGCCCTCGACGCGACAGCGCTTCGTCGCCATCGAATTCGGTTTCCTGCCGCCAGAGCAGGAGATCGCGGTGGTCACGGCCGAGAGCGGGCTGTCGCCGGATCGCGTGCGGCCGCTGGTTGCACTGGCCGGCCGGCTGCGCGCGCTGAAGGGCCACGATCTCGAGGAGGGCGTCTCGACCCGCCTCGTCGTCTATTGCGCCACGTTGATTGCCGCCGGCATGCCGATTGCCGATGCCGTGCTCGCCGGCATGATCGAGCCGCTGACCGACGATGCCGACGTCAAGGCGGCGCTGCTCGACGTCGCACGTGCCGTGATCGGGTGAGGCGGGTCCCATGCTCGACTTCCTCGAACTGGAGGAGACGGTTGGCCGTGCCTGGCATCGGATGGTCGGCGGCACCGCCAGCTATCCGGTTCATGCCGATCATGCGGTCTCGCTTGCCGAGATGAGAAGCAGGCTCGCGGTAATGTTCCGCGCGCTCGGTGGCGAGACCGGCGTGCAGATCGCGAGCGCCGGCGCGCGCAAGTCCAGCCATCGGCTCGGCTGGCGGCAACGCATCGGTCTCGGCGACGAGCGCCTCGAACAGCCGGGCCGCGACGCCGCAACCATCTTCCTGCCGGACAGCATCGCGATTTTCGCCGACCGCGAGCTCAATGCATGCCTCTATCGCTGGCTCGCGGCCTGGTTCGCGGTCGCGCCGATCGAGGCGATCACCGAGACCGATCCGCTCCGGCGCGATCTGCTCGTGCTGCGCCGCGCCGCGGAAACGGCGGTTTTCGTGCTCATGCAGTTTCCCGGGCTCGTCGCCGACTACGCGCAGCTTGCCGCGGCGACCGCCGAGGCCCGGCCGCGGCGCCCACTGCCGCGCATCGAGCAGGAGATCGAGCAGATCGTTCTCGCCCTGCTCGGTGCCGGACCTGCGCCCGCAGGACAATTGTGGCCGGCGATGATGGGAACGGCGCCGCTGCCGGACAAGGCGCCGCCGGGCTATCATCCGATCCTGCCGTGTCCGCTATGGGGCGATTGCTGGACGCGCGAGCTCACGCCCGCACATGCGGGTGAGGACGAGTGTGCTGCTGGTGCGGAGCCCGCCAGCGAGGACAATCGCAAGCGCTTCGCCGTGCGCGAGCGCGAGGACGGCGCCAACCGCCGCGATCCCTTCGTGCTCAACCGCTTCGAAAAAATCCTGGCGATGGCCGAGATGGTCAATGTCGATCGCCCCGCGGACGACAGCGAGGACGAGGACGCGCAGAAGGCGGCCGACGACCTGGAGGAGATCACGCTCAGCCGCCGCACCGGCAAGCCGGCGAGCCGCTTCAAGTTCGATCTCGACCTGCCGCCGGAGGCGCTCGATGCCTCGCGCCTGAATGCGGAGCTGACCTATTCCGAATGGGATTATCGCAGCAGCTCCTATCTGCCCGATCATTGCCGCGTGCTCGCAGCTCCGGCTTCGGAGACCGGAGAAAGCTGGACGCCTGACGAGACCATGCGCCGGCACATCCGCCAGGTGCGCCGTCGCTTCGAGGTCTTGCGGCCGCGCCATGAATTGATGCGGGCCCAGGCCCACGGGCACGACCTCGACCTCGACGCGCTGGTGCGCGCGAGGTGTGACCTTCGCGCCGGCAGCAGCGCTGGTCTCGATCGTGTCCACATGGCGATGCGGCCGCAAGGGCACGATCTCGCCGTCACGCTGCTGGTCGACGTCTCGCTCTCGACCGATGCCTGGGCCAATGGCTACCGCGTGCTCGACGTCGAGAAGGAGGCGCTGCTGGTGCTTGCGCACGGGCTGTCCGCCTGCGGCGATCACCACAGCATCCTGACCTTCACCTCGCGCCGGCGCTCCTGGGTGCGGCTCGAAACGGTCAAGGCGTTCGGCGAGCCGATGAGCGGCGTGGTCGAGCGCCGCATCGGCGCGCTCAAGCCAGGCTATTACACGCGGATCGGCGCGGCGGTCCGCCACGCCTCCGCCGAGCTTGCGCGCCAGCCGCAGCGCAAGAAGCTGCTGCTCATCCTCACCGACGGCAAGCCGAACGACGTCGACCATTATGAGGGGCGCTTTGCGCTCGAAGACACCAGGAAGTCGGTGCAGGAGGCGCGCCGGCTCGGCATCGCGGTGTTCGGCGTGACGATCGACGCGGCGGCGCAATCCTATTTTCCGACGCTGTTCGGCCGCAGCGGCTATGCCATCGTCGGAAACATCAAGCGACTGCCCGCGGCGCTGCCGGCGATCTACCGGCAGGTGGCCCATTAAACCAGTCGAACCAACGTTCCCGAGTGAACTATTGCTCATCGCATGGGTATATGATCGAATGGGCGGATGGACCAAATCCGGTCGAAACCCGATCTCATCATCTTTGACTGCGACGGCGTGCTCGTCGACAGCGAGCTGCTGAGTTGCCGGTGCTTGTCCGAGGTGCTGGCGGAGTTCGATTTCGAGCTCAGCCTGGAGCAGGCGCTCGAGCTGTTTCTGGGCCGCAGCACGGCCGCGATCGGACAGTATTATCGCGAGCGTGGACGAACACTACCCGATGAATTCCTGCCGCGCCTGAAGGCGCGCGTGCGTGAGACCTTTGCGAAGTCGCTCCAGCCAATCCCCGAGGTCGCCACCATTCTATCCGCGCTGAAGGCACCGCGCTGCGTCGCCTCGTCCAGCGATCTCGATCGTGTCTCGCTGTCGTTGGACGTGACTGGCCTCGCGTCGCATTTCGACGGCCGGCTCTATACCGCGCAAATGGTCAAGCACGGTAAACCCGCACCGGACCTCTTTCTCCACGCCGCCGAAATGATGCGCGCCGACCCCTCGCGCACGCTGGTGATCGAGGACAGCGTCAGCGGCGTGCAGGCGGGCAAGGCGGCCGGCATGACCGTCTGGGGATTTGTCGGCGGCGGCCATTATCGCAGCCGCGACGGCCGGGCTATATTGTCGGCCGCCGGGGCCGATCGGGTCTTCGCGCGCATGAGCGATTTCTGGGAGATGTGAGCCCGCATGGCCGCCGAGAACGACAAGTCGAGACTCGACGACGCCGCGCGTGCCGGCTGGCTCTATTTCATTGCCGGCCACACCCAGGACGAGATCGCAAAAATGCTCCAGGTCTCGCGCGCCTCGGCGCAGCGGCTGGTCTCGCTGTGCCTCGCCGAACGGCTGATCACCTTCCGGCTCGAACATCCCATCGCCGCCTGCATGGAGCTGGCGGCCCGTCTGAAGGAACGGTTCGACCTCGTTCATTGCGAGGTGGTGCCGGCCGATTCTGCCGCGCCGCAGGCAACCGCAGGCATTGCCGAGCGCTGCGCCAATCTGCTCGATTCCACGCTGCGCTCGGAGACGCCCGTCATCGTCGCGCTCGGCACGGGCAGGGCGGTGCGTGCCGCGGTCGAGCGCGTCACGCCGATCGACCGGCCCAATCACCAGATCGTCTCGCTGGTCGGCAACATCTCCGCCGACGGCTCGGCGAGCTTCTACGACACCGTCGGCCGGCTCGCCGATCGCACCGGCGCGCGGCACTATCCGATGCCGCTGCCCTTCCTGATGTCGTCGGAGGACGAGCGCAACAGGATGGTGCGCATCGAGCCGATTGCCAAGGTGAAGGCGGTCGCGGCCAGGGCCGATTTGCGCCTCGTCGGCATCGGCCAGATGGATCAGAAGGCGCAGGTGCACGTCGACGGCTTCGTCACCCGCGACGAATTGTTCGAGATGATGCGCCTGGGAGCGATCGGCGAGATCACCGGCTGGGCCTATGATGCGAAGGGCCGCCTGCTCAAGGCCGGCACCAACAAGCGCCTCACCAGCATCCCGCCCGAAGTGCCGGCAAAGACCACGACCATCGGCGCCGCCGTCGGCGCAGCCAAGGTGGCGGCGATCTCTGCGGCGTTGAGCGGGGGCCTGATCAACGGCCTGATCACGGACGAGGCGACGGCGAGGGCGATTCTGGAGCGGTAGGCCGGAGCTGGCACGGCAGCGGGACTCCGCTCCCTCTCCCGCTTGCGGGAGAGGGCTGGGGAGAGGGTCTTTCCGCTGGCAAGACTCCCCAAGAGGAGCAAGCCCTCACCCGGATCGCATCTGTCGATGCGATGCGACCTCTCCCGCAAGCGGGAGAGGTGGAGCAAGCCGCGCCATCTGCTTCCATTCACTTCCACCCCTCCCGCACCGCAGCACTCATAAGTTGCTGGAACGCCCGCGCGCCTGCTTGACAAGCACCGTCCCTCCGTTGAACATACGCCCAACGCGTGGGCATATGCTCAAAAGCGCGAATTGAGGGAGGTCACCGTGAAACATGTCCTCGGCGCCGTCTGCGGCGCGTCTGTCCTGTTGGCCGTCCCCGCGATGGCCGAAACGACCCTGACCATCGCCACCGTCAACAATGGCGACATGATCCGCATGCAGGGGCTGACGGGTGAGTTCACCAAGAAGAACCCTGATATCGCCGTGAAATGGGTGACGCTGGAGGAGAACGTGCTGCGCCAGCGCGTCACCACCGACATCGCCACCAAGGGCGGCCAGTTCGACGTCCTCACCATCGGCACCTATGAGGTGCCGATCTGGGCCAAGAAGGGTTGGCTGGTGCCGCTGGCCAATCTCGGCGCCGATTACGACGTCGCCGACCTCCTGCCGAAGATCAAGGACGCGGTCTCCGCCGACGGCAAGCTCTATGCCGCGCCCTTCTACGGCGAGAGCTCGATGGTGATGTATCGCACCGATCTGTTCGAGAAGGCCGGCCTGAAGATGCCGGAAAAGCCGACCTGGGACTTCGTCATCGACGCCGCCAAGAAGCTGACCGACAAGAACGCCGGCACTTACGGCATTTGCCTGCGCGGCAAGGCGGGCTGGGGCGAGAACATGGCCTTCCTCTCGGCGATGGCCAATTCCTACGGCGCGCGCTGGTTCGACGAAAAATGGGAGCCGCAGTTCAACACGCCGGAATGGAAGACGACGCTCACGACCTACGTGAACCTGATGAAGGAAGCCGGCCCGCCCGGCGCGAGCTCCAACGGCTTCAACGAGAATCTGGCGTTGTTCAACGCCGGCAAATGCGCGATGTGGATCGACGCCACGGTCGCGGCGTCCTTTGTCACCAACCCGAAGGACTCCAAGGTCGCCGACAAGGTCGGCTTCGCGCTCGCGCCCAACACCGGGCTCGGCAAGAACGCCAACTGGCTGTGGGCCTGGAATCTCGCAATCCCCGCCGGCTCCAAGAAGACGGAAGCCGCCGAGAAGTTCATCGCCTGGGCAACCAGCAAGGACTACACCAAGCTGGTGGCGTCGAAGGAGGGCTGGGCCAACGTGCCGCCGGGCACGCGCACCTCGCTCTACCAGAACGATGAGTACCTGAAGGTCGCGCCGTTCGCCAAGCTGACGCTGGCCTCGATCGACGCCGCTGACCCCAACAAGCCGACGGTGAAGCCCGTTCCCTACGTCGGCGTGCAATACGCCGCGATCCCCGAATTCCAGGGCATCGGCACCCAGGTCGGCCAGCAGTTCTCGGCTGCGCTCGCGGGGTCGATGACGGTCGATGCCGCGCTCACCGCGGCGCAATCGGCAACCGAGCGCGAGATGAAGCGCGCCGGCTACATCAAGTGAGCTCTCCCTCCTGAGCTCAAACTGGCGGCCATCCTCCAGCCCAGCCCCGGATGGATGGCCGCCTTCTTCCCGCCAACGGAGCGCGCGGATGGCAACCCGGCAGACGCAATTCCTCGCGAGGTCGCTGCTGACCCCGGCCGTCGGATTGCTGTTCATCTGGATGATCGTCCCGCTCGCGCTGACGCTCTATTTCTCGACGCTGCATTACAGCCTGCTCGATCCCGGCTCCGAGGCCTTTATTGGCCTGGAGAACTTTCGCTACTTCCTCACCGATCCCGCCTTCCTCGCCTCGCTCCAGAACACGCTGGTGCTGGTTGGCTCGGTGCTGGCGCTGACCATCCTGCTCGGCATTCCGCTGGCGCTGCTGCTCGACCAGCCCGTGATCGGGCGCAATTTCGTGCGGCTGATGGTGATCGCGCCGTTCTTCGTGATGCCGACCGTGAGCGCGCTGGTCTGGAAGAACCTCTTGATGCACCCGGTGTCCGGCCTGTTCGCCTGGCTCGCAAAACTGGTCGGACTGACGCCGGTCGACTGGTTCAACGACGTGCCGCTGTTCTCTGTGATCCTGATCGTGGCCTGGCAATGGCTGCCGTTCGCGACGCTGATCCTGCTCACCGCGCTGCAGTCGCTCGATGAAGAGCAGAAGGAGGCGGCTGAGATGGATGGCGCGAGTGCGGTCTCCACCTTCATCTACATCACGCTGCCGCACCTGGCGCGCCCCATCACGGTGGTGATCCTGATCGAGACCATCTTCCTGCTCACCGTCTTTGCAGAGATCTACGTCACCACGGGCGGTGGCCCCGGGCTGTCGACCACCAACATCGCCTTCCTGATCTATGCGCAGGCGCTGATCCAGTTCGATGTCGGCAGCGCCTCGGCCGGCGGCCTCGTCGCGGTTGTGATCGCCAACATCGTCGCCTTCTTCCTCGTCCGCATCGTCGGCCGCAACCTGGAGGCCTGAAGTCATGGCACGCATGGCGACGAGACAGCGGGTGGTCATATCGACGATCGGGGCCTGGCTGTTCGGCTTCCTGATCTTCTTCCCGATCCTGTGGATGGTGCTGGCGAGCTTCAAGACCGAGCTCGAGGCCTTCGCCATTCCGCCCTCGTTCCTGTTCTTCCACTGGACCCTGGAAAACTACGCGACCGTGCAGGAGCGCAGCGACTATTTCCACCACGCGATGAACTCGATCATCATCGCCGGCGGCTCGACGCTGATCGCGCTGCTGATCGCGATCCCGGCGGCCTGGTCGATGGCGTTCTCGCCGACCAAGCGCACCAAGGACATCCTGCTCTGGATGCTCTCGACCAAGATGATGCCGCCGGTCGGCGTGCTGGTGCCGATCTACCTGATCTTCAAGACGTTCGGCCTGCTCGATTCCCGCATCGGCCTCGTCTTCATCCTTTGCCTCGGAAATCTGCCGATCGTGATCTGGATGCTCTTCACCTATTTCAAGGAGATCCCGCGCGACATCCTGGAGGCCGCGCGCATGGACGGCGCCACGATCGGCCGCGAGCTGGTCTATGTGCTGACGCCGATGGCGATCCCGGGCCTCGCCTCGACCTTGCTGCTCAATCTGATCCTGGCCTGGAACGAGGCGTTCTGGACGCTGAACCTGTCTACCTCGAACGCCGCGCCGCTCACCACGTTCATCGCGTCCTATTCGAGCCCGGAAGGGCTGTTCTGGGCAAAACTGTCGGCGGCCTCGACGCTGGCAATCGCGCCCATTCTCGTCCTCGGTTGGTTCAGCCAGAAGCAGCTCGTGCGCGGGCTCACCTTTGGCGCGGTGAAGTAAGGGGGCTGCCATGGGTCAGATCACACTTCAGGGCGTGCAGAAATCCTTCGGCCCCGTGCACATCATCAAGGGCGCCGACCTCGACATCGCCGACGGCTCCTTCGTGGTGTTCGTCGGTCCCTCCGGCTGCGGCAAGACCACGCTGCTGCGGCTGATCGCGGGGCTCGAGGACGTCAGCGGCGGCAAGATCCTGATCGACGGCAAGAACGTCGTCGATACGCCCCCGGCCAAGCGCGGGCTGTCGATGGTGTTCCAGTCCTATGCGCTCTATCCGCATATGAGCGTGCGCGGCAATATCGGCTTCGGCCTGAAGATGGCGGGCCTTGCCAAGGACGAGATCAACCGCAAGGTCGAGGCCGCCGCCGCGACGCTGAACCTTTCGCCTTATCTCGACCGCAAGCCGCGCGAGCTCTCCGGCGGCCAGCGCCAGCGCGTCGCGATCGGGCGCGCCATCGTCCGCGAGCCCAAGGCGTTCCTGTTCGACGAGCCGCTCTCCAACCTCGATGCAGCCTTGCGCGTGCAGATGCGCATCGAGGTGACGCGGCTGCAGAAGCAGCTCGGCACCACTGCGATCTACGTCACCCACGACCAGGTCGAGGCCATGACCATGGCCGACAAGATCGTCGTGCTCAACGGCGGCAAGATCGAGCAATATGGCTCGCCGCTGGAGCTTTACGAGCGGCCGGCCAATCTCTTCGTCGCCGGCTTCATCGGGTCGCCCAAGATGAACTTTGTCACCGGTGAGCTCGCCTTGCAGAAGGGGGCGGCGACGATTGGTGTACGGCCGGAACATCTGAAGATCGAGCGCGACGGCGGAGGCGGCTGGCAGGGAACGATCGCGGTCGCCGAGCATCTCGGCAGCGACACCTTCCTTTATGTCGATGCCGGGCCACTCGGCATGCTGACCGCGCGCTACATTGGCGAATTGAGCCTGCATGCCGGCGACCGCGTCTCGCTGGTGCCGGACCCCCAGCGCATTCACCGCTTCGACGACGGCGGCAATGCCCTTCGAGGCTAACAAGAAACGGCAAGACAACGGCAAGAAACGGAAAGACCACCATGTACCTGGAAAAATTCAGATTGAACGGGAAGACCGCGTTCATCACCGGCGGCGGGCAGGGCATCGGCCTTGGCTGCGCCGAGGCGCTGGCCGAGGCCGGCGCCCGGGTCATCATCGGCGACCGCGACAGCAAGATCGCCGACAGCGCCAAAGCCGGCCTGAAGGCGAAGGGTTTTGACGTCGAGACCGCGATCATGGACGTCACCGACACCAAGCGGGTGGCCGACGTCGCGAACGACCTCGTCGCCCGCCACGGCAGGGTCGACATCCTCGTCAACAATGCCGGCATCGCGCGCAGCGAGACGCCGGCGGAGACCGTCACCGACGAGCACTGGCTCAACGTCATCGACGTCAATCTCAACGGCACCTTCTGGTGCTGCCGCGAGTTCGGCAAGCACATGCTGAAGGCGAAAAGCGGCGCCATCGTCAATGTCGGCTCGATGTCGGGCTTCATCGTCAACAAGCCGCAGGAGCAGTGCTTCTACAACGCCTCCAAGGCCGCAGTGCACCACCTGACCAAGTCGCTGGCCGCGGAATGGGGCGCACGGGGCATTCGCGTCAATGCGGTGGCGCCGACCTATATCGAGACCCCACTGAACGCCTTCGTGAAGAGCAATCCAAAAATGTACGACGCCTGGATCGGCGGAACCCCGATGGCGCGGATGGGGCAAGTCGAGGAGATCGCCTCCGTCGTGCTGTTCCTGTCGTCGGAGGCCGCGAGCCTGATGACCGGCAGCATCGTGCTGGTGGATGGCGGCTACACTTGCTGGTAGGCTTATCGTCAAAACTGACGGAAAGCGACCGGGAGCGACAATGCCGCGAGCGTATATCGGCGTCGACGTGGGGACCACGAGCACGCGGGCAGGGGTGTTTGACGAGGCAGGAACCTTGCTCGCGACCGCCCGGCATCCGATCAGGATCTGGCACGAGGCCGGCGACATCGTCGAGCAGTCTTCCGAGGACATCTGGGACGCCTGCGTCAAATCGGTGCGCGCGGCCGTGGCGGAAGCGGCGATTGCGCCCGACAGCATCGGCGGCATCGGTTTTGACGCCACCTGTTCCCTCGTGGTGCTTGATCCGCAGGGCGAGCCGCTCACCGTCAGCGCCTCCGGCGATAAGCAGCGCAACGTCATCGTCTGGATGGACCATCGCGCCATTGCCGAAGCGCGGCTGATCAACGAGACCGAGGACGCCGTGCTGCGCTATGTCGGCGGCTCGATCTCGCCCGAGATGGAGATGCCGAAGCTCTTGTGGCTGAAGCGGCATCTGCGCGCGAGTTTTGACGCCGCAGGTCACTTCTTCGATCTGGCGGACTATCTGACCTGGCGCGCGACCGGTTCGCTGCAGCGTTCGACCTGCACCGTCACCTGCAAGTGGAACTATCTGGCGCATGACGGCGGCGGCTGGAGCGCGCCGTTCTTCAAGCGCATCGGTCTGTCCGACTTCGTCGCCGAAAAATACGCCCGCATCGGCACCGACATCGTTGCGCCCGGCACCCGCGTCGGCACAGGCCTCACGTCGGCAGCCGCAGCCGAGCTCGGCCTGACGCCGGGCACCCCGGTCGGCGCCTCCCTGATCGACGCCCATGCCGGCGGCATCGGCGCGATCGGCGGCCGCGATGGCTCGGGCGGCGCGAGCGAGGTCAGCGACCGGCTCGCCTACATCATGGGAACGTCGGCCTGCATCATGGCGACGACGAAGGAGCCGTGCTTCGTGCCGGGCGTGTGGGGGCCCTATTATTCCGGCATGGTGCCGGAGTTCTGGCTCAACGAAGGCGGCCAGTCGGCCGCGGGCGCGGCGATCGACCACCTGCTCAAGTCGCATCCCGGCCACACTGATGCGAGCGCGGCGGCGCGCAGCGAAGGCCTCGACCTGATCGAGTTCCTCGAGCGCCGCATCATCGCACGCGCCGGCGATGCCAGCCGCGCCGCGCTGCTCGCCCGCGATGTCCATGTACTGCCCGAATTCATCGGCAACCGCTCGCCCTATGCCGATCCCGACACGCGCGCGGTGATCGCCGGTCTCGATCTCGACACCGACATCGCCTCGATGGAGCGGCTGTTCGTCGCCGGCCTCTGCGGTCTTGCCTATGGCCTTGCCGAGGTGATCGAGGCCTTTGCCGCGCATGGGGTCCGCTCCAGCCTCATGATCATGGGCGGCGGCGCCAGCCGCAGCCCGCTGGTGCGGCAGATCATGGCGGATACCACGGGCCTCACCGTCGCGCTGCCGCAAACCAAGGAGCCGGTGCTGCTGGGCGCCGCGATGCTCGGGGCGGTGGCCGGCGGCGCCTATGCCTCGATCGGCGAGACCATGGCCAAGATGTCGGCGCTCGGGCGCAAGAGCGAGCCGACCGCGCCCGACATGGCCGCATTTCACACGCGCAAGCGCGAGGTCTACAAGCTGCTGCGCGAGGTCGATCGCGGCAGCCGTGCCGCGATGGCCGGCATCGCCAGAGGTTGAAGAGACATGCTGATTGCTAGCGGCGATGCGCTGATCGATTTCGTGCCGACGCGAAACACGGAAGGACGCGAGGCGGTGATGCCCGCGGTCGGCGGCTCCTGCCTCAACGTCGCGATCGGCATGGCGCGGCTGGGCGCGCCGACCGGCTTCGTCGGCGGCATCTCGACCGACCTGTTCGGACGGATGATCGAAGACCACGCAACCGCCTCGAATGTCGCACTCGATCTCGCCACCCGCAGCGACCGCCAGACCACGCTCGCCTTCGTCCGCATCGTCGCGGGCGAGTCGCACTATGCCTTCTATGACGCCGAAACCGCGACGCGGAGCTGGACCTACCGGCGCGGGAGCATTCCTTTCGATACGGTCGAGGCCGTCCATGTCGGCTCGACTACGCTCGTCAACGACCAGGGCGCCGCCGAGACGAAGGCGCTGATCGCGGATGCGCGTGCATCGTCCACGATCTCCTTCGATCCGAACTGCCGGCCCAACCTCGTCAAGGACAAGCCGGCCTATCTCGCGCGCATGGCCGAGTTCGGCGCCTCTGCCGATCTCATCAAGATGTCCGACGTCGATTTCGGCTATCTCTTCGGAGACGAGCCGTATCAGCAGCGGGCGAGCGCGCTGCTGGGGCAGGGCACGAGCCTCGTCGTCATCACCCGCGGCAACAACGGCGCCATCGCCTGGCACGCAGCCACAGGGCAGATCGAAGTGCAGGCACCAAAGGTCGAGGTCGCCGACACCATCGGCGCCGGCGACAGCTTTCAGGCCGCGCTGCTGTTCGCCCTGCACAAGCAGGGGCGCCTGGTCCGCGAGCGGCTCAAGGACATCAGCGCAGACGAGCTCCGCCGCGCGCTGTCCTTTGCCGCCAATTGCGCCGGGCTGACCTGCACCCGTCCGGGCGCCGATCCGCCCTGGAGCCACGAGGTCACCTGGAGCCTGTAGCCGTCACAACGCCGCGACGACCTTCTCGGCGCATTTCAGGAAGGTGCGGATCAGCGGGCTGTGCGAATCCCGCCGCCAGCAGACCGCGATGTCGAGGGAGTCGGTGGCATCGCGCAGCGGCCTGAACACGATGCCGCGCGGCGCGCCGAGCTGCGCGCAGGCGGGCAGGATGGCGAGGCCTTCGCCGGCGAGAACCAGGCTCATCGCCGAATGCACCGTCTCAACCCGGCTCGCGATCGGCATCACCACCTGGTGCCGGCGCAGCAGGGGGACCACGGCGGACGATGCGGGGCCATGGTCCGGATGTGGCAGCGCGATCAGCGGACGGCCGTGCAACCGGGCCATCGGCACGGAGCTGAGGCGCGCGAGCGGCGAGTTGGTCGGCATCGCCAGCATGAAGCGCTGCGTACCGATCCGCGCCACCTGGATCTCGGGATGGTTGATGGCCGGCATGCACAGCGCGACCGTGACGGTGCGATCGAGCACCCGGGCCTCGCGCGTCGAGGCGCTGAGCTCGGCGAAGTCGAGGTCGACACCGGGCACCGAGCGGCGCAGCTCGGGGATCAGCCGCGGCAGGATCGCATTGGCCAGCACGAACATGTAGCCGACTGAGAGCCGCCCGCGCCGGCCCGAGGCAACCGCGCGCGCGGCCTCGATGCCGTCGGCCGCCAGCGCCAGCGCTTCGCTGGCGCGCACCAGCAGCGCCTGGCCCGCTTCGGTCAGGTCCATGCCGCGGGTGCCGCGGCGGAACAGCGGTGCGCCGACCTCGGCCTCCAGCTTGCGGATCTGCACCGAGAGCGGCGGTTGCGCCATCCGCAGCCGTTCGGCGGCCTTGCCGACGCTGCGCGCCTCGGCCACGGCGACGAAATAGCGGAGCCGGCGGAGATCCATTGGCATACCGAAAACGTATGGGTTGGCGACCAAAATCGTATTGGACGGCGAGTTAACAAAACTGTCATTCTCGCTGTCAATCCCTGCCAACGGTGGCGGGCTTGCGGAGCGTGATGTGACGATGAACGGCGATCCCTGTCTCCTGTCCGCAACCGACCTGCGCGGCCTCATCGCCGCCAGGAAGATTTCGCCGGTCGAGATCGTCAGCGCCGTGCTCGCCCGCGCCGAGGCGCTCCAGCCCGAATTGAACTGCTTCATCACGCTGTGCGGCGACGAGGCGATGGCGCAGGCCCGCGCCGCCGAGCGCAAGGTGATGGCGGGCGAGCCGCTCGGCCTGCTCCACGGCATCCCCGTCACCGTCAAGGACATCGTCAACACCAGGGGCGTCAAGACCACCTTCGGCGCCGTTCCCTACAAGGACAACGTGCCGACCGAGGATGCCGTCGCGGTGGCGCGGCTGCGAGCTGAGGGCGCGATCCTGATCGGCAAGACCACGACGCCGGAATTCGGCAGCAAGTGCCTGACGGATTCCCCGCTGTTCGGCCGCACCCGCAATGCCTGGGACGCCTGCCGCTCCTCCGGCGGCTCCAGCGGCGGCGCGGCGGTGGCGGTCGCGAGCGGCATCGCGCCGCTGGCGATTGCGACTGACGGCGGCGGCTCGACCCGGATTCCCGCCGCCTGCAACGGCGTGGTGGGCCTGAAGCAGAGCAACGGCGTGATCCCGCACAGCCAGGCGCTCGACGTCTTCGGCAACCAGACCTATGTCACGCCGACCACCCGCACCGTCGCCGACACCGCGCTGATGATGCAGGCGATGGCGGGCGAAGATTCTTGCGATCCGTGGTCGATCGGTCTCCCCGTGCCCGATTTCGTCGGCACCGCCGCTCCGCGCGGCGACCTGCACGGGCAGAGGATTTTGTATTGCCTGACGCCGCCGGGCCGCCCCGTCTCCGCCGAGGTCGCCGCCAATTTCAAGGCGAGCCTCGACCGGCTGGCCGGGCTCGGCGCCGAGCTCGAGGAATTCTCCGGCGAAGGCTTCGACATCGAGCCGATCTGGCGCGCCATCAACCACACGGTCTGGCGCACGCGCTTTGCAAAGCTCGCGGCCGAGCACGGGGACGAGCTGAGCGAGGCCTTCCTCAAGCAGCTCGCGCTCGCCACCGAGGTCAGCGGCGTCGACTATCAGGAGGCGATGTTCGCGCGCACCGCGCTGTTCCGCCGCGTGCAATCCCTGCTTGCGCGGGGGCACTTTTTGGCGATGCCGACCCTCACGCGCACCGCGCTGCCGATCAAGCAGGACCTGTTCGGCAGCATCGAGATCGACGGGGCGCATTTCGACAGCGTCCGGCCGAATTGGTTCCCCTGGACCATGCCGTTCAACATGACCGGCCATCCCGCCGTCAGCCTTCCCTCAGGTTTTGCCCGCGACGGCCTGCCGGTCGGGCTCCAGCTGGTCGGCCGCTTCCGGGCTGATGCGGAATTGCTGCGCGTCAGCGCGCTGTTCGAGGCCTCGAGCGGTCTTCTGTCCCGTTGGCCGGGCTGAGGAGATGGGCATGCAGCAAAGCCCTTGCCTCCGCCGCCCGGACATGTTGATCGTGCCGCGGATGAGCCCTGAAATCGACCGCACATGAGCGTCTTTGTCCTCCGACGTCTGTTGACCCTGCTGGCGACGCTGGTCGGCGCGTCGCTGATCATTTTCCTGGTGCTGGACGCGCTGCCGGGCAATGCCGCGCAGATGCTGATGGGCGCCGACGCCTCGCCGGACGCGGTGCGCGCGCTCACCGCCAAGCTCGGGCTCGACCAGCCGCTGGCGATCCGCTACCTGCAATGGATCAAGGGCCTCCTCATTGGCGATCTCGGCAATTCCTATGTCTATGGCACGCCGGTCGCCGGCTTGATCGCGGAGCGGCTGGTGCTCACTATTCCGCTCGCGATCATGTCGATGGCGATCACGGTGACGCTGGCGCTGTCGGCCGGCATCTACACCGCCGCCAACCACAACAAGCTCGGCGACGTCGGCGTGATGTCGCTGACGCAAGTGGGCATCGCGCTGCCGAATTTCTGGTTCGCGATCCTGCTGGTGCTGTTGTTCGCGGTGCGGCTGCAATGGCTTTCGGCGGGCGGCTTCGCCGGCTGGGAGGACGGCGTCTGGCCAGGCGTCAAGTCGCTGCTCCTCCCGGCAGTTTCTCTGGCGGTGGTCCAGGCCGCGATCCTCGCCCGCGTCACACGCTCGGCGGTCCTGGAAGTGCTGCGCGAAGACTTCGTCCGCACGGCGCGGGCCAAAGGGCTCGGCAAGCGCGAGGTGCTGTGGAGCCACGTGCTGCGCAACGCCATGATCCCCGTGATGACGGTGATGGGGTTGCAATTCGCCAACCTGCTCGCCGGCACCATCGTGATCGAGAACGTGTTCTACCTGCCGGGCCTCGGCCGGCTGATCTTTCAGTCGATCGCCAACCGCGACCTGATCGTGGTGCGCAATTGCGTGATGCTGCTCGCGACCATGGTCGTCATCGTCAATTTCGTCGTCGACGTGCTCTACGCGCTGATCGATCCCCGTATCAAGGTGCACGACCTGTGAGCGCGCCCGTGACCACTTCCATTGACGCACCCGTCGCGACGCGCCGTCTGCCGGCCAAGACCTTCTGGGGCCGCGCGCTGCGCCATCGCAGTTTTGTCCTCGGCGGCTCCCTCAGCCTGCTCGTTCTCGTCTCGGCGCTGCTGTCGCTGGTGTGGACGCCGTGGTCGCCTTACGAGATCGACATCGCCTCGAAGCTGCGGCCGCCCTCGGCCGCGCACTGGCTCGGCACCGATTCCTTCGGCCGCGACATCGTCTCGCTGCTGCTCGCCGGCGCGCGTTCCACCATTGCGGTCGGCATCATCGCGGTCAGCATCGGTCTCACTTTCGGCGTCTGCCTCGGCCTGATCGCCTCGGCCAAGCGCGGCTGGACCGAAGAGATCATCATGCGTTTCTCCGATTTCACCTTCGCCTTTCCGGCCGTGCTCTCGGCAATCATGCTCGCCGCGGTGGTCGGCCCCGGCATGGTGACTTCGATCGTCGCGATCGGCATCTTCCAGATCCCGACCTTGACCCGGCTGACGCGCGGCTCGGCCAACGCGATCTGGGCCCGCGAATTCGTGCTGGCCGCGCGGGCCTCGGGCAAGGGCAAATTCCGCATCACCATCGAGCACGTGCTGCCCAACATCCTGTCGATCCTGATCGTGCAGCTCACCATCCAGTTCGCGCTCGCCATTCTCGCGGAGGCAGCGCTGTCCTATCTCGGCCTCGGCACGCAGCCGCCGCAGCCGTCCTGGGGGCGGATGCTGAACGATGCCCAGACGCTGCTGTTCCAGTCGCCGATGCTCGCGGTCTATCCGGGCGCGGCGATCGCAATCGCCGTGCTCGGGCTCAATCTCCTCGGCGACGGGCTGCGCGATCTGCTCGATCCCCGGCTGGCGCGGGAGAGATGACGATGGCTGAGCGCTCCACCATGCCGCTGATCGAGGTCGACAATCTCGGCGTCCGTCTCAACACCAGCCGCGGGCCCGCACAGGCCGTGCGCGGCGTCAGCTTCTCCCTCAAGCGCGGCGAGACGCTCGGGCTCGTCGGCGAGTCCGGCTGCGGCAAGTCGGTCACCGCGATGTCGCTGATGGGCCTGCTGCCCGACAGCGCACGCGTCACCGGCAGCATCAAGCTCGACGGCAACGAGCTCGCCGGCTTATCGGATGCGGACTACTGCCGCCTGCGCGGCAATCGCATCAGCATGATCTTCCAGGAGCCGATGACCGCGCTCAACCCGATGCATACGATCGGCAACCAGGTCGCCGAGCCGCTGCGGCGTCACAAGAAATATTCGGCGGGGCAGGCGCGAAAAGAAGCGATCGCCTTGCTCGATCGCGTCGGGCTGCCCGATCCGGCGCGTCGGATCGATGCCTATCCGCACCAGTTCTCGGGCGGCCAGCGCCAGCGCATCACCATCGCAATGGCGCTCGCCTGCGAGCCCGACCTGTTGATCGCGGACGAGCCGACCACCGCGCTCGACGTCACCATCCAGGGCCAGATCCTCGACCTCATCGCCGATCTCGTCGAGGAGCGCGGCATGTCGATGATCCTGATCTCGCACGATCTCGGCGTCATCGCCGAGAACGTCCAGCGCATGATGGTGATGTATGGCGGCACCGTGGTCGAGAGCGGGCCGACCGATGAGGTGTTCCGCCGGATGGGTCATCCCTACACGCAGGGCCTGTTCCGCGCGCGGCCGAAGCTCGGTGCGCGCAAGGGGACGCGGCTGAAGACGATCTCGGGCACGGTGCCGGAGCTCGCCGACCTTCCGGCCGGCTGCACCTTCTCGGAACGATGTCCGCTCGTGATCGATGCGTGCCGCGCAGCGCTGCCGCCGATGGTGGACGTCGGTCCCGGACATGGCGTGCGCTGCATCCGAACGGACGTCTCGATGGCTGCGAATGTCGGAGCGCTGTCCGCATGAGCACCGCGCCTCTTCTCGACGTGAAGGATCTCGAGCAGCGCTACACGCTGCCGCGCGAGAGCCTGTTTCGTCCGCCCGGACATGTGCGCGCGCTCAACGGCGTCAGCGTGCAGGTCCAGGCCGGCAAGAGCCTCGGCATCGTCGGCGAATCCGGCTCGGGCAAGTCCACCTTCGCGCGCGTGGTGATGGCGCTGGAGCGGCCGACCTCGGGGCAGGTCGCGCTGCTCGGCCGCGATCTCAACCGGATCCCGCCCGATGAGCTGCGTCGCGCCCGGCGCGATTTCCAGATGGTGTTCCAGGACCCCTATGGTTCGCTCGATCCGCGCCAGATCATCGCCCGCATCGTCGCCGAGCCGCTCACCGTGCTGGAAGGCGCCGACCGCACCACCTTCCGCGACCGCGTCGCCGCCGTGCTGAAGCAAGTCGGCTTGCGCGAAGCCGACATGGACAAATATCCGCACGAGTTCTCCGGCGGCCAGCGCCAGCGCATCGCGATCGCGCGTGCGCTGATCACCCAGCCGAAGCTGATCGTCGCCGACGAGCCGGTCTCCGCGCTCGACGTCTCCGTGCAGGCCCAGGTCCTCAACCTGATGCAGGACCTCCAGGAGCAGTTCGGCCTCAGCTACATCCTGATCAGCCACGACCTCGCCGTGGTCGACTATCTCTGCGACGAGGTCGCGGTGATGTATCTCGGCCGCATCGTCGAGAAGGGGCGCCCCGAAGATCTGTTCGAGCATTGTGCCCATCCCTATACGCGGGCGCTGCTGGATGCCGTGCCACGGGCGCGCGCCGGGGGCGGCCGGCGCCGGCGCGGAGCCCAGGCGATCGCTTCGCAATCGGCGGCCGCGACCGGATGTCCCTATGTCGCGCGCTGTGCACTCGCCGACCAGCATTGCCGCGAGGCCCTGCCTGAGCTACGCAGGGTGGGCGAGGGGCACCTTGCCGCCTGTCACAAGGCGGAGTCTGTGATGGCGTTGCCGCAGGCCGCCATGGAAGGTTAGTGTCCGGAGCAGGATTGGCATAGGCTCACGAAGACAGCAGGCCGGGGAGTTACGAGATGTTCAGGAAACTATCCATCGTCGCATTTGCCGCCGCGCTCGCCGCGGCGCCTTTGCCTGTACTGGCGCAGAGCAAGAAGGACAGCGTCGTCATGGCGATGACGCTGGAGCCGCCGGGGCTCGATCCGACCAATGCCGCTGCGGCCGCGATCGCCGAGGTCACGCTCTACAACATCTACGAGACGCTCACCAAGATCAACGAGGACGGCTCCGTCTCGCCGCTGCTGGCGGAGAGCTGGACCGCGTCGCCCGACCTGAAGATCTATACCTTCAAGCTGCGCAAGGGCGTCAAATTCCACAATGGCGAACCGTTCGATTCCGCGGCGGTGAAGTTCTCGTTCGACCGCAACGCCGCTGCGACCAGCACCAACAAGGACAAGAGCCTGTACCAGGCGTTCGAGAAGGTCGAGACGCCCGACGCCGACACCGTCGTGATCACGGTGAAGTATTCCGAGCCGAACCTGCCGTTCCTCCTCGGACAGGCGAGCGGCTCGATCGTCGAGCCGAAGAGCGCAGCCACCAACGTCACGCAGCCGGTCGGGACCGGGCCTTACCAGTTAGGGGCCTGGGCCAAGGGCTCCTCGATCACGCTCAACAAATGGGCGGACTATCGCAACGCCTCGGCGATCAAGCTGTCGAAGGTGACGATCCGCTTCATCTCCGATCCGGCCGCCCAGGCCGCGGCGCTGCTCTCGAACGATGTGGACGCATTTCCGCGCATTGCGACCCGCGTCGTTGCCCAATTCAAGTCTGATCCGCGCTTCACGGTGCTGATTGGCGGCTCCAGGGCCAAGACCATCGTGGCGATCAACGAGCGCAAGAAGCCGCTCGATGACGTCCGCGTTCGCCGCGCCATCCTCGCTGCGATCGACCGCAAGGCATTGATCGACGGCGCCGTCGAGGGTTTCGGCACGCCGATCGGCAGCTTCTACACGCCGGGCTCGCTCGGCTATGTCGACACCACCGGCATCAACCCTTACGACCCCGAGAAGGCCAAGAAGCTGCTCACTGAAGCCGGCGTCACCACGCCGCTCGAGCTGTCGCTGAAGCTGCCGCCGCCGCCCTATGCGCGGCAGGGTGGCGAGATCGTCGCGGCTCAGCTCGCCAAGGTCGGCATCATCGCCAAGATCGAGAACGTCGAATGGGCGCAATGGCTGTCGCAGGTGTTCGGGCCCACTGGTCCGCATAATTTCGATCTCACCATCGTGAGCCACGTCGAGCCGTTCGACCTCGTCAAGATCACCGAGCCGGACTACTATCTCGGTTACAACAACGAGGCGTTCAACGCGCTCTACAAGCAAATCGTGTCCACGCCGGACGAAGCCGCCCGCGCCAAGCTGCTCGGCGACGCCCAGCGTATGCTGGCCACCGACGCCGTCTCCGCCTACCTGTTCCAGCCGCAATGGCCGACTGTCACCAACAAGAAGCTGAAGGGCGTCTGGAAGGAAGTCCCGCAGTTCGAGAACGATTTCTCGACCTGGTATTGGGAGTAGGGGCGACGACAGCGCGGTGCCCATTCGCGGTGCCCTTTCCCGTCGTGGGCAGAGCTATGCATATGGATTTCACGAAGATTGTCCGCGGGCTTGCTCCGCCTCCCCCGCTTGCGGGAGAGGCCGGGCGCGGCGGGTGAGGGCTCTCGCCACACAGAGACGCCCTCCACAATTAACAATCCCACCGCGGAGACACCCCCACCCCAGCCCTCCCCCGCAAGCGGGAGAGGGAGCCCAGCGCCGATGCCGCAGCATCGTGCACGCCATATGCGATTCCCCTGCCGTCGTGGGGGAGGGCTATCGCGGATGGCGTTGGTGGCGGCCTGAGCAAGCGCCTCGTCCTTAGACGACTGCTTCCCGCGGTCTCTTCAGGAAGCGGCTAAGCAGCATTGGCCCCGTTTGAAATTGCCGCCACGCACTCCTCCCTCATCCTGAGGGCCCGCCATCGGCGGGCGTCTCGAAGGCTGCGTTGTAGGCGTGCTATCCGCAACCCTTCTTTTCATGCGGATGCGCGCCTGTATCCGAATTCCCACACTTGCCGGCAAAAGAGATCTGTTTGTCGCCTTTCGAACAGACGGAAAAAGCCTGCTTCGTTCCAATTCCCCAGCGATCGAAAAAAGTCATCGGTGGGGCAAACGAAATGGAACGTTCCCTGTTAGTTGAGATGGCGCGCGATGAATATGTCGAGCGTTGCAAGCAACGGGCCTTCGATCATCTGGACCGAGGCGATCTCAAGAACGCGGTCGCCTCGTTTGTCGGCAATATGAACGCGCGTCCCGATTGCGAACTGCCGTTCCACCTGGCAGCGCTTGGCGCTTTGCTGCTGACGGCGAACGATGCGTTCGGCTGGAAAATGCTGATTGAAGGATTGAGGTGATGATCCGATAAACGCGGGCGTAGGGAGACTTGGGGATGGCTCACTACCGGGCTTATCTTTTGGATCAGCACCGCCACGTTATAAGCGTAGCGAAATTGCAGTGTGCCGACGAGCAGGAAGCACGAGAACGTGCTGCGCAACTGGTTGATGTCAACGACGTCGAGCTCTGGCAACTCGATCGCCGGATTGCGGTCTTTGAGGCCCCCGCAAGCCGAACCTCGCAGGCTGCGGGAAAGGAAAAGCCGCAGCGCCCTAAAGACAAATGAGGCGTGCGTGTCAGTGCACGAATCCCGCGAGTTGAATTCGCGGAGACAACCCCTCATCGGCGGCGTCCGCGGATGTTTTCGGCCAAGTGCTTCCGGTTCCTGTCGGGAACTTACGTGATCATCATCGCTGCGCGCCGGCCGCTTGATTTAGATCAAGCGCGAGGCAACGAAATGCCAAATGCATGCGCTGGTGCCGTCGCCGTTGGCGCGGGCATCACGCGCGGAAGCCGGCGGATCGATGGCGCCTCACCATCAGGAGGAAGCTCATGGTTCGCTATGGTCTGATTGGTTTCGCGGCAGCCATCGTCGTCGCTGCCAGCCTGGTGCCCGATGACGCGTTTGCTCGCCGTGGCGGAGGTGGCGGCATGCGCGCCGGAGGCGGATTTCATGGCGGCGGCATGCGCGCCGGTGGCTTTCATGGCGGTGGCATGCGTGCTGCCCACGTTCGGGGCGGCGCCGTTCATGCCGGACGCGGCTATCGCGTGGCCGGAGGAGTTCGGCCGGCGCATCCGATAGCGGGCCGCCCGATTGCAGGTCGGCCCGGCTATCCGGGACGCCCGATCGCGGGCCGCCCGGGCTACGGCGGCGGCTACTACCGCCCGGGCTTGGGCTATGGCGCTGCCGCGGTGGGCGCCGCCGCTGCCTACGGAGCCTACGGTTACTACAACAACAACTACAACAGCGGCTGCTACTACGACACCTACGGCAGCTACGTCTGTCCGGGTCAAAATCAGTATCAGTATCAATATTGAGAAGACCAAGTGAGCGCGGACGGCGGTGATCGAGGGCCGCCGCCTGCTCCCAGCTTTCTCGCCCCCGATTGATCCGGATACGAGGCGAACCCTTTGGGGCAGCTTTTGTCGCGGCAGCCGATCCCCGCGGGCTCAGGATGGGCACGAGCGATACATCGCCTGCAGCGGGTCTCCGCGAAGGAATATGGTTCGGGGCGTCAAGCCGCCGCGATGGGCGATCCAGCGCCGCACCGGTGCAGGATACATGAGATACATCATGCGCGTGGCGCCGGCGTTCGTGACAGCCCGTCCGCGCGGACCAATATCCCATGCGGCGTGGAACGCCATCTCGGCCCGCGAGGTCACGCAGATCCTTTCGGAGGGCAGGGTCGCCAGGACAATGGTGCAGGCCGATGCGCAGAAGCCATCGATGATGACTCTCTGGCCCGAGGCGCGCAGCCGTTCATACTTGTATATGTACTTCCCGATCGATCCGCCTCGATCGTCCGTGATCCGTATGGCGGCATCGCCCGAGCGCGATCCGGCGACCATGAGTGCTGCGATGACGAGCCCCACCCAACGTTTCATCCCAGGCCCCCGCGCGTTGCCTGGTCAATCCTGTTGAATCAGGCTTCGCCGGGCTTGATCCAGATCAATCAACTCGAAAACACGCCGACATCGGCGGGAGATTGCCGAGCTGGCGGTTGACCACGTGGAATGGCGCGCGGATGGCCTCTCGATTGGTGCGACCGAACACAGCTGGCGTCTCCTTAGGAAACGCGATCAAGTTTTGGTCGCTGCGGCAACCTCACGCCCGCGAGGCGATTTGTCAGGGAGGTTGTCCCAATTAGGCTCGCGTCCTCGACTTGATGTCGTCGAACCTCAAAGTATCTAGATTCAAATTCGGGAGTGTTGATTTGCCGGATTGCGGCTCTCGCGGGGAATAAGCAATGAAGGAAATGCAGGCCCAGCTAGAACTGCTCCGCGCGCAAATCGCCGATTGCGAGCGACTTCAGAAAACTGCCAAGAACCAAATCAAGCGCGACACTTTCACGAGATTGCTCGCTCGCTACAGGGCCATCGCTGTGGAGTTGGAGCGAGCAATAGCAGGAATGCCACCGGCTCGCAGTACTCTCCTGGGCCGCAAAACCAAAGAACCCCGTCCGAAAGAAGAGTAAGGCCCACCTGAGTTGGCAGCCTTTTCGTGCTCTTCATCCAAGTGACTTGTTCGCCTGGTGTGAAGTCGATGTCTCCGGATCGTCCGTTCGTAGACGACTCGATCCAGCAGATCGAGGACGCGATCGTCGCGGTTGAGGCCGGTCGCTCGAGCCTTCCGGATATACCCGCAGATGCTGGCTCCGAGTTTGCCGGAGCTTCAAAGTCCGATTTGCTCTCTCTCGACACATGACGCCGCGGCCTCGTGTTGCTCGCGATGGCTGCGTTGAACGTCACTGGATTGCATCAGTTGCGCTCGAACGATTTGAAGTCGTAACGAATTCGAATCACGTCCGGAGAGTGAAAATTAGTTCTGCGCCATAATCGTAATGACTCCGTCGTAAAAAAAGAAAATAAGGTGCAAAAAACAAAAAATAGCTGGGAGGAGCAAATGGATACTGCGAGTCGCCTGCGCGCGATGGCATCGCTGTGCCGTCAGACAGCCGCGCATCATCCTGATCGAAGTTGGAAGCTGCTCGCCGAAGCTGAGTATTGGGAGCATTTGGCCAACGATACGCCGCCCGATGATTTCGAACTTTGCCAAGTTGGCTCACCGCCTCATGGAGAGCGCAGTCTCACGCAACCGGCCGCGGCCGTCGCAGGGGAAGTGCAAGACAGCATAGTTTGTTAGCTTCTATGTGCCTAACTGGAAGCGTGCCCGATTACCGCCGATTGCGGCACATTGGAATGGGAATGCCGGCCCCGGCTGTTACCCCATCCTGCGGCTGGGGCCGTTTTGAACTTTCAAACTCCAACTACAACCATGTTGAGAGGCAGCGCTGTAGCGCTATTTGGAATGGGCATCTTTTCTCAGCGTGGTCGAGCGCTGTTCTGTGGCCGCAATACTGATGCCGCTGTTGGGGGTATGCGGGAGATCAGCCGAGGCTAGGGGCCCTTCGGGCTCTACCCGTGCGCCTCGTTGATCAGGCAGCGCCCTGCCAGGGACGGCTACTTCTTCAACAGTATTCCCATGCTCCGCGCCATTCGTCGCACCGACCCGGCGTGACGGCCCAATTCGGCGGCTATCTTCGATGTGCCAACTCCCTGCCGGGCGAGCCTGATCAATCGGCGGACTTCCTGCTCGGCCCATTGCTTTGGCTTCGGTGCTTTCATTGCGGTGCTCGACGGCACCAGTTAACCCGCAGGGTGATCGGCCGGCACTTGGGAAATTTACGGGTGGTGTTTGCTCCCAATCGACATCCGACGCCTGCCAGCCGCCACGAGGCACGCGGCTGCGCGCAACGGCTGCCCCGCTTGCTCGCGCGCCTCTAACCTTGATGGTATTCTGATGACCCATCGCTAAACTGCGTGGGTTGCTCCCGCTGAAGTCCAGCCGCACGTCAGCGCCGCCGAGCCGTCGATCCAGATGCTTTTCGCGCCGGTATTGCCTCCCACTTGGAGGAGAACGAGGACAACGCCCGGACTTCGGAATAATAGCATTATACCCCTGTGTTGCCCGACGTGTCAAAGCGGCGTGTGGCTATCTGCGTAAGCCGTTGATTGTGTTATCGCCAGCTACTGTGCATGGGGTTGTTTTCGCGTTTTTGTTTGATGGGGATGACCCGGCTACGCCGCCGCCGGCAGATCCGGATCGGCAATCGCCCCGGCAACACGCACGCGCACGCGCAGCGCATTGCCGGGCAGATACGCGATCGGCATGTCCTCGACGTCGACCGTCTTGAGGCTGTCGCGCGCGGCTCCGGCCTGAACGGCGCGGTCGGCCGCGATGTCGCGCGCGGCTGCGATGGCATCCTCGCGGCTGAGGTCGCGGAACACCTGGTCGGCTTCACCGGAGACCTGCGCGATCGCGGCGCCGACCGCATTGGCGCAGTCGCCATGCGGCACGCGGACGATCTCGGAGATGCCGGGCAGGCGATCGGGCACCAGGAAGGCGCCGCCGCCGACCGCGAGCAGCGGCACGTCGCCGGCCTCGGTCTTCATGCGGTCGATGTCCTCCTCCAGCTTGCGCCAGGCATCGCGCAGCGCGGCGTCGATCAGGCGCTTCGGCAAGTTCGCGACGCGTGAGCGGTCGCCGATGTCGATCAGGCCGGCGGCCACCGCAATGTCGGTGGCGGTGAGGCGCGAGCCGCCGAACACCAGCGCGTCCGACGTCAGGCGATAGCCGACGCTGAGCGGGCCGACGCGGACCGGGTCTTCGTCGACATGGCTGCCGCCGCCGAGCCCGATCGAGAGCAGATCGGGCATACGGAACAGCGTGCGCACGCCGCCGACCTCGACGACGGCATTGGCTTCGCGCGGAAAGCCGTGACGCAGCTGGCCGATGTCGCTGGTGGTGCCGCCGACGTCGACGACCATGGCATCGTCGAGACCGGACAGATGCGCGGCGCCGCGCATGGAGTTGGTGGCACCGGAGGCAAAGCTCATCACCGGGAACGCGGTGGCGATCTCGGCCTGCATGACGGTGCCGTCGTTCTGGGTCAGGAACAGCGGCGCATCGATGCCGCTGTCGGCGATCGCCTTGCGGAAGGCCGCGACCGTGGTGACGGCGAGATCGTGCAGCGAGGCATTGAGCAGGGCGGCGTTCTCGCGCTCGAGCAGGCCGATGCGGCCGAGATCGTGCGACAGCGTCACCGCGACGTCGGGGCAGATGTCGGCGAGGATCTCAAGCGCCGTGGTCTCGCAGGAGGGATCGAGCGGGGAGAAGCTCGAGCACACCGCGACCGAGCGCAGGCCCTGGTCCTTGATCTTTCGGGCGGCGTCCTTGAGGCCGCCGACGTCGAGCGGCATGAACGGGCGGCCGTCGTAATCGTGGCCGCCCTCCAGCATGAAGATCTCGCCGTTGACGAGAGAGGCGAGGTCCGTCGGCCAGTCGCAGAACGGCGGCAGCGAGGCGCTCGCCGGCATGCCGATGCGGATCGCACCGATCTTCTGCACGTGGCGGCGCTGCACCACCGCGTTGATGAAGTGCGTGGTGCCGATCACGACCGCATCGACCTTCACCGCGGCAGCCGGCTCGGCGCGCAGCGCCTTCAGCGCGTCGAGGATGCCCGAGGTCACGTCGGCCGTGGTCGGCCGCTTGACGGAATGGACGACCTTCTCGTCGACGATCAGCACGGCGTCCGTGTTGGTGCCCCCGACATCGATGCCAATACGCTTCATGGGATCTTAAGCTCCAGCCGCCGCGGGCGAGAAGAGGGAACGGAAGTCGAGGTCGTAGCCGAAGGCGCGCGGGCCGACGAATTCGAGACCGCGCGGGCTCGTCAGCACCGGCGGCGCCGGCAGGGCGACCACGGTGACGCGCTGGCCGTAGCGAATGGTCTCGGTACCGATGCCGTGGCCGTTGACGCTGTCGAGCACGCAGATCAGATCGGGCGAGGTCGCGATCGCTTCCTCGCCGCGCCAGGCGACGATCCATTCGTTCTGGAACGAGAGCTTGAGCTTGGTACCGCGATCAGCATCGCTGCCGTCGACCATCGCGGTGCCTCGCAGGAAGCCCTCGGTGGTGCGCCGGGCGACGTCCACAATCTTGCCGGTGAACAGTTTTTGGCCGCCTTCGGTCGCAAGCAGCGCGGCGATCGGGTCCTCGTGGCGGCGGTTCGCCTCCTGCACGGCGCGGCCGATGCGGATCGCCTTGGTGGTGGTGAAGTGGATGCCCCAGTCCTTGACCTCGCGGCCCGTGCGCGGGGCCTTGCTGGTCGAGGCGATCGAGCCCATCTCGACGCAGATCTTGCGGCTCGCCCGCTCCATCCATTTCCAGGTCGGAACCTTGGTGACGACGGCTTCGATGCCGCGGGGATCGTAGAGCGTGCAGGGATAGGGACGTAAGTCCCCGATCGCGACCGAGGTCATCTGCGCCTCGGGGAAAGCGCGGCCCATGCAGTCGGCATCGACCACGGGAATGCCGAGATGCGCGGCCGCCATCAGCGCCTGCACGCCGTTGCCGCCGCC
The DNA here is from genome assembly GCF_025200885.1 of Bradyrhizobium huanghuaihaiense. Classification (NCBI taxonomy): domain Bacteria; kingdom Pseudomonadati; phylum Pseudomonadota; class Alphaproteobacteria; order Hyphomicrobiales; family Nitrobacteraceae; genus Bradyrhizobium; species Bradyrhizobium huanghuaihaiense. The sequence goes on along the minus strand of NZ_CP104172.1, from coordinate 6,247,944 downwards.
GATCTCGACCGACATCACGGCGCGGAACTTGATGCCGTTGATCTCCTCCTGCATGCGCACGGCGCGCGCGATGTTGCGGCTGTCGGCAAGGCGCTCCTGCCCGACCAGCGGCGCGCCCATGTTGGAGACCACCGCGACCCAGTCCGCGTCGTCGAGGTCGAGCGGCGACATCAATTGCACGCGATGGCCTTCGGCATAGAGCCGGCGCAGATTGAGCAGGCCGAGATAGGGGCTGCCGCCGCCGCCGGTGCCGAGGATCCAGGCGCCGACCGCGAGCGCCTCGATCTCCTCGAGGCTGATCGTCTTCAGTTCCACCTTGCTCACGACACCAGCTCCTCGACGATGCGGGCCGCCGCGGCAATGCCGAGGATGACGGGGCCTGGATAGGCTTTGCGCACGCGCGCCTTGTTGGCGCTGGTGTAGCTGATGCAGTCCATCACGACGAGATCGGGCTCGAGGTCGGCCATGGTGTGTGCAGCCTCGTCGACGACAGCCTCACTGGAACCGGGGCGCAGCGTGATGCCGACCACCTCGACGCCGTCGCGCTGCCATTTCTTGTCGATCAGCGCGGTCTGCTCGGGCAGCGGCGAGAACACGCCGAGCCGTCCCTTCGGCAGCACGGCCTCGACGAGATTGTGCAGGATGGCCGAGGGCAGGATGACGAGCCCGTCGGCCGCGAGGTTGGGGAATTTTCCGGTGCACGCCATCAGCGTCACGCCGACGCCCTCATGCTTGAAGCGCGTGATCTGCTGGCTCGCGCGCCGCTCCACTTCCTTCTTGCTGATGGTGACGCCGTCGCCGTTCGGCAGCAGCGTGAACAGCGTGTCGTAGCCGTCCATTGGCGGGATGGCGTCGATCTCGGCGCGGCTCATGCCGTCGAGCGCGCCGCGCAGCTCGATCTGGATGCCCGGCGACAGCACGGCTGCGATCTCGGCAGCGACGGTCGGGCGCGGACTCTGGCCGATCACGACCACTCCGATGCGCTGATGCTTCAATGGCATGTTCATGGGGCTAGTCCTTCAAGACGACGAGATCGGCCGGCGTCCATTCGAGTGTGACGCCGTTGCCGGGAACGAACAGGCGGCTCGTGCCTGCATTGGGTTGTTGCACGAGAACGCGATGTCCACCCTCTAGCGTGACGCGGTAGAGCACGGCGCCGCCGAGGAAGTTGGTGTTCTCGACGATGCCATGCGCGGAGATGCCGGCTGGAGTGGCGCCGTCACCGCGCGGGATGAGGCGAATCTTTTCCGGGCGCAGCGCGACCGAGAGCACGCCAGTGCCCTGCGCCTCGGTCGGCGGCAGCGCCAGGATCAGGCCCTTGCCGGCATCGAGCGCCGAGGCAACCGTGCTGGTCCTGGTGCGCTCGCCGCGGAAGATGTTGGTGTCGCCGATGAAGTCGGCGACGAAGCGCGTCGTCGGCTGGTTGTAGATTTCCGTGGGCGTGCCGACCTGCTCGACGCGGCCGCCGTTCATCACGGCGATGCGGTCGGACATCGCGAGCGCCTCTTCCTGGTCGTGGGTGACGAAGACCAGGGTGAGGCCAAGCTTCTTCTGCAACTGCTTGAGCTCGAACTGCATCTGCTGGCGCAGCTTCTTGTCGAGCGCCCCTAACGGCTCGTCGCAGAGCAGGACGCGCGGCGCGATGACGATGGCCCGCGCAAGCGCGACGCGCTGCTGCTGGCCGCCGGACAGCTGGGCGGGGCGGCGATCTTCCAGTCCGGACAGCTCGACCATGGCGAGGGCCGCCTTCACCTTGGCCGCGATGGTCGCCTTGTCGAGCCCGCGCATGCGCAGGCCGAAGGCGACGTTCTCGGCGACGGTGCGATGCGGGAACAGCGCGTAGTTCTGGAACACCATGCCCATGTCGCGCTTGTGCGCGGGCACATGGGTGATGTCGGCGCCGTCGACGTGGATCGCGCCCGAGCTCGGCGTCTCGAAACCGGCGATCATGCGCAGCGTCGTGGTCTTGCCGCAGCCGGAGGGGCCGAGCAGGGAGAAGAACTCGCCCTGCCTGATGTCTATCGCGACCGCGTCCACTGCGCGGACGCCGCCGTCATAGACCTTGCTGACGCCGGCGATCTCGATCGACGCGCTCATGCGCGGAAGATCCTGTTGACGCGCTGGTCGATCTCGTCCTTGCGCTCGTTGTACCACTTCCAGTCGACCTGGATCAGCTTGGAGACCTTCTCGGGCGTGGTGAGCAGTTTTGCATCGTACTTGGCATCGAGCTTCACCTTCTTGTTGGCCGGCGAGTACCACACGGTCTCGGCGAGGCGCTTCTGCACCTCGGGGCGGAGCATGTAGTTCACATAGGCGTTGGCGAGCTCCTTCATCTTGCTGCCGGGCGTGATGGTCAAAACCTGCTCGAGCGACAGCACGCCTTCGCTCGGCGAGACGAAATCGGTCGGCTGGTTTTGGCCGTCATAGCGGTAGATGCCGGAATCGTGGATGACGCAGAGGCCGACTTCGCCGGAGAGCAGCATCTTTTCCATGGCGCCGGTGAAGTCGACGATCTTGATCGGCTTCAGCTTCTCCAGTGCGGCATAGGCCGCGTCGAGATCGGTCTGCCCCTTGCCAAACAGCGTGCCGCACATCATCAGGAAGGCCTGGCCGAGGCTGTTGACGGGAATGACATAGCCGCCACGGACGCCGTTGTACTTTGCGTCCCACAGCTCCTTCCAGGAGGTGATGTTGCCATAGTCCTTGTCGGTGCGAAGGCCGAGGCCGATGGCGCTGGTGAAGATCGAGACGCCGACGATCTTGTCGCTGACGGCGTAGGGATAGACGTCGGCGAGGTTCGGCACGAGCTTCGCGTCGATCTTCGGCTCGACCAGGCCCATTTCGGCGGCCGCCCACTGCTCGTTGGAATTGGTGTGCATCACGTCATAGATCGGCGCGGAGCGCGAACTCGCCTGGAGTTTTGGCAGATAGGGGAAGGCGGAATCGATCTGGAGCTTGCACTTGAATTCGTTCTCGAAGGCGGGGCCGATCTCGGCCTTCATGATCTCGCCCCACTTGCCGCCCCAGCCGGTGATGCGCAGCGTCGGATCGTCGGCGCGCGCGACGTAAGGCGCGGCGATGGTGCCGATGCCGAGTGAGGCGCTTGCGGTCAGAAAGCGGCGGCGGCTGAGCGGTCCCAAAGCTTTCATCATGTGTCGAATCCTTCGTTGCAATGAGCGGTTACAATTTGACGTAGGAGCGCAGGCCCACCGTGCGGTCGAGCCCGATGACGACGACAAAGGCGAGCACGATCGAGACCACCGAGGCGGCGCCGATGGTGCCGTCCAGATCGAACTTCAGATAATTGAACAGCGTGACCGGCAATGTCTCGTTGCCCGGCGAGACCAGGAACAGCGATACCGGGAACTGGTCGAAGGAGACGATGAAGGCGAAGATCGCGCCGGCGAGCACACCCGGCTTGATCAGCGGCAGCGTCACCTCGAAGAAGGTGCGCAACGGACTTGCGCCGAGATTGCGCGCGGCCTCCTCCAGGCGCGTGTCGAAATTATGCAGCACGGCGAGCGTGGTGCGCACGACATAAGGCAGCGTCACCAGCGTGTGGCCGGCGACGAGGCCCCAGGTCGGACGTCCCACATCGAGCAGCACATAGGTCTGGAACAGCGCGAGGCCCGTGAGGATCGCCGGCAGCATCAAGGGTGAAAGCATGGTCGCCACGATCAGCCGCGTGCCCGGCAGGTTGCCGCGCGCGAGCGCCAGCGCCGCGGAGGCGCCGAGCACAGTTGCGGACAGGGTGGTGAGCACGGCGACTTCGAGGCTGAAGCCGAGCGCATGCATGAAATCACGCGAAGCGAAGAACTTTTCGAACCAGCGCAGCGACACGCCGACCGGCGGAAACTGGATGAACGGTGTCGGGTTCAGCGCGAACACCACGACGATCGCGATCGGCGCCAGCAGAAAGACCAGGATGGCGATGTTGATCGCGAAATAGAGGTAGCGGCCGTAATGCCTGATAGGCCCGGGCGTCCGCACAGACGTTGCTTGGTGGGCTGCCGGGAGCGAGGGCGAGGCCGTGGTTTGCATCGTCCGCCTTATTGCAATTCGCGCTGGCCTGAGACGAGGCCGAGTGCGCGGTTATAGGCGATGACGAGCATGAGCGAGATCACGAGCAGCACGATGCCAAGCGCGGCGGCGAAGCCGACGTTGAAGTTCGCCGAGATCTGCTGGTAGATCAGGATCGGCAGCGTCATGATCTGGAAGCCGCCGAGCAGGATCGGCGTGACATAGGCGCTGATCGCAAGCGCGAACACCAGCAGTGAGCCGGCGAGGATGCCGGGCAGGCTGAGCGGCAGCGTCACCTCGAGGAAGGCGCGCAAGGGGCTCGCGCCGAGGTTTTCCGCGGCCTGCTCCAGCCGCTCATCGATGCGGCCGATGACGCCGGTCAGCGTCAGCACCATGAAGGGCACGTAGATGTGGACGAGGCCGACCACGATGCCGGTCTCGGTGTACATCAGCTTCAGCGGCTGAGCGATGAGGCCGAGCGACATCAGGGTCTGGTTGACCACGCCCTTGTCGGAGAGCAGCGTCATCCAGGCGAAGGTGCGCACCACGATGCCGGTCAGCATCGGCGCCAACACCGCCATCAGCAGCAGCGCGTGACCGGCACGGCTCTTGATGCGCGCCATCCAGTGCGCCAGGGGATAGCCGATGAGGAGCGCGACCAGCGTGGTGACCAGCCCGATCCGGATCGTGGTCCAGATCACCTCGAGATAATAGGGATCGCCGACCATGCGGGCGTAGTGGCGCGTGGTGAAGGCGACCTTCGGCATCACCACCGGATTGCCGGTGAGCACGCTCATCAGCGCCATCAGCCCGATCGGCAGGAAGAAGAACAAGGCAAACAGCAGCGCGCTCGGCAGGATGAAGAGCGCAAGGCCGTTGGGACGGGTGGTTGCGGTGCTGCTCATCGCGTCCCCGTCTGGATGCGCGCGGTGTCCTGATCGAGCGGATCGCCGGTCAGTCGTCGCAGCTTCGCGGACATCGCCGCCAGCTCGCGGCGGACATTGGCGCGTTCGACGGCGGTGGTCGCCTGCACGGAATAGGACACCGCGATGCCGATCATCTCGCCGGTCTCGCCGCTCTTGAGCGCAAAGCCTTGCGAGCCGACGCCCTCGATGGATTCATCGGCCGCCTCCGACACGCCGGTGCGGCGAATCTCGTCGAGGCGTGTGATCAACTGCTTGAAATTCTGCGGCGAGTTGCGCGGCAGCTTTGGATAGGTCGCGGGCACGCGTGCGCGGATGTCGTCGTCGGAGAGGCGCGCCAGCATGGCGCGGCCGTTCGAGGTCGCGAGCGCCGGCGTGCGCTGGCCGGGCGGATTGACGACGCGCAGCGGATTGGAGCCCGGCACGATGCGGAGCACGACCTGCTCAAAGCCGTCGAGCACGGCGATGTAACCGGTGTGGCCCGTGCGCGCACAGACCTCGCGCAACTCGCGCTCGGCCATGCTGATGAGATCGTCATGGGCACGGTGCAGCCGGCCGAGCTCGAAGGTGAGCAGGCCGGGCCGGTAGCGGCGGGTGTGCGGGTCCTGCTCGAGCAGGCCGCAATCGCGCAAGGAGCGCAGCAGCCGCGAGGTCGAGCTCTTCGGCTTGCCCGTCAGCGCCATCACGTCCGCGAACGACAGATCCGGCCGTGCGCTGGAAAAGCAGCGGAGGATCTCGATCGCGTTGGTGAGAGCGCTCATGAAGGCTGGTCCAAGGTAGTTCCAAATTTCGGGACCTTGTCCCAAATTTTAGGCCTGCCGCGGAAACGGGCAAGCGGAAATTTCCGGCAGGCTGGCGCCCGATTGCGCAGATGCGGCGGAAGGTCGCTCGCAGGGGTTCGAAGCGACGCATCGCAGTCGTGCGATGCGTCGCTTCTTCGTCAGGCCGCTTCGGCGGCGACGTTGCCAATCCAGTCGCGGGCGAGCGTCACGTCGGCCTGCGACAATTGATGGCCCGCCGGCAGGACCTTGTGCGTCACGCTGGCGCCGGCTTGCGACAGCAGCGCGGCGAGCTGCGCCGAGTTGCTCGCCGGCACGATCGGATCAGCCTGCCCGGACAGCAGCAGGACAGGTTTGCCGCCGAGCTCCGCTTTGGGCGAATCCGACAGCGGCACCATGGCGCGCAGCAGGATCGCGCCTGCAAGCACGTCCGGCCTCAGCAGCAACAGCGCAGCTGCAATGTTGGCGCCGTTGGAAAAGCCGACCGCGACAGGCGCGGCGATGCCGTAGCGTTGCCGCGCTTCCGTAACGAAGTCGCCGAGCTCGCGTGCACGCCGTCGCACGTCCTCCTCGTCGAATACACCCTCCGCGAGGCGACGGAAGAAGCGCGGCATGCCGTGCTCGAGCACGCGGCCGCGGGGCGAGAGCAGGGCCGAGCCCGGCGAGATCATCTTGCCAAGGCCGAGGAGATCGCTTTCGTCACCGCCGGTGCCGTGCAGCAGCAGCAGAGGAGGGGAGCCCGCGCTGGTCGCGGGCTCGAAGCGATGGATGAATGCACTCTCGGTCACGACACGCTCTCCTCCAGGCTCGGCAGCACGTCCTCGATCTGCTTGCGATGCTGCTCGAGGAAGCCGGGCAGCTTCAGGTCGCGTCCCAGCGTCGCGACGGGTTCGTCGACGGCGAAGCCGGGGATATCGGTTGCGATCTCGAACAGCACGCCGCCGGGCTCACGGAAGTAGATCGAGCGGAAGTAGTTGCGGTCCCTCTGCTCGGTCGGGTGCAGGCCGTGATTGCTCACGAGCTTTTGCGCCATCTGGCCCTGCTCGGCATCGTCAGCCGCGCGGAAGGCGATGTGATGCACTGAGCCGCCGCCCTGGTGCCCACGTAAAAAGCCCTTGGCCTCGTAGATGTCGACGACGCTGCCTTCGACATCGCCCGGGGCCTTGAAGCGGATCACAGAACCTTCGCGGCCGGTCTCCTTGAAGCCGAACACGTCGGTGAGGACGGCGGCCGTCTTCGCCGCGCTGTCGAGCAGCAAGGTCACGCCATGGAAGCCGCGGATTGCATGCTCGGCCGGCACGTCGCCATTGCTCCAGCCGGGCTCGTTCTCGGCGCCGGGGATGCCGACGAGGGCGAGCGCCATCCCATCAGGATCGGTGAAGGGCAGCACGGATTCGCCAAAGCGCTTCTCAAGCGCCTCGTAGGCGATGCCCTTCTCGGTGAAGCGCTGGGTCCAGTAGCCGAGCGAACGCTGCGGCACGCGGAAGGCGGTCTGATGGGTTTCGCCGACGCCGCGGCGGCCGGCCGGCACGCCCGCCCAGGGGAAGAAGGTCAGGATGGTGCCGGGGCGGCCGGTCTCATCGCCATAATAGAAATGATAGGTGCCGGGATCGTCAAAATTGACCGTCTTCTTGACGAAGCGCAGGCCGAGATCCCGGGTGTAGAAGCCGAAATTCCTGATGGGGTCGCCGGCGATCGCGGTCACATGGTGCAGTCCAGACATTGTCGTCCTCCTGAAATCGGGAGCGGTCTTGCTCTGGCCGGAAATATCGTTCCGCTTTGGATTGGAGACAATCCATGCAAATATGACGGCTATGTCTACGATTTGGAAACAATCACCGAAGCCAGACCTTGGATAAGGTCGCCAGCCTCCGGGCCTTCGTCAAAGTGGTCGAAAGCGGCAGTTTTGCCGAAGCGGGCCGGCAGCTGCGGCTGTCGCGCTCGGCGATCAGCAAATACATCGCCGACCTCGAGGAGAGCCTCGGCGTCCAGCTCTTGAACCGGACCACGCGGCACGCCAGCCCGACCGAGAACGGACAGCGCTATTTCGAGCGTGCGGTCGTGATCCTCTCGGAGATCGAGGCCGCCGATCAGGCGGTGACGCAGGCCCAGTCAGCGCCGCGGGGGCTGCTCCGCGTCAACGCGCCGATGTCGTTCGGCACCATGCGGCTCGGTCCGGTGCTGGCCGACTTCATGATGCGCTATGGCGAGCTTCAGCTCCAGATCGTGCTCAGCGACGATCTGCTCGATCCTGTGCAGGACGGTTTTGACGTGACCTTGCGGATCGCGGAGCTGGAATCCTCCAGCCTGATCGCGCGCAGGATCGTGCCTGTCCCCCGCATGATCTGTGCCTCGCCGGATTATCTCGCCCGTCACGGCACGCCAAAACATCCGCAGGATCTGCGCGAGCACGCTTCGCTGACCTACGGCTTCCTGCTCACCGGCAATCAGTGGAAACTGACCGGCGCCGACGGCGATCACTGGATCCAGCCGGCCTGGTCGCTCTGCGTCAACAATGCCGAAGTGCTGCGCGACGTCGCGATCAAAGGCCGGGGGCTGGCACTGCTGCCCGAGTTCATCGCGGCCGACGCTTTGAAGAAAGGCGAGCTGCGGACGGTGCTGGACGACTATTCTGCGCCGCCGCTCGCACTCTATGCGGTGTATCCGCCGACGCGGCATTTGTCGGTGAAGGTGCGGCTGTTCATCGATTTCCTGGTCGAGCGTTTTGGTCGGGAGGACGGAGGCGTGGGGACGCGCTGAGGGTGATGGCGTGGGCTCATCAAGCGGCCAAAAGCGACGACCTGTATTGCCTCCTTGTCCTCAGTTGCAGGCCGAGGACGGAGCACCGAGTTACTGGGCCTCGGCGATCTTCGGTCCAGATGACGGCATCTGCGCGTTATTTGCCGAGGGCCGGTTCGACGGCGATGCCGGGTCCGGCGATCGGGAAGCGGCGTCGGGCGCTCCCTGGGATGGTCGACGGGTAGCGGTTGCCGGAAGCACGATCACTTTCGCTCCGACTTTCACCCGCTCATAAAGGTCCACGACATCTTCATTGGTCAGCCGGATACAGCCGGACGAAACCCGCTTCCCGATCGTATCGGGCTTGTTGGTGCCGTGAATTCGATATTCGGTCTCGCCGAGATACATCGCCCGGGCGCCGAGCGGGTTGCCGGGGCCGCCTGCCATGAACCGCGGCAGATAGGGCTGACGCGAGACCATCTCCGCAGGCGGATGCCAATCCGGCCATTCTGCTTTACGGGCCACAGTCTGCTCACCGGACCACGTGAAACCTTCGCGGCCAACACCGATGCCGTAGCGCAGTGCTTGCGTGTCGTTCAGGACGAAATAAAGGAACGTGTTCTTGGTATCGATGATCACGGTGCCCGGCGTCTGGCGGCTGGCGTAGTCGACCACCTGCCGAACCAATGCTCCGGGAACGTCAGCATCGGCTCTTGGTGGTTCGACCAGAGGCGCCGGGGCTGGAATCGGAGCCGGAGCCGGCGCGGATGCATGCGTTGGAGGTGCCACGTAAACCGGACTTGACGATGCCTGGGCTTGGGGCGCGGACGGCTTCCGTGCCGGCTGCACGCTGGCCGGGCGAGACAGCAAACCGTACCCCAATGCGGCGACGGCCACGGCGCCAATTGCAACTCTCGCAGCCATTGGCAGTGCGAGCGTCTCCGCCTTTCCACGCTTGGCCCGCTTACTCATGTCTTTCCCCAGGTCACCATGCCTGGAAGAGGTACCCAGCAAAATTTAAGAAACTTCGAAGCGATGTCGCTCAGACTGGAACCGTCAGCGATGGTTAACGCCGAACTCCGTGCGCTACCCGGCCGATGCGAGCAGATCGTCCAGCGCGCTGATCGAGGCCTTCTGGAGCGCGGCGAGATCGCGGGCGGCGCTCTGGCACTCCGGCGGGGACATCGAGGGCGCCGCCAGCTCGACCTCGCGGCAGCGCTCAAACAGGCGGACGAGGCCGAGCGCGCCGGCGGCGCTGCCGAGCTGGTGTGTGGATCGCGCGAGCTGTTTGCGATCGCCGGCGGCGGCGGCTTTGGTGATGTCCTCGATCAGCCTGTCGCTGGTCTCCTGCAGCAGATGATGAAGCTTTGCGATCTGCGTCGCGCCCAGCAGCTCTTTCTGGTCGTCGAGGAAATGCCGGTCGATCAATGCGCCCGCGGCGAGTTGCGCGGCGGCCGGCTCGTCCTGGGTGTCTTCGATCGCCTCACGCAGCGCATTGATCAGGATCGGCTTGCTGACGACCTTGGCGATGCCGGCGCCGGCGAGTCGTTCGCGGGCGAGGGTGGAGACGTCGGCCGTCACGGCGATGATGCGCGGTCTCTTCGGCAAGCCGAGCTTGCCGATCCGCGACGCCGCCTCGACGCCGTCCATGTCAGGCATGTGCAGATCCATCAGGATGACGTCGAACGCCTGATCGCGGGCAAGCTCTATGGCAGATGCGCCGTTCCTGGCGATCGTGGGGTGGTGGCCGAGCCGGTTCAGGATCGCTTCGCCGACCTCGCAATTGACGGGATCGTCGTCGACCAGCAGCACGTTCAGCTGCCGCGATGGCGGTGGAAGCGCGCCTTGTGCAATGCCGCTCGCGGCGCGGCCGAGCGGCACGTCAAGCGTGAAGGTGCTGCCGGCGCCCGGCGTGCTCTTCACCGTCAGCTCGCCGCGCATCAGGCGCGTGAGGCGCCGTGCGATCGCAAGTCCGAGGCCGGTGCCGCCGAATCGCCGTGCAATGCTGTCGTCGGCCTGGACGAAGTCCTCAAAAATCCGCTCATGCATGTCGGGCGCGATGCCGATGCCGGTATCGCGAACGGTGATGTGCAGCAGGACATGTTTGTCGAGCTGTTCTGCGGCCGCCGTCAAGGCGATCCCACCGCGCGGGGTGAACTTGATCGCGTTGCCGATCAGGTTGAGCAGGATGCGGTTGAGCCTGACAGGATCGCCGTGCACGGCGATGTTGACCGTCGCATCGCTGGCGAGATTGAAGGTCAGTCCCTTGTCGAAGGCCTGCGGGCGCATCAGGTCGGCGGCGGCCTCGATCAGCTGGTCGAGGCGGAAGTCGCGCGTCTCCAGCGCCTCGGTGCTGGCCTCAAGGCGCGCATATTCCAGGATCGCATCGACCAGTGCGATCAGTGTTTCGCCCGATGCGGCGGCGGTGGCGAGGTGGCGCCGCTGCACTTCGCTAAGGTTGCCGTCGTCGAGCAGTTGCAGCACGCCCATGACGCCGTTCAGCGGCGTGCGCAGCTCGTGGCTGACGACGGCGAGGAAGCGCGACTTGGTCTCGTTGGCCTGCACGGCAATGCTGCGCGCGCGCTCGGCTGCGTCGTGCTCGGCGAGGGCCTGATCGCGCGCCTTCTCGAGCTCGGAGGTCCGCTCGATCACCTTGCCCTCGAGCGTTGCGTAGGAGTCGCGCAAGTGAGCGGCCATCCGGTTGAACTGGTCACCGAGCGCCTCCAGCTCGTCGCCGGTCCTGATCGCGAGCCGCAGACCGAGATCGCCGCTTCCGATCCGCCGCGCGCCCTGCGTCAGGATCTGGATCGGCACAGTCATGCGCCGGCTGAGCCAAAGGGACACCAGCACCGCAATGGCAAGCAGGGCGATCAGAAGAAATGTGGAACGTCCGATCGACGCATAGATCGGGGCATAGGCCTCGCTGAGCGGAAGCTCGACGAACACCAGCCAGCCGAGCGAGGGCACCGTCGCGTAGGTCGAGAGAACGCGTTGACCTGACAGGTCCTCCCTGACCAGGCCGCCGGAGGGCGGGCCCACGCCGTCGAGCGCGGCGCGCACGTCCGCGTGGCCGGTGAGATCGCTGCGGCGTAGTGCCGGCCATAAATCCGGATGCGCGATCAAGACTCCCGTGCGGTCGACCACATAGGCCTTGCCGGTGTTGCCGACCCTGATCCCGGCGACGAGGTCCCAGATGAAGCGCAGATTGACTTCGGCGACGACCACATTGGGCTGGCGGCCGGTCCCGCGAGTGGCGAGCGTCATGAACGGTTCGGTATCACCGAAGAAGTACACGGGGCCGTAATAAGCGCGGCTTTCATTGGCGCCGCGGAAGGCCGGCGAGGTGGAGAGGTCGGCTTTGCTGCCGACCCTGTCCGCGACGCGGCGCGACACGCGCACCTGCTCGCGGCCCTGCGCATCGAGCTCGGCAATTTCCGCGATCGCGGGCGAGAGGCGCAGCAGGCGGATGGCGTTCAGGCGATCGTCTTCGTTGGTCGACAGCTCCGGAGGCAGGCGTGAGAGCCATCTGATCTGGTTTTCGATCTGACCGACGAACTGGCCGATCTGGATGGCCGCGGATGCCGCCTGCTCGCGCTGGATCGCCGCGAGGAGCTGCTTCTGCTCGCGATAGGAGAACCAGACGTCGAAGCCGGTGGTGATGGCGAGCGCGGCAAAGGCGAGGGCGACGATCGAGTAGAGATATTTCCGGAACAGCCGGCCGGGAGGCGTTCGCAAATGTCCCTGGTCGGCCTGCTCGTTCACTCGCGGATCTCGTCGGCGCGCGCGAGCAGCGTGAACGGGATCGTCAGTCCGAGCGATCGTGCGACGGTGCGGTTGATCAAAAGCTCGTATTTGCGCGGCGATTGCACCGGCAGATCGCCGGCCTTGGTGCCGCGCAGGATCAGGTCGACATAGTCGGCCGAGCGAACCTCCAGCGTCGGCCCGTAGCTCATCAGCCCGCCCGCATCCATGAAGTAATGAAACGGATAGATCATCGGGACGCGGTACTTCGCCGTTGCCGCGACGATCGCCTGGCGGTTCACCACCAGGAAGCTGTCGACGAGCGAGATCATCGCAGCCTTGGGCGGCTCGCAAAAGCGGCTGATCGCCCCGTCGATCTCCGCTGCCTTGCCGATGGGGGCGAGGACCACGTCAACCCCTGTTGTCGCGGCCTCCTGCTCGAGGGAGTCGAGAAAGAAGCGTCCGGCGCGAGGCGTGCTCGCCGGATTGAACAGGACGCCGACACGCGCCATGTCCGGCACAGCCTCCTTGATGAGCTGAAACCATTTGCTACCCATCTCGGCGGTGCTGCTGGTGAAGCCCGTGACGTTGCCGCCGGGACGGGCGAGGCTCTCGACGAAGCCGTTGCCGACGGGGTCGTTGGAGGTCGCGAAAACGATCGGGATCGCCTTGGTGGCCGCCAGCACGGCCGCGGTTTCAACCGTCGAGCCGGTCAGGATGACATCCGGCCTGAGATCGATGAGCTCCTGCACGGCGGTCTTCAACCTGTCCGGTCCGCCGAAGCTCGACCGGATCTCGAAACGGAAATTGACCCCTTCGACCCAGCCTCGTTGCCTCAGGCCCGCGATGAGCCCGCCAAGCCGTGTGGTCGCAGCTTCGGTCATGCTCCTCTTGGTCAGCTCGTCGTCGAGCGGCAATGCCGTCAGCGTCGCGACGATCCGCATGCGATCCGGCGTTGCGCCGAGCACAAGCCATCCCGCGGCAGTAGCGCCCGCCAGGCGAAGGAGATCGCGGCGGGCGACCGCCGGCACAACGCGGGCAGGAGCGGGCCGCTCAGTCATGATGTTTCGCAAAAGTTGTCCCTGACCCCGTGCATATCCCGAAAGGCTAGCAACCACAATTGATGAAAAAGTGCTTGTGAATGTTCATTCGCAGCCATGCGCAGCCCGATACCGTATTCCGACGCGCCGAAAGAGTCGCTGTTTCGATTGGCGGCCCGACCACATCCGCGGTTATCCCTCCAATTCGGCGTCCGGCGAGTGCCTCTCTCGGCCGTCATTGCGAGGAGCCCTTGCGACGAAGCTACCGCCTTCGCCAAGGCTTCGGCGGACAAGTCGCTACGCTCGCAATGACCGAGGATGGTGCGGCGTTCTACCGCCGCAGCGTAAATTCGTTCGCGCCGCGCCGGTGCTCCCATTTCGCCTGCTCCAGCTCGGGCTGGTCGCATTCGACCTCCGGATAGCCGATGCAGAGATAGGCGATGAATTTCCAGGTATCTGGCACGTCGAGAATGGCGTGGATGCGATCCGGATTGAGGATCGACACCCAGCCAAGGCCAATGCCTTCCGCGCGCGCGGCGAGCCACATCGCGGTGATCGCGGCGACGACGGAATATTCCGTCGTTTCCGGCATGGTGGCGCGGCCAAGGCCGTGGCCGATGTCGCTGGCCTTGTCCGCGAACACGGCGAGGTGGCCCGGCGCCTGTTCGAGACCCGACAGTTTTAGCGTGGCATAGCGCGCCGCGCGGTCGCCCGAGTAGCAGTTGAGTGCATCCGCGTTGCATGCCTTGAAATCGTCGATCACGTTGCGGCGCCGTGCGGCATCGTCGACGATGACGAAGCGCCAGGGCTGGCTCAGGCCGACCGAGGGCGAAAGGCAAGCGGTCTCGATCAGGCGATCGATGGTGCCCTCGGGCAGCGGATCACCGCGAAAGCGGCGCACGTCGCGCCGCCACACGAACAGCTCGTGCAGGTGCCGGCGGAAGGTGTCGTCGAACTCGACCATGAGATCAGCGTCCCATCTGGAAGGCCGCGGCGACCAGCAGGATCAGGATCTCGCCCGTCTGCTCGAAGGCGCCGAGAACGTCGCCGGTCTGCCCGCCGATCTGGCGGATGGCGAGCCGCGCCAGAAGCAGTCCGGCGAGCGAGAGCAGGATCAGGCCGACCAGCGCCTTGGCCGGCCCCAACGCCAGGGCGAGCACGAGCGTTCCAACCGCGAAGGCGATGGCGACGCTGCGGCCCGGCGGCGCTCCGGCGCTGGCCGACAGTCCGTCAGGCCGCGCCGGCGGGACAAGCGACATGAAGGCCGGTACGCCGGCGCGGGCAGCGGTGTGCGCAGCGCACAGCGCCAGCGCAACCGCCGAGGGACTGGCGATGGCCGCGAGCGCGCTCCAGCGCAGGCCGAACGACAGGATCAGCGCGCAGACGCCGTAAGTCCCGATCCGGCTATCGCGCATGATCTCCAGCTTGCGCTCGCGCGTCCGGCCGCCGCCGAGCCCGTCGGCTGTGTCGGCAAGCCCGTCCTCGTGCAGCGCGCCGGTGATGAGGGCGGTCGTGGCCAGCGCGAGCAGGGCGGCAAGGTTCGGTGTCAGCCCGAACCGAATGGCGATCTTGTAGGCCAACGCTCCGATAAGGCCGACCAGCAGTCCGGCCACGGGCAGCGCCCAGGTCGCGCGCGCAACAGTGCCGTCAGCTGCAGGCTTCGACGGCGCCACGGGAAGGATCGTGACGAACGATGCCGCCATCCTGAGATCGGCGATGATATCCTGCAAAAATTCGGCGCGCTGTGTCATTTCAATTTCATCGGCAAGCCGGCAGCAACGAACTCGACCTCGTCGGCGAATTCGGCGATGATCTGGTTCATGATCCCAGCGGCGTCGCGAAAGCTGCGCGCTAGCGCGTTGTCGGGTACGATGCCGAGGCCGACCTCATTGGTAACGAGCACGACCGGGCTCTTGAGGTTGAGCAGGGTGGCGGCAAGCGCGTTTACCTCGTCCTCCCAATTGAGCTCCGCATGCATCAGATTGGAGAGCCACAGGGTCAGGCAGTCCACCAGCCTTGCGCCGCCGCCATCACTTGCGACCAGCGCGGACGCGAGATTGAGCGTCACCTCGCGCTCGATCCAGTCGGTTCCGCGGCGCGCGCGATGCTTCGCGATGCGCGCCTCCATTTCGGTATCGAGCGCCTCGGCCGTTGCGATGTAGATGGGCTGGCCCGGAAAGCTGCGCGTGCGCATTTCCGCACGCTTGCTCTTGCCCGATCGCGCGCCGCCCGTGATCAAGATGATGGCCATAAAGGTCTCCCGTGGGCCTGACTAACCACCAATCGCGGCCAAAGACAAAGCCGAAATCAGCTGCCGGGGGCTTGCGCTCCGCCTTGGCTTTGCGCAACAGGGGCGGGATAGGAGACGAATGTGGGCTTTGCGGGCGCGATGGTGGTGGCGATGGCAGTGGATGCCCTTTTGGGCTGGCCGTCATGGGTGTTCGCCCGGATCGGTCACCCCGTGACGTGGCTGGGCAAATTGATCGGCGCGATCGATACCGGCTGGAATCGCTCCTCCGATCCGCCGGCACTTCGGCGCGCTGCGGGTATTGCGGGAGCACCTTTGGTGATTGTGCTCTCCGTCGCGCTCGGCTGGATGCTTCAGTCTTTGCTTGCTTCGGGCTGGATCCAGATCGTGCTGGTGGGCGTGCTCGCCTGGCCGCTGATCGCGCTGCGCTCGCTCCATGATCACGTTGCCGCCGTTGCCGTGCCTTTGCAGGCAGGCGACATCGCCGCAGCACGCGAGGCGGTCTCGCGCATCGTCGGCCGCGATCCCGCGGCGCTCGATGAAGCCGGCATCGCGCGCGCAGCGATCGAGAGCCTTGCCGAGAACGCCTCCGATGGCATCGTAGCGCCGGTGTTCTGGGGCGCGCTGTTCGGCCTGCCCGGTATTCTCGGCTACAAGGCCATCAACACGCTGGATTCCATGATCGGCCATCGCAGCGAGCGGCACGAAGCTTTCGGCTGGGCCGCGGCGCGCATCGACGATGTCGCCAATTTCATTCCGGCGCGGCTGACAGGGTTTCTGTTCGTGCTGCTCGCGCCAAGGCGACCCGAGGCGTTGTCGTGCATGACGCGCGATGCGCGTCGCCATCGCTCGCCCAACGCCGGCTGGCCGGAAGCGGCGATGGCGGGCGCGCTTGGCGTGCGGCTCAGCGGCCCCCGCATCTATCATGGCAGCGTCACGAAGGAGCCCTGGCTCAACGACGGCGCGCGCGATCCGCATCCCGCCGACATCGGCGAGGGGCTGAACGTCTACCGCCGCGCCATGCTGCTGCTCGCAGGCCTGCTTGCGATCCTGGCCTTCGCGTGAAAGAACGGAGCATGCGCGAGCACGGTGGAAATCTCGATCTGGCCCAGCAGCGTTTCGGCGGCCGCGCCGAGGACTGGATCGACCTGTCGACGGGGATCAACCGGGTGCCTTATCCGGTGGGCGAGGTGAGCATGCGCGCCTGGAGCGCGCTGCCGTCGCGTGCCGAGATCGATGCGTTGCATCAGGCCGCGCGGCACGCCTACCGCACGAGCGCACCGGTCGTCGCAATGGGCGGCGCGCAAGCCGCCATTCAACTATTGCCGCAAGTCGCGCCGTGTGGCCGCGCCCGCATTCTCGCGCCGACCTACAATGAATACGCCGGAGTCCTCTCGGCTGCGGGCTGGGATGTCCAGGAGGTCAGAGACCTTCAGGCATTGGCAGGCGCGGACCTCGCCATCATCGTCAATCCCAACAATCCGGACGGCCGGTGCTACGCGCCGAATGATTTGCTTGCACTGCTGCCGCGCGTCGGCCGTCTCGTCGTTGACGAGAGTTTTGCCGATGCCGTTCCTAATCTGTCGCTTGCGTCGGTCGCGGATCGGCCGGGACTGCTGATCCTGCGCTCGTTCGGAAAGTTTTATGGCCTTGCTGGTCTGCGGCTTGGGTTCGCGATCGGCAATGGAGCCGACGTCGGCAAGCTCGCGGCGGCCTCGGGCCCATGGCCGATCTCTGGAGCTGCGATTGCGATCGGCTGCCGCGCCTTGCGCGACGATGCCTGGGCTGAGGCCACCTCGGCGCGTCTCGCACGCGACTGCTTACGGCTCGACGCGATGGTGCAGTCGCAAGGCTGGGCGCTGATGGGCGGCACGCCGCTGTTTCGTCTCTACGAGACGCCCGACGCGCTGGCCGCGCAGGAGAAGCTGGCGCGCGGCCAGATCTGGTCGCGGGTGTTCGCGAAAGAGCCGACATGGCTGCGGCTCGGGCTCCCCGGCAGCGAACCCGAATGGTCGCGCCTTGCCGAGGTTCTAGCGCGCTAGCGCCAGCAGGCCTTCGACGTCGAGATGCTTTTCAATGTGGTCGGCGAGGGCCTCGAGTGCGCTCTCGACCCTGATGTGATAGGGCTCGTCGCCCGCGGGAATATCGAGCTTCGCCAGATACGCCTTGCGGAAATCATCCGACGTGAACAGGCCGTGCAGATAGCTGCCCTGCACGCGGCCATCCCTGGAGATCGCGCCTTCCGGCTCGCCGTTCAGTTTCGCGAACGGACGGGCGCGATCGGGCCCGTCGGTGCGACCGATATGGATTTCGTAGGCCTCGATCGGCTGATCGGTCGCGGCGTGTACGGCCGCGACACGCGTCAGCGTCTTCTGCGGGCTCATCACTGTCTCGATGTCCAGAAGTCCAAGCCCCGGTGTGTCGCCTGCTGAACCTTCGATGCCTTCAGGGTCGGCGACGCTGTGCCCGAGCATCTGATAGCCGCCGCAGAGGCCAAGCACATAGCCGCCGCGGCGGTGATGCGCGAGCAGATCGATGTCCCAACCCTGCGCGCGCAGGAAGGCGAGATCGCCGCGGGTGGATTTTGAGCCGGGAATGATCACGAGCCTGACGTCGCCGGGGATCGCTTCGCCCGGACGGACCATGACGAGATCGACGTTCGCCTCGAGCTTGAGCGGATCGAGATCGTCGAAATTGGCAATCCGCGACAGCGCGAGGCACGCGATCTTGCACTGGCCGGGCTTGCGCGCGTCGCTGAGGCCCAGCGCGTCCTCGGCCGGCAACTCGCCGGCGCGCGCGAACCAGGGCAGCACGCCGAGGCCGCGCCACGACGTTTTCTGCTCGATCAGCCTGTAGCCGTCGTCGAACAGCGTGGGATCGCCGCGGAACTTGTTGATGACAAAGCCCTGGATCATCGCGGCATCATCAGGGTCGATCACCGTCTTGATGCCGACGAGCTGGGCGATGACGCCGCCGCGGTCGATGTCGCCGACCAGCACGACCGGAACGTCGGCCTTGCGTGCAAACCCCATATTGGCGATGTCGGCCTTGCGCAGGTTCACCTCGGCCGGACTGCCGGCGCCTTCGACCAGCACCAGATCAGAGCGCGCCTTGAGCCGCTCGAAACTCTCGAGCACCGCGCCCATCAGCGACGGCTTCATCGCCGCATATTCGCGCGCGCGCGCGGTGGCGATGCGCTTTCCCTGCACGACGACCTGCGCGCCGACATCGGTCTCGGGCTTGAGCAGCACCGGGTTCATGTCGGTGTGCGGCTCGACGCCGGCGGCGAGCGCCTGCAGCGCCTGGGCGCGGCCGATCTCGCCGCCATCGACGGTGACGGCCGCGTTGTTCGACATGTTCTGCGGCTTGAACGGGAGCACACGCAGGCCGCGCCGCGTGAAGGCGCGCGCAAGACCGGCGACGATGAGCGACTTGCCCACGTCCGAGCCGGCCCCCTGGATCATCAATGCGCGCGCCATCGAATTCAGAACTCGACGCCGGCCTGCGCCTTGATGCCGGAACGGAACGGATGTTTCACCAGCGTCATCTCGGTGACGAGGTCGGCGATCTCGATCAGCTCGTCCTTGGCGTTGCGTCCGGTGAGCACGACATGCGTCATCTCAGGCTTCTGCGTCGTCAGGAACTCGACCACCTCGGCGATGTCGAGATAGTCGTAGCGCAGCGCGATGTTGATCTCGTCGAGCACGACCATGCGCAAATTCGGATCGAGGATCAGCTCCTTGGCCTTCTCCCAGCCGGCGCGCGCGGCGGCGATGTCGCGGGCGCGGTCCTGCGTCTCCCAGGTGAAACCTTCGCCCATGGCGTGGAACTGGCAGAGCTCGCCGAAATGGCCGGTGAGCAGGCGGCGTTCGCCGGTATCCCAGGCGCCCTTGATGAACTGCACCACCGCGCAAGGGAAGCCATGGGCGACGCAGCGGACGATCATGCCGAAGGCGGAGGAGGATTTGCCCTTGCCCGCGCCGGTATGGACGATGATCAGGCCCTTTTCGCCGCTCTTGGTCGCCATGATCTTGTCGCGGGCGGCCTTCTTCTTCGCCATTTTCTGGGCGTGCCGGGCGTCGGTTTCATCGGCCGTCTGGCTATCCGGTTCAGGCGTCATCTGACGGGGTCCTTCGGCTTGACAAGAGGCGGCCGGGGGCAAATGGTGGCCCGGCGTTGGTTCCTGTCCTATGACAGGCGAAGAGGGAATGCGATAGGGTCCGAATCGGCAAGATTTGGGTCCAAAATGCAGCCGCCCCCGCGACCGTGACCGGAGAGATGCCCGAAGCCACTGATTCCCACCGGAATCGGGAAGGCGGGGATCGAAGGGCAAAACCCTGCTCCGCAAGCCGGGAGACCTGCCAGCGCGGACGAGTTTTGGACCGGCGGACGGGGTGTTCCGCGACGGGGAAGCGGGCCTTCAGGAGAATGGTCCGTGCGCCTCTTCGCTTCCCGCTGTTTATCTGGAAGAGGCGATGACCGTCACACTTCACGTCTGCATCACCTGCCGCGCCGGCCAGACGCTTGGCGAGGGCGAGACGACACCCGGCAAGCGCCTGCATGGCGCGATCCTCGAAGCGGGCGTGCCCGAGGGCGTCAATGTGGTTCCCGTCGAATGCCTGTCGGCCTGCAGCCAGGGCTGCTCGGTCGCGCTCAGCGCTCCCGGCCGCTGGTCCTATGTCTATGGGCGCCTGTCGGATGCGAATGCGCAGGACGTCGTCGCGGGCGCCGCGGCCTATGCGGCCGCGCCCGACGGCCTCGTGCCCTGGCGCAGCCGCCCCGAGATCTTCCGCAAGCAGTCGCTTGCCCGCATTCCCCCCATTGCCGTGTTGCCGGAGGCCGCCGAATGAACTCGCTCGCAAAAGTCCCTGTCACGGTGGTCACGGGCTTCCTCGGCTCCGGCAAGACAACGCTGATCCAGCATCTGCTCAGCAATGCCAACGGCAAGAAGCTCGCGGTGCTCGTCAACGAGTTCGGCAGCGAGGGTGTCGACGGCGAGATCCTGAAATCCTGCGCCGACGCCAATTGCCCCGAGGAGAACATCGTCGAGCTCGCCAATGGCTGCATCTGCTGCACCGTCGCCGACGATTTCATCCCGACCATGGAGCAATTGCTGGCGCGTCCCGTACGGCCCGATCACATCCTGATCGAGACGTCGGGCCTGGCGCTGCCCAAGCCGCTGCTGAAGGCGTTCGACTGGCCTGAAATCCGCTCGCGCATCACGGTCGATGGCGTGATTGCGCTGGCTGATGCCGAAGCCGTTGCCGCCGGCCGCTTCGCGCCCGATCCGGATGCGGTCGAGGCGCAGCGCGCAGCAGACGAGAATCTCGATCACGAGACGCCGCTGTCGGAAGTGTTCGAGGACCAGATCGCCTGCGCCGACATCGTGCTGCTGACCAAGGCCGATCTGGCCGGCAGCGCCGGAATTGAAGCCGCCAAGGCCGCGATCACTGCCGAGATGCCGCGCCGCGTGCCGATGTTGCCCGTCACGGACGGTGCGATCGATGCGCGCGTCATCCTCGGTCTGGGCGCTGCCGCCGAGAACGATCTCGCCGCGCGTCCATCGCATCATGATGGCGAGGAGGAGCACGAGCATGATGATTTCGCATCCGTCGTGATCGATCTTCCTGAGGTTGCCGATATCGAAGCGCTGGTCGCATCGGTGCAGCGCTTGGCGCGCGAGCAGAATGTGCTGCGCGCCAAAGGCTACATCGCCGTCGCCGGCAAGCCGATGCGCCTGCTGCTGCAGGCGGTGGGCGAGCGCGTGCGCCACCAGTTCGACAAGCCCTGGGGCGCGGGTCTCAGGCAGTCCAAGCTCGTCGTGATCGGCGAGCATGGCGACATCGACGAGGCCGCGATCAGGTCAGGACTCGGCATCTGATGCACGTCGTCTTCCGCGAGAGCCGCGGTCTGGAGGAGACCGCGACGCCAAGAGACATCGGCCAGGACCCGGCCGATCTCGTGGTGCTCTCGTACTCGGATTCCGATCTTGCCGCGTTCGCGGCCGGCTGGCGGCGTGGCCGCGACAGCCTGCCGTCGCTGCGGCTCGCCAATCTCGCGGAACTACGACATCCACTCTCGGTCGACACCTATATCGAGCGCACGCTGTCGCAGGCGCGCGGAATCCTGGTGCGCCTGATCGGCGGCGAGTCCTACTGGCAGTACGGGCTCGCAGCGCTGCAGCAACTTGCGAAGGATCGCAACATCGTGCTGGCCGTGCTGCCGGCCGACGGTCGCGACGACACGCGGCTCGATGCGTATTCGACCTTGCCGGTGTCCACGCTGCGCCGGCTCAAGGTGCTCTGCGACACCGGCGGCCCGGTCGCGGCGCAAGCGGCGATCGCGCAGCTCGCGCTCGCGTCGGGGCTTTATGCGGGCCCGGTCGTCGGCGAGATGACGGTGCCCGAGATGGGCTTCTACGATCCTGCGCGCGGTGTCATCCCGGCGCCGGTCGCGGCGGAGGGAAAGCCGCGCGCGCTGGTGACGTTCTATCGCTCCTATCTCACCGCTGCCGATACCGGCCCTGTCGATGCGCTCATCGCGGCGTTGCGCGACAAGGGTATTGACGCGCATGGCGTGTTCGTCACCTCGCTGAAGGCCGCGGGCGTTGCCGATTGGCTGCGCGCGCATCTCGCGCAAAATCCGGCGGCCGCGATCGTCAATGCGACGGCGTTTTCCGCGGTTGGCGACGACGGCACCACGCCATTCGAGGCCGCATCCTGCCCGGTGTTCCAGGTCGCGCTCTCCACGGCGCGGCGCGAGGACTGGGCGGAATCGCTGCGCGGCCTTTCGCCCGGCGATCTCGCGATGCATGTGGTGCTGCCCGAGGTCGATGGCCGCGTTTTCGCGGGCGTGGTGAGCTTCAAGTCGGCTGCGGAGCGCGATCCCGATTTGCAGTTCTCGCATCTGGCGCACAGGCCCGACCAGGAGCGCGCAACGGCCGTCGCCGCGCGTGTCGCGGCCTGGTGGCAGCTGGCGGTGAAACCGGCCGGCCAGAAGCGCGTGGCGATCGTCCTCTCGAACTATCCGGGCCGTCCGCACCAGATCGCACATGCGGTTGGTCTCGATGCACTGGCGTCAGTTGAGGCATTGGTGTCAGATCTCGCGGAGGCCGGATTCAATGTCGCGCCGGTTCATGCACTCGGCGAGACGCTGCTCAAGCAGCAATTGACCTGGAGCGTTGCGGAGTACCGCGCAGCGTTATCGCGCCTGCCGCAATCGCTGCAGGACGATCTCGCGCAAGCCTGGGGCGCGCCGGAGACTGATCCAAGCTGCCGCGAAGGCGCGTTTCATTTCGCGGCCATCACTTGCGGCAACTCGATCATCGCGGTCCAGCCGGAGCGCGGCGATGCGGCAACGCGCGATGCCGACTATCACGATCTCGCCCGCACGCCGCGCCATGCCTATGTCGCGTTCTATCTGTGGCTTCGGCAACAGAGCTGCGATGCCGTCGTGCACATGGGGGCGCATGGTACGCTGGAATGGCTGCCCGGAAAATCCGTCGCGCTGTCATCGGGCTGCTGGCCGGAAGCCTTGATCGGCGATCTCCCCGTCATCTATCCCTTCATCGTCAACGATCCCGGCGAGGCCGCACAGGCCAAGCGGCGCCTGGGGGCCGTCACGATCGGTCACCTGCCGCCGCCGCTCGCAGCATCCGCGGTGCCGGAAGGCCTGCGCCGCCTCGAGCGCCTCCTCGACGAATATTCGACCGCCGATGGTCTCGATCCCGCCCGTCGCCAGCGATTGATCGCGGCAATCCGCGACGAGGCGCGCGCGGCGGGCCTCGAGGACGATCTCGGCCTCGATGCCTCTGCCGCACCGGCCGAAGCGATCCCGCGCATCGACCGCTTCGTCTGCGATCTCAAGGAGAGTCAGTTCGGCGACGGCCTGCACGTGTTCGGCCGCGGCGCCTGTGCTGATGCGGAGCGCGACGCCCTGCGTGCTGCGCTTGCAGGACAACGCGTCGCGCCGGGGCCATCGGGCTCGCCCTATCGCGGCCGGCAGGACGTCTTGCCGACCGGGCGCAATCTCTTCGCCGTCGATCCGCGCGCGGTGCCGACACCGTCGGCGCATGCGCAGGGGATAAAACTCGCCGAAGAGCTGCTGCGGCGTCATCTGCAGGATCACGGCGACTGGCCGAAGGGCCTCGTCGTCGATCTCTGGGGCTCGGCGACCATGCGCACCGCCGGCGAGGAATTTGCCATGGCGCTGCATCTGGCCGGCCTCGCGCCGCGCTGGGATCATGCCTCCGGCCGTGTCACGGGTTATGACATCATCGCGCCGGGCGAGCTCGGCCGCCCCCGGATTGATGTCACGCTGCGCGTGTCAGGTCTGTTCCGTGACGTCTTCTCCGGTCTTGCGCAATTGTTCGAGGCCGCATCCGAGGCGCTCGCGTCGCGCGACGACGAGGGCGAGGAGAATCCGTATCGCCAGCGCACCTCCCGCGTGTTCGCGCCGCGTCCCGGACAATACGGCGTCGGCCTGTCGGCGATCCCGGATGCCTTCACGCTGGAGACGCGCGAAGCGGCCGGCGAGGCCTGGCTGTCGGCGTCATCCTGGGCGTTCTCCGCCGATGGCGAGATCAGGGCCGATCGTGCCGGCATCGAACAGCGGCTCGCCTCTGCCGACGCCTTCGTCCACGTCCAGGACTTGCCTGAAACCGATCTGCTGCTCGCCGCGGATTATGCCGCGCATGAAGCCGGCGTCGCGGCAGCGGCCGCGCATCTCGGCGGAACCACGCCCTCGCTCTATCACCTCGACGCAACGCGCCCCGACCAGCCGCACGCGCGCACGTTGACGGAGGAAATCTCGCGCGTGGTCCGCGCGCGCGCGGCCAATCCGGCCTGGATCGCCGGCATGATGCGCCATGGTTTTCGCGGCGCCGCCGAGATCACCGCGACGCTCGAGCACATGGCGGCCTTCGCCCATCTGGCGGGCGCCGTGCCGCCGCATCTGTTCGATCTGTACTACGACGCGACGCTGGGCAACGAGGACGTCAGCGCCTTCATGGCCCGCGAAAATCCGGCGGCGCTTGCCGCGATGGAGACCTGCTTCACCCGTCTGCATGAAGCCTCGCTCTGGCGGACCCGCCGCAACTCGATCGCGGCCGCGCTGAGGGAGGCCTCATGAGCGCGGTTATGGTCAAGGGCTGGTGCCCCGGTGCGCTGCGACCGATGCAATCAGGCGACGGCCTCGTCGTCCGCGTGCGGCCGTTCGGAGGGCGGCTCGATGCGGCGCAGGTGTCTGGACTTGCGCATCTGGCCGAACGCCATGGCAACGGCCTGATCGACGTCACCAGCCGCGCCAATCTCCAGATCAGGGGCGTCAGCGACAGCAGCCACCGGCTGCTGCTCGACGGGCTCGCGCAGCTGGCGCTGCTCGACCCGGACGCCGACACCGAATCCCGGCGCAACATCCTGGTGACGCCGTTCTGGCGCGCCGGTGACGAGACCCAGGCGCTCGCCGCCGAGCTCGAGGAGGCGCTCGAGAACAGCACACTCGCGCTCCCGAGCAAATTCGGCTTCGCCGTCGATGACGGCAGCTCGCGTATGCTCGCCGGCGATTCCGCTGATGTGCGGATCGAGCGCGATCGCGCCGGTGGACTGCTGGTGCGGGCCGATGGCGCCAAGCTCGGCCGTTCCGTGGCGCGCGGTGAGGCCGTGACCACCGCGCTCGCGCTCGCAAGCTGGTTCGTGACATCAGGCGGTGCCAGGGGCGGGCGAGGGCGCATGGCCGCGCATCTCGCAGCCGGTGCGGAATTGTCTGACGCGTTGCGCGGCGAGGCTGAACCTGCGCCGGTGATGGCCGCGGCGCGTCCCGGCCTCTATCCGCAGGGCGCGCTGGTCGGCATCGCCTTCGGGCAGATGCCGCATGCGACGCTCAACCAGTTCGCCGGTTGCGGACATGCGCTGCGCATGACGCCATGGCGGATGGTCCTGAGCGAAGACAAGCGAACGATGCCGTCCGCGGCCGGACTCATCACTGAGGCCTACGATCCGGCGCTGCGCGTCATTGCCTGCAGCGGTGCGCCGCGCTGTCGCGAGGCCCACGCCGACACCCGCGCGCTGGCAGCCGCGCTCGCGCCCAACATCGGCGCGGCGGCGCGGCTTCACGTCTCCGGCTGTGCCAAGGGCTGCGCGCATTCCGGCGCGGCCGCGATCACGCTGGTCGCGACCGGCGCCGGCTTCGATCTCGTGCGCGGCGGATCGACACGCGATGAACCCATCCTGCGCGGGCTGAGCCGCGACGACATCGTCGGCAATCCCACCATCCTGCTGGGAGGGCATTGATGCCGCACGTTTACGAGACCGATGGCGCGGCGATCTACCGGCAGTCCTTTGCGACCATTCGCGCGGAAGCTGATCTTGCCCGCTTCACAGCCGATGAGGAGCAGGTCGTGGTGCGGATGATCCATGCCGCTGGCATGGTGGGCCTCGAGGCGCACATCCGCTTTACGTCAGGCATGGCGAGTGCTGCGCGCGCAGCGCTGCAGAAGGGCGCCCCGGTCCTGTGCGATGCGCGCATGGTCTCCGAGGGGATCACGCGCGCGAGACTGCCGGCCGACAATGCCGTGATCTGCACCCTCGGTGACGCCGCTGTTCCCGCGTTGGCGCAGTCCATGCGCAACACACGCTCGGCTGCCGCCCTTGAGCTGTGGCG
This sequence comes from Bradyrhizobium huanghuaihaiense, assembly GCF_025200885.1. NCBI lineage: Bacteria > Pseudomonadati > Pseudomonadota > Alphaproteobacteria > Hyphomicrobiales > Nitrobacteraceae > Bradyrhizobium > Bradyrhizobium huanghuaihaiense. The sequence continues at coordinate 6,221,795 of NZ_CP104172.1, read as the reverse complement.
GCCGCACCTCGACGGCGCGATCGTTGCGATCGGCAACGCGCCGACCGCGCTGTTTCATCTCCTCAACATGCTGGAGGACCGCGACTGCCCGCGGCCGGCAGTGATCATCGGCTGTCCGGTCGGCTTCGTCGGCGCGGCCGAATCCAAGGCCGCGCTGATGGCCGATCCACCCGTGCCGGCGCTGACGGTCGAGGGCCGCCTCGGGGGCTCGGCGATCACGGTCGCTGCCGTGAACGCGCTGGCGAGCCGGAGCGAATAGTCATGGGACGCATCATCTGCTGCGGTCTCGGCCCCGGCGATCCCGATCTGATGAGCGTGCGCGCCGATCGCACGGTGCGCGCCGCGCAGCACGTCGCCTATTTCCGCAAGAAGGGTCGGCCCGGCCAGGCGCGCCGCATCGTCGAGGGTATGCTCGCAAGCGACGTCACCGAATATCCCATGGAATATCCTGTGACGACGGAGATCGCGTTCGACAGCCCCGAATACGTGCAACTGCTCGCCGGATTCTACGATGAGTGGGCCGAGCGCCTGGCGCGGCTGGCGCGTGCGGTCGACGTCATCGTGCTCTGTGAGGGCGATCCCTACTTCTACGGCTCCTTCATGCATCTGCACACGCGTCTGCAAGGCCGCGTCGAGATCGAGGTGATCGCAGGCATCCCCGGCATGGTCGGCTGCTGGAATGGCGTGGGACAACCAATCGCGCTCGGCGATGACGTGACGACGGTGCTGATGGGGACGCTTCCCGAAAGCGAGCTCGAACGCCGCATGCGCGATTCCGACGCGCTGGTCGTCATGAAAACCGGCCGCAATCTCGCAAAAGTGCGTCGGGCGCTCGCGTCCGCCGGGCGGCTGGACGATGCCTGGCTAGTCGAGCGCGGCACCATGCCGGGCGAGCGCGTGGTGCGGCTTGCCGAGATCGATGCGGCCGACTGTCCCTATTTTGCGATCGTGCTCGTGCACGGCAAGGGCCGCCATCTGGACGCGGCCGAATGACGGGCACGCTGACAATCGCGGGCCTCGGCCCCGGCAGTGAGGCGCTGGTGACGCCGGAGGTTTCCGCCGCGCTCGCGACCGCGACGGATATTGTGGGCTACAAGCCTTACGTCTCGCGCGTGCCGCCGCGACCGGGTCTCAAGCTGCATCCATCCGACAACCGCGAAGAGCTGCAACGCGCGAGCGAGGCGTTGCGTCTGGCCGCCGAAGGCGGGCAGGTCGTCGTCGTCTCCTCAGGCGATCCCGGCGTCTTCGCCATGGCGTCCGCCGTGTTCGAAGCGCTCGAACAGGCGCCGCAATATCGGGAACTGCCGATCCGCGTGCTGCCGGGCATCACCGCGATGCTGGCGGCGGCCGCGCGGGCCGGCGCGCCGCTCGGACACGACTTCTGCGCGATCAACCTCTCCGATAATCTCAAGCCATGGGCGGTGATCGAGAAGCGTCTGCGGCTCGCGGCGGAGGGCGATTTTGCGATCGCGATGTACAACCCCCGTTCGGCGAGCCGGCCTGAGGGATTTGGCCGCGCGCTGGCGGTGTTGAAAGAGTCCGGCTGCGGCGAGCGCCTCGTGATCTTTGCGCGTGCGATCAGTGCCGCAGACGAGAAGATCGAGACCGTCTCGCTGAACGAGGCTCGGCCCGAGATGGCCGACATGCGGACTCTCGTCATCGTCGGCAATTCGCAGACGCGCCGCGTCGGCCGCTGGGTCTATGCACCGAGGCGGGTAGAATGACCGAGCCACTGCATCACGTCGGCGACGCTCTCGACCCGCGGACGTTCGGGCAGTTTTGGTCGCGAGATCATGACCACGGGAAGGCCGATCACGCGCGCTGCGTCGATCTTGGCGCGCGCGCCGTCGCCGCCGGAATTGCGGGCGACGATCCAGGCGATGCCACGGCTCCGCATCATCTCCAGCTCGCCCTCAAGCGTGAACGGTCCGCGCGACACGATCACGTCGGCTGCGAAGGGCAGGGGCGCATCGGGCGGATCGACGAACCGCAGCGTGTAGGCGTGCTGAGGCTTGCTCGCGAATGGCGCGATGTGCTGGCGGCCAATGGCGAGAAAGACGCGCGCAGGCGTCTCGGGCAGCTCTGCGACGGCCGCGTTGACGTCGTCGACCTCGATCCAGTTGTCGCCTTGCGTCCTGTCCCATGGCAGACGTTCGAGCGCGATCAACGGCGTACCGGCTTCGGCGCACGCCGCAACCGCATTGCGGCTCATCTCGGCAGCGAACGGATGCGTCGCGTCGATCACGTGCGTGATGCCTTCGCGGCGAATGTAGTCGGCAAGCCCGCTCACGCCGCCGAAGCCGCCGATGCGGGTCGGCAGCGGCTGGTCGGCGGGCGCGCGGGTGCGGCCGCCATAGGAATAGACGGCATCGATGCGCGCGCGCGCGATCTCCGCTGCGAGCGAGCTCGCATCGGCCGTTCCGCCCAGAATGAGGGCGCGCGTCATGGCTAATTCCTTGGCTGATCCCTGGCTGACAATCATCGGTATCGGTGAAGATGGCCTTGCCGGGCTGTCGGACGCAAGCCGAAACGCACTTGCGCGGGCCGAAACCGTGTTCGGTGGTGAGCGCCACCTCGCGCTTGCAGATGTGGGGAGCCGCGGCCGTTCGTGGCCGGTGCCGTTCGATGCCGATGTCGTGCTGAGCTGCCGCGGCAGGCCGACGGTGGTGCTCGCCTCCGGCGATCCGTTCTGGCATGGCGCCGGCGCGAGCATCGCCGAGAAGCTGCAGGCTGGCGAATGGATCGCGCATTCCGCGCCGTCGACCTTCTCACTTGCGGCCGCGCGGCTGGGCTGGCGACTCGAATCCGCCGTCTGCCTCGGGCTTCACGCCGCGCCTTTCGAGCGCCTCGTGCCGCATCTGGCGCGAGGGGCGCGCATCATCTGCCTCGTGCGCGATGGGAAGGCGGCGGGTGATCTTGCAAAATGGTTGAGCGAGCGCGGTTGGGGAGTCTCGGCCTTCTGGATGCTCGCTGCGCTGGGCGGGCCGCGCGAGAGCATCAGGGAATATCGCGCCGACGGCTTTGCCGGCGATCTCACAGGAAACCTGGTTGTAGTCGCACTTGAAGCGAAGGGAGCTCAGGGCATCCCCCGCAGCACGGGACTGTCAGACGATCTCTTCATCCATGACGGCCAGATCACCAAGCGACCCGTGCGCGCGCTGGCGCTCTCGACGCTGGCGCCGCGTCCCGGCGAGCGGCTATGGGATATCGGCGCCGGATCGGGCTCGATCTCGGTGGAGTGGGCGCTGTGTGGTGGGACGGCGACTGCGGTGGAAGCGCGCGAGGATCGCGCGGCGAATATCCGCAAGAATGCGGCTGCGTTCGGACTGGCGCATCGCATCACCATTGTTGAGGGGAAAGCGCCCGGAGCTCTCGCTGCGCTGGACGCGCCGGACGCCGTCTTCATCGGCGGCGGTCTCGATAGCGCGATGTTCGACGTCATCTGGTCGCGGCTGGCACCGGGGGCACGCCTGGTTACGCATGCGGTGACGCTGGAGACGGAAGCGCTGCTCGGCGAGCTGCATCAGCGCCATGGCGGCGAGTTGATGCAGGTCGAGATCGCGCATGCTGCGCCGCTCGGCCGCTATCGCTCTTGGGAAGCGGCACGCCCGGTGGTGCAGTGGAGTGCGGTCCGATGAAGGTCGCTGGGCTCGGATTCAGAAAGGATGTCACACTGGCTTCGCTCGGCGAGGCGCTGCTGGCTGCCGGCGGCCCCGAAGGGCTCGCGGCGGTGGCAACTGTCAGCGACAAGGCCGACGCGGAGGCGCTGAAGCAACTCGCACGTGAGTGCGGTGTGCCGATCAGGGCCGTTCCAGCCGAGACACTGGCCGGCATCGACACGCTTACGCAATCGAAGCTCATCGCAGAGAAGTTCGGCACGGGATCGCTTGCCGAAGCTGCGGCGCTCGCGGCGGCGGGCCCTCGCGCGAGATTGATTGCGTCGCGCTCGGTCTCGCAGGACCACACAGCCACTGCCGCAATCGCGGAAGGAGACGGCCCATGACCGTGCATTTCATCGGCGCCGGGCCGGGCGCAGCCGATCTTCTCACCTTGCGCGGCCGCGACCTTATCGCGGCCTGTCCGGTCTGTCTCTATGCCGGCTCGCTGGTGCCCGAAGGCATCCTTGCGCATTGCCCACCCGGCGCGCGCATCGTCAACACCGCGCCGCTGTCGCTCGACGAAATCGTCGCGGAGATCGCTGCCGCGCATGCGGAGGGCAAGGACGTCGCGCGGCTGCATTCCGGCGACCTCTCGATCTGGTCGGCGATGAGCGAGCAGCTCCGCCGCCTGCGCGCACTCGGCATTCCCTATTCGGTGACGCCCGGCGTTCCCTCGTTCTCCGCTGCAGCGGCAGCGCTGGAAACGGAGCTGACGCTGCCCGGCCTCGCCCAGACCGTGGTGCTGACGCGCACGCCGGGCCGCGCCAGCGCGATGCCTGAAGGCGAGAAGCTCGCCGCGTTCGCCGCGACCGGCGCGGTGCTTGCGATCCATCTCTCGATCCATCTGCTCGACCAGGTCGTCACCGAGCTCACGCCGCATTACGGCGCGGATTGCCCGGTTGCGATCGTCTGGCGTGCGAGCTGGCCGGATCAGCGCATCGTGCGCGCAACGTTGGCAACACTCGATTCTGCCGTGGGTGTCGAGATGGAGCGCACCGCGCTGATCCTGGTCGGCAGGACGCTGGGTGCGGCGGATTTCGACGAGAGCCGCCTCTACGCCGCCGATTACGACCGCCGCTATCGCCCCGTGGGCGCCGAACCGCGCTTTCCGGAGGCCTCCTGATGCCGGCAGGGCTCGTCATCTCCGCACCTGCCTCCGGCGTCGGCAAGACCACGCTGACGCTGGCGCTCGCGCGCGCCTGGCGCAATCATGGTCTCAAGGTGCAGTGCTTCAAGAGCGGGCCGGATTATATCGATCCCGCGTTCCACGCGGCCGCCACGGGACGCGCCTCCGTCAATGTCGACAGCTGGGCGATGGACCGCGCGACGATCGCGCATCTCGTCAGCCGCGGCGCGGACGCCGACATTGTCCTCGCCGAAGGCTCGATGGGCCTGTTCGACGGCGTCGCCACGCGCGGCGTGTCCGGCACCGGTGCTTCGGCCGACATCGCGGAGATGCTGGGCTGGCCGGTGGTGCTGGTGATCGATCCCTCGGGGCAGGCGCAGACCGCGGCGGCGATCGCCGCGGGCCTTCGCGACTATCGCCCGGGCGTGCGCCTTGCCGGCGTCGTGCTCAATCGCGTTGCCAGCCCGCGCCACGAAGACCTCGTACGGCGCGCGCTGAACGATGCCGGCATCGCCGTGTTCGGCGCGTTGCCGCGTCACGCCGAGATCAGCCTGCCGAAGCGGCATCTCGGCCTGGTGCAGGCGGAGGAGCAGGCGGAGATCGGCAAGCTGATCGATGAGGCCGCGCGCTTCGTCGCCGAACATGTCGATCTCGATGCGGTGCTGCGCTTCGCTGCCAGCTGGTCGCCGCAACCTGCAACGAATGGGTTGAACGTGACGCCGCCCGGGCAGCGCATTGCGCTGGCACGCGACGCCGCGTTCTCCTTCGTCTATCCGCATATGCTGGAAGCCTGGCGTGCGGCCGGCGCCGAGATCACGACATTCTCGCCGCTTGCCGATGAAGTGCCCGACGCGAACGCCGACGTCTGCTGGCTTCCGGGCGGCTATCCCGAGCTTCATGCCGGAAAGATCGCAGCCAATACACGCTTCCGCAGCGGCTTGCGCGCGTTCGCCGAGACGCGGCCGGTGCACGGCGAGTGCGGAGGCTATATGGTGCTGGGCGCAGGCCTCACCGATGCCGACGGTGTCCGTCATGAGATGGCGGGCCTGCTCGGCCTGGAGACCAGCTTTGCCAAGCGCCGCATGCATCTGGGCTATCGTCTCGCCGCGCTGGCGGCGCCGATGCCGGGGCATCAGGCGGGCGCGCGCCTGCGCGGCCATGAGTTCCACTATTCGACCATCCTTGCCCAGCCCGATACGCCACTGGCGGTCGTGCATGATGCAACGGGCGCGGTCATCGCCGAGACCGGCTCGCAGCGCGGCCGTGCCACCGGCACATTCTTCCATCTGATCGCGGAGGACCGGTGAGCGGTTTTGTTTCCTTCGTCTCCGCCGGTCCCGGCGATCCCGAGCTCCTCACAGTGAAGGGCGCCACGCGGCTGCGCGAGGCCGACGTCGTGCTCTATGACGACCTTGCGTCCGGCGCGATCCTCGATCTCGCCCGGCCCGGGGCCAATCTCGTTGCGGTGGGGAAGCGGGCGGGGCGCCCCTCGACCAAGCAGCACCACGTCAATCGCCTCTTGGTCGACTACGCCGCAACCGGCGCACGCGTGGTGCGGCTGAAGTCCGGCGATGCCGGTATTTTCGGTCGACTCGAGGAGGAGATCGAGACGCTGCGCGAGGCCGGCATCGGCTACGAGATCGTTCCCGGCGTGACCTCGGCCTGCGTCGCCGCAGCGCAGGCAGGAATCCCGCTGACCCGACGCCACACCTCGCGCCGGGTGCAGTTCGTCACCGGGGCCGATGTCACCGGCGAGCTGCCGCCCAACCTGAACTGGGCGGCGCTGGCCGACCCTGAAGCGACCACCGTGGTCTATATGGGCCGGCGGACCTTTCCAGCGCTTGCCGCAAAATTGATCGCGCATGGCCTCGCCCCATCCACCCCGGCGCTGTTCGCCGAATCCCTCGGCCGACCTGACGAACGGCTGGTCCGCACCACGATTGCCGAGCTTGCCGAGCAGCTTGCACGGGGCGGGGCGGCTTCGACGGCCGCCGTGATCCTGTTCGGCGCGCTGGCAGGGGAATATCCGTCATGACCGCCACTGCCGCCGTTCGCCCCTTGACGCCCGCAATGCGAAAGGGGCACACAGGAGAGGCATGGTGCTCGACGCGGCGCAAAGCGCCGGAGCATAATCGGGAATGGGGATGGGCGGACCCAGTTGCGGCGCCCAAAACCCCAGCCGCCCCCGCGACTGTAAGCGGTGAGGGGCTCCGATCAGCCACTGGGCCGCGAGGTCCGGGAAGGCCGGAGAACCCAGTGAACCGCGAGCCAGGAGACCGGCCGTGCATGTTTTGAGGCCAAGGCCGTCGGGTGTGACGGCAGGAAGGAACTGAGCCATGCATATCGAACCCGGCGTCGTGACGGGCGCCAAGCTCGTGTTGAGTTACGCAACCGGCATCGCCGCAGGCGGCGTTGCCTTGAAGCTCGCGGCCGAGACCGTGCGCGAGCAGGGCATCACGTCGTTCGCGGCGCGAACGCTGGCGACCACCGGCCTCGTCTTCACTTTCTTCGAGATCCTGCCGCACTTCCCGGTCGGCGTGTCCGAGGTGCACTTCATTCTCGGCTCGACCCTGTTCCTGCTGTTTGGCGCTGCGCCCGCAGCTTTCGGCCTCGCATTGGGCCTGCTGCTTCAAGGCGTGCTCTTCGAGCCGGCAGACCTGCCGCAATACGGCATGAACGTCACCACGCTGCTGGTGCCGCTGTTCGCGATCCAGGCGATCGCCACGCGGATCATTTCGCGCAACACCGCCTATGTCGACCTCAGGTATCGCCAGGCGCTGGCGCTCTCGACCACCTATCAGGCCGGCGTGATCGCCTGGGTGGCGTTCTGGGCGCTCTACGGCTCCGGCTTCGCCATGAGCAACCTCGCCAACATCGCGACCTTCGCGGCCTCCTACGCGCTCGTCATCGTGATCGAGCCGCTGGCCGATCTCGCTGTGCTGGCGCTGGCGAAGTCGTTGCGCGGTGTCACCGCACCCGGCCTCGTCACTCCGCGCCTGCACAACGCGGCTTAAGAGACAAGGGGCGGCCGTCATGGCCGCCCCGTACGCCCGATGCTCACGCTCTCCCTGATAGGCATCGGTTGCGGCGATCCCGAGCAGCTCACGCGCGCCGCGACCCGCGCCATCAACGCGGCCGATCTCGTCCTGATTCCGCGCAAGGGAAGCGCCAAGTCCGATCTCGCCGATCTCAGGCGCACGATCTGCACGGACGTGCTGACCAACGACAAGACACGCATCGCCGAGTTCGACCTGCCGGTGCGCGACGCCACCGAGGCCGACTACCGCAGGGGTGTGGACGATTGGCACGATGCCGTCGCCGCCGCATGGTCGCAGACCATCGCGAGCCATCTTGGCGACGAAGGCAAGGTCGCGCTGCTGATCTGGGGCGATCCCTCGCTCTACGATTCTTCGCTGCGCATTGCACGGCGGCTCAATCCCTTGCCGATGATAGAAGTCGTGCCCGGCATCACCTCGATCCAGGCGCTGTGCGCGGCGCATGCGCTGCCGCTCAACGACATCGGCGAGCCTTTTCTCGTCACGACTGGCCGTCGCTTGCGCGAGGGCGGCTGGCCGCAGGGCGTCGACACGGTGGTCGTGATGCTCGACGGCGGCACCGCATTCCATTCGCTCGATCCGGCAGGCCTGCATATCTGGTGGGGCGCCTATCTCGGCATGCCCGACCAGATCATCATGTCCGGCGCGCTCACTGAGGTCGGCCCGCGCATCGTCGCCCTGCGGCAGGAGGCACGCGAGCGGCATGGCTGGATCATGGACAGCTACATTCTCAAGCGCAGGCCGTAAGCGAGGCAGCATGCTCCCCGACTGGGTCACCCAGGAATGCCCCGAGATCTCCGCCGCCCATCGCGACGCGGCGATCGCGCGTCAGGCGCAACTGACAAAACCGACCGGCGCACTCGGCCGGCTCGAGCAGCTCGCAATCGAGCTTGCCGGCCTGCAAGCGACGGAGCAACCGCGTGCCGGGCGGGTGCCCATCATCATCTTCGCCGGCGATCACGGCATCGTCGCGCAGGGCGTGTCGGCCTATCCGCAAGGAGTCACCATCGCGATGATGGCGAATTTTGCCTCCGGTGGCGCCGCGATCTCGGTGCTGGCGCGCGAGCTGGGCTCAAACCTGGAAGTCGTCGACGCCGGCACGCTGGCGCAGGAGGCGATGCCTGATATCATCACCGACAAGCCGCGCAATGGCACTCGCGATTTCAGCGTCGAGGCTGCGCTCACGCCCGCGGAATTGGCCTTCGCCTTCGAAGCCGGCCAGCGCGCGGTGGCGCGTGCCGAGGCCAGCCGGCCCGACCTCCTGATCTTCGGCGAGATGGGCATCGGCAACACCACGACCTCCGCGGCGATCGCCGCGAGCCTGCTCGGCATCAGCGCCGAGGAGATCGCGGGCAGCGGCACCGGCGTCGATGCGGCCGGTCGCGCGCACAAGGCGCGCGTGATCGATGCGGCGATCGCGCGTCATGGCGTTGCGGGCGCGCCGCCCGACAAGATCCTGTGTGCCGTCGGCGGTCTCGAGATCGCCGCGATCGCGGGCGCCATCATTGCGGCTGCGCAGCGCCGCATCCCCGTGTTGATCGACGGCTTCATCGTGTCGGTCGCGGCGCTGGCGGCCGTGCGGCTCAACCCGTCGTGCCAGCCCTTCCTGCTGCCCTCGCATCAATCGGCGGAGCAGGGACATCGGCTGGTGCTGCGTGCATTGAACGTGCAGCCGCTAATCAGCCTCGATCTCAGGCTCGGGGAGGGATCGGGCGCCGCCATTGCGCTGCCGCTGGTGCGCTTCGCCTGTGCGCTTCACAACGGCATGGCGACCTTTGCGCAGGCCAATGTGCCTGACAGGCCTAGCTGACCCGCTGATTGACGGAGATCACCCGCCAGCCGGTGGCGAGCCGGTCGATCCGGGTTAGCGACAGCGGATCGATCACGAAGCGCAGTGCCGCTTCCGGTGCGAGATCGAGCGCGATGCACAGCGCGGCGCGGATCGTGCCGGAATGGACGACGAGCGTTGCTGATCCGGCGCCGATCCGCGACAGTCCCAGCCGGACGCGCGCGACCTGATCCTCGAAGCTTTCGCCGCCCGGTGGTCTCAGGTGCGCCGGATCGCTCCAGAATTGCGCGTAGGCCTCGCCGCCGCTCGCTGCGAGCTCGTCATGTCGCCGGCCGGTCCAGTCGCCGAAATCCTGCTCGCCGAACTCGCGCACCGGATCCGGTTCGAGCCCCAGCGCGCGCGCTGTCTCGATCGTGCGTCGCGCAGGGCTCGCATAGCTCGCAGCTTCCCGCGGCAGGCGCGACCGCAGCGCTTCCAGCTGCGCACGGTCGGTCAGGTCCGCGGGTGCATCGGCGGCATGGATCGTCCCTTTGACGCCGTCGACGGGCGCATGTCGGATCAGCCAGAGGAAGGTCGCGCCTTCCATACTTATCTCCACGGAAGTTGGTCGCTGTGGCAATAACGCCGCAACTGGTACATTGACTCTGTCTTGCTGGTAATCCTAGATGCTCGCGACGGTTTCCCCGAGAGGGGATGAAAAGGGAATGCGGTGCGGGGACGTTGTCCCCAATGCCGTGGCTGCCCCCGCAACTGTGAGCGGATAATCCTTCGTCAGAAGCCACTGGGTCCTCGGTCCCGGGAAGGCGACGAAGCGGTCGTGACCCGCGAGCCAGGAGACCTGCCGTCAGCCGTGGTCACACGCGAAGATGTCGGTCGGGGAGTACAGACATTCGGCTTCATCGGAGGGCTGACAAGCCCAGGGTGAGACCTCGTTCGCTGTGACGTGCCACTGACGTCATACCGAGGTCCAAGACCGTGTTTTCCATCCGTATCGTACGACCGCGCAGCGTCCTGCTCGCCTCCGCCGCGTTCACATCCTTAGCCGCTCTCGATCCGCCCGCCGCGCTGGCGCAGCAGGCCCGCGACCCGCTTCCGCCCGTGGAGGTGTCGCCACCGCAATCCCGCAAGCCGGCCAAGCCGGCCGCCCGGGACGCCCAGAGCACGCGCCGCGCGGCAGCGCGCCGGCCGGCGACCGCATCCGCAGTGCCCAAGCCCGCCGTGCCGGCTGTGACGGCGCAGACGCCGCTTAACACCAATGTGGTCGCCGAAAGCGCCTCGCGGCTCGGACTGACCGTGCGCGAGATACCGGCGACCGTCGAAGTGATCTCGGCCGAGACCATGCGCGAGCAGGGCTACCGCACCGTCTCCGAGGTGGCGCAGGGCGCGGTCGGCGTCACCTCCGGCGACGCGCCGGGGGAGCCGGCGGGCTTCTCGATGCGCGGCTTCACCAACAGCCAGATCAACACGCTCTACAACGGCATCAAGATCGGCCCGCAGAACATGACCTCGCGGATCATGGACACGGCCAACCTGGAGGCCGTGGAATTCCTGAAGGGCCCGGCCTCGCTGATCTCGGGCGAGGGCGCCGCCGGCGGCGCGATCAACCTCGTCACCAAGCAGCCGCACACCGGCGCGATCCGCAACGAGGCGGACTTCTCGTACGACTCCCTGAACTCGTTCCGCGCGCATTACGGCTCGGGCGGCAGCACCAACGTTCAGGGCCTCGATTACCGCTTCGACATCAGCCGCTCCTCGCTGAACGGTTTTGTCGACGACACCAACACCAAGACGCTCGATGTCTCGGGCCAGCTGAACTACCGCATCTCCGACAGCCTCAAGGTCTGGGGCGCGGTCGAATATCGCGAGGACCGCGGAAAGGCCTATTGGGGCGCGCCGCTGGTGCCGGTCGCCTTCAGCGGTTCGCATGCGACGGCCGGGATTGTCTCGGGCACCTACTTCAACAGGACCGACCTCGGGGCCGTCACGATCGACGACCGCACCTTCAACACCAATTACAATGTCCTCGACAACCGAAACGTGGCGCAGGAGGTGTGGCTGCGCGGCGGCTTCGAGCTGAAGCTGGCGCCCGACCTGACGCTGAAGAGCCAGGCCTATGGTTACGGTGCTGAGCGCTCGTGGTTCAACAACGAGATCGAGGCGTTCGATTCCACGAACAACCAAGTGTATCGTGAGCGCTTCTATGTCGCGCACAGCCAGCGCCTGGTTGGCAATATCACCGACCTGATCTGGGACGCCAATATCGCGGGCTTCGACAATCGCCTGGTCACGACGCTGTCGTCGAGCTATCTCGATTTCGTCAGACCGGGCGCGGCGAATTTTCCGTCTGATTATGTCCCGCTGGTCGATCCGCCGCGCGGCTATTACGGCTCGCTCGAGATCCAGCGGCAGACCGCACGGATCGACAACGAGGCGCTGTCGTTTGAGGACCGGCTGAAGCTGACGCGGACCTTTGCGCTGGTCGGTGGCCTCCGCGTCGAGCATATCGGGCTCGATCGCAATTGGACCGACAAGACCGGGCTGGAGAAGGCGGGTTTTCCGTACACCACGGACTGGGCGCCGGTGACGGGACGCATCGGCTACACCTGGGAGGCCGTGCCCGGCCTGACCTTCTTCAGCCAGTACGCGACCGGTGCCGACGTGTCCGCCAACAACATCTTCCTGCTGTTGCCGACCCAGCCGCTCGACCTGACGACGTCGCGCACCTACGAGACCGGCGTCAAGCATCTGTTCTGGGACAACCGGGCGGAGTGGTCGTTCTCGGCCTATGACATCCAGCGCAAGAACGTCTATGCGGCGGCCGGCGGGCAGGCGCTCAATATCGCCGGGCGGCAGGAATCGAAGGGCGTCGAGCTCGCCGCCGCGGTGCGGCCGATCGAGCCTTTGCGGCTGTGGGGCAACATCGCCTATGTCGATGCGCGCTATGCCGACTACAATTTCGCCGGCGGCTCGTTCTCGGGCAACACGCCGCCGAACGTGCCGCGCATCGTCGCCAATGTCGGCGCGTCGTACCGGTTCTTCACGCCTTGGCCGGTGGAGCTCGGCATCGTCGGCCGGCACGTCGGCGATCGCTACACCACCGACGCCAACACAGTGACGATGAACGCCTATACTGTCGGCGACGTCTACGCCTTCGTCGACATCCCGAAGACTGTCTTCAATGCCGTCGACCAGGCCCGCCTGACCTTCCGCGTGCGCAACTTCACCGACAAGCGCTACGCGATCTGGGGCGATCCGTTCTATCCCGACCAGATCCTCCTGGGCGCGCCGCGCACCTACGAGATCTCGGCGGCGTTCAAATGGTAGGGCGCTGAACCCATGATGGGCGCGATCGTCCTGCTGCATCGCTGGCTCGGGATCGCGTTCTGCCTGCTGTTCGCGATGTGGTTCGCGAGCGGAATCGTGATGCATTTCGTTCCGTTTCCGTCGCTGGCGGAAGCGGAGCGGGTTGCCGGCCTCGCGCCGGTGGGGCGCGCGCAGGCGACCTTGACGGTTGCCGATGCGGTGACTGCGAGCGGGATCGCCGATGCTGCGCGTGTTCGCTTGATCCAAAGAACCGACGGGCCGGTCTACATCGTGTCGGGGCCCTCGCGCCTGCGCGCGGTTCGTGCTGCTGACGGGCAGGATGCCTCAGTGCGATCGCCCGATGTCGCGCTCGCCATCGCAATGGTTCATGCGCGTCAGCGCGGGCTCGATGCCGCGCATGCGGCGGTCGTGGCATACGCTGACTACGATCAATGGAGCGTACCGAACGGCTTTGATCGTCACCGACCCTTGTTTCGCGTGGCCCTCGGCGACGCGGCCGGAACGGAGGTCTACGTCTCGTCGCGCACCGGCGAGGTCGTGCTGGATACGACGCGACGCGAGCGCGGCTGGAATCTCGCCGGCAGTGTGCTGCACTGGATCTATCCGACGGTCCTCAGGAGCAACTGGGCGCTGTGGGATCGCGTGGTCTGGACGCTGTCGCTGCTGGCGCTGATTGCAGCCCTGCTGGGTGCGGTGCTCGGGATCGTGCGGGTCAAGATGCAGGGACGCCATCTCTCGTCGCCGTATCGCGGCTGGCACGCCCTGCATCATGTCATCGGCCTCGTGGCGACCGTCTTCGTGCTGACCTGGATCTTCAGCGGATGGCTCTCCATGGATCACGGCCGGCTGTTTTCGCGCGGGCAACTGACCTCGGCCGAAACGGGTGTGGTGCACGCCGCGCCGGATTGGGGAACGGCCCCGCCACTCGACAAGAATCCTATCTCGTCCCTGGCTCACGAAGTCGAATGGTTCGCTTTCGACGGCAAGCTCTATCGACGCGAACAGACAGGTCTCGACACGCAGGTTGTGGTGCGGCCGGACGGTGCGGAGTCGCCGGGCCTCAGCGCACAGGAGATCGCGAGCATGATGACGCGGCTTGCGACGGGCTGCGGTGCGCCCTCCATCCTCGCTGATAACGACGATTATCCCGCACAGTCCGCTGTTCCCGGTGCGCCCGTCTACCGCTCTCGCTGCGGTGGCCTCTGGTTCGACATCGACGGCGCCGACGGCCGTGTGCTGCAAAGGCTGGATGCGTCGCGGCGGGCCTATCGCTGGGCCTATGGCGCGCTCCACACGCTCGATTTCCCAATCCTCAACGCGCATCCGCGCTTTCGCGATGTGCTGATCGTCGGCCTTTGCGCGCTCGGGCTGATGTTCTCGATCACCGGAATTGTCATCGGCTGGCGGCGGTTGCGTCGGTCTTTCGCCAGTTAGGGAGCCCGATCAAACAAAAAAGTGCGAAAACAACCCCATGCACAGTAGCCGGGGATAATGGAATCAACGGCTTACGCAGGCATCGCCGCGATTTGACCCGTCGGGCAAAACAGGGATATATTGCTATTATTCCGAAATAGCCGCGTTGCCAAAGCTACGCTTGCAACCGCGCCTCGATCTGTCGCGCGGCGCGCAGCAGGGTCCGATCCTGGCCGCGACGGGCGATGATCTGGAGGCCGAAGGGAAGGCCGTTCGCGTCGGCCCCGCAGGGAAGCGAGATCGCCGGCAGGCGGGCATGATTGACGAACGGCGTGAACACGGCATGCGCGCGCGGGCTCGCCGCGCGGCCGCCGATCGTGCCGGGTCCCGCTTGCGTGAACGGCCAGGCGACACAGGGGACGGTCGGCGTGAGCAGCAGGTCGACCTCGGTGAAGAAGGCCGCGAAGGCATGGGCGATCGCGGCGCTCGCGATCAGCGCGCCTGCAACGTCGGTGCCCGACCACGACAGCCCTCGCTCGATCTGCCTGGCGATGTCAGGGTCGAAGACGGTCGGATCCTTGCGGAAAGCGTCGCCATAGAGCGCGGCAAGGCCGGCATGCTGGAGCGGCATGATGGCTTCTTCCGTTGCACCGGTCGGCCAGACGGGATCGCGTAGCATGATGCTGAGGCCGGCGGCGGAGAGACGCGCGATGACGGAAACGAGCCCGTTGGCGACGACGTCGTCGACCGCGACGTCGAGCCCGAGCCGCGGCGAGAAGGCGATGCGCAAGTCCACGATGTCCTCGGCTTCCTGCGCGATGACGGCTGCATCCGGATCGCGCGGATCGGTGCCGGCCATGATCTCGAAGGCCAGCGCGATGTCGGCGACATCGGCGGCGATCGGTGCGATCACGGAGAGGCCGAAGAACGGTTCGGCGAAGCCGGGCCCATAGGGGATCGCACCATAGGACGGCTTGAAGCCGGCGACGCCGACATGGGCCGGCGGCCTGCGGCTCGAGCCGCCCGCATCGGTGCCGATCGCGAGCGGCACGAGGCCGGCCGCAACCGCGGCGGCCGGGCCGCCGGATGAGCCACCGGGTGTCAGCGCGGGATCGAGTGGATGGCGTGTCGGTCCGAACAACTGAGAGGTGGTGACGCCCTTGCTGGCGAACTCGGACGTCGCGCCGATGCCGACGATAACAGCTCCGGCGTTGCGCAGGCGCTCGACCGCAATCGCGTCGCGCGGCGCGATGAAATCGGCAAACAGGCGCGAGCCCTGCGTCACGCGCCAGCCGCCGACCCAGATGTTGTCCTTGACGATGACGGGGACACCGGCGAGCGGCATGGTCTCGCCGGCGCGCAGGCGAGCATCGACCGCGGCGGCATCGGCGAGCGTGCGGGCGGGATCGGTCGTGACGACCGCGTTCAAGGCCCTGGCTGCCTCGATCCGCGCGAGCGCGGCCTTTGCGGTCTCGACGGCGCTGGTCCGTCCGGCCGCGGCATCGGCCGCGATCTCACGGGCGCTATTTGTCGGCTTTGTCATGGCCTCCCCAGATCAGCGCCACTGTGCCGCAGAGGGCGAGGCACGCCAAGGCGAAGAACGCCGCGCCAAGGCCGGCCACACCGTCCAGGATTGACACCACGGCCGGCGCGGCCAGCAGGCCGGCATAGGATGCGGTGAGCACTGCGCCGGTGGTCTCGCCGATCCGGTCCTGCGGGGCGAGGCGGGCGATCTCGGCGATGAAGACGCCGTTCCAGCCCGATGCCGTCAGGCCAAACAATGCAGCAACGATGAATTGCCCGTTGCGGCCGAGCGATGCGCCGTCGAGGCCCAGCAGCGCGGCGCAGAAGGCCATGCCAAGGCCGATGACGACGAGCACGGCGCGTGAGGCGTCGAGGCGCATGGCGACGTAGCCCCAGCCGAGCCGGCCGACGAGGCCGCCGGCTTGCGCGCAGGCGAGCGCCATGCCGGCCTCGATATGGCCAAGGCCGAGCTCGCGGGTGCCGAGCGTGACGAAGACCGTGTTGAGCGACACCTGCATCGCGCTGAACGGCATCGAGGCCAGCGCCAGCATCGCGATGCGCCGGTCCGCCGTCATCAGCGCCAGCCGCGCGCGGAGATCGAGTTTTGGGGACGGGACGAGCTTGCCGGCGTAGGCCGGCCGCAACCATTCGAACAGCGCAATCGCGAGCAGCGCGCAGAGGCCCACGGCCGCATAGCACCAAGCCGGCCCGAACGCGATGGCGATTGCGGGCAGGGCCAGCGAGCCGCAGACTGCGCCGATCTGGTTGCCGGTCTGGCGCACCGAGAAGACGAAGGCGCGCCGCTCGGCGGTGACGAGCCGCGACAGCAGCGCCGCGCTCGCGGGCGTCTCGGGCCCCATGGCGAGGCCGAGGCAAAGGCCCGCGGCCAGCAGGGCGGCGCTCGACCCGAGCGAGGCCAATGCCATGCCGACGACGATGGCCGCCGCACAGAGACTTGCGATCCGCAGCGAGCCGACCCGCGCGATGAAGCCGCCGCCCCAGAACGAGGCGGGGATGCCGATCGCGAACACCGCGCAGGAGAACATCGAGAGCTGCCAGACCTCGATATGGGCGCAAGGCGCAACCACGCCGGGCGCGAACAAGGCCAGCGCGACGAGGGCCTGAAGCGCGGTCATCGCCCCCAGGGCGGGCAACAACGCGGGTGCTGGCCGAATGGCGGTATTTCCGTCTACCATGGCGCTGCGCTCATGGGAGGAACATTGTGGCAGGCGGCATTTCCATTCACGCGGTCGATGTGGCGAGCGGGCGTCCGGCGCAGGGGCTGCGCGTCGAAATCTGGCGGATCGATCCGGACTCGCTGCGCATCGCCGACGGGCGGCTCGGTGCCAATGGCGTGCTCGATCATTCCGTTGCGCAAGGCGCAGGCGTGACGGCTGGCGAGTACGAGGTGCTGTTTCATCTCGGCGAGTTCTTTGGCGAGCGCGACGGCTTCCTGACCGTGACGCCGTTCCGCTTCCGCATCAAGAACGTTGACGAGCATTTTCATCTGCCGCTGAAATTCACGCGCTGGGGCTATTCGCTGTTTCGCGGGGCCTGATTAGTTGGTCAGCCGCCGCGACAGGCCGGTGACGCGCTCCATCACCGCGACCAGCGCGACGGTCGCGATGATCAGCACGCCCGACAGCGCGGCGATGGTGACATCGAGTTTGCCCTCCAGATCCTGCCACATCCGGATCGGCAGCATGTCGGTCGCGGCATCGCGCAGGAACAGCGACACCGGCACGTTGTCGAAGGACGACATGAAGGCGATGAAGGCGCCGGCGATGATGCCCGGCCGGATCAGCGGCAGCACGATGCGGCGGAACGTGTAGAGGCGGCTCGCGCCCAGAACGGCCGAGCTTTCGAGCAGGGTCGGCTCGAGCTGGGCCAGCGCGGCAACCGTGTTGCGCACGACATAGGGCACGCACACAACCGTGTGGCCGATCACCAGCGTCAACGGCGACACCGGCAGGCCGACCAGCGAGAACAGCATCAGGGCGGCAAGGCCAAAGGCGAGCGCGGGCAGCACCAGCGGCGACATGAAGAGGGAGTCGAGAAGCCGCGCCGACAGGGCCTGCGACCTGGAGATCGCGAGCGCCGCGGCGACGCCGAGGACGACGGACAGGCTAGTTGCCCACAACGCCACGATCAGGCTGTTCTTGGCCGCGAAATGCAGCTGCCAGGCATTCCACAGCTCGGCGTACCAGCGCAGCGAATAGCCGGGCGGCGGGAAGCGCAGCGAGAAGCCGCTGGTGAAGGAGACGATCAGAACCACGAGCGACGGCGCGATGATGATGGCAAGCGCGATCACCGCGATCACGGTCATGACGAGCTCGAAGCTGATCGCCTCAAGAGTGCGCTTGCGGCCGCTCATCATGCGCCTCCATAGCCGCGCGACATGCGGCCGAGCGTGGTGAAGACCGAGACGACTGCGAGCACGGCGAGCAGGAAGATGATCGAGATCGCGGCCGCGAACGGCCAGTTCTGCAGCGTCGAGGCCTGCTGGTAGAGATACATCGGCATGAACAGCATCTGCCCGCCGCCGATCAGCGACTGGGTGATGAAGGCGGTGATCGCGGCGGCGTAGGTCAGCGTGCAGCCGGCGATGACGCCGGGCAGCGACAGCGGCAGCACGATCCGGAAGAAGGTGCGCCAGCTGCCGGCGCCGAGCGAGCAGGAGGCATCGTCGAGATTGGGATCGATGCGGCCGAGCGCGGTGATCAGCGGCAGCGTCATCAGCGGCATCTGCACCTGCGCCAGCGCGATCACCACGCCGAACTGGGTGTAGAGCAGTTTTAGCGGCGTATCGATGATGCCGAGGGATTGCAGCGTGGCGTTGATGATGCCCTGGCGCCCCAGAATGACGATCCAGGCGAAGGTGCGGACCACGACGCTGGTCAGGAGCGGCAGCAGCACGATCAGGATGATGATGGTCTGGAGCTTCGGCCCGACCCGCTGATACAGCCAGGCGATGGGAAAGCCGAGCACGAGGCAGACGGCCGTCACCTCGGCCCCCAGCAGCAGCGTCGAGCCGAGCACGCCGAGGCTGAAGGGATCGGTCAGGAAGTGCAGGTACTGGCCGAGCCCCCAATGGAGCCCGGCCGTGTCGTTGTGCAGCGAGAGCCAGAGCAGTTGCAGCAGCGGCGCGACGAAGAAGAGCAGGAAGAACAGCGCCAGCGGCGCTGCCAGTCCCATTCCGTAGGACGTGACGTCCCGTGATGCCGGTGCTGCGCCCATGGCTTAAGCCTTCAAGGTCTTAGATCTTGATCTCCCGGTTGAAGCGCTCGATCCAGGCCGAGCGCTGCTCGTTGATCTTCTTCCAGTCCTGGAACACGAACTTCTGCTTCAGCTCGGCGGTGTCCTTAGCCAGCACGCGCGCGATCTCGCCGCCCATCGTCACCTTGGAATTGGTCGGCACGATCAGATAGGGCGGGTTCATCAGCGTGGTCTGCACCTCCGGCGTCAGCGCCGCCTCGATCAGCTTGAAGGCGAGTTCGCGGTTCGGCGAGTTCTTGACGATGTGGATCGTGGTCTTGAAGGCGATGGCGCCTTCCTTCGGCGCAACGAACTCGACCGGCACGCCGCGCGCCTTCAGGATCTGGATGGCGTTGAAATTGCCCGGCGAGATGTCGATCTGGCCCTGCTGGAACAGGGTCGCGAGCGCGCCGGGATTGGCGGCGACCGCCGCGAGATTGGGCTTGAGCTCCTCCAGCGCCTTGAAGCCGGGATCGACATTGGCCTCCGAGCCGCCGCGCATCTTGGCGATCTCGACCAGCCAGCCGGTGCCGAGCGTCGAGTTGAGGTTGGTGATGCCGACGCGGCCCTTGAACTCCGGCTTCCAGAGATCGGCCCATGAGGTCGGCGGCGTCTTGACGGCTTCCGGATTGTAGGTGAGGCCGACGACCTGGAAGAACGGGGCGGGGCCCATCGGCTCCTGTGCCTCGGCGATCAGATCTTTGTAGTATGCGCTCTTCTCGACCGGGTAGGGCTCGACCAGATCCTGGCCGATGGCGACGAGGGCTGGACCGGGATCGTGCAGCATGACGTCGATCGGCGGATTGGCCTTGGCGGCGTTGACCTTCGCGATCTGGTCGACCGAGAGCATGGGATCGAGCACCATCGCGGCATCCGCGTTGGCTTTACGGAACGCCGGCACCAGCACGGCCTTGTGCGCTTCCTCCCAGCTTCCGGTGAAGGTCGCAAACACCAGCGGGCGGGCCTGGGCGTAGCTCAGGCCGGGAAACGCCTTCATGGCCCCGAGTGTGAGCGCCGTAGTCAGCAGGCTTCTGCGGTTCATGATCATGTCGAACTCCCCTCTGGACAAAAACTGGATTCAAAGCGTTGCGGGAAAGGCGTTGGCGAGCGATGGGGCGAGCGGCGCGAGGCGCACCGCAGCGCCGTTCTCCAGCGCGCGGGTCTCGCCGATGCGCGCCTGCGAGACCTTGACGCCGGAGCCGTCGGCGGTGGTGACTTCGTGCACGACGGTGGCACCCAGCGGCAGCGACATGCCGACCACGCCGGCAAAGCCGGTCTCGTCGCCGACGAATTGCAGATGCTCGGGGCGGATGCAGACGGTGACGCGGCCGCCTTCGCTGAGCGCGCCACCCGCGGGCCGTGCGATGATCTCGGCGCCGGCATCGAGCCGCACCTTTGCCGCCGTGCGATCCGCCGAGACCACGACACCGGGCATGCGGTTGGTGGAGCCGACGAAGGTGTTGACGAACAGCGTCTGCGGGCGGTCGTAGACGTCGGACGGCGAGCCGAACTGCTCGAGCTTGCCATGGCTCAGCACGGCGACGCGGTCGGCCATCGAGAGGGCTTCTTCCTGGTCGTGGGTCACGATCAGCGTGGTGATGCCGGAGACGCGCTGCAGCCGCTTGACCTCGATCTGCATGTCCAGCCGCAAATTCTTGTCGAGCGCGGCGAAGGGCTCGTCGAGCAGCAGGATCGACGGCTTGATCGCGAGCGCGCGGGCGAGCGCAACACGTTGCTGCTGGCCGCCGGAGAGCTGCCGCGGCAGCCGCTCGGCCATAGCAGGCAGCTGCACCAGCTCCAGCAGGCGCTGCGCTTCGCGCTGGCGCGTGGCCTTGTCGATGCCGCGGGCGGCGAGGCCGTAGGCGACGTTCTCGCTGATGCTGAGATGGGGAAACAGCGCGTAGTTCTGGAACACGATGCCGACCGCGCGCTTGTTCGGCGGCAGCGCATCGACGATGTCGTCGCCGATGATGATCCGCCCCTGCGTCTGCGCGATGAAGCCGGCGATGATGCGCAAGAGCGTGGTCTTGCCGCAGCCGGACGGGCCGAGCAGGGCGATGATCTCGCCGCCCTTGATGTCGAGATTGATGTTCTCGACCGCGAGTGCGCCGCTCGGATAGCGGTGGGTGACCGCGTCGACGACGAGCGATCGGCCGCCTTGCGTTTCAGCCATGGTGTTGCCTCCCGTTGCCCCAGAGGAGAAAGCAAGTCTCGTGCCCTGGTCTGCCGCCGGCTGCTCGATCGGAAATGGATTGAACCTTTCGCATCGCCGGTCGCCTCTTTGATCAGCTGTCGCGATGCTCGAGCCGGGCGGCAAGCGCGTCGGCAAGACCGATGGTCGGTTTCGCAGCGGGCCGACGGAACGTGCCCGCCGTCGCCTTGCGCAGGCGCAGCGCATGAAGGGCTTCGGCCTGCTTCACCGACGCTATGACCTGATCGACCACGGGGACGGGGATCCGGTCCGCGACGCGCTCGGCAAGGCCGGAGAGCGGGG
The DNA here is from genome assembly GCF_025200885.1 of Bradyrhizobium huanghuaihaiense. NCBI lineage: Bacteria > Pseudomonadati > Pseudomonadota > Alphaproteobacteria > Hyphomicrobiales > Nitrobacteraceae > Bradyrhizobium > Bradyrhizobium huanghuaihaiense. The sequence goes on along the minus strand of NZ_CP104172.1, from coordinate 6,200,155 downwards.
CGCCGGCAAAGATCAGCACATCGGCCTCGTCCTCGACGATGGCGCGCTGGGCGAGCTCGACCAGCACCTCCTCCTTCTCGGTGCCGACCTCCGAGATCGCCTGAAACGGCGTATCGAGCATGCGGATGCCGGCGCAGCGCTCCCACAACCCGTGGGCGCGGACGCATTCCTCGTACCAGGGCCCCAGCGCCTGGGCGAAGGTGACGATGGCAAAGCGGCGTCCGGCCATGCAGGCGGTCAGCATCGCCGCTTCCGCCATGCCGACCACGGGAATGTCGAAGGTCTCGCGCGCGGCGAACAGGCCGGGATCGCCGAACGCCGCGATGATCGCGGCGTCGACCTTGGTGTGCTGCTCGGCCAGCATCTCCAGCGCGATGGCGCCGCCGATCTGCGCCTCGGTGCGCGTCGCGATATAGGGCACGCCGCGGATCGCGGTGCGGGGAATCAGCTCGGTGCCTGATGCGGCCGCGCGCTGCGCGACACCCATCATGAGCTCGGTGACTGCGGCGCTGGTGTTGGGGTTGAGCAGCAGCAGCTTCATGACTATGCCGCCGTCCGCTTGGCTTCTGAGGCGGCGAGAACTTCGAGCAGCGCCGTGCCGGTGCGCGCGACATGGGCGCCGAGCAGGCGGCCGGCGGCTTCGCCGTTGCGCGCTTCAAGCGCGGCCAGGATATCGGCGTGCTCGTCGACCGAATTGCTCCAGCGCCTGTCGGCACCGAGTGCGAGATAGCGCGCGCGTTCGGCGCGGGAGATCAGCGTCTCGTGGGCTTCGCGCAGCGGCGTGTTGCGGGCCATGCGGACGATGGTGTTGTGGATCTCGCCGTTGATGGCGAAATAGTCGTCGAGCTTGCCGTTGCGGTGATGACCTTCCATCCGGGTCTGAAGCGTGCGGAGGCGGGCGAGGTCGCGCTCGGTGGCGCGCTCCGCGGCGAGCTCGGCGGCCAGCCGCTCGATGCCGGCGAGGGCCTCGAACAATTCCGAGATGCCCTCGACCGCGATATCGGCAATGCGCGGGCTGCGGTTGGGACGAAGCTCGATCAACCCTTCCGCGGCGAGCACCTTCATCGCCTCGCGCAAGGGGGTGCGCGACACGCCGAGTTCCTTCGACAGTTTTGTCTCCTGGGTCTGCGAGCCCGGCGGCAGCTCGCCGCGAATGATCATCGTCCGCATCCGCGCGGCGGCGCGCTCATGCAGGCCCATCCGCTTGAGTTTGGGCGACTTTCGTCCCGGGTTCGGTTCGGATTTCTGCGGCACGCGAGATTTCCTGCTTGCAACTCATCCTAGCCATTCCGAGCCGAAGGCGATGCCCAAATAGGCGACGTATGTGGCTTAAAACAAATGCATATCGAACAAATTGCATGCAGTATGCAAATTGCGGGTTGCGCGCAGCGCCGGGGATGCCGATGATCGTTTCGAGGGAGCGTTGATGCGCTCCGCGCCAACGGAGCGATCGTGATCGATGTAGTTTTGCGCAAGCGTCTCGGCATGATCACGCCGTCCTCCAACTCGGTGCTGGAGCCCGTCACCAGCGCCATGCTGGCGGGCGTCTCCGGCGTCACCGCACATTTCGCGCGCTTCCGCGTCACCGAGATCGCGCTCGACGCCGCTGCACTGAGCCAGTTCGACGCCTCGGTGATGCTGCCGGCCGCGGACCTGCTGGCCGATGCCAAGGCCGACGCGATCGCCTGGAACGGCACCTCCGCAAGCTGGCTCGGCATCGGCCGCGACCGAAGTCTTTGCGAGGCGATCACGGCACGCACGGGTGTGCCTGCGACGACGTCGACGCTCGCCTGCATCGATGCCGCACGGGCGCTCGGCGCCAAGCGCGTCGGCCTGGTCTCGCCCTACACCGACGACGTGCAGCGGCGGATCGGTGATGTCTGGGCCGAGGAGGGGATCGCCCCGCACGCAGAGCGGCACCTCGGTTTGCGCGACAACTTTTCCTTTGGCGAGGTGGCGCCGGCGACGATCGCGGACATGATCCGTGCCGTGGCGGCGGAAGGCGCGGACGTCATCGTCATCCTCTGCACCAATCTCGATGGTGCGGCGCTTGCGGCCACGCTGGAGCGGGAGCTGGATATCGCCGTGCTCGACTCGGTCGCGGTGACGCTGTGGCGATCCCTCGACCTCGCCGGCGGCGACATCACGGCCCTTGCGCCATGGGGCCGGATCTTCCAGACATCGGCTGTCATCAAGTGACGGAGACAACAGTGACCCAGCTCGATCTCGCCATTCGCGGCGGCACCATCGTGACGGCCAGCGACGAGTTTCGCGCCGATATCGGCATTCAGGGCGGCCGCATCGTCAGCATCGCCGAGCGTATCGAGGGCGCGGCGCGGGAGATCGATGCGACGGGGCTTCTGGCGCTGCCGGGCGGCATCGACAGCCACGTCCATATCTCGCAAGCCTCGGGCCCCGACGTGGTGATGGCCGACGATTTTGCCTCGGCGACGCGGTCGGCGGCGGCCGGCGGCAACACCATGGTGCTGCCCTTCGCGCTGCAGGAGAAGGGCACATCCCTGCGCACCTGTGTCGAGAACTACCGCAAGCTCGCCGAGGGCGAATGCTATATCGACACGGCGTTCCACCTCATCATCTCCGATCCGACCGCGGTCGTGCTCGGGCAGGAGCTGCCGGCCCTCGTCAAGGACGGCTACACCTCCTTCAAGGTGTTCATGACCTATGACGACCTCGTGCTCAGCGACAAGCAGCTGCTCGAGGTGTTCGAGGTCGCGCGCCGCGAGGAGGCGCTGGTCATGGTCCATTGCGAGGGCTACGACGCCATCCGCTTCCTCACCAGCAAGCTGGAGCGCGAAGGCCACATCGCGCCCTATTATCACGGCACCTCGCGGCCCCAGGCCGTCGAGCGCGAGGCGACGCATCGCGCCATCAGCCATGCCGAGGTGATCGGCGTTCCCATCATGATCGTGCACGTCTCGGGCCGCGAGGCGATGGAGCAGGTGCGCTGGGCCCAGCAGCGCGGATTGCCGGTGCACGCCGAGACCTGTCCGCAATACATCACGCTGACGGCCGACGACATGAAGGGCCTCAACATGGACATCACGGGCGCGAAGTATGTCTGCTCGCCGCCGCCGCGTGATGCCGAGAGCCAGCAGGCGATCTGGGAGGGCATCACGACAGGCGTGTTCCAGACCTTCTCGTCCGACCACTGCCCGTTCCGCTACGACGATCCCAAGGGCAAGCTGACCCCGAACGCCCGCACCTCGTTCCGCTGGGTGCCGAACGGCATTCCCGGTGTCGAGACCCGGCTGCCGATCCTGTTCTCCGAGGGCGTCTCGAAGGGACGCATTACGTTGCAGAAGTTCGTCGAGCTGACCGCGACCAACCACGCCCGCATCTACGGCCTCTATCCGCGCAAGGGCTCGATCGGTGTCGGCTTCGATGCCGATGTCGTGCTGTGGGACCCCAAGCTGAGGAAGAAGATCCAGCAGGCCGACCTGCACCACGGCGCGGACTACACGCCATGGGAAGGTTTTGATGTCACCGGCTGGCCCGTCACCACAATTGCCCGTGGCCGCGTCGTGTACGAGCAGGGCAGGATCGTCGGCGACAAGGGCGCCGGCGAGGTGCTGAGCCGCGGCAAGTCGAGCCTGGTGTGATCGCTCACATCGGCTCGATGTGACTGATCACATCGGCTCGATGCCGATCTTCTTGATGATCCCGGCCCATTTCGTGGTTTCCGTGGTCATGTAATCGGTCAGGCCTTTGGGGTCCATCACCAGCGGCTCGGCGCCCTGTTCGACGAAGAGGGCACGCACCTTCGGATCGTTCACGGCCTCGATCATCGCCTTGTAGAGCTTGTCGATCACGGCCTTGTCGGTATTCGCCGGCGCAAGCAGCGCAAGCCAGGCCGCGCTCTCGTAGTTTTTCAGGCCGGCCTCGGCCGCGGTCGGCACATCCGGCAGCGCCGTCATGCGCTTGTCGCTGGCCACCGCGAGCGGGCGCGCATCGCCACTCTTGATCAGGCCGAGGACGTTCGGCAACAGCTGGAAGCCGAGGGGCACTTGCCCTGCAATGAAGTCCGGCGTGTAGGCGGCGATGTTGCGGTAAGGAACGTGCGTGAGCTCGGTGCCCGTGAGCTGCTCGAAATAGGCCGCCGACAAATGCTGCGACGAGCCGACGCCGACCGTGCCGTAGTTCAGCTCGCGCGGATGCCCCTTGGCGTAGTCGATCAGCTCGGCCAGCGATTTCGGCGGCAGCTTGGAATTGATCACGATGACATTGGGCATCGTGGCGAACAGGCCGATCGGGGTGAGATCCTTCAGCGGATCGTAGGGAAGCTCCTTGTAGAGCGACTTGTTCGCGGCCAGCGGGCCGGACGTGCTCATCAGCAAGGTGTAGCCGTCAGGGGCCGCATGCGCCGCGGCCGCGGTGCCGATATTGCCGCCGGCGCCGGGACGATTGTCGACCACGAAGGCCTGTCCCAGTGACGTGGACATGCGGTTGAGCAGGATGCGCGTGATGACGTCGCTGGCGCTGCCGCCGGCAAAGGGCACGAGCACCTGGATTGGCCGGGCCGGATAGTCCTGCGCTTGTACAGGACGCAGCCCCGTGGCGGCGAGCAGGGCACCACCGCCGAGTGCGAGCAACGACCTCCTATCGGGATGAAAACCGTCAGCATGCCCAGCTGTGTTATCCGTGTTCTTGCTGCGACCGAACCGTGCCATCTCGGACTGGATCTCCCGACGGTCTCGTTGTGCGAGCCCTGGGATCGTCCGGGACGGGAGTCGGGATGAAGCCAGGTCGCGATTTTCTGCGCCTGGACCGTAGCGAGCAGGCTGCCGCGGTCGTCATGCCTGCTCGTCTCAAAACTTACCAACGCGTCTCATTCTGCGGTGGGCGCGACATCTTGTCCGAGCGAGATGAGGCTCAATCCAGTCCGGTCTTGCCGGGCGACCAATAGGCTTTGGCCTTGATCCGCGACGATGCGACGCCCGCGGCTTTCAGCGCACGGCTGATGCGCTGGATCGAGGATGCCTTGCCGGTCAGGATGAACTGCGCTCCGTTTGCAGCAAGACGCAGCATTTCCGCTTCAACGGTCGCGAGGTGATCCTCGCCGGTGCTGCGCGCGATCAATCTCGCCTGGCCGAGGCTGATGGCCTCCAGCACTTGCTGCGACGTTGCGACATCCGTGGCTTCGAACATGTGGAGTGCGCCACCTGCCTGCAAATTGTCGCGCAAGGCCGCCGCCAGGCCAAACGACGTCTCGTCGCCGAACAGCACAACAGGTGCCTCGAGGCCGGCGAGATCGAGCGAGCGGCGCGGCCCGAAGAACTGGCAGATATCGCCTTCGCGCAAGCCGCTCGCCCATCGGGCGCCGGGGCCGTCGCCATGCGTAAAGGCAAGGAGTCGTGTCCTGCCGCGCACGTCCCACGACATCGGCGTGTAGGTGCGCGCGCTCAGGCCCGCGCCGATCGCGACCTGGATTTTTTGCCCCGCGGTCCAGGCGACGTCCTTGAGGGCCTCGCCTTCGAGCTCGATCAGCCGAAAGTGCGGCGACAGCGTCTCGACGGCCACGACGCGTGCAGGGCGCATCAGCCATCGCAGCAACATGCGCGTGACGCGACCTTGCGGGACCTGCGATGGCTCGGAGAGTTGCGGCGTCTGGCTGGGCTCGATCAAGGTCTGGCTCCCGGACTATCTGGTCTTGACGGTGAGTTCGTTGCCGCGGCCGGGATCGAGTGGCAGCGACAGAGAGAGATAGCCGTTCCGGGGATCGCGGACGTAGTCGACGTAGCCCGAGGCTTCCTCGAGCGCATTCTCGCCGACGATGAGCGCGCTGGGCTTTAAATGGGGCTCCAGCAGCCTGAGAATGGGAAGATACAGGGTGAAGGCGCCGTCGAGCATCACCATGTCGATCTCGCCGAGGCCAGAGCTGAGCGTCTCGCGGGCATCACCGAGCCGGAACTCGACGAAGTCGGCAAGCCCCGCAGCCGCGACGTTTGCGCGAGCGCGCTCGATCTTGCCGGGTTCGAGATCGGTCCCAATCAGGCGGCCGCCGCCCATGTCGCGCAACGCTGCCGCCATGTAGATCGCGGAAATCCCCATCGAGGAGCCGAATTCGACGATGCGCTCGGCCTTGAAGGCGCGGACGCACATGTAGAGGAAGCGTCCGAACCGCGGCGAGACGCTGAGAAAATTGTTCGCAAACCGCTGGTAGACTTCAGTGAGATCGCGGCTCTCGGCCGCGATGGCCTGGCTGATCATCTCTTCGCGGCTCGTGCCTTCGTTCATGAAGGCCTGCATCAGCGGCGCGTCGGCGATCTCCGCTTCCTGATGAAGACGGTGAAGGACGTCTGCGACGAGACCACTGCTGATCGAATCCATGTATCCAGCTCCCTTGCAATGCGCCCACCGGCGCTTCGGAGCCTGGATACGAAATCGCAGCTGCGACCGCATTCCGCGAACGGGACAATCGATTGCGATTTCCGGTCAGTGCGCGCGGCGCTCGGCCAGATATCGCGCCGGCGGCTTGCCCAGCGCTTTGCGGAACATGGTGACGAAGGCGCTCGCGCCCTCATAGCCGAGATCGAGCGCGACTGTTTGCACCGAGGCGCCCTGGTCGAGGCGCTGAAGTGCGATGAGGATGTGGAGCTGCTGGCGCCAGCGGCCAAAGCTCATGCCGGTCTCACGTTGCAGGATGCGGGTGAGGGTGCGTGGGGCGACGGCGATGCGCCGGCCCCAATCGTCGATCGTCGCGCGGTCGGAGGGATCTTCCATCATCGCGCTGGCGATCCGGCGCAGCCTGGCGTCTACAGGCATCGGGAAGCGCAGCTCTTCGACCGGCGCCGCCGAGAGCTGGTCGAGCAGCACCGTGGCGATGCGGCCGTCGGCGCCGTCGACGTCGTACATGACGGGCATGTGGGCCGCGTGCTCCAGCAGATTTGCCAGCAAGGGCGAGATTGACAGCGCGCAGCATTGCCGCGGCAATGTCGGGGCCGCATCCGGCTCGACGAACAGGCAATACATCTCGACATCGCCGATCACGGTGACGCTGTGCGGGACATGGCCGGGAATCCACACCGCGCAGCGCGGCGGCACGATCCAGACGCCGTGCCCGGCCTCGAGCCTGACGATGCCCCGCAAGGTCAGGACAAGCTCGTCCTTGCGATGCTCGTGCATGGCCAGCTCCATGCCCTTGGTGGCCATGCGGCCGCCGAAGGCGGTGATGGCGCGCGGCACGGTCTCGGGGTCGAAGCCCTCGAGATCATCGGGGACAATATGGTCGTCGTTGAGCTGGAAGAAGGGCATGGCGGGAGGATGGCGGATCCAGACGCGATGGGTGGTATCGACAATATCGGCTTGCGATTGCGAGATTCAACGCAGACGGCGGCAATCTCGATTGGTTCTAACTGGCTCGCTTCCGCGGCTTTCGGCCCTCCTTGCGGGAAGCCGAGCTTTTGCCGCCGGAGGAGGGCTCCACAAACTCGCGCGCCACGGCCGCGGCCTGCGCAAGATCGTGGCTGATGACATCGAGCACGGCCTTGGCCGCCGCCGACACCGCGCGCCGCGGGTGATGCACCCAGGCGATCGAGCGTACGATCCTCTGCGCATCGAAGCGATGCGCCCGGATGGCGCCGCTCGCCAGCGATTGCCGGAGCGCGATGGTCGGCAGCACCGTCGCGAAATCGGTCGTCGCAATGACGTCGCAGAGCGCCGGCAGCGTATCGAGCTCGAGCCGAGGGCGCAGGTCGATGCCAATTGCGGCGGCGTGCTCGTCGAGGATCAGGCGCAGGCCATGGCGCTTGGACGGCAGCACGAGGTCGAAACTCGCGATGTGGTCGAAACGCAGTCTTGCAGGCGGCTTGATCGGGCCGTCCTTGCGGCAGGCAAACACCATCTCCTCGTCCATGACGTGATGCGCGGCGAGCGGCGTCTTGCGGCGCGGCACGTTGATCAGCGCGAAATCGAGCTGGCCGGTGTTGACCCAGTCGACCAGCGTCTCGGTGTAGCCCTCGCAGACCGACAGCGTGATCTCCGGATAGCGGCTGGCGACGGTCGCCGACGACCTCGCCATCGTGCTTTGCGCCACAGAGGTGATGAGGCCGACCGAGACGCGACCCGAGATGCGCCCGCCGAGCTGCGCCATCTCCTGCCGCGCATATTCGGCGTCGCGCACGATCGGCGCCGTCAGCCGCACCAGCGCTTCGCCGGCACTGGTCAGATTCATGCCCTGGACACTGCGGTCGAACAGTTTCTGGCCGAGCTCGGCCTCGAGCTTGGCGATCTGCATGCTCAGCGCCGGCTGCACGATGTTGAGCTGGCGTGCCGCCCGGGTGACGTTCCTCTCCTCGGCCAGGCACAGGAAATATTGCATTTGCCTGAGTTCCACGGTGCCTCTCCTCCGTAAGCAGTCTCGCTCCCGTTCATCATCTCAAATGATCGATTGTATAATCAATCATTATTTGTGGTGATGGATGCGGTTGCCTAGTCTTGGCGCGGATGAACGTGGACCTCAGAGGGCGCACGATCCACGGGAGCGAAGCCAAAGATATGCAGGACGCCAGCCCCAAGCGGATGATCGTCGGCATTTCCGGCGCCTCGGGCGTCACCTATGGCGTGCGCCTGCTGCAGCTCCTGCGCAATGCCGGCGTCGAGACGCATCTGGTGATGTCGAAGACCGCCGAGCAGACCTTCGCCTACGAGACGGACCTGAAGATTGCGGAGGTGAGGGCGCTCGCCAATGTCAACCACGCGATCGACGACATGGCCTCCGCAATCTCCAGCGGCTCGTTCCGCACCGCCGGGATGATCGTGGCGCCGTGCTCGATGCGCTCGATGTCCGAGATCGCGTCGGGCGTGACCACGACATTGCTGACCCGAGCTGCCGACGTCGTGCTCAAGGAGCGCCGGCGCCTGGTGCTGATGGTGCGCGAGACGCCGCTGCATACCGGGCACCTCCGAACGATGACGGCACTCTCGGAGATGGGCGCGATCATCGCGCCGCCCGTGCCGGCCTTCTACGCCAAGCCCGAAAGCCTCGAAGACATGATCGAGCACACCGTCGGCCGCGTACTCGACCTCTACGACATCGATATCGGCGTCGTGCGCCGCTGGGGTGAGGACGAGGCGCTCAAGCGCCGCTCGCCGTCGCTGCGCAAGATCGCGCCCTGACTAGAAGACCTTAAGGAAAGACCCGTATGCAAATGGAGAATGTTGCGAGGAACGCGCCCGCCGATCTGCGCGCCTGGCTCGCTTATCTCGCCGAGCGCGGCAAGCTCGCGATCGCGCGCGAGGGCGTTGCGCTGGCGGACGAACTCGCCGCCATCGCAAAACGGCTGGAGCGCGACAGCGCCGTGCTGTTTCCACGCCCCGACGGGCACGCGATCCCGGTCGTCGCGAACCTCTTTACCGGCCGCGACTGGGTTGCCGAGTCCATCGGCGTCACCGAGGACGAGTTGCTGCCGCGGTTCCTTGCTGCCGCGAGCCATCCGCTGCCGACGCAGGAGGTCGCGAGCGGGCCGGTGCAGGAGGTCGTCCATGACGACGTCGACCTGCTGCGCCAGCTTCCGGTGCCCAAGCACAATGAGCGCGACAGCGGCCCCTACATCACGGCGGGCCTGCTGATTGCCCGCAACCCGAAGACCGGCGTTCAGAACGTCTCGATCCACCGCTGCCAGATCTCCGCCAAGAACCGCATCGGCGTGCTGCTGCTGCCGCGGCATACCTTCTCCTACTATCGTCTCGCCGAGGAGCTGGGGCAGGCGCTGGAGATTGCGATCGTCATCGGCGCGCATCCCGCCTTGATGCTTGCCTCGCAGGCGATCGCAGCGCTCGACGAGGACGAGATGGCGATTGCCGGTGCGCTGCTCGGTGCGCCCGTTGACGTCGTGAAGTGCCGCACCAATTCGGTCCGCGTGCCCGCGCATGCGGAGATCGTGATCGAGGGGCGCATCCTGCAGGGCGTGCGCGAACCGGAAGGCCCGTTCGGCGAATTCCCCCAATATTATGGTCCGCGCGCCAATCGCGAGGTGATCGAGGTCGATGCGATCACGCATCGCAAGGCGCCGATCTTCCACACCATCGTCGGCGGCGGCTTCGAGCACCTGATCCTCGGCGGCGTGCCGCGCGAGGCGACGCTGCTGCAGCATCTGCGCCGCAGCTTTCCCGGCGTGCTCGACGTTCGCCTCACGCGCGGCGGCACCTGCCGCTATCATCTCGCGATCAAGATCGACAAGACCAATGACGGCGAGCCCAAGAACATCATGATGTGCGCGTTCGGCGCGCATTACGACATCAAGCAGGTGGTCGTGGTGGACAAGGACGTCGATATTTCCTCGTCCGAGGAGATCGAATGGGCGGTGGCGACGCGCTTCCAGGCCGACCGCGATCTCATGGTCGTGTCAGGCGCGCTCGGCTCGAAGCTCGATCCGACCACCGACAATGGCATCAGCGCGAAGATGGGCTTGGACGCGACCGCGCCGGTCAGCGCGCCCGAGCTCGCCTACAAGCGCATTCGCGTCAAGGGCGAGGAGGAGGTCGACCTCGCCACGGCCTTGCAGGCCGATCCCAGTGCCGCGGTCGCGCGCCTTCTCGGGGAGGCGCTGACATGACCGGCTTGCGTCGGTTTGCGCGGTTGGAATATGAAGCGGGTGCTGCTTATAGTGCCGCGCCAACAAGCCAATCATTTTGCAGCGCAACGCTGGGAGGAAGGAACTGATGTCGACGGCCCTGCGCATCGCTCATGGCGCTTTCGGCAGGGTCGCACTGCTCGACATGGACCGTTCGCTGGTCCGTCACGCCCATCATCACTGCCACGTCCTGCTCAAGGTCGAGGGCGCCGACACGCAATTTTTGGTCGGCGACCAGGTCACGCCGCTCACGGACACCGCCGCCGTGCTCGTCGACGGCTGGAAGCCGCACGCCTATGTGCACGACGTCAACCGGCCGCGCACGCTGATCATGGCACTCTATATCGAGCCGGAATGGCTGAAGGAGTTCCGCCCCGGTTGGGCCGCGAGCGGCGCGCCCGGCTTTTTCGAGCGGCCCTCGGGCGAGGTCTCGCCGCGCATCCGCCAGCTCACGCTGCATCTGGCGGCTGAAATGATGGCGAATCCGGATGCGGTGCGGACCCACGAGCAGACGCTGTCCGACCTGATGATCGCGGTGATCGAGCGCTTCACGCCGTGGCGCAGCTTCCCGACCTCGATCCGCGGCATGAGCGCAGTGAGCTGCGACTGGCGCATTCGCCGCGCCATGGATGCGATGCGCGCGCAGGATTCCTATGGGAGCGTCGATCAGTTCGTGAAGGGCGCAGGGCTGTCGCGCGCGCAGTTCTTCCGTCTGTTCGAGACCTCGCTCGGCGTCTCCCCAAAAATCTATCTCAACGTCGTCCGCATGGAGCGGGCCCTCGACGCTGTGATGCGCGAGGACACGCCGCTCGGCGAGCTCAGCGAGCGCTTTGGTTTTCCGGAGCCGGCGCATTTCACGCGCTTCTTCCGCGATCACGCGGGCGTCAGCCCGCGCGAGTTTCGCAACGTCTCGCGTCTTGCGGGTTGATATTGCGCCGCACGCGCTCGAATGAGACGATTTGGTAAGTCGTGAGAGCGGGCGGTATGGGCCCTGCACCCCTGTCCTGACAAGTGTCACCGTCGCGTCAAAGAACGCGTCGGGAGGTATGCCGGGACATGTTGCAGGCGGTCAAATCCGCAAATCCGGGACATGGCGATGTGCCGTGGGTCGGGCGCTCGATCGAGCGCGTCGAGGACGCCGCGCTGCTCTCCGGTCGCGGCCGCTTCATCGACGATCTCGGCGTTGCGCCCGGCACGCTGCACGCGACCATCCTGCGCTCGCCGCGCGCGCATGCCGATATTCTTTCCATCGATGCTGAAGCTGCAAAGCGTCTTCCGGGCGTTGCCGCGGTTCTGACCGGCGCCGACGTCAGGGCCGTCACGACAAGCCTCGTCGTCGGCGTGAAGGCGCCGGTGGAATGCTGGCCGATCGCGATGGGCCGCGTGCGCTATGTCGGCGAGCCCGTCGCCGTGATCGTCGCGACGGATCGTGCGCGCGCCGAGGATGCGGCGGAGCTGATCAACGTCGAATACCGTCCGCGCGGCGCGGTGGTCGATCCGCTTGGTGCGATCGCAGCTGGCGCGCCCGTGCTGCACGACGGCTTCCCCGGCAATCTCGCCAGCGACCGCTCGTTCCGCTACGGCGATCCCGAGAAGGCGTTCGCGGACGCGCCGCATCGCTTCTCCATCGACATCCGCTATCCCCGCAATTCCTGCACGCCGATCGAGACCTATGGCGTCGTCGCCTCGCATGACGCAGGCGAGGATGCCTACGAGGTGCTCGCCAACTTCCAGGGCCCGTTCAGCATCCACACGGTGATCGCGCGGGCGCTGAAGGTGCCGGGCAATCGCTTACGGCTGCGCACGCCGTCGGATTCCGGCGGCAGCTTCGGCGTCAAGCAGGGCGTGTTTCCCTATATCGTGCTGATCGCCGCCGCGGCGCGCGTCACGGGCCGGCCGGTGAAATGGATCGAGGACCGGCTCGAGCATCTCACCGCCTCGGTGTCCGCGACCAATCGCGCGACGACGCTGGCGGCGGCGGTTGCGGCCGACGGAAAGATCCTCGCGCTGGACTGGGATCAGGTCGAGGATTGCGGCGCTCATTTGCGCGCGCCCGAGCCGGCGACGCTCTACCGCATGCACGGCAATCTGACCGGTGCCTACGACATCAGCCACGTCAAGGTCCGCAACCGCGTCGTCGTCACCAACAAGACGCCGACCGGCCTCAACCGCGGCTTTGGCGGGCCGCAGGTCTATTTCGCGCTGGAACGGCTGGTACAGCGCATCGCGATCGGCCTCGGCCTCGATCCGCTCGACGTCATCAGGCGCAATCTGATCGGCGCGGATGCGTTTCCCTACCGCACCGCGACCGGTGCTCTCCTCGACTCCGGCAACTATCAGGAAGCCGTCGCGCGCGCGGTCGAGCAGGGCAGGCTTGCGGAGCTGAAAGCAAAGCGGGACGCGGCGCGGGCCGAGGGGCGTCTCTACGGCATCGGCTTCACCGCCGCGGTCGAGCCCAGCGTCTCCAACATGGGTTACATCACGACCGTGCTGACGGCGGCCGAGCGCCGCAAGGCAGGTCCCAAGAACGGTGCGCAGGCGACCGCGACCGTCGGGCTCGATCCCGTCGGCAGTGTTACCGTGCACGTGGCGTCCGTGCCGCAGGGGCAGGGCCATCGCACCGTGCTGTCGCAGGTCGTCGCCGACGTTTTTGGCCTGGAGCCCAGGGATATCCGCGTCAACACCGAGATCGACACCGCGAAGGACGCGTGGTCGATCGCCTCGGGCAATTACGCCAGCCGTTTTGCCGCGGCGGTGGCGGGCACGGCGAAGATCGCAGCCGAGCGCGTCGCCGGCAAGCTCGCGCGCATCGCCGCTAGCCAGTTGAACGTCGAGGCCGCCGACATCGTGTTTGCAAAGGGCTTCGTCGCCTCGAAGCACAATCCGGAGAACCGGATCGCGTTCTCGCGCGTCGCTGCGCTCAGCCATTGGTCGCCGGGCTCGCTGCCTGACGATGCCGGCCAGACCATCCGTGAGACCGCGTTCTGGACGCCGCCGGAGCTGACGCCGCCCGACGACGACGACCGCATCAACTCCTCGCTCTGCCACGGCTTCATCTTCGACTTCTGCGGCGTCGAGGTCGATCGCACCACGCTGGAGACGCGGATCGATCGCTACGTCACGATGCATGATTGCGGCACCATTTTGCATCCGGGCATGGTCAACGGTCAGATCCGCGGCGGCTTTGCCCAGGCGCTCGGTGCGGCGCTCCTCGAGGAATATGGCTATGCCGAGGACGGCAGTTTTCTGACGGGTACGCTCGCCGACTATCTGCTGCCGACCACGACCGAGGTGCCTGAGCCCGAGATCTTCCACATGGAGACGCCGTCGCCGTTCACGCCGCTCGGCGCCAAGGGTGTCGGCGAAGGCAATTGCATGTCGACGCCGGTGTGCCTTGCCAATGCGGTCGCGGATGCGCTGGGCGTTGCCGACATCACTCTGCCGCTGGTGCCGGCGAGGCTGGCTGAGCTCGTGCGCGGCGCCGAGCCGCCGCCTCCCGCAGGCGCGGCTGTTGCGCCCGTGCGCGAAGGCGATCGGCGGCTGCGCGGCGAAGGACAGGCCACGGTGAAGGGCGCGCCCCAGCAGGTCTGGGCGATGCTGCTCGATCCCGCGACGTTGCAGTCGGTCATTCCCGGTTGCCAGCGCGTCGACAAGGTCACCGACACGCTTTTCCGCGCCGACGTCACGCTCGGCATCGGCCCCGTCACCGGCCGCTATCGCGCCGACGTCGAGCTGTTCGATCTCGATCCGCCGCGCGCGGTCGCCTTGCGCGGCGGCGCCACTGGCGCACTCGGTTTCGGCAGCGCGGAGGGACGCATCACGCTCGCGTCCGACGGTAACGGCGGAACGAAACTGGCGTACAGCTACGACGCCGCCATCGGCGGCAAGGTCGCGAGCATCGGCGGCCGCCTGCTCGATGGCGCGACGCGCGTGATCATCGGGCAGTTCTTCACGGCGCTCGCGCGCAAGGCCGGTGGTGGTGGCGCGGAAGGCGGAGGTTTCTCGCTGTTCGCGTTGCTGGCGAAGATGGCCAGCCTGTTCGGGGGACGCCGATGAAGCCGCCCGCATTCGACTATCTCCGGGCCGGGAACGTGGGCGACGTGCTCGAAGGGCTCGCGCAGCAGGGCGGCGATGCCCGTGTGCTCGCCGGCGGGCAGTCGCTGATGGCGATGCTCAACATGCGCCTCGCCAAGCCGAAGCTGCTGATTGACATCATGCGGATTAAAGAACTCCGCCAGATCGAGCGGAAGAACGATGCCGTCGTCATCGGCGCCGGCGTGCGCCAGGCGGATCTGTTGGCCTGGCCCGATCTTGCCGAGGCGCTGCCGCTGGTGGCCCTGGCGCTGCCCTGGGTCGGGCACGTGCAGACCCGCAGCCGCGGCACCATCTGCGGCTCGCTCGCGCATGCCGATCCCAGTGCCGAGATGCCCCTGGCGCTGGTTGCGCTCGGCGGCGAGGTGTTGTTGCGTAACGCCAGGCGTCGGCGGCGCGTTGCTGCCAAGGACTTCTTCGCCGGCATGATGCTGACCGCGCGCGCCGACGACGAGCTGATCGAAGGCATCTCGCTGCCCGTCATCAAGGGATCGCGCGTCGCCTTCCGCGAGGTGGCGCGCCGGCACGGCGATTTTGCCATCGTTGCCTGCGCGGCGATGAAAACGCCGAACGGCGTGCGTCTCGCCGTCGGCGGTGTCGCCGACGTTCCGACAGCGCGCGACTGGCCGCGGCTGGAGGGCAGCGCCCTCGATGATGCCCTCAATGCTTTTGCCTACGATCTCGGTGCGCGCGACGACGTCCACGCCACGGCGCGCTATCGCCGCGACCTCGTGCGCATGATCGGCCGCGATCTGATCCGCGAGGTGCTGCAATGACCCGTCTCAAGGCCGATCGGCGGCATGCGGTCCGGTTCTCGCTCAACGGCAAGCCGGTCGAGGCTGAGGCCGAGCCGCGCATGCTGCTGTCGGATTTCCTGCGCCACCAGCTGGGTGCCACCGGCACCCATGTCGGCTGCGAGCACGGCGTCTGCGGCGCCTGCACCGTTGTCGTCGACGGCATGCTGACCCGGTCCTGCCTGACGCTTGCTGCGCAGGTCGATGGCTGTGAGCTCAAAACGGTCGAAGGCATTGCGCCCTCGGCCGACCGGCTTGGCGTGCTGCAGCAGGCGTTTCGCCGAAACCACGCGCTCCAGTGCGGCTTCTGTACCGCTGGCATCTTGATGTCGCTGGACCACTATCTCGGCAAGAACCCAAATCCGACCGAAGCGGAGATCCGCGATCTCCTCAGCGGGCATATCTGCCGCTGCACCGGTTACACCCCGATCATCCAGGCGGCGTTAGATGCCGCCGCCGAGCTCACTTCCAAAAAAGAGACGTCTGATGCTTGATCTCGCCAGCAGCTTCGTTGCCAGCGCCGCGCGCGATCCCAACGTTATCGCATTGATCGACGGCGATCTCCGCCTGACCTACCGGCAGTGGTACGACAAGATCTCCGCGCTGGTGGCCTCCTTCGACCGCCTAGGCCTCAAGCCCGGCGATCACGTCGTCACGCTGCTGCAAAATCGCTGGGAGGCGGCGACGCTGCACTGGGCCTGCCAGTTCGCAGGCCTCGTGATCACGCCGATCAACTGGCGCGCCAAGGCCGACGAGCTCGATTACTGCATCGAGAACGCCGAGGCCTGCGCGGTGTTCTATCAGGACATCTCTGCCGAGGCGGTGCAGGGGGCGGCGCTGGCAGGCAAGCTGCTGCGCGTGTCCGTCGATCCGGGAGCGGGTGAGGCGACGAGCTTCGCCGATCTGATCAAAAACGCTGCGCCGGACGCCGAGCCGCGCGTCGGCGCCGATGCCTGGTCGATCATGCTCTATACGTCAGGCACGACCTCGCGCCCGAAGGGCGTGCCGCGCCGGCATCGCGCCGAACGCGCCGCCGCGATTGCCCATGTCGCGCAAAACCTCTATGGCCGCGGCGAGCGCACGCTCGGCGTCATGCCGCTCTACCACACCATGGGCGTCCGCTCGCTGCTGGCGATGTCGCTGATCGGCGGCACGTTCATCTGCCTGCCGCGCTATGACAGCCGCCATGCGCTGGCGCTGATCGAGCGGGAAGCGATCACCAATCTCTATCTGGTGCCGACGCTCTATCACGACCTCGTCCATCACGAGGCCTTTGCCGGGACCAATGTCTCCAGCGTCCGCAAGCTCGGCTTTGCCGGCGCGTCGATGACCGACGGCCTGCTCAAGAAGCTGAACGTGGCGTTCAAGCCAAATCTGTTCGTCAACCATTACGGCAGCTCGGAGATCTACACCTTTACGATCGATCAGAACGCGGCGGCAAAGCCGGGCTCGGCCGGCAAGGCGGGGCTGAACCAGCACGTCAAGGTCGTTCGCATCGGCGCGCGGTCGGTCGCGGAGCTTGCCACCGTCGGTGAAGAAGGCGAGATCATCGCGACGCTTGCCGGCGACGAAGCCTTTGAGGGCTACTGGCGGCGCCCTGAGGCCGATGCAAAATCGCTGCGCGAGGGCTGGTACTTCACCGGCGACACCGGCTACGTCGATCCCGACGGCGACCTGTTCGTCACCGGCCGCGTCGACGACATGATCATCACCGGCGGCGAGAACGTCTCGCCGGTCGAGATCGAGAGCTGCCTGTCGCTGCACCCCGCCGTCGACGAGGTCGCGGTGGTCGGCGTCGCTGATGAGAAATGGGGCAAGGTCGTCGCCGCCTTCGTCAAGCGCAACCGCGCGGTCTCGGAAGTCGAGCTGGAGCAGTTCTGCCGCACCTCTGGACTTGCCAATTTCAAGCGGCCGCGCCGCTACGTCTTCGTCGACGCGATCCCGAAATCGCCGGTCGGCAAGCTGCTGCGGCGATTGCTCGTCGCCGGAGAATACGAGGCCGAGCGCCTGCCGCCGTCGGACGCGGCCTGATCATCACCCCATCAACAGAAGGAAGCCAACATGCCGTCACCCTATACATTCGCCGATCCGCGGCTCGCAAAACTCGACGGGTTCAAGGTCGAGATCGACGAGGCGCATGAGCGCGCCGACATCATCCTGGGGAGGCCGCCCTATAACGTCGTGGCGATGCCGCAGCGCGACCAGCTCCGGTTGACCTTCGAGACGCTGGACGAAGACCCGCGCGTCCGCGTCATCGTGGTGCGCGGCGAGGGCGAGCATTTCTCCAGCGGAGGCAATATCGGCGGCTTCATGGAGGCAAGCCCGGAGCATGTCTCCAAGCTCGCCTGGAACATCGCCGCGCCCGCGCGCTGCGCCAAGCCCGTCATCGTCGCCAATCGCGGCTATTGCTTCGGCGTCGGCTTCGAGCTGTCGCTCGCCTGCGACTTCCGCATCGCCTCCGAGACCACGCAATACGCGCTGCCGGAGCAGAAGCTCGGTCAGATCCCGGGCTCGGGCGGCTCGGCGCGCCTGCAGAAGATGGTCGGCATCACCCGCACCAAGGACATCGTGATGCGGTCCAAGCGCATTTCGGCCAAGCAGGCCTATGAGTGGGGCATCGCCACCGAATGTGTGCCGGATGCCGAGCTTGAGAAGGCGACCGACAGGCTGGTCGACGAGCTCCGCACCTTCTCGCCGCTGGCGCAGCGCACCGCCAAGAAGCTGCTCAACGACACCGAGGACTCGACGCTCGCCATCGCCATCGAGCTTGAAGGCCATTGCTACAGCCGCCTGCGCCAGTCCGAAGACTTCAAGGAGGGCGTCGAGGCCTTCAACGCCAAGCGTCCGCCGAAATTCGTCGGCCGCTGACGCGCGACGTAAACGAACTGCCGCGGTCCGCAATGGCGCGGACCGCGGCGCCATTCAAACGGGGGAGGTAAAACAAAATGGCTGAGATGGATATGCCGGTCGCGGGTGCAGAGGCATCGGCGGACAACAAGCAGATGGTCAATGCGATCATCGCGTCGGTGCTCGGGTGGGCACTCGATCTGTTCGATTTGTTCATTCTGCTCTACGTGGCGCCGGTCGTCGGCGCGCTGTTCTTTCCGTCGAGCAACGCGGCGCTGTCGCTGGCGGCGGTCTACGGCTCGTTCGCCGTGACGCTGCTGATGCGGCCGCTGGGATCGGCGGTGTTCGGACATTATGCCGACGTGCACGGCCGCAAGCAGGCCATGCTGATCGCCATTGTGGGCGTCGGCCTCAGCACGGCGGCGTTTGGCCTCTTGCCGACCATCGCGCAGGTCGGCGTGATCGCGCCGATCATCTTCTTGATCCTGCGCCTGGTGCAGGGCGTGTTCGTCGGCGGTGTCGTGGCCTCGACCCACACCATCGGCACCGAATCCGTGCCGCCGCAATGGCGCGGCGCGATGTCGGGCCTGGTCGGCGGCGGCGGCGCCGGCATCGGTGCGCTGCTGGCGTCCTTCATCTTCCTGGTCACATCCTCGGTATTCCCCGGCGATGCCTTTGCTGTCTGGGGCTGGCGCTTCATGTTCTTCTCGGGACTGCTGAGCTCGCTGCTTGGCTGGTTCATCTTCCGCAACCTCGAGGAATCGCCCTATTTCAAGGAGCTCAAGCGCCAGCAGGGCAACAAGCAGGCGAAGGTCTCGAAGGCGCCGGTCAAGGACGTGTTCTCCGGCGAGTATCGCGGCGTTCTGCTGGTCAATCTGCTCATCACCTTCGGTGGCGGCGCCGGCTATTACCTCACCTCCGGCTATCTGCCGAGCTTCCTGAAGGTCATCAACGCGGTCCCGAACCAGACCTCGTCGCTGATCCTGATGGGCGCGAGCGTCTCGGCGTTCTTCTCGGCCGTGCTGATCGGCGCGCTGAGCGACTGGATCGGCCGCAAGAAGACCTTCCTGCTGATCGGCGTGCTGGCGGCGGTGCTGCTGCCGCTGTGCTATCTCAATCTCGCGGCGACCAAAGACACGACGCAGATCACGCTTCTTGCACTCGCCATCGCCTTCATCGGCAATGCCGGCTATGCGCCGGTGCTGATCTTCCTCAACGAGCGTTTCCCGACCGCGCTGCGCGCCAGCGGCACCGGCCTGTCCTGGAACATCGGCTTTGCGCTGGGCGGCATGATGCCGACCTTCGTCTCGCTGGTGAGCGCCAGCCCGGCGCAGATCCCGATGTCGCTGGCTTATTTCGCGGTCGGCGTGTTCGTGATCTATCTGATCGGGGCGGTCGTGATCCCCGAGACCAAGGGCAACTTCCGCTGAGCCTCGCGCCGGCGCGGCCGCCTTGCCGTCGCGCCGGCGCGCTCGATGCATCCCGTGGGCACCGGATGGGCGACCCCGTCGACCGGAAGATCAGCGATGCCTTGCGGCGGCATCATTGATCCCTTTTCGCCGTGCCCCTTTCGGTGTAGCTCTGCGCCCGCTTGAAACGGGGGGGCGCTGGGCCCGCCGATGACCGAAATCATGGAGGCACCAAGGATGTATCCGAAAGTACAAATGTTCATCGCCGGCGAGTGGACCGACGGCACGTCCGGCAAGTCGGAGGACATCCTCAATCCCGCGACCGGCCAGCCGATCGGCAAGACCCCGCACGCCTCGAAGGCCGATCTCGACCGCGCGCTGGAAGCCGCTAAGGCCGGTTTCGAAGTCTGGCGCAAGACCTCGCCGTTCGACCGCTACAAGCTGATGCGCAAGGCCGCGGACATCATCCGCTCCCGCGCCGCCGAGATCGCGCCCGTCATGACCATGGAGCAGGGCAAGCCGGTGGTGGAAGCGCAGGGCGAGACCATGCTCGCCGGCGACCTCATCGACTGGTTCTCCGAGGAAGCCCGCCGTGCCTATGGCCGCATCGTGCCGCCGCGGATGGGCAACGTCTCCCAGCTCGTGACCAAGGAGCCGGTCGGCCCGGTCGCCGCGTTCACGCCCTGGAATTTCCCGATCAACCAGGCGGTGCGCAAGATTTCGGCCGCGCTCGCCGCCGGCTGCTCGATCATCGTCAAGGGGCCGGAAGAGACCCCCGCGAGCTGCATGGAGCTGGTGCGCGCCTATGCCGATGCCGGCATTCCTCCCGGCGTCGTCCAGCTGGTGTTCGGCGTGCCGTCGGAAGTGTCGGAATATCTCATTCCGCATCCGATCATCCGCAAGATCAGCTTTACGGGCTCGACCGCGGTCGGCAAGCATCTGGCCGCGCTCGCCGGCCTGCACATGAAGCGCGTCACCATGGAGCTCGGCGGTCATGCGCCGGCGATCGTGTTCGCGGATGCGGACCTCGACAATGCCGCGAAAATCCTGTCGGCCAACAAGTTCCGCAATGCCGGTCAGGTCTGCGTCTCGCCGACGCGCTTTCTGGTGCATGAGAGCGTCTATCAGCCGTTCGTCGACAAGTTCGTCGCAGCCGCCAAGAGCCTCAAGGTCGGCAACGGCCTCGACAAGGACACCCGCATGGGTCCGCTGGCCAACCCACGCCGCGTCGACGCCATGGAAGGTCTTGTCTCCGACGCGGTCCAGCGCGGCGCCAAGGTCCAGGCCGGCGGCAAGCGCATCGGCAATGAGGGCTTCTTCTTCGAGCCGACCGTGATCACCGACGTGCCGCGCGAGGCCCGCATCATGAACGAGGAGCCGTTCGGGCCGCTGGCGCCGATCACATCGTTCCGCAGCTATGACGAGGTGGTGGCCGAGGCCAACCGTCTGCCGTATGGCCTTGCGGCGTATGCCTACACCACCTCGACCAAGACGATGCAGGCGATCGGCGCTGACGTCGAGAGTGGCATGGTCTCGATCAACCACCACGGCCTCGCGCTGCCGGAAGTGCCGTTCGGCGGCATCAAGGATTCCGGCTACGGCTCGGAAGGCGGCCTCGAGGCGATCGAGGGGTACCTCAATACGAAGTTCGTGACCCAGGCGAGCGCGTAAGGAAACTTACGGCTCTCGTGCCCCGGACGCAGCGCAGCGCTTCTTCAGCGGTGCGCTGCAGAGCCGGGGCCCATCTTGTCGCGCGTCGTGCCCCATCTCTGGGTCCCGGCTCTGCGCAGCAACGCTTGTGCGTTGCAGCGCGTCCGGGACACGAGATCGGAGGCCGCGATCAATTCGTCGGCCCATCCCCGCGAATGGCAAACGTCGTTGCCTTCAGCTTGGTCATGCCGAACTTGTCGAACAGCTTGTCATAGGTGCCGTCAGTGCGGATCGCGGTGAGGGCATCGGCGACGGCCTGGGCGAGCAGCTTGTCACGGAAGGCAAAAGTGATGTCCGTGCCGGCGATGTCGCGGACCCAGATCTTTGCGATGCCCTTCTGCTCGAGCGAGTTGGCGGTCTCGTTGATGTTGAGCGCCGCCTCGAGCTGCCCGGCGCGCAGCGCCGCCGAGGTAGCGGTGACGGTGGTGAAGGTGCGCAGCTCGATCGGCTTCAGGCCCTTGGCCTCCATCGCCGTGCTGAACTCGCGCGCCTTGCGCTCGGTGTAGGTCGCCGATTCCACGCCCACCACGCGGCCGGCGAGATCCTCGAATTTCTCCAGCTTCAGGCTGGAGGAGGGATCGGTGTAGATGCTGATCGCCTGCTGGGCGTAAGGCACGAGGTAGAGCATCTTGGAACGCTCCTCGGTCCAGAACAGGCCGGTGTTGATGGCGTCGAACCGTCCCGAGCGCAGCGCCGGGATCATCGGCGGGAAGTCCATGCGCAGGAACACCGCCTCGACGCAGATGCGCTTGGCGATCTCGCGGGCGAGCTCGACATTGAGGCCCTGCAGCTCGCCCTTGTCGTCGACGAATTGCTGCGGCGGCAGCGTCGGGTTGATCGACATCTGCCATTTCGGCGCCTCGATCAGGCTCGACGCCGGCACCTTCGGCGTGCAGGTCTGGGCACCCGCGGCCTGCGTCAGGCCGACCAGCAGGGCGAGGGCGGAGAAGGTTTTTGGAAATCGCATCTGAATACTCCGATCAAATCGTGGGTGGCAGAGGAGCCGTTCTCCGGTCCGCGTCTTCTTCATTGTCTCGTCACGTGGCCGCCGCAGCGTCGGCTTGCCGGGTCAGGATCAGCGAGATGTGGCGGGCCGCGGTCACGACCTCGTCGCGCTGGTTGAGCAGGTCGAGCGTCTCGACGACAATGCCGCGCTCGGGGTTTTTGGTCGGCCGCTTCTCGACGAAGCGGAAGCGCACGCGCAAGGTATCGCCGGCGACGATGGGGCCCTTGAACTTGACCTCGTCCCAGCCGAGCGAGGCGACCGAGGTCTCCTCGTACAGCTTCAGCTCCGACTTCAGCCCTTCCATCAGCGACAGGCCGTACAGCCCGTGGCCGATCACCGCGGGGAAGCCGCGCGAGCGGGCGTAGATGCCGTCGACATGGAGCGGATGGTGATCGCGCGTGACGTCGGCGAAGGCCGCAATATCGGCTTCCGTCACGATGTGCGCGGCTGTCTCGAACTCGGCACCGAGCGCGATATCTTCGTAACGGAGATTGATCGGGGCGCTGGTGTCCATGCTGATCCCTCAGGCGACCTTGCGCGGCCGCGCCGGCATAGCCTTAAAACTCTGCGCGATTCCCATGGGGCCGGAGCGGAAGATGCGCGGATCCATGTCCTTCAATTGCGGGCTGATACGTGGGCGAAAGCCCATATGGGCGAGGATGTCCTCCTCCAGCCGCACGCCCGGCGCGATCTCGGTCAGCGTCACGCTGCCGTTCTCCAGCTCGAACACGGCGCGCTCGGTGACGTAGCTGACGTGCTGGCCACGCTGCGCGGCGAGCGAGGCGCTGAAGCTGATCTGGCCGACCTCAGGCACGAATTTGCGGAAGGCACCGTCGCGCCGGATCGCGAGGCGGCCGTTCTCGACACCGATGTCGAACTTGCCGCCGGTCATGGTGCCGCTGAAGATCAGCCGCTTGGCGTTCTGGGTGATGTCGATGAAGCCGCCGGAGCCGTCGCGGCGCTCGCCGAAGCGGGTGACGTTGACGTTGCCCGTTGCGTCCACCTCCGCGAAGGAGAGGAAGGCGCAGGAGAGGCCGCCGCCGTCGTAGAAATCGAACTGATAGGCCTGGTCGAGAATGACGCGCGGATTGATCGCGGTGCCGAACTCGCGGGCATGGCCGGGCACGCCGCCGACGACGCCGGACTCCACCGTCAGCGTGATCAGGTCGGAAATGCCTTCCTCGGCCGCGACATTGGGGATCATCGCGGAGATGCCGACGCCGAGATTGACGACGTCGCGTGGGCGCAGTTCGAACGCGGCGCGGCGGGCGATCACCCGGCGTTCCGTGAGCGGGTCGGGTGTGATCATTGCGACGGGGACGCGCGTCTCGCCGCAGCGCGCCGGATCGTAGGCGGTGCCGTAGGTCTGCATCTGCTCGGGCTCGAGCACGACGTGGTCGATCAGGAAGCCCGGGATTTTCACCATCTGCGGATGGATCGAGCCGCGCTTCACGATGCGCTTGACCTGGCAGATCACGGTGCCGCCGGCATTGTGCACGGCCTGTGCGATCGAGAGATCCTCGCGCGTCGTGCCCTCATGCTCCATGCTGATATAGCCGTCCTCGTCCGCGGAGGTGCCGCGGATGATGGCGACGTCGGGCGGGGCGGGCACGCGGTAGAGCAGCCAGGACTGGCCGTGCAGCTCGAGCAAATCGACCAGCGGCGCGGTGGTGCGCTTGTTCATGCGCCCGCCGTCCTGGCGCGGGTCCATGTAGGTGTTGAGGCCGACATGGGTGAGCACGCCGGGATGCTTCGCCGCCATGGCGCGGCAGAGCTGGCTCATCACGCCTTGCGGGAAATTGTAGGCGTCGATCAGCTCATCCCGGACGAGGCGCATGAACGGCACTTGCAAACCGAAATTGCCGCCGATCACGCGCGCGATCAAGCCCTCATGGGCGAGATGGCAGAGGCCCTTCTCGGTCACGGCGCCGACGCCGGTGATGTTGATCAGCGTCAGTTTGTGCGGACCCTGGCCGCCGAGGAACCGCTGCTCCAGCGCATCCAGAATGGCTTCGGCGGCGCCCGTGCCGCCATTGCCGCCGACGATCAGCGTGTCGGTGTCGCGGATCAGGCCCGCTGCCTCTTTCGCCGTGATGATGCTCAGCATGCCCTCACGCGGCCTCCTTCTCGACCTGGCGCGCGATGATCAGCCGCTGGATCTGGTTGGTGCCCTCGTAGATCTGGGCGAGGCGGACGTCGCGGAAGATGCGCTCGATACGGTACTCGCGCGAATAGCCGTTGCCGCCGTGGATCTGCAGCGCGTTGGAGACATGCTTCATCGCCATGTCGGTGGTGAACAGCTTTGCCTGCGCCGCCTCCTTGGCGATCGGCTCGCCGGCATCGTGCAGGCGCGCGGCGTGGTGGATCAAGAGGCGCGCAGCCGCAATGTCGGTCGACATGTCCGCGAGCATGAATTGCACCGCCTGGAAGCCGATGATGGCCTGGCCGAACTGCTTGCGGTCCTTGGCATAGGCGGTCGCGTCCTCGAACGCGGCCTGCGCCATGCCGAGCGCCATCGAGGCCATCATCAGCCGGCTGAAGTTGAAATTGCTCATCGCCATCTTGAAGGCCTGGTTCTCTGGCCCCATCACGCTGTCCAAGGGCAGGCGCACGTCGGAGAAGGTGATCTGGCAGTCGTCGAGGCCGTGCATGCCGAGCAGCTCCTCGTTCTTGCCGCGGGCGATGCCGGGCAGGGCGCCGTCCACGAGAAGACAGGAGATGGAGCGGTGGCCCGCTTCGCTGCCGGTGCGCGCGAATACCATGATGCGGTCAGCGACGCCGCCGAGCGTCACCCAGGCCTTGGTGCCGTTCAGCCGCCAGCCATTGCCCTCGCGCACCGCGTTGGTACGGATGCCCGCGACATCGGAGCCGTGATCGGGCTCGGAGACGGCGGTGGCGGGAATGATGTCGCCGCTCAGGATTTTTGGGATCAGCGCCTTGTGCGCGTCGGTGCCGTGATGGTCGAAGAACAGCACCGCTTCGACCGGGATCGCAAAGGCGTTGGCGACCGCGCCGGAGCAGCGTGCCAGCTCCTCCATCGCGATGCAGGCTGCGACCGCATCGAGACCGGCGCCGCCGGCGCCTTCGCGCAGGCAGATGCCGAACAGGCCGAGATCGGCCATGCCTTTGTAGAGGGTGCGGTCAAAACGGTCCTCGCGGTCGATCGTGGCGGCGCGCGGCAGGATCTCTGCCTCCGCGAAGCGGCGGGCGGTGGCGCGGAGAGCCTTTTGATCCTGGGTGTAAAAGCGGTCCATGGCGTGCTCCCGTCAATCGCTGGCGAGCTTGGAATCGTGGGACACTTCGCTGCGGTCGCGGTCGATGAAATAGACCGCGACATCGTCGCCCGGCACGCCATAGGCGCTGCATACGGCGCGGGTCAGTGCGATGGCGGCGGCGCGCCGCTCGGCCTCGCTGCGGCGGAAGGCGTGGACCTTGAGCAGGATGCGCTGACCGGTAGGCGGAGCGCCGAACGTGCCCGCGTGGGCGTAGTCATCGGTCGCAATGTTCAGGAAATAGAGCGTGACCGTATCCGCGGTGACGCCGAACGCCGACATCAGGCCGTCGGTCACCGAGCGCGCCAGCGCGGCCTTGCGCTGGGATGGGACTTGCGGGGCGAGCACTTCGACATAGGGCATCGATCAGACCTTCGCGGATTTGGCCGCAGATGATTTGGATGAAGACGATTTGGACTTCGCAGGTTTCGCAGGGGCGGGGGCGGCGATCTGGCGGCAGGAGTCGCGCTGGATCAGCTTGGCGCCGACGCGATATTCGCGGACGCCGTCATTGCCATTACTCTTTGCATCCATGCGATGCAGCAGCCGGTCGACGGCGAGATTGGCAAGATCACGCGCGCCGTTGTCGACGATGCTGATGGCCGGACGATGCCATTCGAACCACGGCATGTCCTCGTAGCAGAGCAGCGAGAGATCATCGGGAATGGCGATGTTCCGCTCCGCCGTGACGCGCAGCACGCCGAGCGTTGCCTCGTGATTGGCGACGAAGATCGCGCTCGGCGGGCGAGGGAGGTCGAGCAGCTTGCGGGCGCAGGTCGCGCCGGTCTCCGGCTCGAAATGGCCGGCATGGATCAATGTGTCGTCCCTGGCGATGCCGGCCTCGCGCAGCGCGCGGGCGTAGCCGGACAACCGTTCGCGGCCGGACGTGGTGTCCTGGCGGCCGACGATCAGCCCGATGCGCTTGTGCCCGAGCTCGATCAGATGGCGCGTGCCCAGATAAGCGCCTTGTGGATCGTCGGCGAGCACGGTCTCGAGATCGGTCGCGTCATCGCGCCGCACCAGGCAGACGATAGGCACGTCCTTGGAGAGCGTCTTGAGCTGCGGGCCGTTCTTGCCGGTCGGCACCACGATCAAGCCGTCGATGCGGTGGTCGACCAGCGTGGTGAGGGTGTCGCTCTCCTGCTGCTGATCGTCGCCGCCGATGCACAGAAGCATCTGATAACCCAGCGCCTTCAGGCGCGCCTGCACCACTTCGGCCATCACCTGGAACGAGGCGTTGGTGAGATTGTGGACGAGCAGGGCCACGAGCCGCGACTGCCCGGTCTTCAATCCGCGTGCGATCGGGTTCGGCCGATAGCCGAGCTCGCGCGCGATGCGCGCCAGGCGCTGCTGCGTGCGCTCGCTGGTCAGGCCGGTTCCCGTCAGCGCTCGGGAAGCAGTGCTGACTGAAACGCGGGCCGCCTGTGCCACATCTTTGAGCGTGACGCTCATCAAACCTGCCGATAGACTGCAAACGATTGCAGAAACGCTATGAGCTTATTCCACGCGGATCAAGCTCAAAAAATGGATGGTGTTGCCCAATGCAGAGCCATTTATGCAAACGATTGCATAAGGCGTGCGGATATTCCGCAGGCGGCATCCATCGCCTGAATCCACCCGAGCACCCGGCAGTACCCTGATGAAGACGTTCCGCGGCACCTACACCGTCATGATCACCCCGTTCACGGCTGGGGGCGAGGTCGATGTCGCGGCCTTGCGCGCCTTCGTCGACTGGCAGATCGCAGAGGGCATTCACGGATTGATCCCGCTCGGCTCGACCGGCGAGTTCCTGTCCATGGACGATGACGAGAAGGCGCTGGTTGCCGAGGTCGTCATTCGCCAGGCCGCGGGCCGCGTCCCCGTGTTGATCGGTACCGGCGCGGAGGATACGCGCGAAGTGGTACGCCTCAGCCGTCGTGCCGAAAAACTGGGCGCTGACGGCGTGATGATCATCCCGCCGTTCTATTCGACGCCGACCGACGACGAGCTCGTGCATCATTACAAGACGGTTGCCGACGCGATCGCGCTGCCGATCATGGTCTACAACAATCCGGCGACCGCCAATGTCGATCTCAAGCCACAGCTGGTGGCGCGCATCGCCGAGATCGACAACTGTCTCTATATCAAGGAGTCGACGCTGGAGGTGACGCGTGTGCGCGACATCATCCGCCTCTGCGGCGACAGGATGACCGTATTCGGCGGCATCCTCGGCTTCGAATCCTTCGTCGAGGGCGCGCAGGGCTGGGTGGCTGTGGCCTCCAACGTGGTCCCGGCGGAGATGGCCCGCATCTTCAGCCTCGTCGGCGACCACGGCGCGATCAAGGAAGCGCGCGAGCTCTATCTCAAATACCTGCCGGTGATCGAATTCGTCGGCGGCCAGGCCTATGTCGCCGGCAGCAAGGCGCTGCTCAGCCACATGGGTTTTGCGGCCGGCCATCCGCGCCCGCCACGCCTGCCGCTTCCGGCAGCGCAGGATGCGGCCGCGCGTGCGCTGGTCAAGACGTTCGGTCTCGCCTGGCGCGGCGCGCCGGTTGCAGCTGCCTAGATTGAGGTGAACGGATGAACCTGCTCGACGGCGTCAAGATCCTCAGCTTCAATCACTATCTCGCGGGGCCCCTGGCGGCGCAGACGCTCGCCGATCTCGGCGCCGACGTCATCGCCGTCGAGCCGATCGAGGGCGCGTTTCAGCGCAACTGGGCGGTCGCCAATCATTTCGTCGCGGGCGACAGCGTCAATCATCTGGCGACCGGGCGTAACAAGCGCAGCATCGCGGTCGATCTCAAGCATCCCGACGGCATCGCCGCGGTGAAGAAGCTGGTCGCGACCTCAGATGTCGTGATGGAGAATTTCCGGCCGGGCACCATGGCCAAGCTCGGCCTCGGCTACGACACGCTCAAAGCGATCAACGCCGGCCTGATCTATGCGGTGGCAACGGGCTTCGGATCGGACGGGCCGTACAAGGATCGTCCCGGCCAGGATCTCCTGCTCCAGGCGATGTCGGGTCTTGCGATGCGGACGGGGCGTGCCGATGGCGAGCCGACGGCGGTCGGTGCTGTCATCGTCGACCAGCATGCGGCCTCGCTCTATGCCATGAGCATCCTTGCGGCGCTGTTTGCGAGGACCAAAACCGGGAAGGGCAAGCTCGTCGAGGTCAACCTCTATCAGGCCGCGCTCGATCTCCAGGTCGAGCCGCTCACCGCTTGGCTCAACGGCGCGCCGTCGCCGACGTCGCGCGGCCCGGCCGGCATCGCGGCCTGGTTCAGCCCCGGTCCCTATGGCATTCACGCCACGGCAGATGGTCACATGGCGATCTCCAT
The DNA here is from genome assembly GCF_025200885.1 of Bradyrhizobium huanghuaihaiense. Lineage (NCBI taxonomy): Bacteria > Pseudomonadati > Pseudomonadota > Alphaproteobacteria > Hyphomicrobiales > Nitrobacteraceae > Bradyrhizobium > Bradyrhizobium huanghuaihaiense. The sequence goes on along the minus strand of NZ_CP104172.1, from coordinate 6,171,116 downwards.
GGCCACGCCCAAGGCGCTCGGCGTCGTGCTCGACAGCGAGGAGCTAAGGCAATTCGGCGACACCGACAGTTTCTCGAAGCGCGAGGAGATCACGCGGATCGTTGCTATCAGGCTGAAGCAGAAGCCGACCGCGGAATGGCTGCCTGCGCTGGAGGCCGCGCGGGTCTGGCACGCGCCGGTGCAGGATTATCGCGATCTCGAGTCCGATCCTCAGCTTAGGCATCTCGGCGTGTTCAAGAGCGCCGAGAGTGCAGGGGGCGCGCCGATCCGCATGGTCGCTCATCCCGCGCGCTATGACGGCCGGACGCCGGAGGTGCGACTGGTGCCGCAGCGGCTCGGTGCGCAGACGCGCGAGGTGCTCGGCGAGATCGGCTACGGCGCCGCCGAGATCGACGCCATGGTCGCCGGCAAGGCTGTCGGAGTGGCGCGATGATCGATTTTTCGCTCCCCGAGGAGACGCGCCTCCTGGTCGACACCGTCCGCCGCTTCGTCGAGACGGAGGTGCAGCCGCTCGAAGACGTCGTGGAGCAGACGGCCAAGGTGCCGGCCGACGCGCTGGCGGTCACCAAGGCCAAGGCGCAGAAGCTCGGGCTCTACGCCATGAACATGCCGGCTGATGTCGGCGGCGGCGGGCTAACTTGCGTCGAGCATTGCCTGGTCGAAGAAGAATTCGGCAAGACCTCCGATGCGCTGATCCGCCGCGTGTTCGGCCAGGTCTATCCGATGCTGATGGCCTGCAAGGGCGATCAGGTCGAGCGCTACCTGCTGCCGACGGTGGAGGGTGACAAGATCTGCGCCATGGCGATCACCGAGCCGGGCGCCGGCTCCGACGCGGCGTCGATCAGCACGACCGCCCATCTCGATGGCGACCAGTGGGTGCTCAATGGCACCAAGCATTTCATCAGCGACGGCGACATCGCCGACTACGTGATCCTGATGGCGCTGACCGACAAGGACAAGCGTGCCCGCGGCGGCATCACCCTGTTCCTGGTCGATCGCGGCACACCCGGCTTCAAGGTCGCGCGCACCCAGCCGATGATGGGTCATCGCGGCTACGGCCATGCCGAGCTGAGCTTTGAGGACTGCCGCATTCCAAAGGCGGCCGTGCTCGGCGAGGTCGGCGGCGGCTTCAAGCTGATCATGCAGAGCGTGCTGCAGATCCGGCTCGCCCATATCGGCGCCCGCGCCGTCGGCATGGCGCAGCGCGCGCTGGAGATGATGCGCAAGCACGCCGGCGAACGGCGCCAGTTCGGCCAACTGATCGGCGACTTCCAGATGGTGCAGAAGCTGATCGCCGATTCCGCCACCGAGATTTTCGGCGTCAAGATGATGGTGATGAACGCCGCGTGGGACATCGATCAGGGCAAGGATGCGCGCGACAAGGTCTCGATGATCAAGGTCGCTGCGTCCGAGATGCAGGGCCGCGTCGTCGACCGCGCCATCCAGGTGTTCGGCGGCATGGGGTTCAGCAAGGACCTGCCGCTGGAGCGGATGTATCGCGATGCGCGTGTCACGCGCATCTATGACGGCACCTCCGAAATCCACCGCATGCTGGTTGCGCGCAGCACCATCAAGAACGGCCTGCAGCTCTAGGAAGAGATCATGTCTCACGCACCTCTCAAGCCCGGCGCTGCCTTCGCCTTCCGCAAGACCATGACGGTCGCCGAGCAGGCGATGTTCACCGGCATCAGCGGCAATCTCGGCGGTCTCTATGTCGATGCCGTCCGTGCGAAGAAAGCGGGCGCCTCCAACATGGTGGCCTTCGAGCTCGCGGTCGGCGGTCTCGCCACGACGTGCCTGAGCCAGCTCGGTGGTCCGACGCGACGGATCGGCAGTATCGCGCTGACGTTCGCGGCGCCCGTGATTGTCGGCGACTCGGTCGAAGCCAGGGCCGAGATCGTCTCGGTTGCGGGCGATGACGCAGTCTGCCGCATCACCTGCACGCTGTCGCCCTCAGGCGCGACCGTGGTCGACGGCACCGCGACCCTGGTTCCCTTCGCGAAGGGCTGAGCCATGTACGAGCCAAAGTCCTTCGACGATCTCAAGGTCAATGACAGGGTCAGCCTGAGCAAGACCATCACCGAAGCCGATGGCGCGCTCTATATCGCCGCGACCGGCGATTTCGGCCCTGTTCATGTCGACGAGGTCTATGCCGGCGCGACGCGCTTCGGCCGCAGGCTGGCGCCGGGGATCATGGTTGCGGGCCTCTGCACCAGCATCCTCACCTCAGAGCTGGTCGGCACCATCGGCGTGTCGGTGGAGGACCGCTTCTGGTTCACCGGTCCCGTTTTCTACGGCGACACGCTCACCTTCGACGTCTGGATCGCCGAGCAGCACGACGAAACCCGTACCATCATCTGGGAGGCCAGCGCGCGCAACGAGGGCGGCCTCGAAGTGCTGAAGGCACGTGCGAGCCTGAAATTCCCGCGGCGCAAACCGTCATGAGCAAGCCGATGAAGAAACCCGATTTGCGCGGCGTCACGGTCGCGACCGTGCTGCCCTTCAGGGACGACAGCGCGATCGACTGGGACGACTACGCCCGCGTCCTCGACTATTGCGCGTGCCCGGATGGCATCGCGGCGGTGTTCGTCAATGGACATGCCGGCGAGGGCGGGTCGCTCTCGGACGACGAACGTCAGGCCGTGATCGAGCGGACACGCCGGCAGATCGGCAGCAAGCCGCTATTGGCCGGCATCATTGCCCACTCCACCGCGGAAGCGATCCATCAGGCGCAACTCGCGGAGGCGGCCGGCGCCGATTGCGCGGTGCTGTTCCCGCCCGCGCCGCTCGGCGGCGGCGCCTCGGCGACCTCGCGCGCGCCGCTGGCCTTCGTGCAGGCGGTCAGCTCCGCGATCGGAATTCCCGTGTCGATCTTCCAGTATCCGCTGACGTCCGGCTTCGGCTATTCGCCGGAGACGCTGGCGAAGATCGCTGCGCTCGACGGCGTCATCGCCATCAAGGAAGGCAGCGACACCATGCTGGCCTATGACGAGAACCGGCGGGCGGTGAAGCAGGCCGATCCATCCGTCGCGATCCTGCCGTCGAACTTCAACTGGTTCCTGCCGCAGCTCGCCGTCGGCGGCGACGGCATTCTCTCCGGCCTCGTCAGCCTCGCGCCGCATCTGTTCGCAGAGCTGTGGCAGGCCTCGCTCGCCGACGATCTCAACGCGATGCGCGCCGTCAACGAGCGGCTCTATCCGATCGTGCGATCGATCTACGGACCTGCGCCGATCATGGACATGCACACGCGTATGAAGGTCGGGCTGAAGGCGCTCGGCCTGATCCGCAACGCCGATCCGCGGCCGCCGCTGCTGCCGGTTCTGCCTGCGCTGTGCGATGCCATTGCAACGACGGTCGGCGCGGCGCGCGCGGCCGGCGACATCCGCAACGTAGTATGAGGGGCGGGCCGATGGCGGACGAAGCCTTCATCCATATCGTGCGGGTCGACATCGATCCCGAGCACGAGGCTGCGTTCAACGCCTGGTACGAGCAAAAGCATTTTCCTGATCTGCTCGCTTGTCCCGGCTGGCTCTCGGCCAAGCGCTTCGTCTCGATCGGCGACGGGCCGAAATACGCCGCGATGTACGAAGTCGCGGGCCGCTGGGCATTCGAGACGCCGGAGTTTTTGAAGGTGAAGGGATTCGGCCCGTTCGAAGCCCTGGTGAAGAATTTCATGCGCATCCAGCTCAGGCCGATGTCGGGACCGGCTTGAGCAGATCAAGGAATATGCTGCCTGCCGTGTCGAAAGATCCGACAGGCCGCATCCAAGAAACGTTGGGGGGAATCCCGGGCGAGGAACTGCATCGGTCATTGGCGTCTTACTGGAGGTATTCATGGTCTCGACACTGCTTCGCTTGGGTGCGGCCGCCGCACTCGTTCTCGCATCTGCGTCCGCGCATGCCGCCTGTACGCCCGCAATCACCGACGACAATCTGATTGCGCCCGGCAAGTTGCAGCTCTCCATCAACCCGACCAATCCGCCGCAGCAATTCGTCGACAAGGACGGTCAGCTGCAGGGCCTCAATGTCGAGCTCGCCGCCGAGCTCGGCAAGCGGTTGTGTCTTCCGGTCGAACTCGTCCGGATGGATTTTCCGGCGATGATCCCCGCGCTCAACGCGGCTCGCATCGACGGCATCGACACCGGCATGTTCTGGACCGAGGAGCGGTCCAAGCTGATGTACATGGTGCCTTACGCGATCCAGGCGATTTCGGTCGTGGTCGCGCCCGACAGCGGCACAAAAATTGCTACCGAAAACGATCTGATCGGAAAATCATCTGCCGTCGAGGTCAGCAGCTACCAGATGAACTGGCTCAAGAAGCTCAGCGATGCCAGCGTTGCGAAAGGTGGAGCCGCCGTCGAAATGCGGACATTCCCCACCGCGACCAATGTCGTCAGCGCGCTACTTGCGGGACAGGTCGACAACGCGCTGCTCGTTGACAGTGTGGCACGCGATCTCACCAGCCGCGGCCGCGTCAAGGAAGTGCTGAGTGGTCTCGGCACCGCGCGCACCACGCTCGGCTTCCGCAACAAGTCGGTGGTCGATGCCGTCGTCAAGGCGCTCAACGCGATGCGCGCCGATGGCAGCTACCAGGCGCTGTTCGACAAGTTCGGCCTGACCAGCATGCCGGCCGACCAGCCGCTTGCGATCGCCGGCCCCGGTCCAGCCTGATACCTACGGAGACGAGCCGATGAGCCATTTCAGTCCGACGGCCGCCGTCAGCTACTTCTTCAACTACTTCCTGATGAAGGGAGTGCTCGTCACCATCGGCTTGACGGTGGCGGCGGTTGTCGGCGGATTGATCCTCGGCATGGGCATCGCATTGCTGCGCATGTCGTCCAATCCGGTGCTCGCGGGCGCCGCGCGCTTCTACATCTGGTTCTTCCGCGGCACGCCGCTGCTGATCCAGCTCGTCGTGATCTACAGCGGCTTGCCGCAGCTGGGCATCAAGTTCAGCGTGATCACCTGCGCGCTCGTTGGCCTCATCCTCAACGAAGCCGCCTATCTCGCCGAGATCGTGCGCAGCGGCTTCATGGCGGTGTCGACGGGGCAGCGCGAGGCCGCTTGGGCGCTCAGCCTGTCGCCCTGGGTGACGTTCCGCCGCGTGACCCTGCCGCAGGCGTTCAGGCTGATGATCCCGCCGCTCGGCAACTCCATCAACTCGCTGTTGAAGGCGACCTCGCTCGCTTCCGTGATCTCGGTCGAGGAGCTCATGCGCCGCAGCGACATGCTGATGCAGGAGCATTTCCAGATCCTCGAAGTCTATGCGGCTGCAACGGCGTATTACCTGATCCTCACATCGGTCTGGGATGCGGTGCAACGCCGGCTGGAGAAACATTTCGGACGGTCGAGCGCTGCGAAGACCAGGCGGGTCGCAGCGAGCGCACCGGTCGCACCGGCGAGCGTGGAGGCTCGGGCATGAGCGAGATGTCGATGAGTATAGAAGCCGCGACGATGCAGCCGCAGTTGCGCGATGTTCCCGCGGTTCGCATGGAGGCGGTCTACAAGCACTATGGCGACTTCACCGCGTTGAACCAGGTCGACCTCAAGGTCGCCAGGGGCGAGAAGATCGTGGTCTGCGGCCCCTCCGGCTCGGGCAAATCGACGCTCATCCGCTGCATCAACCACATCGAGAAGCACGATGAAGGTCTGATCTACGTCAACGGCGTCGAGCTCGACCATCAGCGCAAGAACATCGACGCGGTCAGGCGCGACACCGGCATGGTGTTCCAGAGCTTTAATCTGTTTCCGCACATGACGGTGCTGGAGAACTGTACCCTGGCGCCGATGACCGCGAACGGCATGAGCGAGGCGGAGGCCAAGGACCTTGCCATGCATTTCCTGACAAAAGTCCGGATTCCGGACCAGGCCGAAAAATTCCCCGGGCAACTCTCCGGCGGCCAGCAGCAGCGCGTCGCCATCGCGCGGGCGCTGTGCATGCGGCCCAAGATCATGCTGTTCGACGAGCCGACCTCGGCGCTCGACCCGGAAATGGTCAAGGAGGTGCTGGAGACCATGAAGAAGCTGGCGGAAGAGGGCATGACCATGCTGTGCGTGACGCACGAGATGGGCTTTGCCCGCGAGGTCGCCGACCGCATCGTGTTCATGAATGAGGGCAAGGTGGTCGAGCAGGCCGCGCCGGAGGAATTCTTCAAGCATCCGAAGTCCGAGCGGGCGCGGACGTTCCTCGACCAGATCATTCACTAGCCGATGTCGGCGGCGATGCGGACATTCAGCGACCGCCTGCGCGGCATTCACGCCGCCACCATCGTGCCGATGACGGCCGATTTCGAGATCGACGAGGCGCAGCTCGCAAGCCATCTCACCTCGGTTTCGTCCGCACCCGGCATCAATGGGCTCCTCGTCAACGGTCACGCCGGCGAGAATTTTGTGCTGTCCCTTGCCGAGAAGCAGCGCGTGGTGGAGCTGGCACGTCGGCACGCGCCGAAGGACTGCCTGATCGTCTCCGGCGTCAATCATGAATCGAGCCTGGAGGCCGCGCGCGAGGCGACCGCGCTGGAACAGACCGGCGCGGACGGGCTGCTCGTGTTTCCGCCCAACAGCTGGGCGCTCGGCCACGCCGATGACTGCGTGATCGAGCATCACCGCCGCATCCGCGACGCGACGGCCGTGCCACTGATGCTCTATGCCGCGCCCGTCGGCGCGGGAGCCATGGCTTATGCGCCACCGCTGCTGACGCGGCTCATTGCCGATCCTCGCTTCGTTGCGATCAAGGAAGGTAGCTGGGAGGTTGCGACGTACGAGCAGAACCTGCGGCTGATCCGCAAGCTGCGGCCGGAGTTCGCCGTGCTCGGCTCCGGCGACGAGCATCTGCTGACGAGCTATCTCGTCGGCTCGGCCGGCAGCCAGGTCAGCCTCGCCTGCGTCGTTCCGGAGCTCGTGGTCAGCCTCTGGACTGCCGCCGAAGCTGGTGATTGGGAGCGGGCGCGCGCCGCGCATGAGAAGCTCTATCCGCTGGCAGTCGCGATCTATCGCGATGCGCCGGGAGGGCGCGCGACCGTGCGGCTCAAGGCCTGCCTGAAACTGCTCGGGCGCCTCTCATGCGACGCGGCGCGGCCGCCGCAGCCGCCAGCGACACGCGATGAGTTGCAGGCGCTCGAGCAGGCACTGCGCATCGCCGGACAGCGTTAACGTCGCCGGCTCCCGCCGAGGCTGGACCCGAATCCGTATCTGGCCCATCCTGAGGGAACGCCGGCGGCGATCGCCGGCCGTTGCAACAGCCGCCTCCACGTGATGGACAGGGATCGTCACCCGAGCAAGCGCGTCTCCCTTGCGGGAATGCATATCGACCGGACGTCGGCCGTACCGCTGCATTTGCAGATCGCGGCTCACATCCGGGATTGCATTCTGCGCGGCGTCTTTTCGGCGGGAACGCAATTCCTGGGCTCGCGCGAGATCGCGCGGGAATTGGGCTGCTCGCGCACGGTGGTGCTGACGGCGTGGGATCTGCTTTACGCGGAGGGCTATCTGGAATCGACGCCACGCGGCAGGGTCATGGTGGCGTCCGTCGCAACGTCGCATGCCGATGCGCCGTCGGTTGCGCCGCCCGGGGCTGCGCCTGCCCACACGTCGAAGCGCTGGCAATCACTGCTTGGCCTGGATTACGAGACCAATTGGCCGTCCGTGTTCGCACCCGGCGCGCCCGACATCTCGACGTTTCCCTTCAAGGAATGGTCGCGCCTGCTGCGCCAGACCTGGCAGAATCCGAGGGAGCAGGAGTGCCTCGATCTTCCGCCCGAAGGCCATCCGCGGCTGCGGAGCGAGATCGCGAACTTCCTCGGCTCGGTGCGCGGGCTCGTCTGCTCGCCGGAAGAAGTCGTGATCACGTCGGGCACGTCGGGCGCGCTGGATTTTTGCAGCCGGATGATCCTCGATCCCGGCGATGAAGTCTGGGTCGAGGAGCCCGGCTTCGTCGAGGCCCGCTGGGCGCTGACGGCGGCCGGGGCCAAGCTCGTTCCCATTCCCGTCGATGACAAGGGCCTCGTCGTCTCGGAAGGAATCCGGCGCGCGCCGGGCGCGCGACTGATCGTGGTCACGCCGTCGCATCAATATCCGCTCGGCGTCAGCATGGGCCTGGAGCGGCGCCTCGAGCTGCTCGACTGGGCCAACAGGAACGACGTCTGGGTGATCGAGGACGACTACAATTCGGAGTTCAGGCACCAGGACAGCATGATCGCCTCCTTGCGTTCGCTCGATCGCGAGGGACGGGTGATCTATTTCGGCACCTTCTCGAAGATCATGATGCCGAACCTGCGGCTCGGCTACATCGTCGCCAACAGGCATTTCATCGCAGGATTTTCGAAAGGGCGTGCGCGGATCGACGTGCACACCTCCGGCATCGGACAGCTCGCGCTCGCCGAGTTCATGCGGGAGGGGCATTTGCTGCGGCATCTGCGTGGGATGCGGCGGGTCTATGCGAGCAGGCGAAAGGCGCTGATCGAGGCGATTGCAGCGCGGATGCCGGATGACCTCGTCGTCTCCGCGGCGGTGACGGGATTGCATCTGGTGGCGGAGTTCACCGACGCGATGCGGGCGCGGATGAGCGACCGCGAGGCGGCCGCAAGCCTGAAGCAGGCCGGCATCCACGTGCAGCCTTTGTCGCAGAACTTTCTGGAGCAACCGACGCGACAGGGCCTGGTGTTCGGCTATGGGCGGCTGCGCGTCGAGGATGCCTCGCCGCTGCTTGCGAGAATCGCGGCTTGCATCGGCAGCGGCTCCCGCAATGCACCATCCGAGGCGGCGATATCCTCTCGTACTGTTCGTACAATAAAGAGAGGCTGAGCCGACCGCCATGCATAGCTCATAGGCAACCGGACATCCGGCGGTGCCGATCGGTCGCCTGCAAATTAGACAGGCGATTTGGCTTGGGCGGATTGCAGTGCAACGAACATCGCGATTTGCGCGGAGAAATCCGTGGTGCGCTGCACTTTTTCCGCGAGGGATGGTCCGCGCTCGCGTGCCGTCAGCGCGGGCAGCGCTGCACCAAAACGTGCAGCAGGTGGCGCGGCGCGCGGCCCACGTCGCGCACTGGTCTAGCGGTTTGCGGCAACTCTGGCCCTAGCCTGCACCCATCGCTCTGTCGCACGCTCGCTCATGGTGGCATGACAGGGGATGCATGATGAGCGCTCTCGGTTTGGCATTGGACGTTGGGATGAACGGGAAGGACCTGGCGTCCGGTCCGGGCGTCATCCGTAGCTGACTGTGCAGATGAGCTCCTCCGACAATCACTGGGAGGTCGGCACCGATATCGGTGGCACCTTCACCGACATCATCGCGATCCGGCGCGACTCTGCCGAGGCGCGGATCGCGAAGGTACCCTCGCGCCCCGACGCTCCGGTCCAGGCGATGCTGGAGGCGATCGAGGCGGTGGGCCTGCGCAAGAGCGAGGTCAAGCGCTTCGTCCACGGCACCACGCGCGTCACCAACGCCATCGTCGAGGGCCGGTTGCCGAAGGTGGCGCTGGTGGCGACCGAGGGCTTTGCCGATGTGCTGGAGATCGCGCGCTATCGCCGCCGCGATCTCTATCGGCTCGATATTCCCCCGAAATCACCGCCTTTGGTGCCGCCTGAACGATGCTTTGGGCTCGCCGAGCGCCTCGATCACGAGGGCCGTGTGCTGAAGGCGCTGGATGAAGCGGAGATCGAGCGTCTGGTGGCGTGGCTGAAACAGACCGGCGTGCAGAGCGTCGCCGTCGCCTTGCTTCACGCCTACGCCAATCCCATTCACGAAAAGATGCTTGGCGAGCGGCTGAGGGATGTCGTGGCCCATGTGTCGCTCTCGCACGAGGTCAACCCCGAGGCGCGCGAATACGAGCGGACCTCGGCGACCGTGTTCAACGCGGCCGCGATGCCGATCGCGGTGGAATATCTCAGCGAGCTGGAGCAGCGGCTGCCGATCGGCCCCGGTCTGCAGGTGTTTCACTCCGCCGGCGCCATGATCCCGATTTCCGCGGTGAAGCGGCGGCCGCTGGTGATGGCGATGTCGGGGCCGGCCGCCGGCGTCTCGGCGTCCGTCAGCATCGCGCGCCAGCTCGGCACCTCGCGCATGCTGACCTTCGACATGGGCGGCACCACGACCGACGTGTGCCTGATCGTCGACGGCCAGGCCGAGATGACCGATGGCCGCATGCTCGGCGACAAGCCGCTGCGCCAGCCGATGCTCGCGGTTCATTCCATCGGCGCGGGCGGCGGATCGATCGTGCGCAACGGTCCGGGTGGCCTCACGGTCGGGCCGGAGAGCGCTGGCTCCGAACCGGGCCCGGCCTGCTACAGCCGCGGCGGCCTTGAGCCGACCATCACCGATGCCAATGCCGTGCTCGGCTATCTCAATCCCGAGACCAAGCTCGGTGACCGCATCGGGATCGATATCGAAGGCGCCAAGCGCGTCATCGAGCCGATCGCGCGCGCCCTCGGACTCAGCCTGACGGAAACAGCGCTCGGCATCATCAAGGTCGCCAACGCCACCATGGCCCGTGCGCTCCGCCGCGTCACGGTCGAACGTGGCATCGACGGACGCGACTGCACGCTGCTCGCCTTCGGTGGTGGCGGCCCGATGCATGCCGCGGGCCTTGCCGATCTCTACGGGATTGCACAGGTGGTTGTCCCGAGCGCGTCGAGTGCGTTCTCCGCGCTGGGCTGTCTCACCGCCGATTTAAGCTTCCTCCAGCAGCAGACGCTGCGCGCCGCCCTCGACGGCATCGATCTCGCGCGCGTGTCGGAGCGGATCGATACGCTGATTGTCGATGCTTCGGCGCCGCTGATCGCCAATGGCGTTGCGAAGGCGGAGATCCAGGTCGAGCTGGTGGCCTTGATGCGCTACGCCGCGCAGAACGACGCCATCCCGGTGCCGTTCACGCTGCCGCTCGACGTCGCCAAGCTGAAGACGGATTTTCTGACGCGGCATCAGGAGCTGTTCGGCTATGCGACCGGCGAGCCCTGCGTCATCGAATCCGTACGGGTGCAGGCCCGCCGCCCCTCGACGACCGTCGTCAGTCGGCCGGCGACAACGGCGAGGGCGGTGTCGTCAGGTAAGCGGACCTGCTCGTTCGATGGCTTCCACGACATCGCAACTGCAATCGTCGACCGCGCTGCGCTGACCGACATCGTCAGCGGCCCGGCCATCATCGAAGATGCGTGGTCCACGGTGGTCGTGCCCCCGGGCTGGCAGGCGAAGCCTGACGTCGCGGGCAATCTCTTCCTGACGCGGAGGGCGGCATGAAGCTCGATCCGTTCGTCGTCGAGGTCATCCGGCACGGGCTGTCCGCCGCGGCCGAGGAGATGAGCCTGGTGATGACGCGCTCGGCGCGCTCGCCGCTGCTGCGCGAGGCCGGTGACCTCTCGTCCGCGATCACGGACGGCCACGGCGGCCTGGTCGGGCAGGGCCGCGACATTCCGATCCATCTCGGCGCGATGGCCTACACCATCCCCGAATTGCTGAAGGTGATGCCGCGCGACGGCCTGAACGACGGCGATGTCGTGATCTACAATGTCGGCGCGCTCGGCGGCAACCATCTGAACGACGTCAAGGTCGTGCGTCCCGTCTTCGTCGAGGGCGAGATCGTCGCCTTCGCGGTCAGCCTCGCGCACTGGCCCGACATCGGCGGCACCTGGCCGGGCAGCTATTTCGCCAAGGCCATCGACACCTTCCAGGAGGCGATGCGGATTCCGCCGGTGCTGATTGCGACGGCGGCCGGCGTCAACACGCCGATCGTACAGCTGCTCAAGGCCAATGTCCGCGACCCTGAGTCCTGCGAGGGCGATCTTTCGGCGCAGATCGCTGCGACCAAGGCCGGCGAGAAGCGCATCGTCGAGCTCTGCCGCGAGCACGGCAAGGCCGTCTTCATGGCGACGCAGTCGCGCCTGCACGATCTCTCCGAAATCGAGATGCGGGAAGCGCTCCGCGCGCTGCCTGATGGTGTCTACGAGGGTGAGGACTATCTCGACGACGGCAGCGCGAACAACGCGCCCGCGCGCATCCACGTCAAGATCACCATCCGCGGCGACGAGGCGACCTTCGATCTCTCCGGAAGCTGCGACCGCGTCTCGAATTTCTGCAACACGACGCCGTTCATGGCGCGCTCGGCTGTGGCCTATGCCGCGCGCATCATGAGCGGGCGCGACATGAACCAGAACGCGGGCGCGCTGCGGCCTCTGACCATCATCACGCGCCCGGGCTCGATCCTGGAGCCCGGCTGGACCGCATCCGTTGCCGCCGGCAACCACGAGACGTCGATGCGCATTGTGGACGCGATTTTTCGCGCGATGCAGGACACCATTCCCGAGCGGCTGTCCGCGGGCGGCGCGACCACTGCCGGGGTTCTGTTCTTTGCTGAGCCGCGGCCGAACGGTTCCTGGAAGATGCTCTACGAGGTTCATGGCGGCGGCGAAGGTGCGCGTCACGATCGCGCCGGCACCTCCGCGACACGCGTGCATCTCTCCAACACCTCGAACACGCCGGTCGAGGTGATCGAGGCCAACTATGCGATCCGGCTCGAGCAGCAGGCCATTCGGCGGCAATCCGGTGGCGCCGGGGCGCATCGCGGCGGTGACGGCTCCGTCCGCACCTATCGCATCCTCGCGCCCTCGATGCACCTGACCACCTGCATCGAACGCATGGTGATGGCGCCCTGGGGCATGCAGGGCGGCTATCCCGGCAAGGCCTGCCGCATCTCGCTGGTCAGGCAGGGCACGAACGTCGCCATCGACGGCAAGTCGAACCTGGTGTTGCAGCAAGACGATCTCGTCACGATCGAGATGTGCGGCGGCGGCGGCTACGGCGCCGCGGCTGCCAGTTGAGGGGACCTGCGATGAGCAGATTGTTGCGAACCGGACTGAATGCGGGCGAGGCCGCGCCGATGGCCGTGGTCGGCGGCGAGGGCGTCTACTTCCACCTGTCCGATGGCCGCAAGCTGATCGACGGCAGCAACACCGGCGGCGGCCTCGGGCATCGTCACCCTGCGATGGTGGAGGCGATCCGCCGTGCGGCCGATACGCCTGTCGTCAACGAGGGCTGGACCTGGGTCGGCCGCGAGCAGGCCGCCGACGACCTGATGGCCACGGCGTTCAAAGGCGAAGAGGATTGGGTCGGCGCGGTGCGCTTCTGCATCAGCGGCAGCGAGGCCAACGACATGGCGCTGTCGCTCTGCCAGGCGCTGACGCAGCGTTCCGCGCTGGCGACGCGCGAGCGCGCCTATCACGGCATCACCGGGCTGTCGCGCAGCATGACGGTGCAGCCGCAATGGCACGGCGGTCTCGCGGTCCACTCCGGCGGCTCGAAGCTGCCGGCGCCGATGGCGCCGGTGCGGATCCTGCCGGCGCCGGATGGCGCGATCTATGGCGGACCGGTCACCAATACGCCGCCCAGCGAATATCTTGCGGACGCCACGCGCCTGCTCTCGGACACGGCGGCGACCATCATCGACTACACGCAAGGCGGCATCTATTACGACGGCGCCTATCAGGACGAGGTCGCACGCTGCGCGCGGCAGGCCGGCTCGTACTGGATCGCCGACGAGGTCGTCACCGGCGCAGGCCGTGCGGGCCGGTGGTTCGCCTTCCAGGGCGCGCAGAGCCGGCCCGACATCGTGACTCTCGGCAAGTCGCTCGGCGGTGGCGCGGCGGCGGTGGCAGCGGTCGTGGTGTCCAGAGAGATCGTCGAGCGGCTCAGGGGCACGAGCTGGCAGAACTACGGCACGCTGCGCGGTCATCCCATCAGCATGGCCGCCGTCAGCGCCTATCTGAAGGTCGTCACTGACGAGAAGATTCTGGAGCACGTGCAGAATCTGGAGAAGCTGTTCACCCGCCGTCTGCTTGCGATCGCGCAGAAGCATCCGAGCGTGCAGCGCGTGGCGGGGCAGGGGCTGCACTGGACGGTGGAACTGCACGGTCCGGATTGGCGCACCTGGCATGCCGACACGACCGAGGTGCCGATCGCCTCGCGCGTCGCGGAGCGCGCGCTGGAGGCCGGCGCGGTGATCGGGACCAGCGGCGAGCAGACTTCGCTGTTCCTGGCGCCGCCGCTCGTGATCTCCGAGCGCGAGGCTGCGCTCCTTCTCGACGCACTCGACCACGGCCTCGATATTGCCGACAAGGAGCACGGGTGACCGCGGGCCACGCAGCACGTCGTGGCTCGCCGGCCTGGCCGGCGGATGAGCCCTGGCATCTCGCGATGCCGGAGGGAACGTTGTACGACGCGCTGGTGCGGGCCGCGAATGATCGGCCGCCGCATCCGGCCACGGTGTTTTACGGCGCGAGCCTGGGCTACGCCGAGCTGCGCGGACGGGTCGATGCGATGGCCGGCTTCCTGCAGGGCGTCTGCGGCATCAAGCGCGGCGACCGCGTGATGATCGCGCTGCAGAACTCGCCGCAATATGTCATCGCCTACTACGCGGTGATGCGGGCGGACGCCGTGATCGTGCCCGTCAATCCCATGAACAAGACCGCCGAGATCGCGTATCTCGCCGCCGACAGCGGCGCCAGGGTTGCGATCATCGGCAGCGAGCTCAGCGATGTGTTTGCGCCGCTGGTGGGCGAGGCCATCGCTCACGCGATCGTCGCGCAATATCGCGACGAGGTGCCTGGCGCGACGCCTTACACGCTGCCATCCTGCGTGACCGAAGCGCCGTCGGAGGTGCCATCGTCGCCGGGCTGGCATTCCTGGTCGCCGGCAATCGCGCAAGGCTTGCAGCCGGGTGCGATGGAGGCCGGGCCGGACGATCTCATGATCCTGCCCTATACGTCCGGGACCACGGGGAAGCCCAAGGCCTGCATGCACACCCATCGCAGCGCGCTGTTCACCTCCGTGTTGCAGGCGCGCTGGTACGGGCTCGACGGCAGCGACGTGATGACCGGCTTCATGCCGCTGTTCCATGTCGCGGGCATGCAGGGCTCGATGAATGCCGCCATCGTCAGCGGCGCAACGCTGCTGCTGATGGCGCGCTGGGACAAGGACCTGCTGCCCGATCTGTTCGAGACCTATGGCGTGACGTTCTGGAACGCGGCGCCGACCATGATCGTGGATGTGCTCGCCAGCGCCCGGTTCCGCGATCGGTGCCTTGCAAAACTCAAGGTGCTGACCGGCGGCGGTGCGGCGATGCCGACCGCAATTGCTGAGCGGCTCAAGGGGCGCTTCGGCCTCGATTTCGTCGAGGGCTACGGCATGACCGAGACGATGTCGCCGACACATCTCAATCCGATGGCTGCGCCGAAGCGGCAGTGCCTCGGCATCGCCGTGCAGGAGACCGATGCGCGGGTGGTCGATCCCGAGAGCCTGATCGAGCTTGACGACAATGTCGTCGGCGAGATCGTCGTGCATGGGCCGCAGGTGCTGCAGGGCTACTGGAACAGACCGCAGGCGGATGCCGAAGCCTTCATCGAACGCGACGGCAAGCGGTTCCTGCGCACGGGCGATCTCGGTTATCGCGATGCCGAAGGCTATTTCTTTGCCGTCGACCGTCTGAAGCGGATGATCAATGTCAGCGGCTTCAAGGTGTGGCCGGCCGAGGTCGAGGCGGCGATGTACCAGAACCGGGCGATCCGAGAATGCTGCATCATTTCAGCGCCGGATGATTACCGCGGCGAGACCGTCAAGGCGCTTGTCGTGCTCGATGACGCCGCGCGCGCGACGATTTCGGCGGACGACATCGTCGGTTGGGCGCGCGGCGCGATGGCGAGCTACAAGGCGCCGCGCGCCGTGGTCTTCGTCGACGCCTTGCCGCGTACCGCGAGCAACAAGATCAACTGGCGGCTCTTGCAGGACGCCGAATGGGGGCGGACGGCATGAAAACTGCTAGGCTGGAAAAACGGCGCGAGGCTGCGATATGCTGCGTGCGCCGACACGCCCCTGAAGCTGCGATCGCCAGCCTCGCCAAGAAATTTGCCAAGAAACTCAAGAAATCAGGAACTCGCTGATGCGCATCGTCAATGTCGCCGCCGCCCAGATGGGCCCGATCCAGAAAGCCGACAGCCGCGAGGCCGTGGTCAAGCGCATGATCGCGCTGATGGACGAGGCCAAGAGCAAGGGCGCCGATCTGATCGTCTATCCCGAGCTGGCGCTGACGACGTTCTTCCCGCGCTGGTACGTCGAGGACCGCGCCGAGTTCGACATCTGGTTCGAGCGCGAGATGCCGAACGCGGCGACCAGGCCGCTGTTCGAGCGCGCGGCGCAGCACGGGATGGCGATGAATTTCGGCTATGCGGAGTTGACGCCTGACGGCCACCACTTCAACACCGCGATCCTGACCGACAAGTCCGGCAAGATCGTCGGCAAATACCGCAAGGTGCATCTGCCCGGCCATGTGGACTACGACACCAAGCGCTCGCACCAGCATCTCGAGAAGCGCTACTTCGAGCCGGGCGATCTCGGCTTCAACGTCTGGCGCGAGCTCGGCGGCATCATCGGCATGGCGATCTGCAACGATCGCCGCTGGCCCGAGACCTATCGCGTCATGGGCCTGCAGGGCGTCGAGATGGTTCTGATCGGCTATAACACGCCGTCCGTGAATGCCGAGAAGAGCGAGGAGGGCGTCGAGAAGCGCCTGTTCCATAACCGCCTCTCGGTGCAGGCCGGCGCCTATCAGAACGCGACCTGGGTGGTCGCGGTCGCCAAGGCCGGCAATGAGGACGGCCACCCGCTGTTCGGCGGCAGCCTGATCGTCGATCCCAATGGCGAGATCGTCGCGGAAGCCAAGACTGATGACGACGAGGTTCTGGTTCACGCCTGCGACCTCGATGCCACGACCTTCGGCAAGACCACGATTTTCGATTTCGCCCGGCATCGTCGCATCGAGCATTACGGCCTGATCACCAGCCAGACCGGCGCGGTGCCGCCGCCGGAGAAGTGACGCCGATGGGGGACAAAGGCATATCACTGCGTGAACTCGATCCGCGCGATCGCTACAAGCTGCTCTGCGGCGTGGTGGTGCCGCGGCCGATCGCGCTGGTGACGACGCTGGACGAGAACGGCGCGGTGAATGCCGCGCCGTTCAGCTTCTTCAACGTGTTCTCCGAAAACCCCGCGCTGATCGTGCTCGGGCTTCAGCACAAGCCGGATCACTCGCCGAAGGACACCACCCGCAACATCCACCGCGACGGCGAGTTCGTGGTGCACATGGTGGACGAGGCGCTGTCGGTGGCGATGAACGACTGCGCTGTCGATTTCCCCTCCGGGGACAGCGAGGTCGCCGCGACGGGCCTGGCGACGCTTCCCTCGGTCGACGTGAAAGTGCCGCGCCTCGCCGCTGCGCCCTTCGCACTGGAATGCCGGCGCCATGTCGTGCTGAACTTCTCGCCGGACCGCGAGCTCCTGGTCGGCGAAGTGCTCAGGGTGCATGCCCGCGAGGGCCTCGTCGACGCCGCCAACATGTACGTCGATCTCGACGCTTACAAGCCGATCGGCCGCATGTTCGGCAATCTCTACACCACGCAGCGGGATACGTTCGCTTTGACGCGCGAGAGCCATGCGCAATGGCTCGCGCGTCAGGAAACCAAAGAGCTGAAGGACGCCTAGTGAGCCGAGAACTGCACCGTACCCAGCGCCATGGTGACGGCCGCCTGTGTCGGGTCGATCACGGGAATGCACAGCGCGTCCTCCAGCGGGCGGCGGTGGCGCGCCATGCCGGCGCAGCCCATCACGATGGCGCGGGCGCCGTCCTCGTCGCGCAGCGCGCGGCCGATCTCGATCATTTTGGCGAGCGTGCCTTCGCCCGAGGCGGTTTCGGCGACGCTCATGTTCAGCGGCCGCTCGCCGGCGAGGCGATCGGTCAATCCCATCTGCCTGAGATAGCGCATGTGACGCGGGATCGAGCGTTGGGCAATCGCGATCACGCCGAAGGTCTCCGCACGGGACAGCGCCGTCAGCACGCCGCACTCGGCAATGCCGAACACCGGCCGGTCGGTGCCTTCACGGCAGACCTGCAGCCCGGGATCGCTGTAGCAGGCGATCACGAAGGCGGCCGAGCTGCTGTCGCTTTCGACGAGCTTTCGCAGCGGCATCGCAACGCTGTCGACGTCGGCCTGGCTTTCGATGCCGAACGGACCCTCGGCCAGCGTCCGGCAGACCACTTCCGGCCCGCCCTCGAAATCGAGCGGCTTCAGCGCGTCCTCCAGCCCTTGCGTGACCTTGCTGTTGGAGTTCGGGTTGATGACGAGAATGCGCGGCCGGGACATCATGCTCTTCCTGCGAAATTACGAGTACGTGCCTTGAGCCTATCACGGAGTGCCTCATGACTGAACCCGCTTACGACCTGATCATCCGCGGTGGCCGCGTCGCCACCACCACCGACGTCTTCGAGGCCGACGTCGCCATAACAGGCGAGACCATCGCGGCCATCGGCCGCGGGCTTCCCGTGGCGAAGCGCGAGATCGATGCGCGCGGCAAGCTGGTGCTGCCCGGCGGCGTCGACAGCCACGCCCATATCGAGCAGCTGTCGGCTGCCGGCATCATGAACGCCGATACTTTCGAGAGCGCGACGGTCTCCGCCGCGTTCGGCGGCACCACCACGGTGATCCCGTTCGCCGCCCAGCATGTCGGCATGAAGCTGCCGCAGGTGGTGGAAGACTACCACGCGCTCGCCAAGAAGGGCGCGGTGATCGACTACGCCTTTCACATGATCATTGCTGACGCGACCAAGGAGACGGTCGAGGAGCACATCCCGGCGCTGGTGAAGCAGGGCCATGCGTCGATCAAGATCTTCATGACCTATGACCGCCTCAAGGTCGACGACGAGCCGCTGCTCGACATCCTGCTTGCCGCGCGCCAGTCCGGCGCGATGCTGTGCGCCCATGCCGAGAACCACGGCATCATCGCCTGGATGGTGAAGCGGCTGCTCGCGCGCGGCTACACGATGCCGAAATACCATGCCGTCAGCCACGCCCGTGTCTCGGAGGCGGAGGCCTTCACCCGGTTGATCGGCATGGCGGCGCTGATCGACCAGCCGATCATGATCTTCCATGTCTCGACCGCCGAAGGCGCCAAGGTGATCCGCGACTCGCGCGGGCAGGGGCTCAAGGTCTTCGCCGAGACCTGTCCGCAATATCTGTTCCTCACGGCCAGCGATCTCGACAAGCCTGGCGCCGAAGGCGCCAAGTGGATGTGCAGCCCGCCGCCGCGCACGCATGCCGACCAGGAGGCGCTGTGGCAGGCGCTGTCGCTCGGCGATCTCCAGACCATCTCGTCGGATCACGCCCCGTATCGCTATGACGAGACCGGCAAGCTGCGCGCCGGCCCGAACCCGAACTTCAAGCAGGTCGCCAACGGCCTGCCGGGGCTGGAGCTGCGGCTGCCGCTGCTGTTCGACGCGATGGTGTCGAAGGGGCGGCTTGGCCTCGAAAAATTCGTCGAGCTCACCGCGACGGCGCCCGCAAAGATCTACAATCTGCATCCGCGCAAGGGCTCGATCGCGGTCGGGGCCGATGCCGACATCGCGATCTGGGATCCCAACCGCGAGACCGTGATCGCCGACGAGATGATGCACGATCTCGCCGGCTACACGCCGTTCGCGGGCCGCAAGCTCAAGGGCTGGCCGGTGTCGGTGCTCTCGCGCGGCCGCGTGGTTATCGAAGGCAACAAGTGTCTCGCCAGCGCCGGCAGCGGAAAATTCCTGGCGCGCAGCGGCGGCGAGGCGGCAAGGCCCACCGGCCGGCTCGTGGCCGACATGGATCCGGAGCGGAATTTCGGGGCAAAACTGCTGTGATGGTGGATCGCGCGCGATGAGGATCGTCGTCTTCGGCGGCACCGGCTTTGTCGGCCTCAATCTCGCCGAGGTGCTGCTCGCGCGCGGGCACGAGGTGACGCTGCATGATCGTGCGCCGCTGCCTCCGGCTGCGCAGCGATCCCTGGCCGGCTATCGCGAGCGGCTCAAGGTCGTTCAGGGCGACATCACCGACGCAGACACCATCGACGCCCTTATCGCGAAAGGCTGCGATGCGATCGTGCTCGGCGCCGCGGTCACGGCCGGCGATGAGCTCGAGCGGGCATCGCCCGCGCGCGTTCTCGAGATCAACGTGATGGCGCAGATCCCGATCCTGCAAGCCGCGATCCGCCATGGTGTTCGCCGCGTCGTCAATCTCTCCTCGGCATCGGCTTACGGCGCATCGGGCGCGCGGTTCGAGGTCCTGGACGAGGACACGCCCTGCGATCCCGTCTCGTTCTACGCCATCAGCAAGTTCGCCTCGGAACGGTCGTTGGCACGGCACGCCGAACTTTTTGGCGGTGATTTCCTGAGCGTGCGCTTAAGTGCCGTGTTCGGTCCGTGGGAGCGGCCCGGCTCGGTGCGCGACACGCCGAGCCTCCAGTTCCAGATCCTTGCAGCGTTTGCCCGCGGCGAGCCGGCCGTTCTCCCTGCGCCGGGCATCAAGGACTGGACCTACGCGCCCGACGCTGCCGAAGCGGTGGCGGTGTTGATCGAGGCCGAGCGGCCGCGCCATCGGCTCTACAACATCTCCAGCGGTGTGGCCTGGTCGGCGCTGCAATGGGGCGAGGCGTTTGCGGCCCTGCATCCCGGGCTGGAGTGCCGGCTCGCGTCTCCCGGAGAGAAGACTGTCATCAAGCTCCACGGCGGGGACCGTGCGCCGATGTCGGTCGCGCGGATGGCCGACGAGTTCGGCTGGCGCGCCCGGTTCGGCTGTGCGGAGTCGGCCGCGGCGATGAGCGCCTGGTGGATGCAGCACAAGGAAGGGGTCTGACATGCGGCTGCAGGGGCGCACGGCCATCATCACCGGAGCCGGCTCGGGCATCGGCCGGGCCAGTGCAAAGCTGTTCGCGGAGCAGGGCGCGCGCCTCGCTCTGGTCGATCGCGATGCCGCGGGGCTTCAGGACACGCTGAGCCTCGTGAGCGAGGCAACGACGCATGTCGGCGACGTCGGTGATGTCGCCTTCGCCGAGACCGTCGTCGGCGAGGTCATCGCACAATACGGCCGACTTGATATCCTCATGACCGCGGCCGGCTTCTCCTGCGGCGGCACGGTGCTGACCACGAGCGTGGAGGACTGGGACGCGGTGTTTCGCGCCAATGTCGGCGGCACCTGGCTGTGGGCACGGGCCGCCGTGCCGCACATGCAGCGGCAGAATAGCGGCTCGATCATTACGCTGGCATCGCAGCTCGCGATGGCCGGCGGCAAGGGCAACAGCGCCTATATCGCGGCCAAGGGCGCGATCGTCAGCCTGACGCGGACGATGGCGGTGGATTTCGCCACCGACGGCATTCGCGTCAACGCGATTGCGCCGGGCGCGATCGACACGCCGATGCTTCGCCGCAGCTTTGCCCGTCACGCCAATCCGGACGAGGTGCGCGAAGCCTCCCGCAACCGCCACGCCATGAAGCGGTTCGGCGCGGCGGAAGAGATCGCGCAGACCGCGCTGCATCTGGCCAGCGATGCGTCGTCATTCACGACCGGCACCGTGATGGTGGTCGACGGAGGCTGGCTCGCGGCATGAGTGACGCGCTGACAGACCTCGAAGCGGACGTCCGCGCCGATCTTGCGATGATCGCGCATCCCGGCGCCGCGTGGCTCGAAGCGAAAACGGGCCCCGACGGCAAGCCCGCGCTGGACGTGCTCATCATCGGCGCGGGCCAGTCCGGCATCGCCATCGGCTTCGGCCTGATGCGCTCCCGCGTCGGCAACATCCTGCTGCTCGACAAGGCCGAGGAGGGGAAGGAGGGCCCGTGGCTCACCTATGCCCGCATGCCGACGCTGCGCAGCCCGAAGGACTACACCGGTCCGGACCTCGATATCCCCAGCCTGACCTACCAGTCCTGGCACGAAGCCCGCTTCGGCAAGGACAGCTGGCAACAGCTCGGCCTGATCGAGCGCGAGCATTGGGCCGAGTACCTGCTCTGGCTGCGGCGCACAGTTGGATTGCCGGTGCGCAATGGCTGCGAGCTTGTTGAGATCACGCCGGCGGCCGATGGCCTGCTCGCCGCGCGCGTGAAACGTGCGGGCGCGTTCGAGATGCTCCATGCGCGGAAAATCGTGCTGGCGACGGGGCAGGAGGGCATGGGCGACTGGATGATCCCGGAGCAGCTGGCGCATCTGCCGGCGAGCTTGATCGCGACCGTCGCCGACGACATCGATTTCGAAAGCCTTCGCGGCAAGCGCGTGGCCGTGATCGGCGCCGGCGCATCTGCCTTCGACAATGCGGCGACCGCGCTGGAGGCGGGGGCCGCCGAGGTGCACCTGCTGTGCCGCCGCGCGCAGATCCAGGTGATCCAGCCGTACCGCTGGCTGACGTTTCGCGGCTTCCTGCGTCATCTCAGCGACCTCGATGATGCCTGGCGCTGGCGCTTCATGCGAAAAATCCTCGAGATGCGGGAGGGATTTCCGCAACCGACCTACGATCGCTGCGCGCGTCACGCCAATTTCACATTGCACGAGGGCGCGCCGGTCGAGGCGACGCGCGAGACCGGCACCGGCATCGAATTGCAGACGCCGCGCGGAACCATCACCGCCGATTTCGTCATCTGCGGCATCGGCATCGACATGAACTTTTCCGGCCGCGGCGAGCTCGCCAGATTTGCCGGCAATATCGCGACCTGGGCCGATCGCTACCATCCGCCCGAGAGCGAGCGCAACGAACGACTCGGCCGCTTTCCTTATCTTGCCGACGACTATGCCTTCACCGAGCGCGTGCCGGGCAAGACGCCCTGGATCTCCGACATCCATCTCTTCGCCATCGCCTCCACCATGAGCTTTGGTCCGTCGGGATCATCGATCAATGCGATGACGACCGCTGTTCCGAAGCTGGTCCACGGCCTCACGCGCGGCCTGTTCCGCGCTGATATCGCGCGTCACTGGGCTTCGCTCAGCGCTTATGACGTGCCGCAGGCCGTGGTCACGCGGCCGGCGCGAAAGACGGAGGAATCGTTGTGATCATCCATGCGCCGCCGCGACGATGCGTCCCCAAAAACGCCTCATGAGACTGGCGCGCAACTTGCTTCTTTCTTAACCTGCCTTGCTGGCGTTCTTGTTCGAAATTCAGGGAAAAACCAATGCGTTTTGTGTCTTTCAGGCCGGCGACCTCAGTCCTCGCGACCGCTGCGCTGTTGCTCATCGCCACCGCGCCGTCGCAAGCGCAAACCAGGGCAGAGACTTTGCGCTATGTGACGGGCGCATCCGTCAACACGCTCGATCCCAACATCCCCGGCTCGACCCGCGAGTCCTTCGCGCTGAGCATGAGCACCTATGACCGGCTGGTGGCGTTCGGCCGCAAGCAGCTCAACGGCAAATGGGTGTTCGATCTCGACACGATCACGGGCGAGCTCGCGGAATCCTACGAGGTCAGCCCCGACGGCTTGAAGCTCACCTTCCGCCTGCGCAAGGACGCCAAATTCCAGGACGGCTCGCCCGTCACCGCCGAAGACGTCAAATGGTCGCTCGATCGCTGCGTCACCGCGCCGATCCTCGGCAAGGCGCAGCTGCTCACCGGCTCGCTGACGTCGGCCGACCAGTTCAAGGTGATCGATCCCCTCACGATCGAAGTGACACTGCCAAAGCCTGACAAGCTTGCGCTGCCCAATCTTGCCACCGTCTACCCGATGATCATCAACTCGAAAGTGGCAAAAGTGCACGCAACTGCGGATGATCCCTGGGCGACCGCGTGGCTGAAGGAGCACACCGCCGGCAGCGGCGCCTACGTGGTGGAGACCTTCAAGCCCGGCGAGCAGGTCATCCTCAAGCGCGACGAGAGCTGGAACCGCGGCTCGGCCAACAAGCCGGCCTTCTTCAAGCGCGTGATCGTGCAATCGGTGCCGGAGCCCGCGACCCGCGCCAACCTCGTCGAGCGCGGCGATGCCGATCTCGTGCTCGATCTCCAGGCCAGCGACGTGCAGTCGCTGGAGGGCAAGGGCAAGCTCAAGGTGATCTCGACGCCGCAATACAATGCGATCACCTTCGTCTCGATGAACAACCAGATCCCGCCCTTCGACAACGTCAATGTCCGCCGCGCCATCGCTTACGCGCTGCCCTATGACGACATGTTCAAGGCCGCTCTGTTCGGCCGCGGCTCGCCGCTGTTCGGCGCAACCTGGGCGGACGGCAAGCCGGCGAACGGCATCTACCCGTTCCAGCAGCCGGTGAAGCTCGACCTCGACAAGGCCAGGGAATATCTGAAGGCCGCCGGCCTGCCTGAGGGCTTCTCGACCACCTTCAGCTTCAATGTCGGCCAGGCCTCGACCGCCGAGCCGATGGCGGCGCTGGTGAAGGAATCGCTCGGCAAGATCGGGATCAAGGTCGACATCCAGAAGCTGCCGGACGCGCAGATGTCGACGCAGATCAACGAGAAGAAGCTGCCCTTCTACACCGAAGGCATCGTCGCCTGGCTGCCGTCGACCGATTATTTCTACCGCAACTTCTACACCGGCAATCAGCGCTGGAACTACTCTTCGATCAACAACCCGGACCTCGCCGCGATCGCGCAGGAAGCCCGCTTCGAGCCTGATAAAGCCAAGTATGAGGAAGCGGGCCGCAAGCTCAACGCGATGCACTTTGATCTGATGCCGCAGGTCATGCTGTGGCAGCCGAACCAGGACGCCGTCATGGCGCCATCGGTCGAAGGCTATACCTACGAGTTCCATCGCCAGGTCGACTATCGCGACGTCAGCCGCAAGTGATATCGGGAAACGAGGGAGGCTCTGGAAGGTGACGACCGGTCTTGGCGCAACGATGGTGCGGGCGGGCAGGCGACTGCTGTCGTCGCTGCCGGCGCTGTTTGGCGTGCTGGTGTTCACCTTTCTGCTGATGCGCGTTCTGCCCGGCGACCCCGCGGTGTTCTTCGCCTCGGGGCCCAATGCGGGCAAGGAGGAGATCGAGCTGATCCGCAAGCAGATGGGGCTCGACAAATCGGTGCCGGAGCAGCTCGTGTTCTATCTCTCCGACATCGGCCACGGCAATCTCGGCCGCTCCATGATGACCGGGCAGCCGGTGCTGAAGGATCTGCGCGAGCGGCTGCCGGCCTCGCTCGAGCTCACCTTCACCGCGCTGCTGGTCGCGCTGATCGCGGCGGTGCCGCTCGGCGTCATCGCGGCGCTGCGGCCAGGGTCGGTCGTCGATCACGGCGTGCGGCTGTTCTGCGCGCTCGGCGTCTGCGTGCCGACCTTCGTCTCCGGCCTGCTCTTGATCTACGTCTTCTACTATCTGCTCGGGCTTGCGCCTGATCCCACCGGGCGGATCGACGTCTTCACCTCGCTGCCGCCGCAGCGCACCGGCTTTCTCTCCATCGATTTCCTGCTTGCCGGCGACTTCGAGGGATGGTGGGCGGCCTGCAAGCAGTTGATCCTGCCGGCGGTGAGCATGGCCCTGTTCGTGATCGCGCCGCTGGCGCGGATCACGCGCGCCTCGATGCTGGTGTCGCTGGGCAGCGATTTCGTGCGCACGGCGCGTTCGGTCGGCTTGTCCTGGCGCAAGGTCGTCGTCACCTATGCGCTACGAAATGCGATTCTGCCCGTCATCACCATCGCCGGGATCGTGTTCTCGACCATGCTGGGCGCCAATGTGCTGGTGGAGAAGGTGTTCTCCTGGCCGGGCGTTGCCTCCTACGCGCTCGATGCGCTGCTGTCGTCCGACTACGCGCCTGTGCAGGGCTTCGTGCTGCTGATGGCGAGCCTATTCGTGCTGGTCAATCTCGTGGTCGATATCTGCTATGGCATCGCCGATCCCAGGGTGTCGATCGAATGACCAGCGCAACCCTTCGCCATTCGGTCTGGATCCTGCGCGGCAATCCGCTTACGGCGGTGGCCGCGGCCGGGGTGACGCTGTTCGTCCTCGTCGCGATCTTCGGTCCCTGGATCGTGCCCTACGATCCCGTGGTCTCCAATGTCTCGGAGGCCCTGCAGCCGCCGAGCGCGGCCCATCTCGCCGGCACCGATCAGCTCGGGCGCGACGTGTTCAGCCGTCTCATCATTGCTGCGCGCCTCGATCTCGCGATTGCGGTGTCTGCGGTCGGCATCTCCTTCGTGATCGGCGCCGTGGTCGGCTCCTTTTGCGGCTATGCCGGCGGCCGGCTCGACCGCGCGGTCGGGCGCTTCGTCGACGTGATGATGGCCTTTCCGCTGTTCGTGCTGGCGATGGCGATGGTCGCGGCGCTCGGCAACCGGATCGAGAACATCGTGATCGCGACCGCGATCATCAATCTGCCCTTCTACATCCGCTTCGCGCGGGCCGAAGTGAACGTCCGGCGCAATGTCGGCTGGGTGGAGGCCGCGCGCGCCTGCGGCGAGAGCCATTTCTCGGTGGTGCTGCGTTTCCTGCTGCCGAACATCCTGCCGGCGATGGCGGTGCAGATCTCGCTCAACCTTGGCTGGGCCATATTGAATGCCGCCGGCCTGTCCTTCATCGGCCTCGGCGTCAAGCCGCCGACGCCGGAATGGGGCATCATGGTCGCGGAGGGCGCGCGCTTCATCTCGACCGGGCGGTGGTGGCTGGTGGCCTTTCCGGGCCTGGCCCTGATGATGGCCGTGCTGTGCTTCAATCTCCTCGGGGACGGGATGCGGGATATTCTCGATCCGCGCATGCGCACATGAGCGAAGAGCTGCTCAGGATCGAGGACCTGCACGTCTCGTTCTCGACGCGGCGTGGCATGGTCGAGGCCGTGCGCGGCGTTTCGCTGACGGTCGGGGCCGGCGAGATGCTCGGCCTCGTCGGCGAGAGCGGCTCGGGCAAGTCGGTGACCGGCTTTGCGACGACGCGGCTGCTCGATGCCGCCGGCCGCGTCACCGGCGGCAAGATCCTGTTTCGAGGGCAGGACGTGACGAAGCTCCGGGGCGACGATCTCCGTCATCTCCAGGGCGCCGCGATGTCGATGATCTTCCAGAATCCGCGCGCGGCGCTGAACCCCATTCGCGCGATCGGTCTGCAGATCGCGGATGCGATCCTCACCCACAAGCGGATCTCCAAGGACGCCGCGCGCGCCGAGGCGCTGGACCTGCTGCGCGCGGTGCAGATCCGCGACCCCGAGGCGCGGATGAATGCCTATCCGCACGAGCTCTCCGGCGGCATGTGCCAGCGCGTCATGATCGCGATCGCGATCTCCTGCAATCCCGCGCTCCTGATTGCGGATGAGCCGACCACCGGCCTCGACGTCACCACCCAGAAGGTGGTGATGGATCTGCTTGCGGACATCGCCGCCGCGCGCGGCATGGCGACGATCCTGATCACGCACGATCTCGGGCTCGCGGCACGCTATTGCCGCCGCATCGCCGTGATGGAGCGCGGCCGCATCGTCGAGGAGGCGAGCCCCAGGACGCTCTTCAGCACACCGCAGCACGCCTATACGAGGCGCCTCGTTGCGGCATCGCCGACTGCCACCTCCCGGATCGAGGATCTCGTGACGGAGGAGGAGCGGGAGCGTTACGCGACTGTCGTCAGCAAGCCCAGGCAGGAGCCCGCACACGGGACGCCGCCGCTGCTGGAAGTGCGCAAGCTCGCAAAACGTTTCGACCAGGGCTCTGCTGCGGTTGCCGACTTCTCGATGACGATGGCCGGCGGCGAGAGTGTCGGGCTCGTCGGCGAGTCCGGCTCCGGCAAGAGCACGACGTCGCGCATGATCTGCCGGCTGATCGACCCAAGCGAAGGCGACATCGTGTTCGACGGGCAGTCGATCGGTCATGTCGCCTCGCGCGATTTCCATCGCTCGCGCTTTCGTAAAGACATCCAGATGGTCTTTCAGGACCCGAACGAGAGCCTCAACCCGCGCTACACGGCCTTCGACTGTATCGCTCATCCCCTGATGCGACTCGACGGCATGCGCGTTGGCGATGCGCTGCGCAAGCGGGTCGAAGAATGCGCCGAACGGGTCGGGCTGCCGCTGGATCTGCTGCCGCGTTTCCCGCACCAGCTCTCCGGCGGCCAGAAGGCGCGCGTCGGCATTGCCCGCGCCATCGCCTGCCGGCCGCGGCTGCTCGTGCTGGACGAGCCGACCGCTGCGCTCGACGTCTCGGTGCAGGCGGTCGTGCTGCAGCTGCTCGATCGCCTTCGGCGCGAAAATGACATCGCGCTGCTGTTCGTCAGCCACGATCTCAACGTGGTGCGCATGCTGTGCGAGCGCACCATCGTGCTGCGCAACGGCGGCATCGTGGAGCAGGGGGAGAGCCGGGCGCTGTTCGATAATCCGAAGACCGACTACACCCGCAAGTTGGTCGAGGCGATCCCGCATATCGAGACCGGCGCGGCGCTGGCGGCTGCTCTTTAAGCCCCTGCAAGTCAACGTGGGCCAGCCAAAAAGTCGATGAGATCCCGCTGGCGGGGGCCCATTTACTGGCATACCATTTGCTTGCAAATGGGCTCGGTTTCACTTGCCCTTGGCCAATGAACAGCTGGCATCGCGGCATTACTGGGAGGACTTCATGGATCGCAGGACGGTATTGAAGGGACTGGCTGGCGCGGGCGGACTGGCATTGACGGGTGGCCTTTCGGCCCCGGCGATTGCCCAGGGCGCGGCGGCCCGCACCCTGCGATTCGTGCCGCAGGCCAA
Source organism: Bradyrhizobium huanghuaihaiense (assembly GCF_025200885.1). Taxonomy (NCBI): domain Bacteria; kingdom Pseudomonadati; phylum Pseudomonadota; class Alphaproteobacteria; order Hyphomicrobiales; family Nitrobacteraceae; genus Bradyrhizobium; species Bradyrhizobium huanghuaihaiense. Next base: position 6,142,635 of record NZ_CP104172.1, on the reverse strand, counting down.
TCTCGCCAATTTCGACCCGATCTGGGGCACGCAGTATGTGGTGCGCAACGCGGCCGCGATGGTCTGGGACACGCTCTACGGCATCGACTCCTCGTTCCAGCCGCAGCGGCAGATGGTCGAATCCGAGGAAGTGACGGACGACGGCACGACCTGGACGTTCAAGCTGCGCCCGGGCCTCAAATTCCACGACGGCGCGCCGGTGCTGAGCAAGGACGTCGTCGCAAGCCTCACCCGCTGGTCGGCGCGCGATCCGATGGGCCTGATGATCAAGGCGCTCCAGCAGGAGTTGACGGCCGTCGACGACCGCACCTTCAAATGGGTGCTGAAGCAGCCTTTCCCGAAAATGCTCTACGCGCTGGGCAAGAACAATTCGCCATGCGCCTTCATCATGCCCGAGCGCATCGCGCAGACCGATCCGTTCAAGCAGATTTCCGAATATGTCGGCTCCGGTCCGTTGAAGTTCGCCAAGAGCGAGTGGGTCCCCGGCGCCAAGGCCGTGTTCGAGAAATTCGCGGACTATTCACCGCGGCAGGAGAAGCCGTCATGGCTCGCCGGCGGCAAGCAGGTGATGGTCGATCGCGTCGAGTGGGTGATCATGCCGGATCCGGCCACCGCCGCGGCCGCGCTGCAGAACGGCGAGATCGACTGGTGGGAGAATCCGATCGCGGATCTCGTTCCGGTCCTGAAGAAGAACAAGAACATCAGCGTCGATATCGGCGATCCCCTCGGCAATGTCGGCTCGTTCCGCATGAACTTCCTCTATCCGCCGTTCAACGACGTCAAGGCGCGGCGCGCGGTGCTGATGGCTCTCAGCCAGGAAGACTACATGCGCGCGATCGTCGGCGACGACAATTCGCTGTGGAAGCCGCTGCCCGGCTACTTCACGCCGGATACGCCGCTCTACACCGAGGTGGGTGGCGAGATTCTGAAGGGCAAGCGCGATCTGGACGCCGCCAAGAAGTTGCTCGCCGAGAGCGGCTATTCCGGCCAGCCGGTGACGTGTCTCGTCGCGCAGGACCAGCCGATCACCAAGGCGATGGGCGACGTGACCGCCGACCTCCTCAAGAAGCTCGGCATGAATGTCGACTTTGTCGCGACCGATTGGGGCACGGTCGGCTCCCGCCGCGCGCAGAAGACACCGCCCGGACAGGGCGGCTGGAACATGTTCCATACCTGGCACGCGGGCGCGGATTGCGTCAATCCGGCTCCCTACACCGCCATCCGCGCCAATGGCGACAAGGCCTGGTTCGGCTGGCCGACCAGCGCAGGCACCGAAAAGGAGGTCGCGTCGTGGTTCGAGGCCAAGAACCTCGACGAGGAGAAGGCCGCCATCGGCCGTCTCAACAAGGCGGCGATCGATGACGTCGTCTACGCTCCGACCGGCTTCTTCCTGAGCTACACCGCGTGGCGCAAGAACGTCTCCGGCGTGACCAAGGGACCGTTGCCCTTGTTCTGGGGCGTGTCGAAGTCTGCATGATCGTGCGTTGAGGCCAGATGCTCTCTTACATCCTCCGTCGCATCGTCGCGACCTTGCCGGTCATGGCAATCGTCGCGCTGTTCGTGTTCAGCCTGCTTTACATCGCGCCCGGAGATCCGGCCGTGGTGATCGCGGGCGATCAGGCAAGCCCGGAGGATGTGGAGCGCATCCGCCAGAGCCTCGGGCTGGACCGGCCCTTCCTGGTCCAGTTCGGAAGCTGGGTCTGGCGCATCCTGCACGGCGATCTCGGCACCTCGATCTTCACCAACCTGCCGGTCTCGGCGATGATCGGGCAGCGTCTCGGACCGACGCTGTCGCTGATGATCGTCACGCTGCTGCTCACGATCGTGGTGGCGGTGCCGCTCGGCGTGGTGGCGGCCTGGAAGGCCGGCAGCCTGATCGACCGCGTCATCATGGGCTTTGCCGTGTTCGGCTTCTCACTGCCCGTCTTCGTGGTCGGCTACATGCTCGCCTACGTCTTCGCGCTCGAGCTCGAATGGCTCCCGGTGCAGGGCTATACGCCGCTCACACAAGGCTTCTGGCCGTGGCTGGAGAACCTGATCCTGCCGGCGATCGCGCTCGGCTGCGTCTACATCGCGCTGGTCGCGCGTATCACCCGCGCCGCCATGCTCGAAGTGTTGCAGCAGGACTATATCCGCACCGCCAAGGCCAAGGGCCTGGGGCAGGGCGGCATCCTGTTCATTCATGCGCTGAAGAACGCTGCGGTGCCGATCGTGACCGTGATCGGCATCGGCATTGCGCTGCTGATCGGCGGCGCGGTCGTCACCGAAAGCGTGTTCGCGATTCCCGGCCTCGGCCGGCTCACGATCGACGCGATCCTGCGCCGCGACTATCCGGTCATCCAGGGCATCGTGCTGCTGTTCAGCTTCGTCTACGTCCTCGTCAATCTGATGATCGACGTCACCTATACGCTCGTTGACCCGAGGATCCGCTATTGACCGACATCACCGTCAACCCGCAATCGCTTCCGGCCGGCCTCGTCCTTGCGCCGCAACTGCCGGAGATCCTCCGGCCGGTCAAGATCCGGCGCGGCTTCATCGGAATGCTGCGCGGCCATCCGACGGTCGCGATCGGCGGCGCGCTGCTGCTGACCCTCGTGCTGATCGCGATCTTCGCGCCCTACCTCGGCACGGTCGATCCGACCGCGCTGGCGCCCGCCAAGCGGACGCGGGCGCCGTCGGCCGATTTCTGGTTCGGCACCGACGTGCTCGGCCGCGACATCTATTCGCGCGTGCTCTTTGGCGCGAGGGTCTCGCTCACGGTCGGCCTGTCGGTCGCGATCTTCGCATCCGCAGCGGGACTTGCGATCGGCATGATCTCGGGTTTCATCCGCTGGGCCGACGGCATCCTGATGCGCTTCATGGATGGCCTGATGTCGATCCCGCCGATCCTGCTCGCCATCGCGCTGATGGCTCTTACGCGCGGCAGCGTCGGCAACGTCATCCTGGCGATCACCATCGCCGAGATCCCGCGCGTCTCGCGCCTCGTGCGCAGCGTCGTGCTGTCGCTGCGCGAGCAGCCCTATGTCGACGCGGCGGTGGCCTGCGGCACGCGCACGCCGATGATCATCCTGCGCCACATCCTGCCCAACACGGTTGCGCCGATGCTGGTGCAGGCGACCTATATCTGCGCCAGCGCCATGATCACCGAGGCGATCCTGTCCTTCATCGGCGCCGGCACGCCGCCCACCATTCCGTCCTGGGGTAACATCATGGCCGAAGGCCGCGCGCTGTGGCAGGTCAAGCCCTACATCGTGTTCTTCCCGGCGGCGTTCCTGTCCGTCACCGTGCTCGCCGTGAACCTGCTCGGCGACGGCCTTCGCGATGCGCTCGATCCGCGCATGGCCAAGAGCCTGTGATAGTGCGGGGCTGATCACGATGGCGCTGCTCGAAGTCGAGAACCTCCAGACCCATTTCCGCACCCCCGGCGGCATCAACCGCGCGGTGGACGGCGTGTCCTTCCACGTCAACGAGGGCGAGACGCTCGCCATCGTCGGCGAGTCCGGCTGCGGCAAGTCGGTGACATCGATGTCGCTGATGCGGCTGGTCCCGGAGCCGCCGGGCCGGATCGCAGGCAGCATCCGCTTTGCCGGCAAGGATCTCCTGAAGCTGTCGGACCGCGAGATGCGTGCCATCCGTGGCAACGACATCTCGATGATCTTCCAGGAGCCGATGACCAGCCTCAATCCGGTGCTGACTGTCGGCCGTCAGATCCGCGAGACCCTGATGATCCACCAGGGCCTCGACAAGCAGGCTGCCGAGGCGCACGCGATCGAGATGCTGACGCTGGTCGGCATTCCCGAGCCGAAGCGGCGCGTGCGCGAATATCCGCACCAGCTCTCCGGTGGCATGCGCCAGCGCGTGATGATCGCGGTGGCGCTCGCCTGCAATCCAAAACTCCTGATCGCGGACGAGCCGACCACGGCGCTCGACGTGACCATCCAGGCGCAGATCCTCAAGCTGATGCTGGATCTCAAGCGCCGGGTGGGCGCCGCCATCATCCTGATCACCCACGATCTCGGCGTCGTCGCCGAGATCGCCGAGCGCGTCATGGTGATGTATGCCGGCCGCAAGGTCGAGGAGGCGCCGGTCGCCGAGCTGTTCCGTTCGCCGCGCCATCCCTATACGCAAGGTCTTCTGGGCGCGGTGCCCAAGCTCGGCTCCTCGCTCGCCGGCACTGCGACGCGGCTCGCCGAGATTCCGGGGCAGGTGCCGGATCTGCGCAAGCCGATCACCGGCTGCGTCTTTGCCGGGCGCTGCGCGCTCGCGACCGATCTCTGCCGCCAATATGCGCCGGGGCTGGAAGAGAAGGGTCCGCGCCACATCGCGGCCTGTCACTACGCTGCCAAGGGAGCGATCGCGGCATGAGTCCTCCGCTGCTCCAGGTCAACGACCTCAAGAAGCATTTTCCGATCAACAAGGGCCTCTTCGGACGGCAAGCCGAATTCGTCTATGCCGTCGACGGCGTGTCGTTCGAGATCGCGCGCGGCGAGACCTTGTCGCTGGTCGGCGAGTCCGGCTGCGGCAAGTCGACGGTCGGCCGCGCCATCCTGCGCCTGTTCGACATCACCTCGGGCCAGGTCATTCTCGACGGCCAGCGCATCGACGACGCGCATCCGAGCACGATGCGCCAGATGCGCCGGCGCGTGCAGGTCGTGTTCCAGGATCCGTTCTCGAGCCTCAACCCGCGCATGCGCGTGCGCGACATCCTCGCCGAGCCGATCCGCAATTTCGGCCTCGCCAAGTCGAAGGAAGATCTCGAGGTTCGCGTCACGGAGCTGATGGACACCGTGCGTCTGCCGCGCGAGGCCTTGAACCGCCGGCCGCACGAATTCTCAGGCGGCCAGCGCCAGCGCATCGGCATCGCGCGGGCGCTCGCGGCCGAGCCCGAACTGATCGTGTGCGACGAGGCGGTCTCGGCGCTCGACGTCTCGGTCAAGGCCCAGGTCGTCAATCTGCTGCAGGACCTTCAGCAGAAGTTCGGCTTGGCGCTGCTGTTCATCAGCCATGACCTCGCCATCGTCGAGCACATGACCCACCGCGTGGCGGTGATGTATCTCGGCAAGATCGTCGAGGTGGCGCCGCGCCGCGAGATCTTTGCCGCGCCGAGGCATCCCTACACCAAGGCGCTGCTCTCGGCGGTGCCGCTGCCCGAGCCCGGTGCCCAGCGCAATCCGATCATCCTCGGCGGCGACGTGCCGAGCCCGATCAATCCGCCGAAGGGATGCCGCTTCCACACTCGCTGCCCGTTCGTGTTCGACCGCTGCCGCACCGAGGAGCCGACGCTCCGCGCTGTCGGCGACGAGCAGTGGGTGGCGTGCCACCTCGATGCATTGCCGGTGAGTTGAGGCCCGGCGTCAGCCGATCGCGGTCAAGGCACGGCGGATGGCGGCAAAAATGTCGCCGATCTGTTCCTCGGTGATGATCAGCGGCGGCGAGATCAGCAGCGTGTCGCCGCTGCCGCGGATCAGGATGCCGTCCTCGTAGCAGCGATTGGCGCATTCGCTGCCGCGCGCGCCCGGCGCGCCCTCGCGCGGCTTCAGGTCGATCGCGGCCAGGAGCCCGATGTTGCGGATGTCGACGACATGGGGGAGCTCGCGCAAGCCATGCGCGTGGTTTTCCCAGACCGGGGCGAGGCGGCGCGCCCGCTCGAACAGGCCGAGATCCTGATACACGTCGAGCGCGGCGAGACCCGCCGCGCAGGCCAGCGGATGCGCCGAATAGGTGTAGCCGTGGAACAGCTCGATCGCGTTGTCCGGCCCCTGCATCAGCGCGTCATAAACCTTGCCGCTGACGATGACGCCGCCCATCGGCACGGCCGCATTGGTCATGCCCTTGGCACAGGTGATGAGATCGGGTGTCACGCCGAAGGCGTTGGCGCCGAACGCCGCGCCGAGGCGACCGAAGCCGGTGATGACCTCATCGAAGATCAGGAGGATGCCGTGCTGGTCGCAGATCTGGCGCAGCCGTTCGAGATAGCCGACCGGCGGCGGCAGCACGCCTCCGGAACCGGTGACGGGCTCGACGATGACGGCGGCGATGGTCGAGGGATCGTGCAGCTGCAGCAGCTTTGACAGCTCGTCGGCGAGATGCGCGCCCCATTGCGGCTGTCCGCGCGAGAACGCTGCATGCTCGGGATCATGCGTGTGCGGCAGATGGTCGACTTCCGGCAGCAGCGGACCAAAGTCCCTGCGGTGGCGGACGATGCCGCTGACCGACAGGCCGCCCCAGCCCATGCCGTGATAGGCCTTGGCGCGTGAGATGAAGCGGATGCGGCTGGCGTCACCGCGGGCGCGGTGATAGCCGCGCGCGATCTTCAGCGCGGTGTCGACCGATTCCGAGCCGGAATTGGTGAAGAAGACATGGTCGAGCCCGTCAGGCGCGATCTCGGTGATGCGGCGGGCGAGCTCGAAGGCGGCCGGATGGCTCATCTGGAACGAGGAGACGAAGTCGAGCTTCGCCGCCTGCGCCTGGATCGCCTCGACGATGCGCCTTTGCGCATGTCCCGCGTTCACGCACCACAACCCCGCCATGCCGTCGAGAATGCGCCTGTCGTCATCGGTGATGTAGTGCATGCCCTCGGCGCCGACGAAGATGCGCGGTTTCGACTTGAACTGCCGGTTCGGCGTCATCGGCAGCCAGAACGGCTCCATGGCCTCGCGGGTGAGGGGGCTGTTGGAGGAAGCGAAGGCATTCATGGTCATGACAACTCTTGCAAAGGTCAGGAGGCTTTGGATGGCGCGTTGGAATTGGCCGGGCCGCGCTTGAGCTTTGCTGCGCCTTCGAGATGCCGGCGCAGTAGCGCAGCCGCGGCCTCGTTCTGGCCGGCTTCGAGCTGGTCGAGGATGGCGAGATGCTCGCGGCAGTTCACGATCACGCGCTCGTGGCCGAAGGTCCAGTCGTAGTTGCCGAAGCGCCGCAGCCGGTTCTGCTGTTGAACCGCGACCAGCAGATAACGGTTGCCCGATGCGGCGGCGAGGCCCTCGTGGAAGGCGGCGTTCATCTCGTAGAGCGCGATGCTGGCGGTGTCGCTCCACGGCATCGCCAGCATCTCCTGATGACGGCGGCGCATCTCGGCGGCCCAGGCCGGATCGAGCTTGAAGCCCGGTTCGAGCAGGCCGGCCGGCTCGATCAGCAGGCGATAGCGGTAGCTCTCGTCGCGCGCCTGGGTATCGGCGAGCGTCGGCTGGAAGCGCCAGCCATGACCCGGCTTGCGCTGGACCGCGGCGACCTCGGCAAGCTTGCTGAGCACACGCTGCACGATCGGCCGTGTTGCATCATAGCGCTGCATCAGGTCGCGCTCGGAAACGTCCTCCGCGAGCCGGCCGGCGCGGCGGTCGCGCGCGATCGCGAGGAACAGCCGGTCGGTCTCGTCAGGGCTGGGCTTGGGCGCTGCCTTCTGCGTGGCGGGGGCGGCCTCAGCGACGAAATAGCCGCGGCTGGCGCCGGCATGCACGAGCTTGCGCCGCGCCAAGAGTTTCAGCGCAGCGCGCACCGGCGTGCGCGAGACCTGGAGGCGCTCGGCGAGCGCGACTTCGGCAAGGCGCGTGCCGGGCGCGAGCCCTTCGCTCCGGATCAGGTCCATGATCCCGGCCGACAGTTCCCGCTGCAGCCGGCTTGGCGATGCTTTTTCCACGGCAGATTTCGCGGTCGAAGATTTTTGTTTCATGTCATCACAAAATACATTAGGCTTCATGAGAAAGCAAAAGGAACTTTAAGAAGGAATTTGGCGTCCCATGGTCGAGCCCTTTCCCCTGATCGAAATCTCCGGCCCGCCGCGCGAGCGTGGCCGTCAGTACGGGCAGAAGGCGGCGGGCCGCATCAAGAAGGGGACGACGCACTACTTCGCGCAGCTGAAGGAGCTCTCGCTCGATGCGAAGGGCGTGTCCGAACTGGTGCGGGACTATCTGCCTGTTATCGAGGGCTTCGATCCGACCTATATCGAAGAGATGCGCGGCATTGCGGAGGGCGCGGACGTCCCGTTCGAGGATGTCGTGCTGCTCAACGCCCGCACAGAGATCCTCAAGCTTGCCAATCCAAAGATCCGCGCGCGCCTGAAGACGCCCGACGAGCCTGACGGCTGCACCGGCGTCGTCGTGATGCCGCAGGCGGCCGCGAGCGGCCGCCTGATCCACGCCCAGAACTGGGACTGGAAGCGCGAATGCGCCGAGACGGCAGTGGTGCTGAAGGTCCGGCGCGATGACGGTCCTGATCTCATGACCTTCACCGAGGCCGGCGCCCTCGGTCGCTGTGGCTTCAACGCGGTCGGCATCGCGATCACCGCGAACTATCTCCAAAGTGACCGTGACTATCGCCAGGTCGGCGTGCCCTTGGCGCTGATCCGCCGCAAGGTGCTGGAACAGGAGCATCTCGCGCTGGCGATGCGTGCCGTCTATTGCACCAGGAAGTCCGCGGCCAACAACATGATCGTCAGCCATCGCGAGGGCGTGGCGATCGATTTCGAATGTGCGCCGGATGAGACCTTTCAGGTGCATCCGCAGAACGGCCTGCTGGTGCACGCAAATCACTTCGTGAGCCCGGTTGCGCTCGGCAAGCTCAAGGACGCCGGCATCCAGGATACGCCCGATAGTCTCTATCGCGACATTCGCGTCCGCGATCTGCTCCAGCCGCACATCGGCAGCATCACCTTCGACACCGTCAAGAACGCCCTGTTCGACGAGTTCGCCTATCCCTGGTCGGTGTGCCGCCCGCCGCGCCGCAATCTCAGCAACAACCTCAGCGCCACCGTGGCGATGATCCTGATGGAGCCGGCGAGCGGATTGATGCAGGCGGCGCCGTTGCCGGCGCTCAATCGTGAGTTCACCACTTACCAGCTCGAGATCGAAGAAATCGGGCGGGCCGCGTACGAGCGGTCTGCCGCCGCGGGGGCCGCGTGATGCGGCGGCGTCGGCCATCGCCGGCATGGGCGGTCGGTTTGGCCGCGCTCGCCCTGTGGGCCATGCTGGGGAGGGCCGGCGCCGAAACATTGCTGCGGACGCGGCTCAATGCCGACATCCGTTCCACCGATCCCGGCACCAATCGCGACGCCAACACCGACGGCGTGATCGCGCATGTGGTGGAGGGCCTTGTCGCCTTCCGTGACGACACCTCGATCGGCCCGATGCTGGCCGACAGCTGGACCGTTTCGAACGAAGGCAAGACCTATACGTTCCGCCTGCGCCAGGGCGTCAAGTTCCACAACGGCGCGACCATGACCGCGGACGACGTGGTCTGGTCGCTGAAACGATGGCTCGACCCGGCAACGCAATGGCGTTGCCTGTCCGAGTTCAGCGCCACCGGCATCGCGCGGATCGAGAAGATCGAGGCGCCCGATCCGCAGACTGTTGCCATCACGCTCGATCAGCCGACGGCTCTGTTTCTGCCGACCCTGGCGCGTCCCGATTGCGGCCAGACCGCCATCATTCACCGCGACTCCGTCGGTCCTGACGGCAAATGGACCGCCCCTGTTGGCACCGGCCCGTTCAAGCTCGCCGAGTGGAAGCGGGGACAATATGTCGATGTCGTGCGGTTCGACGGCTACGTCTCGCGCAGCGAGCCGCGCACCGGTTACACCGGCGCCAAGGACGTCAAGGTCGATCGCGTTCGTTTCAACGTGATCCCGGACAGTTCTGCGGCGAAGGCGGGACTGCTCAGCGGCTCGCTCGACGTCATCATGAGCCTGTCGATCCCCGATCTCGAGGAGCTCAAATCGCGTTCCGAGGTGCAGCTCAGCATTACGCCCGCGCTCGGCCTCACCGGCATCCTGTTCCAGACCAAAGACCCGCTGCTGAAGGACGTACGCATCCGCCGCGCCATTGCGCTGTCGATCGACACCGCGCAGATCGTCGATGCCGTGATGATGGGTACCGCGCGCCCCAATAATTCCGCGCTGCCGCTCGGCGGCCCCTTCTACAGCGAGGCGCAGTCGCACGGCTACACGCAGAACATCGCGGAGGCCAAGAAGCTGCTGCTGGAAGCCGGCTATCGCGGCCAGCCGATCAAGATGATCACCAACAAGCGCTACAGCTACGTGTTCGATTCCTCCGTGCTGGTGCAGGCGATGGCGCAAACCGTCGGCATCAACGTCGAGCTCGAGGTCATGGACTGGGCGGCGCAGCTCGACCGCTACAACCGCGGCGACTACCAGGCGATGGCCTTTACCTATTCGGCGCGGCTCGATCCCTCCTTGAGCTTCGAGATGCTGACCGGTCCGAAGGCGACGCAACCGCGCAAGGTCTGGGATAATCCGGAGGCGCAGGAGATGCTGCGCCAGTCCATGATGATCGACGACGCCGCCAAACGGCAGGCGCAGTTCGACGAGATGCACAAGCGCTTCATCGCCGACGTGCCGATGATCGTGCTGTTCAACGGTGCCGAGCTGACGGCGCTGCGCAAGGGCATCAAGGGCTATGCCGGCTGGCTCTATCCGCAGCCGCGGTTCTGGGGCGTCATGGTCGAGTAGGGCGGCGCCATGTTGGGTTACCTCGCAAGACGGCTGGCCATGACAATCCCGACGCTGCTGCTGGTCGCGGTCGGGGTCTTTGCGCTGGTCCGGCTCATTCCCGGCGATCCCGTTCAGGTGATGCTCGGCGATGCTGCCGATCCCGCGCAGGCGGCGCAGCTCCGCGCCCAGCTCGGGCTCGACCAGCCGATCCCGGTCCAGTTCATGCACTGGATCGCCAAGCTTGCGACCGGGGATTTCGGGCACTCCATCACCAACAATCTCGAAGTGCTGCCGCTGATCCTCGATCGCTTCCAGGTCAGCGCCGTCATCGTGCTGGTGGCGGTTGCGGCGGCCGCATGCATCGCGGTTCCCGCCGGCCTCGTCGCGGCCTGGAAGCAGAACAGCCTGCTCGATCTCTCCGTCGTCGGCGGCGCCACGCTGCTGCTGTCGATCCCGAGCTTCTGGCTCGGTCTTCTGCTGCTATTGCTGTTCGGCCTCAAGCTGAAATGGCTGCCGGTGATCGGCTATGTGCCCTTCGCGGAGAATTTCTGGCAGGCGGCGACCTTCATTGTGCTGCCGATCGCGACGCTGACCATGGTCGAGATCGGCCTGCTCACGCGCATGGCGCGCGCCGCCTCGATCGAGATACTCAGGCTCGAATATGTCACCCACGCACGCGCCAAGGGCGTGCCGGAATGGCGCGTGCTTGCGCGGCACGTGCTGCCGAACGCGTTTGCGCCGACCTGGACGCTGATCGGCCTCGTGCTCGGCCATCTCCTCGGCGGCATTGCCGTGATCGAGACCGTGTTCACGCTGCCCGGTCTCGGCCGGCTCCTGGTCGATTCCATCTTCGCGCGCGACTATCCCGTGGTGCAGGGCTGCCTGCTGTTCACGGCGGTGATCTACGTCGTGGTCAATCTGATCGTTGACCTCTGCTATCCCTTGTTCGATCCCAGGGTGACGGTGGCATGAGGATGCGCGCCAACACCGCGATCGGCGGTACCTTGATCGCGCTCCTGCTCGGTGCGGCGGGCACCGGTGCGTTCTGGACGCCGTTCGACCCGCTGCGCATCAATCTGCGCGCGCGCCTGCAGGCGCCGTCGTGGCTGCATTGGTTCGGGACGGACGAGTTCGGCCGCGACGTGCTCAGCCGCATCATGGTCGGGGCCGGCGCGAGCGTCGTGATTGCCCTGATCACGGTGCTGCTTGCGGTGACCGCCGGCATGGTGATCGGCTGCGCGGCCGGCTACATCCGCGGCTGGGTCGATCGCATCATCATGGCGGTCAACGACGCGCTTCTGGCGTTCCCCGGCATCCTGCTGGCGCTGGCGGTGATGATCGTGGTCGGCGCCAACAAGGTCGGGCTGATCCTGGCGCTTGGCCTTGCCTACATCCCGTCGGTGGTCCGCGTGGTGCGCGGCACCGTGCTGTCGATCCGCGAGAAGGAATATGTCGAGGCTTCGCGCGTCATCGGCAACTCGGAAGCCTATTCGATGTTCCGCCACGTGATGCCGAACGCGATTGCGCCGGTTGCGGTGCTCGCCACCAGCATGTTCGGCTGGGTGCTGCTCGCCGAGAGCGCGCTGAGCTTCCTCGGCCTCGGCGTGCCGCCGCCGGCGCCGACCTGGGGCAACATGCTGGCGGCAAGCCGTCCGTTCATGGAGACCGCGGCCTGGCTCTCGATCGCCCCGGGCCTCTGCATCGCGCTGACGCTGCTCGGCATCAACCTGCTCGGCGATTCCCTGCGTGATCGCCTCGACCCCAGGATGGCGCACGGATGACGCTGCTGTCGGTCGAGAATCTGCGCATTGAGGTCGCCGCCAGCAAGGCGGCGATCGTCGAGGATTTGTCCTTTGCCGTCGAGCGCGGCGAGTTCCTCGCGGTCGTCGGCGAATCCGGCAGCGGCAAGACGGCGGCGGCACGCGCCGTGCTCGGCCTGTTGCCGCCGGGGCTGCGTAAGGCCGGCGGCCGCATCGTGCTTGACGGCGTCGATCTCGCCAACGTCTCGGGGCGCCAGATGCGGACGCTGCGCGGGCCCGTTGTCGGCATGGTGTTCCAGGAGCCGATGGTGTCGCTCAATCCCGCCATCAGCGTCGGTGCGCAGATGGCGGAAGGCCTCGGCCTGCACGAGCGGCTCGGCAAGCGCGAGATCAAACGCCGCTGCCTCGACATGCTGGCGCGCGTGCAGATCCGCGATCCCGAGCGGACGTTTGACGCCTATCCGCACGAATTCTCCGGCGGCATGCGCCAGCGCATCATGCTGGCCTCGGTGATGCTTCTGAAGCCAAAGCTGCTGATCGCAGACGAGCCGACCACGGCGCTGGATACGCTGACGCAGCGCGAGGTGCTCGACCTCATGGTCGGGCTGGCCCGCGACCACGGCACCTCGGTGATGCTGATCACCCACAATCTCGGCCTCGTCTCGCGCTATGCGCAGCGCGCGCTGGTGCTGCGCCAGGGCAGGATGGTCGAAACCGGCACGACGCGGCAGATCCTGTTCTCGCCGCGCGAGGCCTATACCAAACGTCTGGTCGAGGCCCTGCCGCGTCGCGGCGCCACGACGAAGGCGCGACAGGGTGGCGAACCGCTCGTCAGCGTGCGCGGGCTCACGGTCGGCTTCGCCGGGCGACAGCGGCTATTCCGCCGCGATGGTGGCGTCTCCGCCGTCAACGGCGTCGATCTCGACATCGCCGCGGGCGAGACCGTTGCCGTGGTCGGCGGCAGCGGCTCCGGCAAGACCACGCTCGGCCGTGCCATGCTGCGGCTGATTCCGACAACAGACGGCGAGATCAGGTTCCGGGGCAGGGACGTCACGGCCACCGTCGATCGCGACTTCCGTCTCGCCTCGCAGCTCGTGTTCCAGGATCCCTATTCCTCGCTCGATCCGCGCATGCGCGTCGGCGAGATCGTCGCCGAGCCGCTGCGTCACGTGCCGCAATTGACGCCGTCCGAGCGCGACAGGCGCGTCGAGGCGATGCTCGACGAGGTCGGGCTTGCCGGCCTCGGCAAGCGCTGGCCGCATGAATTGTCCGGCGGGCAGCGGCAGCGCATCGCGATTGCGCGTGCCATTGTGCGCGAGCCGGCCTTCGTCGTTGCGGACGAGCCGGTCTCGGCGCTCGACATGACCATCCAGGCGCAGGTGCTAAAACTGTTCGAGCGGCTGCAGGCGCAATACGGTTTTGCCTGCCTGTTCATCAGCCACGATCTTGCGGCGGTCGAGCAGGTCGCCGACCGCGTGGTGGTGATGCAGGGTGGCAAGATCGTCGAGCAGGGCTCGCGCGACGACATCTTCGATCGCCCCCAGCATGACTACACCAAGGCGCTGCTCGCGGCCGCGCCGGTCCTGGACTTCGCCAGCGAAGCGGCGGCGCGTGCCTCGGGTTAATCAGGATCTTGCGTATGAAGCGTTTTGTCGTTGCGTTGTGTTTGATGCTTGCGTCGCTGTCTGTGGCTCGCGCCGAGAGCGTTCTGCGCAGCATGGTCACGACCGACATCCGCGGCCTGATGCCGGGCAACAGCCCCGATGATAACACCGGCCTGGTGCTGCAGCAGATCTACGAGGGGCTCGTCGCCTGGCGCAGCGACGGCACCGTCGCCCCGATGCTGGCCAAAGCGGTCGAGACGTCGGAGGATGGCCGCACCTACGCCTTTACGCTGCGCGAAGGCGTCACCTTTCACAACGGCGCGCCGCTGACGTCGCGCGAGGTAGCGTGGACCTGGGAGCGCTTCCTCGATCCGAAATCGGCCTGGCCATGCCGGACCAGTTTCGACGGCACGCGCAGGATCAACATCGTCGAGATCACGGCGCCGTCGCCGGAGCAGGTCGTCTTCCGCCTGGCGGAGCCGAGCGGCGCCTTCCTCAGCACGATGGCGCGGGCCGATTGCGACGGCACCGGCATCGCGCATCCGGACTCGGTCGGCGCCGATGGTGCCTGGCAGAAGGCGATCGGCACCGGCCCGTTCAAGCTCACTGAGTGGCGCCGCGGCCAGTTCGTCGAGCTCACCCGCAACGAGGCCTATGCGGCGCGCAGCGAGCCGGCCGATGGGCTCGCCGGGGCCAAGCTGCCCAAGGTCGATCGGATCAAGCTGTCCATCGTGCCTGATCCGGCGGCGGCGAAGGCCGCGATCCGGTCGGGCAATCTCGACCTCTGGCCGTCGGCCGATCCCAAGTTCGCGGGCGAGCTGAAGTCGGCAGGCCTGCTGATCGCCTCGGCCCCGGTCGCCTCGCTGAATGCGATCGTGATGCAGACGGGCGATCCGCTGCTGAAGGACAAACGCATCCGCGAAGCGATCGCGGCCTCGCTCGACTATCCCGGCATGAGCGATAATCTCACCGACGGCTATGCCAAGCCGAGCACCTCGCTCGTGCCGCTGTCGAGCCGTTGCTACGGCGCGGTGGAGCAGGCCGGCCAAAACCTCGACATCGCGCGCGCGAAGAAGCTGCTGAGCGAGGCGGGCTACAAGGGCGAGCCGATCAGGATCACCACCAATTCACGGTTTCCGGTGATGAACGACGTCGCCGTGCTGGCGCAGGCGATGGCGCAGCAGGCGGGCCTCAACCTCACGGTCGAGGTCGTCGAGTTCGCGGCCCAGCTCAGCCGCTACAACAAGGGCGACTATCAGCTCATGGTGTGGAACTACACGCCCTATCTCGATCCGGCCTTCGGCCTCGACCGCTTCATCGGCGACAAGGCCGCGCAGCCGGATCGCGTCTGGGGCAATCGCGATGCGATCGAGCTGCTCGGCAAGCTGATGGAAACGTCCGAACCCGCGGCGCGCCAGCCGCTGTTCGATGCGCTCCACAAACTGTTCGTCGACGATGCGCCGATGATCGTGTGGAGCTCCGGCGTCAACGTGTCCGCGGTCTCGCCCAAGGTGCGCGGTTACGCGCCGTGGGCCGGCCGCAAACCCCGCTTCTGGAATGTCGAGGTTGTCAGATGATCTCCCTTGCCCAGCGCAGGCAACATGCCTGGCCGGACGGCGCGCGCTGCGTCGTCGGCCTTACGCTCGATTTCGACGGCACCTCGCTCGAACGCGGCCGCGGCCAGCTGCCGCTCGGGGCCCGCTCGCACGGTCGCTATTCCGCCAAATGCGGCATCCCGCGCTTCGTCGACATGTTCACGCGGCACAACGTGCCCTGGACCTTCTACGTCTCCGGCTATGACGCCGAGGAGAGCCCGGATCTCGTCCGCGACATCTCGCGCTCGGGCATCGAGATCGGCTCGCACGGCTATTTTCACGAAGGCGTCGATCCCGGCGATGCCGAGCCGGAGTTGCTGGAACGGACGCACCGGCTGCTCACAGAGATCGCCGGCATCGCGCCGCGGGGATGGCGCTCGCCATCCGGGCACAAGACCGCGCGCACGCTGCGCAAGCTCCGCGAGCTCGGCTATGTCTACGATTCCAGCGACAAGGATTTCGACCTGCCGTATCTCGCCCGCTACGACGGCGAGGAGCGCAGCGACTATGTCTGCCTGCCCAACAACACCTCGAGCCTCGACGATTTCCCGTTCTACCGCGTCAGCTACACCCCGCCGTCGGAAGTGCTGACGCATTGGGAGCAGGAGTTCGATGCCATCTATGCCGAGGGCGGCTACTACAACCTGACCTTCCACCCGCGCGTCGGCTATGGCTCCGGCTCGCCCGCGCGCGTCGCCGCAGTCGAAGGGCTGATCAAATATGCCAAGCGCCACGACGGCGTGCGCTTCGTCGGCATGCTCGAGCTCGCCGAATGGTGCCTGAAGCGTCCGATCGATTGGCGGCGGGACTGGAGCGGACAATGACGAAGACGATCATTCCAATTGTCGTCACCGTCAACCTCCAGGGCAAGACGGTGGAGCTGACGCAAGCTCACGAGGACGCGCTGTTCGGCCGCGCTTCGTACGGAAAATACGCCTATGCGGTCGGCTGCGAACGGCTGTTCGGGCTGCTCGATCGCCACAGCATCAAATCCACCGTGTTCGTGCCCGGCGCGGAGGCGGAGGCCAATCCCGCCTACATCGCCGCGCTCGCCGGCCGCGGTCATGAGATCGCCGCGCACGGCTGGGCGATGGAAGAGATGGACGCGGCCGGCATCGACGAGCGGGCGCTGCTGGATCGCACGCATGCCACGCTGTCGCGGATCGTAGGCCGCGCGCCGCGCGGTTTCCGGGCGCCGCATGGGCGCCTCACGGAGCGGACGCTCGGGCATCTCGCCGATCTCGGCTATCGCTATGATTCGAGCTTCCAGGATGACGACCATCCGTACCGGTTAGATGCCGATGGCGGCCGCGGCATGATCGAGGTGCCGCATGCGGAGATCCTGATCGACGCGACGCTCTACGGCCAGCGCCAGACCCATGATCGCGTCATGAAGATGTGGCGCGAGGAGATCGAGGCGATGTATCGCGAGCGCTGCCTGATCACGCTGACGCTGCATCCGCGC
Organism: Bradyrhizobium huanghuaihaiense; assembly: GCF_025200885.1. Classification (NCBI taxonomy): domain Bacteria; kingdom Pseudomonadati; phylum Pseudomonadota; class Alphaproteobacteria; order Hyphomicrobiales; family Nitrobacteraceae; genus Bradyrhizobium; species Bradyrhizobium huanghuaihaiense. The sequence goes on along the minus strand of NZ_CP104172.1, from coordinate 6,125,770 downwards.
AGCGACTATGGCAGCGCGCGGGCGAGCCGCGTCGCCGCGCTCGACGGCCTGCTGGGCTGGCTGCGCGGTCTCGAGGGTGTCGCGTTCCTGACCTGCGAAGAGGTCGCCGATCGGTCGGGATCCTGATCCTAGACGTGTCGCGGCATGCGGGATTTCGCCAGCACGCAGTGGATGCCCTTGTTGCCGTCGACCAGCTGCGTGACGCGGAGGTCGGCGGCGATCGAGCAGAGCGTGTAGGCATCCTGCGCGCCGAGGCCGCTCTTCTCCCGGATCAGCGCGATCATGTCGCGCAGCGCCGCCTTGGCCGCGTCGTCGAGATCCTCGTCGAACCCCATGGTGATCCAGTCGGACGCCGTCTCGGCGCGGGGCGAGGTGAGACGGAGATCGCGGCGGACATGGAATTCGAAGGTGCCGGTGAGCGCGGCTTCGATCGCGGTCAGGCAGACTTCGCCGTCGCCCTGCAGCGCGTGGCCGTCACCGGCCGAGAACAGCGCGCCCGGCACGAACACCGGAAAATAAAGCGTGCTGCCGGCCCCGAGCTCCTTGTTGTCCATGTTGCCGCCGAACGCGCGCGGCTCTTTCGAGGACAGCCGGCCCCAGGCCGGCGGCGGCGCCACGCCGAAATTGCCGAAGAAGGGACTGAGCGGCAGCTCCTGGCCCCAGGGAAGTCTTGCGACGTTGCGCGTGCGGTCCAGCGGAATGTGAATGCGGCGGAACTCCGGAAAATCCTCCGGCAGCGTGCCGAGCGTCGGCACCTGCAGATTCCAGCCCCAGTTGCAGCGCAGTTCGATGACGAGGATGCGCACTTCCAGCACGTCGCCGGGCTCCGCGCCCTCGATATGGATTGGCCCCGTGAGAAGGTGCGGGCCCGGACCGCGGAAGGCGCTTGCCAGCACCTCCGCATGTCCGGGCACGACCTCATAGCCGAGCGAGGGATCGGGCAGATCGTCCGGCTCGCCCGACAGCGTCTCGATGGTGACCCGGTCTCCGGATGCGACCCGGAGCACCGGCTTCAATCGTCCGTCCCAGAGTCCCCACTGGACGTTTCCTGGCGTGGAACGCAGGACGTGGTCCATGCCGCTACCTGCCTGCGCTGCTCGCAACGATCGAGGAGGGCGAGGTCGCGAACTTGCCGAGCCCGAGATAGACGAGGCCTGCCACGCCAATTCCGAACAGCCAGCTCAGATCGGCGCCGCCCAGGAAGTTGATCGAGATCGGCCCCTGCAGCGCGCCGACGAGACCGTCCTCCACCAGCCAGCCGGCGACGAGGCCGGCGAAGAACGCGATCATGCCGGCCCAGTTGATGTCGCCATAGGCGCTGGTCTCGGGCGAGCGATAGAGCTCGGCGACGTCGATCTCGCCCTTGCGCTTGATGAAGTAGTCGGCGAGCACGACGCCGGCCCACGGGCTCATCCACAACAGCAGGCCGATCATCCAGTTATCGAACGCCTTCGCGAAGGACGGCGCGAAGATGAAGTAGAGCGTGACCAGATAGCCGGCGACGCCGACGATGACGGTGAGCCAGAACCGCGAGAATTTCAGCCCCGCGCTCAGCGCCGCCAATGTCGCCGAATAGACGTTGAGGATGTTGGTGGCGATCGGACCGTGCAGCACCATCAAGAGGACGAGGATGCTGACCGGGCCGCCGAACACCGCGCTGACCATCTTGGCGGGATCAGTGTCGAGCGTCGTCGAGGCGATGGTGGCGCCGAGGATGCCGAGCCAGACCGTCGGCACGAACATGCCGATATAGCTGTACCAGAACACGGACTTCGACGGCACGCTTCGCGGCACGAAGCGCGAATAGTCGGAGGCCCACGTGACCCAGGAAATGCCCCAGCCGACGCCGATCGCGGTCATCAGCAAGGTCAGCATCGCCATATGCGCGCCCGGCGGCAGCGAGGTCGTGAGGCTCCAGTTCACGACGCCGGGCCGCGTCCAGGCCAGGACGCTCATCAGCACCATGATGGCGATGGTCGGCGGCACCGTGTATTTCTCGAAGGTGCGGATCGCGTAGAAGCCGTAGATGCCGATCAGCACCTGCACCGCCATCACCAGCGTGATGACGACGATCTCGATCAGCCAGGTGTCGGGCACGCCGAACTGGCCGAGAATGCCCATCGAGACCTTCACCGGGAAATAGGTGTTCACGCCGATCCAGCCCAGCGTCATCAGGAACATCAGGATGCTGGGCAGATAGGCACCGCGGACGCCGAAGGCGGAGCGGCTCAGCACCATCTGGTTGACGCCGGTCTTGTGCCCCATCACCGTGAAGGTCGCGAAGATCGCGCAGCCCACGATGTTGCCGAGCACGATGACCGCGATCGTCTCCATCAGCCCGAGTTTGAGAATGATGCCGAGCGCGCCGAGCGCCCAGTTGACCGGCGCGATGTTGGCGCCGGCCCAGATCCACATCTGCTGCGGGCCGGTGGAGTCCCGGTCCGCATCGGGAATTGGCTCGATGCTGTGAATATCAGCGCGAAGTTCGGAATCCGTCATGACATCCCCCAATACGAAGCACGCTTCGCATCATCGCAGCATAAATCGTGCCATTGGTTGCGACGCGGCCGGGCAGGGCGTGCGCCGATGGCGGATGCAGCGTGGCTCGCGCCGGATTGCTATTGCGTTTTCAAGCGCGGCCGATGCTCATGTGCCGGCTCGCCACTACGTGTCCGACTCGCCGGCGAGCGGCGGAGAGAGTTGCACGGCCGGGCAGCCATACGATGATAAATTGAGCAGCCCAACCCAAAAGCGCAGCAACTGCGCTTAGTCGAATAGGGCAGCGGAACTGTCGCGACTTGGGTTGCCGGCCACGATGCGCTGCATCATCGCGATGAAGAGCGCCTGTTCCCGCTCGCTGAGATCGCCGAGCGTCGCACGATGCGCCCGCCGCGCCGCGCCCTCGATCCTGACCAGCAGCGCCGCGCCGGCCGGCGTCAATCGGCACAATCGCGCGCGCCGATCGTCCTTGTTCACGGCGCGCTCGACCAGGTTCCGGGCGGCCAGCCGCTTCAGCGCGCCGGTCGTCGTGGTGCGATCGAGGGCGATATCGGCCGCCAAAGTGGTCTGATCGGCGGTTTCGCGCACCGCCAGCGCCGAGAGCAGGCTGTATTGCAGCGGCGTGACTTCGAATTCGCCGCAGGCGTCCTGAAACAGCGCGACGTGAATCTGGTGCAGACGCCGGATCAGATAGCCGGGGCGTTGCGACAATGGCCAGGGGCGGTGCTTGCCCCCGCTGCGACTTTTCCTGGCTTGCCGCAATGCACGCTCTCCCAACCCGAAACTCCGTCGCGCTTAGCTCGATTCGAGCGCGGCTGCCACCGCCTGATCATGGCATGATGCTTGCTTTTGTCAAAATACGAAGCATACTTCGTATTCAAATGCGAAGCATGCTTCGTAATCCGGGGCGGAGCAACCGCCTGCGCGGGACCAAGGAGAGTGCCATGTCCGTCACTGCCAGCTTCGACCTTCTGCTGCGAGGCGGTCGCGTGATCTGCCCGGCTTCGGGCGTAGACGGCATCAAGGACGTTGCCATCCGCAATGGCAAGATCGCGGCCGTCGCGGCGGACATCCTGCCGACCAGCGCCAAGGAGGTCGTCGACGTCAGCGGCAAGCTGGTGTTGCCCGGGCTGATCGACACCCACGCCCATGTCTATCAATATGTCTCCGGACGCTTCGGCATGAACCCCGACATGGTCGGCGTGCAGTCGGGTGTGACGACGCTGGTCGACCAGGGCGGCCCGTCCTGCATGACGTTGCCGGGCTTTCGCCATTTCATCGCGGAGCCTTCGGCCTCGCGCGTCTACGCCTTTCTCTCCGCCTATCTCGTCGGCGGACTCGAGGGACACTTCTATCCGCAGCTCTACAGTCCCGACGGCGTCGATATCGACGCGACCGTGAAGTCGGCGACGGCCAATCTCGACCTCGTGCGCGGCATCAAGGCCCATGCCGAGATCGGCGGCTTCGCGCGCTGGGGCATCCGCGTCATCGAGATGGCGGCGGAGATCGGCAAGCGCGCCGACCTGCCGGTCTATGTGCATTTCGGCCAGCTCTGGGGCCTGCCCGAGAGCGGCGCCAACGGCGAAGACGCCGACACCATCCTCACCCGCGTCATCCCGCTCTTGCGCGAGGGCGACATTCTCGCCCATCCCTTCACGCGCCATCCCGGCGGCTTCGTCAACCGCGAGGGCGAAGTGCATCCGGTGATTCAGGCCGCGCTCGATCGCGGCCTGAAGGTCGACGTCGGCCACGGCAGCCACTTCTCCTATCGGCTCGCGAAGAAGGCGATCGCCGCCGGCATCATTCCGACCACGCTGGGCGCCGACATTCACGGCTACAACACCCATGTGCCGGCGCCGGCGGGAACGCCCGACCAGCACGAGGACGAGGAGAACCATCCGTTCGCCGGTCAGGCCAAGTTCAGTCTGGTCCAGGCGATGAGCTCGATGATGGCGCTCGGCCTGTCGCTCGAGCAGGTGGTGCCGATGGTCACGTCCAATCCCGCAAAGATGCTCGGCCGCAGCGGCGAGATCGGCGCGCTCAAGGTCGGCATGGACGCCGACGTCTCCGTGCTCGCGGAGAAGAACGGCCGCTTCGTCCTGAAGGACAACGAGAAGAACGAGGTGATCGCCGATCGCCTGCTGCAGCCGGCCTTCTGCCTGCGCGCCGGCACGCGCTTCGACGCGGTCGCGCCGATCCTGCCGCAAGCCGTCGCGGCGTAAGGCCCGGCGGTGAAGGAGGGCGCGGAGTTGCGCAACGAGCGAGAGTTTCCTTCGGGCAAATCCGGGCAGGGCGTAGGCGCACGGCTGCCGCGCAAGGAGGACGACCGTCTGATGCGCGGCCGCGGCCGGTATGTCGGCGACGTCAGGCCCGCCGGCCTTCAGGACGTCGCCTTCGTGCGCAGCCCGCTGGCGCATGCACGGATCCGCGGCATCCACGTGCCCGAGCGTTATCGCGGCAGCGTGTTTACCGCCGCAGACCTCGTCGGCATTAAGCCGATCCGCGCGGTGTCAGGGCTTCCCGGCTTCAAGATCTCCGAGCAGCCGGTGCTGGCGACGGGCAAGGTGCGTCAGGTCGGCGAGCTCGTCGCGATGTGTCTCGCGCCGACGCGGGCCGAGGCGGAGGACATCGCGGCCTCCGTGACGCTCGATCTGGAGGAGCTGCCCGCCATCACCGACATGCTGAAGGCGCGCGAGCCCGGCTCGGCGCTGGTGCACGAGCATTGGGGCGACAACGTCTTCCTCGAAACCAATTACGAGGTCGACATTTCCGCCGCGCTCGACGCGCCGATCAAGGTGACCCGCGAGATCTCGACCGCGCGGCAATGCATGTCGCCGCTGGAAGGCCGCGGCGTGGTCGCGACCTTCGATTCCCGGCTCGACCAGCTCACGCTGCATTCGGCGGCCCAGATGCCGCATATCACCCGCAGCGGCCTTGCCGAGTGCCTCGGCATGGAGGAGGGCCAGATCCGCGTCATCTCGCCCGATGTCGGCGGCGGTTTCGGCCACAAGGGCATTCTGCTGCCCGAAGAGGTCTGCCTGTCCTGGCTGACGATGCGCTGCGGCCATCCGGTGCGTTGGCTCGAAGATCGCCGCGAGCATCTCGTCGCCAGCTCCAATTGCCGCGAGCATCATTACAGGATCACGGTCTATGCCGACAGCGACGGCAGCTTACGCGGCATCGATTGCGAGGCAACGGTGGATTCCGGCGCCTACTCCTCCTATCCGTTCTCGGCCTGCCTGGAGGCCGCACAGGTCGCCAGCATCCTGCCCGGCCCCTACAGGATGCCGGCCTATCGCTGCCGCACCTTCTCGGTCGCCACCAACAAATGCCCGATCCTGCCCTACCGCGGCGTCGCGCGCACCGGCGTCTGCTTTGCGCTGGAGCTGATGCTCGATCTCGTGGCGGCCGAGGCCGGCCTCGAGCCCGGCGAGGTGCGGCTGCGCAATCTGGTGCGCCCCGAACAGATGCCGTTCGACAACATCACCAAAAAACATTTCGACAGCGGTGATTATCCCGAAGCGATGCGCCGCGCGCTCGCCGCCATCGACATCGACGCGATCCGCGCGAAGCAAAAGCAGGGTGAGGCGGACGGCCGCCGCATCGGCGTCGGAGTCTCCATCTATTGCGAGCAGGCCGCGCACGGCACCTCGGTCTATTCCGGTTGGGGCATCCCGATGGTCCCGGGTCACGAGCAGGCATCGGCGCGGCTGACGCCGGACGGCGGCCTCGAACTCCGCGTCGGCGTGCACTCGCACGGCCAGGGCATGGAGACCACGCTCGCACAGGTCGCGCACGAGATCCTCGGCGTAGATGTCGCGAAGATCCGCATCATCCTCGGCGACACCGCGATGACGCCCTATTCGACCGGCACCTGGGGCTCGCGCTCGATGGTGATGGCGGGCGGAGCGGTCGCGACCGCCTGCCGCGAGCTCGGCGAGCGTGCCAGGCGCATCGGCGCAAAACTGTTGCAACACGATCCGGCCGCCGTGGTGTTGCAGAACGGCGAGGTGCGCGGCGTCAACGGCAGCGTCAGCCTGAAGGCGATCGCCCATACCTGGTACCGCCGTCCGCAGGACCTGCCCGCCGATGTCGATCCCGGCGGGCTGGAGGTGACGCAAGGCTACAAGCCCGTGCGCGACAGCGGCACCTTCAGCTACGCCGCGCATGCCGCCGTCGTCGCGGTCGATCCTGATCTCGGCGAGGTGGAGATCCTTGACTATGTGATCGTCGAGGACGGCGGTGTGCTGGTCAATCCGCTGGTCGTCGACGGCCAGATCTATGGCGGCCTCGCGCAGGGCATCGGCACCGCGCTCTACGAGGAAATGCCGTTCGATGCGTCCGGCCAGCCGCTGGCGACGACGCTCGCCGATTATCTGCTGCCGGGACCGACGGAAGTTCCGGCCGCGCGCCTCGACCACATGGAGACGCCGTCGCCCTATACGCAGTTCGGCGTGAAGGGCATCGGCGAGGGCGGTGCGATCGCGCCGCCGGCCGCGATCGCCAACGCCGTCAACGACGCGCTGCGCCCGCTCGGCGTCGAGCTGATGCAGTCGCCGATCACGCCGCATCGGATTGTCGCAGCGGTGCTGGCCGCGCGCGCGACCGAGAGGAGCGCGGCATGAAACCGGCACCCTTCGCTTATGAGCGCCCGCGTGATCTCAATGCCGCGCTGTCGATGCTGGCCGCAAGCAGCGGCTCGGCAAAGATCATCGCCGGCGGGCAGTCACTCGGGCCGATGCTCAATCTGCGGCTGGTGCAGCCGGAGCTGATCGTCGACATCTCCGGCCTTGCCGAGCTCAAGCGCGCGGAGGTGTCCGGCGGCGAGCTCGTGCTCGGCGCCCTGGTCACCCATGCCGATATTGAGGACGGGCGCACGGCGGACGTGACCCGCGGCGCCATGCGCGGTGTCGCCGCCAACATCGCCTATCGCGCGGTGCGCAATCGCGGCACCATCGGCGGCTCGCTCAGCCACGCCGATCCCGCCGCGGACTGGATCTCGGCGCTGGCGGCGCTAGGCGGGCGGGTGACACTGCGCAGTCTTGCCGGTGCGCGATCGATGGCCGTCGAAGCGTTTGTGGTCGGTGCGCTGGAATCCGCGCTGCACGCCGGCGAGATCGTCGAGGCGATCCACGTGCCGGCGCGATCGGCGTCGGCCCATTGGGGTTACGCCAAGAGCTGCCGCAAGACCGGTGAGTTCGCCCATGCCATCGGCGCGGTGCTGGTCGATCCCACCGCCGCTTCGGCGCGCGTCGTGATCGGTGCCATCGATACGGCGCCTATCGTCATCACCGATGCCACCGAGCTGTTCGGCGGCCGCATCGCCGCCGACTACAAGCAGCGTTTAGATGTCCGTGTCGCCGATGCCCTTCTGGCAAACGCCGGCATCGACGACGCCGCGCAGCGCCACATTCACGTCAGCGTGTTGAAGCGCGCCGTCCTGGAGGCCGCGGCATGACCACGATCGCGCTCCAGGTCAATCGCCGTGCGGTGGAGCTGTCCGCCGAGCCGCGCACCAGCCTTGCCGATTTCGTTCGCGACAAGCTCGATCTCACCGGCACGCATCTCGGCTGCGAGCATGGCGTCTGCGGCGCCTGCACCGTGCTGGTCGACGGCGTACCGGCGCGCTCCTGCATCACCTATGCCGCGGCCTGCGAGGGCGCAGACATCACCACGATCGAGGGCCTCGACGAGGACGAGATCACGACCGAGCTGCGCGCCGCCTTCACCCGCGAGCATGCGCTTCAATGCGGCTATTGCACCCCCGGCATGCTGGTCTCGGCACGCGACCTCGTGCTGCGTCTGCCCGACGCCGACGAGCGACGCATTCGCGTCGGCCTTAGCGGCAATCTCTGTCGCTGCACCGGCTATGTCGGCATCGTGCGCGCGGTGCAGTCCGTGATCGAAGCGAGACGCGCGCCCGATATCGCGCCGCTGGCCGATGGCGGCCGGACTAGTCTCGGCCCCGCAGGATCGGGCCGAGCTGCATCCGGCCGAAGCGAACCGCGGCCTGCGCAGCAAGCGTTGGCTCCGGCATCGGAGAGTGCCGAGCCCGGCAGCATCCCCGACTTCATCCCGGCGACCGTTCTCGATCAGCGCTTCACGCTGCCGCATCCGCCGGCAAAGGTTTTTGCGATGTTTGACGACATCGGGGCCATCGCGGCCTGCCTGCCCGGCGTATCGCTGAAATCGCCGCCAAGGCCGGAGCGCGTGGAAGGATTGATCCGCGTCAGGCTCGGGCCGATCGCAGCGGCCTTCGAAGGCGCCGCCCGCGTCGAGCGCGATCCCGCGACGCTGTCGGGGCGCATCGTCGGCATCGGCACCGACCAGCGCAGTCATTCCGCGACGCAAGGTGAGATCCGTTATCGCCTGCTGCCGCTCGAAGGCGGCACAGCGACTGCCGTCGAGCTGTCGATCGGTTACACGCTCACGGGAATGCTCGCCCAGGTCGGTCGTCCCGGCCTGGTGCGCGATCTCGCCAAGCGCCTCGTTGCGGAGTTCGCCGCCAATCTCGATCGCCACATGTCCGGCGCGCCGTCAAGGGCGGGGGCGCCGGCGGAGCTCAGCTTCTGGTCGATCGTCTCGGACGTTTTACGCGCGCGTCTCGCGCGCCTGCTTGGCCGCAGGAGCGAGCCGGAATGACGCATCGGTGTGTTCGCGCGCCACGAAATGACGAAGCCTGGACTGCCTAGACATCAACAGCGTGGGATTTGGAGAGACAACATGACACGAACACTCGGACTGGTTCCGGCTATCGCGCTGGCGACGGCCTTGTTCGCAGGCACGGCAGGGGCGCAGACCATCAAGATCGGCGTCAACGAGCCGCTCACCGGCGCCTTCGCGGCCTCCGGCACCTATGTCGTCAACGGCGCCAGGATCGCCGCCGACGAGATCAACGCCAAGGGCGGCATCCTCGGCAAGAAGATCGAATTGGTGATCGAGGACAACAAGAGCAACCCGACGGAAGCCGCCGCCGTCGCCGAGAAGCTGATCACCAGCGACAAGGTGCCGGTGCTGATGGGGGCCTGGGGGTCGAGCCTGACGCTCGCGGTGATGCCGAAGCTGATGGAATATGAAACGCCGATGGTGGTGGAGACCTCGTCATCCGGCAAGATCACCACGACGGGTAACCCCTTCATCTTCCGCATCTCACCGCCCTCGGCGGTCGAGGCTGCCGCGTTCAAGGGCATCGTCGACAAGCTCGCGCTGAAGAAGGTCGACTTCCTCGTCATCAACAACGACTGGGGCCGCGGCACCGCCGAGGACTTCAGCAAGATGATGAAGGACAAGGGCATCACCATCGGCCTGGTCGAGACCATGGACCAGGGCGCGCAGGACATGAGCGCGCAGCTCTCCAAGATCAAGAGCTCGGATTCCGAAACGGTCATCGTCACGACCGCGGTCGACCAGCTCACCCTGATCTTCAAGCAGGCCGCCGCGCTGGGCCTGAAGAAGCGCATCATCACCACCGGCGGCTCGCAGAACCCGGACCAGATCATCGCCCAGGCGGGCGCCGCCGCCAACGGCACCATGCATCTGACGACCTTCCTGCCCTGGTTCCCGGACAAGACGCCGAACCCGGAGGCGACCAACTATTTCATCACGGAATGGAAGAAGCGCGGCTTCGAGTTCGCCGGCTGCACCGAGAGTTTTCGCGGTTATGACGGCATCCGCACCGCGGCGGCCGCGATCGAGAAAGCCGGCAAGGCCGAGCCCGCCGCGATCAAGGCGGCGCTCTGGAACATCAACATCAAGGGGCTGAACGGCGACATCGTGTTCCGCAAGTCCGGCCCCGAGGGCAAGGAGAGCGGGCAGAGCCAGCCGAACGTCTATCTCATCGAGATCAACGACGGCAAGGTCGAGATGAAGACGCTCTGACGCGCGATGAGATTAGGTTCGATCCGCAACGAAGGAGGTGCGCTCCCTCGCCCGCTTGCGGGAGAGGGTTGGGGAGAGGGTGTCTCCACAATGGGACAGTCGCCAAGAGGAGAAAGCCCTCACCCGACGCTTCGCGCCGACCTCTCCCGCAAGCGGGAGAGGTGAACGAGCCGCCGCGGTCATCGATCCGACCTAAAGCCATTCCGCTTTTAACATCAGTCAATCCTGGGCGAGGGCGACACACCGCGGCCCTCGCCGCCATCCAGGATATCCGGGAACAACCTTGAGCGAATTCCTCCAGCATCTGGTCAACATGCTCGTGCTCGGCGGCACCTATGCGCTGCTGGGCATCGGGCTGACCTTGATCTTCGGCATCATGAACGTCGTGAATTTCACCCATGGCGTACTCTATACGTTCGGCGCCTACATCATGTTCATCGTGGTGCAGCAGCTCGGGCTGAACTTCTTTCTCGCGCTGCCGGTGGCGGTGCTGGCCGGATGGCTGCTGGGGGCGGCGATCGAGCTGACCCTGCTGCGGCCGCTGCGCGGCTCCGACATCGATACCACGATGCTGGTCATGATTGGCGCCTGGATCGCGATGCAGTCGGGCACGCTGTGGATCTGGGGCGGGGTCGCCAAATCGGTGGCAACGCCGTTTCCGGAGGCGCCGCTGGTGCTCGGACCGGTGTCGGTGTCGTGGCTGCGCCTGTTCGTGCTCGCTGCGGCGGCCATGTTGATCCTGGTGACGTATCTCCTGATCAACAAGACCAGCCTCGGCCGCGCGATGCGGGCGACGTTCCAGGACCACGACACGGCCTCGCTGATGGGCGTCAATGTCGACATGATCTACACCTCGACCTTCGCGATCGGCTCCAGCCTGGCCGCCGCCGCCGGCGCGCTGCTCGGCCCGGTCTACGTCATCTTCCCGCAGATGGGCGATCTCGCCGCGGTGAAGGCCTTTGCCATCGTCATCCTCGGCGGTCTCGGCAACATCACCGGCGCGGTGATCGGCGGCTTCATCCTGGCGCTCGCCGAGGAGCTCGGCGCCGGCTACGTCTCGTCGGGCTACCGCGACGCCATGGGCTTTCTGATCATCATCGCGGTGCTGATCTTCCGGCCGACCGGCCTGTTCGCCCGCGCGGAGCGCGTCGGATGAGGGCGATCATCACCATCCTCGCGGTCATCACGCTTGCCTCGGTGCCGCTCTGGCTGCGCGATCCCTATCTGCTGAATGCGCTGATCACGACCGGCATCTTCGTTATCGGCGCGATGAGCCTCAATCTGCTGCTCGGCTTCACCGGCCAGCTCAGCCTCGGCCACATCGCCTTCTTCGGCATCGGCGCCTATGTCAGCGCACTGACATCGCTCGGCTTCGACGTCGGCCTGCCCGGCGACGTCCGCCTGGTTCACGCACCCTGGCCGCCGATCATAGGCTTCGTGCTCGCGATCCTGATCGCCGGATTGTGCGGCTATTTCGTGGGTCTTCTCTCGTTCCGCGTCCGTGGGGCCTATTTCGTCATCGTGACGATCTCCTTTGCCGAGGTGGTACGGCTGGTGGCGCTGAACTGGGTCGAGCTGACGCAGGGCCCGCTGGCGCTGACCAACATTCCCTCCATCGCGCTGCCCTTGCCCGGCTTCGGTGAGTTGACGCTTCGCACCAAGATGCAGAACTACTACCTCGTCCTGGTCGTCGCGCTCATCGCCTACCTCCTGATCGCGCGCCTCGTTCATTCCCATTTCGGCCGCGCGATGCGCGGGCTGATGGAGAACGAGACACTGGCCGTCTCCGTCGGGATCGACGTGACCAGGACTCTGACGATTGCGGCCGTGATCTCGGCTGCGATCGCGGGTGCCGCCGGCAGCCTCTATGCGCATTACATCCGGATCATCGATCCCGAAGTGTTCGCCTTCATCAACACCGTCACCATGGTGATCATGGTCATCAGCGGTGGCAAGGGCTCGCTGGCGGGGCCGGTCGTCGGCGGTCTGATCTTCGGGCTGCTGCCGGTCGCGCTGCGGCCGGTGATGGCGCCGGAAGCGCAGTGGATCGCCTATGGCGGCGTGCTCATCGCCATCCTGTTCGTGTTGCCGCGCGGCATCGTGCCCTCGCTGGCGCAGCGGTTGACCCGGCAGCGGAGGGGTACGACCGCGCTCGCGCCCGTGGCGCTCCCTGAAACCGGCGCCAAGGAGCCGGCGTGATGACCGCGCGCAGCATTGCCATGACCATCGATCAGGTCGCGGTCCGCTTTGGCGGGCTGGTCGCGATCTCCGACATGAGCTTTACGGTCGGCGAGGGCGAGATCGTCAGCCTGATCGGGCCGAACGGCGCCGGCAAGACCACCGCCTTCAACGTCATGACCGGCTTCCTGACGCCGAGCGCGGGCCACGTCACCTATCAGGGCACAACGCTCACCGGATTGAAGCCGCACGAGATCGCCGATCTCGGCCTGATCCGCACCTTCCAGCGCACCAGCGTGTTTCCCAACGACACCGTCTACGACAATCTCCTGATCGGCCTGCATCGTCAGGGCCGGGTCCGGCTGCTCGACGCCATCCTCGGGCTGCCGGGCGCGCGCGCCTCGGAGCGCAGGCTGCGGCAGCGGGCGAGCGAGCTGCTCGAATGGGTCGGGCTCGAACGCCGTGCGCATGACGCGGCCGGCTCGCTCTCCTACGGCGAGCAGCGCCTCGTCGGCGTCGCGCTGGCGCTGGCGGCCGAGCCGTCGATGCTGCTGCTCGACGAGCCGGTCTCGGGCATGAACGCCTCGGAGACGCACCGCTTCGTCGAATTGATCCGCAGCATTCGCGACCGCGGCATCACCATCCTCCTGGTCGAGCACGACATGCCGATGGTGATGACGGTCTCGGACCGCATCGTGGTGCTCAACTACGGACGTATCATCGCGGAAGGAACGCCCGACGTCATCCGCAACGATCCGGCGGTGATCGAAGCCTATCTCGGACATGGAGCCGCGCGTGCTTGAAATCCGCGACATGGTCTGCGGCTATGGCGGCGTCACCGCGCTGCGCGGCATTTCGCTCGACGTGAAGGCCGGGCAACTGGTCGCGCTGATCGGCGCCAACGGCGCCGGCAAGAGCACGACGCTGCGCGCGATTTCCGGCCTGGTGCCGCCGCGCTCTGGCCAGATGAAGTTCGAGGGGATCGACATAACGGGGGCAAGGCCGCCGCGCGTGCTGGCGAGCGGGATCGCGCATTGTCCGGAGGGACGGCGCATGTTTCCGCACATGAGCGTCGAGGAAAATCTCGACATGGGGGCTTACCTCCGTCGTGGTTCGGGTGAGATCGCGGCCGATCGCGACCGCATCTACACGGAATTTCCGCGGCTCGCCGAGCGGCGCCGGCAGGCGGCGGGCACGCTGTCCGGCGGCGAGCAGCAGATGCTCGCGATCGGGCGCGCGCTGATGTCGCGGCCGAGGCTGATCATGTTCGACGAGCCATCGCTCGGGCTCGCGCCCAACATCGTCGAGCGCACCTTTGCGATCATCCGCGGCATCCGTGATGCCGGCACCACGGTGCTGCTGGTCGAGCAGAACGCCTTTGCCGCGCTCGAGATGTGCGATCACGCCTATCTGCTCGAGAACGGCCGCGTCGTGCTGTCAGGCGCCGGCACCGAGCTGATCGAGAACGAGCATGTGCGGAAGGCCTATCTCGGTGCATGATGAGGCCGGGTGGATTGCTGTCTGCGATCTCGACCGGCTGAAAGCAGAAGCAATCGTCCGCATTGCCGGGCGCGATCTGCTCGTGATCTGGAACGAGGGCGATGTTGTCGCCTGCGAACGTGCGTGCCCGCACGAGCAGGCGGACCTGGCCCTGGGACAGGTGACGGCGGGCCGGCTTCATTGCCCGCGTCATGCGGCATCATTCGATTTGCGCGACGGAGCGATCACTGCGGGATGGCCGAGCCCGCCGTTGCGGCTCTATCCGGTGCGGATCTCGGGCGCGCAGATCTGGATTGAGGTGCAGGAGCGCCAGCCGGGGCGATGATGGCATCATGCCCCTGTTTTGCCCGACGGGTCAAAGCCACGAGCGGCGTGAATTCACCTTTGAAAACAAGGGCGCTCTACTGTGCATGGGGTTGTTTTCGAACTTTTTTAATCCAGCAGCCGGCGCGCGGCCTCCACCAGCACGCCGTCCGGCCGCCGCAGCGCCTCGAGAATGGTGAAATGGTCGGCGCCTTCGACCGCAATGAGCTGGCCCGGGGCTCCCGCGGCCGCGCGCTTCTCATGGAAGTCGATTGAATCGCACACCAGCGCCGGCAGCTCGCTGCTGCCATAGGCGATGTCGAGCCGCTTCCGCGTCACCGGCAGGCGAAGCGGCGAAAGCGTTGCGATCTCCTCATCCGTCAGCTTGAGCGCGGTGTTGAGCCCGGTATCGCGGATCGGCGCGAGATCGTAGACGCCCGAGAGCGCGAGCCCGGCATGGACGCGCGGATGGTTCAGCGCCATCGCGACGAGATGGGCACCCGCGGACCAGCCCGACAGGATAACCGGCCCGGCGATGCCATAGGATGCGCCGTGCGCGGCGAGCCAGTCGAGCGAACGCGGGATCTCGGCGACGATCTCGGTGAGGGACACCTCGGGCGCCAGCGAATAGCCGGGAATGGCAACCGACCAGCCATGTGCGGCAACGCCTTCCACCAGCATGGCGAACAGCTCGCGCGAATTGCGCTGCCAATAGCCGCCATGCACGAACACCAGGCAGGGCGCATCGGGCTTCGCAGCGGGGTAGAGATCGATCTTGTTGTTCGCCCGCTCGCCGTAAGGCAAATCGAGGTGCGACTTCAGCGTCCCGCGCAGCTTGGCCGAGGCCTCGTTGCGCTCGGCGATCAGGGCCGGGCTGTTCTTGACGGCGGCGTTGTTGTCATAGGCAGCGCTGCGTTCCGCCGGCGACAGCTCGGACCATTTACTGCGGGGATCGAAGGGCCGTTGCGTCGAGCTGGTGGTGTTGACCATGGAATCTCCGGGCGGCCTGTCGTGGCTGTGACCGGCGTCGCTCGCTCCTGTTTGCCACGAATCCCGCGCGAATTGAACATCGCTCTCGCTCAGGCGAGCAATGCGCCGTTGACGGGACTCTGCTCAGCAGGCAGTCGACGGGCTTGTTCGCGTCGACAGGACAGCCGATGGCAATCGCCGCGCGAAGGCCCGCGTCTTGGGCTGAACCCGCGATCCGTCGATCACCTCGAGCCGGCCGCAGCGGTTCAGCGTGTGCAGCTTCCGGCCCGGCCATAACGGTCCGGGCTTGAGGGAGTGGCGGATGATCTGTCTGAATGTCGTCGGCGACAACTCGACAATTTCCGCCAGCGCCAGCCCTGCGCCATATCCGCCGGTGCAATCCTGAACCGGCCGCCACAGCTTGTCATTGATGGTGACGAAATTCCCGGCGGGTCGTGCGCTGGCGCGATCGATCAGGACCGGATTGCTGGCGTGCGGCAGCCAGGGGCCGAGCAGATGCTCGGCGTAGTAGATCGCAAGCGAATCCGAATAGCCGCCGGTGCCGTCGCGCCAGGCGCCGAACAGATAGGACAGACCGTTGTGCCGCGTGACCGTCGCATCGGCGAGCTCGAGGCCTGACAGCAGCGTCGCGTGCCGCTCCCACTTGTCCGGAAACCGCACGCATTTATAGAGCGCGACGTCGCCGGCGAGCGAGCTCTCCGGGATCATCCACAACTCGCCATCGTCCTCGATCAGGAACGGGTAGGACAGATGCCAGGGCTCTTCCAGCACGGGCACGACGGAGCCGATCGGCCCGGCGTCACCGAACTCGATGGCCGAGATGATTCCCTTGCCGACGCGGTGATCGAGATCTTCGAAGAAGACGAATGTCCGTCCGCACCAGGTGATGGGAAATGGATCGGCGTAGAAATGGTTTCCGGGATCGCCGAGGACGTTCCAGCCCGGCCCGGACAGATCTCCCGTCTGCCAGACGCCTGCATTGTCATTGAAGCGCCATCCGACGTGCCAGTGCGGGGCGTAGCAGCAGAGGCGATAGATTTCCTTGGCGATCGACACGGCGAGCCCGCGCGCGACGTAGCTGGCGGGGCCGCGCTGGCTTGCCGTCGTGGCGGGATGGGCAAGCTGCGGCACAATTCGCGGCCGCCCCGACACAATCGCCGCCACCATGGTCAAGGTTCGCGCCATCACCGTTTCGAGCGCGCCGCTGAGGCCGGCGGCAATCTCTCCAGATGGATGGCCGCGATCAAGGATTGCTCCGTCGACCTCGTTGACGATCTCGATGACGGGTAGGTCGCCGGCGAGGATGGCGGCGAGCGCGGCGTTCTCGCCTGCGGCTCCATTGAACCGCGGACGGAGATACAATCGGGCAGGGCAGTTTGGGTCGCGCGCAGTGCTGGTGAAATCGACGATCACGTCGGCAGTGGCGACGCGCGCCTGTGTCCGGTCCGGAATGACCTTCAGACTGGAGACGCCGCTGTGTTTGCCCTTGTGCAGCACAATGCGTTCGAGCTCGAACAGCATGTCGAGACCTGCCGGCCGCGGCTCTGCCGTTGCCGTCCATGCGACTTGGACAGGAACATCGCGCCCGTCGATCGACAGCGTCTCGCGGTCCATCCACCGCCGCGCATGCTCAATTTCACAGCGAAACTCGATGATCATGTCGAGCCCATCTATCAGGTCAAATGACTTGGCCGAGAATTCGAACGTATTCCTCCACCATGGCGTCTACCGAATAGCGCGACCTCAGGCCTTTGGCGTTTTGTCGCAGCTCGTCGCGCAAGGATTGGTCGGTCAGGAGTCTCGAGACGGCTGCCGACAGCTGCGCATGATCGGAGGCATCGACGAACAGCGCTGTCGGTTTTCCCTCGAAGGACAATACCTCGCGCAGCACCGGAAGATCAGTGACGACGGAGGGAACGCCAGCGCTCGCGGCCTCGACGGCGGCGAGGCCGAAGGTTTCGGCCTGCGTCGGGAACACGAAGATGTCGAGAGAGGCGAGAAAGTCCGCCATCCGGCGCGGCGTGATTTCACCGAGCAGATGCAGCCGGTCCGATACTTTCAAATCATCCGCGAGCTGCCGCAGCCGGGCCTCGTCGGCGCCCTGGCCGGCCAGTGCAAGGTGCCAGGACGGCTGATCCGGCAACAGGCGGATCGCCGCATCGAGGCGCTTGTGCGGGTGCAGCCGCGCGGCGCAGCCGAGCAGGGTGCGGTCCTGCGGCAGATTGAATTTCGCGCGTGCGGCTTGCTTCGACAGAGTGAGGGCCTTGTCGTCGAAACCGTGCGGGACATGTACCATGCGCGATCGGTACGACGCGGGGTAGCGCGAATATTCGCGCTGCATGTCCTTCGAATTGAGCGTGATCCGGTCGAAGAAGCCGAGGCTGCCCATGACGATGTCGGCCGCGCGCACCGGCCAGCTCATCGACAGCGCGGACGAGACCTGATTGGCGACGACGGGTGCGCGGCAGACGAGGCGCGATGTGCCTGCGCCGATGACGTTGCCGAAATGCTGGAAGGTCAGAACCGCATCGGGCCTGGTGGTCCTGATATGACGGCCGAGTGTCCACAGCATCCGCAGCAGCGTCAGCGGATTGCCGGGCCGGCGCGCAGCGCAATAGAGCGTATCCGGCGGCTCGTCGAAGGACTCCGACTTGCGGAAGAAGAACAGATTGGTGACGCGATAGCCGCGCGCGGAGAGGCCGGCGCCGAGCAGCCTGGAGATCTCCTGCGCACCGGCGTTCTCGGCCTGGGTCTGGACGAGAAGCACGTGCGCCATCGCTGCGCCGATGTCGGGTCTTGCGAGTGCTGCTGCGGTGGACGGCAGCTTCGGTGCATCGCCCAGTTCTGCGCCTGGTTGGTAATGGAGCACGAATTCCGACCCGCTAATGAAACGTTCACCTTCTTAACCCCGTACCTATCATGCGAGCACCACGCGGACACCGACTAGCAACAAACGGAGTTAATGCGGCACGGCCGGAAGGCTGTCATTCACGAGAAAATCTGCTGGTTTCGGGACGGTGCGATACGCGCGTGTTAACCAATTGGTCATCCTCGCGCGAGGGGCGGGTAACCGCCGATTAACCATAGATATTTACGGTGGAGCAGGCCACTGAACAGTGTTCGCCAGTTGAATCCGAGTAAAGTCCATGACGTTCGGTCGCCGCGCAGACCCGACAAGTTCCGGATCGACCGATGTCGCCGCGTCGTGGCAGAGCCGGACTGCATCGACCGATAAGCCTCGCGGGACGGCCGCGCGCCTTGGCGGCCTCCTCACCGCGGCGGGTGCGTTCTCCTTCCTTCGCGACAATGCGCGCCGCATCCTGACGCTGGCGCTCGCGATCTTCGCCCTCGGCGCCATCGTCCTCCTGGTAATTCCTGTTCGATTTGCCGCGACCGCGCTGGTCGTGGTCGATCCCCGCGAGCAGCGCGTGACTGCGGACCAGGACGTTCTGCCGGGCATAGGGCAGGACAGTGCCGCGCTGCAGAGCCTTGTCGAAGTGGCGAAGTCCGACGGCTTCCTCAAGCCGCTGATCGAGCAGCTCAAGGTTCGCGACGACGAGGACATTTCCGGGGGACACACCGACCCCGCGCGTCTGCTCGAGCGATTCCGCAATCGCCTCGACATTTCCCGGCGCGGACTCACTTATGTGATCGCCATCCGCTTCACCTCGAACCGATCGGAGCGGGCGGCCTATTATGCCAACGCGATCGCCGAGGCGTTCGTCGCGAGCCAGAAAAGCATCCGAACCGAGGCGACCGATGAAGCTGCCGACTGGCTGAGCAGCCGGCTCAAGACATTGAGCGACCGGCTGAAGGCATCGGAGGACGCCGTCGCCGCGTTCAAGCTCGAGCACAGGATTGTCAACGCCGGCAAGGATTCCACGACGCAACAATTGCGCGTGACCGAGCTGTCGCAGCAGGTCGCCGCTGCCCGCGCCCGGACCGAAGAGGCGAAGGCCCGCTACGAGCAGGCGCAGCGTGACGTGAAAGCGAATGTCGAGGCGCCCGCCAAGCAGGATCTCCTCAGCGCGCTGCGCGCCCAGCGATCGGCCCTCAACGACCAGATTGCGCAGAAGCGGGCGGTGCTCGGCGATCGCCATCCCGATCTCGTGATGTCGTACAGCCAGCTGAACGATCTCAACAGGCAGATCGAGGTCGAGCGGGCCAAGGGCATCGACACCGCAAAGTCGGAATACGAGTCCCAGCGCGATCAGCAGAAGGCGCTCGAAAGCCAGATGAAGGCGGCTGAATCGCAGCTCCTTGTCGACGGTCAGGCTCTGGTGAAGCTCCAGGAGCTGCAGCGCGACGCCGAGGCCAACAGGAACATCTACGAGCAGTTCCTGTCGCGCTCCAAGACCACGAATGAGCAGCGCCTTCTGCAGAGCTCCCAGACCAAGGTGGCATCGCCCGCCATTCCGCCGCTGCGCTCGACCCTTCCGCCGCTGCCTCTGCTGCTCGCCGTGCTCGCGATCGGCTCGCTGCTGGCATCGACGGCGGTCGTTGCCGCGACTGCGCGCGGATCCGACGAGCCCGCCGAAGAAGTTCGTGCCTCCGATCCGGCGCCGCGTCAGCCTGCGGCTTGGCCGCGCCCGCCGGTGTGGGCCCGCATTCCCGATCTGTTGCCTGGCGATACGCCCAGAAACATCTGGCAAGGCCCGGTGTCCGCGACAGCCGAGCTCGATCTCGGCCCGCATCTGCGTCCGGTGCTCGACAGGTTGGAGAAGCTGCCGGGAGCCCGGGGCAAGGTCGTGCTCGTGATGTCGGTCGGTAAGCGCGCCGGCGGCAACACTGTCGCGCGCTCGTTGAATCGATGGGCGGTGAACAGGGGAAAGCTGAGCGTCCTGATCCGGGTCGAACCGGATCTCGGCGGTGCCGGGGCGGGCCTTGCCAAGGGGCAGGCGGACGGAGCGACCATCGCGAACTTCCGCAGCGTCAGTGCACTTCTGGGCGCGAGCAAGCGGCCCGAGCCGTTGCCCGCGGACGATATTCGTTCCGAGTTCGATCTGATCGTCGTCCATGCAACCTCGCTGGCCCTGCAGCCGGAGGCGGCGGCGCTGGCCGCGCATGCCGATCTCGTCATTCTGGTCGCGCGCGAAGACGCGGTCGATTCAGCCGCCATGCGCCGGGCAATTGCCGCGCTCTCACGCTTCAGCGGCGTGCCGACCGGCATCGTCGTCAATCATGTGACGGCCGATCCGGCGTCGGCGCAGCGTCGCGGCGAAGTGCTGGGCCTCGCCGGTTGATCGGCGGCTACTCGCCGGGCTCGGCACCGCGGACCGCGTAGGCGCCGCGTTTCCATGCCGAGAAGCGCAAGAGCACGAGAATGGAAGGGTCCACGCCGGTTCGCCGCCGGCAGAGGATGTTGAGCGCGATGGTCGCCAGCGCCAGCGACAGGGTCGCCGAGATCGCAGCGCCAAGCACGCCGAGCCAGGGAATCAGGACGAGGAATCCGACCAGCCGCAGCGCGACGTTCGCAGCGACGACGGGGACATAGATGCGTTCGTGGCCGGTCAACTGCAGGATCGCCGCAGAAGGACCGCCCGCCGCCTGAACGGCCGTTCCGATCGCAAGCACGATCAGGACCCAGTGCTGTGCCGCGAAATGAGGCCCGAACAGATTGAGAAGATGGGGACCGCCGACCCAGATCAGCAACAGTCCGCTGACCACGCAAAGCGCGGTCACCTCCGCCATCAGCTGCAACGTTCGCTCGAACTCCTGGTGGTTCTTGCTGAAGTACAGCGAGGGAAGCCGGCGCGCGCCGAAACTATACAGCGCAGCCGACACCATGGCGAAGATGTTGGCGAGGCGGGAGGCCGCGAAATAGATTCCGGCGGTTGCCGGGTCGAGCATCCAGTAGACCAGGATGACGTCGAAATACTGGTTTGCCGCCTCCAGGATAGAGGCGACCCAGAAATGAAGTGCGCTCGATCGCCAGCGTGACGTCTCGGACTGCGCCACCGTGCCGCGGAAATCCGGCAGCGCTTGTGCAACGGCAACGATCTGCGTCACCAGACCAATCGACATCGCGATCGTCATCACGGCGATCAGCTCGGCGGGATCGAGCTGCCGGTGGCCAAACAAGACGGCGAGCAGAAACAGGACGACGCCGACCCGCCAGAAGAATTCCCTGTTTCCTTCCCCCATGAGAATGCTGACCAGCGAGCGCGCGACCTGGCTGCCGAGCATCAGGCCCGCGCTCACGGCGGTGTAGGCAGACACGGCGACGATCAGCAGCCAGGAGTCGCCTCTCATACCTGCCGCGATCGCGGTTGCACCGATCGCAATCAGCATCGCGACGGACGAGATCTTCAGGCTCGATAGCAGCACGCCCTTGGTCAGATCGGGCCGATCTTGCACCCTGTACTCGTTCAGGAAGCGCACCAGAAGCGATTCCTGTCCGACCAGTCCCACGACGGCTGCAATCTGGGCAACGGACAGCCAGGTCGCAAAGATGCCGAATCCATCCGGCGACATCGTTCGTGCCGCCAGCGAGAACAACGCAAACGCAAGCGCGCCGCTGCCAACCTTGAGGAGGATGGTCCCGACGACACCGCGCGTTACGTCACGCCGCAGAAACTGGATGATGGTTTCGATCATGGAGGTTTAAGGGGCAACTCTCCCCTGAAGGAACGCATTACGATATTGGCGGCAGCCTAGCATGTCGAAAAACCCCGAGTGTTAATGGGAGCCTCCGAAGCCCTTGGATCGCAACCGATGCCGGTGGTACGTCCGCTGCGCCACGGTGAAACACCTTCGTCCGGATTGTCCCAGATAGAGCAGACGCAGGCTCGCTCGAACAGCGACATGACGCCGCTCCGACGAGACGCAGGCATTCGCTCCACCGTGGTACTGCCGAAATCGGGTCTTCGCCGGCCATTCTGAGCAAGACGCGTGCCGCGATCTCGTCCTGCCGGATCCGTTGTTTGGTTCGTTAACCTCGATCTCTGGAAATGATCGCGTTCGGCCCTGCGATGCGACATCAGGCGGGATAATTGCACGTGGAACCACCGTTAACCGTGGGAGCCTGGACCATGACGGCGGATAGCATCGTGACCGAGCCGGTCGCAGCGGCGGGGATTTCGACGATCGCTGCGGACGTCGCCATCGTCGGCGGCGGCCTTGCGGGATCGCTGGCGGCGTCTGTCCTCGCGCGGGCAGGGCATCGCGTTGCGCTCGTCGACAAGCGCGCTGTGCCTCCGGATGAGTTTCGGGTCGAGAAGATCGGCGGCCATCAGCTGGAGATGTTCCGCAGGCTCGGCTTCATCGATGCGCTCGCCAGCGCCGGTTGCCGCTATGACCGCGTGCTCAATGTCAGGGAAGGCAAGGTGGTCGATGTCACCGTCGGGCAGGCTTACGGGCTTCCTTATGCCGATCTCGTTGCCATGGCGCGCAGCCAGTTACCTGATCCCTCAAGTCTGATCGTCGACGAAGTCGCAGCGATCACCTCCAGCGACGACGTTCAGCATCTCGAGCTCGCCTCCGGACAGCGCATCGATGCGCGCCTCGTCGTTCTGGCCACGGGCATGGCGGGAGCGCTTGGCTACAAGCTCGGTATCAGGCGGCGCGTGCTGGCGGAACGCCATTCGGTCTCATTCGGCTTCACGATTGCCCGCCGGGATGGCGCACCGTTCGATTTCGAGGCGCTGACCTGTTACGGCGAACGTACAGCGGACGGCGTCGATTATCTCAGCCTGTTTCCGGTGCGCGCAGGCATGCGGGCAAATCTCTTCATGTTCCGCGATCCGACCGATCCTGTCATGCGAGACCTGCGTCGGGACACGGAAGCGACGCTGTTGCGGTTGCTGCCGGGATTGCAGTCCTTCCTCGGCGACTTCCGCGTGACGGACCGGGTCCAGAACTGGGTGATGGATCTGTCCGTCGTCGATGGACATCTCCAGCCCGGTGTAGTGCTCATCGGCGATGCGTTCCAGACCAACTGTCCGGCGGCCGGCACGGGCGTCGCCCGCCTGCTGGTGGACGTCGAGCGTCTTTGCAGCGAATATGCGCCGCGCTGGCTCGCAACCGCAGGCATGGGCACGGAGAAGATATCGCAGTTCTATGCCGATACCGACAAGATCGCGGCAGATCAGCAGTCGCTGAAGATGGCGCGCTTCCGTCAGGCGCTGACATCCCGCAACGACCTCAGCTGGGATGTGCGGCGGCGGCTGCATTTCCTGCGGCGCAGTATCACCCATCGGGTCGATCAGATGCAGCCAGGCTGGCTCGCGCAAGTTCGAAGCGCGCTACGCGCCTGAGAATCAGACCTGGCGGCGCCTCAGCGCGTCGGCGTCGAGGTGCGGGTCGGCAGGAGCCTGAACTCCGACATCCGCTTGGCGGCCAGCTTGAGCCAGGGGGCCTGCTTCAGTGCGAACAGCGATATGGCGCCCACAGTGCTGCCGGTCTGGGTCACGGTCCACATTGGCGACGGCTGTGCGCCGAACAGTTTCTTGTACGGCTCGTCGCCGATCGTGAAATCGAGCATCTGGTCTCCGCGCTCGATGCAATCCCTCGCCACCTGCTCGAACATCAGCGCACCCAGCGACTGGCTCTTGTATCCGTCAATGTCGAAAGCGCTCATGATGACGAGGAAGCTGTCGCGGTGATGCAATCCAAGCACGGCGGCGATCACCTCATCATCCATCTTCATGGCATAGAGCCGCACGAAGGAGTGGAGGCCGCGAACCGCCACGTCGGAATAGAAGTCGTAATACTCGGGTCGCTGGAGCAGGTCCCCGTCGCCCTGCGACTGGAAGCGCGGGCCGCGGAATTGTTTCATCACGTCAAGAGCGTTCAGGATCGAGGCGCTGTCATCGCAGCATGAGAAGCTCAACGCGCCTTTCTTCTGGAGCTGACGAGATTTTTTTGCGAGCTCCTTCTGGTAGGAGCGATCCATCGCACTGGCCCGCCATTGCTCGAAAGGCGCCACGAGAACCGTCGCATAGGCATTGCTGTCCATCGCGACCCGGCGGGGCGCGTCCAGGAGGCTCTCGATCGGAAGCCGCCCGTCCGGCAGCTTGGTCATCCGAAGCAGGTCGAAGGGGCGGACGAGATGCCCGATCTCCGCGCATGCGTCCGCATCTCTGAGCAGCTCGGCAAATACCTGCGGGCTGCAAACGGGCGCCAGATAGTCGGAGACACGCAGGTCGGCGAATTCGACGGTTCGTATCGGACCGCGTCGGATCCGCAGCAAAGGCAGCACCATCGCAAGGGCGCCGCTCGCGTGATGGCGAGCCACGACGACCAGCGGGGTTGCTCCGGCATGAGTTGCAAGCCTGCTGTAGAGGCTGTGCAGCCAGAGCGGATGCTGGAAAGCAGTCGCGGCCGAACTGTCGAACAGCTCGGCATATTCCGGGGACAGAAAGTCGAATGCCGGCTCGACGGCGATATCGAACGTATTGCTAGACGTATTCATGCGTAACCAGGGAAATCATGACACTCGGGAATGGTCGATCCGAGCCGGAACCAGGGTTTTATAGCAGGGGAGTGACGGTCGAGATACCGACGCGGTATGATTTGCATTAATGCATCGAGCCCGGTTCGTATCGTTACCGAATTCTTAACGTTGCGCGGTCTTGGGGCTCGGACGTGGAGGCCGACCTGCGCTAGCGAACAATTAACCGCGTTGAAGGAAGGTCGGCCCATGGCCAGCCTACAGAGCGATGCGGACTCCGGGATTTCCGAGAGCGCGATCTGGCAGACGCGCAGCGTTGGCATCGAGGGGATTGCCAGCGTCGCAATCCGCTGTTCGATCACCATCAATGTCATTGCGTCGATGGGCACCCTCAACACGGGGCTGCTGCCGGCGGAGCTGACTTATCTGCAGCAGGCCGTCGCGATCCTGATGTGGGGCGTCTCGATCTATGCAAGCGCATTCGTGCGGCCGCGCCTGCGTTTGCAGTTCAACCCCGATTTGGTCGTGCTGGTCGCATTCTACGGCTTCGCCGTCATCTCCGTGTTCTGGTCCAGCCTGAATGTCGCGGCACTGATGAAGAGTGCGGCGCTTGCGATGACGACTTTTGGCGCCTTCTGCCTCGTCACGCGCATCGACATCGACGAGATTGTAGGCGCCACGGCCCTTGGACTGTTCGTCCTGGTCGCCGCATCGGCCTTCTTTGCGGTCGCCGTTCCCGACATCGGGATCGACCACAGCTGGATGCACAGCGGTCAATGGCAGGGTATCTATGAATCGAAGCAGACGCTTGGCTTCGTCGGCGCCTATCTGATGTTCTTTGCCTGCTATCTGAAGATGAGGGGGCAGGGCTGGCTGGCGTTCCTCGCGACATTCCTTCTGGCGTCGACATGCGTCCTTGCCTCGGAATCGCGCGGCGCCGGTGCGGTCGCCCTGGCCGCCTGCGCGCTGCTCGTGACCTCGATGTGGTCGGTCACCTGCATGAGGCTCTATGCGGTGCTGCCGTTCGTCATGTGCCTGGCGGCGGGCGCGCTGTTCCTCTATTTCTACACGACCGGATATGATGCGATCCATTTCGGTGACGCGAGCATCGACTTTACCGAGCGGACCTTCATCTGGCACTACGCGATAAGCCATTTTGACGATGCCCCGCTGCTCGGCTTCGGGATCAACGGGTTCTGGACGATCCCCTCGATCTACGATTATTTCGAGCAGAACCACAGCTGGGTGCTGGACAATTATCACAGTGGCTACATCACCATCCTGATCGAGACGGGATTCATCGGGTATATGCTGTTCACGGGAAGCGTCCTTCTGTTCTCGAACAAGATGCTCCATCTCATTTCCGCCCAGTCGATCGATCGGTCGCACTGCGCCCTCATCATCGGATTTGTCGTCCTGAGCTTTCAGACCAATTTCACGGAGACGACGTTCCTCCGCTCGACGATGTTCACGTCGGTGCTGCTGGTCGGGTTTTTCTTTGCGACGTGCCGACCGGTACGACAGACAGATCTCTAGTCTTTGGAATGGAAGCAGATGACCGCCATCCGTGCTCGCTGGCCGAAGAGTCTCGATCTTGCGGCAGGCTTTCTCTTCGTCGCGGCGCTCTGCTCCCCATCTCCCGCTGCCGCGCAGGCTGCTTCCAATGGCATGCCGAAACTGGGCCGCGGCATCAACATTCTCGGCTATGACGGGATCTGGGAAGGCGGTCAGAATGTGCCGTTCCGCCTGGACAATCTGACGGCCATCAAGAAGGCCGGGTTCGCGCATGTCAGGATCAATTTCTTCGGCTTCAAGTTCATGGGTCCGGGGAACGTCCTGGACGAGATCGTCCTGAGGCGGCTTGATGCCGTCATCGAGGAGGTCCTGGCGCGCAATCTCGTTCCCGTTCTCGACGAGCACGATACCCACGTCTGCCAGAGCGACGTGGCCGGATGCGCGGAAAAGCTGAAGGCGTTCTGGCGGCAGATCGCCGAGCGCTATACCGGCAAGTATCCGAAACTGGTCTTCGAGATCTTGAACGAGCCGGGCGGACACATGACGTCGGCCGAATGGAATTCGCTGCTGGGCGAATGCCTCGGCATCATCCGCCGCACCAACCCCGCGCGGCCGGTCATTGCCGCAGTTCTCAACGTCGATGAGAATCCCGTCGACGAGCTGGTTCTGCCGGCTGACGACCGTAACCTCATCGTCACGTTTCACTATTACGCGCCCTTGCGGTTCACGCATCAGGGGGCGCCGTGGTCGGCGACGTTTTCGCGGATCGGTCCGCTGGATTGGGGCTCGCAGGATGACGAAGCGCGGGCCGCGGCCGACTTCGAGAAGATGAGCCGCTGGGCAGAGAAAGAAAAGCGCCCGGTTTACCTCGGCGAGTTCGGCGTGTACGAGCGCGCACCGTCCGATAGTCGCGCGAGATACCTGTCGTACGTCGCGCGAAGCGCCGACCGGCTGGGCTGGTCATGGGCCTATTGGCAGTTCGACCATGATTTCGCGGCCTTCGACAGTGCGCGCCAGGCCTGGAAGCCGGACATCCTGCGAGCGCTGATCCCGCCCTCGCGTTAGAGAGACATGCGGGCGCTCAAACCTCGAAAGTCCCGAGTCGGAAGATCGTCGCGTTCGAGTAGGGCGAAGGTTGTATGACCGTGAAGACCGCGTCCGGAAAAGCCTTCCAGACGGCGAGATCACTTCGTGTAACTTCGACAAGACCGTAGTGCGAGCGGTGTTCTCCCGGTTCGCTGGGTTCACCGACATCGGAAAACCGCAACCGCAAAATGCCGTCCTCCGGCAAAGGGAGTTGCGACCGACGTATTGTCGCGAGAGGCAAAGGTTCTTGGTCGACTGCAGATCTCTCTGGTGGGAGGGCTCCTGAGAGCGGAGCGGCATCACCCTGCGTGGCACGAGCCTCGGACGTCGGATCGATCGCGCCTGCCGATGCGGTGGCTGGTTCATCCGGTAAGGATGTTGGTTCAATGCCCGGCCGAAAATCCAGCCCAACGCTTGGCGGCACGGTTTGCGCAGCTCGGCCATCGCCAAATACGCTGTTGCGCCCCGAAGCGGCCTCGGCCGCGCCGGTCACGGCAGCCGGTACCGACTTCGTCCGCAACGCCGCCAGCGCGCCCCAGTCGAAATGCTCGGGATAGTCGGCTTGCACGTCATTTATGAAGGCAGGCCAAGAGGTGTGCGGGCTGTCGTTCATTGCATCCGTGGTGATCGCACTCTACGCTCGCTCGATGATTTTAGATGTAGCGCGCTGTCTTTCAGCTCATGCGCCCAAAGGGTATGGCCAATCGTTTGAATTTGCTAGTCCCCGGTAACGTCGTCCAGAGACACGCTGGAAATGGGGCCGCGCGACCGATCGAGGCCCACGCTCGAGCAAGGCGCGGGTCTTTGCAGCGTCACCGCTTCGTGTTTGACTAGGCACTGCCGTATAGGCACGGAAGCGCATTTTTAAATGGGAGAGCATTGATGAAGTACATCTCGCATTGGAAAATTCCGCCAAGCTCGATCGATGCAGCGATCAAGAAATTCCTGGAAACCGGCGGAGCTCCGCCCGAGGGCGTCAAGATGCTCGGGCGTTGGCATGGAATGAATGGCGAGGGTTTCGCCATTTCGGAAAGCAACGATCCCAAGGCCATGTACCAGTGGTACGCACAGTGGGCGAATGTCATGGAGCTCACGGTCACGCCCTGCGTCGAGGACGCGGAAGCCGGCCCAATTCTGGCAGGGATGGCAAAGCACTGATCGCGCGCTCGGGCGAGCAATCATAGGCTGCGCGTGGAGGGGCGCCGATGCTTGCGGGGATCGGCGCCTCATTTGCGCGTGTGATATTGCGGCAATAAGCAATAGGCGCTTGCGGGCTGGCTAATTCGCGCCTGGACAGCGCGGCGAAGGGTCAATAACGGCCACCGTCGCTTTTCTGTTGGGCGATCCATTGGGACAGGGTTTTCGTTCCGGGTACCAATGTTGCTGCCGTCCGGGCGGTTCGCGTCGATGATGCGGCCGGCTTGGCCCCTGTACTTCGTTCCGGTTGCCGATTGAAGCCCGGTTTCGCCGGCGCAGCCGCGACTGCTGTGGCGGCCTCCCTCTCAAGGCGCAATTGCTTCAACCGGGCCATCTTGTTGCGCTCGGCTTCCAGTTCCGTGCTGTCGGACAGCAGTTTCCTGTGCTGAGGACTCTCTGCCGCGACGGCGACAGCGATGACGGACATTTCACCAAGGGCCTTGCAGGCCTCGAGCCGATGCAGTCCGTCGACCAGAACGAACTGATCATCCTCGGGGCGAACGGAAATGGGAACTTGCTGTCCGATCTCCAGGATGCTTTCCGCGATCGTTTGAACGAGCCCGGGGTCGAGCGTCTTTCTGCTCTTGGTCGGAACGCGAATTTTGTCGATCGACAAGCTTTCCGCTTTGGGCATAGCTTCTGCTCCAGCACTCTTGCTCCGTCGCCGCGCGGCGAGGCGAGGGAGTGCGGCTATCCTAGGAGCGAGCGGGCGCGTGAAGCAACCAGTTTCCATTCGCCTTGCACATGGCGCACGGGAAACTGGGGAATAGCGCCTCGAGGCAGGCGTACCGACGCAGGCTGAATGCTCTCTTGTCGGATCTGCGGTGCGCTTCAGCGATCCGGGATCGGGAGTGCTCGCGGTTGCCTGAGCGATAGGCCGTAAAAACCGTCTGGCCCGGTTTAATCCCGTTTCTCCTCGGCGGCGGGACGCGATTAGGCTCCGGGCCGTCTTCCGGCCCCGCGCTCCGCGAGCCGGACGCGGTGTTCGGATAAACGGCAAAACTCACTGCGTGGATTGGAATTCAATAGTATTTTCAATGTCTGACGCGAATTTGCGTCGCGGTCTCTACGCCGCCTGCGGCCCGAATTAATTACGGTGCAGAAAACTCAGGCAGGCGGTTCGTGGCCACTTTTCTCTGGAACTTCGTAATGGTACTTAAAAACGGTTTAATTAATTTTTAACGATTTACGGTGGCGTCTTGAACCACACCGACAGATTTTTGCCGAACGGCTCGGGGCACCAATCCCTTCAATTCGGGCACGACGCGTTGGCGGAGATACCGTCCGCTGCAGTTGTGATCCCGGACGCGCACCTTCTCTTCTCCGGCGACTTCGTGCGCAGCGGCGTCGACCTGATCCTCTCGGATCAGCTCCATCGCGTCGTCGTGCCAAACTATTTCCGCGATCACGCGCGCCCGTTGCTCGTTTCCCCGGAAGGCGCGCACCTCGATCCCGGCGTCATCGATGCTCTGACCGGACACACGCAATATGCGCAGGCCGGTGCGCCCGCGGCCAGCGGCAAGGTGGTGGGCCATGTCGTCAAGATGACCGGCAGCGCAAGCATCGTCCGCAATGGCGTGACGATCGTCGCCAACGTCGGTGATGCGATCTACCAGAACGACGTGGTGCAGACGGGCAGCGACTCGACCCTTGGTCTCGTGCTCGACGACGGCACGACGTTCAATCTGTCCGCCAGTGCGCGGTTCATGCTGAACGAACTGACCTACGATGCCAGCAGCACATCCAACAGCTCGCTGATGACCCTGGTCCAGGGCGCCGCCAGCTTTGTGGCGGGCCAGGTTGCGAAGACCGGTGATATGCGGGTGGCGACACCCAGCGCCACGATCGGGATTCGCGGCACGGCCGTGATCCTCGACGTTTCGGCGACCGACGGAAAGGTGTCGGTTTCCGTCATCGACCAGCGTGACGGTCTGGTGCATGCCGTCCAGGTTTTCAATACGGCCGGTGTCTTGATAGGTACCGTCACGAGCAACGGATCGACGCTGACGCTGACGCCGACGGCGACTTTCGACGTGATTGCCCAGCAGAGCAACAAGACGACAGATCAGGTCGCGCAGGAATTCGGTGCATTCCAGCAGGTGCTGAGCACATATGATTCCGGCAAACAGCTGTTTCCAAATCTTCCGCAGCACACGGAGAACAGGGACAACAACAATAACAACCCGAATCCGAACAGCACGACGAAATTCGCCGGGAGCCCGCCGCTACAGCCGCCCGGCACGGAATATCATCCCCCGCTCGGGACAAGCGCCACCCCGCCCTCGAGCGCAACGCCTCCGACCGTTGTCGTCACGGTCAACCCGGCTTCCGACTCCGGCACAAGCCCGCCTCCGAGCAACATCGTTGTGGGGGAGGCGATCATTGTCCCGGTCAAGCTGTCGGCCGTTCCATTCGTCGTCACGCCGCCGAACGTTGCGGCAATCACCTCCGGGCCGGGAGACCATATCGGTCCGGTCATGAGCGCCAATGGCGACGTCGTCTACGATCCCGACGGCGCAATCTACTTTTTCAACCACGAGACGGGCGCAACCACGACCATCGCCTCTCCCGCGAACGGCTGGAGCTACGGTTCGCCGACGATCAGCTTTGACGGCCGCTATATCGTCTATCAGGGCTCCGACGGTGGCGGGAGCTTCGTCTTCGTCTATGGCACCGATCCTTCCGATCCGGCGCACTATCATGTTCAGACCGAGCTGGCGCCGGGAAGCGCGCCCGCCGTCAGTGGCGACGGCGGCACGATCGTCGTGCAACAGGATGGCGGCAACGTTTCGATCTACGGTCTTGACGGCACGCTCAAAGGAACGGTGACGCCAGGTGCGGTGGGGAGCTCGGGGGCGCTTTGGAAGCCCGCCATCAGCGCCGACGGCCACCTGATTGCCTTCTGGAATTCGGATGTGGCGGCTCCAGGAGGCGGGGGCAGGCTTCTTGCCTTCGATTTGTCGACGGGCGAACTGGCCGTGATTGCCGGCACCTCCGCCGGGGCCGGGACGGTTGCGCCGACCATCAGCGCAGATGGCCGCATGATCGCCTATCAGGAGACTGACGGCGCCGGCCATTCCGAGATCTATCTCTATGATCTGAATGCCGGGGCCGTCGTATTTCACACGTCCAACGCCTCGGGCAGCAGCTACAGTCCGGTGCTGAGCCCGGACGGCCACTTCATCGTCTTCACGAGCGAGGCGAGGCTGACCTCGGCCGATCAGAACGGGTTCGCCGATATCTACATCGTCGACGTCACGAACCCGGCGGCCCCCGCCTATCGGCTGGTTTCAGACGGGGTGGATACAGCGTCCAATGGCGGTGCCGCGATCAGCGCCGGCGGCCAGTACGTCGCCTTCGGCAACAGCAGCAACATCTTCTTTGCCGATCCGACCTCGGGACTTAGTGCGATCATTCTGGAGACGGCGAAGTCGTCCGACGTCCTCGCCGCCAAGGGATCGATAGCAGTCACGGGTGACTACACCGGCGTCACGGTCAGCGTGACGGATCAGTTTGGCGACGCGACCCCGTATTTCAGCGCCAGCTTTGACGCAAACGGGCATATCAACTGGAGTTTCGCCGAGCCGAAGAGCGACTTTGCGGGGCTGTCTTTCGGCGAGACAGCCACGCAGGAATTCATCATCAGGCTCTCCGCTGACAATGGCTCCATAACCGTCCCCGTCTTCGTAACGGTGCATGACGGCGTACAGCCTGCCATCCAGACGGCCGATGCGGCTCCGGTGGCGGCGCCCGTCACGCTCGCGCAGGGGCTGCAGGACAGCCCCTACGTCATCGCGCCGACGGTCTTGCTCAAAGGCGTCGCCGACATCGACGGTCCCTCCCTGTCCATCACGTCGCTGACGATCCAGAGCGGAGGCGGGGGGCTGATCCAGAACAGCGATCAGACGTGGACGTACACGCCGGATCCGGGATTCAGCGGCCGCGTCGTCTTCGGCTATACGGTCTCCGATTCAATCAAGTCTGCGGCTTCCACCGCAAGTCTCAACATCACGCTGCCGCTGGCCATTACGGCGATCAGTCCTGATAGCGGGGCCTCCGGCGATTTCATCACCAACAGCACCCAATTGTCGGTCTCCGGCAGCAATGGAGCGCTCTCGCCCGGCGAGAAGATTCAGGTCAGCAGCGACAATGGTCTCACATGGAGTGACGTCGTTCAGGCGACAGGAACGACGTGGAGCCTGATCGATCCCGGTGTCCACAATGCGAGCTTCTCGTACCAGGTGCGCGTCGTCGATTCCGTCGGCAACACGATCGGCTCCGCCGCGCAGGCTGTCACAATCGACACGGCTTCGCCCGTGGTCACGATCGACAATTCGGATGCGCTGACCAACCAGGCCACCCAGAGAATCGCCGGAACGGTCGGCTTGGCCGATGCCGGAACCACCGTGATCGTGTTCGACAATGCGCAGGCCGTAGCCGGTGCCGTTGTCCAGGCGGACGGCAGCTGGAGCGTGATCGTACAGCTTTCCGAGGGCGGCAATAGCTTCGTCGCCCAGGACACGGACGTGGCCGGCAATTTGGGCTCGAGCAATACGGTCGTCCTGACGCTCGATTCGACGCCGCCTGCGCCTGTTGCATCCGTGGGGACATTGAGCGCCGACAGCGGCAGCTCGCCGACCGACTTCAATACCAACGTGGCCTCGCAAACGGTCAGCGGCACCTATACCGGTGCCTTGGGTCCGGGCGAGACGATCCAGGTCAGCGCCAACAATGGCGCCACCTGGGTGACGGCGTCCGCATCGGGCGGCAACTGGTCGGCATCTAGCGTATCGCTGTCGTCCGGCACCAACTTGCTGTCGGTTCGCACCATCGACCTCGCCGGTAACATCACGGCGGGGACGGGACACAGCTACACTCTGGATACCTTGGCGCCGACGGCGGTTGCGACGGTGACGCTGCTAAGTTCTGACACTGGCAGCTCCTCGACCGATTTCGTCACCAACATTCCGTCGCAAACCGTAAGCGGCACCTATACGGGTGTCCTGGCTTTCGGCGAAACGATTCAGGTCAGCGCGGATGGCGGTGTGAGCTGGGTGACCGCAACGGCCAATGCGGCCAACGGCACCTGGTTAGCATCCGGCTTGACGCTGTCGGCGGCCGGGAACACGCTGTCAGTTCGCACGATCGACCTTGCGGGCAATGTCGCGGCGGGAACAGGCCACAGTTACACCTTCGACACCGTCGCGCCGTCCGCAATTGCGACGGTGACGGCGCTGGGGTCAGACAGCGGCAGCTCCGCGAGCGATTTCATCAGCAATGTCGCGTTGCAGACGGTCAGCGGCACCTATTCCGGCGCCCTCGGTGCCGGCGAGTCCATCCAGGTCAGCGCCGACGGCGGCACAACCTGGGTGACGGCGGTCGCCAACGCATCGAACGGCACCTGGGCAGCATCCGGAGTAACGCTGTCGGCCGCCGGGAGCACGCTGTCGGTCCGGACGATCGATCTGGCTGGCAACAGCGTTGCCGGCACCGGGCATGCCTACACACTGGACACCAGCGCGCCGTCAGCGGTTGCGACGGTGATCGCACTGGGGTCCGACAGCGGCAGCTCGTCGAGCGATTTCGTCACCAATGTGGCGTCGCAGACTGTAACCGGAACGTATACCGGCGCGCTGAGTCCCGGCGAGTCAATTCAGCTCAGCGTTGACGGCGCGAACTGGGTCACGGCAAATGCAGCAGGGGGCGCGTGGTCCGCATCGGGCGTGCTCCTTTCCGGGGCAGGCAGTTTGCTGTCGGTCCGCACCATCGATTTGGCCGGCAATATCGCTGCGGGCACCGGCCACAGCTACACGCTGGACCAGACCGTTCCGTCCGGCGGCACGCCAGATCTGATTGCGAGTTCGGATTCCGGCTCCTCCAGCAGCGACAACAATACCAACGTACTGGCCCCGACGCTGACGGTCGCGCTTGGTGCCGGTGTTGCCGTGGGCGACACGGTCCAGCTGCTGCTGAATGGGTCCTCGTTCTCCCATCCTCTGGTGCGAACCGTCACCTCGGGCGATATCGCGGCTCAAAACGTCAGTTTCGCGGTGAGCCCCGGTGACCTTGGACCTGACGGGACCAAGCCGATCTCTGCCCGGTTTACCGATCTGGCGGGCAACAGCTCGACCACCAGCGCCTTGACCATCACGCTCGACACGAGCGCGGCCGTGCTGGCGATCACCAATCCCGGCGGCAACACCAATCAATCCGTGCAGACGATTACCGGTACGGCGGATCCCGCTGACGCGGGTGCGATTGTCACCGTCCTGGATGATGGCACTCCGGTCGGCGTCGCAACCATCCAGGCCAACGGCACTTGGAGCACCGACGTCACGCTGCACAGCGACGCCAACAGCTTGACCGCGCAAGCGACTGATGCCGCCGGCAACCAGGGCGTCAGCAACACGGTGGTCTTCACCTTGAACACCAATGCCCCGTCCGGCGGTACGCCGGACCTGGCGACAGCTTCCGATTCCGGCAGTTCCAGCAGTGACAACACGACGAACGTGACCGCGCCGACTTTCACGGTCGCCCTCGGCGCCAACGTCGCGGCGGGAGATACGATCCAGCTGTTGCTCAATGGCTCGCCGTTCGCCCATCCCGTCACGCACACGATCAGCGCAGCCGACATCAGCGCGCAGAGCGTGAGCTTGACCGTAACCGACGGTGATCTCGGCCCTGACGGCGCCAAGTCGATCTCGGCCAGACTCAGCGACAGTTTCGGCAACACCTCGACCACCGCCGCACTGATCATCACGCTCGATACCGCCGCACCGACGGTGAGCAGCGAGGCGATCACGAGCGCGACGGGGGCGCAGAACAATACGCTCAATGCCGGCGACGTGGTCAGCGTCACCGTGACGTTCAGCGAGAGCGTCACCGTGACGGGGACGCCGCAACTGGCCCTGAACATCGGCGGGACACCGGTGCAGGCGAGCTACGCCTCGGGCAGCGGCAGCACCCAGCTGGTGTTCACCTACACGATCCAGGCCGGGCAAAACGACGCCAACGGCATCAGCATTGACACGAATGCGCTGAGCCTGAACGGCGGCACGATCACGGATGCGGCTGGCAACGTGGCCGTGCTGACCGCGGCCGCGGTGACGGACAACGCCAGCTACAAGGTCGATACCGCCGGGCCGACGGTGAGCAGCGAGGCGATCACCAGCGCGACGGGGGTGCAGAACGGCACGCTCAATGCCGGCGACGTGGTCAGCGTGACCGTGACGTTCAGCGAGAGCGTCACGGTGACGGGGACGCCGCAACTGGCCCTGAACATCGGCGGGACACCGGTGCAGGCCAGCTACGCCTCGGGCAGCGGCAGCAGCCAGCTGGTGTTCACCTATACGATCCAGGCCGGGCAGAACGATGCCAACGGCATCAGCATCAACGCCAACGCGCTGAGCCTGAACGGCGGCACGATCACCGATGTTGCCGGCAACGCGGCCGTGCTGACCGCGGCTGCGGTGGCGGACAACGTCAGCTACAAGGTTGATACCGCCGCACCGACGGTGAGCAGCGAGGCGATCACCAGTGCGACGGGGGCGCAGAACAGCACGCTCAATGCCGGCGACGTGGTCAGCGTCACCGTGTCGTTCAGCGAGAGCGTCACGGTGACCGGGACGCCGCAACTCGCCTTGAACATCGGCGGGACACCGGTGCAGGCCAGCTACGCCTCCGGCAGCGGCGGCACCCAGCTGGTGTTCACCTACACGATCCAGGCTGGCCAGAACGATGCCAACGGCATCAGCCTCGGCGCCAACGCCTTGAGCCTGAATGGTGGCACGATCGCGGACGCCGCCGGCAACGCGGCGGTGCTGACCGCGGCTGCGGTGGCCGACAATGCCAGTTACAAGGTCGATACCGCGGCCCCGACGGTGAGCGGCGAGGCGATCACCAGCGCGACGGGCGCTCAGAACGGCACGCTCAATGCCGGCGACGTGGTCAGCGTTACGGTGTCGTTCAGCGAGAGCGTCACGGTGACGGGGACGCCGCAACTGGCCCTGAACATCGGCGGGACACCGGTGCAGGCGAGCTACGCCTCGGGCAGCGGCAGCACCCAGCTGGTGTTCACCTACACGATCCAGGCCGGGCAAAACGACGCCAACGGCATCAGCATTGACACGAATGCGCTGAGCCTGAACGGCGGCACGATCACGGATGCGGCTGGCAACGTGGCCGTGCTGACCGCGGCCGCGGTGACGGACAACGCCAGCTACAAGGTCGATACCGCCGGGCCGACGGTGAGCAGCGAGGCGATCACCAGCGCGACGGGGGTGCAGAACGGCACGCTCAATGCCGGCGACGTGGTCAGCGTGACCGTGACGTTCAGCGAGAGCGTCACGGTGACGGGGACGCCGCAACTGGCCCTGAACATCGGCGGGACACCGGTGCAGGCCAGCTACGCCTCGGGCAGCGGCAGCAGCCAGCTCGTATTCACCTACACGATCCAGGCTGGCCAGAACGATGCCAACGGCATCAGCATCGACGTCAACGCGCTGAGCCTCAACGGCGGCACGATCACGGATGCCGCAGGCAACGCGGCGGTGCTGACCGCGGCCGCGGTGGCCGATAATGCCAGCTACAAGGTCGACACCGCGGCACCGACGGTGAGCAGCGAGGCGATCACGAGCGCGACGGGGGCACAGAACAATACGCTCAATGCCGGCGACGTGGTCAGCGTCACCGTGACGTTCAGCGAGAGCGTCACGGTGACGGGGGCGCCGCAACTGGCCCTGAACATCGGCGGGACGCCGGTGCAGGCCAGTTACGCCTCCGGCAGCGGCAGCACCCAGCTGGTGTTCACCTATACGATCCAGGCCGGGCAGAACGATGCCAACGGCATCAGCATCAACGCCAATGCGCTGAGCCTGAACGGCGGCACGATGA
Source organism: Bradyrhizobium huanghuaihaiense (assembly GCF_025200885.1). Classification (NCBI taxonomy): domain Bacteria; kingdom Pseudomonadati; phylum Pseudomonadota; class Alphaproteobacteria; order Hyphomicrobiales; family Nitrobacteraceae; genus Bradyrhizobium; species Bradyrhizobium huanghuaihaiense. The sequence continues at coordinate 6,088,341 of NZ_CP104172.1, read as the reverse complement.
CCGATGCCGCCGGCAATGCCGCGGTGCTGACCGCGGCCGCGGTAGCCGATAATGCCAGCTACAAGGTCGACACCGCGGCACCGACGGTGAGCAGCGAGGCGATCACGAGCGCGACGGGGGCGCAGAACGGCACGCTCAATGCCGGCGACGTGGTCAGCGTCACCGTGACGTTCAGCGAGAGCGTCACGGTGACGGGGGCGCCGCAACTGGCCCTGAACATCGGCGGGACGCCGGTGCAGGCCAGTTACGCCTCCGGCAGCGGCAGCACCCAGCTGGTGTTCACCTACACGATCCAGGCCGGGCAGAACGATGCCAACGGCATCAGCATCAACGCCAATGCGCTGGGCCTGAACGGTGGCACGATCGCGGACGCCGCCGGCAACGCGGCGGTGCTGACCGCGGCTGCGGTGGCCGACAACGCCAGCTACAAGGTCGATACCGCCGCCCCGACGGTGAGCGGCGAGGCGATCACCAGCGCGACGGGCGCGCAGAACAGCACGCTCAATGCCGGCGACGTGGTCAGCGTCACCGTGACGTTCAGCGAGAGCGTCACGGTGACCGGGACGCCGCAACTCGCCTTGAACATCGGCGGGACACCGGTGCAGGCCAGCTACGCCTCCGGCAGTGGCAGCACCCAGCTGGTGTTCACCTACACGATCCAGGCTGGCCAGAACGATGCCAACGGCATCAGCCTCGGCGCCAATGCGCTGGGCCTGAACGGTGGCACGATCACCGATGCCGCCGGCAACGTGGCGGTGCTGACCGCGGCCGCGGTGGCGGACAATGCGAGCTACGTCGTCGACACCGGTTCGCCGACGGAATCCGTTGCGATTTCGTCTGTCGCCGGAAGCTCGTCTTCAACCAGCACCTCGATCATCGTAACGGGGACGAACGGCACGCTTGCCTTTGGCGATAAAGTCCAGATCAGTACGGATAACGCGACGTGGACGGACGTTGTCCGGAACGGCTTGAGCCGGTGGACCTTCACCGACAGTACGGTCCGAAGCGCGAATTTCACTTACTTCACGCGCGTGGTCGATTCGGCGGGCAACGTCGGCGCGACGGCGAGCCTGCCGATCCTGGTCGCCAGCGGCGGCGCCAGCGTCGCGATGAGCCCGGCGGGCGGTGTCGTCGAGTTCACCGGATCCGGCGGCACTCTGCAGATTGGCGCGGCCGTCACTGCAACGATCAATGCTATTTCGATCGCAAGCGGGCCGGTCGCGATCGGCGGTAGCGCCAACATTACCACCAGCGCCGGCGATGCGATCGATCTCTATGCGACCGGTGCAAGTGCGGGCAATCCCGCGAACCTGACCGTCAATCCTACGGGCCAGATCACCGGCGCCGGAAGCGCTATCTCCGTGATTCAGAATGCCGCCGGATCGATCACGGTCACGACGTCGGGGACGGTGACCGGCCTGGCGGGCAGGGGCATTCTTGCTCAACAGAACGCGACGGGCACGGGCAGCATCCTGATCAATGGATCAGGCAGCGTGACAGGAACCGGCGCCGCGTTCAGCGGAATCGTCGCCGTCAACCTCAATTCGGCGAACAATGGCGATATCACCGTCAGCCAAAGCGGAAATATCGCGGGCGGTCACGACGGCATCCGTGTCCAGACCAACGGCAACGGCAATATCGGTGTAACCACGGCACCCAATCCGCTCGAGGCGACCGCGCAGATCATCGGTTCGACGCTCTACGGTATCGAGGCGCAATCCAAGGGTACCGGCAATATCCAGGTCAATGCGGGCGCCGGCACGGTCATCACATCAGGCGGCGTCGGCATCAACGCGTACAACGAAGCGGTCTCGCTGCCCAAGGTCGGCGGCGTGATCGCGAGCTCGATTTCGATCAATGCGAGCGGCGCGATCAACTCAGGCACAGCCCTGACCGGACAGGGCGGCCGTCCAGCCGGCATCCTCGCCGGCTACAAGGGCGGCGCGACCAATACCGTCAATTCCAGCGTGTTCGGCAACGTTGTCATCAGCAACTCCGCCACCATCAATGCGGCGGGTGGTGACGGCATCCGCGGCTACAATTTCGGGCCCGGCAACGTTTTCATTAGCAACTCCGGAACCATTGTTGCCAGCGATGTCTATGGCATCGCCGGCTCGAGCAGCAGCACTGGCAACGTTTCGGTCACGACGACTGCGAGCTCCAGCATCACCTCGGGGTCGCACGGTATCCTCGCGATCAATCAGGGCACTTCCATTCTGCAGAGCCTGGGCTCGACCGTCACCGTCACGGCCGCCGGCACGATCAACTCGGGTGTGCATCTGTCGGCCGGAGGTGCCCAGCCGGCGGGCATTTCAGCTGGCTACTATGGCAGCAACGGGACTTCAAACCCGAACATCAACGGCTCGGTCCTTGTCGACAATGCCGCCAATATTTCGGCGAGAGCCGGATATGGCATCATTGGCTTCAATGTCGGCTACGGCAACATCACGATCATAAACAGGGCCGACAAGTCGGTGAGCGGCGCGCAGTTCGGCATCTTCGCCGGTTCGTCCGTCAACGGCACCGCGTCGCCTTCCAATGTTTCGATCAGCGTCGAAGCCAATTCGACGCCGACGGCTGCCGCGGTGACTGCGAGCTCGCTCATGGGCCTTGCCGCAATCAACGCCAACAACACAAGCGGCGGCAATATCACGATCACGACCGGCGCCAATGACCAGTTCATGTCCGGCGGCTACGGCATCAACGCCAATTCGGCGGCCACCAGCGTCGCCTCCGGAAATCAGATATCGGTCACCACGTCGACGGGAGCGATCAACTCGGGCTTCAATTTCCTCTCGGGCGGTGGCACGCCTGCCGGCATCTCGGCTGGCTACTCGGTCGTCTCGCCGGCCAACATTCACGGCAACGTCGTTGTGGACAATGCGGCGACCGTCACCGCGGCTTCGGGGCCCGGCATCAATCTCTACAACAACGGCAATGGCACTATCAGCGCAACGCTGCGGCCGACGTCGTCTGTCGTCGCGGCGCAGGGAAGCGGCGTTAATGCATTCTCGGCGGCGGGCGGCAGCATCACGATCAACAACCAGGGCGTCATCAGCGCGGCGGGCATCGGCATCTCGGTCGGCAACGGATCCAGTGCTTCGGTCAATGGGTTGATCTCAATTTCCAATTCCGGAACGATCAATGCGCCCGGTGTGCCGTTCATGCCCGTCGTGGCGATCGGCAACGGCAACAGCACTCAGACTGCAACGATTTCCAACGCCGCGGGCAAGTTCATCGCCTCGAGTCTCTTTGCCCGCACGACCAACAACTTCGCCATCTCGGTCTTCGCCGGCAATGGGTCGGTCACCAACAACGGCTCGATCACCGGAAATATCAGCTTTAGCGGGACTGGCAGCGGCAGCGTCAACAACACGCTCGGGGCAACCTGGAATATCAATGGCTCGAACTTCTTCGGCAGCGGCGCGAACGCGATCAGCAATGCCGGCATCATCAATATGCTCGGTCTTGCTGCCCTGTCCGGGGCAGGCGCGATTGCGCTGTCGAACACGGGTAACATATCCGTTTTGCCCAACAGCTCGGCGCAGATCTTCGCCAACGTGACCGGTGCGGGCTCGATCCTCCTGGGCGACCACTCAGCCCTTGAACTCGGACTGTCTGTTGCGGCTACACAAACCATCAATTTTGGCGGCAGGGGACTTCTGACGTTCGACAACCCGGCCTCGGTTGGTGCGAATCTGCCGCTCAACTTCAGCGCCAGCGGCAGCGGCAATGTTGGCTCCATCATCACACTAGGGAGTGGCGGCATCACCGCTGCGAACATCAGCGGCTCTACGCTGACCGTGAGCGGCGTGCAAAACTATGCGTTCCAGGTGTCCGGAACCGGGCTGTCCGGAAATATGTTCGATGTTCTCTCGTCGAACCGTATCGTGCTGGTGCCGACCAGCGCGACGATCATCTCCGGCGTCACCACGTCGCAATCGCCCCTGACGCCCGTAGGCTTCTACATTCTCGACAACGACCACATCAACAGCAGCACTGGGCCTGGGTTCAACCTATCGACGACCGACGGAGTTGCTGCGAATACGTACACGGTCGTGGCCAACGCAAGTTCCGACATTGTGATCAACGGTGCCTTTCCCGGTCTCCGGGTCGCGACACAGGGCGCCAGCGGCGCGATCATCAATGCCGCGAATATATCCGGCCCTACTGCCAGCACCGGCCCCAACACTGGCCTCGTCGTCGATGCCACGCAAGGCGGCAACAGCGGCAGCGGCTCCGCCGATATCGTCAATTTTGCGAATGTGAGCGGTGTCGCCAACGCCATCTCCGCCACGACGGTCAACGGCAATATCAATATTGTCAGCGTGGGCGCCGCGCTGACCGGAACGAACTCGTACGGAATCCTGGGCGTGTCCAACGGCACGGGCGGCGTCACCATCACGACGTCGGGCGGCACGATCAATGCCGGCTTTAACGGCATCCGCGCCGCCGCGCTGCAGGAAACCACCCCTGGGCCGGGCGGCAATATCATCATCTACAACTCGTCTACCATTACGAGCGGCACGAACACTGCAAACATTGCGGGCAGCGGCGCGGCCGGTCTTCGCGCGCGGATTCTCAATAACAACACGACGGTGCCGAACGCGGTGATCACAGGCGACGTCACGATCGAGAATCGCGCCAGCATCACGGCGCAGGCCGGAGCAGGTATTTTTGCCGACAATTACGGTTCAGGAAATACGTCAGTCACGTTTGCGCCCGGCCAGTATGCGATCACGGCGGTCAATGGAGGCGCCACGGGCATCGGCAGCGGCCTTACCCAGTACGGTATCTTTGCCTTCACCTATGGTACGGGAAGCTCGCTGGTGAATGCCGGCTGGGGCACCACGATCACCTCGGGCAGCACGGGTATCAATGCGGGCAACCAGGCCACCGCGATTGCTTCGGGCAGCGCCAGCACCGTGTCGGTCTATAGCCAGGGGTTCATTTCATCCGGGACGAACGTCAACAACGGCGGCAGCGCACAGTCTGCGATCCAGGCGGGTTACAATCCCGGCGGTAACGGCGCGTTCAGTTCTGCGGTCTACGGCGACGTGATCGTCAATGTCGCGAGCGACGGCAATCCCTTCGGCAACTCCAATCCGACTCTGCTCGCCGCGGCGGGGCCCGGCGTCCTTGCTTACGACTACGGCGTCGGCAACATCGCAGTTAGCGTCGGCTTGGGTGTTTCGATTCAGGCACTAACGGCTGCAACGTCGTCTGCGGGCGGCAATGCTCCCTATGGCATCGGCGCCACGAATCGCGGCTCGGGCAACATCGTTGTCGTCGTAAGCTCGTCATCGATATCCCCGTCCTCGATCAATTCCGGCAGCAGCGGAATTAACGCAGTCAATGACGCAAATCCGACGGCGAGCACTCCGGATTTGATTAATCTCTTCGCGGCCAATGTCGCCGCCGGGAAGCCCGCGGTGGTTGCGGTGACGGCGGCCGGCACGATTACCTCTGGTAGCCTGCCGACCAACAGCGGCGGTACGCCGTCCGGCATCGCCGCCGGCTTCTTCGGCGGAGGGGGGCATGCGAACCAGTATGTCAGCGGCAACGTCTTCATCAACAACGCAGCGGACGTCTCTGCCGCCGGCTTCGGCCTGCAGGGCTATAATTACGGCTACGGCAACATAACGATCAACGACGCCTCGGGCGCCGACATCACGGCGGGTTCGAATGGCATCTATGCCCACGCCGATGGCGGGTTCACCGATCCGGTCACGTCGAGCGCGCTGTCCCGTGACATAGCCGTCACGGTCTATGCCAACACGACCATCACCGCCGGCTCCGCAACGTTCAACAAGGCCTACGGTATCCTCGCCCTGAGCACCAACGCCGGCAGTATATCGGTGGTCACGTCGACGGGAGATACGATCGACTCCCACCAAGGCGGCGCCGGCATCAATGCAGTCAACGAGGCCACGAGCATTGCGCCGTCGTTCAACAGTTCGGTGATTGTGACGAACGCGGCCTTCATACACTCCGGCATCGGCACCACGGGATTCAACAGCCAGCCGGCCGGTATCCTCGCAGGCTATATCGGCCAAGCGACGGACCCAAGTCTGAACAATCCACCGAACCCCGCCAACTACAACGTCTATGGCGAGGTTGTCGTCAATAACTTCGGCGATATCACCGCCGATGCGGGCGATGGCATCAGGGCCTATAGCTACGGCGTCGGCGATGTCGATGTGAGCAATTTTGGCGGAACCATCATCGCCCTCGGCGGTGCTAGCCCGCCGAACGGAACGGGTGTCGGCATCCTCGCGCAGAATTTTGGGCCGGGCAGCATTCATGTGACGACCTCGGCCACCACCTCGATCACGTCCGGTAGCTCCGGCATTGCTGCGGTCAACAAGGCGACCAAGGCAGATCCGCTCAATCCCTCCGTGGTCGTGCCCGCGACGTCTGAGGTCTTCGTGAATGCGTCCGGCACGATCCACTCGGGAACGACCCCGACGGGCACCGTCGCCGCCGACCCCGCTGCAGGCATTCTGGCCGGCTACAATCCCAACAATCAGAACACGGCGAACGATGCGGTCCACGGCAATGTCGTGGTTCACGATCACGCCACGATCGTCGCCCCGACAGGAACCGACGGCATCCGCGCGGTGAATTACGGCGTCGGCGACATCGCTGTTACGGTCGAGTCGGATTCCCGCGTGTTCGCGGGCCGGTACGGTGTTGCGGCGTTCGGCTTCGATGGCGGCGATGTGAGCGTCACGATCGACGGCTCGGTGATTGGCGGCACGGCGGGGCTCGACGTCACCACGACCGGCACGGGCCTGGTCACCATAGACAATGCCGGCGTCGTTGAGGGCATCGTCCTCGGCTACAACGCGACGTTCACGAACGAGGCGGGGGCGGATTGGCAGTTCAGTGGCGCCAGCGCGTTCACCGGCACCAGCACGCTCTCGAATGCCGGTACGATCGAAAGCACGGGCACGTCCTCGATTCTGGGCCTGGCGGGCTTCACAAATACCGGAACGATCGCGGTGGAATCCGGCAGCCTGGCCATCGGCACCGCGGTGACCGGCGGCGGCGCGGCGGTCATCTATAGCGCTTCGCTCGTGTTCAGCGCGGCGGCGGACGCCAACGTTACCTTCGACACCGGTAAGAGTACGCCCGGGACCTTGGTGCTTGCCGATGCCGCTCATTTCACCGGCACGGTTACCGGCTTTGCATTTGGAGATGCGATCGATCTCGTCGGAATCGCTCCTACGAACGTGAGCGTGTCCAGTTCGGGTGGTCTGCACGTGGATTTCGGCGTCGGCTCGTTCGCTCTCGCCGGCAGCTACGATCCGACCGGATTCCTCATCGCTTCCGACGGGCAGGGGGGCGCGAAGATCAGCTGGAATCATCAGGGGCCTGTCATCGATACCAGCCAGCTGACCGTCAACTTCAACAGTGGCACGTACACCGTGAGCGGGATTCAAGTGACCGACAGCGATCCGAGCGTTCCGACCGCGCCGGTCGTGACTTACACGCCCGGCGGTACGCCGCCCGCGTACGAGAAGGTAGCGTTGACGCTGTCGGACATTGCCGGCGCCACTCAAGTCGTGAATTTCATCTTCCAGAACGGCACGGGGACGACCGTGCAGGGCACCTCCGGCAACGACGTCATCTTCGCTGCGAGCGGTCAGGACGTGCTCACCGGGGGCGGAGGCCGGGACCAGTTCGTGTTCGCGGCGCCTCCGGCTTCGACGCCCGTCCAGCATACGATCACCGATTTCACGACGGGAATCGACAAGCTCGACGTTCGTCAGTTCACGAACGTGTCCTGGGCTTCGGCGGCGGACAGTCCCAATGACACGGTGGTGACGCTCGATGCCAACGATTCCATCCTGCTCAAGAACATCGTGGCGTCGAACCTCAAGGCAGGCGACTTCATCTTCCATGTGTAGTCGGCGCTAGCAGGAGGTGGACTGAACGGAATGCGTGACGTAGAGGCCTTGTTGAATTCGCTGGTCGATGTCGATCGCAGCATGCTGATCTCGGTGTTGTCGATGGAGGTGCAGACGGCCACAAAGCTCGCAATGAGTGGGCACCAGCGCACCGCCTGGCAGCGCGCGAAGAGGCGAAGCGCCGTCGAGCACGCTGCCCGTCTCGCGCATATCCTGGCCTATTTCAAATATGGGGAGACGCCGGCTGGCATGTCGGAGGACGATCGCCGGCTTTGCAGCAGCCTCGTGGAGAAGCGTAGCGTGTAGGTTGAACGGGTGACCCTGTCTGGAAGATATTTGATGAAGAGTTGACCGCCATGAATGAAAACGACGCGCTCGTGCTGGATCTTGCGATTGGCAGCCGCTTCCGGGTGAGGTCCCTCGGCAAGCATAGCAAGCGTTTGGACGGGAGGACGGGACGGGTCGTCGGCTTTGCCCAGACCAAGAACGCGCTGCGGGTCATTCTGGACGGACACAAGCATCCGCAAACGCTGCATCGCAGCTATCTGGAGCCGCTGGTCGAGACCGCGTCCTGAAGCGGCCGCCCCCGCGGCGCGGCGTCAGTTGGATTCGACCGGTGCGATCAGGTCGACGATGCGGAGCAGGCCCTGGCAGACACGCCAGATGCAGCCGGTGCCGAGAAACAGTTCGGTCGCTGCGTTCATGTCGCCAAACTGGAGGTGATATCCATTGGCGACCACGTTGATGGATATCCTGATGCCATTCGTGCCCACCAGCTGGGTGCGCGCCGTATGGACCGCTTCGACCAGCCGCCGTCCGAACTCCCTTGCATCGTCGAGATCAAGCGCTGCGAGCCGCGGTGGCGTGCGCGCCTGGTTGAAGGGATACACGGCGTCGATGAGGATGGTGTGGCCGTCCGATAGCATCAGCAGCTGGCTGACCGACTTTCCGGCCGGAAACAGGAAGCATCGCTCGTCGAGGTCGATCTTGATCTCGTACTTCGGCCGCAACTCTGCAATGATCCGGGGTGCGGGATTGATACTCATCGTGCTGCAACGCGAATTGACCGTAACATGGCTTTATCCTAGGTCGCTCGCGTGGAAGCGGCAAGGCGGACGCGTCAAGGTTAATGCGTCTATCCCGGGCCGCCCTGGGCAGTATAGTTGACGCATAGTTGGGCAGAGGGGCCGAGGAGGTCCCAACCACATTTCGGGGCGTTGAGTAATGGCGATCAGGATTGCGGCGGTGAGCTCCGCCACCATGTCGGATGACAAAAAGGAATTCATTGTCCAGACCACGGGCAAATACACCGGTGCACTGGAGCTGAGATTCGCCAGTGACTGCGTCGACGATCTGATCGCGGTACTGACAAAGGTGCGAGGCGGTGCGCAGCCGGCGGCGTCAAAAGGCGGCGGGCCGGCCCTTACCGCCGAAGCAGCCGCCCCCGGTGCCGAAGCCGCAGCGCAGACCAAACCGGGCGCGACCGGCAATGCCGACGAGGTGAGGTTCGAAATCCCCAAGAACTGCACGATTTCCGCCGACACCAGCGGCCGCGGCCTTGTGCTCTTCATCCTCAATCACCGGCTGGAAAGCCAGGCCGGTTACGCGTTCTCGCCGGACGCCGCGAAACAGTTGGCCGGCGGGCTCACCAAGAGCGCCGATGCATTGCTGGCGCAGCGGGGGCCCCCCAAGAGTTAAACCAGATGTGCCCCCGTGGAGCGTTAGCCCCGCGTCACTTAAACTCCGTTATTGCAAGAATTTGCGATCCCGGCTCCGTCGAAGGTATTTACCAACCTCCGGGAGCGGAGATTGCCGAGATTTCCCGAATATGGGACGGCCTGTCGTTGTTTAATTCGCCGACTAAAGGTTGCGTTAATTGTAAATAGTTGCTTAAATTTCCCGGTTTGATTGTTTCTGGGCAGGCAGGGCTGTTTTGATTGATTTTTTGCCGACGGAGGTCTGCATAGGCCGGCGCGCGCGTTTGCGTGTGCCGGTTTTTTGTGCGCAACCGAAGGCGGCATTCCTGCCTCCTCCCACGTGACTTTGCAATTTTTGTTGCGATTTTTTGGAGGCTTAGGTCATGGCAATTTACAAGTACGATCCGGCGAGCGGCGTGTACGTTCCTGTCGATGACTCTCAGTTGATCGCCGATCCGACGCTGGCGGCCACGTCCGTGAGCACCAATCAATCCGATTATGCGCCTGGTTCGACTGCCTACTTCACGGCCAACGTCGGTGTGGGCGATACCGTGACGTTTGAAGTCACTGACGTGGCTGGCAATCCCGTGGCCGGCACGAATGTGCCCTGGACAGTCGTGGATGGCGGTGCCGGTGACCTCGACGGCCTTGCCAATGGCGTGGTGGTCACCGCCTGGGATGTCGGGCAGGACGCGCTGGGCGAGTCGTTCGTGCTGAGCGCCACTGACACGACATCAGGCGTCATGACGACCACGGCCTTCACCGACAGCATCACCGGTGCAGTAGACGTCACCAATCAAAGTTCGACTGCGCAGGTCAATGGCGCGATATTCACGAACACGACGACGGCGGTTTCGACCGGCACGGGTGTGTTCGATTCCTTCCTCGTGATGCAGAACGCTCCCACCGAATCGGGTTTCAATACGGATGGAACACCGCTGCCGCTGGACGACAAGTCGCAAGCGCACACGAATGCGCTCTTGTTGGACGCCATTCCGACGGTCGTCGGCAGCGCAGCGAACGGGGGCAATATCGGCGTCCTCTACAGAGAGTTTCGGATAGACATCAACCAGAGCGGCAGCAAGAACGCCCCGCAGCTCATCTCCCTGGACCAGCTCAAGATCTATCAGGCGGGCTCTGGCACGCTCACCGATCTGACGGGACTGACGCCGATTTTCGACCTTGATGGCGGTGGCGACAAGACCGTGTTGCTGAATGCGCAGTGGGATGCCGGCAGCGGCAAGGGCGATTATGTCGTCCTGATTGCGGATAGCCTGTTCGACCATTCGGGAGCCACGCCTAACGTCTATCTCTATTCGGCATTCGGCGGAGGAACGAGCGGCGCCGATGCTGCGACCTACGCCGCGAATAGCGGATTCGAGGAATGGGGCGTGCTCGCGGCCGCTCGCCCCAGCATCAATATCGACAAGGTGACGGGCGATGGTCCCGGCGGATTGATCACCGATGGCGACGGCGTGACGATCACGGCCGGCAGCCCCGTTACCTGGACCTATACGGTCACGAACACTGGCAATGTCGGGCTGTCAAACATCGAGGTGACTGACGACCACGGTGTCACCGTTACACCCACTCTCGCCGGTGGGCACAATATCGGCGATACCAACCAAGACAACATCCTGGATGTGACCGAGACTTGGATTTACACGGCTAAGGGAACTGCGGTCGATACATCCGGCCTTCCTGGTGGCCAATACCACAACATCGGTACGGTGACCGGCGATTACGTCACCAAGGGCAAGGACGGCACGACCACCCATGTCTCGGACACCGATCCGTCGAGTTACATCGGCGTGAGCCGGGTGGGAACCGCGATCATCTCGATCGATAAGGTCACGTTCGACGGGGACACTTCGGCCCTGACAGTGAAGACCGATTTCGACAGCGGCACCGATGGCGCCACGATCCTGGCCAACGAAAACGTCTCCTGGATCTACAAGATTACCAATCCCGGCGACGTGGCCCTGTCCAACGTCCACGTAACGGATAACCAGCCTGGCGTGACCCCCGTATATTTGACCGGGGACACCAATAGCGACGGCAAGCTGGACACGAACGAGACCTGGTACTTCAGCGCATCAGGTAAGGCAATTGACGGCCTCTACCAGAACGTCGGCGAAGTGAGCGGCGACCCGCCGGTCGGCATCACGGTTTCCGATCAGGACCTGTCGGGCTACACGGGCGTGACGCTTGGGATCGCGATCAACAAAGTGACGGTCGACGGGTCGAAGTCGGGTGACGGGCTGACGATTCTGTCGGGCGAGGGAATCAGCTGGCAATATACGGTCACCAACACCGGCAACGTCGCGCTCTCCGACGTCGCGGTGACCGACTCGGTTGGCGGCGTCAATCCGCACTACGTGAGCGGCGATGCGAACAGCAACGGCCTGCTGGAGACCAGCGAAACCTGGATCTTCGCGGCGGACGGCACGGCTGTAACGGGCAATTATAAAAACACCGGAACGGCGACCGGCTCGTTCACCGACGATGCAGGCCACAAGGCCACGCCGTCGGCGCACGACGCCTCGAACTATTTCGGTGCCAATCCTGGGATCGCGATCAACAAAGTTACGGTCGACGGGTCGAAGTCGGGTGACGGGCTGACGATTCTGTCGGGCGAGGGAATCAGCTGGCAATATACGGTCACCAACACCGGCGACGTCGCGCTCTCCGACGTCGCGGTGACCGACTCGGTTGGTGGCGTCAATCCGCACTACGTGAGCGGCGATGCGAACAGCAACGGCCTGCTGGAGACCAGCGAGACCTGGATCTTCGCGGCGGACGGCACGGCTGTAACGGGCAATTATAAGAACACCGGAACGGCGACCGGCTCGTTCACCGACGATGCAGGCCACAAGGCCACGCCGTCGGCGCAAGACGACTCGAACTATTTCGGTGCCAATCCCGGGATCGCGATCAACAAAGTTACGGTCGACGGGTCGAAGTCGGGTGACGGGCTGACGATTCTGTCGGGCGAAGGAATCAGCTGGCAATATATGGTCACCAACACCGGCAACGTCGCGCTCTCCGACGTCGCGGTGACCGACTCGGTTGGTGGCGTCAATCCGCAATACGTGAGCGGCGATGCGAACAGCAACGGCCTGCTGGAGACCAGCGAGACCTGGATCTTCTCGGCGGACGGCACGGCTGTAACGGGCAATTATAAAAACACCGGAACGGCGACCGGCTCGTTCACCGACGATGCAGGCCACAAGGCCGCGCCGTCGGCGCAAGACGACTCGAACTATTTCGGTGCCAATCCCGGGATCGCGATCAACAAGGTGACGGTCGACGGGTCGAAGTCGGGTGACGGGCTGACGATTCTGTCGGGCGAGGCGATCAGTTGGCAATATACGGTCACCAACACCGGCAACGTCGCGCTCTCGAACGTCGCGGTGACCGACTCGGTTGGTGGCGTCAATCCGCACTACGTGAGCGGCGATGCGAACAGCAACGGCCTGCTGGAGACCAGCGAAACCTGGATTTTCTCGGCGGACGGCACGGCTGTAACGGGCAACTATAAAAACACCGGAACGGCGACCGGCTCGTTCACCGACGATGCGGGCCACGAGGCCACGCCGTCGGCGCAAGACGCTTCGAACTATTTCGGTGCTGATCCCGAGATATCAATCAATAAAATTACCATCGCCGGCAATCAATCGGGAGACGGGATCAACGTCATCGCCGGGACTTCCCTGACGTGGAAATACACGGTGACTAATACGGGGAATGTCGCCCTTTCAAATGTTACGGTGACCGATGACAAGGGTGTAACGCCGACATATGTGAGCGGTGACACTAATGGCGACCACAAGCTGGATCTCAACGAAACCTGGATCTACCAGGCTACCGGCAAGGCCATCGAAGGTGGGTACTCGAACACGGGTACGGCAACCGGTTCGTTCACCGACACTGCGGGTCATACGGGTACGGATACGGCATCCGATCCGAGCAGCTACAACGGGTATGAGAACTCCGCAAGGACGCAGGGGTACTGGGGAAGCCATGCCTCCGCGTGGAATACCCATCGCACCGACAAGTACCTGTTGCTCGGTGATGCCAATGGCAACGGCATTCAGGACGATGGCGCCAACGCTCACTACCTCAAGATTGACGTAGCTACGGCACTCTCGATCGAGTCGTCCGCCAAGAACGGTGACGCCATCTCGATCATGCTTGCCCAGGTGATCGCAACGCAGCTCAACATCGATGCAGGGGTCGTGCAACCCAACAACCTCATCGACGAAGCTGTCATGTGGCTGACCGGAAAGGGCGCTTGGGCTGGCCTTGGCGTGAATGTCGATACAAACAATGATCTCATTATCGACAAGACCACAGGCGTCGCGACGAATTCGAATGCATGGAACAAGACCTACGTTGATGTGACGGACGCAAGCACCGGCATCACCGATTGGGGGACCCCGCTTGGGAAGGAAGCCGATGGCGAAGGACTGAAGAATGCTCTCATGGCGTTCAATCAGAATCAACTCGTCACCAGTTCCGGCTCGCCGGGTTGGGTTGGATGGACCAACGATGGCGTAAACGTCATCAATCAGCATGAGAACACGCTCGATCAGTTCTGGCTGACCCTGCATCAGACGGGGGGAATCCAGGGCATCGCCTGAGACCGTCTCAGCGTGCGTACGCTTAGATCGAGGCCTCGTGCTCGTCACGAGGCCTTCGTTTTTATGGGTCGATTGCAGGAGGCCTGCCCACCTTTCTCAGACGATCAGGCTCCACGTTGTCGTACTCTCGTGAAGCAGCGTGGGGGCAATGCCCACGATGTCTACCACGGATTGTGGCGCGGCGCCGTTATGCGCGTCGACCACTATGTTGGTCCCGCCCTTCGCGTCCGAGATGAAGCTCAACCATCCGTCGGTGATCGGATTGCTTCCGGAATACCCGAGAGAGCTGAGCAGTTGTTCCACATTGATGCTGTTGTTGCCTGATACCCAATTCAGGATGGTATCTGTCGTGCCCGAAAGCGCATTGAAGACGAAGGTGTCGATACCGCCCGCTTGCGCCGCGTAAAGGACATCGGCGCCCTTGCCGGTGACAATCGTATTGTTGCCACGGCCCGCCTGGATCGTGTCGCCGAAGTCGTTCGCGATGATGGTGTCGTTGCCGTCGCCGGCCCAGACGTTCTTGATGATGGTCGTCGCTGCGATCTGGAGAGTCTTGCCGGCGATGGTGTCGAGTGCGCCGGCGTGAAGATCGAGGTACGAGCCGGAGGTGACCGCCGCCGTGTTCAGCGTCGCATTGCCGCTGCTATCCGTGAGGATCAGATTGGCCGGATTGGTCACGGACGCAAATTCGTCGGTATAGACGTAGGTAATCGGGGTCGACGCGGAATCGCCGAGTGCCGTCAGAGTCCAGCTGTTCAGGGTGCCGGAATTTCCTGCAACGCTGTCCGTAACGGTGAGCGTCCAGGTTCCCTTCGCATCCTCGCCCCAGAAGCTGTTCGCCGTCGTCTGGAACACGATCCCCGTGCCGGTCCCGTTTGCCGGGTGCGACGCAAGTGTTGCTGTCGTTCCGCTGGGAGAGGTCAGCGTCACCAAGAGGTCGCTCGGGCTCGTGTGAGCGATATTGAGGTCGATCACCATTCTCTCCACGTCGAGTGAAGAGGCGAATGTCATCTGACTGGTCAGGCCGCCGCCGACGCCATCCGGAATCGCCGCGTTGTCCGTATGCGATGCGGATTCGCTCGACATGTTGGCGTAGGTCGACTGATATTGCCAGCTTTCGGCAAGCCTCACCGCTGCCGTCGCATCGACCATGCCGAAGCCGTAGCTTTCGCTGAAGTGGAGTCCGCCGCCGTTCCAATCGTGGGCGCCGTTGGTGTGCCAGTTCGCATTGGTGGGATCCGTGTTCTTGGCCGAATAGGCCAGAATATCCTGGACGTCGCGGAAGCCGAGGTTCGGGTTTGCCTGCAGCATCAGAGCGACGACACCGGAAACGTAGGGCGCCGCATAGGATGTGCCGGAGATGTTGATGTAGTCGTTCGTCGAATATCCATCGGTTCCGACGCGATCGTCGGTCTTGGCAGTGCCTGGCGCCGAGATGAGAATTGCAGCTCCTGGCGAACTGTAGCTCGTAATGTGGCCAGACGTGTCGGTCGCTGCAACCGTAATGACGAACGGGTCGTTTTGGAAGTTGTGATAGTTTACGTTGTCCGTCGGGCCTCCATTTCCTGCCGCAAACACGATGTCGATTCCAAGGCCGCCGCGACCGCTGCTGACGTCGTTCTGGATCGCGACCTTTGTTGCGGAGAATGCCGACGAGAGGAAATTGTCGGAGTAGGCCGCGGTATAGCCCCAGCTCGCATTGACCACGTCCATGCCATTTGTGAGGACGTGATTGAAAGCGTCCGTCGCCTGACCCGTTGTGCCGGTTGCGCCATATCCGATGCGAAACCCGGCGATGCCGGCATTATACGCGACACCGACGACGCCAGCGCCGTTGGCTGCGGCGCCGATGACACCCATGACGGTCGTCCCATGCTTGTCGGTCGTCGAGCTGCCAAAGGCGTCGGCGCTGCCGGTCACGGTGTCGTAGTCGAGATTGAGCAGATAATGCGGGTTGATGTCGCTGTGA
Organism: Bradyrhizobium huanghuaihaiense; assembly: GCF_025200885.1. Taxonomy (NCBI): domain Bacteria; kingdom Pseudomonadati; phylum Pseudomonadota; class Alphaproteobacteria; order Hyphomicrobiales; family Nitrobacteraceae; genus Bradyrhizobium; species Bradyrhizobium huanghuaihaiense. The sequence continues at coordinate 6,072,119 of NZ_CP104172.1, read as the reverse complement.
TTGTAGTCGAAGCCATCATCAATGACGCCGATCTTGACACCGAGTCCCGTGTAGTTTTGCCAGGCCTTGGCGACGTCGATCCCAGCGGTGCTGTTGGTGAGTCCCCATTGCTGGCTGAAATAGCTGTCAGTGGGCAGCGTGGAGTTGCCCGTGGGAGCGTTCAATGTCTGCCAGTGAGTGGGAACGTCATGAAGGACGAGCGTAGTGCTGCCTTGACCGGTGGTGCCGCTCGAGGTGGTCGTACCTGTGCCCGATGTGCTCGTGCCAGAACCTGAGGTGCTTGTTCCCGTGCCGGTCGATGTGTTGCCTCCACCTGTGCCGCTGCCGCCTTTCTTGGCGGCGAACCCCTCGGGGCCGCCGTCTGCGGCACTTCCTTCATTCACCTCGGAGTCGCTCTGCGCCGTCGAGGCGGCGAAAGAGTCGGCATGCGCCGAGGCGATGTTCAGTCCGATGAATTCCCATTCCAGAGCATTTGCATTCGCTTCAGAGAAATTCCCGTACTGATCATTCACGCCCCGCTTGGCCATCGGATCTCCTTGCCTGTGCGACGGCAGAAAAAGCGCGCCATGTCGCGCGGTGTGCGGAGATCGGATGACGGGGCGAATTAAAGGCGGGTAAATTGAGCGGTTAAACTGGGATCAGCGGTTCCAGAGCGCTGACGATGGCGGTCCAAGTTTCGCAATCTCTTTAACGGCGCATAAATCTGGTTTTATGTCCGTTACGCCGGGATGTTACGAAGCGGCAGTGTCCGAGACCGGACCGGATGATGACGACTTGCATCCGTTCGTGACGGAGCCTCGTTTCAGCGCGCGATGATGAGGACCCATGGGGAGGCGTGCAGTTCGCAGATAAATTCGTATCTGGCCCTGCAGGCGCGAAGGAAACCGTTAGAACCATTCGCGCAGGGAAGTCCGGGGGCCGGTTTCACCTGTGATCCACCCCTGCGCCCTTTCGCACATGGGGATTGCGGGTCCCGGCCGGCGCCCGGTCTTCCCTGCGCCTCTTCTTCCGGGAATGGCAATTTCCAGCCCCGGCTCGCGCATGTTGCGCCGCGGGAATGCCAACCCATGTCCGTTGCTTGGGTTCTGGTCGAAATTCCGCTGGTTTTCGCCTCCGCCCGTCGCATTTAGGCCCTGCGTTCAATCGGGATAAATATCGTAAACGCGCGGAAGCCCGTAGCTCTACGGGCGCCTTTACCTTTCCGGCGAGGATTATTTCGCGGGCCCGGCGGCTGTGCTAAACATTCCACTTGATTAGACAAGAATTGTAACGGCTGCCAATAAGTCTTTAATTCGGCCGGGCGTTGTCGCTCCGGCGGTCATTTTTGATTAGGGGGGCGGGGGCATCCGCCGGATTGTGTGAGTGCGCCTTTCAAGAGGCCGGACGAGCTCCGGCGCCTGCTGCAGACATGCCAGGGCTATTTCGCGACGGCGGGCATCTTCAGCCTTGCCATTAACCTGCTTTACCTCGCCGGCCCGCTCTACATGCTGCAGGTTTATGACCGGGTGATCTCGAGCGCGAGCGAGATCACGTTGCTGATGCTCACAATCGCGCTGCTGCTGGCGTTCATGGCGCTGGCGGGGCTGGACGCAGTTCGCGCAAGGGTGCTGACCCGCGCCAGCATCCGCCTTGACCGCGAGATCGCCTCGCGGGTGATGACGGCGATCATCGATCGGTCGGCCAACGCGGGCGGCGCTCGCAGCCAGGCGATCCGCGATTTCGATACGTTTCGCCAGTTCGTCACCGGGACCGGCATCCACGCCATTTTCGATCTGCCCTGGGCCCCCATCTACATCGTGGTGATCTTCGCCCTACATCCGTTTCTGGGGGCCTTTGCGCTGGGGTGTTCGGTCGTCCTGGTGCTGATGGCGCTGCTGAGCGAGTGGTTGGTGAAGCTGCCGCTCACGGAATCGAACGAAGCCGCCGCGCGCAGCTACAGCTTCACCGAAATGAGCCTGCGCAACACCGAGGTCGTGCGTGCCATGGGCATGACCGGCGGTCTGCTGCGGCGCTGGAGTCGCGATCGCGACCGGATGCTCGAGCGCCAGGTCGCTGCAAGCGACCGGGCCGCCGCGATCCAGAGCCTGATCCGTTTCCTGCGCCTCGCCATGCAATCGCTGATCCTGGGTTTGGGGGCATATCTCGTGATCGAGCGGGTCACGACGGTCGGTTCGATGTTCGCGGCCAGCATCCTGCTCGGCCGCGCGCTGCAGCCGGTTGAGCAGATCGTGGGGTCGTGGCGTGGTCTGGTGTCGGCGCGTGCTGCGTTCCTGCGCATTCGCGAGCTGCTGACGGCGCATCCTGTTCTCGAGGGCGGCCTGACGCTGCCCAGACCCAAGGGACACGTTTCGGTCGAGGCGCTCACCTTCGTTCCCCAGGGGGGCGCCAAGCCCATTCTGCGCGGCGTCACCTTTGCCGTAGAGGCAGGAGAGGTGCTCGGGGTCATCGGGCCGTCCGGGGCCGGGAAATCGACCCTGTCGCGCCAGCTTGTCGGCGTGCTGACGCCCTCGGCGGGCGCGGTGCGGTTGGACGGCGCCGATGTCGCGACCTGGGTCAAGCGGGCGATCGGCGACCATGTCGGCTACCTGCCTCAGGATATCGAGCTGTTCTCGGACACGATCGCCGCCAATATCGGCCGCTTCGATGAGGGAAGCGACAAGGACGTCATCCTGGCCGCCCAACTCGCCGGCGTGCACGAAATGATCCTGAGGCTTCCGCACGGTTACGACACCCAGGTCGGAGAAGGCGGCGCTATTCTGTCCGGCGGCTTCCGCCAGCGGATTGGTCTGGCCCGCGCCGTCTATGGCGGCCCAAGCCTCGTCGTGCTCGATGAGCCGAGCTCGAACCTCGATGCCGAAGGTGATGTCGCTCTGGCAGATTGTATCGTGCAGCTGAAAAAAGGCGGGACGACGGTTGTCATCGTCTCGCATCGGCCGGCGACCATCGGAGTCGTCGACAAGATTCTCGTTCTCAGAGAAGGCGTCGCCGAAATGTTCGGGGCTCGTGCCGAGATCATGGCACGGCTGACCCGTCCTGTCCCCGTGCACGCCGTGCAAGGCTCCAGCAGCTAGGCTCGCCCAATGGCCATTTTGGACGGAACACCCAAGAATCTCGCCGCCGTTGGCAGCCGCGCCGGTCTTTCCGCCGGGCCGCCCAGCGACTCGATCAGGCGCATCTCGCTCGCCGGCTGGGCCATTGTTGCCGTATTCTTCGGCGGGCTTGGTGCGTGGGCGCTGACCGCGCCGCTCAACGGCGCGGTCGTGGCAAACGCGGTCGTCAAGGTTGAGGGTAATCGCAAGAGCGTCCAGCACCTTGACGGCGGCATCGTGAAGGATCTGCGGGTCAGGGAGGGCGACAAGGTTCGCTCCGGCGACCTCCTGATCGTGCTGGATGAGACCCAGGCGCGCGCCGAATACGAAGTTCTGACGCAGCAATGGGCCGTGCTTCGTGCCACGGAGGTTCGGCTCCTGACCGAGCTCGATCACGGCTCCGGGCTCGTGATGCCGTCGGATCTGAAGGCGCGTTCCGAAGATCCCTATCTCAAGAGCGTCTGGAACGGGCAGGTCAGCCAGTTCGAGAGCCGCCGGGCCGCGCTGGAGGGACAGCGCAGCGTCATCCGCGAGAAGATCAACCAGCTCGGCTCGCAGATCGTCGGCGCCCAGGCGCAAGTGAAGTCATTTACCGACCAGATCAATTCCGTTCACAGCGAGGCGAAGGATATCGCGCCTCTCGTCGAGCGGGGCCTGATCGCGCGCCCGCGCATTCTGCAACTGGAGCGTACCGCCTACGGCCTCGAGGGGCAGATCGCGGATTCCAACGCCAACATTGCCAAAGCCCGCCAGGCAATTGCCGAGCAAGAGCAGCAAATGGCGCAGCTCGATAATGATAGAATGACCGACGTGACCAAGGACCTTCGGGACACGCAAGCCAAGATTCTGGAGGTCATCCCGAAAGCCATGAACGCCAGGGCGGTCCTGGGGCGCATGGAGATCCGCGCGCCCTATAGCGGCCAGGTGGTCGGCCTCAACGTCTTTTCAGTCGGCGGCGTCATCCAGCGCGGCGACAAGATCCTGGACATCGTCCCGGAGCAGGATGGGCTGACAATCGAAGCGCAGGTGGCGGTCGAGGACATCAGCGACGTGCATCCCAACACGCGTGCGGAAGTTCACCTCACGGCCTACAAGCAGCGGATCGTGCCGATCATTCATGGTGACGTCATCCAGGTCTCGGCAGATCGTCTGACCGACCCCAAGAGCAACAACCCATACTACACGGCCTTCGTGCGAATTGATCAGGACGAGCTTGCGGCCATGCCGAACATCAAGCTCTATCCGGGCATGCCGGCAACCGTCATGATCCCGACTGTCCAGCGCACGGCGTTTGAATATCTGGTTGGGCCGCTGATCATGTCCTTCAATCACTCCTTCCGCCAGAAATAGGAAGCATGGGCCCGGTCGAGCGTGCGCGCGCGGCCGGCGGTCGGGCTGCCATCAACCCGCGGTGCCGACGCGTTAAAGCCCCTTTTATGATGCGCCATGCAGTTGTTGTGTTGCTATTTAGCCTGCTTGCTGGTTGTGGAGGCACGCGACTGGCGCTTCAGAACGAGGGCGAAGAATCTTCCGTAAATCTGGCCGAGGCCCTTGCAGATTGCCGCAACGCATTTCCCGATCAGATCGCGCAGGCCGTGCCGCGTGCCGATTGCATCGTGAAGGCAACAGAGCTCTCGGTGCGGCCCAGCTTGCAATTTCCGGATCTGCTCGACCGCGAAAATGCATTGCGCAAAGCGCTTGCCGTCCAGGTCTCGGCCGGCAAGGTCTCGCTGCTTGAACGTAATGACCAGATTGCCAAGGCGCACAGAGCCATCGTGGCGGAAGAGGCGGAAAGGCTACGAGGAGCGCCGTTGGAAGGGCAGGGACGCAGCCCGTTAGCCGTGATTCAGTGGCGGGCTTCCAATTCCGATGCGTGTGCCCGCCTCGGGGGCAATTCTCCGAATTGCTATTGAACGCGCCCGGCGTGGCGGCGGCCAAATCTAGGGCGCGCAAGGGCCGCGCAGAAAACCTGCCTGCGTCGCTCCAGGACCATTTAGCTGCTATTTAAACGGGTCGTCGATCGACGCGGCTGACTGCCTCACGCGCCGAACGCCGATGGGAGAGCCGTCCGAAACGAACAGCAGTTCATAGCTCTGTCCCCGCGAGTCCGTTGCAGCGCAGGTGACGCTCGAGACCCGCCGCGCGGCAAAATTGCCGAACTGGCGGCACATGCCGGTCGATGCCTCCTCCGCGGGCACCGGCAGCCCATGGACCTTCGGCCGGTGCTTGGAATTCAGGAGCATCCGATCGATAGGAAGCTCGTAGGAATTGTCGTCGAACCGCTTTCCCTTCTCGCCGGAGAAAGACACGACGTGGCCGTCGTCCGCCGGGTCCTCGATAGCCACCGCGAAGCTCACACGTCCGGCTTCGTTATGGGCATAGGCAACGGCCTTGCAGGCATAGCTGCGACCCGCGACCTTCAGCGTCGTGCACTTGCCGGACATGTGTGCGAGGATGTCGATCAGAGGCTGACGATGCTCGATGCGTTTGGGAGCCTCCGGAGCTTGCTCTGCTGCCGGACGGGGCCCGGCCGTCTGCGCGACGCCAGGGGCCGCAAGAGCAAAAAGCCCCCCGGTCGACAGCAACAGCCCGGGCCGGAGCCAACATAAAAGACGCCGCCAGATGGTCACGCGATCCCCTCTGCCGGGCTGTGACCGGGACGAAGAAAAGCCCGTCCGGCCAAACCCTTATCCCGCTAAATCCGGCGCATAGTGACATTGGAGCGATCACTGATCAATCGCGCGAAGGAGCGGCAGGGGCAGCCTTGCCTGTTTACTTAACGCCGCCGAGGCATTACAGGGCCGTAACCGGCTGCCCTTTCCCTTCCGCGGAGCGACCGTTCGCAGCCGGAGTCGCGTGTCACGCCAGCGTCGAGCGATGGAGTTAGGAACGCGTAACGCTGAGTGAGATTGTCTTTCCAGTCGTGGCTCGGGCCTTGCATGCCTGGCCGGCCGAACGAGACCGAAGAGGGCAGTTGGGCTGACCGATTGCACAGGATTGCTACGAACCGCACGGGTTTCCGAAGGCGAAAACCTACGGATCGACGATTGACTTGAAAACGAACGAGACCGTAATCTTACCTAATTGTGGTCGTTAACGCTGATTCTCACACATGCAAATGGAATTTACAGGTGCCTAAATTCAAGAACAAAACGATTGCCAACTTCGGTTCGCGCTTGAAACAGCTGCGGGAAGAGCGGTCGATGACCATCACCGAGCTGGCCAGGCGGATTGACGTAACTCCCCCCGCGATTTGGCATTGGGAGAAGCGGGGCAGGGTGCCCAAGCCTGCTACGATAAAAGCCGTGGCAAAGGTGCTTAACGTCAGCTCTGAGTTTCTCGAGGACGGTGTTCACCTTGTGAATACTCAGGATCAAGGCCCTTCGGACCAGCTCTCGCTGCGGCCGGACGAGATGAGCCTCGAACAGCTGATCCGCGCCATTGAGGCAAAAGGCTTCCACGTCCGAATCACTTCGGCTGGCGATCGGTAAATCCAGGAGGCGGGGCGCGCCGTATCTCCGCCTGGAATATTGGCGAACCGCGCCAAGCGCCCTTACCTGTGTTCGTGTCGAGCCCCCCGAAATCGGCCGGGCTGCAATTCACGCTGGTGACCGCTTCCGCCAAGCGGCTCCGTGCAGTGGCATCCGCGGTGCCGCGCTAACCACCACGAGATCTCGAGTCTCCACGCTGAATGTAAAGCAGCACGCGCTCGAAGCTTGGCTGTCGTAGCGCATGGCATTCGTTTCGTGGCATGGGCAGCTTTTGCGACGTCCGGCTACACAGCCGAGTCGCGTATGCGAGCGCCCTTCAACCGGGTCTGCGCTTTCCTAAAGTTATTGAGGAGGCACGCACCTGGCGAGCGGAGCCAATCATCGTCGGCTCGGGCTTGCAACTGCAGTCGCGTTTCAATCTGAATCGATTTCACGAGTAGCCAATGAGCCGTGATTGCCAACGGCGCTTGTGGCCAAGTTACGCCCGTGACATACTTTCGAAGTTAAGGCGAATTTAAGCCGCACGTAAATTTCGTTTCAGCCGCCAACTCGTCATTCGAGGCGATGCAATGAACAGAAATTTCAGCACTCAAAGCATTTGGAATTTACCTCGCCCTCTGTCGCGTGCTGTCGACGATACCGGCACTCGAGTTCTCTCCGGCATATGCGCGGGTAGCTGAACAGGATGTCGAGGAAGCGAAGGTCAATCTTGCCCTCGCGGGGCTGGAAGTGGCTCGCGCCAACGAAGTCCTGAACCTGCGCACCATCCCCGCCAATGCCCATGGCGCGTCCGTCCTGACGCTTGTCGGATCACCACGTCTGCCGCGCCAGCCGTTCTTGCCAGGACATCCGGGTCCTCATGCGCTCCATCATACTGCGAGGGACATCATGCTCGGTCGGCTTCGTAAGCTTGTCTTCCACATTCGGCACCGTACGCCCGCAGCCCGCTTTTCCGACAGCGTTCGCCGCGTGAGCCGCCTGGCGCGCCTCATGTCCTTGATGCAACGACGAGCCTCTCGCAAGGCCGGGCAAGAGTGACGATGCCCGCCGATTCTGACAGAAGCAGCATTGTCGAGCGGGAAACGATTGTTCGTCGACTGTTGCGGCGCGCAGCCGGACGAGCGGGTCGCCCGCAACGGCCGGCACCGGAGGTCCCGTTCGGCCGCGAGAACGACCCCAACCTTGAATTCGATGAGCGCCAGATGGGCACCGAATTGGGGTGGCTGCTGGGGGCGTTGTCCGTTTTCCTCGTTGTCCATGCGGTCTGGACGAGGCTCGGCGCCTCATAGGCGGGCCGCGAGGAGAACAGTACCGCTACGGGGTTTCACGACGCAGGAGAATCGGCTTAGCTCCGTTCCAAGCGTGTATCCGGAGAGGATCGACGGAGCAGCGTTTGGACGAGCTGGAGCGCAAGATTGAGCTGCTCAAGAAGTCGCTCGCGGCGACGTGGAGCGGCCTCGCCAAATCCTCCAGCTCCGCCGATGACAAGTGCCAGATGCGCGCCCAGGCAAAGCGCTGCAGCGAGGAGCTGAGGCGCTGCCTCCTGATCGCCGAGGCCAAGCACACACGCGAGCACGCCAAGGCTGTGTCCGATCAAGACGGCCGTACATTGCCAAAACCAAACTTCCGTTTTCTCTCGACCGGGGCCGCAACAGACGCGGCCGATCCGGGATAAATAACCCTTAAATGGACGGAAGCTTCCCGAGCCCGCACCATTAAAATGGCATAAATCCTGACCCAATTGACGGGCTGTGAAACCGTCCGGAAACTCGTTTCCCTGATTGCCGACATCGCGTTGAAACGTTGCTGGACCAGTTTATCCCGGGTTTCGAGCGATGGGGACTTATCATGTGGGCAATTCTCAACGACCTGTACCGCGAATACTGCCTGGCACGCATGAACGAAATGCGGAAGCTCGAGCTGACGCACTGAGGGCGACAGCTTGTAACGATTCCCCTACAACCGCTGCTTTGCTAGCCGGCCAATGCGGACGATGCTGATCGATCCTCTTAGTCAACCTTTTCAGTTTGCCCCCAAATTGGGGGTGAGCGTGGCGCCATCCGTCGATCGCCCTCAGGAATTCCATCGAGAGGCGCATTTGGAAGGGATTACTGGTTCTTTCCCGGTGGTCGCCCCACAAATGTATTGACCTTTGCTGGCGATGCGCGTCGAGGACGGCGCGGTGTGTGCGTCGGCCTGCTGCTGGTATCGGTACTTACGCCCTCGCAGCGAGATCGGCCGGCTTTCCTTGGAGCGATCTGACCGCGTCGCGTGCGGGTCTTTCGATGGCAAAATAGCTGAGGACTGAGATACCAAAGGTCGCAATAATCAGTGCTGCGTATACCCAAATCGACCACGTACTAGACACACCGAAAGCAAGTCGGAACAAGAGGAAGACGATGAAGTGCATCAAATAGATTGAATAGGAAATGACGCCGAGAAAATGCAGTGCCTTTAATCCCAGTAAGCGCGATGTCGCTGAGGTCTGATCCGTCGCGGCGAGCACCACGAACGGAAACAGAAAGACAAGCGCGTGCGAATTTGCCAGGCCGAAATACAACAAGACCAGAATGGCCCAGAAGCAGAGCCAAATGACGGCTGAGAACTTGGTGCAGAGCGTGTGGATCTCGTCCTGCTGCTCAAAGCTCGAGAACGCGATCCATCCCGTGGTGAAGCCGGCAATTCCTCGCACGAGATTCACCCAGTAGCTCCAAGGGCTCTCGGCGGCATAGAGCTCGGGGTTCGTCAACCGTTCATCGAAAAACCTGACGAAAAGAGCATAGGAAACGGCAGTGAGCGCGATGACGCAGAGCAGTTTGACGTTTTCCGAACGCGGCGCCTTCAGACGCAGCAGCAGGGGAAACAGCAGGATGTAGCAAAACCATTCGATCGATATCGACCAGGACTGCATGTTCCAATGCACTCCGGTACCGATGATCGGCCAGGCGTTCAGCATCAACACCTGCAGCACAAAGTCGGTTAGGGACGTACTGGCAGGATAGGTCGTTGGGTTGACGAGAACGGGCCAGGTATAGGTCGCCCCGACAATGATTAGCGTAACAAGGTAAAGGGGATAAATGCGAGCAATGCGCGCGATCAGGTAGGGCGAGAACTGAAAGTTCGTCCCGGTGTAGACGTAAGAAAGCGTGAAGCCGCTCAGGCAAAAAAACAGATCGACGGCGGCATCATGCCAGAGGAAGAATTCCTGGAGGCCATAGGGCAGTGTGGGATGGAAGTGCGCCAGGGCGACGACCGTGGCCGCAACTCCGCGGAGCCCTGTCAGTGCCCTCAGCTCTTGGCGCAGATGGTGCGCAGGACCGTCTTGCACGATGTGACGAGACTCCAAGCTTGCGCGCTCCCTTCGCGCCGCATGGACTCGTAGCATCAAGACGGTCGCCGAACAATGTGAGCGGCTGTGGAAGTCGTGTTGATGGTTAGCCGCCGCGCGGAACCGTCCTGCCCGAATTCCGGCGCCGTCCCCCGTGTGATCACTTTTTGGAGTTGGATCGCCCCCTTCAAATGCCAGAACTTGTCAGGCTCCTCTACTGACTTCGCTTCCGTTCACTCATGGCGGAGACGGGTCGAGTGCCGTCTCGCGTCATCTTTTCAATAACTTAGCCCACATTTCCGATTTCGCGACGATGACATTATTGGATGTTCTTCGTTAGCCTTTTTCTTTGCCTCGATGACGTGACAATCGCGTCATCGAAGCGCCGGACGCCTGCCACGCTGATTGGGCTGTTAGCCATGCGCGCAGCTGCTTGTTGCGGCCGACCCGCGTTTGCCGTTTTGTTGGATCGATTCTTGATCGAGGCGTTGCCGGCGCTGACCTAGACCGTGCTTGTTCTGCAACTGCCGAACTTCGCTCTTGCCCCCGGATGGTGCAGCGCCAAGCAGGGCCGCGCTTGCGGTCACGCAGTGGCGGAAATCCAAGCCGGAGAGGTAGGACGCCTCTGCGGCTGCTGTGGAGACGGGCAATTTGGCAGCCATCGGGTTGCGCCTATTTATCGAAGTTGACTTTGATTGACGTCCAGGACGGAAAGCATGGTTTCAAATAGTCATTCAGTTCAGATGGATTCAGAAGCGAAGATGAGCGCGGTCACTGCGCGCAACGATCACCTTCGGCCTTGGTTACCGCTCATATTTGCGGCCACAACGTACCTGACGCTCATCACCAAGAGGTTCGGCCTATTAATGGATGCCGACATCTATTGGCACATTGTGGTCGGGGAGTGGATCATGGATCATCGTGCTGTACCTCACGTTGATCTGTTCTCTTTCACGATGCCCGGCGCGCCCTGGATAACCAGCGCGTGGTTGGCAGAAGTCATTTATTTCGTTGCGTTCAAATTGGCCGGATGGTCCGGACCTGCAATTCTTGCGGCGCTATCTGCGTCTGTAGCGATTTTCCTGCTTACCCGCTTGCTACTGAAAAGATTGCCGAACGTGCCGGCCACGATCATCGTGGCGGCTGCGATCGCCATGGCGGCGATGCACACAATGGCCAGGCCGCATGTCCTGACCTTCCCGTTGATGGTGCTGTGGGCGAACGCCCTGGTCGAGGCGAGTGAACAACGACGAGCGCCTTCGCTCTGGTACGTCCCGCTCATTACGCTCTGGGCGAACCTTCACGGCAGTTTTACGATGGGGCTGGCGTTGATCGTGCCGTTCGCCCTGGAGGTGGTTTGGACCGCAGACAAATCCGTGCGCGCGAAGATCGCGTTGCAATGGCTTCGATTTGGGGGGCTTGCGCTCGGGGCCGCCTGCGTCACCCCGTATGGGCCGGAATTGATCCTGGTTACTCTACGCCTTTTTCAACTGGGACCGATTCTTTCAAAGATCAACGAGTGGCAACCGCTGGACTTCAGCGAAACAAATTCCGTGACGGTATGCTTGATTGCTGGCGCTGGCTACGTCCTGTACAGCGGGCTCAAGCTGCCTCCGATCAGGATTGCCGCGCTGCTCGCGGTCATTTGGCAGACCCTTGCACATGTACGCTATGTCGACGTTTTCGCGCTGGTTGCGCCGCTCTTCATTGCCGGTCCGCTAGGCCAACAACTTTCGTGGCCCCGGTCGCAACACAGCAGGAAAGTCGTACAACCAGCAAGGACAGCGTTTGTCGCAGCTATCGCCGCCCTAGTTGTCGCGACTGGCGTGATCGTAGCGACGGTGCACCACACGCCACCTAATGTTCCGCGCGCTGCGGTGGAGAAGCTCAAGGAGTTGAAGGCAAATCGCGTTTTGAATGAGTATTATTTCTGCGGATATCTGATTTTTCAGGGCTTTCCGACGTTCATCGATTCACGTGCCGAATTTTATGGAGCGGCCTTTCTTACCCGCTATTACCGAGATCTTTCGCTTGAGGATATGGCGGACTTCGTCAGATTGCTTGACGAATACAAGATCGGCGCAACGCTGCTGTTCCCGTCGACTCGAGCTGTAGGTCTGCTCGATCGACTGCCAGAATGGGAGCGAGCCTATGCGGATGAGGTGGCCGTCATCCACGTTCGGCGCGCGCGTTCGGAAAATGCGGATGCCCGAAGGTAGGGCCTGCCTTGCATTCCCTGAAATGCCGTCCGGCTGATTGCCCAGAAATCAGGATGCGACAATGTTGCTGTCTTTAAATCAGGAGTAACCCTAAATTCCCAGCGAGCCGCCGGGCGCGTCCTCCGGTGTAAATACGGAAAACGGCTGCCACAGTAAGGTTAAAGAAAAATTTACGGTGACAACTTTAGGCAAGATATTATAAATCTTAACGGTGGCGCGGGATTGCGCGCCATCGGTTTGTAAATTCGTCTGAGTAAAAAGGATTTCCCTATGTCGAAGTTTTACATCAAGACCATGGAAGCTTTGAAGCGGCTGCGCGTGGACAAGGACGGCGTGGTGTCCTTCGAGTACATCATCGTTGCGGCTTGCATCGTCGCCGTGGTGATTGCTGTGTTCAAGACTGACAACAGCGTCTCGACTGCTCTGGCCGCGGGAATCACCAAGATCTCGACCGCTATGAATGGCCTGTGAACTGACTACTCGATGAGGGCAGGCCAGGTCCTGAACCTTTCGGGCGATGCTTTCAAATATCGGGGAGTAGAGGCCGCTGGACTTAGGCACGCCAGATTCCCGTTAAAGCTGTATTCTGGCTGGCGTTGCCTACGTCCTGCGGCGCGCGCAAGCTGCCTCCGCTCAGGGTTGCAGCGCTGCTGGTGGTCATTTGGCAGACGCTTGCTCCATGCGCGCTATGTCGACGCTTTCGCACTGGCTGCGCCGTTCTCATTGCCGGTCCGGTAGTCAGCCCTTTCATCGCATCGGTTGCAGCATGGCCGGAAATTGTTTCCGCAGCACGGACAGCATGCGTCGTGGTATCGTCGCGCTCGTTGGTCGCGACCGCGATGATCGTGGCTGCTGTGGACCACGCGCCACCACGCATTCCGCGCGTTGCAGTGGACAGGCTCGAGGAGCTGAAGGCAAAGCCGCATCTTGAATTACAAACAGCTATTCTAGGATATCTGATCTTCCAGCGCATCCCGACGTTCATCGATTCACTGCCGGGCTTTGGGCCGGCCGTTCTCACCCGCTATTCGCGACTTTTGCTTCACGATCTGGCGGACTCGTCCACGTTCGGTACACGCATCCAGAAGATGCGAATATTTTGTAGTAGGTCTACCCGCTCGATGTTTCTCTGAAACGCTGGCCGGTCATGCGCGTGGTCGACCGGGATGTCGGCAACGGCACGGCTGCCAAATCGGTTTCGACGTTGCTTCCCCGGTGCCGTCCGAGCCAGGTGTATCCTGCGCATGAACTGACAGGAATTTGCGCGGAAAGCCCTTGCTACATTGCGCATGCGCTGTGAGGCCACGGTAACCCTTCGGGCGTTTTGTCGCGGTATTTCCTTTACGTTTGCACCCCAAGAGAACCCTGCACCGTATTCACACGGAACGGCTCCAGTGAGGTTGCCGGGCGTTGGAAATTCCCAGTCATCTCAAGGGATTCCTGTCATTATCTGCGACAACCCATACGGGTGAGGGGCTCGCGAGCTACCTCGGTAGGGTTAACGAACGATTAACGGATGACAGTCAACTGTCGAGACATTATAAATAAATTCCAGTTGGCACCGGATTTACTGGCCAACGGAATGCGTAAATTCATCGTAAAAGGGATTTTTTCCTATGCTTAAATACTACATCAAGACCACGGAAGCTCTGAAGAATCTGGCCGCCGACAAGAAGGGCGTGGTGTCGTTCGAGTACATTATCGTCGCGGCCTGCATCGTCGCCGTCGTGATCGCGGTGTTCAAGACCGACACCAGCGTCTCGACCGCCCTGCACAGCGGAATCACCAAGATCTCCACCGCTATGAACGGCCTCTGATTTTTTTGACTGCTGGCAGGGGGGAGGCCGGAGCCTTCCCCCGTACCCGCCACCACTACTCCTCGGGATTTGAGTTTTCAGGTCGGATTGAACGCACGTTTCCTTCTTAAAAATACTTTCTCAAGCCAACGAAGGATTTTTCCGGTGTTGGGGTATCGCGAAAAGATCATTGATGCTTTGAAGCCTCTCCGTACGGACAGGTGCGGTGTGGCGTCCTTCGAATACGTGATCCTCGCTGCTTGCGTTGTCGTCGTAGGAATCGCCGTGTTCGGTCCCGGCAACGATGTCTCGGCAGCGCTGACGGGCACGTTGACCGCGATCAGCGCTGCCATCGCCACCGCAGCTGGAGTTTAATATTGCCGTCGGAAGGAGACATTTGAATCGATCGCTACTCTTTTTGAAGCCGCGCATTTTTTACTGTTGTGAGGCGTGTTTTTGATGAGTTGGATTGTTGCCATAGTCTCGGTTCTGCAAATCCTGTTGTTGCTGTATGTGGCAACGATCGATGTCGCGACGCGGCTCATCCGAAACGAGATCTGTCTGGCTCTGGCGCTGCTCGGAATAGCCAGCCAATTGGGCAGCTCGATGCAAATCGCGGAGTCGTTGATCGCCGCTGCGATCCTGTTTCTGCTGATGTTGGTTGTCTACATACGGGGAGCGATTGGCGGCGGTGACGTCAAGTTGCTGGTTGCCTTGGCGGTTGGCCTCCCGCTGACGGGTGTGATCAAGTTGTTGACTATCACCGCGCTGGCTGGCGGCGTTCTTGCCCTCGCCCATCTGGTGATGCGCAACCTGCCATATCCGAAGTTGGCTCCCGCCGGATCATCGCTCGCGCGGCGGGTCTACGCGGTAGAGCGCTGGCGCCATTTGCGGCACGCACCGCTGCCGTACGGCGTTGCGATAGCCTGCGGTGGCATCTGGACCATTTTGAGCAAAGGATTTTGAGATGTCATCTGCATTGCGTCTTTCGATCATCGTAGTGCTGTTGCTCGCAACCACCGCGTTCGGGCTCATTGCCTACAACATGAACCAGCCGAAGCAAGTCCCCGTGGCAGTCGCGGAGGGCGCGGCGCCGGCGCCGGCTGCTGGGCCCGCGACTGTCGGCTATTTCGTTGCGGCGCGTGCGCTGCCGAAGGGCACACTGGCCCGTGACGAAGACTTTGCTGTCCGAACGGCAGCGCCGGAACATGTTCCAGCCGGGGCGATCCTTGAGACGCCCGACTCCAAGGCCGGACTTCCTGGCTCTCTGGTTCGCAAATTCGTCGACGCCGGCAGTCCCGTGACGCTGCAAGACATTTTGCGTCCGAAGGATCGCGGCTTTCTCGCCAGCGTCCTGGCTCCGGACAGCCGTGCCATCAGCATCAAGGTTGACGAGGAGTCTGGCGTCTCGGGCCTGATCAGGCCGGGTGATTACGTGGATGTCTTGTTGACCCAGGTGTTCGAGAAGGCAACTCCGGCGCGCCGTGCACTGAGCGAAACCGTACTGCGGAATGTTCGAGTCATCGCTATTGACCAGGAGATCGTGCAGGGCGGGCGAGGCATCAGCGCCGTGACAGGCAAACAAGCGCAAACTGTGTCGCTGGAGCTTGGTCCGGACCAGGTCAAGAAGATCACAGTCGCAAAGCAACTCGGGACGCTCTCGCTGTCCGTGCGCGCGGCTGTCGATCAATGGGATAAGGCGGACGGCGGCGCCATGTCGAGCTGCGATGTATCGCCTGAGCTTGCCCGCCAGAATGCAATTGCCGGCCAGACGACCGCGGTGGTGGTTCATTCCGGCGGCGAGCGTAAGGAGTTCTCGGTCAGGAAGGAAGACACAGGCAACAGCATCACCAGCGTGAGCTGCGATGGGTCGCCCGAGGTTGCCCGCCAGACTACAGCGGCGGCGGCGGCAGGTTACGCCGCCAAGTTGCAGGAGAAAAGATAATGAACATGGCAATGGTAAGCCCGCGTGAAGCCGTATCCGTCGTCGAGCGCGACCGGGTCGTCTGCTTCGTCGATGACGAGCTTAGTGCCGCAGCTCTGCGCAAAGGCCTCGAAGGCAGCAACCTGGCGATCAGACGAGGCACGATCCGCAATGCCATACGGATGCTCGAAACCGACACTGAGCTGTTCGCGTTGGTGGTCGACATCAGTGGTATCGATGATTCGTTTACCGAACTCGAAAGGTTGGCAAGCGTCTGCCCGCCCGATGTCCGGGTGGCTCTGATCGGTGAGAGCAGGGAGATCACTTTCTACCGGGAGCTCATGGAAGTCGGTGTGACCGAGTACCTTCCGAAGCCGCTCACGCGGGACATGGTGATGGACCTGCTGCGCCCGAAGCTGCTCGGCGACGTGCCGACGGGGCAGGCCGATCGCGGCGGGCATGTGATCTCGATCTGCGGGGCACAGGGTGGCGCCGGAGCAACCAGCATCGCCATCAATCTCGCACTGCAGCTTGCCGAGACCACCAAGGCCAAGGTCGCATTGCTCGACCTTCATCTGCAGAATGGTGAAACGGCAGTCATGTTGGGCGTTCAGCCCGGGCCGGGGCTCCGGATCGCCCTGGAAAACCCGATGCGGGCGGACACTTTGTTTCTCGAGCGCGCGGCTATTGATGTCAACGAGCGGGTTTGCCTGATTTCTGCCGATGAGGATCTGGATGCACAGCTCGACATCACCGAAGCGGGCGTGCGACACGTGCTGGGTCTGCTCCGTCAACGCTTCAACTACATTGTCGTCGACGTGCCGGTCCCGTTTGGGCCGTCGATCCATCCGGTCATCACGCTTTCGCGTCACGTGCTTGTGCTGCTGGAAGCCGAAGTGACCGGACTTCGCAATGCCCACGCCCTCCGCACCGCCGTCACCAACATCGCCGGCAAGGATCGGGTCTTTACCTTGCTCAATCGTGCCAATCGGGCCGGGGGCCTTCCCAGGGCAACGATCGTCAAGGCCCTAGGCGCGGAACCGGACATGGTGATCCCCGATCTCGGAAAGGGGATGACCCAGGCCGTCAATCTCGGAATTCCGGCACTCAAGCACGTCAGGGGATTGCGACGTTACCTTGCCCCGATCGTGCGGGAGATCGCCGGTGTCGGCGGGCAGCGGAAGGGACGCTTGCGGAGGCTGCTTGGGCTATGAAAAAATTCGGAAGGCGCGAAGACGACCTGGCGGCTCGCTTGCCTTCATTGGCGCCGGACCTGCCTGAATCGCCGCCAAGCTTCACTGCATCGACGGCAAGCGCGCCGCCGTCGACCCCGAGCCTGCCTGCATCGGCGCCAAGCTCGACACCAAAGCGCGACGAACCGGCTATTCACCATCCAGTGATGTCGGCATCGCTGCGCGAACGCGTCATCGAGCAGATTGAGCCATCAGCGGCTGCGACGGTTCCGCGCGACGTTCTGCGGCGTCAGATCGAGGAAATCATCCACGGCATCGCCAATCAGGAGCGGCTCGAACTGTCGGGTCGCGAACAGCTTCTGCTGGCGAACGAGATTGCCGACGACATGACCGGCTACGGACCGCTCCGTCCGCTCCTGCTGGATGAGTCGATCAACGATGTGATGGTCAACGGACCGAGCAGCATCTATGTCGAGCGAAGCGGCAAGCTGGAGCGGGTCGCGGTCCGCTTCCGCGATAATGACCACATCGCATCGGTGGCGCAGAAGATCGCTGCGCAGGTCGGCCGCCGCGTCGACGAATCCAGTCCGATGGTCGACTGCCGCCTGCCGGACGGTAGCCGCGTCAACATCATTCTTCCGCCGCTGGCAATTCACAGCCCCTGCATCTCGATCCGCAAATTCCCGGCCCGGCGGCTGAACATCGCCGGATTGATTGAGAATGGCTCGATGAGCCCGGGCATCGGCCAGCTGCTCGAGGTCGCTTCCCGCTGCCGGCTCAATGTCTTGGTCTCCGGCGGCACCGGCTCCGGCAAGACGACGCTGCTCAACGCCATGAGCCAGTTCATCGATCACGGCGAGCGCGTTGTCACCATCGAGGATGCGGCGGAGTTGCAGCTGCAACAGCCGCACGTAATCAGCCTGGAGACGCGGCCTCCCAGCCTCGAAGGCACCGGGCAGGTGACGCAGCGAGATTTGCTCTGGAACGCGCTGCGCATGCGTCCGGACCGGATCGTGGTGGGCGAGGTGCGCGGCGCGGAGGCATTCGACATGCTGCAGGCGATGAACACCGGCCATGACGGCTCGATCTCCACGGTGCACGCCAACAGTACCCGCGACGCCCTGACACGCGTCGAAAACATGGTACAGATGGGCCAGGTCAATCTGCCATCGCGGGCGATCAGAACCCAGATCGTTGCTGCATTGGACATCATCGTTCAAGTGGAGCGCATGCGGGATGGACAGCGCCGGATTGTCCAGATCAGCGAGGTGGTCGGCCTGGAAGGCGAGGTGATCACCACCAACGACATCGCTCTGTTCGAGTACCGGGAGGAAGACGTTCACGGCAGGATCCGGGGCACCTACAAGTCGACCAACGCGGTCCCGAAATTCAAGAGCCGTCTTGTCTATTATGGGCTCGAGCGAGCCTGGGCCGACGCGATGGGGCAAATATGATACCGGTCTATGTGATCGTCATTGTCCTTGGGCTGCTCGTGTGCGCGTCGTGCACGACGTTGGTGCTCGATGCCCAACAGCGACGCATCGATCGTCAGCTCGCGATAGCGCTGCCCGCCTCGCATACGGCCGGCCTGCCGTCAATTCGTCGTGCGCAGACCGGATCCCGCTCGCAGTTTCTGCACCGCCTGGTCAATTACCGGCCCGAGGTCCCTTACGCCTTGCGCCCGGCCTATGTGCTGCTTGCCGGTTTCATCGCAGCTGCGGCATTCTGGTTTGCCGTTAGCCCGTTGCAATTTTCCACGCTCAAGGTGTCCATCGTGGCTGCATTTATCGCCATCATGGTGGTGCGCGGTCTGTTCGGATGGCAGCAGCGTAGTTTTACCGACGGACTGTTCCGGCAACTGCCTGACACGGTCCAGCTCGTCACGAGTACCGTTCGGTCGGGGTTGCCCGTCCACGAAGCATTCCGAACCATCGCCCGCGATATGCCGCAACCGACCGCCGGGCAGTTTGCGATCGCATGCAGCGAATTGAATCTGGGCAGGCCACCGGAGGACGTCATTGAAGGCATCTATCGGCGAACGCAAGTGGCGGAGTACGGCATCTTCGCAGTGACGCTTGCGGTGCAGTTGAAGTCGGGCGGCAGTTTGGCCGAGACCCTGCAGATCCTCGGAGATACCGTGCGGCAGCGTGTTGCGCTGGCTGCTCGCGCGAAGGCTCTCGCCGCAGAAGTGATCTTTTCGTCACGCGCACTTTCACTCGCGCCGTTCATCGTCGGTGGCGTGATTTACTCGCTCAATCCGGAAACCATCGATATCCTGTTCCGTGATCCGGCCGGAAACGTGATGCTGGCCTATGCGGTCACCTCGGTGGTTATCGGGCACTTCGTGATCCGTTGGATGATCAGAAGGGATACAGCGCTATGACCACAAGTCTCGGCCTGGTCGCTCTCGCCATCGCAGCTGCGACTGCGACCTTCCTGTTGCTCATCCGCGAAATGCACTTTCGTGCATTGGACACACGTGTGTCGAACGCGGTGCTGGGTATCCCTGACCAGACGGCGCGCTCCAAGGACATTGTCGGTTGGTTTTCATCGCTGGGCGCGCGGTATCGGCGCTTCTATGCCGAGGAAAATATCGAGGAACTGCGAACGATCCTTCAGTCGGCTGGTTTCAATCATCATCGAACCCTCTCGATCTGGATCGGCGTCAAGATCTTCTGCATGTTCGCGGTCCCGATTGCTGCCTTCCTCTTTGCGCAGCTATCGGGGGCGAACTTGCTGGTCTTCACGCTTGTTGGCGTTGTGATCGGGATCATGGGGCCGCGACTGATCATGTTGACGCTGAAGCGGCGTTTTGACGCTGCCATTCGGCTCGGCATGCCGGATGCCATCGATTTGCTGGTTGTGTGCAGCGAAGCGGGAATGGGCCTCGAAAGCGCGCTGCAGCGTGTGGCGGCTGAGATCCACCAGACCAATCCCCCCATGGCCGCCGTCCTGACCGATCTGCTCGATGATCTCAGGATCCTGCCAAATCGCTTCGACGCGTTCGAGAAGCTGGGAGCGAGGTCGGAGGGACTTCGCCGCTTCGGCACCATGATCAGCCAGAGCCTGCAATACGGAACGCCGTTGAGCCAGGCCCTGCGCGCCATCGCTGCCGACCTGCGCCGGGAACGCATCACCAAGCTGGAAGAACGAGCCCACAAGCTGGGCGCCAAGCTGACACTTCCGATGGTGCTGTTCCTGCTTCCGGCCATGTTCGTCATCCTGGGCGGAGGGCCGATGCTGAACCTCATTCATGCGTTGAGGTGAATTCGCATGCGGGCGGGAGCCAAGAGCGTGGTTGCGTTTGGAGCACCGGTCTTGAGGAGCCTTTCGGCCGCGTCGAGGTCTGTCATGCGCCGCAAAGCCTCTTTCCTGGCGGATCAACGCGGCGCCGTCGCACTTGAGGTCCCGGCCGTCTGGCTCTTTCTGATGTTGATCGTGCTTCTGCCGCTTGCCGACATTACGGTCGCCGGGTTCAAGTTTATATCCGCGCGGCAGGCATTGCGTAACTTCGGGCAATCCATTCTGTATTCCCCGCCACCGGACGTTACGAATGCGTCCAGTTGGTCGTCGGCCGCGCTGGCCAAGGCCGACACTCGTTATCCGATTCCCAGCATTCAGCTCATTTGTGGGGAGAGCAATGCCGTCTGCAGTTCAGCTAACTCTGACCCCACCCAGCCGAAGTATTTTGTGTACACGACAACGGTCACGTTGTCGCCGATCGTGTTGAAGTCGCTGTTGTGCACGGGCGGCACGACCAGTGGCTGTAAGTTCACACTGTCTTACACAGAGCGGTTTCAATAGGTGTCCCATGCGCAAGCTGCTCCGTAGCCGTCGAGGTTCAGTCGCATTCGCAACCTCCATCGCCCTGGTGCCGGTGGTCGGATTTATGGCACTTGGTGGTGAGGCCGCGTCCTGGTACGTCACCAAGCAACGCGTCCAGGGGGCGGCTGATGCGGCCGCCTATGCGGGCGCCTTGCGGCTAGCATGCGAAGCTTCTGGACAGGCGGGCACAAGCTGCAATAACTCACAGCCATTCGACTACCGCGGCAAGCAGGGTGCCGCCCAGAACGCGTTCTGCAATTCGGGCGACACGTCCTATCCTGGTTCCAAATGTTCGACGAGCCTTCCGAGCGGAATCTCACAGAGCGTGCAGGTCGCTTCGCTGGCGTCGTGGAACGGGACCGCGGGCACATTCGTCCAGGCCACCGTTAGTCAGCAGCAGCCGGCATACCTCGCCAAGGTGCTTGGTTTCTCGACGATCAACGTGGCCGCGACGGCGGTCGCCAGTGTTGCTAATGGATTAGAGAATCCTCCATGTGTGTTGGCTCTGAAAGACCCTGTCACGTTCCAGGGTAGCGCTACCGTATCGTCGCCAACCTGCGGCATTTCGTCGAACAGTGCAGCGGCAAATGCGATCGGCTTCATCGGCAATTCGGGGATCTCGGTGAATGCACCGAGCTACACGGTCGGCGGCTGCACCCAGACGGGAGGAAGCCAATGCACCGGCGTGCAAACCTATCAGCAACCGATCCCTGATCCATTAAGTGCAGTGAACACGGCGCTGTCCGCGTTGAAGACGTCAGATTTTCCGAACAAGAACAACAGCTCAACACCTCTGCCATATGAGACATGCACCTGTTACAATTCCGCCAATAATCCGACGTTCAGTGCCCCATTGAACGGCACGTACTATTTTTCGGGGAACGTCAAAATCAATAACAATCCAACGATAACAGGTACGGCGACCCTGATATTTCTCGCAGGAGCATCACTCACCATCACCGGCACCCCGACGATCCAGCTTACGGCGATGAGCGCGCCTACCGGACCGTCCAAATTGTCAGCATCGGTGTTGGCTCAGATGGCCAAGCTCCTCATCTATGATGGTGAGACCTATACGAAGCAAGGCGTCAACATCAGTGGCACTTCCAATAGCTATTTCAATGGCACGGTCTATATACCGAATACTCCCGTCACGTACGGAGGCAACAGCACGTCAAGTGCCCCCGGTACCGGTTGCTACCAGGTCATAGCTTACGCTGTGTCATTCACCGGCAATACGACGCTGGACAACTCTAAATGTCCTAGCTCTTCAGGTAGTCCTGGCTCGGGAGCACAGCCTGGCGTCCAAACCGTGCTTTTGGTGCAATGATGAGAAAGCTCGATCAGCGCGGCGTCGCGGCGTTTGAGTTTTGCATCGTCGCCGTCGCGATTTTCACATTGATCTACGCCATCTTCGATCTCGGGCGTTACGCAATCGCGATGCAGTCGTTGCGCTCGCTGGCGGGCGCTGGTGCGCGCGCAGCCATGATCAACAAGTGCTACACAGACGCCGCACTCAAGAAAACAACAACCGTCACCTGCAGCGGTGACTACACGACCGACGCGCAGAAGCGAGCTCTTGTCCCATTCCTTTATGCCAACAATCTCGCACCTACAGTGACTACGGTGACGGGAACCTCTGCAGTTACAGTTACGGCATCGCTGCAAGGGTTCAGCATGATGTTTCCAACGATCTGGGGCTCGGGCTTCACTAACCCGAGCGCCTCCACCCAGATTCCGTTACCAAACTGAGCGTGCTTCTACCGGGGTTCTGCGGGAACACGGTGAAGCAAGAATCACGGAAGCATAGACCGAACCAGCCCCCCGCCCAGACTTGATCTGATCGCCAGCTTTGGGTTGCCAACAACGTCAAACCGGCCGCGCTGCAGGTCGGCATGCCCCCAAAGTGGTGCGCGCTGGCAACATCGGGAAGTTTTCTCTGGCCTTGCCGCAACCGGATGACGGTCTTTCCTTGCAAACCACGGGTGCAGCGGGGGATTATCTCCGGGCCGCGTTTTGCGGCTGGCGGTGCCGGGGCAGGGTGGGTTCGTACCTTCTCCAGCGCGCCAGGAAAGCGAATTCATCGGTAACTATTTGTAGTCGGACACATTGTAAGCTCCACGGCGTGGTGTGCGAGGGAGAGTGGTAAGTGCCGGGGAGCCGTAAATTTACGTAATTGGTCGCGATACTGCGGCGGAGGGGATCGAGATGAGTGGCGGTCGCGTGTGGGGTAACGCGGAACGTGGTCTTTTCGCCGTAAGCCTGGTGGCTCTTGGCGCTGC
The DNA here is from genome assembly GCF_025200885.1 of Bradyrhizobium huanghuaihaiense. NCBI lineage: Bacteria > Pseudomonadati > Pseudomonadota > Alphaproteobacteria > Hyphomicrobiales > Nitrobacteraceae > Bradyrhizobium > Bradyrhizobium huanghuaihaiense. Next base: position 6,048,972 of record NZ_CP104172.1, on the reverse strand, counting down.
GCTTGCCTTTCTCCCGTCGGCGGATCGCGCGCGGGCGGCTGAGCGTCGGGACTCTTCCAGCGGCGTCTTTGTCAGCGAGATGAACGACGTCCAGCGGGTCAGGGTGACGGTCAACAAGTCGCGCACCTTCAGGGTCGATACGGCATTTGCGTCGATCGTCGCGGGCTCGCCTGACATCGTGGACGTGAAGTCGCTGACCGACCACCTCATCTATGTCCAGGGCAAGAAGACCGGCACCACCAACGTCATCCTGTTCGACAGCTCGATGAAGCAGATCGGCATTCTCGACGTCGAGGTGACCGTCGACATCGGCAATTTGCAGCAGAACATCCAGAACGGCACGGGCACGCGCGGCATTCGCGTTTCGGCATCCCAGGGCCAGGTGGTGCTGAGCGGAATGGCCGCCGATGCGGTCGCCGCGGAGCGGGCGCTGACGATTGCCAAGGGCATCGTTCCCGAGGGCGGCATCGTCGTCAACGCCATGAGCGTTGCGGCACCGCAGCAGGTGATGCTCGAGGTGCGCTTCCTCGAGGTCAACCGGCAGGCCGGCCGCGACCTCGGTGTGAACCTTTATGCGGCGAACGCCAACGGCACCAATGTTGCGAATACTGGGCGGGGCGGAGTCGCCGCAGCGGGGCGGGATCCTATTGGTGGTATCAATACCGCAAATGGCCCCCTGGGCACGGGAGGGGGTCAGGTGGGCGCTGCTCCCACAGGCAGCCTTCCCCTGCTTGCTACGGCAGGCACGCTCATAGGTTCCGCCGGCGGCATAGCTCCAGCCCCGTTCGGAAGCCTGCTGACCAGCATCTTGAGGACCAGTAACGGCGGATCGGTGGACCTGCTGATTACGGCCCTGGAAACCAAGGGATTGGCTCGCCGGCTGGCAGAGCCGAATTTGACCACGCTTTCCGGAGATGCCGCGCGCTTCCTGGCCGGCGGCGAGTTTCCGGTCCCGATTCCGAGCAACACGACGAGCGGCTTCCCCACTGTCACGATCGAGTACAAGAAGTTCGGTGTCGAGCTGGCCTTCGTGCCCACCGTGCTCTCGCGCGGTGTGATCAACCTCCGTGTCGAGCCCTCGGTCAGCGAGCTTGATTTCGCCAATGCGATCTCGATCCAGGGCACCACTGTTCCGTCACTGACCCGCCGCGACGCGCGCACCACCGTCGAACTGCGCGACGGCCAGAGCTTTGCGATCGCCGGCCTCTTGCAGACCCGCAACCGGCAGGACGTCTCGCAACTACCCTGGATCGGCTCGGTGCCCGTGATTGGAACCCTGTTCAGCAGCAAGTCGTACCAGCAGGAAGAAACCGATCTCGTCATCATCGTGACGCCGCGGTTGGTCGCGCCTGCGGCGCCCGGCCAGCAACTGGCATCGCCGCTCGACTCGCGCCTGCCGGCCAACGACGTCGACTTCTTCCTCAATGGCCAGATGGAAGTCCGCAAGCGTTACGACGACTACGTCAATTCCGGCGGCGAAGTGAAAGGGCCTTACGGCCACATCATCGCGCCCAATGCGATCGTGCCTGTTCCGCCACCGGCCGTTGGTGCAAACCAAGCGGTCGTGAAAACGCTGAACTAGAGGAGGCGGGGATGACCATCAGGTATCTGGCACTGCTCGCACCCTTGCTGCTCGGCGGCTGCTACGGCGTGTATGGGCATGACGAGATGGACCGTTACTTCCAGCGGTCCGAGACCATCACGATGAGCGCCGGCAACGCCAAGGAAGTCAACGCTGCCACCCACACGATCCATCCATGGCCCCGATACGTCGGCGATCGCAGGATCGCGTACGACGCCCGGCGCACGGGCGGGGCCATAACGCGCTACGGCAATCAGCAGCGTCCGCTGGATCAGCTCCCCAACATGGGCCAGCCGACCGAAGCTATGGGCCAGCCGCCGCCTGTCACCACAATTCAGAATGTTAACGCAACCGGATTAGGAGCGGGGACCGGAGGATCGGTGGCCGTCGGGGTAGGAGGGGGCAGGTAAGGAGCCGAAGATCTCGATCCCTCGAGCGCAACCGATCCCATTGGATCGGGCTGATCGAGGCAGGGGCGGGGACTTCGGAGCCGGGGATGTGAAGGTCTGTTCGTGGCGTAGCCGTTTCGGTCGCGCCGCCTGTTACTCGTAGGTTGTTTCGCGATGATCTTTGGAACGATGCAGGGAGTTCGCCGGGGCTGGAGCACGGGACGCGCATTGCGTCGTCTCGTTCCGGCGCTCGCCTGTTGCTGGCTGGCGGTGGGCCTTGCCGCCTGCGACTACACGACGCGGGAGGCCGCGATCGTCGCCCCCGTGGATCCGCCGGGCGGCGACCCCGTACAGGAGCCGACCGACGTCAAATACTATCCCTCCGACGAGCCCGTGCGGGTCGGGCTGGAGCATTTCAACCGCGGCAACTACGGAATGGCCCAGCGCTACTTCAGGGACGCGGTCGAGAAGTCGCCGAAGGACGTGACCGCTTGGGTTGGGCTCGCGGCAAGCTATGACAGGATACGCAGGTTCGATCTTGCCGATCAGGCCTATGCGCAGGCGATCCGGCTTGGCGGCGAGACCGTGCAGATCCTGAATGACCAGGGATATTCCCTCATGCTGCGCGGCAATCTGAATGGCGCGCGGCGCAAGTTCGAGAAGGCGTATTCGCTCGATCCGGGCAACCCGGTCATCGCCAACAACCTTGAGCTTCTCAACGGTAGCCGGAAGTTCATCGAACGGCCGCCGAACAATCAGCCATGAGCTGAGAACCTTGCCGCAGTAGCCTGTTTTTAATGATGTTTTTGTACTTGGTGGCTCCGGTGCAGGGACGCGTTAAGACAAGTTAAATGCTTTGGAACTAAGAAAAGCCAAACGTTTTCATACGTATGGCTTGTTTTATGAATCGCCTTTTCAAGCTGCAATTCATCGGTCCGTGCGTGCTGTTCGCGGCCACCCTTGGCGCCGAACTGGCGGTGCAGGCCCTGCAATATGCGCCGAGCTCGGAACTGCTCTGGTTCGTCAATCTCCGGATCTTCGGCATCTTCCAACGCAGCCACGCATTGCTGAGCGGGATTGTTGGGATCGACGGTTTCCAGCTCTTCGGCGTCGCGCTGCCGCTGTTCCTGCTGGCTTGCCTCGGGCTCGCAGCCAACGCCAGGCCCGCGTTCACCATCGCAACGCACCTGAGCGCTGGCTATGCGGGATTTCTGCTCTTCGCCTGGCAGTCGGGCGTGCCGACCACGGCGCAAGCATCGCTTGGACCGTTCGCGGTCCCGACCGGTGCCGGCCTGTACGTCATGGCGACGATTCTTGGGGCTTGCCTTCTGTCCTTTGCGATCACGCACCTGCTGTATTTCCAGGCCGTCGGAAAGGAAATTGGAGCCTTGCGCAGGTGGCTGCGGCCGCGCCGGACGGCTGCGGCAACCGAGGCCTGATCAGCGCCTGAACTTCCGGTCGATAACGGCGCCGAGGACGTTGGCATAGTCGTCGGTCCAGGCCGTGCGCGCGTTGGGATCGAGGCGCTTCCATCCTGGCTGCGCCGGCAGATCACCGAGATCCTGCACGTCCCGAGCAAGCACGACCACCTGTGTGCGCGTCCGCGTATCGTCGTCGCCGTGGTTCGTTGGAATTTCATCCTTGCCGAAAGCGACGAGGCCTTCCGCAGCGCCGACCGCGGCTGTCGGTCCCCACAGCGACATATGCTGATTCGAGATGTGCACCACGATGACGCCGTGCGCGGTCAGGTGCGACAGATATCCGGCGAACGCCTCGCGCGTGAGCAGATGCACGGGAATTGCGTCGGAGGAGAACGCGTCGAGCACGATGAGATCATAGTGCTCCGGTGACGCCGAGAGCGTCAGCCGCGCGTCCCCGAGCACGATGCGCGTGTGCTGGCCGCATTCCGACAGGAAACGGAACAGGGCCGGGTCGCTTGCGATGCGGGCCACATGTGGGTCGAGCTCGAAGAAGGTCCATGCCTCGCCGTCCCGCCGATGACAGGCGAGACTGCCGGTGCCGAGCCCAACGGCCGCGACGCGCGCCAGCCGTCCTTGCGCGGCGCGGGCCGCTGCGATGGCGTCGCCGATCGGCCCGCCGAAATAGTAATACATCGTTGGTTCGGGACGGCCGCGCACCCGTGTCCCGTCGTTGTTGCGAACGCGTTCGGCACCATGTGCGGTCGTTCCGTGCATCAGGAGACGGACTCTCCCCGCGGGGTCCTCGACCACGCGATGCACGCCGAAGAAGCTGCGGTCTTGCTCGATCGGCGAGAGGAGTGGATCGAGCTTGGCAATCGCGAAGGCGAGCGCCGCCAGGCCGAAGAACAACGCCGGTTGCCGTCGCAGCAGCAGCATGCCGCCGGCGAGGACAATGAGCGCGATTTCGGTTGGCACCACGGCGCCGGCCGGCATGCGAAAGCGGAACCACATCATGGCGACGATCGCCGCTGCCAATACGAGACCGGGGCTGCTATGCCGTAGAAACCGGCCTGGCCCGCCGGCAAACGCACCGGGCATTGCCAGTAGCACTGCAAGGACAAGGATTGGGTATTCGGCGACGCCGTTGAACGTATGCGGCGCGATCAGCCCGGCGTAGATTCCACCGATCATCCCGCCGAACGAGGTCCACAGATAGAATTCCGTAAGTCGCGCCGGCGCCGGTCGGCGGCGATAAAGCTCGCCGTGGCACGCCAGCGCAAGCACGAAGAAGGCCGCCAGATGCATCATCAGCAGCGCACTCAAATACGGCCGAGCCAGCGCCGACGCAGTGACGATCACAGCCACGGTGGCGAACGGCACCATGCGCAATACCCGCTCATGTTCCACCCAGGCACGGTCGCGGAAGATCGCCACGAAGGTCAGGAGGTAGAGCGATAGCGGCAGAACCCATAGAAATGGCGCTGCCGCAAGATCGACCGAGATCGCCGCCGTGACCGCGACCACGAGGCCCGCGGGGATCGCGGCCAGCAAGGTCCACATCGCGCGTTCGGCTATTTTGGAAACGGCGGTCGTGTCCGCGGTTGTCTCACGGATCGCAGGCTTGTCCGCGGTGGCGACCATCACCGCCGCCGTCGCAATCAGCAGGACCAGGAGGAAATAGCCGACCGACCATGCGTGAACCTGCGAGTGTAGCGTGACCAGCGGCTCGACGATGAAGGGATAAGTCATGAGGGCCGCGAACGACCCCAGATTGGACGCAGCATAGAGCAAATAGGGGTTTGCCACGTGGGGATGACCGCTCGCTGCGAACCAGTTCTGCAGCAGTGGGGCGGTCGCGGCGAGCGCGACGAACGGCAGGCCGATCGATGCGGCGAACAAGCTCAGCAGCCAGAGTTCGAGCCCTCCCTGCGGCGGAGCCTCGAAGCCGTAAGCAATGCGGATCGGCAATGTCGTGGCGGCAATCGCTAGCAGGCCAAGATGGACGAGGGCCGAGAGACCCGGCGAGAGCATGCGGCAGAGCAGGTGCGCATAGGCGTAGCCCAGCAACAGTGCCGACTGGAAGAAGACCATTGCGACTGACCAGATCGCGGCCGCGCCGCCGAGCCGCGGCAGCACCATCTTTGCGAACATCGGCTGGATCGCGAACAGCAACAACGCCGAGAGGAAAAGCGCCACGGGATATATCAGTGGCGCAAAGCGCACGGTCCGCAGGGATATCGCTCGAAGATTGACCTGGTCATCGAAAGACATGGAGTTTTTGACTCGTGTGGGGCACGCGGTGCCAAATCGACGCGTTAAAATTGCAAATGACAAAAACCGAAGAGGCCTCGAAATCGCCGCGATACTTGCTGCGGCACCAATGAAAAACACGTTCAAGGTAGCATGATCAGATGGACTTCAGGAAATCTGCTCGTCTTCATTCGTCGATCGTCGGTATCTGGGGCGACCAGCGCTGATTGGCTGGATCTTGCTCAAATTGGAACGTGACGGAATTGAATGCCACGAAGGGCGTTGCGGGCTGGCATCTCAATCGCAAAGTAAGTGCCAACGGGCACGGCAGCTGTCGCCGCAGCCAGCATCACATAAACGGCGAGTGGCCAGGCGGCAGGCTCGCCGAACAAGGCCACCGCGCCGAGGAAAATGACAAAGTGGGTCATGTAGATCGAGTACGAAATCACGCCGAGGAAATGCAATGGCTTCGAGCCGAGCAACCGCGACGTGATCGAAGTCGAGTCCGTTGCTGCAAGTACGACGAAGGGATAGACGACTATCAGCGCGTGTGAATTGGCCAGTCCGCAATAAGCCAGCACCACAACGAATGCGATTCCACACCAGATCAATGTAGCAAATTTTGTGGAGGCCACATAAAGCCCGTCGCGCTTCTGGAAGCTTGCAAACGCAGCCCACCCGGCTGTGAATCCCAACGCCCCACGAGCCAGCGCAATCCAGTCACTCCACGGGCTCTTTGCAACGTGGAGCTGCGGAGTGACCAATCGATCATCATAGAAAAACGCGAACAAGAAGAAGGAGGCGGATGTCGCGACAACAATGCAGAGCAGCCTGGTCGATGTTGACGGTAGCGCTTTTTGGAAGAGCAGAATAGGGAACAACAGCAAGTAGCAGAACCATTCGATAGATAGGGACCACGCCGGGGTGTCCCAATGGACGCCTGAGCCGATCACCGGCCACGCATTCAACATCGCCAGCTGCAATGTGAAATCTGAGACCGCAGTTCGGATAGGGTAGCTGATCGGATTGATGACAACGGGCCAGACGTAAAGAGCGCCGGCTGCGATCAGGCAGACTAGATATAGCGGGTAGATTCGAGCGACGCGAGCTGTCAGGTAAGTCGAAAACCTAAACGTCTCCAGATTGTAGACGTAGGATAAGGTGAAGCCGCTAAGGCAAAAGAACAGATCGACGGCGTTGTGCCACATGAATGGGGTGCCGGAGTAGCCGGGAATGGTGTTCTGAAAATGTGCAAGAGCAACAGCAATCGCGGCTAACCCGCGAAGTCCCGTTAGCGCCCGCAGCTCCGGCCGCGAATCTTGCATTGGTTTGCCCCCCGTCGTTAAGGCCACCAACGTCGAGAGGGCGACGCAATCCAGAAAGATATCTCTGTGATGACCGGTCGCTCGCCGTTAATCCATGCCACTCCAGCTCGGGTGTGCTTCGCCCTCACAATCTCGACAAGTACGATAACGGTGAGCATACCGGCAATAAAACTCAGGACAGCAATTGCCCAGACTGAACGGTTCATTTAATGCCTCATAAAGGAGCTAGCGTACCGCAGGCTTGGCGAGCGGGGAAGTGGGTGCCGACCCCGCAGAGGACCTTTGCTCTTCAAGTCGCTGCGGACTTTGGAGGCATGACGGAGATGCTAGTTGTCCGCAACTCCGCGAGGGTGGTTGCGCCTAAATGGGTGACTAAGTCGGCCTAGCATCCTTCACCGCATCTAATGATTATTGGCTGCCGCCGCGGTCGGCATACGATCCAAAGCCACGTTGCCGACTGCGATCAGTTCGCCTCGGTTGTCATCTCGTTCTGGGTTGATAAGCTTGCCTGTCCCGGCCGCAATCTGGCGGGCGACTTCCGGGAAACATCGGTTTTCTTGGGATCGGCATAAGCCAAACATAAACCGTCTTGGACTTGCGAATCGGCCAATGGTTTCAGCTTGTAGGGGTACAGTTAATCCGTAAGATCACGGGGACGGGAAAAAGTAGCGTTTTTCAACTGGCAGACCATCTCACCGACGGACCAAAATGGCGGACGTCTGGCGGCTAGGCATGAAAGCCGAAAACCAACGGGGGCGAACGGTGGATAACGACAAACTCGACGAGCGCCTCAGCTATCTGGAAGGACAAGTTTCTCGGTTACTAACGGCCCTTTGCTGCGCGCTCAGCGTCATACTCGTGTTCATCTTTTATGACCGACGTCCATTTTTCTTAGATCAGGATTACGGCACCCTATTCATAAGAATGGCTGGAGTAGTTGCATCAGCTTTCTTGGTGGGATGGCCAATCGTGAGGTGGATCGTCGGCAAGAAGTCAGAACAGCCATAGGTTGATTCAGTACAGGCGGCGGCCCATCGCGTTGTTTGGAATAGCCCGTTCGCGGGGAAGCCTCCGACGCCAATTCGCCGCGTGAGGGCAATTGCGTCTCACGATGGGGATCGATCCGAGGTGCGGATCATGAATCTCGACTGCTTCCCGGAATAGAAGGTTCAGGATCGAGGTGCTGCCGCGCCGCCGACAGCATGGCGGGTGCCCCACGCAATCTTGACAGCCGGTACCGCAGAAACGACGATCCCGCCCCGTCGCGTTTTGAGACGGACCGCGCTTGGTTCGGGTTTGGCCGAAGGTGGCGAATGAGTACAGATAAATTGCAAGCGTTGAGCGATACCATTGCCGGCATACTCAACGAGCCGCCATCACGTGCGACTTATTTTGACCCTGAGCCTCACGACGGGGCGACTGCCGGCAAACGCGCCGCAAAGTCTTTCGACGGTCCTGCGCATGGCATTGACGCTCCGAAAGGGAGCTTCGGAAGGCTGAGTGCTCGCGAAGCCGGCATTTCACGAAATCCGGCGCCCGAAGCGCACATCGTCCGATCCGATGATCACGAACGCGCCAGCAGAGCTTCCGAGCAGCCACCATCGAAGCTGGAGGCCGCAAGCCTCCGGCCTGACCTGCAGACGCTGGGCACAAATACGCAACGTGCCGCTGTTTCGAGTAACCGGATTTCGCTGCGAGGATGGGGCCTGTTCGGGCTTGCGGGCGTCGTGCTGGCCGCGGGAGCAGGCGCCGCCGCTGTGGTCTGGCTGGGCTCGTCCGGCGATGCCGCGAAGGCGACTTCGCAAACATCGCCTGCGACCATGGTCGCGCCGGGATCTCTACCACCCGAGTTGACCCCGCTGCTCCAATCGATGTCGCGCGATCTCGCAAGCCTGAAAAAGGAGATCGAGCAGCTCAAGCTTGGTCGCGATCAATTGGTCCGCGATAGCGCAAGTCTTGGCGACCAGCTCAAGACCGGCCAGGATCAATTGGGCCGCGCCGTTGCGAGGCTTTCCGATCAAGTGAAGGCCGGTCAGGAATTGGCGGCGCGCGACAATGCGAATGCAACCGAGCAGATCAAGGCTGTCAGGGATCAACTGATCCGCCTGGAGCAAAATGCGGCGCCCAGGAAGCTCACGCCGCCGCCGCCGCGAACGACGGCTCCCGCCGCGCCGAAACCCGCGCCAGCGGCCTCGTCGCCGCAGGCCGCAGCTCAGCCGGCCGCCGTAAAACCGAAACCGGCGCCGACCGCGCCAGCCTCTGCGCCGGCGTCCACGCCTGCACGCTGAGACCTTGTTTTTCGCGACGGAGGGCAAATTGGCCCTCGGGGGCGGGGAACCGCGCTGAAATTACGGCAGTATGGTTCACCGTAATAGAACGGAATCCCCTTGGCATCGAAGTACCGCTAGGGTGTTGATGCCGGGGCTGGATTTCATCACGGACCATCATTTCAACCGGCAAGGGGCCGCTCTTTGAGCGGCCCCTTTCAGTTTGGCCAGGTAGATGGAAAGGAAGCCCGCCTCCGGCAAAAAAGGGCGGTGGAGGCGGGCCAAGGTCGTTTTGCGGCGCCGCTCTCCCCGGGGCTGGTAAGGGTTCCGTCGCTCGCAATGGAACCGTAGCATCGTGGAACCCTGCCTTGAAATCCGCAGGAATACCGGAACATAAAATCCAGTTAGGTCGAGTTTACGGTGATTGATGCCGGATTTACGATCATGAATCCGGTTGAAGGCGAGGCCCCGCGAGCGGTCAGTCGGGCCACGATGAGGCCGAAGAATCCGGTTGCGATTTGCCGAAATTCGACAGGCTCATTAGCCTTTCCTGAATTTTTGTCCTGCACTATCGGGACGACGCGGCAATTTCAGTGCCGTGCGCTTCGGCCGGCGGCCGAGGGGCGTGATTTCGTAAGGGCGTCTCGCGCCGGCCGGCAGGCGGCGAGCTGCGACTCGATTGAATTTTTCAAATCCGGGTTTCGTCCTATGTCTGACTCGCTACCACCCGAAAAACGTGGAACGGCACGCATCGAGTTCTCGCGCGGCGTCGACGTGCATATGGTGGCTATCGACGGAACGTGGAGCCGGCAGTGTAAGATGACCGACGTGGCGGAAGCAGGAGCGAAGCTCAGGATTGAAGGCTCGATCGAAGGTCTTGCGCTGAAGGAGTTCTTTCTGCTGCTTTCGACGACCGGTGCGGCTTTCCGCCGCTGTGAGCTGGCCTGGATCAACGGCGACAACATTGGAGTTCACTTCCTGCGCGGCAAGAACCCGGGCAAGAGGTGAGTTGTCGTGGAGGAGCGTCGCAGACAGCAACGTGCGACAGTCGACGAGGTCGCATACATCGCCGGCGACGGATCCAGCATGCGATGCCGCGTCGTCAGTCTCTCCGATCTTGGCGCCGCCATCGAGATGGCGGACAAGGTCTACGTCAGACCCCGCATCAAGCTGATGCTGGAGAAGGATCGAATCATCCGGGATTGCCGGGTCGTCTGGTCCAGCGGAAATCGTATCGGTGTTGAATTCCTGGATTAGGGATCGCGCGGTCGCGATACCAGCGGTGAGCATCTCGTTCCAGGCAAGAAACGGCCGTTCAGGCCGAAAACGGCGGCCATTGCCGGTGCCGGGTAGGCTCGGGCCCGCGCACCGATCACGTTTTATGGCAGATTTAATCTTTAACGACCAAGATTTAGGCTTGCATGAGGGGAGGGCCTGGACAACTGTGACTGATCCGTGGGCACATTTTAGCCTACGGCTAACGCTAGAATTTGGCTGTATCGGGTTTTTGGATTTTTCGAATGAGAACGCTGTTCATCATTCTCGGCATTTGGTTGCTGATTAACGTTCTTTTCGTCGTCTTGATGATCCCGCCGCGTAAGCCGCGGACGGCGAATGTCGTCGGCAGGTCGAGCGACGCCACGCCTGTCGCGGCCGGGATGAACTATGGCGCGACCGAAACTCAGGACGAGAGCATTTCGCTGCGCCATGTCGTCATCGCTATTGCGCTTGGCGCGTTCTTCTCGTTAACGCCGCCGCTGCTCGAAGCTTACGATGCGATCAAGGGATTGGTCAGCAAGCGTCTGCCCGGATCGAAGAACGACCGGGCTGATCCTGGTGGTGACGCGCAAGCGGGAGAAGGATGACGCGCCTTCTTCGCCTGCGCGGCATTGCGGCCGCGCAGGGAGCTCCGTCGATCAGCTCACCAATATTGGTTCATGCGATACGGCCGGGGGTACTGGCCCCGGTAGTAGATAATTCCAGGTCCGGCGACCGGCCGGTGTCGAAAGCGCGAGTTGGAGAGGTCGACCGCGATCGCTCGCACGTCGTGGCCTGCAGAAGCAGGATATTCGTAACTGAAGACGTAGCCGTCGTCCGCAACGGGCGCATACTGTCCATAGAAGGACGGGCCCTGGCCGTATCCAAACCCCCACGCATTTTCGACGGTGGGAAGGCCGCCCGTTCCCATCCGCGTTCCGGCAGCAACTGCCGATCCTGATGTCACGAGGGCGCCGATCCCAAGAAGCGCTGCCGCCGCCAAGATGTATGAAGTGCCTCGCATCGCGTTTCTCCTCTCAAATTGGGTGTCAGAAACAGGAGTAGACGCAGCTGAGGCTATCCGCTCTCGAGTGATAACGGTAGCGATTAGGGGCACGCGCCTGGCGGTGAGTTAGCAGCTGCAAAAACGATAAGGCTTGCCTCGGTTAATCGGATCGATAGTCTTTGTCACTTTCGAGATGTTCATTTCAGCAGGGGCTTCGGGTGACAAACGATACCGCTGTGTTTGATGCGTTGCGCTTCGATCCACAAGAAGGCGAGATACCGACGGGGCGGATAGGCACGCGCGAGGCAATTCTTCGAGACGGTCTGCTTGTCGATCCATCCACGCTCGCTTATTGCCCACATCAATGGATCGATGGCAGCGGTTACCTCGATCTCGATCTGACGAGACAATTTCCTTACTTGCTCGCGCTCTGACGAACCGGACGCTCAGTTCGGCCCAAGGACGGCGTCGATCTGACGGCTGTCCCTTCTGACGATGATGATGGCTCCGTTGCGGATCGCGAATCTCGCGCCGACCAATTTGGGTATCTTTTCGGTGACCGGTGAAGGGAAGGGGATCGTCGATCCGGGAAGCGGATCGCCAACCGCCGGCGCTGCGGAGGAGCCGACGGCTGGTGCGGGTTTGATATAGTCGCGAATGAGTTGAATCTCCTCCCGCGACAGAGTGAGAGGCGCTTGCTGCGGCGGATTGTCTGCCGTTCGTTTGCTGCGCTCTTCCCGCGCCTTCTCCTCGGCCTGCCGTGCTTTTTCCGCCTCAAACCGCGAAAGCCGCTCCTTCAGCGGCGACAGCTCTCGCTGCAGGGAGGAGATCTCCGTCTGCAGCGATTTGATCTGTCGCAGGGCAATCACGGCGCCGGCGCAGATGATGACGACCAGCAGGCTGATGAGCGCAATGACGATTCCATTGACGCTGGTTCCCCGGCTGACCGTCCGCGCTGGCGGCAGATCCTCCTCGATGTGCCGGCGCCATAGTGCAGCCAGGCGATGCAGCGGCCGGGCAATTGCTTCGAGCGTGCGAGCTCGCCAGTCGCCGCTGTCCGGCGCAGGATCTGGTTCGCGTGAGGTGAGGCGGCGGGCCATTGTTGGTGGCGGCGCAGCTCCAACTGGCGGGATTGCCGGTTCGGGAACGGCAGCCTTCGCATCCAGGTCGGCGGCGCCTGGCTTGGCCACATGATCGGGGAGGGCCCCGATGACCGAGCGGCCCGCCTCGGTGATCTCCAGGCTGTCGCCATTCACGACGGCAAGGCCGGCCTCAATCAGCTCGATTCCGGCGGAGACCTGCTGTTCGATCCGGTCTTCGATGTCACCATTCTCGTCGTGCGCCTGCAGTTGCTGCTCGAGCTCGGCAAACGCAATCCGTCCGTTCGGACGACTCGCAAGTGCGGCAAGGATGGCGAGATTGGCTTGCACGGCGACCACGATGATCAGGCAGGAGGCCAAAACCGGCGAAACCAGCGAGCAACCGGTCGGCGCTCAACTATTCGCCCGCTAGGGCCTTGATTGGAAACTCCCGCTTTGGCACTGTCGCGCATTAGCGCATGAAGATCGAGGGCAACATGCCGAAATTGCTGGCCGCAACCGCCATTTCCCTGACAGTTATGTTCGTTTCAAGCGCCGCTCACAGCGGTCCCTATCCCTTCGGCGACGAGCCGTATCGCCTGGATTTCGGTCCCGCACCGCAAATTGACGCTGGCTGCTGGAAGTGGAATTGGCAGCAGTATCAATGGAATAATTACTGCCCGGTCTATGTACAGCCCAAGGCCTTTATGCACCCGAGGTCGCAGGGAGCCGTGTTGCGCACCAAGGGCTGATCGACTCGCCTTTAGGCTCCTCGCCCTAGTGGGCGAGGGTGCAGGCGATCTGGCTGTGTTTGCCGAAGTTCAGCAGGGCATTTTCGCGGAAGCCGTCGAGCCAGATGCCCCGTCCGGCGTAGCGATAACCGACGCCCATTGGAACCAGCCGGACATGCGCACCGCCCCGCCCGGTGTGCAGGGATGCCGTCACAACCTCACCGGCAACCGAGACCGCGATCGGGCAAAGCGGGTATTGCTTGCCATTCTCGCAGACAAACACCAGTTCGCTGCAGTTTCCGACCGCTGCGGGTGAGGCCATCAGGCCCAGATCGGCCGCGCTGGCCTGGGTCGTCCCGATGGCCAGACTCAAAAAGGCCGCTCCCCAAAGAAATCCGCTGAATCTGCTCTGCATCGCAGCCCCCAAAAGCGAGAAATATCCGACTAAAAGAGCAAAAATGCCATCAAAGGTCAATCAGCGCGGGCTTGTTTTGAAGTGCGCAGAACCCGCCGCCGCACGTTATCCCGGCGCTTCGCGCGGGGGTAGAGGATCGGCATTTTCAGGCTTTTCAGAAACCTCTCTGCGGTCACCGCTGCCGTTCGCGAGGCACATGTTCTGGCGCGGCGGATTTTTTGCGTGAGCCGCAGGATAAACTCGATTTAACCCCGCGAGTTGCGTCTCCACCTGCATGCAGACTCACGCCTCCGCCTTCGTGTATTTGCGATCGCGCCGAGCTCGTTTAGGGCTCGCCCGACTCCATTTTAATACCGGCGTGGCTCGCGAGTGGTCTGTTTGGTCGTCCGGCTCACTGTTACCGAAATGCCGCGGTCGCCGGAATTAATGCGCGTGAACTGCTCTTTAGGCCCTGGCACTGATCTTCCGTAATGGTGCGTGGTTGACCGGTTGTCGGACGCCGTGACAAGAAGTCGCGTGGGGAGCAGGAGTAGTCGCGCGCGATTCGAAACCGCAGGTCGGGCAAGCGGGTTTTCCGTAATTTAACGGATCTCTCGCGATGTTAATGTTTGCTTTACGACGGTGCCCGAACCTGAGGCCGTGCTTTCGGCCATGCGGCTATTCCTTGGGGAGCAAGCGAGCAGGTATGGAGACGATGACCACAGGCCGGCATTCAATCCTTGCGACCTCCTTCGTTCGTTGCGCCGCTCTGGCGCTACTGATCACCTCGACCACCACGATGGCCAAGGCGGATGAATTCCAGGGGCCGACCTTCCGCAAAGGTCTTTGGCACTTCGTTCGTACGCTCGATATGGTCGCTCATCGCAAGCCGAAGCACCGTTTGCTCGAGCGGGAGCTGACGGCCTGTGTCGATCCGACCGTCGCGATGAAGGCGACGTTCGCGTCTCCCTCGGTCGGCAGCTGCGTCTCTGCGAGACCCGAAAAGAAGAACAATCAATACACGTTCGCGAACCGTTGCGATTTCATGGGTCCCGTCAGCACGGTGATCACGGTTCACAGCGAGGAGTCCTACACTGAGCAGAACGAGCTGAGTGAGGGACAGATGCCGCGGGTCGAGCTGGTCGTGGCACATCGGATCGGCGATTGCGGTGCAGGCGCGGAGCAGAGCTCGGGCGCGAAGACGCTGTCTCACTGACGCTGCATCTCCGTAAGGCAACTGCCGAGGTTTCCGCGCCGCAATAGCGGCAGGCCCTTGCGCCGCCCCCGCAGACGCGGAAATATCGCCGCGTTCGGGGATGAGGCGCATCATGAGGCCATTGACTGGAATCGTCTGCTCCGTGGCGCTGTGCGCCGTGATTGACGCGGCGGCGGCGCAAGACACGCGACCGCCCGCCGGGCAATCCGGCCTGGGCGAGCTGGTCAAGATCGACTCGTTCCAGACGACGCGGCGGGCCGACAATTACGGAATCGCAAGCTTTGTGCTGTCCAACGGCACCGACAAGAAGATCGACAGTGTCGAGCTGACCTGCTGGATGGATGACGATCGAGAGCGCGCCACGAAAGTTCTGGTGTGGGCCAACCAGCCTGTTCCCGCGCGTGCGAGCTACCAGTTCAAGAACGTCAATATCGGCGTGGTCGGACCGAACTCGCGCAGCCAATGCGAGGTCACGCGGGTGGACTGAATTCAAGCCCGGTCGAAGGCGCAATGCTGGCGCCGAACCCGCAATGATGTTTTGCCCTAGATCTTCTGGCCGCCGGGTCCGGCGACGTTGACCGTAATCTTTTGAATCTCGGTCCGGCCGCCGGGATATTTGACCTCGATGGTCAGCGTATCGTCGCCGACAAAGTCCGGCGGCGATTTGTAGAAGGCCACGTAAGCCGGCACTTCCAGCGCCAGGCAGGCCTTGTAGTTGGTCGCCTTCACCTTACCGGGCTTGACGACGACCTTTCCCGAGGTCGGGGAGGTTGCCAATCGGATGGTTGGCAGCGGGCCGGAGGTGCAATCGGGCCTGACGTTAATGTAGAGCCCGATCTGAGTGTCCTTGTTCGGCTGGGCCTTGACCGTGCGTTCGACCATCTGGGCTTCCGGCGCCGGTTGGTTTTGCGCGGCGGCGGCATGCAAACCGAAAGATCCGGCCAGCACAGCCGTTACCAGTAATTTCCTCATCCTTTGCTCCAGCTGCCGCCGTCGGGCCTGGAGCGACAAGCGCAAGGGCGGCGTTAATCCGGCCCGTTTTGCGACATATCGCGGCCGCGCGGTCCCCTTTACCACATCCTGATCGAAAGTATTGATTAACCAAATAGTTTTCTTGACCGCCCGGGGGGTTAACAATAGCTTAAAGATACACTTCGACGTAAATTTGCCTGCAATTTTTCACTTCACGTCCTTTTGGCGGAGAGATTTCATGAATGAGCAATTTCGGGTTGCCCAGGCTACTGCTGGAAATTCGAACAACGCCTCGCCGCCACGCATCTTCAAGTTGACCAAGCCGTTCGCCGATCAGGCGGTCGTTTTGAACCTCGGTTACGACCAGAAGGTTCAAGTCGACTTTTCGGCTATTGCGAACGAGAAGATCACGCTCGTTCATATCGGCGAAAAGCTGATCATTCTTTTCGACAATCACTCCACGGTGACGGTCGAGCCGTTCTTCGACTCCCGCCACGATCAACTCGGCAATCTCACCATCCAGGTTGCGCCGGGTCGCGATCTGACCGTCGCGGAGTTCGCCAGCGCCTTCCCGATCATCAATGATCCTTCCGCAGCTTCCGCCGTTCTCCCTGCGGCCGGCGACTCGCTGGGTCAGAACAATGCGCAGGCGAGCGGCGCGAACTTCAGCACTCCCATTGTCGATCCGCTGCCGCCGGTGCCCACCAACATCCTGGCTCCCCAGGAGGATCTGCCGGGGCTTCAAGACCAGCCGCCAACCGGATTTATCCCGCAGACGCCGACCCCGCCGTCTCCGACGATTTCGCTGGGCACGTTGCCCGAGCTGGTCGTGGACGAGAGCTTCCTGACATCAGCGACGAACGGCATCGACGGCTCCACGCCTTTCCTGGCGAGTACGGTGGCGTTTGGCGTTTTGCCCGTCACGCTCAATGTGCCGGGCGGCCAGCAGTCGCTGACTTTCGCGCTGTCGATCAGTGCGCCGGGCGTGGACACCGGACTGATCGATTCGCAGACCGGAAATCACGTGTTCCTGTTCCTGGAGAACGGCGTCGTGGTCGGCCGCGAAGGCAAGGATGCGGCTGCCGCGGTCAATGGCCCGCAGGATTTCACAGTGTCCGTCGATGCCAACGGCAAGCTGACGCTGACGGATCTGCGCTCGGTGCACGAAGGCACGGGCGAGGATGGCGACATCAGCGAGGGCACGCATGTGCCCGCCGGTCTCGTCTCGCTCACGGTCACCGTGACCGACAACAGCAACCAGAGCACGAGCGCGAGCGTCGACGTCGGCCCGCATCTGACATTGCAGGACGATGGTCCCTGGATTCAGGTCGTCCTGGAGGGTGAGGAGCAGACGGTTCCGAATTTGATCGTCGACGAAAGCAACCTGACGGCTGCGACCAACGACATCGACGGTTCGATCCACAACGGCAACAACACGGCGAGCGCGTTCTTCGGCGGCTTTTTCCAGTCGGTATCCGGCGCGGACGGTGTGGCGGATTCCGAGCATCCGATCAGCTACGCGCTGTCGATCGATGTCTCCAAGTCGAGCGGCGTGGTGGACGCGCAGACCAGCGAAGCTGTCGTGCTGGTGATGAACGGCACGACGGTGGAAGGCCACACCGCGGCGAGCAACCTGCTGGTGTTCACGCTGTCGGTCGACAGCGTCGGCACGGTGACGTTCACGGATTATCGCGCGGTGAAGGAAGCCGACGGCACCAATCCGGACGGCAATGAAGGCATTAGCCTTGCCAGTGGCGCGGTGACGCTGACTGGGACGATCACCGACAACGACGGTGACACGGCGACCGCTGGCATCGATCTCGGCCCGCAGGTGACGTTCCTGGACGATGGTCCGTCGATTCACGTCGTCGTGGATGGTGAGGAGCGAACGCTTCCGAATCTGATCGTCGACGAGAGCAACCTGACGGCTGCGACCAACGGCATCGACGGCTCGATCCACAATGGCAACAACACGGCGAGCGCATCGTTCGGCAGCGTGTTCGCGGCGGTGACCGGCGCGGACGGTGTGGCGGATCCGCAGCATCCGATCAGCTATGCGCTCTCGATCGATACCTCCAAGCCGACGGGCCTGGTGGACGCGCGGACCAATGAAGATGTCGTGCTGGTGATGAACGGCACGACGGTGGAAGGCCACACCGCGTCGAGCGACCTGCTGGTGTTCACGCTGTCGGTTGACAGCAATGGCGTGGTGACGTTCACGGACGACCGCGCGGTGAAGGAAGCCGACGGCACCAATCCGGATACCAATGAAGGCATCAGCCTGGCCAGCGGCGTGGTGACGCTGACGGCAACGATCATCGACAATGACGGCGACTCGGCGGACACGAGCATCGACCTCGGTCCGCAGGTGACGTTCCTGGACGATGGCCCGTCGGTGAAGGCGGCTCTTGCCAGCGAAGCGCAGGTGGCGCTGGACGAGGGCAACACGGATGCGGGCTCCCCGCCGACGAGCACGGCGGCGACCATCGACACCGGAGCGATCGCCAAGGGCGACGATCCGGATGTGACGGGGACGGGCTATATCGCGCATGCGGTTGACGTGGCGCTGGTGACGGCGACGCCGCAGTTCGGCGCGGACGGCCCGGCGGCCTCGGATGCGACGGCCTACAAGCTGACGGTGACCAATGCGGCGTCGGGTCTGTTCGTGACCGACGGCTCGGCGATCAACCTTGTCGACGTGAACGGCGACGGCAGCGTGATCGTGGGTGTGGTGGAGGCCGGCGGCTTCGCCAACCAGGCCGCGTTTGCGATCTCGATCAACGGCACGACGGGCGCGGTGACGGTCGAGCAGTATCTGTCACTGCATCAGGACAGCGCGAGCGACACACCGGATGACGGGGTGTCGCTGAACGCCAACTCGCTGGCGGTGACGGTGACGATCACGGACGGCGACGGTGACCAGGCAAGCGCGCCGGTCGACGTGTCCGGCAAGATCACCTTCGACGATGACGGCCCGAAGGTCACGGCGACCCTGGCTGACGAAGCCCAGGTCTTGCTGGACGAGGGCAACACGGATGCAGGCTCGCCGCCGACAAGCACGGCGGCGACCATCGACACCGGGGCGATCGCCAAGGGCGACGATCCGGATGTGACGGGCACGGGCTATATCGCGCATGCGGTTGACGTGGCGCTGGTGACGGCGACGCCGGAGTTCGGCGCGGACGGCCCGGCGACCGCGGGGTCGACCGCCTACAAGCTGACGGTGACCAATGCGGCGTCCGGCCTGTTCGTGACCGACGGCTCGGCGATCAGCCTCGTCGACGTGAACGGCGACGGCAGCGTGATCGTGGGCGTGGTGCAGGCCGGCGGCTTCGCCAGCCAGGCCGCATTTGCGATCTCGATCAACGGCACGACGGGCGCGGTGACGGTCGAGCAGTATCTGTCGCTGCACCAGGACAGCGCGAGCGACACACCGGATGACGGGGTGTCGCTGAACGCCAACTCGCTGGCGGTGACGGTGACGATCACGGACGGCGACGGTGACCAGGCAAGCGCGCCGGTCGACGTGTCCGGCAAGATCACCTTCGACGATGACGGCCCGAAGGTCACGGCGACCCTGGCTGACGAAGCCCAGGTCTTGCTGGATGAGGGCAACACGGATGCAGGCTCGCCGCCGACAAGCACGGCGGCGACCATCGACACCGGCGCGATCGTCAAGGGCGACGATCCGGATGTGACGGGCACGGGCTATATCGCGCATGCGGTTGACGTGGCGCTGGTGACGGCGACGCCGGAGTTCGGCGCGGACGGCCCGGCGACCGCGGGGTCGACGGCCTACAAGCTGTCGGTGACCAATGCGGTGTCCGGTCTGTTCGTGACCGACGGCTCGGCGATCAGCCTTGTCGACGTGAACGGCGACGGCAGCGTGATCGTCGGCGTGGTGCAGGCGGGCAGCTTCGTCAACCAGGCCGCATTTGCGATCTCGATCAACGGCACGACGGGCGCGGTGACGGTCGAGCAGTATCTGTCGCTGCACCAGGACAGCGCCAGCAACACGCCGGACGACGGGGTGTCGCTGAACGCGAACTCGCTGGCGGTGACGGTGACGATCACCGACGGCGACGGCGACAAGGCGAGCACGCCGGTCGACGTGTCGGGCAGGATCACCTTCGACGATGACGGTCCGAAGCTGACGGCGGTGCTGTCGGGTGCGACGGCTGCGCTGGACGAGGGCAACACGGATGCGGGCTCGCCGCCGACGAGCACGGCGGCGACCATCAACACCGGGGCGATCGCCAAGGGCGACGATCCGAATGTGACGGGCACGGGCTACATCGCGCATGCGGTGGACGTGGCGCTGCTGACGGTGACGTCGCAGTTCGGCGCGGACGGCCCGGCGACCTCGGGGTCGACGGCGTACAAGCTGACGGTGACCAATGCGGTGTCGGGTCTGTTCGTGACCGACGGCTCGGCGATCAGCCTTGTCGACGTGAACGGCGACGGCAGCGTGATCGTGGGCGTGGTGCAGGCCGGCAGCTTCGCCAACCAGGCCGCGTTTGCGATCTCGATCAACGGCACCACGGGCGCGGTGACGGTCGAGCAGTATCTGTCGCTGCACCAGGACAGCGCCAGCGACACACCGGATGACGGGGTGTCGCTGAACGCGAACTCACTGGCGCTGACGGTGACGATCACCGACGGCGACGGCGACAAGGCGAGCACGCCGGTCGACGTGTCGGGCAAGATCACCTTCGACGATGACGGTCCGAAGCTGACGGCGGTGCTGTCGGGTACGACGGCTGCGCTGGACGAGGGCAACACGGACGCGGGTGTGCCGCCGACGAGCACGGCGGCGACCATCAACACCGGCGCGATCGCCAAGGGCGACGATCCGGATGTGACCGGGACGGGCTATATCGCGCATGCGGTGGACGTGGCGCTGCTGACGGTGACGTCGCAGTTCGGCGCCGACGGTCCGGCGGCCGCGGGGTCGACGGCCTACAAGCTGTCGGTGACCAATGCGGCGTCGGGTCTGTTCGTGACCGACGGCTCGGCGATCAGCCTCGTCGACGTGAACGGCGACGGCAGCGTGATCGTGGGCGTGGTGCAGGCCGGCGGCTTTGCCAACCAGGCCGCGTTTGCGATCTCGATCAACGGCACCACGGGCGCGGTGACGGTCGAGCAGTACCTGTCGCTGCACCAGGACAGCGCCAGCAACACGCCGGACGACGGGGTGTCGCTGAACGCGAACTCGCTGGCGCTGACGGTGACGATCACCGACGGCGACGGCGACAAGGCGAGCACGCCGGTCGACGTGTCGGGCAAGATCACCTTCGACGATGACGGTCCGAAGCTGACGGCGGTGCTGTCGGGTACGACGGCTGCGCTGGACGAGGGCAACACGGACGCGGGTGTGCCGCCGACGAGCACGGCGGCGACCATCAACACCGGCGCGATCGCCAAGGGCGACGATCCGGATGTGACCGGGACGGGCTATATCGCGCATGCGGTGGACGTGGCGCTGCTGACGGTGACGTCGCAGTTCGGCGCCGACGGTCCGGCGGCCGCGGGGTCGACGGCCTACAAGCTGTCGGTGACCAATGCGGCGTCGGGTCTGTTCGTGACCGACGGCTCGGCGATCAGCCTCGTCGACGTGAACGGCGACGGCAGCGTGATCGTGGGCGTGGTGCAGGCCGGCGGCTTTGCCAACCAGGCCGCGTTTGCGATCTCGATCAACGGCACCACGGGCGCGGTGACGGTCGAGCAGTACCTGTCGCTGCACCAGGACAGCGCCAGCAACACGCCGGACGACGGGGTGTCGCTGAACGCGAACTCGCTGGCGCTGACGGTGACGATCACCGACGGCGACGGCGACAAGGCGAGCACGCCGGTCGACGTGTCGGGCAAGATCACCTTCGACGATGACGGTCCGAAGCTGACGGCGGTGCTGTCGGGTACGACGGCTGCGCTGGACGAGGGCAACACGGACGCAGGTTCCCCGCCGACGAGCACGGCGGCGACCATCAACACCGGCGCGATCGCCAAGGGCGACGATCCGGATGTGACCGGCACGGGCTACATCGCGCATGCGGTGGACGTTGCGCTGCTGACGGCGACGTCGCAGTTCGGCGCGGACGGTCCGGCGACCGCGGGGTCGACGGCCTACAAGCTGACGGTGACCAATGCGGCGTCGGGTCTGTTCGTGACCGACGGCTCGGCGATCAACCTCGTCGACGTGAACGGCGACGGCAGCGTGATCGTCGGCGTGGTGCAGGCGGGCAGCTTCGTCAACCAGGCCGCGTTTGCGATCTCGATCAACGGCTCGACGGGCGCGGTGACGGTCGAGCAGTATCTGTCGCTGCACCAGGACAGCGCCAGCAACACGCCGGACGACGGGGTGTCGCTGAACGCGAACTCGCTGGCGCTGACGGTGACGATCACCGACGGCGACGGCGACAAGGCGAGCACGCCGGTCGACGTGTCGGGCAAGATCACCTTCGATGACGACGGCCCGAAGCTGACGGCGGTGCTGTCGGGTACGACGGCTGCGCTGGACGAGGGCAACACGGACGCAGGTTCCCCGCCGACGAGCACGGCGGCGACCATCAACACCGGCGCGATCGCCAAGGGCGACGATCCGGATGTGACCGGCACGGGCTATATCGCGCACGCGGTGGACGTGTCGCTGCTGACGGCGACGTCGCAGTTCGGCGCGGACGGTCCGGCGACCTCGGGATCGACGGCCTACAAGCTGTCGGTGACCAATGCGGCGTCGGGTCTGTTCGTGACCGACGGCTCGGCGATCAACCTCGTCGACGTGAACGGCGACGGCAGCGTGATCGTCGGCGTGGTGCAGGCGGGCAGCTTCGTCAACCAGGCCGCGTTTGCGATCTCGATCAACGGCTCGACGGGCGCGGTGACGGTCGAGCAGTATCTGTCGCTGCACCAGGACAGCGCCAGCAACACGCCGGACGACGGGGTGTCGCTGAACGCGAACTCGCTGGCGCTGACGGTGACGATCACCGACGGCGACGGCGACAAGGCGAGCACGCCGGTCGACGTGTCGGGCAGGATCACCTTCGACGATGACGGTCCGAAGCTGACGGCGGTGCTGTCGGGTGCGACGGCTGCGCTGGACGAGGGCAACACGGATGCGGGCTCGCCGCCGACGAGCACGGCGGCGACCATCAACACCGGCGCGATCGCCAAGGGCGACGATCCGGATGTGACCGGGACGGGCTACATCGCGCATGCGGTGGACGTGGCGCTGCTGACGGTGACGTCGCAGTTCGGCGCGGACGGCCCGGCGACCGCGGGATCGACGGCCTACAAGCTGTCGGTGACCAATGCGGTGTCGGGTCTGTTCGTGACCGACGGCTCGGCGATCAACCTCGTCGACGTGAACGGCGACGGCAGCGTGATCGTGGGCGTGGTGCAGGCCGGCAGCTTTGCCGGCCAGGCCGCATTTGCGATCTCGATCAACGGCTCGACGGGCGCGGTGACGGTCGAGCAGTATCTGTCGCTGCACCAGGACAGCGCCAGCAACACGCCGGACGACGGGGTGTCGCTGAACGCGAACTCGCTGGCGCTGACGGTGACGATCACCGACGGCGACGGCGACAAGGCGAGCACGCCGGTCGACGTGTCCGGCAAGATCACCTTCGACGATGACGGTCCGAAGCTGACGGCGGTGCTGTCGGGTACGACGGCTGCGCTGGACGAGGGCAACACGGACGCAGGTTCCCCGCCGACGAGCACGGCGGCGACCATCAACACCGGCGCGATCGCCAAGGGCGACGATCCGGATGTGACGGGCACGGGCTACATCGCGCATGCGGTGGACGTGGCGCTGCTGACGGTGACGTCGCAGTTCGGCGCTGACGGTCCGGCGACCGCGGGGTCGACCGCGTACAAGCTGACGGTGACCAATGCGGCGTCGGGTCTGTTCGTGACCGACGGCTCGGCGATCAGCCTCGTCGACGTGAACGGCGACGGCAGCGTGATCGTGGGCGTGGTGCAGGCCGGCGGCTTCGCCGGCCAGGCGGCATTTGCGATCTCGATCAACGGCACCACGGGCGCGGTGACGGTCGAGCAGTATCTGTCGCTGCACCAGGACAGCGCCAGCAACACGCCGGACGACGGGGTGTCGCTGAACGCGAACTCGCTGGCGGTGACGGTGACGATCACCGACGGCGACGGCGACAAGGCGAGCACGCCGGTCGACGTGTCGGGCAAGATCACCTTCGACGATGACGGTCCGAAAGCGAGCACAGTGACCGCGACGCCGGTCCTGGACGACGACGCGCAGACGCTGTTTGTGGGTAATCCGGGCGGCACGGGCGACGTTGCGAACGCAATGGTTGCGACGGGCGCGGCGGGTGCGTTGTTCGCAGCGGGTGCGGACGGTGTGCAGTCGATCAGCTTCACCACCCCGATCGGGCTGAAGGCGATCTACAAGGACGCCAACGGGCTCGGGGCCCAGGAGACGCTGACCTACGCGACGACGGTGGTCGCGGGCCACACGATCCTGACCGCGACGGGCGCGATCTCGACCAATGTGGTGTTCAAGCTCGACGTCGCACCCGACGGCTCGTACACATTCACCGAGTCGGAGCCGCTGGTGCATCCGACCAGCAGCACGACGGAGGAGAACCTCGCCGTCGCGATCGGCTTCACGGTGACGGACGGCGACGGCGACCAGGCGGCGGGTTCACTGACGGTGAACGTCAACGACGACACGCCGTCGATCGGTGCCATTCAAGATGCGATTGCACCTTTCAACAACAATACGCAGGTCAATGGTACGTGGCAGCCGCTGTTTGGTGCCGACGGCCCGAACGCAATCGCTCCGATTTCGGTCTCAATGGGAGCGAACCCGGCTGGTCTCACCTATGTCATCACCGATACGAATACGGCGGTGTCAGGCCACGAGCTCTTCAAGGTTGACGTGAAGAGTGGCGCAACGACGCTATACTCCTTCTATGAGTACACCGACTATAATCCCGCCACGAAAAGCGGGGAGATGTTTGCATTCACCGACCTTGCCCATACGAAGCAGTTCTTTGAACTGACCGTAGGCATCGATGGAACTTACAACTTCCATGTGGACACAAACACTCTGCAGCAAACGACCACGTTCAGCTTCGTTTCGCAGCTGCCAAACGGCGGTAACGGCGATTACCTGACGATCGTCAACGGCACCGGAACATTCCTCAACGGCAACGATCCCGCCACGGTGCCTGCCGGCACCGTCCTCATTGACGGATGGAACAGCGGCAGCACGAGTCCAAACTCTCACGTCTTG
Organism: Bradyrhizobium huanghuaihaiense; assembly: GCF_025200885.1. Lineage (NCBI taxonomy): Bacteria > Pseudomonadati > Pseudomonadota > Alphaproteobacteria > Hyphomicrobiales > Nitrobacteraceae > Bradyrhizobium > Bradyrhizobium huanghuaihaiense. Next base: position 6,023,818 of record NZ_CP104172.1, on the reverse strand, counting down.
CACAAGAACAACCCGGGCTTGGGCATCGACAACGGCAACCTGGATGCTGGCGAAACCGTCATGTTCAGGTTCGGTGATCTGCAAACCGGCATAACCGTTGGCATCGGCAAGGGAAATAACGCGACCAACGAACACGTCCTCGTCACCGTTTGGGATGCGACTCATACCAATTCCGTTACTTGGGACTTGGTGCAGGCAGACGGCACGGCGATTGTTGTCGATCAAGCGCACTGGGGCGCTACCGGAACGGTATCCGGAGCACTCTTCTCATCTTTCAGCGAAGTCGACGTCAAGAATATCGCCAGCGGGGCCGCTGTTCCGGACGAAGACGACAAGGTCGTGCTGACGACACTTTCGTATGGGCAGAATACGACGATTGCCAGCACCACTCTGAACTTCGCGCTCGCCATCACCGATGGTGACGGCGATACGTTCGCCAGCACGGACAACCTGACAGTGTCGCTGGTCGGCACCAACGCCAGCCTGACAGGTACGACCGCGCCCGAAGTGATCGCCGCGAGCGCTGCGAATGATACAATCACCGGCGGAACGGGACCAGGAGATACCGTTGACTACAGCAACGCGACCTCCGGGGTGACGGTCAACCTGGCGGCAGAAACCGATACGGTGGCCGCCGTCGTGGGTGGTGGCGCCACAGGTGACACCATCAAGGGTATCGAAAACATCTTCGGATCGTCCTTTGCGGATACTCTGACGGCTCACCCGTCCGGGAGCGTCCTCTATGCGGGAGCAGGTAGCGGAGCTGGCACGGACGTCCTGAATGGCGGCGTCGGCAATGACACTCTCGTCGCGGGCTTGGCAGGAACTGACGTCCTGTCGGGCGGCGCGGGCAATGACACGTTCGTGCTACATGGCAATGGCGGTGCCAATGTAACGATCTCAGACCTCGGTTTGGGTGATTCCATTGTCGTCGACGTTGCAAATCTGAACCTGACCATCAATACGGCCCAGACCGTCACGTTCAACTCGGGAACGACAGGCGCAAACGATCAGACCCACGACAGTGCGTTCGTGGGTTCGAACTTCTTCTTCAACACCAGCAACAACGAGCTGTACTACTCGGCCGACAATACGGCGGCTCACGCCGTTGATCTCGCTCACATCAGCACGGGCATCCCCCAAGCCAACGCTGTCCACGTGGCGTAAGCGGCCTGTGACGCATGACAAAACCGCCGGCGGGGCTCTCGCCGGCGGTTTTTCTTTGTCTCAAAGAAGCAGCGGCAGTGTGCTCAGCGATCCGCCGCCACCTGCATCGGCCGGCTCCGGGCCCGCCCATTCCGGGCCGGCCGCCGCCGGCGCCGCCTCGGCCGTGAGCGGCTGGGCCTTCGCATAGGGCTTGGCGAACAGATGCACGCCGTCGTGATTGATCGCGAACAGCGGTGCGAAGTTCAGCTCGCCGTTGTCCTCGCGCAGGCCTGCCCAGCGGTTGTCCAGGATCATCCAGCGGCCGTCGAGACGAGCCGCAAGCACCGCGTGGTCCTGCCGGACGGTACGGTCGCGGACGAGGAGCAGGCGCATGTCGGCGTCCGGGAAACCCGCTTCGCGCAGTGCGGCGTATTTGGCGATCGCATAGTCTTCGCAATCACCTTTGCCCGTGGCAAAGCTCGCCAGCGGCGAGCTCCAGCGATCGAGCTCCCGATGCTGGACGAGATCGCTGACATAGCGGATCGCGGTGTTGACGCCGAGATTGACCTCCTCGAGCTGAGCGCGCCCGGACTTGCCCTTGACCGCACTGATGAGCCTGAGGAACTGCGCAGCGTTCGGCGGGCAGGTCGCGGCATCGGAGCGGCAGCGCTCGAGCAGGGCCTGCTCGCTCGCGATCTCTGCTTCAACCGTGCGCCATTTGCGCCAGATGGCGTTGTCAGGTGCCCGGAACGCGAAGAGGCCGAAGGGTTCAGTGCCGGGCGGCGGCGCGCCGGCCGGAGCGGCGGCCTCAGGCTGAGCATCCGTCGCCGTGGTGGAGGGAGGCGTCAGTGCTGCCAGACGCACGGCATTTGCCCCGCGGCCACGCTCGCGGTCGAGCTTTGCCAGCACTGCGTTGATCGTGAAGAACGTCGCGGGTGCCTGGATGGCATCCGCCCCGGATGGCGCGATCTCACGCGGCCCGGCCGGCTCGACCTCGGCTGCAAATGCGACCGAGGTCGCAGCACCGCTGAGCGAAACCAGCATGGCCGCGGCAAACGCCAGAATGCCCTGCCGTCGCTGTCCACAACGCGACTTCATTGACCGTCCCCATATTTCGGGACGTCGCCGGCGTCTTTGCGCGCCTGATCATCATCCCGACCTGTTTATCGGGAGCCAGCGTGCGCGCGGGCGCGCTTAAGTCGGGTTAAGACCGGGGAGGGGGCGGCCGGGAATGAGCCGATGGGATGAACCGCGCCCCACCGGCAATGCTAAAGCTTGCGATCGCGCGTTAAGGACGCATTAAGCAAGGCGATCGAGCGACGGATCTAGTGCATGATCCGGAAAAGTGCGAAGCGGTTTTCCGACAAGATCATCCTGAAACAACAACCTAAAGCGCGATGACGATTCATCCCAATCTCATCGCGCTTTAGTGCTCGCGCAGGGCCTCGTCGCGCAAGGTGCGAGCCGGCTTCAAGATGTAGTCGAGAACGCTCTTCTTGCCGGTCAAGATCTCGACGGTCGTGATCATGCCCGGAATGATCGGAAGCGGAGCTTCCTCCGTGCCGAGATGGTTCCTGTCGGTGCGAACCATCACGCGATAGTAGGTCTCCGGTCGCTGCGCCGCCTCTCCCTTGTCGTCGAGGATCGTGTCAGCGCTGATCCGCTCGACCTTGCCGGCGAGATGGCCGTAAACGGAGGAGTCGTAGGCGGAGATCTTGACCACGGCGTCCTGGCCCGGGCGGATGAAGGCGATATCCTGCGGCCTTATCTTGCCTTCGACCAGCAAGGTATCGTCGAGCGGAACGATGTCCATGAGGTTCGCACCGGGCTGAACGACGGCGCCGATCGTCGTGACGTTCAGCTTGTTGACGATGCCGCGAACCGGCGAACGCAGATCCGTCCTGCGCACCCGGTCCTGGGCGGACTTGATGTTCTCGTCGAGGACTGCGAGGTCGGCCCTCGACTTGGCGAGGTCCTCGTCCGCCTGCGCCCGGAAGGTCGAGATCGTGGTCGCAATCTTCGCCTTGGCCTCGGCGATCTGCCCTTTGGCTTCTGCGGATTGACGCTCCAGCCGAAGCATTTCGATCTCGGGAACGACCTTCTGTTCGTACAGCTTGCGCGTCAATGCGAGCTCGCGATCGAGCAGGCCCGACGTTTGGGTCAGCCTTGCGATCTGCTGATTGAGAACGTCGACATCCTGCGCCACCTTGAGGGCGCGGGCCTTGAATACGCTCCGTTCTGTCGTCACCGCAACGGGGACAACGCCCTCGATCTGGTCGGGAAAGACGATCTCGCTGCGGCCTTTCGCTTCGGCGTCGAGCCGCGCGAGGCGGGCCGCCATCGAGGCACGGCGCTCACGTATCTCGCCGAACTCGGAAGCGAACTTGGTGTCGTCGATCCGCATCAGGGACTGCCCCTGCTGAACCACCGCGCCCTCCTGGACGAGGATGTCGCCGACGATTCCGCCTTCCAGGGATTGCACGACCTGAATCTGCCGCGAGGGTACGACCTTGCCGTTGCCGCGCTTGACCTCTTCAAGCACGGCGAAATGGGCCCAGATCAGGAATGTGGAGAGGAGGGCGAGGAACGCCCACAACAGCATGCGGGAGGTCCGCGGCGTTCTCAAGCGGACGGCCGCGCGGATATCGTTGGCGTAAGCGAAATCAGCTGACATTGGACTTCTGCGCCGGCGGGACTTGTTGAACCACTCTGGGATTGACGACCGGCTCGGCCGACGGAGTCTTGCCTTGCAACAGGCTCAAGACGTGATCGCGTGGCCCGTCGGCGACCAGGCGGCCGTTGTCGAACAGCAGCAGCCGGTCGACCATGGTCAGCAGCGAAAGACGGTGCGTGGAGATGATGATGGTCATCTGCGCATCGTCGAGCTTCTTCAGCCGTTCGAGGAACTCGCTTTCGCTGCGGACGTCGAAATGAGCGGTCGGCTCGTCCAGGAACAGGATCTTGGGCTTGCGGATCAAGACGCGCGCGAGGCCAATGGCCTGCTTCTGACCGCCCGAGAGGCTGCGTCCGCCCTCCGCGATGGGCATGTCGTAGCCCATGGGATGGCCCGCGATGAAGTTTTCGACGCCGGCCAGGCGCGAGGCCGCGAGCACTTCCTCGTCGGTTGCGGCCGGATAGCCCAAGGTGATGTTGTCGCGCAGCTTGCCGAAGAACAGATCGGTGTCCTGCATGGCAAAGCCGATGCCGGCGCGCAGGTCGGCCGGATCATACTGGCGCGAGTCGACGCCATCGACCAGGATGCGGCCATCCTGTGCCTCGTAGAAGGACAGCAGCAGGCGCCCGACGGTCGTCTTTCCCGAACCAACCCGGCCGATGATTCCAACGCGCTCGCCGCTGTGAATCTTGAAGGTGACCTTGTCCAGCGCCTTTCCAGGCGCATTGGGGTAGGTGAACGAGACGTTCTCGAAGCTGACAGTGCCTTGATCGATCTTTCTGGCGAGATAGGTCCGTTCCGGTGAACGTTCCCGCTCCAGAGTCATGATCCGATCGATGGATTTGAGCGCCGAGAAAGTCTGAGTGCCGCGGGTGATCACGGAGGCGATGCCCGCAATCGGCGCCAGAACCCGGCCGGCGAGCATGTTCGCCGCGACCAGGGCGCCGACCGTCAGGGTGCCGTTCTGGATCAGAAAGACGCCGATCACGATCATGAGCAGGCTGGTCAGCGTCTGCGCCGAGTTGGCGGCAGTCAGCGCCAGGGATGACCAGAAGTGCACGGCCTCGCCGGAGCGGGCCGTTGCTGCAACAGAACGCTCCCAGGCCGTCTGCATCCTTGCTTCACCGCCCGAGGCGCGCACGGTTTCGAGGCCCGCGAGCGATTCCACCAGCACGCCATGGCGGGCCGCCGACTCGGCTTGCAGGCGCTTCATCGCCCGATTGAGCGGACGTTGCAGCACGAGGCCAATTCCGATCATGATCGGCAGCATCAGGAGCGGCACCCAGGCAAGCGGCCCGGCGACCACGAAGAGAACGGCAACAAACAGGATCGCGAACAGCAGATCGGTTGCCGAGACGACGCTGCCCGAGGTGAAGAACTCGCGAACGGAATCGAAATCGCGAAGCTGGTTGGCAATGATGCCGACGGATGTCGGCCGCTGCGACATCTTCACGGCCATGACGTGTTCGAAAATGTTGGCGGCAAGGACGACATCGATCGTCTTGCCCGTCACGTCGATCATCTTGCTCCGAACCATCCGCAGGATCAGATCAAAGACGATCGCAAGACCCATGCCGATCGAGAGAGCAACGAGTGAGGGGATCGCTCCGTTCGGGATGACCCGGTCATAGACGCTCATCGTGAAGAGCGGCATGGCCAGGGCCAGAATGTTGATCAGCAGCGCCGCCAGCGCGATGTGTCCGTAGTTGCGCCAATGCGCCTTCACGACGGACCAGAACCAGTGCTGCCGGGGAAGGCTGCCGGCCGCAACGGCTCGTGGGTCCGACTCGGCGGCTGCCCGCACCAGAAACGCGTAACCCGTATATCCCGCAGCGATGGCGTCGAGGGTCAGCATCTCAGGCACATACGGCCGGTTGCTGGGGTCGATCACTTTGGCGGTACGCTTGGCCTCGTCGATGCTGAGCAGGACCAGCGTCGTTCCGTCCTTCATGATCAGCACGACCGGAAGAACGAGAGGCGGGATGTCCAGCAGCTTGCGTTTGGTGGCTTCGGTCTCGAGGCCTGCACGGCGCGCCGCCCGTTCGTAGAGCGAAACCGTCAGGCGTCCATCGAGGATCGGCAGGCCGCCGAGCAAGCCTTCGCGTGTCACGGCCCTGCCGTGATGTCCGGCCAGAAAGATGAGCGAGTCCAGCAGGGGATCGCCTTGTTTCGCTGCGCCTTGCTCGGCCCGGGCCGATGCCGCGGACTCTTCGCCGATGTTGTCACGGCGCGCACCTGGGGCCGAAGCCGTCTTTGTTTGACGAAACAACAAGCTGATATGCCTTAAATGAAAAGCGATGACGCGAACTTGGCAAAGTCGTCGAAAGACTACGACAAACTGCGAGTTAATTCATTTACATATTTGGGCAGTCGGGATTAACGATTAACAACCGCGCGCCCGAAATTCTATCCGTGCGTTATCGGGGTGGGCTGAAACAAAAAAGCCCGCACAAATGTGCGGGCTTTTTCAATGGTTATTCGGCCGACGTTGCTATTTTGTAATCGGCGAGAATGCGGTCAGCAGCCAGTGGGGCTTCTCGGCCGCGGCATATGAGCTGCGCTGGTCGGCCGAGCCGTCGGGCGCGATCGGCCCGCTGGAGCCTTGCCGCTGCTGCGCAAACCAGGCCGACACGCCGGCAACCTTGGCTGACGCCGGCTCACCGGACCAGCGATCGCCGAAAGCCGACGTGGCAGGCTCGGTCGCAGCATAGGACAGCCGGACGGGGGCTGCCGTCGGCGCTGGGACGGCAGTCCGCAGCGGCTCCGAACCGCTCTGCGGCAGCGTCCAGCGGAACGTCGGCGCCTTGTAATCCGGCAGGCCGAACAGGTTGAGATCGGTGGGCGCTGCGTCGACAGGGGGAGGGGCCTTCAGATATTCGATCAGGGTTCCCGTCGCTGCGAGCAATTGATAGTCGGCAAACACCACAACCGCGCGCGCCGAGGTCAGCGAAACCTGGGCATTGAAGAACTGGTTCTGGGCGTTCAGGAGGTCGATGAGTGAGCGCTGGCCCAGCTCATACTCCTTCTGGAAAGCGGCGATGGTCTTCCGGGCCGCCTCCAGCTCGCTGGTCAGCGCCGCAATGCGGGTCTGCGTGACCGTGCGGGCGTTCCAGGCCTTGTCGATCGACTCATAGGCATCCCGCTGCAGGCGGGCGTGCCGTGCAGTCGCTTCCGTGAACCGTTCGGCCTTTTCCGAGCGATTCCAGGCGTCCTGGCCGCCGCGGAAGATGTCCCACGACATCACCACCTTGCCGCTGTAGTCCTCATGGGTGACGGCGGGCGAGCCGGCGGCCGCAACATAGGGGAAGGAGTTGTCGTAATGCGTCGCCCGGCCCTCGAGATAGAATTTCGGGGCAAACAGGCCATCCGTGGACTTGAAGGCGTGCTTGGCGGCATCGACATCGGACTGGGCCGCGTTGATCGTGGAGTTGAACCGCAGCGTCACCGCGAGCGCTTCATCGCGGCTGGCCGGGAGCCCCCGCAACGTGCCCGGGAATCGCACATTGTAAGGCTCTATGCCGACGACCTTGCGGTACTTCGCCCGCGCATCCTCGAGGCTGCGACGAAATTCGGCGAGGGCCGCGCGAGCGCTTTCGACACGCTCCCTCGACTGCTCGAGGTCGCCTTCGCCGGCCCGGCCGCCCGAAAACCTGGAGTTCACGTTCGAGAAGATCTTCTCGTGATTGGCGACGTTCTGCTGGGCCAGGGTCACCAGGCGCATATAGCGCACGACGTCGATGTAAGCTTCGGCGGCGTCGAGGGCGATGAGCTCGGTGCGTTCCTTGACGCGCGCTGCCGCGGCGTTCACCCGCGCATTCTGGCGCCAGACCTCGTGGATCGAGGTGAAACCATCAAAAAGAAGCTGCCGGACGACAACCGATTCCTGGCTCCCGTTGCGCCACGGCCCGGACCCCGTCGTTGGAACCGCGATGCTCGGGGCTATGAAGCCGGGCGTCTGGTCGAATTTCTCCGGTCCGTAGCTGGCGTCGATGCGGACCTGCGGTAACAGCGTACTCTGGGTCTGACGAAGCTCGCTCTCGGTTGCGCGGCGATTGGCCGAAGCCTCACCCACCCCCGGGTTGGTCTGCATCGCCTGTTTCAAGGCGTCGTTGATTGAGAATTGCTCGGCATTCGCGGGGGCGACGGCCAGGATGATCGTTGCGAAGGCTAAATGGGCCGGCTTCATGGTCCCCACCATAAAAGGCTTTTAACAAATATTATTGCTTGGGAAGAATTAGCAAAATGCTACGGCCGCACCTATGACATTTCAGTCACAGCTTGCAGTAATCGATCCGACGTCTCTTGCGCGAACAACACGGAGCCCGGCTCAGGCGGCCTGACAACTGCCTCTCAGGGCCTGCTGCGGCGCACAAATTCTGCGTGTAATCTGCCCTCTAGCAACCTGATTTTACTGATCAATTGCGCTGCTGCTGTGCTGCGATGTGGCGGTTGCTCAATCTGTCCAGTTCCGGATACCGCAGGCAGGGCAGGCCGGCCGCGGCGTTTTGCACCACGGGTTGCATGCGTCCCCCACTCCGGAGTTGGAGACCGGCCGGGGGCCGCCAGCATCGTCCGACCTTCGTCGATTCGGATCCCAGGGCGCGTCAAGGGCCGAGAGGTTCGACCGGCAATCGGCTTGCCTTAAATCGCCGGTCATCAGCGCGTGCCCTGACCTGCTCGCGGCAGGCGATGTCCCCGGTTCCATCCTCATGGCCCTCGGGCAGCACGCCCCGGGAAAAAACGGCACGCGCTTCCAAGTTGAGGACGGACAGCTAAGGCAGCCCTCCGGACGCAAACTTTGCTTAAGGTGTCAGACACATAGTGGATGCATTTCAGCGTGAGATTGAAAGGCATGAATTGTGAATTCAGATCTTCGAACCGAGCTGGAAAGCCTCATGGAAGATATCCAGAAGCGCCAACGGCACATTGAGGACCAGGTTTTTCTCATCAGCATTCTCGAGCGAGACGGGCACATCACGCTCGACCAACAGGCCGTCCTCAGATTTGAACGCAAACAGCTGGCGCTTCAAATGGAGCGGCAGACGAACCTGCTCTTGAAAGCGCGGATCCGAGCCTAGCGCCATTCATTCTCAGGCAAGGTTCCCGGCGGAGGCTTGAGTTGCTCGAGCCCGTCGTCGATCGCCCGAATGTCTTCCTCCATCCGCTCGATGGTCCGGCTCGGATCAATGCCTGACACGGTCCGGAGTTGCTCGAGCAACTGGCGCCGATGCTCGCGCAGCTCTTCGAGCCCCCGCCGGTCCTTGAGCACCACATGAGAGGCAACGATCAATTCTATGGATGATGGCAATGCAATACCCGTCGATTAAAAGCGTCGATTAAAGGCGTTTATTATAGAGCATTATCTGAACCGGAAAAGATCGTCTTCATCGACATGAGGACGATGGGGACCCGCCGGGAGCAGGCTGTCGTCTCGTTGGCGCAGACGCACAAGTCACTTGCTCTTCTTCCGAACGGCGACACGACCTGACGGTAAAAACCGTTCAATCCTGCTCTCCGCCGGAGCTCACACGGCACGACGGTGCGATCTATTCAGTGACGACGCATCGCGTTGGTTTCGGTATCTGACTGTCATGTCGACGGATGTGCATCATGATGCCGCGCGAGCGCGTCCTTTACGGCCGGCGTTACGATCATTAATTTCGTCTCGATTTTTTTGATTTGTTTTGCCCGGGTCAGCAGCCATTTCGCCAAGGCAATTGCAGACGATGTGTGATCGTTGCTCGATCTTCGACCGGAAGATTCAAAGATTCAAGGATCTCGTCGTTCAGCTGTCCGATTTCGATGTCGGCCTGGTCGAGCAGACCATGTGGAGAATAGCCAGGCTGCGGAGCATGAAGGCTGCGCTTCATACCGAAGACGGATCGCCCGATCCTTCTTCATGACCTGGGCCGGGGGAAATGGCCGCCAGTCCTTCGATCCGGACGCGATATTCCAACGGCCCGGCCGCTCGAAATGCAAATGGCGGGCGGCGCTGCTCCAGACCCGGGAGGGAAATGCAAAATCCCGGTTGGCCGAATGCGATTTCGTTGATCTAGATCAAAGCAAATCCGCATCCTTGGTCAATCACGCAGCGTGTATGAACCAGCCCCGCAGAGCATCAACCGCTCGGTTGAGATTGCGGGAAAAAAGGGAAAAGCGTTCGCCAGAACGTTGACGAAGCAGCCTTCTTTCGAGATTCCGCACAGCAATATCCGACGAGATCAGCGGGCACTTATCACTGGGTGCACGCTCGACGGCACGAGGGGGCTTGGCAGGATCGGGAAAAATAGGCAATATTCAATTTTTGGACTTTGCCATGCCAGCTTATCTCGTCCGCTCAATTGACAGTCATCAGATCGTCGGCCTTTTCTCCGCCGACCATCCCAGAAGTCTCGCCCACTCAGTCCAGGAATGGACGGAGCGGGACCATTGCGAATACGTCGAATTGCCATCCGGCGGCCTGGTATGGGCGGGGTCTGCGGTTCGAGTGCCTATGTGCCCAGGCATCGAGAGAGACACCGACTGGAGCCTCCCCGAATTGCCTTTCACGAGCGCGACGCTGTCTGAAACCTGGCTCAATGTGCTCTACGGCTACGCGCCCGGGCTTCGTTGGACGAAGTTCAGGGCCCGGAAGGCAGCGCAATCGACGTCAGCCAAACTTCCTGAGCCGGTGAGGTCGGCGCAGATCATTCCTCTGCGAAGACCGGGTGCCTAGCAAATGGCCAAGCGGGGAGATGACTCATGACGGCAGAGAAGCTGCGGAGTCACGTCACCTACTTGACCGAATTGGGGCCGGATTCCGAGGGACGCGATGTCTTCGTGGGCCTCACTTATGGGGAAACCGTCTGGTTGATCGATTACCGGGAGCGGCGTGCGCGCCGTGAGCCGGGATGGAGCCGCGATCAAGCGGCTGCTCGCGAATTGGCGGCAAGGCACTATACGGCACACCTCGAGATCGTGACCGCGCAGGCGGAAAAGCGTCTCGACAACCCGACCATCCACTAGCCTGTTTGGATTCCGCTGCCACTGTTCATCCGGCGCTCGGATGACGCGCAGCCTGTCCTGCGGATGCAGATCATCCGCAGAACTCAGCTTCCTCGTGTCCATTTCAACGATGGTTCAGCGGCAGACATACGTCCCGTTGACCAGCACGCGAACGCATGCCGTGCCTGCGGCCGCAGCGCCGACGGCCGCGGTCCCGACGACGGCGCGCCGGGTGGTCCGGCGTGCCACGCCGGCGGCCGACACGGGCGTCAGGGGACGTCCGACGCGCGCATCTGCCTGGCTGAAGGATAGCGCTGGTCCCTGGCCCGATGATCCATCGATGGAGACAGACATGCCAGCGCCGACCACGATGGTCGCAACAAACAGCTTACTGATCATACCCCACGTCATGACGATCTCCGTCTTTACAGCGATGCTGTCGACTGACCCACGGGCCGGGTGACGAACCGTTGATCAAGATCAAGGGAATATTGGAAATCGAGTTCGGGGATAATCAGGTCAGCTTCAGTGCCAGATGAATCGTTTGAGGGTCTCGCTTCGACGTAGGGCCGAAGCCGAGCCTCTCGAAGACCCGACGCATGGCCGTACTGTCCGACATCACTTCCGCCGTCAGTTCGGTCAGCCCGGACTCGCGCGCGAGCGCAATGAGATGTTGTGCCAGCAGCCTGCCGACGCCGCGTCCCTGCCAGGCATCGACGACGACAAAGGCCATCTCTGCGCTGCCGGGCGTCGCGACGACGTAGCGGCCTCCGCCTATGATGACGTTGCGGCCCGCATCCTCCGCACAGGCAACCAGCGCCACGTGATTCTCGAAGTCGATCTCCATGAAATAGGCGCGCTCGCTATCCGAGAAATGGCGCTTCGGTGCAAAGAAGCGACGCTGGCGTGTTTGCATGCTGGCCTGGTCCAGCGCGGCGAGCATGCCGGCCTCATCCTCCGGCCGGAGCGCCCGGATCTCGACCGCCGTGCCGTCACGTAGCGTCTCCCGGCAAGTGAAACTTGCTGGAGTCCCCATCGACGCGCGCCTTTCCTCGTTCAGCCGTTTGCCGGTACGCACCGCCTGGCCCTGATCGAGCCTGCGCGAAAGGCAGATCGCCAGGCTCTCGCAGGGAACCTCGCGCGCCGTCACCGATCGTTGACCTAAATCAACGTCGGCAATCCGCCGGCTCCTTGAATGGCCGGACGTGACGACGAGGGCGAACATGGCGATGGACAATCTGAAACTGCCTGATGGCCCGATGTCGGGTCTTGTGGCTTCCGCCGTCGAATACATGGTCGATGCCGGGCAACGCAGTGTGCTGTTTCTGGACATCATGCGTCAGCGCGGCGACCAGTATCGCGAGCATGTCGCGCAGGTCGCGCCGCATGTGCTGCAATATGCTGCCGAGTTGATCGTCGACGGCCGCACGCTGGAGGAGCCGGTCAACTACGCGCTGGTGCGCATCATTCCGCCCAAGGATATCGAGATCGACATGAGCCGGCGGCCGTTCGTGGTGGTCGATCCGCGTGCCGGCCACGGGCCGGGCATTGGCGGCTTCAAGGCAGACAGCGAGATCGGCGTCGCGATGAAGGCGGGGCATCCCTGCTATTTCATCGGCTTCCTGCCCGAGCCGGTGCCGGGCCAGACCATCGAGCGCATCGCGCGCGCGGAAGCGAAGTTCATCGAGACCGTCATCGGCCGTCATCCCGAAGCCGACGGCAAGCCCTGCGTGATCGGCAATTGTCAGGCCGGCTGGGCCGTCATGATCCTGGCATCGCTGCGGCCGGAGCTGTTCGGGCCCCTGATCATCGCCGGCGCGCCGCTGGCTTATTGGGCCGGCGTGCACGGCCAGTATCCGATGCGCTATTCCGGTGGCCTTTTGGGCGGAAGCTGGCTGACGGCGCTGACGAGCGACCTCGGCGCCGGCAAGTTCGACGGCGCCTGGCTGGTGCAGAACTTCGAGAACCAGAATCCGTCCAACACGCTCTGGACCAAGCAGTACAACGTCTATTCCAAGGTCGACACCGAAGCCGAACGCTATCTGGATTTCGAGCGCTGGTGGGGCGGCCACGTCAACCTCAATGCCGAGGAGATCCAGTTTATCGTCGACGAGCTGTTCATCGGCAACAATCTCGCCGCCGGCCGCATCGAGATGTCGGACGGACAGAAAGTCGACCTGCGCAATATCCGTTCGCCGATCGTGGTGTTCTGCTCCAAGGGCGACAACGTCACGCCGCCTCAGCAGGCGCTTAACTGGGTCCTGGACTGCTATGCCGATGTCGACGAGATCAGGGCCTATGGCCAGACCATCGTCTACACCGTTCACGAGAGCATCGGCCATCTCGGCATCTTCGTGTCCGGCGGTGTCGCCAAGAAGGAGCATGCCGAGTTTTCAAGCAACATCGATTTGATCGACGTGCTTCCGCCCGGGCTCTATGAGGCGACGTTCGAGGCGAGGGGCGACGAGACGCTCAATGCCGATCTCGCGGCCGGGCAATGGGTGATGCGCTGTGAGGCCCGCACGCTCGATGATATCCGCGCGATGGGCGGCAATTCGCCCGAGGACGAGCGGCGGTTTGCCGCCGCCAAGCGCGTCTCGGAACTCAATCTAGCGGCCTATCAGAAGTTCGTCCAACCCTGGGTCAAGAAGATGGTGGCCCCGCAAATGGCGGACTGGGCGCGCAACATGCATCCGCTGCGAATGCAATATGAGGCCTTCAGCAGCAAGAATCCCTGGATGTCCACCGTCCAGGCGGCCGCCGATCGCGTCGAGGACAACCGCAGGCCGGTCTCGAAGGACAATCCGTTCCTGGCAATCCAGGAGCAGATGTCGAAGCAGATTGTCCATGCGCTCGACAGCTGGCGCGACGCGCAGGAGGCTCTGAGCGAGACCATCTTCCTCAATGTCTACGGTTCGCCCTTGCTTCAGGCGGCCGTAGGGGTCGATCCGAATTCCGTGCCCTCGCAGCGCCGCGAGATGTCGGCGGAGCATCGCGCGATGCTCGAGAGGCGAATCTCCGAGCTGAAATCGCGCATCGGCGAGGGCGGGCTTCGCGAAGCGGCGATCCGATCGCTGCTCTATGTCGGCTCCGCCCGCGGCATGGTGGACGAACGCAGCATCGAGGCGCTCCGGCAGGTGCGGCGGGACCATGCCGGCCCCCGGATGACGCTGGCCGAATTCAAGATGCTGGTCCGCGAGCAGTTCTTCATGCTGCTGCTCGATCGCGAATATGCGCTGGCCGCGATCCCGAAATTGCTGCCCGACGACATGGGCCTGCGGCGCCAAGCCTTCGCCGCGATGCGCGAGGTGCTGTCGGCGAGCGAGGACATCACCGGCGAGCGCGCACATCGTCTGAAGCAGGTCGCCGGGCTTTTTGGCCTGGACGGAGAGGGAGAGCTGACGTCGAACGTCGCCCCTTTCGATTCAAAGGCAAGAGCGTCGTAACGCGGATTGGCGGGAGTGACATGATGTCGGCCGACACGACGGGAGCCCATTCCGGCAGCAAATACGACCGCCTGATCGCGGCGGCGAAGGCGGGGGTGCCCCTGCCGACCATCGTCGTCCACCCCTGCGACGAGACCTCGTTGCGCGGCGCCGTCGACAGTGCGAGCGCCGGCATCATCCGGCCGATACTCGTCGGGCCCGAGCGGAAGATCAGGGACACGGCCGCGAAATTCGGTCTCGACGTGTCCGGGTTCGAGATTGTCGATGCCGCGCATAGCGACGAAGCCGCGGCCAAGGGCGTCGAGCTCATCCACGCCGCCAAAGGCGATCTGCTGATGAAAGGCAGCCTTCACACCGACGAATTGATGCGCGCCGTCACGGCCAAGATCGGCGGTCTGCGCACCGACCGGCGGATCAGCCACGTGTTCGTCATGGACGTGCCGGCCTACGCCGAGACCATCTTCGTGACGGATGCCGCGATCAACATCTTCCCCGATCTCGACGCCAAGCGCGACATCATCCAGAACGCGATCGACCTCTACAACCAGGCCGGCTTTGGCAAGACCCCGCGGGTCGCGATCCTGTCGGCGGTCGAGACCGTGACCTCGAAAATTCCCTCGACGATCGAGGCGGCCGCCCTCTGCAAGATGGCCGATCGCGGCCAGATCACCGGCGGCAACCTCGATGGCCCGCTGGCGTTCGACAATGCGATCGACATGGAGGCTGCGCGGATCAAGGGCATCACCTCCGAGGTCGCCGGCCGCGCACAGATCCTGGTCGTTCCGGACCTCGAGGCCGGGAATATGCTGGCCAAGAACCTCGCCTATTTCGCCAAGGCGGACGGTGCGGGCATCGTGCTCGGCGCCCGCGTGCCGGTGGTGCTCACCTCGCGCGCGGATTCTCCACGCGCGCGCATGGCATCCTGCGCGGTTGCCGCGCTCTATGCTCGTGCCAGGCGCCAGAAGGCGCCGACAGTGGCCGCGTGACGCCATGGATACGATCCTCGTCGTCAATGCCGGCTCCTCCAGCGTCAAGTTTCAGGTCTATTCGATCGAGGGCGAAGGGACCCTTCGGCGGCAGATCAAGGGGCAGATCGATGGCATCGGCAGCCGGCCGCGTCTGCGGGCCGGCGGCACGAGCAACGGCCCATTGGTCGATCGCGCCTATCCGATCGAGGTCGTGCCGGATGTGCCGGCGGCAATGGCTGTCGCCGGCGACTGGTTGCGGAACGAGCTTCGGGTGACGCCGATCGCGGTCGGCCACCGCGTCGTGCATGGCGGTCCGGACTATTCGCGGCCGGTCGTGATCGACCACGGCGTCGTCTGCCGCCTCGAGCGCTTCGTCAGCCTGGCGCCGCTGCACCAGCCGCATAACCTGGCGCCGATCCGCTCGCTCCTCGCGAACTTCCCGACACTGCTCCAGGTCGCCTGTTTCGACACCGCCTTCCACCGTACGCACGATGCGGTCGCAGACCACTATGCCATTCCGCACCAGCTTCATGCCGAGGGCGTGCGGCGCTATGGCTTTCATGGCCTGTCCTATGAATACATCGCCCGGACGCTGCCCCGTGTCGCGCCCGAGATCGCCGCCGGACGCGTGATCGTCGCCCATCTCGGCAGTGGCGCCTCGATGTGCGCATTGAAGGATGGGCGCAGCGTCGAGAGTACGATGGGCTTCACGGCGCTCGATGGCCTGCCGATGGGAACGCGGCCGGGGCAGGTCGATCCCGGCGTGGTGCTCTATCTCATCTCGGAGAAGGGGATGTCCGCTCCGAGGGTTCAGGACTTTCTCTACCGCGAGTGCGGACTGAAGGGCCTGTCCGGCGTCAGCAACGACATGCGGGAGCTCGAGGCGAGCACCGATGCCCATGCAAGGCTCGCGATCGACTATTTCGTCTACCGGATCGGGCTCAGTGCCGGCATGTTGGCTGCGGCCTTGCAGGGTCTGGACGCCTTCGTCTTCACCGCCGGCATCGGCGAGAATTCGGCATCGATCCGGGCGCGCGTGGCGGAGCAGCTCGCCTGGCTCGGTGTAACCCTCGATGCCGACGAAAATGCCCGTCATTCACGGCTGATCTCGCATTCCGGCAGTCGCATCCCCGTCTACGTCGTCCCGACCGACGAGGAGCTGATGATTGCGCAGCACACGCTGGCGATGCTGGTCAACGGCTCGTCGCAAAACACACGATCTGTGAGGGTGTCATGATCCCAGTATTCCCGGACAGCAAGGTGGCCCTCAAGGGAAAGAAGGGCCTGATCGTCGGCATCGCCAATGACCAGTCAATCGCCTGGGGTTGTGCGCGGGCGTTTCGTGCGCTCGGCGCCGATCTCGCCGTCACCTACCTGAACGATCGCGCCAAGAAGCATGTCGAGCCCTTGGCGCAGGCGCTGCAGGCGCCGATCTTCATGCCGCTGGACGTGATGGTCGAAGGACAGACCGAAGCGGTGTTCGAGCGCATTGCGGCCGAGTGGGGCCAGCTCGACTTCCTGCTTCATTCCATTGCCTTCTCGCCAAAGGAGGCGTTGCATGGCCGCGTCGTCGATGTCGGCCGCGACGGTTTCCTCAAGACCATGGATGTTTCGTGCTGGTCGTTCATGCGCATGGCTCATCTCGCCGAGCCGCTGATGAAGAACGGCGGCACTCTGTTCACCATGACCTATTACGGCAGCCAGATGGTGGTGGAGAACTACAACGTCATGGGCGTGGCCAAGGCCGCGCTCGAGGCGTCGGTCCGCTACATCGCGGCCGAGCTGGGTCCGAAGGGCATCCGCGTTCACGCGATCTCGCCGGGCCCGCTGGCGACGCGCGCCGCCTCAGGCATTCCCGAATTCGACGAGCTCATGGACAAGGCGCAGTCCAAGGCGCCGTCGCGCAGCCTCGTCAGCATCGACGACGTCGGCAACGCCACGGCCTTTCTGGCGCTCGACGGCGCCAAGCTGATGACCGGCGGCGTGCTCTACATCGACGGCGGGTATCACATCATCGACTGAGCCCGGCCGCGTGTCGTCACGCCGGGTTGGCAGTCAGGAGGCCGTGGGCTGATCGTGGCATCATGCCAGTGTTTTGCCCGACGGGTCAAACTGCTTTCGCCGGCAGAAAAAAAGCCGGAAGAAAAACTGCAATGCGATCAATGCCCCCGCTACTGTGCATGGGGTTGTTTTCGACCTTTTTTGATTCAGCGATAGTGCAGGGCGATCAGCTCGGCGATGCAGGCCGGCTTCTTGCCGCCCTCGATCTCGATCACGAGGTGATAGTTGACGCGCAGGCCGTCCGGCGGCACGTCCTCGGCTTCGGCGACGGTGACGCGGCCGCGCAGCTTCGAGCCCGCCGGCACCGGCGCCAGATATCTGATCCGGTCGGCGCCGTAGTTCAACGTGTTGCGCAGGCCCTTCAGGCCGATCACCGAACGGATGAAGAGCGGCGCGAGCGCCAGCGACAGTAGGCCATGGGCGATGGTCTTGCCGCCGGGCATCTCCTTGGCTGCGCGCTCCTGGTCGACATGGATCCATTGCTCGTCGCAGGTCGCCTCCGCGAACTGGTTGATGCGCTCTTGCGACACCTCGACCCAGTCGCTGACGCCGATCTCGGTGCCGACCGCGGATTTGATGTCGTTGAAATCGCTGAATACGCGCATGGTCACCCCGTCAGATCTTCATTTCCGGCACAGTGTCGGGAATGGCGAGCTCGGCCTCCGTCACCGCCAGGACCTCGCCGATGCTGATGCCCGGCGCTGTTTCCAGCAGCGTCGCCTTGCCGTCGGGAAAGCCGATCACGGCCATGTCGGTGACGACGAGGTTCACCGGCCGTGCCGAGGTCAAGGGCAGCGTGCATTTGGACACGATCTTCGACTTGCCCTTGGCCGCGTGCTGCATCGCGACGATGACGCGCTTGGCACCGCTGACGAGATCCATCGCGCCGCCCATGCCCGGGACCATCTTGCCCGGGATCATCCAGTTGGCGAGAAGGCCGTGTGCATCGACCTGAAGGCCGCCCAGCACGGTGATGTCGACATGGCCTCCGCGGATCAGGCCGAACGACATCGCGCTGTCGAAGATCGCCGCCCCCGGAAGTGCGCTGATCGGCCGGCCGCCGGCGTCGGTGAGCAGGGGATGCGCCATTCCCTGCTCCGGTATCGGCCCGGTGCCGATCAGACCGTTCTCGGACTGGAAGAAGACCTTGAGATCGGGCGGGACGTAGTTCGCGACCAGCGTCGGGATGCCGATGCCGAGATTGACGAGATTGCCTTGGCGGAGCTCCTTGGCGACGCGCCGGGCGATGATGATCTGCGGATCCATGGGGTCACCCGTTCGCAATGATGTAGTCGACCAGCGGCGCCGGCGTGACGACGTGATCGGGCGCGATGACGCCGACGGGCACGATGTGCTCGGCCACGACGATGACCGTGTCGGCCGCCATGGCCATGATCGGATTGAAATTGCGCGCGGTCAGCGCGTAGGCGAGGTTGCCGAGATAGTCGGCGAGGAAGGCGTGGATCAGCGCGAACTGCGCGCGGATGGCGGTCTCCAGCAGGAACGGCTTGCCGTCGACCTCGATCTGGCGCTTACCCTCCGCAACGAGGGTGCCGACGCCGGTCGGCGTCAGCACGCCGCCCAATCCGCATCCGCCCGCCCTGATGCGTTCGACGAAGGTGCCTTGCGGCACGAGATCGACCGAGATCTGGTTGCCGAGCATCTGCTGCTGCACCTTTGGATTGAGCCCGATATGCGTCGCCGTCAGCTTCGAGACCAGCGTCGCATCGAACAGCTTGCCGACGCCCTTGCCGGGCGTGGCCGCGTCGTTGCAGATTAGGGACAGGCCTGCCTTGTTCTGCCGGACGAGCTCATCCAGCAGACGTTCCGGTGTCCCGACGCCCATGAACCCGCCGACCATGACGCTCGCGCCGGAGGGGATCATCGCAACGGCTTCTTCGACGGAAACGGCCTTCATGGTCGGACCTCCGGTCGGCAAGTGCAGGTGGAATTGCGGGTCGATGTTGGAGGCGGGCGGTCCCGCGGCTTTGATCTGCGTCAAGGCCGCACGCTCATTGCTGCGGGACGACGCCGATGCTCTCCAGCGTCTCGTTCCAGAGCCTGCGCACCTCGGCATGCCGCCGGTCGAGCGCTGCGCTTACCGCGTCCCGGAAAGGAAGCAGATCCGGTCCCTTCAGGAACAGGATCTGCGCCTGCAGCAACCGACTGCTCTCGAACTCGATGCGGCGCAGCGCCGTCACGAAAGGATCGTTGGCGTTGGCGTCCGTCGGCAGCAGGGCCGCGGGCCGGATCCCGGCGTGAACGGCGTGCGCGAGGATGGCGAGCTGGACCGCCTGCGCGCGGACGTGATCGGCGATGCCTTCGATCGGTGCCGGAAGCCAGGCCATCTCCCAGGACGCGGCCATGGGGCCGAGCGCGAGATCCGGGACCCAGGCGGTCGCACGCATCAGCAGCGAAACGATCTCGCTCTCGCGATAGAGCTGGGCGTTCAGCTCGGTCTGCCAGGCCGCGTCGAACTTCGCGGGAAGAGCGAGCGCGAATTGCCGCGCCAGCGCGCCATGGGCGGAGAGCAGGAATGCGGAGACCCGCGATTGCTGACGCGGCGGGACGCGGCCGTCAGCCTCCAGCGGTCCAAAGAACGCACTCATGTTGCCGCCCTCGGCACCGGGATCGCGCGCAGATGGTCATACCCGTCCGGAAACGGCGACAAGTCTCCGCCGGCCTGTTCCGGCGCGATCAAGACCTGCTTGTTGCCCTGCCAGCGGCCGGCCATCACGTCTTCAGCAAAGCGCGCCAGCAGGTCTGCGGTAAGGGCCGCCTTTTCGAGCGTGAAGGCGTGATAGGCCTTCGGGATGATCACGAGGGCGCTGTCGGGAATCTCGACCCGGAGGGTCTCGTGCAACGCACGCGGCGTGAGGAAGTCGAACTCGCCATTGAGGATCATGGTCGGGGCGGTGATGGTGGAGAGCTGCGGCGTCAGCGGCTTGAAGTCGAGAAAGGACTCCATCAGGTTCTGAAGCGCGTAGACGTCGTTCACCAGCCAGCCCTGCCGCTTCACGCTGTCGAGCTTGTCCAGCAGCGGCTTCAGCCATTGATCCGAGAGGTTCATCGGCAGCAACAGATCCTGGAGATAACCGGTGCCGCCAAGGATGAGGCCGGTGCGCAGGGCATTGCCGATCAGCAGCAGTTGCGGCGAAAGCTCCGCAAAGCAGCTCATCGGCACCAGCCCGGACAGCCGCGCGCCGTGCTCGACGGCATAGCGCAGCGCGATCAGTCCGCCGAAACTGATGCCGCCGAGAAAGACCGGGCCGTCGCCGAGCTCGCCGATCAGGCGATGCAGCACGGCGACGTGGTCGTCCTGGTTAATGAACAGCGCGGGCTTGTCGGAGACTCCCTGGCCGAGTAGATCGAATGTCGCGACGCGAAACTGCCGAGCGATCAGCGCATCGCGATAGGCGGCCCAGAGTTCGGAATATTGCGTGAGACCGTTAACCAGCACATAGGCCGGCGCATCCGCAGGTCCGTCGAGCTCATAGCGGATCCGATATGAGCCATGACTGAGGAAGGGCATTGCGGGCCGGCCGGGTGATGATGGCCGCGATCCTCGACGCGGGCGCGGGGATTCCATTGAGCTAAATCAAACCTCCCGGGGGCACCCAACCTAGCGTGCGCGCAAAACACCGCTAAGAGGGAGGTCGCCATGGCCGGGAGAAACGCGCTCAAGCGTTGCATCGTCAGCCTGATCTTGTTGCTGGTCGGCACCGCGCTTGCGGTGGCGCAGCCGCTCACGCGACGCTCGTCGCAGGTGCAGCACGACGGTCTCAAGAAGACCTATGAGATCGCGAATTTCCGCCTCGGCGGAAAGTACGACCTGGCCGATCCCTCGAAATGGGAGAATGGTGGCGAGGGCGGCGTGACGCTGGAGTCGCTCGGCGGCGGCAAGCTGCGCACCGGCTACATCGCGATCGGCAACGCGCGGCGCAATGCCGCCGGCGAGATCACCAATGCCGTCGTGATCAACTCCTATTATTCCGGCGATTCCACCGACATGTATGAGCAGTGGGTCAAAGGCGCCGCCCTGTCAGGCGGCGTCCCGGTCATCGGCCCTGGCAGGCCGATCGACACCGACCGCTACTACGTCATCATGGTCGATCCGCTCGGCACCTGGGGTGCGAGCAAGCCGTCCGACGGTCTCGGCATCAAGTTTCCGCAGTACAGCTACTACGACATGGTGCAGGCGAACTACCGCCTGCTGCGCGACGAGCTGAAGGTCGCGCGCGTCGCGCTGGTCACCGGCGTCTCCATGGGCGGCACCCAGACCTATGTCTGGGGTGTCATGCATCCCGAATATATCGGAGCGTTGATGCCGATCGGCGGCACCACGCAGTCCGATGGCGAGGATCCCGTCGGCAACTGGACGTTCCAGATGATGACAGCCGCGATTCAGGGCGATCCGGTCTGGCAGGCGACCAAGGGTGACTATTACAAGCTGCCCAAGGAGAAGCATCCGGTGCCGGGCGTGGCATTCGGCTGGTCGATCCTCGGTATGACGGGCTACGACTTCGCCTTCCGCACCACTCAGAACTGGGCGGCCGTCCAGCCCGAAATTTTCTACTGGGACCCGCCGAACGAGAAAGCCGGCTTGAACGTCACCAACCGCGCCAAGCTCTATGACGCGGTCGATCTGGTCTGGCGCAACCGGGTGGGCGAGACGCACAACGTCAATCCCTATCTCGGCCGCATCCAGGCGCGCACGCTGGTGATGCACATCACCAACGATCTCTGGCTGAACTTCAAGCTCGCCCAGAAGGCCGTCGATCGCGTGCCCGGCGCGGATCTGATCGCCGAGGAAAGCCCGGTCGCGCACTACGGCGTGTTCCCGCTGATCAACAATCGAAAGAACGATCCGAAGTTCGTCGCGTTCATGGACGACGTTGCGAGCCTCGATCGTGCGCAGAAATTCGTCGACAAGAATTACCGCGTGGCCGACGTCGCCCAGAACATCGATCCGAAGAAGTCGTTCTGGAAGGCGTATGTGACCTATCCCTATCCCGTCAAGTTCGGCAATGCCAAGGACAAGAGCGGCAATTCCTGGGAAATCGGGTACATGGACGAGTACGCGGGCACCGACAAGGATCCGAAGGTGCTCGTCATCATCCACGGCAAGGGCGCCTTCGGCGGGCACTACGGCAACATCATGCAGTATGCGCTGCGCAGCGGCCTGCGCGTGATCGTGCCCGATCTGCCGCATTACGGCATGTCCGGGCCCGGCAATCTCGACAAGAGCCCCGCGCGGACCATGCAGGACATGCGCGAGGTCATCTACGATCTCGTCGTCAATCGGCTCGGTGTGAAGAAGGCTTATTATCTCGGCCACTCGCTTGGCGGTCAGTTCGTGGTGGGCTACGCGCTGACCTGGCCCGATGCGGTGCAGGGCCTCGCCCTGGAAGCACCCTCCGGCCTCGAGGAATATCCGCGCGAGATCACCATCGCCAAGGACAAGAAAGCGCCTCTCTTCGCGGACGGCCTCGGCCGGGATTTCGACAAGTGGAAGCAGGTCTGGGACCAGACCGGCATCCTCGCGGCGGAGAAGGCGCGCGACGAGCAGAACATCCGCGACTTCTTCTATTTTAGGAAGCGTGATCCGAACACCGGCGCGGTGTCGGCGGCCAAGAGCGGGTACTTCTTCAGCGACAGCGAATATGCCCGCTTCCACACCGAACAGCGCGTCGGGCTCACCAAGGGCAACCCGAAGGAGCTCGAGCAATGGTGCAACGTCTTCATCTTCGACATCTACACGATCGGAGCGGAGCTTCAGCAGGATGATCCGAAGAACCTCTATGAGCGCGTCACCCAAATCAAGGCGCCGATCTTCCTGTCATTCGGCGACAAGGAGCCGTTCATCCCGACGCCCGCCTTCAACGGGCTCACGGACCTCGGGCGCGACGTCATCACGCCGTTCATGTCGCGGATGACCAATGCCGGCAATCGGCCGATCCTCAAGATCTATCCGGAGACCGGACATTTCATCCATACGGATAATCCGGTCGAGTTCTCCGTCGATGTGGTGGACTTCGTCACCAAGGGAACGGTCGACACGTCGTCGCCGCTCGGCACCGACCGCATGATCAGGGGCGCGGTGGCATCGGCGCTGCCGGTGGCGCCAACGCCTCCCGGCGCGGCGCCGACGGCGGGCCTCAATAAATAGGACGTGCTGATGCCACGGGTGCAGGCGGGCGAGGTTCAGCTTGGCTGGCGAGAGTGGGGGCAGGGCGACGTGACCGTCGTCTTCATCCACGGCAATCTCGCCAGCAAGGACTGGATCGAACTTGCCGCGCCGCTGTTTCCAAAGGGGCTGCGCGTCATCGGCCTGGACTGGCGCGGGTGCGGTGACAGCGACCGGCCGAAGCCGAATGCGGACTATTCCAACTATTCCATGCAGCAGCACGCCCAGGACATGCTGGCGGCCCTCGACACGCTGGACATTGGCTATTGCCATCTCGCGACGCATTCGACCGGCGGCATCATCGCTGCGCGCATGCTGCTGATGCAGCCGCAGCGCTTCGGGCGCGTGCTCGCGCTCGATCCGGTGACGCCGCTCGGCATGGCCTTCAATGCCGACCAGATCGGCCTGTTCCGGTCGATGATGACGAGCAAGGCGTTGACTCGGACGGTCATGGCCACGGCGGCGTCCTCGCTGTTCGTGCCGGAGAGCATGGAGCCGAACGCCGTCCCGCGCTTCCGCGAAGGGCTGGGCGAGATCGAGGCGCTGTTCGACCGCATCATCGACCAGACGTTTGACGTCTCGGAAGGAATCTGGATCGGGACCCCCGTCAACCTCACGCGCGAAAAGGAAAGCCGCGAGCTCGAGCGTCGCACGCCGGAACTGAGGCATCCGCATATGGTGCTGTGGGGTGAAAGGGACGGCTGGATCGCGCCGGACGATCTTCGCGCGATGGCCAAGGCGATGCCGGATTGCCGTCTCGTGATCGTGCCCGGCATCGGGCATTCGATGAATCTCGAACGCCCTGCGCTCTATGCCGGTTATTTCGGCGGCTGGTTTGGAGGACTGCTCTCCAGCTCCTAACCGATCTTGCAACAAGGGCGGTCCTGACGCCTCTCATGACGCCAGTGCAAGGCTCGCCATCATCAGGCCGATAGCCGCGATCCAGCCGCCAAGTGCGCGGACGGCGATGGCGCGCCAGGATGTGGCGCTGTCCGCGGCCGTCCGCCTGAAGACCGCGGTCAGCGCCATCGTCAGGGTGATGGCGGCGTAGCCGACGCACGTCAATCCTGCAGCAAACAGCACCCGATCGGTTTCGGGCGCGAGGTCGGCGCCATTCGCGGCGCCCCGGATCACGGCGACCGCGAAAGCCATCGCGCAGAGCAGCACTGTGGGCACTTGCGCCGCTGCCGCGAGCAGCAGGCCGATTGCCAGCATCATTGCCGCGTCCGCAAGCTGTGTGGACGCCGCGCCGAAGACCTGTCCGAGGAACAAGCCGGCCAATAGCCCGAGCGGAAACACGGCGATGAGCCAGCGCCCCCTGGCGGCTCCGAGCGTACCCGCCAGCACGCCGGTCGCGCTCCAGAGCACGAGATCCTGGAGGTCGGTGAGGGGGTGCACGACACCCATGTAGAAATCGCCGAGGCGGGCCGCGACGATATGCGCCTCGGCCGCATGTCCGCCGGCGAGCAGCATCGCTGCGGCGATCAACAGGCGCGCGGAATTCAGCTTCATGCGAAGGCCCCGACGCCTTGCGCAAGGAAATAGCAGCCGATGGCCGCGATGCCGGCCCCAAGCCCTTGAATCACGCGCTCGCCGGCGGGCCAGCGCGTCAGCGTGCCGAGCGCGATGCCGCACAGATGTAAGAGGCCGGTGGCGGTGACGAAGCCGATGCCATAGGCCAGCGCATTCGCCGCGCGCGGCAGCTCGGCGCCGTGCGCATGGCCGTGAAAGATGGCGAACACCGCGACGACGACGGCGGCCGCGGCAAAGGACAGGCGCAGCCGGGCGGCAACGGCTATTCCCAGGATCACGGCGGAAACCGCAATCATCACCTCCGGCATCGGGAGCGGCACATGCAGCACGCCCAGCACTCCGCCGATCGCCATGACGAGCGGGAATGTGATCGGCAGGATCCAGATCGCCGGCGCGCCGAGCTGCGCGCCCCAGATGCCGACGGCCACCATTGCGATCAGATGGTCGATGCCCGTGACCGGATGAAGCAGGCCGCTGAGGAGGCCGCCCGCCACGCCCGCCTGCTCATGCGCGAGAGCCGGTTGCGTCAGCGCGAACGAAACGATCGCGGTCGTGAGGGGGAGGGGAAGGCGCAAAGACATTGTGTGGACTCTCGCTCAGATCACCGCGAAGACGCGCACCAGACGGCCGAAGAACCAGAACATCGACACCGACCCGATGAGGTAGGCCGGAAGCGCCTCGCCCCAGCGCGGCACGACCGCATCGAGCCGGCGGTGCGCCCAGATCAGGGCGAGCACCAGCAGCACGAAGGCGAGCTGTCCGATCTCCACGCCGACGTTGAAGAACAGCAACGCCGCGGGCAGCAGGCGGCGTTCGAGCCCGAGTCCCGCGAGCGCGCTTGCGAAGCCGATGCCGTGCACCAGGCCGAAGCTGAACGCCACGATCCAGGGATAGCGGGCGGTGAGCCCGATCTCGCCGCGCTGCTGCTTGACGATTTCCACCCCGACGAAGGCGATGCTCAATGCGATGCAGGCGTTGAGCGGGCGTTCCGGCACGCCGATCAGGCCGAAAGCTGCCGCGGCAAGCGAAGCGCTGTGACCGATCGTGAAGGCCGTAATCGTCTTCACCAGACGCCAGCCGCCGCCGACGATCCAGATCAGGCCCAGCACGAACAGCAGATGATCGGCGCCGAGCAGGATGTGATCGATGCCGTAGTTCACATAGGTCCTGGCGAGCTCGAGCCATACCTCGAGCGTCGGCGCGCCGGTGCCGAGAACAGAGACGACCGGATTGGCCGTCGAGATCGTGTAGCTGCGCGGCTCGCCCTCGATCGGGATGACCTTGATCAGGACGACCGACATGTTGGAGCCGAGATTGGTGATGGTGATCGGCCCCACCAGCCCCTTCGCGCCGCAGTTCATCTCGGGCAGGCGGAGAAAGCAGTGCGGCGGTACCCGCAGGTCGACCCGCGATGCGCCAATCGAGGGCTCGATGCTCCAGCGGCCGACGAAGGCGCCGGGCCGGACCTCGCGGAATTCGAGCACGCCCATTGCCGCTTCATGCGCACTTACGGCCGATGGCCGGATGAGTACGGCCAGGGCCAGCATCAAAGCCAGAAGCGCCAATCGCACATGTTGGATCGCCCTCACGGCTCGTACCGCACTTGATAGGATGCCTTGAGCCGCTTGACCGCTTCCCAGGCCAGCTTGCGGGTCTCATCCGTATGCCAGATCCTGGCGGCTTCATCCCGAACCTTGTCGAGGCTTGCGAGATTCCCCGGGCGCCGGGAATCCAGCCGGGCGACGTGCCAGCCGTCCTTGGACTGCAGCAGCCTCCATTCGCCCTCCGGCATCGTCAGCAGTTGATCGCGGAAGCCTTCGCCAAAGGCTGCGGCGAGACTCTCGACCGGCCGCGCAAGGATGGCGCGCGTGAGATGCTGCAGTTCTTCGGATTCGCGCTGCTGGACGATGTCGTCGAGCTGGCGTTGCGCCGTCGCCTGGTCGGTGGGCGAAGTGATGTAGAAGGAGACGCGCTCCGGCTCGTCGAAGCGGGCGTGATTTTCCGCAAACCAGGCCTGCAGCTGCTCGTCGGTGGGCCGCGGGACGCGGATCTGGTCGAAGATCAGCAACTGCATCTTGAAGGCAATCCGGTCGCGGATCGTCTCGTCGCCGCGGTCGACGCCGAGCGCCTTGCCCTCGCGGTAGAGGATCTCGCTCGCGACCCAGCTGTCGATCATCTTCTGGAGCTGTTCGCTCGACGGGGCTCGTTCCTTGTCCTCATCGAAATTGTCGATGAAGGATTGACGCATCGCCTTGGTGACTGTGATGACCTTTTCGTCCTTGGCGGGCGGATGCAGCACGGCGTCGATGCCGAAGATGATTGCTCCGAGCAGGGTGAAGTGCAGTAAGGGTTCGCGCGACAGTCGCACAAGCGCCGAGACGAAGGAGCGCGACGGCTGCGTGGCGCCACTGGCGACATCGGCGCCCGGGCCCGAGCCTCCCGCGTGCGATATCGGAAAGGACTGCACTTCAACTGGTGTCGCCGGCATTGACATATGGTTGTCACAAATCTCGCAGCACGCACCGCCGCTCGATGCGGCAGAGCATTTCAACTGTCATCTTCACGCGGCGCGGAAAATGCAACGGACAAACGCCGGACGCAAGATGCCTCGTGGAAATTGCCGATCTGCGTGCGTCGAACATAAATCCTTCACGAAGCTGTATCGGAACTCTGGTCATGTCGCCGCGCGCAGGGAATCCGTTCACGCGGTCGGGGCAAGAGAGTCCTCGAATTCCCAATCTCTGTTGTTTCGCGATATCCGACTTGAATAAGGGGCGATAGATGTTTCCATCTGGCAAGACGATCCTGTTGACCGCCGCATCGGCGTCATTGGCGCTGACTCAGAGCGCTACGGCCGAGGAATTCGGTCGGGGCGAGCGCCGCGGCAATCCCTACGTCGCCGGCGACATGCACAATCACAATACTTGCACGGATGGTTCGGTTGCGGCCGGCTACACGATCGACCGCGCAGTCGGGCGGGGCACCGCGTCGGCGGGCGGCAATAATTTCGATCTCGACTGGTTCACGCTCGGCAACCACGGCGGCTCCGGCAATCGCGACTGCCGCTTCAGCGACACCAGCGCCAATATTCCGGGACAGACCACGACGACCTGGAGCCAGACGCTCGGCCAGACCATCGACGGGATCACCATCAGCAGCCTGAAGGGCACCCCGAACGGCTCCGGCACCGGCGCGCAGATGTGGCGCTGGCAGTCGATCCGCGAGGTCGAGTATCCGACCATCGTCAATCGCTCGGCGCGCTACGACAAGGTGCTGATCGAGGGTCTCGAGTGGATCGCGCCCGGCCATGAACACGTCGACGTCGCCGTCATCACCGGGCAGCACCCGATGCACCCGAGGAAGGGGCCCGGCAACGCGGACAAGATGGCGGAATTCGAATACCGTTTCGACCGCGCCGACACCGATGCGATCGGCCCCGTCATCGACGCCGGCGGCAACCAGCTCTGGCCGGGCAAGGACAACGTCAACAACACCGGCACGGCGGGCCACCAGAAGGCGCTCACGGGCATCAAGTGGTTGCAGGCGAACTACCCGCTGCACTCCTACGTCATCCCGACCCACACTGAGCGCCAGGGCCCGTTCAGCACGACCGCCAACAAGGGCTACAACATCGAGCACTTCCGCGACTTCAACAATGCAGGCCCGACGGTTGCGTTCGGCATCGAATCGCCCGGCCACTTCGCCGAAGGCGGTGCGAATGGCGGCTCCGGCTCGTACACCGCCAACGCGGTCGGCGGCGGCACCTACGGCATGAGCGGCATCTACACCGCGAAGGTCGGCGGCCTCTGGGACGGACTGCTGGGCGAAGGCCGCAACTTCTTCATGTATGTGAGCTCGGACTGGCACAGCCGCGGTGCCGGCGGTGCGCGCGACTCCTTCACGACGGCCGACTTCATTCCCGGCGAATACACCAAGCTTTATGTTCCGAACGCCGGACGGTTCTCGTCGCAGCACGTCGTCGACGGCATGCGTTCGGGCAACTCGTACTCGGTCAATGCGGACCTCATCGGTCCGGATCTGGTGTTCCGCGCCAAGACGCGCGGCGACGACTGGAAGACCATGGGCGAGACCCTGGTCGTGCGGCCCGGCGAGAAGATCACGGTCGAGATGGAGCTGACCGTCCCGCGCGAGAACAACGCTCCCTACACCTTCAACAACCCGCTGCTGGTGCCAGTGGGCATCAAGCAGCCGCTGAACAAGCCGTCGCTCGACCACGTCGATCTGATCACCGGCCAGATCACCGGCGTCGTTGCGCCTAACGCGCCCAATTACGCGGTGGCGAATGCCGCGGGCACGGCCGGCGCGTCGATCGTGTACAATCCATCGGCGACCATCGCCCGGCAGATCCCCGCGACGCAGATGCATCGCGAGCATCGGGGCGATCGCGACGGCGTGCGGCTGCGGTTCACGACGACGTTTACCGCGGGCACCAAGCCGTTCTACATCCGCGCGCGCGGAACCAACATTCCGAACGGCACTCCGAACGTCAGCGATACCGCCGGCAACCCGCTGCTCGATGCCAACAACGCGCAAGTCAGCTGCATCGATCCGGCATGCCCCGCGCATCTGGAGACGGTGAACGGCGCCAAGAAGGTGACCCACGACGTTCAGGCCTACTCGAACGTCTGGTTCTACGCCAACCCGATCTTCGTCAGGCCGGAAGGTTCCCCGAAGCTCCTGGTCGAGACCAACGCCGAACTGGCGCGCCGGCTCGGACAGCGGGCTGAGCACGACCATGATCACGACCACCACGACCACGACGATCATCATCACGACCACCACTGGTGATGTGAGGCCATCCGGCGGGACGCATTTTGCGTCCCGCCGTACTCGTTTTTGACGCGGGCTGTTGCGGCCCGGAACGACCGACATGCATCTCATTCGTATCACCGTCTGCGCACTCGGGCTGCTCGCCGGCCTCGGCTGCGCAGTGGCCGCCCCCGATGCTGCCGCGCCCGCCTCGGAGGAACCGACCCAGGACGATTGCAATGCTGCGGTGGCGGAAGCGCGGGCTTTGGCGACCGCCTTGCCGCCCGATCATCTCTCGCGCTACTTCGCCGAACGGCTCCTGCACCAGGCGCTGGTCGAAGCCGGCAATGGCGAGTTCGACGAATGTCTCGACATGGCCGCGCGTGCCTCTGACGAGGTGCGCGAGCGGCGCCACGAGCTGCGGCCCGGCGAGAAGCTGAAAGTGCTCCGGGCCGACGAGTAGCGGGACCCGAGAATTTCGCAGATCCTGCGCGCTGTCATCGCAGTGTCATCCTTGCCCGCGCATTGTCTGCCCGCGTTTCAAGAACAGGGTGACGTTGCGACATGGATCAGATCGAGCCGCTTTTCCCGATTCCGCTGCTGCGCTCGCCCGGGCTGCTGCCGCCCTCGCTGAACGAAGCCGCCGTGGCCGCGATCCGGAACACCCGGATCGAGGGCAATCTGCGCTCGGGCCAGCTTTTCCACACCGAAGTTGCCGATCCCCGCGACAACGAGCTGTTTCGCCAGATCGCCGAGCTTGCCGTCCCCAAGCTGGTCGATTTCGGCGTCCTGCTGTTCGGCGAAGAGCTGCGCTGGACCGTCAAGGAAATGTGGACCAACATGCTGGAGACTGGCGGAAACCAGACGCTGCATTCCCATGCCAACAGTTTCGTCTCCGGCATCTTCTACCTGACGCCCTCGCATTCGGCCTGCAAGACGGTCTTCGTGCGGCCGCCCGGTGGCTTCGACTTCTCCTTCCGCCACCACACGCGCGAAGCCGCCATCGGCCCCTTCAACGCGGGCAAGTATGCCTTGCCGGAGGCCGAGCCCGGCGATCTCGTGCTGTTTCCGAGCTACCTCTATCACGAGGTGCCGAGAAATCAGGGCGGGCAGAGGATCACGATCGCCTTCAATGCGATTCCCGATCATCTCGACTGCTGGGGTTATCGCGTCAACTTCGCCCCGTGAGGGCGGTGATCACTCGTTCCGCAAGCCGAACTCGCGCAGCAGAAGCTCCCGTGCCTCCGGCCTTGTGGGCGCCGCCTCGTTGATCTTGCGGAGCAGGCGGGCGGCCGCCGCGCGGTCCGAGCCGAGCAGGGATCTAGCCATGCCCATCAGCGGCCCATAGGCCGGATCAAATTCGGGGCTCAGGCGAAGCGCGTCGATGAGGCCCGGCGAGGCGGCATCAATAAGGGCGGCACCGCGCGGATCGCCGGGCAGCGACGCGCCGGCTTCGAGGAAACGGTTGCGCGCGTGCCAATAGGCATCGAGGCGTGCGCTCAACGCATCGCGCCCGGGCCCAGCCAGCAGTTCACTCGGATCCGGCTGAATGTCTTTCATAACAGCGAGCAGCAGCGACCAGGGGGCTGCGCGGAGCGCGCGGACATTCCGCCGCGCGTCGAACGTCACGAACGGATAATCATCCGTGTTGCGCGGACCTTCTCCGGCGAAGGCGGAGAGGGCGCGTGGGCCTCCGACGTACTGGCCGAGCAGATCGATCGGTGCCTCGAACCCCAGCGGCCGCACGACTTTCGCGGTCATGGGATCGTGCAGCCGCGTTTCCAGCGCATCGACATCGAGATGGCCGCCGTCGCGTGTTCCGATCAGCGCAAGCATCGGGGTGCGGACGCTGTAGTGGTTGAGCCAGGCCGCGCCGTTGGGATAGACGTCGAGAAAGCCGCGGATGATGGCGCGGAGCGAAGGCATATCGAGCTGGTAGAGCGGCAGCCATTGGCAGAAGATGCCGCCTGACGCCAGTCTGCGTTTCACGGCCGCGAAATGCTCCACCGTATAGAGCGCGCCGCTGCCGTCGAGCGCGGGGTGAAACAGGTCGGCAATGATCACGTCGTGCTGGCTCGTATCTGCCGCGACGTAGCGGCGCGCGTCAGCCACGGTCAGCCGCGGTGCCGAGGCCGGCTGCGGATCGACGAACCAGGGCAGCAGGTCCACCACTTCCCGCGACAGCTCGACGCCGTGCACGCTGACACCGGGCATCTGCGTTCCGCCGACCATGGTGGCGCCCGTGCCGATGCCCAGGAACAAGGCCAGATGCGGCGCTTCGTGAAGCAGCAGCGGCAGCATCGCTTGCCGGTAGTCGGACCGCGTCGAGCTCGTTCCGCCCATGCGGAAATGACCGTTGACCTCGAGGTAGCGTGTACCTGCCGCGTCGTCGACCACACTCGCCGTTGCCATCGGACCTTCGCGGACCGCGAGCAGCGCGCCACCCGCGGGCACGCGCGTCAGTGGTGCCGCAGGATCGAGCCACAGCACGAGCGCGAAGGTTGCCAGTGCAGCGGACCACAGCAACACCGAGCGGCCGGGCGGCAGCAGCAGCAGATACCCGACTGCGACGGCAAGCAGCGCCGTCCAGGCGCCAAGGGCCGGAATCAGGAATTGCGCCGCTACCAGCGGCGCGATGCAGGCGCCGAGGCTGTTGATGCCGACAGCCGTGCCGACCGAGCCGCGCTGATCGCTCACCCGCTGCGCCAACAGGCCGAACAATGCGCCCATCGCGGTCGCGGGGACCAGGAAGAGAGCGATTGCCACGGCGAGTTCGCCGAAGATGTCCGCGGCCGACGCGACCTCGACCAGCCGGCCGGCACAGGGCGCAGCCGCAGCAGTCGTGATGCAGGCGAATGCCGTTGCGGCGAGCAGGCCGCGGAGATTTGCATCATTCGCATCGCGCCCGGTCCGCTGCCAGAGCAGGCTGCCTGCCGCGGTGCCGAGCAGATACGCAGCCAATAGTCCTGCGAAGGTGTAGACGGTGTCTTCCATCACCTGTGCGGCAAGCCGGACCACGACGACCTCGAAGGTGATTCCGAGCAGTCCCGTGGCGAACAAGGTGATCGTGAGCCGCAGGTCGCGAATTCGTTGAGGCCGCGGCTGTTCGGCATCGACTTTGCCCGCTGCCGATCCGAGCGCAAGTGCAGCCAGCGCGCAGAACGCATTGATGCCGGCGAGGCAGAGCAATGTTCCCGAAAATCCGAGCGCCGGGATCAGCAGGAATGTGGAGGCGAGCGTGCCGGCCAGAGCCCCCGCCGTATTCGCCCCGTAGACGCCGGCCGTGACGCGTGCCTCGCCACGCGCGTGCCGCGTCATCCGCTCCAGGGCAGCCAGGGTTCCGCCCATGGCCATCGTTGCGGGGAGCAGCGCGAGCGTCGGCAGCGCCAGGCTGCCGGCCCATAGCAGGATTGGAGACGGTTCGGTCCCAAGCAGAGGCGGCAGGACCCGCCCGGCCGCCGGCAGCAGCCACACGCTGATCAGGCCCCAAACGGCGATGACGGCTTCAAGGACCGCATAGACGCGCCATGGCGATGTCGCACGGCGGATCAGCCGATCGAGTGCGAACGCGCCAAGGGCCAGGCCGCCGAAAAATCCGGCAATGACGCCGAGCACCGCCATCATCTCGGTGCCGAGCGCTAGGCTCAACTGGCGCGTCCACACGATCTCGTAGCCGAGGCCTGCAAAGCCCGACGCCGTCACGATGGGGACGAGCGCCCACGGACGTGCAGCCTGTCCACGCGTCGATGCGGCCGTGCGTGCAAACCGCTCTGCCGAGGCGATCATGGTGATATCAGGCTCAGATTGCATTCCCCTCACTCCTGCTTCGAACGCGACCGGCTGGGCGGTCGGAGCCGGGTCTTGCGTCAGCCGAACTCGTGCTCTCGGTTCATCAAAGCATCTGCTCTATGTCAGATTTTTTCAGGATTTATGACGGCCGACGCAGGTTGTTTCCATGCCAGGCCCGCAAGCCGCCGCGATCAGAATCTCGCCGCCACTGTCAGCCGCACTGCAAGCGGCTCCGCCGGATGGACGTGACGATCAGCGACGCCCTCGATGGGCTCTCCCGGCAGCCGCGACAGATAATAGTACTCGATCTGGTTGGTCTGGGCGTTGAAGAGGTTGAGCACGTCGAGTTGCACCCGAACGCCGTTGTCGAAATTGTAGCCGGCGCGTGCATTGAAGATCAGCGACGACCGCGAACGGACGCTGTCGTCCTCGATCAGCGGGCGCGGGCCGAAATAGCGCGCCTTCAGCGCGCCGAACCATCCGGTGTCCCCGCCGAGTGTGACCGCTCCGCTCGCCACCCACGCCGGCGCGCCGGGGATGCGGGCGCCGGCCGGATCGAAATCGGTGAAGCGTGCATGGGTGTGGGCGACGTCGAGATCGACCGTCATCCACGGCAGCGGCTTGTACTGGTTCGTCCACTCGACGCCGACGCGCCGGCTGGGCCGGCTCGGCTCCGTGGTGCCGGCGTCGCCGACGAACAGCAGCTCAGAATCGAAGTCGAGCACGAAGACCGCGAGCGAGCTGGTGAGCCCCTCGACCGGCTTGGTGCGGACGCCGAGCTCGGCGCCGCGCGAGCGCACCAGCAGCGGCACGCGGTCGAGCGGCGTCACCTTGTCGTTGGGATCGACCGTAATCGTCGCGCCGCGGATGTCGTTGCTGTGCAGGCCGTAGCCGGCATTGGCGTAGAACTCGGTCTTGTACCACGGGCCGAGCACGAGGCCGGCCTTCGGGCTCGCCATCGACGCCTGCGCGTTGCCCGAATTCTGCGGCGTGTCGCTGAAGACGTGCCCGGCGAAGACATCTTCGCGGATGCCGATCGTGGTGCGCAGCCAGTCGGTCCAGCGCGTGGTCGTATCGCTCCAGAAGCCGACATTGCCCTCCTGCACGCGGTCGTCGCGCACGGTCGAGAGCCAGTTGCGCCGCTCGGTCTTGAACAGGCCGACATGGATATCGTCATAGCGGCTCTGCATGCCGACGCGGGTTTGCGCCTCGATGCCGGCAAAGCGCCAGTCGAACGCATGCCGCGCATCGACGCCGCCGAAGCTGCGGCGGTCGAGCTGACTGAACTGGTCGCCATTGACCGGGTTGTCGAGAAAATAGGTGAAATCGTTGAACAGGCGCAGGTCGGAGCGGACGACATAGGCGCGGACATTGGTTTGTCCGTAGTCGCCCGACTGCGCCCAGCTGCCGGACAGGCTGAACCGGCTGGACGTGCCGCCGTCCGTCGGATTGAGCGTGCCGAGGCGATCGATCAGGCCCTGGTCGATCGCGCGTTGCGCGACTTGGTCGGTCGAATTCCAGCCATTGGAATAGGCCATTGCCGTCAGGGTCAGGCCGTCGGTCACCGTGCCCTGACTGTAACGCAGCACGCCGTTCAGCTTGCGGACGTCGTCCGGCGATTGCCACGGTCCATCATATTTCGTGGCTTCGAGCGCCGTCAGCAGCGTGCCGGCGCCGACGGAGTTCGACGTTGCCGCCAGGGCGCGGCGATAGCCGAAGCTGCCGAAGGTCATCTCCGCGATGTTGTGCGGCAGCTTGTTGACATAGTCGATCGCTACGGCGCCGGCGGAGGCGAAGTCGCCCTGGTCGGCGAAATAGGGTCCCTTGCGCACATCGACGGACCGGATCAGCTCGGGGATCAGGAAATTGATGTCGGCATAGCCTTGCCCATGTCCGTGCGTCGGCATGTTGACGGGCATGCCGTCGACGCTGATCGCGAGATCAGTGCCGTGATCGAGATTGAAGCCACGCAGGAAATACTGATTGGCTTTGCCCTCGCCGGAGTGCTGGGTGACGATCAGGCCAGGCACGACTTCAAGGGCCTCGCCGGGTCGCGAGAAGGGAATCGCATTGACCTCCTTGCCGCTGATGCGAACCGCGCTGGCGGCCGTGGGCTGCAGAGCGGACGAGGTGGCAGGCGCCGCGCCGGCCGCACCGCCGCCCTCGGTCGTGCTGTCCGTGCGAGCGGCACTCTGATGATTGCGCGGGCCCCCATTCTTCGGCGGCTTCTTGCGGGCGAGCCGTTTCGGAGGCTGTTCCTCCGCCGCGACGGTGACCGGCGGCAGCTCGGCGGCCGCGCTGAGCTCGTGGGCTGCTGCCGGAAGCGCACACAGGGCGGAGGATGCGGCGGCCGAAAACATCCGCAACAAGGTCCCACGCACCGCCACGTCTCCGCACCCCAACCAGTCCAGCAACGCCACGCTCTAGCAGGGGAGTATGACGATGCGGCAACAATGTCATACCGGGGCCCGGAGCCGGTGTCGAGGCGCGGAATGATCGCAAGGCGGGGAAACATCGGGAAGGTCGTCGGTGTTTCGCACAAGTGTCACATCGGCGGCCGATAAGCCTTGATCCCCTCGGTGCTCAGTGCCTGGCGAGCCCTTGTCTTGCCTATGCTGGCCACCGGCCTCCTTGACCGAGAATTTTGCGCGTTGCTTCCGACAGGCTGATGACTGGGAACATGAGAGGGCACAAGGCGGCGCGGCGGATATCGGTGGGGTTCGTCCTCGTGCTGGCCTCTCTGCTCGATGTTTCCGCCTCGACCTCGGCGCTGCCGGCGGATTTCCCTGATATCGACGTCCCGGGCTTCAGCGGGCCGACGTCGAGCCTTGGGGAGTTTCCCGCAACGTTGGCACCGCTCGTTTCCGCGGCGCCATCGCGCTCTCCGGTCAATCGCGAGGCGATGCGCGGCAATCCGCTTTGGGCAGTCCCGCTCGCGGCATTGACGGACACGAACGAGCGGCCGATTTTCTCGGCCTCGCGGCGGCCGCCGCCGCCAGCGGTGATTTCGGTGCCTGCCGCGCAAGCGCCGCCCGTGCCGCCCGGCCCGCCGCCAGCCGAACTGCGGCTCGTGCTGGTCGGAACCGTTGTCGGCGGCGATCAGAGTGTCGGCATTTTCGTCGACGAGGCGAGCAAGGCCACGCTGCGTCTGAAGCTCGACGGAGACTATCAGGGCTGGCGACTAAGTTCGGTGCACCAGCGCGAGGTGACGATGGTGCGCGGTGATATGAGCGAGACGCTGACATTCCCGAAAGCAGGCGGAGCTGCGCCGGCGACGGGACCGGCCGTTGCCGAAAGTTCGGTGAAGCGAGGCAGCTCGCATACGGCTCAGTATGACTGAACGAGCCCTTCAAGGTGGACGTCGCTGCGCCTTGAGGCCCCTGCAACTTAAACCCGAAACACCTGCCGGGGCGCGCGCGTCAGACACTCATACCCGGTTGTCGTGACGAGCACGGTCTCGCTCAGCGCGATCCCGTCGGCGGAAACATACATGTGGAACACCATGCCTTCTTCCAGCTTCCAGTCGACGTTGGGCAGGAAGACGCGTGAGAAGTCGCTGGTGCGCGGCGTGTGGGCCGGATAGCAGCCGAGCGAATAGCCGGTGATGTTGGGGTAGTCCGGCCGCAGGCCGTCGGCGAGCATGGCATCCCTCGCGAGTGCGTCGAGATCGGCGGCTGCGGCGCCCGGCTTCATCGCTTCGAACTGCCGGTCCTGGATCTCGATCAGACGGCGGGCGAGTTGCGACCGACGCGGGTCGAGGTCGCCGATGACGGCCGACCGCATCAGGCGGGCGCTGTAGCCGTCGATATAGGGCAACAGCTCCATGTGCAGAACGTCGCCTTTGGCGAGCGGCTGATTGGTGAGTCCGCCGTGCAGAAAGGCGTTGCCGACGCCGGCGGTGATGATGCCCGCGCGTGCCGCGTCGGCGCCCTCCTGCATGAACACCTGATAGACGGCTGCCGCGGCATCGCGGGCCGACCGGCCTTCGCCGGCCGCCTTCAGGGCGGCATCGATGCCGAGATCGCCGATAGCAGCGGCGCGCCGGAGCACGGCGATTTCCCTTGCGCTTTTCCTGGCGCGGAGCAGGGCCATCACGCCGGAGAAGTCGACAAATTTCGCGTCCGGCAACTGTGCCGACAGATGCTTGAAGCGGGACAGCGGCATGCAATAGGAATCTTCGTCGAGGCCGACACGGCCTGTCGCACAACCGAGGCTGCGGACGGTATCGGCGAGGACCTCGATCGGGTCTTCCCAATCGGCGAAGGCGACGGAACGCTGCAGCCATGAGCTGTCGCTGAACGGGCCGAGGTCGACGGCGCGGAGAATCATGACCGGCTCGCCATCGCGCGGCAGCAGGCAGGCTCGATACATGTTCTCCGAGATCAGGAAGCCGGTGAGATAGGCGAGAAACTCGCTCTGGTCGATGATCAGGACATCGAGATTTCGTGCCGCCATCTGCTCGCGCACGCGCTTGACGCGCGCGTCATATTCGTCGATCGGAAACAACATCGTCATGCACTTTCAGTGGGATCAAATGCGCGCCCGGAGCGCAGCTATCCGCAGATCTCCAGAATGGCGAGCATGTAGATGCGGATCATGTCGACGAAATCGACGATATCGACGCGTTCGTCGGGCATGGTGTTGTAGCGTCCGCCGGGACCGCAGACGATGCCTTCCATCTTGCCGAAATAGTGCAGGTGACCGGCATCGGTGCCGTAGAAGCAGCTCGGTGCAACGGGTCCGGTCGGCTGGTCTTCGCCACGCACCGTACGATAGGCGCGGTTGATCGCTGCGACGATCGGGCTCGTACGGGCCACCTCGAATGGCGGCATGGTCGGCACGCCGGAGCGATCCTCAGACATGATCTTGGTCTTGAGGCCGGGAAACCGTGCTTCGAGCGCATCGAGCTCGCGACGCATGTCAGCCAGCGCGCCGGCCTCGGTCTGGCCCGGCGCATAGCGGCCCGAGCCCTTGATCCGCACGAAATCCGCGACCTGCGGCGCGCGCCATTCGTGCAGCTCGCGGCCGAGCGCGCCGTGAACGACGCCGACATGGACGCGGTTGATGCCTTCGTGTTCCGGCGAGAGGGCGCCTGAGAATTTCATCGCGTTGAGGCGCGGAATGAGATCGCACGCCGCGGTGATGGCGTCGACCGCCTCTTCGCGCTTGGACAGATGGCGGGTATTTCCTGTGAGCTCGATGATGAACATGAAGGCCGCGGCGTGCATGGTCATCGCCTTCAGGTCGGTCGGCTCGGAATTGATGAAGTAATCGGCGCGAAGGCCCTGCTCGACGAGCGAGTAGGTGCCGACCCCGCCTTGCAGCTCGCCGACGACGTAGGTGAGGATGACGTCACCCCGCAGCTTGACGCCGGCGTCGATCAGCGTTTTGACGGCGCAGAAATAGGCGGCGTCGCCGGCCTTCATGTTGGAGACGCCGATGCCGTAGATGAAGGCGTCGTCGACCTTGCCTGCCCAGGGATCGACGGTCCAACCCTCGGTCACCGGATTGGTGTCGAGATGGCCGTTGAACATCAGGCTCTTTCCGCCGCCCGAACCTTTCCAGCGGCCGACGGCGTTGACGCGTCCCTCGTCGCCGAAGGGCGTGAGCTCGCTTTCGAGGCCGATCTCGCGCATGCGGCCGGCCATGAAGGACGCGAGCTGCTTCTCGCCCTCCGACTTGGAGTAGCTCTTGTGCTGCACCATGCGCGACAAGAGGTCGAGGGCGGCGGGCACGTCGATCCGGGCGAGAAGTGCGTTGTGATCCATGGAGGCAAATCCTTGTCGTCAGCCGACCGGCACGGGCGAGGCGGCCATCAGTTCGCGGGTATAGGGATGAACGTGCTCTGCGTCGAAATCTTCGGCCGGCAACAGGTCGACCATTTCACCGCGGCGCATCACGGCGATGCGGTGGGCGATCTGACGGATGAGGTTGAGATCGTGGGTGATGAAGAGGAAGGCGGTTCCGGTCGCGGCGCGCAGCGCCAGCAGCAATTCGATGATCTGCGCCTGCACGGAAACATCCAGCGGCGCGGTGATTTCGTCGCAGATCACGAGCTTCGGCCGCGCGGCGAAGGCCCGCGCGATGGCGACGCGCTGCTTCTCGCCGCCCGAGAGCTGGTGCGGCCAGCGGCCGGCATAGGAGGCCGGCA
This sequence comes from Bradyrhizobium huanghuaihaiense, assembly GCF_025200885.1. Lineage (NCBI taxonomy): Bacteria > Pseudomonadati > Pseudomonadota > Alphaproteobacteria > Hyphomicrobiales > Nitrobacteraceae > Bradyrhizobium > Bradyrhizobium huanghuaihaiense. Next base: position 5,984,109 of record NZ_CP104172.1, on the reverse strand, counting down.
GGCGGACCTGCTCGAGCAGGCGGGGAATCTCGGCGGCATTGCCGCCATAGAGTTTCAGCGGGCGCGACAGGATTTCGCCGATCTTGTGGCGCGGATTGAGCGAGGAATCCGGATGCTGGAAGATGATCTGCACTTCGCGGCGATAGGCCGCGTTCATGTCGCGGGCGGCTGTGATCGCCTGATTGTCGAATTTGACCTTGCCCGAGAAGCGGGCAAGACCGGTGAGCGCGCGCGCCACTGACGATTTGCCCGACCCGGATTCACCGACCAGCCCCAGGATTTCTCCAGCCCGCACGTCCAGCCCGATGCTCTTCGTCGCGGGCGGCGGCGCATGGCCGAAGAGGCTCGCGCGGCCGTAATGGACTTCGATGTCCGAGGCCGAGAGGAGGATCTCGGCACCGGGCTTGTCATGAACGAGGCGCCGTTCGGGCCTCGGCACTGCCTGCACGAGAGCCTGCGTATCGGCATGGCGTGGCGCGCGGAAGATGTCGGCTGCCGGAGCCTCTTCGACCAGACGGCCGCGTTTCAAGACTGCGACCCGATCGGCAACCCGCGTCACGAGCGCGAGGTCATGGGATATATAGAGCGCGGCAACGCCGGTTTCCTGGCGCAGCCGGGCGAACAGCTCGAGGATGCGCGCGCCGGTGATGACGTCGAGCGCCGTGGTCGGCTCGTCGAAAAGGATGATGTCGGGCCGGCAGCCGAACGCCGTTGCAATGATGACGCGCTGCTTTTCGCCGCCGGAGATCTCGTGCGGATAACGACGCATGATCGCGGGGGGATCGCGCAGTTCGACGTGGCCAAGCAGGTCGATAGCCAGCGCAACCGCTTCGCGTTGCTTGATGCCGCGATGCTGGATCAGCGTCTCCGTCACCTGCCGGCCGATGGTGAGGGTCGGGTTGAGCGAGGTCGACGGATCCTGGAACACCATGCCGAGCCGGCGTCCCCGGATTCTGGTCAGCTCCCGCGGGCTCAGGCGCTGAAGGTCGGTGTCGCCGAGATGCAGGGTGCCTGCGATCTCTCGGGCATTGTCCGGCAGATGGCGCATCAGCGCCCAGGCGAGCGAGCTCTTGCCCGAGCCGGATTCGCCGACGAGACCCAGCACCTCGCCCGGACCGATCTGAAGCGAAATGTCGTGCAGCACGCGCACCGGTCCTGCGGCCGTCGCGTAGTCGAGCGTATAGTTCTTGATGGCAAGGGCCGGGATCACCGCTCGTCCTTCGGATTGAGGGCGTCGCGAAGGCCGTCGCCCACGAGGTTGAAGGCAATCGCGGTGAGCGCGATCGCCGTGGACGGCACGACCAGGCCCCACGGCGCCTGGTACATGTACTGCCGGGCATCGGCCACCATCAGCCCCCATTCTGATGCAGGCGGCTGGGCGCCGACGCCGAGGAAGCTGAGCGTTGCGAACAGCATCACGGCAAAGGACACGCGAATGGTGGATTCGATCACGATCGGCGCCATCACGTTGGGCAGCATCTCGCGGAAGATGATCCAGACTGCGCCCTCGCCACGCGCGATGGCCGCCTTGACGTAGTCCTGATTGCGCACGTTGAGCGCAACCGAGCGGGTGACGCGTGCCATGCCGGGTGCAAAGGCCACCGCGATGGCGATGACGGCGTTGCCGGCGCCGTTGCCAAGCGTCGAGACCAGCAACAGTGCCAGCAGAAGGCCTGGGATCGCCATCACCGCGTCGTTGGTGCGCATGATGGCCTCGTCGGTCCGGCCGCCGAGATAGGCCGAGCCGACGCCGATGATGGCGCCGGCCGCGCTGCCGACGAAGGTCGCGATGAGGGCCATTGGCACGGTCGACCGGGCGCCGACCATCAGGCGGCTCAGGATGTCGCGGCCGAATTGGTCCGCGCCAAGCCAGTTCTGCCAGCCGGGAGGACGAAACCGGCCGAGAAAATCGATCTTCTCCGGCGCGTACGGGGCAAGCGCAGGCCCGAACAGGCATGCAACGGCAATGAGCGCCAGGAGTGTGACGCCGACGAGCCCCTGCGGTCTGCGGATCAGTCGGACGAACAGCTCAATCATAGCGGATCCGCGGGTCGAGAACGGCATAGGCCATGTCGGCAAGCGTGTTGGTGACGGCGTAGGTCGCCGCCATGATCAACGCGCCTGCCTGGATTGACGGCAGGTCGCGCGTGGTGATGGCGACCATCAAGGCCCGCCCGATGCCGGGAATGGCGAAGATCTCCTCGATCACGATGATGCCGCCGAGCAGGTAGCCGACATCGAGCGCGATGATCGTCACCACCGGCAACAGCGCGTTGCGCAGCGCGTGACGGAACAGCACGGTGCGTTCCGGCAAGCCCTTCAAGCGCGCTGCGCGGATATAGTCCGATTTCAGCACGTCCAGCGTCTCGGAGCGCATCATGCGCATCACGTGCGCGATGAGGATCACCGAGATCGTCAGCACCGGCAGCGCCAAATGAGAGATGCCGTCGCCGAAATGTTCCAGCGGCGAGACGTAGCCCGTCGCCGGCAGCCAATGCAACGTGTCGGCCAGCAGGAGCGCAAGCAGCGTTGCGGTGACGAATTCGGGCAACGATACACCGAGATAGGCGATCAGGCTGACGCCGGTATCGGCGAGCCGGCCTTGTCGCAGCGCCGCCACCACACCGAGCGGTACGGCGACGACCAGCGTGACGAGGATGGACGAGGCCGCGAGCAGCAGCGAACGCGACAGCGCGCTCAGCATCTCCGGGCCGACGGGTTGGCTGGTCCGCATCGAGATGCCGAAATCGCCGGTGAAGACGCGGCCGGCCCAGTGCAGATACTGCTGCCAGGCCGGAGCGCCGAGCCCAAGCTTCGCCCTGAGCGCAGCCAGCATCTCCGGCGTCGCATTCTCGCCGAGCAGCGACTGGGCCGCGTCGGCCGGCAGGATCTGCGTGATGGCGAACACCAGCATCGAGACCACGATGACGGTGTAGACCATCAGCAGCAGACGGCGTGCGAACCAGGCGAGCGACACCGATGTCTCCGGCGTCAGCCGCGCTTCGGCGCGCCGGCGCCGAGCGAAACCAGATCGAGGCGGAACACCGAACCGCGTGGATGCAGCGTGTAGCCGTCGACATAGGAGCGCTGTGCGGCAAGAAGGTCGAAGAACGCCGAGATCACGGTGGGGACCTCCGCGTTCATCATCTCCTGCGCCTTTGCATAGAGCGCGCTGCGCTTTGCCTCGTCGGTCTCGACGCGGGCCGCATTGATGACGGCATCGAATGCGCTGTTGTTCCAGCGGGTCTCGTTCCAGGTCGCATTGGACGTGTAGAGCAGGTTGAAGATTGCGTCGGCGGTCGGCTGCATGTTGTAGAAGCCGACGTAGAAATTGCCCTTCTTCCAGACCTGGTCGAGATAGGTCGCGTGCGGCATCGTCTGCACGTTGATGCGGAAGCCGGCGGCGGCCGCCATCTCGCGAACCGCGACGCCGAGCTGCGTGCGGGTCGCGGGCCTGTCGGACGCGATCAGCGTCAGATCGATGCCGTTGGGATAGCCGGCCTCGGCCAGGAGTTGCTTCGCCTTGGCGACGTCGGGCTTCTTCATCGGGATGTTCTTGTAGAAGTGATAGGCGGAGTTCAGCGGCGTGTCGTTGCCCGGGGTTCCGTAGCCGCCGGCGACGAAGCCGACGGTCGCTTCGCGATCGACCGCGAGTGCAAGCGCCTGGCGGACCCTGACGTCGTTGAACGGCTTCTGGTCGCATCCGAGGTTGATGTTGAGGAACTGGCCGGAGGGCGTGCGCAGCGCCTTGACGCCGCTCGCCTTCACGAGCCGCTCGTATTCGCCGGGCGTCGTCGTCAGCAGCAGGTCGATCTCGCCGGAGATCATCGCCGACGCTTCGGCGGTGCGATCGGGATAGACGAGCAATTCCACGCGATCGAGGTAAGGCCGCGCCGGGTCGTAATAGGCGGCGTTGCGTTCGACCACGATCTTCCGGTCGGGCTCGTAGGACACGAGCTTGAACGGCCCGGTGCCGTTTGCGGTCGTGGAGAGGCTGGCGAGATCGGAGGCGATGACCTTCGCCGGAACGATCCGCGCGTTGAGATAGGTCAGGGCCACCGGCAGGTCGGCGTAGGCGCCTGTGAGCGTGAACTTGACGGTCAAGGGATCGATCGCCGCGACCTCCTTGATCGGACCGACATTGGTCCGGCCGGGCGAGGCGGTCTTGGGATCGAGGATGGCATTGATGCTGGCGACGACATCTTCCGACGTCAGCGGCGACCCGTCATGGAACGTCACGCCCGGGCGCAGCTTGAAGGTCCACTCCGTGCGCGTCTCGTTTGGCTCCCAGGAAACGGCGAGGTCCGGCTCGACGGTCATGTCCGGTTTCAGCCGGGTCAGGTTGGAGTAGAGCAATTCGGTGACGAGGTATTCCGGATTGACCCGCGCCAGCATCGGATGAATCACCGACGCGGCCTGGTCGAGCGACATCCGCAGCACGCCGCCGCGCTTGGGCGTATCGGCGACGGCGATCCTGGGGAGAGTGACGAGGCTGATGGCCGTGCCGGCGAGAAACAGGCGGCGGGTGACGGACAGCATGGCAGTAGGCTCCTCGAGTTAGCGAATGGCGGTTGCTTCGGGCGACAGATCAGGACGGAATTCGGCGGAGAGGTACGCGAGGACCGACTTCGCGAGCGCGACGAGGTCGGGGAGCGTGGTGAATTCGCCGGGCGCGTGAATGCGGCTGTTCGGTCGGCCAAGGCCCGTCAGCAGGATCTCCTGCATGCCGGTCGCCTGCACCCAGCCGAAATCGGAACAGCTCGTCGCGCCCCATTTGGCGAATTCGTCGGGTGCGTAGCCGAAGCCGGCCGACAGCGCGTCCTGCCAACGCGGCCAGTGCGGGCCGGTTGGATCCGACGTCGGCATCAGGTGACCGGTGAGGACGATCTCGATCTCGGCCTGCGGCGCGGCCTTGCGGATCGCATCCTCGATCTCGCGACGTGCAGCGGAAAAATCCTCTTCCGGCACGTAGCGGCGGCAGATCAGGATCTCGAACCGCGAGGGGATCTGGCCGCCGCACTGGCCGCCATGTGCGGCGGATATGTCGAGCTGTGCGGCAAGCGGGCGGGTCGCGCCGGGCGGGGCGGGCAGGGCGGACGTGCGCTCTGAGATGTCCGGCTTCAACGCGGCGAGCGCATTGAGGATCGGCAGAGCGGCCTCGATGGCATTGGCGCCGCTTCCGACGTTTGCCGCTTCGCTCGCATGAACCGTCCGGCCATGGACCCGCAGCAGCAGCGTGAAGAGCCCGAAGCAGCCGGCCCAGATGCGTGGCGCCGCCGCACCGTTGAAATTGAGGATGTGCCCCTCGAGCAAGCCCTGATCCGCGAGATAGCGAACACCGGGGTAGAGCCCGCCTTCCTCGTCGGTGCAGAACAGCAGCATTGGATCATAGCCGAGCGGCAGGCCGGTCCGTTCGGCGGCGCGCAGCGCCAGCAGCACGGCCGCGATCGTACCCTTCATGTCGGCGGCGCCAAGGCCGATCAGACGGTCGCCATCGCGCGTCAGGTGCAGCGGATCGGTGGCCCAGCCCGGCGCAGCCGGCACGGTGTCGACATGAAAATACAGTCCCAGCACCGGTCTGCCGGAGCGGCGGCGTGCGATGAGATTGGTGCGCGCGCCGTGCGCAGGGCCGCCAGGGACACGCCACAGATGCTCGGGCACGTCGATGCGCCGGCACTCGAGGCCAAGCGGCGCGACGAAGCTCTCCATCAATCCGGCAAAGGCCTGGTAGCCCGCACCGGGTGGGAAGGTCGTGTCGATTGCGACCATCCGCGCAAGATCGTCGACCGCGCTTTCGGCGGCGCGTTCGATCTCGGCGAATCCCAAGCTTAGCCCGGACTGCCCTGGACGGATGGGTGGAGAAACCATTTGCGGCGGCTCATTTCTATATTCTATAAAGAAATACACGATGAGAACCGATTGCTGTCAATTCCAAAGAATGAGGCAGGCGTGACCGGTAAACAGGCAAAAGCGGCGGTGACGGGCTCGTCGAGTCTGCCGGTTCCTCTGTACGAGCACGTCAAGCGGCAGATCGCCGAGGCGATCCTGGTTGGAGACCTGGCTCCGGGTACGGTGCTGCCCGGCGAGGTTGCGCTTGCAACACGTTATGGCGTTGCGGTTGGCACCATTCGCCGGGCGCTGGCGGATCTGACTGCCGACGGCATGCTGGTGCGCCGTCGCAAGACCGGCACTGTCGTCACCGGCCGTGCTCCGCAGCATAGCCTGCGCTTCTTCTTTCAATACTTCCGCTTGCACGGCGAGGATGGCGGCCTGCAGCGCTCCGTCCCTGAGGTCTTGTCCGTGACAATCCGGCCGGCAGGCGCCGAGGAAGCTGCGCTCTTTTCGGAGCCGGCGGGCGAGCCGCTGCTGTGTCTCGATCGCATCCGCAGAGTCGGTAGCGTGCCGGTGATGCATTCGCAGATCAAGCTGCTCGCGCGTCGCGTGCCCGATTTTCCGCGCGAGCCGGCACGCGTGCCGGCGCTCCTCTACCTTCATCTGCTCGACGTCTACGGCATCCGCGTTGCGGCGGTCCGCGAAAAACTGGCAGCAGAGCTCGCGGACGCGAAAGACCGGCGTTTGCTTGGCTTGCGATCGCCAAGCGCCGTCCTGGCCATTCACGAAGAGGCCTACGATCAGACCGGCGCATTGGCGCTTCTCAGCGAGCATCGCGCGACGACCGCGCGCCATCGCTATGTGAATGAAATCCGCTGACCTGATCGGAGCAGTCTCTCCCTCGGCCACGATCCGCAGTCATGTAAGCCCGACGCGCGGCCTCAACCATCGGTTCTGATAACCGCTCCCCGCCATAAGAATTCGCTATGGCGGCAGAGGACAGTCGTGCTTCCCCTGTCATCGAACGTAAATCTATTTTTTACCGTCGGCCGCAGCAAAAAATTCCAAGGGCAAGACCACCGAAGTGGCAGAGTTCGCGGGCGCATCATTTTGTGGCAGCAACGGAGCGGGCAATGACGATCGAGTTGAGCCGACGGGCATTTTGTATCGGAACCGCTCTGGTTGGGCTCCAGACCGTTTCCTCAGGTGCCTTCGCCGCGCGCAGTGAAGATGGAACGGTGAGGCTCGGTCTCGTCGCGCCCATGAGCGGCCCGAACGCCCGGTACGGGGCCTTCTCGATGCGCGGCGCCCAGATGGCCGCGAAGGAGATCAACGACGCCGGCGGCGTCGGCGGACGCAAGATCAACGTCATGCCCGGGGACAGCCAGGGTACGCCGGTCGAAGGCGTTTCCGCGACCCGCCGTCTGATCGACCAGGACCAGGTCGACTTCATCATCGGCGACGTCTCGAGCTCGGTCACGCTGGCCATGCAGCCGGTCGTCGAGGACGCCGGCGTGCTTCTGCTCAATGCGGCCTCGTCGAACCCGATGATCACCTACAAGGCGGGCGCCGGCGGCTTCAAATGGTCCTTCCGCAACTATCCGACCGACGAGAACCGCGCCCTCCTCGTGCTGCAATACGCCGCCGAGAAGAAGGGCTTCACCAAATACGCCGTGCTCTCGGTCGACAGCGACTACGGCCGCGCCGCCATTCAGTTCACCAAGAAGTACCTGCCGCGCTTCAAGAGCGCGATCGTGACGTAAGACTACTACAAGGAAGGCGAGGTGGATTTCCGCAGCGTGCTTTCCAAGATCCGCGACTCCGGCGCCCAGGCCATCATCATGTACGGCAATGCCGATTCCTCGCCCATCGTCGGGCGTCAGATGATGGAGGTTGGGATCGCAGGCAAGATCCCGCTGATCGGCAACGCCGAGTTCAATACGGCGACCACCATCAAGGCGGCGCCGAAGGCGATGGAGGGAGCGATCGAGGCTGCAGCCTGGCTTCCGGCGTACGACTCGCCGAAGAGCAAGGCTTTCGTCGAAAAATTCACCGCCGAGTACCGCGAAGCTCCCAACAATCACGCCTACGTGCATTGGGAGACGGTGCATCTGCTCGCCAAGGCGATCGAGCAGGCCAAGAGCATAGATCGCGAGAAAGTCCGCGCCGCTCTCTCCGGCATCCATTATGATAGCGCGGTCGGCGAAGTCACCTTCGACGACCACAACCAGGCGCGGTTGCCGATGATTCTCCTCGAGATCGAGGGCGGCAAGCCCATGATCAAGGGTGCCTACAAGGCCGAGATCGACTATCCCAAGTAAGCCCGCGGAACGGTAGGCACCATGTTCTACACGATCACCGAGCAGGTCGTTAACGGCATCGTTTCCGGATCGGTCTACGCGATCGTTGCCGTCGGCATGACGATGATCTTCGGCGTCCTCCGCGCGATCAACTTCGCCCATGGCGAATACTACATGCTCGGCACCTTCGGGGCCTGGTTCGCGATCGACTATTTCGATCTGCCCTATCCGGTCGCGGTCGTGATCGGCGTGATTGCGACGGCGGTCATCGCGGTCGTCGTCGGTAACTTCGTGATGCAGCGGATCGTGGGAGCGCCGGCCGAGGCCGGCGTTCTCGCCACGCTCGGCGTCGCCCTGATCCTGCAGAACACGGTCATCCTGCTGTTCGGCGGCAGCTACAAGTTCTTCTCCGGCGGCTACATCGAGCCGGTGAGCGTCTTCGGCTTCACCCTGGCCGAGCAGCGCATCCTGATCATCATCGTCGGCCTGGTGACCTTCGTCGGGCTCGAACTGATGGTGACGTACAGCCGGATGGGCAAGGCCATGCGCGCGGTCTCCCAGAACATCGAGTGCTGCGCGGTGGTCGGCATCGACGTTCGCCACATCGCACTGTGGACGTTCATCATCGGTGCCTGTCTTGCCGCGCTCTCGGGCGTGCTGACGGCGCCGGTGAACGTGAGCGTCTATGGCGGCATGGGCGAGCTGATCACCTTCAAGACGCTGCCGATCATCATCATGGGCGGGCTCGGCAACGTGCGCGGCACCTTCGTCGCCGCCATGATCCTCGGTATCGCCGAGAGCTTGGTTGCCACCTATGTCGGCCTGCAATTCCGCGACACGGTCGGCTTTGCAACCCTGATGCTGGTGCTGATGTGGCGTCCGCACGGGCTCTTTTCCGCGCAGGCGCGCTTCTAGATGCGGTGGTGAGGACAGGTGAGCGAGATCGCCCGAGAGCCGAACATGACGCCCGCTGAACTCACGGCAGCGACGACGGGACGGGATCTCCGCGTTCCCTTCGGCGTCGCGCTGGTGGCGCTGGCCTGTGCCGCGCCGCTGTTCCTCGGCAATTATCCGTTGCACGCGATGATCATCGCGCTGATCTTTCTTCTGCCGGCGCATGGGCTCAACCTGCTGCTCGGGTACACCGGGCTGCTGTCGCTCGCGCAGGCCGCGTTCTTCGGCATCGGCGCCTACACGTCCGCGCTGCTCGCGGTGCATTTCGGCACGCCCTTCTATGTGAACTTCGTGGCGGCGGGACTGATGGCCGGCGCCATCGCGCTGCCGCTCGGCATTCCCGCGCTGAGGCTGCGCGCGACCTCGTTCGTGATGTGCACGCTGGGCTTCGTCATCATCGGCCAGGCCATCGCCAAGAACTGGATCACCCTGACGCGCGGCGACATGGGCCTGGCGGCGATTCCAAAGCCTTACTTTGCGCTGGGGCCGGCTTCGTTCACCGTCTCCGGCACGGTCGGCTTCTACTATCTGGTCCTTGCGATCGCCGCGATCGCCACGCTGATCGCTTACCTCATCGTTCGTTCGCCGGCGGGGCGGAACATGATCGCGATCCGCGAAAACGAGACGCTCGCGGAATCCGTCGGCATTCCCACCTGGCACTACAAGCTGGTGGTCTTCATGATCAGCGCCGCCTTCGCCGGCCTCGGCGGCAGCCTCTATGCGCACTACCTCACCGTCGTCAGCCCGCTGACGTTCCAGATGTACTATTCGACGACGATGCTGATCATCGTGCTCGGCGGCGGTGCCGGGACCATTTCAGGCGTCATCTTCGGCAGCCTGCTGTTCGTTGGGCTGACGGAAGCGCTGCGCGTCGCGCCGGAGCTGCGCATGATCGCCTACGGCTTCTTCCTGCTCGGGCTGGTCTTCTGGTTCCCCAGCGGGTTTGCGCCGCTCATCGGCCGCTTCTGGTCTTTCCTCGAGAGGCGCAAATGACCGGCCTTCCGATCCTCGACATCTCCGGCCTCTGCAAGTCCTATGGTGCCGTGCGCGCCGTCGACGGCGTCGATCTGCAGGTGGACCGCGGCGAGATCTGCGGGCTCATCGGCCCAAATGGTTCGGGCAAGTCGACCTTCTTCGATTGCGTGACGGGGCTTGCGAAGCCCAGCGCCGGCGCTGTGAAGCTCGACGGTCAGGACATCACCGGCTGGTCGCTGAACGACATCGCCCGTGAGGGCCGCATGCTGAGGTCATTCCAGAAGACCGTGGTGTTCTCCGCGCTCGACATCGAGGAGAACCTCGTCATCGCCGGCCAGATGTTCACCTTTCCCGGCATCTGGTCGACGTTCGGGATTGGATCGGCGGCGCGCAATCGCGTCGCGGCGCTGCGAGAGCGAGCGCGCGAGCTGATCAAGATCGCCGGCCTCTGGGACGTGCGCTTCCAGCCGGCCGGCAAGCTGTCCGGCGGCCAACAGAAGCTGATCCAGTTCGCCTCGATGCTGATGCCGGAGCCGAAGCTCAATCTGCTCGACGAGCCGATGGCCGGCATCAATCCCAAGCTGATCGAACGGGTGGTCGAGAGCATCCGCCTCGCCAACACCTCCTTCGGCGTCAGCTTCCTCATCATCGAGCACAACATCGATGTGGTGACGAGCCTCTGCAAGCGCGTGGTCGTGCTCGACCAGGGCCGCAAGCTTGCTGAGGGCACGCCCGACGATATCGTCCAGAACCAGGCAGTGCGGGAGGCCTATCTCGGTGGCTGAACCCTCTCTCTCCATCAAGGGATTGCGCGCCGGCTACGGCTCCCTCGACATTCTCAACGGCGTCGATCTCGACGTCCCGCAGGGGCAGTTCGTCGCGCTGATGGGACCGAACGGCGCGGGCAAGTCGACGCTGCTGAAGACGCTCTATGGGATGACAACCATCAAGGGCGGCAACATCAGCTGGCAGGGCAAGGACATCACGGCCCTGAAGTCGCGCGCGATCCTTGCAGAAGGCATCTCCTGGGTGCCGCAGGGACGCTGCAATTTCCCGGTGATGACGGTCGATGAAAATCTGCAGATGGCGGCCTATACGCTGCGCGACAGTCAGGTGAAAGCGGAGCGGGACTATGTCTATGATCTCTTCCCGATCCTGAAGACGCGTCGCAATACCTTGGCTGGAAACATGTCCGGTGGCGAGCAGCAATTGCTGGAAGTGGCCATGGCCGTCCTGCAGCGGCCGAAGATCCTTCTGGTCGACGAGCCGTCCGTGGGCCTGTCGCCAAGCGCAATCGGCATCGTCTTCGACGAGCTGCTCCGCATCAACGCGACCGGTCAAACCATCTTGCTGGTCGAGCAGAACACCAAGAAGGCCATGGAGGTCGCCCAGCGCGCGGTGATCCTGCGCCTTGGCAAGGTGATCTGGGACGGCAGGCCTGCCGATATCACCCACGACGAGCTCGGCGAATTGTTCCTCACGGGCCGCATGCGCGGCGAAACCGAGGTCGAGCACTAGCAATCACGGCGTTCGCCGCGGACGAGCACCCACATATTCGAAACCTGAAGGACGACCAAAGTGACGATTTTCGTGCCGGCTGCGCGCGTCTCGCGCATCAAGATCTCTCCGACCACGGCGGCGTCCGCTCGCGTTCGCGAACTGAAGGCGGCGGGTCGCGACATCATCGACATGGCGATCGGCGAGCCGGATTTCGACACGCCCGATCACGTCAAGACGGCGGCGCACGAGGCGATCGATCGCGGTGAGACGAAATACACCGCGGTGAACGGCACCGTCGCCCTGCGCAAGGGAATCATAGCCGACTACAAGCGCCGCCTCGGCCTCGAATATGCCGACAACGAGATCTGCGTCGGTGGCGGCGCCAAGCAGATCCTGTTCCTGGCGCTGATGGCGAGCGTGGAGGAGGGGGCCGAGGTCATCATCCCCGCACCCTATTGGGTCTCCTATCCCGACATGGTGATCGCCAATGACGGCAAACCGGTCATCGTGCGCTGCTCGGAAAACCAGGGCTTCAAGCTCACGGCGGACGCCCTCGAGGCTGCCATCACGCCGCTGACGCGCTGGTTGATCCTCAATGCGCCTTCGAACCCGACGGGCGCGGCGTATTCGCGCTCGGACCTTCAGGCCCTCGGCGAGGTGCTGCTCCGCCATCCGAACGTGCTGGTGCTTTCCGACGACATCTACGACCAGATCTGGTACCGCGACGAGCCGGCCACCACGCTTGCGGCCGCCGTGCCCGCGCTGAAGGAGCGCATTCTGCTCACCAATGGCGTGTCCAAGACCTACGCCATGACCGGATGGCGGATTGGCTACGCGGCGGGTCCCGCGCCGCTGATCGCCGCCATCAACAAGCTGCAATCGCAGATGTCGTCATGTCCCTCGTCGATCAGCCAGGCTGCCGCCGCCCATGCGCTCGCGAGCGACCAGTCTTTCGTGGGGGACAGCGTCAAGCTCTACAAGGAGCGGCGCGACTATGCCTGCGCGCGGCTGAATGCGATTCCGGGTCTGTCATGTCTGGTGCCGGACGGGGCGTTCTATCTCTACCCCGGCTGCGCCGGTGTCATCGGCAAGACCACCCCGGATGGCAAGGTCATCGAGAACGATCTCGATTTCGTGCTCTATCTGCTGGATGGCGTCGGCGTGGCGGCCGTGCAGGGCGCGGCTTACGGGCTCTCACCGTATTTCCGCCTGTCGATCGCGACCTCGATGGAAGCGATCAGGGAAGCCTGCGACCGTATCGAGAAGGCCTGCAAGGCACTGCGCTGAGGTGGCACCCGAAAACCGCCTGCTTGAGCAAGAATCTCATTGAAATCAATGTGCTAGATAAAGGATAGTGCTGATCTAGATTGTGTTTTCAGGGCTGGCATTCGACTGAGATGAGCGTCGATTTCAGAAAGCTGAAGAGCTTTGTCAAAGTCGTCGACGCCGGCAGCGTCTCGCGCGCCGCTGGCCTGTTGCGGACGGCGCAGCCCGCGCTGTCGCAGCAGATCGCTGCGCTCGAAAGTCATTTCAAGCACAAGCTGCTTCTGCGCAGCAATCACGGCATCGTCCCCACCGAAGCAGGGCTCATCCTCTACCGGCATGCCCAACTGCTGCTGAAGCAGATCGAGCAGGCGCAGATCGATATCGATCAATCGACCAAGGCGCTGGCTGGCCGCGTGTCGATCGGGCTGGCGACCTATTCGGCATCGAGCACGTTGTCGCTGCCGATCCTGAAGGAGATGTCCACGCTGCATCCGCAGATCATCGTCCATATCAACGACAGTTTCGGTCATGTGCTGAGCGAGCTCATCATGACCGGCAAGATGGACATGGCCATGATCTATGGCTCCGGCCCCATCAAGGGCGTCAAGCTGCAGCCGTTGTTCCGGGAGGAACTGTATCTGGTCTCCCGGGCCGAGCAGGCGGGAAAGAAGCAGGGGGATGAGCCGCTGCCGCTGTCGGCGCTCGCCGACGTAGCTGCTGCTGCCGAGCCAGGGCCATTTCCTGCGGCGCCTGATCGATGAATCACTGGCGCGAGCGCGGGTGACGCCGAACGTCGTCTCGGAGATCGAATCCGTCTCGGCGCTTGGAGCGGCGGTCACGGAAGGGCTCGGCTCGACCATCCTGCCGGCTTCGGTGGCGGCAAGTGCGTCCAGCTTCGAGGGCGTCGAGGTCCGGCGGCTCATTCGTCCCGCAATCGAAGCGACCGTTTCGCTGTGCGTGTCGGATCATCTGCCGCTCTCGGAGCCTGCACTAGCGACCCGATCGGTACTCCTCACGGTCGTAGAGAAGCTGATGCGCGGCCATCCGCAAGGCATCCGAGCCGTTTAGACGCCAATCGCCGCACGCCATAAGCAAAACCTATGGCGGCAGACCGGAGTTGTGTTGGCCAGCGGCAGGTGCATTTCCTACCGTCGAAGACATCGTCGAACCCGGCGTTCCCGATTTGAAGCTCGATCGCACGGTTCAGCAGGCAGCTCGAGAATCCTTCGTCATCCTGCACGGCGATCGCTTCGAGGAAAAAGATGGCCAAGCTCGCATTTGACACCGGGGGAACCTTCACCGATTTCGCGCTGCTCGACGACGAAGGTGAATTGCATCTCCACAAGGTGCTGAGCACGCCCAACAATCCCGCCGAAGCCGTGGTCCGCGGTGTGTCCGAACTGCTCGAGCAGTTTGGTGATGTCATCGATCTTGACAAGCTTCAGGTGCTCGGCGCGACCACAGTCGTCACCAATGCCGTGCTGGAGCGCAAGGGCGTTAAGACCGGCTTCATCTCGACCGCCGGCTTCCAGGACATGCTGCGTATCCGTAACGAGGGGCGCTACGATCTCTACGACTTGAATTTGAAGTATCCCGATCCACTGGTCACGCGCGCGAACAGTTTTGGCGCGGTCGAGCGCATCTCCGCCGATGGCGAGGTCATCACGGCGCTGGAGGAGGAGACGGTCCGTGGGATCGCCGGCCGCCTGCGCCAGGAGGGCATCAAATCCGTCGCCGTCTGCCTGCTGCACGCCTACAAATATCCGACCCACGAGCAGCGCATCGCAGCGCTGCTGCGCGAGGAGGATCCTGATATCTTCGTCTCGCTGTCCTCCGAGGTCTGCCCGGAAGTGCGCGAGTTCGATCGCGCCTCGACCACTGTCGTCAACGCCTATACCCGGCCGCAGATGTCGGGACACGTCGCTCACCTCGAGCGCGAATTCGCCGTCAAGGGCATCGATCGCCAGGTGCTCTGGATGACGTCCTCGGGCGGACTCGTGCCGAGCAGCCGCGCTGCCGAGTTGCCGGTTCGCCTGATCGAGTCGGGGCCAGCCGCAGGCGCGGTTGCCGCCGCCGAGTTCGGCCGCATCGCCGGAGAGGGCAGCGTGCTGTCCTTCGACATGGGGGGCACGACGGCTAAGCTGTGCCTGATCCCGAGCGGTGAACCGACGGTCGGCACGGATCTCGAAGTCGCGCATTATCATCGCTTCCGCAAGGGATCGGGCTTCCCGCTCAAGATCCAGTCGATCCGCATGATCGAGATCGGCGCCGGCGGCGGCTCGATCGCGGCAAAGAACCCGCTCGGGCTGTTGGATGTCGGGCCGCGCTCGGCAGGGGCGATGCCGGGACCGGCGGCGTATCAGCGCGGCGGCACTGAGCCGACCGTCACCGACGCCGATATCCTGCTCGGCTACATGGGCACTGAATCCTTCGTCGGCGGCTCGTTCAAGGTCTCGAAGGATGCCGCGCTCGCGGCGATGACGAAGCTTGCATCCTCGCTCGACGTCAGCGTTCCCCGCTGCGCTTTCGGCATCCACGATCTCGTGAACGAATCCATGAGCAAGGCCGCGGCCGTGCACGCGACCGATCTCGGCGTCGATCCGCGCAGCCTGCCGATGGTCGCCTTCGGCGGCGCGGGTCCGGTGCATGCCTATGGCATCGCGCGCAAGCTCGGTATCAAGCGCATCATCTGCCCGACCGGCGCCGGTGTCACCTCGGCGATCGGCCTGCTGATCGCGCCGGTCGCCGTCGATCTGTCGGCGAGCTTTCCGATGCAGGTCGACAATTGGGATTTCGCCGCGATGGATCGCCTGCTGGAAAATCTCGCTGCCCAGGGCGCTGAGGTCGTCCGTGCCGCGGGCGTCGCACCGGAGACCATCACCAACACTTACACCGTCGACATGCGTCACGTCGGCCAGGGCCACGAGATTACCGTCGCCCTGCCGAAGCGCAGCTTGCCGCCCAAGCAGTTCCACGAACAGCTGCTCGCCAATTTCTTCAAGCTCTACCGCGAGCTGTTCGGTCGGACCGTGGCAGGCTCGTCGGTCGAGGTGATCACCTGGCGCCTGCGCGCCAGCGGTCAGAAGGATCAGGTGACGCGGCCGCACGCGCGCCATGCTGCCGAGGCGAAGAAGGGGACCCGTTCGGTCTATTTCAGCGAGCGTGGCGACTTCGTCGAAACGCCGGTCTACGATCACTACAAGCTGCCGGTCGGTGAGGAGATCAGGGGGCCGGCCATCGTCGAGCAGCGCGAGTCCACTGCGGTGGTCGGACCGAGCGGCACCGCTCACGTCGACATCAACGGCAATCTCGTGATCAATATCGCCTGAGGACCACGTATCCATGTCCGTGAACGCTGCCGATTTCAACGACCCGATCAACCTCCAGGTGATGTGGAACAGGTTGATCTTCATCGCCGACCAGGCCGACATCGTGCTCGGCCGGACCGCGTTCTCGCCGATCGTGCGCGAGAACCACGACTATGTGACCGTGCTGCTGGATAGCCGAGGCCGCGCGCTCGCGCAGTGTACGTGGTCGATTCCGGTATTCATCACCTCGCTGCCGGTCGCAGCGCAGAAATACTTCCTGCCGAAGTTTCCCGCGGAGACGTTGCAGGAGGGCGACGTCCTTGCCACCAACGATCCGGAGATCGGCACCGGCCATCTTCCCGACGTGACGATGATCACGCCGATCTTCAAGAACGGCAAGGTCGTGGCCTATGCCGGCTCGATCGCGCATCTGCCTGACATCGGCGGCGCTCCCCTGCATTCGGAAGCCAGCGACATCTTCGAGGAGGGCATTCGCTTTCCGATCGTGAAGCTGCACAAAGCGGGCGTTCCCAACCAGGATGTGCTCGACATCATAGCGGCTTCCGTTCGCCTCCCGACCGAGGTGATGGGCGATCTCGAATCCATGGTCGCGGCCAACAACGTCATGGGGCGTGAGCTCCTGAAATTCCTCGATGAGTATGATCTCGACAGCATCGACGAACTCGCGGACGCCATCCATACGCGCTCCGAGGCCCAGACGCGAAAGGCCATTCGGCAGTGGCCGAACGGCACCTATTCTGCCGAGGTCCTGCTCGACGGCTATGACACCGACGTGAGACTCAAGGCATCCGTCATTGTGCGCGACGATTCCATCCACGTCGACTACGCCGGGACATCGGACCAGATCCTTCACTCGATCAATTGCCGCACCAATTACCGCTACGCCCATTCGGTCTATGCGCTGAAGTGCCTGCTCGATCCGGATACACCGAACAACGAGGGTTGCATCACCCCGATCACCGACGAGGCGCCGCTCGGCTCCATCCTCAATCCCCAGCAATGGACGGCGGGCAATTCGCGAAACCTGATCGGGCACGTCATTCCCTCGCTGATCTTTAAGGCGCTGGAGAGCGTGGTGCCCGACAAGGTCATGGGCGACAGTGGCGGCGCGCCGATCTGGGCCGCCAATTGCGTCGGTCGGCGCGACGATGGCTCGCAATATGGTTCCGTGCAGAATTTCCACGGCGGGCAGGGGGCGCGCGCCGAGTTCGACGGCCTCGACACGCTGAGCTTCCCGTCCAATTGCAGGGTCACCGCCATCGAGATGTTCGAGATAGCCGTGCCGGCGCTGGTCGAATGCAAGGAGCTGATTCCGGACTCCGGCGGCGCCGGCAAGAGCCGGGGCGGTCTCGGCCAGCACGTGGTGCTGCGCAATCTCGGCCGCAATCCGATGAACATCTATCTTGCCTCCGAACGGATGCGTCATCCCTGCTTCGGTGTGGTCGGTGGTCAGTCCGGCAGCGCCGGCAAGGTGTATAAGAACGGCGAACCGCAATTTCCGAAGGGCAAGGTCGTCTTGAAGACCGGAGACCGCCTGGAAGTCGAGACGCCCGGTGGTGGTGGCTGGGGCAAGACGTCCGAACGCTCGGCTGCATCGATCGAGCTCGATCTTGCGGAGGGGTTGATTACGCCGCAGGCTGCCCGGCAGTTCTACGGATATCAACGCTCAAGCCTGGCGGCGACTGCCGCCGAATAGGTGAATCATGGGGCTGCTCGACGGAAAGATTGCGCTCGTCACGGGGGCTGGCACGGGGATCGGGCGTGAGACCGCGATCCTGCTCGCCCAGGAAGGTGCAACCGTTGTTCTGACCGGGCGGCGGATCGCGCCGCTTCAGCAGGTCGTGTCCGCGATCGAGAAAGCGGGTGGCAAAGCCGTCGCACACGCGCTCGACGTTGCCTCGCGCGAGGCGATCATTGAGACAGTTGCCTGGGTCAAAGGCAACGTCGGATCGATCGACATCCTCGTCAACAATGCCGGCAGCGCCAGCAGGGTGCTGAACGCGCGGTTCATCAGCGAGACCGAGTGGAACGCCACGGTCAACGTCAATCTCACGGCGGTATTCAATCTGACCCAGGCCGTGCTGGACGACATGCTTGCCAGGAAGGACGGCACGATCATCACGGTCTCCTCGCTCGCGGTCGTCAATCCGAACCTGCTCGGCGGTGCCGCTTACGGCGCAGCCAAGGCCGGGGTGAAGAACTTCATGACTTTCCTGCACAACACGTTCCGCAATCAGGGCATCCGCGCGACGACGATCCTGCCGGGCGAGACGGACACGCCGATCATGGACAATCGCGCCCGCCCGCCATTGGACAGCGAACGCGCCGTGATGCTCAATCCGCACGACGTCGCACGCGCGGTGCTGCTCTGCGCGAGCCTGCAGAAGGGCGCCATGATTCCCGAGCTGCATATCTGCCCGACCTTCATGCGCGATACGTCCGCAGACATCGAGACGGCCCGCTGGGTCGGCGCGCCTGCCGGTCTTGCCGACAAGCCGAAGAGCTAGAGAGGATCTCCCATGAACGGAGCCAAGTTGCGCGAGCGCCTTGTCAAGGGCGAGGCGGTCACCATGTTCACGCCGCACCATGCCTCATCGGGACTGGCGGTGCGGCTGGTCGAGCTCGGCGCGGACGCCATCTTCGTCGATTGCGAGCACGGGACCTGGAGCTTCGAGGACGTGCGCGTGACCGCGCAGGCCATCCGCGGTGCCGGCGGCGCTGCGATCGTCCGCCCACATTCCCATGAGCGGCCCGTCCTGATCCGCTATCTCAACGCCGGCGCCGACGGCCTGATGGTGCCGATGGTCGATACCGCAGAGCAGGCGCGGGCCATCGTCGATGCGGTGCGCTACGCCTGTCCCGCCGACTACGAGAAGCGGCTTGTCGTCGCCATGATCGAGACGCCGAAGGCGATCGACGACATTGAGGCGCTGCTCGCAGTCGAAGGTATCGATGTTTTCTTCATCGGCCCCGGCGACCTCTCGCAGAACATGGGCTATCCGCCGGCGCCGCCCTTCGGGCAGCCGCGGCCGCAGGCCGTCACCGAGCGGGTCGAGCTTGCAGTCAAGAAGATCCGCGCCGCGGGCAAGATCGCTGGCACGCTCGTGACGTCTGACGAACTACCGTTCTGGCTCGAGCGAGGCGTCAAATATTTCTACATCCATTCGGACCCGTTCCTGCGGATCGGTCTGGGCGGTATCAAAAAAGCGCTTGGGCGGTGATTTCAGTCTAGCGGCGCACGCCGATGGCAATTCGTCCCGGCGACGGCAAATAGACCAGTGCTATTTCCCCGCCATCTCGGCGCGATACCAGTCGCCGATTTCGCTTGCGGTCATCAGGGCGACGCCATCATGGCAGATGACATGATCGAGCAGCGCCTCCAGATATTTGATCCGGTGTGGCACGCCGGTGATGTAAGGATGGATCGAGATCGCCATCACCCGCGCATTATCGGCGCCTTCGAGATAGAGGCGATCGAACTGGTCGGTGCAGCGCTTCAAAAACTGCTCGGACGGCAAATGCTGCAGCGCATGTATGACAATGTCGTTGGTCTCCACCGAGTAGGGGATGGTGGTGATGGTGCCGTGCGGCGTGGCGATATCCTGCGGCAAGTCGTCGATCACCCAGTCCGCGACATATTCGATGCCGTTGAGGCGGAGCAGATCGAGCGTTGCCTCTGTTTCAGTGAGGCCAGGGCTCTCCCATGAGCGCGGCGGCTTGCCGGCGAACTTGGCGATGGTGTCGACCGCACGCTTGATCGCGTCGGCCTGGTTGTCGAGCTTGTGCATCGGCCCCTGCAGGAAGCCGTGGCCCATGAACTCGAACCCGGCTTCCAGCGCGGCGGAGGCGACGCGGGGATAGGAGTTGCAGACATTGCCGTTGATGGCGAGCGTTACCGGGATGTTGCGCTCGGTGAGTGCCTTGAACTGGCGCCAGAAACCCGCGCGCATCCCGTATTCATGCCACGACCAGTTCGGCACGTCCGGCAACAGCGGCTGGCCCATTGGGGGCGACAGCACGCTACGAGGCATGGCGTTTTCGATCCGCCATTCCTCGACATTGAGGATGACCCAGACGGCGAGCCGCTTGCCGCCGGGCAGCTCGAGCTTCGGGCGGTCGACCTGCGCCAGATAGGGGATGCGATCGGAGAGAACCATAGCGCTCAACCTGCGGCGTAGCGGCTTCGGGCAGAGGCGGCGTTGACGCGTGGCATGACTTGCTCGGCCATCAGGATCATGGAGCGACGGCCGGCCTCGCGGTCGCGCCAGTCCTTGCCGGCGTAGAGGAGCGTGCCGAAGACGCCGACTTCTTCCTGGAAAGCCAGCAACTGGTCGGCAACGCTCTCCGGTGTGCCGTAGATGATGAGTTTTTCGCAGATCGACTCCAGTGTCACCTCGTCGTCAGGCTGGTCGCGCCGGGTCTTGAACAGCTCGATGCGACCATTCCGCTTCAGCTTGGTGAAGAGCGAGCGATAGTAGTAGACATAAGGTCCGCTAGGATCGGTGGCGTAGGCCTTGGCGGTAGCGGCATCCTTGGCGACGAATACGCTTTTGGCCACGCGCCAGTTGGCGGGATCGGCCGGACGGCCGGCGCGCTCGCAGCCCTCGACATATTTCGGCCAGTGGCTCTTCACCCACGCCGGCATCAGGAAGTTGGCGGAAATCGGTTCCCAGCCGCGCGCGGCCGCCTCGGTGACGCCCTTGGAGAAGGGCGCGACGGCCGTGACCACGATCGGCGGGTGCGGACGCTGCAGTGGCTTTGCAATGAAGCCCTGACCGATGTCTTCGATCAGGGTCTTTTCGATCGAGATGTTCCAGTAATTGCCGGCAAGATTGTAGGGTGGCTTGCCCTCCCAGATTGCCAGGACCTGGTTAATCGCCTCCAGGAACATCGCATTGCGATCGGCCCCGAGATTGCCAAACAGCTCGGCGTCCGACAGCAGGCCGCCCGGGCTGATGCCGAAGATCAGCCGGCCGTCGAGCATGTGGTCGAGCATTGCGATGGAGGCGGCAATTGCAGCCGGATGGCTGTTCGGCATGTTGACCGTGCCGGTGCCGAGCTTGATCTGCTTGGTGGCGGCGGCAAGCCAGGCGATGAAAGCGACGCAGGACGTGATGTTTTCGGCGCGGTCGGTGACGTGCTCGCCGACATAGGCCTCCGAAAATCCGAGCTCGTCCGCCAGCAGGAAGGCTTCCCGATCCTCCTTCAGGGATTGCCGCCAATCCTTGTCCAGGGGATGGATCGGCATCGTGAAGAACCCAAGCTTCATGATTGCTGTGCCTCCCCGAGCTGTTTTTATTGGCGGGAGCGTGCGACGGCCGGTCGATCAAGGCAAGTCCGAAAGTCGAAAAGACTGCGAAATCTAGTCGCTTGACCTTCGAATAGTCCCACCCTCTAATCCCCTCAAAAGCAGAAGAGCAGTTCCGGGGAGGGGCTTGTTTGAATGAAAGCCGCGGCTTTCGCCTATGCACGCGCGACCAGCGTTGCCAATGCGCTGGAGCTGCTTGCCGTGCACGGAGAGAAAGCGAGGGTGCTTTCGGGCGGGCAAAGCCTGATCCCCGCGATGAATCTGCGGCTGGTTGCGCCGGAAGTGATCGTCGATATCGGCGATCTCGCCGAATTGCGCGGGCTCGCGGTCAAGGGCGATACACTCGTCATCGGCGCGCTGACCCGGCATGCCGACCTCCTGAAATCATCCGACATTGTGAAATGCGCGCCGCTGCTCGGGGCGGCAGCGGCGCATGTCGCGCACCCCGCGATACGCAACCGGGGGACCATCGGCGGTAGCCTTGCGCAGGCCGATCCGGCATCCGAGCTGCCCGCCTGCATGCTGGCGCTGGGCGCGACGATCGTAGTACACGGCCCCGGCGGCGAGCGGCGGATTGCTGCAGAGGATTTTTTCACCGGGATCTACGAGACTCAGCTCGCACCGCAGGATCTGCTTGTCGCCATCGAACTGCCAGTCGCCCGTACCGGCTCGGCGCATTTCTTCCAGGAGTTTGCGCGGCGGCACGGCGACTATGCGATCGTCGGCCTTGCGGCACAGGCAATGCTGCAGGGCGATCGGTTCGCCGACCTCCGGCTCGGCTATTTCGCCGTCGGCGACAAGCCCGTCCTGGCGAAGGCTGCCAGCAAACTGGCTGGCGCCACGATCACGCCCGCACTGCTGGCCGAGGCCTCCGACGCCCTTTCACATGAGCTTGATCCGCATGAGGATCAGCAGGCGACGCCGGCAATGCGCCGACATCTCGCAAGAGTGTTGCTGGCGCGCTGCGTCGCTTCGCTCCTGAACCGTCCCGATCTCAACATCGGAGGACGTTCGTGACGGCTCCAGTGGCGATCTCAGTCACGGTCAACGGCGAGCGCGTGGAGGCGCATGTCTTGCCGCGGCTCAATCTTGCGGATTTCCTGCGCGAACATCTGAAACTGACGGGCACGCATCTCGGATGTGAGCATGGTGTATGCGGAGCTTGCACGGTGCGCGTCGGCGGCGAGATTGTGCGCTCCTGCCTGATGCTGGCGGTGCAGGCGAATGGCGCCGCGGTCGAGACGATCGAGGGCCTGTCCGACTCCGGCGAGATCGCCGATCTACAGGCGGCGTTTCGCGACCGCAATGCGCTGCAATGCGGCTTCTGTACGCCGGGCATGCTGATGGCGGCGCAGGATCTGTTGCGCGAGAACCGAACGCCTGCGCGAGAGGAGATCCGCGAGCATCTCTCGGGCAATTACTGCCGCTGCACCGGCTATCACGCCATCATCGACGCGATCGAGACGACCGCGCGGGCGCGGATGGAGCTGAAGGCATGAGCTCGATCCGCAGCAATCCCCAACGGCTGTCGGTCCTGGACCGGCCGAACTCCTATATCGGCAAGACGGTGCCCCGGCCGAATCTCGACCGGCTGCTGCAGGGCCGCGGCAGCTATGTCAGCGACATGGAGCTGCCGCGGATGGCGCATGTCGTGTTCATGCGCTCGCCGTATGCGCACGCGGAGATCGTGAGCATCGACGCCGCCGCTGCAAGGCGGATGCCGGGCGTGATCGCTGTCGTCACGGGCAAAGAGCTTGCGGACGTCATCACGCCGTGGATCGGCGTGCTCTCCCATCTCAAGGGCCTCAAATCCGCACCACAATCGGCGATCGCAGTCGACCGGGCCTGCTGGCAGGGCGAGGCGGTGGCCGCTATCGTCGCGACGAGCCGGGCGGCGGCTGAGGATGCCGTGGAGCATGTTGGGGTCGAGTATAGGGAACTCGAAGCCGTCACCGACATGCGCACAGCGCTCGATCCGGCGACAACGGTCATTCACGCCTCGCTTGGCGACAATCTGGCGTTCGAGCGCATCCTCGACGCAGGCGCGGTGGATCAAGCCTTCGCCGGTTCCGATGCGGTGGTCGAGGCCGAATTCATCTTCGGCCGCCACACCGGCGTGACGCTGGAGCCGCGTTCGGTCGTTGCCGACTGGGATGCCGCGGAAGCGCGGCTCACGATCTATCAGGGCACGCAGGCCCCGCATATGGTGCAGAACATCGCGGCACTGCATCTAGGCTTGCGAGAGGCGCAGGTCCGCGTCGTCTGCAAGGATGTCGGCGGCTCGTTTGGCATCAAGGTGCACATCTACGCCGACGAGATGGCGACATACGCACTGGCCAAGCTGTTGCGTCGGCCGATAAAATTCGTCGCCGACCGCGTCGAGAGTTTCAATACCGACATTCACGCCCGCGACCATCGCTGCAAGGGAAAGATCGGCGTCCAGCGCGATGGCACCATCACGGCGTTCGAGATCGACGATCTGACCGGCATCGGGCCTTATTCGATGTACCCGCGCACCAGCGCGATCGAGGCCAACCAGGTCGTCAACCTCGTCGGCGGCCCCTACACCACGAAGAACTATCGCGCCCGGGCGCGGGTGGTGTTTCAGAACAAGAACGTGATGTGCCAGTACCGCGCAGTCGGCCATCCCATCGCCTGTTCGGTGACTGAGGGACTGGTCGATCTCGCGGCCATGAAGATCGGTATGGATCCGGTGGAAATCCGCCGCCGCAATCTGATTGCCGACGATGCCTATCCCTGCGCCTCGCCGTCGGGGCTGCGGTTCGAGCAGTTGTCGCATCAGGCGTCGCTGGCCAAGATCGTCGAGATGATGAACTACGAGACCCTGCGCGCCGAGCAGGCGGTCTTGCGTAAGGAGGGCATTCATCGCGGCATCGGCATCGCGAGCTTTATCGAGGTCACCAATCCCAGCGCCGCGTTCTATGGCGTCGGAGGGGCCAAGATATCGTCGCAGGATGGCGTGGCGGTGCGGCTGGATGCGCAAGGCTCGGTCATCTGCCAGACCAGCATCACCGAGCAGGGGCAGGGCTCGCAGTCGCTCACGGCGCAGATCGTGGGCAGCGTTCTCGGCGTATCCATGGATCGTGTCCGCGTCATCCTCGGTGATACCGACATGACGCCCTACGGCGGCGGTACCTGGGCTTCGCGCGGCGCCGGCATCGGCGGCGAGGCGGCGTTGCAGGCAGCGAAGATCTTGCGCAAGAATGTCCTCGATGTGGCCGCTGTCATTCTGCAATCGACCCCGGCCGAACTCGATATCATGGACAATGCCGTGGTCAATCTCAGCGACGGTGCGCCGCGCATCGAACTCGATGAGCTCGCGCGCATCGTCTATTTCCGTCCCGACACCCTGCCGCCGGGCATTCAGCCCGAACTGATGGCGACAAGGCACTATGTACCCCGTGAATATCCTTTCGCCTTCACAAACGGCGTTCAGGCCGCCTGGGTCGAAGTCGATACCGACACCGGCTTCGTCAAGTTGCTCAAGCACTGGGTGGTCGAGGATTGCGGTACCATCATCAATCCGCAGCTGGTCGATGAGCAGATCAGGGGCGGGGTGGTGCAGGGGCTTGGTGCGGCGCTGTTTGAAAAGTGCGTCTATGACGACCGAGGACAGCTGACCAATGCCAACCTGGCCGATTACCTGGTGCCGATGTCCGGCGAAATGCCTGACATCGGCGTGGGCCACGTCGTCTCGCCGACGCGCGAGTCCGAGCTCGGCGCCAAGGGCGCGGGCGAGGCCGGTACAGCAGGCGCGGCGGCGGCAGTGGCCAACGCTGTCAATGACGCGCTCCAGCCGTTTGGGACAACTATTACCGAGATTCCCCTGACACCGCAGGTTATCCTGACGGCCTTGGGACGGATCTGACGAGGGACGCCGCCGCAGAACCAAAACAACCACACCAAGCAACAACGACCCAGGGGAGAGAAGTGCCAATGTCGAAGAAGGTCTCCAAGCCAGGATCGATTTCCCGCCGCCGCCTGCTGGCGACCGCCGGCGCGGCGCTCGCGGCCTCGCCGCTCGGTGTCGTGCAGGCGCAGCAGACGCCGATCAGGATCGGCATGAGCATGCCGCAAACCGGCGGTCTCGCAGGTGGCGGCAAGGCCTCGCTGCTCGGCATCGAGATCTGGCGCGACGACGTCAACGCCAAGGGCGGGCTGCTCGGAGGCCGCAAGATCGAACTCGTCGTCTATGACGACAAGTCCAGCGCGTCGGAGACGCCGGCGATCTATTCGAAGCTGATCGATGTCGACAAGGTTGACCTCCTGTTCGCGCCCTATGCGACCGTGCCGACGGCGCCGATCATGCCGATGGTGAAGCAGCGTGGGCTTCTGCTGATGGGTAACTTCTCGTTCCAGGTCAACAGCAAAGTCGGCCATGACATGTGGTTCAACAATGCGCCCTGGGGGCCGGCTGACAGCTGGGCGACCTCGTTCCTTGATATCGGTCAGAGGGCCGGCGGCAAATCCATGGCGTTGCTGGCCGCCGACCAGGAATTTGCCCAAAATCTGGCGAAGTCCGCGCGTGAAGTCGCAGCGAAGCGCAACCTGCCGATGGTATTCGACCAGGCCTATCCGCCGAACACGGTGGAGTTCTCCAGCATCATCCGCGCGCTCAAGGCGGCCAAGCCCGACATCGTCTATATCGCGTCTTATCCGCCGGACTCGGCGGGCATTCTGCGTGCCGTGAACGAGATCGGGATCGGCGACAACGTCAAGGTTTTCGGCGGCGGTATGGTCGGCCTGCAGTTCGGCGCCGTGATGGAGAATATGGGTTCGCTACTCAACGGCGTCGTGAACTACAACACATGGCTGCCCGAAAAGAGCATGTATTTCGAGGGGACCAAGGAGTTCTTCGACAAGTACACGAAACGCGCCGTCGAAGCCAAGATCGATCCGCTCGGCTATTATCTGGCGCCGTTCGGTTATGCCAGCGGCCAGCTCATCGCGCAGGCCATCAACGCGGTGGGATCGCTGGAGCAGAAGGCACTTGCAAAATATCTGCGCGAAAACACGCACAAGACCATCGTCGGTCCGATCGCGTTTTCGCCTGACGGCGAGCGCAAGGAAACCGCGGTGCTGCAGGCCCAGTTCCGCGGCGTCGTTGACAAGAACATGGAGCAGTTCCGTAGCTCTGGCAAGCAGGTGATCCTGTTCCCGGAGAACCTGAAATCGGGCGAGTTGATCGCTCCGTTTGAGGCCGCGCGGAAATAAGTCCAGGCGGCAAGGGAAAGATGGTCCCGGGCGGGGATCGGATACCCCGGCACGAGTTGATCGGGAAGCGGGCCAAGGCGGGTCAAGGGGGACCTCAATTGTTTTCATTTGATCTCCTGCTCGATGCGGTGGTGATCGGGGTGCTGCTCGGCTGCTTTTACGGCGCGGTCAGCCTCGGATTGTCGGTGTCGTTCGGCCTGCTCGACGTCCCCCATGTGGCGCATCCGGCGTTTCTGGTGCTGGCGTCGTACGCGGTGTATTTCCTTAACGAGCATTACGCCGTTGATCCCCTGGTCGCAGGGCTCCTGATCACGCCGGTATTCTTTCTGCTCGGGCTCGTGGCCTATCGCTTGTATTATGAAACGTTCGAGAAGCGAGGCAGCGACGCCGCCGTGCGCGGCATCGCCTTCTTCTTCGGCGTCGCCTTCATCATTGAAGTGTTGATCATCCTGCAATTCGGTGTCGATCAACGCTCCGTCACCGCCGATTATATCGGCAGGGCCTGGCGGCTCGGCGATATCCGCATTCCGTACCGGCTCCTGGTCGCCTTTGCCGTCGCAACCGCACTGACCGTCCTGCTCACACTGTATTTGTCGCGGACCTTCATGGGACGCGCCATTCGCGCGGTCGCGCAGGACCAGGAGGCGTTACGGTTGATGGGCGCCAACCCGATCAAGATCAAGCAGTGGGCATTCGGCATCGCCACCGCTGTGCTCGGGATCGCCGGCGCCCTGCTCATCATCGTCGCCCCTGTCGATCCGACGCTCGACCGTGCCTATATCGGGCGCACATTCTGCGTCGTTGTGATGGCGGGGCTCGGCAGCATGGGCGGCACGCTCGTCGCCGCCATCATTCTCGGTGTCGCCGAGACGATTGTGCTCACCATGTTCGGCGCCTCCTGGGCGCCGGCGATTTCCTTTGCGATGTTGCTCGGCGTTCTCGCCGTACGGCCGCAGGGCCTGTTTGGCAGGCGATCATGACACGCAACAGCATTGCTTTCTGGACCGGATCGACCGTCTTTCTCGTCGCCGTCTTTGTGATGACACAGGTCGTCGGCAACCAGTATCCATTCTTTGCCGGCTACGTGATCCTGCAGTTCATCGCGCTTGCCGTGGCATGGAGCATCCTTGGTGGATATGCAGGTTATGTGAATTTCGGAACCAGCGCGTTCTTCGGCGTTGGCGTCTATGCCGCGGTATTCCTGGTCAAGGCCTTTGGCGCGCCGCTTCCCCTGCAGATCCTGGCTGGCGCCGCGATCGGTGCACTCATGGGGTTTGCGCTCGGTCTCCTGACGCTTCGCATGCAGGGCATTTTTTTCTCGATCGCGACGATTGCGCTGACGATCATCATCGAGACGACGATAACGAACTGGCGATACGTCGGTGGAGCTGCGGGCATCCAGATCCAACGGCCGGCGGTGACGGCGCCATTCGACAACTATGTGCAGATGCTGTTCTTCGTTCAGGCCCTTCTCGTGGTGCTGGCGGTTGCGATCTCGCGCTACATCCAGAACTCTTGGATCGGCCGCGGCCTGCAGGCGCTGAGGGACGACGAACTTGCGGCCGAATGCACGGGCGTGCCGACCTTGCGATTGAAGCTGCTCGCCTGTGTGATCTCGGGGGCGCTGATGTGTGCCGTCGGCGCGCCGGCGGCGATGTACTTGCAATATGCGGACCCCGCGTCGGCGTTCAATCTCAACTACTCCGTGACGACACTCGCGATGTCTCTGATCGGCGGAACCGCGCATTGGTCCGGGCCGATCATCGGCGCGATCCTGCTAGGCACAACGCAGCAATTGCTGACCGTGACGATCTCGTCGGAAGTCAATGTGCTGGTGCTGGGTTTGATGCTGGTGCTGTTTGTCGTGGGCGCCCCGGAGGGTATCATCGGCCTGATCCGCAAGCTGCGCGGCGAGCGCAAGGAGGGTGAGGTATGACGCTCTCCGGCACCCGGTCGCCCCTGCTGCGAATTTCGTCGCTCACCAAGCGTTTCGGCGGGTTCACGGCGCTCCACGATGTCAGCGTCGACATTCGGCCCGGCGAGCGGTTCGGCCTGATCGGTCCGAACGGCTCGGGGAAGACCACGCTGATCAACTGCATTTCCGGCGCGTTTCGCACCGAACCCGGCACGGTCCTGTTTCGTGACGAGGACATTGCACTGCTGCAGCCGCACGTGCGCACGCGCCGCGGTATCGCTCGGAGCTTCCAGATCCCGCGACCGTTCAGGAGCATGACGGTCGCCGAAAATCTCATGGTCGCGCTCGATTTTGCCGCGCACGAGCACGTCTCGGCGGCGCAGCGGCGAGACAGCATGATGTCGATCCTCGATCAAATGGGCCTCGGCCCGAAGGCCAACGTCTCGGCCACGCAGCTTAGTCAGGTGGAATTGCGCAAGATGGAACTCGCACGCGCAATGGCGACGCATCCGAAGCTCCTGATTTCGGACGAGGCCATGGCAGGCCTCTCCGGCTCGGAAGTCGACGAAGTGCTTGATCTGCTGCTCAGCCTTGCAAGCCGGGACATCACCATCATCATGATCGAGCATATCATGCAGGCCGTGATGCGCTTCTCCGAACGCGTCATGTGTCTTGACGCCGGCCGAATCATTGCGATCGGCACGCCATCCGAAGTCATGGCCGACCAGCGCGTGCAGGAGGCTTACCTTGGCACTTAGCCTTGCCATCAATGATCTTGATGCAGGTTATGGCGCGGTGAAGGCGTTGCGCGGCGCTTCGCTCCGTGTCGAGGCCGGCGAAACCGTTGCCTTGCTCGGCACAAACGGCAACGGCAAGAGCACGCTGATGAAGTGCATCGCGGGCCTGGTGAGGCCGCAACGCGGCGCCATATCGCTTACAATCGACGGAGCGGCGCACGACCTGTCCCGCCTTTCGACCGAAGACATTGTCGAGCTCGGCGTAGCGATGGTTCCGGAGGGGCGGCGTTTGTTTCCCCGGCTGACCGTGCTCGAGAACCTGATGCTCGGCGCGTTCCGTAAGGCAGCCAGGCGCAGTATCGACCGTAATCTTGCGATCGTTTTTGAAGCATTTCCCGTCCTCAAGGAGCGGCAGGCGCAACTCGCGGGCACGATGTCGGGCGGACAACAGCAGATGCTGGCGATTGGGCGCGCCCTGATGTCGTCACCACGCTTGTTGTTGGTCGACGAACCTTCGGTGGGTCTCTCGCCGCTACTGGTCTCGCAGACCATCACCAAGATCGGCGAGCTCAATCAAAGCCTCGGTCTGACGGTGCTGATGGCGGAGCAGAACTTCAATCAGGCGATCCGGATCGCGAGCCGCGGCTATATCATTGTACATGGTGAAATCGTCGTGGCGGCCGCTTCGGTCGACGAATTGAGAGGGAACGATATCGTCAAGCGGCTCTATCTTGGTGGCGCCACGTGATTGCTTACTGAGGCGCCGAAGTGCCTAGAAGGTCGCGGCCATTGCAGCAAGGCGCTGATGGGCCCTTTCACGGGCAGAATCGATCGGCTGCTGCGGTCCCGTGGTTGGACCGATCAGCACGAAACGGACATCGCTGATTCCGATGAAGCGCAGGATCTCCCGCAGGTAGGGCGTTGCCATGTCGCTGCGGCCACGGTTCATGCCGGTGGCGAAGTCACTGCCGCTGGCGATGATCACCAGCGTCGGTCGATCCTTCAGCAGCGGCAGATACCCCTGCGACGGATCGAACCGGAAGGTGAGCCCGGGCTGGACGATGATGTCGAACCACTGCTTGAGCTTGTAGGGAAGGCCGAAGTTCCACATCGGGGTCGAGATCAGGACTCGATCGGCAAGCGAGAAGCGCAGCGCCATCCGCTCGGCCTCGGCAAAGCTCTCGCGTTGCGCCTCGGTGAAGGCCTGAGCCTTCATGCGGGCATACTTGGCGTCGACGATCGGGCCCGTGAACTCCGGCATCCGCTCACGCCAGATGTCCACGACATCGACGTCCCAATCCGGCCGGGCCTGGCGGAAGCCGTCAAGAAAGACGCGTGCGCCGGCATTCGACTCGGACTCGGCACGGGGCGAGCAGGACAGATGCAGGAGCTTCGCCACGGCTCATCCCAGCGCTCTGATCACGGTATCGGCCCTGGTCACGACCGCGACGTTCTGCATGGCAAAATTGATCGAGGCGTTGTGCCAGTCGGCATTCATGGTCGAGCAGCAGTCCTCGGGCACGATCATGAAATAGCCCTTGTCGGCACCGGTCCGTGCCGTGTGCTCGACCGACATGTTGGTCCAGGCGCCGGTATTGATGATCATGTCGCGGCCGGTGGCTTTCAGGATCGTCTCCAGCCGCGTGCCTTCCCAGGCACTCATCCGCATCTTCTCGACGATGAAGTCGCCGGGTCGTGGCTCCAGGCCTGAGACCGGGGCCGCGCCCCAGCTTCCGCGCACCATCGCCTTGCTGTCGACGAGGCCTTCGAACAAAGGGGCGTTGAGCGTAACGCCGGGTGCGCCCGGTTCGACGACGAACCAGACATGGATGATGGCGACGCCGCGCGCGCGTGCGGCTTCCGCTAGCCGCCGGACATTCTCGACGACATGCTGT
The DNA here is from genome assembly GCF_025200885.1 of Bradyrhizobium huanghuaihaiense. Classification (NCBI taxonomy): domain Bacteria; kingdom Pseudomonadati; phylum Pseudomonadota; class Alphaproteobacteria; order Hyphomicrobiales; family Nitrobacteraceae; genus Bradyrhizobium; species Bradyrhizobium huanghuaihaiense. The sequence continues at coordinate 5,952,863 of NZ_CP104172.1, read as the reverse complement.
TGCTTCGCATGACCCGGCGCACCCGACTCGGCGAAGGCGCCGCCGTCCATGATGACGTCGTTCTGGAGATCCTGGATGATCATGGCGCAGCGCTGCGGATCGAGCCGCATCTCACCCTCGGTGAGAACAGGCGAGGCCGGTGACGAGCTCGGGCCTGCGCCGCCACCGGCGCTACGGCCGCTCATATAGGGCTCGTGACGCGGACCGACCTTGGTCTGAATTGCGTACACCGAATGGGTCGAGGTGAGATAGAGCGTGCGCAAGTCCGGCCCGCCCCAGGCGAGGTTGGCGACCAGCTCCGGCACGCGGACCTTGCCGAGCAGCTCGCCGCGCAGCGAATAGACCCAGATCCCGCCGGGAGCGGTGACCCAGACATTGCCGTGCTGGTCGCATTTCATGCCGTCGGGCAGGCCCGGCTCCAGCTCGGATCGGATGCCGCTTGCGAACACGCGTGCGTTCGAAAGCGTGCCGTCGGAATTGACGTCGAACACGCGGATCAGCGACTGCACGGTGTCGTTGACATAGAGCAGCTTTTCGTCGGGCGAGAAGCACAAACCGTTCGGCTGGTCGAACAGGTTGCGGTCTACCACGAGCTTCGGCTCGGCGCCTGGCACGATGCGATAAACGCCCTGAAAGCCGAGCTGGCGTGGCCGCTCGACGCCATAGACCGGCATCCGTCCATACCAGGGATCCGAGAAATAGATCGCGCCGGAGGAGTGCACGCAGACGTCGTTGGGGCTGTTGAGCTCCTGGCCGCCAAAATGCGACGCGAGCACCTCGCGCCGTCCGTCCGGACGTTCGCGGACGAGCGACGAGGTCGCGTGCTCGCAGACGATCAGGTTGAGCTCGGCGTCATAGGTCATGCCGTTGCATTTGTTCGATGGACGCTTGACCTCGACGACGCCGCGCCGTGCGTCCCAGCGCCGGCGCACGTCCCCCGGCATGTCCGAGAACAGCAGGTAGTGATCGACCGGATGCCAGATCGGCCCTTCCGTGAAGTCGAAGCCGGTGCCGATCTGCGCGACCGGCGCATAGGGATCGATCAGGTTCTCGAACTCGCTTCGCAGAGTGACGTGCGTCATCGGTCGATCCTCGACAACATCAGGCCGGAAACCAGTTCCGCTGGGGCAGGGACTGCACGACCGGTCCGGGGACCTGGTCGTGCAGGCGACCGACGACATTGCCGCCTTCGATCTTGGCAGGACGGTCGTGCACGGGAAGCAGGTAGCGCGAACTGCTCAGCAGCTTCTTGATCGCCGCCTTCTCCGCACGTTTGCTGGTGCCGTGGTTGCCGGTGGTGCGCGGCTCCCAGTCGTGGATCTCGTGAAAGGGCGTGACGATCTGGTCATTGAAGTCGTAGATGACGTCGCCGCAGATGGTCGCGATGCCGTCGGCGGTGTGGACGATGATGTTCATCGATCCCTCGGTGTGGGCGTTGGCGGCATCGCAATAGACGCCAGGCATCAGCTCGATCGGGCCGGTGATTTCGAGGTCGAGGAAGCGCAGCGCGCTCTTGGTGTGCAGGCGGTCGATCAGGTGCTTGATGTCGGGCGCCGGATATTGCGGATGCATCAGGCCGGAGACGGAGTATTCGAGCTCCTTGCGGTTGACGACGACGGTCGTGTTCATCGGGAACAGGTCGTCCTTGCCGGCATGGTCGATGTGCAGATGGGTGTGGCAGACGAAGCGCACGTCGCCCATGCGCACGCCGTGACGCGCGAGCTGGTTCTCGATCATGTGCTCATGGTACTGAAGCCCTCGCATGCCCAGCGTCTCCATGATCTGGTTGGAGCGGTAGCCGGTGTCGACCACGACCGGGTAGGGGCCGCCGAGGATCAAAAAGCCGAGGGTGAGGACGCGGCGGGTGCGGCCGCAGTCGCGGCCGAGCACCAGGAAGCTCGATTCCAGCTCGATATCGCCATAGTCCAGGATCTTGATCTCCAGTGCCATTCGGTGCCCTCCTGTCTCGTTTCTTGTCTGTCAAAGCCGGTACACGCGTGTCGCCGTCGTCCCGAAGATCGCGTCCTGCTGCTCCGCACTGAACGGGGCGGCAGCTGCGCGAAAGGCACTGACGAGCTCGTGATAGCTGGTCCACAATTTCTCGATCGGGAAGTTGGAGCCGAACAGGCATCGCTCGGCGCCGAAGATCGCGACAGTGTCGGTGAGCACGGCGGCGATATGCGCGGGATCGTTGCGATGGATGAAGGTCCCCAGCCCGGACAGTTTCGAGACCACGTTCGGGCATGTGGCGAGGCGGGCCATGCCCGCGCGCCAGGCCGCACGGCCCGCCGGCGAGAGATCTTCCAGCATGCCGGCATGCTGGAGGATGAATGTCACGCCGGGACAAGACTCGGCCAGCTGCGCGGCATCCGGCATCTGCGGCGTGAAGACCTGCAGGTCGAAGGTCCAGCCGTAGTCGGCCAGGCGCGCGACGTTGCGACGGATCACGGGATCGGCGCAGAGATCCGGACGCGCCGCAAAGCGATACAGCGGGTTCTCGTGCCAGTGCAGCTGCATGCGCACCCCGCGGAGCAGCGGATAGCGTTTGAGGCGATCGAGCTGCGGGCGGACGTCGTCGGCCGCGAAATTGGCGTAGGCGACGATGGCATGCGGCCAGCCGTGCTCGTCGGCTGTGCGCTGGACCCAGGCAGCTTCCTCCTCGAAGTGCTCGGGCGCCCAATTGGTCTGCACATACACCGATCGGGTGACACCGGCGCCCTTGAGATCGGCGAGATACTCCTCGATCGGATAATCGCGCCGGATCGGCTCGTACGGTCCGAAGATGCGGGGCTGCATGGGGCCGGTCAGCCAGGGCAGGTCGGCCTGCCGCCAGATGTGATGATGGCCGTCGACAATACCGTTCACGCAGCTCTCCTTCGTCCCAGCGCCAGTACATGGGCGACGATCGAGGCACTCGATCCTCCGTCCACGAGATCGTCGACGAAGCGTTCAATCGCGACGAGCGCCTCGGTCTGCGGGCGGAAGCCCGGTCCTGTCGCGAGCGGCGTCAGCCAGCTCAGGCGCCAGGCCCGCCGCGACAATTTCGCAACGGCATCGCGAAGCGCGTCGGGCTCGCCGCGCTCGAGCCCATCCGACACGATGACCACGGCGGCGCCGCGGGCATAGCCGCCGAACCGCGGCACCGCGAGGAAGGCCTGCAGCGCGTCGCCGATTCGGGTGCCGCCGTCCCAGTCGCTCACGAGCTGCGCTGCCGCGCTCAGTGCCTGCTCGCGCCGCCTCAGCCGCAGCGCGCGGGTGACACGGGTCAGCCGTGTGCCGAAGGTGAAGACCTCGACATTGGACGCGGCGTGCACCAGCGCATGGGCAACCTTCATGTTCTCCTCGGTCCGGCTCTTCATCGAACCGGAGACGTCGATCAGCAGCAGCATCTTGCGCGGCCGCTGGCGGCGCTTCATGTGGCCGAGCCGCAGGATCTCGCCATCGCTGCGGACGCTGTCGCGCAAGGTGCGGCGGAGATCGGCGAAGGGGCCGCGGCGTGCGCGCATACGGCGGTGCCCGCGCCGCCGCGGCAGGCGCCGCGGGGCCTCGCGCGCCAGACGGCGGAGCGCATCGGTCGTGGGGAGCTGGGCGAAGCGGCGCTCGACCAGTGCCTCGGCGCGCGTCGCCGTCAGGCCTGATTCATTGGTGTCATCGGAGAGCAAGGGCTCCTCGTCGCCGCGGCCTTCCTCCTGGAGACGAACGGTCTCGTCGTCCTCGCCGTCGTCGGCGTGCTCGATGGCCTCGCTGCCGCGGAAATGCAGGTCGAACAACCGGTCGAAGGTGGTGCGGCGCTCGGGCGGCGGGGCGAGGGTGGCGAGCGCAGATTGCCTGATGTCGTCGAGGTCACGCGGGCCGAGCAACGCGATCGCTGCGAGAAAGGCGGTGGTCTGCTCCGGGGCAACGGCGAAACCGTTGACGCGCAGTAGCGCAACGAAGGAAATGAAGATGCGGGCAGCGCGCGGCAGCAGCAGCTCGGTGCTCATGCGGTCGCCTCCGCGAGCATGACATCGAGCCGGGGGGCGATGAAGTGCAGGTCCTCCTCGTCCTTCAGCGCCACGCCGATCGAGCGCTTGAAGGCGTCGGGCCAGCGCGCGCCGCCCTTGTTGAGCAGCGTCGCGGCTTCCGCCCAATCGACGGCCTCGGCGATGCCAGGCGCCTTGCTCAGCGGTTCGCGCCGCAACCTCTCGACGGCGGCGACGACGGCGCGGGCCGTGGCTTCGGCGACGCTGGATGCGCGCATCATGATGATCCGCGCCTCCCGCTCGGCGGTGGGATAGTCGATCCAGTGATAGACGCAGCGGCGCCGCAGGGCTTCGTGCAGATCGCGCGTCCGGTTCGAGGTCAGCACCACCACGGGACGCTCGGCCGCGCGGACCGTGCCGCGCTCGGGGATGGATATCTGGAAATCGGAAAGGAATTCGAGCAGAAATGCCTCGAACTCCTGATCGGCTCGGTCGATTTCGTCGATTAGCAGCACGGTTGAATCAGGCGCGCGAAGGGCGGCCAACATCGGCCGCTCAATCAGAAAGGTTTCACCGTAGATGTCGATGCTATCGTCGCCGGCCTGCCGGATCGCGAGCATCTGGCGCGGATAGTTCCATTCATAGAGCGCAGCGGAGGAGTCGATGCCCTCGTAGCATTGTAGACGGATGAGACGGCGGCCGAGCACGGCGGCAATGGCTTTTGCGGCTTCCGTCTTGCCGACGCCGGGTGCGCCCTCGAGCAACAGCGGCTTACCAAGTGCGAGCCCGAGATAGGCGGCAGTCGCAAGGCCCTCGTCGGCGAGGTAGTAGGCAGCTCGAAGCGCTTTCTCCAGCGCTTCCGGGCTGTCGATGCCGACGATGTTGCTGCGAACGGCCACGGCGTTTCCCTCAGCGCCGCGCCTGCGGCCGTGCACCGCCCTGGCTCTTGATTGCCCGCAGCACCTTTTCCGGCGTGATCGGGAGATCGTCGATGCGCACGCCGACGGCATTGAAGATCGCGTTGGCAACGGCGGGCAGCACCGGATTGGCGCACATCTCGCCGGGGCCCTTGGCGCCGAACGGACCATCAGGGGCAGGGCGTTCCAGCACGGCGATATCGTGCGGACAGATGTCGCCGGGACCGGGCATCAGATATTCGACGAAGTCGCGGGGCCCGTGAGCCGGGTCCGGGTAATAAGGCTCGGGCGTCTCGTAGAGCGCGTGACTGACACCCATCCAGGCGCCGCCGACGAGCTGCTGCTCGACCAGGCGCGGGTTGAGCGCGCGGCCGAGCTCATAGGCGGAGTCCATCCGGACCATCGCAACCTCGCCGGTCTCGTCGTCGACCTCGACCTCGGCGACGAGGCAGGCATGGGCATAGCAGGTCGCCGGCGACATCTCGCCGGTCTCCGGATCGACGTCGGACAGCGGCACGAGGAAGATGCCGCGGCCGGAGATGGTCTTGCCCTGCTTGAATTGCGCCGCGATCGCGACGTCCTTGGTCGAGATCGAGCGGTGCGGCGCGCCCTTGACGTGGATGTTGCCGCGGCCGTCGGTCTCGAGATCGGCCGCGTTGACCTCGAGCTCCTCGGCGGCCGCCTCCATCATCACGCCGCGCGCCTCGCGGGCGGCAGCCATCACGGCGTTGCCGACACGGTGGGTGCCGCGCGAGGCGAACGAGCCCATGCAGTGTGGGCCGGTGTCGGAGTCCGCCGTGTCGACATAGACGTCCTCGACTGGCACGCCCAGCGTCTCCGCGCAGATCTGCCGCGTCACCGATTTCATGCCCTGTCCCAAGTCGATCGACGACAGCGCCACGGTGAACTTGCCGCTCGGGTTGGAATGCACCAGCGCCTGGCTCGGATCGCCGCCGAGATTCATGCCGATGGGATAGTTGATCGACGCCATGCCGCGTCCGCGATGCCTGGTCATCTCAACGTCTCCTGGTTCCGAACACGGACGAGAAGCGGGTCGCCCCGTGCGATGGGGCGGCGGGGCGGGGCGGCGGAGGCGGCGGCGCCGGCGGAGGTGGATCGCGCGGCGGCTCTCTCGTGACCGTCACCGGCGCGCGGTCATAGCTCGTGCGCTGCTGCGACGGCGCCGCCGGCCGCGCGCGCGAATCCGTCGGCGTCGTGGGGATGGCGGCGCGGCTGCTGCCGCCGTCCTTGCGCGAGGAGGCGCGCTTGAACTCGTCGCGGATCGGCCATTTGGCCTTTTCAGCGGCGACCTGCACGCATTCGATCAGCGCGGTGTTCTTGGCCTCGCGCCGATGCGCCTTCATGTCGCCGTCGCGATAGGCGTTGAGGATGCGGAACTCCATCGGGTCCATGCCGACGAGGTTGGCCAGCTTGTCCATCTGGCACTCGATCGCAAAATCCATCGCGGTGACGCCGAAGCCGCGCATGGCGGTGGCCGGCGTCCGGTTGGTGAAGACGCAATAGACGTCGCCATAGACGTTCGGGATGATGTAGGGGCCCGGCAGATGCGCGGCGCATTTTACTGCGGCATAGCTCGACAGCCTTGTGTAGGCCCCGCTGTCGAAATAGGCGCGGATCTTGCGTGCGACGATGCGGCCGTCGCGCATCACGCCATCCTTGATGTAGATGCGCTCGGCGCCACGCGGCGGGCCGTACTGCATCTCCTCCTCGCGCCCGAACACGTAGCGCACGGGGCGCCCGGTTAGCATCGCGCCGAGGATCGCGAGCGGCTCGGTCAGGGTGTCCACCTTGCCGCCGAACCCGCCGCCGACGGTTCCTCCGATGAAGTGGAAGGTGTTGGAGGGCACGTCCAGGATCTTGGCGCAGGTGTCGACCGAGAAGAACAGCGCCTGGGTCGAGGTGTAGACGACGTAGCGGCCGTTGGTATCGGGCGCTGCGATGGCGCCGTTTGTCTCGGTCGGCGCGTGCTCGATCGGCGACATCTGGTAGCGCTGCTCGAGCACGTGGTCGGCAGTTGCAAGCGCCGCATCGGCGTCGCCGAAGCGCAGGCGCTGGTGATCGTAGACGTCGTGATAGGTGAACGTGTTCTTCGGATAGGTCTCGTTCACCACGGGGGCGCCGGGCTTCAGCGCGTCCTCGACGTCGAACACGGTCGGCAGCGGCTCGTAGTCGATCCGCACCTTTGCAATCGCCTCGAAGGCCTCGCGCTCGCTGTCAGCGACGATCGCGACAATCGGCTCGCCCTTGTAACGCACCTTGTCGACCGCCAGCGACGGCTCGTCGTCCTTGCCGAAGTTGATGAGGCTGAGCAGCGTGTTGAGGTTGCGCGGCACGTCGGCGCCGCGGATGATGCGGCGGACGCCGGCCGAGCGCTCCGCCTCCGTGGTGTCGATGCGGCGGAGCCTTGCATGCACCTGCCTCGAGCGTACGACCTTCAGGTGCAGCATGCCCTGCAGCTTGTGATCATTGAAATAGCTGGACGTGCCCGTGACATGGCCGAGCATGTCCTGGCGCTGGGTGCCCTTGCCGATCTCCTTCAGATTATCGTCGCGCTCGTCGGCGAAGATGTCCTTGCGCAGTTCCAGCATGGTCGCGTTCCCTTACGCGCTGACCCGGCCGCCTGCGGCGGCGAGGATGGCATTGACGATCGGCTCGTAGCCGGTGCAGCGGCAGATGTTGCCGGAGATCGCTTCGACGACCTCGTCGCGGCTGGGCGAGGGGTTGCGGTCGAGCAGCGCCTTGGCGGCCATCAGCATGCCCGGCGTGCAATAGCCGCACTGGGCGGCGAAATGGTCGGCAAAGGCGCGCTGGAGCGGATGCAGGTTCGGGCCCTGCTTCATGCCGTCGAGCGTCTCGACCGAGCGGCCCGCGACCGTCTCGGCGAGTGTCAGGCAGGAGAGGTGCAGCTCCCCGTCGATCAGCACGCTGCAGGTGCCGCAGCCGCCCTGGCCGCAGCCGAATTTTGGCGTCATGTCGCCGATCAGCTCACGCAGCGCCACCAGCAGATTGGTGCCGCCGTCGACGAAGATCGCGACGTCGCGGCCGTTGTGGCGAAATTGCAGGGGGATTTTCGACATGACGATCTATTCCTGTCCCGACAGCAGTCGGCGCAGATGCACGCCGACGATCTCGCGGCGATACCAGGCGCTGCCGAGTGCGTTGTCGGATGGCGACGTTCCTTCAGCTGCCGCCGATGCGGCGGCCGCGACCGTCGCGGCATCCAGCGAGCGGCCCTCCAGCGTGCGCTCGGCTGCGCGTGCGCGGATCTGAGTCGGCGCCATCGAACCCAGTGCGATGCGCGCACCCGCAATCCGGCCCCCGCTGATGGGCAGATGCGCGGCAAGCGTGATGACCGAGCCGCCCTTCGGCTTGATGCGTGCGATCTTGCGATAGCGAAATGCCTCAGCGTTCGCCGGTCGGGTGCAGGACACTGACAGCACCAATGTCCCGGCCTGCCGTTCGCGTGCCTGCAAAAACTCTTCGATCGGGATGTCGCGCGCGCCGAATCCACCCGCGACGGCGATGATGGCATCGAGCGCCAGCAGCGCCACGGTGAAATCGCCGTAAGGACTTGGCGCAAACAGATTGCCGCCGACCGTTCCCATGTTGCGCACGGCGGGGCCGCCGATCGAGCGGGCAGGGGCGTGCAGAAAGGCGAGGTCGCGCTCGGCGAGGACGCGCGCGAAGGTGACACCGGCGCCGAGCGTCACGCGCGGGCCGGAAGCATCGATCCGGGTCAGCGCCTGGTCGCTGGCGCGAACGATGGTCGAGATCGAGACATCGCCTTCATTCAACGCCCGCATCACCAGCGTGCCGCCGCCGACGTAGCGCGCGCTGCGGTCCGAGGACAGCGCTCCGGCCGCCTCGCTCGCATTCGCGAAGGTCTTTACCGTCACGGCCATGTTATGCGGCCTCCTTCATGTGCCGGCGGATCGCTTCGAACCCGGCTTGGTAAATGTCTTCGGCGACCATGAGGGTGATGCGCTCCCGGTCTTCCGGTTTGGTCGTGAACCGCGACTCCCAGTGCCAGAAGGTACGGTCGCCGTCGGTGACGGGCAGCAGGCGGACATGGGCGACGTAGTTGAACATCGGGATCGGCGTATCGAGCAGGCAATAGCTGAAGCTCTGTTCGAGGTCCGACAGGGCCAGCAATTGCTCGCGCAGCTCCGAGCCGTCCTTCAGCTTGAACCGCCTGACGCAGCCGATCTTGTCGGCGGATTGCGCGCGCTCGATCGAGGAGGTCGCAACCGCCGGATGCCAGCGGTCATGCCCGTTGAAATCGCGCAGCACGCTCCACACCGCCTCGGTCGGCGCGTTCAGGATCGTGCTCTTGACGATATGTGGCACGGCTAGCCTCCGAACACGCGCTTCAGGGCGTCGAAGCCGCCCTGGAACACGCCGCCGCCGATATTGCTCACGAGCTCGGTCTCCCGCTCCGGCGCGCAGTCGAACTCTGCGGTCCACTCCATGAAGGTCTGGTCGCCGTCGGTGACGGGCGTGAGCCGCAGCGTCGCGACGTAGTTCTCGACGCCCATCGGGGATTCCAGGATCGAATAGGTGCAGAACATGTCGTAGTCGGAGAGCCCCAGCAGCTTCTCGCGGATGCGGTCGCCGTTGCGCAGGCGAAAGTCCCTGACGCATCCGATCTTGTCGGAGGGCTCGCCACCCTCGATCCGGCTTTCGGCGATCGCCGGGTGCCAGTTCGGCAGGCCGTTGAAATCGCGCACCCGCGCCCAGACGCGATCGTTGCGGGCGTTGACGACGGTGGAGATGTAGACGCGGGCCATGGCGCGACCTCAGCTCTTCTTCCGCGGACCGCGCTCGGCCGGCGGCTCGCCGCCGCCTTCTGCCGCAGGCGGAGAGGGCGCCGGCTTCTCGCCGCCACCTCCGCCCTTGCGCGCGGAATCCTTGATGCCCTGCATGTCCCGGGCCTCACGGATCAAACCCGGCATTTTCGCGAGACTGCCGCCTTCGACGCCGATGTCCGATAGGATGGAATCGATCAGCGGCGCCTGGACGCGGTAGCGCAGGGCGGAGTCGATCACCTCGTCGGTGGCGCTGCGGCCGCCATTGCCGCCGCCGTGGCCGTTGCCGTTGAGGCCGTCGACCTGGAGGATGCGGATGCCCTCGATTTTCTCCATCGGCTTGACGCTCTCGCGCACGATGCCTTCGATGCGGTCGAGCAGCTTGCGGCGGAACAGCGAGTAGCGGGCCTGATCCGTCAGCACGTTCTCGGCCTCGTTGAGCATCCGCTGCGCCTCGGCCTCGACCGCGGCGCGCACGCGCTCGGCTTCGGCTGCGATCCGGGTTTCTTCGGCCTGCTTCTCGGCCAGCAGGACCTCGACGGTCTTGCGTCGCTTTGCGATCTCGCTCTCGCGCGCGGTGACGACACGCTCGGCCGCTTCGGTCGCACGCATCCTTGCCTCCTCGGCGGCGGCGCGGGCGGCGGACTCCTCCAGCGATTTCTGATGAATGGCGATGGCCTTCTCCATCAGCACCGTCTCGACGTCCTTCTCGCGATTGACCTCGAGCTTGCGCAGTTCGCGTTCGCGGCCGATGCGAGCTTCATCGAGGCCGCGATCGGATGCAATGCGTGCGCGCTCGACCTCCTCGCGGGCGGCGATCTCGGCTTCCTGGAGCGACTGGACGCGGGCGACCTCGAGCTGCTCGATGGCGCGCCGTCGCTCGAGACGGGCCGCCTCAAGCGCCTGCTCGCGCGACACGTCGGTGGTCTCGACCTCCTTGCGCGCGACGATCTCGGCCTGCTTGACCTGGCGGTCGGCATCGATCCGTTCGGAGCGTTTGGTGGAGAGGGCGATGACGCGGTCTTCGTCCGCAATCTCGACGGCCTTCTTCTGCTCGATATTGAGCACCTCGCGCTTTTTGGAGGAGTTGATGCGCTCGGCCTCGAGGGCGAGATCGACCGTGATACGCTGGCGCTCGATGGCGTCGCGCCGTTTCAGCTCGGCCGCTTCCAGGATGCCGGTTCGCTCGATCTCGAGCGAACGGGTGTCGCGCTCGGCCTGGATTCGCTCGGCCGCAACCGCCTTCTCCTGCGCGATGCGGGCCGCTTCGATCGCCTCGCGCGATGCGATGTCGGCTTCCTCGACCGCGCGGTTGCGGGCAATCTCCAGCGAGCGCACGCGCTCCTCCTGGGCGATGCGGCTGGCTTCCGTCGCTTCGCGGGCCGCGATGCCGGCGACGTCGAGCGTCTGGTTACGCTCGATCTCCAGCTGCCGGGTGTTCTGCTCGGCGGCGATGCGGTCTGCGGCCAGCGTCCGCTCGCGCGCGATGCGCGCGGCCTCGACCGCGCGCTGGGCCTCGATCTCGGCCTCCTGGATGGTGCGCACCTGCTTGATCTCCAGCGCGCGGGTGCGCTCGTCTGAGGAGATGCGCTCGACATTGACAATCAGCGTCTGGGCGATGCGGGCCTTCTCGGTGGCTTCGCGCGCGGCGATCTCGGCCTCGTCCACGACGCGGGTGCGCTCGATCTCGCGGCGCCGCGTCTCCTCTTCGTTGGCGATGCGGGCATCGGTGACGACGCGATCCTGCTGGATGCGGGCCTTCTCGATGGCTTCGCGCGCGGCAATCTCGGCTTCCTCGACTGTGCGCATCCGCTCGATCTCGCGCTGGCGGACCTCGCGCTCCGAAGCGATGCGGGTGGTGTCGATCGAGCGCTGGTTGGCGATCCGGGTCTTCTCGATCTCCTCGCGCGCCAGCAGTTCCTTCTCCTCGATCGTCCGGGTCCGCTCGATTTCCTTCTGGCGGGTCTCGCGCTCCGAGGCGATGCGGGCTTCCGCGATCGCCTGGTCGTTGGCGATGCGGGCGCGCTCGATGGCCTCGCGGGCGGAAATCTGCGCCTGCTCGGCCTCGGTCTCGCGCAGCGCGCGCTCGCGGGCCACTTCCGTGCGCTGGAGGGCGCGGCGCATCTCGATGTCGCGTTCCTGCTCCAGGCGCGCGGTCTCGCTCTCGCGCTCGATTTCCAGCGCCTGCCGCTCGGCCTCCAGATTGCGGGAACGGATCTTGATCATCGAGTCCTGCTCGATGTCGTTGCGCAGCTTCCGCTTGGCCTCGATGTCCTCCATCAGGCGGGTCAAGCCTTCGGCATCGAACCGGTTCGAGGGGTTGAAGAATTCGAGGTCGGTCTGGTCGAGATCGGTGATCGCGACCGATTCCAGCTCGAGGCCGTTCTGCGCCAGCGCCTCCGCCGCATTGGTTTTGACGCGTGCGACGTAGTCGCCGCGACGCTCGTGCATCTCCTCCATGGTCATTTCGGAGGCGACCGAACGGATCGCCGAGATGAACTTGCCGGCGAGCAGCGCGTGCAGCTGCCCGGGCTCCAAGGTGCGGCGGCCGAGCGTGGCTGCCGCGATCGAGACGGCTTCGCGGGTCGGCTGCACGCGCACGTAGAAGTCGGCCTCGATGTCGACCCGCATGCGGTCGCGGGTGATCACGGCGTCCTGTTTCGAGCGCACGATGCCCATCGGCAAAACATTCATGTTGACCGGCGTGTAGTCGTGGATGAACGGCAGCACGAAGGCGCCGCCATTGATCACCACGCGTTCGCCGAGGAAACCGGTCCTGACGAACGACGTCTCCTTGGAGGAGCGATGGTAAAGCCAGTTCACGATATAGACGCCAACCACGATCACGATGATCGCGACGATCAGCCAGAGGATCAATTCACCGACCAGCATCCCTGACATGTTTCCCTCCTTCGAACCTTCCGGCGTTACCGCGCGCCGATCGCCTTGAATTGACGTACCTGCTCCGTCAGCGCCCGCTCCACGGGCAGCCGCTCCATCGAGGAGGCGCCGTAGAAGCCGTGGCAATGACGGGTGTTCTTCATGATGAAATCGGCGTCGGCGGGATCGGCAATTGGGCCGCCATGGGCCAGCACCAGGATGTCCGGATTGACGCTGAGCGCAGCTGTGGCCCAGGTGTCGATCCGCGCGGGACAGTCCTTGAGCCTCAAGGCGGTCTGCGCGCCGATCGTCCCGCCCGTCGTCAGCCCCATGTGGCAGACGATGATGTCGGCACCGGCGATCGCCATCGCGGCGGCCTCCTTCTCGCTGAACACGTAGGGCGTGGTCAGCATGTCCTTGTCGTGCGCTTTCGCGATCATGTCGATCTCGAGCGCATAGGACATGCCGGTCTCCTCGAGATTGGCGCGGAACGTACCGTCGATCAGTCCGACCGTCGGAAAATTCTGGACGCCGGCGAAACCAAGCGCCTTCAGCTGGTCGAGGAAGACGTCCATGTCGCGGAACGGATCGGTGCCGTTGACGCCGGCAAGGACCGGCGTCTGGTCCACCACCGGCAGCACCTCACCGGCCATTTCCAGTACGATGGCGTTGGCATCGCCATAGGCCATCAGGCCCGCGAGCGAGCCGCGGCCGGCCATGCGATAGCGGCCGGAATTGTAGATGACGATGAGATCGACGCCGCCGGCCTCCTCGCATTTGGCCGACAGGCCTGTGCCGGCGCCGCCGCCGACGATCGGCTCGCCGCGCCTTGCCATGTCGCGGAACTTCTTCAGGAGGGCTGCGCGTTCAAACCTGGCCATCGGTCACCTCGCTAGTCTCCGCCGCGCGCCGGTGCGGCCGAACAGGGTTCGGAACGCGCTGACGATGACGGCGGCGAAGTCGGGATCGTTGATGTTCTTGGGCGTGCGAATGAGCTGGCGGTTGCCGGTTTGCCGGACATTGTGCTCCAGCGCGCGGAACAGCGCGGCATCGGCGTCCGGATCCCAGAACGGCTGGCCTCGCGCATCGAGCGCGGAGACGCCGCCCTCGGGCAGGAAGAAGCGCACAGGGCCATCCATCTGGTTGAGCCGCTCGGCGATCCAGCGGCCCATGCGCTCGTTCTCCTCGGCAGTCGTCCGCATCAACGTGACCTGCGGATTGTGGACGTGGAATTTGCGGCCGCGGTAGCGCTCGGGAATGGTGTCGAGCGCGCCGAAATTGACCATGTCGAGCGCACCGACCGAGCCGACATAGGGCAGCCGGCTGCGGATGATCGCGCCAAAACGATCCTCGGTCGCCGGAAACACGCCGCCCATCAGCAGGTCGCAGATTTCGGTCGTGGTGAGGTCGATGACGCCGGCGAGCTGGCCGGACTCCACGAGCTTTTCCATGGAACGGCCACCGACGCCGGTGGCGTGGAAGACCAGGCATTCGAAATCGTCGTGCAGCTCGGCCGCGATCTTCTGCACGGCAGGCGTGGTGACGCCGAACATGGTGATGCCGACCGAGGGCAGGCCGCCGGCCTCGCGCGCCGCCGCGGCATGCGCATCAAGGCGCGCGTTGGCCATTCCGGCGAGCGCGTTGGCGCCGTTGGCCAGCACCGCGCGCGAGATCGAGTTCAGCCCTTGCACGTCCGTGACCGAGTACATCATCGTGATGTCGGCGGGGCCGACATAGGGCCCGACATCGCCCGAGGCGATGGAGGAGATGATCAGCTTGGGCACGCCGACGGGAAGGGTGCGCATGGCCGGCGCAACCAGCGACGCCGCGCCCGAGCCGCCGGCCGTGATCACGCCGGCAACGTTACCCTGGCGCCGCAGCCAATTGGCGAACGCATCGGCCATCGCGGTCACGGCAGCGCCGCGATCGGGGCCGAACACGGCCGCACCGCCGCGGCCGTGGTTCAGTGCGATCTCCTGCGCGGAGACATCGCAGCTCGAATGCTTGCCGCTGGTCGAGACGTCGACCAGCCGGGTGCGGAGACCGGTTGCTGCAATGATGTCGCGGATGAAGCGCAACTCGGTGCCCTTGGTATCGAGCGTGCCGACGACCAGGACGATGGGCGGGCCGGCGGTCTGCGCCGCCACCGGCTCTCGCCTGCGCCGCGTCGTCTCCTCCAGCCGCGCGACGTGCGTCGAGACCGTGCGGGCCGCCGCCTCGATGCGGGCGATCGGCACCGGCTGCGACCATCGCGTCGGGAGCGTCGGGTTGGAAACGTAGATGCGGATCGGTCCGCCCGGGCGCGGCGCCGGCGCTGGCTTCGCGCCGCGGACAGCCTCGGAGATGTCGCTATCGGGCTCGAGCTCGGCGTGAAGCCCGACGCCGAGCAGGCGCTGCTGCAGCTCGCGGTCCGCGGCAAGGCGGCCGGAGTCGATGATGCGGTTGACGCGGCCGTTGACCATGATCGCGACATTGCGCGAGATCGCCGTGGCCACCCCGATGTTCTGCTCGATCACGAGCACGGACATGTCGCCGTCCTCGCCGAGCCGCAGCAGCATCTCCTCGACCTGCGCGACGATGACGGGCGCGAGGCCTTCGGTCGGCTCGTCCATGATCAAGAGATGCGGATTGGTGAGCAGCGCGCGCGAGATCGCCAGCATCTGCTGCTCGCCGCCGGAGAGCTGGCCGCCGCCGTGGCCCTTGCGTTCGGCGAGGCGCGGGAAGGTGTCGTAGATCCGCTCGACGGTCCAGGCCCCTTGCCGCATACCGCCGGCAAGCTGCAGATGCTCATCGACGCTGAGCGAGCGCCAGAGACGGCGGCCTTGCGGCACATAGCCGACGCCGAGCCGGGCGATCTGGGCCGACGGCCGCCGCGTGACATCCTCGCCGCGCACGCGGATCGATCCGCCGCTCACGCCAACGAGCCCCATGATCGCCTTGCACAGCGTGGTCTTGCCCATGCCGTTGCGGCCGACGACGGAGAATACGCCGCTGTCCAGCGTGAGATCGACGCCTTGCAGCGCATGGGAGTGACCGTAGTAGACGTCGAGGCCGCGGACCTCGAGCGCAGGGGAAGAGCGGCGGGCCTCATTCATGGCCGCCTCCGAGATAGAGCTCCTGCACCTCGGGATCGGACTGGATCTCCTGCGGCAGGCCCTCCTTGAAGACGCGCCCGTTGTGCATCATCGTGACGCTCTCGACGACGCGCAGCGCCACGTCCATGTCGTGCTCGATGATGATGTAGCCGATATGCGCGGGCAGGGAGGTCAGGATTTCGATCAGCTCGGCCCGTTCGGTCGGCGACAGACCCGCGGCCGGCTCGTCGAACAGGACGAAGCGCGGGGCGCCGGCCAGCGCCAGCGCGATCTCGAGCTGGCGCTGCTGGCCGTGCGCGAGCTCGGCCACGCGTTGGTCCTTCACGGCCGACAGATGCACGGCCTGGACGAGGTTGTCCGCGGCATGCATCAGGGCGTCGTTCTGCCCTGGGCGCAGGAACGAGAAACGTCCGCGCGAGACGCCGCGACAAGCGAGATAGACGTTGTCCTGCACGGTGAGGCCCGGGAACAGCGCCGAGATCTGGTAGGTGCGGCGCAGCCCGCGGCGGATGCGCTCATAGGGCGGGAAGTGCGTGACGTCTTCGCCGAAGAAGCGGATTGTGCCGGAGGAAGGCGGGAAATCGCCGGTGATGCAGTTGAACAGCGTGGTCTTGCCGGCGCCGTTGGAGCCGAGCACGGCGCGCCGCTCGCCCGGCCGCACCGTGATGGTGACGTCCGTCAGCGCTGCCAGCGCGCCGAACAGCCGCGTCACGCCGCGTAGCTCGAGCGCGGCACTGGCACCGACGGCGGAGAGGCGTTGGGCGACGCTATCCATGGCCGCGCCCTCCGCCTGGGCGATCCGTCCGCGGACGCTGGCTCTGACGCCACCGCTGCCACAGTCCGATGACGCCGTCCGAGGACCAGAACACGATGGCGAGGAAGCCGAGTCCGATCAGCAGGCGGAAGCGGTTGCCGTCGAGCCCGAGCCTGACCAGGAAGTCGAGCGCGAAGGTGCGCAGCAGCACGAAGATCAGCGCACCGATGAAGGGGCCGATCGGGCGGGTGATGCCGCCGACCACGGCGATGATCAGCACGTCGATGCAGGCACCGACGCTGACCGAGCCCGGCGAGATCTGGCGGTAGTTCCAGACCTGCAGTACCCCGCCGAGCGCGGCGATGAAGGAAGCGAAGGCATACGCCGCCACGCGATGCGCGTTGACATTGAAGCCGAGCGCGGCCATCCGGCGTGGGTTGTCGCGCACGCCCTGCAGCGCGAGGCCAAATGGCGCGCGTGAGACATACTGGACCGCAAAGTAGCAGATCGCGGCGACGCCGAGCGTCACGTAATAGAACGCGATATCGGTACGCCAGTCGATGCCCCAGAAATGCGGGGTGGCGACGGTATTAATGCCGGTGTGGCCGCCGAAGATCGCCCAGTTCTGGTTGGTGAAGTAGTAGAAGGCCGCACCGATCGCCAGTGTGATCATGATGGTGTAGATGCCCTCGGTGCGCACCGCGAGCGCGCCGCCGAGCGTGCCGAAGGCGGTCGCGAGAGCGAGTGCCATCGGCGTTGCGAGCCACCACGGCCAGCCCAGGCTGATATTGGTGTTGGCGCTGATGCCGAATACCGCGACCATGTAGGCGGCAAATCCCGCGATGGTCAGCTGCATCAGGCTGACCATGCCGCCGTAGCCTGCGAGGAACATCAGGCTGAGCGCGATGGTGCCGAGGATCAAGGTGGTGCCGAAGATCTCGATCAGGAAGAAGCCGCTCGCGATCAGCGGCATGATGAGGAGGATCAGCGCCACCAGCCAAGCCGCCGGGTTCTCAAATTCCGGCCAGGCGCGGATGAAGGCGCGGCGGGCGGCTGATGCGGGCGGGGTGGCGCGAAGCTGGGTGCTCTGCAGCAACGACATCTCAGCGCCTCGCCAACAGGCCTTGCGGCCGGATCGCCAGCACCAGCACCATGATCAGGAAGGTCACGACGATGGCGTAGGTCGGGATGTAGACCGAGCCGAGCTGCTCGGCGAGGCCGATGATCAGCGCGCCGAGTGCTGCACCGGGTATCGAGCCCATACCGCCCACGATCACGACGACGAGCGAGGCGAGCAGGAAGCGGATGTCCTCGCCGGGCGATAATGACTGGAAGGTGCCGCCGACCACGCCGGCGATGCCGGCAAGCCCCGCGCCGAACGCGAACACCAGCACGAAGACGAGCTGGATGCGCACGCCGGTTGCGGCAAGGATGTCGCGATCATCGACGCCGGCGCGGATGATCATGCCGATCCGGGTGCGGTTGAGCGCGAGCCACATCGCGACGCCGATGACCACGGACGCAGCGAAGATCACGAGCCGTACCATCGGATATCTGAGATAGACCGGTTCGCCCGAGGACTTCACCGCGGTGATCAGCGGCAGGTCCACGGGCCCGATCAACCAGCTCGGGGTCTGGATCTGGTAGAAATCGCCGCCGCAGGCCCAGAGCATGAGATCGGCAAACACGATCGACAGTCCGATCGTCACCATGGTCTGCCTGAGGTCCTGGCCCTCCATGCGCCGGAACACGATCACCTGGAGCAGCACGCCGACCAGGGCCGTCAGGATAAAGGCGACGATGAAGCTGAGGATCCAGGAGCCGGTCGACGTGCTGACGGCGTAGCCGACATAGCCGCCGAACAGATAGAGCGAGCCGTGGGCGAGATTGACGTTGCGCATCAGGCCGAAGATCAGCGTGAAGCCACTGGCGACGAGAAAGTAGAGGCCCCCGAGCGTAATGCCGTTGAAGACGGCATTGAGGAAGACGCGTTTGCGGCCGATCGCCTCTTCGAGACCCGGCGGCCAGACCGAGAAGATCAGCCAGAGTAAGAGGGCAATGGCAATGATCGTGATCAGCGCCCAGGCAGGATGGCGTTCGATGAAACGGCTCATGTGCGCCGTCCGTTTGTCCGGGCGACGCGGCGATCGTTCATCGAATGCAGGTCGGACAGCCTTGCAGCGGCTGCAGGCCTTGCCATGGACGTGCGCTCCCGTCGGTCGCGATCATCTCGGGATCGCGTTGCCCGCATCCTAGCCGGGCGGGGAGGGCGACGTTTGATCGTGAGTATCTTTTCGTGCAGCGGTCAGGCGCGCAAAACCTTGGCTGCGCGGCGATAATCGGTCGGAGCCATCCCCACATTGGCGGCGAAGAAGCGGGTGAAACCGCTCTGCGAGGAGAAGCCGAGATCGAAGCCGATGTCGGCGATCGGCGTCTCGCTGGCCACCAGTGCTTCGAGCGCCTGTTCCATGATCAGCGTGTTGAGATAGAGGTTCGGCGTGACTCCGGTCTGAACGCGGAACAGCCGGTAGAAGTGCGGCCGCGACAGGCCGGATTCGCGCGCAATGGTGTCGAGCTCGATCTCGGCGCCGGGGCTTTCGGTCATCATCTTGATGCATTTGCGCACGCGAAAATCGGTGACGGCGCCGTTTGCGCGTGGATCGCGCGCGATCTCGGCCTGCTGCCAGCTTTCGTCGTAGCAGATGTCGATCAGCCGCCTCAGCTCGGAATCGAGGCTGGAGAGGGATGGTGCGCCGCACACCAGCGCGGCGGTCCGCCTGATGTGCTTGTCGAGTGCAGGCGTGCGCCTGAACTGGGTGCGGCCGAACCGCAGCCGATCGGTGCCCGAAGCATCGGGCGCAAACCATTCGGCATTGACGTAGAGCACGAAGAAGATAGCGCCGCCATCGAGGTCGGTCGGCAGGAAGTTGTGCGGCTCCCAGGGATTGACGGCGACGACGGAGGATTCGGTGAGATCATAGTGTCCGTCGGAGACATCGATGCATGCCGGCATGCCGCCGACATGGAAGATCAGATGACCTTCGCGATGGGCGTGGATATTGAAAGGGCGGTTCAATTGATAAACCGTCGCCCGGCCGAAGCGGCCGTGGAAGACGGCGAGCGCACGGCTCATGCCTTCCCCTCCCGAATGTTCTTCTTTTCAGCCAGCGTTCAACAAAGGCGCCGAGATTGCAAGAGCGGAGAGCGACCGCGTCAGCGAGTCGCTCCCCGGTTGCGTCCTGCCGATGTGATGCGTCAGTACTTCTTACATTCCGGCACGGTGCGGCTCGGCAGTCCGATCTTCGAGAACACCGCCGGATCATAGCCGAGCGTCTGGTTCACATTCGGGATCACCTTCACCACCTTGCTGAACAGCGCGCCCTTGCCGTCATCGACGACCTCGGTGACGAAGTTGGTGCCGATCGCCTGGCGGTTGGAGTCGAGCTTGATCTTGCCATTCGGTGCGTCGAGCTCGATCTTCGCCAGCGCTTCCCTGAACTTCGCCTGGTTGTTGGAGAGATCGCCATTGACCTGACGCAGCGCGAGGATCAGGGCCATGGTCGAGCCATAATAGTTGGTGGCCAGCAGCGAGGGGCTCGGGAAGCGCTTGTTGGGCGGGAAGGCGTCCTGATACGCCTTCACGAACTTTTGCCAGCCCGGATCCTCCCAGGTGTCGGCCTGGCCGCTCGCGGCGATGGTGCCGACGAGGGCATTCTTGGCGTTCCCTTTCGACGACAGGATGGTCTGGTCGATCATGATGGAACCGCCCATCAGATGCGCCTTGCCGCCGGCTTGCTGATATTGGTTGAGGAAGTTGACGGCATCCGCACCGCCAAGGCCGAGATAGATGGCATCGACGTCGTCGGGCAGGGCGGCGATGACCGAGGCGAAGTCCTTGGTGCCGAGCGGCACCCATTGCCTGTTGGTGACCTGTCCGCCGGCGCCGCAGAACTCAAGCACCAGCCCGAACACCTGGGTGTAGATGAAAGAGTAGTCCTCGCCGACGGTCGCGATCTTGCGATACTTCTTCTCGTCATAGGCGTATTTGCCGAGGCCCACCTGCCACTGTGCGCCGTCCATGTTGTAGCGGAAGAAGTTCGGGGCAGGGTCGACATAGGTGGTTTCCTGCGCGCCGGATGCCGCATTGATGAAGGTCAGCTCGGGGTGGGTCTTCGCGAAGTTCTTCACCGCGATGCCCTCGTCGCCGGAGAGGGGCGACAGCAGGATCTGCACCTTGTCCTGCTCGATCAGCTTGCGGACCGCGCGCACCGCGGAGTCCGGTGTCGCGTCGGTCGAGGCGACGATGATTTCGAGCTCCTTGTCGCCGATCTTCTTGCCAAGGACATTGAGCGCCGTCTGGTGGCCGCGCATGCCGTCCTCGCCGAGCACCGTGTAGGTGCCTTCGAGGGTCGCGGTCACGCCCACCTTGATCTTTTCCTGGGCGACCGCTGCGCCTGAAAGAAACAGGCTGCTCAGCGCGAGCAGTCCGATACTGCATTTCGACATTGTGCTCCTCCCTGTGTCGTCGATTTGTTGCCGCGCCGAACCGGCGCGACACCCGTGGCTCTCAATAGGCCCGCGGCTTTATGGGGAAGCTAGCCGAAGTCGAATGCGGTGCACGCGTGGACGCCTCGTCCGGCTTGACGGGCAGTCTCATTTTTGAATGTTGCGACGCAAATGGTCTCGCGGTGCAGCAGGCGAAGGTCAACGCAGCGGGATGGATCCGCGGCTCCCGGTTTGCGTCCAGGTGCAGCGATCGTCCTCAAGGCATTCACACCCAGCCGCCATCGACGATGTAGTGCTGAGCGGTGCAGGCGGAGGCTTCGTCGGAGGCGAGGAAGACGGTGAATTTCGCGACCTCGTCCGGCACCAGCCGGCGCTTCAGGCACTGTCGCTGCTGCAGTTCGATCTCGCCCGCCGGCGTCATCCATTTCTCGAGCTGGCGCTCGGTCATGATCCAGCCCGGCGCGATCGCGTTTACACGGATGTTGTAGGGACCGTAGTCGCGCGCCAGCGAGCGCGTCAGTCCGACCACGCCGGACTTGCTCGCCGTGTACGCGGCCATGCCGCCTTGTCCGGCGATCCACGACACCGAGCCGAAATTGATTATGGCGCCGGCATTCGCCGCCTTCATGTCCGGCAGGACAGCTTGCGCGGCGAAGAACTGATGCTTCAGGTTCACCGCGATGCGGTCATCCCAGTATTCCGGCGTCATGTCCTCGGTCTTGTGACGTTCGTCATGCGCGGCATTGTTGACGAGGATGTTGATCACGCCGTGCGCGTTGCGCGCTTCCGCGACGCCGGCGCGCAGCGCAGCGATATCGGTGAGGTCGACGCGCTGGAAATGTGCATCGAGGCCTTGATCGGACAATTCGCGTGCAAGGCGAAGGCCTTCGTCGGCCTTGATGTCGAAGAACACGACTTTGCTGTTCTGCTGCGCGAACCGCCGCACGATCGCAGCGCCAATTCCCGATGCGCCGCCGGTAACGAGAACGACCTTGCCGGCGAGGTCAGAATAAATGGCGGCCATGGACACCTCTCGACTTGCTTGCGGCGGTGCGAAGCGCCGCCCGTTTCCCCCGCAAACCTTAGTCATTTCCGTCGTGAGGTTCATAGATCAGAATTTTAGTTGCGTACCTCAAAATTTGAAGGCAGGATTGCAGCCAAAGAATAGAAGAACCTGTTGGGAGGAATGTGATGAGGCTGCTCGGGAAGCTGAGACTCGCCGCTGCCGCATGCCTGTTTGGGGCCAATCTGGCCGCAGCCGACACAACAGTGAAATGGCTCCACATCGAGGCCAATCCCGCCCAGGTGAAGATCTGGGAGGAGGTCGCGCGCAGCTACGAGGCGTCGCATCCGGGCGTCAAGGTCGAGATGCAGTTCCTCGAGAACGAGGCCTACAAGGCCAAGCTGCCGACCATCCTGCAATCCAAGGATCGGCCGAACATCATCTACAGCTGGGCCGGCGGCGTGTTGAAAACGCAGATCGAGGCCGGCGTCCTCGACGACATTACCGATCAGGTCAAGGGTTACAGCGACAGCCTCACGCCGGCCGCGCTCGCCGCCTTCACCAGCGGCGGTCGCGTCTATGGTCTGCCGACCGCGCTCTCGCAGGTCGGCTTCCTCTGCAACAAGGAGCTGATGGCGAAAGCGAAGGTCGAGCCCGGCGCGATCAAGAGCTGGGATGATCTGCTTGCGGCGGTGAAGACACTCAAGGCCGCCGGCGTGACGCCGATCGTGGTCGGCGGTGCCGACAAATGGCCGCTGCATTTCTACTGGACGCATCTTGCGGTGCGCATCGGAGGCAAGCCGGCGTTCGACGCGGCGCTGCGCGGCGAGAATGGCGGCTTCGCCGGTGAGACCTTCCAGAAATCCGGCGAGCTGTTCAAGCAGCTCGTCGATCTCCAGCCGTTCCAGAACGGCTTCCTCGGTTTCAAGAATCCGCAGGCCGTCGGCTATTTCGGCGACGGCAAGGCGGCGATGACGCTCGCCATCAGCACCGTCTATCACCTGCAGCGCGCGCTCGCAGCCGACAAGACGGGCCTTTCCGAGGACAAGATCTGCTGGTTCGACTTCCCGGTCGTATCAGGCGGCAAGGGCGCGCCGACGGATACGCTTGGCGGCATCACCGGCTGGCTGATCACGAAGGGCTCGCCGAACGAGGCGGTCGACTTCCTGAAATACTTCGTCTCCAAAGACGTACAGACGCGGCTGGCCGCGGGCAACTTCATCATCCCGGTGGTGCAGGGCGCGGATGCCGGCCTCAACAATTCCTTCATGAAGCTGATCGCGGCCAATCTGGCGAAGTCGAATTATCACCAGAACTTCTATGACCAGAGTCTCGGCCCCTCGGTCGGCCGCGTCGTCAACGACGTCACCGCCGAGATCGCCGGCGGCAGCATGAGCCCGCAGGATGCTGCGAAAGCGATCGAGGCGGCCTGGAAGCAGGGCAATTGACGGTGGCCCGGCGGATCGCGAGCTCACCTGCGATCGGCGTTGCAGAGGCATCGTTCTCGCCGATCGCGGTCCGCGGTCCGCGCTGGGACGGCCGCTTCACGGTCCTGATCCTGTTCCTGCCGCCGGCACTGCTCTTGTTCACACTCTTCGTGGTGCTGCCGATCGGCGAGGCCGCGTGGTACTCGGCCTTCAACTGGAACGGGTTCGGCAGGCCGACCAACTGGATCGGCCTCGACAATTACCGTTTCGTGCTGGAAACGCGCGCGTTCTGGCTCGCCTTGCGCAACAACGGCCTGATCATCGCAGTCTCGCTCGCGATCCAGCTGCCCCTGGCGCTCGCTCTCGCCCTGATGCTCGCGGAACGCTTTCGTGGTGCGGTGGCGCTGCGCATGCTGTTCTTCATGCCCTATATCCTGGCCGAGATCGCGACCGGGCTGATCTTCAGCTTCGTCTACGATGGTGATTATGGCCTCGTCGCCTCGATCTGGCGCACCTTCGGCGCCGAGCCGCCCCATCTGCTCGCCTCGACCGACACCGCGATGCTGGCAGTGCTGATCGTGATCGTCTGGAAATATTTCGGCTTTCACATGATGCTGTTCATCGCGGCGCTCCAGGGCCTCGACAAGAGCCTGGTCGAGGCCGCGCGCATCGACGGTGCGACGCGGGCGCAGACCCTGCGCCACGTCGTCATCCCCTTGCTCTATCCGACCATCCGGCTGTCCGTGTTCTTCGCCATCATCGGCTCGCTGCAGCTGTTCGATCTCGTCATGCCGCTGACGCGCGGAGGACCTGCGGACTCCTCCAACACGATGGTGAGCTTCCTCTACAACAACGGTATCTCCCGGATGCGGGTCGGCTATGGCAGCGCCATCGGCGTCATTCTGTTCGTGATCTGCGTGACCTTTGCCTTCACCTACAAGCGATGGTTCATGCGCGATGAGTAGGACCGGCATCACCCGCGCGCCGTTCGATCCCGCGGCATTGTTCAAAGCGCTATTCCTCGCCACCATCGCCGTCTTCGTGCTGGTGCCGCTGCTCGCGACCGTGCTCGGCGGGTTCAAATCGCTTGGCGAACTGCGTGTCAATCCGTTCGGCCTGCCGCAGCACTGGGAGTGGCAGAATTATGCGGACATCCTGTTCTCCGCGCGCTACTGGCAGCTGTTGCGCAATTCGCTGATCATCTCGGCGCTCGCGGTGACATTGACCCTGATCGTGGCCTCGATGGCGGCGTTCGCCTTCGCCCATGTCAGGTTCTACGGCAGCTCGATGCTGCTGAGCTATTTGACGCTCGGCCTGCTGTTTCCCGCCGCGACCGCGGTGCTGCCGCTCTTCATCAAGGTGCGCGATCTCGGGCTGCTCGATACCTATTTCGGTGTTGCGTTGCCGCAGGTGGCCTTCAGCCTCGCGATGAGCGTGCTGCTGCTACGCCGTTTCTTCAAGGACATCCCCTACGAGCTGCTGGAGGCCGCGCTGGTCGACGGCTGCAGCTACATCAAATTCTTCCGCTACGTGACGTTGCCCTTGTCGAGGCCGATCCTGGCGACCGTCGGCACGATCACCTTCGTCAACAGCTGGAACGCCTATCTGTTGCCGCTGGTGATGCTCAACACCGATGCGCTGTATCCTTGGCCGCTCGGCATCATGGTCTATCAGGGAGAGTATTCCTCCGAGTGGCACCTGATCCTCGCCTTCATCACGCTGACCATCCTGCCGACGGTCATGCTCTTCCTTCTGGCGCAGAAGCACATCGTCGCCGGCCTGACCGCGGGCGCGGTCAAGGGATGAACGGCATCTCACGGAGAACATGATGAGAAGAATTGGTATCGGAATCATCGGCTGCGGCAATATCAGTACCGCCTATCTGAAGGCGGCCCAGCGCTTTCCCGTCCTCGAGATCAAGGCGCTTGCCGACATGCGCAGCGACGCCGCGGAGCGCCAGGGCGCGGCCTTCGGGCTTCCGGCGATGCGGGTCGATCAATTGCTGAGGCGTGACGACGTCGAGATCGTCGTCAATCTCACGGTGCCGCTCGCCCATACCGACGTCAGCCTTGCGGTGCTGAACGCCGGCAAGCACGTCCATTCCGAGAAGCCGCTCGGCATCAACGCCACGGAAGCGCGCAAGGTGATAGAACTCGCCGCGCAGAAGAACCTGCGCGTCGGCTGCGCGCCCGATACGTTCCTTGGCGGCGGGCACCAGACCGCGCGCAAGCTGATCGACGACGGCGCGATCGGCACGCCCGTGGCGGGCAGTGCCTTCTTCGGCTGCCCCGGCCATGAACGCTGGCATCCGGCGCCGGGCTTCTACTATCTTCGCGGCGGTGGGCCGATGCTCGACATGGGTCCCTATTACATCACCGATCTCGTGCAACTGCTCGGCCCGGTTGCGAGCGTAATGGGCTCGACGGCGCGTCCGAAAACCGAGCGCCTGGTCACCAGCCAGCCGATGAACGGCACGCTGATCCCGGTTGAGGTTTCAACGCATGTCGCAGGCCTGCTCGAATTCGAAAGCGGCGCGGTTGTCTCAATCGGAATGAGTTTTGACGTGCCCAAGCACCGCCATGCCCCGATCGAAATCTGGGGCGACAAGGGCACCATGCTGGTGCCGGACCCGAACCGCTTCGGGGGCGAGGTACAACTGGCCAGAACCGGCGGCGAGTGGGAGACGGTGCCGCTCACGCACGGTCACGCCGAGGGCGAGTTCCGTTCCATCGGCGTCGCCGACATGGCCTCCGCGATCCTGGGCAACCGGCCGCATCGCGCCAGTGGCGCGCTTGCCTTCCATGTGCTGGAGGTGATGGAGGCGTTCCAGACCTCTGCCGACGAAGGGAGGCGCGTCAAGATCGAGAGCCGCGTCGAGCGGCCGGCGATGCTGCCGGCCGGACGCGAAACCGGACAGATCGACTGAGGATAGAAGCATGCGCAAGGCAATGATTGTTTGGGGCGGCTGGCCGGGGCACGATCCCGATCTCTGTGCGTCGATGATCCGCGGCTGGTTGAAGGCCGAAGGCTTCGAGGTGCGGATCGAGACCACGACGGCGGCGTTCGCCGATCCCGCGATCCACGATCTGTCGCTGATCATCCCGATCTACACCATGTCGAAGATCGAGAAGGCGGAGGCGCTCAATCTCTGCGCGGCGGTGCGCGGCGGGGTCGGGCTCGCCGGCCATCATGGCGGGATGTGCGATGCATTCCGCGATTCGGTCGACTACCAGTTCCTGTGCGGCGGGCAGTGGGTTGCCCATCCCGGCAACATCATCGATTACAAGGTCGACTTGACGAAGCCGGAAGACCCCATCATGAAGGGTCTGAAGAGCTTCGAGCATCGTTCCGAGCAGTACTACATGCATGTCGACCCCGCCAACGAGGTGTTGGCGACGACGACCTTCACCGGAGAACACGCGCCCTGGATTGAGGGCGTGGTGATGCCCGTGGTGTGGAAGAAACGCTACGGCGCCGGCAGGGTGTTCTACTCCTCGCTCGGCCACCGGGCCTACGAGCTCGACGTGCCCGAGATCCGGACGCTGATGACCCGCGGCATGTTGTGGGCGGCGCGCGAATGACAGCCGGCGCGGCCCAGCCGCTCGTTCGCGCCACGCTCGAGGATGTTGCGCGCGCGGCCGGTGTTTCGCTCGCCACCGTCGACCGCGTCGTCAATCGGCGCGAGGGCGTGCGCGCCAAGACCGTCGCGCGAGTCGAGGCTGCGGTGGCGAAACTCGGCTATCGCGCCGACGTCGCCGCGGCGCGGCTCGCGCGCGGGCAGAGTTTCCGCTTCGCCTTCGTGCTGCCGAGCGGCAGCAACAGCTTCATGACCAATCTGACCGAGCAGGTCCAGCGCACGGCGGAGTGGCTCGCCGGACAGCGCGGCTTCATCGACATCCTCCATGTCGACGTGTTCGATCCGGACGTGCTCGCCGGCGCGCTGGAGACTCTGTCGCCGGCCTATCAGGGGGTGGCTGTCATCGCGCTCGACCATCCCCGGGTGCGCGCCGCGATCGACGAACTCGCATCGCGCGGGGTCGCCGTCGTGACGCTTGTGTCGGATGCACCGAGCGCGCGCCGTCTCCATTACGTCGGAATAGACAATCCGGCCGCGGGCCGGACCGCGGCAACGCTGATGGGACGTTTCCTCGCCGGCGGCGAGGGGACGGTTGCCGTGATCGCGGGATCGTTGTCGCTGCGCGACCACACCGAGCGGCAATTCGGCTTCCACCAGATCCTGTCCAGCGAATATCCGAACCTGCGCGCGCTGCCGGTCCAGGAGGGGCGCGACGACAGCGACCGGACGCGGGAGCTCACGGCCGCGCTGCTCGCGCGCCATGCCGATCTCCGCGGCATCTATTGCTGCGGGGCCGGGAACCGCGGCATCGCCGATGCGCTCGAAGCCTCGGGCCGCGCACGCGAGGTGGTCTGGATCACCCATGAACTGACCCAGCACACGCGACGCTTCCTGGTCCGCGGCACGCTCGATGCCATCATCAACCAGGATCCCGGCCACGAAGCGCGTTCCGCGGCGCGCGTCCTGCTCGCGCATTGCTCGGGCGAGCCCATCAGCCCCGACCAGGAGCGCATCCGCATCGACATTTTTCTGCGCGACAATCTGCCGTAACGAGAGATGAAGCAGATTAGCTGGCAAGCACCGTTTTTGAGATAGCGGTGGAAGCTACGCGATGCGTGGTGTCGAAGCACGCATCTTGCCAGCTCCATCCGGGCGAGTCGCGGAGCTGTCGATCGCTCAGAAGCAGCGCAAAACACCGTCCGCGAACCTACCGGGCCGAGGTACCTCGTAATGGTGCGCGACGAAGCGGGGAGTGCGACAAGGCGACATCTTCACGGGCTTCAATTGAGGCCTGAATATGTTGAGAAGGAGCCAAATATACATCAACAATGCGGATGATGCAGATGCGCGACCTTGTTGAAGCGGCACATTGCGAGACGGTTGAACTCACGCCGTCACCCATCGAGCCGTCGTGGATCATTGAAGGTCGCCCGGAAGCTCGTTCGCACCTTCTGTCGAAGAGCGCGTTCAAGACCTGGTGGACGATGATTTGGTCCTGCACCGAAGGCAAGTTCAACTGGCATTACGATTTCGACGAGACCGTCGTGATCCTCGAAGGATCAATCATGCTCGAGGTCGATGGTGCAGCGCCGACGCGTTATGGTGCCGGCGACGTGATCTTGTTCCGCACCGGTTCGCATGCCAAGTGGCACGTCGAGGAGCGTGTGAAGAAGGTCGCCTTTTGCCGGCGGCCTCCGCTGGGCTTCGCCATCCGTGCTGCCAGGATGCTCAAGTCATTGATGCCCGGCCAACCTGCGGCGCCGCGACTTACTTGACGGGATGCAAGGCAATTGCCGGAAATGAAATGGAAGGAACGTCGCTCAACGCAAGCTCCATTGCATTGGAACGACCTTAGAGCAGGCCTGCGTTTCTGGCCCGACGTCAGCCCATCCATCAATCCGATTTCATCGGATCGACGTCGTCGTCAATCGCCGCCACGTAGTTCACGTGCAGAGTGATTGGAACCTTCGATCCGTCCAGGACCAGACGGAGGCTTTTCGGATAAAATCCGCCGCCAATGACGCGTCCGGTCTTTCCAGCCAAGCGAGCGCCGGCTTCGGGCTTTACCTGGACGCGTGAACCCGGCGGAAACCCGAGATTGGTGTAGGCTGGTCCCGCCATGGCCTTCTCAGCAAATGAGATGCTCTTAGACGCGGCGATGGCGGCCGACGTCACTGTCGCTACTTACCTGTCACGGCTTGACGTAGGTCCAACCCATCTCCTGCAATTCCATCACGCGCACGACGCCCGATTTCACGATCTCCGCCTGACGCATAATCGGTATGTCCTTGTTCTCGGCCTTCGTCATTTTCTCCTGGGTGTTGCCGCAAGCTTTGAACGAAACCTCAGGCGTGCTCAGGGCCATTTCCTCGATGCGCGCTCTTACCGGCGACGTGTCGTCACGCAGCATGTGTAGCCCGGGCCCAAATGTGACGACCTCGATCTTCACCTTCTCGCCGGCGTCCTTGTAGTATTGCGCCACGTTCATCGCGTTGTTGAGGGCGAGATTCATCGCCGGGGCGTCATTGGTGTTTACCTGCAGGATCAAATGATGCTCTCTTTGCTTCGGCGCCGCCGAATTCTTCATATGGGCAAACGCGTCCTGCTTTCGCTTTGCCGGCTTCGCTACGTGTTGTCTCGCGTGCGCCGCCCTGTGCTGGACTTGTTGCCCGTCTGCCGGCGTCCAGTATCTTCCGCCTTGCTCCGCGGCCGCAAACGATGCAGAAGCCAGAACTGTAATCGCCGCCATCGCGAACACCTTGGCAGTATGTTGGAACGTCATCATTATCCGCCTCCATCGAGAAGATCGTTTTGCATGTCATCAATGACTCGGTGTCGCGAGCGCGCGCGGCCATTTGCATGCCGCTGCTATCTTCGCACGCGCTTCGTCCAACCCAGCGAGGGAGAACGATCCGTCATGGGCGGCGCCGCCCCGTCGCGAGAACAGGACAATGAGGTCCCCGCTGTCTGGAAGCGACTGCACCAAGCGAACAATTTCCCCCGTAAACGCAACGCCGGGCCCGAAGGCGGGGACGGCTGCCCCGATTTGCATCGCCGGGTTATCATTGATGCGGTAAAAAATTGCATCGTCACCGCCCCCACGGGAGATGCCTGGTCCCGTGAGCACCAATTCGGTCCGCCCGTTGCGGCAGCGAATCGACAATTGCATCGCGGACTCGCCGGCTCCGCTGCGTGAGGATGTCGTGGCAGTCGCGATCGGAGAGTAGTCTATCGGCGAGGTCGTCTGGCTGACGACCCAGCCGTCTTCGGGGGATTGACGATGCTGAGGCGCCACGGTGCGAGTCAGTTTGTCCAGACATTCGAGGCGCTCGGCGTGTTGCCTCTGAAGGCAGGAGCGCAGTTGCCCCATCGAATCCTGCGCCGACGCTACGCCGCCTGTAGCCGCGAGCGCTAAGAGAAGCAGGGTCGCGGCCCGGTTCATTGTGATGCTTGTGTTGCGCGGTGCTGACGATCCAGCCACGCCTGCGCCGCAGGGACGCGGGTGAGACCCGGAACTGTTGCAGCAAGATTGATGGATTTCCATTTCGGGTCGAAACCGGGCGCCTGCAGTCTGTCGATCCGGGAGAACAGGTGGTCGATGAAACGTGAGACGCGCTCGGAGCGGTTTGACTTGATCGGCCAATTGAAGGCGACCAGTGCGGTCGGCACGGCGATCGTCGAAACCCGTTCGCCCGGCTTGATCAGATTGGGATAGTCGGCTTCGCCGAGGGAGGCGGGGAGATAGTAGTCCTCGAACCTGCCGTCATAGGGGAGGGACAGGAACTTGAAACCCGGCTCCCAACGGCCCCGCACGAAGGCATCCACCGGCTTCGATGTAATGAAGACAACCGCTGCAATCTCGCCCTTGCGCATCTGCTCGAGCGCGATCTGGTGCGGGATGAACGTCTTTTCCACCTCGAGCTTGAGGCGGCTGAAGATCAGCGGGCCCGAATAGGCCGCAGCGGTGCCTTGCGTATTGAAGTTGACCTTCTTGCCGGAAAGATCGCTCAAGCTCTGGATCTCCGGTCGAACGAAGATATGCAGCTCGGACGGGAACAGATTCAGGACATATGCAATTCGTCGCTGGATGTCCGGCACCTGGCTTTTGTATTCCTCGAGCGCGTCGGAATTGATGATTGCCGCATCGATGCCGCGTAGATAGAGCAGGGAATTCACGTTTTCAGTGGCTCCGCGAGTGACGACCGGCAGAACGTGTAGGTTATCCCCGTCGTCGACCACACGCGCGATCTCCGCCGCCAGCCGTATCGGTGCGCCCTCGAGCAGGCCTCCGGCCAGGCCAACAGTCCAGGCGTTCATGGAGAGCACCTCAGGTCTTGGCTGCGAAGGCGCGGGGCGAACCGGCCGAGCATTGTGGGACTGTGAATTCAACGGCCGCGCATCCGCCCAGGGCTGAACGGCCATGAGCGATGATGCGAACGCCGCAAACAAGGCCAACCGGCGGAATCCTATGAACCCTTTCATCGACGAACTCCTTTACGCACGCTGCATCCGCTTTGGGCTTTTTATCGGCGCAACGCTTCGTATCGCGCTTTTGCTTCCTTGATACCCCCGGCTTCGGCTCGCGCATAAAGATCTCGCGCTTTAGTGGAATCCCCTTGCGTTCCGTACGTTCCGAAATTCGGCAGGATCAGCGGATCGTAGGTTTCCGCGAGCGCGAAGCTTGCTTTCGCGCTCCCCATCTCAGCGGCGCGCTCCAGCACGATCCGGGCCGAGCCGATGTCTCCCTGTTCAAGTAGTGCGCTCGCGCGCGCGACCAATTTCTCCGCCTGCGCGCTGTTGTTAGACTGGACCTCAGCATCGCCCTTGCTGCGCGCCGATAAGGCTTTGTCTTGGACTGGTCTGTCTCCGACCGATTTCTGTTGGATGGGCTTGTCGTGGACGAGTCCACTTTGCGTAGGCCGGGTTTGGATTGGCCGGGCCGGCGCCGACGGCGGCTCCTCGCGCGCGGCCTTGCCGGTGGTAGCCGGCGGAGCCGCAGCGGAGAGAGTTTTCGCCGCAAGCGCGCCGTTATCCCGACGCGCCAATGTCAGATCCCTTTCCAACCCCTCGGCGCGCTCGCGCTCACGCAGCAACAGGCTCCGCAGCTCGGCCGATTCGCGCTCTCCGGCCTGCTTGGTCCGTGCCACGTCCTCCCTTGCCTTGGACGCCCGTTCGGTCTGCGCGTCGAGCTCGCGGCTTGCTTTCGCCAAGTCCCGGGCCAGCTGTTCAGCCCGCTCGCGCTCCCGCCGCTGCGACTGCTCCAGCGAGGCCGCATTGCTCGCTGCCGTCTGTTTGAGCTGTGCCGCTTCCTCGCTGGCTTTGGCCGCTTGAGCTTCGTATGCGTAGACCTTGCTGCGAGCGACCGAGAGATCCTGCGCCAACGCATCGGCTCTCTCTTGCTCCTTCTGGATCGATCGCTTCTGCTCTGCGGCCTCGGTTTTTGCCGCTCGCGTAAGTCTGGCGACCTCGTCACCCGCCCTTGCGGCCAGCGTCGCCTGCTCATCGACATCTCGGCGCGCGGCCACCAGCGCTTGCTCCAGCTGCCCGGCCCGATCCCGCTCTTGCTGCAGGGAATTCTGCAGCTCCGCCGTGCCGTTCCCTTCTGGCGCTCTCAGCAAGGACGAGCCGTCGCTGGCTCTCGCCGACGGTGCGGTTTGCGCCTGGTATGCATAAATCGCGCTCAGCGACAGGGAGATAACCTGCGCGAGCGGGGCGGACGTTTCGCGCTCCTTCTGCATCGATTGCGTTAAGTCCGCGGCACTGGCCTCCGCCGCCCGACTTCGCTGCGAGATTTCCTCGTTTGCCGTTGCCAGCAACGCAGCCTGGGTCTCGACGTGTTGCTGCGCGGCTGCGAGACTCTGCTCCAATCGCGTTGTTTGCTCGCGCTCATGTTGCAGGGCATTCCGCAGCTCTGCGGCTTCACGCTCTCCGGCTTGTTTCAGCCGGGACGTTTCCTCACCTGCTTTCGTCGCCAACGCACCCTGGGTTTCGACATTGCGCCGCGCGGCTGCGAGATCCTGCTCCAGCCGGGCCGACCGCTCGCGCTCCTCCTGCAGGAATGCCTGCAGCTCAGCCGCGCCACTCTCGCCCGCTTGATTCGGCCGGGAAGCTTGCTTCAGTCGGGAGCTTTCCTCCAGAGCCTTCGCTGCCAACGCCTTTTGCGCTTCGATCTCGCGCCGCGCATCGTCAAGGCTCTGCACCAGCCACTCGGCCCGATCGTGCTCCCGCTCGAGATGTTGCAGCAGCTCTATGTCGCGCCTTGCAAAGGCAAGTTCGCATGACAGGGACTCTGGCCAGTCGCGTTCCTGTTTAGGGGGCTGCTG
This sequence comes from Bradyrhizobium huanghuaihaiense, assembly GCF_025200885.1. Lineage (NCBI taxonomy): Bacteria > Pseudomonadati > Pseudomonadota > Alphaproteobacteria > Hyphomicrobiales > Nitrobacteraceae > Bradyrhizobium > Bradyrhizobium huanghuaihaiense. The sequence goes on along the minus strand of NZ_CP104172.1, from coordinate 5,919,593 downwards.
CAGGGCCCCTGTGTCGCTAGTCGTCGCTTGCGCAACCTGTATCGATTTGTCACTGCCGCCCCGGCCCGGCAGCAACCTCTTGAACTCGTCAGAACCGAGATCGTGGAAAGTCGTTGCCAGTTGCTCGTCTGCGCGGTGCCGCGCCTGATCCCGGGAAGCCTCCGTTTCCGACGCCCATGTCATAGCGAGCATGACCGCTGCCATCCACAGGTGCGCGCATCGTCCCCGCGTGAGGGAGTTCTTCATTTCCTCGTTGAGCACGACCGTGCGAGCCATCTGCAATCACCTGTCACGCGGCGATACGACATCTCTCAGATGCCTTCAGACGCCTCATTATGCCCTTCATCTTTACGCGAATCATATAGCCCGCATGGAGGACCCTCTCTCACCACTTTTGGGTTAGGGTACGGATTGTGCTCGAGCCGTGAACAATGAGATGGCCTCAGCGGGCTGGATCCTAGGGCCGTCCAGCCCCGCGGCTGCGAGAAGCGCCTTCATGGATCGCCATCGCATTGTCCTCAATCCTGAGGAAAGCAGAAGCTATTGTTGCTAACAAACAGCGATTAACAACTGCCATGGATGGGTACTCCCAGTGCGGATGCACCTATATCGACCGCTATTTGAAGTTGTATGTCGAGCGCGATGTTTCGCACCTAATCGGCCATGTGCTGATCCAGAGCAAACGCGCAAGCCCGGATCGCCGAGCCGTTGCAGAAGGCCGGATTTTGGTTCAGTGTCCCATCCTTTTGGAGTACTCTCCTTTCGTCCACGCACGTCAGGAATCCTGCACTCATGTGTCGAGAGCAGGTGGTAATCATGGACCTGGCGTTCTACCGCTCAGGGGTGCCGGTTGCGCCGAGTGGAGGGAGCATGTTTTTGAAATCGTGTCTCAGAAATGAAGAGCCCCGGCAGGGGCTGCCAATCGAGGCCCTTTAGTGGTTATTACCGCTCTTCTTCGGCTTGTCGCGTGGCTGCTCGCAGCCGCCGTCACTTTCGCAACGCTTGGACCTCCGGACGCTCGGCCTCGCCCCTTTCTCGGACAGCAAGGCGATCACGCGCTCGCCTTCCTTCTGGTCGGGATTGCCTTCGGCCTTGCCTATCCGCAGCGGCGTTGGACTGCTTCAGCGCTCGCCGTTGCCCTGATCGGCCTCCTTGAAATCATGCAACTATGGGTACCGGGACGGCACGCGAGGTTTGAGGATTTTATGGTCGATGCGCTTTCGACCTGCGCCGGCTTCGCGCTTTCCGCAGCGGCCAGCTGGATGATGGCGCAATTGGTCCACGATCCCGACGCGGTGACGCGCCAGCGTCCTTAGTGGGCACACTGATCTGGCTTGCAGCGGAAGATGCGCGAGTTGGCCACGAGACCATCAATCGAGCTCAGTGCATTGGTGCACGGGCAGCCCGCCGCCGCTTGTGTCGTTGCCGCGGATCGTCAAACTTGAGCTCGGCGACCAGTCGCCAAAGCTGAACCTCGTGGCCATCCGCCAACCGCCCGGCGCGCTCGGTTGCGGACGCGTCGTCCGGGCAGTGAAGGTTGACCACGCTCCCCAATTGGCCGTGTTCGTCCAAAACAAATGCACGATAGTGTGGCATCGCAAATCCCCACGCGACCGCATCTTACCTGCCGCCTCGCTCTCCGGTTTGGAGATTATGGAGCATTGCGAGCTACCTCTGATGGGCGGTGTGCTCGCCCCGAATCCGCTCGGCGTCGCCCGTTCGAATAGCTGAGGCGCACGCACTCATCCGTGACGGTGGAAATGCCTGGACAGCTCCGGTCTTTGAAAGTGCGCTACCATGGTAACCGTCGGGGTTCTGCAATTGCCAACGCCAATGGTCCGCACACATCTGCTCCAACGATCGGGTCGACTTCCAGCCCAAAGCCTCCATCGCAAAGGTCGGGTCGGCATAGCAGGCGGCGACATCGCCAGCCCGACGCTCCTTGATTTCATAGGGAACTGAACGCCCGCTCGCTGCTTCAAATGTACGAACGATGTCCAGAACGCTGCTGCCGTTCCCCGTGCCAAGATTGACCGTGAGCACACCAGGCTGTCTCAGGTTGCGCAAGGCGCTCAAATGCCCGGATGCGAGATCGACCACATGAATGAAGTCGCGGACTCCGGTGCCATCAGGCGTGTCATAGTCGTTTCCCCAGATCTGCAGCTTCTCCCTCCGTCCAATCGCCACCTGCGCCACAAACGGGAGCAGGTTGTTGGGAAGGCCCAGCGGGTCTTCTCCGACCAGCCCGCTTTCGTGTGCTCCAACCGGATTGAAGTAGCGCAGATTGGCGATCCGCCAATCGTCGTCGGACCTGCAGAGATCCTTCAGCATCTCTTCGATAACGAGCTTTGTGCGGCCATACGGATTGGTCGGACAGAGGGGATGCTTCTCGTCGAGCGGCAAGTATTTAGGTATTCCGTAAACGGTCGCGGACGAGCTGAATACAAGTGTCTTTACATTCGCCCTCTTCATTGCTGATACCAGCCGCATCGTTCCCAGAACGTTGTTCTCGTAATAGTTCAGGGGACGTACGTTGGAATCACCCACGGCCTTCAGCCCTGCAAGGTGAATGACCGCGGTCACTCCGCAGGAACGAAGTATGGCGTGAATCGCCTCTTCATGGCGGATATCTGCGTGCCGAAAGACGAGCGAACGCCCACAAATGGACTGCACCCGCTCGAGCGAAGTCTGGTTGCTGTTGGAGAGATTGTCGAGCACGACGACGTCGAACCCGGCGTCCAGCAATGCGATACAGACGTGGGACCCGATGTAGCCGGTACCTCCAGTCACCAAGATCATCTCGGACAGCTTCCGCATTCGCTCAACTGGCCTCCGTGCATGCGACACCACATTAATCGGAAGTCTCGTCCACGGGGCGTGGAGATTCTGGGCCTTATGAGCTACCCCTAATGGACTGCATCCGGGCGGTGCAGCCGGGGGCGGACCATCGAGCGCTCATGACCGTTGCATCATCCATTTACAAGCGTCGCGGATGAGGTTTGGATCCGTCAACGTAGGATAGCGTCGCAAAAATGCTATCTCCCGCTACGGAATTGCGACGGCTGTTGTTACCTCTGCCCGATGCGTACCGAATCGCCAGAGCTCTCATCGGTTCGGCTTGTCCCTGATGGAATGTCTGAACTGCCTATCCTTCGGGGAGGGACGGCAGGACCATCCTGGTATCGGAGAGTGACCTCGACGGCGTCACCCGGCTGCAGCTCGGTATCCTCGCTTGCGATGATCCGTTCCTGTCCCTTATCGCTCTTCCTGATGATGGCGATCTCCGCGTGGTTGCCGGTTCCTCGCACGAGTTGTGATCGAACCATCGCAGTGTACTGAAGTTTCTCGCCGACGCTCTGCAGCTTCTCGCGAATTTGATTGAGCTTCACGCTGGTATCTTGCAGCTCGCGGAGCAAGTCGAGCCTCCGTTGGTCGTCTAGCTTTGCCAGCTTCCTGACGAACTCGTCCTGCTGCTTCTTGACCTGCAGCAGTTGCGCAGAGGTTTGCAGCTTCCGGGTTGATGACAGCAGCACGGCGCGACGCGCATCCGTAACGCGAGGGCTGATCAAGGAACCCTTGCCGAAGAGCTCGGTCGTTTTCTGCAGGTCGTCAAGATCTGCGTGAAGTCCCTCTTCATCCTTCTTCTGCTGCTCTGACAGCACGCGGACCTCGTCGTCTCCCTGTCTGATGCCGCGCTGAAGGTACGTCTTTTCCTGCTGATAATCACTCTGCTTGGTCTTCAGATATTCCGTTTCTGCATTAACGATGTCCGAAATCGCCGATCGAGCTAAGGGCGCGTCCATCAGAGCGCCTGAACTGATCTGGGTTGCCTCTCCAAGTTCGGTCTTGATGCGCCACATACGCGCTTGTTCTTTGGCGAGCTCTGTCCAAAGCGAACCATACTCGCCTCTCAGGTCTGCTGCCTCGAGATACGGGTTGCTCATTTTGACGCGCATGATGTCGTAGCCGCCTGCCACGGCGACGAGTTGGCGTGCGGTGATAGACGGACGATAAGGGTACTCACCCGGCTTCGATACATCCCCATTTACGTATATGGGCTTGTATTCCGCGATGATCGTCGTGACCTCGCTTGCGTCGATCACGACGACCGTCTCACGTCCATCGGACGTCCGCTGTCGAAATACCTTGCGCGCAAGTGCAGCCCCGATTTTGGCTCGGATCTGTGGTAAGGGCAGGCCGGCCACTGGAAGCGTTCCAACCAGAGGCAACGAAATATTCCCGTCCATTTGAACGGGAGCACGATGCCGCAGCTCCGGCACGCCCGCCACCGCAACCTCCAGCACATCTCCGATGTTTAGCAGATATTCCGCCTTCGCTTGAATGACGGAAATTGTCAGGCCAACAGCCACCAAGGCCCATTTGATGCAACGACCCAGGTCGCTGCCATCGACGTCGACATGGAAGCTATTGCGCAGTCTGGAGTTCGGCATGGCGTCATTCCCTGTACGAACGTGGTCACCAAATTTGTTCGCGGACAACCGTCCGAGTAGCCTCCCGACAGGCGATCCGCAAAATGACGTTCCGTTCTCTCATTGACGCCGAACCACTCGGTGCCTTCTTCCGCTTAGTTCGATTGATCGGTTCTCTATTATACTCATCGAACCCATTGGAACGGGCGCTTCCATTGCTGCCCGAATCTAATCCCGCGCGGTCGCGGCTCAATCGACCATCGTAGTTACCCACTTATTGCCCGTTTTGCCGGCCTCCGCCAAACTTCCGGCACATCCGGTCGATGGCGGCACGGCGATTGCGGGCCGTTGGAAGGGGCAGATTGGCCGCTCTATTACTATTGGCGGCAGGTGCCGAGTTCCTACTCGTAGCCGGTGCGGACTATGGGCGCGCAGATGACGATCGTTGAAGAACAGTACGGCCATCGCGGATGAACGTCTTCACCGCCGATGATCACGCCGGCGCCAGGATCCGCCGAGCGCAGGCACCGCTGGTGAACACGCTCCAACCGAGCTGCAAGCTATTCTGGTACGGAAGCACGATACTCACGGCGCCACATCTCGACCATCATGAGCTGAAATAAGCGGCGACTTCCGCGCTCTGTCGACCGAAGTCTTGACAGGAGGCGCGTCAAAAATCGTTTTTCAAAAAGTGGCGAACCGGTCGCGATGAGATCGTCCACGAGCGGCCTCCAAGGCCCCTGGAACCATTCATGCAGAGGGATCGAGAAACCCTGCTTTCGGTGACTATCAAAGTCGGGAGGTAGCCAACGCTGTGCAAGAGCACGCAAAATGATCTTTCTTCGAGCATCCTGGACTTTGAATCTTCCGGGCAATCGCCCAAAAGCAAACTCGACGATTCGATGATCCAGGAGCGGCGCGCGCACCTCCAGGGATGTGAGCATGCTGGCCCGATCGACTTTGACGAGAATGTCATCCGGTAAGTAGCTGCGAAACTCGGCGGCACAAATCGCATCTATGCCACCGCAGACTGTTTCCAATCCAGCGCGGCGAAGTTCCGGGGTAGCCGACATCGGCCGGCCGGTCAGTCGCGACCTCGTAATCGGATCAAGTAGTCGCGTCAGCGCTGTTTGTGGCCCATTGCAGCTGAGTAGCCCCATGATCGCGTTGCGTCCTTCGATTCCCAACGGTATCGATTTTGCGGCGAGTGCTTCCATTCCGAGCCGATGCAGACCAAACTTCCGTAGTTGCGCGATCTTCAGAAGCCAAGGATGATGAATGTAGCCACCGAAGAGTTCATCGCCGCCATCGCCTCCTAGGGCGACAGCGCATTCCTTTCGAATTGCGCGGCTCACCAGATAGGTGGGAAGCAACGAGTTGTCAGCGATAGGCTCGTCATATTGACGGATGAGTGAAGGCAGGAACTCGCCCGAGCCCGGCTCAGCGACGAGTTCAGTATGGTTTGAACCGAGATAATCAGCGACCCGACGCGCGTGGCGCGACTCGTCGAAGCTCGGATAGCCTGGAAAGGCGACGTTGAAAGTGCGAACAGCCCGCCCCGAACTCCTGACGGCTGCGGCAGCCACGAGGCTCGAATCAAGACCACCGCTCAGCATGATGCCAATCGGCACATCAGCGATGAGCTGGCAGCGCACGCTCTGCGTCAGCAGGACTTCGAGATCGCTCGTGAGCTCTTGCAAATCGCTCTGTGCGGTGTTGGTGGCACGTATCGGTAGGTCCCAATATCTGCTGATCTGCAGTCGATCCAGATCGGGTTCGTAAGTCAGCCAATGCCCCGGCGGTAGTTTTGCGAATCCGTCGAAGATGCAAAGTGACCCGGAAACGTAACCATACGCCAAGTAATCGTCGAGCGCCTCGCGATTGATGCTCCGTGGGATGTTCGGATCAACGAGAATAGCTTTCAGCTCGGACGCGAAAGCGAACCGGCCATTCTTGTGCAAATAGAATAAAGGCTTTTCGCCGGCCCGATCGCGAGTAACGAACAGGCGTCGTTTGGCGCCGTCCCAGATCGCGAGCGCGAACATTCCGACCAAACGATCGAGACACGCGGGGCCCCACGTTCGATACGCGGCGATCACGACCTCGGTATCGCTTGTGCTGCGAAAACTATTGCCGCGCGCCCGAAGTTCGGCTCGAACTTCCTGAAAATTGTAAATCTCACCATTAAAGACAATTGTTATCTGGCCATCGTCCGAGCTCATTGGCTGATGACCGAGAGGGCTGAGATCGATTATGGCTAAGCGCCGATGACCTAAGCCTACCCGCCGATCAGGACTGAGCCAGGTACCAGCGTCGTCTGGGCCGCGGTGTGCGAGTGCATCGCACATGCTTTGCAGCAATTGAAAGCTAACCGGCTTCTTGGCCTCGATTATTCCGGCAATTCCGCACATGCTTGCCCGATCATTTTTCTATGCGAAAAGAATGATACGCGAAACATTGCAAGTTCCAGAGCAGGTTACAAAGGAGGGGCGCTCTTCGTCAAATCTCCAGGGGTTAACGAGCGGGCGAAATCAATCACTGCATCCGCGCGCTTGGGACTGCATCAGACGGTACACCGTAGAAGACGCCCCGTCCGTCGGTCCCGATGTACACGCGGCCCCAGACCTGCCGGTCGCCCGCCATGGCCCCGGCTCCGTTTACGAGATCGCTCATTTGGTACTGGGTGTCGTTGATGAGAATCCAGCTGGTGCCCATGTCGTCGGACCTAAAGACCCCCTTCGTATTTTCCACTGTCCCGTAGAGAAAGACCGTCGGGACTTTCGACCCGTTCGGGGGCGCTCCGAAGCTGAACATGAAGGCGTACTGGACGTTGGCGACCTTGGCGAAGGTCTCACCTGCGTTCGACGAACGATAAAGGCCCGAGGCACCGTTGCTCATCCAAACCTCCCCGCTCATTCCTGGGGCGGCCTCCACGACCTGCTGTCGCCAGCCCGACGACGGAATAGTTGAGATGCTCTCGAATGTCGCCGCACCATCGGTCGAGCGGTAGAAATGCCCGTCGTTGTAGTCGTACAGGTAGAACTTGCTTCCATCTGCGCGGTCCGCGGCAAGTGGTTTGTTCTTGCTCCAGTAGTTCTTTCCTTCGACGGCGGCCGATGGCGCTCCAACCGACTGCGTCCACGAGGCGCCCAGGTCGGTCGAGTAGTAGGGAGCGCTTCCTTTCGGCAGCCATACGATCCGCCGTGACGTGGCCGAAACCGCCACTCGGCCGTCGAAGTTTCCGTTTGGGTTGGATGGAAAAGCCGTGAAGGTCTGCGCATTGTCGATGGAATAGCCACCGGCCGGCGAGGTGTCTCCAGGATGTCCCACCCGCACGACGAAGTTTGGATCCGCCTCCTCGAAATCGATTCCTGTGGAGTTGCCGAAGGGGGTATATCCGAACTCGTTGGGCGGTGGCGTGGTGAGAGAGGCATTTCTGAACCCGATATGGTCAGCCACAGCCGAGAGCAGGGGAGCGCCCCGGGGTGGGGACTTGACGTCGAAGACGACCATCTCTTCCAGCCCATTTACGTAGCTCTGCCAAATTTGGCGCTTGGCGGTAATGTCGTCGGTGCGCCACACCCCACCGGTGTCCGTGAACCAGACCCGCTTCGGATCGGCAGGATCAATTACCATCGCCGACGGCCCATCGGCGAACTCGCTGTTGGGCAGCCACGGAACCGAAGAAGTGGCGCTCACGTTCCAAAAGGTCCAACTGGCGCCGCCGTTCGTGGAGCGGTACCAGCCGTAGTGGCTCTCCATCGTCACCACGACCTTTGGATTGGTCGGGTCAACGCTGATGGCTGAAAAGTTGCGCCTCTGCTGAGGCGGCGAGATATTGGTCCAGGCCCCTCCGGAAAATTTCGCGACGCCGTCGTCGTGGGTCACGTAGAGGGTTCCATCAGATGCGATGGCTTCGCGATGAGGGGCAACCGGGCTGCCGGCCATGACGGCCCACGATAGCCCTGCGTCCATGCTGCGATAGACTCCGTGGCCACGTACAGCGGCATAGACTGTTGAAGACGGCGACCCCGCCCTGCCTGTCGTGCGATCGATGGTCACGAAGGTGATCCCGACTCCCGCCGTGCCTTTGGGAAAACTCTCGACCCGCTGCCAACTTACTGCAGCGTTGGTGCTCTTCCACAAACCGTCGTTGCGCGAACCAAAGTAAAGGACGTTGCCGTCGTTCGGATCTACAATCAGCCGCTCCCCGTTGAGCGCGCCGCGACCATCGTTGCCGTGCATTACGACGTTCAGATTAGTGCGTTCCCATGTCTTGCCTTGATCCGTGGACTTAAGCACATCCCACGGTCCGCCGCGCCACCAGTTGAACATCCCGGCAGCGAAGTAGACGTTATTCGGGTTCGATGGATCGATAGCAATGCTCTCTCCGCCGAATAGATTCTGGTGCGAGAGCGGGAGCCAGTCGAGCAACGGAATCCACCGCTGGTTGGCAGCATCCCACCGGTAACATCCGCCGACATCGGTGCGAATGTAGAGCAAGTTGGGGGCCGACGGATGTGCGACGATTCCGGTGACGTACCCACCGCCGCCCCACTTCACGTTTGTCCAGACGTATGGCTCGCTCTTGACAACGCCTGCATGCCCGGCGGCGAAGCTCAAAGCGGCCAACAGCATTCCTAGACACGTTCGACGAATGAACCATGCGCTCCAGGCACTCTTTGCCAGGGGTACGTATCTTCCGGCCCGCTCGCCAGCGCTCCGCATCATGAACGGACCGCATCGCCTCGTGCGAATCGTCGTCGCTCGTATGGCTGCTGCATGCGGTCGTTGTTCTTGCATGGGTAGGCGTCCCGCCTGTGTTTGGAGTGGCGTCTCGGCCACGCCCAAAGCTGGGAAGACAAGCCGGAGACAATGACTTTGCGCCGACTAATCAGAACTCATTATGAACCCTGCCTTGATCAACTTACTGGAGGGGCACGAAGGAGATTTCCCGGTTGGGAAATTCCCTTTTCCAAGGTTAAGGCTAACGCTTACGCTTCTTTGTCAGGTGGCCGCTGCGTAGAGGCGCCGTCGCGCAACATTTGGCTACGAGCGAGTTGAAACAACGGTAACTTGTCTTGTTGGCGGATGGTCATTTGACTCTGGGACATCGAATCTTCGCATCTCAGCAAGCGTCCGATAGTACCCCGTCACAAACACAATAGCAGCATAGAGCACCAAAACTGCGGCGGGCCCGACTATCGCAGCAATCGGGACCGACGGCTTCAGGAGGTCGGCCGAAACTCGTACTACGAGTGCGCAAACCGCGGATACGCTCCAAATTATTCCAAGGTTCTTCCAATCCTGCAGTCTTGCGATAGGAACGTCCATTACGTTTGAAAGTCTTCTCAGGCAGAGCGTATACCAAACGAACGTGGCCAGTGCTGATCCGATAGCCGCGCCCGGCAAGCCGAAATACCAAGCGCCGACTAGACTGGTTATTACGGCAAAGGGAAGAATTGAGGCTTCATAACGCATGTTAGCTGACCCTTGTCGGAATACATTCAGCAGCGTGGTCATCTCAGCCGAGATCAACGTCTGAACCAGATAGATACGCAGGACCGGCGAGCCGCTCACGTACTCCTTCGTAAACAGGAACTGGATGACTTCATCAGAAAAGGCGAATAATGCCGCAATGGCGGGGAACATGACGGCGCTGATGATCACATTGCCCTGATTGTTCAGGCGCAATAGCTCCTCGTGGCGCCCAAGTGAATGGAGATGGCTCATCTTGGGCAAAAGCAAATTCCCAAGTACGTCTCTCAGGACCCCAAAGGGCATAAGGAGCGTAGTTGCAACTGAAAAAATGCCGAACTCCCTTGATGAAAACACCGTGGCCACAATCCATTGTTCGGCCTGTTTCCGCATGCTCCACAGCAAGACGGCAACGCCAAATGGAAGCGCATAACGAAGCTGCGCACGGAATTGCTGCTTGTCCAGGGGGAACAGTCGAATACCGCAATAGCGTGCAATGAAATACGCCAAAAGTCCAAGGCGCATGCAGGCAGCAATCAATGCTGCAACGAGCACCGCGTCAATCCGCTGAAAAACTACTGCTGCGGAAACTATGAGCGCGGTCCTGAGCACAGATGTGATCAGGATAGCTTGTGCCTGCCATCGAACCTGCCCTGCGGCGTTAGGTAACACGTCAAGCAACAAGCCAAAATTCCAGACAAGCAGGAAAGCCGCGAGCAAGAACCCATGCTCGTGCAGCAGGTCTTTCATGCCCGAGGGTAGCGCCTCACCAAAGACAAAAATCAGAAGCGTCGCGACCATCGTTGTGGCGAGCAAGAACAGCACCGTCTGCCCGACGTAAAGCCGGCGTCCTTGGGAATCCAAACGGACAAAGAAGAAAAGCAAGCTGCGGGGCATGTCAAAGGAGATCAAAAGGGCCACGGTACTTACAAGTAGCCAGAACAGCCGATATTCGCCGAAGCTTGTGGGCCCGATCGTTCGCACAAGAACGACCGGCGTCAATAGCATGGTGACCTGTTCGATGTAGCGCGCAGCGGAGAGCGCAATGCCTTGACGAAATATCGGGGCCATGGATCCGCGACCTAGCGATGGCGCCGAAGATAGCGAGCAGGAATATCGGCCCGCCCGAACTTTCCACGGCAAAGAAGATCAAAGCTCATTGGTAAGTCTCCGGAAAACATCAAACAAACTCTGGAACTGACGTGCTCACAGCTCATGTTTGGCGGGCCTTATCCCATCGGTTTCATGTGGCCAGGCGGGTATCATCGATGCATCGCCGGTTAGGGCTGTGGCGCAAAAAATACAGAATGACCAAAACGACATAGCAAACAAACATACCTGCTGCTTCAAATCAGGAGCGGCGCTCACAATGAGCACAAAAGTGCATCAAAATCGCCAGCAACCTTGCTCCAAGTGTAGTGCTCTGACACGAGTTTTCGAGCACTCTTGATCATAGAGATCCGAAGGCATTCATTTTCGATGAGCAATTTAATCGCGAGCGCCGTCTTCTCGGGCTCGTCAGCTCGCATGTAGTCGATGCCTTCACGTGCCTTGCAAAGAGCTTCAACACCTAATCCGGTTGAAACTACAGCCAACCCCATGGCAAACGCCTCGAGCACTTTATTCTTCAATCCACTGCCAATTCGCATTGGGTTCACCATTATGGGGTATTCGGCGAGTACTGAGGAAATGTTGTCAACGTACCCAGTGAGGCGAATACCATGATCTCGCTTTGCCTCCTCTAGAAGCCAAAGCTCCGCATCCCTGCCCACCACGCACCACTCAATTCCGGCCGGTGCCAAGTACGGTCGATAGACATTCTTGTAGAAGGAACGAACAGCGTCGCTGTTCGGTTTAAAGGAAAGATTTCCCCAAAAAGCCACGCCCCTGCGTTTGGCGACATGACTATTTGCGTCAAATGTCGCCACGAGGTCGGTCGAAACTCCGTTCGGTATTGTGCTAATGTTTGTACTGATGCCGGACAATCTGCGAACAGTATCGGAATCCGCATCATTGATTGTTGTTACGTGGTTGAACCAATGAGGCAAACACCCTTCCATCTTGGTACGGCGTGCGCGCATTAAGTGCGCTTTTAGACTTGTTTTCGGCTGCAAGGGCCAAGGTGGAAAAAACTGTATTTCTCGGGTCAGTGTTAGAACTTCACTGTCCATGAGATCGAAGAGTATCTTCTTGTTGCTCGAAAACGGCCTAACGAATTCCGCAAGGGAGAGGCTACAGACAATCATATGGCTGATACTGTTCTGTTCACAGATGTCCGATATGGCTTTGGTAACAATTGAAAAGTGATGCGGGTAGGAAAGCGAATAGTAATTTGAATCATTTCGACGGAAGTGCCGTTTCAGCGAGGGCCTGTTTGTAGGAAAATTCGGTGCGTCGTTCATTGTTTTGAAGACATCAGCCAAACCGACTAGGCTTTCATTGAAGTTATCTAGCGAACTGAGATTAACCGTCAAAAGGTACAGCTCATGCCGCCTCGCCAATTCACGGCACAGATGCCACACGCGAAGATCGCGGCCGTTACGTAGGCTAGCGAGCCGCTTATCTGTTATTACTAGGATGCGCATCACGAGGCCTCATTGATTGTCGAGGAATCGCACACAGCACGTTGCTCGCTGTCGTTGAGTCGGCCTCTTCATTCATCCAGCGACGGTAGAGTTTTTCCTGGGTTGATTTGAGCCCATTTGGCTCGTTGACGCAACGTGAGGCGGCGCTCCCCAGTGCGGCGCCGCGCTTCGCCTTGTGGCTCTTCGTGAGTAATACTTTGGCATGTGAATTTCGTGTGAGCCGACAAAGACCGCCATGGCGCGGCCCGAATATCGCCTTCACGAACGAGCTCTCGCTTCCAGGCGCTTAAGATCGATATTGGCGAAGTCCGGGCTGCGGCCCCCGCCAACGCGGATGGAAGCTCTATTTCTTTCATCCGCCCGAGTTCGATTGTATCGGCGAGGAAAGGCCTCAGCGCCCGATGCTGCGTTAGCTGAACCGATGCCTGGCGCGTTCGGCAATGGCTAAATACGAGCGCCCCGAGCGACATCGCCGGCGGGCAGAGGTTTGGATCCGCAGGACCTCTTGCGCGATCCAACGCCTGTACTACGCGCAACGCCGCGAGGCTGATGTACGGATCTGTGAGCGCGTTGGGGGTGAAAGCCACCGAGGCGACTCGACCGGTCTGCCACTGCTGCCTGCGCATGGGCAAAAGGAAATGAGGCCATCGACGCGCTGACCCGCATGCTCCCCCTGCATACATCGCCGTCGATCAGAAGCCTCATTGCCACACCGGTTTGCTCGACGCGCGTGATTTCTCCCTACGGCGAACCGCTTCCTCGATTGCTGCGACATAGGGCTTCAGCACCACGTGATCGCCATGCATCCGGTCCATGTAGCTTCTGCACCGCTCGGACGCCTTTCGCCATTCTGTTTCATCGGCAATCAAGTGCTCGGCAACGTAAGCCATCTCATCGATGGACTGGGGTGAGGCACCCAGACCTTCGCGCTTGATGAGTCCATCGGGATCGAAAAATGATATTACCGGAACGCCGCGACGCCAGGACTGAAGAAAGGAATTGGGAAAACCCTCGGTGTGCGAGGTATTGACGAAAATCTTGGCGCGGTCATAGAGGTCACCGACGTCGTGATAAGGGACACGACCGTGAAACGTCAGGTTCGGCAGTTGTTTCGCGGCAGACTCGATCTTGCTGTACAGCTCGGAATAACCCGGTTGTGGACCGCCAACCATGTGGATATGCCGGGAAGGCATGCGGCGCGCCAACTCGATGGCGAGCTCGGGGCGCTTGAAGTCACGCAGGTTGCTGACCCAAAGAATTTCCACGTCGCGCTGATCACGATCCAGCTGCCGATCCGGGGGATCCACCAGCATGTCAGCGACCACGCTCGTCAGTCCGTAATTTTCCAAGAGCGCGCGTTGCTGGCCGGCGTGCTGGCAAAGGACACTATCAGCCCTCCTCAATCCGTACTCGTAAAGCTTTTTGTCTCGTGTGTAGCGTATCAGCAACTTCTCCGGATCGGCATCCGTGTCATGTGCCAATCGGTGGACAAGGCCACGTCCATGCCGGCGGCAGAACATCGCGACCAAGCCGACGCGCGTGCCGGCACTGCTCGTGTAGTAGACGTCGGCATCGGCCCGCATCAACGCCGCCCACGTTGCGGTCCAACGGGGATAAACATAACGAAGAACCGGAATGCCCGCATCCGCACGATACGTTTTGTAGGTTGTGATTCCGTGCCAGGCTGCTGCGTCGGACTGACCGTAATCCCCGACGACAACGGAAACCTGGTATCCACGAGCAACGAGTGCTCTCGCGAGCAGCGTCTGTTGGACCTCCTCCCCGCCAATACCATGGTGATTGTATTCGGGGGCAAGGACCGGGAGGTTTTCAAGACCGACGAAACATACCTTCATGGCTGCGTTCTTTTGGTCGAACAGGTTGATTGGGCCTGGCCGAGTGCGAGCCCATAACACAGCCAAAGGGCGACCTGCGGGTAGGTCGGTACAAATCGATCATCCGTCAATCCCTGGACGGCGAGGCATATCAGGCAAACAACGCCCCCTTCGAAAACCCCGCGCCATAGGGGATCACCATGGTTCTTCGCGAGGCGTCTGAACATGGCCCAAGCCGACCAGAAGAAGGCTGCGACGACTGCGACACCCACCATCCCCATATCAAGAAGAACGCCGAGATAGGCATTATGGGGGTGTCCGACCGGAAGCATTTCTCCGCGGAGATTGGGAGTGGCCCACATGGTCGAACCGAGGCCATGCCCGAGGATGGGCGCTTCCCAGAACGTTGGCAATAGTGGGCGCCAGATCATGTCGGGGCGACCGGCCGTGATTGCATGAGTATCCTCTGTGGCGAAACCTGTCGTCGCTCGTTCGACGAATGCGCCGGGCAATAACAAGGTGACACCGACGATGATCGACAGCGCAAGAACGATCTGGCCTGTTCGGCGCCGGGTGATCAGATAATGTCCAACGATGATGGCAAGGCCGATAAAGGCGCCTCGAGAAAAGGTCAGCGCCGCCATCGCGGCGGCGGCGATGGCGCATGCAAAAAGCGTCAGGCGCGGAATCGGTCGGGCGGTGGCCGCCGCCGTGTAGAGCAGGATCGCAAACCCCAAATTCGCCATGAGGCCGATCTCATTGGCGTGCATTCCGGTCCAACTGAGAAAACCGCGCTCTCCTGCGGACGCGAGACTTTCAAGGCTGATGCCGTTGCCAACGAGGTCGGCCACGACGAGCATGAAGAAGGTAACAAGGGCCCCTGCGAGCGCCCAGATCAGAGATTGCCCACCTCCATTTCGCGAGACCACAGCCGCCATCCAAGCCACGACAAGGATAATCATCGGCTTAGCGAAATTGTCGAGGATGTATGTCTTCACGGTTAAAGGCTCCTCGCCTGGAATCGTGATCGCTTGCTCTGCCGACCCGGAGCCGCTGTAGGCGGCGAGTGCAATCAGTGCGACATAAACCAGTAGTGCCGGCGGCAGGTGGGGGAATCGAACGGCCTCTCGGAGCGAAGCCAAGCACAACGACGAGAACGTGAGCACGAGCAGGCAATTTTCCGAATTGAATCCGGTGACCTCGAATACCTGACGCGGAACCATTTGGGTTGACGCGAAGGGTAACAGTAACACCAACAGCCAGACTCCATTCCGGTAGTCGGCAAGAACCACCGCCGCGGCAATCGGCAACGAATAAAGAAAAAAGGGAATCGTTCCCCCGACCATTGCCGTCAATCCGCCGCCGATCGCGGCAAATATCCCGATGAGAATCAAGAATAAAGTGTCGGCTCGTAACGGCGCGACGGAGCCAGAATTCGAGAAGGAGACGTTCATCTATCGATGGCCATGTTGTCGAATGACGTTTTGCGTGCCGTCATCGCCCGCGGCATCACGGATGATGCCGCGAGGAGATGTGATCGCAGCTGATGTCATTCGTGACCAGATTGAGATAGTGTGCGAGATTCGCCGTCTCATGCTTCATATGCAAGCGTCTGATGCTGCGTGAACTCTGCGAATTGGGGGTAATCCTTTCGACTGCTCCGACACGTGCTCCTGGCGGCGGGCAAGACCGCCGCCTGCGTGCGCGCGGACCAGCGCGCCAGCAATGCCCTTGAGACCAGGGCAGCGCCCGAGGCCAAGTGACGACCGCTTGAACGCGACTATCGGGTCAGGCGTCGGAGTCCGCCGGAGCAGGAAGCGACCTGCCAAGAGCATCATGCTAGGAGCATCATGCATTGTACCTTGGCCGAAACAGCATGATCACGCTCAATTGCGGCGCGCCTCCCGGCTACAGGCGAAAACGAAACAGGTCGCTGGACCCGTAATTGTCACGAAGTTCGGATAGATATCGCCGAGCCGCCACTCCAAGTCGGTATGAGACCGATTCTGAATCTGGGAAAGCATCCGGCTGTTCGTGATAAACACAGCGTATATCCGCCGTTCTGCCGGGCGGGATATCGACGGTCAGTCTGAGACATCCGTCCATGTATTCGTGCGCGACGATCTCCTGGTTGACTGTAATAGTTTTCAAGGAGGCGACCTGTGGTTCTTCCTTCATAACTTGGATCCGTCGCGTCATCGCCTCCTTGTTCTCGATGCGGAGTTGTTCAGCAAACATCCTTATTTTGCTCGTTCCGCTGCCGGCTTTAATGCTGTAGCTGCGGCAAACGGCGTCCCCGAGAGTCCGCCAACAGAGTTTCCACCGCAAGGATGCAAGCTGTCGGAGGAACTCCGCCAGTTCGCTGCCATGGCCCCGGAAAATGTCGTGATGCCCGGCGATGAAGCACGGCTTACCCAGGATTCCGTCAAATGCGAAGTTTTCAATGCCGTGGTGAATGTACCGCCGGGTAAAGATCGAGTATCCCCCATACCGGACGATGGCGACACTCCACAGGTCGGCAAGTGTCGTTTCGTTCGACGTGTCATCGGCTGGTGCGACTTCCGTGTTCACTGCTGCGACGAAACCGTTTCGTTTAAGAGCCGACGCTGCCTCCGGCGAGAATGCCCCTTGCGGGAAAACCATCACGTTTTCATGATCAAGCGCGGTCTTGTTGAGAAGGGACTGCATCCGACACTTGGCGGTCTTCAGTTTTCTGTCGAGGAGTTCGGCTGAACGGGCTGCAAATTCACCACGGGTGTGATCGCAGCCGTGCACACAGACGGATAGTTTTTCGCTATTTTTCCGAAAGGCGGCAACGGTGTCGCGATTTGTTCGTTGCCAGTTCCATGGAATGAAGGCGATGGTCGTCGCGAACGTCTGCTTGTTGGCCAAGTGCAGTAGCTCCCCAAATTCGAGAAAGCCGTACCGTGGCCTCAGAGGTGGATCGTCGATGATCAGGCACGCGTTTGTTTCGGAGGCGGTCCAGCAGATGTCGCGGAACGACCACTTCAGATACATCACGATTGGCACCGCACCGGCGAAACGCTTCTTCACGTCAAAATAAGTCGCAGCCCGTTCGCGAATGTCCACCATCGTCAGTGACGCGTCGGCAAAAAAGCGCACGCCGGAATGAGAAAATCCGGCGAACAGATGTCCCTCGGGCGCCGCGGCGATGCTCTGCAATCCGCCACCAGCCTGGATGACAAGCGCCGTATCTGCGGCGCCGCGCTGCAGTTGAATCTGTAGGGCCGACATAGGCCCGCACATGTCTGGAAAAGCATCAGTGACGGACACGGTTATCGGCCATGCGTCGATGCCGCGGATATCCGCCTCCGGGTCTCCCGTGATCTGGCGCAGCAGAGCCCTGCAAGGATCCCCAGGTTGAAATTCATAGACGAACACGGAAGCGGCTGCCGCCAACCAGGCCGGAAACGTTCCGGCCTTGCAGCGCTGCAAGGTTTCGGCGAGCGAGCGCGCGGAAGTCAGGATGGAGAACTGCGGATGACTTGCCGTCAGCGATGCTACCTTGTCCCCGTTCGCTTCGCTGACTGTCAGCGCCGTCCATGGAATTCCGAAAAAATCGAGGATTTCCGCTAGATTGCAATCCTCGGGCGATGGGGTGTCGTCGCTGCGGAGCAGGAGTGCGATCGAAGAACCCGTGTCCATGGCGTGGGGGCTCCTTGCTGGTTGTCGCATCATCCCTCGGCAAGGCGAGCGGACATCCTGCGGATCGTCCGCGACCTCGAGACTGTGCTCCTCTTTTGGGGAGTCCTATACCAAAGATCGCCAGGTTTCCACTGAAGGACGCCGGCGCAATGGTTCTGTCGGCCAACATATCCGCGATGGGCGATGCGGGCAGCTCCTTGTCGCAATCGGCGCGGACTCTGCGCTGAAAACCCATGGAGTGATAAGGCGTTATGTGGTTGACCAGCCAATCAATCACTTTGGCTATGACCAACACTACGAGAGCAGGGGGCGGGGGGAGAGTCCAACCTGTGTACCCCCAAAGAGCGTAGATCATAATCCCTGTTCTACCGCGGCGCGCGCGCCCAATCGGTTATCTTGAATGGATGCACGCTGAGCGCCTTCAAACAGGGGCCAACATGGCGAATATGGCGAATAAGGACGCGGAAATGCGGACCAGGAACGGCGGCCCCTCGCTAGCAGTCATCGGTTGCGGCTACTGGGGTTCGAAACACATCCGCGTCAGCTGCGATATACGCGATGCAAGGTTGTCGATGGCCGTTGATCCGCGTCCTGATAGATTGGAATATATCCGTTCACAATATCCTTCTGTCGCTGTTTCGCATGATATCGGCGCGGTACTGAATAACCCTTCTATAGACGGTGTCATTGTCGCCACCCCTGTAGAGACGCACTTTGAATTGGCGCGAGCGGTGCTCCAGGCCGGAAAGCACGCGCTCGTCGAGAAGCCGCTCGCCATGACGAGCGCGCAATGCCGCGAGTTGAATGCGATCGCCGAAAAGCGCAAGCGCGTGCTGATGGTCGGGCACACGTTCGAGTATCACCCGGCGGTCGGTGTCATGCGCCAGATGATCAAGAGCGGCTCTCTCGGCGAGCTCTACTACATAGATTCGCGGCGTCTTAATCTCGGTCTCTACCGGCAGGACGCCAATGTCCTTTGGGACTTGGCGCCGCACGACCTCTCGATCATCTTCTGCTTGCTGGAGGAGGTGCCGCAAACCATCGGCGCCTGGGGTTGCGCGCACGTTCTGCCCAACGTCGAGGATGTTGTTTACGCCAAGATGGGCTTCAAGAGCGGCCCGACCGCCCATGTGCATGTTTCCTGGTTGGACCCGGTCAAGGTGCGCCAGATCACGATCGTAGGAAGCGATGCGATGCTGGTGTTCGACGACGTGCAGCCGTCCGAAAAAGTGCGCGTTTACCAGAAGCGATTCAGGCCGCGGATCGACGGCGACTCCTATGCCGATTTCCAGTCGGCCTATCATCATGGCGACGTGCATATCCCCGCGATTTCCAGCAGTGAACCGCTGAAGCTCGAGATACTCGACTTCGTCAATGCGATCGTGACCGGGGAACGGCCGTGCGCGGACGGAATGCACGGGCTGCGCGTTGTCGAAGCGCTCGAGGCGGCATCGGCGTGTCTACGGCTCAAGCACAAGCACCGTAGCAATGGCAAGGATCAACGGATATTTCGGCGGCGGAACATGCCGGCGGGAGGTCCCGAAATTGCCGTCGCATGACGCCACGCGACGGAAGGCGACCCCGCGGGAATTCGGCAAGCGGGCGCTCGACGTCGCGATCAGCGTTATCGCGATCGTGCCGCTGGCCCTCGTCTTCATCGTGGTGTGGATAGCAATCCATCTCGACAGTCCCGGGCCAGCGGTCTTTCGCCAACGTCGCATCGGGCGAGACGAGAAGCCGTTCGACTGCTTCAAATTCCGGACACTCAACCACAACGCCGACGAAAACGTCCATCGCGAGGCGATCCGGAGGGCTTGGGCAAAGGAACTCCTCTCGAACGACCCCGCCGCCCCATACAAGCTGACGGACGATCCTCGCGTGACGCGCGTGGGACGGTGGCTGCGGAGAACCAGCCTCGACGAACTGCCTCAATTCCTCAACGTATTGCGGGGCGAAATGAGCATCGTCGGTCCGCGGCCAGCGATTCCCTATGAACTCGAATACTTCCGGGACTGGCACCATAAGCGTCACATTGTGAAGCCCGGGATAACCGGACTTTGCCAGGTGCGCGGTCGGGGTCGTGTCAGCCCCGAGGTGATGCTCGAGATGGACGTCGAATATGCAATGAACTGGACCCTATTGACCGACCTGAAGTTGATTGCCCTGACGTTTCCCGCGGTTCTGCGGGGCCACGGTGCTCGATGACGTTCTCTGGAAACAAAGACGGATTCTCGTGAGGTTGGAAGAAATGCACATTCCGTTTGTCGATCTCAAAGCGCAATATGAGACGCTAAAGGACGACGTGGCCGAAGCAATTCTAGGCGTTCTCGACTCCGCGCAGTTCATAGGCGGCGAGGCGCTTGCCTCGTTCGAAAGAGAGTTCGCCGCGTATTGCCAGGTGCGCTACGCGCGCGGTGTGGCGAACGGCACGGACGGGCTTCATCTGGCGCTGCGGGCCTTGGGTATTGGTCATGGCGACGAGGTGATCACAACCGCCCATACCTTCATCGCCACCGCGGCCGCCATCGTGGCGACGGGAGCGCGGCCTGTGTTCGTCGATATCGATCCGGACACTTACACGATCGATCCCGAGATGATCGAGCGAGCCGTAACGGACCGTACAAGAGCAATCATCGCAGTCCACCTCTTCGGGCAGCCGGCTGACATGGGTCCAATCAAGGACATCGCACGGCGGCGCGCCCTCTATGTACTAGAAGACGCAGCCCAGGCGCACGGGGCGGAATATCAGGGGGTCCGAACGGGGGCGCTCGGCGATGTCGCATGTTTCTCGTTTTATCCAGCGAAGAATCTCGGCGCCTATGGCGACGGCGGAGCGGTCACCACCAACAATGCCGCGATCGCCCAGCGGATCGAACGACTGCGTGACCACGGTCGAACCACTCACTACAGCCACGCCGAGATCGGGTTCAACAGCCGGCTCGACGCGCTCCAGGCGGCAGTTCTGCAGGTCAAGCTCCGGCGCCTGGATGAATGGAACACCAATCGGCGGCGCGCTGCGGAGTGGTACGCCACTGAATTAGCGCAGTCGGGGATCGAGACGCCGTTCGTTCGAAAGGGGTCGACGCACGTCTACCATTTGTATGTAATCACCACGAACGATCGTGACGCAATGCGAACCAAGTTAGACGAAGCCGGCGTGGCGACCGGGATCCACTATCCGTTACCGCTCCACCTACAGCCTGCTCTCGAGCATCTCGGCTACAGGCAGGGCGACTTGCCGTGCTGCGAAGCGATGGCCGCTCGATCATTGTCCCTGCCCATGTTTCCCGAGCTCACACGCGACCAAGTGCGCCGTGTCGCCGCGATTGTGCGCGCTGCGGCCGAGCAGGACGGTCACAAGAACTTGCAGCGGAAGTCGACGTATTCGTCCGCTGCGCTGCAGGCCGATGTCGGGAAGGAGTGGTGATGAATCGAAACAGTGCATGGGCGGTGGTCGAGACCGAGGCGATCGGTGCGGACGTGACGATCGCCGAGTTCGCTGGTGCGGCCTGGTGTTACGATTGGCAACCAGGTGGTCATTACCCGCATGTCGTGATTGAGAGCGGCGCATGACCCGGTGGCAGTTCGTGCCAAGCGTCGAGGCAACACTAATCGTGAGGATCCTCTGCGTCGCCAACGTACGTCAACCTATATCAAAGTCCTAATTTCGGTTGAGCGCTGGGACTGCGGTCATAAGGTCGGGTGAGGGAATGCTGAATTCGTCAAGGCCCGCGATCAGGGTGCTGCATATAACCGACACGTTGGCCTCCGGGGGGAAGGAGCGGCAACTGGTTGAATTGCTGCGTGGGTTCAGCAAACTAGATGGGTTCATTAACGAACTCGTCGTTCTTTCAGATACCATCCACTATGACGAGATTAGGTCACTGGGAATAAAAATACACATCATCAGAAGAAGCCGACAATGGGACTTCAGTATTTTCGAAAAGCTATATGGCCTGGCGAGACGATACCGACCGAACATAATATATTCGTGGGAGTCGATGTGTTCGGTGTATGCGTCACCAATCGCGTTGATATCTCGATCAGCTTTGATCAATGCAATGATACAAAACGCACCGCCCCATCTGAATTTGAAGGATTATACGTACCGACGTTTACGTCTGACAGCTCCATTTTCAACTGTAATATTGGCAAATTCATTAGCGGGACTTAGAGCTTTTCGAGTTGAAGGCAAAAAAGCTCTTTGTATACGAAACGGTTTTGATTTTGATCGAATAAACAATCTTCCGGACGTCAACGACGTCAAGCGTTCGATGGATATAAGAACCAAACACGTAGTCGGTATGGTCGGAAGATTTCATCGAGAGAGAGACTATAGTACGTTCTTCAAGGCGGCAAAATTGGTGTGCAGCGAGCGGAAGGACATTACATTCGTCGCTGTGGGCGAAGGACCAGATCTTGAAAGCTTCATGGAGCGTGTGAAGCGCGACGGTCTTTCGAATGTGCGCATTCTGGGAGTCAGGAAACGGGTCGAAGAAGTCATAAGAACCTTTTCCGTCGGAGTATTGGTCTCAACAAACGGAGAGGGAATCTCTAATGTGATCCTAGAGTACATGGCGCTGGAAAAGCCGGTCATAGCCACAGACGTGGCGGGCAATCGCGAAATCGTCAAGGACGGAGAGAATGGATTCCTAATTCCATTCGGAGACGAAAATGCACTGGCGTCGCGGATAAGGGAAATTGTCGACTGTCCTGACATTGGAAGCGCGTTCGGTCGTGCAGGACGGGTGCTCGTCGAGGAGAAGTTCGGGATTGAGCAAATGGTGCAGAAGCACGTTGAGCTGTTTCGGCAATTGGCAAGCGGGAATAGGGTGCCTTTTGCGGTTTGATTGCGAGCTGGGGCCTCAGATGATCGAACGACCGTAATTGGAGCCTGTTGAGAAGCATTGGTCGCTATGTGCGGGATTGCGATAGTCGAGCTGGATCTGATTTCCTATTTGGCCATCAAACGGGGTTTTTGACGTGCGCCGGGTGAGCGAATGGCCATTCCCGGAGGCCACAAGGAGCAAGCTGCGTTGATTGTTCTGCATGTTACGGGCGCGTACCCTACTGCACAGAATCCGTCTGCGGGCGTTTTCATCCGCACTCAAGTGGAGTCGCTGGCGAAGCGTGGGATTGATGTTGATGTTTGCCTGCTCAAGAGCACAGGCATTGGCAAATATATCAAGGGTATTGCTGAAGTACGGAAGGCTGTGCGTTCGAGGCAGTACGATATCGTTCATGCGCATTATATGTACTCAGGCTGGACAGCCAGATTGGCTACTACCCTGCCACTCGTTGTGTCTTTTATGGGCAACGACGTATATGGAGATTGCAACGAGCGGGGAGAATATCGATTCTCGAATCGAGTGTTGCACGGACTATTCTCCCGTTTATTGTCGTGTGCGACGGCTCACAATATTGCGAAGAGTGCCGGCCTTGCAAAATATCTTCGCGCCAAAACAACGTCCATCATTTCCAATGGGATAGATCTTGATGTCTTCTATCCCAGAACGGTCGCTAAGCACGAAGTGGGTCTAAAGGAAGACGAGCAGCACGTCCTATTTGCAGGCAGGCCCTCGGCAGGGGGTTATAAGAGATACCCGCTCGCCGAAGCCGCTTTTGAGTTGGTGCGAAAATCCAATCCATCTGCCCAATTGGTCACACTTGATAAGAGACCTCAGGAAGAAGTCGCGCGCTTCCTGAACGCCGTCGATTGTTTGCTGCTTACGTCCGCTCATGAGGGTTCTCCGAACATTGTAAAGGAAGCTCTTGCCTGCAATCTACCGATTGTTTCCGTCGATGTTGGCGACGTGGCCGAGCGAATTAAAGAGTTCGAAGGATGTTACATCGTGTCTGACGAACCGACCTCTATCGCGGAAGCTGCAGGGAAGGTGCTGGTCCGTGGAAAGCGTCTTTCCGGCGGTTATGCCGCGGTCCATGAACTTTCGCTTGCAACGGTCGCAAGGCGAATACAATCTTTGTACGAACGCGTTCTTTCGTGAAGGTGCAGGAGCGGAAGGCTGGCGCGGGCGCGCCGATGGCGATCGTCGATGAACAGCACGCCGTCGCCGACGAACGCTTCACCGGCGGGGATTGAAGAAACAATTTGGGAAACCCGCCATATGAAAGGTATTGGCGAAAATCTTTCGCGTATCCATCCGGTGAAGCTTTGAACTACCTACAAGTTTTTCCTCCGATAATGGTGCCCAGCGCAATGTCGATAGGCGTAACGGCGCTCGCTACATGACGGTGTTGCCGGGCGGCGGATCGCAGGCGCGGGCGAGATAATCGCCGAACCGGGCAATCTCGACCAGACAATGCGAGAGTGTTTTCTGTCTTCCTGGTTTGTCGTTGACGAGGCGATCGAGCAGCCAAAGGATTCCACCATGTGCGGCATCTGCGGGCAGTTTAACTTCGGCAGCGGTGCACCCGTCAGCGCTTCCACCATCGAAGCGATGATGGGCACGATCATCCACCGCGGCCCCGACGACGCCGGTCAGCATTTGGACGGGAATCTTGGCTTGGGTTTCCGCCGACTGGCGATCATCGATCTGTCACCCGCCGGCCACCAACCCATGTCTGACCAAGCCCAAACGGTGTGGGTGGTCTTCAACGGAGAGATATACAATTATCAGAAGCTCCGGCAGGAGTTGCAGGGGCACGGCCACGTGTTTCGTTCCAACTGCGACACCGAGGTGATCGTGCACGGCTACAAGCAGTGGGGTGACGCCGTGCTGAACCGCTTCAACGGCATGTTCGGCCTCGCTATCTGGGACGTGAAAGAGCGCCGGCTGCTGCTGGCGCGCGATCCGATGGGCATCAAGCCGGTCTACTACGCAATCCGCAACGGATCGGTTGCTTTTGGTTCGGAGATTCGGCCGGTCCGCGTTGCTCTAGGCGAGCCGCCGGGCGTTGATCCCGAAGCCGTCGCTCTTTTTCTGCGCTATCGCTACACGCCGGCCCCGCGCACGATGTTCAAGGGCATCCAGAAGCTCGCCACGGGTGAAAAACTCGTCGTCGAAAACGGCCAGGTGCACGTCTCGCGCTACTACCAGTTCGTCCCGGAGCCATTCGCCCCGCAGCCCCGCCCGGAGGAGGCGGCGGAAAAATTGATCGAGCTGTACAGGGCGGCCATGAAGCGGCATCTCATCAGCGACGTTCCGCTCGGACTGCTGCTCAGCGGCGGCCTGGATTCGGGCCTGCTGCTGGCGCTGATGAGCTCCTATGGCCGCGACTGGCACACGTTCAGCGTCGGGTATGGTTCGTCGTTCGCCGATGATGAGCTCGAGGATGCCGCCAAAACGGCCCGGACCTACGGGGCCAAGCACAATTCGGTTCACCTCACCCGGGAAACGTTTGGAGACGTCCTGCCCCGCATCGTGGACGTTCTCGAGGAACCGGTCGCCTCGTCATCGATCGTGCCCATGTACTTCGTCTGTCAGCGGGCTCGTGAAAACGTGAAGGTGGCGCTCATCGGCCAAGGGCCGGATGAGCTGTTCGGCGGATACACCCGACACCTAGGCGTGCACTATGGCGCCGCCTGGCGCGCGCTGCCCGCCTGGTTGCAGACACCCAGTGCCGCACTCGCGCGCGCCCTCCCGCGCAACGATACGATCAAGCGTGGCCTTTACTCGCTGCACGAGCCCGACCGGCTTCGTCGTTTCCAGCAGATATTCTCCCTGGTTTCGGACAACGCGATGCAGGGGCTTTTTCGCCCCGAGCTGATCGCTGACGGGGAAGCTGCCGTGGCGGCCCGCTGCTGGGAGGAATACCGGCCGGCCTTCGAAAACCTGGACGACCTGAACGCCTTTCAGTTACTCGAGCTGCGCTCGTCGCTGCCGGACGAGTTGCTCATGTATGGCGACAAGCTGTCCATGGCGCACGCCCTCGAGGTTCGCGTACCCTTTCTCGATCGTGAAGTGGTCGAGCACGTCCAGCAATTGGGCGCGTCCTTCAAGGTGCGTCATGGCATCCGCAAGTGGCTTCATCGCGAAGTGTGCAAGCGGCTGTTGTCGTCGGAAATTATCCATCGCAAGAAGCGCGGATTTGCGGTGAATGTGGTCGATGGGTGGTTCCGACAATCCCTCGACGGAGGGATCCGACAATACTTGGCCGATCCGCAGTCACAGGTCTACCGGTTCTTGGAGCCGGCTGCGGTGCAATCCATGCTGCGTGACCATGCGGCAGGCCGGGCCGACCACCACAAGATGCTATTTAGCATCCTCGTGCTGGAGCAATGGCTCCGCAGCGTCCGTCTGACACGGCGGACACGATGTCCACATTCCGTGCATTAGGCTGGAGGGTCGCCGGGCGGGCACGATCTGAAAGATAATAGGATATCCTAGAGAGCGCGCGACAATTGCGACAGTAAGTATGGTTCGGAGTGATAATATGCCAAAGCCGATGATCTCGCGGGTTAGATCTAAGTTAGCTTTGCTCAATTATGAATTGAGGCGGTTGTATTTTGTTTATTTTTGGAAAATGGATATAAAAAAGGGGACACGCATCTCGCTTAGCGCAAAACTAGATAAGACAAATCCTACGGGTATACACATTGGTAAGAATACTGCAGTTGCTTTTCGATCTGCAATACTTGCTCATGATTTCATAAACACAAAGCACAAGGACGTTTTTATTGGCGACAACTGCCTGATCGGAGCGGGTTCAGTAATAATGCCAGGAATTCAAATCGGAAATAATTGCATTGTGTCACCAAACAGCGTGGTTTTGCAAAATGTGCCAGCGGGATCCATCGTAATGGGCAATCCGGCCAAAATCGTTCAGAAGAATATTATAACCGGTCCATGGGGAACCCGGTGCTCAACCCAGGAAAGCTCCCGCGAAACATCTGCAGCGGCGACTTGTCAGGGCTGAGCGCGGCCGCCGCTTCAGCTTGACCTGTCGTTCCTCGAGCTGCCCAGTCCGCGCATAAAGCTTGCCGTGTTCCCTCTGACCGAGGTAGGCGCAATGGTTCTCTCAGCGAACATATCCGCGGCAGGTGATGCGGTCGGCGCGGTCCTTATCATCGTTGAGAACCTGCCGGTGCCGGCCGATCGCCGGGTCTGGACGCAGGCCACAGCGCTGCACCAGGCTGGTTACACCGTCTCGGTCATTTGTCCCAAAGGAAGGGGATATGACAAGGGATACGAGCAGATGGACGGTGTGCATATCTACCGCCATCCACGGGGTGTGGAAGGCTCGGGCGCCCTGACTTATCTTCTCGAATATACCGTCGCCCTTTTTTGGCAGTTCGTTCTCTCGTTGAAAGTGTTGTCCAGGCATGGATTCGATATTCTTCATGCGTGCAATCCACCGGATTTGATCTTTTTGATTGCGCTTTTCTACAAAGTTTTCTTTGGCAAGAAATTTCTGTTTGATCAGCATGATCCCGCGCCCGAACTTTATGAGGTCAAGTTCGGCCGCCAGGATTTCCTTTATCGTCTCCTGCTCCTGCTTGAACGCTGGACGTTTCGCTCGGCTGACGGGAGCCTCGTGACGAACCCTACCCTGAAGCGGCAGGCCGTGGAGCGAGGCGGGATGCCGCCAGACAGGGTCTGGATTGTCAGAAGCGTCCCCGAGCTTGGGCGCTTCAGCCGGGTCAAGCCCGAACTGTCGGTCAGGCGGGACTGTCGATATCTCGTCGGCTACGTGGGAATGATGGCCGAGCAGGACGGTGTAGACCTCCTGGTCAAGGCGATGGAACACATAGTCAAGCGCCTGCATCGAACGGATATCGCCTGCCTGATCATCGGCGACGGGCCGGAGGCAGGTCGGCTCAGGACGCTCACAAGCGAACTCGGGATTACCGACAATATCGAATTTGCCGGGTACATTTCGGGCGATCCGCTTCCCGCCATGCTGGCGGCTTGCGACATCGGCGTCGTTCCGGATCCGCCCAATGCCTGCAACGTGGTTATGTCGATGATCAAGGTCTTTGAATACATGGCCCTCGGGCTGCCGTTCGTCCTGTTCGACTTGGCACAGGCGAGGGTTGATGCAGGCGACGCTGGCCTGGTGGTGGCGGAGCCGACGCCGCGGGCGCTCGGCGAAGGAATCGTGGCGCTGCTTGAGGACGAGGCCGGGCGCGAGCGTATGCGGAATTACGGCAGGGAGCGTGCCTACGGCGCATTTCAGTGGGAGCTCGAAAAGCGTTCCCTCCTCGCCGCCTATACGACGCTGGCGCCGAGGCGCGCACGTGCAGGGACACCAGCCGATGCGAATCCTCACTGAGAGCGGAAGCAATTAGCCTGGAACGCTGACGTGGATTTTGTCCACCTCCTTCAGTTCTTGTCCGCGTGTTTTAATGCGATCGTAAATCGCATTGTGCTGCGCTAATCTCATTGAGACGCTCCATGCGTGGACGCTGGATCGCCACATAAGTCAGGCATCAGCTTCGTCAACGCACTCGCCTCCATTCGATGTGGCCGCTCGTTTCGCCTAGCCTGAGATCGTGGCGATCGGCTCGCGCGATGGGACAGGCGAGATACGGCTGCTCTCCTAGCCCACCATGAAGTTGACGAGGTCACCTGACTGCATCCTGGTGGACCGATGCCGATGGGCCGGTCCGCCGCCGCGTGCCGCACGAGTTGGTAGGTCACCGGGTTCGCCTCTCTTCCGATTGCTGGGCGCAGGTCACCGGCAACGCGCTCAACTTCCAGATCGTACTTGAGGTCAGCCTTCGCAATAATCGTTACGGGTCACCCTGGAGCGGCAATCTGTTCGGTTGCAAGATGACTCCGCCATGCCGCCGATCGGTGGACTTGCAACGCCACTTGCTCCAAACAGATCGACAAACGACGCCACATTGCATGCTTGTAGGCGCAGCATTGCCACGTGCACTTCATGCGCAACGTGCTGGCGTATGCGGGCAAACGTGCTGGCGCATGCGGGCAAGAGCACACGGCGCGTCGTCTCCGCTTCCATCGCCACCGTTCGCCCAGGAAGCCTGCGACTGATGTGCTCGCCTACGCGAGGTTCCGCGCTGGCATCGGACCAAGCTGTACTCTCCGACGCGATACAAGCTGACAGAAAAATCGGGTGCGCGTGTCTTGAACCAACCAATTCAATACGTTGCGCGATATAGGCGCGTAGTTTTCCGGGCGCTACATACTTGAGTATGAATCACACTTTGAAAGTTTTTTCGCCATTTTTGCTCATTAACCAACCGACCCAGCAGTCGGGGGGCACCTTCAAAAATCCCACTGCTTTGGAGTCCGCTCGCGGTCCGAGACCGCGATGCGTTGGAATCCGCTCGCGGTCCGAGACTGTGATGCGTTGGAATCCGCTCGCGGCCTGAGGTTGCGAGCACGTGGTATGTCGCGCGCCTTCGTGATGCGCGGCAGTGGAATTCCCTTGTCAACGTCAAAGACTCACGCAGAACGAAAGGTACGCATGTCGTTCAACTTGTCATCGACTCCGTTTTCGTCGACCTCCGCTTGGAACCAGCAGGTCCCGACCGGAGCAACATATACGTCGCTCAACTGGCCCACCGCGACCGGATGGAACTACGACGTGGGCTGGGGCAACGTGCCAGTCTACGTCGCTTCGTCGTCGGACCCAGTCGTGCAGGTGTCTGTTCCCGCCAGCTGGGGATGGCCCGGCGGGACCGTCAGCGTCCATGCTCCGGCCGGGGGGACCGGCGGCATCGGCACGGACGGACCGGTCGTCATCATCGACGGCGACATCGCCTACAATTTCTGGCAATTCCACCGCACGAGCACCACGACCGCGACCGCCGTGGCGTATGGCGAGGCGAACGTGGTCACGGGCACCGGTTGGGGCGGCTCCGGGAAGGGCGCAGGCATCACTGCGGCCGGCTCGAGCGAGCTCGGCGGGCTCCTGGTCCAGGCACAGACGGACACGGGCACGATCAATCATGCCCTGCAGCTTGCCGTCGAGGGCTCGCTCCTGAAGTCTGGCTATGTTTCCCCCGCCATTGCCACCGACGGCTCCAGTTCCAGCGGCATAATGCAGGAAGGGCAGCTTCTGGCCATTGCGCCCGGGACGCCGATGCCATCCGGCCTTTCGACGCTCGGCCAGGAGGTGTTCCGCGCGCTCCAGCAATACGGCGCCTACGTCATCGACGACGGAGGCACCCAGACCGCCATTCGCACCCAGGCGAACGCCTATGATGCGGCGACGATGGACGCCCTCCGTCGGGACATGAATACGATGCTTCCGATGCTCAAGGCGGTGAGCGGGGGTACGCCGACAACCTCGCCCACCACCCCAACGACGCCGACCGCCCCCGTCAACGTTGCGCCGACGGTGACGCAGGCCTCCGCTTCACCGGGGACGGGAGTCGAGCATGTCGGCGATACCGTCACAATGACACTCGGCTTCAGCGAGGCCGTGACCGTCACCGGTACCCCGACGCTGTCGCTCAATGATGGCGCCAAGGCCACCTATGTCGGCGGCTCGGGGACGAACTCGCTCACGTTCAAGACGACCGTCGCGTCGACCGACACCACGACTTCGGCGCTCGCCATCACCGGGGTCAACCTTCCGAGTGGCGCGAGCATCAAGGATACGGGCGGCCTTGCGGCCAACCTCTCGGGTGCGGTGAAGACGTTCACCGGGCTCCAGGTCGATCCGACGTCAACCACTCCAACCACGCCGACCAGCCCAACGCCGCCGTCGACTCCCTCCGTGATTTCGCCTGTCCTCACCATTGCGGATGACTCGCTCTGGGTGGCGGGTCGCGGCGGTACGGTCGATCTCGGGACGAAGGTGACAACGACCGATTCCAACGACCGCGTGGCCTTGCACATCACGGGGTTGCCGAAATATGAATCGATCACTGACGCGCTCGACGGTCAAACGTTCCGCGGAAGAGACATCACGTTGACGGCCGCGCAGGTCAACAGCGGATTGACTCTGACCTCGACCTACAGGGGCGGGGGCCATCCGGTTGCGGAACTTACGCTGACGGCAAGCGCGACGGATCCGTCAACCGGTGCCGTTGCGACCGCTGCGCCAAAGACCATCACCGTGACGGACCCCCGACCTGCGAGGGACGCGACTACAACGACGTCGTCGCACGGCCATCACGCAGTGACGGATCAGCAGCCCGTTGCCACCGCGACAGCTGTGACCCCGACGGCCTCGCAGACGATCGAGCCCACGGATCATCAGTCGGCGGCGGCTGCAAGCACGGGGTTCCTGGCAAGCCGGGCCTTTGCGCTGCTCCAGCAGCATTTTGATCCGGCCGGCAGCAGCCTGGCAACGACCGCAGCCCATCCGGTCATGGCGGCAGATCATCCGTCTGCCACCGGGAGCACGATGGCGTCGCTGGCAAGCCAGAGCTTTGCGCTGCTGAACCAGTATCTGGCCGCTCACACCGGCCGGGTGGATCCCGGTCAGATCGTGGCGGCTGTGTCGCAAGCGACCGGTTGGGGGCACGACGCGTTGCTGGCCAGACCGCAACACTAAGGCCAAGCCGCACCCAGGCTCCGCGCCTGGGTGCGGCACCCGCAATGTTTTGGAATGCATGAGAAGGAACATCATACGCGGCCGGTAGCCGCGAAGGGTTGAGTATTAAATGGCGATCCAGAATGGAAATGCCCATGCCGGAGACCTCGGGCTTCGAACCCTGTCTCTGTTTCTGCGCCTTCATGGCGTAAACGCCGAGCCCGACCAGCTCCGCGACAGTTGCGGAGACAGCGCAATCGGCATCCGTGCGATGCTTCGCTGCGCCCGCGATTTCGGACTGAAGGTCGCTTCGCGCACGACACATTGGAAACAGCTCGCAGGCATCAGCCTCCCCGGAATCGCAGGGCTGCGTGATGGCGGCTTCCTGCTGCTCGGGAAGGTCGAGGAAGACGCCGCGCTCGTTCTGCATCCGACCGCGACACAGCCGAAGTTGATGCCGCGCGCCGAATTCGAGGAGATCTGGGACGGCCGACTGATCCTGAGCGGATCTCAAAGCCTCGCCGACCGGGCGCATCAGGCGTTTGCCGGTGTGATCGCGCACGCGCGCGACGTGGCTGTCCGCGCCGGAGACGCACTGATGCGGGCATATCCCTTCGTTCGTCGCGATACGCGCGTTCAGAAGCCCGGTCCTGAGCCTGTGGACGGCGATGAGTCGGGACTTATCGCAACGGCGATATTGCTGCGTTGCCATGGCGTTGCCGCCGACCCGGAGCAAATTCGCCATCGCATGGGTACCTCGCGCGTCGGTGTGACCGAAATCCTGCGTTGCACCAGGGAATTCGGCCTCAAGGCCCGTGCGCAACGGTCGAACTGGAACAGGCTTGCCGTCACGCCGTTGCCGGCGATCGCCGCGCTGCGCGATGGCAGCTTCCTGATCCTGGGCAAGGTCGTCGACGACACGCTCCTCGTTCAGCGTCCATTATCCTCCCGACCTGAATCGATGACCCAGGCCGAGCTCGAGGCGATCTGGGACGGTGACATCATCCTGATGACCCGACGGGCGGCCCTGACGGATCTCTCCAGACGATTCGATATCGGCTGGTTCCTCGGCGCGGTTCACAAGTATCGCGGTCTTCTCGGCGAAGTGCTGATCGCCTCGTTCTTCCTTCAGGTCTTTGCGCTCGTTGCCCCGCTGTTCTTCCAGGTCGTCATCGACAAGGTTCTGGTGCATCGAAGCATCAGCACGCTCGATGTGCTGGTTGCAGGCCTCGTCGCGTTGACCTTGTTCGAGACCGTCCTCGGCACGTTGCGCGTCTATCTGTTCGCGCACACGACGAACCGTATCGACGTCGAGCTCGGCGCGCGGCTGTTCCGTCATCTGATGGCGCTGCCGATCGCCTATTTTCAAACGCGCCGCGTTGGCGACTCGGTTGCCCGCGTTCGTGAGCTCGAGAACATCCGTCAGTTCCTGACGAGCTCGGCGCTCACGCTTGTCGTCGATCTCCTGTTCACCGTCGTCTTCCTTGCGGTGATGTTCTACTACTCGACACCGCTGACGCTGATTGTTCTGGCTTCATTCCCGTTCTACATCGGGATCTCCGCCGGTGCCGCGCCGCTGTTTCGCCGGCGCCTCGATGAGAAGTTCAATCGTGGATCGGAGAACCAGGCCTTCCTGGTCGAGAGCGTCACGGGCGTTGAGACACTGAAGGCGATGGCGGTCGAGCCGCAGATGCAGCGCCGCTGGGAGGAGCAACTTGCCGGCTATGTCGGCGCGAGCTTCCGCGTGCTCAGCCTGAACAACACGGCAAGCCAAGCCGTCCAGATGATCAACAAGCTGGTCACGGCCGCAACGCTCTACTTCGGCGCCAGGCTCGTCATCGGCGGCGATCTGAGCGTCGGCGAGCTGGTCGCGTTCAACATGCTGGCGGGGCGGGTGAGCATGCCGGTGCTTCGGCTCGCGCAGATATGGCAGGAGTTCCATCAGGCCCGTCTGTCGGTCGATCGTCTCGGCGACATTCTCAACACCATTCCCGAGCCAAGCTTCAGTTCGGCTCGCGCCGCGCTGCCGCCGATCCGCGGCAAGGTTGTGTTCGAGCACGCGACCTTCCGCTACCGCGCCGACGGCCCCGAGGTGCTGCACGATGTGTCCTTCGGCGTCGAGCCCGGCCAGGTCATCGGTATTGTCGGCTCTTCGGGCTCGGGCAAGAGCACCATCGGCAAGCTGATCCAGCGCTTCTACGTGCCGGAGAGCGGACGCGTGCTGGTCGATGGCGTTGATCTCGCAACCGCCGACCTGACCTGGCTTCGGCGCCAGATCGGCGTGGTGTTGCAGGAGAACGTGCTCTTCAATCGCTCGATTCGCGAGAACATCGCGCTCGCCGACCCGTCCATGCCCATGGAGCGCGTCATCGAGGCGGCCTCACTCGCCGGCGCTCACGACTTCATCCTGGAGCTGCCGGAGGGCTACGACACCGTCGTGGGCGAACGCGGCAGCACTTTATCCGGCGGGCAGCGCCAGCGTGTTGCGATCGCTCGCGCACTCATTACCAACCCGCGCATTCTTATCTTCGACGAGGCGACCAGTGCGCTTGATTATGAAAGCGAGAGGGCCATCCAGCAGAACATGAAACGGATTGCCGCGGGCCGGACTGTGTTCGTCATCGCTCATCGGCTCTCGACCGTGCGCAATGCGAACCGGATCATCACACTCGAGCACGGCCGAATTGTCGAGGACGGCAGTCATGATGAGCTGGTCCGCTCGAACGGACGCTACGCAAATCTCCACTACTTGCAGGCCGGTATCCATGATGTCCGCTAGCCGAAATATTGTCCCCTTTCCGCGAGCCGAGGTTCGACGGCGGGAGCCTGAGATCGCATTTCTGCCTGCGGCGCTTGAGATCACCGAATCGCCGCCGTCTCCGATCGGTCGCGCGATCGGGGTGAGCATCATCGCGGTTTTTTGCATCGCGCTGTTGTGGGCGTCGTTGGGCAGCGTCGATATCGTCGCCACCGCGACAGGCAAGATCGTGCCTGGTGGCCGTACCAAGCTGATCCAGCCGTTCGAGACGGGCGTCGTCCGCGCAATCCACGTACGCGACGGACAGAGCGTCAAGGCCGGCGACGTTCTGATCGAGCTTGATCCAACCATGACGGAGGCCGATCAGGAGCGCCAGAGAAGCGATCTGGTTGCGTCGGAACTCGACGTCGCGCGGTTGCGCGCAGCGCTCACCGGTGATCCGCTCGCCGCTTTTCGACCACCGCAGGGCGCTAGTGCCGCGGAGATCGAGATGCATCGCCAGTTTCTGATCAGCCAGCGCGCCGAACAGAGCGCCAAGCTCGCAGAGATCGAGCGCCAGCAAGGTCAGAAGGAAGCGGAGCGGGCGACCACATCGGCGAGCGTGGCGAAGCTCCAGGCGACGATACCGGTGCTGCAGGAGCGGGTCGACATTCGCAAAGGTCTCGTCGACAAGGCCCTGGCCTCGAAGGTTGTCTATCTCTCCGAGTACCAAGAACTGGTCGGCCTTCAACAGGATCTGGTGCTGCAGCAGAGTCGGCTCCGCGAAGCCGACGCTGCGATCGCCTTGCTGAAGGAAACGAAAGAGAGGACTGCCGCGGAGTATCGTCGTACCACCTATGACGCACTTGCGAAAGCCGAGCAGAAGGCGGCAAGCGCTGCGCAGGAAGTGGTCAAGGCGGACCGCCGCACCAAGCTGCAGCATCTGACCGCGCCGGTCGACGGCACGGTGCAACAGCTTGCCGTTCACACGGTGGGAGGCGTGGTGACGCCGGCGCAGGCCCTGGCCATCGTGGTTCCGACCGAGAGCCAGCTTGAGATCGAGGCCATGCTCTCCAACCGCGATATCGGATTCGTTCATCCCGGGCAAAAGGCGGAGATCAAGATCGATACGTTCAACTTCACGCGTTACGGGCTTCTCTCTGGAGATGTGCTGAGCGTGTCGACAGATGCCATCACGCGCGACAGGCAGGGTGGATCGAACGACCGTGCGTCGGGCACGGCGCAAGGCAGTAGCGAGCCAAAAGGCCAGGAGCTGGAATATGCGGCGCGCGTTTCACTCGATCGCACGCACATGCAGGTGGAGGACAAGCTCGTCAAGCTCGGCCCTGGCATGGCGGTGACGGTCGAGATCAAGACCGGCGCGCGCAGAATCATCAGCTATCTTCTCTCGCCGCTGGCAAGATACAAGCAGGAGGCGCTGCGGGAGCGATAGACGAAGTGGAGCATCATCGAGGAGCATTGCGCGCAACCGGCCGATGTCGATCCGGCTGCACTACTTCCCTTCCAAAGGGGAGATACTTCATCCACCTTCTGATCGCTTGGCGCGTTCTCGATGTCGACCAGCTAGTTCGTCGAGTAGGCGAAAAAGGCTTGGCCGCCGTGCGCCTCCATCCAGCGCGCCGCCGGGTCGAGGGACAGGGCTCTTGGTGCGCTGGAAGACTGCTTCGATGACGTCGATCTCCCGTTCAATCGAAACGTCGTCCGGCGAGTCCGGGCACGAAAAGAATTGTCGGCCCCGATCTTTGCTCGCGGTAGTCGATCCGTTCAGCAGGATATTCGATCATGACTGCTCGGCACGTGGACGTGATACCTATCCAGAAAATATTCCTCTGCTACCGGCCCTTCTCGGGACTCTGGTCAGGTCCGCTATTGCACCGCTATTAGAGGTACAGCTGGCTGACCTCATACGCTTCCGGGGCTTGAGCCCCAGAACGGTCTTGGAAGAAGAATTCCTTCTATGGCGCTCAGGCGTCTTGCCGTTTTCACATAGCGCTACGCCCGGGTTTAGGTTTTCGTAACACAGGTCCCTCTTCGAATGAGATTGACATCGCAACCGGTCTTACTGGGCGAACCAACGATGATCGATTGCGAAGACGCTCGCCCGCCGCGGCGCTATTTAGGGCGCGGCTCGCGAGCAGCTTGGCCGGGGACACGACCCTCGGCAGAAGCCTGGTCGTTACCGCGCTCACCCTCGCACGAATTGTCCAGAGAGCATTGAAGCCGACCAATGAGTTTCGAGGAAAGCATCGCTTTCGCGACCATGGCATGCGCCGTCGGATTCCAATGAGCATCTCTTGGATACTCAAACCGACCACCGTGAAGCTGAAAATCGGCAAAGAACAGGGGATCCATGTCAATCACTTCGTAGCCCAACGTTTCCGCCGTCTTTCGAAACAAAGTTCTCATAATATCGTAGTAGCTTCCTTTGCCAGCGTTCGCCGCATCCGGATATCGGAACCCGTCCATCGTAAACACAATGCGATCTGGTTGGAGGCCAGTATATTTCGGCAGATCTCGAAAGAACGCGTTGATCGCTGCGATAGACGCCTCTATTCGCGCAGGATCCGGACTGGCACTCGTATTACCCGCATAAACTTTTGGGTCACGATAGTGCTCTCCAAAAACAAAGCTTCCCCATTTCGCATTCAATAGCGCCTCCTTAACATTCAAATTAAGGAAGAGGTACCGTGCAAGAGCGCTCATCTTTAGAAAAGAACGCATTGCGCCTGGGTGATGCTCGAGCAATTTCAAGCGGAGTTCCCCGCTTGTTTCTGGAACATAAATCCAGAAACCGGGGACGTGTTGACTATAGCTCAAGTGGCTTTCGTCAAAGTCGTTCCCAACAACGTTTATGATCAGCGCCTTCGCTTTGTATTCTCGAGCTGCATACGCGGCCCAGACAACATATTGACTCAGGGGCGCACCTGATGCGGCAAAGCTGTAAACTCGAAATGTTTCCTTGAGGGATTCAGATAGATGGGCTTGCGCGGTACTATCGGGCGGGACAGATAGGGCTTCGATGTATGAGTCCCCGATGACACCGATCAGCGGCAGCGGGTCCTCTTTTCGATAGTCGAGCTTGTTCACCCATCCATCGTTATTGGTATGGCTATAATTAACCATGGCGAGGTCCCAGTCCTTTGAGAACACAAAGGAACGGTTAGGCGTGAAGCGAAACACTGGATCGATTTGCGTGACTGGAACGATAGGTGGCGAAGTCCTCACAGGAAGGAAGCGAAGAACACATTCTACTACCGCCAAAAAACCAATAACAGCAATTGCAACTGTTATGCCGCCTAGGAGACTCTCCTTGGTTTTCATGTCCCCTCCTTCTATGTCCGACCGACTGTTGACGAGTCCCCGTTCCGAACGTGGGCATGGCCCGTTATCGATGACCGCGCGACGACGGGCACCTAGTCGCCCTCTCAAGGTCCTTTCAGCTCTGATGACGATCTCTGAGGCTCCCCAATTTCCTCGCACACTCCCGCGCGGAATCTTATAGACATATACGGGGGCGAGCGGCTCAATCCGGAATAGCCCAAACTCGAACACGCGGTTGGAAGCAGCCAGGATCGTGTGAAATCGCGATGCAACGATGAGCGACCTATCGGCAATTTATACCGTATCCTGAGGGCGAGCGACCATACCCAGGGTGAGGTACGCCCAGCGACTTCGGTTGGCATTTTGCGATGAACATCGCTGCCTGCAACGCCACTATCGGTTGATCCGCACGGGCGAATAACCGGCTGCGAAAATCCACACCGGCTTTCAAACTAGAGTTCCCTCAGGATTCGGGTTGCACTCTTCTTCCAATGCGCCGGACCGGCGCGGGAGACGACTCAAGCTAGCCGTGCCCGAGGTTCAAACGTTCGGCGGAACGAACCGGACGACTGTTATCGCGAAAACCACATGCCGAAGCGGCTAACCTCAGGGGGGTACCTCGTTAGTCCCCTTGCAGCCGCCTCTGGGCTTACGAAATACTCCAGCTTGTTGCCAGGACGAGAACGGGCGAGGTTTTCGTGAGTGAATGGCGCATTGACTCTATTCTCGAGGAAGCTGGCCGTCGGATTTACGAGTCTCAGCAATCAAGGCTTTCGGATCAATCGACCTCCGCCGCAAAGCGGGTATGGCGAAGCAAGGACGTGCCGGCGAAGTTTTGGGACAGTTATCTCGAGGACGCACGGGCAGCGCTTTCTTTTGATAGTCGAATGAAGCAGTCAACCCACGAGAGCTTTGTCCGGGACGAAGCGGCGCCCCCCGGATCGGACCGGACGTTCGGCCTTGTGATGGCAGCGGCTTTGGCCGTCTTAAGCCTCTTCAACGGCTGGCATCATGGCCGGCTGTGGCCCGGGATGCTGCTGGCCGCCGTGCTGTTTGCGGCGGCGGGCTGGCTCAAGCCCTCCTGGCTTCATCCGCTCAACATTCTGTGGATGATGCTCGGTCTCGTCCTGCACAAGATCGTCAACCCGATCGTGATGGGACTGTTGTTGTTCGGCGCGATCCTGCCCACGGGCCTGATCGTGCGCATGCGGGGCAAGGACCTGTTGCGGCTGAAGCGGGAACCGGCTTCCGACACCTACTGGATCGCGCGCGCGCCGGGGCCTCAGCCTGAAACCATGAGAGATCAGTTCTGATGATAGATTTTCTTGCCGAACTGTGGCGCTTCATGCGCGTGCGAAAGAAATTCTGGCTGCTGCCGATCTTTGTGATGATGGTGGTGTTCGGCGGCCTTGTCGTGCTGACCCAGGGCACGGTGTTCGCGCCGTTCATCTACACGGTTTTCTAAGGCTATGCGCATCCTCGGCATCTCCGCATTCTATCACGACAGCGCCGCCGCGCTGGTCGAGGACGGCCGCATCGTCGCGGCCACGCAGGAGGAACGCTTTACGCGCAAGAAGCACGATGCCTCGTTTCCGCACAACGCGGTCGGCTATTGCCTGGATGCCGCAGGCGCAAAGCTCTCCGAGATCGAGCACGTCGCCTTTTACGACAAGCCGTTCCTGAAATTCGAACGGCTGCTCGAGACCTACATCGCGATGGCGCCAAAGGGGTTTTCTTCCTTCAAGATGGCGATCCCGCTCTGGCTCAAGGAAAAGCTGTTTCAAAAGAGCCTGCTACGCAAGCAACTGAAGCCATTTGACGAAGAGATTTCGTCCGACAAGTTGCTTTTCACCGAGCATCATCTGAGCCACGCGGCGTCTGCCTTTTTTCCATCGCCCTTCGAGAAGGCGGTGGTGCTGACCATGGACGGCGTCGGCGAATGGGCGACGACGTCGGCTGCGATTGGCGAGGGCAACAAGCTCGAGATCTTTCAGGAGATTCACTTTCCCCACTCGCTGGGACTGCTCTATTCCGCGCTAACGTATTACACCGGCTTTAAGGTCAATTCCGGCGAGTACAAGGTGATGGGGCTCGCCCCCTATGGCGAGCCGAAATACGCCAAGCTGATTCTGGACCATCTTATTGACCTCAAGCCGGATGGCTCGTTCCGGCTCGACATGTCTTATTTTGACTATTGCACCGGGCTCACCATGACCAATGAGCGGTTCGCAAAGCTGTTCGGCGCGCCGGTGCGCACGCCCGACAAATTGCTGACTTCGTTTCACATGGACGTCGCGGCTTCTATCCAGGCCGTGCTTGATGAGGCGGTGCTGCGCCTGACGCGGAGTCTTGCGAAGAAGACCGGTGCGCGCAATTTGTGTCTTGCCGGCGGCGTGGCGCTGAACTGCGTCGCCAATGGCAAGGTGCTGCGCGACGGCAAGTTCGACAAAATCTGGATCCAGCCGGCGGCGGGTGACGCCGGAGGGGCGGTTGGGGCGGCGCTGGCCGCTTATCACCAGTTCAAGGGCAACCCACGCATTCCTGCGTCGTCCGACGGTATGTCGGGCGCGTTCCTCGGGCCTCACTACTCACAAGGCGAAATCGAACGCAGGCTGAAGGAGGTGGGCGCGCGCTTCGACGTGCTGTCCGAAGATACTGTCATCAAGACCACCGCAAAGGCGCTTGCCGACCAACTCGCGGTCGGCTGGTTCCAGGGCCGCATGGAATTCGGCCCGCGCTCGCTTGGCGCGCGCTCGATCCTTGGCGATCCCCGCTCACCGACCATGCAGAAGAACCTCAACCTGAAAGTCAAGTATCGCGAGAGCTTTCGGCCCTTCGCGCCCGCGGTGTTACGGGAGGACGTCGCGGACTGGTTCGAGCTCGACTCCGATAGTCCCTATATGCTGATCGTCGCCGACGTCCTGAAGGACAAGCGGCGCGCGATGAGCGCGGACGAGCGGGCGCTGTTCGGCATCGACAAGCTCAACGTGTCGCGCTCGGAAATTCCGGCCGTGACCCATATCGACTATTCCGCGCGTATCCAGACGGTGAGCCGCGACACCAATCCCAAATTTCATCGGCTACTCACCGAATTCAAGCGGCTCACAGGATGCCCGGTGCTAGTCAACACCTCTTTTAACGTACGCGGTGAGCCGATCGTCTGCACGCCGGAAGACGCTTTCCGATGCTTCATGGGAAGTGAACTCGACCTGCTCGTGGTCGGCAATTGCGTGCTCAAAAAGTCAGAGCAAGATACTGCGCTCAGGCAGGACTATAGCTCTGCATTTGAATTGGATTAGGGGGCTTGCGGGTAATTCCCGATGCGCGGTCCACCGCCGAAGCAAAAGCGCCCGCGGGCGCGAACCGTGTCTCGCAATAGGCAACAAGTCCTCTACGGGCTTCGACCAGCGGGCCAGCGGCGCGGGTTTATGATGGGGGTGGAAGCCCCGCCCGACGGCATCGATGTGCTAGATGCCAAAGTGGAGGTGTTGAGCCCACTTAAGGAAGGCGTCCGTGTCAAAAGTTCTCGCAATCGGTCTGGATATCGCTGAGCTGGAATATGCGGCGCGCGTCTCAGTCGACATGATCGAGCTCGATCCGACCACGACAGGGGCATGTCAAGGCAGACCTGATCGCCGCTCGGCTCGACGTCGCGAGGTTGCAGGCAATGCTCTTCGACGGCGGCGATCCGCTCGCGAACTTCCCGGCGTCGCCCACGACGAGATCAAGGCCGAGCGGCGAACGAAGCTCCTGGGTCTCGTGGCCCCCGTCGACGTCGTCGTCCAGCAGCTTGCGGTGCATACGGTGGGGGACGTTCGTCACGCCGGCCTAGGTGCTCGCCGTGGTTGTCCCACAGGATCGCGTCGTCGATCTCGGCCCGGGCATGGCGGTCACGGTGGTGGTCGTCAAGACCGGATCCCGCCGTATCATCGGCTATCTACTCTCGCCCTTCGCCAGGTACGAGCATGACGTCCTGCGCGAACGGTAGGAAGCGCGCTTGTTGGCTCTGCGACCGAACTTGCCGTGCGCAGCGATGAAGATATCGCGACGTCGTCGACCTCGAACTTCGGAGGCGGCAACCAACCGGCCGAATGAGATCGGCCGCGTAGATGCTCCGGGCTAGGCGCCGGTATGTCATCCTCGGCAAATCTTAGCCGGGCGTCGTCAGTCGCATGCGCGACGTCATATTGAAAGCTGGATGATCCAGCCGCCAATCGGATAGTTATCATCCTTCAATGGATCGGGAATGTAAAACCTATCGAGAGAATTCGCACCTGGCACCCCGAGCCAAGTGGGACAGTCGCACGCGCCGCTGGACTCCGGCAAAAACGATAAAGGTGTCGCGAGTGAGCGGCCAAGCTGAGAGCCCCTTGGAATGCAGGCGATCCACGCGACCGAATAGGTTGAACCTGTCACCGGGGTCGGGCGTCTCCATGGGGAGCCGCGAGACCGCGCTCACCCCGAACCCGTAAGGCGCGCTGGCCTTGTCTTTGCCGATATTTCAGATTGATGATCGGATCGAAGCACGTCCGGAATAGGTCGATCGATCCAGTCGTCTTGTGCGCTTAGACGAGGTTCCCGCCCGATGGCGAGAATTTCGGACAGTTCGCGCAGTATTCCGATAGCGATGCCAAGAAGCGCTCCCGCAACAATCGCTGCTCCAAGCACGACTTTGGCTTTTGGCGAACTGGCCCTCAAAGGAGGCGACGCCCCACTGATGAGACTCGCCTCAAACACCGGCAAGGATTGTTGTCGCGTGGCTTCCATCTTACGCAGCACGTGGCGAAAGTTATCATAGGCGCTTTTGGATGATTCAGCAGCGACTGCCAGTCTATCGTTAGTAGCAGCGGAATCCGCTGTATCTTTCCCGTTTCTACTGAAATCCTCCAATGCTTTTTGGGCAGCTAATGCTTGAGCGCTCAATTCGTTCATTCGATCCTTGATCCACGAATCATCTCGTAAGCCGGCATAGTCCATTTGACGGGTAATATATTTTTCTGCGACGGCGTTTAGGATCTGCGCCGCTCGATCGGGATCTCTGGAGTCGAAGGTAATCTCGACAAGATACGTAGCGCCGAGGCGCTTGGCCGAAAGCTTGCGTTGGAACGATTCCACGATATACCGCGCCGCATTAGCTTTCGTTTCCAGTTTACTCCAGCCGAGCAGACGGGATATCGATCTGGTCATGCTGTGCAGGGGGCTGGCTTGGCTGGCCTCAAATTCCGGATCTTGAGCAAGGCCGAGCTTTTCGATCACGGCGTTAGCGATGCTCTCAGACGTTATGATCTTGATCTGGCTTTCCACGATCGTTGACACCGAGGTAGGGTCGACCGCTCTCGAGTCCACCACGAGTTCCGCCTTCGCCGTATACGTGGGGGCCGCGGTAATGAGGTAAATTATGGCAATGACAAGCGTTGCCAAGGTTGCCAGCGATATGATCGAGAGATGTCGTCGTATGAAGGCTAGCACTTCTACCGGGGACATGGTGGGTGCCGGACGAAAGTCAGGCGGCATATTGTCCCGATTTACCCAATTATCCGTTCTATTGGTCTGCACCATTTTCGCACCAGCGCTGATAGTTGAGGCTTCGCGACGATGACCAAGCTAAATATGCCGATAAGGCGATCGTCGGTTGGCGGAAGATGCAGCAGATGAAGTCGCACGAGGCAACTAGCCGGCCCCTACCGACGCTTGGTGGGGCCGCCCTGCCGCCGTCGACTAAATGTGCCGGAAATTGTGTAGAGGCCGGCAAATCGGTGAAGAACGCATAACCCATGGCACTCTACGACCCAGTCGCTCATCTGCGCTTGAATCAGTACATTCCACCTCACTGGTTGGGAAAGGCAATAAATAGGTAACTAGGATGGTCCATTGAGCCGCGGCGCTACCGGTTTAAAGCCGCCAGCGCGCCCATGAGCCTAGCGGGACTGTCGCTCTGATCCGTCACTTGGACGAGGGTGAAGTGCTCAGAAGGCGAGTGCATTTTGGTCTGGGCACGCTGCCCTGCGGCACTCCACCGGAGTTTCGTGGGAGGACAAGCTCGTCAAACTCGGTCCCCGCATGGCGGTGACGGTCGAGATCAATACCGGCGCGCCCAGGATCATCAGCTACCTTCTCTGGCCCTTAGCGAAATATAAGCAGGAGGCGCTGCGGGAGCGTTAAGTAGGCGGCCAGTTCTCGCAACGCCGATGCTCGACGTCCCGACAAGGGGGACGTCGACACTGTCCGCATGCTGTCGCGCGAAGGCGGCAGGAAAGGTATCCTGCCGGGATGCCTGTCGTGAAATCGACGAACAATGTCGCGGCTTGCACCCGTAATGGGAGCATTCCGATGGTGGGAGTCGTCTCCGGCCCCCTAGGACTACTTGTACAACCGCACGGCCGCGCCGGACCCTCGATCGATGCCCTTGCGGATCCGGCCGTCGATAGGCGTCGTCGCTGCGTGATCAGACTGGGGGACCAAGGGAGGCGTCTGATTGAGATGATCCGTCTCGGAGATCATCTTGAGTGGCGTCACGACGCCTGCACCTGCATCGATGGCTGCCGGCGCGTGGTTGTTTGACGCTCGCACCTGCGATCCGTGGTTCATTCCCCAGATTGCGGCCTGAGTCCGGTTCTGAACTCGTATCTTTCGCAGGATCGCCTTGACGTGGACCTTCACAGTGGCCTCGGCGATATCGATCTTGCGAGCAATGCCTTTGTTGGAATCGCCTTCAATGAGGCAAGACAGAATTGCCCTTTCGCGCGGAGAGAGCTGCGGCGAGATCGCGTCCTCTGGAGCAACGAGAATCGCGTGCTCGTTCTGGTCGCATTGCGTGGATTCGCCTTCGCGTTCACGATTCCCGTCAAGAGCGAACCACAGGAACGCAGGCGGGAAGACGGTCTCGCCCATCGTCACGAGTTCGACCGACTTGATGAAGGCGTCGCACGAATTGACGTTGACGAAGTAGCCATTGGCGCCTGCGCGAAATGCGGAGGCAAGCTCGACCGGCCGATAATTGTCCGACACGATTGCAATGGGCGCGTCGGGATAGCGATCTTTCAAATGTCCGATCTGCGCTATCTCGAGGCCAAAATCATCACCGCTGTGGATGATGAGAAACATCAGTTGCTCAGCTTGAAGGGAGCTTGGCAACTCCTCAGAGCTCGAAGCAGACAGGGCAATGCGAAAATTTGCCTTGTGCAATATTCTGGCAATACCTTCACGGATTAAAACGCTCTTTCCGAGAAGCACCATTCCGTAAATTTGACGCCTCCTCATTTTTACCCTCCGTCCAACGCACTGACACAACAAAAAATTAATTCAACGTAATCTCGCGACGGGCGAACAGGCCTTGTTAGTGGTCATCTCCGCCCTGCTTGCACACTTTTGAACTAGTGAATTTGCAGTA
Source organism: Bradyrhizobium huanghuaihaiense (assembly GCF_025200885.1). Lineage (NCBI taxonomy): Bacteria > Pseudomonadati > Pseudomonadota > Alphaproteobacteria > Hyphomicrobiales > Nitrobacteraceae > Bradyrhizobium > Bradyrhizobium huanghuaihaiense. The sequence goes on along the minus strand of NZ_CP104172.1, from coordinate 5,874,717 downwards.
CTCCGAACGCAGCATCGTCCGGAAAGCTATATCCCTCCATGTTGTTGAAGCCTTTAAGAATGTTAGATGCGAATTTGCGATAGCCCTATATATCCTTCGTTATAGGTGTGCAGGCGCCGCCCACTCCCCAGCCCGGCTAGCAGCGTTGCTTTTTTCCGCAGTCTATGCGTGAATTACACGGTCGTGTTTATTCAGGGTGGAAAGTCGTCGGGCTTCGGTCCGCCAATGCCGCCCCCGTGCGAATCCGGTCTGCGACCGAATTTCGGAGCGCTCTGGCCGGCGGCAGTGTAGTCTCAGGAGCGTTACGGGCATCGGAAGCGCAGATTGCCGCGTGAGCGTCGGAGAGCGAGCAGAGCAGCGCGTTAAGCCAATCTAATTTTGCACTGCGACATGGATATTGGTCGTATTGGAAGAAATTTCGAGGGATCGGTGCTGCGCCTTGGGAAATAGCAGCACGTTAACGGCGTTAAAGTTTTTGGGGGCGTCACGCTGAGGAGCGCCCAATGCGACGTACTAATGTAGTCATTGCAGACCGGCATCCGGTCGTCCTGCAGGGACTGAGCAACGTGCTCAGTAACGCAGCTGACTTCAACGTCATTGCATCTTGTAGCGACACTGCAAGCTGCATCCAGGCGATTCGACACTTGGCGCCCGACATCGCGATTGTTGATCCCGCGATGCCCGAGCTGGCCGCGCTGATGGGTCTTTCCGTCAATTCAGAAAATCGTTCGATGCATTTGGTGTTTTTCGCCTCGAGTGAAGATTGCGAAATGCTCTTGGATGCGGCCCCCTTTACCTGCAGCATCGTCCTGAAGGATACGGAGCCAGAGGCGCTGGTGGAGTCCTTGCGGCACATCGCCAATGACCGAAGTCTGCTGCCGATGATGCCATCCGATTCGATCCAATCGCAGGAACAGGGCGCGAATTCGGACAAGATGACGACGGCTCTGACAGACCGCGAGCGCCAGATCATGCGTCTGGTATCCGAAGGATTGTCGAACAAGGAAATCGGGAGACGGCTGACCATTTCCGTCGGCACCATCAAGGTGCACCTTCACAACATTTTTCAGAAACTTGAAATCAGCAATCGGACGGTGCTCGCGGCAATAGCTATCGGTCAACATGATCGTCCGACGGGTGGTGAGCGCTAAGAGGATCGTCGCGGTCCGCCAAATCCTGGTCACGCCTCCGACCGCAATGAGCGGGCGCCCTCGACCATGCGCCGGCCCGGATGGCCAAGTCTCCGTCGCGAGCGGGATAGGCCTCCGACATCGGCGGCCACTGAGCTCAGCACCAACTGAATGGGGTAATCCGTCAGGACTGTCAGTTCATCCGGAATGGCATCCAATGCAAGGAGAGAGAGGGCTATTCATTCATCATCTGCGGCTCTGGGTCGATCGTAGTGGTCCGCTGTCAGGTAAAGCGTCGTCACGGGCTATGCGAACGGCTCGAGATAGCATCGCAGAGATATGCCGATTGGAACTCGGCAACTGCGGAGCGGCGGCCCTGGCCTTCCTTCCTGCCCCCCCAGTGGTCAGGGCCGTTCTCCCTTCGGGCCTTGCCGGCAGGACGATAACTCTGTGGTTCAGATGAAGGCCAGTATGGGGCGCAGCTAAATGTCCCTAGAGTTTCACCGTGCCGTCGAGGACATGGAAATCTGGAGCGCGACCGGCGACGGCTTTTCGTTTGTCATCACATACGAGAGCCCGGTTGGCGCCGGTTTTCATGGACGCGCGGGCTATGTGGCGTCGTGGCGGCCGCTCTATGGGGGTAACGGCGCGATCAAGATCGGTGGTTCGGCATTTCTAACTCTTGCGGAGGCCGAGAACGCCTGCAACACGATGCTTGGGCATCTGACGGGGTGTCGCTGAGTTGAACCGCGCAAGCTGCGTCCAGGCTGCGGGGAGGGGCATCCAACTTGACGTGGCGCTAGCGCCAGGTCGCCGATAAATAAATCGAGCAGTGAGGCGGTGTTACCAGCGTCGACTGTTACCACGGTGCCGGTGATGTTCCGGCCTCCTTCACCGAGAAGATATTCGACCACGGAAGCAACGTCGTCAGCCTCGGGCAGGTGGCGTAACGCGCTGCGGCGAGCGATCAGGCCGATACCGCGGCCGCCGCCGGTGACGACGACGTTACGCATCGGTGCGCGCCAGTTTCCCCGCTGCCGTGACCTCGAGCCGCTCGACGAAACGGATCACCGCGGGAACCTTCCATGCGGCCAGGCCGTCCTTGCATCGGCTGAGTATCTCTGCGCGGATGGTCTCGTGGCGCTTCTCATCGGTGCCGCCCGTGAGGACAACATCGGCAACCACGATGGCGCCCGTGATCGGGCTCCTGCGCGATCGCGCCCGCGACATCTGAACGCAGGCGTGACGATTGATCACGGCCTCCACCTCTTCCGGATGCACCTTCAGCCCGCCGATATTGATAATGCCGCCTCGCCGGCCGACGAAATGGTATCGATCGCCGCGCAACTCGACGATATCGCCAGTATCGACGAAGCCCTCCGCGTCGGCGAGCGGCAGCGCATCGGCGCCGACATAGGCGCGCGCAGTACGCTTGGAGCGGATCCGCAACGAGCCTTCGACGACCTTCATTTCCACGCCGTCCCGATTTCTCCCGATCAGGTGAGCGGGAAACCCCTCGCGCCCGTCGTCGACGCTAAACCCGACGCCGGCTTCTGTTGAGGCATAGGCATGCCCGATCGACGCGTGCGGAAATGCCTGGGCCAAGCCGTCAAGCACGGCCTGATCAGCAATTTCGCCGGACAAGCGGATATAGCGCGGCGAAAAGTTGGCGGCCGTGCCGCTCATCAGGAGCTTGCGCCAGTGCGACGGTGTGCCGGAGATGTGGCTGACGCCGCCGGCGCGCAGCCGCGCCACATGAGCCGCGATGGTTTCCCCGGGCTCGGATAGCACCATCGATCCACCGCCGATCACGGCTCGCAGGAGGATCTGCAGGCCGCCATAGCGGCGGATATCGTAGAACGTTGCCCAGATTGCGTCACTGTGACGCGCAGGCCCCTCGGCAATTATCGCGCCGGCGAGCCCGTCGAGTGTGTGTCGGACGATCTTCGGCAGCCCCGACGTCCCCGAGGTCAGCATCAACCATTCAGTCGCATGGTCGACCGTCCGTCCTGCGGCCCTCCGTTCAGGCAGGTCGATGCCGAGAACACTGCATCGTCCAGCATAGTATCCGGATAGCGGTTGATCGGTGACGATGGTGTCGATCCCGGCCTGCTCAACCAGAGCCTGCAGGCGCTCCCAATCGAGATCGGGCGGGCATAGAAGCATGCGGCGTGCGACGCCGTCGAGCTCGATCATTGCAAGCGCAGCGAACAGCTGTCGCGATGTCGCAATCAGCACCGAGCGACCGGATAACTCGCAACATCCGCCAGTCAGGCCGCTGTGCTCGATAATGTCGGTCAGCGATACGCTGTGCCGGGCATCGGAAATCGTGCGGTCTTTCGGCCCCCGGCCAAGATAGTGGCCCAGCGCGATGCTGTCAGGCGGGAACATTCTCGTAGGCTCTGATGAACTCACCGAGGGTAGACGGGAAGGCTGCATCCTCGGCGACAGTGAAGGGATCGGCGCCGAGTTCGTCCTCCAGCCTTGCAACCAGGATGGCGAAAGCCAGCGAATCGAATCCGGTTTCGTTCAGGGACAGGTCGTCCTGAAGCGGTGGAAGCGTGACTTTCTGTTCTTCGGCGATCTGCTTCATCGCGGAGAAGATCTTCGTTCTGACCGACATGATAAACACCTCCCATTTCGGCTTCCGGGCCGATGTTAGAGCCTGATTGCGCCCTCGATGATGCGCGCGTAGACGGCCCGGTCGATCGAACGATAGCGACCGGTCGCTGGATCACGCACGAACAGGGGATCACCTACGACCGAAGGATCGAACCCCTCGCTGATCAATCGCTGCTTCTTCTTCCTGAAAGTGTCGGTCGTATCCAGCGCCGGGCATAACCTGACGAAAGCCGGGATTGCGTAAGGCGGCAGGCGACACGAAAGATGTTCTCTGAATATTCCGAAATCGAAATTTGGCTCCACCACCAGGGCCACCATGCCGGCGCGGCCGTCGGTCCCGGACACCGCAACTCCATAGGTCGAGGCGTCGAGAACGCCGGGGCAGTCCGCGATAGCGTCGCTCACCTCGCTGGTCGCGACGTTCTCGCCCTTCCAGCGAAAGGTGTCGCCGACGCGGTCGATGAAGTGGAGGTAGCCCTGCGCGTCGCGCATCATCAGATCTCCACTGCGAAACCAGGTATCTCCCATTGCGAAGACGTCGCGTAAAATCTTCTTCTTGGTCTCGGCAGGATCCGTGTAGCCTTCGAAAGGGCGGCCGTCGGAATTGGCCTTGCCAATACGTCCGACAGCCTCGCCGGTCTCGCCGGGGGCGCACGCGATGCAGAGCCCGGCCTCGTTACGGACTGGGCTGCCGCTGTCAGCATCGACCTTGACGATCGAGGTTGGAAAGCGATGCGCCAGAACCGGCGGTATCCGGCCGATCGCACCCGGCTTTCCATCCACGTTGAACAGCGAAAAATTGCCTTCGGTTGCGGCATAGAATTCGAGGATCTGCGGAATCGCGAACCGGTTGGCGAACGTCTCCCAGATGTCGCGGCGCAATCCGTTGCCGACAGCCAGCCGCAGCCGGTGCCGCGTCTCTTGTTCGGATGCTGGCGCCTTCAGCAAATAGCGGCAGAGCTCGCCAATGTACTGGAAGACGGTACAGTCGAAGCGCTCGATGTCGCGCCAGAATCTGCCGGCGGAAAATTTCTCCGCAATCGCGACAGAACCGCCCGCGCAGAGCATGCTGCAGGGAGCCGCGACGCCGCCCACGGAGTGATGGAGCGGCAGGCAATCGTAGAGGCGATCGTCGGTGGACGCGTCCGTCAGTCCGGCAAACCACCCGCCCCAGGCGAGAACGCGGCGATGACTGACGTTCGCCGCCTTCGGCAGGCCGGTGGTGCCCGAGGTGTAAATGAGGAGCGCGCGTTCATCGATCGTGACGTCGCCACGTTCGGCGGAGGACAGCGGTCGTGGTTCGAAGGCGGCGAGCGCCGCATCCAGATCGTCGCGTCGATCGCCGGTGCCAAGGCTCCAGCATTGCGGCACGCGGTGCAGGTGGGGACGGGCGCCCTCGAAGGCGTCCACGCAATCGGCAGCCAGGATGAGGTGATCGGCATGAGCGACATCGATACAGTGGGCGAGCGACTGGCCGACCAGCCTGGTGTTGATCAGCGCCACCGTTCCGCCGACGCTGCTGATACCAAGCCAGCAGGCGAGATAGTCCGGCCGGTTCGGTGCAAGGAGGCAGACGGTGCGGCCCTCCTGAAGGCCAAGGTGCCGTGCCCAACGCGCATACCGGTTGATCCGGTCGGTGAGTTCGCCGTAGGTGAAGGATTGGCCATCCGAGAGCAAGGCGGGCCGCCCGGGCTGCCGTTGTGCCCAATCCTCGACGATGTCGGCGAACAGACGATGCGGCTGGGCTTCGAGCCGTGCGGTCAGTGCGATGGCTTGCAGCCAGGTCTTGGCGGCGGAGCGGCGCGGAGCGTCGCGTCTGGTCGCGTGCTGAATCGCGGCTTTGTTTATGGATTGCTCATGCGGCCGGGCTGGATCGGTATCCTCGCGCACCCGCTCGATGCGGCTTGCTTGGCTCTCGAAGCACAACCTTTGTTCAACTGGCTTCATCCCGACCCGGATCCGAGCTGGTTGAGGATCATCCGCTCCATCGCCTTCACCGATTGGAAGTTTTCGGGTGTGATCTCGAGTTGGGGAAGGATGAGATCGAACTCGGCTTCGACCTTGAGCATCAACTCGACCATGCCCATCGAGCTCAGCCCAATGTCCACGAGTCGCGACTCCGGGTGGACCTCAGCGATGATTGCGTTCTGCTGGAGGACGCTCCTGACGACCGATAGAACGCGGTTCTGAACGTTGACGGCAAAGTCGTGCATTTCAGCCGGTCTCCTGCCGTGGCCAGGCGTGATCACATGAAGGGCGACGATACCCAACTGTAACTTCGGCCAATAGCTCTGCTTCAGAGGTACCTCGCCCGGGAGCGGAAGCTTCCTGATACCCACTTCTGCGCCAACGACGCGGCGAGGGAAGTGGGTTAGTTGTCGGCTTTTCATCGGAATCCGTCTCGACCCGGCTCGCAACGTCCAATCATGACAACCATGAAGCGGGAGGCTCTGGCCCATGACTGTGCAGGAAGTTCAGTTCCGCAACAGCGCCACCGAAATTGGTCGAATTGCCTTCTCTCCCGCCGAATCCTCGTTCCAACGGCGAACGGCAAATGTCGCGGAGGTCGCTGCGGCGGAGGCAGAAGGGGTCGATCGCGAGGCGCGCTTTCCGCGGAAGGCGATCGACGCGGCGCGGAAGGAAAGACTTCTGGGAGCTCAGATTCCGATCGAGTTCGGCGGGGAGGGGGCGTCGATTTCCGAGGTCGCCGACATGTGCTACGCGCTCGGCCGCGCCTGCGCTTCGGTCGGGATGATCTTTGCGATGCATCAGACCAAGGTCGCGTGCTTGGTTCGCCACGGGGCGGATAGCGGGTGGCACGAAGGTCTCATGCGACGCGTGGCTGCCGAGCAGCTGCTGCTGGCATCGTCGACCACCGAAGGTCAGAACGGCGGAAACATACGCTTCAGCTCCGCCGCAGTGGAGCGCGCAGGCACCGAGATTTCGCTGGTGCGCGATGCGACGGTGATTTCGTACGGCGCCGAGGCGGACGGCATCATCACTGTCGCCCGCCGCTCCGAATCCGCTGCCGGATCCGATCAAGTGCTGCTGGCCATCACCCGTGACAATTATACGCTGGAGCGCACTCTGGGTTGGGAGACGCTCGGCATGCGCGGGACCTGCAGCGCAGGCTTCAAGCTGGATTTCCGGGGAACTGCGGACCAGATATTCCCCGTGGCATACGAAAAGATCCATGCGCAGACGATGACGCCCGTCGCTCATCTGTGCTGGTCTTCGGTCTGGGCGGGAATCGCGGCGGCGGCGGTGGACCGGGCGCAGCTCTTCGTCCGCAAGGCCGCTCGCGGGTCGGGCGGCAATACGCCTCCTGCCGCGGCGCACTTCACCGCCGCCAGGATGACCCTGACGAAATTGCGCGCCGTCATTGCGGCTAGTCTGCAGTTCTACGAAGCCCGCGGGCGAGACGTGCGCGCGCTGTCGTCCGTGGACTTCCAGTCCTCGATCAATCTTCTCAAGGTGGAGGCCTCCGAGCTTGCGGTTACGACCGTCATGCACGCGATGCGCACCTGTGGCCTGTCCGGTTACCGCAACGACACCGACGTAAGTATCGGACGCCACCTGCGGGACGTGCTTTCCGCTCCGATCATGATCAACAACGATCGCATCCTCGCCAGCATCGGGCCGGCGACGCTCATGAGCACGATTCCTGACTCTCTGTGCGATTGATTTTTTTCTGAAAGGAAAGGCCTGATGAACTTCGCCATTGTTGAAGCACCGGCGCTCTCCACTCAACCTAAAGCCGATCCGTTGGACCATCTTGCCGATGCGCTTTTCCACGAGATGGGATCTCCCGGCGTCTATGGCCGCACCGCGCTCTACGAAGACGTCGTGGAGCGGATCGCCGCGGTGATCTCACGGAATCGCGACCCGAACACCGAGGTGATGCGTTTTCCGCCCGTCATGAATCGCGCCCAGCTCGAGAGGTCGGGTTACCTGAAGAGCTTTCCCAATCTCCTCGGCTGCGTCTGTGGCTTGCACGGCATGGAAAGCGAGATTGACGCGGCGGTCAGCCGCTTCGATGCCGGCGGCGACTGGACCACGTCGCTATCGCCCGCCGACCTCGTGCTGTCGCCGGCCGCCTGCTATCCGGTCTATCCGATCGCGGCGAGCCGAGGGCCCGTGCCGGCCGGCGGCTGGAGCTTCGACGTGGCCGCCGACTGTTTCCGCCGCGAACCTTCACGCCACCTCGATCGGCTGCAGTCCTTCCGAATGCGGGAATTCGTCTGCATCGGCAGTGCGGATCACGTCTCGGCGTTCCGGGAGCGTTGGATCATACGTGCGCAGACGATTGCACGGGATCTCGGGCTAACCTTCAGGGTCGACCATGCCAACGACCCGTTCTTCGGCCGGGTCGGCCAGATGATGGCGGTAAGCCAGAAGCAGCAGTCGCTGAAGTTCGAACTGCTGGTGCCGCTGCGCTCCGAGGAGCAACCGACTGCCTGCATGAGCTTCAACTACCATCGGGATCATTTCGGCACGACCTGGGGCATTGTCGATGCAGCCTCCGAGCCGGCCCACACAGCCTGCGTGGCGTTCGGAATGGATCGTCTGGCCGTCGCCATGTTCCATACCCACGGCAAAGACGTCGACCTGTGGCCGACCGCAGTGCGCGAACTGCTGGGCTTCGCGCAGACCGACGGCCGAGCACCTTCAGCAAGCGAGGAGGTCCGATGCGCCAGGGAAGTCGGGAGCTAGCCCGGGGCAGGAGAGCCGAAGGGCCAGCTACCATGAGAAGAGAGACTGTCGCCGTCCATGGCGGCTTCGAAGACGATCCGGCAACGAAGGCCGTTGCCGTGCCGATCTACCAGACGGCCGCCTATGCATTCGACAGCGCCGACCATGGAGCGGCGCTCTTCAACCTCGAAGTCGACGGCTTCCGCTATACCCGGATCGGCAATCCAACCAACGCTGTACTGGAAAAGCGCGTTGCCGCTCTTGAAGGAGGCATCGAGGCACTCAGCGTTGCCTGTGGGCAGGCCGCGGTGAACTATGCGGTCGTCAACATCGCCGAGATGGGCTCCAATATCGTCTCGGTCCCGCAGCTCTACGGCACCACACATACGCTGTTCGCGCACATCCTGCCGAGGCAGGGCATTGCCGTCCGCTTTTCGGAAGACGACCGGCCGGAGAGCGTCGAACGGCTGATCGACGACGATACACGGGCAGTGTTCTGTGAGAGCGTCGGAAATCCGGCCGGAAACGTCTGCGACATCCAGGTGATGGCGGAGGTCGCGCACCGGCACGGCGTTCCCCTGATCGTCGACAACACCGTGCCGACACCGATCCTTCTCAGGCCGATCGAGTACGGCGCTGACATCGTTGTGGAGTCGCTTACGAAATTCATGGGCGGGCATGGCACGACGCTCGGCGGAATTATCATCGACAGCGGCAGGTTCCCCTGGACGGAGCACCGTCGGCGCTTCCCGATGATGAACGAGCCGGAGAAATCGTACCACGGCCTGGTCTTTACCGAGCGCTACGGAGCCGCTGCCTACATCGCGCGTTGCCGCGCCGTTTCCCAGAGAACCACAGGTGCCGTGCTCGCGCCGATGAACGCTTTCCTGCTGCTCCAGGGCATCGAAACCGTCGCGCTTCGGATCGAGCGGCACGTCGAGAATGGCGCAAAGGTCGCGCGATTCCTACGCAACGACGGTCGTGTCGGGTGGGTGAATTACGCGGGCCTCCACGACAGTCCCTATTTTGCGCTGACGCAGAAGTATCTCGATGGTCGTGCGTGTTCGCTGCTGACGTTTGGTGTCGCCGGAGGCTTCGAGGCGGGCAAGCGATTCTACGACAGGCTGAAGCTCTGTAAGCGGCTGGTCAACATAGGCGATGCGAAGACGCTGGCCTGCCACCCCGCGTCGACAACGCACCGGCAAATGTCAGTCGAAGAGCAGGAGAAGGCCGGCGTGCGACCCGAGATGATCAGGCTGAGCGTCGGAATTGAGCACATCGACGACATCCTCGCGGATCTCGATCAGGCGCTCTGCGCCGCGAATGTTTCGGCAACCGTGAAGGCATTCGGATGACTGTCCTAATCGATATAGATTCGCACGAGCACCACCTCTTCTCCAGGGCACCGAGCGGCGCCTATGCGAAGGAGCCCCCGGGAAGCCGGGGAGATTGTCTCGATATCGGGCTCATCAACAACATGTCGGATGCTGCCCTGATGTCGACCGAACGCCAGCTGTTCGACCTGCTGAATGCGGCCGCGGGACGAGTTTGCGTCAGGCTGCACTTCTATACGATGGAGTCGACCCCCCGTTCCGAATGGGGACGTGACTACGTGCGTCGATACTACCGTGGCATCGGCGATCTGCTGAACAGGAGCCTGGATGGAGTGATCGTGACAGGCGCCGAACCCAGGGCCGCGAGCCTGACAGACGAGCCATATTGGACCACCTTCGCCGAGATCGCCGATTGGGCGAGGGAGAATACCGTGTCGTCGGTGCTTTCCTGCCTGGCTGTTCATGGAGCCGTCCTGCACCTGGACGGCGTTGCGCGCCACAAGCTGCCTGCCAAATGCTTCGGTGTCTTCGCTCAAACAAAGACGAGACATCATCCCTTGATGCAGGATGTACCGAGAACCTTCCGAATACCGCACGCCCGGTGGAACGAGGTGCAGGAGGAGGATCTCACGGACTGCGGATACTCGGTTCTCAGCTGGTCGGCGGACGCTGGAGCCGACTGCTTCGTCAAGCAGCAGAAGACCAGCCTTTTTGTCCATTTCCAGGGCCACCCGGAATATGAGACCCAGAGCCTGCTGGGTGAATATCGAAGAGACATGGGGCGTTTCCTCCGGGGGGAAAACGAAGTCTGTCCGACGATACCGAGAGGCTATTTGAATGAAGGCGCGGAAGAGATGCTGATCGCTTTCCGACAGAAGGCCCTTTCCGACAGAAACCCGGAGCTTTTTGCCGATTTTCCGGTCGATCAGCTGACGAAGGACCTGAGCAACGTCTGGCGTCTTCCGGCCCAGCGCATATACCGCAACTGGTTGCGCTACATCGTCTCGCAGCGACGCTCACGCTCGGTGCGAGATGCAGCTCTCGCTGCAGCCGGAATTCCGGCACGCCGCCACGGACGAGTTGCCGCTCGATCCGCTCGCCTGGCGCACTCGCCAAACCCGGGGACAACGAGGCGGCTCGGATAGAAGGAGTGAGAGTTCAGACGATGGTTCGATGCCGTGAGATAGGAACAGCCGATCTCGATGCCGTCGCCGATCTTCTGACAAGAGGTTTTCCGATACGCCCGACAGCTCTCCGCGCTTTGGCTATATGCTCGAGCACGACCAGGCACCCGTCGGTGCTCTGCTGTTGATCCACACCGCAAGGAACGATGGCGGTAGAGTCTCCATCCGCTGCAATCTCTCCAGCTGGTATGTGGAGCCCGCCTTTCGCAGCTACGCACCCATGCTGACCAAGGTCGCGCAACGCCACAAGGACGTCACCTACGTCAACATCAGTCCAGCGCAATGGACTTGGTAAGCCATCGAAGCGCAGGGGTTCCGCCGCTATTGTAGCGGCTCGTTCTTCTCTTTTCCGGCCTTATCTCGCCCGGTCAAGGTTTGATCTATTGCGGATCTGGCCGATTACGTCGTTTGCGCCGGCGCTATGGGTCGTTTCCTGGTTCGACGCGGCTGGATGTCGATTGCTCTCGATGCCAATCGCCCTGTGACCGGCCTCGTCGGCATCTACAGGGAGCCGATCGGCCGGAAGTACTTCAAGGGTCCGCATTGCCCCCGGCTTGCCGATCTGTCTGACTCGGAGCTGGTGATCTACGGGCCGTGACTTCGTCGTTCCAGGATTGTTCCAACCGTGAGTCGGCTGGTGGTTTGGAAGTCCCAGATCTTGCAGTTCGTGCGCCGTCGCGGGTGAGTCATGCAGGATGACCAGTGCTCGAGAGGGCCGCGCCGCTTGTGCGCTTCCGACTTGCAAAGCGATCAGTGACATATTCGTGTCAAGGAACGTTCGTAGGCTGGAGACTTCCTGTGGCATCCAGGCAAGTTCGGGACGGTCGTCATTCGCCTCTCGCGATGCTGATGGCTTGCCGGAGCAATTGATCGGTGTCACGTCGCGTGCCGTATCTGGCTGTGTGTTTGATGTTTGCCGCCCTTGCAGCCGAAGCGGAGCCAAACGGCGCAATAATCGGGTCGCCGCGCGCGAACTCGGAAATGACCGCGCCGTTGTCGTTCGACATTCCGGCCCAGCCGCTTGCCTCCGCACTCGATCGATACGGCGATGCGACTGGTCGCGAGGTCCTCTACAATCCGGCGCTTGCGCAAGGCCGCATCTCAGAAGCCGTCAAAGGCAGCTTTGAGCCGGAGACGGCGCTACAGCTGCTGCTTGCGGGCACCGGTCTTGCCGCCCGCTTCCTGAAGGACAATTCGTTCGTTCTGGTCCCGGCGCCCGAAGCCGCCGGACCGCCGGAAGGCAGTGCTGCCGCTCTCGCGCACCAATATTATGGTGTCGTTCAGGCGAGGTTGCGTGATGCACTGTGCCGGACCAGCGGGGCGCGGCCGGGAAGCTATCGCATCGCGGCCCTGGTCTGGATCGCGCCGTCGGGGACCGTCTCCAGGTTCGAACGACTTGGATCGGCAGGCACGGTCGAGCTGGACCGCGGCATCGACAACGCGCTTCGGCATTTCAGCGTGGGTGCCCCGGTGCCCCCAGGCTTCGCGCAGCCGGTCTTGATCGTGGTCCTGCCGCAGGCTTCGGGCGTCACAATGAGTTGCGGCGCGACCGCCCTACCGCACGCGGCCGGAGGCGTGCGGTGACCGAAGCCTCCGTGGCGATGCTGCGCCGCCTGCTGCTCGACCGATATGACGATCTCAAGCGGGGTTTGACGCGGCGCCTTGGCTCGTCCGAAATGGCCGGCGATGTCCTGCACGACACCTGGCTGCGCCTGGCCCGCACCGACACGACGATCGGAACCTTGCACAATCCGGTCAGCTACTTGCTGCGCATGCTCTTCAACGTGGCACATGATCATCGTCGCGCGGAAAAGCGCCATTTGACGAAGGTCGATATCGAGCATCTGCTCGAGGTTGCCGATGAGACACCTGGTCCCGCCGAAGTCGCGGAGGCGCGGTCGGATTTGGACGCGATGGCCATCATCCTGGCCGAGCTGCCGCCTCGCCGCCGCACCATCCTGCTCGCGGCAAGGGTCGACAACATGGCGCGGCAGGAGATTGCGGACCGGCTTGGCGTATCCTTGCGCCTCGTCTCGAAGGAGCTGCAGCTCGCCCATGAATATTGTCTGGCGCGGCAAAGGCAAATGAAAGAGACGGAATGCGCGCCGGACCAGGGAAATTCGTCATTGAATCGAGACCCGCCGCCGCGCGGTGATCACGACCACGACCAGGCTGAATGACTCCATGACTCAAGGACAGGTGCATAAGCTCGACCTGCTGCAGCGTGAGGCGATCGCGTGGGTCCAGCGCATCGATTCCGGACATGCGACGTCTGCCGATGCCGAGACGTTGCGGCGGTGGTGTGCGGCGGGCCCGGAGCATGCGGCGGCCTTCGCCGCGGCGAGCGGAGTATGGCGCGATATCCGCCGCGCCGGCGCGAGCATCCCGCGCAGCCAGTTCGAGGCGTTGCCGGTCCGGCGGACGTCGCGCCCGGTACTCGACCGCCGCCTCGTTCTCGGTGGCGGGTTGGCTGCCGCCGCGGCTGCCTGCGTCGCCGTCGTCAATCCGCCGCTGGGCCTGTGGCCGTCCCTCCGCGAACTGAATGCCGACTACAGGACGGCCATCGGCGAACAGCGGCAGATCAGGCCGGCGGAGAACGTCGCGGTGCGGTTGAATACGCAAACCAGCATTGCGGTCCACCCCGCTGACGGGGAGGGCGATCGTCTGGAGCTCCTTGCGGGGCAGGCGCTGTTCGAAACGGTCGAGAGCGTTCGTCCGCTCGTCGTGTTGGCCGCAGACGGGCGCTCGATCGGCCGCCATGCACGTTTCGATGTGCGTTGCATGAACGGTCCGGCGGGTCCGGTAGTGAGCGTCGCCTGCTTCGATGGCGAGGTGCGCATCGAGCGCAACGACAATTCTGCCGTCATCGGCCCGGCGCAGAGCGTGCGTTACGATGCCGGCGGGCTCGGCCGGGTTGCCGCGATCGACGCAGAGGCAGAATCCGCCTGGCAGCGGGGAATTGTGCTATTCCGGGCGACCCCGCTCGCGGATGTGGTGGAAGAGGTCAATCGTTATCGCGCCGGCCGGATTCTCCTTGTCAATCCGAGCCTCGCGCAAAGGCCGGTCAGTGGCCGCTTCCGCATCGACCAGATGGATGAAATCCTCGTGCGTCTCGAGCAGGCCTTCGATGTCAAGGCCCGCAAGCTCCCGGGCGGCCTGGTTCTGTTGGGCTGACGCCCGCTGACAAGAAACTTTCACACAGAAACCGTGCGCGTTCGCCTACAGGCTTCCGTCTTAGAGCTAGATCGTCATCGCAGGGGATGACGAGGCACGACCCTTCACTGGGTTTAGCCGTGCTGCCAGAAGGAATGCCGTCTTGTCCCACCGCACCGTCCGTTTTCGCCCGTTCCGGTCCGTCAGACACGCGATGTTCCTCGGCGGCGCCAGTGTGGCCGCGTTGCTGGTGGGGGCGGCGGCGGCCGATGCGCGCAACCTGGGCAGCGGCAGCGCGAGCCCGGTGGCAAACGTCGCCGTGACGACCAACGCGGCGGGGCAGGCAGGGGCGATCGCATCGGCACAGGCGATGAGCCGCATCAATGCTTCGCTTCGAGCGATGCGCGACGTGCAGGCGGCAGCGAGAGCCGGCGCGCTGATCGGCCCGAACAATCTCGGCCTGGACAAGAATCATCCCGGCCGTCTGCTTCCGAATGTGCCGAACGGACTTGCCCCCGGCGGCCTCAATCCGACCAGCAATCCCACCGCGGTGATCGACGGGCAGCCGGCCTGGACCGGCGCCGCCCAGCCGACCCAATCGACCGGCTCGAATGGCCGGGTCCAGGTCGAGGTCGTGCAGAACCAGCAGAAGGCGATCCTGACCTGGAACAAGTTCAACGTCGGACGCGAGACTGACCTGTATTTCAACCAGTCCGCCGGAGGTGGCGGCGCCGCCAACTGGATCGCGCTCAACCGCGTGCTCGATCCGAGCCTCGTCCCCAGCCAGATCCTCGGCACTATCAGGAGCGAGGGACAGGTCTACATCATCAACAGGAATGGCATCATCTTCGGCGGCTCCAGCCAGGTCGATGTCGGCACCCTCGTGGCCTCGTCCCTTGCTTTGTCGAACGCGCAGTTCCTGGCCGGGATCAATACTTCGATTGTGCTCACCAACGACATCCACTTGCCGACGTTCGGCGAATACAACCCACGACTGGCGAATTCGCAAAAGCCGGCCACCGATCCAAGCCAGCCCGCGCGGTTCACGCGGGATGGCGTGCCGGGCGACGTCACCATTCAGGCCGGAGCTCAGATCGGCGCGAAGACCGGCGGCAAGGCGATGCTGTTCGCGCCGATCGTTGCGAACGCCGGCCAGATCAGCGTCCCCGACGGCCAGATCATCATGGCCGCCGGCGAACAGGTCTATCTGAGGACCAATCCGGGCGACACGCGTGGTGTGGACGTCGCGGTGACGGCCCCGATGCCATGGTTGTTCAACTACAATCATCTGATGGGGGCGATCGCCGGCTGGGATCTCTTCACGGAGAAGCCGTGGGGCGAGAGCGTTCGCGACATCCTGCTTCCCGAGATGTACGCGCGCGCGGCGTCGGTCGGCTACAAGGTCGTGAACACCGGCGTGGTGCAGTCCGATCGCGGCAACATCACCGCGATGGGGCGCGAGATCTTCCAGGGCGGCGTGATGCTGGCGGCAACCGCGCTCAACAACCGCGAGGGATCGATCCGGCTGGATGCCTACAGCAACGGCATGATGGCGTCGAGCGGCAGCCTGGATGCCCAGCTCGTGTATTGGAAGACGGGCGACGTGCATCTGTTACCGGGGAGCGTCACCGCCGTTCTGCCCGATGCCACCGACACGAGCGAGATCGAGGAGACGGCGAAGGCCACGCGCTACAAGCCGGGGCGCGTCGAATTGCGCGGCAACCTGATCGATATCGGGGCGCAGGCGAACATCCTCGTCCCCGCCGGTACGATCAGCATCGTGGCCAGCACCTCGCCCGGGCCTACCGAGGAGCCCATCAACAACGAGCAGCCGATCCGTGACGGCAGCCGGATCTATATCGGTGAGGACGCCTATGTCAGCGCCGCCGGTGTGCAGGATGTCCTGATCCCCATGTCGCGGAGATTCGTGCAGGCCGAGTTGCGCATCAACGAGCTGCGCGATTCGCCACTGCTGCGGAATTCCTGGCTGCGGGGGCAGAAGATCACGATCGATCGCAGCGCCAGCGGCGTCTTCACCGATGGCCCGATGGCCGGCGTGAGCTGGGGAGGCGCCGCGGGCGAGTGGATCGGGACGCCGCTGGGCGACGTCTCGGCCTGGATCGGCAACAGCAAGACAAATCTCGCCGAACTGTCGACCATTGGCGGCAACATCACGCTCAAATCGGCCGGTTCGATCATCACCCGTCAGGGCTCGTTGCTCGATGTCTCCGGCGGGTCGTTCCGTTATCAGGACGGAATGGTCAGCTCGACCAAGCTGCTCGGCGCCGATGGCAGAATTTACGATATCGCCTCGGCAACGCCGGACAGGATCTATGTCGGGTTCGCCGGCGGGTTCACGCGCACACACGGCAACTGGGGAAAATCGGAGTCCTGGAGCACACCGTGGTCGGCGAGCCACTTCGAACGTGGCTTCACCGAGGGACGTGACGCCGGCGCTATCCAGTTCTACGCCACTGAAGGTGTTGCGCTGGAAGGCGGCTACTGGGGCGGCGTGATCGTCGGCGAGCGTCAGGCCGCAAGCGGCAAGACCGCCAAGGCCGGCTCGCTGACGTTCGGCGGCGACGGCGATGAAGATCGGCTCTGGCTGCTCGGCAAGCTCGTGATCTCCAAGGATCCGACGCAGCTGCCGACGAATTTCACGGCGACGTCGTCGCTTCCGTCCACCTGGTATTCGGGCGCGCCCGGCAACCAGGATTCGTTCCGGTTGCGTACGACCTATCTCGACTCCGACGTGCTTGCAGATGCCGGGCTGGGGAAGATCGAGCTCTACGTCTCCAACAACGTCACTATCGAGAAAGGCACGACGCTCGAATTGACGCCGGGCAGCAGGTTTTCGATCAAGGCCAATTCCACCGTTGCTTACAGCCAGGATTTCAAGATCGACGGCGTGATTCACGCTCCCGGCGGCAGCGTCAACCTGCTCGGCGCTGAAAACGTGTCATTCGGAGCCGGCGCGGCCATCGACGTCAGCGGCCAATGGGTGAACCAGGTGAAGGGCGGCGCCGGCTCGGCGCTGCCGCCGGTCGTCAATGGCGGCAGCATCGCGCTCGACCAGGCCCATTATCAGCCGGGCGTGGTGCTCGACGTATCCGGCGGCGGCTGGTACCGCCTGCGCAACGGCAAGCCGCAGGTGAAATTCGGCGACGCCGGCAAGATCACGCTCAACACCACCGATGTGACGGAGTTGGCGAACGCCGACATGCGCGCTTATGCGGCCGGCTCCGGCGGCAGCCTGTCCATGAACCTCACGACGGCGTCGCTGCAGATCGGCGGCGCTGCGCCGACCTCGCCCAACACCGTTCGCCTGTCGGAAACGCTGTTCTCGGAACGCGGCTTCCGCTCGCTTCTGATCTCCACGGACGGCGATATCACGATTCCCGAAGGCGTGAATGTCACGCAGCTCCCCTACAACGTCGATCTCAAGGGCGTGGACGTCTCGGGCTTCGCCACGGGCACGCCGATCAGCGCGATGGGCACGCTCGCCGTGTTGTCGCCGTCGCAGCGTCTGGCGCTCAAGCCGACGTCGCTCTCGCTCACCGGCAGATCCCTGACGGTCGGTGCGGGCGCGACGGTGAGGGCGGACACCGGCGGCACGATCGCGCTGTCCCTGCTCGGTCCTTCGACCGGCACATTGCGAATTGCGGGCACGGTGGAGGCGCTGGCCGGCACGATCAATCTTTCGACAAGCGCGGGATCGGTCGTCGTGGCAAATAACGGCGCGATCATCGCACGCGGTACGGCAGTCGGCGAAACCGATGGCGCGGGGCACCAGATCGGCGTCGTACGCAATGGCGGCTCCGTCGCGATCGAGTCCGCCGTGGTCGCATTCGAATCCGGCTCACTGGTCGACGTCGCGGGTGCCAGTGGCGAATTCGACATCAAGTCGGGAGACCGCCAGTTCGCGCCGGTCACTCTCGCCAGCAATGGCGGCTCGATCAGCGTCAAGGCCCAGCAGGGCCTGGCCCAGGGGACGTGGCGCGGCCAGAGTGGAGGCAGTGGCGCGCGCGGCGGCAAGGTGACATTGGCGACTGCGACATCGACCGTGATCCTGTCCGATACCGCGGCTGCGCAGTCAGGACTGGTCGTACGCAGTTCGAGCCTTCAGGGCGCCGGCTTCGCCGATCTCGTTCTCTCGTCGACGACACGGTTGGACGGTGTCGACCTCGCTTTCGACGGCTCGATCTCGATTACGGGATCCCTGATCAACGGCAATGGCGCCAGCTCGCGCTTCTGGGCGCCTTACATCTCGCTGTTCAGCCTGGCACCGAGCAATCCGGTGCGCGCAGGCACGCTGACGTTGGCCGGTTCCGTGATCGACATCGTGCAGGCAAACATCCGTGGCTTCGAACGAACCGTCCTCGACGCGAACGACATCCGGCTGACGCACAGCAATGTCAGCCAGCCCGCGTTCCTGGACGTCGACGGCACGCTGATCGTGAAGGCCGGTCAGATCTATCCCACCTCGCAGATCAACGCGACGATCAGGGCCAGCGAAAAACTCATCGTGCAGCAGAACGGAACTCCCGGTCTGGCACTGTCGGCCGGCGGGACACTGACGCTCGAAGCGTCGACGATCGAGCAGAACGGCACCCTGCGCGCGCCGTTCGGCCAGATCACGCTCAAGGCCAGCCAGCGCCTCACGCTCGGCGCCGGCAGCGTCACGTCGGTGACCGGCGATGGCCTCGTGCTGCCTTACGGTGCTCTCAGCAACAACGAAAACTGGACGGTGACGACCGGCCCGCAGCCGACCACCATCGCCAGCCTGCCGGAAAAGCGCGTGACCCTCGAGGCGCCGACCGTCGAGCTCGCACCCGGCTCGGTGGTGAACATCAAAGGCGGCGGCGACCTGATGGCATGGGAGCACGTGCCCGGACCGGGCGGCTCGCATGACATGCTTGCGCTCCCGGGCCTGTTCGCGGTCATGCCGGCTTTCGGCGGGGCGACTGCACCCAGCTCGGCATCGATCCGCAGCGGTGACCGCATCTGGCTCGACGTCGGCAGCGGATTGCCGGCGGGCTGGTACACTTTGCTGCCCGCATCCTACGCGATGCTCCCTGGCGCATATGCGATCCAGGCGGTCACCGGTTCGACAGGCCAGGCGACGACGTCCACCGTAATGGCCGACGGTACGGCGATCGTGTCCGGCTATCGCGCGAATGCGCTCGATGGCAGCCGGGACCAGCAGTCGTCCTCGTGGCGCGTGATGTCGGGCTCGGTGCTGCGGCAGTACAGCGAGTACAACGAAGCGTTCGCCAACACCTTCTTCGCTTCCGATGCATTCAAGCTGACGCAGTATCGGCTCACCGGTCAGCAGATTGTCACACCGCGTCTGCCGGTCGACGGCGGTTCGGTGGTGTTCAAGGCGACGCAAGACCTAATCCTGAAGGGCGAGTTGCATTCTCAGGCCGCAGCAGGCGGCCGAGGCGGACTGGTCGATATCGCCGCCAACAAGATCGCAATCCTGGGGGCCGACCAGAGCGCCGGCACGTTGCGGGCCGATGGCTATCTGGTCATCGACGCCGCTGCCCTGTCCGGCTTCGGCGCCGGCAGCCTGCTGATCGGGGGCTTCCGCAGCGGCGACGTCGGCGGTCTGCGCGTGGATGTGCAGGCCCACGACATCGTCGTGCGCAACAGCGCCAATTCGGCGTTGACGGGACCGGAGATCATCCTGGCCGCGAGCGACACGATCGACGTCTCGGCAGGCAGCGTCATCGTCGCGCGCGGTGAGGCGCCGACCGGCGCCGGCGATCTCGTGATGGCCCCGCAGGCGTCCGATCGCGACTGGGGCGCCCTGATCCGCCTGTCCAACGGCGACGCGGTGCGGGTCCGCCGCAAGAACGTCGATACGACCGTCGGCGGCCAGGTGAAGATCGGCGCCGGCGCGGTCCTCGACGGCGGCAAGTCTCTTCTGATCGACGCGACGGGGAACGCCCTCGTCACCCAGGCCAGACTGGCGGGCGCAGCGTTGTCCCTGTCGTCGGGCCGGATCGGCTTCGGCGGTGGCAGCGGGCTGGTGCTCGATGCCGCGGCGCTGGCCGCGCTCAACAACACCCAGCACCTGACATTGCGCAGCTATTCAACCATCGACTTCCACAGCGCCGTGGACCTGTCGGGGCTGCAGGCCGTGACGCTTGACGCCGCAGGGCTGGTCGGCCGCAGCAACAGTGAGATCGCGGTGAACGGCAATCGGGTCGTGCTGGAAAATACCGCGAGCACGTTCAGCGAGCCGGTCGGCGCCGGTCATGGTAGCCTGAAGCTCACCGCAACAGAGCTGGCCCTGGGCGAGGGCGCCAAGGCGCTGCGCGGCTTCGACACCATCGTGCTGACGGGAACGACGCGCATTGCCGGCGAAGGCAAGGGCTCGCTCGATGTCGCGGGTGCGGCGCTGACCTTGTCCGCGCCGGTCCTGACCGGCCGGGGCGGCAGCCAGCAATCGATCACCACGACCGGCCTGCTCACGGTTGCCGCCCACGGGACGGCAAGCCCGGCGCGCGACCAGGACAGTCTCGGCTCGCGCTGGACACTCACCGGGCGCGCCGTCGATTTCGGCGGACGTATCGACGCGCTGGGCGGATCGGTCAAGCTGAATGCCACCAATGGCAACGTCAATCTCACTGCGGGCTCGCGCATCGACGTCGGGGGTTTCGAGAAGAAGTTCTTCGACGTGTCCGAATACGCCGATGCCGGGACCATCTCGCTGGGCGCGCACGGCGGCGCGGTGCTGTTCGGAGCGGGCGCGATCCTCGACCTCGGCTCCGCGCGGGACGCCGACGGGCGTCCCATCGGCGGCGGCGCGGGCACGCTCGCAATCGAGCAGGACGGCAGCCAGGTCACGCTGAACGGCACGATCAACGCCAAGGCCGCGGCGGGCAAACGGGGCGGCTCCTTTTCGCTCGACATCACTGCGTTGTCGGATTTCGGCGGGCTCAACCAGCGTCTGAATGGCGCCGGCTTCACCAAATCGCGCAGCTTCCGGATTCGCTCCGGCGACGTCACGCTCGACGGCGCAACTACGGTCGAGGAGTTCTCGCTCGCCGCAGATCAGGGCGCCGTGACCGTCGCAGGCACCATCGACGCACGTGCGACCTATGGCGGCTCGATCTCGATCTATGGCGGCCAGGGCCTGACCATGACGAATGCGGCGCTGCTGCGGGCAGGCGCCACCGACACGGTGGACGGCCTCGGCTCCGGCCGGGTCACCCTCGGAATCTCGAACGGCGTGCTGCGGGTATTGGGCGGCGTGATCGACGTGGCGGGCGGCGAGGGCGGCAAGGTGACGCTGCGTGCGCCTGTCATCGAGCAGCCTGGGGCCGACAAGGTGAATGTCAGCTTTGCCGGCGCGATCAACGGCGCGCGCGAGATCGTGCTTGAAGGTTACAAGCGCTTCGACCTCGCGACGCTTGCATCCGATCCGCGCTTCGTCGGCGTCACCGTCAATAGCAGCGGCCAGGCCGAACTCGATCTGACTAAGGTCGCGGCCGGCAAACTCAACGTGCTGGCGGATTATGGCGCCGGCACGCTGGTCGAATTCGTGCGCGACTTCGACGTCAGTGCCGGCTACGCGGACCTCGGCGCACTGACGAGCCAGTCGAACTTCCACGCACGCGCAGGAATGGAGCTGAATTTTTCCGGCGACATCGTGCTCAAGAGCAACTGGAATCTCGGCGCAGGTGTGGTCAATCAGGCCTCGGCGCTTGCGGCCGGCGTGATGGCCATCGAACCGGTGCTGGGCAAGACCTATGTCGTCGCCGGCAAGGAAAGCGCCTTGCTGCGTGACCATACGACCATGGTTTATCGCACCGGCGGCAGCATTCTCGGAGAGCCGGGCGTCCTGACCATGCGCGCCGGCGGCAACATCGACCTGAAGGGCAGTGTCACGGACGGCTTCTTCCAGTTCGCCAACCCGCTCGATTCGACCTACGTCGCCGTCAAGGGCACCACCTCGACGAACCTGGGCATGGTGTTCAACGTCGGGCGCACCAGCACCACCGCGAATCTCACGCCCTACGACAGCACCAGCACGACCAACCCATCGGCCTATGCCGGCATCACCTTCGCGACGCTCGGCACGAGGAAAACCGAAACCTCAACGACGCCGCCGACCCTGATCGGCGTTCCCTACAGCGCAGAGGCCAACTCGCCGGGGGCGAGCGCGCCGAATACGCTGGCCAATTCGGTCCTGTTCCCATCCATCACCGAGCCGGACGGCTCGAGGGTGGCGGTGCCGTCCTGGAGCCTGGGACTCGTTGCGGGCGCCACGCCAATGGGCGAAAGCGCCGACCCGACGCGCCTCGCCAGCGGCGCCACGGGCAAGATCACGCTCAGCGAGCAGTCGGCGTACACCTATGTCAGCGGCTCGAATTCCGTTACAGCGACCGCTCTTGTCGACTCGGTCGCCTCCTATGGCTCGGGCAGTTCACCCGGTTCGACGACGATGAATCCTGCGGATTGGCCCGCGAGCCTGGAGTCCACTTCCGGCGTCCGCCTCAACAACGATTCCAGCGCGCAAATATCTTTCGGCCTGCCGACGGATCCGGCCTACGGCTACGTGCTCGACCTCTGGAATAACTATGCCGCCGCGAAGGGCCTGAATCCCAACCCTGCGCAACCGCAGGCCGACTTCAGGTGGACCAACACGGCCGCCAGCGGCGGCAACCGTCTCAGCGTCATCACGCGGTACTCGACCTTCAAGGATTTCTATCTGACGAAGATCGTCCCCAATCTTGCGACGATCGCTTCACTCTATGCGACCATCAAGCCCGGGGCGACGACGTCCACCGTCAATCCCGTGACGATGGTGCGCACCGGCACCGGCGACGTCAGCATCGCTGCACGTGGCGACCTGCAGCTCAAGGGCGGCGCCTCGATCTATACCGCCGGCCGGCGCGATCTCGCCGTTTTCAACGATTTCACCACCGCGCCGGCCAGCGCGACCTACGGCGTCGGCGGCGGCCATCTCGACATTGCCGTCGGCGGCAACATCGACGTCGCTCTGCCGGCGGATCGCTCACAGATGCAACACTACACGGAGTGGCTGAATCGGCAGGGCGCGACGGATAACTCCTACGTTTTCGGTCCCTGGAGTCATGCCGCATACGGCCAGATGGCAGCTCAGCAAAGCTCCTGGTGGGTGGACTACGCCAACTTCCTGCGCGGCGTCGGCGCGCTCGGCGGCGGCAATGTCGAGGTCCATGCCGGCGGCGATCTCAACAACCTGACGGTCGCGCTGCCGACCAATGGTCGCGTGCGCGGCGGGCGTTCCACGACGGAGAGGAAGCTCCTGGAACTGCGCAACGGCGGTGCGATGACCGTCGAGGCGGGCGGTGCCGTCCGCGCCGGCTACTATTACATCGGGCGCGGCGCCGGCACGATCACCGCCGGTGAATTCGCGGTCGGGCGCGAGGTCAAGGCGCTGGTGGGGACGCAGATCGTCACCTATCCGATCGCCCCGATCCTGTCGGTCGGCGATGCAACCCTGGACGTGCGAACCGCCGGCGACCTGCGGCTGCAGACGGTTCTCGATCCGCTGCTGGTCGGCAAGGGGATGTCGCATGAGCTGACCTTCATGAGCAGTCAGAGCGAGCGCACTGCGCTCAACCTGACCTCGACGGGCGGCGACGTGATCCTGGTCGGGCAAGCGACATATCTCTCCAAGGACATCACAACGTCGGCTCTGCAATATTTTGCGAACGTGAACTCGCTCGCCGGCAACATCTATCCGTCGAAAACGCGCGTGACCGCACTGAACGGCTCCGTGCTGAACAGCACTCTGTACACGATGCCGAGCAGCAATCCGGAGCTGCGGATTCTCGCTGCAAATGACGTGTTCGCCGGCGAGATCGTGATGTCCCGCGCCGCACTTGAGATGATTCCGTCGCCGTTCGAGCCTGTCGGAGGTACAGTTTCCTCTCCGGTCAACCTCGGCGGTTCCTCGCCGGATACCTTGAGCGGGCTCCACTACGTTCTGATCAACACGTTCACCACGCCGGCCAGCAACATCGCCGGCCACGCGCTGCATCTCTACAACCTTCGCAATCCCGCGCATCTGCCGAACGAGGCAGACTACGAGCCGAGCCGTGTCTACGCCCTGAACGGATCGATTGTCGGCGCGCTCACAACTCAGAGCGGTACGATCTTCACGGCCGGCGTCATGGCCAACGAGCAGACCTGGTTCCGCGCCGGCACAGATATCCGCAACATCAACTACTCACTGCGCAACATTCATCCGACCGACGTGTCGTTGCTCGAGGCCGGCAATGACATTATGGGCGGCCCGGTCCGGGGCTCGATCTATGTGCAGGGGCCGGGCGCAGTGCAGGTGAGCGCAGGCCGCGACGTCTACGCGCCGGAACTGTCGATCTTCGGCACCGGAAACCGGGAATATGACTCGAACAACCGGCCCAAGGATTTCACGGAGATCATCGGCCTGCCCAGCCAGAGCGCGGCGATCACGGTGATGGCGGGTCTCAAGGGCAAGCAGCCGTCCTATGACGCGTTTCTGAAGGCCTATCTCGATCCGGCCAATGTCGGAAAGATGCCCGACTATCTCAAGACCACCTTGGCGGACGGCACGGTGGTGCCGCTCTACCTGACCGACGCATTCGAGCAACGTTCCTCCGGGCCGCACAAGATTCGTACGGGCATCGTCTCCTTCATGGAGGACGTGACCGGCGAGAAACTATCGCCGCTCGATGCCTGGAGCAAATTCCAGGCTCTGCCAATGCTGGTGCGCGAACGCTTCGTGCGGGAAGTCTATATGCAGGAGCTGCGCGCCGCAGGCGACGACCAGAACACATCCGACGGCAACGGCAAGCCGCGCAACGGCGGATACAACCGCGGCTATGCCGCGATCGAGACGCTGTTCCCGGGCACCGACTGGGCAGGTGACGTCAGGACCGGAAACGCCAAGTTCCGCACCATGTCGGGCGGCAGCATCGAAGTGCTGACGCCTGGCGGCGGCCTGCAAGTTGCGGCGCTCGGCAAGCCGGCGCCGGTGGAATACGGTCTCGTGACGCTGGGCCCCGGCGACATCAACCTGTTCGCTCGTGACAGCGTCACCGTGAACCGCTCGCGCATCCTGACCTTCGCCGGCGGCAATGAGATCATCTGGTCGACGCAGGGCGACATCGACGCCGGCCGCGGCGCCAAGACCGCGCGCGTGCCGTCGGCGCCGGAAATCCAGACCGATATCGATGCCGTGACGCGTGTGCTCGAGAAGGCCGATATTTCCGGCAGCGGCATCGGAACCATCATCGGCTTCACGGGGGTGACGGAAGGCGACGTCAACCTGATTGCCCCCAAGGGCACGGTGAATGCCGGAGACGCCGGCATCCGCGTCAGCGGCAATTTCACCTGCGCCTGTTTCAACATCGTGAACGTGGACAACATCCAGGTCTCGGGCCAGAGCAAGGGTGTGCCGAAAGCGGAGGTCAAGACTGCGCCGCTCTCGCTCGAGACCAAGGACAAGGCGGCAACGGACGCCGTGAAAGACGTGACCAGGCAGGGGTCGTCGGACCGGCCGTCGGTGATCATCGTGGAAGTTCTCGGGTATGGTGGTGGCGACGGCGAGCGGCGCCGGCCCGACCCGAGCGAGGATGAGAAGCGCCGGACTCCCGACAAGCAGAGCTACGATCCGAACGGCATGTTCCGCGTGCTCGGCAACGGCGAGTTCACGGCGGAGCAGTTGAAGGACCTGACGGAGGCTGAGCGAGCCGCGCTGTTGCAGCGACTGGGGCGCAAGGCATCGCTCTAAGGCGGGATCCCGGGCTGGCATTCGGGTCCGAGGTCCGATCGTGCCATCCGACCGGCCGGTTAGATCACTGTCATGCAAACGATATAGAGGAGGCATTCGCCTGGGCTTCAACGATCCAGATGGCTGACGTGCTGTTTCTGGTCGACAAGAGCAGCACGATGAAAGCAGCTACATTGCATGGCGCCATCGCCTTACATGCCGACCGCCCTCGAGGCGGTATCCGCGCGGCGTTCCGCCTGCAGCTGGTCTTGGCCGCTTGGCTGATAACGGTCATCTTCGGCGCCAATGCCGCGGAGGAAGACCGGTCGGCGCGTGCGGGCAGGCCGATCGCATTCCACATTCCGGCACAGTCCCTGGCCGGTGCGTTGCAGGCCTATGGGCAGACCACCGGCATTCAAGTGCTCTATGAAAGCAACTCCGCCGTCGGCCGGACGTCGGTCGCGGTTGAAGGAACGTATGCCGCGGACGAAGCACTGAACCTGCTGCTTACGAGCACGGAGCTGAAGGTGCGCTACATTCGTCCCGATGCCATCACGCTTGCTCTTCCCAGCGCAGAGGGCGTCGGCTATGCACCTCCGGCGGCGCCCCTCGCAACATCGGATCTGTCCCTGGGGCGGCTGCGCGTGCGTCAGACCGGCGATGCCGACGATGCGGCCCGGTTACAGGACTACAGCCAGAGAGTGCAGATGGACATTCAGAATGCGCTTCGAAAGAACGCAAAGACGCGCGATGGCAATTATCGCGCGGTGCTGGATATCTGGATCGATCCCGCGCGCACGATCGAGCGAACCGAGTTGTTCCGCTCGACCGGGGACCACGAGCGGGACGTTGCAGTTTCGGCGGCGCTTCGGGGCCTGACGATCAGCAAGCCGGCGCCGGCGAATACGCCACAGCCGGTCCGCGTCGTCATCGTGGTGAAGTCCCTGCAATGAGCGACAGCGATATTCGCCGCGGAAACGAGAAGGGACGAGCTGCGGTGCTTGGATCCTTCCAGGACGATGACCTCGATGCCGCCTCGTCATCGGGAGAGTTCTATCGCCTGCTCGGCGTTCCCGCTCTGGCGGCCGTTCTTTTCGTCGGTGGCGTCTACTGGATCAGGATGCAAGTGCCGGCCGGCTCTCCCGGGCAACAGTCGGCCGCGGTTGTGCAGGTTCAGCTACTTCCGCGGCCCGAAGCCGTCCCGATAGCCGTCGCCCCGGTTTCTCAACCGGACGCGGCGAATGTTGCGAGCCGCGCCGATACTTCATTGAAGGACCCGGATCCGACACCATCCGACGATCCCGTTCCGGCTCCGAGAGCGAGAACTGTCTCGCCCGGAGACACTCCGCCGATGCCTGCGGCCGTGAGCGGGCCTGCGAGCAGCGCGGCCGTCAAATTTCAACAGACGTTGCTTCGGCACGTTTCGCGGTACCAGCGTTATCCCAAGGCGGCGAGCGCAATACATCTCGAAGGAAAGGTCGTCGACACGCAGTTCGCCATGGCGAGGGATGGCACGCTGCTCGGCGTCTGGGTGCGAACAAGCTCGGGTCAATTGCTGCTCGACAAGGAGGCGATCGAGACCATCCGGAGAGCCCAGCCGCTGCCGCCAATTCCACCCGAGTTGCCGGATCGGCTCAATATTCACCTGGAGCTCGAGTTTTGATCCGTCATGAGATCGGGCCATGCCGATGGCACGGGGCCTCCGTGCAATGGCTTGCACCTTGTGTCATAAATGTGTAGCCCCGCACCGGTACGACCTTCGCAACCTTTTGCGGTCGTTGCGTAGGCAATGTTTGCGCCGGAAATACCAGAGTATGTTGGGCACGTGAAACGTGGCTGATAGCAATCGAATACGGCTGCGGGGGCAGTTGGTCGAGAACTATGAAGGCCTGATCCGGAAGCTTACGCGTCGCTTGGGGTCGGCCGATTTCGCCCACGAAGCCTTGCACGAGACGTTCCTGCGCCTCGACAGGGTAACGGATGCCGAACCCGTACGCAGTCCTGCCGACTACATCTTTCGTACCGCCATCAACATCGCGAAGGACCGCCGCAAGGCGCAGAATTACCGTGTCAGCGCGTCGGAGATAGACGCGTTTCTCGACATATGCGATGACGAACCGGATCCGGCCAGGGTGGTCGAGGCGCGTTCGGAAATCGAGGCTTTCAAGCGCGCGCTTGCCGAGTTGCCGCCGCGGCCCCGCGAGGTCCTTCGGAGCATTTCGATCGAGGGGCAGCCGGCGCACCAGGTCGCCGCGCGGCTCAAGGTCAGCATCCGGACCGTCGAGAGCGACCTGAAGCTGGCGCTTGGCCATTGTGCCGACAGCCTCGAACATACATTGCGCCGCCGTCTCGGCGGCCCGCGTCCGCGATCGTGAGCGCGTCGATATTGCAAGCCGACGCATCGGATGTCTTGTTTCGCCCGGCGCAGGCAGGAAAATTTGATCGATAGGCCGCCCCTTGCGCGGTTTTTCTTCGGGATAGCCGGGCGCCATTCGTCTATCGAGTAGAGACACCGTGCAGCAGGCGTCACGCGCCGCAAGCTGAACAGGGGATTCCGGGGGAATGACGCAGGCGGTGGCAGTGACGGCGGTTGCAGGGTGCGCTAATGCGGCCGTCGCGGCCGTTCGCTTCCCTGACCGCGGATGTGTCTTGCAGTTGATTGCCGGAACATTGCCGCCGATGTCCCGGGCCGCGGAATGCTGTTCGAAATTGAGGGAAATCGATAATATCTTGCCTGTGACTGCCTTTGGCCCGGTTTGGCTACCGGTCTGGCGAGTGCGATAGATGGGCTATGGATCTTGACCGCGACCAACGAAACACCTGAGCCGGACGCGCTTCTGCGCGAAGCCCTGGACTGGATCGTTCGCCTCAAGACGGGTGAGCCGACCAGGGCCGACGTCGAGGCGCTGCAAGCGTGGCGTCAACAAAGCGGCGCGCACGAGGCCGCCTTCAAGAACGCGGCCCGCGTCTTTCGTCATGCGGGCGTCGCTGCGCTTGAGTTGGCCGATCAGCGGGCCGCAGGCGGCGTTGCACGGTCCTCGCGAACAGCGGTGCCCAGGGCCATTGGACGTCGCGCCTTTCTGGGTGGCGCGACCGCCGTGGCTGCGGCCGCTGCGGGTTACGCAATCGTGCGCCCGCCGCTTGGCCTTTGGCCCTCGCTCGAAGAGCTGTCCGCCGATTACCGGACCGGAAAAGGCGAGTTGCGCAAGATCGCAGTGGCGCCGAACGTGTCCCTGGAGTTGAACACGCAGACCAGCATCGCGCTGCGTTCGGCGTCAAACGAAACCCGGATTGAATTGATTTCGGGCGAAGCCTCCGTGGTGGCGACATCCGCCGCCACTCCCTTTGTCCTTCTGGCGGCGAATGGCCAGATCTCCGCAGTGGAAGCGGATTTCAACGCGCGTTGTCTCGATGGTGCCGTCTCGGTGACCTGCTTGAGCGGAAGCGTGGATGTCGCGCAAGGCGACAGAACGGTGCGGCTCGGCAGGGCGCAGCAGGTGTCCTATTCGCCGGGCGGGATCGAAGCCTCCGTAAAGGTCGACCCGGGGCAGGTGACGGCCTGGCAGGCAGGACTGCTGATTTTCCGCGATCGACCGCTTGCGGATGTCGTGGAAGAGGTCAATCGCTATCGGTCCGGCAAGATCATCATCACCAATGCGGATCTGAAACGGCGCATGGTCAACGGCACGTTCCAGATCAACAAGCTCGGGGATTTCGTGCCCCAGGTTCAGCAGTTGTTCGGAGCCCAGGCGCGGTCGCTGCCTGGCGGCGTTGTGCTGCTCGGTTGAACGTAATCCGGCTCGACACGAACACACGTGAGCTCCTGGCCGCGTCCTTCTCGTTGCCGCACGAATCGACGCTGGCACGTCACGTCAGACACTGCTCCTAAAATGATCGCTAACATTTCCCGATCTCGCAAAAAAAAGTTTTGCGGGTTGGATGCGGCCCAGTCGTCTTTAGAGCGAGGGGCGTGATTACGGTGTCCGGCCGTGGCCTCGTTTAGCTGGTTCGGGAGTCGGGCGGGGCATCTGTGAAAAGTGGAATCGATTGCGAGCACCGCCGGCGTGCGTCGGCGGGCACGGCGTTGTTTTGTCTGGCGATGGGCATGTTGGCCGGCGGCTTCGCTGCCGCGCTGCCGGCCCATGCGGCCAAGGTCGCCGCGCCGAAGGCGAACAACCCGTCCGCTCCCGCGGCAACGGAAGCTGCTGCCGCGCAAGAACCGGCAGCCATCGTGCAACGTTTCGATATCGACGATTTCGCAATCGAGGGCGCCGAGACGCTTCCGCAGGTCGACATCGAAGAAGCGCTCTATCCATATCTCGGACCGAGCAAGAGCGCCGACGACGTCGAAAAGGCGCGGGCGGCACTCGAGAAGGCCTAT
The DNA here is from genome assembly GCF_025200885.1 of Bradyrhizobium huanghuaihaiense. Classification (NCBI taxonomy): domain Bacteria; kingdom Pseudomonadati; phylum Pseudomonadota; class Alphaproteobacteria; order Hyphomicrobiales; family Nitrobacteraceae; genus Bradyrhizobium; species Bradyrhizobium huanghuaihaiense. The sequence continues at coordinate 5,844,469 of NZ_CP104172.1, read as the reverse complement.
CACGACAAGGGTTATCAAACGGTCAGCGTTTCCGTTCCGCAGCAGAACGCGCAGGCCAAAATGATCACCCTCAAGGTGACGGAGCTGAAGGTCGGTCGTCTGCGGGTCAAGAACGCACGCTATTTCCGGCTGGACAAGATCACCGAGGGGGCGGGTTCTCTCAAGCAAGGGACGGTCCCGAACTTCAACGAGGTCACCAAGGATATCGTTGCGCTCAACCAGTGGCCCGATCGACGCGTGACTCCTGCGCTCCGTGCCGGCGTGACGCCGGGCACCGTCGATGTCGATCTGAACGTCGAGGACAAGGTCCCGATACATGCCAACGTCGAGGTGAATAACCGCAAGTCCCCCAACACGACCGCGCTGCGCGTCAGCAGCACGGTGCACTACGACAACCTCTGGCAACTCGGCCACTCCGTGAACTTCAGTTATCAGGTCGCGCCGGAGCGTCCCGGCGATGCGGAGGTGTTTTCCGGCTCTTATTCAGCGCGGGTGCAGAACGTCGATTGGCTGAGCGTCCAGTTCTACGGCGTGAAATCGAGCAGCGACGTCGCGACCGTCGGCGGCACGAACGTGATCGGGCCCGGAGAGATCATCGGCAGTCGCGCGGTGATGACGCTGCCGGCGCGGGAGAACCTGTTCCATACGCTTTCGGCCGACGTCGTCTACAAGCATTTCGATCAGACCGTGAAGCTTGGCGGTGCCGGCTTCTCGTCTCCAGTCACCTATTACCCGTTTATCGCAAGCTATGGCGCGACATTCCAGAACGAGACGTTCACGACCCAGTTCAATGCCGCCGTCACCTACAATCTGCGGCCGCTGGGAGATGGCGTCGTTCCATTCGACACCAAACGCTACGGGGCCTCCCCGAGCTTCACCCATTTCAACCTCGATGCGTCGCATACTCAGGAATTGCCGGAGGGCTTCCAGCTTTACGGCAAGGTGCAGGGGCAGCTCGCCGACGGGCCGCTGGTCTCGAGCGAGCAGTTCAGCGTCGGCGGTCTCGACACCGTGCGCGGCTATCTCGAGTCTGAGACGCTCGGCGACAACGGTATTGTCGGCAATCTCGAGCTGCGCAGCCCGAATGTGGGAGAGATGCTGCAAGCGCAGATGAAGGACGAGACCGGGCAGGGCAAGGCGCGCTTCACGATCTTCAACGAATGGCGGGCGTTTGCATTCGCGGACGCCGGCATGGCGACCATGCTGAACGCGCTTCCCGAGCAGCAATCGCAATTCAATCTGTGGAGCTACGGCGTCGGCAGCCGTTTCAAGATGTTCGACTACCTGAACGGCACGCTGGTCTATTCGGTGCCGATGGTCAGTCAGACCTACTCGAGCGCGAGAAGTCCGCGCGTCAATTTCCGAATCTGGGGTGAATTCTGATGATTGCAGGATGGGATCACATGGCTGGCGCCTGCCGGTCGACGCTTCGGCGAGCGGCTGGGCGGGCTCTGAAGGGATTGGTGCCCGTCTTGATTGCGGCACTGATGCTGTGTCCGTCGCCGGCCAAGGCGTGGTGGAACGACGACTGGCAGCTTCGCAAAGATCACGATCGACACCGGCGCGTCGGGCGCCGGCATCACCGATCCGATCGGGGCTGCGCCGGTCCTGGTCCGGCTGCACGTCGGAAACTTTCGTTTTGCCTCGGCCAAGGACGACGGCAGCGATCTGCGGTTCGTGGCCGGCGACGACAAGACGCCGCTGAAGCACCACATCGAGAAATACGACTCGCTGCTCGGCGAGGCGCTGCTCTGGGTGGCCGTGCCCAACCTTCAGCCGGGCGCCAAGACCGACATCTGGCTCTATTCCGGCAACAAGAAGGCGGTCGCGACCAGCGATGCGAAGGGGACCTACGATCCGGATACGATGCTGGTCTATCACTTCAACGAGCGAGGCACGCCGGCGCTGGACGCTTCGGTCTGGGCCAACAATGCGCAAAGCGTCGGCCAACCTGCGGACGGTTCGCTGATCGGCACCGGCTTGCGCCTCGACGGTCGTGGCGCGCTGACCTTGCCGGCTGCCCCGTCGCTCGCGTTGAGCGACAACGCGGCATTTACCTGGTCGGCCTGGATCAAGCCGGGAGCGATGCAGCCGAACGCTGCGTTGTACAGCCGCCGCGACGGCGCGAACGGTCTTGCCGTCGGACTGGATAATGGTGTGCCGTTCGTCGAGGTGACGAACGCGGGATCTGCACAACGCAGCGGCGCCGCAGCGCCGCTGGCGCCGAATGGCTGGCATCATCTCGCCGTCGTCGCCAATGGCGGCCAGGTCGTCCTTTATCTCGACGGTACGCCCTATGCATCGCTCGCTGCGACGCTGCCGGCGCTCGGCACGAACGCCGCCATCGTCGGAGGCGACGCGGTGCCTGCGACGGCCATGGCCGCTCCCGCGGCGGCGCAGTCATCGTCCGCAACGGACGGTGGAGCGGCTCCGGATGCGTCAGCCCCGACGCCGGAGGCCGCACCTGCCGCCGCCGCGGCGATGGCCGGCTTCGTCGGCGACATCGACGAGCTTCAGATCGCAAAGATCGCGCGGTCGCCGGGCTTCATCAAGTTCGCCGCCATCGGGCAGGGACCGAGCCAGGCCAAGCTCGTCACCTTCAGCGTCGACGAGGAGACCGCAAGCTGGCTGTCGGGCTACTTCGCTGTGATCCTGAAATCGGTGACGCTCGACGGCTGGATCGTAATCGGCATCCTGTTGATCCTGGCGGTCGTCAGCTGGGTCGTGATGTACGACAGGGCCTCGTACCTGAACAGGCAGGCCAAGGCCAATGCGCGCTTCATGAAGAGCTTCCGCGAGCTCGCGGCCGATCTCACCATGCTGGATCGCGGTGCTGCCGACGAGGTTTGGACCATGGGCGGCAGGGTCGACGAAGCCGATGCCAGGATGATGCAGGCCTCGTCGCTCTATCGCATCTATCATATCGGAGCGTCGGAAATTCGCCATCGCTTCGCCGGAAAGGGCGAGCGTAACCCGGTGCTCTCGGCCGCGTCGATTGCCGCCATCCGCGCCGCGCTGGACGGCGGCTCGGTGAAGGAGATGCAACGGCTCAACCGGCTGATGGTGGTGCTGACCATCGCGATCTCGGGCGGACCCTTCCTCGGCCTGCTCGGCACCGTGGTAGGTGTCATGATCACCTTCGCCGCCATCGCGGCCAGCGGAGACGTCAACGTCAACGCGATCGCCCCGGGCATCGCCGCCGCGCTGGTTGCGACGGTTGCCGGCCTCGGCGTCGCGATCCCGGCGCTGTTCGGCTACAACTACCTGATCTCCCGCATCAAGGACCTGACCACCGACATCCAGGTCTTCGTCGACGAGTTCGTGACGAAGATGGCGGAGTTCTACTCCGCCGACCAGATCGAACGCAGCATCGCCGCGGAGTGACGACGATGCAGGTCCAGAACGAGTCCAAGCCGTACGACGACATCAACATCACTCCGATGCTGGATCTCGCCTATGTGCTGCTGGTGATCTTCATCATCATGACGACGGCGACCGTGCAGGGCCAGAAGGTCAATCTGCCGAAAGCATCGGCTGCGCCGAGCCTCGCCACCCAGACCACCAAGGCGATCACGGTCGCTAATGACGGCAAGATCTTCCTCGATACGATCCCGGTGACGCTGCCGGAGCTCGAGCAGCGCCTGGTGCAGCAGAAGGCGTTGACACCGGAGTTCCCGGTGGTGCTGCGCGGCGACGCGCAAGCCCAATATCAGAGCGTGATGGATGTGCTCGACCTGCTCGGCCGTGTCGGCCTGACGCAGGTCGGGCTCGCGACCAAGCCGCTCGTGAAGTGACGGAACGAATGGGCACCTCCATGGATATGCGCGCCGATCTGCGACAGGGAGCCAGCGCCTTGTGGTCATGGCTTCGCGCGATCCTGTCCTGTGCGGACCGGACCGCCATCGACGTGCCGCCGACCGTCACGAGCGCGCGTCCGGTCGGGCCGCTTGTATCGACCGCTGGAGTGCACAATGTCGAGCGAGCCAGCGCCGGACCAAGCGCATCCGATACCGGCATGGTGCTTCATTTCCCGATCCGTGGCGAAGCCCTTCTGGTCAAGCTTGCGGACCTGCTGCGCAAGCAGGTCGCGAGCCGCGTTCCCGAACGCGATCCGTTGTTGCTGGTGATGTCGCGCGGTCCGGGCTCGCGTCTGTCGATCGATCGCGTCGCCTATGTCGACTTCCTGGCTGATCGGTCCACCTATCACGTCGTCATCGAGGCGGCTCCCGATGCCACGATCACGCTGGATACGACTGACTTCGATACGGTCGTGAATTTCGTCATGCAGTACGTCACCGGCAGGAATTCCGAACCGGTCGCACTCGAGGCGGTGTCATGAACGCGCCGGTACAACAGGGCGGTCCGCGGCGGCTATCCCTGCCACGAGCGAAACCATTGCTGCGCTACAGTGCTGCGCTGGCTATCGCAGGCGTCCTTGGCGTCGCGATATTCATGTTCGTCGGTCATGACGATATGCCGCCGCCGCGCCAAGTGCGCGAATTGACGGTCGTCAACATCACGCCGCCGCCGCCTCCGCCGCCACCTCCACCGCCGCCCGAGCAGAAGATGATCGAGCAGCCGAAGATGGCCGAGCCGGAGTTTAAGGAAGACAAACCGGTCGAGAAGCCGAAGGACGAGCCGGTCAAGGACGCCAAGAACGAAGAGCCGCCAGGCCCGCTGGCGCTCGACGCCAAGGCCGTCGGACCCGGCGACCTGTTCAATCTCGGCAGCAAGGTGGGTGGCAGTCCCTATGGCGGCGGAGGCGGCGGCGGCAGTCGATGGGGTTGGTATCAGGCGATAGTGCAGTCGCAGATCGAGGCGGCGCTGCACGCCAACGGCAAGACCCGCAATGCGACGATGCAGATGCAAATCCGGCTGTGGGCCGATGCGACCGGCCGCGTCAATCGCATTCAGCTGGTCTCGTCGACCGGCGACGCCGAGCTCGACGCCATTATCCGCACCGACGTGTTTGGCAGCCTCGTGTTGCGGGAGCCGCCCCCACGGGACATGCCGATGCCGATAGTGGCGCGCGTCACCGCGCGCCGGCCAAGCTGACGAGCCGCAATCAATTCGTTCGAGTCGAGTGACTAGCAGAGGACTGGGGACTTATGTTGAGGAAGAGATACGACGCACGCCGCCTGACGTCGTCGACCGCCATATCGCTGTGTGCGCTTGCCGTCGCGGCGCCAGCTTTTGGCCAGGCCGGACCGGATCCGAGCCCGGCGGCGAAGAAGTCCGAATCGAAGCGTCCGACCGTGTCCGACGCCAAACCCCTGTCGTCGAACACGACGATCAATCTCGTCAACTTGCTGGTGAAGCAGGGCGTGATCAAGGAGGAGCAGGCTCAGGCGCTGATCAAGCAGGCCGACGACGAAGCCTATGTCTCGCGACAGGCCACGAAGGACGCCGCCGCCAAGGCCGACGAAGCGGCCAAGGCCGCGACCGCGGCGGCCGCAGCAGCCTCGCCGCCCGGCACCCGGCACGTCACGTACGTGCCCGAGGTCGTCAAAAGGCAGTTGCGCGAGGAGATCAAGAAGGAAGTGATGGCCAAGGCGCAAAAGGAAAATTGGGCCTCGCCCGGCGCCTATCCGGAATGGGCGCAGCGAATCCGCTTCTCGGGCGATGTGCGCTCGCGCTATCAGGGCAGTTTCTTTCCGGAAGGCAACGACCAACTTCACGCATACAATTTCAACGCGATCAACACTGGTTCACCGTACGATCTGAACAGCAACAGCTTCGCGCCGACCTACAACGCCACCCAGGACCGCCACCAGGCCCGGCTTCGCGCTCGCCTGGGCATGGAGGCAGACATATTCAATGGGTTCACCGCGGGCATACGCATCGCAACGGGAGAGAACAGTTCGCCCGTTTCCACCAATCAGTCGCTTGGTGCGAACGGAGGTAATTTCTCGAAATACGCACTGTGGCTCGATCGAGGCTATCTGAAGCATCAATCCTGGGACGGCAATCTGGCGGTGTCCGTCGGCCGCTTCGACAATCCATTCTGGTCTCCGACCGATCTCGTCTGGCACAGGGACCTCGGCTTTGACGGTCTCGCGATGCAGGGAAAGTACGAGATCGCCAAGGACGTCACACCGTTCGCGGTTGCCGGTGCGTTCCCGATCTACAATACCGACTTCAACATCGGTACCAATTTCGACGCGAGGACCGGCGGGGTCACGAAGTTCGCCAACCACGACAAATGGCTGTTCGGCGGTCAGGCGGGCGTGGCGGCGCGCCTCAGCTCCGAGACGTCGATGCGAGTCGCAGCCGCCTACTACGATTTCTCCAATGTCCAGGGACGCTTCTCCAGCCCCTGTCCGGTGCAGTCGGCATCGGATCTGTGCGATACCGATCTGACCCGGCCGTCCTTCGCGCAGAAGGGCAACACCTACACGACGCTGCGCAACATCGTCTCCGATCCTACGGTGCCGGTCCCGCCGCTCTATCAATATTTCGGTCTGGTCGGGCAATATCGGCCCGTCGTCGGCAGCGTGCAATTCGACCTCGGACATTTCCACCCGGTGCACATCGTGCTCGACGGCGAGTACGTCTGGAACAGCGCGTTCGACCGCAACCTGATGAACCGATATGCGGTCAACAATCGCGGGCCCGACGTCGCGAGCAATGTGCCCGGTCCCTTCAACGGCGGCAATCAGGGGTGGCTCGGCCGCGTCACCGTCGGCAACAAGGAGATCAAGCACCTCTGGGATTGGAACGTGCATGCGGGGTACAAATACCTGCAATCCGACGCCACCATCGACGCTTTCGTCGATTCCGACTTTGGCCTCGGCGGCACCAATCTCAAGGGTTACTTCGTCGGCGGCAATGTCGGGCTCAGCGATGACGTGTGGGCCAGCGTGCGCTGGCTGAGCGCGAACAACATTGCGGGCGTGCCTTACGCCGTCGATGTCCTGCAAGTCGATCTGAACGCGAGGTTCTGATCATGCACCCCCGGATTTCCGGTCTTCTGGCGGCCGTAGCCGCGGCTGCGATGTTTTGTGGCGAGGTTCGCGCCGAAAGCGAGACCGACCGTCTGCGCGAGGCGCTGCGGAGCGCCATCGCACAGGCGCGGCAGATGGAAGACCAGCGGACGGCCCTGCAGGCGAAGATCGCGGACGCCGACCGCGAGAAGGCGGCCCTGAAGGCGCAGGTCGACGCGGCCAAGGCGGAAGCGAAGCAGCTTCAGAAGCAGCATCGCGAGGCGGTCGACGAATTCAACCAGCGTCTGGAGGAGCGCAACCAGACGCTGGAGAAGTGGAAGGTCGCCTATGAGGAGGCCGCCACCGTCGCCCGCACCAAGGACGCCGAGCGTGCCAAGTTCGAGAGCGAGGCAACGGCGTACAAGGCCAGCACCAAGAGCTGCCAGGCGAAGAACGTGCAGCTCGTCAATGTCGGTCGCGACATTCTCAATCGATATCGCAGCCTGACCCTGGGCGACGCCGTAGTCGCAAGCGAACCGCTGACCGGGTTGGGCCGCGTCGGCGCGCAGAATTTCGTTCAGGAAAATATCGACAAGCTGCTTGACCAGAAGGCAACACCATGAAGCGTCTCAGTGTTATCAGATCATCGCGTTCGATCCTTGTTGCCGGAGCCGCCCTGGCGATCCTGGGCTTGTCCGTGGGGACGGTACTTGCCCAGACCGCGCCGGCGCCTCAACGCCCGGCTCAACCCGCTGTAAAACCGAAGCCGGCAACGGCCGCCGCGGCAACGCCGACGTCGGCAGCTCCGGCACCGGCAACCCAGGGGATTGCGCCCACCAAGGCGACCGGCGGCGATGACGTCATCGCCCGGGTCGGCGAGGCCAATATTTCGGCGGAGGAGCTCCGCGCTCATGTCGGCGCGCTGGGAGCGCGCGAACAGGCGGCGCTCGCGAAGGACCCGGCGCTGCTGAGCCAGGCGGTTCGCCTGCTGCTCGCCAACCGGCTGGCCTTGCAGGAAGTCATCGCCAAGAAGTGGGATCAGCAACCAAACGTCGCGGCGCAGCTCGATCGCGTGCGCGAGAACGCCGTGGTCGAGATCTACCTTCAGTCGGTCTCGACGCCTCCTGAGAGTTTCCCGAGCGAGGACGAACTCCAGAAGGTCTACGACGCCAACCGCGGCGCCTTGCTGGTGCCTCGGCAGTTCCACCTCGCGCAGATTTTCGTCGCGGCGAACGAGGGCGACAAGGCGGCTGAAGACAAGGCGAGGAAATCGATCGAGGCAATCCAGGCGAAGCTGAGGGCGCCGGGCGCCGATTTCGGCGCGATTGCGCAGGCTGAGAGTGATTCAAAAGGCGGCGGTGATCTCGGCTGGGTTGCGGAAAATCAGATCCGGCCGGAGATCAAGGCGCAGGTGCAGGGACTGGCCAAGAATGCGATCTCCGAGGCCGTGCGGCTCGACGATGGCTGGCACATCATCAAGCTGATCGACACCAAGGCGGCCTACACACGGACCTTGCCCGAAGTGCGCGACCAGTTGGTGCAGCAGATGCGCAGCGAACGGGCCGCCGCGCTGCGGCGGGCCTACCTCACGGAGTTACTCAAGCAGAATCCGCCCATTCTCAATGAGCTTGCGCTTTCGAGCCTGCTCGACAATTCCCGGAAATAAACCTCAGTGGAGTTAGCAATGTCCAATACCGTTATCGTCAAGCTCACCCTCGATGATCTGCGTTCAGCGCTGCAACAGGTCGGCTACCGCGTGGAGGAGCTCACCGACCCCGTGATCAGTCTGACCTATCTCCGCTCGGCAACTGGAGGTCTGACCTTCGACATTCGTCCGGGGAATTGGCTTGCGAACACGGAGAGTTTCGTCGATGCGGCCTTTACCGCGGTGCTCCAGGTCCAGGGCGAGCTTCCGCTCGATCTGGTCAATCGCTGGAATGCGACGCGCCGGTTTGCGCGCCTTCAGCTCAGCCAGCAGTTCCTCGTGCTTTCCCTGGACGTCTCGGTTGCGGGTGGGGTGACCGCGGACCATCTGCGCGCGCAGATCGACATCTGGGATCGCCTGGTGCAGGAGCTGATCGTTTACTTGCGCGATGAACTTCGCGAGCTGTCGGCCCGGAAGGGAGCGGCGGCACCAGTCGAACAGGCCGTGGGATACGAGAACGCCGATGTCAACGGCCAGGCGGCCGCTCTTCAGTAGCTCGTTGCGATGTCGCTGAGGCGTTCGGAAAGAGTTCGCGGACAGGTCCAACGAGACATGTTGACGATGACCCGTCGTGAATCCCGCACCACGTGGTGGAATAGAGTCGTCGGCTCGCTGGCTGCGGCAGCCGGTTTGCTTGCCGCTGGAGCTGGCGTCAACGCATCGCCGATTGCCGCGGAGAGGAGCGATTACCGTCCGGCCGATGCGGTTCCGCCGGCATGGCAGGCTTTCGCAAGGCAATTGAAGCACACGATCGAGCAACGACTGGCGGCCGACGACGAAAAGGCCCGACATTTCCAGGAGTACCTGGACAGCCGCAGCACAGGTGGCGATGTGCCGCCTGTGACACTTTTACTCCGAGCCTGGGTATCGTCGGATGGTCGGCTGCATCGCGTCGAGTTTGACGGTCTCAGTGATCCCAGAGCTTCCGTCGGCCTTCGGGCCTTGCTGACCGGACAAAATGTTGGCGTGCCACCGCCCGAGATGCTGCAGCCGTTGCATTTACGGTTCTCGCTGCGGGCGACGGATCGATTGCAGCGGGAGAAATAGAAGATGTCGGCGGGCAACGGAAGCGTTCGTTTGGCGCGATCAATGATGTCGCTCCCGTCGATCGCTTTGGTCCTGGGATTGCTTCTGCTCGCTTTGCTGTTTCCGGTCGACGCTCGGGCCGAGGCGACATCGGCGCCAAAAACCATCGACGCTCGTCATGCTGCGGTCGAAGCGAAGAGCGAGGCGCCGCCAGCGCGTGCACCCGATGCAGGCTCGCGTTATCGCGCCCTCATTGAAAAAGAGGCCGCGCAGGTCGGTCTCGCGCCCGAAATCGCCGAGGCGGTGATGGCTGTGGAGAGCGGATATGATCCGGGTGCTATCGGCGGTGTCGGCGAGATCGGCTTGATGCAGATCCTGCCCTCGACGGCACGCATGCTGGGTTTCGCCGGCACACTGGCCGATCTGGCCGTGCCTGAGACCAACATCCATTACGGTGTCGTCTATCTCGCGAAGGCCTGGCGCCTCGCCGGCGGCGACCTGTGTACCGCCGCGATGAAATACCGCGCCGGCCACGGCGAAACGCGCTTCTCGTTCCTTTCGGTAAACTACTGCATGGCGGTGCGTTCCAAGCTCGCCGCTCGCGGTTTTCGCGTGACCGGCAGCATTCCCGTGCCGACGTTTGGCGAACCAGTCCCATCGGGTCGCGGCTGTGGCCGGAAATGTCAGGGCATATCGCGAACGGGCACAGTGAATATCGCTGCGCTCAACACCCAGCTCAGTGCGCTCGTCGCGCAGGCGCGGGCAGGGCGATAGGGGCCGTGCGTATGGAACGGCTTGTCCGGGGGTGAGTCTGTTCGCACCCACTTGCGGGGAAGAGAGGAGATCATGATGCGGCTGATGACATCTTCACTGGTTCTGGCAGCCTGTCTCGTGTCACCGGCCGTGGCCGAAGAGCAGGTCAACATTCTTCCGCCAATCGTGGTCGGAAGCAGCACGCCGAAAAGCGCTGCTGATGGTCGCTCCCCGGTTTCGTCGAGCGGTAGCCGGACGCCGGCCTCGCCCGACAGATGCGTGGAAGTGGAAATCGGATCCAGCCGGTCGATGGACTGCCTCAACCAGAAGCTCAGGAGGGAGGTCGATCGGGTCAATCCGAGCATCAATCTGCCGCCCGTCGATGCCAGATCGCCTGACCTCAAGGTCGGGATCGTCAACATCCCCGGTGTCCAGCAGCAATATGGCCGGAACTTCGGCGTTTCCGTTGCTCCCTACCGGCCGCCGGTGTTCTCCTCGCCAATCGGGCATCGATGAAGCGGTCCGATGCCTGTTATATGAATACAATCCCGAGTGCGGCCAATTTTTTCACGATCTGGTCCGCCAACTCCTCGGGCTGCTGACCAATCGTTTGCAGGTGTATTTCGGGAGTTGTCGGTGGTTCGTACGGGGCATCGAAGCCGGTAAAATTCTTGATCTTGCCGGCTTTCGCTTTGGCATAGAGGCCCTTTGGATCACGCCGTGCACATTCGTCGATGGGTGTGTCCACGAATATCTCGATGAACTCTCCATTAGGCACCAGACGACGGACCATGTCACGCTCAGCACGGTATGGAGAAATGAACGAGCAGAGAACGATCAGGCCTGCATCCAACAGGAGTTTTGCTGTCTCTCCGGCGCGACGGATATTCTCAACGCGGTCCGCCTCCGTGAAACCGAGGTCCCGGCTGAGACCATGGCGCAGATTGTCGCCGTCCAGCATCATGGTGTGGTGGCCGCCAGCGTGAAGCCGGCGCTCAACGATGTTGGCAATCGTCGACTTGCCGGCACCCGACAGGCCAGTGAACCATATGATGGCTGGCTTCTGGTGCTTCTGCGCAGCGCGCTCTGACCTTCCTATCAATGTGGCCTGCCAGTGGACATTGGTGGCACGACGCAGGCCAAACGCAATCATCCCCGCGCCGAGCGTATGATTGGTCAAGCGGTCGATGACGACAAATGATCCAGTCTTGCGGTTCTGCCCGTACGGGTCGAACGCGATGGGTGTGTCCGTCGACAGGTTGCAGAACGCGATATCGTTGAGGCCGAGGGTGCGGGCGGCAAGATGTTCGCGCGTGTTGACGTCAATCTTGTACTTGATCCCGGTGACCGTAACCGGCGTCGTCCGGGTGCCGATGCGGGCCAGATAGGAGCGGCCAGGCATGAGTTGCTGGTCGCTCATCCAGATGACATGTGCGGCAAACTGGTCCGATACTTCGGGAGGAGAATCCGGACTGATCAGCAGATCGCCGCGGGCGATGTCCAGCTCGTCTGCGAGCGTGATCGTGATCGCGTCACCGGTCTGGGCGGAGGTCTGAGCGCCTTCGGCGGTCAAGAGTTCCTTCACCCTTGAGAGTCTGCCGGAATTCGCGACGGCGACGGGATCGCCGGCATTGATTGTCCCGGATGCCAACGTGCCGGCGTATCCTCTGAAATCAAGATGGGGTCGGTTGACCCATTGCACCGGAAAGCGGAACGGACTTTCGATCGTGTCGCCACTCACATCGATGGTTTCGATATAGTCGAGCAGGCTTGGCCCGCGAAACCAGGGCGTGTTGTCCGACACCTTCGTAACGTTGTCGCCATGTCGGGCCGAGATTGGAATCGGTGCGATCGAGGAAAAGCCGAGTTCCCCGGCGAAGGTTCTGTATTCATCGACAATGCGAACGAAAATGTCGCTTTGATAGGAGATCAGATCAATCTTGTTCACGGCCAGGACAACATGACGTATGCCGAGCAGCGAACAAATCAGGGAGTGTCGTCTGGTCTGCGGCAAAACACCTTTGCGCGCATCGATCAGGAGAATGGCGAGATCGGCTGTCGACGCGCCGGTGGCCATATTCCGCGTGTACTGCTCGTGGCCGGGCGTGTCGGCGACAATGAAAGAACGTCGAGGCGTGCTGAAGAAGCGATGTGCAACGTCGATCGTGATGCCTTGCTCCCGTTCGGCTTCGAGCCCATCCGTGAGAAGTGCAAGGTCGATGTCGTCTCCGGTGGTGCCGTGGCGCTTCGACTCCGCCGCCAACGAGGATAGTTGATCTTCAAAGATCAGCTTGGAGTCATGCAGGAGGCGGCCGATCAGCGTGGACTTTCCGTCATCCACCGATCCACAGGTGAGGAAACGAAGCAGGTCCTTGCTCTGCGCTTCGACGGGAAACTCGCGGCTGTCCATCAAAAGTAGCCTTCGCGCTTCTTTCGCTCCATTGATGCGGATTCGTCGCTGTCTATCAGGCGACCCTGCCGCTCCGAGAGCCGCGTCGATCTCATTTCCGAGATGATATCTTCCAGCGTTGTGGCACTGGAATCGATCGCTCCGGTCAGGGGATAGCAACCCAGCGTTCGAAATCGAACTTGTCGCGATTCCGGCTGCTCGTCCGCATTGAGGGTCAGTCTCTCGTCATCGACCATGATCCAGGAGCCGCCGCGCCCCACGACCGGGCGGTGTTTGGCGAAATAGAGCGGCACCACGGGAATATTTTCCAGATGGATGTAGTGCCAGACATCCAGTTCGGTCCAGTTCGATAGCGGGAAAGCGCGAACGTTTTCGCCCGGTCCGACACGGGTGTTGTACAGGTTCCACAATTCCGGGCGCTGGTTGCGGGGGTCCCAGACATGTCCGCGCGAGCGAAACGAGAAGATGCGCTCCTTGGCCCGGCTCTTCTCTTCGTCCCTGCGAGCGCCGCCAAAAGCCGCATCGAAGCCGTAGAGATCGAGCGCCTGTTTGAGCGCTTCGGTCTTCATCACCTGAGTGTGGATCGTCGAGCCCGATGTGATTGGCGAGATGCCGCGGCCAAGACCATCCTGGTTGATGTAAACGAGCAGCTCGATGCCGAGGCGCCGCGCGGTCTCGTCCCGAAACGCGATCATCTCGTGAAACTTCCATGTCGTATCAACGTGCAAAAGTGGAAACGGGAGCTTAGCGGGGTGGAACGCCTTGAGCGCCAAATGCAGCATGACGCTGGAGTCCTTGCCAATCGAATAGAGCATCACCGGGCGTCTGAATTCGGCGACGACTTCGCGCATGATCTCGATTGATTGAGCTTCCAGACCCTTGAGGTGTTTCGGAAGCCCGCGCTGCGTTCCGTCAGTGGCCGATGCGACGAAATTCATTACAGGCGCCTTCAGGGGAATCTCATTGGGAATGCCAACATACTTCATGCCATGCCGGCAGCGATAGCTCATGTCGACGGCGCGCAGAGCTATGCCGTCCGGCGGTGGGAGGCCGGCGCCGATGAATTCTTGATCTTGGTGCGATAGTAAATGCGCGGGCCTTGTTGCCTTGCATTCTGAAGGCGGTAGTGGCTGATGCGACTTCAATGTGCCGGTGACGCGCGCGGTCGACGGCGTTCACCGGTACACTTTGGATTAGAGAGACCCGATGGCATTGAATGCGGACGACATTTTTCTGAATCCCGCGCTTGAATCCCGCGTGCGCGGACAAGCCTGGGCGCTCTTGCTTCTCAACGCTGCCGATCCGCGGATGGGATCGTTGTTTGCAACGCAGCAGCGCTGGCTGATGGCCCACGCGGCGGTAGCGCAGTTCTTCCGGGATGTTGCTGTGGCTGGCCCTGGCTCCGGAGTGTTGACCGCTCGTGTGCTCGATCTTGTCGAGCATCACCAGATCGCAAGCCGGAACACTGCGGCTGCCTTCGTCAAGGAGATGTTGAAATACGGCATCGTGCGCCATGTTGCGGGAAGCGAAGCCAAGCGTCATCGCCTGGTGGAGCCGGGACCTGCAGCGCTTGATGCGCTGTATCAATGGCATTTGCTGCATCTCGCAACGCTGGATGGCCTTGATGGCGGAAGCCGTTCGGCGACATTGGCCGCCCGACCAGAGGTCGTTCAGCGCATGCAGCCGCTGATTGCCGACGGCTTGCTCGGGTCTCACATGGTTCGCGAACCCGAACCGACGTTCAAGCTGTTCACCTGGGTCGACGAGGGGGGCGTGTTGATGGATCGCCTGATCGTCGGCTGTGAGGAAGAGGACGCCAGCCTCGATCGTATCACGACCGACGTGACCTCGGTCTCCGCTCTGGCGCAGCGGCTGAAATTGTCGCGGACACAACTGGGCCGCAAGCTCGCCGAGGCGGAGTCCATGGGAAGCGTTGGCTGGGTTGGAGCGCGCGGCAGGTCCCGGCTCTGGGTCTCGAAAGGCTTCCGCCGCGAATATCACAGGGCGCAGGCCGTCAAGCTCGCGATCATCGACGCAGCCTTCGACGCCTGTTTCGTGACGCATCGATGAAGTCAACGACATCGTTGGACCGATGATCGGCAGCATTGATCAATCCGCTGTCGCCTGACCATTTTTGGTGGTCGGCCTTTCCGGCCGGTCTCGACCTTTACCGCAGACGTTGGGCCCGCTGCGGAAAACGCCGCAGCGGCTCATATCGCTGCGAACATTGATTTCGCAGCAGATTTTCGTGCGCGGAATGAGAGCATGTCGCGATCTAGGTAAACGCATTTTCGGATTTTATGCGCGCAGGGCGGGTAAGCACAATTGGTGAAAATGAGCGCGTGTGAACGCTTGTTCGCAGCCTTCGGCAGCTCGACACCGTACCAATGGGCCCGCTGAGGAGTCGTCGCTTCCGAGCTGCGCTGAATGAGAATGGCATTGGTGAGGAGGATTGCTCCCATCGGTCGGTAGATGGAGAGCGCGACAACAGCGTCGATCGGATGTGTTTCGGCGGTCATCTTCCGCCTCGTTTGCGCTACCGTTTTCAGATGGAATGAATGATGCTGCATGTCGGCAGTGATCGATATTTTTCGCTCTCTATTTCGCAAGAGCTTTCGGCCGAGGGCGCGTCGGACGCGTCTGCCTCCGCGATTCAGGACACGCATCTCCTCAACGCGGAATTGAAGCGCGCCGGCGATGATCTGGTGCTGACGGGTTCAGACGGAAAGAGCCACGTAGTTGCCGGCTATTTCAAATCGGAAAACCTGCACGCGCTGCGGTCGCCGGATGGTGCCAGGCTAAGCGGCGAAATCGTCGCTGTGTTGGCCGGGCCTGTTACTCCCGGACAGTACGCTGCCAAAGACGCGCCGTCGTCGTCGATGCAGGTTATCGGACACGCGGTACGGGTCGAAGGCCAGGTGACGATCCTGCGCAACGGCGTCGTGGTGGCGCTCAACAACGGCGACGTGCTGCTCAAGGGAGACGTGGTCCAGACCGACAGCGGGGGCGCGGCTGGCCTGGTTTTCAACGACGGCAGCGCGTTCCAGATCGGGCATGGTTCGCGCCTCGTACTGAGTGAATTCAGATTCGACCCGCATGGCAGCGCCAATCTGGAAGTCTTCGATCTCATCCAGGGATCGTTCAGTTTCGCTTCCGGTAAGATTGCCGAGTCGGGCGACATGCGGATTGGAACGCCGATCGGTTCGGCAAGGATTGCAGGCTCGGCCGGTGGCGGCGAGATCTCCCCGGACGATGGATCGGTCAGGCTGTCCATCTTTCATCAGAACGACGGGCAGCATCAGGCGACCGCCTACGATCGGAACGGCAATGCCATTGCAACCATCAGCAGCGAAGGCGGCAAGCTGGAGCTGAAGCCGACCGGTCCAGCTCAGATAGCAACCAGCGAGCAGGTAAAGACGGACGCCGATAGGGCAGACGAGCTGGATGCGTTGAACAACATTCTGCAGATCAAGAACCTTGCGAACCGCTATAGCAGCGACTCGCCGAACGGTGCCGGTACGCACGGTTCGTCGTCTCCTCCACCTGTCTCGTACAACACGGGGGGGAGCGCGCCGTGGTCTCTGCCTGATGGAGCTTCCGGCCACGGCCCGCCGGTCAGCACCGGTGCGGACGTCGCCCCGCATATGCCCGGAGGTGCAAGCGGCGGAGCCGGTCCCGGAAATGGATCGACCCCGGCGCCGGCGGTCAATGATCCGCCCTCGCTATCTTTCAAATCCGGATCGGCGCCGTTGGCTGCGTTCGAGCAAACGCCAGTCGCGATTGCGCCGGCGCTGACGCTGTCTGATCCGGATAGCCACACTTTGCTGCAGGCGACGGTCCGGATCACCGGCAACTATCAGCCGGGCGAAGACATCCTGTCGTTTACGAACACCGCGCTGATCGAGGGCAGGTTCGATGCGGCTTCCGGCACGCTGACGTTGACGGCGAAGGCCGGCCAGCAGCCGACGGTTGCGGATTTTGCGGCCGCGTTGCGAGCGGTCTTCTACACCGACACCAGCGACAACCCGTCGCCGTTGACCCGCACGTTGACGGTGACGGTGCAGGA
This sequence comes from Bradyrhizobium huanghuaihaiense, assembly GCF_025200885.1. Lineage (NCBI taxonomy): Bacteria > Pseudomonadati > Pseudomonadota > Alphaproteobacteria > Hyphomicrobiales > Nitrobacteraceae > Bradyrhizobium > Bradyrhizobium huanghuaihaiense. The sequence goes on along the minus strand of NZ_CP104172.1, from coordinate 5,827,586 downwards.
CCCGGACGGCACCGTTCACGGCGGGCACGACACGACCATCGCCACCCGCGAGCTGACGGTCAGTGCGGTCGACGACGCGCCGGTCATCGGCGCTGCGCAGAGAACCGGCGCGGTGCAGGAGGATACGGCGCTCGATGCCCAGGGGCGGCTGCATGCCGGCGGCACGATCGCGTTCACGGACGTCGATCTGACGGACGCGCATGTCGTCTCGGCCAGCTTCGTCAGCTCGACCCGCGCAGGCGGACTGGCGCTCGGGACCATGAGCGCGCATCTGGCCGCCGACACCGTCAATGGCCTCGGCGGGCAGGCGACGTGGCAATATCTCGTCGACAACGCGGACGTCCAGTTCCTGCGAGCCGGGCAGAGCGTCACGGAGACCTATGCCGTGACCGTCAGCGATGGTCATGGCGGGCTGGCGAGCCGGAACGTCACCATCACGATGACTGGCGACGAGGATGCGCCCGTGCTGGCCGCTGCATCGGGGGGCACCACGGAATCGGCTGACGCCGCCGCGCAGCACATCGCGCTGACGGGCACCGTGCCGGTGACCGATCCCGACATCGGCGATACGCTGACGGCTTCGATCGTTGGCCCGCCGGTCGTGACCCTCGATGGCCACGCCTTCGCCCTGCCGGCAGGGGCGGCGTCGCTGATCAACAACGCACTGTCATTCCATGCGGGCACCTCGAACGGCGGCACTGCCGGCATTGGCTGGACCTATGATGTCTCCGCGGCCAACCTGGATTTCCTGCGGGAAGGGCAGAGCCTGGTCCTGACCTACACGGTCGACGTCAGCGACGGGCTCATCACCAGCAACCGGCAGACCCTGACCATCACCATCGCCGGCACCAACGACGTGCCCGTGGTGACGGGCGACACCGCGGCGGTCAACGAGGCGGCCGATGCCCATGCGCAGGTCATTTCGCTGGCGGGCTCGATCTCGGCCAGCGACCGCGACGTCGGCGACACGCTGACAGCTTCGGTGGTCGGCGCGCCCGTGGTGAGCCTCGACGGGCACGCCTTCAATCTGCCGGCCGGCGCGCTGGCGCTCACCGACAATGCCGCCTTTGCGATCGACTCCACCGGTCACCTGTCGACCGGCTCCGCCACGACGTTCGGCTGGACCTACCAGCCGGCCGCGGCAGACCTCGATTTCCTGAAGCAGGGCCAGGCGCTCACGCTGACCTATGCGGTCGTGGTCGGCGACGGCACCGCGACCAGCGCCACGCAATATGTCACGATCACCATCAACGGCACCAACGACGCGCCGTTGGCCGTCGCGCACAGCTACACGACCGACGAAGACCATGTGCTGGTGGTGCCGGGCACGGGTGTGCTGGCCAGGGCGAGCGACCCCGATGGCGATGCGCTTCACCCGATCCTCGTCAACGGTCCGGCCCATGGCACGCTGACGCTGAATGCCGACGGCTCGTTCACCTACGCGCCGGTCGCCGACTACAACGGCACCGACAGCTTCACCTACAAGGTCAATGACGGCCTCGCCGATTCCAACGTGGCGACCGTCGATATCGTCGTGCGGCCGGTTAACGATCCGGCTGCGGTCTCGGGCATCAGCACCGGCTCGGTGACCGAAGCGGGCGGCGTCGCCAACGCGGTGGCGGGGACGCCAAGCGCGACCGGCACGCTGACGGACACCGACGTCGACAATCCCGCCAACACCTTCACCGCGGTCGGGACAGCCACGGCGAGTGACCACGGTTACGGCACCTTCACCATGACGTCGGGCGGCGTCTGGACTTACAATCTCGACAACAGCAACAGCGCGGTTCAGGCGCTCAATGCCGGCGGGACGCTGACCGACACGTTCACGGTGACGACCATCGACGGCACCGCGCAGGTGGTCACGATCACCATCAACGGCGCCAACGATGCCGCGGTGCTCTCGGCGGATTCAGTCAACCTGAGCGAGACCGATTCAGTGCTGTCGACGAACGGCACGCTGGCGATCCACGACGTCGACAGTCCCGAAACCTTCGTGGCGCAGGCGGGCACGCCCGGGCAATACGGCACCTTCACGGTTGGTCCGAACGGCGCCTGGAGCTATGTCGCGAGTTCGGCACATGACGAATTCGTCGCCGGCCAGACCTATACCGACACTTTCGCCGTGACGAGCTGGGACGGCACGACCTCGTCCGTCACCGTCAAGATCCTTGGCACCAATGATTCTGCGGTCGTGTCGGGCACGAGCGCGGGTTTGGTGATCGAAGCGGGTGGCGTCGGCAACGCGGTCGTGGGCACGCCGAGCGTGACTGGCACGCTGACGGACTCCGACATCGACAACCCGGCCAACACCTTTACCGCGGTCGCGACGCCCACGGCGAGCGCCGGCGGCTACGGCACCTACACCATGACCTCGGGCGGGGCATGGACCTATCATCTCGATGACGGCAACAGCGCGGTGCAGGCGCTCAACGCCGGCGCAACGTTGACCGACACGTTCACGGTGACGACCATCGATGGTACGGCGCAGGTGGTGACCATCACCATCAACGGCGCCAATGACACGGCGGTGGTGTCGGGCACCGGCAGCGGCGCGGCGACCGAGGCGGGCGGGCTCAACAACGGCACGCCGGGAACAGCGATCGCAACGGGCACGCTGACGGACAGCGACGTCGACAATCCGTCCAACACCTTTACCGCGGTCAGCACGGCAACGGCGAGCGCCGGCGGTTACGGCACCTACACGATGACGTCGGGGGGCGTGTGGACGTATACGCTCGACAACGGCAACTCCGCGGTGCAGGCGCTCAACGCCGGCGCAACGCTGACCGACACGTTCACTGTGACGACCATCGACGGCGCCGCGCAGGTGGTGACGATCACCATCAACGGCGCCAATGACGCGGCGGTGGTGTCGGGCACCACAAGCGGCGCGGTGATCGAGGCGGGCGGCATCAACAACGGCACGCCGGGAACGCCGGTCGCAACGGGCACGCTGATCGACAGCGACGTCGACAATCCGGCCAATACGTTCACCGCGGTCGGCACGCCGGCGGCGAGCGCCGGCGGCTACGGCACCTACACGATGACCTCGGGCGGTGTGTGGACCTACACGCTCGACGACAACAATCCGACGGTGCAGGCGCTCGATGTCGGCGCTGTTCTGACCGACACGTTCACGGTGACCACCATCGATGGCACCGTGCAGGTGGTGACGATCACCATCAATGGCGCTCACGATACGGCCGCGGTGACCGGTGCAATCACCGGCGCGGTCACCGAGGCGGGCGGCGTCAACAACGGCACGCCGGGAACGCCGGTCACCACCGGCACGCTGACGACCGCCACGGGGGCTTTTGTCGCGGTTGCTTCCGCGACGGCCAGCACCGGCGGCTATGGGACGTACGTCCTGACGTCAGGTGGGGTGTGGACCTACACGCTCAACAACAGCAATGCCACGGTCCAGGCGCTGAATGCCGGCGCCGCTCTTACTGACACCTTCACCGTCACCACGACGGCCGGCAGCACGCAGGTCATCACCATCACGATTGCCGGCACCGACGATGCGCCGGTGCTCTCCGGCGACGCGGCGGCCTCGCTGCTGCAGGGGACGTCGACGGTGATCACCACCGCCGACCTCAGCGCTGCTGATATCGACAATACGGCGAGTCAGCTGACGTTCAACGTCAGTAGTACCGTTCACGGCTACGTGGCGCTGTCGGGCGCCCCTAGCGTGGCGATCACCAGCTTCACCCAGGCCCAGCTTGCGGCGGGCCAGGTGATCTTCGTCAACGACGCGACCCAAAACCCCTCGGCAAGCGTTACGGTCACCGCGACCGATGGCAGCCTGACCACGCCAGGGGTTACCGTCAACGTCGCCGTCAGCAGCGACTTCGTCATTACCAGCAATGTCGATCTCGGCGGCGTCTCTGAGACCATCCACAGCCTGAGCCAGTCGGGCGGCACGCTGTCCGGCACGGGAACGCTGACCGACGCCAACGGGGCGACGTTCACCGGCGGCACCGAGAGCGGCAGCGGCGCGACGGTCGTCAATGGACTTGCGACGTTCTTCAACGCCAACAACCAGACGTTCACGCTCGACGGCCGAACGCTGGAACTGCACGGCTCCGCGCACAGCGGGGCGTTTTCCGGCGATACGCTGCATCTCAACAACGGCGCGGTGCTCAAGATCGACGCCGGCGTCACCTTCACCGATGCGTCCGCCAGCGGCACGGCTTTCAACATTTCCTCCAGCGCGGGCACCGGCACGGTCAATGTCGCCGGCAGCTATGAAAAGACCGGCGGCGGCACCACGGCGATCTCGACCGCGCTGACCAACACCGGCACCATCGATGCCAAGGCCGGCACGCTCGATCTCGCCGGCAGTGTCACCAATTCCGGCACGCTGAAGGCGGAAGGTGGCGGCACGCTGGTGGTGGCCGGCAACGTCACCGGGTCGGGCGCGGTGATCGTCGACAACAACGGCACGGTCGAGTTCGGCGGCAATGTCGGCGCCGGGCAGACGGTCACTTTCAGCGGTTCGTCGGGCACGCTGAAGATCGATCATCCCGCCAGCTTCGCCGGCACCATCACCGGCTTCAGCGGCGCCACCGACGCCATCGACCTGGTCGGGATCAACCACAATTCCGCGCAGTTCTCGCAGTCGTTCAATGCGGCGACCGGCATCCTGACGGTCACCGACGGCACCAACACTGCCAACCTGCACTTCAGCGGCCCCACCTTCGGCTTCGCGTTTGCAACCGATGGCGCCGGCACCGGCACGGTGATCAGGCCGGCCAACGTCTACACCGTCCACAACGCGGCCGAGCTCAACGCGGCGCTGCTCGCCGTCAGCCAGGGTGGCTCGGCAGCGGCTGCCAACACGAGCTACTCGATCGAGCTCGCGGCCGACATCTCGATCACTTCGCTCGGCGCCAATCTGACGGCAATCAATCTCGCCAGCGGCAGCTCGCTCGTCATCCACGGCGGCGGACATACGCTGGATGGCGGCAACCTCTATCGCGGCCTGTTCGTGTACGGCGGCAATGTCGCGATCGACAATCTCGCCATCAACCACACGCTGGCGCAGGGCGGCGCCGGAGGCACGCAGGGCGGCGGCGGTGGCGCCGGATTGGGCGGCGGCCTGTTCGTGGCGGCGGGCGCGACGGTTTCGATCAGCGACGTCAGCTTCAGCGGCGACAGGGCGGTCGGCGGCAACGGCGGCAGCCTCGACGGTGGCGCGAACAGGGGCGCCGGCGGCGGCGGCATGGGATCGTCCGCCAGCGCCAACACCGGACAATATCGGCACGATACGTCACGAGGGCCGCAAGGCCATCACACCTACGTCGCAACGGCGTTCGACGGTACGGCCGGCGGCGGCGTCGGACTCAACATTCCCGGCCAAGCTGGGCTTGCGCATGGCGGTGCCGGCGGCGCGTGGACCGGCGGAAGCTTCACCAACTACACGCCGGCTGCAACCGGCGGGTTCGGCGGTGGCGGCGGTGGCGGCTTCTACAGCTACATGAACGCCATCGATACGTCCCAAATCTCGCGGCTGGGCACGAATGGCGGCAATGGCGGCTTCGGCGGTGGCGGCGGCGGTGGGGCGAGCGGCTCGGCCGGACTGCACACCACCGGCGGCGCCGGCGGGTTCGGTGGTGGCGGAGGCGGCGGATATTTTGGCGGCGCTGGCGGCTATGGCGGCGGCGCCGGTGGCGGCCATGGCAGCTCCGGTCTGCTTGGGGTTGGCGGCGGCGGTCTTGGCGCCGGCGGTGACATCTTTGTCCAGGAAGGTGGACATCTCATCGTCGGCGGCGGCTCGCTGTCGGGAGGCACCGTCGCTGGCGGTGCCGCTGGGACCATCGGCACGGCCGCGCAAGGCGGCCAGGCGCTCGGCTCCGGCATCTTCGTCCAGGGCAACCAGACGGTCACCTTCGCGCCGGCCTCCGGCGATGATCTCACCATCTCCGACGTCATCGCCGATCAGCATGGCAATGGCGGCACCGGCAATGTCGAGATCTCCGGTAGCGGCATCGTACATTTCGCCGCGGCGAACAGCTATGTCGGCACGACCGTCGTCGACGCCGGCGCCACGCTCAACATCGAGGCGGCCGGCGGGCTGGGAACGGGCGCGGTCACCGATAACGGCACCCTGAACGTCAACGCTGCAACGACGTTTGCCAGCACGGTCAGCGACGGCGGTGTCCTCAACGTCAACGCGGCAACGACCTTTGCCGGCGCGGTCACCGACAGCGGCGTGCTCAACGTCAATGCTGTCACGACATTCGCGAGCACGGTCACCGACAGCGGCGCGCTGAACGTCAATGCGGCGACGACCTTTGCGAACACCGTCACCGACAACGGCGCGCTGAACATCAACGCGTCCGCGATCTTCCAGGGCACGGTGGTCAACAACGGCACCGTCACCATCAATGCCGCGAACGCAGATTTCGCCGGATCGATCACGGGCAGCGGCACGATCAACTTCGGGACGTCGGGCGGGACGGCCGTGTTCGAGCACGGCGTGCCGACCCAGATCATCACGGGCTTTGCCAATGGCGACGTCATCGACCTCCGGTCGGTGGTGGCGACCACGGCTTCCGTTGATGCCGGCAACGTCGTGACGTTGAAGGACGCCGGCGGCGCTGTTGTCGCGACCTTGCACTTCGATCCGGCGCAGGCTCTTGGCCCGTTCGGCGTGACGAGCGACGGCCAGGGCGGCACCAAGGTCGTCGCCATCCAGACTACCTTCAACGTCAGCTCCGCCGCAGAGCTCAGCGCAGCGCTCACCGCGATCAGCCAGGGCGGCACGTCCTACGCGAAGAACGTCGCCTACACGATCCACTTCGCCAGCGACATCTCGCTGGCCTCGCTCGCGGCGTCGACGCAGCTCGCGGCGATCAATCTTGACACCGGCAGCTCGCTGCTGATCGACGGCGCCGGCTTCAAGCTCGACGGCGCCGGCACCCATCGCGGCTTCTTCGAATATGCCGGCAACGTGAGAATCCAGAATCTCACGATCGCGCACACGCTGGCGCAAGGCGGCGATGGCGGCATTGGCGGTGGCGGCGGCGGCGCCGGGCTCGGCGGCGGCCTGTTCGTCGCGGCCGGCGCGTCGGCGACGATCGCCAACGTGACCTTCCTCGACAACGCGGCGCATGGCGGTGACGGCGGCGGCGTGAACTCGGCGGCCCGGCTATGGCAAGGCGGCGCCGGCGGCGGCGGCATGGGCATCGATGGAGCCGCCGGCTCCACGACTGGGGTGTACCATCTCAATCACTACCAGAGCTTGACCGGCTGGGGCTATGCGGGCGGCGCCGGCGGCGGAGTCGGCCTGTCGAATCTTCCGGGCGGAGGCGGCGCAGGAGCGACGTCGTATCGCGGATCGTCCCCGGCCTCCGGCGCCTTTGGCGGTGGTGGCGGCGGCGGCGGCGGCTTTCGCGCTAACCTGAAAGCCGGAAGCGCCGGTGCGCAGGGCGGTTTCGGCGGCGGCGGCGGTGCCGGTGGCGGCTACAATAGCAATAACTCCTACGGCGGCGGCGACAACAGTGCCGGCGGCAATGGCGGCTTCGGCGGCGGCGGTGGCGGCGGCGGGTTCCGCGGTCACGATGGCCTCGGCGGATTCGGCGCCGGCAATGGCGGCGTCGCGCTCGCTTATCTTGCCGACGGGAGATTCCAGTCGCGGATCGGCGACGTCGGCGGCGGCGGCCTTGGCGCCGGCGGCGGGGTCTTCGTCCAGGAAGGCGGCACCCTGATCCTCGAGAGCGGCTCGCTGTCCGGCGGCTCCGTCGCCGGCGGCGCTGCGGGCGCGATCCAGGCTGCTCATCAGTTGTACGATATGCCCGGCGCTGGCCAGGGGCTCGGCAGCGGCATCTTCTTCCAGGGCAATCAGTCGATCGTTCTCGCGCCGACGTCCGGCAATGCGATCACGATTGCCGACGGGATTGCCGACCAGGGCGGCAACGGCGGCAGTGTCTCGATCGAGATCAAGGGGCCGGGCACCGTCGAGTTCGACGGCGCCAATTCCTATGTCGGCGGCACCACGATCGATGCGGGCGCCAAGCTCACACTCGGCGGCCAGGGGACGCTTGGCAGCGGCGCCGTCGTCGACAATGGTGACCTCGTCATTGCCCATTCCGGCACGTTCGGCAATGCGTTCAGCGGCAGCGGCGATCTCGCATTCGGCGCCCAGATCATCACTGTCACCTTCACCGCGTCGGTCTCACTGGCGGGCTCGCTGGATCTCGGCGACGGCGACAATGTCGCCGCCTTCCAGGGTGGGCTGTCGGGTGTTCAATCGATCAACTTCGGCACGGGGATGCAGACCCTGTCCGTCACAGGCGCGATGCCGAGCGCCGTCGTGCACGGCTTCGGCGTTGGCGACACCATCGACCTTGCCTCGGTCACCGCGACGGGCATCGGCAGCTTCGCCAACAACGTGCTGACGCTGACCGGGCCCGGCGGCACGCCGGTCGCAACCATTCATTTCGATCCGGCCCAGCAGAATCTCGCGCCGCACGGATTCGTGCTGGTGTCCGATGGTGCCGGCGGCACCGAGGTCATCCTCAACGAGGCGCCGGTCTACCGTGTGTCGACCGCGGCGCAGCTCGTCCGTGCGATCAACGAGATCAGCGTCGGCGGTGTGTTCTCCGCCACCAACCAGAACTACGAGATCGACATCGTCGGAAGCTTCACGCTGGACGGCGCGCTGCCCGACATCAATCTCGCCAGCGGCGACACGCTGACGATCCATGGCCTCGGCCATGAGATCGACGGCGCCGCCACCTATTCCGGCTTCGTCCTGCAATCCGGCGACGTGACGATCGATCATCTGACCGTCGCCGACTTCGTCCGGCACGGCGGTGACGGGTCGTCACCGGGAACTGCATCGAAGTATGGCGGCGGCGGTGGTGGACTCGGTGCGGGCGGCGCGCTGTTCATAGGTGCCGGCAGCTCGGCGACACTGACCGATGTCGCTTTCACCGACAATCATGTCTTCGGCGGAAATGGCGGTCAGGGCGGCATCTACGCACCGAGCGTGCCGAATGGCGACCAGGGTGTTACAACGGGAGGCGCATCGAGCCCGGGCCAGCTGGGATTCGGCTATGGCGGGGCGGGTGGTCATTTCACCGCCAACGGAGGCGGCGGCGGTTTCGGTGGTGGCGGTGGCGGTGGCGGTGGCGGACGTAGTCCGGTCACATCCTTTCCGCCCGGCGGTGGCGGCGCCGGCGGCTACGGCGCCGGCATGGGCGGCACTGGAACCTCTGGAGGCGGAGGCGGCGGCGGCGGTGGTGGCGGCGGCGCGGGCCTCGGTGGCGCGGTCTTCGTCGCTTCCGGCGGTGCACTGAACATCACCGACTGGACCTTCTCCAACAATGGCGCAACGGGCGGCGCAGCCGGCGGCAGCCTGTGGGGCACCAGCGGGACCGCGGGCCAGGGCATCGGCAACGATCTCTTCAACTACGGCGGCACCATCGGCCTGACCTCAAACGCCGGACAAACTCTCACGATCGATCAGTTCGTCGCAGGCACGCAAGGTACCTTCAACATCTACGCGTCCGGCATCGTCGTGCTGACGCAGGGCATCGGAACCGGCGTCCTCAACATTTCCGGCTCCGGCAATGTCACCGTGCTCAACGACATCACGGCCACCGCCATCAACGTGTCGGGGGCGGGCAATGTGCTGTTGCAGGGCGAATTCCACGGCCAGCAGGCCATCACCCACACCGGTACAGGCACGCTGACGATCAAGCCGGTCTACAACGTCTCGACGGCGGCCGAGCTCGTCACCGCCATCCAGACCATCGACGGCAATCCGATCTCGGGTCTGCCCGTCAACTACGTCATCAATCTCACCGCGGACCTGAACCTGAGCGCGGTGCTGCCGTTCCTGACGATCGCGGCCGGAGACACGCTGACCTTCGAAGGCAACGGCCACACCATCGACGGCGGCAACCTCTATGGCGGCTTCACTGTTCAGTCCGGCGTCGTCACCTTTGATAACCTCACCATGCAGCACATGGTCGAGCGCGGTCAGGACGGCTTTGCCGGCATCACCAATCTCGGCCACGCGGCGGCGGCTGGCGGCGGCGGCGGCGGCGGTCTCGGCGCGGGCGGCGCATTTTACATCGGCAGTGGCGGCACGGCCACGCTGACCAACGTCAACGTGCTGAGCAACCAGGCCGTCGGTGGCAATGGCGGCGCTGGCCAAGGGCTTTACTCCAATTTCGGATCCCGGGGCGGCGGTGGCGGCGCCACCAATGGTGGGTTGACCGGAATCAAGACGGGCGGCGATGGCGGCAACTGGAACACGTCGGGCGGCGGCTTCGGCGGCGGCGGCGGCCTGGGTGGCGGCGGCGGCGGCGGATATGGTCCCTGGCAGTTACAGTTTCAATATCCGGGCGGCTCCGGCGGCTACGGCGCAGGCGCCGGCGGCAGAGCCGGATCTGACAGCAACAACAGGGAGCACGGCGGCGGCGGTGGCGGCGGCGCCGGCCTTGGCGGCGGCATCTTCGTCGCCTCCGGCGGCTCGCTGACCATTGGCGGCAGCACATCCGTTGCCGGCAACGCGGTGCAGGGCGGCCTCGGCGGCGCGGGTGGGAACGCCGGCGCCAACGGCGCTGGCATCGGCGCGGGCCTCTTCACCGCATCGAGCAATGTCACGCTGGCTCCCTCGCTCGGGCAGACGATCCATATTTCCGATTCGATCGCCGGCAACATGACCGGCACGCTCCATATCGACGGCGCTGGCACGGTCGTGCTGGACGCGATCGCAGCAACGATCATCGACATCACCGGCAGCAGCGCGCTGACGCTGCCTGCTTCGCTCATCAACGACTCCCTGACCGTGTCGGGCTCGGCCACCTACACCATCGCGTCGGCTGGTTTCAGCGGGGCGGGGCACTTTGGCGCCGCGGGTTATGGCGTGCTCACGATCGCGGTCGCGGAGACCGTGACCGGCGGCGTTCGGCTTGCCGACCATGGCACGGTCGAGCTTGCCGCCGCCAATGCAGCCGGCAGCGGCGCGATCACCTTCCAGTCGGGTGCGCAGGCGACCCTGATCATCGATCAGGGCGCCACTCCAACCAATGAGATCGACGGCTTCCTCCCCGGCGACACGATCAAGCTGGCCGGCTTCGCCGCCGGCGCGACCGCGACGCTCGGCGCCGGCAATGTGCTCACGATCAGCGACGGCACGCACAGCGCCCAGCTTCATCTCGACCCGAGCTTCAATTACTCGACCACCCAGTTCAACGTGACGGCCTATAACGGCGGCATCGCCCTGACCGGGATCATCGCGCCGAACATCACGCTCGTCGGCCAGCCGCTGAACGGCAATCAGGTCGTGCTCAGCGGCAGCGGGGCGCCGGGCAGCACCGTGCAGATCTTCATCGACGGCAATCAGGTCGGCACCGCCACGCCGGATGGCTCCGGACGTTTCACGTTCTCGACCTCGGCGCTTGCGGATGGCGAGTATCATGTCACGGCAACGCAGACGGTCGCCGGCCAAACTCCGATCACGGCCTCGCTCGTCGTCGACGTGCTGCCGAGCGCACCGTCGGTCGCGCTGGCGCGCGGACAGACGGCGCTGGCCACCAATGTCGGCGTGCACCTGCAGGGCAGCGGCGAGCCGAACCAGACCGTCACGCTGCATGTCAGCGGGCCCGGCGGCAGCTCCCTGACATACACCACGGCAACGGACGGTAGCGGCAATTACGACTTCGTCACGCCGAACCTGCCTGACGGCCGCTACACGCTCAATGTGACCGAGACCAACGCGCAAGGCCTCGTCAGCCCGCCGTCGGGCGTGCTCGCCTTCGACGTCCATCCGAAAGCCCCGGTGATCGCGGTGGTCGGGCAGCCGCTCGACGGTGCCAGGATCGAGGTGGCAGGCAGCGCCGATCCCAACATCACGATCAACATCTGGGTCCGCAACCAGTCCGGCGATCAGTACATCGGCTCCGGCAGGGCCGATGCCACGGGCCATTTCGATTTCACGGCGACCCAGCCGATCGGCCACGGCAACTATACGCTGCTCGCATTGGCGCAGGATTCCGCAAACCTGATAAGCGACCAGGCGATCCCGTTCACGTTCCACGTCGATCCGCAGGCACCCGTGATCACCTCGATCGTCGGGCAGAGCGTCAACGGAGGCACCGTCGAGATCAAGGGCAATGCGCTGGCGGGCAGCACCGTCACGCTCTATGAGGGTAGCACAGTGGTCGGATCGGGCGTCGCCAATGGCGCCGGCGTTTTCGACATCGTCACCACAGCCACGTTCGCCGAGGGCGTCCATTCCTTGCGGGCGACGGCAGCGGATGCCGACGGCCTGACCAGCACGCTCTCCACCGCGTTCAACGTCACCGTCCTGCCGACTGCGCCGGTGATCTCGGCCGTCATCGCGACGGCGCCGCAGACGATCGAAATTCAAGGCACCGGCGAGGCGGGAGAGACCGTCAAGGTCTATGCCGATGGCACGACCTTGCTCGGCTCGGGCGTGGTCGATCAGACCGGGCATTTCGATTTCAGCGTCGATGCGCCCGGCGGTCACCACGTCATCACCACGACCGAGACCAATAGTAGCAATCTGACGAGCCCCGTCTCGGCGGGCGTTGCGATCGACGTGACGCCGAAGGCGCCCGTCATCACCTCGGTGGCGCCGCTGGTCGCGACCCAGATCGATGCCAGCCACGATTTCATCGTCAAGGGCACCGGCCAGCATGTCGGCGAGACCATCACGCTCTATGCCGATGGTGGCACAACCGCGATCGGCACAGGTATCGTGGCAGCCGACGGCACCTTCACCATCACGACCACGGTGGCGCTCGCGAACGGCAATCATACGCTGACCGCCACCGATGCGGCCGGCGCCGACGTCAGCGCGCCGTCGACCGGCTTTGCGATGTATGTCGATCCGGCTCCGGTCACCGGCATCAGCCAGGTCGGGGTCGCCGCGGATCACGGCGTCATCGAGCTCCAGGGCTCGGGTCAGCCGGGCGACACGATCACGCTGATGCTCGGCAACACCGTGATCGGCACCGGCGCGGTCGACGCATCAGGTCATTTCGACGTGACGACCGACCCGGCGGCGGGCGCGCTGCTCGGCCCCGGCCTCCAGCACGTCACGGTCATCCAGACCGACAGCCTCGGTCACGCCAGCCCCGCGGCTGCGTTCGACGCCAGCGTGGCGCCCGCCGCGCCCGTCGTCGCGTCGGTGCTCTCGGTGCCCGACGCGGTCGGGCGCGTCGAGGTGAAGGGCAGCGGCGAGGCCGGCACCATCATCAAGCTCTATGCCGACAATGGCACCACGGTGATCGGCACCGGCACGGTCGATGTATCAGGCCATTTTGACATTTATAGCGAATTCCAGTCGGTCAGCGGCGGCGCGCACAGCATCACGGTGACCGCGACGACCGTCGACGGCATCACGGGACCGGCATCGGCAGGCTCGAACGTCACGGTCACGCCGGTGGCAAACACCTGGACCATCACCTCGGCGGCCGATCTCGCCAAGGCGATCGCGGCGATCGACGTCTCCGGTGCGAGCGCGCAAGCCGGCGCGCACTACACGTTCGACGTGGTCGGTGATCTGCAGCTCGCTGATCAGTTGCCGGCCTTCAATCTTCCGCCGGGCGCCTCGCTCACCATCGCCGGCCATGGCCATGTGCTCGACGCTCACGGCCTCCCGGGTCTGTTCGTCTACGCCGGCAGCGTCGAGATCGACGATCTCAGCATCATCAATGCCGTGGCGAAGGGCGGCGACAGCAATTTCGGTGGCGGCGGCGGCGCCGGCCTCGGCGGCGGCCTGTTCATCGCATCGGCAGGCACGGTGACGCTGTCCAACGTCAATTTCGCCAACGACAAGGCAATCGGCGGCAACAGCAGCGGCGCGATCGGTTACATGGGTGTTGCGCTTTACGGCGGCGGCGGTGGACTCGGCGGTGCCGGCGGTTTCCAGGGCGGTGGCGGAATTGGCATTCATGCATCCGGCGCCAGCCATCCGCGGCCCTATTACGCCGGAACAGGCGCTGGTGCCGGCATCGCAGTGGGCGCGGCCACAGGTGGCGGACAGGTCGTCGGCACGAACCCGGCCTATCTTGGCGGTGCACAGGGCGGCGGCGGCGGTCTGGGTGTCGGATTCTACACCAGCACGGTCTATTTCGGCCTTCCTGGATACGGCGGCCCCGGCAGCGGCGGTGGCATCGGGGGCGGTGTCGGCACCGTCAATGGCAGCAGCACGATCGCCACGGGCGGTGTGGGCGGCTTCGGCGGCGGTGGCGGCGGCGGCGGTTTTATCTGGCCGTCCTTCATCGGTGGATATGGCGGCGCCGGCGGCTTCGGTGGCGGCGGCGGCGCCGGCCAGCATGGCGGCGGCGCCGGTGGTTTCGGCGGCGGCGGCGGTGGTGGCGGCTATGGCAGTGCGGGCGGCTTTGGCGGCGGCGCCGGAGGCACGGGCGGCTATGGCGGCGGTGGTCTCGGCGCCGGCGGCGCGATCTTCGTGCAGCAGGGCGGCACGCTCATCTTCGCCGGCTCCGGCAGCGAGCAGAACGGCGGCGTGACTGGCGGCACCGCCGTGACCTGGACCGGCGCCCATGCAGGCTCGGCGTTCGGCAGCGGCATCTTCCTTCAGGGCAACCAGACCATCACCTTTGCGCCGGATGCGACGCACATCATCACGATCAGCGACGTGATCGCCGACATGACCGGCTCGCATGATGCCAGCGGCCAGACCGGCGCGGGACATCTGCTGCTCGATGGCGAGGGAACGCTGGTGCTGGGGGCAACGAACACGTTCACCGGCGGCGTCACGATCGAGAACGGCACGCTCGACCTCACCGCGAGCCGCGCGGCTGGCTCCGGCACGATCGACTTCTCGGCGGCGGGCCATGCCGCACTGGAGTTCAGTGCGGCCAACGCGCCCGTCAACGCGATCGAGCATTTCGGCACGCGTGACCAGATCGTCGTTGATGGCTTCCATGCCACGAGCGAAAGCTACAGCAACGGGGTGCTGGTGCTGAGCGGCACGAGCGGATCGATCAGCCTTGCGGTGACCGGCGACGACATCGCCTCGCTGTCGGACTTCCATTTCGTCTACGACTCTGCGGCAAACAGCACGACCGTGACCGCCGGCCCGGATCGCTCCGGCGACGACGTGATCCATTACGGTGTCGGCGCGCATAGTCTCACCGGCGGGACCGGCGACGACGTGTTCTTCTTCCGCGGCACCGATCTTGCCGCGGGCGTAACCGACAAGATTACCGACTTCTCCTGGGCGACCGGCAGTGGCGAGCACGATCGCATCCACATCGAAGGCGTCGATCCCAACGCGGTGTCGGTGACATCAGTCAATGGCGGCCACGACGCCGACATCGCTATCACCGTCTCTGGCGGTACGGCGCATATCCTGGTGCAGGGCGTCGGCTCAGGCCCGCTGGAAATCGAATTCCAGAACACGACGCCGACGGATGATGCGCATCTGAACACGCTGCTGATGCCGTCGACGGCCAATGAGACGGTCGCCAGTTTCAATCTCGGCGCCAATCCGCCTTACGCCAAGTCTCTGGTCAGCTATGACGCAAATGGCGCCGTGGTCGCGCAGGACGTCACCAACAATGACGGATCGCACACGGTCACGGTGCAGGGGGCCAACGCCGCCCTCACGGCCTCGGGTACGAACGATACATACGTGTTCCAGTTCAATTCGCAGGTGGCGGCCACAGCGACTATAAGCAATTTCGACGTGGCGCATGACGTTCTGCAGCTCAGCCAGTCCGTCTATGCAGACGCGGCGGCAGCGCTGGCCGCGATCACAGCCGATCCCCACAACGCCGGCAATCCGCCCGATACCGTCATCGCGCTCGATGCCCTTCACTCGGTCACGCTGAACGGTATCAGCCCGAACCTGCTGCAGCAGCGGGATTTTCTGGTAGTCTAGTCACGAATCTCCGGTCAGGTTTGCAGGATCATGCAAGGCGATATCCATTTCATCTCCGGACTTCCGCGCGCGGGCTCGACGCTGCTGTCGGCCATATTGCGGCAGAACCCGCGCTTTCGTGCCGGGATGACCGGCCCGGTCGGCTCGCTGGTCGACGGCATGCTGCGCAGCATGAGCATGAGCAACGAGACCGCGATCTTCATCACCGACGAGCAGCGCCGGGACCTCATCAAGTCGATCTTCTCGACCTACTACGCCGATCTGCCGAAAGGGCATGTGGTGTTCGACACCAACCGCAATTGGTGCGCGCGGCTGCCACTGATCACCGATCTGTTTCCGCGCGCCAAGGTGATCTGCTGCGTGCGCCAAATTCCCTGGATCCTGGATTCGGTCGAGCGGCTTATTCGCAAGAACAAGTATCAGCCGTCGGGCATCTTCAATTTCGAACCGGGCAGCACGGTGTATTCGCGCGTGGAAGGTTTGGCGGCCCCGAACGGCATGGTTGGCTTTGCCTGGAATGCGCTGCGCGAAGCGTTTTGCGGCGAGCAGACCGCCTGCCTGCTGGCGCTGACCTACGAGACGTTGACCAGCCAGCCGGAGCGGGCGATCGCGGCGGTCTACGAGTTCATCGGCGAGAAGCCGTTCGCGCATGATTTCCAGAACATCGAGTTCGACGCCGAGGAGTTCGACCGCAGGATCGGTACGCCGGGTCTGCACAAGGTCGGCAAGCGCGTGGAATCCCCGGGTCGCAAGACCGTGCTGCCGGGCGATCTCTGGCGCAAATACGAGAACGATGCGTTCTGGGGCGACCCCGCGCGCAACCCGAACCAGGTGAAGGTGATCTAGGGAAGGGAGCGGATACCTCGGATCAGGTTTCGCGGGGCGAAAGGCCGCCGATGCGCCACGCCGACTTTCAAGCCTTTTCGCGTGACGACGATACCTGCCATTGCGCTTTGCCCCCTGTGGGAGCGTTGCGAAACGTCTGCCGGCTCATAGCGCGGCAGTGCGAGGACGACGTGCATCTGCAATGCGATTCTATCTCCTCGCAAGAGGCGACACGTTAAGTGTGTTCTCGCCTAAAGTACCTCGACCAGCGAATGCCCGTGCAGCTCGATGTTCAGTCCCTGCATGCCCAAATCGTTGATCTCGCCGCCCATCGCTTTGAGGCTTTCCTCGCGGATCAGTGACATCAGTCCGCGGCGCAGCGCCAGGAACTCCGACGACATCATCATGGATTGCTGCCGCGGCCGCTCCAGCGGGATCGGAATCTCCGCCTTGATCGAGCCGGGCCGCGCGGTCATGCAGTAGACGCGGTCGGAGAGGAAGATCGCCTCGTCGATGTCGTGGGTGACGAACAGCACCGAGATCTTCAGCCGCTGCCACATATTGGTAAGGATCTGCTGCATGATGACGCGCGTCTGCGCGTCGAGCGCGCCGAAAGGCTCGTCCAGCAGCAGCACCTTCGGCCCCGTCGCGAGCGCGCGGACGATGCCGACGCGCTGCTTCATGCCGCCGGAGAGCTTTTCCGGATAGTGCTTCTCGAAGGCCTCCAGCCCGGCAAGTCCGAGCAGCGTGCGCGCGGCGCGCTCGCGCTGGGAGCGCGGCATGCCGCGCATCTTCAGGCCGAACTCGACATTCTCCCGCACCGTCTTCCAGGGAAACAGCGAATATTGCTGGAACACCATGCCGCGCTCGGCGCTGGGGCCGTTGACGAACTCACCGTCGACAGTCACCACGCCCGTGGTCGGCTTGAGGAAGCCGGCGACCGCATTGAGCAGCGTCGACTTCCCGCAGCCGGATGGGCCGACGATCGAGACGAACTCACCGGGTTTGACGTGGATCTGCGTGTCGGTCACGGCCTGCACCGGTCCCTCGATCGTCTCGTAGGCGAGGGAAAAGTTCTTGACCTCGATGTGGCCCTTCGACGTGTTCGCAAGCATCTCGCTCATGTCGACCTCCACGGCATCACCAATTGTCCGGCGCCGCAGATCAACAGACTCGATCCGAGGCCAAGCACGCCGATCGCGATCATGCCGAGCGCGATGTCGGCATATTGGACCAGCGAATACGCTTCCCAGGTGAAGTAGCCGATGCCGTACTGGCCCGAGATCATCTCGGCCGCGATCAGCGATACCCAGGCGACGCCCATGCCGACGGTGAGGCCGGTGAAGATGTGCGGCAGGGACGCCGGGAAATACACCTCGCGGAAGATCGAGCGTTCGCGCGCGCCGAGGCATTGCGCCGCGCGCACCAGCACCGGATCGACCAGCGACATGCCGTGCAGCGTGTTGACCAGGATCGGGAAGAACGAGCCGAGGAAGGTGATGAAGACGATGCTCTGCTCGTTGGTCGGCCACAGCATGATCGCCATCGGCACCCAGGCGATCGCCGGGATCGGCCGCAGCACTTCGGCGACCGGGAAGATGATCTCATGCACCAGCTTGAAGCGGCCCATGATCAGGCCGAGCGGCACTCCGACGATGGCCGCAAGCGAGAAGCCGATGAAGATGCGCCGGCAGCTCAGCAGGATATGCATCAGGAATTTGGGGTCGTGCATCGCCTTGGTGAAGCTGGCATAGACCGTGAGCGGCGAGGGCACGTTGGTGAAGCGCACGAAGAACACGACGCGGTAGGTCGTGAGCAGGTGCCAGACCAGCAGGAAGGCGATCAGGGAGGCAATGCCGATCGCGGTGGCGCGCAGCCGGCCCTGGTTGAGCCGGTACCAGCGCAGCGCGAGCGTGCCGAAGGAGGGCGGCGTTGCGGGCGGCGTGACGGCGGGCACAGGGCCCGCCTCTGCAATTGCCGGCATGTTGTCCTCGGGATGTCTGAGGAGGGCGGGACTGCTCACGTCTTGCCTCCGCCGACAGCCGCCTTCACGGTGTCATCGAAGCCGAGCACCTTGCCGCCGATTTTGGCGGCATAGGCTTCGGCGTCCTTCTTCAGCAGGAACGGTGCGACATCGCCATTGCCGACCGCGAAGAAGGCCTGGTCGGCGAACAGCTTTATGCCGCGCGTGGTGTCGAAGACATAGGCGACGTTGATCTTCTTGCCCTTGGCCTTGAAGTCGGCGTAGGCACCGAGCGTACAGTTGGCTGACGAGAACGGCAGGATGCCGGCTTCATCCACCCAGACCTCGCCGGCCTTGCGCGGATCCGTGATCGGCTTCTTGCAGAACGAGTCCTCGCCCGAGATCTCGTAGTTCCTGGTGCTCGCGAGCTGCGCGTCGTAGTCGAGCTTCATCTCGGCATAGGCCTTGCGGATGTAGCTGTCGTCGACCCACTTCTTCGGGTCGAACTCCTTCATGCGGCCGAGATTCTGCAGCACCTTGACGTCAGTCGCGGCCGCATCGATGAGCGCCGGCTTGATCGTGGGATCGGTGGTCATGTTGCCGCTGGGGCCGAGGAAGATGTAGACGACTTCCTTGCTGATGCCGGTCCATTCCTGGATTTTTTCCGCGGCCAGCTTCGGATCGTCGCGCAGCCACTGGTTGGCGGCGATCACCGCCTTGAAATAGGCAACGACGACCTCCGGATATTTCTCGGCGAAATCGGTGCGGACTATAATACCGTGAAAGGTCGGCAGGTTGGTCTCGACGCCGTCAAAGATCTTGCGCGCGAAGCCGCGGAACGGCAGCAGCTCGGCGAAGGGGACGAAGTCGGCATGCGCGTCGATCTTCTTCTCCTGCAGGTTGGTCGAGCCGACCTCCGGGCTCTGGCTGACGAGCTGGAAGAAGTCGGACGCGTAGCCGCGGTCCTGCATCGCCTTCAGCACCATGCCGTGCGCGGCGGAGCCGAAGGGCACGCTGACGAGCTTGCCCTTGAGATCGGCGAGGTCATAGTAGGGCGAGTCCTTGTGGACGACGAGGCCGTTTCCGGAGCCGGAGAGGCTGTAGGCGGCAATGCCGATCAGACGGCTCTTGCTCTCCGGATTGCTCTCGAAGGTGAAGCCGTTCACGATCAGCGGATAGTCACCCATCATGCCGATCTGCAGCTTGTTCGCCATCATCGCATTGGTGACGGGCGGCCCGGACGTGAAATTCTGCCACTCCAGCTCGAACTTGATGTTGGCGTATTTGCCGTCCTTGGGCAAATATTTCTCGAGCAGATGCAACTGGCGGATGACGACACCCGCGGTCACCGTGTTGGTCGTGGTGTCCTGCGTACCAATGCCGAGCGTGACGGTCTCTGCCGAAGCCGGCTGCGTGACGAGTAGCGCCAGCGACGTCACCGACATCGCGATCGAGAGCGTGGGAAGATGGCGGACCATTCTCATCCTCATTCGGTTGGATGTGCTGTGGTTGCCATGATTGGGTGAGGGCACCGGCAGGGCAAATCCGGAGTGGCCGCCGCAGTCGATTAGTTGCCGGGAAAAGCTGATTGCATACTCCTTGAGCAGTCCTGCACGATAAAGCCGCTTGCCTGTGCACCGGCCGTGGTCGCGAGGCCCTTTAATCCGAGCCCTGGCCGCGCATCTCCTCCAGCACGTCGGTCCGGCACACCACGATCTGAGACCGCTTCGTCAGGACGATTCCCTTCTCCTGCATGCGCTTCAGGCTGATCGTGACCCATTGCCTGGTGGCGCCGACCATGTGGGCGATGTCGGCATGAGTGAAGGCAGCCGCAATCACACGCCCGTCGGCGTCCTCGACGCCGTAGAGCTCGACCAGATGCAAAAGCAGATGCGCGAGGCGCTGCGTGATCGAGCGCGTTCCCAGCATCTGCGCCAGCGCCGAGTAGCATTTGCCCTTGAACGTGAGGCCTTCGATGAGGCCGATCGCGAGGTTCGGGATCTCTGCCGCAAGGGACCGCAGTTCCTTTCCGGGCAGATGCACGACGCTGCAATTGCTGGATGCAACGCCGGACCATTGATGCACGGTGCCTTCGAACACTTCGGGCCCGCCGACGAAATTGCCGACATGCCAGTACGCGAGTGTGATCTCGCGGCCCAGGGGCGATGTGTAGAAGACGCGGATGCGGCCGCTCTCGATCAGCCAGATGCCGTCATGCTTGCCGCCCTGGCTGAACAGCGTCTGGCCGCGGTTGAGCACCTTTCGCCGGCCCTGCTTCAGCACCAACTCCCGCTCGCGCGGCGAGAGCTTGTCCATCAACGGTGGTGGACCGCCGATCCATTGCTGGTTCTCGGTCAGCAGCAGCGAGGAACTGCCGGCAGGCCGGACTGCCGGGGGCACAGCCCCGCGAACCGCATTGGCCGCCTGCAACATCACCTGCCTCCGGAACGTTCAAATCGTTCTAAAGAGGAGCAATGTCCGTGCCAGATGGGGTTGGGGAGCCGAGGCCATCGCTGGGCCAAAATGGCTCTCCAGCGTCGTCCTGGCGAAAGCCAGGACCCATTACCACCGGCTTATGTGGTTGAGCGCGCGTGTTGCGGGCCTGCCATTGCAACTGGCTCTTGGGGTAATGGGTCCTGGCTTTCGCCAGGACGACTCCGAGGTTACCGCCCCGCCAGGCTCAGCAAATACATCTTCGGGTAAATCCCCCTGTTATGCCCGTCCGAGAACGAGATATTCAGCCCATAGCCAAGATCGCCGATCTCGGTGATCGCGATGCCCGGAAATGCTTCCGGAAAGCGGCCGTCGAAGCGGGCGCGGGTGCAGTGGGCACACTTGCAAGAGAGGCGGAGCTTTTCGGCGGCGACGCTCAGCGCATCGTCCTGCGTGGTGCGGACGAGGAGCGATGCGAGATCGGGGCTGGCTTCGTAGTCGGCCACCGTCGGTGCCACAAATGCGGTCATGGTCGTGACGAACCTCCGGCTTCTATCTACGCCGGTGCGGTTTCGCGCGAATAGCAACTAATTGCCGGCGCGGACGCGATCGCGTGCGTCTTCTTCGATCATCACCCGCGAAATGTGAAACTAATCGACCGGGAATTTCACTTCCGAATTGCCGGACTCTCTTCTCTCCGAGACCTTGGCGTCATCGAGAAGGAGAGACCATGAGCGTATTTCAGAAGGAAACGGTTCTGTCGGTTCGCCACTGGACCGAGTCCCTGTTCAGCTTCACCGCGACGCGCGATCCCGGCTTCCGTTTCCAGAACGGCCAGTTCGCGATGATCGGGCTCGAAGTCGAAGGCAAGCCGTTGATGCGGGCCTACAGCATGGCGAGCGCCAATCACGAGGAGGCGCTCGAGTTCTTCTCGATCAAGGTGCAGGATGGCCCGCTCACCTCGCGCCTGCAGAAGATCAGGGAAGGCGACATCATCCTGGTCGGCCGCAAGGCCACGGGAACGCTGATCACCGGCAATCTCATTCCGGGAAAGCGCCTATTGCTGCTCTCGACTGGAACGGGCCTTGCGCCCTTCGCCAGCTTGATCAAGGACCCCGACGTCTACGAGAATTCCGAGACCATCGTGCTCGCCCATGGCTGCCGCCAGGTCTCGGAACTCGCCTATGGCGAGCACCTTGTCGAGGGCCTGCGCAATCACGAGTTCTTCGGCCCCCTGATCCGCGACAAGCTCGTCTACTACCCGACCGTCACCCGCGAGCCGTTCCGCAACCGCGGCCGCATCACCGACCTGATCGCCTCCAATCAGCTGTTCGACGACATCGGACAGGGCGGCCTCGATATCGACACCGACCGCATCATGCTCTGTGGCAGCCCGGGAATGCTGGAGGAGCTGCACGCGATGTTCGCCGCGCGCGGTTTTGTCGAGGGCAATCACAGCCAGCCCGGCCATTTCGTTATCGAAAAGGCCTTCGTCGAGCGCTGAGGCCCAAATCGTATCGCGGCGACAACTAATTGCTATCGCGGGCGCGCCCTCTGAACAAATCTGATGCAAAGGCGCCGGGGATCGGCGAACCAGGAGCAAGTGATGGCACTAGATCAGATCGTCGACGGACTTTCAGAGGTTTCCTGCGATGTGCTGGTGATCGGCGGCGGCACGGCCGGCCCTATGGCGGCACTTAAGGCGAAGCTGAAGAACCCGAAGGCCAATGTCGTCCTGCTCGAAAAGGCCAACGTCAAGCGCTCCGGTGCGATCTCGATGGGCATGGACGGGCTGAACAACGCCGTCATCCCCGGCTATGCGACGCCGGAGCAGTACACCAAGGAAATCACCATCGCCAACGATGGGATCGTCGATCAGAAGGCGGTCTATAAATACGCGCAGAACTGCTACAAAATCATCGAGGAGCTCGACAGCTTCGGCATCCGCTTCCTGAAGAACGAGAACGGTGACTACGCCGTCAAGAAGGTGCACCACATCGGCACCTATGTGCTGCCGATGCCGAACGGCGAGACCGTGAAGAAGGCGCTCTACCGCCAGCTTCGCCGCGCCCGCATCCTGATTTCCAACCGCTACATGGCGACTCGATTGCTCAAATCGTCGGACGGCCGCATCGCCGGCGCCATCAGCGTCAACACCCGCACCGCCGAGATGCTGGTGATCAAGGCCAAGGCCGTGATCCTCTGCATGGGCGCCGCCGGCCGCCTGGGCCTGCCGACCTCCGGCTACATGTTCGGCACCTATGAGAACGCGGCCAATTCAGGCGACGGCTATGCCATGGCCTATCACGCCGGCGCGGCGCTCGCGAACCTCGAATGCTTCCAGATCAACCCGCTGATCAAGGACTATAACGGTCCGGCCTGCGCCTATGTCGCCGGCCCCTTCGGCGCGTACACGGCGAACAACGAGGGCTCGCGCTTCATCGAATGCGACTACTGGTCCGGCCAGATGATGCTGGAGTTCTACAACGAGCTGCTGTCCGGCAAGGGCCCGGTGTTCCTCCAGCTCAAGCATCTCCACCCCGACACCATCTCGGAGATCGAGTCGACGCTGCACAAGGTGGAGCGTCCGACGCGCGGCCTGTTCCAGCAGGGGCGCGGCGTCGACTACCGCAGCGAGTCCATCGAGATGCACATCTCCGAGATCGGCTTCTGCTCCGGCCACAGCGCTTCCGGCGTGTTCGTCGACGACAACGCGCGCACCACCGTGCCCGGCCTCTACGCGGCCGGCGACATGGCGAGCGTACCGCACAATTACATGCTCGGCGCCTTCACCAACGGCTCGGTCGCCGGCCTCGACGCAATGGAGTTCGCCGACAGCCACGACTTCGCGGAGTTCGACGCCGCCGATGTCGCGATGGAGCGTGACCGCGTGATGGCGCCGACCAAGCGCGAGGACGGCATTCCGCCGAACCAGATCGAGTACAAGACCCGCCGCCTCGTCAACGACTACCTCCAGCCGCCGAAGGTCACGCGCAAGTACGAGCTCGGCATGCGCCGCCTTGCCGAGGCGAGGGAGGACATGCAGGAGCGCATGATCGCGCGCAATGCGCACGAGCTGCTCCGCGCCCTCGAAGTGCAGTCGATCATGGACTGCGCCGACATGGCCGCGCATGCCTCGCTCTATCGCGAGGAGAGCCGCTGGGGCCTCTATCACTGGCGCACGGATTTTCCGGAGAAGGACAACGAGAACTGGTTCTGCCACACGCTGCTCAGCAAGCGAGACGGCAAGATGACCAGCGAAAAGCGCGCCGTCGAGCCGTACGTCGTGCCGATCGCCGACGACGAGAAGGACCTCTACGACAAGCAGCGCATTCGCGCCTCCGCCTGATCCACCAGAACACAGCAACAGGAGACATCAAATGCCTCTCGCGTCCTATCAGACATCGGTTCCGGTGGTCGTCGACGACGCCAAATGCATCGCGGACAAGGGTTGCACCGTCTGCGTCGACGTCTGCCCGCTCGACGTGCTGCGCATCAGCGACATGACCAACAAGGCCTACATGGCCTATGACGAGTGCTGGTATTGCATGCCCTGCGAGGCCGATTGCCCGACCGGCGCGGTCACCGTCAACATTCCCTATTTGTTGAGGTGATCATGTCGAGCCCGTTCGAATCCTACGACGATTTAGAAGACGCCGACGAGCGGCTTCAGGCCGCCGATCCCGCCGAGCGCCGCGTCGCCATCATCGCGCTCGGCCATTCCGGCGACCCCGCGGCGGTGGCGCATCTCGCCAACATGGTCGCCGACCCCGACGCCGGCGTGCGCCAGCAGGTCGCGATGGCGCTCGGCGAGTTCGATGGGCCGGAGGCGGCGAGCGCGCTGGTGAAGCTGCTGGTCGATCCCGAAAGGATCGTCGCGGCGGCTGCGGCCGACAGCATGGCCGAGTTCAAGGATCCGGCCTGTGCCGAGATCATCCTACCGCTGGTGAAGCACGCCCACGCCTTCGTCCGCATGGGTGCGCTGCGCGCGCTGAAAGAATTGCGCTGCAAGGACACGCTGAAGCCCGCTCTGGAAGCGCTCCAGGATTCCGATGCCGCCGTGCGGGTGCAGGCGATCGGCGTGATCGGCTTCCTCAAGCTGGAGGAATCCATTCCGGCGCTGACCGCACTGATCAACGATCCCGATGCCCATGTCCGTCGTGCCGCCGTGAGCGCGCTTGCGTTCTCGCAGATGAAGCCGGCGGCCGAGACCATCACGCGCGCGTTGAGGGATTCCGACTGGATGGTCCGCGAGATGGCGGCGGAGACGCTCGGCCTCAACATCAACGGTTCGCTCGCCGCCGATCAACTGGTCATCTGCCTCGCCGACGAGTTCTGGCAGGTGCGGCTGAAGGCGATCCGCAGCCTCGGCAAGATGAAGATCGAGCGTGCGGTGCGCCCGATCGGCAATTGCGTCAACCACGACCATGCCAATTTGCGAAAGGAGGCGGCCGCCGCGCTCGGCGAGATCGCCGATCCCGAGGGCGAGGCTTACCTCGCCGTGGTCGCCAACGATCCCGATCCCGACGTGCGCAAGAACGCGCGCTGGGCGCTCCAGCAGATCGCGGCGAAAAGGGCGCGAGCAGAATCGTAGGTCAAGATCTGAGTTCGACATTACCCTATACCGCGCACGTCCATATGCCGCACGCAGAGCCCGCGGAATAGGAGTTAGACCTGACTGCCCCTAACGGCGCACCGGCCCGGCGACGATTCGTCGCGAGGTCGATGTGGTGAAGCGAGGGCCGCAAATCTCGGGATGCCCGGCGGCCAACGCCAGCGAAATTAATTGCTTCTGCGTTACGGCGTCGCTCCCTAGGATCGGTCTGTGCTTGACGAAATTCCAGCGTCGGATCGAGCACGGTCAAGTGTGATCCCGGAAAGAGGCGACTACGATCATGAGCAATGCCATCACTGCCACCGGAGAGAAGCCGCTGACTCCGGCCATGCTGCGCGAGTTGTCGGTGCGGTCCGATTGGCAAGGTCTGGTCCGCGCGGCCAGCCACTACGGCGTCATCGTCCTTGTCGGCGCGCTGATCTGGCTGGTCTCTTCGCGATACGGAATCGTATGGGCGTTGCCGCTGGTCGTCGTCCAAGGTTACTTTGTCGCATTCCTGTTCATGGTGGTACACGAGACCGCCCACAAGACGGCGTTCCGCAACCGCGCGCTTAATCTCGCCTTCGGTCATCTCTCCTCGTTCGCGGTCGGCTTGCCTTACGAATATTACTGCCTGTTCCACTGGGATCATCATCGCTATACGCAGGATCCAAAGAGGGATCCGGAACTGCTGTCGGTTCCGATCCCGACCTCGAACACGCAACTGCTGATCGTCTACAGCGGCTTGCGGCAGGTTGCCTTCCGGGTGGGACTGATGCTTCGCCATGCGTTGACCGGCAATGCCACGTCGCCTTGGATTCCGGAAAGCAAACGCCACATCGTCGTGATGGAAGCGCGCCTGCATCTGGCAGGCTATGTCGCGCTGTTGCTGGCATCGGTCGCGTTGCACACCATGATCCTGTTGTGGGTCTGGGTCGTCCCCGTGATCGTCGGTCAATTGTTTCTGCGTCCATATCTCCTTGCCGAGCACACCGGTTGCGATCGCACGCGCAGCGCCTTCCAGAATACCCGCACCACCTATACCGCCATGTTCGTGCGCTGGTTTGCATGGAACATGCCCTATCATGTCGAACACCATGCCTATCCTTCGATTCCGTTCCATGCGCTGCCGAAACTGAACCGGATCGTCGCCGATCAGATCGTCTACCGGGGCCCGGGCTACATCGCAGTGACGCGGCAAACGTGGGCCTGGTTTCGCCGCGCGCGCAACGGCATCGAAAGTCCGATCGGTTCTGATTGAATCGGGATCAGGGCTTGGCGAAAGCCAGCAGAGTGCCGTTGCCGTAGGCTACGTTGCGCCCAAGGTGTGAGCAGCTTGATGAATTTATTGCCCCGGTCACGGTCGGAAGCCGGTCTGCTTGCGCAAAAATTGGACAGCAGGGCCTTGTCGATTAATTGCTTCATAGCCTTCCAGCTTCAGACGATCCTATCGTCAAGGTCGATCACTCCGGTCGCCGGCATCACAGGGGTTTGGCATGCGATCAACAACCGCTCTTCGCTTCGCCGTGTTCGTGCTAACTGCGTCCTTCCTGTTTGCACCGTCTGAGCGCGCGACGGCCGAGGAATTGCTGAAGGCGCGGCTCGCCCAGAATCTTGGGCCGATCTCGGGACTGGCGATTGTCGCCAATGCGAAGGGCATTTTCGCCAAGCAGGGGCTTGATATCTCGGTCTCCAATTTCACCAGCGGGAAGCAGTGCCTCGATACGGTGCTTGGGGGAGGGGCGGATATCGCGACAACCGCCGAGGCGCCGGTCACGGCGGCCGCGATGGCGCAACAGCCGATCGCCTTCGTGGCAGGGATGGAATATTCGGATCTCAAGACCATGACCGCGGCTTCTGCCGGGATCAAGACGAAGGCTGATCTGCGTGGAAAGCGAATCGCCTTTACGGCCGGAACCGGCAGCGAAGTTTACACCTCCGTTCTGTTGAAAGCGGCGGGCCTGACGTCGAAGGACGTGACGCTCGTCAATCTGCGACCTCAGGAGATGCTCCCCGCCATGGCGGCCGGCAGCATCGACGCGTTCGATACCTGGGAGCCGCACGTCGCGAATGCGAAGAAGGCTCTGGGCGAAGGCGCGATCCCGCTTGAGACCAAAGGTCTCTATTCGGAGACATTCAATATTGTCGTGACGCAGTCCTACCTCGCGGCCAACCCTGCGATCGTCGGCAAGTTCCTGGCGTCCCTCATCGAAGCCGAGGGCTGGCTCAGGGCGAATCCGGGTGAAGCGATCGACGTCATCGCCACAGCGACCGGGATGAAACGCGACGAATTGGCTTCGATCTGGCCGGACTATGTCTACCATGTGCGCCTCGACGACAGGATTCTCACGACTCTGAAAACCCATGCCGCCTGGCGGCTCGAGACCGGCAATCATCCCCCTGGCGCGAGCATGCCCGATTTCTCGAAAGTCCTGGTGACGGCGCCGCTGAAGGCGCTCGATCCGGCTCGCGTCACACTGGAGGCGCGCCCGTGAGCGGTGGGGGACGCAGGAGTGCGAGCACGGCCGCACGGCTGAGCGTTCTGGTCGCCGTTCTCTCCGTGCCCGCCTTCACAGGCGTATGGGAACTGGTTGCGCGCTCCGGCATCGTGAACGCCGTGCTGTTTCCGCCGCCATCGACCGTCGCTGTCGCCGTTCTCGAATGGATCCGCAGCGGACAGTTTTTCAGCGACCTGGTGGCGAGCCTCTCGCGCGTGGCCGCGGGATTTGCCATCGGGGCTGCGGGCGGGATCGTGCTCGGCGTCCTGACTGGCCAGTTCCGGCTGGTGTCCAGCCTGCTTTCACCCCTGTTTCACATCCTTCGTCCAATTCCTCCCATCGCCTTCGTGCCGATCGTCATCCTCTGGTTTGGCCTCTCGGAGACAGGCAAGCTATTCCTGGTCGTCTGGGGTGTGTTCTTCACGGTATGGCTCGCGACCCACATCGGGGTGCAGAAAGTCGACCGCGGACTTATCCGCGCCGCCCAGATGCTCGGCACGCCGCAGCGCCAGATGCTGTGGGAGATCGTCCTTCTTGGCGCGCTGCCCTACATCACAGTCGGTCTTCGGACCGCGGTGAGTATCTCCTTCTACACGCTGGTCGCCGCCGAGTTGGCAGGAGCGTTTTCCGGTATCGTCTACCGTATCGAAATTGCGCAACAGAACATGCAAACGGGTCAGGTCATGGGCGGGTTGGCGGCTCTCGGGCTGCTTTCCTTCGTCGCCGACCGTTCCTTCGCGACCCTTGCCGAACGTGCCGTGTGGTGGCGATGACCCCGAGCCTGCTTCGTCCTGACCAGCCGCTCAGGCTCGTGGATACGTACTCGCCTTCCGCCCCGGCGCTTCAGGCAATCATCCGGGTCGAGGATTTGAGCATCGTCTTCGATGGGCCGAGCGGACAGGTCATCGCGGTTGACCGCGTATCCCTGGCGGTAGCCCAGGGAGAATTCGTCTCGATCGTCGGTCCATCCGGCTGCGGCAAGTCTACGCTCCTGAATGCGATGGCCGGCCTCGAGCGGCCGTTCGAAGGCCAGGTGCTCATAGCCGGCGAAGCAATGCGCGCGCCACGGCCCGAGATCGGGATGGTTTTCCAGCAGCCACATCTGTTTCCGTGGAAATCGGTGCGCCGGAACATCGCGCACGGGCCGCGCGCCCTCGGCAAGCCGAAAGCGGAGGCGCTGCGGATTGCCGACGACCTCATCGAGATGATCGGGCTGACGAGATTTGCTTCGGCATATCCGCACACGCTATCGGGCGGCATGCAGCAGCGGGTTGCGATTGCCCGTGCCCTCGCCAATCAGCCGCGCGTACTGTTGATGGACGAGCCGTTCGGAGCGCTGGATGCGCAGACCCGGGCGGTCATGCAGGACAATCTGCTCGAGCTCCGCGAGCGGATCAACGCAACAATCGTCTTCGTCACACACGACATCGATGAGGCGATCCTTCTCTCTGACCGTGTGCTGATCATGAGCGCGGGACCAGGCCGCATCCTGAGGGATCTTCAGGTGAGCCTGCCGCGACCGCGCTCCAGCGCCATCGTTGCGGAGGCTGCCTATCTCGCCCTCAAGCGGGATTGCCTTGATCTGATCCGCTCGGAAGGTCGCCGGGCCTTCAAGCAAATGGAAATCAGGACGTAGGCGCCTGATGCCATGGTCTGGCATAGCTCTTGAATGGTTTTCCTTGCGGCGGCAAGGGAGCGAGCAGATGTCAGCGGCAAGTCTCAGGAATGCGACCAGCATCATGCTGGCGGGATCGGACGCTCAGGTCGGGTCGCTGCCCAGCTTGTTGGATCCGCTGTGTGAGGCTGACCGGCGTCGTATCCTTGCCATCGGCCGCAAGGAGGTCTTTCAGGCAGGCCAGCATGTCTGGCGGCAGGGCGACCTGCAGAACGGCATTTATCTGATCGAAGAGGGGCGTATTCGCAGCTACTACGCGGCTCCTTCCGGTCGCGAGGTGACGCTGGCTTACTGGTTCGCTGGCAATTTCGTCGGGGGCCCGGATCTGTTCGGTACTGGTGCCCACGTATGGTCTTCAGTTGCGGTGGAGCGGAGCCAGGTGACGTTCTTGCCCGGCCCAGCTCTGCGCGCGCTGGCGCTTCAATCGGCAAGTATCGCGGTCGCGCTGCTGGATGCGCTCGCCTTCAAGGCAAGGTGTTACTCGGCCATGGCGCAAATGCTGGGGACCCGTTCGGTGACCGAGCGGTTGCATCGTTTGTTGATCTTTCTCTCGAAGGTCTACGGCTCGCAGCAAGGCCGCGAGATCGTGATCGGGATCCCGTTCACACATGGTGATCTCGCCAATCTGATCGGCTCAACCCGCCAATGGGTGACGGTGCAGCTTTCCCGCATGCAGGCAAGGGGCGTCATCCGTTATCACCGGGGCCTGATTGTGATCCTCAATCTGCGCGCTCTCGATCTCGAGGTCGTCTAGGACGCGGCCTTCGGATATACTCTTAGATCGAACAGTGCAGCCTTCGTATCGGGCAGCCATCGCTCGGCAAGGTCGAGAAGAGCCTGATCACGCCACGCAGGCGCTAGCAAAGTGACGCCCATCGGCATGCCGTTGCCGAGCGTTGCGTTGGGAACTGCCACCGCGCACAAGTCCACGAGATTGGCAAAATAGGAGTAATAACCGAGGCGGCTGTTGAGCGTGATAGGATCTTCCATCATCTCCGAGATCGTGAAGGGGCGTGGCGCGGTCGGTACCACCAGGATATCGATCTCCTCGAAAACCGATTGGATCTGGCGTCGCAGCTTCAAGAGCCGATGTTGCGCGGCGAACGCATCTGTTGCGGAAAACTGGGCAGCTGCGCTCAG
Organism: Bradyrhizobium huanghuaihaiense; assembly: GCF_025200885.1. Lineage (NCBI taxonomy): Bacteria > Pseudomonadati > Pseudomonadota > Alphaproteobacteria > Hyphomicrobiales > Nitrobacteraceae > Bradyrhizobium > Bradyrhizobium huanghuaihaiense. The sequence goes on along the minus strand of NZ_CP104172.1, from coordinate 5,796,563 downwards.
CACGTTGCGGGTGACGTCAAGCAGGTCTCCATGATCGATGTCCAGGAGTTTGCCGATCGCCGCATGACGTTCGGCAATCCAAGGCCCTGAAAAGAGCATTTCACCGGCTTCGGCGAAAGGCGCGAAGTCAATTTGCCTGGCTTGGCCTCCCAGTCCCGAAAGCCTCGTGCAGGCCTGCCTGTACAGGTCATTGCATTCCGGCATGCCGAATGAATTCAGATGACCAACAGAGACCTGGCCGAACCGGAATTTGCGAGGAGACGGGGAGGACGAGGCAATCCGTTGGCGGCTATAAGGATCGCTGTCGTCGAATCCTTCGATCAACCCGAGCAGAATTCGACCCTCGGCAATGGAATTGCAGAAGATCGAGGGACAATCGAGCGTCGGACAGTTCGGCACAAGCCCCCGGGATGAGACGAGGCCGACGGTTGGCTTGATCCCAATGATCCCATTGAAGCCTGCGGGAATCCGACCCGAGCCGCCGGTATCTGTGCCGAGAGCGAAGGCAACATGGCCGGATGCTACGGCAGCAGCCGAACCGGAACTCGAACCGCCGGAGACATACAGATCGTTGGCCGCGCTGGAACAGGCGCCATAAGGGGAGCGGGTGCCTGACAGTCCGGTTGCGAACTGATCCAGGTTGGTCTTGCCAAGACAGATCGCACCCGCGGCCGTCAATCTCTCGACGCATCTGGCCGATTGCGCAGCCACATATTCGAATGACGGGCAGGCTGCTGTCGTTGGCATGTCCTCGACGTCGATATTGTCCTTGACGCCGAATGGCACGCCAAGGAGCGGCAGGACTTCACCCCGCTCCGCTCGCTGTACAAGGGCATCGACCTCGGCCAGCGCTTCTTCCATGGGCCGCACATAGATCCAGCAGTTGCGAAGCCGGTCCCGCTCGATGCGCTCATAGGCGGTCGTGATGATGGAGGCCAACTCGGCAGGCGAACGTTGAGGTCGGCTCTGCGCGGATAAGATAGCTTGCGGCACGGAATAAACTCCTGAGGGCATGACCGCACAAATATGAAGCCGCTGCCCGGCAGGGAAAGCAACTAAGTGCCTCTGCCGCACCGGCACGAGTCGACCTGCGAGCAGACCGCTATGCGCGGCAGGAAAAAAAGATGAGGCCGTTGATCTGTCACTGTTTTTCCTGACGTTCGGCCACGTTCGTCCCTCTTTGTGAGACGCATTCGTGGCACTTCCGGTGAACGCCATCAGGTCAGAAAGGGCGACCGTAGTTTCCCGGAATACGGAACTATTTACGCCACCAAGTAACCCATTGACGCTGTGGCATTAATAGTTAAGACGCGCATTCTCCCCCGGCTCTAGACGGATGCGCAAATTTTCGGCATGCTTAAATAAATTTTTACGTTGGGGTTAAGTTCTGGCGGGCCTACGCGTAACCACCAGGCAGAGACTTCACAAAGCCAATAACTTTAAGCGCAAGAGATTTTTTAACGCGTGCGGAATGCAGGGCCGCATCGGAAGTGGACAGGTTAGTGCGTTCGGAGTCTTTCACAGCAAGGCAGACTGGCACAGCGCAGAAGCTGCGACTTCTTGTCGGCCAAGACGTTCGCCTCATTGCCTCGAACGAGTGTTAATAGCACGGTGAATTGATTTTCGACTGCAATCACACCTGCTCTGTGTCCGCAGAGTTTGAGGAGTGTGTATTGGGTCGCGTTAGCTTCATTCGGAAGGCCGAGCTTGAATCGCGTCCTCCGGGATTCCCAAATTCTTGTTTCTTTAGCGGCGAGCCGGAAGGCCGCCGATCGCTTCCGATCGGCCGGCCAGTTTCGGGTCAGTCTTGGACAAATATTGCGCCGAGGGCGGAAGCACTGCCGGCGATTGCACGGCATGCTTTATTTGAGGTGCGCTGCGACGGCGAGAGCTCATTGCCACCCCGTCAATCGAGGCCTGCAAAGTTCGAAACCGTTACGGCATCTAGTTCATAAAATACCTGAATTCATACGCACGCGCGAATTTTTGTACCACGACATTTTGGAGCATCATCAATGGCAAGCGCCAGTGGCACCACCATCCTCACAGGCACTTCCGGCAGCGACAATTTAGTCGGCGGCTCCGGCGATGACGTGCTGTCCGGCGGCGCGGGCAATGATCGTCTCAATGGTGGTTCCGGAGATGACATCCTTAATGGCGGCAGCGGCTTTGACACCGTTCTTGGTGGATCGGGGACAGATACCCTGATCTACAAGGGTTTTGAGAACCAGTACGTCTTGGGTGGGACCTACTCCATCACGAGTGCCGGCTTTTCATTGAGCGGCGGGACTGTTTGGTCGGGAACAGATCAGACGGTCCTCGGTACGGTTTCCAGTCAGACCGTGGTCGTAGGCAATGCTTTCCAAGGCTATGACTCCTATGACGGGGGTAATGGCGCGGTGCAGCTCGGCAAAGCCGGGTCTACGCCGGATATGGACACACTGCAGATTTGGCTGAGTCCAACCCAGTTGAACGACGCCGCCATCTCGGCAGAGATTGCGTATGTCAGGAACGTCTGGCTTCCGCAGCACATCAACGCACAAACCGGACAGGCCGACAGCTCGACCTATACTTTCAAGACGCTCGATCTCAAGATTACCGGCATCGAACAGATCGTAGTGCTTAATGCCGAAGGCACGACAAGGGTCGACCTGAGTGCGTCCACCCAGCTCGAAGGGCAGACGTCGAACTATGTGTTCACAGCCACCTTGGATCATGCGTCCCAGGGGGTGACCACGATCACGACCGACAAGGGCGTGATCACGATTGCCGACGGGCAGATTACCGGCACGTTGACGATTGCTGCGGGGAACGGCGAGGACGTCTACAAGGATGCTTCATCGCTGACCGCGACGATCACCGGGACGTCGGGCGGCAGTTTAGAGAACCTGGTGGTCGGCACGGCGACAGCGACGGCGCATGTCAACGACACCATCACCGATACTACGGTCAATCTGAGCGCGTCGACACAGCTGGAGGGTGCCGCTGCCAACTACGTGTTCACTGCGACGTTGTCGAATGCCTCGCAGGGTGTGACCACGATCACGACCGACAAGGGCGTAATCACGATTGCGAACGGCCAGACCACGGGCACGCTGACGATTGCCGCGGGCAACGGCGAGGATGTCTACAAGGATGCCAGCAGCCTGATGGCTACGATCACGGGCACCTCAGGCGGCAATTTCGAGCATCTGGTGGTCGGCACAGGCACCGCGACGGCGCAGGTCAACGACACCATCACCGACGCGACTGTGAATCTCAGCGCTTCGACGGTGTTCGAAGGTGCGCTCGCCAACTACGTGTTCACGGCGACACTGTCGAATGCCTCGCAGGGCGTGACCACGATCACCACCGACAAGGGCGTGATCACGATCGCCGACGGCCAGACCACGGGCACGCTGACGATTGCCGCGGGCAACGGCGAGGATGTCTACAAGGATGCCAGCAGCCTGATGGCTACGATCACCGGCACGTCAGGCGGCAACTTCGAGCATTTGGTGGTCGGCACCGGCACCGCGACGGCGCAGGTCAACGACACCGTCACCGACGCGACGATCAACCTCAGCGCTTCGACGCAGGACGAGGGGGCGTCGGCGCAGTACGTGTTCACGGCGACACTGTCGAATGCCTCGCAGGGCGTGACCACGATCACGACCGACAAGGGCGTGATCACGATCGCCGACGGCCAGACCACCGGGACGCTGGTGATCGCCTCGGGCAATGGCGAGGACGTCTACAACGACGCCACGAGTCTGATCGCCAACATCACCGGCACCTCCGGCGGCAACTTCGAGAACCTGGTGGTCGGCACCGGGACGGCGACAGCCCACGTCAACGACACCACCACCGACGCCACGGTGGATCTGAGCGCTTCCACCGTGCTGGAGGGGGCGGTCGCCAACTACACCTTCGCGGCGACGCTGTCGAACGCCTCGGAAGGCATCACCACGGTCCATACCGACCAGGGCGACATCACCATCGCCGACGGCCAGACCACCGGAACGCTGGTGCTCGCCTCGGGCAATGGCGAGGACGTCTACAACGACGCCACGAGTCTGATCGCCAACATCACCGGCACTTCGGGCGGCAACTTCGAGAACCTCGTCGTCGGCACCGGGACGGCGACGGCCCACGTCAACGACACCACCACCGACGCCACGGTGGATCTGAGCGCTTCGACGGTGTTCGAAGGCGCGGTCGCCAACTACACCTTCACGGCGACGCTGTCGAATGCCTCGGAAGGCATCACCACGGTCCATACCGACCAGGGCGACATCACCATCGCCGACGGCCAGACCACCGGGACGCTGGTGATCGCCTCGGGCAATGGCGAGGACGTCTACAACGACGCCACGAGTCTGATCGCCAACATCACCGGCACCTCGGGCGGCAACTTCGAGCACCTCGTGGTCGGCACCGGGACGGCGACAGCCCACGTCAACGACACCACCACCGACGCCACGGTGGATCTGAGCGCTTCGACGGTGTTCGAAGGCGCGGTCGCCAACTACACCTTCACGGCGACGCTGTCGAACGCCTCGGAAGGCATCACCACGGTCCATACCGACCAGGGCGACATCACCATCGCCGACGGCCAGACCACCGGGACGCTGGTGATCGCCTCGGGCAATGGCGAGGACGTCTACAACGACGCCACGAGTCTGATCGCCAACATCACCGGCACCTCGGGCGGCAACTTCGAGAACCTGGTGGTCGGCACCGGCTCGGCGACGGCCCATGTCAATGACACCACCACCGACGCCACGGTGGATCTGAGCGCTTCCACCGTGCTGGAGGGGGCGGTCGCCAACTACACCTTCACGGCGACGCTGTCGAATGCCTCGGAAGGCATCACCACGGTCCATACCGACCAGGGCGACATCACCATCGCCGACGGCCAGACCACCGGGACGCTGGTGATCGCCTCGGGCAATGGCGAGGACGTCTACAACGACGCCACGAGTCTGATCGCCAACATCACCGGCACCTCGGGCGGCAACTTCGAGAACCTGGTGGTCGGCACCGGCTCGGCGACGGCCCATGTCAATGACACCACCACCGACGCCACGGTGGATCTGAGCGCTTCCACCGTGCTGGAGGGGGCGGTCGCCAACTACACCTTCACGGCGACGCTGTCGAATGCCTCGGAAGGCATCACCACGGTCCATACCGACCAGGGCGACATCACCATCGCCGACGGCCAGACCACCGGGACGCTGGTGATCGCCTCGGGCAATGGCGAGGACGTCTACAACGACGCCACGAGTCTGATCGCCAACATCACCGGCACCTCCGGCGGCAACTTCGAGAACCTGGTGGTCGGCACCGGGACGGCGACAGCCCATGTCAATGACACCACCACCGATGCGACGGTGGATCTGAGCGCCTCGACGGTACTGGAGGGAGCGGTCGCCAACTACACCTTCACCGCGACGCTGTCGAATGCCTCGGAAGGCATCACCACGGTCCATACCGACCAGGGCGACATCACCATCGCCGACGGCCAGACCACCGGGACGCTGGTGATCGCCTCGGGCAATGGCGAGGACGTCTACAACGACGCCACGAGTCTGATCGCCAACATCACCGGCACCTCGGGCGGCAACTTCGAGAACCTGGTGGTCGGCACCGGCTCGGCGACGGCCCATGTCAACGACACCACCACCGACGCCACGGTGGATCTGAGCGCTTCGACGGTGTTCGAAGGTGCGGTCGCCAACTACACCTTCACGGCGACGCTGTCGAATGCCTCGGAAGGCATCACCACGGTCCATACCGACCAGGGCGACATCACCATCGCCGACGGCCAGACCACCGGAACGCTGGTGCTCGCCTCGGGCAATGGCGAGGACGTCTACAACGACGCCACGAGTCTGATCGCCAACATCACCGGCACTTCGGGCGGCAACTTCGAGAACCTCGTCGTCGGCACCGGGACGGCGACGGCCCACGTCAACGACACCACCACCGACGCCACGGTGGATCTGAGCGCTTCGACGGTGTTCGAAGGCGCGGTCGCCAACTACACCTTCACGGCGACGCTGTCGAATGCCTCGGAAGGCATCACCACGGTCCATACCGACCAGGGCGACATCACCATCGCCGACGGCCAGACCACCGGGACGCTGGTGATCGCCTCGGGCAATGGCGAGGACGTCTACAACGACGCCACGAGTCTGATCGCCAACATCACCGGCACCTCGGGCGGCAACTTCGAGAACCTGGTGGTCGGCACCGGCTCGGCGACGGCCCACGTCAATGACACCACCACCGACGCCACGGTGGATCTGAGCGCTTCCACCGTGCTGGAGGGGGCGGTCGCCAACTACACCTTCACGGCGACGCTGTCGAATGCCTCGGAAGGCATCACCACGGTCCATACCGACCAGGGCGACATCACCATCGCCGACGGCCAGACCACCGGGACGCTGGTGATCGCCTCGGGCAATGGCGAGGACGTCTACAACGACGCCACGAGTCTGATCGCCAACATCACCGGCACCTCGGGCGGCAACTTCGAGAACCTGGTGGTCGGCACCGGCTCGGCGACGGCCCACGTCAATGACACCACCACCGACGCCACGGTGGATCTCTCCACATCGAACGTGACCGACCATGATCCAACCATCACGTTCACGGCGACGCTGTCGAACGCCTCCCATGGCGTCACCACGGTGCATACCGACCGGGGTGACGTCACGATCGCCGACGGCCAGACCACGGGCACACTGGTCGTCAGCACCCCCAACTCGTCGAGTTTGACCGCGACGATCGCGGGGACCGAAGGTGGAAACTTCGAGCATCTGGTGGTCGGCACCGGGTCGGCCACTGCGCAAGTCATCGATACGACCCCGCCGACCGTTGCGGTCGATATCGTGGCCACATCGCTGAGCGACGGCACGCCGAGCTCGAACGTGACCTTCACCTTCAGCGAGGCGCCGGGCGCCAGCTTCACGCCCGCCGACATCACGGCGACCAATGGCACGATCAGCGACCTGACGCAGGACGACGGTACGCACTATCACGCCACCTTCACGGCAACGGACGGCGTCGCTGCAACTGGATCGGTGTCGGTGACGGCGGGGAGCTACGCCGACCCCGCCGGCAATCTCGGCAGCGCGGGGACGGATACGGTCACTATCGATCGGCTCAATCCGACCGTTGCGGTCGATATCGTGGCCACATCGTTGAGCGATGGCACGCCGAGCTCGAACGTGACCTTCACCTTCAGCGAGGCGCCGGGCGCCAGCTTCACGGCCGCCGACATCACGGCCACCAACGGCACCATCAGCGGCCTGGCCCAGGACGATGCCACGCACTATCACGCCACCTTCACGGCAACGGACGGCGTCGCTGCAACTGGATCGGTGTCGGTGACGGCGGGGAGCTACGCCGACCCCGCCGGCAATCTCGGCAGCGCCGGAACGGATACGGTCACCATCGACACCCAGAATCCGACTGCGACGGTTGACTTGACGGCGATTGCGACCGACAGCGGCGCTTTGTCGACCGACTTCATCACCAATGACACCACCCTGACGGCGTCGGGCACCAACTCGGCCCTCGGTTCGGGCGAGAAGATCCAGATCAGCAGTAACGGCGGCTCGAACTGGGCGGATGTGACCCAGAACACCGGGACGACCTGGAGCTACGTCGATCCGACCACCCATAGCACCAGCTTCACTTACCAGGTGCGGGTGGTGGATACCGCCGGCAATGTCGGCAACACCGATACCCAGGCGGTGACGATCGATACAACGGTCGGCCTTCCCGTTATCACCGGATTCACCACCGACACTGGAACGGTGGGAGACCACATCACCAGCGATACGTCGCTCACCATCAATGGCACGGCGGAAGCAAACAGCACCGTGACAGTGTTCCAGAACGGTGTGTCGATCGGCACGACGACAGCAGACGGTCTCGGAAACTGGAGCAAGGTCGACAGCAACGTGCTGGTGAACGGCACAACTTATCAGTTTACGGCGAGACAGACGGACGTGGCCGGAAACGTCAGCGGTCTGTCTGCCAGCTATGCCGCGACGATCGATACCACTGCGCCGTCGGTCAGTTCGATCGTGTTTCAGAATCCAAACCCCGATGCCAGCGGGTTTACCGATGTCGCGATCACATTCTCTGAAGCCGTAGGCAATTTTGACGCCAGTGATCTCCAGTGGCAAACCGGCGGTTCAGGTCCGCCTGTCACGTTGAGCGCAACCTCCACTCCAGTGAAGGTCATTTCTCTAACGACTTTGGACAACATTCATTGGGCCCTCCAGCTCGACTATTCAGGAAGCAGTCCGAGCGGCAAAGATAATGGAAGGCTGATTGTCACCGCCACCTATACCGACGTTTCCGGCAACATGGGCGCGCTTGGGCAGACTACTTCCACCAACGAGAAAGTGGCGCCAGCGGGAGTTGCTGGGCAGCCGATCAATCTTGGATTGCTTGATCCGGGCGGCATCCATGGGGACATCAGTGTCAGCATCGCAGGAGTTCCCTCCGGCTGGACCTTGAGCGAAGGTACCTCGAATGGTGACGGCACTTGGACCGTTGTGACGAATGACGTCGGTTCGCTCACCGTTACGATGCCGAGCACCTACACGGGCGCGCTGGTGCTCAATGTCTCAGAAAGCTGGACCAATGCCGACGGCAGCTTCGGAAATGCAGCCATCGTCGACAACGTCGAAGCCTACGCACCGGGCAATCCGATCTTTGCCATCTCCGGCGATGATAATCTCACCGCCTCGAGCGGCAACGATCTGCTCGTGTTCTCGCAGCCGATCGGACACGATGTCGTCTACAGTTTCGATCTGATGCACGACAAGATTGACCTGATCGGCTACGCCGGGTTCACGGCGTTCGTCGACATCCAGGCGCACGCGGCGAATGATGCGGCCGGAAATGCCGTGATTACCCTGGGCGATGGTCAAACGATCACATTGGACGGCATCGACGCCGGCTCGCTCTCGGCCGACGACTTCGTATTCGATCAGACACCTGTGGTCGACAACGCCGTCACGATGACCATCAGTGATGGCGCAATCCTGCCGTTGTCCGGCATCATCCATAATACAGGAACAATCTCGCTGAGTTCGACCGGCAATGAGACCGACCTGCGGCTCATCGAACACGGCATATCGCTTGAGGGCGGCGGTCAAGTGCTGTTGTCCGACAACATCGGAAATGTCATCAGCGGTGCGGTTTCCGACGTGACGCTGACCAACGTCGACAATACGATTTCCGGCGCCGGCCAGCTCGGCGCGGGCACCATGACGCTGGTCAACCAAAGCACCATCGTCGCGACCGGGACCAACTCGCTGGAGATCGATACCGGAGCGAACGCGGTCATCAATTCGGGTACCTTGGAGGCGACGGGCTCCGGCGGTTTGGTGATCGACAGCGCGGTCTCCAACTTCGGTCTGCTCTGGGCCAATGGCGGCAATATCATTGCCAACCACGACGTCAGCGGAGGCGCGGCGCAGATTAGTGGCACCGCAACACTCGAACTGGGCGGCATGGCATCAGCCGACGTAACGTTTGACTTTGATGCCATCGGAACCCTGAAGCTCGACCATTCCATCAATTTCACGGGGGCCATCGCCGGTCTGAACGCCGACGATCAACTCGACCTGGCCGATATTCTGTCAGGTGCAGCAACGACGGCCAGTTATGCAGCAAATGCGGCGGGCGACGGGGGAATGCTCAGCATAAGCGATGGTACGCACACAGCTCATATCGCGCTTCTGGGACAGTACTCAGCGGGCGCTTTCGAAGTTGGAGCGGATGGTGCCGGCGGAACTCTGATCAAGTATCTCGATCCACACGTGTCGCCGTAAAAGCTGTCGGCGAGATGCCGTCATTTCTACGAATAGCGGCATAGATTTGCATCTCGTTTTCCCGGTTGCTGTTCCTCGTCCGGCGTCATCCCGCTCGAGGTTGCTCGTTGCGATAGGGTGCGAGCGGGCTCCAGCGCTCGGTGGCTTTGCGTCCTTGCAAAGAAGGAGCAAGACCCGCGGCACGAATGGGCCTGTCGTTTGTCGGGTGGCGCCAAGCCAGTGATATGGGCTTCGATACAGTTGCGATCAAGAAACGTGGTGTGCGTGGCTGTCGAGCGGCTGGGATCCGACCTTCGTTGAACGTTCAGTAAAGCCATTTGCTAAACATGCTTGGCGTTGGCCAGCTTCTGGCTCGCCGGTTATCCAGGCGGGCTGGATTTCTCGCGGCGGCAGATCGGCGATTGGATCTTCCGAACAATTCGGCAATTTTGCTGCGCTGCGAACATCCCGCTTGCGCGCGCGAACGTCGCAAATCTTTTCGCCCAGCTAGCGACAAACCGGCTTGACGGCTTCCAAAATTTAGTAATACGTTTAGTGTTACAAAAAAACTAAACATCACGCATCGAGCCGATGTGTGGGAGGAGCCCCAGTCCTTCCGGACCCGTTTCCGGAAATGGTCCGTCTCGTTCTCCACTCATCGCTCCTCAAACTCGGTTTCAGGATCTTGGCGTCGTTCCGGCAGGGAGCGCCGAGCGGGTTAGATGCTTCAACGAGAGAGGAAACAGATATGCGGACATTCAATTGGCTAAGGAGCTCGACGGCAACCACGGTCCTCGGGACGGCGCTGCTGGGGATATTTGGCGGAGGCGAAGCCGCAGCTCAGGGCAAGCAGCTTACGCTGTGCTGGGCGGCATGGGATCCGGCCAATGCGCTGGTCGAGCTCGGCAAGGACTTTACCAAGCAATCCGGCATTGAGATGAAATACGAGTTCGTCCCGTGGACGAGCTATGCCGATCGCTTCCTCAACGAGCTCAACTCCCACGGCAAGCTCTGCGACCTGATCATCGGCGATAGCCAGTGGATCGGCGGCGCCGCCGAGAACAAGTGGTACGTCAAGCTCAACGATTTCTTCGACAAGGAGAAGATATCGATGGACGACTTCGTCCCGGCGACGGTCGTCGGCTACTCGCAGTGGCCGAAGAACTCGCCGAACTATTGGGCGCTGCCGGCTATGGCCGATGCGGTAGGCTGGACCTACCGCAAGGATTGGTTCTCGCGGCCCGAGATTCAGTCCGCTTTCAAGGCAAAGTACGGCCGAGACCTGGCGCCGCCGAAAACCTATGACGAGCTGAAGCAGATCGCGGAGTTCTTCCAGGGCCGCGAGATCGACGGCAAGAAGGTCTATGGCGCCTACATCTTCACCGAGCGCGGCTCGGAGGGCATTACCATGGGCGTGACGAACGTGCTCTACAATTATGGCTTCAGCTACGACAATCCGAAGAAGCCGTACCAGATGCAGGGCGTCGTCAATTCATCCGACGCGGCCAGGGGGCTGGAGTTCTACAAGGAGCTCTACAAGTGCTGCACGGCGCCCGGCATGACTAACGCCTACATGCAGGAAGGGCTCGATGCCTTCAAGTCCGGCCAGGTGGCGATGCAGATGAACTGGTTCGCCTTCTTCCCGGGCCTCTACAAGGATCCGAATGTCGGCGGCGACAAGATCGGCTTCTTCGTCAATCCGTCCGGTCCGAACGGACACTTCACCCAGCTCGGCGGGCAGGGCATCTCGGTGGTGGCGACTTCCGACCGCAAGAACGATGCGCTCGCCTACATCAAGTGGTTCGCGCAGCCCTCCGTGCAGCAGAAGTGGTGGCAGCTCGGCGGCTATTCGGCGCTGAAGGCGGTTGTCGATGCACCCGACTTCCCGAAGAGCGCGGCGTTCGCACCGCAATTCCTGGAGTCGATGGGTATCGTCAAGGACTTCTGGGCCGAGCCGTCCTACGCGCAACTGCTGCTCGACATGCAGAAGCGGGTGCATGACTACGTCGTTGCCGACAAGGGCACGGCGCAGCAGACGCTCGATCTCCTGGTCAAGGATTGGACCAAGGTCTTCAAGGAGCAGGGCAAGCAGGTCGCGTCGCAATAGAGCGTGATCCGGAAAAGTGTGCCGCCGTTTTCCGAAAGATCATGCTCAAACAATAAAGCTAAAGCGCGTTCATAGCGCTTTAGACCCGGCGCTCGTGTCAACTGAACCGGTTTCCCCGGGGTGTATCCCGGGGAAGCCGAACCAGCCAGCCGATGGACCAGATGACGACGATCCTTCAACCTGATGATGCTACGATTGCAGGTATGAGCGAGCCCGCCAGATCTCGCGCCACGCGGCCCGTCCGCGGCCTTTCGGACCGGACCATCGCCTGGCTGTTCGTTGCGCCGACGATCGCGCTGTTGCTGGCAATCAACATCTTTCCGCTGGTGTGGATGATCCGGCTGTCCTTCACCAGCCTCAACCTCAGCATGTCCTATCTGCCGTTGCGGTTCGTCGGGCTCGATAATTTCCGCGACATCCTTACCGACGAGGACGTCTGGTTCCGGCTGCAGACCACGGCGCAATTCGTGATCTGGTCGGTGGCGTTACAGGTGGTGATCGGGTATGGCTTGGCGCTGTTGATCAACCGCCAGTTTCGCGGTCACAGTTTCTGGACCACGATCATCCTGCTGCCGATGATGCTGTCGCCGGCGGTCGTCGGCAATTTCTGGACGCTGCTGTTACAGCCGCAAATCGGGCCGTTCAACTCCCTGATCAGCCTGTTCACGGGGGTGCCGCCGAGTTCGTTCAGCATGACCGGGCAGGTCTCGCTCGCGCCTTGGACCATCGTGCTCGTCGACACCTGGATGTGGGCCCCCTATGTGATGCTGATCTGCCTCGCCGGGCTTCGCTCCATTCCCGATTACATCTACGAGGCGGCCGAAGTCGATCGCGCCTCGGCCTGGCGGCAATTCTGGTCGATCACACTGCCGATGACCGTGCCGTTCCTGATGCTCGCAGTGCTGTTTCGTGCGATCGAGAACTTCAAGATGTTCGACATGGTCAACCTCCTGACGTCGGGAGGACCGGGCTCGACCACGGAGCTCGTGTCGATCACGCTGAAGCGCGCGGCGTTCGAGAAATGGCGCACCGGCTATTCCTCCGCGCTCGCCATCATCCTGTTCGTGACCGTGTTCGGTGCCGCCAACATCTATGTCAAAGCGCTCAACAAGGTGAAGCAACGATGACCGCTGCCGTCGCCAAAACTGTCCTGGCCAAGTCCACCGCTCACTCCATCGTCGAGGCTTCGCCGCGTTCGAAGGCGGTCGCCGGTGGTCTCGTTATCCTCTATGCCGTGATCACGATCCTGCCGCTGCTCTGGATCGTCGCCACGGCGTTCAAGTCGCAGAGCGATGCGATTGCCTATCCGCCCAAGGTGCTGTTCGAGCCGACCCTCGAAGGCTATGTGAACCTGTTCACGGTGCGCACGCGGCAGACGCCGGACTTCATCGCAAAATTGCCGCCGCCAGAGACCTGGTACGACAAGCTCGTGCGTCAGCACGACATGGTGATCGCCGGCCCCTCCAAGGTCGTGCCGCGTTTCGTCAATTCGCTCATCATCGGTTTCGGCTCGACATTCCTCGCCGTCTTCCTTGGCACGCTCGCGGCCTACGCTTTCTCGCGCTTCCGCATTCCCCTGGCCGACGACCTCCTGTTCTTCATCCTCTCGACGCGGATGATGCCGCCGGTCGCGGTCGCGATCCCGATCTATCTGATGTACCGGCAGCTCAACTTGACCGACACCAGGCTTGGCATGATCCTACTCTATACGGCCGTGAACGTCTCGCTCGCCGTCTGGCTGCTCAAGGGGTTCATCGACGAGATCCCGCGCGAATATGAGGAGGCCGCGCTTGTCGACGGCTACACGCGGCTGCAGGCGTTGCGCAAGGTCGTGTTGCCGCAGGCCGTCACGGGAATCGCGGCAACCGCGATCTTCTGCCTGATCTTCTCCTGGAACGAGTATGCGTTTGCGGTTCTCCTTACCAGTGGTGAAGCCCAGACCATGCCGCCCTTCATCCCTTTCATCATCGGCGAAGGCGGACAGGACTGGCCGGCCGTCGCCGCTGCGACCACGCTGTTCGTCGTCCCGATCGTCCTGTTCACCGTGTTGTTGCGCAAGCACCTGCTGCGTGGCATCACCTTCGGAGCTGTGCGCAAATGAACGGATCTGCGGTTGGCAAAAGCGGGATGTCTCGCTGGTTCCTTCGTGGGTCTTGGGAGGCCGGCGCGATGACCCTGATCGGCGGCGGCATCGTCATGCTGGTGCAGCCTTGGTCGATCGATCTGTACAGCTATTCCTTCGTGACGATCCTTGCCGGCACGGTTGGCTATGTCATTGTCAGCCATTTTCCGGAATAGGGCGGCAGCCATGGCACAAATCCGCGTCGAAAACCTGCGCAAGTCGTTCGATCAGTTCACAGCCGTTGAAGGTTCGAACTTCACCATCGATGACGGCACCTTTTTCGCGATGCTCGGGCCCTCCGGCTGCGGCAAGACCACCACGCTGCGCATGATCGCGGGCCTCGAACTGCCGACCGAGGGCAAGATCCTGCTCGACGGCGAGGACGTGACCTTCCGCCGCGCCGCTGCCCGCGATATCGCCTTCGTGTTCCAGCTCTTTGCGCTCTATCCGCACATGAATGTCGCGGGCAATATCGGCTTTCCCCTGAAGTGCCAGGGCATGGGGCGGAGAGAGATTCGCGAGCGGGTGCAGGAAACCGCGCGGCTGCTGCGGATCGAGCATCTCCTGTCGAGCAAGACGTCGAAACTGTCGGGCGGCGACCGGCAGCGTGTCGCGCTTGGCCGCGCTATGGTGAGACGGCCGAAGGCCTTCCTGATGGATGAGCCGCTCGGGGCGCTTGATGCCGAATTTCGGCACCTGATGTGCAGCGAGCTTCGCGACCTGCACGACCGCATCGGTGCGACCACCGTCTATGTGACGCACGACCAGCTCGAGGCGATGTCGATGGCGGATCAGATCGCCGTCATGAATAAGGGACGCGTCGAGCAGATCGGCTCGCCGCAAGAGGTCTATGACCGGCCCGCCAGCATGTTCGTAGCCGATTTCATCGGCTCGCCACCGATGAATTTCCTGCGGTTTGAAAGCGGCCTGCGGTCGGGGGATCGGGCTGTCGCCTTCCATAGCGTCAGCGTCGAAGTGCCGGAGATCCGCGAGGATCGTGCGAGCGCACCGCTGGCGCTCGGGATACGTCCTGAGCACATTCGCTTTGCCGACGCGGCACCCGTCCGCGGCGAGGTGTTCGGCGCCGAATATCTCGGCACCACGCAGATCGTCACCGTCGACACGGCACATGGACGCGTCGCGGCGCGGCTGCCCTCCAGCGCGTCGGTGCGGATCGGCGAGACGGTGGGTCTTGAATTCCACTCCGAGAGGCTGGCGCTGTTCGATGTCGCCAGCGGCCTCGCTGTTCGAACCGCCAGTTTGGGGAGTGCGCGTCATGGCTGACGTAGTTCTGCGCAACATCAGCAAGCGCTTCGAAGCGGTCGAGGCCGTGCGCGAACTCTCGCTGGCAGTGAATGATGGAGAATTCCTGGTCCTGCTCGGGCCGAGCGGAGCCGGCAAAACCACGACGTTGCGGCTGATCACCGGGCTCGAGGCCCCCGACGCCGGCTCGGTCATGATCGACGGCCGCGATGTGACGCACGATCCGCCAGGATCACGCGATATAGCCTTTGTCTTCCAGCAGTATTCGCTGTATCCGCACCTCACGGTTTACGACAATCTGGCGTTTCCGTTGCGCTCCCCCGCGCGGCGCGTGCCGGAGCCAATTATTCGCAAGCGCGTCGAGCAGACGGCGGAGCTTTTGCATATCGCAAGCAAGCTGAACAACCGTGCAACCCGCCTGTCCGGCGGCGAAATGCAGCGGGTGGCCATCGGCCGCGCGCTGGTTCGCGATCCCTCGATCTACCTGATGGACGAGCCGCTGTCGTCGCTGGATGCGAAGCTCCGAGCGGAGCTTCGTCTTGAGCTCAAGCGGATCCAGCTCGAGCTTGGCGCGACTATTCTCTACGTGACCCACGATCAGGTCGAGGCCATGACAATGGCCTCCCGGATCGGCGTGATCAGGGACGGCCAGCTTCTTCAGTGCGGCACGCCGCGGGAGATCTACGAAAGCCCGTCGAGCAGCTATGTCGCCTCGCGCCTCGGCACGCCTCAGATCAACTTCCTTCCGGCCCATCTGTTGTCCGACGTGCCGGTGCCGCCGGGAACGGAGACGGTCGGCATCCGAACCGAGCATCTGCAAATCGCCGCGCGCAATGGCGGACGGATGGTCGGCCGGGTGCACCGCGTGGAGCACCTCGGTGAGCAGAATCACGTTCACCTGGATTATAAGGGCGAGATGCTGGTGACGCTTGCCGATCCGCGCCAGCCGCTTCAGTCCGGCCAGGAGGTCGAACTGCACCTGGTGCATCCACTCTGTTTCGATCGCGCGGGGCAGCGCATCCCAGCGATAATTCACTAGAGGATTCATTCGATGTCGCTGCAACCCGAAACGTTCAAGTCGCTGGTCAAGGTGGCCGCAGAGCAGGTCATCGCCAGCGCGCCGGAGCTTACAAGCCTGGATCAGGCGATTGGCGACGGCGATCACGGAATAAACATGAAGCGCGGGTTCGAAGCCGTGCTCGGCAAGCTCGACGCCATATCCACGCAACCGCTCGACGAGGCGCTGAAGACGATCGGCAAGACCCTGGTGATGACGGTCGGCGGCGCGTCGGGGCCGCTTTACGGCAGTTTCTTTCTCGCCGCCGGCGAAGCGCTCTCGCACGACAGGCACTTGCCGGACGATCTCGCTGACGTCTTCGGCAGCGGCGTGAACGCGGTGAGCGCACGGGGCCGTTCGCAGGCCGGCGAGAAGACGATGCTCGACGTTCTCGTTCCCGTCCTGGAGACGCTGAAGACTGCCGCCGGCCAACCTGACCTGATCGCGCGGGTCCGGACAACTGCAGCCGAAGCTGTCGAGCGGACTGCGCCGATGCAAGCCACCAAGGGGCGGGCGTCGTTCCTGGGACCGCGCAGCGTCGGGCATGTTGATCCCGGGGCACGTTCGAGTTGCGTTCTCGTGCAGGCGGTCTGCGCGAGCCTGGAGGGACAGCAATGACCGACACTGTGGGTATCGTGATCGTCTCGCATTCGAAGGACATCGCCAAGGGCACCGCCGACATGGTGAGGCAGATGGTCGGTAGCGAGGTCAAGGTGGCGTTCTGCGGCGGCAATCCCGATGGTGGATTGGGCACCAGCGTCTCCCTTATCATCGACGCCATCAATGATGCTTGGTCCGCCAAGGGTGTCGCGATCCTCGTCGACCTCGGAGGGGCCGAAACCAACAGCGAAATGGCGGTCGAGATGCTGGAGCCTGCGCGGCGCGATCTCGTTGTCGTATGCAACGCACCGATCGTCGAGGGGGCCGTGATGGCGGCGACCGAGGCGGCAGGCGGCAGCTCATTGGCCCAGGTGAAGGCCGTGGCCGAGGAACTCTCTGCCGACTGAGACGTCGGCGAAGCGAAGATGGAATATAGGTATGCTGGACAAAGCGGACGGACAGATTTTCACCGGCAATGTGCGGCTGATGCACGCAGTGGGCATGCACGCGCGCCCGGCGGTCAAGCTGACTAAGCTCGCCAAGAAGTTCCAGGCCCAGATTTCCGTGCGGGTCGCAGGCGCGGCCGAGTGGATCAACGCCAAGAGCGTCGTCAAGATCATGGCGATGCGCGCGGCTCACGGCAGCACGATCGAGATCAGGGCGTCAGGCAGTGACGCAGAGGTCGCCGTCGCCGCGCTGGTCGATCTGATTGCAAGCGATTTTCCGGACGGGACTTAGCAGCATGCAGGTTGGCGCGACAGGGTTGGCCTACCGCGGCAGGACCGCCTCGATCGGCTTTGCCCACGGTCCGTTCGTCCGGGTCGACGCCGATACCAATGGCGAGCGTGTCGCGGGTAACCTCGCTGAAGAAGCGCTTGCCCTTCGTGCTGCGATCGACACGGCAAGCGGGCAGATCGCGGATTTGGCCGGGATCGCCGGCGGCGAGGCGGCGCAAATTCTCGAATTCCAGGTCGCGCTCCTGGAGGACGAGGATTTCATCGAGGCCATTTTCGCGTCGATCGGCGAGGGGGATGCGGCTGACGTCGCATGGCGTTCGGCGCTCGACACGCAGATCGCGGATTACAATTCAGCGGCGGACGAGTATTTGAAGGCGCGCTCTTCAGACCTTGCGGACCTGCGCGACCGCGTGATCAACATCTTGCGGGGCGATGGGGGGCAGGCCCTGGAAATTCCGAGCGGTGCCGTCGTGTGCGCCGACGATCTGCCGCCCTCGCGATTCCTTGAGATCGACTGGTCCGGTGGCGGTGGTCTGGCGCTCCTGCGTGGCAGTCCCACGAGCCACGTCGCGATGCTGGCGCGCGCGCGCGGTATTCCCATGGTCGTGCAACTCGGCGCCATTCCAGACGTCGGAGCGACCGCGCTGCTCGATGGTGAAGGCGCGACGCTCGAACTCGATCCCAGCGCCGAGCAGGTCCGCCTGTTCGAAAAGCGGCGCGAAAGCCATCGCAAGAGCAGGGCGTCTGCGCGCGCAATTCTGCGACGGCCGACGGCATCATGGCGCGGCGAGCGGATCAAGCTGCTCATCAATATCCAGCGCGTCGACGATCTCGAGCACGCCGACGCGCAATATGCCGATGGCATCGGCCTCATGCGCACCGAGTTTCTGCTGACGGAGCAGGGCGGCTTGCCCGACGAGGAGACGCAGTTCCAGGCCTACGATGCGGTGTTGCGTTGGGCCGACCGGCGCCCGGTCACTATTCGTACCTTTGACGCGGGCGGCGACAAGCCCATCGCCGGATTCACGCTGGACGGCGAAGCCAATCCGTTCCTCGGGGTTCGCGGCTTGCGGCTTTGCCTGGCCCGCCCCGAGATATTTGCCGTCCAACTCCGCGCACTGGCGCGTGCTGCGGTGCATGGAAATCTCAAGGTCATGTTTCCGATGGTCACATCGGCGGACGAGCTCGAGGCCGGACGGAAGCTGTTTTCCGACGTCGTGCAGCGCTTGCAGGCGGAGGGCATTGCCGCGATGCTTCCCGAGCTGGGAATCATGGTCGAAGTCCCGGCGGCAGCCCTGGCGATCGCGAGCTTCAAGGCCGCCTTCTTCTCGATCGGCTCGAACGATCTCGCGCAATATGTCCTTGCCTGCGATCGTTCCAATGGAGAGCTCGCCCCCTTGATGGATCCGCTGCATCCGGCCGTGCTCGAACTGATCGCGCGGACCGCCGAGCATGGCCGGCGCGCCGGGATCAGCGTCAGCCTGTGTGGCGACATGGCTGGCGATCCGCGCTGTCTCCCCGCATTGCTGAACTGCGGCTTACGCGAGCTTTCGGTGAATGCGTCGGCGCTTGCGCAGATCAAGCAGACCATCGACCGGCTGAGCGGCGGAGGTGGCCTTGGCTGACACGGCGATCGATGAACCGGCGGAAGCCGGTGCTGTGGCGATTTACAAGCGCATCTTCAAGGAGGTGCTTGAGAGCCGGCCGTCCGGCATGCGGCTTCGTCTTGCGCATGCCATGGGCAAGAATCGCAGCTTCGTCAGCCAGATCAGCAATCCCGCTTATCCGGTGCCGATTCCTGTGCAGCATCTCAATACGATCTTCGATGTCTGCCACTTCCCTCCGCAGGCGAAGGCCGCTTTTCTTCGCGCTTATGCGCGCGCACATCCGCGCCGGGTCGGCCGGCTGACCGAAGGATCGCACGAGCGGACGTTGACTCTGCATTTGCCGGATCTCGGTAGCACCAAGCGGAACGCCGAGCTCGATGCACTGCTCCAGGAATTCGCGCGGCGCCTGATTGCTATCATGCGGGAAAAATAAGGCGCGAGGCCAAGGGAAGGAAAAAGGGCAGGAAGCGGGGAGGAGACAATGAAGAAGTTCATCAATTCGGTCGACGGCGTGCTCGCGGAAAGCCTTGACGGGTTTGCGACTGCGCATGCCGATCTCGTCGCGCTCGGACCGGAACGGAAATTCGTGCGACGCCGCGAGCTAAGCCCCCGGAAGGTCGCGCTCGTGTCGGGCGGTGGCAGCGGGCATGAGCCGCTACATGCCGGTTTCGTCGGCTATGGCATGCTCGACGCCGCCTGCCCGGGACAGGTTTTTACCTCGCCGACGCCGGACCAGATCGTCGAGGCTGCTCAGGCGGTTGTGGGGGACGCCGGCGTGCTGTTCATCGTCAAGAACTATGCGGGAGATCGCATGAACTTCGAGATGGCGGCCGAGATTGCTGAGGGCCGTATGGCCACGATCGTGACGGATGATGACGTCGCGGTCGAGAGCTCGACCCACAGTATCGGGCGTCGCGGCGTGGCGGGCACATTGATCGTCGAGAAGATTGTCGGCGCGGCCGCCGAAAAGGGTGCTGACCTCGAGGGCTGCGTTGCACTCGGCGAGCGCGTCAATGCGCGCACGCGCTCGATGGGGGTGGCGCTGACGAGCTGCACGGTTCCAGCCGCTGGCACGCCGACCTTTGCGCTCGGTGAGGACGAGATGGAGATGGGGGTCGGCATTCACGGCGAGCCGGGTCGTCGCCGCGTCAAGCTGGAGCGAGCCGATGTGATCGCGGACGAGATGACGACGGCCATCGCGCAGGATCTCGACGCGCGCGACGGAGCCGAGGCCCTCCTGCTCGTCAACGGATTTGGCGGAACGCCAACGATCGAGCTCTATCTGATGTACAACGCGGCGCGCCGGATGCTCGAGAAGCGCGGCTTGCGCATCGCTCGCTCGCTGGTCGGCAGCTTCGTCACCTCGCTGGACATGGCCGGGTGCTCGCTCACCGTCAGCCTGCTCGATACCGAAACGACGGCGCTCTGGGACCATCCTGTGCGCACGGCGGCATTGAAATGGTGATTGCGGTCGTCCCTGTGCCCTGTTGGCCTAGAGGGCAAAGCGAAGATGCAAGGCTCGGGCGAAACCCGCCGCGAGAATGTCGAGGTGTGTCCTTGAAAGGTGTGTTGGAGGATCGCGATGCTGCCGCTTGCTCCGTCCCTGCGACGAAGCTGGATTGCCTCGCGCCCCCTGGGTCCGGCCCGCTGCTGCCGCGAAATCCGCTACTCCCGGCGAGGACTTGAACGTCTATATGGTTTCCATGCTGTCTCATCGATTTTCTGTCGCCCCCATGATGGATTGGACCGAGAGTTCAAGTTTTTCAATCGGTTAGAAGGCTGTGTGTGCACGACGTGTGCACCGGAAGATCAAGAAAAACCCTACGACATCTAACATGAGCAAGCGTTCTGAAGTGGGCGGCGCGGTCGCAGAAACCGCCACTTCTTGGCCACGCATTCGCGCAGCCAAACTTGCTGCTCATTAGATCAATGATGCGGCAACCTGGGATCGGAGTAGCTCGTCGCTATCGCCGCAACTCTGCTCTGGCTGACGTAACTGTCCACACCATCTAGAGGACGAAGCTACGCATGGCGGGTCCGCCCCCCGATGGCGGTCTCTACTGGTCGCCACATGCTGCCCACGATAGCCGATCTTCCCAAGCCGGACAGGGCAGGCACAGCGGGGCGTGCAGCCCATGTTCCCTGCGGCATAAGATTTCTGTTGTTCATCGGTTTTGGCGCCTCTAGCATCGAGCCAAAACGCGTCGAGACAAACCGCGCCGGGAGGACATGATGCGCTGCATTCGAGCATTGCTGCCGATTGCGTGCGCGCTCGGCTCGCTGCTGGTCGCGCTGGCGCCGAGCCATGCGCAGGGCGTTCCGCAAAACATCCCGAGAAGGGATCTGCTGATCCTGGAAAACCCGGAAGGAACCGTCAAGAACGCCGGCTGGTTCAACATCTGGGCGATCAATGCCGGATCGCAGTCGAACGGATTGCAGCAGGTCGCGCTCGATACGCTCTGGTACATCGATCCCGAGAGCGGCCTCGACGGCGTCTGGGACAATTCGCTGGCTGCCGAGAAGCCGCAATACAACGCCGACTTTACCGAAATGACGGTCAAGCTCCGCAGCGGCATCTTCTGGAGCGACGGCGTCGAATTCACCGCCGACGATGTCGTCTCGACGGTGGCGACGCAGATCAAAAATCCGGGCATGCGCTTCGGCGCAGTGCTGGCGAGCAACGTCGCATCCGTTGATGCACCGGACGCCCGTACGGTTGTGTTCAAGCTCAAGAAGCCCAATTCGCGCTTCCACGCCAATTTTACGGTGCGCTGGGGGGCGGTGTGGATCTTGCCTAAGCACGTCTTCGACAAGGTCGAAGATCCCGCCAAATTCGATTTCAACAAGCCAATCTCTCTCGGCGCCTACGTGCTGCACAGCTACGATCCGGAGGGCAAATGGTACATTTGGCAGCTCCGGGACGACTGGCCGCGCACCACGCTTGCGCGTTTCGGGAAGCCCGGTCCGAAATATCTCGCCTATGTCGATCCCGGACCGCCCGAGAAGCGGGTGATCGCGCAGCTCAACCACGAGCTCGACGTGATCCACGATATTGCGCCGGAGGGCATGTTCGCCCTTGCCAAGCAGAGCAGGGCGACGCGGGCATGGTTCAAGGGTTTCCCCTATGGCCACCCAGACCCGACGCTTCCCGCCGTGATCTTCAACACCCAGAATGAGACTTTCAAGAACCCGGATGTGCGATGGGCGCTGGCGCTGTTGATCGACATCAAGGCCGTGGCGATGGCGGCCTATCGCGGTGCCGCCACCATATCGGCGATCGGTGTGCCACCGACCGGAACCCACCCGGCGACCTATCACGGGCCGATGGAAGAGTGGGTCAAGGCATTCGAGATCGATACCGGCAAGCGCAAGATCAAGCCGTATGACCCCACGATCGGCAAGCAGATTGCCGACATGCTGCGGCCGTCCATGAGCGAGCAGATCCCATCCGATCCTGCGGAGATCGCCAAGGCGTTCGGCAGGGGCTGGTGGAAGCCCGACCCGCAGGCGGCGCAGGAGCTTCTGGAAAAGGCCGGTTTAAGCAAGCGGGGCGGCACCTGGATCACGGCGGACGGAAAGCCGTTCAGCGTCCGTGTCATGGTCGAAGGCGATTTGCGCCCGGTGATGACCCGCGCCGGAACGATGATCGTGCAGCTATGGAAGCAGGCGGGCATCGATGCCAAGATCGATGTCGCGCAGGGGACGCTGCCCACGCGGCGGGCGGCCGGCGATTTCGACACCTTCATCGGTTGGAGCGTCGAAACCTGGGGCGGCCACCAGGACTTGTCCTACTTCCTCGACAGCTGGCAGTCGCAGTTCATCGCCGAGCCAGGAAAACCGCAGCCGCTCCGCAATTGGCAGCGCTGGTCCAATCCCGCGCTCGACAAGATCATCGAGGAGATCCGGACGGTCGGCTTCGATGATCCGAAATCGATCGAGCTCGGCAAGGAGTACGTCAAGCTCGCCGTGAAGGAGATGCCCACCATACCACTGATGGCTTACAACGTGTTCACCGCAATGGACCAGACTTACTGGACAGGCTTTCCGACCTCGGAGAATCCCTACACCAATCCAGTGCCGAACTGGGGCAATTCGCGCTACATGTTCGTCAGGCTGAAGCCGGCCAGTTAGGATGCGATGACACAAATGCGACCGCATGTGCCGTGCTTGGATGAACGACTTTGGCGGACATCCCAGGTGCACCCATGAGGGGATACCTCGCCTATGTGGGCCGGCGGTTCGGTCAGTTTCTGCTGGTTGTCTTCATCGGCATCAATATCGCTTATGTCGTCACCCATGCTTCGCCAATTGATCCCGTCGAGCAATCGATCTCGGCAGTGACCTCCTATGGCAACACCGCCCCGGGAGCGATCGAGCAGATGCGCAACTCCTTGCGTGAGCTCTATGGTCTCAGCGGTACGCCCGTTGAGCAATACCTGCTGTTCTGGAAGCGGATCCTTCGCGCCGATTTCGGTCCCTCGATGTCGGCATTTCCAACTCCCGTGGCCACCCTGGTCTGGCGAGCGCTGCCCTGGTCGGCGGGACTCCTCGCGGTTTCGACCCTTGTCGCCTGGGGGCTCGGAAATCTGCTGGGCGGACTTGCCGGCTACTACCGGCAGAGCCGCGGTCTGAAGTTGATGGGGATGATCGCCATGGGCCTCCATCCGATTCCTTACTATATTCTGGCGATGCTCCTGCTGATCGTTTTCGGCTTCCTTTGGCCGGTGCTTCCGATCACCGGCGGCTCGGCGATGAATCTGCCCCAGGCATTTACCCCCGAGTTCGTTGTTAGTGTGCTGCAGCACGCGATCCTGCCGGCGCTCTCGCTGATCCTGATCGGCGTGGGGAGCTGGTTCCTCGGCATGCGCTCGCTGGTATCCAATGTCCTGGCCGAGGACTTCGTCGTCTATGCCGAACTCGCCGGCGTGAGATCCTGGCGTATCCTGACATCCTACGTGATGCGTAACGCGCTCGTGCCGCAGGTGACCGGGCTCGCCATGTCGCTGGGCGGAATCTTCAACGGCGCCGTGATCACCGAAAAGGTGTTCGGCTATCCCGGTCTCGGCTCGCTCCTGGTCGACGCCGTCTATGCCGGAGATTACGGGCTTGTCCTCGGCGTGACCACCATCTCGATCCTCGGCGTGTCGATCGGCGTGCTCGCCATCGATCTTCTGTATCCGTTGCTCGATCCCAGGGTGAAGGTCAGCTGATGATCGTACTTCTGCGCGATCTGCTGCGCGACAGTCCTGAATTCCGGATCGGGGCCGTGCTGGTCGTCTTCGTTCTGTTGCTGTCCGTGCTGGCGAGCTTTTCGCCCTATCCGCCGGAGAGCGTGTATGTGGTGCCGCCCGACGTGCCGCCGACGCTGACCTACTGGTTCGGCACCACATCGCGCGGCCAGGACGTGTTCTGGCAATTGAGCTTCGCCATCCGAAATACATTGTTGTTCGGATGCACGGTGGCTCTGATCAGCCGCCTGTTCGCGCTCGTGATCGGACTCATCAGCGGCTACAGAGGGGGGTGGATCGATCGCGCCCTGATGTCGGTAAACGATACGTTCATCGTCATTCCTCTGCTCCCGATCTTGGTGCTGTTCTATTTCATGATGCGCGACCGCATCTCCTGGCTGATGCTTGCGCTGATCATGGCCTGTTTCGGCTGGGCCTATGACGCCCGGCTGATCCGTTCGGTGGTCATGAGCCTGAAGGCGCGCGAATTCACCCAGACCAGCCTTTTTTCCGGGATGAGCACACGGCAGATCCTCACCGAGGAGCATTTGCCTTATGTCATGCCGATCATATTCTCGACGACCATGAACAACATGGTGTGGTCGATCGGACTTGAGGTGACGCTCGCGGTGCTCGGCTTCACCGACATCAACACGCCGACGATCGGGGGCATGATCTATTGGGCCAACCAGCACACCGCAATGGTGGCAGGAGTCTGGTGGTGGATCGCCTTTCCGACCATCACGGTGATCATGGCGTTTATCGGGCTCTTCCTGCTCGCGGTATCTGCGAACGCCTACATCGATCCACGAAGCCGCCTCTGGAGCGTCGGAGAGGCCTCGTGATGCGCGCCATCGCCCAGCAGCCGCACGTGCCCGAAGACGCCCAACCGATTCTTTCGGTTCGCGACCTCCAGGCCCATTACCGGACCAGCTACTTCGGTGTCAGGCGCGGCGTCAAAGCGGTCGATGGCGTCAGCTTCGCTGTTCGTCGTGGCGAGATCTACGGGCTTGCCGGAGAGTCCAGCTCCGGCAAGACCACTCTGATCAAGAGCATCGCAGGGGCGATCAGACCGCCGCTCGAGATCGTGGGCGGAAGCGTGGAGTTTGCATTCCTGCCCGGGTATGGCGGATTGCACCGCGCGCCGCCGGTGGACGTCGCGCGGATTCGCTGGCGGCATCTGTCTTATATCATGCAGGGATCGATGAACGTGCTGAATCCGGTTCGCCGTGTCCGATCGGCGTTCGTCGATTTCGCATATCCGCATATCGGCGGCAGCCGGAAGCAGTTTGAGCAACAGGTGATCGCCCATCTGGCGCAGGTCAGGCTCGACCCATCGGTGCTGGCGGCCTTCCCGCATGAGCTCTCCGGGGGCATGCGTCAACGCGCCACGCTTGCGCTCGCAACGCTGTGCCGTCCTGATTTCATCATCGCCGACGAGCCTACGACCGCACTGGATGTGGTGGTGCAGAAGGAGGTCCTTGGCATGATCCGGGGCATTCAGCGGGAGAGCGGCTCGTCGGTCCTGTTCGTCACCCATGACATGGGCGTGCATGCGCACATCACCGACCGCCTCGCCATCATGTATGCCGGGCGCCTTGTGGAAGAGGCCGCAACTGCGGAGATCTTCCGGAATCCGCTTCACCCTTACACCAGGCATCTCATTTCCAGCCTTCCGCGCATCGGCGACGATGCTCCCCGCGAGGGACTTGGCGGCGCCCCGCCCAATCTCGCCGATCCCCCGCCCGGATGCCGATTCCATCCGCGCTGCCCGCTCGCAACCGAGATTTGCAAGCGCCAGGTCCCTGCCATGCTGGAAGCCGACACCGGGCATCGCGTTGCCTGCTTCGCCGTCAACCAAGGCAGCCGGGCATGAACGATCTGCTCCTCGACATCTCCGAGGTCAGCAAGACCTTCGTCCGGGGAGGGCTATGGTCGAGGCAGAAGATCGCTGCGGTGAACGAGGTGAGCTTCCAGCTTGCCGCCCGGCGACCAGAGATCTTGGCGATCATCGGGGAATCCGGGAGCGGCAAGACGACGCTGGCACGGATGATCCTGAACATTGAAACGCCGACCAGCGGCAAACTGGTGCTCGATGGCATCGACCTTGCTGCCATTCGAAACAGCGCCGGTCGTATGGCGTTCATGCACAAGGTGCAGCCGATCTTTCAGAATCCCTTTGAGTCGTTCAATCCGCTGAAGCGGCTCGATCGATATCTGTTCATGACGCGACGCCGGTTTTCCGGTACGGCCGGCGAAGGGGCAGCCGAAACGACCGTTGATGACGCGCTGCACAAAGTCGGGCTCTCGCTCAAGGAGGTACGCCATCGATACCCGCACGAGCTGTCCGGCGGACAGCTTCAAAGGGCAGCAATCGCCCGGGCACTTCTAGCCGAGCCGAAACTGATTGTCGCGGATGAGCCGGTGTCCATGATCGATGCGTCGCTGCGCATATCCATCGTCAATCTGTTCAAGACACTGCGGGACGATCTTGGGATATCGATCATCTATGTCACGCATGATCTGGCTACGGCCTACTACATCAGCGACCGCATCATGATCATGCAGAAGGGCCGCGTCGTCGAAAGCGGCGATGCGAGAATGGTGCTGAAGGCGCCGCAGCATCCCTATACGCGCCAATTGCGTGAAGCCGTGCTATAACCTGAGGCTCCCGAGCCGCGGCAGAAATACCTAGCATGAACTACACCAGCCCCGGGGCACCCGAGAGAAGAGCATGAGGAAAGCAAGCGTTCTGATCGACCGCGACTTCGCCATCGGTCACACCGATCCACGCCTGTTCGGTGCGTTCATCGAGCATTTGGGTCGGTGCGTCTATGGCGGCATCTACGAGCCTGGCCATCCGACCGCGGACGAGAAGGGCTTTCGCAGGGATGTGCTGGCGCTGGTAAAGGAGCTCGGCCCGACTCTCATTCGATACCCCGGCGGCAACTTCGTCTCGGGATACAATTGGGAGGACGGCGTCGGGCCGCTGGAGGCGAGGCCGGCGCGCCTGGACCTTGCCTGGTTCAGCACGGAGCCGAACGGCTTCGGCACCAACGAATTCGTCGATTGGTGCAAGGCCGCCGCCGTCGAGCCGATGATGGCGGTCAATCTCGGCACCCGCGGCGGCGATGCGGCGCGCAGCCTGGTCGAATACTGCAACCATCCGGGTGGAACGGCCTGGTCGGAGCTGCGACGCAAGCACGGCTGGGACAAGCCGCATGACATCAAGCTGTGGTGCCTCGGCAACGAGATGGACGGACCTTGGCAGATGGAGCACAAGAGCGCCGCCGCCTACGGTGCGGTCGCCAGCGAAGCGGCTAAGATGATGCGCTGGGTGGACCCGACCATCGAGCTTGCTGCGTGCGGTTCGTCGGGGCGCAACATGCCAACCTTCGGCCAGTGGGAAGATACGGTCCTCGAGCACACCTTCGATCATGTCGACTACATTTCGCTCCATACCTATCTCAACAATTACAGGCAGGACACAGCATCGTTTCTCGCAAGTCCCGACCTGATGGACAGCTTCATCGAGGAGGTCGTCGCCTTGGCCGATGCGGTTGCAGCCAAGCGGCGTTCCAACAAGCGTCTCATGCTGAGCTTCGACGAATGGAACGTCTGGTATCGCACGCGCCGCAGCCGGGCCGACCGGGTGAAGGAAGGTTGGCCGGTGGCACCGCCGATCCTCGAGGAAATCTATACGATGGAAGATGCGCTCGCCTTCGGCGGCGCCTGCCTTTCCTTGCTCAATCATGCCGATCGGGTAAAGGTCGCTTGCCTTGCGCAACTCGTCAACGTCATCGCGCCGATCATGACCGATACGGGCGGAGGCGCGTGGCGCCAGACCATCTTCTTTCCTTTCGCACATATGAGCCGCTTCGGCCGCGGCAAGGTCCTGCGCACGCAGGTTGAGTCCGACAGTTACGATTCGTCCTACTATGATCCTCGAGGCGCGCAGGAGCTAACCTTCCCGGTGTCCAACGTGTTTTATTTGAAGGTCGCGGCAGTTGCAGGAGAGGGCGGCGGTCTTTCGATTTTTTTACTTAACCGAGACCTGAAGCGGGATATGCAGGTCAATGTCGAGGCACGCGGTTTTGGCCGTTTCGTTGTTTCCCAGGCGATTGAATTGCGCCACGACGATCTCCATGCGACAAATACGAAGGACGCGCCGGAGCGGGTGAAGCCGACGCCGCTGCAGGAGGCGACCATCGAAGGTGACCTGCTACGAGTGCATCTACGCCCGGCGTCATGGAACGTGATTCATTTGTCGGTGCACTGACAGACTGCAGATCCTAGTTGACAGACCTGCTGCCCTTAGACTGAGGAAACGCCCAACTTCGACGGCAAATCGGAACCGAGAGGGACCCGCCTAGCTCATGACAGTCGGAGCGGAGGCGAGGGCTAAGGATGAGAATGATGTCGACGCTTAGGCCGGGTAGATGCCCATGAATTCACTGTCGACCGTGTTGCTCTGCCACGAAACCCACCTCAGGTCGCCCCCTGCTGAGCTGGCAACGTGAACTGAAACACGGCCCCGCGAGCCTGGTTGTCGCTCGCCCACAAGCGTCCGTTATGGGCCTCGATGATTGAACGGCAGATCGCAAGTCCCATGCCCAAGCCGTCAGGCTTGGTGGTGTAATATGGATCGAAAACATGCACGAGCGTCTGTGGATCGAGGCCTGGCCCGGAATCGGCGACTCGGACCAGCACGATGTTTGCGTCGGTCGCGGCGGTGGTGATGAGCACGTCTCTTGCCCCTTCGATAGTGGCCATAGCCTGGATTGCGTTGACAACCAGGTTGAGCAAAACCTGCTGCAACTGCACGCGGTCCCCCTCGATCGGCGACAAAGTCTCCGCAAGTTCGATCCTCACCGAAGTGCCGGTTTTCAGCGCTTCGCTATGGGTTAGAACGAGCACTTCCCGTATCACCTCGTTGAGATCCACACGCTCCTTTCGCGGCGGCGCTTTTTGGAAGAGTTCACGAATCCGACCAATCACTTCACCGCTGCGATGGGCGTCGTCGGCGATTTCACGTATTGATAACCGCGCGTTCTCGATATCGGGCACCGTCCGAGCCAGCCAGTTCAGCGCCGCACCCGCGTTGAAGGCAATAGCGCAGATGGGTTGGTTGACCTCATGGGCGATGGAAGAGGTAAGCTGACCCATAGTGGCGACCCGGTTCGCGTGCGCCAACTCAAGCTGCATTCCCTGATAGCGCCGTTCGCTCTCGCGCGCTTCGGCTTCCGCCCGCTTGCGTTCCGTCAGGTCAAGGACGAAGGAGACGTATTCGTCATCGGATCCAGCCAGCGAGGCGGAGCCGATGAGAACAGGAACGTGGCTTCCGTCCTTTCTGAGGAATTCCTTCTCACGCGGCGCGATCTGCCCCCACAACCGGAGATGTTCGATCCGCTGCGTGTCCTCGTTCCAGTATTCCGCCGGGGTCATGTCCTTCCAGCGGACCGCGCCCGAAACCAGTTCCTGCCTGGAGTATCCGGTCATGTCTAGGAAGGCATCGTTTGCGTGGCTGATATCGCCGCTGCCGTCCCAGAACAATATTCCGATAATGTTGGAATCGACGAGACGCCGGATGCGGGCCTCGCGCTCCTGAAGATCGCGGTAGAGGAGAGTGTTCTCCAGAGAAATCGCTGCCTGAGCGGCCAGCAGGTCAAGCACCGCAACACGATCGGGCGTGAAGGCGTGGGTCGTCAGTGTGTTCTCCAGATAGAGCAACCCGATGAGCTTGGCTTGCTTCATGAGCGGCAGGCAGAGGATCGATCTGGGACGCCGTCGATGGACGTACTCTTCGCTGTAGAGTGGATCAGGCTGCGTCGTATCATCGACGATGAGAGGCTTTTGCGAGCGAATGACGTAGCGCAGCAATGCCTCCGGGCAATCGGGTGCGGAGAGGGGTGTCCGGTGCATCACAACCGCAAACTCGTCGCCTTTGGATTGGCCCTCCGCCTCGATCCAGAAGTCATCGTGTCGCGACAGGATCAGCAAGCCGCGATCAGCGCCTGCGTTCTGTAGAGCGATCTTCATCAGTGTTCCGATGAGCTTCGGCAGCTCGATTTCACTGGAGACGGCCTGAGACGCCTTCACCACGGTTGTGACGTCCATGTGCCCGGCGGTCAGGCTCCCCGCGGACCTGGGGTCCTCTGCAACGTGGAGGTGAGGATAGAGGTGTTCGAGTTGTCTTGCTTTGGCGTCAGCTCCCCAGCGGAGAAATCCGTAGTGAGCATCGCGTAGATAGGCATAGGCGATCTTCTCGAAGCCGCGCGTTGCGTAGAAGCGTCCGGCCAGTTCGTTTGCGATCGCCTCGTTCTGAACAAATCCGCTAGCGCGCGCCGAGGCGATCGCGCGGTCATAGAAGCGCATCGCATCGAGTTCGCGACCTTCGATGCGCGCAATCTCCGCCGAGATCAGAGTGGCACGGTCAGCAAAATCCTCTGGACAGATCTCGGCCCATTGCTGAAGCTGGCGATAGTGGCTCGCCAGGTCATCGAGATGCGGGGCTCGTTCGCTTGCCGCTGCGGCCTCGCCGAATGCAGCCTGTGCCAGCGCAGCATAGAAGTGAAACTCGACGCGGTCGAAGAGGGCTTTCGAGGTCCACAGGAGCCGATCGCCCTGCGCCACCGCCGCGATCGCAGCGGGGTCGTCGGTGAGGACCAGAGCCTGAAGCTTGCGCACCCAGTACCAGAATCCGGCCTGCTCCAGATGCGGCTCCGCCTCGAGCCGACGTTCAAACTGAAGCTCGTTGAACTCGGCATCATCAAAGCAGCCGAATTTCGTGGTGAGACCGCGCAGTGTCCGGATCAGCTGGAGCTGCCCGGCAATTCGATCGGCCGCCAGCTCAACGCGCGCCAGGCGTGCGAAATCGAGCCCGGCCTCGGCCTCCCGCTGCACGTCGGCGAGTGGATCTCCGCAGGCGAGAAGATGTGTCAAGAGATGGTGACGGGTAAAGCTGGCGTAGTTGATGTCGCCGACCTGCTGCGCGGCGTCGAAGGCGCGCCGGAGCCAAGGGCGGCCCGTCCTCACATGTTGCGTCCAGCTGCCAAAGCCAAGATAGACGCGAGCCTTGAACCGATCCAGCCCCCGTCGTTCGACGAGGTCGAGGCCGAGTTGGGCGAAGCGGTAGCCGGCAGCGTAGTCGCCAAAGTCGGGGCCAAGCACGGTGCCGAGCACGATGTAGGCGAGGCAGGAGGCGTCGGAGTTGCCGTATTCCATGCTCAGATTGGCCATCCGTCCGATGATGAGACGGCGCAAGCGCTCGTCGATGAACCAGGCAGGTGAAACCAGGACCGTGAGAACGTCCATCGTTCCGAGCGCGACCGGATCGGCCATCCGGGGCAGGTCGAGAAGGGCCTCGATTGGACGCTCACCGATCTGTCGCCACATCCGCTCGTATTCCCGCCCGACCTCCTCCGATGCTGGGTGCGCGGACCAGGCGATGCCGACGCGGCGCAAATAGTCGAGAGCAATTTCGACGTCGCGATCGCTGGGCTCCATGCGGAGCCGCGTGACGGCCGCGAGATCGGGCAGAGCGGCTGCGCGGCTCGCCAGCTCGGCAAGGCGCATTTTCGCCGCTGCCTGCTCACCAGCGACGAACTCGCATTCGGCCCGCTTTAGCGCCAGGGCAAAGCTAAGCGCGTAATGCTGCTCCCAGCGATCCTCCGGGAGCATGGCCTCTCCGGCGGCGAAGTGAGCGAGTGCCATGGCAAAGGCGGGCGCCGCCTTGGCGCGCCGGCCGGCCAACAGGTTCAGCTCCGCCAGCTTCACGCGCTCCTCGCTCGCGGTGATCAAGGCTGCGCCGCGGTTGAGTTGGCTCACGATCTCGAAGACATTTTCCTCGATTGCTCCCGATGGGGTTCGTGCCGCGAACAGTCGGCCAATGCGCAGATGGGCCGCAGCCCGTTCTTCCTCCGGAATCAGTGCGTAGGCCGCCTCCTGGAAGCGGTCGTGGACGAACCGATAGGCGTCGGCCTGAGGCTCCACGAATTCCTGGCGGACGGCAGGCCACAGGTCTGCGTGGACCTGCTCATCTGACGTGCTGAGGACGATCGAAAGCACCGCGACCTCGGCGATATTCCCAAGACAGGCCATCTGCTGCAAGGCCGTGCGCGTCGCGACGGGAAGCCGGGTGAGCTTTCCCGGCATGAGGTCGATGACGTTGTCGGTGTATCGCTTGGCGTGGATCCGATCGAGATCCCAGGACCAGCGCGCTGCATCATGGTCGAACGCGAGCAGTCCTTCCTCGACCAGCGAAAACATGAACTGGATGGCAAAGAACGGGTTGCCACCGGTTTTCTCATGCACGAGCTGCACCAGCGGTGCGGCGTGCTGGCGTTCGCAGTGAAGTGCGTCCTCAAGCAACTGGCCGAGATGCCTGCGGCCGAGCGGCGCGAGCGTGATCTCCACGACCCGTCCACCCCGTGTCCTGATGGCCTCGCGCATGCGCATCACGGGATGAGCGGAATCCACCTCATTATCCCGATAGGCGCCGATCAGCATCAAATGCTTCAGATTCGACCGGGTCAGCAGATCCTCGAGTAGCTCGAACGTCGCCATATCGAGCCATTGCAGATCATCGAGAAACAGCACCAGCGGATGTTCGGATCGGGCAAAGAGGCCGATGAATTGCTCGAACACGCGGTGAAAGCGCCCTTGCGCGTGCTGGAGCGGCAGCTCGGGAACAGGTGGTTGTTCGCCGATGATGACCCTCAGGTCCGGGATCAGGTCCACGACGAGCTGTCCGTTTGGACCGAGCGCGCTCAAGAGATCATGGCGCCACTCGTTCAGCTCGGTCTCGCTCTTCCCCAGGAGGGGCCGGACGAGGGTCTGGAACGCCTTGGTGAGCGCCGCGTAAGGGACGTCGCGCTTGTGCTGGTCGAACTTGCCCGATGCAAAAAGCCCACGCGAGGGCACGAGCACTTTATGGAGCTCGTTGACAACAGAGGATTTTCCGATCCCGGAATATCCCGAGACCAGCGCCAGCTCGGGCGTGCCGTTCTTGACGATGCGCTCGAACGAGGCGAGCAACATCGCGCCTTCGTGCGCTCTTCCGTACAACTTCTCGGGAACGAGCAGCCGGTCGGGCGTATCGTGCTGGCCCAGCGGGAAGTCGTCGGTGTGCCGTCGAAGCTCCCACTCCGCAAGGCAGTGCTGAAGATCCCTTTCAGCGCCGGCTGCAGTCTGATAGCGCTCCTCGGCCATCTTGGCGAGCAGCTTCATGATGAGCCTGGAAACCGCAGCGGGGATGTTCCCGGATCGCTTGATCGGCGGCTCCGGCTCTCTTGCGACGTGGCAGTGCACCCACTCCATCGGATCGGACGCGGTGAATGGAAGCGAGCCGGTGACCATCTGGTAAAGCGTGACGCCGAGTGAGTACAGGTCACTTCGGGAGTCGATCGAGCGGTTCATGCGCCCGGTCTGCTCGGGCGACATGTAAGCGAATGTGCCGGCGATCGACTCGGGCGGGGCCGGGGACTGCCGTTCGCGTAAACGGCGCGACGCGATGCCGAAGCCGGTGAGGTGCACGCTGCCGTTGCTGCGATTGACCAGGATATTTGCTGGTTTGATATCCTTGTGCACCAGACCGCGCTGGTGGACCTTGCTCAGGGCCGCGGCAATCTGGATCGCCAGGCGCAGGAAGCTCCCCATCTCCATAGGAGCGTCCATCAGCCAGGTGAGCGGCTCGCCACCGAGATCTTCGAGGACAAGAATGGTGCGGCTGCGATTTTGCACAAGCTCCAGCGGCTTCGCCGCCCAGGCACTGTCCAGTTCGTCCTTCAGCGCAAATTCGTGTGCGAGCCGATCAAGGCTATGCTGCGTTGGATGTTCCGCAGCCGGAACGACGGCCAACACAACCTGTCGCTCACTGTCGATGCTTTCGCGGCGGGTTCGGCACAGGAGAATCCCTTCCTCGTCGCACAGAACCTGCGGACCTTGGACCCAGCCAGCGCCCATAAACGATGAAAGGTTCATGCCGGTAAACCATGCCGCGGCCGAGCCGAATAGGGCTCGCCCGGTCCGCCGTATCATCCTCTACAGAGCCGCCCCGATGTGTACCGAATCTTCGTTTCTGCACGTCCGAGGTATGAGGGGTAAGACGCGAGTGACACGATGGGGCCGAACCCCTCGCCTTTATTCCCGCGCCTGGTTCGATGGCTAAACCGGGCGGGTCAGAGTACCATTTACCTCAATCTCGTCAACTTTCCGCCTCCGCGCAATCATGCGAAGCCCATGCGAGCGGCGGACGGATTGTCGTATCTTGGCATGCAGCAGAGGTCTGCTTCCGCGCATCATGGCAACTTTGAGGAGTGCATGGGTCTATGTGGCGGCGGCTACGATAGTTGCGAGCGACCACTTGAACGAGATCTGTACCAAACGGCGAGCGAATGCAGCGGCCCGGGCAGCTCTTGGCGTAAAGTGGACCACTCTTCATCGGCCTCGATGCCGGGGGTCGGGCTTGACGCGATCCAACAGGACAGTCCCGCGACTGAGAAGCCGATCTAGTTTTCGCTTGGCGAACCAGCCTGACTTGCCGACGATCGTTTATCTGTTGGAAGTTCCGTCAACGAGACGATCCGATCGCTGCCGAATTTTGTAGGCGAGCGATCAAGGTCTCCAATCTTTCAAAAAATCGGAATTGGTCACAGTTGTAACGCGCTTCGTCCGAGCTGAAACGATGCTGTGACCGGCTCGTCGCCTCATACCTGCGCACATCGGCGAGCAAGGCGGCTGCCGCGACGGAGTGTTCGTGGCGCACTGACTCGTCAACAGCAGCTATTTCCCGAAAGAACAGGTGCGCAATGATAGACCGACACGCAGTTGAGCTTCCGCAAGAACAAGAAGTGAAGGTGTATCATAGGACGAATGGCAGAGATCGTGCCGATACCAGTTACGATTCATCGGCGGGGGTGGATGAAACAGTTGTGGCTCGTGCTCGCAATTTTGTACCGGAGCTTCGTTGCCGCTCGAATGAAATCCGCACGATCGGCAGAATC
The DNA here is from genome assembly GCF_025200885.1 of Bradyrhizobium huanghuaihaiense. NCBI lineage: Bacteria > Pseudomonadati > Pseudomonadota > Alphaproteobacteria > Hyphomicrobiales > Nitrobacteraceae > Bradyrhizobium > Bradyrhizobium huanghuaihaiense. Next base: position 5,761,021 of record NZ_CP104172.1, on the reverse strand, counting down.
CCGCACGATCTTTTCGATCGCCTCTTTGCGAACGGACTGTTTGGGCTGTCGACGCCCCGCAACTACGGCGGCTTGCAAGCAAACGTTAAGGCCAGCAAGGCCGCGATCACAGAGCTGGGACGCGGAGATCTATCCGTTGGCTGGGTTGCGGCGGTGATGAACAACGCTGCATGGATCCTTTATGCGCTGTTTCCGAAAGACGTCAAAGACCGGTTGTCCGCCACGCCCGGCGGTTTCCGCGGGTGCGTCGCTGCGTCCGTCATAAAGGCCACGGTGCGCAAAGCGCCCGGAGGCTATGTGATAGAGGAAGGTCGATGGGCTTTCAATTCCGGCGTCCATCATGCCAACTGGGATGTGCTTGCGATACCCCTGGCAGACGACGTTGGAAATATCATCGACCACGGCCTCGCTCTCGTGCCAATCGAAGACGTCAAAATTTTGGACGATTGGGACGCAATGGGTCTCAGCGGCACTGGCAGTTCCGGCGTGATTGTCAAAGACGTCTTTGTGGCCGAAGAGCTTGTGACTTCGGCCTCTGCATTGCTCGCTGGTGAGACTCAAAAAGCGTCGGAAACAGCGCCGCTGTATCGCGCCGCTGCTGATCCCTTGCTAACGATTTCGCAGTTCTTCCCGGCTCTGGGCGCTGCACAAACTGCCGTTGACATCTTCCTTGATCGCTTGCCCGGCCGCATGATTTACGGCCTCAACGAAAAGAGAATCGAATCCGCCGTGACGCATTTGCAGATCGGAGAAATTACCGCAAAAATCGATGCGGCGGATGTGCTGGTGCAGCGCGCAGCCGAAGCCCTCGATCGCAATGCGGAGTCTATGGGTGAGTATATGTCAACACTCGATCGCGCCCGGATTCGTCGCGACATCGCATTTGCCGTTCGCCTCATCATGGAGGCGGCGGACACGCTCGCATCGGCCTATGGCGGATCGGCTGCGGGAACTGCCGATCCTATGGGGCACACCTGGTGCGATCTTCGGGTCGCGGCTTTGCACGGATTGCTGGTGCCTTCAACAAGCCTCGAACTCTACGGCCGGCTCCGCTGCGGCCAGCCGCAGAAGGGGGCAATGGTGTAAGAAATGGCAGCAGCGACCCCTAACGCCAGCGTGCCCGGAAAGCATTGGGGCCGCGACGGTCGCCCTTCGGCTGATCGCAAATGGGGCCAGATCGCAAGTGACTCTCCTGTCAAGGCTATTCCTGCTGGTGGCTGTCGCGCTTTTGCCGGCGATCGCGCTCCAGGCGTACAACGAATTCGATCGTCGGTGCGCGCGCCAACTCGAAGTGCAGGACCATGCGCTCAGCCTGGCCAAGCTCGCGGCGGCAGACCAGCAACAAATCGTCCAGGGAATTCGTCAGGTCCTGATCGCGCTGTCGGAACTCCCACAGATCAAGTCGAGGGATAGCCTGGGATGCACGACTTACCTCGCTGCGGTGAAGGAGCGGTTTCCCGCATTCATTACCTTCTTCGCGACCGACTTGAACGGCGTGAGTTTTTGCCACACCGGCGATCAAAAGCAGATTGACGTTTCCAAGCGCGCCTACTTCGCGAGAGCGCTCGCGACCGGTGCATTCGCGGTCGGAGAATTCTCGATAGGTCTGGCGTCAGGCCGGAAAGTCATACTGTTTGCGCTGCCATTCTACGACGAGAATGGGAGTATGGGCGGCGTTGTCGCTGCGAGTCTGGGCCTGGAGTGGCTCGCCGACCACATCACTCAAAAGGGGGCTTCGAAAGGAGTCGCGCTTGCCGTCAAGGACCGCAACGGAACCTATCTTGCCCGCTACCCCGACAACGACCGGTTCGTCGGTACAAAGATGCCCGGTGACAAACATTTGACGGTGGACGACCGCGGCGCGGTCGATATCGTCGATGTCGATGGCGTCGAGCGGATCGAAGGCTACTCCGCCCTTCAGGAGGACTCCGGCGGGCTTGTCGTCAGCTTCGGCCTCGACAAGGCGCAGGCTTTCGCCGAGATCCAACGTGAAACGCTGCGCGACACATTCCTGATCCTCTTGAGCACCGCGCTGGTGTTGGCACTGGTGTCGTTGGGCGCCCGGCAGTTGATCCATCGCCCGCTTGGGCAGCTGGTCGATGCCGCGAACCAATGGCGGCTCGGTGAATTTGCGCGCCGCGTAGACATCAGCGGAAATGCAGAAATCGCGCGGGTGGCCGACGCATTCAACACCATGGCGGACGCGTTGGAGCACCGTGAGCAGGAATTGTCCAAGGCAAAGGAGATAGCCGAGGAGGCGGCTGCCCGGATCACTACGATCTTTGAAAGCACAAACGACAGCGTAGTCATCATCGATCGGGACTGGCGCGTCAGCTATATCAACGGGCCGGCCTGGGCACAGGTCGCCGAGGGCCGCGATATCATCGGCATGACTCTGTTCGAGGCGTTTCGAGGCGACCGTGACAGGGAAATCTTGCACCAAATTCGGGAGAAAGTGTCAGAGGATCATCCGGCGTTCGCCGAAGTGTACTGCCCGCTCCGGAAAATCTGGTACGCAATCAATGCGTTTCCTTCCAGCCAGGGTGTCGCAATTTTTCTCCGAGATATCACCGAACACAAGCATGCCCTGGAGGCGCGCCGCCTGGCCGAGGAGCAGTTGCACCAGAGCCACAAGATGGAGTCCGTAGGCCAGCTCACTGGCGGAGTTGCGCACGACTTCAACAACCTGCTCACGGTGGTCTCCGGGAATCTCGAACTCGTCGAGGCGGCCACGGATGTCGGCAAGGTTCGCAAGTTCGCCGCGGCCGCACAGCGTGCCATTGACCGGGGGACGGAACTGACAGCGCAGCTTCTGGCGTTTTCACGGCGGCAAACATTGAACCCAAAGGCGGTCAACGCCAACCGGCTCATTTCCGCGTTTCAGGGGCTCGTTCGGCAGGCCGTCGGGGCGGCATGCGAAGTCAAGCTGCGGACCGATGATCAATTATGGCTGTGCCAGGTTGATCCGTCGCTGCTGGAAACCGCTCTCCTCAACCTGGTGCTGAACGCACGTGATGCCATGCCAGATGGCGGTGTGCTCCAGATCGAAACGCGGAACATCGTAGCGGAAGAGGGCGCCATTGCGGTGTGTTTGGCGGGGGCCTACGTCAGGCTGTCCGTCACAGACACCGGGTGCGGGATGTCTCCTGAAGTGCTGGATCGGGTGTTTGAGCCCTTCTTCACGACCAAGGAGGTCGGCAAGGGGACCGGGCTTGGCCTCAGCGTGGTCTATGGCTTTGTCCGACAGTCCGGAGGACACATTACCATTGAAAGTGCACCTGGAGCGGGAACCACGATTGCTCTGTATCTGCCTAAGGCCACGCAGAAACTTGAACCTGAGGAAGAAACCCGACAGGCTCAGCCTATAACAACCGGCTCGGAGCGAATCCTGTTGGTCGATGACAACGACGATATTCTGGAAGTCACGTCGGAAATGCTGACCGTACATGGCTATCAGGTTTCTTGTGCCCGAAGCGGTGCGGAGGCGCTTCGGATCCTTCAGAGCGACCAGGAATTTGAACTCTTGTTCAGCGATATCGTGATGCAAAAAGGTATGAGCGGAGTTGAGCTTGCTCGCGAAGCGAGGCGACTGCGGAGAGGCATCAAGATACTGCTCACGTCGGGTTACGCGAGGGATGTGTTGCAACGACATGATGCCGTGGATGAGTTTCCGATCATACGCAAACCTTTTCGCTCTGTAGATCTGGCGCGAAGCCTCCAGGAAGTCCTGCGCTGTGCAGGGTCCTCGTCAGCCGACCGATAAAGCTGGGCAACTGTACTTGCTGCGTTTTCGTTCGATCTTGATAGCAAATTCCCGGAGTTTCATCGTATCAATTTCAACCGGTCATCAGGCAATAGGGCTGGAAAGCCTGAGCCTCGGTTTCATGAGGTCGCCACAGGAAGCGTGAAAACGTAGCCGACGCCGCGTTCGGCGCGGATGATCGAGGGGCTACCCCCGCTGTCCTCGAGCTTGCGGCGCAAGCGCATGACTTGCATGTCGATGCTGCGGTCGAATACGTCTTCGTGGACGCGCGTCGCTTGCAGCAGGTATTCGCGGGACAGCGGTCGCTGTGGTGCATCGAGGAATGCTGTCAATAGCGCATATTGCCCCTTGGTAAGGGCGACCGGTTCGCCTCGCGGATTGGTGAGGCGGCGCGTCCGCCGCTCGAGGCGCCATCCCCCAAAGCGAAGGCTGCCTCTCTCGCTCTCGCGCTGCCGTTTGGTCGGTTCCGCGTCTCGGCGTCGCAAGATGGTGCGGATGCGGGCCAACAATTCCCTCAAGCTAAATGGCTTGGTGATGTAGTCGTCAGCTCCGAGCTCCAACCCGACGATACGGTCGATCTCGTCGGGCCGGTGCCCGGTCGTGATAATGACGGGTATATCGGATCGCGCGCGGAGTTCACGAAGCAGATCGAGGCCATCTTCTCGCCCGAGCCGCAAATCGAGCACGATCAGGTCGGGTTGGTTGCGCGCAAGAAGCGGTGCCACGTCGCACAGCCGGGATGCGCAGATCACGCGGACGTCATTTTCCTCCAGATAATTCGCTACCAGGAGGCGGAGGGCGTCATCGTCCTCGACGAGGAGGCATGTGAACGTCGGGTGCTGTTTGCTCGGTGTGTCCGTTGGTCCAAGCGGTCCACCTGCCGCGCTGGCGAAAAGAGCGGTTGTTCTATCGATACATTCGTCCATTTTATTTCTCCGACGCTCCCGGATCGCTTTGGGATGCGCCATATCGAATACGCGTCTTGCGACGCTAGTCCGCGGATCAAGTAAGTGGCCGCGCCACCGCAAGAGTTGGTTGCAGCGCTGATGCGAAAAGGCCGGTCGTGAAATAAATTCGTATTGATTTGCCAAATGGGCGCTTTAAGGGGGCCGACTACGACCTTTCCGTTGGCAGCACGTGCATACGACTACATCGGTGCGCTGGTTGATTTCCGACTGCATGAACGCTTCGCCGGAAATGGAGGCGTGGCCTGGAACTGACCTCCTTTCGATGGGGCGCGGCAGCACCGCGCCCCAACGACTCTCACTCGGGGAGGATCGGCGTCGGCGCTGGTCGAAACGCAAGGTGCCGCTCAATTTCGACGCGGCGCGGTTCAAGTGACTCGGGCAAGCAGAGAGATTGACCGAGATCCTCGCTATCCTCGTCTACGGTAAAATCGCTGGGCGTCGAGACGGCACAGATATGGCCGTCGGGATCACGAAAATGGAAGAGCTTCGAATAGACTGCGTCCTGAATGCCGGAAACCGCGACGCCGGCGCGCTTCAGGCGTTCGCGTTGATCGGCAAGCGCCGGCTCGTTTTCGACCTCCAACGTGAAATGATGGGAAAGACCGGTTCCGAGCCGTCCCGGGGCATAGTTGGGCAGGCCGAAGAACGTGATTACCGAACCGGGAGAAAGGTCTTCATCGCACGCATAGTAGTAGTGCGTTCCACCCTTCTCGTCGAGGTAGTCAGTCTTCTTGATTAGATGCAGTCCAACTGTTTCGACGAAAAACTTCTCCGTGCGCTCTGCGTTACTGGAAATTGACGTGATATGGTGGAAGCCACGCAACGCGTAATCATCGCCGATAACAGGCATCGGAGCCGGCCAGGTTTCTGACACGATGGACAATTCGCTCCGGCCGCCGACCAGATTTTCCGCAGGCTGATGCTTGAATTCCGATCCCAGAACAACTTCGTCATGACCGAAGCCGGGTTCCGACGTTGCGATTTCGATGATCGCGCCATCCGGGTCGGGAAAATAGATCGCATGGAAGTAGTGCCGGTTATATGGGCCAGTGACATGAATGCCAAAGTCCGTAAGCCGCCGCTTCCACTTCAAAAGTCCGTTTCGATTAGGGACGTGAAGGGCAAGATGATGGTTGGTGCCGGCGCCCCAGCGCCCCTTAGGATCACCTGCGCGCGGGTTTGCAACAGCATCTGCCACGAGGGCGGGATCGGTAAATCCTTCCTTCGGCATCATGTAGAAGATCGGATTCCATTCGAGATAGGTTATGGTTTGCGATCGTGGCTCCTCCGCGAGGCTGTTGAAGCCGAAGGTGATCACTGGCAATCGTCCATCGAGATGGCTGACAGTGCGCTTGACAACGCGAAGACCGAGCATGACCGTATAAAACTGCTCGACTCTTTGGAGATCCGCGCAGACGAAGGTCTGGCTGTTGACGCCGTTGATGATCATCTGATTCATGATTTTAGCTTCTCCTGTTGTTCTGCGCTAAGACGGCTCTCCCAGCGAGGCGGACTTCCGACGTGAGCGATGATGGCAGCGGACAGCGCTCTTACTTTCCGTGCCAGAAAACGGTTCTGCGGATAAACGATGCAAAGGTCATCTGGCACCAATTGCCAATCGAGATCGACGACCTGGACCTCTCGCGCCTCGATCGCCTTGTGAACGATGAAGAGGGGCAGTGCTGCAATCGCCACGCCGTCTTTCACAGCCGCCAGCTGGATATCGCCACTATTGACCCTCATGCGGCTCTTTGGCGTCACGCTCTTGATCTCGTCGCCTCGGCGGAAAATCCATTCCGACTGAGCGGTGAGATTGGCATAGCTGACGGCGTAGTGGTTCTCGAGACTCTCGATCGAGTGGGGTTTTCCGTGCTCGGCAATGTAGCGCGGCGAGCAGACCACTACCCGATTGCTCAGCCCGAACCGGCGCACAATCAGCGCGGAATTCTTCAGCCTTCCAATTCGGACCGCCATGTCGAAGGAGTCGCCGACCAGATCATGCATGCGGTCGTCGAATTCGATCTGGAGATCGATCAAGGGATGGGTTTGTAAGAAAGTCGAAAACACGTCAGTCAGATGTAGTACGGCAAAACTCATCGGGGCGGCGATGCGGATCGTGCCGGAGAACTCGTCCTGCCGATCGCTCACCTCTTCGGCTGCCAGTTGGAAGTCCTCGGCGATTTTCTGGCAACGCTCAAAAAAATATTTACCGCTCTCGGTGAGGGCCTGCTGCCGCGTCGACCGGCTCAGCAGCCGGACATTCAGGGCTGCCTCCAGTGCGCTGAGGCGTTGACTGACGACAGACTTGGAGACGCCAAGACGCCGACCGGCTTCTCGCATGCTTCCCGCTTCGACGATTGCGATAAACGTCGTGATGACATCGATACGAAGGTTGGCGGGTTTCATGCCGTTCCGTGTGAGTTCTTGAGCAACTACACCTCCCTTTGATTCATCCCAACACGAGCCCCTTTTGGTCGACCTGTTACTTTCGCCTGATCTCTTCGCCGAGTGCCCACTTCGAGAAGTAGACATTGATGCGGAAGGCGGTGTTCTCCTTGAGGATGTCCATGACGCCTTCGGTGATGACCAGCCGCTTTCCGTCCGGTTGCCTCCACGGCGGAGACGAAGCCGGAATCGAGCCAAGCATTGATCGACGTGCGACCCTGCATCGGATCATTGGGGAAGACATCCTTGGTGACCTCGGGCACGAAGGGACCGGCGGAGGCGTTCGCGGTTACGGTCGTCAGCAAGGTCGGAAACTTGAAGAGCTTCGCAGTCCTGGCGATGATCTGCAGATTGCTTCTGAGTTTCAGGTGGTCATGGCTCTCAACGCCCATGAACATCTGCGGCTGGAAATCAAGAACGAGCGCTGCGTCCTCGGGTGAGACATGCTGGAGTAAACTAGTCGGCATTGTCTTTCCTTTGAGTCGTGAACACTTCGTTGCGGAAGAGTCATAAGCCTAAGGAAGGGCGGACAGTCCAAGTAGTGGCCTGCAGACATACTCTGTATCCGACAAAACCGGACAATTGTCGCTGTATCGCCGGTGCAGCCGGCCTTCTCCGCGGCGAGATCGGGAACCGACCGGGCGCGCGAATTGTGAGCATATGGCAAGACACTACAAGGCTGGCGCTGGCGCTACAATCCGTAACATCTGTAACGAATTGGACCGCACTTGAAACGGCTTTGGTACGGCTTGGCAGCCAAGCTTCACGCCTGTTGTTGGGGAAGTCTTCACGAACAACCGTCAGGACGGCCGGTATGCTGGAAAAGACTCAGGATATTGATGGTGCCCTCCGTAGGCTCAGTGGCCAGATCGAAGGTCGGATCTCAACACAAGGCGATGAAGCCTATAAGGCCGCCTGCGCCATCTGGGCGAAGCCGGTCGGGCGCCAGCCTCGTGCCATCGTCCATTGTCGGGCGCCGCAGGACATCCAGTTTGCCGTTGCGGCCGCGCGTTCTGCAGATCTTCCGCTGTCCGTGCGAGGCGGCGGCCATGATTGGGCCGGTCGCGCGTTGTGCGATGGGCTCGTGCTTGACCTTGGTGGTATGCGGGATGTGGTCGTTGAGGCCGACATTGCCTGGGTCTCCGGCGGGAGCCGTGCCTCCGATCTGCTCGCGGCGACCGATCCACTCGGGCTCGCCGCAGTGACAGGCTCGTGCAGTACGGTCGGCATGGCCGGGCTTACACTGGGTGGCGGCTACGGTCCGCTGAACGGACGTTTTGGGCTAGCGCTCGACAATCTGATAGCGGCCGACGTCGTCCTGTCGGACGGCCGGCTGGTGATCGCGGAGCGCGGGCGCAACGAAGACCTATTCTGGGCCTTGCGCGGCGGCGGCGGCAATTTTGGCGTGGTGACGGCTATGCGGATTCAGCTGCACCAACTGCCCTTTGTCGTTTCCGGCGCGCTGGTCTATCCGTTCTCGCAAGCGCGGGGCGTACTTCGACGCTGCGCCGACGTGGCTCGCTTCGCACCGGACGAACTGACCGTGCAGGTCGTCGCGGGGGCGGCACCTGATGGCACGCCGGTCATCATGATTGTGCCGACCTGGAGTGGTTCGCGCGACGAGGCCGACACCCATCTAGCGCCATTCCTTGAGCTTGGGACGGCGCTCTCCAATACTGTGGGAACGGTTCGCTACGGCGCTTCCGTGTCGCTGTTTGATCCGGCCATCGTGAATGGGCAGCGTGTGTTTATGGAAACGTGCCTGCTTCCCGTACTCGACGAGGCTGGCATCGACATTCTTTTGAAAGCAATGGCGAATGCGCCATCCGCCGGCTGTTCCATGATCACCCATGAGTTCAAGGGAGCAGCCTCGCAGGTCCCATTGGAAACGACTGCGTTTGGCTTGCGTCGGGACCATGTGTCCATCGAAATCCTTGCGTCATTTGACGACGGATCGCCGACGGAAGAACGGCGGCATCGACAATGGGTACGTGAGGCCCGCGAGGCGTTTACGAATACCGCGCTTCCTGGCGGATACCCAAACATGCTGGGCGAGGGTGAGGTCGCGCGCGCTGCAGCGAGCTTTGGCCAGAACGCTGATCGACTGCTCCGGGCCAAGCGTTTTTATGACCCGGACAATGTGTTCCGGTCCGCTATCCCGCTGCCGATCGTTGTCGAAGCTCGGGCGCGCGAATCGTGACCACGCTCGCGGCCGCGTTGCTCGAGGGCCTGAAGGAGCACGGCGCGCGCGAGATTTTCGGCATCCCGGGCGATTTCGTCCTTCCGTTCTACAAGGCGATCGAGGAATCGCGTATCCTGCCTCACTACACTCTGAGCCACGAGCCGGGGGTCGGCTTCGCGGCCGACGCAGCCGCGCGCTATCACCAGGGCTTGGGCGTCGCCGTGGTCACCTATGGGGCCGGCGCGTTCAACCTGGTCAATGCAGTCGCCGGCGCCTACGCGGAGCGTTCGCCCGTGGTGGTGATCGCCGGCGCGCCGGGCGCGCGTGAGCGCGCGGGCGGCTTCCTGCTGCATCACCAGGCGCGCAGCATCGACACCCAGCTCGCGGTGTTTCGCGAGATCACCTGCGGCCAGGCGGTGCTAGACGATCCCGGACGCGCGCCCGAGGCGATCGCGCGCGTGCTGCGCAGCGCGCGCGAGCAGTCCCTGCCGGTCTACATCGAGGTGCCGCGCGACCTCGTCGGCGCGAGAACCGCGGCGGTGCCGAGGCTGGCGCGGCGGCCGGCCGATCCCGGCGCGCTCGCCGAATGCGCCGAGGAGATCCTGGCAAAGCTCGCACGGGCGCGCGCGCCCGTCATGATCGTCGACGTCGAGATCCGCCGCTACGGGGTCGAGGCCAAGACCGCAAAGCTGGCGCGGACGCTCGAGCTGCCGGTGGTCACCACCTTCATGGGGCGAGGCCTGCTGGAGGACGCCGCCGACGTCATGGTCGGCACTTATCTAGGCGCCGCCGGCCATCCCGAGATCACCCGGCTGGTCGAGGACGCCGACGCCGTGCTGCTGCTCGGCGTGATCGTCAGCGACACCAATTTCGCGCTGTCGCAGCGCCAGCTCGATGCGCAGCGCACGATGCTGGCGGTCGGCCGCGAGGTGCGGGTCGGGCACCACGTCTACCGCGACGTGCCGATCGAGGACCTGGTGGCCGAGCTGGTGCGGCGCGCGCCGCGCCGAAACAAGGTGGCGGGTCGCAAGCGGCTGGCGCTGCGCTACCCGCGCGGGCTCGCGGCCGACGACCGCCCGATTGCGCCGTCCGACGTGGCGGCGGCGATCAACGACCTGTTCGACCGGCACGGCAAGATGCCGATGGTGGCCGACATGGGCGATTGCCTGTTCGTTGCCATGGAGATTGACAACACCGCGCTCGCGGCGCCCGGCTACTACGCCGGCATGGGGTTCGGCGTGCCGGCCGGCATCGGCGCCGCGGTGGCGACGCAACGCCGCCCGCTCGTGCTGGTCGGCGACGGCGCATTCCAGATGACTGGTTGGGAGCTCGGCAACTGCCGCCGCTATGGCCTCGATCCGATCGTGGTGCTGCTCAACAACCGCAGCTGGGAGATGCTGCGCGCGTTCCAGCCCGAGTCCGTGTTCAACGATCTCGACGACTGGCATTTCGCCAGGATCGTGCCGGCGCTCGGCGGCACCGGCGAGCGGGTGACGACGCGTCGCGAGCTCGCGGCGGCGCTGGAGCGGGCGGTACAGAACCGCGGCCGCTTCGCGCTGATCGAGGTGATGCTGCCCCGCGGGACGACGTCGGACACGCTGGCGAGGTTCGTCGCCGGCTTCAAGGCGGCGCGGGCGCCGGCGGACGCACACGGTGAATCCTGACCTGCCAGTCATTTGTTGGAGTGCGTGTAGGGTAGGCAAAGGCGGCCCATGCCAGGGGCGGACCGGGGCTAATTCAAGTTTCAGCCGGAGTAAGCAGCATTTCCCGTCCCAACGCAGCAACCGGGATTGCTGCTACGGCAAGTTTGAGAGATCAAATATGTTGGCAGACGTCAGCCATATCATTGTCGTCGATGATGATGCCGCTTTGCGGCAGATGGTGATCGGATATCTGGAAGAGCACAGTGTGCCGAGCAGGGCCGCATCCAGCCGGGTCGAACTGCATCTTCATCTTCAACGAACGCAGCCTAGTCTGATCATTCTCGACCTTCGTCTAGGTCAGGACGATGGATTGGATATGCTGCGGGAAATTCGCGCACATTCCGATGTGCCTGTCATCATCACGACCGGGCACCGGCTCGACGAAAGCGACCGCATCGTTGGGCTCGAGCTCGGCGCCGACGACTACATCATCAAGCCATTCAGCTTGAGAGAGCTCCTGGCGCGAGTCCGCGCCGTGTTGCGGCGTCAGGAGATGGGGCGGGCCGCGCGCGCCCGTGAACCAGAACGCGGCGGCTATCGCTTCAACGGCTGGAAACTCGAACGTCGCGGCCGCAGTCTGATAGACGTCAACAACTCGCAGGTCCCCCTGAGCAAGGGCGAATACGCCTTGTTGCTGGCTTTCCTTGAAGCGCCGCAGCGCCCGCTGACGCGCGAGCACCTGCTTCAGGCGACCCGCGTCCACGAAGACATCTTTGACCGGAGCGTCGACGTTCAAGTGCTGCGATTGCGGCGGAAGCTGGAGACCGACCCGAGCGCGCCGCGCATCATCCAGGCCGAGCGCGGCGTTGGTTACGTCTTCACTATCCCGGTCGAGCCGTTCTAGGCTGCGACGATTGCAATTGGATGCTGGGCGCGAACGCGGTCCGACTTGCGGGGGGCTATCCTGCGCCTATGGCCGGGAGATGCAGCAGCGCGAATCGTCCACAAAGAGCGGACGGTGTGTTGCTATTTTTCTGGCTTTTGGACGAACCTTTCACTCGCTACCTTTCGCCCTAGGCAGCTTGTTTGAGGTTTGCGCGCTCCCGTCGCTACGTAAAGTCGACTCCAAAGGGGTTTTGACATGCACAAGAACGCCTTCACGCCCGACAATGCCGCGATGGTGCTGATCGACCACCAAGTCGGTACGATGTCGTGGACGCACTCTCTCGATATCAACATCGTCAGGAAAAACGCGATCAAGCTCGCGCAAATTGCGAAGGCTTTGGAAATGCCGGTGGTGTTGACCTCGAGCATGGAGGATCAGATCAATTTCACCGGCCCGCTCATCCCGGAGCTCGAACAAATCCTGCCTGAGGCATTTGCTGCAAGGATCCGGGTATCGTCAACGCGATGCACCACGAAGGCTTCAACAAGGCTGTCAAGGCAACCGGTCGTGAAAAGCTTTTCGTGGCCGGTATTACCACTGAAATTTGTATCACTTTTCCAGTGCTGCAAATGCTGGAGGAAGGGTATGAGGTGCAGGTATCGGCTGACGCCTCGGCTTCGTTTTCGCAAGTCGGTAATGATCTGGCACTGCAGCGCATGCACAAGGCGGGCGCAGCTATCGTGACCGTTCCACAGATCGTTTCCGAGCTGGCGCTCGATTGGACCAGCCCGAACGGCAGGAAGCTGGTCTCGATCATTGAATATTCGTGAGGCCCGTCGTACGAGCGGCCTCTCGGCTGCGGCCACGAACCTTTCGCTGGCGATAGCGACGACGGTATTTCGTCGATCGGCAAGTCGGCTTCGTGAATGGCGCAACGACTATCCGGCTCGAAGCGGCAGGCTGCAGTTGTAACCGTTTTTGCTGTAGCCGTGACGCCCCCGTGACAGGGGAGCTTCAGGATATCTCCTGCAAACATCGCGCAGGAGAAATCTTCATGCTGAAACAGTACCTCTCTTCAAACGTGAATCGGATGGTTCGGCCTTCCCGGATGCGGATCGGCCAGATCGCGCGCGGACTCGGCGGCAAGCTCGTGCGCGCAGTGTATCCCGATATGCCGGGATACACTCGACGGCCGCCTTTGGCGCCGGCTGTGGACGCAGATAGTCCGACCAGCCGTTGGTGGAGGACGGGCCTGGCGTTCTCCATCGGAGGTTTAGCCCTCTACGGCGAGTGGCTGCATCCGAGCACGACGTTCATCGCTGAGGCGGCGTTGGTCACCGCACATGCGGCGTTGGTCACCGGACGAGCTCGCCAGGCGCGCCGAGCCGGTGGCTGTCCGCCTTCCATGGCGCACGGGCATGGCAGCTTGCAGCCGCCGAGAGTCGCGCCGGAACTCGCAGCGAGGGTTGAGTTACGTCTGCGTCGCCGCGGAAACTGGATGAGCGAGCTTAGGGAGAAGTTTGTGGCGCTGTGGGCGCATTGGCGCCGTGAGCGGGAGATCAAAAGTGCGATCGCCGCCCTGTCGAAATACGACGAGCGGACCTTGCGGGACCTCGGCATCCACGGCCGAGCGGATATCGAGCGGATGGTGAGGTACTGCCGTGATTGCTGACACGGCTTTTGCCGGTCGACCGGAAATCACAGTGTTCTTGATGTGCGAAGCGCAGATGCGCCCAAAGCACGTGACCTCGGCGAGCGCCATCGCAGAGAGCTAAATCACCCATCAATCTTCACTGCCAACAGAAATCGACGAGGACGGCGATCGTCCACGTCTGGCCAACCCAGAGGATCCCGCAGATGTACAAATTGATCCGGACCATTATTCCAATCTTGCTCCTCAGCGGCCGCGCCGCTGCCGCACACGTGATTGCGCCGGGAAGATTGTTGATCAGTTCGGTGAGTGTGCAGATCGCCTCGTCACAGCCATCCGGTCCGGTTGGACGCGCGCCAGTTGGCCATCGACAGCCGAAGACCAGAGATGTCCTTTTTGAAACCCCGAACGACCTCGAACGGCGCAGCGAAGAGGACATCAAGATCGATCGCAAGCTCATCATTTGCCGCGGCTGCTGACCAAAGCTGTCCGCGCCCTGTGCCGAAAGTCCGGCTGATACCAGCGTGCACCCGGGACAGGGGATCCATCCAACTGTTTTCGATCAGTACAAGTCGGCAGACGGCAAGTCGTTACGTCTGTGACTGACTATCTTCAAAGAAGAGCGCTCCTGTTACAGGAGCACCGGGCCACGGCCGCGCATCATCACTATGTGAACGAGACTCGCCTGTTGCTGCCGCGTGTACCCAATCCGTCTTACTGACCAATGATGGCGTTGATCTCTTCCTCGAGGAGGGCGCCAGCGTTCGATGACGCCGGGCCCGACCTTGGCGCAGAGCAGCGTGAAGCTGAGCGCTGCGCCCGGCTTTTCTCCAGGCGTCATGATCGGCATGCCGACGCCGGCAATGCCTGGAATGAGCTCGCCCATATCCACCGCGTAGCCCCGCCGGCGGGTATCGGCGATCAACTGCCGAACCTTGTCCTTGGTGAGGTTGCGATAGGATGCGTAGCGCCCCAGATTGGCGCGGATGATGTAATCCTGCTCATCTTCGTCGAGGAATGCGAGCATCGCGATCGAGCCGGGGCCGACGCCGAGGGGCACGAAGCCGCCGATCGATCCCGTCAGCGTCGGCACGATGCATTCGCCGTCGCGCCGGTCGAGGCAGACTGAATCGTGGTTGAAGCGGGCCATAAGATGGGTCGTGTCACCGGTGCGCCGCCTGAGCCGGGTCAGCGCGACTTCGCAGCGGCTGATGATTCCGGGACCGCGGGCCGCGCGCACGCCGTAGATCGCCATGCGCGCACCCAGCCGGTAGCGCCGTTTCTTGTCGTCGCGCGCGAGCAGCTTGTGGCCGACCAGCGTGTTGAGGATGCGGTGACAGGTGGCGGTGTTGAGCCCGGAGCGCGCCGCTAATTCCTTCAGCGACAGCCCGTCGACGCCGCCATCGGCGACGAGGTCCAGCAGGACGACAGTCCGGTCGAGCAGCTGGGCTCCATTAGAAGATGGCTGGGCGGTCGGCGACATAAAATCTCATATTATGAAAAAACTGCCGTTGGCAACTTGTCTAATGAGAGAGATCAGCCTCCAATGATGAAAATTAGGTCGCTCAACAGAGGTGCACATTTTTCGAGCGGCCTGATTTCTGCATTGAACAAAGTTGACGGCTAACGCGGCGTTGCGGCAACAGCGCCCGAAGGCCCTGATTTATCCAGGGGAACAGGATGGCAGGCTTCAAGAGAATGATGGGCGCTTCTGCCCTCGCGCTCGCGACCTTCTTCGTGGCTGGCGCCGCGGTGGCGGGGACGCTCGATAACGTCAAGGCACGCGGCAAGCTGATCGTCGGCGTGAAGAATGACTACGTGCCCTACGGCTATTTGAACGACAAGGGCGAAGTCGTCGGCTTTGAGGTCTCGCTGGCCAAGTACGTTGCCAAGGAGCTTCTCGGCTCGGAGGACAAGATCGAACTCGTGCCGGTCATCGCTGCCAATCGCATCGATTTCCTGACTGCCGGCCGTATCGATGCGATCTTCGCCACACTTGGCGTGACGACCGAGCGCGCCAAGGTCATCGACTTCACCACGGAATATGTTTCTGCCGCCGGTCCATCGGTGCTGATGGCCAAGGAGTCGACGATCTTCAAGTGGGAAGAGTTGAAAGGCAAGTCGGTCTGCGGCATTCAGGGCTCCTACTACAACAAGAAGATGACTGAGGAGTTCGGGATCACTCTCGTCGCCTTCAAGACGCAGCCGGAAGCCTATCGCGCGCTGAAGGACAATCGTTGCATCGGCTTCGTCTTCGACGATATGACGCTTCAGCAGAAGCTCAAGGAGCCCGATTGGGCGAGCTACAAGATCGCCGTTGCACCCTATGAATTCCAGCCGATGGCGGGCGGCCTGCGCAAGGACGATGCCGAGTTCCGCGAAGCCGTCGACAAGGCCATCGACAAGGCCGAAGCCGAGGGCAAACTGATCGCGTGGGAGACCGAGTTCGGCATGCCGCACTCCGACTATATTGCCGCGCGGGCAAAGGCTGCGGCGGCGAAGAAGAACTGACGGACGCGGAGCCGCAGCCCTTGTTAGCTCTCGACTATTCCTGGCTCGCGGATCCAGCGTACCAGCGATGGCTGCTCATCGGTGTCGTCAACACGCTGAAGCTGGCGGCCCTCTCGTCCAGCGCCGCCATACTCATCGGCATGCTCGGGGCTCTCGGCTTCACCCTGCGGATATTCTGGCTTGATGCCCTGATCGAGCTGTTCGTCGAGGTGTTTCGCAACACGCCGCCGCTGCTACAGATGCTCTTTGCCTATTTCACGCTCTCGACCCTCGGTCTCAGGGTGACCGATCCTTCGACCGGGCTGTCAGTGCCGCTGCTCAGCGCCTTTGCTTGTGCTGCGATATCGCTCAGTCTCTTCGGCGGGGCACTGGCCATCGAAGCGTTTCGCTCAGGTATCGAAACTATGCCGCGGTCGATCGTCGATGCGGCGCGGTCACTCGGGTACGGCCGGTGGGCCCGCTTCTGGCGCATCGAGGCACCGATCGCGACCCGCATCTGCCTGCCGGGGCTGACGAACATCCTGACCAATCTCTTCAAGACGACGTCGCAGGCGTCCGTCATCACCGTGCCGGAGCTGATGTACTACGCCGGGCAGATCTACAATGACACGTTTCGCACGCTGGAGGTGATGATCCTCGTGCTCCTCATCTACGTGGCGCTAGTGTCGATTCTCACATTCGCAATGGCGAGGCTCGAGGCCTTTATGGCCTTCCCGGGATACGGAAGGGGGCTTTGATGGCAGGGTTTGTGCTCCACTACGATGACAAGAAGCGCGCCGTTCAGTTGCTGATCACCCTTGGCGTAGTGGTCTGGATTGCTGTTGATGCTGCGACGGGTGGCTCGGCTTACTGGACCCGCGTGTTGGTGCGGCTTCCCCTGCTTCTGACCGGCTCAGCAACCGGTTGGCCGGTCACCGGCGGATTCGTTCTCAACATTCTCCTTTCGATCGCTTCCATGGCGCTGGCGACCGCGCTCGGCACGATCATGGGGCTTGGGACGCTTGCGCGGGTCGGATTGATCCGAGTTCCGAATCTTCTGTTGGTGAATTTCCTGCGCAATTCACCTTGGCTCGTTCTGCTCTTTGCCACGCTCTATTTCCTGCCCTTCGAGATGCGAATCTTCGGCACGATCGTTCCGTTTCCACCATTCGTGAAAGCCGTGATTGGCCTTGCGCTGCCGACCGCGGCGAATTTTTCCGAGGTGATCCGCGGCGCCGTCCAATCCGTTCACAGCGGCCAATGGGAGGCGGCACGTTCACTCGGCTACAATACTTTCCAGATCTATCGCCACGTGATCATACAGCAGGCGATGCGGCGCATGATCCCTGGCTGGATGAATCTCTATGCGCTCTTGATGATCGCGACCGCGCTTGCCACGGTCACCGGAATTCAGGACGTCCTGACGATCCTGAACACTCTGCTCGCCATGGAGAACGAGCGGGTGATCGTCTATTTCTATCTGACCATTCTGTTCCTGTTCATCGCCTATTGCTATCCGATCGCAGCCATCGCGCGCCGGCTGGAACGTGCCGTGAAGGGAGATAGCCTTTGAGCCGTATCGAAGCGCTGATCGAGCTCGACAACGTCCGCAAGTCCTTCGGCGACTTCGAGGTTCTCAAGGGCATTTCGATGTTCGTGCAGAAGGGCGAGGCCGTCTGCATCATCGGCCCCTCCGGATCGGGAAAGTCCACCATCCTGCGCTGCATCAACGGCCTATTTCCGATCGACGAAGGCTTTATTCGCGTCGGCACGCATCGCGTGCACGAATTGAAGTCGGATAAGGCGATGCGGTCGTTGCGCCATCAGGTGGCGATGGTGTTCCAGCAGTACAACCTGTTTCCGCATCGCACGGCGCTGCAAAACATCATGATGGCACCCATCCAGGTGCTCGGACACGACCGTGCCGAAGTCGAGGAGCGCGCACGCAAGCTCCTGAAGAAGGTGCGGCTCTCCGAGAAGGCGGACAGCTACCCGGGTCAGCTCTCCGGCGGCCAGCAGCAGCGCGTGGCGATCGCCCGCGCGCTCGCGATGCAGCCGGAGGTGATCCTGTTCGACGAGGTGACGGCGGCGCTCGATCCTGAAACGGTGAAGGACGTGCTCTTCGCCATCCGCGAACTGGTGGAGGAAGGCCTCACCTGTATCCTCGTGACGCACGAGATGAAATTCGCCCGGGAGGTCTCGCAGCGTGTCTGCTTCACCGATCATGGCCTGATCGTGGAGAGCGCGCCGCCTGCAGAACTCTTCGACAATCCGCAAGATCCGCGTACGCGCGAATTCCTCGGTCAGGTTCTCTGATCGCGCCGTTCCACGTTCAAAGAAAGACAAGCCGGAAAGGCTCGATCCATCATGCCCCGTTTTGACAATATCTATGCCAAGGACTTCAAGGAGGCGCCCTATTGGTGGGAGGCCGCCGAACCGGAAACCAATCTCGATCCCTTGCCGGAACGCGCCGACGTCGTGGTCATTGGCTCGGGCTATGCGGGGCTGAACGCGGCGACTCATCTGGCGCGCGCCGGGCGCTCGGTCGTCGTCATCGACGGCGACCGGATCGGGGAGGGCGCCTCGACGCGGTCGGGCGGTATGGTGTCGAGCGGTCAGAAGCTGGTGGTGAGCGGCGCGATCAAGGGAATCGACCCGGTGCTGTTCTCGCGCCTGATCGGCGAAAGCAATGAGAGCTTCGACTATCTGAAGATGCTGGTCGAGACGGAGAAGCTGGATGCCGGTCTCGCGCTCACCGGCCGTTTTTTCGGCGCTCATGCCGCGCTTGACTACGCAACCCTGAAGCGGCATGGCGCGCTTCTGGCGGAAAAGACCGGCGTCACCGTGCGCTTCCTCGATCGGGAGCAGCAGCGGGCTGCGATCGGTTCGGACTATTACCATGGCGGCATGGTGATCGACCAATATGGCGGTCTGCACCCGGGCAAGTATCACAAGGCGCTGCGCGACCGGGCGCGCGCCGCTGGCGTCGTGCTGCGCTCGCATGCGCGTGCGGGCATGGTGCAGGACGGAGCGGGCGAGGAAAAGATCGTGCCGACCGCGCGGGGCAGCATCCGGGCCGCGCACGTCGTTGCAGCCACCAACGGCTACACCGCCGCCGATGCAACGCCGGGGCTCGCGAGCCGCATCGTGCCGGTCAAGAGCTATCAGATCGCCACCGAGCCGCTGCCGGCCGATTTGGTCGCCGAGCTGATTCCGCAGGCGCGCATGGTGTCCGACACGCGCCGTGACCTGATCTATGCAAGGCCGTCGCCCGACGGCACGCGGCTTCTGTTCGGGTCGCGCCCGGGCATCTTCGACATGCCGGACAAGCTTGCCGCCAAGCGGCTCTATGTGCGCATGCTCACCGTCTGGCCGCAGCTCGCGGGTGTGAAGATCACCCATGCCTGGAGCGGCCGTGTGGCGATGACCGTCGACAAGATCGCCCATCTCGGCGCCCGCGACGGCACTGATTTTGCAGCCGGCTGCAACGGCAACGGCGTCGCGCTGATGACCTATCTTGGCTATCAGACGGCGCGGAAAATTCTCGGCGAGCAGAACATGCCGTCAGCCTTTGATCGGGACAAATTCACCGCCGTGCCGTTCTATGCGGGCAAGCCGTGGTTCGTGCCGCTCTTTGCCGGCTGGTATCGCTTGCGCGATTTCCTCGATCGCCCGGGAGGCTGAATGGGAGCTGCCCGCTATTCCGGTCCGCCCGGATGGTGCGGCAACGAACGCCCGAGCCGTATGGTTTTCCAAGCGCTCGTCTTGAGGGAGGACAATTTGTCCAGCATAATTCCCGAGCTCGTCATCACGCCGCAGGAGCTGCCGGCGAAGGTGGACGTCGTCGTCATCGGCGGCGGCATCATCGGCGTATCGACCGCGCTTTCGCTGGTTGAGCGCGGCGTCAGCGTGGCCTTGTGTGAAAAGGGATTGATCGGAGCGGAGCAGTCGTCGCGAAACTGGGGTTGGGTGCGCCAGATGGGCCGCGATCCGGCCGAGTTGCCACTTGCCATCGAGAGTCTCCGGCTTTGGCGCGGCATGAACGCACGCATCGCCGGCGAAACGGGTTTTCGGCAGACGGGCATCGCCTACCTCTGCGACACCGATGCCGACGTCGCGATGCATGAGGAGTGGCTGAAGCATGCCGCCCCGCTTGGTCTCGATTCCCGCCTCGTCAGCGGCGAGGCACTGAAGACGCTCATTCCCGGAGCGACGAAGCCGTTCCGCGCCGCATTGCACACGCCGAGCGACGGCAAGGCGGAGCCCTTTATCGCAGTCCCGGCGATGGCGCGGGCCGCGGCCGCCAAAGGCGCGCACATCCTCACCAATTGCGCGGTTCGCTCCATCGAGCGATCGGCCGGTCGGGTGAGCGGCTGTGTGACCGAGCGCGGTGAGATCCGCTGCTCCTCCGTGGTTTTGGCGGGGGGAGCCTGGTCGCGCTTGTTCGCTGGCAACATGGGCATCGATCTTCCGGTCCTGAAGATCCTCGGCAGCGTCGTCCGCCTGTCCTCCGTCGACGGCGTTCCGGATTTCGCAGTTGGTGCGGGCAACTTCGCTTTCCGTCGCCGTTTGGACGGCGGGTTCACTGTCGCTCAGCGCAACGCAAATATTGCGCCGATCACGCCGGACAGCTTCCGTTTGTTCTGCGATTATACACCGACGCTCATCAAAAGCTGGAATGAGCTGACACTTCGCATCGGCGGTCAGTTTTTTCGTGAGCTGTCGATGGCGCGAAGTTGGCGGAGCGACGAAGTTACCCCTTTCGAACAGGTCCGCATTCTCGATCCCGATCCGTCGTGGCGATTCGTTCGAGGCGGCGTTCGCCATTTGCGCGAGGCTTTCCCGACGTTCGGCGACGCCAAGATCACAAAGGTGTGGGCCGGCTTGATGGACGTTACGCCGGATGCCGTGCCGGTCATGGCGCCGGTCGGCTCCGTTCCCGGCTTCTATCTCGCCACAGGTTTCTCCGGTCACGGTTTTGGTATCGGCCCGGGCGCCGGCGCGTTGATGGCAGACCTGGTGACCGGATCGACGGCTTGCGTCGATCCGGCTCCGTTCCGGATCGAGCGATTCAAGCGGTTGAAGAAGGTCGCCTGATTTGAGCCTTTTGTGTCCGTTGATCGCGGATCGCGGCGCCCCTACATCGGTCAGAACTTTAGACTCGAACCCGGAGAGCACGCCATGAGCGAGCAAGCAGATTTCGTTGTCGTAGGTCTTGGCGCGATGGGCAGTGCGATCCTTTACCAGTTGGCTAAGCGTGGCGTGCATGCGATCGGAATCGATCGTTTCGTGCCCCCACACCGTATGGGGTCGAGCCACGGAGAAACCCGTATCACGCGGCAGGCAGTCGGTGAGGATGGCGTCTATGCTCCACTCGTCCTCAACTCTCACCGGATCTGGCGTGAGCTCGAGGCGGATACCGGAGAGAAGCTTCTGCATGATTGCGGCGTTCTGGTTATGGGGCCTGGCACGGGACCGACCTCGCACCATGGCAAACCGGACTTCGTCGCACGCTCGGTCGAGGTCGCACGCGATTTCGGCATCCAGCACGAAATTCTCGACGGTACGGAAGTTGCACGCAGGTTCCCTCAATTCCTGGGCCTCGCGGGAAACGAGAGGGCTTACTATGAACCTGGCGGCGGATATGTTTTTCCGGAGCGCTGCATCTCGGCGCAACTGAGCCGCGCCGCGCAACTCGGCGCACAAATCCGTACCGGCGTTAAGGTTCTTTCAGTCGACCAGAACGGCATTGTCCGTGTCGAGACCTCAAGCGGAACGATTGAGGCACAGCAGGCTGTGGTGACGGCCGGTGGCTGGACGGCGCCCTTGCTGGGAGCGCCGTTCGATCGCCTGCTGACCGTCAATCGCCAGGTTCTTCACTGGTACGAACTCGACGATGCCGCCGCTTACGGGCCTGACGCGCCGGTGTTCATCTGGATGCATGGCGCGACCGATGTCGACTATCTCTATGGCTTTCCACCGCTGCCGGGCGATCGCTGCATCAAAGTCGCGACCGAACAGTATGAGACGAGGACGACCGCTGATACCATCAACCGCGAGGTCGATCCGGCAGAGTCCGCCGAGATGTACCACAGGCACGTCCAGGGACGGATGGCAGGTGCGACGCCGCGCGTGGCTCAAGCGGCCGCCTGTCTCTACACCGTCACTCCCGATCGCGGGTTCATCATTGATCACCATCCGCGTCACGATCGCATTTTCGTGGTCTCGGCATGTTCCGGCCACGGTTTCAAGCACTCCGCCGGAATCGGTGCTGTGGTTGCCGAACGATTGACCGGTGGGCGCAACCATATCGATCTGACTTCGTTTGCGATCGCACGTTTTGAGTAAGTCCGGCCGCTCTCCCATAGATGGACCAGCGCTTCGAAATGCGCTCGATCGACCAAAGGGCTCCGTCAGGGGGCGCTACGACGATCCAGCGGAAAAGCAGTGGGAACTGCCGGCCGATCTCGCAAGACGCATAGCGCGCGTCTCGGAGATGATATGAGCCGATAGCTCACGGCCTATTGAGCTGCCGGATCATTCTCGCCGATGCTGGCTCTCCAAGGTTCTTCCCGGCGCCCTCAGGCGTCAGGTTGCTCTCCCTGCCAAGAAGCGAAATTCTTTCTGTTGAAAGTGGTGCATGCTTGGGCAATGAATGTATCGCAATGACCTGAGCGGGATAGCTCGGAAGCGGTACCGTGGACTGCGCGAGCTGCAAATCAAGATCAAGCTGTTGAATTTACAAAGATTCAAGTTCTCCGTTGCCCCCATGATGGATTGGACCGACCGGCATTGCCGGGTGTTCCACCGTCACCTCACCCGACGGGCGTTGCTCTATACGGAGATGCTGACGACCGGCGCCGTCATCCACGGCGACCGGGAACGGCTGCTTGGGTTCGATGCGATCGAGCACCCGGTGGCGCTTCAGCTCGGCGGGTCGGATCCGCGCGAGCTCGCGCTGGCGGCGCGGATCGGCGAGGATTTCGGCTATGACGAGATCAACCTCAATGTCGGTTGTCCGTCCGACCGCGTGAAGGACGGCCGCTTCGGCGCATGCCTGATGGCGGAGCCGGAGCTCGTGGCGCGGTGCGTCGATGCGATGAAGCGGGCAGTTGCCGTGCCCGTCACGGTGAAATGCCGCATTGGCATCGATGATCAGGATCCGGACGTGGCACTCGATACGCTTGCGCGCGCGGTGGTTGCGTCCGGCTGCGACGCGCTGATCGTGCATGCGCGAAAAGCCTGGCTCAATGGATTGTCGCCGAAGGAGAACCGCGACATCCCGCCGCTTGATTACGATCGCGTCTATCGTCTCAAGCGCGCGATGCCTGATGTGCCCGTCATCATCAATGGCGGCGTCCCGGGCATCGACGAGGCGAAGGCGCATCTGGCGCATGTCGACGGCGTGATGCTCGGCCGCGCCGCCTATCAGGATCCGTGGCGCCTGCTCTCTGTCGATGCCGAGATCTTCGGCGCGCCTGCGCCGCACGCGACCATGCAGGACGCATTCGAGGCGATGATGCCCTACATCGAGGAGCAGCTCGCGCGCGGCACGCGGCTGCACGCCATCACGCGGCATTTCGTCGGCGCGTTCCACGCCGTTCCCGGCGCACGTGCGTTCCGCCGCCATCTCGCCGAGCAGGGTGTGAAGCCGGGCGCAGGTGTCGACGTGCTGCGCGATGCGATCGCGCGCATCGGTGCGCGCGTGCCGGCGGAGGCCGCTGCTTAGCAGCGCCGATCATGAAGAAGGGGCCGGATCGCAAGATCCGCCCCCTTTTCGTGGATCTGCAATCAGCGGAACAGGTCGAAATGATAGTTCACGCCGACGCGGAAGGTGTGGAACTTCGCGGCATTCCAGTCCGGCAGATCGTCGTGCTTGAACTCGGTGTAGAGATACTCGGCCTTGGCCGACCATTTCGGCAGGAACGCCCACTCGACGCCGCCGCCGGCGGTCCAGCCCATCTTCATCTTGTTGATCGGGCCGTCTTTCAACTCGCCCGCGGCGAGGCCCGCGGTCCCGAAAAACAACAACCGTGAATCCATCGTGGCGATGCCGGCGCGGGCGCGGCCGGTCATGAACCAGGGGATGCTGACGGCAGCGCTGTTGAGGGCGTCGTGGTTCTTGATGTCTCCACCCTCGAAGTCGTTCTCGATGCCGACCACGAACATCGGCGAGAGCTGATAGTTGTAGCCGATCTGCACGCCGCCGAAGGCGCCCTTGACCTTGCCGCCGCTCACGCCGACGAGGTTGTTGAATGCATCGTCGCCGCTCTCGGCGTAGCCGGCGTTGAGGCCCGCATAAAGGCCGGTCCACGAATAGACCGGCTGCGGTGCCGTGTAGGCGGAGGAGGGCGCCGCATAGCGCGGCGACAGGTCGGCAGCGCTGGCACTGCCTGCGGCGAACGCGGCAGCAAAGGGCAGGGCGCGCATCGTGCGGCGTAAGGCGGCTCTGGCAGTCATGACTCAAATCTCCCACTTGGCCGCTTCCGGCGGGAAGCAGCGCTTGTCCAACCCCGATCCGGGAATGTCATCCGTTATAAACCGACCAGGCGGTTTGTAAATAGCGGAAATGCCACACCTCGGCGCAGTCCGGCGGGCTGCCCAAGATCGTCGTTGGAAGGATTAGTCGACAGCCGTGCGCGGGCGGCGGTGGCTGCTCTGGAGCTCGGGATAGCCCGTGAGCATCAGCTTGTCGGCGCGCACGCCCCAGCTCTCCAGGCGGTCGAGGAAGCTCATGCCGAGCAGATTGGTCTTCATCTGGCCGCGCTGCACGACGAGGGCCGGCACCGATTTCTCGACGAGATGGCCGACGGCGAGACGATCGAGCGTGAGCCGGGCCGCCTTGGTGTGGCCGCCTGCGGTCTCGAGGTCGACGTCGTATTCGAGCATTTCGAGCGGCAGCCCGATCGCCTTCGCCGTTTCCCAGGTCAACACCACGGAGGTCGCGCCGGTGTCGATCACCATCGGCGCGGCGACGCCGTTGATCTTCGCGCGCAGTGCGAATTCGCCGCCTTGGCCGCGCGGGATCTGCACCGCCGGGGGCGGGGCGGCGGTCTGTCCGCGGAAGATGTGTGAGACCTTGTGGCTCGCACGGGCAATCTGATCGGGATCGCCATAAGCGACGACTGCACCCGCGGTGCCGGCGAGCATGATGAGAACGAGGAGGAAGCGGATCATTGCGCGCCTCCATGCGTGCGCAGGCCGATCAGGTGCGTTTCGGCGATCCCGCGATCGGCTGCAAACCGGCGTCCGCCATGCGTGCCGGCAACAGCGCCATGACCGAGAGCCGTTCCGTGCTTTCCATGGCGTGCCAGCGCGCGATCTCCGGCAAGGTGCGGCCGCAGCCGAAGCACAGCTTGGTCTTGGGATCGATCATGCAGACCGCGACGCACGGCGTTTCTTTGCTCATTCGGACATAGTGGAGGATTGTCGGGCATGTCTGCAAGCATCTGGTTAAGAGCCCGTGCCTGCGCTCATGATCGGCTTGTGGCGCGGCCGGCGTTTCTCGTCGGATACAGCGGACCCTTCAGGCTGGAGCGGCGGAGAATCGTCCGACAGCGGTGCCAGCGCGCTCATGACCCGCTCCGGCGGGAAGGTGACGATCACCTCGGTGCCGATGCGCAGCTTCGATTTCAGCGTGAACGTGCCGCCATGCAGGTCGATCAGGTTCTTGGCGATCGGCAGGCCGAGGCCGGCGCCCTGTTCGGCCGATTTGATCGAGTTGGAACCCTGGCCGAAGGATGCGAGCACGACCGGGATCTCGTCCTCGGGGATGCCGGAGCCGGTATCCTTCACCGACAGATATTGTCCGCCCGAAGCGGTCCAGCCGGCCTTGAGCCAGATCTCGCCGCCTTGCGGGGTGAACTTGATCGAGTTGGAGAGCAGGTTGAGCACGACCTGGCGGATCGCGCGCTCGTCGGCCCAGAGCCGTGGCATGGCCTGCTCGAACACCTCGTGGATGGTGATGCCGCGGCTGGAGGCGCGCAGCTTCATCAGATGATGACAGTCGGCGACGATGCCGACCAGCGACACCGCTTCCTCGTTGAGCTCATAGCGGCCGGCCTCGATCCGCGACAGGTCGAGGATCTCGTTGATGAGGTTGAGCAGGTGCACGCCGGAATTATGGATGTCCGCCGAGTACTCCTTGTAGACCGGCACCGCATGCGCGCCGAAGATCTCGCTCTTCATCACCTCGGAGAAACCGAGGATGGCGTTCAGCGGCGTGCGCAGTTCATGGCTCATCTGAGCGAGGAAGCGCGACTTGGCGACGTTGGCGGATTCGGCGCGGTGGCGCGCTTCGTCGGAGATCGCCTTGGCCTGTTCGAGCTCGCCGATCAGCGCGTCCTTCTCGGCCCGAGCCTCGAGCGTCGCGAAAGTCGAGGAGTGCAGGCGATGCGCCAGCAGCACGAAATAGCCTTCTGCGGCAATCGCCAGCGCGGCCAGGATGTAATTGTCCAGCGAGCCGGTCATCGCAAAGCTCAGCGCCATCGCGACCGCAACCGGCGCGGTGGCGGCGAGGGCGGCGATCGGCAAGTTCGCGGCCAGCATGCTCGATACTGCGATCACCAGCAGCATCAGAAACATCATCAGCGTTTCCGTGACCATGTCGAGCACGGGATGGATCAGGATCGCCATCCAGCACAGGCCATAGAGCAGGTCGAGCACGACGAAGCGGGTGCGCCAGGCGCGCGTTGCCGCGGGCGAGGCGGGTTCGGTCAGGAAGCGCCGGCAACTGCGGACCATCGCGCCGTGGATGCAGAGCATGCCGGCGGTCCAGAGCGCGGCCGGGATCGGCTGCATCCACAGGCCAAACAGCACGCCGGTCGCAACCACCAGCAGCATCACGACATAGGAGGCCGACAATCGCGTCTGGGCATATTGGCGCAGCATCTCGGCGTCGAAGGCCGGCCGGGTTCCGCTGGTCGACGTTAACTTATCGCGGGCCTCGCGCACCCGCTGCGCCGCAGCCCTTCGGCTGCTCGCCGATGGAGCGCTCACCGGCTCGGCCGGAAGCTGTACTACCTCAGGCTTTTCAGCGGGGTTACTCATCGAACAACAACGATTCCTGCCCGCGCCGGGCGCGGGCCTTCTGCATTGTCTATCTCTGGCAAGAAATCCTTAAGAGGTGACTTAAGGAGCTAAAGAATTACGTTAACCCGGCGTTAATTTTGGATCCGGCCAGCGCCGTCAATGCAAGGCCGCGTGCTGCGCGATATAGACCACCGCGCCGGCCAGATAGCCCGCCAGCGCGGGCGGCGCGATGCGGCGGGCGTACCAGAGGAACTCGATCCGCTCGAGGCCCATGGCGGTAACGCCCGCGGCCGAGCCGATGATCAGGATCGACCCGCCGGTGCCGGCGCAATAGGCGATGAACTCCCAGATGAAGCTGTCAGGCGGATAATGCGCGAGGTCGTACATGCCCATGGTCGCGGCGACCAGCGGCACGTTGTCGATGACGGCGCTGAGCAGGCCGAGCACGACGACGATGACATCTTGGCGGCCGATCGTGGTCTCCAGCCAGCGCGCCAGTATCGACAGCAGGCCGGCATGCTCGAGGCAGGCGACCGCAAGCAGGATGCCGACGAAGAACACGACCGAGCTCATGTCGATCCGGGTCAGCGCGTGCACCAGCGTGAGCGGCTGGCGCACATGCTCCTCCTTGTGGCGGTGCACGATCTCGCCGACCAGCCAGAGCACGCCGAGCCCGAACAGGATGCCCATGAAGGGCGCCAGATGCGTGACCGCCTTGAACGCCGGCACCGCGATCAGCGTGCCGAGCCCGAGATAGAACATCAAATTGCGCTCGAACCGGTCGACGGCCAGCAGTCCGTTATCTTTCGGCGGCGGTGCGATGGTCTTGCCCCTGAGCGAGAAGCTGATGAAGGCGAGCGGCACCAGCAGATTGAGCAGCGAGGGCAGGAACACCGCGCTCATGATCTTGAGCGGGGTGATCTGCCCGCCGATCCACAGCATGGTCGTGGTGACGTCGCCGATCACGGTCCAGGCGCCGCCGGCATTGGCGGCAATAACGATGAGGGAGGCGAACAGCAGGCGGTCGTCGCGGCGGGCGATCAGCTTCTGGATCAGCGAGATCATGACGATGGTGGTCGTCAGATTATCCAGAATCGCGCTGAGGAAGAACGTGACGAAGCCGATCAGCCAGATCAGCGTGACCTGGCTCGTCGTGCGGATCAGGGAGGTGATGACCTCGAAGCCGTCATGGGCGTCGATCACCTCGACGATGGTCATGGCGCAGATCAGGAAGAAGACGATCTGCGCGGTGGAGCCGACGGATTCGTCGAGCTGGCGGCCGACCAGCGCGTGGTCGCCGGTTGCGACCGCGTAGATGGTCCACAGCAGCCCCGCGCCGAGCAGCGCTGTGGCGCTCTTGTTGACGCGAAGCGGATGCTCGAGCGCGATCGCCGCGTAGGCGAGGACGAAGATGGCGGCGATCGCGATCAGCAAGGTCGTTTCAGGTCGTCAGGTATCAGCGATTGAGGCGCGCGAGCAGGCTCGACGTATCCCAGCGCTTGCCGCCCATCTTCTCGACCTCGGCGTAGAACTGATCGACCAGCGCGGTGACAGGCAGATTGGCGCCGTTGCGGCGGGCTTCCGCGATCGCGATCGAGAGGTCCTTGCGCATCCATTCGACCGCGAAGCCGAAATCGTACTTGTCCTCGTTCATGGTCTTGTAGCGGTTTTCCATCTGCCACGACTGCGCGGCGCCTTTCGAGATGGTCTCGATCACGGCGGCGACGTCGAGGCCGCTCTTCTTGGCGAAATGGATGCCCTCGGAGAGACCCTGCACGAGCCCTGCGATGCAGATCTGGTTGACCATCTTCGTCAGCTGGCCCGAGCCGGCGGGCCCGAGCAGCTTGCACATCCGCGCATAGGCGCCCGTGATGATCGGCTCGGCGCCGGCATAGACGTCCTCAGCGCCGCCGCACATCACCGTCAGCACGCCGTTCTCGGCGCCGGCCTGGCCGCCGGAAACCGGCGCGTCGATGAACTTGAAGCCGGCCTTGGTCGCGGCCCCATCGAGCTCGCGGGCAACCTCGGCGGAGGCGGTGGTGTGGTCGACGAAGGTTGCGCCCTTCTTCATGCCGGCGAATGCACCATCGGCGCCGATCGTGACCGAGCGCAGGTCATTGTCGTTGCCGACGCAGCACATCACGAAATCCTGGCCCTCGGCGGCGGCCTTCGGGGTGGCCGCGGTCTTGCCGCCGAACTTGTCCGCCCATTCCTTCGCCTTGGCCGCGGTGCGGTTGTAGACGGTGACCTCATGGCCCCCTTTTTTCACGAGGTGTCCGGCCATGGGGAAGCCCATCACGCCGAGACCGAGGAAAGCGACTTTAGCCATTGTGGTACCTTGTCCGTAGTTTGAGTTTTACGGTTGTAGCCGGGCGGGGGGCGCCCATGCGGCATTTTGAGGTTCCGCTTCGGAGCGGACCGGGCGCACCATAAACCCTTAAGGGCGGAGGGCAACGCCTTCGTTTGGCGCCCTCCTGTGCTAGGATGGCGGACCTCAAGAACTTCAAAACAAGGGAGCGAAACATGGCATCGGGTTTGGGCGGCGTGAGCGTTGGCGTCCTCGATCATTTCAACATAAGGACCCGGAATCTGGCCGAGACGGTCCGCTTCTACGAAGACGTGCTGGGTCTGGAAAAAGGCGCCCGGCCGAATTTCGCCTTCCCAGGGGCCTGGATGTACAGCGAGGGCAAGGCGGTGGTGCACCTCGTCGATATTTCGTCGACCTCGGAGCCACAAAAGCCGGATTCCGGCGTTGTCCACCATGTCGCCTTCGTCAGCCGCGGGTTTGACGGCATGAAGCAGCGGCTGACGTCCAAAGGGATGAAGTTCGACTCCCGCCAGGTGCCCGGCGGCGACCTCTGGCAGATCTTCGTCCACGACCCCAACGGGGTCATGATCGAGCTGAACTACGAGGCGGCCCTGGAGCAGGGCGCCGCGCCCGCCGAGATGGCTGACGATATCGGCAGGCAGTAGCCTTTTGGTCGTTTCCGCTCTAATGGGGCATCCTGAAGCCTTGGGCCTGATCTGACCGGATCATGCCCCGTTTGGGAGATGCGCTTTGAGCGTGACGCAGCAACAGGTTCTCGACAGCCTCGCCCGGATCAAGTCGCCGCGCGGGGTTGCGCTCACCAATGCCAATGTGCTGAGCCCGATCAGCGCCTCCGACGGCAAGGTGTTCTTCTCGATCAATGTCGATGCCGCCGAGGCGCGGGCCTGGGAGCCCATCCGGGCCGAAGCCGAGGCCGCGGTGCGCAGCCTTCCCGGCGTCACCACCGTGATGGTGGCGCTGACCGCCGAACGCAAGGCGGGCTCCGCGCCGCCGCCGCCTCCGCAGCCGAGCCGCGGCACGCCGGGTGTGCAACCGGTCCATGCCCACAAGCCGCCGCCGCAGGGCGGTGCTCAATCGCCCATGGCGCGGCAGTCGGAGATTCCGGGCGTCGCCGCCGTCATCGCGGTTGCCTCGGGCAAGGGCGGCGTCGGCAAGTCGACCACCGCGCTCAACCTTGCGCTGGGCTTGCGCGATCTCGGCCTCAAGGTCGGGCTGCTCGATGCCGACATCTACGGCCCCTCGGTGCCGCGGCTGACCGGTTTGCGCGACAAGCCGGAGCTGGATGGCGAGCGCAAGATGATTCCGCTGCGGCGCTTCGGCCTTGCCATCATGTCGATCGGCTTCCTGGTGGAAGAGGAGACCGCGATGATCTGGCGCGGCCCGATGGTGATGTCGGCGGTGACGCAGATGCTGCGCGACGTCGCCTGGGGCCAGCTCGACGTGCTCGTCGTCGACATGCCGCCCGGCACCGGCGATGCCCAGCTCACGCTGGCGCAGAACGTGCCGCTCAAGGGTGCCGTGATTGTCTCGACCCCGCAGGACCTGTCCCTGATCGACGCCCGGCGGGGGCTTGCGATGTTCAGGAAGGTCAACGTGCCCGTGCTCGGCATCGTCGAGAACATGAGCTATTTCCAGTGCCCGCATTGTGGCACGAAATCCGACATCTTCGGCCATGGCGGGGCGCGGCACGAGGCCGAGAAGCTGGGAGTGCCGTTCCTCGGCGAGATCCCCCTGCACATGGCGATTCGCGCCACCTCGGACGCCGGCAATCCCGTGGTCGACAGCGAGCCGGACGGTCCTCATGCGGCGATCTACCGCGCCATTGCGGGACAGGTCCGTGACCAGCTCAAGGGCGTCATCGCCGCGGCCTGAGGCGGAGAGGACAGTCCATCGGGACATGCGACTTTCGTAGAGCCCCGTCATGCCATTGTCGCGTTCCGAAAGCGCCCCTTCCGTGTTAAACGCCCACGGCAGTCAAGCCCCTTCGGATCGACGCGGGCCCAGCGCGTCGCCGGAATGAGCGGCGGCAAAAGAGAAGTTAAGGGGAAACGCCCCAGCAAGGAGAGACCTGAAGATGAAGCGTCGTGATTTTCTCAAAGTGTCGGCAGCAGGCGCGGCGGCGACCGCTGTGGCCTCGCCGGCGATCGCGCAGTCCTCGCCCGAGATCAAGTGGCGCCTGACGTCGAGCTTCCCGAAGTCGCTCGACACCATCTATGGCGGCGGCGAGCAGCTGGCGAAGTACGTCGCCGAGATGACCGACAACAAATTCCAGATCCAGGTGTTCGCCGCCGGCGAAGTCGTTCCCGGCCTGCAGGCGCTCGACGCGACCTCGAACGGCACGGTCGAGATGTGCCACACGGTCTCGTACTACTACGTCGGCAAGGACCCGACCTGGGCGATCTACGCCTCGGTGCCGTTCGGCCTCAACGCCCGCCAGCAGAACTCCTGGTGGTACCAGGGCGGTGGCCAGGAGCTCGGCAATGAGTTCTTCAAGAAGTCGAACGTGATCGGCTTCGCCTGTGGCAACACCGGCACCCAGATGGGCGGCTGGTTCCGCAAGGAGATCAAGACCGTTGCCGACCTCTCCGGCCTGAAGATGCGCATCGGCGGCATCGCCGGCCAGGTGCTGCAGAAGGTGGGCGTGGTGCCGCAGCAGCTCGCCGGCGGCGACATCTACCCGGCGCTGGAAAAGGGCACCATCGACGCCGCCGAGTGGGTCGGCCCTTACGATGACGAGAAGCTCGGCTTCGCCAAGGTTGCCAAGTACTACTATTATCCGGGTTTCTGGGAAGGCGGTCCGATGGTCCATGCCTTCACCAATCTGGAAAAGTGGAACTCGCTGCCGAAGAACTACCAGGCGATCCTCACCAACGCGGCGGCCAATGCCAACAGCTGGATGGCCGCGCGCTACGACATGCAGAATCCGGCGGCGCTGAAGCGTCTGGTTGCCGGCGGCACCCAGCTTCGTCCGTTCACCAACGAGGTGCTGGAAGCCTGTCTCAAGTCGACCAACGAATTGTGGGCGGAGACCTCGGCCAAGAACGCCGACTTCAAGAAGTCGATCGACGCCATGCAGGCCTACCGCTCCGACGAATATCTGTGGTGGCAGGTCGCCGAATACACCTACGACAGCTTCATGATCCGCTCGCGCACCCGCGGCTGATCGTTCGAACAAGTCGCAAGAGGGGGAAGCCCGGCCTCGAGAAGAGGCCGGGCTTTTTCTTTGCTGAGGCGCGTCGGAAGGGGCCAAACAAAAAAAATATCGAAAACAACCCCATGCACAGTAGAAATGAGGTGAGAGCACATTGCGCGATGGATGCGGCTAATGTTCTGAAAGATCGGGGCAAATCAACTGGAGAGGCGAAATCGTGGCGCAGCCGGCTCCGACGCGGTGATTTGCTCGACGACGACCGGAACGGCGTCGTCATTTGCGCGCATCTGTCTCCACGTCGTCATTGCGAGCGCAGCGAAGCAATCCAGAATCTTTCCGCGGAGGGACTCTGGATTGCTTCGCTGCGCTCGCAATGACGGCGGATGGAGTTGGAGCCCAGTCGAGCAACGAGGCCGTTTTGACTCGTCAGGCAAAACAGTGCTAGAAAACAATAATCGCATAATCCGAAATCTTCACTTCGGCACGGATCCAGGCGATGACGATGTTCTTCGATCCCGATGACGTTCAACGCGCGCTGAGCGAGGCATGGTCGCTGTCGACTTCCAGCCAATGGACGGCGGACAACCCGGCGGGGGCAATGCAACGTCACGTCGCTGCTGATCCACGATCTCTTCGGCGGTGACCTGCTGAAAACGCCTCTGCAGGCCGGCGACCATTTCTACAATCGGATCGAGGGCAAGCGGTACGACTTCACGGCGAGCCAGTTCGATCAGCCGATCGTTTACGTGGACGTGCTCACCGATCGGGCCGACGCGGAGCGGGGAGCGACACACGATGAGCTGGCTCAACTCAGAGCGGCATTTCGGAAGCACCACATCAAATCAGCTTAAAGACTGCGACGGCTTTCAAGCGCTATCCATCGGCTTCCCTGCGGAAGACGCATGGATCTCGCTGAGTTCGCGTGGCGCCACGGGCTTCCGAACCTATCCGGGCGTGCGGGACTCGGTGCCCACCATCTCGAGGTGAGCGCGGTACGTATTTTTTCGGTGTTCCTTTCCCGGAACGATCAGGCTATCGGGAACCGGCAATCGGGCTGAAGCCGCGGCGGAATCATCACCGCCGTTCCGGCTTCACGGGACGGTATACCGGACCCAACAAGTCCCGACGGGAATTCAACCTTCATCCAATACGGCGGCTCGCGATCCTCGATCGAGAGCCAGGACGGCCGTTGCCTGGGGACTTGCAGTGACAATGGCAATTGAGATTCTAAAGCTCCTGGTACGATCGGCGGACACTTGGAATTTTGAAGGCAGTCTTTCGGGTCTGAGCGATCGGGAATGGATGGCCTTGCGCTATCTCGCCCGCGCAAACAGGTTTTCGAGGACGCCGAGCGCTCTTGCCAGCTTTCTGGGCACGACCCGCAGCGCCGCATCGCAGGTTGCCGCCGCGCTGCAAAGCAAGGGATTGATGGTCCGCAAGCCGATTGCAGAGGACAAGCGCTCGATTGCGCTTTGTCTCACGGGAGAAGGCGAGAGATTCCTCAAGCGTGATCCGATGAACGCGCTGCGAGACCGGCTTGTGGCGCTTGACGTCGCCGATCGATCTCGGCTGCACGATGCGCTTCGCCGCGTCCTGCTCGGGCTCGATGTCGGCAAGCGCCGCCATCATGCCGACATTTGCACTGAATGCATGTTCCTGATCGAGAGGGGAGAGGGAAAGGACCGGCATTTCAGGTGCCAGTTCTTTCGCAAGGCCATCGCTCAAAAGGACACGACCCTGCTTTGCGCCTATTTCGAGGGACGGAGCGATCGAGGTCAGTTGCCGGCAAGCCCGTAAGGCCTCTTGGCGCAGGGCACGCAAGCGTCTGCTATTTCTCGCGATAGCGGAGCGCGTCGACCAGCAGCGAAAAGGCAGGCGAGGGTTGGCGGCGGCTCGGATAGTACAGATGATAGCCCGAGAACGGTGGACACCAGTCCGACAATACCCTGACCAGCTTGCCGCCGGACAGGTAGGGCTGCACATGTCCCTCCGTGAGATAGGCGAGGCCCAGGCCCTTGAGCGCTCCGTCCAGGAGAAGGCCGGCGCTGTTGAAGACGAGCTGTCCGTCGACGCGCACATTCAGTTCGCGGCCGCCTTTCTCGAACTCCCACGCGTACAGGCTGCCGCCATGGGTCGGCAGGCGCAGGTTGAGGCAGTTGTGGTGCGTCAGATCCTGCGGAACCCTCGGGCGCTTGCGCGCGGCGAAGTAGGAGGGTGAACCGACTACGGCCATGCGAAGGTCGGGACTGACGCGCACCGCGATCATGTCCTTGGCGACGAGCTCGCCGGGGCGAATGCCGGCATCGACCTGCTGCGCCACGATGTTGGTGAGACCGTAGTCGATGACGATCTCGACATGGATGTCGGGGTATTTCGGAAGGAGCTTCGTCAGTGCCGGCAGCACGATTTCGGATGCCGCATATTCGGTCGCGGTCAGCCGCACCGTTCCGGCCGGTTTCTCCCTGAGCTCGCTGAGCGCGGCGAGGTCGGCGTCGATCTCGCTGAATTTGGGAGCGATGCTTGCAAACAGGCGTTCGCCGGCCTGGGTCGGCGTGACGCTGCGCGTCGTCCGGTTGAGCAGCCGCATGCCGAGCCGCTCCTCCAGGTTCCGGATGATCTGGCTGAGCGCGGACTGCGTCATGCCGAGCTTTGCCGCTGCGCGGGTGAAGCTGCGTTCGCGGGCCACCGCGAGGAAGGCAAGGAGATCGCCGGCGTCGTCCCGGTTCATTGATTAGCCCAGCTAATGACTGCATCCGAAATCTATCACCTAATCAGGGGGGCGCGGAAGCTCTAGGTTCGGCTCAGCCAATCAGACCACGAAGCAGGAGCCGAGAGAGGCATGTCGGCAACGACGATGCAGGAGCAGGTCGCGGGGCCTCGCGGGGCCGCGGCCTTGCTGCCGATCATGGGCGTGGTCTTCGTGGCCTTCCTCGTCATCGGCGTTGCGATGCCGGTGCTTCCGCTTCACGTCCATGATGGGCTGGGCCTCGGCACTTTCGTGGTCGGCCTCGTCGCCGGCAGTCAGTTCGCGGCCTCGCTGGTATCGCGGCCATGGGCGGGACACTTTTCGGACAGAAGCGGCGCCAAGCGTGGCGTGGTCGTCGGCCTGCTCGCGGCCGCGGTGTCCGGAC
This sequence comes from Bradyrhizobium huanghuaihaiense, assembly GCF_025200885.1. Classification (NCBI taxonomy): domain Bacteria; kingdom Pseudomonadati; phylum Pseudomonadota; class Alphaproteobacteria; order Hyphomicrobiales; family Nitrobacteraceae; genus Bradyrhizobium; species Bradyrhizobium huanghuaihaiense. Next base: position 5,725,351 of record NZ_CP104172.1, on the reverse strand, counting down.
TGCTGTACCTGGCTTCGCTGGGGGCGACCCAGGCGCCATTGATCTCGGTCGCGATACTCCTGCTCGGGCGCGGGCTGTTGGGGGCGGCCGAGAGCTTCGTCATCACCGCTGCCGTGAGCTGGGGACTTGCGCTTGCCGACGGCCGCAGCACGGGCAAGGTGATCGCCTGGGTGGGGTCGGCGATGTTCGCGGCCTTCGCGATCGGCGCGCCCGCGGGCTCCGCGCTCTACGCCGCCTATGGTTTTGCCGCAATCGCGGTCGCAACAGCGGTGGCGCCGCTGTTGACGCTGCTGCTTGTCGCCCCGCTTCCCGCGGTGGCGCCGGTGCACCAGGCGCGTCTCTCGCTCGTTCAGGTCGTCGGCTCGGTATGGGTGCCGGGTTTCGGCTCGGCACTCGGCAGCGTCGGGTTCGGTGCGGTGACGACGTTCGTCGCCCTGCTGTTCGCGAACCGCGGATGGGCCAACGGCTGGCTCGCCTACAGCGCCTACGCTGTCGCCTTCATCCTGGCACGGGTGTTCTTCAGTCATGTGGCCGATGCGGTCGGCGGCGCAAAGGTCGCGCTGGTCTGCGCGCTGATCGAAGCGGTCGGGCAGGCGCTGATCTGGCTTGCTGCCCGGCCCGAGATGGCGCTCGCCGGCGCGGCGCTGACCGGCTTCGGCTTCTCGCTGGTGTATCCCGGCTTCGGCGTCGAAGCCGTGCGCCGCGTTCCCGCGCAGAGCCGCGGCCTCGCCATGGGCGCCTACACCGCCCTCCTGGACCTTGCGCAAGGGCTCGCAAGCCCTGCGCTCGGATTGATCGCGACCGGCGCGCGGCTCAACACCGTGTTCCTTGTCAGCGCCATGACCGTGCTCTGCGCCGCGCTCGTCGCCTGGTGGCTGATCGTGCACCCCGCAACATTGGAAGGATCCCCGCAATGAAGCTGCTCGCCGTCACCCTGTTTTCGTTCTGCCTGCTTGCCGGCGACGTGGCCGCCGCCAGCGACGTACAAGGAGCCAATCTCATGTTGAAGCCCGAAGACATCCGCGCCGTCGCGCCCGCACTCGAGAGCTATGCGCAGAAGGTTCTCAAGGACGATCTCTGGAAACGGCCGGGCCTCTCGGTTCGGGACCGCAGCATCGTCACCGTCGCGGCTCTCATTGCCCGCAACCAGACGGTGGAGCTGCCGACCCATCTCGGTCTCGCGCTCGACAGCGGCGTGAAGCCGTCCGAGATCTCCGAGATCATCACGCACCTGGCCTTCTACACCGGCTGGGCGAATGCGATGGGGGCGATCCCGGCGGCGAGGGACACGTTCAGGAGCCGCAACATCGGCGCCGACCAGCTTCCGCCGGCGTCGGGACCGCAGCTTCCGCTCGACGAAGCCGCGGAGAAGCAGCGGGCGAGCCGGGTCGGCGAGCAGTTCGGACAGATCACGCCGAGCCTCGTGCAATACACGACCGACGTGCTGTTCCGGGATCTCTGGCTGCGGCCGGCGCTGGCGCCGCGCGACCGCAGCCTCGTCACCGTGAGTGCGCTGATCGCGACCGGCCAGGTCGCGCAGATTACCTATCATTTGAACCGCGCGATGGATAACGGGTTGACGCGTGAGGAGGCCGGCGAGGTGCTCGGGCATCTCGCCTTCTACGCCGGCTGGCCCAACGCGTTCTCCGCGGCGCCGGTGGTCAAGGACGTCATCGAGAAGCGTCCGCGCTGAGGGAGGCCGGGCATGCCTCACGTCACACGCAGGGGTGCGCTGATCGTTGCCGCCGCTGCGATCGGAGTTCACCGCCCGCTTGCGGCCGCAGCACAGAAGGAACCTGACATGGACATCGACATCAAACGAAACGGATCGCGCCCCTCGCAGAAGGGCCCGCCCGACTGGTTCACCGGAACGGTGCGCATCGATCCGCTGTTCCAGGCGCCCGATCCCGCGCGCGTGGCGGGCGGTCAGGTGACGTTCGAACCGGGCGCCCGAACCGCCTGGCATACGCACCCGCTCGGCCAGACCCTGATCGTCACCGCCGGGCTCGGCTGGGTGCAGCGGGAGGGTGGCCCCGTCGAGGAGATCCGGCCCGGCGACGTCGTGTGGTTTCCGCCGGGACTGAAGCATTGGCACGGCGCCTCGCCGACGACGGCGATGACCCACATCGCCATCCAGGAATCCGTCGGCGGCAAAACCGTTGACTGGATGGAGAAGGTCAGCGACGAACAATATCGCAGGGGATAGCGGAGCAGCGCATGGCGATCGTCTTCATCACCGGCAGCACGGATGGTCTTGGCCGGGCGGCTGCGCAATCGCTGATCGATCAGGGACACCGCGTGGTGCTGCACGCGCGATCGGCCGATCGCGCCGCGGCGGTTGCGGATTTCGCCTCGCATGCTGCAGGTATCGTGGTCGGCGATCTCAGGAGCGCCGGCGAGACGAAGAGCATCGCAGACCAGGTCAACGCGATCGGACGCATGGACGCGATCATCCACAATGCCGGCGTCTACACCGAGCGGAGCCGCGGCGCGACCGCGGAGGGCCATGCCGGCACGCTGGCGATCAACACGCTGGCGCCGTACCTGCTGACGGCCCTGATCGCGCGGCCGAAGCGGCTGGTCTATCTCAGCAGCGGCCTGCATCGCGGCGGCGAGGGCTCTTTGCGCGACCTCGACTGGACCCGGCGAAGCTGGGATGCGGGGAAGGCCTATGCCGAGAGCAAGCTGCACGCGGTCGCGCTTGCTTACGCGCTGGCAAGGCGCTGGCCGCACGTTCTCTGCAATGCGGTCGATCCCGGTTGGGTGCGCACCAGAATGGGCGGTGCGGGTGCCCCCGTGGATCTCGACACCGGACAACGTACGCAGTCCTGGCTCGCCGTCAGCGAAGAGCCGGCCGCGATGGTCAGCGGCCGCTACTGGCATCACCTCCGGCAGGAGCAGCCGGCCGATGAGGCGACCGACCCGACATTCCAGGAGGCGCTCATCGCCAGACTGGGCGAGCTGGCAGGCGTAGAGCTTCCAGCGGCATAAGCGGGGACCGCGATGTCGAATGCTGGCGGTCGACATGAAAGTCGGCGGTACGCTTTCGAGTTCCGGACCATGCTCAAGCCGGTCGGGATCAATAAACCGGGAGGTGTGAAGCGGCTCACATTCGCTCCGGAGAATTGGCTCTAGAAAAGCTCAGGAGCCGGCAAGCCTTCCGCTCTGCGCCGATGGCCGCAAATGCGGTGCGCCAGCCGCGGCGGGCGCGCAAGCCGCGAGCGGCAGGCCCGAACGCCGGTTCCGCGTCGTTTTGACGATCATTCGATTGGATTTCAATCGGGCGCCCGCCATGGATGGTGAGCGTCCTGGACGGAAAACAGACCGGCAGGATGCCGGCACCGCAGATGCGGAGAACAGCGCCGGCTCGATTCGCCCGTTGCGCGCTTTTCTGTCCGGTATAGACTTGGAGTAGGCGTGAATTTTTTGCGCCGGCTGTTGCGCGGCTGAGGGTTGCGTCGTGGCGAAAGTCGTTTTCAATCTGACCATTGAAGGTAGTGGCGAAAGTCATTGCCGCATCGTCGCGGACTACAATTCATCGAGCCGCGAGATTGAAGTCGAAAAGCTCAAGCCGAGCTTTCGTCAGAATCTGAGGCCGTTGCAGGAAGCAATTCTCCAGTGTGCTGCCGCGCGCAACGCGAATGCGTCCGCGACAGGTGGTGGTGATGAAGCGAGACCCGCTTTGCGTGACGCCGCCGGAGGTCTGGCCTCGGGGTCGGACGAGCGGATCGTGCAGGAGATCGGATCGCAGCTCTTCGAGTTCCTCTTTCAGCGCAAGATCCTCGAGCTCTATCAGGAATGTTCCCAGGCGGCGCGAAAGCACGATCAGCCGTTCCTGATCCGTCTGCGGGTCACCGATCCCACGCTCGCCTACGTGCCGTGGGAGACGATGTACGACAAGAAGAACCGCTTCTACGTGACGACGTCGCAAAGCACGCCATTCATGCGGGCCGTCGACGACTATGGCGAGGAGCGCCGGGTGGCCGCGGCAAGGCCGATACGGATGCTGGGTATGGCCGCGCGGGTCAAGGTCCTGAACGGATTGCCGCTGGACGAGATCGAGGTCGATGCCGAGCAGGTCGCGATCAAGAAGGCGTTGAGCGAGCTGGACGACGGCAAGAGGCTGAAACTGTCGTGGATCCCCTCGGCGAAGGCTCGGGATCTCAACCGCCGCTTCCTGAGGGGAGACGAAGGCAAGCGGTGGGACCTGTTTCACTTCATCGGGCACGGCGGTCACGATCCCGAGCGGCAGATGGGCTTCATCGTGGTCCAGGAGGAGGGCGGGCCGAAGGGAAGAAGGCTTTATGCAGACGACCTGAAAGCGTTCCTGACCCAGCCCGGGCAAACGCCGAGCCTCGTCGTCCTGAACTCCTGCAGCGGCGCCCAGGGCGAACCGGGCTCCCTGTTCTCGAGCACTGCCGCCGAGCTCATCCAGGGCGGCGTGCCGGCGGTGATCGCCATGCAGTTCGAGATCAGCGACAATATGGGGCTCGCCTTCGCCGACACGTTCTACACCTATCTGGCGGAGAGCGTCTCGATCCAGGCCGCGCTGGCGCATACCCGGGCCGAATTGAAGGCGCGGCAATTCGCCGAATGGATTTCGCCGGTCCTGTACATGCGCGGCCTCGACGGAGAAATTTTCGTGGACCGGGCCGGATCGGAGTGAGTTTTCATCCATGCATGGCCTCGACCCGTCGATCGTAGCTCTCGGCCTCGGTGCGATTGCGGTCTGCGTCGTCAGCGCGATCGACTTTCACGCACCTTTCGAGACCGCGGACATCCGCTTTGCCGTGATGCGCGATCGCTATTATTTCGCGGTCTTCGCCTACGTCACGATCGCGGTGATGTTCTATTTCTTCGTCGCGATCCTGATGTCGCGCGGAACTGGCCTCGTCGTTGCGATCCCTGCGACGATCGCCTTCATGGTGCTGACGCCCCATTTGCCGGTGCTCGGCTGGGTGATCGATTTCCTGCGAAGAATGATGCAGACGCTGGCACGCTACCCGCAGGCCGTGGAGACCGTCATCGTCGCCATCGCGCGGTCGCCCATCAAGGTGACGGAGCGGGCAAGGCCGGAGTTGCAGCGCGAGCTCGAAGGCTACGGCGTTCCCGCCGGGCTGATCGAGAAGGCGCTCAATGACGACGACCAGGTGCTCGCACCCGGCGCCGCGACCATGATCAAGCAGGTCGCTTCCCTCCACACCAGTTTCGTCGAGCTGCGCGGCAACAAGCGGTTCAAGAGATTCTTCCGCGCCCGGAAAGCGGTCTTCGACGAGATGGAAAGGCAATATCGGCGCATGCTGCGACGGTCGGCCCGTGCCCTCCTGCTGACGGACGACATCACGGTATCGGCCCTGGACGCGGAGGAGCTGGTGTACGAGATTTCCGACTTCATCTCCGAGGAATGCGAGGATCTGCGCGTCGCCTACCAGCGCCGATTGGCCGAGGCAACGTTGTCGGTGGTCGACAGGCGCGATTCCCGCACGGAGCTGATCTCCAGCTTCGGGTACCAGACCGTTCTTCCCCAGCCGTTGCCGTTTGCGCCCCTGGTGATCATCTTCGTGCTCGACTTCGTGGTCTCCGTCGCGCCGCTGTTCTTCATGAACCTGTCGAAGAATTACGAGGTCGGCTCGCTGACCGGAGGCCTCTCCTCGGCCGCACATGCGGTCGCCGTGATGATCTCGATCTTCTTTGCGATCTATCCCAAGGCCTCGACGAATTTCGCGCGTCCCTCGCTGTATGCCTTGCCCTGGCGCTCCTACATCGTCTTCGGCGCGCTATCCTATTTGCTCGGCAACGTCGTCCTCTGGATCACCTACAGCGCGATCCCGATCGCGCCCGGCTGGCTGGCAAGCGGTCATCCGCTTGCGGCGAGCTCGCTGGTGTCTCTGGTCTTCCTGGTCAATACGCTGGTTCTGAGCATTCTTCTCGACGTGCGGCTGAGGGCCGGTGGACTGGACTATCACGAGGCAAGGCTGAAGGACGGCGCGGCCCATGCGGTGGTGATGGCGTCCGTCATGGTCTGCGTTCTCATTGGCTTCACATTGGTTAGCAGGCACTTCGGTCTGAACATGCCGTACATCTCCTGGCTGGTCTACGCCGGCATCGTCGCTCTTTTCGGCGTGCTCGGCTTCGTCATGGGTTATCTCGTGCCGTCGACCGCAGAAGCCTATATCGAGGCCAACAAGCTGATCCGGAAGTCGTCGGCGCTCGACGGCAACCGGCTCGAATGGGCGGCGCCGGTGTCTCAGCCGAGCACGCAGCTCAGATCCTGATTTCACGCCGGGCTCGCAAGGTCCGTGCGGCACATGAGGACGCGACGAAGCAGACCGTCTGGACAGGGGCGAAGTCATGGCTGAACTGGAAGTAGCGAACGGGATCGTGGTTCGTAGTCCCGACGATGTCGAAATCAGGATCGTTCAGGACGGTCCTGTGCGCCGCGGATTTCGCCGGGGGACTGCCAGCCAGATCGATGGCGCCGATCAGCTGAAGGGCGCGTTGTCGGCCTCCGACTTCACCATCGCAGCCGAGGTCGAGATGGTACCGACGCGACCGGGCACGCGGGCGCTGCGACGGGACGCATCGACGCCGACGCAGATCGAGGTCGAAGTCGGCCCGTCGGAAAGGGCGCTGGTCCTGATCGAGGGCGCAGGCGGCGTCTATGCCTGGACCTATCCGCAAGCCGCGGGCCAACCGTCGGGGCAGCGTCGAGGTGGACAGGTTCTGGTATTTCCGCTGACGGCCGCGACGCGGGGCTCGGCGCGCGGCGTCGGCCCCGCCAGCGGCAAGCGCGGTCCCGTTCTCGACTGGGTGTCCGACAAGCTGATCGACCCGGTCCGTGCCTACGTACTGAAGTTTGCCGCCCGAACCGCGATCGATGTGGCGACCGACTATATCGAGGGGGACAGGGAAGAAGGCATCGTGGTGATGGCCGGGCTCGATCCGGCCGCGTGGACGCCGGCGCGATCGGCGCGGCCTCGACTGCCGCAGGACCGCCCGCTGAAGATCCTGCTCATGGTGCATGGCACGTTCTCGTCGACGGCGAGCGGTTTCGCGCAGCTTGCCGGCTCCGACAGCGGGAAGACGTTCCTGTCGAAGGCCAGCGCGCATTACGACGCCGTGCTCGGCTTCGATCACAAGACCCTGACCGTCACACCCCGAGAGAATGCGGCCGCTCTCGTTGCCGCGCTGCAGGCGCTCGATATCCCTAAGAATTCCTCGATCGACGCCGTCATCCATAGTCGCGGCGGACTTGTCTATCGCGTGGCCGAAAACCTGCTTGCGGACGAACGGCCGGACATCCGGCTCGGCAAGGCGATCTTTGTCGGCTGCACCAATGCCGGAACGCATCTGGCCGAGCCCGAGAACTGGGCGGCGATGATCGATCTCTACACCAACGGGATCATGGCCGGCGTCCGCGCGGTTTCATTCCTCGCAGGCGGTGCTGCGCTGAGCCCCGTCGTGTCGCAGGGGATCAAGACCGTCGGCCGTTTCGTCCAGGCGTTTTCTGAAGTCGCCATCGACGAGGGCCGGGTGCCCGGACTTGCCGCGATGCGGCCAACGAGCGATCTCGTCAGGGAGTTGAACGGAGCGGCCGGTCCGCTCGACAAGCTCGCAGCCTATCATGCGATCACGTCGAATTTCGTCGCGCAGATCGCACCCGACAAGGGCGTGACCAAGGAGTTCGCCGAGTTCATTGCCGACCGCGTGACCAATCGCCTGTTCCAGCTCGACAACGATCTGGTGGTGGATACGGCGTCGATGACGTCGTTCGGGACCCGCGGCCCGCGCCTTGCGAAGGACAAGACATTTGCTTTCGGCGATACGGACGACGTGTTTCACACCACGTATTTTGCGACCGATATCGTCCCTTCGAAATTGAGCGAGTGGCTGGGCCTTGGTGGAGCTCGTCCCGAGACAGTCCCGGTACAAATCGATCTGCAGCAGCCGCCGCCGCGGCGATCGAGGCGGGGCGTGGCGTCCATTGTCGAAGGCCGACTGGAATCCAGTTCGGCTGCGCGCGAATGGGAAAGCACTGGATCCGGCTCCATGTCGGACACGCTCACAATGCGGCGGACGCGATCGCGCTCCGCTCCTTCGGCGAGGCCACCCGGGCCGCAGCAGGCGCCTGCCGCGGGTGACACGCCGCCCCCGGCATCGACGTCGCCGGGGTCACGGACCGCGGCCTGCTATTTCGCGGCGGAGATCGAATCTCATCCGCCGCCGAAGAAGCCGGTCCCGCTGTTCGTCACGGTCTCCCGACAGAAGATCGAGGCCGCGGAGAGCCCGGCCTCGGCCGCCCTGAATGCGCCGGTCAACGTCGACACGGCCCGCGCCATCGTCGTCGAGATCATCGCGCGCAAGAATTGCCGGGTTATCGGCGACACCAGCGCCGAGATCGATCTGCCGCGGGATCAGCGAGCGGAGTCGCTGCGCTTCGTCGTGGAGGGCACGGCGGAAGGCGCGGCCGACATCCTGGTCGAAGCGCGGCAGGGCCCACGCATTCTCGCGTCATTTACCCTGGCCCCGGTGTTCGTCGACGCCGACAGCAAGACCTTGCGCAAGAGCCAGGCCGGACTGGCCATGGCGGCGCATCCGGACGAGCCGGCGGTGCTGCGGATCTACGAGATCATGGAGGGCGGTAAGGTGACGCTGCGCTTCGATCTGGCCTGCGTCGATCCGAACATCGCGGTTTCGGAATCGCGCACGCTTCCGGGCGGCTTCTCCCGCGATGTCTATGTCGCGGAGATCTTCAAGGGCATCGAGAGCGCGTGGCTCGCAACGAACCGCCTCTATGACCAGTTCCTGTCGCGCCTGCAGGCCAACGGAATCGTCATGGCCAACGAGCTGTTGCCGGATAAGGTCCGCGAGGCGTTGTGGGCCCACCGCGACGCGATCCGCGCGATCCAGGTCATCTCGGAGGAGCCGTTCATTCCCTGGGAGCTGCTCTACATCAACGACCGGAAGTCCGGGCCGGACGGGAAGGGCTTCCTTGCGGAATGGGGGCTGGTGCGCTGGCTGCACAGCACGCCGTGGCCTGGTCCGCAACTCGCCATGCGCAATGATCGCGTCAACTACGTGATCCCGGCCTATGTCGATCCCGGCCTGCGGCTCGAAGGCGCCGATGCCGAACGCCAGATGCTGGCCAAGCTGTTCGGCAGTCCTCGCGAGGTGACGGCCGAGAGCATCGCCGTGACCGGCTTCCTGCAGAAGGATGCGAAGGAATGCGACGTCCTGCACTTTGCCTGCCATGGCGAGGCGGCCCAGCGGGCGGTGATGACGGCCGACCTGTTGATGACGGGCGCCAAGGTCGACGGCAACTTTGCACAGGATTCGCTCTCGGCGGATCAGGTCAAGGCCTATGCCCGCTTCGCCGAGAGTGGGCCCAATCCGATGGTCTTCATCAACGCCTGCCAGACCGGGCGCGCCGGGCGCGGCATCGGCGGAGGTGTCGCCGGTTTCGTCGATGCGTTCCTGCGCCCGTACTCCGAGCGCGGCGCCGGTGCGCTGGTCGGCGCGCTCTGGTCGGTTGACGACAAGCTGGCCTACAGCTTTGCCGAGGCGTTCTATCGCTCGCTCAAGGGCGGGGATACGCTGGTCGACGCCGTCCGCGCCGCGCGCGAGGCCGCCAAGAACCGCAAGGAACTGACCTGGCTGGCCTATTCCGTGTATGGCAATCCGTTCGCACGCGTCCCGGATGCCTCCTAGGCAGCGGGATCTATCGCTCGCCCTCCGCTTACATGAACCTGACAGGACCTTCCTGCCGGGTGCTTTTTCGCTGGCCGAAACCGGACGAATGGGGGAAGAGAGCACGGATGCGGCACGGGCCGTGCTGTGACACTGGGACATCCGGCGGGAAATGCGATGCGCCTTCTGATCGTCGAGGACAATGCCGAGCTGTCGCGGCTCGTGGCCGCCGGGTTGTCGGCGGCAGGCTATGAGAGCGACATCGTGGGCAGCGCGGCCGAGGCGCGCGAGGCGGTCAGCAGCGTCAGCTACGCCGCGATGATCCTCGACCTCGGTCTTCCCGATGGCGACGGCCTGTCGGTGCTGCGCGAGCTGCGCCGGCAGATGGAACCGCTCCCCGTGCTGGTGCTGACGGCGCGCGGCGGCCTGCAGGACCGCGTCAGCGGCCTGCGCAGCGGCGCCGACGACTATCTCGCAAAACCGTTCGCGATGGAGGAGCTGGTGGCGCGGCTGGAGGCGATCCTGCGCCGGCCCGGCCAGCTGCTCGGCCGCTCGCTGCATCTGGCCAATCTCGTCTACGACACCGAAAGCCGCCAGATCTTCGTCGACGACCAGCCGCGGATCATCTCCGCGCGCGAGACCTCGGTGCTCGAGATCCTGCTGCGCCGGCAGGGGCGGGTGGTGCCGAAGAAGAACGTCGAGGATCACATCTTCGGCCTCGAAGGCGAGGTCGCCTCCAACGCGGTCGAGGTCTACGTCTCGCGGCTGCGCAAGCAGCTCGCCGAGCACGGCGCCAAGGTCGTGATCCACACCATCCGCGGCGTCGGCTATTTGATGGCCGAGGAGAAATAGCGTGTTCGCCGCCCGGTCATCCGCCAGGCCGACGTTCAAATCGCTGATCTGGCGCATCGTGTTCCTGCACATCGTCGCGGTCGCGGTGGTCGCGATCTTCCTGCCGCTGGTGCTGTTCTGGCTGCTCAACTCCGAGGTCGACCAGCTGCATCGCGACGCCATGCGCGCTCAGGCCGAGGTGCTCGCCGAGCGCATCGTCCCGCAGGCGGACGGCACGCTGACATTCAATCTGCCCGACAGTCTCAGGGGCCTCTATTCGGAAGCCTACGGCCGCTACCTCTACGACATCCGCGACGAGGACGGCCGTATGCTGTTCTCGTCCCGCCGCAAGGCGGGCGCCGCGACACCGGCGCCGCCGCTGTCCGAAACGATTTCCGGCGCCGGCGTGACGCGCGTCATCGAGGGCAAGACGGTGCGCATCCGCGTCGCCGAGGACCTCTCGCATCGCGACGTCATCATCGACGACATCATCTCGAACTTCTTCCGGCGGGTGGGATGGATCACCATCCCGATCCTGCTGGTCCTGCTCGCCACCGACATCATCATCTTCCGCCGCGCGGTCGCGCCGCTGTGGAAGGCCTCGGAGGAAGCCAGCAATATCGGCCCCGCGCGCACCGACATCCGACTGCCGACCGAGCAGATCCCGCGCGAGATCATGCCGCTCGTCACCGCCGTCAACCAGGCGCTGGACCGCCTCGAGGACGGCTTTCGCGTGCAGCGCCAGTTCACCGCGGATGCCGCGCATCAATTGCGCACGCCGCTCGCGATCCTGCGCACGCGGATCGAGACGCTGCATGACGGCACGGCAAGGGAGGCGCTACATGCCGACATCGAGAGCATGAGCCGCATCGTCGCCCAGCTGCTGGAGATCGCCGAGCTCGACACGCTGGTGCTCGATCCCGGCGAGACCGCCGATTTGCGCGCGGTCTGCACCGAGGTGGTGGGTTCGATCGCGCCGTTCGCGCTCGCCCAGCACAAGGACATCGCGCTGAAGGGCACCGACGCGCCGGTGCTGATCCACGGCAATGCCGAGATGCTCCAGCGCGCGATCTTCAACCTCGCCGAAAACGCCATCAAGTTCACGGCAACGGACACCGCGGTCGACGTCGAGGTCGGCGAGGACGGCTCCGTGCGCGTGCGCGATTGCGGCCCGGGCATCGCGGAAGCCGAGCGCGATTTGATCTTCCAGCGCTTCTGGCGTGCCGACCGCCGGCGCAGCGACGGCGCCGGCCTCGGCCTCTCGATCGTGCGCGGCGTCGCCGACGATCACGCCGCGACGGTGGCGGTGGCGAACCTTCCCGGCCGCGGCGCGGAGTTCACGCTGCGGTTTCGGCTGGCGGAGGGAGACGTTGCTGCAGGCTCCCCCAGCCGCGATTAATTCGCCAAAAAGCAGTGTATGACACTGTCATACGATGTGCTACAATGACCGTGAAAGGGGGACTGCATGCGCACCAGCAAACCGATCACCGTGACCCTCGGCCCGCAGCTCGCGAGCCTGGAAGCCCGCTTGAAGTCGGGAGAATACGCATCGGCCAGCGAAGTCATGCGTTCGGCTCTTCGCGCCCTCGACCGGCAGGATGCCGCGCTCGACGACTATCTCGCCGCCAAGGTCCGGGCGTCGATCAAGGATCCGCGTCCCAGTGTTCCGGCAGCAGACGTTTTCAAGCGTCTGCGCGCCCGGCATACGAGGAACGCGAAAGCCACCAAGCGTGGCGCTTAAGGTCGTATTCCGACCGGAGGCCGAGGCCGATCTGATCGGCCTCTACGAATACATCGCAGAACGTGCGGGTTATCGGGTCGCCGGCGGCTATATCGATCGCATCGAGGAAGCCTGCATGGCACTCGCCACCTTTCCCAAGCGTGGCACGATCCGTAACGATCTCCTGCCGGACTTGCGCACGATTGGATTCGAGCGGCGCGTCACGATTGCGTTCCGGGTCCTGAAGACCCAGGTCGAGATCGTCACAATTGCGTATGCCGGTCGGAATTTCGAAGACGATTTATGAGCGGCGGCGAGGGGATTATTTCACCTTGCCGGTGGACAGATCCATGATCATGCGCGTGGCGAGATAAAGACGCGGCACGATGGTGTCGAGCTTCACATATTCGGCATCGTTGGAATGCGCGCCGAAGCCCGAGAGGCCCATGCCTTCGACCACGGCGCCCTTGGTCTTGAGCGCGGCAAAGGCGGCGTCGGTGCCGCCGCCGGTCGCCTTCTCGTCGACCTTGAGAGGCATTCCGAGCTCCCCATAGATCGTCTTGCCGTAGGCCGCCACGCGGCGCGAGGCGTCGTTGGCCTCTAGCGGCGGACGGCGCACCTCGAATTTCAGCTCGACCTTGGAATCGGGCAGCAGGCGGTTCTTGATCTTCTCCTGCAGCGCTTTTTCCAGCTCGTCGAAATCCGAGACCTTGAGCGCGCGCGCATCGGCCTGGGCCGTGGCTTCGGCCGGGATCACGTTGCGGTTGGTGCCGGCCTTGGAGACGGTCCAGTTCAGCTTCAGGCCTTGCTCGGGCTTGGACAAGTCCTTCATCTGAAGCACCTGGTGCGAGAGCTCGTAGAGCGCGTTGATGCCGCCCTCGGGTCTTGCGCCGGCATGCGACGACTTGCCGATCACCGAAAGATAGGCCGAGCCGATGCCGCTGGTGGCGAGCCGCAGCGTGCCGTCGGTGCCGCCGCCTTCGAACGAGAACACCACGTCCTGATCCGAGGCGAATTTTGTGATGGTGCTGCGCCAGCCGGGCGAGGAGATCTCCTCGTCGCCATTGGTGAGCACCGTGAGCGTGCCGTACTCCCTGAAGTTCAATTTCTGCAGCATCGCCATGGTGTGGAGAATGAGCGCGACGCCCTGCTTGTCGTCGGAAATGCCGAGGCCATAGGCCTTGTCACCGTCGATGCGGAACGGCTGGTCTTTCAGCATGCCCTTCAGGTACACCGTGTCCATGTGGGCGATCAGCATGATCTTCCTGCTGCCGGTGCCCCTGAACACGGCGTGCACGGCCGGACCGATCTTCTCGGGCGTGTCGTCGAGGCGATAGATGTCGGTGGGCTGCAGGATCTCCACGGTGCCGCCGAGCTGCCTGAGCTGGTCGGCCACCCGCCCGGCGATCTGGTTCAGGCCGTCGATGTCCTTGCTGCCGGATTCGATGCTGACGAGATCGCGCAGCGTGTCGAGCAGGGGCTGCTGCTCCTTCTGTGCCAGCGCGTGAACGTCGGCCACCGGCTCGGCGTGCACGACGGTGGCGGCACATGCCAGCCACAGCGAAGCGATCACCGGAGCGACGAGCGAGGGAACAGGGTGCGATCGGGGCATGCGCGACGGTCCATCAGTTGGAGGATGGGCCCGGTATGCCTGTGTTCGCGACGCTTGTCACGCAGAGGGGCTCTTCCTTCTCCCCTTTGTGGAGAGAAGGAAGAGAGCACTTACTTCTGCGGTGGTCCCAGATCCAGCGGCGGCAGCTCGATCTGCGGGACCTCGATCTTGACCTTGTCGAGATCGACGTTGAGCGGCTTGTCGAGCAGGCCGGTCACCACCGACGGGAAGATGATCACCAGCAGCACCATGATCATCTGCAGGCCGATCCAGGGCATCGCACCCCAATAGATGTCGGAGCTCTTCACTTCCTTCGGCGCGACGCCGCGCAGGTAGAACAGCGCGAAGCCGAATGGCGGATGCAGGAACGAGGTCTGCATGTTCACGCACAGCATCACGCCGAACCAGATCAGCGCCGCGTCCGGCCCCACCACGGGGGCGAGGATCTTCTGCGCGATCGGCGCGATCATCGGCAGGATGATGAAGGCGATCTCGAAGAAGTCGAGGAAGAACGCCAGGAAGAAGATGAAGAGGTTGATGAAGATCAGGAAGCCCCAGACGCCGCCGGGCAGCGAGGTCAGGAGATGCTCGAGCCAGACGCCGCCGGAGACGCCGAGGAACACCACCGAGAAGCAGGTCGAGCCGATCAGGATGAAGGTGACCATGCAGGTGAGGCGCATGGTGGATTCGTAGCCCTGCTTGATGAGGTCGCGCAGGTCGGGGATGCGCGCGGCCTGGAAGCAGATCCACGCCACCGCGAGATAGGTCACCGCGAAGGCGAGCTTGAAGATCAAATTCTCGCTGTACAGCATCGCGATGATGGTGCCGATGCCGGCGGCGATCACGCCAATGGCCAGCACCTTGCGATCGTTCGAGGTGAAATCCTTGTGGTGGATCGCGGCGAGCACGATGGCGCCGACCGCGCCCATGGCGCCGGCTTCCGTCGGCGTCGCAAGGCCCATCATCATGGTGCCGAGCACGACGAAGATCAGGACGGCAGAGGGGATGATGCCCATCAGGCATTTCTTCCACAGCGCCCAGCCGGTCAGCGTGCGGGCCTCCTTCGGCACCGGGGGCACGTGGCCCGGCTTGATCAGGCCGAGGATGAAGGTGTAGCCGGCGAACAGCATGATCTGGAACACCGAGGGACCCCAGGCGCCGAGATACATGTCACCGACCGACTTGCCGAGCTGGTCGGCGAGCACGATCAGCACCAGCGAGGGCGGCACCAGCTGCGTGATGGTGCCGGAGGCAGCCAGCACGCCGGTGATGTAGCGCATGTTGTAGCCGTAGCGGATCATCACCGGCATCGAGATCAGCGCCATGGCGATCACCTGCGCCGCCACCGTACCCGTGATGGCGCCGAGGATGAAGCCGACGATGATCACGGAATAGCCGAGGCCGCCGCGGACCGGACCGAACAGCTGGCCCATCGAATCCAGCATGTCCTCGGCGAGCCCGCATCGCTCCAATATCGCGCCCATGAAGGTGAAGAACGGGATCGCGAGCAGCAGCTCGTTGGAGAGCACGCTGCCGAACACGCGGCCGGGAATGGCCTGGAGGAAGTTGAGGTCGAAGAAGCCGAGATGGATGGCGAGGAAGCCGAAGGACAGGCCGACCGCGGCAAGCGTGAACGCAACCGGGAAGCCGATCAGCATCGCCAGAACCAGGCCGCCGAACATCAGCGGCGGCATCATTTCCAGCGTAATCATTGGGTCGGCCTCTCGTACTTGGCGTCGATCGTCACATAGCCCTGGAGAGCCGCGATACGCTTGATGACTTCGGAAACACCCTGGAGCGCCAGCAGGACGAAGCCGGCGGGAATCACGAACTTGATCGGCCAGCGGATCAGGCCGCCGGCATTGCCGGACATCTCGCCGACGTCATAGGCCTGCATGAAGAACGGCCAGGACAGATAGGCAAGCAGGAGGCAGGCGGGAATCAGGAAGAACAGCGTGCCGATCAGGTCGAGCAGGAGCTGGCCGCGCTCGGACAGCAGCAGATAGAAGATTTCGACCCGGACGTGCTCGTTGCGCTTGAAGGTGTAGGACGCGCCGAACATCACCAGGATCGCGAACATGTACCATTGCATCTCCAGCCAGCCGTTGGAGGAGTAGCTGAAGGCGTAGCGGATCATGGCGTTGGCCGCACTGACCAGGCAGGATAAAAGCACCAGGAGATTACAGACGTAGCCGATCTTCTCGTTGAGAAGGTCGATGGCGTTGCTCACCGCCAGCAATGGACGCATCTTATTTTTTCTCCGTCGCGGTCTAACTTCACGGGAGCAGCATCAGCACGCATCGCTCGGTCCGCATGCGAAAAAGCACGCGACCGCACGGCTTCGTTTTCCGAAATGCGTTGCGGCGTCAGTCCTCCCCTCGTGCCTTGCCGTCTTGACCGCGACCGCCAACGGGCGGGCCGGCTTATTGCTGCCGGGCAAGCAAAGGCGGTCGCACCAAACCAGCGGCTTCACCTGCCGTCAATCGGAAAATGGACAAATTGACGCGTGGTCAAAAGCTTAGGTTAGCGGCGGCCGGCCTGGAAGGCCTTCATCCGGCCGATCAGGAATCTGAGCAACTGGCTGGCCGCGTTCGGCAGCTCGCGGCCCAACCGGGTGATGATGTGGGCTTCTGCCGAGGCGAGCAGCGCATTGTCGACGGTGAGGGCGACCAGCGATCCGTCCTCGAGGTCCGCTGCCACTGAAAACGCCGGTAGCAGGGTCACGCCAAGGTCGGACCGGACGAAATCTCTCAAGATGCTGATCGAGGTCGTCGTCAGCTTCGGCGACAGACCGATCTTCTCGGACGTTTCGGCCATCGCGAGCAACTGACGCGTGCCGTAACCCGCATGCATGATCCCAAGCGTGTGGTTGGCAATCTCCCGGAGCTTGATCGGGCGGCGGAGCTTCGCAAGCGGATGGTCGGGGCGCGCGATCAGGCAGATCGGCTGCCGGATGGCGGCGCAGGAGCGGATTCGCGGATCCTGGGGCGGATGATAGACCAGCCCGATATGGCAGCGGTCGTCGGCAATGGCGCGAATGACCTCGCTCGTGCCCGCCAATTCCAGCGAGATGGTCAGCCGCGGATGCTTCCGCCAGAACTCGCCGAGCGCGCCGCCCATGAGATCGGCGACAAAGCCCTCGCCCAGCACGAGGTCGATGTGACCGCGGTGCAGCCCCTGGAGTTCCCGCAAGCGGGCCAGGGTGTCGTCGCGGTCCACCGTATGGCGGCGATAATGCGCAATCAGGAGCTCGCCGGCCTCGGTCGGCCGCACGCCGCGGCTATGGCGATCGAGCAGGGCGGCGTCGAGCTCCCGCTCCAGCAGGGCGATCTGCCGGCTCACCACGGACGGGTTCACGCCGAGCGCGTCGGCCGCGGCGCGCACGGCGCCGTAGCGCGCGGCCTCGAACAGATAGCGAAGGCGGTTCTCATCGAGTGCATTGCTCATGCCCAAGTGTTGCCCATGAGGCAACATTAGGCAATCGTCCTGCTGATGCCCGAACCCGGGCCGGATCCGTATGGTTTTCCCGGCACTCGCAGGGTGAGGGACAGGATATGGCGGTCGTCGGCGTCGTTGGGCTCGGGAATATGGGGCGCGGCATGGCGCTCTCGCTGATGCGGGCCGGGCATGAGGTGCTCGGGACCGACGCCTCGGAAAAGGCGCGCAGCGCGCTCGCATCGGAAGGTGTCGCGGTGTTCGAGCGCGTCGGGCCGCTTTGCGCCCGTGCCGATCTGCTGGTCCTCTCGCTGCCGACCGCCGAGATCGTCGATGCCGTCGTCGCCGGCGAGGGCGGAATCATCGCCCATGCACGGCCGGGCTTACGCGTCGTCGACACCTCGACATCCCATCCCGCGACGACCCGCCGCCTTGCCGCGGCGCTCGCCGCGCATGGCATGTCCATGATCGACGCGCCGGTCAGTGGCGGCCCGAAGGGCGCCATCACCGGCACCATGACCATGGTGATCGGCGGTGCGGAGGCCGATGTGGCCGCGGTCGAGCCTGTTCTTGCCGACATGAGCGCGAAGCGTGTTCATGTCGGATCGGTCGGCGCCGGGCATGTCTGCAAGCTCATCAACAACCTGCTGTGCGCGGCGCATCTGCTGACCGCTGCTGAAGCGATGCGGATCGCGCGCGCAGCCGAGGTCGATCCGGCGCGGCTGCTCGAAGGCCTCAATGCCGGCTCCGGCCGGTCCGGCGTCACGCAGGTCAATCTGCCGACCTGGGTGCTGAACGGCGCCTTCGATTCCGGTTTCACCATGAAGCTGATGCGCAAGGACGTGCGTTTGGCGGGCCAGCTCATCGGTGAGCTCGCGCTCGACCTGCCGATCGCCGGGGAAGCCGCACGGATCTGGGCGGAAAGCGCCGCCTCGATCGGCGACGGCGAGGACTTCAACAGGATCGTCGAGACCCAGCTCGGCAGGATGTGAGCGACACCATGACTTCCTTCATCGAAACGCGGCTGCGCGATGCGCTCGCTCCCTTCTGGCCCGACTGCGCGGCGATCGGCTCTTACGTCGCGGGCCGCACCGTTCTTGGCACCGGCGAGCTCATCACGGTTGATGATCCCGCAACCGGCGCGCCGCTCTATGCCTATCGTGATGCCGGCGAGGCGGTTATTGCCGAGGCGGCAGCGGCGGCCAGCGCGGCGCAAGCCGGCTGGTCGCGGCTCACCGGCGCGGCGCGCGGGCGCGTCATGCAGGCGATCGCGCGGGCCATTCAGGGCAAGACCGAGGAGCTGGCGCGCCTTGAGTCGCTGTCGGCGGGCAAGCCGATCCGCGACACGCGTGTCGAGGTCGCCAAGGTCGCCGAGATGTTCGAATACTATGCCGGCTGGGCCGACAAATTCCATGGCGACGTGATCCCGGTGCCCTCGAGCCATCTCAACTACACGCGGCGCGAAGCCGTCGGCGTCGTGCTGCAGATCACGCCCTGGAACGCGCCGATCTTCACCTGCGGCTGGCAGGTCGCACCCGCCATCGCCATGGGCAACGGTGTGCTGCTCAAGCCTTCCGAGCTGACGCCGCTGACCTCGATGGCGGTAGCGCTTCTCGCAGAACAAGCGGGATTGCCGGCCGGGCTCGTCAACGTGCTCGCAGGCTACGGCCACACGACGGGGCAGGCCGCGCTCGGCCAGCCCGCGGTGAAGAAAGTCGTGTTCGTCGGTTCAGTGCCGACGGGCCGGCTGATCGCGGAAGCCGCCGCCAAGCGCCTGCTGCCCTGCGTGCTCGAGCTCGGCGGGAAGTCGGCCAACATCGTATTTGCCGACGCCGACCTCGCGCGCGCCGCGATCGGTGCGCAGTCGGCCATCTTCGCCGGCGCCGGACAGAGCTGCGTCGCCGGCTCGCGGCTGCTGGTCGAACGCTCCGTCTACGACCGCTTCGTCAAAATGGTCGCCGACGGGGCTGCGAAGCTGAAGGTCGGTGCGCCCGGCGCGGCGGACACCGAGGTCGGTCCGATCAACAATGCCCGGCAATACGCCCGCGTGCTCACCATGGTGAAGCAGGGCCTCGCGGAAGGCGCGAAGCTTGCGACCGGCAGCGACGGCAACGTGGGGAAGGGCGGCTTCTTCGTCGCGCCGACTGTGCTGCGCGACGTCAGCAACAGCATGGCGGTTGCGCGCGACGAGATTTTTGGACCTGTCGTCGCCGCGATCCCGTTCGATTCCGAGGAGGAGGCGATCGCGCTCGCCAACGACAGTGAATTCGGTCTCGCCGGCGCGGTCTGGACGAGCGACGTCGCGCGCGCACACCGGGTCGCCGCGCAAGTCAGGGCCGGGACGTTCTGGATCAATTCCTACAAGACAATCAGCGTCGCGTCGCCCTTCGGCGGCTTCGGCATGAGCGGCTACGGCCGTTCGAGCGGTGTCGAGACGCTCTTCGAGTACACGCAGGTCAAGAGCGTCTGGGTCGAGACCACAGCCGAGCCGGCGGTAGGATTTGGCTACGCGCCGGGGATTCGGGAGTAAGGCTTTAGGCTATTGTTTGAGCGGTCGTAGATCTTGCCGGGGGCGATCGGGCAGGCTTGAAAAACGCTCTCAGCGGCGGCAATCTCCACCTGAGTGAGGCCTCGATCTGGAGAATCTCGGCTTATGCCGACCGATGCGAGGATCGACGATGAAGCCGCGGCTTATCATGTGGCTTGCCGTTGTTGCGGGCATCGCCCTGGTGCTCGGCGTCGCCTGGGCCGCCATCCTCTGGACCCGCCCGGAGCCTATTCGCATCGCGTTCGCCAATTCGCTCTCTGGCCCGTCCGCCCCGGCTGGCACGGAAAGCCTGATCGCGATGCAGCTTGCAATCGACGACGTGAACGCCAAGGGTGGCGTCAACGGACGGCCGATTGAACTCGTTCTGTTCGACGACGCAAGCGATCCAGCCGTGGCGCGCGCGAATGCGCAGGCGATCGCCGACAGCCCATGCGTCGCTGTGCTCGGACATTATCTCAGCTCCGCATCGCTCGCGGCAGCGCCGGCATACAAGGATGCGCGGATTCCGGCGCTCACGGGAAGCGCGGCTGCCGACGAGCTGACATCCACCAGTGATTACTATTTTCGTGCGCTGTCGCCGGTCTCCGCACAGGCGCGCTCGATCGCGGAACATCTGCGCGCCGTGATGAAGGAGCCGAGAGTCCGTCTTGTTCACACGCGCGATTCCTACGGCAAGAGTTTCGAGCGTGGATTTGTGGCGGCCTATCCGGCGGAGCAGTTGCGTGTGTTCGAACTGGACGTCGCAGCCGGTCAGATCCGATCGATGGACGAGGCGCTGGACGCTGCCGTGCAGGAGCCCGGTCCCGGTGTCATCGTCGTCGGCGCGGCAGCCGACTATATCGCAGACATCGTCAAGGCGCTGCGTCGCCGCGGCATCAAGGGGACGATCATCACAACCCAGGGCGCGGGCCGCGAAAGCTATTTGAGAAATTTCGTCAACGAGCCCGAGGAACGAACGCGTCCGGGTTTCTTCAGTGAGAATCTGTATGCGGCATCGTCGCTGATTTTCGACAGCGCCGGCGTGGCGGCGCAGGCTTTCGCCGCCGACTACAAAGCGAGAGCGGGAACCTCCCCAAGCTGGGTTGGCGGTGGCTCGTATGACGCCGCGCGCCTGATGATCGACGCGCTGAAACGAGCTGCCCTACATCGCCGGTTTATGGGGCAGGGCATTCAGAAACCATCCGACAGCAAGATTGCGGATCGCGACCGGGTGCGCCTCGCACTGGCCGCGATCGACAGTCCGAAATCGGCGGTCGTCGGGCTGACGGGGCGGCTCTATTTCAACGCGAACCGCGACATCCCGCGCCCGATCCGAATGGGTTTCTTCCGTTACGGTCGGTTCGTCACGGCGCCGCTGCAACTCGTGCGCATCGATCAGCCGGATGGGATCGATCTCGACGCCGAACGGGAGAAGGGCCATGTCGTCGCGTTCGAGGGGCGGCGCTATTGGATTCAACGCGTCGTTTATACCGGCATCGACATCATTCGCGTCAGTCGGATCGACGTGAAGCAAAATTCGTTCAACGTCGACTTCTATCTCTGGATGCGGTTCGCTGGCAACGATGAGGCGCAGACGCACGTCGAATTCCCGGCCTTGCTGGATCGCGGGGCGTTCGATGCAGCCCGGCCGATTCAGGCTGGACGGGAAGACGGCCTGAGCTATCGGCTCTATCGCATCAACGGCGATTTCAAGGCCCGTTTCGATCTCCATGATTATCCGTTCGACACGCAGGAATTGCGTCTGCATTTCCAGAACACGGAACAGCGGCGGGAACTCATCACCTATGTCATCGATCGGTTCGGCTTGCGCCTTGCCGACGACGGAAGCTCGCGGGCCGAGGACGGGGCCTATTCCGGACTTCCGCTCTGGCGATTTCTCGGGCTGAACTATTTCGTCGAATCCATGTCCAGCGGATCGACGCTCGGCAAGGCGTCTTTGTTTGATGCCGAGGCAATGACGGAATTCGCAGGATTCGATGCGACCATCGTGCTGCGCCGCAGCTCCTCCATCTACATGCTGAAGAACCTGCTGCCGATGTTCCTGCTCGTGCTCGTCGTATTCGCGACGCTGTTCTTTCCCGAAACCATGTTTCGTGAACGCGTGACGATCCCAGTGACCTCGATCCTGGCGAGCGCGGTGCTGCTCGTCGCGGTGAGCAGCCAGATCGGCGACGTCGGATACACGGTGGTGGTCGAAGAGATGTTCTACATTTTCTTCGTACTATGCCTGATGACGATATTGGCTGGCTACAAACATGAAAAACTTCGGGCCGCCGGCCGAAAGCGCGCCGCTGTCGTTTTGGATCACGCAGCGCAGGTCATTTATGCCGGGACGGTGCTAGCTGTCATCGTCGTGCTCTACCGGCGTTATGCCTTCTGAGGCACGCGTAATGCACTAACGCGGCCGTCCGGGGCCGGATCATGCTTCAGCCGCCGGTGACGCTCATGTGCCTGGAGACGCTGGGGCGGTCGTGGCGGCGGTCGATGATGAAATCGTGGCCCTTGGGCTTGAGCCCGATGGCGCGGTCGATCGCAGCGGCCAGCAGCTCATCGTCATCAGATGCCCGCAGCGGCTTGCGCAGGTCCGAGGCGTCCTCGTGGCCGAGGCAGGTGTGCAGCGTTCCCGTGCAGGTGATGCGCACGCGGTTGCAGGATTCGCAGAAATTATGGGTCATCGGCGTGATGAAGCCGAGCTTGCCGCCGGTCTCGGCGACGCTGACATAGCGCGCCGGCCCGCCGGTGGATTCAGCGAGATCCGTCATGGTGAACTGCTGGGCGAGGCGCGCGCGCACCAGCGACAGCGGCAGATATTGATCGATACGGCCCGCGCCGATCTCGCCCATCGGCATCACCTCGATCAAGGTCAGGCCCATGCCCTTGCCGTGGGCCCAGCGCATCAGCGAGGGCAGCTCGTCCTCGTTGAGGTTCTTCAATGCGACCGCGTTGATCTTCACCGCGAGGCCAGCGGCCCGCGCGGCCTCGATGCCTTCCAAGACCTTGTCGATCTCGCCCCAGCGGGTGATCTCGCGAAACTTCTTGGGATCGAGCGTGTCGAGCGAGACGTTGATGCGGCGGACGCCGCAATCGGCGAGTTCCTTCGCGTGCTTGGCGAGCTGGGTGCCGTTGGTGGTCAGCGTCAGCTCGTTCAGGGCGCCGCTCGTCAGATGCCGCGACAGCGAGCGCACCAGCGTCATCACGTTGCGGCGGACCAGCGGCTCGCCGCCAGTGAGGCGCAGCTTCTTCACGCCCTTGGCGATGAAGGCCGAGCAGAGCCGGTCGAGTTCCTCCAGCGTCAGCAGGTCCGCCTTGGGCAGGAACGTCATGTCTTCCGACATGCAGTAGAAGCAGCGCAGGTCGCAGCGGTCGGTGACGGAAACGCGCAAGTAGGTGATGGTCCGTCCGAACGGATCGGTCATCGCGCTCGACAGCGCTGCGCGGGGGCTCACGGAGGGTCCGTTCATACCAAATGCCTTGTCACTTACGGCGACGGGCGCACCTTTGCTTCAGCGGTGCTCTGGAAGCAATCTAAGCATCGGACGCGGCTAGGACAATCGGGTGGTATACGTAACTCAGCGCTTGCCTGCGTTCGGATCGGGGAACGGCGAGCCCGCGGCAGGCGCGGCATCAGCCGGTGCCGCGGCCGTCGCGGCCGGTTTCGGCTTCTTCGGCCGGTGCGGCTTGCGGACGGGCTTTGGCGGGGTCGCCGGCTGGAGTTCCGCGAACACCGGATTCGGGTCGGTGGTGACCGAGGCGGGCGTGGTGAAATCCCCGGGATTCTTGATCACGTTCACCGGCACGCTCGCGGGCTGGTACTTGGGCAGCGCGAAGGCGACGGTGAACGGCGCGTCCAGGGCGGGAACCGAAACGGAGCAGGGGGTTTTGCAGCCCGGACCGAGCGAGGTGGTGGCGTCAGCGCCGGGGGGATTTGATTCGAGCCGTACCTGAACGGTCGGCGGCGCCGATTTGAACATGTCCCAGGACATCGAGGAGCAGCCACCCAGGCTCGCCCCCGCCAGCGCAATCGCGATCACCCGACGCATGAACCACCCACTTCGACTGCGACGAACCGCCACATCCCGGGCCGACCTTAGGGGCGTCGCCGAGGGCAGGCAACCGGCGCGTCGCGCATAGTTAATAGTTGGTTAACGCGGGGTATCTTCGGGTTTCTGCTGAAATTTCAGGCTCTTGCCGAACTCTAGGCCGTCATCAGGCTGCTGGCGGCCGCCGGCAGGTCGCGCATGTGATGGATCAGCCGGTCCGGCTTCAGCTCGGCGATCGGCACGTCCGTGTAGCCGAAGCTGACCCCGATCACGGGAACCCCGGCCCGCCGGGCGACCCCGACATCGGTTCCGGCGTCGCCGACCATGATGCTGGATTTCACATTGCCGCCGGCCCGGGCCACCGTCTCCCTAAAGATGGTCGGATCGGGCTTCTGGACGCCAAAGGTGTCGGCGCCGCAGATCGCCGCGAAACGGCGGCTCAGGCCAAGCTGGTCCAGGAGCCGCTTGGAGAGCCATTCCAGCTTGTTGGTGCAGACCGCCAGGCGATGGCCCTGCGCCGCAAAATGGTCGAGCGCCGCCTCGAGCCCCTCGAAGGGGCGGGATTCGACCGCAATATGCTCGGCGTAATAGGCGATGAAATCCGCCGTCATCCGGTCCATGTCGGCGGGGGTGACGGTGCGGCCCTCGGCCTCCAGGCCTCGCTCGATCAGCTTGCGGGCGCCGGCGCCGATCATGTTGCGGGCCGAGGCGATCGGCACCGGCGGCAGGCCTTCGCGGTCGAGCACGTAGTTCAGCGCGGTGATCAGGTCGGGCGCCGTATCCACAAGCGTGCCGTCGAGATCGAAGACGAGGGTGTAGGAGGAGGTCGTGGCGGGCGAGGTCATGGGCCAAGCGCTATCGGGCCGGCCGGATCGGCGCAAGGGCAGAAGCCATAAGTTCACCTTATAAGATCGGCGCAGAGGCCTGTTCCCGCGGGGAAAACGAGGCTACATAGGCCGCCGCAAGCAGCTATACCGGCGGCACTCTCAAGCCAGAGGCGGGCGCAAAATTGAACATGGACCAGTTGAAGCGGCAGGCGGCGGCGCGTGCGCTGGAGGAGGTGCGTGACGGCATGCAGCTCGGGCTCGGCACCGGCTCGACCGCAAAGCATTTCGTCGAGCTGCTCGGCGAGCGGGTGGCTGCCGGGCTGAAGGTGATCGGCGTGCCGACCTCCGAGGCGACGCGCGCTGATGCGGAGCGTTGCGGCGTGAAGCTGACCACGCTCGATGAGGTCGACCATCTCGACATCACCGTCGACGGCGCGGACGAGATCGATCCCGAGCTCAATTTGATCAAGGGTGGCGGCGGCGCGCTGCTGCGCGAGAAGATCGTGGCGGCCGCCTCGGATCGCATGATCGTGATTGCCGACGACAGCAAATGGGTGCCGACGCTCGGCAAGTTTCCGCTGCCGGTCGAGGTCATCCCGTTCGGGCTTGGCGCGACGCGCCGCGCGATCGAGAAGGCATTTGCGGACTGCGGCGTTTCCGGGCAAATGGCGGTCCGCAAGGCCAAGGACGGCCACGTTTTCGTCACCGACGGCGGCCACTGGATCGTCGATGCCCAGCTCGGACGGATCGCGGATCCCGCCAGCCTCGCCAAGGCGTTGAGCGCGATTCCCGGCGTCGTCGAGCATGGATTGTTCATCGGCTTGGCCAGCTCGGCCGTTTTGGCGGGCGGCGAGGGAATCCGCGTAATTGAACGGCGAAAGCCCTAAGGAGACTAGGAATGAAGAGCGTTTTGAAATTGTTGCCGGCCGTGACCCTTGCTGCGGGTCTGGCGCTTTCGGCCGTTCCGGCGATGGCGCAGCAGCCGGCGCCGGCCCAGCCCAAGGCGCCCGCCGCGCCGGCCCAGCCGAAGGCCTCGCCGGCGGCGATTGCCGCGGCCCGGGAGATCCTGCAGATCAAGAACGCCACCGCGATGTACACCGGCGCCGTGCCCGGCCTCGTCGAGAAGACCAAGATCGCGCTGATCCAGCAGAACCTCAACTACCAGAAGGACCTCAACGAGGTCGCCCAGGTCGTCGCCCAGCAGCTCAACGGCCGCCAGAACGAGATCGGCGAGGGCATGGCGCAGATCTACGCCAGCGAGTTCACCGAGCAGGAGCTGAAGGATCTCGTCACCTTCTACAAGTCGCCGCTCGGCAAGAAGCTGATCGACGCCGAGCCGCGCGCCATCGGCCTCAGCATGGCCTTCATGAACTCCTGGGCCCAGAACTTCTCCGAGACCGTGATGGGGGCCTTCCGCGCCGAGATGCGCAAGCGTGGCAAGGAAATCTGACCGTACCTATCTGATAGCGAGTTCCTAAAGCGCGTTATCGCGCTTTAGGTTGTCATTTGAGCATGATCCTTTCGGAAAACCGCTGCATTTTTCCGGATCATGCTCTAGAGGTCGGAGTGGACAATGGCTGAATTCGACGTCGACCTCTTCGTCATCGGTGGCGGCTCGGGCGGCGTGCGTGCCGCCCGCATCGCGGCCGGTCACGGCGCCGGCGTGATGATCGCGGAAGAATACCGCATGGGCGGCACCTGCGTGATCCGCGGCTGCGTGCCCAAGAAGCTGTTCGTGATCGGCTCGCATGTCCGTCACGAGATCGAGGACGCCGCCGGCTTCGGCTGGACCATCCCGTCGATGAGCTTCGACTGGGCGACGCTGATCGCCAACAAGGACAAGGAGATCGCGCGGCTGGAGGCGGCCTACACGACGAATGTCGAGAAGTCGGGCGCACAGATCGTCAAGAGCCGCGCGACGATCGAGGACAAGCACACCGTCCGTCTGCTCGAGAACGACCGCAAGATCAGGGCGAAGTACATCCTCATCGCCACCGGCGGCGCGCCCAACCACGGCGCGGCGATTCCCGGCATCGAGCACGTGATCTCGTCCAACGAGGCGTTTCACCTCAAGAAGCTGCCGAAGCGGATCGTGATCCAGGGCGGCGGCTACATCGCGCTGGAGTTCGCCGGAATCTTCGCCGGCTTCGGCTCCGACGTCACCGTGATCTATCGCGGCGACAACATCTTGCGCGGTTTTGACGAGGACGTGCGCGCCCATGTCCGCTCCGAGATGGAGAAGCAGGGCATCACTATCCTCACCGGCTGCACGGTGGCCAAGGTCGACCGCCACGGAGACGAGTTCACCACGCATCTGTCGAACGGCTCGAGCATCGCCTCGGACCAGGTGATGTTCGCGATCGGCCGCCATCCCAACGTCGCCAATCTCGGCCTGGAGAACGCCGGCGTCGCCATCAATCCGAAGAATGGCGGCATCGCGGTCGATCATTTCTCGAAGAGCTCGGTCGACAGCATCTATGCCATCGGCGACGTCACCCACCGTTTCAACCTGACGCCGGTCGCGATTCGCGAGGGTCATGCCTTCGCCGACACCGTGTTCGGCAAGCGCGAGGTGCAGGTGGATCACGCCAACATCCCGACGGCCGTGTTCTCGCAGCCGGAGGTCGGCACGGTTGGTCTGACGGAAACCGAGGCGCGCGCGCAGTTCAGCCACGTCGACATCTACAAGACGACGTTCCGCCCGATCAAGGCGACCATGTCCGGCCGCGACACGCGCGTGCTGATGAAGCTCGTGGTCGACGGCTCGACCGATCGCGTGCTCGGCTGCCACATCGTTGGCGATTGCGCCGCCGAGGTCACCCAGGTGGTGGCGATCGCGGTGAAGATGAAGGCGACCAAGGCGGATTTCGACGCGACCATCGCGCTGCATCCGACCGCGGCCGAAGAGCTCGTCACCATGCGTACGCCGACTGCGCGGCACGTGCGTCAGGCGGCGGAGTAGGCTGTCATCCGCCGGACGAGCCGGGCCTGCATGGTTCGAGACGCCCGCTTTGGCGGGCTCCTCACCATGAGGGTCTGAAATCTCGCCGCAACACGGGACCTCATCCTGAGGGCCCGCCGCGGGCGGGCGTCTCGAAGGATGGCCGCAAGCGAGATTTCCGCCTACCCGTACAGATACCCGACCGGCTTGCCTTCGGTGCGCAGGGGACGGACGTCCTTGTGGGTGATGATCTGACCGGCAAGGCCGTCGATCTCGTCGCGCTGCGTCGGCGTCCAGCTGCGAAGCTCGTTCATGCCCTTGAGCAGGCCGAGGCGGAGGACCTGGGTGTTCTCGCCGACGCCAATGAGGCTGACGGACTCCTTGCCCGCCGTTACCACGTCGCCGGCGGAAAGTTCAAAACTCTCGCCGGCTTTGTTCTTGAACTCGGCGGTGCCGCGAATGACGCGGTAGATCACGACCTCGCCCTTGGCGAAACAGCCGGCGTCCGCGGCGATGGACGTGCTCTTCGGCAGCAGCGAATGGCCGCGCGGATCGGTCGCGATGATGTGGCCCGTGACGAGATGACCGCTGGGAATCTCGATGCCGATGTCGCGCACGTAGACCGGCAGGGCCGATTTGACCGCGCCGCCGGTGAGCGGCTTGAACAGCGCGTCCAACGCGAGAGGATCCTGAAGCCAGAAGCCGGCATCGGCCGGCCGGTTGTGCAACTGATGACTCCAGGCCACGCGCGGCGTCTCGGCCTCGTTGATCTGGTCCGGACCGACGATGGTCGGGTTCGGAAAGGTGGTGGGATCGGTGATGAAGGCCTCGAGGAATTTGCCGGAATAGCCCATCGAGATCGGATCGGGCACGACCGTTTGCGGCGTCTTCAAGTTCTCTTCGGTCGACAGGCCCGACCAGGTGTAGAACAGCTGGCGGTGAACGATCGCGCTTTGCAGCATCACCGCGCCCGGACCGACATTGTAGAAGCGCCCGTCATAGTCGAAGGTGAACGCGCCGGACGTGACCAGCACGAGCTGGAAGCCGCCGGGCGGAAGATGCAGGTGGAAATCGGTAGGGCCGGTGTCCGGTCGGTAGATCGGCAGGTTGGTCGCGACCTCGTGCAGAAGGAAGGTTTCGTTGTTGGCGTGAAAGCCCTCATTGGCACGGTTGTAGAGCGCCTGCGGCCGGTAGGTCGCCTCGAACTTCGCATTCCTGTCGCGATCGATCGCAACGAAGTCCTGATCGTTGAGGCGAAGGGGTAAGCCATCCGGACGGGTGAGGCCGGTGAATTTGAGATCGCCCGCGGCATGCACGTTCATGGCATTCTCCGATGTGATGCCGTCATCCCGGAGCTGGGCGCACGCATCTTGCTGCTCCTGTCGTGGGAGGGCAGGGAATCCGGCGTAACGATGTCTTGCGAATTTTGGGCCAGTCGGCGCACGGCGCAGCGCGCAAGCTCGCCGGCTTCACGCGGCGCGAAAAAAATCGAGATTGCGCCTGAGGTTAGAGAACATGTTCACCAACCTGCCCGGGCCAACTCGCAAAGCCGGCAAGTCCGGTGCGGGGATGTATCTTGTCTAATTTGTCGGCATGTCCTGCAAACGGCATGCAGCCCTGCAAGTCGCGGGCATAGGCGAATGCCGCCGGCTCAGCGTCTGATACCGCTCATTCGAACGACCGACGAGCCATCCGCTCGGGTTTGCCGGACGGGCTGTCCGCCCACTTCGCCATGTCCACCGCGCGCGCGTCGATGCCTTCGCACCAGAGGCAGCTCAGCTCCGCGCGGCCCTTGGCCGTCAGCATCGGGACAAGTGCATGGCCGCAGCCGGTGCAGGACGTGATGCTATGCATGCGATTCTCCGCGATCAACGAACTCTGGGCGAGCTTTTCGCTGCCGAAGCTTGTGCGGGCGCTATGACGGAACGCTGCGTCCCATCGGAGCGCCCGTTCCTGAGATCGTAGCGATCCATCGTGACACGGCTGCGATGCCGCCGTCCCGTCGCGCATCTTGTCGAGGCGCGAATTGAAGGAGCGACGCTGTCGCCCATACACCGTCATTGCGAGCGCAGCGAAGCAATCCAGAGTCTTTCCGCGGAGACAGTCTGGATTGCTTCGCTGCGCTCGCAATGACGGTTGAAACAGGTGTGTGCGGTACCCATGGCCATCTCCCGTAGCCCGCATGAGCGAAGCGACGACCACTGTCCCGGATATCGCTGCGCTCATCCGGACTACGGAGCTGCGTGCGCAACTGCTTAACCAAACATGGCAACACGGAACCGATGCGGCCGCTGGTCGCAGTCGTATCGCCTTGATTCCGACAGACCCATCTTTATGTCTGAGGCGAACAAGAATCCGGGCCCCTCTGGCGAGGACGCCGACAGATGTCGGCAAACCTCGCGATGTCGGATGACCTGTCCCGCGCGAATGCGATGGATCGGCCGACCGTCGGGCCCTCTCGAGTTCCTTCCCGACCCGTCGTTCCATCGCAGCTCCGCGCGGACATTTGCGCAAAACGAGGAGCAACGATGTCTGACGCCAAATTCTCAAATACGATCGAGATCACCGAACCGTCCAGCCTGAACGAGCAGGCCGCAGTGGCGCTGGTCATTGCCGGCGCGCTGGTCGCCGTGGCCGACCGGCGCGTCTCGCCGGTCGAGCGTGACGAGGTGATCCGCTTCATCAGGGATCGTGGATTGGCGCCGCATATCGGCGACGAGCGGCTGCTTTCGATGTTCGACGAGCTTGCGGAACGATTGGAAGAGCCGGACTTTGCCAATGTGGTGATCGACACGCTGCGGCCGGTTTCGAACATGCCGCTGTCGTCGCATCTGATCGAGCTGTCGGAGCGCGTCGCGGCCGCGGACGAGGACGTGCATCCGCATGAGGTGCAGGCAATCAAGCTGTTGCGGCTTTTGACGCTGGTGCTGCCGCGCGCGAAGCAGGTCGGGCCGGGTGCGGTGAGCACCGCCCCAAAGGAGTGAGCATGAGCACAGCATCGGATGAGCACACGACCGGGACCGCGGGCGCCGCCAGCCAGATGGCCGGCGGCGATCCGCGCCTCGACAAGCTCGTCCACCGTCTGCCGCCGCGCATGGCCGACACCGTCAGCTATCTGCTCAAGCCGTCCAGCCGCTGGGTGCGGATCCCCTCGGGCGCGCTGCTTGTCGTCGGCGGAGTGCTCTCCTTCCTGCCGGTGCTCGGCGTCTGGATGCTGCCGCTTGGCCTTGCGCTGCTCGCCGAGGACGTGCCGGCGCTGCGTTCCTCCCGTTCAAAGGTCTTCGACTGGATCGAGCGGAAGAAGCCGCATTGGCTCGATCCGTCCACACCGAAAAATGATCAATCATGACTGAATTCATCACCGCCGACGCGCTGAGTGCGCTGCTTCAAGTCGTCCTGATCGACCTCGTGCTTGCCGGCGACAACGCCGTCGTCATCGGCCTTGCCGCCGCCGGCCTTCCGGCCGCGCAGCGCCGGCGTGCCATCATCGTCGGCATTGCCGCCGCAACGGCGCTGCGTATCGTCTTTGCCGGCGTCGCGACCCAGCTTCTGCAGGTGATCGGCCTGTTGCTCGCCGGCGGCGTGCTGCTCTTGTGGGTGTGCTGGAAGATGTGGCGCGAGATTCGCGAGCAGGCCGCGCACTCCAACCAGCTCGCGTTCAGCCATGGTCCCGGCGCGGATGCTGCGACGGCGCCGCACAAGACCTTCGGCCAGGCGGCGGTGCAGATCGTCGCGGCCGACGTCTCGATGTCGCTCGACAATGTTCTCGCGGTGGCGGGCGCCGCGCGCGAGCATCCCTACATCCTCGCCTTCGGCCTGTTGCTGTCGGTCGCGATGATGGGCGTTGCCGCCGACCTGCTCGGCCGCGTGCTGCAGAAGCAGCGCTGGATCGCCTATGTCGGTCTCGCCATCATCGTTTACGTCGCCTTCGAGATGATCTATCGGGGCTCGCTCGAGCTCGCGCCTGTGATCGCGAGTCTCTGAGCGCAATTCTTCTGAGGCGACGCTTCCTGCCTCCAATCCGGAGTAATCAATGACGTCCGAACGCAAAGCACCTTCGGCGCACGCCGTGCCGCGACCGCAAATCGGCCCGTTCGCGCAGTTGATCTTCGGCTCGCGATGGCTGCAGGTGCCGCTCTATGTCGGCCTGATCATCGCGCAGGGCGTCTACGTGCTGCTGTTCCTGAAAGAGCTCTGGCATCTGGTCGTGCATTCCTTCGACGCCAGCGAGCAGCAGATCATGCTGGTCGTGCTCGGACTGATCGACGTCGTCATGATCTCGAACCTGCTGGTGATGGTGATCGTCGGCGGCTACGAGACCTTCGTCTCGCGGCTCAACCTGAGCGGCCATCCCGACGAGCCGGAATGGCTCAGCCACGTCAATGCCAGCGTGCTCAAGATCAAGCTGGCAATGGCGATCATCGGCATCTCCTCGATCTCGCTGCTGCGGACCTTCATCGAGGCCGGTAATCTCGGCACCACGCGCAGCAATTTCACCGAGAGCGGCGTGATGTGGCAGGTTTTGATCCACCTGACCTTCATCATCTCCGCGATCGGTATCGCCTGGGTCGACCGCCTCAGCGAGAACGGCCACCGCAAGGCGGCAAGTCACGGCTGAGCGCGGGCGCGCTTGAGGCGACGTCACGAGGTCGGCGGATAGGCCGCGTTCTCCCGCCGCTCGCGCTCGCCCAGTTCGCGCACCAGCTCCTGAAGAAACGACTCGGTGTAGGCGGGTAGCGTCCGCTCGGCACGGACGTAGATGCCGAGATCGGACCAGACCGGGCTGCCGGCATTGTCGAGCGGCAGGAAGACGAGCTGGCCGTCGCGTGACAGCCTGTTGATGCCGAGCTGGGTCTGGAAGGCGACACCGACGCCGCGCGCGGCGAGCTCGCGCATCAGGTCGATCGAGTTGGCCTGGATCGCCGGCTCCGGCGTCTCCGAGAGCTGCGCGATCAGCGGCTGCAGTAGATGATAGATCGACAGCTCCGGCAGTGCGTTGATGACGGGGAAGGCGAGGCATTGCTCCAGCGTCACCGTCTTGCGGCGCGCCAACGGATGCTCGCGTGCGACCACCGCGCCGAGACGAAACCGCTTCAAGGCGACCTGCCGCAAATCGGGCGGGTGGCGGAGCGCCATGGCGATGCCGATGTCGGCTTCGCCGCGGCTTAAGGACTCCAGCACGTCCGACGATCCCTTCACCCCGGTGGTGAAGCTGACGCGGCGGGCCCGGCCGCGATGGGACGCGATCAGGTCCGGCAGCACGGATTCCGTCAGCGATTCGATGCAGGCGATGCGGACGGTGCCGCTCCAGGCGCCGGACAGGGAGGCGACGTCCGAGCGGAAGCGGTCGAGGTCCTGGAGCACGTTCATGACATGCCGGGCCAGCATCTCGCCGACCGTCGTCAGCGTCAGGCCGCGCGCATTTCGCTCGAACAGGGGTGACCCAACCTCTTGCTCGAGCTTGAGAATCTGGCGGCTGACTGCCGAGGAGGCGACGTTCAGTACGCGCGCCGCAGCCCGGATCGAGCCGGTGCGGCGGACGGCGTGGAAGTACTGGATGGCGGGTGAATGAAATCGCATGGGGTCCCCTGGGGAGGACTATAGCCGTTGCCGAAACGGCAGCAACATGTGCGAAATTCTCTGCTTTTCGAGAGCGCTGCTCCTCCTTACGTTCGCCGCCGGCCCGGCCGGTCCCCTTGGGGACCGCCGGGCTTCGCGCAACGAGGCGCCAGGGGATTTCGGGGTGGACGAGAACATCGCTTGCGAGCTGGAGCACCGGCCGGACACCCGTCTGGTCGATCGCCGACGGGCGGCCGCCTATGTCGGCGTGACCGCCGGGCGTTTCGAGCAATTGGTGCGTGACAGCGTCGTGCCGCCGCCGGTGATGGTGGACAACAAGCGTCGCTGGCCGATCGCCTTGCTCGATGTCGCGAGGGAAGCGGTCGTGAGCAGCATGCCGTGCCTGCCGCAGGTGATAGCCGAGGCCACGCCGGAGGCGCGCCTGTGCGAGCGCGATCCGGCGCCGGCCGTGCATGAATTGCCCGATCAGGCCTGGTTCGAGCAGCGCGCGCGGTTCGTGCAGCGCGTGCGCCGCTCGCTGCTTTCGGGCAACGAGATCCGCCTGCTGCGCGAGTTCAAGCTGCTGAGGCAGAACCAGATCAGCATGTTCGGCTATTACGGCAGCTTCGAAGCGCTGATGGTGCGCGGCTACATCGTCGAGATCGATCGCAAGCCGCCATCGAGTCGGCCGCTGGTGACCTATCGCCTGACCGAGCGCGGTGAGCAGGTGGTGTCGGCGCTGAAGGACGAGCCGCTGATGTAAGCGGCCGCGTGGCGCTGCCGGGACCGTGTCGCCGTCGGAAGTCGAAGCCACGCTCCCTCCGGCCGGTTCGAGATATTCCAAAACAACCGGCTGGACCTGATCGCAACTATCGCTATATTTTTCAGGATATAGCGGAACTGCGTCCCGGAGTTCTCGATGGAAATCAAGGTCAGATCGCTCACGACGTGCGAGGTGGCGGCCGACGGCGGCGCGATCTCGCTGGGCTTCGAGGACGTGACGGGCAATTCGGCTGCCGTCAGCGTCTCGCTCAACCAGGTCGGCGCCCTCATCATGACGCTGCCCGGACTGCTCGAGACGGCGCTGAAGGCCCGTTACGGCGACCAGAGCCTGCGCTACGCCTATCCGCTGGCGTCCTGGGTGCTGGAGCAATCGACCGACACGACCCAGCGCATCATCACGCTGCAGACCGAAGACGGCTTCAAGGTGCGGTTCTCGATCCCGAAGGCGGAGCAGAGCCTGCTGGGCGAAGCGCTGACGCAGCCGATGCCCGAGGTGGCGGTAAGGCCGAATTGACGGCCGTCAGGATTTCCGCGAACGGGCGATGTCGCTCCTGAGCGCCTCCAGCTCCTTGTGCACGGCGCGCGCGGCGTCGCGCTCGATCTTGCGGTAGCGCGCGACAAGCTTCTCACCGAAGGGAGTCAGCATCGCGCCGCCGCCGTTCTTGCCGCCGGCCTGCGGCTCGACCACGGCATGCCCGCAGATGCGCTTGATCTCGTCGACGAGGTCCCAGGCCCGCTTGTAGGACATGTCCATGGCCCGGCCGGCCGCCGAGATCGAGCCCTGCTCGCGGATCTGCTCCAGCAGCTCGATCTTGCCGGGGCCGATCCGGTCCTCGCCGTCGAGGTCGATTCGAAGGCTCAACTGGGGACGCGGTTTGGCGCTGGCGCGCGGCATGACGAGGACTCTTGGATCAATTCGCATCTGAGATTGCCACTCTTGCCCACCGCCGACAAGGTGAGCGCGGTCCTTGATCACCGCACGGCGTGCATCTCCAGAAACGCCTTCACGCCGGTCACGGTGCCCGTATCCGAGGGCACGTAGCCGGGCAGGGTGGCGACGGCGGCGCGGAAATCGGCGCTGCGGATGATCTCGAGGATGCGCTGCATCGGGGCGGTATCGAGGAAGGCGCGTTTGCAGACGAAGAAATAATCCTCGGTGAGGAGGCGGATGAAATCGAGGCCGAACTGCCGCGCGGCCGCCTCGACGCCGAAGCACGCATCCGCCATGCCGCTCGCGACATAGGCCGCGACCGCGGCGTGGGTGAACTCGATCTGCTGCGCGCCGTTGATCCTGCCTTCGTCGATGCGGTTTGCGGCGAGCAGCTGGTCGAACAACAGGCGCGTGCCGGAATCATGGTCGCGGTTGACGAACCGGACTTTTGGTCCGGTGAGGTCCTGCAGCGAGGCGATGCGCAGCGGATTGCCGCGCGCGACCATCAGGCCCATCTCGCGCGTGACGAAGCTGATGATGCGGTCCTCGCGCGGATCGAGCCATTCACGCGCGGCCTTGATGCCTTGCGCACGCAGCGCGCCGTGCGGCAGATGCAGGCCGGAGAGGTCGCAGGCACCTTGCGCCAGCGAGACCAGCGAATGCTGGTTGCTGACATAGCGCAGATCGACGCCGATGCCGGGCTCGCGGTCGAGGAACTCGCGCAGCTTCGCCACCGCAAAGCCGTGGCTCGCGTGAACTCTGATGACGGAAGGCCGCTGTTCGAGGAACGGCTTGATCTCGCTGGCGAGCTCCTGCGCCAGGTTTTCGAGCTGCGGGCCGAGCCGCGCCTGCATGCGCTCGCCGGCCCACACCAGCCGCTCGCCGAACGGCGTCAGCTTCGAGCCCTTGCCGCGTTGGGTCTCGACCAGCGGCGTGCCGAAGAACTCCGACCATTGCTCGATCAGATTCCAGACATGGCGATAGGAGAGATGCGCGTCGCTGGCGGCGCTGGTGATCTTGCCGGTCTTCCGGATTTCGTTGAGCACGCCGAGCATGACGGCGACGGTGCGCGGGCTGCCCTCGCGGCGAAACCGCCAGACAGCCTCGATCTCGATCTGAAGCATCGGCCTTTCCTTATGAACTACACTTCATATATTCGGCGTCCATTTGCAGATCATATCATATTTACTCCGGCCAATAGACGCCTAGTCTGGCATACCAGAACAGGAGGAAATATGATGTCAGTTGCATATGACTTTGCGCATTCGCCGGCGACCGAGTTCATGGCCCGGCCGCAGCACCTGCTCATCGACGGCCGCCGCGTCCCCGCCAGCTCCGGCCGCACCTTCAAATCCCTCAATCCTGCAACGGGGCAGGTCATCGCCACCGTCGCCGAGGGTGGCGAGGCCGATGTCGAGCATGCCGTCGCCGCGGCGCGCCGGGCGTTCGAAGGTCCATGGCGGACGATGCGCGCCTCCGAGCGCGGCCAGATCCTGCTGCGCTGGGCGGACCTGCTGAAGGCACACGCCGAGGAAATCATCGAGCTGGAGTCGATAGATGCCGGCAAGCCGATTTCCGCGACGATGCGCCAGGACTTTCCGGCCGCCGTCGACACGCTGATCTACTACGCCGGCTGGGCCGACAAGATCAGCGGCGACGTCGTGCCGGTGCGCGACGACGCGCTGACCTACACCATGCGTGAGCCTGTCGGCGTGGTCGCGGCGATCGTGCCGTGGAATTTTCCGCTGATGATCGGGATGTGGAAGCTGGCGCCGGCGCTGGCCTGCGGCTGCACCATCGTGATGAAGCCGGCCGAGCTGACCTCGCTGTCGGCGCTGCGCATCGCCGAGCTCGCGCTCGAAGCCGGGCTGCCGGCGGGCGTGTTCAACGTCGTGACGGGTCCGGGGCGCGTCGTCGGCGATGCGCTGGTCAATCACCCCGACGTCGACAAGGTCACCTTCACCGGCTCGCCCGGTGTGGGCCGCGGAATCATGAAGGGCGCGGCCGGCAACTTCAAGCGCGTCTCGCTCGAGCTTGGCGGCAAATCGGCCAATATCATCTTCGATGACGCCGATCTCGAAGCGGCGAGCAAGGCGGCGGCCTCCGGCATCTTCTTCAATGCCGGCCAGGTCTGCTCGGCCGGCTCCCGCGTGCTGGTGCAGGAGAAGGCTTATGACGAGGTCGTCGAGCGGCTGGCTGCGCGCGCGAAATCGCTCAGGATCGGCGATCCGCTCGACCGCAAGACGGCGCTCGGCCCGGTCATCTCCGAGAAGCAGATGAAGTCGATCCTCGACTATGTCGATATCGGCCGGAAGGAGGGCGCGACCCTCGTCACCGGCGGGACGCGGGTCGGCGAGCGCGGTTACTTCATCAGCCCGACGGTGTTCGCGGATGTCGCCCACGAGATGCGGATCTCGCAGGAGGAAATCTTCGGCCCCGTCGTCAGCGTCATCAAGTTCAGGGACGAGGCCGATGCGCTGCGGATCGCCAACGGCACCGCCTACAGCCTCGCCGCCGGCGTCTGGAGCCGCGACATCGGCAAGCTGCAGCGTTTCGCCAAGCGGGCCCGCGCCGGCACGGTCTGGATGAACACCTATGGCTATACCGACGTGCGCTTGCCCTGGGGCGGCGAGCGCGACTCCGGCCTCGGCCGCGAGCACGGCACCGCGGCGCTCGACAATTTCACCGAGCCCAAGGCTGTCTGGATGAATCTGGCCGTCTGATAACCTCCCGATCGGCCAATCCTGGGCCCGCCTGATCGTCCGGTCAGGCGGGCTCTTTTTCAAGATCGATAAAATCGTCTGCATCCGGCTCAGCGGCCGCAAACCATCTCGACAAGAAGCGCGGCGCCTTAAACCAGAGCTTTGGAACCGACCTGCATCCTGCCCGCAAAAGGGCAGGGCATCATCATGTCAATCTTCAGGGAGATCGTCGTGGCGGTTGCAGGAGTGTACGCGCTCCTGTTCGCCTGCGACGCGGTGTTCGGCGTCGGCGAGGCGCGGTTCGACGACGCCTATTACAGCGCCAGCTTCTACGCACCCAAGCCGAAGGAGTTTCGGTTCGCGAGCGACACGCCACCGGCGGTCCGCGTCAGCGAAGCGTTCGCGCAGTTTGCGCCGAGCGATGCCAAGCCGAACAGGCGCTACTCGTCTCTGACGACGATCATCCGCTGACGCAGTCTCACTCTCCCTGCAGCCATTCCGCGACGCCGCGCCACAGCGTGTCGCGGTGCGCGGGGCGGAAGAAGCCGAAATGGCCTATTCCCTTGGCGCCGACTTCGGACGGCGTCACCGTCAATACCTCCGGCTTGATCGCGGTGAAGCCGCCCATGAGCAACTCGATCGCGGGCCGCGTCGCCCAGGGATCGTCCGAGAAGCACAGCGCGCGCAGCTCGCCCTTGAACTTGGCGAAATTGTCCAGCGCCGGCAGCTTCGAATCGAACAGATAGCGCGGGCTCCGGACCCATTCGGCCCATTGCAGGAAGACGCCCTTGGGCAAATCCTCGCCGATGCCGGCCCAGCCCGGCGCGTAGCCGAGCGCGTGGGCCAGCGGCACGCCGACGAAATTCATGAAGGCGTAGACGCGGTATTTCTCCGGCGAGGTCATCAGCCGCCAGGTCGCGGCCTGCGAGGCCACGAAGGCGGCGCGGGAGATCTCACTGTTGTTCTCGATCAGCCCGAGCGCCTGGCCGCCGTAGGAATGGCCGACATAGGCAAGGGGCAGCGTATTGTACCGCTCGCGCATCCAGCGCACCGCGGCGGTGACGTCGAGCGCGGCCCAGTCCGACATCGAGGCCTTGAAGCCGACCAGCGATTTCGGCTGGTTGTAGCCGACCATCGCCGGCAGCCGGGAGTCGCCGATGCCGCGGTAGTCGTAAGTGAGGACCGCGCAGCCGCGATGGGCGAGGTAGGAGGCAAAGCCGCGATAGATTTTTCGCGGGACGGCGGTGGCCGAATTGATCAGGACGGCGTGGCGCTTGGTGCCGCGCGGCAGAAACAGGGTGCCGGCCAGCGCATACCCGTCGGCCGCCGGGAAGCTGATCTCGTCGATGAAAACGTCGTCCAGTGCCGCGTCCATGGGCGGAAGGTGTCTTGCCGGTTTCCTCGCTACCCCTAGCAAATGCGAATTCAGCTTTGCCCGCAAGGGTTTGCAATGCGAAACGGATTTACAACTGGCGATGTCGTGCCAGCCTGTGTATAAGGCGGCCCTCGCAACCCCTAGATCAGGTTGTGCTTTTTGCTTCACGGAGAGATTGCGATGTCCGAGCGGTGGACGCCCGAGTCCTGGCGCAGCAAGCCGGTGCTACAGGTGCCCGATTATCCCGACGCCAAGGCCCTGGCCGACGTCGAGGCGCAGCTTGCGACCTTTCCACCGCTGGTGTTCGCCGGCGAGGCGCGCAATCTGAAGAAGGCGCTGGCCCGTGTCGCGGCCGGCGAGGCCTTCCTGCTCCAGGGCGGCGACTGCGCCGAGAGCTTTGCCGAGCACGGCGCCAACAACATCCGCGACTTCTTCCGCGTGCTGCTGCAGATGGCGGTCGTCTTGACCTATGCAGGTGCAGTGCCGGTGGTGAAGGTCGGCCGCGTTGCCGGCCAATTTGCAAAACCGCGCTCATCGCCGACCGAGAAGATTGATGGCGTCGAGCTGCCGAGCTATCGCGGCGACATCGTCAACGACATCGCTTTCACCAAGGAAGCGCGCGTGCCGGATCCGCAGCGCCAGCTGATGGCCTATCGCCAGTCGGCGGCGACGCTGAACCTGCTGCGTGCGTTCGCCACCGGCGGCTACGCCAATCTCGGCAGCGTGCATCAATGGATGCTCGGCTTCCTCAAGGATAGCCCGCAGTCCCGCCGCTACAAGGAATTGGCCGACCGCATTTCGGATGCGCTCAATTTCATGCGCGCCTGCGGCCTCGATCTCGAGGCCCATCCTGAGCTCCGCTCGACCGATTTCTACACCAGCCACGAGGCGCTGCTGCTCGGCTACGAGCAGGCCATGACCCGCGTCGATTCCACCACCGGCGATTGGTACACGACCTCGGGCCATATGATCTGGATCGGCGATCGCACCCGCCAGCTCGATCACGGCCATATCGAATATTTCCGCGGCATCAAGAACCCGATCGGGCTCAAATGCGGCCCGTCGCTGAAGCCCGACGAGCTCCTGAAGCTGATCGACGTGCTCAATCCCGACAACGAGCCGGGCCGGTTGACGCTGATCGGCCGCTTCGGCTCCGACAAGGTCGGCGAGCATCTGCCGAACATGATCCGCGCCGTGAAGCGCGAGGGCAAAGTGGTGGTCTGGTCGTGCGATCCCATGCACGGCAACACCATCACCTCGACGTCGGGCTACAAGACGCGGCCGTTCGACCGCATCCTGTCCGAGGTGAAGTCGTTCTTCGCGATCCACGCCGCCGAAGGCACCCATGCCGGCGGCGTGCATCTGGAGATGACGGGCAAGGACGTCACCGAATGCCTCGGCGGCGCCCGCGCGATCACGGACGAGGATCTCAACGACCGCTACCACACGGTCTGCGATCCGCGCCTCAACGCCGAGCAATCCATCGACATGGCCTTCCTGGTCGCCGAGCTGCTGAAGCAGGAACGCGCCGGCAAGACCAAGCCGATGCCGGCCGCAGCGGGGCTCTAGGACCTTGCTGCGAATCTGGAAGGCCACGATCAATTCCCGCAACGGTCTGGCTTTTGCGTTCCGCTCGGAGCAGGCCATCCGCGAGGAGATCTTTGCGCTCCTCGTATCGCTGCCGGTGGCCTGGTTCATCGGCGCGACAGCGATGCGTGCGGTCGAATTGATTTGTGCGGTCGCGTTCGTGCTGACGGTCGAGCTGCTCAACACGGCGATCGAGAAGCTCGCCGACCGTCTGACCATGGATCACGACAAGCAGATCGGCCGCGTCAAGGACATGGGCTCGGCCGCCGTTGGTGTGGCGCTGCTGATGGCGGGCGCGTTCTGGATCTTTGCCATCGTCGAGCGGCTGGGTTTCGTCTGACGAGAATTGAAAAGGGCGGCCATGACCGAACGTCTCAACGCATTCGCGGTCACGCTCGCCCAGCTCAATCCGACCGTGGGCGACATCGAGGGCAATGCCGCGAAGGTGCGCGCCGCGCGCGCGAAAGCCGCCGCCGACGGCGCCGATCTCGTGCTGTTTCCGGAATTGTTCATTTCTGGCTATCCGCCGGAAGATCTGGTGCAGAAGCCGGCCTTCCAGGCCGCCTGCCGCGTCGCGATCGAAGCGCTCGCCCGTGAGACCGCCGATGGCGGGCCGGCCATGCTGGTCGGCACGCCCTGGGTCGAGGACGGCAGGCTTTACAATGCCTGCGCGCTGCTCGACGGCGGCCGCATCGCCGCACTTCGCTTCAAGTGCAATCTGCCGAATTACGGCGTGTTCGACGAGAAGCGGTTGTTTGCGCGGGGACCTGCGGCCGGCCCCGTCACGGTGCGCGGCGTTCGCATCGGCGTGCCGATCTGCGAGGACATCTGGCTCGAGGAGTCCGAGGACTACGAAAACGTGGTCGAGACCCTGGCCGAGACCGGCGCCGAGATCATCCTGGTGCCGAACGGCTCGCCTTACGCCCGCGACAAGAACGACGTGCGGCTGTCGGTGGCGGTGGCGCGCGTCACCGAGAGCGGGCTGCCGCTGGTCTATCTCAACCAGGTTTGCGGCCAGGACGAACTGGTGTTCGACGGCGCGTCCTTCGCGCTCAACGGCGACCTCTCGCTTGCAGCGCAATTGCCGGCGTTCGAGGAAAACGTCACCACGGTCCGCTTCACCCGGAACGGCGACGACTGGCGCTGCACGGGGCCGATCGCGGAGCAGGTCGAGGGCGACAAGGCCGATTACGCCGCCTGCGTGCTGGGCCTACGCGACTATGTCGGCAAGAACGGTTTTCCCGGCGTGCTGCTTGGCATCTCCGGTGGCATCGATTCCGCCCTGTGCGCGGCGATCGCGATCGACGCGCTCGGCGCCGACCAGGTGCATGGCGTGATGCTGCCTTATCGCTATACGGCGGCACACTCGATTGCGGATGCCGGCGAACTCGCCGGCCATCTCGGCATCCGCTACGAGGTGTTGCCGATCGCGGAGGCCGTGACCGGGTTTGAGGCCATCTTGTCCGGCATCTTCAAGAACCTGCCGCCCGATATCACCGAGGAAAACCTCCAGGCCCGCACCCGCGGCACGCTCTTGATGGCGATCTCCAACAAGACCGGGCTGATGGTGGTGACCACGGGAAACAAGTCGGAGATGTCGGTCGGCTACGCCACGCTTTATGGCGACATGAACGGCGGCTTCAACCCGATCAAGGACATCTACAAGACGCAGGTGTTTCGCTTGGCGAGCCTGCGTAACGGCTGGAAGCCGGATGGCGCGCTCGGGCCCGCGGGCGAGGTCATTCCCCCTGACATCATCACGCGTCCGCCGACGGCGGAGCTGCGCGAGAACCAGACCGATCAGGATTCATTGCCGCCTTATGACGTGCTCGATGCCATCCTCGAGCGTCTGGTCGAACGCGAGGAGCCACTCGATGCGATCATCGCCGCCGGCTTCGACCGCGAGACGGTCGCCCGCATCGACCATCTGCTCAACGTCGCCGAATACAAGCGCCGCCAGGCCGCGCCCGGCGTGAAGGTGACGGCCAGGAATTTCGGCCGCGACCGCCGCTATCCCATCACCAACCGCTTCCGCGACAAGGGTGAGAGGCTGCCGGCCCCGGACGAGACGCTGGTCTCGCGCGGCAGCAAGGCGTCGATCGACGCGTTCGAGGGGTGAAGCTTTCGGTGTGAGAGCGATAGCGCCCCAAGGTTCGCCGTCATCATCCGCGAAGGCGGATGATCCAGTACTCCGCGGCGGATGTAGAGACGACCGACTTCAGCCATAGAGCGTCAATAAGGATGGCCCCGCGCTGGCGTCGGGCAGGTGAGGCATGGCAGACGAGTTCATCCTGGATATCGAGGATCTCCGTGAGGTCGCTGCATACGCGGCGGAAAATGCCGTGGACGTGCTGGAGATATTCGAGCAATCGCATCCCGGGGATTCCCGTCCGAGGGATGCGCTCGAAACCGCCCGGACATTCGCGCTGGGGGGCAAGCGCGTGAAGGCCCTGCGCGATGCGGCCTGGGCGGCCCTGAAGGCCGCAAAGGAAACCGAAAATGCAGCAGCCAGCCAGGCTGCGCGAGCTGCGATGTGCGCCTCGGCTGCGGCCTATCTTCATCCCCTGGCTCGATCGACTCAGGTCAGGCACATTCTTGGTGCGCCCGCCCATGCAGCCCGAGCCGCCGAACTCGCAGCGGGTGACGTTCCGGGTATTGGTGCCGACTATGTTGAGCGCGCCGTCCGGCGCGCGACGCCGGCGCTCATCGAGGTGCTGCGCCGCTACCCGCTCGCACCGTCCGGTGGCGGGCGGGTGGGTGAACTGCTGCGCGCAATCGATCGGAGGCTTCGCGGTGAGCTGGCGTAACCAGATGCCCACCTCGCAGGGTAACGGCGGTGAGAACTCAGCTTGCCGCTATGACGGGGTTGCGAAAAACAGCACCCGCAGGAAGTGCGTGTATTCGGATTCGAGCACCATGATCGACACGAATACCAACACCGCGATCGGCGGCAGCAGGATGGCATAGGCCAAGGCCAGTCGCTCCCAGGCCATGTGCATGAACACGGCGACGATCAGGCCGGCCTTCAACATCATGAACAGCAGGATCAACGACCACCTCAGATAGCCGTGCAGGCCAAAGTAGTCGATGAGATAGGAGCCCGTGCTGAGGACGAACAGCCAGCCCCAGACCACGAGGTAGAGCTTGATCGGGTGCTGTTGACCCTTGGCGTGAACGGCTCCCGTTGCGACTGCGCCATGCGCCGGAGCGTGGAGCTGTCCTTCCATGTGTACCGCCGCGTTTGTCATGCGCCGACCTCACCAAAGGTAGAAGAATGCAAAGATGAAGACCCACACGAGATCGACGAAGTGCCAGTACAGGCCCATGATCTCGACGATCTCGTAGTACCCCTTGCGGCTCGTGAAGAAGCCGCGCCTCTCGACGTCGAAGTCTCCCCGCCAGACTTTTCGCGCGATCGCGATCAGGAAGATCACGCCGATCGTCACGTGGGTGCCGTGGAAGCCGGTGATCATGAAGAAGCTCGCACCAAACTGCGGCGCACCCCATGGATTGCCCCAGGGCCGAACCCCCTCCATGATCAGCTTGGTCCATTCGAAGGCCTGCATTCCGACGAAGGTTGCGCCGAAGGCTGCAGTGACCAGCATCAGGATTGCGGTTCTCACGCGATCGCGGCGGTAGCCGAAATTGACGGCCATCGCCATCGTTCCGCTGCTGCTGATCAGCACGAAGGTCATGATGGCGATCAGGATCAGGGGGATGTGGTTGCCCCCGATATTGAGGGCGAAGACTTCGCTGGGATTCGGCCACGGCACGGTCGTCGACATGCGCGCCGTCATGTAGGAGAGCAGGAAGCAACTGAAGATGAAGGTGTCGCTGAGGAGGAAGATCCACATCATGGCCTTGCCCCAGGACACGTTCTTGAAGGCACGCTGATCGGACGCCCAGTCGGCGGCGATGCCGCGCCAGCCTTCAAGCCGCGCAGTCGGTTGGCCAGAATGTGTCAGCACGGTCTCAGCCATCTGGTCTTGCCTCCCTAGCTCAGCAATCGGCGGCAGATGTCGACGAAATCATCGGTCCAGCCGGTGAGAAGACCGAGCAGGACAAGCCAGACCAGCAGCAGGAAGTGCCAGTAGATGGCGCACAGTTCCACGCTCAATCGCATCTCGGCGATCTCGGCGCCACGCCACATCCTGGCTGAGGTGCGGCCCAAGGCCACCAGACCGCCGGTCAGATGCAGCCCGTGCACCGCGG
Organism: Bradyrhizobium huanghuaihaiense; assembly: GCF_025200885.1. Classification (NCBI taxonomy): domain Bacteria; kingdom Pseudomonadati; phylum Pseudomonadota; class Alphaproteobacteria; order Hyphomicrobiales; family Nitrobacteraceae; genus Bradyrhizobium; species Bradyrhizobium huanghuaihaiense. The sequence continues at coordinate 5,680,561 of NZ_CP104172.1, read as the reverse complement.
TCAACAGGTAGAAAAAGGAATTCGCCGGATTGGACGCCACGAAGTATCCGGCGGCCCCGAGCCGTTGCCAGGCCAGGAGCTGTCCGGCGAGGAAGATCACGGCAGATGCCCCGCCAGCGAGCAGACCGATCATGACGCTCTCAGTGTCCTGTCGCCGAGCAGCCACGTATGCCCATTGCAGCGCGACGCTGCTCAGGACCAGGACGCCCGTGTTGATCCACAGCAGCCGCGGTACCGGCAGCGGTCGCCAGTCCACCACGCTCATGCGCATCGAGTAGGCGCTGATGAAGAGGACGAATAATGCGCTGGCGACAGCGAGGAACACGCCAAGTCCGACCTTCGCTGCCGGCCAGGTCATGGCATCGCCGCCGGGGAAGTCGCCGACCGCGCCTTCCTCCAGCCAAGGCTTGGCCGTCAGCCGCTGGTGCGACAGCCACCATCCGGCGATCACCGCAAGCACAGCCAGGAACAGAATGATGGCGCTCACGAAGCAGCTCCCTGAACGAGCTGCGTCGCGCGTGGCGGCTGGTTCTGCGGAATGAAGTCCTCCGCGGCGCCAGGCACGCTGTAATCATAAGCCCAGCGGTACACGACCGGGAGCTCCTTGCCCCAGTTTCCGTGCCCTGGAGGCGTCTCCGGCGTCTGCCACTCCAGCGTCGTCGCCCGCCACGGATTGCCGCCCGAGGCCTCGCCCTTGAACAGGCTCCAGGCGAGATTGAACAGGAACACCATCTGGCTGAAGCCGACGGTCAAGGCCACGACGGAGATGAAGGCGTTCAGTGAATGGGCCGAGGACGGGATGAACGACGTATCCCCGAGCTCGAAATACCGGCGCGGAACCCCGAGCAGTCCGAGATAGTGCATCGGGAAGAAGATCAGGTAGGCGCCGAGGAAGGTGACCCAGAAGTGAAACTTGCCGAGGGCGTCGTTCAGCATCCGCCCCGTCACCTTTGGGTACCAATGATAGATCGCGCCGAGCACGACCATGATCGGTGCCACGCCCATCACCATGTGGAAGTGCGCGACCACGAACATGGTATCCGAGAGGGGCACGTCCACGACGACGTTGCCGAGGAAGAGGCCGGTGAGCCCGCCGTTCACGAAGGTGATGATGAAGCCGAGGGCGAACAGCATCGGCACCCTGAGATGAATGTCGCCGCGCCACAGGGTCAGCACCCAGTTGTAGACCTTGATCGCGGTGGGGATGGCGATGATGAGCGTCGTGGTGGCGAAGAAGTACCCGAATTGCGGGAACATGCCGCTCACATACATGTGGTGTGCCCAGACGATGAAGCTGAGCGCGCCGATCGCCACGATCGCCCAGACCATCATGCGGTAGCCGAAGATGTTCTTGCGCGCATGCGTGCTGATCAGATCGGAGACGATGCCGAAGGCGGGAAGGGCGACGATGTAGACCTCGGGGTGGCCGAAGAACCAGAACAGGTGCTGGAAGAGCAGTGGGCTGCCGCCGCCATGCTTCGATAGTTGTCCCATCTCTACGAGAGAGGGCATGAAGAAGCTGGTTCCCAGGAGACGGTCGAGCAGCAGCATGACCGAGGCAACGAAGAGGGCAGGGAATGCCAGCAGCGCCATGACGGTCGCCGTGAAGATGCCCCACACCGTCAGCGGCAGGCGCATCAACGTCATGCCGCGCGTGCGCGCCTGCAGCACCGTCACCACGTAATTCAGCCCGCCCATGGTGAAGCCGATGATGAACAGGATCAGGGACGACATCATGAGAATGATGCCCCAATCCTGCCCGGGCGTTCCGGAGAGGATTGCCTGCGGCGGGTAGAGCGTCCAGCCGGCGCCGGTGGGGCCGCCGGGCACGAAGAATGTCGAGGCCAGTACCAGGACCGCGAGCAGGTAGACCCAGTAGCTCAGCATGTTCACATAAGGGAAGACCATGTCCCGGGCGCCGACCATCAGCGGGATCAGGTAGTTGCCGAATCCGCCGAGGAACAATGCGGTGAGCAGGTAGATCACCATGATCATGCCGTGCATGGTGATGAACTGGAGGTACTGGTTGGCATCGATGAACGAGAAGGTGCCGGGGAATCCCAGTTGCAGCCGCATCAGCCACGACAGCACCAGGGCCACCAGCCCGATGGCCGTGGCCGTCAGCGAATACTGAATGGCGATCACCTTGGCGTCCTGCGAGAAGACATACCGTGTCCACCAGCTCCTCGGATGATAGAGCTCGACGTCAGGTACTTCGGCAGGCGGGATGCCTTCGATCCCTTCATATGGAATATCGACCATAGAAACCTCCTCGGTCGTTTCCATCGGAAGCGAGGCGTTGGCCTCATGCACCCGATCTATTTCGTGGCGGCAGCTTGCTACTTGCCACCGGATTGGTACGTCGCCTTCACGATGGCTTTTGCCGAAGACAATTCGGCAAACGTCTTTTGTTGCTCCAGCCAAGCGTGATATTCACGCTCTTCGTCGACGATGACCTTGGACCGCATCTGATAGTGAGCCGCGCCACAGAGCTCCGCACAGAGAACGTCGAACGTCCCGGTTCGGATCGGCGTTATCCAGAAATAGGTCACCATGCCTGGGACCATGTCCATCTTGGCCCGGAATTCGGGCACGTAGAAATCGTGCAGGACATCGACCGAGCGGAGGAGAACCTTGACCGGCTTTCCCAATTGAAGGTGCAGGTCGCCGTTCTCGATCACGACGTCGTCCTGCGCGTGGGCGTCGTCACGATTGAGACCCATCGGATTGTCGGCAGCGATGTTGCGGACATCGGATGTGCCCAACTTCCCATCCTTGCCCGGAAGGCGGAAGCTCCACTGCCATTGCTGGCCCATGACCTCGACCTCGGTGGCATCCGCAGGCACCGTCACGAACTGGTGCCAGACCACGAGGCCAGGCGCCAGCATGGCCGCGACGCCGACGCCGGTCCCGACGCTCAGCCACCACTCGAGCCTTTTGTTTTCCGGATTGTAGTCAGCCCGTCTTCCCTCTTTGTGGTGAAAGCGGAAGACGCAGTAAGCCATGAAGGCGATGACCGCGACGAAGACGAAGCCGGTGATCCAGAACGTGATGTTGATGGTGTGGTCGATATAGGCCCAGTTCGTGGCGATCGGCGTCCACCACCACGGGCTGTAGATGTGAAACAGCACCGAGCCGATCGCGACCAGAAGCAGTATCAGTGCGACAGCCATCCTGATCCATCCTTGCCATCGAAGGCTGCGGATACGAATCCGGGGCGGAGCTCATGTCTGTCGCGATGGCTGGCCTTTCTTGGTTGGCATCTATGCCATCGCCGGCCTTTTGCCTCGCCCATTCCACGGGTCGCGAAATCTAGAACGCTTCGCGACCATCAACTAAGGGCGTCTGCGTCTAAAATGATACCGCCCCAATCCGGCGTCAATAGAGCAATGTAGGTGCCCCCGACGTGGCGTGGTTGCCGTCGCCGGCAAGCCGACAACGCATCAGGTGCGCATGTCGGGTCTGGTTGATGCAACGCACAAGCCCGCGCTGGTGCACAATTCACCTAACCGTGAGCACAGCCGTCGCCCGCGCGCGCTAAGCTTGCGAGGCAGGTCGCGACGGGTTCCGTCCGGCCAGGCTCTGTTCGCTGAACCTGGGTTGCCGTACCCGACCCATCGCGTTTCCTGCTCGTCAGGCGGACACGCGTGGCTGAAAAGCGCGTGTTATCGACAATCGCGATTTTCAGCACGGGAGGCTCCGTTCATGGCCACTCTGTACTCCCACGACATCATCAGGCGGCACGTCTTCGGCGAAGCGGCCTCCTATCCCATTCGTAAGATCAGCTTGTCGGACCTGACCGAGGCGCTGCGCCTGGGTTGGGACGATTTCCAGGCGATGCCGAGTCACGCGATCGTCGTGTGCGTGATTTATCCCGTTCTCGGTCTCGTGCTGTTCAGGATGGTTCTCGGCTATTCGGTGTTGCCGCTCCTGTTTCCGCTGGCCGCCGGCTTCGCCTTGATCGGGCCTTTTGCCGCGATCGGTCTCTACGAACTCAGCCGGCGTCGCGAACGTGGCGAGGAGGTCGATGCGTGGGATGCGATCAAGGTGCTGCGCGCACCGTCGTTCGGTGCCATGGTCGAGCTCGGCGTGCTCCTGCTGGTCCTGTTCGGGGCCTGGATCGGTGTCGCGAACGCAATTTATGTCACGATCTTCGGTCACGCGGCGGCTGCAAGCATTCCCGACTTCGCGACGCGCGTGCTGACGACACCGGAAGGCTGGTCGCTCATCGTCGTTGGTTGCGGTGTCGGCTTCCTGTTTGCGGTTGTGGCCTTGTGCGTCAGCGTCGTGTCGTTCCCGTTGATGCTCGACCGGCATGCGACTGCGATCGACGCGATCCGCACGTCGCTCCGGGCGGTGGCAACGAATCCGGTTGCGATGGCCGGATGGGGTCTCATCGTGGCGGCGCTGCTCGTGATCGGCTCGCTACCGCTCTTCGTCGGTCTCGCGGTCGTTCTGCCGGTGCTCGGTCATGCCACCTGGCACCTCTATCGGCGGATCGTCGAGCCCAACCCGAATCCACCGGACGAGCCGCCGCCGCCCCCGAAGGGAAAGCGCTACGCAGCGGACTTTCCGGCCAATCTCTTCCCGTGGAGCCGCGAGGGCGAGCAGTAACTGCGAAACGGCCGCGCCTGGCGGCCGCCTTCGCTTGAGATGACGGGTTAGGACTACTTCTGCTGCTGCGGCAGGAAGGTCGGGCCGACCGAACGGATCGGCTTGTTCTCTGAACTCGGCGCAGCCGTGCCGGTATCAGCCGGCGGCGTTGCCGCCGGTGCAGCGGTCGTCGTCGGCGCGGGCGCCGCGCCCTTCTTGGCGTTGGCAGGCTGCGGCGCGCCCTTGTTGAGGCGCTGCTGCTGCATCTTCCTGGCGCTCTCCTCGGTGACGATGATGTCGCCCTGCTGCTCGACGGTCGCCTTGTCGTCGGCCGATTTCAGCGCGTCGGCCCAGGTCTGTCCGGCCGCCTTGCAGGAGCAGGATGGATTGAACTCGCTGCGGAATTTGAACGCGGTCGGCAGCGCCGTGTAGGGCTGGCCGCCGACGGAGACCGCCGAGTTCATGTCCTCGCCGGGATTGCGATGGGTGTAGAGCACGGCCTCGGCGGCCGGGCAAAGGGCCTTGCAGGTCTTCTCGTCGTCGGGGAAGCGTGCCGGCACGGTGGCAAACGAGATCGGGAAATAAGCGCCGTCGCAGGTGCGCACGCACACGGTGCGGAAGGTGCCGGATTGCGGGCCGAGATCGGAGGGCGGCACGGCTTGCGGATTGTTCGGGTTGTTGCCGCCGTTGAAGAGGTTGCTCAGGAAGTTGCCGCCGCCCTGCGACTGCGCGGCGTTGGCATATTGCGGACCGCAATTGTTCTGCGCCAGCGCCATCAGCACCGAGCGGCGCTGGTTGTCGCGTTCCGGGCTGAAGCCGCCGGAGCCGCCGCGCAGGCGTTCGAGATTGCCGGTGATCTGGTCCAGATTGGCGCGCATCTGCTGGATCTGGGTGTTGACCGGGCTGCATTGCGCCTGCTGGCCGTTGAACAGCGAGAAGAAGCCGGAGGAGTCGCAGCCCATGCGCTTGGCCTGCATGGTGACGCGGTCGAGCTCGGCCTGCTGCTTGGCCTGGGAATCCTGATAGCGGCGGATCTGCTCTTCACGCGCGGGGTCGCCACCGCCGCCGCCGCGATCGAGCGCGGCGAGCTGACCTTCCAGCCGTGCGCACATCGGATTGGGGCCAAGCCCGTTCTGGCCGGGCTGAGGCGGCGGGCCGGGCGGACCGGCCTGCGCGAAAGCGCCATTGGCGAGCACGACGGTGCCGAGGAGCACGGTGCAGGCAAGAAGGGAGCGGGCACGGGAGAGAGACAAAAATTCAGGCATATCCGCCATTCTAGCGAGGTCACGGCCCGGCATGATCTGGGGGCCGAAGCGCGCCCTCCAATAGCCGCTTCCTGCGGCATCGTCACGTCGTTTCAAGGGGCCGAAGACTGGTCCTAAGGTCCGCCAGCTCCGAGGGAATTCAGCGCTGGCAGGTGATTGCGACATATTCGTCGCAATGGCCATGGGAGCAGTTTGCGCCGGTTTTGGGGACAGAGCCGGTAATTTCGTCGGGATCGACCCGGCGATAGCTTGATGCCTGGGCAAAATCCCGTGACTGGCAGTAGGTGCGTGCGACCTGCGCCCCGCATTTGTCGCCCCTAGCCAGGCACTTGTCGACGCCGTAGCCGTCCGCCTGGTTGGCAATGATGAAGACGCGGGTCTCGGCGAATGCACCGGATGCCGCGACGAGGGAAGCACAAGAGACGAGCGCGAACAGGGATCGCATGGGGGTACCGGGGGCTGGAGACCGCCCGCTCTTAATAAACTCAAAAGGTTAAGGGGAATGGAACCATTCCGGCGGGCCCGGCGCGCATTGCGGGAGAAGACGGCATTTTCGCGGCTCCCTTGACGTCAGGGCACCTCATAGCCCATATGTTCCCGCATGAACGGTCTCCTCGCCATTTGCATCATTTGCGAGATTACGAGCTAGCGATTCGCTGGCTGGAGCCGTCTTTTCTCAAACACATTGAGAGCACTGGACGCCCGGCCAACAGCCGACGGGTGTCCATATGGAATTGCGCCTTTACGATACGCTGACGAAGGAAAAGCGCCCCTTCGTGCCGCTCGATGCCAACAACGTCCGCATGTATGTCTGCGGACCGACGGTCTACGACTTCGCCCATATCGGCAACGCGCGACCGGTGATCGTGTTCGACGTGCTGTTTCGGCTGCTGCGCCACACTTACGGCGAGGCGCACGTCAAATATGTCCGCAACATCACCGACGTCGACGACAAGATCAACGACCGCGCCGCGCGCGACTTTCCCGGCCTGCCGCTGAACGAGGCGATCCGGAAAGTGACCGAGCAGACAGGCAAGCAGTTTCACGCCGACGTGGATGCGCTCGGTGCGCTCAGGCCGAGCGTCGAGCCGCGCGCGACCGAGCATATCGCCGAAATGCGCGAGATCATCGAGCGGCTGATCAAGGGTGGCTTTGCCTACGCCGCCGAGGACCACGTGCTGTTCTCGCCGCAGGCGATGAACGCGGCCAACTCCTCGCTGCCGCGCTACGGCGCGCTGTCCAATCGCTCGCTGGATGAGATGATCGCCGGTGCCCGCGTCGATGTCGCGCCCTACAAGAAGGGCAACACCGACTTCGTGCTGTGGAAGCCGTCCAAGCCGGGCGAGCCGTCATGGCCGTCACCGGCCGGCATCAAGGCCGAGGGGCGCCCGGGCTGGCACATCGAGTGCTCGGCCATGGCCTGGAAGCATCTCGGCGAGCACTTCGACATCCATGGCGGCGGCATCGATCTCGTGTTTCCGCATCACGAGAACGAGGTCGCGCAGACCTGCTGCGCGTTCCACCAGGAGCGCATGGCGAACTACTGGATGCACAACGGCTTCCTGCAGGTCGAGAGCGAGAAGATGTCGAAGAGCCTCGGCAACTTCATCACGATCCACGAACTGCTCAAGGATTGGCCGGGCGAGGTGCTGCGCCTCAACATGCTGAAGACGCATTACCGCTCGCCGATCGACTGGACCATGAAGTCGCTGGAGGAGAGCGCCAGGACGCTCGACGACTGGTATCGCGTCGCCGCCGACGTCGTGCCAGGCGAGCCGGCCGCATCCGTGGTCGAGCCGCTGCTTGACGACCTCAACACGCCGCTGGCGATCGCGGCGCTGCACGGCTTGCGTGGCGAAGCCGCTGCATTGTCGGGTTCGTTGCGGCTGCTCGGCTTCCTCGCCGAGAGTGCCGCGCAGTGGGAAAGCCGCAAGCAGCAGGCGAGCGGGGTCGATGCCGGGGAAGTCGAGCGCCTGCTCGCGGAGCGGACGGCTGCGCGTGCGCGGAAAGATTTCAAGGAATCCGACCGCATCCGCGATCTGCTCGCCGCGATGGGCGTTGCGATCAAGGACTCCAAGGACGGAACGACCTGGGAGGTCGCGCGATGAAGCGGCCCGACACGCCGTTCCCCCGGCACTGGCTCTATTACATCGCGCTGAAGATCCTGCTGCTCGGCGCCGCCGTGGCGATCGTGCTGAAACTCTATGGGATGTGGTGAGGACGATGGGACAGACTTTGCCAAAGCCCGCACTTAGGCCGTTCCTGCCCGATGACGTGCCGGTGCTCGCTGCGATCTTCACCGCCAGCATCGAGCAGCTGACCGGCGACGACTACAGCGAGGTGCAGCAGCAGGCCTGGATGGAGGCGGCGGAGGACGAGGAGTTCGGCAAGCGGCTCGCTTCCGACCTGACGCTGATCGCGACGCTCGAGGGCTCGCCCGTCGGCTTCGCCTCGCTGCGCGGCACCGATCACATCCGGATGCTCTATGTGCACCCGGCCGTGGCCGGGCAGGGCATCGCGACCATGCTCGTCGACGCGCTGGAAAAGCTTGCCGGCGGCCGCGGCGCCAAGAGCCTTTCGGTCGATGCCAGCGATACCGCGGAGGGCTTCTTCGCCAAGCGCGGCTACACCGCCCAGCAGCGCAACAGCATCACCATCAACGACGAGTGGCTCGCCAACACAACCATGAAGAAGACGCTTGGAGCTGCACCATGAGCAAGGAGCGTCTCTATCTGTTCGATACCACGCTGCGCGACGGGGCGCAGACCAACGGTGTCGATTTCACGCTGACCGACAAGCAGGTCATCGCGGCGATGCTCGATGACCTCGGCATCGACTATGTCGAGGGCGGCTATCCCGGCGCCAACCCGCTCGACAGCGAATTCTTTGCGACCAAGCCGAAGCTCAATCATGCACGCTTCACCGCCTTCGGCATGACGCGGCGGGCAGGGCGCTCGGTCTCCAACGACCCTGGCGTCGCGGGCCTTTTGGAAGCGAAGGCGGATGCGATCTGCTTCGTGGCGAAGTCGTCGGCCTATCAGGTGCGCGTCGCGCTGGAGACGACCAAGGAGGAAAACCTCGCCTCGATCCGCGACAGCGTCGCGGCGGCAAGGGCGGCCGGCCGCGAAGTGATGCTCGACTGCGAGCATTTTTTCGACGGCTACAAGGAAGACGCCGCATTCGCACTCGCCTGCGCCAAGACTGCCTACGAGGCCGGCGCGCGCTGGGTGGTGCTGTGCGACACCAATGGCGGCACCATGCCTGATGAGGTCGAGGCCATCGTCACCGAGGTGACGAAACACATCCCCGGCGATCACGTCGGCATCCACGCCCATAACGACACCGAGCAGGCGGTGGCGAATTCGCTGGCTGCGGTCCGCGCGGGCGCGCGGCAGATCCAGGGCACGCTGAACGGCCTCGGCGAGCGCTGCGGCAACGCCAATCTCTGCTCGTTGATCCCGACGCTGAAATTGAAGAAGGACTTTGCCGACGTTTTCGAGATCGGCGTCACGTCCGAGAAGCTGGCGACGCTCGTCAAAGTCTCGCGCACGCTCGACGACATGCTCAACCGCGTGCCGAACCGGCATGCTCCTTACGTCGGCGAGAGTGCCTTCGTCACCAAGACCGGCATCCATGCCTCCGCGGTGCTGAAGGATCCGCAGACCTATGAGCATGTGCTGCCGGAGCTGGTCGGCAACCACCGCAAGGTGCTGGTGTCCGACCAGGCCGGCCGCTCCAACGTCATCGCCGAGCTCGACCGGGCCGGCATTGCTTACGAGAAAAGCGATCCGAAGCTGACGCGCCTCGTCGAGGAATTGAAGGAGCGCGAGGCACAGGGCTACGCCTATGAATCCGCCAACGCCTCGTTCGATCTGTTGGCGCGCCGCACGCTCGGCAAGGTGCCGCATTATTTCGAGGTCGAGCAGTTCGACGTCAATGTCGAGCAGCGCTACAACGCGCTCGGTGAGCGCGTCACGGTGGCGCTGGCCGTGGTCAAGGTCGATGTCGCCGGCGAGCACCTGATCTCGGCCGCCGAAGGCAACGGCCCGGTCAATGCGCTCGACGTCGCTTTGCGAAAAGACCTGGGTAAGTACCAGAAATACATCGAGGGGCTGACGCTGATCGACTACCGCGTCCGTATCCTCAATGGCGGCACCGGCGCGGTCACGCGCGTGCTGATCGAGAGCGAGGACGAGAATGGCGACCGCTGGACCACGGTCGGCGTGTCCCCGAACATCATCGACGCCTCGTTCCAGGCGCTGATGGATTCGGTGATCTATAAGCTCGTGAAATCGGGCGCGCCGGCGTAAGCAAGATGTAGCCCGGATGAGCGAAGCGATATCCGGGGCAGTCTACGCTGCGGAGATAGTGTCCCCGGATGTCGCTTCGCTCATCCGGGCTACGGGAGATCGAGGAGGGGGCAAGCATGATCGACCACATCTCCGTCGGCGTCAGCGATCTCGATCGCGCTGCAAAGTTCTACGAGGCATCGCTCGCCGCCCTCGGCCTCACGCGTCTCGTCACGCGGCCGCGGACGGTCGGCTTCGGCAAGGCCTATCCGGAGTTCTGGATCAATTTGCGCGAAGGCATGCCGCGTGTCGGGCCGGAAAGCGGCGTGCACATCTGCCTCCGCGCGAAGACCACGGCCGAGATCGATGCGTTTCACGCCGCCGCGCTGTCCGCGGGCGGTGCATCCGATGGCGCGCCGGGCATCCGCCCGCACGATCGCGTGCGCTACTACGCAGCCTTCGTCTTCGATCCCGATGGCAACCGGATCGAGGCGGCGACGTTTCCGAGCGAGTAGCTCTTACAGCTTGCGCGCGACTTCCGGGGCGAGCTGCTTTTCCGCCTCGGCGATCTGCGCCGCTGCCGCTTTCAGCTTCGGCAGGATCTCCTCGACGCGATCGGCCTTGATGATGTCGACCGACAGGCCCGCGCGGATGAACTCGGTCTGGCGCATGTGCGACAGGAGCGAGAACAGCGGCTCCCAGAAATTGTCGATATTGGCGAGCAGCACCGGCTTGGCGTGACGGCCGAGCTGCTTCCAGGTCAGCTGCTCCACCAGCTCCTCCAGCGTGCCGACGCCGCCCGGCAGCGCCACGAAGGCGTCGGAGCGCTCGAACATCAAGCGCTTGCGCTCGTGCATGTCGGGGGTGACGATCATCTCCTGCACCCGCGTCAGCGCATTCTCGCGCATCCGTAGGAATTCGGGGATGATGCCGGTGACGGTGCCGCCGTGATCCAGCACGGAGGTCGCGACCGAGCCCATCAGGCCGAGCGAGCCGCCGCCATAGACCAGGCGGATGTTGTTCTCGGCGAGGGCCTTGCCGAATGCCTTGGCGCCTTCGGTGAAGCGGGGATTTGTTCCAGGGCCGGAGCCGCAATAGACACAGACGGTTTTGATCGTGCTCATTGGTGCCATGATGCATTGCAGCGAAGAGGCGTCAAGCCCAATCGGTGATTCGGACTGTCCGGAAATCTACCGGTAAATGGCGACAAACAATCGAAGATTCGCCATCTGGCGGGGTGCGCGGGCATCGGGAAGGCTCTATATGACAAGCTAAATTCGTTAATCGCAGCGACGCCCGCATCCGGCGGGCTTTCAGGTTTCTTGATGGATCAACCCCAATCGTTCGACGGCGCCGACGTTCCTGATCCTCCCGCCGGAGGACCGCTGGAGCGGGCCACGCTGATGGGCACGCTGGCGCATCTGTGGCCCTATATCTGGCCGGGCGACCGTTTCGACCTGAAGACGCGCGTGGTCTGGTCGCTGGTGCTGCTGCTCGCCGCCAAGCTGATCACGCTCGCGGTGCCGTTCAGCTTCAAATGGGCCACCGATGCACTGACCGGCGCCAACACAGCGCCGATCGCGGCCGACAATTGGCACCTCTGGGTGATTGCCTCGCCGCTGCTGCTCACCGCGAGCTACGGCGTGATGCGCATCCTGATGGCGGTGCTGACGCAGTGGCGCGACGGCATCTTCGCCCGCGTCGCCATGCATGCGGTGCGCAAGCTCGCCACCATCACCTTCATCCACATGCACGAGCTGTCGCTGCGCTTTCACCTGGAGCGCAAGACCGGCGGCCTGACGCGCGTGCTCGAGCGCGGCCGCGAGGGCATCGAGGTCATCGTGCGCATGGTGATCCTGCAGCTGATCCCGACCATCGTCGAGGTCTCGCTCTTGATGGCCGTGCTGCTCTGGCAGTTCGACTGGCGCTATGTGGTCGTAACCCTGATCACGGTCGCGGTGTACATGTACTACACCTACATCGCGACCGAGTGGCGGATCGGCATCCGCCGCAAGATGAACGATTCCGACACTGAGGCGAACACCAAGGCGATCGACTCGCTGCTCAACTACGAGACCGTGAAATATTTCGGCGCCGAGGCGCGCGAGGCGCAGCGCTACGACAGGTCGGTGGAGCGCTACGAGGAGGCGAGCATCCGCACCTACACCTCGCTCGCGGTGCTCAACACCGGCCAGGCCGTGATCTTCACGATGGGACTGACCGCGACCATGCTGATGTGCGCGATCGGCGTGCGCAACGGCACCAACACGGTCGGCGATTTCGTGCTGGTCAACGCCATGATGATCCAGCTCTACCAGCCCCTGAATTTCATGGGCATGGTCTATCGCGAGATCAAGCAGGCGATCATCGACATCGAGAAGATGTTCGGCGTGCTCCACCGCGAGGCCGAGATCAAGGACGCAGCCGACGCCAAGCCGCTGGCCGTTACCGCCGGCACGGTGCGGTTCGAGGACGTGCGCTTTGCCTACGAGCCGACGCGGCCGATCCTGAAAGGCATCAGCTTCGAGGTGCCGGCCGGCAAGACCGTTGCGATCGTGGGTCCCTCGGGCGCAGGCAAGTCGACCATCTCGCGCCTGTTGTTCCGCCTCTATGACGTATCAGGCGGAAAGATCCTGATCGATGGCCAGGATATCCGTGCGGTCACACAGGATTCACTGCGCGCCGCCATCGGCATGGTGCCGCAGGACACCGTGCTGTTCAACGACACCATCCGCTACAATATCCGCTACGGCCGCTGGGACGCCAGCGATGCCGAGGTCGAGGAGGCCGCGCGCCTCGCGCAGATCGATCATTTCATCCGTATGGCGCCGATGGGCTACGAGACCCAGGTCGGCGAGCGCGGCCTGAAATTGTCGGGCGGCGAGAAGCAGCGCGTCGCGATCGCGCGCACGGTGTTGAAGGCGCCGCCGATCCTGGCGCTGGACGAGGCGACCTCGGCGCTCGACACCCACACAGAGCACGAGATCCAGGGCGCGCTCGACCGCGTCGCCAAGAACCGTACCTCGCTCGTGATCGCGCACCGGCTCTCGACCATCGTCGGTGCCGACGAGATCATCGTGCTGGACCAGGGCCGTATCGCCGAGCGCGGCACCCACGCAAGGCTGCTCGCGCAGGGCGGTCTCTATGCCAGCATGTGGAACAGGCAGCGCGAGGCCGAGGCGGCGCGCGAGAAACTGGCCAAGATGGCCGATTCCAGCGAGGCGCCCAACCGGGAGCCGCCGCCGGTCGCCGACGTCCTGACGACGCCTGCGGCCGCGGAGTGACCTTGTCTCCGGTCCCAACTCTGGCCTAAACAAGCCCACCGCGCGGGGGCGCCCCCGTGCCAACAACTCCAGGCGGCAGATAGCGATGTCCATTCTCGATTCGATCCAGCGTCAGATCCCGCCGATCCACAAGGAGGGCTATCCCTTCATCGGCGGCTTTGCGCTGGCGAGCCTGATCTTGTTCTGGCTGTGGTCCCCCCTGGGATGGATCGGTACGATCCTCACCGTGTGGTGCGCGCTGTTTTTCCGCGATCCCGTGCGGGTGACGCCGGTGCGCGAGGGTCTTGTCGTGTCGCCGGCCGACGGCCGCGTCTCGATGATCACCATGGCGCTGCCGCCGGCCGAACTCGGGCTCGGCGACCGGCCGCTGCCGCGCATCTCGGTGTTCATGAGCGTGTTCAACTGCCACGTGAATCGCGCACCCGTAGCGGGCAGGGTGGACCGGATCGCCTACCGGCCCGGCCTGTTCATCAATGCCGAGCTCGACAAGGCGAGCGAGGACAATGAGCGCAACTCGCTGGTGATCTCGACGCCGACGGCGCGGATCGGCGTGGTCCAGATCGCAGGCCTCGTCGCCAAGCGCATCGTCTGCTTCGTCAGGGAAGGCCAGGCGATCGGCGCCGGCGAGCGCTTCGGCCTGATCCGCTTCGGCTCCCGGCTCGACGTCTACCTGCCGGTCGGCAGCAAGGCGCTGGTCTCGGAAGGGCAGACCGCGATCGCCGGCGAGACCATTTTGGCCGACCTTGCCGGCGACGACCCGAGCCGCGCCTTCCGCGCCAATTAACCAAAGTCGGTCCTTGCGGGCCTTCCGCCGCAATGGCGGAGGGGAACGGGGCTTGCTATATCTCGCCCTAAGATAAGGACGAGCCATGACGCCCTACGACGTGAGAGATCCCGATGTCCGCCGCCGGCGGTTCCGCCCCATTCCGGTGCGGATGCTGGTGCCCAACGTCATCACGCTGCTGGCGATCTGCGCCGGCCTGACCTCGATCCGCCTGTCGATCGAGGGGCGGATGTCGCTCGCCGTCTACGCCATCGTGTTCGCGGCCGCGCTCGACGGCATCGACGGCCGCATCGCCCGCATGATCAAGGGCCAGTCCAAGTTCGGGGCCGAGCTCGACAGCCTCGCCGACTTCGTCAATTTCGGCGTCGCGCCCGGCCTGATGCTGTATTTCTGGCAATTGCACGAGCTCGGCAATGCCGGCTGGATCGCCGCGATGGTGTTCGCGATCTCCGGCGGCCTGCGACTTGCGCGCTTCAACGCCACCATGGACGATCCGAACAAGCCGGCCTTCGCCGCCAATTTCTTCACCGGCGTGCCGGCGCCGGCCGGCGCGATCACGGTGCTGCTGCCGATCTATGTCGCCTTCCTCGATCTCGGCCGGCTGCCCGCGGCGGTGACGGCGGCCTATACGCTGCTGATCGCCTTCCTGATGGTGTCGCGCCTGCCGGTGTTCTCCGGCAAGACCAAGCGGATGCGCGTGCCGCCCGAGCTGGTGCTGCCGGCCTTCGTCGCGGTGATCGTGTTCATCGCGCTCCTGATCGCCTATCCCTGGCACGTGCTGTCGATCGGCACGGTGCTGTACCTTCTCGCTCTGCCGCTCGGCTACAAATCCTATCGCGATCAGGCGCGCGCGATGGAAGCGACCGCGCCGTCGGGAGGCGAGGTCCCGTCGCCGCCGTCGGCGCCGACACTGGCGAATTTGTCGGAGCCGCCGCACGACGACGACCGGCCCGGACGGCTGCACTGAGCGGCCCCGCGCGGATATCTGCCATGAGGCTCCCTGAGTTGGGTTGAACCCTGATCTCGGCTATATCGCCCTGTGCCGGCGGCATCGCGCCAACAGCGACCGCCAATCTGGGAGAGAACGCCGTGACTGATAAAGCGACCGGGCCGCTGCCCGCTTCCGTCCTCGAAGCGCTGGGCCGCTACGACACCCCGACGATCTGCAACGCCATGGAGATCGTGGCGCCCGAGCGCCGGCTGATCGGCTACACCACCAAGCAACTGGTCTGCCCGTTTCCCGACCTGCCGCCGATCGTCGGCTATGCCCGCACGGTCGCAATCCGCTCGGTGCTGAAATCCTCGCTTGCACCGGAAGAGCAGTCGAAGCGCCGCATCGAGTACTACGAATATGTCGGCACCGGGCACGGTCCGCGCATCTCGGTGATCCAGGACATCGACGGCCCCGATGTCGGCTATGGCGCGTTCTGGGGCGAGGTGCAGAGCAACGTGCACAAGGCGCTCGGCTGCCTCGGCGTCATCACCGACGGCTCGATCCGCGACATCCCGCAATGGGCTCCTGGCTTCCAGGCGCTGGCGGGCTCGATCGGCCCGTCGCACGCCTGGGTGCACGCCGAGAGCTTTGGCGGCGAGGTGCGCGTCGCCGGCATGACCGTGAAGTCTGATGATCTCATCCACGCCGACCAGCACGGCGCCATCGTCATCCCACTCGACGTCGCGGCAAAGCTGCCGGAGGCCGCCGAGCTCTGCGGCCGCCGCGAGACGCCGATCCTGGAGATCGCCCGCAGCCCCGACTTCTCGCTTGAGAAGCTGAAGGCCGCGCTGAAGCGTTCGGCGGAAATCCACTGACAGGTGATTGGGCGGATCTACGGCCGCGACGCCGGCCGTGGATCGCCTTGTTCGGCCAGAAACAGGGCGGCCTGATCCGGCTCACCGAGCACTGCGGCGGCGCATCCGATCAGGGTGCAGCCGCCGGCAAGATCCCACAGCGTGATGTCGTCTGCGCTGTCGGTGGAGTGAAGCAACCGCGCTGCGATTACGGCGAAGGCCGCTTCGACAAAGAGCAGCACGCTGAACGCAGGCAGGACGAGCTCCGGCTCCAGCAGATGGAGCGCCAGCACCGCCGGCACCGCGGTGAGAAGACTGAACAGCGTCAACATCGCAAAACGCTCCTGCGCTGGAGCTGGCCGCGTGACCACAGAATAGCAGATCGCCCTTCGTTTCGCCCGTGGCGCAGGGCCGCAGCCGCTTGCCGGCTGGCGCTCTCGGCAGGAGGACAGCTTTGCGTCGAAAGCGATTGAGGCCTCGGCAATCCCTTACAATTCCGCCCTGGGCTCTAGACTGAATTGTCCGAACCGTGGCTCTGTTCCTGCCAGCAGCCGCTGAATGTTGGCGCGATGGCGCACGATCACGTAGACGCCGCCCGCAATCACCAGCAACCGATAAGGCAACGGCTGCTCCAGGCCGCAGACGAGGGCGATCGCAGTCAGCGCGGCCAGGATCGAGCCCAGCGACACGATGCGAGAAACAGCCAGCACAACGGCAAAAGCGATTGCAGCCCCCACACCGACCGGCCAGGACATCGCCAGCAGGACGCCGAGTCCCGTCGCGGCAGATTTGCCGCCGGTAAAGTTCAGCCAGATCGAAAGGCTGTGCCCCAGCAACGCGGCAAGTCCAGCCAGGCACACGGCCCAGGCTACCCAGCTTTGTAGATCAAGTGTTGCCGGCGGCGTGACAGACGGCCACGTGAAGAGCCAACCGTAAAACCAGCGGGCGAAGACGATCGCCGCGGCACCCTTGAGCAGATCGACCAAGAGCACCACAAACGCAGGCCATTTCCCGAGGGTGCGTAATACATTTGTCGCGCCCGTCGATTTGGAGCCGTGTTCGCGGATATCGATGCCTCTCAGCAGTTTCCCCGCCAGGTAGCCCGTGGGCACGGAGCCGAAGAGATAAGCGATGGCCAGTCCAATCGCGCTCGCAATCCAGAAACCCATGGGATTCACCTCGACATCCTATATCGAGCAGCATGAGGCAACTCGGCTGCGCGTTATTGAGCCGCGGCCTTGACGCTGAAGACATCACCGTCCGGAGCCGCAATTATGGTTAGCAGAGTATTGAGATTCGTGTCGGTCGTCGGCATTGGGGGACGTCCTCTCGGCGCCCTGCACGCCTCCGGCGCGCCGGCTCAACTTAACCTTTACGCGGCTTTAAGGGCGGCGCTCTAGGGTTTCCGGTGCGGTTCGGGGTTGGGCCGCGCCAGCGGCCAGGACGGCCGTTGTTGCGGACGCGTTGGAGTCTTCCATGGATATCATGACGGGCGTTGGGCTCACGGCGGGCATCATCGTCATCACGGCGATGATCTTCATGGGCGGCGACCTGCACATGTTCATCTCCGAACATGCCATGATCATCATCTTCGGCGGCTCGATCTCCGCGACCATGATCCGCTTTCCGCTCTCGGCGCTGCTGCACGGCCTTCCGCTCGGCGCCAAGTTCGCCTTCACCATGAGCCGGCTGTCGGCCCACGACCTCGTCGACGAGCTCGCCCGCATCGCCGAGATCGCCCGGAAGCAGGGCCCGGTGGGTCTCGAAAAGGTCGAGACCGACGAGCCCTTCCTCGCCAAGGGCATCCGCTATGTCGCCGACGGCTACGACCTCGACTTCATCCGCGACAATCTCGAGCGCGACCGCGACAACTTCCTGATGCATCTCGACGAGGGCAGCAAGATCTACCGCGCCATCGGCGACTGCGCCCCGGCCTTCGGCATGATCGGCACGCTGATCGGCATGGTGCAGATGTTCGCCAACATGACCGATCCCTCCAAGCTCGGCCCGTTCATGGCGACCGCGCTGCTCGCCACGCTTTACGGCGCGCTCGTCGCCAACTTGTTCTGTCTGCCGATCGCCGACAAGCTGCACGGCAAGCTGCTGGACGAAGAGACCAACCGCACCCTCATCATCGACGGCATCCTGATGATCCGCGACTCCAAGAGCCCGACCTTGGTGCGCGAAATGCTGCTGGCCTATCTGCCGGAGAAGCATCGCCACGCCGAGGGCGAGCCGGTGCCGGCGTAAGGCCGCTCCCCGGGATCAACAGAGATGGCCAAGAAGAAGCGCGGCGATGCTCACGGCGGCGGTCACGGCTGGTTCGTGACCTTCGCCGATCTGATGGGCCTGATGATGAGCTTCTTCGTGATGCTCGTCGCGTTCTCGACGCAGGACGCCAACAAGCTGAAGATCGTCGCCGGCTCGATGCGCGATGCCTTCGGCGTGCAGAGCGAGGCGCGCTACGCCGGCATCGTCGAGTCCGACGGCCTGCCGACACGCCCGCGGCTGAAGAACGTCGATCACATCCAGCCCGAGGATGCCTCCAACACGCCGACGCCGGACCAGGAGGATCGCGACCGCACGTCGGGCGCCAAGATGAAGATCGACCGCAATTTCGCGCTCGCCGCGGCCTCGCTGCGGCAGGCGTTGCAGGACATGCCGGAACTGACCGAGATGTCCAAGCACATCATGTTCGAGGAGACCAAGCAGGGCCTTAACCTCGAGATCGTCGACCAGGACGGCCGTTCGATGTTCGCCGACGGCTCCAAGGTGCCCTATGACCGCACCCGCCGTCTGATCGAGAAGCTCGCGGTCCCGCTCAAGGCCACGCCGCTCCGCGTCTCCATTGCCGGTCACACCGCGGCCGGATTCGTGCCGACCCGCAGCGATTACGGCGCCTTCGATCTGTCGGCCGACCGCGCCAATGCCGTGCGCCAGATCCTCGAGCGCGAGGGCCTGCCGTCCTCCCACATCTTCGCGGTTTCCGGCAAGGCGGACACCCAGCCGCTGTTTCCGGACGATCCCTCGCTTGCCGCCAACCGGCGCGTGACCATCACGCTGATGCGCGAAGATCCGCCGCTGCCGCCGAATTTGAAGCCGTAATCCTCTTGCGCTACCATCTTACCTGAGGCATCTCGTCGCGCAGGTGACGGCGTGGCCGCGCCGTCACAGCATCCGGCTCCGTGCCTGCTATGCTGTGCGGATTGACAGGCGCGCAGGAAGCGTCAAAAGGCGCCGGATCAAATTCAGGGACGAAGCGTTTTCCATCCTCATGGCGGCGAGCATCACACAGACCGAGACCCAGGAAGGGCCGGTCACCTCGGGTTTTTGGGCCCTTACGCTCGGGAGCATCGGCGTTGTCTTCGGCGATATCGGGACCTCGCCGCTCTACGCATTCCACGAGGCGATGAAGGGCGCGGCCCATGGCGAGCCGGTCTCGCGGGTCATGGTGCTCGGCGTGCTCTCGCTGATCCTGTGGGCGCTCTTTATCGTCGTCACCGCCAAATACGTCCTGCTCCTACTGCGCGCCGACAATAACGGGGAGGGCGGCACGCTCTCGCTGATGGCACTCGGCCAGCGCGCGCTCGGGCGGCGAAGCTGGCTCCTGCTCGCCCTCGGCGTGGTCGGCGCCTCCATGTTCATCGGCGATTCCATGATCACGCCGGCAATTTCGGTGCTGTCGGCGGTCGAGGGTCTGAAGCTCGTGACCCCCGCCTTCGAACACTATGTCGTACCGCTCACCGTCATCATCCTGGTGTTGCTGTTCGCGGTCCAGAGCAAGGGGACCGCGCTGGTGGCATCCGCCTTCGGGCCGGTGATGGTGGTTTGGTTCACCGTTCTTGCGGTGATGGGCGCCGTCCACATCGCCGATGATCCGTCGGTGCTCGCCGCGATCAATCCCTATTACGCGCTGCAATTCCTGCTGTCGCACGGCACGATCGGCCTCGTGACGCTGGGCGCGGTGTTCCTCGCGGTCACCGGCGGCGAGGCGCTTTACGCCGATCTCGGCCATTTCGGCCGCAAGCCGATCCAGTCGGCCTGGATGTTCTTCGTGCTGCCCTCGCTGCTGATCAATTATTTCGGGCAGGGCGCGCTGGTGCTGTCCGATCCCAGCGCGATCGAGCATTCGTTCTACCGCATGGTGCCCGAGAGTCTGGTGCTGCCCTTGGTCGGACTTGCGACCGCGGCGACCGTGATCGCGAGCCAGGCGGTGATTACCGGCGCCTATTCGCTGGTCTATCAGGCGGTGCAACTCGGCCTGCTTCCGCGTTTCGAGGTGCGCTACACGTCCGAAACCCATGCCGGCCAGATCTATCTGCCGCGCGTGAACCGTCTGCTGCTGATCGGCGTCATGCTGCTGGTGCTGCTGTTCCACACCCCCAGCAATCTGGCTTCGGCCTACGGCATCGCCGTCTCCACCACCATGGTCGTCGACGGCATCATGGGCTTCGTCGTGATCTGGAAGCTGTGGAACTGGCGCGCGGCGACGGCTGCGGCGGTAATCGTGCCCTTCGTCGTCGTCGACATGAGCTTCTTCAGCGCCAATCTGCTCAAGCTGCTCGAAGGCGCGTGGGTACCGCTGCTGTTCGGCGCGGCCATGGCCGGGACGATCTGGACCTGGCGCAAGGGGACCGGCATCCTGCTTCAGAAGACGCGCCGGATCGAGGTGCCACTGGACGATCTGATCCGGAGCCTGGAGAAGCGGCCGCCACACATCGTCAAGGGCACCGCGGTGTTCCTGACCAGCGATCCTTCCTTCGTGCCGACCGCGCTGCTGCATAATCTCAAGCACAATAAGGTCCTGCATGAGCACAACGTGATCCTGACCATCGAGACCGCGCATACGCCGCGGGTCGACCTGTCCGAACGGTTCAGGATGGAGAAGATCAGCGAGAAGTTCTCGAAAGTCCGGCTGCGCTTCGGCTACATGGAGCAGCCGAATGTGCCCAAGGCGCTCGCCATCGCGCGCAAGCAGGGCTGGCAGTTCGACATCATGTCGACGTCGTTCTTCGTGTCGCGCCGCTCGCTGAAGGCTTCGGCGCAGTCGGGCATGCCGCTCTGGCAGGACCATCTGTTCATCGCGCTGAGCCGGTCTGCCAACGACGCCACCGACTACTTCCAGATTCCGACCGGGCGGGTGGTTGAAGTCGGAACCCAAGTGACTATTTGAAAACGCAACTGCTGAACCCATGCGAATTTCGCATGGCGAGTGCCCAAAATCGGGCTAGGCTATGCCGGCAGCGCAGGACTATAAGCCGCGCGCTCTTCCGCCGTTGTGCAGTGAAGCATTTTAGAGGCCATCGGGCTCTCCCATGACAAGCGACGTAGCAGTTCCCGCCCCGGAAACGGCGGCGGCCAATGGCCATGGCGAGGCCCATACCACCGCCGGTTTCCGCGCGCTGACGCTCGGAAGCATCGGCGTCGTCTATGGCGATATCGGCACCAGCCCGCTCTACGCGTTCCGCGAGGCCGTAATGGCGGCCTCGGGCGCTGAGGGCGCCCCGACGCCGGCTGCCATTCTGGGCGTGGTCTCCCTGATCCTGTGGGCGCTCATCGTGGTGGTGACGCTCAAATACGTCGTGATCCTGCTCCGCGCCGACAATAACGGCGAGGGCGGAACACTGGCATTGATGGCGCTGGCCCAGCGCGCGGTCGGAACCGGCGGGGCGACCATCGTCCTGCTCGGCATCATTTCCGGTGCACTGTTCTACGGCGATGCCGTGATCACGCCGGCGCTCTCGGTGCTGTCGGCGATCGAAGGCATGAAGGACGTCACCCTGACGTTCGAGCCATATATCGTCCCGCTGACCGTGGTGATCCTGGTCTGCCTGTTCGCGGTGCAGTCGCGCGGCACGGCGCGCGTTGCCGCCTTCTTCGGTCCGATCATGTGCGTCTGGTTCGCGGTCCTCGCGGCGGCGGCGATCCACCCCATCATCGAGCAGCCGCAGGTCCTGTTCGCGCTGAACCCGCTTTACGCCGTGTCCTTCATGCTCCACCACGGCATCATCGGCTTCGTGACGCTAGGCGCGGTGTTCCTGGCCGTGACCGGTGCCGAGGCGCTCTATGCCGACCTCGGTCATTTCGGCAAGCGGCCGATCCAGACCGCCTGGCTGTTCATCGTGGTGCCGTCGCTGGCGCTGAATTATCTGGGGCAGGGGGCGCTGGTGCTCAGCGATCCCGGCGCGATCGTCAGCCCGTTCTTCCAGCTCTTCCCGCAAGGCTTTTTCCGCGGCAGCATGGTCGTGCTGGCCACCATGGCGACCGTGATCGCGAGCCAGGCCGTCATCACCGGCGCCTATTCGCTGACGCGCCAGGCGATCCAGCTCGGGCTGCTGCCGCGCTTCGAAATTCGCCATACGTCTGAAGCCCATTCCGGCCAGATCTTCATCCCGCGCATCAACCAACTGCTGCTGGTCGCGGTGGTGCTGCTGGTACTGCTGTTCCGCTCCTCCAGCGCGCTGGCCTCGGCCTACGGCATCTCCGTCACCGGGACCATGGTGGTCACGGCGATGATGGGCTTTGTCGTGGTCTGGAAGGTCTGGCGCTGGTCGCCGATCGCGGCCGGCGCGCTGATCGCGCCGTTCCTGTTCCTCGACCTGACCTTCCTCGCGGCCAACCTGCTGAAGGTATTCGAGGGCGGCTGGGTGCCGCTGGCGCTCGGTGCGGTCATGATCATCCTGATGTACACGTGGCGGCGCGGCAGCCGGCTGCTGTTCGAGAAGTCGCGCAAGCTCGAGTTCCCGCTCGCCGACCTCGTGGCCATGCTGGAGAAGCGGCCGCCGCAGCGGGTGCCCGGCACCGCCGTGTTCCTGACCTCGGACCCGCTCAGCGCCCCGACCGCGCTGATGCATAGTCTGAAACACTACAAGGTGCTGCACGAGAAGAACGTCATTCTCACCATCGAGACCGCGCAGACCCCGCGGATCGACCCGGCCGAGCGCGTCAGGCTGGAGCAGATCTCGCCGACGTTCTCCAAGGTGACGCTGAAGTTCGGCTTCATGGAATCGCCCAACGTGCCGAAGGCCCTCGCCATCGCCCGCAAGCTCGGCTGGCAGTTCGACATCATGTCGACCTCGTTTTTCCTGTCGCGCCGGGCGCTGAAGCCCGCCGCCCATTCCGGCATGCCGCGCTGGCAGGACCGGCTGTTCATCTCGCTGAGCCGCTCCGCCAACGATGCCACCGACTATTTCCAGATCCCCTCCGGCCGGGTGGTCGAGGTCGGCACCCAGGTGACGATCTAGCCACCACCGCTGTCATCGCCCGGCTTGACCGGGCGATCCAGTATTCCAGAGGCTGGCGTTAAAGAGCTCGCTCTCGCCGCATCCGCCGCGGCGTACTGGATCCCCCGCCTGCCGCCTGCGCTAAAGCTTCGGCGCCCCTGGGACCTCAACCCCGGCAAAGCCTTGGCGTAGCCGGGTCGCGGGGAATGACATCGAGTATGGGCCCCGAAAGCTGCACTTCAAGTCGCTGCGATTTAGCTTTAACTTGCGCCGCGCAGCTCAAGCCTTTGTGGCGCTTGATTTTCGCTTCCCGAGAGGCGAGGTTGCCGCGCGCCGGGATCGCCCGGCTTGCAGCCCGCGACGTTGGAGGATGAAGTGGCAAACCAGGTACAGGATCTGACCCCGGACGAGGTCTCCAAGGGTGTTGCGGAAGGGCGCTATCTGCTCGTCGACGTCCGTGAGCCGAATGAGGTCGAGGCCGAGGCCTATCCCTACGGCGTTGTGGTTCCGCTCTCGACCTTCGATCCCAAGGCGATCCCCGATCCGGAAGGTAAGCAGGTCGTGTTCGCCTGCCGTTCGGGCAAGCGCTCGGTGACCGCCTCGCTGGCGGCGCAGGCGGCGGGCCTGCCTTACGACAAGCATCTGGCCGGCGGTATGCTCGGCTGGAAGGCGGCGGGTCTTCCCAGCAAGGTTGGTGGCTGATCGGCCCCAATGTCTAACAAGATGTCCAAGAGCTCGTCCCTGAACAAGGTCTTCGCCGACCTTCCCGTCACCATCTTCGAGGCGATGTCGCAGGCCGCGCGCGACAATGCCGCCATCAATCTCGGCCAGGGCTTCCCTGACGATCCCGGCCCCGAGGACATCCGCCGCGCCGCGGCCGAGGCCTCGCTGAACGGCTACAACCAGTATCCCTCGATGATGGGTCTGCCGGAGCTGCGCCAGGCGATCGCGACCCATTACGGTCACTGGCACGGCCTCAAGCTCGATCCGATGAGCGAGGTGATGGTCACCTCCGGCGGCACCGAGGCGCTGACCTCGGCGATCCTCGCGGTGGTCCAGCCCGGCGACGAGGTGGTCTGCTTCCAGCCGGTCTATGATTCCTATCTGCCGATCATCCGCCAGGCCGGCGGCATTCCGCGCCTGGTGCGCCTGGAGCCGCCGCACTGGCGGCTGAATGAGGACATGCTGAAAAGCGTCTTCAATTCAAAGACCAAGGCGGTGCTGTTCAACAATCCTCTGAATCCGTCCGCGGTGGTCTATCCGCGGGAGGACGTGGAACTGCTCGCGCGCTACTGCCAGGAGTTTGACGTCATCGCGATCTGCGACGAGGTCTGGGAGCACGTCACCTTCGACGAGCACGAGCACATCCCGCTGATCACCATCCCCGGCATGCGCGAGCGCACCATCAAGGTCGGCTCGGCCGGCAAGATCTTCTCGCTGACGGGCTGGAAGATCGGCTTCGTCTGCGCCGCGCCACAGCTGTTGCGCGTCGCGGCCAAGGTGCACCAGTTCCTGACCTTCACAACCGCGCCGAACCTGCAAGCCGCCGTCGCCTACGGCCTCGGCAAGTCGGACGACTACTTCCTGTCGATGCGCAAAGACCTGACGCGGAGCAGGGACCGCCTGACCAAGGGGCTCGAGAGCCTCGGCTTCCCCGTGCTGAAGTCGCAAGGCACCTACTTCCTCACCGTCGACCTGTCGCCGCTCGGGCTCAACGAGAGCGACACCGAGTTCTGCTGGCGCATCGTGAAGGACTACAAGGTCGCGGCGATCCCGGTCTCGGCGTTCTACGAGCAGGACCCCGTGACCTCGGTGGTGCGCTTCTGCTTCGCCAAGAAGGACCAGACGCTCGACACCGCACTGGAGCGGCTGTCGGACGCGGTGCGTGGACGCAAGAGGTAGACAGAAATGACGAACGTCAGCCGCGCGGGGTTTCGCCTCGGTCTTGCAATCGCCGCAGCGCTGACGTTGCTTTCGCCTCCCGCCGGGGCGGAGGAGCGCGTCGTCAACTTCTACAACTGGTCCAACTACATGGCGCCGGATGTTCTGGAGGCCTTCACCAAGGAGACCGGCATCAAGGTGGTCTACGACACCTTCGACGCCAACGAGACGCTGGAGACGCGCCTGATGGCCGGCAAGTCCGGCTATGACGTCGTGGTGCCCACGGCCTATTTCCTGCAGCGCCAGATCAAGGCGAACATCTTCCAGAAGCTCGACAAGGCGAAGCTGCCGAACCTCGCCAATGCGTGGCCGGTGGTGACCGCGCGGCTCGGCATCTACGACCCCGGCAACGTCTACGCCGCCAACTACATGTGGGGCACGACGGGCATCGGCTACAACGTCGCCAAGGTGAAGGCGATCCTCGGGCCCGACGCCAAGATCGACAGCTGGGACATCGTCTTCAAGCCGGAGAACCTGGCAAAATTTAGAGATTGCGGCGTGCACATGCTCGACTCCGCCGACGACATCTTTCCGGCGGCGCTGAGCTATATCGGGCTCGATCCGAACTCGACCAAGCAGGCGGACCTGGAGAAGGCCGCCGACGTCGTCGCAAAAGTCCGGCCATCCGTGCGCAAGTTTCACTCGTCCGAATATCTGAGCGCGCTGGCGACCGGCGAGATCTGCTTCGTGGTCGGCTGGTCCGGCGACATCATGCAGGCCCGCGCCCGTGCCGCCGAAGCCAAGAGCGGTATCGAGATCGGGTACACCATTCCGAAGGAGGGCGCGCAGATGTTCTTCGACAATCTCGCGATCCCCGCGGATGCCAAGAACGTCGCGGAAGCCTACGAGCTGATCAACTATCTCTACCGTCCGGACGTCGCCGCCAAGAACTCGGACTTTTTGTCCTACGCCAACGGCAACCTCGCCAGCCAGAAACTGGTCGATCCGAAAATCCTTGATGACAAGAACATCTATCCGGACGAGGCGACGCTTTCAAAACTGTTCGTCATCACCGCGCGCGAGCCGGCGACCCAGCGGATCATCAACCGGCTGTGGACGAAGGTGAAGACGGGACGGTAGGCGCTCCGCGATCGTGCCGTGGATCGATCCCGTTAAATCATTTTCTGAAGAACAACCCCATGCACAGTAGAACCGCCATCGGCGTGGTGCCGGCTCTGGCGGTGCCCAAGTCGCGGTGCGGCTTGGTTTAATCGACGCGCAGGCGCAACGACCTGAGGCACCGCGCGCGCGGTGCAAAATGAAGCGCTATGCAGGCCGCACGCTCGCAACGTCATCGGCCTCCAGTTCTTTGACTCGTCGGGCAAAACACTGGCAGAATGGCATCGTGGCCATCAGGTCCAAACACCGCTCTTTGCGCAGCAGCGCGAGAGCAGGGCCCCACTCACCACTCATAACGCACCGTGCCCTTGCCCGTGTAGGTCTGTGTGCTCTGCGAGAACTCGCCCTCGACCGTGCCGGCGAGCGACAGACCATTCCTCCATTTCATCTCGGCGCGACCACCGACGAGTGCAGAGTCGGCCGCCGGTTGCGCGCCGTTGACGGTGAAGGCCGCGCCCGGCAGCGTCTGGAAGGCGGCGCTGACGAGGCGGTTGGTGTTGGAATCGTGGGCCCAGGCGAGCCGGCCGCGCAGCGTGAGCACGCCGTCATTGACGAGGAAGCGCTGGTCGGTGCGGGCGCCGAGCTCGGTGCGGACATTCGTGGTGTCCTGCGCGGTGTAGGACAGCGCGAACTGGTTGCTGCCGACGATCGTGGTCTCGCCGTAGCCGGGGAGGTGGAAGGTCGTGACTTGTGCGGCCGCGTAGGGCGTCACGCCGAAGCTGGAGGCGGGGATCGATGCGAAGCGCCAGCCGCCTTCCAGCCGGCCCGAGAAGGTGCTGGCCTTGAAATTGGCGGTGAGCTTGTCGGTGCCAGACACCGTCACGGTGCGGTCGGTGGTGACGTCCTGCCAGCCATAGGCCAGCGCTGCCGAGAGATAGGCCGGTCCAAAATTGTGGCGGGCATAGAGACCGGCCTGGAACAGGTCGGCACGGCCGCTGCCGAGACTGTCGGACAGCGCAAAGTTGTACCCGGCGCCGCCGAGCGCGAAGCCGAGCAGGGTGTTCGGCGAGACGCGATAGTCGGCGCCGACCACGGTGCCGTAGATACGACTGGTGGTGGTGCTCGAGCCGGCCGCAGTGTTGCCGTTCAGCGTGCTGGCGCCGCCGTAAGCAGAGGCCCACACGCCCCAGCGCCGGTCGATGACATCGCCGCTCACATCGCGGGGTGATACGGCGGCGTAGGCCTCGCGCACCCTGGGGTCGTTTGGTGCGGTGGAAGCATAGCCCAGCGTCCCGCCGTCGCCGACGGTGCCGCCGCGCTCGCCGTCCGAGCCGCCGCCGCCAAGCGGATCAAGCATGCCCACGAACTGCTGCGTGGCATTGAACGCGGCTTGCGTGCCGGCGGCGCCGGGCTGGCCGGAGACCTGGCTGAGCCCGCGGTTCAGCTGCGGCTGGCCCATGTTGAGCAGCGCATCGAACCCGGCCGGCGGCGTCGCGCCGCTCGCGACGGCTCCGTTGATGGCGCCGGCGACGTTGCTCTGGTTGGCGCCGGTGCCCGCCGGCAGCACGATCGCGCCGGGATCGAGCACGAGGTAGACGTTGTTGAGGTCGTAGGTGAGATGCGGATTGCGGGTGGGGCTGAAGCTGCCGGTGACGCTCAGCCCGGCGAACTGCGTTCCGCCAAAGCCGCCGGTCGCGTTGAGAATGGTGTAGGTCTGGCTGCGGAAGCTGCCGGGAATCGCCACCGCCTGCACGGTGGCGCCGCTCAGCGTCGCGATGCCCGAGACATTGGTCCGGTCGGCGGCTGTCGTGGAGACCTCGACTCTGTAGAAGCTGCCGGCACTGAAGGCGAGGTTGCCGCTGACGGTGAGCGTGCCGATCGAATTGCCCGGCGCCAGCGTGCCGCCGCTCGCAATCGTCGTGGTGCCGACCGCGCCGGTGCCGCCGAGCGTGCCGCCGCTGTTCACGGTGAGGCTGCTGGAGGACGCAATCGAGCCGTTCACCGCCAGCGTGCCACCGTCCACGATCGTGGCGCCGGTGTAGGTGTTGACGCCCGAGAGCGTCAGGCGTCCGGTGCCCGTCTTCACCAGCGAAGCCCCTGTGTAGCCACCGGATCCGCCGTCCGCGAGAGCGCCGGTGACGGTGGTGGACAGGTTGCTGCTGCCGACCGTCAACTCCTTGCCGCCGAGATAGAAGGTGCCGCCGCCGGCGAGCGAGCCGGCGGTGAGCTTGTTGTCGCTGTTCGGCCCCGGGCTCATCGACAGGTCGAAGACGGCGCCTGAGGTGTTGTTGATCAGTTGCGCGTCGCCCGGGGTGGAGTTGCCGTCGAACAGCACATGGCCGCTGTTTCTGATGACGGCACTGCCCGCCGTGGTGTTCGTGTCGAAGGTCAGCTGGCTGTTGTTGGTGATGGTGGCGCTTCCGGCCGTGGATTGGCTCGTAAACCGCATCTGGCCGTCGTTGATGACCGTGGCGCTGCCTGCGGTGCTGCTGTTGCGGAATTCGATCGTGCCGCTGGCATTGTTGGTGATGGTCGCGTGACCGGCCGTGGGAATGTCGCCGACGTTGCCGCCCCAGAAACTCATCTGGCCGCTGTTGATGACCGTCGCGTTGGCCAGGGTGGCGCTGTTGACGATCTCAAGCGTGCCGGCCGCGGCGTTGGTGAT
The DNA here is from genome assembly GCF_025200885.1 of Bradyrhizobium huanghuaihaiense. Classification (NCBI taxonomy): domain Bacteria; kingdom Pseudomonadati; phylum Pseudomonadota; class Alphaproteobacteria; order Hyphomicrobiales; family Nitrobacteraceae; genus Bradyrhizobium; species Bradyrhizobium huanghuaihaiense. Next base: position 5,651,670 of record NZ_CP104172.1, on the reverse strand, counting down.
GTGTGCGCTGCCGGCGCTGGAGTTGCTCCAGAAGTTCAGGCTGTAATTATTGAGGATCGTGGCGGTTCCAGCCGTCGCGCTGTCATCGAAGTAGATCCAACGGTTGTTGGTGATCGTCGCGTTGCCGGCCGAGCTGCTGCCGTACACATCAAGGAGCGTGTTATTAGTGATGGTGGCGTTGCCCAGCGTGGCGCTGTTCCAGGTTATGATCTTGCCGTCATTGACGATGTTCGCGCTGCCGGCGGTGCTCGAGTCCCGGAAATAGAGGTTGGCAGTGCTGACGTTGATCGTGGCGCTGCCGGCCGTGCTCGTATCGTAGAAGGTGAGGTCGCTGTAGTAGCTGCCGGTGACGGTGAGCGTCGCATTGCCGGCCGAGCTGGCGTTTCTGAAATTCGTCGTGCCGGTCGTGGTGATCTGGGCATTGGCTGCCGTGGCGACGTCCCTGAATTCGAGCGTGCCTGTATTGGTGATGGCTGCACTGCCGGCCGAGGCCGAATTGTTGAAGTTCAGATTGGCGCTGTTGGATATGTTGGCGCCGCTGGCTGTGCTCGAACCATTGAAGGCCAGGGTGGCCCCGGACAGATTGTTGATCGTCGCGGTGCCGGCCGAACTGGTGTCGTTGAAGTTTGTCGTGCCCAGATTGTCGATCAAGGCGCTGCCGGCCGATGCGGTGTGCCAGAAATAGAGATTGGAGTTGTTGGCGATCGTGGCGCTCCCTGCGCTGCTCGAATTGTTGAACGTCAGGTTGCCGCCGTTGGTGATGGTGGCGGTGCCGGCAGTACTGGTGTCGTAGAAAGTCAACTGACCGGTATTGGCGATGCTGGCGTTGCCGGCACTGACGCTGTTGCGAAAGTTTGTGAGCCCGCTATTCGCGAGGTTCGTGACGCCGCTCATGTCAGCGTTGACGAGCTCGAATGTGGCCCCGCTGTTGACGGTGACCGTCCCCAGGATGGAGCCGGTCGCACCGCTGTTGCCGATCTGGAGCGTGCCGCCCGACACCGTCGTGCCGCCGCTATAAGTGTTGTGTCCGGTCAGGATGAGCGTGCCGGCGCCGGCCTTGGTGAGCGATTTGCCATCCCAGCCGGTGGCAGCGTTCGCCGCCTGATCGGTCAGCGTCACGCCGAGAGTGAAGGTGTCGGTCGCGTTGGTCAGCGTGAAGGTGCCGTGGGCGAGGGAGTTGCCTGCCGTCCAGCTCAATCCGTAGCTGGCGAGGTATTGCAGGCCGTCGGCCGATTTGCGGACGGACATCGTGAGGTAGTCCACCGTACCGCTGAAGCCGCCAATGGTGACGTTGGCGAAGTCGCCGCTGATCCCCGATCGTGTGTCGATCAGCACCTTGTCGAGCTGGCTCGCATCGCTGATGCCGCTGACGTTGAATGCAACGCCGCTGCCGATCGTGATGCCGTCGGCGGACAGGGTGGGGCTGTTCGTGCCCGCGACGATGGAGAGTGCGGTGTTGTTGCCGAAGGTCACGGTCTGCGCGACGTTCAGGGTCGCCGGCGCCTGGATCGCCAGCGTGCCGCCTGTCACGTTGATGTTGCCGGCCAGATTGGTGCTGACGCCTGCGCTGCCGTCGCCGAACTGCAACCGGCCGCCGGAGACGGTCGTATCGCCGCTATAGGTGTTCGTCCCCGTCAGGATCGTGGTGCCAGAACCGATTTGCCGCACGGAACCGCTGCCGGAAATATTGACGGCCAGCGTGAGCGTGTTGCTGCGGTTGAAGGCGAGCACGCCGTCATTGGCGATATCGCCGACGATGGAGCCGCTGGTCCCGCCACTGCCAATCTGAAGGGTGCCGGCCGCGATCGTGGTGCCGCCCGTGTAGCTGTTGTTGCCGGTCAGGATCGTGGTGCCCGAACCGACCTGCCGCAGGGAACCGCTGCCGGAAATATCGCCGGGCAGGGTGACCGCATCACTGCGGTTGATGGTGAGAACGCCGTCGTTGACGACATTGCCGGCGAGCGAGCCGGTCGTCCCGCCATTGCCGATCTGCAAGGTGCCGGCCGCGATCGTGGTGATGCCTGCGTAGCTGTTGGCTCCCGTCAGGATCGTGGTGTTCGAGCCCATCTTCTTCACGGCACCGCTGCCGGAAATATCGCCGGCGAAGGTGATCGTGTCGCTGCGGTTGAAGGCGAGCACGCCGTCGTTGACGACATTGCCGAGGATCCAGCCGGCGGTCCCGCCATTGCCGATCTGCAAAGTGCCGGCCGTAATCGTGGTGCCGCCCGTATAGCTCATATCTGCGGTCAGGATCGTTGTGCCCGAACCGATCTGCTGCACGGCACCGCTGCCGGATATAACGTTGGAGAAGGTGACCGCGTCGCTGCGGTTGAAGGCGAGCACGCCGTTGTCGACGATATTGCCGACAACCGAGCCGGTCGTCCCGCCATCGCCGAGCTGCAAAGTGCCTGCCGTGATCGTGGTACCCCCGGTGTAGGTGTTGGTTCCTGCCAGTGCCAGCACGCCGGTCCCAACCTTGACCAGCGAGCCGCCGGTGCCGCCAGCAGAACCGCCATCTGCGATCCCGCCGGTGACTGTGGTCGACAGGTTGTTGGAGCCGACAGTCAATTCGTTGGCGCCGAGGAAATATTGGCCGGCGCCGGCAATCGAGCCGACGCTCTGCTTGTTGTCGCTGTTCGGGCCGAGGCCCGGCGAGAAGTCGACGATGCCGTCGTTGATGATGGCGGCGTTGCCGGCCGCACTGGTGTTGTTGAAATTCACGGTAGCGCCGGCGCTGTTGGTGATAGCGGCGCTACCGGCCGTACTGGTATCGTTGAAGTACAGCAGGCCGTTATTGGTGATGCTGGCGCTGCCCGCCGAGCCGCTGTTGTTGAAATTCACGGTAGCGCCGGCGTTATTGGTGATGGAGGCACCATCGGCCGAGCTGCTGGCCCTGAAAGTTAGATAGGCGCCCGCATTGTTGATTATGGAGGCGCTACCGGCTGTACTGGCGTCGTTGAAGTACAGTTGGCTGTTATTGGTGACGGATGCGCTGCCGGCAGTGGTGACGCTGGAGAAGATCAGGTCGCTGTTGTTGGTGATGGTGGCATTGCCGGCCGAGCTGCTGTTGTTGAAATTCATGTAGGCGGCGGCGGCGTTGGTGATGGATGCGCTGCCGGCAGTGCTGGTGCTGGAAAAGTACAGGCTGCCGGAGTTGGCGATGGTGGCGCTTTCGGCCGAACTGCTGGCTTCGAAGTCGATGTGAGCGCCGGCGCTATTGACGAAGGAGCCGGTGCCGCCGGTGGCCTGGTTTTTGAACCACAGATTGCCATTGTTGGTGATGAAGGTCCCAGCGCCGGCAAAGCTGGTCTCCTGGAACGCCATGAAGTGGTTGTTGATGATCGTGGCGGCGCTGAAACTGTTGCCGTAGAACGACAGGATGTTGTTGTTGTTGATGGTGCCTCCCGCCGCGCTCATATCCCAGAAGGACAGCAAACCGCTGTTGTTGATGGTGGCGGCGCCGCTGACGCTGGAGTTATAGAAACTCACGGAGCCGCCGTTGTTATTGATGGTGGCGCCGCCTCCCCAAACAACGATGCCGTTGCCGGTGAACGAGAGCCCACTCGAGTTGCCGATGTTGAAGGTGTAGGACGAAGCGCCTACATCAAAATACCACCGGCCGACGGCGACTGCGGTCGCCAACGACAGGTTCGTCTGGCTCGATGTGCCGAAATACGCAGTGCCTGTCGGCACCGAACTGGGACTCCAGTTGGTGCCGGTGTTGTAGATATTTGACCCCGGGGAGGCGAGCCACGTCGCATCCTGCGCGCGCGCGGGCGTCGCCGGCAACGTCCAGGCCAAGGCCAGCGCCGTCGAGGTCATCAGCGCAGCCCGCAACGGGTGGGTCACCCGGACACGATCTCTTCCCGTCCTCACACTTCCCCCGGCATGTGTTCGCGAGTCTGTCTCCGGCCGAATTTTTCTCATTGGGCCGGGGGTGGTGTCCTGATAAGGCGGACGAGGATTTCTGAAGATTTCTGATATTTCGGCTTCAGACCCGTTTTTCGGTCATTTTCGACAGACATCCGCTATATGAGCCGCCTGGGGAGACGCTTTGGGGGATAGGGTGCTTCGTTTCGCCGGCTTCGAGCTGGACCAGCAGCGCGCCGAGGTGCGCGGGGCTGATGGGGTTGCGATCAAGCTCCGGCCCAAGACTTTCGAAATGCTGCGGCTTTTCGCGACCAGCGGTGGCCGGGTCCTGACCAAGCAGGAGCTGATGGAGGCGGTCTGGCCGAACGTGCATGTCGGTGAGGACAGCCTGTTCCAGTGCATCCGCGAGCTGCGCACCGCGCTTGGCGACGAGCGGCGGCAGTTGATCAAGCTCGCCTCCGGCGGCGGCTATTTGCTTGCGGCCGAGGTTGCGGCCGAACAGGGCGCCGCCCTGGAGCTTCCGTTGGCCGAGCCGGTGAAAGCTGAACCCGCGCCGCCGACCGAGGCCGTAGCCGCGCCCTTGTCTCCTCGGCCTCTCCTTCGGGGGCTGCGCCGGCGCGTAGGGATCGCCGCGGGGGCCGGGCTCTGTGCCATGATCCTCGGGTTTGCCGTGGCTGTGCCGGTGTGGAAGCCGGAGCTGCTGTTCAGGCGGGCGCCGCCGCGTCTCGCCGTGATGCCGATCGTTGACGCAAGCAACGACCCGCGCGGCGCGATGATGGCGGCCGAGGTCACTAGCCGTCTCACCGATGGCTTTGCCAGGATCCAGAACGTCAGCGTGGTGGCGCCGCGCTCTTCGGCAGTTGCAGGTGTCGAGAAAGCCAGTGCGCCGGCGGCGGCGTCGGACTACGAAATTCGCGGCGAGCTACATCACAGCGATCAGTCATGGACGCTGCGGGCGCGGATCATCAGGGCGGGCACCGGCGAGGTTCAGTCGGTCGTCGCCGCCTCGGTCAGCGCGGATGAAGCGGACGCGCAGCTTCAACAGTCACGTCTCGTCGCCGGCGTCGGCCATGTGCTCGCGCGGCGCCTCAACGACACGCTGGAGCCGAGCGCGCCGTCATTCCGCACGCGCGGGGCGTCGGCCGGCGGCGATAAGGTCGCGATCGAGCAGGCCATTGCATCGATCAACCAGACCACGCGCGAGCGCTTCGGCATGGCGCAGAGCATGCTGCAAAAAGCGCTCGAGGACGATCCCGACAATCTCGACATCGCGGTTGCACTGTCGTCGCTGCAGCTGCGCGGCATCCAGATGGTCTGGTTCAGCCCGGAGGAGGCCGCTGCGGTCGAGGCGAAAGCCAATGCGACGCTCGAGCAGGCGTTGCGGTCGAAGCCGAATTCGATTCCGGTGCTGGAGGCCTATTGCCGCTTCCTTAGCGCGACCAATCATTTCGTCGAAAGCCTCGTGACCTGCGCCAAGGCGCTCAGCTTCGATCCGTGGAATGGCCCTGCGCTCTATCTGATCGGCCTCGGGCAGATCCATCTCGGTCGCTTCGACGACGCGCTGGCGACATTCCGCCAGGCCGATCGCTACGACACGCCGCCGTCCTCGCGCTGGACCTGGCTGCTCGGTGCGGGCTGGGCGACGCTCTTGAAGGGGCAGGGCGAAGAGGCGCTGCCGTGGCTGCAGCGCTCGATCGCGATCACGTCGGCGTCAGGCCGTTCTCACATGCTGCTTGCGGCGGCCTATCACCGCGCGGGACGGAGCGAGGAGGCGAAGGCGGCGATCGAGCAGGGCCTCAAGCTGCGGCCCGGGACGAACAGACAAAACGTCTCGCCGCCGAGGATGAATGCGAGCCCGGTGTTCCTCGCCGCATCGGATCGCGTCGTTCAGTCCATGGTTGATGCGGGATTGCCGGAGCAGTAAGCCCTACCGCCACCTGCGATGCAGCCAGAGCCACTGCTCGGGATGCTCGCGCACCCAGCTTTCCACCACGCTGGTGATCGCCTGGGTCGTGCCCTGGATGTCGATCTTGCCGTCGGCGTCGCGCACCGGCTTGATCTCTTCGGTGAGCTCGCCGCGGAAGCGGCCGCCGGGCAGGCGGATGATGCGGACGCCGTGGATCGGGCATTCGACCTGGCGCAAGAGGCGGGCCAGCATCGGGTTGGCGCGGGTCTTGCGGCCGAAGAAGGTGACCTCGACGCCGCCGGTCAGGTACTGGTCGATCAGCATGGCGACATGCTTGCCGTCCTTCAGCGCCTGCGCGAGCCGCAGCGGCGCGTCGCGGCCGGCCGGGATCAGCGTGCCCATGTTGACCTGGCGCATCTCCTGGATGATGCGGTCGGCGGAGGCGATGTTCGGGCGGCGATAGAGGATCGCAGCGTCCAGCCCGTGCGCGACGGCGGCGAGCGCCGGCAATTCCCAGTTGGCCAGATGCGCTGCAAAGATCAGCGCCGGCTTGCCGTCGTCGCGGATCTGGTCGAACAGCTCGACGCAGCGCGCCGATAGTTCGATCCGGCTCTTTTCCGGATGCTCGCGGTCGTAATCCCAGACATGGTCCATGTGGGCGAACTCGGCGCCGACGCGGCCGAGATTGTCCCACACGCCCATCAGGATGTTTTCGATCTCTTCGGGCGACTTCTCCGGAAAGGCCGCGGTGAGATTGGCGCGGCCGATGCGGTGCTCGCGCAGGCGCGGCCCGATCGTCTTCACGAAGCGTGCGAAGAAGTCCGAGGTCTTGACCGGATCGAAATAGCGCGTGGTGCGCAGCATGCCGACCGTGGCGGCGCCGATCAGGGCTCCGCTGATCGACTTGGCTGCATTCCGCGCGCGAATCTTCGTGCTGATAGAAATCAGCGCCATGCGTCCGGTCAGGCCGGTTCGCGGGTCAGGATCAGCGACGCGTTCTGGCCGCCGAAGCCGAACGAGTTCGACATCACGGCGGTGACGCGGGCATCGCGCGCCTTGTTGCCGACGACGTCGAACAGGATCGTGGGATCCGGGGTCTCGTAGTTGATCGTCGGCGGGATGCGCTGGTGCTCGAGCGTGAGCAGCGAGAAGATCGCCTCGACCGCGCCCGCGGCCGAGATGGTGTGGCCGACCATCGACTTGTTGGAGGTGACCGGAATCTTCTGCGCGAGATCGCCGAACACGGCCGATGTCGTGTTGAACTCCATCTTGTCGTTCTCGGGCGTCGCGGTGCCGTGCGCGTTGATGTGGTCGATCTGGTCCGGCGTCATGCCGGCATCGGCCAGCGTCTTGTTCATGCAGCCGATGATCGGCTTGCCATCGGGAGACGAGCGGGTGCGATGGAAGGAATCGGTGAGCTCGCCGCAGCCGGCGATCACGCCGAGGATTTTTGCTCCGCGCGCGGTTGCTGCCTCGTAGCTCTCCAGCACCAGCGCGCCAGCGCCCTCGGCCATGACGAAGCCGTCGCGGTTCTTGGAGAAGGGGCGGGAGGCCGCCTGCGGCGGATCGTTCTGGGTCGACAGTGCCGAGAGCAGCGAGAAGCGCACCAGCGCTTCGGGATTCACCGTGCCGTCGGTCGCGACGCACAGCGCCGCGTCGGTCTCGCCGCGGCGGATCGCCTCGACGCCGAGCTGGATCGAGGTCGCGCCTGAGGCGCACGCCGTCGACAGCGAGATCGGCGAGCCCTTGGTGCCGAAGGTCTCGGCAAGGTGAGCTGCGACCGAACCGAACATGAAGCGGTGGTGATAGGCGCTGTACTTGCCGCCGCCGGAGATGCGCAGCAGATCGTCATAGTTGAAGTCCTGCGTGCCGACGGCGCGGCCGAGCTCACGGCGCTGCGGCCATTCGACCTCGACCGGCGCGACCGCGAGGAAGAGTGGGCCCGGGAAGTCGGCCTTGGCGCCGATGCCGGCCTGCTCCAGCGCTTCCTGCGTGACGAGCTCCGCCATCCGTTCGGACAGGGCCGTGGAGGAGAACGGATCGACGCTGACGAAATCGACGGTGCCGGCCATCGTGGTCTTCAGACCCTCGACCGGAAAGCGCGTGATGGTGCGGATGCCGGATTCGCCGGCCACGAGCTTGGCCCAATTGTCGGCCTTGCCGGCGCCGAGCGAGGTCATGATGCCCATGCCGGTGACGACGACGACGGGACGCCCGAATTTGTCGCGTGGTGCAGTCATGTCGATCCCCCGATAGAGCTAGAGCATTCAGCCGAAGCGCAACGCGCTTCAGCCGACAGCCTCGACCAGCGCCATGCCTTCGCCGCGCCAGTGTCCGGCCCCCACCACCACAATCTGGGTGGGCGCCCCCTGCATTTCAATCTCGGTTCCGGTCGAATCGTTCGGCGGGAACAGCGCGCCGCGCGAGATCGACAGCGCCGCGAGCGCAATGCCGAGCGGGAATTGCGTCTCCATGGTGTGACCGAACATCGTGCCGGTCGAGCGCACCGGGAAATCGGCATGGCCCTTCAGGAAGCCGCGCTCTTCCGAGGTCGCAGGCTCCGCGCCGGTCGCGCCCGTGATGATCGCGCCCTTGCCCTCGCGCTTGGGCAGCTTGGCCCAGAGCTTCTCCAGCGTTGCGGCCATGTCGCCGGGCTGCTTGCGGCGGGCGAGATCGGCAACGACGCTCGACAGCTTCGCATAGGGCTTTGCGCCGCGCGCTTCGGCGTGGGCCTTCGACTCCAGCACCAGGAACGCACCGGCCGAGCCGAGCGCGAAGCCGGCATGGTCCTCGCGCGCCCAGACGGGGGCGAACTTGTCCCTCAGGTTGAAGTCACCGAATTCGTAGAGGACGAGCAAGTCCTTGCGCTCGCCATTGTGCGAGCCGCCGACGAGGGCAATGTCGCTCTCGCCCGAGGCGATGCGCGCAAGCGCGATGCGGGCGGCATCGGCGCCAGCGACCTCTTCGCCCATGAAGGTGCGCGAGGTGCCGCCAAGGCCGTGCACGATGGCGATGTTGCCGGCGAGCAGGTTGGAGAGCTGGGCCAGGAACAGCGTCGGCCTCAGATCGCTCATCAGGCGCTCGTTGAGAAAGCCGGGCGCGTTGGCGCCCTTGGCTTCGGCCGTGAGCACGCCGGTGTCGACGTTGAGGTCGCGCTCACCGCCGCCGGCGGCGACCACCATGTCGATCTTCGACAGGATGTCCTTGTTGCCCTTGATCCCGGCGGAGTCGAGCGCGAGCCCGGCCGCGTAGGTGCCGATGCGCTGCCAGGCTTCCATCTGGCGCTGGTCGCCCTTCTTCGGAATCTGGCTGTCGAAGGTCACAGGCATCAGGGGATGCACGACGTAGGGCGCAAAGCCCTTCTCGTCGACATTGATGCGCTTTTCCTGGAGCGCGGCCCAGTTGGCGTCCAGGCCTTCGCCGAGCGAGGTGGCAAGGCCAATGCCGGTGATCCAGACTTCCGTCTGGCCGGGCTTCGAAGCGGTGTCAGTCATGGCGATACGGCCTGTTGCGGAAAGCCGACGCGCTCGGCGACTTTCGCCATGTACCCGCGCATGTCCGCATTGGGGAAGGGGATCAGCGTGAAGGTCAGCGCGGAATTGGCCCGCAGCTTGCCGCCGACCCGGATCTTGGCTTCGGTCATGGCATAGCCCGACCCCTCGTAGGTGAGGCTCGCCTCGATGCTCATGAGATCGCCGGGGAACACCGAGCCGCGGACCTTGCCTTCCTTCACGGCGGCAAGGATCGGCATGCGCTCGAACTTGAACACGCCGAGCTGAAGCCAGCCCGAGGCCTGCGCCATCGATTCGATCAGGAGCACGCCGGGCATCAAGGGATAGCCCGGAAAGTGCCCCTCGAAGACGGTGCTTTCCTTCGGAACCTGGGCTTCGACGACGATCTTCTTCTCGTCGACGTTGAGGTCGACGATTCGATCGATCATGTGGAAGTATTCGAGTTGCATGACCGCCCGATTAGGCGCTCGCGCCCTTGGCGGCAACCAGCTCGTCGATGCGCGCGCACAGATTCTTCAGCACGAAATATTGTTCGGTGGTCGCCTTGCCGTCGTTGACCTCCTGGGTCCACTTTTCCAGCGGCAGCTTGATGCCGAACTGCTTGTCGATCGCGAAGGCGATATCGAGAAAATCGAGGCTGTCGATGCCGAGGTCATCGATGGCATGGCTATCCGGCGTGATCGTGTCGCGCGGGATGTCGCAGGTTTCAGCGATGATCGTGGCGACCTGATCGAATGTGGAAGACATCACTAAGCCTTTGATATATTGCGGATATTTGTCAGATTTTCCAGAGTGGCGCGATGGGAGGGCATCGCGCCCCTGATGACGCCCTCAAACCCCCCTCTGGCCGGGTCGAAAGCCCGTATATCGGAGCGCCGCCCTGAGTTCAATGGAGCCGGACAGGACCTAGGGGACAGGATTGGGGACGCCGGTGGCAGGGCCTCCGGCCGGCGGCGGGGCCTAGATGTGAGGTGTCGTGATCTTGGCGCAGTCGCGGCGGCCCATCAGCACGCAATCCTGGGTCCGGCGCAGGTCGGCGATGCTTACCGCGAGCCAGATCCCGATCGCGGTCAGCGCGATGGTGAAGGCGAGCGCGGCGATGTTGGCGAGCATGCGGTGGCGGAAATCGTCGGGCTCGGCGCGGGGCCGCTCGTAGCGCGACAGGTCGAGCGGCTCGGGCGTGACCCGCAGAGGCTGCACGCTGCCGTTGCCCCGGTGGACCGCCGGGCTGGGCGAGGTGCGCGGCCTGAACTGGAGCACCCGGTGCTCGTCATCCGAGCTTATGGGCCGCTGGGTTTTCATGGTGCGGGGATCACTCCGAAGCAGCGATTTTTAGATAGCACACGTGATGAAAGCGTTGCAGAAAATCTTCTCAACGCAAACGTGCGTTGCGCTATTGCACTATCTGTCATGAACGTACGCGGCGCCGGCCGTGACGCCGGCGTCAGGACGTACGGGTTGCGTTGCAGCAAGCTTTACGACGCGCACGTTGCGCGGTCCCGTGAACATCGTCTTGTGATCTCCACGTCCGCCTTGAGCGCATTTTGCCGCTGCAGAGCCCATGGTAATCAGGGGAACCGGACCCACCGGCTGCATCCATGCGAGGGGCCTTCGACCATGACCACGACCAACGCGCGCGAACCGAGAGTGCATCCGGTGCCGATCCTGTCGCTTCGGCCGACGCAGATGACGGTCGGCATGCGCGAGGTCAAGGAGAAGCGCAAGCGCTGGCGCGAGCACGGCAAGAAGAAGCAAGCCGATCTGCTCGGCACCCATATGATCCCCGTCGTGCACGGACCCGACGAGCGCTATTACGTGATCGACCATCATCATCTCGGCCGCGCGCTGCACGACGAGGGCATCAAGGAGGTGCTGGTGACCGTGGTCGGCGATCTCCGCATGGTCGAGCGCGAGGCGTTCTGGGGGGTGATGGACAACAAGCGCTGGGTCTATCCGTACGACGCCAAGGGCGAGCGGCGGTCGTTCCGCGATCTGCCGAAATCGGTCGCCGATCTCAAGGACGATCCCTTCCGCAGCCTTGCCGGCGAGCTCCGCCGCATGGGCGGCTTCGCCAAGGACACCACGCCGTTCTCCGAATTTCTGTGGGCGGACTTTCTGCGCCGAAAAGTGTCGCGCAAGGCCGTGGATGCCAATTTCGACAGCGCGCTGGAGAAGGCCCTGTCCGCGGCCAAGAGCAAGGATGCGGTCTATCTGCCCGGCTGGTGCGGGCCGGCAGACGATGATTGAGCGCAGCCGCTCACATTAGTCGCGCTGGAAGATCTTGGCGCCGGGATAGGCGCGCCGCGCGTAGGTGACGACCAGCGCCCGGTCCTGGGTTGCCAGGAAGGGCGTTCGGATCCGGCACGATCCGATGACGAGGTGCCACAGACCATTGAGCTTCTGAATGACGACTTTCATTTGAGTAGTCCTCGACGATTCCGCATTCCAGCAGGTGCTGCCTGTCGCGGCGGCCTTGCGATTCACGATCGTGATCTCGGGTGCAAAATTCCCGGTTCCGCTCACGCCCGCTGCAAAACTACGGCGACACTTGTTAGTTGGTTACGGCATGCGGCCCGATAAGCCGGCTCTCATCACACCCTGTTGAGTGAAGTCATTTTCCGCGCCGACGAAACCGTCCTGAAACAGAGCCGTCCCAACTATCCCGGTATCGAGCTCACACAGGAGGCAGGAATGCGCCGTCTGTTTTTCGCAATTGCCGTGCTCGCCGTCGCCACAGCAGGGATCTCGGCGTCGTTCGCCGCAGTTCATCACGCCAAGACACTGACATTTGCCGAGCGCTTTGCCCCGGCACTCGACCTGATGGCGAAGCAGTAGCGGCGTGATCACTTCGGATCTTGCGGGCCGGGTGAAGAGAGTAGCTGTTCGAATTCCGCGGCGGCTTCGCCGTCGCGCGCCTTTTGCAGCAGCGAGTGGCGCTCGGCACCGGCCGGCAGCTTGCTTGCGGCGGCGCGGGCGTCCCGTGTGAATTTGTTCAGGCGCTCCTGGAGCGAGAGAGCCGGTCGCGTTCGATTGCGTTTCTTGGTCATGAATTGCCCTTTCCGGTGCAAAGACAACCATGGCCGCGCGAGCATTGTCCTTAACTTTTGTTGGCATCCGACCGCGGGCGGTGCGTCGAGCTGCACCGAGGTTGGGTCACGGTGCCCGATGAGCGGAAATTTTTGGAACTGGTGGATTTCGACAGCCGTTAGCTGCACCAGCCGCCAACGCTTTGAGGCGCCCGATGCCGCGATTCCATTTCGACATCCATGAGAACGGCCGGGTATTTCCCGACGAGGACGGGCAGGATCTTGCGAACGAGAACGACGCTCGCAAGGAGGCGGTCATGACCGGCGCCTCCATCGCCCGTGACGCCTTCGTCTCGGGCAGCGCGCGGCACGTCGTCGTCGACGTTCGCGAGGAGGGCGCGCCGTTCCTGAAGGTGTCGATCACGCTCGAGGTCGACGAAGCCTAGGCGCGCGGTGTCGGCAGGGGCGTGGCCGCTTCGCACCTGCGGCAGCGCGGCGCATGCGATCTTGACGTATCGCAAGGAGGCGCCGCCTGCGGTCGGTAAGGTCTGCTTGCATGACTGCCGAACCAGCGTTGCGCTCCCGCGGAGGCAAATGGACTCCGGATCATGCCGACCTGGAGACGCCACCATGAGCCTGATCCTTCGCATTCTGTTCGTTCTCGCCGGAGCCATCACCGCGCTGTTCGTCGCGCGGGATGCGCTCAACTTCACCATCATCCAGACTTTCGTCGCCATTCTGCTCGTGACCGTCGTCCTGCTCGCCGGCAGTTTCTGGAGCCTGCGGCGGAAGACGTGAGCGGCAAGACGAGGGCGCGACCGGCCGGACTGACCGAGGCCGAGGCGACGGCGCGGCTGAAACAGGACGGTGCCAATGAGTTGCCGCGGCCCGAGCGGCGCAGCCCCTTGCGCATCGTCGTGGAGGTGCTGCGCGAGCCGATGCTCCTGCTGCTGCTTGGCGGCGGGGTGATCTACCTCGTGCTCGGCGATCTCAAGGAAGCGCTGATCCTGCTGGCCTTCGGTGCGATGTCCATCGTAATCACGGTGGTGCAGGAGACCCGGACCGAGCGCGTGCTGGACGCCCTGCGCGACCTGACCAGCCCGCGGGCACTCGTGGTGCGGGACGGCAGGCGCCGGCGAATCCCGGGCCGTGAGGTCGTGCGCGGCGATCTCCTCGTCCTCGGCGAAGGCGATCGGGTCCCCGCCGATGCCGCGCTCGTGGAGGCGCGCGATCTGCAGATCGACGAGTCCCTGCTGACGGGCGAGTCCGTGCCGGTCCACAAGCAGGCCGCGGACCGGATCGCAACAGCCGATCACCGGCCCGGCGGCGAGGATCAGCCCTTCGTGTATTCCGGCTCGCTCGTCGTGCGTGGCGAGGGGCTGGCGCTGGTCGAGGCGACCGGCCCGCGCAGCGAGATCGGCAAGATCGGACTGTCGCTGCGCGGCCTGCAGGCCGAGCCGCCCCGGCTGCAGCAACAGACCGCAAGGCTGGTGCGGCTCTGCTTCCTTGGCGGCGCAATGGTCAGCCTCGTCGCCGTCGTGCTCTACGGCGTCTTGCGCGGGGACTGGCTGCAGGCGCTGCTTGCAGGCATCGCCATCGGCATGTCGATGCTGCCGGAGGAATTCGGCGTCGTGCTCACGGTCTTCATGGCGATGGGAGCGTGGCGGATCTCGCAGGCCCGCGTGCTGACACGACGCGCCGCCGCCATCGAAGTCCTGGGGTCTGCGACCGTCCTGTGCACCGACAAGACCGGAACACTGACGCAGAACCGCATGTCCGTCGCAGAATTGCGGCTGCCCGATGGGGCGCGGATGCGTCCCGCGGCCGGGGAAGATCGCGCCAGGCCGGAATTTGTCGAGCTGGCACGCTGCGGCGCCCTGGCGAGCTCGCCGGAACCGTTCGATCCGATGGAGAAGGCGCTGCACCTGTTCGCGCATGAGGCCTTGCGGGACAGCGATGCCATGGATGGCGAGCGGACGCTCGTGCGCACCTATGGTCTGCGCCCCGAGCTGCTGGCCATGACCCAGGTCTGGTGGAGGGCCGGCCGGGCGAAGCTCCTTGCATGCGCCAAGGGTGCGCCCGAGGCGGTTGCGCGCCTGTGCAGGCTGAACGATGTCGACCAGGAATCGGTGCGGGATGCCGCCAGCGCCATGGCGAAGGACGGGCTTCGGGTGCTGGGCGTCGCCATTGCCGCCTGCGACGACAGCTCGCTCCCGCAATCACAGCAGGCGTTCGCGTTTCGATTTGTCGGCCTGGTCGGGCTTGCCGATCCGCTGCGGCCCCATGTCCCGGAGGCGGTTCGCGAATGCCGTGAGGCCGGGATTCGCGTCGTCATGATCACGGGCGATTATCCGGCAACGGCCGTTGCCATTGCGAACCAGGCCGGCCTCGACGTCCAGGACGTCATGACCGGCGATCGGGTCGGACTGGCCGATGATCCGGAGCTTGCACAGCGCGTCAGGCATGTGAGCGTGTTCGCGCGGGTCCTGCCAGAACAGAAGCTGCGCATCGTCCAGGCGATGAAGGCCAATGGCGAGATCGTGGCGATGACCGGCGACGGCGTCAATGACGCGCCATCGCTCAAGGCCGCCCACATCGGCATCGCGATGGGCGGGCGCGGGACCGACGTCGCGCGAGAGGCGTCGTCGATCGTGCTGCTCGACGACGATTTCGGCTCGATCGTCTCGGCCATTCGTCTGGGACGCCGCATCTATGACAATCTGCGCAAGGCGATGGCCTTCATCTTCGCCGTACATGTCCCGATCGCGGGGCTTGCGCTGTTGCCGCTGGTGTTCGGGCTGCCGCTGATATTCAGTCCGGTGCACATTGCGTTTCTGGAGCTGATCATCGACCCCGTGTGCTCGCTGGTGTTCGAGGCCGAGCGTGACGAGCGCGATGCGATGACGCGCCCGCCAAGGCAGGCCGATGCCGAGCTGTTCTCGTGGGCCCTGGTCGGCTGGAGTGTTCTGCAGGGCGCGCTAGCTTTCGCCCTGACGGCCACAATATTCGTCGGCGCACTGCGCTCCGGCCTTGCGGCCGACGAAGCGAGGGCGCTCGCCTTCGTGACGCTCGTGGTCTGCTTCGTTGCGCTGGTTCTCGTCAACCGGTCCTTCAGCGCGTCGTTCGTGTCGGCCTTCTTCCGGCCCAATCCCGCGCTGGCCTGGATCTTCGCGGCGGTCGCCGCCATTCTCGCCGCCGCGCTGCTCTGGCCGCCGGCCTCCAGCCTGTTCCGCTTCGGTCCGCTGCATGCCGATGATCTCTTGATCACGCTCGGCGCGGGGCTGCTGCTGCTGACGCTGCTCGAAGCGTTGAAGCCGTTGTGGACGCGGCGGCTGCGATTCTAGGTCGCGGCGCCGCAATATGATCGCGGAGAACGGCGATGCATCATCGCCGTTGTCGGTCCGTAATTCATGCAGCTAACGGAAGACCCGAGCAAGACGGTGACGCTGTTTCGTTAGAACAGATCCAATCTATATCGATTCCATAGCACGAATGTCCAAAAATCTTTGATTGTGCATTCGGAGTGTTCGCATGGTCGTCCCCGTAAATTTGGGGACTGGGAATGCTGGAATTTGTGTTTGACGCACGCGCAACGAAGCGCGGGCGCGTGTCGGTCTTGTGCGGTCTTCTCGCACTTCCTCCCGCCATTGCCTTCGGCGGCAGCGCGCGAGCCCAAAGCGCAAGCGGAGCATCGGACATTCCGCCCGTCGTGGTCGAGCAAAGCCGCCCAAGCAAGCGCCAGGTCACGGCGGCGCGCAGCTCGCGATCGGCGAGCACCCGGCGCACGCGATCACGCGCGGCAGGACAGACGCCTCAAGCGGCTTCTCAGTCGGCCGCCGCTGTAACGGAACGCGGTACGGATCCGGTGAGGGGTTTTGTACCCGTCGTCAGCTCGGCTGCGATGAAGTCCGACACGCCGATCCTCGAGACGCCTCAATCCGTTTCCGTCGTCAGCCGCGATCAGCTCGATGCCCGCTCGGTCACGACGCTGGTCGAAGGATTGCAGTATGTCGCAGGTCTTGCCATCCAGCCGGGCGGCAAGGACCCGCGCTTCGACAACGTCTTCATCCGCGGCTTCGATAACAACGGCTACGGCGCCTATCGCGACGGGCTTCGCGAGGTCGGCGATCCCGCCTTCTTTTCGCTGTTCCGCAACGAGCCCTACGGCTTCGAACGCATCGACGTCATCAAGGGGCCGAGCTCGGTCATGTACGGGCAGGGCGCTCCGGGCGGTCTCGTCGACGTCATCAGCAAGCGGCCGCCCGATAAGGCCTTCGGCGAAATCGTCGGTCAATTCGGCAATTACGACCGGTTTCAGGGCGCCTTCGATTTCGGCGGGCCCGCGACCAAGGATGGGACGCTCCTTTACAGGCTGACAGGCGTGTTCCGCGATTCCGACGCGCAGATCGCGAACTTCTCCAACTTCGTGAAGGACAACCGGACCTATATCGCGCCGGCCGTGACCTGGAAGCCGACCAACGACACGACGCTGACCATTCTCGCCGACTACACCCACGACCTGACCGGAAACGCCTTTCCGCTGTCGATGGCTCATGTGAGCGGCGGGAAGATCACCGGTGTCACGGCGCTGCCGCTGTTCCTCGGCGACCCCAGCTACAACAAATTCGATCAGGAGCAGGAGCGCATCGGCTACCAGTTCGAGCATCGCTTCAGCAACAATCTGATCTTCGAATCGAAGGCCCGCTACGGCCACAGCGAGCTCGACTATCGCTACCTGACGTTCGTCGGAAGTCCGGTCGATACGACCACAGTCTTTGCGCGGCGCGCGGTGCGCACGCTGGAGCAGTCCGACTCGCTGTCGACCGACAACCACCTCATCAGCAAGTTCAGCATGGGGCCGCTTCAGCATACGGTGGTCTCCGGCGTCGACTATCTGACGTTCAACATGACGGATCGGACATATTCCGGAGCTGCGCCGCCGCTCAGCAAAATCAATCCGATCTACGACCAGGCCGTCGTCGTTCCGACTACGCTCGTCACCCCCTCGGCGAACCAGGCGATCGATCAGGTCGGCGTCTATGTGCAGGACCAGATGAAGCTCCAGAACTGGATCTTCACATTGGGTGGACGGTATGACGCGTCCGAACAGAATACCTATGCGTTGGTGGCCAACAAAAGCACCGATACGAAGGACTCGGCCTTCAGCAAGCGAGGGGCGGTCTCGTACGTGTTCGATTCCGGAGTGGCGCCCTACTACAGCTACTCCGAATCCTTCCTCCCGACGCCAGGCACGGACTTTGGAGGCAGCCCTTTCAAGCCGACCACGGCACAGCAGCATGAAGTCGGCGTCAAGTACCAGCCGTCGCGGACCCTGCTGATGACGGTGGCACTGTTCGACTTGACGCGGCAGAACTCACTGACGACTGACCCCGCACATCTCAACTTCAGCACCCAGCTCGGCGAGGTCAATTCGCGCGGCGTCGAGTTCGAGGCGCTGGCGCAGATCGTACCGGGGCTGAACCTCGTGGCGACCTATACCAATATGGACGTGAAGGTGACGCAAACCACCACTGCGGCCGACCTCGGCAAGGTCCCGACGCTGGTGGCCCGCCAGCTCGCATCCGCCTATGTCGACTATACGGTCCAGGGCGGCACCTGGGATGGCTGGGGACTTGGCGGCGGCATTCGCTACAACGGTCCAACCTTTGCCGACACCACCAACACCATCGTCAACGAAGGTTACGTCGTGTTCGACGCCGGCCTGCATTATCGCCAGCCGAAGGGCGTCAACCTGGCGCTGAATGTGAAGAACATCGCCGACCGCGTCACTCTCGCTTGCACGACGAATGGCGGCTGCCAATACACCAGCCCGCGCACCGTCACGGGCACGCTCAGCTATCGCTGGTAGGGCACCATGGTTCAAGCGCGCACGATCCGGCTATGGTCCAGGGTTCACACCTGGACCTCGCTCGTGTGCATGCTGTTCCTGCTCATGCTGTGCGTGACGGGGCTGCCGCTGGTCTTTCACGACGAGATCGACGATCTGCTCGAGGATGAGATCGCGGCGCCCGTCATGCCGGAGGGCACGCCGCGTCTCTCGCTCGACCGGATGATCGCGGCGGCCCAGGCGCGCTTTCCCGGTCAATACGTCCTGCTGCTCAATCTCAAGCAAACCGAGCCGCTGGTGACGGTCGCGGTTTCGCCGACCGCGATCCCGGCTCCGGGAAACTTCCATCGTCTGACGCTCGATGCGCGTACGGCCGACGTACTTGGAGAGGAGGCGCCGCATCAGGGCGTCATGGACATCGTGTTGCGAATTCACAAGGACATGTTCGCAGGGCTCCCCGGCGAACTGTTTCTCGGGGCGATGGGCCTCGTGTTCGCCGTGTCGATCATATCCGGCATCGTGGTCTACTGGCCGTTCATGCGGCGGCTGGATTTCGGCACGATCCGCCGGCGGTCGTCGCCCCGCGTCAAATGGCTCGACACCCATAACCTCTTCGGCATCGTCACCGTGACCTGGACGATGGTGGTGGGCCTCACCGGCATGATCAACACGCTGGCGACGCCGCTGTTCGACCTATGGCGGGCGCAGCTCATTCCCGTGTTGCTGGCGCCTCATCTGGGCAAGCCCGTGGCTCCGATCCCTTCGGTTCAGGCCGCGGTCGAGCTCGTCCGGTCAAGATTTCCGGATCGCCTGGTCACCTCGGTGACGATGCCGACGTCGGCGCGCTTCGGCAGCCCGCAGCACCTCGTCGTCTGGACCAAGGGCGCGACGCCCTTCACGGCGCGCATGCTCCAGCCGATGCTGGTCGACGCCAATGACGGCAAGACGATCGTCGCGCCCGAAGTGCCCTGGTATCTGAAGACGCTTCAGGTCTCGCGCCCGCTGCATTTCGGCGACTATGGCGGGCTTCCGCTGAAGATCGTCTGGGCGGTTCTGGACGTGATGACGATCATCGTGCTCGTCAGTGGAATCTATCTCTGGGCGGCGAGGAGGAGGTCGTCGGTCCGCGGCAAGCCGCTCGGCGCAGGCCGGACCGAAGCAGTCGGTGTCTAGTCCCATGCTCCCTTCCGTTCCCAAGGCGGACTTTCCGAACCCGGCCCGGCACCACAGAAGTGCGTGGGATGTGTTCCGGGTGCCGCTCCTCATCGGCTTGGTCTGCGCCGCCGGGCTTGGTCTGGCGCTCGTTGGAGATGGGATCTGGGATGGCCTGTCGTGGCTGGCACTTTCGTTGCCGGTCGGGCTTGCGGTCTTCTACTGGCACCGCGCAGGTCGCTCGCACTGACCGCGGAACCGTCGAACGGGTCGCTTACGGGTGCCGCTCTTCCGGGCCGCTTTCGACGTCATGCGCCTCGTGCCTGCCACCGAGCATCCGGTGGAGCCAGTGCTCGGTGCGGTTGCCGATGGTGAGGATCAGGAAGGCCAGCGTCAGTGCCGTGCCGACGATCGGCCACTCGCCGACGCCGCAGGCGATGCCGAGGCAGGCGGCGAGGAAGGTGCAGGCGGCACTGGTCAGGCCGCGGACGCGAAACCTCTCGCTTTCGTGGACGATGACGCCGGCACCGAGGAAGCCGATGCCGGTGAGGATGCCCTGGATGACGCGGCTCGCCGCATCGGTGATCTTGCCGGCCTCGGCGAACTGCACGGCCAGCAACACGACGGTGGCGGTCGAGAGCCCGACGATGCCGAGCGTCTTCAGCCCGATCGGCTTGCCGTGCAGGTCACGATTGAGGCCGATGGCGCAGCCGGCGAGCGTGGCGACGCCGAGGCGCAAAAGGATCTCGGGCCAGTCCAGCACGGTCAATGCCCTTCTATCATTTCTTCGGCAGGCGTCCCATCAGATAGAACTCCTCGTTTGGCCGCATGCCCGTGAAGTTCGCCAGCCGGTTCGACAGCGCGAAGAAGGCGGAGATCGCGGCGATGTCCCAGATGTCGTCATCGCTGAAGCCATGCGGCTCTAGCGCGGCGAAATCCTCCTCCGAGACGCGCTGCGCATCGGCGGAGACCTTCATCGCGAAATCGAGCATCGCCTTCTGGCGCGGCGTGATGTCGGCCTTGCGGTAGTTCACCGCGACCTGGTCGGCGATCAGCGGATTCTTGGCGCGGATGCGCAGGATCGCGCCATGCGCGATCACGCAATACTGGCACTGATTGGCGGCCGAGGTCGCCACCACGATCATCTCGCGCTCGGCCTTCGTCAGGCCGCCGTCCTTCTCCATCAGCGCGTCGTGATAGGCGAAGAAGGCGCGGAACTCGTCGGGGCGGTAGGCCAAAGTGAGGAACACGTTCGGCACGAAGCCGCTCTTTTCCTGCACGGCGAGGAGGCGGGTGCGGATGTCCTCGGGAAGCGAGTCGAGAGCGGGAGCGGGGAAGCGTTGCGCGGCGGTTTTTGTCATGTGTTTGGATTCCGGCTGGGGCCGGCCACCATAGTCGATGCGGGCGACCTGCTCAATCTGGCCGGCCGCGTTCGCCGCGACGAAAGTGCAAGTTACGGACGACGCTCCATCCGCCGTCATTGCGAGCGCAGCGAAGCAATCCAGAATCCTTCCGCGGAAAGACTCTGGATTGCTTCGCTGCGCTCGCAATGACGGTGTGGAAAAAGCGTGGCCTTACCGCAGCGGTTTCTTCAGCAGCGAGAAGCGATCGGGATCGAGCCCCATCGAGGGCTGCAGCATCGGGGCTTCGAGACTGGACATCGTCTTCGTGGGCGGGGCCGAGAACACCGGATCGTTCGGCACGTCGCGCTGCGAGGTGGCGCCGCGCCAGCGCTCCAGCACGGCGCCGACGAAATGCATGTCGTGGCCGGAGGTGAGGGAGGGAACACTGCTGATGGTGGCTTCGCCGCGCGGCAATTGGTGCGGCGGCACCTCCTTGAAGCGCAGACGGGTCGGCAGCGCGACGCCTTCGCCGAACGCCAGCACCTCGCGGGTGCCGAGCGAGGGCACGAAGGACAGGAGGTTCGCGGCCGCATCCGACACCGCGGCGCGCAGCAGCGCCTGGTCGCGGTCGTTGGCAAGACGCATCGTGAACAGCGTGTTGCACTGGGAGATGATCGTGGCGTCGAGCTCCGCGGGGCGCTGCGTGATGAGGCCGAGATAGACGCCGTATTTGCGGCCTTCCTTGGCGATGCGCGACACCGCCTTGCGGGTCGGGCCGAAGCCGACATTGCGGTCGGCGGAGGCGTAGCGGTGCGCTTCCTCGCAGACGAACAGCAGCGGCGAGACGCCGTCGCTCCACAGGCCGAAATCGAAGGCCATGCGGCAGAGCACCGAGACGACGGAATCGATGACCTCGGCCGGGAAGCCGGCGAGCTGCATCACCGTCATCGGCTTGCCGTTGGCGGGCAGGCGGAACAGATGGCTGATCACCTCGGCCATGGTGTCGCCGCCGACATTGGCGTTGTCGAACATGAAGGCGTAACGCGGGTCGTTGCGCACGGCATCGATGCGCGAGATCAGCTTGTGATAGATGATGCGCGAGGAGCGGTTCTCCAGCTTGCCCATGCGCTCGTCGATCAGCGAGACCAGATCGACCAGGCGGTACGGCACCGGCGTGTCGACGGTGTAGCCGACCTGCTTGGGGTCGATGCGCTTCAGACCGATGCGGTCGGCGTTCTGGTACTGGGTGTAGACGCCCTTGGCGATCGGGATCACCTCGGCGAGGATGTCGAGCTCCTCCGGCACGCCGGGGCGGCCGGCGAACAGCACGTCGACGATTTCCTCGAAGTTGAACAGCCAGAACGGCAGCTTCAGGTTCCGCGGGTTCAGCACCAGCGCGCGGTCGCCGAAGCAGCGGCCATATTCGTTGTGGACGTCGAGCAGGAAGATGCGCAGGTTCGGCCGCGCCTTCAGGATCTCGTTGAGCAGCAGCGAGACGCCGGTCGATTTGCCGACGCCGGTCGAGCCCAGCACGGCAAAATGCTTCGAGAGCATTTCCTCGACGTCGACATAGGCGACGACGGAGCGGTCCTGCTGCAGGAAGCCGACATTGATCTGGTCCGATCCGGTCGGCGCGTAGATCGTGCGCAGCTCCTGGCTGGTGATCAGGTCGACCGCATCGCCGATGGTCGGATAATTGGTGACGCCGCGCTGGAATTTGGCCTTGTCGGCGGCGTTGAGGATTTCGCCGAGCAGGTCGACCGAGGCGATGGCGATGTAATTGTCCGTGCTCGACAGGTTCTCGCAGGAGACCTCGGTGATCATCGCGACGATGACCGAGCTGGCGCAGCGAATGCTGACGAAGCGGCCGACGGTGGCCCGAACCTCCGAGATCGGCATTTGGCTGGCCGCCAGAAGCCCGACCCGGGCGAGCGAGCCACGTACCGAAATCACGCGTCCAAAGGATGTCACGATGAATGAACCCGGCGAGAGCGAGGAATTTGTTCCAGACTATGCGCGGGCGTCGCTGGACAAACGGTTAAACGCCGGGCGCGCCCGCTCCGTCAAATCCGCGGTAATTCGGTCGGAAGCTTTGTTGCAAATGCATCTTTATGGACGAAATCGCTGAGAAAACGCTGCATTTTCCCGGCGGCCGGAGGCGAGGCGACCTTAAGGAAGATTTTACCATTCGGGCAGGTGCCTCCGTTCGCGCGATGCCCTGCCGGACCCACGGGGCGCCGTTTACAGCGGGGGATGGCGGTTGATTTGTTGACGGGACCTAATCATTTGTACATTAGTACAAATGAAATCGTGCGGCGCCGCGCAGAGACGCGCGTCGTTGTGTCCCGCGTCCCAATCGCGCCGTCGGTCAGGCGGAACGCAGCCACGCCTTACTGGACAAGCCCTGGAGGAAAGCATGCAGCCGGAACCGATCCTCGATCTCGCCCATCTCGGCCACATGGAATTGCTGACGCCGAAGCCCGACGAGAGCCTGAAATTCTTCGTCGACGTGATGGGCATGACCGTCAGCGGGCAGAAGGGTGAGTCCGTCTACTTGCGAGGCTGGGACGATTACGAGCGCTATTCGCTCAAGCTCACGGCGTCAAAGACGTCAGGCATGGAGCACATGGCGCTGCGCGCGCGCAGCCAGCAGGCGCTGGAGCGCCGTGTTGCGGCGCTGAAAGGATCCGGCTTCGACATCGGCTGGATCGACGGCGACATGGGGCAGGGGCCGACGTTCCGCTGCCGCGACCCCGACGGCCACATCGTCGAGCTCTATTACGAGACCGAATGGTATCAGGCGCCGCCGGAGCTGAAGCCTGCGCTGAAGAACCAGGCGCAGCGCTTTCCCGCGCGCGGCGTCAATGTCCGCCGCCTCGATCACCTCAACTGCCTCGCCGTCGACATCAAGGCGAACCGCGAGTTCTTCGAAAACTATCTCGGCTGCCGCCTCACCGAGCAGATCGTGCTCAACGATGGCCGCGAGGCGGCGATGTGGCTGACGATGTCGAACAAGAGCTACGACTTTGCTTATTCGCTCGATCATTCCGGCACACCTGGCCGCTTCCACCACGTCACCTACGCGCTCGACAGCCGCGAGGAGATTCTTCGCGCTGCGGATATTTTCCTTGAGAACGGCATCCACATCGAGACCGGCCCGCACAAGCACGCGATCCAGCAGACCTTCTTCCTCTATGTCTACGAGCCCGGCGGCAACCGCGTGGAGGTCGCCAATGCCGGCGCGCGCCTGATCCTCGCGCCCGACTGGAAGCCGATCGTGTGGACGGAAGAGGAGCGGAAGAAGGGCCAGGCCTGGGGATTGAAGACGATCGAGTCGTTCCACACCCACGGCACGCCGCCGGTGGAGGCGAAGAAGCACGCTTGATTGCGCGCTTCTCTTAGTGTGTGGACGATCTCACCCTTGCGATCGTCTCCCGCACGCCGGTCCACGCCGGCTTGTCCGGCGCGAACTGCCGGCGCAGGAAGGTGACGAGCTCCTCGAGCTGTGCGTCGCTCATGCTGTTCCTGAACGCCGGCATGTAGCCGAGATCGCTCGAGACCGGTTCAGTGATGCCGTGCAGGATCACCTGCACGAGATTGTCCGATGTCGCACCGTGCAGATTGCTGTTGAGCGCGAGCGAGGGCCGGCTGCCGAACAGCGGCAGGCCACCGACCTCGTGGCACACGGCGCAGGCGCCTTGATAGAGGCGCGCGCCGGTGGAGGAGGCGACGGTGACCTGCGTCGCGCTTTCGAGCCGTGCTGCAAGCGCGTCCGGCATTTCGGTCGCGGTGTCGTTGAACGAGTTGAGATAGACCGCCATCGCGCGGATGTCCTGGTCGGGCAGGGCCTTGAGGTCCCTGACGATTGGCGCCATCGGGCCGGCGGCGACGCCGTGATAGCGCGAATGGCCGGTGCGCAAATAGGCGAAGAGCTCGTCCTCGTTCCACGGGATCGGCGCGTGCGAGAGCGAGGTCAGTGGCGGTGCTTCCCAGCCCTCGGCAAAGCCGCCGGCGAGATAGGCCTTGCGCTGCTCGGCGCCGAGCGCGTTGCGCGGCGAATGGCAGCCGCTGCAATGGCCGAGGCTCTCGACGAGATAGGCGCCGCGATTCCATTGCTCGGACTTGGCGGGATCGGGCTTGAACTCCTGCGTCTGATGGAACAGCGCATTCCAGCCCGCGAGCAGCGGACGGAGATTGAACGGGAAGGCGAGCGTGTTGGCGGGGGCCGTCGCGCGCACCGCGGGCTGGGCCATCAGGTAGGCATAGAGCGCCTGCAGGTCGGCGTCGCTGGTCCTCGCGAAATGCGTGTAGGGGAAGGCGGGGTAGAGCTGGCGCCCGTCGCGATGCAGGCCATCGCGCATCGCCCGTTCGAAGGCGGGATAGGACCAGGCGCCGATGCCGGTTTCGACATCGGGCGTGATGTTGGTTGAATAGATCGTGCCGAAAGGCGTCTCCAGCGCGCGGCCGCCGGCGCTGGGCGCGCCGCTGAGGCTGGTGTGGCACTCCGCGCAATTGCCGAGCGCTGCGAGCTCTTGGCCACGCGCGATCGTCGCGGCGGAATAGACCGATGCATCGGGCCGCGCGATCGGCGCAATGGCGCGCCCGGGCAGAAGCGCGGCGCCGATTCCGATCGCTGCGGTGCAGACCGCCGCAATCGTCGCAAGGATGCCGGCGCGCTTGGCGAATGGACTTTCCCAGATGCGGGATGGTCGCGAGGCTGGGGGCGCGGGCAGGGCTTGCGGCACCGGCGATGCCTCCCCGTACAGCCCCTTCAGGATGCGTTCCGGCGTGAATGGCGGCTCGCGAAAGCGAACGCCGGTGGCATCGAAAATCGCGTTCGCAATCGCCGCCGCGCTCGGCACCGAAGCGGACTCACCGACGCCGAGTGGCGGCTGATCCGGCCGCGGCAGCATCAGGACGTCGATCTTGGGTACGTCGGGGAAGGGGATGATCGGATAGGCGCCCCATTCGCGCGCCGCCACCGCGCCGCGCTCGAACGAGACCTCCTCCATCAGCGCGCGGCTGGTGGACTGGATGACATTGCCGTGGATCTGGTGGCGCACGCCGTCCGGATTGATCATCAGGCCGGAATCCTGCCCGGCGACGACGCGCGTGACGCTGACGTCGCCGGTGGTCTTGTTCACCGCGACGTCTGTGACCCAGGCCGACCACGCCGCGCCATAGCCTGGAAACTTGCTGTGGACGTAGAGCGCGTAGGCAAAGCCGCGCCCGTGCACGACCTCGCCATCCTTCTCCTCGCGAACCGGCCGCGGCGTCCAGCCCGCGCGCTCGGCGACCGCATTGACGAGATCGACGGCGCGCGGGTCTTTCAGATAGCGCAGGCGATATGCGATGGGATCGACACCGGCCTCGGTCGCGGCCTCGTCGATATAGGATTCATGCGCAAACGTGTTCGGCAACGCCGAGACGCCCCGAAACCAGGAGGCGCGCACGATCGGCGCCATGTCGTGGGCGACGACGCGCATGTGGTCGTAATCGTAAGGCGGGATCGCGGTGCGGTCGCCCATCTGGAGCACGGCGGGATCGGGTGAGATGCGGCCGGTGAGCAGCAGCGCGAGAGTCGGCGCGGCATTGGAGGGATAGCGCGTGGCGAGGTTGTAGGCGGCGATGCCGCCGTCGGCGTCGAGCCCGCCATTGACGTCGATGAGCTGCGCGGTGCCCTTGGGCTCCCAGGCATGCTCCTGCTCGCGCGTCAATTGCACGCGTACGGGGCGGCCGACCGCGCGCGACAGCAGCAGCGCGTCGGCGGTGACGTCATCGGCGCAGTTGCGGCCGTAGCAGCCGGCAGCCTCCAGCCTGACGACCTCGATCTCGCTCTCGGGACGCTCGATCAGCAGCGCGAGATCGCTGCGCAGGACGTGCGGGTTCTGCGTGCCGGACCAGACGCGGATGTTGCCGTCCCGAAAATCGGCGACCGCGCAGGACGGGCCGATCGAGGCGTGCATCTGATACGGCCAGACGTAAGTGCGCTGCATCGGCCTGGCCGCGCCGGCAATTGCCTTGTCGACCTCGCCCTTGTCGATCAGCGTGCGCGGCGTCGACGGATTGGCGCGCAGCGCGGTCTCGACATCGGCAAGATCGGTGAGGGTGGGCGTCGGCTTCCAGCTCAGCTTGAGCTGCTCGGCGGCGCGAATCGCATTCTCCTCACGCTCGGCGACGACACCGACGAAATCGCCGATGTGGACGACGGCGACGATGCCGGGAATGTCGCACACCGAGGATTCGTCGACCGCGAGCAGGCTGGTGCCGACGAACGGGCCGGCATCGACGCCGGCGTAAGGCGGGCGCACCACGCGGCCATGCAGCATGCCCGGTACGCGGATGTCGTGGACGAAGGTCAATTCGCCCGTGGCCTTGGCCGGCACGTCGGCACGCGGGACGGAGAGGCCGACGATGGCGTAATCGCCGACAGGCTTCACGGCGACGTCGTCTTCGAGCTCGAGCCGGATCTCTTCGCCGGCGATCAGCTCGCCATAGCTGACGCTGCGGTTGTCATGTCCGCGCACGAGGCCGTCCTCGATCTTGAGTTCGGCGGCCGGCAGCTCCAGCCGTTCGGCCGCGCGTGCGATCAAGAAGTGCCTCGCCTGCGCTGCGGCCTTGCGCAGGGGAACGGCGGTGATCTGGATGGTCTCGCTGGCGATCGTGGCGCCCTGGTTCGGCACCACGGCCGTGTCGCCGAGCACGACGACGACGCGCGCAAAGGAGACATCGAGCTCTTCGGCCACGATCTGGCCCAGCGCAGTGCGGATGCCGGTGCCGAGATCGACATGGCCATTATAGGCGGTGACCGAGCCGTCCGCGGTGATGCGGATGAAGGTCTCGGATGTGACCTCGTCCACGCTGCGGGCGACGACGAGCGAACCCGTTTGCCGCCCAGCTCCGTTCGAAACAGGGGAGGCCATCAATCTGCGGCCTCGGTGAGCTGGCCGGATGCGCGCATCACCGCGCGCAGGATCTCGACATGCGTGCCGCAGCGACAGAGATTGTAGCGCAGCGCCGCCAGCGCCTCCTGCTCGGTGGGACGTCGGTTCTGCGCGAGCAGCGCCTTGGTGGTCATGATCATGCCGTTGAGGCAGTAGCCGCATTGCGCGGCCTGCTCGTCGATGAAGGCCTGCTGCACGACATCAGGCTTGTCGCGCGTGCCGAGGCCTTCGAGCGTCACGATGTCGCGGCCGGCGCAGCCGCCGATCGGAATCACGCAGGAACGCGCCGCGGCGCCGTCGATCAGGACAGTACAGGTGCCGCATTCGCCGAGACCGCAACCATATTTCGGGCCGTTGAGCGCGAGATCGTTGCGCAGCACATAGAGCAGCGGCGTCTGGCGCTCTGCAGCGACCTCGTGGATCCTGCCGTTCACGGTGAGGCGGATCGGTGTCTGCGTCATCCCTGTTCCCAAGCCCAATTAGCAGTCGTAAAAATTCTACGCCGCGACGATACCGTTTGTACACAAACGTGCAAGCCGGGCATGCCGCACTGCAGCGCGATTGCCTTCTTTGTGGACAGAGCCGATAGGCAAATGAGGTTTTATGCGGCAGCGGCATCTTTTGCGCCGCACCGCCGCTTGACAGCTCCAGGGGACCGCGCGCAACATCGTTCGTATACGAATGATAACGACGTCTCCGCTGGCCTTCGACATGGTGATGGAAACAACGAGCGCTGCCACCGACAAGATCCGCTGCGATGCCTGTCCGGTGATGTGCTACATCAAGCCGGGCGCGGCGGGCGCCTGCGACCGCTATGCCAACCACGATGGCAAGCTCGTCCGCGTCGATCCGCACGTGATCCTGGAGCGCACCGTCTCGCATGGCGGCAAGCTCGTTCCGTTCAGCCGCACGGAAGACTGGGACGGCAAGATCGTCCACGAGCCTTCGACCTTCGTCACCGCAATTGGCGCCGGCACGACCTATCCCGACTACAAGCCGGCGCCGTTCATCGTCTCCGCGGAGGTCGACGGCGTCGACATGGTGACCGTGGTCACCGAGGGCATCTTCTCCTATTGCGGCATCAAGGTGAAGATCGACACCGACCGCTATCTCGGCCCCGAGACCGCGACCGTGCGCGCCCAGGGCGAGGCGGTCGGCCATGTCACCACCAGCGAATACGGCTCGCAGATGCTGTCGCTCGGCGGCGTGCATCATCTCACCGGCGGCTCCAAGAAGGAGGGCCGCGTCACCTGCGACACGCTGATGGACCTCGCCAATTGCAAGGCGGTGGAGCTGACCATCGATGGCGGTGCGACCGTTGTGGTGCAGGCCGGCCAGCCGCCGATCGTCAACGGCGTGAAGGAAGAGCGCATGCGCGTCGGCTGCGGCTCGGCGACGATCGGCATGTTCGCCAAGCAATGGCACGGCAAGGTCGACGAGGTCGTCGTGGTCGACGACCACATCACCGGCGTGCTTTCGGAGCACCAGGCCGGCAAGCTGCTCGACATCGCCGACACCGGCATCAAGATGAAGGGCCGCCGCTCGACGCCCGGCCGCTACTTCCAGGTGGCCGATCCCGGCACGGGCTGGGGCGGCACCAACATCTCCGATCCGCTTGCGATCCTCGGGCCCTTCGACAAGAAGGAGGCGAAGGCCGGGCTGACCATGCTGATGGTCTCCACCACCGGCGAGCATTCGTCCTATTACGTGCTCGACGAGGCCTTGAAGCCGGTCGAGACCGAGATGCCCGCCGATCTGAAATTCTCGGTCGAGCGCATCCAGGAGAATTGCGAGCCGGCGCTGTGCACGGTGCTGTTCATGGCCGGTGCCGGCGGCTCGCTGCGCGCCGGTGTCACCGACAATCCGGTGCAGCTGACGCGCTCGGTGAAGGATGCGCTGACCCGCGTCACCAGCGGCGGCGCGCCGGTCTATGTCTGGCCGGGCGGCGGCATCACCTACATGGTCGATGTCACTCAGATGCCTTCGGGCGCGTTCGGCTACGTGCCGACACCCGCGCTGGTCGCGCCGATCGAGTTCACGATGAAGCTGACGGACTATGCCGCGCTCGGCGGACACATGGATTACGTGAAGCCACTCTCGGAGGTGCAGAGCGGCGAGGATGTTCGCCAGCTGCCCTGGCAGAACCCGATTCCGGGGCCTCGGGCATGACACGGCTCCCGCAAATCGCATTGCTGTCTGATGGCCGGCGGCTGCATTTGCAGGATGGACCGATTGATCTGATCGTCGAGGCGAGGGGGCGCGCGGACGCAGTGCGCGCAGCTTATGAGGCTGCGGCGCGGCGGTTTACCGGACTGCTCGACGAGCTCTGTGCGGAACTGCCGGAGCTGCGGGGGGCGGCCGGGACGCGGACGTCGTTGAAGGGCGTGGTTGCGCGGCGCATGCACGCCGCTGTCGCGCCTTATGCCTCTGGTTGCTTCATTACGCCCATGGCCGCGGTGGCGGGCAGCGTGGCGGAGGAGATTCTGGGCGCGATGCTGGGCGCCGCGACGCTTGATCGGGCCTATGTCAACAATGGCGGCGACATCGCGCTGCATCTCGGCAAGGGTGAGCATTTTTCAGTCGGCCTGATGGACCGGCCCGATCGCGACGGCGTGATGCGGAGGGTGAGGGTCGACGCCGATGATCCGGTACGCGGCATCGCGACCAGCGGACGCCACGGCCGCAGCTTTTCGCTCGGGATCGCGGACGCCGTGACGGTGCTCGCAGCGACAGCCTCGCAGGCCGATGCGGCCGCGACTGTCATCGCCAACGCCGTCGATCTGCCCGGGCATCCCGCCATCGTCCGCAAGCCTGCGAGCGAGCTTCAGCCCGACAGCGATCTCGGCGCGCGTCTCGTCACCCGCGAGGTCGGCGAATTGTCTCACAATGAGATCGCCGCCGCGCTGGATTCTGGCGCGGAATGTGCACGGAAATTGTTCGATCGCGGACTGATCGAGGGTGCCGTGCTGCGGCTTTGTGGTGATATGCTTGTCATCGGACCTAAGGATATAGAAGAGCAACGAACGCGCCCGCTTGTGCTGGAGAACGCGGTCGATGCTTGAACAGGGAAGCGAAACATGAGCGCGATCATCCGCAAGATCGTCACCGTCGTCGAAGAGACGCAGATGGAGATGGGCCGCCAGGTCGCGCCGCCGACCCGGCGTGCCGCCGCGATCGCCGTGATCGAAAATCCCTTTGCCGGAAAATATGTCGAGGATCTCTCGCCGCTGATCGCGATCGGCGAGGAGCTCGGCGAGCTCCTGTCGAAGCGCGCGGTGGCGGCGCTCGGCATCGAAGGCGCGAAGGCACAGAGCTACGGCAAGGCCGCAGCGGTCGGCGAGAACGGCGAGCTGGAGCATGCCGCCGCCATCCTTCATCCCAAGATGGGCGCGCCGGTGCGCAAGGTTCTGGGCAAGGGCGCCGCGTTGATTCCGTCGTCGAAGAAGCGCAGCGGACCGGGCACGACGCTCGACATTCCGCTCGGGCACAAGGACGCGGCCTTCGTGCGCAGTCATTTCGATGGCATGGAGGTGCAGATCAACGACGCCCCGCGCGCCAACGAGATCATGGTCGCGGTCGCCGTCACCGACAGCGGCCGTCCGCTGCCGCGCGTCGGCGGGCTGACGGTTGCGGAAGTCAAGGGCGAGGACGGTCTGAGATAGAGTTTGAACCGGGGAGGCGGGCACAGCTTCCCCGACAAGATCGCGCTGAAGACGTAGAGAGTTCAAAACTGGAGGTTGGGATGCGAGCGAGAGACTATTTTGTGGGGGCGGCCTTCGCGCTTCTGGCGGGCGGCATGGCCCATTCGGCCGCGGCGCAGGACATCAAGATCGGCGAGATCAACAGCTATTCGCTGCTGCCGGCGTTCACCGAGCCCTATCGCAAGGGCTGGCAGCTTGCGGTGGAAGAGGTCAACGCGGCCGGCGGCATTAACGGCAAGAAGCTGGTCGTCGTCTCCAAGGATGATGGCGGCAAGCCGGCCGATGCGCAGACCGCGGCCAACGAGCTCGTCTCCAGCGAGGGCGTTGCAATGCTGACCGGCACGTTCCTGTCGAACATCGGCCTCGCGGTCAGCGACTTCGCCAACCAGAAAAAGGTGTTCTTCCTCGCGGCCGAGCCGCTGACGGACGCGGTGACCTGGTCCAAGGGCAACAAGTACACGTTCCGTCTGCGTCCCTCCAACTACATGCAAGCCGCGATGCTGGTGGAAGCTGCCGCCAAGCTGCCCGCAAAACGCTGGGCGACGATCGCGCCGA
Source organism: Bradyrhizobium huanghuaihaiense (assembly GCF_025200885.1). Taxonomy (NCBI): domain Bacteria; kingdom Pseudomonadati; phylum Pseudomonadota; class Alphaproteobacteria; order Hyphomicrobiales; family Nitrobacteraceae; genus Bradyrhizobium; species Bradyrhizobium huanghuaihaiense. Next base: position 5,619,813 of record NZ_CP104172.1, on the reverse strand, counting down.
ACTACGAGTACGGCCAGTCGGCGGTCGCCGTGTTCAAGAAGCTGATGTCGGAGAAGCGCCCGGACATCCAGTGGGTCGACGAGCAGTGGCCGCCGCAGGGCAAGATCGACGCGGGGCCGGTGGTGCAGGCGGTTGCCGCCGCCAATCCCGAAGCGATCCTCAACGTCACCTTCGGCGCCGACCTCGTCAAGCTCGTGCGCGAAGGCAACACGCGCGGCCTGTTCAAGGGGCGCGAGGTCGTGTCCTTCCTGACCGGCGAGCCCGAATATCTCGATCCGCTCAAGGACGAGACGCCGGAGGGCTGGATCGTCACCGGCTATCCCTGGTACTCGATCAAGACGCCCGAGCATGATGCGTTCCTGAAGGCCTATCAGGCCAAGTACAACGACTATCCGCGCCTCGGCTCGATCGTCGGCTACCAGACCATCAAGTCGGCGGCCGCCATTCTCGCGAAGGCCGGCTCGAACGATCCGGAGAAGCTGATTGCCGCGGCTGAGGGTCTGTCGATGGGCTCGCCCTTCGGCGAGATCACCTTCCGCAAGATCGACCATCAGTCGACGCTCGGCGCTTACGTCGGCAAGACCGCGCTGAAGGACGGCAAGGGCGTGATGGTGGATTCGTCGTACAAGAAGGGCGCGGACTATCTGCCGAGCGACGCCGAAGTCGAGAAGCTGCGGCCGAAGGATTGATCCTTCTTTATCTCTCCCTCTCCCCGCTCTTGCGGGGAGAGGGTTGGGGTGAGGGGCTCTCTCCACGCCCCGCGCTCGTCGAGAGAGCCCCTCACCCGGATCGCAAGGGCGATCCGACCTCTCCCCGCAAGAGCGGGGAGAGGTGAAATTCAGACCCAACCCGGACCGAAGATGGCCTTTTACGTCGTACAGTTTCTGACCGGTCTCGCCAGCGCAGCGTCGCTGTTCCTGGTGGCGTCGGGCCTGTCGATCATCTTCGGCGTGACCCGGATCGTGAATTTCGCGCACGGCGCCTTCTACATGATCGGCGCCTACATTGCCTTCACGCTGACGGAGCGCCTTTCCGGCGCGTTCGGCTTCTGGGGCAGCATCGTGCTGGCCGCACTCGCCGTGGCGCTGATCGGCGTGCTGGTCGAGATGGTCTTGCTCCGCCGCATCTATCACGCGCCCGAACTCTTCCAGCTGCTCGCGACCTTCGGCCTGACCTTGATGGTCGAGGACCTCGTCGTGCTGGTCTGGGGTCCCGACGATCTCGTCGGCCGCCGCGCGCCGGGCTTCAAGGGCGCGATCGATTTCTTCGGCCAGAACATCCCGAGCTACGATCTGTTCCTGATCGTGCTCGGTCCTGTCGTGCTCGGCATTCTCTGGCTCTTGTTCCAGCGCACGCGTTGGGGCGTGCTGGTGCGCGCGGCGACGCAGGACCGCGACATGGTCGCAGCGCTCGGCGTCAATCAGAAATGGCTGTTCACATCGGTGTTCGCGGTCGGCGTCTTCCTCGCCGCCCTCGGCGGCGCGCTCCAGATACCGCGCGATGCCGTGCACCACGCTATGGACCTGCGCATCATCGTCGAGGTCTTCGTCGTCGTCGTGATCGGCGGCCTCGGCAGCATCGTCGGCGCCTTCGTCGCCGCGGTGCTGGTCTCCGAGCTCAACGCTTTCGGCATCCTGATCTTCCCGAAGATTTCCATCATCCTGGTTTTCCTGGTGATGGCGGTGGTGCTGATCGTGCGGCCCTGGGGCCTGTTCGGCAAGCCGGAGGCGGCGGCGCGCAAGACGCCGGGTCTCACCGTCAATCCCTGGCGGCCGCTGACGTCGAACGAGCGGCTGGCCTCCCTGGCGGCGCTCGTCATCGCGGCGACGCTGCCGCTGTTCGCCGGCAATTACGCGCTGACAGTCGGCGCGGAGATTGCGATCTTCGTGATCTTCGCGGTCAGCCTGCACTTCCTGATGTCGGTCGGCGGGCTCGCCTCGTTCGGCCACGCCGCCTATTTCGGCCTCGGCGCCTACGGCATCGCCTTCCTCGCCAAGATGGCGGGGCTGCCGATGATCGTCTGCCTGCTGCTCGGGCCGCTGCTCGGCTGCATGGGCGCCGCCGTATTCGGCTTCTTCGCGGTGCAGCTCTCCGGCGTCTATTTCGCCATGCTGACGCTGGCCTTCGCCCAGATCGTCTGGTCGATCGCGTTCCAGTGGGTGAGCGTCACGGGCGGCGACAACGGCATTCTCGGGGTATGGCCCGAGAAGTGGGCGGCGAGTCCGTCGCACTTCTATTGGCTGGCGCTCGGCGTCGCCGCGCTCGTCACGATCGTCTTGCGGGTCATGGTGTTCTCGCCATTCGGTTACGCGCTGCGGGCCACGCGCGACTCGCTGCTGCGCACCGAGGCGATCGGCATTAACGCCAAGCGGATCCAGTGGACCACCTTCGTGATCGCGGGCACCACCGCCGGCATCGGCGGGGCGCTGTTCGCGTATCTGAAGGGCAGCGTCTTCCCCGACAATCTCGGCATCTCGCTCTCGGTCGATGCGCTGGTCATGGTGCTACTCGGCGGCGTCGAGACGGTGTCGGGCGCGGTGATCGGCGCCATCGTCTACAAGGCGTTGAACATCTGGCTGGTCAGCCAGACCGATCTGTCGAAACTCGTGCTCGGCGGCTTCATCGTGCTGATCGTCGTCGTCTTCCCCAAGGGCATCGTCGGCATGCTGGAGATGCTGGCGCAGCGCCGCAGAAAGTCATCGCCGCCGGGATCCCCCTTGCTTGCCAAGCCGATCGAGTCCGCCGAATGAGCGTTGCACCCCCACTTCTCGCGGTCGAAGGCCTGACCAAATCCTATGGCGGCATCCACGCCGTGCGCGGCGTCTCGTTCTCGCTGCGCGCCGGCGAAATCCTGGCGCTGATCGGGCCGAACGGAGCGGGCAAGAGCACCTGCTTCGACATGCTCAACGGCCAGAACAAGCCGGATAGCGGCCACGTCCGTCTGCTCGGCGAGGAGACCACCGGCAAGAAGCCGCGCGAGATCTGGCGGATGGGCGTTGGCCGCACCTTCCAGATCACCGCGACCTTCGCCACCATGACGGTGCGCGAGAATGTCCAGGTCGCGCTGATCTCGCACGGGAAGCAGCTGTTCAATCTGTTCGGCTCGGCGCCGAATTTCGACCGCGGCGAGGCCGGGCGGCTGCTCGAGCTGGTCGGCATGGGCGGCTACGCCGATCGTCCCTGCGGCGAGCTCGCCTATGGCGACCTCAAGCGGCTCGAGCTTGCGGTCGCGCTGGCCAATGAGCCAAAGCTGCTCCTGATGGACGAGCCGACCGCCGGCATGGCGCCGCGCGAGCGCGTCGATCTGATGCGGCTGACGGCTCAGATCGCGCGGGAAAAGTCGATCGGCGTGCTCTTCACCGAGCACGACATGGACGTGGTGTTCGAGCATGCCGACCGCATCATCGTGCTCAACCGCGGCACGCTGATCGCCGAGGGCTCGCCGGCCGAGGTGCGCGGCAATCCGCAGGTGCAGGCGGTCTATCTCGGCGAGGGCCTCGTCTACGATGCCCGCCACCGCGACGGAGCCTCGACATGAAGCTCACGGTGCAAGACCTCAACAGCCATTATGGCCCGGCGCATATCCTGTTCGACATCGGCTTCGAGGTCGGGGAGGGCGAGGTGGTGGCGCTGCTCGGGCGCAACGGCGCCGGCAAGTCGACGACGTTCCGCTCGATCGTCGGCCTCGTCGCGCAGCGCTCCGGCCGCATCATGTTCGAGGGCAAGGACGTCTCGGCGAAGCCGACCCATGAGATCGTGCGCGATGGCCTCGGCTACGTGCCGGAGGAGCGGCGTATCTTCACCGACCTCACGGTGGAGGAGAATCTCGAGGTCGGCAAACAGCCCAAGCGGCCGAATGCGCCGCACTGGACGCGCGAAAAACTGTTCGCGCTGTTTCCAAATCTCGGCGAGATGAAGAACCGCCCCGGCGGGCGCATGAGCGGGGGCGAGCAGCAAATGCTGACCATCGCGCGCACGCTGATGGGCAATCCGTCCTTGGTGTTGCTGGACGAGCCCTCGGAAGGCCTGTCGCCGAAGATCGTGGAGCAGATGGTCGATGCCATCCTGACCATGAAGAAGGAGGGCGTCAGCATCGTCGTCTCCGAGCAGAACTTGCATTTCGCGCGATTGATCTCCGATCGCGCCTACATCATCGAGCGCGGCCGCATCTGTTTCGGCGGCACCATGGCCGAGCTCGACGCGCGTCCGGACATCCGCGACGCGCATCTGTCGTTGTGAAGGCAAGGGGAAGGGCAGCGAGCGGATGGCGAGAAGCGTTGCGGCGAAGAAGAACGGCAAACCGGCCAAATCGTCCAACAAGTCGTCCTACGTGCTCGACGAGCAGGTCGGTTTCATCCTGCGCCAGGTCTGGCAGCGCCACAGCGCCATCTTCTCCCGCGACATCGGCACCAACATCACTCCGACGCAATGGGCGGCCTTGTCGAAGCTGGCCGAGACCGGGCCGTGCTCGCAGAACCAGCTCGGACGTCTCACGGCGATGGATGTCGCGACCATCAAGGGCGTGATCGACCGCCTGACGGCGCGCGGCCTGACCGAAACCAGCCAGGACCCCGAGGACGGGCGGCGGCTGCTGGTCAGCCTCACGCGCGCGGGTCAGCAGCTTGCCGAGAAGGTGGCGCCGAATGCGCTCGCCATCACCCGCGAGACGCTGGCGCCGCTCGACGCGCGGGAGCGCGAGATGCTGATGGCGCTGTTGAACAAGCTGCGGTGAAGGTCTCGTAGGGTGGGCAAAGGCGCGAAGCGCCGTGCCCACCACTGCTTAAGGGTGGGCACGCTTCGCTTTGCCCACCCTACGGCACCTGTTGAACATGATGTGGTATCGGACGACTAACTTCGATGAGGACGTCATCGAGGTTTTCGTCATGAGAGCAGCGACACAGCTTGCGATGATTCTGAGTCTTGTTCCTGCTCCTGCTTGGTCCGCCCAACCCTACGAAGGCTTCTGGGCATCGACCAAAAAGGACTGCCGCGACCAGGACAGCGCCAACCGCATGAGCATCGAGGGCGGCAATCGCCTCTATTGGTACGAGACCCGGTGCCGCGCCAGCGAGATCACCGCCGACGGCAAGCTCGGCTGGACAATGAAACTCGCCTGCGAAGGCGAGGGCGAGAGGTTTCGTTCGACCCCACGTGTCGCCATCGCCGCGGACGGGAGGCTGGTAATGGACAACGGCCCGGTCGGGCAGGCCAGGCGCCAGACCTATGTGCGCTGTGAGATCGGAAAGAAGCGCTGATCCGCTTTAAGTCTTTCCCGGCCATTTCGCGCGATAGCGAATCTCGCTGCCGTCAGCGAGCCGCCGCCACGTGCCGAACTCCGGCGTATGCGGCGCGCGCGATGTCAGATCGATCGGATAGATCCGGCTCGGCTGGCCCTGGATGGTGACGGCGAGTTGCCGGTGCGAGGTGCGAAACGCCAGCTCGACCTCGCCGGCGATGACGGGTTGGTCGCCGTCACGATAGAAGGCGGCGGGGGTGACTTCGCCCGGCATGGTGTTGAGGTCGGTCTGCAATTCGATGGTGATGCCTTGTGCTGACGCCGGCACCGTGATGCCGGCCGGAAAACGGACCTCGAACACGAGCAGGGGGTTGTTGCCGTTGCGGTTGAGCCAGGGCGTCGCCGTCGCATAGGCGTAGGCAATGTAGATGCCGATCCCGGCAGCGCAGAGCAGGCCCACGACGCCGAGCGACTTCAGGCTGTTGCGCGCGACGCCCCCGTTACCTGCGTCCTTGCCTGAATTGCCTGAACGCGTCACCAGCCAGCTGGCAAGCACCGCGCCGGCGATCGCGCCCATGGGCGAGTAGAAGAACAGTGCCACCAGGCCCGATGTGATCGGGTCCGCATGGTTGCCCAGATCGAGCAGGGAGAACAGCACAAAGGTCGCGACATAGCCTACGACCGCGCCGGCGACGCCGGCACCTATTCGCGATGAGCTCTTCATGTCTTCCTCGATGGTCCAGCAATGAACTGCCGCCGCCGAGGGCTGCCTGCGTTAGACGCAGCAGGCAGCAGACTTGTTCAATGCCTTCGAGGGACGATGCGGAGCGGCGCGCCGCTCCGGCTGCGTCACTTCGCCACCACCTCCGGCACCTTGCCGGCGGGCGGCGTATTGCGGCTGCGTTGCGTCCGCACGATGCCGTCGATGATGGTCATGCCGATGCCGGGGAGGTCGCCGAGCTGGACGCTCTCCAGGATGTTCTTGCCGGGTGAGTGCTGGGCCTTGTCCATGATGACGAAGTCGGCGGAGCGGCCGACCTCGATCAGGCCGCAATCGAGTTGGCGCATGCGCGCGGTGTTGCCGGTGGCAAGGCAGAAGGCGAGCTCGGCCGGCAGCTCGCCAAGCGAGGACAGCATCGAGACCATGCGCAAAATGCCGAGCGGCTGCACGCCGGAGCCGGCGGGCGCATCGGTGCCGAGGATGACGCGATGCAGATCGCCCATCTCGCGCGCAATGCGCAGCGTGAACAGGGCTGAGCGCTCATTGCCGTTGTGCACGATCTCGAGGCCGCGCTTGCAGCCCTCGCAGATACAGCGGATCTGGTCGTCGGGCAGGGCAGTGTGGCCGCCATTGATGTGGCCGACCACGTCGGTGTCGGCCTCCAGCACCACGTCCTTGTCGATCAGGCCGGAGCCGGGGATCGAGGGGCCGCCGGTGTGGATGGTGCTCTGGATGCCGTATTTGCGCGCCCAGCCGACCATTTTTCGCGCAGTGGGGCCGTCTTTCACGCCGCCGAGGCCGACTTCGCCGAGCAGCTTGACGCCGGCCGCGGCCAGTTCCTTGAAATCCTCCTCGACCATCTCGCATTCGATCACGGGCGCGCCGGCGTGAACCTTCACGCCGCCGGGCCGCAAATTCCAGAAGGCGCGCTGGGCGAAGATCGCCATGGCCTTCAGCCCGACGACGTCGCGGGGCCTGCCCGGCATGTGCACTTCACCGGCGGAGATCATGGTGGTGACGCCGCCATGCAGATTGCTGTCGATCCAGCCGATCTGGTTCTGCCGCGGCGTCCAGTCGCCGGCGACGGGGTGGACATGGCTGTCGATCAGGCCGGGCGCGACGGTCGTGCCGTTCGCCTCGACGATGGTGGTCGCGCCTTCGGTATCGAGGTCCTTGAAGCGGCCGATCGCGGTGATCTTGCCGTTCTCGGCGACGATGGTGTCGCCGTCCAGGATCGGCTTTTCCAGCGCGCCGGACAGGATCAGGCCGATATTGCGGATCACCAGCTTCGAGGGTCCGGTGGCCTGGGGTGCGTCATGCGCCATGGAAGGGGCTCCTTATTCCTAACTGCAACGCTTCCGATCTTGGGCAGCCTTGACCGCGGGATCAAGCCGGATTATTCATTAGTATACGAATGATCGTGTACAAACGACGCATAGCTGACCGCCTCGGAACCGCACAGAAGCGAAACGGAAGGGTGAGATGAGCAATTTCAATCAGGAAAGCGTTTTGAGCGTCCACCACTGGACCGACACGCTGTTCTCCTTCAAAACCACCCGCAGCCCGACCTTCCGCTTCCGCAACGGCGAGTTCACCATGATCGGGCTCAAGGTCGGCGAGAAGCCGCTGCTGCGGGCCTACAGCGTCGCCAGCGCCAATTACGAGGACACGCTGGAGTTCTTCTCGATCAAGGTGCCGGACGGTCCGCTGACCTCGCGGCTCCAGCATCTGAAGGAAGGCGACGAGATCATCGTCAGCCGCAAGGCCACCGGCACGCTGGTGATCGACAATCTGGAGGAGGGGCGCAACCTCTACCTCATCGGCACCGGCACCGGCCTTGCGCCGTTCCTGAGCGTGATCAAGGACCCCGAGACCTACGAGCGGTTCGAGAAGGTGGTGCTGCTGCACGGCTGCCGGCACGTCAAGGAGCTCGCCTATGGCGAGATGATCACCGAGCATCTGCCGAAGGACGAGCTGCTCGGCGAGTACATCCAGAGCCAGCTGATCTACTACCCGACCGTGACCCGCGATCCCTTCCGCAACCGCGGCCGCATCACCGACCTCATCACATCAGGAAAGCTGTTCACCGATATCGGCCTGCCGGCGCTGGAAGCCGCCCATGATCGCGTCATGATCTGCGGCAGCCCGGCGCTGGTGGCGGATACCCGCGTGCTGCTCGGTGAGCGCGGCTTCCTCGAGGGCAATCACGGCGAGCCGGCTCAGTTCGTGGTCGAAAAGGCCTTTGCCGAGCGCTAAAGCGTTTTCGAGCGAAGTGGGTACCGGTTCGCGTCAAGAAAACGCGTCAAAATGAGAATCTAGAACCCCGTTCCGGGGCTCCAGGCACAGAATTTCTGCGCGAGAAGATCGTATTTTCGCCACCGCCGGGGCGTTGCGGCGCCGATTCGGCGCACGATACTATGTGTGACCGAATCAGCGGAGTTCCCACATGGTTGCGGACAGCGACAGCAACATCGCCTGGCACCGGGTTCAGTTGAAGAAGAATCGCGCCGAGTTGAAGGCGCTGGAGACTGCGCGCTTCACGATGGGTGAGATCGCCTCGTCGAAGCGGGACGGCCAGACCCAGAAGACGATCGCGGAACTCAAGCGCAAGATCGCGCAGTCCGAGCGCGTCATCGCCGACCACGACAAGCGCACGCGCCGTCCGCTTGGCACCGACCTGCAAAGCCTCAGCAACGGCAGCTGGAGCCATTGGGACTCCTATACCAACCAGCAGCAACGCAAGACCGGCCAGCGTTCGCCCGGGCGCGGATAGGCTCTCTTCCGCCGGTTCGGGCCCTTGCGCGCCGCCGCGCGCACACCATCTGGTTGAGGCGCCAACCACTATGGTGATGCCATGACACCGCGCCTCGATTTCACCAGCGAGGCCTTCTTCCGCGATCCGCCCAAGGCGATCGCGACGCTGCGCGCCTCCGGCCCGGTGGTCGCGACGCGCTTTCCGCTGGTCGGCGAGGTCTGGATCACCACCACGCATGACGCCACGGCAGAGGTCCTGAAGGACGGCGTGACTTTCACGCTGCGCAAGGAAGACGGCGACGTCGCAGGTCTGCGCTGGTGGATGCCGAAATATGTGAAGACCATCGCCAACAACATGCTGACGATGGACGAGCCGGACCATACGCGGCTGCGCAGCATCGTGGACGAGGCCTTCCGTCGGCGTGCCATCGTGGCGATGGAGCCGCGCATTCGCGCCATTGCGGACGGGCTCGCCGACGATCTGTTTGCTGGCGGCAGCCCCGCCGATCTCGTGCAGCGCTATGCCCGGCTGCTGCCGCTGTCGGTCATCTGCGAACTATTGGGCCTGCCGACCGCGGACCGTCCGAGGTTCATCGCCTGGGCGAATTCAATGTCGTCTCTCACGAATGCCCTCAGTTTCTTTCGGTTGCTGTTCGCATTCCGCAAGATGCGGCGGTATCTCGCGGAACAGTTGCAGATCGCGCGCGTGCGGGGCGGCGAGGGCCTGATCGCCGAGCTGATCCAGGTCGAGCGCGAGGGCGGGCAGATCACGCCGGACGAGATGGTGTCGATGGTGTTCCTCCTGCTGGCTGCGGGCTCGGAGACCACGACGCATCTCATCAGCGGTTCGGTCTATGAACTTCTCAGGAATCCGGCCTTGCGCGACTGGCTGGAGCAAGACTCTGGCCGCATCGCGCTCGCCGTCGAGGAATTCCTGCGCTTCGTCTCGCCGGTGCAATTCTCCAAGCCGCGCTATGTGCGGCGGGATACCGAGCTCGCGGGCGTGCGACTGAAGAAGGGTGATCGCGTCATGGTCATGCTCGCCGCCGCGAACATGGATCCGGCGGTGCACGACCAGCCGGAACGGCTCGACCTTGCGCGCAAGCCGAACCGCCACATGTCGTTCGGGACGGGAATTCATTTTTGTCTTGGCCATCAGCTTGCGCGGATCGAGGCGGCGTGCGCGCTGGAGGCGCTGTTGGAACGATGGCCGAAGCTTGGTCTGGCCGTCGATCCCGCGCAGGTCCGCTGGCGCAGGCGCCCGGGCCTGCGCGCGATCGCGAAGCTTCCCGTCACGGCAGAGGCCAGGGGAACAGATGTCGCGGCGTCCGCGCGAATCATGGTTGATCGTTCCCTCGCACAGGCGGACTGACGTTTCCTGCGCTTCGGAAAATCGTCGCAGCTGTGATCAGTCAGGAACGGTGTTCGGCGGTCGCTGTTGTCACCAGGACCTCGGCACGCGACGAACAGGTTCCGTGCCGCAAGGATTCCACATCTCTTGAGGAGTCTGGATCATGAGCACCAGAATGCCACCTGTTCCGCCCGACAATCAGAGCCCCAAGGGAACTGGCGACAGCAAGCAAACGTCAGCCAAGCAGACGCCGCGCGGACAACAGCGCACGGAAAATCCGGACCAGCAGGGAGACCAGGGCAACATCAAGCAGAACACGACCAATCAAGGTTATCAGCAGGACCGCTGAGGAGGACGACGCTTCATGTCGACATCCACCAAGACACCGAACAGCATCCGGCAGGGCGGACCCGGCGCATCGCACGAGAACGCAAAGGCGCCGCTGGAGATCAAGAAACCGCCTGCCGACGATCCGCAGCGAAGCCACAGCCGCGTCTCGGGTGGTGGAGGCGAGCGCGACTCCCATCACACGCACGACACGGCCGGCAAGAGGGGAGGCAGGTAAAGACGGGAGAGCCAGCATGCAAGGCAAAAAGACCCATGAGCAGCAGGTCCGCATTCTCGAGCGCAAGCCTGATCTTCCCGACGGGCGAGAGCTGGATCAGGCGTTGGCAGAGAGCGACCACAACAAGCACAACAATCCCGGCCAGAGCGGCCACAAGCCGCCGAAACCGACGCCGGCGCAACAGAAGCACTGAGCCTTCGCAAGATCACTGCAAGAGGAGAGAGCGATGCCAAGTGGGCATGGCAGCAAGACGCATTTCAGGTCCGGGATGCACGGTAAGGGCGACGGCACCGGCGGATTAACCGACGTACCCAAGGACAAGATCGGCGACAACATGGTGCTGTCGAACCGCGACAAGAAGCAGCATTCGGACATTCGCGGCATGGACGGCAAGTCCATCCAGACCGAACAGTATCAGGATCACGCAGCCAACCGGCTCGATCAGGAGCCGGGGACGGACGAGCCCTGAGAGGAGTCCTTTCGACCAACTCGCGGACCGGTGTTCAGCCGGTCCGCTTTTTCGTGGTCGCAAGCTCGCGCTCCCAGCCGAACACGGAGCGACCGTCGAGATCGGGCGAGGCGGCACGTTCACCCGCGATGAACGACTCCACCGACGGTCCACGTGCGGTCCGTTCCAGCCGCCGCGCCTGGTCGTCGAGGCGCCTGAGCGCCTGCATCTCTTCCTCGCGCCCGAGCTTTGCGTTCTGGATTGCGCCTTTCAGCACGCGGATGGTCTCGTCATAGACCTTGATCGGGACGGGGTAGGGATGCCGGTCCTTGCCGCCATGGGCGAGCGAGAAGCGCGCCGGGTCCGTGAAGCGGTAGGGCGCGCCATGCACGACCTCGGCCACCATCGCCAGCGAACGCACCGTGCGGGCGCCGACGCCCGGCGTCAGCAACAGCTCCGGGAAGTCGACCGGGCCACGCTCGGCTGCCGCAGCCAGCGTGCCGTGCAGGCGGCGGGCGAACACGTCCTTGGGCCTGACGTCGTGATGATCAGGCATGATCAGATGCGGCAGCATGGCTTGCGCCGGCTCGGGCGTCGTGTTGGTGAGCCGTTCGAATTCGGCGACGATGCGATCGGGGCCGAGATCACCGAGAAGTTCGAGCTGCGCGGTGCGCGAGACGTCGGCGCGGTGATCGGTGAGATTGACGATCTCGCCTTGGGCGGGACCGTCGATCGCGCTGTGGGGCGCATCGACAAAGCTCTTCAGCGCCTCGGAATGCCAGTGATAGCGGCGGGCCTGGCGCTTGTCGCCGTTCATGCCCTGCTGCACCACCGTCCACTTGCCCTCATTGGTGACGAAGAAGCCGTGGAGATAGAGATCGAATCCGTCCTGCACCGCGGCGCTGTCGACCTTGGCCACCAGGCGGCTGGCGCGCGTCAGCTTTGCGCCGTCGAATCCGACGCGATCGCCGAGCTGCAGCAGCTCGTCCGGCGTCTTGCGCGAATGCTGGCCGCGGCCGCCGCACACATAGATGCCGAGCTCGTCCTGGAGCGGGCCGAGACCGCGCTTCAGCGCGCCGATCACCGAAGTGGTGATTCCCGAGGAGTGCCAATCCATCCCCATCACGGCGCCGAACGACTGGAACCAGAACGGATGCGACAGCCGCTGCAGGAATGCATCGCGCCCGTAATAATGCACGACCGCCTGCGTGACGATCGCGCCGAGCGTTGCCATGCGGCTCGCGAGCCACGGCGGAACCCGTCCGGTGTGGAGAGGAAGATCGGCGCTGCCGGTTCGTCTGGTCATGCGAACCACAAACTAGCGCAGGTCGGCGACAGTTGCACCAGCGGAATGCTGCGTTGCACGAGGCGGGGGAGCGAAGCCGGCCGGGAGGCGTTGAGCGCTGACGCGAATGCAAGACGGGAACAGCAATGAATTGGCAGGCCCTCATGGCCGACATCGACAAGATGTTCGGGTGGATACCATCATGGTTCATCGGTCTCGGCCTGGTCGCGGGGGCGATGCTGCTTGCCCTGTCGTTTTATCGGTTTGCCGTCTGGCTGCTGAATCGCGCCTTCGGGACCCGGCTTCCGCTTCTGAGCGTGTTCATCGAGCGCACGTCCGGTCCGGCCCAGCTGGCGCTGTGTCTTGCCGCCGTCGCGCTGGTCCTGCCGCTCGCACCGCTCGACGACACCATCCGTGTGCCGCTCACGCGCCTGTTCGTCGTCGCCTTCATCGCGCTGATCGGCTGGATCTCGATCCGCGTCGTCGACATGAGCGCGGCGCGCTATTTGCAGAATTTTCGCGACGTCACCGAGAATTTCGTCGCGCGCAAGCATGTCACGCAGGTCCGCGTGTTCAAGCGCGTCACCGATACCATCATCGTCATCATCACGGTCTCGACCGCATTGATGACATTCGATTCGGTGAGGCAATACGGCGTCAGCCTGTTCGCCTCCGCGGGCGCTGCCGGTATCATCGTCGGTCTTGCCGCCCGTCCGCTGCTCAGCAATCTCATCGCTGGCTTGCAGATTGCGATCACCCAGCCGATCCGGATCGAGGATGCCGTGATCATCGAGAACGAGTGGGGCTGGGTCGAGGATATCGCCTCGACCTATGTGGTGATCCGGCTCTGGGACTGGCGACGCATGGTGGTGCCGCTGTCCTACTTCATCGAAAAGCCGTTCCAGAACTGGACCCGCGACACCGCCTCGCTGATCGGCGTGATCGCGCTGCATGTCGATTATCGCGCCGATGTGCCGCGCATCCGGCGCTGGCTGGAGGGGGCGGTGAAGGAGTCCAAGCTTTGGGACGGCGAAGTGGTCAATCTCCAGGTGATCGACGCCGATTCGCGCACCATCGAACTGCGCGCGCTGGTCAGCGCGCGGAATGCGCCGCAGTCCTGGGACCTGCGCTGCGAGATGCGAGAGAAGCTGATCGCCTTCATCCGCGACGAGATGCCGGAAGCGCTGCCGCGCGAGCGCGCAACCCTGATCCCGCAGGGAGGGGGCGATGACATCGAACTGCTCCAGCGCCCCGCCGCGCCGGAGCGGATGCGGGCGAGTGCCCACAATTGACCGGTGCGGTGCTTCCCTTATTTCGCCTTGATCGCGCCGCGCAGGCCCGCCTGCTGCTGGATCGTGTCCAGCGCACCGGATGATCGCTCTTCGGCCACGAAGCGGTTGAGCAGGGGAAGCGCGTCCTCGCGCCCACGGGGGATTGCGATCGCCATGTGCTCCAGCCCCCAATTGCCGTCGAGGATCTTGGCGCCCGGCATCTGGTCGGACATTTCGAACAGCGTCGGCTTGTTGGTGGCGTAGAGGTCGACCTCGCCGCGGCCGAACATGGCAATGGTGACCTTGACGCTTTCGGCGGGAACGATGGTTGCCGTCTTGAATTTCGCCGGCAGGACGCGCTCGGAGGTCGAGCCCTTGGTGACGCCGATCTTCACACCCGGTCTGTCGATATCCTCGATCTTGCCGATCGGCGAATTCGCCGGGACGAGAAAACCCAGCTCGATCGAAAGCACCGGCTGGCTGAAGCTGACTTCGTTCGCGCGGGCCGGTGTGGCGTTGGTCACGGTGAAATCGACCTGGCCGTCATGGACCGCGGTGACGATGTCGGCGACGCGTTGAAACCTGACATAGTCGATGCCGACGCCGAGCCGTTTTGCCAGCTCGCCGCCGAGATCGTAAGCGAGGCCGTGCGGCTTGCCGGCCGGATCTGTGACCATCGAGGTCGGGCTGCCCGGATAGATGCCGACGCGCAAGGTGCCGCTCGGCGCCAGCAGCTTTGCTTCGCCGTCGGCGCGCGCGGGCGCGCCGAGCAGGCTGATGACTGCAACTGCGAGCAGGGCGGAGCGCGTAATGTGCCCTGAGGTCCTCATGGCACGAGCCTCACTGCGCGCGGATGTTGGCGGCCTTCAGCACCGGCTCCCATTTGGTCGCCTCGGCATGCATGTAGGCGTCAAAATCCTTGGCGGAGGAGCCGACGGGGGCTGCGCCGATCTTGGCGAGCGTCGACAGCACGCTGGGGTCTTGCAGCGCGGCCTTGAGGTCGGTCTCGAGCTTGGCGACGATCTCCGGCGGCATCTTGGCCGGACCCAGCAGGCCCCACCAGACCGAGACGTCGTAGCCGGGCACGCCGGCCTCGGCGATGGTCGGAACATCCGGCAGCGCCTTGGAGCGTTCGGCCGAGGTCACCGCGAGCGCGCGGACCGGGCCGCCTTCGAGCTGGCCGATGGCTTCCGCGAGCGGATTGATGCTGAGCGGGATCTCGCCGGCGATCACCGCCGTCAGCGCCGGTGCGCCGCCCTTGTAGGGGATCGCGACGATCTTGGTGCCGGACATGTATTTCAGCAGCTCGCCGGCGAGATGCGCCGACGTGCCATTGCCGGACATGCCGTAGGAGAGCTTGTCCGGATCCTTCTTGGCGGCGGCGAGGAGATCGCCGAGCGTCTTGTAGGGGCTGTCCTTGGCCACCACGATCGCGAGCGGGGAGGAGGCGACCTCGGTGATCGCGGTGAAGTCCTTGAACGTATCGTAGGGCACGCTTGGATAGATGAACTGGTTCAGCGGATGCCCGCTCGCGACCAGGATCAGCGTGTAGCCGTCGGGTGCGGCCTGCGCCAGCGTCTGCGACGCCACGATGCCGCCGGCGCCGGGACGGTTGTCGATCACCGGCTGCTGACCCCAGGTCTTGGCCAGTGCCTGGCCCAGCGTACGCGCGAGCACGTCGACCGCGCCACCGGCCGCATAGGGCACCAGGATGTGGACCGGCTTGCTCGGATAATTGTCGGCCTGCGCGGCACTCGCTGCCAGCAGCATGCCTGCACCGACCGCGAGCCGGCCGATCATTGTGTTCAAACCCAGCATTCCCAGCACTCCTTGCGGGCATTCCGTCCCTGACGGCGGTCTCCGAGCCGCTCCGGACGATGCCCATGGTTCTTGTTGACGAGACCTGATCTTTTGTACGATAGTACAAATCACATGGTACGCAAGCCCACCAGCAAGGAAACGGCCCGCAAGCCGAACATGCGCGAGGCGATCCTCGCCGCGGCCGAGGAGCTGTTCGCCACCAACGGCTTCAATGCCGTCTCGGTGCGCGACATCGCGCAGGCCGCCGGCGCCAATCCCGGCAGCGTTACCTATCATTTCAAGACCAAGGACGGCCTGCTGCTGGAGATCTATCGGCGTCATTGCGGGCCGATGAATTTGCGCCGCTCCGAGCTGCTCGCCGCCGCAAAGCGCGTGCGCGATCTGCAGGACCGGCTGGAGGCGATCGTGCGTGCCTATGTGGTGCCGGCCTTCACCTCGGGCAGCGATCTCGCCGGTGGCGGGGCGCGCTTCACGCGGCTGCGTGCGGTGATGTCGGCGGAAGGCAACGAAGTTGCGCGAAAAATCATCGCGCAGACCTTCGATGACACCAGCCACGCCTTCATCGACGCGATCCACGAGAGCCTGCCGCACATTCCGCGCACCGACATCGTCTGGCGCAGCCATTTCCTGCTCGGCGCGCTCTATTACTCGCTGGTGACGCCGGACCGCGTCTCGCGCCTGTCGCGCGGCGAGGCCGACGGCAGCGATGCCGCAGGCGCCATCGAGCAGTTGGTGCAGGCCACTGTCGCCGCGTTCCAGGCGCCGGCGCTCGACCAGGCCGCGCCGGCACGGCGGCGACCGGTCGTCAGCAGCAAGACTTGAAGGAAATCGTCTCGCTCGGCGATTCAAGTGATGGCCATGATGTACACGCCGACCATTCCGCCGCCCGACCCTGATACGCGCACGCCGAAGTTCAAGCTGCCAAAGCTGTCCTGCGACGCGCATTGCCATATCTTCGGGCCCGGCTCGAAATATCCTTATGCGCCTGACCGTTCCTACACGCCGCCCGATGCGCCGCTTGAGGATTTTCGCATCGTGCATGCCAAGCTCGGGGTGGAGCGGGCCGTGATCGTCAATGCCAGCGTGCACGGCACCGACAACACGGTGGCGCTCGATGCGATCGCTGAGAGCAACGGCGCCTACCGCGCGGTCGCCAATATCGACCATACCATCACCGAGCGCGGGCTCCGTGTGCTGCACGAAGGCGGCTTCCGCGGCTGTCGTTTCAACTTTGTCCGCCATCTCGGCGGCGTGCCCGACAAGCGCGTGTTCGACCGCATCGTCGCGATGGTCACGCCGCTCGGCTGGCACATCGACCTGCATTTCGATGCGATCGACCTGCCTGAATATGCCGACATGCTGACCAGGCTGCCGCTGAGCTACACCATCGACCATATGGGCCGGGTGAAGGCGTCCGAGGGGCTCGATCAGCTTCCGTTCAAGATCCTGATCGAGCTGATGCAGCGCGACGAGAAGTGCTGGGTCAAGATCTGCGGCTCCGAGCGCGTGTCCTCGGCCGGTCCGCCCTTTACCGATGCCGTGCCGTTCGCGCGAAAAATCGTCGAGACTGCGCCCGACCGCGTCATCTGGGGCACCGACTGGCCGCATCCCAATGTCAAGGTGATGCCGAATGACGGCGACCTCGTCGATCTGATTCCGCTATTCGCGCCGGAGCCGGAGTTCCAGCAAAAAATCCTCGTCGACAATCCGGCGCGCCTGTTCGAGTTCGATCGATGACGGCACTGGCGATCGACAAGCCGCGCGGCCGCGCCTGGTGGAGGGAGCTCTGGATCCAGGTGCTCATCGCCATGGCGGCCGGTATCGCGCTTGGGATCGTGAGCCCCGAGGCGGGCGCCAAGATGCAGCCGCTCGGGGACGCCTTCATCAAGGCAATCCGGATGCTGATCGCGCCGATCATCTTCTGCACCGTCGTGCACGGCATCGCGCACATGGCCGACATGGCGCGGGTCGGGCGCGTCGCGGTGAAGGCGATCATCTATTTCGAGATCATGACCACGATCGCGCTGATCATCGGTCTCGTTGCGGTGAATTTGCTCCGGCCCGGCGTCGGCATGAACATCGATCCCGCCAGCATCAATGCCAGCGCGATCGAGCCGTACGTCAAGCAGACCGGCGCGATCGGCTTCGTGCCGTTCCTGATGAACATCGTACCGGCGACGTTCGTCGGTGCCTTTGCGGAAGGAAACATCCTCCAGGTTCTGTTCATCTCCGTGCTGTGCGGCTTCGCGCTGGTGCAGCTCGGCGAGAGGGCCGCGCCTCTGGTCCATCTGATCGACATCGCCGCCAAGATGGTGTTCGCCGTGGTCGGCTTCGTGATGTGGGCGGCGCCGATCGGCGCGTTCGGCGCGATTGCGTTCACGGTCGGCAAGTTCGGCGTCGGCTCGCTGGCCTCGCTCGGCAAGCTGCTCGGTGGGTTCTATCTGACCTGCCTGGTCTTCATTGTCATTGCGCTCGGTCCGGTCGCGCGGCTCTGCGGCTTCTCGCTGCTCAAGCTGATCCGTTACATCTGGGAGGAGCTGCTGATCTGCATCGCCACGACGTCGTCGGAGACGGTGCTGCCGCGGATGCTGACCAAGCTGGAGAGGGCCGGCTGCGAGAAGAGCGTGGTCGGGCTGGTGATCCCGACCGGCTATTCCTTCAATCTCGACGGCACCTGCCTCTACCTTGCCGCCGCCTCGGTGTTCCTGGCGCAGGCGACCAACACGCCGTTCGGGCTCGCCGAGCAGATCGAGCTCTTGCTGATCCTGCTCGTGACCTCCAAGGGCGCGGCGGGGATCGCAGGCGCGGCCTTCGTCGTGCTGGCGGCGACGTTGTCGGCGACCGGCACCATTCCGGTGACGAGCGTCGCGCTGGTGCTCGGCATCCACCGCCTGATGTCGCAGGGTCTGACGCCGACCAACCTGATCGGGAACGCGGTCGCGACCATCGCGATTGCCAAATGGGAAGGCGCGCTCGACGGTGAGCGGCTGCAGCGCGTGCTCGACGGCGAGGACTCCGCGATCGCTGTCGCTTGAAATGAACCTGCTGCCGGCGTGACGCGGGCGGCCTATGATGCTTACGAACGAAAGAGGGGAGTTCTCCCATGAAAACAGGTCTCGTCGTCACCGCCCATCCCGGCGATTTCGTCTGGCGCGCCGGCGGCGCCATCGCGCTGCATGCGAAGAAGGGCTATCGCATGAAGATCGTGTGCATGTCCTTCGGCGAGCGCGGCGAGAGCCAGTTCGCCTGGAAGGAGAAGGGCGCGACGCTGGAATCGGTCAAGGCCGGCCGCAAGGACGAGGCGGAGCGGGCGGCCAAGCTGCTGGGTGCCGAGATCGAGTTCTTCGACTGCGGCGACTATCCGCTCAAACTCACCGAGGCGCATTTCGACCGCATGGTCGACATCTACCGCGAGCTCAATCCGAGCTTCGTGCTGACGCATGCGCTGGAAGACCCCTATAATTTCGACCATCCCAACGCGGCGCATTTCGCCCAGGAGACCCGCGTGGTCGCGCAGGCGATGGGCCATAAGCCCGGCGCCCAGTACAAATATTCCGCGCCGCCGGTGTTCCTGTTCGAGCCGCACCAGCCCGAGCAGTGCAATTACAAGCCCGACACGATCCTCAAGATCGACGAGGTCTGGAAGGAGAAGTACGAGGCGTTCCAGATCCTGGCCGCACAGAAGCACCTGTGGGGCTATTACGAGCGCGTCGCGCTCAACCGTGGCATCCAGGGCAGCCGCAACACCGGCGTGCCCATGACCTATGGCGAGGCCTATCAGCGCCTGTTCCCGACGGTTGCGGAGGAATTGGCATGAAGCCCGTCGTCGTCCGTAACATCAAGCGCGCCGATCCTGCCGGCATGGCCGAGTACGGCGTCTCCACCGTGCACGAGGCCTATGGCCGCCTTGGCCTGATGAAGCCTTACTTGCGTCCCGTCTGGGCGGGGGCCTCGATCGCCGGTCCCGCGGTCACCGTGCTGGCGCAGCCCGGCGACAACTGGATGATCCATGTCGCGGTCGAGCAGTGCAAAAAAGGCGACATCCTCGTCGTCGGCTGCACCACCGACAATACCGACGGCATGTTCGGCGAGCTGCTCGCCACCTCGCTGCAGGCGCGCGGTGTGCAGGGGCTGATCATCGATGCCGGCTGCCGCGACGTCAAAGCGCTGCACGAGATGAACTTTCCGGTGTGGTCGCGCGCGGTCTCGGCCAAGGGCACCGTGAAGGCCACGCTCGGCTCGGTCAACGTTCCCGTGGTCTGTGCCGGCGTCAACGTCGATCCCGGCGACATCATCGTGGCCGATGACGACGGCGTCGTCGTGGTGCCGAAGCGTTATGCTGCCGAGGTGGCCGAGAAGGCCAAGAAGCGCAACGCCGACGAAGGCGGCAAGCGCAAGCGGCTGGCGTCGGGCGAATTGGGCCTCGACATGTACAGCATGCGCGAGGCCTTGGCGAAGGCCGGTCTCGTCTATGTCGACAATCCCGAGGACGTCTGAGCGGAACAAGAGAAGCGGAGCGGGCGCATGGATCGTCTCAAGCTGAAAGCCGTGCTCGGCAGTCACCCCCATGTGCAGGCGGTGAAGAGCGGCGCGCTCCGCTCCGACCTCTTCGATCTCGACTTCATCGAGTACACGCCGACCAACACGGCATTCAAGCCGATGGTGCGCGAGCAGGCGTTTGACGTCTGCGAGATGGCGCTCGTCACCTACCTGATGGCGAAAGCCCACGGCAAGCCGCTGGTGCTGCTGCCCGCGACCATGATGGGCCGCTTCCAGCATTCCTATGCGCTGTACAATCCCGGCCAGGGAACGCTGGGGCCGTCCGATCTCGAAGGCAAGCGCGTCGGCATCCGCTCCTTCACGACCACGACGGGGGCCTGGATCAGGGGCATCCTCGCCAACGACTACGGCGTCGATCTCGACAAGATCAAATGGGTCACGTTCGAGGATCCGCATGTCGCCGAATATGTCGACACCACCGAGCGCGCGCCGAAGGACAAGAAGGTGTTGCAGATGCTGCTCGACGGCGAGCTCGATGCCGTCCTTGGCGAGACCTCGAACGATCCGAAACTGAAGCCGCTCTTCCCCGATCCGGCCGCGGAGGCCGCCAAGTGGTACGCCCGTCGCGGCGTGGTGCCGGTCAACCATCTCGTGGTCGTGACGGAGCAGCTCGCAAAATCCCGCCCTGACGTGGTCGCGGGCGTCTATGATCTGCTGAAGCGGAACAAGGAGCAGGCGGGACCTGTGGCAACGCCCGACCTCGTTCCGTTCGGGATCGAGGCCAACAGGAAACCGCTCGAGCTGATCATCGACTACGCATTCCAGCAGGCGCTGATCCCGCGCCGCTATGCGGTCGAGGAGTTGTTCGACGCGACGACACGAGGACTGAATTGATGGCGGGTGATCCCAGGCGCTGGCAGATCGGGCTGGTCGGCTATGGCGAGGTCGGCAGGATTCTGGCCGAGGATCTGCGCCAGCAGGACATCAAGGTCTTAGCCTATGACATCAAGCTCGGCGGCGAGCAGGGCGCGCCGCTAAGGGAGCATGCGGCGAAGTTCGGCGTGACGCTCGCGGCGTCTCATGCCGAGCTGACCGCGAAATCCGACTTCATCATCTCCGCCGTCACGGCGGGCCAGGCCGTGCCTGTCGCAAAGGCCTGCGCGACCGCGCTCAACCAGGGCACCTGGATCCTCGATTTCAACTCGGCCTCTCCCGGCGCCAAGCAGCGCGCCGCGGCACTGATCGACGGCGCGGCCGGGCGCTATGTCGAGGGAGCGGTGATGACCTCGGTGCCGCCGTATCGCATCAAGGTGCCGCTGCTGCTCGGCGGGCCCGGCGCGAGGGAGCTGGAGCCGCTGCTGAACGCGATCGGCTTTGCGGCCAAGGTTGCCAGCGACAAGCTAGGTGTGTCCTCGGCGGTGAAGATGTGCCGCAGCATCATGATCAAGGGCCTCGAGGCCATGGTCATCGAGAGTTTTACGACCGCCCGCGCCTATGGCGTCGAGGATGCCGTACTGGCGTCACTCACCGAGACATTCCCCGCCATCGACTGGGAGAAGCAGGGCGCCTATTTCTTCCAGCGCGTGATCGAGCACGGGCGCCGCCGGGCCGAGGAGGTGCGCGAGGTTGCCGAGACCGTACGCGAGGTGGGGCTGACGCCGTGGTCGGCGCAGGGCACGGCCGAGCGTCAGGCCTGGGTGGCCGACCTTGCCGATCAAGGCCTGTTCGGCACGAAAGGAACGAAGGAGTTCGCCCGCAGCGCCGACTGGCGTACCGAAGCCGATCGGATCCTGGCGAGGATCAATCGCGCGAAATAGAGCGGCTCCGGTTCAGGATTTCGCTGCGCAACAGCCCGTGAGCTCATCGCGTGCGCGGTCGATCGACTCGATCAGGTTTTTGGCCCTCCGGACGACTTCGGTCGTGCGCTCAGTGCGAAATTCGGCGAGGATCATGCGAATGCACTTGTCGGCGGTCTCGAGCGTCCACAGCATGCGGGCCATCTCGTCCTCGGAGCGGACCGCCGCGATATCGAGGCCTGACAGGACTTCGCCGATGCCGTTCAGCCGTTTGACGGCGGTCTCGGCGGGCGTCCCGGACCGAACGGAATGAGAGTTGATGCTGCTGAATGCGCTGAACACGTCCATGCTTCCCGATTGAATGCAGACATCAGTGCGGTCTCACCAAGACCGGCACCGCGGGACTTGCAATGCGTGCACCTATCGGGAATCGGAGAGAGTCTACTATCCGGAAGAGTACCGGATTCGGAATTTTGGAACTGTGGGCGGTAACATCGGACGGTAATCCGGCTCGTTGCAATGCAGATATGCGTTGGGAGCCGTTCACGGGCCTGGGCGGAACAGTGTGGCCCGCTGCCGTGCAAAGGTTTGCCGGCCGGCTTTGAAGCCCATCATGACGTCCGGCAGCTCGGCGATGGCGAATCGGCTGTCCCTGGTATCGAGCACGATCAGATCGGCGGGATTGCCGACCTTGATGCCGTAATCACCGAGGTTCATCAGCCGCGCCGGCAGCTCCGTGACGAGATCGAGGCAGGTGTCGAAGTCGCTGACCGAGGCGTGCGCGACGTTGGCATAGAAGTTCGCCATCCGCAGCAGCGAGGCGTCGCCAAACGGCGTGAAGGGATTGAGCACGTTGTTGGTCGCGACCGAGCACAGCACGCCGTCGCCGGCGAGCTTGTGCGCGAGCGTCAGCCCGCGCGGCGCATTGTGGGTGGCCTCGCGGCCCATGAGATAGAGATCGGTCGCAGGCAGCACGGTGACGGCGACGCCTGATCTTGCCAGTTGCGCGGTGGCGGCTTTCATCCGATCCGGCGGCAATGCCGAGAGCTTGGTGGCATGGCCGATCGCCACGCGTCCCCCGTAGTTGCGCCGCTCGGTCTGCCGGCAAACCTCGTCGAGATGCCACCAGGAGGGATCGAGGTCGAAATCGAGATGGAGGTCGACGTCGACGTCGAACTCCTCAGCGAGGTCGAAGATGCGCGCGAGATGGGCGTTCGGATCGGTGTCCATGTAGGGACAGCCGCCGATGACCTCGCCGCCGTCGCGCAGCGCCTGGATCAGCAGCTCCTCGGCGCCGGGATCGTTGGTCAGGCCTTCCTGTGGGAAGACGCAGAGTTCGAGGTCGATCGCCCAGGCATGGTCACGCTTGAGCGCCTTCACCGCCTCGAAGCCGCGGAGGCCAATGCGCGGATCGATCTCGACGTGTGTGCGCATCCGCGTCGTGCCGTGCACGATTGCCCGCTCCAGCACGCGAGCGCCGCGGGCGTAGACGTCCTCGACGGTAAAATCCTTCTTCATGCCGGCCACGGCACGAATGGCTTCCGAGACGCTGCCGTGGTTGTGCCCGCAGCGGCCGAGCAGGCAGGCCTTGTCGAGATGGATGTGGGTGTCGACGAAGCCCGGCAGGGCCAAATGGCCGCCGACATCGACCTCGGCGGCCTCGCAGGCGAGCCTGGGCGCGATCGCGGCGATACGTCCGTCCTTCACGCCGATGTCGACGGGTGCGGCGGATGAGCGCAACAGCGCGCTGCGGAAGATCAGGTCGAAGGCGGCTTGGGTGGTCATGGCGTCGAATTCAGGTGTGGTAGCCTAGCGGAAGCCGAGGGAGCGGGCAGCTCCAGATTGTGTGCAATCAAGGTGTCCGATTGTTCAAAAAATGTGCATGCACTTTGAGGTCTGAATTGTAGAATGCCGGGACCCGGAGAACCCACGATGTCCGCGCCCGCCAAAGCCGAACGCCCGATGACTGACGCCGAGATCGTCGAGGCTTACCTGACGGCCTCGATGATACCCGATCCCGACGCTGCCGCGGCCTACATGAAGCCCGGCACGGTGATCACGTTCACTGGGGGGCGCGAGTTCGACCATCCGCGCGGGCCGACCGCCTTCAACGCCAAACGCTATCGCTGGGTCAAGAAGAAGATGGACCGATTCGACGTGTGTCCGGGCGCCGATGAGACCGTGGTCTACAGCGTCGGCACGCTCTATGGCGAGTGGATGGACGGCACGCCGTTCGAGGGCAATCGTTATGTCGACCGCTTCGTCGTGAGGGGCGGGCAGATCGTGAAGATGGACGTCTGGAACGACAGTGCCGAGCGCATCCTGGTCCAGCGCGGGATCGAGGCTTAACCTCTTCGCGCGACCTTCGGCAGCTTGACGACGCGGTCGCTCGTTACTTCATCCGCGTAGGGCGCCAAAATATCGAGGAGATCGCGGCCGCGCTGCGGGGTGGGGGCCACCAGTGCGCGATTGGCCACGGAATCCAGATGATGGTGCATCAAGTCCATCACCTTGGCCTCATCGCCCTTGCCGAGGGCTGAAATGATCGCGCGATGCTCGTTGATGGCGCATTCGGTGGAGTGCGGCCGGCTGTAGAGCGACAGCGTCAGGCAGCAGCGATAGGCGACCTCGCTGACATAGCGCACCAGGATCGGGCTGTTCGTCATGTGCGCGAGCAGGATGTGGAATTCGGTGGCGAGCCGGATCGAGACCGCATCTGTGCCGCCGCGGGCGCGATCCTCGGCGTCGACATGAGCATTCAGCTCGGCGATCTGGGCCTTGGTCAGCTTGCCCGCGAGCTGACGGACGACAAGCCGCTCGAGCTCGATGCGGATGTCGAAGGCATCGCGCGCCTCCTGCCAGCTCGGCGTCGCCACCACCGCGATCCGGTTGCGGCGGAGCTCGACGAGGCCCTCGGCGGCGAGCTGCCCCAGCGCGTGGCGGGCAATGGTGCGGCTGACGCCAAAGCGTTCGCCGAGCGCATCCTCCGGCAGCTTGGCGCCGGGCTCGAGCGCCTGCTCGATGATGGCGCGCCGGAGCGCGCGGCAGATCACGCTGACCTTGTCCGACGATTCAGAAGTCTTGCTGCTCGCGCGCGCCGCCATCGGCGAATCCTGTAGGGGTGACACCATTCCTTAGCACAGGCTCGCGCCGATTCCGCGCTCCAATTGCATGCAGTTTGGGGCCACGATTGCCTAAATCGAATCCGGCCATTGGGCGTGGGATTCCGCCAACGCGTTGATTTTGCGAGTGGTGAGGGCTGGCATTCAGCTTGCATGCACTTTTGCTGTGATGCGCATGCAACCCAAGACCCAGTTTGGCAGCCAGTCCGTTCCAGAAGGCGCGGCCGCGACCGCCATCGAGCTGTCCGAGGCGTCCGTGACCTTTGGACGGGGCGACCGCGCCGTGCCCGCCCTGTCGAAGACCAGCTTGAGGATCGTCGACGGCGAGTTTGTCGCACTGGTCGGCCCGTCCGGATGCGGCAAGTCGACCATTTTGCGCCTCGTCTCTGGCCTGGTGCAGCCGACCAGCGGCGTCGTCATCGTCGGCGGCCGCGAGGTTGCGGCGCGGGCGATGCGGGTCGGCATGGCCTTCCAGAACCCGACCATGCTGCCGTGGATGACGATCGAGCGGAATATCATGCTGCCGCTGAAGATCGTCGAGCCGTTCCGTTCCAACTTCCGCAGGCTGCGCAAGACCGAGTTTCGCGACAAGGCCAACGCGCTGCTGGAGCAGGTCGGCCTCAAGGGTTTCGGCAATCGTTATCCCTGGCAGCTCTCAGGCGGCATGCTCCAGCGCGCCAATCTCTGCCGCGCGCTGATCCATGAGCCGCGCATGCTGCTGCTCGATGAGCCCTTCGGCGCGCTCGACCAGTTCACCCGGGAGGAGCTGTGGGCGATTCTCCAGAACCTCTGGATGACGCACAAGCCGACCGTGCTGCTGGTCACCCACGATCTGCGCGAGGCCGGTTTTCTCGCCAGCCGCATCTGCGTGATGAGCGCGCGTCCGGGCCGCATCCTCGACGACAGCCGCGTCGAGTTCGCGCGCCCGCGCACCGTTGCGATGACCTTCGAGCCGGATTTCGTCGCGCTGAACCAGAAGCTGCGCGCTTTCATCGAGGATGCGCGCAGCGCGGCCGGGCAGGGAGCAGGCTGATGTTCGGAATCGATATCAGGCAAAAGGCGTGGTCGGCGGGACTGATCGTGCTGTTCTTCGTCGCCTGGGAGCTGTTCTGCCTGATGACGGGCATGTCGGACCTGGTGCTGCCGCGGCCCTCGCAGGTGTTCGTGACCCTGTTCCAGCGCTTCCCGGTGCTGTGGCCGCACATCGTGCAGACGCTCGCTACCACCATGTTCGGCTTCGTCCTTGGCGTTGCACTCGGCGTCGCGCTTGGCGCGATCATCGGCGTGTCGAAGACGGCTTACGACACCTGCTATCCGCTGCTGATCGGCTTCTCCTCGATCCCCAAGGTCGCGGTGGTGCCGATCTTCGTGCTGTGGTTCGGCTCCGGCACGGTGCCGGCGGTGCTGACGGCGCTGTCGATCTGCTTCTTCCCGATCGTCGTCAATATCGCCACGGGTTTAGCTACCACCGAGCCCGAGCTCGAGGACGTCTTGAAGGCGCTCGGCGCCAGCAAGCTCGACATCCTCTGGAATGTCGGTCTGCCCCGGACCATGCCGTTCTTCTTCGCCTCGCTGAAGGTTGCGATCTCCTATGCCTTCGTCGGCGCCGTGCTGTCGGAGACGGTCGCCTCCAACCGCGGCATCGGCAACGTCATGATGACCGCGTCATCCAATTTCAACGTGCCGCTGGTGTTCGCCGGCCTGTTCGTGCTCGCCGGCCTCGGCGTCGCGCTTTACGTCGTGTTCTCGCTGATCGAAGGGCAGGTCACCGGCTGGGCGACGCGCAAGAACGACGTGATCGCCACCTGAAATCTTGAACCGTCACGCAACGAAGCTGAGGAGGTCTCGATGTTGAGAAAAGTAACTGCCGCGCTGTTGGGCTTGGCCCTGTCCGCGGGCGCTGCCACGGCCGAGGACACCACGATCAAGTTCACGCTGGGCTGGAAGACGCAAGGCAGCGACGCCGCGTTCTTCTATGCCAAGGATAACGGCTTCTTTAAAGAGGAAGGCCTCAACGTCGTCATCGACCAGGGCGAGGGCTCCGGCGCCACCGTCACGCGCGTGATGTCCGGCGCCTATGATGCCGGCTTCGGCGACGTCAACGCCATCATCCAGAACGCCTCGACCAAGCCGCAGGAAGCGCCCGTCATGGTCTACATGATGTGGAACCAGCCGCCGTTCGCGATCGTCGCCAAGAAGACCAGCGGCATCAACACCATCAAGGATTTCGAGGGCCATACGCTCGGCGGCGCGCAGGGCACGCCGACGACGCGCCTGTTGCCGGTGTTCACGCGCAAGAACGGGCTCGACGGCGAGAAGATCAAGATCTCGAACATGGCGCCGAATCTGCAGGAGCCGATGCTGATCAAGGGCGATATCGACGCCGCGCTGGTCTTCAACATCACCAGCTATTTCAATCTGGTGCTGAACCGCCAGGATCCGGACAAGGATTTCAAATGGTTCTCGTTCGGTGAGTACGGCCTCGATCTCTACTCCAACGGCGTGATGGTCTCGAAGAAGTTGATCGCAACGAACCCGAAGGCGGTCGCCGGCCTGGTGCGCGCCATCAACAAGGGCGCGATCGCGGTCGCCAAGGACCAGAATGCCGGCATGAAGGCGGCGCTGAACTACGACAATCTGATCGATGTCGCCGTCGAGAAGCGCCGGCTGCAGTATTCCTTCGACAAGCTCATTGTCTCGCCGGAGATGAAAGAGATCGGTATCGGCGACATCAAGGACGACCGCATGACCCGCGCCATCGGCATCGTGGTCGAGGGCTATCAGCTCGCGCGCGCGCCGACGCCGGCCGAGGTGTTCTCGCGCGAATTCCTGCCGCCGCGCGCGGAGCGGGAACTGGTGTATACTGCCAACTGAATCTGGAGAGACGGTCATGGCCACGGAGATCTCGGCAACCAGCCTGTTCCGTGGCCCTGACCGCGGCGTCAGCGACAATGTCGTGCTGCGGCACGATGGCGGCGTCATCACCGATATCTCGGAAGGAGCGGGGCCGGCGCCTCGCTCTTTCGTCATTCCCGCCTTCGTCAACGCCCACGACCATGCCCGCGGCACCGCGTCGTCCTTCGGTGCGGTCGGCATGCCCCTGGAAAGCTGGATCCTGCGGACCGCGCTGGGCTCGCCTGTTAATCCTTACCTGACGGCAGCATCCGCATTGGCGCGTTCGGCCAGGGCCGGCTGCGCCGCCATGATGGTGCACTACACCCGTCCGAGCGGGACGATGCCCTTGGTGGACGAGGCCAAGGCCATTTCGAAGGCTGCATCCGACGTCGGTATCCGCATCGCGTTTGCGCTGGCCGTGCGTGATCAGAATCCGATCGTCTACGGTGATGCCGAGCCGGTGCTCTCGGGACTATCCGGCGACGATCGCAAGACCATCGAGGATCTCTTCGTCCGCGCGCCGATGTCGCCCAAGGCGTATATCGAGCTGACCGATGATATTGCCGCGGCCATCGCGAGCCCGATGGTGGACGTGCAGCTCGGGCCCGCCGGCGTGCAATGGTGCTCGAAGCCGCTGCTGGAAGCGGTGGCGGAGAACTCCGCGCGGACCGGCCGGCGCATCCACATGCATCTGTTGGAAACCGTGTACCAGCGCGCCTGGGCCGACCAGCATTTTCCGGACATGGTGCGCTGGCTCCGTGACATCGGCTTCCTCTCCGAGCGGCTGACGCTCGCGCATTGCATCCATGCCCGCCCTGATGAGCTCGAGATGATCGCCGCGTCCGGCGCGCGCATCGTCACCAATTTCAGCTCGAACATGCACCTGCGCTCGGGCCTCGCCCCGATCGCGGCGGCGCACAGATGCGGCTGCGCCATCGCTGTCGGCGTCGACGGGCTGGCGCTGGACGAGGACGACGACATCCTGCGCGAGATGCGGCTGGTTCAGATGGTCCACGGCGGCCTCGGCTTCAAGGCGACATGGACGCCGGCCGAGATGTTTTCGCTCGCCATCCGCAACGGACGCCGCGCAACGGGCGCGCCGGGGAGCGGCGAGCTCGTCGCCGGCCATCCGGCCGACTACGTCGTGATCGATCTCGACCGGCTCGATCGCGACAAGATTATGCCGGTCGATCCCATGGCGCTGCTGTTCGCACGAGGTAACGCGTCCCTGGTGAAGGAGGTCGTCGTCGCCGGCAAGACGATCGCGCGCGAGGGGGTCTGTATGGGCGTTGACCTGCCGGCCATCGAGCAGGAGTTGCGGGGCATGTACCGCGCCAATGTCGGCAAGCTCGAAGGCTTTCAGCGGGTGTGGCCTCCGCTGTCGGAACGGCTGGGCGGCTGGTTCGAGCAGCAGCTGACCTGTCAATGAGGCGGCTACGACCGGGATGTATATAAAAAGGCGATAGCTGGTAAACCCTGCCTCGTCTGGCGCCCGATGCATTGATGCGCTATCAGCTTCGCGATTGCGTCTCGACACCAGTCGATGACCCCCTCGAGGAGCCCTCCGATGCGTCTTCCCGTCATTCTTCTGGCCGTGACATGTCTTGCCGGCGCAGCTTCAGCCGAAGACCTCACCGGCACGCTGCAGAAGGTGAAGGAGACCAAAAAGATCACGCTGGGCTATCAGGAGGCTTCGGTCCCGTTCAGCTATCTCGATGGCAACCAGAAGCCGGTCGGCTTTGCCATGGACATCTGTCTCAGGATCGTCGATGCCGTGAAGAAGCAGCTCGGCATGCCCGACATCTCCGTCGAGACTCTCGCGGTGACGTCGTCGAACCGCATCCCACTGATGGTCAACGGCACGCTCGACCTGCATTGCTCGGCGACCACCAACAATGCCGACCGCCAGAAGCAGGTGGCTTTCACCAATACGCACTTCCTCAGCGCGACGCGCTTTGCCGCCAAGAAGGCTGCCAAGATCAACACCATCGACGATCTCAAGGGCAAGGCCGTGACGGCCGTGGCCGGATCGGTCAACCTGAACCAGCTTGCGAAGGTCAATACCGAGCGCAATCTCGGCATCAGGATCATGCCGGCCGTGGATCAGGCCGAGGCCTTCCTGCTGCTGGAGACCGACCGGGCCCAGGCTTACGCGCTCGACGACGTCCAGCTCGCGGTCGCCATTGCGCGCTCGAAGGAGCCGGCCCTGTTCATGATCAGCGAGGAGACCTTTGCGAAGGCCGAGCCCTTCGGGATCATGCTGCGGCGGGAGGACGCGCCGTTCAAGACGCTGGCCGATCGCGCCACGGCCGAGCTCTACGCAAGCCCGGAGATCGAGGTGCTCTATCGGAAGTGGCTGGAATCGCCGACGCCGCCGAACGGGATCAACTACAACGTCCCGATGTCGCCGGCCTTGCGTAACGCTTTCAAGACCCCGAGCTCGAGCGCCGATCCGGACGTGTATCTGGTGAAGTGAGGCGAGGGCGATCGCGCGCGGCGTGTCGCTCGGGCGGTACGCCGGCGTTCAGGAACTCCACCAGAAGCTGCCGAGAGTCGGTCGCCATTTCGTGATCGGCACATGATTGCGAATTATTAGATAGCATCCTATCTAATTTGGATGGCTCCCTTGCAGGCTTACATCCACGCCGAGATCGGCCGGCTGATCGCGCGCTTGGGACGGATGTGGCGGCGCGAATCGGATTCTGCGCTGTCCGAGCACGGCCTGTCCTATGCCACCGCGATTCCGCTTCTGGTGCTGTCGCGCCAGGGCGAGCATGTCCGGCAAGGCGTGCTCGCGGACGAGCTCGGCATCGAGGGGCCGTCGCTGGTGCGCCTGATCGACCTGCTCCAGGCCGAGGGTCTGGTCGAACGCCGCGAGGATCCCACCGACCGTCGTGCCAAAACGCTACATTTGACGAGAGCGGGCGCGGTCAAGGTCGAGGAGACCAACCGGGTGCTGCGCCGGGTGCGAGCCAGCCTCCTGAAGGATATCGGGCCCGAGGAACTTGCGATAACATTCGAGACTCTTCAGCGCATCGAACAGCGGGCCAGTCGCCTGCAAGACGCCAAGACCGGGCCTGAAAAGACTGGTCCCGAGAAGACTGGCTCCGAGGCGAAATAGTCATGCGCGCAGACGAGCCGTTCCTGGTCCGCCACGCGGACCTCATTTTTGCTTTGAAGACGTTCGCCGCGTCGATGCTGGCGCTCGTCATCGCGCTCGCCATGGATTTGCCGCGGCCCTATTGGGCGATGGCGACCGTCTACATCACCTCGCAGCCGCTGGCGGGGGCGACCAGCTCGAAGGCTTTCTTCCGCGTGATGGGCACGCTGGTCGGCGCCGTCATGACGGTGGCGCTGGTGCCGAACCTGATCGACGCGCCGGAACTGCTCTGTCTCGCCATCGCGCTGTGGGTCGGGCTTTGTCTCTATCTGTCGCTGCTCGACGGCACGCCGCGCAGCTATGTCTTCATGCTGGCCGGATACACGGTGGCGCTGATCGGTTTCCCCGCGGTCTCCGAGCCCGGTGCCATCTTCGATACCGCAGTGGCAAGGCTCGAGGAGATCTCGCTCGGCATCATCTGTGCAAGCCTGGTCTCGACCATCGTGTTTCCGCGCAGCGTCGCTCCCGCCGTGGCCCACCGCGTCGACACCTGGCTATCGGATGCGCGCCGCCTCAGCCAGGTCGTGCTGCTGCGCGAGGGCACCAATGAGACCCGCCGTGGCAAGCGCCTCAAGCTCGCGACCGACATCGTCGAGATCGACACGCTCTCCACCCATCTTGCCTATGACCGGCTGACGGACCGCAACGCGGTGACGGGCCTCGGCGAAATCCGGCTCCGGATGCTGACGCTGCTGCCCGTGATCGCCTCGATCGAGGATCGACTGGCTGCACTGGGCGAGGAAGCCCTGCGGCGACAGCCCGAGCTGAAGCGGCTGCTGGAAGACCTCGCACAATGGATCGTGAGCGACGTCGGCGCACGGCAACCGGCCGAGCGGATCCGCACCGCGATCGCGGAGCAGCAGGCCGTGCTCGATGACAGCGCTGACTGGGAGAGGATCATCACCACAAGCCTGCTGTTGCGGCTGCGCGAACTCGTCGACCTCTCGCGCGACTGCCGCGAGCTGACCGAGGCGATCGCCGACAACCGCAACGTCTCGACTCTCGATCTTGCCTTCCATTCCGAGGCCGGCGCGGCGCCGGTGCGCCACAGGGATCGCGGTCTGGCGTTGTGGTCGGCGGCCGGTGCCGCCATCGCCATTCTGATCTGCTGCGCGTTCTGGATCGGCACCGGCTGGCCGGACGGCGCCTCGGCGCCGATGATGGCGGCGGTTGCCTGCTCGTTCTTCGCCGCACAGGACGAGCCGGCGCGCTTCATCCGCAGCTTCGGCCTGTGGTCGCTGGTCGCCATCGTGGTGGTCGCGGTCTATCTGTTTGCGCTGGTGCCCGCGATCTCCCATCTCGAGGTCCTGATCGTCGCGCTGGCGCCGACCTTCCTGCTCTATGGCTTCCTGATCAGCCGGCCGGCCACGGCGGGCACCGGCATGGCGCTCGCGGCGAACACCGCGACGCTGCTGGCGCTGCAATCGACCTACAGCGCGGATTTTGCGGCCTTTGCCAACTCGGCCGTCGCCTTCTTCGTCGGCGTCGTCATCGCCGAGTTGGTGACGCGGATCGCGCGCGGGGTGGGCGCCGAATGGATCGCCAACCGTCTGGTGCTGTCGAATTGGAAGACGCTCGCGGTTGCCGCCGAACGCCGCGGCAAGCGCGACCGCGCGGAATTCGCCGGCCTGATGCTGCATCGGCTCGGGTTGCTGGTGCAGCGCATCGCGTTCCTCTCGGAGAGCGACCGCCGCGACGCCGACAGCCTGGTCCAGCTCCGCATCGGCATCAACATCATCGACCTGCGTCGCGCCCGCTACGGGCTTGCAGCGTCCACCATTGCCGTCATCGACGACATGCTCGATCAGCTCGCCAAGGCGTGCCGCAGCTATGCGGGGAATGGCATGCCGGCCCAGCTGCTGACGAGCGTCGACCGGGCGCTGGCCCAGGCTGTGAAGGATCCCAATGACAGTGCGCGCGAAGACGCCCTGATCGGTCTCGTCGGTATCCGCCGCGGCCTGTTTCCGGACGCGCCGGCCTATCGGCCACGCGCAGAAAGTGTTGCCGCATGAGACATGTGATCGACATCTATGGCGTGCTGGTGCCGGCGCTGCTGCTGTGGATCATCGTCGCCTACGCCCTGAGCGCGCTGCTGCGCCGGCTGATGCAGCGCTTCGACCTCTACCGGCTGGTGTGGCACCGCGCGCTGTTCGATTTCGCCATCTTCGTCTGCCTGCTCGGCGGCGTCGTCTATCTCTCGGAGTACCTCACATGAAGGGCAATCTTGCCTTGTTCGGTCGCATTGCGCTGACCGTCCTTGCCGTCGTAGCCGCGCTCGTCGTCGGCCGCGAGCTCTGGGTCTACTACATGGAATCGCCCTGGACCCGCGACGGCCGCGTGCGCGCCGATGTGGTCCAGGTCGCCCCCGATGTCTCCGGCTTCGTCACTGAGGTGCTGGTCATGGACAACCAGAAGGTCCGTCGCGGCGACGTTCTGTTCCGGATCGACCGCGAGCGCTTTGCACTGGCGCTGCGGCAGGCCGATGCCTCCGTGGCCGGTCATCAGGCCACGCTCGACCAGGCCAATGCCGATCTGAAGCGCTACAGCACGCTGACCACCGACGCGGTCTCGCAGCAGAAGCAGGAGCAGGTGCTCGCCACCCAGCTCCAGGCCAAGGCGGCCTTCGATGCGGCCGTCGCCGACCGCGCCGTGGCGCAGCTCAACCTCGATCGCAGCGAGGTTCGCGCCTCCGTGAACGGCGTGATCACCAACATGGATCTGCGCCCCGGCGCCTACGTCACGGCCGGGAAGGGCGTGATGGCGCTGGTCGACACCGATACGCTGCATGTCGAAGGTTATTTCGAGGAGACGAAGCTCGCGCGCATCCGCGTCGGCGACAAGGTGCAGGTCCGCCTGATGGGCGAGAAGACCACGCTCACTGGTCACGTCGAGAGCATCGCCGCCGGAATCGAGGACCGCGACCGCGCGGAAGGCGCGAGCATGCTCGCCAACGTCAACCCGACGTTTAGCTGGGTGCGCCTCGCGCAGCGTGTGCCGGTGCGGATCGCGCTGGACAATGTTCCGGGCAACATGTCGCTGGTCGCCGGCCGCTCCGCGACGGTGGAGGTATTGGACTAACGCAGCGAGCAGATGATTGCGCTTGGCCTGGGGAAAACCGGCGACAAACGTTTCAATGCCAAATCCTAAGGCTAATCCTGACTCGCCTGTGTTGAGTCGGGGGACTGTATGGGCCTTTGGTTTTTAGTCCTAGCAGCCTGTGTCGTCGGCGCGTTGCTCCTGTTGGCGTTCTGCCGATAGCGCCGATAGCAGATGCAATTGTTGCTGCGAAGCATCAGCGAGCCGCCGAATAGCGGTTCCAGACGGATGGTTTTTGACTGTGCATGGATGAACGCGTTCACTTCCGGGATCGGAGGCGGACGTGAGCTGGTTGTTTGTATTTCTCATTGCCGCAAGCGCAGCCGTTCTGATCGCCCATGCGATCGACGCGATGCGTTCTTGATACGGCCTCTGACTCGGTGTCGTCGGTAGCTCGGTAAGCGCCGAAAATGTTCCGAGGCGGGCAAGCGTCAATTTGAGGAACCTGGCCCTGCAGGCCAAGGTTGTCACATCAGGAGGAATACGATCATGCTTGCGTTCTATCTGCCGTTCATCATTTTCGGAGCGATGCTCGAAGCGATTTCGAATCAGAACGTATCTACGCCCTTCCAGGAGCCGCCAAGCTTCGACTAGACGCGGATCCCCTAGAGCAGTCTCTAGGGCGTGGACTCATAACGCGCGGCCAGCCCTTCCTGTGCAAGACGCTGCCGAAGGTCGCTACGGAGATGACGCGGTGTGCGCTGACCTACACTCTGACGCGCGTGCTCAACATCGTCGGCGTCGAGCCTCTGGTCCGCTATTTGCGCAATGATCGGAAGGCCGCGCGTACTTCATCTGAAAACAGCTTCGGCTCCTCCCAGGCGGCGAAATGTCCGCCACGTTCGACCTCGCTGAAGTAGGCGAGGCCGGGGTACATAATCTCGACCCAACTTCGGGGCGCAGCAAAGATTTCGCCGGGGAACGTCGTAAATCCCACGGGAACCGCGACCGCCGGAGGAGACTTGCCGGCCGCACGGGCTGCGGCCTGTCCGGCCTCCCAGTACCACCGTGCGGCCGAGGCCCCAGTGCCCGTCAGCCAGTACAGCGTGATGTTGTCGAGGATGCTGTCCCGGGTGAGATTGCCCGCGGGCTTACCCTCCACGAATGCTCGGGAAATCTTGTAGTAGCTGTCCGTGTCATGGTCGAGCATCCAGCTCGCCAGCCCGAGGGGTGAATCCAGCAGGGAGTAGCCGATCGTCTGTGGCCGCGTCGACTGCTCCAGGAAGTAGCCAAAGCCACTCGCCCTAAACGTCGCGGCGGCCTTCTGCGCCGCGCGTTCCTTCTCGGATTCTGCGGGCAGCTTGTCGGACATTGCCGCCACACCCGCGAGCAAGTTGACGTGGATGCCGAGAAGTCCCTTGGGTGCCTGCCGCCCCATCGCATCCGTGACTGCGGCTCCTACGTCGCCACCCTGGGCGACGTAGCGCGTGTAGCCGAGGCGATCCATCAGCACCGCCCACGCACGCGCGATGCGGGCGGTGTCCCAGCCGAGTTCGGTCGGCTCACCCGAGAAGCCGTAGCCAGGCAAGGACGGCAGCACCAGGTGGAATGCATCGTCGGCAGTGCCACCATACTTGGTCGGGTCAGTCAGGGGACCGACGGTATCGAGGAGCTCGACGACCGAGCCAGGCCAGCCGTGGGTCATGATCAGCGGCAGCGCGTTCTCATGCCGGGCCTTGACGTGGATGAAATGGATCTTCACCCCGTCGATCACGGTCGTGAACTGTGGCAGCGCGTTCAGCCGTGCCTCGCACTTGCGCCAGTCGTACTCGGTCGACCAGTAGCGGGCGAGCGCCCGCAGCGTCGCCAATTGCACACCCTGCGACCGATCCTCAACGAGCTCTTTGGTGGGCCAGCGCGTGGACGCGAGGCGCCGGCGGAGATTAGCGAGGTCTTCACCCCGGACATTGACGCGGAAGGAAAGAATTGCGTCGGCTTTGGTCGTACCAAGCGGGGACCCGCCTTGCTTCGATTGCGCGCGTGCGGCGACGAAGTGTATGGGAAGCAAGCTGACGGCACCGGTTGCGGCTGACCCTGCGAGGAGGCTTCGCCGGGTGGGTGAGGAGGAGATTGCAGTCATGTTCGGCCTCCCTGTTTACAAGCCCGCTCCTATATTAGTACCGACGCGCCAGCGGCGGCTTAGACATTCGAATACTTCTTCAGCTCGAATCGCGCGATCTGGTTGCGGTGCACCTCATCCGGCCCGTCGGCAAGCCGCAGCAGCCGCGCCGTCGCATAAGCCTGCGTCAAACCGAAATCGTTCGAGGTGCCGCCGCCGCCATGGGCCTGGATTGCCCAGTCGATGATCTGGCAGGCCATGTTGGGCACGGCGACCTTGATCATCGCGATCTCGCCTTTCGCAACCTTGTTGCCGACCGTGTCCATCGCGTAAGCCGCGTTCAGCGTCAGCAACCGGGCCTGCTCGATCATGATGCGGGCTTCCGCGATACGCTCCTGCGTCACCGTCTGCTCCGAGACCGGCTTGCCGAAGGCGATGCGGCTGCGGACGCGGCGGCACATCTTTTCCAGCGTGCGTTCGGCAAGCCCGATCAGGCGCATGCAATGGTGGATGCGACCGGGGCCGAGGCGGCCCTGCGCGATCTCGAAGCCGCGGCCTTCGCCGAGCAGCATGTTCTCCTTGGGGACCCGCACATTGGTGAAGACGACCTCGGAGGCCCGATCAGGCACGCCGTAGAAGCCGAACACGGGCAGGGGGCGCTTGACCTCGATGCCTGATGTCTCCATCGGCACCAGGATCATGGATTGCTGCTTGTGGCGATCCGGATTGTCAGGATCGGTCTTGCCCATGAAGATGCAGATCTTGCAGCGCGGGTCGGTCGCGTTCGTCGTGTACCATTTGCGGCCGTTGATGACGTAATGGTCGCCGTCGCGCACGATCGAGCTTTCGATGTTGGTCGCATCCGACGACGCTACTGCCGGCTCGGTCATGGCGAAGCAGGAGCGGATCTCGCCCGCGAGCAGCGGCTTCAGCCAGCGCTCCTTGTCCTTCTCCGTGCCGTAGCGCTCCAGCACCTCCATGTTGCCGGTGTCGGGCGCCGA
Source organism: Bradyrhizobium huanghuaihaiense (assembly GCF_025200885.1). Lineage (NCBI taxonomy): Bacteria > Pseudomonadati > Pseudomonadota > Alphaproteobacteria > Hyphomicrobiales > Nitrobacteraceae > Bradyrhizobium > Bradyrhizobium huanghuaihaiense. Next base: position 5,582,732 of record NZ_CP104172.1, on the reverse strand, counting down.
GCAGTTGAACACTTCGGGCGCAAGGTGCGAGCGGCCCATCACCTCGCAGAGCGGGGCATATTCGAGATTGGTGAGCCCGGCACCGTGGCTCGACTCCGGCAGGAACAGATTCCAGAGACCTTCAGCGCGCGCCAGCGGCTTCAGCTCCTCGACGACGGGATAGACCTTCCACGGACCGAGCTCTTCGGCTTCGCGATAGAACCGCTCCTCGTTCGGATAGATGTGCCGGTCCATGAAGCTCTCGAGCTTGCGCTTGAGCTCGACGACTTTGGGCGACATCGGGTAGAGCATCGTTCGTTTCCTTTATCTATGGACGGCACGGACGTCAGCGCCATCGCGCGTCGCGTCATGCGACGCGATACTCCTTGAATCGCTCGCGCAGCGCCGATTTCAGCACCTTGCCGGTGCCGGTCATCGGGAATTCGTCGAGGAATTCGACGGCATCCGGCATCCACCAGCTCGCGATCTTCGGGCGCATGTGCTCGAGCAGCGTCTTGCCGTCGACGGTCGCGCCCTTCTTGCGGACGACGAGGAGCAGGGGGCGCTCCTGCCATTTCTCGTGCGCGATGGCGACGACGGCGGCTTGCAGCACGTCGGGATGCGACAAGGCGATATCCTCGAGCTGGATCGAGGAGATCCACTCGCCGCCCGACTTGATCACGTCCTTGGAGCGGTCGGTCAGCGTGACGTGGCCCTGCGGGTCGATCACGGCCATGTCGCCGGTGATCAGCCAGCCGTCGCGGTCGAGGCCTTCCTCCAGCTTCATGTAGCCGGAGGCGACCCAGGGCCCGCGGGCCCGCAAATGGCCGACCGTCTTGCCGTCGCGCGGCAGCACGTTGCCTGCGTCATCGACGATGCGCAAGGCGGTGCCGAAGCAGGCGCGGCCTGATACCTGGCGGCGGTCGAACTTCTCCTTGTCGCCGAGATGCTCCGAGCCCGGCCGCAGGCCCGGCATCGAGCAGCCCAGCGCCTCGGTCATGCCCCAGGCCTGGATATAGTCGACATCGTACTCGCGCTTGAGCTTCTCGACCATGGCGCGCGGCGGCGCCGAGCCCGACGACAATGTCGCGCGTAACGTCGAGAATCTGTTGCCGGTGCGCCCGAGCCAGTCGAGCAGGATCAGCCAGAAGCTCGGCACGCCCGCCGACAGCGTCACCTTCTCGCCTTCGAGCAATTCGTAGAGCTTGTCGGGTTCGTAGTTGCGGCCGGGCAGCACCAGCTTCGAGCCGGTGTGGGGCGCGGTGAACGGCATGTTCCAGCCATTGCCATGGAATAGCGGCGCCATCGGCATCATCACCTCGCGCACGCCTTCGACATGGCCCGGCAGGAAGTCGAAATTGCAGCAGGTCATGGTCTGCAGGATCGCGGCGCGGTGCGAATAGATCACGCCCTTGGGATTGCCCGTCGTACCCGAGGTGTAGCAGATCGTGGAGGCGGATTTCTCGTCGAACTCCGGCCAAGCGAAGCCGGCGTCGTTCTCCTGCTCCAGAAGCTCCTCGTAGCAATGCACGTTGGTAAGCTTCGTCTCCGGCATCCGCTCGCGCGAGGACATCACGACATAGGCTTCGACCGTCGTTAGCTGCGGCGCGATCGCTTCCACGACCGGCAGCGTGGCACGGTCGATGAACAGCAGGCGGTCCTCGGCGTGGTTGATGATGTAGACGAGCTGCTCGGGAAACAGCCGCGGATTGACGGTGTGCAGCACGTAGCCCATGCCCGGCGCCGCATAGAACATCTCGAAATGACGATGCGTATTCCAGGCCAGCGTACCGACACGGTCGCCTTGCTTCATGCCTAGCCGTTTCAGCGCCAGCGCCATGCGCTTGATGCGCGGATGGGCATCTGCGTAGGTATAGCGATGGATGTCGCCCTCGATCTCGCGCGCGACGATCTCCGCTTCGCCGTGATAGTCGGCGGCGTACTGGATCAGGCCGCTGATCAGGAGCGGCATGTCCATCATCAATCCCTGCATGGTCTCCTCCGGATTGCCACGTCGTTGCATGGCGTTGGTTTGTGATTTGCGCGGAGGGTAGCGGAACGTCACGCGGCGTTCACGTAAAAAACAGCGGACGTGATTGCATGCGTCACTTTTTCAGGGCTAATTTGAGGTTGAGCTGCCGGCGAAGCAGCGTCCGCCGTGGAGGAAATGAATGTCAGCGGAAAGACACAAGACCGGCACAGCCGGCGCATCTACGGTCGATATTTCCGCACTCCGCGCGCGCTATCGCGACGAGCGCAACCGCCGTCTGCGCGCTGAGGGCAAGGCGCAGTATGTCGAGGTCACCGGCGCATTCGGCCGTTATCTCGACGATCCCTGGGCCGATCCCGACCTTGCGCGCGAGGCTGTCAGCGAACAGACCGAGGTGCTGATCGTCGGCGGCGGCTTCGGCGGCCTGCTCTGTGGTGCGCGCTTGCGCCAGGCGGGCATCGGAGATTTTCGTATCGTGGAAAAGGCCGCCGATTTCGGCGGCACCTGGTACTGGAATCGCTATCCTGGAGCTGCCTGCGACACCGAAAGCTACATCTACCTGCCGCTCTTGGAAGAGACCGGCTACATGCCGGTGCGCAAATATGCGCGAGCGCCGGAGATCTACGAGCACTCGCGCCGCATCGGCCGGCACTTCTCGCTCTATGAGCGCGCGCTGTTTCAGACCGTGATCTCGCGCATGACCTGGCAGGAGCAGGAGACGCGCTGGCTGGTCGAGACCGATCGCGGCGACCAGATCCACGCACGCTTCGTCATCTTGGCGGGTGGGCCGCTGAGCCGGCCGAAGCTGCCGGGGATACCCGGTATCGAGAGCTTCAAGGGCCACAGCTTCCACACCAGCCGCTGGGACTATGCCTACACCGGCGGCACCGCCGAGGGTGATCTCACCGGCCTTGCCGGCAAGCGCGTCGGCATCATCGGCACCGGCGCCACCGCCGTGCAGTGCGTGCCGCATCTCGGCCGCTCCGCGAAGGAGCTTTATGTCTTCCAGCGCACGCCATCGGCGATCGGCGTGCGCGACGACCGGCCGACGGATCAGGCCTGGGCGGAGAGCCTCAAGCCCGGCTGGCAGCGCGAGCGCATGGACAATTTCACCGCCGTGATCTCGGGCGAGCCGTTCGAGCGGGATCTGGTGCAGGACGGCTGGACCGGTCTCCTCGGCGAGATCCTGCTGGCGCCACGCCGGCAACCGCAGCCGGTGACCTCGATGGAAGAAGCGCTGAAGGTCATCGAGCAGGCCGACTATCGCAAGATGGAAGAGATCCGCGCCCGCGTGGACGCTGTCGTAAGGGATGAAGCAGCCGCTGCGGCGCTAAAACCCTGGTACAAGGCGTTCTGCAAGCGGCCGTGCTTCCACGACGAATATCTCGACACTTTTAATCAACCCAACGTTCATCTCGTCGACACCAAGGGGCAGGGCGTCGAGCGCATCACGGAGAATGCCGTCGTCGTCGACGGCAAGGCCTACGAGCTCGACTGCCTGATCTATGCCAGCGGCTTCGAGGTCGGCACCGATTACGCGCGCCGCATGGGATTTGAGGTCTACGGCCGCGACGGCACCAGCCTGTCCGAGCGCTGGCGCGACGGCGTCAAGACGATGCACGGCTTCTACAGCCGCGGTTTTCCGAACTGCTTCCTGATCGTCACGGTGCAGGCCGGCCAGAGCGCCAACTTCCCGCACATCATCGACGAGCAGTCGCAGCACATCGCCTATGTCATCGATCAGGCGCGCAAGCGTGGCGCCAGGACGCTCGAGCCGACGCTCGCCGCCGAGAACGCCTGGGTCGAGGAGGTGGTCAAGGCCGCGATCGGCCGCCAGACCTATCTCGCCGAATGCACGCCCGGCTATTACAACAACGAGGGCGTGTTCGATCCCATTGCGGCCAGAAACAGCCAGTACTGGCGCGGGCCAGTGGCGTTCCTGCGGATGCTCGGCAGATGGCGCAAGGAGGGCAATCTGGACGGCCTGGAATTGACTTGCGGGACCGACGCGGAGGTCCGGGCTTGAGCAGCACGATCCCGGCACCTTCAGGCGCCACGCGACTCCACGTCATCGTCGGCGATCCCATCGCGCAGGTGCGCTCGCCGGCGGGCGTGTCAGCCGCCTTTGCCGCGCGCGGGCACGACGGCATTCTCGTGCCTGTTCAGGTGGCGCCAGGGGATTTGGCCGATTTCCTCTCGGTGGCAACGCGGCTGAAGAACCTCGACGGCATCGTCGTGACCATCCCGCACAAATTCGCCTGTTACCAGGCCTGCACGAGCGCGACGACGCGCGCGCATTTCCTGCGCACCGTGAACCTGATGCGCCGGCGTCCCGACGGCGCATGGCACGGCGACATGGTGGACGGCCTCGGCTTCGTCGGGGCGGCGCGGGCGAAGGGAATCAACCCTGCGGGCATGCGGGCGCTGCTTGTCGGCGCGGGCGGTGCGGGCTCGGCGATCGCCCTTGAGCTGGTCGAGGCCGGGGTGAGCGAACTGGCGATTCATGACAGCCTGACTGAGCGCCGCGACGCCCTGATCGGCCGGCTCAACGGCCTCGGCAAGGCGCCCGTGCGGGCCGGCACCTTGGACCCCGCAGGCTTCGATTTTGTCGCCAATGCGACGCCCGCAGGGATGAAGGATGGCGATCCGCTCCCGGTCGACGTCGCGCGGCTTGCGCCATCCGCCTATTGCGGCTGCGTCATCACAAAGCCAGAGGTCTCGCCGTTCATCGCAGCCGCCCGCAGGATCGGTTGCGTGACCGGGACCGGCACGGACATGTACCAGCAGCATCAGAGCATCATGGTGGATTTTCTGCTGGGGGCGGAGGGAACGTAAGGCGCGTGTCAAGGGCTTTGCTTGGATTGATTGTATCTGGCGGGACTTGAGCGATTGCAACTGACGTAGGATCATGCGTTCGCGCGAGCCGGTCGCGCACCAGCAAGAGGAATGCGCAATGATCAGGGGCAGGACAGTCGCAACGGCGGTGATTGGCGCGGCCGCGCTGCTATTCTACCTGCCTTCGGCCGAGGCCGCGCAATGCGGCAGCTCGCCGGCCGGCTTCGAGGCCTGGAAGCGCGAATTCAGCGCGGAGGCGCAAGGAAAGGGTATTGGCCAGACCGCGATCTCGGCCTTGATGCAGACCAATTACGCCAGCACCACCATTGCGGCCGACCGCGGCCAGCGCAGCTTCTCGCTGTCGCTCGACCAGTTCCTCGCCAAGCGCGGCGCCACCACCATCGTCGCCAAGGGGCGGCAGCTCAAGCAGTCGCAGGCCGCGCTGTTCGCCTCGATCCAGCAGCGCTATGGCGTCCCGCCCGGGCCGCTGATCGCGATCTGGGGCATGGAGACCGGCTTCGGCAGCCAGCGCGGCAACCAGAACATGCTCTCCTCGATCGCAACGCTCGCTTATGATTGCCGTCGTCCCGAATTCTTCACCGACCAGCTCTATGCCGCGCTGAAGCTGATCGACCGCGGCACCCTGTCGGGATCGACCCGTGGCTCCATGCATGGCGAGGTCGGTCAGACCCAGTTCATGCCCAAGAACATCCTGGCTTATGGTACCGGCAATCTCGAGGTCGCTGCCAACGCGCTGAACTCGACCGCCAATTTCCTCAAGGCCCACGGCTGGCGTGCGGGAGCCGGTTACCAGCCGGGCGAGGCGAATTTCGCGGCGATCGAGGCCTGGAATGCCGCCGGCGTCTATCAGAAGGCAATCGCCTTGATGGGCCGGCAGATCGACGAGGGGGGAGGGGCGGCCGCATCGCGCTGACGAGAGCCCGTTTCGAACGTCCACTTCGCTCGAAAATGCTCTTACTCAGCAAGGCGTGATGCACTGGCGCGAGAAAGTTGTTGCACTTGGGAACCGACGGCACGAGGTTTGCTTTGATCCGTTTCAGGGCTGGGCATGAGGAGACTCAACTATGGCAACCCAGATCGTGATGGACCAGACTGGCGACACCCGCCACGAGTTTGATCCTGGCAATGCCGAAGCGCTGGCGCGAGCCGAGCAGCGCTTTCGGGAGCTGACCGGAGCCGGCTTCACCGCCGCCTTCCGAACCGGACCCGGCGAAGTCACCCGTATCAAGTCGTTCGATCCGACCGCGCAGGAAATGCTGTTCTATCCCCGCTTGGTCGGCGGCTGATCTGAGCTGCTCATGTTCGCGGCACTCTGGTTCCGCGCGCCCGCGCGTGCCCGGTTGCACGCGCTGCGCGAACTCTACCGGCGCTTCTTCGGCGAGAACACGCCCGATGCGCGGGGCCGCCGGCTTCTGGCCGAGTGGCTGACGGCGGAGCAGCGCGCACAGTTCGAGCAGCACCGGTATTTCGACGTCATCGGCTGCGATACCGGCAAGCGGTATCGCATTCATTATGGCACGGCCGCCAACGTCCACGAAGTCGACGATACCGGTCATGCGACGATGGGGTGGTGCTTCGTCCCGTCAGGCTTCCTCGTGCCCGGCGACGTGATGCTGGCGCAGAAGATCGCGCTCGAGACGGACGAAAAGGGGGCGCTGGCGCTCGCCAACAGGTTTCCGCCCGCGACGCATTCAGAACATTTTTACCGGCGGCCGTTTTAGGACGCCGGTGCGACGCACTCAGTAATGCGTGGTGCGATAGGCATCCAGCGCATGCGCCGCAAAGATGCCGATGCTGCAGAGGGCGAGCAGGGCGGAGATCAGCTCGATCATAGCTCGTCCTCCCGTGGCGACTGCGCGACGAGGTTCTGGCAGCAGGCATAATCGTAGATCAGGTCGAGGAGGAATTGCATGGTGGCCGTCCCTGTATTTATTTTGACAACGACTTAACCGGCGATCTGTTTCAGGCGTGTTTCGTCGCATCGGGAAAGAGGTTTCGCGGGGGAACCCGGTGTGGCTTGTTCGCGGCGGAGCCGTTACATCGCAATTTCGCTAAATCCCTTGAACCGCGCACGCCCGGCAGTGGCGTACGATATTGCGAGGCAAAATCATGGCGCAGGTCGAATGCTTCGACGATCTCACCATTGGAATGCGGTTCAAGTCGCCCGAGGTGCTGGTCACCGAAGCCGACATCAAGCGCTTCGCCGCCGAGTACGATCCGCAGCCGATGCATCTCGACCATGAGGCGGCGAAGGAGACCCTGTTCAAGGGGCTGGCTGCCTCGGGATGGCACACCGCCGCGATTGCCATGAACCTCGCGATCCAGGCCCGCCCGTTTGGCCCGCATCCGCTGATCGGCGCCGGTGTTGATGGGCTGCGCTGGACCATGCCGGTGCGGCCCAACGACCGCCTGCATCTGGTCGGGGAGGTCATGAGCCTGACGCCTTCGAGGTCGAAGCCGCAGGGCATCGCGCTGGTGAAATGGACGATGTTCAACCAGAACGGCGAGGAGGTTTACACCTTCACCCCGATCGCGATCGTACCGCGACGGGGGTAGGGCGGTCGCTGGCCGCCTTGCCTCGCCCGCGGCCCGAAAGCCTTGCGAGCGGCCGGCAGAGGTGGTCATCTCGGCGTGGGACGCGCTGGAGGCTGACATGCAACGATCTCTTCTCGCCGCCGGAATTCTCGTGGGCGCCTTGAGCGCAGCCGCCTTGAGCTCGAGGCCCGCGCTTGCGCAACAATCCAAGGTCGGCGACTGGACCATCGAGAAGCGGACGCAGGACACGCATTGCAATGCGAGCCGCGGCTACAAGGACAAGGAGGACGAGAACCGCGACTACGTCATTGTCATCACCTATTCCGACAAGGCCATCGTCATCGTGATGATCTATGACGGCTGGGAGTGGGACAAGGTCGGCGAGATCCTCCGCGCCGATGTCGGCACCGATGATGCCGACATCATGAAGAAGGCGAAGTGGGAGGTCATGGACAAGACCACCGTGCGCGGCATCTTCGAGTACGACCAGTCGATCATGGACCGGCTCTCCAAGGCCAAGCGCCTCACGCTCGATTTCGAGGATGACGACGACGACAGTATCGAGATGCAAATCCCGCGCGCCGGCGAGGCGCTCGCCGCGCTGAAGTTCTGCGAGGAGAACCGGAAGTAACTTGCCGACGCCGGCCGCGAAGCCGGTTCGGTATTCGGCGTGATCGCCTTTCACCGCGTCAACGAGACGGTCTTTCGCAAGACCGTGCTCGTTCTGTTGCTGGTGTCGGGGATTTCCCTGATCTAGTGCCCAGGATTGGCGACTGACCCCTGAACCGGCGCCGCGCTGATGTCGCTGCTGTGATGCACCAGCGGCTTGTTGCCGGTGATCGTCCGCAGCAGAACATAGAACACCGGCGTCAGGAACAGGCCGAACACGGTGACGCCGATCATGCCGGAGAACACGGCAACGCCCATCGCCCGCCGCATCTCCGAGCCGGCGCCGGTCGAGAGCACCAGCGGCAGCACACCCATGATGAACGCCATCGACGTCATCAGGATCGGACGCAGCCGTAAGCGGCTCGCCTCGATCGCGGCGCGGATCGGCGTGCGGCCTGCGAATTCGAGCTCGCGCGCGAATTCGACGATCAGGATCGCGTTCTTGGCGGAGAGGCCGACGAGCACGATCAGGCCGATCTGGGTGAAGACGTTGTTGTCGCCCTTGGAGAACCAGACGCCGAACATCGCAGCGAGCAAGCCCATCGGCACGATCATGATGATCGAGAGCGGCAGGGTCAGGCTCTCGTAGAGCGCGGCCAGCACCAGGAACACCAGCAGGATCGCCAGCGGGAACACCCAGATGCCCGAATTGCCGGCGATGAACTCCTGATAGGTCAGGTCGGTCCATTCGAAGGCAAAGCCGGGCGGCAACGTCTCCGCCGCGATCCGCGTCGCCGCCTCCTGCGCCTGACCCGATGAGAAGCCGGGCGCAGCCGCCGCGTTGATGTCGGAGGACAGGAAACCGTTGTAGCGGATCGCGCGCTCCGGCCCCGCGCTCTGGCGGATCTTGAGCAGCGCCGACAACGGCACCATGTCGCCGGAGGACGAACGCACCTTCAACTGCCTGATGTCGTCGGCGCGGGCGCGGAACGGCGCGTCGGCTTGGACCCGGACTGAATAGGTGCGGCCAAACTTGTTGAAGTCGTTGACGTAGTAGGATCCGAGGTAGATCTGCAATGTGTTGAACACTTCCGTCACCGGCACGCCCAACTGCAACGCCTTGGTGCGGTCGATGTCGGCGAACAGCTGGGGCACGTTGACCTGGAAGCTCGAGAACACGCCGGCGATCTCCGGCGCCTTCTGCATCGCCGCCATGAACGCCTTGGTCGCCTCGTTCAGCGCGTCATAGCCGAGACCGGCGCGATCCTCGATCTGCAGCTTGAAGCCGCCGATGGTGCCGAGGCCGTTGACCGGCGGCGGCGGGAACATGGCGATGAAGGCTTCCTGGATGCCGGCGTATTTCTTGTTCAGCTCGGCCGCGATCGCGGGCCCGCTGAGCGCGGGATCCTTGCGCTCGTCGAATGGTTTCAGCGTCGAGAACACGATGCCGGCATTGGAGGAGTTGGTGAAACCGGAGATCGACAGGCCGGGGAAGGCGACCGAGCTTTCGACGCCGGGCTGGGTCAGCGCGATGTCGCTCATCTTGCGGATCACCTCTTCGGTGCGATCGAGTGTGGCACCATCGGGCAGGCGCGCGAAGCCGACGAGGTACTGCTTGTCCTGGCCCGGCACGAAGCCGCTCGGCACCTGCTGGAACAGGAAGGCGGTGAGGCCGACCAGCACCACATATAGGCCCATCACCGCAGCCTTGCCCGAGATCACCTTGGTGACGGTGCCGCTGTAGCTCTCGGAGGAGTAGGTGAACGCCCGATTGAAGCGGCGGAAGAACCAGCCAAGGCTCTTCTCCATGATGATCGTGAGCTTGTCCTTCGGCTCGTTGTGGCCCTTGAGCAGCAGCGCCGACAGCGCCGGCGACAGCGTCAGCGAATTCACCGCCGAGATCACGGTCGAGATCGCGATCGTCAGCGCGAACTGCTTGTAGAATTGCCCGGTGAGGCCGGAGATGAAGGCGAGGGGAACGAACACGGCGATCAGCACCATCGCGATTGCGATGATCGGCCCCGACACCTCGCGCATGGCCTGATAGGTGGCATCGCGTGGTGACAGCCCGGCCTCGATGTTGCGCTCGACGTTCTCGACCACGACGATGGCGTCGTCGACGACGATGCCGATGGCGAGCACGAGGCCGAACAGGCTGAGCGCGTTGATGGAGAAGCCGAACACGTGCATCACCGCAAACGTGCCGACGATCGAGACCGGCACGGCCAGCAGCGGAATGATCGAGGCGCGCCAGGTCTGCAGGAACAGGATCACCACCAGCACCACCAGCGCGATCGCTTCCAGCAGCGTGTGGATCACGGCCTCGATCGAGGAGCGCACGAACTGGGTGGGGTCGTAGACGATCTGGTAGGACACGCCCTCCGGCATGTTCTTCTTGATCTCGTTCATGGTGGCGCGGACGTTGTCGGAGATTTGCAGCGCGTTGGAGCCGGGCGCCTGGAAGATCGGGATCGCCACCGCCTGCTTGTTGTCGAGCAGCGAGCGCAGACCGTATTCGGACGCGCCAAGCTCGATGCGCGCAACGTCGCGCAGGCGAACGACCTCGCCGCGGGTGCCGGTCTTGACCACGATGTCGCCGAACTGTTCTTCGTTGGCGAGACGGCCTTCCGCATTGACGGAGAGCTGCAGGTCGATACCCCTGACGTTCGGGGATGAGCCGACGACGCCGGCAGCGGCCTCGACGTTCTGCGCCTGGATCGCCTTGACGATGTCGCTGGCGGTCAGGCCGTGCTCGGCCGCCTTCTGCGGATCGACCCAGACCCGCATCGAATAGTCGCCGGCGCCATAGAGCTGGACGTCGCCGACGCCGTCGATCCGGGCGAGGCGATCCTTGACGTTGAGCACCGCGTAATTGCGCAAATACGTCATGTCGTAGCGGCCGTTGGGCGACAACAGATGCACGACCATGGTGAGGTCGGGCGAGGACTTCTTGGTGATGATGCCGAGCTGGCGCACCACGGCCGGCAGGCGCGGCTCGGCCTGCTGCACGCGGTTCTGCACCAGCTGCGTCGCCTTGTCGGGGTCGGTGCCGAGGCGGAACGTCACCGTCAGCGTCATCGCGCCGTCGGTGGTCGCCTGGCTCGACATGTAGAGCATGCCTTCGACGCCGTTGATCTGTTCCTCGATCGGCGTTGCCACGGTCTCCGCGATCACCTTGGGATTGGCGCCGGGATAGGTCGCGCGCACCAGCACCGAGGGGGGCACGACGTCGGGATATTCCGAGATCGGCATCGCGAACAGCGAGATCAGGCCGGCGAGGAAGATCAGGACCGACAGCACGCCGGCGAAAATCGGACGATCGATGAAGAACTTTGAGAGATTCATGGGCTTGCCCCTGGGCAATATCTTGCGTGTCTCCGGACAGCTCCACCGTCATTCCGGGGCGTGGGCGAAGTCCGCGAACCCGGAATCTGGAGATGAAGTGGTCGGAGTTTCCAAACTGCTGGATTCCGGGTCGCGCTAGGCGCGCCCCGGAATGACAGAGAACACTAGCGTTGCACCACGTCCTGGTTGCTGTGGTTCGAAGCCTGTTGCCCACGCGCACCCATCGCCGCGACCTCGGTCTTGAGGAGGGCGCCGGGGCGCACGCGTTGCAAGCCGTTGACCACGATACGGTCGCCGGGCTTCAGCCCCTCGGTGACAATGCGAAGTCCGTCGACCGCGCCGCCGAGCGTGATCGGCCGGTACACCGCGCGGCTGTCGTCGCCGACCGCCATCACGAACTTCTTGTCCTGGTCGGTGCCGATCGCGCGCTCGTCGATCATCACCAGCGCCTGCTGCTTCGGCTGCCCCATGCGCACGCGGGCGAACTGGCCGGGGATGAGACGCCCGTCCTCGTTGCGGAACACCGCGCGGACACGGATGGTGCCGCTCTGGCCGTTGACCTGGTTGTCGATGAGCTGGATGTGGCCTTTCGCCGAGAGGCCGCCCGACGTCGCCATCTCCACCGGGATCTGGTCGAGCCTGCCGCGTTGGCCCGAGCCGTCCGCGATCGAGTTCAGCGCGCGCAGCACGACCTCTTCGTCCGCATCGAAGGACGCGTAGATCGGATTGACCGAGACCAGCGAGGTCAGCACGGGGGAGGCGGTGCCGGCGGCGACGAGATTGCCGACGGTGACCTCGATCTTGCCGACGCGGCCGTCCACCGGCGCGCGCACTTCGGTGTAGTCGAGATTGAGCTTTGCGGTCTGCAGCGTCGCTTCGGCAGCCTTGACGTTGGCGATGGCTTCGCGATTGGCATTGTCGCGCTGATCATAGTCGCGCCGGGTGACGACGGCGTTGCCGACGAGCTGCGCACCGCGCTCGAGCTCGCTCTGGGTGAACACGACGCGCGCTTTCGCAGCTTCGAGCTGGGCCGCGGCCTTGTCGACCTCGGCCGCATACGGCGCCGGGTCGATCTTGAACAGCACATCGCCGGCCTTCACCAGCGCGCCTTCGGTGAAGTTCGTGGAAAGGATCGCACCGGCCACACGCGGGCGAAGCTCGACGCGTTGGATCGCCTCGAGCCGGCCGGAGAAATCATCCCACAGCACGGTCTGCTTGGGTTCGATCAGTGCGACCGTCACGGGGACGGCCTGTTCAGCCGCGGCCGCCGTTGCGGTCGCCTGTGCGGCATGGAAGTAGTGGCCGGTCGCGATCGAGCCGGCTACGGCAAGGGCGCCCACGATGGCGACGCCGCCGAGAAGGCGGCGGATACGGCCGGCGCGGGAGGTATTTTGGGACGGGGGCATTTGCGCGCTCCAGATATGTAGTGTTCGCTACAGATGTGGAGCTGGATATCGCAGCGCAAGATACTTATGTACCGTTCGCTAAGAAAATTGTAGCCGCTTACCGCAAGAATGGGAAGGCGAAAGAGAAAATAAAGCGAGAACAAGTAGATAGCATCGGGCGTTGATTGGGGCGAAGCGCCGATTCTGAGGAGACAGTGACATGGGCATGGGACGCCCCCGCGAATTCGACGCCGAATTGGCGTTGGACCAGGCGATGGAAGTGTTTTGGCGCCATGGCTATGAGGGCGCCACGATTGCCCAGCTCACCGAGGCCATGGGCATCAACCCGCCCAGTCTCTACGCCTGCTTCGGCAACAAGGAAGGCCTGCTGAAGGCCGCGCTCGACCGCTACACCAAGCTGCGCGGCGCCTGGATGGACGAGGTGGTGGCGGCGCCGACCGCCCGCGAGGTCGCCGAGCGGATGCTGATGGGCATCGCCGACAAGCAGACCGATCCCGCCAACCCGCCAGGCTGCCTGCTGGTGCAAGGCGGTATCGCCTGCGGCTCCGGCTCCGAGAATGTCCCCTTCGAGCTCGCCGCCCGCCGCGCTCAGAACGAAGACCAGCTCCGCGACCGCTTTGTCCGCGCCAAGGCGGAGGGCGATCTCAAGGAAAGCGCCGATCCCGCCGCGCTCGCGCGCTATGTCTCGGCGGTCTCCGTCGGCATGGGCGTGATGGCGTCCTCAGGCGCGGATCGCGAAGCGCTGCGGCAAGTGGCTGATGTCGCCGTGCAGGCGGTCGAGGCGCAGTCGGCCGACAGAACCTGATTCATCGCGGTAGCGCCGGGGGCGGGACGAAGCCGCCGAACTCGCGCTCGATCAGTCCGGCCAGCGCAATCGTCGTGCGGTCCTCCAGATAAGGCCCGATGATCTGGACGCCGATCGGCAGGCCCGTCGCTGTGCGCTCGATCGGTACGGCGGTCGCAGGCAATCCGCAGGTCGAGGCGGGATCGGCCCAGATGAAGCACGCATCGGAGTAGTTGTAGAGCTTGCCGTCGATGTCGAGCTGCCGCGCGTCGAACGGCTCGGACTGGTCGTGTGGAAAGGCCGGCACGGCGGCGGCGGGGTAGATCACCGCGTCGAAGTCGCGGAAGAATTGATACCATTTCTGCTGCAACTGCAGGCGGGCTGCGTCGTTCGCCAGCCACTCGCGATGGATCATGCCCCAGCCGCGGGCGCGCTCGGCCTGCAGACTGCGGTCGTCGGGCGCGAGTGCCGCGGCAAGTCCTTGTGCCTCTGCGAGAGCGGCCGGTGTCAGGCGCGGACTTCGCGCGGCGTTGAGCAGCTTCATGTAGAGCCGCGCGGATTCGGCGAGATCTGGAAGCGATGCGCTGGCGCGCGCGACATGTGCGCCCGATTTGCCAAGCCGGTCGGCCAACCGTCCGATGGCTGATCGCACGGCGTCACCCGTCGGCATCAACGGATGGGTATCGATCACCAGGATCCTGAAATCCTTGAGATGCTCATGCCGCGAGGCGGGCAACGCAAGGCGATAGCCGACGCCGTCGCGTGTCTCGTCGGGGCCGGCGATCACGTCGAGCGACAGAGCGAGGTCCGAGGCGGTGCGCGCCATCGGCCCGACCACTGCCAGATCGCCCTGGCCAGGCACGGGCGGTGCCGGTGGCAGGCTGTATCCGCGCAGCGGGACCAGGCCGAGGCTCGGCTTGTGTCCGAACACGCCGCAGAAATGCGAGGGCACCCGGATCGAGCCGCCAATATCCGAGCCGATCGAGAGCGGACCGAACCCTGCGGCCAGCGCCGCTCCGCATCCGCCCGAAGAGCCGCCGGGTGAGCGGCCGAGATCCCACGGATTGTTCGTCGTTCCATGGATCTCGTTGTAGCTCTGGAAGTCCCTGAGGCCGATTGGGATGTTGGTCTTGCCGATGATGACGGCGCCCGCCGCCTTCAGCCGCGAGACGACGAGGGCATCTTCCGCCGGCTTAAAATCCCTGAAATGCGGAAAGCCCCATGTTGTCGGCAAGCCCGCGACGTTGAACGGTTCCTTGAGGGTCAAGGGGATGCCGAGCAACGGCAGCCGCTCGCCGCGGCCAAGCGTGGCATCGGCAGCGCGCGCGGCCTCCCTGGCGCGATCGAAATCACGAACGATGATCGCGTTGATCGGCCCGTCCAGAGCCTCGATGCGGGCGACGGTGTGCGCGAGTAGTTCCGAGGCAGATATCTTGCGCGTGTGCAGGGCGCCGAGGAGTGCACCGATCGAGCCGTAGTTCAGGTCAGTGGCGTCTGCAGTCATCACGCGCTCCATTGTATCCCGGCCGAGACCTTGTAGCCCGGATGGAGCGCAGCGCAATCCGGGGCATGTCCCGACAGGGATGCAGGACCCGGATGACGCTATCGCATCCGGGCTACGGGGCTGTGGCGCATCCTTCGAGACGCCCGCCTTCGGCGGGCCCTCAGGATGAGGTCAAGTTGCGCGGCAAAATATCTGACCCTCATGGTGAGGAGCCCGCCGTAGGCGGGCGTCTCGAACCATGCAGGCCGCGCTCGCCCGGCAGCTTTCAGGACGCTTCCTTCAGAACCGGCGAAGCCGTTTCCTCCGCCTTCAGCTCCTCGAGACTGCGATGCCGCGGCTCGATGCCGAGCGCCCAGACCGTGATGATCTGCACGACCAGCAGTCCAATCATGAGCGCCATCACGCCGGCGACGCCACGCGACTCGAACAATGACACGACGAGGAACGGCGTGACGATGGTGGCGCCGCGCCCCAGCGTATTGACGATGCCCGAAGCGCGCAGGCGGACCTCGGTCGGAAACAGTTCCGGGATGTAGATGCCGAACAGCAGCGCGACCAGCACGTAGATCGGCACGGTCAACGCGAAGCCAACGGCCGGCAGCAGGATCGGGTCGGAGATCATGGGGTAGAGAATGCCGAGCACGACCGCGATCAGCGACGCCCCGATGATGGTCGGCTTGCGGCCCCAGCGGTCCGCGGTCAATGCGCCGATGGCCGAACCGATCGGCGCACCGAGCGCCATCAGCAGCGAATAGCCAAACGACGTCGCGATCGAGAGGCCCTGCTTGACGAAGAACACCGGCAGCCATGTCACGAAGCCATAGAGCAGGGTGTTGATCGTGATCAGGCAGACCGCGCCGACGATCATTCGCGACAGCAAAGGTGCGGTGAACAGCGTGCCGAGATCGGGAGCGACCGGTGCCGGCATCGTGGCTGCGGGAGGTGGCAGGGGCTGGCCCTGCGCGGCCTCCTTCTCGACGGCCTGCATCAAGGCTTCCGCCTCGGCGGTGCGTCCCACCGCTTCGAGCCAGCGCGGGGATTCCGGCAGCGACTTGCGCATGTACCAGACGACGAGCGCGCCGACGCCGCCGAGCACGAACATCGAGCGCCAGCCGAATTGCGGCACCAGCACGGATGCGATCAGCAGGGCCGCGGGCAGGCCGGTCACGACGCACACGGCCGTGAAGCCGAGCCATTTACCGCGCGTGCGCGCGGGCACGAACTCGGTCATCGTCGAATAGCCGACGACGTTTTCCGCACCTAAGCCGACGCCCATCACGAAGCGGCAGGCGATCAGGAAGGCCATATCAGGCGAGAAGGCGGCGGCAAGGGAGGCGATGCCGAAAAGCAGCAAATTGAATTGATACGTGAAGCGGCGTCCGTAGCGGTCGCCGAGGAAGCCGGTGCCGAACGATCCCAGCATCATGCCGACAAAGGTCGCGGAGATGAAGGCCGCGTTCTGGGCGAGGGTCGAAAAGCCGGTCTTCAGCGTCACGCTGAGCACGGTCCCGGCGATATAGATGTCGAAACCGTCGAAGAACATGCCGATGCCGATCAGCAGCATGATGCGGCGGTGGAATGGCCCGATCGGAAGCCGATCAAGACGGCCGCCTGCGTTCACCGATGTCGACATAGACACTCTCCCTTGACTGTTATCCCCGTTGATGCGGCCCGCCTTCTCTGGGCGACCTGCCGCTTGCAGCTCTGCTAGTTCAGTCGCTTCTGATTGGCCGTGTCGCGGTACCAGTCGAACGGCTGCTCGTGCGTCGCGACCATCACGCTCTTGGTGTTGAAATGGTCGTTGAAGCTCTCGGTGCCGCATTCGCGGCCGATGCCGGAATCGTCGACGCCGCCCCAGGGCGATGCCGGGTCGAGCCGGTGGTGATCGTTGATCCAGACGATGCCGGCCTTGACGGAAGCGGCGACACGGTGGGCGCGCGCGACGTCGCGGGTGCGGATCGCGGCTGCGAGGCCGAACGGCGAGTCGTTGGCAAGCCGGAGCGCATCGGCCTCGTCCTTGAACGGCGTCACCGAGGTGAAGGGACCGAACACCTCCTCCTGGAAGATGCGCATGTCGGATCTGACGTCGGCGAACACCGTCGGCTCGACGAAATAGCCGTTGTCATGGCCCGCCACCTTCGCGGCAACACCGCCGGTGACGAGACGCGCGCCGTCGGCGTGACCGTAGCCCGCGTAGGTGAGAACGCGGTCGCGCTGCTTGGCCGAGATCACGGGACCCATTTGGGTGCCGGGATCGAAGGGATCGCCGACGCGGATCGTGCGGGTTTTGGCCTGCAGCTTCTCGACGAACTCGTCATAGATCGAGGCCTGGACGATATGGCGCGAGGCGCAGACGCAGGTCTGGCCGGCGCCGATGAAAGCCCCGAACGCGGCGTAATTGACCGCGCGGTCGACGTCGAAATCGTCGAACACCATCACCGGCGTCTTGCCGCCGAGCTCCATGGTCTGGTGCGCGAACACTCTTGCGGCTGCGCTGCCGGCGATGCGGCCGGCCTCCGTGCCGCCGGTCAAGACCAGCTTGTCGATGTCGCCGTGCTCGGCCAGCATCTTGCCCGCGCTCTGGCCGAGGCCGAGGACGATATTGAAGACGCCGGGCGGAAGGCCTGCTTCGGTGAAGATCTGCGCGAGCTTCAAGGTCGTCAGCGGCGTGTATTCGGACGGCTTGACCACGGTGACGCAGCCGGTCGCCAGCACCACGGCGAGCGATTTGCACAGGATCATCAGCGGGTGATTGAATGGCGTGCAATTGGCGACGACGCCGATCGGGGTGCGCAGCGTGTAGTTCAGATACGCGCCTTCGACGGGGATGACGGAATCGCGGCGCGACAGCGCGACGCCGGCAAAGTAGCGGAAGAAATCGGGCAGGCGGGAGAGCTGGGCGCGGGTCTCGTTGACCGGACGGCCGTTGTTGAGGGTCTCCAGCCGGTACAGGCTGTCGAGATTGGCCTCGAATGCATCGGCGAGCCTGTTGACCAGGCGGGCGCGGGCGCGCGTGTCCATGCTGCCCCAGGCCTTGCCTTCGAACGCGGCGCGCGCGCTTTTCATGGCACGGTCGATGTCTTCGGCGGTGGAGTTGGGAATGCGGGCGATCACGTCGCCGGTGGCGGGATTGCGGACATCGAGCGTTGCGCCGCTACCGGCCTCGACTTCACGACCATCGACAAAATTGCCGTGAATTTCGACGTCGATCGACGCGGGTTTTGACGGGACGTTCATGACGACCTCTCTTCCACGATGACGGCGTTGCGCTTGAGCGCCGGCAGGACGCGTTTTTCAGTGGCCCCGATATGGGCCTTGATGATGCGCGCGGCGGTCCGCGTCTCGCGCTGCTGCATGGCGTCGATCAGGGCGACGTGCTCGGCAACGAGCTTCGCCGGATCGTGGCCCTTCAGATTGGAGATGCTGACGCGGACCAGCCGGTCGGCCTGGCCGATCAGGTCGCACAAGGCGGTGGCCATGCGGCGATTGCCGGAGGCATGGGCGAGCGCAGTGTGGAAGCCGCGATTGTAGGCGATGAAGTCTTCGTGGTTGCCGGAGAAGCGGCGGAATTCGTCGAGCGACTTCAAGACGCTGTCGGGCGCGCTCTCGATGGCTTCGGCGACGCAGGCCGGCTCCAGCGCAAGACGGAAGCGGAGGAGGTCGCGGGCGTCCGAGAGCGAGATCGGCGTGACCCGATAGCCCTGGCGCGGCTGCACCGTGACGAGGTGCTCGCGCTGCAACCGCAGGAGCGCATCCCGGACCGGTTGCCGGCTCACGTCATAGCGTTCGGCGAGGTCCTGCTCGCGCATTTCACCGCCAGGCGCAAGACGACAAGCTAAAATATCAGACCTGAGGCGGTCGTAGATATCTTCGCGCAAAAGCATCATATTCCTTATCTCCTTGGCCGTTAATATCTCAGTCGTGATATTTTACGTCAAGAGCTAAAAGCTTGAATTCCCTGACAGTTGATTTATCAGTCAGGGCCTTCGGGGCACGCGAACGACCGATGAAGCGAGGGAAAGACCGCACATGGACAGGCTTCTTGCCAACGGGACCGTCAACGCCGCGCAATCGGGCGAGGGGCCGCCGCTGTTCCTGTTCCACTCGCTGTTGTCGGACCGGGCGAGCTTTGATGCGATCGCGCCGGCGCTCGAGAGGTCGTTTCGCGTCATCGTGCCGGAGCTGCCGGGGTTCGGCCGCTCACGCGCGGTCGAAGGCGGCCTTGCTGCGGTCGCGGACCGGATGGCAGAGGCTGTGAAAGATGCCGCGGGCGGCGCGCCGGCGATCGTGCTCGGCAATGGCTATGGTGGCTTCGTCGCCTTGCAGATGGCGATCCGGCATCCGGCGATTGCCAGCAAGCTCGTTCTCGCCGACAGCGGTGCGGCGTTCTCCGAGTCCGGCCGCGAGGCGTTTCGCAACATGGCGAAGGTCTCGCGGGAAAAGGGGCTCGAGGCCATCACCGACGTCGCGATGCGGCGCCTGTTCGCGCCCGAGTTTCAGGAGCAGCAGCCCGAGCTGATGCGGGACCGTCGTGAAGCGTTTCTGCGGACGGACCCCGACGTGTTTCGCGCCGCGTGCGACGCGTTGGCGAGCCTGGATCTCCGCACTCAGCTTGCCGCGGTGAAGGTTCCGGTGCTCGTTCTGGTCGGTGAGCACGACGAGGCGACGCCTCCGCCGATGTCCTACGAGCTGGCTGCGGGATTGCCACGTGCCGAACTCAAGATCATTCCGGGTTGCGCGCACGTGCCGCAGCTTCAGTCGCCGCAGCAGTTCCTCGAAGCGCTCGAGGGCTTCCTGCTTTGATCCTCGCCTTGCGCCATGGGTGAGGCGCTTGGCGTTCGCAGCAGCGATGGCTTCCGAACGGTTAATGGCAGGGACAATGGCGCGTTCACGATCGGCGATCATGCGGCCCAGCGCCTGTTTTGCCCGACGTGTCAAACATCCGCGTCGACAGCGCCGGAGCCGCGCGGGACGAAATTCTTCAATGATTTGTACTGTGCATGGGGTTGTTTTCGCATTTTTGGTCAAGCGCCTCCGGGGCCGCATCAGCCGTCGGAACCCGTATCGATACGGCCACCCCTAAGAGTTTTTACACACAGTTCTGGCACGCTTCGCGCGTCTATAGCCGCAACCTGCATCGTCGCCTCTCATCGCGCGCACGAAAAGACAGGACCCGCGGGGATCGAGGGGGCGTAAGCCATGACTGCACTTGCTTCGGACGCCGGTCGCGCCAGGGGTGGGATCGTGCCGATCCTGTTGTGCGTCGTGCCCTTCAGCCAGATTCCGCTCGACGCCTACACGCCCGGCCTGCCGCAGATGGTGGTGGACCTCGCGACCGATTCCGCCTCGATGCAGAACACCGTCACCGCCTACATGCTCGGCATGAGCCTGGCGCTGGTGCCGGTCGGCATCGCCTCCGATACGCTCGGCCGCCGCAACGTCCTGCTCGCGGGACTGTCGGTGCTGATCGCGATGAGCATCGCCTGCGCGCTCGCCACCAGCGCCTCGCTGCTGCTGGGCTTGCGCTTCCTGCAGGGCATCGGCGGCTGCACCTGTCTCGTCGTCGCCTATGCGGTCGCCGCTGACTGCTTCCGCGGCCGCGAGCTCACGGCGATCTCTGGTCTGTTGGGCGCCGCCTGGGGGCTGGCACCTGTGCTGGCGCCGGCGGCCGGCGGCTTCATCGTCGAGCTGACCTCCTGGCGTGGCGTCTTCATCGTCATTGCGATCGCCGCGGCCATCGTCGCTGCGATCGTCGTATTCCTTCTGCCCGAAACGTTGCCGGCCGAGCGGCGCGCACCGTTCGATCCGCGCCGTACCGCCGGCATCCTGCGCGATGCGCTCGTGCGTCCGGGCTTCCTGGCTTTCGTGCTGGTGTTTGCCGCGGCGGCCAGTGCACAGCTCGCGTTCGGCGTCGTCGCGCCGTTCTTCTACCAGACCGGCCTCGGTTATTCCGCCGCCATCTACGGCCTCGTCGCGCTCGGCCTCGGCGGCGTCAATCTCGCCGGCGAGCTCGGCTGCGCGCATTTCGCGCGCTTCATGCCGGCCCGCGTGATGGGCTTCGGTGCCTTCGCGCTGTTTCTCGCCGGCTCGGTGGTCCTGACCGTAACAGGCATGACCCTCGGACTCGATTTCATGTCGATCACGATCGGCGGCGCGCTGGTGCTCGGCGGCTGCGGCGTGCTGTGCCCGATGATGTACGGCATGGCGCTCGGCCTGTTCGAGCGCGACCACGGGCTGATCGGCGGCCTCATCAGCGCGCTCTGCTATCTCGCCGTCAGCGGCGCCATGGCGATCGCGGCGGTGCTGCCCGAGGCGACGCAGGCGCCGATCGGATGGCTCTATCTCGGCCTCTGCGCCGTCGCCGGCACGCTGCTTGCGATCTCGCTGCCCTCGGCGCGTCAGGCCACACAGACTTAAGGAAGGAACCAGACCATGGCCACTGTTGGTATTCGCGGCACGTTCTTCGACTTCGTCGACGACCCCTGGAAGCACGTCGGCAACGAGCAGGCCGCAGCCCGCTTTCATCAGGACGGCCTCATGGTCGTCACGGACGGCGTCATCAAGGCGTTCGGCCCTTATGACAAGATCGCCGCCGCGCATCCCGGCGTTGAGGTCACCCATATCAAGGACCGCATCATCGTCCCCGGCTTCATCGACGGCCACATTCATCTGCCGCAGACCCGGGTGCTGGGCGCCTATGGCGAGCAGCTGCTGCCGTGGCTGCAGAAGTGGGTCTATCCGGAAGAGCTCAAATACCGGGATCGCAACTACGCGCGCGAGGGCGTCAAGCGTTTCCTCGACGCGTTGCTCGCCGGCGGCACCACCACCTGCCAGGCCTTCACGAGCTCCTCGCCGGTTTCGACCGAAGAGCTGTTCGAGGAAGCGAGCCGGCGCAACATGCGCGTCATCGCGGGCCTCACCGGCATCGATCGCAACGCGCCGGCCGATTTCATCGATACCCCCGAGAATTTCTACCGCGACAGCAAGCGGCTGATCGCGCAGTATCACAACAAGGGCCGCAACCTCTACGCCATCACGCCGCGCTTCGCCTTCGGCGCCTCGCCGGAGCTGCTCAAGGCGTGCCAGCGCCTCAAGCACGAGCATCCGGATTGCTGGGTCAACACCCACATCTCCGAGAACCCGGCCGAATGCAGCGGCGTGCTGGTCGAGCATCCGGATTGCCAGGACTATCTCGGCGTCTACGAGAAGTTCGACCTGGTGGGGCCGAAATTCTCCGGCGGCCACGGCGTCTATCTCTCCAATAACGAGTTCCGCCGCATGTCGAAGAAGGGCGCGGCGGTGGTGTTCTGCCCGTGCTCGAACCTGTTCCTCGGCAGCGGCCTGTTCCGCCTCGGCCGCGCCACCGATCCCGAGCATCGCGTGAAGATGTCGTTCGGCACCGACGTCGGCGGCGGCAACCGCTTCTCGATGATCTCCGTGCTCGACGATGCCTACAAGGTCGGCATGTGCAACAACACGCTGCTTGACGGCAGCATCGATCCCGCGCGCAAGGACCTTGCGGAAGCCGAGCGCAACAAGCTCTCGCCATATCGCGGCTTCTGGTCGATCACGCTCGGCGGCGCCGAAGGCCTCTACATCGACGACAAGCTCGGCAACTTCGAGCCGGGCAAGGAAGCCGATTTCGTCGCACTCGATCCGAACGGTGGCCAGCTCGCGCAACCCTGGCATCAGTCGCTGATCGCCGACGGCGCCGGTCCGCGCACGATGGACGAGGCTGCGAGCATGCTGTTCGCCGTCATGATGGTCGGCGACGACCGCTGCGTCGACGAGACCTGGGTGATGGGCAAGCGTCTCTACAAGAAGAGCTGAAGCGGACGGCCGCCTATGAGCGCATCTCCTGACACGGCCGGCCAGCCGGTCGCCCTCGTCATCCAGCGCCGCATCGCCGATGACGGCTTTGCCGCGTTCGCGCGGTGGAACGGCGAGGTCGGCGAGGTGCTCAAGACCTGGCCCGGCTTTCTCAGCCAGGAGGTGGTGCCGCCGCAGCCGCCCGCGCATGTGGATTGGGTGACGATCGTGCGCTTTGCGAGCCCGGCCGCCGCGCGCGCCTGGCTCCAGAGCGAGGTGCGGGCGAAGCTGATCGCGGATGTGCAACGCTTCTTCGTCGGCTCGGAGGATGTCCATATTCTGCCGGACACCGGCGTTCAGCGCGACAGCGCGGTTTCTGCCGTCATCTCCTTCAAGGTGCCCGCCGGATTAGAGGACGCCTTCTTCACGTGGCAGCAACGCATCCAGGCCGCCGAAGCCGAGTTCAAAGGATTTTTGCGCCACAAGATCGAGCGGCCCATTCCGGGCCTGCACGATGAGTGGATCGTCATCCTGTCGTTTGACAGCGATGCCAACCTCAATGCCTGGCTCGACTCGCCGCTGCGGCAGACGCTGCTCAAGGAGGGCGCGCGCTTCAACGCCGGCATGAATGTGAAGCGGGCGAGCTACGGCTTCAATTTCTGGTTCCCCGCCGGCAAGACGCAGGCACCTGAGCAAGGCGCAGGCTTCATCTGGAAGAGCAACCTCATCGTTCTCCTGGTGCTCTATCCCGTGGTGTATCTCTGGGGCTATTTCATCAGCCACCCGCTGATCGACAGCCACGGCGTGCCGGTCTGGCTGTCGCTGTTCGTCGGCAATCTCGTCAGCACCCAGCTGCTCGGCTGGTGGCTGGTGCCGGCCGCCTTCAAGGCGCTCGACTGGTGGGTGGCGCCGAAGGCGGCGATCAGTCGGCAGATCGCGGGCTACGTGCTGCTTGCCGCGCTCTACGCCGCGTCGATGGGCCTGTACGCGCTGCTGCTCGCGTGGCATTGGGGACGGTGAGGCCGTCCAGCGTATTGTCGTGGAGACGGGCGGTCTCTGGACAAGGACCATGTTCGCCCTGACATTTCTTGGCACCTCGGCAAGCGTTCCCTCGGCGGAGCGCAACCATCCGGCTCTTCTGGTGGAGGCGGCGGGCCAGCGCATCCTGGTTGACTGCGGCGAGGGCACGCAGCGCCAGCTGCTGCGCAGTGGCGCCGGCTTCCGGCGGCTCGACCGTATCCTGCTGACGCACGCGCATCTCGATCACGGCTCGGCATCCCCGGTCTGTTCTCGACACTGGGCTTGCGGCAAACCTCCGACGCGATGACCATTCACGGCGGGGAAGGCACGCTCGATCTCGTCATCCGCATGCTTGCGGGCCTGTGGGGCGCGGGCAGGGCGCCGATCCCTGTTGAGTTCGCAGCCCTGAGCGAAGGCCAGGTCATCGACGCCGGCGACTTCACCATCGACTGCTTTCCGGTCCGCCACCGCGACACCGACAGTTTTGGTTTCGTCTTCCAGAGCCCCGCGCGTCGGCATCTTCAGTCCGATCGTCTCGCGGCGCTCGGTGTCCCCGACGGTCCCTTGCGCGGCGAGCTGGCAGCCGGCCGGCCAATCGTCATCGATGGCCGAGCGATTGACCCGGAGGATGTCCTGGGGCCGCCGAGCGGCGGCAGAAAGCTCGTCGTGATCGGCGATACCGAGACGACGGATGGACTGTCCAAACATGTTGCCGACGCCGACATGCTGGTGATCGAGGCGACGTTCCTCGAGCGCGACGCGCCGACCGCGCGGAATTACGGTCATCTCACTGCAGCAGAGGCGGCTTCCTTTGCGGCCGCGAACAACGTTGGCCAGCTGGTGCTGACTCACATGTCGGGACGCTATGAGGACGAAGAGATCCTGGCGGAGGCGATAAGGATATTCCCAAACAGCCGGATCGCCGCCGACTTCGACCATATGGTCATCTAGTCGCCGCGCTCAGCTCGACAATCCCGACTTGATCGCGAGATCCTGCGCCTGGTTCGTCACCTGCACCAGCCGCGGCAGCGCCTGGTCGCGAAAAGACGGCATGTCCATCCGCATCGCATCGACGGTGACGCTCAATCCGGCGATCACCAGACCCTGCGCGTCGAAGATCGGCGTTGCCAGCGTGCGCAGGCCGTAGGCGTTCTCGCCGTCGGAGACGGCATGGCCTTTCTTCTTCACCTGATCGAGCCGGGCGAGCAGGGCATCGAGGTCGGTGAGCGTTCGCTCGGACAGCTTGACACGGGGGCGCAACTCGAGCCGCGCGATCTGCTCGTCGCGCGCCAGATGCGCCAGCATGACATGGCCGAGCGCGGCGCTGTAGGCGGGGATGCGCGTGCCCGGCCGGCGGTCCATCTTGTGGCGGTCGAGGCCGGCACCGACGCGCGCAAGATAGATCACGTCTCCGCCGTCGAGGATGCCGAGCGAGGCAGCGTCGCCTACCGCAGGCACGAGTTCGCGCAGTAGCGGCTCGACGATGGTCCGCAAGGATCCGTGCGACAGCACGGTGTAGCCGAGATCGAGGCAGGCGACGCCGAGGCGGAACCGGCGGCTCTGCGGAACCGCCTGGAGGTATTCAAGCTCGATCAGGGTCTGGATCAGGCGGAACGCGGTGCCGCGATCGAGATCGGCCCGTGCGGCAATCTCACTCAGGGTGAGCTCGAAGGCCTCGCTGGTGAAACTCTTGAGCACGGCAAACGCCTTGCCGACCGAAGCGACGTAATTCTTTGGATTTTTCGGTGTCGCTTCAGGTTTGCGCTTTGTGGCCTTGCTCGCAGTCTTGCTATCAATCTTGGCCATGCCCGAATGCCCCGCCATGACGGCTGCCCTTGACGCGGCGTCAGCCTGATCTTACCAACGGGGCAGATCATAACAAATGTTCGCATTCCGAACAATATCGATTTGACGATCGGAGGAAGTTTGTCGACATCATCGCTGCACCCTCATGGCGTGTTCTCCGCCGCGTTGACGCCCCTCGACGCCGAGCTCGCCCCCGATCATGCGCACTTCGTCGCACATTGCCGTTACCTACTGGGCGAAGGCTGCGACGGCATCGCGCTGCTGGGAACCACCGGCGAGGCGAACTCCTTCTCCGCGGCCGAGCGCATGGCATTGCTCGAGGCAGCGATCGCCGCGGGCATCGCGCCGCAGCGGCTTCTGCCGGGCACCGGCGTCGCCGCGCTCACCGAGACCATTGCGCTGACGCGTCACGCGCTCTCGGTCGGTGTCGACACCGTGGTGATGCTGCCGCCGTTCTACTACAAAGGCGTCAGCGACGACGGCATCTACGCGTCCTACAGCGAAGTCGTGCAGCGCATTGGCGATGCCAGGCTCAAGGTCGTGCTCTATCACATCCCGCAGATGTCGGCGCAGCCGATCTCGCACGCGCTGATCGAGCGGCTGCGCAAGACCTATCCGGCCATCTTCACCGGTATCAAGGATTCCTCGGGCGACTTCGCCAACATGACCGCGATGGTCGAGCGCTTCCCGGGCTTCTCGGTTCTCGTCGGGGCCGATCCACTGCTGCTGCCGCTACTGCGCGAGGGCGGGGCGGGCTGCATCACCGCGACCTCGAACCTCATCGCGCGCGACCTTGCCTATGTCTACAAGCATTTTCGCGACAGCGACGATGATGCGGCGCTCAAGGCGGCGCAGGCGCGTATCGTGAAGGCGCGCGAGCTGGTCTCGCGCTTCCCGCAAATGGCCTCGCTGAAGGCGATCGTCGCCGAGCGCACCGGCCATGCCGGATGGCAGCGCCTGCGGCCGCCGCTGGAGTCGCTGCCGCCGGCTCAAGCGAAAGAGCTGCTTGCGGATGCTGCGGCATTCGCTGCCGCCACCGTCTAGAGTCAGCCCGGGCGACGAGGCGAACCGATGTCCGATGCTTTCCAGGATGCGCTGGCCGGGCTCGCCGCTATCGTCGGCGACAAGCACGTCATCGCGTCCGGGCCCGACCAGGAGCCTTATGTGGTCGACTGGCGCGGGCGCTATCACGGCCGCGCGGTGGCGGTGGTGAAGCCCGGATCGACGGCCGAGGTCGCCGCAGTCGTCAAATTCTGCGGCGCAAGGCGGCTCGCGATCGTGCCGCAGGGCGGCAACACCGGCATGTGCGGGGCGGCGACGCCCGACGATCACGCCGGCAATGTCGTGATCCGGCTCGACCGCATGCGCACCGTGCGCGACGTCAGCCCGCTCGCCAACACCATCACGGTGGAGGCCGGCTGCATCCTCGCGGAGGTGCAGAACGCGGCGCGGGACGTCGATCGCTACTTTCCCTTGAGCCTCGGCGCCGAGGGCTCGTGCCAGATCGGCGGCAACATCTCGACCAATGCCGGCGGCACCGCCGTGCTGCGCTACGGTCCAACGCGCGATCTCGTGCTCGGGCTGGAGGTCGTGCTGCCCGATGGCCGAGTGTTCAATGGCCTGCGCGCGCTGCGCAAGGACAATACGGGATACGCGCTGAAGCAGCTCTTCATCGGCGCGGAGGGTACGCTCGGCATCGTCACCGCGGCGGTGCTGAAGCTGTTCGCGCCGCCGCGCAGCTCGGCCCTGGCGCTGTTGAAGCTGCAGGGCGTCGAGCAGGCGCTCGAGATCATGCAGCGCCTGCGCGGCGCAGTCGGCGACCGGCTCGGCAGCCTCGAGATCATGTCGCGCTCGCAGATCGAGGCAATCGCCGCGACGGTGCCGCATGTCACCATTCCCTACGAGCTGACGACGCCATGGTATCTGATCGTCGAGCTGACCGACACGCTTGCAGGCGTTGACCTCAACGAGCCGCTGGCCGCCGTCCTCGCGGATGCGATGGAAGCGGGGCTTGCCGAGGACGCCATATTGGCCTCCAACCTCGCGCAGGCAAAGGCCATCTGGGCTGTCAGGCACAGCGTGTCCGAAGGCAACAAGCGCAGCGGTTACGTGGTCTCGCATGACAGCGTGGTGCCGCTGGAGCGCCAGGCGGCTTTCGTCAATAATGTCGAAGCCCGGATCAAGGCGGCCGTCCCGCATGCGAATGTCGTGATGCACGGCCATATCGGCGACGGTAACATCCACGTCGTGGCCCTGATTGACTGGGTCCATTGTCAGGACCCGGAAGCGACGGCGAGGCTGGTGGCTGAGATCAACGAGATCGTCGATGACGAGACCGCGGCGCAGGGCGGGGCGATCAGTGCCGAGCACGGCATCGGCATCACCAATCGCGGCCGGCTCGTGCGTGTCGCCGATCCGCTCGATATCGAGCTGATGCGAGATATCAAGCGCTTGCTCGATCCGCGTGGCCTGATGAATCCCGGCAAAATCTTCAGCGCGGGAGCCTGACAATGACGACCGTCCGCCTGCTTGCCGACGATCTTACCGGTGCACTCGACACCGCGGCGGAGTTCGTCGGCCTGTGCGGACCGTTCGATGTCACCTGGCCGGAAGCACCCAAGGCGTCCGGCTCCCGCAGCCTCGCGATCGACAGCGGCACCCGCGAGCGCTCGAAGGGCGAGAGCGTCGAGATCGTCGGACGGCTGGCGCCGCAGCTTCACGGCGCGACGATCGCCTACAAGAAGGTCGACAGCCTGCTTCGGGGGGCGTGGGCGGCCGAGCTTAGCGCCTGCCTGCGCAGCGGCCACTGGGCCTCCTGCGTGGTCGCGCCCGCCTTCGATTATCAGGGGCGCCGCACCGCAGGCGGCCAGCAATTCGCACGCACTGTGCAAGGCGAGTGGCACCGGGTCGGCGACAATCTGCTGGATCAGTTGAGGCAAGACGGCATCGAGGCGCGGCAGGGCAGCTCCGATGCGCTGTCGCAGGGCGGCGTTCAGGTGTTCGATGCCGAGAGCGACATCGACCTCGACCGCGTCGTCGAGATGGGACGGCGCATGCCGGGGCCCGTGCTGTGGTGCGGCAGCGGCGGATTGGCCGGCGCGCTCGCGCGCAGTCACCGTGCCGATGCGCCGAGCCAATTGAGGTTGCCCGTGCTGGGGCTGTTCGGCTCCGACCAGCCCGCCTCCCAGCTGGCTGCGTGCGGCGAAGCGACGATCGCACTCGCGGAAGGCGAAGGTGCATCGCGCGTTCAGCGCAAGCTAGCCGATGATCGCGTGGCGATGGTCAAATTCTCACTCGCCGAAGGCTTGACGCGCTCTGAAGCAGCGCAGCGGATTGCGCGCGAAATGGCGGCATTGATCGCGGCGCTCGATCCGCCCGGCACCATGGTCGTCGCCGGCGGTGAAACCTTGAAGGCCGCCTGTGTTACCCTCGGTGCGCATGCGCTCCAGGTGACAGGACGCATCGTTCCGGGATTGCCGCGCTCGATCCTGCAAGGCGGGCGCTGGGCCGGCGTCGATGTCATCTCGAAATCCGGCGCGTTCGGTCCCAGCGAGCTGTGGCGTGACCTGCTTCGGGACAATCATCTGCTCAGAATGGAGAGCCCGATATGACCTCTCGTCATCTTGCCATCACCATGGGCGATCCGGCCGGGATCGGGCCGGAGATCATCGTCAAGGCCTGCGTCGGGCTGAAGGATAGGATCGCAAAGGGCGATCTGCGCCTGCTCGTCATTGGTAGCGGCGCGGCGCTCGATGGCGCCAAGGCCGCGCTCGGCGCCGACATTGCGATCCCGGAGGTCACGGCCGACGATCACGAATGGCCAAATCTCTGCTACCTGCAGGCCGACGCCGAGGGCGACCCGATCAGGCCCGGCATGCTCAGCGCCGACGGCGGCCGCTTCGCCTACAAGGCGATCGAGCAGGGCGTGCGCCTTACGCAGGCCGGCCGCACCGCGGCGATCGTCACCGCGCCGCTCAACAAGGAAGCGCTCAACAAGGCCGGCTATCATTTCCCCGGCCATACCGAGATGCTGGCGCATCTCACCGGCGTGCGCGGCTCGGTGATGTTGCTCGCCCACGGCAACATGCGCGTCAGCCATGTCTCGACCCACGTGGCGCTGGAGGACGTGCCGAAGCGCCTGACGCCGGAGCGGCTGCGCATGGTGATCGATCTCACCAACGACGCGTTGCATCGCCTCGGCATTGCCAAGCCCAAGATCGCGATCGCCGCGCTCAATCCGCATGCCGGCGAGGGCGGCCTGTTCGGCCGGCAGGATATCGACGTGTCGGCACCGACGATCGCGAAAGCGGTGGCCGACGGCCTCGACGTCGTCGGCCCGGTGCCGGGCGACACCATCTTCGTCAAGCTGCGTGCCGGCCAGTTCGATGCCGCGGTCGCGATGTATCACGACCAGGGGCACATCCCCGTCAAGCTGCTCGGCTTCCAGGTCGATCCCGCGACCGGCCGCTGGCAGGAGCTTTCCGGCGTCAACATTACGCTGGGCCTGCCGATCATCCGCACCTCCGTCGATCACGGCACCGCCTTCGACATCGCCGGCAAGGGCATCGCCAACGAGCACAGCCTGATCGAGGCCATCGACTATGCCGAGCGGCTCGCCGCCGGCGCCTCCGCATCGAAGTCATGAGATCGAGCCTATGACCAACGCCTTCACGCCCATCGAAATCCAACGTCCCACCATCCTGGAGTTCGGCAACGGCACGATCACCGCCGCCGCGCGCTACGCGGAGCGGATCGGCGCCAAGCGGCCGCTGGTGATCTCCGATCCGTTCAATGCGCGCCGCGTCGACACGCTGGCGCTGCCGGGCGCCGTAAAAGTGTTCGGCGACGTCAAGCCCGAGCCGGATCTGCCCAATCTCGAGAAGGCGGTGGCGATGGCGAAGGAGGCCAAGCCCGATCTTGTCGTCGGTTTCGGCGGCGGCAGCGCGATGGATCTCGCCAAGCTGGTCGCGGTGATGTGCACGTCTGACGTACCCTTTGCCGACATCGTCGGGCCGGAGAAGGTTGCCGGCCGCAGCGTGGCGCTGATGCAGATTCCGACCACCTCGGGCACCGGCAGTGAAGCCGGCACCCGCGCGCTGGTCACTGATCCCGTCAGTCAGAACAAGCAGGCGGTGCAGAGCCGCTTCATGCTCGCCGACATCGCCATCGTCGATCCGGACCTGACGATGACGGTGCCGCGGGAGGTCACCGCGGCGACCGGTGTCGATGCGCTGGCGCATTGCGTCGAGGCCTACACCAGCCGCAAGGCGCATCCGACGATCGATCTCTACGCGCTCGAAGGCGCACGGCTGGTCGGACGCTATCTCAAGCGCGCGGTTACCGATGGCGGCGACCGCGAGGCGCGCGCCGGCCTGTCCCTGGCCTCGCTCTACGGCGGCTATTGCCTCGGGCCGGTGAATACCACCGCGGGCCACGCGGTGGCCTATCCGCTCGGCACGCGCCATCATGTTGCGCATGGCCTCGCCTGTGCGGTGATCTTCCCGCACACGCTCGCCTTCAACATGCCCGCGGTGGAAGAGAAGACCGTCGCCGTGCTGGGCGCGCTGGGGCTGCCCGGGCAACGCGATTCGAAGCTCGCGTTCGAGGCGACCTACGCGTTCTGCAAGGATCTCGGCATCGAGATGCGGCTGTCCGCGCTCGGCGTGCCCAAAAACGACCTCGGCGTGATGGCCGATGAGGCGCACGCCATTCGCCGCCTGCTCGACAACAATCCGCGCGATCTCGGCCGGGATGCGATCCTGAATATGTACGAGGTCGCTTTCTGACGCGCCTGCCGCGCGCAACAGCCAATCAACCAACAACACAGTGAGAGTAGAGGAAACTTCGATGAGATCGATGTGGCTTGGTCTTTTGTCGGCACTGCTGCTGGCGACGTCGCCGGTGCAGGCGCAGGCGCAGGATGGCTATCCGTCCAAGCAGGTGACGGTGATCGTTCCCTTCGCCGCCGGCGGGACGGCCGACATCTTCGCGCGCATGGTCTCGAACCATTTGCAGGTCAAGCTCGGCAAGCCTTTCGTCGTCGAGAACGTCGGCGGCGCCGGCTCGATCCTCGGCGTGACGCGGCTGGCGAAGTCGGCGCCTGATGGCATCACGCTTGGCCTGGCCAGCACATCCGCGCTCGCGATCAATCCCTCGCTCTACGGCCCGAAGCTGAGCTATCAGCCGGACAAGGATCTGATCCCGGTCGCCCAGATCAGCGTCGTGCCCAACGTGCTCGTGGTGAATCCCAACAAGATCAACGCGCGCACCGTGCCGGAGCTGATCGCCTATCTCAAGGCAAACCCGGACAAGGTCTCGTTCGGCTCGGCCGGTGTCGGCACCTCGCAGCATCTGGCGGGCGAGCTGTTCCAGCAGATGACCGGCACCAAGATGGTGCACGTGCCCTACAAGGGCTCGAGCCAGATGCTGACGGACCTGCTCAGCGGCCAGATCGATCTCGCCTTCGACAATGTGCCGCTGCTGCTGCCGCAGGTGAAGACCGGCCAGCTCGCGATGCTGGCGACGGCAACGCCGAAGCGCGCCGACTTCGATCCGCAAGTGCCGGCGGTGGCCGAATTCCTGCCGGGCTTCGAGGCCGTGGCCTGGCATGGTTTCTTCGTCCCTGCGGGTACGCCGAAGCCGATCGTCGAAAAGCTCTCCGCCGAGATCCGCGCCTTCATGCAGCAGCCGGAGACGGTGCAGAAGATGGCCGAGCTCGGTGCCACCGCGGTTGCGGTGGATTCGGAGCCGTTCGCAGCCTACATCGCCGCGGAAACGGCACGTTGGAAGAAGGTGATCGACGCGGCGAATATCAAGCTGGAGTAGGCGCGCAGCGTTGCTGGTCTTGCGATACCCGAGACGGGACGGATCACGCCGCTACTGCGCGGTCCGTCCCCAAACGTGCGTTGCCCGTTTACACCGCGGGATCCTGGAACGTGCAACTGACGCCGATCGGGCCGTTTGGAGTCTCCTGCCGCAGCTCCGGACGTGACACGATGACGGTGCGCTCAGGATCGGCAAAAGTCTCCCGCATCTCGATCATGAGCGCGTTGTCCTCGAGCGTCATCATGCGGCCCGATCCGATCGCTCCGTCCGCAGCCCGGGCCACGCAGTACCTGAAGTTTACGGGATCATAGTCTGGAAGCGGGAACAGATCGCGGCTCTTCGGGTCTGTCGGCCGCTCCATGACCCATTGCACGGATGATCCGAGCGGCTCGATTTCGCCAGGCGGTGGTGGGGCCAGAAACGAGCGGAACTCGCCGGTGCTCTGGTTCTTGATGAAATAGAGAATGTCACCGCTGACCTGGACCGCCAGGCCGGCGAGGACTTTATGGCCTGTCTCGATTGCCAAATTGTCGATCAACGTGATCGCTTGTGGCTCCGGCGCTGTTGCCGACTTGCCGGTCGCCTCATCCGGCTGCGAGTTGTGCCACCAATCCCACCACGCAAAGTGCTTGGGTTTGCGATCGGGCCAGTGGCCGGTGCCGATCTGAGGCAGGGAAACATTCGGCAGCACGCCGTTGCGGCCGTCGAGCCCCACCCACAGCAGCGATTTTGGATCGTCCGCGTGCGTCCCCAGGGCCGATACGGATGGCCGTCGCACGTCCGGCACATTCCATCCGGCTGCCGCAAAGACGATCTGCTGGGGCCAGGGTGTGGAAATGAGCGCCCCCGACCAATTCAACATCGATTGAAGCGCTCCCCCGGTGGACGGGGGATCGATGTCGGCGAAGGTCGGCTGCTTTGCCGAAAACGGGGCCGAGACGAGCTCCGTCCAGAACTGGAACAGCTCCGGCTCCATGACGACATCCGGCTTTTGCGGAATGCCGTAGCGATCGAGCTCGGCGGGGGACGCATTGAGAAGGTCGAAGCCGGCGGGCACGACCTCGTAGAGGCCGCACCGATCAGTCTCGGACATTTTTCTCTCCCGCGGAGATGTCGGCGTCCTTCCCATCGTCGAACACGCCGGTGTTCTCCCACTCGGCCTTGGCGTTGTCGACGAGCTTCGTGAACTTCGGCAGATACTCCCGGTCCAGGAGAATCTTGTCGATGATCGCGGCTGCGAGCTTCACCCCGGCCTTCGTATCGGACGGATAGTGAAGACCGGCGATTTCCCGGTTCCGCGAAATCCGGTCGGCAAGGGCGCCCAGCGTCTTGTCTATCGTTGTCCGCCCCGCGAAGCCCGGGATGGGATCGGAGAAGCCGAGAGCTTGCGGCATGACTTTGCTCAGAAGCGTTGCGAAGACGTGGGCCTGAGTGGCGTGACCGCTCGGGAAGGACGCATGCCCGCCGTGCTGGATCGGCGACATGAAGCCGGGGACCACCTGCGTGGGGCGCGGGCGATTGAAATGCGCCTTGTAGTGCATCGCGATCAGCGCGGTGAGCGCATCGGCGACGATCAGCATGCGCGAGGTCGCGGGGTGTGTCGTCGCCGTCGCGGACACCATATGCAGGAACTTGCTTATGAACTCGTCGGCCTCGGTAACGATTTCATCCATGGCGGGCGCGCGTTCATTGACGGCCATGTTTCTCAATATGGCAATGTCGTCGTCGAGAGTCGCTGCCCAAGGGGTTGGACCCTTGCCTAGCAGGGCAAATCCGCCGAGCCGCTTGAGCCAATCTGCCTGGCTGGCAAGATCGGACATCACGACCCACGAATACCACCGCGTCGACCACAGCCTCATGCCGAAGCCGGTGGCATCGAACCTTGCGCCCTTGACGTCGCGCTCGCTGACGAACGGACGATCGACGCGGTCGGCGAACATGGCGCCGCCCGATCCGCTGGTGCCGCCGTATCCTCCATAACCCCCGTAGCCGCCATAACCGCCGTAACCGCCATATCCTCCGTATCCGCCCGCCATATGAGCCTCCTCTGTCAGGACTTGTTGGTGTTGCCTTGGGTGGTTCCGTGCCGAAGTGCCGGGGCCAGCCGTGAGAGCGCGGCTTCGATGCGCGCCAGCGCCGGTTTCGGCCATGGTGATCTCGCGATCCATCTCATGTCGAGCTCGCCGGCCGTCATGAGTGGCCCTGCGAAAGTCTGCGCATCGTCGAGACGTCCGCTTTCCACGAGCGCAGCGACGAGAACGCGCAGGTTCACCTGGTTGCTCGGCAGCAGCGTCGCGACCCGCCTCGCGTGTTCGATGGCCGAGTTGAGGTCGTTCATGGCAAAGTGAGCCTGAGCCGAGATCATCTCCGCGAACCACGCGTGCCTGTCTCGCGGCGACAGACGCAGATTGAACGCGGCATCGCCGAGTGCGTCTTCATAGTGTTCGCAGCGAACATGCACGGCGGCACGATATGCGAATGCGAGCGCGAGGTTCGGGGTGAGCTCGATGGCGCGGTCGAGCTGTTTGAGGGCGCCGACATGGTCGTGCTTGCATTGCGACAGCGTGTAGCCGCCGACGGCATTGGCGAGCGGATCGGCCGAGTTGCGCTCCAGCGCTCGTTCGGCGAGCGCTCGCGCGATGTCGAGCTCGCTTGGCGCATTCGCGGACCACCCCCGTGCCACGCGCTGCATGTGCCAGATGGCGCTGTAGGACAGAGGTGGCGCCCAATTGGGGCTGAGGATGTGCGCCCGCTCGAAGTTGGTGCGTGCCGTCACGAATGTCGTGTAGTCCGGGCTGAACATCTGGTCGTAGCCGACCAGGGCCAACTGGTAGGCATCGAGATCGTCGGGCCGTTTTTGCATCGCGCGATGTAGCTCCCGGTCGCGAACTTGAGGCGCCAGCGAGCGTATGACCTCGACGGCAATGCGGTCCTGCAGGTCGAAGACGTCGGCCGCAGTCCCGCTGAGGCGATCGACACGAACGACTTCGACCGTCTCGGCGGCAACGAGTTCGGTCGAGATCCGGATCTGGTCGCCGGCGCGCTGAATGCTTCCGTGCAGCAGATATTGCGCATTGAGATCGCGGCCGATCGCGCGCAGATCCGGTGTCTGCGACATCGGGATCATGGTCGACCCGCGCGAGATTACGAACAGCTCTTTCAGGCTCGACAGGGCCTGCACGACGCTGTCGACGATACCGATCGTGAATTGGGGCTCGAGCGTCGGAGACAGCGCGCGGAAGGGGAGGACGGCGACCGATGGCCGGCTGACGGCAAATCCGGCCAGGCCAAGTGCGGGGGCCGCGGCAGAGGACACGACCTGCCGCGTGACTGTCTCGGGTTGCTGCTGTCGCAGGCTGGCAATCAGCTCCTGCGTGAGCTTGTGCGGCTCGATGTCATAGGTGTCTTCGAGCTGGCGCCAGAGCCGCGCATAGATCGCGAGCGCGGCACCGATACTTCCGGCCGCGATGTGGCTCCTGATGAGGACGCGAACGGCACGCTCGTTCTCGGAATCCAGCCGGTAGATGGCCTTTGCCGCAGCCTCCGCGGTGGGCGTGACATCGGCTTGGCCCTCATCGGGAAGCAGCCTCGTCAGGGCATCGATCAGCCGTTCGTGGATCAGTGGTCGCGTCTCCGCAAGCCAATCCGAAAATGCGGGATCGACATTCTCCAGGTCGTCGAGAATGTCGTCGGTCAGGCGTTCGTGTGCAAAAAGGATAGGATGGACGACGCCGCGCTCGGCATCTGCGATGATTTCCGTCAGGTCACAAGCGACGTGTTCGATATCGAGTGCCACGTGCATCTGATCGGCATGGAAATGCGTGCAGCCGTGCGTCTTCAGTTCGCGCTGGATCTGGCTCAGCGATTGACGCAGCGAACCCTTGGCGAGCGGGTCTTCCTTCTCGCTCCAGAGCAGGCCGACCAGTTTGGTCCTGGGCAACTGGCGGGCGGAGGAGAGCATCATGTAGCCGAGAAGCGCTTGCGCCTTTCGGCCGAGCGCGATCTCGTGTCCGTCCACCGATGCTGAAAATGTGCCGATGATATTCAGCCGCAGGCGGCCGGTCTCGCTTCCGCCTGCCGCCTTGTCGCCGCCAACTCCCGCCATCTCGTCCCATCCCCCGTCGACATCGTCGACGACAATGCAGGAGGGCAAGTCCCGGGAGCTTAGGCTTGGTGAAATGCAGATAATCGGTTCGCGTTGTCCGCGAAGCCAATGACGCGTGAGCTCAGGAATGCAGCCCGCCGGATCTGGTGCAATGCAGAAATGGTACATCTTGCGTTATCAGACGGTCAAGGGTTGCTGAACGATCGGAATGCGACCTTGCGGGCAAAATGAAAATCGCTCCTCACTTGGAGCCGACGCGCGTGAAATGAGCGTGAATGGCGAGTTTTCGCTCACCTGCACCAAGCGCGCGATGCGGTCGCAAGCCGTCGGCAACTCACGCGCGAGTACGGTCCGACCTTGGTCGCCGGCCGACTTGTGTCGCGGTCCGGCACAAGCTCAGCCAGTCCCCATCGGTATCGTGTGGTGGCAAGCTTGTGGTCTTCGCCGCGGGAAGCTCGCCGGCTCGCCCGATTCACGGGCCATTCACGTTTCGCTTCGCTTCGCCCGCCTATGGTTCGCCCGCGATCGCAGGATCGCGCAACTTGGCGAGGGAGAGGTGCATCATGACTGTCCTGCTGAGAAACACCTTCAAGGCCTGGATCGACCGCGCACCCGGGGCGCCGCCCAGGCTGATCATGATTGGCGACGTGCGGGTCCCGAGCAATGGCTGGCAGGCCCGCCTGACCAGGCGCTCACCGCAGGGGATCAATCCGAAGATCCTGATCCTCGACGTGAATGCGGAGCAGCCCGCCGACGCGGCGCAGGAGGAGATCACCACGATCCCGCTCCGCTACGAGGAGAGCCCGCCGCAGGACGAATATGGTCAGGTGATGATCGCCCATGGCCGGGGCGAAATCGTCGTCAGCATCGGCCGCATGCATTAGCGGAAGGTTCGCTCCGATCGTATCCCGGTCCCATCATTGGGCTGACGAGCCATCCACCGGAGCGCTTGCCAGCCCAGATGCGAGCGGGTAGAACGCTGCCACGCCTGAGCCGTGATTTGCGCCAAACGCGCTTCCGGCCACAGTCGGACAAATCAGTAAGTCATTGAATTTGTTCGGCTATTCCGTTGGGGAATGGTGTAACGGTAGCACAACAGACTCTGACTCTGTTTGTCTTGGTTCGAATCCAGGTTCCCCAGCCAATTCCGGGCGGTTTTCCCCCATCCTGATTTTGTCGGCCCCGGCGCCGTACCATTTTGGAAGCCGGCATCTCGCCGTCGCTCGCGACGGTTTGCCTCAGCGGAAATGGCGTCTTCGACGTCGGGCCACCGCATGCCCCGTCGTCCTTGGGACACACAACCCAAGGAGATCTGTGATGCCCTATGTCGATGGTTTCGTGCTCGCCGTGCCGAAGGACAAGATCGAGGCCTATAAGGCTCTGGCGCGAGCGGCCTGTGCGATCTGGATGGAGCATGGCGCGCTCGACTATGTCGAATGCATCGGTGACGACGTTCCCTATGGCGAGCTGACGTCGTTTCCACGCGCGGTGATGGCGAAGGAGGAGGAGGTCGTGGTGTTCTCCTGGATCGTCTATCGCGATCGGGAAACGCGCGACGCCGTCAACAAGAAGGTGATGGTGGACCCGCGGCTCAAGCTCGGCGACATGCCGTTCGACGGCAAGCGCATGATCTATGGCGGCTTCACGACGCTGCTGCGGGCGAGCGACGTAATTAGTTGAGCGAAGTGGAGCGGGAAGACCCGTAGCCCGGATGAGCGAAGCGACATCCGGGAATGCGGCCACTGTTGTCCCGGGTGTCGCTTTGCTCACCCGGGCTACACGTTCTTCCCCCATGCATCATCGTCGCAGTCCGTTTCACCTTGCCGGTCGCCGGTCGGCATGCCATCCTCCCGCAACCAGGCATAATCAAACGGAGGCGGGCGTTTCGCCCAGGCTCTCCAAAAAATCTTGGTTGGGGAAACCCTTTGGGAGGTCTGATTTCATGACATTGAAGCAGGTCACGGGGCTGCTTTGCGCGGCCGCGATGTCGCTTGCGCTCACGGCTGGTGCGCAGGCGCAGGACAAGGTCGTCAAGATCGGCGTGATCATGCCGATGTCCGGCGGCACCGCCTCGATCGGCGCGCATGCCAAGGCGGCGCTGGATGTCGCAACCGACATCATCAACAACGCTCATCCTGAACTTGGCAATTTCCCGTTGGCGAAGAACGCTGGCCTTGCCGGCCTCGGCGGCGCCAAGGTCGAGGTGATCATCGCCGACAACCAGGGCAACCCCGCAACAGGCCAGAACCAGGCGCTGCGCCTGATCACGGAAGAGAAGGTCGCGGCCGTGTTCGGCTCCTATCAGTCCGGCGTGACGCTGACCTCGAGCGCCATCGCCGAGAAGTACGGCGTTCCATTCCTGAACTCCGAGTCGGTCGCCGCCAACCTGACCGAGCGCGGCTTCAAATGGTTCTTCCGCACCACCCCGATCGCCACCGACTTCGCCAGGATCTATGTCGACTTCCTCGCCGACCTCAAGTCGCAGGGCGCCAAGACCGACAGCGTCGCGGTGGTCCACGACAACACCGAATATGGCACCTCGGTAGCGAACACGATTTCCGGCGCCTTCAAGGAGAAGGGCCTGCCGATCGCGCTCGACGTCGCCTATCCCGTCAACGCAACGGACCTGCAGGGGCAGGTGCTCCAGCTCAAGGACAAGAAGCCCGACGTCGTCATTATGATCAGCTACACGTCGGACGCGATCCTGTTCGCCAAGACCATGCAGTCGCTCGACTACAAGCCGGCCGTGCTGCTGGCCGATGACGCCGGCTACTCCGATCCGTCCTTCACCAAGGCGGTCGGCAAGATCTCGCAAGGCGTCTTCAACCGCTCGTCCTGGGTCGTGGGTCCGGCCGGCTCGCCGTCCGCCATCATCGCCGACATGTACAAGAAGAAGAGCGGCGAGGAGATGGATGACACGGTCGCCCGCCAGATGCAGGGCTTCTTCGTGCTGGCCGATGCGATCGATCGCGCCGGCTCGACCGAGCCCGCCAAGATTCAGGCCGCGCTGAAGGCGACGGACCTCAAGCCCGAGCAGCTCATGATCGGCTACAAGGGCGTGAAGTTCGACGACAAGGGCCAGAACACCCTGGCCTCAGGCGCCATCATCCAGCTTCAGGACGGCGAGAACTACGTCTCGGTGTGGCCGAAGGCCAATGCCGCGAAGGCGCCGATGCTGCCCTACAAGGGCTGGTGATCATGCGAGGGCGGGACCTTAAGTCCCGCCTTTTTCACAAGGCTTGGTAGAGCAGCGCAGCTCATGTCCTTTGTTCTCGTGCAGGTGATCGTCGGCGGCCTTCTGCTTGGCGCCGTCTACGCCCTGTTCTCCTCGGGCCTCACGCTGGTGTGGGGCATGATGAACATCGTCAATTTCGCGCATGGCGACTTCGTCATGCTCGGCATGTACGTCGCCTATGTCGTCTACACCCTGATGGGAGGAGGGCCGCTTCTCGGCGCCCCGCTGGCGACGCTGGTGCTCGCCACGCTCGGCATCGTGGTCTATTTCGGCCTGATCCGCGGCATCATGAAAGGACCGATGCTGGCGCAGATCCTCGGCACCTTCGGCCTCGCGCTGCTGCTGCGCTATTCGGTGTTCTGGTGGTTCGGCGCCAACTTCCTGTCGATGCCGCCGAACATCGTGGGCGGCACCTACGCCTTTGCCGGCCTGCGCATCGAGGCCTCGCGGCTGCTCGCGGGCGTCGTCGCGCTCCTGGTGACGCTCGGGCTGCATCTCTTGCTGACGCGCACCTCGCTCGGCTCGAAGATGCTGGCGGTGGCGGAGGATCAGACCGCGGCCCAGCTCATGGGCATCCGGCCCGACACCATGCAGGCGATCGCCTGGGCGATCGCGGCCGGCGCCACGGGGCTGGCCGGCGCCCTGATCGCGAACTTCTTCTACATCGTGCCGACCGTCGGCGAGACCCTCGGTATCGTCGCCTTCGTCACGGTGTCGCTCGGCGGCTTCGGCAGCGTGCCCGGCGCTCTCGTCGCAGGACTCTTGATCGGCGTCATCGAGTCGCTGTCAGGCTATCTGATCGGTGCGATCTACAAGGACATCGTCGTCTATGTCCTATTCCTGTTCTTCCTCTGGTTCCGGCCACAGGGCCTGATGGGGAAGATGTGATGCGGCGCTGGATCTGGCTCTCCGTCGTCGCAGCCTTTGCGATCGCCTATCCGCTGCTGCTGTCCTCGCCGTTCCAGCAGCGCCTCGGCGCGCTGGTGTTGCTCTATGCGATTGCGGCCTCGGCCTGGAACATCGTCGGCGGCTATGCCGGGCAGGTGTCGGTGGGGCATGTGGTGTTCTTCGGCTGCGGCGCCTATGCCGCGATGGGCGCTTACGCCAAGTTCGGCCTGTCGCCGCTGTACGGCATTCCCGGCGGCATCGTGCTGGCGGTCGGGCTCGCCGCGATCGTCGGCGTGCCGACGCTGCGGCTGTCCGGCCACTATTTCAGCATGGCGACGATCGCGGTTGCCGAAACGATGCGGTTGATCGTGACCAACACCGAATGGCTCGGCGCGGCCGTCGGTCTCTCCGGTCCGACCGTGCCGCGCAACATCTTCGATCTCTCGTTCCTGTCGGCGCTGCCCTACTACTATCTTTTCCTCGCCATCCTCGCGATCACGCTTGCGATCACCTGGTGGATGACCAACAGCCGCATGGGATTTTACCTGCGGGCGATCAAGGATTCCGAGCGCGCCGCGCGCTCGCTCGGCGCGCCCGCCAGCCGCACGAAGCTCTACGCCTACATGCTGAGCGCGGCGCTGACGAGCGTTGCCGGCGCGCTCTATGCGATGATGTTCGGCTTCGTCGATCCCGAGTCCGGGCTCGGCATCCTGATCTCGGTGAAGATCCTGATCATGGCGGCGCTGGGTGGGGCGGGGCTGCTGTTCGGGCCGCTGGTGGGCGCTGCGATCCTGGTGCCGCTGGAGGAGATCTCCAACAGCTGGCTCGGCGGTAAGGGCGCCGGTCTCACCTTCGTGGTCTATGGCGCCATCATCGTGCTGATCGCGCGCTTCCAGCCCGGCGGCCTGCTCAGCCTGCTCACCCGGCGCGGCAAGTCCAAGACCGACACGGGAGCGAGCCATGCTCCTTGAAGCGCGCGGCATCACCAAGGCGTTCGGCAGCTTCAAGGCCGTGGACGACGCCTCCGTGACCCTGGAGCAGGGCGACATCCTCGGCCTGATCGGTCCGAACGGCGCCGGCAAATCCACCTTCTTCAACTGCCTCACCGGCGACCTCAGGACCACCTCCGGCCGCGTGCTGTTCGAGGGGGCCGACATCACCGACGTCGCGCCGGAGCAGCGCGCCGCCCTCGGGCTCGCCCGCACCTTCCAGGTGCCGCAGACCTTCGAGGGCATGACGGTGCTGGAGAACGTCATGATCGGCGCTTTCCTGCGCACCTCGCATCGCAAGGAGGCGGAGACCAAGGCGCGCGCGGTGCTGGAACGCGTCGGCATGAGCCGCCTTGCGGAGGCGCCGGCGCGCTCGCTCGGCACACCCGGCCGCAAGCGGCTGGAGATCGCCCGGGCGCTTGCGACCGAGCCGAAGGTGCTGCTGCTCGACGAGGCCATGGCCGGTCTCAACGCGCATGAGGTGAGGCTCGCCATCGATCTCGTCCGCGACATCCATCGCGCCGGCATCACGCTCGTCATCGTCGAGCACATCATGGAAGTGATCATGTCGCTGGCGAGCCGCGTGATGGTGTTCCACCAGGGCAAGGAGATCGCCCGCGGTTCGCCGCGCGAGGTCACCTCCAATCCGGCGGTGATCGAAGCCTATCTCGGCAAGCGCGCCGCGAAAGCCGCCGCCGGCCATACGCCGGTCGAGCTGATGGGCGGGCCGGACCTATGAGCGGAGCGCTTCTCAGGATCGAGCATCTCGAGGTGCGCTATGGCGACCTCATCGGTGTCTCCGACGTGTCGCTGGAGGTGCCGGACGGCAGCGTCGTCGCGCTGCTCGGCTCCAATGGCGGTGGCAAGACCACGACGCTGAACGCGATCGCCGGCCTCATTCCCGTGCATTCCGGATCGATCAGCTTTCGCGGCGAGGAGATCGCGGGACAGAAGGCCTTTGCGATCGTGCGCAAGGGCCTCGCGCTGTCGCCGGAGGGCTGGCGGCTGTTCGTGCAGCAAAGCGTCGAGAACAACCTCATGCTCGGAGCGACCCCGCTGCACGACAAATCGCGACAGGCGACGCTGCTGGAGCGCGTCTACGAGGTCTTCCCGCGCCTGAAGGAGCGCCGCAACCAGCGCGCCGGCACCATGTCCGGCGGCGAGCGGCAGATGCTCGCGGTCGGCCGCGCGCTGATGAGCGATCCGAAGCTGCTGATGCTGGACGAGCCGTCGCTCGGCCTCGCTCCGGCCGTGGTCGAGTCGATGTATGAGACCTTCGGCCGCCTGCACCGCGAGGGCCTGACGATTCTGCTCGCCGAGCAGTCAATTGAGCTCGCGCTGGAAGTCTCGGACTTCGCCACCGTGCTCCAGGTCGGCAAGAGCGTGCTCTCGGGGACCGCGGCGGCGCTCGCGCAGGACCCGCAGGTGCAGAAGGCCTATCTCGGCGTGGACTGACCAAGCTCCGCCTGGAGCAGCAGCGACAGGCAGCCGGCAAGCCGCGTCTCCATCTCCTTCGACCGCAACGTCAGCGGTCCGGGATCGTTGAGGATCGCGTTCACCAGCGTGCCCAGCACGACCTGGAAGCCGAAGGCAATGCTGCGGGTTTTTGCGGCTTTGCGGCCCTTGCCCATGGCCGGGAGCAGGAGAGGGGTGGCGCGCATCGTCGTTGCTCTCGCGAGGGCCTTGAACGGCGTCCATTTGTCGGGATGGGTGTCGTCATGCTGAAGCGCGGCCCGCAGCACACCTTCATGGTTGCGCATCCAGGCC
Organism: Bradyrhizobium huanghuaihaiense; assembly: GCF_025200885.1. Lineage (NCBI taxonomy): Bacteria > Pseudomonadati > Pseudomonadota > Alphaproteobacteria > Hyphomicrobiales > Nitrobacteraceae > Bradyrhizobium > Bradyrhizobium huanghuaihaiense. Next base: position 5,539,280 of record NZ_CP104172.1, on the reverse strand, counting down.
ACGATGCCGCTGACGATGATGTGGCAGAGCTGATCAAGGCTCGCTTCCGGTGACGGCCTGTTGATCTCACCCAGCCGCTGCTCGCCGTCGCGCGCGGCAAGCGCCATCAGTGCATTGAAATAGGCCTCCTTGCTCTCGAAGCGGCTGTAGAAGGCGCCGACGGTGGCGCCGACTTCCGCGCAGAGCGTCTCGATCGAGAGCTCGGCAAGGCTGCGTGTGCGCAGCATGTCGGCGCCGGCGCGCAGCAGCGCCAGCGTCGTCTCGCGGCTGCGCTTCTGCCGCGACGGGGCGACGCCGGGCAGGTCGAAGTCGCGAGGCCCGGGCTCCTTCGACGATGTCCGCATCCGCGCTTGCATCCGCCTTAAATCATAATCATAATTCTGATTATAATTTAGATCGGGGCGAGCCGCGGGTCAACCGCGGCTCATCGCCGGCTAAAACAGGGAGGGGGAGATGAGCGCAAGAAGCGGCACGCCGTTCCGCGGCACCGTCGGCAGGACGGTTGCGGACTCGAAACCCTGGTGGCCGGAGGCCGTGAAGCCGCCCGAGGGCGCGCCGAACATCCTGGTGGTGCTGTTCGACGACGTCGGCTTCTCCGATTTCGGCTGCTACGGCTCGGCCATCAGGACGCCGACCATCGACAGGCTCGCCGCGGAAGGCCTGCGCTATTCCGGCTTCCACACCACGGCGATGTGCTCGACCACGCGCGCCGCGCTGCTCACGGGGCGCAACCACCATTCGGTCGGCGTCGGCTGCCTCGCCAATTTCGATTCAGGCTATCCCGGCTATCGCGGCAAGATCGCGCGCGAGGCGGGGACGCTCGCCGAGATGCTGCGCGTGCACGGCTACCGCAACTACATGGTCGGCAAATGGCACGTCACGCCGCTGACCGAGAGTGGCGCCACCGGCCCGTTCGACGGCTGGCCTTTGGGCCGCGGCTTCGATCGCTTCTACGGCTTCCTCGATGCCGAGACCGACCAGTACGCGCCTGAGCTCGTCTCCGACAACACGCATATTGACCCGCCCGGCACCTACGCCGACGGCTATCACCTGACCGAGGACCTGATCGACCAGGCGATCCGCTTCATCGGCGATCACCATGCCGACCGGCCGGAGATTCCCTGGCTCACCTGGGTTGCGCTCGGCGCCTGTCACGCGCCGCATCAGGCGCCGGCCGATATCATCAGGAGCTACGACGCCGCCTTCGCGCACGGCTGGGACGCCGAGCGCGAGCAGCGTCTCGCGCGCCAGAAGGCGATGGGGCTGGTGCCGCCGGAGACGCGGATGCCGGCGCGCAATGACGGCGTCAAGGCATGGGAGGAGCATTCGGCCGACGAGCGCCGCGTCTTCACGCGCCTGCAGGCGGCGTTCGCCGGCATGCTCGACCATTCCGACCGGCATCTGGCGCGCCTCGTTTCGTTCCTGGAGACATCAGGCATCCGCGACAACACCGTGATCATCGTGATGTCCGACAATGGCGCGAGCCAGGAGGGCGGGCCGCTCGGCTTCGTCAACGCGATGGGGCCGTTCAACTTCAAGCCGGAGCCGATCGCCGAAAAGCTCGCCCGCATCGACGACATCGGCGGGCCCGACACGCACAGCAATTTCCCGCATGGCTGGGCGATGGCGTCGAACACGCCGCTGCGGCGCTACAAGCAGAACACCCATGGCGGCGGCATCCGCGATCCCTTCGTCATCAACTGGCCCAAGCGCATCGCAGGCAAGGGCGAGCTGCGCCACCAGTTCGTGCATGCCTGCGATCTCACGCCGACGCTGCTGGAGCTGATCGGCATCGAGGCGCCCAGCGAGATCGCCGGTTGTCGACAGATGCCGCTCGAAGGCGAGAGCTTTGCGCGCTCGATCAATGATGCGTCCGCGCCGTCGAAGAGCTCGCCGCAATATTTCGAGATGTTCGGCCATCGCGGCCTTTGGCAGGCCGGATGGAAGGCGGTTTCCTTCCATCCGTCGGGGACGCCGTTCGAGAACGACAAATGGGAGCTGTTCCATCTCGATGAAGACTTCTCCGAGACCAATGACCTCGGTGCGAAGGAGCCGGAGCGTCTCGCCGCGATGATTGCGACGTGGTGGGCGGAGGCCGAGAAGCACAAGGTGCTGCCGCTCGACGACCGCTTCGGCCCGCGCTTTGCCGAGAACGCCGCGCGCTTCCACGGCGCGCGCCATCATTTCGTCTTCCACGCCGGCATGGGTCACGTGCCGACCGACGTCGCGCCCGATGTGCGCAGCCGCAGCTACACGATCGAGGCCCATGTCGAGATCGAGGAGCGGGGTGCCAACGGCGTGCTGATCTCGCACGGCGATGCGACCTCGGGCTACAGCCTCTACGTCAGGGATGGCCACCTCGTGCACGACCTCAATATCGGCGGCAGCCACCAGATCGTGCGTTCGGACCGCAAGGTGCCGTCAGGCGCGCGCCGGCTCGGCGTGCATGTCGAGCGGCTCCGGCGCAAGGAGCCGCCGGCCAAGGGCTCGCGGACCGGCGTCACCGCATACACGCTGCTGATCGATGGCGAGCCGGCGGGTTCGCTCCAGACCCAGCTCAGCTTCCACACGCTGATCTCGTGGTCCGGCCTCGACATCGGCCGCGACCGCGGCAGCCCGGTCTCGCATTACGAGGCCCCGTTCGAGTTCGAAGGGCGGCTGCTGCGCGTCACCGTCACCATGCATGACGACCAGAAGCTCGACGGCGATGCCGTCGGCAACGCGCAGATGGCGCGGCAGTGAGAGAGAAGGGGCGTCGCTGTATCCGCGCCGTCATTGCGAGCGTAGCGAAGCAATCCAGACTGCCTCCGCGGAAAGATTGCTGGATTGCTTCGCTGAGCCTGTCATCGGGCCGCGCTTCGCGCGGACCCGTTGGCTCGCAATGACGAGATGAGAGAGGCGTGCACTCCAACAGGAAGCGGGAGAAGTCCCCTTACTTGATCTTGTCGTAGGCCGAAGCGAAATCGCCGAGCGGCATCGGGATCGCGATCGTCTCCTTGGCCATGTTCTGGAAAGAGACCTTCAGCTGCTTGCCCGACCGCAAGGCTGCGAGCAGGTCGGCCGCGATCGGCGTCGAGGCGTAGCAGCCGCGGTTCTCGCAGGTCTGGATCTGCAGGTCGACCGTCTTGCCCTCGTCGACCTGGAGCTTGGCGCCGACCGGCAAGTTGAGGCCGAGCGGCAATTGCAGCAGCGCGATCGGCGTGCGGGTGTCGGGAGCGATGCGGATGTTGATCAGGATGACGGTCTGGCCGGTCTTGGTCAGCACCGCGTTCTGCTCCATCGCGCATTCGAGTGGCGCGTCGCGGCTGGCACTGGTGCAGCGGACGATCCAGCCGGACTGTCCGGGACCACCTTCAGCATGGGGCTGCGTCGGCGCAGGCGCGGGTTGCGCGGCCGGGGCGGGCGCTGCGTTCTTCTTGGCACTCTGCTGGGCATGCGCGGCGCCCGTCGACAACAGGAGGGCCGCGGCGAGGGCGACAAGTCTGGATTGCATGGGCATGGCGAAACCGCGTTGGCGTGAACCGGGGGTCTCGCTGTAGCGTCGCGGGAGCCGCGGCGCAAGCTACTCGGCGGCTTGCTTGACGCTGCCGTGCTCGTGCGTCTCGTGGCCTTCGCCGTCACCCGTACGGCCCCAGCCCGAGAACCAGTTGTTGAGCTCATCGAGATAGAGATAGACGACGGGCGTGGTGAACAGCGTCAGCGCCTGGCTGACGATCAGGCCGCCGACCATGGCGTAGCCGAGCGGCTGGCGGATCTCGGCGCCGGTGCCGTGGCCGAGCATCAGGGGCACGCCGCCGAGCAGAGCCGCCATCGTCGTCATCATGATCGGGCGGAAGCGCAGCAGCGCGGCCTGGCGGATCGATTCCGCCGGCGTCTTGTGCTCGTCGCGTTCGGCGGCAATCGCGAAGTCGACCATCATGATGCCGTTCTTCTTCACGATGCCGATCAAGAGGATGATGCCGATCAGCGCGATGAGGCTGAAGTCGAAGCCGGCCGCCATCAGGATTGCGAGCGCGCCGACGCCGGCCGAGGGCAGGGTGGACAGAATCGTGATCGGGTGGATGTAGCTCTCGTAGAGAATGCCGAGGATCAGATAGACCACGACCAACGCGGCGAGGATCAGGAGCGGCACGGTGCCAAGCGACTGCTGGAACGCCTGCGCGGTGCCCTGGAAGCTCGAGTTCAGCGTCGGCGGTGCGCCTAGCTCGGCCATCGCCCGCTGCACGGCTTCCGTGGCCTGACCGAGTGCAGTGCCTTGCGCGAGATTGAAGCTGATCGTGATCGCCGGGAACTGGCCCTGGTGGCTGATCGAGAGCGGGCGGACCGGATCGGTGGACCAGGTCGCGAAGGTCGACAGCGGGACCTGGTCGCCGGTCAGCGGCGATTTCAGATAGAGCTTGTTCAGGCTGTCGAGATTGCCCTGCAGCTCCGGCAGGATCTCCAGGATCACCTTGTAGGTGTTGAGCTGGGTGAAATACTGCGTGACCTGCCGCTGTCCGAACGCATCGTACAGCGTGTCGTCGATCAGCTGCGGCTGGATGCCGTAGCGCGATGCGGTATCGCGGTTGATCTTGAGCTGGACCGTGGTGCCCTGGGTCTGCTGGTCGGTGGCGACGTCGCGCAGCTCCGGCAGCGTCTGCATCTTGGCGAGGATCTTCGGCGCCCAGTCGTTGAGCTCGGCGAGATCGGCATCCTGCAGGGTGAACTCGAACTGCGTACGCGTCGGCCGGCCGCCGAGGCGGACGTCCTGGGCCGCCTGCATGTAGACCCGGGCGCCCTCGACCTTGTCGAACTGCGGACGCAGTCGCGCGATGATCTGCTGGGCTGAGGCCTCACGTTTGTCGCGAGGCTTCAGCGTGATGAATAGGTTACCGTTGTTGCCGGCACGGCCGCTGCCGCCGATCGACATGGCAACGCTGGCCACGTCGGGATCGGCCAGGATGATCTTGCCGAGCTGTTCCTGGCGCCGGACCATCTCCTTGAATGAAATGTCCTGCGAGGCTTCCGAGGTCGCGGTGATCAGGCCGACGTCCTGCTGCGGGAAGAAGCCCTTCGGGATCAGGACGAACAGGTAGATCGACAGGCCGAGCGTGGCGAAGAAGATCGCGAGCGTGGTGCGCCGCCAGGCGAGGGCATGATCGAGCACGTATTCGTAGCCGCGCAGCATCGAATCGAAGGCGCGCTCGCTCCATTGATAGAAGCGGCCGTGCTGCACCTCGCCATGGGCGCGCAGGAAACGCGAGGCCATCATCGGCGTCAGGGTCAGCGACACGAACATCGAGACGAAAATGGTCATCGCCAGCACGACGGCGAATTCGCGGAACAGGCGGCCGATGATGCCGCCCATCAGCAGCAGTGGGATCAGCACGGCGACCAGCGAGATGCTGATCGACACGATGGTGAAGCCGATTTCCTTGGAACCGCGGAAGGCCGCCGCCATCGGCGACTCGCCTTCCTCGATATAGCGCGTGATGTTCTCGAGCATCACGATGGCGTCGTCGACGACGAAGCCGACCGCGATGGTGAGCGCCATCAGCGACAGATTGTCGAGCGAATAGCCGACGACCCACATCAAGGCGCACGCGCCCAACAGCGCCAGTGGAACCGTGACGGTGGGGATGACGGTGGCCCAGAAGCTGCGCAGGAAGATGAAGATGACCATGACCACGAGGGCGATGGTCAGCAGCAGGGTGAACTGAACGTCCTCGACTGCGGCGCGGATGGTGGTGGTGCGGTCGCTGATGAGCTCGATCTTGATCGCGGGCGGGATCGCGGCCACGAGACGGGGCAGGGTCGCCTTGATCCTGTCGACCGTCTCGATGACGTTGGCGCCCGGCTGCTTGAAGATCACCAGGAATACGCCGCGCTTGCCGTTGGCCCAGGCCGCCTGCTTGGCGTCTTCGGCGCCGCTGACCGCCTGGCCGATGTCGCGGATGCGCAATGGGCCGCCGTTACGATAGGCGATGATGACGTCGTTCCAGTCCTTGGACTGGGTCAGCTGGTCGTTGGCATAGATGGTGTAGGCGCGCTTCTCGCCGTCGATGTTGCCCTTGGGGCTGTCGACCGTGGTGATCGCGATCTGGCTGCGCACGTCCTCCATCGACAGGCCCTTGGCGACGAGCTTCGCCGGGTCGACCTGGATGCGGATGGAAGGCTTCTGCTGGCCGCCGATGAACACCTGCGCCACGCCGGAGAGCTGGCTGATCTGCTGGGCGAGCTGGGCGTCGACCGCGTCGCTGACGCTGGTCAGAGGCAGTGTCTCCGAGGTCGCCGACAGCAGCAGGATCGGCGCATCGGCCGGGTTGACCTTGCGGTAGGTCGGCGGCGAGGGCAGGTTCTTCGGCAGCTGGCCGCTGGCGGCGTTGATGGCGCCCTGCACATCGTTGGCGGCGCCGTCGATGCTGCGGTTGAGGTCGAACTGGATGGTGATCGAGGCGGTGCCGAGATAACTCGTCGAGGTCATCTGGGCGATGCCGGGGATCTGGGCGAACTGGCGCTCCAGCGGCTGGGCCACCGACGAGGCCATGGTCTCGGGGCTGCCGCCCGGCAGATTGGCGGTGATCTGGATGGTCGGGAAGTCCACCTGCGGCAGCGGCGCGACCGGCAGCAGGGGATAGGCGACGAGACCGACGAAGAGGATGCCGGCCATCAGCAACGAGGTGCCGATGGGATAACGGATGAAAGGTGCCGAAATCCCGCCCTCGGTCATTCCCGTCGTACCTTGTTCTGCGCCGGATCCGAACTTGCCACCGCCGTCGAGACGAGGCTTCCGGGCTGCACCTTGAATTGACCGCCAGTGATCACCTGCTGCCCGGGCGTGAGCCCTTCGTCGACGACCGAACGGCCGTCGATGGCGTAGCTGACCTTGATCTTGTGCACTTCGGCCTTGTTGTCCTGATTGACGGTGTATGCGTAGAGGCCGTTGGTGGAATGCTGGACTGCGTCATCCGGAACCACGGTCGCATCCTTCAGCGTTCGCACCAGAAGGCGGGTCGAGACCGACTGTCCGGGCCACAGCGTGTGGTCCTTGTTGTCGAACACCGCCTTGAGCCGAATAGTCCCGCTGGTGGTGTCGACCTGGTTGTTGATGACCGCGAGCTTGCCCTCGGCCAGCGTCTTCTTGCCGTCGGTGGTGAACGCGATCACCTTGAGCGCGCCGGCCTTCTGGCCTTCGCTGATGTAGGGAAGCTGGTCTTCCGGCGCGGTGAAGATCACCGAGATCGGCTCGACCTGCGTGATCGTGACGATGCCGGTCTGTGTCGAGGCGTTCACGATGTTGCCGACGTCGACCTGGCGCAGGCCGGCGACGCCGGTGATCGGCGCCTTGACCTGGGTGTAGTCCAGCTGGGTCTGGGCGTTGGCGATTGCGGCTTCGTCGGCGGCGATCTGGGCGGTGAGCTGGGCGACGGTGGAGCGCTGGGTATCGACCCGCTGTGCGGTGGCGAATTCGCCGAGCTTCATGGCGCGCTGGAGCTCGAGGTTGGCATTGGCCAGGCTAGCCTCGTCCTGTGCCTTCTTGGCCTTGGCCTGGTCGAGTGTGGCTTGATAGGGGCGGGGGTCGATCGAGGCCAGCAGGTCGCCTTCCTTGGCGATCTGGCCTTCGGTGAAGGCGATCTTGTCGATCTGGCCGTCCACCCGGGTGCGGACCTGGACGGTGTTGAAGCCTTGAACCGTGCCGAGACCGGTCAGATAGACCGGGAAATCGACCTTCTGGACCGGCGCCACGCTCACGGGAATGGCGGGCGCGCGCGGCGGACCTTTCTGTGCTGTCTGGGATTTTCCGGCGTCCGGCGAGCCGTATTTCTGCCAACCATAGTAACCCGCGGAGGCCACGGCCGCGAGGATCAGAATCCAGAGGATCGGCCGTGTTTTTTTCATGTCGGCTCGTGTCGGCTCTTGTGCCCTAGGTTACGAATTTTGGGGCAATCGTAGGGTTCCAGGGCGTTTGTATAATACACGCCAAGTTCCAGTGTAAACAGCACTATCGGGTGAGAAATCTAAACAATTGGAAAGCTTTGCACCGCCTAGGCAACGCACTGGCGCGCCGGTGTGCAGTGCTGCATTTTCCTGCCGCGAGCGATCAGCGAGTAAAAATCAGGCAATGCTCGCGGAGGATGTTGCGAGCGCGGCGGGACTGGCGAAGCATCTTGGTCAGGCCGTGGGGATGCGCGCTTTACAAGAACGGTTCTAAATTGCGCCGGCCGCGTTTCGGTTGTCAGGAGAATCGGCATCGTCCATATCGGCGCCGCCACAAGGGGAGCGCAGGATGGACGAACTGAACGGCAAGCTGATCGCGTGCCAGATTCTGATCACGGGATTGATTGCGCGCGTTGCCAACGAGCAGCGCGATCCCTTGCGCTTCCTCACGGACTTCCGCGACGAGATCAAGGCCGTGGTCAATGGCGTCAACATCGCCGGCATGGACAGCACCGATCGTGTGCGCGCCGTCGCGCAGAAGACCGTCGACGAATTGTTCTCGCTGATGAAGCCGCCGAGCAGCGATTGATGCTGTGAGCGGACCGCTGATTTCGCGGTATTTTTCGCGCGCGCTTTAGAATGAGTCCAATCTAACTTTAGAACCGTTTCAAACTTCAGTTTAGAATCGTTTTGATCTGGACTTATTCAAGGGTTCTCGCGGCTTGCGCGCATTGACCCACTATTTTGCCGCCGATACCAACAGCCCAATCGCTCGTCGAAGTGAGTGAGCGAACATGAAGATGGGGCGTGTTGTAATGGGGCAGGTGGTCGCACCGAAGTCGTTGCGTTCGGTGGCAGCGTTCGATCAGGTGGATGAAAAGTCTTCGGGCATTTCCGGCAAGAAGGTCTCGGCGGTCGCGAGCTTGATCGCGGTGGCGTCGGTCTCGAGCGGCGCAGAGGCGCAGCAGTCGAACCTGCCGCCGGTGACGGTCGATGCTCCGGTGCAGCGGCCGCGTCCGACGGCGTCGAAGCCGACACCTGATCAGGTCCGCGCGCGCAACGCGCTTCGCCGCGCCGCGCAGCGGCAGCAGGCGTCCCAGCAGGCTGCTCCCGCGGCACCGGCCGGCGAAGCGGACCGTAATCCCTATTCCGATCCGGCCGCGCCCTACAAGGTCGACCACGTCCAGGCTTCGGGCAAGTTTCCCGAGAAGATGCTGAACACGCCCAAGTCCATCACGGTGCTCAGCAAGGAAGTGCTCGAGGACAAGAACGCCACGACGCTGAAGGAGATCGGGCGCTCGACCGCCGGCGTGACGCTCGGCTCGGGTGAAGGTGGCAACGCGTTCGGCGACCGCTTCTTCATCCGCGGCTTCGACGCGCGCAACGACGTCTTCATCGACGGCATCCGCGATCCCGCGGTCTCCATCCGCGAGAACTTCTTCACCGAGCAGATCGAGATTCTGCGCGGCCCGGCATCCTCCTATGCCGGCCGCGGCACCGCCGGCGGCGCCATCAACATCGTCACCAAGCAGGCCGGCGACCGTAACTTCCAGCGCATGGATACCGAGTTCGGCACCGACCGGACCAAGCGCGTCACGCTCGACGTCAACCAGGTCATCGACCCGACCTTCTCGGTGCGCACCGGCGGCCTGTTCCAGGACGCCAATGTCGCAGGCCGCGATTACGTGACCGACAATCGCTGGGGCACCTTCATCTCGACCAAGTACACCCCGACCAACGACATCAAGATCACGACGAACTACGTCCACACCGACCTCAGCGGCCTGCCGGATTTCGGCGTGCCTTATTACAAGCAGGGCAACGTGCCGGTGACGTCGGCCGGCATTCCGCGCGGTAACTGGTACGGCTTCCTCAACCGCGACTTCCAGACCGCGCGGCAGGATTTCGGCACCGGCACGATCGAGTACAAGGTCAACGAAGCCATCACGCTGACCAGCAAGGTGCGCGGCGAGCACTCGCTGCTCAACTACATCGGCACGCTGCCGCAGAACCCGGTGACGATCAGCGGCAATCCGCTGCTCTGGACCACGACGGCGAGCGCGCAGAGCCGCTACCAGAACGTGGACGTGTGGGCCAACCAGAACGAGGCCACGTTCAAGCTCGACACCGGCGGGGTCAAGCACACCGCGGTGTTCGGCGTCGAATATTCGAACGAGAACATTTCGATCGACCGCTACGCCGGCCTCTCGTCGGAACTGGCCGGCTCGCCCTTTACGAGCACGGGGGCCATCTCGGGGGTCAATGTCTATTCCCCTCAGTACACCTATCTCACCGGCTTCGGCACGCCCTCGCTGGTTGGAAACCCGACGCGCTACGGCGTCAACACCAGCAGCGTGTATGTCATGGATACCGCGAACTGGCAGGACACGATCATCGTGAACGGCGGCGTGCGCTACGACGGCTACAGCCAGAGCGCGTCGAACAATTCGAACTATGTGAAGCAGAACGCCGATCTGGTGAACTACAACGTCGGTCTGGTCTACAAGCCGATGTCGATCGGCAGCGTCTATGCAGCCTATGCGACCTCGGCCAATCCGTTCGGTTCGGAGCTGGACGCGACCGGCACCGACTACGGCGGTGTTCCCCCCAACTCGACCCTCTTGCTCGGGCCAGAGCGCAACAAGGCAATCGAGCTCGGCACCAAATGGGAGCTCGCCGATCGCCACCTGCTGGTGACCGGTGCGCTGTTCCAGACCACCAAGGACAACGCGCGCGAGACCGTCAACGGCCTGCTGACGTCGGGCGCTGCCTACAGGATCCAGGGCATCGACATCGAAGCCGAGGGTAAGATCACCGATCGCTGGAGCATCTTCGGCGGCCTGATGCTGATGCAGTCCAAGGTCACGCAGAGCGGCGTCGCCTCGAATCTCGGCCTGCAGCTTGCCAACGTTGCCCATCAGTCGTTCAGCATGTTGACCAAGTACAAGTTCGACGACGGCTGGGAGCTGGGCGGCCAGGCGGTCTATCGCTCCAAGGTCTATGGCGGCACCTTCGCGGCCAATACCAACGAGCTGCCGAGCTATTGGCGTTTCGATGCGTTCGTCGAAAAGAAGATCGACAAGAACTGGACGATGAAGTTCTACGCGCAGAACCTGACCAACAAGCTCTATTACGACTCGTTCTATCGCAGCAACGTACCGTTCGTGGCGGTCGCACCGGGCCGGGCCTTCTACCTCGTGACGACGGCGAAGTTCTGATCATGTTGACGTGCCTGCCTGGCATCCTGAGCAAAGACGATGTGGCGGATTTCCGCCGCATCATGGACGCCAGCGCGTGGGAGGACGGCCGTTCCACCGCGGGGGCGCAGTCGGCCATGGTCAAGCGCAACGAGCAATTGCCGCCGGACGGCGAGGTCGCGCGCAAGCTCGGCAACCGCATCATCTCGGCGCTGACGTCGAACCCGCGCTTCATCGCGGCGGCGATCCCGCTCCAGATCTTCCCGCCGCTGTTCAACCGCTATGCGGCCGACAGCGGCCACCATTTCGGCCTGCATGTCGACAATGCGATCCGGGGCGACCGGCTGACCGGCCTTCGCATCCGCACAGACCTGTCGGTGACGCTGTTCCTCGCCGAACCGGAGGAATACGACGGTGGCGAACTTGTGATCGAGGACACCTACGGTTCGCACGAAGTCAAGTTGCCAGCCGGCGACTGCGTGCTCTATCCCTCGACCAGCCTCCACCTCGTCACGCCGGTGACGAGGGGAACGCGGGTTGCGTCTTTCTTCTGGCTTCAGAGCATGATACGGGACGATCAAGCCCGGAGCATGATCTTTGACCTCGACACCGCGATACAGGCGCTGGTGGAACGGCTCGGGCGTGACGATCCCGAAACGGTCAAATTGACGGGTATCTATCACAATCTCATTCGCTACTGGGCCGAAGTATGAAGAGCACAACCTTCCAAGCCAGCCTTGCCGCAGCCGTCCTTCTGGCGGCCGCCTGGCTCGCATCGCCTGTTTCCGCCCAGACACAAACCCAGCCGGCCGCGCCGGCACCGGCCCAGAAGGCTCAGCCTGCTGCACCCGCTCCGGCAGCAGCGCCATCGGCGCCTGCGGCTGCGCCCGCGACCGCCCCCGTGGCAGCGGCTCCCGCGGCGGCTGCGCCCGCGGCTCCCACGGCCGCCGCACCGGCGGCCGCGAAGTCCGAGGCTGTATCCACTGCGCCGGCCATGAAGGAATTGTCGCCCTGGGTGATGTTCATGTCGGCGGACGTCATCGTGAAGGCGGTGATGATCGGTCTCGCCTTTGCATCGCTGATGACCTGGACGGTGCTGATCGCGAAGTCGATCGAGCTGTCGGTCGCCTCGGCCAAGCTGCGTTCGGCGCTGAAGAAGATCGCGGAGGCACGCTCGCTCGCCGAAGCGCAGATGGCGCTCGGCGCCAAGGAGGGCATCCTGCCGTCGTTCCTAGCGTCGGCGCTGCGTGAGGCGCGGATGTCGGCCGGCCTGTCCAGCGATGCCGGCATCAAGGAGCGCGCAGCCTCGAGCTTTCAGGAGATCGTGCGCGCGGAGGCACGGCGCATCCGCATCGGCATGGGCGTGCTCGCCACCATCGGCTCCACGTCGCCCTTCGTCGGCCTGTTCGGCACGGTCTGGGGCATCATGAACAGCTTCATCGGCATCTCGAAGTCGCAGACCACGAACCTCGCCGTGGTCGCCCCCGGCATCGCCGAGGCGCTGCTCGCCACCGCGATCGGCCTCGTCGCCGCCATTCCCGCCGTTATCATCTACAATCACTTCTCGCGCGTGACGAAGGGCTATCTCGAGCTGGTCAGCCGGGCCTCGGGCGCGGCGGCGCGGCTGCTCTCGCGCGATCTCGACCGCAGCCACGGCAGCGTGCATTCGCGCGCAGCGGAGTAAACCATGGCCGTCTCGCTCACAGACAATGATGACGACGACGATTTCTCGGAAACGCATGACATCAACGTCACGCCGTTCATCGACGTCATCCTGGTGCTGCTGATTATCTTCATGGTCGCAGCGCCGCTCTCCACGGTCGATCTGCCGATCGACCTGCCGACCTCGAGCGCGATACCGCAGAAGAAGCCGGACAAGCCGACCTATCTCAGCATCAGACGCGATCTGACGATCGCCATAGGCGAGGAGACCGTCCACCGCGCCGAGCTGACCATGACCCTCGACTCCATGTCCGACATGAGCAAGGACAAGTACCTCTTCCTGCGCGCCGATCGCTCGGTGCCTTATGGCGAGCTGATGGGTGTCATGGAGCTGTTGCGCTCCGGCGGCTACACACGGGTGAAGCTGGTTGCACTCGAGGGGCCTCCCACGGCGGCGGGAACGCCTGCCGCGGGCCCTGCGCAGCCTTAGAGGTCAGTCATGTCTGACGCCGAGCTCGAACCCAGATCGTTGCGAAAGCTCTGGATTTTGCCTGTCGCCCTTTGGACGCTGGCTGCCGTCGCGGCGGTCGCCCTCCATGTGGGCGGCGCTGCGCTCGCGCTCGCAAATCTGAAGGCCGACGACAGCGACGAAGGGCTGGGGGCTGCGGGAGCGGAGTTCGCGGTCGAGATGACGTCGCCGCCGCCGCGCGAGACCGATATGCCGCCCGGGCCTGTGGACTCCGAAGAGCAGGAAGAGCGGCCGGAGATGCCCGAGCAAAAGGCCGAGGTCAAGGAGACGGATCTTCCCCAGGATCGGCCGCAACAGGTCGAGGAGGCCGATCGGCTCGTCACCGAGAACAAGCCGAAGAAGGAGCAGGACGACGATCCCAAGATCGCCGCCGTCGAAACGCCGGCCATGGAAGCCGCGCAGAAGTCGATTGCGATGGAGCGGCAGACCTTCGAGGACGCAACCCGCGAGGCCGAGAAGGCCATGGCGCCGGTGATGGGTATCGGCAAGGACATCCTGAAGATGACCGCTGACTGGAACCGCAAGATCAGCGCGCATCTTTCGGCGCACAAGGTCAATCCGGAAGGCAAGGACCCCAATAACGAAACGGCCAAGGTGAGCTTTGCGCTCAACCGGATGGGCAACGTGCTGTCGGTCGATATCGTGACGTCATCAGGCGACAAGGCCTACGATGCCGCCGCGATCGCCATGGTCCGCAAGTCCGACCCGTTCCCGCAGCCGCCGGCCGCGCTGACGGAGGATCGGATCGAACGCACCGTCGACATCGTGTTCAAGCCGGCGGACGAGAAGAAAAAGAAGAAGTCGGCTCAGCGCCAGTAAAACCGGATCCCGACATAGACGACCACCAGGCAGGCGAAGATCAACGCCACCGGCAACGGCCGTTTCTGGGTTCCAGCGGCCGTGCCAGCCCCGAAAAAGCCGGTCGTCTTCGGCTTCGGTGCGGGGCGCCGGAAGGCGGTAACATTGTCCGCCGCCGGCTCGGCCTGGCGGGGACGGACGTCCGGCGGAGTTCCCCCGCCGCCCATCTCGGCATAATAGGCCTTGTAGATCGCGGTGATGGTGGCCTCGGTGGCCTCGCCCTCGCTCATCCGGGCCAGCAGGTTCTTGTAGCTGCTGAGGAACTCCTGGGCTTCCGGAGGCAGCGCGGATGACCCATTGAGCTTGGCCATCATCTTCCAGGTGGCGAAATCGGCGCGGGCACGGGTGTCCGCGCGTCGCGCGATCAGCATATCGGCAGCTTTGACCAAGTCGGCCTCTGGCCCTTCGGCGTGTAATCGGAGCGGTCTGTTCAACTACGCATTGCCGGTCAGGAAGAGAACAGCCTGAATCACATAACCGGTCAACGTTCGCAGTATTGCTGAAATAACATCAAGATTTAGACCGAACTGCGAGCCCGCGAGCGGCAGCAGGATCAACAGGCCGATCAGGATCAGCATACCGAACGGCTCCAGCCGGGCCAGCGGCAAAGCGAGGGGGCTGGGCAGTAGCCCGACCGCGACGCGGCCGCCGTCGAGCGGCGGGATCGGCATCATGTTGAAGACGGCCAGGATCGCGTTGATGACCAGCGCATTCTTGAGATTGTCGAAGATCCACTGCGCCGACGCCGCCGGCGCCAAGGGCAGGGCGTGTAGGGCGAGGGCCGCCGCGAGCGCCAGCAGGATGTTGGTCGCGGGCCCGGCCAGCGCCACCCAGACCATGTCCAGCCTGGGGTTGTTGAGCTTGCGGAAATTCACCGGCACCGGCTTGGCGTAGCCGAACAGGAACGGCGAATGCGCAAACAACAGCATCGCCGGCAGGATCAGGGTGCCGAACGGGTCGATGTGCTTGATCGGATTGAAGCTGACGCGGCCGAGCTGCCAGGCCGTGTTGTCGCCGAGACGATGCGCGACGAAGGCGTGCGCGGCCTCGTGAAAGGTGATGGCCAGCACCAGCGGCAGCACCCACACCGAAAGGTCATAGAGGGAAATGTTCACGGCTCGTCTATCCCGGTTTGCTTGCGGCCTTGCAGCCGTCCAGCCAAACCGGCCGTGCAGCAACGCTTCAGGGCAGGATATGGGACGCCGGTTGCGAAATCCCAAGCTGTAAATGATCGGCCAGCAGGGCCGCCGGACGCGACAGGTTGCGTGCGCGGTGGAGGTGGATGTCCGCTCCCGGCAGCGGCGGCAGGCCGTCCGATAGGATATGCAGGCGGGAAGGCAGGGTGCGGGCTTTTACGACCGTAATCGCAAGGCCCTGCGCCGCGATCGCTTCCACCGCCGCAAGCGTGCGGCTGACAAAGGCGAGGCGCCAGGGCAGGCCGGCGGCATCGAGGGCGTCCGCGGCCCATTGCCGAAACAGGCAGCCAGGCGGGTAGAGCGCGACGGGTAGCGTGTCGTGTGGCCGGACCGAATATGACATCGCGGCGGCCCAGACCGCCTGCTCGCGCCGTAACAGTTCGCCATCGCCGAGTCCCTCCGGATGCATGGCGATGACCAGATCATAGGCCTCTCCGAGCCGTGCCGGCATCGTTGCCGTCAGCCCGGTCTCGATTTCGACCCGGATCTCCGGATGGCTTTTGGCGAATTGCGCCAGCAATGGCGGAATAACGACCGTACCGTAGTCATCCATCACGCCGAGACGGACCACGGCTTCGCGCTTGCGTGCGCGGAGCGCATCCACGGCCTCTGCATTGAGGTCGAGCAGCCGCTTTGCATAGACGCGGAGTTCATCGCCCGCCGGGGTCAGCACGACGCCGGCCCTGGTGCGTTGAAACAGTTTTGCGCCAAGCCACTCTTCCAGGCGCCTGATCTGGACGCTGACCGCCGATTGGGTCCGGTTGAGCGCCGTGGCGGCGCGCGTGAAGGATCGATGCTCGGCAACGGCGGCAAAGGCCTTCAACAGATCAGGATCGAGAACGGGTGAGGTCATGACGAAAACTTATCCTGGCATGACGGAAATTCCATTCCCTGTTTCGGCGCGTCTCCTATGCTGCTTTCAAAGCATTACCGGGAGGAAGCGTGGGCGAGATTCTTGGCGTTCTGGCCGCGGTGCTGTCGAGCGCGCTGGGCGGGACTTCGATCGGCGCGACGCGCTATCTCGTGGGCGACATCGATCCGCTGGCGATCGGCTCGTTCCGGTTCGGCATCGGCTTTCTGCTGCTGTTGCCTCTCACGCTGCTGCGCGGTGATCGCTGGCCGGAGCGAGGCGACTGGGCCGCCGCCGTCGCACTCGGCATTCTGTTCTTTGCGTTGTTCCCGATCCTGTTCAATGCGTCGCTGATCTTCACGACCGCCGCGCGCGGCGCGCTCGCTCTGTCGACGCTTCCTCTGTTGTCGCTCGTGATCGGAGCCGCGCTCGGCGCTGAAGCCCTGACCTGGCGCAAATCGATCGGTGTCGTGATCGCGACATCTGGCGTTGCGGTCGCACTGCTCTTCGACCTCGCCTCGGCGCCGTCAGGCGCCTGGCGCGGCGATCTCCTGATGATGGCGGCTGCGCTGTGCATGGCGCTCTACGGCATCTGGTCAAAGCCGCTGATCCGGCGCTCCGGCCCGATCGCGTTCACGACCACGAGCATGGCGGCGGGCGCGGTCTGCCTGATCCTGCTCTCGTATGTCCGCGGCAGCTTTGCGCCGGTCGTAGGCTTCGGCACGCCGCAATGGCTGGCGGCTGCCTATCTCGGTGCCTTCGGCGCGGCGCTGACTTTCTATCTCTGGGCCTTCGCGCTTGAGCGCACGACGCCCACGCGCGTCGCGATCTCGGTGACCGTCAATCCGATCACCGCGTCGCTGGTTGGCGCTTGGCTTTTGAACGAGCCGCTGCGCTGGAATCTGGCGGCCGGCATCGTCGCGGTATTCGCCGGGATCTGGATCGCAACGACGAGCGGACGCACTCAGCCGGCAAGTGCGCCTGCGTCAGATCAGGCCTGACGTCACGCCGGGATCGTTCCCGGATATTGCGTCAGACCATCATCGAGCTTCACCCAGGCGAGCTTCTCGCTCACCCAGATGTGCTCGGTCGGCGCAAAGGCGTTGCGGTCGTCGAAGGTCGCAAGTGCCACACCGGCCAGCGTGCCGTTGCGGCGCCAGGCGAACAGCCGTGTGCCGCACTGCTTGCAGAACACGCGGTCGATGTTCTCCGATGACGCGTAACGCCCGGTCTCGCCCTCGACGGTGAGCGCACGCTGGTCGAACTGCGCGCGGGCAAAATAGGGCGATCCCATTGCCTTCTGGCAGATGCGGCAATGGCAGATGCGGACGTTGAGCGGCTCGCCCTCCGCCTTGAACCGCACCGCGCCGCACAGGCATCCACCTTCCCGGGTCATGATCGCCTCAATAAGTTGCGCGCCCGCCGGAGATGTCGAACACGGCGCCGGTCGAGAAGCCGCAGTCCTCCGATGCCAGCCAGCTCACCATCGCGGCGAGCTCTTCGACCTGCACGAAGCGCGCTTTTGGGATTTTCGACAACATGAAGTCGATATGCTGCTGTGTCATCTGGTCGAAGATCGCGGTCTTGGCAGCCGCCGGGGTCACTGCGTTCACGAGAATGTCGTGCGCGGCGAGCTCCTTGCCGAGCGACTTCGTCAGCGCGATCAGGCCGGCCTTCGACGCCGAATAATGCGCCGCGTTCGGATTGCCTTCCTTGCCGGCGATCGAGGCGATGTTCACGATCCGCCCGTATTTCTGCTTGAGCATTTCAGGCACGATCGCCTTGCAGACGATGAAGGGGCCGTCGAGGTTGATGCGCAGCACCTTGCGCCATTCCTCGAGATCGGTCTCCCAGACCGGCTTGTTGACGCCGGCGATGCCGGCATTGTTGACGAGGATGTCGATCTTGCCGAAGGCCTTGAGCGTTGCATCGCGCGCCTGCTCGACGGCCGCGGTGTCGGTGACGTCGACCTTGAAGACTTTTGTCTCGCCGCCGATCTCTTTTGCGGTTTTCTCAGCCAGCGCGGCGTCGAAATCCCAGATCGCGACCTTGGCGCCGGAGGCGACGAAGCGCTCGGTGATGGCGCGGCCAAAGCCCTGCGCGCCGCCGGTGACGACAGCGACGCGGCCGTTGAGGTCGATCTTGTTCATCGAGAAACCCTCCCTATCCCTCATGGTGAGGAGCGCGCACTTGGCCCGCGTCTCGAACCATGGAGCCCGTGGCCCATCCCTCGAGACGGCGCTCGCGCGCCTCCTCGGGATGAGGAGTTGATCAGAGCATGTAGCCGCCGTCGACGACGAGGTCGACGCCGGTGGTGAAGGCACTCTCGTCGCTGCCGAGATAGACCGCCATGGATGCGATCTCCTCGGCGGTGCCGAGCCGGCCCATCTTCTGGCGGGAGATGAACATCTCCTTGCCCTGCGGCCCCTGCGCGGCGGCGCGGTCGAGCATCGAGGGGGTCTCGACGGTGCCGGGGCAGATCGAGTTGCAGCGGATGCCCTTGGTGATGAAGTCGAGCGCGACCGCGCGCGACAGCAGCGACACCGCCGCCTTCGACGAGCTGTAGACGTAGCGGTTCGCCGGCGGCCTCAAGGCCGCGCAGGACGAGATGTTGACGATGCTGCCGCCGCCGCCCGTAATCATGTCGGGCAGGAAGGCCCTGATGGTCCGGTGCATCGACTTGACGTTGAGGTCGAACGAGAAGTCGAAATCCTCTTCCGAGCATTCGAGGATGGTGCCGTGGTGCACGAAGCCGGCCGCGTTGAGCAGGATGTCGATCTTGCCGACGCGCTTGGCGAAGGCGTTGACGTCGGCGGTGTTGCGAACGTCGAGCTTTGCGACCTCGGCGATGCCTTCCTTGGTCAAGCCAGCGATGCCGGCCTCATTGATGTCGGTGGCGATGACGGTTGCGCCTTCACGCGCGAACGCGATGGCGCAAGCGCGCCCGATGCCCGCTGCCGCAGCCGTGATGACGGCGCGCTTACCCTTGAGGCGGTCTGCCATTTTGTTTTTCTCCTTTGAAATTTTTGTCGTCATTCCGGGATGCGCCGCAAGGCGCAGGCCCGGAATCCATACTCCCGATCGTGGTTATGGATTCCGGGCTCGCGACTGCGTCGCGCCCCCGGAATGACAGTGTCAGTGATTATCCCGCGCCACACCAAAGGTGCCGGCGACGTTCTGGTAGCGCGTGGCGAGCTCCATGCAGGCGCCGGTCGATTGCTGGCCGACGGTGTTGCGGTAGATCTCCTGCCACGGCGTCTGGTTCGGCGGATGCTTGAAACCGCCGTTGGCCTTGAGCTCGGCGTGGCGCTTCTTCAGCTCCTCATCCGAGATCAGGATGTTGGCGCTGCCCTTGTTGAGGTCGATGCGCACCTTGTCGCCGGTCTTGAGGACCGCGAGCCCGCCATTGGCGGCGGCTTCCGGCGACGCGTTCAGGATCGAGGGCGAGCCCGACGTGCCGGACTGACGGCCGTCGCCGATGCAGGGCAGGGACAGGATGCCACGTTTGATCAGCGCGGCCGGTGGCTGCATGTTCACGACCTCGGCGCCGCCGGGATAGCCGATCGGCCCGGTGCCGCGGATGAACAGCACGCAGTGCTCGTCGATGCCGAGCGAGGCGTCGTCGATCCGCTCGTGATAGTCCTCCGGGCCCTCGAACACGATGGCGCGGCCTTCGAAGGCGTTGAGGTCCTTCGGGTTGCTCAAGTAGCGATCGCGAAACTCCTTGGAGATCACTGAGGTCTTCATGATCGCGGAATCGAACAGGTTGCCCTTCAGCACCAGGAAGCCGGCATCCTTCACCAGCGGCTTGTCGTAGGCCCAGATCACGTCGTTGTCGGGCTTGGGCGCATCCTTGCAGTTCTCGCCGATGCCGCGGCCGTTGACGGTGAGGGCGTCCTCGTGGATGCGCTTGTGCTTCATCAATTCGCGCACCACGGCCGGCACGCCGCCGGCGCGGTGGAATTCCTCGCCGAGATAGAAGCCGGCCGGCTGCATGTTGACCAGCAGCGGCACGTCGTGGCCGACCTTCTGCCAGTCGTCGATCGACAGCTCGACGCCGATGTGGCGGGCCAGTGCGTTGATGTGGATCGGCGCATTGGTCGAGCCGCCGATCGCCGAGTTGATCACGATGCAGTTCTCGAACGCCTTGCGGGTCAGGATGTCCGAGGGCTTGAGGTCTTCCCAGACCATCTCGACGATGCGCTTGCCCGTCTCGTAGGCGATCTGGCCGCGCTCGCGATAGGGGGCGGGGATCGCCGCGCAGCCCGGCAGCGAGAAGCCGAGCGCTTCGGCCAGCCCGTTCATGGTCGAGGCCGTGCCCATGGTGTTGCAATGGCCGACGGAGGGGGCCGAGGAGGCCACGATCTCCATGAACTCCTCATAGTCGATCTCGCCGGCGGCGAGCCGCTCGCGCGACTTCCAGACGATGGTACCGGAGCCGGTGCGCTCGCCGTCGTGCCAGCCGTTCAGCATCGGGCCGCCCGACAGCACGATCGCGGGCAGGTTGACGGTCGCCGCCGCCATCATGCAGGCCGGCGTCGTCTTGTCGCAGCCGGTGGTCAGCACCACGCCGTCGAGCGGATAGCCGTAGAGGATCTCGACCAGGCCGAGATAGGCGAGGTTGCGGTCGAGCGCCGCGGTCGGGCGCTTGCCGGTCTCCTGAATGGGGTGAGTCGGGAATTCCATCGCAATGCCGCCGGCCTCGCGGATGCCTTCGCGGACGCGGTGGGCGAGCTCGATATGGTGGCGGTTGCAGGGGGAGAGGTCGTTGCCGGTCTGGGCGATGCCGATGATCGGCTTGCCGGACTGCAGCTCGGCACGGGTGAGGCCGTAGTTCAGGTAGCGCTCCATGTAGAGCGCGGTCATGCCCGGATTATGCGGGTTGTTGAACCAGTCCTGCGAGCGAAGGTGGCGGCGGGTGCCGTTGCCGGGCGCGTGCCCGTTGGTTGGCTTTTTTGTCATTGTTGTTTTCTCCTGCAATGCAAACGCACTGGCGTCAGTCACCGGCGTAAATCTTGGGCTGTCGGCTCGTGCGATGCCCAACGGCGTGAGCAATGGTCTGCCTGCCCGTTGGCGGGTCGTTTCCTCACAAGTTCGATACTAGTCATGGCTGCTTGGTAACGCTACCATTTTGTTCGGTGCAGCGCCGCCCGACAGGGCGGGCCTATTGTCCGGGTGCCGCGACAACGAGCTTTGCCGCTCGATCACCCTGAAGCCGAGGTCGAGCACCGGCTGCTCCGGGCGCCGCCCCTCGATCGCCTCGATCAGCATGGTGGCGGCCGTCTTGCCCATCTCGTAGCGGTTGGTGCGCACGCTGGTGAGGGTGGGGACGGCGGAGGCCATGAATTCGAGGTCATTGAAGCCGACGATCGCGATCTGCTCGGGGACGCCGATCTCGCGGCGGCGGCATTCGAACAGCACGCCGAGCGCAAGGTCGTCATTGGCGCAGAACACCGCGTCGAGGTCGGGCTCGCGCGCTAGGAGGTCGGTGAACAGGGCGCCGCCGAGCGTCACCGAGGTCGGCGTCGCCGTCGTGACGACGAAGCGCTGCTCGAACAGGCCGGCGTCCTTCATGGCGGAGACATATCCGTCCAGCCGCCGCTGCACCCTGGGATCCATGCGTGCGCCGACGAAGCCGATCTTGCGGTGACCTTGCGCGAACAGGTGCGCAATCGCCGCGCGTGCTGCATCATAGTGGGAAAAGCCGATCATCATGTCGACCGGATTAGGGCCGATCTCCATGATCTGCACGATCGGGCAGTCGGCCGCCTCCAGCATCGCGCGCGATTCCTCGGTCTGGTCGATGCCGGTGACGATCAGCCCGGCCGGCTTCTGCGCCAGAAACAGGCGCAGCAGCTTCTCCTCCTGGAGAATACTGTAGCGTGTGTTGGACAACTGGATCGAGTAACGGCTGCCTTCGGAGGCGTCGTAGATGCCGCGCAGCACGTCGGAAAACACGTTGTTGGTGAGTGACGGAATCAAGACACCGATCACCTCGGTGCGCTGCGAGGCCAGCGCGCGTGCCGCAAGGTTGGGCACGTAGCCGAGCTCCTTGGCCGCGCTTTCGACCCGCGTCCGCTTGGCCACCGACAACGCCTCGGGATTGCGGAAGAAACGGGACGCTGTAATCGGGCTCACGCCGGCAAGCTCGGCGACTTCCGCCAGCCGGATTTTGCCTGACTTGGTGCGTTTTCGACCCATTTGCTGCTCTTAGCATAGCCACTGTCGCAAACAAAGGATCGTTGACAGCGCTACCAGCAACGACTAACCAAAGACAAATTGCCAAAGCCGCACAAACTGCCGACAA
Source organism: Bradyrhizobium huanghuaihaiense (assembly GCF_025200885.1). Classification (NCBI taxonomy): domain Bacteria; kingdom Pseudomonadati; phylum Pseudomonadota; class Alphaproteobacteria; order Hyphomicrobiales; family Nitrobacteraceae; genus Bradyrhizobium; species Bradyrhizobium huanghuaihaiense. The sequence goes on along the minus strand of NZ_CP104172.1, from coordinate 5,516,764 downwards.
TGTCGCCTGCTATAGCGTGGGCTTCGTTCGGCGAAGTTCGGAAAAACAAGACGGTGGCGGCGCCAGAGTTGCGTCGCCTGAGTCGGAGGAGGGAGCTAGATGTCGTCTGTGCAAATCCGCGACGTGCGGAAATCGTTCGGCAATTTTGAAGTCCTGCACGGCGTCACGATTCCGATCGAGGACGGCCAGTTCGTCGTTCTGGTCGGTCCCTCCGGCTGCGGCAAGTCGACGCTTCTGCGCATGCTCGCCGGCCTCGAGAACATCACCTCCGGCACGATCTCGATCGGCGACCGCGTCGTCAACAATGTCCAGCCCAAGGAGCGGGACATTGCGATGGTGTTCCAGAACTACGCGCTCTATCCGCACATGACGGTCGCGGACAACATGGGCTTCTCGCTGAAGCTGCGGAATGCCGGCTCCGACGAGATCAACAAGCGCGTCAAGCGCGCCGCCGAGATCCTCGCGCTGTCGCCGCTGCTCGACCGCTATCCGCGCCAGCTCTCCGGCGGTCAGCGCCAGCGCGTCGCCATGGGCCGCGCCATCGTGCGCGATCCCCAGGTCTTCCTGTTCGACGAGCCCTTGTCGAACCTCGATGCCAAGCTGCGCGTCGCCATGCGCACCGAGATCAAGGAGCTGCACCAGCGGCTGAAGACGACCACCGTCTACGTCACCCACGACCAGATCGAGGCCATGACCATGGCCGACAAGATCGTCGTCATGCATGACGGCATCGTCGAGCAGATGGGCACGCCGCTCGAGCTCTACGACAAGCCGGAGAACCAGTTCGTCGCCGGCTTCATCGGCTCGCCCGCCATGAACTTCCTCAAGGGCCATGTGCGCGTCAACGGCGTTGCGACCTTCGAGGGACCGAACGGCGTCAAGCTGCCGCTCAAGACTGCGCCTGTGGCCTCCGACGGCCGTCCCGCGGTCTACGGCGTGCGGCCCGAGCATTTCACCATCGCCGACGACGGTGCCGAGGCCGAGATCATCGTGGTCGAGCCGACCGGCTCGGAGACGCAGGTGTTCGCCAAGCTCGGCGGCGAGCAGGTCGTCGCAGTCTTCCGCGAGCGTCACCAATTCAATCCGGGCGACAAGGTGCGGCTGAAGCCCGATCCGTCGCTGGTGCATCTGTTCGACGATGCGACGGGCAAGCGCATGAATGCTTAGCGCACAAGACGACAAGTCATAAGACAACAAAAAGCATTACAGGGAGGACGACATGCAAGACTTTACCCGCCGGTCTCTGCTTCAGGGCGGAACGGCTCTGGCTGCCACCGGCATGCTGACCGGGCCGGCACTGTTCGATTTCGCCAGGGCCTGGGCGCAGAGCGCGCCCTGGAAGGCGGAGCCGGGCGCCAAGCTGACCGTGATGCGGTGGAAGCGCTTCGTGCCGGCGGAAGACGATGCATTCAACCAGATGGTGGCGGCGTTCAAGGCCGCGACCGGCACCGAGATGAACGTGTTCAGCGAGTCCTTCGAGGACGTGCAGCCGAAGGCCTCGGTTGCGGCCAACACCGGCTCGGGGCTCGATCTCGCCTGGGGTCTGCACACGCTGCCGCAGCTGTTCCCCACCAAAGTCCTGAAGATGAACGACGTCGCCGATTATCTCGGCAAGAAATACGGCGGCTGGACCGATGCGGCGGCCAAGACCTGCAAGCTCGGCGACGACTGGCTCGGCATTCCCGTTGCGACCAACGGCGGCTACATGACGTACCGGAAGTCGGCGCTCGACAAGGCCGGCTTCAAGGAGTTCCCGAAGGACTTCCCCGGCTTCCTCGAGATGTGCAAGGCGCTCAAGGCGAACAACACGCCGGCCGGCTTCGCGCTCGGGCATGCCTCGGGCGACGGCAATTCGTGGCTGCACTGGGTGCTATGGGGCCACGGCGCCTACACGGTCGACCAGAACGACAAGATCATCATCAATTCGCCGGAGACGGCGAAGGCGCTGGAGTATTGCAAGGCGCTGTATGAGAGCTTCATCCCGGGCACGGCGTCCTGGAACGACTCTTCCAACAACAAGGCGTACCTCGCCGGCGAGCTCTATTGCACGGCGAACGGCATCTCGATCTACGTGGCCGCCAAGACCGACGCGACCAAGAAGGAGCTCACCGAGGACACCTATCACGCGCTCTGGCCGGTCGGACCGGTCGGCAAGCCGACCGAGCTGCAGCTCGCGCTGCCGATCCTCGCCTTCAACTTCACCAAATATCCGAACGCATCGAAGGCCTTCGTCGCCTTCATGCTGGAGAAGGAGAACTACGAGAAGTGGCTGGACGGCGCGCAGGGCTATCTGACGCAGACCCTGAACGCCTACGAGTCGGCGCCGATCTGGACCGCCGATCCCAAGAACGCCGTGTTCTCGCAGGCCTCCAAGCGCACGCTGCCGGCGGCCGGCATCGGCACGGTCGGTGAGAAGGCGGCGACCGCGATCGCCGATTTCATCGTCGTCGACATGTTCGCCAACTACTGCACCGGCGCCAAGGATGCGAAGGGCGCGATGGCGGAAGCCGAGCGCCAGCTGAAGCGCATCTATCGCTGACGGTCACGGGGCGGGCGGCCATCCGGCCGCCCGCCCATCAACATTTCGATCAGGGATATCGGGCATGGCTGATGTCGCAATTCCCCGGGCCAAGCCTCAGTTGAGCGAGGACAGCGCCTGGACCCAGCTCAAACACAATCGCAACTGGCTCGGCTTCTGGTTCATGGTGCCGGCCATGGCGTTCCTGATCTTCTTCCTGGCCTATCCGCTGGGGCTCGGCATCTGGCTGTCCTTCACGGACACCCGCATCGGCAGGGTCGGGCACTTCGTCGCGACCGAGAACTATGAGTGGCTGTGGGACGATTCCATCTTCTGGCTGTCGGTGTTCAACACGCTGCTCTACACCTTCGTCGCCAGCGCCCTCAAATTCGCGATCGGGCTTTATCTCGCGCTGCTGCTGAACGAGAACATGCCATTCAAGGCGATGTTGCGCGCGATGGTCCTGATCCCCTTCATCGTGCCGACGGTGCTCTCGGCGCTGGCGTTCTGGTGGATTTTCGACTCGCAATTCTCGATCATCTCCTGGTCGCTGAAGCACCTCGGCTTGATCAACCAGAACATCAACTTCCTCGGTGACACGACCTGGGCGCGCATTTGCGTGATCTTCGCCAATATCTGGCGCGGCGTGCCGTTCGTGGCGATCACGCTGCTTGCAGGCCTGCAGACGGTGTCGCCGTCGCTCTATGAAGCCGCAACGCTCGACGGCGCCACGCGCTGGCAGAATTTCCGGTACATCACCTATCCGCTGCTGACGCCGATCATCGCTGTCGTGATGACGTTCTCGGTGCTGTTCACCTTCACCGACTTCCAGCTGATCTGGGCCATGACCCGCGGCGGCCCGGTCAACGCCACCCATCTGATGGCGACCCTGTCGTACCAGCGCGCGATCATCGCCGGGCAGCTCGGCGAAGGCGCTGCAATCTCCAGTGCGATGATCCCGTTCCTGCTTGCCGCGATCATGGTGTCCTGGTTCGGATTGCAGCGCCGGAAATGGCAGCAGGGAGAGAGCAATGACTGACCTGCCCACCAGATCCATCGATCTCAAGAATGTGCTGTCGGGCTCGGCGCCCACGGCCGATCACAGCGAGGGCATGAGCTATCTGCAGTCGGTGCCGCGCCGGATGGTGACGCTGTATCTGCCGCTCGCGATCATCGTCATCGTCCTGCTGTTCCCGTTCTACTGGATGGCGCTGACCTCGGTGAAGCCCGACGAGCAACTGCTCGATCTCGACAGGTACAATCCGTTCTGGACCTGGAATCCGACGTTCAAGCACTTTCACAAGCTGCTGTTCGAGAGCTACTACCCGCACTGGCTCTGGAACACGATGTACGTTGCCGTCTGTGCGACGGTGCTTTCGATCATCGCATCTGTGCTCGCGGCCTACGCCATCGTGCGCTTGCGCTACAAGGGCGCCAATCTCGTCGGCGGGCTGATCTTCCTCGCCTATCTGGTGCCGCCGTCGATCCTGTTCATTCCGCTCGCCACGGTCGTGTTCCAGTACGGCCTGTTCGATTCGCCGCTGGCGCTGATCCTGACCTATCCCACCATCCTGATCCCGTTCTCGACCTGGCTGTTGATGGGCTATTTCAAGACCATCCCGTTCGAGCTCGAGGAATGCGCCCTGATCGACGGGGCCAGCCGCTGGCAGATCCTGATCAAGATCGTGCTGCCGCTCGCGATCCCCGGCCTGATCTCGGCCTTCATCTTCTGCTTCACCCTGTGCTGGAACGAGTTCATCTACGCCCTGACATTCCTGCAGTCGACCAGCAACAAGACGGTGCCGGTTGCGATCGTCAACGAGTTCGTTGACGGCGACATCTACCGCTGGGGCTCGCTGATGGCGGGGGCGCTGGCCGGCTCGCTGCCGCTCGTCATCCTTTACGCCTTCTTCGTGGAGCATTATGTGTCGGCGATGACCGGCGCCGTGAAGGAATGATCGCGGGGCTTGCCTGAGGGCGCGTCAGGAGCGGCGCGGTCCGGCCAATAAGAAGGAGTAAGCTCTTGCACATTCTGGTTCTCGGCGCCGCCGGCATGGTCGGCCGTAAATTCTGTGAACGGCTGCTGCGCGACGGCCGGCTCGGCAAGAGCGACATCACCAAGCTGACCATGCACGACGTGGTCGAGCCGAAGAAGCCGGAGAAGGCCGGTTTTGCCGTCGAGACCGTCTCGGGCGATTTCGCAGTCCCGGGCGCGGCCGAGAAGCTGATCGCCGGCCGCCCCGACGCGATCTTCCATCTCGCCGCGATCGTCTCGGGAGAGGCCGAGCTCGATTTCGACAAGGGCTACCGCATCAATCTCGACGGCACGCGGATGCTGCTCGACGCCATCAGGCTCGTCGGCGGCGGCTACAAGCCGCGCGTGGTGTTCACGTCCTCGATCGCGGTGTTCGGCGCGCCGTTCCCGGATGCGATCGGCGACGAGTTCTTCCACACCCCGCTGCTCAGCTACGGCACCCAGAAGGCGATCGGTGAACTGCTCCTTGCCGACTACTCACGCCGCGGCTTTCTCGACGGCATCGGCATCCGCCTGCCGACCATCTGCATCCGGCCCGGCCTGCCCAACAAGGCGGCATCGGGCTTCTTCTCCAACATCCTGCGTGAGCCGCTGGCCGGCAAGGAAGCCGTACTCCCGGTCTCCGAGGACGTCCGCCACTGGCACGCCACGCCGCGCTCCGCGGTCGGCTTCCTGCTCCACGCCGGCACCATGGACCTCGCCACCGTCGGTCCGCGCCGCAACCTGACCATGCCGGGCTTGTCGGCCACCGTCGGCGAGCAGATCGCCGCCTTGAAGCGCGTGGCGGGCGACAAGGTCGCCGCCCGCATCAAGCGCGAGCCCGATCCCTTCATCGTCGGCATCGTCGGCGGCTGGCCGCGCAATTTCAATGCAAAGCGCTCGCGCGAGCTCGGCTTCACCACCGCGGAGCAGACGTTCGACGATATCATCCGCATTCACATCGAAGACGAGCTCGGCGGCAACTTCGTCGCCTGACCCAATCGATGAACAGCGTGGATATGACGATGGCGAGCGTTGCTTGCATCGGCGAATGCATGGTCGAGCTCCGGCAGGCCCAAGGGGGGCATTCCTCTGGGCAATCTGCCGGGCAGGGCGGTGGCCTGTACTCGCGCGGCTTCGGCGGCGACACCCTCAACACGGCCGTGTATCTCGCGCGGCTCGAGGTCAAGGTCGACTATCTCACCGCGCTCGGCGACGATGCGCTCAGCGATGAGATGATCGCGGCCTGGAATGCGGAGAGCGTCGGCACGCGGCGCGTCGTGCGGCTGCCGGGCAAGCTGCCCGGCCTGTACATGATCCAGCTAGATGCCAAGGGCGAGCGCCAGTTCTTCCACTGGCGCGACAGTGCGGCGGCGCGCCAGCTGATGAGCCTGCCGGAGACCGACGAGCTGCTCAACTCGCTGATGAGCTACGACATCGTCTATCTCTCCGCGATCACGCTCTCGATCTACGATCAGGCCGGACGCGATCGCCTGTTCGCGGCGATCAAGCGCGCGCGCCTGCTCGGCACCCGTTTCGTGTTCGACACCAATTTCCGCGCCCGCGGCTGGCCCGATCGCGACGTCGCGCGCGAGGTCTTTGCCGCGGCCTTCGCGGCGGCCGACATCGTGCTGACCTCGACCGAGGACCTGCTCGCGCTCTGGCCCGGGGAAAGCCACGAGCAGCTGATGGCACGCATTCCGACGCCCGAGCTGGTGTTCCGGCTGGCCGAGCCGGTGAGCCTCTTGCGCTTCCCCGGTGGGACCCACGAGGTCCGCGCCGAGCCCATGACGAAACCCGTGGTCGACACCACCGCCGCCGGCGACAGTTTTGCCGCGGCCTATATCGCGGCTCGCCTCGGGGGTTCCGAGCCGGTCGAGGCGGCCCAGGCCGGCCATCGTCTCGCCAGCCTCGTGATCTGCTATCCCGGCGCCATCATTCCGGGCTATGCCATGCCGCCGAAGAAGCGGCACCGGGCTGCGCCCACGCGTCAAGCGACCAAGTGAAACGAAAAGATCCCTGAGATGCCCACGACTGCCCAACAGAACCACCTCGTCGCGCTGTTCAAGGCCGCGACCGTCATTCCCGTCCTCACCATCGAGCGTATCCAGGACGCCGTGCCACTGGCGCGCGCGCTGGTCGCCGGCGGCGTCCGCACGCTGGAGGTGACGCTGCGCACCCCCGTTGCGATCGAGGCGGCGCGGGCGATGATGGCCGAGGTGCCCGAGGCGGTCGTCGGCATCGGCACGATCCTCAATCCGGCCGACTTCACCCGTGTCGAGAAGCTCGGCGTCGCGTTCGGCATCAGCCCGGGCCTGACCCCCGATCTCCTCAAGGCCGCAGCCCACAGCTCCCTGCCATTCGCGCCGGGCATTGCCACGGCCTCCGAGCTGATGCTGGCGCTGTCCCACGGCTTCGACGTGGCAAAATTCTTCCCGGCCGAGCAAGCCGGCGGCATCAAGGGACTGCGGGCGCTCGGCGGCCCGTTCCCGAACGTGCGGTTCTGCCCCACCGGCGGGGTCGGCGAGGCCAATGCGGCGACCTGGCTTGCCGAGCCCAATGTGGTGGCGGTCGGCGGTTCCTGGCTGTGCCCGACGGCGGAGATCAGGGCCGGGAACTGGGCCGGCATAACTGCCATCTGCCAGCGCAGCCTCCAGGCCCTTAAACCTGCGTGAAGTCTTGCCATCCCTGGGCTAAGACTTAGCTCAGGTGAAAGACGCCAGGGAGAAGAGACCATGACCGCCAGCATCGTCGGATGGGCGCATACGCCGTTCGGCAAGTTCGACACCGAAACCGTCGAAAGCCTCGTCACCCGCGTTGCCAATGAGGCGCTGGCGGATGCCGGCATTTCCGCCTCCGACGTCGACGAGATCGTGCTCGGCCATTTCAACGCCGGCTTCTCGCCGCAGGATTTTACCGCTTCGCTGGTGCTCCAGGCCGACCCGAAACTGCGCTTCAAGCCCGCGACCCGCGTTGAGAACGCCTGCGCCACCGGTTCTGCCGCGGTGCACCAGGGGCTGCGCGCGATCGCCGCAGGTGCGGCCAAGATTGTGCTGGTCGTCGGCGTCGAGCAGATGACCCGCACGCCGGGGCCGGAGATCGGCAAGAACCTGCTCAAGGCCTCCTATCTGCCCGAGGACGGCGACACGGTCGGCGGCTTCGCCGGCGTGTTCGGCAAGATCGCCAGCTCCTACTTCCAGAAATACGGCGACCAGTCCGATGCGCTGGCGCTGATCGCGGCCAAGAACCACAAGAACGGCGTCGCCAATCCCTTCGCCCAGATGCGCAAGGATTTTGGCTTCGATTTCTGCCGCGCCGAGAGCGAGAAGAATCCTTTCGTCGCCGGTCCCCTGAAGCGCACCGACTGCTCGCTGGTCTCCGACGGCGCCGCGGCGCTGGTTTTGGCCGATGCCGAGACCGCCAAGGCCATGAGCAAGTCGATCGGCTTCCGCGCCACCGCGCATGCCCAGGATTTCCTGCCGATGTCTAAGCGCGACATCCTGCAGTTCGAGGGCTGCACGGTCGCCTGGCAGCGCGCGCTGGAGAAGGCGGGGGTGGCGCTCACCGATCTCTCCTTCGTCGAGACCCATGACTGCTTCACCGTCGCGGAGCTGATCGAGTACGAAGCGATGGGCCTGACGCCGAGGGGGCAGGGCGCCCGCGCCATCAAGGAAGGCTGGACGCTGAAGGACGGCAAGCTGCCGGTCAATCCGTCCGGTGGCCTCAAGGCCAAGGGCCACCCGATCGGCGCCACCGGCGTCTCCATGCATGTGATGACCGCGATGCAGCTCGCCGGCCAGGCGCCCGAGGGCATGCAGCTCAAGAACGCCAAACTCGGCGGCATCTTCAACATGGGCGGTGCGGCCGTCGCCAACTACGTTTCGGTGCTCGAGCCACTGAAATAGGCTCTCGTAGGGCGGGCAAAGGCGCGCTGGCGCCGTGCCCACCTTTTTCCTTGCGCTAGATCAAGGTGGGCACGCTTCGCTTTGCCCACCTTAACGCTCCTGATTGATTGCGGAAAAGCATCATGAGCAATGCCTACGAAGATTCACTTTCTCTCGAAGCACTGAACGATCGCATTGCGATCCTCGAGGACAATATCCGCCAGCTCATCGAGCAGGCCGCGGCGGCCTCCGGCGAGCAGAACGAGTCGCGGATCGCCGACCGCATCAACCAGCAGAATGACGAGCTTGAGCGGCTCCTGAAGATCCGGGAATCCCGCCAGAAGAAATAGCAGCCGATATCGCCGCGCGGCGCATGCGGCCATACCCCGGCCGCCCTTGCGCGCGCGCCGCCCCTGTCTTTAGCTGGACTGAAATCGCTGGGCCGCTTCCAGGGCCCGCGCAATCGGGAGCGAACGATGGGGCCGCTGAAGGGCATCAAGGTCATCGATATGACCACCGTGCTGATGGGGCCCTACGCGACCCAGATGCTCGGCGACTATGGTGCTGACGTCATCAAGGTGGAATCGCTCGACGGCGACGTCACCCGCCTGATCGGCCCGATGCGCCATGCCGGCATGGGCCCGGTGTTCCTCAACACCAACCGCAGCAAGCGCTCGCTCTGCCTCGACCTGAAGAAGCCCGCAGGGCGCGAAGCCGTGCTGCGCCTGCTGAAGGACGCCGACGTGCTCGTCTACAACGTCCGTCCGCAGGCGATGGCGCGACTGCAGCTCGGCTATGACGTCGTCTCCGAGATCAATCCGCGCCTCGTCTATGCCGGGGTGTTCGGCTTCGGCCAGGACGGGCCCTATGCCGCAAAGCCCGCCTATGACGATCTGATCCAGGGCGCGACGGCGCTTCCCGCATTGATGGCGCAGACCGGCGACGGCGTGCCGCGCTATGTGCCGAACGCGCTGGTCGACCGTATCGTCGGCCTCACCGCGGTCGGCGCGATCTGCGCCAGCCTCGTGCATCGCGACCGCACCGGGCGCGGCCAGCGTGTCGACATCCCGATGTTCGAGACCATGGCCGGCTTCGTCATGGGCGACCACATGGGCGGGCTCACCTATGAGCCGCCGCTCGACAAGGGCGGCTATGCCCGCCACCTCTCTCGCGACCGCAGGCCTTACAAGACATCGGACGGCTATCTCAGCGTCATCGTCTACAACGACAAGCAGTGGGAGAACTTCTTCAAGGCCACGGAGCGAGACGATCTGCGCGCCGATCCCAAGTTCGCCACCTTCGCCGGCCGTGCCGCCAATATCGACGTCGTCTATGCCGAGCTCGCGCGCATCTTCGAGACGCGCACCACAGCGGAATGGATCGAGCTGCTCACCAAGGCCGACGTGCCCGTGATGCCGATGCACGATCTCGCCTCGATCCTGCACGACGAGCATCTGGAAGCGACTGGCTTCTTCCCGGTCGTCACCCATCCGACCGAAGGTCCGATCCGCAGCATGAGGGTGACGGCAAGCTGGTCGGAGACCGAAGCCGAGCCGGTGCGCCTGGCGCCGCGGCTGAACGAGCACGGCGCGGAGATTCTTGGAGAGATCGGCTACTCCCAGGACGAGATTGCCGCCATGGTCCGCGATGGCGTCACCAGGGCTCTCGTCGGCCCGTAGGGACCTGCGGCGGTCCAGTCGTGAAAATGTATACATTGTTGGACAAGATCCGTAGGCCTGCATCAAGCTCCCGTCGCTCCCCGAACTCGTAAATGGACTCTTTTCATGATCGCCTTCACCCGTCTGCTCATGATCGCGTGCGGTATCGTGCTCGCACCTGCCGCCGCTCGTGCTGCGATGCCGGCCGATGCGCCCGATGCCCGCGACCACGCGCTGATCAGTCGCTATGCCGGATCCTGGCTGGTGGCGCAGGACGTCAAGGGCTTCGACCAGGTCGGGATGCCGCGGGGGAGCGAGAATGGCGAGGTCGTCAAAGTCGAGGGCCGTATCACCCGCTTGTTCTACGTCGCACCGGCCGGCAAATCGGCGCTGGAAGTTCAGCGCAACTACGAGCAGGCGTTGGAGCGCGCCGGCGCGGCCAGGCAGGATAGCTGCGCCGAGGACTGCGGGGCGCGGGATTTTGGCCAGCTTCGCAAGCTTCCGGCTAACCCGTCGCTGCCAAAGGCCCAGCTTGAAGGGTGGAGCCCCATCACGTTGCTCCAGCAATGGCAGGAACCCGGGACCGAGCGCTACTGGTACGGGACCGTGAACGCATCCGGTGCAATGCTGCATGTCGCGATTGTCACGGCGAAGCCGGGAACGGTGGCGCTGTCTGGCAAGTACGTAGCCACCATCGTGGAGATCGTCGAAGCCAAGGCGATGGAGTCCGACAAGGTGGTGGTGGACGTGAAGGCCCTGACGAAGGGCTTGCAGGCCGAGGGCAAGGTGGCGCTTTACGGCCTGTACTTCGATACGGGTAAATCCGTCATCAAGCCGGAGTCGAAAGCTCAACTCGACCAGATGGCACAGTTGCTCCAGTCCGACGGATCTCTCAAGGTCCATATCGTCGGGCATATCGACAACCAGGGCGCGCTGGACGCCAATCTGGCCCTGTCGAAGGCACGGGCGCAAACGGTCGTGGATGCCCTTGCGACGACGTACAAGGTCGATCCGAAGCGGTTGTCGGCGGCCGGCGTCGCCAGCTATGCGCCGCTCGGTAACAACGCGACCGACGCGGGCCGCGCGCGGAACCGCCGGGTGGAGATGGTGTTGCAGTAGGCCGCCGCGACCAGATCGCAGGAGCACAGAAGTCGCCATGAGCTTCATTACCGGCGTCGGCCTCACGCCCTTCGGCAAGCACGAAGGCTCGTCCTCCCTCGACCTGATGAGCAAGGCCGCGCAAGCTGCGCTCGACGATGCCGGGCTGAAGCGCACTGAGATCGACGGCGTCCTCTGCGGCTATTCCACCGTCTCGCCCCACATCATGCTCGCCACCGTGTTCGCCGAGCATTTTGGCATTCGCCCGTCCTACGCCCATGCCGTGCAGGTCGGCGGTGCCACGGGCCTGGCGATGACCATGCTCGCGCATCATCTGGTCGAGGCCGGAGTCGCAAAGCATGTGCTGGTCGTTGCCGGCGAGAACCGCCTCACCGGGCAGAGCCGCGATGCCTCGATCCAGGCGCTGGCGCAGGTCGGTCATCCCGACTACGAGGTGCCGCTGGGCCCGACCATTCCCGCCTATTACGGCCTCGTTGCCAACAGGTACATGCACGAATATGGCGTGACCGAAGAGGACCTCGCCGAATTCGCCGTGCTGATGCGCGCCCACGCCTGCACCCATCCCGGCGCGCAATTTCACGATCCCATCGAGGTCGCCGACGTGATGGCCTCGAAGCCGGTGGCGATGCCTTTAAAACTGCTCGACTGCTGCCCGGTGTCCGACGGCGGCGCTGCTTTCGTCATCAGCCGCGCGCGAACCGGGGAGACGGGCGTCCGCATCCGCGGCTGCGCGCAGGCTCACACACATCAGCATGTCACCGCCGCACCCGCCCTCAGCGAGCTCGGCGCCGAGATCTCCATCGCCTGTGCGAAGGAAGCTACGGGCCTTGCGATATCAGACGTGCGCTACGCCGCCATCTACGACAGTTTCACGATCACGCTCGCGATGCTGCTGGAGGATCTCGGCCTTGCCGGCCGCGGCGAAGCGGCGGCCCGCGTCCGCGCCGGCCATTTCGGCCGCGACGGCGCGATGCCGCTGAACACCCATGGCGGCCTGCTCAGCTATGGCCATTGCGGTGTCGGCGGCGCCATGGCGCATCTGGTCGAGGCGCATTTGCAGATGACGGGGCGGGCGGCGAATCGCCAGGTGCACGATGCTTCGATCGCGCTCTTGCACGGCGACGGCGGCGTGCTGTCGTCCCATGTCAGCATGTTTCTGGAGCGGGTGCGATGAGCGAACGAATCGCCGATTGGACCAAGGGCGAAGGGGCCATCACCTACCAGACCTGTACCTCGTGCGGTCATGTGCAGTATTTCCATCGAGCTTTCTGCGCGGCCTGCGGAGCGTCCGATCCGCGCGAGGAGCGCGCCAGCGGCAAGGGCAGGGTGTACGCGACCTCGCTGGTCTGTCGCGCCGCCACGCCCGAGACGCGCGCGCACGTGCCCTACAACATCCTGCTGGTCGATTGTGCCGAAGGCTTTCGCATGATGGCGCATGGCGACAACGGACTCGCCATCGGCGATTCGGTTGTCGCGAGCTTCAAGCCGTTCGCCGGAACGCTCGTGCCGTACTTTGCCAAAGAGAAATAGTGGGATTGGTACGCTGTAGCCCGGATGGAGCGCAGCGAAATCCGGGGTTCTCACCTTGCGGATGGACTTTCCCGGATTGCGCTGCGCTGCATCCGGGCTACACGACGAATAGTGGAATCCGTCATTCGGGGGCGGTCTGAGGGACCGAACCTGGAACGGGTATTCTGGGCCTGGCCTGTGCGAGAGCCACCCCGGAATGACGAAAACACGCTTACAACGCTTTACTCAACGCCCGTAGAACAAGATGCTGGCGATGACGAGCATCGCCGTCACCGCCAGCATATGCGCGAGCGCTCCCGAGGCCGCCCCCTTGGTGGCTTCCTTCATGCCGTTTTCTCCCTAGACTTGGGCGTGACTCATCGTTGCGCGGCGAGCGCGCAAGACGGCCAATTGTTTTTACTCGGAACACCCCTTGCGAGTATCCTCCGCGATTTGTCCCCACGCGGCGAATATCGACTGTGTCAGGGTCGATCAGCAATGCGGCGGCATTTTGACTCGATGATGTTGCTCCTGCGTCCGCTCGCAATTACAGTTTCAGGGAACTCTCGCCGATGGCGACAAGAAGCATCAAAAGATCAGGGAAAACTTCAGGAAAATCATGGCCCGCATTCAGTACAGCGACCCGTCCAAGGCATCCGACCGCACCCGCGAAATCCTCGACAAGAACCGCCACGCCAACATCTTCCGGATGATGGCGCACTCGCCGAGCTACTTTGAGCAGTACTGCCGTCTTGGCGGCGCGATCAGGCACAAGGGCGAGCTCGATCCGGTCGTGCGCGAGCTTGCGATCACGCGCACCGGTATCCTGTGCCAGGCTCCGTATGAGATCGTCGCGCACAAGCGCATCGGCAAGAATGTCGGTGTCACCGACGAGCAGAACGCGGCGCTCGAGAACTGGCAGGCCGCGACCTGTTTCAATGACGTCCAGCGCGCGGCGCTCGCCTTCACAGACGAGATCGTGAAATTGAACAAGCCGACGGATGCGACCTTCAAGGCGATCGCGTCGAAGCTGACGCCGGCCGCACTGGTTGAATTGCAGCTCTCGGTCGGCTTCTACATCATGACGTCAAAGTTCCTGGAGACCTTCGAGATCGATCTCCAGCCTGTCACCGAAGTGGTGGGCTGATCCGACACAATCGGCGAGGAATGCTCATGACGATCGATGAATATGCGGCCTGGGCCGCGAGCGTTGCGAAAGTCGACGAGCATCCGTCCAACGAGCGGCTGTCCTATCTCGGCCTCGGCCTTGCCGGCGAATCCGGCGAGGTCGCCGACCACATCAAGAAGCTGCTGCGCGACAACTGGCTCGATCAGGCGGGTCTCGTCGACGAGCTCGGCGACGTCATCTACTACTGGGCCTGCCTGTGCGCGGCGACCGGCCAGAAGCCGTCCGAACTGCTCGAGGCGAGCGCTGCGAAGATCAAGCGGCGGCTGAGCGAAGCCGCGAGCCGCTGAGTCACGGCCGCGGCTCACGTCGACGTCAGAATATCCACCTTCGCATTCGCGACGATCAGGCGGTCGGCCAGCAGCCGGGCGAGGTTGCGCATGATGCACTCGCTGGCGCGTGGATGCTGCTCGCGGAAGCGCTCGAAATCTTTCAGCGGCACTTCGAACGCCGTCGCCGCCATGTCGGCGAAGACGTCGGCCGAGCGGGTTTGCTCCAGCAGCGCCATTTCGCCGAACGCCATGCCGGCGGTCAGCGTCGCCAGCCGCACGCCGTCGGGCAGCGTGACATGCACGGCGCCGCTGCGCAGGAAGAACAGGGCGTCGGCGGGATCGCCGGTGGTGAGGATTTTGGCGCCGGACTGATAGGTCCTGACGGTGCAGATCGCGCCGAGCTCGGCCAGCTCTTCCGTGCTGAGGCCCTCGAGCAGCGGCTGTTCGGCCAGCTCGGTGGTCTCGTGAAAGTCAATCGAGCCGCCATAGCGGTAGACGATCTGGTCTTCGGCCCATTCGATCGCGGTGTCGAGCAGGTAGAAATCGCGCACGTTCTTCAGCTCCGCGGTCCATTCGCGCAAGCTGTTCCACTCTTTGGAGGCGCGCCGGACGCCTGACAGGACAACGGTGACGTTGAGTGCGGCGAGCTCCTCGAAGACTTCGGCGACGAGCCGTGCGCCGGCGCGCGTGGTCGAGGTCACGCGGTGGAGGTCGAAGATCACGAACTGCGGCCGCGGCCGGCCCGCGAGCCGGCGCGAGACATAGTCGACCGCCGACAGCGACAGCGTGCCGACCAGCTCGATGATCCGCACCTCCTGCTCATGCGCGGCGAGGATCTCGCGCTCCTGCAGCCGGCGCACGCGTCGGGACGGGCTCTTGCCGATGTCGTAGTCAGCAATAACCGCGTTGCGCGCGTCGTCGCTGCGGTTGAGCATGTGCAGATCGTAGTGCGAGGACAGCGCCTCGCAGACCTTGATGCCGCGCACGCTGTTGCCGTGCTTGTCGAGCTTTGGCGAATAGCTGCCGAGTCCGAGACGCGCGGGCAGGGCGGCCAGAATGCCGCCGCCGACGCCGCTCTTGGCGGGGATGCCGATCCGGTAGATCCATTCGCCCGCGTAATCGTACATGCCCGACGACGTCATCACCGACAGCGTGCGCGAGATCGCGTACGGCGTCATCACCTGCTCGCCGGTGACGGGATTGACGCCGCGATTGGCGAGGGTTGCCGCCATCACCGCGATGTCGCGCGCGGTGACCAGTACCGCGCATTGCCGGAAATAGACGTCGAGCACGGAGGCGACGTTGTCGGAGATCACGGCGTTGGTCTTGAGCAGATAGCCGATGGCGCGGTTGCGGTCGCCGGTCCGGCTCTCCGAGTTGTAGACCGCTTCATCCACGGCGAGATCGCGGCCGGCAAAACGGCTGAGGGCGAGCCGGATCTGCTCGAAAGCCTCCGTGCCCTTGCTGTCGTAGATCAGCCCGGTGCAGGCGATCGCGCCGGCATTGACCATCGGGTTGAACGGATGGTTGTCGGAATTGAGCCGGATCGAGTTGAAGGGATCGCCCGACGGCTCGACGCCGATTGCGCTCTCGACCTTGCTCGCGCCCAGCAGGTCCAGTGCCAGCGCGAACACGAACGGCTTCGACATCGACTGGATGGTGAAGGGCGCCCGGCTGTCGCCCACTTCATAGACATGCCCATCCAGTGTGGCGAGGCTGATGCCGAAATAGGCAGGATCGGCCTTGCCGAGTTCGGGAATGTAATCGGCCACATGGCCTGACGTTTCGGCCGAGAATTCGCTGAGGCAATTGTCCAGAAACCGCAGCAAAGGCGGCTTCGAACGGGTCCAGGCGGTGGCGAGAGGCGATTGCGGTTTCATCGCCCATGTTGTGCAACGCAATCAGGGCACGCGCAACCCGTTCGGCAGGGCCGACTGCCGCCGCACCAGCAACAGCGCGATCACAATCGTGGGCGCGAGGATGGCAAGGCCGAGCAGCGTCACCTGCATCTGCGACAACGGCATGATGCCGCCGCCCGGGGTCGCCACCACGAAGCCGCCGATCACCAGCAGCACGCGGATCGGCCATTCCAGCATCCCGGCGCCGCGCAAGTCCCCGACGAAGGACTGGTAGCCCTGGATGCCGCCGCAGATGAAGAGAATGCCAAAACAGGCAAGTCCCGTCAGCCCGAACGCCTCCAGATACGGATTCGGGCCCTGGAGCAGCAGCGCCGGATTGAGCACGAAGAAGAACGGAATGAAGTAGATGATGCTTCCGACCCACATGCTCTCCCAGCCCGTCTTCATCGCGGGCGCGCCGGCGATACCGGCCGCCGCGAAGGAGGCGATTGCCACCGGCGGGGTGATCGAAGACAGCATGCCCCAGTAGAAGATGAACATGTGCACGGCCATCTTGTTGAGCCCGAGCTTCTCCAGCGCGGGCGCGACCAGGATGGCGAGGAAGATGTAGCAGGAGGTCGTGGTCAACCCGAGCCCGAGGATCAGGCTGGTGATGGCGCACATGATCAGCAGCAGGAAGGCGTCGCCTCCGGCAATGCTGAGCAGGTCGTTGGCGAGGCTCGAGATCACGCCGGTGAGCGAGAAGGCGCCGATCAGGAGCCCGCAGCCGGCGAGGATCGCGATCAGCTCGACGAAGGTCTTGCCGTTGAGTTCGAGAAATTGCAGCCAGCGGGCGCCGCCCCAGTTCTTGCCGGGGAAGAATTCGTTCAGCGCCGCCAGCAGGCACATGCCCCACAGTGCAGCGTTGAGCACGCCGAACCAGAACATCGCAGCCGTCGCCGCGATCGAGCCGGCGAGGACGAGCGTGTTGCCGAGCTTCCAGCGCGCCGGACCCGACCATTGGTGCAGGATCACCAGCAGCACGGAGGCATAGAACGGCGCGTGGCTCTCGCGCTTGAAGTAGAGCAGCATCACCACGAGCACGACGATCACGAACAGATAGTACCAGCCGTCCTTGAAGGCATCCCAGAACCGCGGCAGCTCGGCGCGCGGCAGGCCCTTCAGCTTGTGCCGGGCGGCATAGGCGTCGACCTGCGCGAACAGGCCGACATAGTAGAGGATCGAGGGGATGGTCGCGGCCAGCGCGACGTCGGCATAGCCGGTGTTCATGAACTGCGCCATCACGAACGCGGTGGCGCCCAGCACGGGCGGGGCCAGCACCGCGCCGGTCGAGGCGCAGGCCTCGATCGCGCCGGAATAGGACGGCGTGAAGCCGGTCTTCTTCATCGCGGGGATCGTCATCGTGCCGGCGGTCAGCACGTTGGAGACGATGCTGCCGCCGACGGTGCCGAGCAGGCCGGAGGCGAACACGCAGACCTTTGCCGCGCCGCCGCGGAAGGTGCCGCACATCGCAAAGGCGATGTTGATGAAGAACTTTCCGGCGCCCGTCATCATCAGCGCGGTGCCGAACACCAGGAAGCCGATCACGGTGTCGGCGAAGGCCTGAATGGGAATCCCGAGCAGGCTCTCGCCGGAGAGCATGTGATAGGAGGTGGTCTGCTGCAGCGTCGATTGCGTGCCGCGGAACGGCCCGAGCCAGGAGGAATCCGCAAACAGCGGATAGAGCGTGAAGGGCAGCACGCTCAGCAGCAGGCTCCAGCCCCCGGTACGGCGCAGCGCCTCCATCAGCACGAACCACATCACGAGGCCGGCGGCGATGACGTTGGTGGGCGCGCCGTCGAACTCCCAGCCGAGCTGCGCCGCCTTGCGGATATTGAGCATCAGCCAGATCGCCGAGCCGAAGGTGGCCGCGAACAGCAGAAGGTCGTACCAGGGGATGCGGTCGAGCGGCGCCTTCTCCGATCCCGGGAAGATCAGGAAGGTGAACGGCAGCATCAACGCGATCAGCAGATAAAAGTACTCAGTGTTGAGCTGGGTGTAGTCGATGAAGAACCGCAGCGAGAATTGCTGATTGACGCAGAGGAGGATGGTGGCCGCCGTGGCAACCATCAGCACCCAGCGCCACATGCCCTTCAGCGTGCGGACGCGCGTGACCTCGGCCTCCTGCAGATCGGCGGCGGCACCGAGATGCGGATCCTCGAACTCAACCTTCTTCGCCGGCGCTGCCGCAGTCTCTGACATCGGCGCTCTCCTCAAAACGATCTGCGGCAGGCAGGTCTAACGATCAGTCGAACCCGTTCGGCATGTCGGCCTTGGCCAGCGCCGCGGCGCGCGCCTTCATCCAGCCATCCAGGAAAGCCTTCTCGTCCGAGGGCGGATTGGACTTGCCGTAGTCTGTCCAGGCGGCAGCTAACACCTCCTGCCGCTTGAACAGCTTGTTGTTGTGCGCCTCCTGCGCGTCAGACCATTGCCCGGCTTCCTTCATCGCCTTCACCGCGCCGGGATGCAGCGGCACCACCCAGTTCTTGGTCTGGCGGTCGGCGGCAAGGCCGCCGGCGCCGGGGGCGGAGTCCTTGTAGGCGTCGTAATTGACGATCATCGCCTTGGTGATGGCGTAGACCTGGTCGGCGGGTTGCGAGGCGTAGGCGACGAAGATCGGGTAGGGGTAGTTGCCGAGCTCGACCGGCTTCTCCGGCGAGATGCCGGCGCCACAGGTCGCGACCTGCGGAAAGAAGAACGAGCCGACCTTCTGCATCCGCGCCCAGCCCTCCTTGTCCTTGGCGGGCAGCGGCGGCCAGATCAGGCCGCGCGGCGAGGTCTCGGCTTCCTTGGCGGGGCCGGTGATGGTGGTGCCGAAGGCGGCATCGACGTCGTTGTTGATCAGCCCTTTCCACATCGCGCCGTAGCTTGCGAACTCGACCGCCTTGACGTCCTTCTGCGTCAGGCCTGCGAAGGCGAGCACCGCGAGCGAGTTCTGGTTCAGCGCGGGCGAGCCGACCACGAAGCCGACGCGCTTGCCTTTCAGGTCTTTCAGTTCTTTCACACCGGTGTCGGCTGCGACGCCAAGCGAACCGCAATTGCAATCGACCGTCGAGAGCATGATCTGGAGCGGCTGCGGTCCCCATTCCCTGGAGCCGAACTCGAACACGCCTTCCTGCGCGAAATAGGTGCCCGATCCCATCGCCGCGGAGGCCGCGCGCTTGGCGCGTAGCGGCGCGAGGCGGGCGACGTCGTTGCCGGCCGGCAGTACGCGCACGTCGGTGCTGTACTTGTCCTTCATCATCTTGCCGACGCCGACCGCGATGTTGAAGCCGGCGGTGCCGGTGTCATAGGCAGTGAACGTCAATGTCGCCGGCAGCTTGGTATCTTCGGCGAATGCATAGCGTGTAGACGCAAAAGAAATGCCCGCCACCAGGGCAGGCGCGAGCATGAGCAGCCCTCGAAACATGTTTCCCTCCAATGATCCGCGCTTTGCCGCGAGGATTTTCTTTCTTTGTTTGAAACAAGGTTTTGTTTGAATCGGATCATGTCATCCGTATCAGACGATAGCAACGCCGTACCGCGCATGCAGGAATGTGACTGACAGATTGTCGCGGAAGCCTGGGATAATGCAGTCAGTTCGCGACGATCGCGATCGCCTGTCCCTCGGCGACGAGATCGTCGAGCTTCACCAGAAGCGATGTGATCGTTCCGCTCGCGGGCGAAGGCACCGGGATCTCCATCTTCATCGCTTCGACGACCACAACGTCGTCACCATCCGCGACGGTTCCTCCAACCTGCACGGGAGTTGCGCAGATGCGACCGGCGACCTCCGTGACGATCTTAATTTCTGGCATGCCATCGCCTTTTTGTTGTCGTCGCAAAATGCCTGAGGTAGCGTCGTCTGCAAGTGGAATTTAATTCCGCAGAGCGGAACAAACAAAGTAGGGAACATGGGACGACGATCGGAGCGGTTGAGTAGGCAAGGTGCGCTCGCTGGCGAAGCCGGTGAGGGTGATGTCATCCAGGTGGTGTCGCGCGCGTTCGATGTGTTGCGATGCTTCGAGGGCCACGAGGCCCGGCTCGGCAATCTCGAGATTTCAAATCGCTGCGGCCTGCCGCGCTCGACGGTGTCGCGGCTCACGCACACGCTGACGCGCATGGGCCAGCTCGTCTATCTGCCGCGCGATCAGAAATATCGTATCGGCCCGAGCGCGGTGGCGATGAGTGCCTCGATGATGAAGGGCGCGCAGCTGCGCAGCATGATCCGCCAGCGGCTGCAGGAAGTCGCCGAGCAGCTGCCGGGCACGGTCGGCTTCGTCGTGCCGGACCGCTTCCATCTCGTCTATCTCCAGTTCGCGCGCTCGGCTTCTGCGCTCGGCCTGCATGAGGGCACCGGCAGCCGCATCTCAATGGCCTCGACCGCTGCGGGCGCGGCCTACACTGCGGCGCTGTCGCCGGAAGTCGGCGATGCCTTCATCGCGGAGATGGAGCGCGAAGCGCCCGAGGCTGCGAAGATCCTCAAGCCTCGCATCGAGGCTCACCGGCAGTCGCTGCGCGAGCGCGGCTATGTCGTGGCCTGCGGGTTGTGGAGCCCGCACATCAACGGCCTCGCGGTGCCGATCTGGTCGCCGCAATATCAGACCTTCGTCGTCATCACGATCGGCCTTCTCTCGGCGATGTATGACGAGCAGCGTCTGCATGACGAGGTCGCTCCGCTCATGCTCGCGCTCGGCCGCTCGCTCGGCAGCCTGATGGAGGGCGCGGAAGGCGACGTCTTCAACAACCGCATCTCGCGCAAACCGGTCGCAATGGCCGTGCACAACAATAACAAGCCGATCAACTCGGAGGGAGTGAATGAACTGGAAGCCGGAACTCGACGAGCTCGCCCGGCGCGAAGCCTTCGCGCGGGAGATGGGCGGCGTTGACAAGGTCAAGCGACAGCATGACCAGGGCCGGCTGACTGTTCGGGAGCGTATCGACAAGCTGATCGACAAGGGCAGCTTTCACGAGATCGGTGCCGTCTCCGGCATCGGTGAGTACGATACCAGCGGCGATCTGAAGAAACTGACGCCGGCGAACTGCGTGTTTGGCCGCGCGCGCGTCGACGGCCGAACCGTGGTCGTGGTCGGCGACGATTTCACCGTGCGCGGCGGCTCGGCCGATGCGTCGATCTCCGCCAAGCCGCTGATGGCGGAGGAGATGGCGCACGACTTCCGCCTGCCCATCGTCCGCATCATCGAAGGCTCCGGCGGCGGCGGTTCGGTGAAAACGATCGAGACCAAGGGCGCGGCGAATTTGCCGGGCGGCATCGGCGGCACGCGTTGGTACCGCTTCACGACCGAGAACCTGTCGCGCGTGCCCGTGGTCGCGCTCGGCCTCGGCTCGGTCGCAGGCCTTGGCGCGGCGCGTCTTGCCGCCAGTCACTATTCCATCATGACGCGGAAGTCCGCGATGTTCGTCGCGGGCCCGCCGGTGGTGAAGGCGCTCGGGCAGGATCTCTCGAAGGAGGAGCTCGGAGGCGCCGAGATCCAGACCCGCGCCGGCGCGGTCGATCATGCCGTCGACACCGAAGAGGAGGCGTTCGCCTGCGCGCGCCGTTTCCTCTCTTACCTGCCGTCGTCGGTTTACGAACTGCCGCCGACCTTGCCCTGCGCGGACAGTCCCGAGCGCGGCGACGAAGCGCTGATGAGCGCGGTGCCGCGCAACCGCAAGCAGGTCTACAAGATGCGCCCGATCATCGAGTCGGTCGTGGACAAGGGCTCGTTCTTCGAGGTCGCGAAGAACTTCGGCAAGCCGATCATTGTCGGTCTCGCGCGGCTCGAGGGCCGGGCGGTGCTGGTGCTCGCCAGCGACAGTTTTCATTATGGCGGCTCCTGGACGGCGGATGCCTGCCAGAAGGTGGTGCGCTGGGTCGACTTCGCCGAGACCTTCCATCTGCCAGTCGTCTATCTCATGGACTGCCCCGGCTTCATGATCGGCCTCGATGCCGAGAAGGCCGCCACCATCCGTCACGGCGTCCGCGCCATGGCCGCGGTCAACCAGACCACCGTGCCCTGGTGCACCGTGATCCTGCGCAACGCCTTTGGCGTCGCCGGTGTCGTGCATCAGCCGGCCGACCGCTTCTCGATCCGCTACGCCTGGCCGTCGGCCTATTGGGGCTCGCTGCCGCTCGAGGGCGGCATTGAAGCGGCCTACCGCGCCGACATCGATGCGGCTGAGGACAAGGGCGCGAAACTGAAGGAGATCGAGGAGCGGCTGAACAAGCTGCGCTCGCCGTTCCGCTCGGCCGAGAAATTCTGGGTCGAGGAGATCATCGATCCCCGGAAGACGCGCTCGCTGCTCTGCGAGTTCGCGCGGCTGGCCGAACCGCTGCGCAAGGCCGGCCCGCCGGAGAATATGACGATCAGGCCGTGAGGCCCTGCTGTCGCGGCGAACACCACCGCTGAGGAATAAGCTCGGCTTTACGAACCCGTCATTGCGAGCGCAGCGAAGCAATCCAGAATCTTTCCGCGGAGGGACTCTGGATTGCTTCGCTGCGCTCGCAATGACGGCGGCAACGTTCGGGCAATCTCCGCAACATTTGTAAACATCTTCGCCAACATCTCGCGGCTGTTCACGCTTAGGACGCGCGCGGATTTTACGGATCAGGATTGGCAGATGCTATTGAAGTCCATGGCCGGGCGTATCGGTGTCGGCGTGGTTTGTCTTGTTCTCGTCGGCGCGAGCCCGTTGCAGGCAGAGCAGGTGTTCGACAGCCTGGCCGGCGCATGGTCGGGCACCGGCACCATGAAGCCGTCGGACGGCCCGCGTGAAAAGGTTCGCTGCAAGGTGGCGTACAACGTCACGCGGCCCGGACGGTCGCTGACACTGGACCTGCGCTGCGCGAGCGATGCGTATAAGATGGCCCTGTCCGCCAACATCGAGCAGAGCGGGACGGAGCTTTCGGGAAACTGGTTCGAAAGCGAGTACCGCCAGGGCGGCAAGGTCTACGGCACGAACAGGGATGGCCTGATCGAGGCCCGGATTGAAGGAAACACGGTGGCCGCGCTGGTGACGATCCAGACCAAGGCCACGCATCAGTCCTTCCTGATGGAAGCTCCGGGCTCCTGGATGTCGGAGGTCGCAATCGAATTGAACAAGGAAGCGAAGTGACCTCGATCTCCGCCTGTGCGGAGGCGCCTCGCGTTTCGGCACGCAATCAATTGGGGCACGTCCGGCGTCCCCATACCGCCATGTCCTTGATGCGCGCCTCGAAGCCGCCCGGCGACCGGGGGCCGCACGCATTACGCGTCCCTGCACCCCATCGCTGCAATCTCCGGGAACCTGTTTAATTGGCGTTAATGATGCCCTCTCAATAAGACACATCTCAATTTGTTGCGGTCCATGTTTATGGATTGCCCGTAAGCGTTGATTAAGAAGCCCATCCTCATAGTCGGCCCGTGATCAGGCGAGGAATGGGCTGAAAACCCCTCAATCCGCCCCAATCACACCAGTTCAGGGATGTGTCGCTGCCGCAACGACGGCAATCAGGGTTAAGGGCAATGCTCCGCCGCGCAGTGCTTCGTTTCGCCAGAGACCGGAAGGCCAATGTCGCCATCATCTTCGCGCTGATGATGGTTCCGATCATCTTTCTCCTGGGCATGACGCTGGATTACACGCTGGCCTTGCGCAAGCGCGAGCAATTGAACGCGGCCGCCGACGCGGCTGCGATCGCCGCCGTGCGGCCGGCGATGCTGACTCAAAGCGACGCCACGGTCGTCAAGGCGACCGCAGCAGCCGTGTTCGCAGCGAAGGCCAATCTTTCCGGTCTGGCGGCGGTGCCGACGCCGACCATCACGGTCACCGATTCCGGGCTCTCGCGCAGCATCACGGTGTCCTACACGGCGGGCTCGGTCAACAATTTCCCCGGCGTGCTCGGCAAGCAGACCTGGCAAATCGGCGGTTCGGCGACGGCAAAGGCATCCAGCGCGCCCAACATGAATTTCTATCTGCTGATGGACGACTCGCCGTCCATGGGCATCGGCGCGACCACGACCGACATCAGCAACCTCATCAAGTACACCGCCCCCGCGTACCAGACAGCGGCGGCCTCGCAGAACTGCGGCTTCGCCTGTCATCAGACCAATATCGCTCACGACGGCGGGACCAAGGATAACCTCGCGATCGCACGATCCAACAATATCAAGTTGCGGATCGATCTCGTGACGAGTGCCGTCAACCAGTTGCTCAATACGTGGTCGAACTGCCCGCAGTCGGGCATTTCGGGCGGCGTCATGCAGTGCATGGCGGCCTTGAACAACACCACCTACAAAGCGGCGCTCTATACGTTCGACCTGACTTTGAACGAACTGGCCAAGCTGACCACCCCGAGCCTCGCCGGAGGCCAGGTCAACAACATCTCGCTGATGCCGGTCGCCTACCAGAACTGCGTCGTTCCGACGACCAACTGCAAGACCGACAACGGCACGGATATCGCCGGCGCGCTCAAAAGCATCAACGACATCATGCCCACGCCCGGGCTTGGCAGCAACGCGTCGGGAGATACGCCGCAGGAAGTGGTGTTCCTTGTCACCGACGGCGTCGAAGACAAGATCTCCGCGACTTGCCCCAACGCGAGCTTTGCCTCCAACAGTCGATGCCAGCAGCCGCTCGACACGACGATGTGCACGACCATCAAGAACCGGGGCATCAAGATCGCCGTCCTCTACACCGAGTATCTGCAGCTCATCGCCAATTCCGCCACCGGTATCCAGAAAACGGATAACTGGTACATGACCTGGATCGACAAGTACGACCAGCCTACTTCCTCAACCGGCAAGATCGCGCAAAACCTCCAGGCATGCGCCTCGCCTGGTTTCTATAAAAGTGTTCAGACGGGCGGCGATATTTCCGCGGCCTTGACGGACCTCTTCATCAAGGTCGCGTCCAGCACGGCCAGCCTGGTGCAGTAGAGAAACGCCATGACCGGTCCGGACGTTGCAACAACCAAGAGACGCCGCCATCGCGGCGCTGCTTTCGCGCGCGACAGCAGGGGCGCCACGGCCGTCGAATTCGCGCTCGTGGCCGCGCCGTTCCTCGCCCTCATCATCGCGCTCCTTCAGACGTTCCTCGTCTTCTTTGCCCAACAGCTGCTCGAAAACATCGCGCGTCAATCCGCGCGCCTGGTCATGACCGGGCAGGTGCAGTCTGCGCAGATGACCCAGGCCGCCTTCAAGCAGAAGGTCTGCGACCAGATCTCGATCCTGTTCACCTGCAGTGGTCTGATGGTTGACCTGCAGGTGGCCAATTCGTGGTCCGCCGCCAATACGGGCATGCCGACCTTGACCTTCGACGCTTCGGGAGCCGTCACGAACACCTGGCAATACAATCCGGGAGATGCCGGCGACATCGTCGTTCTCCGGGTGATGTACGTATGGCCCGTCATGCTCGGGCCGCTCGGTTTCAACCTCTCGAACCTTTCGACCGGCAATCGGCTGCTCACGTCGTCGGCCGCGTTCCAGAACGAGCCAGGAGCCTCCTGATGATCGCCGCCTTGTCGTCTCGCGCTCGACGCCTGCTAGCCGACGACCGCGCTGTCGCCGCGACGGAGTTCGCCATCGTAGCGCCGTTCATGCTGGTGCTCTACGTCGGCGGCGTCGAGCTCGGCAATGGGCTGGCGATGAACGTCAAGGTCAGCGCCACCGCGCACAGTGTCGCCGACATGGTCACGCAGAACACGTCGCTCAGCACATCCCGGATGCAAGCCATTCTCGGCTCGGCGCAGGCGATCATGGCGCCTTATGCCGTCAAGGATTCCAGCGGGGCTTCGCTGATTACGATCACGGTGTCTCAAGTCTCCACCGACGGCAGTGGAAACGCGACCGTGCAATGGAGCGAGTCAACCAATACGTCGGCGGCGAGAAAGAAGGGGGACCCGATGACCTTGTCCTCGTTCACCGCACCTGACCCGAACAATCCCAGCAATAAGAACATCTCGCTCATTCTGAGCGAGGTTAGCTATAATTACACGACGAATCTCGGCTACACCATCGCCGGCACCGTGAAGCTGAGCGACAGCTACTACCTGTTCCCGCGCTGCTCGACGAACAGCCCGACCTCGTCGAGCTTTCCGTACTACGACGTGAAGTATTCGTCGACGTCGACGACCTGCACCTGCATCCAGCACTTGCAGCAGAAGAGCTGCTGAGGCGTCATCCGGAAGGCGCATAGCGGCGTCAGCCCGATCACGCCCCTCTGCGGAATGGCGGAGAAGGAATTCGGAATAGTCGCATTATGCCCCTGTTTTGCCCGACGGGTCAAATCGCCGAGCCGACGCGCTAAGTCATTGATCCAGCACGTCCCGGCTACTGTGCATGGGGTTGTTTTCGCACTTTTTTGTTTTCGCGCTTCCAGAAAGCTGCCTCACGCGCTCTCCGTCTCCCGGTGCACGTCGTGCACCACGAGGCCCATGCCTTCGTCCGGCATCTTGATCCAGTCGCGGCGCTTCAGGGTGCGCTTGGTATCCTCGTAGCCGCTCGTCCAGTGCTCGCGCATCGAGGTGCCCGAGAATTCGTGATCCTTGGCATCGCCCTCATAGGCCTTCTGCTGGTAGATCAGATGCAGGATCGCGATCTCCGGCATGTTGCGCAGGCTCGCTTTCAGCTGGCGCTCCTCCTCGGAGAGCTGCTCGTCCGGCAGCTTCGCCAGCGCCTTGTAGAGCAGGACCTTGAGGTTGTGCGTGCGGCGGTAGACGTCGGTGTTGTGGCGCGTGCGCGAGGAATACATGATGTGCTTGTGGCGGGCCATCACGTCCTGGATCGAGCGCGGCAGCACGCCGCGGGCGCTGAACAGATCGACCTGGAACACCAGCGAATTGAGCGCGTCCTCCTGATCGAGCAGGTGCTGCAGCGGCGTGTTGGAGACGATGCCGCCGTCCCAGAAATGATCGGTGCCGATCCGCACCATCGGCAGCGCCGGGGGCAGGGCGCCCGATGCCATGATGTGCTCCGGACAATCTCGTCATGGGCGTTGTCGAAATAGATGAAGTTGCCCGAGAGCACGTTGACCGCGCCGACGGCGAAGCGGACCTTCTTCTCGTTGATGAGATCGAAGTCGACGAGCTCGCGCAGGCTCTCCTTCAGCGGCATCGTGTCGTAATAGCTGGTGGCGGTCTTGGCGCCGACCGGGCTGAACCAGGGGTTGACCTGATTGGGCGTGAAGAAGCCGGGCTGGCCGAGGGTGGAGGTCATCCACGCGCTGGTGAGGTTGCGCCACTGGCGGAAGACGTCGCCATCGGGCGTGTAGTGCCAGATCTTGCGGTTGGTGATGCGCTCCCAGAAGATGCGCAGCGCTTCCAGCCGTTGCTCCGGCCGGTTGCCGGCGATGATGGCGGAATTGATGGCGCCGATCGAGACGCCGCAGACCCAGTCGGGCTCGATGCCGGCCTCGTGCAGCGCCTGGTAAACGCCCGCCTGGTAGGCGCCGAGGGCACCACCGCCCTGCAGCACCAGCGCGACGCGGTCGCAGCGCTCGGGGCGCCAGCCGCGTGAGGCAGGCTGATGCGTTGAGTAGGTCGGCTCCGATGTGCGGGCGTCCATGGTGATGCCTCCTGAGTGTCTACGACGATTGCGTCCCGCGGTGACGGCGTGATGACAATTTCGGCGCCGATGCATCGCCTGCATGCACGTCAGCCGGAACGGGAATGCCGGCGGTCGTGGGCCTGACGGAAATCCTTCACATCGCAGTCAACGAGTGCGGCTAGCAATCTGCATCACCGCCTGACGCTGCCGGGCGGGCATCACAGACATCAGGAGACCAGCGATGCGCAGGGAAGATGTGCTGAGACTTCCGTCCATGCCGGCCGCCGGGCCGAGCTATCCGGCCGGGCCCTACCGCTTCGTCAACCGCGAATTCCTCGTCATCACCTACGAGACCGATCCCGACCTGATCCGCGCCGGCCTGCCTGAGCCGCTGGAGCCGATCGACCAGCCGATCGTGCATTACGAATGGATCAAGATGCCGGACTCTTCCGGCTTCGGCAGCTACACCGAATCCGGCCTCGTCATCCCCGCGCGCCTCGATGGCGAGGAGGTCAACTTCGTCTCGCAGATGTACCTCGACGACGATCCGCCGATCGCGGCCGGCCGCGAGATCTGGGGTTTTCCCAAGAAGTACGCCCATCCCAAGCTCGAGATCGTCAAGGACACGCTGACGGGCACGCTGGAATATGCCGGCCAGCTCGTCGCGATGGGCACGATGGGCTACAAGCACGAGAGCATGGCCGGCAACGGCGATCTCACCCGCGCCACGCTGTCGAAGACGCAAATCAATCTGAAGATGATCCCGGGCGTCGACGGCCGTCTGGAAGTCTGCCAGCTCGTCGCGATCAACCTCACCGACATCGTGCCGAAGGGCTCCTGGATGGGACCCGGCCGGCTGCATCTGGTGCCGCACGTCAACGCGCCGGTCGCGGACTTCCCGGTCCGCCGCTGCCTCGGTGCGCACCATTACATCGCCGACCTGACGCTGCCGTTCGGCCGTGTCGTGCACGATTATGTCAAGGAAGCCGAAGCTGTGGCTGCGACGGGGCTGGCCGCGGAGTAGGGCGCCATCATCAAACTGTAACACTGGCGTAATTGAGTACCCGCGTGGAGCCGGGCGATGCCGTCAGCCATCGTCCGGCGACGGGGCATTGGTTGACGGTTGGGGCTATCCATGGCTGAGCCGGCGAAGCTTGTCAGCGCGATATCGGACACTGACCCCGCCATTCCCGGCCTGGTCTGGGCGTTCCGCCTGCACAGCGACGGCAGCGCCGAGGCGCTGCCGATCGACCGGCCGATCGAGTTCAGCCATGACGGCCGCCTCTGGCTGCATTTCAACCTGACGGACGCGCGCGTGCGTCCATGGATTGCGGCGTCCAGCCTGCCGCCGCTCGCGCGTGATCTGCTGCTCTCGCACGACACGTTCCAGCAGCTCCACGTCATCGACCATTGCGTCTACGGCGTGTTCTCCGATCTCGTCCGCGAGATCGACAGCCCGACGGAGGAGACCGCGTTCCTGCGCTTCGCCATGACCGAGCGGCTCCTGGTCAGCGGCCGTCATCAGGCGCTGTGCTCGGCCGACGCGGCGCGGCGGGTGCTGGAAGGCGGCTACCGCGTCGACAATGTCGCTCATCTCCTGGAAAAGATCGTCGACGAGGTCGCCGACACGCTCGACCGGATGGTCGACAAGCTCGGCCAGGAGATCGACGATATCGAGGAACGCATTTTGGCGGATGAGGCCAAGTCCGAGATGCGCCGCAACCTCGGCCGCCTGCGCCGCACCTGCGTCCGGCTGCATCGCCAGCTCACCGGCCTGCGCGTGCTGTTCCACCGCCTCGACCAGAAGAACACCGACCACCTCTCGCCCGCGCTTCGCATCCACGCCGGCAAGCTCGCGCAGCGGCTCGATGGCCTCGATCACGACATCGTCGAGCTGCGCGAGCGCAGCCGCCTGCTCGAGGAGGAGCTGCGCTTCAAGAACGAGGAGGAGAGCAACCGCCACCTCCATACGCTCTCGATCGTGACCTCGCTCTTGCTGCCGCCGACGCTGATCACCGGCATCTTCGGCATGAACACCAAGGGCTTGCCGCTCACCGACGTCGAGACCGGTTCCTCTGGGCGGCGGTGCTGATGGCCTCCTCGGTCGGCGCGGCCTATCTCTTCATGCGGCGCACGGGCATTTTCAAATAGCGCGCGTCGATCGTGAGTTGGAGTACCCGAAAATCCCTGGCGGCCGCGGTCGCGCTGACCGGCATGGCGGCAAGCACGAGCGCATTTGCCGGTGCCAAGGACGAGAGCGCGGCGGAATGGCTGTTTCCAAAATGGTTCAACGAGTGGCATGACGGCCTCGCCAACAAGGGCCTCAACTTCGGCGCGACCTACATCGCGGACAACATCGCCAACGTTTCCGGCGGCGTGAAGCGCGGCGCCATCCATTTCGGCCGGCTCGATCTGTCGGTCGATGCCGATCTCGACAAGCTGGTCGGCTGGACCGGCGGCCGCTTCTACGCCAATGGCTTCGTGATCTACGGCCAGGGGCTCTCCCGCAACTACGTGCAAAACCTCGCCACCATCAGCGAGATCGAGGCGCTGCCCGACCAGCGGCTCTACAACGCCTATTTTGAGCAGAGCTTCTTTGGCGATCGCCTGAACATCAGGGCCGGTCAGCAGGCCGCCGACGTCGAGTTCTTCGACAGCCAGACCGATGACCTCTTCATCAACGGCACCTTCGGCTGGCCCGCGATCAAGGCGAGCAATCTTCCGGCCGGGGGCCCGGCGCCGCCGATCGCGGTGCCCGGCATCCGCATCAAGGCGGCGCTGTCGGACCAGGTCACCGCCTATGGCGCAGTGTTCAACGGTGATCCCTCGGGCCCGGGCGATCAGGACCCGCAGATTCGCGACCATCACGGCCTCGCCTTCCGCGTCAACGATCCGCCCTGGGTGATCGGGCAGGTCCGCTTCAACTACGACATCGACTTTGGCGGTCGTCCGCTCGCCGGCAATTTCACGCCCGGCGCCTGGAAGCATTATGGCTCGTTCGACAGCCAGCGCTTTACCGCGGAAGGGCAGTCCATCGCCGATCCCGCTGGAAGCGGCATTCCGGCCAGGCTGCGCGGCAACTACGGCATCTTCGCGGTGATCGAGCAGGTGCTCTACCGCCCGCCGGAGGTGAGGGAGAACAGCACCTCGGCCTCGCTCCCCGGCATCACGGCGTTCGGCCGCATCGCCTACAGTCCGCCGGACCGCAATCTGATCGACCTTTACCTCGACGGCGGCATCGGCTTCGTCGGCTTCACGCCAGGCCGTCCCCTCGACCGCTTCGGCGTGGCGATGGCTTATATGCGGATATCGAACACCGCGCGTCGTCTCGACGTCGATGCGAATGTCTACACCGGCGTACAGGGGCCGGTGCGCAGCAACGAGACGCTGCTCGAGATGATCTACGAGGCGCACATCAAGCCGGGGTGGCTGATCGCGCCGTACTTCCAATACGTGTTCCGGCCCTCGGGCGGCGTCCCGAACCCGAACGATCCGACCGGCGTCTCGCGGATCGGTGACG
Organism: Bradyrhizobium huanghuaihaiense; assembly: GCF_025200885.1. NCBI lineage: Bacteria > Pseudomonadati > Pseudomonadota > Alphaproteobacteria > Hyphomicrobiales > Nitrobacteraceae > Bradyrhizobium > Bradyrhizobium huanghuaihaiense. The sequence continues at coordinate 5,485,685 of NZ_CP104172.1, read as the reverse complement.
CCGCAGTGTTCGGCGTCACCACCACGATCAGGTATTAGCTTCAGGCCACCGCGGGCTGGAGCTTCGGCTGCCGCGACAGCGCCAGCACGATCAGCGCGGCGAACACACAGAGCGCGCCGGCGATGAAGAACGCAGGCAGATAGCTCTGGTAGACCGTCCGTGAGAAACCGGCGCCGAACGCTGCGGTGCCGGCGCCGAGCTGATGGCCGGCGAAGATCCAGCCGAACACCAGATTGGCGCGCTCTGGCCCGAATTTCTGCGCGGTGAGGCGGACTGTGGGCGGCACCGTCGCGATCCAGTCGAGCCCGTAGAACATCGCGAAGATCGAGAGCCCATAGAACGAGAAATCGCTGAACGGCAGGAAGATCAGCGAGAGCCCGCGCAGGCCGTAGTACCAGAACAGCAGATAGCGGTTGTCGTAGCGGTCCGACAGCCAGCCCGACATGATGGTGCCGAAGAAATCGAAGATGCCCATTGCGGCGAGCAGGCTCGCGGCCTGCACCTGCGGAATGCCGAAATCGAGGCACATCGGGATCAGGTGCACCTGCACGAGGCCGTTGGTGGAGGCGCCGCAGACGAAGAAGGTCGCAAACAGGATCCAGAATGCGGTTGACTTGGAGGCGTCACGCAGCGTGCCGAGCGCCACCGCCGTGATCGAGCCGTGGCTCACTGGCGGTGCGGGCAGGGGCTCGGTGCCCTCGTCGCCGAACGGGCGCAGGCCGAGGTCGCTCGGCCGGTCGCGCATCGCGAGCAGCACGGCCAGCGCCGAGACGCCGAGCATGATGCAGACGAAGCCGAGCGCGAGGCGCCAGCCGAAGCGTTCGGTGAGGCTTGCGAGCAGCGGCAGGAATACGAGCTGGCCGGTGGCGACGCTCGCGGTCATGATGCCGACCACGAGGCCGCGTCGTGCTGCGAACCAGCGCGTCGCAATGGTCGCGCCCAGCACCAGCGCGGTCATGCCGGTGCCGATGCCGATCACGACGCCCCACAGCGCGATGAGCTGCCAGATCTCGGTCATGCCGAGCGAGAGCACCAGTGCCGAGACCACGATGAGCTGCGCCGTCAGCGTGACGTTGCGCAGGCCGTAGCGGTTGAGCAGGGCGGCGGCGAACGGCGCCATCAGCCCGAACAGGATGAAGCGGATCGACAGCGCGGAGGAGATCTGCGCCGTGCTCCAGCCGAACTCCTTCTGCAGGGGAACGATGAACACGCCGGGCGCTCCGACCGTGCCGGCGCTGATCAGCGCGGCAAGGAAGGTCACGCCGACCATCACCCAGCCGTAGTGGATATTGCGGCGGGAAAGCGCTGCCGCGAGCCAATTCGAGATCATTGGGCCTCAATGTTGTTGGCGAGCCTCAAGGACCCGCGCCATCGTTGCAATCTGACACAGCTGAGGGAAGTCTGAAATGCCAGACTTCCCTCAATTTCGGACATTGGGCGCTAGTGCGTCGGGCGCTCCACCGCGATCGCGGTGGCTTCGCCACCGCCGATGCAGAGCGCTGCGATGCCGCGCTTGAGGTTTTGCGCCTCCAGCGCATGCAGCAGCGTCACGATCAGCCGGGCGCCGGTCGCGCCGATGGGATGGCCGAGCGCGCAGGCGCCACCGTTGACGTTCAGCTTGTCGCGGGGAATGCCGAGATCGCGCTGCGCCGCCATCGCCACCACGGCAAAAGCCTCGTTGATCTCGAACAGGTCGACATCGCCCGCGCTCCAGCCGACCTTGTCGAGCAGCTTGCGGATCGCCGGGATCGGCGCCGTCGTGAACCATTGCGGCTCCTGGCTGTGGGTGGCATGGCCCTTGATCTCGGCGAGAACAGGCAGGCCATTGCGGTCGGCGAGCGAGCGCTTCGTCAGCACCAGCGCGGCAGCGCCATCAGCATTGGCGGAGGAGGCCGCCGGCGTGATGGTGCCGTTGGCGCGGAACGCCGGCTTCAGCCCGGGGATCTTTGCGGGGTCGACCTTCAGCGGATGCTCGTCGTTGGCGATGATGCGGGGACCTGCCTTCTCGGTCAGCGTGATCGGCGCGATCTCCGCCTTGAACGCGCCGCCCTCGACCGCCTTGCGGGCGCGGCTGAGCGTCTCCATCGCGTAGGCGTCCTGGTCCTTGCGGGTGAACTGATAGGCTTCCGCGGTCGCTTCGCCGAAATCGCCCATGGAGCGGCCGGTCTCGTAGGCGTCCTCCAGCCCGTCCATCATCATGTGGTCGATGATGCGATCGTGGCCGACGCGATAGCCTCCGCGCGCCCTGGCCAGCAGATAGGGCGCGTTGCTCATGCTCTCCATGCCGCCGGAGACGACGATATCGGCCGAGCCGGCGCGGATGATGTCGTGCGCCAGCATGGTCGCCTTCATGCCGGAGCCGCAGACCTTGTTGACGGTGGTGGCGCCGGTGGCGTCTGGCAAACCGGCGCTACGTGCCGCCTGGCGCGCCGGCGCCTGGCCTTGTCCGGCCGGCAGCACGCAGCCCATGAAGACCTCGTCGACTTTCTCAGGCGCGAGGTTTGCGCGTTCCAGCGCCGCCCCGATCACGTGCGAGCCGAGCTTGTGCGCGGGGAGTGGCGACAATTCGCCCATGAAACGGCCGAGCGGCGTGCGGGCGGCGGAGACGATGACGACGGGATCGGCGGCTTCGGCCATAATGGGGCTCCCTGGCGATGACGTGTAAGATTATGATCATCATATGATGCGGCGCAAAAAATGCAACCGCGGCTGGGATGAGAAAATCTTGCGGTTCGCATGAGATTTGTTGATGCGAGTCGGAAGGCCCCCTCCGACGTCGTCCCGGCGAAGGCCGGGACCCATAGCCACAGGGCAAAGTTTGGCGAAGACCCTTAGTTACCAGCTCGCGTAGCAACCCCTCCCTGGGGTTATGGGTCCCGGCCTTCGCCGGGACGACACCGAGGGCAGGCCTACCGCTTCCGGTTCACAAACGCGCCCATCAACCGCGTCGGCTCGTCCGTCAAAAACGACTCGCCGAACACCTTCACGCTGAGGTTCACCGACTCGGTCAGCGGCAATTCCTCCCACTGCCGCAGCAGCGCCTTCTGCGATCGCAGCGCCTCGGGGCCGCATTCGAGCAAGGCCTTCACCAGGTGCTCGATCTCCGCATCAAGCCCGTTCGGGGATGCGACCTTGTCGATCAGTCCCCAGGCCAGCGCGGTGGCTGCGTCGATGTTCTCCGCCGTCATCACCAGCCAGCGCGCGCGGGCCCAGCCGATCAGGCGGGGCAGCAGCGCGGCATGGATCACCGAGGGGATGCCGACGCGGACCTCCGGCATGCCGAAATGCGCGTCGTGCGCGGCGATGCGGAAATCGCAGGCGGCCGCGACCTCGAGCCCGCCGCCGAGGCACCAGCCGGGCATGCGCGCAATTACCGGGGCAGGGAACTGGCGCACGGCCTCGCAGAGATCGCGCAGTCGGCTGATGAAGGCTTCTGCCGATTTCTGGTCGAGCCTGGCCATCTCCTTGATGTCGGCGCCGCCGATCATGCTCTTCTCGCTCTGGCCGCGCAGCACCACGGCGCGGATGCTGCGGTCGGAGCTGAGCTGCTGCAGGCCTTCGCGCACCGCCTCGGTCACCGGCGACCCCAGGATATTCAGCGGGCCGGCGTTGCAGATCGCGACATGGACGACGCCGCGCGCATCGCGCGTCACGCCGCAGTGGTTGTTGAGCATTTCCATCGTGGTTCTCGAAGGTTTCGTGGATAGGCGCGATGCGCGCCGGTCGGCGTCACTTCCGAGCCGAAACGTGCTGCTTGTCAAGCGGGCAGGGCCGGTGGAGTTGCCAGCACGAAGTCCGTGGCATAGTATGACGTATATAATACAAAGAGGCCGCCATGACCGATATCGATCAACTCGACCTGTTTTCGCCGGCGCAGCGGCGCGAGCGCGTGGTGAACTGGCAGGTGCCTGCGCCGGTTGCCAAGGTGGCCATGGGCCTGTCAGGCATGGACGCCATGCTCGGCATTCGCGATGGCCGCCTGCCGCCACCGCCGTTCGCAAAACTGATCGGCTTCACCATGGCCGTGGTCGAGCCCGGCCGGATCGTCATGGAACTGGAGCCGCGCGAGGATCTCGAAAATACCATCGGTCTGCTGCACGGCGCGACCGCCGCCGCCCTGATCGACACCGCCATGGGATGCGCGATCTCGACCCGGCTGGAAGCGGGGCAGTCGTCCGTGACCCTCGACCTGAAAATGACGTTTCTGCGCCCGCTGTCGGTACGTTCCGGGCCGATCTCGGCCGAAGGCAAGATCATCAAGCTGGGGCGCCAGACCAGCTACACCGAAGGTTTCGTCCGCGACGGCAAGGGGGCGCTCGCGGTCCATGCAACTGCAACCTTTTCCATGATCGGGAATGTCTGAACACGAATTAATTCACCGTCCGGTCCATTCCTGTGTTATGAGATGATCTCCGACATGCAATGAGACGTCCATGCGCTATTCCCGGGAACACAAGCAGGAAACCCACGACCGCATCGTGAAGAAGGCCTCGGTGCGGCTGCGCGAAAAGGGCGCGCACGGCATCGGCGTCGCCGACCTCATGAAGGAGGCGGGCCTGACCCATGGCGGTTTCTACGCGCATTTCGATTCCCGCGAGGCGCTGGTGATCGAGGCCTTTGCCTATGCCATGGACCGCTCGATGGAGCATTGGCGCAAGATCACCGGCGAGGCCTCGCCCGAGAAGCGGCTGGCGCTGATCGCCGAGGCCTATCTCTCGGCGCTGCACCGCGACAATCCCGGCCACGGCTGTTCGATCCCTTCGCTCGGCGCCGAGATCGCCCGCGAGAGTCCGAAGACGCGCAAAGCGTTTGCCGGCAAGCTCGACGAGATGATCGAGATGATGACCGACTACGTCCCGAACCAGCCGCGCAAGGCGGCGCGCAAGCAGGCGATCGCGACGCTGGCGACGATGGCCGGCACCATGCTGCTTGCTCGCATTGCCGGCTCCAGCGAATTGTCGGACGAGGTGCTGAAGGCGGGGCGGGACAGCGCGCTGGGCGGCGTGAAGCGTGAGCCGGTGAAGGCTGCACCGGCCAGGAAGAAGCAGAACTAGGCGAGATGCCGTAGGGTGGGTTAGCCATGCGATTGAGCGAAGCGCATTCGCTTGGCGTAACCCACCACTGTGTTTGTCCGTGGAGACAGAAGAGGTGGATTACGCCTGGGTTACGCCTTCGGCTAACCCACCCTACGAGAGCGGTGCTCATCTTCCCGCAAACAGCGCCCGCTCGCGCTCCACGATCTCGGAGATGTAATCCGCCACCGCCCTGATCCGAGCCAGGTCCTTGCTGTCGGCGTGCATCAGCATCCAGAACGTTCGCGTGATCGAAATCTCCTCCGGCAGCACCGCGACGAGCTTCGGGTAATCGCTCGCCATGAAATGCGGCAGCACGGCGATGCCGAAGCCTGACAGCGTGGCGTTGAGCTGCGCGATCAGGTTGGCGCTGCGGAAGCGGGCGGAGATGCGTGGCGACACCTGCGGCAGATAGTCGAGCTCCGGCGTGAACAAGAGCTCCTCGATGTAGCCGACGAAGCGGTGCTGTACCAAATCCTGCCGGGAGGTGATCTCAGGGAAGCGGTCGAGATAGGCGGGGGCGGCGTAAAGCCCGAGGCGGTAGTCGAGCAGCTTACGGCCGACGATGCGGCCTTCCTTCGGCATGGTCAGGCTGATCGCAATGTCGGCCTCGCGCTTGGAGAGACTGAACAACCGCGCGGTAGCCACAAGTTGCAGATCGAGATCGGGATACCGGTCGGCGAACGGCGCCAGCCGCGGCGCCAGGAACGCGGTGCCGAAGCCATCAGGCGCACCGATCCGCACCGTCCCGGTCAGCCGCGCCACGGAGCCGCCGACCTGTTCCTGGTTGGCGACAATGGTCGATTCCATCGCTTCGGCGCTGTCGGCGACGCGCTGGCCGGCCTCGGTGAGGAGGTAGCCGGTCTTGCGCCGGTCGAACAGCTTGGCCGAGAGGTGCTTCTCCAGCCGGTCGACCCGGCGGATCACCGTGGCATGGTCGACGCCGAGCTGTTTTGCCGCAGCCGAGACCGAGCCGCCCCGCACGATGGCCAGCACGAAGCGAAAGTCGTCCCAGTCGATGCTACCTTGATCCAGCATTTTCGCACATCTATGGTGCATTATCTCAGACTTGAATCCTATAAAATGCAGGTCAATAGGATTTGTCAAAGCGACCACGCTCGGCCTGAAGGAGACCATTCCATGCGTTCAATCGGACATTTCATCGGTGGCAAGGAGGTCAAGGGCACCTCTGGCCGCACCGCCGACGTTTTCGAGCCGATGACCGGCGACGTGCAGGCCAAGGTGGCGCTGGCCTCCAAGGCCGAGGTCCGCGCCGCCGTCGAGAATGCCCGCGCCGCGCAGCCGGAATGGGCCGCGACCAACCCGCAGCGCCGCGCCCGCGTCATGATGAAATTCGTCGAGCTGGTGCAGCGCGACTACGACAAGCTCGCCGAGCTGCTCGCCCGCGAGCACGGCAAGACCGTGCCGGACGCCAAGGGCGACATCCAGCGCGGCCTCGAAGTCGCGGAATTCGCCTGCGGTATCCCGCACCTGATGAAGGGCGAATACACCGAGGGCGCCGGCCCCGGCATCGACATCTATTCGATGCGCCAGGCGCTCGGCGTCGTCGCCGGCATCACGCCGTTCAATTTCCCGGCCATGATCCCGATGTGGAAGTTCGCCCCCGCCATTGCCTGCGGCAACGCCTTCATCCTGAAGCCGTCCGAGCGCGACCCCGGCGTGCCGATGCTGCTGGCAGAACTCATGATGGAAGCGGGCCTGCCGGCCGGCATCCTCAACGTCGTCAATGGCGACAAGGAAGCGGTCGACGCCATCCTCGACGATCCCGATATCAAGGCCGTCGGCTTCGTCGGCTCCACGCCGATCGCGCAGTACATCTATGAGCGCGCAGCCCAGACCGGCAAGCGCTGCCAGTGTTTTGGCGGCGCCAAGAACCACGCCATCATCATGCCGGACGCCGACATGGATCAGGCCGTGGACGCGCTGATTGGCGCCGGCTACGGCTCGGCCGGCGAGCGCTGCATGGCCGTCTCGGTCGCGGTCCCCGTCGGCAAGTCCACCGCCGACCGCCTGATGGAAAAGCTGATCCCGCGCGTCGAGAGCCTCAAGATCGGCACCTCGATCGATCCGTCGGCCGATTACGGTCCGCTGGTCACGCGCGAGGCGGTCGAGAAGGTCAAAGGCTACATCGACATCGGCATCAAGGAAGGCGCAACGCTCGCCGTCGACGGCCGCGGCTTCAAGATGCAGGGCTACGAGAACGGCTTCTATCTCGGCGGTTCGCTGTTCGACAACGTCACCAAGGACATGCGGATCTACAAGGAAGAGATCTTCGGCCCGGTGCTCTCGGTCGTGCGTGCGCACGACTACAAGGAAGCGCTGGCGCTGCCGTCGGACCATGACTACGGCAACGGCGTTGCCATCTTCACCCGCGACGGCGACGCCGCGCGCGACTTCGCGGCCAAGGTCAATGTCGGCATGGTCGGCATCAACGTGCCGATCCCGGTGCCGATCGCCTATTACACCTTCGGCGGCTGGAAGAAGTCGGGCTTCGGCGATCTCAACCAGCACGGTCCGGACTCGGTCCGCTTCTACACCAAGACCAAGACGGTGACCTCGCGCTGGCCGTCCGGCGTCAAGGAAGGTGCGGAGTTCTCGATCCCGCTGATGAAGTAAGGCTGTAGCCCAGCCCGTCATTGCGAGCGCAGCGAAGCAATCCAGACTGTCACTGCGGAAAGACTCTGGATTGCTTCGTCGCTTCGCTCCTCGCAATGACGAGAACAGTGAGCAGCCCGGCATGCAGTTCGCTCTAAACGAGGATCAGGTCGCGGTTCGCGACATGGCGTTGGCGTTTGCGGCGGAGAAGATCGCGCCGCACGCGCTGCGCTGGGACGAGGAGAAGCATTTCCCCGTCGACGTCATGCGCGAGGCCGCAACGCTCGGCATGGGCGGCATCTACATCCGCGAGGATGTCGGCGGCTCCGCCATGACACGGTTCGACGCGGCGCTGATCTTCGAGGCGCTGGCGACGGGCTGCCCGACCACCTCGGCCTTCATCTCCATCCACAACATGGCGAGCTGGATGATCGATGCCTTCGGCAGCGACACCCAGCGCCATCAATGGCTGCCGAAGCTCTGCACCATGGAGCTGATCGCGAGCTACTGCCTGACCGAGCCGGGCGCCGGCTCGGACGCGGCGGCGCTGCGCACCCGCGCGGTGCGTGACGGCGACCATTACGTCCTCAACGGCCAGAAGCAGTTCATCTCCGGCGCGGGTGGCACCGACATTCTGGTCGCAATGGTCAGGACCGGCGGCGACGGCCCCGGCGGTATCTCGACGCTTGTCATCGACGGCAAGACGCCGGGCGTCTCCTTCGGCGCCAACGAGCGCAAGATGGGCTGGAACGCGCAGCCGACCCGCGCGGTGATGTTCGAGAACGCCCGCGTGCCCGTCGCCGGCCGGCTCAGCGAAGAGGGCGTCGGCTTCAAGATCGCGATGGCCGGTCTCGACGGCGGCCGGCTCAACATCACGGCGTGTTCTCTTGGTGGTGCCCAAACTGCGCTCGACAAGGCGCGCGCCTACATGAAGGAGCGCAAGGCGTTTGGAAAGCGGCTCGACGAATTCCAGGCATTGCAATTCAAGCTCGCCGACATGGCGATCGAGCTGGAGGCCGCGCGCACTTTCCTGTGGCGTGCTGCGGCGGCGCTGGACCGGAAAGATCCGGACGCCACCATGCTGTGCGCAATGGCAAAACGCTTCGGCACCGATGTCGGCTTCGAGGTCGCCAACCATGCGCTGCAGCTTCACGGCGGCTACGGTTACCTCAGCGAGTACGGCATCGAGAAGATCGTGCGCGATCTGCGCGTGCACCAGATCCTCGAAGGCACCAATGAAATCATGCGGCTCATCGTGGCGCGCAAACTGATCGAGGGCGCGCGATGAGTGGCGTGGAAGAGGGCGATCTGGTCGCCCGCGTCGAGGGCGCCGCCGGCATCATCCGGCTCAACCGTCCCAAGGCGATCAACGCCGTCACGCTGGAGATGTTTCGCGACATCGAGAAGGCGCTCGATCGCTTCGAGGCCGATCCTGCTGTCAGTGTGATCGTGCTGGAAGGCGCCGGCGAGCGCGGCCTGTGTGCCGGTGGCGACATCCGCACGCTCTGGGAGAGCTCGAAGGTTAATGGCGACCTCGGCAAGATCCTGTGGCGCGAGGAATACATCCTCAATGCCCGGATCAAGAAATTCCCAAAACCCTATGTCGCCTTCATGGACGGCATCGTGATGGGTGGCGGCGTCGGCTTGTCCGCGCATGCCAGCCATCGCGTCGTCACGGATCGCACCAAGCTTGCGATGCCCGAGGTCGGGCTCGGCTTTTTCCCCGATGTTGGCGGCACCTATTTGTTGTCGCACTCGCCGGGCGAGATCGGCACCTATTTTGGCCTCACCGGCCAGACCATGAACGGGCCGGATGCGATCCATGCGAAATTCGCCGATTGGGTGGTGCCCGCAACGAAACTGCCCGAGCTGCGCGCGGCGCTGACGAGGGTCCGTTCCGGTGCGACAGCCGCCGAGGTCGGCAAGCTCATCAGCGGCTTTGCGACCGGCGAGACCGCGGGGCCGGTGGCGGCGAAGGAGCCGATCATTGACGCGCTGTTCGGCTTCGATCGGATGGAGGACATCGTCGCGGCGCTCAAGCGTGACGGTTCCGATTTCGCGCAGGCTACGCTGAAGACGCTCAACGAAAAATCGCCGCGCGGCATGGTGGTGACGCTGAAGCTGCTGCGCCTCGCACGCAAATCGTCGAGCCTGGAAGAATGCCTGGTGCGCGAATATCGCGCCGCGCTGGAAGTCTTCCGCAGCGACGATTTCCGCGAAGGCGTCCGCGCCGCCGTGATCGACAAGGACCGCAATCCGACCTGGTCGCCGCCGCGGATCGAAGATGTGACGCCGGACATGCTTGCGCCGTATCTCGCCGAGATCGGCACTGATGAGCTGAAGTTCAACTAACAACGCGACAGCGGAGGAAACGACAATGGCCACGATCGCATTCATCGGTCTCGGCAACATGGGCGGCCCGATGGCCGCTAACCTCGTCAAGGCCGGCCACAAGGTGGTGGCGTTCGATCTCGTCGAGGCCTCGCGCAACCAGGCCAAGGCCGACGGCGCCGGCATTGCCGACAGCGCCGCGGGGGCGGTGAAGGGTGCCGATGTCGTCGTCACGATGCTCCCCGCAGGCAAGCACGTGCTCGGCGTCTGGAACGAGGTCGTGCCCGCCATGGCCAAGGGCGCGCTGATCATCGACAGCTCCACCATCGACGTCGAGAGCGCGCGCCAGGCGCACGCGCTTGCCGTCAAGAGTGGCGTGCTTTCGGTCGATGCGCCGGTCTCCGGCGGCACCGGCGGCGCCAAGGGGGCGACGCTCACCTTCATGTGCGGCGGCGACGACAAGGCATTTGCGGCGGCAAAGCCCGTGCTCGAAAACATGGGCAAGAAGATCGTGCATTGCGGCGGCGCCGGCGCGGGGCAAGCCGCAAAGATCTGCAACAACATGATCCTCGGCATTTCCATGATCGCGGTCAGCGAAGCCTTTGCGCTCGGCGAAAAGCTCGGGCTCTCGCATCAGGCGCTGTTCGACGTCGCCTCGACCTCCTCGGGCCAGTGCTGGTCGCTCACGACCTATTGCCCGGTTCCAGGTCCAGTGCCGACCTCGCCGGCCAACAACGACTACAAGCCGGGCTTTGCCTCGGCGCTGATGGTGAAGGATCTGACCCTGGCGCAGGACGCCGCCAAGGCCGCGGGCGCGGCCACGCCGCTCGGCAAGCATGCGCAGGAGATCTATCAGTCTTTCGACGCCGCCGGGCAGGGCGGGGTGGATTTTTCCGGAATTATCAAGCACGTTAGAGAACTGGCCGGAAAATAGCCTTCGCTTGTAGCCCGGATGAAGCGAAGCGAAATCCGGGACAGCTCTTTCAATGGCGCGACCGGCCCCGGATTGCGCTTCGCTCCATCCGGGCTACGCTCGAACGTCAATCGACGGGCCCGGGACCATGACGACATTTCAGGACGCACGCGCGTTTCTTCTGGCTCACCGCACGGACTACGAGACGGCGGTCAAAGGCTTCCGCTGGCCCGATCCGGCTCCCTTCAACTGGGCGCTCGACTGGTTCGATGAGCTCGCGGAGGATGCCGAAGCAAAGGACCGTCCCGCGCTCTGGATCGTCGATGCTGCGCAGGACAAACAGACAAAACTGTCCTTTGCGGCGCTGTCGCGCCGCTCCAACCAGGTCGCGAACTTTCTCCGCGCGCAGGGCCTGAGGCGCGGCGATCATCTTCTGCTGCTGCTCGGCAATGTGGTTCCGCTGTGGGAGACGATGCTCGCCGCGATGAAGCTCGGCGTCGTCGTGATTCCCGCAACCACGCTGCTCACCGCCGACGAACTGCGTGACCGGCTCGATCGCGGCAAGGCGAAGGCGGTCGTTGCCGCGCAGGATCAGGTCGCCAAATTCGCAAGCCTGGGCGCCGAGAATGTCGTGCGTATTGTGGTTGGCGCGGCCTCTGACGGCTGGCTCGCTTACGACGAGGCGACAAAGGCGTCGGAAGAATTCACACCCGACGGACCGACCCATGCCGACGATCCGATGCTGCTCTATTTCACCTCGGGCACGACAGCCAAACCAAAACTCGTCCGGCACAGCCAGCGCAGCTACCCCGTCGGCCATCTCTCGACGATGTACTGGATCGGCCTGAAGCCCGGCGACGTCCATCTCAACATCTCTTCACCCGGCTGGGCCAAGCATGCCTGGAGCTGTTTCTTCGCGCCGTGGAATGCGGGCGCGACCGTGTTCGTGGTCAACCAGCCGCGCTTCGACGCCAAGGCTCTGCTCGCCACCATCGGCCGCTGCGGCGTCACCACGCTGTGCGCACCGCCGACGGTGTGGCGGCTGTTCATCCAGGAGAACCTGGCCTCGTTCAAGGTGGCTCTTCGCGAAGTCTGCGGCGCCGGCGAGCCGCTCAACCCCGAAGTCATCGACCAGGTGCAGGCCGCCTGGGGCCTCACCATCCGCGACGGCTACGGCCAGACCGAGACGACCGCGCTCGCCGGCAACTCGCCGGGGCAGCCCATCAAGGTCGGCTCGATGGGCCGGCCGCTGCCGGGCTATCGCGTGCAGATCAGCGATGCCGACGGCAACCCCGCGAGGGAAGGCGAGGTGACCCTGGTGCTGGACGATGACCGTCCCGCCGGCCTGATGCAGGGCTATCAGGGCGACGACGGCAAATTGTCCGGCGCCGAAGGTGCACTCTATCGTAGCGGCGACGTCGTGTTCGAAGACACGGACGGCTATCTCACCTTCGTCGGCCGTTCCGACGACGTGTTCAAATCCTCGGACTATCGCATCAGCCCGTTCGAGCTGGAGAGCGTGCTGCTCGAGCACGAGCTTGTCGCGGAAGCCGCGGTGGTGCCGAGCCCCGATCCGATCCGGCTCGCGATTCCCAAAGCGTTCGTGCTGCTGACTTCGGGCGCGGAACGCTCGCCGGAGACCGCGCTGTCGATCTTCAAGCACCTGCACACGCGTCTGGCGCCGTTCAAGCGCATCCGTCGCCTCGAAATCGTCACCGAGCTGCCGAAGACGATCTCTGGCAAAATCCGCCGCGTGCAGCTACGACGGCTCGAACGCGACGACGATCGCGGCGATCCGCTGCGCGGCCGGGAATTCCGTGAGGAGGATTTTCCGGAGCTGCCGAAAACACGGAGTGAGACCTAAGTGAACGAAATCTGGAAGAAGCCGCCGATTGCGCTCGAGGCCTATCAGGCCATGGTCGGCAAGGAGATCGGCGTGTCCTCGTGGCACCTGATCGACCAGCCCCGCATCGACACCTATGCCGACGTGATCGAGGATCACCAGTTCATCCACGTCGATCCTGAACGGGCGAAGAAGGAAACCGCGTTCGGCACCACCATCGCGCACGGTTTTCTGACGATGTCGCTGCTGTCGATCATGTCGTACGAGGTGATGCCCGTGATCGCCGGCACCACGATGGGCGTGAATTACGGCTTCGACAAGCTGCGCTTCATCTCGCCGGTGCGCTCCGGCAAGCGCGTCCGCGGCCGCTTCGTGCTGGCGGAAGCCAAGCTCCGCAAGCCCAATGAGTTGCAGTCCCGTACCAACGTGACGGTCGAGATCGAGGGCGAGGACAAGCCCGCGCTGGTCGCCGACTGGCTTGGCCTGATCTATTTCGCCTGACCTGAGGCGTCGTTGCCGGGCTTGACCCGGCAACCCATCGCTGCTCAAAAGCCTGTCGATTTTGATAGATGGCCGGGTCAAGGCTCGGCGCCCTGACAGTCTAACATCTAGGAAACGCACTCATGGCAATCAGGTTCGACGGACGCGTCGCCATCGTCACCGGCGCGGGCAATGGTCTCGGCAAGGCGCATGCGCTGGGGCTGGCGAGCCGCGGCGCCAAGGTCGTGGTCAACGATTTCGGCGGCGCGCGTGACGGCACCGGCGGATCGCTGTCGCCGGCGGAGGCCGTGGTCGAGGAGATCCGTAAAGCGGGCGGCACCGCGATGGCCGACGGCGCGGACGTGTCCAATTTCGAGCAGGTCACCGCCATGGTCGAGCGCGCCACCAAGGAGTGGGGCAGCGTCGACCTCTTGTGCGCCAATGCCGGCATCCTCCGCGACAAGTCGTTCGGCAAGATGGAGGCCGCCGATTTCCAGAAGGTACTGGACGTGCATCTCGTCGGCACCTTCTATTGCTGCAAGGCGGCCTGGGCCGGCATGCGCGACCGCAATTACGGCCGCATCGTGCTGACGACCTCGTCCTCCGGCCTCTACGGCAATTTCGGTCAGGCCAATTACGGCGCGGCGAAATCCGGCATGGTCGGCCTGATGAACGTGCTGGCCGAGGAAGGCCGCAAGACCAACATCCGCGTCAACATCATCTCGCCGACCGCGGCGACCCGCATGACCGAAGAACTGCTGCCGCCGCAGGCGCTGCAGCTGATGAAGCCGAACGCGATCACGCCCGCGGTCGAGTACATGCTGAGCGAGGACGCACCGACCCGCACCATCATGGGCGCCGGCGCCGGCTCCTTCGCCGTGATCAAGATTGTGGAGAGCGAAGGGATCAACCTGCCGGAGTCCGAATGGACGCCCGATGCGGTCGCCGCGCATTTCGCCGAGATCAGCGACATGTCGAAGGCCAAGGCGCTGCAGGGCGCGTTCGAGCAGACGCAGAAGTACGTGGCGCAGGCCGCAGCGCGGGCGGGGATCAAGCTCTGACCGACGTCGCCGTCATCGGTGCCGGTCCCGCCGGGCTGATGGCGGCGGAGGTGCTGGCGCAAGGCGGTGCCCGCGTCACGGTGTATGACGGCATGCCGTCCGCGGGCCGCAAATTCCTGATGGCCGGTCGCGGCGGGCTCAACCTCACCCACAGCGAGCCGCTGCCGCAGTTCATGGCACGCTACCGCGAGGCGGCGCCGAAGCTGCAAGCGGCGATCGAGGCATTTTCACCCGACGCATTGCGGGCCTGGAGCGAGGCCTTGGGCGAGCCGACCTTTGTCGGCACCAGCGGGCGGGTGTTTCCGAAAGCATTCAAGGCGTCTCCGCTGCTGCGCGCCTGGCTGCGGCGGCTCGATGCCGCCGGCGTCCGGTTCGCCTTTCGCCACCGCTGGACCGGCTGGGACGGCGATGGGCGGCTGCTGTTTCAAACACCCCATGGCCCATCGGCCGTAGCCGCTCGCGCCACCGTGCTCGCGCTCGGCGGCGCAAGCTGGCCACGCCTGGGCTCGGACGGTGGCTGGGTCGATATCCTCGCCGCCAAAGGCATTGCCGTCTCAAAACTGCGGCCAGCCAATTCCGGTTTCACGGTCGCATGGTCCGATGTGTTCCGCGACCGTTTCGAAGGCCAGCCGCTCAAGGGCGTGGCGCTGACGATCGGCGCGCACACGGTGCGCGGCGAGGCCATGATCACCCGTAGCGGCATCGAAGGCGGCGCGATCTATGCACTCTCGTCGGAGCTGCGCGAGGCGGTGCTAGGTCTCGGGCAGGCGACGCTGATGATCGCCTTGCGTCCCGACCTCGACGCCGCCGCGCTGACCACGCGGCTGTCAGGCACGCGCGGCAAGCAATCGCTGGCGAATTTCCTGCGCAAGGCGGCGCAATTGTCGCCGGTCGGAATCGGCTTGATGCAGGAAACCGCGATCGCCTCCGGCCGTCCGCTGGCCGCGTTCTCGCCGGCCGAGCTCGCGCAGCTGATCAACGCCATTCCGGTTCAGCTCACCGGTGTCGCGCCGATCGACCGCGCGATCTCGACCGCGGGCGGGATCAGCTTCGACGAGCTCGACGACGGCTTCATGCTGCACAAACTGCCCGGCGTGTTCGCTGCCGGCGAGATGCTGGATTGGGAAGCGCCGACCGGCGGCTATCTGTTGCAGGCCTCGTTTGCGACGGGCGCTGCCGCGGGCAGGGGTGCGCTGGAGTGGCTCAACCGCTAACCACCGTCATTGCGAGCGCAGCGAAGCAATCCAGAATCCCTACTCGGAGGTAGTCTGGATTGCTTCGTCGCAAGAGCTCCTCGCAATGACGGCCGTGGGAGCGGAACCGCCTAGCGCAACTTTCCCCGTGCCGCCACCGGCAGCGTGCCGATGATCTCCTCGCCGCGCACCATCACCACCTCGTCCATCATGTTGACGACGACGCAGACGTGGTTCGGCACGATGCGCACGACATCGCCGACATTCGGGCGCGTGTTGCTGCGGGAGAGGTCGAGGAAGCCGTGCTCCTCGGCGAATTTCGCGATCTTGGCCTCGGGATGCTCCAGGATCAGGCCGTGGCCGTCGAGGCCGCCGGTGTCGGTGGTCAACGTCTTCGATCCGGCATCGAGAATGCCGCGCTCGGGCGCGGCGCGGCTGACCACGGTCGAATAGATGTGCAGCGCGCAGTCGTCCCACGTGGCCGAGCCGGCCGCGACCTGCATGCGGTCGTTGTAGATGTAGGTGCCGAAGCGATGCTCGGTGCCGCCCTTGAGCTTGCCAATGTTGACGAGGTTCGGCGTGCCGCCGGTTGAGACGATTTTGGCATCGAGCCCGTGCGCGCGCACGCCGGCCAGCGCTTCGTCGTAGAATTTTTGTGCGTCTGCCCAGCCAGTCTCGGTCGGGTAGAGCATGAAGCCGGCAAACTCCAATCCCTTGGACGCGGCGATCTCGCGCGCCAGCGCAATCGCCTCGGCCGGCGTCTCGACACCGGCGCGCTTGCGCCCCGTGTCGCATTCGACGACGACCGAGAGCGGACGGCCCGAGGCCGCGGCGGCCTTCGGCAGACCGGCAACGACAGTCGAATTGTCGGCCGCCACAGTCATGTTGGTCTTGGCATTCAGCGCGCCGAGACGCGCCATCTTCTCCTCGCCCAGCAGGTTGTAGCTGATCAGGATGTCGTCGATGCCGGCATTGGCCATAATCTCGGCCTCGCCGATCTTCTGGCAGGTGATGCCCTTGGCGCCCGCCGCGACCTGCATCTTGGCGATGGTCGGGTTCTTGTGCGTCTTGATGTGGGGACGGTTGGCGATGCCGGCGTCGTCGCAGGCTTTCTGGATGCGCGCGATGTTGCGCTCGACCCTGTCCATATCGATCACGGCGCAGGGCGTGCCGTATTCACGGGCGATTTTTGCGGCGAGGGAAGTGGTCATGTGATCTCTCTGTTTTCGGACCCGTAGGATGGGTAGAGCGAAGCGAAACCCATCAGTAACCCGATCCCTTTGTGCGATGGGTTTCGCTGCGCTCTACCCATCCTACAAGTTAAGCCTGTTCTATCTCTTCGCGAAGCATTTCGAGTTCGAGCCAGCGCTCTTCGGCGGCGGATAATTCCTCGTGCGCCTTGGCGATCGCGGCCGAGGTGTCGTCGAACTTCTTGCGATCCTTGGCGTAGAGGTTGGGATCGTCGAGCACACGCTGCAATTTTGCAATATCGGCGTGAAGCGTTTCCATCTTCTTCGGCAAGGTTTCCAGCGCGTGCTTCTCGTTGAAGCTCAGCTTCCGTTTCGGCGCCGACGACGGAGCAGGGGCGCGCTCCTCTTTCTTCTCGGCCGCCGGTTGCGCCTTCGCTGTCTCGCGCTTGAGGTCAGCACCACGCTGGCTCAGCATGTCGCTGTAGCCGCCGGCATATTCGATCCACTTGCCGTTGCCCTCAGGCGCGATCACGGAGGTGACGACGCGGTCGAGGAAGTCGCGGTCATGGCTGATCAGGATCACGGTGCCGTCGTAGTCGCCGAGCATCTCCTCGAGCACGTCGAGGGTCTCGAGATCGAGATCGTTGGTCGGCTCGTCCAGCACCAGAAGATTCGAGGGCTTTGCCAGCGCGCGCGCCAGCATCAGGCGGCCACGCTCGCCGCCGGAGAGCACCTCCACCGGTGTGCCGCGCTGCTCCTGCGCAAACAGGAAGTCCTTCATGTAGCCGACGACATGCTTGGGCCTGCCGCCGACCATGATCTGATCGCCACGGCCACCGGTCAGGGCCTCGGCCAGCGTCGACTTGGGATCGAGGCTTTCGCGATGCTGGTCGAGCGTGGCCGTCTCCAGATTGGCCCCCAACCGCACGATGCCGGAATCCGGCTGCGCGCCGCCGGTGAGCAGATTGACCAGCGTGGTCTTGCCGGCGCCGTTCGGGCCGATGATGCCGAGCCGGTCGCCGCGCTGGATGCGGGTCGAAAAGTTCTCGACGATTTTCCGCTCGCCATAGGTCTTGGTGATGCCCTTGGCCTCGATCACCAGCTTGCCGGATTGCTCGGCTTCCGCCGCCGCGAGACTGGCGGTGCCGGCGGTGCCACGATAGTTGCGGCGCTGGGCGCGTAGCTCGTGAAGATTGGCGAGCCGCTTGACGTTGCGCTTGCGCCGACCCGAGACGCCGTGGCGCAGCCAGTGCTCCTCGTCGACGATCTTGCGGTCGAGCTTGTGCTGGTCGCGCTCTTCTTCCGCGAGCACCTCGTCGCGCCAGGCCTCGAACGAGGCAAAGCCGCGGTCGATCTGCTTGATCCTGCCGCGGTCGAGCCAGGCCGTCGCGCGCGAGAGATTGGTGAGGAAGCGGCGGTCGTGGCTGATCAGCACCAGCGCGCTGCGTCGGCTGTCGAGCTCCTGCTCCAGCCACTCGATGGTGGAGAGGTCGAGATGGTTGGTGGGCTCGTCCAGCAGCAGGATGTCAGGCGAGGGCGCCAGCACGCAGGCGAGCGCCGCGCGGCGCGCCTCGCCGCCGGAGAGGTTGTGCGGGTTCTCCTCGCCAGTGAGCCCGAGCTGCTCCAGGAGATAGCGGGCCTGATGGTGATCGTCGCCGGGCGCAAGCCCCGCCTCGACATAGGCGAGCGTAGTCTTGTGGTCGCCGAAATCAGGCTCCTGCGGCAGATAGCGGACGGTCGCGCCGGGCTGCACGAAGCGCGTGCCGCCGTCGGGCTCGACGAGGCCCGCGGCGATTCTGAGCAGCGTCGACTTGCCCGAGCCGTTGCGGCCGATCAGGCAGACGCGCTCGCCTGGCGCGACATTGAGCTCGACGCCCGACAGCAGCGGTGTGCCGCCAAAAGTCAGCCTGATGTCTTTCAGTTGGATCAGCGGCGGCGCCATGATCAGCCTTGACTCAAATTCTGGCTCGTTGCGGCCGCGTCAGTGCGGCGGCGCTGGATCCGGCGCAGCGTCTGGTCGAGCGCCGAAAGGAAGGCGGACCGGTCGCGCGGCGCGAACGATCGCGGGCCGCCGGTGACTTCGCCGGCCGAGCGTAAATCTGTCATCAGGTTGCGCACCGCCAGCGTCATCCCGATCGACTCCTCGGTGAACGGCTTGCCGTTCGGGGCGATGACATCGGCGCCAGCCTTCACGCAGCGGCTTGCGAGCGGGATGTCCGCGGTGATGACGACGTCGCCGGGCTTGGCCCGCTCGGCGATCCAGTCGTCGGCCGCATCCATGCCTGCGCCGGCCGCGATCCGCTCGATCAACGGGTCCTGCGGCACGCGGATGAAATTGCCGGCGACCACGCTCACGGGCACGCCGTGCCGGATCGCGACGCGGTAGATTTCGTCCTTCACCGGACAGGCGTCGGCGTCGACATAGATGCGGGTGGGGGTCTCGGTCATTTCGCCGCGTGGTACCCCATTCGGGCCGCAAAGGCGAGGGGATTGACCGCTGTTCCCCGGACCCTACGATCGGGCCCGAAACAACAAGAAATTTGGGAAGGCCAGCCATGCCGAACCGGCTCGAAACCTACCGTGTCGAGGCCCACAACACCGCAAAACAGTCCGAAAACAAGATGCACGACGACACGGTGGCTCGCCGCTTCGGCTTCGAGGGCGGGCTGGTCCCCGGCGTCGATGTCTTCGCCTATATGATGCACGTTCCGGTGGCGCGCTGGGGCCGCGACTTCCTAAGCCGTGGGCTGGTCGAGGCGCGCTTCATCAAGCCGGTCTATGACGGCGAGGCTGCCGATGTCGACGCCACCGAGCACAATGGCCTGCTGACGATCGAGGTGTTCAGCCGCACCACGCTCTGTGCCACCGGGACTGCGTCGCTGCCGGCAGCCCTGCCAGCGATATCGCTGAGTGACTATGTCGAAGTCCCCGCGATCGCCGAGCGCAAGCCGGTCAGCCCCGCCAGCTTCGAGACCGGCAAGTGGCTCGGAACGGCGCCGCGCCGCTGGGCCGGTCAGGCGGCGAGCGAGTATCTCGCCGACATCAGGGAGACCGACCCGATCTTCGCGCGCGAGCACGTCGGCCATCCCGGCCTGATCCAGCGGGTCATGAACCGCGTCCTCGTCGACAACACCATTTTGGGCCCGTGGATCCACGTCGGCAGCCGCATGCAGCTACTGTCGCCTGTACGCGCCGGCGACGAGATCACCGCGCGCGCGAAGGTCACGGCGAACTACGAGAAGAAGGGCCACCGCTTCGTCGAGCTCGACGCGCTGGTCGTCGCCAACGGCACCACGGCGCTCGCCCACTGCCAGCACATCGCAATCTACCAGCCGCGCGAGCAGGCGGCGGCCTGAATACCAATTGAGGTTTCCTTGCGTGCCCTCGTTTGTTTCGGAATAGCGCTCCTTTTGTCGCTCCATGCGCTTTGCGTCGTGCATGCCGCCGCACCGGTGCCCGATAGCGTGTCGCTCAGCGAGCAGACGACGACGTGGAGCACCGCCAAGTTCGCCGTCGATGCGGAGAATGGCTTTGTCAGCGGGTCGCTCGACAAAAGCATGATCGTCGAACACAGTTTCAAATCCTACGTGCTTGAGAACCGGTATCTGAAGGTAACGCTCGTGCCCGAATTCGGAGGGCGTATTCTTTCCATGGTCTACAAGCCGACTGGCCACGAGCAGCTTTATCGAACGGAAGTCGGGGTGCCTTACGGCGTGAAGGCCGGAAATTTCTACTACGACTGGCTGATGGTGTACGGCGGAATCTTCCCAACGTTCCCGGATGCCGAGCACGGCAAGACCTGGCTGAAGCCGTGGGCTTTTCGGGTGGTGAAGGAGGGCGCCGACGAAGTCACGGTCGTGATGTCGTTCCAGGATGACTTCGACTATTCCGCGCGGCCCAGCAAGTTCAGGGGCGCGACCGGCATCGAGGCGAACTACTACGTTACACTGAAGGCCGATCGTGCCGCACTCGATGCGCGCGTGGTGCTGAAGAATCCGAACGACGAGGCCGTCCAATACGAGTACTGGACGTGCACGACGCTCGCTCCGGGATCGGAGCCGAAAAATCCCAGGGCAACGGGCGGCGCCGAAATCATCGCGCCGATCCGAACTTACACGACGCCTGCCTGGTCGACCAATCTGGCAGACGGCGACGAGAGCGCGGGTATGGGCAGGCGGCGCTTTGAAAACCTGCGGTACTTCAAGAATTGGCCAACGATGGGCATCGCCTATGCTGCACCAGATATGCAGGGCGGGAATTTCTGGGGCGTCATCAACCATGACAATGCAGAAGGAATTATTCGCATTGCGGACAATACCCTCACGCGAGGCTTGAAAATGTGGACGTGGGGATTTCCGTCGCTCACCGGCGAAACCGATGCCCGGAAGGATCCGAACGAGTGGCGGCCGTATGTCGAATTATGGGCGGGCGTGTCGGACCAGTTCTTCCACAGCACAGACTTTCCCGCACGCAGTGAGGTGTCGATTCCGGAAACCTACAGCCCGACCGTCGGCATGAGCAACGTGACGCATGCAAACGAGAAAATCCTGATCAATTTCTCGGCCGAGGCGTCTCGCGCCGTTGTCGAGTTCTTCAGCATCGAACCGGCCATCCCGTTGCTTGTCACGTTGAAACAGGGTGACACGGCTCTGTTCAGCGGGGTCGTGAGCGCCGATCCGAGCAACGGAAATCGCATCTCGGCAGCGATTGCCGACGGCCGCGGCGGGGAAAAGATACGGCTAACGATCGCGACCACGGACGGAAAAGAGTTGATCGCCGCCGAAACGGCGATCAAGTGATCGCTTTCGAAACGCCAGTCGAAGCCCCCGGCGTTGCCACGGTCGCGGAGCTGCCCTAGGCCGCCTGGCCCTTCGCATCCTGGATCGCGCGCCACACCCGTTCCGGGGTCAGCGGCATGTCGATGTGCTTGATGCCGTAGTCGGAGAGGGCGTCGAGCACGGCGTTCACCACGGTCGACAGGCTGCCGGCGCAGCCGGCTTCGCCGCAGCCCTTGCTGCCGAGCGGGTTGGTCGTGGCGGGCACGGGGTGGTCGCCGACCGCCATGAAGGGCACGTCCTCGGCGCGGGGCAGGGCGTAGTCCATCAGCGAGCCCGTGATCGGCTGGCCGCTCTCGTCGTAGCGGACATGCTCCATCAGCGCCTGGCCGATGCCCTGGACCACGCCGCCGTGGAGCTGGCCTGCGACCAGCAGCGGATTGATCACCGTGCCGAAATCGTTGACGGCGCTGTAGCGCACGATCTGCACCACGCCGGTCTCCGGGTCGATCTCGACCTCGGCGACGTGGCAGCCGTTCGGGAATGCGGAGGCGACCGGCTCGCTGGTGTGGTCGACGTCGAGCGAGTCGGGCACGCCATCCGGCACCTTGCCGTCATGCAGCTTCCTGGCGAGCTCCATGATGTCGATGCTGCGGTCGGTGCCGGCGATCGTAAAGCTGCCGTCGGCGAACTCGATGTCGGCTTCGGACGCCTCCAGCATATGCGCGGCCGCGCGCTTGCCTTTTTCGATGACGAGCTTGGCGGCCCCCACAATGGCCTGGCCGCTGGCCATGATCGAGCGCGAGCCGCCGGTGCCGTTGCCGGTGTGGACGATGTCGCTGTCGCCCTGCACCAGCTTCACGCTCTCGAAGGGCACCCCTAGCTGCTCGCACAGGACCTGCGCGAACGGCGTGGCATGGCCCTGACCGTAATCGAGCGTGCCGGTGATGAGCTGCACGGTGCCGTCAGCGTCGAACACGATCTTGCCGAGCTCAGGGCTCGGCGGCGCGGTGACCTCGAGATAGGAGCCGACGGCGATGCCGCGCAGCTTGCCGGCCTTCTTGCTCTCCTTCTTGCGCTTGGCAAAATTCTCGTGGTCGGAGATGTCGAGCGCCTTGCTGAACACGGCCTGGAAGTCGCCGCTGTCATAGGTGACGCCGGAGGACGCCGCGAACGGCATCTGGGTCTGCTTGATGAAGTTGCGCTTGCGCAGTGTCAGGCGATTGACGCCCATTTCATCGGCGGCGCGGTCGATCAGCCGCTCCATGTAATAGTTCGCCTCGGGCCGGCCGGCGCCGCGATAGGCGCCCATCAGCGTGGTGTTGGTCAGCACCGTCTTGATGTCGACGCCCATCAGCGGCGTGCGGTAGACGCTGGAGAAATTCTTGCCGGTGTTGAGCGAGAGCGGCCCCGGCGCAACGCCGGTGATGTAGGCGCCGAGATTGCCGTAGCCGGACAGCTTCGCCGCGAGGAAATGCCCCTCGGCATCGAGCGCGAGCTCGGCATGGATCTTCTGCGCGCGGCCGTGGCTGTCGGAGAGGAAGCTGGTGGAGCGCTCGTCGAGCCACTTCACCGGACGTCCCAGTGCCTTCGCCGCGTACAGGATGCACATGTATTCGGGATAGTTGATGTTCTTCATGCCGAAGGAGCCGCCGACATTGGCGGTGAGGATGCGCACCTTCTCGTTCGGCACTTTCAGGTTCTTGGCGAGGTTGGCGCGGTTGCCTGCGACGCCCTGCGTCGGCACCTGAAGCGTGTAGCGCTCGGTCTTCTTGTCGTAGGAGGCCAGCCCAACGCGCGGCTCCATCGAGACCACCGCAACGCGGGTGTTTTCGATGTCGATCCTGGTGACGTGGGCGGCGCCAGCGAAGGCCGCATTGACCTTGTCCATGTCGCCATAGTGGTAGTCGAGCGCGACATTGTTCGGGATGTGCTCGTAGAGCTGCGGCGCGCCGGGCTGGGCAGCTTCCTCAGGGTCCGTCACCGCCGGCAGCGGCTCGATGTCGAGCTCGACGGCCTCGGCTGCGTCGCGCGCCTGGGCCAGCGTGTCCGCCACCACGAAGGCGACGGGATCGCCGACGAAGCGGACCTTGTCGGTCGCCAGCGGCTGGCGGTTGGTCTGGAGCAGCGGCGAGCCGTCACGGCTCTTCAGCGGCAGGCCGCAGGTGAAGGGACCATAGCCGGCGGCATCGAGGTCCTTGCCGGTCCACACCCCCAGCACGCCCGGCATCGCCTTGGCGGCATCAAGGCCGATGCCGCGGATGACGCCATGGGCGTGGGTCGAGCGCACGACCACGGCATAGGCCTGGCCGGGCAGGTTGAAATCGTCGGTGTAACGGCCCTTGCCGCGGACCAGGGTGTCGTCCTCCTTGCGGCGGACGGGCTGACCGACACCGTATTTTTGCAGTGCAATAGCGTTTTCGAGCGTGGACGATTTGGTGTGTTCTTGCATGGAATCGACCTGAAAAGCCGGCAAATGCGCGATTTCGCGGGGCGCCTGGAGGGGGCCGGACCCCCTTCAGATAGCCCACGGACCCGTTCACGACAACGCACGAATGGGCATGGTCCTATGTGATGCGATGTTGCGCAGGCCTGCCGCGCTGCTAATGTTTCAGGCGAAAAAGCAATTCCAGATCGGCCCGACCGGCCGCGGAAAGACAGTTTGTATGAATGACCACACGCGGCTCCGCGACGGCCATGCGCCGCACGGTGAGCTGGAGGGGTCGATGGCGGCGGTGGCGTTGGCCACTGAGCCTGCCGTCCCCGTGCAGGTGCCGGGAACCGGCGTCTACGCGGCGCTGGACCTCGGCACCAACAATTGCAGGCTGCTGATCGCCTGTCCGACCCAGGACGGCTTTCGCGTGGTCGATTCCTTCTCGCGCATCATCCGGCTCGGCGAGGGGGTCTCGGCGACCGGCTCGATCAGCGAGGCCGCGATCGAGCGCGCCATTGCGGCGCTCAGCATCTGCCGCGACAAGATCAATCTGCGCAAGGCGCGGCGGTTGCGGCTGATCGCGACCGAAGCCTGCCGCGCGGCGGCGAATGCGGAGGGGTTCCGCAGCCGCGTCGCGGCCGAGACCGGCATCGAGCTCGAGGTGATCGACCGCGAGACCGAGGCCGCGCTCGCCGTGCTCGGCTGCTCGCCGCTGGTCGACCCCAGGGGACGCGGCGCCATCCTGTTCGACATCGGCGGCGGCTCGACCGAGCTGGTGCGGATCGAACGCGATCCCAGCAATCCGGAACCGCGGATAAAGGCTTGGATGTCGATCCCGTATGGCGTGGTCACGCTCGCCGAGCAGTTCGGCGGCCGCGACGTGACGCCGGAGATCTATGCCGCGATGGAGCGAGAGGTCGCCAGCCACGTTGCGCCGTTCGCGGAGGAGCACGGCCGCGACCTCACCGAGATGCATCTGCTCGGCACGTCGGGCACGGTGACGACGCTCGCCGGCATCCATCTCAATCTGCCGCGCTACGACCGCCGCCGCATCGACAGCATCTGGATGAACGATTCCGACATCACCGCGACCATCAACAAGCTGCTCGGCATGAGCTACGAGGAGCGCGCCAACAACAGCTGCATCAGCGTCGAGCGTGCCGACCTCGTGCTGGCGGGCTGCGCGATCCTCGATGCCATCCGCCACGCCTTTCCGCTGCCGCGCCTGCGCGTCGCCGACCGGGGCCTGCGCGAGGGCATGCTGGTCGAGATGATGCGCGAGGACGGCGCGCTCAGGAGCTGGTGAGATGGCGAAAGACACCACCGGCCGCTTGCACGTCCAGGTCAAGACCGGCGGCAAGCGCAAGCTGTCGTCGAAGCTGTGGCTGGAGCGGCAGCTCAACGATCCCTATGTCGCCAAAGCCAAGGCGGCGGGCTATCGCTCGCGCGCGGCGTTCAAGCTGCTGGAGATGGACGACAAGTTCCGGCTCTTGAAGCCCGGCATGGCCGTGGTCGACCTCGGTGCTGCGCCCGGCGGCTGGAGCCAGATCGCCGCCAAGCGCGTCGGATCCGTGGATGGCAAGGGCAAGGTCGTCGCGATTGACCTGTTGGAAATGCCCGAGATTCCCGGCGTCGATTTCGCGCAGCTCGACTTCATGGACAACGACGCGCCCGAAAAGCTCACCGCGATGCTGGGCGGCGGCGCCGACGTCGTGATGTCCGACATGGCCGCCAACACCACAGGCCATCGCAAGACCGACCAGCTCCGCATCGTCGGCCTGGTCGAGACCGCGGCCGCGTTTGCCTGCGACGTGCTCAAGCCCGGCGGCGCGTTCCTGGCAAAAACGTTCCAGAGCGGCGCCGATGCCGATCTGCTCGCCCAGCTCAAGCGCGACTTTGCAACGGTGCGGCATGTGAAGCCGGCGGCAAGCCGGCAGGATTCGTCGGAGCGCTACGTGCTGGCGACGGGGTTTCGCGGTGCGGTGAACGAATAGCGCCGAACCGTCACGCTCTCGAACATTCGTTTGCGGTTTTTGCTGCTCGGCGATGCTCAGGGGCCTGGGTGCCGCTCGGCCATGCCTCGCACCAGGCTCAGGAAGTTCCTGAGGATCGGTGACGGATTGCTTCGCCGCCACGCCAGTCCGAGAAATGCTTTCGGAGTAGGGTTTTGCAGGCGCCGGTATACGACCCCGGTCATGCGGGCGCTTTGCAGTGTCGAGGGCACGAGCGCAATTCCGAGTCCCGCCGCAACAAGACCCAAGGTCGAGGTAATTCGCGGCGCCGGCTGCCCGAGACGGGGAACAAATCCGGCTGCCCTGCAGGCCGCGATGGTCTCGTCATACAAGCCGGTACCAGGCGGTCCGATCATGATGAATGAGTCATTTGACAAGCTCCTGAGTTGAAGAGGTTTTGTCCTTGTCTTTGCCAGTGTGTGACGGCTCGGGAGTGCTACGACCAGAGGCTCTTCCTGAAGCAAGGCAACCGAGACGCCTTCCGCGTGAATTTGTCGCGCGCGAACGAATGCGACGTCCATCTGCTCTCGCTCGAACTGGCCGACGATTTCGTTGCTCAATCCTTCCTGCAAGATCAGGGAAACGAGCGGGAAGGTTTCGCGAAAGGATCGGATGGCAAGCGGTACAAGCGGGTTGAAGGGGGCAGTTGGTGCGACGCCGACGCAGAGCGTTCCCTGCTCGCCGCGTGCCGCGCGTTGCGCCGTTTCGACGGCGTGATCGAGCCGTGACAGGATTGCCTTGGCCTCAGAGAAAAAAGCCTGTCCTGCACTTGTCAAACTTACCCCCCGCGGCAACCTCCGGAAGAGTTGAACCTTGAGTTCTCTTTCCATCTGGCTGATTTGCCGGCTGAGCGGGGGCTGCTGCATATCGAGCCGCTCTGCTGCTCGCGTGATATGCCCTTCCTCTGCAACCATGACGAAATAGCGAAGGTGCCTGAGATCCATGCCATACCTTATAGGTATCATAATCGACGTTGGCATATCATAGCTCAACAGGCGCTCCCGGGCTATTGGGCTGTTCATGGCAGTGAAGGACCGTGACATGGACACGCAGAGACGGCGCCTATTTTGTTCAACATTGGCGGCAATCGTGACATCGGTTTTGCCGGCGATGGCCACGGCTCAGGCTTACCCTTCTCGCGGGAGCCGCGTTGTCGTGGGATTTCCCGCGGGAGGCCCGGTCGACATAGCCGGCCGGCTTATCGCTCCCTGGCTGTCGGAGCGGCTGGGCCAGCCGTTCAACGTGGATAATGTTCCAGGTGAAAGCGGAAACGTCGCGACCAGGTCCGTGGTTCGGGCTGCACCCGACGGATACACGCTCCTCGTTTGCGGTCCCGTCAACACGATCAACGCGACGTTGTTCGATCATCTCGACTTCGATTTTGGCCGCGACGTCGTTGCGGTTGGCGGTCTATATCGCGTCCCGCTTGTCATCGAAGTGAGTCCTTCCGTTCCAGTCCGGACAGTTGGGGAGTTCATCAATTACGCGAAGCAAAATCCAGGAAAACTCAGGGTGGGTTTTGCAGGCCTCGGTACGCCGCAGCACGTTGGAATTGAGCTGTTCAGATCGATGGCCGCTGTCGACCTGACACTCGTGCCCTATCTGGGGTCGACGCCTGCACTGGAAGATCTCCTGGCAGGACGAATCGACGCGATGTTCGATCCCATGCCGTCCTCTATCGGCCACATAAAGGCCGGCAAACTCGTTCCCCTGGCCGTTACTTCGTCAGTCCGGTCCGAGAATCTGCCCGACGTCCCGATCGCGGCGGATACTGTTCAAGGTTATCAGGCCGGATCTTGGTTCGGGATAGTTGCACCAAGAGGCACGCCTGAGGCCATCGTCGATCGACTCAACGCAACGATCAATGAGGCACTCAGCGACATCGCCATCAGGGCGAAGATCATGGAGCTTGGCGCCAGCCCGATTCAAGGCTCGCCCGCACAATTTACGAAGCTGATTGCCGAAGAGACTGAGAAATACGCCGGCCTGATCCGGTCAGGCGTCATTCGCTCGAAATGGTAGCGCCGGAATCACCCCAGCCGCTGATCCCGCACGTCCTGCGTATCTTCCGTCGCCGCCTTCACGGCGGCCTTCTCCGCACCCTTGCCGGCGCCCTTGCGGCTCGCGATCTCCACCGCCTTGCGGCCGGAGATCTCGTGGCCGGCATCGGCGGGCATCTGCCAGAAGAACCAGCTCGAGGTCGCCGAGGTCAGCGCGATCACGACGAAGGCTGGCATAAACACGGCGGCGTTGAGCTCGCTGACATGGCTGAGCCACATCGTCGTTTCCACCGAGGCGGCGCCGACGGCGACGCCGGCGGAGACCGCGAGCTGCTGGTTGACGCTGACCAGCGTGGTGGCACGGCTCATCTGCGGGCCTTCCACATCGGCATAGGCGACCGTGTTGATGGCAGTGAACTCGAGCGAGCGGAAGAAGCCGCCGACCACCAGGATCACCATGATGATCAGCAGCGGGGTCGTCACGGTGAACAGCGCGCAGACGCCGAGGAAGAAGGCGCTGATGATGGCGTTCACCGTCATCAAATTGCGGAAGCCGAAGGTGCGGATGATCCGCGCCGCCAGCGTCTTCATGCCCATGGCCCCCAGCGAGGAAGCGAAGGTGACGAGGCCGGAATGGAACGGCGACAGGCCGAAGCCGATCTGCATCAGGAGCGGCAGCAGGAACGGCAGCGCGCCGATGCCGAGACGGAACAGGAAGCCGCCGAGAATCGCCGCGCGCAGCGTCGGCAGCTTGAGAAGCGAGAAGTCCAGCACCGGCGACCCCGTCCGCCGCGCGTGCAGGACATAGAGCGTCATCGAGATCGCGCCGCCCACGACCAGGGCGGCCACCGTGCTCCAGGGCAGGAGGTTGAGTCCGGCCACCGAGAGACCGAACGCGATGCCGGCAAGGCCGATGCCGGCGAGCACCATGCCGTAGAGATCGAACGGCTCCTGCGTCTCGCTCTTGATCGGATCGATGAACTTCAAGGCCATGAAGATGCCGAGCAGCCCGATCGGGATGTTGATCAGGAAGATCCAGTGCCAGGACGCGTAGGTCGTGATGAAACCGCCGAGCGGTGGCCCGATCACCGGGCCGATCAGGGCAGGGACCGTCACCCAGGCCATGGCATTGACCAGCGCGCTCTTGTCCACCGAGCGCAGCAGCACGAGGCGCCCGACCGGCGTCATCATCGCCCCGCCCATGCCCTGCAGGATGCGCGCGAACACGAAATCGGTGACCGAGGTCGAGAGCGCGCAGCCGACCGAGCCGACCATGAACACGCCGACGGCGATCGCGAACACCATCCGCGCGCCGAAGCGGTCGGCGGTCCAGCCGCTCGCGGGAATGAACACCGCGAGCGACAGCAGGTACGAGGTGATCGCGAGCTTCAGCGTCAGCGGGCTGGTGCCGATGTCGGCCGCAATCGCCGGCAGCGAGGTGGCGATGACAGTCGAATCCATGTTCTCCATGAAGAGAGCAGTGGCCACGATCAGCGGAATGATGCGTTGCTTGTCGACCATGACGGATTGGTAATGAAAATCGGAAGAATGGGCGAGACTTGCGGCTTATCACTGCCACCCGGCCGGGACCATTGCGGATCGACGCATAGCACCTAAATCCCGCGTAACAACGGTGTGACCCTCGGCCTCGTCATTCCGGGCTCGCAACTTCGTCGCGCCCTCGGAACGACGGCGGGTGGGTGGCGCACGGGCTATCCACCCCGAATTTACCCTAAAAAAGCCTGTGCATGGCTGGCCAGCGGCTCGAATTGCTTTGATTCGTCACGCGGGCGTGCTATCGACCCGCGTCAACCCCACCGATGGGCTCCGATTCTTAAGGCGATGCCGCAAGGTACGCCGAGGGCGGCGCTCATCCATTGCTATTTGCGGCAGGGCCGCAGGAAGGAGTTGGCAGATGGCCACGGTGCAACTTCAAGGCATCCGCGAAGCCTTTACGTTCGACGACGTGCTGTTGAAGCCGGGCCTTTCGGACGTCATGCCGGGCGAGGTCGACATCCGCTCGCGCGTCACCCGCGCCATTCCGCTCAACATCCCGATCATGGCCTCGGCCATGGACACGGTCACCGAAGCCCGCATGGCGATCGCCATGGCGCAGGCGGGCGGCCTCGGCGTCATCCACCGCAATTTCGATCCCGAGGGGCAGGCCGCCCAGGTCCGGCAGGTCAAGCGTTATGAGTCGGGCATGGTGGTGAACCCGCTCACCATCAGCCCCGAAGCCAGCCTCGACGACGCGCTCAAGCTGATGAGCGACCACGGCATCTCCGGCATTCCCGTCGTCACCGGCGCGAGCAAGACCACGCCGGGCAAGCTGGTCGGCATCCTCACCAACCGCGACGTGCGCTTTGCCACCGACCGCCGGCAAAAAGTCTCCGAGCTGATGACGCATGAGGGCCTCGTCACGGCGCGCGAGAACGTCAGTCAGGACGAGGCGCGGCGGATGCTGCACCAGCATCGCATCGAGAAGCTGCTCGTCGTTGACGAGCAGTATCGCTGCGTCGGCCTCATCACCGTGAAGGACATGGAGAAGGCGGTCGCCCATCCGCTCGCCTGCAAGGACGCGCAGGGGCGCCTGCGCGTCGCCGCCGCCACCACGGTCGGCGACACCGGCTTCGAGCGCACCGAACGCCTGATCGATGCCGGCGTCGATCTCGTCGTCGTCGACACCGCGCACGGCCATTCCCGCCACGTGCTGCATGCGGTGAACCGCATCAAGCGTCTGTCCAACTCGGTGCAGGTCGTCGCCGGAAACGTCGCGACCTCGGAGGGTGCGCAGGCGCTGATCGATTCCGGCGCGGATTGCATCAAGGTCGGCATCGGCCCGGGCTCGATCTGCACCACGCGCATCGTCGCCGGCGTCGGCGTTCCCCAGCTCACCGCGATCATGGACGCAGTGGAAGCTGCAAAGAAGTCCGACATTCCCGTCATCGCCGACGGCGGCATCAAGTTCTCCGGCGATCTCGCCAAGGCGCTCGCCGCCGGCGCCGACATCGCCATGGTCGGCTCGCTGCTCGCCGGCACCGACGAGACGCCGGGCGAAGTCTTCCTGTGGCAGGGCCGTTCCTACAAGGCCTATCGCGGCATGGGCTCGGTCGGCGCGATGGCGCGCGGCTCGGCTGATCGCTACTTCCAGCAGGACATCAAGGACTCGCTCAAGCTCGTGCCCGAAGGCATCGAGGGCCAGGTGCCCTACAAGGGCCCGGTCGGCAACGTCATGCACCAGCTCGCCGGCGGCCTGCGCGCCGCCATGGGCTATGTCGGCGCCAAGGACATGAAGGAGCTGCACGAGAAGGCGAACTTCGTCCGCATCACCGGCGCGGGCCTGCGCGAAAGCCACGTCCACGACGTCACCATCACGCGCGAAGCCCCGAACTATCCGGGCGGGGGGTAGGTCGCCCTTTCGTTTGCTCCGCTCTCTCCTTCGTCATTGCGAGGAGCCCTTGCGACGAAGCAATCCAGCCCTTTTGTGTTGACGCGGCTGGATTGCTTCGCTTCGCTCGCAATGACAGAAAAGTGGAGGAAGCCATGTCCCAAGCCAAGCGCATCGTTCTCGCCGCGCGTCCCGTCGGCGAGCCCAAGCCGTCTGATTTCCGCATCGAGGAATTCGCAGCGCCGACCCCCGGCGCCGGCGAAGTCCTGCTGCGCACGATCTGGCTCTCGCTCGATCCCTATATGCGCGGGCGCATGAGCGAGGGGCCGTCCTACGCCGCACCGGTGCCGATCGGCGGCGTGATGGAGGGCGAGGCGGTCAGCGAGGTCGCGGCCTCGAACAATCCCGACTTCGCCAAAGGCGACATCGTCCGCATCCGTTCCGGCTGGCAGACGCATGCGGTCTCGAACGGCAAGGGCCTGATCAAGGTCGATCCGAAGCTCGGGCCGATCTCGACCTCCATCGGCGTGCTCGGCATGCCCGGCATGACGGCCTACACGGGCCTGCTCGACATCGGCAAGCCGCAAGAAGGCGAGACCGTCGTCGTCGCCGGCGCCTCCGGCGCAGTCGGTTCGGCGGTGGGGCAGATCGCGAAGATCAAGGGCGCACGCGCGGTCGGCATCGCCGGCGGCAAGGACAAGTGCGACTACGTGGTGAAGGAGCTCGGCTTCGACGAGTGCCTCGATCATCGCGAAACCGATTTTCCGGCCAAGCTGAAATTCGCGTGCCCAAAGGGCATCGACGTCTATTTCGAGAATGTCGGCGGCGCCGTGTTCGAGGCGGTGTTCCCGCTGCTCAACCCGTTCGCCCGCGTGCCGGTCTGCGGCCTGATCGCCCATTACAACGACACCGAGGCCAAGCCGCCGAAATGGGCAGCATCCATGATGCGCGCGACCCTGACCAAACGGCTGACGTTCCGCGGCTTCATCGTCTCCGACTTCGCCGCCCGGCATGGCGACTTCCTGCGCGACATGTCCGGCTGGGTCCGCGACGGCAAGGTCAAGTACAAGGAGTTCGTCACCGAGGGCCTGGAAAGCGCCCCCGGCGCCTTCATGGGCCTGCTGAAGGGGGCCAATTTCGGCAAGCAGCTGGTCCGGGTCGGGCCGGACAGGGCCTAGGGCGACAGGGACACGGACTCCCGTTGCTCCAAAGGCACATGCCGGGTGGGGATAGTTAAGAAAGAGTCACCAAATGGTCACACCTGCCCGCAAAAGCCGCAGGTGTGACCGCGTGTTCATTGACGGATCGGCGAAGGCATTGAATCATCGCGCATATTTTGGGTGTTGCGATGTTAGAGATTGGTATTTTCAGCGTAATCCTCCTGGCCGCCGGCTATTGGGCGACGATGTTCGTCATGGGCCGCCGCGACGACGTCATCCATGGCAAGTTCGTTCATGCCGAGGTGGAAGGTGATTTCACGCAAACCGCGCCGCCGGCGCCACCGTTCCCGAAGCGCCCGGTGAAAGTCGCGCAGTCCGCCAGTGTTCGGCCCGAGATCGCCGAGGCCAAGCCCGTGAACAGCGCGGCGCTGCAATCCCTGCTGGCCGCGATCCAGCAGGATCTCAAGAGCGTCGCCTAAATCGCAACGCTCAGACGCTGCCGCGCTCGATCAGGGACAATTCGACGGCGAGTCGCTGCTCGGCCGCCGGTGCGCCGGCGAGGCGCGCCAACAGCAATTCCCCCGCAATCCGCCCCAGGGCCGCCGCATCGAACGAGATGGTGGTGAGGCCGGGCGTGATCTGATCGGCGACGTCGTTGTCGCCGAAGCCGAGCACGGCGAGATCGCGCGGCACCGACAGGCCGCGGGCGCGGGCCTCGATCAGCGCGCCGGTCGCAAGCAGATCGTTGGCGCAGAACACGGCATCGACGTCAACGCCGCGCGCGAGCAGGGCGGTGAAGGCGGCACGGCCGTCGACGAGGCCCGTGATCTCGCCGACACCGATCTCATGGACGATCTCGAGGCCGAGCTTTGCCGCTGCCGTGCGAAAACCGTCGCGGCGGAGCGCGCCACGGCCGCTGTTGCGGCCGATGAAGGCGACGCGGCGATGTCCGGCTTCCGCCAGCCTCTGCGCCGCCATGGCGCCGGCATCCGCATTGGGCAGGCCGACCAGCATGTCGATGGGATCGCGCGGAAACGCCCAGGTCTCGATCACGGGAATGCCGAGCTCGGCCAGCGCTGAGCGGTTCTCCTCGAGCTCGATGACGCCGGTGAACATCACCGCGGCGGGGCGGATGCCGCGCAGCGACTGGATCATCGCGACCTCCTTGGCATAGGAGTAGGAGGTCTGGCCGACCAGCACCTCAAAACCTTCCAGCTCCAGCGTCGCGGCGAAGCTGCGCACCGCGAGGCCAAACTGCTGGCTGAGGATGTTGGAGACGAAGGCGACGACGACGTTCGACCGGCCTGAGCGCAGCGCGCGCGCATGCGGGTTGGAGGCGTAGCCGGTCGCCTCGATCACCTCCAGGATGCGCTCGCGGGTCTTGCGGTTGACCTTCTCGGGGTGGCGCAGCACCCGCGACACCGTGATCGGCGCGACGCCGGCGCGCTCGGCGACTTCCTCGATGCGCGGCGGCCGTCCGGTCGCATTACTGCGGCCGGGCGGCGCCGGAATGCGCACGACGTCGTCGTAACCTGGCTTTGCCGGATCGGTCATCGAATCCCTGAAGAGTCCAACATAGCTTAGAGCATGGTGAGATCAGAGTTCATTGCAACCTCGACGGCGGTGCGCTCCCTCCCCCGCTTGCGGGGGAGGAGTGGGGGAGAGGGTGTCTCTACAATCGAGAACCCCCAAGAGGAGAAAACCCTCACCCGCGCCTTCGGCGCGACCTCTCCCGCAAGCGGGAGAGGTGCAACGAGCCCGCGGCGAGGGCTCACCGCGCCATCACTTCCTCGCGTGACAGCGCGCGACCGACCTGGACCAGGCAGTCGCCGCTCTGGCTGTCGGTGTGCAGCCGCTGCGAGATCACGATGCCGTCGGCGGGGAAGCGCAGCACCTCTTCGGCAAGCTCGGGACGCTCGAAGTCGTGATACCAGCCGGCGATGTCGCCGGCCTTGACCCGCGCTCCGACGGTAACAGCGGGCTCGAACCAGCCACGGCGGGTCGCGAACACGGCCTGGGCATGGCTCTGCAGGGCCAGCAGTTCAGTCGCGCGCTCGACCGGCGCGTGCGGCCCCAGCACGGGCGCCTGGACGAGGCCAAGCGCGAGCAGCAGGCGGTCGACGGCGCGCGCGGTGAACGCCATGGTCTGCGGCGTGACGGTGCCGCCGCCGCCGAATTCACCTGACAGCCCGATCGCGCCGGCGCGCGCGGCCGCCGCCATCGAGGTCGGCGCCGTCGCGCCGTTCTCGGCGACGAACGCGAAGGGCATCCCGAGCCCTTCCATCAGCCGCAGCGCGTGGCCGAACATCTCGGGCGGTCCTTGCCGCTCGATCAGCGCGCACGGCACGTGCGCCATCGAGGTGCCGCCGGAGTGGATGTCGAAGACGACGTCGTGACGCGGAAACAGCTCATGCTCGAGGAAGTGCGCCAGACGGAAGGTCGGCGTACCCGCGGCATCGCCCGGGAAGGCGCGGTTGAGATTGCCTTCGTCGAGCGGCGAGCGGCGGCGCGCTGCCATCACGGCCGGCAAATTGGCGAAGGGCAGGATGGTGACCTCGCCCTTGATGTCCTTCGCGTTGAGCCGGCGATACAGCCGCGTCAGCGTGATCTCGCCCTCATATTCGTCGCCGTGATTTCCGGCCATCAAGAGCAATTTTGGCCCGGCGCCGTTCTTGATCCGGAAGATCGGGATCTTGAGCTGGAAGTAGGGGGAGCGGTCGATCGAGAAGGGAATGCCGAGATGGCCGGACCATTTCTGGTCCTTCTCGAAATCGATCTCGTGAAACAGTCCGGTATGCATGGGAGGCCTCGAGGCCGCGCCGTTGCCGGCGCCGGCCGAAAGTTGAAAGACGAGAACTTTAGAGCAAGGCGACCGCGGTCATCTCGACGCGCAAATCGGGATCGGCGAGACGGGCTTCGACGCAGGCGCGCGCCGGCGGGTTGGCCGGATCGATCCAGGCGTCGTAGACCGAGTTCATGGTGTCGAAGTCGGTGATGTGCGGCAGGAAAACATTGACCGCGATCAGCTTGGAGCGGTCGGTGCCGGCCTCCTTCAGCAGCGCGTCGATCTTGGCGAGCACCTGCTGGGTCTGCGACACGATGCCGGCCTTGCGGTCATCGGCGACCTGGCCTGCGATGTGCACCATGCCGCCGGCGGCGACGGCCTGGCTCATGCGCGATCCCACGACGTAACGTTTGATCATCTCAATTCTCCTCGTGAAGGTGGGCTCTCACATGATGCGAGAGCCCGTCCAAAACTCACAGCGTCGGCAGCGTCTGCTCTTCCTTGAACCATTTCAGCTGAAGTGCGCCGAGCTTGCCGTTGAGCTTGTTGAAGAAGATGTCGGTGTTGATCCAGTTGAGCAGGTTCTGCTCGCCCTGGCGCACGCCGATATGGGCCGGCGACTGGCGGATCAGGAATTTCAGCTCGACCTCCTTGGTCGGGTTCTGGTCCTGCACCTTCAGCGCAATGGCGCTGTTCTCGGCGAAGCTGTCGGCCTGTCCGGCGAGATAGGCCGCGATCGCGGCCGGGGTGTCCTCGAAGCGCACCAGCTTCACCTTCGGCGCGTTGTCGGTGAGCCAGACGTCGAGCGTCGTGCCCTTGGCGACGGCAACCGTGCGGCCTTCCAGATTGTCGGGCTTTTTGCCTGTTGCCGCCGGAATCGACTTGGCGCCATAAACGCCGAGATTCACCACCGCATAGGGCTGCGAGAACATCACCTGCTGGGCGCGCTCGGGCGTGGCGCCGAGACCAGCGATCAAAATGTCGAGCTTGTCCGAAAGCAGGCTCGGGATGCGCGCAGCACCCGTCACCGGCACGAGCTCGAGCTTCACGCCCATGTCGGCGGCGATCAGTTTTGCAAGATCGGCGTCGAGACCGGCGATCTCGCCCTTGTCGTCCTTGAAGCCCCACGGCGCCGCATCGGTGAGGATGCCGACGCGAATCTTGCCGGCGCCGAGCACGTCCTGGAGCTTGTCGGCCTTGGCGACGTTCGGTGCGGCAAGGACGGCGAGGGCCGTCGCAGCAATGGTGAAGAGGGACTTCAACTTTCTCATGACTCTCTCCTTGAAGGGGAAGGTTCTCACTTGGAAGGTTTCACTTGGCAGATGCGATGAAGCTTGCGAGCTCAGGCGTCTCAGGATTGGCAAACAGTTTTGCCGGCGGGCCCTGTTCCCAGACGCGGCCCTGGTGCATGAAGACGATGCGGTTGGCGACGTTGCGGGCAAAGCCCATCTCGTGGGTGACCAGGATCATGGTCATGCCTTGCTTCGCCATCGCCTCCATCACCTTCAGGACTTCGCCGACGAGCTCGGGGTCGAGCGCGGAGGTCACCTCGTCGAACAGCATGAGGTGAGGGGACATGGCGAGGCAGCGCGCAATCGCCACGCGCTGCTGCTGGCCGCCGGAGAGCTGCTCCGGCCAGGCGTCGATCTTGTCGGCGAGGCCGACGCGGGTGAGCACGTCCTCAGCCAGCGCCCGCGCTTTCGCCTTCTCGATGCGGCCGGTGAGCAGCGGGGCGAGCGTGATGTTGCGCTCGACCTTCAGATGCGGAAACAAATTGAAGGCCTGGAACACGATGCCGACGCGCTGACGGAATTTCTTCAGGTCAGGCATCCCAGCGTGGACCTTCTGTCCCTCGACCCGGATCTCGCCGGAATCGACGCTCTCCAGCGCATTGATGCAGCGGAGCAGCGTCGACTTGCCCGAGCCCGAGCGGCCGATGATGGTGACGATCTCGCCTTCCTCGACATCGAGCGAGACGCCCTTGAGCACCTCGACCTTGCCGAATGTCTTGTGCACGTCGCGGATTTCAACGAGAGCCATCGAGGCGGGCCTCCAAAGAGCGGGACCAGAGCGTGAGCGGCAGGCACAGCGCGAAATAGATCGCGGCGACCAGCGCGTAGGTGAGGAGCGGCTGGAACGTCGCCGCGCTCACCACCTGTCCGGCGCGGGCGAGCTCGACGAAGCCGAGGATCGAGGCGAGCGAGGTGCCCTTGATGAGCTGCACCAGGAAGCCGACCGTCGGCGGCAGCGACAGCCGCAGCGCCTGCGGCGCGATGATGTGGCGGAACTGCTGCCAGGCGGAGAGGCCGAGGCAGGCGCCGGCCTCCCACTGCGCCTGCTTCACGGCCTCGAGGCCGCCGCGCCAGATCTCGCCGAGGAAAGCGGCGGTGTAGAGCGTGTAGGCGACGGTCACGGCGACAAGCGCCGGCACCTGGATGCCGAGGAAAACCGGCATGCCGAAATAGAAGAAGAACAGAAGGCCAAGCAGCGGCACGCTCTGGATCACCTGGATGCAGGCCGCCATCGCCCAGCGCAGGCCTGCAAAACGGCTGATGCGGCCCAAGGCGAGCCCGAGCGCAAGCGGCGCACCGAAGGCGAGCGCGAGCACGACCAGCGCGACGGTCCAGCGCAGTGCTGCGAACAGCGAGACGAAGTCGATGAGGGAAAAGGATCGCATCGCTTGTCCCTCAGCGCCGTCGCGGCCAGCGGAAGGCCGCCAGGCCGATGATGGCGAACAGCGCCTTGAACGACATCGCCATCGCGAAATAGACCGCGCAGATCACCGCATAGACCTCGAAGCTGCGATAGGTGCGGCTCTCGATGAAGCCGGCGACGTGAAACAGCTCGTCGGCGGCGACCTGCGAAGCGAGCGAGGTGCCGAGCAGCAGCAGCACGAACTGGCTCGTGACGGCCGGATAGGCATTGCGCAGCGCCGGCGGCAGGATGATGTGGCGAAACACCTGCCAGCCTGACAACCCCAGGCACTGCCCGGCCTCGACCTGGCTGCGTGGAATGGAATCGAGGCCGGCGCGGATGATCTCGACCGAGTAGGCGCCGAAATAGAGCGAGAGCGCGACGGCGGCGGCCTCGAAGGCCGGCAGCTTCAGGCCGAAGCTCGGCAGCACGAAGAACACGATGAAGATCTGGATCAGCGACGGCGTGTTGCGGAACAGCTCGATGTAGAAGCGCACCAGCCAGCGCAGCGGCGTGATGCGCCCCTTCAGCGCGACCGCGCCGGCGATGCCGATCACGAGCCCGGCGAGTGCCGAGATCACCGTCAGCTCCAGCGTGACGATGGCGCCGTCGATGAGCTGGTTCTGGTAGCGCCATAGCGGCAGGAAGTTCATCGCGCCGCTCTCAGCCGAACTGGGTGGGAAGGGCGCGGGTCACGACGCCGTCGGCGTCGAGACCGAAGATGACGCGCCAGCGGTCGAGGCAGGTGCAGGGATGCGAGATGCCGAAGGCGATGATGTCGCCGACCGCAAGCGCAGCTTCAGGCGCGACCGAGAGGAACGCGTGCTGGTCGTTCAGGCGCGTCACGGTGAGCGCAGCGGCGAGCCCTTGCTGCTCGACGCCGTCGCGGAACACGCGCAACGGCACCGGCAGTCCCTGGTCGAAGGAGGCATCGCGCATGCCGAAGCCTGCGATCGCAAGCCCGTCTTCGGGACGCGATAGTACCTCGGCCCAGAGCGTCAGAGCGGGCCGAAAGCTGTCCAAGGCGGAGTGGCGCAGACCGTCGATGAGCAGGCCGCCGCGGCGGTCGATGTCCGCGAAGGCGCGGGCATAGATGCCGTGATCGGCAAAGAACAACGCGCCGGAGCGCAGGATCACGCTGGCATTGCCGTCAGCCTGCGCCACCGGTGCCAGCGCCCGCGCGACGATATCGAAATAGGCGGAGCCGCCGGCGCTCATGATCAGAGGTCGCTCTGGAGCGGCGGCGCGCACCAGCGCAAACGTCTCGATGGTACGCTCCAGCAGCGCCGCGATTGCGTGCATCGTTGTGTCGGCATCTTGTGTTGCAGCCGCGCCCTCATAGGTCGCAACGCCGCCGAGCACGAGACTATCGGCGGCAAGCACGGCCGCGATCGTGGCCTCGACCGCAGCACGATCACGCGCGCCGGCGCGGCCGGCACCGAGTTCGACCAGCACGGACAATTCGCGGCGTCCCGCGATCCGCGCTGCCTCGGCGAGGGCTGCGACCGCGGCCGGTGAATCCGCGAAGGCGTGAAATTCGACGTCGGGATAGGGGCTCAGGAGCGCGCCGAGCCGCCGGCCGGCCGCGAGCCCGCCGATCTCGTTGGCCAGCAGCAGGCGTCGCTCGCCGCTCGCGAGCAGCACGGCGGCCTGCTGGATGTTGGCAACCGTCGTGCCCCAGGCGCCGGCCGCGCGCAGCGAGCGCGCCAGCTCCGGCGACATCGGCGTCTTGGCGTGCGGCGCGACGCTGACGCCGGCGCTCCTGCACCAATTCAGGAAGAGGTCGCGGTTGGCGGCGAAGGCGGCTTCATCAAGGGTGAGGGCGGGCAGGGCGAGATCGCCGCGCGACGGTGACCAGCGCTGGCTGCCGATGTCCTCAGTGGCGACGCCATCGACCAGGGGAATGCCCCGAATGGTCGTCGAAAGGCGTTGGCTATCCCACCGGGACAAGAACTGCATTGTCGCTCCCTCAGCGGCCCTCGACCGCTGGAACGAACGATATGTTCGAATGACAACGTTGTCATCAGCCAAATATAGCCAATTTGGGGACAAATTCGATGCAATTCGGTATTTAGATAGGGGTGTGTGCCGCCGAATTGAGCTAGTGCTCGCCGCCCATCTGGAGGAGGACTTCCTCGATGTCGATGTCGGCCTGGCCTGCGGCCCTGACGTGGCGGACCTCGAAACTGTCCGGCCGGAAGCGGTACTCGACGAGGCCGGTCTCCTTGATCGCGATGCGGTCCTGACGGGCGTCGTTGATCCTGAAGCCGACCGACGGCGCCCAGACGTGACGCGTATGGCGATAGGTGAAGTCGCGGCGCTGGTGCACGTGACCGCTGGCGATCAGGCGCAGATCGACACGCGCGAACATCTCGATCAATCGCGCCCGTGCCGGCTGCGGCACGTAGCGGATCGAGGTCTCCGGCGTCTCGGGGTCGTCGGGCAGGTTGAGGAACAGCGGCTTGTGCAGGAACAGGGCGACCGGCCTGCCGTTCACGCGCGCGATTTCGGAGGCGAGCCAGTCGAACTGCTCGGCCTCGAAGGCGAGGCCTGAGTTCATCACCAGCGTGTTCAGACCAATGAAGCGCCAGCCCGCGGCTTCGAACGACCAATGATCCTCGCCGATGATCTCGCAGAATTGCCGGCGGCGCGCTTCCGTGACCGGCGGCTTCGGCGCCGGCCCGATCGCGGTCGGATTGTCGCCGATGTCGTGATTGCCGGGAATGTAGCGGCAGGCGACGGGCAGGGCGTCGTGCAGACCCTTCGCGAATTCAACATCGTCGCGGCTGGTCGGCCCGTCGAAGGAGACGTCACCGGTGTTGATGGCGAGGTCGGGCCGCTCAGCGTCGATGTGCTCGCAGACCGCGTGGAAGTTTGCGATCAGGCCGGGAAAGCGCCGGCCGAGATGGGTGTCGGAAATCTGCGTGAGGCGAAATTCGGACATGGGCCGATCATAGGACGGGCCACGCGTCGGAACGATGACGGCACGCCACGTTTCGCGACCGAACAAAGTTTAAAGCACGCGATAGCGGATCGTGTAGGCGTCCTGCGGAGCGGCGTTGCCAGCCACCGGCGAGGCGATGCGGTCGGCGAGGTGCCAGGGGCCGAACTCTACGCTGCGATGCGGCTCGGCGGGCAGGCGCAGGCGGAATTCGAACGCGCCCTTGCCGGGCAGGTTCACGACCAGCACGCGGTCCGCGGTGCGGTGGTTGAGCCCGACCGCGCCGCGCAGCACCGCGCGGCCGTCGGCGAGATCGCGCACGCCGTCGACCAGGGCCAGGGTCTGGTTGCGGTCGGTGTGCAGCTCGATCTGGCTGTCGTTCACCGCCGCCAGCGTCTCGCGGGGCATGCGAATCTCGAACTCGACTGCCGGCTTGGACGGGTTGAGGCCGAGATAGGCGAGCGCGGCATGGCGCATGTCGTAGGCCGCAAAGGCGAGCAGGGCGATGGCGGCGAGCGTGGCGAGGCCGTGCCTGGCGACGTCGCGCCAGGTTCGGTAGCTGAGGCGGAAATACACCGTCATCGCCAGCGCCACCGCGAGTGCCGTGGCGATACCTGCCAACGCCGACATCAGGATGCCGAGCTGGCCGTCCGAGGATTCGGCCAAAGTGCCCATCAAGCCGGACAAGGTGTTCATGGCGGTCTCTCGCCTTGGGCCCCGAAACGGGGCGAAATTGCTTTAACAATCAGCGGTTGGTCGCAAGAGCGGGAACACCGGTTCAACTCGCTGATTGTCAGCGTGAGAAGTCGCGGCTAATGACGGTCCGCGGCGATCCGCCTTACGGGAAAGTTCCGATGTCCGTCCAAATGGTCCTGCTGCCTGTCTTCGTGCAGGTCGGTCTCACCTTCGCGCTCCTGATCGGGATGGTCTTCGTGCGCCGCAAGACGCTGGTTTCGGGCGAGACCAAGATCCGCGACATTGCGCTCGGCGAGCCGAACTGGCCCAAGGACGCCACCCAGATCGGCAATTGCTACCGCAACCAGTTCGAGCTGCCGGTGCTGTTCTACGCCCTGATCGCGCTGGCACTGCCCTTGCGCCATGCCGATCTCTTCATCGTGCTGATGTCCTGGGTGTTCGTGGTGGCGCGCTTTGCCCATGCCGGCGTGTTCGTCTCCTCCAACGATCTCGGCCGCCGCTCCACCATCTGGCTCGCCGGCGTGCTGGTGCTGCTGGCGATGTGGATCTACTTCGCGCTGAGAATGCTCCTGGTGATCTGACGATTAGCCGTCGCATCCAATCTGAAAGCTTCAAATGACCCCCGCTGCCCGGCTGTCCGCAGCCATTGAACTGATCGACACCATCGAGAGAGACCGTGTGCCCGCAGCCAAGGCGCTGAAGGAGTGGGGCACCGCGCACCGCTTCGCCGGCTCGGGCGACCGCGCCGCGATCGCCGGCCTCGTCTGGGACGTGCTGCGCCGCTACGCCTCGAGCGCGTACCTGATGGACGCCGACACCGCACGCGCGCGGCTGATCGGCATGCTCCGCCTCGAGCGCGACATGGATACGGCCACCATGGCCGCGTTGTTCGACGGCAGCCGGTTTGCCCCGACGCCGCTGACCGAAGCCGAAGAGGCGGCGCTCAGCCATCGCTCCCTAAAGGACGCCCCCGCCGCTGTCGCCGGCGATTATCCGGAATGGCTCGATCCGCATTTCGCTAGAGTGTTCGGCGATACCCGCGCGGCGGAGACGGCCGCGATGGCCAGCCGGGCGCCGCTGGACTTGCGCGTCAACACGCTAAAATCCAATCGCGACAAGGTGCTGAAGGGGCTTGCTCATCTTCATGCGAAACCGACGCATTGGTCCGCAACCGGCCTGCGCATCGAGCTTTCGGCCGATGCGCGCAACCCCGGCGTCCAGGCGGAAGAGGATTTCATCAAGGGCGCAATTGAAGTGCAGGATGAGGGATCGCAGCTTGCGGCCCAGTTCACCGCGGCAAAACCCGGCGAGCAGGTGATCGATCTCTGCGCCGGCGCCGGCGGCAAGACGCTGGCGCTCGCGGCCCTGATGCAAGGCAAGGGCCGGCTGATCGCAACCGACCGCGACAAGCGCCAGCTCGCCCCGATCCACGAGCGCCTGTCGCGCGCCGGTGTCCACAATGCCGATATCCGCACGCCCAAGGGCGAGGCCGATCCGCTTTCCGACATCCGCAGTTCCGCCGACCTCGTCGTGATCGACGCGCCCTGCTCGGGAACCGGAACCTGGCGCCGCAATCCCGACGCAAAATGGCGCATGCGTCCGGGCGCGCTGGAGATCCGCCTGCGCGACCAGGCCGAGGTGCTGGAGCGCGCGGTTCCCTTGGTGAAGCCGGGCGGCCGCATCGCCTACATCACCTGCTCGGTGCTGTCGGAAGAAAACGGCGAGCAGGTGAGAGCGTTCGTCGGCCGCCATCCCGAGTTCACGGTGGTCCCGCCCGAGCAGACCGCGAGCGTGCTCTGGGACAAGGCCGAGGCGTTTGCCGACGCCGCGCTGCAGTCGGCGGAGGGCTGGCTGATGACGCCGCGGCGGACGGGAACCGACGGGTTTTTTGTGTCGGTGTTGCGGAAAGCGTAGCTCTCGTAGGGTGGGCAAAGCGTCCGCCGTAGCTCGAAGAGCGAAGGCGGAAGCGTGCCCACCACTCGCAGTGGTGGGCACGGCGCGCGAAGGGCGCGCCTTTGCCCACCCTACGGCACCAACAACGCCAATGATCGACGTTGTCATTCCGCCCCAAAAGCAAAAGCCCCGCAGACCGGTCCCGGTCGCGGGGCTTTCGAGTTCTGACGTTCTGCCGGTACGTCCGTGGTCAGAACGCTGCGCCGGCGTTAGCCGACGCGGAGATTGTCAGCCGACGACTTGCCGCTGCGGCGGTCGGCGACGATGTCGAACGAGACCTTCTGACCCTCGTTGAGGGAGGAGAGGCCAGCGCGCTCGACGGCGCTGATGTGCACGAACACGTCCTTCTGGCCGTCGTCCGGCTGGATGAAACCATAACCCTTTTGGGTGTTGAACCACTTCACGGTGCCCATAGCCATGGGAATTTCCTTTAGTTAGTTAGAGACAGTACGCACGTGGGCCGGTACGCGTCGCTGCGCCCATAGCCCTGATGAGTCGATGTTTTGGAGAAATCATCTGAAGCGTGCGCGCCTGTCTTAGACGAGGCGAAGCGGCCCAGTCGTTCGGCCAAGTATCGATGATCACAATATAGCGAGATATTTGGACTTCTTCAAGGCACCACCCGTGGTCCGGCGCGTCCCGGAACTTTGCTATTTTGCGGTGCAAATACACCGCGAGTCAGCCCTCAATCGACGATGAAAAGCGTCGCGCCTGACGCCGTCGAGGACCGGTGCGCGGCGTCGCCGAAGTCCGAGACCTGGTAGCTCATGCCCGCCGTCAGCTTGAACTTGCGGCCGTCGCGAAGTTCCGAATCGAGCTCGCCCTTGACCACGAAAATGACGTGGCCGCGGTCGCACCAATGGTCGGCGAGGTAGCCCGGCGAATACTCGACCATCCGCACCCGGAGATCGCCGATATTGAGCGTGCGCCAGAGCGCCTGCCCGGTCTCGCCGGCATGCGTCGTCGGCGCAACCTTGCTCCAGTCGGTGACGGTGAAGGCGGAGGCGGGGAGTTTCATCGGGGGATCCTGTGTCAGAGCCGGCGGGCGCAGTGTTAGCGCACGCGCGTGCCGCAGTCTCCAGTCCCGTAGG
Organism: Bradyrhizobium huanghuaihaiense; assembly: GCF_025200885.1. Taxonomy (NCBI): domain Bacteria; kingdom Pseudomonadati; phylum Pseudomonadota; class Alphaproteobacteria; order Hyphomicrobiales; family Nitrobacteraceae; genus Bradyrhizobium; species Bradyrhizobium huanghuaihaiense. The sequence goes on along the minus strand of NZ_CP104172.1, from coordinate 5,441,057 downwards.
GTGGGCAAAGCATCCGATTTCGCTCGAAGAGCGAAGGCGGATGCGTGCCCACCATGTCTTCGGCGATCCCGAAAGAGATGGTGGGCACGGCGCAAGCGCGCCTTTGCCCACCCTACGAGGGCTCATCAAGAGGCGGCACTCAATCCACCAAATGGTTCGCCGACCCCTGCACGATCAGCCCGGCATCGTTCACCCGCAGATACTCGCAGATCTTCTTGCCGCGCTCGTTGGCGTAGAACACCACGACACTGTCGGGGCTCACGAACACATCGATCAGCGAAAAATGCAGCTCCGGCAAAAGCCCGAGCGCCTTGCCCCAATACGCCCGCAAGCTCTCCTTGCCGCGCACCGTTCCGCTGGCGTCGAACCCCATCACCGGAATCCGGTCCGAGGTCATCACGGCCGCCTCGTCATAGAGCGCGAGCACGCGTTCGAGGTCGCGCGCGTTCCAGGCCTCGACCCAGGTCCGGCCGAGCGCGGTGAGCGTCGATGGCTGATGGTGCTGTGGCATGAGCGTTCTCCCTGATCGGCCCCTGTTCGCTGGCGGGGCAAATTAGGTCAATATTACTTACCTATATCGATTTGTCCATGCCCAAAGAAGAATGTGGGCGCGCGAGCCAGCGCGGTTGCGGGGAGGGGCCGTGTCGCGTATCTGCTTGCCATGACAGCAGCACAGAACGACCGCTCCGCGTCGACGCCCTCATTGGCCTCGGCGCATGACAAGATTCTCATCGTCGACTTCGGCAGCCAGGTGACGCAGCTGATCGCGCGTCGCGTGCGCGAGGACGGCGTCTATTGCGAGATCGTCCCGTTCAACAAGGCCGAAACGGCCTTCAACGAGATGAAGCCGAAGGCGGTGATCCTCTCCGGCGGCCCGGAATCGGTGCACGAGGCCGGCTCGCCCCGCGCCCCGCAGCTGATCTTTGATTCTGGCGTGCCCGTGATGGGCATCTGCTACGGCCAGATGACCATGGCGGCCCAGCTCGGCGGTGAGGTCGAGGGCGGCCATCACCGCGAATTCGGCCGCGCCGATGTCGAGGTGAAGGCGCCGAGCAAGCTGTTCGAGGATGTCTGGTCGCCCGGTGGCAAGAATCAGGTCTGGATGAGCCATGGCGACCGCATCACAAAAATGCCGCCGGGCTTCTCGGTGGCCGGCACCTCGCCGAACGCGCCCTTCGCGATCATCCAGGACGAGAAGCGCAAATATTACGGCCTGATGTTCCACCCCGAAGTGGTGCACACGCCCGACGGCGCAAAACTCATCCGCAACTTCGTGCGCAAGATCGCCGGCCTCACCGGCGACTGGACCATGCGCGCCTTCCGCGAGGAGGAGATCGCAAAGATCCGCCAGCAGGTCGGCAAGGGCAAGGTGATCTGCGGCCTCTCCGGCGGCGTCGATTCAGCGGTCGCGGCCGTCTTGATCCACGAAGCGATCGGCGACCAGCTCACCTGCGTCTTCGTCGACCACGGCCTGTTGCGCCTCGACGAGGCCAAGACGGTCGTCGACCTCTTCCGCCACCACTACAACATCCCGCTCGTGCACGTAGATGCCTCGAAGCAGTTCCTGGGCGAGCTCGAAGGCGTCACCGACCCCGAGGTGAAGCGCAAGACCATCGGCCGCCTCTTCATCGAGGTGTTCGAGCAAGAGGCCAAGAAGATCGGCGGCGCCGACTTCCTCGCGCAAGGCACGCTCTACCCTGATGTGATCGAGAGCGTCTCCTTCACCGGCGGCCCCTCAGTCACCATCAAGTCGCACCACAATGTCGGCGGCCTTCCCGAGCGGATGAACATGAAGCTCGTCGAGCCCTTGCGCGAGCTCTTCAAGGACGAGGTGCGCAAGCTCGGCCGCGAGCTCGGCCTGCCCGAAATCTTCGTCGGCCGCCACCCGTTCCCGGGCCCGGGCCTCGCCATCCGCTGCCCCGGCGACATCACCAGGGACAAGCTCGACATCCTGCGCAAGGCGGACGCCGTCTACATCGACCAGATCCGCAAGCACGGCCTCTACGACGAGATCTGGCAGGCGTTTGCGGTGCTGCTCCCGGTGAAGACCGTCGGCGTCATGGGCGACGGCCGCACATATGACTATGTGGTCGGCCTCCGCGCCGTCACCTCCACCGACGGCATGACCGCGGACTTCTACCAGTTCGACATGAAGTTTCTGGGCGAGACCGCCACTCGCATCATCAACGAGGTGAAGGGCGTGAACCGGGTGGTGTACGACGTGACCAGCAAGCCGCCCGGGACGATTGAGTGGGAGTAGTGCGTCCTGCTGACATCGCGTAGTTTAGCGTGGTCTGGTCGAGTTGTTCTCGCTTCCTTCGCGTTGAGAATTCTGACCGAAGTAGTTGGCTTGGCTAATCCCGGTAGAAGTCCAAAATCCATTGCGTCTTCACTAATGAAGTATCGCAGCGCGTTGGATCGTACAGAAGGGCCGGGTCCCCAAAGCTTAGCTTCGAGCACCGGCAGGCGTTGGCGCAAGCGGCCCAAATTTGATTGGCCACGCTGTTCTTGGCCGTTGTTAGCTGAAACCGGCCATGATGGATTGGAACGAGAGTTTAAGTTTCCCAATTAGCTAAATGGCGGCGTGTGCACGACGTGTGTATCGAGAAGCCCAAGAAAATCTAGGGACAGCCAACTTGATCAGGCTGAATCGAACACGTTGCAGCGTCGCCAGGGCCCGCCGATGATTAGGGAAGCCGCGAGTTTGCACGGATCCTGTTCCGAGTGTCTTCGAAAGGACTACTCGCTACTCTTGCCCAACGGAGGCCGCCGCCGGAGTGCTCACCAAGAGACCCTGTTGCGATTTGGGCGTCAGCTCGACCACCGCGGCGTTGGGGCTGCCCAGCTGAGCAACTTTGTCGGTAGTGATGAGATTAGTCACTCGCAATTCCTCCCGAGAGAGTTCATGTAAATCTTCCCACGGCGGAACGTTTAGCGACAGTGACAACAAATCACCCGCGCCGCCCATGTCGAAGGTGTATTTGGCGAGACGTCCGATATCGCGCTCAACGGTCATGAGATCAAATGCGCTGTAGCTCGCGGCCCGAGCATTGTCAGCGCGGTCGTCCATCCAGATCTGATGCACGCGGACATGCGCTTGTTCAGGCACGTAACGCGACTTGCCCGACAGCAGCAGAAAAACGCACATGGATTCGCAGTTGGCCTCCGGCGACACGTGGGCGCGCTCGCCATGTGCGCCGGGGGTAAGCACGCTCGCCCCGACGGTCGTGAACATTTCGAGCGCCCGGAACCGCCGTCCGAGCGCGATCGCGTCGTTGACCGAGCCGCCGCCGGAATCCAGCACGACGGTTTCGCCCTTGAGCCGATAATCGCGTGCGAATGTATCGAAATCGCTTGGGGTCTCGGCGGTGACGATGCCGACTGCGCTGATCCAGCCTCGGCAATTCGGCTGGCAATCGACCCAACTGAACTTCATGGGCAGTTGGCGTTCCTCGAGGGCGGCGCCGGCATACGCCGAGCGGCCCGGCATGGCCACAAGGCCGAGCAATGCGATGCAACAGGTGGCGACGCTGAGCAACGTCCAAGCTCGGGTAGTCGCTCGGCGAGCGAGCATGAATCTCTTTCCTGGGCTGGCTATCGGGTGGAATGAGCCGCGTCACAGCGGCTTGGGTACACCGGCGACACCTGGTGCCGCCGGGTTGGTCGGTACAGATCCAGAATCGAATCTTAGCCGGGACTGATGTTTGGCGCGCCATTTCGGGCCGGGGCCACGCATGTAGTGCAGCTCGGGTCGGTAGCTGTCGCGCACGTCCATAATCAGGTTGTGAATGACACTGGCGAAGTCGGAAGCAAACTCAGTCATCCTACGGGCAAAACATGAAAATGCGGTTGCACCCATTGTTATCATCGATGAACCTCTCCAATTTCTCTCGCCGCTAAACACATCGGCCGTTAGGCCCAAGCGTAGGCTGCGAGAGATGGGCCAAGCCATTGCACAGGGGTTGATCCTCCCCTGACCTTTGGCTGAGAAGAGCACACCAAGGCTTAGGCCCTGCGCACGAGGGCCCTGCGACTGATGGGAAGGTCGCAGGCCAGCCGCATGCGAAGACGGCCCTTGTTCATCTCAATGCGTCTGAAGGTTCATTTGATGGGCGTGGTCAGAGGGCCGTCGTAGGTATCGAGGACGAAGACAGCGAGCAGCTTTGCTGACTCGGTGTTGCTCGCGTTGCGGCTGGTCGAATGGATAGCGCCCGGCGGTTCGGACCAGCTCTCGCCTGCCCGATAGATGCGCGTCTCGCCGTCATTCACCTTCGACTCGATCGCGCCCGAAATCACATAGGCGTAGATGAAAGCCGACTTCGCGTGGGTGTGGGGCAGGGAGGCCGCGCCGGGCGCGTAATCGACTTCCACGGCGATCAGCGACTTGCCTGGGACATTGGGAATAGCCGCCTCGAAGTTCTTCGTGACGGTTTGCGCTTCGCTATCATGGGCGTTGGTGGGGCCGGCCATCGAGAAAGCGAGAGCGGTGCAGGTGGCGGCGATGATGATTCGGATCTTCATGGGCTTTCTCCTTCTGCCTATAGGGTGGTCTTCGTTCTTCATTTTTTCTCATCCCGGCCTTGCCGGCCTGCTGATTACGAACACCGAACGGGTCAGTCTCGCGGGATGAAGTCGACGTGGCGCCCCGGCTCGATAATGAACACCGCGAGCGTGGCAAGAACGCACGCGACCGCGGCGACAGCCATCGCCATGTGGAATCCTGAGAACAGCCGAGGACCGCCTTGCTGCAGGACACCGCCGAGCAGGGCGATGGCGAAGAGGGACCCGGCGCGCGAAACTGCGCTGTTGACGCCAGATGCGGTTCCGGCGCGATCGGACTCGACGGAGGTGAGGACGAGGGTCGTCAACGGCGCGATCGTCAGGCTCATGCCCAGCGCCAGCAACAGGATGGGGGGGAAGATATCCGCCCAATAGGTCGCGTTTGAACCGACACGGAGCGCCATGGCGCATCCCAAGGCGACGACGGCGCCGCCGGCGAACAATGGCAAGCGCCGGCCGAATCCGCGGCAGAGCATGCCGGCGAGCGGTGAGATGACCGTGATCAGCACTTGCAGGGGAATGAAGGCCAGGCCCGCCACCAGCGTCGGCAGGTGCGCGCCCCGGATCATCACGAACGGGATCAAGGTTAGCACGACCGTGAACGCTCCGTAGAGGAGTGCGGTGAACAGGTTTGCGCCGATGACCGACCGGGAGGCGAAAAGGGACGGGGGCAGCATGGCGCTGTCGCCTAATCGCCGTTCGGTCACGATGAGGCAGGCTAAGCCGCCCAGACCGGCGATTAGGGTGACGAGCACCCAAAAATTCACACCGGAACCGTTGGTCAGGCTGGTCAGCCCCGCGCCCAGCCCGCCGAGCCCGACTGTCGAAAAGACCGCGCCACCGATGTCGATCCGGGCGTGGCTGGTCGGGGAGTCCTTGGGTATCCACGCGGTACCGATAGCCAGCGCGCCGGCGACGACGGGCAGGAGCATCAAAAAGGTCGTCCGCCAGGACCCCTGATCGAGGATCGCGCCGGCGATTGCGGGCGCGATGCCGCTGGCGACAGCCGCGGCGGCGGACCAGATGCCGACCGCACGTGCTTTTTTGTCGGCGGGAAAGGCCTGCCCAAGTACGGACAGGCCGTTGGGCAAGATCAAGGCTTCGCCCAAGCCTTGCAGGAAGCGGCCGACGATGAGTGGGGCGAAACTCGGCGCGAACCCGATCGCGGTCGCGCCCAGGCCATAGAGAGCGATCCCGGCGAGGAAGATCCGCTTCTGTCCGAACCGGTCACCCAGGGCGCCGGCGACCAAGGTCAAGGCCGCGAGCGGCAGGAGCTCGGCGTTCAACACCCACTGCAAGTCAAGTGGCGACAGGCGCATGTCTCGGCCAATCGCCGCGAGCGCGACGGTGACGACGGCGCTGCTGACGAACACGAGGCCGCTGCCCAGGCTCGACGCGGCGAGCACCTTCGTGCTGCCCTGTGCGCCAACAGCCTTAGGCTCGGTGAGCGCCAGGCTGCGGTCGGTCACGATCAGGGACGTGCTGCTCACGACCTAATCCTCAGGTTGGGTCGAGCGCTGCGCGGCGCGAGCTCGAAGCCGACGAGCTCGACGCCGGCACAGCCCTTCAACCCGCCGTGCGCGTGTCCAATCGCGAACGCGCCGCGACGGGCCTCTCCGGTGCGTTAAGGACTGACGTCGTGAGCAGGACGGCGGCGGCGAGGACCCAGTAGTACCAGGCGTCGAGCCCAACGAATTTGAAGGCAAACGGAGCGATGATAAACACAACCCCGACGGCGCGATCGACCCAAAGGTGGAGCCAGTAGGGAATGATGCGGACGAGCCCGGTGGGATGGTCGGTCAGGGCGGCCAAGAGTAGCGCCGCGACACCGACGACAACCGAAAGCCACATTGCGACCGGTCCGCTCTGGCCGAGCTTCAGCGCGAACGGCGCTCCGATCAAGACGATCGCGACGGGATAATCGATTAGGTAGGCGTGGATAGACTTGGTGATGAAGCGGAACGACATCAGTGACTCCTACGTTGTTGGTTGCTCGACCGGGTCCTTGCGACGCGGAGAGTGCATCCAGGCAAGAGGATGATCACCGCCCTATGCTGGCAGGCACCCTGCACAACGTCACAGGTCAGCCCGGTTAGATGCACAGAAAAGCTATGCCGGCACGCTAACCTTTGGAAATGTCCGGTCGTTATGGTTTCCATTCCACTCGCCCCGCGCCATGGAAGCGCGCCTCTTACGAGTAGTCACCGCCGCTTTGCTGAGTGAGGTTGCCGAGGTAGTCACGCTTCCCGATCGTCGCTCCAAGGTGCCGGAGGATCGCGTGCGCAATCGAGATGTGGAAGAAGAAGTCGGGCAGCACCAGGTGCCGGATGTAGTCTTCGCCGCCGAACCACCCGCGCACGATAGGCGGCGTCAGTTCGTATGTGTGGGACTGCGCGCCGGAAATCTCGTCGGGCTGCACGTCTTGAAGGAAACCGCGAGTCTCAAGGAGCCGCCTTTTTAACGCTGGATACATCATGGGGGTGTTTCTGGGTGCTGGCGGATCATGCTGCATCAACTTCGCCACATGCGCCTCGACCTTATTGCAGCTTACGGAGAACTGTTCTCCGAAAGTAAGCATGTTGGACGCGAGCCGCTCGCCAAGAATTCTCCCAGGCTCAAACGCCTTGGTCCGTTCGAGTGCTTGGGCGTGGTCGAGATAGTCGTCCATTACGTTCAGTCCATGCACCATGACAGGGATTGTGATGTCATAGACCGAGAAGGACACGCCGAACTCCATGCGCTCGTTTGTAGTCTGAAAGTCGGTCCGACCCGACAGGTCGATAACCGAAGTGAATGGTCACAATGACTCCTCCTATCTCACGGCTTGCCACACCAGCTCGCCGGACTGGGGCTGCACGAAACAGCAGCAGGAGGAGAGCGCCTACGCATGCGGCCGCCTAGTGCCGCAGGACGGGATATCCGTTCACGTAAATCCAGTCGGTGGCCTCGGCGGGCACATGGCACCCCTGGCAATCGGTGTGGTAGTCGGTAGAGGTAGTCTTGAGCGGCTTGTCCGCGTCGAACCACGACCATCCCCACCCGTCGCCCCACAACGGGTTGTCGGGATGCGTTCCCTTGCTGTCTTTCACCATGACGAACCAGCCCTTGAGCTTGTCGGCGTGGCTTACTGTGCCGGTGGTCATCTCGTTCGTCGAGGTCGCGAAGACCTCTTTCACCAGAACGGCGCCGTCCGGGAAGTGTCCCGTCTTTTGGTAGGCGTCGATCGCCCCCGGGGATGCGTAGACGGTGTGCATTTCCTTCGAGCCCTGGCCGCTGTCGGCGGCAATCGCCCAGCTCCCCAGCGTTTGGTAGACGGTTCGGTAGTCTGTCGGCACGCGCAGGTGCCCGGAGGCGTCCACCACGTTCGCGGTTGGGCCGGTCGGAGCCGCTCCGCTGATCTGAGCGAGCGCCGCTACGGTGCCGGCGACCATGGAAATGGCAACAGCCAGGCCGACAGTCCTCGATAATTTCATTAGGCGCTCCTTTGCTGTCCGCGCACGGCACGGCGGCTCGTCACGATGGCTTCAATCAATGTCGAGGCAGCCGCGTGTTCGGCCGACCCAGTGGACCTCAGGATCGGACGCAGCCGGCGAAATTAGAAATTCCGTTTGGACATACATTCGATAAGCATGGGGTATCATTGCCTAAAAGCGCTGTGCGCGTGCGTCCCGTCCGTCTTCGATCAACCGTCGAGGACGCCGTACAACACCGCCTTGAGGTCAAATGACAGCGAATCGGAGAGGTCAATCACCACGTGGGGCGTCGGCAGGCCACCCAAGTCCGATTCCACGCGCGCCTTGCGCAGAACGGCGTATGCGACTGCGATAATCTCGTTCACAAGTCACGAAGCCAATGCACCGATCCTGACGCCGCACATTCCCGCGATAATCGCGGCCGCGACGATGGCGCTCATCGCGACGCAGAAACTCCAAAGGCGATTGGCATTACGTTGATCGACACCGTGCGTGATCAGCACCACTCTCAGCCCTGAAGCAAGGTGGCTCAGGACGAAGAAGGCGCCGAGCGCGTAGTGAGGCAGCAGACGGATATTCCATGCGTCATGAATGAGCCCAGTTGGGGCTCCGATCGCGAAACTCCAATCTGTCGGTATGCCGAGAAAGCTTCGCGCGTAGACAAAGACCGAGTTCATGTGGCCGAGAATGTACACTGAGAGATAGGCTCCCGAAGCGACCTGATAGGTCCGCTGGAAGTCATGCGCTGCGGCGCTCCAGCGCCATGCCAGAAAGAGGCCAGTGCCGATCTGGAAAAGCATGGCCGCCACCAACAACGGTTCACCTACGGCAGAGCGATAAAACACCCGTCCGATCTTCATAACGGCCGCATGCGCATCCGGCCCTATCAAGCCGAACAGATGATTGATGAGATGAAACGCAACATATAGGGACAGGACCGCGGCCGTTACCCCGTGGACCACTCGCCAACCCCCGACTGCAGGCACAGCTGCAGCTACGGGATCTCGGTTAGCCTGCGACCAGATCGCGATTGCGAGCCAAATCGCGCACCAGACGACCTCGTCGGGAATTGGGCTTTTGATCATGGTCTGGACAACGCCGAGAAAGACATAGAGCGTTGGCGACACTACGCTGGCATAGGCGAGGCGTCTTGAACCGGGATTGGACGTCGGACGACAAGCCAGAGCGATCCCAAGAAACGGCACGACGAGCGCAACGACCAGGATGAAGGTCGCGCTGGCGATTGCGAGCGGTGGCGGGCTTACGGCCTGCGTGCCGACGATGGCATGAAAAGCATTGAGCAGAAATGGATAACAAATCGCCGCCGCTGCGGGAACCAGAGCCAAATAGTCAAAGTGCTTCTCAAGAAACCTCGTGCGGTTCTGCCGACGAACGAATGCTTCCATCATAAACCTATAATGCCACAACAAAGAAACCGGCGTACGAGACGACTTCCAAGTCAGGTTTGAAAACTGCCTACGCGTATTGCCTGGCGGCCGTGCCGTCGAGCTAGTGAGTGCTCCGATCTGTGTCAAGGCAACGGGCGATGGTTGCTTCAGCCGAAGCTTCCGCAGAGTCTGGTCATCTCCTGAGCAATCTTCGAATGCGTTGGCGCGCAAAATGACCAATTCGTTCAAGAGGGGCTAGGTCGTGAAAATGCGTTTGAGTTATTCATGCGGATCATGAATGCCCACAGTGCCCCGCGCGCTTCTTGCCGTTCTCGTGCGTGATGTACGATCAACTCTCGGGGCTCACTGCACAAATTTCGCGGCACCCAGTTGTGCAAGCCGCGACGGCATTCATTGCCGATTCAGCGACTGAACGCGGCTTAGAAATCTCTGCAGAATGGAAACGTCACTTTCGCGCGCCATGCGGCTAGTGGCATTCCTCGGTACAGCATCACGCCGCGCGGCGAGCGGCAATAACGATCGTCTATCGACTCCATGGCGAGAGGTGATTTCCCTCGCCGGCGTTGCAAGGTCACTCTCGAAGCGCATGGTTCAATCAATCTCGGGATCAGGCACCGCGATGGCGCGCCGCCAGTCACGGGTGTTGATTGAACGATACAAATGGCGCGAAAGAGAAAGACGATGATGTCCCAAAAAGCCTACGACATTGTCATTGTTGGTGCGGGCGCGGCCGGCTGCGTCGTTGCGAGTTATCTCGCGGTACACACCGATGCTTCGATCGCGCTGATCGAAGCGGGCGATACGGATCGCGATCCGTTCATCCACATTCCTGCTGGCTTCGCCAAAATACTAGCCCACGACCGGCATGTCTGGAAATACGAGACGGTTCCCCAGCACGGCACCAAGCGAGCATATCGCTCAGGCAAGGTGCTCGGCGGCGGCTCCTCGATCAATGCGATGTGCTACGTCCGTGGCCAAGTACGCGACTACGCCGCGTGGCAGGACGCGGTCGGCGACACCGGCAAATGGTCGTATGAAGACCTGCTTCCCGTCTTCATGGCGCAGGAAGACAACGACACCTTCCACGACGAATATCACGGCATCGATGGTGGTCTGGCGGTCCAGCTGCCCAAGGGCATCAACGAGCTGAACCAGTATTGCCTCAAGGCCTTCCAGGAATATGGGCTTCCCTATAACCCCGACTATAACGGCAAGAGCCAAGTCGGCGTCTCGCCGGTGCAGTCAACGGTCGGAAATCAGCGCCGGTGCAGCGCGGTCGACGCTTATCTGCGTTCGCACCTGGCCTCAGGCCGCATCACTCTTCTCACCGGCAAGACGGTCGCTCGCATCCTCGTCGAGAACAAGCGGGCTGTCGGCGTCGAGCTCATGGACAACGGCCTTGAGACGATCATGGCCGGCGAGGTTGCGCTGTCGGCCGGCACCGTCATAGCCCGAAGATCCTTATGCACTCGGGCATCGGGCCGGCCGAGCAGCTGCGCCAGCACGGTATCGCGGTGATCGTCGATTCTCCGGAGGTGGGCGAAAATCTCCACGACCACGCGATCGTGCCGGTCCGTGCCTACGTAAAGGGCGATCTCGGCTATCAGGCAGCCGCGCAGGGCCTCGGCAGCGTGAAGGCGGGCCTGCGCTATTTCGCCACCAAGGATGGCCCGGCGTCAGGCAACGGCATCGAGACGGTTTCCCACTGGAATCCGTCCGACTTCACTGCCGATCCTACGATCCAATGCTATCACGTGCCTATCATCGCGGCCGATGGAATCAGCCCGACGGGCGATCGATCCGGCATTACTTTCGAACTCGTGGTGCTTCAGCCCAAGAGCCGTGGCTGGGTGCGGCTGGCCGACAGCGACCCGACGTCGATGCCGCTCATCAACCCGAACTTCATGGGTGAGGAAGAAGACCTGAGGGCCGCGGTGGAATCGGTGCGCGCAATCCGCAAGGTCATGGCGCAGGAGTCGCTGGCGCCGGTGATCGCGGAAGAGATCGAGCCCGGCCCGCGCATCCAGTCGGACGCCGAGATCGGCGAATGGGTGAAGCGTGCCGTGACGACGATGTTTCATCCGGTCGGCACGTGCCGGATGGGCCAGGATGCGCGAGCGGTGGTTGACGCAAGGCTCAGGGTCCGCGGGGTCGATGGCCTCCGGGTGATTGACGCCTCGATCATGCCGAACATCACTAGCGGCAACACGAACGCCCCGACCCAGGCGCTCGCGCGCCACGCCGCGGCAATGCTGGTCGAGGATCTGAACCGGACTTGGGGAGCTCCGGCGCAAGCTGGCGACGGCGCTGGCAGCAGTCTCCCAGCCCGTCGATCTCTCCTTGTCAATTGCAACATTCTAGGTCCTTGGGGAGACGGAAGTGAGTGTGCCTGACAGAACGGAGTATCCGGCTCCGGCGACCCGGCTCGATCACGGTTCGTTTCGCCGCCTTGCACGATGCGGCGGCGCACCGATCGGTCTGCTGTTCGCGCTCGCGCTCGCTGGCTGCGACGAGAAGGCGCAATCGCAGGCGGCCGCGCCTCCGCCGCCGTCGGTGACGGTGGCACAACCGGTCAAACGGAGCGTCACCGACTGGGACGAGTTCACCGGCCGCTTCGAGGCGATCCAGGAGGTTCAGGTCCGTGCACGCGTCGGCGGCTTCGTCACCAATGTCGAGTTCAAGGACGGCGACGTGGTTCATGCCGGCGACCTCCTCTACATCATCGATCCGCGGCCGTTTGAGGCGGTGGCGGAGCAAGCCAATGGCCAGCTTGCCGACGCCCGGGCAAAGACGGAGCTTGCTAAGCGCGAGCTCGATCGCGGCCTGAAGCTTGTCCAGACCAGCGCAGTCTCCGAACAGGTCGTCGACCAGCGCCGCCAGGCCCTGCAGGCTGCGAACGCCGCTGACACCATCGCCGAGGGTGCGCTGAAGGCAGCCCAACTCAATGTCGAGTTCACGCATGTGGTGGCGCCGATCACCGGCCGCGTCAGCCGCCATCTCGTCAGTGTCGGCAATCTCGTCAGCGGCAGTGACAATGGCGCATCCACATTGCTGACCACCATCGTCTCAACGGATCCCATCTACATCTATTTCGATGTCGATGAGGCGACCTACCTGAAGAACAACAAACTGTGGTTCGAGGGCAAGAGGCCGAGTTCGCGCGACACGGCCAACCCCGTGCAGGTGACGCTTACCGCCGAGACGAAACCCTCGCATGAGGGCAAGATGGATTTCCTTGACAACCGGCTCGACGTGTCGACCGGCACGCTGCGCAGCCGCGCGATCATCCCCAACCACGATCTGTCCATTCTGCCCGGACAATTTGGTCGCGTGCGGCTGATCGGCTCCTCACCCTATGAAGCGTTGCTGTTGCCCGATACGGCGATCGCGACCGACCAGTCGCGCAAGATCGTATTCGTGGTGAAGGATGACGACACGGTGGAAGCGCGCGCGGTCGAGCTCGGGCCTTTGGATGAAGGCCTGCGCGTTGTCCGCACGGGCCTCAAGCCGAAAGATCGCGTTATCATCGACGGCATCCAGCGGGCCCGCGTCGGCGCCAAGGTCGCACCGAAGAAGGCCGAGAGCGGCGGCAAAAAGTCATGAATCTCGGGCGTCTTTCCATCAATCAGCCCATTTTGGCGATGGTGCTGTCGATCGTGCTCCTGATCGTGGGAGCGATCGCCTACAGAACGTTGCCCGTCGCAGAATATCCGGAAGTGGTGCCGCCGACCGTGGTAGTGACCGCGCAATATCCGGGCGCCTCCGCGCAGACCATCTCGGATACCGTCGCCGCTCCCATCGAGCAGCAGATCAATGGCGTCGAGGACATGCTGTACATGTACAGCCAGGCGACCTCGAATGGCCAGCTTACCATCACCATCACCTTCAAGCTCGGCACTGATCTCGACAAGGCGCAGGTGCTGGTGCAGAACCGCGTAGCAATCGCGCAGCCGCAATTGCCGGAGGAGGTGCAGCGCAATGGCGTCGTCACCAAGAAGGACTCGCCCGACATCCTCATGGTCGTGTTCATGCTGTCGCTCGACGATTCGCTCGACCAGCTATACATCTCCAACTATGCTTTGCTGCAGGTGCGCGACCAGTTGCTGCGGCTTGACGGCATCGGCGACATCCAGATCTTCGGCGCGCGCGATTATTCGATGCGGCTGTGGCTTGATCCCGACAAGATCGCGAATCTCGGCCTGACTTCGAACGATGTGGTTGCGGCGGTCCGCGCCCAGAACCTGCAGATTGCGGGCGGCCAGCTTGCGAGCCCACCGATTGCCGACCGCGCCTTCCAGCCGAACCTAACTTTCGTTGGCCGGCTGAAGGATCCGTCCCAATTCGAGGACATCGTCGTCAAATCGGGCCAGGACGGCCGCATCGTGCGCCTGCGCGACGTGGCGCGGATCGAGCTCGGCGCGCTCGACTATTCCACCAACAGCTTCCTGTTCCGCAAGTCAGCGGTGGCGTTGCGGGTAACGCAGCGGCCAGGATCGAACGCGCTTGCGACCGCCAAGGGCATCAAGGACACGATGGAAAAGCTGAAAGCCGGCTTCCCCAAGGGGCTCGACTACAATATCGGCTACAACCCCACCGAGTTCATCCGGCAGTCCATCAGCGAGCTGATCAAGTCGATCTATGAAGCGATGGCACTGGTTGTCATCGTGGTTCTGGTGTTCCTGCAGGGCTGGCGTCCGGCGATCATCCCGATCGTGGCGATCCCGGTGTCGCTGGTTGGTACCTTTGCGGCCATGGCAGCCCTCGGCTATGGCATCAACAATCTCACGCTGTTCGGACTTGTGCTCGCGGTTGGCGTCGTGGTCGATGACGCCATTGTCGTGGTCGAGAATGTCGAGCGGCATCTCGCGCAAGGCTTGAGCCGGCGCGATGCCGCGCTGAAGACGATGGAGGAGGTCGGCGGTGCGCTGGTGTCGATCGCGCTGGTGTTGTGCGCTGTGTTCGTGCCGACCGCGTTTCTCGGTGGCATTACCGGGCAGTTCTTCCAGCAGTTCGCGGTCACCATAGCGGTCGCGACAGCAATCTCCTGCTTCTGTTCGCTGACCCTGTCACCGGCACTGGCTTCGCAGATCCTCCTTCCGCATGCGGAGAAGCGGCCGCCGGCTGCCTGGAATTTGATCGCGCGCGGCTGGGAATGGTTTACCAGTCTGTTCAACCGCGGCTTTGATTGGCTGTCGTATTTTTATGCTGACGTCGCACGCTTCGTGATCCGGCATCGCGTGGTGATGCTGCTCGTCTATGTGGTCCTGATCGGCAGCGCCGGCTGGCTGCTTGTCACCACGCCGCAGGGCTACATTCCGCCACAGGATCGCGGCTACGTGATCATATCGGCGCAATTGCCAGGCGCGGCATCGCTGGCGCGGACCACCGAGATCGTTCGCAGGATCGAGAGCATCGCGCTCGATACGCCTGGAATTTCGCATATCGCGGTCTTTGCAGGTCTGTCTGGAGCGACCCGCACACAGGCGAGCAACTCGGCAGCATTGTTTCCGGTGTTCGAAGAACCGGAGGTGCGCCTCAAGAAGGGACTGAACGCGCGGGTGATCACGGCGGATCTGCGAAAGCGGCTGTCGGCCATCGAAGGTGCGTTCATCATCGTGATCCCGCCACCGCCGATCCCCGGCATCGGCACCGGCGGCGGCTTCACCATGCGCATCCAGGACCGGCAAGGCCGTGGTCCGAAGCTGCTGGCGGCGGCGACCGACGAACTCGTCGCAGCGGCGCGCAAGTCGCCGCTGCTCCTCGCCCCTACTGTGTTCTCGCCGTTCTCCGCGAACACGCCGCAGGTCTTCGTCAACATCGATCAAGTCAGGGCGCAGAAGCTCGGCGTTCCCATCCAGAACATTACCGACACGATCCAGACCTATTTCGGCTCGACCTATGTCAACGACTTCAACCTGTTCGGCCGCACCTATCACGTCACCGCGCAGGCCGACCTGCCGTTCCGGAAGGAGCGTCCTGATCTTGCGCGGCTGCGGACCCGCAACGCCAATGCCGACACGGTGATGCTCGGCAGCGTCGTAGATTTCAAGGACGTCTCGGGTCCCGATCGCGTCGCCCGCTATAATCTCTATCCGGCGGCCGAGTTGCAGGGCGAAGGCTTGCCGGGGACGAGTTCGGCGAGCGCGATCGCCGCTATGAAGAAGCTCGCCGAGGATAAACTGCCGAGTGGCTTTTCCTTCGAATGGACCGACCTGTCCTATCAGCAGGTCACCGGCGGCAACACCGGATTGTTCGTGTTCCCGATCTGCGTGCTGTTCGTCTATCTGGTTCTGGCCGCGCAATACGGGAGCTGGAGCTTGCCGTTTTCCGTCATCCTGATCGTGCCGATGTGCTTGCTTGCCGCCACTATCGGGGTGCGCATTATGGGCCAGGACGTCAACATCCTCACCCAGATCGGCTTCATTGTGCTGGTGGGATTGGCCGCCAAGAACGCGATCCTGATCGTCGAGTTCGCGCGGGACATCGAGCTCGAGGGCAAACCGCGTCTGGAGGCGGTGATCGAGGCCTGCCGGTTGCGACTGCGGCCGATCCTGATGACTTCGTTTGCCTTCATCCTCGGCGTGCTGCCGCTCGTGATCTCCGCCGGCTCCGGATCGGAGATGCGCCAGGCGGTCGGCGTCGCCGTGTTCTTCGGCATGCTCGGCGTCACGCTGTTCGGCCTGATCTTCACGCCGATCTTCTACATGGTGGTGCGCAACCTCGCGGAAGGCAAGAACGAGCGCAAGCCGACCCGGACGACGGCGGCTGCAGCGGAGTGAGTTGCGGTGACGCCGATGCGCGATGAAGCCGGAATAACTCATGCTGCCATGTGAGGCAGGAGGACGGGCGATGGCCACGACGGTTGAAGGCCCTGTTGGAAGTCACGACAACGACTGGACGTCTGCAGAGACTGCCGCCGGGCGTAATGTTGGCCTCTCCCTCTGGAGAGGCGTTCGAGGAAGGTGCCCTCGCTGCGGGCGCGGCCGCCTGTTTTGTGCGTTTCTCAAAGTCGACGACCACTGCTCTGTCTGCCGCCTCGATTTCACCGGCCACCGAGCCGACGACCTGCCGGCCTACTTAGTGATCGTCATCGTCGGACACGTCTTGGTTCCGGTAATTCTATGGATCGAGGTGGACTATGCACCGTCGCTGACGTTTCAGCTTGGCGTCTACCTTCCGATTACGGCCGTGGCCTCGATAGCTCTCCTGCAGCCGGTCAAGGGCGCCGTCGTGGCGTTGCAGTGGGCGTTCAGGATGCATGGCTTCGGCGCGCACCCGCCCGACGAACTCCAGGCTTGAGGCGGATGGTGCCTCAACAGAACGACGTCGGAGACGCGGGCGCGAGCGCCAGCAATTTCATTCGCGGTATCATAGCGTCTGACGTCGAGACCGGCCGCACGCGCGTCGTGGTCACGCGCTTTCCACCCGAGCCGAACGGCTTGCTTCACCTGGGGCACGCGAAGTCGATCCTGCTGAATTACGAGCTTGCGAAGGAATTCGGCGGCCGCTGCAACTTGCGTCTCGACGATACAAACCCGGCAAAGGAGAGGGTGGAGTACATCGACGCGATCAAGCGCGACGTCCAGTGGCTCGGCTTCGATTGGGCACAGGGATTCCACTTCGCCTCCGACTACTTCGAGCAGCTCTACGCGTGGGCCTGCCACCTCGTTCGCATCGGCAAGGCCTACGTGGACGACCAGTCCGCGCACGATATCAGAGAGGGCAGGGGGACATTGACGAGCCCTGGCCGGAACAGCCCGTTCCGCGACCGCAGCGTGAGGGAAAATGCTGAGTTGTTCGCGCGGATGCGCGCCGGCGAGTTCAGGAACGGCGAGCGGGTTCTCCGCGCGAAAATCGACATGGCGTCAGCGAACCTTAATCTGCGCGACCCCGTCATCTATCGTATTCTCAACGCCAGCCATCCGCGCACCGGCACGGCCTGGCACATCTACCCGAGCTATGACTTCGCACACGGCCAGTGTGACGCCATCGAAGGGGTGAGCCACTCGCTGTGCACCCTCGAGTTTGAGGATCACCGACCTCTTTACGACTGGTTCCTCGACAACCTCCCGGTGCCATCGCGACCCCGACAATATGAGTTCGCTCGCCTGGGTATTACGCATACCGTCCTCTCAAAACGCGCGCTGACGGAGCTAGTGCGCGACGGCCACGTGGCGGGCTGGGATGACCCGAGGATGCCGACGCTTGCAGGACTGCGCCGACGGGGCGTGCCTCCCGAGGCGGTGCGTCGGTTCATACGCGGCATCGGAGTTTCGAAGGCCAACAGCACGGTCGACGACGGTGTCCTGGACGCAGCGATCCGGGATGTCCTTAATGAGCGGGCTCCCCGACGACTAGCGGTGCTCAAGCCGCTCAAGGTGACAATTGAGAACTACTATGTCGGCCGGATAGAGGAGTTAATTGCTCCAAACCACCCGGCGGACCCGGCCTTCGGGACGAGAGTCGTCCGGTTCTCCCGCGAGGTGTACATCGAGCAAGACGACTTCCACGAGGCACCACCACATGGTTTCCGGCGCCTCGCGCCGGGCCGCGAGGTGAGGCTCCGGTACGCCTACCTCGTCACTTGCCGTGATGTCGTGAAGGACGCAGCAGGCCGTGTGGTCGAGCTACGCTGCACCAACGACCCCGACAGCAGGGGTGGCGCCGGCGGGCGAAAAGTCGGGGCGACAATCCACTGGATCAGCGCCGTTGATGCTTTGCCAGCAGAGGTCAGGCTCTACGGCCGGCTCTTCTCAGCAGCAAGGCCGAGCCCGACGGACCTCGCGGCCGACCTCGACCCACATTCCATGCATACGCTACGCGGCTGCCTCGTCGAGCGCGCAACCGCCTCCGATCCCCATGGCGAGGCGTTGCAGTTCGAGCGCCAAGGCTATTTCAGCCACGACGATGATTCCCGACCCGAACGGCTGGTCTTCAATCGAACCGCCTCGTTGCGCGAGAGCCCGGGAAAGCCACAGCACCCCCGGAGCAACTCCTTGCTACAACCCAGGCGGCGCCGTACTGTCTGAGGCCACTCCCTCGAGTGGTGCATCTCGCGGAATCGTCCCATTCGGGGCCAGTCGGCTCCGGACAGTCATCCCGTGCGCGCTGCGACGCGCACTGGATGACGGGCAAGGACTATGACGACGACTTCAGCAAATCCGTGTCGAACGGCAGCCTGCGCAAGCGCTTCCCGGTGGCGGCGAAGATCGCATTGTTTACCGCAGCACTGACAATGGCCGTCGGAGCTTCACCAATGCCACCTGGAGCCTCTGCGTTCTTGATCAAGTGCGTCTCCACCACCGGCACCTCGTCGATACGCATCGGCAGATAGCTGTCGAAATTGCTCTGCTCGACGCGTCCATCCTTGAAAGTGATTGACCCATGGAGCGCAGCGGTCAGCCCGAAAAGCGTTCCACCTTCAACCTGTGCTTCGATCGTATCGGGATTGACGTACATGCCGCAATCAACCGCACAGACGATCCGCTTTACCTTGACAGAGCCGTCGGCCGCCACTTCGACCTCGGCGACCTGCGACAGGTAACTTCCAAATGCGAATTGTACCGAAATCCCGCGGCCATGCCGTGCGGGAAGTGGTGATCCCCACCTTGCTTTTTCCGCGGCAAGGGACAGAACACCAAGCGCTCGTGGATTGTGACCGAGCAATCCCTTGCGATAAGCGACAGGATCCTGCTTTGCGGCATGCGCGAGCTCATCCATGAAGCTTTCGACCACAAAAACATTGTGAGTCGGTCCGACGCCGCGCCAGAAAGCCGTCCGGACACCAGGGGGCTCGACCCGGACATAGTCGACGTGGATATTGGGCAGCGCATATGGCGGCTTGGCCGCCGCTTCTACGACATCGAGATCCAATCCGTCCTTGAACCAATAGGGAATATAGCGAGCGGCGATTGAGGAGCCGGCGATCCGATGCGTCCAGGCAACCGGCTCGCCGACCGCATCAAGTCCGGCCGACAGTCGATCGAAGTAGTACGGCCGATACATATCGTGCTGGATGTCTTCCTCGCGGCTCCAGATCACCTTCACCGGGCCATCGACGTGCTCGGCGATCTTGACGGCCAGCACCGTGCCATCGGCCTCCAGCCTCCGGCCGAAGCCACCGCCAATCAGATGATTGTGAATTTTGATCGCATCCCTTGGCAGACCGCTGAGTTCGGCGACCAGAGACTGCGTGAGCGATATCGCCTGCGTCCCGACCCAAACGTCGCAACGATCCTTCTGCAGATGAACGGTGCAGTTCATCGGCTCCATCGCAGCATGGGCCAGGAAAGGCACCTGATAGACGGCTTCGAGCCGTTGCGCCGCTTGAGCAAGAGCCTTCCCTGCATCGCCATCTCTACGGGCAACTGCGCCCGGCTTTTTGGAGTCCTCCTCCAATTGCTTGACGATATCGGCGTTGTTAACCTTGCCATTCGGCCCATCGTCCCACGTGATGGCGGCAGCCTCGAGCCCCTTCTTCGCCGCACCCATGTGATCCGCCACGACTGCAACAGCTTCATCGATATTGACCACCTGCCGGACGCCCTTCACTGCCAGCGCGGCCTTCTCGTCCACCGTTTTCGCCTTGCCACCGAGCACAGGCGAAATAGCAACCGCGGCAACCTTCATACCCGGCAATCGTGCGTCGATGCCGTAGAGTGCGCGCCCATCGACCTTTATCGATGAATCTACGCGCCTGGCACGCGTGCCGATCAGGGTGAAATCCTTCGGATCCTTCAACCTAACACTTGCTGCGGGTGGCACCGGCAATTTCGCTGCAGCCTTCGCAAGTTCACCATAGCTCAGATGCTTCGAGCCGGATGCATTGAACACGACGCCGTTCTTGGCATGGCAAGTCGCTGGATCGACATTCCACCGCTTGGCAGCAGCCGCAATCAGCAGATTACGACCCACTGCGCCTGCCTGACGCAGCGGCGTCCAGAAGGCACGTACGGAGGAGGAAGCACCTGTAGTTTGAATGTGCAGGAACGTGTTGGCGTAAAGTGCATCATTTGCCGGCGCATGCTGAACCTGAATCTGGTCAAGCCCCACTTCCAGCTCTTCGGCCAGAAGCATCGAGAGCGCCGTGTACACCCCCTGTCCCATCTCGGCCATCGGCATGACCAAGGTCACGGTGTCGGTTGGATTGATCCGTATAAATCCATTTAGCGCGAAAGTATCCGTGACCTCGTTTTCGACCACCCGCGAAGCAGGCGCCGCGAAGACGGACGCCGTGCTTGCACCGGTCAGCGCAAAACCAAGCAGCAAACCTGTGCCGTGAAGAAAGGCGCGCCTCGACACCGCTGTTTCATCGGCAATCCGCTCTCTCAGAATAGGCCCATTCATGATCTCAAACTCCCGCGGCGTGCTTGATCGCAGCGCGGATGCGCTGATACGTGCCGCAACGGCACACATTGCCCGACATGGCGGCGTCGATGTCGTGATCCGTCGGCTTCGGCGTGTCCTTCAGCAGCGCCGCCGCCGACATGATCTGGCCGGACTGGCAGTAGCCGCACTGCACCACCTCCAGCTCCAGCCACGCCTTCTGCAAGGCCGCGCCCTGCGGCGTCTGGCCGATCGCCTCGATCGTGGTGACCGCGCTCTCGCCGACGCTGTCGACCGTGGTGATGCAGGACCGCGTCGCCGCGCCGTCGACATGCACGGTGCAGGCGCCGCACAGCGCCTTGCCGCAACCGAACTTGGTCCCGGTCATGCCGAGCACGTCGCGCAGCGCCCACAGCAGCGGGGTGTCGCCGTCGACGTCAACCTCATGGGGTGTGCCGTTAATCTTCAACATGAAAGCCATGACGGCCTCTTGGTGGCTGCGACTGATAGGATGCCGCCCGCCGACTGGACAGCGCCGGCCGGCCGCGTGCATCGATGGACGCGTGTCGCTCAAGGACGAACGCGGATGACTGTCTTCCCGCTGCGTCGCTCGGTCGCGTTGAAGGTGGCGACCGCATCGTCGAGGCTCGAGACGGTGCCGATGTTCGTCCGCAATCGGCCGTTCCGCACTCGCTGGACGATCTCAGTTAGCTGCGCACGATCGGACTCGACAACGAAGTCGACCGCCAGGCCGTCGGCGGGCCGCGCCTCGGTCGGACCGACGATGGACACCAGCGTTCCTCCGCCTCGAATCAGGCCTGCGGACCGCTTCTGGATGTCGCCGCCGATGACATCAAACACCAGATCGACTCTGCCGACGTCTTCCAGGGCGTCGTTCTCGAGGTCGACGAACTCTTTCGCGCCGAAGTCGAGCGCCTTCTGACGGTCGGCGGCGCGTCCGGTGCCGATGACGTGGGCGCCGGCCTCTCGTGCGAGTTGCGTCACCATCGACCCGACTGCGCCGGCCGCGCCGTGCGCGAGGACGCTCTGCCCCGCCCGGAGACGGCCGTGCTCGAACAGTCCCTGCCACGCGGTTAGGCCTGAGATCGGCAGGCTCGCGCCCACCGTGAAGTCGACGTCGCCCGGCAGCGGCGCGAGGTTGCGTGCCTCGATGGCTACATACTCCGCCAGGGAGCCGTCGCGATACCAGTCGGCGAGGCCGAACACCCGCTGACCTACCGACAATCCCGTCGTGCCGTAGCCGAGAGAGGTAACCACTCCGGCCAGCTCGTGGCCGGGGATCGACGGTGTTCGGTCACGGTCGCGGCGATCGGTCCAGGTCGGGGGCCACGTCAGCTCAGTCGGGACGAACCCCGACGCATGAATCTGAACGACGACGTCATTTATCGCTGCCTGCGGCTCGGGCCGCTCCGCCAGCTTCATCCCGGCCGTTCCCGCAGCCTGGTCCGTTACAACGATCGCCTTCATGTGAATTGTCTCCTCGGTCATTTGTCTCTTTGGTGGAAGTGTCGCAATGACAAGCGCATGTCGCCTCACGGACGAACGCGGATGATCGTCTTCCCGCTGATCCGCTTGGTCGGATTGAAAGCGGCGACGGCATCGTCGAGGGTCGCGATGTTGCCGATGTTCGTCCGCAGTCGTCCGTCCCGCACCCGCTGGACGATCTCACTCAGTTGGGCGCGATCGGACACGAGAACAAAGTCGATCGTCAGGCCATCGGCCGGCCGCGCCTCGGTTGGCCCGGCGATAGTCACCAGTGTTCCTCCGGCTCGAATCAAGCCTGCGGACCGCTTCTGGATGTCGCCGCCGATGACATCGAACACCAGATCGACGCCGCCGACGTCTTCCAGCGCGTCGTTGTTGAGGTCGACGAACTCCTGCGCGCCGAAGTCGAGCGCCTTCTGACGATCGGGGGCGCGTCCGGTGCCGATGACGTAAGCGCCGGCCTCGCGTGCGAGCTGCGTCACCATCGAACCGACTGCACCGGCCGCGCCGTGCACGAGGACGCTCTGCCCCGCCTGAAGACGGCCATGCTGGAACAGCCCTTGCCATGCGGTCAGTCCCGGCATCGCCATGCTGGCGCCCACTGTGAAGTCGACGTCGCTCGGCAGTGGCGCGAGGTTGCGTGCCTCGACCGCTACGTATTCCGCCAGGGTGCCGCCGCGATATGAGTCCGAGAGGCCGAACACCCGCTGTCCGGCCGACAGCCCCGTCGTACCGTAGCCGAGAGCGGTGACCACTCCGGCCAGCTCCTGCCCGGGGATCGACGGTGTTCGGTCACGGTCGAGGCGATCCGTCCAGGTCGAGGGCCATGTCAGCTCACCCGAGGTGAATCCCGACGCATGAACCTGAATGACGACGTCGTTTATCGCTGCATGCGGCTCGGGCCGCTCCGCCAGCTTCATCCCGGACGTTCCCGCAGCCTGGTCCGTTACCACGATTGCTTTCATGGGAATTGTCTCCTCAGAGATTTATTGGTTCGGGGTAAATTGCAGGCGTGGAAGGTCTTTTCGATCTCTCACGCAACTGGTTATCGGCTCGACGCCTTCCGCGACGACCTTGATGTCGAATTGCTGTGTGATGTCGGCGCGACCGCTGCTCGCGTTCCTCGTAGCCATCGCGCGGCGAACCCAGCATTTTTGCGAACTTCAACCGCGCGACGGTGGCGGGCGCTTCAAAGTGAGAAGCTCCGCCACATCGTGCAGATCATCCGCCGATGAGATGGCAACTGTCAGCCATTTTCCGTCGATGTATGTTTTGGCTTCGTCATAGAGCTTGACCAAGTGCGGACGCCAGACATAACGCCGCTCCTCAAACTTCTCTCGTTCAGCTCCACCCATGACCACCACGGTCGAAAACAGCCGATATTCCGGCACCAAGGTGCAGAACGCCCTGGTCTTCTTGTAGCGCAAGGACCAACCGCGGTTTCTGCCACCGTAGAGCCAGTCCGGCGCGAAAACTCCAGGGTAGAATTCGACGATCCAGTTCCGCAGCTCGGTCCAATACCCGAACGCCTTTGGTCCGATCCACTCGCGGACGGCACCATCATCGGGCGGTGCTGATTTGTCGGTGATCCTGTCGCCGATTTTGGGAAGCGTCACGCCATCGGCGGCTGTTACTCTCGTTCCGATAGGTAAAATCATCAAAAGACCTCGTGCTCATAGTCCGGCGGAGGCCGGAGGATTATGATGCGGGCGTGCCAAGCGCTTGCGGCGCGCCCTTAGTACGACGCTCTCCGGAGCATGGGGGGGGCCTCGCGATGCGGTTTGCCGGTGCCTGAGAGCACTGCAGGGCAGCCATCGACGCCTCGAAGCTCTCCCATGACAGTCAGATCGAGAGCGGCAAGCGCTTTCTCCCTCGCCAATGGAGCTTGCTCTCGGTCGAGGAACGCGGTGGCCTCGAGAGGGATAAATTGCTGGGTCTTCAGCCCAATGGAACTAAGTGCCAGCGACAGATATGGCGTGAGGAAGTCCGGCTGGTTGGCTCGGTCGCCGGTAAAGACGCCGCCAGAGGCGACGCCGATGAACACCGGACGATCCCGGAGCATTCCCACCTTTCCGGCGGGCGTCGACATCATCGTGCGACCGACGCGCAAGATTTGATCGATCCACGCTTTGAGGACCGAGGGAATAGCGAAGTTGTGCATGGGCGTTCCGATGACAACAACATCGGCCGCTTCGACTTCCCGGATAAGCGCTTCGGAAATATCCAGAGAACCCTTCGGCGGGGCGGCTAACGTGGCGGGCGACGCCAACGCGGCGGCATAGTTAGCCACGGTGTGGGGCAAGGGTTCGAACCCTAAATCACGCCGGGTAATGCTCGCCCCGGGCGCAACCTCGAGAAGCTTTTCGGCGATCGCGGCCGAAAGCTCACGGCTATGCGATTCTCGACGCGGACTGCTATCAATATGGAGAATGTGCATGTGATCGATCCCAATGGCTTCGACAAATTGCGAGGGGACAAAGCTCAGATCGAGCCGGCCGGCGCAACGGCAGGAAAGTCCTTCTCGGGATCGAACACGTTGTTGAAAAAATTCGTCAGGGAGTACATAGCCACCAGCGCGACGATCTCCATGACGTTCGCATCCGTGTAGCCTGCATTGCGCACGGCTTTCAGATCGGCGTCACTGACCTTGCCGCGGGTCTCGATGACTTTGCGCGCAAACTGGACGGCGGCGTCCCGCTTCGGGTCGCTTGCATGGCCCTTCCGAGCGAGAATGATTTCATCGGCCGGCAGCTTGGCCATATGGTCGGCCGTAAAGCTGTGAACTGTCAGGCAATAGTTGCAGCCATTCACTTCGGAGACAGCAAGGCCGATGCTGTCACGCGTCTTCACGTCCAGCGCCTTGCTCAAGGAGCCGAGCAGGGCGGCCCACGCGTTGAACGCGATCGGGCTATGCGCGAAGGTCGCCAGCATATTTGGGGTAAACCCGATGTTCCTGGTGAACGTATCAAGGGTCGGTTTTGAATCGGCCGGCACCTGTTCCGGCTTTAGAGCTGCACTTCTTGGCATCGTAGTCTTCCGTAAGTTGTGGGCTTTACTAATACTCAAACGAGATCCAGCACGTCGGCGACCGGACGGCGCGGCTTCTGCGCCCAGTTTCCCGGACGCTCCGGCCCCACGGACAACAGCATGACCGGTACTTCGTCCTCGGCCAGTCCGAACTCGCGGTGCACCGCTTCGGCGTCGAAGCCGATCATCGGCGTCGAACCCAGGCCCAGCGAGCGGGCCGCATAGATCATCGCAGCCGCGCCGAACGTGCCGCTGCGTACTGCCTCGTCGCGCTGGCGCTGCGGGTATTCCATGTACAGATCGCGTGCGGGGATTTCCCATTCCGGCACCATCTTTGCCGGCATGATGCCCGCTTCCACCAGCGGTGCCAGACGCTCTGGTACAACGCTGGAATCGGCCAACTGGCCGCAGACGATGAAGGTAACGGCTGCTTCGGTGATCGCGGGCTGATCCCAAGCGAGCGGACGCAACCGAGCCTTGGCTTCGGGCGTGCGTACGGCGATGAAGCGCCAGTTCTGCAAGTGGAAGGACGTCGGCGCGGTGGTACCGATTCTCACCAGCTCGCGGATTTGTTCGTCGCTCAAGGTGGCGGCAGGATCGAAGTACTTCGTGGCGCTGCGGCTCAGGATGCATTCGATGACGCCGTTGGTCATGGTGATTCCGTCAGTCATGGTGATTCCTATGGGTGAAGGGATAGGTTGAGGTACGAGAGTGCTTTCGCTTTCTCTGTTGAAAATGCTGCGGCGATGGGTCCGTTCGACATCTAGTGCCGGGAGCCATGGGTAGTTTCCGAAAGCGAAGGCAGAACAGTGTGACCTCGCTTCCAGAACTGCTTGGTGTCGGGCGGCGGCTTGACCAGTGACACATCAGCGTCCACTACGTTCGCGGTCGTACCGGCTGAAACCGCTTCGCTCATCTACGCGAGCGCCGCCACGGTGGCCGCGACCAGGGAGACCGCAACAACTGGACCGACGGTCCTAGGTGATTTCATGGGGGGCTCCTTTGTTGCCCGCGCGCGGCACGGTGGCTCGACGCAATGGCTTCATGCGATGTCGAGGCGGCCGCGTGTCCGGCCGACCCGGTGGCCCCAAGATCGGACGCAGCCGGCGAAATTAGAAATTCCGTTTGGTCATGCATTCGATAAGCGCGGGGTATCGTTCCTAAAAGCGCTGTGCGCGTGCGCCCCTTCTAGGAAGGGAACCGCATCGCGTAATCGCCGCTGCTTTCGAAGCGCGCAGGCAGCACGCTCGTAACGCATGGCGGTGAGGATGTCAGACACAGCATCACGCAATTCCGACGCCTGCACACATTGGTCGGCGGCATCGATGTTTTGCGTGCGAATGCATGGCGTCTTGCTGACGCCTCGCTCAACGAGCCGTTACTTCAACGTAGCGAGATAGGCAACGAGGTCCGTCCGGTCCGTCGGGTTCTTCAGCCCTGCGTAGGGCATCCTGTTTCCGGGAACCACTTGCTGTGGCGATTCCAGATACGCATCGAGGATCTTCGTATCCCAGACAATGTCGGACTTCTTCATCGCGCTACTATAGCTGAAGCCGGGAACCGTACCCGCCTTCCTGCCGTTGATTCCCCCAAGGCCCGGCCCGGCGCGACTGGCATGATCTGTCGCATGGCAAGCTGCGCAAGCTTTGAAGATGGTTTTTCCGTGCTCGGCGTCCTGTGCGTAGCCGAGATTCGCGGTTGGTCCCGCAAGTACGAGCACCGCGATAAACGCGCCAATCTTTCCCGCGCTTTCATAGGGAACGTCCTTTTCAGGTCGGGATCAGAGGTGGCGCGGCCGCGCCACATAATCGTTGAGGTCGTCGCCGAGTCGAAGCGCGAGAGCCCCTAGCGGGCCTGTCGGGTTGTAGCCTGCATTGAAGGGGTAGACGGATGCACCGACGACAAACAGGTTTTGCGCATCCCAGTGCTGCAGGTGAGGGGAGACGACGCTCGTCGCAGGATCGCTTCCCATAATCGTGCCACCAGTGACGTGGGTGGTCTGATACACGCGACTATCGTACGGCCCCTTGCGGGGGGCTGTCGGCGGTGCGATGTCGGCACCGGTCGCTTTGGCGATCTCGTCGATCTTTTTCGACAGATATACCGACATCTTGCGCTCGTTCTCGCGAACGTCGAACGTCATGCGCAAGAGCGGTTGCCCATAGGCGTCGACATAGGTCGGATCGAGGTCGACATAATTCTCCCGATGCGGATACCAGCTGCCATGGGCAGTTATGCTGAAATTATGTGCGTACCAATCGGCGTTGGCTTTTTTCCACTCCGCGCCCCATTTCGGCGTGCCGGGCGGCACAGCCCGGCTCGTAATCGGCCGTCCGTTCGTCACGTTGGCGTAGATGTAGCCGCCTCCGAAGAAGCCAAGACCGCTGTGGTCGAAATTGTCCCCGTTGAACTCGTCGATCACGGTCTGTGACGCACCGGACGCCAGGAACGGGTTGATCCAGCGGTCCTTGAAAAAGACACGCGTGCCGAACATCGTCTGGTGGCAGAAATTCTTGCCGACCAGCCCGTGACCAGTCTTGGGATTGTAAGGCGTCCCAATCCCCGCCATCAGCAGAAACTTGGTATTCGACATCGTGAAGGAAGAAAGTACGACGACGTCGGCCGGCTGTTCGTACTCCTCGCCGGTTACGCGATCGATGTAACGAACGCCTCTCACGCGTTTTGCCTTACGATCATAAAGAATATCGAGAACATGCGTTTCCAGACGCAATTCGAAGCTCTCGCGCGTTCTCAGCATCGGATAGAGCAGAACTTCGGGGCTCGCCTTGGCGTTGGCTTCGCAGATGAAGCGCTCGCAATGGCCGCAGAACTGGCACTGACCAAGCTGCATACCATCGGGATTGGTGTAGGCCTCCGGCGAATTTGCTGCCGGCAAGGGAAAAGGTTTGTAGCCTAGCTTCTTGGTTGCCTCGCTGAAGATCACGCCCGCTTCAGTGATAGGCAGAGGGTTTTGCGGAAACTCGTTCTGCCGTGGTGCCTCGAACGGATTTCCGCCCTCCTGCACCTTGCCACGCAGATTTCCTGCCTTGCCGGCAATGCCGAACAGCTTTTCGAACTGATCGTGATAGGGCTCCATCTCTGCATAGGTGACGCCCCAATCCTGGATCGCCATTTCAGCTGGAATGGCCTTCTTTCCATACCGGTTCTCAAGGTGGGTACGCAAAACAGGGTCAGACTCGCTCCAGCGCCAGGTCTGCCCGTTCCAGTGATTGGCCGCACCGCCCATTCCCTCGCCGGGTTTGAACGCCTGGAGACGTCGTATCGGCAGCGCCGTTTCGCCGCCATTATGGCGAAGCGTGTAGGTCTGGACGGACCAATCCTGAAAGAGATCACCATGCACGTCCCAGCGCAGTTCGTCGCGCTGCGACGGCAGGCTTGTTGCGGCGGTATGGGTGCGGTCGATTCCCCGTTCAAGGACGACGACATCGACGCCCTTGGCCGTCAGCTGGCGAGCAGCCAGCGCCGCCGTGAATCCTCCGCCAACGAAAACGACGGTGCGATGTTTCAAGCGTGTAGCCATGATTGCTTCCCTTAGGCGAAGTCGGCGATGGATTTCGGATCGGCGGCACCCGGGAAGGGCTTGCCACGGAAATCGACCATGTCTTGGGAATGAACCGCGGGGAGACCTGGATAGCCGATCGCCTTCCAAAACACCTTGCCGACATTGCCGCCGTAAACGGGATCGGCGAAACAAGCTTGCTCAAATAGCGGATAGACGAGTTCGTTGAACCACGAGGCGAGCTGGACGCGCTCGTCCGTCACCTTGCCGTCCGCGATTTCATGGAGAAATCGGTCGACGCCACTCTCATCCAATTCACTAAAGGCCTTGCCATTGCGTTTCCGGCAGGCCGCATTCGCGGCAGCGAGGCCCGCCTTGAAAAACTGCTCGGGTGTGAGCGGCAATTGATAGCCCAGTTCAGGCTTACCCTCTCGCCAGGGTCCGCGCATATAGAGGCGCGCGCCCTTACCGAAACCGCCTGCCAGTTGTCGGTCGATGTAGGCTGCAAGCCCGCAATCGACGCCGCCGGGTGTCAGCGCATCCGCAGGACACATGACGTTGACCATCACCTCGACGAAGCCGGCTTCGTCCGGGCCGAATGACAGATAGCCGGGCACTGGCGACGGCAACTTGGCAGTGACAGTACTCGCGGAAGCACCCACGGATTGGGAGGAGGAGGCCGGTTCGGATGCTTCCGCGAGCGCCGCGGTTGTCGCGACGGTTCCTGTCAGGACACCCGGAGCCAGCGAAGCGGCGCCGGTGGCAGCGGCAACGCCGAGAAAGCCTCGACGATTCGGACGGAAAGTTTTGTCGCTTTGGTCATTGGTCATCGGAGTTGCAGTCCACTTTTTTATCGCGGCATAATCGCGTGATCATCCATCTGCGAGGCGTCTCTCTGTGCGGCGGAAGCGTGGGTCGCCTCATGCCCACGCAGCAAGGTGACTCGCCGCAACGGCTTCGATCACTGTTTCAATCGTTTTGGAGGCGACCGCTTGTGCTCGGCCGGCCCAGCAGATCCAAAGATCGGACGCAGCCGACGAAATCGGAAATTACCTTTGGTCATGCATTCGATAGGCGGAGGTGTCGTCGTCCAAAAGCGCTGTGCGCGCGTGCGTCCCGTCCGTCTTCGATCAGCCATCGAGGAGTGTGCCGAACTCGAGGTGTCGGGCGGCGTAGGAAGACATGAAGGGGTACTTCGCGATCACCTTTTTTCCATCGCGTCGCAACGCTTGGAAAACACCATGTGCCAGCCGCGATCCGTACCTTGGCCGGACAGCTCTTGCGGCACCTCCGTGTGGAGCAGGGCGGGGCGGCTTTTAGTAGGCGACTGCGAGCGCGCCGTCGCCGAAGGGCATTTCAAGCCGGTTCATTGCCGGATTGTCCAGGATACCGCCGCGGCAAGCGGGGCGAGCCGTGTGTCTGGACGAACGGCAACGGATGCGTGCTTCTTCGCGCATGCCGCTCATCGCCTCCACAGCGTTGATAATCAAATTGAAGATTGCTTGCTGTAGTTGCACCCGATCTGCTTGGACAGTCAGCTAGGGCCCCGCGAAGTGCGTCAGTACTGATGCGCCGTTTTTCGTCACCTCACTACGCGTCAGCTTGAGCACGTCGCGGATCGTCCCATTGATCTCCACGCGCTCCTTCTTCGGTGGCGCCTCCTTGAAGAGGCCACAGCCCGCGGATCCGGTAGATCACGTCACTGGCTCGATAAGCGTCCCTCACGATGCAATCGAGCGCTTGTCGTACCTCGTCTAGGTCTGGCGGCCGATGAGCCAGAAAGTGCCGAGCGGCCTGAGCGTTAGCGACTATCGTCGCAATGCGCTGCGTCGCTTCAGCAATATTGTCTGACTCGGCGCCCACATGTCCACTGTCGATCATGGCGTTCTCCTTTGGATGTTCGGAGCGGAACACAAGACCGCGAAGGTCTGTCTCACGGCTGAGCATCCAACAAATGATCCAGCCACTCTTGGAGGGATTTGATCCGGACCGGAGGCCCTTGCTTTTTTACTAGGAAGTTTGATCTATTGTTGCGGGGGTCCACCTTGCTAATAGGGTTCCGTCGCGGCGATTGCGGGGGCACTCCGCGCGGTATACCTTGATGCTGGTGCGATAATGCTTTTTGGCATCGCGGTGCTTTGAGGGCGCCGTTCGCCACGGCAGCGCGTTTCGCCACAGTTTGAAACTGGTCGGCGCGCGCCAGTGCTATAAGCTACCATCGCGAACCGGGTGCGATGATGGGACTCTCGGAGCGCTCTGCAAGCTCTCTCGGCACTATCGTGGGACACGCTGAACACGTTTGTTCGGTTGCCGAGGGGGCGACGCCTCCGCCGGGGATAGAAGCGGTATCAAGTTCTTGGCAAAGATCAGCAAATAAATACGGCCTCGATCCAATCGATACCAAGGCGCCACGCATTCTGACGCCTGCTGAACTGAAACATTGTTGCGAACCGCTCGATAAGCTCATCTTCAGCGCCCAGGAAGAGATAGATCAATTATACGGGGTTGTCCGCGAAGCTGGATATACCGTCTTGCTCTGTGATAACTCCGGCGTCGCAGTCGCGCATCGCGGCGAACAAATGCGGGCAAGGGAGTTCCAATATTGGGGAACTTGGCTCGGCGGCGTGTGGTCCGAGGAGGTGGAGGGCACAAACGGCATCGGCACCTGCATCATAGAAGAGCGGCCTGTCACTGTTCACAGAAGCCAGCATTTTAGGTCCAGACACATCAACTTGAGCTGCTCTGGTGCGCCGATCTTCGGGGTTGACGGGGGATTGATAGCAGTGTTGGACGTCTCTGCTGTCGATCCTGAACTCTCGGAACGAGCGCACGCGCTCACTGGTGCGCTCACACTACGATCGGCGTGCGCGATAGAAGAGAGATTTTTTCGTGAGCACTTCCGTCGAGAGTGGATCGTCGCGGTAGCGCCGCCGGGGGGAGGCGCTCCAGGCATGCTGCTGGCGATTGACGGCAACCAACGCATCATGGGCGCAAACCGGCTCGCGCGCATGTCGCTCATGCTCGATGATCGTGGCCTCCGGGCGGGTACCAGCTTGTGGTCGATCTTTGAGCGAAACGTCGACATTTTCCGGCACCGGGACCGGACCGATTTCCCTGTGCGGTTACTGATCGCCGGCAGCAATGATACTCGGCCCGCGCTTGTCACTCCACCGGATCGCCCCGTGACTGCCTCAGACAATCCAACGAGCCATGACCTGCACACGCGGCCGCGCCTGGGCTCGATTGATGTTTCGACCCTGCCGCCAGCACCGCAAGCATGGGGCGGATTGTCGCCGGGCGCAATGCGTCGGGTGCGGGAATACGTGGAAGTGCATTTGGGCGAAACGATCGATCTGTCGATGCTGGCTGGAGTTGCCGGACTATCAGTACATCATTTTGCACGACAGTTTAGGCAATCCGCCGGGGTGACGCCGCATGTCTACCTCACGCAAAGGCGCGTTGAGCGCGCTCAGGAGATGTTGGTTCGGACGGATCTTCCGTTAGCGGAAATTGCGTTCGCCGTGGGCTTTTTCGACCAGGGTCATCTAGCACGTCATTTCCGTCATTTGCTCGGTAAGACCCCTCGAGAGTTTCGGTGGTCGCAACGCTAGAAGCAAAGAGCGTTTGCATCGCCGAAGATTTGCTGAGGAGTAGGTCTGCCGTATGGCCACGACGCTACCTGAGACGCGATCGAGGAATCCGATGCAGCCTGACGCCGGCCTTCACTCCGCGAGAGCGACGCGCGCGACTGCGGCGAGATACGCTGGACGCACCTGCAGCCCAAGATCCGCGAGCAGCCATAGGAGGCTTTGAGGCCTCGAGTTGTTCAGGTGGTGCATCACGATCATCACGGCTCTGCGTTCGCTGTCGGCTGCGGCGACGTCGCGGGCTCACAGGAGGCGTTCTGCGGTCCTGCGGCGGAGCGTCTTCAGATCGTTCGCGAGCTCGCGAATGCCCTCGGACAGCTTCTCGGTCGCCATCGCGTCCTCGTTCATGATCCACCGGAAGGTTGTTTCGTCCATCGGACCCGCGGGGTCCAGGTGTTTTATGTCGACGGCGTCTTCGCTCACGAACCAGTGGCAGATCCCGTCTTCCGCCGTACGAAGGGAGCGTGGCTCTGCGGCGGTGGGCGCCAAGACGCGTTTGAGCTCGCCCCCCTCGGACGCAAGCGCGTCCATGAGGGCTGGCGTGATCGCCAGCCGATCGCATCCGGCCAGCGCCTCGATCTGGCCGGTGTTGCGAAATGACGCCCCCATGACGATCGTCTCGATGCCGTTCGACTTGTAGTATCCGTAGATGTCCCGCACGGACCGGACTCCTGGATCCTCCGCGGCGTCGAAGTCCTTTCCACCAGACTTCTTGTGCCAGTCGTAGATGCGGCCCACGTACGGCGAGATCAGGAAGGCGCCAGCTTCGGCGCTGGCAATCCCCTGCGCCCGATTCAACAGCAAGGTCATGTTGCACTTGACACCCTCGCTTTGGAGGATCTCTGTAGCGCGTATTCCCTCCCACGTCGATGCGAGCTTGATCAGCAGGCGATCGGGTCCGACGCCGCGCTGCTTGTAGGCGTCGATAATCTGGCGCGCCCTCGCGACCAATGCTCCGATATTGAACGACAGGTTGGCGTCCACCTCGGTGGACACAAAGCCTGGCACGAGTCGCAAGAGCTCGACGCCGACGGAGACTGCGAGCCGGTCGGCAGTCGCGGCGGCGACGCGTGCAGCGTCGCCGCTCCGTTTTCGTCCCCATGTCAACGCTTCTTCGACAATATTCGTGTACTCGGGATTGTCGATAGCTTTCAGGACGATCGTTGGATTCGTCGTGCAGTCTGCCGGCTTGAGACGCGCCACCGCACGAAGATCGCCCGTGTCGGCGACCACCGTTGTCATTGCGCGTAGTTGATCCAGCTTCGACGCCAAGGCCTCTTCCTCTCGATGTCGGCTCAAGCCGTGCATGCACCATGCCTGCGAATCGGTTTCCTGTCGTCGGTTCGCGCTTTTTTATGCCTCGCGCGTGGCCAGGGTCGTCGGGTCTTCTTTCGTCAGACGGGCTTTCCCGATTGCTCCTCTTCGAACGTCACCGCTACCGCCGCGTTTGCCGAGAGGCGAACCCTTTGTCCCTCGACGTCGGCGATCAGCCCGAGGTCGATGAAATGCGCGTGGCCCTTGTGCTGGCCCTCGCCGCTGTCGCGCTTGGCGAGCCTGATGCGACCGTTGGCGACACCGTCGACAGTGCCGACGTGAACACCGTCCGCGCCGATCACTTCCATGTTCTGGACGATCTTGTTCGTGGTCATCCCGTCTCTCCTTGTGGTTTCGCCGGCTATGGCGAAGTTAAGCGTGCTCCGCCAGACGGAGACCCGCGGAAGCGCGGGTATTGGCGAGGGTGCGTCGCACCCCTCGTTTCACGAAGCGAAGTAAGGCTGCATCCGGCACCGTCCACACGTCCCTGCGCCGCACTCAGGCGGCGCTTCTGCGCGGAAGCTTCCACTGCGGGCGGACGAAGTGGCAGGTGTAGCCATTCGGGTAGCGTTCCAGGTAGTCCTGGTGCTCGGGCTCGGCCACCCAGAAGTCGCCAGCGGGCGAAACCTCCGTCACCACCTTGTCCGGCCACAGCCCTGAGGCCTCCACGTCGGCGATGGTGTCCTCGGCGACGCGGCGTTGTTCCTCGCTCGTGTAGAAAATCGCCGACCTGTAGCTCGCGCCTCGGTCGTTTCCCTGCCGGTTGGGCGTCGTCGGGTCGTGGATCTGGAAGAAGAATTCCAGCAGGTCGCGGAAGCTCGTCTGACCCGGGTCGAACGTGATCTCGATCGCTTCCGCGTGCTTGCCGTGATTGCTGTACGTGGCGTTCTTGACGTCGCCGCCCGAGTATCCAACCTGCGTTGAGACGACACCGGGCAGGCGTCGCACCAGTTGCTGCATTCCCCAAAAGCAACCCCCTGCCAGGATTGCGCGTTCTGTAGTCGCTGCCATCGTCAGGCCTCCTGCTTTGCGAAGAGCTTTGCGTACGCGCCGTAGCCCTCGCTCTCCAATTGGTCGCGGTGGATGAATCTCAAGGAGGCCGAGTTCATGCAGTACCTCAACCCGCCCTTGTCGCGCGGCCCATCCGGGAAAACGTGGCCAAGGTGGCTGTCGCCGTGCCTGGAGCGAACCTCCGTCCGTGCCATGCCGTGCGAGCTGTCAACGTTCTCGACGACGTTTGCAGCCTCCAGGGGCCGCGTGAAACTCGGCCATCCCGTCCCGCTGTCGAATTTGTCGAAGGATGCGAAGAGCGGCTCGCCGGAAACCACGTCGACGTAGAGGCCAGGCTCCTTGTTGTTCCAGTATTCGTTGGCGAAGGGGCGCTCGGTCCCGGCGGTCTGCGTGACGCGGTACTGCTCGGGAGTCAACTTCGAGACGGCTTCGGGGTTTTTCCTATAGATCGCCATTCGCCGTACTCCTCTTTGTTCAGCATTGAGGATAGGCACCGGGTGGTCGACCGTCCAATCACCTCCGGCTATCGAAACGATGCCATGCGGATCGACACCCGGAGGTGTTTCAATCTGCTGGGACCGATTTTATCGGCCCAGGCGACGGGTCTGAGAAATGCGGGAACAGGACTTCGAATCGGCGCTCGCCCGACTATTCCTAAAGATAATTCGTCAACGACTTCCATTCCAAAGTTGAATTTTAGTTTCCTGGAACGCACGGTCACCATGCAAGAAACATACGCGGACAGGTGCTGCGAGGGGCCCCGTTGGGCGGAGAACCAGAATGGACGACGAAGTTTCGAAGGGGCGCCCGGTTAGTACGACGATCGAACCCTCCGCGGAGACCTTGAGCGGTTTTCGCACGCTGGATATCCGAACCGACCGGTTGATTTCATCATGGCTGAGAGAGGCGGGGGTTCCTGACGGCGCCCTGAAGGTGAACGAATCTGCGCCCGATTTCCTTCTCCCCGAGGCAAATGGCAAGCTCGTTTTATCTTTGGAATTGCGACAAACTGCACCGTTGATCGTCACCTTCGTTTACGGGACCTGGTCCCCATTGTGCGCAGCTGGACTACGGGTTCTTCACGGGGCCACCCCCAGAATCCGCGCTGCCGGCGCCAGAGCAATTGCCATAACGCCCGAGACTGGAGACTTGGCACGCAATCTCAAATGCGATCACCGATTGGATCTGGAAATCCTCTCCGACCTGGATCTTGGGGTGAGCCTTTCGTTCGGCCTGTTGTCCGTGGTGCCGGCCGAGATAAGGAGCCGTCTCTTGCAGCGCGGCCTTGATCTCTCCGCTCCCCATGGCTTCTCCTTTTGGATGTTGCCAATGCCGGCCACCTATGTCCTCGATCAACGAGGGATCGTCCGTCGAGCGTGTGTTGGGCCGGACTCCATCACGGGAGCGACGACCGAAACCGTGCTTGCTGCCCTGTCCGAATTGGATAGGCCGCCTAAGCCTCGCCCTTAGGCTAACCGGAAACGAGACGAGTCAATTCAAGAGGTTACGGTGGGTGACTGCAACTGCGTCGTGGGCTTGTCCCTCGGCCATCAACGACTTCGGGCCACTTTAGCAACGACGGTTGGATGCCCGCGACAAGCTTGGGCGTGAGGAGGCGGGACCGGGACCTGTGATCTGGATCAAGGAGCCTGCACCTTGTGCGTCAACCTTGCGAACATTGACCTTGCTCGAGGCAGGGGCAGACGCGCAGCGGAGTTTGTCCAGTGCACTCGTCCAGTCACGAACACGAGCGACCTTGATAAAGGCGTCAAGCGCGGGCGAATACTGCCTCCCCGCCACGGCCAGAAGGTGCACCTCGCGCCGGACGGGGGCGCCCTCAATTGGAATCGTGGCGAGCGACGGCAGCCTTGGAGCGTGCTCTGGCGCCAGGATGGCCCCAAAACCGGCGGACGCCATTTCCTGAAGATGGCTTTCCTGATCGCTCCTGTGCACAACCTTAGGGCCTGGCTGGTCGGAAAAACAAGCCTGTTTGAATCGGCCGGCGACTTCGCATCCGACCCTCTCGAGAAATTCCACCTCATGCAAGTCTTTGAGTGGGATAACGGTTTGCCTCGCCATCGGATGCTTCAGAGACAAGACGAGCACGTACCGCTCCTCGAACAGCCGCCAGCGATCGATACGCTCAGGTAGCTCCACGGCGTCACCGACGAGTGCGGCATTGATCTCGCCATCCAAAAGCATCGCAATGAGCCCGTTGGCATCCGCCTCGCGCAGATCGACTCGCAGGTCAGGGATAATCCTGGCGACTTCCAGGAGCAATTCCGTAACGAGTGCGGCGGAGACTGACGGCACCAGCCCGATCTTGAGCGGGGCGATTGTCTTCTTTTGATAGCTTCGCGCCTGAAGCCGTACCGCCTCGGCGGCGGCAAATATCTTCTCCAGTGTGGGCAAAACCATCTTGCCCAGCTCGGTGAGCTGGGTGAGGTGACGCTCACGGTGAATCAACGCGCCACCGAGTTCTTGCTCTAACTTTTGTACTGCCTTTGTCAGCGCCGGCTGCGTCACATTGCATTGCTCTGCAGCCCGCGTAAAATTGAGCGTCCTTGCTAGAGCTAAGAAATATCGCACCTGATAAAACTGCAGCTGCATACTCATACTCGAAAGACTTGCCCTCGTTCGGACCGTTCCAGTTCGTTGCCGTAGCAGGCAGAGCCGATGGCCAAGCGGTTTGTCGCGGAGTTTCCACGGAACCCGATATTGTGCGCCGGCTCGGAATTGCCGATCCGCGTCTTGCGCAAAGTGTTCTCACCGACGCTGTTTCCTATTAGCGCCGCGGTTGCGTACAACATCATAGGCGAGTCCAGTCATATGTCAGGGTTTGCGTCGGGATCGGCTCGGTCGTCTTTTCATCAAGTGCTTTTTGCTCATTAGGATCTCCTAAGGTCTCAGTTCTGAAACGTCGGAATGAGGGCGCGGCAAGCCCACGTTCGTCAAAGAGGTTCCCAGCTTCCGCCCAGGCCGCCGGTCAGGGCGCAGACGCGCACCGTCTTAGCCATAAAGCAGTACCAGAATTTGCAATTGTCCTGTCCCAAGAATAGGACATCAGCTCACCCCGAGAGTCCGAAACAAATGTCCGATCGTCCAAATCTTGTATTGCCTCGATCCGATCTCGATGTGCTGATGGCAACCTTGGATGTCGACGTCATTGGGCTCATCGAGTGTTTGGTCAGTCCAGGTTGGCGCCTGTCGTTCGGGAGCGCGGACGCGCCGGCTATCCACTACAACCTTTCCGGAACCGGACGAATGGTCGTGGGTGGTCTCTCCGCATTTCCTCTGGAACCTCACACCCTGGTCATAACGCCGGCCAAGAAGCCGTTTCACATCGAGGTCGATGATCGCACAGCGGCCAGGACAGTGAATGTGGTCGAAGCGCAATGGGATCCGCGCTTAGGCGAGCGTATCCAGCGATTCGTCGCCGGGGACGTCGACCCGACGGTGATGCTGATCTGCGGGTACTTTCGCGCCACCTACGGCTTGTCGATCGACCTCTTTGCTGACCTTTCCACGCCGATTGTCGAGCGCTTCGAACCCGGCGATGAACTGGGGTCAAAGTTGCAGGCTGCGTTGGCAGAAATCAGCGGCCGACAGGTTGGAATGCAGGCGATGACGACCGCCATCCTGAAGCAGGTGCTCGTCACGCTCGTCCGCCGGAGTTTGAATTCGACCAGCGTTTGGCTCGAACGCTTTTCTATCCTGAGTGACCGTCAAATCGCCCACGCGTTTGCCGATATGGTGGCGCGGCCATCGGCCGATCACTCTGTCATGGCCTTGGCGCAGAAGGCCGGCTTGAGCCGATCCGCATTCATGGCGCGCTTTGTGCGTGCAATCGGATGTTCGCCGATGGTCGCGCTCCGGCAAATGCGGATGAAGCGTGCAGCCGATATGCTCGCCGCGAAAACATTTTCAGTTGAGCAGATCGCGCGGTCGGTCGGTTATAGGAGCTGTAGCAGCTTTCTCCGTGCATTTCGCCAAGTGCATGGGTACGCCCCGGCAGAATCCGAGGGTAAGGGGCGCTCCGCGCATGGTCAGCGCGGCGGGTCGGGCGCAGCTGAGGACGAAGGCCGGGACAGGTGACATTGGTGCGCCGGTCGGTGCTCAGTCGATGACCTGCTGTTATCGATTGCATGATCAAGAAACATGCCCGCCGCGGCGTGACGCGCGCTAGCTTTCGAGGCACTCCAGTGGCCACCACTGGCTGAGACGGTCGGAGTCAGTGACGGCCTGCATCGTCACGAACCGAATAATCGTTCGCGGTCTACGGTAGGAGGATCAAATGCCGCGTATTGCCATTCCGAAACGTGAGGACGCCCCCGCGGAGTCCAAGCCTATCCTCGACAACGTTGACAAGATGCTGGGCTTCGTGCCCAACCTGCACCGCCTCATGTCGATCAGCCCTAACGCGCTCTCCGGCTGGGCTACCCTCATGGGATCGCTCGCGAAGACCCTGGACGTCAAGACGAGAGACGGGATCTCGCTGGCGGTGTCGGAGGCGGACGGGTGCGACTACTGCCTGGCCGCGCACAGCTTCATCGCGGGCAACCTGGCCAAAATCCCGGCGGACGAAATCGGGCTGAACAGGGAGGGCCGCTCGAGCGATCCCAAGCGCCAGGCTGCGGTCGCCTTCGCGAAGGCGCTCATCGAGACGCGCGGCAAAGTTTCCGACGCCCAGTTTGCGGCGGTCAGGGATGCTGGGTGGACAGACGCCAACATCGTCGAGATGATCGCGCTGACTGCCCAGTTCCTTTTGACCAACTTCATGAACAATGCGGTGCAGACCCCGATCGATTTTCCCAAGGTCAGTCCCGCAAAGGCAGCCTGACGCGAGGTGCCTTCCTTTGGAGAGGGGAGGGCTGCAGAATCCAATGTCTCGACGGTCCCCGCGGCCTGGTGTCAAGCGCGTCTACGAGCGCCCGAGGCCTCGGACGGCACGAGGGTGCTCGTCGACCGCATCTGGCCGCGCGGGCTCACGAAGGAGCATGCCAGCGTCGACGTGTGGCTGAAGGACATCGCCCCGAGCGCCGGCCTCAGGACCTGGTTTGGCCATGACCCGAACCGGTGGCGCGAGTTTCACAAGCGATACTTCGAGGAGCTCCGCGCCAATCACGCCGCAGTTGAGCACCTGACGGATCTTGTATCGACGGGGAAAGTCACGCTGCTCTTCGGCGCGCACGACACCGAGCGCAACAACGCCGTGGCGCTCGCGGACTATCTCGCGGCACACTAGTCGGGGTCGATGTACGGGATCGAAAGCTCGCTCAAGTCGTCGTCATAGCTTGCCGCTTGCCCGACGTCGACGTTATCGTTCGTGCGGATGTCGGCGCTTAGGCCGAGCGTCCGCCCGACGGGACACATGTTCGCAGCCTGCATCAGTTGGGCGCGCTCTTCGTCGCCAAGGTTTCCTTCGAGCCTGATGGAGCGATCGAAGGAGTCGCGGCCGCCATCCCCGCCATGGTGGTACGACACGGCTACCTCGACGTGGGAGAGCGGGATTTTCCGCCTTCGCGCCTGCAGCCGTATCGTCATCGCCGTGCACGCGGCGAGCGAAGCGCTTAGCAACTCGTAGGGGTTCGCCCCCGCTGCCGTGCCGCCGCTGCCGTCGAAGCCGCCGATCGAAAACACCGATGCGCCGGCACGGCCGTTAAGGGTGCCAGCGCCGTCAAGGTCGCCGGCCACCTCAGCCTGTGGGCGAGGGGCTCTATCGTCGTTCGAATTCGTCATCGTGCTTTCCGGAGCGGTGTCAAGGCGTGGAGGGTCTCGCCGCCGTTGGCGTGTGCGTAGTACTGAGGCGCCTCGCGACGGTCGTATTTCCCGTAGTCGCGCACGATCCGCACTCTCCGGACCCTTGCCTTGTCATTCGGTTCGGAAGCGTCCTCGTAGGCCTGCGCTGCTGCGGCGTCCTTCCAGGATATGAGGAGAATCAGCTCGCCGGGCGTGAGTATGGCGTCGAAGATGTCCCAGGACGTGCAGTCGGCGGCCCACGGGTTCAGGCCGAGCCACTCGGCGCAGTCGTACGGGTTGTTAGTCTGCTTCCACTCCGCGGGGCGCGTCGCGTTGATCAGCGTGACCGTCGTTCCTTCCCCGACTTCGGTCTCGTCGAGCCGCTGCTCCGTGAGGGCGTACCCCGCGGGCACCCCATTATCAGCAGTGATCTGGCCGACGCGGAGGTGGTAGTCTGCGAGGATTTCGTCGCGGCCCTTCCGCTGGACCTCGTGATGGCGCCTGTGGGTGCGCCATCGGACGAGCGATTTCTCGTCCCGCCAGTTCGAAAACGAAAGGATCCAGCCCTCGCGGGTCAGGCTCCTGTAGCGGATGTTGTCGATGAAGCCCTCGACCTGCTCCAGCTCGGGGCGCAGCATCTTGGCGTTATCAAGGTAATCATCCCAGTTCTCTTTATTGGGGAGGGCCTCGAAAATCACTGAAAACATGTTCGTATCCCGCTCTTAGAGTGTGCGACGCAGTCGATTTCGATGTCGAATTGCCCAGGCTAGGCGCGCTCTTCACGGCAGAAGACCTTCATCATCGATCGTTTTGGACAGTATCCACGCGGCTCCCGTTTCGTTGACTGTTGCGTCTTCTTGCATTCGGCGCGACCATAATCGCCACAGGCCGCGCGGATAATCTGGCATTTGCGAAACTATCCTCTCGCAAAGCGATAGGAGTCGTCTCTCAAGTGCCGTAGCGTTCGGTCTTGATCGCCCTCGCTTCCAGTCCCAAGGCTAGGGCGGCGTCCGCCGCGATGTCGACGAAGGCGTTCGACCCGCACACGAAAGCGCAGCCGGGAGACATAGGCAGCCGTGCCGCGACGTCAGCGACCATCCTGGCGTCGATCCGCCTGCTGAAGTCGGTGCGGCGCTTCGCAGGCTCGCGTGTCAGCGCCAAGGCGAGCGCGAAATCGGGAAGCGAGCTCTCGAGCTCGAGGAGCTCGTCCCTGAACAGCACGTCACCCCAGGTCCTGGAGGAGAGCGACAGCGCGACAGGCACCGGCTCGCCGCTGGCCTTCCGATACCGGATCATGGCCATGAGCGGCACGACGCCGGAGCCGGCGCCGATCAAAAGCACTGGTTTGTTGGAAGGCCCGGGCCAGAGAAAGTGTCCGCCAAGCGGCCCGCGAAGCTCGATCATGTCGCCTACTTGGGCGACGTCGTGGAAGAACGGGGAGACCTCGCCGTCCGGGAGGCGCTCGATCGCCAGCTCGATCAGCCTGGAATCGCTCGGGGCCGAGGCGATCGAGTAGCTGCGCATGGCAGTGTAGCCGTTGGGCGCGGTCAGCCGCACGTCAACGTGCTGTCCGGCCGTATGGTCAAACGTTTCGGGGAGGCGGAGAAAGAAGCTTTTGATAGCCGGCGTCCTCGTCGCAATCTCGACAATCGCGCAGCTCTGCCATTGCGCGGTTGCGGCAATCGCTTCAGTCATTCGTGTATCGCTGCTCACGCCACGGATCGCCGTACATGTGGTACCCTCGCAACTCCCAGAAGCCGGCCTCGTCACGCTCCGTGAACTGAAGCCCGTTCACCCACTTCGCCGACTTCCAGAAGTAGAGATGTGGCACGAGCAGGCGCGCCGGTCCCCCGTGGTCGCGCGGCAGCGGCTGGCCTTCGTACCTGAGCGCGACCATGGCCTTCCCCGTCGTGAGGTCCGCGAGTGGCACGTTGGTGGAGTATCCGTCGTAGCAATGTGCGAGCGCAAACGGAGTGGGTGCGGTAAGGCCAGCGTCGGCGAGGATGTCGTCGACGGCCACGCCCTCCCAGGCCGTGTTGAGCTTCGACCACGAGGTCACACAGTGGATGTCTCGCGTCATCCTGGTTCGAGGGAGCGCGTTGAACTCCGACCAGCTCCACGCTTTGACCGGACGAGGGCCGACCTTTAGCGTGAAAGTCCAGTCCGCGGGCTCGATCTGCGGCGTGGGGCCGGCCGTAAGCACCGGGAAATTGTCGACGAGGTGCTGCCCCGGGGGAATCCGGTCCGATGGTTCGGATCCGGATTGGCGGCTTGTGAAACCGCGAGTGACCATGGTGGATTTCCTCCGTGCCGGCGCGTGGCATCAATCATCTGGCGGTCGCGAGCGGCCGGCGCCCGGACCCGCGCGCGTGCGGTCACGAACGCCGCGCGCCGCGGTCGCCGCCCCTAGGGGAACGTCAGGCCGAAAGCGGCCGGATCGGGCTTCTCGCCTTTCCGTGGGACCAAGAAACGCTCCAGCCCACCCGGCACGAAGCTGAGCAGCAGGGTCGCCTGGTCGCCGACCACCTCGATCGTATGCGGCACACCGCGGGGAAGAGCTGCGTAGGCGCCCGGTCCCACCTCGACACGGGCATCGCCGACCCGCGCGATGAGCTTGCCCTGCACCACGTAGAGCAGCTCGTCCTCGCGCGAGTGGGTGTGCAGCGGCGGCTCCTCTCCGGCCCGCACCGTCCACATGACAGCGCCATATTCGCCTCCGGACTGGCTGCTCTCCACTTTCATCTCGATGCTCGAGCCTCCGCTCGAGGTCACCGTCTCGCCGCCGTGGGGCGGCGTGAGAATCGGCTGCTGGACTGACATTTCGTAGCCTCCTATGTTGGACCTTTGTTCGACTTCGCAGTGGCGGAGAAAGGTTGCCGCTCACAACGTACCGAGAAGCATGGAATTTCGCGGGGCGAATGGGAAATGACGTCACGCCATGAAGTCGATAGCCGTGCGTTATAACGGCCCTCCGCCTCTGAATCGGATTGACGTGCGCGCGAGGCCGACTGCTGCTGCAGCTCGGTCAGCACCCTGACGGCCTCGGTGAGTTCAGGGCTTCCTGTTGGCTGAGTTGACCAATCTTCTCATGCAGCCACTCTATCTCGAGTTCCGCCTTAACGTTGATGCGGTAGTCCTTCTCCCCGGCTTCGCGATCGATGTCCTGCTACCGGTTCTGGCTCATCATGATGACCGGCGCCGCGAGGCGGCCTGGAACGAAAGCGCGAGATTTAGAGAATGAACGGGCAGGGATCCCAGCCCCTGATCGCGCCCACCAGGTTGGCGGTTATCCCGACGATCAGGATCGCGCTCTGGACAATGACGAAGCTCCAGGATCCATGACGGGGCGACCACGTCCGCGATCCGTTGGTCCGGCGTCAGGCGCGCAACGGCCGGGGCTCATGAAGCCGAAGCGAACGCGCTCGCCTGAGCTCGGCGAGCAGGTCGTGCTCCGCCTGTTCCATGCTGTCCTGGTTTTCCGCCTTCTCTTCCACGCACCCGTTCCGCTCGCTGGCGGGGCCGACGCGGCCTGGTCCGTGCCGCGTTCTGATCGCGTCGTTCAGCCGTGGAGTTTCGCGGCGGTCTCCGCGATGGAGCGCCCGCGGTACCAAGCGCCGGCGAGCTCGTCTCGCTCGGTTGCTGCCGCGCGTCGTGCCTGGCGGTCGTCGTCGCACTACCTGACGTCAACCCCGTTCCAGAAAGCCACGTAGTTCTTGATGTTCGCGGCCGCCGTCGACGGCTCCGGGTAATACCACGCAGCGTCCGCGTTGGTCTGTCCGTCGACCACTAACGAGTAGTACCTCGCCATACCCTTCCACGGACAGCGGCTCGTCCTCGAACTCCGCTGTAGGAATTCCTCGCGGACACTCCCGGGCGGGAAATAGTGATTTCCCTCAACGACGATCGTCTTATCCGACTCTGCGATCGTCGCACCGTTCCAAGTCGCTGTCTTCATTCTCTGTTCCTCGTCCTGCTGTTGTTGCGATGAATCCGACGCTATCGCACGCCGCGGCCGCCGCGAAATAACGATCGGGAATGGACTACATAGCGTTACGTTTCGCGGGCCAAGCCACTGTGACGCAGTGTCTGGGCGATCGATTGGCTGGAAACGGTTGGGCGCCGGCGTGCATGTCGTGGTCATGCGGGCGCGCTCGCCAACTCCGGGAGCGGCGTGCAGCATGCCGTGCTAAGGGATTTCGACCGACCAATCGCGAAGCCGGGCGACCTTGACGAAAGCGTCCAG
The DNA here is from genome assembly GCF_025200885.1 of Bradyrhizobium huanghuaihaiense. Lineage (NCBI taxonomy): Bacteria > Pseudomonadati > Pseudomonadota > Alphaproteobacteria > Hyphomicrobiales > Nitrobacteraceae > Bradyrhizobium > Bradyrhizobium huanghuaihaiense. The sequence continues at coordinate 5,396,283 of NZ_CP104172.1, read as the reverse complement.
CGCGGGCGAGTAGCGGCGCCCCTGCACAGCCAGCAGCCGCACCTCCCGCGAAACCGGGGCGCCTTCGAGCGGAATGGTCTTGAGCGTCGGAAGGTGCGGCATGTGCTCGGGCGCGAGTATCACGCCGAAGCCGGCCGCGGCCATGTGCTGCAGGTGCAAGTCGTGACCGCTGCAATAGCCGAGCCGGAGCGGTTCCTCGGGGAAATACGACCGTTGGATCTTCGGGGCGATTTCGCATCCGGCGCGTTCCAGCAAGACGGTCTCGCGGAGGTCGTCGATGCCGATCGAGGGACGGTTTGCGAGCCGGTGTGTCGGCGCGAGAACCACGACGTAGCGCTCCTCGAACAGTAACCAGTCATCGATGCGGGCAGGCATGTCCTGCACGTCCCCGACCATTGCGGCGTTGATGTCCCCCTCAAGCAAGAGGTCGACGAGCTTCTCCGCTGCGCCCTCACGCAGCTCGACGTGAAGCCCAGGGACTAACTTTGCGATCTCCGCGATCGGATCGAGGACGAGCGACGCCGAGATGGAGGGGGCGAGGCCGATCTTCAGTGGCGCGACCTCCTTGCGTTGGAACTCCTGGGCTCTGCGACGCACCGCCTCTTCCGAGGCCAATGTGCGCTCCAGCATCGGAAGGACTTCCTTCCCAAGGTCCGTGAGCTGCGTCAACTGGCGCTCGCGGTAGATCAACTGGCCGCCTAGCTCCTGCTCGAGCTTCTGAACCCCCTTGGTCAGGGCGGGCTGCGTGACATTGCACTGCTCGGCTGCGCGGGTGAAATTGAGTGTGGACGCGACGGCGAGGAAGTAGCGAACTTGATGAAGCTCCATGGATTGTTCTCTTTCCTTCCGGGTCGCAGTTGCGCTCCGAGTTCCCTTGGAACCAGCGGGCAGGGCACTTATTGACTCGTGTGCGCCGCCGCAGCGAGTAAAGCCCGGCAAATCGCTCCAAATTGCTGCTAAGAGAAGGAAGATCTCCGTCCGCGCATCCGGCAAAACTAAGGGACGGGAGGCCGCGCGTGTGGCGCACGAAGAGCTTGATCAGCCGACTTCAAGCCGAAGCCCGACGTCGGAGTCTGACAGATGGTGCAGCAGTCGCTGAACGTCGCGTACTCGGACGGTAGCTCTCAGGTGTTGTGGGAGGACGGCGAGCGCGTGTTGAGCCGTGGCTGGCGACTGGACGACAATGGCAACCGGCTCGCCGTGCTGCTTGATGCCCGTGCCATCGACCAACCGTCCCGCTCAAGACTCGATCGCCTCGCTCACGAATTGAGCTTGAAGGATGAGCTGGACGCAGCCTGGGCTGTGCGACCGCTCAGGGTGGAGCGCGGCAGCGGCCGCACCATGCTGCTGGTGCTCGAGGATCCGGGCGGCGAGCCGCTCGCTAGGCTGCTCGGCTCACCGATGGATGTGGGAGGCTTCTTGGCCCTCGCGATCGGTGCTGCAATAGCTATAGGCAAGCTCCACCAGCGCGGCCTCATCCACAAGGACATCAAGCCAGCTAACATTGTGGTGCACTGCGCCGATGGACACGTGCGGCTCACCGGATTTGGCATCGCATCGCGCCTGTCCCGCGAGCGGCAGGCGCCCGAGCCGCCCGAGACCATCGCCGGTACGCTTGCCTACATGGCACCCGAACAAACCGGGCGGATGAACCGCTCGATCGACGCCCGCAGCGATCTCTACGCCCTCGGCGTCACGCTGTACCAGATGCTCACGGGCGTTCTGCCCTTAACGGCGGGCGATCCCATGGAGTGGGTGCACTGCCATATTGCCAGAAAGCCGGTGCCGCCAGGGGAGCGGTTAGAGAGTGTCCCAGCGCCCGTCTCGGCGATCATCATGAAACTGCTCGCCAAGACACCCGAGGATCGCTACCAGACCGCCGGCGGCGTCGAGCGCGATCTGCGACGCTGCCTGGCGGAATGGGAAGCGCGCCGCCGCATCGATGACTTTCCGCTCGGCCTGCAGGACACGCCGAACCAGCTGCTGATCCCCGAAAGGCTGTACGGACGAGATCGTGAGATCGCGACGTTGCTTTCCAGCTTCGATCGCATCATCAAGACCCGTAAGCCAGAGTTGGTGCTTGTCTCAGGATATTCCGGCATCGGCAAGTCCTCAGTCGTCGACGAACTACACAAGGTGCTGGTCCCGCGGCGCGGCCTGTTCGCGTCCGGCAAGTTCGACCAGTACAAGCACGATATCCCCTACGCGACACTAGTGCAGGCTTTTCAAAGTCTCGTCCGGCTTCTCCTCAGCAAGAGCGACACCGAGTTGGCAAGCTGGCGCCACGCGCTTCTAGAGGCGCTGGGATCGAACGGGCGGCTAATCATCGACCTCATACCCGAACTCAAGCTAATCATCGGAGACCAGCCACCGGTTCCTGAGTTGCCGCCACAGCAGGCACGAAGCCGTTTTCAAATTGTATTTCGACGCTTCATTGGCGCACTTGCCCGACCGAACCAGCCACTGGCGCTCTTCCTCGACGACCTGCAGTGGCTCGACGCGGCGACGCTTGATCTGCTGGAGGATCTGTTGCAGCCAGATCTGGAGCACCTCATGCTGATCGGTGCCTATCGCGACACCGAAGTCGCTGCGGCCCATCCGCTAATGAGAAAGCTCGACGCTATCAAGGCCGCTGGCGGAAAGGTCGTGGAGATCAAACTGTCGCCGCTCGCCCAAGAGCACCTTGAGCAGTTGGTCGCGGACGCTCTTCGCTGCGAGTTAGAGCACGCTGCGCCGCTTGCGAAGCTGGTGCACGTGAAGACCGGCGGCAATCCGTTTTTCGCCATTCAGTTCCTGTCTTCGCTCGTCGAGGAAGGATTACTCAAATTCGATCATGATGGCGCGCGCTGGTCCTGGGATATCGACCGCATTCACGCCAAGGACTACACCGATAACGTCGCTGATCTTATGGTCGGGAAGCTAACCCGCCTGCCGACCGAGGCGCAGAATGCATTGCAGGAGCTGGCTTGTCTTGGAAACATTGCCGAGAGCACAGTACTTTCGATGGTACTTGGGATTTCGGAGGAGAAACTCGATACGATTCTGTGGCCGGCCCGCCATCAGGAGTTGGTCGAGCGTGTGGCAGGCGCTTACCGGTTCGTCCACGATCGCGTTCAGGAAGCCGCCTATGGGCTAATCCCGGAGCAACTGCGCGGCGAGGCGCACCTTCGAATAGGGAGACTGCTCGCGGCGCAGACATCTCCGGATAAACGGGACGCGGCGACCTTTGAAATCGTTAATCAGCTCAACCGAGGTCTTGGTTTGATCACATCGGTCGATGAACGCGCGCAGGCCGCGGAATGGAACTTGGCAGCAGGTCGGCGCGCCAAAGCATCGGCTGCCTACGTTTCGGCGCTCAGTTACTTTATCACCGGTCGAGGCCTATTGGCGGAGGGTTGCTGGGAGCACCGGTGGGAGCTCATCTTCGCACTCGACCTCCATCGCGCCGAATGCGAGCTCTTGACTGGCGCGCTCTCGGACGCAGAAAACCACTTGGCTGCATTATCTGCTCGCGTCACGGATATGGCTGATCGGGCGGGTGTGGCGCGCCTCGGAATCGACCTTTACCTCACGCTCAATCAGCCCAGCCGCTCGGTCGCCGTCGGTCTCGAGTACCTAAGGTACCTCGGCATCAGCTGGTCGCCGCATCCGACGGATGAGGAGGCGCGCCAAGCGTATCAGCGTGTCTGGTCGGAGCTCGGCCAGCGCGCGACCGAGGAGCTGATCGCCCTTCCCTTGATGACCGAGCCGGCATCCCTCGCCGAGCTAGATGTCCTGAACCGGCTCTCTTCGCCGGCGCAATACACCGACCTCAACCTCTACACGCTCGTCGTCTGCCAAATGCTGCGTCTTACCTTGGATCGTGGCAACAGCGACGCGTCTGCCGTCGCCTATGGTCGGCTTGGAATGATCGCCGGGCTGTGGTTCGGCGAGTACGAGGGCGCGTACCGCGTTGGGCAACTCGCTTGTGAGCTCGTCGAGCAGCGTGGACTATGGCGTTTCCAGGCGGGTGTGTATCTGAACTTCGGAAATATGGTCATGCCTTGGACAAGGCATATCAGAACATGCTGCGAACTCATCGGCAGCGCATTTGATGCGGCGCAGAAAACCGGCGACCTCGTGTATGCAGGGATCTGCTCCGGGCTGAGGGTCCTGAATCTTCTTGCGGTCGGTGATGCGCTTGCCGACATCGAACGTGAAGCTGAAAGGGTACACTCAGGCCACATACAGCTTGGCACAAACCTTGAAATCGTCGGTGTGGCACTCGCTATCGTGCGAATGCTGCGCGGCACAACGGCAAGATTCGGCTCCTTGGATGCCGGGCAGTTTGATGAGCAGCGAATCGAACGCGATTTCGCGAACACTTCGGACGTGACGGCCGCCCAATGCTTGTATTGGATCTGCAAGTTGCAGGCCCGCTTTTTGGCTGGTGACTATGCGACGGCGGTTGATGCTGCATCGAAGGCGCAGCCGCTTCTGAGCATGTCCCTCACGATCATGGAGGCGGCCGACTATCACTTCTACGGCGCCTTGTCGTACGCGGCGTTTTGCGATTCGATGCCCGCCAGCCAGCGGACGCCGACTCTGGAGGCCTTGGTCCCTCATCACCGTCAGCTCGCCAGCTGGGCCGCAGCCTGTCCGGAAAACTTCGAGAACCGCGCTGCGTTGGTTGGTGCGGAGATTGCCCGGATTGATGGCCGCGCGTTCGATGCCATGAACTTTTACGAACAAGCCATCCTTTCGTCACGGGCAAACGGCTTTGTCCACAACGAGGCGCTCGCCAATGAGTTGGCGGCGCGCTTTTACACCGCGTGCGGCTTCGAGCAAATCGCGCACCTGTATCTGCGAAATGCCCGCGACTGCTATCTGCGCTGGGGCGCGGACGGCAAGGTGCGCCAACTGGATGCGATGTATCCGCGCCTCAGGATGGAAGAGCCCGCACCTGCTTCGACAAGCACGATCGCAGCGTGTGTCGAGCAACTCGACCTCGCAACGGTGATCAAGGTGTCGCAGGCCATCTCGGCCGAGATCGTGCTGGAGAAGCTGCTCGAAATGCTTATGCGCACGGCGCTTGAACAGGCTGGCGCCGAACGAGGCTTGTTGATTCTTTCACGCGGAGCTGAGCAACGGATCGCCGCCGAAGCCACGACGGACGGCGATTCGGTGACCGTGCATCTGCGCGACGAGGAGGTGGCTGCGACAGTGCTGCCGGAGTCGGTGCTCCACTATGTCCTGCGCACCCGGGAAAGCGTTATTCTCGACGACGCGTCGTCTCGCAATCTATATTCTGACGATCCCTACATCGTTGAGAATCATCTCCGTTCTATTCTCTGTTTTCCGTTAATCAACCAGGGAAGGCTTACAGGCATCCTCTACCTGGAGAACAATCTGACGCCCATGGCCTTTACGCCCGATCGCGTCGCCCTGTTGACGGTGCTTGCGTCGCAGGCGGCGATCTCACTCGAAAATTCGCGGCTTTATCGCGACGTCGCAGACCGCGAAGGGAAGATTCGGCGTTTGGTCGACGCGAACATCATTGGGATCATCATTGCCGACCGCGAAGGTCGAATTCTTGAAGCCAATGACGCGTTTCTCCGTATCGTGGGATATAACCGTGAAGACCTCGTTTCGGGCCGCGTGCGCTGGACCGAGCTGTCGCCGCCGGAATGGCGCGAGCGCGACATGTTGACTCGGGCGGAACTGAACTCAACCGGGATAGTTCAGCCCTTCGAGAAGGAGTATATTCGGAAAGACGGCAGCCGCGTTCCTGTGCTTATTGGCGTCGCTCTGTTCAGAGAAGGAGGCGACGAGGGCCTAGCATTCGTGCTCGATTTGACAGAGCGCAAGCGCGCGGAGGACCGCCTCCGCGTGCAGCACACCGTCGCGCAGGTCTTGGCGGAAGCGGCCACGATCGAGGAGGTCACTCCGAGAATACTGCGGGCCATGGGCGAGTGTCTGGGATGGGACGTAGGCGCGCTCTGGCGTGTGGACCGGGAGGCCGAGGCGCTGCGCTGTGTCGAGCTTTGGCATAAAGCGTCGATAGAAATCCCCGAATTTGAAAGAGAAAATTGGCAGTTCACCTTCAATCCGGGGGTGGGACTACCGGGCCGGGTGTGGTCCAGCCTTAAGCCCGTATACATTCCGGATGTCGTTCCTGATAAAAATTTGCCGCGCGGACCCATCGCCGAACGCGAAGGACTACACGCGGCCATCGGCTTTCCTATCCTGCTCGGGAGCGAAGTCTTGGGCGTGATCGAGTTTTTCAGCTGCGAGATCAAGCAACCCGATCAAGAGCTGCTCGACATGGTGGCCACTATCGGCAGCCAGATCGGTCAGTTCATTGAACGCAAGCGCGCCGAGGAAGCTCTGATGCGAAGTAAGGATTATTTGGCCGAAGCGCAGAAGCTGACGCATACAGGCAGTTGGGCTTGGGATCCCCGCACGGAACAGGTGCTGTATTGTTCCGAGGAAATGTTCCACATTTACGGCCTGGATCCACGGTCGAGCCGACCTTCTCGAGAAAATTTTCGACTGCAGATCCACCCCGAGGATCGCGAGTGGGTAAAGGAAAGATTTGAGGAGTCACTTCGCAAAAAAATTGACACCTATGCCGAGTACAGGGTTGTGCTGCCAGACGGAATAGTTAGGCACATCAGTGCCTCAGGTCATCCGGTTCTCAACGAAGACGGCGAGCTCATCCAGTTTGTCGGTACCGCTGTAGATGTGACAAAGCGCAAACAAGCTGAGGAATCATTGCGGGAAAGCGAGGCAAATCTCGCCCACATGAACCGCGTGAGCACGATGGGAGAGTTAGCAGCCTCGCTGTCGCACGAAATCGCGCAACCGATCGCCAGCGCACGCAACAACGCGCGGGCGGCCCAGAATTTTCTGAAGATGCTGCCGCCGGACCTGGGCGAGGTCAGGGAAGCGCTTTCCTGTGTCGTCGGAGATGCTGATCGGGCAGGAGAAATCATCGATCGCATCCGAGAGCAAATCAAGAAAGCGCCGCCGCGGAAAGAGTGCTTTGACCTCAACGTGGCAATCAACGAAGTGATCGTATTGGCTCGAAGCGTGACCCTCAGGAATGGCGTTTCGGTCCAGACCCGGCTTGCAGAGGGACTAGTTTCGGTTCTGGGGGATCGCGTTCAGCTGCAACAGGTCTTGCTGAATCTGATTCTGAATGCGGCTGAAGCAATGGGTTCGATGGAGGAGGGGGCGAGAGAGTTGTTGATCAGCACAGAGGACGGCCAAGCAGGCGCCGTCGTGGCCGTGCGCGATTCTGGGCCGGGCATTGATCCGGAACATCTCGACCAGGTCTTTGACGCCTTCTACACCACGAAGCCCAATGGAACGGGCATGGGGCTTTCGATCTGCCGGTCTATCATCCGCGCTCATGGCGGCAAGCTATGGGCGCAGGCGAACGAACCCCGCGGCGCCGTGTTCCAGTTCACACTACCCGGGGGCGGAACGGGAGCTCACGACCCCTTCTCAGGCGAGCCTGCCGACCTGAGTGCCGCGCAAACACATCGTGTGAGATGGTCCTCATCCACCGGCTTACGCAGGTAACACAAGACCCCATCGTTCAGGGCGCAAGCCCGATCAGCATCATTGGGAAAGGCCGTCACGAGGATTGTCGGTATCGCGTTGCCCGTGTCGATAAGATGCCGGTAGAGTTCGAGCCCGGTCATAGCAGGCATATGGATGTCGGCGATCAGGCAAGCTGTTTCGGCAAGCCGCGGGGAGGCGAGAAAATCCGCTGCAGACGCGAAAATTTCGACCGTATAACCCAGCGATCTCATGAGCCTGTACATGGACTCACGAAGGAACCGATCATCTTCGACGACCGAAACTAGTACTTTTTTCATCATACCGCCCATGGCCGTTCGCTAGACGCGTCTGCGGGCAGATAACTATCCAATTATAGTGACACTCACATTGCTTGATATCTGAGAGAATGCCACCAGTGTGCCGCCTGCGCCCCGTAAACTTTGGTTTATCTGGACGATGATTGCGAGCCAATCCGGCATGGCTGTGCTCGAGGCTTCCGCTGGACGAAAGCAGTCGCGGGATCGCAGCGGGCCAACTCTAAGACTCGTCCGAGCGCCCTAAGCCTTCGTATCATCGTCCGCCCCCTTTGGATGCCTGAGCTCAACCTGCGCTCAATTGAGCCGTTGGTGACAATCCTCTTAGTTTTAGTCCATCTGAAATGCGCACTTGCCAAGAGGAGAAAACAATGCCGTACAACTTGGAAAGTCACGGGTCTGACAAGGCCATGCGATGCGCGGTCTGTGAGGGCAAGTTTGGTCTCGTCCGGCATTATTCGTGGCGAACGCCGCTTTGCTCCAGGAAATGCGTCGATCGCTTCAAGGCGCGCCGCCAAGGTGACCGCAATTGGATGGGCTGGTTCCAATTCGCTTTCGACCAGTCGCCCAAAAGCCGCGCGAGGGCGTCGTGACGCTTCAGATCTCACAGCGAGGCAAGGAATATTTGAAGACAGCGCAGACTTTGCTTCGCACTGCCAAATCCATGACGGACCAAGCCATTGCGGCTCAGCTTAAGGCCCTTGCCGACGACTACGAGCGGCGAGCCGAGAGGGCTACGCACGACGATGCAGCCAAGGCGTTGGCTAGATCCGCCGAGCGCTGAATACGCGTGGCATACAGGTGGCGATGGATAGCTTCCGTCAGCAGCTCGGTCCGACCAGAGATCGAACTTCAACCGAAAGTCGACCCGTGCGTCGGAAGGGAACGAGTTGTGTCAGCGCTCCTAAGCTTTGGTGTTCCCGGCGCGCATCCTGCAAAAAAGGGGCTGTTCAGGTTTCGGGATTGGGACTAGAAATGCCCGGTGTTGCCGGACCTGCAAAAGCAAGATGCAGGCTGATTTTCGCGATCTCTTTCGAGTGGCAGCGATGTCTGACGCAACCTCCACCGTGTTGGTCATCGACGACGATCCGGATCTCCGCGCGTCGGTCGGGCGACTGCTGCGATCGCTCGGCATCAACGTTCAGCTATTTGCCTCCATTTCCGACTTCCTCAAATCCGATCCACCGGATTGCCCCACCTGCCTGGTGCTCGATGTCAGATTGCCCGGCCAAAGCGGCCTCGATTTCCAGCGCGAGCTGGCTGCGGCGAACAGGGAGATCCCGATCATCTTCGTCACGGGCCACGGCGACATACCGATGTCTGTGCAGGCAATGAAGCGGGGTGCGATCGAGTTCCTGACCAAGCCGTACCGCGATCAGGATCTTCTCGAGGCCATTCAGCTTGGCTTGGCCCGCGATCGAGCGCGGCGGGAGAATGACAAGGATTTGGTCTCTCTACGGCAGCGTTTCGCCTCCCTAAGCCCGCGGGAGCGCGAGATCGTAATTCAGGTGGCGCGCGGTCGCCTGAGCAAACAGATTGCCCACGATATCGGCATCACCGAATCCACGGTGAAGGTGCATCGCAGCAGGGCGATGCAGAAGATGCAGGCCGGTTCGCTTCCAGAACTCGGTCGGATGGCTGACAAGCTCAAGCTGGTGCCTAACACGCCGCAACGCGCTTAAGGTGTGTTTTTGCGCGATCTAGTATTCGCGCGGCCGGATGAGCTAAGCAGCCGCGCAATCTCCAAAGCCAGGAGAAAAAGGCCGGCGGGCGCTACGCCGCCGACCGTTTCTTGCAACTGCCGGCTCGCGGGTCCGGTTCCGCTGCGATTCTCATCTCTGAACGCCAGAGCAAACTAAGAGCGGGCTGCTATGCACTGGCGGTCAGCATCGATTGAATCACTACCGCAGAGGGGCCGCCGACTCTATCGTACGTCAGTATTGTGCGATCGTACGAAGGGACGTTCGCATACCGACTTTAGCTACTGCCTATTATACGCCGATTTATCGATCACGAAGTGCCGTGCAGATGCGCGGTGGCCGCAAGCTATCCTCTTGGGTGAGCATTGTGATTTGCACCAAGCGCTGTTTTCGCCAAATGATTCCAATCTGCGATATCCCCGCGACTTGATCCCGCCATAGCGCATACAATCTTCGAAGCCGTCTCCCGGCTTGTAAATCTTGGTTTAGGCAACGCAACCAAATCTGTCGTTGTGTGCCACCCGCGTCGAATAGCTCGTAGCACTCCAAATCGCCAGATTATTGCGGATCAGTAGCATCTTTGCGGGGATTAGCCCTGGCAAAGCAAGCGAGGTCATTATGCAATCGAGTGCAGCTTTCGAACGGGTGGAGCAGTGTCATCTCGAACCGGAGCTTGATGTCGGACGCGCCCTTCAGCGTCCGAATGCGGCCAGGCCACGCTTTGAGAAACGAACCGAACCAGCTGGCACAAGGCCAACAGAAGTTTCGTTCGGACCGTTTCGCCTTCTTCGAGCGCAGTTCCTTTTGCTGGAAGGCGACAAGCCCGTGCCTCTCGGAAGTCGCGCTCTGGAAATTCTGATTGCTTTGCTCGAACGCCACGGAGAGTTGGTCAGCAAGCAGGATCTGATGGCTCGCGTTTGGCCCAACGTTTTCGTTGAGGCCGCCAACCTCACGGTTCATATGTCAGCGCTACGTCGCGCATTGCGTGACGGTCAGGGTGGGAATCGCTTCATCGTTAACATCCCCGGACGCGGCTACTGTTTCGTCGCCTCAGTCGCTATATCCGCTCACGAGAATTGAGCGCGACTGGCGAAGCACCGGGAAATTCGGGTGAGGCATTCACTGTAGCGAACATTCCCGTCAACTCCTGGCCCGTCAAATCGCTAGGAGGGTGAGGGCGGCCTTTGCCGGCATCCGAAACCGTCACTCGCCTTTTCTAAGCAAAGGTTTATGTGGCGGCAACTACAGCCGCGCCCTGAACAACCCGCGTGCAATAGAAGACGGACCGGCAGAAATGTAAGTCTCCTCGCAACAACTCGCGTTCTGGAGTCCGCTCATGAGGAGAGTCACTGTTTTCATCGTGTCTGCGCTGATCAATGCATCGACAATTCCCGGGCTTGCGGCGGAGTCCACGTTAAACAAGGATGTTAACGCCGCTCGCGGTCTCGGCGACTATACACAACAAACCCGATAATGCGACCGACAACGAGAAGACTTGTCGCACCTACGCCGCCTCATCGTATGAGACCGTGATGCGGCAGCAAGTCGCTGCGGGCCGCGTCGACGGCGCGCGGGTACTAACTGCGATCGATTCCGTGATTGACGCTTTCAAACACCTGTCCGCGACGAAATGCGTCAGCTGACCCTCACTATTCTCTGACAATGCGATGCACGAGGTCTGCAGATGATTATCTTCCCGCTCATAACCACCTGGATGTGGTTTCAAATCATCACCGCGTCACCGCTCCCATCTTCGGGCCGTCCGGTTGAGGACAGCTCTGATGCTAACACCTCGCTGAGTCCCGTCGGAGTGTTATTGAACGAGGTTGAACCATGACCCACGTCGATTTCACCGCTCCAACACGAAGAAGGTTTTCGCAGATCGCTGCGGTGCCGGATGAAATCAGTAGCGTAATATAAGAGGAGTGAAAACGTGGGTGAGGTTATTCGATTTGTCTCAAAGTCCGAGCGGGAGGGAGCTCGACTTATTCGAGAAGCCCGAGCGATCTACGACAGCGTCTTTCCGCCATCTGATCCCGTCCGCGAGCAGCGGGACAAGGTATCCGCAAGCCATATGCGCATCGGCGCAGACGTTCATCACGGCGAGGGGGGCCCATCATGATCGCGATCATCGCCGTGCTCTGCAGTTTGTCTTCTCCGGCAAATTGCCGCGAGCAGACCGTCACCACCTCGGACTTTGCTGACGTCTCGATGCAGTCCTGCCTGATGGGCGCACCGCAGCTCGCCGACTGGATGAATCAGCATCCGACAGAGCGTCTTGCGGCATGGCGCTGCGTGATCGGTCAAAAGGATGGCCGGGGTACTTAGGGTGAAATGTCGACCAGCTCGCAAACTCGGAGCGTAATGTATCATGGCGTCGAGTTTCGGAAGATCGTTTCGTGGGTTTGTCCTTGCGGCTCGTCCGGTTGTTCGTCCGCTGGACTCGAGCTCGAAGACCTTGCGGACCGTTGGCAGTGGCGTGTTCAATTGGCGCGCCGCAACTGAAAGGCTGCCGGTCTCGATCGACATCAGCGATGTCGTGTTCTCTTGGCCGCTCGTAGGCAGCCTCTCATAGCGAATGTGGTCGACCCAATGGCATACGCATTCGGCACGATTTGCTGAGATTTGGATTGCTTTACTCGCACTGACGTTCCTCGTCAGATACCAATTTGCCTCACGGAGGCGGACAGCTTCCCAAGTGTTCGGCGCGCGGCGATCCCCCTTCGCCGCGGTTCGCCCGCGGCCGGTCCTTCCCTCCCGGGGACCGGCCGCTCCTCCTCAGGGGTCGTCGGGCAACGGCGCTGGATCGGATAGGCATGGGCACTTGAATCGAGGAGTGTGGGAAGTCCAGTCGTCGAGCGTAAGACGGATGGAGATTCACCGCAGCGCGCCAGGCGTCTCTCAGCAATTCCGATAACGCTCGGCTATCGACTCCATGGCGAGAGGTGATTTTCCTTTAGACCGTCATAGACTCAAACTTCGAGCTGTCGTCGCCCGCTCTCGTGTACGGGCCGAAGTCGGCGTTCCGTTGAACGATCGCAAACCAGGAGGTCCGACATGCAGATCAAAGAGACGCCCGACGTTTCCTTCCCCGGCGTGGTCGAGAGCTCCGGGCTGGAGGATGTCGTCGTGCTCGCGGACAGCGCCGGCGTCTCGCTTGGAGCGCAGCGCGCATTCAGCGCGAGGGTGCGGAGCGTCCGCGATGATGGCAGCGGCCTCATGGCGTCCAGGTGCGTGGAGATCCCGCTCGTTGGCAGCGACGGCGAGATCTCCGGGGTCTTGTGTCTGACCGCCCCACAGCCCGACAGGCGCGGCGTGTTCTCCTCCCGCAGGCCGCAGGGGACGAGGGCGATCGAGGACGTGGCGCAGTTCGTGGTCCACGACATCAACAACCTTCTCGCTGTGATTGGCGGCGGCCTGCGGCTGCTCGAGTGCCAGAGCGATGCCGCACACCGAAAGGCCATCATCAGCAAGATGCAGCACGCGATCGCGCGAGGAGCGCTGCTCAGTCGTCAGCTCCTCGACGTTGCGCGACCATACCCCGAGTCGATCGGCGGGTTCGTCGCAGGCAGCCGCCTCGCAGCACTGGCGGGTTCGCTGGACCAGGCGTTGCGTTCCGACATCACGGTCCGCACCGATATCGCCCCTGATTTGTGGGACTTCGACGCTGACCCGGAGGAGCTGTACTTCGCGCTGCTGAACCTCTGCCGAAACTCGGCCGATGCCATGCCTGGGGGCGGCGCGATCACCGTCGCGGCGCGGAACGTCGAACCTTCCGGTGGCGCGGCCCGGGGATTCGTCGAGATCGTCGTCGGCGACGACGGGGAGGGCATGCCCGACGAGGTTCTCTCGCAGGTATTCACCCCGTACTTCACGACAAAGGCCGCGGGCAGCGGCACCGGCCTTGGGCTTCTCCAGGTCAAGCGCTTCGCCGAGGGACGAGGCGGCGCGGTCTGTATTGAGAGCGAGCGGGGCGGCGGCACGCTGGTGCGCCTCTTCCTCCCGCGCGTGCACGCAGCTGGGCTCCCCGGCCGTATCGTCGGCGCGGAGATTGCGTACACGCCGTCACCCAACGGCGGCGTATTCCACGTCGTGAACCCAGCGGCGGCTGCGCCGACCTCGTAGCCTGCGCTAACACCTGAGATCGGTTCAGCGATGCAGCTCATGATCCCGCCCGGCCGCCTCGACCGTCCGGTCGACCACGAGAGGGACCACGTGCTCGGTCCCACCGATGCCGAGATCACGCTCGTCGAGTACGGCAGCTACGCGTGCCCGCACTGCAGGGCTGCCAACGAGCGCATCGCGCAAGCACGCGACCAACTTGGTGACCGCGTCTGCTACGCCTTCCGCCACAGGCCGCTCACGGACAACAGCCTTTCGTTTCGGGCCGCCGAGCTCGCCGAGCTTGCCCGGACGCCCGAGGCGTTCTGGTCCGCGCACATCAAGCTGATGACGAGGTCGATGCAGCTCACAGAGGATGACCTCGTCGCGGTGGCCGCCGATCTTGGCGTGAACGCCAACTTCGCGCTCGGCGACAGCGACGCCGTGCGGCGCGCGAGAGCGAGGGTTGAGGCGGACGTCGCAAGCTCACGCGCAAGCGGGGTGAGATTCACGCCGACCTTCTACATCAACCGCCGGCGCTACGACGGACCGTGGGACGAGAGCTCTCTCGTCGACGCGATGCTTGGCACGCTCGGCCACCGCGTCCGTACGGCAGCCCTGGATTTCGCGAGCTGGGGCCCGTCCGCCGGCATTTTGCTGGTCCTCGCGACCGTGGCGGCGGTGGTCTTGACGAACTCGCCGATCGGGCCGTCGTTCGAGGCGCTCTGGCGCCAGGAGCTCGGCGTGAGCTTGGGTGACGCAGCCTTTCAGATGTCCATCCTCCATTGGGTCAACGACGGCCTACTGACGGTGTTCTTCCTCGTCGTGGGATTGGAAGTGAAGCGCGAGATGACAGTTGGTCATCTCGCAAGCCGCCGTTCCGCAGCGCTTCCGATCGCTGCCGCGCTCGGCGGCATGGTCGTGCCGGCGCTTCTGTACGCGCTGGTCATCCCTGCGGGGCCGTGGTCGCACGGGTGGGGCGTTCCGATGGCGACTGACACTGCGTTCGCGATTGCCTTGATCGCCGCGATGGGCGCCCGCGTTCCCGTCGAGCTGCGCATCTTCCTCACTGCGGCGGCCATCGTCGACGACATCGGTGCGATCGTCGTTGTCGCTGTGTTCTACTCCGGCGATATCCATCCGGCATACCTGGCCGCCGCCGCGGCGGTCGTCGTCGCGCTGGCGCTGCTGAGCCGGTCGAGAGTCTACCTTCTCTCGCCTTACATCCTGTTGGGCATCGCGTTGTGGACATTCGTCTACGCGGGCGGTCTCCACGCGACGCTGGCCGGCGTGGTACTGGCGCTGTTCGTTCCCACGCGCCCGCCCGCCAACCTGCCTGCCCTGATGACGCAGGCCAGCACCATCATCGCCTCCGAGGCCCGGCACGAGGGTGAGGTTCTCAGGCACGGCCCCTCCACTCCGGCGCTGCACGCGCTTGATGCAATCTTCGACAGACTTGAATCGCCGGCTGACCGGCTGCTGCGGCACGCCGGCGCGCGTTCGAGCTACGCTGTCCTCCCGATCTTCGCACTGGCGAATGCGGGGGTGGCGATCAATCCGGGCGTCTTTGTTGGGCATGGCTGGCTCATGGCCGCGATCGTTGCTGGCCTCGCCATAGGAAAGCCGCTCGGCGTCTTCCTCATGGCTGCTGCGGCCGTGCGCGCAGGCATAGCCGTCAAGCCGGCGGAGTACACGTGGCGGCAGTTGGCCGGGGCGGGAGCCCTCGCTGGTATCGGCTTCACGATGTCGCTCTTTATCGCCGGGCAAGCGTTTCCAAGCGCTTCCGACTTCTCGGCCGCCAAGATCGCTGTGTTCGCTGCGTCGATTCTTTCGGCCGTCGTTGGGACAGCCCTGCTCTGGGGAGCTTCGCGTCAGGAGCTTGTCGAAGAGGCGCCGCGGTGCGCCAGCATGCAAGTATCGCAGTCCGCGGGGGCGTTTATGCAGGATCGTGAACAGGAGATCTTTGAATGATTCTACCTGCCGGTACGACAGTTGCAGTCGCTGATGGCGCGACGGTCCGTCTATTCCGCAATACGGGTGTGAAACCTGGGGTGCATCTGGTCGAGATCACGGCGGCTCTGCCTGCGCCCGCCCACTCGGGTGCGCGCCATCACGCCGGCTCCGTCAACCCCGATGGTAGGCGGCTTGACGAGGACGACTTCGCGGCAGCTACGGCTTCGTTCCTTAACAAGCTCAGCCTGGACGGGACCATAAAACACCTGGTCGTCGTATCCGACCCCAGGACCCTGGGGGAGATGCGCAAGCATTTCCACCGCGACCTGAGAGGCAAGATCATGGGCGAGTTCGCGAAGGACTTCAGCCGGCGTCCGCTCGAGGACATCGCCTCATTGATCGCTGACGCCTGAGCGCCTCTGTAAGCGGCTGCTGGCGCAAACCTGTCCAGTCATAACCCGCGCGAATAACTCAAAGTTTCGGCGACGACTACTGGTCTCGACCAATCTCAACCAAATTAACCGTCTAAATGGATCAGCAATGGACAAGATAGTCAAAGTGCCTCTGGCATTCCAAGCAGCATCAAGAGAAAGCAAGGTTCTGCTGACCTCGGTGTCACGTTCCAATCTCTCGACTAACCGGAATCTCGCATTAGGAGGAGCCTCCGCATGACCTATTATCTAATCGCCTCACGCGCCGCGATCATCTTCTGGACGAGCCTTGCAATGGTGCCAACCGAGATCCTCTTTGACGCGTTAAAGACCGAATTGGAGCGCCGCGGCGAGGAGCCATAGGGGCCCTGCTTGGTCCTGCGGCACGTGCCAGAGAGAAAGATCGTTGGAGCCCGAAATGACAAAGCACATTGCACCGTTACCGAATCCCGATGGATCGTTGCTTCTTCGTGAGTTGAACCACAGAGTAAATAACGAGCTCACTAGCACTATCTGCACGATTTCAGCCAAAGCGGTGGCGTCGGATGACATGGCAGTCAAGGCGGCGCTCCTCGATGTGGTAGACCTCCTCCATGATTACGCTGATGTTCACAAGGCACTACGCATGCCGGATCCTGGGCACCTGACCGACGCCGCAAGGTACCTCCAGCATCTTTGCTTCTCCTTCACGAAATACCGACTGGACCGGCTGAGTATACGTCTCTTGTGTTCGGCGGATGATTTGCGGCTTGAGGGCGAACGCTGCTGGAAGCTTGGGTTGATCGTATCCGAGCTGCTCACCAATGTGGCACGACATGCTCGATTCGACGATAGACAGCCGGAAGCGAAAGTAAAGTTGCTGCTTGCAGGTAACGTCGTAAGGTGCGCGGTCTCTGACAATGGCTCGGCATCTGATCTCAGTGTGCGCGGTCGCGGGCTAACGATCGTCGGCGAGTTGGTCAGCAGTTTGGGTGGCCGCGTTCATCCGTCTTGCGCTGCCGAAGGGGCTTCCTTCCTTCTCACCTTCCCATTGACTGAATCCGAGCAACGTGCCGCCGGCGCAACTCATGTTGTCTTGAAGCGAAGGAAGGTGCGTCGTTCTCGCGGCTTGCAGGTCCGAGGAGCGGAAGATGCAGCGGCTGGCTAGGGCATCGTCCCACTGAAGAAGGCCGAAAATGCCCCAGGTCCATTTCCATTGCTCCGACACCAGGAAAGATTTCGTCGACTATTGCGGCGCCGTAGTGGACGATCTCGCTGAGGCGGGGGATCATGCGACGCGCGTCGTGGAATGCTTCATCTGCGAGCGCCGCTTCGATGATTGGCGTGACCGGGTTCTGCACGTCAGTGACGACCGAGGTGATGAGCTCTTTATTGTCCCCTTCACTTTCGTGCTCGGCAAGGCGCACTTACGTCAACATGCTCAGAACTCAGCCAGATGAGTGATCGCCCGCGTCGCAGAAGCGGCCCTGGCAGGTCTTGGCGCAAAGCGGACCTGTTTCGATAGAGCGCAGTAGTGGGGTGAGCGGTGTAGGGAACCATCGGACGACCAAACCAGCGCCTTTCTGATCTCTGACGGTATATGAAGCTACGTCGTGCCATTACGAGCAGTGGCGATTTCCGCGACGTATGCAGAGCTATTGAGTCGATTGACTCCGATAGGTAGCGGAATCGCCAGTATTCCGAGCGGCACAAATTATTCTGTGAATTCAAGACCGAAAAAATACGGCAGGTATACCGTCGGGATTTGTCCGTCAAACTTGAAGATTTGTGCTTGTAGATCAACGACGAAACGTCGTCCTAAATGATTGAGTGGGAGTGATTTCTACCCCTTCGGCAGCATCCGAATTGCGCTAGGGTACGCCATAACGCATGGATAAAGGTATAAATTCAGCTGCACCTATCGGCAGCTGTCTAGCGCGCTTCGGGGACTGACCACCGGGGCGGCAGGCATCATCGTGTGCCGCCCACCTTTCTCGATCTCTCCGGCCGCGACGGGCTGAGTTCGTCAGCAAGATGATGAACGTACGTTCCTAGGCCGCGAAGCCGCCATCAACGGCGTAATCGGCCCCTGTCACGTAGCTCGCCCGAGCCGAAGCGAGGAACAGGACGACCTCAGCGACCTCGTCCACGGTGCCGAAGCGGCCCAAGGGGACAATGCTCTTTACGCGGTCGATGTGCTGTTGCGCCTCTTCTGGCGATAGGTTGGTCTTTTCGTAGATCGGGGTTTCGATGGGGCCGACGCCGACGGAGTTCACGCGAATGCCGTCCGCAGCCAGTTCCTTGGCCCAGACCCGCGTAAACATGTTCACCGCAGCCTTGCTGGCTGCATAGACCGCCATGTTCGCCATCGGTTTATCGACTATCGAGGTCGAGATATTGACGATATTGCCCTTGCGCTCCTTCAGCATCGGCAACGCCTTGTGGGTCAGTTCGACAAGTCCGCGAACATTTGATTGAAAGACTTTGTCGAATTCGGCCATGTCGAGATCGACGAACGGCGTCACTGGCGCAACACCGGCATTGTTCACCAGAATGTCGAGCTTACCGTAACGGGCTTCGATTGCATCCATAATCCGATTGAGGTCTTCAGAGCGTCCAATATCAGCTACCAGCCAGGATATCCGTTCATGCTGGTTGGCGGCCTCCTGAAGCGTTGATTCCGTGCGGCCGATGACGATTACGTTAGCTCCTTCCTCGGCGAGCCGAATGGCGATGGCGCGTCCGATGCCGGTCCCGGCTCCCGTGACGAGGGCGGTTTGTCCTGCGACTTCATTCATGATCTTTTCCCAGTGAAAAAGTGGATTTTCGTCGATAGCAGTTGCTACCAGACAGCTTGTTTGCCTACGCCGATCTCAGGGCCTCAGATACAGCTTGCCCTTCGCACGACGGTTTTCGACGTCGGCATGGGCATCGGCTGCCCTTTCCAGCGGATAGGCGGTGGCGTTTTCCAGCTGCAGCCAGCCTTCGCGAATTCCTTCCACCACGTCGGCTGCACGTTTGCGCAGTTCGGCGGGCTCGGTAACGTATGTGAAGACCGAGCCACCCGCGAGGCGCAGGCCACGCGGCGTCAGTACGGGAGGTTGGATGGCCGGGATCGGCCCCGAAGCCGCGCCGATTGCGACGACGGTGCCGCCCCGGCCAAGCGTCGCGATCGTGTTGAGCAGGGTCTTCTCGCCCAGACCGTCGATGGCGAGGTCGACGCCCTTTCCTTCGGTCAGCGCCGTGACCTCATCATTGAAGGCATAGTCGCCGCCATAAACGACGGCGGCATCGGCGCCGAGCGCGCGAACAATTTGGGCCTTTGCCTCGGTCGAAACCGTGCCGACTACCCAGGCGCCCAGATGCTTGAACCACTGGACGAGCAACTGTCCAAGCCCTCCCGAGGCGGCGTGCACCAGCACACGGTCGCCGGGCTTCACGTCCCGATACTCATGGACCAGGTAGTGGGCGGTGAGTGGCTGGAAGATGAGGCACTGGCTGACCGTGAAGTCCTCGGGAATGAGTACCACCCGGTCGATCGGAATGACGGCCTGGCTCGCGTAGGAACCTCGCGCGTCCATCCACGCGACCCGCGTGCCGATCTTGACCCCACTGCCTTCGCTGACGCCTTGGCCGAGTTCGCGAACGCGTCCCACACCTTCAAGGCCGAGAACCAGGGGCAACTTCACCAGATGCACGGCTGAAGCGCCGCTTCGCTGGGTTACGTCCAGAAAATTAATCCCGGCGGCCTCGATCTCGACCAGAACCTCGCCGGGACCTGCCTTCGGGTCTTTCGCGGTTTCGACGGTCAGGTTTTCCGGCCCCCCGAACTCCTTCAGAACGACTTGGCGCATCTTAGTATTCCTTCAGCCAACATACTGCCGGGTGACCTCGGCGACACGCTGGCCGAGATGGGCCGCCGTATCGAGATCGCTCCGGATCGGAGAAAGTTCGGGGGATTCGTCGTTGGACTGAGCCATCGCTCCAAGCCAGCCGCCGACGCGGTTCAATTCCGCCGACGACTTACCCGGGAAGACATCAAGGCCGACCCAGATCATGGCGCTCTGCGCGGCGAACAGCATCATCGTCATCAGCGAGTTCAGCTTGTCGCCGTGCATGGCGCCGGAATTGGTGAAACCTGCAGCGATCTTGTTGCGCCACCTCTGCTCGACGTAGGCCGGCTTCGTCGAGTCTTCCATGAACTTCTTCAGTCGTGATGAAATCGCGCCATTGTACGTCGGCGAGCCGAAGATGATGGCGTCGCTCGCTTCCAGGGTTTCCCAGGGCGCCTCGTTCTCGGCGACCGGGAGCAGCACGGCTTCGGCGCCCTCGACCCGCGCCACGCCTTCAGCCACGGCTGCGGCTTGCTTGGCGGTGTGGCCGTAGCCGCTGTCATAGACGATTGCGATCTTCATGCATGTAGTCCCTTTGAGTTGGTTGCGTTGGTCCCACCCGGCCAAGGCCGACTTCGTCCCGGCTTCTTTTAGGTCTGCATAAGCGTTGCTGAGAGCGCTCAAAGCTTCCCTGTGCGGCCAAGCTGCGTCATGCTACTGTAGAGCCGACGTAGACGGTGTGGATATCTTGTCTGCACAGAGTAGCTGTGAGTTCTACAATGAGCGGAACTGTGAGGGACAATTTGGACGGTGTCGCCGTCTTCGTCGAAGCAGTTCATGCGGGCGGTTTTGCGCGAGCGGCCGAGCGACTGGCGCTTACGCGTTCGGCTGTCGGCAAAACGATCGCCCGCATGGAGGCGCGACTGGGCGTCCGGCTCTTCCACCGCACAACACGCAGCCAGAGCCTCACGGAGGACGGCCAAATCTACTACGAGCACTGCCTGCGCGCGCTGGAAGACCTGAGGGCTGGCGCTGCGATCATCGAATCCGGTCGTCACGAGGTCAGCGGACGGCTCAAGATCTCGATGCCATTGTTGTTCGGTCGCTATCGCGCGGAGCCAATTTTACTGGAGCTGGCCGCACAACATCCCAAGCTCGAACTGGACCTTCGCTTCAGCGACCATCTGGTCGATTTAGTTGGCGAAGGCTTTGATCTCGTGATCCGTAATCACGCTCCCGGTGCAGGTAGCGCCTTGCACGTGAAAAAGATCGCCAGTCAACGAAGAGTCGTGTGCGCAACCCCAGACTACCTCGCAACCCATGGCAGACCAATCGATCCTGCAAGTCTGGTTGAGCACGAGGCGCTCGTTTATTGGCACAAGGACCATGTTTTCCCGTGGACATTCCGCGATGCGGATGGCCGCCAGATCGAGCCCCAACTGCGGTGGCGTTTGCAGTTCGACAGTCACGAAGCGATCATGGCTGCCGCGCTCAAGAATATGGGCGTAGCTTGCCTTTTGGATTGGATGGTCCGCGATCATTTTGAAGCGAAACGGCTCGTCCCCTTGCTTGAGGACTTTGCGTCGCCTCCGGTCGAGACTTATGCAGTCTGGCCTGCCGCGAAATTCATTCCACCGCGTTTGCGGGTGACAATCGACGCACTTGAAAAATTACGATCCGCGCGGTGAGGATAGATCCGGCCTATGGAGGCAAATGGACCGGACATCGTGAGCAATGGGATCGCTCTATCGGGTACCGCTCATTGGATGTTTGATCGTGGTTTGATCAGCTTGTCCGATGATCTGGAAATATTGATTTCGCGCCAGACAAACGACCTGGAAGGAGTTCGATCAGTCATCAATAAAACCGGTCGTGCGCTTGAGCCAACCCTTTCATCTCTCGCCCGGTGCCCAATTGTCGCACCCTCGCTGTGAACCGCTTCACACACACGCTCACATCAATCATGTCACAAAATACCTGCTGTGATTGTGGCGGTAAATCGCCACCACATCGCTTGAAATGAGCTGCACACGCCAGAACGACATGTTGAAATAGCCTCCAATCGGCCATTCGGCCGATGGAAGCTATGGAGACACGCTATGGCTGACAAACTCGGACAGAGCATGGTTGGTACGTGGACCAAAACCACGGCGGCTGCGTGCGCAGACAAATATCCCGCCACCCTCACATTCTCCACCGGCACCTACCGCGGCATGCGCGGCGAGGGGCAGGGCATGGTGTGGTGGGATGCGGGTATCTACCGTCTCGAAGACGCCAAGACACTCGTCGTCGGGACGGCGAACGATGAGCTTGTGACCTATCACATTTCACTCGAGGCCGACCGATTTGAGTTCACGGATTCAGAGGGCTGTCTTGTGACGTACCGGCGCGCCTGAAGCGCGATGAGATTTGGATGAATCGTCATCGCGCTTTAGGTCGTTGTTGACGCATGATCTTTCCGGAAAACCGCTTCGCACTTTGCGCTAACGCGGCCCTCCGGGTCCGGATCATGCTCTAGGATTGCGCGCCGGATTTTTTTCACGCCCGATTTTTTACGCCCTGGCCAACAAGAAACTCGCTTCAACCGCCACCGAGCCCGCTGCTCATGTCGATCGCCTCCACGTTTTCAACGAGGAGATTACGACATGTGCAATTGCTCAGAGCATGAATCGAGCGGAAGCCTTTCGAAGATGACCGCGGCTTCGGTCGCGCCGGCCATGAAGCCGCGCGTTCCCCTGTCGCGCCAGATCAGTTTTGACGACGATGCCGGCGATCATGCGGCCCCGACCGACCTGCAGCCCATTCCGCCGTTCAGGCTCTGCAGGCTCGACTTCCGCGAAGGCTGCTACCAGATCAATTTCAGGCCGACGGCGAGCCTGGTGTCGTTCGAAGGCACGCTGCGCGTCGATCGATCTGCGCCCGACGGCGGCGCGGACCATCTGATCGTCAGCGGCGATCTCTACTCGCGCCTGCCGGTGATCAAGCCGCCGATCCCGCCGCTACCGCCGATCCCGTCGATCCCGATCCCGCCGGTGCCGCCTGTGGGTAACAAGGACGAAGATGAAGCAGCGGCGGCCTCGGGGCTGACGAGCCTCGCCGGTTCGCTCAGCGCGGTCGACGAACCCGTCATTCCGTCTCCGATCCTGCGGCCGAGGATCCCCATATTTCCCCGCGCGCGCTATCATTCCTATCTCAGGGTGACCAGCGTGTCCGCGCCGGTCGCGGTTCCGGTGCCGAAGAAGTGCGAGCTGACAATCGTCGCCGAGCAGTTCAATTACACGCAGCCGCCGGCCGGCCAGTTCAAGGGCACGTTTCCGTCGACGCCGTCGCGCACCGTGACGATGAAGCTTTCGAAGATGCCGGCGCCGTTTCCGTTCTCCCTGACCGGCGGGCCGTTCTACCAGGGCCGGCTGTTCGAGGGCGGCGTGGACAAGGGCAGCGTCACGCTCGCCTGGGTGTCGAAATTCTTCCGCCGCTGCAAGCTGGAAATCGACACGCTGGCCGGCGCCGTGCGGCCCGCACCCGTGCCAGATGGAGCGGGCGGCACGGAGTTCTTCGACACGGTCTTTGCGAAGACCGGCTGGCAGCTGACGGTCGTGCAGGACCAGCAAAACGTTCCGGTGCCGGCAGGCGTGGTGCCGACCAATTGCTGGAGCTCGGCGGATCTGCACGCGCTGATGACGAGTGT
This sequence comes from Bradyrhizobium huanghuaihaiense, assembly GCF_025200885.1. Lineage (NCBI taxonomy): Bacteria > Pseudomonadati > Pseudomonadota > Alphaproteobacteria > Hyphomicrobiales > Nitrobacteraceae > Bradyrhizobium > Bradyrhizobium huanghuaihaiense. Next base: position 5,372,736 of record NZ_CP104172.1, on the reverse strand, counting down.
GCGCAACCCGGCGACGAACCTCGACACCGAATGGCGCGTGCACATGATCGTCGTGCCCGCCAAGCTCGGCTGCTCGCGCGGCATCATGTACGATACGATCGGCGTGCCCCGCGAAGGCTGCGCCAGCTTCTCCGACGACGGCTATCCCGTCTCGGACTCCTCGAACTTCGGCCTCGCCGCCAACAAGAAGCAGCGCGACGTGCCGCGTGCGTTCCTGCGCAGCGCGACCCACGAGCTGACGCACACGCTGAACCAGATCCATCAGGAGCAGGAGACGGCGGCCGACAACTCGATCATGACCACGACGCCGAGCGTCGCGGACGTGCTCGGCGGTCCCGCGACCGGTGCGCCGGGCGTGTTCCCCGACCAGATCAAGCTCGCGCACAACACCAACGTCCGGCATCACCTCAATCACATGCCCGATCCCGTCATCCGTCCGGGCGGATGGCCGTTCGCAAGCTGGTTCCCGACCGGCGCGCCGCAGGCCGCCGACCGGCACGATTTCGAACCTTCCGAGCTGGCGCTGACGGTGACGGCCGCAACCGACCGCGTCGCGCTCGGCCAGCCGCTGGACCTGACCTGGACGATGACGAACACCAGCGGCGTGTCGCTGCGCGCGCCGAACGACGTCAGCATCGAGGCCCTGTTCGCAGCGATTACCGTCACCGACGGGGAAGGGCACGAGCGCCCCGTGCGGCCCTTCGTGATCCTGTGCGAGCACGCGAAGGTGGCTGAGCTCGAGCCCGGCAAGAGCGTGACGGCCTCGGCGAAGGTGTTTTGGAGCACGTCCGGTTTTGCGTTCGAGAAGCCGGGCCGCTACCGCGTCGAGGTCGCCGTGTCGTGGTCGGCCCAGGGCGTGATGGTGGGCGTGCAGTCGGGCATCGACGTGTTCGTCGATTATCCGACCAGCTCAGCCGACAACCATTCGGCCAATCTCGTGCTGCATCCCGAGGTCGGCAAATGGGTGGCGCTCGGCGGCGATGCCTATCATCTCGGTGAAGCGTGCCGGCGGCTGCAGGCCCTGAGCCAGACCGAGGCGCCCGCAGCGATGGACGCCGGTGACGGGGCGCCCACGCCAAGCGTGCTCGCCGGCTTTGCCGACCTGCTGCCCGACCGTGCCAAGCTCGCCAGGCTCCGTCCCGAGCTCACTGCCGACAGCGGCGGCCGCACGCCACGCGGACCGGCGCGAGCAGCGGCTCCGGGACGCAAACGTGCGACGAAGGCCAAGAAGCGCACGGGGCGAAAGGGGTAGGGCGGCCTCGCTGGCCCTCTGGCCCAACAGTCGGTGTCATAGGCGACGGCCGCGGCTACGACCAAGTCGTCGTAAGCATGGCCGTCGCTTTCTCCGTCGCTATGTTCGCGGCCTATCGACCGACGTTCATCGCATGCCGGAGGATTGCTATGGCAAGAGCGCGATACGACGACCAACTTCCGTCGAGAGCCCGGATATTCGAGTTCTGGAAGGATCGCATTGAAGGATTGGTGCGGCCGATTTATTGGGGCGAGCCCGCTTGTTGGGCCTGCAGATTTCACTACGGGTTCAAATACGACGTCAAACGTTCCGACGCGAGCTGGGACCAAATTCTCCGATGTTGGGACCGCATCCCCCTCCAACGTTGTCACATCGTAGGGCGCTCACTTGGCGGCAGCGATGACGTGTCAAATCTGTTCTTGTTGTGCCGTGAATGTCATGATCGCATGCCAAATACAAACATTCCCGAAATATTCTACGAGTGGGCGCGGGCGCAGAGCTGGTCGAGAAGGGAAGATGAAAAAATACTGGATGCGATGAAGGCATTCGGAGTCGAGGACGCGATGGCACCTGATTTGGAGCAGGTGCTGGAGTCCGAAGACTATAAGGTTTGGTCGGAAGATCGGCGCGGCTTGCATTGGCCCCAGTCGAACTATGCGTCAATCTCGTCGCGTTTGACGCCTGCGACCACATTGGGGCTTGCAGTCTATTATCTTCGTCTAGTCAAGAATCATCCATCGGGAAACGAAGCAAAGGCCGCGCAGGAAAGCACCCCAAGGGAAGTGCAGTCGGGTTATCTTGAACTTTGGCCCGTTTCCTATTAAGACTACAGTAGTCATATAGGTAGAACCATGCGCGAAATTCAGCTTCGTGATGCCAAGGCCAATCTCTCGGCGGTCGTGGATGAGGCGATCGATGGCAAGCCAGCCGTGATCACGCGTCACGGCAAGAAGCAAGCGGTCGTGTTGAGCTATCAGGAGTGGCGGCGACTGTCGCAGGTTCCGAGCTTCGGGCGCCTGCTCATGGCGGCTCCCGTGCAAGCAGAGGACCTGCCGGCGCGGAATCGTTCCAAATTGCGCAAAGCCGGCTTCTGACGCCGTGTATCTCGTCGACACCAATGTACTGTCGGCGTCCTCGCCGAACCGCCCGGTGTCTCCCGCGCTCGTCGAATGGATGGATGCGCAATCCGCATACCTGTTTCTGTCTGTCGTGACGATTGCGGAGATCGAGGACGGGATAGCCAAGCTGCGACGTGAGAAGGCCACGCGCAGGAGCAGAGACCTTGCCCAATGGTTGGAAGCCGTGCTGCACCTGTACGGGGATCGTGTTTTGGGGCTCGATACGCCGACGGCGCGGATCGCTGGGCAGCTATCGGACAGGGCACGTGGGCAGGGGCATGCGCCTGGACTTGCCGACATCATCATTGCCGCCACCGCCCGTCAGCACGGGCTGACAATCCTGTCGCGCAACGCCAGGCACTTTGCGCCTCTGGGCATTTCTGTGCTCGACCCCTTTAGAGGTCTGCCGCGATCATGATCCGCGCAGGTGCCCAGCACAAATGCTGGATGTCCGTCATTTCATCCGATGCTACGACATCGGCATCCTCACCGGAGCCCGTGTTCATGCCTGCTGCGACTCAAGCGCCCGCCACCGCCACCGCGACCGAGACCGATCCTGAAACATTCGGCTGGATGAAGGGTTTTCCGCCGGCGCCGGATCGCACCATCAGCTTCCAGAACGGCTCGTTCCGCAGCTTCCCCGAGCTGCGCTGGGCCTGGAGCAATGTCCGCCAGCTGGTGCCGACCGTGAATGTCTGGCGTGGGGCAGGGCCCGCATCGGTGTTGCCGCGCGAGGACCGTGACATCGGCGCGGTCGCCTCGACGACGATGGACGGCCGCCCCATGACCTTCGCAAACATGCTGGAGGAGACCTACACCGACGGCATCGCGGTGCTGCATCGGGGCAGGCTGATCTACGAGCGCTACTTCGGCGCCTTGAAGCCGCACAAGCCGCATATCGCGATGTCGGTGACGAAGTCGTTTACCGGCGTGCTCGCGGGCATTCTGGTCACCGGGGGCAGGATCGATCCGCAGGCGCCGGTCACGGACTATGTACCGGAGCTGAAGGCCGGCGCCTTCGGCGACGCACGCGTGCATGAGGTCATGGATATGACCACGGGGCTCGAATACACCGAAGTCTACACCGACAAGAACTCGCATGTCTGGGGCCTCAGGCGCGCCAACGGCATGGCGCCGATCCCGCCCGACTATGACGGCCCGACCAATATTTTCGATTTCCTCGTCGCGCAGAAGAAGCAGGGCGAGCACGGGAAGGCCTTCGCCTACAAAACCGTCAACACCGACGTGCTCGCCTGGATCATCAGGCGCGCCAGCGGCATGACGCTGTCCGATCTGCTCTCCGAGCGCATCTGGCAGCCGATGGGCGCGGAGGAGGACGCGCATTATCACGTCGACCGCATCGGCACCGAGAGCGGCGGTGGCGGCCTCTCCACCACGTTGCGCGATCTCGCCCGCTTCGGCGAGACCATGCGCAATCACGGCCGCTTCAACGGCCGCCAGATCGTGCCGTCACAAGTTGTCGAGGACATCGCGCGCGGCGGCGATCCCGAAAAGTTCAAGCCGGCCGGCTATACGACGCTGCCAGGGGCCTCCTACCGCAATCAATGGTGGGTCACGCACAATGCGCACGGCGCCTACATGGCGCGCGGCGTCTACGGCCAGGGCATCTATGTCGATCCCAAAGCCGAGATGGTGATCGCGCGCTACGCCTCGCACCCCGTCGCGGGCAACGCCGCCAACGATCCCGTGACGCTGCCGGCCTACATGGCGCTGGCGAAGCAGTTGGTAGCGGGCGGGTAGGGAGGTTGCGGCCAAACCGCAAGATCGGTCGAGCGAACCACGGCCGTCTGCCGCAAACTGCAGCCGCCACGGAGGAGGGACCATGAAGGCGGCGCTGCCAAACTATCAGGGGCGGATGCGGCGGGTGCTGGAGCATATCGACCGGCATCTCGACGATGATCTGGACCTGGAACGCTTGAGCGCTGTCGCAGCCTTCTCGAAATTCCATTTCCACCGGCAGTTCACGGCGACCTTCGGTCTATCAGTGCATCGCTATGTCCAGCTCGCCCGCATGAAGCGCGCGTCGCGTCAGCTGGCCTACAGTGACGCCCTTGATGTCACCGACATCGCGATGGAGGCCGGCTACGACGCACCGGATGCCTTCGCCCGCGCCTTTCGGCAACGGTTCGGGCAATCGCCGTCGTCGTTCCGGAAATCGCCGGACTGGGAACCGTGGCTTGCGGCCTTCGGGCCTCTCGATATCGCGAGGAGCAAGCTCATGCAGAAGACGTTTACGACCGACGACGTGACCATCCGCGATGTGCCCACCACGAAGGTGGCGATCATGGAGCATCGCGGCGACCCGGCAAACCTTCCCGCCACCATCCAGCGCTTCATTGCCTGGCGCAGGAAAGCCGGCCTGCACCCCAGCACGAGCCCGACCTTCAACGTCTGGCGCTCCGAGCGGCGCCCATTGACGCCCGCAGATTACAGCGTGGACCTCTGCGTCGGCACCGACCAGCCGATCGCGGCGAATGGCGAAAGGATCAAGGCCGGCGAGATCCCCGGCGGTCGCTGCGCCGTGCTGCGCGTGGTCGGCTACACCGACAATCTGGAGCCCGCCGCGCTCTACCTCTATCGCGACTGGCTTCCTGCCAGCGGCGAGGAGGCCCGCGACTTCCCGATCTATTGCCAGCGGCTGAGCTTCTTTCCGGAGGTGCCGGAGCACGAGACGGTCGCGGAGCTGTTCTTGCCGCTGAAATAGCGCGCTCGGACAGGCGCCTCACTCATACGCCTCCTGCCAGTGCGGGTAGGTGACGTAGGCCGTGACGGCGCCTTGCTCGTGCGAGCGGATGGTGACCGTCTCGCCCTTCGGCATGTAGACGATCTCGCCGGGACCGGCGGTGACGGTGCTGCCATCGCTCGTGACCGAGAGCTTCCCCTCCAGGACAATCATGACGTCGTCGACTCTCATCGTCTCGTCCAGAGTCTGGTTCGGCGCGTAGCGACCGTAGCCGATCGTGACCGGTCCGCCGTGACGCTGGTCGACCATATTGCTGGCGAAGATATCGCCGTCCTGTCCCGGCGAGCGTTCGAGCGAAGCATCGGCGATGGCGAATTTGCGAAGTTTCATGGGTTCCTTCCGTTTAGGCGGGTTTGGCGGGATGAGGCACCGATAGACGCCTGGACAGGTGTTTGGTTCGCGTCGGCTCGCGAGGCGGTTTGACGCAGCAGCGTGGTATAATATAAGGATTGACTTATATTAGTGGTGATCGATATTCGGTGCCTCGCATGAAGCGACAGGGAGAAGCGCAGATGGAGATCGACGTCGCCAGGGTCCTGGGGCTTGTCACGCGTTCGGTGACGAATTTCGAGAAGGATGGAAAAGCGGCCAGTACGGTGACGCTGGCGCGGCTCTACGACACGAGCGTCGACGATCTCTGGGACGCGGTCACCAGCCCGCAGCGCATTCCGCGCTGGTTCCTGCCGGTCGAGGGAGACCTCCAGCTCGGCGGACGCTACCAGCTCAAGGGCAACGCGGGCGGCACCATCACGGCGTGCACGCCGCCGACCCATTTCGCGGCGACGTGGGAATTCGGCGGCGCGGTCAGCTGGATCGACGTCAAGCTGGCAGCAGAACGAAGCCGGGCGCGTTTGACGCTTGAGCACACCGCGATCATCGAGGATCATTGGAATCAGTTCGGTCCGGGCGCGGTGGGTATCGGCTGGGACCTCGCGCTTGCGGGACTCGAGCGATATGTTGCAACCGGAGCATCGGTCGACCACGAGACGGCCGAGGCATGGATGGGCTCGCCTGAGGGCAAGGACTTCATGACGATGAGCGGCGAATATTGGCGCGCGGCGCACGTCGCAAGCGGGGTGGACCCGGCTACGGCCAAGCAGCGATCAGATCGCACCATCGCGTTCTATCGCGGCGAGATGCCGCCCGACATCGCACATCCGGGCACGGGAAGCTGATGCACGTCTTCGAAGTCCTTGCCGACCCCGTGCGCCGTCGCATCCTCGAGCTGCTTGCGCCGGGGGAGATGGCGTCCGGCGAGGTCGTCGAGGTGATCGGAGCCGAGTTCGGGATCACCCAGGCGGCCGTGTCGCAGCACCTCAAGGTGCTGCGCGAGAGCGGCTTTGCAACGGTTCGGGCGGAGGCGCAAAGGCGCCTCTATTCGGTCGACGTCGCCGGGCTTCGGGCGGTGGACGCGTGGATCGGCCGGTTCAGGACATTCTGGGAGCCGAAGCTCGACGCGCTGGCAACCGAGATCGCGCGCGGCAAACGGGAGCGCCGCAACGCGCCGATCACCAAGCGGGGCGGGAAGAGGGCGTGAAAGGTGCGTAGGGTGGATTAGCCGAAGGCTGCGCGAAGCGCAGTCCGCCGGCGTAATCCACCTCTTTTGTCTCCGCGGAAGCTGAAGAGGTGGGTTACGCCGAGCAGATGCGCTGTGCGCATCTGCAGGGCTAACCGACCCTACAAGTCCCACGCCGGCTGCCGCATGCCGGTGAAGAACTCCACCAGGCTGAACGGCGCACGCTCGCCGAGGCAAAGCTCCAGCATCCCGTGCGCGCCCACGGCGGCTAGTCCGCTGCGGGAGAACATCGCATCCTCGTAGATCGCGAGCGCCGATTCGATGTCGTCGGGGCGCGCGGCGATGGTCTTGCCGAGCTCGGCGCCGTCGAGCATTGCGAGGTTCGCGCCGTCGCCGGCCGGCGGCATCAGGTGCGCGGCATCGCCGAGCAGCGTCACCCCGGCGACACGGTCCCAGCGATGACCGTTCGGCAGTGTGTGGATCATGCGCAGGACCGGTGGCGTATCGGCGTCGGTGATCAGCGCGGTGAGGGCGGGCGCCCAGCCGCCGAACTCGGCTGCGATGCGCGCGGCCGCTGCGGGGACGTCGCTGAAGTCGACGGCAGCGATCCATTCGGCAGAACGGTTCAGTGCGATGTAGGCGTGGAGCACGCCGTCTGGCTCGCGGTGCGCGAAGATGCCCTTGCCAGGTGCGTTTGCAAACATTGCGCCGCCACCGACGGCCTCGGCTGACGCAGCGTGCTCTGCATCGGCATCGCGCAGATAGGTCTCGATGAACGACGTGCCGACATAGTCTGGTGTCGCGCTCGACAACAGCGGCCGCACCTTGGACCAGGCGCCATCGGCGCCGACGAGCAGCTCTGTATCCACGCTGCTGCCGTCGGCGAATGTCAGCTCATGCTGCCCGTTGCCGCGCGCTGCGACGCTCGCGAGCTTCTTGGCCCATTGGACCGTCCCGGTGGCCAGCGAGTCCAGCAGCGTGCGGCGCAGGGCGCCCCGTTGCACTTCGGGCCGTCCGCCGGTGCCGTTATCGGGCTCGTCGAGCAGCACGTTGGCGTGCCGGTCGAGCACGCGCGAAGCCTGGCCGCCTTCGTGGATCAGCCCGACGAATTCATCGAACAGGCCTGCGGCCTTCAGGGCGAGCTGTCCGCTGTCGTCATGGATGTCGAGCAGCCCGCCCTGCGTCCGCGCTTCTGCTGAGGCCTCCGCCTCATAGACGATGGCGGGGATACCCTTGAGGTGGAGGACACGGGCGAGGGTGAGGCCGCCGAGGCCTGCACCGATGATTGTGACTGGTGGTGTCATCGGGAACCCCTTTTCTTGTGCAATGGAACATCGTTCCAGTCTATTGGAACATCGTTCCATTCATGTCAAGATGACGCGGATGGCGATCAAAACCCCCACGAAGATTCAGCGCGCCGAACGGCGCACCGATGCACTCTCCCGCGAGCGGATCATCACCGCCGCGATCGAGATTTTGGACAGCGGCGGCGAGGCCGCTTTGACCGTCCGCGCGCTCGCGGCGCGTCTTGCGACAGGAAGCGGCGCGATCTACTGGCGCGTCGCCGACAAGAACGAGCTGTTGGCCGCTGCGACCGACGAGGTCGTCGCCCGCGTCATGTCGGACGTGGTCGGTGACCTGACGCCGCGCGAGGCGATCCGCGCCGTCGCCCTCGGCGTTTTCGACGCGATCGATGTCCATCCCTGGGTAGGCGCGCAGCTCTTCCGCGAGCCGTGGCGGCCCGCGATGCTGGCGATCATCGAAAGCATCGGCGGCCGGCTCGAGGCGCTCGGCGTGCCCCACATCGCGCAGTTCGACTCCGCGTCTGCGCTCTTGCACTATATCCTCGGTGTTGCCGGACAGAATGCCGCGAACGCCCGCGTTCATGCCCCCGATACCGATCGATCGGCCTTCCTTGCATCCGTCGCGGACCAGTGGGCGGCGCTCGATCCCGCGCGATATCCGTTCGTGCGACAGATGGCGACGCAGTTGCGCGACCACGACGACCGCGCTCAATTCCTTGCCGGTGTCGACCTCATCCTAGCCGGCATCGAAACCGTTCGATAGACAGACGCTAGCGTATGGTAGATTAGCCGAAGGCCGCGCAAAGCGCAGTCCGCCGGCGTAATCCACCATTCTTTCGTCGCGCCGCGCTCAAGTTGGTGGATTACGCTCTCGCTAATCCACCCTACGCCCCCCGCGACATCTTCTCGAACTTCTTCACCAGCCGATCCCGCTTCAGCCGCGACAGCCGCTGGATCCAGAACAGGCCGTCGAGCTGGTCGATCTCGTGCTGATGGCAGACGGCGCGCAAGGCTTCGGACTCTTCGGTCTGCAGATTGCCGTCGAGATCCTGATAGCTGATGCGCATGCGGGCGTGGCGCTGCACCTCGTCGTTGACGCCGGGCATCGAGACGCTGCCCTCGCGGTGCATGATCATCTCGGCCGAAGCCCATGTGATCTCGGGATTGACGTAGGTCCGCGCGCCGTCCTTCGCGTCAAGCTCGAGCACGACGACGCGCAAGGGCACGCCGACATGCGGCGCCGTGATGCCGATGCCGGGCGCGGCGCGCATTGTGTCCAGCAGGTCTGCCGCAAGCTCGCGCAGGCTCCCGTCGAAGGCGGTGACGGGGCGGGCCGGCATTGCGAGGCGGCGGTCGGGGTAGCGGATGATGGGGCGGATGGTCATGCCCGGACCGGCGGGTGCGGGCGGGCCCCGGAAGTGATGACTGGCGATTCCGGAGGCGGCCAGACACAGTTCGTCATTGTGTGCATGATTGCTCTGTCATAACCTTGAGTTGTGTCCGGAATTTTCATGGACGGACACGGGATACACTTTTCTTCATTTTTGCACCTGGTTTTTTGGGGGAAGAACATGAGCGTAGTCGATTCGACCAGCTGGGAAGACCAGTTGCGGCTGGGGCTGGATGCCGTGACCAAGTACGCCTTGGCGATCTGCTGTGTGGTTGGACCATTGTTGCTGGGCTATCTGGCGCCCAATCAGGTTGCCGACAGTCTCATGCCTCTGCTGGCTGACAAGGCTGTCGTCAGTTTCGTCCTCCCAAATCCTGACGCCGAGTCCGTTGCAAAAATCGACAAGCTGAAGGCCACCCTAGCCGAGAAGCAAAAGACGCTGAGCGAGAAGCAGGGGGCGTTGGATCGGCTGGCGGCGGGTGCTGCCGACGACAAGCAGAAGGATGCGAGGGCCGCGGTCGAGAGCGCGCAGACCGCCGAGGCGGCCGCCAAGGCCGAGATCGAGAAGGCGGAGCGGAGCCGGGATGCGGATCGGACGATCGCCCAGTCGAGGCAGATTTCCGATACGCTGACGGCGCGATACAATTACGCGGCGGTGAGCGGTCTGCTGTACCTGGTCAGCGCAGCGACCCTGCTGCTGGGTGGAGCGATCGTTTTCCGCCGCAGCAGGACGTTGTTTTTCGTGGGACTTGGGCTTTCCCTCATTCTCGCGTGGGGAGTGACGAAAGCTCCGACGGCTTATGCCAACGCGGGCCAGACGTTCCTCAAGGTCCTGCTGGATCGGGCAGATGAGAACGCCGGCGTCTTCGATCCGCTGTTCGCTGCTTACAAGAACGCGGCCTCCTTCAAGGTCAGCGACGCCATTAGGCTGATCATCGATGTCAACACATTCGTCGGACTCCTGGCCGTCGGTGTCGCGCTACTGGCGTTCGCGGTGCTTTCCGGCCCCGAGGAGAAGCCCTCACTCGCAAGTCTCGAGGAGCGAAAGTCAAATCTTCAGCGGATGATCATGCTCAGCTCGGCCATCCTGGTGGTTGCGACGCTCGCGAGCAAGGTGGTGATGGATTGGCCGCTCGGTCTGATCGTCGCGCCGCAAGCTGATGCTCTAAGGCCTTTGGCAAATGCCCTGACCAGTCACCTCGGCATGACCGGAACGATAGCCCTGTTCGCCGCGGCGACGCCTGCGCTGGCCGGCTGGTACCAGGACGTGAAGCGTTATCGTCTCGATACGCCACCGGCTGCAGCAGGTCAAAAGCAGGACACGCTGGACTTCGGCGTTCCCGCTGCGGTGACGAGTATCCTCGCCATTCTGGGGCCGGCATTGACCTCACCGGTCTTCGTCACTTTCAAGGCGATCGTCGAGATGCTTGTGGGCGGCAAGGGCGGCGGGTGAAGCGCGCCGCCTGACGCACCAACACGTTGCATGCTGTCGCATTGACGCCTCTGTCTGGTGGCGGCCGATCGGCCGAACGGTCACGCGGGGTCCCGTCATTCACGGATCATTGAAGCGGGGTCGGTTGACTGTCTACCAACTGGAAGGTAGTTGATCCGCCATGACCAATGTTTCCTCGACCGCCGACGACATCCTGGCCTGCGCGCGCAGCCTGATCATCGCGGGCGGCTATAACGGCTTCAGCTATGCCGACATCGCCGACGTCGTCGGCATCCGCAAGCCGAGCATCCACCATCATTTCGCCAGCAAGGTCGATCTGGTCCGCACCCTCGTGTCGCGTTATCGCGAAGAAGCGGAGGCGGGACTGGCTGCCCTCGAGCGCAATGTCCCTGATCCGCGTGACCAGCTCAAAAGCTACGTCGGGTATTGGGAGGCGTGCATCACCGATGCGACGGCGCCATTCTGCGTCTGTGCGCTGCTCGCCAGCGAGCTTCCGATCCTGCCGGAGGAGGTGGCGCTCGAAGTCCGTGCGCATTTTCGCGCGCTGGCGTCCTGGCTCACCTCGGTGATGGAGCGCGGCAAGCGGAAGGGGCGGCTTCACCTCTCCAGCTCAGCCAAGGTCGAAGCTGAAGGATTCATGGCAACCATTCACGGTGCGATGCTGTCGGCGCGCGCTTATGGCGATCCAAAAATGTTCGGCGTGATCACCAGCCCGCTGTTGGACCGGCTGTCCACCAGGCACTGAAAATATCGGCGAGACGACACGCCCGCAGGCGAGCTGGGGGACGGGAGTGATTTGCTGCGTATGAAAACTACCAACTAGTAGGTAAAGGAGGGGTGCAGTGACGTATCATCAACAGGATCTCGTTCGTGCCGATCGCGAGCGATGGCTGAAGCAATACTACTTCATCCGGGCGGCGTTCTCCGTCGCCTGGGTCGTTGCCGCGTTTGCCATCGGGCCGTCGTCTGTGATCGCAGGCGTCTTGCTCGTCCTCTATCCCGCATGGGATGCGGCGGCGAATGTCGTGGACGCGCTCCGCAGCGGCGGCTTGAAACAAAACCGCACGCAGGCACTCAACGTTCTGGTCAGCCTCGCGACGTCAGTCGCGGTCCTCGTCGCCCTGCAGATGAGCATGAACGTTGTGCTCGCGGTGTTCGGAGCCTGGGCGATCCTGTCCGGATTGCTCCAGCTCGGGACGGCAATCCGTCGCTGGAAGAGTTTTGGCGCGCAATGGGCCATGGTGCTCAGCGGCGGCCAGTCGGCGCTGGCCGGCGGCTTCTTTCAAGCCTCGACACCCGCGGTGCCGTCGATCGCGACCGTCACAGGCTATGCTGCCGTTGGCGCGGTCTACTTCCTGGTCTCCGCCGTCTGGCTCACCGTCAGCGAATGGCGCCAGCGCGCGAGGCAAGCTCAATTGGGATGATCGTGCTGTGTCCCATGCCTTGCACCGAGCGATAGCGCGGGCCCGGATGTCGTCATTGCGAGGAGCCCTTGCGACGAAGCAATCCAGACTGTCTCGGCGGAAAGACTCTGGATTGCTTCGCGGAGCCTGTCATCGGGCCGCGCTTTGCGCGGACCCGGTGGCTCGCAATGACGAGGTTGATGCAGCGCGCGCTCATATCTGTCACCGTCACCCTGAGGTGCGCGCGCTGCGCCGCATGCGCTGCAGGCCAGGCATTTGGATCCGTTTCGCGGGCGTCACAGGTACAAGCGCGGCTGAGAGTCCGCCGCGCACTTGCGCCATGATTGCGTAGCCGCGCCTAAGCAGCCTGCCGCATGCGTTCGATGCTTTGAGTTATATGATTTCCCGCATCGTCGGCCATCTTCAGGGACAAGTCCGAGATCCGGCGGCTGGTATCCAAGGCGCTGCTGATCGTTTCGCGCATCAGATCGGTTTGCACAGCCGCCCAATCGTGGGGAGTTCGGCAGCGCAAGAGTTCATTCATGCGGTCCATGGTCCTCTCGGTCTGCTGTCGAATGAAATCGAAGTACTCGCGCGACGCACCGTTCATTCCTTTGGCGACTGCGGTCGTAGAGTACATGATTGCTTCGGCATTGCGGACCGAGCGTTCCGCTGCCCGCTGCGCTTCATTGCCGGTCAAACCGAATGTGCGACCTAGCTGATCAGTCGAGCGGCCCATCATTGCCGCGGCCATGTCGACGCCGAAGCGCCAAGCGTTTTGCAACATCTCGGTATTTTGTCGCAGGAGATGGCCGCTGGCTTGCGACACCTCCTCTCCGGCCTCGGCGGTAGCCAAGCCGATCCGTCTGGTCTGCTCAGCGGTCCTCTCGCCGGCGCGGCGGATTGTGTCCTCAGGGCGTTGGGTGGACTTTTCCTCTTGGCGTGGATTGGCCATTCGTTGCTCCATCATTATTGTTGGTGAGGTCGGATCCTGTGCCCTCCGTCACAGGTACGATCCTTAGCGAGCAAACGTGGGCATTTCCGGACCGTTCCGGGGGCGGGCGATCTTTTAATCAATCCTCCTCCATTGCGCGCAGGAACGAGCGCTTCAACTTCCAATTATTCCTTGGTTGGCCCGTCTGCTCCGCGCTGAGGGGCAGATGTTTTTGGCCCTATATCTCCAGGCTCAGTAATGACCACCGCTGAAACCTTACTGCTCATCGCTGCCTTGTTATTGGCAATTCTCGTCATCGGTAACATCGGCTTCTCCAAACTGGCGGAGCGACGGAATCCACCTATTGGCAAGTTTATCGAATGCGACCGCGTAAGACTCCACTATATCGATCGGGGCGATCCCGCGGCTCCTTGCGTCGTGCTGCTCCATGGCAACGGATCCATGATCCAGGACTTCATAATCAGTGGGATGGTCGATCTTCTTGCCCGCAGCAATCGCGTGGTCTGCTTCGACCGTCCGGGCTTTGGCTATAGTCAGCGGCCGCGGCTCCGAGTATGGAGCGCAGCAGCTCAAGCGGCTCTGTTGGTGAAGGCGCTCGAGCAACTCGGGATCGGCGATCCTGTGGTGCTGGGACATTCTTGGGGCGCCTTGGTCGCTATCGCTCTCGGCGTGCGGAAGGATTATCCGATCCGGGGCCTTGTGCTTGCGTCCGGCTACTACTTCCCGACCGGCCGATTGGACGTGTGGTTGATGTCAGGTCCAGCCATACCGGTCTTGGGCGACTTGGTCAGCTACACTGTCGCGCCCATCATTTCGTGGGCCGTGTTGCCGGGTGCTCTCCGCAAAATCTTCGCGCCCCGGTCTGTACCGCTGGCGTTCAAGGATGGATTTCCAGCATCTCTGGTTCTCAGGCCCACACAGTTGAGGGCGGCCGCAGAGGAAAGTGCACTCCTAATTTCAACCGCAGCACAATTCCAAGCCCATTATTCGACCTTGGGCCACCAGGTGCGAATATTCCACGGAGTAGAGGACCAGGTGATCGAATTCAAACAAGCGCGAGATTTACATAAAGCGCTGCCTCGGTCCGATCTTCACCTTGTGCCCAATGCCGGACATATGGTCACACACGCAGACCCGGCTGCCATTGTGGAAGCAGTCAATTCAATAGCGAACTCTTAAGGCCGGCAGCGTGTCTGTATCGGCCGATCTTCCGGTTCAGCGGCTCGTCGCATTCGAGCTCGCGGGGAACGTCAAAACGGTGCTGTCTTGGAGTCTGATGCCGTCTGACCCGAAGCCAACACCGCGCAGCCGCATCGACGGTCGCGCGCGCTGGAAGGAGTCAGGCCAGCGAGCGCAGGGCCGCTTCGGCGCGCTGCATCATCCGCCGCCATCGCTCGCTTGTCGGCCCGCCCATAATAAGGAAGTAGCGGACGATCGCGATCGGCAGCCAGGGCTCCATCGCTTGCCTCAGCGCCGCGACCGGCTTGCCGGACAGCCGCGCGTATTCGGATTGCGCGGCTGCATTGACCGCAAGCGGCCGCTGCGGATTGTCGGTGACGTCGAGGGCAAGCTCGGTCAGGCCGATGTGAGTGAGCCCATGATCGAGGGCCGCAGGCGCACGGATCGCAAATGTCCAGTCGATCAGCCGCGGACCGTCCGCCGTCATGATCACGTTGTTAGGATGGATGTCGCCATGGCACAGCCCGTCCCCCGGCTGCTGCAGGCGGTCGATCAGCGCGAGGATGCCGGAGGCGATGTGCTTGGGCACGATGTCGCCCGCGCGCCTGAGGGCGCTGTCCATCCAGCCGCGCAGATGGAAGGCCTCCGGCGGCGGCGACATCCTGTGAACGCACAGGCCGAGGGACGCAAGGATTGCACCCGCCTGAGCGAACGTCACGGCGCCGCTGCGCGTGACCTGCAGCAGTGTCGGCCCGTCGAGGCGGCCGAGCACGATGCCGAAGCGTCCGTCGAGCGTCACCTCGCCGAACACCTCCGGCGCAGGCAAGCCGGCGGCAAAGACTGTCTGGGTCATCCGCGCCTCTCGCTGGCCGAGGCGCGGGGGGAAACCTTCCCTGAACAGTTTTACGACCTGACCTGGCGCCCAGGCGTGGATGTCCGCCGTGCCGCCCTGGTTGATCTTCTCCCCGAGGGATCCCCGCATCGCCCGTCCTCCCGCCGGTCGCAATCAAACGCCGACGGCGGGCAAAAGAGAACGCTCCCGCAATCCTGGCTGCCAGCCATGATCGTGGCTTGTCCCCGGCCGCAGCGCTTGCCACAATCGCGAAGCGACGCGCGGTTTGAGACAAGCCCGGCTCTAGCCCTAAGGCGAAGATCGACAACGCGTCCGGCACATCGGCAATTGGGATCAGACCGGACATGGCGGCGATGCGGCCAAATCGACGCGGTTGACCCACAGGCGTTGCTCCAGTGGGCACTTGCGTTGTTCAAAGGCACTGCGGACAGCGGTGGTCCCCGCCGGTGCACAATTGGTCTGCTCGACTCACCATTGATCTGCGTCAATCTCCTCAGTGTCCTCCTGGTGAGACGATTTCGACTGCAGCATGCAAGTAATCGGACGGCTCCGGCGCAATCCTGCCGACATTTTCCCGCGAGGGAGGAGGCCTCCATGGCTGATCATTTCACCGTTCCAACTGAATCCTGCCTGGCGTCGCCGGGCTCGTCGACCGCGATCACTCGCCGCTCGCTGCTTGGCGGGACCGGCATTGCGGTTGGCGCCGCCGTGCTTGCGTCTCCGCCGAGCATGTCCGGGTTCGCCCCGGCGCTGGCGCAGCCTGTGAGCGCGGACCCGCGACCGCTCGACGCAGCGTTCAAGAGTCGCGCCTTCGAGGTCCGCGGGGTCTGTGCGGGCAACAACGAGAAAATTCCGATCGCGCCCCATCCGACGAATGGCGATGAGGCGCGCTACACAAACAAGATCGGTTCCGATTCGCGGGGCCTGCCGCACGACAAGCGCGGCGAAGTTGAACCAGAGGCATGGCAAACGCTTTATGCCGCTTGCCAGTCGGGCGAGCCCGCGGATTTCGAGAAAATCCGGCTCGGCGGCACTCGCAAGCTGGTCAATCCCTTGGGCACACTGGCCGTCAGTCTCAGCGGCATAAACCCTACTCAGATTGCGATACCGCCGACGCCGGCCCTTGCAAGTGCGGAGCGCGCCGGCGAGGCGGTCGAGGTCTATTGGCAAGCCCTGCTTCGTGATGTTCCGATGACCGAGTTGCGCGACGACACCTCCAATCGCGACGTGATCGCAGCAACCGAGGAACTCAGCAAGCTTGCCGATTTCCGAGGGCCGAAGTCCGGTGGGCGGGTCACGCCCGGCACACTGTTCCGCGCCAATGCGCTTTATTTCGATGCAAGCGACCCGAAGGGCCGCTCCGTCACGCCTCCAGGCGTTTTGGACGGTCCGCTGATCTCGCAGTTCCTGCTCAGGGACGCGCCCTATGCCTCACAGTGGATCAGTGCTCAAATTCGTACCGTGTCGCCCTCCAATGAATTCCTGACCGAATACGAGGAGTGGCTGGCGATCCAGAACGGCGCCGCACCGAAGCGCCAGTTGCAGTTCGACGCGACACCGCGATACATCACGACAGGAAGAGATCTCGCAGAGTATATCCACACGGGTCCTGCACTTGGGTGGGCGGCAGCATTGATCCTTGCGACACCCGGTGGTGGGGCGGACAAACGCTACTCCGGGATCTATCCGCCGGCAGAGCCCGTGTCCTATCCCTCGAACCCGTATCGGAAATCGAAAACCCAGGTCCCTGCGGGTGCCACCTTCGGGTTGCAACACGTGCAGGCACTGCTCGCCACGGGGATCAGTAACTCCGTCCGCGCGTCTTATTGGCAGAAGTATTTCGTGCATCGGGCTGTGCGACCGGAAGCCTACGGCGCTCTGGCGCACCATCGCCTCGCCAATGGCGTGAGCGACTACCCGCTGCATGATGATTTCCTGAAATCGGAAGCCCTCGCTCGCAGCAAGGCCAAATACGGCACTTACCTGTTGTCGCAAACCTATCCGGAGGGCGCGCCCTTCCACTCCACCTATCCCGGCGGGGCCACGAGCGTTGGGGCCGTCACGGCTACCATATTGAAGGCGTTCTTCGACGAGAGCCGCGTTATCGCCAATCCCGTGCAGCCCGATCCGGCTGACCCGACAAGACTCGTGCCCTATGACGGCTCACCGCTCACGGTCGGCGGAGAGTTGAACAAGCTCGCCGTGAATTTCGGTTTCGGACGGAATTGGGCGGGCATCCACTGGCGTTCCGACGCCTCCGCCTCAATGGCGATCGGTGAGGAAGTGGCTATCTGCATGTTGCGGGACGAGCGCGCTACCCTTCGCGAGCCGTTCGACGGCTTCTCCTTCACGCGTTTCGACGGCAGCCGCGTGACGATCTGACGGCAGACGGGCGGCGTGCCTGCCGCGAGGCGTTTGTCGTACCGAACATCAGGGACTCATTGGACCTGGACCGGATGCCTCGTGGATCGACAGAGCGGTGCGAGGCGACGTAGTCAATCTCACCGCGCGTCGTCCCGATATCCATTAGCTCCCTGTCACTTAAGTCGAGCAACGCGGCTCGTAATCTCTGACGTTTGCGCCGTTCCACAAACGCACCCAATATCTCTTGAAGAAGCTGGAGGCGCGCCACGTTGATCCGGTCTGCCCAATCCTGTTAGGTCATAGGTCGTGCTCACCGCGCCATCTCCTGGTTATTTCCGAACGAGGGTGCCAAGGCAGGAGAGAGGACGCTTGACATTCGGTTTACATTTTCCTCACCGGCGGCTTATTCTTTGCGGCGCACAACCGATGCTAGAGCCTCGAACCGAGGGAATGGCAATTGCGCTACATGTTCGAGAACGCAATCGACACCGATCGGCGCGAGCTGCATCGCGGAGCGGACGTCGTCTCCGTCGGGCCAAAGGTATTCGATTTACTTGATTACCTGATCCGGAACAGGGAGCGCGTGGTCGGCAAAGACGATCTCATTAGAGTCGTCTGGAACGGCCGTAGCGTGTCCGATGATCTCTCGTTTCAAGGCGTTGTTCGTTATCGCCCGCAATTCGAGTTTCACATACGGGGGGCGCGCCGTCGACGTGAAGCAGGTCGGGCGCGAGCTTCGGGGTGCGCTACGTGTTGGAAGGGAGCGTTCGCAAAACGACAAACCGAGTGCGCATCACGGGACAGCTCCTCGATGCTGCCACTGGGATACATCTTTGGGTCGACCGGTTTGATGGTGGTCTTGGCGACATCTTCGATTTGCCTGCCTGACCAACTGCCGGCTTGTGACCCGAAGCGGGGCTCGAATCTGATGCGCCTTCGTTGTGATACAGCGTGCGCACCACAACGAAAAGCCCGCACTCGATGCATCTTTAATGTGTGCTTGGCAACGGAAGGAGATGAGACCATGGCCGTAAATGCTTTGTCGGACCTTACGCGGCTGATTAACGGTTATCAGGTTTCGCAGTCCATTCACGTGGCGGCCCGGCTTGGCATAGCGGACCGCCTTAGTCGCGGGCCCCTAAGCAGCAACGAACTGGCTCAGCTCAGCGGATCGCATCCGAGGACACTTTATCGGCTCCTGCGGGCGCTGGCTTCAGTCGGTGTTTTCCATGAGGCCGAGAACAACACGTTCTCGCTCACCTCGATGGGCGAGTGTCTTCGTTCCGACTCGCCGACCCCACTCGACGGCTGGGCTGCATATGTCGGCCGACCTTATGCTTGGCAGGCCTGGGGCCATCTTGAACACAGCGTCCGCACCGGCGAGAGTGCCTTTCGGCATCTCAATGGTCAGAGCGTATGGGAGTATCGCAGCACCCGTCCAAATGAGAACGCGATCTTCAACCGAGCCATGACGGCCAATTCTCGCGGCGCCATCGAAGCTATTATCGCCGCCTGCGATTTCAGCAGCTTTCGTCACGTCGCGGATATCGGGGGAGGTGAAGGCCAACTGCTGGCGGGAATTCTCGCCGCAAACAAGGGCCTGCGCGGAACGCTGTTCGACCAGCCGCACGTGGTTGGCAAGGCCGCCGAAGTTTTGAACCAACATGGTGTCGCTGACAGATGCGAAATCGTCGGAGGCAGTTTCTTTGAAACCATCCCGGAGGGGGCTGACGCCTATGTTATGCGAGCGATTATCCACGATTGGGACGATAACGAAGCGATCGCTATCCTGAAGGCCTGCCGCCGCGCTATGACGGCTGATGCCAGATTACTCCTCATTGAACGTGTGGTAGAGCCCCCGAACGAGGGGCCGATCTCGAAGTTCAGTGACCTCAACATGCTCGTCATGCTCGGGGCGCTTGAACGGAGCTACGACGAGTATTCCGCGCTATGTCGAACGGCCGGATTTGAGATGCGCGGCACAGCTCGCGCAGGCTCGCACTTCCAGGTCATGGAGGCAGTTCCCACTTAGGCTGACCGGTGCGGGACCTTGCTTCACGGCCGCAGGGGCACGCATCCGATGTGCTTTCATACCTGATGTCTGATTAAGGCCCGTTGCTGACCTACGCTCAGAGGGCCGTCTTCTTCTGACTGGCCGCTCAATCCGTCCCGTACCTCACGCTCATGTGTCCAGAGAAGGCCGCCGCCATTATTGAAGTACGATCGTAATTTGATATTATGAGCGTAATGGCATTGAAGCTGAGCCTCTGGTCTACGGCAACAGCGAACTGCCGCACACGCTTTTCGCGAGGACTCTATGAACGACCTTACCGCCGCTTCACGGCGCATGGCAGCGCAAGAACTTACGGATGACTCGCTGGGGGTCGTGTCCGCGGCCGCAGCCATTCGCAATGGCGAAATCACTTCAGAAGCTTACACCACAGGACTTCTGCAGCGTTCGCGAGCGCTTGCCGAACTCAATGCCTTTATCACCATCGACGAGGACGCGGTGCTGGCGGCCGCGAGGGATGCGGACAAAGCACGTGCGGCCGGATCGGCGGCTCCGCTGCTGGGCGTGCCGTTCGGGGTAAAAGACAGTTATTTGACGAAGGGGCTACCTACGAGCCTAGGCCTCGATAGCCTCGCCCATTTCGTGCCGCGCGAAGATGCGGACGCTGTCCGTGCCATCAAGCGCGCGGGCGCTCTGTTATTCGGGAAGAATAACCTCGTCGAGATGTCCTACGGCTTGACCGGTCATAATGCACGTTACGGGCAGGTGAAGAATCCGTACGCACGCGATCGTGTGTCGGGCGGCTCGTCGAGCGGCTCCGCCGCAGCGGTAGCCGCCGGCCTCGTTCCGGCGTCGCTGGGCGGTGACACCGTTGGGTCAATCCGGGTGCCCGCATCGTTCTGTGGTGTCGTGGGGTTCAAGCCGACGACCGGACGTTGGCCGCGCGATGGTGTTGCTCCGATCTCCCATACGCTCGACACGACGGGCGCATTCGCGCGAAGCGTCGAGGACTGCATTTTGCTCGATCAGGTCATGACGGGTGAACAAGCGGCCGCCCAGTCCTCCAATGGCGGCTACGATCTCAAGGGAGCTCGACTGGCTTTCGCGCCCCGACAGTTCCTCGAACTGGTGGACACGGATGTCGAGATCCGGTTCCGCGAGGTGATCCGGCGGCTAGCGGACGCTGGCGCCGAAGTGGTTGAGGTCGACCTTGGCGACGATTTCAACGCTCTGATCCAAACCGCGACATGGGGAATCTTCGCTCACGAGACGATGGGCGCGATTTCGGAATTCCTTCGCCGCCATGACATTCCGACCACGTTCGAGGCGATCTATGACGGGCTCAAACCTCAACTTCGGCAGGCGTGGGGACACATCGCCTTACCGGGCGGTGCGGGTGCTATCTCGACAGAAGCCTATCAGACTGCGCTCAACGTGAGCCGGCCTGAAATCCAGCGCCGTCTCGACAGGGCGTTCGTCGCTCATGGAGCGGACGTCATTCTGCAGCCGACGACGCCATGCACCGCGCCCTTAATCGAGGAGCAAGCGACCGTCCATATCGCGGGGCAGGAGGTCAGCTATCTTGCCTTGGCAAACCACACCGTGTCGGCGAGCAGCGTGGGGTTGCCGGGTGTCAGTCTTCCCGTCGGCCTTTCTCGCGCCGGACTGCCAATTGGCCTGGAGCTTGATGCTTCGCTAGGTAGCGACCGGACGCTTCTGGCCCTTGCACGCAAGATCGAAGGCGTTTTTGGTAACGGGCCGATCGCGATCTAGCGGCGTGATCCATAGTGGCTGCGGGATATTGGTGGAGTTGCGAGAAAATGCGCTTCGAGAAAGGTCACAAGGCGGAGACACGACGGCACATCGTCGACGTGGCATCGAAGTGCATGCGCCGGGACGGCATCTCCGCAACGGGAATTGCGGGGATCATGGGCGAAGCCGGCCTCACCAAAGGAGCCTTCTCTCCGCACTTCGAGTCCAAGGACGAGCTTGTTCGCGAAGCGCTGGGCAGGGCGCTGGGTGAACAGCAGCATTGCCTTGAGCAAGATCAGCTTAAGGGCAGCGATCTCGAAGGCACGATACGCCGGTATCTGAACCGCGCCCACCTTGAAGGCGCCGCGGACGGGTGCCCTTCCGCGGCATTGCTTCCGGAAATCGCCCGTCAACCCCTGTCCACCAGGCGAGATTACGAGAAAGCACTGCATAGCTACGTCACGGCACTGGCCGCACTGCTTCCCGGCGAAGATTCCGTCAAAAAGAACCGGCGCGCGACGACCATCTTCGGCCTCATGGTGGGCACCTTGCAGTTTGCGCGCGTAGTGCCTGACGCTGCCAAAGCGCGGCAGATCATGGAAGGTGGCGTGGAGGCCGCGTTGCACTTGGCGCGGGCTCCATCACCCTAACGTCAGGAACCGCGCGGAGGGGCTCAAGCCGGCATGCCGCGTGTCCAAAATACCTAAGTCCGCTTCTGGCCCATCGCGGCCCAGAGGATGCTCGTCTCGGTGCCGGCTGTCGAGTGTAGACCGGAAGCGGGTCGCGTCGCTCTGGACCGCCGATTTTGACCCAAAGGCGACAAACCCCGATTGCTGGCCTGCTCGTATACAGCTCGCCATTTGTGGGTTAGGTTCCGAAGTTGTCATGTGCCGCACGTAGCTGATCCGTCAGCGGTCTGGAGCTGGTCATGCAGCCGATAAACGAGGTCCCATTCGAGACGACCCTGGCTGAATGTGTCGAAGAAATGCTCGACGCCTGTACGCGATGCGGGAAATGCGTCGAGGCATGTCCGAGTGTCGAGCCGGCCGGCATCTTGGGGACAAAGTCCGAAGACATCATCGGTGGCATCCTCGAACTGGTACGGACCGGCAACGGCCCGGAAGCGTCGCGCAAATGGGCGCAGTCCTGCATGCGGAGCGGGGCATGCATCAAGGCGTGCGACTATGGCGTCAATCCGCGTTTCTTGCTGAGCATGGCGCGGCTTGGCATCGCGAAGTCGGACAATGAGCTTGCCGAACGACGCCGACTGGGTGTCGAGAAGTACCGCGAGGGAAGTCGTGGAGTGAGCGTGCTTTCGCGCCTGCAACTCGATACGGACGTGCTCGAACGACTGGGTCAGAAATCGGCGTCGGTCTCCACGCCCGTTGAGGCGCCGGATTTCGTGTTTTACACCGGCTGCAATGTGCTCAAGACGCCGCACATCGCCTTGCTTGCCCTCGATATCATGGATGCGCTCGGCGTCAATTATCAGGTGATGGGCGGACCAAGCCACTGTTGCGGCATCCTCCAACTCAAGTCTGGGGACGCAGAGATGGCCGGTCGTATGGGCTCGAGCACCATGGAAAAGCTGTCGCACTCCAACTCGGGACAGGTGATCTCCTGGTGCCCGTCGTGCTACGTCCAGTACACGGAAACCATCCTGCCAACGGTGGAACGGCAGCGTGGCTCCCGCCCGTTCGAGATCAGCCCGTTCATGCGCTTTCTCGGTGACCGGCTGGCGCAGCTAAAGCCGCTCCTTCAGCGCAGGGTCGAAATGCGGGTCGCGTTGCACAAGCATCCCGGCGTGGCCGGCGTCGTGGAAGCCGCCGCTGAAATCTTGACGGCGGTCCCCGGTATCGAACTCGTCGATCTGAACCAGCCGGCGGTGGGCTTGCAGAGCGTAGATGTCGGCGCACTTCCAAAGTTCAAGCGCGAATTGCAGCTTATGGAACTTGAGGCGGCGCGCGATGCAGGTGTCGATGCACTGGTCGCGGTCTATCATTCCGATCATCGCGAATTGTGCGCGCACGAGCGCGACTGGCCATTCCGCATCATAAATATCCTTGAAGTGGTTGGCGAAAGCATGGGCCTGCATCGGCACGATCGCTACAAAGAGCTCAAGATCATGCAGGACGCCGACCAGATCGTCGCCGACTGTAGCGACCTGATCGCAAAGCACTCGCTTGATCCCAACAATGCGCGTGACGTCGTGGTGAAGGTGCTGCTTGGCGACCAGCCGCTTCCCCTGAGGGGCGCGGAGCTCCCAGAACCGCGCGCGGGGGGGGTGGCGCCGTCGTAGCAGCTTGACGTCGCTTATTGGCCCATCGCGACATACTGCGCTGCCGCACGAACTTGGTCGCTATGGGAGCAAAGCGGACGTAGCCGGGTTTAGGTGCACGGCCTAGTCCGAATAGGGCGTACCGTCCTTGTGCACGAACCGGCCGTCGGAATTGGCGCTCATCATGTCGATGTCCGAGCAGGTCGTGAGATCGTCGGGCGAGCGTGAGCCGACTTCGAGATAGACCGCCGTCACATCCGAGCGGTTGATCATGTGATGCCCGTTGCCGCTGCCCTTCGGGAAGGCGGCGCAGTCGCCGGCGCGCAGCACGGTTTCGCCCTCGTCCTCGATCAGCACCACTTCGCCCTCGAGCACGTAGACGAACTCGTCCTCATGCGAATGCCAGTGCCGCTGGCTCGACCAGTTGCCCGGCGGCAGGCGCATCAGGTTGACGCCGAAATCGGCAAGGCCGCCGGCATTGCCGAGCCGCTTGCGGATGCGCTCGGCGCACGGGGCATCGAAGGGAGCTGGATAGCCCGAGCCCTTGCGGGCCGGGACAGTGGCGATGTCGATCTTGGGCATGGGAGCGTTCCGTTCGAAATCCGAGCATCGAAAGCGCACCGGATCGGCAGCCTGCGCCATGATCGGCGGGCGTCCGAACAGATGCGGTCAAGCTCGTGGGATGATGCCATTCTGCCAGTGTTTTGCCCGACGGAGCAACCGTTTCCCGGCAACGCAAGCCGCGGGCCTCGTAAGTCATTGATCCCACAGCGGCCGGCTACTGTGCATGGGGTTGTTTTCGCTTTTTGCTGGCAGGTCACAAAAGCGTGCGGCAAAAATGATGTGCCGCTGTCGGCCGGCGCAGTTCCCATTCGTCTTCCACCCAGACAAATCTGACGGGAGACCAAGAGATGCTTCGTTCCCACTATCGCTGGGTGATCGTCGCCGCAGGCGGCCTGCTCGGCTGCGTCGCGATCGGCGGCATGTTCTCGCTGCCGGTGTTCCTGCAGCCGATTGCCAAGGACACCGGCTGGTCGGTGACCGGCATCTCCAGCGCGATGACGATCGGCTTCCTGGCGATGGCGTTCACCAGCATGGCCTGGGGCACGGCAACCGACAGGTTCGGGCCGCTGCCGGTGGTGCTGACCGGATCGGCCGTGCTGGCGCTGAGCCTGTTCGCGGCGAGCCATGCGACCTCGCTGATCGCGTTCCAGTTCGTGTTCGGCCTCTTGGTCGGTGCGTCCTGCGCGGCGATCTTCGCGCCGATGATGGCGACGGTCACCGGCTGGTTCGACACGAATCGCGGCCTCGCGGTGTCACTGGTCTCCGCGGGCATGGGCATGGCACCGATGACGATGGCGCCGCTCGCGGCCTGGCTCGTCTCCGGTCATGACTGGCGCACCTCGATGCAGATCATCGCGCTGGTGGTTGCCGCCATCATGATCCCAGTCTCGTTCCTGGTGCGCCGTCCACCCGCGCTCGCGCAGGCCGCGGCAGCACCAATGGCGGAGGGGGCTGCGCAGAGCGAGATGTCGATGGGCGAGGCGCTGCGCTCGCCGCAATTCTTCATTCTGCTTGCCACCAACTTCTTCTGCTGCGCCACCCATTCCGGCCCGATCATCCATACCGTGTCCTATGCCATCAGCTGCGGTATCCCGCTGGTCGCGGCGGTGACGATCTACAGCATCGAGGGGTTTGCCGGCATGGGTGGCCGCATCGCCTTCGGGCTTCTCGGCGATCGCTTCGGCGCCAAACGCGTGCTGGTCTCGGGGCTGCTGCTGCAGGCGTTCGGCGCGCTGGCCTACGTCTTCGCCCAACAGCTCGCGACGTTCTACGCGGTCGGCGCCATCTTCGGCTTCATCTATGCCGGCACCATGCCGCTCTATGCGGTGTTGGTGCGCGAGAACTTTCCGCTGCGGATGATGGGGACGGTGATCGGCGGCACGGCGATGGCCGGCAGCCTCGGCATGGCGACGGGCCCGCTCGCCGGCGGCCTGATCTATGACGCGTTCTCCAGCTACGCCTGGCTCTACATCGCCTCCTGGGCGATGGGCTTAGGGGCCTTCCTGATGGCGATGACGTTCCGGCCTTTCGCGAAGCCGCAAGGGGAGGTGGCGCCGGCGGCGGCATGAACGTGAGATCGAGGCGCGGCGTCAGAGCTGCGTCTCGATCGCTGTCTTGTCGATGATCGACCACACCTGCCGGATCTTTCCCTCGCGGAATTCGTAGAACACGTTTTCGCAGAAGGACACGCGCCGCCCGTTGACGGCAAGTCCAAGGAAAGTCCCCACGGGCGTGCAATCGAATCTCAGCCGCGCCGCGATCCCGGGTGGGTCCGACGCCAGCAGTTCGACGTTGAAGTGCAGGTCCGGGATTTCGCGAAAATCCTGCTCCAGCATCGCGCGATAACCGGACAGCCCGAGCGGCCGCGCGTTGTGGACGACGTCGTCGTGCACGAACTGTCCGAGCGCCGGCCAATCCTGCCGGTTCAGGCAGGCGATGTAGCCGTGATAAATGGCGGCAAGCTCGTTCCTGGTCACGGCGGGTTCCTTCGGCTCAGCCGCGCCGCTGCACGTGCTCGATCAGTGCGCGCAATTTTGGCGCCACGTTGCGGCGGCTCGGATAGTAGAGATAGAAGCCGGCGAAGGAGGCGCAATAGTCCTCCAGGATCGGCACCAGCTCGCCGCGTGCGATCGCGGGCCGGAAGCTCGCCTCCATGCCGAAGGTGATGCCGGCGCCGGCGACGGCGAGCTTGATCATCAGCGCCATGTCATTGGTCGTGATCTCGGGCGCGACCGCGACGCTGAACTCCTTGCCGCCGTCGGAAAACTCCCAGCGATAGGGCGTGACGTTCGGCGCCGGGCGCCAGCCGATGCAGCGAAACGCTGCGAGCTCGGACGGGTGCGAGGGCACACCGAAGCGATCGCGAAAGGCCGGCGCGCAGACCGCGAGCTGGCGTTCGTCGCCGGCGATCGGCAGCGCGATCATATCCTGCTCGATCACCTCGCCGAGCCGCACGCCGGCATCATAGCCGGCCGCGACGATGTCGAACTCCGCGTCGGTCACGGTGACGTCGAGCTGCACCTGCGGATTGGCTTCGGCAAAGCCGGCAAGAAACGGACCGGACAGGAAATGCTCGGCGATCGAGGAGACCGCGAGCCGCAACAGCCCGCGCGGCCGTCCACGCAGCGCCTCGGTGTTGCCGAGCGCGGCGCGCATGTCCGCAATGGCAGGGGCGATCTCCGCATGCAGCCGCTCGCCGGCCTCGGTCAGGCTGACGCTGCGCGTCGTGCGCTGGACCAGCGCGATGCCGAGCGTTTCCTCCAGTCGCCGGACGGTCTGGCTCACAGCCGAGCGCGTCACGCCGAGACGGTCCGCGGCGGCGCGAAAATTCCGCTCTTCGGCGACCAGCGCAAAGACGGCGAGGGCGTTGAGGTCGGTTTCCATCGGTTAGCGCAGCTTGCCAGCGTGGTTAGATATGATCGTCTTATCACAGCAAAGGCGTCGGTCCATGTTCCCGCAATCATTCCGAAAGAACGGGAAGTCTCATGGCAATCGACAAAGTCATTCTCATCACCGGCGCCTCCAGCGGCATCGGTGCAGGCATCGCGCGCGAGCTGGCCGCGGCCGGCGCCAAGGTCCTGCTGGGCGCGCGGCGCGCCGACCGCCTGAAGGATCTCGCGTCCGAGCTGAACGCGGCCGGCGGCACGGTACTCGCCCATCCGCTCGACGTCACCGACCGCGCCAACGTCGCCGCCTTCGCCGATGCCGCGCGCGGCGTCTGGGGCCGGGTCGACGTCATCGTCAACAATGCCGGCGTGATGCCGCTGTCGCTGATGGCTTCGCTGAAGGTCGAGGAATGGGACCGGATGGTCGATGTCAACATCAAGGGCGTGCTCTACGGCATCGCCGCGGTGCTGCCGGAGATGGCGGCGCGCGGCTCCGGCCATGTGATCAACATCGCCTCGATCGGCGCCTTGGGCGTGTCGCCGACGGCGGCTGTCTACTGCGCGACCAAATATGCGGTGCGGGCGATCTCCGACGGCCTGCGCCAGGAGCATGACAATATCCGCGTCACCTGCATCCATCCCGGGGTGGTCGAGAGCGAGCTGGCCGATACCATCACCGACCCCGTGGCCGCAGCGGCGATGAAGACCTATCGTGCCATCGCGCTTCAGCCCGACGCGATCGCCCGCGCCGTGCGCTTCGCCATCGAGCAGCCCGACTATGTCGATGTCAACGAGATCGTCGTGCGTCCGACGCGAACGACCTAGAGCCGCTTTTCGAAGAACAGGTCCGGGTAGGGATCGTCATTGAAGCGCGGAATCTCGCGCCAGCCGGTGTTGCGGTAAAGCTGGGCGGCCTCGGGCAGCGCGCTGTTGGTGTCGAGCCGCAACAGGGCGATACCGAGCTCGCGCGCCGCGGCCTCAGTCGCGTCCATCAGGCGCCGGCCGAGCCGCAGCCCGCGCGCGGCGGGGGCGACCCAGAGCCGCTTGATCTCGGCGTAGCCGTGGTCGGTTCCCTTCAAGCCCACGCACCCGATCGGCAGCGTGTCCGACATCGCGACGATGAAGGTGCCGCGCGGCCGGCGCATGTCCTTGGCGTCAGGATCGCGCGACAGGGACACGTCAAAGCCCTGCTTGAAGCGGCGGCCGAGCTCGGCATAGTACTCAGCGAGGCAATAGCGTGCCTGTTCGGATTGAGGATCGATCTCATCGAGCGAAACGCGCTCTCGCGTCAATGCGGATGCGATCAGGTCCATCGCCGCCAGCAAGGCCTCGCGCTGCGCATGCTGCGCTAGGAATCCCTCGGCCTGGGCGTTCGAGAGCGCCTCGTAGGCCGCGAACTCGCGCCGGCCAGTGCGCGTCAGCTTTGCCACGCGACGGCGGGCGTCGTCCGCATGCGTACTGGTCTCGACCACTCCCTCGTCCTCGAGGCTGCGCAGCAGCCGGCTCATCAGGCCGGAATCGAGCCCGAGATAGTCGCGGATCTCGGCGACGTCCGAACGCCCGTGCCCGATCGCATTGAGCACGCGCGCGGCCCCCAGCGGCCGCCCGCGCCCGAGGAACGAGTTATCGAGTGCGCCGACGGCAGAAGTGACGGCACGGTTGAAGCGGCGGACGCGGGAAACTGGGTTTAGCATGATGTCTGACTTTAGTCAGATATCATGCGCGGGTCAATCGGAACGGCCGGCTCACTGCGCCAGCGTCAGCAGCGGCTTGTCCTTGGCGACGATATAGGTCGCAAGCTCGCTGGCGGTGTCAACGCCGACATTCTTCGCCGCATGCACTGTGCCGGCGGGGATGAACAGCACGTCGCTAGCTTTCAGCGTGACCGGCGGCTTGCCCTCGACGTCGTATTCGATGGCACCTGCCAGCACATAGATGATCTCCTCGCCCGGATGGGTGTGCCGGCCGAATGCCACGCCCGGGGCGAGATCGACGCGCACTTGCACTGCCTCGCGCCCGGGCGAGCTGAGATCGTGGCGCTGCAGGTCAGTGCGCGTGACGCCGGCCTGCGCCGCCGCGGCCGGCAGGGTGAACAGGTTTGCCGCGAGCAGGACCGCGCTCGACAGCGCGCGCAGGGTTCGCAGACGACGATGGCTCATGGTCGGCTCCTTGTGGTGAGTACGTTGTCCGCGCCGCGCGGGCCCGGCCGATGCCGGCCGGTCCGCGTCGTGGCGCTTCAGACGAGGGTGGTTGTCACCTCGATGTTGCCGTGCACCGCCTTGGAGTAGGGGCAGATCCCATGTGCGGCCTCGATCAGTTCCTGCGCGACCGCGCGATCGACGCCGGGGACGCTGACGTCGAGACGGGCGCGCAGGAAGAAGGCGCCGCCGGCGTTGTTCAGGTCGATCGCGGTGTCGACCGACGGCTCGCTCGGCAGCTTGACCTTGCGCTGGGCAGCCGCGAGCCCGAGCGCGCCGAGATAGCAGGCCGACCACGCGGCGGCGAACAGGTTTTCGGCGGCCGGGTGCGGCTGGGCCAGCTTGACGTTCAGGAAGCCGTCGCTGGAGTGCGCAGCCCCATCGGCGCCCGAGGTGACGTGGGTCTTGCCCGTGAAGAGAACCTTTGCAGCGGATGTCATGGTCGTATCCTTTGTGATTAATCGTATCCGATCTAATCGGATACGTGTCGAAATAGTCCCACTGCATTCCGTGGTCAAGCTCTTCCGATTTAATCGGATGCGATTTATATAGGTCCGCAGATCACGAATTGCGGAGGTTCCCGTGGCCCGTTCCCCCAAAACTGCCGGCAAAGGCCGAAAACTCTCGAATTTCCTGTGCTTTGCCGTCTATTCGGCCAATCTCGCCTTCGGCCGGGCCTATAAGCCCCTGCTGGACAAGGTCGGGCTCACCTACACCCAGTACATCGCCCTGGTGGCGCTGTCGGACGAGGACGAGCAGACCGTCAGCGCGCTCGGCGAGAAGCTGTTCCTGGAATCCAACACGCTGACGCCGATCCTGAAGAAGCTCGAGCAGATGGGGCTGATCAAGCGCCACCGCGATCCCGCCGACGAGCGGCAGGTGCGCCTGAGCCTGACGCCTGCGGGGCGCAAGCTGATCGAGCAGGATCTCGGCGGGTCGCTGATTGAGGCGACGGGTCTTGGCGACGATTTTCCGGTGGTGCAGAAGACGGTGAGCGAATTGCGCGACAATCTGCTGCGTGCGACCAAGGCCGATGACTAGCGCATCGAGACATTACAAAAGGGGAGTTTCCGCCACGGCACGCCTCGTCGCCGAGGCCGGGCCCCATTACGGGAGAACATCGTGACCAATGCGAGTGAAGCGGCAGACCGGTTGGTCGCAGCGAGAGGCAGCGGGCGGGCGGTCGCCTGGCGCGACATTCTTCCGCCGGATCGTGCCGGCGCCTACGCGATCCAGGATGCCACGCTCGCCCGGATCGGTCCGGTCGGCGGGTGGAAGGTCGGCGCGTCGAGCCCGGACGCCGAGCCCGTCTGCGCGCCGCTGCCGGCGTCGGGCCTGCTTGCCTCAGGCGCGCGGCTCGGCCCGGAATTCCGCCTGCGCGGTGTCGAAGTG
Organism: Bradyrhizobium huanghuaihaiense; assembly: GCF_025200885.1. Lineage (NCBI taxonomy): Bacteria > Pseudomonadati > Pseudomonadota > Alphaproteobacteria > Hyphomicrobiales > Nitrobacteraceae > Bradyrhizobium > Bradyrhizobium huanghuaihaiense. Next base: position 5,342,105 of record NZ_CP104172.1, on the reverse strand, counting down.
GAAGTCGCGCTCCGGGTCGGGCGCGCGCTCACGGCTGACGACGCCGCGTTGCCCGATCCCGAACTGGCACGCGCCTTCGACGCGGTCTATCCCGCCATCGAGGTGGTCGAGACTCGTCTCGAGGATTGGACGAACAGTGTTGCCCTGGCCCAGCTTGCGGATTTGCAGAGCCACGGCGCGTTGCTGATCGGAGCAGCCGCGACAGTCAGCCCGGCTTCCATCGATCTCAGAAGCGTCGAGGCGCATCTCTCCATCGGCGAAGACATCAGCCGTCGAACCATTGGAGGCAATCCCGCAGGCGACATCTGGCGTCTGCTGCGCTGGCTCATCCGCCATTGTGCGGACCGGGGTGTGCCTCTCTTGCCGGGCCAGATCGTCACGACAGGCTCGTGTACCGGCATGGTCTTCGCAGAAGCGGGGACCAGCGCCCGGGCGCGCCTTGCGGGTTTCGGCGAGGTTGCCGTCGACTTCTGAGCTGGAAGAATGAAGGTTCAGCATCGTCGCGACCGCGGGGATGATCACGCCGGCGGGGCGAGCCCCAGCGTCTTGCGGGCCTTGCGCGTCAGCCTCGCCACGATCAGCGCATGGGCCTGCACCAGATAGGCCGTGAGCTCGGCGTCTGGCAGCGCGTTGTTGCTGACGAGCTGTACCCATTTGGCGCGGGCGAGATACGGTGCCGGCCGCGCCAGGCCGTGCTCGATCAGCATCCCGTAGGCCATGTCCGAGACCTTGAACATGTAGCCGCCGGAGCCTGCGGCAAAGCCGCCGCCGAGCGCGAACATCATGCCGCCGACCTTGAATACCGAAGTGCCTTCCCACTGCACCACCTTGGTGGCAGCGGGCAGGCGCAGGCAGCGCGCTTCGAAGGTTTTCGGAGTCATGGCGCGAGCGATAGCACGCCAAACCCGGCTTGCAAGGCCGCCAGCTAGCGGCCGAGCGCCGCGAAGGCGGCGATGGTGCGGTCGACTGCGCTGTCGCCAATGTGGCGATGGGTGACGAGCCGGAGCTGCGAGGGGCCGCTCGCCTGCACCAGGATGCCGTGCCGTTTCACGCCCTCGGCCCATGCGGCGGCGTCGCGCGCGCTTGCGGAGGCGTCGACGCGGAGGATGTTGGTCTGCACCTGGTCGGGATCGGCGAGCGCCGGGTCGAGCCAGCTCAAAGCCGCGGCGAGCCGCTTTGCGGCCGCATGATCCTCGGAGAGGCGGTCGATCATCGTCTCCAGCGCGACGAGGCCCGCGGCCGCGACGATTCCGGACTGGCGCATGGTGCCGCCGACGAGTTTTCGCAAGGCTCTTGCCCTTGTGATGACATCGTTGGAACCGCAGAGCAGGCTGCCGACCGGGGCGCTCAGTCCCTTGGACAGGCAGACCATCACGCTGTCGGCGTGCGCGGCGATCCCCGCCGCGGGCACGCCGAGCGCGACCGCGGCATTGAACAGGCGCGCGCCGTCCAGATGCACGGGAATCCCGCGTGCCTGCCCGAGCGCATGAATGCGCGTCATGTGCGCCAGGGGCAGCACTGCGCCGCCGGCGCCGTTATGCGTCGTCTCCATCGCGATCAGGCCGGGGCGCTGCGACGAGCGGATCGCGTCCGCGAGCGCCGTCTCGTCCATTGCGCCGCGGCGGCCCGGCATCGGTTTGGGCAGGAGCCCTGCGATCGTCGCGACGCTGCCGAGTTCCGAGTTGAGCAGATGCGCACCGCCATCTGCGAACACGTCCGCGCCGCGCTCGGCATGGGCGAGCATCGCCAGCAGATTGCCCATCGTGCCGCTCGGCACGAACAGGGCCGCTTCCTTGCCGATCAAGGCGGCGCCGCGCACCTCGAGCGCGCGGACCGTCGGATCGCCCTCGCGGCCGTCGTCGCCGAGCGGGGCGCGCTGCATGTGCTCCAGCATCGCCGCGGTCGGCAGCGTGACGGTGTCGCTGCGCAGGTCGACGATGCCGTCGCTGCCGCCCTGTTGCGTCGTCATCAGGCGTCCTGCACTTGCAGGCCGGCGGCCACGGGTTGAGCCTCGTCCGAGACGACGTCGCCGGCAAAGCGTTCCACCAGCTTCACCGCAACCGTGTTGCCGAACACATTGATCGCGGTGCGGCCCATGTCGAGGAAGGCGTCGACGCCGGCGATGATCGCCAGTGCCTCGATCGGCAGCCCGATCGCCGACAGCACCATGGCAATCGCAACCAGCCCGCCGGAGGGAACGTTGGCGCTGCCCTTGCTCGCGATGGTCGTGACCATGAGGATGGTGAACAGCGTCGACCAGGTCAGCGTCACGCCATAGGCCTCCGCGAGGAAGGTGACGGCGAGCGCGAAATACATGATGGCGCCGTCGCGGTTGAAGGCGTAGCCGAGCGGCAGCACCACCGAGACGATGCGCTCCGAGGCGCCCATCGCCCGCAGCTTCTCCATGTGCAGCGGCAGCGTCACTTCCGAGGAGCGGGTGGAGAAGGCGAGGATCATCGGCTCCATCACCGCTTTGGTGACGGCAATCGGCCTCTCGCCGATCGCAAGCAGCATCAGCCAGAAGATCGCGACCATGATGGCAAGGCCGAGATACATGACGCCGACGAGCTTTGCGAGCGCGACCACGGTGGCGAGGCCTTGCGTCGCAAACAGCCAAGCCATCACCGCGAAGATGGCGATCGGCGCCAGCGAGGTGATCCATTTGGTGATCTTGAACATCGCCGCCATCACTGCTTCGAGCACCGCAACCATGGGCTCGCCGACCTTGCCGATCGAGGCGAGGGCCAGGCCGAACAGAATGGCGAAGACGAGCGTCGGCAGGATCTTCTGCTCGGCCATCGCCGCCACGATGTTGGAGGGGATCATGTCCATGAAGAACTTGATCCAGTCGACCGACACCGCGAGGTTCTGCGGCACCTTGCCGGTTGCGGCCAGCGGCGCGCCGGCGCCCGGATGGAAGGCGGCGTTGAGGAGAAGTCCGATCAGGATCGAGATCACGGTCGCGAGGTAGAAATAGCCGAGGCTGATCGCGGCGACGCGGCCCAGGACCTTCAGCTCGCTGCCCATCCGGTAGAGGCCGAGCGTGACCGCCGCGAACACCACTGGAATGACGATCATCTTCACAGCCTCGACGAAGGCGGTGCCGATCGGCCGCAGGCTCGCGCCGACATCGGGCCAGAGCAGGCCGACGCAAAGACCCAGCACCAGGCCGAGCAGCATCTGGACCACGAGGGGCAATCTGAGCAGCGGCCGGATCATGCGTGATGGTCTCCTTGTCCCGGATATTGCGTGCGGATGGCGCCGAGCGCGGTGAGGCGCGCCTCGAAGGCGGACGACAGATGCCGCCACATGCGCTGCTGCGCGGCGTCGGGGTCGTGCGCTTCGATGGCCGCGTAGATGTCGAGATGCTCGCTGACAGCCTGGCGCGTACGATCGACGCTGTATTGCCGCATCTTCTGCAGGGCGAGGCCGCTCTGCGCGCGCAGATTGTCGTAGGACTGCGCCAGCCGGCCGTTGCCGGTGGCGCGAAACAATTCGTCGTGGAAGGCCCAGCCGACCTGCTGCGCTTCCTCCACATCGAGATTCTCGCGCGACTGAATCCTGCGGAGCTCCTCGGCGCATCGGCGCAGCGGCTCCGTCGGCCCGCGCGTCGCGGCCAGATAGGCGGCCATGCCTTCGAGCGCGAGCCGCAATTCGTGGATCTCGCGGAGATCGTCGAACGACATCTGGCGCACGAAGGTGCCGCGCATCGGATGGATGGTGAGAAGGCCGTCCCTGGCGAGAGCCTTCAGAGCCTCGCGGATCGGTGTGCGGCCGAGCGCGAGCCGGCTCGACAGGCTGCGCTCGGAAAGAGGCTCGTCGGGCCCGAACTCGCCTGACGTGACGAGGTCGCGGAGCAGCGAATAGGCGCGATCGCGCTCGAGGGAGGTCATGGGCATAACTGGCATACCAGCGGTATGTCATGGGTATGTCAAGCTTGGCGACTGATTTTGCTGGTGAAACCGACCCAAAGCCAAAATCACGGGCTTGTGCCTTGCGTCTATCATCTCAAAACATATCTTACGATATATCTAACAACGGAGACGCAAGATATGTTTCGAGGCAAGCATTATGACAGGCACGGCCGAGAGGAGCACGAGTTTCGCTTCGCGTTCGCCATGGGTCGGCACGGCGGCGGGCGGCATCGCTTCGGCCGCGGCGGCCACGGCTTCTTCGGGCGCGGTGGCGACGACTTTCCCGGCGCACGTCGGCTGTCCTCGCAGGACCTTCAGCTCGTGATCCTGGCGCTGCTCGCCGAAAACCCGGCACACGGCTATGAGCTGATCAAGATCATCGAGGAGCGCTCCGACGGCTTCTACACGCCGAGCCCCGGCGTGATCTATCCGGCGCTGACCTATCTCGAAGAGGTCGGCCACAGCAGCGTCCAGCAGGACGGCGGGCGCAAGCTCTACAGCATCACACCGCAGGGCGAGGCGCATTTGGCCGAGAACCGTTCGACCGCGGATGCGATCCTTCAGGCGCTGTCGCGGATCGGGCGCCGCATGGACGAGGTGCGCGAAGCTTTTGCCGGCGTCAGCGATCTCGACGCTGGTGCCTCCGATGAACTGCACCGTGCCCGCCATAACCTCAAGCGCGCGCTGCGCAGCAAGCACGGCAGCGACGCGGCCGAGGCCCGCCGCATCGCTGCGATCCTGGATCGCGCCGCTGCGGAAATCCTCGGCAAGTGATGGAGGACGCCACGCATGAATGATCGGCCCCCCTCGGAGATCGTGCCGGCCAAGGTCGAGACCGCCAGGCGCAATCTCGCGGAGGCGGGCCTTGCCGACTACGCCGAGATCCGCGAGGGCGATGCGCGACAGACGTTGCGCGATCTCGGCGGTCCCGTCGACTTCGTTCTGATCGATGGCTGGCCGGGCGAGGGAGGTCCTTCGCTGGCACGCGAGGTGATCGAGATCGTCGCGCCGCAGCTACTGATCGGCGGCTACGGCATGAACGACAATGCCGAGCCCGACTACCTCGACTTCATCCGCGATCCCCGAAACAGCTTCGTCTCGATGACGCTGCCGCTTAAGGGCGGCACCGAGCTCAGCCTGAAGGTGAAGTGAGATATTGTAGCCCGGGTGAGCGAAGCGATACCCGGGACCGCTGCGTCCGGTGGCACGATTCCCAGATGTCGCTTTGCTCATCCGGGCTACAAGACCTTGCGAGCTACAGAAACAGGCCGGTGCCCCTTGCTCCGTCATTGCGAGCGTAGCGAAGCAATCCAGACTGCCACGGCGGAAAGATTCTGGATTGCTTCGCTGCGCTCGCAATGACGGTGCTGAAGCAGTAGGGCGCGATTTTTCCCCGCCTTCGCCGGGACGACCCCGTTGAGAGAGTAGAGCGCCGCTTTGTGAGTTGTACCTGAGCCGCAGGCGGGTACGATGCGCGCGAGGTTCCCGCCGAAGGCGGAAGCCGGAGCTGCGACAGGGAGGCGACATGAGCGGGCAGGACCACAAAGTGAAGGGATCGGACCTGTTTGTTGCGGCCCTGGAGAACGAAGGCGTCGATCGCATTTTTGGCGTTCCCGGCGAGGAGAACCTCGATCTGGTCGAATCGCTGCGCAACTCCAGGATCGAGCTGGTCCTGACCCGCCACGAGCAGGCCGCTGCCTTCATGGCCGCTACGCATGGAAGACTGACCGGCAAGCCCGGTGTTTGTCTCTCCACACTCGGCCCCGGCGCGCTCAACCTGTCCACCGGTGCTGCCTATGCGCATCTCGGCGCGATGCCGATGATCCTGATCACCGGGCAGAAGGCGATCATGAGCAGCCGGCAGGCGCGTTTCCAGATCGTGGACGTGGTCGCCACCATGAAGCCGCTGACGAAGCTGTCGCGGCAGATCGTCAGCGCCTCCAGCATTCCGACCGTGGTGCGCGATGCCTTTCGCGTGGCGATGGAGGAGCGCCCGGGACCGGTGCATCTCGAGCTGCCCGAGGACATCGCGGGCGACGAGGTGTCCGCCGTCCCCGTGATCCCGATCCATCCGATCGAGATACCCGTCGCCCATCGCGCCGCGCTCGACCGCGCTGCCGAGATGATTTTGGCCGCGAAGCGCCCGCTGGTGATGATGGGCGCGGCGACCAGCCGACCGCGCTCGACGCACGGCATCGCGAGCTTCGTGCGGCGCACCGGCATTCCCTTCTTCACCACGCAGATGGGGAAGGGCACCGTGCCCGGCGGCACCAATCTCTATATGGGGACTGCCGCGCTGTCCGAGCGCGACTATGTTCATGATGCCATCGACGCCGCCGATCTGATCGTGGCGATCGGTCACGACCCGATCGAGAAGCCGCCCTTCATCATGGGGCCGTCGGGGCCGAAGGTGATTCACGTCAGCTACACCTCGGCCAGCGTCGAGCAGGTCTATTTCCCCGATGCCGAGGTCGTCGGCGATGTCGGCCCGAGCCTGGAGCTGCTCGCCGACCGCCTCGAGGGCAAGTTGCCGCAGGCCGCGGCGCTGTTGCCGCTGCGCGAAGAAATTCTCAGCCACATCGCCGACCGCGCCACCGAGGCACGCTGGCCGCCGACGCCGCAGCGCATCGTGCACGACATCCGCCAGGTGATCCCGGAGAACGGCATCGTCGCGCTCGACAACGGCATGTACAAGATCTGGTTCGCGCGCAACTACCGCACCCGCGTCGCCAACACGCTGCTGCTCGACAATGCGCTGGCGACCATGGGCGCAGGCCTGCCGTCGGCGATGATGGCCGCGATGCTCTATCCCGATCGCCGCGTGCTCGCGGTCGCCGGCGACGGCGGCTTCATGATGAACAGCCAGGAGATGGAGACCGCGGTCCGCCTCAAGCTCAACCTCGTCGTGCTGGTGCTGGAGGATAACGCCTACGGCATGATCCGCTGGAAGCAGGCCGTCGATCACTTTGCCGATTATGGCATGACCTTTGGCAATCCGGATTTTGCGCTGTACGCAAAATCCTACGGGGCCAAGGGGCACCGCATCGCAAGCATCGACAGCTTTGGCCCGACGCTCGAGGCGGCGTTCAAAGAAGGCGGCGTGCACCTGGTCTCGATCCCGATCGACTACTCCGAGAACGTGCGGGTGCTCGTCGACGAGCTCCGCGCGCACGAGAAATCGAAGGCGTGATTGACGGCGCAAAGCTATCTCCACACCGTCATTGCGAGCGCAGCGAAGCAATCCAGACTGTCTCCGCGGAAAGATTCTGGATTGCTTCGCTGCGCTCGCAATGACGGAGGTCTCGGCAAAGATCTCCTGCTAACATGAGAACCACACTTGTGCCGCAGCCACTGATCTCCGACACTCTCATTCACCCAATCAACCACAGGACTATGAAATGACTCGCGTTCGTTGTGTCACCGAGATGGGGATGGGCGTCGACGTCCATGGCAGGGACGCCACCAAGGCGGCGAAGCGGGCGGTGTCGGATGCCATCAGGCATTCGAGTCTCGGCTTCTTCCGCATGATCGGCAAAACCGCGAACGATATGTTCGTCGACGTCACGATCGGCGTGCCCAACCCGGAGGCGGTGGACGAGGAAGCCGTTGCGAAGGAGCTGCCTTACGGCACCGTGACCGTGACTGCGGTCAAGGGCGGGCTGGAGATCCCCTCGGCTACGGAAGTTGCCAACGACCCGATCCTCATCGCCAACGCCGCCGTCATCGTCAGCTTCGACAAGGACTAGGCCGGTGTCCGACAGTGATGTGGCGCTGCTGGATCGTCCGATCTGGAGCGCGTTGACGACGAGCCAGAAGCACCTGGCTGAGGGCGGCCCGCAAGCGCTGCGCTATCCTGTGGATATGACGCCCTTTGCCGACATGGTCGACATGTCCGCGGCAAGCTTTGCCGCGCTCGGTGATTTGCTGTCGCCCTCGCAGGTCGCCGCGCTGTTCACGCCGGAGCCGGTCGACGTTCCCGTCGGCTTCAAGGTGGTGCTCGCCGACACCGGGGAGCAGATGATCGGCTCGCCCGCCGACAGTCCGCTGCGTGACGCCGAGATCGTCACGCTGGGAGCGGCCGACGTGCCCGCGATGATGGCGCTGACGGAGCTGACCAAGCCCGGGCCGTTTGCCGCGCGGACGCATCAACTCGGCACATTCCTCGGCATCCGCGCCGGCGGCGAACTGGTCGCGATGACCGGTGAGCGGATGAAGCCCGGAAAGTTCGTGGAGATGACGGCCGTCTGCGTCCACCCGGACTATCGCGGGCGCGGCTATGCGCAGGCGCTGCTCGCGGCGGTCGCGCGCCGGATCGAGGCGCGCGGCGAAATTCCGTTCCTGCATGTATTCTCGAACAACACCTCCGCGATTGGGCTGTACCAGCGGCAGGGCATGCGGATCCGGCGTCGCCTGCACGTTACCGCGCTGATGAAGCAGGGATGAGCGTTTCTCGGCGGGGCTTCATATCCGCCGAATTCGCGCTATATCGATCCCAACCATAATTTGGGGGAAACAGGTGGACGCCAGAACGACAGATTTTTCCGCCGCACGGACGGCAATGCAGCGCTACGTCGATCAGGAGATCATTCCGGGCGTATCCTGGGCGGTGCTGCGGGGCCGCGAGGTCGTCGATCAGCAATGCGTCGGCTTTGCCGACCGCGAAGCGAAGACGGCACTCCGGCCCGACCATATCTTCCGTGCGTTCTCGAACACCAAGATCTTCGTCACCTGCGCGATCATGCTGCTGGTCGAGGAAGGCCGCATCGGGCTCGATGATCCGGTCGAGAAAGTCCTGCCGCAGCTCGGCAATCGCAAGGTCTTGAAGCAGGGCGCAACAAGCCTTGCCGATGTCGAGCCGGCGAAGGGCCCGATCACGATCCGGCAACTCCTGACCCACACCTCCGGCCTCAGCTACGGCATCTTCGATCCCGGCACGGTGCTGTTCAAAGGCTACAACGAGGCGCGCGTGCTCAATCCGCTGACGCCGCTCTCCGACATGATCGACAAGCTCGCCGAACTACCGCTGTCCTATCATCCCGGTGCGGGCTGGGAGTATTCAGTGGCCACCGACGTGCTCGGACGCATCGTGGAGGTCGTCTCGGGCAAGCCGCTCGATGCCTTCCTCAAGGCGCGCATCTTCGATCCCCTCGGCATGACCGACACCGGATTTTACATCCCCGAGGCGCAGCAAGGCAGGCTGGTCGCGCTCTACAATGGTGCCGACGTGCTCGACCCGATGAAGCCGGGCCTCACGCGCGCCGACAATCTTCCTTTTCCGCAGGCCTATCGGCGGCCGTTCCCGCGGCTGTCGGGCGGCGGCGGTCTGGTCTCGACCTTGCCGGACATGCTCGCGCTGGTGCGTGCATTGTTGCCCGGGTCGGATGCGCTGCTGAAGCCGGACACGTTGCGGCAGATGATGACGAACCAGCTGCCCGCAGGCCAGACCATCCGCTTTGCCAATCTCGGCCCGATCCCCGGCAAGGGTTTTGGTCTCGGCGGCGCCGTTACCTTCGCGCCGACGCCGTTCGATCCGCCGAACTCCACCGGCGAATTCCAGTGGGGCGGGCTTGCCGGCACCCATTGGTGGATCTGCCCACAGGCCAATACCGCGGGTGTCCTGATGGCCCAGCGCTACATGGGCTTCTGGAATCCGTTCTTCTTCGAATTCAAGCGCCTGGCCTATCAGGCCGTCGGAGGCTGATCGCGAAAAAATTGCCGGCTGCCGCGAATCCTTTCGGGGCGTCGCGCCCTCTTGATGATCGAGGCATTTTGCTTCGGCTCATCTCGGAGGATGCGATGGCATTTTACAGGAAGAACATCGGCGGCCTGCACCAGGCGGTGCGGATCGCCTTGGGCGTGGCGGTCGCGGGCGCGGCATTGGTTTACCTGGCCGGCGCGACGGCGTGGCTGGTTGCGCTCGGCGGTGCCGGCTTCGCGCTGACGGGGCTCGTCGGTTATTGCCCGATGTGCGCGATGGCGGGGATCGGACGAGGAGGCTTGTCGTGAGTGCGGCCGCGATCTCGCCGGACCTGTTCGAGGCCGCGCGGCTCGGCGATCCCGAGGCGATCGCGCGCCTGCTCGAGACGGCTCAGCCGGATATCCGCCGCTATGCGCGGGCGACCTGCCGCAGCTCGGCGGATGCCGAGGATGCGACGCAGGAGGCGCTGTGGATCCTGTTCCGCCATGTCGGCACGATCCGCTCGCTGCTGGCGTTCTCGGCCTGGGTGTTCAGCGTGGTCCGCCGTGAATGCCTGCGGCTTGCGCGCAAGGCGGGCCTCGCGCCGGCTGTCGAAGAGAGCGAGGCGAAAGCCGCATTGCTGTTGCGGCCCGAGGCCGATCTGCGGCTCGACGTGGCCGCGGCCTTCGAGGCGCTGCCGCCGCACTATCGCGATGTCGCGCTGATGCGCGACGTCAAGGAGATGACGATCGATGAAATCGCCGCCGCGCTCGGTGCGACCAGGCAGACCGTGAAGGCGCGGCTGCATCGCGCCCGCGCCTTGATGCGCGAATATCTGACGAGATGAGACATGACCGATTATCAAAGCCCCGACGATCTGAAATCGATTCCGGCGTTCGTTGCGCTCGCGCCGGTCGAGGCCAACGCGTTCCTGGCGTTCAATCATGCGGTCGAACGCAAGGACGGAGCGATCCCGCCGAAATATCGCGAGCTGATCTCGCTCGCGGTCGCGCTGACGACGCAATGCGCCTATTGTCTCGACGTGCATACGGCGCAGGCGGCCAAGGCCGGCGCAACGCGCGAGGAGGTCGCCGAAGCCGCATTGATCGCGGCCGCCGTGCGCGCCGGCGGCACGCTCGGTCACGCGCTGCTCGCGCAGCGGCTGTTCGAACGGCATCGAGACGGCAGCACGGGATGAACGAGCGTCGTCAGGGGCTGATTCGTGCGCGTGAATAGCTATCTCGGCCTCGACGGATTTCGCTTCGGCTGGGTCGCAGCCTGGATCGATGATCTCGGCGATCACGGCTTCGATTATTCACCGGGCTTGATGCGCCTGCTCGCGATCCCGCACCTACGCGCGATGATCGACATGCCGATCGGATTGCCCCTGAGCGGCTATCGCGCTTGCGATCTGCGTGCGCGCGAACTTGTCGGGCCCGCCGTGTTTCTCGGCGCGCGCAGGGACCTCTGGACCTTCCCGGACATGGCCGCGGCCAATCGCCATTACTGGGAGCACGAAGGCAAGGGCAGGGGCGTGTCGGCGCAGCTCTGGAATATCAGGGACAAGATGAGAGAGGTCGACGAGATCATGACGTCAGCCCGGCAGGCGACGATCGGCGAAGCGCATCCGGAGTTGATCTTCTGGAATCTCGCAGGGCGAATCCGTCTCGCAAGGAAGACGTCGGCGCACGGTCGCGAACAGCGCATCGCGCTGCTGGAGCAGCGCGGCTTCACGCGGCTGCCGAAATGGTTGACGCTGCGCCATGGCACAGGCATCGGCCGCGACGATCTCATCGATGCCTGCGCCTGCGCGGTCGCGGCACGCGACAGTACGCAGCGTATCGGTGGGGAGGAGATCGATCCGCGCGGATTGCGGATGGAGATCAATTTTTGAGGCCAATCGGCCCTCCCGATCGCCTTCGCGGTGGCAGCGACTATTGCGAACCGGATTCGAGCGAGGCGCCCTCGGCGTCCAGTCTTGTTGCTCGCGCTTCATACTCGTCGGCCATCGCTCGCAACCGTTGTGCGGCTGCGTCATGAGCGAGTTCGTTCGCGACGCGGCGACAGCGTTCAGCGTGGTCGAGCAGGGCGCGCTTCTCGATGTTCATCCAGCGACAACGCTCGAAGGCGCCATTGGTCCCTGCGTAGGCCGCCGGAACCGCGCGATGGACTCGTGGCGAGTGTCGGGAAAAACTGGCAATATTTTCATGCCGCCTCGGAACGTGGCGCTTGAGCCGACGTTTACACCAAAGGCTGTTGAGGGACAAAATACCATGTACGACGTGTGCCAATTGGCGACCGCGATTCTCGCGATTGCCTTTACGGCCCTGCTGTTGGTCACGGGGCAACGGTTCATCGAGTATCGACTGCAGCATGAAGCAATGACCCCGATCGTGGCGATGGCAACGCTGCCGCGATAGCTGTGGGTTCGCCGGGACGAATCGTGACTTGCGCGGTGCGGCATCTCGCCTAGATTGAGCGCGCCTCAGTCCATGCACCAAAGGTCCCGATGTCCGATCTCTCCGACTTTCCCGTCACCAAGCGCTGGCCGGCCAAGAATCCCGAATTGCTTCAGCTCTATTCGTTGCCGACGCCGAACGGCGTCAAGGTTTCGATCATGCTGGAAGAGATCGGACTGTCATACGAAGTCCACCTCGTCGATTTCGGCAAGGACGACCAGAAGACGCCGGAATTCCTCTCGCTCAATCCGAACGGCAAGATCCCGGCGATGCTCGATCCCAACGGTCCCGGCGGCAGGCCGCTGGCGCTGTTCGAATCCGGAGCGATCCTGCAATACCTGGCGGAGAAGACCGGCAAGCTGCTGCCGCAGGACGCCGCACGGCGCTACCAAACCATCCAGTGGCTGCATTTCCAGATGGGCGGCATCGGGCCGATGTTCGGCCAGGTCGGATTCTTCCACAAATTCGCCGGCAAGGACTTTGAGGACAAGCGGCCGCTGCAGCGCTACGTCGACGAGTCAAAGCGGTTGCTCGGCGTGATGGAGACGCATCTTTCCGGCCGCCAATGGTTCATGGATGACGACTACACCATCGCCGATATCTCCATGCTCGGCTGGGTGCGTAACCTCATCGGCTTTTACGGCGCGGGCGAGCTCGTCGCGTTCAGCCAGTTCAAGTCCGTCGGTGCCTGGCTCGAGCGGGGACTTGCGCGGCCGGCGGTGCAGCGCGGCCTGAACATTCCGAAGCGGCCGTAAGATCAGCTCAGCGCTTTGTAGGTCATGTAGAGCGCCATCAGCGAGACGAGGGCGATCATGGCTCGGCGCAGCGCGGCTTTGCTGACGCCGTTGGCCGCGCGTGCGCCGAGATCGGTGCCGACCCACAGGCCCGCCAGGATGCCGAGGATCGCCGGCCAGCCGACCATGAGCCCCTTGCTCCAGTAGATCGAGGCGGCGGGAATGTTGGTCGGGATTACCGAGAAGATCAGGCTGACGAGTTGCGCCTGATGCTGCGGCACGCGCAGGCCCGCGGCGAGGCCGACGGTGATCGCGAGCCCGCCGCCGATGCCCATGAAGCCGGAGGAGAATCCGGCCAGCGTGCCGATGAGGAGCAGAGGCAGCCAGGGCAGTTCGTCTTGTGCGCCAGGCTCGCTGCCGGCGTCCTTACGGTCGCCGCGCAGAAGCAACATTGCGATCAGCGCGACGAGATAGACGACGTAGGTCCATTGCAGCGCTGCGTCGGACACCGCCGCCGCGGCGTAGCCGCCGCCCGCGCCGCCGACGAGAAATCCGAGACCGATCCAGGCGATCCACGCCAGAGGACTACGATTGCCGCTCTGCCAATAGCGACGCGCACCGGCAAGGCCCGTCGGAGGGATCTGCGTGATCAAAGACGTTCCCTGCGCGACGTGTTGTTCGGCCCCGAGCAACAGCACGGAGAAGATGACGAGGCCGCCACCCGGACTCGTGCCCGTGAAGCCCGATGCCAATCCCGCGACGAGACCGACGCTGCCGCCGGCAAGGAGTTCAGGGATCCAGCTCATCGCTCATGTCCTGGTCCGTCGCTTGACGTCCGGCCTGGTCGTGCGCAGACCGTCGATCACGCCATCGACCGCCGCCATGCAGGCTGCGACGTCAAAATCCTCGCCCCAGCTTTTCTGCAGCACGAAGCCCTGGAAGATCGCGATCAGCATGCGCGCGATCGCTTCGGCGCCGAGGTCGCGCTTGATGAGGCCGTCATGCTGACCACGTTCGACGAGTGCCACGATCAGGGCGCGCGGCATGTCGATGCCTTCGACGACGCTGCTGCGGACGCGGCGGTTGCGCAAGGCCTCGGCCCAGCCATGGATGCCGACGCAGCGGCGGGCTTCGCCGGCGGGATCGGTGAGCCATTGCGCGTAGACGCGAACCAGCGCGTGCAGTCCTTCAATCGGGTCGCCCGATCCCTGCGCGACCGAGTTGAGCACGGCCTCGCGCCGATGCCGGTCGTCGGCCAGCGCCTCGATCAGATCGTCCTTGCTCTGGAAGTAGAGATAGACGGCGCCGTGGCTGAGTCCCGATCGTTTGACGATGTCGGCCATGCCGGTCTGGTGAAAGCCGTCTTCCGCGAAGCAGGCGAGGGCGGCCTCGAGGATCTGCTGCCGCCGGCCTTCGCGCTGCTTGTCGCTGATCTTGGGCATTGGGCTGTCCCTCAATAGCTGACCGGTCGATCGTTTTAGTTGTTGGCGAGTTTTGGCCGACTTCTCTGCCATAGAAATAAAAAACGATCAGTCAGTTATTTTTATTGCCAAAGAGAGTTTTGGTCAAGTCCTGGCCGTCGGGGGACGAGAAACAGGGGGATTATGCCGTTGCGACCGCGCGGGGCAGGAGCGGAGCTGCGGTCCGTGGTTCGTTGCGGCTAGAACAGCCGTCCGCCGTTCGGCACCGGCTTGCTCGGCTGCACCAGGACGACCTTGCCGTCGGCGTCGGGAAAGCCGAGCGTCAGCACCTCCGAGACAACGGGTCCGATCTGGCGCGGCGGAAAGTTGACGACCGCCGCGACCTGTTGTCCCACCAGCGTCTCGAGCGGATGGTTCTCGGTGATCTGCGCCGAGCTCTTGCGCACGCCGATCGCGGGTCCGAAGTCGATCCAGAGACGCCAGGCCGGCTTGCGCGCCTCCGGGAACGGCTTGGCGTCGACGATGGTGCCGACGCGGATATCGACCGCGAGGAAGCTGTTGAAATCGATGGTCGGCGAGGCGGCGGCCGCGGGATCGTGGGTGACGTGCATCATGTGTCCGTTTTGCAGAGCGGGCTTCGTTTGCAATATTGTCGCGCGAAGTGGAGTTTCGTACAACGCCGCTGCCGAAGCATCACGCATGCGCGAGGAGTTGTCTTGCCCAACATCATCTACGGCATCAAGAACTGCGACACCATGAAGAAGGCGCGCACCTGGCTCGACAGTCATGGCGTGGCTTACGACTTCCACGACTACAAGGCCGTGGGCGTCGAGAAGGACAAGCTCAAGCAGTGGAGCGACAAGGTCGGCTGGGAGATGCTGCTCAATCGCGCCGGCACGACATTCAAGAAGCTCCCCGATTCCGACAAGGAAGGCCTCACCGAGAAGAAGGCGCTGGCGTTGATGCTGGCGCAGCCGTCGATGATCAAGCGGCCGGTGCTGGAAGTCGGCGGCAAGCTGCTGGTCGGCTTCAAGCCCGACATCTATGCCAAGGAAGTCAAGGCCAAGTAAGTCAGGGGCAAGTAAGCCGGCTCTAGTTCAGCTCGATGATCTCGGTGGCCTCGCCAGCCTGATCGGCGAACTCGACGACGTCCGCGGCCGCGATGCGGCCGGGGGTGCGATGAAAGAGATCGCGGTCGATCACGGCGCACAATTTGGGACGCGGCAGCGCGTCATTTCCGCGCATCAGATTCCTGATTTCGAAGCCGCCGTCCTCGCAAAAGGTCTTGAGCGAGGCGATGACGTGACAGACCTTGTCGTCGGTCAGGAACGGCAGCAGCAGGCGCTCATAGGCGACGACGCGCCCATAGATGTCGTCGACGTCGGCAACGCTGTAGACCGGAAGCCCGCGCGCGACGCATTCATGATAGACGGGCATCACTGAGGGCACGAGCCGCGGCCCGATATATTCATCCAGCGGCACGCCCTTGCCGGTGTGCCCGTAGGCGTGCGAGATGCGCGTGCCTTCGCTCTGGATGATGAGGCGCGGGTGGGCAGCCGAATTGTCCACCGTATAATAGATGAGATCGGACAGCTCTTCCTCGAGCCGTGCCGGCTGGTACTCCCAGATCGCCGGTGCGATCTCTTGGCGCGCATAAAGTCGCAGCCACGTGTTCAGCAGATCTCTCTGCCTGATCGACTTGACGACGGAGGGAGCGGCGCTTGCGAAATCCAAAACAATATTCCCGGCAGATATACCCGCAGCATGATGCCGCTTGCGGGAAAATATTCTATGAAGGCTGGCGCGCGGGGCGAAAGACCGTTAACGACGGCTTGATGGCCGGTGCTTTTGCGAACCGGGAGGCCGGGCAGGCACGACATCGAACATCTCCGACTAAGGGAGCATTTGTATCCCAGCCGGAGGCCTGATCTGCTCAGCTTTCCACCTTGCCTAACCCCCGTCACCTCCGGCATATTCCGCGCCCGGAGGCGGCGTTCCGGACGGGCTCCAAGACCTCCGGAATGCCGAAGCAACAAGGACAGCCACGCGCGTTGCGCGGGCAGGGGGAAATCTGTTTGGCCGATGAGTTCATTCTCGAAACGGAAGGCTTGACCAAGGAGTTCGCGGGCTTCTTCGCCGTCCGCGACGTTGCGCTCAAGGTTCGCCGTGGGAGCATTCATGCGTTGATCGGCCCGAACGGCGCCGGCAAGACGACATGTTTCAATCTTCTGACCAAGTTCCTCAAACCATCTGCCGGAAAGATCCTGTACAAGGGGCAGGACATCACCGCGATGGCGCCGGCCGACGTCGCCCGCATGGGACTTGTCCGTTCATTCCAGATCTCGGCGGTATTTCCGCATCTCACCGCGCTTGAAAACGTCCGTGTCGCGCTTCAGCGCCAGCACGGCAGTTCCTTCGATTTCTGGCGCTCGAAGTCGGTGCTCAACCGTTTCAACGATCGCGCGCGCGAGCTGCTGAACGATGTCGGCCTCAGCGAGTTTGCCAACACGCCCGCGGTCGAGATGCCCTATGGGCGCAAGCGTGCACTGGAGATCGCAACCACGCTCGCGCTCGACCCCGAGATGATGCTGCTGGACGAGCCGATGGCCGGCATGGGCCACGAGGACATCGACAAGATCGCGGCGCTGATCAAGCGCATCTCCGCGAAATACACCATCCTGATGGTCGAGCATAACTTAAGCGTCGTGGCCAATCTCTCCGACATCATCACCGTGCTGACGCGCGGGCAGGTGCTCGCGCAAGGCCATTACAGCGAGCTCACCAAGGACGAGCGCGTCAAGGAAGCTTACCTGGGAGCCGGTCATGCCTGACACTGCGATCGCCGAGGCTCCGGCAAGGACTGCGACCGGCGGAAACATCCTCCAGGTCCGCAACCTGGAAGCATGGTACGGCGAGTCCCACATCCTGCACGGGATCAACTTCGACGTGAATGCGGGCGAGGTCGTCACCCTGCTCGGGCGTAACGGCGCCGGCAAGACCACCACGCTGAAGTCGATCATGGGCATCATCGGCAAGCGTGCCGGGTCGGTGAAGTTCAACAACCAGGAGATCATTCGCGCCACCTCCGACAGGATCGCGCGGATGGGCATCGCGTTCTGCCCGGAAGAGCGGGGGATATTCGCCAGCCTCGACGTCCGCGAGAATCTGATGCTGCCGCCGGTGGTGCGCGAAGGCGGACTGCCGCTGGAGCAGATCTTCGATCTGTTTCCGAACCTGAAGGAACGGCTCAACAGCCAGGGCACGAAGCTGTCCGGCGGCGAGCAGCAGATGCTCGCGATCGCACGCATTCTGCGCACGGGCGCGAGCTTCCTGATGCTGGACGAGCCGACCGAGGGCCTCGCGCCCGTCATCATCCAGCAGATCGGCCATACCATTGCGCGGCTCAAGAAGGAGGGCTTTACGATCCTCCTCGTCGAGCAGAACTTCCGCTTCGCATCCACCGTCGCCGATCGCTACTACATCGTCGAGCACGGCAAGGTGATCGACGGTTTTGCGAACTCGGAACTGTCTGCGAACATGAACAAGCTGCATACTTATCTCGGCGTCTGACGCCCCGAGTCATTCAATAGAGGATTTCCCGGAGGGAATATGAAACAGCATTTTTCTGCACTTCTTCTCGGCATGGCGTTGGGATTCGTCGCAAGCGGCGCGTCGGCACAGGACAAGACCGTCAAGATCGGCGTCCTGACCGATAATTCCGGTCTCTATTCCGACCTCGGTGGCGCGGGCTCCACGCTGGCTGCCCAGATGGCGATCGAGGATTCCGGGCTTGCCGCCAAGGGCTGGAAGATCGACTTGATCTCCGCCGATCATCAGAACAAGCCCGATATCGCCACCACCATCGCGCGCCAATGGATCGACGTCGAGAAGGTCGACATCTTCATGGATGTGCTGAACTCCGGTGTCGCACTCGCGGTCAACAATGTCGTCAAGGAGAAGAATTCGATCCTGATCGACACCGGTGCGGCGACGTCGGATCTCACCAACGCCCAATGTTCGCCGAACACGATCCATTGGGTCTATGACACCTACATGCTCGCCAACAGCACCGGTCAGGCGCTGGTGAAGGCTGGCGGCGATTCCTGGTTCTTCCTGACGGCCGACTATGCGTTCGGCGCGGCGCTGGAGCGCGACACCGCGGCGGTGGTGCAGAAGGCGGGCGGCAAGGTGCTCGGCAGCGTCAAGCATCCGCTCAATTCCTCGGACTTCTCCTCGTTCCTTTTGCAGGCACAGGCCTCGAAGGCGAAGATCGTCGGTCTTGCGAATGCCGGCGGCGATACCACCAATTCGATCAAACAGGCCGCCGAGTTCGGCATCGTTGCCGGCGGGCAGAAGCTTGCCGGGCTGCTGTTGTTCATCACCGACGTTCACTCGCTCGGCTTGAACGTGGCGCAGGGGCTCAATTTCACAGAAACCTTCTATTGGGATCTCAACGACGGAACGCGTGCCTTCTCCAAGCGCTTTTCGGAGCGCATGAAGAACAAGGCGATGCCTTCGATGGTGCAGGCCGGCGTCTATTCGGGCTTGGTCCACTACTTCAAGGCGCTCGAGGCGATGGGCGGCAATCCGCATGACGGCGCCAAGGCGGTCGAGAAGATGAAGTCGATGCCGACCGACGATCCGCTGTTCGGTCAGGGCAGTATCCGGGTCGATGGCCGCAAGATTCACCCGGCCTACCTGTTCGAGGTCAAGAAGCCCTCGGAATCGAAGGGGCCGTGGGACTACTACAAGCTGGTGGGCACCGTCCCCGCTGACCAGGCGTTCCGGCCGCTCTCCGAGAGCGTCTGTCCGCTGGTGAAGAAATAACTCTCGTGGCCCGCCGGGCGGTCGTGCCGCCGGCGGGCTTTCATTTTGGTGGCGGAAGCTAATCCCGATGCAGGCTCTCTACGCACAGCTACTGGTGGGACTGATCAACGGCTCGTTCTACGCGTTGCTCAGTCTCGGGCTTGCCGTGATCTTCGGCATGCTCAACATCATCAACTTCGCCCATGGCGCGCTCTACATGATGGGCGCCTTCGTCGCCTATTTCCTGCTGAACCTCGGCGGCATCAATTACTGGTGGGCGTTGCTGCTGGCGCCGATCATCGTCGGCATCTTCGGCATGATCCTGGAGCGGACCATGCTGCAATGGCTGACCGGGCTCGACCATCTCTACGGCCTGCTCTTGACCTTCGGCATCGCGCTGATCGTGCAGGGCGTGTTCCAGAACTATTTCGGCTCCTCCGGCCTGCCTTACGCCATTCCGGACCAGCTCAAGGGCGGCATGAATCTCGGCTTCATGTTCCTGCCGATCTATCGCGGCTGGGTCGTCGTGTTCTCGCTGGTGGTGTGTCTTGCCACCTGGTTCCTGATCGAGAAGACGCAACTCGGCGCTTACCTGCGCGCCGCCACCGAAAACCCGACGCTGGTCCGCGCCTTCGGCATCAACGTGCCGCGCATGATCACGCTGACCTACGGTCTCGGCGTCGGCCTTGCGGCGCTCGCCGGCGTGCTCTCGGCGCCGATCAACCAGGTGCGCCCGCTGATGGGCGCCGACCTCATCATCGTCGTGTTCGCCGTGGTGGTGATCGGCGGCATGGGATCGATCATGGGCTCCATCATCACCGGCTTCGCGCTCGGTGTGATCGAGGGCCTGACCAAGTATTTCTACCCCGAGGCCTCCAACACCGTCGTGTTCGTGCTGATGGTGCTGGTGCTGCTGGTGAAGCCAACGGGATTGACGGGAAGGGCGGCCTGATATGACAACCCTGACGGACGATACGCTGCGTGCGACACCGCGTGCGATGCGCGACGAGATGATCGTATTCGCAGTGATGGCGCTGCTGCTGGCGGCGGTGCCATTCACCGGGGTCTATCCGTTCTTCGTGATGCAGGCGCTGTGCTTTGCGCTGCTTGCCTGCGCCTTCAATCTTCTGATCGGCTATGGCGGCCTGTTGTCGTTCGGCCACGCGATGTTCCTGGGGACCGCCGGCTACTGCAGCGCGCATGCGCTGAAGGCGTGGGGGCTGCCGCCGGAGCTCGGCATCCTCGTCGGGGTCGCCGCGGCTTTCGCGCTCTCGATCGTGACCGGCTACATCTCGATCCGCCGCCAGGGCATCTATTTCTCGATGATCACGCTGGCGCTGTCCCAGCTGCTGTACTTCATCTACCTCCAGGCCCCGTTCACCCATGGTGAGGACGGCATCCAGGGCATTCCGCAGGGACACATGTTCGGCGTCCTCGATCTGTCCAAGCCGACGGTCCTGTACTATGTCGTGCTGGCTGGCTTCCTCGCCGGGTTCCTGCTGATCTTCCGCATCATCAACTCGCCGTTTGGCGAGGTGCTGAAGTCGATCCGCGAGAACGAGCAGCGCGCCATCTCGCTGGGCTACCGGACCGACCAGTACAAGTTTCTGGCCTTCGTCCTGTCCGGCACGCTGGCGGGCTTCGCCGGATCGCTGAAGGTGTTCGTGGCCCAGAATGCCTCGCTCACCGACGTGCATTGGTCGATGTCGGGCGAGGTCGTGCTGATGACGCTGGTCGGCGGGCTCGGTACCATCTTCGGCCCCGTGGTCGGCGCCTTCGTAATCATCGCCATGCAGCAATATCTGGCGAGCTTCGGCCAGTGGGTGACGGTGATCCAGGGCTCGATCTTCGTGATCTGCGTTCTCACCTTCCGCCGCGGCGTCATCGGTGAAATCGCGCATTACTTCCGGCGGTCGCTCTAAGTAATTGATTTGACGGAATATTGTCTGCTTCTTGAAAGCGGTGGATGATCCGGCTCCGCGGGCGTGAGGTGGCACGCGCGCGGATCGAAAATGGTCTATGACAGTTTTGTGACGGCCCATCCGGGCCGGGCCATTTCCAACCGGTAGCCTGTCCCCATGATGCGATGGTTTCGCGCGTTCCTGCCCAAGGAAGAACGGTTCTTCGACCTGTTCGACCGCCATGCCCAGACCGTGATTCAGGGCGCGATCGCGCTCCAGGGCGTGCTCAACGGGGGCGAGGAGACGCCGGTCTATTGCCAGCGCGTCAACCAGTTCGAGAACGATGCCGACAACATCACCCGCGAGGTGCTGACGGCGGTGCGCCGCACCTTCATCACCCCGTTCGATCGCGGCGACATCAAGAACCTCATTACCTCGATGGACGATGCCATCGACCAGATGCAGCAGACGGCCAAGGCCGTGATGCTGTTCGAGGTCCGCGCCTTCGAGCCGCCGATGCGGGAGATCGGCGCGCTTCTGATCGAGTGCGCCAATCTGGTCGGCCGCGCGCTGCCGCTGATGCAGTCGATCGGCCCGAACGTCGCCATGCTGACCGCGATCACGGAAGAGCTGACCAAGCTCGAGGGCCGGGTCGACGATCTCCACGACATCGGGCTGAAGGAGCTGTTCCTGAAGCATCGCGACGGCAACGCGATGGATTTCATCGTCGGCGCCGAGATCTACGACCACCTCGAGAAGGTGGCCGACCGCTTCGATGACGTCGCGAACGAGATCAACAGCATCGTCATCGAGCAAGTGTAGGGCAGGGCTGCTGTGGATGCTGCGTTGGGTGTTCCCGTCCTGGTCGGACTGATCGCCGTCGCGCTGCTGTTCGACTTCCTGAACGGCCTGCACGACGCCGCCAATTCGATCGCGACCATCGTGTCGACCCGCGTGTTGCGGCCGCAATTCGCGGTGTTCTGGGCCGCGTTCTTCAATTTCGTCGCCTTCATGGTGTTCGGCCTGCACGTCGCCCAGACCATCGGCACAGGCATCATCGATCCCTCGATCGTCGATGCCCAGGTGATCTTCGCGGCCCTGGTCGGCGCCATCGTCTGGAACCTCGTGACCTGGGCGCTCGGCATCCCGTCCTCGTCCTCGCACGCGCTGATCGGCGGCCTCGTCGGCGGCGGCATGGCCAAGGCGGGGATTTCGGCGGCGGTGTGGAGCGGATTGTCCAAGACTGTGCTGGCGATCGTGCTGTCGCCGCTGGTCGGCTTCCTGCTCGCGATGATGCTGGTTGCGATCGTGTCCTGGGCCTCGGTGCGTTCGACGCCCTTTGCCGTGGATCGCGCCTTCCGCATCCTGCAATTCGCCTCCGCCTCGCTCTATTCGCTCGGCCATGGCGGCAATGACGCGCAGAAGACCATGGGCATCATCGCCGTGCTGCTCTATTCGCAAGGCCATCTCGGCAGCGAGTTCTCGGTGCCGTTCTGGGTGGTGCTGTCCTGCCAGGCGGCGATGGCGCTGGGCACGCTGATGGGCGGCTGGCGCATCGTCCGCACCATGGGCCTGCGCATCACCAAGCTGACGCCGATGCAGGGTTTTTGCGCCGAAACGGGCGGCGCGGTGACCCTGTTCATGGCGACCTTCCTCGGGGTTCCCGTCTCGACCACCCACACCATCACCGGCGCCATCGTCGGTGTCGGCGCGGCCCGCCGCGTCTCGGCGGTGCGCTGGAACGTCGCAAGCTCGATCGTCTATGCCTGGGTGATCACGATCCCGGCCTCGGCCATCGTGGCCGCGCTGACCTGGTGGGCGGTCAAGATCTTCGTCAGGTGACGAGCTTCAACCCGACGATCCCGGCGACGATCAATCCGATGCTGGCGAGGCGGAAGGCCGTGGCCGGCTCCCCGAAGAGGACGATGCCGAGCGTCGCGGTGCCGACCGCGCCGATCCCGGTCCAGACCGCGTAGGCGGTCCCGACCGGCAGCGATTTGAGCGCGACCCCGAGCAGGATGACGCTGCCGGCCATCGCCGCGAGCGTGATGACGGAGGGAACAAGCCTGGAAAAACCCTCGGTGTATTTCAGGCCGATCGCCCAGGTGATCTCGAGAAGACCGGCGACGAACAGGATGCTCCAGGCCATGACGACCCTCCATTCACGGCAGGGTCGTCCCCGCGGCTGATATGCTGGTGGGAAAGGAGGGCCGTCCCTCCCAAACGGCGATATGGGGCTGGCCGGAGGGCTCCGCAATCACCAAATGAGGCTTGATCAGGCCCATTTTCCCTGCCAAACGCTCCCGCCATGTCCGACATCGCCACCACCACAGCCGAATCGCCGGCCCGTTCCCCGCTTGCCACCGAGGTGGCGCGGCGGCGGACCTTCGCGATCATCTCCCACCCCGACGCCGGCAAGACCACGCTGACCGAGAAGCTGCTGCTGTTCGGCGGCGCCATCAATCTCGCCGGTCAGGTCAAGGCCAAGGGCGAGCGGCGCAACACGCGATCGGACTGGATGAAGATCGAGCGCGAGCGCGGCATCTCGGTCGTGACCTCGGTCATGACCTTCGAGTTCGAGGGCCTCGTCTTCAACCTCCTGGACACGCCGGGCCACGAGGACTTTTCGGAAGACACCTATCGCACGCTCACCGCGGTTGACTCCGCCGTGATGGTGATCGACGCCGCCAAGGGCATCGAGGCGCGCACGCGAAAGCTGTTCGAGGTGTGCCGTCTGCGCGACATCCCGATCATCACCTTCATCAACAAGATGGACCGCGAGAGCCGCGACGTGTTCGAGCTGCTCGACGAGATCGAGAAGACGCTGGCGCTCGACACCACGCCGATGACCTGGCCGGTCGGCCGCGGCCGCGACTTCCTCGGCACCTACGACGTCGTCAATGGCGGCGTGCGCCTGCTCGAAGGCGGCGGCGCCAAGACCGGCGCGGCGCAGCAGATCGAGATCGCCGAGCTCGCCAAGCTCAACGCCAATCTCGACGTCTCCGCGGTGAAGGACGAGCTCGAGCTCGTCACCGAAGCCTCGAAACCGTTCGAGCTCGGCGCCTTCCGCGAGGGACATCTGACGCCGGTCTATTTCGGCAGCGCGCTGCGCAATTTCGGCGTCGGCGACTTGCTGGAAGGCCTCGGCAAGTTCGCGCCCGAGCCGCGCGCGCAGGAGAGCGACCAGCGCAAGGTCGAGGCCACCGATCCGCGCATGAGCGCCTTCGTGTTCAAGATCCAGGCCAACATGGATCCGAACCACCGCGACCGCATCGCCTTCGCGCGCCTGTGCTCGGGCAAGCTCAGCCGCGGCATGAAGGCGAAACTGGTGCGCACCGGCAAGAGCATGCCGCTGTCGAGCCCGCAATTCTTCTTCGCGCAGGACCGGTCGGTGGCGGACGAGGCATTCGCCGGCGACGTCGTCGGCATTCCCAATCACGGCACGCTGCGCATCGGCGACACGCTCACCGAGGGCGAGGATTTCACCTTCGTCGGTGTGCCGAGCTTCGCGCCGGAAATCGTCCGCCGCGTCCGTCTCACCGACGCGATGAAGGCGAAGAAGCTGAAAGAAGCGCTTCAGCAGATGTCGGAAGAGGGCGTGGTGCAGGTGTTTCGCCCGCGCGATGGTGCCCCGGCGCTGGTCGGCGTCGTCGGTGCGCTGCAGCTCGACGTGCTGAAGGCGCGCCTGGAGGCGGAATATTCGCTGCCGGTCGAGTTCGAGGTCAGCGAGTTCCAGCTGGCGCGCTGGGTCTCCTCGGACGATCGCAAGAAGCTCGACACTTTTATTGCCGCCAACACCTCGAGCATCGCCGACGACGTCGACGGCGATCCCGTGTATCTCGCCAGGAACGAGTTCTATCTCGGCTACACGAGGGAACGCGCCGAGGGTATCGAGTTCACCAACGTCAAGGACGTCAAGAAGAAGGGGTAGGGTGCCGCTGTCGTTCGCGCGCGAGCATGTGAACGCGCGCGGACTTGACGCGTTCACGGATAATGCCACCTCTTTCTCGTGGCATTGCGAGCTCACTCCATGTGGCGCGGCATCCTTGTTTTCATCTTGCTGACGATCTCGACGGTCGCCGCCGACGCGCAGCGACGTCAGATCAATCCGATCCCGTTTGCGCACGAACCGTGCAGCGTGCTCGATTATCGGCCCTGCACGCCGTCCTATTGCAGCCCGCTCGAGCCCGGGCCCTGCATTCCCGAGATGGACTATCCCTATGGGCAAAATCTTCAGCTGACGATCGAGAGCGTGCCGTCCGAGGCCGATCGCGCAAAATACCAGAAGCCGGATCACGATCTCGACACGATCGGCGACCTCTTCGCCGAGCTGCGCACCTGCTGGTCGCCGCCGGCGGACAATGCGCGGGCGGGCATGCAGATGGCGGTGCGCTTCAGCTTCAACAAGGCGGGCGCCCTGATCGGCCCGCCGCGCTTGACCTTTGCGACCGCGGGCGTGCCGGCTGCCACCCGCACGACCTATCTTGACGCCATCAATGCATCGCTGAACGCCTGCCTGCCGCTGAAATTCACCAGCGGCCTCGGTGGTGCCCTGGCCGGCCGACTGATCGCGATCCGCTACGTCGATAACAGGAAGCTCGGAAAGTAGCTCTATCCCCTCATCCTGAGGTGCGCGTTCTTCACGCGCGTCTCGAAGGATGAAAGGCCACGCTGTCGCGACAGCCGGGCCTGCATGGTTCGAGACGCGCGCAGGGGCGCGCTCCTCACCATGAGGGGGTGAGAGTTGCGACCATCGGCCAATCGATGATACCTCAGGGGCGGGGGCTGCTTGAGGGGAGGATGTCATGGGTCTGCTGGTCATGATCCTGGGGCTGGTGCTGTTTTTCGCGGCCCATGTTTTCACGACGAAACGCGAGGCGCGCGCGCAGGCCATCGCCAGGCTGGGCGAGGGGACCTACAAGCTCCTCTACGCAGTGGTCTCGCTCGCGGGGCTGGCGCTGATCATCTGGGGCTTTTCCCATTATCGCAGCTCCGGCTGGATCGACGTCTGGTACCCGCCGAAGGCGCTCAAGCACATCACGCTCGCGCTGATGCTGCCCGCCGTCATCCTGGTGGTCGCCTCCTATTTGCGCGGCCGCATCTATGCGACGCTGAAGCACCCGATGCTGGCCGGCATCAAGCTGTGGGCGGCCGCGCATCTGCTCGCCAATGGCGACCTCGGCTCGATCATCCTGTTCGGCTCGTTCCTGGGCTGGGCGGTCTATGACCGCATCTCGCTGAAGCATCGCAAGGATGCCGGCGGCCCGCCGATTCCGGTCGGCGGCGTCACCAATGATCTGATCGCGGTTGCCGTCGGCGTCGTTGCCTATCTGGCGCTGGCCTTTGCGTTCCATCCCGTCGTGATCGGTGTTCCCGTCGTGGGGGTCTAGCCGATCAGCGCAAGACAGCTCGGCATGCCCGTGCGCGGAAGGTGACAAAGCAACAAGCCGAGGCCTCCGATGGACTGGTCGCATTCAAAAATCCCGCCGATGCACCTCGAGGCGCGCTTCGGCGATCGGGTGGTGCCGGCGTTCTGTGACCGGCCGGCCAGTCTCTGGGCGATGATCGCGGACGCCTGCGCCCGCAATCCCGATGGTGAAGCGCTGATCGCAGGCAATGTCCGGCTGAGCTGGCGGCAGGCGGTGGAGCGGGCCGCGCAGATCGCCGCGGGTTTGCGCAAGCTCGGCCTGCAGCGCGGCGATCGTGTCGCGATCCTGCTCGGCAACCGCATCGAATTTCCGCTGCTGCTGTTTGCCGCCGCGCATGAGGGCCTCGTCACGGTGCTGCTCAGCACGCGCCAGCAGAAGCCTGAGATCGCCTATGTGCTGGCCGATTGCGGCGCGAAGATCCTGATCTATGAGGCGGGGCTCGCCGAGCGGCTGCCCGAGGCGCCTGATGTCCCGGACGTCATCCATCGTATCGTCGTCGATGACGATCCGCGCCTGTCGCGCTTTGCGGTGCTCGCAGACAATCCCCCGGCGCCTGCGCCGGTCGAGACGAGCGAAGAGGACACCGCGATGATCCTCTACACCTCGGGCACCACAGGCAAGCCGAAGGGCGCGATGCTCGCCCATGCAACATCGTGCATTCCTCGATGGTCTTCGTCTCCTGCCTGCAATTGACGCAAGCGGATCGTTCCATCGCAGCCGTGCCGCTCGGCCACGTCACCGGCGTCGTCGCCAACATCACCACCATGATCCGCTGCGCCGGCGCGCTGAGCATCATGCCGGAATTCAAGGCCGCCGATTATCTCAAGCTCGCCGCGCGCGAGCGCGTCACCTACACAGTGATGGTGCCGGCGATGTACAATCTCTGCCTGCTGCAGCCCGATTTCGACAGCTATGATCTGTCGAGCTGGCGCATCGGCGGTTTCGGCGGCGCGCCGATGCCGGTCGCCACCATCGAAAAGCTCAAGGCGACGATTCCCGGCCTCAAGCTGATGAACTGCTACGGCGCGACCGAGACGACGTCGCCCTCGACGATCATGCCGGGCGAATTGACGGCGAGCCATATCGACAGCGTCGGCCTGCCGTGCCCCGGCGCACGCATCGTCGCGATGGACGCGGACGGGCGCGAGCTGCCTCCCGGCGAGATCGGCGAGCTCTGGATCCGGAGCGCCTCCGTCATCAAGGGCTACTGGAATAATCCGAAAGCCACCGCCGAAAGCTTCACCGGCGGCTTCTGGCGCTCGGGCGATCTCGGCTCGGTCGATGCGGACGGATTCGTGCGCGTGTTCGACCGGCAGAAGGACATGATCAATCGCGGCGGCCTGAAGATCTATTCGGCCGAGGTCGAATCCGTGCTGGCGGGGCATCCCGCGGCGATCGAGAGCGCGATCATCGCCAGGGCCTGCCCGGTGCTGGGCGAACGCGTCCACGCCGTGGTGGTGACGCGCGCACCTGTTGCCGACGCCGATTTGCGCGCCTGGTGCGCCGAGCGGCTGTCCGACTACAAGGTCCCCGAGACCATGGCGATCACATCGCAGCCGCTGCCGCGCAACGCCAATGGCAAGGTGCTGAAGCGGCAGCTGCGGGAGCGCCTCGGAACCTGAGCGGGGGCAGGTCGCCTCCCGGGCTCCGCCGGGTGGTTAACGCCTTGATCGGGCTCGCTTTGCCTTGCCACCGCCATATCGTTAGGGTACCTCGCCGCCACACGGGGGACGGGATTCCTGACGCGAACGCCTTGGCGCGCGTACCCGGACGGGCATGGGATTAGCATAAGTGTCTGAATTATTTGACGAAGTCGACGAGGAAGTACGTCGCGAACAGCTCAAGAAGCTGTGGGACAAGTATTCGATCTACTTCATCGCCCTGATGGTGCTGGTCGTGGCCGCTGTCGGCGGCTGGCGCGGCTACCAATATCTGGAGGCCCAGAAGGCCGCCGAGGCCGGCGCCGCCTTCGAGAAAGCCGTCGAGCTGTCCGAGCAGGGCAAGCACGCCGAGGCCGAGACCGCCTTCACCGAGCTCGCCGCCAAGGCCCCCTTCGGCTATCGCACCCTGGCGCGGCTGCGCGCTGCGGCCGAGGCGGCAAGCCGTGATCCCAAGGCGGCCGCCAAGCTGTATGACGACATCGCCGCCGACCGCGGCGTGGGCGGCGAATGGCAGGATCTGGCCAGGATTCGCGCCGCCGGCCTCCTGGTCGACAGCGCCTCCTATGCCGACATCCAGCAGCGGCTGGAGGCCTCCGCCACCCCGAAATCGACGTTCCGCCACACCGCGCGCGAGATGCTGGCGCTGTCGGCCTGGCGCAACAACGACATGACTGCGGCCCGCAAATGGCTCGACACGATTGCCGAGGACGGTGAAACGCCACCCGGCCTGCGTTCTCGTGCCGAGGCGCTGGCGGCTCTGCTGCCGCCCGTCGCCAAAAGCTGACCAAGAGCTGACCGATGGGCTCTCTGACCTGACGAGATACGATATGCGCCGCACGCCACGCTTGATCGCAGCCGCCGTCCTGATCGCCTTCACCGGCGTCCTGGGCGGCTGCTCCAGCTTCGATCCAAGCGACATGCTCGACTTCCTCGACACCAAGAAGAAGCTGCCGGGCGATCGCAAGCCGGTCTTCCCCGAGGGCGTTCCGGGCCTCGAGCAGGGTGTCCCGAAGGAGATGTACAAGGGCGCGCAGCAGCAGCCGGATCCGAACGCGCCCGCCGTCGCGGCTCTGCCGACCGAACCGCCGCCGCCCGAGCCGGCCAAACCGGCCAAGGGTGCCAAGGCGAAGAAGACCCATCAGCCGGCCGCCGCTGCCGCCACACCGGCTGAGGCGCCTGCCGGCGAGGTCGATGGCGAGGTCCAGCCCGAGGCCGCGCCGCCCACCGCCGCGCCTCCGCCCAAGCAGAAGATCGTGCGCAAGCGCACCACCGCGCCGCCGCCGGATCAGCCGGTCCAGCAGGCGCAACCGACCCAGACCACACAGCAGCAATCGCAGGGTGCTTTCCCGGCGCCGATGCCGAGCGGCAGCTTCTCTCGCTAATAATTCCACCTGCATTGACAGGCGCAGCCCCGGCAGCGCACGAATGACCGATGTCCTTCACGATCGCCATCATCGGCCGGCCCAATGTCGGCAAATCGACGCTGTTCAACCGTCTGGTCGGGCAGAAGCTCGCGCTCGTCGATGACCTGCCGGGCGTCACCCGCGATCGCCGCGAGGGTGAGGCCAGGCTCGGCGATCTCGAATTCACCATCATCGACACCGCCGGCCTCGACGAGGGCGCCAGGGGCTCGCTCACCGCGCGCATGCAGGAGCAGACCGAGACTGCGATCGCGCAGGCCGACGCGCTGTTCTTCGTGATCGATGCCCGCATCGGCCTCACGCCCACCGATCGCGCCTTCGCCGATTTCGCCCGCAAGGCCAACAAGCCGGTGCTGCTGGTCGCCAACAAGAGCGAGGGCAAGCATGGCGACGCCGGCGCGATGGAATCCTTCGCGCTCGGCCTCGGCGATCCCATCCAGATCTCGGCCGAGCACGGCGAGGGCATGGGTGAGCTTTACGATGCGCTTGCCAAGCTCATGCCGGAGCCCATCGAGGACGATGAGGTCGAGGACGACGAGCCGCTCTCCGAGGAGGAGGCCGCGA
Organism: Bradyrhizobium huanghuaihaiense; assembly: GCF_025200885.1. Classification (NCBI taxonomy): domain Bacteria; kingdom Pseudomonadati; phylum Pseudomonadota; class Alphaproteobacteria; order Hyphomicrobiales; family Nitrobacteraceae; genus Bradyrhizobium; species Bradyrhizobium huanghuaihaiense. The sequence goes on along the minus strand of NZ_CP104172.1, from coordinate 5,312,118 downwards.
CGCGCCCGATCCGGGTTGCCATCGTCGGCCGGCCCAATGCCGGCAAATCGACGCTGATCAACCATCTGCTCGGCGAGGAGCGCCTGCTGACGAGCCCGGAAGCGGGCACCACGCGCGATTCCATCGCGGTCGAGATCAACTGGAAGGGCCGCGATTTCCGCGTGTTCGACACCGCCGGCCTGCGCCGGCGCTCGCGCATCGAGGAGAAGCTGGAAAAGCTCTCGGTCGCCGACGCGCTGCGCGCGGTGCGCTTTGCCGAAGTCGTCGTGCTGATGATGGACACCCAGAACCGCTTCGAGGAGCAGGATCTGCGCATCGCCGATCTGATCGAACGCGAGGGCCGCGCAATCGTGCTCGCCGCCAACAAATGGGACCTGATGGAGACCAAGGGCGGCGGCGCGATCTCGAACTTGCGCCGCGATGCCGATCACTGGCTGCCGCAGGTCAAGGGCGTGCCCATCGTCGCGGTCTCGGGCCTGATGGGCGAGGGCATCGATCGCCTGATGCAGGCGATCCAGGACGCCTACGCAATCTGGAACCGGCGCGTGCCGACCGCTGCGCTCAATCGCTGGTTCGAGCAGGCGATCCAGGCCAATCCGCCGCCCGCGGTGTCCGGCCGCAGGCTGAAGCTGAACTACATCACGCAGACCAAGGCGCGCCCGCCGAGCTTCGTGCTGTTCTGTTCGCGTGCCGATGCGGTGCCGCAGTCCTACCTGCGCTACCTCACCAATTCGATGCGCGAGACCTTCGAGCTGCCGGGCACGCCGGTGCGCATCACCCTGCGCGAGAAGGCCAATCCCTTCGCGCACAAGCGCAAGCGGCCGTCATGAGCGACGGGCCGGGAGAGGCGACAGCGTCAGCCGCTGCGCCGGTCCGGCGCGGCGCGGTCGCCTTCATCTTCGTGACCATCCTGCTCGACATGCTCGCGATCGGCGTGATCATGCCGATCCTGCCAAAGCTGGTCGAGAGCTTCGTAGGCAACGACACGGCGCATGCGGCGCGCATTTTCGGACTGTTCGGCACCGCCTGGGCGCTGATGCAGTTCGTGTTCTCGCCGATGCTTGGCGCGCTGTCGGATCGCTTCGGACGGCGGCCGGTGGTGCTGCTGTCGAATTTCGGGCTCGCCGCCGACTATGTGCTGATGGCGCTCGCGCCGTCGCTGACGTGGCTGTTCATCGGCCGCCTGATCTCCGGCGTCACTTCGGCGAGCATCTCGACCGCCTTCGCCTACATCTCGGACATCACGCCGCCGGAACAGCGGGCGGCGGTGTTCGGCAGGATCGGCGCGGCGTTCGGTGCAGGATTCATCCTGGGTCCGGCGCTCGGCGGTCTGCTCGGCGACATCGATCCGCGGCTGCCGTTCTGGGCCGCGGCGGCCTTGAGCTTTGCCAATGCGCTCTATGGGCTCTTCGTCCTGCCGGAATCGCTAACGCCCGAGAAGCGTGCGCCGTTCCGCTGGACCAGCGCCAATCCGGTCGGGGCACTGCGTCTGCTGCGATCCAACGCGGCATTGGCCGGGCTGTCGATCGTCAATTTCATCGCGCAGCTCGCGCATGTGGTGCTGCCGTCGACCTTCGTGCTCTATGCGACCTATCGCTACGGTTGGGATTCCAAGACCGTGGGCCTGACGCTGGCCATGGTCGGCATCTGCACCATGGTGGCGCAGGGGCTCGCGATCGGTCCGATCGTGCGCCTGCTGGGCGAGCGGAACGCAATGCTGATGGGCTTGTGCTGTGGCGCGATCGGCTTCGTGATCCTGGGCGCTGCGCCCACCGGACCGCTGTCCTGGCTCGGCATTCCCGTGCTGTCGCTGTGGGGCATCTCGGGTGCGGCCATGCAGTCGCTGATGACGCGGCTGGTCGCACCCGATCAGCAGGGCCAGCTGCAGGGCGCGACCGCGAGCGTGCAGAGCGTGTCGCAGCTCGTCGGCCCGTTCCTGTTCACGCTGACGTTTTCGTTCTTCATCGGCACCAGTGCACCGCTGCACCTGCCCGGCGCGCCGTTCCTGCTCGCGGCGGTGCTGATGGTGATATGCGTGGCGATCGCGGTGCGGGCGTTGGCTGCAACGAAGACGGTCTCGTAGGGTGGGTTAGCCTCGCGGGTCGCGCGAAGCGCAAACCGCGAGGCGTAACCCACCTCTTTCATTTCCGCAGAGGCGGAAGTGGCGGGTTACGCCAGCGGACTGCGCTTCGCGCAGCCGCGTGCTAACCCACCCTACGACTTCCTATTTCTTCACCAGCGGACAATCGCTCGCCTCGAGCGGCTTGGCCGCGTCTTCCGGCGCGATGGTGGCGACCAGCTTGTAATAGTCCCACGGGCCCTTCGACTCTTCCGGCTTCTTCACCTCGAACAGATAGGCCGGGATGAGGCGGCGGCCGTCGGCGCGCAGCGGCCCCTTGCCGAACAGCGGATCGTCGGTCGGCAGCTCCTTCATCTTGGCGACGACCTTGGCGCCGTCATGCGGGTTGGCTCCGAGCGCATCCATCGCCTTCAGGTAATGCAGGATGCCGGCGTACAGCCCCGCGACCGTCATAGACGGCATCGAGCCCTTGGGCGAAACCTTCTGGAAGCGCTTCGACCATTCGCGGGTCTGGTCGTTGAGGTCCCAGTAGAAGGACTCGGTGAAGGTCAGGCCCTGTGCGGTCTTCAGGCCCAGTGAGTGCACGTCGTTGATGAACAGCAGCAGCGCGGCAAGCTTCTGACCGCCGGAGACGATGCCGAATTCGGCGGCCTGCTTGATCGCGTTGGTAGTGTCGCCGCCTGCGTTGGCGAGGCCGATGATCTTCGCCTTCGAGGACTGCGCCTGCAGCAGGAAGGACGAAAAATCGGAGCTGTTGAGCGGATGCTTGACGCCGCCGAGCACCTTGCCGCCATTGGCGGTGACGACGGCGCTGGTGTCGCGCTCGAGCGCATGGCCGAAGGCGTAGTCTGCGGTCAGGAAGAACCAGCTGTCGCCACCGGCCTTGGTCAGCGCCTTGCCGGTGCCGTTGGCGAGCATGTAGGTGTCGTAGGTGTAGGAGACGGTGTTCGGCGTGCAGGCCTTACCGGTGAGATCAGCGGTGGCTGCGCCCGAATTGAGCAGCACCGAGTTCTTTTCCTTGACGAGGTTGTTCACCGCGAGCGCCACGCCCGAACTCGGCGTGTCCGAGATGACGTCAACCTTGTCGTTGTCGATCCATTGCCGGGCGATGTTGACGCCGATATCGGGCTTGTTCTGGTGGTCGCCGGAGAGGACCTCGATGGTCCAGCCCTTGGCCTTCAGGCCGGAATCCTCGACCGCCATTTTCACGGCGGCGACCGAGTTCGGGCCGCCGATGTCGGCATACAGGCTCGACATGTCGTTGAGCACGCCGATCTTGATGGTCTTGTCCTGCGCGTAGGCGGATGTTGCAAAACCGAAGGTGGCGCATGCCAAAAGAGCCGCAGTGCGGCGCGCGAATGTCGTCATGAAAGGTCTCCTCCACTGTCAAATATGCGGACGGCTCTCTTGCGGAGCCTTGTTCCTGTCGATGGCTCTACCGTGTCCCGCAGGTCCCGGCAATGCGCCTAAATGCGGATGACGCTGCGTCGTAGCGTCATCCGTCGGTTAACTTTTGGGCAAAATGCGTTGAGACGCTATTTGAGCGCGTCCGAGGTCAGCTTGAATTTCTGGATGCGCTTTCCGGTATCGACCTCGGCGGTATAGACGTTACCCTTGGCGTCGATCGCCATGGCATGCACCCAGTGGAACTGACCGGCGTTGCGGCCGCTATGCCCGAAGCTGCCGACCACGCTGCCGTCATCGCGCTTGATGACCCTGACCTCGTTGTTCTCGCCGTCGGCGCTGAGCAAATAGGTCTGCTTCGGATCGGGCCAGATCGCGATGTCCCACACCGCGCCGTTGCCGAGCGTGTTCTTCTCGAAGAAGAACTCCTTCACGAAGGTGCCGTCCTTTTTGAACACCTGAATGCGGTTGTTGATGCGGTCGCAGACATAGACGAGGCCGTCATTGGCGAGTTTCACGCAATGGACAGGATTGCCGAACTGCAGGGCGACCGGGGCCTTGGGGTCGTAGGGACCTTGCTTGTCGTCGCTGGGCTTGTTGCCGTAGGCGCCCCAGTGCCGCTTGTAGGCGAGCGTCGTCGCATCGAACACGATGACGCGGCGATTGCCGTAGCCGTCGGCGACGTAGATCTCGTTCGCCTCCTTGTCGATCGCGGTCTCGGCGGGCTTGCCGAGCTGTGTCGTGTCGTTGCTGCCGAGGCTCGGCGCGACCTTGCCGATCTGGGCGACGAACTTGCCGTCGAGCGTGAACTTCAAAATGGCGTTGTCATTGTCGGCATTGCCGCCGATCCAGACGAAGCCGCGCTCGTCGACCTCGATGCCGTGCTCGCGGCCGACCCATTCGTAGCCTTCGCCCGGGCCGCCCCATGAGCGCAGCAGATTGCCGTCGCTGTCGAATTCGAGAACGGGCGGCGCCGACACGCAGCATTTCGAGCGCGGCGGGTTGAGGCTCGCGCCTTTCTCGTCGTCGGTGAGCGAGCGCGGCCGATGGATCACCCAGATGTGGCCCTGCCAGTCGACCGTGATGCCGCCGACCTGACCGAGGATCCAGTTGTTCGGCAGCTGCTTCGGCCAGGAGGCGTCGACCGCGAAGGTCGGGACGTCGCCGGCAGTTGCCGCGCCCGGAAGCACAAATGCGATGGCCGCGATCAGGATGGAAAAAGCGTGAGAGATATATGCGAGCGCACGCGCAGAGCCTGCGCGATCATGCCATGGCGCCATGGCAACCTCCCTTTTTGTTGGCTTGCGGCTTGCTGCCGCCTGAGCGCGGGCAGTCAATCGCGGGGAGGCGCCCTAGTCAATCAGGCGGGCGAACGGAAGCTCATCAGGGTGCGGGTCTTGTAGTCGTAGAACTTGCCGGTCTCGGTCCAGTCGGGCGCGCACAGCGGCACGATGAACTCCGCGACCTGCTCGGGCGTGTCGAGCGTCGCCGGATCCTCGCCCGGCATCAGCGTAGCGCGCATGCGGGTGCGGATCGGTCCCGGGTTGAACAGAGTGACGCGCAGCTTGGTATTTGCCGTCTCCTGCGCCCAGGCGCGCGCCAGCGTCTCCAGCGCGGCCTTGGAGGCGGCGTAGGGGCTCACATAGGCGGTCGCCTTGTTGGCGGCGCCCGAGGTGATGAACACGGCGCGCCCCGCATCGGACTGCTTGAGCAGCGGCTCCATGCAGCGGATCAGCTGGAAGTTCGCGGAGACGTTCACGGCCATGACGTCGTTGAAGGCTTTCAGCTCGATATGGCCGATCGGCGAAGAGGGGCCAAGCACGCCGGCATTGCCGACGAGGATGTCGAGCTTGCCGTAGCGCTCGTGGAGCCCGGCGCCGAGCCGCGCGATGCCGTCGGAATCGGTGAGGTTGAGCGGCACCAGCGTAGCGCTGCCGCCCTCTTTGCGGATCTCGTCGTCGAGCTCTTCCAGCCCGCCCTGCGTCCGCGCCGTCGCAATGATATGCGCGCCGGCCCTGGCGAGCGCCTTTGCGGTGGCGAAACCGATGCCGCGCGAGGCGCCGGTGACGAGAGCGATGCGATCGGCGAGGGGTTTTGTCATGGCGGGGTTTTACAGGCGTGGACGGCCGGGACAAGCCCCCGCGTGGCCGTCATTCCGGGGCGATGCGAAGCATCGAACCCGGAATCCAGAGGTTATCATGCCATTTCGAGATCCCGGGTTCGATCCTGCGGACCGCCCCGGGATGACGCCTTCGGCGTCAGCTCGCCTCCGCCAGCAGCGACAGCTGCCGCGGCTGCGGCTCGGTCTGGGTCTGGTCGGTGAGGTGGGTCGGATAGGCCCCGGTGAAGCAATGGTCCGAGAATTTCGGATTGGCGGGGTCGCGGCCGGGCTCGCCCATGGCGCGGTACATGCCGTCGATCGACAGGAAGGCGAGCGAGTCGGCGCCGATGATCTCGCGCATCTCCTCCAGCGAATGCGTCGCGGCCAGCAGGCCGCCGCGGTCGGGCAGGTCGATGCCGTAATAATCGGGATAGAGGATCGGGGGCGAGGCGAGGCGGAAATGCACTTCCTTGGCGCCGGCATCGCGCATCATGCGCACGATCTTCTTTGAGGTGGTGCCGCGCACCAGCGAGTCGTCGATCAGGATGATGCGCTTGCCTTCGATCGCGGCGCGGTTGGCCGAGTGCTTCATGCGCACGCCGGATTCGCGGATCGCCTGGGTCGGCTGGATGAAGGTGCGGCCGACATAGTGGTTGCGGATGATGCCGAGCTCGAACGGCACGCCGGAATACTGGCTGTAGCCGACCGCGGCGGGCACGCCGGAATCCGGCACCGGCACGACGACGTCGATCGGCACGTGGCTCTCGCGCGCGAGCTGCGCGCCGAAGGCCTTGCGCACCTCGTAGACCGAGCGGCCGTGGACGATGGAATCCGGCCGGGAGAAGTAGATGTATTCGAAGATGCAGGGGCGCGGCGCCATCGGCGGGAACGGCTTGTGGATGTCCTGGCCGTTCTCGTCGAACACGATGACTTCGCCGGGCTCGATGTCGCGCACGAAGCGCGCGCCGATGATGTCGAGCGCGCAGGTCTCCGAGGTCAGGATCGGGCAGCCGTCGAGTTCGCCGAGCACGAGCGGGCGGATGCCGCGCGGATCCCGCGCGCCGACCAGCTTCTTGTTGGTGAGCGAGACCAGCGCATAGGCGCCCTCGATCTCGCGCAGCGCGTCGATATAGCGCTCGATGAAGCGGGCGCGCTTGGAACGCGCGACCAGGTGCAGGATCACCTCGGTGTCGGTGGTCGACTGCATCATCGCACCGTGCTTCACGAGCTCGCGGCGCAGCGTCAGGCCGTTGGTGAGGTTGCCGTTGTGGGCGACCGCGAGGCCGCCGGCATTGAGCTCGGCGAACAGCGGCTGCACGTTACGCAGGATGGTGGCCCCGGTGGTGGAATAGCGGACATGGCCGACCGCGACATTGCCGGGCAGGCGGTCGATCACCTCGCGGCGGGAGAAGGTGTCGCCGACGAGGCCGAGGCGGCGTTCCGAGTGAAAGCGGCTGCCGTCGTAGGAGACGATGCCGGCGGCTTCCTGGCCGCGGTGCTGGAGGGCGTGGAGGCCGAGCGCGGTGATGGCGGCGGCATCGGGGTGGCCGTAGATGCCGAACACGCCGCATTCCTCGCGCAGCGTATCCCCTTCCAGATCGTCCTGAAGCTCCAGCGCGGACGGCCCCAAGCCGGCCTTGGCGTCGAGATCAAGTTGAGCGTCCTGGTCAGGGTGTCGCATCTCGTTCGCGCCTCTCTCTGGGCTCAAGTCAACGTGCCGCGGGTTTCTCGATCAGTTTCTTCAAACTGTCACGAGCCGGTTTACTGTATCCGTCGCCACCGCCCGAAGGCTGCTGCTCGGAATCAGCTTGATCATCATCTGGTTTGTTTTTCTTGAATCTCTTCAAGATGGTGTTCTCGGGGTCGTCAGGCAAGAGGGCCATCAGCCAATCCCCGGTTCCCTGGAGCACGACACGGGATTTCGCCCCCGTGACCCAGTCCGGGCGCTGCTTGTCCGGCACCAGCCAGGTGAAGAACAGGAAGGCGACCACGACGATCAAAAGCCCGCGAGCCAGGCCAAACAGGAAGCCGAGGGTGCGATCCAGCGCGCCGATGCGCGAATCCAGGATCATGTCGGAGATCCGGACCGTGATCACGGACACCACGACGAGGGTGCCGACGAACACGCCGGCGACCACGACCACGCTCGCCACCGTGTCGTTGTTGAAATAGGTTTTTGCGGTCGGCAGCAGCTTCGAGAACGAATAGAGCGTCACGATTGCGGCGGCGCCCCAGGCCGCGATCGACAGGATTTCGCGCATGAAGCCGCGGACCATCGCGAGCAGGCCCGAGATCAGCATCACACCGAGCAGGATCAGGTCGAGGAGTGTTACTGGCATCGGCTGGTCTGGTCCGCTCGTACTTCAAAGGTGCTCAGCGAATCGGTGTTTGGCCGCCGCCCTAAAAGAGGGGTAGACGGCGTTCCCGGCAAGGCCGCAACCACGCAATCCCATGCTGCTTTTGTGACGGCTGTATAGCGGCGGTGGCCTCCGACGTCACCTCCGGCTACCCCTCTCCACGGCGGAATCTTGCCGGTGTGGCATTTTTCTCTGCCGGTGCGCTGGATTCGCCCCGGCGGGAGCCTTTGGCGGCGATCTCGGCCACCAATGTGGTCAGGCTGTTGACCGCGTTCAGGGACAGTCCGGCGTCGCCGCCAGCATCGCCGCCACGGGCCGATTCGGGCAGCACAGCGCGTTTGAAGCCGAGCTTGACCGCTTCCTTGAGCCGGGCGGGGGTCTGCGCCACCGGGCGGATGACGCCGGAGAGCGAAATCTCACCGAAATAGACCGCATCGGTGGGTAACTGCGCATTAACCAGAGAGGAAACCAACGCCGCCGCGGCGGCCATATCGGCTGCCGGCTCGTGGATGCGCAGGCCGCCGGCGACGTTCAGATAGACGTCGTGGCCGGACAGCTTGACCCCGCAATGGGCCTCCAGCACCGCCAGCACCATCGAGAGCCGGCTCTGGTCCCAGCCGACCACGGCCCGGCGCGGGGTGCCGAGCGAGGTGGGCGCCACCAGCGCCTGCAATTCGACCAGGACGGGCCGCGTGCCCTCGATGCCCGCAAAGACTGCGGTGCCGGGCGTGCCCAGATCGCGCTCGGAGAGGAACAGCTCGGAGGGGTTGGTGACCTCGCGCAGGCCAAGGCCCGTCATTTCGAACACGCCGATCTCGTCGGTCGGGCCGAAGCGATTCTTGACGGCGCGCAGGATGCGGAATTGCTGCGAGCCTTCGCCCTCGAACGACAGCACCGCATCGACCATGTGCTCGACCACGCGGGGGCCGGCGATCTGGCCGTCCTTGGTGACGTGGCCGACCAGGATGATGGCAGCGCCGGTCTTCTTCGCAAAGCGGATCAGCGCCTGCGCCGAGGCGCGCACTTGCGTGACCGTGCCCGGCGCGGATTCCACCGTGTCGGTCCACATGGTCTGGATCGAATCGATCACGATCAGCCGCGGCACCGCGCCCTCCGACAGCGTCGAGACGATGTCCTCGACCGAGGTCTCGGCCGCGAGCTGCACCGGCGCATCCGACAGCCCAAGCCGCTCGGCGCGCAGGCGCACCTGCGCGACCGCCTCTTCGCCGGAGATGTAGACGATGCGGTGTCCCGCACGCGCCATCATGCTGGTCGCCTGCGTCAGCAATGTCGATTTGCCGATGCCGGGATCGCCACCGACGAGCAGCACGGAGCCGCGGACGAAGCCGCCGCCGGTGACGCGGTCGAGCTCGGTCATCCCGGAGGACAGGCGCGGCGCATCCGGGCTCTTTCCGGCGAGGCTTTCCAGCGCAAACGTCCGGCCCTTGCGCTTGGAGCGGATCGAGACCGGCACGCTGCCGCTGGTGTCTTCTTCGGCGAGCGTATTCCACTCGCCGCAGGACTCGCACTTGCCCTGCCAGCGGTTATAGGCCGCGCCGCAGTTCTGGCAGACGAAGGAAAGCGTGTTCTTGGCCATCGGGGGATGTTGAGTCGGAGGTGTCGGGGCCTGCTGATAGCACGAAATGGCCGGCCCTGAGCCCGATCATCCCGCGCCGCATATCGCAATTCAACACGACCGGTACACGCTTTGTTAGCTCTAGGGAGCCGCGCCGCGCCGAACTTTGCCAAATCTTAGCGGACCCAGGTCCAGTTTCGGAACCGATACGGGATGGCGCCAAGAATGACGATATTTTTGCGGATAATGCTCGCCGTGGGCATGGCCTGCGGCGTGCTGGCGCCGGCCGGCGGTATCGACGCGGCTGCCGCCAAATCTCTCAACATTGTCTTCGTGAGCCCCGGCAAGACCGGCGAGGTCTACTGGGACATGGTTGCCCAGACCATGCGGGCCGCCGGCCGCAAGCTCGATGTGCATGTCGAGGTGCTGACCAGCGAGCGCAATTACCGCACCATGCAGGAGCTCGGCTTCGGCGTGGTGGCGCGGGCCGACAAGCCCGACTTCCTCATTCTCTCGAACGAGGAATCCGCCGCCGTTCCGATCCTGGAGGCGGCCGAGGCCGCCGGGGTCAGGACGCTGCTGCTGTCGAACACGCTGATCGGCGAGGACGCGAAGCGTCTCGGGCCGCCGCGCCAGAACCTCAAGACCTGGCTCGGCGACATCACGACCGATCTTCAGACCGCGGGCGCGCGGATGGCGAATGCACTGATCAGCGCGGCGCGTGCCGAGAAATGGCAGAGCCCGGACGGCAAGATCCACATTCTCGGCATCGGCGGCGACGAGATCACGCCGGCCTCGATCGCGCGCAACGCCGGTCTCCAGCTGGCCGCGGACGCCGCGCCCGACGTGGTGGTGGACCGGATGCTGTTTGCCAACTGGACACAGTCCGAGGCCGAGCAGGTCACGGCGAATTATCTTCGCTGGGCCGCGCGCAAGGAGATCCGGCCCGCCGGCATATGGGCCGGGAACGATCCGATGGCACTCGGCGCGCTGCGCGCGATCACTGCGGCCGGCCTCGTGCCCGGCCGGAACATCGAGGTGGTCGGCCTCAACTGGTCGGAGGATGCACTGCGCGAGATCAAGGCCGGCCGTCTGCTGCTGAGCGACGGCGGGCACTTCCTGCTCGGCGGCTGGTCGATCGTCCTGCTCCGCGACTACGCCGATGGCTGCGATTTCGCCGACGTTTCGCCCCGGGTCGAGGTCAAGACGTCCGCGATCACGCGCGACAATCTCGGCTCGGTCGGCGACCTCATCAAGACGCGCGCCTTCGACCGGATCGATTTCACGCGGTTCAGGGCGAAGGCGGGACATTGCGGCCAGTATGACTTTTCCCTCGATGCGCTGGTCTCGTCCCTGCCGCTTCCGGACGGCGTCGGTGATTGATGAAGCGTGAGGCGATGACCGATCCGGACGGCAACGGGCAGGCAGCGCCGCCGCGCTTGCGCTCGGTCGTCCGCGCGATGATCTGGGCCACCGTGCCGGTCCTGCTGCTGGTGCAATTGCTCGCCTCCGCCGGTGTCGAGGCCACCAGCTTCTGGTCGCAGATCCGGCAGCTCGATGCCCGCATTGCCCGCACCGCCGAGAGCCGCGCCGAGCTGATCGCCGAGCCGCTCTGGAAGATGCGTTATGACCAGGTCACGGGCGTGCTCAACGAGATCATGCACGACGAGACCATCGCGGCTGCGGCCGTCTATGACGACACCGGCGTTGCGATTGCCCGCGTGGTGGCGCGCGCCTCGGACCAGGCGGTCGCGGAAATCTCGCGCCCCATCAAGTACAGCAACGGCAACATCGCCGTGCAGGCCGGACGCATCGCGATCGCTTATTCCTATGCGACCGTGTATGCCGACACCGGCAGCCGGCTGATGCTGCTGCTCATCGTCGGCCTGCTCGCAACGCTCGCCACCGTGGTGGCGATGCGCATCTCAGCCAACATCTTCATCGGCAGGCCGCTCGCCGCGATCATGTCGGCGATCCAGCGCAGCAAGCAGGACGGTCGCGCCTATCCGGCCGAGATCAGATCCGCGAACGAATTCGGCCAGCTCGCACAGGCCTTCAACGCCATGCAGCACACGACGTCGCGCGCGCTCGACCGGCTCGGGCACATGGCGTCGCACGATCCGCTGACGGGCCTGCCCAACCGGCGCTCGCTGTCGGAGCGCCTCGTGACCTTGAGCGGCGATGCCGGCTCGCCGGACTCTCTGATCGCCTTCTGCTTCATCGACCTCGACGACTTCAAGGGCATCAACGACACCTTCGGTCACGATGCCGGCGACAGGTTCCTGGTCCACATCTCCGAACGTCTTCGCGAGGCGGTCGAGCCGCAGGACTGGGTCGCGCGGCTCGGCGGCGACGAGTTCGTCGTGATCCGTCCCGAGGTCAGCAACGAAGCGACGGCGCAGGCCTTCGCACGCCAGCTGCTGGATGCGATCTCCGAGCCGATCCGGCTGCACGACAAGCAGGTCGCGCCGCGGGCCAGCATCGGTCTTGCCGTGCGCCGCGCCGGCGACCCCGAATTGTCGCATCTGCCGGCGCTTGCCGACATTGCGCTCTACCATGCCAAGAGCAAGGCGCCCGGCACCGTCGCGGTGCTGGACGAAGCGCTGCAGCGCGACTACCGCCGTCGCAGGGATCTCGAGCTCGCCATTCCCGCAGGCTTCGCCGAGGGGCAGTTCGAGGTCTGGTATCAAGGCCAGGTCGACCTCGATAGCGCGGCCGTCGTCGGCCTCGAGGCGCTCATTCGCTGGCGTCACCCTGACCATGGCGTGATCGGCCCCGGCGAATTCCTGCCGCTGATCGAGCGCAGCGGCAACAATGCGCGGCTGACGCGCTATGTGCTCACCGACGCCTGCCGCGCGCTGCAACGTCTGGCCGCCGCCGGCAGGCCGGATATCAGGATCGCGATCAATCTGCCGCCGTCAGAGCTCGCCGACCATTCGCTGGCCGCCGAGCTGCGCGCGACCTGCGCGCGCTTCGATGTCGCGGCATCGATGCTCGAGCTCGAGATCACCGAGGGCTCGCTGATCAACAACATCGCCAGCGCCTCCGAGACGTTGCATCGACTACGGCGGCTTGGCGCCACCATCGCGCTCGACGATTTCGGCACCGGCTATTCTTCGCTCGCCCATCTGCGGCGGTTCCCGCTCGACAAGGTCAAGATCGACAAGGCCTTCATCAGCGAGATTCCTGACAGCGCCGAAGACAAGGCGATCGTCGGCGTCATTGCATCGCTTGCCGGCACGCTGGGGCTTACGCTTGTCGCCGAAGGCATTGAGCGGGCCGAGCAGGCCGCGGCCATGCGCGAGATGGGCGTGACGCTTGGGCAGGGCTATCTCTACCACCGGCCGCAGCCGCTCGCGGCTGTGCTGCAAGGGCTCGAGGGGCGGACCGGCGAGGGCCGCGTCCCCATCGACAGCCCGTCGGTTGCGCCCGAATTCGCCGCCTGAGTGCCGTTCGTTACGGCTGCGCCGCGTTCCAGAGCATCGAGAGCCCGGCCGCGATCATGATCGCGTCCATCAAGAGGCGGAACACGTCCGGCTTCAGGTGCAGCACGAAGCGCTTCGCGATGAAGGCGCCCGACATCAGCGAGCCCCCCGCGATCAGGCCTTTGACGAAGACATCGCCGGTCAGCGCGCCGAAGCGTTCGAACGTCACCGATTTCGCGAAATAGAGCCCGAGCGAGGAGGCGGCCTCGGTGGCCAGGAAGGCGCCTTTGGAGAGGCCGTAGAACAGGAACAGCGGCACGCTGAGCGGGCCGGTCGAGACCACGATGCCGGTGAGATAGCCGATGACGGCGCCGCCGATCGCGAGATGCCAGAGATTGGCCTTGAGGTCATGCCGCGCCAGCCAGTGCCGCACCGGCACCATCGCGATCAGGAAGACGCCGATGGCGAGATCGACGGCGTGCGACGGCAGGGCCAGCAGCGTCCGCGCGCCGAGGGCGGCGGCCGGAATGCCCGTCACCGAATAGGCCGCGCAGGCCCGCCAGTCGACTTCGCGCCACCAGGCCAGGATCCGCGAAAAATTGGCCATCACCGAGGCCACCGCCATGATCGGCACGGCCTCCTTCGGCCCGTAGGCATAGACCAGCACCGGCATCAGCATGATCGACGAGCCGGTGCCGACGATGCCGGAAATGGTGCCGGCGATGAGGCCGACGGTGAGGACGAAGAGAAAGGCCAAGGGCAGGGCTCCGGGAATCGGACGAGTGTAGCCGGGGCAGTGTTGGAGGTGAATGCAACTGCCGCATGGTTGGTATCGTCCCGGGCTGCACCGGGGCGTCATTGCGGAGATGTTGCGCGAAGCCGCTTCCACTCGTCATTGCGAGCGTAGCGGCTGTCACCGCGGAGGGATTCTGGATTGCTTCGCTGCGCTCGCAATGACGGAACATAGGCCGCAGCGCTGCCGCTAGCCGAGAGACGAAATCTCGGTCCGCATCGGCATGCCGGCCTGCGCGCCCGGCTTGAGGCACTTTTGGGCTGCCGCTTCGCATCCGACCTGGAGGGCGGTTTGCAGCGGAACCTTCTCGCTGAGCATCGCCGCAAACGCGCCGACGAAGGTGTCGCCGGCCCCGGTGGTGTCCACCGGTGTGATGCGCGGGGCGGGCGCGCGCAAACGGGTTCCGTCCGCTGCGACCGCGAGAGCACCTTGCGCGCCGGCCGTCACGACGCAGCTGAGATCGCCGGCCCTCGCGAGTGCCGCGGCTGCGGCTTCATAATCGGACGGGGCCATGCCGACGGCTGCGGCGGCATCCAGCGCCTCGTGCTCGTTGACGAGAAGATAGTCGGTGACCGCCAGAAGCTCCGTGACCATGGTGCGGGTCATGGTCTCCGGCACGGGCGCGAGATTCCAGATAACGGTGCCGCAGGACAATGTCGTCCGGCGCGCCGCCTCCAGCGCCTCTGCGAACGGCACCTCCATCTGCAGCACCAGCACCGTGTCGGGACCGAAAAGCTCGGCTGGCAGGTCAGCGGCGCTCGCGGCCATGTTGGCGCCGCTCGCCACCGTGATCGCGTTCTCGCCGGATTGATCGACCGTGATGAAGGCGCAGCCGGTCGGCTCGTCGTCCCTGACGACGAAAGCCGTGTCGACGCCGTTCTCCCGGAGGTTCCCGATCGCGCTGTCGCCAAATCCATCCCGGCCGACGCGGCCCGCCATCCGGACTTGTCCTGGTCCAGCAATCCGCGCGGCGGCGACGGCCTGGTTGGCGCCCTTGCCGCCGAAATGGGTCTGGTAGGACGGGGCGAGCACTGTCCGGCCGGGGCCCGGAATGACCGGGACCTGTGCGACCAGATCGACGTTGAGCGACCCGAACACCAGGATCATGGCAGGACTTCAGCCTTGCTCGTCCATGACGCGCAGTTTTTCGACGCGGCGGCGGAAATCCTCGTCGGTGGAGAATTCAGCGGAGAGGTAAGATGAGACGAGGTCCACGGCGAGCCAGGCGCCGACGATCTGCGCGCCGATGCACATGACGTTCACATCGTCATGCTCGACGCTCTGATGCGCCGAATGCACGTCATGGCAGACCGCGGCGCGGATGCCCTTCATCTTGTTGGCGGCGATGGAAGCGCCGACGCCGGTGCCGCACACCATGATGCCACGGGCGGCTTCGCCCGAGGTCACTTTCTGCGCCACCGCCCGCGCGATGTCGGGGAAGTCCACCGGCTTGTCGTCATAGGAGCCGACGTCGACGATGTCGTGGCCGAGCTTGCGGATATGGTCGATGACAGTCTGCTTGAGCGGCCAGCCGGCGTGGTCGGATCCGATGACGAGACGCATGTGATGTCCTTCTTGATTTGGCATTGTCCGTGACAGCCGCAAAACGGCTGTCACGGTTCTCGTGGTTTCAGCTACGCATGTCCGCCGGCAGATCGACGCCGTGGAATTTCTTGTAGATCGCGTTGAGCTTGCCGTTCTTGACGTTCTCGGTGATCCAGGCGTTGAGCTTGTCCATCAGGCGCTGCTCGCCCTTCTTCAGGCCGATGGCGAGGTCGAAGGTCGCCAGCGGAATCCGGGACTCGAATACGCGCGAGGGATTCTTCACCCCGATCTGGTTGATGATGGTCGCGGACGAGCCGACGCAATCGACCTGGCCGGACACGGCCGCGGTCACCATGGTGGCGTCGTCGTCGTAGCGGGCGATCTTGAGGTCCTTGTCCTTCATGTTGGACAGGGTGGTGTCCTGCGTGGTGCCACGCGAGACGCCGATCGACTTGTCCTTCAGGTCCGGCCAATCCTTGACCGTCGACGACTTCATGCAGCCGACGTCGGATTGCAGCGTCGCATAGCGCTTCGTGAAGTCGATCACCTTGGCGCGTTCGGGCGTCACCGACAGGGTCGAGATGATGATGTCGGCCTTGCCGGTGAGGACGTTGGGGATGCGGGTCGCCCCCGTGGTCTGGATGAACTCGAGCTCGAGCCCCCAGTCCTTGGCGAGCAGCTGCGCGACCTCGACGTCCGAACCGGTCGGCTTCATGCTCGAGTCCATCATGCCCGAGGGCGGGATGGCGAGGTCGGTCGAGATGCGGATCTTCTTCGCCTGCGTGATGTCGTCGAGCAGGTCGGCGGATGCCGGCGTCGCCGCCATCATGATGAGGCCGCACAATGCGGCGGCCATGCCCAGCAATGTCTTGTTTGTCATTCTTGGTTCTCCTCTCCCTGTTATGATTTTAGATTTCCCGTCCCCACGAATTGTGTGAGTTCGGGTGTGGTCGGCGACGTCAGGATCGAGGCGGGTCCGGTCTCGTGGACCTTGCCGCGATGCATGAAGACGATCCGGTCGGCGATGCCTTTGGCAAAGCCCATCTCGTGGGTGACCATCACCATGGTCATGCCGTCCGCCGCGAGTTGCTCGATCACCTTCAGCACCTCGGCGGTGAGCTCGGGATCGAGCGCGGACGTGACCTCGTCGAACAGCATGACCTTCGGCTGCATCGCCAGCGAGCGGGCGATCGCCGCGCGCTGCTGCTGGCCGCCGGAGAGCTGCTCGGGATAGGCGTGCAGCTTCTCCTCGAGCCCGACCTGCGCCAGCACTTTTCGCGCGAGATCCCTGGCCTGGGCCGTTGCCATGCCCTTCACCGCGCAGGGCGCGAGCGTGATGTTCTGCTCGATCGTGAGGTGCGGAAACAGATTGTAGCTCTGGAACACGATGCCGACGTCCTGGCGCAGTGCGCGCAAATCGACGTCGAGGCGGTCGACCCGGTGGCCGCAGACGACGATCTCGCCGCCGTCGACCTTTTCGAAGCGGTCGATGCAGCGCAGCGCCGTGCTCTTGCCGGAGCCGGAGCGGCCGATCAGCGCGAGCACTTCGCCGCGCTCGACGGCAAAGGAGACGCCGTCGAGCACCCGCAGCGGGCCGAAGCTCTTCTGCACGTTGCGAAGCGAGACGATCGGTTCGGAGGAGGAGTTCTGCTGCATGTTAGGCCGATGCGAGGTTGGACCTGCCGCGCCCCATCCGCCGCTCCAGCCTCTGGCTGAACAGCGACAGCGGATAGCACATGGCGAAATAGGTGACGGCGATGATGGCGTAGATGGCGAACGGCTCGAACAGCGAGTTGTTGACGATCTGGCCCGAGCGCATCAGCTCGACGAAGCCGACCACCGAGGCGAGCGAGGTGTTCTTGATGATCTGCACCATGAAGCCGACGGTCGGCGGCGTCGCGATGCGGATCGCCTGCGGCAGGATCACCTTGATCATGCGCTGCGTCCGGCTCAGTGCGAGGCCTTCGGCGGCCTCCCATTGCGGCTTCGGCACGGACTGGATGCAGCCGCGCCAGATCTCGCCGAGATAGGCGGCGACGTAGAGCGTGAGCGAGGCGCTGGCGGCCGTGAGGGGCGAGACCTTGAGGCCGATCGCGGCGAGGCCGAAATAGCCGAGGAACAGGATGACGAGCAGCGGCGTGCCCTGAACGAGCTGGACATAGGTTGCGCTGGCGAGCCGCACCGATTTCAGCGGCGAGATCCGTGCCAGCGCGATGATGAAGCCGACGATGCCGCCGCCTATCAGTGCGATCACCGACAGGCCGATAGTCCACAGCGCGCCCTGGCCGAGGAACATCAGATGGTTGATGTTGAGATGTCCGCCCATGCTCATCTCACAGCGGCGTGCCGAGCCGGCGCCGGCGCGGGAACAGCACGAGGCCGAGGCCCCAGAAGCCGGCGCGCATCACCAGCGACAGGATGACGTAGAGCACGGCGACGATGATGTAGGTCTCGAAAGCGCGATAGGTGTCCGACTGGATGTAGTTGGCGACCGCGGTGAGCTCCTCGGCCGAGATCTGCGAGCAAACCGAGGAGGCCAGCATCAACAACACGAACTGGCTGGTCAGCGCCGGATACACCTTCTCGACTGCCGGCAGCAGGATGATGTGCCAGTAGATCTGGAGCCGCGACAGCGCCAGCCCTTCGGCCGCCTCGATCTGTCCGCGCGGGATCGCCTCGAAGCCGGCGCGCATGATCTCGGCGGTGTAGGCGCCGACATTGATGGTCAGCGCGGCCACGGCGACCGCGAAGGCGGAGAATTTCAGCCCGAGGCTGGCGAGGCCGAAATAAACCAGGAAGATCTGCACCAGGAGCGGCGTGTTGCGGATGGTCTCGACATAGGCCTTGCAGGCGCCCGCGATCAGCGCGTTGTGCGTGCCGCGTCCGACCGCCGCGAGCGTGCCGAGCAGGGCGCCGAGCACCGTCGCGAACGCGGCAAGCTCCAGCGTGAGGACGGCGCCGGCGAGAAAACTCGGCCAACGCTCCAGCACTGCGGGAAAGTCGAGTTGCAGGCTCATCGCCGTCGCTTCAGCCGGTTGTCTGCTTGGTCATGCGATCATAGACGCGGAACAGCGCCTGATTGCCGTTGCTGCCTTCGCCGTGGGCGCGCGCATCGACATATTGGCTGGTGACCAGCGCGGTTCCGGGCAGGGGCACGTTCAGGGCCTGCGCGTGCTCCTGCACCAGGCGGAGGTCTTTGAGCTGCAGATCGATCCGGAAGCCGGCGGATACGTCGCCCACGATCATCGCGGGGCCGAGCTTGTCGAGCATCCAGGAGGCGGCGGAGCCACCGAGCAGCACCCGGCGCAGCAGATTGAGATCGAGGCCCGAAGCGCGTCCGAGCGCCAGCGCCTCGCAGATCGCCTGGATGTTGATGCCGCAGATCAGCTGATTGCAGAGCTTGACCGTCTGGCCGGCGCCGGACGCGCCGACATGGGTGATGGTGGTGCCCATCGCGCGGAAGAACGGCTCGGCCTGCGCGAAGGCGGCGGCATCGCCGCCGGCCATGATCGAGAGCGCGGCGTTCTTGGCGCCGACTGGCCCGCCCGAAACCGGTGCATCGATGAAGCTGACGCCAATCTTTTGCAGGTCGGCATGGATGCGGCGGACCGCGACCGGCGAGATCGTGCTCATGTCGACGATCAGCTTGCCTGTTGGTGGCGATTTCAGGAGGCCGTGCTCCCCGTAGATGGTCGCCTCGACGTGGGGCGTGTCGGGCAGCATGGTGATGACGATATCGGTGCCTTCAGCGGCATCGGCGGGACTCTTGGCGCGCGTCGCGCCGTCCTTGACGCTGTCGGTCAATGCGGCCTCGTTGAGATCGAAGACGCGGACCGCGTGGCCGGCCGCCAGCAGGTTGCGCACCATCTCGCGGCCCATCGTGCCGATGCCGATGAAGCCGACCTTGCCCTTGTCGTTCCGTCCCATGTTATCGATCCGTTTCTTGGTTGGTTTCTTGGTTCGTCCGCGATCAGCCTGAAGCGCTGGTCTTGTCGATGTCGCCGACGACGGCGCGCCGCCGGTATTCGTCGCCGATGGCAAAATGCTTGCGCAGCGTCGCATCCGCCCGTTCGGGATCGCGCGCGATCACCGCTTCGAAGATGCGGCGGTGGTCGTCGATCAGGTAGGTCTTCATCGACGGGAAGGCCTGCACCAGCTCGCGGCGGCTGCGATGCGAATGCGTCAGCAGGCCCGCCATCGAAGAGTGCAGGACGGTCAGCGTCTCCGAATGCGAGGCCACGACGATGGCGCGGTGGAACTCGAAGTCGGCCATGCCGCCGGCATCGGCCTCGTCGATCGTCTCTCCGATCTTGGCGAGCGCGCGCTGCAGGCGTTCGAAATCGGCGATGTTGGCGCGCTCGCAGGCGAGCCGGATCGCTTGGCATTCGATCGCGACGCGCGCCTGCATGACGTCGTCGAGCATGTCGGCCTGCTGGGCCAGCGCGAAGGTGAAGAAGTCGTTCAGCACGGAGACATCAGGCCGGGTCACCACGGTGCCGATGCGGTCGCGGATCTCGACGATGCCGAGCACGGTGAGGGCGCGCAGCGCCTCGCGCACGATCGGCCGGCTGACGCCGAGCAGGGTGGCCAGCTCGCGTTCGGAGATGAGGCGGTCGCCCGGCTTGAGCGAGCCCGCGAGCAGGCGCTCGCGCAGGAAGGCGAACACCTTCTCGAACCCTTTTTCGCCCTCAGTGGTCCGCTTGAGCTCCATTTCCATCCCGTTTTGGTCTGATCTTGGTCAGACCAGTATGCTAACCAGGCGGCTGAGGTCAAGGGGACAGGGACGCGTGGCTGGGAAGCGGCGAGGCGGCTTCAACAAGGCGCCTGCTAAGGCATTGAATCGCCTAGGGCCGGCTACTGTGCATGGGGTTGTTTTTCGTATTTTGTCGTTCCGCCTTGCTGCTGACAGCATGTTGGCAGCAGCGGCGGGCTACGACCATCTCCTGACAAACGGGGAGAGCGGGTCATGCCGATCGAGGGAAGCTGTCATTGCGGAGAGACTGTGTTCGAGGTGACGGAGGCGCCCTCCAGCGTCACGCGCTGCACCTGCTCGCTCTGCGCCAAGCGCGGGGCGCTGTGGGCCTATTACACGCCGGCGCAGTTTCACCTGCTCTTACCGGCGGACAACGTCGCGACCTATCTCTGGGGAAGCCGCACGGTCAAACATCATTTCTGCGCCAATTGCGGCTGCGGCACCTTTTCGGAATCGCCGGACTGGTCGAGCGGCAAGCCCGATTTCGACAATCCCAAGGTCGCGGTGAACGCGCGCCTGTTCGACGATTTCGATCTCGATGCGGTGCCGGTTAACATGATCGACGGCAAGAATCTGTGGTGAGCGTGAAGGGCGCGCCTCTCTGCTGCGCGCCCGTCCTCTTGAGGCCCGGTTGAAAAGCTGGTTTGTTTCCACCCCTAGAAAAAAGGGGAGGAAACCCATGATGCGTCTTTTTGCGCGAGTGGTGTTTGCAATGTGTCTGGCCGTTGCAGCCGGCTTCAATGCACAGGCGCAGACCAAGCCGAAGGTCACCTCGCTCGGGCCTGACTTCCCCAAGGCCGCGCTGTTCGTCGGCAACAGCTTCTTCTACTACAACAATGGCATGCCCGGGCATCTCACCTTCATGGAGCGAGCCGCCGATGCCGCCAACAAGGCGACCTATCGCAACACCATGGTCACGATCGGCGGCTCCGGCCTCGACTGGCACGACATGGACAATCTGCTGCGGGCGGGCGGCATCGGCGCCTATTCCTTCGACGAGCAGAACGTCGTGATCTTCAACAAGCCGGGCAGGCAGTTCGACGCCGTCGTGATGATGGATTGCAGCCAGTGCCCGATCCATCCGCAATTGAAGGACGCGTTCACGACCTTTGCGAAGAAGGACAGCGAGATCGTCCGCGCCCACAGCATGCGGCCTGTGCTGTTCATGTCCTGGGCCTATGCCGACAAGCCCGAGATGACGGACGGACTGGCCGAGGCCTACACGCTTGCCGGCAATGCCAACGACGCGCTCGTCATTCCCGCCGGTCTCGCCTTCGCGCGTGTGCGCAAGCTTGCGCCCGAGCTCAATCTCTATGCCCCGGACAAGCGGCATCCGAGTCCGGCAGGCACGTATCTTGCGGCGTGCGTGACGTTCGCCGCGCTGAGCGGCCGCACGCCGGTCGGCAATTCCTACAACATGGGCCTCGATGCGGAGACGACGCAGCTCTTGCAGAAGGCGGCGTGGGACACGGTGCAGGAATATTACGGGCGCTGACTTGGCGAGATCTCGTAGGGTGGGCAAAGGCGCACTTGCGCCGTGCCCACCATCTGTCTCCGTAAACCAATTTGGTGGGCACGCTTCGCTTTGCCCACCCTACGGCAGCTCGCTCATTTCAACACCACCCACGCCGGCGCATGATCGCTCGCGCCATCCTCGCCACGGACCCTCTTGTCGACACCGGCTTTCGCAAGGCGCGGCGCGAGGGCGGGACTGAGCAGGAGATGATCGAGCCTGAGGCCCGCATCGCGCGGCCAGCGGTTTCGCTTGTAGTCCCAGAACGTGTAGATGCGCTTCTCCGGATGCAGCGCGCGGATCGCATCGCACCAGCCTTGCTCGATGAGCGAGGCAAAGGCTGCCCGGCTCTTGGGCTGGATCAACGCATCCTTGTCCCACGAGCGCGTCGGGTAGATGTCGATCTCCGTCGGCGCGACGTTGTAGTCGCCGGCGAGCACCACCGGCAGGTCCTGCTTGATGAAGGTCCTTGCGTGGCGCTTGAGGCGTGCGAACCAGTCGAGCTTGTAGTCGAATTTCGGCCCCGGCTGCGGATTGCCGTTGGGCAGGTAGATGCTGGTGACGATGATCCCGCGGACGGCGGCCTCGATGTAACGGGCTTCGTGATCGTCGCGGTCACCCGGCAGCCGATCGCACGTGAGCACCGGCTCCGTGTTGCGCGCGAGGATGGCGACGCCGTTCCACGTTCTTTGTCCACACCACACTGCGCCGTAGCCGGCCTTTTCGATGGCCGCGGCCGGAAATTCGCCATCACTTGCCTTCAACTCCTGAAGCGCGACGACATCGGGCTTTGCCGCGCGCAGCCATGCCAACAGATTGGGCAGGCGGCGGTTGACGTTGTTGATGTTGAATGTCGCGATCTTCATGTAGAGCTACCGGCTCCCGCCTTCCGTCACCCGGAGATACAATGTCCAAGTTGAGCTTTGCCGCTATTGCTTTCGTCGTCGCGTTCTCCGGGGCTACTTCGGCACAGTCAGCCGAAACGCGCGGCGCGTGCAAGGCGGACTACGACAAATTCTGCGCCGGCCTCGCGCCGGGCGGCGGCATCGTCGCCTGTCTCAACGCCAAGCGCGACCAGCTCAGCGCGACCTGCAAGGCAGCGCTGGACAGCAGGAAGAAGAAGTAGACATCGTGTCCCGGACGCGCGGAGCGCGAGCCGGGATCCAGAAGGCGACGCGGTATGCTGCTGAGAGATGGGCGCCGGCTCTGCAGCGCATCGCTGAACCGGACGATGCTTCGCATCGCCGGGGAGCGCTACGCTGCGTCCGGGGCACGAAAGCGTCGCTTTAGCTCGGCAGCGGCGGCGGGCTTGCAGGCTGCTCGATCGGCGGCGAGGGCGGCTGCTCGGCTACCGCCGCCGGAGCCGGCCTTGCCAGCGGCTCGACCACGTTGCCGCCCTTGTAGACGCGGGCATAGCGGTGACCGAGGCTGGTCAGCACCTCGTAGCCGATGGTGCCGAAATGATGCGCGAGCTCGTCGACGGTGATGCCTTCGCCGAGCAGCGTCACCATGTGGCCGCGCCGCACCGCGTTCGGCGGCAGATCGGTGATGTCGATCGCGATCAGGTCCATGGAGACGCGGCCCGCGACGGGGCAGCGTTTGCCCGCGACGATCACCTCGGCGCCGCGGGTGCCGTCGTTGGAGCTGGCGGCGCGGAAATAGCCGTCGGCATAGCCGACCGCGATGATCGCCAGTTTGGTCGGCCGGCGCGCGGTCCAGGTGCCGCCATAGCCGACGCTCTCGCCGCGCTCGACATTGCGGATCTGCACGATGCGCGCCTTGAGGTCGACGACCTGCTGCATCGGATTGTCGGCCTCCGGCGTCGGGTTGACGCCGTAGAGCGCAGCGCCGGGGCGCACCAGGTCGAACTGGAAGGGGGCGCCGAGGAAAATACCGGACGAGTTGGCGAGCGCCGCCGGCACGCCCGAGAATTCGCTGGCGATGGCGCGGAAGGCCGCGAGCTGCTTGGCATTGACGGGGCTGTTGAGCTGCTCGGCCGAGACCAGATGGCTCATGACGAGCGTGATGCCGTGATCGCCGGCGTTGATGCGGGGAATGATGGCCTGCGCTTCCGACAGCGTCAGCCCGAGACGGTTCATGCCGGTGTCGATGTGGATTGCGGCGCCGCCATTCCAGCCGGTGCGGCGGCAGAACACGTCCCATTCGGCGAGCTCGTTGAGATCGCCGATCACCGGCCGGCAGTTGATCTGGGCGTAGTGCTCGCCGGTGTTCTGGAAATAGCCGCCCAGCACGTAGATCGTGGGCTCCGGCACGGCCGCGCGCGCCTTGCGGGCTTCCTCGATGGTGGCGACGAAGAAGGTCTTGCAGCCGGCCTTGCTCAGCGCACGCGACACCTGCTCGGCGCCGCAGCCATAGGCGTCGGCCTTGATCACCGCCGAACATTCGGCCGGCACCGCCGTCTTCTCGAGCTTGCGCCAGTTGGCGATGATCGCGTCGAGATCGACGGTGAGCACGCCGCCGTAAGCAGCGAGCGCGGCAGCCTGATTGGCCTCCGCGGAGAGAAGGCCGGATTGCGGGTTCATTTTCGGGTCGGACGCCATTGTCATGGCGCCGTTTTACGCAAGAGGCGGGTCTGGTTCAAGAAACTCAGTAGTCGTTGCCGCTGCGAGCGGGCAGCTGACTGTCAGGCGCGAGATCGCCGAACCGCGTGACCGAGGCTTCGAACGCCAAATCGACGGTGCCGGTCGGGCCGTGGCGCTGCTTGCCGATGATGACCTCGGCTTTTCCGTGCGCAAGACTCATGTCAAGCTGCCACTTCTCGTGTTCAGGCGTGCCTGGGCGGGGCTCCTTCATCGCGAGGTAATATTCCTCGCGGTAAACGAACAGCACGACGTCGGCGTCTTGCTCGATTGAGCCGGATTCGCGCAAGTCGGAGAGCTGCGGCCGCTTGTCGTCGCGGGATTCGACCTGGCGTGAGAGCTGGGACAGCGCGATCACGGGAACGTTGAGCTCCTTGGCGAGCGCCTTCAGGCTGGTCGTGATCTCCGTGATTTCCTGCACGCGGCTGTCGCTGGCGCGCTTGCCTGAACCTGACAGCAGCTGGATGTAGTCGATCACGAGCAGATCGAGGCCCTTCTGGCGCTTGAGTCGGCGCGCGCGCGCCATCAGCTGTGCGATCGACAGGCCGCCGGTGGCGTCGACATAGAACGGCAGCGATTGCAGCTCGATCGAGACCTCCCGGATCTTGTCAAAATCGGCTTCCGAGATGCCGCCGCGGCGGATGTGGGAGGAGGGAATGCCGGTACGCTCGGCCACGATACGCGTGGCGAGCTGGTCGGCCGACATTTCGCAGGAGAAGAAGCCGATCACGCCGCCATTGGCGGCCTTCATGGTGCCGTCGGCCTGGAGTTCGCCGACATAGGCCTTGGCGACGTTGTAGGCGATGTTGGTCGCCAGCGACGTCTTGCCCATGCCCGGGCGACCCGCCACGATGATGAGGTCGGAGTGCTGCAGGCCGCCCATCTTGGTGTCGAGGTCGCGCATGCCCGTCGAGATGCCGGACAGCTTTCCGTCGCGCTGGAACGCCTTTGCAGCGAGATCGACGGCGACCGCCAACGCCTGCGAGAATTTCTGGAAGCCGCCGTCATAGCGGCCGGACTCGGCGAGTTCGTAGAGCTTTCGCTCGGCGTCCTCGATCTGTGCCCGTGGCTGGAAATCGACCGGGGCGTCGTACGCGACATTGACCATGTCCTCGCCGATGCCGATCAGGTCGCGCCTGAGCGACAGGTCGTAGACGGTGCGACCGTAGTCCTGGGCGTTGATGATGGTGGTCGCTTCGGCCGCGAGCCGTGCCAGATATTGCCCGATGGTCATGCCGCCGACATCGGTATCGGCGGGCAGGAAGGTCTTCAGCGTCACGGGTGTGGCGATCTTGCCCATCCGGATCAGGCTGCTGGCGGTCTCGAAGATGGTCTGGTGCAGCGGCTCGAAGAAATGCTTCGCCTCCAGGAAGTCGGAGACGCGGTAGAAGGCATCGTTGTTGACCAGGATCGCGCCCAGAAGGCTCTGTTCCGCCTCGATATTGTGCGGCGCGCTCCGGTAGGCGGGAGTTCCCGGCTCGGGCGCGAGTTTGAGAACGTTCGAATCAGTCAGGGCCATGGTCGGACGTGCTTAGCAATTTTCTTGGGCAGATGCGGGGCCCGGGATAAAGCGCCGCCTCAAGCCAAAGCGGAAGCGAAAGCTGTCCGCTATCAACCGCTCAGTTAAAATGGTGGATGATTAGCAGCCGCAGCACGCGCCGCGCTTGACGGATTTTGGCGGAACTCGCCCGTCCCAAAGGCAGCCGCCCCTGGTCATGGAAAAATCCTGAAATCATGAACCTTATGGATTAGCGCGCAGACCTATCTGGAAGCGCGCGAAATGACGCGCACTGGCCGCTTTCGGCTCGGCTTCAGACCAGCAGGAGGTAGACCAGCGCAACAAGCGCCGCCCCAACGCCCGTGGCGATCAGGGCGTAATCGGTGCGGAGGTCGTCCTGCACGTCAAATGAGGTTTGGGTCTCTTTGCTCATGGCGACGGTCTAAGCCGGACCCGACCAGACTTATGTGAAGCAGATCACATCTCCCCGGAATCTTTCGGGGTAGGGCCGGAACAGGCAGGCGGGCAGGGGATTGTCCCAACCCGCGACGGGAAGACGAGGCGAGCGATGCGGCCAGAACGGCAGCAGCAGATTTGGCGGAGCGAGGCAGGCAGCCGACTGTGGCTGTCCGGGCTGATTGCGGCCATGCAGCACGCCGAGCGCCCCGAAGTGCGTCGCCAGCCGATCGCACCGGAGATCCTGGACGAAGTGCGGGCGCAATTGGCGTTAACGGCCTCTTTCCGCGCGTCCCCGATATCGACGCTGCGTCATTAGAACCTATTCACCTGCGAGCTTCAGCCTTGTCCTGGCGCCGCCTTCGATGGCGCGCAGGCGGGATTCATTGCGTGCGATGTAGTCACGGGTGATCGGCACCACGCCCTGACGCTTGGTGAGCTGGATCTGGAAGTTCATCATGGCCTGCTTACGGAACGTCATCTCGCAGGCCGCCAGATAAAATTCCCACATCAGCGCGAAGCGCTCGTCGTAGAGCTGAACGGCCTCCTCGCGCCGGGCCATGAAGCGCTCGCGCCAGGCTTTCAGCGTCTCGGCATAATGCAGGCGCAGAATCTCGATGTCGCAGACCAGAAGGCCCGCACGCTCGATCGCCGGCAGTACCTCCGACAGCGCGGGGATGTAGCCGCCGGGGAAGATGTATTTGGCAATCCAGGGATTGGTCGAATCCGGCCCTTGCGAACGGCCGATCGAGTGCAGCACCATGACACCGTCCTCGTTCAGGAGTTCGGCGCAGCGCTGGAAGTAGGCGTCGTAGAACCTCGCCCCGACATGCTCGAACATGCCGACCGAGACGATGCGGTCAAATGGCCCATCGATGTCGCGATAGTCCTGGAGCAGGAATCGGGCCGATCCGGTCAGGCCCTTTTCGGCCGCACGCGCATTGGCGATCTGCAGCTGCTCGGTCGACAGCGTGACGCCGGTGACGTCGGCACCCGCGATCTCGGCGAGATAGAGCCCGAGCCCGCCCCAGCCCGAGCCGACGTCGAGCACGCGCTGGCCGCGCTTGATGAGCAGCTTTGCTGCGATGTGGCGCTTCTTGGCAAGCTGTGCATCGTCGAGCGTCGCGTCCTGCGTCTCGAAATAAGCGCAGCTATATTGCTTGTCGGCGTCGAGGAAGAGCGAATAGAGCCGGGCGTCGAGATCATAGTGATGGGCGACATTGGCGCGGGAACGCGAGCGCGGATTGAATTGTTTCAGGTGCCGCGTCAGGTAGCGCAGGTGCCACCAGGGCTTTGCCCACTGCGGCAATAGGTCGGGTTGATTGAGCAGGATCGCGAGGGCATCAGCTATGGTACCGCGTTCGACCACGAACTCCCCGTCCATATAGGCCTCGCCAAGCCCGAGCTCGGGATTGACGAGGATCTTCCGCTCCGCCTCCGGGGTGACGAAGCGCACCGCGACCGGCTCGCCAGAGCCGTCGCCGACAGTGAACTTCGACCCCGCCGGCGTGGTCACCGTCAAAGACCCGCGGCGGATGAATTGAGACAAGAATCGACGCAACAAACGGTCCATCGACACCTTCCTCTCGAGCGAACCCGAAGAGATGCGACTAAGCCGGTCTTCACATCTGACGCTCAGGTCCCGCTCGGGTTCCTATGCGTTTGCATCTAAATTTAGGGGCGGTGTTCCGAACCCGCTATTGCGTTGTGTTCAATGCGGATATTCGAAAAGCGCTTAACCACACCCTTGCGCGGGCAGCCTGCTTCCATTCGCGGCTCAATCCGCTAAAAGGTGACCCGCCGGCGCCGCCGGATTGCCGGCTGTGCGGAAAATCAATGGAGATGATGGGAATGTCGAGCCGAGCGCTTAGCCTCGCGACGGTATTGCTTCTGATCGGCTTCGGCGCGACCGATGCCGTCCTTGCGCAGGCGACGAACCTCGAGGCCGGCAAGACCCCGTCCCAGCTCTTCGCGCAGACCTGCAATGCTTGCCACAAGAGCCCGCGCGGGCTGTTGAAGTCCGTGGCGCCGGGCTCGCTGCCGGGCTTCCTGCGCCAGCACTACACCACGAGCCCGGACATGGCGGGCGTCCTCGCCTCCTATCTCGTCTCCAACGGTGCTACCGACACCCGCTACCAGGCCAAGGACGGCAAGAAGGACGGCGCCAAGGAGAAGGAAGCCGCCACGGCTCCAGGCCAGACGCCCGAACATCAGGGCCGCCGTCAGCGCTTCCAGGAGGCCGTCAAGCCGGAGGGCGAGGGCGCAACTCCACCCGCTGAAGGGCGCCAGAAGCGCGCCGCGCGGCCGGCCGAGGAGGGTGCCAGGCCCGAGAGCCAGCCCGCGCCAGAGGGGCGCAAGGCTAAGCGTCGCGGTAAGCCTGGGACCGATGACGCAGCGAAGGTCGATGCCGCTGCGCCGGCCACTGAAGACAAGAAGAGCGAGCCAAAGGCGGAAGCCAAGCCCGAGACTGCGAAGGTGGACTCCGGTGAAGCCAAGTCCGACAGCAAGTCCGACAGCAAGCCCGCCGAGGCCAAGCCTGATACCGCCAAGGTCGAGCCGCGCGATCCGGTGCCGCAGGTGACTCCGGCTCCGCCGGCCGCCGCAAAGCCCGCCGAGCCGGCCGCGCCCAAGGCGGCGGAAGAGGCGGCTCCCAAGCCGGCTGCGCCTGCCGCAAGCTCCGAACCGGCGGCCAGGCCGCAGGAGCCGGCGCCCGCGACCGCTGTGGCCCCGCCGGCGGCGGAATCCTCCGGCCCGCCGACCCCGCCGATCTCGCGGTAAGCCCCACATCCTGCGATCAACTTGCGAAGGCCGCGTCATCGCGGCCTTCGCGTCGTCTTGACCGCAATTAGAGCAATACTCTAGAGTGCTGCTCCAGGAGGCGTCGATGACGGCCAGCGTGCGTGACGATCTGTTGGCGGCGGGGCTCGCCGTGTTCGATCGCGTCGGTTTTGACGGCGCGACGGTGGCGGCGATCCGCAGCAAAGCGCGCGCCTCCAACGGCAGCTTCTTTCACGCGTTCAGCTCGAAGAAGGAGCTGGCCGGCGCGCTGTTCCTCGAGGTGCTCAGGCGCTATCACGCCGCGGTGCTGGCGGCGCTCGACCCTGTTCCCGATGCCGAGCAGGGCATCGATCGCCTGATCCGCGCGCACCTCGACTGGGTCGTCACCAGCCGGCGCGAGGCGCGCTATCTCTTCGAGATCTCGCGCAGCGAATGGGGCGAGGATGTCCGCGATGCCCAGCGCGCGCAGAATGCGCGGCTGGCCGAGGGCATCGAGCGCTGGCGTGCGCCGCTGGTTGCAAATGGCGAGCTGCTGCCGATGACGCCGGTGATGTTCGTCAGCCAGTTGATCGGCCCGGCGCAGATTTTTTGCCGTGCCTTTCTGTCGGGGCGTGAGCGCGCCGATCCGCGCAGCGAAGCCGACACGCTGATTGCCTGCGCCAACCGCGCGCTGCGTCCGTTCGATCGCATCAACAAGCAATAAGGAGAGGCCTCATGCGAACCGAAGCAGATCCCGACTTTGAGCCGATCGCCGCGCGCATCCACGCCAATGTCGGCCGGCAGGGCTTTATGAACCTGGTGGGTGCCGAGCTGTCGGATCTGTCGCGCGGCAGCTGCACCATCGCGGTGGAGCGGCGGCCGGAGCTGTTGCAGCAGCATGGCTTCTTCCACGGCGGCGTCACCGCCTTCCTGGTCGACAATGCCACGACGATCGCGGCGGCCACCTCGCGTGGCCAGCCGGCGCTGACGGCGGAATACAAACTCAATTTGTTGTCGCCCGCGGTCGGCGACAAGCTGATCTGCCGCGCCCGGGTGATCAAGCCGGGCCGCCAGGTCTCGGTGGTCGCCGCCGACGTGTTCTGCGTCAGCGACGGCGTGGAGAAGCATACGGCAACCGCACTCGCCTCGATCGCGATGCTGAGCGAGGACGTCGGCGCCAACACGAAAAGCCCGGCCGCCTGAGGCGACCGGGCTGATCTAGATCTCGTCATTCCGGGGCGATGCGAAGCATCGAACTATGGTGCGCAATTGCGCACCTGAGAATCTCGAGATTCCGGGTTCGGTCCTGCGGACCGCCCCGGAATGACGGTATTCGGCTTACTTCTCTTCCGCAGCCGGGGTCGGCTCGACCTCGTCGTGCTGGGCTTCCGGATCGAAGAACTCGCCAGCGGCGGCGATCGCCTCGGCGGCCGCGTCGCGGTCCTCGTTGCGGGTCGAGATGTCCTCGCCGCGGTTGATGCGCTCGGCCTCGTCCTGGCTGCGGGCAACCGTGACGGTGACCTCGACCTCGACCTCGGGGTGAACGGCGACGGTGATGCTGTGCTTGCCGATGGTCTTGATCGGCGCGTCGAGCTGCACCTGCGGACGGGCGAGCGACACGCCGTCGGCTTCGAACGCGACGACGACGTCACGCACCGTGACCGAGCCGAACAGCTGGCCGGCTTCGGAGGCCTGACGGATCACGATGATGTTCTTGCCTTCGATCTTCTCGGCGACCTTGGACGCTTCGGCCTTGGAGGCGAGGTTGCGCGCCTCGAGATCGGCCTTCATGCCGTCATACTTGGCACGGTTGTCGGCGGTGGCGCGCAGCGCCTTGCCGCGCTTGAGCAGGAAATTGCGGGCATAGCCGTCGCGAACCTTCACGACTTCGCCCATCTGGCCGAGCTTGTTGACGCGTTCCAGCAAAATGACTTCCATATTCGTTCTCCTTTGAAGTGCTCTTGGTTTCAGTTTCAGGGTTGGACTTAAGGGGTTGGCAGCGGCGGCGGTTGCCGGTTGCGCAGGAAGCGCTCGCGGAAGCCGAACACGGCGTCCGCAAGACCGAGGATCACCATCGCGATGACGGGCCACCCGAACACGACCACGACGGCATAGGTCGAGCCGAGCCAGAAGGTGCGGCTCTTCAGCGCCAGCGTCAGCGTATGCAGCACGGCAAAGCCGGTGAGCGCATAGCCCATCATCAGCGCCGCCGTGGCGATCTGCGCGACGATCGCGAGCAGCCCGCCGGTGAAGCAGAAGGCGAGCGCGATGCAGAGCGCCACCAGCGTCATCGGCGGCAACTCGGCGGTCTTCAGATCCGGCCAGGGACGGCGCAGCCGGCCCGATGTCGCCGTCACCTTGGCGCTGAGCCAGAGGTTGAGGGTGAGCGTCATCATCGCGACGATGGTCGCCGCGGCCGGCGCGATGCGCACCAGCGCGTCGACGAACTGGCTGGCTTCGGCGGAGGTCTGCGGATCAGTGGTGCGGAGGATGCGCATCAGGCCGCGCTGCAATGTGCCGGTGATGGTCTCGGCGTCGGTGCCGAGCGTGAGCAGGGCCGCGATCGTGGTCAGCGTGGCGAAGCCGGCGATCCACAGCAGCAGACGTCCAACCGGATACCACTCGAGCTCGGGCTCGGCCGGCGGCTCGGTGGCGGAAGCGTCTGGCGCGACGGGGCCGATCTGCCGGCTGAGCAGAACGAGATGCCCGAGCCACCAGGCCGGCAGCGCGACGGTGACGGCGAAAGCGATGCAGTAGGGCAGGCCGAACAGGGCGCCGAGGCCGATTGCAGCCGTGATGCCGCCAAGGCTCGCGCAGAGCGGTCCCCAGCCGATCGAGGCGACCATCAGAGGCAGCGGTGCGAGATAGAACAGGACGAGCGAGATCAGCGCGCCCGAGACGATCGAGGCGAACATCAGGGCCGACGCAGCGCCGGCGATCAGGGCTATCAGTCCAAAGGCCATCATCAGCTGTCCCGCTCCCTTCGAGCGGTTAGAGGCGTTTCGCCCCAACCATCGGCAACCGGACGCCCCGGAAGCCTTATGAAACTAGGTAGCGCGACCGGCGGCGATGACGCCGCCGGTCGAATTCGTCTTAGCGAATGACGTAGGGCAGCAGGCCCAGGAACCGCGCGCGCTTGATGGCGCGGGCGAGCTCACGCTGCTTCTTCGCGGACACCGCAGTGATGCGGCTCGGCACGATCTTGCCGCGCTCGGACACGTAGCGCATCAAGAGCTTGGAGTCCTTGTAGTCGATCTTCGGAGCATTGGCGCCCGTGAAGGGGCAGCTCTTGCGACGACGGAAAAACGGACGGCGTGCACCAGCTTCAGCCATTGATCTTACTCCCCATCCGTCGTGGTTTCAGCTTCTTCGCGCGGACGACGCGGACCGCGATCACCGCGGAAGCCACCGTCGCGATCGCCGCCACGGAAACCACCCTCGCGGTCACCACGGAAGCCGCCTTCACGCTCGCCGCGGAAGCCGCCGCCACGGTCGTCACGCTCGCGATCACGGTCGGCCTTGCGCATCATCGCGGACGGGCCTTCCTCGAGCTCCTCGACGCGGACGCTGAGATAGCGGATCACGTCTTCGCTGATGCGCTCCTGGCGCTCGATTTCGGCGATCGCCGCGGACGGCGCGTCGATGTTGAGCAGCACGAAGTGCGCCTTGCGGTTCTTGTTCATGCGGTAGGTGAGGGAGCGTACACCCCAGTTCTCGGTCTTGGTGACCTTGCCGCCGAGACCCTCGACGATGCCGGTCATCTGCGCAGTCAGCTCTTCGACCTGCTGCGGGCTCGCGTCCTGACGCGCGAGAAAAACATGCTCGTAGAGAGCCATGGTGGTCCTTTCCTCATGTTGGCCCATCGCCCGGCGTCAAGCCCTTAAGAGGCCTTCGGAAAGGACTCTGGGATGAAGCTCAGAAGGCGGAAACACGGGACGACGGGCCGACTGGCCCTGCCACACCAAAATCACGAATGATTTGCTGAGACCGTCCGTTCAGCTCCCGGCCGGGGTCTGCGGATGCGCGCCTTATACGGATTTTGGCCGGCTTTGCAAGGTTCGGGGCCAGGTTTCGGCCCGGGTCGCCGGTGCCGGACCGGGGGCGGTCCTCTTTTACCACACTCGGCTTGATCTATTTGTTTGTATAGCGTACAAATAACTAGAATGAGAGAGCCCCATGGCAGAAAAGTCGGTCCATGAGCCGTTTGAGGCGGCTGGCGATCCCAAGCATGCGGCGCGTGCCACCCGTTCGGCCGGCCGCAAGATGCGTTCACTGCTGCTGGATGCGGCAAGCCCGCTGTTCCGGGAGCGGGGATTGTCGGGCGCCTCGATCACCGACATCGCGGCCGCCGCGAACGCATTCCCGAGCCAGATCACCTATTATTTCCGCACCAAGGAGGCGCTGTTCGTCGAATGCGCCTGCCGCGACCTCCTGTACCTGGCCCGTGCGACCGAGCAGGCTGCGCTGAAGGCGCGCACGCCGCGCGAGTACACCCATGCGCTGGCGAAAACGGTGACGGCGAGTGATTCGGTCGCCTTCTTCGCGGAGGCGCTCACCCTGACACGTCGGCGCCAGGATCTGGCGCCGCTGGTCGAGCGCACCATCGAGCGCCTGCACACCGAGGGCGCGCGGGCCTATGCGAGCCAGGTGGCACGCCACGGCTGGCGCTCCTTACGCGCGCCCGACGAAAGCTCGCGGCGGTTCTGGGCCGTCGCGATCGGCGTCATTCTCGAAGGCTACGCCATGGGCCGCTCGCCGGACGAGCTCTGTGCCGAGATGCTGCGCGTGCTTGGTGAGCAGGCGAAGTCTACCGGCGAGGCCGCGCGGCTGCGCCTCGTCGACGACCGCGACGCATCGACCCCTTCGGACGAGGAGAGCTAGGCCATGACCGCGCTTCGCATGCGTGCCCGTGATTTCCTGACCGACGATCAACTGGCCGACGTGCGCCAGCGCGTGACCTGGAAGGGCGTCGCGCTCATCGTGCACGCCTGGGCGCTGATCATCGGCGCGATCGCGCTGGTCGCGTGGTGGCCCAATCCGCTGACCTATATCCTCGCCGTTGCCATCATCGGCTCGCGCCAGCTGGGCCTTGCGATCCTCATGCATGATGGCGCCCACGGTTGCCTGTCCGCCGACGAGAACACCAATCTGACGCTGAGCCAATGGTTCTGCGCCTATCCCATCTTCGCAGAGACGCGCGCCTATCGCCGCTATCATCTGCAGCATCACGCGCGCACCCAGCAGGAGGACGATCCCGATCTCGTGTTGTCCGCGCCGTTTCCGATCACGCAGTTGAGCTACCGCCGCAAGTTCATTCGCGACATCACGGGCCAGACTGGCTACCAGCAGCGCAAGGCGCAACTGCTCAACGCGCTTGGCCCGAAGGTCTGGCCGTGGCCGCAGCGTCTTTCGCATTTCTGGGACAAGCTCGGTCCGCAATGCATCGTCAATGCCGTGATGTTCGCTGGCCTCGCGGCGGCCGGCGTGTGGTGGGCCTATCCGCTGCTATGGCTGGTGCCGCTGCTCACCTGGATGATGGTCATCACCCGCATCCGCAACATCGCCGAGCATGCCGTCGTGCCCGATAGCAGCGATCCGCTGCGCAACACCCGCACCACGCATGCCAATTTTCTCGAGCGGCTGTTCATCGCGCCGTATTACGTGAACTACCACCTCGAGCATCATCTGTTGTTCTATGTGCCCTGCTATAATTTGCCGAAGGTGCATCGGCTGCTCAGCGAGAGCCGCCATGCCGGGCGCATGGAGGTGCAACCGAACTATGCCGCCGTGCTGCGGCTCGCGACGGCCAAGCCGAACCGCGACGACCGGCCGGGGCAATTGGCGAGCAGCGCGCGGCGGGCGCGGGCCGGTGCCGAGGTCGGTGCCGATCAGAAGGCGGGCGGGTTTTGAGGGACCGCCTTCGCGGTTGAATGCCCGTCGAACTTCCCTTCTTGGCTTGACATTCCAGCCTCGGACGGTGTCTACGGCCCCCTTTGGAGCATGATCGGGAACCAAGGCTTGGGCCGGACGTAGTCGGCTGCCGGCTCTCGATACAACGGCTCAAGCGATCCAGGGGAGCGCCGATGACGGCAGCATTCACATTTCCGGGGCAGGGGTCCCAGGCCGTCGGTATGGGCAAGGCCCTGGCCGACGCCTTTCCGGCGGCACGCGCCGTGTTCGACGAGGTCGATGCCGCGCTTGGGGAGAAGCTGACGGCCACCATCTGGGATGGCCCGGCCGAGACCCTCCAGCTCACCGAGAACGCCCAGCCGGCGCTGATGGCGGTTTCTATCGCCACGCTGCGCGTGCTGGAAAGTGAAGCCGGTTTTTCCGTGGGGCGGGACGCCGCCTTCGTCGCCGGCCACTCGCTCGGCGAATATTCGGCGCTGGCCGCGGCCGGCAGCCTGACCATCTCGGACACCGCGCGGTTGCTTCGCACCCGCGGTCTCGCAATGCAAAAAGCCGTGCCGGTCGGCGCCGGTGCGATGGCCGCGCTGCTCGGCCTCGACTACGAGGCCGCCATGGAGGTCGCGGGGGAGGCGGCGCAGGGCCAGGTCTGCCAGGCCGCCAATGACAATGGCGGCGGGCAGGTGGTGGTCTCCGGCGACAAGGCGGCGGTCGATCGCGCCGTCGAGATCGCCAAGACCAAGGGCGCCAAGCGCGCCATGCTGCTGCCGGTGTCCGCGCCGTTCCATTGCAAATTGATGCAGCCTGCCGCCGACGCGATGGCCGAGGCGCTCGCGAAGGTCACGATCAAGGCGCCGGGCGCGCCGCTGGTGTCGAACGTGCTGGCGAGCGCCATCACCGATCCGGACGAGATTCGCCGCCGCCTGGTCGAGCAGGTCACCGGCACGGTGCGCTGGCGCGAGTCGGTTGCCTATATGGCAGGGCAGGGCGTGACCCGTTTCTTCGAGATCGGCGCGGGCAAGGTGCTGACGGGACTCGTCAAGCGTATCGCCGACGGTGCCGTCGGCGTCGCCGTGGGCGGACCGAACGACATTGCCGCCGCCAAGGATGCATTGGCCGCTGCGAAGCAGGCCTGAAGGAGTTTATCGATGTTCGATCTGACTGGCAAAAAGGCGCTCGTCACCGGCGCGACCGGTGGCATCGGCGGCGCGATCGCGCAGGCGCTGCATGCGCAGGGCGCCACCGTTGCGATCTCAGGAACGCGCAAGGAGGTGCTGGACGAGCTTGCCGGCAAGCTCGGCGAACGCGCTCACGTGCTGCCCTGCAATCTCTCCAAGGCCGACGAGGTTGAGGCGCTGGTGCCCGCCGCGGAAGCGGCGATGGGGCAGGTCGACATTCTCGTCGCCAATGCCGGCATCACGCGCGACAACCTCTTCGTGCAGCTTCGCGACGAGGACTGGGAGGAGGTCATCAACGTCAATCTGACCGCGACCTTCCGCCTGGCGCGCGCCGCCACCAAATTGATGATGCGCAAGCGCTTCGGCCGCATCATCGCGATCACCTCGGTGGTCGGCGTCACCGGCAATCCCGGGCAGGGCAATTATACTGCATCGAAGGCGGGCCTGATCGGCATGATCAAGACTCTCGGTGCCGAATACGCCAAGCGCGGCGTCACCGCGAACTGCATCGCGCCCGGCTTCATCAAGACGCCGATGACGGATGCGCTGAACGACAAGCAGCGCGAGACGATCCTGACCAAGGTTCCGGCTGCCCGTCTGGGGACGCCCGAGGACATTGCGGCGGCCGCCGTCTACCTGAGTTCGAACGAAGCAGCCTACGTCACCGGCCAGACCATCCACGTCAACGGCGGCATGGCCATGATCTGAAGCCCTCGTTCCGCACCGCCCACATGGGCGGCCCAGGATGCGGCAAACGGCCGTTTCCGGAGCGAAATGAGGCTTGTAGTCAAGGCTATTGAAGTATGATAACCGGACCTTCAACGGATGGGCAAAGAACGCCATTGCAGGTTTTTGAAACCCTGTATATTGGCGATGCGGAGCCTTGGCCGTCGTTCGCCGGGCCCTGCATCGGTTGAGATGGGGCCAAATCTAAAGTTCGTAAGCAAAGGCAAGTAACACGACCACGACGGCTCGTATCGTCCCGGGGGGTCGGGTCTACAGGGAACAACACGAGGTTAAGCAATGAGTGACATTGGCGAGCGGGTTAAGAAGATCGTGGTCGAACACCTTGGTGTTGAACCCGAGAAGGTTGTCGACGCTGCGAGCTTCATCGACGACCTCGGCGCCGACAGTCTGGACACCGTCGAGCTGGTGATGGCGTTCGAAGAAGAATTCGGTTGCGAGATTCCAGACGACGCTGCGGAAACGATTCTCACCGTCGGCGACGCCACGAAGTTTCTCGAGAAGAACGCGAAGAGCTAAGGCTCTTCATTTTCGCGGGGACAACAGTTGAAACCGGACGGGCCGCTTCGCAGCGGCCAGCCGGTTTCTTGTTATTGGCCGTGAATCTTTCGATGCGGAGTTTTCGGATATGAGGCGGGTTGTCGTCACTGGTCTCGGCATGGTGTCGCCACTCGGCTGCGGCGTCGAGCCAACCTGGAAACGTATCCTCAACGGTGAGAGCGGTGCGCGAGCGATCGAGAGCTTCGATGTCTCCGATCTGCAGACCAAATACGCCTGCACTGTCCTGCGCGGCGACGGCTCCAACGACAGCTTCAATCCTGACAAATGGATGGAGCCGAAGGACCAGCGCAAGGTCGACGACTTCATCGTCTTCGCCATGGCCGCCGCAGGCCAGGCGCTCGATGATGCCAACTGGCATCCCGAATCCGAAGAGGACAAGTGCGCGACCGGCACCATGATCGGATCGGGCATTGGCGGCCTCAACGGTATCGCCGACACCGCGATCCTCCTGAAGGAACGCGGACCGCGCCGGGTGTCGCCGTTCTTCATCCCGGGCCGCCTGATCAATCTCGCCTCCGGCTACGTTTCGATCGCACACGGGCTGAAGGGACCGAACCATTCGGTGGTCACGGCCTGCTCGACCGGTGCGCATGCGGTGGGTGATGCCGCCCGCCTGATCGCGCTCGGCGATGCCGACGTCATGGTCGCCGGTGGCGCCGAATCGCCGATCAGCCGCATCGGCATTGCCGGCTTCAATGCCGCGCGCGCGCTCTCGACCGGCTTCAACGAGACACCGGAGAAGGCCTCGCGTCCCTACGACAAGGACCGCGACGGTTTTGTCATGGGCGAGGGTGCCGGCGTTCTGGTGCTCGAGGAACTCGAACACGCGCAACGTCGCGGCGCCAGGATCTACGCCGAAGTGATCGGCTATGGTCTGTCGGGCGATGCCTATCACATCACGTCGCCGTCGCCCGATGGCGATGGCGGTTTCCGCAGCATGTCGGCGGCGCTGAAGCGAGCCGGCCTGACGCCGTCCGATCTCGACTATATCAACGCGCACGGCACCTCGACGCCACTTGGCGACGAGATCGAGCTCGGCGCGGTCGAGCGTCTGCTCGGCAATGCCGCCTCCAGGGTTGCGATGTCCTCGACCAAGTCGTCGACCGGCCATCTCCTCGGCGCTGCCGGCGCGATCGAGGCGATCTTCGCCATTCTCGCGATTCGCGATAATGTCGTGCCGCCGACCATCAACCTGGACAATCCGTCGGTCGAGACTGCGATCGATCTCGTGCCGCATAAGGCGAAGAAGCGCGAAGTTAATGTCGCGCTGTCGAACTCTTTCGGTTTTGGCGGCACCAATGCGTCGGTGATCGTCCGGCGCTTGGCCAGCTAGTTTGCGTTTGAAACAAATCCACCGTTTTGCCGTATTCGGCGATAGTCATAGAAGTGGGCGCGTGCATTTGGCTGGGCAAGCGATTGTCAGGCCGCGATTGAACCGGCAGGATTCAGGTTGCTTCGATGAGTGAAAGGCCGCCCATTTCGCCCCGGAGCCCGCGGGCAGCGCTCGAGCCCGAACAGGTTCCGCCGCCGCCGAAGCGATCGGAGCGCGCGCGCAACCCCTTCGTGGTCGTCGGCAATGCCATCATCACCCTCCTGCTGATCGCCATGCTCGGCGCCGGCGGCGTGTATTATTACGGCCGGCAGGTGCTGGAAGCACCCGGGCCGCTGAGGGAAGACAAGATCGTCAACATCCCGCAGCGTGCCGGCAAGCGCGACATCGCCGAGACGTTGAACAAGGAAGGCGTGACCGACGTCAATCCGTGGGTGTTCATCGCCAGCGTCGCCGCGCTGAAGGCGAGCTCGGACCTCAAGCCGGGTGAGTATTCGTTCCAGAAGAACGCATCGCTGCGCGACGTCATCGCCACCATCGTCGAGGGCAAGGTGGTGCAGCATGCGGTCACGATACCGGAAGGCCTGACCTCCGAGCAGATCGTGGCGCGGCTGTCCGACAACGACATCTTCACCGGCAGCGTGCGCGAGCTGCCGCGCGAGGGTACGCTGCTGCCCGAGACGTACAAATTTCCGCGCGGCACCACGCGCGAGCAGGTGATCCAGCGCATGCAACAGGCGCACAAGCGCGTGCTGGCGGAGATCTGGGAACGCCGCAATCAGGATGTTCCGGTCAAGACTCCCGAGCAGCTGGTGACGCTGGCCTCGATCGTCGAGAAGGAGACCGGCAAGCCGGACGAGCGCAGCCGCGTTGCCGCGGTGTTCGTCAATCGCCTGAGGCAGAAGATCAAGCTGCAGTCCGATCCGACCATCATCTATGGCCTCGTCGGCGGCAAGGGCACGCTCGGACGTCCGATCAAGCGCAGCGAAATCACGCAGCCTTCGCCCTACAACACCTATGTGATCGACGGCCTGCCGCCGGGCCCGATCTCCAATCCCGGCCGCGCCTCGCTGGAAGCCGCCGCCAACCCGGCCCGCACCCGCGACCTCTATTTCGTCGCCGATGGCACCGGCGGGCATGCCTTCACCGAGACCTACGACGCGCACCAGAAGAACGTCGCCAAGCTGCGCGCGATGGAGAAGCAGATCCAGAACGACACGGTTGAGCCGGCCGAGGACGCGCAGCCCCCGGCGGCCGCCGCGCCCGGCGCCGCCGATGCGCCCACCGCGACCACCCCCCGTCCCAATCAGCAGAAGAGGCCGCCGGCGACGCGCCCGGCCAATCCAGCCAATCCCGCACCGGCCCGGCAGGGCGCGGTGCAGTCCTCGCCGCCGGTGGTCCAACGTTAGGCAGCGCAGACCTGCCTACGGGACTTTGCGGATTCCACTTTCCTGCAAAATAGTCTTAAGATTCGCGTGGCTTGATGCCTCGCGAATCCTTTCGTTCCGGAGAATCTGACCTGATGGCGCTGTCGTCCATGACCGGCTTTGCCCGAAGCCACGGCGCGAGCGGGTCGTACACGTTCGAATGGGAATTGAAGTCGGTCAACGCCAAGGGCTTTGACCTCAGGGTGAGGCTGCCGCAGGGGTTCGATGAGCTCGAGGCCCATGCCAAGAAGCGCGCCGGCGAGCTGCTCTCGCGCGGCACGGTCTACGCCAATCTCACCGTCAAGCGCACCAATGCGGCCGCCACGGTCCGCATCAACGAGGACGTGCTCAATGCGGTGCTGAAGGCCGCCGCGCTGATCTCCGGCAAGGTCGATGCCGTGGCGCCGAGCATCGACGGCCTGCTCGCCATCAAGGGCGTGGTCGAGGTCGCCGAGCCCGAGGGCGACGAGGAGGAGGACAAGGCGGCCCGTGCCGCTGCCGCGGAGGCCTTCGACAAGGCGCTCGACGAGCTCGTCGCGATGCGCAAGCGCGAGGGGACCTCGCTCGGCCAGATCCTGACCCAGCGGGTCGACGAGATCGAGACGCTGGCGAAGAAGGCGGAAGGCGCGCCCGGCCGCAAGCCCGAGGCGATCAAGGCGAGGCTCGCCGAGCAGATTGCAACCCTGCTCGACACCTCCGACCGTTTCGATTCCGACCGCCTGATGCAGGAGGCGATCCTGATCGCGACCAGGGCCGACATCCGCGAGGAGCTCGACCGCATCGCCTCGCATGTCGCGCAGGCGCGCGAGCTGATCGGCAAGGGCGGCCCGATCGGGCGCAAGCTCGACTTCCTGGCGCAGGAGTTTCACCGCGAGGTCAACACCTGCTGCTCGAAGTCGAACGACATCGAGCTGACCAATACGGGACTCGCCATGAAGAACGTGGTCGAGCAGTTCCGCGAGCAGGTCCAGAATCTGGAGTGATCGATGACGACGGGCGGTCACGGAACTGACGGTGTCGAGCGGCGCGGCTTGATGTTCGTGCTGTCCTCGCCGTCGGGCGCGGGCAAGACGACACTGTCGCGTCTCCTGATCAAGCAGATGCCGGGCCTGCGAATGTCGGTATCCGCGACCACGCGCGCGATGCGGCCGGGCGAGGTCGATGGGCGCGACTATCTGTTCGTCGACAAGGCCAGGTTCGACGCGATGGTGAAGGCCGACGAACTGCTGGAATGGGCGACGGTGTTCGACAACAGCTACGGCACGCCGCGCGCACCGGTCGAGGCGGCGCTGTCGTCGGGGCAGGACGTGCTGTTCGACATCGACTGGCAGGGCACGCAGCAGCTGCGCGAGAAGGCGCGTGCGGACGTCGTCAGCGTCTTCATCCTGCCACCCTCGGCGGCCGACCTCGAGAAGCGGTTGCATTCGCGCGCGCAGGATTCCGACGAGGTGATCCGCAAGCGCATGAGCCGCGCCAGCCACGAGATGAGCCACTGGGCCGAGTACGACTACATCGTCATCAACCACAATGTTGACGAGGCCTTCGCCGAGGTGCAGTCGATCCTGAAGGCCGAACGGCTCAAGCGCGAGCGGCGGACGGGCCTCGTCGGCTTTGTGCGAGGGCTGCAAGCTCAGCTTCAGGGCTAGGCTCCGACAGTCGCGGCCCTTCCTTCAGCAGCCGTTCCAGCATCGTCGTGATGATGTCGATGTCGACCGCATCCTGATTGCGGTCATCATGTTTTTCGGCGGCAGCGTTATCGGCCTCGTTCGCAGCCAATCGGGGCGCACGGGTCTCGATCTCGAACTCCCTGTCGAACACCGGGATCTCGTCCGCATCGCGCTGCGCGGCCTCAGTAACGGCCGGCGGCTCGTGCGCTTCGATCGCGTCGATCCCGCGATCGATCGCGGCAAGTTGCACGGCCTGCGGACGCACGGCATCGAAGTCGACCGGGCGCGGCTGCCGCGCGCGCGGCGTGGCCGGCATCTCCTTGAGCCAGGGCGCGCGATCCTGATTTCGGTGCTCCCGATCGTCCCAATGCACGCGGCGGTGTTCGTTCGCCTGGGCGCGGAAGCGCCCGCCGGCGAAGCGGTAGATGACGCTGGCGAGGATGCCGGCGAGCGCCAGCGCGCCGCCGATGACGAGCAGCAGCATCTGGAGCGAGCCCGTCGGCTTGTCGACGCTGCTGTCTGCCGCGGCAAGTGCCATGGAGGGCGAGGATTTTGATGGCTTTGCGCTCGGCTGCGCGGCGGCAACCGCGGTCGGTGCCGGCTCCGGCGCAGGCGGGGTAGATGCTGCGGAGACATCGGGCCAGGGGGCGGCGCTGGCGGGTTGCTGCGCGTTGCCGTCCGCCGTCTGGTCGGAGGATTGTTGCGGCGGTGTCGCGGTTGCGGCTTGTGCAGCCAGGGCCGGCGTCTTGACGGCCGCAGCGCTCCGGGGCGTCGGATATTCGGCGCGTGCGTCCTGAACCGGATGTTGCTGCGGCGCCGGCGACTCTGCCAACGGCGTATCGCTTGTGGCCTGCGCAGTCTGCACGAGCTTCGCGCTGTCCTTGCCGCCTTCGGCACGCAGATACCAGCATTGCCGCTTGGTGCCGCGCTCGACGCGATAGTGCCAGTGCTGCCCCTGCGGCGCGGAACCCTTCGGCGAGGCGAGGCAGTCGCTCGCGCTACCGGCGGTGCTCGATGCGGTGGGCGCGTTCTGCGACACGGCAGCGAGTGGTGCGCCGGCAATGATGCTGCCAACAAGCGCAGATACGAATTTCGCGGTTCGGTTGCCCATCCTGGTCTCCCGGTTACGCATTACGCAACTCTTAACCATCCCTTTCTCGTCAAAGAGTTGGGTGGCAATGAGCCGCAAATCCGGAGAGGATGTGGCCTGAATTGGGCTCGGCGCGCGTTCGTTCCGCCGCGCCGCCGACCTTTTTCGGCCGCGTTATTGCTTGGCTGAGGTCCAGGTTCCCGAGAAGCGGAAGGTGGCGATAGGAACCCCTCGCATTGCAGTTCCCATGGCATCGCGTTCTCGCGGCAACTCCTGCCCGAGCCTTGCTGTCGCTTGCCGCCCGTTGGATGCCAAAGGGCGCAGGGAAGGCCGGGCGCCGGCCGGCACCCGCAGATCCGTGCGCTACGGAAGATGCACACGGGGTGGATCACAGGTGATGCCGGTCGCTCGGCCTTCCCTGCGCGGATGGTTTTAACGGTGTCCTTCGTGCTCTCCCCGGGGAGCGATGCACTATTGCCCCCGTCGCCTTGCAGATGACTGATGCGCGCACCCGGTCGGGCCGCCAGATCACTGCAAGCCTTGACGCACAG
Organism: Bradyrhizobium huanghuaihaiense; assembly: GCF_025200885.1. NCBI lineage: Bacteria > Pseudomonadati > Pseudomonadota > Alphaproteobacteria > Hyphomicrobiales > Nitrobacteraceae > Bradyrhizobium > Bradyrhizobium huanghuaihaiense. The sequence continues at coordinate 5,268,805 of NZ_CP104172.1, read as the reverse complement.
ACCCCGGGCGTCAGGACCACACGACTTCTCCGTCCGCGGACGGCTTTGCCGATCATCAGAGGCTGGCGCGTGCTCACCCAAGATGACCAACACAACCGCTGTAACTGCACCGTGTCGTACCGCGTCGCGTGAGACTCACGGTCGCCCGCCCTGTCATCACACCGATCGCGCCGGCGCTGCCGCGTCCACCGCCATCCGGCCCGCATCTCGTGACGGTCGCGAACGCCCCTTTGGCAGGGCCAGGATGATGGGTGTATGCCACAAATCCGAAATTCGGGAAAGTGGAATATTTTTGCGAGGAGGGATTGACGGGTGTTTTGCCCAACGCCTCGCGAGGGGGCGAGGCTTTGGGCAGGCTCTTGCCACATCGTCATTGCGAGCGCAGCGAAGCAATCCAGAATCTTTCCGCAGCGGCAGTCTGGATTGCTTCGCTGCGCTCGCAATGACGGAGAGAAGGCGGCATCGTGATACGGCAAGCCGCGACCCCGTCGATGCCCCGCAACTTTGTCCCGGGCGGAAGCCTAGGTGAGTGATGGGTTTCGCAAGGGCTCAACCCATCCTACTGAATATCGCAAGTGCCTACTTCCACACCCGCGCCAGCATCAGCGCCAGAAACCCCAGCACGGTGCTCACGAGACCCACCATCGCGTAGGATTGCGCAAACACACCGGTCTGAATGAAGACCTGTGCCGCGATGGCGAAGCAGATGGCGGCGAGAAGCAGGCAGGCGCAACCGACGATGATCGACAGATAGCGTATCGCAGCTGCGACCGGCCGTGCGGGGAATGCGGGATCGCTCATGCAAATGACACCGGCATTGATGACTGGAGGTTCCGGTTTCGACGTGCGCGGAGAGATCAGTCGCGTGCGCAGCAATCGACCAGTGCGCGCCAGATGCGTTTGACCTCGACGGTCCTCTCAAGCTCGAGGACGTGGTTCTCGCTCACCTGGGACGATGTTGTCTCCTGGCGCGGTTCGCGCGGCGCGATCCAGCGCTCGGAGATGGGATCGTACCACTTGCCCAGATTGGTCAACTCGTTTCTCCTCTTTTCGATCCCCCGATCTTTTCGATCCCACATGCGTGATCGTTTGTCCCACGCGCCCGCTACCGGTGTTTTGCGTGATCTTCGGAGCAGGCGGCGCCTGCTCTTGTCATCGGCTCCGACCCGGTCGTCGCCTTGATGGAGAGCCAACGCGCTGGCGGCGCGCGACGTTCCAATGTCGCGCGCGAAGTGGAATCTGCGAAGAGAATCTAGGCGCTAGCGCTTCGGCGCGTTCCGATCATCGGACGAGGATTCGCCGGCCGTCGTGCGCTCCTCGCGCGTGCGGAGGTCTTCGGACACCGTCTCCAGCGATCCTTCGCCGTTTTCGGCTTCGGGCGGCTGGCTGGGCTTGCGGTACTTGTTGACCAGCCGCTTGATGTCGTCGACCGCCTGGAGCAGCGGCGGCGTCAGCGAGAACAGCGCGCCCATCGCAATGGCAATGATGGTGTGGCGAAGCGAGACCTTCTCGTCCTCATCGAAAGGATAGGCGTTCGGCTCGATGGCTGCCGGTGCGAGGCCGGCCGATGAGCGCGAATGATTCGGCTTCCGCGGCTTGCGCGGCGGCATCATGATGACGACGAACAGCACGTTGATCAGCAGCCAGATGCCGAAGATGATGAGAAAAGTTCGCATTCAGAAAACCAAAAAATAACGCGGCGTCGGCCTAAACCGCCATTGAACGGCCATTCACGGGCCGATGCAAGTTGTGGTTTTCGCGGCGGCAAGTCCCGGTCGAGTGAGGCATGACGAAATCACTATCGGAATCCGGCAAAACCCTGGAGCGGCCAGTGGAAAGCGATGGCTGCGTGGGAGAGGGCGACGTTGTGCCGTCGGTCACCCGAAGCGCACGTCCTGCGGCCGGCTCCTGGCCACGTGCGCGCGCCAGGCGTCGATCGCCCGGTTCGCGAGCAGCAGCTGCCGGCGTTCGCCGGTCCTGAGCTGAGCTTCAATGAAGTCGAGAAGAAAGTTCGCAGTCTCGTCCGGCGCGCCGAGCTCGCCGCTCTGCTCCAGGCAGCTCCAGGCAATGAAGAATGCGCTCTCGACAGTGCAGCGGATGGACATGTGCTGCCAACGCAGCGCGGGCGTCGGCGTTCCGCGGCGAGACCTTTGATCTCGCCGCAGGGAGGCTCAGGTTCCTCGCATCCTAGTTCTTCAGCACAATGCGGCCGACGACCTTGCCGGCGCGAAGCTCGTCGATCCATTTCTGCACGTCGCCCATCGGCTCCTCGCGCATCGGCGTCGGCTTGATCTTGCCGGCGCGGGCGAGCGCCATCAGCTCACGGCCTTCCGCGAGCGTTCCGACCATGAAGCCTTCGACGGTCAGGCGCTTGTAGACCCATTGCACCATCGGCAGCGTGAACTGGCCGCCCATCAGGCCGGAGACCACGACCTTGCCGCCGCGCGCGGCGACCGCGACCGCAAACGCCATCGACTTCTCGTTGCCGGCGAAATCGACGACCTCGTCGAAGCCGCCCTCGGTTTCTTTCAGGATGCGCTTGATCACGTCGGGCTCGGACGGATCGTAGGCGACGGCCGCGCCGTTCTTCAGCGCGGTCTCGCGCGCGGCCGGTGAGAGGTCGGCGACAGTGATCGGCTGCTTGAACATGGCCTGCGCGAACGACAGGCCCATCATGCCGACGCCGCCGAGGCCGATCAGCAGCAAATTGCGCTGGCGCGGACGGTCGACCAGGCGCTTGAGCGCGCCGTAGGCGGTGACGCCCGAGCACATCAGGGTCGCGGCCTGGTTGACCGGCAGGGGATCGTAGTCGAGCAGGTATTTTGCGTCAGGCACCAGCACATGGGTGGCGAAGCCGCCGTCGATGGAGACGCCGAGGAAGCGCTGCTTGGCGCAGAGATTCTCGTCGCCATTGGCGCAGTCGCGGCACTGGCCGCAGCCGATCCAGGGAAACACCGCCTTCTTGGTGCCGACGAGGCCGGCGGGCACGTCGGGACCGACTTCGTCGACGATGCCCGCGATCTCGTGGCCGAGCGTGAAGGGCAGCGTCATGCCGCGCGTGGTGTCGAGCTTCTTGCCGCCGCCGAGATCGGCATAGCCGTCCTGGATGTGCAGGTCGGAATGGCAGAGACCGCAGCGCTCGATGCGCACCAGCACTTCGCGTCCTTGCGGCTTCGGCGTGTCGACGATGGTCTCGCACAAGGGCGCGTCGAACTTGACCAGGGACTGCCTGCGCATCAACGCCATATTCCTTCCTCCGAAATTCCTATTATTGAGCCTCGCTGCGTATATCCGCCAATTCACGGGCCATGGCAACAAAGCCCGATATCGGGATCGTCTCGGCGCGCCGCGTCGCATCGACGCCGGCCGCCGCGGCGAGCCGTGCAGGATCGACACCCAGTGATTTCAGGCTTTGCCGCAGCATCTTGCGGCGCTGGCCGAAGGCGGCGGCCGCGACCTGCTCGAGCAGCTTGCGATCGCAAGGCAGCGGCTCTGCGCGCGGCTTGAGGCGCACGACGGAGGAGGTGACCTTCGGCGGCGGCACGAAGGCGGACGGCGAAATGTCGAACAGGATCTTGGTCTCGCAGCGCCAGTTGGCGAGCACGCCGAGACGGCCATAGGCCTCCTCGTCCTCGCGTGCGACGATGCGCTCGCCGACCTCGCGCTGGAACATCAGCACCATCATGTCGTACCAGGGCGGCCAGGGTTCGGTGATCAGCCAGTTGATGAGAAGCTGGGTCGCGATGTTGTAGGGCAGATTGGCGACGATCTTTGCGCGCTCGCCTGCGAGCCGCGGGCGCGGATCGAAGGTCATGGCATCGCCGTGGACGATCTCGAGCCGGCCGGGATAGCGCCCGGAAATATCCTGCAAGGCCGGGATCGCGCGCTCGTCATGCTCGATGGCGATGACGCGCCGGGCCCCGAGCGCGAGCAGCGCGCGCGTCAGTCCGCCCGGGCCCGGGCCGATCTCGACGATCGTGGAGTCCTCCAGCGGCGCGGCCGCACGCGCGATGCGCGCGGTGAGGTTGAGATCGAGCAGAAAATTCTGACCGAGCGATTTGCGGGCCGACAGCGCGTGCTGGCGAATGACCTCGCGCAGCGGCGGGAGGTCGTCGATCGCGCTCATCAGGTTTTCGCAGCCGCCATGCGGCTTGCAAGCTTCAGCGCGGCAATCAGGCTTGCGGGGTTCGCTTTACCGGTGCCGGCGATGTCGAAGGCGGTGCCGTGATCGGGCGAGGTGCGGATGAAGGGCAGGCCGAGCGTGACGTTGACTGCGTCGTCGAAGGCGACGGTCTTGATCGGGATCAGCGCCTGGTCGTGATACATGCAGACCGCGCAATCATAGAGGTTGCGTGCGGCCTCGTGGAACATGGTGTCCGCGGGCAGCGGGCCCCTGGCCTCGATGCCGTCATTGCGCAGAGCTTTGAGCGCCGGCGCAATCACCGTCTGCTCCTCATGGCCGAGCGAGCCGTCCTCGCCGGCATGCGGATTGAGGCCGGAGATCGCGATGCGCGGCCGCGCGATGCCGAAGCGGGATGTCAGCTCGGTCGCGACGATGCGCACGGTCGAGACGATCAACTCGCTGGTCAGCTGGCTCAGCGCCTCGCGCAAGGAGACGTGGATGGTCACCGGCACCACGGCGAGCCGCGGTGACCACAGCATCATCACCGGCTGCGGCACGCGGCCGTCCTCAGCGGCGAGCTCGGCGAGGAATTCGGTGTGGCCGGGATGGCGGAAGCCGGCGCGGTAGAGCACGCTCTTGGCGATCGGATTGGTGACGACGGCGCCGGCGCGCCCCTCGCGGACATCCGTGACTGCCTGGCGGATCGAGGCGAGCGCGGCGGGCGCGCTTGATGCGTCGGGCTTGCCGGGCTCGGCCGTCGCGCGCTCGCCGGTCGCGACCACGGGCAGGGCCTCGGCGAAGGCGGCCACGGACTCGCTGGCGCTCACCGGGACGATCCGGATCTCGGCGCCGAGCGCTTTGGCGCGTTGCGCGACGAAGGCTTGGTCGCCGAGCAGATAGAAGGCGGGCAGGTTCAGCTCACGGCGGCGAAGCCAGGCCGCAATCGCGATGTCGGGGCCGATGCCCGCGGGCTCTCCCAGGGTCAGGGCGAGGGGCTTGATCGGGGCGTCGGCCATCAGCGGTTGCGATATTCGATCATCGCCGCCTTGCGGAGCTCTTCGAGATAGGCCTTCTGGGTCTTCTCGTACTTCTCCTGGTACATCTTCTCGCGGACCTCGCGCTTCTTCGGCGTGTCGATCATGGTCGGCTTGCGCGAGCACAGCACCACCATCTCGATGCCCGCCTTGGTCACCTCCGGCGCCGTCAGATGGCCGATCGCCGTGTCGTCGAGCACCTTGCGCAGCGTTTCGGGCAGGTCCGCCGTCGTCTTGGTGACGGCCTCGCGAATGGTGGCGTTCGGCGTCGAGCGGAACAGCGAATTGGCTTCCTCGCAGCTGCCGACGCGGGAGCGATATTGCTCGGCTTCCTTCATCCGCGTCTCCTGGAAGGCCGGGGACGAGCCGCGCGGCACGATCAGCACGATCGGCTGCATCTTGTATTCGGTGCCCTCGATCTGCAGCTTGTCGCCGGTCTGGGCCTGCACGGCCTGCGCGACGTCGCGCTCGCCGACCATCAGCTTCTCCTTGAAGCGGCCGCGCACGAGGCTGGTCCAAACCATCTCGGCCTTCATGCGGCCCTTCAGAGTTTCAGGGCGGACGCCCTTGGATTCGAGCGACTTGGTCAGCTGATCCGGCGAGATGCGCATGCGCTGCGCCATGCCCTCGAAGGACTGGTTGACGTCGCTGACACCGGGATCGACGCCGTATTTCTTGCCTTCCTTGAGCTTCACCCTGTCGTCGATCAGCTCGTTGATGACCTCCTGCCGGCCTGGGGTCTTCTGCGTCGTCAGCTGGTCGAGCTTTGCGCGCTGGTCGATATCGAAATCGGTGATCGGATCGCCGTTGACCATGACGACGATGTTCTGCGCGCGCGACGGCGTGCCGGCCAGAAGCAGGGCGGCGAGGACGAAGAGGAGGCGGAACAGAGGCAAGGCAGTCGTCATGGATCTCGCTCGCATGTCAGCCGCGGTGAACCTGCGATTGGGACAACGCGGCCGGCACTTCAAACCGTTTACTGGAGGCCGCTGGAACTGCTGGTCGTCGACGAGGTCGCCAGCGTACGCAGCCCGAACGTGAACATGTACGCATGGTTCAGCACTGGCGGCGCAGCGCCTGCCGAATAGCTATACGAAGTTACATAGTTCGCCGCCAGCACGAAGCAATCGTCGACATAGCCGGCGCCGAGCACATACTGGTTGATCTTGTTGGCCTCGAGGTCCCAGCGCGCCGAGCCCGACACCACCCAGTTGGACGCGACCTTGAGCGAGCCCGAGGTCAGGATGCCCTCGCGGCGCGTCAGATAGCCGAGTTCCGGCTGCGGCGCGTAGTTGCCGTACAGCACGCTGACCGACCAGCGGTCGAAATTGGCGCGGCCTTCCGCCTCGAAGCGCTGCACGTTCCAGGTCTGCTCGTCCATGCGGGAGCGGACGCTGAAGGTGTAGGTGCGGTTGGGCGAGTAGCTGGCGCTTGCCACGTAATCCGAGCGCGGCTTGTCGAGACCGGAATCCAGACCCGTGTTGATGGAGTCCCGGACCGCGAAGGAGTTCAGTCCGAATAGCTGGTAGGACTCGCCGAACAGCACCTTGACGGCGCCGCCCCTGTCGAACTGCGTGGTGGACTGCACGCCGACATTGGCGCGGCCGCCGCCCTCGACGCGGTCGTAGCCGGAGAATTTGTCGACGCTGAACAGGTTCGAGGCGTCGAACACCATGCTCTGCGCGTCCTCGTTCGGCAGCTTGCCGGCATAAGTCTCGTTCGGACGGATGATGATCTGCGCGATCGGCTCGATGGTGGTCGAGCCCCAGGGCTGAACGTTGATGAAGGGGTAGCGGTATTCGAGACCGACGGTCGGCATCAGGCGGAATGCCTGGGTGTCACCGACCGGCAGATAGTTCGATACGCCCGGCTGATTGGAGACCGAGGAATTGATCGCGTCGGCGCGCAGGCTGGCGAACGGCGTCCAGATCTGGCCGAACGGATCGGTATAGGACTTGCGCCACTGCGCTTCCGCGGTGAGGCGGGTGTAGGTGCCGGGGAAGCCGCGCAGCAGGCACTGCGACGGCGTGCGCGCGAGCGGATCGGCCGAGGCGGTGGTGCACAGGCCGTTGGTGTTGGCGAGCGTCGTGATCGGATCGAACACCGCGTTTTCGCGCGACAGGTTCACGAAATTGGTCTTGTAGCTGAACTCGCCGCCGAAGACCGGATAGTTGAGCACGTTCGAGTAGTCGATCACGGGGTAGACGACCGGGACCTTGTCCTGGTTGCCCGAGTAGCTCAGCCAGTACATCGTGCGAGCGTCGAAGAAGCTGCGATTGCCGACGCCGGTCAGATAGAGCTGCGACAGCGCGTCGGTCGGCAGGTTCAGGAACGAGCCGAGCGGGTCTTTGTAGGCCGCGAGGCGATAGTCCGAGAAGAAATAGTAGTCGGACATCAGGACGCCGTCCCAGCCCCAGACCCATTTGTCGTTCAGCGCGAACTGACCCTTGGTGTCGACGGCGCCGCGGAACTGACGGTCGCCGGGCTGGCCGGCAAAGGCGCCGGGGTCGAGCTGGTCGATGCCGTAGGCCCGGATCTGGTAGGCGCCGTCGATCAGGCGCTGACGGAATTCACCCTGCACCAGCACGCCTTGCCGCGACAGGAAGCGCGGCGTGAAGGTTGCGTCCATATCGGGCGCGATCGCCCAATAATAGGGAACTTCAGCGCCGAAGCCGGTGTTCGTGGTGCCGGGGAAGTAACCGGGCATCAGGAAGCCGCTCTTGCGCTTGACGGTCGGATCAGGCGTCGAGAAATAGGGCATGTAGGCGATCGGCACGCCGAAGAACTCGAGCTGCGCCGTCTCGAAATACAGCATCTTCTCCTGCTGGTCGTGGATGATGCGGGCACCCTTGACCTGCCACAGCGGCGGCTTCTTCGGATCGTCCTTACACGGCGCGCAGGCCGTGTAGACGCCGTTGTCGAACACCGTGTAGTTGCCGCTGGAGCGATCGGCGCGGCTCGCGGCCATGCGGGTCTGGTCGGCGGTGTCCACGCGCAGCGAATCGACGAAACCGTCGCGGTAGTCGTCGGAGAGATCCATGATCTCGGCGTAGGTGATCTTGCCGTCGGCATCCGTCATGCGGATGTTGCCTTCGGCATGGAGCCGCTTGGTCTTCTGGTCGTAGATGACCCTGTCGGCCTCGACGCTGGTGCCGTTGTAGAACAGCTGGACGTTGCCGACCGCGGAAACGCGCGAATTGTTGTAGTCGTAGTCGACCTCGGTCGCCTGAACCAGCATCTGGTTGTCGTTGGCGACCTTCGGCGGCTTCGGGCGCGGCGGCAGCGGATTGTAGGTGAAGCTCTGGGCGGAGGCGGGGGCCACGGCGGCAACATCCACCAGCCCGCCGAGCGATGCCATGGCGGCAACAGCGAGCAGGAGCCTGCGAATAGACAAGCCGCACCCGTTCGCGCGCACCACAGTACGCCGCGTCAAACGAGACACGCGCCCTCGTTGGACGGCAGTCACTAACCGTCCTCCTGATAGAGCAAGGCCAAAAAGCCGGTGAGGCCGCCCACAACAACGGGCAACCACGCCGCAGCGATCGGATGCATCAACTCAGCCTTGCTCAAGTCCTCAGTTACTTTCGACAGAACGTAGAGCAGAAAGCCTGCGCCCACGCCACTCAAAACCATCTTCTGCACGCCGCCCATCCGGAAGAAGCGCAACGACACGGAGGCCGCGAGCATCACCATGGCGGCGAGCAAAAACGGCTGCGCCAGGAGCTTCTGATACTGGAGTCGATATCCCGCTGTCGCGAAGCCTGAGCTTTCGGAGGAGCGGATGTAGCTCGGTAGTTGCCAAAAGGACACAGTCTCCGGTGTGGAAAAGCTGTTGCGGACCTGGGCCTCGGTCAGCGTCGTCGGAATCTCCAGGCTGGCCTGGTCGATCGGCGGCGCGTCCAGCGAGAAGCGGCGGACGCCCTTGAACAACCAATGGCCCGCCTCGAGCGTGGCTTCGCGCGCCTCGACGCGTTCCTTGAAGTGCTGCTGTGTGTCAAACCGGAACAGCGTGAGTCCCGTGAGCCGGATGCCCTGCTGCTCGCTGCGCGCCGCGTTGATGATGGTCTGGCCGTCGCTGGTCACCTGATTGAGCCAGAAGCCGGAGGCATCCTGGATGCCGCCGCCGGGCGCCGAGCCGAACAGCTCGGCCTCCATGCGCTTGGAGAGCTCGCGCAGATTGGCCGACATCGGATTGTAGGCGACGGTGGCGACGACCCCGATCAGGAGCGCGCTGCCGAGCGCCGGCGCGATGAACTGCCAGGCCGAGATGCCGGCGGCGCGCGCAACCACGAGCTCGAGCCGGCGGGAGAGGGCGAGATAGCAGGTCATGGCGCCGATCAGCATGCAGAACGGCGTCAGCTTCTCCAAGAGCTGCGGCACCCGGAACAGCGAGGTCTCGGCCACCATGATCGCGGAGGCGGATGCAAGGCCGGAAGTCTTGCGCACCATCTCGATGTAGTCGACCAGCACCAGCAGCAGGAAGATGCTCGCGAACACGCCGAGCGCCGCGACGACGAAGCGGCCGGCGAAATAGCGCCCGAGTGTGTTGGTGAGCATGCTCATGCGGTGGCCGGCCGTCCGAACAGCCGCGCAATGCGCGCGTTGGACTTGTTGATGGCCTCCATGAGGCGGGGAGGCAGCTCGACCACGATGCCGCCGATGATCATCCACAGCCCGATGCCGATGGCGCCGACGACCATTGCGTACTGAACGAACACCGCCTCCGGCGATTTCACCGCCATCACCGAGCAGGCGAAGCCGGCCATGCGCAGGCCGAACACCGCGAGGATCGAGGAGCCGATCGAGAAGTTGCGGCTCTGGCGGGTGGTGCGAGGCGCACCCAGGAACGCGAAGGTGAGCACGGCAAAGGCGAAGGGATAGACCGGAGCCAACAGGCTGTCATGCAGGGCCGAGCGGAACTGCCCGGGAATCTGCTTGTAGACGGGATCATCCTCGGCCGGCGAGAACAGCTCCCAGAGATAGCGCTCGCGAATCCCGAGGGTGACGTCGCGGCCCTGGCCCGAGAATTTCGACATGTCGAAGCCGTAGCGGCCGAACGCCACCAGCGCGGGATCGCGCTTGCCGGCCTCGAAGCGCTGGAGATTGCCATCCTTCAGCACCAGGAAGGAGCCGTTCTCGTTCTTCACGACCTCGCCCTGCTCGGCGACGATCGAGACGCGCTCATTCGGATCGCGGCGGTCGTCGATGAAGATGCCGGCAAGGATGCCGCCGGGCTGCCGTTCGCGAATCCGGATCGTCAGGTTCTTGTCGAGCTGGGCGAAGCGGCCGGGCTGGAGGATGTTGGTGAGCACGTCGGCGGTGATCTCGGCGTCCCACTGCTTGATCCGCCGCATGCCGTCGGGCGCCAGATACGCCGCGATGAAGGCGACCAGCAGCGCCACCACGCAGGTGGCGTAGAAGAACGGATAGAACAGCCGGAACGGCGAGAAGCCGGCGGCATTCATCACGATGATCTCGGAATCGGTCGCGAGCTTGTTCAGCGTGTGCGAGATCGCGATCATCAGCGCGATCGGCGAGATGATCAGGACCAGCGCCGGAATGACGAGGCTGGTGATGCCGAGGAAGGTGAGGATGGTCTGACCCTGGCTCGTCATCAGGTCGATGCCGCGCAACGCTTGCGTAATCCAGATCACGCCGGTGAGGCTGACCAGGACGAGCGCAAACGACGCCAGCGTCGTGCGGAAAATATACCTATCGATCGACCCCATGCGCTACCGCACGAATCCCACCAAGCCCCACTGCAGGCCGGAACTCCGGCTGTCCAACCAATCCCCGATCAGGGGATCCCCAAGGTTGGCCAACCACCGCTTCCGCCGGCTTACTCTCTCACTACCATCCCTTTGATCCGTCAACAAAATGGCTGCCCCGTGGCACCCTCAATATATGGTTAATATTTCGCGCGTTGTGGCCTGGCGGCCACGGCGGTGCTTGGCATCTGCCGGGCCGGTGGCCCATAGTAGATAAAGTCCAGTGAATCGCCGTTCAGCTCCGGCCTGTGGCCGGGACCGCCGAACGGCAAAAAGCCCCATGTTTTGGAGGAGTTACCCAATGTCCGATGCCATCAAGGTCGGCTTCGTCCCGTTGTCTGCCGCCGCCCGTGGCATCCTGGTCGTGTTCTGTGACGACGGCCTGAAGCTCGGCCCGGCGACGGCCAAGGCGCTCGGGAGCGCTGCCGATCTCGTGAAGCGGGCGGCCTCCGCCGCCGGCTTCAAAGGTAAAAGCGGGGCTGCCCTGGATATCCTGGCGCCGGAGGGCGTGAAGGCGACCCGCCTGGTGGTGATCGGGGCCGGCAAGCCGGCGAGCCTGAAGACGAGCGATTTCCTCAAGTTCGGCGGCGTGGCGGCGAGCAAGCTTACGGCCGGTACCGCCGCCATGACCATCATGGCGGAATTGCCCGGCGGCGCCATGACCGGCGAGCAGGCGGTCGCGATCGCCTCGGGCCTTCGTTTACGCGCCTACAAGTTCGACCGCTACAAGACCAAGAAGAAGGACGGCGAGGAGGGCGGCTCGCGCGCCGACATCTCGCTTGCGGTCGGCGACGCCATCGCCGCGAAGAAGGCGTTTGCCCCGGCCGGCCACGTTGTCGACGGCGTCGTCATGGCGCGCGACCTCGTCAACGAGCCGCCGAACGTGCTTTTCCCCGAGGAGTTCGCGCGCCGCGCCGGTCAGCTCCGCAAGCTCGGCGTCAAGATCGAGGTGCTCGACGTCAAGGCGATGCAGAAGCTCGGCATGGGCGCGCTGCTCGGCGTCGGCCAGGGCTCGGCGCGGCCGAGCCGCACCGTGATCATGCGCTGGGACGGCGGCAAAAAGGGCGAGGCACCGGTCGCCTTCGTCGGCAAGGGCGTCTGCTTCGACACCGGCGGCATCTCGATCAAGCCGGCCGGCAGCATGGAGGACATGAAGGGCGACATGGGCGGGGCGGCCTGCGTCGTCGGCCTGATGCACGCGCTGGCGGCGCGCAAGGCCAAGGCCAACGTGGTCGGCGCCATCGGCCTTGTCGAGAACATGCCCGACGGCAATGCACAGCGGCCGGGCGACATCGTCACCTCGATGTCGGGCCAGACCATCGAGATCATCAACACCGATGCCGAAGGCCGCCTCGTGCTCGCCGACGTGCTCTGGTACGTCGCCAAGAAGACCAAGCCGAAATTCATGGTGGATCTGGCGACGCTGACCGGTGCGATCGTGGTGGCGCTCGGCACCGAGCACGCCGGCATGTTCTCCAACAATGACGAGCTCGCCGACCGCCTGCTCGCGGCTGGCATCGAGAGCGGCGAGAAGGTCTGGCGCCTGCCGCTCGGCCCCGAATACGACAAGCTGATCGATTCCCAGTTCGCCGACATGAAGAACACCGGCGGCCGGCACGGCGGCTCGATCACAGCCGCGCAGTTCCTGCAGCGCTTCGTCGACGGCACGCCCTGGGCGCATCTCGACATTGCCGGCACCGCGATGGGCGCGCCGAAGACCGACATCAACCAGAGCTGGGGAAGCGGCTATGGCGTCCGCCTGCTCGACCGGCTGGTCGCCGATCATTACGAGCGCAAGTGACCAAATGACCGAAGTGCTGTTCTACCATCTGCAAAACATGACGGTGGAGAACGTGTTGCCGCCGCTTCTCGAGAAATCGCTCGAGCGCGGCTGGCGCGTCGTGGTGCAATCGACCTCGGAGGAACACGCCGATGCGCTCGACGCGCATTTGTGGACCTATCGCGACGATTCCTTCCTGCCGCATGCGACGTGGCGGGTGAACGACGCCGCCGACCAGCCGATCGTGCTGGCGATCGAGGAGGGCAATCCCAACGGCGCCAACGTCCGCTTCCTGGTCGACAACGCCGCATTGCCGAAGGATGCGCAGGGCTATGAGCGCATGGTGCTGCTGTTCAACGGCGACGATCCGGATGCCCTCGCGTCGGCCCGCAGTGCCTGGACGGATTGCAAGGCGCGGGGATTTGATGTCACCTATTGGCAGGCCGACGAACGGGGCCGGTGGCAGCGTCGGAATTAGCGGCCGTTCGCAATTAATGATAATTTGCACTTTTGGGGTCAGGCTGGTCTCGGCCACCTTCGTGCCGCAAAGTGATGTTGGGACAATCGTTTAGGGCCGGTCCTTCACGCGGGGAATTTAGTTTATCGTGCGACATCAAAAGCTTCCCAGCTCCCTCATAGTTGTGTTGGCTGCCGTAGCACCGCTGGTTGCGGGCTGCTCGGGGACCGATCTGCTGTCGAAGGACGCCGAATGGTTCCAGAAGCCGGGTCGTCTCTTCATCAAGAACATCTCGATCGAGTCGCCGCCGCTGACCCCGGACAAGCCGGTGGGCGCCGAGGATCTCGTCAGCGCCGACGGCGCCTGTCCCGGCATGGCGCCAGCGCCCGGGCCGGCTGACGCCAATGCGTCGACGACGGCAGCGGCGCCGACGGGCGGCACGGTCGCGCTCGGCCACACCGAATGCGACGTGGTGCGCGGCATCGGCGCGCCCTCGACCGTCAATCTCTCCAATGACGCCGCCGGCCGCCGCGTCGCCGTCGTCACCTGGACCACCGGGCCGCGCGCCGGCATCTACACCTTCACGTCCGGCCGCCTGTCCTCGATCGAAGGCACGCCGGAAGCGCCGGTCATGCCGAAGGGGACCAAGCCGAAGCCGAAGAAGAAGTCGGCGTAAGGTGAGCTTGCGGGACGGCTATGGCCGTCCCTTCATTGCATCCTCGAACGACAGGACCTGACCGCTCGGTCCCCGGATTGCGGCGATCGCCGTTCGCGCCTGCGCATCATCAAGCGGCTTTGCGTCCCTTGATCGCGGTGGCCGAGGCATGAACCGTGATCTGTCCGCGCGCGCTCGCCGGCAGCCTTGCCTGCAGCCGGCGCTTGAGCTCCGCGCTCTCCGTCTCCGACAGCCTTGCCAACACGCCGGCCGGGCTGCTGACGACCATCGACAGCCAGTAGTCGTCGAAATTCGCAAACGTTCGTTCGACAACGAGTTCGCGCGTCTCGACCTCGCGGAGGCCGAGCTCCGCCCAAAGCGGCTTCAGCGCCTCGAACCGCGATACATCCACACTCGGCGGACGCTGTGCAGGTTTGCCGAGCGCATCCATCTCCTCCCACAGCGGCTGCGTGGGCGAGCCGCCCCGGACGATGTCCCAGGTGTAGGACGCGACCATGCCGCCGGGCCTGGTGACGCGGACCATCTCCGCGGCGCCTTTATGCGCGTCGGGGACGAAGAACAGCGCCAGCGCCATCACCGCGACGTCGAAGCGGTCGGCGTCGTAGGGAAGTGCCATGGCATCGCCAGTCGAAAGCTCGACCTGCTTTGCCGATAGTTTCGCGCGCGCCGTCGCGATCTGTGCGTCGGAGGGATCGATCGCGCAAACGGACGACGGGGCGGCCGCCGCAAGGATGAGCTCGGTAAACGCGCCATTGCCGCATCCGACGTCGATCCAGGCCAATCCGGGGCGAGGCGCCAGCCAGTCCAGGAAAAGGGTCCCGGCCGATCGGCTCCAGGGCGCCATGAAGCGCTCGTAAGCCACGCCGTCGGTGAACTTGATCGGTTCGAGCGCGGACATTCGAGATATCCCCTGATCATTGCTTGTTTGGAAATCGCTTGGCTAGAATCGCTTGGACTGAAAATGCCGATCGTTCTCGATCTGGAGTCCGATCATCCCCGGTGCGCTGACGCAAATTGCGTCCAACGTAACCCCAAATGCGCGCAACAGACACGGGCTATTTCGTCGGCAGGCGCGGATATTTCCGATTGACGCGCCGCCTGCAGACCCGGCGCCACCCAGGAAGCTAACCCGTCGCCTCGTCGAACTGCGTGCTCGCCTCGAGCCATTGCTCTTCCGCGCGCGCCAGCGCGTCGGCGGCATTGGCGCGCGCTTTCGAAAGCTGCGCGGCCTGCTTGGGATCGCGCGTAAAAATGTCGGGCAGGGCGAGCGCCGTGTCGATCTTGGCGATGATGTCGCTGACGCGGGCGATCTCGGCTTCGGCCTCCGCGATGCGCTTCTTCAGCGAGCCGCGATTGTCCGACTTCGGGCGCTGCGGCTTTTCGCTTGGCGCATTTCGCTCGCGCGGGGCGGGTTCGGCATTGCGCGTCGACAGAACGAGACGGCGGTATTCGTCGAGGTCGCCGTCGTAATTGGTGACGGTGCGGTCGGCGACGATCCAGAGCCGCTCGGCGCAGGCTTCGATCAAATAGCGGTCGTGCGAGACCATGATCACCGCGCCGGGGAATTCGTTGATCGCCTCCGCGAGGGCGGCGCGGCTATCGATGTCGAGATGGTTGGTCGGCTCGTCCAGGATGATCATGTTGGGGCCGAAGAAGGTCGCAAGCCCCAGCAGGAGTCGCGCCTTCTCGCCGCCCGACAATTTGCCCACCTTGGTGTCGGCGGCCTTGCCCGAAAAACCGATCGCGCCGGCGCGCGCCCGCACTTTGGCTTCGGGCGCATCGCCCATCAGCTTGCGGACGTGGTCGTAGGCGGAGGCGTCCTCGTTGAGCTCATCGAGCTGGTGCTGCGCGAAATAGGCGATCGACAGCTTGTCCGCGCGCGTAACTCTCCCTGAGAACGGCGCAAGCCGCCCGGCGAGCAGCTTTACGAGCGTCGACTTGCCGTTGCCATTGGCGCCTAACAGCGCAATGCGGTCGTCATTGTCGATGCGCAAGGTGACGCGGCCCAGCACCGGCGTCGACGGATCGTAGCCGACGGAAGCGTTGTCCACCGCGATGATCGGCGGCGACAGGATCTTCTCCGGCGCGGGAAAGGAGATCTCGCGCACGTCCTCGGTGACCAGCGCCGTGATCGGCTTCAGGCGCTCCAGCATTTTCACGCGAGACTGTGCCTGCCGCGCCTTGGACGCCTTGGCCTTGAAGCGGTCGACGAAGGACTGCAGGCGCGCGCGCTCGGCCTCCTGGCGCTTGACCGCCTTGGCATCGAGCAGCTCGCGCGCGGCGCGCTGCTCCTCGAAGGAGGAGTAGGTGCCCTTGTAGAGCGTGAGCTTGCCGCGCTCCAGATGCAGGATCTGGTCGACCGAGCTTTCGAGGAGATCGCGGTCATGGCTGATCACGATCACCGTGCGCGGATAATGCGCCAGGTGATCCTCCAGCCACAGCGTGCCTTCGAGGTCGAGATAGTTGGTGGGCTCGTCGAGCAGCAACAGATCAGGGGCGGCGAACAACGTCGCGGCGAGCGCGACGCGCATGCGCCAGCCGCCGGAGAATTCGGCACAGGGACGGAGCTGATCGGCGGCGGAAAAGCCGAGGCCGGAGAGGATCGCAGCCGCGCGTGCGGGCGCTGAATGCGCGTCGATGTCGACGAGGCGGGTCTGGATCTCCGCGATCCGGTGCGGATCGGTGGCGCTCTCCGCTTCGTGCAGCAGCGCGTCGCGCTCGAGGTCGGCCTTCAGCACGACCGTAATCAGGCTTTCGGGGCCGTTCGGAGCCTCTTGCGCCAGGCTGCCGACGCGCCAGCGCGGCGGCAGGGTCACCGTGCCATGTTCGGCCGCCAGCTCGCCGCGGATCACCTTGAACAGGGTCGACTTGCCGGTGCCATTGCGCCCAACCATGCCGACGCGCGATCCGGGCGTGATCTGCACGGAACTCTGGTCAATCAA
This sequence comes from Bradyrhizobium huanghuaihaiense, assembly GCF_025200885.1. Lineage (NCBI taxonomy): Bacteria > Pseudomonadati > Pseudomonadota > Alphaproteobacteria > Hyphomicrobiales > Nitrobacteraceae > Bradyrhizobium > Bradyrhizobium huanghuaihaiense. The sequence goes on along the minus strand of NZ_CP104172.1, from coordinate 5,252,025 downwards.
AAGGCGTCCGGCGAGGCGGATGGAGAGGTCGGTGATGGAGAGCATGCGGTCTTGTCACCGCAAGGCGCGCCGAACGCAACTCGTTTTTCCGTCAGTGCGACTCGCGCTCGCGCCGCTTCAGCTCGTTGAGGAGCTGCTCGAGATGCGTCGGCAATCGGGGTTCGGGCCGCAGGCTCTGCTGGAGCCGTTCTCCCACGGCATCGCAGATGGAGCGGCTGGTACGCCGATCGATCTGTTCGCTGTCATTGGCGAGAAGGCCGGTCATAACGAGGTTCCATGTTGCGGAGTAACGACACGGTACCAAGTCATTGACCCCCCGGATGGTTTCGCCATTCTTGGGGGATGTCCGGCGCTCTAGCAAAAATTGTATGAATTCGTCTTAGCTGCCCAAAAATGAGGCCCCGGCGGGGGGATCGCCGGGGCCTCTCCAGGGGGTACCTGGGGGGCTTAGGTACCGTTGGAAGGTGCTTTGGGAAGGTGCTGTCGGGTTCAGTAGCAGCGGTTGATCAGCCGCCAGCGGGGTCCCCAGGGGGTCGGGACCAGCCGGCGCACATAGCAGCCGCCATAACCGTAGGAGACGGGGGCATAGAAGCGCGGGCCACCCCAGCCGTAGCCGTGGTGCCAGCCACCGCCACCGCCGTGCCAGCCCCAGCCGCCGCCATGCCAGTGCGCGGAGGCCGAGGTCGGTGCCAGCGCGGCACCCAGCGCAACCGCGGCGACGGCGGCAAGCGAAAGTTTCCTCAACATGGTGATCTCCTCAAGACTGCCGGCGCGGGGCTATCGCGTCGATGGAAAGGCCGCCGAAACGTTCCGCCTGTCGATCAGGCCTCGGTTTCGATAGGCCCGACCTTACGCCGGCGAGGCTGAACCAAACCCTGAATGGCGGCTTCAGATTCGGTTCATCTGGGTGAAATCTCGGTAATCCACCCCTAAATCCGATGGGGCAGCCCTGCGGCGAAGCGCCCGTGAGGCGACTCTGGCGGTCGCTTGCCGTCCGGCAAAGGCGCCGATATAAGCCCCGCAACTCCGAACCACCGCTTTCTTCCCAAGGACAAGATTATGGCCATCGAACGCACTTTCTCGATCATCAAGCCCGACGCGACCGCGCGTAACCTGACCGGTGCGGTCAACGCCGTGATCGAGAAGGCGGGCCTGCGCATCGTCGCGCAGAAGCGCATCCGCATGACCAAGGAACAGGCCGAGACCTTCTATGCGGTCCACAAGGCCCGCCCGTTCTTCGGCGAGCTCGTCGAGTTCATGACCTCGGGCCCGGTCGTCGTGCAGGTGCTCGAAGCCGAGAACGCCATCGCCAAGTATCGCGACGCCATGGGCGCGACCGATCCGTCCAAGGCGGCCGAGGGTACCATCCGCAAGCTCTACGCAAAGTCGATCGGCGAGAACTCCGCACACGGTTCGGATGCACCGGAAACCGCCGCGATCGAGATCGCGCAGTTCTTCTCGGGCAACGAGATCGTCGGCTGATCCATCAGCCGAAAAGTTGAGACGACGGGGGATAAGGACTCATTGTGAATTGGCTCTGGCAGATCTTCGATCCCGCTACGATCGGGGCATTCTTCACCCAGTTCCGCAATGAGATGGCCGAACCGACCTTCTGGATTGCGGTCGGCAAGATCATCTGGATCAACATCCTGCTCTCCGGCGACAACGCGCTGGTGATCGCACTTGCCTGCCGCGGCCTGAAGCCGCGGCACCGGCTGTGGGGCATGATCTTCGGTGCCGGCGCGGCGGTGCTGCTGCGCATCATCTTCACCGGCATCGTCGCGAGCCTGATGGAGCTGCCGTATCTCAAGCTCGTCGGCGGTCTCGCGCTGATCGTGATCGCGGCCAAGCTGCTGGTGCCGGAAAACGAGAACGAGGACGACGTCGAGTCCGCCTCGCATCTGTGGCAGGCGGTGCAGATCGTCGTGGTCGCCGACATCGTCATGAGTCTCGACAACGTCATTGCGGTCGCCGCCGCGGCCAATGGCAGCGTACCGCTCCTGATCCTCGGCCTTGCCATCAGCGTTCCGCTGATCGTCGCCGGTGCGGCGCTGATCATGGCGCTGCTCGCAAAGCTGCCGGTGCTGGTGTGGGCCGGTGCCGCGCTGCTCGGCTGGATCGCGGGCGAGGTGATCGCGACCGATCCCGGCGTCGCGCCGAGGCTGCACACGCTGTTCGACGGCCCGCTCGGTGCCTCGCTGGACAAGATCCTCGCCGGCTTGCGCATCCCGCTGCAATTCGGCCATGGCGGGTCGGGCGGCGAATATCTCTGTGCGGCGCTCGGTGTCGTCGTGGTGCTGGTCGTCGGCACGATCTGGCGCCGGCGTAGCCTCAGTGCGGCCGCGCTGGAATCCTCCGAGCGGCACGCCAAGGCGTCGGCGGAATAGTTATTTAGCGCCGGACGATCGAGCCGGCGCGGCTGACCAAACGGGCGAGCTGCTTGAAGCGGCTGCCGACGCGGTCGGCGACGAGATCGACGAGCCGGTGCTCGAACACCAGCATCAATTTGCGGCCCTGGGTGCGGAAATGCGTGGCGGGCAAGACGCCCGGCCGCGCCGCCGAGATCAGATGCGCGACACGGAATGCCGCGCCCAGCAGGCGGGCGCGTTCGAGCTGCGCCGGCGTCAGCAGCTCCTGCATGGTGACCGGCGGCTGGTTTTCCTCGCTGAGACCCGCATAGCGATAGAACACGGACAGGCCGACGAAGGCGCGCTCGGTGTGGGTGATCGCACCGAAATTGCCGTTGACGACGAGGCTGAGCGTCTGCTCGCCGCGGTGATCGGGATGTACGCGCCAGCCGATGTCGGAGAGCAGGCAGGCGGCGTGACGCAGACGGCGGTCCTCCTCGGTCTCGCGCAGCTTCACGACGCGCACCAGGCGATCGGTCCAGGCGATCAGCTCGCGGGCGTGCTTGGCCGAGCGTGACAGCAGCTGGTTGAGCTCCTCGGCTGCGCAGATCAGCCCGTCCTTGTTGCGCTCGGCCTCCGGCAGCTTCTCATGCAAGAGGCCCTCGCGCACGCCGAAGGTCGAGAACACGATGTTCTTGGGTTTTGCGACACGGATGATGTGCTCGAGCACCAGCGCCGCATAGGTGAGGAGAGGGCGGCGCGCGTCGGCGACGATCTCGATGTCGGCGAGCATGTCGGCGGCCGCAAGCCGGCGCAGGCGGCGCGAGAAGTCGAGCGCCTCGGTCGCGGAAATAGAATAGCCGTGCATCACCTGGAGCGGATAGCCGCTCTGGATGATGTGGATGCGCGCGAGCGCGCGCCAGGTGCCGCCGACGGCATAGAAGGTGCGGCCGCGGCCAGCAGTGAGCAACTGCACCTCGTCGATCTCCTCGCGCACGATGCGGTCGGCGCGCTTGAGCGATTTGTGCGCGAGGTCCTGCAGCGCAAGGCCGCCGAGCGGCAGCGTGACGCCGCTGCGCACACTGTTCCGGCGCACGTCGATCAGCTCGAGCGAGCCGCCGCCGAGATCGCCGACGATGCCGTCGGGATGGTGGATGCCGGAGATGACGCCGAGCGCCGACAGCCGCGCCTCGCGCGGGCCCGACAGGATCTCGATCTTGACGGCGCAGATGCGCTCGGCCTTCGCGATGAAGTCGGGACCGTTGGAGGCATCGCGGCAGGCGGCGGTCGCGATCGCGAACACGCGCCCGACCTGCATCACGCGGCACAGCGCGCGGAAGCGCTTGAGCGAGGTCAGCGCCTTGTCGACGGCATCAGGGGCGAGCAGGCCCGTGCTCTGCACCTCGCGCCCGAGGCCGCACAGGGTCTTCTCGTTGAAGATCGGAATGAGGCTCCGCGTCAGTCCTTCGTAGACGACGAGACGGACCGAGTTGGAACCGATGTCGATGACCGCGACAGTGGCGCCGCGCTTGCGCGGCCGCGTCACGTCAGGAATCCCGGATCAGGATGGATGACGTTCGTTCCGGCGCGTGAGACGACGCGGCGAGGATTCCTTGAGCGACTTTCCACGGCCAGACAGACTCGGATTTGTCATGAAGTAGTTGTGGACGTTGAAAGGCTCCTCGCCCTTCGCGGTCTTCATACGCGTTGAGGACCCGTCCGGCAACAACTGCCAGCTCTGCTCATTGTCCTTCAGATTCGCGACCATGATCTGTTCGAGAACCTGCTGATGCACCGTGGGATTTTGCAGCGGACACAGCACCTCGACGCGGCGGTCGAGGTTGCGCGGCATCATGTCGGCGGAGGAGATATACACAGCCGCTTTGGCGCTCGGCAGGCCCTGGCCCATGCCGAAGCAGTAGATTCGGCCGTGTTCCAGGAAGCGTCCGATGATCGACTTGACGCGGATGTTCTCCGACAAGCCGGGGATGCCGGGCCTGAGGCAACAGATACCGCGCACCACGAGCTCGACCTGCACGCCGGCCTGCGAGGCCTCATAGAGCGCGTCGATGATGTCGGGGTCGACCAGCGCATTCATCTTCATCCAGACCGCGCCGGGACGGCCGTGCCGCGCATGCGCGGTCTCGCCCTGGATGTGCTCGATGATGCGCTTGCGCAGCGTCAGCGGTGACACCGCCATCTTTTCCAGATCGCTCGGCGCGGCATAGCCGGTGATGAAGTTGAACACACGCGCCGCATCGCGCCCGATGGTCGGATCCGAGGTGAAGTAGGAGAGGTCGGTATAAATGCGTGCGGTGACCGGGTGGTAGTTGCCGGTGCCGGTGTGGACGTAAGTCGTGAGGCTGCCGCCCTCGCGGCGCACCACCATCGAGAGCTTTGCGTGCGTCTTCAATTCGAGGAAGCCGTAGACGACCTGCACGCCGGCGCGTTCGAGGTCGCGCGCCCAGCGGATATTGGCCTCTTCGTCGAAGCGCGCCTTCAGCTCGATCAGCGCGGTGACGGACTTGCCGGCTTCGGCGGCCTCCGCAAGCGTCCGCACGATCGGCGAGTTGTTGGAGGTACGGTAGAGCGTCTGCTTGATCGCGACGACATCAGGATCGCGCGCGGCCTGCTGGAGGAACTGCACCACCACGTCGAAGGATTCGTAAGGATGATGGACGACGAGGTCCTTCTGCCGGATCGCGGCAAAGATGTCGCCGCCATGCTCGCGCACGCGCTCGGGGTGGCGCGGCACGTAAGGGGTGAATTCGAGGTCGGGCCGGTCGAGGCGGGTGAGCTGCGAGAGCTCGTTCATCGCCTGCACACCATCGACCAGGAACACCTCGTCGTCGGCGGCCGAGAGCGCATGCTGCACGAAGCTGCGCAGCTCTTCCGGCATCTTGGCGTCGATCTCGAGCCGGATCACCGATCCGCGGCGGCGGCGCTTGAGCGCGGTCTCAAACAGGCGGACGAGGTCTTCGGCCTCTTCCTCGATCTCGAGCTCGGAGTCGCGGATGATTCGGAAGGCGCCCTGGCCGTGCAAATTGTAGCCGGGGAACAGGCGGTTGATGAACAGGGCGGTCGCCTGTTCCAGCGAAATCAGTCTGACGGCCTTGCCTTCGGACGGCAGGCGGATGAAGCGGTCGATCTTGCCGGGCATGCGGATCAGCGCGTTCATCTGCTTGCCATCGGCAGCGCGCGTGAGCTGGAGCGCGATGGTGAAGCCGAGGCTCGGAATGAACGGGAAGGGGTGGGCCGGGTCGATCGCCAGCGGCGTCAGCAGCGGAAATACGTTGTTGAGGAAGTAGTCCTCGACCCAGGTCCGTTCCGCCTTGGTGACGTCCTTGCCGTCGACCAGGACGATGCCGACATCGGCCAGCGTACTGCGCAGGTCGCGCCAGATCGCCTGCTGGTCGGAGGCGAGCTGCGAGACGGTGCGGTTGATCAGCGCGAGCTGCTCGGAGGGCGTCAGGCCATCGGGGGCGCGCTCGGCAATGCCCTCGCGCACCTGGGCCTTGATGCCGGCGACGCGAACCATGAAGAACTCGTCAAGGTTATTCGCTGAAATCGACAGGAATCGCACCCGCTCGAGCATGGGGTGGCTGGGATTGACCGCTTCCTCCAGGACCCGGCGGTTGAAATGCAGCCAGGAGAGCTCGCGGTTGATGAACCGTTCGGGGCTCGATGCGATCGCCGGAAGGCCCTCGGTCTCCGGGGCTTTTTCTTTGATTTCAACGGCTTGCACAGAGTCCATGAGAAGTCGATCCATCCAGTTCACCCCAATTTGCGACTCGTGCGCAAAACCGGCGGGAGCATGTGTTAGAGCGATGACGTTTCGATGACATTGATGTTCCGCCGCTCGGCGCCGTCAAGCGGTGTTGGAACCCGGGCGGGGTCAGGCGTCCCGCAGCAGCTCGACGGCCAGCGCCCGGGTGACGGGACGGCCGAGGCGCAGGGCCTCGCTGTCGAGCAATTCCACGGCCTGCCGGGCGGCCGCCGAGGACCGCTCCAGCCGGGTGGCGAGGTAGCCGACCACGCTCTCGTCCACGGTGAGCTGGCGGTCGGCGCAGAATTTGACGATCAGGCCGCGGAACAGCTGGTCGTCGGGCGGCAGCAGCGTGACGACAGGCACGGCGCGCAGCCGTGAGCGCAGGTCGCGGAGGTCGATCTCGAGCGAGGCCGGTGCATCACGTCCGGTGAAGAGGACGTAGGCGCCGTCCTCGCGGGCGAGATTCATCAGGTGGAAGAGGGCGCGTTCATCAAAATCCCCGGCCTTGAGATCCTCGACCACCAGCGCGCCGGTGGCGAGCGCGGCCGGAACGCCCGCGGCGCTCAGCGCATTGGCGGTGGTCGAGCGGGCGCCGGCCTCCTCGGCCCAGATCGCGGCGAGATGGCTCTTGCCGCTGCCTTCGGGGCCGGCCAGCCACATGATGCGGTTCGGCCATTCCGGCCAGCCGTCGATCAAGGCGAGGCCGGCGGCGTTGGCTGGGCCTTCGAGGAAATTGTCCCGGCTGAGGCTCTCCGCATGCGGAAGCGAAAACGCCAATTGTCTGGGGTGAACGCGGCCTGCCACGCTTGCTTTGCTCCATGCCGGCGTGCCGGCTTCGTTTCAGAGATTCAATTTCATCGAGCGGGAGTTGGCCTTTTGCGGGGCCGTGTCCCACCTCATTTGGCCTCGATCGTGCTCATGTGCCGCAGCCACTCGACGAGGTAGAGCGACACGGAGGAGAGCGTGAAGACCGTGACGAGGCCCATCATGATCATATCATAGGGCGCAGGCTTGAAGCCGAAGGCAAGAGACGCCAGCACCAGGGCGGCGTAGGCGACCTGTGCGGCTGTGTTTAGCTTGGATACTTTCGACGGCTTCATCTCGACCGGCTTGTCGAACAGCCAGGACACGATCACCGCGGTGACGATCATGATGTCGCGCGACACCACGAGGATCACGACCCAGCGCGGGATGTCGCCCCAGATGCCGAGGGCGAGATAGATCGAGACCAGGAGCGCCTTGTCGGCGAGCGGATCCAGCAGGGCGCCGAGCTCGCTGCGCATGTTGAAGCGCTTGGCGAGGAAGCCGTCGACGGCATCGCTGATGCCGGCGATCAGGAAGACGGCGAACGCCACCTCCATTTGGCTCGACACGATGGCCCAGACGATGATCGGGACCAGCATGATGCGGCCCAGGGTAATGATATTCGGAATACTCACGCGGCGCTTCCCGGCACCCGGCCTGACCTCGAATCCGGCCCCCTGGGAGGCTGAACCGGTTGATATCTCTACATAGTATAGGGCGGGGCGCCACGCTTGCCATTGCGCGTCCCCGGAATTCGACGTAACCAGCCGCAAACCCACTGGAAATCGGGCATGACCGACCGCAAAAACGGCCTCACTTACGCCGATTCAGGCGTCGATATCGATGCGGGCAACCGCCTGGTCGACCTGATCAAGCCGATGGTGCGCGCCACCGCGCGCCCCGGCGCCGACGCCGAGATCGGCGGCTTCGGCGGCCTGTTCGACCTCAAGGCGGCCGGTTTCAAGGACCCTGTCCTGGTTGCCGCCACCGATGGCGTCGGAACCAAGGTGAAGATCGCGATCGAGACCGGCCTGCATGGCGGGATCGGCATCGACCTCGTCGCCATGAGCGTCAACGACCTCGTGGTTCAGGGCGCCGAGCCGCTGTTCTTCCTCGACTATTTCGCCTGCGGCAAGCTCGACCCGGAGGCCACCGCCGCGATCGTCGCGGGCGTCGCCGAAGGCTGCCGCGAATCCGGCTGCGCCCTGATCGGCGGCGAGACTGCCGAAATGCCCGGCCTCTACAAGGACGGCGATTACGACCTCGGCGGCTTTGCCGTGGGCGCCGCCGAGCGCGGTACCTTGTTGCCGCGCAAGGACATCGCCGCGGGCGACGCCGTGATCGGTCTCGCCTCGTCGGGCGTGCATTCCAACGGCTTCTCGCTGGTGCGCAAGATCGTGGAACAATCCGGCCTCGGCTTCGAGGCTCCGGCGCCGTTCGCGCCCGTCATGACGCTGGGCGGCGCGCTGCTGACGCCGACGAAGCTCTACGTCAAATCCTGCCTGCGGGCGATCCGTGAGACCGGCGCGGTGAAGGGGCTCGCCCACATCACCGGCGGCGGCTTCACCGACAACATTCCGCGCGTCCTGCCGAAGGACCTCGGCGTCGGCATCGACCTCGCGCGCCTGCCGGTGCTGCCGGTGTTCAAATGGCTGGCGGCGCAGGCCGGCATCGCCGAGCTCGAGATGCTGCGGACCTTCAACTGCGGCATCGGCATGATCGCGATCGTCGAGCCCGACAAGGTCGACAAGGTGATCCAGGTGCTCACCGACGCCGGCGAGACCGTGGCGCAGCTCGGCACCGTGATCCCGGCCGAGGGCGAGCACCGCGTCGTCTATAACGGTCACCTCGATCTGGCGCTGTGATGAAGCGCCGCGTCGCCATCCTTATCTCCGGTCGCGGCTCCAACATGGCCGCGCTGATCAAGGCCGCAAGCTCGGCTGATTTCCCGGCGGAGATCTCGCTCGTCATCTCGAACAAGGCCGATGCGCTCGGGCTCGAACGGGCCAAGGCGAGCGGCGTCAAAACGCTGGTGATCGAGAGCAAGCCGTTCGGCAAGGACCGCGCCGGCTTCGAGAAAGTGCTGCAGGCCGCGCTCGACCAGCATGGCATCGAGCTGATCTGCCTCGGCGGCTTCATGCGCCTGTTCACGGCCGAGTTCACCAGAGCCTGGTACGGGCGGATGCTCAACATCCATCCCTCGCTGCTGCCGTCGTTCCCCGGCCTCGACCCGCACGGCCAGGCCTTGCGCGCGGGCGTGAAGCTGTCCGGCGCGACGGTGCACTTCGTCATCCCCGAGACCGATGCCGGCCCGATCGTGATGCAGGGCGCGGTGCCCGTCGGCGACCACGACACCGCGGACACGCTGTCGGAGCGCATCCTCGAAGTCGAGCACCGCATCTATCCCGAGGCGCTGCGGCTGCTTGCGACCGGCAAGGTCCGGATCGAGGGCGACGTCTGCAGGACGGCGGGCAGTGCGGCGTCGGAGAATTTTCTGGTTGCGCCGGTGGTGAGCTGAAGCGCCATCGCGCTTTGCCCGCCCCAAACGAAATCCCCCGGCAGAGCCGGGGGCAACGTCATGATCTCTCGCGTGTTGCTGCAAGAGAAATCAGGAGACCTTGAGGTTCTCCGCGGACGACTTGCCGCGGTTCTCCACGAGGTCGTATTCAACCACCTGGTTCTCGTTGAGGGTCGAGAGTCCGGCACGCTCGACGGCCGAGATATGGACGAACACGTCCTTGTCGCCGCCGTTCGGCTTGATGAACCCATAGCCCTTGGTCGGGTTGAACCATTTGACGGTGCCCTTTTGCGGCATCGCTAGTCTCCTCCACTAGATAAAAAAAAGACGCGGCCGCTTTTTCGCGTGCCACGCCACAAACGGGCTTCCGGAAGTCTGTTCGAGTCTCATCGTCGCGAAACGCACAGTCGAGCGGCCAATTCCGATTGTGTCGGATATTGCAACATGAAAATCGCGCGTTAGCAAGCCGCGCGCGATTTTCAAGAGCCGGACGGGTGCCATTGTCTGCTATTTGCGACCTGTGGCCGCGGAACCACAATCGAGGCAATAGGCTCGGTAACGGCGTGCCAACAGGTTGACCCTCCGTGGCAGTTCGGCACAAATCGCCGCACACGCGAGCCGCTCGTGTTGCATTTTTGCGGACCGCCCTTTGCTTCGGGATTAGTCGTCATGCGCTGCACCTCGCAGCCCACCGGAACACGGCAGACGATCGGGCTGGACCGCGTCCGCCGGATCGCGGCAGCGGTCGCCAAGATCCTTGCAGCCAAGACCTTTGCAGCCAAGACCTTTGCAGCCGTGGCGGTGGCGCTGGTCGTGACGATGTCGGCGGTGACGCCCGTCCTCGCGCAAAGTCCGACACCCACTCCGACCCCGACGCCCACGCCGTCGCCGACCCCGGTCCCGATGCCCACCTCGACGAACTACGATCAGTCGGCCGGCAACAGCATGCTCAATTTCGGCTCGGGATTTCTGGAGCGGCTGGGCAACCAGGCTTCCGATGGTTTCAACCGGTCGTTCCGGACCAATCCCGGAGGCGGCGGCGCGTCCGCGACCACGGAAGATCCGCGCTACCGCACCTGGTTCGAGGGCTACGGCATCTCGGTCCGCACCGACGCCCAGGGCGACTTCGTCGGCGACAAGCGCAAGACCTTTGGCGGCGTCGCCGGCTTCGGCGCGCGCCTCGCACCCGGTGTCAACATCGGCTTCTCGATCGACCAGAGCCACACCGACATCGACGTGCCGCTCGCGCTGCAGTCGGCAACGCTCGATCTGACCCAGCTCGGCTTCAACGGCTCGGTCGACAAGGGCCCGTGGACCTGGGCCTTCGCGGTGGTTCATGGGTTCGGCAAGGTCCGTTCCAGCCGGGATACTGGATTTGGTTTCGCGACCGCCGGCTATCGCGCCGCCGTCGACGGCGCGCTGACAGAGGTCAGTTACTATTGGACCAAGGATCAGATGCGCATCGTGCCCAAGGGTGCGCTCGAATATGTCCGCGCCACCAGCGCAGCGTTCCAGGAGGCCGGCGGGCTCGATCCGCTCAATGTGGGCTCGACGGCGCTCTCGCGCGCACGCGTGATGATCGGGGCGGAGGTCGGGCGCTATTTCATCTTCGACCAGAAGATCCTCGACCTGTCGGCGTACGGCAAGTTCGTCGACAATTTCTACCAGAGCCTGGGATCGGTGCAGGTCAGCCTCGGGACCCAGAGCATCATTGTCCCCGGCATCGGCGAGAGCCGTTACGGCATGGATGCGGGCGGCTCGGCCTCGCTCAGCCTGACCAACACCGCGCGGCTCTACATCAACTACGATGGCAAGTTCCGCAACGAGCTCACCTCGCACCAGGGCACGGTCGGATTCGAATATCGGTGGTGATTTACGTCGGCGTTGCCGCGACGTAGCCGGTCAATCCAAATCCCTCGCGCGCGGCCGTCATCATCGGCACCAGCGCGTCCGGATGGATGAACTCGTCGCGGAAGCAGGGATAGGTCCTGGGATCGAAGATCTTCTTCAGCCAGTCGACCACGATCTTGTGGCGCTCGGAGGCGCGAAACTCCCTGTGATAGGTGAGCCAGAGATCGGCGTGGTGGCTGACGCCGAGATCGACCGCAACGAGCGGCGCGCCGAGCGCGATCGACACGGTCGGCAGGAAGCCGATGCCGGCGCCGCGCTCCACCGCATAGAGTACGCCGACCGAGGAATTGGTCTTGATGCCGACGATGCCCTCGAGCGATTTCAGCCCGAGCACGCGGGCGTAGGCGCCATCGTCGACCTGCGGCGCACTCTGCTTGATGATGCGATGGTCCTGCAGATCGGCTAGCGTTGCCGGCAGGCCGTACAGCTTCTCGTACTCCCTGGAGACGAAGGGATAGATGTGCAGGCGGCCGAGCTTGGCGACGATCAGATCGGGATTGGTCGGCGGCTCGAGCTGGATCGCGATATCGGACTCGAGCCGCGCGACGTCGGCCTGCTCCATCGCGCAGCGCAGGTCGACGGTGATCTTGCGATAGGTCTTCTGAAAGTCGATCAGTCGCGGCAGGATCCAGAAATTGCCGGGACCTTCGGTCACCGCGACGCGCACGGTGCCTGTCGTATCGTTCGACGAGCGCGATGCGCGGCGGAAGACGTTGAAGGCATGACGCTCCATGTGTGCGACGTCGGCAATCATCGCGGTGCCTTCGTCGCTGAGCGTGAGCCCGCTCTGGTCGCGCAGGAACAGCTTGCAGCCGATGCTCTCTTCGAGCCGATCGATCCGGCGCATCAGCGTCGTGGAGGTGAGGCCGAGCTCCTCGGCGGCGTTGCGGAAACTTTTATATTTTGCGCACGCTAAAAACAGCTTCAAATCATCCCAGGACGCGCCCAGGGCTTCTTCACGGTGCTGCATCATCGCAGCACCCCGGTGCAATAACTGCTGCATACTCCTGATCCCCAACCGCTAAGCTCGTCGTAGCGGGGCATGAAAGCCGCAAACGATAGAGGGACGATCCGGGTATGGAAAGGGGCTCGTTTGCCGCAAGGCATGATTTCGACGCGCTGCCGCTCAGTCCGGAGGTCGACGTCCGCTGCGCGCAATTTTCCGAAATTGCGACGCTTTCGGAGATGGCGCACCGGCTGGTGCCGGGCGTGCAGATCGGGACGGCGGAGCTTGCGAAATATTACACGTTCGATCCCCAGAGCATCCTGACATTCAGCCGGAAGGGCCGTCTGCTCGGCGGCATGGCCTTCCTGTTTCTCAACGACCGCGGACACGATGCGTTGCTGCTCGACGAGATCTGCCTCACCGCGCCCGAGACGCACTATCTCGCTTCCGCGCGGGAAGACGTTGCTGCGATCTATATCTGGGCGATCGCCGCGACGGGGCGCGGCATCGCGGGTCTCGGCAAGGCCGCGGCTCATCTGCGACAGGTAAGATTTCGCCGCGCGGATTGCTATGCGCAGCCGTCAACCGTGGCCGGACGCGACATCATGAAAGCGACCGGATTCGAGCCGGTCCCGAGCTTCCAACCCGACCTGTGGTGCTACGAACGCCCCTGGCATCGGCAGCCGATGCACATGCCGGGCGCGATCGTCCAAGCAAGGAGTTTTGCAGATGCACGGCACTAGGATTCCTCTCGCCAAGCCCGACTCTCGCGCCATCACCATCCGCCTCGCGCGCGATCCCAGCGATCTCATGCTGGTCACCGCCATCCGCTCGGCGGTCTATCTTGCCGAGCAGGATTGTCCGTTCGAGGAGGAGTTCGACGGCAACGACATGGTCGCGGCGCATTTCATCGGCTATGTCGGCAACGAGCCCGCGGGTTGCCTGCGGGTGCGCTTCTTCGGCGATTTTGCCAAGGTCGAGCGGCTCGCGGTGCGGCACCAATACCGACGCTCGCGCGTCTCGTTCAAGCTGGTGCAGGCGAGCGTCGACTATGTGAAGCGCAAGGGCTTTCGCAAGATCTACGGCCAGGCGCAGGACCGGCTGGTCGATTTCTGGGCCCATTTCGGCGCCAAGCCGCTCGGCCACAACCGCAAGATCACCTTCTCGGATTTCTCCTACACGGAGATGCTGCTCGAGATCGAGCCAGGGCCGGACGCCATCACGCTGGACAGCGATCCTTACGTGATTATCCGTCCCGAGGGCGATTGGGACCGTCCGGGCGTGCTCGACGCCTCGGCGGGGCGGGCAGTGACCTCGCCGCTGCGAGACCTCGCACTCGCCGATCGCTGAAACTGGTGCAGCCAAACGCAAGACAATGCTGGCCTCCATCACCGACGACCCGCCGATCCTGGTCTGTGCGGATCTCCAGGTCGAATATCTGACCCCCGGGCGGCGCCACGTCATCCTCGACGGCGAGGCGGCCACCATGCGCTGCCTGGAACTCCTGGCGCTATGGCGCGACAAGCTCTGGCCCGTGATGCATCTGAAGCGCATCGCCCAGGCCGCCTGGTTCAATCCGGCATCGAGGCTGACCGATTGGATCGCCGAGGCGAAGCCGCGGCCGGGCGAGATGACGTTCGAGCATCCGCTGCCCTCGGGCTACAGCTCGTCGCGGTTTGTGGACTACATGTCCAATATCCGCAATGCCCGCTGCGTGCTGGTCGGCTTCTCGCTGGACGAAACCATCCTGGCCACCGCTGTCGACGGGTTTCACCGCAGCCATCGCTACCAGGTGGTGGCCGACGCCGTGGCCTGCCGGCAGCCGGGCATGGGCGATGCCGCCGCCTATAAGCAGGCGGTGGTTAATGTTGTCGGAAATTTTGCTACAATCCAGTCCAGCGCCGAACTGATCAAAACCAGCGGCGCCGTTGCGGTGTAGGCGGCCGCGGTCGGCGGGTGGGGTGGGACATTGTCACGGGGAGAAGAGCTCAAGGAGCTGGCGAGCGAGCTGTCGCGCGCAGCCGAGAGGGCGCGCCGCATCGGCTTGCCCACGACGGTCTATCTGCTTTCGATGGCGATCGTCGAGGTGAGGGAGGCCGCTGTCGCGGCCGACGAGGGCGATGACGACAGCGCGGCCTGAGAACTGCCAAGTCTGAGCTACAAGTCTGCAAGCCACAAGTCTGCAAGCTACCCGTGTGCGGCTTTCTGCAACGCTGCTGAGCGCTTGCTGCCGACGAATTGGCGTTGCAAGTTTTCCCTCGTCGCAATAGCCAAGTCATTCGATCATCACGTGACGAAGCTGGCCGCGCCCGGCGACGCGACTATTCGAAGGATTTCGCAAATGTCCATGCTGCCCAATTCGCAAGAGGCCCGGGATGTAGCCTACCAGCTCCATCCCTACACCAACGCGCGCACCCATCAGCAGGCCGGTCCCCTGGTGATCGAACGCGGCGAGGGGCCTTACGTGTTCGACGCGGCGGGCAAGCGCTATTTCGAGGCGATGGCGGGCCTGTGGAGCGTCGGGCTCGGCTTCAATGAGAAGCGTCTGGTCGAGGCGGCGCACAAGCAGATGCAGGCGCTGCCGTTCTATCACACGTTCTCCGCCAAATCGCACGGACCCTCGATCGATCTCGCCGAGAAGCTGGTCGCGCTCGCGCCTGTGCCGATGAGCAAGGTGTTCTTCACCAATTCCGGCTCGGAAGCCAACGACACCGTGCTGAAGCTGATCGCCTATCGTTCCAACGCGCTCGGCCAGCCCCAGCGCAAGAAGATCATCAGCCGCCTGCGCGCCTATCACGGCGTCACCATCGCGTCCGCCAGCCTCACGGGCCTGCCGAACAACCACCGCTCGTTCGACCTGCCGCTGCCGAACATCCTGCACACGGGCTCGCCGCATTTCTACAAGGACGGCGCGCCCGGCGAGAGCGAGGAGGCGTTCGCCACGCGCCGGGCCGAGGAGCTCGATGCGCTGATCCAGAAGGAAGGCCCGGACACGATCGCCGCGTTCTTTGGCGAGCCGGTGATGGGAGCGGGCGGCGTCATCGTGCCGCCGGCGACCTATTGGGACAAGATCCAGGCGGTCCTGAAGAAGTACGACATTCTGCTGGTCGCCGACGAGGTGATCTGCGGCTTCGGCCGCACCGGCAAGATGTTCGGCTGCGAGACCTATGGCATCAAGCCCGACGCAATTGTGGTCTCCAAGCAGATCACCTCGAGCTATTTCCCGCTGTCGGCGATCATGATGAACGACCGCATGTTCGAGCCGATCGCGGACGAGAGCAACAAGATCGGCGTGCTCGGCCACGGTTTCACCGCGGGCGGCCATCCGGTCGGCTCGGCGATCGCGCTCGAGAACCTCAAGATCATCGAGGAGCGCGGCCTGGTCGCGCATGCCGCCGAGCTCGGCGGCTACATGCAGGGCAAGCTGCGTGAGCTCACCAGCCACCCGCTGGTCGGCGAGGTCCGCGGCGTCGGCATGATCGCAGCGCTCGAGCTCGTGCTCGACAAGAGCCGCAAGACCGCGGCGGCAACGCCCGGCGCGGTCGGCGGCATCGCCAGCCGCATGCTGCAGGAACGCGGCGTGATCTCCCGGAACATGCTGGATGCCATCGCCATCTGTCCGCCGCTGATCACGACCAAGGCGCAAATCGACGATCTGGTCGCCGCGATCGCGGGCGTGCTGAATGACATGAAGGCGGAAGTGGCGAAGCTGACGCCGGCGTAGGGCTGATCTCGTCAGCTTTGGACGAAGCGATACGCCATAAATTCGGTGTCGTCCCGGCGAAGGCCGGGACCCATACCGCGTGATCTATCGAGGTCGGGTAGTCGTCGTACCGATGAACAAGTAACCCCCAGTCTTCGCCAAACCACTCCCTGTGGTTATGGGTCCCGGCCTGCGCCGGGACGACGTTGGGGAGGGGTTACGGCCTACGCCCGCTGCACCCCGATCACGCGGCCTTTCTCGATCGCCAGCGCGAGCTCGCCGCGCTTGAGCTTCAAGGCGGCCTCGCCGAACAGCTCGCGGCGCCAGCCGCGCAAGGCGGGCACATCGGCTTCGTCACTGGCCGCGATCTCTTCGAGGTCGTCGACCGTCGCGATCACCTTGCTCGCCACGGCATGGCGTTCGGCGGTCATGCGCAGCAAGACCTTCAACAGCTCGACGATGGCCGCGCCGTTGGAATTGTTGCGCGGCTTCTCCAGCTTCGGCAGCGTCGCGAAATCCCGCGCCAGCCCGCGCTCGACCGCGGCCACGATGTCCGTGCCCCATTTCGACTTCTCGAAGCCTTTCGGCACCGAGCGCAGATGGGCGAGCTTTTCCAGCGTGTTCGGCGCGTGGGTTGCGATGTCGGTGATCGCCTCGTCGCGCAGCACGCGGCCGCGCGGCACGTCACGGCTCTGCGCTTCCTGCTCGCGCCAGGCGGCGACCTCCATCAGGACGGCGAGGTCCTTCGGCTTGCGCACGCGCGTCTTCAGCCGCTCCCAGGCGCGCTCGGGGTGGAAATCGTAGGTCCTGGGCGAGGTCAGGATCTCCATCTCGATCGAGACCCATTCGCTGCGGCGACGCTTCTTCAGGTCGGCATCGAGCGCGGCGAAGACGTCGCGCAAGTGCGTGACGTCGGAGACCGCGTAGTGCATCTGCTCCTTGGTCAGCGGCCGGCGTGACCAGTCGGTGAAGCGGTGGGTCTTGTCCGGGCGGTGGCCGGTGACCTTCTCGACCAGCTGGTCGTAGGCGATGCTGTCGCCGTAGCCGAGCACCATCGCGGCGACCTGGGTGTCGAACACCGGGTGCGGGATGATGTTGGCCTGATGCCAGATGATCTCGATGTCCTGCCGGGCGGCGTGGAAGACCTTCAGCACGCCCTCATTGGCCATCAGCTCGAAGAACGGCTTGAGGTCGATGCCGGGGGCGAGGGCGTCAATGACCACGGCTTCCTCGGCGCTGGCCATCTGCACCACGCATAGCAGCGGGTAATAGGTGGTTTCGCGCAGGAACTCGGTATCGACGGTAATGACGGGGTGCTTGGCCAGCCGGCTGCAGGCAGCCGCGAGGTCAGCGGTGGTGGTAATCAAATCCATGAACGGCCCATGACACTTGACATCAGCCGTTCTGCCGAAAGTGCTGTGATGTCAAGGGCCTTGGAGTGAATTCGAGCCTTGCATCGGGCCGGAATCGCCTCTTTCCGACGAAATTCCTATTCGTAGCGGATCCGGTGCGAGGATTTGCGGGCGCAGGGCAGTGCCACCACGACCACGCACATGGCAACCAGGGCCAGTCCCAGGAACTCGAAAACCAACAGATCCACGGCGAAATCTCCAGAAACATTGATAGATTTGTCGGGGGTGCGTTTAGGGTCTGTTAATTGCGATGGTTACCGCCGGCGGGGCGGGCCGGATGGTGGACGGGGAGTTAATGGAGGACGCGGTGCGTAGGGTGGATTAGCCGAAGGCGTAATCCACCACTGTTCATATCCGAGGACGCAGAAGAGGTGGATTACGCCCGCGGACTGCGCTTTCGCGCAGCCGCAGGCTAATCCACCCTACGAAGCCCCTTACGGCAGCTTCAGCGAGGTCTCCGCGTTGTACGGCTTTAGCGTCTCGTCCGCGGCCTTCTGGGCGGCGGCGAGGGCCTCCTTCGGCTGCTTCTTGCCGTTGAGGACCAGCATGACCTCGTCCTCGAGGTTCTTGCGAACCGGGACGGTCTTGTACGTGGCGAACCAGGGCTTTGCGACGTCGAGCTGCTCGACGGCGGTCTTGGCGTCCGGGTTCTTGTTCAGGAAGTCGACCATCTCGGGCGTCTTGTAGGCGGCCATGTTGGGCGCGAAGTAGCCGGTGGCGCGGCTCCACCAGCCGCTCTTCTCGGGTGAGGTCATCCACTTGATCAGCGTCCAGGCGGCCTTCTGCTTGTCGGCTTCCTGGCCGGCCGGAACGATCAGCGAGGCGCCGCCGATCGGCACGGCGTTGCGGACGTTGCGCGGGATGAAGGCCACCTTGTAGGCGAACTTGGCGTTGTCGCGCACATAGGTCAGCGAGCCCGTCGACAGCATCATCATCGCGGCGTTGCCGGAGATGAAGGAGGTGCTGACGGCAGGGCCGGGCGTGGCGCCGGGCGGATGCACCTTGTGCTTGGTCACGAGGTCGTTCCACCAGGAGAGCGCGCCGAGCATCGAGGGCGTGTCGTAATAGACCTCGCCGCCGAACTCCTCGTTGTAGTAGCGCCCGCCATTGCTCATGGTGAGCGTTTCCATCATCCAGCCGCAATAGTCGTAGGCGCAGGGGATCGCGATGCCCCATTGGGTCACCTTGTCACCCTCGCGCTTGGTGAGCTTCTTGGCCCAGTCGGTGAGCTCGGCCCAGGTCTGCGGCGGCTTGCTCGGATCAAGGCCGGCTTCCTTGGCCTTGTCGGCATTGATGTAGAGCAGCGGCGTCGAATTGTGGAAGGGCACGCCGTAGACCGAGCGGTTGATCACCGCATTGCCCTGCAGCGCCGGGAAGAACTGGCCGAGGAACTGGTCCTTGGTGGTGCCGTCGGCGGCGATCAGGGGATCGAGATTGGTGAGCTCGTTCTCGATCTGCATGTCGAGCAGGAAGTTCGCCGACATGATCACGGCGGCGGGCGGCTTGCCGGCCTTGATCGACGCGCGCGTCTTGATCAGCGTGTCGTCATAGGAGCCGGTGTAGACCGCGGTTGCCTTGATCGCGGGATGGCTCTCGTTGAACTCCTTGATCAAGCTGCCCATGTCGCGGGCAAGCTTGCCGTCGACGGGAACGGGAAAGAACAAATCGATCTCGGTCGGACCTTCGCCGGCGAGCGCCGGGAAGGTGAGGGCGCCTGCCATAGAGCCTGCCATGGCAAGACCCAGCATGAGCCTGCGGGAGAACAGCATCGGAAAATCTCCTATTTGATGCCTGAGGTGACGAAAGAGCTGATGAAGCGCTTCTGGAAGATCAGGAAGGTGACGAGCAGCGGCGCGATCACCATGAGCGTGCCCGCGGCGATGGTGCCCCAGGCCTGGGTGCCTTCGGCGGTCTTGGTGAACACCGAGAGGCCGACCGTGAGCGGCCGCTTGTCGGGCGAATTGATCACCATCAGCGGCCACAGGAAGTCGTTCCAGTGGCTGGTCACGGAGATGATGGCGAAGGCGGAGAAGCTCGGCATCGACAGCGGCACGTAGATGTGACGGATGCGCTGGAACAGGCTGGCACCGTCGATCAGCGCTGCGTCTTCCAGCTCGGTCGGGATCGCCTCGAACGCCTGGCGCATCAGGAAGGTGCCGAAGGCCGAAGCGAAGAACGGCATCATCACGCCGGTGAGCGTGTCGTAGAGGCCGAGCTGTGCCACCAGTTTCAGGTTCGGCACGATCAGCAGCACCGGCACCAGCATCAGCTGCATCAGGAACAGGTAGAAGATCAGCGTCTTGCCGGCGAAGCTCAGGCGGGCGAAGGCAAAGCCAGCCAGCGTGATCGTGAAGAACTGCACCAGGAGGATGCCGGTGCAGATGATCGTGGTGTTGAGGGTGTAGCGCGGGAAATCGCCGATCTCCCAGGCATCCCTGATATTGTCGAGCGTGGGCTTCAGGCTCGGCATCAGCTCGGCCATGGCGTTGATGCCGTCCGAGGCGGGGCGCAGCGTTGCCACGACCATCCACAGGAAAGGGATCAGCCAGACGATCGCGAGCAGCACGGTCAGGAGGAAGCCGAGCTTGGGCGTGATCTCGCCGCGGGTGGCGAGCGGTGCGTCCTTCCACATCGCATCGAACAGCTTCATGGCCCGCCCTCCCGGTTCGCCATGGTGCGGAAGGACAGTGCGGTGAGGCCCATCAGCGCGGCGAGCGTCAGCAGCGTCGCCGCCGAGGCCTTGCCGACGTCGTAGTGCTCGACCGCCTGCTGGTAGATGTAGAACAGCACGAGATTGGTCGAGTTGGACGGCCCGCCCTGGGTCATGACGAAGACGTGGTCGACCTGCGTCACCGCGTTGAGGATCGCGATGACGGTGACGAACAGGAAGGTGGGCTTGAGCTCCGGCAGGATGATGTGGCGAAACCGCTGATAAGGCCCCGCGCCGTCGAGATGCGCCGCCTCCATCACATCCTCGGGCACGGCCTGGAGGCCGGCGAGGAAGAACAGCATGTAATAGCCGGCGTTCTTCCAGATCGTGATGATCATGATCGCGTAGAGCGCGATGTCGGGATCGCCGAGCCAGTTCGGCAGCACCGGCAGCAGCCGGCCGATGTAATAATCGAGCAGGCCGACATTCGGCAGGAAGATGAACAGGAACAGCGCGGACGCCGCGACCATCGGGATCAGCACCGGCAGGAACAAAGCGGCGCGCAGCGCGCTGTTCACGGCATGGGTACGTGACAGCGCCAGCGCAAACAACAGCGCAAGTCCGATGCTCGGCACCGCTGTGCCGATTGCGTAAATCAAATTGTTGACGACGGCGCCGATGAAGGCGGGGTCGGCGAGCACCGCGCTGATATTGTCGAGGCCGACGAAACGCACCGGCGCCTTGGGCGTGGCGCGCTGATAGAGCGCGTCGATGAGGACGCGCCCCATCGCGCCATAGGTGAACAGCGCGAGGAAGACCAGCGAGGGCAACAGCAGAAAATAGGCAGGCAGCGAGGCTTTGAGGCGGCTCGAAAACCGCTTCAGGACGTGCAGACGCGGTGCCGCCGACGTCGCGACCGGGAGTGCCGCGCGTTCAGCGAGGCTCATCTCATCGCGCCGGGAAATTGAGCGCATAGTCGCGGCCGTCCACTCCTGCCGGTGGCTCGAAGGGGAAGCGCAGACTCTGGTCGAGGAAGTCGTGGCTGTGCACGACCAGGTTCTCCTGGTTGATCAGCGCGACGCCATAGGCCGGCGGCTCGTGGCTGGCGAGGTGGTCGGTGGCCGCAGCGTCAAGCTCGAACCAGACCTGGTGGTTGGTGCCGCGCAGCGTCGAGAACGGGATCTTGCCGTAGCTGCCGAAGATCGGCCGGTGCACATGGCCGAAGAAGAGATGGCGGATGCGTGAGCGATAAGGCGCGATGACTTCCGCGAATTCGGCGCTCTGCGCCAATGCGATCTCGTCCATCGCATGGACGCCGACCGGGAAGGGCGGATGGTGCATGAACACCACGAATTGCTGGTCCGCCGGCGCTGCAGCCAGCGTGCTCGCGAGCCAGCCGAGGCGCCTCTCGCACATCTCGCCGGCGTGGCTGGTCTCGTCCAGCGTGTCCAGGAACACGAACAGACCGTGCTCGGTGGTGCGCGTGCCCTGCACGAAGCCGTTGGCATCGCGCGGCGCGGCTTTCAGGCTGTCGAGACAGGCGACGCGCTTGTCGTGATTGCCGACCATGGCGATGTACGGAATTTTCAGCGCCGCCATCGCCTCGGCGAAATTGGCGTAGGATTCAGGCTCGCCCCAATGGGTGAGGTCGCCGGTCACCACCGCAAACGCAGCATCGGACTGGTGCTTGTTGATGTCGGCGATCGCCGCATCCAGCCGGGCGCGCGGATCGAGCCCATAGAGCTTCAGCCCGGGGTTCGCGAGATGCGTGTCGGTGATGTGGATGAACTTGAAGGGCATGGGGCGCTTTGTCGGGACGGTTGGAGGATGGGCGCCTCCGGCAAGACGGCCCTGCCAGCCCGTTAGAGCGCGTGTGTTTCAGTTTGATGACAGCGGTTCCCGTGTCCACAACGGCCAAGGCCGTAGGGTGGATTAGCCGAAGGCGTAATCCACCACTGTGAGCCAACTTCAAGTTGTGCTACGATAGTTCATGCCTGACTACCGTCGCGCATTCGTTCCCGGAGGATGCTGGTTCTTCACGGTGAATCTGCTTGATCGGCGGAAATCTCTTTTGACCGACGAGATCGAGAGCTTGCGGGACGCAGTCGGCGCAACGCGCCGGAGCTATCCCTTCGAGATCGATGCTTTCGTACAATCCCGTCAAACACGGGCACGTCTCGAAAATGCGTGATTGGCCTTATTCGTCGTTTCATCGCGATGTCCGCGCGGGGTTATTTCCGGAGGATTGGGGCGGTGACCCCAAGATCGCAGGCGAATTCGGTGAGCGGACGTGACGCCAGTGTCGGTCTGTAGGGTGGATTAGCGAAGCGTAATCCACCTCTTTACTTTCCGCTTGCTGAGAGGAGTGGTGGATTACGCCAGCGGACTGCGCTTCGCGCAGCCGCGGGCTAATCCACCCTACGCACCGAGCTTGTCGCTACGTCCCGCAGAACGTCTGCAGCACCCGCTGGTCCGGCAGCGGCGGATCGGCGTAGGCCGCATAGTCCGGCTGGTCCTCGTATGGCTTGGCCAGCACCTTCACCAATTCTTCGAACGGCGCGTAGTCGTCATCGTTCACCGCGGCCTGGATCACGGCTTCGACGCGGTGGTTGCGCGGGATGAGGATCGGGTTGACGGCGTGCATGGCGGCCTGCCGCTCGGCCGCGCTCTGCGGCTCCAGCGCGATACGCGCGCGCCAGCGGCCGGCCCATTCGTCGAAGGCTGCGGGCTCCATGAACTGCGCGCGGACGTCGGCGCCGTCATCGCCCGCGGCCTCGCCAAGCTTGCGGAAGGTGAGGGTGAAGTCGGCCTGGTTCTTGGCCATGGCGTCGAGCAGGTCCTGGATCAGCGCTTCGTCGCCGTCGTGCTCCGCGAACAGGCCGACCTTTTTGCGAAGACCCGCCTGATAGGCCGAGCTGAATGTTTCGGCGAAGGCGCCGAGAATGTCCTGGGCTTCGGCGACCGCCTTCTCCTGATCGTCGGAGAACAGCGGCAGCAGGCATTCGGCGAGGCGCGTCAGATTCCACAAGCCGATGCGCGGCTGGTTGGCATAGGCGTAGCGGCCCATCTCGTCGATCGAGGAAAACACCTGCGCGGGATTGTAGGCGTCCATGAACGCGCAGGGGCCGTAATCGATGGTCTCACCGGAGATGGAGCTGTTGTCGGTGTTCATCACGCCATGGATGAAGCCGACCAGCAGCCAGCGCGCGACGAGGTCGGCCTGGCGTGCAACGACGGCAGCGAGCAGGTCGTGATAGGGCCGCTTCGCGTGGAGCAGTTCCGGATAGTGGCGGGCAATGACGTGGTCGGCGAGCCGGCGGATCGCCTCGGTGTCGCGGCGGACCGCGAAGAACTGGAAGGTGCCGACGCGGATGTGGCTGGAGGCGATGCGGGTCAGCACCGCGCCGGGCAGCGCGGTCTCGCGGATGACGTGCTCGCCGGTGACAACGGCGGCGAGCGAGCGCGTGGTCGGGATGCCCAGCGCATACATCGCTTCGCTGACGATGTATTCGCGCAGCACCGGCCCGAGCGCCGCGCGGCCGTCGCCGCGGCGGGAGAACGGGGTGGGGCCAGATCCCTTGAGCTGGATGTCGCGGCGGATGCCGTCCCTGTCGATGACCTCGCCGAGCAGGATCGCCCGGCCGTCGCCGAGCTGGGGCACGAATTGCCCGAACTGATGGCCGGCATAGGCCATGGCGATCGGGTCGGCCCCGGCGGGAACCGTCTTGCCGGCAAGGATCTCGGCGCCTTCGGGGGTCTCCAGCAGGTCGGGATCGAGCCCGAGCTGGACCGCCAGCGGCCGGTTGAGCTTGATCAGCCGGGGCGCGGCCACGGGGGTCGGCGCGACGCGGGCAAAGAAGCTGTCCGGCAGCGCCGAATACGAGTTCTGGAAGGGGAAATGGACCGTCATGGCCTCAAGATAGGGCTGGAACGCCTGATGGCAAAGGCTCGGGCCCTGATCGGCCAAAAATGGGCCTTCCGGGCCCAAAACAGCCCGTTCCCTTGGTTGCCGCCTCGGGCCTCGTCGGGTAAACCCTGCCGCAACTTCGGACCGGTCGTTTCAGGCCGTCCGATTCGCTTCCTCCGACATTGATTTTGGGACGACCATGCATCGCTACCGGTCACATACATGCGGCGCGCTCCGCGAGAGCAACATCGGCGAGACCATCCGCCTGTCGGGCTGGGTCCATCGCGTTCGCGACCATGGCGGCGTGCTGTTCATCGACCTGCGCGACCATTACGGCCTGACCCAGTGCGTGGTCGACCCGGACTCGCCGGCGTTCTCGCTGGCCGAAAAGCTGCGCTCGGAATTCGTGGTCAAGATGGACGGCAAGGTCCGCCGCCGCCCCGAGGGCACCGACAATGACGATCTGCCGACCGGCAAGGTCGAGGTCTATGTCAGCGAGATCGAGGTGCTGGGCCCGGCCGGCGACCTGCCGCTGCCGGTGTTCGGCGACCAGGAATACCCCGAAGACATCCGCCTGAAGTACCGCTTCCTGGACCTGCGTCGCGAGAAGCTGCACCAGAACATCATGACGCGCGTCGAGATCATCAAGTCGATGCGCCGGCGCATGGAGGGGCAGGGCTTCTTCGAGTTCAACACGCCGATCCTGACCGCGTCCTCGCCCGAGGGCGCGCGCGACTTCCTGGTGCCCTCGCGCATCCATCCCGGCAAGTTCTACGCGCTGCCGCAGGCGCCGCAGCAGTACAAGCAGCTGCTGATGATGTCCGGCTTCGACCGCTACTTCCAGATCGCGCCCTGCTTCCGCGACGAGGACCCGCGTGCCGACCGTCTGCCCGGCGAGTTCTACCAGCTCGACGTCGAGATGAGCTTTGTCACGCAGGAAGACGTCTTTGCGGCCATGGAGCCCGTCATCACCGGCGTGTTCGAGGAGTTCGCCAAGGGCAAGCCGGTGAGCAAGAACTGGCGCCGCATTCCGTTTGCCGAGGCGCTGCGCAAGTACGGCAGCGACAAGCCGGATTTGCGCAACCCCATCGAGATGCAGGACGTCTCCGAACACTTCCGCGGAAGCGGCTTCAAGGTGTTCGCGCGCATGCTCGAAGATCCCAAGAACCAGGTCTGGGCGATCCCGGCCGCGGGCGGCGGCAGCCGCGCGTTCTGCGACCGCATGAACTCGTGGGCGCAAGGCGAGGGCCAGCCCGGCCTCGGCTACATCATGTGGCGCGAGGGCGGCGAGGGCGCAGGTCCCCTCGCGAACAACATCGGACCTGAGCGCACCGCTGCGATCCGCGCGCAACTCGGCGTGAAGGAAGGCGATGCCGCCTTCTTCGTCGCCGGCGATCCCGACAAGTTCTGGAAGTTCTCCGGCCTTGCCCGCAACAAGGTCGGCGAGGAATTGAACCTCACCGACAAGGAGCGGTTCGAGCTCGCCTGGATCGTCGACTTCCCGATGTACGAGTACAACGAGGACGACAAGAAGGTCGACTTCTCGCACAACCCGTTCTCGATGCCGCAGGGCGGGCTCGATGCGCTGAAGGGCCAGGACCCGCTGACCATCAAGGCGTTCCAGTACGACATCACCTGCAACGGCTACGAGATCGCCTCGGGCGGCATCCGCAACCACGTGCCGGAAGCGATGGTGAAGGCGTTCGAGATCGCAGGCTACGGCGAGCAGGAAGTGGTCGACCGCTTCGGCGGCATGTACCGCGCGTTCCAGTACGGCGCGCCGCCGCATGGCGGCATGGCCGCGGGCGTCGACCGCATCGTGATGCTGCTCTGCGGCACCACGAATCTGCGCGAGATTTCGCTGTTCCCGATGAACCAGCAGGCCATGGACCTCCTGATGGGAGCGCCGTCGGAAGCCACCGCCAAGCAGCTCCGCGAGCTGCATGTGCGGGTGAACCTGCCCCAGAAGTAAACGCGCGGCGAGTTGCCCGTGCCCCGGACGCAGCGCAGCGCTACTTCAGCAGTGCGCTGCTGAGCCGGGGCCCATGTCTCGGGATCAGTTCTCTCCACATCGTCATTGCGAGCGCAGCGAAGCAATCCAGAATCTTTCCGCGGAGGGACTCTGGATTGCTTCGCTGCGCTCGCAATGACGGGGAGGGATTTCGCTGAATCCGTAGCCCGGATGGAGCGCAGCGTAATCCGGGGCGTCTCGTGCGCGGACGGAATTGTCCCGGATTGCGCTGCGCTCCATCCGGGCTACGAGGCCGCCACCGCGTGCCTACAGCCCCGTCGACGCCTCGATCCTGAATTGCGCGAGCGCAACGATCGGCTCGTGGTTCAGGACATCCATCAGCTGAAGCACCGGGAGCTTGCCGAACGGCGTCAGCTTGATGCTCAGCGTTTGCCCTGAGGTCTCGACGAAGCCGGCGAGTGCATCGACCGCGACCTTGGCATCGAGATTGGAGGCCGCGATCTTCTCGCCCTGTGCGCGGATCATCGCGACGAGGGCGCTGCGTGCGGCATCACGGCTGACATTCTGAACGCGCGCGAACTGGGCCACGACCAGATCGACAACGCCGCGGTCGCGCAAGGACAGCTCGATCGCACCGGTCTCGATCTGCGCCAACTGACCCATCGCCTCCAGGGGATCGGTCGTGGTGAAGAGGTCGCGCGGCACCTTGGCGAGCGCCAAGCTCGCCTGCGCCCGGGCGAGGTTGCCGAGATCGATGGTGGCCGGCGCGAGCGCGAAGGCTCCCGAGGATTCCGTCCAGGCCGCACCGAGATCGAGGTCGATCGCAAGCTTGTCCACACCCGCCATGGATCAGCGGCTGCAGCGCCGGATTGGCGGGATCGGTCGGCGTGACCATCTTCACGACCAGATTGGCCTTGCTCGGGATCGACCCGACCAGCTGGCCCCAGTTCAGGCTGATCCTGTCGATGGTGAAGAGCTGCCGCGTGTTCTTATAGGGCGAGATCACGCCCTTGATCTCGGCGCCTTCGAGCACCCGGAACAGTCCCAGCATCTGATCGGGCGAGGGAGGCTGTCCGGGATTGGCGAGGCCGGCCGCCCAGCGGATCAGATCGACCATTTTGAACGATTTGAGCGCGAAGCGCTCTACCCTCAACTGGCCCTGAGGTGTCGGCGCATCAAGGCCTTCCAGGGCGAATTCAGTCTGGTCGTATCTTACGGCCCTGAGCCTTGCCGTCCCTTGTGGCGTCTCGACCGACTGCTTGCCAATTTCGATCTTGCCAATCTGAAGACCTTCAAGGAAGTCGGCGATCTTCACCATCGAGTCGCGCGACTGCGCCGGCGTCAGGATCGCGTGGTCTGCCGGCACCAACGCCATGATTTCAGCCAGGCGGAATTTTGATGGCCGGATCGCAATATCGTCGACGATGATGCTGTCGGTCTGCACGCGCACGCCCGGCGCCGCCGTCACTGTATAGGAATCGGCCGAGAGGCGCCGGTAGATCCTGTGGAAGCTGTCGTCACCGGACTGTTGCGGATCAAGTGCGACCGCGACGGCGCTTGCGTCGAAATCGTAGGCCGCCACGCCGGACAGCTCGCCGGTCATCTTCGCAGGCTTGCTCGGCTGGGTCAGGTCGAGTGTATAGGTGATGCGATCTGTCTTCGCCGTTTCGACCTTGCCGCGATTGATGTTCTGAATCACCAGACCCGAATAGACGAAATCTCCATTGCCCGCTTTGCCGGTGCCGGCATCGACGTTGACGGTGATGGTCGGGGCCATGATCGAGGACGCCGAGACCGTCGCGTATTGCAGCAGCGCGAACCGGTACATGTCGATCAACGAGCCGGACAGCGGAGCGCTGTTGGCCGCACGGGTCGGACCGGTAAAGTTGCGAGCTGTAATCTGGGGAATCTTGTAGGTCGCCTTCACCTTGGTCCGATCGGTGTAGGTGATGGCGACTTCGACACCTCCCAGCTCGATGCTGTCAGCCGAGAAACGATCCTCGTCTGCCTGACGTACCCCAAGCGCAGTCACCTTTGCGATCTTGAGGAGAGCCAGCTCCGGCTGGCCGGGCTCGATCACGACATCCTCGATCGTGAGCGCCCGAGTCGCGAACTCGAACCCGATCTTGCCATGGCCCGCCTTGCCGCCGCCCGAGCGCATCCGCTCGAACGCCGCCTCGACCTCGTTCGTCGCCCGATGCTGGACGTAGACATTGAAGCCGAACCATCCGCCCGCGGCGAGCACGGCTGCCACGATCAGGCCGATCAGGATGCGCTTCATTCCCAGCTCCAGTTGCCCGTTTTGCACTGCGCAACCTGCCATATTCGCGAAACGCCGCCCGGTCCAGGGAAAGCTACGGTTTTCAATTATTTGACCGCGCGCCCTGTTGATGGGGGCGCAATCCGATGTTGCCACCGGGGCGCCGGCCGTGCTTCATCCCGTTTCCACGACCCGGAAATACCCTCCGCTTGGACGATTGCTCCGGATCGTGCATTTTGAGGCCGGTAACGCGAGGCGAGACACCGCATGTCGTCCTATTCCGATGATCTCCACCAGGCGGCGCTCGCCTACCATCGTCTGCCGCGCCCCGGAAAGCTCGAGATCCAGGCAAGCAAGCCGCTTGCCAACCAGCGCGACCTCGCGCTTGCCTATTCCCCGGGCGTTGCCGCCGCCTGCACCGAGATCGCCAAGAACCCGGCGGAAGCCGCGACCCTGACCACCCGCGCCAATCTGGTCGCCGTGGTCTCGAACGGCACCGCGGTGCTCGGCCTCGGCAATATCGGCCCGCTGGCCTCCAAGCCGGTGATGGAGGGCAAGGCCGTCCTGTTCAAGAAATTCGCCGGCATCGACGTGTTCGACATCGAGATCGCCGCCGACACCATCGACCGCGTGGTCGAGACGGTGGCGGCGCTCGAGCCGACCTTCGGCGGCATCAATCTGGAAGACATCCGTGGACCGGAATGCTTCGAGATCGAGGCGCGCCTGAAGGAGCGCATGAAGATCCCGGTCTTCCATGACGACCAGCACGGCACCGCGATCATCGTCGCCGCCGCCATCACCAACGGCCTCCGCCTGAACGGCAAGAAGCTGTCGGACGTCAAGATCGTGGCGTCGGGGGCAGGGGCCGCGGCCATCGCCACGCTCAATCTGCTCGTGTCGATGGGCGCGCAGCGCAAGAACATCTGGGTCTGCGACATCGACGGTCTCGTGCACGAGGGCCGCAACACCTCGATGGACCGCTGGAAGGCGGTCTATGCGCAGAAGACCGACAAGCGCACGCTCGGCGACGTCATCGGCGGCGCCGACATCTTCATCGGCCTGTCGGCACCGGGCGTGCTCAAGCCGGAGATGGCGCAGGCGATGGGCGAGAAGCCGCTGATCATGGCGCTTGCGAACCCGACCCCGGAGATCATGCCGGAGGAGGCGCGCAAGGTGCGCCCCGACGCCATGATCTGCACCGGCCGCTCCGACTATCCGAACCAGGTCAACAACGTCCTGTGCTTCCCCTTCATCTTCCGCGGTGCGCTCGACGTCGGCGCCAGCGCCATCAATGAGGAGATGAAGCACGCCGCGGTCGAAGCCATCGCGCAGCTCGCGCGCGAGGCGCCGTCCGATGCCGTCTCCCAGAGCAGCCTCGACACCGGCGAGACGGGCGGCTTCGGTCCCGGCTCGCTGATCCCCAGCCCCTTTGATCCACGGTTAATTCTACGTATTGCGCCGGCGGTAGCGAAGGCGGCGATGGAGTCCGGCGTCGCGACGCGCCCCATCACCAATTTCGACGAGTATCGCGCGCTGCTCGAGCGCTTCGCCTTCCGCTCCGGCCTCGTCATGAAGCCGATGTTCGCGAAGGCCAAGACCCAGCCGGTGCGCGTGATCTATGCCGAAGGCGAGGACGAGCGCGTGCTGCGCGCCACGCAGGTGGTGCTGGAGGAGAAGTTGGCGACGCCGATCCTGGTCGGCCGTCCATCGGTGGTGGAGGCGCGCATCAAGCGCTTCGGCCTGTCGATCAAGGCAGGCAAGGATTTCGACCTCGTCAATCCCGAGGACGATCCGCGCTATCGTTCCTACGTGCAGTCCTATGTCGAGGTCGCCGGCCGCCGCGGCGTGACGCCGGATGCGGCGCGCACGGTGGTGCGCACCAACAACACGGTCATCGCCGCGCTCGCGGTGACGCGCGGGGAGGCGGATGCGATGCTCTGCGGCGTCGAGGGCCGCTACATGAGCCATCTGCGCCATGTCCGCGAGATCGTCGGCTTCTCGCCGGGGATCAGCGACTACGCCGCGCTGGCGCTGCTGATCACCAGCAAGGGCGCATTCTTCATCGCCGACACGCAGGTCCGCCCCAATCCGAGCGCGGAGGAGCTCGCCGAGATCGCCTCGCTGGCGGCGGTCCACGTCCAGCGCTTCAACATCAAGCCGAAGATCGCCTTCGTCTCGCATTCGGATTTCGGCAGCTACGACACCGAATCCTCGCGCAAGATGCGCCGCGCGACCCAGCTCTTGAAGGATAAGCATCCGGAGATCGAGGCCGATGGCGAGATGCAGGGCGACACCGCGCTCTCCGCCGCTGCGCGCCGCATGGTCCTGCCGCACTCCAAGCTCGAGGGTGAGGCCAACATCATGATCATGCCGACGCTGGACACCGCCAACGTCGCCTACCAGATGATCAAGTCGCTGGCGGACGCGCTTCCGGTCGGCCCGATCCTGGTCGGCCCGGCGCGCCCGGCGCACATTCTCACGCCGTCGGTGACCGCGCGCGGCATCCTCAACATGACCGCGGTTGCGGTCGTCGAAGCGCAGGAACGCGCGGCCCGGCAGCAGCCGACGCTGTTTACGTAAGTGCGGTGGTGCAATCCCTTCTCCCCTTGTACAGGGGGAGAAGGGGGACCGCACGCGTGGCGCGCTTTTGAATTGCTCGCAGTTCGTCATTTCCCCGTTTGAAAACCGCAGACGGACTCTTCATAATCCTGGGAAGCGACCCGCGCTTAGCGTTTTTGCCAAGAGGCCGATCATGCCAGCGTTCGTGACTTTCGGGCGGATCCTGTTCGCCGTGCTGTTCATCTACACGGGCGCCACCAAGCTCTTTGCCATCCAGGCGACCGCCGATTTCATCGCGACAAAGGTCGTGGTGCCCGACATCGTCGCGCCCTACGCCAAGCAGATCGAGACGGCGACTGCCATGACGACACCGCAGCTGCTGGCGATCGCGGTGGGCGGGCTCGAGGTCATCGCGGGCCTGATGATCGCGCTGAACTTCGGCGCGCGCTTCTTTGCGATGCTGCTGATCATCTACGTCGCGGTCGCAACCGTCCTGTTCTACGATTTCTGGAACCAGGTGCCGCCCGACAATGCCAAGATGCTGGTCGATGCGCTCAAGAATCTCTCGATCATCGGCGCGCTCTGCATGATCATCGGCTACGGCCGCACCACGCGTCCGGCCGAGGCGGCCTACGGGGACGTGTAGGGGCTGCGCTCATAGGGGGCTCTCCGGGGACACAAAAGAGGTGGATTACGCCAGCGGACTAGCCGCGGGCTAATCCACCCTGCGCCATGGCGTGACGGTCACGTCATGCGCGGCATCGAGCAGGTAGGGCGCGCCCGGCTTCATCCCGTGGGAGGCCAGCACCTGGTGCGGCGTCCGCTCGGGCACGCCGACAAAACAGCCTTCGCCGCCGGGAAGTCGCACATGGGGGGCTTCCGACAGCCAGAACGTGTCGTAGCGGTCCATGAACATGTCGAACACGACGGGGCCGCCGATGATCGCGACGGTGCCGGAGGCGACGTCGGCAAAGGCGCAGGCCTCCGCGAAGCTCGCGTGCTCCGGATTCCACAGCGTCGCGTTCGGCATCTCCGGATCGACGGTGAGCGCGCTGATCTTGCGGGTCAGGATCAGGCGCTTGCGCTTCGGCGAATTCGGCTGCTGCTCGTGCGAGCGTCGGCCGTGCACGATCAGCGCGGCGCGATCGAGCGCCTGCTCGAAGAACAGCTTGTCACCTTCGAATTTCAACGTCTCGGGCATGATGTGCGACGGATCGGCAAGCATGCCGTCCGCGGAGACGATGACGTAGCCTTCGATACGGAAAGACAATTGCGACGGCTATTCGGAAACGGTCGTCACCACGGAATTGACCGGGCGCTGGCTCACAGTCGGCAGCTTGACGTCCTTGAGCAGCTCCTGGTCGTATTCGGGCAGCGTCGATGCCGGGAATTTCGCGCGCATCGCCACCACCTTGTAGCCGCCGGCCTTCAGGCGCTTGAGCAGCTCGGGCAGGGCTTCGGCGGTGTGCTTCTGGAAGTCGTGCATCAGGACGATGCCCTTGCCCTTGGCGTCGAGCTTCTTCATCACGGTCTCGACCACCTTCTCGGGCTTGGAGGCCTTGAAGTCGAAGGAGTCGATGTCGCAGGAGAAGATCGCGGTGTTGCGGTTGCCGAGATAGGTGACCATCTCCGGCGGATGCTGGAGCGCCGGGAAGCGGAAGAACGGCGAGGGCGAGATGCCGCCGAGCGCCCACTTCACCGCGGAAAGACCCTTCTCGATCTCTTCCTTGCGCTGCGCTTCGGTGAGCTTCTTGTTGTTGAGGTTGGCGTGCGACCAGGTGTGGGTGCCGACCGTGTGGCCGGCAGCATAGACCTGCTTCAGGATCTCCGGCTCGTAGGTCGCGTGCTTGCCGATCGAGAAGAAGATGCCGGTGGTGCATTCATCGGCGAGCGCCTTCAGCACGGCGGGCGTGTTCTTCGGCCAGGGGCCGTCGTCGAAGGTCAGCACCACCTCCTTGTCACGCAGGAAGTCGAGCTCCTTGAAGTGCTCGAACCCGAAGCCTGGACCGCCGGTGGTGTCGATCTCGACCGTGCGGGCGACGCCGAGCGCGCCTTGCGTGTTGCAGGCCGCGCGCGCCGGCTGCGGCGCCTGTTTCGGCGGGGGTGGATTGACGACGCCTGCCGGCGCGGCGGCTGCTGCGGGTGCAGCTGCCGGAGCCGCAGCGGGCGCTGCGGCGGCCGGTGCTGCCGCCGGTGCGGCTTGGGTGGCGGCGGCGGGCTTGGCGGCCGGCGTCTGCGACCATGCCGCGCCCGTCATCGCTAGAGACATCGCGCTTGCCAAAATCAGTCCTGCCGCCACGCGCATGATGTTGTCCTCGAGATTGATCCCGTTGTTCCGCCGTGGCTTTTCACCTCCGGCCAAACCTTCCCGCCCCAAACGATCCTAGCCTAGATGGTGGGCCCTCGCCATTGCAACGGCTGTTTGGCATCCCGCCACAATTGTGCCCAACCCGATTGGGCCCGCGTCGTGTCAGCTGGCGGCCAGCGACTTGGCGACCGCCGTTTTGACCCGCGTGTCCGTCGGCTCGACCGCGGAGGGAAACACCTCCGCGATATAGCCGTCGCGGCCGATCAGGTATTTGTGGAAGTTCCAGCGCGGAACTTCCCGCGGGCGCGCCTCGGCCGCCCATTTGTAGAACGGATGCGCCTTCGCGCCGATCACCACGGCCTTGGCCGCGATCGGGAAGGTAACGCCGTATTGGTGGTGCGCGGTCTCCGTGATCTCGCCAGCGCCGCCGGGCTCCTGGCTGCCGAAATCGTTGGAGGGGACGCCGATCACGGTGAGCCCGCGCTCGCGAAACTCGCCCCAGAGCTCCTGCAAGCCCGCATATTGCGGGGTGTAGCCGCAGAGCGAGGCGGTATTGACCACCAGCAGCGGTTTGCCCGTGAAGGCGGCAAGACGGATGTCGTCGCCGGACAGGGCCGGGAAGGTGAAGGCATAGGCCGATATCCGGCTCATGCCGCCCTCGGCGTAGGCGCGCGTCATCGGCGCGGCTGCACCTGCAAGCGCCGCGATGAGCAGTGTCCTGCGATTCATCATGACGGCGTCCCCCGAAATGATCCGGGACGGATGTTACTCCACCGGCACAATCGGACCGCTCAACACCGCGTTATCTCTTGCTAGTACAGGCGGACGATGAAATCGGTGCCTTCGCCGGTCTCGCCCTGGTTGATGCCCTGGTCGGAGACGATGATCGAGCCGCCGGAGGTCAGCATCTCGTTGATCTTCGCCATGGTGTCGGCGGGGACCGAGATGCGGTCGAGCGCCTCAGTCGGGCTGTCCGGCGTCACCACCGGCTTTGCGGCGACGGGGATCAATGCGGCGCCACCCTTGCGGCGCGCAACACGGCCGTCATCCTCGCGTGCGGCGGAGCGAGCGGTGACGGGCAGCGACACGACCGACCAATGCAGCGCATTGGAATCGGCCTTGTCGATTTCGGCGGTGAAGACATGCGTGCCGAGCGGCCGGTCGCTCGCGGCGATCGTGACCGGTACCTCGAACAGCGGCGCAAAATTCTGTCGAACGTAGAGCTTGGAATCCTTGCGGCTGATGAAGACGGCGATCTGGCCGGCCCGCTTGGGGGTATCAGGCTTCGCGACCGGCGCGGGCTCGGCGAGGCGGGTCTCGTCCTTCTTCGCATCCGGCGCAGGCGACGTGGCCGTGACGGCGGCATCGGGCTTCTTGGCGGGCTCGGCAGCTTCAGTCTTCGCCGTCTCGGACTTTGCCGCTTCTGACTTTGGCGTGTCAGACTTTGGCGTGTCGCTCTTGGCAGCCTCGACCTTGTCGTCGGTCGCCGCCGGAGCCTTGGGCGCTTCCGCGGTCTCGGCGGTCTTCGTCTCGGACGTCGCCTCGGCCTTAACCGCCGTCGCATCCGCTTCCGCGCGGGCAGGTGCATTGCCCGTTGTGATGTCCGACATGACAGTGTGGCCGACCGACGAGCGCAGCTCCAGCACCGCATCGGCGCTGGCCGTCTTGGTCTCGAGCGGCTTGGCTTCGGTGACCTTGGCGGCCGCGCCCTTGTCGGCCTTGTCGCCGGCATTGGTCTGCGGCTCCAGGCTGGCCGCGGGCTGCGGCGGAACGCGCAACGAGGCGAGCAGCGGATGCTGGAAGCTGTGCGGCGTCATCTCGGCGGGCGAGACGATGACGCGCGCACCCATCTTGGTCCAGTTCCACATCTTCACCGCGAACGCCATCGGCATGCGGATACAGCCGTGCGAGGCGGGATAGCCCGGCAGCACGCCGGCATGCATGGCAACGCCGGACCAGGTGATCCGCTGCATGTACGGCATCGGCGCGCCGCTATAGATGTTGGAGTGGTGGAATTTGTGCTTCTGGATGACGCTGAAGACACCCATCGGCGTCGAATGGCCCTTCATGCCGGTCGACACCGGAGATTCCGCGAACACGCCGTTGGTGTCGTAGACCGTCACCTTCTGCCGGTCGATCGAGACGACGATAACGAGGGGACCTTGCGGCTTGCTGCCGGCTTCCTTCTCGGCGACGATCGCTTTCTTGCCCGCGGCGCCGCGCTTCTGCGGCGGCTTCTGGCGCGGAATGTCGGGATGCCGATCCTGCCGGGCGTAATAGGACCCGTCGGAATAATCCGTCCAATAGTAAAACGCTGCGTCAGCCTGGCTTGCCGTACCGATCGCACCCGCCGCCGCCAAAATGGCGACCTGCCAAATCCGCGCTGGCTTGGCAGCAAAACCGGACACGCTCACGCTGTTCATCCTCGAATCCATAATTCAAATCATTAGTCTCGCAGAGGGGATACGCGTTCACCAGCAGAGCGGTTCTGCCATCAGCTAATTTTGTCCTAGACGTATCAAAAAAGCCTCACGGACCGGTAAACGGCGGCCGCGCCCGGCTTGCCGTCATCTTCCTGACCGGCCGGCCGATGCCTACATTGCGGGGACTTGTTACCGGAGAACTTCATGTCATCTCGTTTCCCCGGTCTTTCCGGCATCCGCTTGAAAGGCCTAGCTTTATTCCTCCTGGCCCTGGTCGTGCCGCTGGCTTCCGCATCCGCCGCTGATGAGCCCGATCTGATCTTCCGCCGCTCCACCGTGTTCAAATGGATGAGCCCGAACGACAAGCTCGCGACCTATGGTCTCGACGACCCCGAGGTCGAGGGCGTCGCCTGCCATTTTACCGTGCCGGAGAAGGGCGGTTTCAAGGGCTGGCTCGGCCTTGCCGAGGAGGTCTCTGACATCTCGCTGGCCTGCCGCCAGGTCGGCCCGATCAAGTTCAAGGCCAAGATGGAGCAGGGCGATGACATGTTCCGCCAGCGCCGCTCGCTGTTCTTCAAGAAGATGCAGATCGTGCGCGGCTGTGACGCCAAGCGTAACGTGCTGGTCTACATGGTCTATTCGGACAAGCTGATCGAGGGCTCGCCGAAGAACTCGACCTCGACCGTGCCGATCATGCCATGGGGACCGGCTGACGCCAACGTCCAGAAGTGCGGTGAATTTTTCACTCAGTAACGCACTTGCGTTCACTCCAGTGACGCTCTTGCGTTCACTCAGTGACGCTCTTTGCGTTCACTCAGTGACGCGTTCGCGGCTGACGCGCGGTTTTGCGAGATGCGAGCCGGTCAGCCGCACGAACATCTGCGGCGCGGCTTCGAAGCCGCGGCTTGATTGCAGCGCCATTTCGTTCGCCGTAGTGGCGCGGTTGCGAACAGGTCGTTGATCCCCGCGGTCCGTCCGCAGGTCCGTCTCGCGCGGCGTTGCGCGATCTTGCGCCATCATGATGGCCATTCCTCACGTGGATGCGCCCGGTGATCCCGGCGTCTCGGTTTCGATGGCTTGGGTCGCGGCCAAAGCGTCCCCGGTTCGACGGGACCAGCCTTCGTTGGCTTCTCTTCAGCAGAAAAACGTAAAACGCATGTGAAGCGTGCAAGGCGGGCGCATGACGATGCCGGCGTCCGGTACCGTTGCGCACCGCGAGAGCGCCTTGCGAGGCCGCTGTGAGTTGCGGTGCAACGTGACTGAAATGATTGGCATTTTTCGAGAATTGTTTCGTCGCCTCGAACGGGACGAAACAATTCGCACGCGGATGAAACCATTTTCCGCGTTTGGCGCATCACGCGCGAAACCGCCCGTGGTTATCAGCTTCACAACGACGACGGCGCACTGCCGGCCACGGAATTGAGGGACAAGACCATGCGCGCGCTCAGCTTTATCCTTGCTTTCGGCTTTGTGCTCGCCGGTTCCTCATTCGCGGGCATGCCCGACGGCAATCTCCCTGGCATCGGTACTTTCCAGTACACCGGCTCGCCGGTCGTGACGCCTGCGCCGCATCCGATCGTTGTGGCCGCACGCTTCTGATCGCGAACGAAACAATCAGCCGGCAAAGGCCATCATGTTGCTTCGTTTCAGCGCCGCAGCGTTTATCGCCCTTCTGATGATCAGTTCCGTGCAGGCGCAGGTGCGCGCGCCCTCGCGGCTGCCGGATCCACGCAGTGAATTCGTGCGCCAGTGCGCGCCGCGCATGCTGGGACGCTGGGAGCATCCGGAAGAAGTCTGCGGCTGCCTGCACGACCATGCCGCTGCTGTGGTCGAGGACCGCGATTTGCGCGAAGCGCTGCTGCGCGGCATCAGCGAGACGGGCGTGCCGACGATCGAGACCGATTGGGTGCCGACGTCAAAGCAAAGCGAGATCGGCCCGACCTTCACCAAGATCGCCAAGCCGACCCTGCAGTGCATGTTCGATCCGGCGAAGTAGCTTCTCAGCTCATCATTTTGTTTTCGGCCCTTGCCGCGGCACGCAGGAACTCGTGCGCGAGACGCCCTTGTCGGTCATCTTTGCGCCGCGCACCTCCTTGACCTGCCCGGCCGGGCAGGTTCCGTCGTCCACGAGCACGCGCTGGCCGAGCTTCAGATCCACGATGTCCTGCTCGCGTCCGATGGTGGCCGCGCGTGCCGTCGAGGCAAGCGCGATGGAGATCAGGAGCGAGAAGCAGGTCGCCTGGCGAAGCAGCATGATGTGAGGTCCCAGCATCGATGTCGCAATCTAGGGAGGGGCGGGCGATTCTCATAGTGAAGCTTCGTCACGCCCGGCGGGCCGACTTGCTCCTTGCGCCCAACGCCGCGCGCGATTCCCGTGCGAGCCGCTCGGCGGATGCCACGAGCTGTGGCACCGCATGCCCGGAAAATCCCAGTACGAAGCCGGGCAGGGGCCGTGCGCGCGAATAGGTGTCGGCGAGTAGCCAGCCCTCCGCCCCGGCAGCCTGCTTGGCCGCTGCTGCGACCGACAGTTCGACCGATGGATCGAGCCGGGCGACAAGATGCAGGCCCTGCGACGGCACCGGCACGGACAGCAGGCCATCAGACCTCGCCTCCAGCGTCCCGGCCAGCGCATCGCGCGCCTCGCGATAGAGCTTTCGCACCCGTTTCAGGTTCGCGGCGAAGGCGCCGGAATTGAGCATGTCGGCCACCGCGCCTTCCATCAGCGTGCCAGGAAAGCGGTCGAGCGCGGCCCGCGCGGCGGTCACGTCGCCGATCAGGCGCTCGGGCAGGGCGCAATAACCGATGCGCAGGCCGGGAAACAGCGTCTTGGCGAACGTGCCCATGTAGATCACGCGCTGGAGGTGGTCGATGCCGGCAAGCGACATCAGCGGCGCGCCGTCATAGCGGAACTCGCTGTCGTAATCGTCCTCCAGCACGAAGGCACCGGCCTGCCTCGCCCAGTCCAGCAACTCCAGCCGCCGCGGCATCGACATCTGCACGCCAAGCGGAAACTGATGCGACGGCGTCACATAGGCCGCGCGCGCGGACGGCGCCGCAGTACGTCCCTTGGCAATGCGCATGCCGTGCGCATCCACGGGGACGGCGACGGCGCGATAGCCGCAATGCGCGATGGTTTTTCGCGCGGCGGGGTAGCCAGGGTCCTCGCACCACACTTGATCGCCCGCCTTCAGGATCGCACTCAGCACGATGCGCAGCGCGTGCAGCGTGCCCGAGGTCAGCATGATCTGATCGGGATCGCAGCGCAGGCCGCGCGCCGACAGCAGGTGGTCGGCAATCGCAGCACGCAGCTCGCGGCTGCCGCGGGGATCGCCATAGTGCAGGTGCTCGGACCCGAATGCGCGCATGCGGCGGCCGACGAAAGCGCGAAACCGTTGCACGGCACGCTCGTCGATATGGGTGCAGCCGAGCGCGAAGGCGCCTTGCCGGGGCGCTTCGACCGTTACCTTCGGCTTCTTCGGCTCAGTCGCGCGCGCCGGGATTCGCGCAGCGACGAAGGTGCCGGAGCCGACGGTTGCGTCGGCAAAGCCGTCGGCGATCAGGCGCTCATAGGCGGTGACGACGGCGTTGCGCCGAAGGCCCGTTTGCGCCGCCAGCGTCCGCGACGGCGGCAGCGACTCGCCGGGCTTGACGAGGCCGGAGACGATCATCTCGCACAGCGCCTGGTACAGCCGGTGCGCGGCGGAGGCACCTGGCGTGATGTGCGCCCCGGTAAGATCGAGCGGCAGCTCGGCTTTGGTGGCCGCGGGAGAATTGGTCGGAATTTTTCGCATGGAATTGGCACTATCGCAGACCAAATCGGCCGCTACAACTGGTCTGGAATTGTTCCAAGCCCGACAGGAGCGGCCGTGAGCCAGACCGAGAGCCAAAATTCCTATCCGACCTCAACGCGCAACCAGGTCAAGCGCCGTCACGACCGCGGCTTCTACGATCACGACACGGTTCATCGCATCCTGGATTCCTCGATGCTCTGTCACGTCTCCTATGTGATCGACGGCCAGCCCTATTGCACGCCGACCTTCTTCTGGCGCGAGGGGACGAGGCTCTATTGGCACGGTTCGAGCGCGAGCCGCATGTTGCGCAACCAGACCAAAGGCGAGCGAGTCTGCCTGACGGTTGCCCATCTCGATAGCCTCGTGCTGGCGCGCTGCGGCTTCAACCATTCTGCCGATTATCGCGCGGTGATGGCGTTCGGCACCGCCTATCTCGTCACCGACTCCGAGGAAAAGGAACGGGCGGTGATCGCCATGGTCGACCGTTTCTTCCCGGACCGCACCGCGAGCCTGCGGGCGAGCAGCGCGCAGGAGATCAAGGCGACCTCCTTCATAGCCATGGAAATCGAGGAAGCCTCGGCAAAAATCCGCGCCAAGGGCGTCGCCGATGACGACGAGGATTATGAATTGCCGATCTATGCCGAGCGCATTCCCGTGCGCACGGTGCTCGGCGCGCCGGAACCTTGCGCGCGCCTGCTCGACGGCGTGAGCCGGCCAGCGACGCTCAATGGCTATTCGGAAGGCCGACTGCTCGAAGATGCATTGCGGGATGCATATTTTGTGGAGTACCCGAACGGCTGAAATCGGCTAGCTTGCGCGCTCCCTGGGATCATTGAAATGCCTGGAGTTGCCTGATGAATGCCGAAACGCAGCAAAGGATTCTTGACGCCGTCGACGCCGGTTTCGAAGCCCAGCTTGCGACCACACGTGATTTCGTCGCGATCCCCTCGACCCGCGGGGCGGAGGGACCGTGCCAGGACATGATCGGCGACCTCTTGCGTGCGCGCGGCTACGAGGTCGACGACTGGCACATCAATGTCGACGATCTCAAGGATTTGCGCGGCTTCGGCCCGATCGAGCACGATTTTTCCAAGGCGCGCTCGGTGGTGGGCACCTACCGTCCGCAAACGAATGGCGGCAAATCGCTGATCCTCCAGGGCCACTGCGACGTGGTGCCGGCTGGGCCTCTGGAGTTGTGGGACACGCCGCCATTCTCGCCCGTCATCAAGGACGGCAAGATGTTCGGCCGCGGCGCCTGCGACATGAAGTCGGGCACCATCGGCGCGCTCTATGCCCTCGATGCGATCAAGGCGGCGGGCTTGAAGCCGACCGCGCGTATTCATTTCCAGTCCGTCATCGAGGAGGAGAGCACCGGCGTCGGCGCGCTCTCGACGCTGCAGCGTGGCTACCGTGCGGATGCCTGCTTCATCCCGGAGCCGACCGGCGGCAAGATGGTGCGCTCGCAAGTCGGCGTGATCTGGTTTCGCCTGCGCGTGAAGGGGCACCCGACCCATGTCGCCTTTGCCGGCTCGGGCTCCAATGCGATCATGGCGGCCTATCATCTCGTCCATGCCCTGCAAAAGCTCGAGATTGAATGGAACGAGCGGGCCAAGGCCGATCGTCATTTCAAGACGCTGAATCATCCCATCAACTTCAACCCCGGGATCATCAAGGGCGGCGACTGGGCTTCCAGCGTTCCGGCCTGGTGCGACGTCGACTGCCGCATCGCGGTCCTGCCGGGCTGGTCCGTCGCCGATCACCAGAAGGAGATTTTGGCCTGCGTCGCTGCCGCCTCGCGCAATCACCGCTTCCTCGCCAACAATCCGCCGGAGATCGAA
This sequence comes from Bradyrhizobium huanghuaihaiense, assembly GCF_025200885.1. Taxonomy (NCBI): domain Bacteria; kingdom Pseudomonadati; phylum Pseudomonadota; class Alphaproteobacteria; order Hyphomicrobiales; family Nitrobacteraceae; genus Bradyrhizobium; species Bradyrhizobium huanghuaihaiense. The sequence continues at coordinate 5,210,906 of NZ_CP104172.1, read as the reverse complement.
TGGTCGGGCTTCTTGTCGGAAGGCTATGAGCTGACCGACGCGGCGGAGCCAGAGGCTGCGTTCGGCAAGGCCTTCAACAAGGTCTATGGCGGCATGCCTGAGGATCTCGTCTTCACCGCGCTGACCGACACCCGCTTCTACGGCCTGAATCATGGCATCCCGAGCCTCTGCTTCGGCGCCAGCGGCGGCGAGATGCACGGCTTCAACGAGTATGTTGAGCTGGACTCGTTGAAGAAGACGACCAAGGCGATGGCCTTGTTCATCGCGGAATGGTGCGGGGTGGAGAAGGCGTAGGCCTCTCCGCCGTCATTGCGAGGGGCCCTTGCGACGAAGCAATCCAGGCTGCCAACGCGGAGGCAGACTGGATTGCTTCGCTGCGCTCGCAATGACGGATGATAGTGCTGTAGGGTGGGCAGAGGCGCCCTTGCGCCGTGCCCACGAGTTCTATCCGTCATGACCAAGTGCGTGGGCACGCTTCCGCCTTCGCTGTTCGAGCTATGGCGGACAAGTCGCTTTGCCCACCCTACGGTATCCCAGCTGGAGCATCGGTTGCCCGAAACAATGGCGCGCCCAAATCCTTTAAGCTTAAAATAAAGACTAGGATGCCGGCCGCGCTGGTGGCAGACTGGCGCCCGGCTTGTCCGCCGTAGCTCGAAGAGCGAAGGCGGATTCGCAAGGCCTGGTTCGCCGAGGAATGAACGATGCGCGATTGGGATGATGCTTACGCCAATTCGGCCCATATCCCGGGCTCGGACAAGATGCCGGCGCTGTGGGCGGAGCGGGCGGCGGCCTACCGCGCCGGGCTGAAGGATTTTCGCGCCGACATCGCCTATGGCTCCGGTGAACGCCAGACGCTCGACCTGATCCTGCCTGACGGCGACAGCAAGGGCCTCGTCGTGTTCGTCCATGGCGGCTACTGGATGCGTTTCGACAAGTCGACCTGGACGGATCTGGCCGAAGGCGCGCGGCATCATGGCTGGACCGTGGCGCTGCCGAGCTACACGCTGGCCCCTAGCTCGCGCATCTCCGACATGACAGCCGAAATCACCGCCGCGATCGCCAAGGCCGCCTCGCTCGTTTCCGGCCCGATCCGGCTTGCAGGGCATTCGGCCGGCGGCCATCTCGTCACCCGCATGCTGTGCGACGACAGCCGGCTCGAACCTGCCGTCTTCAACCGCATCGCCGGCACGCTCTCGATCAGCGGCCTGCATGATCTGCGCCCGCTGCTCAAGACGAAGATGAACGACACGCTGCGTATGACCATGGAGGAGGCGACGCTGGAAAGCGCGGCGCTGCACCTGCCGCGCGGCCATTCGCCGGTGACCGCCTGGGTCGGTGGCGGCGAACGGCCCGAATTCATCCGCCAGTCCGACCTGATGGCCAATCTCTGGACCGGCTTCGACGTGCCGACACGCCTCGTGGTCGAGCCTGCGCTGAACCATTTCACTGTCATCGACGGGCTGAAGGATCCGTCGTCGCAGATCACCGCGCGCCTGATCGGCCTCGATTGACGAGGCCGGTAATGATCGATCGGGAGGGCCAGCCATGACGTCCAGCGATTACGATCCCGCAAGCGAAGGCGCCGAGACCGATTTCGCCCGGCGGATGTCCTATGGCAATTATCTCGCGCTCGATGCGATCCTCGGCGCGCAGCATCCGCTGTCGGAGGCGCATGACGAGATGCTGTTCATCATCCAGCATCAGACCACAGAGCTGTGGATGCGGCTTGCCATCCACGAGCTCAGCGCCGCACGCCGCGCCATCGCCAAAGACGAGGTTGCCCCTGCGATGAAGATGCTGGCGCGGATGTCGCGGATCTTCGAGCAGCTCAACAACGCCTGGGACGTGCTGCGGACCATGACGCCGAGCGAGTACACACGTTTCCGCTCGCAGCTCGGCCAGTCCTCGGGCTTCCAGTCCCGCCAGTACCGGCTGATCGAATTTTTGCTGGGCAATCGCAACCATGCGATGCTGAAGCCGCACGCGCACGATGTGGAAACGACAAAACTGCTCGAATCTGAGCTGGCGACCCCAAGCCTCTATGACGAGGTGCTCAGGCTCGCCGACCGCAACGGGCTGAAGATGCCGGCCGCGGTGCTGGCGCGGGATGTTCGCGAGACCCACAGCTTCAACGAAGGCGTGCTGCAAGCCTGGCGTATCGTCTATGAGGCGCCGGAGACGCACTGGATGCTCTACGAGCTCGCCGAGAAGCTGGTCGATTTCGAGGATTATTTCCGGCGCTGGCGCTTCAACCACGTGACCACGGTCGAGCGCGTCATCGGCTTCAAGCGTGGCACTGGCGGCACTGGCGGCGTCAGCTATCTCAAGCGCATGCTCGAGGTTGAGCTGTTTCCCGAACTCTGGCGCGTCCGCACCATTCTGTGAAAATGCCCATGACCGGATATCGCGTCTATGACGACACCAAGGCTCTGTTCCATCTGCCTGACGGCGTGATCTATCTCGACGGCAACTCGCTCGGCGCGCTGCCGCTTGGCGTTGCCGAGCGCGTCAATCGCGTCATCACGACCGAGTGGGGCAACGAGCTGATCCGCGCCTGGAACACAGCGGGCTGGTACGCGCAGCCGCGCCATGTCGGCGATCGCATCGCCCGGCTGATCGGCGCGGAAGCCGGCTCGGTGATGGTCGGCGACACGCTGTCGCTGAAGGTCTATCAGGCGCTCGCGGCGGCGCTCGACATGAACGCATCGCGCAAGGTCGTATTGTCGGACACCGGCAATTTCCCGACCGACCTCTACATGGCCGAGGGCCTGATCGCGACGCTCGGGCGCGGCCATCAATTGCGCCTGGTGGCACCGGAGGAGATCGAGGCGTCGTTGTCAGAGGAGATCGCGGTTCTCAACATTACCGAGGTCGACTATCGCACCGGCCGCCGCCACGACATGGCGAAGCTGACGGCGAAAGCGCATACGCTCGGCATCGTCACGGTCTGGGATCTCGCCCATTCGGCCGGCGCGCTGCCGGTCGAGCTCGCCGGCTGCGGCGCCGATTTCGCCGCGGGGTGCACCTACAAATACATCAACGCCGGCCCCGGCGCGCCGGCCTTCCTCTACGTCGCGCCGCGCCATGCCGATACGGCGCGTGCAGCCTTGTCGGGGTGGATGGGCCACGCAAAACCGTTTGCGTTCGAGCTCGCTTACGCGGCCGCCGGCGGCGTCGAGCGCATGCGCGTCGGCACGCCGCCGGTGCTGGCGATGGCGGCGCTGGAGGCTTCGCTCGATATCTGGGACCGCGTTGACATCGCCGAGGTCCGCGCGCGATCACTGGCGCTCGGCGATCTCCTGATTGCGGAAGTCGAACGCCGCTGTCCGCAGCTCAAGCTCGTCACGCCGCGCGAACACGAGCGCCGCGGCTCGCAGGTCTCGTTCGCCTTCGACGGCGGTTACGCCGCCATGCAGGCGCTGATCGCCCGCGGCGTCATCGGCGATTTCCGTGCGCCCGACATCATGCGGTTCGGGATCACGCCGCTGTATATCGGCGAGAGCGAGATCATGAGGGCGGCCGAGATCGTCGAGGAGGTGATTTCAGGCGAGGTGTGGCGGCGGCCGGAATATCAGGTCGTGAACGCCGTGACGTGAGCGGGGAGGACCGGCACCGCGGGCGGATCCTCCCCGTGTTCATGCGCCGAACGTGCCGTAAGGCGCGAAATGCGGGTCGTAGGACGGGCTCTTGATGATGCTGTGGAGCTGCCGGCGGCGAGCCCCCATGTTGCCGCCGTCATAGAGCGGGAAGCACATCGCATCGTTCATGAGTTCTGCCAGCGGGTGCATGTCGGTGTAGCTGTCGACCCCGACCAGGCGCATGCAGTCGTAGACGACGTCCACGCAGGTCTCCGAGCAGAACACTTTCGTCATCACGGCGAGCTCGTGCTCCGTTCCGCCCGACAGATCGTATTGCTGGCAGGATTTCCAGGTCAGGTAGCGGCAGGCCTCGATCTTCATCTTGATGTCGGCCAGCATGTAGCCGACGGTGGGATAGTCGATGATAGGGTGGGGCCCGGAGCGGGCGTCCTTCCTGGCAAAGGCGAGCGCGTGATCGAAGGCGGCGCGCATGACGCCGACGCAGGCGGCGCCGATCAGCGCGGCGGTCCAGGCGAAGTTGGTGGACACGATCTTGATCCCGTCGCCGGGCTTGCCGATGATATTGTCGGCGGGAACGCGGACATTCTCGAACTTCATCCGCGGCGAGATCGTCGCCCGGTGGCCCGCCGTATCAAGAATTCCCGTCACCTGCACGCCGGGCAGGTTGCCCGGCACCATGATGACGGCGAGCGACTCCTGCGCGCCCTTGTTCGGATCGGTTCGGCACACCACGGCATAGAGATGGCAGTTCTTGCCGTCCCAGCCGGTCCCATTCGTCGTGTAGTGCTTCTCGCCGTTGATGATCCATTCGTCGCCCTCGCGCCTGGCAAACGTCTTCACGCCGAAGCGCGGATCGGCAGCATCGAAGTTCGCGCCGCCCGTCACCTCGGTGAAGGCGAGCGCGCCGAGCCGGGTTCCATCCTCGATGAAGTCAGGCAGGAAGCGCTGCTTCTGCGCCCCGGTGCCGAAGAACACGATGGGTTTGACACAGAGACCGGTCCCGAGCAGCGTGCTGGGTACGTTGACATCGACCGCGGCCAGCTCTTCGGCGGCGATGGCGAAGTCGAGTGCGGGAACGTCGGTGCCGCCAACCTCCTTCGGAAACAGTCCCTTGACGAAGCCGGCTTCGACCGCCTTCTTGTGAAACGGCCGCGTTGCATAGAAGCGCTCGTCCGGCTTGCTGTACTGGCGGATCGTCGGCCGGACGTCCTTCAGCACGGTATTGGCGAAGCTGCGTGCGCCTTCGCGAAGCGCGGCCTGCTCCGGGCTGAGCGTGAAATCGATAGGCATGGCTTCCTCCTCAAGACGTCGAGACGTGTTGACACGCCGTCCCATGGCGCGCTGCGATCGACGGGAGGAAGGCTATGCGCGGTCGTCACGACGGTCTTGCCCGACAGCGCCCGGGCTTTGTGCTGACAGTGAACAGACCGTATTGGGCAGTCGTTCTGTCTCATCGGTTGCCGAATGTTTGTGCTGCATGCTGGTGTCGTTCTGGCATGGAAAGTGCTTTTTTAGATGCCTGTGTCACTCTGTGTCGAGGATTTGCCATGGAGACCTGGACCACGAACGATCTGCCCGAGCGGGATCAGTTCAGCTATTGGAGAGAGGTCCTCTGCGAGGCCTATATCGCGCTCAATCCGGTGCGCGAGCCCGCGGCGGGCGGCTTTGCCGGGCATGTCACCGCCCATCCGCTTTCGACGATCAACGTCACTACCATCTCGTCCGGCCGTCAGAAGATCTATCGCGGGCGCTCCGAGATCAGCCGCATGCCGACGGAAGTCTATTTCCTCAATCTCCAGCTCCGGGGGCAATGCTGCATGCAGCAGGGCGGTCGCGCCGCGCTGCTCAATCCCGGCGAGTTCTCGATCGTGGATTCGACCGAGCCTTATCTCAACGACTATTGCAGTGACGATTGGGAGCAGTACTCGTTCCGGATTCCGCGGCACCTGCTGCGTCCGCTGCTGCGCAATCCCGACAAGGCGACGGCCACGATCGTCGCCGACAATGGCGGCATCAGTACGGTCGCCATCGATCTGCTCAAGTCGATCGTCCGCAATGTGGAGGGGCTGTCGCCGACCGGTGCCACGCTGAGCAGCAGCATGGTCGAGCTCGTGGCCATGTCGCTCGGTGCGACGCAGACCGCCCAGGAGATGGCGCGAGGCTCCGCGCGGCAGGCGCTATGTTGCTCGCTGGTCTCTCACATCGAGGTGAACGTCGCGGACCCCGAACTGGCGCCGGCCAAGGTCGCCGCCCATTTCGGCATCTCCGTGCGCTATCTGCACAAGGTGCTGGAGGAGGGCGGTCGATCGTTCGGCCGCCTGGTCCTGGAGCAGCGCCTCGAGCGTTGCGCCAGGGATTTCGTGAAGCAGAAGGCGGACAGCGAGACGGTGACCGAGATCGCCTTGCGCTGGGGCTTCAACGACCTCTCGCATTTCAGCCGGACATTTCGCCAGCGGTTCGGAAAGACGCCGCGGGAATATCGCAGCGAGGGCGCGTGAACCGCCGGCGCCTCGTCAGGCGGCGCGCTCCAGCCGCCTGAATGCGCTGTCCATGTAGAGCAGGGGATCGACGTCCTGCTCGGCGAGTCCGACCTGCAAGACCTCGCCGAGAAAGATGGTGTGGGTCTCGTAGGCCAACCGTTGCACCACCTTGCAATCGAACGCGGCGAGCGCCGAAGCCAGCACGGGCGCGCCGGTGATCTGCGTCCGCCAATCTCCGGACGTGAACCTCTCTGCGCGGCGCACCGATTTCGAGAAGACGTCAACGAGTTCGAGGTCAGCGGCGGCCAGCAGGTTGACGGCATAGACGCCGGACCGATCGATGACGTCATGCGCCGAGGCGCTCCTGTTGATGCAGATCAGCAGGGTCGGCGGCGCCGTGCTGACCGAGCTGATGGCGGTTGCGACCAGCCCGGCACGCTGTCCGGCGGCGGCGCTCGTGATGAGCGCGACGCCGGAGGCAAATCTCCGCATCCCCGACTTGAAGGCGTTGGCCCTCGACATCGCGTCGAAGGCAGGCTCGGAACGGTCCATGACGGTCTCGTTCATCCTGCGCGTTCCGTCTGCCACTTGACGCCGGTGCTGCCTGCGCTCTTCTCGCCGCCGCCCTTGAAGGCGCCGCGATAGCGCGCGGCGGGGTGTCGGTCGTTCAGCCGGCCGCCGCTGCCGGGGAACATCTTTTCGCGCAACGTGCCCGGTGCGTATTCGCGCTGGGCAAGGCCGCGTTTCTGCAGCACCGGGATGACGTGTTCGATGAAGTCGCGATATGAGCCCGGAAAATACTGGCAGATCATGTTGATGCCGTCGACGCCCGCATCCTGCCAGGCCTCGAGCTGGTCGGCGATGCTCTCGGGCGTTCCGACGATGCGGCTGTTGTAGGACAGCGCGTAGGCGAGGTCCTGGACGCGCGCCTTCTTGCCGGGGTTGCTGGCCTCGAACATGCTGATGAATCCGCGCAGGCCCTCGATGTTGGCTTGTTCGATCGGCATGTCGCGGTCGAGCATGCCGAGGTCGATGCCCATGTCCCTGCTGATATGTGCGGCGAGGCCGTCATAGCTGACGCCCTTGTCGATCTCCTCGGATTTGCGCCACGCTTCTTCCTCCGTGCTGCCCACGACGAAGGAGAAACCCTGGATGAACTTCAGGTCCTCCGGCCGCCGTCCGTGGGCTGCCGCGACGGCGCGGGTCGCCGCGATACCTTTGCGCGCGCCTTCGATGGTCGGATAGAGCACGAAAGTGCCTTCCGCATTACGGGCGGCGAAGGACTGGCCGACCGGCGAGGCGCCGGCCTGATACAGCACCGGCGTACGCTGCGGCGAGGGCGAGCAGAGATGCGGCCCCAGCACCCTGTAGCGCTCGCCGGAATGGTAGATTCGGTGGATCTTGCTGGCGTCGGCATAGACGCCGTTCTCCCTGTCGCCGAGCACGGCGCCTTCGTCCCATGAGCCTTCCCAGAGCTTGTAGACGACATCCATGTACGCGTCGGCGCGGCGGTAGCGCTCGTCGTGCGGAATGATCTCGTCGAAGCCGAAATTCTGTGCGGCGTTATGGCTGACGCTGGTGACGATGTTCCAGCCGATGCGCCCGTTGCTGAGATGATCCAGCGTCGACAGCCGGCGCGCGAAGCTGAACGGATGCTCCGACATGATGGAGCTGGTGAAGGTGAGGCCGAGGTTCTCGGTGACGCCGATCAATACCGCGGAGAGCGCGGCGGAATCGTTGCAGGGGATCTGCAAGCCTTCCCTGATGTAGGTGTCCCACGATCCTTTATAGGCCGGGTCGATGCCGATGACGTCGGCGAGGAACAGCGCGTCGAAGCAGCCTTGCTCGAGGAGCTTGGTCAGCTCGATCCAGGTGCTGAGCTTGTCGAAATGCATCTGCGTGCTGTCGGGGTGGCGCCAGAGCCCGTGATAGATGTGGGAGACGACATTCATCGAGAAGCAGTTGAGGATCAAACGATTGCGCATGGACAAGCCTCTGGGTTGCGAAGGTTTCGTCGGATCAGAGGCTAGCGACGCAGCAATGGGGCGTCTTGCTTACGCGCGCCCGGCGTTTGTGCTGGGAGGGAACAGCAGGGGCAGCTGAGCATGAGGTGTTCGAGAATCGAATTCGATGTCTCCGCAAGCGTCATTGCGAGCGTCGCGAAGCAATCCAGAATCTTTCCACGGGGCAGTCTGGATTGCTTCGCTGCGCTCGCAATGACGAGGTTGCAGAACGCTTCAAATCTCCGTCCGTCACCCTGAGGCGCGAGCCGCGGTGCGCAGCAGCGTGAGCGAGCCTCGAAGGACGACGGCCCGGCTGTATCTCGGCCGTTCATCCTTCGAGGCTCCCTGTGCGCCGCTTTGCGTCGCACGGCTCGCACCTCAGGATGACGGAGCTGCCGACAGAGCTCGCTGTTACACGCGCTCGCCCCACAACGCCGCAACGATCGCATCCAGCCCGTCCGTCAGCGCCGCCGGCCCCGGCTGCAAGATGATCGACGACTTGATCTCGACGATGCGGTCGTTGTGCACGGCGGGGATATCGCTCCAGCCATCGCGCGCGCGGATGCGGGCAGGGACGACTTTCTTGCCGCACCAGGAGGCGAGGATCACATCGGGCGCAGCCTCACGCACGGCATCCGGTGAAATGATGCGATCCTTCGCCGCCTGCCGATGGCGCAATTCCGGGAAGACATCCGCGCCCCCGGCGATCTCGATCAGTTCGGAGACCCAGCCGATGCCGGAGATCAACGGATCGTCCCACTCCTCGAAATAGACCTTTGGCCGCGGCGAGGGGCGGGGTGCTGCCGCGATTGCGGCAAGGCGGCGTTCGAAGCTTTGGGCCAGTTCCTCTGCGCGCCCGCCCGCACCGACCAGCGCACCCAGTGTCCGGATCATCGCCAGGATGCCAGCGACGTCGCGCTGGTTGAAAACGTGGACGTCGACGCCGGCCCGCACAAGATCGGCGACGATGCCGGCCTGGAGATCGGAGAAGGCCAGCACCAAATCCGGCTCCAGCGCCAGGATCTTCGGGATGTCCGCGGAGACGAAGGCCGACACCCGCGGCTTCTCACGGCGCACCTGCGGCGGACGGACGGCGTATCCGGACACGCCGACGATGCGGTCCTGCTCGCCGAGCAGGTAGAGTGTCTCGACCGTCTCTTCGGTCAGGCAGACGATGCGGCGGGGCGGGTAATGGCGCATGGCGGACCATATGCAAACGTTGCAGGTGATGTCACGGCGGGCATTACCTCGAACGTCATTGCCTTGCTGCGCGAAGCAATTCACGCTGAGAACACAACGAATTGGGAGGAGATCCGATGACGCCGCTCGAGAAACTTAAAGCGATGAAGATGCCGTTCGCCGAGCTCAAAGGCGTCGAGTTCGTCGAGGCCGAGAAGGACCGCGTGGTGGCGCGGATGACGGTCCGGCCTGATCTCTGCACGCTGCATCACACCATCCATGGCGGCGCGCTGATGGCGCTGGCCGATTCCGTCGGCGCTGCGGCGACCGTGATCAATCTGCCCGAAGACGCCAAGGGCACCACAACACTGGAGAGCAAGACCAATTTCATCGGCGGAGCCAAGGAGGGGGCCACGGTCATCGCCACCGCCACCCCGGTCCACCGGGGCCGGCGGACCCAGGTGTGGACCACGCGGCTGGAGACCGAGGATGGCAAGCTGGTGGCTGTGGTGACCCAGACCCAGCTGGTCCTGTAAGACTACGGGGCATTGATTCTGTTAACGAAATAGTCGTTCCCGATGCCGCTAAGTTGGGCAGGCTCCCGCCTTGAAAAGCGTGTTGCGATGCACAATATAGGGGGCCTAGGGATTCGAACGCCTCCTCGAGGGACACCAAGAGGAGTTTTGACGTGGTACTTGAAGACACCGCCCGCGCGACGTCCGTTCCGGGCTATGTGCGGACCCTGAGCCAGCAGGAAGAATTGCCGCTTCTGCGCGATCACCTGCTGAGACTCGATGCCGAGAGCCGGCATGACCGTTTCAACGGCTTTCTCGACGACAGCTTCATCGAGCGTTACGCCGCCCGCTGTGCCGAGGACGGCACCGTCATCGTCGCCTATATCGTCGATGGCGTGGTCCGCGGTGCAGCCGAGCTGCATCCGCCGGAGGGTGATTCGCTGCCCGAGGTTGCCTTCAGCGTGGAAGCCTCGGCGCGGCGCCAGAACGTCGGCACCATCCTGTTCAGCCGCCTGATCGCGGAAGCGCGCTGGAAGGGTTTTAAGCACCTGCGCATCACCACGGGCGCCGAGAATCACGCGATGCGGGCGCTCGCCAGGAAGTTCGGCGCGCATCTGCAATTCCGCCACGGTGAATCGACCGGCACGATCGATCTCACCAAGACGACCGAGGACGAGCTGGCCGATCTCGCGGCCGCGCCGTTCAAGGCTGGGCGCGCGCTTCTCAGCTTCAACTCGACCTGCTGGAAGATCATCTCCAGCATGTACGGCAATCGCGCCGCCTAGTTCAAAGAGGCCGACTGGAATCAAAAAGCGGACCGGCAAAACCGGTCCGCTTTTGTATGTCGGATCGAGAAATAAACGCTCAGGTGCCGGTGCGCGTAGCGGCGCTGAAGCGGCGAACGACGCGGCGTTCGACCACCACCGAGCGCTGCGCGCCCTGTTCGCCGGCGATCACGCGCGTGGCGGTGATGCGGCTGTTGGTGCGGGCCTGCTTCTTCACCTCGGCCTGGACGACATCGAGCGGCATCCCCATCAGAGCTGCGGCGATCTCGGCCTGCTGCTCCTGGTCGTCGGTGATACCGACGGCGGCGAAGATCGCCTCGTCCAGGGTCGGCGGATCGTGACGCACGCGCCGCGTGCCATATTTGGTATTCCAGTCTGCGCTCATGGGGGCCTCGTTTCGATCCGGGATACCTAGTGCCGCCTATGTTGCATTGCAATATGAAATTGGTGTGGCATCTCAGCTATTCACCACTTGCATCGATCCGGTGTCAGGGTGGTGGCGGAGCACCGGCATCGGCCTCGACCCGGTGCTGTGGCCAGCGCTTCAGGGCGGCGTGTCCCGCCTCGGTGAGCCCGTAGATTCCCCGCTCGGCACGCTCGAACCAGCCATACACATTGTTAAGCAAGATCTTGCCGGCATCGGGACAGCGCACACGCAGCTCGCGCACGGGCCGCGGGCCCGTCGCGAGCTCCGACGCGCAAGCCAGCGCCTGCTGCCGGTAGGCCGTCATGATCGGCGCGCGCGTGCTGCCGCCGAGTACGGGATCGCCCTGGCGGCGCTGATGCTCGGCAACGAGTCGTGAGCGAATCTTCGGCTCGCGGCGCGGGGCCGCCGTCGGCGGCTTCACCAGCACCTCGACCTGGCCGCGGTCGGTGACCCCCAGCATGCCGAAGCCGAGGCGGCGGCAGAGATTGCGGTAGCGTGCGTCGCTCTCGCGTCCCTTGCCACGCGCGGACATTTTTGCGGCGATCCAGACCTCGTCGCCGGCCGGCGCGCGGTCGACCGCCTGCAGGATCAGCTCGAGATTGAAGGCGAGCTTGAGCTCGCCGATCACCACCACAGGCGGATCGCCGGCGCTGAGGCCGACGAGATCGCAGCCGCCGATCTCGCCCTTGACGGTGAAGCCGAGCTCTTCGAGGAAGCGTTTGACGGGCAGGTAGAGCGCGGTTTCCACTTGTGGTCCGATCGAAGAATCAGTTGCGTGCAGTCTAGAGCCTTCTCGGCTCCGATTGAATCCGAGCCTCGCCCGGACGTTCCGATCTGAACGCAGCTACACCCGCCCGCCGACCGGGATCAGTGCGCCGGTGATGCCGCTCGCCGCGTCGCTGGCGAGGAACAGGATCACCTCGGCGAGTTCCTGCGGCGTCACCCACTTGGAAAAATCCGCTTTCGGCATGTCGGCGCGGTTGGCCTTGGTGTCGATGATCGAGGGCAGCACCGCGTTCACGGTGACCTTGCCCTTCCACTCGCTGGCGAGCGCCTCGGTGAGCCGATGCACGCCGGCCTTTGAGGCGGCATAGGGGCCCATGCCGTTGCCGGCCTGGAGCGCGCCCATGGCGCCGATGTTGACGATGCGGCCGGCCCTGGACGCGGCGAGATGCGGCAGCGCTGCGCGCGAGGTGTTCAGCGCCGTCAGCACGTTCAGCGCATACATGCGTTGCCACGTCGTGATGTCGCCGTCGCCGACAGTCTCGAAGGCGAAGCCGCCGGCGATGTTGATCAGTGCGTCGAGCCGGCCGAAATGCTTCGCCGCCGCATCGATCGCCGTTTTCGCCTGTGCCGCGTCGGACAGATCGACGCCGCCGATCTCGATGCGCTCGGGCGTCGCCGCTAGTTGCGAGGGCGCATGATCGATGCCGGCGATGAGCGCACCGCGGGACTGCGCGACTTCGGCGACCACTTTGCCAAGCGCGCCGAGCACGCCGGTGACGACCAGAACCTTGCCTTGCATCATCGTTCTCCCGGTGCAGCCAGCTACGCTTGCAGATAACGCGCCTTCAGTGCGGTGCGCTCTGCTGTGCCGAGCTTGAGCCCATCGCGCAAGTAGGTTTCGAGATCGCCATAGTCGCGCCCGACGGCTTCGAAGGCTGCTGCGAGGTACGAGGCCTCGACCGAGCCGATCGCGTTGAGAACGTCGGCGGGAAGATCGGCGGCGTTCGATGGGTCGCGCTTGTAGTGCTGGTTGGTCAAAAGGTAATCCTCGGAAATGACGTCGTCGGGGACGCCCAGCGCATGCAGGATCAGCGCGCTGGCAAAGCCGGTGCGGTCCTTGCCGGCGGTGCAGTGGATCACGAGCGGAGCGCGGTCTTCGAGCAGATGGCTGAACAGCGCGCGAAAGCTGTGCGTGTTGTGGCGAACATAGTTGCGATAGGATTCGCGCATGAGTTCGAGCGCGACCGGTGCCGTCAACGCGCCCTGCGCGAGCTCGGCGCGCAGCGCGGCGACGACGGTCGGCTCGATCGGCAGCGAATACACCGCGATCTCGTTGACGACGCAGACGCCGGCCGCGCGCTCCTCGACACCGCGAAAATCGAATGCGCTTCTGACGCCGAGCGCGCGCACGATCTCGACATCGGCTGCGGTGAGCTGCCCGAGATGATTGGAGCGGAAGATGTGCCGCCAGCGCGTGGTGCGGCCGTCGGCGGTCCGATAGCCGCCGAGATCGCGAAAGTTGCTGGCGCCTTGCAAGGCGAGATGGCGGGCAGGGGAGTCTTTCAGGGAAGAGTCTTGCATGGGATCAGCTTGGGTTATGGTTCCAACGGACGCACGGCGGGCGTCCTTGAGGTCTATTACAGGGGGCGATCATGGGCCGGCACAAGGCCATTGTTTTGGCGATCACCACGCTGGCGGTTGGATTTTTGGGAGTGCGGCAGGCGGGTGCGCAGACCTTCCGGACCTACCGCTGCGCCGATGGTACGCAGTTCATCGTGGGATTTTATGACTACGACAAGCGCGCCTTCCTCCAGATCGACGGCGAACCCGTCACGCTCGCCAAGCGGCTGTCGGTCTCGGGCGCACGCTATTCGGGGGCTGGGATCACGCTTGTTATCGGCAAGACCGGAACGACCACGGTCAAGCATCTGAAGCGGCCGGTCACGGCCTGCGCAGTGATCGAAAAGCCCGGGATCTAGCCGGGGGGACGACTGGAATCAAAAAGGGCCGAAACACCGTTGTTTCGACCCTTTTTCAAACTGCCGCCGGCTGCTTGCGAGAGCGCGGCGGTACCAAACCAGCAGCTGGCATTAGCGTTCCCATTTGGGCTTGGCTTCGTCGACCGCGTCCTGGTGGTACCAGCTCTCGCTGCAGATCGAGACGTTCGCGGGAAGCGAAGCGTGATCGGCGGGAAGGCGGGTATCGCCATAGCGGCGTCCGGCGAGAGCCGCGCGGCCCCCGACAGGGAATTGGTAGATCTTCGCAGATCCGTGACTCAGACCATTGTTCATCATTGCGATTCTCCTTGGTCGAAGCGCCGTGGCCTCCATGGTGCGCCCGACTCGTTCGATTGTGGTTACTGGAATCCCCATATCGGCCGCGCATCCCGAATTGGAAAGTGCTGAAAAGGAGATCAGTTGCGGCCTATTTTGTAGGCACGCAGCTGCCTGCACCCCCAAAGGCACCGTATGAGTGGCTAACGCCTAGGCCATTCCAAAGGTTGCTAGGCAGGGGCCCGGGGCTTTACGAAAATTGCCGGACGTTGATGCGCGTTTCATCGGCACCCCCCGGCACCGGTCGCCTTGCTCCAGAATCAGGCGTTTTCCGCGGGATTTTTGCGGTGCAGCTTCACGCGAAGGTGCGCGGCTATGACGCAGGTCGCTGTGGACGGTTGCCGGCGCCGCGGCGAGGCCGGCTGCCGTGGAAAACCTCCCGCACTGCGGCCTTTTGGCACGTTAAATGCTTGTAGAGGGCCGGCCGATGATGGCCGGGTACAAAACGTGCGGGGGCCCCAGGGCCCCCAACCTTTCGCATCATCTACAGAGAGGCTCAATGACCAAGTATAAGCTCGAGTACATTTGGCTCGACGGATATACGCCGACTCCGAACTTGCGCGGCAAAACTCAGATCAAGGAATTCGCGTCGTTCCCGACGCTCGAGCAGCTTCCGCTCTGGGGCTTCGATGGCTCCTCCACCCAGCAGGCCGAAGGCCACAGCTCCGATTGCGTGCTGAAGCCGGTCGCCGTGTTCCCGGACGGAGCGCGCACCAACGGCGTGCTCGTGATGTGCGAAGTCATGATGCCCGACGGCAAGACCCCGCACGCCTCCAACAAGCGCGCCACCATCCTCGACGATTCCGGCGCCTGGTTCGGCTTCGAGCAGGAATACTTCTTCTACAAGAACGGCCGTCCGCTCGGCTTCCCCGAGTCCGGCTATCCGGCTCCGCAGGGCCCGTACTACACCGGCGTCGGCTACTCGAACGTCGGCGACGTCGCCCGCAAGATCGTCGAAGAGCATCTCGACCTCTGCTTGGCTGCCGGCATCAACCATGAAGGCATCAACGCTGAAGTCGCGAAGGGCCAGTGGGAATTCCAGATCTTCGGCAAGGGCTCCAAGAAGGCCGCTGACGAAATGTGGATGGCCCGCTACCTGATGCTGCGCCTCACCGAGAAGTACGGCATCGACATCGAATTCCACTGCAAGCCGCTCGGCGACACCGACTGGAACGGCTCGGGCATGCACGCCAACTTCTCCACCGAGTACATGCGTACGGTCGGTGGCAAGGAGTACTTCGAGGCGCTCATGGCTGCCTTCGACAAGAACCTGATGGACCACATCGCCGTCTACGGCCCGGACAACGACAAGCGTCTGACCGGCAAGCACGAGACCGCGCCGTGGAACAAGTTCAGCTACGGCGTTGCCGATCGCGGCGCCTCGATCCGCGTTCCGCACTCCTTCGTCAACAACGGCTACAAGGGCTATCTGGAAGACCGCCGTCCGAACTCGCAAGGCGACCCCTACCAGATCGCTTCGCAGATCCTGAAGACGATCTCGTCCGTGCCGACCGACAAGAAGGCCGCGGCCTAAGATCCTCCCGGCCCGGGCTGGGGGGCTGGCCCGGGTTGGCTCACAATCCGCCGGAGCGAAGGCTCCGGCGGATTTTTGCATTCTGATGACAGCAATCCCGTGACGTGCGGGGCTGTGCCGCGCGAAATTTGTCCGCCGCCGTCGAAAGCGGGATAGAGTGCCCCTGGATGCGCGCTGGGGCCGGGGACACGGCTGGTGTTTGAGGGTTTCTACAAGGTGCGGTTTCAGCTCGGCGACGCCGTCGGCCGGAGCGTGATGCATGCCGGCAACGGTAAGATGCTCGGCGGCAATTCGGCTTTCGCCCATATCGGCACCTACGAGAAGACCAACGAGGGCGTGGACGTCGTGATCAAGACGGTCCGGCACAATCCCGATCCGAACTACCGCGCCATGGCCGGCACCGATGATGCGACCTTGCTGGCGAAGGGCTGGGCCGACGGCGATCTCTATCGCTTCAAGGGGGAGCTGAAGGAACTGCCGGGCGTGCCGTTCCAGTCGGTGATGACGCCGATCACGGAGGACGAGGTGCCGATCGCCGGCGGCGTCGGCGAGGGCGGCATCGCTGACGGCCTCTACTCGGTGCATCTGCGCATGCTCGACGGCATCGACGGTGGCCTCACCGGCGTGGTGCTGCTCAACCAGGGCCGCATCCTCGGCGGCGATGCGGCGTTCTACTATCTCGGCAGCTACACCGCCGCGAAGGGCCGCTGGAAGGGGCAGATCCTCAACCAGGAGCACACGCCAGCCAAGGACGATCCGATCTTCGGCGGCCACGAGGTCGGCATCGGCTTCTCCGGCAGCTATGACGCCGAGGAGGCGGTGCTGGAGGCGACGGCGCTTGCGGGCAAGCGATCCTTGCGCCTCACCGCCGCGCTCAAGCTGATGCACCGCGCCTGAACGCTTTTCCGGGAATTCACATGGCAGACACCATCCGCATGCTTTCGACGCTCGGCCTGATGGGTGCGATGCGCAGCCTGTCGTCGGCCTTCGAGACCGCCAGCGGCATTCATGTCGATGCCGACTTCGCGCCGACCCTGGCGTTGCTCAAGCGGCTGCGCGAGGGCGAGGCCGCCGATCTCGTCATCCTCACGCGCGAGGGGCTCGACGAGATGATCGGCGAGGGCCGCGTCGTTGCCGAGAGTGCAGCCGATCTGGCGCGCTCCTATGTCGGCATTGCCGTGCGGGCAGGGCAGGTGCATCCTGATATCGGCAGCGAAGCCGCGCTGCGCCAGACGCTGCTCGCCGCGCGGTCCGTTGCCTATTCGCGGCTCGGTGCGAGCGGCGTGTACTTCGCCCAGCTGATCGTGCGGATGGGGGGCGCGGCCGAGATCAATGCCAAGGCCACCATCGTCGAGCAGGGTTTTACGGCAGAGCGGCTCGTCAGCGGCGAGGCGGACCTTGCCGTGCAGCAGATCAGCGAATTGAAGCAGGTCGGCGGCATCGAGGTGGTCGGCCCGATCCCGCATGAGCTGCAAACGCCCGCCGTCTTTTCCGCCGGCCGCATGGCGAACGCGAACAATGCCGTCGCGGCCGACCGGCTGCTGCGATACCTGGCCTCACCGGAGGTCGTTCCTGTCCTCCGCCAATCCGGGCTCGAGCCTTGAATTTGCCGGGGCGGGGACGCAACGTAGCGATCATGCGAACTCATCTCCTTGCCATCGCTCTCGCACTCGCCGCGCCTCTCGCAGCCCACGCGCAGTCGGCCGACCTCGTCCTGTGCGACCGGGTTGCGGCCGATCCCAGCGATCCCGACAAGCCGGCGGACGTGAAGGGCGTTGCGGAGATCGCTCCCTCCGACGTCGCGACCGCGATCAAGTTCTGCAAGCAGGCGGCAGGCTCTTCTCGCCGCGCGATGTTCGCGCTGGGCCGCGCCTATGCGGCGAACCGGCAGACGGCGGAGGCGATCGCCGCCTGGCGCAAGGCGGCCGAC
This sequence comes from Bradyrhizobium huanghuaihaiense, assembly GCF_025200885.1. NCBI lineage: Bacteria > Pseudomonadati > Pseudomonadota > Alphaproteobacteria > Hyphomicrobiales > Nitrobacteraceae > Bradyrhizobium > Bradyrhizobium huanghuaihaiense. The sequence continues at coordinate 5,193,395 of NZ_CP104172.1, read as the reverse complement.
AAGGGATCGAGTGCGGCCATGGTCGAGCTCGGCGTGCTCTACGGTACCGGCGCCGGCGTCGCCAAGGATGAAGCGCAGGCGCGCAAATTGTTCGAGAAGGCAGCGCAAGCCGGTAATCCCCGCGGCGTCAGCAACCTTGCCGCGCTCGGCAGCGCAGGTGGCGCAGCGCCGGCCGATCCCGCCCAGGCCCGCGCGCTGCTGGGCAAGGCCGCCGAGACCAATGCGGAGGCGCAGTACCAGCTCGGCCTGATGCTGTCTGAAGGCGATGGCGGCGCGAAGGACGACGTCGCGGCGCGCGCGCTGTTCGAGAAGGCGGCGGCGCAGAACCATCCCGGTGCGCTGGAGCGGATGGGCGCCTTCGCGGAAGGCGGCCGCGGTGGGCCCAAGGACAAGGACGCCGCAAAGGCCTATTACGAGCGCGCCGCAGCGCTCGGCGACGACGATGCCAAGAAGGCGCTGGAGCGCATTCGCTGTCCCTATGCGATCAAGGACAAGCAGGGCAAGCTCGTCACCACGCTGTGCTTCTAAAGCGCGATGAGATCGCGCTTTAAATTCTTTGTTTGAGCATGATCTTTTCGGAAAACCGCTGCACACTTTTCTGGATCATGCTCTAGCTCACTTCATGTAGTAGGCGAGATTGTTGCGGGCGTCGCGATAGGTCGTCTCGAGAAAGTCGGGATACTCTGCGGCGGCCTGCGCCACGGCGCGCACGACGCAGGCCCAGAAATCACCGTCCCATTTGAAATGCGCTTCCGTCGCGCTCTCGAACTTGACGGCGGTGATGATGGCCTTCCGGATCGCATCGTCGTCGGCATGCGGATGGGCCCGCTTCACGTAGCCGAACATCGGCCCCTCGTGGGCATGGTCGCGGTCGTAGCGATATTTCGCGGCCATCTGCTGCGGCGTCAGGGTGCGATTGATGCGGACCTCCTCGGCGGTCGGACGGCCTTCGATCGAATCCAATCGGTAGCGCCAGCGCCAGAGTTCGAAGGCGGCATCGAGCAGCGGCTGCTTCGCCGCACTGGCGATGAATTCGGCGATCTGCTGTTCGGGGGATGGCTCTGTCTGCTGCATGCGCCTTGGTCGCAAGCTTGCGCCTCACGGTTCGAAGCGGGGGAGGAACCGGCTCCGGCACCGGTCGTTGACCCCGATCAGCAGGAGGCCCGATCATGATCCGTAAACTGGCATCCGGCGAATATCGCCTCTATTCACGCAAGGTGAATCCGAAGACCGGCAAGCGCCGCAACCTCGGCACCTTCAGGAGCCGTGCGGCGGCCCAGAAGCACGAGCGCGAGGTGCAGTATTTCAAGCGTCACTAGGGCCGCCAAAACAAAAAGTCGAAAAACAACCCCATGCACAGTAGCCGGGGCACTGAAATCACAGCGAAATCCCGCTCTGCTGATTTTACGAAATAAATTTGACCCGTCGGGCAAAACAGGGGCATAATGGCACCATGGCAGAGCGCGGCCTCCCGGGGAGCCCTGCGCGGAAAAGCCGGGTGGAATCGGTGCGGCAGCAGTGCTAGGTAGCCGGCGATTCCTTTTGATTTTGCGGGCGAATTGCGTTGCTGGACGGACTCTACAAGGTTGAATACGGCGTCAACGATGCGGTCGGCTGCAGCATCATGTGCCTGCATGACGGCAAGATGCTGGGCGGCAATTCGGGTTTTGCGCATCTTGGCACCTATGTCGAGCGCGACGGCGAGATCATCGCCGAGGTCATCACCGAACGGCACAACCTCGATCCCAACTACAAGCCGCTGATGGGGGCGGACGTTGCCAAGATCGGGGCGCGCGGCCGGCTGCACGGCAACGAGATCCGTCTTCAGGGCGGAGCGGACACCATGCCGGGCGCCCATTTCTGGGCCAACATGACGCGGCTCGACGACGGGGCGCTGCCGCCGCGCGGCGCGATCGGGCCGGGCGGCATCGCCAACGGTCTCTACGGAATGGGCCTGCGCGCGCTCGATGGCGTCGATGCCGGACTGTCCGGCGTGATGCTGCTGATCGACGGCCGCATCCTCGGCGGCGATGCGTTTTTCTACTATCTCGGCTCCTATTCCTCGGCGGACGGCCGCTGGAAGGGCGAGATGCTGAACCAGGAGCACACGCCGGCGAAAGGCGAGAACCCCGTGTTCGGCGGCTACGAGGTCGGAATCGGCTTCTCCGGGACCTGCACCGAGGAGAGCGGCGAGCTCGAAGGCATCGCGCTCGCCGGCAAGCGCAGCCTGCGGCTGGCAGCTTCGCTCAAGCTGATGCGGCGGGCGTAGCGCGCACGCTCGTTGGCGTCGGATGTCCGCGTCTTGAGGCTGAAGCAGGCCTCACGGCTCGCCTTGGCCTATGTCGGCAAGTGACCCCATAGCTGACCTTCCGTGACGTCCGCCGATCCGTCGGCTTGTGGACCCATCCCGGACATTCGATCAGCATCCGAAGCTACACAGAACAACAATGGGTCTTAGTTGGTGCGCTTGAACAGCTCGGTCTTGTTACCAGTGACGACCGTCAGTTCGGACGGTCTTGCGGTATCGTCGCCGGCAAATCGCAGTCGCAAGTTAAGTGCTCTTGCGACAAAGTCCCCGGCGACCGCAGGATACACCGCAAGCGCCCGTTGATCCGCAAACTCGATGAGAAGGCGGTTGCTCTGCTGCGCCACCCCTATCTTGCGGTTGACGCTCTCATAGGTTCCGGCATACGCGACGTCAGGTACGACCTCGCTGATCTCCGGAATATCTTGGAGCACTGGCCAGCCATACTCACGTCCTACCGCAGAAATGATCTCGCCCCGCAGCATAGAGCCCTGATTGGAGTTCAGCATCACAACAGCGCCTTTGCCAATTGCCGGCAGCATCAGCATTGTGGCCACGTACCCATGATCCCAGCCGTGGTGGAAGAACCGAAAATTCTGGTCTTTACCCGCGCAAAACCAGCCAAGCCCCACGAATTCCTGTCCGATCTCCTGGGCCGGCAGCTGAGGCCGAAGCATGCTGCTCACCGTCTCGGGCGCGAGGCCAAGCTTGGAGACATCGCCCCGTAACGACCGCATCATCTCAACGCCGAGCGCAGTAAGATCGGCGGCCGTGGTCCAGAGTCCCGCGGCTGCCATTTCCGGATAAACATGATGGCCACCTTCTATCTCGGTGCCGTTCAAGGGGTGACCTCTGGCAGCTCGTTTGGCGAAAGCGGACGGCGGAGGCTGTTCGAAGCTGCTATCCGTCAATCCAACCGGCTCCAGGATGAGGTTCCGCATTAGCTCGGGAAACGGCGTTCCCGTCACGTCGACGACAAGTTGCTGAGCAATCGTCGTCCCGCCACCTGAGTAGTGGTGCTGCGTACCCGGGAGAATATCAACCACGACCGGCTGAGTGTTTGCTGGAGGGACGCCGTGCAAGACTTGAGGTGCCGTGGGCCACGGCCCTGAAGCCGGATAACCGGGAAATCCGTGTATGGTGGTGCCTGCAGTGTGGCTCAACAGCTGCCGCAGCGTGATGCGCGGTTGCCATCCGTCTCTTCCGGGTAGCTGCCACGATTTGAGATAGTCGTTGACGTCGGTATCGAGATCGATGATTCCGATTTCGACGAGCTTCATCACGGCGAGGGCAAACACCGGCTTGCTGATCGAGCCGGACTGGAAAGGCGTATTCGCCGTTGCCGGCTCAGCCCCCGCGGCAAGCGTGCCGAAGGCGCGAGTCCACGCCAGCTCGAAGTTGTCAATCACACCCACGCTCAGCGCCGGTGTGCAGGTTTGGGCCATCCTTTGATGAACGGAAGCGGGCAAGCCATACTGGCCCGGAATAGTGGTCTCCTCGCGCAAATCCGAGACCACTCGACGGATCTGTTCTTCCAGGTCTGAGGTTGACATAGGGCTCGGTTTCCCAACATGGTCGCAAGTTGTTGCAACCATCAATTGCAACCGCGAACTCACGGTAGTCAAGTGCACTTTGGGCTCTAATGGCAACGACCAACGATCCAGAGCGCGGACCGTCACCCTATTACTCTATCGTTATCGATAGGCCTTAAGGTCCGCTTTTGGCCCTGAGCCGAACCGAGCTGCACCATGCTGTGACGTCGGCTCTCGGCCGTAAACCGGACGCAAGATCGCGCTTGCGTCGCCTGTCGCTTATGACCGGCGGCGAAGATCACGGCGGTTTCCGGCCCGTCGGCAGTCGACCATCCGCGCTGGCGGGAAGATGCCCAATCGACACACATGGCCCAAACGGCCCATGCGTTCGCTTAGTCGACGGTTGTCTCAGAAGGTTCATGCAATCCTGAAATATTTCGCGGCTCCTCAGCGCTCGTGTGCAGTCATAGGATTGGATCACCCGAGCAAACGGGCATCATTGACAACGCGCTCGCTTTGAACGCGTACGTCGGCGCCCGGGGGATCTGCTCGTCAAAGCCGGCCGCGTCCGCGAATAAAAAGCAAAGGGGGGTATCATGTCCGCGTTGTCACGCCGCGATTTCCTTGCACTTTCGACATCAGCCGCAGCTATCTGCCTCACAGCGCCTGCGCGCGCCACGATGGGACCGAACGACAAGTACGATCTGGTGATCCGCGGGGGAGAGGTCCTCGACCCCAGCCAGTCGCTGCGCGCCAGACGCGATATCGGCATCCGTTGGGGCGTGATCGAAACCGTCCAGGAGACGATCCCCGCCGAGCGCGCCCTGAAGAGCATCGATGCGTCGGGCAAGCTCGTGATGCCCGGCCTCATCGATCTGCATTGTCACGTCTATCCCTACGGCTCGGCGATCGGTATTCCCGCCGACGAGCTGGTGCAATTCCAGGGCACGACGACCGTCGTGTCGGCAGGCGACGGCGGGGTCAACAATCTGGCGGCGCTGCGCCGTTTCATCGTGGCCCAGACGCGGGCGCGGATGTACGCCTTCGTCCACATCGCGAACAACGGCCTTTCGGCGTTCCCCGTCGCCGAGCTCTACAATATCGACTCCGCGCAAACCGAGGCCTGCGCCATGGCTCTCGCCGAGAATTCGGACTTCCTCCTCGGGGTCAAAGTGCGGATGTCGGAGAACGTGATCTTCAAGCACGGGCTCGAGCCGCTCAAGCGCGGGATCCAGGCGTGCGAGATGTGCGGCTGGCCGGCGAAGATGATGGTGCATATCGGAGGCGTCGAGTCCAAGGAGCTGATGTCGCAGATCCTCGACTTGCTTCGCCCTGGCGACGTGCTGACGCATGCCTATTCGGGCGCCCCGAACATGTCCAACGTCTTCACGAATATCGTCCAGGAGGGCAAGTTGCTGCCTGCGGCCCTGGCGGCCAAACAGCGTGGCGTCATGTTCGACGTTGGCCATGGCGGCGGCAGCTTCGATTTCACCGTGGCGGAAGTGGCGATCCCCGGTGGATGCGCTCCAGACACCATTTCCTCCGACATCCACGTCTTCTCCGGCAATTCGCCGGGGATTCCCTTCCTGCCCAACGTGATGAGCAAGTTCATGACGCTTGGTTTCACGCTGGAGCAGGTGGTGGCAATGGCCACGACGGCGCCGGCGAAAATCATCAGCCGCGCCCCGAAAATCGGCACGCTGCAGGTCGGTGCGCCCGCCGACGTCGCCATCATGGAACTGGTGGAGGGACCGGTCAGCTTCGTCGACACCCGCAACAACAAGAGGGACGGGAAGGCCCAGCTCAAGCCGATCCAGACCGTCATCAACGGCGTGCCCTTCGGCCGGCCCTATCAGGCGCCGTTCGCTGTGAGGTAGCGAGCCGGCAGGCGCTCAGCGACCCCAAAGCGGACGTTGGGGCCGCCCCGGGGCTGCCGATCCTCTCGCGCGCTTCGCGTCAGCCCTCCGGCACGCCGGCGAGGCGCAAGCCCTCGAAGTAGCGCTGGCGCCGGGTGAGATACACCGGATTGTCGCCTTTGGCGTTGATGCGGTAGCGGCGGATCGTGAAGCCGGGATCGAGGGCAAGTCCCGCGTCGGCGATCGATCGCGCCTCCTTCAAATCCCCCACCAGCGCAAGGGCGGTCGCGAAGTGAAAATGCGAGAGCGCGTGATTGCGGTTGAGTTCGAGGCTGCGGCGAAACCAGCCGATGGCTTCATGGTCTTGCTTGATGCCCAGCTTGGCCAGCCCGACAAACATGTACCACAGAAAGGCGCGCGTATCGCGGGGGGACAGCCGGAGTGCCTCCTGAATGTGACCCTCGACTTCCTCGCTACGGCCGGACTGATATTTGCCGAGGCCGATGAAGCCGTGGGCATCGGCCAGATTGCGATCAAGCGCCAGTGACCTGCGGCATTGGGCGATGCCATTTTCGATGCGGCTCGTCTGAATCTGCACAGCGCCGAGCAACATGTGGGCTCTGGGATGATTGGGGGCATGCAGCAACGCGCCATTCAAAGCCGTCTCCGCGGCTTGAAAATGTGTGTTGACGTCGTCGGCCATGAACGCCGATCCCACGGACACCTCGACCTGAGCTGCCGCGACCGCGGCTTCGATGTTGCCGGGATCGAGCGCCAGGGATCGCGCGAAGAAATCCCTGGCCTGCGTCAGGAGCGCGCGAGTGACGCCTCTGTTTTGGAGCGCTCGGCCCTGGAAATACAGATCCATCGCGTCCGGGCGGGGCGATCGTGCCGCGCGTCGCGCTTCGGCGGCGATGAGCTCGGCATTCAAGGTGTTGGCGAGGTGCGACACGATTTCGTCCTGCATGTCCAGCAGTTCGGCCGCGGGCTTGTCGAAGCGGTCTGCCCAGACATGGCTTCCAGTCTCGGTGTCGGTCAGGTGCGCATTCAGGCGAAAGCGGTTGCCGCCGCGTTGCACCGAGCCTTCCAGCACGTAGCGCACGTTGAGATCGCGGCCGATCTGCCTGGCGTCGACGGCTTTTCCCTTGAAGGTGAACGCGGTGTTGCGGCCGATCACGAACGAGCCGGCGATGCGCGACAAATCCGTCGTCAGGCTTTCCGTGACGCCATCGACGAAATAGTCCTGCGCGGGATCGCCGCCGATGTTGGCGAATGGCAGCACGACGATGGACAAATGCGGCATCGCAGCCGCCGGCAGCTCTGCGGTATCGGATGACCGCGGCGTGTTGCCGGAAACGACGGTGGCATCGATCGGCCTTTCATCGACGACCAGCATGTAGCCTCGGCGAGGCAGTGTCTTCAGGGCCAAGCGGCCTGCATCTCCCAAAGCGCGCCTAACGTCGCCGATTGCCTGGACGAGAGAATCCTCCGTGACCTCGCAGTCCGACCAGACCTCATCCATGATCTCGTCCTTGCTGATCAATTGCCCTGGTCGTGTCGCAAGCAGTCGCAGCACGGCCCAGGCGCGCGGGCGCAAGGGGACGATGTCGCCGTGTCCGTCGCGCAAGGTTTCACGAGCCAGATCCACCATCCGGTCGCCGACGAGGATCGGGGACTGCGATGATTTCAAAGAACCCCTCGTGGAACTTGCTTTCGGAAAATTTCGGCGGAGTTTCGGGACGCTGGGACGATTGTACAGCATTATCTTACAGCCCGGGATGGCAAAACGGCGCCGTCAGGGCCGCCAGCACGAGGTAAGCCTCCATGATCCGGCCTCTGATCTTTGCTGCGTTAAGCCTTTCGATCGTCGGCCTTTCACCCGTCGCTGCGGCTGGCAAGAAATACGGTCCCGGCGTCACCGATACCGAAATCAAGATCGGCCAGACGGTTCCCTATAGCGGGCCGATCTCGTCGCTGAGCCGCTTCGGTCGGATTGAAGCGGCCTATCTCAGCATGATCAACGCGTCGGGCGGCATCAACGGCCGCAAGGTGACGCTCGTTTCGCTCGACGACGCCTTTTCGCCGACCAAGACGGTGCAGCAGACGCGAAAGCTCGTCGAGGACGACAATGTGCTCGCGATCGTTGGATCGGTCGGCACGCCGACCAACCTTGCGGTGACGAAATATCTCAACAGCAAGCAGGTCCCGCAGATCCTGCTGCTGGCCAGCACCTCGAAGCTCGACGACCCCGAGAACCTGCCATGGACGACCACGTTCATGATGCCGCAACCGGCCGAGACCAGGATCTACGCCGAGTATCTGCTGAAGACCAAGCCTGACGCGAAGGTCGCCGTGATCTTTCAGAACGACGATCTCGGGAAGGGCAATTTGGCCGGGTTCAAGGCCGCTCTGGGTTCGCGCGCTTCGAGCATGGTGGTCGCCGAGGCCGCGTACGACATCATGGAGCCGACGGTCGATTCACAGATCGTGGCGCTCAAAGCCTCCGGTGCCGATACCCTGTTTCACGCCTCCAATCCACGCTTCGCCGCGCAAGCGATCCGCAAGGCGCATGAGCTCAACTGGAAGGTCCAGCACGTGCTGCTGTCCGGCGTCAGCAGCATTTCGGCGGTCCTGCGTCCGGCCGGACTTGCCGCATCGACGGGTGCGGTCAGCGCGTTCTGGCTGAAGACATCAGAGGATCCCATGTGGGATGAGGATGCCGGCATGCGAGAGTTTCGGGCCTTCATGAAGCAGTGGGCACCGAACGACGACATCGAGGAATCGATCTTCCCGTATGCGACCGCTCAAATGATCGTCGAGGTCCTGAAGAAGTGCGGCGACGACCTGTCGCGGGACAATCTCATCAGGCAGGCCACCAACATCGAAGGGCTGCAACTGCCGACATTTCTGCCCGGCCTGACCATCAACGTCACCCCGTCGAGCCGGATCGGCTGGAGAAAGGCCAGGATGGCGCGTTTCAACGGTACGCGATGGGTGCTGCTCGATGATGTCGTCGGCAACTGACCACAGATCGAATCCTGAAATGACACTGTTCGACGGGGATCCGGCCATGACCGGCCGGCTGAATGTCGCGATTGTCGGCGCGGGGATCGGCGGATTGTCTGCGGCGCTGGCGCTGTGCGCGCGGGGCCTGAACGTCGCCGTCTTCGAGGGAGCAGAATCGCCGCGTGAGGCCGGGGCAGGACTCTCCATCCCTCCGAATGCGCTGATGCTGCTCAAACGTACCTCGCTTTGCGCGGCGATCGAGCAGATCATCACTCGGAGCCAGGGGCTGACGCTGCGAACGTCTCAGGGACAGCCCGTTTCGAGACCGGGTGCGCCCATGGCGCTGAGCTACCAGATTCACCGCGTCGAGCTGCTCGAGATGCTGCTGGGTGTGGTGAAAGGACCGGTCCGGTTCGGACATCGCTGCGTGGCCGTCGCTGACACGGAGCACGGAGCGCGATTGACCTTTGCCAACGGCGTGGTCTGCGATGCGGACGTGGTCATCGGTGCGGACGGCATCCATTCGGTGGTCCAGCGGCAGATCGGCCTGTCGGCGCGACCGACCAGCGAAGGCATCGTGGCGTATCGCGGCCTGGTGCCGGCAGAAAGGCTCGCATGGGGCGCGGAGCTGCGGGGCCTCAACATGTGGATGGGGGATGGTCGCAGCTTCATCTGTTTTCCGGTGTCGCAGGGGCGATTGATCAACATCGTCGCGTTCGTCCCGAGCATGCGTGACATGGAGGAGACCTGGTTCGCACCGGGAGATGTCAGAGCGCTTGCGCGCGAGTACGAGGGGTGGGATGCGCCGGTCGAGGCCCTGATCGCGGCGCTCGATCACAGCTTCCGCTGGGGCATCTACGATCGGCCGCCATTGCCGTATTGGTCGCGCGGGCATGTCACACTTCTCGGTGACGCCGCCCATCCGATGGTGCCGCATTTCGGCCAAGGCGCGGGACAAGCCATCGAGGACGGCTTCGCGCTTGCCGTCCTGCTGGAGCACGCCGGACGCGGCGAGATCCCGGCACGTCTGAAGGCTTACCAGGACCTGAGGCTGGAGCGGACCAGCCGCGTGCAGGCAGCCTCACGCCTTGCCGGCCGGTTCTACCGATCCGCCGGCGGCGATCCCGTGGAGCAGGCGCAGAGGATGCGCGGCTGGATGTCGGCGGCCGAGTGGATCTTTCCTTACGACGCGGAGAAGGCCGCCGCGGCCGTTCTGTCGTCCGGCGAAAAGGCTCCGTCTGGTGCCGCACGGGCGTAGAACCCAGGTCCCGGCCGGGCTTCACCTCCGGGCCGGCGAGGTGATGAATGGCGCGGGTCCCGTCAGCAGCCGCGCTGCGTGAAGCCGGGGCTGATATTGCGCTCTCGGCGAGCGCGCCGCTGTTTCAGTGAACACGGCGCCGGAACGGTCCTATAATACGCGCCTTAACCTTGCGGTTGCCCGCTACCTGCCCATCGCTGGCGGAGGCCGCCGTTCGCGTATTTGCGCTCGAGTACAGCTTCGCAAGCGGACGACGCTGAACGATCCGCCCTGCGGAGGTTTTGACAGTGGACCACGGCATCACCCTTTGACTTCGGCGCGCCTCTTGCAGATTGGAGGAGAAACGCGATGGTCGAGATATCTCCGCGGCAACCACAAACGTCTCTCGTTCGTGATGCGGGGGACGACAAGGCTCCATCTGCACACCGGGCGGATGGTGAAGATCAGAACTCGTTCCTTTATGCGAATTGTGCTCTCGGTCTCTTTCCAATCGACCCGGTCGATCTTCACGATTTCGCAAAAGGGCAGCTGTTGGCTTTGGCGATTTTTGTGCCTGTTGCGATGGCGCTTTTCATTTTTCTTGCCTCGTAAGGGCTTCCGCCTGACGGCGCAGCGGCGAGTCCATTATGGAGCATTGGCAGACGTCACGCCGGCAAGTGCAGCCTGCGCCTTGCGGCTTCGCTCAAGCTGACGGGGCGCGCGTGAACGTCAATTCGCGCGATCGCGGTTGAGTACGCTGGCGCGGTCTTCGCCGGGAGACAGTCGTCATATCCGTTGGGCGGACAGCCGCGCCACGAGGAATTCGATGGCGGCACGGACCCGCCGAGGCATCGCGCCGGTTCCTCGCTTGGGCCAGACGATCTGGAGCGGGATGGGGGGCGGCTCGTGGCCGACAAGGATCTGCTCGACGATCCCCTGATCGATGAGTCTGCGGACCTGCCAAAGCGGGGCGATCCCGATGCCAAAGCCGGACGCGACGGCCGCGTTGCGTGCCGCGGCGCTTTCCGACCGAAAACGACCATGGACTTCGATACGCTGCCTGTCGCCGCCGAATGCCCATCTGTCATCGTCACCGGCTCGCAACACGCATTCATGCCGGGATAGTTCTTCTGGATGCTCGGGCCGACCATGGGCCGCGAGATAGACCGGCGAAGCGAACACGGCCCAGCTCAGTCCACCGAGGCGGCGAATCCGCAAGTTCGAGTCCGGCAGATTGCCGATGCGAACGGCGAAATCGAGCTTCTCGGCGACGAGATCGACACGCTCGTCGGACAGGACGAGTTCGAGGTCGATCTCCGGATTCCGCGTCAGGAATTGGCTCAGCACGGGAGTCACATATTCAGGGCCGAACAGGCTCGACGTGCCGACGCGGATGGTGCCGGCAAGCCGCCGGTTGCTGGCGAGCAGGTCCTCACGCGCGGCGTCGATGGTCGTGAGCGCGAGGCGGATCCGATCGGAAAATTCGAGGCCCGCTTGCGTTGGATTTAGGCGCCGCGTCGTGCGCGACACGAGCTCCACGCCAAGGTCGTCTTCGAGCCGCGCAAGCGAACGGCTCACCGATTGCAGCGATCTGCCGAGGCGCGTTGCCGCGGACGTCAGGCTTCCCTCGTCGAGGACAGCCAGAAGCACCGCGTAGTCTGCAAGCGAGGCCAACGTCATTCTTCCGAAAAGTGAGATAATATATCCATATCTCCGCATATTATCATCATAGATGTGATGTGTTGTGAATGGGCTCCCAACCACCCGGAGCTTCTCATGACGAAATCGGATTCCCGCGCAGCAAACGTCCCTCAGGCCCTGACGCCTCTCTATGGCGCGCCGATCACGCTCGACGAGGCGACGCGCGTGGCCGATGCGGCGCGTGCCGAAGCGCAACGTCATGGCTGGCCCATGGTGATCGCCGTTGCCGACAGCGGCGGCCATCTCGTCCTGCTGTATCGTCTCGATCAGGCGCAGCATGGCAGCGTGCTCGTCGCGCAGCAGAAGGCGAAGACCGCCGTCGATTTCAGGCGGCCGACCGGGGCGTTCGAATCCGCGCTGGCGGACGGCGGCCTTCACTGGCGATTGCTGGGCATGACCAACCTGACGCCTCTGGAGGGTGGCCTTCCAATCCTTCGCGACGGCAGGGTGATCGGAGCGATCGGCGTCTCGGGCATGCAGTCAACCCAGGATGCGCAGGCCGCCGCGGCAGGCGTTGGGGCCCTCGGAGCGTAATGGCTCCGGCGCGGGATCGCGGCGCGGAAGCTCTGCGCGGCTTGGGATAGCGAAATCCGTACCCCGCCGGGCTTCCCCTGGCGGCTCGTATGCCCTATGACGCTGCAACGCAAAAATCCCCCCAAAAGACCCCATGATCCGCCTCGACAACGTCAGCAAGCAAGCCGGCCACCAGATCCTGTTCATCGAAGCCTCGGCGGCCCTCAACAAGGGGGAGAAGATCGGCCTGGTCGGGCCGAACGGCGCCGGCAAGACCACGCTGTTCCGCATGATCGCCGGCGAGGAGCTGCCCGACGAGGGGCAGGTCTCGACCGATCGCGGCATCACCATCGGTTATTTCAACCAGGACGTCGGCGAGATGTCCGGCCATAGCGCCGTGGCCGAGGTCATGAATGGCGCCGGTCCCGTCAGCGAGGTCGCGGCCGAGCTGCGCGCGCTCGAGGCTGATATGGCCGATCCTGACAAGGCCGACCAGATGGACGAGATCATCGCGCGCTATGGCGAGGTGCAGCACCGGTTCGAGGAGCTGGACGGCTATGCGCTCGATGGCCGGGCGCGCGAGGCCCTGTCCGGTCTCGGCTTCAGCCAGGAGATGATGGACGGCGACGTCGGCAAGCTCTCGGGCGGCTGGAAGATGCGCGTGGCGCTGGCGCGCATTCTCCTGATGCGGCCCGACGTCATGCTGCTCGACGAACCGAGCAACCATCTCGACCTCGAAAGCTTGATCTGGCTGGAAAAATTCCTGCACGACTACGAAGGCACGCTGCTGATGACCTCGCATGACCGCGAGTTCATCAACCGCGTGATCTCCAAGGTGATCGAGATCGACAGCGGCTCGCTCACCACCTACACCGGCGATTACGAATTCTACGAGCAGCAGCGCGCGCAGAACGAGAAGCAGCAGCAGGCGCAGTTCGAACGCCAGCAGGCCATGCTCGCCAAGGAGATCAAGTTCATCGAGCGCTTCAAGGCGCGCGCCTCGCATGCCGCGCAGGTGCAGAGCCGGGTCAAGAAGCTCGACAAGATCGAGCGGGTCGAGCCGCCGCGCCGCCGCCAGAGCGTCGCCTTCGATTTCCCGCCGGCGCCGCGCTCGGGCGAGGACGTCGTGGCGCTGAAGAACGTTTACAAGGGCTATGGCGCCAAGCGCATCTATGACGGCCTCGACTTCATGATCCGCCGGCGCGAGCGCTGGTGCGTGATGGGCGTCAACGGCGCCGGCAAGTCGACGCTGCTCAAGCTGGTTGCCGGTGCGAGCGAGCCCGACCAGGGCACGGTGGCGTTAGGCGGCAGCGTCAAGATGGGCTATTTCGCCCAGCATGCGATGGACCTGCTCGACGGCGAACGCACCGTGTTCCAGTCGCTGGAAGACCAGTTTCCGACCGCGGGGCAGGGAAGCTTGCGCGCGCTCGCCGGCTGCTTCGGCTTCTCCGGCGACGACGTCGAGAAGCGCTGCCGCGTGCTCTCGGGCGGCGAGAAGGCGCGGCTGGTGATGGCCAAGATGCTGTTCGATCCGCCGAACTTCCTGGTGCTGGACGAGCCCACCAACCATCTCGACCTCGCCACCAAGGAGATGCTGATCACGGCGCTCGCAGATTTCGAGGGCACCATGCTGTTCGTCTCGCATGACCGGCATTTCCTGGCGACGCTGTCGAACCGCGTGCTGGAGCTGACGCCCGAGGGCATCCACCAGTACGGCGGCGGATACACGGAGTACGTGGCGCGCACGGGGCAGGAGGCGCCGGGGTTGCGGTCGTAGGGGTGGCTTGTAGCCCGGATGGAGCGCAGCGCAATCCGGGATTTCTCCCACGCGAGCGGTTGTGCGATGCGGATGGTCTGGCCCCGGATTACGCTTTGCTCCATCCGGGCTACGAGAGCGCCGGCGGGATTCCGTAGCCCGGAAGGAGCGCAAGCGTAATCCGGGATCACTCCCCGCGTTCGCCAAAATTGCCGGTGATCTCGCCGCTGCCGCCCCAATCGGCGGGCAGGATGCCGGCACGAATGTAGCGATGGAGCGAAGAGTAGGGCCAGTCGATCGGTGACGCGACGAGGCCGTGCTTGACGGGATTGAAATGGATTTAGTCGGCGCATCGTTCGAAATCCGCGTCGTCGCGAATGGTGTGCTCCCAAAATCGTCGCTGCCACAGGCCGAACTCGCCGCGATGATTGCGAACAACAGGCACGCTGGAAGCGACGAGCCGGTGCGTGAACAGGCTCTTGATGCGTCGCCATCGACCGGAGAAGTCCGAGTCATTTTCCGGCAGCGTCATGATGACGTGGAGATGGTCAGGCAGGATCACGATCGTGTCGATCGTGAACGGCTTTTCGATCCGGGTCGTCTTAAATGCTGCGCGCAACTGCGCGACGTTGTCCACCAACGCGGACGATCTTCGATCGTCCAGCGTCGCGGTGAAGAAGTAAGCGCCGCCGGGTACGAAATTTCGCCGATAGCGAACCACGCGAGAGTTTCCCGGATTGCGCTTCGCTTCATCCGGGCTACAACCAAATCGAGAGAGTTGCAATGAATTCGCGGGATGCGCGTCGATCGGCGCCCATCCGTTCGGGGCTTTTGATCGTTTGACGGTGGCTCGGCTGGCGATCTGCGCGCTTCAATGAATGATGCCCAGGCTTCGCCCGGCCGCCACCGGCCGGACGATGCCGTAGCCGTAATCGTAGTTGGGCACAGCGGCGCCCTGGGGGCGTGCCGTCGCCTTCAAGACCGCAATCATGGTTGCCGGATCCGTCGCCATCGGCGATTGCACGGTCCGCAGCGCGGCGATGCACCCGGATGCGACGCCGCATGATGTCGACGTTCCCGTATCAGGTTCGAAGCCGCGCGGGCCGCGCAGGACCTTCGAGCCGAGAAACTGCGTATAGGCGGTGATGTCGGGCTTCCTTTGAGGCATGCCCGCGATCGACGGTCCTTGCGAGGAATAGCAGACGCGCGCGTCCAGGATGTCGCAACCGGCGATCGTCAGCACTTCGTCATAGGCGTTGGCGCCCATGATCATGCCGTCCGTCCGCTGCAGACACACGGCATTGGGGCAGCCGTCGCCGCAATTGCCGGCGGCGAAAACCACGTCGGCCCCGAATGCCGTGAGCAACCAGATGTACAGCCTGAAGGGGTGATTGGGATTGTCGATGTAGCGCCTGGAATCACCGGGCGGAAAATCGTCGAGGCTCGGATGAAAGATGCCCCAGCTATTGTTGACCACGAGCGCGGTCTGCGGAATGGCGCCAGTGACCGCCCAGCGCCAGATCAGCATCAAGTAACCGCGCATCATTTCCGAGATCGTCGCACTGACGGTGTGCTCCCCCGCCGGCCGCCCAAGCAGCAAGGGATAGTCGAGCAGCGTCACCTTTGGGGCCACCGCGAGCATGCCGTAGGCACACATCGTTCCGTGTCCAATGCGATGGAGTCCCGGCGTCGTCGCCACGGTCGGAGGCGTCCACGAATTGCCGACATCCAGGTCCAGGTTGAGGCCGAATCGCGTCTCAAGATGTGACTTGCAGATGCCGGTATCAACGATGGCGACGGCAACACCCGCGCCGTGAAGGCCGTTGTGCTGCAGCGTCGGGGTGTTGAGATCCTGCCGAACCATCTCGGTATCGCCGGTGGCCTTGTTGGCAGGGGGTAAAGCAAGCTGGCCGCGCACATCAGGATCCAACCAGACCGGCTCGCCATTGTTGAATCCCGGCTTGGCGAGGCTCTCGGGAGAAACGTAGGCGCGGATCAGGAATTTCTTCGATTTATCGAGCGCGAGGAGCGCCGACGCATTTTTGCCCCTGTCCCTGGTCGAGACTGCAGGTCGCTGATCGGCGCCGTCCCAGAGCGGCAAGGCGCCGAACTCACCGTCGATCAAAAAGTCGGGCGCCGCGTTCCTTTGAATGTATTCGCGCATCGCGCCGACCGGACTATCGCCCTTGAGCAGGTCGTTTGCCGCCCTCACGAGCATGCCATCCTGATTGCGCTGCGCCAGCACCCGCACATAGCCGGTGTGCAATTCCCAAGGCGTCATGACTGCCTCCGCTGCCGTGGTCAGGTTGCGCGTGGTCTCACTGCCATTCTTTCTGCGCGAGTGCGAACGTGGCCGCGTAGAACGGGCAAGCGATCAGAAAGCGCCTTATGACGATCGCGGCCCTGGCGCCCGCGTCGATGTCCTCGCGATAATGCAGTCCCGCGATCACCCGGTTCATCCCGACTCGCGCGGCCAGCGCGCGCAAGGCCTCCGCGTATTGAGGGAGCAGGTCGGCCAGGCATTCGGAGGTGAGCGTGCCAATGAGCGCGTGCCCGGCCGGATAGGCCGGGTGCCCCGGGACCTGGACCGGCGGATACAGCGTCGGGCAGACTTGGCTTGGTCGCGGCTGGTACCAATAGGGTGGGGGGGCGGCACCAGCCGGGTTCGGATATTGGAGCTTGAGCTGGACCATCGCAAACTCGCCGACCCGGGCCATGATCTTCATCAGCAGGAACGTTTGCGGGTGGGACGTGGCGCTGATGTTGAGAAGCTGCAGCCATCGCAGCTGAAAATTCTGGTTCTCCTCCACGATCTCGCCGAGCGCTTCCGGCCGCTCCGCGACAGCCAGCACCAGGACCTCGTCGATCATCTTCGCAGTGACGGGGAAGGTGGGTGGCGGCAGCGCGACCGCCGCCTGCCATTGTTTGCCGCCGATGGTCTGGGCCAGAAACTCCGGCATGATCGCGATGGCGCGCAGATCCGGATCCCATTCAGAGTCTCGGAACTTGGCGTAGTAGTCCCGCGTGATGGTGATCTCGGCAAGTGGCCGATCGGCCCGCATCGCGAACACGGGCGATCCACCGCCGCCCGAGCCGCCTGACCAGTTTCCTCCGAACCAATTGCCACCAAACCAGTTGCCTCCGAACCAATTTCCCCCCATGACGGGATCCTCCTGTGGTTCGCTGCAAATGCAGCATGGTTTCAATCCGGCAAGCCTGCCTCTCGCAAATGTTCGATGAAGCGTTCCCGCAAACCAATTTTGAACGGGCATCGCTCACGATAGGCCGAAAGCTTGAATCGAGGCTGTATCTCCAGAAGCGTCCTGGTAACGCTCCGGGCCTCATCGTTCTGACCCTTCGCAATGTAGGCGGCTGCCAGAACACGCAGGTTGGCGGACAGCCGTCCGTTCAGAGCTGCGGTCTTGCGGGCCCACACGACCGCCTCGTCGTAATTGCCGTTGATGTAATGCGCTTGGCCGAGGAACATCAGGTAGAAATATGCCTGCGTATCGGCCGGTGACAGCCGCAATCCCTGTTCAGCGCGCGTGATCGCTGATTGGCCCTCCTCAAGGTAGCCGTACACGCCACTGCTAAGGGTCCAAGCCATAGCATTTCCGGGTGACGCGCTCAACGCTCTATCAAAGAGGTCGAGCGCTGAGTCGTAGTCCTTGAACAGCAGCGCCTTGGTGTGTCCGAGAACGGCGAGTGCGAAGCCGTCTGCCGGCGCACGATCGACCGCCGCCGTGGCGAGGCGCGCCGCTTCCGCCGCATCGGGGCCGCCCTCGGCGCCCCAGCCCTGCGCGACATTGTGAATGTGCCAGAGCGCTGCATAAGCATAGGGCGTAGCATAGCTCGGATCCGCAGCGATCGCGGCCTGCAACAGCTCGCCCGCCCGGCCGAAGTCGAAGAAATTCATGCGGTACATGAAGTCGATCGCCTTCATGAGCAGCTCGTAGGCATTGAGATTGTCCGAGCGTTTTTGCAGCGCGCGCTTCAGCTCTGCCTCGCGGACCTGGGGAGCGATGCTCCATACGATGCGTGTCGCAATGCGGCTCTGAAATTCGAACAGTTCGGAGACATCGCCATCATAATGATCTGCCCAGAGCAAGATCCCCGCTTCGACGTCCTGCAATTCCACGCCGATGCGAAGCCGCTTGTCGGCGCGTCGGATGCTGCCGCTCAGGACATATCGGACGCCGAGCTCCTGGCCGATCCTCTGGTTGTCGATCGGTCCGCTGCGATAGGGAGAGGTGGACATGCTTGAAATGACGAACAGCCCGCGGAGGCTCTGAAGCGCCACGACGATCTCGTCGGCCGTCCCATCGCCGAAGTAATCGTCCACAGGATTCGCTCCCTGCGTACGAAACGGCAGCACCGCGATGTAGGGCACCTTGGCCTGGCGGCTCGCCTTGCGGTGGTCGCCCGAGGGCAGTCGTTCGGCCTCAGGCAGCAGCAGAGAATAGGCGTGAACGGGGCGTGCGAGATGCTTGAGCCGGAGCACGCCCAGATCCTGGACCGGCACGTCGAGCCGGTCCTTGATCTGCTGGAACATCTCATCTGAAAGCACCACGCCGCCAGCCGGCGCCGACTGCTCGAGTCTCGCCGCGATATTGACGCCCTTTCCGAAGATGTCCTCGGATTCGACGATGGTCTGCGCAACGTTCAGACCCATTCGAAATTGAATCTTCCGATCGTATCCTTCCCGGGTCTGCGCGGCCGCGACTTCGGCTTGCAAGGCGACCGCACAGCGCGCGGCATCAAGGGAGGAATCGAACGAGGCGAGAAAGCCGTCCCCGGTATTCTTCACGATCCTGCCGCGGAAGGAGACGACGCACGGGTTGATCACGCCGAAACGAAGCGCTCGCAGGCGGATGTGTGTTGCCTCCTCCGCCACCTCGGTCAGGCGAGCGTAGCCCACGACGTCGGCGGCCAGAATTGCAAGTACGCGCCGCGATGGCGGGGCCGCCTCTGCAGCATCGATCCCCGGATGGTTCACCTTGACCACCCCGCTACCTTGCAGAACGGGGGCAGGATAGCAGACCATGACGCTATTGACAGCGCGCACCGGGCACCTCGTGCTCCAAACAACGTCAACGCCCGCTTGCGCGCGCGCCGACATTTTGCTGAATGACGCGGCCCCCAAATCATAAACAGCGAATCTCCCTTCCGGTGAGCGCCATGTCAGACGAGGCACGCCTGTCGTGTCCGCGAACTTGGGAAACTCGCTCCCCGAAGCGGGTAGTGGGCCTGATCCTGGCGGCCTTTTCAGCCCTATCTGCACAGAGCCACAATCGGTTTCAGCAACTTGACTGCAAAGCGGAAGGCCTGAGCGCTACCGTGTTGCGCAGTGGGACTTTACAGCCGAAATGGAAATTCGCTGTGAATTAAATCATAAATAAACACATAAATTCGTGCCACTGGGCCCGGCGGTTGTGTTTCGCCGATTTGCTCGCTGTCGACGGTGAGGATGGGCGCTGATCGGCGCCCATCCCGTGCGGCCGTTATTCGGCTACCGCAAAATCTCGCGCAGCAACTCGCCGTCGACCTGGTGCGGCCGGACGCCCAGGAGTTGCATGATGGTCGGCGCCACGTCGAGGTTGCGCATACGGCGGATCGTCGTGTTGTTGCGGATCTGCGGGCCGGCGGCGATGAAGGTCGCGCTCATCACCGGCAGCTTTGGATCGTGGCCGTGGGCGCCGTAGAAGTTCGGCATCGACAGCGTGGTCGTCGCCGCATTGAAGGTCGCATCGCCGAGGCGGGCGACGCCGGGGTTCTGGATGCCGTCGAAATTGTACCCCGGAGCCATCAGCGCGAACACATCGCCAAAATCCTGGCCGATGGTCTTGCTGGTGCATTGCCCGATCCCAGCCTCGCACTGGAGCGGACGGGTCTCGACCACGGTGAAGAGCCGTCCGCCCTCGAGCGAGAAGTTGAATTTCGGGTTGGGATCGACCGCGTTCTTCACGGCGTCGGTGATCTGGGTGACCAGCGCGGCGTAGGTCGCGGGGTCGACGGTGCCGCCGGACTCGCGCTGCTGCAGGTTGACGTAGATGTTGACCGCCGGACCCGAGGTGCGGATCGCCACCTTGCTGGTGTCGATGCCGGCATTCTTCAGGATGTTGGTCATGCTGACCGAGGTGTGGAACGGTGCGAAGCCGTGGTCCGACACGACGATGATGTTGCTGTCCGGCCCCGCCGCCTCAGCGATCTGCTTCACCGCCTTGTCGGCGGTCTGATAGGCGAAGCGGATGTACGATTTGTAGCGGGCGACCTTGGCGGCGTCCTGGCCGGCGCCGACCGAGCTCGGGGCCTTCGGATTGGTGCCCTGGCGGGGATCGGTGAGCAGGAACTGATGCTCGGAGCCGTCCGGCTGCTCGATATAGATCATCACCAGATCGGCGTCGGGATGGTTCTTGATCGCGCGCTCGCCGATGTCGGCCTGGTAACGCACAAAGGTCTTGACCATGTCCTCGTACATCGCCTCGATCTCGATGTCGGGGAAATCAGTGAAGCCCGGGCTGAGGCGCTCCGGAATGCGGAAGTCGGCCTGCGGGCGCCAGAACCCGATGCTGTTGTTGATGTCGTCGACGTCGGCCAGCACGGGCGTGTTGCGCGGGATGTAATTGGCGCCGTAGCGGGCAAAGCGCACCACCGACAGATCGGGCGCGAGCTGCGAGACGAAGTAGGCGGCGCCGACCCGGGCGCCGCTGCCCTCGAAGAAGAACGGCGCGTTCTCGCCGCCCAGCTTGGCATAGGCAGGTCCAGTCGCCGGCGGCTTGAACGGCCCGGCCGTGATGCCGCGCGTGGCGTCGAAGAACACGAGGGTGTCGTAGTTCAACTTGTTGTCGTTGGTGGTGTCGAGCGCCGCCACTCGGATCGCGTATTTGAGGTCCTGCGTGGCCGCGCTGGTGCAGGTCGCGGTCTGCACCGAGGCGCACGAGAACGTCTCGATCGGCGTGGGCGTTGCCAGCACTGGGCTGAACGAGAAGCGGCCGGCCGCCTGCAACGCCGCGGCCACCGCCGGATCGGGCGCGAAGTTCGTCTGCGTCAGCGAAAAGCCCTGGGCGCCGAGCCCGCCGAACGCGCCGAACGGCACGGTGTAGTCGGTGACGCGGATCGGCTGGGCCGGCTGCACCACGGTGCCGTTGATCGAGATGTCGGCGCCGTCGCCGCCCGGCCACGTCGCGGTGACCACTTTCTTGCCCTGCTGACGCAGCTGCACCCATAGCGGCAGCGCCGACGGCCGCGGCGAGGGCCCAAGCGGGCTCTCGCGATAGCCGCCGATCGGCGCCGCAAAGCCGCTGAGGCTCGATGTGATCGGGCCGACGATCGCCTGGAAGGTGTTGGAGGGAATGTCGTTGTGAACGGCGGTCGAGCCGGTGGCGATCTCGATATGGGAAACCGCGGTGAGTGACGGCGAGGCCGTGATGTTCTGCAACGCCACCGCGCCATGGCGGCTCAGCCGCGCCAGTCCGCCATCGCGCGGCAGCACGCCTTCGTCGATGAACTGCCGGATGAAGTCGGGTTTTGCGCCGTCGAGCGAGATGAGGATCACTGGCGATCTGCGGCCGTGGTGATGGCCCCGATCATGGTCGCGATCGCGGACATTGTCGAAACCGCGGCCGCTGTCATCCTGATCGGCGTGTGCCGTCGCTGCAACGCCTGTCAGTGTTGCGGCGAGCGATAACGAAGAGATCAGGGAGAAGAGCTTTTTCACGTGAATGCCCCGTGCTTTTTGTTGCGCAACCTGTGCGCGATCAATCTCGAATGACGCAGAGATTATCGAGCGGGGCCGACGACGCGCGTGTGACGCCCAGGCGACGCATCTGCGTCGCTGTGTGAATGCTGTCGCAAGACTCCAAGCGGAGCTCTGTCGCGCGAGCTATGGGAACTCGTCAACGCAAGTACACGCCCGTGTGTGTTGAACGCTGCGAACTCGTTCGCTACGCTAGAGAAAATCAGGGGAGGGCGCGTGAAGCAGCTCAGGATCGGGGACATCACGATCGACGCGGTGATCGAGCGGGAGGGCCCCTGGCGGCGGCCGCAAGATTTTTTTCCGGCTTATGACGAGGGCGTGTTCAGGCGTCATCTGCCGACGATGGAGCCGGAGGTGTTCGATGTCACGCGCGGCATGATGGTCATCACCTACCAGACCTTCGTCGTGCGCACGCCGCGCTACACCATCCTGGTCGACACCTGCACAGGCGAGGACAAGGGCCATCCGCCGCCGTTCGATTTTCCCGGCAAGGAGCGCTGGCGCAACGAATTGTTCGCGCTCGGCATCGGCTTCGAGCAGATCGATTATGTGTTCTGCACGCATCTGCACATCGACCACACCGGCTGGAACACGACCTTGCGCGACGGCCGCTGGGTGCCGACGTTCCCGAACGCCAAATACGTCTTTCACAAGGGGGAGTACGCGGCCTGGGAGGCCGAGCACGCCAAGGGCAACAATCCGCCCGGCACGGTCTTCCGTGATAATTGCCTGCCGATCGTCGAAGCCGGGCAGGCATTGCTGGTGGATGACGATTACGCGCTGGATGATACGGTCACACTGACGCCGACGCCGGGGCATTCGCCCTGCCATTGCTGCGTGAATATCTTTTCGAAGGGCCAGCGCGCGGTGGTCGCCGGCGATCTCATGCATCACCAGATCCAGTGCCGCGAGCCGGACTGGTCGGCAATGCCGGATTGGGATCCGAAGCAGTCGGCGCTCTCACGGCGAAAGTTTTTTGCGTCGGTTGCGGACATCGACACGCTGATCCTGCCGATCCATTTTCCGGCGCCGACGGTGGGATGGATCAGGCCGCTGGATGGGGCATTCGATTATCGGTTCAGGCGGGAGTGACGCTCTTCACCTCGCCCCGCTTGCGGGGCGAGGGAGTTCAGCTTCGTCGTGGCGCCCTTACGCGCCGACTTCGCACTTCTTCATGAAGCTGTTCTTGGCGGCGCCGGCGAGCGGCTTGCCGTCGGCGCTGACGGCCTTGGGCGCGCAGGCGTCGGCCTTGCACTTCTTCAGGAACGAGGTCTTGGCGGCGCCGGCCAGCGGCTTGCCGTCCTTGCCGACCGCCTTGCTCTCGCAGGTGTCCTCCGCGAAGGCCGAGCCCGCTGCAAAGGTGGCAACGATCGCAGCCAGCAAAATCCGCTTCATCATGGGTGTCTCCTAAACCAGAAATGGCGCTGAGGATTGGAGCCGGGAATCGTGGCGCAATCAAGCAGGATCGGCGTTGCCGGGTCGTGGTGTGCGGATATTTTCTGCGTGCGATGAATGAGTCTCGCCCTCGCGCACGGCGGGGTCGCTTTTGGGATTTTGGCCAGCTGCTTGCTGCACTGCGCGCTGACCGCGCGGTGCGAACCTGCTAGGCTCATGCCATTGCAGCAGGAACGGAGCGTTGCCATGGACGCCGTGACGAGCCCGCAGACCGCCGACCGGCATTCCCATCTGGTTCAACCTCAGGCCATGGAATGGCAGAAGACGCGCTTTCCCGGCTGCGAGGCCAAGACCTTGCTGTTCGATCGCGACACCGGCCTGATGACCGCCATGATGCGCTTCGCGCCGGGATCGGTGCTGCCCGATCACGAGCATGTCGGCATCGAGCAGAGCTACGTGATCGAGGGCGCGCTTGTCGACAAGGAGGGGCCCGCCCAGGGCATCGCCTGCAAGGCCGGCGAATTCATTTGGCGCGAGGCGGGCAGCCGGCACGCCGCCTGGTGCCCAGACGGGGCGCTGATCCTTGCGATCTTCCAGGTGCCCAACAAGTTCTTCGAGGCCGATGGCCGCGTGGTCGACGCCTCCGGCCAGGATTGGGACGAGGCCTGGGGGCACACGGCGGCGCAGCGGGCGCGGAGCGTCTAGCGAGCCTCGTAGCCCGGATGGAGCTTTCGGGCGCCGGCCCGATAGTAGCGCAATCCGGGGCCAGGCCAACCGCACGCTCGACCGCCCGTGGGGCCAGAAACCCGGATTGCGCTTCGCTCCATCCGGGCTACGAACTTCGTCGCATCCGCTATTCCCCGCGCGCGAGCAGCGCCTTGAAATCGGCCCGCGCGCGCTGCGCTTCGGCCCGCGCGACGTCCGAAGCGTCGCCCATGCCGAAATAGCCATGGATCAGGCCGGGGCCTTCATGGTGCTTGACGCGCACGCCGGCGGCCTCGAGCGCCCGGGCATAGGCTGTGCCCTCATCGCGCAGGGGATCGAACCAGGCGGTGGTGACGATCGCGGGCGCAAGGCCTGCGAGGGATGGCGCGCGCAACGGCGAAACGCGCCAGTCGCTCGCCTGAGCGGGATCGGCGAGATAATGGCCGCAGAACCATTCCATCGTGGCGCGCGTCAGGAAGTAGCCTTCGGCATTCTCGGCACGTGAGGGAAAGCGCGCGTTCTCGCCCGCATCGGCGTAGCTGCCTGCGACGTCGGTCACGGGATAGACCAGCAATTGCGCGGCGAGCTTGATGCCGGCATCGCGGCAGGCGATCGCCGTTGTCGCCGCGAGATTGCCGCCGGCGCTGTCGCCGGCAACACCGAAGCGTTTTGCGTCGCCGCCAAATTCCGCGACACGGCTAAATACGTCGCGCACCGCGGCAAAGGCATCTTCGAAGGCGCCGGGAAAGCGCGTCTCCGGCGGACGGCGATAATCGACGGAGACGACGACCGCGCCGGTCTCGATCGCGAGATTGCGCGCTTGCCGGTCATGGGTTTCGAGATCGCCCGCGACCCAGCCGCCGCCGTGGAAGAACACCACGGTCGGTGCCGGCGCCGTGCCGACCCGGTAGACACGTGCATCGAGCGGGCCGGCGCCGCCGTTCACCTTGATATCCTGCACACGATCGACCGGCGGCGGCGGGATTGCGGCGCGCGAAGCAGCCAGTGCGCGCAAGGAATCGCGGGCGCTCTGTGGCGTCATGACCGCGGGATCGCGCATCGGCATGAGCGGAATGATCTGGGCGATGACGGGATCGAGCGGCGTGGGCATGAGGTCCTCACAGGGTTCTTGGTCTTGCTTGCGGGTTAGCATAGATTTTGCGCGCCGCATCGGCAACCGGCCACGTGTTGTGATGCGCGGGGATGAACGGGCAGGGAGGCCAAGGAGTGGAATTCGAGACGCTGATTCAGTCGCGCCGCAGCGTGCGCGGTTTCAGGAACGAGTCGGTGCCGCGCGCGGTGATCGAGGCGATCATCGAGAGCGCCAAGCGCGCGCCGTCGTCGATGAACACCCAGCCCTGGCACGTTCACGTGCTTACGGGGCGTCCGCTCGAAGAAGTACGCCGCCGCAACATGGAGGAGATGATCGGTGGCGCCAAGGTCAAGCGCGACATCGTCAGCCACGGCGAGTATCAGGGCGTGCATCGCACCCGGCAGGTCGACATCGCCAAGAAGCTGTTCGGCGCGATGGGGATTGCGCGCGACGACAAGCCGATGCGCCAGGACTGGGTGCTGCGCGGCTTCCGCCAGTTCGACGCGCCGGTCTCGCTGGTGCTGACATATGACCGCGTGCTCGATCCCGGCGCGGTCTGCCATTTCGATCTCGGCGCGCTCTGCTACGGTATCGTGCTCGCAGCGTGGGACCGCGGTCTCGGCTCCGTCATCAACGGGCAGGGCATCATGCGCTCCGACATCGTGCGCGAGGTCGCTGATATTCCGGAGGACGAGGTCATCATGACCTGCGTCGCGATGGGCTATCCCGACGACGGCTTTGCCGCGAACGCGGTTCGCTCAGACCGCGAGCACAACGATGAGTTCGTGCGTTACGTGGGCTTTGCCGATTAGCACGACAAAGAGGAGATTGTTCTCCGGCGAAACTTTTTTTGGTGCGGAGTCGTCAGCAAGCTCTTGCAATCTCGATCGTGCGGGAGGAACAATATGCAGGCTGAAAGGTTTGTTGCTGGCGCGAGGGAATCGATATGCGGCGGCTGGCTAGCCTGGTGCGACGGTTGTTCGGCCCGCGAGTGCGGCGTCCGATCGATGATGATCCCACTCTTCCTTTCACCTCCGACGAGTTCGGGCGGCTGATCCGGAGCGGCAAACGCGAGGACATGAAGCTGCTGGCCGAAGGTCTGGCCAGCAACTCGATCCCCCGCCGCGCCAAATACCGCGCCACGCACTAGGGCAGGTATTCGAGTGGAAGGGCAGCGTTTACCGCGTGAGGGCGACCTGCTTGAACGAGGCGACCAGCGCGTTCTCCAGCTTGCCATTCATTCCGCAGAGAATGTTGTAGGCCTCTGCGCGCGGCATCGTCGGTTTGTAGTGGCGGTGCTCGATGAGTGCCGCGAAGATGTCCGAGATGGTGAGAATTCGCACGATATCGCCGATGCTTTCGGCGTACAGCCCGTCCGGATAGCCGCTGCCGTCGAGATATTCGTGATGATGCAGCACGGCATCGAGGATCTCGGGCGAAATTCCCTCGTGGTTCTTCAAAAACCCATAGCCCGCCGCCGGGTGCGTTTCGATCAGAGCGCGCTCTTCGGCATCGAGACGACCCGGCTTGTCGAGAATGGCGAGCGGGATCTGGGCCTTGCCGATGTCGTGAAACATCGCGGCCGAGTAGAGGCGCTCCAGATCGGCTTTGCCCACGCCGAGGCTGAGACCGAAGTCGATGGTGACACCGGTCACCAGCAGGCAGTGCTGATAGGTTCCCTCGTGGTGGCGGCGTACCGTCGTCAACCACTCGGACAGGCCATGCTCGATAATGCGATCGGCAATCTGGCGCCCGGCTTCCCTGGTGCCGTCGACGTCGAGCGGCTGGCCAAGGGTGACGGACGTGAACATCGTGGCGATGGCGGTCGCTGCGGTCTCGACCGCGTCGACCTGCTGCGCCTCGCCGCCCGGTGAGGCGGTCACCGGGGCGGCATGATCGGACAGGGCCGCCAGCAATTTGATCCGGTTGATCGTGCCGGGAAGCACGAGCGTGGCCCCGAGCGCATAGGCTTGCGAAATGCCGGCGTGAGAAGTGTGCTCGAGCAGGAAGACGCGTTTCCTGGCCTTTGCCAGCTTGCCGGCGCGCTTCTTGATGGCCGTGATGTTGTCGACGTCGCGCAACTCCGCGCGGACGACGATCGCGTAAGGCACCTGCGCGAGCTTGGCATCGGCGTCGAGGCGTTCGCCCGCGACAGTGAACTTCTCTTCAAGGATCGAGCGGATGCCGGATAGCTTGCCGGACGTGTCGGCCAGCACTTGGACGAGTGGGCGCGCCGTCTCTGCCGCCCGGACACCGCCGTCGCTATTGACGGCGGGTTTTGAGATGGTTCGCGCGCTCGTCACGGTCTGACCTGGAGTTACGGCACTGAACTTCAATGCGTGGAACGGAGTTTCGGATCACCTGGTTTGCACGAGCCCGGCGCGGTGGCTGCCGATGCGCGTGCAGTTCTCTTCTTGCCGTCTGCAGTGATGAAGTGAACGCCGGCCGTGGTGCCGTCGATCCACACCAGCTCGCAGCGCCGATAGGCGAGCCCCGTCGACGACAGCACCATGAAGAATTCCTTCGCCTGCAGCACGTCGAGCGTACCCTCGACCTCGACTTTCGCGCCGGTCTGCGACACGTCGAGCAGAACGCAGCTGCGCCGCCAGGTGCCGTCCGAGCCCATCAGATTGACGGGCTGCCGGTGATCCATTTTCACGCGAGACGCCTTTCGACCGTCGAACCTCATCGGCTAACCCCCGCTTTTGCGCTGCGATGTCCTGGATCGCTTGAGCCTGCCCCTGCTGCGATTTCTCCCCAGCGCACCGTCCATTGGCTGGTCGACAAGAGCAGTGTTTCAAAGATGAGCTGCGCGCGTTCGCGCTGTGCGAAAGAGAGTCCAACGCCGCTGCGGTTGCTGAGGATCGCGAGCGTGGTCGCCCAGTTCAGCCGCGAGGCACGGCAGGCCATGACTAGGCCCTCGCAATTCTCGTCGGTCATGACGTGCTCGATGATCTCGATCGGAGCCCCCGAGAGCACCGACAGCGCGGTGACCAGATTTGCAGTCTCTCCGCGGATCGCAAAGCGGTTCACAGTGGAGTCGTTGAGCTTGCCGACCCGGGCGAGGGCGACGATCTCAGGCCGTGCGTTCGCATAGGCCGCCGGACAGGGTAGAGCGGGTGTTGTCGGACCGGATGCCGCATCGTGCGTCGGCGGCACGGCGGAAGCGTCGGGCTCGGCCGGCGGTGTCTTGTCGGGCAGCGTCTTGCCGGCGGGAGCGGACAACAACTTCCTGACGATGAGGTCGGGGGTATCCGGCCTGAGCGCTAGCGCCTTGATGATTTCGTCATCCTGTCCGGCCCCGGCGATCAGTGCGGCATAGGCCGCATCGGAGAATTTCGTCCCCGGGTTCTTGAGCAGCGCGGGATAAACCGGCCGGCCACCGTGCCTGATCAGCGCCTCGGTCACATCAGGCGGGATGCTGTCGCGGTCGCAGATCGCGCGTTGCTGCCGCTCGCCGCGCGAGCTCGCAATCGCAACGAGATCGGGCGCGGAAAGTGCCTGCGATTCGAGCAGGAGCGAACAAGCAACGTCCGGATCCTCGTGCAAGGCCAGCCGCAGGAGTGTCCCCTGCGGCGCCACGTTCAGTTCAGCGAGCGCCCTGCTGAGCCGCATCAGTGCGTTAACCGCGACCCGTTCCGTCAGGCGTAGCAGGACACCATCGACCACACCGACCAGCATTTGCTGGGGGTAATCGCGGTTCGTGGTAAGCAGGTGGGTGATGCCTTCGAGAATGCGCGTGCAACGCTCCGGAGGGCAAGTTGCGACCGCGTCTTCCAATTCAACAAGACTATCGGCAGGCAAATTTGCCATCATGGCAGGAGCCTGAGTTTGAAATAGTTTTGACGATTAACGACCATCATTGCGCCTGACAGACGTTAATTTGGATTTGAGATTTTAAACGCCTGGGTATAAGATAACCGGCGTTACAACCTAAAACGCTATCGAAATTCGGCGGGACGAGTTGCCGCAGCGTGTCCCTTCAACCGAACGCTCGCCAATTGATGCGGGCGGGGTAGGGGAGTTCTTTCGGTCTAACAGGGGCACCGAAAGGGGGGAGTTCAGATCGGCGCTATTGCCGGACGCGCGTCGTTTCAGGGCGCGGCTTTTTTTCATTTGCCATGAGCAACAATGATGATGCGCCAGGATTGGCACCAAAGGTATTTCGCTTCTCCGATGTCGACGAGTTTCGCAGTTCGATACGCGGGTTGAACATCGAGTTTACGCCGTTCGTGCGACGGATTGCTGCTGAGCAGGTGATCTTGCGCCTGCCGGGCTGCGACGTGAACGTGACGCGGACGTTTCCGCGCGTCGTGGACGCGCAGCTGGTTGCCGACTGCACGGCGATCGGTTTCGCGATGGACGATCTCGAAGTTCCCATTCGCTTCAATGGCGCGCAGCGCGACCGCGCAGTCGTCGTCATCGGCACCAGCGGCGCGGCCTACAACACCATCGAGGAGGTGCAGAGGCAGATCGCCTCGGTCGTGTTTCGCCCTGAGGTGAAGGACCGCGGCTGGCCCGAGACGCAGTCGAGCTTCAAGATCTTCGAGACCAGCATGCAGGCCCTGCTCCGGTTGCGAAAGGTGGTCCGGGAGGTGTTGGCGGCTGCGTCCGAGCCGATCGATCCCGCTGAGGTTCCGTTGAAGGGGGCGGCGATGAAGGAGTCCCTGTTCGGCGCGGTCGATACCGTGTTCGCCAATCTGGTGTCCGCGCGATGGACAGTGCGGCCGAACGACGGGCGGCAGTTCAAGACCTTTCAGGACATCCGCGCGCTGTTGTCCGAGGATCTCTCGCAGCCGATCTACAGCGAGGAGGTCGCACGCAAGCTCGGCCTGTCCGTCCGCACCATGCACGACGTCGTCCGTCGCTATCGCGGCATGAGCCTGCACCGCTATCTGCGCCTGCGCCGGCTCTGGCTGGTGCGACAGCGGCTGCTCGCCGGCGCCGACAGCGTCAAGGCCGTGGCGCTAGCCTTCGGCTTCTGGCACCTCAGCGACTTCTCCAGAAGCTACCGCGATCAATTCGGCGAGATGCCGTCGCAAACGTTGGACCGAGGCCGCGGAAGATAGCGCGACAAATCGGTCGGGCACGCCGCCTGCTTTTGTGCTAGCCTGCCGGCCATGAGCAATCGCATCCTCGTTTTGTACGGTTCCTACCGTTCCGACCGTATGGGCATCCGCCTTGCGAATTTCGTCATCGATCGCCTGCGCAGCCGCGGCGAGGACGTCGAGTTCATCGACGCCAAGGCCATCGGCCTGCCGATGCTCGACCGCATGTACAAGGAATATCCCAAGGGCGCCGCCCCCGAGGCACTGGAGAAGCTGGCCGGGCAGATCCGCGGCGCCGACGGTTTTGTCTTTGTCACCGGCGAATACAATTGGGGCATTCAGCCCGGATTGAAAAATCTGACCGACCACTTCCTCGAAGAATGGTTCTGGCGCCCGGCCGCGATCGTGAGCTATTCCGCCGGCCGCTTCTCGGGCGCGCGGGCCGCGACCGCCTGGCACGGCACGCTGTCGGAGATGGGCATGGTGGTGGTGTCGAGCACCATCGGCGTCGGCCCGATCGCGCAGAGCTTGTCGGCGGACGCCGAGCCGATCGGCGAGGGCGGCAAGGCGCTGGAACGCGCGTTCCCGCGCTTTGCGGATGATCTGTTGTGGTGGATCGAGGCCGCGAAGGCGCAGCGGGCGCGGAAGGCGCCACCGTACTGACGTCCCGTAGCCCGGATGGAGCGAAGCGCAATCCGGGGCCGCTTTAACCGCGGCGCGATTCCCGGATTTCGCTTCGCTCCATCCGGGCTACGAACCTCGCGAGGCCGCGCCTTACGCGGCCCTGACCTCACCGAGGAAGCGGTCGAACTGGCCGGCGAGATCGCGCGACTGGGTCGAGAGCTGCTCGGCCGCGCCGAGCACTTCCCTGGCGGCAGCTCCGGTGTCGTCGGCGGCGCGCTGCACGCCTGAAATGTTGGTGTTGACCTCCTGGGTGCCGCGGGCGGCTTCCTGGACGCTGCGGGCGATCTCCTTGGTGGCCGAGCCCTGTTCCTCGATCGCAGCCGCAATCGCGGTGCCGATCTGGTCGATCTCGGCGATGACGTCGGCGACGTTGCGGATCGCGGCCACGGTCTCGTCGCTCGCGCTCTGGATCGCGGTGATCTGCTCGGAGATCTCGGTCGTGGCCTTGGCAGTCTGGCCCGCCAGCGATTTCACTTCGGAGGCGACCACAGCAAAGCCGCGGCCGGCATCGCCGGCTCGGGCGGCCTCGATGGTCGCGTTCAGCGCCAGCAAATTGGTCTGCTCGGCGATGCTCTGGATCAGCGTGACGACGTCGCCGATCTTCTGGGCGCCCTCGGCGAGCGCGCGGGCGGTGTCGCCGGTGCGACGGGCGTTGTCGACGGCGCGGGCCGCGATCTCGGTGCTCTGTGCGACCTGACGGCCGATCTCGGCGATCGAGGACGTCAGTTCTTCGGTCGCGCTCGCAACCGTCTGCACATTGGTCGAGGTCTGCTCGGAGGCTGTGGCCACCACCGCGGCCTGGCTGTTGGTCTGGGCCGCCGTCGAGGTCATCGACTGGGCCGTGCTCTCCATCGTGGAGGACGCCTTCGACAGGCCGCCGACGAGCTCGGTGACCTTGGCTTCGAATGCGCGCGTGAGCTCGTCGAGCGCGTGCGCGCGGCGCATCTTGCCGTCGTTCTCGGCCTGCTTCTCGGCCGCGAGCCGCTCGGCCCGGATCATGTTGTCCTTGAAGACCTGAACGGCCGCAGCCATCGCGCCGATCTCGTCGGAGCGCTCGGCGCCGGGGATGGCTTCCGCAACCTCGCCGTCGGCCAGCCGCGACATCCGCGTCGTCAGATTGACGATCGGCGCGCAGACGCGGCGGCGGACGGTCACGACGAGGCCGATGCTGGCGACCAGCACGGCGGCAAGGCCGAGTAGCGCGATGATGAAGCTGGTACGCGCGGCCGACGAGGCGCCGGCGAGAACCTGCTCGGCGTTGTCGTAGAAGGCGTCGCGGACCTCGATGATGGTGCTGAGGCCGCGCTGCGTCGAGGCGTAGTAGGTGTCCATGTCGTGTTCGTACTTGCCGGTGACCGCACCGTCCTTGACCAGCTTGAGCTCGCGGCCGAACTCCTCGACATAGATCGAATTGAATTTCTCCAGCGCGGCGGCGACGTTCGCCGGGGTTGCCGGATTGCCGCGCAATTCCAGCAGCGACATCACGATCTGGTCGTTGCGGCCCTGCGAGCGGCTGATGTCCGCCTTCTCGGCGTCGGTCGCCGGCTTCTTGCCGCCGACGAGATTCTTGTGCAGGCTGGAGTTGAAGCCGCCGACGTCGCGCAGCGTCATCGCGATGTTGGCGTAGCTGGCCTGACGGTAGGCGTCGCCATTCAGGATCGCCATGCGGCGGACCTGCTCGTTGAGCAGCGCGGTCACGCCGCCGTTGAGCACGGCATTGTCGGCGACGATCTTCTTGGCGGCGTCCTTGCGCGCCTCCGCCGGCCCGGCCAGCGCCTTGTCGATGGCATCGCGTAAGCCGGTGAACTTCGTATTGATGCCGTCGATGTTGCTGCCGATCGTGGTGCCGTCGTCGAACGGGCCGGGCAGCTCCTTGCGCAATGCGTTCATCTTGTCGCGGGCGCCGTCGGTCTGCTTGCGCAGCTTGTCCTGCTCGGCAAGCAGCGCGGGGTCGATGCTCGCAGGTCCGTAGAGGATGTTGGTGGAAAAGCCGCGTTCGGGATTGAGATAGCGCGGGATGTCGCTGACGGCGCGGACGATCGCGAGCCGCCCCTGGGCTTCGGTGATGCGCTCCATCGTCTGGTATTTCGTCACGGCGACGTAGACCGCGAGGCCGCCGCCCACGGTCGACAACGAGACGATGGCGGTGGTCAGGAGCGTACCGATTTTCATGGGCATTCCGGCAATTGGCGCGGGAGGACAATTATTTTGCCCGAACGATAGGCAGCCGGCGTTAATCCGCGGTTTACGCTGACGGCCGGCATGCTCCGCCTGCATGCGTCCATTCGTCTTATGCGCGAGCTTCAGGCGTAGGTCGCGCTCACGGTTCCGAACGGCCCGAAATCGGCGACGTAGGTTTCGCCGGCCTTTGGCCGCAGCATGCCGGTCAGCGTGCCCGTGCTGATCGTCTGCCCCGCCTTGAGACCGATTCCGGTCCGCGACAGCTCGTTGGCGAGCCAGGTCAGGGGTACCAGCGGATGATCGATGGCCTCTGCGGCGCTGCCGCGGCGTCGTTCCGCGCCGTTGCAATTCAGCACGACCTCCTGAGTCGCGATGTCGCGGCTGCGCCAGTTGGCGATCGCCTCGCCAAGCACGATCGTTCCCGATCCCGCGCCATCGGCCAGGATCGCCGGCATCGGCGGAAACGCCGCGTCGTGGATGAATCGGCATTCGGCAAGCTCGATACCGGGATGCAGCGAGGCGACGGCATCGCCAATCTCTTCGACGGAGAAGGGTTTTGCACGCGGCGGCAGGTCGGTGCCGAGCCGGGCCTGATATTCGACCTCCGGAATCGGGCTGCACTGCCTGGCGTGCTCGACAGTCGCGGGCGAGCCCTTGATCAGCGGCGCGAACACCCGCCCATAGATCGGCGAGGAGGTGCGAAGCTGGCGCTGAAGCCCGGGCTTCATGCCGGCGATCTTCCAGCCGACGACCTCCCAGCCCAGTTCCTCTTCCACCATCTGCGCGACGCGGTACGCCGTGTCGGCGTCCGGCGGCACAAGATGCGCATCGAGGCCGCTTTGTGGCCGGCTCTCGCGGCGCAAATCGGCGAGATGGCGGGCGAGCTCGCGTTGTCGGGACAGATCCATCGGTGCGTATCCAATCTATTTGGCGGGGCGGGCGAGGGCGGCGGACAGGGCTGTCTCCAGTTCCTCCTGAACCTGATCGAGCGCGTCGGCGCTGCGGCTGGCGCGGCACATCGCGACCGTGCCTTCGATCGACGCGACGACGAGCGTTGCAAGCCGCTCGGCGCGGTCGGCAGCCAGTCCTTCGCGCAACAAGGCTGCGTGCATGATCCGCCGCCAATCGGCAAACACGCCGTCGGCGAGATCGAGCAGGTGCTGCTGCGCCGCCGCGTCGTCCTTCTCGCTGGGCTCGCCGACATAGCGGTCGACGGCGACGGCAAGCACGGGGCAGCCGGCCTCGAAGCCGGTTGCTTGCAACTGGCGGCGCCACGCTGCGACGAAAGCCTTGAGACCGCCGATCACGCCGCGTTCGTTCATGGCTTTCTCCAGGGGAATGGACACCTGCCGGCCGGCGAAGGTCACGGCTTCGGCGATCAATTGCGGCTTGCCGTCGGGGAAGTGGTGGCTGATCGAGCCGCGCGGCGTCGCCGTGTGGCTGACGACGTCGCGCATGCTGGTGGCGTTGACGCCGCGGCGGCTCATCAGGTCGGCGGCGCCGGCGATCATCTTGTCGCGTGTGGTGGCGGTCATCGAGAGTCCTACGATTGGCTGGCTCCATCTAGACTATGACACTTGACATAGGCAAGCCGCGCTGAAATATGACGAGTGTCATACTTGTTGAGGGCTGCCGATTTGACCATCATCACCGTGACCGCACCGGCCGGCCGGCTCGGCCTGAAGCAGCGCCGGATTCTTGCGGAAAGCCTGACCGACGCCGTGCTCGAGCCGGAGGTCGGTCAGCACGCGCCGGCGGCGCGAATGGGTTTTCAGGTGCACTTCCACGACCTGCCGCCTGACTGCATGGCGATCGGCGGCCGGTTGCTGTCCGACCAGGACTCACCGCGCGACATCATCACCGTCACTATCGCGGTGATGAACGCGGCCTGGCCGGCAGAGGTGCGCGCGGAGGTGATCCGCAACGTGCTGGCGCGGCTTGCGGAGGCCTGCGGCATGCCGGCGCCGTCGCCGACCTGGTGGGTCAATTTCGAGATCATCGATGAGGGAAGCTGGGGATCGCGCGGCGGGGTGCTCTCGATCCTCCAGCTTCTGGACTCCGGCGTGTTCACGCCGGCGCGGATCGAGGCGATCCGCGCGGCGATTCAGCCGCCGGCCTGACTTGCTGCCAACACCAACAATCGGGAGAGAAGCACATGAGTGAAGGTCAGATCCGCACCGAGGTGCATGGCCACGTCTTCAAGATCATCATCGACAACGCCGCGAAGAAGAACGCGTTCACCCCGGCCATGATGGAGCAATTGTCCGATGCGCTCACCGCGCTGCACGACAACGAGGCCTACCGCGTCGGTGTGATCTGCGCTGAGGGCGGGGATTTCACTGCAGGTCTCGACATGCCGAAATTCTTCGGTCCCACCGCGGAGAAGCGCAACATCAAGGACGGCAATGTCGATCCGTTCGGGCTTGCAAAACGCTGCCGCAAGCCTGTTGTCACGGCCGTGCAGGGCATCGTCTTCACGATCGGCATCGAGCTGATGCTCGCCGGCGACATCGTGGTTGCGGCCGATGATGCACGCTTCTGCCAGATGGAGGCAAGGCGCGGCATCGCACCGCTCGGCGGGGCGCATTTCCGCTTCCTGTCGCGCGCCGGCTGGGGCGATGCGATGTATCATCTGTTCCTGTGCGACGAGTTTTCGGCCCAGCGCGCGCATGCGATAGGTCTCGTCCAGGAGGTCGTGCCTGCGGGCGGGCAGATCGAACGCGCCATGGCGCTCGCTGCCATCATCGCGCGCAATGCGCCGCTCGGCATCCAGGTGACCAAGGAAGCGGCGGCGAAATACGTCGAAGCCTGTGAGGCGGCTGCGATCGCCTACATTCCGAAAATCCGCGATCGCGTGCTCGACAGCGCCGACGCGAAGGAGGGCATTCAGTCCTTCATCGAGCGTCGCGCGGCTGTCTTCCAGGGGCGCTGAGCTAGCGCGACGCCTGATCGAGCTTCGCGAGGATCTCCAGCGTCGCGTCGTCGCGCTCACCTGCGAAGTACCGGGAGAGCGCCTGATCGAAGACGGGCTCGTCGGACACGGCGCCGAACAGCGTCATCGACGAACGGAATTTTGCGTCATCGGGCGCGCCGAGGATCGCGTTGATGGTGCGCCCCTCGACGGCGAGCACGAGGCGCGTGCATTCGATCAGGCGCGGGCCAAGCACGGGGTGGGCGAGGTAGGCCACGGCCTCAGCGCACGAGCCGATGGCGTAGCGCTGCGACATGGCGCTGAAGCCGAGGCCGGCGACTTGCGGGAAAACGAACCACATCCAGTGGCTCTGCTTGCGGCCCCGGGCCAGCTCGCCCTGGACGTCGCGAAAAACCGGGTCTTGGGCCTGGACGAACCGTTCTAGGTCGAAAGTATCGGTCATTGGATACCCCCGGAGCTGTCTCACCGGCCGCGATTATGCCTAACTTTTGGCTCCCAATGTGGTAGCTGGTATAGAGTCTCTCCGGGTGGGGGTTGGGTCCCCCGGGGGTCGATTTGGGGATCTGATGGTTTCCGACGCAGCACACGCCGAAAGGCTGTTGTCGCGCCGCCGTATTGGGCGAGCGGAGACGATACTGCTGTCCTTGGCTGCCGTCGCGCTGGCGCTGGGCACTGCCGCCTGGGTCGCTGATCTCGGCGATTCGACCCCGCTGGTCACCGCCGCCCTGCCGCCGGCCAATACGCCTTCGTTCGAGGACCGCTTCGCATCGGCGTCTGGCAACCCGCCCGCCCGCGAGCTCGGGCTGCGGACGCTGGAGCGCTCCGCCATGAACGCGGTCCAGCTCAAGCTCCGCGACGCCAAGGCGATGCTCGCCCAGAAGCTTCAGGGCGACGAGTGGCGCTCGACCCTGACCGAGGACGATCGGACCGCAGTCGAGGAGCCGCGACCCGCGCAGCGTGCCGATGCCATCCCGATGCCGCGCTCGCGTCCGGTCCAGGCGGACTTCTCCGCCCAGATTGCCTCGAGCCAGTCCTATGCCGAGACCAATCCCAGGGTCGACAACCGCAACTTCTTCGAGAAATTCACCGACAAGATCAAGCTGGCCTCCCTGACCCCCGGCGACGGCTTGCTCAGCAAGGCGCCGGACCTCGCCGCGCTCGGTTATGATTCGCGCACGGCGGTCTACGACATCTCGGCCAAGGCGCTGTACCTGCCGAGCGGCGTCGCGCTGGAAGCGCATTCGGGCATGGGCGCGCTGATGGACGACCCCCAGCATGTCGACCAGCGCATGGTCGGTGCGACCCCGCCGGCGACCTATGATCTGAAGCCGCGCGAAAAGCTGTTCCACGGCGTCCGCGCGCTGCGCCTGACCCCGACCGATGGCACCAGCGCGCTCGGCCGCGTCGGCCTGCTCACCCACAACTACATGCTCGGGCCGCGCGGCGATTCCAACGGCTGCGTCTCGATCAAGGACTATGATCGCTTCCTGAAAGCCTGGGACAATGGCGAGTTCAACCGCCTGGTCGTGGTGCCGAGCCTGAGCGGATCGGCGACCGCCTCGCAGCGCGCCAGCACCGCCTCCTGATATTTGCTAGGTGCGGCGGGGCTGCCGTTTCCCCTTCGTTAAGCCGTCATCGTCCAGAAGCAGCCCATGAGTGATCCAGCAAGTTCCGAAACCCCGCTGCGCACCACGTTCAAGATCAAGCTGAACGGTGACACGCTGGCGATTGCGACCGTCGGACAGGCCTATCAATTCCTGACCAATTTCAAATCGGTCGAGTGGATGGAATTCCGCTCGCTGCATGAGGATGCCGTCGCGGCCCTCGAAGGCGCGGCCGGCAATGCCATGCTGGCGGTGCAGGCGACCAACGCCGTGCGCGCGCTGTTCGTGAGCGCCAAGCTGCTCTGAGCGGGGGTTCCTTCCACCCGACGTCATTGCGAGCGATGGGCATCGTCATTGCGAGCGCAGCGAAGCAATCCAGACTGTCTCCGCGGAGGGACTCTGGATTGCTTCGCTGCGCTCGCAATGACGGAGTGTGGAGGTGAGGGCATTCGTCCCCACCATGTCCCGGACAAGCCGCAACGCGCGAAGCGTTGCGGCGCAGCGCCGGGACCCAGAAAAGCCGCAGGATATGCGGTGGGATGGGCCCCGGCTCAGCAGCGCATCACTGCGTGCTGCGCTGCATCCGGGCACGAGCGAGCAGACAACGCCTCACTGCCTGTTGTCGCCGCGCCCGTCGTCATCGTCGTGGAAGTCGTGATCGCCGCCCGGCCTGAAGCCGGGGTCGATGCAGGCGAAGCTGCCGGCGTCGTTGGTCAGGCCGCTGCCCTTATAGGCGGCGATCTTCGGATAGACGCAGAGCGGCCGCGTGCCACTGGCCGGGAAGTTCTGGGCAATGCGCGGATCGAACAGTCCGCCGGCCGGATAGGGCGAGGTCGCGTTGGTGTTGGCCGCGACGATGCGGTCCGGCGCGATGCCTTTCTCGACCCAGTCGGTGA
Organism: Bradyrhizobium huanghuaihaiense; assembly: GCF_025200885.1. Taxonomy (NCBI): domain Bacteria; kingdom Pseudomonadati; phylum Pseudomonadota; class Alphaproteobacteria; order Hyphomicrobiales; family Nitrobacteraceae; genus Bradyrhizobium; species Bradyrhizobium huanghuaihaiense. The sequence goes on along the minus strand of NZ_CP104172.1, from coordinate 5,155,195 downwards.
TGGCCTTGAGCTGGTTCCCGGCGAAGCTCGCCGTGCCCGCGCCGCCGCCGCAATGGGCCATGTTCGGCACCATGAACAGCCGCGCGAAATCCTCGGCGCGTCCACCCATGCGTCGGTCCATGTTCCGGTACCAGCGGGCAATTGCGGCACCCGAGAAGATGCCGTCATTGACGGAGGAGGAGATGATCAGCTTGTTGCCGCGCGACCTGAACGGCCGCAGGTCGGTCGAGGTCGCCGCCATGAAGTCCATGCTGCTTTCGGGATAGGCCGCCGTCTTCGTGAAGATCTTCGGCGCGTCGGTGTCGAAGTTGAACTTGAACACGAAGGCTTCCTGGCCGTTCGGCCCGCCCACGGGCGTGACGACCGGCGGGGTCTGGAAGATCATCGGGATCGCGCCGGCGCCGAGCGTCAGGTTGATCGCGGTGTTGACGTTCGGGACCGGCGCGGTGACGACGTTCCAGAGCTGCCAGCCCGCGCCCGGTGCGGTCGGCGGCGTCCAGATGCCGGCATCCCAGAACCAGTTCGAATAGAGCCGCTGGCCTTTGGAGTTGGCCGGTCCGGCATAGATCTTCTTGAGCGCATCCACCTGCGCGGTGGTGAGGCAGGTGCCGCCATGCGGCGTGCTGCCGTGCGAGCCGGTGCCGCAGGTGTAGCTGGCGAGCGCCGGATACACCTTCCTCGCCGTGCAGGCGTGATAATTGTCGATGATGCCGTCGACCAGACCATCGAGGGCGTCGCAGGCGCTCAGGATCGCGGCCGAGGCTACCTGGAGATCCTGCGCGGGAAACGTGTCGGGAATGAACGGCTGCCCGTTGACGTCCTTGCTGGTCGAGAGCGTGCCGAGCACCTGCTCGTTCCAGGCCTCCGCAAGACCAGCCTGCGGCAGGTTGAAGCCGGGATTTTGCGAGATTACGCCGTCGAACAGCCAGGGGAAGCGTTGCGAGGCCATCATGGCGTCACGTCCGCCGTTCGAGCAGCCCATGATGTAGGAATGGACGGTGTCGAGGCCGTAGAAATAGGAGATGATCTGCTTGGAGATCGTCGCGGTCTTCTCGATGCCGTTATAGCCGTAGTCCCGGCGTGCCTGCGCGTCGATCGCGAAATGCGCGGAGCCGCCGGCATTGGGATCGTCGTCCTGATGTCCGCCGACGACATTGTTGGCGTTGTCCTCGTGTCCGCCGTCATTGGCCGCGACGGCCCAGCCCTGGCCGAGCTCGACGCCGGCGGCGCCCTGGGGATCGGCATTGAGGCTGCCGTCGGTGCCGCCTCCGCCCATCATCTCGAAACGGCCGTGCCAGGTGTTGGGCAGATTGAGCGAAAAGCCGATGCCGTAGGTGAAATGATCGGGGTCCTGCGTCGAGACGCGCTTGTTGATGATGCCGATCACGTTGCAATAGCCGGACTTCTGCGTCGCGCTCAGGATCTGCGTGTTCGGCAGCGTGAGGCCGGTGAGGGCGGTACAGGACGCTCGCGGCGCGACGCCGCTCGGCGGAAATCCGTGCGCAGTGGCCTGCGTGCCGAGAGCGGCACAGCCGGCCATGATCGTCGATGCGAGAAATAGGCGTTTCATCTCAGTCCCTCCCAGTTTCATCAATGATGGTCGAGCGGACGCGCCCCGTGAGGTCGCGTCCGTTCAGGCAGTGTCGTTGACGATGTCGTTGCCAAAGCAGAGGTGACGGTGCGCGATGTGCACGCAACGCGCAGACGCGTGCTGCGCGAGTCGATCGCACCGCGATGCGTAAGCGCACGCAGCTCGGCGCCCATCTCTGATGGAAGCACGGACGTCATCCCCCTAGGCCCCGCTCGTGTCACGGCGGGCTTTCACGATCCTAGGGCGGGCGATGTTGCCGTGTCAACATGACGCGGCGCGCGAGTGCGCCGCGCAACCTGTCGTAGAAGCTGTGCTCGCAAAGCGCGCGATCCCGCCCGGCTTCTCGATCCGGCCCGGCTGCGATAAACTCAAGCGTCGAATCCCGGATGGCCGGGACGGATGCCGCAGCAACGGCTTGCGAAAGATCATCGTCGATGGGGCCGGAGAAAGCGGGCGTCAGGAAGCGATCGTCCAAGGGCGCGCAACGCCGGGCGCCGGTTGCAAAGCCGCCGCGGTCCGCGCCGCGCGCTGCGGCGGCCGCAATGCCCGTCCGGCCCAAGTTGCTCGCCTCCGACGATCTGTCCCGTTCGCTCGGCTATCGCATCCGGCGCGCCCAGCTCTGGGTCTTCAAGGACGTCAGCCGGCGGCTCGCCGCTTTCGACATCAGTGCGGCACAGTTCTCCGTCCTGTCGGTGATCGAGGCCAATCCGGGTGTCAATCAGCTCGCCATTGCGCAATCGCTGTCGATCGAGCGGGCCGGGCTCGGGCGCCTCGTGGATCATCTGGAGCGGCGGGGCCTCGTGCAGCGGTCGGCCTCCGCGATCAACCGCCGCTATTACGTGCTGTATCTGACGCAGGCCGGGGCCGCGCTGCTGGATCGGTTGCGCCCGGCGATTGCCGAGAGCGAGAAGACGCTTGCAGCCAAGATCGGACCGCGCGCGTTCAAGGAATTGCAGCGGGCGCTCTCGGTCTTTCTCGAGGACGCCTGAGGCCTTCGGCAAGCCCTTGGTTCGGCGCGCCGTTTTGGCGGCCGACGGCCGCGGCGCCATGCATTCTGGCCGCTTGAACTCTGCGCCAGGAACAGGCAAACGGTCCGCCAAGGCCGTGGCCAAAGCCGGTTCACAAGGCCACCCATCTCGAGCCTGACTTCAAGGGAGAGCCCCATCATGAAACGCCGTACATTCCTCAAGGGCGGCGCGGTCGCCGGCGCGACGACGCTGGTTGCAGCACCCGCGATTGCGCAAAGCGCGCCCGAGATCAAGTGGCGCCTGACCTCGAGCTTCCCGAAGTCGCTCGACACCATCTACGGCACGGCGCAGACCTTCGCGAAATATGTTGCCGAGGCCACCGACAACAAATTCCAGATCCAGACCTTTGCGGCGGGCGAGCTCGTCCCCGGCCTGCAGGCGCTCGACGCCGTCAGCGTCGCCTCGGTCGAGATGGCGCAGACCCCGCTCTATTTCTACATCGGCAAGGAGCCGGCGCTGGCTTACGCCACCGGTGCGCCGTTCGGCATGAACCATCGCCATCAGGAGTCCTGGTGGCACTTTGGCGGCGGCGCCGACCTCACCAACGAGGCGCTGAAGCCGTTCAAGGCGCACGCCATCCTGTGCGGCAATTCCGGTACCCAGATGGGCGGCTGGTTCCGCAAGGAGATCAAGACCGTCGACGATCTCAAGGGTCTCAAATTCCGTATCGCCGGCATGGGCGGCCATGTGCTGGCACGGCTCGGCGTCGTCCCGCAGCAGCTCGCCGGCGGCGACGTCTATTCGGCGCTGGAGAAAGGCTCGATCGACGCCGCCGAATTCGTCGGTCCCTATGACGACGAGAAGCTCGGCTTCCAGAAGGTCGCAAAGTACTACTACTTCCCCGGCTGGTGGGAAGGCGGCGCCATGCTGCACATGATCGTCAATGACGAGAAGTGGGCGTCGTTGCCGAAGCAATATCAGGCCATTCTCAACCAGGCCGGCTCCGCGGCCGGCGCCTGGATGCTGGAGAAGTACGACAGCGTGAACCCGGCGGCGCTGAAGCGGCTGATTGCCAACGGCGCCGAGCTGAAGGCATTCCCGCAGCCGGTGCTGGAGGCCTGCTACAACGCGACCCAGGAACATCTGAACGAGCTCGCCGGCAAGAGCGATCTGTTCAAGCGAACCAAGGACAGCCACGACGCGTACATGAAGGAGCTGCTGTTCTACACGCAGATCGCGGAGAATTTTTACGACAACTACCTGCTCAGCAAGATGCGCAACAAGAGCTGAGCGTGAGGAGGGCGCGGTGCTTGCGCCGCGCCCGGCTCTCGTAGGTGGGCAAAGGCGCTCTTGCGCCGTGCCCACGTTCTTTGCGTCACGTGCACGGGTGGGCACGCTTCCGCCTTCGCTCGTTGAGCTTCGGCGGACAAGTCGCTTTGCCCACCCTACGGGTTCTGAGTGTGTAGCGCGTAGCCCGGATGGAGCGCAGCGTAATCCGGGACCTCGCACGTCAACGGCACCGTCCCGGATTGCGCTTCGCTCCATCCGGGCTACGGGACTGCCGCGCCCAGCCCCAGCTTCGTATAGATCCGCCTTGCATAGGCGCCGAACGCATCGGTGGTCTTGAGCGGCAGATCGCGCGGGAAGGGCAGGTCGATCGGGAAATAGTCGGCCATCTTCGCCGGGCCCGCGGTCAGCACCGCGCAATGCGAGGACAGGAACACCGCTTCCTGGATCGAATGCGTGACGAAGATGATGGTCTTGCCGCTCTCGCGCCAGATCCGCAGCATCTCCAGATTCATCTGCTCGCGCGTCAGCGCGTCGAGTGCGCCGAACGGCTCGTCCATCAGGATCAGCTTGGGATCGTGAATGAAGGCGCGCGCGATGGCGGTGCGCTGCTGCATGCCGCCGGAGAGCTCTCGCGGATATTTCCGCTCGTAGCCGGCGAGCCCGACCAGGTTGAGCAGGTCGCGCGCCCGCTCGCGCGCGGCCTTCATCGGCAGGCCGACGATTTCGGCCGGCAGCAGCACGTTGTCCAGGATGGTGCGCCACTTCAGGAGCAGCGCCTGCTGGAACACCATGCCGATGTCGCGGGTCGGATCGAACGGGCTCTTGGCGTTTCCTATTCTGACGGTGCCGCCGTCGGCGCCGTGCAGGCCGGCAAGAATCTTCATCACCGTGGTCTTGCCGCAGCCGGAGGGGCCGACCAGCGAGACGAGCTCACCTTCCTGCACGTCCATGGTGACGTCGGACACCGCGAGAAACTCCGCGCCGCCGCTGCGATAGACTTTTCGCACGCCTCGCAGGCTGATGAAGGGCTCCGCCGTCATGCCAGCCATTTATCCAGATTGGCGGCGACGAACGCGTCGTCGCTGAGGTCGGCGTGCTCGCGGCAGACGCGGTCGATCTCCTCCTTCTGGCCAGGGCTGAGGCCCTCGCTCGGATCGAGGCACCACAGGCCCCGCAGCAGGCCCTGGCGCCGCAGCACCTCGTGGCAGCCGGCGATGCAGCCGTGAAAATTGTTGGCGACGTCGAAGAAGGCGCTGTTGCAGTCGGTGACGCGGGCATCGAGCGCGAGCAGATCGGCCGGCACGCTGTCCTTGTGCCGCGCCGCCTTGCAGCGCTCGAACTGCTTGATGGCGCTCGCGGTCCAGACCGACCAGTGGCCGAGCAGGCCACCTTTGAAATAGGTGCGCGTGGTAACGCCCTTGTCGCGCAGGTCGAACGGCAGCATCAGGTCGAGCAGGATGTGGTCGTCATTGCCGGTGTAGAGCGCGACACGGTCGAGCGCGCCGGCGGCCGCGACGCCGCGCAGCACGTCGAGGGTGCGGTAGCGGTTGAACGGCGCGATCTTGATCGCGATGACGTTGTCGATCGCGGCAAAGCGCTGCCAGAACCGGCTGGACAGGATGACGCCGCCGACGGCGGGCTGGAGATAGAAGCCGACGAGCGGGATTTCGGCGGCGACCGCCGTGCAATGCGCGATGATCTCGTCCTCGGAAGCGCTCTTCATCGCGGCGAGGCTGAGCAGGCCGGCGTGATAGCCGATGTCGCGCGCAGTGCGGGCTTCAGCAATTGCCTGCCGGGTCGGGCCGGCGAGGCCCGCAACCATCGCCAGCGGACGTTCTGTCCAATTCGCGGCGGTCTCGGCGGCAAGCTCGAGCACGGGACGATAGAGGCCGACGTCGCGGATCGCGAATTGCGTCGTGTGGACGCCGACGGCAAGGCCGCCCGAGCCGGCATCGATGTAGTACCGCGTCAGCGCGCGCTGATGCTGTTTGTCGAGCTGGCGTTCGGCGGTGAGGGCGAGAGGATGGGCCGGCAGCACGGTGCCCTCGGCGATCAGCTTGCGGACGTCTGCGTTGATCTGGCTGTGGTGCATGATGTCCTATCCGAATTCGGGGCCGGCGACGGCGAATGGCAATTCCTCGGCCATGGTGGTGGCGGGGCCGAAGCGCATGCGCTGGAACGGACGCTCGATGGTCCAGCCCGAGACCGTCAATCCTTCCAGGAACGCGGCTTGCGACGCAACGGCGTCGATCAGGAGAGGGGCGGTCTCGGAGCGTACGATCGCGTGAACCAGAGCCAGTGCTTCGGCGGCATGATCGGCAAACAGCGGGCCGATATGGCGGGCGGTCCTGCCGTCCCGGACCAGCGCGATGGCGCCATGCGCGGCGACGATGCGCGAGCCGGAGCGCCGCGCGAATGCGGAGAGGAGGGCAGTTCGATCGAAGCCGGTGGCGCGCCGGTCCCGCGTACGAAGCGCGTCGATGCTCGCGGATGACGATGGCGGCGCGTCGGCCCGCGCGGGCTTCACCAGCCTCAAGCGGCGCAATTGCAGCGTCGGCGTGAAGCCGAGCGGGCCGTAGACGGCGGCACCATCAGGCGTGGCGTCAAGCCAGCTGGTCAGGTCGTTCTTGCGCGCAGTTTCCAGGCAGGCATCGACGAGACGGGTGGCGAGGCCGCGGCGGCGATGTGTGGCCGAGACCAGCACCATGCTGATCCAGGCGTTGTTGCCGGAATAGGGCAGCAGCGCCGCGGTCGCGACCAGCCGCTTGCCGTCGCGAATGCCGAACACGATGCCGTCGCGCAGGAAGATGCGCCAGTCCTCTTCGGTCTGGTTCCAGTGCGCCTCCGTCGACAGCGCGAGCCCCGGGATCGCGTCGTCGGCGCCAAGCTTGAGGATGGGCGGATCGTCAGTAGCGTCCATCGCGCACCTCGTATTTGGTGGGCTTACCGAGGCTCGGCATGGCGCGGGACACCCAATCGGCAGTCCAGGCGATGAGCTGCTCGGTACCGACCACCGGCAGGCCGAACAGCTCGACGGCCTTCGAGGTGTCGGTGAGCCACGCGGTCGGCTCCTCCTCGCCTGTCAGCACTGGTGCGCGGCCGAAGCGGGCGCCGAATTTTTGCGCGAGATCGCGCACGGCGAGGATGTCATGGCCGCTGACGTTGATCGGCGAGGTCGGCGCGGTGCAATGCGCCAGGCACCGCAGCGCCTGCGCTGAGGCATCGCCCTGCCAGATGAAGTTGACATGACCGATGCTGACGTCGATCGGCGTACCGTTGAGGACCTTCGTGGCGATGTCGTGCAGCACGCCGTAGCGCATGTCGATCGCGTAATTGAGCCGGAACAGCCGGCCGGGCGTTGCAAATTTGTGCGAGAAATATTCGAACATGCGCTCGCGGCCGACGCAGGACTGGGCGTATTCGCCGGGCGGGTTCGGCGCCATCTCCTCGGTCGAGCCCTTGCCGTCGACGGGCACGAAGGGATAGACGCAGCCGGTCGAGAACGCCACGATCCGCGACGAGGAGAAGGCCTGCGCCACCAGCGCCGGCACATGCGCGTTCATTGCCCAGGTCAGCGACAGATCGCCCTCGGCGCCGAACTTGCGCCCGGCCATGAACACGACGTTCGGCGCCTTCGGCAGCGCGTTGATCGCGGTCTCGTCCAGCAGGTCGCAATTGATGGTCTCGACGCCGCGGGCGTGCAGCCAGTCCTTCACACCCGCGTCGCTGAAGCGGGCGACGCCGATGACGCGGCGATCCGGCGCGGCAGCTTTCGCCAGCCCCGCCAGCGTCGGGCCCATCTTGCCGGCGACGCCGAGGACCATGATGTCGCCCTCGACCTTGTTGAGGTCGTCGATCAGCGCCTGCGTCGGCCGGCACAGGAGATCGTCGAGGGCTGCGATATCGGGAATCGTCTTCGGCAGCGTCTGGCGGGTGAGGAGCATGAGATGGTCCTTCAGGTTTGCCGTTCTTAGGTTTGTCGTTCTCAGGTTTGTCTTGCATCGCCCACGACGAACATGCGTTCGAGCGCGAGCACGAGGCCGTAGAGGGCGACGCCGAGCAGCGTCAGCAGCACCACGGCCATCACCATCGCGGGCGTGTCGAGCGAGGATTGCACCTGGATCATGAGGTAGCCGAGCCCGCGCTCGGAGGCGATGAACTCGCCGACGATGGCGCCTGCAACGGCGAGGATGGCGCCGACCTTCATGCCGGAGAACACGTAGGGCAGCGATCCCGGCAGCTGGATCTTGCGGAACAGCGTCCAGCGCGAGCCGCGCAGCGATTTGACGAGGTCGAGTAGGTCGGGCTCGACCTCGCGCAGGCCCCGCGCGGTGGTGAGCAGGATCGGGAAGAAGCAGATGCTGAAGGCGATCAGGATGTTCGGCACGATGCCGTAGGAGAACCAGACGATGAACAGCGGGCCGAGCGCGACCTTCGGGATCATGTTCAGCGTCACAAACAGCGGCAGCAGCACGAGGCTGAGCAGCGGCGCCCAGCTGAAGATCACCGCGAGCGCGACGCCGACGAAGGCGCCGAGCGCAAAGCCGCCGAGGATCTCGACCGCGGTGACCAGCGTGTTGGCACCCCAGGCGTAGCTCGCGGTTCCCAGTGTCTGCACCGTCGCGAGCGGCGAGGGCAGGATGAATTTCGGCACGGGGAAGGCGTCGACCGCGACCTGCCAGAGCACGAGCACGGCCAGATGCACGATCAGGACGATCGCAAAGCTGCGCGCGGTGCGTGCTCCGCCTGCTGTCACGGTCTGCTCCCTGTTGCTCGCGGCCTCTTCGCCACGATGTCAGCCTAATCGGCCTTGGGGCAAGTTTCAACCAGTTGGTTGATTAGGGCCGGAGCGACTGCAGCACGAGGTCGACCACATGCCGGCGCCGGGAGCGGCGCTGGGCGCGGCTCGACAGGTCCTTGCCGAAGATGGCCGACAGCGTCGGCGTGTTGGAGAAGAAGAAATAGCTGAGGCCCGCGATGGAGATGTAGAGCTGGACGGGGTCGATCCCTTTGCGGAAAAGGCCGCTGCGCACGCCTTCATGGAGGATGTGGGAGACGCTCTTGACCAGTGGCGAATGCATGGCCTCGAGCCGGGTGGAACCGCGAACGTGGCGGGCGCCGCCGCGGTTCTCGTCGTTCAGGAGCACGATGAAATCAGGGTTTGCCGCGAGGTGGTCGAACGAGGCCTCGATCAGTCGGCGGATCGCCTTGTCCGGCGGCAGGCCTTCGAGATTGAGCTTGCGCTCCTGCTCGCGGATGTCCTCATAGACCCATTCGAGCACGGCGAGGTACAGCGCGTCCTTGTCGCCGAAATAATGATAGACGAGCTGCTTGTTGACGCCGGCGCGCTCGGCGATCTCGTCGACGCGGGCACCGGCCAGGCCGTGCCGTGCGAATTCCAGGCGCGCCGCGGTGAGCAGCTTCTTGCGGGTGGCGGCGGGATCGCGCCGCTGCGGCACGGTGTCGCCAGATCGTTTTGCAGGCATTTCCAACCAAACAGTTGACAAGCGGGAGGCGGACTTGTTGCATTGGTATCCTCACAAGGGGAGAGCGACAAGCCGGGTCGCTGGCAATGAGGAGGATGCGATGAAGCGTTTTCAGGCGGCTTTTGTGGCCCTGATGCTCGGTTTGCCGGCGGTACCGGCGAGCGCAGGCGAGGCGGTCAACCTGATCCTGAACTGGACGCCGACCGCCGATCACTCGCCCTATTATTACGCCAAGGCGCTAGGTTGGTACGAGAAGGCCGGCATCGACCTCACCATCGAGACCGGCAAGGGCTCCGGCGTCTCCGCCGCCAAGGTCGGCTCCGGCGGCTCGCCCTTCGGCGTCGCCGATCTCGCCACCATGCTGGTCGCGAAAAGCAAGGGCGCCGACACCGTCGCGGTGATGAGCGTCTATGCCAATACCGGGCAGACCTTCTACTGGCTGAAGAGCTACGGCGTGAACGGCGTCAAGGACTTTGCCGGCCACAAGATCGGCAATCCGCCCGGCGATGCCTCGCGCGTGATGTGGCCGGCCTTCGCCAAGGCCGCAGGGCTCGCGCCCGATGCCGTCGGCTTCGTCAATGTCGGGCCGACCGCGAAGATCGCGGCGCTGAAGAGCCACACGGTGGATATCATCAGCGACTTCTACAACGAGCACGATCTCAAGGTGATCGAGTTCGGGCAAGATCTCGGCTACGTCAACTGGAAGGACATCGGCCTCAATCCGTACGGCAATTCGCTGATCGTCAACGGCGCGTATCTGCAGAAGAACCCGAAGCTGGTCGAGGATTTCGTGCGCGTCAGTCAGAAGGCCTTTGCAGCCTGCGTCGCCGACGCCGCGCCGTGTCTGAAGGCGCTGCTCGACCAGGTCTCCGGCCTCGACAAGGAGAACCAGGAGCGCCAGTGGGAGCGCATCAAGTTTTTGATGACGGACGAGTTCACCACCACCAAGGGGCTCGGCTGGATCGACGGCGAGCGGATGAAGAAGGACTACGAGCTGGTCCAGACCTATCTCGGCATGGAGAAGCCGTTCGACGTGACCACGGCGTTCACGACCAAGATGCTGGATCCCGCCATCAAGATGGATGCCAGCAAGGTGAAGAAGTAGGGGGCCTCGCTCTCTCCTCGTCATTGCGAGCGCAGTGAAGCAATCCAGAGTCTCTCCTCGGAGGCAGCCTGGATTGCTTCGCTGCGCTCGCAATGACGAAGTTGAGGCAGTTGCGCGCCAATCCATCACCGTCACCCTGAGGTGGCCGCTTCTTCAGCGGCCCTCGAAGGGCGACGGCCCGGCTCCCTCCGCGCGGTTGCATGGCGGCCGTGCATCCTTCGAAGCTCCCCGTCCGGTGCTTTGGACCGAACGCCTCGCACCTCAGGATGACGGGGCAAGAGCGCCGGCCGCCGCGCACGGGCCATCACCCCACGGAGAAATTAACCGGCCATTAACCAAATCCGCCGCATCGTTAACCATTCAATAACGGGGAACGAGTCGGCCGCCATGGAGGCTGCAGCAAAAGTCCAACGTCAGATGGTGCGCCTGCGCGGGCGCTCCTATGTCGCCTTTGTGTTCGTGCCGACGGTTCCGATCCAGGACTGGCTCCAGGAGATCGACGCCACCATCGCGCGGTCGCCGGGCTTCTTCGCCGGCCGGCCCGTGGTGATCGACCTGTCCTCGGTCGATCTCAGCCAGGCCGGCATCGCTCATCTGCTCACCAGCCTGCAGGACCGCAACATCCGCGTGCTCGGCATCGAGGGCGTCGAGGAGGGGCGGTTGACCCCGACGATGCCGCCGCTGCTGTCGGGCGGACGCAGCTGCGTGGTCGAGCCGACAGCGGCCAAGAAGCCTGAGGCGAAAGCCGAGACCAAGCCGACCTCGCTGCTGCTGGAGGCTCCCGTGCGCTCGGGCCAGACCGTGATCTTCCCCGAAGGCGACGTCACCATTCTCGGCTCGGTCGGATCCGGCGCCGAGGTCGTCGCCGGGGGCTCCATCCACATCTACGGCGCGCTGCGCGGGCGCGCCATGGCGGGCGTGAACGGTCACACCAGCGCGCGCATCTATTGCCAGAAGATCGAGGCTGAACTGCTTGCAATTGATGGCTTTTACCAGACTGCGGACGACATTGACGCCGCTCTGCGCGGCAAGCCGGCGCAGGCCTGGCTGCAGGGGAATACCATGCGAATTACAGCACTGAACTGACCAGCAAAGGAGACATTTCAGATGAGTAAGGTACTGGTCGTGACATCAGGCAAGGGCGGGGTCGGCAAGACCACGACGACCGCCGCGCTGGGAGCTGCACTGGCGCAGCGCGGCGACAAGGTCGTCGTCGTCGATTTCGACGTCGGCCTGCGCAACCTCGATCTCGTGATGGGCGCCGAACGCCGCGTCGTGTTCGACCTCATCAACGTGGTGCAGGGCGTCGCAAAGCTGCCGCAGGCCCTGATCAAGGACAAGCGGCTGGAGAACCTCTGGCTGCTGCCGGCTTCGCAAACCCGCGACAAGGACGCGCTGACGGAAGAGGGCGTCGGCAAGGTCATCGCCGATCTGCGCAGCCGCTTCGACTGGGTGATCTGCGACAGCCCGGCGGGCATCGAGCGCGGCGCCTCCATGGCGATGCGCTTTGCGGATGAAGCCGTGATCGTCACCAATCCCGAAGTGTCCTCGGTGCGCGATTCCGACCGCATCATCGGCATGCTCGATTCCAAGACCGTGCGGGCCGAGAAGGGCGAGCGGGTCGAGAAGCACATCCTCATCACCCGCTACGATCCCTCGCGCGCCGCGCGCGGCGAGATGCTGACCATCGACGACATCCTCGAGATCCTCGCAACGCCCTTGCTCGGCATCATTCCCGAGAGCCAGGACGTGCTGAAGGCCTCCAACGTCGGCACGCCGGTGACCCTGTCGAACGCGGATGGAGCGCCGGCGCGGGCCTATATGGACGCGGCCAAGCGCCTCTGCGGCGAGAACGTGACGATGCACGTTCCCGCCGAGCGCAGAGGTCTGATGGATCGTCTGCTGCGACGGAGGGCTGCATGAGCATGGGTCTGCTTCGACTTCTCCGCGGCAACAAGGCCTCGGCACCGGTCGCGCGCGAACGGTTGCAGATCCTGCTTGCCCATGAGCGCGGTATGCGCGGCCAGCCCGATCTGCTCGGTGTGCTGCGTGAGGAAATTCTCGCCGTCGTGTCCAAGCATGTGACGCTGGACCCGACCAAGGTCATCGTCCGGCTCGAGCGCGGCGACGAGGTCTCGACCCTCGAGGTCGATATCGAGGTGCCCAACGACATCGAGCGCAAGAAAGTGGCGGTCGCGTAGGGGACGCGGCCGACGACCCGCAGTTTTGGGGTGGGTGAGAAGGCGGTCCGCCGGGCATGGCGGGCCGCCTTTGTCGTGTGGCGGTATGGACGGAACGGGGCCCGGGACTCCGTCGTTTTAGGAAATGCGCGGGGGTGATCGAGCCAGCTCCGTGGTTCGTCAAACGGGAGAGCGTCCATGATATCCGAGGTCCAGGTCCATACCATTGCACGGCAGATGCTCGAAAAGCACGGTTTTGCTGCGATTGCGAAGGCCGCGGAGCAGGCCCAGGCCTGTGAGGGTCGCGGCGAGGCCGACGAGGCCAAGGAGTGGCGCCACATCGAGGCCGCCATGAAGATCATGCGCGGTCCCACCCAGGGCTGACCGCGGAAACGGGAGCGCTCAGCGCTCCTCGCGATCCGTTCCCTGTGCAGGGGCGCGGTGTTGCGTCTGCGGCTGGCCGCGTTCGCCGGTTTCCTTGCAGGGGAGCTGTTCCCACGTTCCGTCCGGCGCCTGCTGATAGGCGCTACAGGACGACGATGTCGACTTGTCCTCGCTTTTCTGGGTGTCGGAATTCTTCGCCAGCGCCGGGGCAGTCAGCGCGGAGCCGGCCATGAGAGCTCCGGCGAAAATGAGATAGGCAATCCGCATGGGGTTCTCCTGTTCAAGGAAGCGCATGCTGGCGATGATTGTGACGATTATTTGCCGGCGCGGCGGTTCCGCCGCGCGATGCTTAACGTCTCGAAGACGCGTGCCTTTGGCGCGGACCGGTGTCCACCTCGCGCGAAAATGATTCTAGCCGCCCTTGCTGCGGATCAAGCCGGCGAGGTTGGTCTTCTGCGCGTCGCACCAGCCGGGCATGCCGAGGCGGCGCTGGTCCATGTCGGTGGCCTGCGTCGCGACCGCGACCTCGGCCATCAGATCATCGTCCTGCTTCTCGCCCATCTTGCCGCCGGTGTGCATCCAGGCGATTGCCTTGCGCACCTTCTCGGTGGTGCCGTCGGGCAGCTGCATCTGCTGCGCCTTCTGCACGAGGTCCTGATAGACGAGATCGGTGCCGGGACATTCGACCTTGGCGGCGAAGGCCTGCAAGACCATCGTCACGTAGGTCGCGCGCGGCGGCGCGTCGCCCGCCTGGGCCGGCGCGGCAAGCAGCAAAAGGCCCGTCATCAGAAAACCAGTGCGCATCCTTGGTACCTCCTCGATTTTTGGGGGAGGCTAGCGTCCGGCGCGCCGCTCCGCAATGGTGCCGGGGCGCAATTGTCGCGCCGCGTTGCGGCGCGCTAGATTGGCGGCAGAGGACCCGGAGAGCGACATGAGCCTGTTCAGTGCGCCGTTCGATCCCGCAACCGACACGGCGCTTGTCACCGGCGCGGGCAACGGCATCGGCCGCGCGATCGCGCAGGCCCTGGTCTGTGAGGGCGTCCGAACCGTGTTTGCCGATATCAGCGCGGAACGGGTGAGTGCCGCGATCAGCGCAAGTGTGAGGCCTGAGCTGGCGGTGCCCTGGGTCGGCGATCTCGCCGGGCTGGACGCCTGCGATGCGCTGCTTGCCGCCTCTCACGCCGCGCTGGGCGAGGTCTCGCATTTCGTGCACAGCGCCTCGCCGCCGCGGCGCGAGGCTGATCACGCGCTCGCGGTCGATCGCAGGACCTGGCAGGAGATGCACGCCGTCAATCTCGATGCCGGCTTTCATCTGGCGCGCGAGATCGCAAAGCGGCTGATCGCAGCGAAGCGGGCCGGCTCGTTCCTGTTCCTCACCTCGCTGCACGCGGGCACGCCGCGCAACCTGCCGCATTACTCGACGGCGAAGGCGGGAATGGCGATGCTGGTGAAGGAACTGGCGAAGACTTTCGGGCGGCACAACATCCGCGTCAATGCGCTGGTGCCGGGTGCAATCGCAGCGGGCGGGTTCGTAGCGGACGCGTCCCTGGCGAGACACATTCCGCTCGGGCGTCTCGGCGCGGCGAATGACCTCGCGCCGATGGCGCTTACGGTGCTGTCGAATAAGCTCTCAGGTTACGTCACCGGCGCGGCCTTCGTCGTCGACGGCGGATTGTCGCTGACGAACTGGTTCGAAGCGCCCGCTCTCGACACTCTTTCTTGACGCGTTTTCTTTACGCGAACCGGCGTCCACTTCGCTCGAAAACGCTATGGCCTAGCTAGCGCTGCCAGGCCGGCACGGGATCGAGCGGCGTGCGATAGACCTCGTTGTCATCGCGGTCGGTGACCCGCACCGCGCAGCCCTTCTGCTGCAGCTCCGGCTTCACCTGCGACAGCTCGCAGGCGAGCTGATCGGCGCGATCGGAGGCAACCTCGATGTCCTCGAGGATGATTCCGCCCTGGTTCTTGAACTCTTTACCAACCACTAGATCGAAGGAGTAGTACGGCATCTGAAGTCCCCCGGTGTGACGACCCAAGTCTCAGTTGCGAGTCCTGAAAACAAGTCTTGAAAACAAGTCTTCAGCGGAAGTCCCGACACGTCTTGGATAGTACCACTGAGTCGATCTTTATCGAATGAACAAGCCGCACAATCTCTGTGCCTATGGCGCAGAAATGATGTGCAGCGCGCGAGCCCGGTAAGGTTTTATTAAATATGTTGGCGCGATCATAAGGCATGGAATTGCAACAGAACCGGGCTCCGGGAACCGGCAGTTG
Organism: Bradyrhizobium huanghuaihaiense; assembly: GCF_025200885.1. Taxonomy (NCBI): domain Bacteria; kingdom Pseudomonadati; phylum Pseudomonadota; class Alphaproteobacteria; order Hyphomicrobiales; family Nitrobacteraceae; genus Bradyrhizobium; species Bradyrhizobium huanghuaihaiense. The sequence goes on along the minus strand of NZ_CP104172.1, from coordinate 5,139,917 downwards.
CAAGAGAAGGCCGGCGGCATAAATCCCGACGGCCTTTTCTCATGATGGATGACGATCGTAGCATCGCTTCCCGTAGTAACCCGGACTCAACGCATCACATCGACTCGGACAGCGTTCGTGACGTTGTTGCTCCAAGGCGCGATGAGATTTTAGCGCAGCGGCATCGGCGGACGCACGACCGGTCCATCGTCATCGGCAACCGCTTGCGTCGTCGCGACCGGTGCAGCCGGCGGCGCGGCTGCGGCAGCTTGCGACGGTGGCGGTGCGAGCGGCGCCGGTGAATAGGCCGGCATGTAGGTGTGCGACACGACCGGCTTCGGCTTGCGAACCGGCGGCGGCGTTGGAGCCGGCGCGCGCGGCGGCAGCGCGGACACGCGTGCGCGCGGATCGACGGGCGGCTTCGCTTCGACGACCGGCTTCGGTGCAGGCGGCTTCGCCATCTCGCGTGCCATCTGCTCCTGGCCGGCCTTCAGCTCGGCGATGTTGGCCTTGAGTGTTTCGATCTGCTGCGCCATGGCCGCGAGATCTCGCGTCATCGATTGTACCGACTGTGCTGCGTCGGTCGGTGTTGCCGCGGGCGCGGCTGCTGCAACCTGAACTGCAGGCGGACTAGCAGGTTGATCGGCCGCAGCTTGCGCCGCAGGTTGATCGACCGGTTGATCCGTCGCGGCTTGCGCCGTAGGCGGGACCGCCTGCGCGGCGGCGACTTGTGCAGTCTGCGACGCCGAAGGCAGCAGCGAGGTCAAGACCGGTGTCCACTCGGCGAGCATCTGTTTGGCGGTATCGCCGTGCTTCTCCCAGGCAACCGTGGCAGCCGCGCTGCCGCCGGCAAACAGGAATGTGAGAAAGGCGCCGCGCAGCCACTTGCCGGCAGCGGAACGTTTGGGCCGGCCGGGACCATCGCCGGCCGCGACGCGCACGGCGGTGTCGACCGAGGGCGCTGCCGCAGGCAGCTCCAGGACGGGACTGAACTTCGGCTCAGGACTGAACTTCGGCTCGGGACCGGCTTTGGGCTCCGGGGCGAATTTCGGCTCAGGGCGGGGCGTGATGTCAGGCGCCAGTGCCGGCGCCGCGCTGATGGGGCGCGAGGCCATCACGATCTCGGGCGAGATCTGAATCGCATCGTGCGGATCGTTGTCCTTGACCGTGTCCTTCACGATCTCATCGACGATCTGCTTGCTGTTCAACGTTGCGAGCATCGCAGCTCCTTCGAAGCCTTCGTCGTTTCGCATTGGCGCGAGCCGATCTGTTGAGGTGAGCCCCATCCAACCTGGTGTGCCCGGGCAGATGACGCACGAGTCCAGCCGGGTTTGACCAAAGCAAGGCGAGGGCATGGAGATGATGCGACGCTCCTCCGCCGTTTGTGGTGATGGAACCCGGCCGATCGAACACGCGCAATTGTTCCGGCTTGCCTTGTTTTCAGCACGATTTGGGCAGCATCTAGCGGTGCTGGGGGTGCTGCTATTCCGCTATCGGGGGGCCGGTGGTGCCAAAATCTGTTCTCGCTTTCTTCGTCGTTGCCTTGCTGCCGCTGGGCGGTTGCATGCAGACGACGCTTTCGCCGTCGACCGACGCGAGCATGACGCCGCGCGACCGGCAGTTGCTCGCGCACACGCCTTACGCCCAGGCCAGCGTGCCCGAGCAGTATTTGCGTCACATCGTCGATTATCCGCGCAAGGAGATGCCGGGCACGATCCTGGTCGATACCGACGCGCGCTACCTCTATTTCGTGCTGGCCGACGGCAAGGCGATCCGCTACGGCGTCGCAGTCGGTGAGGAGGCGATGGCCTTCTCCGGCGTCGCGCGCGTCGGCCGCCTCGCGGAATGGCCCGACTGGGTGCCGACGGCGGACATCCAGGCGCGGCTTGGACCCTATCCGGCGCGCGTGCCCGGTGGTCCCGCCAATCCGCTCGGCGCCCGGGGCATCTATCTCTATGTCGGCAACAAGGACACGCTCTACCGCATCCACGGCACCAACCAGCCCGAATATATCGGGCAGGCGATCTCGTCGGGCTGCATCCGAATGCGCAACGAGGACGTGATCGATCTCTACGACCGGGTGAAGCTCAATTCGACCGTCGTGGTGCTGCCGCCCGGACAGAATGCGCAGGCCGGACCAGGCGCGCGCTGGCGCGGATAGGGCGTTCGGGCGAGGAGCGCTGCTTGCCGACAATTTTATCCATTGTCTTGCCCGAGCCGTAACGCTTCGCGTCTAGCGTGCAGCGAGCAAGGGGTTGCTCGCATGTATCTCGTCAAGAATTCGCCGCGCGCACTGTTGGCCGCGCTGATTCCGCTCGCCATCGTCGAAGCTGTGCTGATGGTCTTTGCCATCGCGGGCGGGCAGGTGACCGATCCCGCAGGCACACCGGCGCCGGACCAGATCCTGGTGCTCTTCGCAGGCCGCATGGCCATCAATGCGGCCTTCCTGTTTGCCGGGCACGTCGTGCTGCGGCAATGGACAATCTCGAGCCGGCTCGCCTATGGGCTGATGGGCGGCGTCATGGCCGCGGCGAGTTACGCCATTGCCATCCGCAACCACATCCAGCTGGCCGCACCCGGCGACGGTACGGTGGTGACGATCGGTCTGTTGCCGACGATCGCGGGAATGATCGGCGGATTCCTCTATGGCCAATTTGCCGGTCTCAGTCCGGTGGCGCGCGCGACCGGCGTGGCCGCCGCCGCTGATGCACCGGCAGTGCCGCCGCCAATCGTATTCGACGGACCGGTCCGGGTCCGCACGTCGATCGCCGGCATCGCGATCGCGGCCCTGATGCCGACGGTGCTCGCAACGCTGCTGCCCTACACGCTGGTGCCGCTCCTGATGAACGGTTTCGCAGACAAGAGCACTGCTCATATCTTCGCGGCCGTGATCCCGGCGCAAACCTTCATGGTCATGATGGTGGTCTCGGTTATTCCTTCGAGCATCTTCATGCTCTGCGTGCATCACGTTGCGCGGGCCATGAGCCGCCGCAGCGCGTGGGAATACGCGGCGATCGGAGGCGTGACGGCGCTCGCCTGCGTGCTGCTGCTGGTACTGGTCGTGCCGATCCTCGCTGCTCTCCTGCTGCCGGCGGCATTTTGCGGCGCCATCATGGGCGCGCTCTATCGCCGCTTCGCCGGCCTCGAGCCGGTGCCGTTGCCGGAAGTGGTGATCGCGACCGATCCGAACGCGCTGGTCGGCGCCGACCATCCGTCGCGACGCCAGCACGGCGTCATCCTCAGCAACTGATCGCCAGGACGGAAACATGAAAGAGATTGCGGCGCTCGGTGCGGGAATGGTGATCGCGGCCGTGGCAGCGGCCTGGCTCATGACCGGACCCGTGGTGGTCAACGCAGAACTCAAGCCGCTGCAGGCAAGCGCGAACATGCCGGTGTTCAAGCCGGTGCCGTCGGAGCTTGCGCGCTAGGACGCTGACAACGATCACATCGTTTTGAAGCGGTGACGGGTGAACGGCTTCACAGCCGATCGGCTCCGACTGCGCTATGCCTTGATGGCTCGTTGCCATTGGAGGCATCATGCAAAAATACTTTGATCCATTGAATGAGAACGACCGCCGCATTGTGCGGAAATGGCGCCTGGCCACGTTCGGTTTTTATGGCTCCATCCTGGCCGGAATGGTCCTGTACGTCGCGCTGCACTGGAATCCGGAGGTCAATTATGCCTCGGCCGATTCCGCAGCACACGCGAAGCTCATGGGCAGGCCCGACGGACTCGCGCCGTTCTCGCCCTAGTTTTCAGGCCGCGCGACGTGCCACTGCAGGGTCGTGGCCGTGCCGTTGGCGTCGCCCGGCGCCTTGTCGGCCGGCGAGGTGTAGAGCGGGCGGTAGCGGTACGCCCACATCTTGCTGCCGTCGTTGCGGTTGATCACGGTGAAGTCGCCGACGGCCTTGGCGTCGGCGGTTGCGGCCAGCGGCACCCAGGTCTCGGTGCACTTGCCGTTGCAGTTCGATGTCTTGCCGGTGGTGTCGCGCTCGTAGGTGTAGAGGGTCATGCCCTTGAGATCGACCAGCTTCGGGCCCTGCTTGGTCAGGACTACCTTGGCCGGTGCGGTCGTCGCTTCGGGCTTGGGCGGAGGAGGGGCATCGCCGCCGCCATGGCCGTTCGCGAGCGCAGGGACGGCCGAGAGCGCGATGGCCGCCGCGACGATGATGAACCTGGACATCCAAAACTCCCGAACGGCAAAGTTAATCGCGCGTTAAGCGCCGAATGGGGCCGACCGTAGCAGCCGAAGGTTAGTTCCAGGTTTCGCCGCACTGCGACGATTACGTACAAAATTGGCTCACTCGCGCAGTGGGGCGCGGCTGAGCTCGTTGCCGGCGGCGATCGCCTTGCGCAGGAGCCGCATCAGCTCCTCGCCTTCCTTCGCGCTGAGGCCGCGCAGCATGATGCGCTGCGCGGACTCGACTGCCGGCGTGATCTTGCGCAGCGCGCGCCGGCCCTCGTCGGTGATCTCGAGTTCGCGGGCCCGGCGGTCGCGGGGACTGGCACGGCGCTCGATGAGATCCTTCTGCACCAGGCGATCGATCACGCCGGTGATGGTGGTGCGGTCATAGGCGATCAGGCCTGCGAGCGTCACCTGGTCGAGCCCCGGATTGGCCTTGATGGTCGCGAGTGCGGCGTATTGCACCGGTGTGAGGTCGAAGCCGGCATCCCCGACCTCGGCCAGGAACACCGCCACCGCGATCTGCTGGAACCGGCGCGCCAGATGCCCGGGCATGTCATTGTTGTCTTTCACCGAATTCTCCTTGAGCGCAGGGACGGTGCGGATCATTGACAAGTATACTGATAGTCAGCATACTGAGCAATATCGAAGAAGACGTTGACGGGAGAGGTGCTCATGCAATTCCATCTCAATGGATTTCAGCCTGGAGACCCCGAGATCGCCGATCCCGCCGAGCGCGTTCAGGCCCCGGGCGCAGCGGGCGCCGTGTCTGACGAGGTCGATGTCCTCATCGTCGGCTGCGGGCCCGCGGGCCTTACGCTCGCCGCACAGCTCGCGCAATTCCCCGATATCAAGACCTGTATCGTCGAGCAGAAGCCGGGCCGGCTGCTGGTCGGGCAGGCCGACGGCATCGCCTGCCGCACCATGGAGATGTTCCACGCCTATGGCTTCAGCGAGCGCGTGCTGAAGGAGGCGTATTGGGTCAACGAGACGACGTTCTGGAAGCCGGATGAGCGCATGCCGGAGACAATCGTCCGCAGCGGAAGGGTGCAGGACGTCGAGGACGGGCTGTCTGAATTCCCGCACCTCATCCTCAACCAGGCACGCATCCATGACGGCTTTCTCGACATCATGCGCAAGGCGCCCGGCAAGCTCGAGCCCTATTACAGTCGCCGCCTGATCGACCTCGAGGTCGATCCGGCCGCAGGTCCTGCCGACCATGCCGTGACCGTGCGGCTCGAACGCGTCGATGCCGGAAACGAGGGTAGGGTCGAGACGATCAGGGCGCGCTATGTCGTCGGCTGCGACGGCGCGCGCAGCACGGTGCGCAAATCGATCGGCCGGGAGCTGCACGGCGATTCCGCCAACCATGCCTGGGGCGTGATGGACGTGCTGGCGGTGACCGATTTTCCCGACATCCGCTTCAAGTCCCTGATCCAGTCGGCGAAGGACGGCAGCCTGCTGATCATTCCGCGCGAAGGCGGCTACATGGTTCGCATCTATGTCGAGCTCGCCAAGCTCGATGTCGGCGAGCGCGTTGCCAATCGCAACATCACCGCCGAGGACGTGATCGCGAAAGCGCAGCGGATCTTGAAGCCGCATAGGCTTGACGTGAAGGAGATCGCCTGGTGGTCGGTCTACGAGATCGGCCAGCGCCTGACCGACAAGTTCGACGACGTGCCGGAGGCGGAGATCGCCTCGCGCCTGCCGCGCATCTTCATCGCCGGCGATGCCTGCCACACCCACAGCCCGAAGGCCGGGCAGGGCATGAACGTCTCGATGCAGGACGTCTTCAATCTCGGCTGGAAGCTCGCCGCTGTTCTGCGCAGGCAATGTGCGCCGGGACTGCTGCATTCCTATTCGGCGGAGCGGCAGGCGGTTGCGAAGGAGCTGATCGATTTCGATCGGGAATGGTCCGGGATTCTCGCTTCGGCCGCCAAGGCCGGCGGCGCGGATGCAGCCAGGACGCAGGACTATTTCGTCCGGCACGGCCGCTACACGGCCGGTACCGCGACGCATTACAAGCCTTCGGTTCTCACCGGCGCGACGTCACATCAGCACCTCGCCGAAGGTCTCGTGATCGGCAAGCGCTTCCATTCCGCACCGGTGATCCGGCTTGCGGATGCCAAGCCGGTGCATCTCGGCCACGCCGCGCAGGCGGATGGCCGCTTCCGCATCTACGCGTTCTCGCCCGCCGAGAATCCCGCCGCGTCGGGCTCGGCCATTCGTGCCTTGTGCAATTTTCTCACGGAGACGAGGCAGTCGCCGGTCCGGCGATACACGCCTGCTGGCGCCGACACCGACAGCGTGATCGATCTGCGCGCGGTGTTTCAGCAGGAGCATCGCGAGCTCGCCGTCGAGGCGATGCCGCCGCTGCTGCTCCCGCGCAAGGGGCGCTATGGCCTGATCGACTACGAGAAGATGTTCTGTCCGGATCTCAAGAGCGGCCACGATGTTTTTGCAATGCGCGGCATCGACCGGCCGGCCGGCTGCATGGTCGTGGTGCGGCCGGACCAGTATGTCGCGAGCGTGCTGCCGCTCGACGACTTTGCCGGGCTTGCCGCGTTTTTCGACGCCTTCATGCTGCCGGCGAACTGACGCCGCGATCGCAACGGTCGCCGGACCGATGAATGGCGGATGAATATTGAACTCCGCGCGGGGCGTGCCCTCAATCTTTCGGCTGCTGCGATGATAACACGCGGAACGCTCGTTCCGCCTGCGCGTTCCGTCTCGCAGAGGAGGAGCACGCCATGAAACTCAGAAGCATTTTGGTTGCAGCATTGCTGCTTGCCCCGACGGCCGCGCTGGCCGCACCGGGCATCGTCACCGTCTCGACCGGCCTGCGCGCCGGCCCGGGCTCCGGCTTTCCCCTGGTCGATCGCGTCCCCGGGGGCGCTCGCGTCAACATCCATGGCTGCCTGCGCGGCAATGCCTGGTGCGACGTGAGCTTCTCCGACGATCGCGGCTGGGTATCGTCGCAATATCTCGAATATCTCTACCGCAATCACTACGTCTATCTCCCCGACTATGTCGACGTGATCGACGTGCCCGTCGTCCCGTTCGTGCTGACCTCGTACTGGTCGAGCTATTACGAGGGGCGACCCTGGTATCGCCGCCACGCCTACTGGAATAATTACTGGACCTCGCATCAGAGCTTGGCGACGCGGATGACGATCGACCCGGGCGCAGCCCGTATCGGTCGTGCGGCAACGCGTGACGCGGCCATCGCACTGGAACGCGAAGGCGTGCGTGGCAGGGGTGCTGCCGCGATCTCCGGACGTGACGCTGTGACCTCACGGCGCGATGGCGCGATCACGAAGCGTGACGCTGCGATCGCCACGCGCGACGCTGCGATCGCGAAGCGCGACGCCGCGATCACGACAAAGCGTGACGCGGCGATCACGACAAAGCGTGACGCGGCGATCACGAAACGCGACGCAGCGGTTGCTGCCGACCGGATGCGTGCCGGACGGAGCGAGCGCATCGCGCATGAGCGGACCAACGTGCAGACTCGCAATCCGCGCGATGCTCAGGCGCGCATGATGCGCGAACAGGCCGCGAGCCGCGCCGCGGTGCGTGCCCAGCCGACGCCACGTGCGCATGAAGCACCGCGTGTGTCGGCTGCACCTGCGGCACGGCCCGCGACGCCGCATGTCGCGCAGCCGAATGCGAGCCACGGTGCGCCGATGAATGCCCGTGCGCAGATGCCGGCGCCGCGTGCCGCTGCGCCTGCAGCGCCGCATGGCGGTGGCGGCGCTCCGCGCATCAATGCCGCGCCACATGGTGGCGGTGGCCCGGCCGGCGGCCCCGGCGGCGGTCACGAGAAGCGCTAGCAAGCCCAAAGGAAAGCCCGGCCCTCGCGCCGGGCTTTCTGCTGATTTGATACGGGTTCCCTGCGCGTACAATTTAAGAAAGTTCTTCGCCGGCAGATTTCATCGATCGTAAGATGTGTACCCAAAGATGTAAGCATCCACTCGGGGCAGCGGGGCACGGGAGGATGACGATGAGACAGAGCCAGGCGGAGACGCGCCGCCAGAATGTCGCGAAGCGGTCGATGACCAAAGAGGCCAAGCAGCTGGCCGGCCTGATCGCCGGACTGCGCAAATCCCTCGATGGGATTCACAAGGAACGGATGAGCACAAAGCTGACCGGTGCCGAGATGGGCATGCTCGACGAGCGCCGCAACAATCTGCTGCTCACCATCGCAGCCCTCGACGACCGTCTCTCGGCGGTGCAGGGGCTGATCGATCTCGGCCGTCCCCACATCATCCGCGTCCACTGATCGGGCGAGGATTTAAGGCTATCGGTTTCGTCGCGGCGGCGACGGGGCCAGGCCTTGCTGCCTGCTCTGGGCGGCGTGGGGATTGACGTAGCACTGCGCGGACTGGCCGGAGGCCGTCGCGGCGCACTGCGCGATCATCGTGAAACTGCAATCGATATTGCTGCCGTCGATGGTGTAGACCTCGATGCAGACGGGTAGCGCGAATCGTAGGTCTACGCCGCTGCCGGCGCGCCAGTCGAAGCGATGCCGAGCAAGCCCGCGACCAGCTGAATCGCATTCATGATCGGGCGCACGATCAGCCTCCGTCGGACGCCAAGCACAATGCTGCCTGCGGATGGCACCAAATTGCCACGCTCCCGGCGAATTGCCGCCAAAGCCCGCTGCCACGAGGGGGCGGGTGCAGGGCAACGCAAGGGGATGCGCATTGGCCTACAAAATGGTCGCAGAACGCGACAATGCGAAGTACAGTTTTGCCCGCGAGAGCCGGCTACTCATCGTGGCGAAGGCAAAAGTGTGGGCGAGCGAGGGCTGGCAGGTCGTGATCACCGACCAGGACGGCAAGGCCTATGCGCCATCCGAATTCGATCAGTTGCTGGCGGCGTGACCGCGGGACGGGCTGGGGGACGACATTGATATCGCTATTCCGACCGGGGCGCGGTTTGATCGCGCCCCTTATGATTTTTGCTGCGGCCGCCGCACTGACGGCGACGGTTGCCTCCGCGCAAAACCTCGATGCCGGCAAGTCGCCCGAGAAGCTGTTTGCCGACGGTTGCGCGACCTGCCACCGCAGCCCGCGCGGCCTTGCCAAGGGGCGCTTCAGCCTGACGCTGTCCTGGTTCCTGAAGGACCATTACGCGACCAGTTCCGACTCCGCCAAGGCGCTCGCCGCGTATCTGGAGTCGGTCGATGCGCCGCCGCCGCGGGCCGCGGCCAAGCCTGGTGCAAAGCCGTCCAAGTCCGCGCCACGTCCGCCCAAGCCAGTGCAGAGCCACTAGGCACGGCCAGAGACGATCCCGCGCGATTGGGATTGCAATCTCAATTACAAATAGAATGAGATTGTCTGTGCTGCCATGAGATGGTATTAAACCTGAAGTAGTTTAAGTCTATCAAGCAACCGACATCCCGTCGGACCTGTCTCGGGATTCGGTCGCACATCACATTTGAGCTCGGCGAGGGCGGGGCGGTTGAGCTGGCATCCGTGAGGACCTCCCATGAAGCATTGGCAGTCTTTGGCCCTGACGTCGCTCGCGTTCGCTGCGGCGATGCTGGCAGCGCCGTTGCGGCCGGCCGCGCAGTCGCCGCAAGCGGCGCCGCCCTATATTCCGCAGGCCAAGTTCTGCGCCAACGGCACCGGCGGGCTGTGCTCCATCGTGCCGGCCTATATCGGCCCCGATCCGGGCCTTGCAGAAACACAGGGGTATAACGGCCTTTACGGCCAGCCGCCGCAAAGCGAGAAGGCGGACGTGCAGTCGCCGTTCGACAACATGGCCTGGCAGATGTTCGTCGCACTCAACTGGGTGGCGAGCGGCGTCAAGGAGCCGCCAGCACAGGGACTGACGCAGCCAGGCCGGCGGGTCTGGCAGACCTATCCGACGGTCTCTTCGCTGTTCGGCAACGCGCCAGTCATCGCCGGCTGCCCGCAGGCGCTGCCGCTTCCGATCTTCCATATCGGCTCGAACGGCAAGGGCCAGCCGATGCCGAACAATGAAGAATATCTGCAGGCCGCAACCAACAAGCCGCTGATCGACGTCAACGGCAACTGGACGCTGTTCGAGCGGCGCGTCAACGAGATCGAGGCGCAATATCTGCGCGCGCCCGGCGGACAGAAGTCGCAGACGCTGACGACGAGGGCGGGCCAGCAAGAGTTCATCAAGAAAAATCCTGGCGGCGCCGACTTCACGTCGTCGGCCACGGTCCCTGATGGCACCACCGGTTCGATCGAGATCAAGGCCTCCTGGCGCATCCTCGATCCGTCCAAGGACGATCCGTCAAAGTTCTTCACCCAGAACATCCTGCTTGCGGTGTCAGGCGATCTGGTGCGCGACGGCCGTCCGTTCTGTCGCAGCGAGCGGGTGGGGCTCGTCGGCATGCACATCCTCCAGCGCAATCCGCTGGACAAGACCAATCCGGCGCTGCGGCCGCAATGGATCTGGGCGACGTTCGAGCATGTCGACAACGCGCCGCTCGCGAACGCGCCCTGCAACGTCGCGGATGGCTGCGGCACCGACAAGGCCACGAACTGGATCAACCAGCCGAGCTGCGGGCCCGCGAGTCCCGCCCCGGGCGCGCATTTCTCGTTCTTCAACACCGGCGCGCCGTCGAGCCTCGGCACCAATATCTCGCCGCAATCGCCCGGCGTCAGCAAGACGTCCTTCCCCTGGAATCCGCGCAAGCCTTATGCGCAAGGCGGCACCACCAGTGCAACCGCGCAGCCGCAGGCCGTGCGCTGCTGGAGGATTTATCCGACAACAAGCACCCTCAACGAGCAATGGCGGATGGCGCTCGGCTCGCTTAAGAGCGTGTTCGGGAATTACATGCTGGTCGGCACGCAATGGGGCGGCAATGTCGAACCTCCGACGCCGCCAAATCCGATTCCATCCAACGCCGTGCCGGGCATGCTGTCCAACATGACACTCGAGACCTACATCCAGAATTATCTGAGCAATGGTCCCGCGGGTCCGGGCTCATGCGTCAGCTGCCACAACTTCGCGACGCTGGTCGATGGCAAGACCTCTGCGAATTTCAGCTTCCTGCCGGGGATCGTGGAACCGGCATCGCTGCGCGCGAAGATCAGGACGGCGCCGTGAGGTGACCAGTAGCCCGGATGGAGCGCAGCGCAATCCGGGATTGGTGGTTACGGAAAGACTGTCCCGGATTACGCTGCGCTCCATCCGGGCTACGGAGGGTAGAACAGAGCCGCTACGCGCGCCGATGGGTCTGCGCGATCAGCCGGTCGTGCACGGCGCGCAAGTCGGCGCTCATGCGGGTCTGCCCGGTCGTGACAAAGGTCAGCCAGGCGCCGTCGGCGGCGAGGCGCACGATCTGCAGCTCGGGCGTGCCGTCGGTTGCGCGGTGGCGCTTGAGGCGCGCCTTCATCCAGTCGTTCCAGAGCTGGCGCAGCGACGGATCGGTCACGACGACCATGCTCAGCGCCGCCCATGGCGTGGTGAAGCCGAAGGCCTTGCCGGTGAACACGGCGTTCACATAGGCGCGCGTAAAACTGCCGCGCGGCTTTGGATCGGCTTCGATGGCGGCGTCGATCTCGGCATCGACGCGGGCGAGCAGGTCGGCGAACAGGCCCTCGATCAGGGCCTGCTTGCTGCCGAAGTGGTGAAACAGTCCGCCCTTGGTGACCCCGGCCGCCCCCGCCACCGCCTGCACTGTGACGCCGGCGACCCCATGGTCCGTGGCAATGGCCGCGGCGTGATCGAGCAGGGCGCGCCGCACCTGTTCGGGCTGCTTGGCGCGGGTATAGGCGTTTCCCGGCATCAATGCACCGTCGTCTCCGAGAACAGGTTGATGATCACGACCCCCGATACGATCAAGCCGATGCCGACGAAGGCTGCAGCGTCCAGCATCTGCCGGAACAGCACGAAGGAGACGGTTGCGGTCAGGATGATGCCGACGCCGCCCCATATCGCATAGGCGATGCTCAAGGGGATCACCCGGATCGCGACCGACAGCGCATAAAACGAGGCGACGTAGAACAGCACCATGGCGAGCGTCGGCCACGGCCGCGTGAACTGCGCGGACTGCTGCAGGAAGGCGGACGCGGTGACCTCGAAGACGATGGCGAGGGCAAGCGCTGCATAGGCGTTGAAGGCGGAGGTCATATCTGGCTCGGGCATGGCGGCGGGGAAAGATACCGCGCGGTAGGTATGTTTAGCATGCGGAGCGCGGCTTTTGACGTCAACCATTATCACGTGTCAGTGACGCGCCTGCGACACGTCGGGAACACAGGCTGAAGCCGCCGCGCGATGAAGCGTGCGGCGGCTTCAAGCTCTTGTGGTGGTTCGGGGCGGCGCTAGTTGATCCGCACGGAGAGTTCGACGTCTTCGGCAAAGGGCGTGGACATGTAGCCACTACCAGGCGCACGCACCCGCGCCAGATAGTCGGGACTGTCGTCGGCGTTGTCGGCGACGATGATCGCGCCCGGCCGGAGATGGCCTTCGATCAGATCCAGGATCTCGGGGTAGAGCGCCTTGGCGCCGTCGAGCAGCACAAGATCGATCGTATCAGGCAGATCAGCACGCAGGGTTTGCAGCGCATCGCCCTCTCGGATTTCGACGAGGTCGATCAACCCGCCGGCCGACAGGTTCTCCCGCGCCCTCGCGGCTTTCGACGGCTCGAACTCGCTGGTGATGAGACGGCCGCCGCCATTGTCGCGCAAGCCTGCGGCAAGGTGCAGCGTCGAGATGCCGAACGAGGTGCCGAACTCGACGATCGCCTTGGCGCGGGAGCTGCGCGCCAGCATGTAGAGCAGCATACCGGTCCCGCGCGAGACCGCGAGCGGGGCGTCCTTCAGGCGTCCATAGAGATCGCGGTAGTCGGTCTTGCTCCGCAGCATCCGAGCCCGCTCGGTATCGGACAGATCCGCGACGGCTGCGTGTGTTGCGCCGCTTGCGGCCTCGGCTTCGTTGAAGAGGCGCTCCAGCAGCGGCGCAAGCGACGTGATGGTTGTGGTGGTCATTCCAGGTCTCCAGAGTTGGCGGCGAAGCGTGTGCTTGCGTGGAAGCTGAAATACGACTAATTCGTCGCATTCGCTATTCGCATTGCCCAAGGGCGCCATGGCCGATCGTCGAAGCCGTTCAGTTTCCTCACGAAAACAGCCGCAACAGGCGCGCTCAACGGAGCTGGTCGCGGCCATTCTGGATGCGGCTGTTTAGGTCCTGGCGAAGGAGGGCGCGCAGCGTTTCACCACGGCGCGGGTGGCGGAGCGGGCCGGGGTGAGCGTCGGGTCGCTCTATCAATACTTTCCGAACAAGGCGGCGATCCTGTTCCGCCTCCAGAGCGATGAGTGGCGGCGCACGGGCGACATGCTGGGCGGCATCCTCGCGGACGGCGCGAAAGCGCCGCCGCTGCGGCTGCGCGCGCTGGTCCACGCCTTCATCCGCTCGGAGTGCGAGGAGGCCGCGATCCGCACCGCCCTCAGCGACGCCGCTCCGCTCTATCGCGATGCGCCCGAGGCGCAGGACGCGCGGGCTGCCGGCAAGGGAATCGTCGCGGCGTTCATGCGGGAGGCGCTGCCCAGGGCAACGGACGCGACGCGCGCTCTCGCCGGCGAATTGATCACGACGACGCTGAGCGAGGTCGGCAAGAGGTTCTCGGAGACGCAACGCAGCGAAGCGGAGATCGCACGCCATGCTGACGGACTGGCCGACATGTTCTGCGCCTATCTCGGCGAGCTTGCACGGCGCCGAAATCAATCCTGATATCCGCGTTTGCGGCCCAATATCGTTTCCGATCTCGGCGCATGATGGTTTAGCCTCGCATCGTCTTTCGTTGAGCCAATCGAGCGCCGCGCCATGCATGTTCTCCGTCCCCAATTCCGCATCGAGGAGCAGGCTGCATTGGAATTCGCCGGGCAACGCGGCTTCGGCGTGGTCGTAGCGGCGGATGAGCGCGGACCGCGAGCCTCGCACGTGCCGTTTGTGCTGAACAGGCGCGACGGGCGCGCGATCGTGCAGATCCACCTCACTGCGAAGAACCCGCTCGTTCCGCTGGCGGATGGTGCGAGACGCTTCCTGCTGATCGTGGCCGGCGACGATGCCTACGTCTCCAATGACTGGTATGCCTCGCAGGACAACGTCTCGACCTGGCTCTACGAAGCCGTACACCTGTCAAGCGTGGCCCATCTGCGGGAGATGGGTGAGAACCGCGGGCACGGCGATGCGCTGCTCGGTCGCCGAGGCGCGGTTGCCAAAGGCGCCCTGGGACCTCGCACGGATGGAGCCGGAGAAGCGCGAGAGCATGCTGGCGGCGATCCGCGTCATCGATCTCGTGGTCGATACCGTCGAAGGGCAGGCAAAGCTCAACCAGCACAAGAGCGATGTGGATCATGTCGCGGTCGCGGGCCGGCTGGCGCGGTCGCTGGAGACGGGGCATCGGCGGCTGGCGCGGAAGATGCGGGCGCTGCGGCCGGGGCTTGGGTACGATTTTTCGTGATCCGGGTTGCGCTTGCCTTGCACCGCAATTGACCTTACGGACCTCCGCATGCTCGTCATCTCAATTCAAAGCCAGGTGGTCCACGGCCATGTCGGCAACAGCGCGGCCGCCTACGCTATGCAGGCGGAGGGCGTGAACGTCGCGGCGGTGCCGACCACGCTACTGTCGAACCATCCGCGTTATCCGACCCTGCGCGGCCGCGTGCTGGAGACTGAGCTCGTCGCCGATCTCCTGAAAGGCGTCGAGGAACGCGATCTTGTCGACGAGGCCGCGGTGTTGGTGACCGGCTATCTCGGCTCGCCCGGCAATGCAGCTGCCGTCGCCGATTTCGTCGAGCGGGCCCTGATCCGCAATTCCAGGCTCGTCTATCTCTGCGATCCCGTGATCGGGGACGATGGCCGCGTCTATGTCGCCGACGGCATCCTGGATGTGGTGCGGCACCGGCTGCTGCCGGCCGCGAACCTGACGACGCCGAACCAGTTCGAGCTCGAGCTGCTGTCCGGCCTCACGATCGCCGATACGCAGGGCCTGCGCGCGGCGTGCGCGGCGCTCGCGGGCGAAGGCCGCATCGACGTCGTTGCGACCGGCTGTGCGCTCACCGACACGCCAGACGGGCAGGTGGAGACGATCCTTTGCGCGGACGGCCAGCTGTCGCGCTTTGCAACTCCGCGACTGCCGATCCGTCCCTATGGCACCGGCGATCTGCTCACCGGCCTGATCGCAGCGCATCTGGCCAAGGGCAAGGCGATGGAGGCCGCGGTGCGGCTTGCGGTTGAGACCATGTTTGCCGTGCTGGTGCGCACGCAAGAGGCTGGCACGGCCGAGATGCGGCTCGTGCCGCTGCCCTCCGTGGGACGCAAGTCGTAACGGCTCAGGTCGCGCGCTTGCCGGTCGATTGCGCGGATTTCTGCGGCCTGGCCGAGCCCTTCTGCTCGCGCGCGGCTTGCGCCTTTGGCAGCTTGGCATGCGCCACGGCCCGCGCCTTCTTCGGCTTGGCGCTGGCGACGTCTTTGCGGTCCGCCGTGCCGCGCTTCGACATGTATTCCGCACCGTCGATGGGGCCGACATGCGGCGGATCGCGGCCGAGATAGGGCCGGCCGATACCGTACGCCTTGCCGTTGGCGTCGACCCATTTCCACAACACTTCAGTCGAGACCCAGCGCTGTGCGCGGTTATTGCCCTGGGTGCTGACGATGTCGGCCGCCATGCCGTGGCCATAGCCGCCGCGCGTGCTGCCGCCGTGATAGGAGCGGTCAGAGGCGGCCTTCAGGCCACTCGCGATCGATTGGCGATAGTCGTCGCGGAACGCGCTGGTGATGCCCGGCGACAGGCCGGCGGCTTCGGCGGCGAGCAGCGTGCGAAACAGTTTTCGCTTAAAACTCTTGTCCATGCCGCCGATGACGTAGTCCATCATCGACATGTTCGCGTGCTCGGCCGCCTTCGGATCCTTCCAGCCGAAATCCTCGTCGACCAGTTTTGTGAAGCTGCGCATCACGGTCACCATCTTGCCCTTGCGCTTGACGGTGACGGCACGGCGCTCCTGCACCTTGATCGAGTCCTCCTTGGCCGTGCGCTGGTAGAGCGCCCAGAGATAGCGGTCGATGCAGGCGTCCATGACGAAGCATTCGTCGAGCACGGCGATGGTGTCGGCAGGTGGTGACGGCTTGCTCGCTGCGGGCGCCGGCCCGGTCGCGAGAGAAGCGGACGACAATGCGTCCGTGGTCACGATCTCGGCGGGATCGGCCGAGGCGAGCTTGACCGGCTCCGGCGCCGGCGCGGCCTCGCTGGCGGCGGGCGCGGGCTCTGGCAGAATTTGTGGCGTGGGCGGCTCGCTCGGCAGGATCAGCGCCGGATCTGCTGAGGCGAGCTTGACGGCGGGGGCGGGCACTTCGGGCGCCGCTGCCTCGGTGACCACCGGAGCCGGCGTCGCGGCTACGGCGGCGGCGATGTCGGCAGTCAGCGCAATGCCATCCTCGATCGTCGCAGCGCGCGGAACGTCGGCGAGATCGAGACGGCTGAGGTCTTTGGCACGCGAGATTGCGGCCACGTTGGCGCCGCTGTTCTCGATCACGGCAGGGGCATAGGCGGACAGAGAGAGCGCCAGCCAGCCGGCCATGACGGCCGAGGGGCACGCGACCGCCACCAGAAGAGACCGCCGATCATTCATGGTCCCTGCCTCCAAACGGTTCTGCCCGAACCAGTCTTGTCGGACAGTCTTGCACAGAAAGGCACGCAGCACGTCAATTGTTCGGGGGACCGTGTGGCGGCGCAATGGCGCAAATCGGCGAAAAGGGGCTTTTTGGGTGAAGTGTGGCCTCGGTGCCACGCGCGGGTTCCGTTGGGTCCTACGAGCCTGACTTCGATAAATACGAATCGGGCGTCTTGCGGCAACTTTCCCAAAGCCGAGCGCGTTGGTCGGCCATGACGCATTCCTCGCTTCGTCCCATGGACGCCTTCGATCCCACCGAGCCCGCCATCCTGCACGATCGCATCTCCGGCAGGATCATCACCTGGACCGCCGATCAGGCTGACGACTATCGGTTGGCCAGCCGCCTTCGCGGCGACGGGACGGTGGCCTGGAGGACCTATGTCTTCGACGGCTGGGGCGACGTCCTCGGTGGCTGACCCGCCGAATCAGAGAATCCGTCCAAGACACTGGGCGCGTTAAACATATTGCCATGCGTGAGGCGCGATGTTGCGTTGCAACAGTGCATATCGCAATGCAACAAATCAGGCTTAAATGTGCTCCGAAACTTTCCTTCTGGAGCATCACCAATGAACAAGAAGACTTTGTCGATCGCAGCCGCCGTCCTCGCCATCGCGGGCTCGACTGCCACCTTCGCCGCCGAGCTGCCGGCCTATGAGGCCAATGGCATTCCGGCTTCGCCCCTGCAGGTTCGCGTCCTCGGTGCCAACAAGGTCGAGCAGCAGGTGTCGGCGCCGGCCTCCAGCGCGACGGCGCTGCAGGCCAGCGTCCTGGCCCCGCGCCACGTCAAGACCGCGACGGTGGGATCGGCCCGCTAAGCTTTCGCGACAGGCACGGGTGCGGACGCAATCCTGCCTACCGCAAGATTCGGGTTTTAAGAAGGCCTCGTATCGGATTCGAACCGCGCTCCCCATCGGGAGCGCGGTTTTTCTTTATGGCAGGCAGCCGCGCGTTTTGTGCGTTTGTGCGCGGATCGAGAAGCAGTGACTGAAAAAAGAAGCGCGCGAGCCGAGCGTTGTGTACGGCGGTTCAAGACGCGTGTGATCTTCTTAATAGTTGTTTCGGAGATCGCGGCGCCTGATGCGCGCGCCGCATATTGAGCGGCCAATGCTGGAATCATACTGGAGGTCGTTCATGCCCGTTGCGCAAAAAGCCGTTGTTGCCGGCACCTCGACGCGTGAATTCATTCTCAGGCAGCTTGCGCTGCTTTCGGCCGCCGCGCTGTTTGTGTTCGTGCTGAGCTTGACCTACGGCCTCGATCTCAGCCCCGGCTTTTTCTGAGCTGTCTTTCGTAGCCCGGATGAGCGGAGCGACATCCGGGTCGGTGGCAAGAGAAGTCCCGGATATCGCTTCGCTCATCCGGGCTACATCTTCGTCACTGCCGTTGCGTGCCAGCCCTGCGCCCACGTGGGTTGAGCCGCGGCCTCTGCCGACATATCGCTTGATCCATGGATCAGCGGACGAGCGGCGCTGACGCTCTCACTCAAAACAGCGACGCGGCACCGGCGCTTCTCGGCGTGGTCTGCGGCCTGTCGGCAGCGCTGTTCTGGGCGCTGGGTTTTGCCGGCACGCGGCATGGCCTCAAGGTCGGCTTCACGCCGGTCGATCTGCTCGTGCATCGCTATGTCTGGTCGGGCATCGCGTTCCTGCCGCTTGTGCTGCGCGCCGGCATCTCCGATCTTTGCGGCATCGGCTGGGGCAGGGGCCTTGTGTTGATGGTGCTCGGCGGCCCCGTGATGTCGCTGATCTCCTACACCGGCTTCCTGTTCGTGCCGCTCGGCCATGGCAGCGTGATCCAGCCGTCCTGCGCCACGCTTGGCGGCCTTTTGCTCGCAGCATTGATCCTGAAAGAGCGGATCTCGGCCTCGCGGCTCGCCGGCGCCATCATCATCGTCGCCGGTCTCGGCGTGATCGGCGCGGAATCGATCGGCCATATCGGCGCCGACGGCGTGCAGGGCGATCTGATCTTCGTGCTGACCGGATTGATGTTCGCCGGCTTCGGCGCGGCGCTGCGGCACTGGCGCGTCTCGGCCGTCTCGGCCGCGCTCGTCATCAACGTGCTGTCGCTGTTGCTGCTGCCGCTCTACATCGCCACCGGCGGCCTCGCTCACGTCGTGGCGATCGGCCTGTGGGAGAACGCGATCCAGGCGCTGGCGCAGGGCGTGCTCGCAGGTCCCGCCGCGCTCTATCTGTTCGCGGTCTCGGTCCAGCGCCTCGGCGTCGCCCGCGCCGCGGTGTTTCCGGCCTGCGTGCCGGCACTGACGCTGCTGACCGGCTGGCTCCTGCTCGGCGAGCCGCCGACGCTGTTGCAGACGGCCGGCCTCGTGACGGTACTGTGCGGATTCTATCTGGCGCAGCGGCAGCGCTAGGCCGACCCCGAAAACGGGAAGGCCGCCCCAGAGGGCGGCCATTCAAGTCTCAAGCAGCAATGCAATCAAACGCGTCTTCGAAAGCCAGCCCCGGGTTGAAAAAATACCTACGCGATACAAAGGCCTCCCCGGCAGAAGCCAGATTACACATTTTTCCCGATTGGATAAGCGGAATTCTGTGTTCCACGGCCGGAACCCGCGTTAGCGTTACCGCGACCGGCCCCGCCCGGTGCTCAGGCCTTCCTCACGAACTCCGATTTCAGGTTCATCGCGCCGATGCCGTCGATCTTGCAGGCGATGTCGTGTCCGTCGCTGGCGTCCTGGAGGCGGATGTTGCGAACCTTGGTGCCGCCCTTCACGACCGAGGAGGAGCCCTTGATCTTGAGGTCCTTGATCACGATGACGCTGTCGCCGTCAGCGAGCACATTGCCGTTGGCATCGCGCACGCCTGCATCCGGCGCCGTGTCGGCAGCCGCATCCGCCGCACCGCTCCACTCGTGGCCGCACTCCGGGCAGACCCAGAGGTCGCGGTCCTGATAGGCGTGCTCGGAGCTGCACGCAGGGCATTTCATCGTGTCGGTCATGTCTGTCTCGTTCAAAGCTTCGTTCGCGGCGCGACCGTAGGGGCGGGAACCGGGAAAGCAAGCGAAAGCTGAAGGAGACCCGGACCGGTCGTCGCCTGCCGGTGCGATATCACCGGAACAGCGCTACGAAGATCACGTAGAGCCAGCCCAGGATGCCGTGGATGATCGCCCACAGGATCGAATGGTTGTTGGTGTAGGAGATCGCGATGGCGAGCGCCGAGCCGAAGCCCACGCCGTATTTCGCACCCTCGACGCGGACGCCGTAATAGCGATTGCCGTTCATGGTGATCCTTCCTGCGGGTTGCGATGACGCGTTGATTGGCGGGTAGCCCGGATGAGCGAAGCGATATCCGGGGAATGCTTCGGCTGCAAAGGTCCCGGATGTCGCGTCGCTCATCCGGGCTACACGCTCCGCAAAAAAACATCGAAAACAACCCCATGCACAGTAGAAAATGTCAGGGATCTCAAAGTTCTGCGATACCGAAAATCGTGTGACGCGTCGGGCAAAGCCGGCCCCAAATGATGCGTGGCGAGGTACGAGTCGTGAAGCCTGCCCTTTGGCCGGACTTCGGCGATACCGAACAGCATTTGACCCGTCGGGCAAAACAGGGGCATGATGACATTGTGGCACTGGCGCGACGGCCGGGAGCTGATGCGTCGCGGGGCGACATGCCGAAACAACTCAAGAGAAAGCTGAAGGCCTACCAGACCTCGCTCGGCTTCTACGACCAGGCCGTCGCTGCGCCCTCGATGAAGGCGGCGCTCGAGGCCTGGGGCGCCAGCTCCAATCTGTTCCATCAGGGCGTGGCCAAGGAGACCGACGATCCCGCCATCGTCGCCGCGACCATGGCGAAGCCCGGCGTCGTGCTCAGGCGCCCGGTCGGATCGGACGGTTCGTTCACCGAGAGCGCGGCGCTGCCGTCCGATCTTGCCGACGCCGAGGACAAGCCCAAACGTAAGCCGAAGCCGAGCAAGCGCGCCGCCAAGACGGCACACAAACCGTCCCGCAAGATCGACGACCAGCAGGCACGCAAGGCCGCCGCGGCGTTCGAGAAGGACGAGCGGCGGCGCGAAGCCGAGCGCCGGAAGGAGGAGGCCGCCCGCGCCAAAGAGCGCGTGCGCCGCGACAAGGCGGTCGCCGCGGCCGAGGCGGCGCTCGACGAGGCGAGGCGGGAGCACGAGGCGCGAACGGAGCAGATCGAAGCCGAGCGCGCCGCACTCGACGAACGCGCCGAGGCCGAAGAGACCCGCTGGGGCAAGCAAAGGACGAAGCTTGTGGAGGCGCTGCGCCGGGCGCGCGCGTAGGGCACGACGCCCCCGGTCCTCAGTACATTCCCCGATGGCGGCAAGCCATCGGTCGGGACACGTTGGCACGGCAAACGTGACGATGAGCTTGCAATGGATGCCATGGCCATGCCGACCGGCCGCATCGAGCTGAAGCTTCGGAAGGTGTCGCAGCTCTTCAACACGCTGGATCCGTCGCCATTCAGGGAAAGCGAGCTTGCGCTCGACGCCGAAGACTACATCGTAGGCCGTGCGCAGGAATTGCCGATCGATGCGCCCATCGCGATCGTCATTCATCTGCCGTCAGACGAGCTGTCGCAAGCGTCCGCAAGCGACATCGTCATTGCGGTGAAGGATCATTTCGAGCTCAGAAGCGAGGCCATGACCCGAGAGATGCGGGAGCTGTTCAAGACCGGACGGCTCTCGCTCGCGGTTGGCCTTTCCATCCTGTCGTTATGCCTGGTGCTCGGCTGGCTGCTGTTGCGAAAGCTGGACGCGAGTCCCGTGTCCCACATCCTGCAGGAGAGCTTCCTGATCTTCGGCTGGGTCGCGATCTGGAAGCCGTCCGACATCTTTCTTTACGCCTGGCCCCCGATTGCCCGCCGCAGGGCGCTTTTCCGCCGGCTCGCTGCTGCGGATGTCGCGCTCGATAGCGACGTGCCCTGGCTTTCCCGTTCGTCGAAGGAGGAGAAGGATGTCAAGGCCATGTAAATTCGAGTCCAGCATCTTGAACCATGAAGAACAGCAGATTGCCCTGACGTCCCACCATCCCGCGATCGGAGAGGTCGATCGTGCGGCATTGGAGAAATTGCGCAGCCTGCTGCGTGACCTTCGCGACAAGGAACGAACGCTGGCGCACCGCCAACGACGCGTCGCGAAAGGTTCGGCCGAGCCCGGTGGTCGCCGCACGCCGGGGGCGGGGGCAAACACGTTCCGGCGCAAGGAAGTTTTTGTTGCCGCCCTCAAGCGCGTCAACAAGGAGCTGAGACGGCACCAGAACTTCGAAGCAAGGCGCGAGCTGGGAGAAGCCGCCAGACGGGCGCTGGCGCTGCGCCGGGAGAGGCAGTTCGCGCGCCCGGAAAATCATCCCACGTCACATGATGGCATGCGTGCACTGCCGAGCCGTCGTCGAACCGTCAAACTTCCTCCCTCGAAGATTGGACGGGTTTCGCAGGCCAACAAGAGGGCACAGGCGAGGCGGGACTCACGGCGCTGACCGGACGTCGCCGCCGCTGCGAGGGGGCAGCGAATTCGCTTGCCTTGCCTTCAGTCCTTTTGCACTCTGGCGGCAGGGAGACCAACGCATGACAAAGATGACGCTCGCCTGTGCGCTCGGAACAACGGCCCTGGTGCTGTGCAGCCAGGGGATATCAGGCGCTGAAGCCCGGACGCGGAAGGCCGTGGTCGTTCGCGCACCGCAGGAGAGGCTCATCGTCACGGCGCCTGTGCTGAGGCCGACGCCGTGGGATTACAATGTCGTTCCCCGCTATCGCTATCGCCCGGAAGACGACCGCGTCGATCCCTATGGCCCGCCGCTGGTGCCGTCATATGTGCGCTATGAGGGATGGCGCTGGCCGTATTGGTGGTAGTGGCCAAGCGCAGAATTGATGAATGTCTGTAGCCCGGATGGAGCGAAGCGCAATCCGGGGACTGCCCTGAGCTACGCTGGTCCCGGATTACGCTTCGCTCCATCCGGGCTACGCTCGTTTGCTAGTCTTCGTCCTCCGCCGCAAGCCGCAAAAACGGCCGCCTCATCGCGTTGTCCCTGGCGGTAGAGCCCGTGACCAGGAGAGGTTGCGCGATGATGACTCCCTCATCGCTGCGTGCGGGGCCCGCGACCGGGAAAAAACGGCAAAGCTGCGGCTGTCAAGAATACATCGGTGTAGAATGCCAGTTACCCCCGTAATAAACCCAATACTGTTTGGGGTTCTGGGTGCGTATTGGGAGGACCAATCAAATGGCAAGTGTTGAACAATTGCGCAGACGGGAAGGCGTGAACCTGGTTCAGCTCGAGGCGGACATTTCGTCGGTACGCCCGGGAAGCTCTCTTACCTCCATTGCTTTGCCTGATTACGTCGAGCACACCGAGGGCGTCACGCGCGTCGGCGCGCTCAGTGCAGAGGCGGTCATTCGTGATTATGAGTCCGCTGCAAAAGAGATCGAGGCCATGGGCACCGAGTTGATCGACGCCGCGCAAAAATGCGAGGCGCTGACAGCCCAGGTCCATGATGCGATCGCCTTCATGCGGGAAACGGCGGCGGGGTATCGTGAAGAGGGACGGAAGATCTTCAAGCGCATCGAAGAATGCGCGCTGTTCACGGAGGACGTCCGCAAGACATGCGAACAGGTCAAGCGCAGAATGGCGGAAGTCTCGGTCGGGCCGTCTCCCGATGAGGAGCTTGCTCCGGAGGACTCCGAGCTGGCCGGGATCGCCGCCAAGGTGACGATGAACGAAGTCCGGTGAGGCGGGCGTAGGTCCGTAGGGTGGGTTAGCAAAGCGACTGCGCTTTGCGTAGCCGCAGACCAACCCACCCTACGGCACTCGTAGCGGGCTCACCAATCCGGATCGCCGTAATAAGGGCCGTAGGGTGGAGGCATCCAGGGTCCTCGCGGCGGCGGTCTGGGCCGCCGAGGCGCGGGATCTGGCACGTGCGGCCGGGCACGCGGAGCCGCATCGTTGTTCATAACGCTGCGCACGGCGGGCTTGGCGGCCGCAGACGCGGATGACGTCGTCTGCTGCGTTTGCAGCGCCTGGACCTGCGCGGCGAGGCGCGCATTGTCCGCCGCCTCCTTCTCCTGGGCCGCCTTGAGCTGTTGAATGGTGGCGGCCTGCTCACGCAGGGTCTGCTCGTTGCTGCTTTTCAGTTGCTCGAGCTTGCCGCTGATGTTCGCAAGCTCGCCCGTGATGGCCTTGAGCGATTGCGCGAGCTCGGACGATGACGCCTCAGGCGCCGTGGCGGCAGGCTTTGCGGCGCTGTCCGTGTCCTTCGCGACCTGCGGCGCGGGCACCGGGCTCGGCTCACCCGCAGCAGCCAGCAGCACGGCCTGCGGCGGCGCGGGGCTTTCCACCGCGGCGGCTTGCGGAGCGCTGCTCGCGGCCGGCGGCGCCCATCGCGCCATGATCGACTTGCCGATCGATTTGGCCTCATCGCGATATTGCGAAGCGAAGGCGGCACCGAGCAGGCCGATCGCCAGCACGAGGCCGACCAAGGCGCGCATCATGGTTCGATCTCCCTTCAAGCCTTGATCGCGAAGCTTGGCGTTCGGAACCCCGGCATCCGGCGTCGGCGCCTTGGAAGTTGCCGTCGCCGTCGCAGCGGCGCTTGCGTGCGAGGCCCGCTTGCCCTCGCTGTCGCGTTCCATTCCGGAAACCAGCCGGTCCAGCCGCGCAAGATCCGGTCATAGGCCCGGGTCAGCCCGCCGTCCGCGCGCGCCTCGTCCGGCTTTGCGGTGTCGGGCTTGGTGGTATCAGCCTTGTCGGTATCAGGCTTCGCCGTATCAGGTTTGGGGTCGTTCGTGTCAGGCACCGATGCGCTCTCCATCCGGTCGGGCGTCAATGGGAGGCAGTCCGATCTTGGGAAGGATAGGTCTCGCCGCTATCCGACACAACGCGTGTGCCAAGGAAAAATTATGGCGGGCTCGGGAGCGGGGCGGAGTGAGCGCGGAGGGTGGGTAGCGCGTAGGGCGGGTTAGCTCCGCGACTGCGCAAAGCGCAGTTCGCGCAGCGTAACCGACCGCTTCTGTTTGCGGCGAGACGAAAGAGGTGGGTTACGCCAGCAGACGCGCGTGGCGCATCTGCCGGACTAACCCACCCTGCGGACCTGCGACGTGCTATGCTATCGCGGGAGGAACCGCAATGAGGGTCCCTACCGCGATACTCGCCATGCTTCTTGCAAGTCCGGCCGCGGCCCAGGAGTGCCAGACGTGCTCAATGGCCGACGCCTGCATGAAGGAATACGCCAAGTCGACGTCGGAGGCCCAACGGGCCACCAGGCAAGGCATCCGGGACTGGAAGCAGAACCTGGACAGAAAGGCCTCCGCAGAATTGTCCAGCAGGGGCATCCTCGCATTGCAAGACGCCATGGAGGCACAGGTTCGTACGGAGCTGGAGCGCCTGAAGGAGTGCCTGGCGAAGATCAGGTAGGGTGCAAAGGAGGATCCGATGAAATCGCTTTTGCTGTTGACGGCGAGCGGTCCGCTGCTTGTTCTCACCTCGCACCAGTCCCTGGACGATCTGAAGCTTCTCGGGGTGCTCAGGCAGAAAGGTATCGGCAAGTTCGTCGCGTTCGAGGTTCCCTTGTCGCTCGCCAGGGAGCGCTACGGCGGGCACTTTCAGGCGGTTGAAAGCAACCTGCACGAGACCGATGATTTGAGAGTGCTCGACTTCAATGGCCAGCGGGTGTTTCAGCTCTTTCGTTTCGAGGAGCTGGGTTCGCCGATGCTGATCGAACCGTCGTGATCGGTTTTGCCTTGCGGCATGACCTGTTTCGAAAAACCGGTTCATGGCGTTGCGGCGGCGAAAGGGAGCAGTTGAGCAGCGCGGGTCTCACCATGAACGTTCCGCTTGGAGGAACGGGCGCTGGCTCATTCCGTTTCCTTGAGGGGCTTGTGAGAGGAGGACAACATGAAAGCAATGATCATTGCGCTTTCGGCTGCCGTTGTCATGGCTGCAGCCCCAGCCGTGTTTGCTCAGGGCGTATCGAGCAAAACGCCGGGTCATGAGATGCAGCAGACGGGTTCCAAGGGCGCTTCCAGCTACGCTCCCGGGCATAAGAAGAAGCATCACGCGAAGTCCGCGAAGAGCACCAGCCCCGGCGCGTCGAGCTACGCGCCAGGACAAACCACAGGTCAAACCACGGGCGCGAGCACGAGGCCGAGCACGGGCTCGAGCAAGTCAGGGTACTGAGCTCCAGGCGGTCCTTAGGTCCAGGCACTGACGGGACACAACGGCCGGTCGGACGCAGGATGGGTCGAGCCCCTCGAGAAACCCATCACGCCAAATGGTGGGCAGGGCTTCCGGTCGTTAGTGACGGGTCGCGCGGATTTCGAGCGTCGTCTGGGTGAGCCTGGCCACGAACCCCTCAAGATGCATGACCCTTTGTCTGGTCATTTGTTCATGCAACACGGCGATCTTCTGGGATTCGGCGACAAAGGAGTCGCACGCCTGTTTCGCGTACTCCATCTGAAGCTCAAAGGCCTCGACGGGTGAGCGCGCTGTCGCGAGCTTTCCCAGGAAGGTCCAGGCGTGCTCAAGCGACGTCTTGATGTAGCCGCTATAGGCATCGGCAATCGCCTGCGGGCCGGCCAGGGAGGGTTCCACCGGTGCGACGGGCGCGCTGGCAGCGATCTCCATCCCGGACGGCAAGGCTGCAGCCGAGGGCACCTGCGCACCGATCGGTCGGCTCGTCTCTACCTCTTGCTCGGTCTCTTGCCTGTTTTCTTGCGGTTTCTCTTGCTCGTTCTCCTGCACGTTCTCTTGCACGTTCTCTTGGCTGATCTCCGCCGAGGCATCCGGCAATGGATGCGCTGCAGTTGCGTGTTGCTCGCCGGCCCCGGTCCGTTGCCCGGCCTTCTTCTTCCCGCCGCGCCGGCCGGATTTTTTCATTTGCTTATTTTCTACCGTACTCAACATTGCAAATGGCTCCTGAATATCGCTGAAGCCGCAAGCCTCCGTCGCGTTTGCGCTGAAATCGCGATTGTGGGTTGTCGCTTGCGTGGCGGCCATGTGGTGAGATTTTGCCGGGCATGGGCAGGGCCGTAGGGCGGGTTAGCCCCGGGCTGCGCGAAGCGCAGTCCCTTGGCGTAATCCACCTCTTTCATCTCGGCGCGCGCAGAGGTGGTGGGTTACCCCGGCGGACCGCGCTTCGCGCGACCGCCAGCTAACCCACCCTACGGATCTACGGATCTTCCGCCGCAAGCCGCAGAAACTGCCGCTTCATCGCGTTGACCTTCCCGACATAGCCCGCGACGAGGTGATCGCCGCAGCGTGTCCCCGCGATCATCTGAAACTTGCGGCGCGCATAGGCCGTGGCGGGACCTGCGCCGCAGAGATGGATGAAGGCGGCCAGATCCTGCTTCTGCTCGCGGCCAGCCTTCACATCGCCCGCGAGGCCGAGCACCATGGCCACCTGGCGGTCCAGATACACCGACGTCAGCTCGATGGCATGGCTCGGGATCGCGCGGATGTAGAGGCTCGTGTATCCGCAGTTGCTCTCCGTAACCGCATTTCCGCGGACACAGAACCGCGCGGCCTCACGATAGGCCGGATCGGTCATCTGGAAGAGCCCGACGGCGCTGGAGGCGGGCCGGTAGATCGCCAGCGGATTGAAACTCCACCGCCAGCGCCAATAGGTGCGCGCCACCGGATTGCCGGAGCTCTCGACCTGCGCAAGTGCTGCCAGCAATTCCGGCGCGATCGTCGCGGTGGAATAGGTGCGGAAGAGGGGGGCGTATTGGCGCCAGGTCTCGGCGGGCTCCTTGTCGAGGGTGTTGCCGATGACGGCGAAGAGTTCGGTGGGCTTGCGAATGACGTGGTAGGCGATGTTCAGGAGGGCGAGGGTTGCGAGGAAGATCGTTGCGACGCTCGCGATCCGGATCATTCGCGGCGCGCGGGCGAATGTCGTGCGTGCCCACCGAGCGCCCCGCCCTATGGTGCGAAGGCGAGGGAAGAGACTCTTGCGTTTCCTTGACATGGGCTCGGGGCAGTGGGGAGGTAGGTGAGCCCTTGAGTAACTCATCACCTATTGACGTTGATGGGGAACCGTTTCACTCGATCCACCCTTCGGGTCTGTGCGGATATCATTACACCGATCCGTGCCGAAGAGCTGAGTGCGCCCTCACTGCAACTAAACGCCTCGTGCGCCCAGCTTGTGACAATCATTGTCGTTCGCCACCTTAAGTGGCGCTGCTGTTCAGCATGGAAACGCTGCAATCACCGAAATCCAAGCCTTGTTGATTTTAAGTTGATTTTAACGCCGACTGCGCGAGGCAGTTAAAAGGGGGCGCCTAAAGACGCGACCGCATTGGCCGAGCGTATCGCAACAATCCACTAGGGTATCGTTACTTCTGGCTCGTTAGTGGAAATAATCACGCTGGGAGCGCTAAGCATGAAGTGCGACTGCTGAAAAACCGATCGCCAAGTCTTTGCGGGGGCGGCTATGATTAGCTGGGGTGTCCCCTCCAGGCGATCCACGATCCTAACACCTGCCGGCTCAAGTAACTCGACCTGTCTGATTACGGGCGCCTTTGCCCGAGCATAAAATTCGTTCACAAACCGCCGCCGAGCACCTCGATTGGGCTGCGCGTCGATTGCTGAGTCTTTTGGTCTTTCGTGAATAGATACGACGAAAGCAAGGTCATCAGAAGGATGTGCTTGTTGGACCAACTGCCTTGCGCGCCTTGTAAGCATGTCCAATTCCAGTTCCGGAAACCCTAGAGGTTTCCTAGGTCAAGACTGCCATGCCCTCTCCGTTCCGACTGCGGGTGATGCGGACGGCCGGATCGCGGCTTCGTGAGCGACAAAACGCGGGCTACGATATCATCAGCACTCAAATTGCCCGAGCGATATTTTTGCAAAATAAGTGCCAACGCGCCTGCAACTAGGGGGCTTGCCATCGAAGTGCCGCTCGAAGGAGCATAGCTGCCTCCCGGAACTGCGCTGATGACCTCAACACCAGGGGCAACCAAATCGGGCTTTTCGATTTGGCCAGAAGCGGAACGCTTTTGAACAGAGCCCCAATCACTAAACTGCGCTACTTGATCTTTCGAATCGACAGCTCCGACACCGAGAACCATATCATAATTTCCTGGACTTCCATGGTTGTCGATTCCCATGACGCCGTTATTTCCGATTGCGGCAACTGTAATGATTCCGTCGAGGCGGCGCGCGTCAGCGAGACGGTCGTAGTAAAATAGGTTGAGGCCGCGACCTCCGAAGGATGCGTTTATTATATCGACTGAGCGAGGTAGTGGGCGACTGCCTTGCACGAGCCAATTCATTCCTCGCAAAATTTGAGCAGGTCTGCCCGACATTCGCCCCTGTCTGTTTCGGGTTGTAAGCACAGCAGCGACCGCTAGTTGAGCTTCAGGCGCTATCCCGACGGAGCGTCCCGCGCACAAGGCGCTTACGTGTGTTCCGTGCTTTTCAAAATCTTTCGGGCCTATCGCGAGTTCGTCCCCGCTCGGACCGAACGCGAGAAAGTAAATCTGTTTCCCAGAGAATTCCGGGTGAGAAGGATCAATGCCCGTATCTAGGATACCGACCAAAGTGCCTTCGCCAGTCAGACCTTGCATGCGCGCGGCTGCGGAATTGATGTGATCGAGATGCCATTTTGGCTCCCGCCCTGAATTGCCTTGTCCGGTTGACGATTCGACGGGGTCAATAATCTCTATCGGTTCATTGCCGAGAACAGTTGCACCGCGGCTTTCTAGTTCAGCGACTTCTGTCTTCGACAGCTCGGGGCAAATGATCATTCCTAACGCCTCGAGAAAGACAGCTGTTCCCAGAATCTTTCTCGAGACGTCTTGAGATGAATCTTGCGAGTTAAGTAGAGCTACCCGCCCATGCGGTCCACTGGACTGCAGTTCGAAGTGATGGTGCGACAAAGTTCCAATCAATGTCTTGGCGAGCTTTCGTAACCCCCCTCGGTTCGAACGGCCTGCCGCTGCCGTGGTCGGTTCGTCATTTGTGGAAGGTAGAATTACTATCTTCACGTTATCGGGATTCGCCTGCTCGTAGGAATTCGAAGAATTCCTTATTGGCGATGCGATCTTGAGTGTTTGAAGTCCCGTTTGTCTCTTGTAGCGTTGAATCCATTGGCCCGACATTCGACGCACAAAGCGCTTGCGCAGATGGCTGGGTATCCCGGGTGTCTTGCGGATCCAGACTGATTTTTGTTGAATTAGTAGTTGGCTAAACGTTTCTACTGAAAGTGATGCTTTCGGAAAACTCGACATGAAAATTTCCCCCACTGGAGGAACTTGAAGCATTTGCGTTCCAAATACAACCTTAAAGAGATAGTTTTCTTGGTGCAGCTATATGATCGCGGGCATGCAAAAGGCGGCCGAAGGGCCGCCTTTATCGTCTCTGGGGAGGGCTCCAGTGCAGAACTCTGGGCAGGCTCTACCCCCTCACGAACACCCCGTCGTGCTGCCGCAAGTATCGCACTTCATGCAGGTCCCATTCCGCACCAGCGTGAAGTTGCCGCACTCGCTGCACATCTCGCCCTCGTAGCCCTTGGCCTTCGCTTCCGCGCGGCGCTCGGCCTTGGTGGGGACGATGGTTTGCGCGGTGCCGGCCTTGCTCCACTGCAGCTGCTCGAGCTTCTCCGTGGGGGAGAGGTCGTGCTGGGCTTCCTGCTTCAGGGCGACGGCGCCTTCGATGGCATCGCTGGCCCGGGCCGACGTGCCGTGGGAGGCGAGGGCCGTGACCTTGCTGCCGCCGGTCGGAGCACTGTCGTTGCCTGGCGCGATCGCGGCGGAGCCGCCGCGCATCACGACGAGGTTGTCGGTGCGGGAGCGGGTGAGGCCGCGCGAGACCAGCTTGGTCGCATGCTGGGTCTCGTCCGGCTCCTTGCCTTCCTCGACGCCCTTGCCGAGCGCGTCGAAGTTCGACTCGGTCGGATCGACATGGGCGAGATCGAAGCGCGACATGTAGCTCACCGCCAGCTCGCGGAAGACGTAGTCGAGGATCGAGGTCGCGTACTTGATGCTGTCGTTGCCCTGCACGGGGCCCGCCGGCTCGAAGCGGGTGAAGGTGAAGGCATCGACATATTCATCGAGCGGCACGCCGTATTGCAGACCGAGGGAGACCGCGATCGCAAAATTGTTGATGAAGGAGCGGAGCGCTGCGCCTTCCTTGTGCATGTCGATGAAGATCTCGCCGAGACGGCCGTCGTCATATTCGCCGGTGCGCAAGTAGACCTTGTGGCCGCCGACGACCGCCTTCTGGGTGTAGCCCTTGCGGCGATCCGGCATCTTCTCGCGCTCGCGCATCACGATGATGCGCTCGACCAGCTTCTCGACGATCTTTTCCGAGACCTGGGCGGTCCGCGCCGCCATCGGCTTCTCGTAGAGATGGTCGACCGCATCGTCCTCGTCCTCATCATCGCTGATGAGCTGCGAGTTGAGCGGCTGGGACAGCTTGGAGCCGTCACGATAGAGCGCGTTGGCCTTCAGCGCCAGCTTCCACGACAGCATGTAGGCGGACTTGCAGTCCTCCACCGTGGCGTCGTTCGGCATGTTGATGGTCTTGGAGATCGCGCCCGAGATGAAGGGCTGGGCAGCGGCCATCATGCGGATGTGGCTCTCGACCGACAGATAACGCTTGCCGATCTTGCCGCAGGGATTGGCGCAGTCGAACACCGGATAGTGCTCGGCCTTGAGGTGCGGGGCACCTTCCACCGTCATCGCGCCGCAGATGTGGACGTTGGCCGCCTCGATCTCGCGCTTGGTGAAGCCCACGGCCTGGAGCAGGTCGAAGCCGGGGGCCGCGATCGCCTCGGCGCCGATGCCGAGCTGGTCGCGGATGAAGTCTTCGCCAAAGGTCCACTTGTTGAAGGCGAACTTGATGTCGAAGGCGGTCGGCAGGGCCTTCTCGACCTTGGCGATGGCTTCATCGGTGAAGCCCTTGGCCTTCAGCGTCGAGGCGTTGATGCCGGGCGCGTTGGAGAGCGAGCCGTGGCCGACGGCGTAGGCCTCGATCTCCGCGATCTCGCTCTCGCGATAGCCGAGCGCACGAAGAGCCGAAGGCACCGCACGGTTGATGATCTTGAAGTAGCCGCCGCCGGCCAGCTTCTTGAATTTCACCAGCGCGAAGTCGGGCTCGATGCCGGTGGTGTCGCAATCCATCACCAGGCCGATCGTGCCCGTGGGCGCGATCACCGTGGTCTGGGCGTTGCGATAGCCGTGCTGCTCGCCGAGCTCGAGCGCCGCATCCCAGGCCGCCATCGCACGCGTGACGATGTTGGCTTGCGGGCAGGAGGCGTGGTCGAGCGGCACCGGATTGACGCTGAGCGCCTCGTAGCCGGCGGCCTCGCCATGCGCGGCGCGGCGGTGGTTGCGGATGACGCGCAGCATGTGCGCGGCGTTCTTCTTGTAGCCGGGGAAGGTGCCGAGCTCGGCCGCGATCTCGGCCGAGGTCTTGTAGGTGATGCCGGTCATGACCGCGGTCAGCGCGCCGCAGAGCGCACGGCCTTCCTTGCTGTCATAAGACAGGCCCATGGTCATCAAGAGGCCGCCGATATTGGCGTAGCCGAGGCCGAGCGTGCGGAACTCGTAGGAGAGCTCGGCGATGGCGCGCGATGGGAACTGCGCCATCATCACCGAGATTTCGAGCACGATGGTCCAGAGCTGGCAGAGGTGCTCGTAGCCGGCGACGTCGAACTGCTTGGTCGTGGTGTTGTAGAAGGTGAGCAGGTTCGCGGACGCCAGGTTACAGGCGGTGTCGTCCAGGAACATGTACTCGGAGCACGGATTGGACGCGCGGATGTCGCCGGACGCCTTGCAGGTGTGCCAGTCGTTCATGGTGGTGTTGAAGTGCAGGCCCGGGTCGGCCGACGCCCAGGCGGCGTAGCCGATCTTCTCCCAGAGGTCGCGCGCCTTCAGCGTCTTCGTCACCTTCTTGGAGGTGCGGGCGTTCAGGTTCCAGTCGCCGTCGGTCTCGACGGCACGGAGGAAGTCGTCCTTCAGCGAGACCGAGTTGTTGGAGTTCTGGCCTGATACGGTGAGGTAGGCTTCGCTATCCCAGTCGGTGTCGTAGGTGTCGAACTGGATGTCCTTGTAACCCTGCTTGGCGAACTGGATGACGCGCTTGATGTAGTTGTCGGGCACGAGGCTGCGGCGCGCGAGCTTGATCTCGCGGCGGAGCGCAGGGTTCTTCTCGGGGTCGAAGCAATCGTCGCCCGAGCCTTCGCAGTTCACGCAGGCCTTCAGCACCGCCTTGAGGTGCTTCTGGTTGATCTTGGATCCCGTGACGAGGGCGGCGACCTTCTGCTCCTCCTTCACCTTCCAGTCGATATAGGTCTCGATATCGGGGTGATCGACGTCGACGACGACCATCTTGGCGGCGCGGCGGGTGGTGCCGCCCGACTTGATCGCGCCGGCGGCGCGGTCGCCGATCTTGAGGAAGCTCATCAGGCCGCTCGAGCGGCCGCCGCCGGAGAGCTTTTCGCCTTCGCCGCGCAGGCGCGAGAAGTTCGAGCCGGTGCCGGAGCCGTATTTGAACAGGCGGGCTTCGCGGACCCAGAGGTCCATGATGCCGCCCTCGTTGACGAGGTCGTCACCGACGCCCTGGATGAAGCAGGCGTGCGGCTGCGGGTGCTCGTAGGCCGACTTGGACTTGGTCAGCTTGCCGGTGAAGGGGTCGACGTAATAGTGGCCCTGGCCGGGGCCGTCGATGCCATAGGCCCAGTGCAGGCCGGTGTTGAACCATTGCGGCGAGTTCGGCGCGACCATCTGCATGGCGAGCATGTAGCGGAGCTCGTCATAGAAGGCCTGCGCATCCTCGTCGGAGGAGAAGTACTTGCCTTTCCAGCCCCAATAGGTCCAGCAGCCGGCGAGGCGGTCGAACACCTGTTTTGCCGAGAGCTCGCTGACGAAGCGCTCTTTCTCGGGCAGCTGGCTAAGCGCATCGGTGTCGGGCACGGAGCGCCACAGGAAGGAGGGCACGGATTCCTCCTCGACCTTCTTCAGGCGCGCGGCGACGCCGGCCTTGCGGAAGTATTTTTGGGCGAGAACGTCGGAGGCGACCTGCGACCACTCAGTCGGCACCTCGACGTTATCAAGCTTGAACACGACCGAGCCGTCGGGATTGCGAATCTCCGACGTGGTCTGGCGGAATTCGATTCCCGCGTAAGGTGACTGTCCTACCGTGGTGTGGCGCCGCTCAATCCGCATGGTCTTGCCCCGTCCTTTTCTTTGACCGGTCCCGCCCCTCGTTGGGGGCGTGCCGGGTCGTCATT
The DNA here is from genome assembly GCF_025200885.1 of Bradyrhizobium huanghuaihaiense. NCBI lineage: Bacteria > Pseudomonadati > Pseudomonadota > Alphaproteobacteria > Hyphomicrobiales > Nitrobacteraceae > Bradyrhizobium > Bradyrhizobium huanghuaihaiense. The sequence goes on along the minus strand of NZ_CP104172.1, from coordinate 5,105,905 downwards.
TCGCTTCGCGAGTCCTCGAAGGGCCGTTCGGCCTTAAGGCTTCGCAGTTCAGCCGGTGGTTTCCGGCCCAGTTTCTCCCGACGCAATTCCTCGATGCGTGCATCGATCATCCGCCGGCATGTCCACGCCCATCCGCCCCAACGGGATGTGCGCGACATGCGTTCAACGCCCCACAACGTCACTTCTTCAACCGATGCCATTCGAGCCTTTTGCCGGCCCGTTCTGGCGCCTAGGAGTCTGCATTCACAGGGCAGACAAGCCCTTATTCCGCTGCCTTTGGCTGGCCGGCGGAGTGGTAATTTGCGAGACCCTTTGGGGGAGTGCCGGCGGGACGCAAACTCACTCGCGCCGAACAGACCGAAAGCTAGGACTCTCCGTTGCGCCCGTCAAGAACTAGTGCGAGTTCCTGAATCAAATACTAAATATGGTGGATTGCGGGGGATAACAGGGGGCAAGCCCGCACCTGTTGTTGAGCCAAGTATCAGTGAGTCCTCAGGGATTCCCAACCGAAAAAATTTCCAACCCGTGATGATCCGGACCTTCATCCCGCTGTTCACAGGGCAGGTATATTTTTCGGGATCGGGATTGCGTCAGCAGGACTCACGTAGCCCTACGGAGGGTGAGGGCAGGCATGCCCGCCGAGGTGGTGGTCCAGCTCCCGAATCCGGGCCAAGCTGACCCCGATTTTGCCGGACTGCCCACATGCTTGATTCGACTCGCCGGGATGCGCGGCCGCGCGTCGCCCCGGCCGGCCTGATGTTCCTCGCGATCACCTCGATCGGCTGGGGTTTTAATTGGCCGGTGACGAAATTCCTGCTCGCCGAGCTGCCGCCGCTGACCCTGCGCGGGGTCACGGGCGTGCTCGGGGCCGTGCTGCTGGCGGCGCTGGCGCTCATCCGCCGGCAGAGCCTGAAGGTGGAGCCCGCGATCTGGCCGCGCCTCGTCACCGCCGCCATGCTCAACGTCACCGGCTGGATGGTGCTGATGGGGCTGGCGCTGCTCTGGCTGCCGGCCAGCGAGGCAGCGCTGATCGCCTACACCATGCCGGTCTGGGCCTCGATCATCGCCTGGCCGGTGTTAGGGGAGCGGCCGACCGTGCTGCGCACCCTCGGGCTGGTGATGGCCTTTGCGGGCCTCGCCTCGATCATGGGCGGCAACGGCATTGCCGCCAGCGCGGAGAAGGCGCCGGGAATCATCATGGCGCTCGGCGGCGCGCTGGGGTTCGCCATCGGCACGGTGTTCTCGAAGAAGTACCCGATCCATCTGCCGCCGATCACGGCCGCGGCCTGGCAGATCGGGATCGGCTGCCTGCCGATCTCGGTCATCGGCCTCATGGTCGAGACCACGCATCTGGACAAGGTGACGCCGGTCGGCTGGTGGCTGCTGGTCTACTCCACCGTGGTGCAGTTCTGCATCGCCTATGTCAGCTGGTTTGCGGCGCTTGCGCGCCTGCCGGCTTCCGTCGCCGCGATCGGCACCATGGCGGTGCCGGTCATCGGCGTCGTCGCGTCGGCCATAGCGCTGGGCGAGCCGCTCGGGGCAGGGCAGATCGCGGGGCTGGTGTTCACGCTGGCTGCCGTGGTGCTGGCGACGCGCTAGCCGTCCGGACGCCGGGGTATCAGTGGTCCTGAGGCTCTTTCTCCCGCCGGCGTTGTCCCGAGCCCGGCGGTTTCAACGGCAGGTCAGCAGGTGCGACAGCAAAGACTTCGAGGGCCTGGTCGTAGCCTTTGATGGTCCGCTGTCCGAGCGATGCCAGCGGAACGCTATCCCTTACCCTTCCAGCAATGGTGGGATCAGCCAGGATCTGCGCGTCCTTCGCGAGATTGCAGAGCCGCGACGCCAAATTCACCACGGCTCCCATCGCCGTGTAGTCCAGCCGACCGTTATAACCAACCGTTCCTACCGTTGCCGGTCCCATGGCAACGCCCACACCAAAGCCGATCGCGTGGCCGGCGTCGCACCATTTGCCGGCAAGGGACTGCACCGTCATCTGCAGGTCGATCGCGAGTCGGACCGCTTGAGTTGCCGGCTGTTCGCATGCGACCGGGGCATTGACCAGGAGCATGACTCCGTCGCCATCAAAGCCGATGAGCGTTGCCTCGTGACGAGTCGTCACGGCGCCGACGGCCTCGTAGTACTCTCGCATGACGGCCATGATGACATCGGGTTCATTGCGCGTGGAGAACGCCGTGAAGCCGCGTAAGTCGCCAAAAATGACGGCCACTTCACGTCGCTGCCCTTCGAGCAGTTCATGAGAATGCTCGACCAATTCGGCGACCTGTGATGGCAGGAACTGCTTCAGCCGTTCGATCCGCGCAGATTTCTGCTGCGAGATCGCCAGTTCAGAAGCCATTTCATTGAAGCGCAACGCCAGTTGCTGCAACTCGTCACCGCTGAAGATTTTGATGCGATGCTCGAATTGTCCGGTTCTGATCCGCTCCACGCCCTCTTCCAGTTGCTTGATCGGGCCGGACATTCTGTGCGCGCGCCAATAGGCGAGCGCCAGCGCGATGAGAACACCAAAGGCAATGAGAATTGACGAGCGCCACAACGCCGCGCGAATTGATGCAAAGGCTTCCGAGGCCGGCTGCATCGCGATCACCGTCCATCCCACATCGGCGGCCTGAACGGATAGGGCCACCACCGGGTTGCCTCGGTCCCCGGTTATCACCGCCGCTCCGTTCGCCGCGCCGGCGAGATGCTTGATCCGGCCGAAGCTGCCCGAGCTGGCGCGGCCGCGCAGAACCAGACTGATATCGGGATGTGCGATCAGATGACCGGAGTCATCGACAACAATGGCGTAGCCGGTCTCGCCAATTCTAATGGCTGCGATGACATCCCAGATCAGCTTCAGATTGACCTCGGCGATCGCAACCCCCGCGGCCGGCAGGCTCCCGGCAACCGCGATCCTCATGTAGGGCTCCGAATCCCGCTGGTACTGGACCGGTCCGTACCAGACCTTGTTGGCGCGTGCGCCCAGAACAGCGGGATCCGTAGACATATCGGTGCCGCGCCCGGTCCTGTTCAGAAGCAGCCTGGAAACAAAGACCCGTTCGGTGCCGGTCTCATCCAGAAGCGAAACCGAAACGATTGCAGGCACCTGCTGGAGGAGGCGCAAGGCATCGATCTTATGTTGCGCATCGTCTCCGGCAGACCAGGGAAGCTGCACCATCCAACCCAGCTGATCTCGGATGCCATCGGTGAACGCCTCGATCCTGTCGGACGCCGCGCGAGCATCGGCCTGCAGCACCGCGGTGATCTGGCGGCGCTGGTCTCGGTAACCGAAAGAAGCCTCGACGGCCGCGCCGAGTATCAGAGGCACGACCGCAGCGACAAACAACGTCGCGAAGTACTTGCAGAACAGCGAGCGACGCGGGGGCATCGTACACGAAGAGGACTGCGCAGCACCGTCCGTCATAACTACTCTCAGGAGATCACCTTGCTGGCGCGAAACAGGATCGACGACACATCCAGGTCGATACCCAGAAGCCTGGCTGTCTTCAGATTGACTGCCAGTTCAAACTTCTCCGGGCGCATCACCGGAAGATCCGACGGATTTTCACCGCGCAGGATGCGATCGGCATAGGTCGCAAGCCGAAAATAGGTCGTGCGCTGGTTTGCGCCGTAACTCAAGAGACCTCCGGCGTCACAATATTCAGACCAGCCAAACATCGAAGGCAGCCGGTGCGCGATTGCAAACTCCGCAATCTTCGCACGATGCACCAGCGTCACAGCATCGGGAAACACGAGGAGAGCATCCGCGTCCACCTTGCCGGCAGCCATCAATCCATTCTCGATTTCGCGAGCGCCACAGAACGGAACGTAGGCTGCCTCAATGCCGAGATTCCGGCACGACTCCAGAGTCGCACGCCATTCCAGTGGCTCTCCCGGATGATCCGTGTTCGAGAAGACCGCCAGTTTTCGCAGCTTTGGATAAATGTCCTTGAGCAGCTCGACGCGCTTTCCTGCCAGCTCGAGCGACAGGAATGTACTGCCGGTGAAATTGGTGCCGGGGTGAGCAAGGCTCTTCACCACACCCAAAGCGACGGGGTCACCGCTCAATGCAAACAGCACGGGGATGTCGGTGACCGCAGTCATGACGCGTGTCGCCGGACCGCTCGAGACCACGAGGTCGATATCCCCTCGCTGCAACTCGGAGACGATCTTGCGCAGTGCCTGCGGATCTCCGGGGGCATAATGCGTCTCGAAGGTTACGGTCTTGCCCTCGACGTATCCCAGCGCGCGCATTCCCTCGCGAAAGCCGTCCAGGAAGGGATCCGGTTCGGACTGAGTCGAGACCCAGAAGACACGATGCAGCTTGGCTCCGCCCTGCGCCCGTGCGATCGCAGGCCAGGCCAGTCCTCCACCAATCAACAAGATGAACTCTCGTCTTTTCATGCGAGCACCTGTCGAAGCTGCGCCGTCAATTCCGGCCGCAGACCAAGATCCCAGCTGTGCATCTGGTGACCGCTCGGTATCGCGCTCCGTAAGCGGACTGTCGCGACACCGGCTCCAACATTGGTCGCCGAGAGCATGCTCAGAGACTGGGCTGGTGAGACGATTTGTCCTTGAGATGCGCTTGATTTTTGCTTGAGACCGGCCCGATCGAGATCAAAACGGCCTTACTCGCTGCATAGCGCGGTGTCGGAACACCTCGGACGCGGATCCGGGCGAGCTACGGCGTCTCAAGAGGACAACCGGAACTCACATCCTGAGCCAGTGCCCTCGACCTCAAATATGGTGTGACTGCAGCGCGCCTTCGGTAGTTCACGCGCTAGCTCGCCGCCATCCCGCCGCCATTCAGCGCCTTCCGGATCATCTCGGCGAGCTGGTTGCGGCGATAGGGCTTTGTCAGCAGCAGCACGCCGTCATCTAACTTGCCGTGATGGACGATGGCGTTGTCGGTGTAGCCGGAGGTGTAGAGCACCTTCAGCCCGGGGCGGAGCTTGGCCACCTTCTCGGCGAGCTCGCGCCCGCTGATGCCGCCGGGGATGACGACGTCGGTGAACAGCAGGTCGAAGGCCTGGCCGCCTTCGATCAATTCCAGCGCCGCCCGGCTGTCGGGCGCGGCGACGGTCTTGTAGCCGAGGCTCTGGAGCTGCGCGGTGACGAAGTTGCGCACCAGCGAATCGTCCTCGACCACGAAAATGGTCTCGGCACCGCCTTCGGCCTGCGGCGCGACATTCGCGGCCGCGTCCGGCGCGCCTTCGCCCGGCGGCAGATACAGCTTGATCGTGGTGCCGTGGCCTTCCTCGCTGTAGATCTTGATGTGGCCGCCGGACTGCTTGACGAAGCCATAGACCATGGAGAGGCCAAGGCCGCTTCCCTTGCCGACCTCCTTGGTGGTGAAGAACGGCTCGAACGCCATCTGCTGGGTATCGGCCGACATGCCGGTGCCGGTGTCGCTGACCGCGAGCATCACATAGGGGCCGGGCCGAACCTCCGCATTGGCCTGCGCATAGGCCTCGTCGAGCACGACGCGGTGAGTCTCCAGCAGCAGCTTGCCGCCGTTCGGCATGGCGTCGCGGGCGTTGATCGCCATGTTGAGCACGGCATTGGTGAGCCGGGACGGATCGATATGCGCCGTCATCGGCCCCTGTTCCAGCACCGTCTCGATCTGGATCTGCTCGCCGAGCGTGGGGCGCAGCAGTTTGGCGATGTCCGCAATCGCGGCGTTGATCTCGACGTTGCGCGGCTGCAGCGGCTGCCGGCGCGCAAACGCGAGCAGGTGCTGGATCAGCTCGGCGCACCGCTCGGCGGCGTCGTCGATCAGGCGCGCCACGCGCTGCAGCTCCGGCTGCTGCTTCAGGCTCGCGACCAGCGTCTCCGTGTTGCCGGAGATGACGGTCAGCATGTTGTTGAAGTCGTGCGCGACGCCGCCGGTCAGCTTGCCGATGGCATCCAGCTTCTGCGACTGGTGCAGTTGCCGCTCGGTCTCGCGCGAAGTGGTCGCGTCGTGATAGACCAGCACCGCGCCCGAGATGTCGCCTTGCCCGTCCAGCATCGGCCGGCCGCTGATCATGAGATGGCGGATCTGATTGCCGCTGTGCGGGCGGACGATCATCTCCAGATCTTCGAACTCCTCGCCGCTCAGCACGCGCGCCGAAGGCAGCTCTTTTGCCTTCATCGGCGTGACGCCGTCGCCGTGAAAGACGTCGGACAACGCCCGCAGATTGCCGAGGTTCATGCCGCTGCGATGCAGCAGCATGCGCTCGGCGGCCGGATTGGACAGAAGGACGTTGCCCTCGGCGTCGATGACCAGCACAGCCTCCGCCATGCTGCGAAACGTGCTCTGGAGCACGTTGACCGACAACCGCAGCTCATCATGCGCGACGACCAGATGCTCGGTGCGCTCGGCGACCGCGGCCTCGAGCTGCTCCTTGGCGGCCGTGGTCTCCAATAGCGTGCTCTTGAGCGCGAACTGGGTGCGCTGACTCGCGCGCATCACCATCACGACCAGCAGCAGGATCACCAGCGCGCCGGCGACGTCGATGCCGAGCAGCACGATGCCGGTGCGGCGCGAATCCTGGGAGCGTGCGGCGAGGAGGCGCTCCTCATCTGCGCTCAAATGGTCGAGATTGGCCATCACCGTGTCCATCAGGCCGCGGCCTTCGGCCTTGCTGTTGAGCGCGGTAATGCCGGCCTGGTCGTTCATGGCGCGCAGGCGCATCGCCTCGGCGGCGATCTCGACCCGGCGCAGCGCCAGCGGCTCGGTGCCCTCCAGCAGCGCGACCTGATCGGGATTGTCGCGCACGCCGCGCTTGAGATCGGCGAGGGCCGGCGCGATCTGGGCATGGACCGCCTCGAACTCGTCCTTGAAGCCCGGGCTGCGATAGAGCTCGTAGCCGCGCGCGGCGCTCTCGGCGCGGCGCAGCAGCACGCGCAGATCGGAGATCTTCTTCTGCACTTGGACGGTGTGATTGACCCATGCGGCCTCGGACCGCGACTTCACGTCGAGGGCGATCGAGGCTGCGGTGATGATCAGGAGGATTGCAAGTCCCGCACCGAGAATGACGCGCTGCGTTGGAATCAAGGGGCTTCTTTCTTGTCCTTTGCGCTCTCGCCGGCGAGACATTCCCGGATGCTGGTCAGCAGCGCTTCCGGCGTGAACGGCTTGCGCAGGCAGCGGCTCGCGCCGAGCTCCAGCGCCATGCGCAGGAAGTCGGGAGAGGGCGAGGCGGACGAGGCGAAGGCATAGCCGGACATCGCGATCAGCGGAATCGCCGGCGCGCGCTCGTGAAAGATGCGGATGGATTCGAAGCCGCGCATGTGCGGCATGAAGATATCGACCAGCATCACGTCGTAGGGCTGCGCTTCCAGCGCAGCCAATCCCGTTTCGCCGCCGTCAGCCAGCGTGACGTCGAAGCCCTGACGTTGGAGGAGGACCTCGATGGTCGCGCCGACCATCGGATCGTCATCTACCACGAGGATACGCGGCATGACACTTCCCAGTAGATCGAAGTCCCCACAGGCAATGGTGATATCCGCGAATCGTGGGTCGGGTCAATTTTGGATTGGATCAGGGTAGATATGCACGGTGCGGTGAATAGAGGTCCCGTTGCATCAACTTGTACGCAACGTTGAGCCGCGGAGTCCGATACACGCGAAACAGGTGACGGATATGACACTCGCGAAAAAGGCGCCGCATTGCTGCGACGCCTCGTCCTTCAAACGTGTTCGGTCCGCTTACGGGCAGGGATGACGCTGACCGTCATAGCCGAGATATGTGCCGGAGGCCGGATCATACGATCTGTAACGCTGCGCGCAGTAGGCCGCGGAATCGCCGCCACCGTCGGGCACCACCGCCACTGACGGCTCATCATAATAACTGTCGCCATAGTAGTAGGGGTCATCGTAGTACCCGCCGCCGTAATAGGCATACGAGCCGAGGCCGCCGATCGCGGCGCCAGCCGCGAAGCCGGGCCAGAATCCGCCACCACGATGGTGCCAGCGACGGCCGCTCCAATTGCCGCTGCCGCCTTGCCAGTTACCCGCGGTTGCGACGCTGCGCGTCCCGCTGAAGGACGGCGCTACGGTGGGACGGCTCGCCATGCCGCCTACGAAACCGCTGCTCGGACGTACGGCCGTGCCGGCCGCGAAACTGCCGCCGCTCGGACGCACCGCTGCGCCGGCCGCGAAGTTGCCGCCGCTCGGGCGCATCGCCGCGCCTGCCGCGAAATTGCCGCCGCCGCCGTGGAAGGCCGCGCCGCCGCCGCCAATCCTCGCGCCGCCGCCGCCGCCGCCGAAGTGAGCACCCCCACCACCGCCGTGGAAGGCCGCACCACCACCGCCGCCGCGACCACCATGGCCCTGTGCGAAGCTCGGGGTCGCCAGCGGAAGAACCAGCGCCAAGGTGGCTGCCGCGCTCAAGACTTTCAGACTTTTCATGATCAAACTCCTTTCCCGGAAGCCAACCCCACGACAGCGCGGTGGTTCCTGGATCACGCCGGTTTGCGTGTGAGGAAGCGTCTCACCGGACCGCTGTACCCGGCATGAACGGATCGCGTCCGATTTGCGGCGGAAGCGGGTGTCCAGGGCGCGCATTTGTGGCGGGGCGTGCCCGCACCCGGCGAACTGGACATTTCGCCCTCCGGATGGCATCAGGACCCGACGAAGCAGGGCCCTTGCCGCATGAAACAATTCTTTCTCAAGTTCTTCACCTGGTGGAGTGGCCAGACGTTTGGCACCCAGCTCTGGACCAAGCGGTACGGCGAGCTGGTCGGCCAGGACGAGCAGGGCAATCTCTATTATCGCACCCGCGGCGGGGAGATCGATCCGACCCTCGGCTTCGAGCGGCGCTGGGTGATCTATAACGGCTATGCCGAGGCGAGCCGCATCCCGCCGGCCTGGCACGGCTGGATCCATCATGTCGTCGACACCCCGCCGACCGAGATCAACTACCAGCCCCGTGAGTGGGAAAAGCCGCACCAGCCGAATCTCACCGGCACGGCCAAGGCGTACCGGCCCTCCGGCTCGACGCTCGCCAGCGGCAAGCGTCCCAAGGCGACCGGCGACTACCAGCCCTGGACGCCCGGCTAAACCACCCGCGATATTCAATCGTTCGACTGGATGCACATGCATCCCCGCTACACCGCTGTGGACAACGGGAACAGCGGGGATGTCGCTTGCGCGGGCGTTGCATTGATACGGGCGATGCGGCTCAATGATCCCATCTTACGGAGATGGGAGACCATCGCGTTCGGTTCGGGCAACAGCTCGCGACTGTCCCGAAATGCAGCGGCCGCCGACAAGGACTCGATCGGGAGATAGGCCCCCGGTCAGGAAGCTCCGAAATCGCCCGATGTGAATGTGCAGCCGCCGTGAGACAGGAAAGGCCGCTTGTGAAACCGAGCGGCCTTTTTCTTTGACGCCGCTTCGTCAGCCGGTTTGTGCACCTCAGTCGTAGCGCACCTTCGGGAAGAAGTCGCCGCGGCCTTCAGGCGTCATGTCGAGCAGGCCCCAGAGCGGATCGACCAGATCACCGGCGCGATGATGCTGCTTCGCCGCGGGCGGCGCGAAGCTCATCTCCGAGCCCCAGAAGTGCCTGATCTTGCCGTTCGCTCTCTTGAAGACGTTGAAGATCGTTTCGTCCCAGTTCTGCCCCTCGGGAACGTGGTGCTGCGCGCGCATACCCCTGGAGAATTTCGAAGTGTCGCCGAAGTAGTCCGCGTCAAAGCCGTTGCCGGCGGTGGACAGCAGCGACAGATGTTCCCAACCGCGTTCGTGGGCCCAGGCGGCGAGACGCGCGATCGGCGATTTTGCAACGATGTGAAGTGCGGCACGCTCGCCGATATGCCGTGCGGCGCCGTCGAGCCCGTCAAGCAAATGGGTACAGCCGGGGCAGGGCAGCTCGCGCTCCGGCCCATACATGAAGCTGTACAGGATCAGCGTGTCATGCGGGCCGAACAGCTCCGACATCCTGACCTGTTCCGGCATGCTCGTTTTGCCGATGCGCTCGAAGACGTAATTCTGGGGCACCTCGCCGCCGAGTGGCAGCGCGCGACGCCTGGCGGAAACGGCCTCAATCTGGGCCCGGAGGGCAATCTCCTCGTCCAGCAGCGCATTTCGCGCGGCACGATACTCGGTGCTTTCGTTGGGATAGTGGAGATGCTCCATGATTGCGCTCCGGATGCCGTGAGTTTCGTGCGGGCTTAACTCGTCCCCCGAAATCTCAGTTCCACCACCGAAGCCCGAATGCCTACATCACACGCGCCGCCGCGCGTTCGACGGCATCGAGGCGGTAGGCCTGCAAAGGCTCAATGCGCTGTTTGACGAAAGCGAGCACTTCGGCGGGCGCGGTATCGGGCGAGCCGGAATTGAACGGCGGCGCCGGATTGTATTCGATCCCGAGCTGGATCGCCTCCGCCGCGGTGCGGTTGACCAGGATCGACACCAGCGTCAGCGCGAAATCGATACCTGCGGTGACGCCGCCGCCCGTCACGCGGTTGCGATCGACGCAGACGCGCGTCTTGGTCGGCGTCGCGCCGAACTGGCTGAGCATCTCCATCGCGCTCCAATGGGTGGCGGCGCGGTAGCCCTTCAATAGGCCGGCGGCGCCGAGCGCCAGCGAACCCGTGCAGACCGAGGTGACGTATTTGGCGCCCTCGGCCTGCCGGCGCAGGAAGTCGAGCACCTCCTCGTCATTGAGCAGGTCGTCGGTGCCGCGGCCGCCGGGCACGCAGATCACGTCGAGTTGCGGGCAGTCGGCGAATGTCGTGGTCGGCGTCACGATGAGCGCGGAATCGCTCGGGACCGGCTCGATCCGCTTCCAGATCAAGTGCAGCTGGGCGCCGGGAACGGCGGAGAACACCTGCAACGGGCCGGTGAAGTCGAGCTGGGTGACGCGCGGGAACACCAAAAGTCCAATCTGGAGCGGCGCCGACATGAGAACCTCCAATGAAGAGCTTGACGGGCGCAAACTGGCATGATGCCCTTCTGTCCAAAATGGCGTAATTCCCTCTATTTCGGACATTTCATTCGGAGCGGGCCCATGATCGGCATCCTGATCTTCCCGGACTTCCAGCTGCTCGACGCGGCAGGTCCGATCTCGGTATTCGAGATCGCGGCGCGTGCGTCCGGCAAGCCGCTTGCACTGCGGGTGCTGGCGGCGAAGGCGGGGCTCGTACGCAGCTCGTCGGGTGTCGAGATGATGGCGCGAGATCTCAAGTCGGCGAACGCCATCACGACGCTCGTCATCGCGGGCGGCGCCGGCGTTGCGGAGGCAGCGCGCTGCGAGGTCACGCGGGCCTTCGTGCAACGGCTGGCCAAGCGCGGTGTGCGGGTCGCCAGCGTCTGCTCGGGCGCCTTTGTGCTCGCCGAAGCCGGCTTGCTCGACGGCCGCCGCGCCACGACGCATTGGGGCCGAACGCGCGAGTTCGTCGCGCGCTATCCGAGGGTGAAGTTCGAGCCGGACCAGATTTTTACCCGCGACGGTCACGTGTGGACGTCGGCGGGCATCAGCGCGGGAATTGACCTCGCGCTGGCGATGGTCACCGAGGACGACGGCGAGGAGATCGCGCAGGCGACGGCGCGGCAGCTTGTGCTGTACCACCGTCGCAGCGGCGGCCAGTCGCAATTCTCCTCGCTGCTGGAGTTGAAGGCGCCGAACGGCCGCTTCGGCGCGCTGCTGTCCTGGGCGCGCGAAAATCTCGACGCGCCGCTGACCGTGGAGGAGCTCGCCGATCGCGCCGGGATGAGCGCGCGGCATTTTGCCCGCGCCTTCGCTGCCGAGACCGGCACCACGCCCTCCAAGGCGGTCGAGCGGCTCCGGCTCGAAGTTGCGCGCGAACGCGTGCAGTCCTCGCGCGAGGCCATCGAGCTCGTTGCGGAAACGACCGGCTTCCGCGACCCCGAGCGCATGCGCCGCGCCTTCATCCGTGCCTTCGGCCAGCCGCCGCAGGCGCTGCGGCGCGCGGCGCGGGCGGGGTAGGACATCTCACTTGCCGTGCGACCATGGAGGCGACGATGAGCGGAATGGAGTACAGCAATGAGAACGCGAAGCGGCTCCAGCGACTCTATCTCACGGAAGATGTGAAGGCCCAGCGCGCGGAGACCATCCGGCAGCTCGACCTGTCTGCCGGCGAGCGTGTTCTCGATATCGGATGCGGTCCGGGCTATCTCTGCGAAAGCATGGCTGAACTCGTCGGGCCTCATGGATCTGTCGTAGGCATCGATGTGTCGACCGACCTGATCGCCTTCTGCAACCGGCAGAAGGCTTCGGAGTGGATTTCATATGCCCTCGGCAACGCGACGGAACTGGATCAGCCCGATGCATCGTTCGACGCCGTCGTGTGCACTCAGGTCGCCGAGTATGTGCCCGATGTCGACCGCGTCCTCATCGAGGCATGTCGCGTCCTGAAACCGGGCGGCCGAACGATTTTTGTCGCAACGGATTGGGACGCCGTGGTCTGGCATTCCGATAGCCGGGAACGCATGGCTGCCATCATGAAATCATGGGAGGCGCATTGCGCCCATCCGCGTCTGCCCAGGTCGATGGCCTTAAGACTGGTCAATGCCGGATTTCGTCTGGACGGCGCGTCCGTCTTTCCGATTCTCAATTTGCGGTACGATGACGCGAGCTACAGCAAGGGACTGGCACAGGGGATCCGGGATTTCGTCGGCCGCACGAACGACGTTTCAGCCGATGATCTCACTGCATGGCACAGCGAGTTCGAGCGCCTCGACGGGGCGGGACAATATTTCTTCAGCACCAATCGCTATATCTTCAAGGCGTCGAAACCTGCTCCGGCGCCGGCATGAGAGCGGCCTAGCTCGTGCTGTCTGCGGCAGCCGCGCCGGCGCCGCCGCTGTGCGCCGTCAGGCGCCGCGCGATCGGCGTCAGCAGATAGGGCGCAAGATGGATCGGAAACTGCGTCAGCGCGAAATAGAGCCAGGTCGTCGGCGGCAACGCGCCTGCGGTTGCCGCCAGCATCAGGCCGAGATTGCGCTGTGACACCATCAGGCCGATCGCAAACGCACGCTCGGTGCCGGCGCGGCGGAAGATCAGTGTCGTCAGCGCGAGCAGGGTGAAATAGACCGCGAAGGCGAGCAGCGCGACGCCGATCGCGAACACGGGATCGGCGACGAAGTCACGCGCGACGTCGCCCATCACGGCGGACGCGAAGACCAGCAGGATGAGGATGTTGAAGCCGTCGATCGGCCGCTTGTGGCGGTGGATCGCAGCGGCGCCGACAATCCAGCGGATCGCCGTCGCGCCAATCAGCGATGCCGCGAGGATGCCGAGCAGCTTCAGGCCGAGCGTGAGCGGCGAGATGCTCAGCATGCCGCCGAGAAACAGGCTCGCGAACAATGAAGCGGTGAAGGGCACGAGCGCGGTCGCGGTGACCAGCGTGACCAGCGGGAGCGTCGCATCGAGGCCGATCAGCGCTGCGAGCGCGGGCGCGGCCATCATCGGCGAGGCCATGGCCTGGAGCATCAGCGCGAGGAAGAGGCCGGGCGAGCTTCGGTCGAGCCCGCTGCCATGGGCGAGCAGTCCGACGATCAGCGGCACGGCGATCGTGGTCCAGGCCGTCGCGCCCGCGATCAAGGCAGGCCGGCGCAGATGGCCGTAGAGCGCCACGAGATCGACCCGCATGAAGGAGATGCAGAGCAGGCAGAGGATCGCCTCGGTTACGTAGGGACGCAGCAGCGCGCCGAGCGGCGGCACTGCGACCGCGATGAACGCGATGGCCGCCACGGCGCGCGTGCCCTGGTCACCGAGCCAGGTCAGGGCGCGAAGGGGGAGGGCGAGGAGGGTTTTGAGGAGGGAAGGCATCTCGATCGGCGTTGTAAGTGCGTAGCCCGGATGAGCGCAGCGATATCCGGGACAGGTCTTTCCGTGTGGTGAGAGCGGTCCCGCATGTCGCTACGCTCATGCGGGCTACGGCGTTCGATCTACCCCAATCCCTTCAACCACGCGCCGATCTCGCTCACGGCGACATTGGCCTGCTGCAAGAGCTTGCCCATGGTGAAGAAGCCATGGAACTGGCCGGGATAGTGCTTGTACGCGACTGATACGCCGGCCTGCTTCAGGCGCGCGGCATATTCATCGCCTTCGTCGCGCAGGGGATCGGCGCCGGCGGTCAGCACATAGGCCGGCGGCAGGCCCGCGAGGTCTTGCGCGCGGGCCGGCGAGGCCCGCCAGTCGTGGATGTCGGCGGTGCCGTTGAGATAGTGATCGCGGAACCAGCGGATCACCGAATGGGTCAGCAGCACGCTGGTCTCGGGCTCGCGGTGCGAGCCGTGCGTCATGGCGAAATCGGTCGCCGGATAGATCAGCAGCTGGCCGGCGATCGCGGGGCTGCCGGCGTCGCGGGCGGCGAGCGCAACGACCGCGGCGAGATTGCCGCCGGCGCTGTCGCCGCCGATCGAGAGGCGGGAGGCGTCGATGCCGAGCTCGCGCGCGTGGGCGGCGATCCATCTGGTCGCGGCGATCGCGTCATCGGCGGCGGCTGGAAACTTGTGCTCGGGCGCGAGGCGGTAGTCGACCGAGATCACGATCAGCGCGCCTGAATCTGCAAGCTGGCGGCAGACCACGTCGTGGGAGTCGAGATCGCCGATCACCCAGCCGCCGCCGTGGAAGAATACCAGAGCCGCCGAAAGACCATCGTGCCGGCGCGGTTCGCTCGGAACGTAGAGGCGGGCGGGGATCTCCCCGTGCGGCGCCGGGATCGCGAGAGAGGTGACGCGGGCGAGTTCCGGCGGCTCCGGGTTGGTGGCAAAGCGCGCCTGCAGGTAATAGGCGCGGGCCTCCGGCGCGGTCAGGGTCTCGTAGGCAGGGCGGCCGGCCTCCTGGAAGGCCCTGTAGACTGCGGCGGCATCGGGATCGAGGGCAACGGGCATCGGGGGCGACCTCTGAGGTTTCTGGTTATGGTTGGACGTCGTGTCCGGGAGGCGAATGCCCGCCTTATGCCCGCCTTGGGTGCCGGGAGGGGGTATCCGACTATCCCATCCGGGAGCCGGTCTGGCCAGACAGCGCCGGGAAGGGCTGGGATGCCGCCCTTCCCCCGCCGTATTCGGCGTGTTAACCGGAGGGCCTGCGAGCGGCGGTATCCCCTGTAGAATGTCCAACAAGCCCGATTCGCTGTTGAAGCCGCGCGAGATGTTCAAAACCTTTTCCCTGACAGGCCTTGCGGCGCTTTTGGCCGCTACCGCGCTGACGGTTGCGACGCCTGCGCAGGCCCAGATCGGCACCATCTTCTCCGATCCGCCGCCGAGGCCGCCGGGTGCGATTCCGCGCGGCCAGCCGCAGCCTCAGATCCCTGACGACGACGAGGAGGTCCCCGAGCTGCCGCCGCAGGGCCGCGTGCTGCCCTCGCGCCCGATGGCGCCGCCTCAGGGACGGCAGGGGAATGTCATGCCGGGACCGGTCGAGACTCAGCCTCTGGCGCCGCCGCCGGGCTCGACCGTCGCTCCGCCAAATCAGCCGCCCTCCGCCGCGATCGCTCCGCCCAGTCCGCAAGGCGCCCCGGGTGCGCCCGGTCAGCGCCAGCCGCAGCAGAAGGGAGGGCCGGGCGGCGCCGTGCCGCAGACGCCGGCGAGCCTCCAGCCGGGCGACGAGGTCGTGACCGAGCCGCCGGCCCAGAAGATCGTGAACAAGAAGGCGACCTTCTCCGGCCTCGACAAGATCACCGGGCGCATCATCAATTTCGACGAGGAGATCGGCGAGACTGTCCAGTTCGGAGCGCTCCGCGTCAAGACCGACGCCTGCTACGCGCGCCCGGCGACGGAAGCCGCCAACACCGACGCCTTCGTCGAGGTCGACGAGATCACCTTGCAGGGTGAGGTGAAGCGGATCTTCTCGGGCTGGATGTATGCGGCGAGCCCAGGCCTGCACGGCGTCGAGCATCCGATCTACGACATCTGGCTCACCGACTGCAAAGAGCCGCAGCAGACCATTGCGACCGCGGCGCCCGATCCTGCGAACAAGCCCGCGCCTCCGCCGCCGCCTCCCGCGCAGAAGAAGGCCGCGCCCAAGCAGGCGGTGCAGCAGCGTCCGGCGCAGCCGTTGCCGCCTCCACCGCAAGCGCAACCAGCGCCGCCACCTCCGCAGCCGCAGGAGCAGCGGGGTCTGTTCGGCTTGCCCGGCTTCGGCCGCTAGCCTCGTTTGTCTATTGCCTTGAAGCGATGATCTCGAGCGCGCGTGCGCCCGGGATCGCGTCGCCAGACGAGAGCCTCAGGAAGTCGCCGGCATCTCCAGCGAGCGCCTTGTCGAGCAGCGCAGTGTAGCGCCGCCGCGAAATCTCGACCGCGCCAAAACTCTTCAGATGCTCGGTGACGTACTGCGTGTCGAGCAGCTCGAAGCCGCCATGGATCAGCCGCGCCACCAGATGCACCAGCGCGACCTTCGAGGCATCGCGCGCGGTGTGAAACATGCTCTCGCCGAAGAAGGCGCGTCCCAGGCTCACGCCGTAGAGCCCGCCGACGAGCTCGTCGCCCTGCCATGCCTCAACGCTGTGGCAGTGGCCGAGCTCGAACAGGCCGCCATAGAGGTCGCGGATGCGCTTGTTGATCCAGGTGTCTTCGCGCCCGGCCTGCGGCGCGGCGCAGCCGGCGATCGTGGCCTTGAAGGCGGTGTTGACGGTCACACGAAACGCCTCCGAGCGCACGGTGCGTGCAAGACGCGAGGCCACGCGAAAACCGGCGAGCGGGATGACGCCGCGCAGCTCCGGCTCGACCCAGAACAGGGTCGGATCGTCGGCGCTTTCGGCCATCGGAAAGATGCCGCAGGCATAGGCGCGCAGCAGTACGGCCGGCGTGATCTCAGACGAGGCGGAATCGCGCGAAGTCATGGCCTGCGACAATAGCAGGATCGCAATGCGGTTGCGATGGGGGCGAGGCGGGTCAGCTCGCGGCGGCGTTGTTGGCCTTGCCGGGCGGCGCGGGCAGGCGCTGGAACCGGAGCACGATGCGGGTTCCGGAATGGGTGGGGTCACGCTCCACCGAGGCGTCGAGCTTGGTGGCCATGGCGGCGACGATGCGCTGGCCCATGCCGGTGGAACGCGGGTCGGCCTTGACGTTGTCGCCGACGCCGTCGTCGGCGATCGTCAGCAGGAGATCCTCGCCCTGCGAGGTCAGCTCGACGTGGATCGGGCCGGCGCCGTCGGGATAGGCGTATTTCACCGCGTTCATCACCAGCTCGTTGACGATGATGCCGACGGCGACCGCGCGGTCCGGGTCGATCTCGATCGGCTCGGCCTTCAGCGTCAGGCGCGACATCCGGTTACCTTCGGCCGAGCGGCGCAGATCCTCGAGCAGCGAATCCAGATACTGGTTCAGCACCACGCTCTTCAGATCCTGCGAGGTGTAGAGGCGGCGGTGCACCTGCGCGACCGCGGCGACGCGGCCCATCGCGTTGGTCAGCGCGGCCTTGACCTCTTCCTGCGCGGCGGAGCTGGCCTGAAGGTGCAGCAGGGAGGCGATGATCTGGAGCGAGTTGCCGACGCGGTGATTGACCTCGCGCAGCAAGAGCTCGCGCTCGGCGGCAAGCGCGGCGTAGCGGTCGCGCGAGGCGTGAACCTCGGCTTCCGCCTCCTCGCGTGCCCTCTGCAGCTCGGCCTGGCGCAGCGCGCCCTCGGCGGCGACGTGGAGCAGGGGGATGAAGTCACCCTTGACGTCCTTGACGAGATAATCGGCCGCACCCGCCTTCAGCGCGGTGACAGCGATGCTGGAGTCCTGCGAGGCCGTGACGAACACCACGGGAGGCGCGTCCGGGATCGCCATGATCTGCTCGAGCGTCTCGAGGCCGTCGAGGCCCGGCATGTACTGGTCGAGCGCAATAACGTCGATGCTGCCTTTGATACCGTCCTGCGCGCCGGCCCCGCGGATGTGCTCGAGGCCTTCCTCGCCGCTGGCGGCGTGGATGACCCTGTAGCCGCGCCGCGTCAGGCCGCGTTCGACCAGGCGCGCGAGCGCGTCGTCGTCGTCGATATAGAGCAGTGTCGGCGTTGGCTGGTTCATGGGGCGGCGGGCGGAACCTGGATGACCGAGAAGAACAGCCCGAGCTGCCGGATGGCGTTGGCGAAATTCTCGTAATTGACGGGTTTGGTGATGTAGACGTTGCAGCCGAGCTCGTAGCAGCGCTTGATCTCCTGGGAATCGTCGGTGGTCGTGAGCACGACCACCGGCGAGGCCTTGAGATATCTGTTTTCCTTGATCTGCTTCAGGATGTCGATCCCGCTCATGTCGGGCAGGTTGAGGTCGAGCAGGATCAGGAGGGCGTTGCCCTTCTGGGGAAGCCCGCTGCCGTCGGCGCCGAACAGATGCTTCATCGCATCGGTGCCGTTGGCGAACGAGATGATCTCGTTGTTGACGCCGGAGCGGCGGATGTTGCGCTCGATCAGCCGGGCGTGCCCCTCGTCGTCCTCGATCATGATGATGGTGACTGGCTGCGTCATCGATCTGTCTTCCGGGTGGTGGCGTTCCAGGCGACGGGCAGCGTGATGGTGAACGTGCTGCCCGCGTTGAGTTCCGACGATACCGACATGGTGCCGCCGAGACGACGCACAAGTGCACGCACATGTGCAAGACCTATGCCCTGTCCCGGCTTGTCCTGGGTTCCCGCACGGCGGAACAGGTCGAATATCCGCTGATGATCCCTAGCGTCGATGCCGCGGCCGTTGTCGCTGATCTCGAAGATAGCGTAGCCGAGCTTGGTCCGCCCGCGAATTCTGATCTCGCCGGGCACGCCGTTCTTCAAGTACTTGATCGCGTTGTCGATCAGATTCGAGAAGATCTGCTCCAGCGCAAGGCGATCGCTGACGATGTCAGGCAGCGGCTCGACGTGGATCTCGGCCTGCGCTTCGACGGCCTGATGCGCCAGCGTCGACACGATGGCCTCGACGAACTCGCGGATGTCGATCTTCTCCGGCTGGAATTCGCGCCGGCCCTCGCGGGTGAGGTTGAGGATCGCCGAGATCAGCCGGTCCATCTTGGCGATCGACGATTTGATGAAGCCGAGCGCCTCGGAGAAATCCTCGGAAAGCTGCTTGTCGGGACCTTCGAGTGCGATCTCGCCGGAGGCCAAGGGCGGCCCGTCGGCCGGAACGTGGGTGAGGCTGCTGACGCGACGGAAGATGTCGCCGCCGAGCTCTTCGAGCTCGCTGGTGAAGCCCATGATGTTGACGAGCGGTGAGCGCAGGTCGTGGCTCACGATATAGGCGAAACGCTGGATCTCGTTGTTGGCCTCGCGCAGGTCAGCCGTGCGTTCGTCGACGACGGCCTCCAGATTGAGGTTGGCATCGCGCAGACGCGTCTCGGCCTCGTCGCGAATGCGCGCCGAGCGCCGCAGCAGCCAGATCGAGATCAGGGCGAGCACCACCACGAGGCCCGAGCCGATGCCGGTGAGGGACGCGGCCAGCGTCTGGCTGCGGTCGGCATTGACGGAGCGCTGCCGGAACAGCCGCTCCTCTTCGCGGATCATCGCGTTGGCGAAGTTGGTGATCGTGGTGGTCGTGGTGCCGGCGGCGGCCTCGCGGACGAGCGCCTTGGCATCGTCGGGCCGACCTTGCTTGACGAAATCCATCTCGCGCGCGAACTGGCCGAGCCGGACCTCGATCGCGGCGCTCAGCTTCTCGACGCTGTCGCGCTGCGCCGGACTGTCGCCGATTTGGCGCGTGAGCTTGTCGAGCGCCGGAATGATCGCTGCGATGGCCCGCTCATGATCCGCCTGGAAATCCGGTCCCTGCGTCAGGAGAAAGCCGCGAGCGCTGCTCTCGGCCCGTCGGACCTCGAGCAGCAGCGTGTTGACCTGGTTCTCCACCTCGATGGTGTGGAGCACCCATTTGCTGTCGTCGCGCGCCTTGTTGACGAGGTAGACCGAGCCGGCGCTGATCACGGTCAGCACCACAAGGCCCGCTGCGAACAGCAGGATGTGCCAAAACGCGCGCCGCCGCTGCGCTTCAGCCGTCACGACGGTGTCGCCCGGTCGAGATCAATGGAAATCCAACGCCCCTTTTCAAACAGCTCCCAGCTGCTCAAAACGCCCGTGAAGGCAACGGGTTCCCGGCGGTGGGGGATTTATTTGGGGGCGGGTTCCGCCTTGCCGGCCAGATACTGTTCCAGCCAGTGGATGTGATAGTCCCCGTTGATGATGTCGTCCTGACGAACGAGGTCGCGGAACAGCGGCAGTGTGGTCTCGATGCCTTCGACCACCATCTCGTCCAGCGCCCGGCGCAGCCGCATCAGGCATTCGGCGCGGGTCTTGCCGTGCACGATCAGCTTGCCGACGAGGGAATCGTAATAGGGCGGGATCGTGTAGCCCTGATAGACGGCGGAATCGATCCGCACGCCGAGCCCGCCGGGCGGGTGATATTGCGTGATGCGGCCCGGCGAGGGCCGGAAGGTCTGCGGATTCTCCGCGTTGATCCGGCACTCGATGGCGTGGCCGATGATCTGGATCTCGCTCTGCTTCGCCGGCAGCTCGCCGCCGGCGGCGATGCGGATCTGCTCCAGCACGAGGTCGATGTCGGTGATGCTCTCGGTGACGGGATGCTCGACCTGGATGCGCGTGTTCATCTCGATGAAGTAGAACTCGCCGTCCTCGAACAGGAACTCGATGGTGCCGACGCCGAGATATTTCATCTCGCGCATCGCCTTGGCGCAGGTCTCGCCGATCTTGGCGCGCGCGGCGGCGGCCAGCACGGGCGAGGGGCCTTCCTCCCAGACCTTCTGGTGGCGGCGTTGCAGCGAGCAGTCGCGCTCGCCGAGATGGATCGCGCCGCCGCGGCCGTCGCCGAGGATCTGGATCTCGATATGGCGCGGCTTCTGGAGGTATTTTTCGAGATAGACCGAGGCATCGCCGAAGGCGGATTTGGCCTCGTTGGCCGCCGTCGACAGCGCCAGCTGGAGGTCGGCCTCGCTGTGGGCGACCTTCATGCCGCGGCCGCCGCCGCCCGCCGCCGCCTTCACCAGCACGGGAAAGCCGATCTTCTTCGCGATCGCCATGGCGTCATCGTCGGGGCCGACCGCACCGTCCGAGCCGGGCACCACGGGGATGCCGAGCTTCTTGGCGGTCTTCTTGGCCTCGATCTTGTCGCCCATCAGGCGGATGTGCTCGGCCTTGGGGCCGATGAAATGCAGATTGTGCTCGCCGAGGATTTCCGCGAAGCGCGCGTTCTCGGAGAGGAAGCCGTAGCCGGGATGCACGGCATCGGCGCCGGTGATCTCGCAGGCCGCGAGCAGCGCGGGCACGTTGAGATAGCTGTCCTTGGACGCCGGCGGCCCGATGCAGACGCTCTCGTCCGACAGGCGCACATGCATGGCATCAGCGTCGGCCGTGGAGTGAACGGCAACGGTCGCGATCCCGAGCTCCTTGCAGGCCCTGAGGATGCGAAGGGCGATCTCGCCGCGGTTGGCTATGAGGATCTTGTCGAACATGGTGCCCTTGAGGGACTGGCGCGCGGAAAGCGGCGAGGGCGGGCTGGCCGCCCTCAACAATTACTCGATGATGACCAGCGGCTCGCCGTACTCGACCGGCTGGCCGTCCTCGACCAGGATCTGCGTCACCGTGCCGGCGCGCGGCGAGGGGATCTGGTTCATGGTCTTCATGGCTTCGATGATCAGCAGGGTCTGGCCGACCGAGACCTTGCTGCCGACCTCGATGAACGGCTTGGCGCCGGGCTCCGGCGCCCAATAGGCGGTGCCGACCATCGGCGAGGTCACCGCGCCGGGATGCTTCGACAGGTCTGCCGCTGCGGGTGCTGCGGCGGCGACGGCTGCCGGCAGAGCGGCGGGAGCGGCTGCAATCGGCATCGGCATGGTCGCGGCGACGCTGATGTTGCGGGCGACGCGCAGGCGCAGGCCCGCGCGCTCGATCTCGATCTCCGTAAGGCTGGTCTCGTCGAGCAGAAGGGCGAGCTCGCGGACGAGCGCGGAATCCTCGCTGGAAAACTTTGCGGCTGCTTTGTCGTCTGGCTGGCGCGCCATGTTGTTTGATCCGAATGTTCTGTTGGAAGGGAGCGTCAGGCTTTGGGCTTGATGCCGAGCTTGGCGGCAAGGCCCTGGATGGCGAGGCGGTAGCCTTCGATGCCGAAACCGCACAGCGAGGCGAACGCGGCGCGCGCGGTGTAGGAGTGGTGACGAAAACTCTCGCGGGCGTGGATGTTGGTCACATGCACCTCGACCGTCGGGATCTGCACCGCGAGCAGCGCGTCGTGCAGCGCGATCGAGGTGTGCGAATAGCCGCCGGCATTGATGATGATGCCCTTCATCTTGCGCGCATGCGCCTCGTGGATGAAGTCAATCAGCTCGCCCTCGCGGTTGGACTGGCGGCAGTCGGCCTTGAGGCCGAACGCCGCCGCCGTCTCGCGGCACAGCGCCTCGACGTCGGCCAGCGTCGCATGACCATACTTTTCAGGCTCGCGCGTCCCCAACATGTTGAGGTTCGGCCCGTTGAGAACGAGGATCGTGTCGGTTGCTGGTTCTGCCATTCCAATCCCGGAAGAGGTGCTTCGGCGTGGCGGGGTTATAGGTAACAAAGCGCCCTAGGGGAAGCCTTGAAGGACCTCCCAAGGGGCTTCAGGCACCTCATCCGGGGTGCAAAAACCTGTGCGGAAGCTACGGAAATTGCTTGTTAACCAGTCCAAAGCATGGCTGCCGGCCAAACGCAAGGAGGCGGGCATTGCTGCCCGCCCCCGAGATAGTCGTCATCAGCCCTAGACGTCGAGAACCGCGATGATCTCGTAGGTGTTCGGATCGATGATCACGATCTGCTCGCGGACCATGACGTAGCGATAGGTCCGCCACTCCGGATAGATCGTCGCAACCCGGGACGGCAGGGCGTGCAGCTCGATGCCCTCGCGCGGAATGCGGGTGCCGACCGAGACCGCGAAGTTCACATTGGTCACGGGAGCCACGCGCTGCTCGCGGATCACCGAGGTGATCTGGGTCCGCTGCTCGGTCGAGAGCTTGGCGGCCGCGCCAACCTGGCCGGTCGTCGTCTGCGACCGCTCGGTCCCGGTCTGGGTCTGGGTCTGGGTTTGCGAACCCTGGTGGCCAGGCGCGTTCATACCGCTGCGGTCTTCCTGACCTTGGGCCTTCATGTCCTTGGTGCCCTTGGTCTCGGTTTCCTTGCTCATGCTACCCTTGGACTTCTCGTCGCTCCGCGGGCTCTGGCCGACCGTCGACGACTTCTCCGACTGCGTCGACTTCTCACGCGTCGCACCCGGCTGGTCCTTGTTCATCTTGTCGGACTGAGTCGACTTGTCATGAGCGCTCGGCTGATCCTTCATGCCACCGGCCTGACCAACCGTTCCCTTGTCATGCTTGTCTTGCTTGTCCATGGACTCTTGCTTGCCCATGGAGCCGCTGCGCTCGCCAGAAGGCTGCGTACTGTGCTGGGTCTGCTGGCCACCCCCGTAGTCCTTGGTTCCGGTTCCTTGCGCGTTGGCAAAACCGGTGCCGGAGATCAGCGCCAAGGCTGCAACCGAGACCAAAAAGCGATTAGTCATTTGAACCTCTCCTCACGTGATTTCTTTGCGTCATTGCCCGCGCCGACAACGAAAGGAGAGCGTGGTCGTTCCGAATTCCAGGGGGTTCCGACGCGCTTTGTTTATTGAACGCCGGATGAACAGTCTCGCCCGGATCGCGACAAACTGCGTGCGAACCCGCGCAAAAAAAGAGGCCGGCGGTGAGCCGGCCTCTTTCAACGCAATGTCGTGTCGCTCAGCAGGTCGCCTTGCCGCAGCGGGCAATGCCGATCTTTTCCTTCAGGCCTTCAACGCCGACCGCGCCGATCACGATCTGCTTGCCGATCACGTAGCTCGGCGTGCCGTTCATGCCCATCGCCTCGGCGAGCTTGAAGTTCTCTTCGATGGTGGCGCGCACTTCGGGGCTGGTGAGGTCCTTCTCGATTTTCGCGGTGTCGAGCCCGGCGTCCTTGGCCGCCTGCATGGCGCGCGCCTTGTCGGCCGCGCCGCGGCCGCCGAGCAGCTTCTGGTGGAAATCGAGATACTTCTTGCCGGAGGGATCCTGCATACGCACGGCGACCGCGACCTGGGCGGCTTCGACCGAGCCCTGGCTCAGCACCGGAAACTCCTTCAGCACGACCTTCAGCTTCGGATCGCCCTTCATGAGGGTCAGCATGTCATCCATCGCGCGCTTGCAGTAGCCGCAATTGTAATCGAAAAACTCGACGAAGGTGACGTCGCCGTCCTTGTTGCCGAGCACGACCTGGCGCGGCGAGTTGAAGATCGCCTCGGAGTTCTGCGCGATGCTGGCCTCGTGCTTCTGCGTTTCGGCTGCGGCCTGGCGCTTGGTGAGCTCGGTCATCGCTTCCTCGAGCACCTCGGGATGGGTGACGAGATAGTTCTTGATGATCGCCTCGATGTCGGTGCGCTGGGCATCGGAGAAGCTGTCGGCCGACGCGGGCGCGGCTGCGCCGAACATGGCGAGCGCAAACAGCGCGGGGGCAAGCAGACGCAGCGAAGGCATAGGCAAATCCTCTTATCCAAAGCAGGTTTCGGAAAACGTCCCGGCGGACTCAAAGCTCGGTGTCGTGACGTCGTGGTCTCAAGGCGTCGTTCCAGTTTTCAGTTGCGCGGCGGCTTGGCCGCCACGATGTCGTCGGCCTTGACCCATCCGGGCGTGCCGACGGCGAAACGGGTTTTCGCGCGCGTTGCGAGCTCGCGGGCGGTCTTGTTGTCGCCGCGCAGGTAAGCGGCCTGCGCCGATGCGAGATCCGCCTCGGCATAGTCGCCCTTCCGGCCATAGGCCATCGCGAGCTGGGTATAACCGAGCACCGCCTCGGGCTCCCGCGCCACGGCGGTGCGAAGAATCCGAACGGCGTCTTCGGTGTAGGCTTTATTATCGGTTCCAACCAGAGCCTGCCCAAGTAACATCTCGATGAGGGGCGAGTTGTTGGAGAGTGCGACAGCCTTGCGCAGCGGAGCGATGGCCTCGGCGGGCTTGCCGCTCTCGAGCAGCGCCTGGCCGCGTACCTCGTAGAAATACGGGTTGTTGGGCTGGACCTGGATCAGGGCGTCGATCTGGGCGAGGGCGCTGCGCAGATCGCCGTGCAGATAGGTGCTGATGGCCCGGGCATAGCGCGCCGGCATGCTGTCGTTGGTCTGCGGATAGCGGCGATACACCGTCTCCGGCCGCTCCATGAAGGCCGAGATCTTGGCGCGCACCATGTCGTGGCGGAGCTGGAGTGCGGGATCGTCCTTCTTCTCCCAATAGGGACTGCTGCTGGCGAACTCCTGCAGTGCCGCGACGCGCTCGGCCGGCATCGGATGCGACTGGAGATAGGGGTCGGCGCCGCGCGCGGCGAACAGGCTCTCGCTGGTGAAGCGCTTGAAGGTCTCGTACATGCCCCTCGGCGACTGCTGGGTCGCGGTCAGGAATTTCACGCCGGCGCGGTCGGCGTTCTCCTCCTGCTGGCGCTGGTAGGACAGCAGCGTGCGGCGGATCATCTCCTGCGGTCCGGCGATCGCGGCGGCGCCCGCATTGGCAAGGCCGTTGTTGCCGGCGCTGCTTGAGCTGCGGGTGCTGCCGGCTGCGATCGCACCGGCGCCGAGCAGCATCGCGATGATCATCTGGGTCTGCGCGTTGGCGAGCTGCTCGCGCAGCTTGGACAGATGCCCGCCGGCCAGATGCCCGGTCTCGTGCGCGAGCACGCCGATGATCTGGTTCGGCGTCTCCGACTGGAGGATCGCGCCGTAATTGACGAAGATGCGGCGGCCGTCCGCGACGAACGCGTTGAACGCGCTGTCGTTGATGATCACCATCTGGATGTTCTGCTTCTCCAGACCGGCGACGCGCAGGATCGGGCGGGTATATTCGCGCAGCAGCTGTTCGGTCTCGGTATCGCGCAGGATCGGCGGCCCCTTGCTCTGCGCACGTGCCGCCGGGAGCGGCGCCAGTGCGATCGCCGCGGCCGTGACGAGGGCGGTGAGGGCGGAGGCCTTCTTGCGCAATGCGGTCTGGAGCAACATCAGGCGGTCTTGGTCAAACGGTCTCGGCAAAGGGACCTGGAATGCAGTTTTCGTGATTGGTTTTGGCGATTGGCGGCGGACCGGATACGCGATATGGCCTATGAGCCGTACCCCTTATGAGCCGTACAATGCGGCCAGTCTGGGGCGCAAGCGCCCCGTTTTGAAGGACCGGACGGACCGGTCCGCCAGCGAAATAGCAGAAATCGATGCAGGATGCGACATTGAGGAACCGGTTGGGGCAGTGGCTCGAGCCCTCCCGCCGCAGCGACGTTCCCCCGTTCATGGTGATGGACGTGATGGCCGCGGCGGCCCGAATCGAGGCCGCCGGCGGTCATGTCATCCACATGGAGGTCGGCCAGCCCGCGGCCGGCGCGCCGAAAACCGCGATCGCGGCCGCCCATGCCGCGCTCGAGGCCGGCCGGATCGACTATACCTCCGCGCTCGGCATCCCTTCCTTGCGCGAGCGGATCGCGCGGCACTATCGCGACATCCATGGGTGTGACGTCAGCCCCGAGCGGATTGTGGTGACGACGGGCTCGTCCGGCGGATTCATCCTCGCGTTCCTGTCGATGTTCGAGCCCGGGGACCGCGTCGCCGTGACGGTGCCGGGCTATCCGCCATACCGCCACATCCTGACTGCGCTCGGCTGCGAGCCGGTGCTGATCGAGACGACGAACGAGACACGCCACGCGCTCACCGGCGAGGCGCTGCTTGCCGCCCATCGCAAGGCGCCGCTGAAGGGCGTGCTGGTCGGCAGTCCCGCCAATCCAACGGGAACGATGATGTCCCGCGAGGCGCTCTCCGGCCTGATCGCGGCGGCGGAAGACGCCAAAATCCGCTTCATCTCGGACGAGATCTATCACGGGCTGGACTACGCGTTTCCGGCGGTGACGGCCGCGGCGCTGTCCGACCACGCACTCGTGATCAATTCGTTCTCGAAGTATTTTTGCATGACGGGCTGGCGCGTCGGCTGGATGGTCGTGCCGGAGATTTTGGTGCGCCCGATCGAGCGGCTGCAGCAGAACCTGTCGATCTCGGTGCCCTCGCTGTCGCAGATCGCCGCCGAGGCCGCCTTCGACGGCGCCGCCGAGATGGAGGAGATCAAGCACGGCTATCAGGAAAACCGGCGCATTTTGATCGAGGGACTGCCCAGGGCGGGGCTCACCAGGTTCCTGCCGGCTGACGGCGCGTTCTATCTCTATGCCGACGTCTCCGATTTCACCTCGGACAGTTTCGAGTTCGCCAAGCAGATGCTGAAGCAGGCCCATGTGGCGGCGACGCCGGGCGTCGATTTCGATCCCATCCATGGCCGTTCATTCATACGGTTCTCTTATGCCCGTTCGGCAGAAGAGATGCGGGAGGCAGTTGACCGGATCGCTCACTGGCTTAAATAGCCGCCAGTTTTCGCCAGCCTTCCGGAGTGCAACTTGTCTGACCGTTCCGTGCCCACCGCCGCCACGCATTCTCCTCTCGCCGCATTGATGTGGCCGACCCGTCCGGGCGAAACAGTCGGTGCACTGCGTGCAGTCGCGCTGATTGCGCTCGGCACCGCCTTGATGGCGCTATCAGCCAAGGTGAACCTGCCGCTGCCTTACGTGCCGATGACGTTGCAGACGCTGGTGGTGCTGATGATCGGCGCCGCCTATGGCTGGCGCCTTGGCAGCGCAACCATGATCGCCTACCTCGTCGAGGGTGCGCTTGGCCTGCCGGTGTTCGCTGGTCCCGTGGGTGGGATTGCACCGCTGGTCGGCCCGACCGCGGGCTATCTGTTCGGCTTCGTGCTCGCTGCCTTCGTCACCGGCTGGCTCGCCGAGCGCGGCTGGGATCGCAGCGTGGTGCTGCTGTTCGCCGCGATGGCCGTCGGCCACATCGTCATTCTGGCCGCCGGCTTCGGCTGGCTGGCCTTCGGCCTCGGTCTGGGCGCGGCGAAGGCCTGGCAGGTGGGCCTTGCGCCGTTCATTGCGGCGTCCCTGGTCAAGAACGCGCTGGGCGCGACGCTGATGCCGGCGGCGCGCCGGCTCGTCGATCGTCGCGGGTAAAGCGCACCATTCCGATCGGTTCCAATTGACAGGGCCGGCCAAGTTGATCTTGGCTGGCCCCAATGTTCGAGGGGGAGTGAAACGATGACGACGACAACGATGGCGGGGGCGCCGGTCGCGCCGGCCGCAGCAAAGCCGTGGTACAAAGTCCTCTATGTCCAGGTGCTGATCGCCATCGTGCTCGGCGCCATCGTCGGCTGGCTGTGGCCGTCGTTCGCCACCAACGACTGGATCAAGGCGATGGGCGACGGCTTCATCAAGCTGATCAAGATGGTGATCGCCCCGATCATCTTCTGCACCGTGGTCTCGGGCATCGCCCATATCCAGGATGCCAAGAAGGTCGGCCGCATCGGCGTCAAGGCGCTGGTCTATTTCGAGGTCGTCTCGACCTTCGCGCTGGTGATCGGTCTCATCGTCGGCAATCTCGTCAGGCCGGGCGCAGGCTTCGGCAATGCGGCGGCGAGCGAGGCGGCCGTTGCGAACTACGCCAAGCAGGCCGCCGGCCAGAAGTCCGTCGACTTCGTGCTGCACATCATTCCGGACACCGTGGTCGGCGCCTTCGCACAAGGCGAGATCCTGCAGGTGCTGCTGTTCTCGGTGCTGTTCGGCTTCGCCATCATGAGTCTGGGTGAGCGCGGCCACACCATCCGCAGCTTCATCGACGATGCCGCGCATGCGGTGTTCGGCGTCATCTCCATCGTGATGCGCGCGGCGCCGATCGGTGCGTTCGGCGCGATGGCCTACACCATTGGCAAGTTCGGCACCGGCGCGATCCTCAATTTGATCGGCCTGATCGCGACGTTCTACGTCACGGCTGCGCTGTTCGTGTTCGTCGTGCTCGGCATCATCGCGCGCATGGCGGGGTTCTCGATCTTCAAGTTCCTCGCCTACATCAAGGACGAGCTGCTCATCGTGCTCGGTACCTCCTCCTCGGAAAGCGCGCTGCCGTCCTTGATGGAGAAACTGGAGCGGCTCGGCTGCTCGAAGTCGGTGGTCGGCCTCGTGGTGCCCACGGGCTATTCGTTCAACCTCGACGGCACCAACATCTACATGACGCTGGCGACGCTGTTCATCGCTCAGGCGCTCGGCGTCGATCTCTCCTTCGGCCAGCAGCTGACCATCCTGGTGGTGGCGATGCTGACCTCGAAGGGCGCCTCCGGCATCACCGGCGCGGGCTTCATCACGCTGGCGGCAACGCTCGCCGTGGTCGATCCGCGCCTCGTGCCGGGCATGGCGATCGTGCTCGGCATCGACAAGTTCATGAGCGAGTGCCGCGCCTTGACCAATCTCTGCGGCAACGGCGTCGCCTGCGTGATCGTCGCCTGGTGGGAAGGTGAGCTCGACCGCGACAAGCTCAACGCCAACCTCTCCAAGCAGGTCGACCCGACCGACATGGAGACGGCGATCACGACGGACTGATCCGGACGCGAGCCACGCGTCAGACCTCGAAGTAATAGGGCTGGTCGAGATCCTCGATCAGCCCTTTTTCTTTGGGCTCCCAGCCGAGTACCGCACGCGTCTTCGCGCTCGAGGTCGGAACGTCGATGGTGGCGAACCGCGCGAACCAT
Source organism: Bradyrhizobium huanghuaihaiense (assembly GCF_025200885.1). Taxonomy (NCBI): domain Bacteria; kingdom Pseudomonadati; phylum Pseudomonadota; class Alphaproteobacteria; order Hyphomicrobiales; family Nitrobacteraceae; genus Bradyrhizobium; species Bradyrhizobium huanghuaihaiense. Next base: position 5,076,367 of record NZ_CP104172.1, on the reverse strand, counting down.
CCGAAATGGGACTCGGCTTCGTCACTGGACTTCGCGACCACGGGCACGCCGAGCCGTTTGCCGATCACTTCGGCAATCGTCTTGAACGGCACGCCTTCCTCGGCGATGGCGTGATAGCGGCGGGCGGATGCGCCTTGCTCCAGCGCGAGCCGGTAGACACGCGCGGCGTCGAAGCGGTGCGCGGCCGGCCAGCGGTTGCTGCCATCGCCGATATAGGCCGCAGTGCCTTTCTCGCGCGCGATCGCGATCAGGCGCGGGACAAATCCGTGGTCGCCCTCGCCGTGGGTGGTGGGGGCGGCAGCCGCACGATGCCGGCGCGGACGCCTTGATGCATCAGATCTTCGGCGGTCGCTTCCGAGACGCGTGGAAAGTGGCGGGCTGCGGCATCGTCCTCGGTCGCGAGGCGTCCGGGCGCGAGCAGGGCCACGCCTGACGTGACGATCAGCGGGCGATCGGAGCCCCTCAACCCGTCGCCGAGCGCCAGGATGGCGCGGCGGTCGAGCTCGCAATTCTCGGCGAACTTCGAGAAATCGTGGTTGAAGGCGAGGTGGAGCACGCCGTCGGATGCGGCCGCGCCGCTGCGTAAGGAGGCATGGTCCTCGAGCGAGCCGCGATGGACCGCGGCGCCCATCGCCGCGACGGCGGCAGCACCGGCGTCGGTCCGGGTAAGGCCGGTGACCGCGTGGCCGGCGGCGATCAGGTCGCGAACGACGGCGGAGCCGACAAAGCCGGTGGCGCCGGTGACGAATACGCGCATGAGATATCTCCTCGGGGTTGGTGGCGAGGACCATCTGCGCTAGACTTATCCGGGTAAAGTAGTGACATTATCGGGGTATAATAGCTAACAGGATGAGTGAGACCGCCCCAGCCGAGAACCTGCTCGGGACCTACCTGAAGGACCGCCGCACCCGGCTCGATGCCGCCGCGTTCGGCCTCAGTGGCAGCCGCAGGCGCACGCCCGGGCTCCGTCGCGAGGAGGTGGCGCAGCGCGCCAATATCAGCCCGACCTGGTACACTTGGCTGGAGCAGGGCCGGGGCGGGGCACCCTCGGCCGACGTGCTCGATCGCATCGCCCGCGCCTTGATGCTGACCGATGTCGAGCGCGAGCATCTGTTCCTGATCGGCCTCGGCCGCCCGCCCGAGGTGCGCTATCAGGCGGCGGAGGGCGTCTCGCCCCGGCTGCAGCGCGTGCTCGACGCGCTCGCATTCAGCCCTGCATTGGTGCGGACCGCGACCTGGGACGTCGTCGCCTGGAATCGCGCGGCGAGCGTGGTGCTGACCGACTATGGCGCGATCCCGCCGGGCCAGCGCAACATCCTGCGCTTCATCTTCTGCGATCCGCGCGTGCGCGCCGCGCAATACGACTGGGACAGCGTGGCGCGCTTCGTGGTGGCGGCATTCAGGGCGGATGCGGCGCGCGCCGGCGCCGTCTCGCATGTCGCCGATTTCGTCGACGAGCTCTGCCGCACCAGCCCGGAATTCGCCGCGCTCTGGCGCGACAACGACGTGCGCCATCATGGCGACGGTACCAAGCGGCTGCGGCATCCCGTTCACGGCACCATGTCGTTCGAATATTCGAGCTTCAACGTGGAGGGCCGCTCCGACCTCAGCATGATAGTCTACAACCCGGCGACGCCTGATGACGCCGACCGCATCAGGACATTGCTCGCCGAGCGCGCCGACTGACGGAATTTTCGAGCTCGCGCGTTTAACCCGCATCTCGGAGCTTGAGGGGTGGGTATCGTGAGCGACGCGGCTGTGAATCCGATTGTGTTGCAGGCGGCGGAGCATTTTGCGGCGGGGCGGCCGGACGAGGCGGATGCTCTGTGCGCCGAGGTTCTGAAGGCAGAGCCGGATCACGTCCCGGCGCTGCATCTGGCCGCCGTCGCCGCCTTCGTCAGCGACCGCGCGGCGGAGGGCGCCGCGTTGCTCGGCCGCATCTTCAGCGTCGATCCCGAGCACGCGCCGGCGCTCGTCACGCTCGGCGATGCACTCGCGGTGAAGGGCGAGCAGGAGGGGGCGGTCGCGGCATTCCGGCGCGCGCTGGTGCGGCGGCCCGACGATGCCGGCCTGCACAACAAGCTCGGCGTCGCGCTCGGCGAGCTCGCGCGCTTCGACGAGGCCGAGGCCGCCTATCGCCGCGCACTCGCGCTCGATGCGCATCTGACGCGGGCCTGCTTCAACCTCGCCGTCGTGCTCGCGGAGCAGGGGCGGCTAGCCGAGGCCGACGAGGCCTATCGCGCGGTCATCGCGCGGGAGCCTTCGTATCGTGGCGTCTGGCTCAATCTCGGCAATCTCCTCATCGACCAGGTGCGGCTCGGCGAGGCCGAGGTGGCCTATCGCCACGCGCTCGACGTTGATCCTGATGATCCCGGCGTGCTGTGCAATCTCGGGGCCGCGCTCTATCGGCAAGGGTCGCTGGAGGACGCCATCGTCCAGTATCGCCGCGCCATCGCGCTTGCACCCGACAATGCTCCGGCGCTGCGCCTGCTCGGTCTGGTCCTGCACGAGGCCGGTCATCTGCAGGAGGCCGCTGAGGCCTACAGGCGGAGCTTTGCGCGCGATCCGTCGGACAATGTGATCGCCAGCAACCTTGGTGCCTGTCTCTCCGAGCTCGGCGAACTGGACGAGGCGATCTCGGCCTGCGAGCACGCGCTGCTGCTGAAGCCGGATCACGCTCCGGCCTGGACCAATCTCGGCATCATCTTCGAGAAGCAGGAGCGCGCTGCCGACGCGGTCGCGGCGCATCGCTGCGCGGTCGTCGCCGATCCCAAATATGCCAAGGGCCACGCCAATCTCGCGGTCGCGCTGCGCAATGCCGGCGAGATCGACGAGGCGCTCGCGGTCTCGCATCGTGCCATCGCGCTCGATCCCGAGCAGCCGCTGGCACAGTACAACCACGCGCATTTTCTGCTGATGAACGGCCATTTCGCTGAAGGTTTCGATGCCTATCGCTGGCGATGGAGGTGCAAGATGCTGTCGGACGGCGATCCCGTGTTCGCCGAGCCGGAATGGCAGGGCGAGCCGCTCGATGGCCGCACGCTGCTGCTGTTCGCCGAATACGGCCTTGGCGATGCCCTGCATTTCGTGCGCTATGTGTCGATGGTGGCCGCGAAGGGCGGCCGGATCGTTCTGCAGGTTCAGCCCGCGCTCGCCGGACTGCTGCAGCAGCTGTCCGACGTTACCGTGATCCCGCGCGGCGTGCCGCTGCCGCCGTTCGATCTGCAACTGCCGCTGATGAGCCTGCCGCGCATCTTCGGCACCACGCTCGACACCGTTCCGGCTGATGTCCCGTACCTCCATCCCGAACTCGCAAAACTGTCGCGCTGGCGCGCGGCGCTTGCGGATGTGACGGCGCTGAAGGTCGGCGTGGTCTGGGCCGGCAATGCCAGGCACAAGGGCGACCGGCAGCGCTCGCTGTCAGCCGAAGCCGTGCTGCCGCGCCTCGTGATGCCGGGCGTGCAGCTCTACAGCCTGCAGAAGGAGCCGCGCCCGGAGGATGCCGCGGTGCTGGCCGCGCTCGGCACGGACATCATCGATCTTGCGCCCGCGCTCGGCGATTTCGCCGACACCGCGGCGGCGGTCGCGGCGCTCGATCTCGTCATCGCCGTCGACACGTCGGTTGCGCACCTAGCCGGCGCGCTGGGACGCACCGTTTGGATGCTGACGCCTTACGCGCTCGACTGGCGCTGGCTGCGGGATCGCGAGGACAGCCCGTGGTACCCAACCATGCGGCTGTTCCGCCAGCGCAGCCCCCGCGAATGGGACGATCCGTTGCTGCGCCTCTCGGCTGCGCTCGCGGTGCTTGCCGCAAGCGCGGAGAGCTGGACCAATGCTTGCTGCCGCAGCTCAATTGCAGATGGGGCGACGAAGTAGGCCGCGCGGGACTAGGGCGCGTACTCATTGGAGCCGGGGCCTTTCGTGTTGCGGGGGCGCAACAATCGGATACGGCCGTCACGGCAGGCCTGTTGCATCGTCTGCTTCGGGCCAATAGTGGCATTCGCCAAAACGTCTTTTGCCAGCCAACTCGATGAGGAGCGCCTTTTGATGTCGCCAGTGGGATGGGAGGCAATCCGGCAGTGGGGTGAAGATGTCGCTCGCATCGAACCCCTCACTGGCGGAGTCGCCAACGACGTGTGGAGCGTGCGAGTCCACGGGCACCTCGCAGTCGGTCGTCTCGGTACAAGGAGCGACGCTGATCTCGCATGGGAAACCGACCTCCTCCAACACCTCGATCGTGAAGGTCTAACCGTGCCGGTGCCGATCCCGACGACAGACGGCAGGTTGTTCGCGGACGGTCTAGTGGTGATGACATACGTGGAAGGCGGACCGCCCGAGACGGAGGCCGACTGGCGTCGCGTGGCGGACACGCTCCGCCGACTGCATCAGTTGACGCAGGGCTGGCCGCAGCGCCCAGGTTGGCGATCGTCGACCGATCTCCTGCACGCCGAAACCGGGACGAGGATCGATCTCGGCGCGATGCCGCCTGAGAGCGTTGCTCGATGCCGAGCAGCGTGGGCACGGCTCGCCGGACGGCAGACATCCGTCGTTCACGGCAACCCTAACAATCCCGGTAACGTCCGAATAACCGCGAACCGGGTCGCACTGATCGACTGGGACGAGTCGCACGTCGACGTCTCCGACCTCGATCTGGTGCTGCCCCACAACGCCGCCGGTCTCGACACTGGCGCGCACGACATTGCCGCCCAAGCGTCGGCCGCATGGGAAGCCGCCGTCTGCTGGGACGACGAGTACGCAATCAAGCGGCTCACCGAAGTTCGAGCGGTCTGAACGGCCGCGCGGCCGCATCATAGACGCCGCATCCTAGAACCGCTCCGGCCGGTAAGGCGCAGGATCGATCGACGGCGTCTCGCCGCTCATGATCTCGGCGAGCAGGCGCCCGGTCGCAGGTCCCAGCGTAAAGCCCTGATGGCCGTGGCCGAAATTCATCCAGAGGCCGGGATGGCGCGGCGCCTGTCCGAGCACCGGCAGCATGTCGGGCGTGCAGGGGCGGGTGCCGAACCACGGATCGGGCTCGACGCGCTTGCCGAGATCGATCAGCTCGCGTGCGGAGGCTTCGGCGCTGGCGAGCTGCACGGGCGTTGCGAGCGCATCCGGACCGGTCAGCTCGGCGCCGGTGGTGATGCGGATGCCCTTGGCCATCGGACCCATGGCGTAGCCGCCGCCCTTGTCGACGAGCGGCAGATCGAGCGAGGCGCCGCCGCTGTAATGCATGTGGTAGCCGCGCTTGCGCACCAGCGGGATGCGATAGCCGAACTTGAACAGGAGATCCGGCGACCATGGCCCGAGCGTCACGACGGCATGGGCGGCGTCGATGCGTCCCTGATCGGTGTCGACCGACCAGCCGCTCGTGGTCTGCTGCAGCGACTGCGCATCGCCGAGCACGATCCTGCCGCCGAGGCGCGCGAACAGCTCGGCATAGGCCGTGACCAGCGCGCCCGGATCGGACACGGTCCAGGTGTCGAGCCAATGGATCGCGCCGGGCAGGTCATCGCGCAGGATCGGCTCGGCCTTGGTCAATTCGCTGCCTGACAACACGCGAAAGTTCACGCCGAATTCGCGCTGGTCTTGTTCCGCGTCCTTGATCGACTGCTCCAGGGCTGCGGCATCGCGATAGAGCGCGCGATAGCCGGCGCGGCGGATCAGATTGTCGGCGTGGGCTTCGCGGATGAGGATGTCGTGCTCGCTCGTGGCGTCGCCGATCAGGCGCGCCCAGCCGACGATGGCTTCGCGATGCCGCTTCGGCGCCGAATGCCACCAGTAGCGCAGCAGCGGCTCGATGTGACGATGCAGCGAGGACAGGCTGTAGCGCACGTCATTGGTGCGGCCGGTCGCGATCTTCAGCAGTGTGGCGAGGTCGCGCGGCATCGGATAGGGGCGCACGGCTTCTGCCTGGATCATCCCGGCATTGCCGTAGCTGGTCTCGCGACCGGGCTCCCTGCGGTCGACGAGCGTGACGGCCCAGCCGCGCCGCTGCAGGTGCAGCGCTGCACCCACACCGACCATGCCGCCGCCGAGAACGATCGCGCTTTGCATCGGACAAATTCTCCTGTCAGGCCCGGGTCATTCCCAGGTGAGAAAATCGGGCGCGGCCGACAGCGGCGGCGCTGCGGCGAGTCGCGCGAGGTCAGGTACGGGCCGGCACATTTGTGCGTCGTTCGCGAAAGCCGCCTCGATGCTCGCGGCGACCGAGAGCACGATGGCATCGCCGCCGCGCGGGCCGACGATCTGCAGGCCGAACGGCAGGCCGGCCTCATCGAGGCCGAGCGGGATGCTGATCGCCGGGTGGCCGGCAAGCGTAACGGCATAGGCGAGCGCGAGCCAGTGGAAATAGGATTTGGTCGGCACGCCGTCGATCTCGGCGGGATAGAGCTCCGACCACGGCCGCGGGCTCAGCGTGATGGTCGGGCTGATCAGCACGTCGCAACGCGCGAAGAAGCTCTGGTAGGCGCGATAGATCCGCGTCTGCGTCGTGGCCGCGCGCGCGTGGTCCTCGAGCGTGTAGCCGAGGCCTTCCTCGACATTGGCGCGGACGTTCGGACCGAGCATGTCAGGCCGTTCTTTGTAGTTCTTGCCATGCGTCGCCAGGAACATGCCCGCGCGCAGCACGGCGAAGGCGTCGTCCGCACCGGAGCAGTCGGGCGTTGCCTCGCGGCTTTCGGCGAACAGCGGCGCGAGCTTGCTCACGCGATTGCGGAACACGCGGCGGATCGCCTGTTCGGTCGGCGCGAAGCCGAAGTCTTCGGTGAAGGCGAGACGCAGCTTGCCGAGATCGGCGGGACGCGGCGCGGCCCAGCGCTCGGCGCGCGCACGCAACGGTTCGCCGGGCAGGGTGTAGGCGAGCGGATCGCGGGCATCGTCGCTCGCCATCACCGACAGCATCAGCGCGGCGTCGGCGACGTTGCGCGCCATCGGCCCGTCGGTCGACAGGTTCGACCAGCCGAAGATGCGCTTCTCGCTTGGGACAAGGCCATAGGACGGACGCATGCCGACGATGCCGGAGAAGCCGGCCGGATTGCGCAAGCTTCCGCCGGTGTCGGAGCCCGAGGCGAGCGGGGCCATGCCGCAGGCGAGCGCCACCGCCGAGCCGCCGGAGGAGCCAGCCGCCGAGCGCATGGGATCGAACGGATTGCCGGTCGCGCCGAACACGGGGTTGCGGGTGTTGCCGCCGGCCGCCCATTCCGGCGTGTTGGTCTTGCCGAAGATGATGGCGCCGGCGGCCCGTATGCGAGCGACCGAGCCCTGGTCGGCGGCCGGCACGTTGTCGCGCAGCAGCGGGCTGCCGTAGGTGGAGCGCATCCCGGCGGTGTCCTGGGTGTCCTTGATCAGGACCGGCAGGCCATGCAGCGCGCCGCGATCCTCACCGCGCAGGATGGCTGCCTCGGCCTCCTTCGCCGCAGCGCGCGCGCCCGGCTCGTCCAGCGTCACGACAGCGTTGACGGCGCCATTGACGGCGGCGATGCGCGCGAGGCAGGCATCGAGCAGCTCGACAGGCGAGATCGTCCGCGCAGCCAGCAGGCGGCGCAGCTCAACGGCACTGGAATCGCACAGTTCGGACAACACCCGCTCCCTTTCAGATTATGAAAACGATTTAGCATATCGGAAAGCAGAGTGGGGCGCCAATATTCGCCAGTCTGAGCTATTTTCATGCACCAATGGAGCACGGCCTGCCCGATCAGCGCCAAATTAGGGCCGATTCGGACTGTTTAGGTCGAAAAGATTAGATCTATCGATCAACTATTTTTCTTTGGTCGTGCTAGCATCGCGACATGAGCGAGATCACGACATCAGAAACTGCCAATTCCCAGCTCGGCCAATGCCTCAAGGCCGCCCGCCAGGCGCGCGGCCTGACGCTCAAGCAAGTGGCGGAGCGGACCGGGATGGCGCTCTCGACCCTGTCCAAGGTCGAGAACGGCCTGATGTCGCTGACCTACGACAAGCTGCTCCAACTCACCTCGGGCCTGAAGATGGAGATCGCCGAGCTGTTTAATCCCGCGGTCGCTGCGCCCGCGCAGGGGCGGCCGGTGACTGCGCGGCGGAGCATCAGCCGGGCCGGGCAGGGGCAGGTGATCACCACGAAGTTCTACACCTACACCTATCAATGCACCGACCTGATCGGCAAACGCATGGTGCCGATCGTGGCCGAAGTGCGCGCGCGCTCGCTTGAGGAGTTCGGTCCGCTGCTGCGTCACGGCGGCGAGGAGTATTTCGTGGTGACGCGCGGACGCGTCGCGGTCCACACCGAGTTCTATGCGCCGGAGATCCTGGGCGAGGGCGACGGCATCTATCTCGATAGCACCATGGGCCACGCCTACCTCAATGCCGGCGAAGGACCTTCGGCAACAGGCGTCTGCCTCTGCACCAGCGAGGCGCCCGATCTCTACGACCAGCTCCGCCAGATCGCCGCGCGCGACGTCGCGCCGCTCGGGGATGACGAGCTGCCGTCGTAGGGGCGGCCCCCTGAAATGAAAAACGCCCGGCTTGGCCGGGCGTTTTTTGTTTGGCGTTCGGCTTACTCGCCGCCGCCGAAGCGGCGGGACCACCAGCCGGCGCGGCGTGGGGCAGCCGGCGTCTCGGTTGCCGCTTCCGGCGCGGGCTCCGGGGGCGGTGCGGGCGGAGCGACCGGCTCGGCTGCCTGTGCAAGCGGCGCTGCCGGCTCGCTCGCGCTGCTCGACAGGAAGCTCACCTTTTCGCGGACCGTGGAACGGCGCCGCGTGGCCTTGTCGTCGGTGGATTCTTCTTCTGTCGCAACGGGAGCGGGAGCCGGCTCGGGCTGGGCCGGCGCTGCAGCCTGAACTTCGGCACGCGGCTCCGGCTCGGCGATCTGCGGTTCAGCGCTGTCTTCGATCTGCGCGATCGAGGGCGCAGCCTCACCGCTGGCGCCGTCGAAATCGGCCACTGCATCGCTTGCTTCCGGCGCCGCATTGGCCGCGAGCTCGTCGCTGATGGAGCCGGCGAGACCTTCCTCGTTGCCGCCACGACGGCGACGTCCGCCCCTACGACCGCGCCGGCGCCGGCGCTCGCCGCTGCCCTGCTGCTCGCCACGGGCTGCCTGCTCCTCGCCTTCCTCGCCGTCCTGCTCGGACTCGGAATCCTCGTCGCCTTCGCTGGCTGCCACGGCCGCCTCGGGGAGACTGGGCGCACCATCCTCACGCAGTTCGCCCTCGCGCTGGCCACCGCGGCCGCGCCGGCGACGGCGGCGCTTGCGGCGCTGACCGTCCTGCTCGGGGGCAGCCTCTCCAGAAGCCTGCTCCTCAGTGAGACCTTCGGTCTCCTCGGACTCGATCTCGGATTCCAGCTCCGAATCGAACTCCTCGTCGTCATAGGCGTCTTCGACCAAGGGCGGCGGGCTCGCAGCCGCCTGCGCCGCGAGCAGCGCCTTGGCGGCTTCCAGCGTGTGCACCTGCTCACCGCGGTCGATGAGATAGGCCTGCGGGCCGCTGACGCTGGGATCGGCGATGACCGACAGCGTGACCTTGAAGCTGTTCTCGAGGTCGCGCAGATGGCCGCGCTTGTGGTTCAGCACATAGAGCGCGACGTCGGTGCGGGTGCGGACCACGAGATTGTGGGTCGCGCCCTTCATCAGGATCTCTTCGAGGCCGCGCAAGAGCTGCAGCGCCACCGAAGACACCGAACGGACGTGGCCGGTGCCGCCGCAATGCGGGCAGGGATCGGTCGAGCTCTCGAGCACGCTGGCGCGGATGCGCTGACGCGACATCTCCAGGAGGCCGAAATGCGAGATGCGGCCGACCTGGATGCGCGCGCGGTCCTGGCGCAGGCAGTCGGACAGCTTGCGCTCGACCGCCCGGTTGTTGCGCTTCTCGTCCATGTCGATGAAGTCGATGACGATCAGGCCGGCAAGGTCGCGCAGGCGAAGCTGGCGGGCGACCTCTTCGGCCGCCTCCAGATTGGTCTTGAGCGCGGTGTCTTCGATATGGTGCTCGCGGGTCGATCGTCCCGAGTTGACGTCGATCGAGACCAGCGCCTCGGTCTGGTTGATCACGACATAGCCGCCGGAGCGAAGCTGCACGGTCGGCGAGAACATCGCATCGAGCTGGCTCTCGACGCCCATGCGCGAGAACAGCGGCTGGCCGTCGCGGTACTGCTTCACCGCGCCGACATTGGCGGGCATCAGCATCTTCATGAAGTCGCGCGCTTCGCGGTAGCCGCCGTCGCCGGCAACCTGGATCTCGTCGATCTCCTTGTTGTAGAGGTCGCGCAGCGAGCGCTTGATCAGCGAGCCTTCCTCATAGACGAGAGTCGGGGCCTGCGACTTCAGCGTCAGGTCGCGCACCGTCTCCCACATCCGGATCAGGTACTCGAAGTCGCGCTTGATCTCGGGCTTGGTGCGGGAGGCGCCTGCGGTGCGCAGGATGATGCCCATGCCCTCGGGCACGTCGAGATCCTGCACGACCTCCTTGAGACGAGAACGGTCCTGCGCGCTGGTGATCTTGCGGCTGATGCCGCCGCCGCGGGCAGTGTTGGGCATCAGCACGGCATAGCGGCCGGCGAGCGAGAGATAGGTCGTCAGCGCCGCGCCCTTGTTGCCGCGCTCTTCCTTGACGACCTGCACCAGCATCACCTGGCGGCGCTTGATGACTTCCTGGATCTTGTACTGGCGGCGCGGGCGGAAGGTACGCTCCGGCACTTCCTCCAGCACGTCGTCGCCGCCGACGGATTCGACGACTTCCTCTTCGGCTTCCTCGCCGTCTTCTTCGTCCTCGTCGTCGTCGTCTTCGCCGGCTGCTTCCGCGGCTTCGGCATGCGGCGCTTCAACGCTCTCGCCGGCGGCGTAGACGGCATCGGCCGGCTCGGTGGCCGACGTCACGGCTTCGGCGAGAGCCTCGGCGTGCGCTTCGAAGGCGTGAGCTTCGACGGATTGGGCCTCCTGCGGCTCGGCAACGGGCTCGCTCGCCACGACAGGCTCGGCGCCGACCGCGGCGACGGGCGCGGGCGTCTCGTCGGCATGATCATGGTCATGGTCATGATGATCGTGTTCGCCGTCATGACCATGGTCGTCATGATCGTGAGGGTGATCGTCGTCATGGGCGTGGTGGTGGTCGTCGCGCCCGCGATCGTCGTGATCGTGCTCGCCGTGGTGCTCCGCCTCGGTGTGCAGATGCTCGCCTTCGAGCGGAGCGCCTTCGGTGTAGTCCGGCTGCGGCGCGCCCTCGAGCGGCTGGGCGGCGGGATCGGCGCCGAGACCCTCGACGATCTCGCTACGCACGCGCTCGCCATGACCGCGGCGGCGGGCATTGCGGTGGCGCGAGCGGCGGCGGCCGTGGGAACGGTTCTCGCTCTCTTCCTCGGCCTCGCGATGGGCCTGTTCCTCGGCCTCGATCAGCGCCTGCCGGTCGGCGACCGGGATCTGGTAGTAGTCGGGATGGATTTCGCTGAAGGCGAGGAAGCCATGGCGGTTGCCGCCATATTCGACGAAGGCGGCCTGGAGCGAAGGTTCGACCCTTGTGACCTTGGCGAGGTAGATATTTCCGCGCAGTTGCTTGCGTTGCGCGGTCTCGAAATCAAACTCTTCGACGCGATTGCCGCGGACCACGACGACCCGGGTCTCTTCCGGGTGGGTGGCATCGATCAACATCTTGTTGGGCATGTCTTAACTCTTGGCGGCGGCGGGCGCGACTCACCGTGGGCGCAATCTGCGCTGCCGGGTGACGCGACGGTCCACCTGATTCGGGGGTGAGGGGAAGGCCGAAACGCCGTCTCTCGCGCCTTGCCGAACCGGAAGCTTCAGGACCACAGCGGCGCGCGGGATTGTCACTCCGCAGCGTCGCGAATGGTCCTTCAGAGTTCGTCGGCACAGTCTGGCGCATCAAGCGTCGGCCCGTATGAAACATTGGGCGGCGGGGCCGCCCCTCAATCAGTTGCTGCAGGCCAGGCATGGCGCGAGCGCGCTCGCCCTGGGGGATCACGAACCGTCCCCTTGGGATCAAGGGACCGGGTAATGGGTTACGTCGCTGTCTGAACCGTCCCGGAAACGAGGTAACCGGAAACCGTCCGCCGCCGGGGCTTGGCCCGCTCCGCCTCGCTGCCGCGCACCGCGCTGGCCTTAGAGGAGAACGGAAAACGCTGGAATTCCCAAATCTTGGGAGCTCCGGCGCTGCACCGGGAGGCTGAATGCGACACAACCGGAAATATCGGCCGTCAGCATTCCGTACATACGAGGAATGGACCATCGGTGCAAGGGAGCGTCGCACGGCGGTCACAGTCAGCGAGTTTCGCGAATTCGTCATTAAGGATCGATTAACCCTGTGGTTCTATTGCGTTAAAATAGCTGCTCGGAGGCACGGAAATCGGTGGCGAGCCGCGCAAAACAAAGGGTCTTGCTGGGATGCGTGCTGTTGTGCGCTGCGGCATTGCCGTGCGCCGATTCCTCGCGCCTGAGCGCGGCGGAGAGCCGGTCGCAACCCGCTGTTGCGGCAGCAAATTTTCCAATCGCCTCGGGCGCCCGGCTGGCCGGTGACGGCAAGCAGACCCGCTTCATCCTCGACATCGACCAGACCGTGACGTTCCGCGCCGTGACGCTCGCCGACCCATACCGGGTGGTGGTGGACGTCCCCCAGGTCAATTTTCAGCTCCCCGCGGGGACCGGAGCGGCGGGACGGGGCCTGGTCAAGGCCTTCCGCTACGGGCTCGTCATGCCCGGCGGCTCGCGAATCGTGTTCGACCTGACCGGGCCGGCCAAAATTGCCAATTCCTATGTGGTCGAGGCGGCCAACGGTCAGCCCGCCCGGCTCGTGCTCGAGCTGGAGGAGGTTGACCGCGCCGCCTTCGTGCAGGCGCTCGGCCCGGAAAACCGTCCAGAGCTGCGGCCTGCGGTCGCCGAGGCGCCGCCTGCAACCGTTCCCGCCGTAGCAGCCCCGGACACGCCGCAGCAGAAGGCTGACAGCCGGCCGGTCGTCGTGATCGATCCCGGCCATGGCGGCATCGACAACGGCACGCAGTCGAGCGGCGAGAGCGAGAAGAACCTGGTGCTGGCCTTTGCCCGGGCGCTGCGCGACCGGCTGGACAAGGCCGGCAAGTACCGCGTGGTGATGACGCGGGACGACGACACCTTCATCCCCCTCAATGACCGGGTCAAAGTCGCGCGCAACCTCAAGGCCGCGCTGTTCGTGTCGATCCATGCCGATGCGCTGCCGCGGGCCGAGGGCGATGCCCAGGGCGCCACCATCTATACGCTGTCCGACAAGGCCTCTGACGCCGAGGCCCAGCGTCTGGCGGATGCGGAAAACCGCGCGGACGCGATCGCCGGCTTCAACCTCGCGGAGGAGCCGACCGATGTCGCCGACATCCTGATCGACCTGACGCAACGAGAAACCCGTACGTTTTCAAACCGTTTTGCCCATCTGCTGATGGGCGAAATGAAGTCCACGGTGCGGATGCACAAGCATCCGCTGAAATCGGCCGGTTTCCGGGTGCTGAAGGCCCCGGACGTGCCCTCGGTGCTGGTCGAGATCGGTTATGTCTCCAACAAGGGCGACCTCGAGCACCTGGTGTCCGAGGGCTGGCGGTCCAAGGCCGTGGGCTCGATGGCGCAGGCGATCGACGGGTTCCTGGCCAAACGGCTGGCGACGTCCGCCGGCGCGTCGAATTGAAGAGGGTTTTTCCGTCCCGCCGCAAAGGCCCTAGTTTGGCCACAGCGGACGCTTTATAAAAATGCCGCAGGGGGTTCCGGAATCGGAGAGAATCCCGCTCGGCAAGCGTCTTTAGGCCCAGCTTGATGTGATTGCGTAGGCCGATGAATTCGCGACGTGAGGTTGGCGCCAGTTTGGGGTGCCAGTTTTTAGGTCCTATGGGGCTGATACTGGGCTGATCCAGAGTTTGAACGGATAAACACATAATGCGCTTGCTGGTGCGGTTCATGGGCTTCCTGTTCGCCGCGGGAACAGTGGTGTTCCTTGTCGGTGTCGGGGCCGTGGCAGGCCTGATCTGGCATTTCTCCAAGGACTTGCCGGACTACTCTCAGCTTCAGGATTACGAGCCGCCGGTGATGACGCGTGTGCACGCGGTCGACGGATCGCTGCTCGGCGAATACGCCAAGGAGCGGCGGCTGTATCTGCCGATCCAGGCGGTGCCGAAGCTCGTGATCAACGCCTTCCTCGCGGCCGAGGACAAGAATTTCTACGAGCATGGCGGCATCGACTACACCGGCATGGCGCGCGCGGGCGTGCTCTATCTTCAGAACTTCGGCTCCAACCGCCGTCCGCAGGGCGCTTCCACGATCACCCAGCAGGTCGCCAAGAACTTCCTGCTGACCAACGAGGTCTCCTTCTCCCGCAAGATCAAGGAAGCCTTGCTGGCGATGCGGATCGAGAAGACCTATTCGAAGGACAAGATCCTCGAGCTGTATCTGAACGAGATTTATCTCGGCCTCGGCGCCTACGGCATCGCGGCCGCCTCGCTGGTTTATTTCGACAAGTCCGTGAACGAGCTGACGGTGGCGGAAGCGTCCTATCTGGCGGCGCTGCCGAAGATGCCGGCGACGCTGCATCCGGTGCGCAACCGCGACCGCGCCATCGAGCGCCGCAACTACGTGATCGACCGTCTCGTGGAGAATGGCTGGATCAAGCAGGCCGACGCCGACAAGTCGCGCAAGGAGCCGCTGGCCGTCACCAACCGTTCCAACGCCGCCCACACCTTCGCCGGCGAATATTTCGCCGAGGAAGTCCGCCGCGACATCTTCGAGCGTTACGGCGAGAAGAAGCTGTATGAGGGCGGTCTCTCCGTCCGCACCACGCTCGATCCCAAGATCCAGGTCATGGCGCGCAAGACCATGGTCTCCGGCCTCGTGAATTATGACGAGCAGCAGGGCTATCGCGGCGCCATGAGCAAGCTCGATATCTCCGGCGACTGGGGCGTGAAGCTCGCAGAGATCAAGTCGCTGTCGGATATCTCGCCGTGGCGCATGGCGGTGGTGCTGGAGACCAGCGACCAGTCGGCGCGCATCGGCTTCCAGCCGAGCCGCGAACTCGGCGGTGCCGTCAGCAAGCAGCGCGAGACCGGCCTCGTCACCCTCGACGGCGTGCGCTGGGCGAGGGCGGTCCAGGGCAATGCCAAGGGCAAGACGCCGACCTCAGTGGCGCAAGTGCTGGCGCCCGGCGACGTGATCTATGCCGATCCGCTCTACAGCAAGGAGGGACAGCCGGTCGAAGGCCAGTACCGGCTGCGCCAGATCCCCGAAGTCTCCGGCGCGATGGCGGTGATGGATCCCTGGACCGGCCGCGTGCTCGCAATGGTCGGCGGCTTCTCGTTCGACCAGAGCCAGTTCAACCGCGCCACGCAGGCCTACCGGCAGCCCGGGTCGTCGTTCAAGCCGATCGTCTATTCGGCCGCGCTCGACAACGGCTACACGCCTTCGACGGTCGTGCTCGACGCGCCGATCGAAATCGACCAGGGCCAGGGCGCCGGCGTTTGGCGGCCAGAGAATTTTGATGCCGGTAAATATAACGGTCCGATGACGCTGCGTAATGCGCTTCGACTGTCGCGTAACACCGTGACGGTGCGGCTTGCCCAGGACATCGGCATGCCGTTGATTGGCGAGTATGCTAGGCGTTTCGGCGTCTATGATGAGCTGCCCAATTACCTGTCGTACTCCCTGGGCGCCGGCGAGACCACCGCGATGCGCATGGTCACAGCCTACTCGATGCTCGCCAATGGCGGCCGCCGTGTGAAGCCGACCCTGATCGACCGCATCCAGGACCGCTACGGCCATACCATCTACAAGCACGACCAGCGCGAATGCCGCGGCTGCGACGCGCCAGGCGGCTGGAAGAACCAGCCCGAGCCGCAGCTGATCGACCGCCGCGAGCAGGTGCTGGATTCCATGACCGCCTACCAGATCACCGAGCTGTTGGAAGGCGTGGTCCAGGCCGGCACGGCAACAGTACTTAAGGAAGTGGGCAAGCCGATCGCGGGCAAGACCGGCACCACCAACGAGGCCAAGGACGCCTGGTTCGTCGGCTACTCGCCGGACATCGCGGTCGCGGTCTATATGGGCTATGACAAGCCGCGTCCGCTCGGCAGAGGCAATGCGGCGACCGGCGGCCATCTCGCCGCGCCAATCGTGCGTGATTTCCTCAAGCTGGCGCTTGCCGACAAGCCCGCCGTGCCGTTCAAGGTGCCGGCCGGCATCAAGCTGGTGCGCGTCGTCGCCAAGACCGGCATGCGTGCCGGCCCCGGCGAGACCGGTGGAACCATCCTCGAGGCCTTCAAGCCGGGCACGGCGCCGCCGGACAACTACGCAGTTATCGGAGTCGCCGACGCCGACGCGCGCGGCGGCATGCCGGCCTCGCAGCAGCAGCAGCCGGATTCCGGCTTCCTGATACGGCCGGGCACCGGCGGGCTGTGGTAGCGGATAACAGCGACGATCGCGGTTCCGGCGGTTGCGCTTTGCAGCCGTCGCCGTTACATCCCGTTGCAATCGAACGCGGACCAATTCCGCGACATCAGAGAACGACATGCGCGCCGAAATCGAACGGTTGGTAGAAGAGATCAAGCAGTCAGTCGGGCTGCTGAGGAGGCATCTTTGACGTCGAGAAATCGACGGCACGCCTCGCCGAGCTGAACAAGCTCGCAGAAGATCCCAACCTCTGGAACGATCCCCAGAAGGCCCAGAAGCTGATGCAGGAGCGCACCTCGCTCGAGGATTCGCTTTCGGGCATCGGCAAGGTCGAGCAGGAGCTCGAAGACGACATCGGCATGATCGAGCTCGGCGAGGCCGAGGGCGATGACGGCGTCGTTGCCGAAGCCGAAGCTGCGCTGAAGAACCTCAAGAAGGAAGTCGCGCGGCGCGAGCTCGAGGCGCTGCTCTCAGGCGAAGCCGACCGCTTCGATTCCTATCTCGAGGTCCATGCCGGCGCCGGCGGCACCGAGAGCCAGGACTGGGCGCAGATGCTCCTGCGCATGTACACGCGCTGGGCCGAAACGCACGGCTTCAAGGTCGAGTACCTCGAAGAGTCCGAGGGCGAAGAGGCCGGCATCAAGTCCGCGACCATCCAGGTCTCCGGGCACAACGCCTATGGCTGGCTGAAGACCGAAGCCGGCGTGCACCGCCTTGTGCGCATCTCGCCGTTCGATTCAAACGCGCGGCGGCACACCTCGTTCTCGAGCGTGCAGGTGTTCCCCGTCATCGACGACAGCATCAAGATCGACATCAAGGAATCCGACGTCCGCACCGACACCATGCGTTCGGGCGGCGCCGGCGGCCAGCACGTCAACAAGACCGAATCCGCGGTGCGCCTGACGCACATCCCGACCGGCGTCGCCGTGGTCTGCCAGGCCGGCCGCTCCCAGCACAAGAACCGGGCGCAGGCCTGGGACATGCTGCGCGCGCGGCTCTACGAGATCGAGCTGAAGAAGCGCGAGGAGAAGGCCGCCGCCGACCAGGCCGCCAAGACCGATATCGGCTGGGGCCACCAGATCCGCTCCTACGTGCTGCAGCCCTATCAGATGGTGAAGGATCTGCGCACGGGCGTGCAGACCTCCGACACATCGGGCGTGCTCGGCGGCGATCTCGACGAGTTCATGGCCGCAACGCTGGCGCAGCGCGCCTTCGGCACCACCGCGGGCGACGTCGAGGACGTGGACTAGCCATGCCCCGCGTCGCCTTCATCGGGCTTGGGCGGATGGGCCACGGGATGGCCGGCCGCTATCTCGATGCCGGCTTCACGGTGGCGCTGTGGAATCGCAGCAAGACAAAAGCGGAAGATTTGATCGCGCGCGGCGCGCATTGGGCGACCTCGCCGGAGGACGCCGCGATCGATGCCGACGCGGTCCTGACCATGGTTGCCGACGACGAGGCCTCGCGCGCGGTCTGGCTCGGGCCGCAAGGAGCGGCCAAGACGGCGAAGGCCGGCACCATCGCGATCGAATGCTCCACCGTCTCCTATGACCACGCCCGCGAGATGGGCCGCGAGTTCAATGCGCGCGGGCTGATCTATATCGATTGCCCCGTGACGGGTTTGCCGGATGCGGCGGCCGCCGGAAAGCTGACGCTGCTGGTCGGTGCCGACGCCGCCGATCTCGAACGTGCACGACCCTATCTCGAGCCGATCGGTTCGACCATCCGCCATTTCGGCGCGGTCGGCTCCGGCACGGTCTACAAGCTCATCAACAATCTCATGGGCGCGATCCAGATCGCCGGCCTCGCCGAGGGCCTTGCCATCGCCGAGCAGGCCGGGCTCGACATGAACCTCGTGCTGGAGTCGATCCAGGCAGGCGTTGCCGCCAGCCCGCAGGTGCAGCGCCACTCCAAGCGCATGGTCGCCCGCGATTTTTCCGGCGCGACCTTCACGGCAGCGCTGCGGCACAAGGATGCCGCCTACGCCGTGACGCTCGCCGAGAGCCTGCTCGCCGGCAAGCCGCTGGTCGCGCGCGCCGCCGTCGAGGCCTACGCGCAGGCCAAAGCGGTGATGCCGGATGACGATGAAGGCAAGATGATCGAGCTGGTGTCGCGGCCGAAGAAGCCATCCTAGCCAGGACATTGAGATGGGGCAGCCTCGTTCGCCCTGTCTCTTCCGCACACGGGAATTCCAAACTTCATCGGAAATCGGGTGGCTCTGCGTGCCGTGTTGGCTTAGGCGGCAGGTTCGGCCGCCGAGATGAGACACATGCCCCCGAAAGACAACCGGATCGATGCGCGAGACTGGTCGCTGTTCGCCGTGCTCTCGATCCTCTGGGGCGGCTCGTTCTTCTTCAACGGCGCGGCGCTGCGGGAATTGCCGCCGTTGATGCTTGTGCTGCTGCGCGTCGCGCTCGGCGCGGCCATGCTGCTGCCGTTGCTGCGGATGCAAGGCATCGGTCTTCCCAAGGGCGTGGCCGGCTGGCGCCCGTTCGTCGCGATCGGCCTGCTCAACAACGTCGTCCCGTTCTCGCTGATCGTGATCGGCCAGACCTACGTTCCGAGTGGGCTCGCTTCGATCCTGAATGCCACCACACCGTTGTTCACGGTGATCGTCATGGCCGGGGCTGGCGAGGAAGCGTTGCAGATGCGGCGTCTGGCCGGCGTGGCGCTGGGCGTCGTCGGCGTGGTCATCCTGCGCGGATGGGGCATCGAGACGCGGCCGGGGCAGGGGCTCGGCATCCTGCTCTGCCTCGGCGGCGCGTTCAGCTATGGCTTTGCGGCGCTGGCCGCGCGGCGGCTGCTCAAGGACTCTCCGCCGCTTGGAACGGCGACATTTCAATTGATGGCGTCCACGGTGATGATGGCGGTAGTCGCCGGTATGGTGGAGCAGCCGTGGCATCTGCCGATGCCGGGCGTCGCGACCTGGCTCGCGGTGCTCGGCCTTGCCGCCCTTTCGACGGCGCTCGCCTACATCGTCTTCTTCCAGATCATCCGGCGCTCGGGCGCGACCAATGTCATGCTGGTGACGCTGCTCATTCCCGTCACTGCCATCCTGCTGGGCTGGCTGGTGCTGGGGGAGCCGATCTCCATGCGCGAGATCGCGGGTGCCATCGTCATCGGCAGCGCGTTGCTGGTGATCGACGGGCGCGTGCTCGGCTTGTTGCGCCGCGTGAGTTCCCGATCCGCCGCTTGACCCCGCGGAAGATCGCGGCGCTTACCTGGCGAGGTCGGTCACGTCCGCAGGTCACTTCTGGCTGCCGGCTTTCGCCTTCAGGACCATGCCGCCGGCAACGCCGACGCCAAGCACATACATCCAGCCCTCGTGGAAATCGAACAGGTGTGAGTTGAGGAGCGAGCTTGCGATGTTCTGCACGACTGCGGCGAGGCCGATCCAGGCGGCAAGGCCTTCGCCGAGGAACAGCTGTAGCTGCGCGATCCACATGGCGTAGAGCAGGACGACTCCCAAAAGCCCCCATTGCACCGCGACGTTGAGGGTCTGGTTGTGCGGGTTGTTGACGACTTCGGCAGCAAGGCTGCTTTCGCTGGTGGCGGCGCGCTCGAACTGGCGCTTGATCGAGCCGGTGCCGTGGCCGATCAGAGGCGCCTCGGTGAAGGCGTGAAGCGCTTTGCGCCAATAGGTCAGCCGCTGCGCGGTCGAGGCGCGGCTGATGTCCTCATGGCCGTAGCGGTATTCGATCGCGACGTCGGCGATGCGCTGGCGCAGATAGGGCGAGGTCGTCCAGGCCAGTGCACTCGCGGCGACCGCGCCCGCAAGCAGGACCAGCGCCGCGCGGCGGTTCAGATGCTTCCACGCAAACAAGGCCAGCAGCACCGCGATGCAGAGCAGGGCAGTGCGGGCCGCGGCGACGAACACCATGTTGGTGACGAACAGCAGGATCAAGGACAGGCAGACGAGTGTTGCGGCCGCGCGTCGGTCGCGCCAGAAGGTGAGCGCGGGCAGCGCAAGCGCAAAAGCGCACAGCGTGAACTCCTGGCTCTGGTCGATGTAGTTCTTGACGGGAACGCCTGATGACGCAGTCGCGGTGATCTTCCAGTCGGGATGGAGCAGCACGATCCAGGAGAACACGGCAAGCAGGGCGCAGGAGGCGAGAAAGGCGATGCAGACGTGCAAGCCGCGCTCGGACCGGCTGAAATGGTAGAGCAGCGGCGGAATCAGCACGAGCTTTGCGACCGGCTTGATCGCATGCAGCCGGTCCGCCCACGCCCCCTCCGACCACAGCGTGCCAAGCAGCGCGAGCAGCAGGAGCACGAAGGGCAGGGCAAATGCCGGCCGCGCGAGCTGGCGCGCATAGTCGCGCCAGGCGATGGTCGGCGTCACCGCGAGCAGCCAGAGCCCGACGAAGATCGAAGGCGCCGTGGTGGACCATGGCAGCGATGCCGCGATCAGGATGACGAGCACATCTGCAGTCCGGACCAACGCGACCCGGTTGCGCCAGCTCCGCCATCCCGTCCGGCAGCCCTGCCGATCGGCAGGCCCGGACCACATCGCGGATTCGGCCGTCATCCGTACGATGCGAGCGGCGCGGCGACCAGTCTTTCCGCGGGCACCTGGCGGCCGAGGAAATCGCGGGCCTGCGTCTCGTAACCGAAGCGCTTCGCAAGCTCCTGGCGCCGCGCCCGGATCTTGCCGCGCCACTCCTCCTGCCGCGTCAGGACGCGGGTGACGGATGCGGCGATCGAGTCCGTCGAATACGGGTCGAAATAATCGGCCAGCTCGCCGGCGACCTCGCGGAAGACTGCGATGTCCGAGCACAGCACCGGCGTGTTCGCGGCCAGCGCCTCGATGATCGGCACGCCAAAACCTTCGGCAAGGCTCGGCATGATCAGGCCGTGCGCCTCCGCGATCAAGGCGGCCTTCTCGTGCTCGTCGACATAGCCGGCGAAGCGGACGTTGGGCGGGAGGTTGCGCATCCGGCTGATCTCGCCGGCATAGCCGATCACGACGAGATCGGCCTGCGGCACGGCGCGGAAGGCGCGGACGACGGCGGCGACGTTCTTGCGCGGCTCGTTCGAGACGATCACGACGAAGCTCGGCCGCCCCGGACGCCCCGACGGGGCTGGAAGGTGCAGGACATCCGGGGCGTCGAACCGGGTGCGGGGATACACGACCCGCGCCGGTAGGTGCGCAAATTGCGGCAACAGTTCCCTGAACCGCATCATGCTGTAGTTTGAAACGAAGGCGAGCTCGTCGGCCTGGCGCAGGCTGGTGCGGATTCGCGCCAGGAACTGCCGGGTGGCGATGTCGCTGAGCTTGAGATCGGTGAGCGGCAACAGGTCGTGGACGACGCAGATCACCTTGGCGTCCGGCCTGCGCTTGATCGCCACGCGGGTCGGGGTGTCCACGACGATCACGTCGTAGTCGCGCGCGTCGATCCGCGGCGGCGGGAGCAGGAAGAAGGCCGAGGAGTCCTGATAGTTGAAGAATCCCGGCTCGAGCTGAAAGTCGCCGAATAGTTCGAGGTGGCTCAAATCCGGCGGTATGTATTCGAGCGCGGCGGGCCGGTTCTCGATCTGGTGCGCGTTCAGGCCACGCAGGCAGATCGCGCGCAGCAGGCAAAGGATGTTGTCCCGCGACAGTAACGTGCCGACCCTGTGACGGAGCCAGTCGAATTTGCGACGCGTGCCGCTGAGCGTCACCGGCCCGCTCACGTTGATTTCGTCGAGGAAGCGATAGAGAGCAAGCAGCTCGATGTTGCGGGACTGCGCCCCGAACAGCTTCGTGCGCCGCTCGCGCCGCAACAGTTTGCGGTAGCGCTTCGAGGTCTCCACCAGCAGCGTGAGTTCGTGGCCCTCCGAGGCGAGCGAACGCACCAGCTCCCGCGTGAAATGGAAGATGCCGCGCTTGTGATTGGGTTGTCCGAGCGACTCGGAGACGACGAGGATGTTCTGTTTCATGCGCGTTTCTCGCGGAGCTCAAAGGTGTGCGTGGCCGGGGGCTCGACCGTGACGGTCGAGGCGATGCGCCCGTGATCGAGGTTGATGATGCTGGTGCAGGTACGGCGCAGCAGCGGCTGGTCGTGCGAGGCGATGATCACGATCGCCGCCTGCGACACCATGTGCAGCAGCCGCTCCTGCGCCTTCTCCGCGAAATGCTCGTCGACCACGCTGAGCCATTCGTCGAGCAGCAGGATGTCGGCCGGGAAGGCGGTCGCGGTCGCAAACAACACCCGCATCAGCATTCCCGAGGAGAACATCCTTAATGGAAGCCGCTGCATGCGGGGCTCCAGCTCTGTGAACGCCCAGATCTCGTCGATCATGGCGCGGGTCGGCCTGCGGCCGCTGATCCGCAGCAGCAGCGCGATGTTGTCCTCCGCCACGAAATCGAGGTTGACGCCGGCGTTGAGGCCGAGCAGGGGCACGACATTGCCCTGCAGCGCGATGCTGCCGCTGCTCGGCGGATACACCCCGGCGATCAGCCGCAGCAGCGTCGACTTGCCGGAGCCGTTGGGACCGGCGAGCCCGATGCGGCTGCCCGCTTCGGCCTCGATCGTGACATTGTCGACGGCGCGGATGATCCGCATCTCGCCCGGCTCGCGGATGAGGTGCCCGAGCAGCCGCCGCTTCAGCGAGAAGTCGTAGGCGCCGTAGAGCGGGTAATCGAGACAGACGTTGCGAAGACTGATCGAGACCATGCGTCAGATCCAGAATGCCGCTTTGCGCAGATGGACCAGCGTCAGCACGCTCGCAAAGACCAGGAGCGCCAGCGCGACGAGGACGTAGACGATGCTGACGGGATCGACATGGCCGCCCGCCAGCGGCTCGCGCCACACCGCGAACAGATGGGTCAGCGGATTGAGCCGCATCACCGTCGAGCGGTGGTTGATCATGTCGGACGACCAGATCACCGGCGAGGCGAGAAAGGCGAGCATCAGCGTGGATTCGATGATCGGCTTGAGGTCGCGATAGCGCGTCGCCATGGCGCCGAGGACGAGGCTCAGGGCGAAGGTGCAGGCGACGAACAGCAGCAGACCGGGCAGCGCCGCCAGCGCGTGAGAGAGGTCGTGCGGCGAGAACACGAGCCACAGCAGCAGCGGCACACAGGCGTTATGGAGTGCGAACAGCGCGTGACGGAAGGTGCATTGCAGGAGGAAGATCACCGGCGGCAGTGCCCGGTCGCGGATCAGGCTCGCGGAGTTCTGGAGCGCCGTGGTCGCATCCAGCACCACGCCGTTGAGGAAGGTCCAGGCCGTCATCGACAGCGCCAGCATCGGCAGGCGGGCCGTCATGTTGGCGTTCGACATCTGGCCGATCACCGAGCCCAGCACCACGACCACGATGGCCATCTGCAGCGACATCCAGAACGGGCCGAGCAGTGAGCGGACGTAGCGGTGCCGCATGTCGGACCAGGCAAGCGCCACCGCGATCCGGACTGTATCCAGCCAGCCGGTCGCCTGCGGTGGCTCGGCGGTCGCAGGTCGCGCCTCGCTGGAGGCGGCGACGGCGTTGCGGTAGACGGTCTCCATGCCCTGCTTGAAGGCCGTGGCCGAATAGCGGGAGAGGGCGCGCGAGCGCGCCGCAAGTCCCATGCGGCGGCGCCGCTCGGGATCGCGGATCAGGGTGTCGATGGCCTCACCCAGCTTCTCGGCATCGCCCGGCGGCACCGTGATGGCTTCGATGCCGTGGCGGGCAACGCGCGGTACCGCGGTGTCGAGCGCCGTATTCACGACCGGGCGCCCGGCAGCCATGGCCTCGAGCTGGACCAGGCCGAAGGTCTCGGCATTGGTCACCGATGGCATTACGAAGACGTCGGCGAGGCACATCAGCTTGATGCGCTCGCAATCGTTGACCGAGCCGATCAGGCGAACGCGGTCACCGAGGCCGAGCTCCTGGATCAACTGCTCGAGCCGCGGCCGCTCGACGCCCTCGCCGATGATCCAGGTCTCGAAATTGTGCGCAGCCGCGGCGCGGATGAGT
Organism: Bradyrhizobium huanghuaihaiense; assembly: GCF_025200885.1. NCBI lineage: Bacteria > Pseudomonadati > Pseudomonadota > Alphaproteobacteria > Hyphomicrobiales > Nitrobacteraceae > Bradyrhizobium > Bradyrhizobium huanghuaihaiense. The sequence goes on along the minus strand of NZ_CP104172.1, from coordinate 5,052,054 downwards.
ACGTCAAAACCCTTGTAGGGCACCAGCCGACCGCAGGCGAGAACGAGCCGGCCGCGGTCGTTGACGTGGTGCGGCTCGATCTTCGGCCAGTCATAGCCCGAGGTATCGATGCCGAATGGCACGACGTGGCATTTGTCCTCGAATTCGCGCAGCAGTGGCGTGTTGTCGACCAGCACGTGGTCGGACACGATGATCGCCTTGGCCCGGCGCAGCGTCCGCCGCATCAGCGGCTCGATGAACCAGCGCAGGCCGGCATGGGTGACGATGTCGGCGTGCCAGTGCACCACCAGCGGCCGCTTGGCGCCGAGTCCGAAGGCGAAGACGAGGTCGGCCAGAGGGAAGGGGGCGTGGAGCGCGAGCAGATCGTGCTCGGCGCTTCTGCGCCAGAGACGCCAAGGATAGGTCGGGGCGGCGGGCAGCGACAGCACATTGCCGAACGAACGCACGCGCTCGACCGGCACGTCGTTGACGACGATCTCGCGCCGCTCGGCCGATTGCGAACAGACCAGCACGGCGGAGGCGAAGGCATCCTTCAGGCTCGCGCAGATGTCGCGGATCACCGTGAGCGTGCCGCCGAACAGATCGGGATAGTAGATCTTGAAGATGTGCAGCACCGACGGACGGCGCGGGGTTTCGCTGGTGTGATGCATGATCGCGGTCAGCCTGCGAGAAGCGCTGCAAGGAACGGTGCGGCCAGCACCGAGATGAAGATCACGCCGCGCAGCAGTGCGGGCAGCATCGGCTCGATTGCGGCGTGGCCCCAAACGGGAGCCGGTACAGCACGTGGTGAACTGGAAATGCGGACCAAGCGGTCTGCCATGGGTGTGAGTCCCTCTACGTCGCGCCCTCAGTGGCGTTCCGTATATGTGGGAAAATTTACCACGTCAATCGGCAGGCAGGAAAAAGTGGGATTGTGTCCCACGCCGTAGATCGCTACAATTCAGACATGAATGCCAAGCCCGGGTCGAAAGCAGCGGCACCACAGCCGAATGCCGCCGCGAAGCTGCACGCGCCCCTTGCGCGGCTGCTGCGCCCGCTCGTGCGGCTCTGCATCCGCAGCGGCATGACCTTTCCCGCGCTGGCGCAGTTGCTTCGCGAGCTCTTCGTCAACGTCGCCGAGCATGATTTCGCGCTGGAAGGAAAGGAGCAAACCGACAGCCGCGTCAGCCTGCTCACCGGCATCCATCGCAAGGAGGTGGCGCGGCTGCGCGGCGCAGGCGCGCCGGTGCATGAGGCGCCGGCAGCGGTGTCGCTGACCAGCGCGGTGATCGCGCGCTGGCTCGCCGCGCCCGAATTCACCGACGCGAAGGGCGAGCCGCTGGCGCTGCCGCGCACGGCGGGTGGCGATGCGCCGTCGTTCGAGCAGCTCGTCGCCTCCGTCACCAAGGACGTGCGCCCGCGCGCGGTGCTCGACGAGTGGATCGACCGCAAGCTCGTCACGATCAACGAAGCCGACGAGATCGAGCTGGTCGAGGCCGCCTTCGTCCCATCAGGCGAGGACGACAGCAAATGGCACTATCTCGGCCGCAACCTGCACGACCACATCGCTGCCGCCGCGCAGAACGTCTCGGATGGACCGCGCTATCTCGAACGCGCGGTGCACTACAACAACATCTCGCCCAAGCTGGCGCGGCGTCTCGAGGCGCGCTCGCGCGAGCTCGCCATGGACGCGCTGAAGACCGCCAACCGCGAGGCCAACCGGGCGCTGGCCAAGGACAAGGGCGGTGATGCCCGCTGGAATTTCGGCATCTACATCTACAGCGAGGACGCCGACGAGGAGAGCGAGACGAAGGCAGGCGGCAAGGACGGTGCAAAGGACGCCGGCAAAGAGGGCGGTTCATGAGCCGGCCGCCGCTGATCTCCCGCCGTCTGCTGTTGATGGGATTCTGGCTCGCCGGCACCGCGATGGCCAGCGCGCAGGTCAAGCGCGGCACCGACCAGGGCATCGGCGGCACCGGAATCACGCGTGGCGATGATCACGGCATCGGCGGCACCGGCATCGTCGGTGTGATCCAGCGCTTCGGCAGCATCTACGTCAACGGCGAGCGCGTCACCTATGCCAGCGACGTCCCGGTCCGCATCGATGGCGAGCCGGCCAGCACCAGCAGCTTGCGCATCGGCCAGCTCGCGCGCGTGGTCGCGACCCGGCAGGCTGACGGCACGCTGGCCACGCGCAGCATCGCGATCGCGAGCGAGGTCGCCGGGCCGGTCGAGCAGGTGAAGGGCAACGAGCTGACGGTGCTCGGCCAGAAGATCGTCGCGGGCGACAAGGAGAGCAAGATTCGTCCGGGCACGCAGGTCGCCGTCTTCGGTCTGCGCCGCACCGATGGCGTCATCGTCGCAAGCCTGGTCGAGCCGCGGCGCGATTCAGTTGCGCGCGTCACCGGCCTCGTCGTGCGCGGGCCTGATGGCCTGCGTATCGGGGGCTTGAGGCTGAACGGCGTCGATCCGTTGCTGGTCGGCCAGCGTGTCCAGATCGAGGGCAGCGCGAGCCAGGGCACGATGCAGGCCGCGCGCACGCGGATCGACGATTTCTCGGATCTCGTCGGCGCGAGCCGGCTGTCGATCGAGGCCTATGTGCAAAGGGCGGGCGCCAACCTCCAGCTCGGCTCGGGGCTGATCGCACGTGACGGCTCACGCTTCGGGCCCGCGGCGGGCGAGGCGCGCATGGTGGTCAACGGCGTGTTCGATCGCTCGCGCGGCCTGCAGCTCGATTCGGCCCAGGCGGTCAGTCAATTCCCGGGCGCGCCGCGGCAGGCGCCCGGTGGCACTGGCCAACCGAACCGCTCGCCCGGTGGCTCGATCCTGCATCCGAACAGCGGCACGCCGAATCCGACCAGTGGTCAGCCCGGCGCTCCCGGTGCGCCCGCGCCGGGATCGCCCCCCGGTGCGAATCCCGGTTCCGCGCCGCCAGGGCCGAGTGGTCCGTCAGGTCCCGGCGGTTTTGGCGCGCCCGGTGGCAACCCGATGGGGCCCGGCGGCGGTATGGGTGGTGGTGGCTTCGGAGGTCCCGGCGGCGGAATGGGTGGCCGGCGCTAAGGACGGCGTGGACCGAAACAGAAGGGCGCGGGCTTAGCCCGCGCTGAGGCGCACGCCGGCGCGCAAGAACTTCTGCGGATCGACCGCTTCGCCGTCGATGCGGGTCTCATAGTGCAGATGCGGACCGGTGGAGCGGCCGGTCGAGCCGACGAGGCCGACGACCTGGCCGATCTTCACGACCTCGCCGACCTTGACGCTGATCTCGGAGAGATGGCCGTAGCGGGTCGAAAGACCGTTGCCGTGATCGACCTCGACCATGCGGCCGTAGCCGCCGGACCAGCCGGCGGAGACCACCTTGCCATAGGCGGTGACGCGGACGGGATCGCCGGTCGCGGCGCGGAAGTCGAGGCCGGTGTGCATCGCGGGCCGGCCCAGGAAGGGATCGCTGCGCACGCCGAAACCGGAGGTGAACTCGACCTCGCCGATGACGGGCTTGCGATAGGGCACCAGCGCCAGCGTGCGATTGAGCCGGTCCAGCTCGGCGCGCGTCGTGTTGATGCGATTGAGCTGCTTCTCGAACGGTCCGGCGTTGGCCGTCAGCTTGACCGGGACGAAGGGGCCGCCCATCGCGCTGCGCGGCACGGCGGCTTCGAGGCTGGCGAGGTTCAGGCCGAGATCGCTGACGACGCCCCGCATCCGGCGCATGCGCGAATCCATGCCGTCTTCGACGGCGCTGAGTGCCGCCATCTGGCGGCGCTCAACCTGGTCGAGCGAGGTGGTGAGCCGGACCAGGACGTTGTCGAAACCCTGGTTCTTGGCGAACTGGCTGGTCGGCGGAGCCAGCACGGCAGGCGCGCGCGATTCGAGGCGCGCTTCACGATCCGGCGGTGCCACGAAGATCACGGTGTCGCTGATCGGCGACGGTTTTGGCGTGCCCTGCGTTGCGCTCGGGTTGGCATCGCTGCGCTGTGGCGCGGTGCGCGGGATCGATCCGGTCACGTCTGGCATGGCGCCCAGCGCCGTCGCCCGGGACTCCAGCGCCGTCTGGCGCTTCATGATCTGGTCGAGCTTCTGGTCGAACTGCTCCTGGTCGAGCAGCTGGCGGCTGGTGGTGCGATCGACCTTGGCGCGCAGCTCGGCGATGCGGTCCTCATAGGCGTATTGCATCTCGGCCTGGCGGGCGATCAGCCGGGTCAAGACGTCGTCGCGGAAGGCGAAATAGGTGGCGGTCGCGGCCGACCACAGTCCGAGCAGCACGATCGTGCCGACCACGATCCAGAACACGACCGGGCCGAGGCGAACCTGCTTGCCGTGATGGACGATGGTGTAGGCGTCGTCGGCGTCGGGAAGGGGAATCGCGGCAGTCGCCGCAACAGCTACGGGACGCCGATGGAAGGCCCGTCCGTGGTCGTGAGGATGATGCTGGGGGTACTGCGAATATTGGGCAGAACTTTTCGACATCGGCACTCCCGGCGCCGGTCGGATGGGTTCCTTGCGGCCTAATTGCCGCAGCAATCTGGGCCGGTCATGGTTAATTTTCCGGAAACGGAACCGCGAGAACTTAACGGGCTGGTTAAAGACTTGTTGCCGCTTCCAGCACCTGATCGGCATGGCCGTCGACCCGGACGTTGCGCCAGATCCTGGCCACCTTGCCGTCGCTCCCGACCAGCACCGTGGTGCGAAGAATCCCGAGGAAGCTCTTGCCATACATGGACTTTTCGCCCCACGCGCCATACGCCTCCAGCATCTCGTGCTTCTCGTCCGAGATCAGGGGAACGCCGAGGCTGTGCTTGTCGCGGAACTTCTCCTGGGCCTTTAACGAATCCGCGGAGACGCCGAGCACGGCAGTGCCGGCGTCGGCGAAGGCACCTGCAAGGCGGGTGAAGTCGATGGCCTCCCGGGTGCAGCCGGGCGTGTCGGCGCGGGGATAGAAGAACAGGACGAGCTTCCGGCCGGCATAGTCCGACAGCGTCGCCACGCCGCCGCCATCGCGGGGCAGGCGGAAGGCGGGCGCCTTCTGCCCCTCGGCCAGGACCGGCTTCGCCGCAGAGGCCGATTTGGAGGATTTTAACTGTTTCGATGTGGCCCCATGCGATGCTGTCTTTGCTATGGTCGCGGTTGATTTGCTGGCCGGTGTCCGCTGTGTTTTCGCGGCCTTTGTTTGAGTCGTTGCCTTGGTTTTCGGGGCCTTCTTTTTAGCTGTTGGACTGCCGGAGGGCGTTTTGGACGATTTCTTTCGGGATTTCTTGGACATACGCCTTCCTTTCGACGCTTTCGGCGGGTCAACCGAAGCGGTATTGCAGCTCTCGTCCGGTGTGCCGGAATCGCGCCCTTGGCTGGGCAAGTCTGACGACGCCGGAGTATGGTTACAAGGAATTCCACGCACCACCCCACTGCTCGTTGAACGCGCTCCCGGGGCGAAATGACGAACAGCAGGAATATTCGAGGTATGGCGGCAGTGCCGGCGCAGGGGGCTTCGCGTCCCGTGGACGGCTGCGGTCCCGGCGGTGCTCAGTCCTACGATGGGCGCCTGTATCGAGAGGCAATGGCAAGGAATACGTCGCCCCAGGATTACAATCGGGATTTCGATCGGCGCGGCGGTCAACAACAGCCGCAGGAATGGGACGAGGCCGACTGGGATCCGGATCAGGAAGCAGCGGCGGGCCACCGGGCGCGCCGGCTGTTGTCACGTTCCCATTCGGGCTTTCATCGCTTTGGGTCGCCGCGCCGCTGGCCGGGCGGCGGTCGCTGGCTGAAGCGGCTGGCTGTCGTCGTCGGCGCCCTCATCGTCATCTTTATCGGCTGTTTCGGTGCGCTGTGGTGGCGGCTCGGCGCCGGCCCCATCAATCTCGACATCGCGACGCCCTGGCTTGCCGCCGCCATCGAGGACAATATCGGCCACGGCAACACGGTTGAGGTCGGCGGCACCCAGATCGAGCGCGCCGGGCGGGTCCGTATCGCCGTGCGCATTCGCGACATCATCGTGCGCGACCGCGACCACGCCATCGTCGCCAGCGCCCCGAAGGCCGAGGTGAGGCTGTCGGGCGCAGGCCTGCTGATGGGCCATCTGCGCGCGGAAAGCCTCAACCTGGTCGATGCCGAGCTTGCGATCCGGATTGCGCCCGACGGCACCGTCACGGTCTCGGCTGGCGACACCGCCAAACCGCTGGCAACCGGCGTTGCCTCCAAGAAGGATGCGGGCCTGCCGCCGACATTCCCGCGCAACGGCGTTCCGCCGCCGCCATTCGCTACGGCGCCCGCGGGCCAGGACCCATCTCAAGCCGCATCGCAAGGCGCGCCTCAGGCGACCGCGCAGAGCGGCATTCTCCAGGGCCTCGACTGGCTCGACAGCTTGAGCATGACCGGCCTCGACGGCCAGAACCTCAACGAGATCGGCCTGAAGAACGGCAACCTGATCGTTGACGATCAGCAGCGCGGCAGCAAATGGAGCTTTGAGAACATCACGCTGAGCCTGCGCCGGCCGAGCCACGGCGGCGTCGCGCTCAGCCTCGGCGAGGAGGGCGCGCGTCCCTGGATGCTGCGCGCCACGATCGGTCCCGCCGAGAATGGCGTGCGCTCGGTCGACATCAAGGCCGACAAGGTCTCGACCTCCAACATCCTGCTGGCGCTGCGGGTGAAGGATCTCACCTATACCGCCGACCTGCCGCTGACCGGCGAGCTCAAGGGCGAGCTCGGCCGCGACGGCGTGCCGACCTTCTTCCGCGGCAAGATCGCGGTTGGCGCGGGCAACATCATCGACACCGATACGCCCGACTATCCGATGGCGATCGATTCCGCCGAGATCAATGTCGAGTGGGACGCCAATCGGCGGGTGCTGGTCGCACCCTTCAAGATCCTCTCCGGCGCCAACCGTCTGACGCTTCTGGCCCATCTTGAGCCGCCCAACGGTAACATCAACGACTGGCAGCTCGGCTTCAGCGGCGGATCGATCCTCCTCGGCGGTATCGACAACGAGCCGCCGCTCGTCTTCAACCGCATCGCGATCGGTTTCCGCTTCGATACCGACCACAAGCGCCTGTTGCTGACGCAGGCCGATATCAGCAACGGCGAGATCGGCGTCGCCGGCACCGGTGCCATCGACTATTCCGGCGAGCCGCGGCTGACGCTGGGCTTTGCGGGAACGCCGATGTCGGCCTCCGCGCTCAAGCGGATGTGGCCGACGCTTGTCGTTCCCGAGTTGCGTGAGTGGGTGATCGAGCGGATCGAGCGCGGCACACTCCAGCGCATCGAGATCGGTATCAACTCGCCGACCAGGAACCTTCCGCGCAAGGGGCCGCCGATCCCCGACGACGGCCTGTCGGTCAACATCGTCGCGAGCGGCGTCGCGGTTCGTCCCGTGGACGGCATGCCGGTGGTGCACGATGCCGATTTGAGGGCGCGCGTGACCGGACGCACGGCGACGGTGAATATCGGGCAGGGCATCGCCGACACGCCGGCCGGTCGCAAGATCACGATCTCCGACTTCACCTTCGAGGTGCCTGACATGGCGCCCAAGCCGTCGCCCTCGCGCACCAGGTTCCGCGTCGACGGTCCCGTGCCTGCTGCGGCCGAAATGCTCTCGAACGATCGGCTGAGCGATCTGTCGGCGACCGTGGTCGATCCCAACACCAGCAAGGGAACGTTCTCGGCGAACATCCAGCTCGGCATGCCGGTCAAGGGCGAACTGACCAAGTCCGACACGACCTATGCCGTCACCGCCGACCTCAACGGCTTTGCCGCCGACAAGCTGGTGATGAACCAGAGGCTCGAGGCCAACAATCTGAAGATCGCGGCCAACAACCAGGGCTACCAGGTCAAGGGTGACGTCAAGATCAACGGGCAGGCCGCCTCGCTCGACTACCGTAAGCCGGCCGAGGGCGATGCCGACGTCCGATTGCAGGCGACGCTGGACGATGCAAGCCGCGCGCGCCTCGGCTTCGATCTCAGCCCCGCCGTCAGCGGCTCGTTGCCGATCAAGCTGTCCGGCAAGATCGCCGGCGGTGCGGACCAGACGACGAAGCTCGGCGTCGAGGCCGACCTGACCTCGGTCAAGCTCGACAACATCCTGCCCGGCTGGGTCAAGCTGCCGGGCAGGTCCGGCAAGGCCAGTTTCAAGGTGGTGCCGACGGCGCAATCGACCCGCTTCGAGGACATCGTCATCGAAGGCAGCGGCGCCTCGATCAAGGGCTCGCTCGAGCTCGATCCGAATGGCGATCTCGTGAGCGCGAATTTCCCGACCTATGCGCCGTCCGACGGTGACAAGGCGTCGTTGAAGGTCGAGCGCGGCCAGGATGGCGTGGTGCGCGGCACCGTGCGCGGCGACGTGTTCGACGGCCGCGGTTTCCTGAAGTCGGCGATCTCAGGCAATTCCAAGGACGACAAGAGCAAGCTGAAGAACGTCGATTTCGACATCGACGTGAAGCTCGGTGCGGTCGCCGGCTTCAACGGCGAGGCGATGCGCAGCGTCGATGCCAAGATGTCGAAGCGCAGCGGCGCCATCAAGGCTTTCACCTTGAGCGGCAAGATCGGCCGCGATACGCCCGTTGCGGCTGACCTGCGCGGCGGCCGCGCCCAGGGCAACCGCGAGGTGATCTACCTCCAGACCAACGATGCCGGCGCGCTGCTGCGCTTCACCGACACCTACACCAAGGCGGTCGGCGGTCAGATGGTGGTGGCAATGGAGCCGCCGACATCGGAGCCGAACACCTCGCGCGAGGGGCTCATCAACGTGCGCGACTTCACGGTGAAGGGCGAGGCGCAGCTCGAGCGCGTTGCCGCCGGCGCGCCCAACGGCACCGGCAACGGCGTTTCCTTCAGTGCGCTCCGCGCCGAGTTCACCCGCCAGAACGGCGCGCTCACGATCCGCGACGGCGTGGTCAAGGGCCCGATGATCGGCGCCACCATCGAAGGCTCGATCGACTATCCCGGCAACCAGGTATGCATGAGCGGCACCTTCGTGCCGATGTACGGCTTGAACAACATGTTCGGACAGATTCCTGTCCTCGGGCTGTTTCTCGGCGGCGGCGACAAGGAGGGCCTGATCGGTGTGACCTACGAGGTCGTCGGCACACCGGCCGCGCCCGTGATGCGCGTCAATCCGGTGTCCGCGATGGTGCCGGGCGTGTTCCGCAAGATCTTCGAATTCAATACCGGCAAGCAGAATACGCCGTTCGAGGAATTCCCGTCCCAGTCCAACGACGGTTCGACCGGCTCGACGCGCCAGCTCTCGAGCGGCTGCAGCCTCGCGCGGCGGTAGGAGCGGGCTCAAGCGTCCCGCCCGGCATGACGCTGCGGAGCCTCCAGCGCCCGCAGCCTACGCCGCGCGCACGCCCTTCAGGAACGTCCCGACTTCGCCGGAGAGCTGCTCGGCCTGTTTGGAGAGGCTGCTGGCCGCGGCGAGCACCATGCCGGCGGCGTTGCCGGTCTCGTTGGCGGCGGTGGAGACGACGCCGATATTGGTGGTGACTTCCTTGGTTGCCTCGGCCGTCTGCGAGACGCTGCGCGCGATCTCGGCGGTGGCGGCGCCTTGCTCCTCGATGGCAGCTCCAATCGAGGTCGCGATGCGGCTGACCTCCTCGATGGTGGCGGTGATGCCGCCGATGGCGTCCACGGCCTCCTTGGTCGCGCCCTGGATCTGGGCGATCTTGTCGCCGATCTCGCGGGTGGCCTCCGCAGTCTGGCTCGCCAGCGACTTCACTTCGGAAGCGACGACGGCAAAGCCGCGGCCGGCCTCACCGGCACGCGCCGCCTCGATGGTGGCGTTGAGCGCGAGCAGGTTGGTCTGCGCCGCGATGCTGGAGATCAGCTCGGCGACGTGCTCGATCTGCTGGGCACCGTCCGAGAGCGCGCGCACGATGGTGTCGGTGCGGCGGGCGCTATCGACGGCGCGACCGGTCACTTCGGCGGATTGCGCGACCTGGCGGCTGATCTCGGTGATGGAGGAGGAGAGCTCTTCGGCGGCAGCGCCGACTGTCTGGACGCGCTGGCTGGCCTGGGTCGCGGCGGAGCCGACCACGGCGGCGCGGCGGTTGGTGCCTTCGGCGGTCGACGACATCGACTTGGCGGTGGTCTCGAGCTCGCCGGAGCCGGAGGCCATCAGGCCGACGAGCTGGCCGACGGAGGCGTCGAAGCGGTCGGCAAGCGCGATCAGGGCCTCGCGCTTCTCCTGCTCGCTGCGGGATTTGGCGGCGACCTGCTCGGCCTCCAGATTGCGCGCCGTCAGCGCGGTCTGCCTGAGGACTTCGAGCGTCTCGGCCATGCGGCCGATCTCGTCGCCGCGATCGGTCTCCTCGACCGGCTTGTCGATGGCGCCTTCGGAGATTTCCTGCATGCGGTTCTTCTGGCGGTCGAGCGCGCCGAGCACGTCGCGGGCAATCAGCCAGGACAGTGTCGCCATCAGCAGCATCAGGCCGACGCCGATCGCGGCGAGCTCCAGCGTCAGGGCGCGCACGTCGGCGTCGATGTCGTCGACATAGAGGCCATAGCTGATCGTCACGTTCCAGGGGGCGAATTTGCGCGTGAACACGGTCTTGCGCACGGGCTCGGTCTGGCCGGGGCGGGGATAGAGATAGGATGCGACGCCGCCCTGCGCATTCTGATTGGCCGCGTTGAGGATGGCGTCGGCGATGAGGACGCCGTTGGAGTCGGTCGCGCCGGTGATCTTGCCTTCAAAGCTGCTGGTTGGCGCCGTTCACGAACAGCGAGGTGTCGGGATTGTAAACGACGGGGTAGCCCTGGCCGCCGTTGAAGCTCATGCGGCGGCCGCGCTGGTGGAACTGGACCTTGGCCTCGGCCTGCGTCAGCTTGCCGGCGGCGACCTCGTCCTGGAGCGATTGTGCGTAGTTGTAGAGCAGCTCCACCGCGGTCCGCATCTGCTGGACGCGGTCCTCCATCATGCGGCTCTTGCTGAGCACCGCCGATACGCCGATGATGGCCGTCACCGTGAGCGCCGCGAGGCAGACCATGCTGGTGAGCTTGGTGCGGATCTTCAGATGGCTGAGCAGCTTCATCGCGGCCTCTACGAAATGGTTGTTATTGCTCGCGTCGGTAGCATGAAGTTCTTACCAATCATGAATGGACGCGTGCGACGCGCTGCCGCGCGCAACACTTTGCGCAGTCGGATGCGCAATCCTGCAGGCAAATCGCCGTGTTTTGGCGTCCGCCGCTGCGGACTGCCCGGGAAAATCGATCTTGGATTTTGGTAGCTACGGGATAGGGCCGGACCCGCAATGAATCGATTCGTTCATCGCATCATCATGTCCGTGCTGCTCGTCGCAGCCCTCGTTCTGATCTGGAACGTGCTTGGGGCGCGTTGATGCGGCACCGGCGGATGCGCCGGTGCCGCTGCTTGTGGAGTGATCCGGGGGCGCCTTAGCGCCGCGCGAACGCGCCGCCGGCTGCGCCGCTCTCCTTGCCCATCACGGCATCGACGCTGATCGGTCCGCCGCCGGCGGCCGACAGGTAGAGGCAGGCGAAGCAGAACAGGATCGCTGCGGTGCCGCCATTGAGCAGCGGCAGGAACACCGGCGCTTCGCCCCTGAACATGTGGCCCATGAAGTAGGCGAAGGCCATTTCACCCGAGAGGATGAAAGCGGCGAGGCGCGTGAACAGGCCGATCATCAGCAGCCCGCCAACCACCAGTTCGATCGTCCCGGCCGCGCCGTAGAGTGACATCAGTTCGACTTTGGCGAACATCGGCACAGGCGGGAACTTGAACAGCTTGGCAATGCCGTACTGGAACAGCAAGAGGCCGGTGATGAAGCGAAACAGGCTCAGAAGAACCGGTTGAAAGCGAGAGAGAAAAGAAAAGTCCATTGGTTTGCCCTCCATCCAATGTAGCGACTTGGACCGCATTCGGTTCCTCCTCGCAAGCCACCCAAGATTATTTTCGTGCTGACATTTTTGTCATGTCGGACAAAACACCGCAGGCTGGGGTTTCAGCCGCGTGCAGCCCGAATATTTTGCGCGTATTCGCACCAGTCCCACCCGTAATTTTCCGGTGACGCGAACGCGATCAGGTTACCCCTGAGATACCTAGCGTCGCAAGGCGGGCACAATCAGGAATGGAATCATCCCGAGGATCACGCTCGCAAGTGCGAAGGCGAGCAGCGCGTTGTAGCCGTGGGTCGCGTCATGGATCAGGCCGCCGCTCCAGGAGCCGAACGCCGAGCCGAGGCCGCTGCCGATCGAGATCGTGCCGTAGATGGTGCCCATGCGCTTGCCTTGGAAGATCCGCATTGCGGTCGCGCTGATCAGCGGGCCGCGCGAGCCCATCATGCTGCCGAAGCAGATGACGAAACCGGTGAGCAGGAGAATGTTCGGCGAATACTGCAGCAGCCAGAGCAGGATGATGCCGAGGATCGAGATCGCGTAGCTCAAGAGCACGGACGGCCTTCGCCCGATCAGGCCGTCGAGCGCAGACACACCGAGCATGCCGAACACCAGCACGACGCCCGAAAAACCCCAGGCGGTCGCGGCCTGGAGCGGCGGGAAGCCGGCATCGATCAGGTAGGCCACGATCTGGGCTGCGATCGCGTACATGCCGACGGCGGTGAAGAAGAAGGTCGAGAACAGCGCCCAGAAGGCGTGGTGGCGCATCGCGCCGAGCAGCGTCCAGCCGTTGTCGACGAAATCAGGATCGGTCTTCTTCACGACATGCGGCGAGCCCGCGGCGAACAGCCGCCACGGCAGCAGCAGCAGCGGCACCAGCAGGCCCAAGGCGGCAAGGCCGAACAGCTGGTAGGTGTCGCGCCAGCCGATGTGATCGATCAGCAGCTGCGAGGCCGGCAGCAGCGCCAGCACGCCGCCGCCCATCGCCGAATACACCACCGACATCGCAGTCGGCAGGCGCGGCCCGAACCAGCGCCCGAGCAGGATCGAGTTCGGCACGATGCCGATGAAGGCGATACCGATGCCGACGCAGAGGCCGATCGAGAGCTGGAACTGCCACAGATGCTGGGCGTGCGCCGCGATCAGGAAGGCCGCGCCGAGCAGCGCTAAGCCGAGCGCATAGACGATGCGCGGTCCGGAATGATCGAACAGGCGTCCGACGAAGGGAGCGGTGAGGCCGCTCGCGAGCCAGGTGAGCGAATAGACCGAGACGATCTGCGCGCGGTCCCAGCCAAAACTTTCCGAGATCGGCTTCAGGAACACCGTAAAGCTGTCGCCGAGCCCGCGTCCCAGCACGGCCAGCGTGAAGCAGAGCGCGAGCACGGTGAGCGCGATGCGCACGGCACCTTGCGGCGCCACACTTTCGTTCTTGGACACTTCCTTGGGCGTGTTCTGGTCCATTGCCGGTCAGGGAGCGCGCATCCGTGCGCCCTGACAAGCATCAAAAGCTCATACGCCTATGCAGGCTTGATGAGGACGTGCTTCTTCTTGCCGAAGGACAGCTTGACCACGCCTTCAGGCGTCAGATTGGCCGCTGAGAGCGCCATCTTCTCGTCGGTGACCGGCGCATCGTTGACGCGCAGGCCGCCGCCCTTGATCTGGCGCCTCGCTTCGCCATTGGAGGCAACCAGGCCCGCCTTCACGAAGGCGTTGAGCACGCCGAGGCCGGCGTCGAGTTCGCCGCGCGGAATTTCCACGGTCGGAAGACTCTCTGCGAGCGCGCCTTCCTCGAAAGTGCGGCGTGCGGTTTCGGCCGCTTCGTTTGCTGCGTCGCGGCCGTGCAGCAGCGCGGTCGCCTCGGTCGCGAGCACCTTCTTGGCCTCGTTGATCTCCGAGCCGCCGAGCGCCTCGAGCTTCTTGATCTCGGCCATCGGCAGCGTCGTGAACAGTTTCAGGAACTTGCCGACGTCGGCGTCCTCGGTGTTGCGCCAGTACTGCCAGAAATCATAAGGCGAGAACTGGTCGGCATTGAGCCACACTGCGCCTTGCGCGGTCTTGCCCATCTTGGCGCCCGACGCCGTCGTCAGCAGCGGCGTCGTCAGCGCGAACAGCTGATGGGTGCCCATGCGGCGGCCGAGATCGACGCCCATGATGATGTTGCCCCACTGATCGGAGCCGCCCATCTGCAATTTGCAGCCGGTGCGCTTGGCGAGCTCGACGAAGTCGTAGGCCTGGCAGACCATGTAGTTGAACTCGATGAAGCTCATCTCCTGCTCGCGCTCGAGGCGCAAGCGCACGGAGTCCATCGTCAGCATGCGGTTGACCGAGAAGTGCCGGCCGACGTCTCGCAGCATCTCGATCCAGTTCAGCTTGGTCAGCCACTCCGCGTTGTCGAGCATGATGGCGTCGCTCTTGCCATCGCCATAGCGCAGCACCTTCGCGAACACGCCGCGGATCGATTCCTTGTTGGCCTCGATCTCGGCGACGGTGCGCATCGCGCGCGTCTCGTCCTTGCCCGAGGGATCGCCGACCATGGTGGTACCGCCGCCCATCAGGGTGATCGGCTTGTTGCCGGACTGCTGCAGCCAGTGCAGCATCATCATGGTCAGGTAGTTGCCGATGTGCAGCGAGCGGGCGGTGCAATCGTAGCCGACATAGGCGGTCGCCTCGCCCTTGGCGGCGAGGGCGTCCAGCCCCTCGAAATCGGAGCATTGGTGGATGAATCCACGTTCCTGCAGGGTGTTGAGGAAATCCGATTTAAAAGCAGTCATCTGTCGGCGTGCCTGACAATTCTTGGTTCACTGTTTCGGGAGCAATTTAAGGGTCTTCCGTGGGAACTCGGTTGCTGCCCGCCACTTGGCGCTGTGGCATTATAAGATGTGTCCCTCTGGCACAAGATCGGCATGCCGGAGGGGGTCTGTTGAGGACGCTGATCCATGATGTTGACGGCACTCGGTTTGATGAGCGGCACCTCGCTGGACGGGGTCGATGTCGCGCTGATCGAAACCGATGGAAAGCTGGTGAAGGCGTTCGGGCCGTCCGGCTACCGGCCCTATAGCCCGGCCGAGCGCGACCTGCTGCGCCAGGCGCTCTCCGAGGCGGTGCACCTGCAGCAGCGCTATGCCCGGCCGGGAATCCTGGCCGAGGCCGAGCGCGCGGTGACACTGGCGCATGCCGAGGCGGTGGCCGCCTTCGTCGCCCAGAACCGGATGCGGCCGGAGGACATCGACATCGTCGGTTTCCACGGCCAGACCGTGCTGCACCGCCCCGAGAAGCGGCTGACGGTGCAGATCGGCGATGCGCCGGCGCTGGCCAGGGCGATCCATATTCCCGTCATGCACGACTTCCGCGCCGCCGACGTCGAGGCCGGCGGGCAGGGCGCGCCGTTCGTACCGGTCTACCACCGGGCGCTTGCCAATTCGCTGGAGCGCGAGGGGCCGATCGTCGTGGTCAATATCGGCGGCGTCTCCAACATCACCTATATCGACGGCAACGATACGCTGATCGCCTGCGACACCGGGCCGGGCAACGCGCTGCTCGACGACTTCATGTACCGAACCATGAACCAGGCCTTCGACGCGGAAGGCAAGTTCGCGGCGCTCGGCAAGGCGGATGAAGCCTGGATCGCCCGTGCGCTGGAGTTGCCGTTCTTCGCAAGCCCGCCGCCGAAATCGCTCGACCGCAACGACTTTGCCGCGCTCAAGCTCGGCGACGTGGCGCCGGCCGACGGCGCGGCCACACTCACCGCCTTCACCGCTGCCGCGATCGCCCGAATCATCCCGCTGCTGCCGCGCCGGCCGCGCAGCTGGATCGTCTGCGGCGGCGGCGCCCGCAACCTCACCATGCTGCGCATGCTGCGGGACCGTGTGGGATCGGCCAGCGTCGAGGCCGCCGAGACGCTCGGCTGGGCTTCCGACGCCATCGAAGCGCAGGCCTTCGGCTTCCTGGCCGTGCGCGGCATGAAGGGCCTGCCGCTGTCCTATCCGGCGACCACGGGCGTGCCGATGCCGATGACGGGTGGGGTGATCGCGCGGCCCTGAGGTGGGGCGGTTAATGCAGATGCATGGATCTTGACATGTAAATGCATCTATGTTTGATGCAGTTGCATCTAACCGCCGGGATCGTTGCCAATGACCGCTTCACTGAAACTGATCAGCCACAAGCTTTGTCCCTACGTCCAGCGTGCCGTGATCGCGCTGAAAGAGAAGGGTGTACCGTTCGAGCGGATCGACATCGATCTCGCCAATAAGCCCGACTGGTTCTTGAAGCTCTCGCCGCTCGGCAAGGTGCCGGTGCTGGTGGTGACGACGGAGAAGGGCGAGGTCGCGCTGTTCGAGAGCAACGTGATCTGCGAGTACATCGAGGAGACGCAAGCAGGCCTCAAGCTGCATCCGGCGGATGCCCTGAAGCGGGCCGAGCACCGCGCCTGGATGGAGTTTGGCTCGGCGATCCTCGGCGATGTCTGGGGCCTGGAGACGACGACGGATCCGGCGACGTTCGACAGCAAGCGCCAGGCGCTTGCAGCGAAATTCGCCCGTGTCGAAGCGGCGCTCGGTGCAGGGCCCTATTTTGCAGGCGAGACGTTCAGCCTCGTCGATGCGGTGTTCGCGCCGATCTTCCGCTATTTCGACCTGTTCGACGAGCTGACCGAGCACGGCATTTTCCGCGATGTGCCGAAGGTCCGGGCATGGCGGACAGAACTCGCCAAACGTCCGAGCGTGCGCACCGCAGTCGGGGCGGACTATCCGCAATTGCTGCGCGCCTTCCTCGTTCGCCACGACGCGCATCTGCTCAAGCTCGCGGCCTGAGCGCGCCGATGTCGTCCTCTGTGGCCTGGCTGATGCTGGTGGTCGCCGGCGCGCTCGATGTCGGCTGGGCGATCTCGATGAAGTACGCGGAAGGCTACACGCGCGTGGGCTGGACCATCGTCTCGCTGGCGCTGCTCGTCGCCTTCGTCTTCCTGCTCGGGCGGACGCTGAAGGTGCTCGAGGTCGGTGTAGCCTATTCGGTGTGGACCGGCATTGGCGCTGCCGGCACTTTCGTCATGGGCGTCGTGCTGTTCGGCGAGAGTTTGAGCGCGATGAAGCTTGCGGGCATCGCGCTCGTCTTGATGGGGATCGTCGCGCTGAAGCTGGCTTGAGCGGCGTGCCTAGCTTCGTAGCCCGGATGGAGCGAAGCGTAATCCGGGGTCTTGCCACAAGCGGCAGGTGTCCCGGATTTCGCTTCGCTCCATCCGGGCTACAAAGCTGCGGACGTTACCGCACGTTCGCCAGGCGCATGTCGAGATACGCCGTGATGGTTTCCATCAGCGGCTCGAGCTTGGCGTCGAAGAAGTGGTTGGCGCCGGGGATGATCTGCTGGTCGATCACGATGCCCTTCTGCGTCTTCAGCTTCTCGACCAGGGTGTTGACGTCCTTCGGCGGCACCACCGCGTCCTTCTCGCCATGCACGATCAGGCCCGAGGACGGGCAGGGCGCAAGGAACGAGAAGTCGTAGAGATTGGCCGGCGGCGCGATCGAGATGAAGCCTTCGACCTCGGGGCGGCGCATCAGGAGCTGCATACCGATCCAGGCGCCGAAGGAGAAGCCGGCGACCCAGCAGGCGCGCGCTTCGGGATTGATGGTCTGCGCCCAGTCGAGCGCCGCCGCCGCATCGGACAATTCGCCGGTGCCGTGGTCGAACGAGCCCTGGCTGCGGCCGACGCCGCGGAAATTGAAGCGCAGCACCGAGAAGCCGCGATGTGCGAAGGCGTAGTAGCACTGGTACACGATCTGATGGTTCATCGTGCCGTGAAACTGCGGATGCGGATGCAGGATCATCGCGATCGGCGCGTTCTTCTGCTTGGCCGGGTGATAGCGGCCTTCGAGGCGGCCAGCGGGGCCGGCGAAAATGACTTCAGGCATCGATGATCTCTTGATTGATGTGCTGGAACGAGGATCCTCGGCAATCAACCGATTGTGGCTTCATCGGCGGATGCCGACGAAAGCGCGAATGAAGGGTGAGAAGGCGTGCGCCTCGCGGTGATGCGCAAACGGCGCACGGTGACTTGACGGCCGCGTTCTAGCATGGGCGCAGGGGCAAAAAGCAAGCATCTTGAACATCGGCCAATAGGCTCAAGGCGTTAGCGTGTCATGGGCGCGTCACCGGGACAGGCAGGTTCGGAATCAGGTTGCCAAGGGCGCGGCCGCGGCCCATGTCGGGCGGGAGGCGAGCCTCTGTGAAAGCAAGGTAATATATTACTCTATGCCGACCCGTGTGTATCTCGACTGGAACGCGACGACGCCGCTTCGCCCCGAGGCGCGCGCCGCGATGCTCGCGGCCTGGGAGCTGATTGGCAATCCCTCCTCGGTCCATGCCGAGGGACGCGAGGCGCGGCGGCTGGTCGAGGACGCCCGTGCCGCGCTCGCCGCTGCAGTCGGTGGGTTGCCGCGCAATGTCGTCTTCACCTCCGCTGGGACCGAGGCCAACGCGCTGGCGCTGTCGCCTGGACTGCGGGGACCGGCCGGCGGTCCCGTGGAGCGGCTGCTGGTCTCGGCGGTGGAGCACGCCTCGGTGCTGTCAGGCGGTCGGTTCCCGGCGGACAAGATCGGCCATGTCGGGGTGACGCGCGCCGGCGTGGTCGATCTCGACCGTCTGAAGTCGCAGCTGATGGACGGACCGCCTGCGCTGGTCTCGATCATGGCGGCCAACAACGAGACGGGCGCGCTCCAGCCGGTCGCGGAGGCGGCGCAGATCGTTCATGAGGCCTGCGGCCTCCTGCACGTCGATGCGATCCAGGCGCTTGGCAAAATGCCTTTTAATATTAACGTGATAGGCGCGGACCTTGCGACCTTTTCTGCGCACAAGATCGGCGGCCCCAAGGGCGTCGGCGCGCTGGTCGTGGCGGAGGGGATTGCCGGGCTTGAGCCCGTACTCCGGGGCGGCGGGCAGGAGCTGAACCGGCGGGCCGGAACCGAGAACGTTGCCGGCATCGCCGGCTTCGGCGCCGCTGTGGAGGCCGCGCTTCAGGCTCTGCCGGAGGATGCGGAGCGCATGGCAACCCTCAGAGACCGCTTGGAAAATGGCATCGGAGCGATCGCCGGGGCGACCGTCTACTCGAAGGACGTGGCGAGGTTACCCAATACCACTTTGTTCACGGCGCGCGGCCTCAAGGCCGAGACCGCGGTGATCGGCTTTGACCTCGAAGGGGTCGCAGTGTCCTCCGGTTCAGCGTGTTCCTCCGGCAAGGTCCAGCCGTCCCATGTGCTGTCGGCCATGGGGTACGACCCCACGGTGGCGCAGGGAGCAGTGCGCCTCAGTCTGGGCTGGTCCACGGAACCTGAGGACATCAATAGGGCGTTAGAGGCTTGGCGAAAGCTCGGTAATACCCTACTTAGAGGCTAAGCGACGAAACACGGCTCGAACGGTTCTAAGCCCGTGCTTTCTGCCAAAAAACATCGTAATACTCGTCCGAGTTTGATCCACCGCGGTCCTTGAAACCGCGAGCGGAGGATGGAATGCCAGCCGTACAAGAGACGGTCGAGCGCGTGAAGCGCATCGACGTCGACCAATATCGTTATGGGTTTGAGACCCTGATCGACTCCGAGAAGGCCCCCAAGGGGCTGTCGGAAGAGATCGTAAAGTTCATCTCACAGAAGAAGAACGAACCCGCCTGGATGCTCCAGTGGCGGCTCGAGGCGTATCGGCGTTGGCTGACCATGACCGAGCCGACCTGGGCCCGCGTCGACTATCCCAAGATCGACTTCCAGGATCTCTATTACTACGCGGCGCCGAAGCCGAAGAAGTCGGTCTCCTCGCTCGACGAGATCGATCCCGAGATTCTGAAGACCTACGAGAAGCTCGGCATCCCCTTGCGGGAAGTCGCCATGCTCGAAGGCGTCGAGCCGAAGGTGGGCGAGGAAGATCCGGCGCGCCGCAAGATCGCGGTCGATGCCGTGTTCGATTCGGTCTCGGTTGCGACCACGTTCAAGGCCGAGCTGAAGAAGGCCGGCGTGATCTTCATGCCGATCTCTGAGGCGATTCGCGAGCACCCTGAGCTCGTGCAGAAGTACCTCGGCTCGGTGGTTCCGACCTCGGACAATTTCTATGCGACGCTGAACTCGGCAGTGTTCTCCGACGGCTCGTTCGTCTACGTGCCGCCGGGCGTGCGCTGCCCGATGGAGCTGTCGACCTATTTCCGCATCAACGAGCGCAACACCGGCCAGTTCGAGCGCACGTTGATCATCGCGGACAAGGGCTCCTACGTCTCCTATCTCGAGGGCTGCACCGCGCCGCAGCGCGACGAGAACCAGCTGCACGCCGCCGTGGTCGAGCTCGTTGCGCTCGACGATGCCGAGATCAAGTACTCGACGGTGCAGAACTGGTATCCCGGCAATTCGGAAGGCAAGGGCGGCATCTACAATTTCGTCACCAAGCGTGGCGATTGCCGCGGCGCCAACTCCAAGATCTCCTGGACCCAGGTCGAGACCGGTTCGGCGATCACCTGGAAATATCCGAGCTGCATCCTGCGCGGCGACAACTCGCGTGGCGAGTTCTACTCGATCGCGATCTCGAACGGCTTCCAGCAGGTCGACTCGGGCACCAAGATGATCCATCTCGGCAAGAACACGTCGAGCCGCATCATCTCCAAGGGCATCGCCGCCGGAAAGTCGCAGAACACCTATCGCGGCCTCGTGACCGCGCACCGGAAAGCGACCGGCGCGCGCAACTTCACCGCCTGCGACTCGCTGCTGATCGGCGACAAATGCGGCGCGCACACCGTGCCGTATATCGAGGCCAAGAACTCCTCGGCGACGTTCGAGCACGAAGCGACGACCTCGAAGATCTCCGAGGACGTGCTGTTCTACTGCATCCAGCGCGGCCTTTCGCAGGAAGAGGCCGTCGGCCTTGTCGTCAACGGCTTCGTCAAGGACGTGCTGCAGCAGCTGCCGATGGAATTCGCGGTGGAAGCGCAGAAGCTGATCTCGATTTCGCTCGAAGGGTCGGTCGGCTGATCGCTGACCCCGGCGGCGCGCTCCGGCGCTCCAACATCAATTGAATAGACTGGATACCAAGATGGCTTTGCTTGAAGTGAAAGACCTGAAGGTTCGTGTCGAGGAGCGTGAGATCCTCCACGGGCTGACGCTGACCGTGAACGAGGGCGAGGTGCACGCGATCATGGGGCCGAACGGCTCCGGCAAATCGACGCTCTCGCACGTCATCGCCGGCAAGCCCGGCTACGAGGTCACCGACGGACAGATCCTGTTCAAGGGCGAGGATCTCCTCGAGATGGATCCGGACGAGCGCGCCGCCAAGGGCGTGTTCCTGGCGTTCCAGTATCCGGTCGAGATTCCCGGGGTCGCCACCATGACGTTTCTGCGCACCGCGCTGAACGCGCAGCGCAAGGCGCGCGGCGAGAGCGAATATTCGACCCCGGACTTCCTGAAGAAGGTGCGCGAGGTCTCGAAGTCGCTGAACATCCCGCAGGACATGCTCAAGCGTGGCGTGAACGTCGGCTTCTCCGGCGGCGAGAAGAAGCGCAACGAGGTGCTGCAGATGGCGCTGTTCGAGCCGAGCCTGTGCATCCTCGACGAGATGGATTCCGGCCTCGACATCGACGCGCTGCGCATTGCGGCCGACGGTGTCAACGCGCTGCGCTCGCCGGGGCGTGCGATGGTCGTCATCACCCACTATCAGCGGCTGCTGAACTACATCGTGCCCGATTTCGTGCACGTGATGTCGAAGGGCCGCGTCGTGAAGAGCGGCGGCAAGGATCTGGCGCTGGAGCTGGAAGCGTCCGGCTACGCCCAGTTCGAGGATGCCGCGTAAGGAATTTTGCGATGAACGTTGCTGTGGCAAAGACCGGGAACGGCCGCGCGGTGAGCGATCTCTTCGCCAGCGCCGAAGGCCGCCTGCCGGGTTCGCCGTCCGTGATCGCAGTGCGCCGCGAGGCGTTCGAGACCTATGAGCGTCTCGGCCTGCCGCATCGCCGGATCGAGGAATGGAAATACACCGATCTGCGCGCGCTGGTCGGCGAGGTGCTGCCGCTGGCGGCCAGCCCTGATGCAGCCGCGTTGAAGCGTGCCGCGGAGGCCGTGAAGGCCCATGCGATCGCGGGCGCCCGCAAGCTGGTGCTGGTCGACGGCGTGTTCGCGGCCGATCTGTCCGACCTGAAGGCGCTTGCCGCCGAGGTCAGCGTCGAGACGCTGCGCGAGGTTCTCACGAACGAGGCCAATCCCGCCGCCGGCGATCTCCTCCAGACTGCGTCGACCGATGCGGTCATCTCGCTCAATGCGGCCATGGCGACGGACGGCGTCGTGGTCTCGGTGGCTGACGGCACCCATTTGTCCGCGCCGATCCAGGTCATTCATGTCGCGACCGCGGCTGGTGCGTCCGCGTTCACCCGCTCGCATCTGCGGATTGGCACAGGCGTGCGCGCCACTGTCGTAGAGAGCTTCGTCGCAGCCGGAAAGGCCGGCGGCTATCAGGTCAACGATGCGGTGATCCTCTGGGTCGGCGACGACGCCGATATCGCGCATATCCGCCTGATGGACGATGCGCCCGATGCGGTGAACGTCACCTCTCAGTTCGTGACTGTCGGCGCGAACACAAAGCTCAATTTCTTCAACATGACGACCGGCGCGGCGGTCAGCCGCCTGCAGGGCTTCATTACGTTCTCGGGCGAGGGCAGCGAGCTCTCGGCCAATGGTGTGAACCTGCTGCAGAAGACCGAGCATGGCGACACCACGCTGGTGGTCGACCATGCCGTGCCGAACTGCGTCAGCCGCGAGGTCTTCCGCGCCGTGATCGACGATCGCGCCCACTCGGTGTTCCAGGGCCGCATCATCGTGCGTCCCGACGCGCAGAAGACCGACGGCAAGATGATGACCCGCGCGCTGCTGCTCTCGGACGAGGCCGAGGCCGACAACAAGCCCGAGCTGGAAATCTTTGCCGACGACGTCTCCTGCGGCCACGGCGCCACCGCCGGCGCGCTCGATGACAGCCTCTTGTTCTATCTGAAGGCGCGCGGCCTGCCGGAGAAGCAGGCCCAGGCGCTGCTGATCCAGGCCTTCGTCGGTGAAGCCATCGAGCAGATCGCCGATGACGGTTTGCGCGAGCACGTGATCGGCATTGCCGAGCGCTGGCTGGAGCGGCGGTCATGAGCACGCATCCGGCGGTCAAGAACGGCGCCTATGACGTGGCGCGTGTGCGCCAGGATTTTCCGGCGCTCGCGATGCAGGTCTACGGCAAGAAGCTGGTCTATCTCGACAACGCAGCCTCCGCGCAGAAGCCGCAGTCTGTGCTCGACCGCATGACGCAGGCCTATACGAGCGAATACGCCAACGTGCATCGCGGCCTGCATTACCTCGCCAATGCCGCAACGGAAGCCTATGAGGGCGGCCGCGCCAAGGTCGCGCAGTTCATCAATGCTGCGCGCACCGAGGAAGTTATTTTTACCCGCAACGCGACTGAGGCGATCAATCTGGTCGCCTCGTCCTGGGGCGGTCCGAACATCGGTGACGGCGACGAGATCGTCATCTCGATCATGGAGCACCACTCCAACATCGTGCCGTGGCATTTCTTGCGGGAACGCCAGGGCGCCGTGATCAAATGGGCCCCGGTCGACGACGAGGGCAATTTCCTCATCGACGAGTTCGAGAAGCTGCTGACGTCGAAGACCAAGCTGGTCGCGATCACGCAGATGTCGAACGCACTCGGCACCATCGTGCCGGTCAAGGACGTCGTGAAGATTGCCCATGCCCGCGGCATTCCCGTGCTGGTCGACGGCAGCCAGGGCGCCGTGCATATTCCGGTCGACGTCCAGGACATCGGCTGCGACTTCTACGTCTTCACCGGCCACAAGGTCTACGGTCCGACCGGCATCGGTGTGCTCTGGGCCAAGTACGATCACCTCGTCGCAATGCGTCCCTTCAACGGCGGCGGCGAGATGATCCGTGAAGTGTCGCGCGATGTGGTCACCTATGGCGACCCCCCGCACAAGTTCGAGGCGGGCACGCCCGCGATCGTCGAGGCCGTCGGCCTCGGCGCGGCCATCGACTACGTCAATTCGATCGGCAAGGAGCGCATCGCCGCGCACGAGCACGACCTCGTCACCTACGCCCAGGATCGCTTGCGCGAGATCAACTCGCTGCGTCTGATCGGCACGGCGCGCGGCAAGGGCCCGGTGATCTCGTTCGAGCTCAAGGGTGCCCACGCCCACGACGTCGCAACCGTGATCGACCGCCAGGGCATCGCGGTGCGCGCCGGCACCCATTGCGTCATGCCGCTTTTAGAGCGGTTCAACGTCACGGCCACATGCCGGGCTTCGTTCGGCATGTATAATACGCGGGAAGAAGTCGATCATCTGGCACAGGCGCTGCTGAAGGCGCGGGATTTGTTCGCATGAGTGACACGGCCGAAATCAAAGCCAATCCGATGGAGACCCATTCGGCTCTGCCGCCGGAGGAGACCGAGCGGCTGACCCGCGAGATCATTGCCGGGCTCAAGACCGTGTTCGACCCGGAAATCCCCGCCGACATCTACGAGCTTGGCCTGATCTACAAGGTCGAGATCAAGGACGACCGCTCCGTGGACGTGCAGATGACGCTGACGACGCCGAACTGTCCGGCCGCCGGCGAGCTGCCGACCATGGTCGAGAACGCAGTCGCCAGCGTCCCCGGTGTCGGCGTGGTCGACGTCAAGGTCGTCTGGGAGCCGCCGTGGTCGCCCGAGCGCATGAGCGACGAGGCCCGCCTCGTGCTCAACATGTGGTGACGGTCTCAACGCGCATTGAATTCGTTCTGCAACGGACCACATAAATAACATGACACAGGCAACACCAGCATCCTCACCAAAACCCCGGCGGCCGCGCCCGCAGGTGATGCGGCTGACGGATGCCGCGGCCCAGCGCATCACCGAGCTGACCCAGCGCGCCGATTCCGAGATCGTGGGCCTGCGCGTCGGCGTGAAGAACGGCGGCTGCGCCGGTCAGTCCTACACCGTCGAATACGCCCACGAGATCCGCCCGACCGACGAGGTCGTCGAGGACAAGGGTGTCAAGATCCTGGTCGATCCCAAGGCCGTGCTGTTCCTGCTCGGCACCGAGATGGACTACAAGGCCGACAAGATGCAGGCCCAGTTCGTCTTCAACAACCCCAACCAGGTCTCCGCCTGCGGCTGCGGCGAGTCGGTCGAGCTGCGGCCGGCGAAGATCGACGGGTAAGTCCGGCTCTCGCGTTTTACCCAGCCGTCGTTCTGGCCTAGTGCGCAATTGCGCACGGGAGCCAGGACCCATACCGCGTGATCTCTCGATGACGGGCGGTGTTAGTACCACGCTTTCTTGGCCGCCAGTCTTCGCTAAACTCCTCCCTGTGGTTATGGGTCCCCGCGTTCGCGGGGACGACGCTGGGGAGAGAGTTGGGCCATGGACCGCGAATTCCTGATCGACCTGTTCGCCGATGTCGGCCCCGTCACCATCCGAAAGATGTTCTCCGGCTACGGCATCTCCGCCGACGGCACCAATTTCGCGCTGTCGCTGCGCGCCGGCCTGTTCTTCCGCGCCGACGAGGTGACCATCCCGGATTTTGAAGCGGAAGGCTCGAAGCCGTTTCAGTACGCGACCCGTGCCAAGACCGTGGTGGTCAACTCCTACTGGGAGCTGCCCGCGCGCCTGTTCGACGATTCCACCGAGCTTGCCCAATGGGCGAGGGCGGCGCTCGCCGCCGCCCAGCGCGCCAAGGTGAAGAAGCGGCCGAAGGGGAAGAAGGCGGCGAGCAAGTCTGCGAAAAAGGCGGCGCCGAAGAAGGCTGCAGCCAAGAAGCGTTCGCCCAAGAAAGCAGCCAAGAGAACGGTGCGGTAGGGTGGGCAAAGCGACCCGTCCGCCGTACCTCGAACAGCGAAGGCGGAAGCGTGCCCACCATTCCTTGCGCCGGCCCTGCTGGTGGGCACGGCGCTGCGCGCCTTTGCCCACCCTACGGCAGTTGCTGAAAGCCTCACGCCACCCGGCTGTGGCTCTCGATCGCGAATTCAGGATCGGCTTCGCAGATCACGCGGTTGCGGCCGTTGCGCTTGGCGGCGTAGAGGCAGGCGTCTGCACGCTCGATCAGCGCGTCGGTGTCGTCGCCCTGCTTGAGCATGGAGACCCCGACGGAGATGGTGACGCGTCCGAGGATCTCGCCGGTCGATTTCTTCTTCAATTCCTTCGCCATCACCGCGCGGCGGATGTGATCGGCGACGGTGAGGGCCTGGCGCAGCGCGGTGTTGGGCAGCACCACCGCGAATTCCTCGCCGCCGTAACGGGCGGTGATGTCCTGGCCCTTGATGGTCTGCTTCAGCGACAGGCCGACGAGCCGCAGCACCTGGTCGCCGGTGAGATGGCCGTAGGAATCATTGAACGACTTGAAGTGATCGATGTCGAACAGCAGCAGCGAGAGCGGTTCGCCCGAGGCGAGCGCACTCTGCACCGCCGTGCCGATCATGCGGTCGAAATATTTGCGGTTGCCGAGGCCCGTGAGCGGGTCGGTCAGGCTTTCGGCGCGGATCGCCTCGAGGCTCTGCTGGAGATTGCTGATCTCGTTCTTCGACAGCGTCAGCCGGTCTTCGAGCGCCTTGTTGGTCTCGCGCATCTCGCTGGTCGAACGTATCAGCGTCTCGACGATCGCCTTGATCTGCTCGCGGCTCTTGGCCGACGACAGCTTCTCGGATGCGCCCGACAGGCTGGCATCGTAGGAGCCGGTCATGCCGAGCGCATCGCTGAGCACCCGCATCACGTCGTCGATCTCGCCGATGACGCGCGCGCCGACCTTGTCGATGCGATCGGTGGTCTTGATGTGGGAGAGGTAGGTTTCGTAGATCTGCTCGAGATCGGCTTCGGTCAGCTTGCCGTGGCGCGCCAGCGTCTCGTTGACGATCTTGTTGAGCGGCGCGTTGTAGCCGGTGGCATAGACGTACCAGATCTCATAATTGCGGGGGATTGCGGTCTGGCGAAGCGAGCGGATCTGGCCGAGTGCCACTTCGGCGAACGCCATCGTGCGTTCGTGTTCGTCGAGAACCTTGACCACGGAACATACCCCACAGCGGTCGGTGCGCCATCGACCGCAGCAATACTTAAATTATGTTCGTAGGCTAACGGACGATTGTGAACGCCCCGTAAATATACGTTCACGAATGCGTCTGAAAAATTGTGCGGAAGTCTGTCTCAACCAGCCGGAAGCGCGTCGCGCTTCAGGCGCCAGCGGGGGAGCGAACGGGCCGCAACAGGAACGCCGGCAGGTGCGAATGATCGCCCGGCTCGGTGTCGACCTCGCGTTGGCGGCGCGGCTCGGGACGGCCGATCGACGGCACATGCGAATTGTTGGCCTGCGCCCGCGCACCATGACGCGGCTCGGATGATGGCCTGGCTTCGCGCGGAGGCCTTGCCTCGCGTGCAGGCCTCGCCTCGGCGGCGGGCCGTGCTTCGGCTGAGTGCCTTGCCTCGCCACGCGCTTCGCGCGGCTCGTGGCTGCGCTCACGATCGCGGCCGCCGCGTTGCGGCTTGCCGCGTCCGCCGCGCGAACGCTCGCGGCCGCGCTGCTCGCGCGGACGCTCGGTCGCATCGCCGGCTTCTGCGTGCACTTCGTAATCGCCTTCGGCGCGCGGAATGCTCTGGCCGATCAGCTTCTCGATCGCCACCATCGATTTCTGGTCGAGCGGCGTCACGATCGAGATCGCGGTGCCGGTGCGGCCGGCGCGGCCGGTG
Source organism: Bradyrhizobium huanghuaihaiense (assembly GCF_025200885.1). Taxonomy (NCBI): domain Bacteria; kingdom Pseudomonadati; phylum Pseudomonadota; class Alphaproteobacteria; order Hyphomicrobiales; family Nitrobacteraceae; genus Bradyrhizobium; species Bradyrhizobium huanghuaihaiense. Next base: position 5,024,531 of record NZ_CP104172.1, on the reverse strand, counting down.
CGGCCGATGCGGTGGACATAGTCGTCGGCGTGGTGGGGAACGTCGAAATTGAAGACGTGGCTGACCTCGGGAATGTCGAGGCCGCGGGCGGCGACGTCGGAGGCGACGAGGAGCGGCAGCTCGCCCTTGCGGAACTGGTCGAGCGCGGCCATGCGGGCCGGCTGGTCCATGTCGCCATGCAGCGCGCCGACGCTGAAGCCGTGCTTCTGGAGCGATTTGTGAACGATCGCGACCTCACGCTTGCGATTGCAGAAGATGATCGCGTTCTTGAGATCCTTCGCCTCGCGCAGCAGACGGCGAAGCAATTCCCGCTTCTCATGCGCTTCGCGTCCGGCGGGCACCTGGGCCTGGGTCACGGTCACGGCGGTGGTGGCGGGGCGGGAGACTTCGACCTTCTGCGGATTGTGCAGGAAGGCTTCGGTGATGCGCCGGATTTCCGGCGGCATGGTCGCGGTGAAGAACAGGGTCTGCCGGGTGAAGGGGACGAGCTTGCAGATGCGCTCGATGTCGGGGATGAAGCCCATGTCCAGCATGCGGTCGGCTTCGTCGATGACGAGCAGCTCGACGCCGGTGAGCAGGAGACCGCCGCGCTCGGTGTGGTCGAGCAGGCGGCCTGGGGTTGCGATCAGCACGTCGACGCCGCGCATCAGCTTGGCATCCTGGTCGCCGAAGGAGACGCCGCCGATCAGGAGGGCGACGTTGAGCTTCTGGCCGGCGCCGTAGCGGTCGAAGTTTTCCTTCACCTGCGCCGCGAGCTCGCGGGTCGGCTCCAGGATCAGCGTGCGCGGCATCCGCGCCCGGGCGCGGCCCTTCTCGAGGATGGTGAGCATCGGCAGCACGAAGGCCGCGGTCTTGCCGGTGCCGGTCTGGGCGATGCCGAGCACGTCCTTGCGCGCGAGGACGTGGGGGATCGCCTGTTCCTGAATGGGGGTGGGGTTGGTGTAACCGGTGGCCGCCACTGCGGCGAGGACTTTTTCGGACAGTCCGAGATCTGAAAAGGACATTGAGCCTCTGGTCGAAACCGCCGTTCGGAATCGAGGGTAATAAGGCTGGTCGCGTTCCACCCCGAAACGGCGCGCTCTCAAAGAAGCTGGGGGTGCTGACTCACGCGAACAAAGCGCAAGGCCCAGGAATCGCTCTTCGATCTGAGCCGCGTCGCCCCGGAACATAGGCGGGAATTGGCCAAAGTCAATGGAGCAGGCGCGGGAAGGCCCTAAAAACCCTGAGGTTTTTGCCCAAATCGCGGGCGCGGCTGAGGTTTTCCGCCTTAACCATGGGCCTGGGGCGGTTGCCGCAGAGACCGGCTAATGCCCTTCGGAACCCTGGGCCCGGAAGTCGCCAGGGGCCATGCCGTAGGCGGCGTTGAAGACCCGGTAATAAGTCGCCAGGCTCTCGAAGCCGCAGGACGTCGCGATGTCGGCGATCAGCCGGTCCGGCGCCTCGCGCATCAGGCGGCGGCTCTGCTGGAGGCGCTCGTCGGTCACGGTCTGCGAAAAGCTCCTCTCGGCGGCCTCGAACAGCATATGCAGGTGCCGGACGGACACACCGAGCAGATCGGCGACCATTACCGGAGCGAGATTCGGGTCTTGCAGGTTGCGCGCGATCAGGCGCCGTGCCCGAGACAGGCGGGCTGTCCGCAGGGCAGCCTGTCCGAGCCGGCTACCCGGCCGCACGATGCCGCGCTCGATCAGTGCCAGATGCGCCAGAGCCTGCACCAGGGCGGCCTGAGCCAAGGAGGAGGCCTGGGCGCCGTTGGCCCCGTCGTCAGCTGCGGCAACCTCATCGAGATCGGCAAAGCAGGCCCCGAGCAGGGGCGCCAGGCCGGGATCGTTGAACGTGCGGGGCGACAGCTCGCGCATCCGCTTGTCTTGCGCCGGGATGTTCCTCACGGGGATCTTCAGGATCCGCAGATGGAAGCCGCCCTCCCCGAGCGGGACGGTGCGATAGGGCAGGTCGGTATGGCTGGTGGCGAAGCTGCCATTGGCGATCGAAAAATCGCCGCCGCGCATGCCGCCGAACCAGCCGCCGCTGCCGAGCTGCTGGTAGACGCAGATGCTGTCGCTGGGCGCGTAGGCGATGTCGGTGGTGCTGCGCTCCACCTTGTAGTGCGAGGCCTTCAGCTCGACGAGGCCGGCGCCGCCGAGCTGGCGCAGCGAGAATTCGCCGTAGAAGTCCGCGCGTCGCTCGCGCTCCAGCTCGGCGGTGACGCCAAACAGGCCCTTGGACCGGACTTCGCGCCAATAGTCGAAGCGGTCATGCGGCTCGACCTCGTCGGTACACCAGCGATACACGGCAGCCCCTCGCGTCCGGTGCGATTGCCCGGGAAAATTAAGAAAGAGCAGATTCCGATGGAATCTGCCATAGGCCAGACGGGGGAACCGAAGACCCGGCTGTTGAACCCTCGCTGCGGCTGGGCCGACTATCACATCAACGGCAGGGGTTCCGACCAGCGAGGCCGTTCACTAACGGGATGTTTGCGATGACGCGTCGGCTTTTCAGAATTCTGGCGGCCCTCGGCCTCGTGGCCAGCCTCTGCGGCATCGCGCTGCCAGCTCACGCCGCGAAGCGCGTCGCGCTCGTCGTCGGCAACAACGATTACAAGAACGTGCCGAAGCTGCTCAAGGCGGTCAACGACGCCCGCACCATGGGCGATACCCTGAAGCAGCTCGGCTTCTCCGTGATGGTCGCCGAGAACCAGAGCCGGCAGCAATTCTCCGAGACGCTGCTCGCCTTCGACCGGACCGTCGAGCCCGGCGACACCGCGTTCTTCTTCTACGCCGGTCACGGTTTCGAGATCGCGGGCCAGAACTATCTGCTGCCGACCGACGTGCCGGCGGCGACGGAAGGACAGGAAGAGCTGGTGCGCGACGCCTCGATCCTGGCCGACCGTATCGTCGAGCGTCTCCAGAACAAGAAGGCACGGACCTCGATCCTGGTGTTCGACGCCTGCCGCAACAATCCGTTCGAACGATCAGGCACGCGCGCGGTTGCCGGCGGCGGCGGGCTCGCGCCGATGACGCAGCTGCCCGAAGGCGTGTTCTCTGTGTTCTCGGCAGGGCCCCGGCAGACCGCGCTCGATCGCCTGTCCAACGACGACGCCAATCCCAATTCGGTGTTCACGCGCACTTTCGCCAAGCAGCTGCTCGAACCTGGCGAGAACCTCGTGCAGGTGGCGCAGCGCACCCGCCGTCTCGTCAGCGAGATGGCCGACACCGTCAGGCACAAGCAGGTGCCGGTCTATTTCGACCAGATGGTCGACGACGTTTTCCTGGGCGGCATCGCCAAGGACGCGGCCGCCGCGCGCCCGGCCGACCCGCCGCCGCAGAAGGTGGCGGCGCTGCCGCCGGTGTCAGTGCCGCGCGTGAAGGAGGAAACCACCAACGCGCCGATCGCGAGCTTCTCGCGCCACAATGGCGGCTGGAGCGTGGTGTTCTCCTTCGCCGATCCGACACTCGGTATTTCCTGGCGCATGGCCGGCAACGGCGATTTCCGCGAGACCGGCTTCATCGACACGCTCGATCCGCGCACGCGCAAGCGGATGCCGAACCCGTCGATCGAGCTGCCGCCGGACGCTGTGGCGGGCACCATCGAGGTCCGCTATGTCGATCAGGCCGGCGACATGCAGGGGCCGTTCCCGATCAGGTTCGATCCCGAGGCCGCGCTGATCCGCGACCAGCGCAAGATCCTCGACATGACCGCGACGAGCTGGCTGTCGTTCCGCGAGTTCAACGGGCTATTGGTCTATTACACGCATCTCGTCTCGTATCGCTGCGCGATCCGCGAAGTGCGCATCGGCATCGACACCGCCGTGCCCAACCAGGTGCTGAAGATGCCGAATTGCGACATGCGCGATCCCAGCGCGATCAGCGCCGGCATGCCGCTCTACATGAAGCTCGCCCCGGCCACGCAGTTCGTCTCGGTGGAGCTGACCTATCGCGACGGCAGCGTCTCGGAGATCAAGAGTTTTCGGGCCGCGAACCGCAGCAACAATTGAGCGATCCGGTGGGAGTGGCGAGGCGGCTTAAATATCCGCCCACGCTCCGCCAAATCGTGCGGTCAGCTCTCAGATTGGGGCGGTCAGATATCGCGAGTAGAGATCGGTGCGCCTGTCTGTGGCGAGCCCGACATAGCTCCGGTAGCGGGCAACGTCGTCAAGATCGATTTCCGCTCGTATGACGTCCTCGTCCTCCGAGGTGGACTGCGCGAGTACCTTGCCGTCCGGTGCGACGATGACGCTTCGCCCCATGAAGGCGCAATGACCCTGCGTGCCAGCGCGGTTGCAACTGAGAAAGAAGACGCCATTCTCGGTCGCGCGGGTGTAGGCGCGGTGCGTGAATATCTGCTCATCTTCCAGGGGCTTGTCCTTGGGGCGGAACGACGCCCAGATGTTCGTGACGATCTGCGCGCCCTGCAGCATCAGCGCCCGCGTCAATTCCGGAAACCGGATATCATAGCAAATCTGCATGCCGATCGGCCCCAATGGCGTCCGCTGCACCGAGATGCTCTGGCCGGCAATGAAGTAGAGCTTCTCCAGGTGCCAGCGATGGATCTTGTGATACACGCCGAGTACGCCCTGTGGTCCAATCAGGATCGAGGCATTGAGCATGACGCCCTGCTGCACCGGATGACGAAGAGCCAGCCCGGCGACAACATGGAGCGAGTGCGCACGGGCCAGGTCGCACAGCGATGTGATGAACGGCCCGTTCACCGGTTCTGCGGCCTGAAACAATCGGAAGGCATATTGATCTGATCCGCCGGAATCTGGGCTGAACGGGGCGCCGGGCGTCAGCGGCTCCACATATCCCGTGTTCGACAGCTCCGGGAATACGATCAACTGTGCGCCTGTCTTTGCCTCCGACAGGATCGCCGCCCGCATTCGCTCGAGGTTCGTCTCCGGCTCCAGCACTTTGGCGTCGAATTGGATCAGGCTCACGCTCACCTTGCTGGTCATGACTTGTTCGTTCTCCCGTGGCCGGCCCGACGATCCGCGCGTGTCACCCTGGGCTCCTGTTCAGACGACATCAAGGGACGCTTTCGGGAGCCAGAGGAAATACGCGATGCGTATCCAGCCGCTCGTAGGGCAGGAGTCGCAAGTCGGCGACGCCGTGATCCGGTGTATCCACAATCAGAATGTCCTCCGCCAATGGCTCGTAGAACGCGCGGAAATGGGTCTTGGAACGAAGCACGATGATGTCGAAGTCTTCGGGGCGTAACCCGAACACCCCGAACGCATCGCCATCGACCGCGAAGGCAAAAGCGCTGACGACACTCACCGACATGCCATCGATGTCGAGCAACGCCGTCATTCCGAGGTCGACGGGCATGCCATGCATGTAGGAGCCCGTCACGCGGTACGATTTCGGGCCTGCCCACAGCACGCGCGCGGTGACGTCGAGCGTCGGCCCGGCCTTCTCCGAGCTGTGGCCGCCAAGCTCGAGCTTCACTATCGCACCAACGCCGGCTTCGGACGCCTTCTGCGCCGCGGCTGAATCCCAGAGAAATGGCACGGCAGCCCGCGGGACGCGGCGCTTGAGCAGCTCGGCCAGCAGGTAAGTTGAATCGTTCATTCGGTCTGCGTGCTCGACCAGGACATAGGGGCGTCCCGCCGCCTTGCGCGTCGTCAGGCCTGCGCACGCCCGCGAGACCGCCGACTCTGCGGTGTAGACGTCGAACGGCCTGTAGAGTGCATGCCGCTCGTTCCAGATCCGATCTGAAAGATGATCCGCGACCCTCTGAGCGCGGTCGGAGTCGCCGTCCGTGACGCACAACACCGAGAATCCGGCATTGTGCGCGTCTGCATAGGAAAAGCCCGCCATCAACGAAATATCGGTGTAGCGCTCGCTGTCGCGTTCGATTTGCTGTCCTTCCTCGATGATATCCGCCAGGGGGCGCAGCGCGGTCGCGCTGAAGATCGATGGGACGAGCACGCCTGGTTTCGCGATCGCCCACGCCGGCGTAATCTGTCCCCGCAGCGTGCGCAGCATGCAGGTGGCGGCGCGGCGTCCGGTGTCACCCGTATCCGTGTGCGGGGATTTTCGATAGGCGAACGCGGCGGTTGCGTTCTTCAGCGTGTCTGCGTCGATGTTGCCATGGTAGTCGAGGGCGACGATCAAGGGCTTGTCCTGCCCCAGGGCGGCGCGGACTGTGTCGATGATGAAGCGCTCGGGGTCCGGATAGGAAGCCGTCCAGCACGCGCCGTGGAGGAAGAGCAGCACGCCATCCAGGCCCGACAGAGCGCGGACACCGGCTGCCATCTCGTCCGCGTAACGTCTGACGGCCTCGTCGGTTGCGGGCCCGACGGCACCCAGGGCCGTGTACACGAGGGGAGCCAGCTCCACGCCGTCTTGTTCGCAGACCTCGATGAAGCCACCCATCACGGTGTTGGTGCCTCGGAGTTCTTCGACGATGCGGCTCCCGCGCAGGGCCACCTGCTCGAAATCGTCCCAGGTCGAGGGGGTTGGCAGGAAACTCACGGACTCGATATGAAATCCGGCGGTCGCAATCCGAAACGGTTTGTGCAGGCCATGCTTTGGGGTGGAGGGCATTGGAGCCTTGAAGGCCATGTCGCCCCCTCAGGCTGAGACGATATGCCGGGCCATCAGGTGCCGCGGAATCGCAAAGATCAGCCCAGCCGCGGCGAACAGCGCGATCGCCAGCAGCGACACACCGGCCGTCATGCTGCCCGTGAGTTGACCGAGGAGCCCGAGGACCGCCGGACCGGCAAAGCCCGCGATCGCCGCGCCGATATTGACCAGTCCGGCGCCGCTGGCTGCCGCGGTTCCGGCAAGCACGCGCGATGGCAGGCTCCAGAACATCGCAAGCGTGCACTGGATGCCGGAGATGCCGACGGTCATGCACAGGAGGGACAGCACTGGCACGTCTCGCGTGGTCACACCCGCGATCAGAGCGATGCCGCCAGCGATCAGGGGCAGCGCGGTGTGCCAGAGTCTCTCGCCGGTTTTCACCGAGTGGAACGAGTTGAGCAACATGGCGCAGGCGGCAACGAGGTACGGCACCGCAGTCACGATGCCGATCTGGAAGTTCGTCAGCCCGCCTATTGATTTGATCATGCTCGGCATCCAGAACACGAGGCCGTAATTGCCAAGGTTGTAGAGAAACGTCGTCGCGAACAGAATCCACAGCGTCGGCTCGCGCAACGCCGGCAACAAGCTCGTCTGCTTGTCCCGGGCTTCCAGGGCGAGCTCTCGCTGCACCAGGGCTTTTTCGCCGGGCGTTAACCAGGCAACATCGTCCGGCCGTTCGACGATCGCCCTGATCGCGAACAATCCAAGCAACAACGCCGGGAGTCCCTCGAGCAGGAACATCCATTGCCAGCCCTTCAGGCCGTAGCTCCCGTGCGTGACGTCCATGATCCAGCCGGACACCGGACCGCCGAGGATGACCCCGAGAGGCAGGGCAAGGAACAGCAAGGACATCACCTTGCTCAGCCTGTACGAGGGAAACCACAGGCTGAAGCAGGCAATGACGGACGGGAAGAAGGCTGCTTCGGTGACCCCAAGCAGAAAGCGAAGTGCGTAGAAGCTGGCTTCGTCCCGCGTCAGCAGGGTCGCCATAGAGACAAGCCCCCATGCGATCATCGATGCCGCGATGCAATTGCGCGGGCCGTAGAGCTGAACCAGGTAGCCGGCGGGCACCTGGAGCAGGAGATAGCCGATGAAGAACAGGCCTGCGCCGAGACCATAAGCGGCCTCGCTCAGACTGAGGTCACTGACCATGCCGAGCTTGGCGAAGCCGACGTTCACCCGATCCAAATAGCCAAAGAAATAGCAGGCGAGAATGAACGGCATGATGTGAAGCACGATCTTCCGGTACGTCGCGTCCGCTCCGGTCACATCGGGTGTTGCGGCCGCGGCGATCGGCATGGTCGGCGCAAGTTGCTGCTGGGTGGGCATCGGTGCTACCTGTTCCCTTTGGTTTGACTATCCGCCAGGATGGTAGGAACCGCCATCATTGAGGTCCAATGCGGGTTCGCTTGCGACTGATGAGACTCCCGCATGAAAGTCGAGAACGCTGAACTCGAGGCCTTCGTGGTCGCGGCAGAGCTGCTGAATTTCCAGCGTGCCGCAGAGAAACTCCATCTGACCCAGCCTGGCCTGTCGCGCCGGATCCAGAAGCTGGAGCAGACGCTGGGCGTCGAGCTGTTCAGCCGCACCACGAGGTCGGTGGTCCTCACCGGAGCTGGACGCCATTTCCTTCCAATGGCTCGCCAGAGATCAACAACCTCAACGGGATGCTGGATTCGATCCGCGAGGTCGCTGAGAAGCGCTTCGGCAAGATACGGGTGGCCAGCATTCCGACCGTCGTGTGCCAGGCCTTTCCGTCCTTGCTGAGGACGTTCACTGAGCGGCATCCGAATGTCGGTGTGCAGGTCTTCGATGGCAACCAGGACTTTGTCGTTCGCCAGGTCTTGTCGGGATTGGCCGAGTTCGGCATCGGTGTGGATCCGGGCACAGACCCGGATCTAACGTTCGCACCGTTGTTGGCAGATCGTTTCGTTCTGGCCGTGCACAAGGACGACGCGCTGGCCGCTCGTCAGGAGGTGACGCTGCAAGAGCTGCAGGCGATGGCAAAGGTTCGGCTCGTCATTGGCGGGCGCGACAGTGGCAACAGGCTCCTGCTGGAAGTGTTGCTCGGAAATGCCGCCCTAAAGCTGCGGTGGTTCTACGAAGTCGAGCACGTTTCCTGCATCCTTGGCCTTCTGGAAGCAGGCGTCGGCTGCGCCATCTTGCCGGCCATGGCCCTGCCGACAAACCCCAGCTCCAATATCCGAGCCGTTCCCGTCTCTGCCCCTGAGATCAAGCGTACCGTTGGCGTCATTCGCCACAGGTCGCTCAGCATCTCGCCGTTGGCCAGTGAGTTCCTCGACCTGGTGGCTCGGCATCTCGGCTCCGAGCCGGTGAGCCAATGAATCGTCGTGGTGCTGGCAAGCGCCGACCGTTTCCGCGATCTTTTGTATCGGGGGCCTCGAAGAGGGCGGGTATCGGTCTGCTATGCCTGTCGCTTCCGGATGAAGCGCTTGATCGACTCAATGGCTTCCATCAACGGAGGCGTCAGCGAGAAGAACGCGCCCATGGCGATCGAGATGACGACGTGGCGCAGCAGGAGCTTCTCCGGCTCCTCGAACGGATAGCCGTTCTGGTTGATGGGCACCGTCGCAAGCGTGCCGGTCGGGCCCGGGTCGGGGGTCCGCGGCTTGCGTGGTGGGATCATGATCACGACGAAAAGTACGTTGATCAGGATCCAGACGCCGAGCAGTATGAGGATCGTCTGCACTGCAATTCCCTGAAGGCAAATCGAATTTTGCAGAAACGCTAACGGGCATTCGCAATCGCGGCAAATTAAACTTGCTTGCTGCACCGCACAGAAAACTTAAGTCGTAAATGAGGACGGCCTTGAACCCGAGTTCCTCCGTAAGAGTCCGGTGTTGTGTCGTCGGCGGCGGGCCGGCCGGCATGATGCTCGGCTATCTGCTCGGGCGTGCCGGTATCGACGTCGTGGTGCTGGAGAAGCACGCGGACTTCTTCCGCGACTTTCGCGGCGACACCGTGCATCCCTCGACGCTTCAGGTGATGGACGAGCTCGGCCTGATCGACGGCTTCCTGAAGCTGCCGCATCAACGCTTGCAGAAGATGGATGGACTGTTCGGCGGTACGCCCGTGCGGATCGCCGATCTCGGCCGGCTGCACACCAAATACCCGTTCATCGCCTTCATGCCGCAATGGGACTTCCTGAGTTTCCTGCGCGAAGAGGGCCGGCGCTTCGCCTCGCTCAAGGTCATGATGAACACCGAAGCCGTCGACCTGATCCGCCGCGGCGACACCGTCGCCGGCGTGCGGGCAAGGACGCCGGACGGCATCATCGACATCGAGGCCGATCTCACCATCGCCTGCGACGGCCGGCATTCGACGGTGCGTGAGCGCGCCGGCCTCGCGGTCGAGGAGATCGGCGCGCCGATGGACGTTCTGTGGTTCCGCGCCGGCCGCAAGGCTGACGAGACCGAGAACCTGTTTGCGCGCATCGAGCCCGGCAAGATGATGATCACCTTCGATCGTGGCGACTACTGGCAATGCGCCTATGTCATCGCCAAGGGGCAGCACGATGCGGTGAAGGCGAGGGGATTGCAGGCGCTGCTCGACGACGTCGTGCGCATGGCGCCGATCCTCAGGTCCGGCATTGCCGAGGTGAAGAGCTTTGACGACGTCAAGCTGCTCACCGTCGCGATCAACCGCCTCAAGCGCTGGACGCAGCCGGGCCTGCTTCTCATCGGCGATGCCGCGCATGCGATGTCGCCGGTCGGCGGCGTCGGCGTCAATCTCGCCGTGCAGGACGCGGTCGCGACTGCCAATCTGCTCGCGGACAAGCTCCAGCGCGGCCGCCCGACCGAGGATGAGCTCGACGCCGTGCGCCGCCGGCGCGAGTTTCCGGTGAGGATGACGCAACGCATGCAGATGGTCGTGCAGAACAACATCATCAGCGGCGCCTTGCAGGGCGGCGAGCGTCCGCTGAAGGTGCCGCTGATCGTGCGCCTCATCACCGCGCTGCCGTGGCTGCAGGGCATTCCGGCGCGACTGATCGGGCTCGGCGTGCGGCCCGAGCACGTGCAGTCGAAGGCCGCGCCGGCATCCTAAGCGCTGCAATTCGGTAGGGATAATGTCGCGTTAAATCGCGCGTGATGCGTTGCGTGCGTGCAACAGCGCGCGCGGATTCACGAGCCGCAATTTGCCAATCCGGCGTCTTAACTTTCTTGATTCAAATTTGAGTAAGAGTTGCGTGTGAGCGTGCGCCCATCAAAGGACACGGGGTATACCATGCGTAACAAGTTGATTGCCGCCTTCGCCTGCACGAGCGCTCTGGTTTCGACCGGCGCTGCGTCCGCCGCCGATCTCGGTGCGCGCTACACGAAGGCGCCTGCCTATGTCGAGCCGCTGTTCAACTGGACCGGTTTCTATGTCGGCGGCAACATCGGTGGCGCATGGACCAACGAGCAGTTCATCAACAACGGAATCGGTGCGCCGTTCGGCGATCTCGTTCCGGGGCAGGGCTTTCGCCAGCGTGGCGCGGGCATCATGGGCGGCGCCCAGATCGGCTACAACTGGCAGGCCAACAACTACGTGTTCGGCATGGAGGGCACCATCTCCGGCCTCGACAACAAGGGCTCGTTCACGAACACGGTGTTCGGCGCGGGTGACGACGTGTTCTCCTGGCGCGCCAACGTGCTCGCCACCGTGGTCGGCCGCGCCGGCTTCGCCGTGCAGAACAATCTCTTCTACATCAAGGGCGGCTACGCCGGCGTGAACAACCGCCTCAGCGTCAGCGACACCGTTCCGAACCCGTCCACGGGTTCGGGCGGTCAGACCCATTGGGCCAATGGCTGGACCATCGGCGCCGGCTGGGAGTACGGCGTGACCCGCAACTGGATCGTCGGCCTCGAATACAACTACGCGGCCTTCGGCAGCCAGACCTATCAGCTCGGGGGCACCTCCGGTAACTACACCTTCGACGCCAAGCCGCGCGATATCCAGTGGGCCGTCGTTCGCGCGAGCTACAAGTTCGACGCACCGGTCATCGGGCGCTACTGAGCAACGAACGACCAATCAGCAAAAGAAGACGATCTCTGCCAAATTCAAAGCCCCGGCATTGCCGGGGCTTCTTTTTTGCGTGCAGCTTTCGTGCGGAAAGCCTCAGGCCATCACCGAGAATCCGCCATCGACGGGGATCGCGGTGCCCGTGACGAAGTTGGACGCGGGCGAGGCGAGGAACACCGCGATGCCGGCGAAATCGTCGATGGCGCCCCAGCGCCCCGCAGGCGTGCGCGCCAAAACCCGCTCGTGCAGTCCCGCCACCTGCTGTCGCGCGCCGCGGGTGAGGTCGGTGTCGATCCAGCCCGGCAGGATGGCGTTGACCTGGATGTTGTCGGGTGCCCAGGCATTGGCGCAGGCGCGCGTGTACTGCACGATGCCGCCCTTGCTCGCCGCATAGGCGGTCGCAAAGCTCGCGCCGAAGATAGACATCATCGAGCCGATGTTGATCACCTTGCCGTTGCCTGACGCCTTCAGCGCCGGATAGGCCAGCTTCGAGCACACGAAGGCGCTGGTGAGGTTGGTGTCGATCACCTTGTTCCACTCGTCGAGCTCGAGCTCGTGCGGCGGCTTGCGGATGCTCATGCCGGCGTTGTTGATGAGAATGTCGATGCGGCCGAATTCCTTGAGGACGCGGTCGATCATGGCGGCGACTGCCGCATTGTCGGTGACGTCGGTGGCGACCGCAATCGCCTTCACGCCACGCTGCCTGAGATCGGCAACGGCCGCGGCCGACTTGGCTTCGTTGCGTCCGACCACGGCGATATCCGCGCCGGCATCGGCAAGTCCGTGCGCCAGGCCAAGCCCGATGCCGCCATTGCCTCCTGTGACGACCGCGACCTTGCCGCGAAGATCGAACCGGTTGGATGTCATGTTGTATTCCCTGGTTTCTTCTATTGGTTGCTCTGCCAGATCAGCACCAGTCCGAAGCCGGCCATGGCTGCGCCATAGCCGGCCCATTGCAGCTGGTTGACCATGAAGCTCGATCGCGGCCAGGGAACGGTGCCTGTGCCCTGTCCAATCCAGAGCAGGCCGACGGCAGTCGCAAACAGGCCTGCTACAAGCAGAAATCTGCGCATGCATTCCTCCCTCGGTCTGCTTCTGTCGCGATCCACGGCGTCAACGATTGCCGCGGTCACGAAAACTTAGCCCAGACTAGCCGTAGCTTCGGTTCGGATACAATGGGCCGCGGCTGCAAGGCTGCGAGGAGGACGCATGTCCGCGCGCAAGGTGATCCCCACAACGAAAAAGCCCCGGACGATGCCGGGGCTTTGACGTCTGAATGTGAGATCAGATCAGTACTTGGCGACGACCGGACCGGTCCAGTTGAAGCGGTAGACCAGCGAGGTCGAGATCGTCTGGTTCCAGCTGTTCGCACGGATGCTGTTGGCGAGCGGCACGTTGCCGACGTCGGACAGCTCGGTCTGGGTCTTGGCGTTGTAGAAGGCCGAACGATACTCGGTCTTCATGAACCAGCCGGGCGAGGTGATGCCGAAGAAGTTCAGGCTGTTCTCGACGCCGCCGCCGATGAACCAGCCGTTGCGGTTGTAGCTGCCGAGGTGAGCACCGGCCGGCACGCCAGCCAGGGTCAGGAAGTTTGTCTGGCCGAAGTGAGCGCCGGAGTAACCGCCGTTGACGTAGGAGAGAACGTTCGGAGCGACCAGCCAGCCGAGGCGAACACCAGCGGCCCAGGAGTCTTCCAGCTTCTGGTTGCCGGTCCAGCCATTGATCGGATCCTGAACCGTGGCGCGGATGCTGCCGAACTGACCGTCAGCAAACACGCCGGCGACCCAGGTGCCGCTGAACTGCCAGTCGTAGCCGAGGCCGACGGTGCCGAACCAGCCCGAGCCACCCTGACGCTGGGTGATGGTCAGCGGAACCGCGCCGACGGTGCTCTGGACGCTCTGGTCGGCGTTCGAAAGACCGCCGCCGCCACCGCCGAAGATGTAGAAGCCGGTCCAGTTGGCGACGGGAGCCGCCATCGGAGCCTTGACGTAGGGACGGGCCGCGAGGTCGGCCGCCGAGGCCGAACCGGTCATCGCCGCAACCGCGGTCAGAGCCAGCAAAATCTTCTTCATGATAAAATCCCCAACCTTGGTAGCAGGCGCGAGCGCACTGAAGTCCGTGTCATCTGATGTCCGGACTATAGACGTTTCCGGCCGAAAAGCTGTTGCGTGGCAGGCACAGTCGTCGGAAAACGCCGGTCGGGAGGGGTTTGAGATGATGATGTCGGGTGTCAAGAAAACAACATAATATCAGTATGTTACGAAGATATCCGAGTTGCGGACCCGGGTAAGTTTTCGTTAGGAAATTCGGCTTTGTCTGAAATGGAGGCAGTCCTGCCTCAGTCTTGGGGCCGCTGAGTCGCTGGCCGAGTCGCGCTTCGGCAGGAATCGCTGGGACGAGCGATATCGTCCCCACATGAAAAAGCCCCCGGACCTGACGGAGCCGGGGGCTTTGTTGGACTGGAGCGCGTGACGTCAGACGTCGAGCAGCTCCTCGCTGGCAAATTCGGCCTTGTCCGAGATGAAGGCGAAGCGCGCTTCGGCCTTGGTGCCCATCAGCCGCTCCACCGAATCCGCCGTCGTGTCGCGGTCGTCGGCGAGCAGGACCACCTTGAGCAGCGTCCGCTTGCTCGGATCCATGGTGGTTTCCTTGAGCTGCGCCGGCATCATCTCGCCGAGGCCTTTGAAGCGGTTCACCTCGACCTTGGCGTTGGCGTTGAACGCGCTCTTGAGCAGCGCCTCCTTGTGCGCGTCGTCGCGGGCGTAGACCGATTTGGAGCCGTGGGTCAGCTTGTAGAGCGGCGGCACCGCGAGGAAGAGGTGGCCTTCGTCGATCAGCCGCGGCATCTGCCGGTAGAAGAAGGTGATCAGCAGCGAAGCGATGTGGGCGCCGTCGACGTCGGCGTCGGTCATGATGATGATGCGCTGATAGCGCAGATCCTCTTCGCGGTAATGCGCGAGCTGACCGCAGCCGATCGCCTGCACGAGGTCGGATAGCTGCGCGTTCGCGGTCAGCTTGTCCTTGCCGGCGGAGGCGACGTTGAGAATCTTGCCGCGCAGCGGCAGCACCGCCTGGTTCTTGCGGTCGCGCGCCTGCTTGGCGCTGCCGCCTGCCGAGTCGCCCTCGACGATGAAGAGCTCGGAGCCTTCGGTGCCGGCATCGGTGCAGTCGGCGAGCTTGCCGGGCAGGCGCAGCTTCTTTCCGGCGGTCTTGCGCGCCGTCTCTTTCTCCTGGCGGCGGCGCAGGCGATCCTCGGCGCGGTCGATCACGAAGTCGAGCAGGCGGTTGGCCATGTTCGGATTGCCCGACAGCCAATGGTCGAACGGATCCTTCATCGCCTGCTCGACGATGCGCTGCGCTTCGGCGGTGGCGAGGCGATCCTTGGTCTGACCCTGGAATTCGGGCTCGCGCACGAACACCGAGAGCATCACGGCCGCGCCGACCATCACGTCTTCGGAGGTGATGGAGGCGGCGCGCTTGCCCTGGCCGACGCGCTCGGCGTGATCCTTCAGGCCGCGCAAAAGGGCGCTGCGCAGGCCGGATTCGTGCGTGCCGCCATCAGGCGTCGGCACGGTGTTGGTGTAGGAGGACAGGAAGCCGTCGGCATCCGCGGTCCACGCCACGGCCCATTCGCAGGCGCCATGCGCGCCGTTGCGGCCCGACTTGCCCGAGAAGATGTCCGGGTGCACCAGCGTGTCGGCGTGGATCGCCGCGGCAAGATAATCCTTGAGGCCGCCGGGGAAGTGGAACGTGGCCTCCGCCGGCACGTCCTCGACGCCCTTGAGCAGCTCGGGCGCGCAGTTCCAGCGGATCTCGACGCCGCCGAACAGATAGGCTTTCGAGCGCGTCATCTTGAACAGGCGCTGCGGCTTGAACGCGGCCTTGGCGCCGAAGATGTCGGTGTCGGGCTTGAAGCGCACGCGCGTGCCGCGGCGGTTGTTGACCTTGCCGAGGTCTTCGAGCTTGCCCTTGGGATGGCCGCGCTCAAAGCTCATGCGATAGAGCTTCTGGCTGCGTGCGACCTCGACTTCGAGGCGCGAGGAGAGGGCGTTGACGACGGAGATGCCGACGCCGTGCAGACCACCCGAGGTCTCATAGACCTTGCTGTCGAACTTGCCGCCCGAATGCAGCGTGCACATGATGACTTCGAGCGCCGACTTCTTCGGGAATTTCGGGTGCGGATCGATCGGGATGCCGCGGCCGTTGTCGGTGACGGTCAGGAACCCGTCTGCGCTCAGCTCGACTCCGATGAAGGTCGCGTGTCCCGCCAGCGCCTCGTCCATCGAGTTGTCGATGACTTCGGCGAACAGGTGATGCAGCGCCTTCTCGTCGGTTCCGCCGATATACATGCCGGGCCGACGCCGCACCGGTTCGAGGCCTTCGAGCACCTCGATGTCGGCCGCGGTGTAGTCGGCTTCACCGCCGCTTCCGCGCGGCGCCGCCTTCGCGGCGGTGCGGGGCTTGGGCTCATCGCCGCCGAAAAAATCGTCTTTTGCTTTTGGCTTCAACTGCTTGGACATATATCTTGATGTGCTTAGGGTGCCGCATGGGCGGCGAATCGGTTAAGCGGACTATGCCACTTCTGGCTTGGAAAGGTTACCGCCGGGGGCGGCCAAGCGGCGTGGTTACGGGCCAATCCCGGCGATTTTACACCGCATTGCCATTAGTTCCCGGCAATTTGACGTCCCGGGCCGGTTTTGACGGGCTTTTGTGACTTGATGTCACACAAGCCCTTGGCTTACCAGTCGTTTTCATCGAGCAGCACCTTGAGCGAGCGGGAAGGCTATTTTCGGAATGGAGCAGTTTGCGCACGCCCTGGCCGATTTCGTGCGCGCTCACCAGGCCTGGGCGGCTCCGATCGTCTTCCTGCTGGCTTTCGGGGAGTCGCTCGCCTTCATCTCGCTGTTGGTTCCGGCCTGGGGCGCTCTGGTGGCGATCGGTGCGCTGATCGGGGTGAGCGGCATCAACTTCTATCCGGTCTGGATCGCCGGCGGCCTCGGGGCGGCACTGGGCGACTGGGTCTCCTATTGGTTCGGCTACCGCTACAAGGAGCACGTCGCCGAGATGTGGCCGCTCTCGCGCTATCCGGAACTCCTGCCGAGGGGCGAGGCCTTCGTGCGCAGCTGGGGCATACCCAGCATCTTCATCGGCCGCTTCTTCGGCCCCCTGCGGGCCTCGGTGCCGCTCGCAGCCGGTATCTTCGAGATGCCCTATTGGAGCTTCCAGATAGCCAATTTCGTCTCGGCCCTGATCTGGTCGGCGGCACTGCTGCTGTTCGGCGACGTGATCGCGAAGATCATGGAATGGATCTGGCGCCTGATCTGACCGGGCTGGACCGCCCGGTCAGGGCGTCAGGCGCAGTCTACAGCGAGGCGTTCCAGATCGAGGGGATCCAGCGATAGCCGGAGCCGTCCTTTTCCTTTTCAACGCGGACGAGGCCTGGGAAGGCGGCGTGGAAGGCCTGGATCGGCATCTTCTCGGCGATCGCCATGTCGTAGAGCTTGCGCCGCGTCTCCTGGGCGAGCGGCTTGTCGACATCAGAGGCGATGTTCCATTCGGGATGCTTGACGAACAGGAACGCTGCGCCTGCAGTGATATCGACCTGCACCAGCACCTTCTCGGCGCCGGAGGCGACGATGAAGGAATTGTGGCCCGGCGTGTGGCCGGGGCTCGCCACCGAGGTGATGCCGGGCGCGACCTCCTTGCCAGCCTCGTATTGCGTGACCTTGCGACCGAGCGCGTCGAACACGCGGCGGATGTTCTTGAAGTTGTTCTCGAGGATCGGATTGCCCATCCCCTTGCTCATCTCGCCGTCGTCCATCCAGAACTTCCATTCCACCGCCGGCACCATGATCTCGGCATTGGGGAAGGCGGGCTTGTTCTCGGCCGCCAGCAGTCCGTTGATGTGGTCGCCATGGAAGTGGGAGATGATGACGGTGTCGACCGCCGCGCGGTCGATGCTGGCGGCTGCAAGGTTGTTGTGGAACTGGCCGACCTTGCCCTTGGTCTGCGTGAACTGGTCGGGCCCGAGACCGGTGTCGATGACGACGAGCTTCGGTCCGGTGTTGACGACCACGGGGTTGAACGTGTGGGTGACCTTGTCGGTCGGCAGGTGATGTTCGGCGAAGACCTTGTTGATGTCGTCCTTGCTGGCGCCGGCCGCGTAATTGTCGGTCAGATTGACGGTGGCAACGCCGTCGCAGACCACCGTGACCTGGTGGCTACCGACATTGTAGCGATAAAAGCTCGCATTCTGAGCGGTCGCCGCGGGCGCGGCGGCGCTCGCGGGTGAGGTCTTCACGAAAGGCAGCAGCGCCGAGGCGGCGGCGCCGGCCAGCGTTGCGCGACGGGTGATCTCGGTCATGGCGATGTCCTGAGGCTGGGTTGCTCTGACGGCGCGGACCGGCGGGATTGCCGCCGTCCTTCTTCCGGAACCCCTTTCGCCAAAGGAAATTCCGCTGCAGCCGGATGACATCCTGCCGTCCCGACCTGCGGCATCCTGCCGTCAGCCCGGACCGATAGCCCGGACCGATTTGGGCTTGACCCTGGAACCCGCGGGCCTTATAGCCGCGCGCCATGATCAACGCCGCGACCATCCTGTTCGCCCGTCGCCGCCGCCGCACTTTAGCGGTTTGGGCGGTCGATCGCGTTTGAGATCATCGTCTTTGCCGCTGGATCCGATCCGCGGCATTCTCTCTCCTGTCAGCGCGATCTGATCCGGCGGCTCCCACAAGGAGGCCCAGCAGGAGACCACGATGTACACGCCACCCTTTTTCAAGCAGGACCGCGCCGCGAGCCTGAAATTCGCCGAGGAGCGCGGCTTCGGCACCATGTGCGCCTTCGACGGCAAGAGGCCGATCGCCTCGCCGTTGCCGTTCTATTTGACCTATGCGGCTGACGGCACGCCGCAGGCCGCCTTTCATGTCGCCCGTCACAATCCGCTGCTAAAGCTGGCGGACGGCGCGGCCGCCTGGATGCTCGCGGTCAACGGCCCCGATGCCTATGTATCGCCGGACTGGTACGTCTCGCCGGATCAGGTCCCGACCTGGCTCTACCAGTCGGTGCACCTGAGCGGGCCAGTACGGCCGTTGTCGGATGAGGAGCTCGCGGTGCAGGTCGACACGCTCAGCGACAAGTTCGAGAATTGGCTGCTGCCGAAGAAGCCATGGACCTCGGGCAAGATGACGGCGGGCCGGCTGGAAGCGATGAAGAAGGGAATCGTGGGTCTGGTCATGACGGTCGAAGAGATCGAGGGCAGCTTCAAGCTCAACCAGCACAAGTCCGACGCCGACTATACGGCGATCGCCAATGCGCTCGGCGCGCAGCCCGCGGCCGACGCCAGGAAAATCGCGCAACTGATGCAGGACGTGAGGCCGGAAGCCTTTGCGGCCGAGACCAACAAGCTCGAAAGGAGCGTTCCATGAGCCTCACGGAAACCACGAAAACCCCGACCACCGGCGCGGCCAAGAAGCCCGCCACCGTCTTCGTCGACGGCGGCTCCGGCACCACCGGGCTCGGCATCAACGAGCGGCTGAAGCTCCAGAGCGACGTCGCGGTGAAGACCATCGCCGACGACAAGCGCAAGGATCCCGCCGCCAAGAAGGCGCTGATGGAGGAGGTGGATCTCGTCATCCTCTGCCTGCCCGACGATGCCGCCAGGGAAACGGTGGCGCTGGTCGACAGCATGGGTTCTTCGGGGCCGAAGGTGCTGGACGCCTCGACCGCCTACCGGGTCGCACCCGACTGGGCCTATGGCTTTCCGGAGCTGACGGCGGACCAGGCCGGCAAGATCAAGGCCGCGAAGAAGGTGTCCAATCCCGGCTGCTATCCGACCGGCGGCATCGCACTGCTGCGGCCGATCGTCGATGCCGGCCTGTTGCCCCCGGATTATCCCGTCACCGTCAACGCGGTGAGCGGCTATTCCGGCGGCGGCAAGTCGATGATCGCGAGCTTCGAGGACGGCAGCGCGCCGTCCTTCGAGCTCTACGGTCTCGGCTTCGAGCACAAGCACCTGCCGGAGCTTCAGCTTTATTCGAACCTGACGCGGCGGCCGATCTTCATTCCCTCGGTCGGCAACTACCGGCAGGGCATGCTGGTCTCGGTGCCGCTCCAGCTCGACACGCTGCCGGGCAAGCCTGGCGGTGCCGACCTTCAGGCCGCGCTGGCCAAGCGGTATGCCGGCTCGAAATACGTCAAGGTGATGCCGCTCCAGAACGAGGCGACCAAGGGCGGCCGGCTCGAGCCGGAGGCGCTCAACGAGACCAACATGCTCGAGCTCTACGTCTTTGCCAGCGACAAATATCACCAGGCCCTGCTGGTCGCGCGGCTGGACAATCTCGGCAAGGGCGCCTCGGGCGCGGCCGTGCAGAACATGCGGCTGATGCTGGGCTTGCCGGAGGAGTAGGGAAGGCCTCTATCCTCCGTCATTCCGAGCGAAGCGAAGCAATCCAGAACTTCCACCGTGGAGATAGTCTGGATTGTTTCGTCGCAAGGGCTCGCAATGACGTGGAAAGTGCTTCAAACCACCTTGAAGATCGCCAGCGCCAGCACGGCCTGCGCGAGGAAGCCGACGGTGAAGGCGAGGGTGCGGAACACCGGCAGGCCGAGCGCGTACACGATCAGATGGGCGACGCGGGCCCAGAAATAGACGGCGCAGGCGAGCACGGTCCATGTCGTGGAATAGTCGATCGCGTTCAGGATCAGCACCAGCGGCGCGAAGATCACGAGGTTCTCGACCGCATTGTCATGCGCGAACATCAGCCGGTTCGCCCATTCGGCTTGCGGCTTGTCGCCGCGCGACGGATTGGCCATGGCTCCGGAAAGGCCACGAACCTGGCAGCGGTTGATGATGTAGGGAACCCAGAGGATCCCGGTCAGGATCACCGTCAGTGTCAGCCAGAACAATTCGCGCGTCATAGTCCGGTCCCCTCTGTCGTCGCCGTGGTGAGAGCGAGTCTATACAAGAGCGCAAGAATGCGCCATGCGCACGGAAGCTTTGGGCCCTTGTTGGCGCATGATCTCTTCGGAAAACCGCTGCGCACTTTTCCGGATCATGCGCTATGCGCGAACCCTGACATAGCTGCCGGGCGCGTCCTCGATCGGGGGCAGCGCCTCGCTGCCGACCACGCGCGCCGGGACTTCCTCGGGATCGAGGCTGCCGAGCCATTCGCGCCAGTCCGGCCACCACGAGCCCTTGTGCTCGACCGCGCCCTTCATCCAGTCCGCGACCGTGACGTCCTTGATGTTGTCGTTGGTCCAGTACTGGTACTTGTTCGAGGCCGGCGGATTGACCACGCCCGCGATGTGGCCCGAGCCGGACAGCACATACTTCACTGGCCCGCCGAAGAATTGCGAGCCGTACAGCACCGACTCGGCCGGAGCGATATGATCCTCGCGGGTGGCGAGGTTGTAGACGGGCACCTTGACCTTGGAGAGATCGAGCAGGGTGTTGTCGAGCACCATCGTGCCGGTCGAGAGCCGGTTCTCCAGATAGCAGTTGCGCAGGTAGTAGGAATGGTTCGCCTGCGTCATCCGCGTCGCATCGGAATTCCAGTGCAACAGGTCGAACGCGCTCGGCTGCTGGCCCTTCAGATAGTTGCTGACGACATAGGACCAGATCAGGTCGTTGGAGCGCAGCATGTTGAAGGCCATCGCCATCTTCGAGCCTTCGAGCACGCCGGCCGCCTTCATGTCGTGCTCGAGCGCGGCGATCTGCTCCTCGTCGACGAAGACAAGGAGATCGCCCGCATGGGTGAAGTCGACCTGCGCCGCGAAGAACGTCGCCGAGCTCACGCGCTGGCGGCGCTTCTCGGCAAGCCAGGCCAGCGTGGTCGCGAGCATGGTGCCGCCGACGCAATAGCCGGCGGTGTGGACCTTCATCTCGCCGGTGACCTTCTCGATCACGTCCATCGCCGTGAGCGGGCCTTCCTTCATGTAGTCTTCCCAGCTCTTTTTGCCGAGCCGCTTGTCGGGATTGACCCATGAGATCACGAACACGGTGATGCCCTGGTCGACGCACCACTTGATGTAGGATTTCTCCGGCTTGAGATCGAGGATGTAGAACTTGTTGATCCAGGGCGGCACGATCAGGAGCGGGGTGCGCAGCACCGTCTCCGTGGTCGGCGAGTACTGGATCAGCTGCATCATCTCGTTCTGGTAGATCACCTTGCCCGGCGTCGTCGCCATGTTGACGCCGACGACGAGATTGTCCGGATTGGACTGGCGGATCTTCAGCATGCCCTTGCCGGCCGAGATGTCCTCGGCCAGCATCTTCAGGCCGCGCGCCAGGTTGCCGCCGCTGCTTGCCATCGTCTCGCGCAGCACTTCCGGATTGGTCAGCACGAAGTTCGAGGGCGAGATCGCGTTGGCGACCTGCTGGACGTAGAACTCCGCCTTGCGGCGGGTGTGCGCATCGAGGCCGTCGGCGTCGCGCACCAGCTCCTGCGCCCATTTCGTCGTGAGCAGGTAGAGCTGCATCACGAAATCGAAGAACTGGTTCGACTTCCATTCCGGATCGGCGAAGCGCTTGTCGCGCGGCGAGGGCGCGATCGCCGGCTCGGCGTTCTGGCCGGCCATGCGGCGCGCTGCCGAGCCCCAGAGGTCGAGATAGTCCTTGGCGAGCTTGGTCTGCAGATCGGACGAGCGCGAGGAGTCCGACAGCCAGTATTCGGCGACCGCGGTGAAGGTCTTGACCATCTCGGTGAGCTCGGGCGGCGGGCGGTCCTGCACCTCGCCGCTCTCGCGCGGCTTGAGGTAGGCGGCCAGCGCCTTGCCACCGCTTTCCATCGCCTGCGCGACGTTCATCGCGAAGGCTTCCGCATCGAACTTCGTCTCGGACTGGTTTGCCCCGGAGCTGGGCTTGTCGGTCGTGGCGGTACTCATGGCCAGAACAGTAACGATTCATTCCGTATTCGTCACCGCGAAGCTCGCAGGTTTGGCGTTAAACACGCGCGAAGATGTGCTGCACTGCGACAAGTTTTCCTGGTTCCGTCATAATCAGGCCGCACCGCTCGGCTTGGTAGTGCCGGGCTGTTTTCTCGCTCGCACCATTTGGGCAGCAATGGTTTGAGCTTGGGCGCGGTGTCGGGTAGGCTTATCCGGGGCCGTGCTTTGGGACGAGTAGGGGATTCCCAAGTGTTGGCGTTAAGGGACCTGCAAAAGACGCTGCCGATCCGCGGCGCGCTGCTGATGGTGGCGCTCGCCCTGGGCGGCTGCTCTAGTCAGCTCGCCGATCTCACGCCTGCGGATGCGCAGGCACATCCAAAGGAGCCCGGCAGCTATTTGCCGGTGCACGATCTGCCGCCCGACCGCGATCAGGCGATCATCCCGCCGGATCAGCGCGCCAAGATCGAGGCGGAGCTTGCCGCGGCGCGCGATCGTCAGGCCGTTGCCGCAAAAGATGCCAAATGAGGCAGTGCAAGGTAATCGCTGGCGCCCCCGCCTTGCCGTGCTAAAAGACCTGAGTTCAGCCGAGAGTCAGGGCGAACGACTTCAGCTTCCGCCGTCGAAAATTGCTCTAAGTATCTGATTTTGAGCCATTTAACGGCCGGGCCGGGCGCTTTTGCGATCGGCGCTCGTGGCCAGTCGATTCTGTCCTGACCGGTTGCCCGGAGCCCAGAGAGCCATGGAAGAATTTTACCGCATCCGCCGCCTTCCGCCTTACGTGTTCGAGCAGGTCAACCGGGCCAAGGCGGCCGCGCGGAATGCCGGCGCCGACATCATCGACCTCGGCATGGGCAATCCGGATCTGCCGGCGCCGCCGCATGTGCTGGAGAAGCTCAAGGAGACGCTCGGCAAGCCGCGCACCGACCGCTATTCGGCCTCCCGCGGCATCCCCGGCCTGCGCAGGGCCCAGGCCGCCTATTACGCCCGCCGCTTCGGCGTGAAGCTCAATCCCGACACCCAGGTGGTGGCGACGCTCGGCTCCAAGGAGGGCTTTGCCAACGTGGCGCAGGCGATCACCGCGCCCGGCGACGTCATCCTCTGTCCGAACCCGAGCTACCCGATTCACGCCTTCGGCTTTTTGATGGCGGGCGGCGTGATCCGCTCGGTGCCCTCGGAGCCGACGCCGCAATTCTTCGAGGCGGTTGAGCGGGCGATCGTGCATTCGATCCCGAAGCCGCTGGCGCTGGTGGTCTGCTATCCCTCCAACCCGACCGCCTATGTCGCGAGCCTCGACTTCTACAAGGACCTCGTCGCCTTCGCGAAGAAGCACGAGATCCTGATCCTGTCCGATCTCGCCTATGCCGAGGTCTATTTCGACGAGAACAACCCGCCGCCCTCGGTGCTCCAGGTGCCGGGCGCGATGGACGTCACCGTCGAGTTCACCTCGATGTCGAAGACCTACTCGATGGCCGGCTGGCGCATGGGCTTTGCGGTCGGCAATGAGCGCGTGATCGCAGCGCTTGCCCGCGTCAAATCCTATCTCGACTACGGCGCCTTCACGCCGGTGCAGGTCGCCGCGACCGCGGCATTGAACGGCCCCGACGATTGCATCAAGGAGATGCGCGACACCTATCGCAAGCGCCGCGACGCGCTGGTGGAATCGTTCGGCCGCGCCGGCTGGGAAATTCCGCCGCCGGAGGCCTCGATGTTTGCCTGGGTGCCGCTGCCGGAAGCCTTCCGCAGCGTCGGCAGCATGCAGTTCGCGACCCTGATGGTGGAGAAATCCGGCGTCGCGGTGTCGCCCGGCGTCGGCTTCGGCGAGCACGGCGAAGGATATGTCCGCATCGCCATGGTGGAAAACGAGCAACGGATCAGGCAGGCCGCGCGCGGCGTGCGCCGCTTCCTTGAAAGCGGCATCGAAACGTTGCACAACGTCGTTCCGCTCGCCAACCGGCGCTAATTCTCTTCGACAGGTTTTCTGAAAGCATCATGGTCGCACCCCTGAAAGTGGGCATAGCGGGGCTCGGCACCGTGGGTGCCGAAGTCGTCCGTTTGATTGAAACGCAAGCGCGCGTGCTCGCGGGGCGCAGCGGCCGCGGTATTCGCGTCGTCGCAGTCACGGCGCGCTCGAAGGCCAAGAAGCGCAGCATCGACCTGCGTGGCGTCGAATGGGCCAAGGATCCGCTTGCGCTCGCCACCCATCCCGAGGTCGACTGCTTCGTCGAGCTGATGGGCGGCGCCGGAGATCCTGCGCTCTCCGCAGTCGAGGCGGCGCTCAATGCCGGCAAGTCCGTCGTCACCGCCAACAAGGCGCTGCTCGCCAAGCACGGCATCAAGCTGGCGAAGTCCGCCGAAAAGCACGGCGGCGCGCTGAATTTCGAGGCAGCCGTCGGCGCCGCGATTCCCGTCATCAAAACGTTACGCGAGGGTCTTGCCGGAACCGGCATCAACCGCGTCTACGGCATCCTCAACGGCACCTGCAATTACATCCTGACCCGGATGGAGCAGGATGGCCTCTCCTTTGCCGAGTGTCTGAAGGATGCACAGCGGCTCGGCTATGCCGAGGCCAATCCGTCCTTCGACGTCGACGGCCACGACACTGCGCAAAAACTCTCGATCCTCGCCAGCCTCGCGTTCGGCACGAAAGTTGCTCAAAGCGCGGTGTATGTCGAAGGTATCTCCTCCATCGCGCCGGAAGACCTGCGCGCCGCCGACGATCTCGGTTACCGGCTCAAGCTGCTCGGCGTTGCCGTTCGCACCGCCAAGGGCATCGAGCAGCGCGTGCATCCGACCATGGTTCCCAAATCCTCCTCGATCGCGCAGGTGATGGGTGTCACCAATGCGGTCACGATCGATGGCGAGGGCATTCCGCCGATCACGCTGGTCGGCCCCGGCGCCGGTGGTGCTGCGACGGCATCGGCCGTCGTCGCCGACATCGCCGATGTTGCGCGCGGCATCCGCGCCAATCCGTTCGGCCGGCCGATCGCGCATCTGCGCGACACCAAGAAGGCGCCGATGGAGCGGCATGAAGGCGGCTACTACATCCGCCTGCTGGCGCGCGATTTCCCGGGCACCGCGGCTGCGATCGCGACCCGGCTTGCAGAACAGAAGATTTCGATCGAGTCGATCGTGCAGCGCCATCCCAATGGCGGCGCTGCGTCCGCTGACGGCAAGGCGGTCCCCGTGCCCGTCATCCTGATCACCTATGCAACGCATGAGGATGCCGTGCGCCGCGCGCTCGCCGCCGTGCAGAAGGACAAGGTCATCAGCGGACGGCCGCAGGTCATAAGGATCGAGAAGAACTGACACGGTTCGAACGAACTGTTGGTGTTACGAGTTGATACGGACGGAGATTTCCGTCCCAAACGTCTTCGAAGGAGTTAGCCGATGTCGACCCATATTGAAGTCCCCCCGCACGCCTTGCTCGAGCGCATTCTCACGCTGGAGATCGTGCGGGTGACGGAGCGGGCGGCGGTGTCGTCGGCGCGACTGCGCGGGCACGGTAACGAGAAGGCGGCCGACCAGGCCGCGGTCGACGCCATGCGGCGCGAGCTGAACAAGCTGCCGATCCAGGGCACCATCGTGATCGGCGAAGGTGAGCGCGACGAGGCGCCGATGCTCTATATCGGCGAGCAGGTCGGCCTCAAGGCCGGCCCGCAAGTCGACATCGCGGTCGACCCGCTCGAAGGCACCACGCTGTGCGCCAAGAACATGCCGGGCTCGATCGCCACCATGGCGATGGCCGACGGCGGCACGCTGCTGCACGCGCCCGACGTCTACATGGAGAAGCTCGCGATCGGTCCCGGTTACGACAAGGGTGTTGTCGAGATTGATGCCTCGCCCGCCGACAACGTCCGCCGCCTCGCCAAGGCCAAGGGTGTCAAGCCTGATGGCATCACCGTTCTCGTGCTCGACCGTCCGCGCCATGCCGGCATCATCGAGAGCGTGCGCTCGACCGGGGCTGCCGTGCGCCTCATCACCGACGGCGACGTCGCCGGCGTGATCCACTGCGCCGACCCCGACAACACCGGCGTCGACATGTATCTCGGCACCGGCGGTGCGCCGGAAGGCGTGCTCGCTGCCGTGGCGCTGCGCTGCATCGGCGGCCAGATGCAGTGCCGCCTGATCCTCGATTCCGAGGAGAAGCGCGAGCGTGCCGCCAAGATGGGCGTCAACGATCCCAAGATGATCTACGGCATCGAGGACATGGCGCGCGGCGACTGCCTGTTCGCCGCCACCGGCGTCACCACGGGCTCGCTGCTCTCGGGCGTCAAGTTCCGCAAGGACGGCGTGATCGAGACCGAGACGGTGGTGATGCGCTCCGTCACCGGCACCGTGCGCTACATCAAGGCCGAGCACCGCGAGCTCGCGAAGTTCCACCTGGACTAAGCAATGCAATAACAACAGCCGTCATTCCGGGGCGACGCGTAGCGTCGAGCCCGGAATCCATAACCACCAGCCGGGGTTATGGATTCCGGGCATATGCCTCACGGCGCATCCCGGAATGACGAGCGTGGAGGAAGCGCACATGTCCGACCTTTCCGCCGTCAAAGCCCTCGTCTTCGACGTGTTCGGCACGGTCGTGGACTGGCGCACCAGCCTGATCACCGACTTCATGTGGTGGGCGAAGGGCCGCGGCATCAGCGCCGACTGGACCGCTCTGGTCGACGGCTGGCGCGGCATGTATGTCGCGTCGATGGACGACGTGCGCAAACATCCCGAGCGCGGCTATGTCATGCTCGACGATCTGCACCGCCGCTCGCTGGAAAAGCTGGTCGAGAAGTTCGAGATCAGGGGCCTCACCGAGGCCGACCTCGATCACCTCACCAAGGGCTGGCACCGCCTCAATCCGTGGCCCGACAGCGTCGCCGGCCTGACCCGGTTGAAGACGAAATTCGTGATCTCGCCGCTGTCGAACGGCAACGTCGCGCTCCTCACCAATATGGCGAAGTTCGCAGGGCTTCCTTGGGATCTCATCATGTCGGCCGAGCTGTTCGAGCACTACAAGCCCGATCCCGAAACCTATCTCGGCGCCGCACGGCTGCTCAGCCTCGAGCCCGAAGAAGTGATGATGGTCGCCGCCCACAACGGCGATCTCGCCGCTGCGCAGAAGTACGGTCTGAAGACAGCGTTCGTGGCGCGTCCGACGGAGTACGGTCCGCTGCAGAAGGTCGATTTCGAGGCGACCGGCAACTGGGACATCGTCGCGAAGGACTTTGGCGGGATCGCCGACAGGCTGGGGTGCTAGGCGCGGTCCGGGCGTCTTGAAGAAGGTGACCGAATGAGCCGACCCGCCGCGATCACCGCCGCCGATGCGATCAGCACCTATATCCTGGCGAAGGATGGCAACCTTCCGCAGTTGATGACGCGCGCTTTCGCTGACGATTGCGAGCTCGAAATGATCGTCAAGACCGACGCCATTTCGTTTCCAGGCGCGGCGAAGGGACTCGAGCAGGTGACCCAGGTGCTGGTTACTGGCTTCGGCGAGCAGTACGAAAATGTGCGCACATTTTGCCTGTCACGTCCCGGCGCGGACCATCTGCCGCACGTCCGTTGCGACTGGCTGGTCGGAATGTCGGCGAGGCAGGGCGGTGCCGTTCGCGTTGGTTGCGGACATTATGACTGGCATTTCGGGGCCGGCGATGGCCGCGTGGCAAAGCTGGTGATCGAGATCGAGGCCATGGTCCTGCTTCTCGCCGAGACCTCCGAGCCGGTCATGCGCTGGCTGGCGGCGTTACCATATCCATGGTGCGCGGGCGTCCAGGCCAGTGCGGCTGTTCCGGATATCGACGCGTTGCAGCCGATCGCGCGCTTCCTCGGCAGCCGGAACTGACCGCGCGACCAATCCTCTCAGAACGACGAGTGACGAACACTCACCTCCGGCCGGAGGCGAGGGCGCGTCGTGCTGCCGGCGGAAATTGCACCGAGATCAATGTTCTTATTGTACCGATATCCGGATCGGATCATATTCCGGGCAATGAGCAAATTGCACCGGGTCGCCGGTGCCAGCGGAGTGACGACGTTGCCACTGAGTTATCTCGATCTGTTTCTGGCATTCCTCGGATTGACGTTTGGACTGCCCTCTGTGCTGCCCGGTCTGTTTTTCCGAAACAAGGACGGTCGGCCCCCGAGGTCGCAAGCGGAGTGACGGCGTTGTCCGGACGCGTCTGATGCACTTGGACGCGACGGACTTGGACGCGACGGACTTGGACGAGACGGACTTGGAGGTGCGCAGATGGCACTGACGGTCACCACTGTCCTCATCGCCTTTGCCGGGCTGTTCCTGATCTGCTTCATGAAGGGCGCATTCGGCGGCGGGTTCTCGATCGTCGGCATTCCGCTGCTGTCGTTCGTGATGGACCCGGTCACGGCCGGCGGCACCGCGCTGAAGCTGTTGTGGGACGGTGTGTCCGGCTATCTCGCCTGATCCTCGGGTGCACAGAACGTCGCAATGGCAAGGTCGATCCGCCGCTCCAGCACGCGGCGGTTGAGCTTGAACCCCGTGTCGGTCAGCAGCCTGAAATGATCGTGACCGAACACCATGCCGAACAGCATTTCGGCGATGAGGCGCAGCGGCACGCTCTCGAAGCGGCGTTCCAGGCGAATCGTCTTGAGCAACTCGACGATATGCTCCGTGCCGCTCTCCATGATGACCTCGGCGAACATGCGCCCCAGCTCCGGCGAGGCCTGACGTTCGCCGATGATCAGGCGCTGCAGCGCGATCTCGCCCGGCGATAGCGCCACGTCCGCTGCCTCCCGGAGCATGTTTCGGAGCCGGGTCACCGGCGATCCTTCCGCAGGAGTGTCGGCGTAATCGGCTTCGGGCAGGCTGCGGAGCAGCATGGCGCGGAACAGCTCGGTCTTGCTCGCGAACAATTTGTAGAGCGTCTTCTTCGACATGCCGGCGGCGCCGGCGATGTCGTCCATCGTCGTCGCGGCAAAGCCCTTGCTGGTGAAGGTGTCCTTCGCCGCCGCCAGCAAATGCAACAGGCGCGCATCGGGCGCGGGAAGGGCGACGTCCCGTTCGGGGGGCGGACTGCCGCCGGCTTGTCGGCGGCTGACGGATTTCCTCGCCATGCAAAACCTGTCGTTCAGTTGGGGGCAGTTCACGACTGCTTGAGCGGACGCATCGGGGCAGCCTAGCACTTGACTTCAGAGAAGGAAACTCCCAAGTTTCCTGATGGAAACTACAGAGTTTCCAAATGTGTCAATGTAAATGGCCTCTCCTAGAGGCCCTCAACCTCACCCCAAACCTTATCCCATGGATCGACATCATGCGTCCCCCGATCGCTCGCGCCGTTCCGTTACTCGCTCTGCTGTCGCTCGCAGCCTGCGGCGAGCAGAGCCAGCAAGCGGGACCACGGCAGATGGTGCCGGAGGTCGGCGTTTTGACCTTGAAACCGCAGGAGGCGAAGATCTCGACGGTCCTGCCGGGGCGGGTCGTCGCCTACCAGGTCTCCGAGGTCCGGCCGCAGGTCACCGGCATCCTGCTCAAGCGCGATTTCGTGGAGGGCGCCGAGGTGAAGGAAGGCGATCTGCTCTATGAGATCGACCCCGTTCAGTACAAGGCCGCGCTGGCGAGCTCCGAGGCCGCGGTACAGCGGGCCGAGGCGACGCTGGTCAGCGTCAAGCTGAAGGCTGCGCGCAAGACCCAGCTTCTGCAGACCAATGCGGCGAGCCAGCAGGACGTCGACGATGCCGTTGCCGCCTACAAGCAGGGCGAGGCCGACCTGAAGGCGGCCGAAGCCAACCGCGAGACCGCCGCGATCTCGCTCGACCGCACCAAGGTCACCGCCTCGATCTCGGGCCGGATCGGCAAATCGTCGATCACGCCCGGCGCGCTGGTCACCGCAAGCCAGGCGACCGCCATGACGACGGTCCAGCAGCTCGACCCTGTCTACGTCGACCTCGACCAGTCGACCTCGGAGATGGAGCGGCTGCGCAACCAGATCGCGAGCGGAACGCTCAAGCGCCCGGCCGACGGCGTGCAGGTCGAATTGCTGATGGAGAGCGGCAAGACCTACGGCCACAAGGGCAAATACGGCTTCACCGATGCGAGCGTCAATGAGAGCACCGGCTCGGTCTCCTCGCGCGCGATCTTCGCCAACCCGGAGCGGGCGCTGCTGCCGGGCATGTATGTGCGCGCGCGCGTCGTCGCCGGCGTCGATCCGAACGCGATCCTGGTGCCGCAGCGGGCGGTGTCGCGCAATCCGCTGGGGCAGGCGGTGGCGATGTTCGTCGACAAGGACGGCAAGATCGAGCAGCGCACGCTGGATCTCGGCGAGGACGTCGACGGCAACTGGCTGGTGCGGTCGGGCGCCAGGGCGGGCGACCGCCTCGTCGTCGACGGAACGCAGAAGGCGCGTCCCGGCGCACCCGTGAAGACGGTCGAGGTCACGGTCGATCCGGCAACGGGCCTCACCGTGAATCCGACGCGGCAGGCCGATGCGCGGCCCGCACCCGCCACAACCGAGCAGTAATCGTCATGTCGCATTTCTTCATCAAGCGGCCGATCTTCGCCTGGGTCATCGCCATCCTGATCATGCTGGGCGGCGTTCTCGCGATCATGCGGCTGCCGATCGCGCAATATCCGCAGATCGCGCCGACCGTGGTCACGATCACGGCGACCTATCCCGGCGCCAATGCGGAGACGGCCGAGAACTCGGTGACCAAGGTCATCGAGCAGAACATGACGGGCCTCGACTATCTCCAATACATGTCGTCGTCGAGCACCTCGACCGGCGTCGTGCAGATCTCGCTGACTTTCACCAACGAGGCCGATGCCGACATCGCCCAGGTGCAGGTGCAGAACAAGCTCCAGCTCGCAACCCCCTTGCTGCCGCAGGTCGTGCAGCAGCAGGGCATCAAGGTGGTGAAGTCGTCGGCGAGCTTTTTGATGGTGCTCGGCTTCGTCTCCGAGGACGGAAGGCTCGCCGCCAGCGACATCGCCGATTATGTGGCGTCGTCGGTCAATGATCCCATCAGCCGCGTCGCCGGCGTCGGCCAGGTCACGCTGTTCGGTGCCGAATACGCCATGCGCATCTGGCTCGATCCCGACAAGCTGACCAAGTACAATCTGATGCCGGGCGACGTGATCGCGGCGATCCAGACCCAGAACACACAGGTCACGGCCGGCCAGCTCGGCGGACTGCCGTCGGTCGGCGGCCAGCAGCTCAATGCTACCATCACCTCGCAGAGCCGCCTGCAGACGGTCGAGCAGTTCAAGGACATCATCCTGCGCACCGCGACATCGGGCCAGACGGTCCGCATCGGCGACGTCGCGCGTGTCGAGCTCGGCTCGAAGTCCTACGATTCCGCCGCGCGCTACAACGGCAAGCCGGCCGCCGGCGTGGGCATCAGCCTTGCGACCGGCGCCAATGCGGTCGCGACCTCGGAAGCGGTGAAGGCGCGCGTGGCCCAGCTCGGTGCCACCATGCCGGAGGGGCTCCGCGTCGTCTATCCCTACGACACCACGCCCTTCGTCAAGCTGTCGATCGAGAAGGTGATCCACACGCTGTTCGAGGCGATCGCGCTCGTCTTCGTCGTGATGTTCGTGTTCCTGCAGAGCTGGCGCGCCACCATCATTCCGACCATCGCGGTGCCGGTGGTGCTGCTGGGAACGTTCGGCGTGCTCTCGCTCGCGGGCTATTCCATCAACACGCTGACGATGTTCGCGATGGTGCTGGCGATCGGCCTTCTGGTCGACGATGCCATCGTCGTGGTCGAGAACGTCGAGCGCGTCATGGTCGAGGAGCATCTCTCCCCGCGCGAGGCGACCGAGAAATCCATGCGCGAGATCACCGGCGCGCTGGTCGGTATCGGCGTCGTGCTGTCGGCGGTGTTCATCCCGATGGCGTTCTTCAACGGCTCGGTCGGCATCATCTACCGGCAGTTCGCGCTGACCATCGTCACGGCGATGCTGCTCTCGGTGCTGGTGGCGCTGGTACTGACGCCGGCCTTGTGCGCGACCATCCTGAAGCCGCCGAAGCATCACGGCACGCAAGCCGGCTTCTTCGGCCTGTTCAACCGCGGTTTTGACCGCATGGCGGACGGCTATCAGCGCACCGCAGGCGCCGCGATCAGGCGCATCGCCGGCGTGATCATCGCCTTCGTCGCGATCGTCGCCGCCATGGTCGTCCTGTTCCAGCGGCTGCCGAGCTCGTTCCTGCCCGAGGAGGATCAGGGCACGATCATGACCCTGATCCAGCTTCCGGTCGGCGCGACCTCGGCGCGCACGCTCGACGTGATCAAGCAGGTCGAGCATCAGTACCTCGACAACGAGAAGGATGCGGTGGAGGGCGTGTTTGCGGTCAGCGGTTTCAGCTTTGCCGGGCAGGGGCAGAATGTCGGCCTCGCCTTCGTCAGCCTGAAGCCTTTCGACGAGCGCAAGAGTCCTGCGACCTCGGCGCAGGCCGTGGTTGGCCGCGCCATGGGCGCGTTCATGAAGATTCGCGACGCCATGGTGTTCGCGGTGCTGCCGCCCTCGATCCCCGGCTTCGGCAATGCCGGCGGCTTCGACCTCTACCTCCAGGACACCGGCGGCAATGGTCACGAGGCGCTGATCCAGGCGCGCAACCAACTGCTCGGCCAGCTCGCGGCGGACCCGCGCGTGGCGCAGGCGCGGCCGAACGGCCAGGACGATACGCCGCAATTCAACCTCGACGTCGACCAGGCCAAGGCCACCGCACTCGGCGTGAGCCTGAGCGACCTCAACACCACGCTGTCGGCGGCGTGGGGCGGCGCCTATGTCAACGACTTCATCGACCGCGGCCGCGTCAAGCAGGTCTATGTGCAGAGCGACGCGCCGTTCCGCATGGACACCAGCGACATCGGCCGCTGGTACGTCCGCAATGCCTCAGGCTCCATGGTGCCGTTCTCGGCGCTCGCCACCGATCGCTGGAGCTTCGGCTCGCCGCGCCTCGAGCGCTACAACGGCGTTGCCGCCGTCGAGCTGCAGGGACAGGCGGGGCTGGGAATCAGCTCGGGCATCGCCATGCAGGCGGTGGAGGAACAGATCGCCAGGCTGCCGAAGGGCTACGGCCATGAATGGACCGGCCTGTCGTTCCAGGAGCGGCTGACCGGCAGCCAGACGCTGTATCTCTATTCGATCTCGCTGCTGATCGTCTTCCTCAGCCTCGCCGCGCTCTACGAGAGCTGGTCGGTTCCGTTCGCGGTGATGTTGACGGTGCCGATCGGCGTGCTCGGCGCGCTGGTGGGGGCGACGCTGTTTGGCCAAGCCAACGACGTCTATTTCCAGGTCGGCCTTTTGACCACGATCGGTCTCGCCTCGAAGAACGCGATCCTGATCGTCGAATTCGCGCTGGAGCAGATCGCCGCCGGCCGCAGCCTGGTCGAGGCGACGCTGCACGCCGCGCGCCAGCGCCTGCGCCCGATCCTGATGACCTCGCTCGCCTTCATCCTCGGCGTGCTGCCGCTGGCGGTGGCGACGGGCGCGGGCTCGGCCAGCCAGAACGCGGTCGGCATCGGCGTTGCTGGCGGCATGATCGCGGCAACCGTGCTCGGCATCTTCTTCGTGCCGGCGCTGTTCGTGCTGGTCCGCAAGATATTTCCGGGCAAGCGGACCCATGCCACCGCAAATCCCGTCGCCGCTGCGGAGCCCGCGGAATAGATCAGAGGCCCGGGTGACACGCGTCGCCGGGCCTGCCGATGTCAGCTCTTGGAGACCGCGCCCACGGCCTTGCGGATCACGTCCAGGACCACATCCGGCTTCGACAGCATGGGGACGTGGGAAGACGCGACTTCGGTCACCATGGCGTTCATGCGCTTCGAGACGGAGCGCTGCAGGTCCGGGTGAACGGTCTGGTCCTGGGTCGCAAGCACATACCAGCTCGGCTTGGATCTCCACGCCGTGCCACCGATCTTCTGGTTGAAGAGGTCTGCCACCGGCGCTCCTTGAGTCGCATAGACCAGCTTCTGCTCGGCCTCGGGCAGATCTCCCGCGAAATATTTGAGGCCGCTTGGCTTGAGCCAGATGCGCCCCTGCGGCGCATCGAGATGGCTGAACACCTCCGTCGTCGGAAACTTGGCAAGCTGGCTCTGGGAGGTTTCGTCGGCATCGGGCGCGAGCGCGGCGATGTAGACCAGCGCGGCGACCCGCGGATCGGTTCCGGCGTGCGTGATCAGCGTGCCGCCGTAGGAGTGGCCGACGAGGACCACGGGCCCCGGAACGCGGCCAAGACATGCCGTCACCGCGGCAACGTCGGTTGCGAGTGAATCGAGGCCGTGCTGGCTCGCCATGACCTCATGGCCTTCGGCCTGCAACGTCGGAATCAGCTTGCCGAAGCACGATCCGTCAGCCCAGAGGCCGTGTGCGAAAACGATGCCGGGTTTGGTCATGATGGTCTCCATTGGCTGCTTGAGGGCGAGCGCATTGCTCGTGGAACGTGAAGCAGGAGAGCTTTACGTCTAACGCGCCATCAATTCAGCCGACAGAGGACGGCAAGGATAATCGGGCGAATGCGAAATTGCACATCGAGCCCGTTTGGCGGCCCTGCAGCTGGCGCTACTTCGAGATCGGCGTCGTGAGCTCGGTGTCTGCCGTGTCCACCACGAACACTGCCAGCAGCTTCGCAGGCTCGGTGTCGCTGGCGTTGGAGCTGACGGCGTGGCGATCGCCGGGCTTCTCGAAAAAGTTCTCGCCCTTCTGATAGACTTTTGCGGGCTCGTCATTGACCTGGCTTCGGATCGCTCCCTCCAGCACCGTCGCATAGATGAACGCGGAACGCGCGTGGATGTGGGCCGGTGAGAAGCCTCCGGGACCATATTCGACCAGCACGCCCTTCATGCTCTTGCCCGGAACATTCGGCAGAGCATGGTCGAACACCACGCTCACCTTGGCCGATTTCGCTGCCGGCTGCGCCTCGGCGGCCTGTGCCGGCAGGAAGACGACGGCGCACGCGGCCGTCGCGATCAACAGTCTGCGCATGGGATGTCCTTCGTTGCCGTGACCTGAATCCTCAGACCGTCGCCAGCCATGCCGCGAGCGGCGTTTTCCCAAGCCTGGCCTCGCCGAGCGGGACCAGCGAGGTGTCCTCGATGGGGGAGCCGTAATATCCGGCCTTGGCGTCGCCCACGACGGGGCGGCTGTCGCCCGCCGCCTTCAAACGGCGCGCGACGAATTCGTTGAAGGGCGCCTTTTCAGGTCCGGCGATATCGATCGTGCCGTTGAGCGGTTGCCCCGTCGCGACCTCTGCGAGGCAAGCGGCCACGTCGTCGGATGCGATCGGCTGAAACGCCGCCGAGGGAACGACGACCCGCCCGTCAGCCGCGCCGGTCTCGGCGATGGCACCGAGGAATTCGAAGAATTGCGTGGCGCGCACGATCGAGTAGGGCACTGACGATGCCTTGACGATGCTCTCTTGCGCGAGCTTGGCCCGGAAATAGGCGATATCGGGCGAGCGATCGGTGCCGACGATCGACAGCGCGACGTGATGCTTGACGCCCGTTGCGGCCTCCGTCGCCGCGAGGTTCTTGCTCGACTTCTGGAAGAATTCGAGCACGGCGGCGGGCTCCCAGGACGGCGCGTTGGCGACGTCGACCACGACATCCGCGCCAGACAGCGCGGCCGCGAGGCCTTCTCCGGTGACGGCATTCACGCCCGATTTCGGCGAGGCGGCCACGGCCTCGTGGCCCTGCTGCTTCAGCTTCGCCACGAGCTTGGATCCGATCAAACCGGTACCGCCGATCACGACGATCTTCATGGCATGTCTCCTCGGCATTTTCGAACGCGCGTGGGTAAGGGGCCTTACGCTCTCGCGTTCATGAATGATGCGAGCAGAGTCTTAGCCGAGCAATGCGGCGGGCTCTTGCCTGGAACGGGCCTGCCTTGCCGAAAAATGCTCCAGATGTGTTCGGGGAGGGGAATTGGTCAGCGATCATTCCCCTCCGTCGCGCGCGCGGATCAGATAACGGCGCCCCGGCCGCGCACGGCGACCCGGGCGCGATGTCACTGGCTACAGCGTCATCTGCATCGGTTCGGGATAATAGTGGAAGCCGTCACCGGCCTTGGCGACGTGGCCGTAGCCGGGCCAGGCGAAGTGATAGGACATCACCGGCGTCTTGTTGGCCGCCAGCATGGTCAGCAGTTTTACGCGCGATTCCGCTGCCTGTTTCGGGTCGGTGTCGTAGGAGAATTCCATCCGCGGCCGCTCCAACAAGAGCACCGAATGGTGCGAGAGGTCGCCGAGGAAAGCGAACGACTTGCCGGCCGAGGAGACCATGAAGATGGTGTGGCCGACGGTGTGACCGGGCGCCGCGATCGCCTGCACGCCGGGCAGGAATTCCTGACCGTCCTTGAAGAACACGATGCGGTCGCGCACCGGCAGCAGGTTCTTGCGCGCGTGCACGACGAAATCCTTGGCCGCGCTCCCCATCTTGCCTTCGTCGGTCCAGAAGTCGAAATCGCTCTGGGAGATGTAGATCTGTGCGTTCGGGAACAGCGGCTTGTTGTTGGCATCCACGATGCCGCCGATATGGTCGATATGCGCGTGCGAGCAGACCACCGCATCGATGTCCTCCGGCTTGATGCCGGCCTCCATCATGCTCTTCTGCTGCCGGCCAGTGGTGGCGCCGAACATCTTGGATGAGCCCATGCCGGTGTCGAACAGGATCAGCTTGTCGCCGGTGTTCACGATCGGTGAGTTCTGCTCCAGCACGACGTTGTCGGGCGACAGGAAATTGTCCGCCAGCATCTTCTTCACCTCTTCCTTGGGAACGCCGGTGAAGGTGCCGGAGGGATCGCCGAGCGGCAGCGGTCCGTCGGATACGACGGTCACTTCGGCATCGCCGAGAACAAAGCGGTGCCAGTAGGGCGTCTGGGTGCCGAGCTTGGGCGCGCGTGCGATCGCACTGCTGCCAAGAAGCGCGCTGGCACCAAGGCCGGCACCGAGCGCGAGCAGGGACCGACGCGAGACATCAAGTGTCATCCGTTCCTCCATTTTCTGTTTTGATCCGCGCGATTTTCGCGCGTGATGCGGCCTTAGGCCGGCAGTGCGATGCTGCGCTGGTTCAGACGCGCTCGCAAGAGGAAACGGATTGGCGGTGATCGCAGGTGAGCAGGAAACAATCAATGATTGTGTCGCGATTGTGTCCGCTGAATCGTCGCTGCAAAAAGCTTACGCGATCCGCAAGCCGAGGTCGTTTGCTTCGGTCTCGGCAAAGCCGGCCTGCAAGACCTCCTCGCGCTTGTGGCGCAGATGCGCACGCAGGATGTGGGAGAGGCCGGCGCCGTCGCGGCGCTGCAGCGCGTTCAGGATCGCCTCGTGCTCCTTCACGGCGAGCGCCCAGCGCTGCGGCGTCATCGGCGTGACGTAGCGCGCGCGGCGGATGCGCGCGGTCACGGAGGCATAGAGCCCCGCGAGGACGGGATTGTCGGCCGCGGCGACGATGGCCTCGTGAATGGCACGGTTGCCGCGATAGTACTGGATCAGATCGCCCTCGCGATAATGCCGCACCATCTCGTCATGCGCGGCGGCGATCGCGCCGATCTCGGCGTCGCTGATGCGCTCGCAGGCGAGCTCGCCGGCGAGCGCTTCGAGGCCCTGGCAGACCTCGAACAGGTCGCGCATGTCCTTGTCGGTCAGCTTCGCCGCGCGCGAGCCGCGATGGGGCAGGAGCTGCACCAGACCTTCGGCGGCGAGCACCTTGAGCGCCTCGCGCAGCGGCGTGCGCGAGATCTCGAGCCGCTCGCACAGCTCGCGCTCGGGAATCCGCGCGCCCGGGGGGATCTCACCGTCGAGCAGGATGGCGCGGATGCGGCCGACGACCTCCTCGTGAAGCATGGGACGTGTGGCTCCAGTTTGAATTCAAAAATCCCGGAAAGCGTGAAAATTTGGAAGTTCCGGCTTGCTAATCGCAAATTTTGCATTCAAAAATGTAAAAAACAAGAGGACATGAGAAAATGGACCTGGCTGCGGAGGCGGACGACCTCGTTTTTGAATGCAACGACGGCATCGGGCGGATCACCTTCAACCGCCCGCAGGCGCGCAACGCCTTCACTTTCGCCATGTACGAGCGCCTCGCCGCGATCTGCGAGGAGGCCGACGGCGATCAATCGATCAAGGTGCTGGTGCTGCGCGGGGCTGGCGACAAAGCCTTCGCCTCCGGCACCGACATCAACCAGTTCCGCGAATTCAGGACGCCGCAGGACGCGATCGACTACGAGAACCGGATCGACCGTGTGCTCACGACGCTCGAGCACTGCCGGGTGCCGACCATCGCCGCGATTAACGGCTTCTGCACCGGCGGCGGCGCCGGCATCGCAGCGGCCTGCGACCTCCGCATCGGCACCAAAACAGCAAAAATCGGATTCCCCATCGCCCGGACGCTCGGCAATTGCCTGTCGATGTCCAATGTCAGCCGTCTCACCGCGCTGATCGGTGCCGCCCGTGTCAAGGATCTCATCTTCACCGCGCGCCTGGTCGACGCTGCGGAGGCCGCGAGCGTCGGACTGCTCGGCGAGGTCGTCGACGACATCGCAGCGCTCGACAGGCGCGCTGAGGAGGTCGCCCGGCTACTCGCCAGCCATGCGCCGCTGACGCTGAATGCGACCAAGCAGGCGGTCGCCCGCCTGCAACGGCGGCTGACCCCGGACGAGGGCGAAGACCTCATCCTGATGTGCTACACGAGCCAGGACTTTCGCGAAGGGCTCGATGCTTTCCTCAACAAGCGCGCGCCGCAATGGCGCGGGCAATAGGACGCCCCCGATGCAAAGTTCGCAATCCACCTCTCGCCGTCCGGGACCGCTGGCCGGCCTCAAGGTCGTCGATCTCACCCATGTGATGGCGGGGCCGACCTGCACCCTGATGCTCGCCGACATGGGCGCCGACGTCATCAAGATCGAGAAATCGCCCAACGGCGATGACACCCGTCATTCGGTGCCGCCGAAGATCGGCGAGGAGGCGGCCTCCTTCCTGATGATGAATCGCAACAAGCGCGGCATCGTGCTGGACCTCAAGACCGACGGCGGCAAACAGGTGCTGCGGCGCCTGATCGCGGATGCGGACGTGCTGGTCGAGAATTTCGCGCCCGGCGCCATGGAGCGCCTCGGCTTCGGCTACGAGGATCTGCACAAGCAGTATCCAAAGCTGATCTACTGCTCGCTGTCGGGCTTCGGCCGCACCGGCCCCTACAAGCACCGCAGGGGATTTGACCTCGTCGCGCAGGCGATGAGCGGCATCATGAGCTTTACCGGCGAGCGCCCGGATGGCCCGCCCGTCAAATGCGGCCCGCCGCTGTCCGACATCACCGCCGGTCTGCTCGCGAGCATGGGCATTTTGGCCGCCTACACCCATCGCCTCAAGACCGGCGAGGGGCAGTGGGTCGAGACCTCGCTTTACGAGGCCGCGCTGGTGCAGACCTATTGGCAATCCACCATCGCACTCGCCGCGGGTACCGCGCCGCGCGCGATGGGCTCGGCCCATCCGCTCAACGCGCCGTATCAGGCGTTCGAGGCCTCGGACGGCTGGCTCGTGGTCGGCGGCGCCAACAAGAAGCACTGGCTCTTGATGCTAGAAGCGCTCGGCGCGAGCGAGCTCGCCGCCGATCCGCGCTTCGTCAACGGTTCCGACCGCATGGCGAACTTGAAGGAGCTCGAAGCGGTCCTGAGCGAGCGCTTCCGCAACCAATCGCGGGCGCATTGGCTGGCGGCACTCGACGAGAGAGGCGTGCCGTGCGGCCCCGTCCACGACATGCTGGAGGCGCTCAGCGACCCGCAGACGCTGGCGCGCGAGATGGTGGTCGAGGTCGATCATTCCACGCTCGGCCCCGTGAAGACGATCGGGCTTCCCGTCAAGTTTTCGGAGACCCCAGGCAAAGTGCTGTCCGGCGCGCCGGTCTATGGCGAGCATACGCGCGAAGTGCTGGCCGAATACGGGTTCGACCAGACACAAATCGAAGCGCTCGAAAAAGAGGGCGCCATTGTTTCGGCCCTGGAAAGACGCGAGGAACGCGTCGCCTGACCGGACGTCGATACGACAAGAACAAAAGATAAAAATCAGCTGGAGGAAATCATGGGTCGGCCGTCAATATTTCTGCTCTCCGCAGCCGCGACCGTGCTCGCCGGCACCATGCCGGCGCTCGCCGCCTGGCAACCGCAAAAGCCGATCGAGTTCGTCGCCACCGCCGGCCCCGGCGGCGGCACCGACAATCTCGCACGTGCGGTGCAGAACATCATCACCAAGCACAAGCTGACGGAGCAGCCGATCGTCGTCGTCAACAAGGGCGGCGGCAGCGGCGCCGAAGGCTATGTCTACGGCAAGGCCTCGGCGGGCGATCCCTACAAGGTGATCTTCGGCACGTCGAATGCATGGCAGCAGCCGCTCGTCTCCAAGGTCGCCTTCAACTACACCGATCTCACCCCGATCGCGGCGATGGCGCAGGACGAGTTCCTGCTCTGGGTCAAGCAGGACGCGCCCTACAAGAACGCGGGCGACTATCTGAAGGCGGCCGCGGCGGGCGAGTTCAGGATGGGCGGTGCGCAGTCCAAGGACACCGACGAGGTGCTGACCCGCATGATCGAGAAGGCGGGCAAGGTCAAGCTGACCTACATCCCGTTCAAGAGCGGCGCCGAGACCGCCGTGCAGCTCGCCGGCGGACATCTCGATTCCCACGTCAACAATCCCAGCGAAAGCATCGGCCAATGGCGCGGCGGCACGCAGCGGCCGCTGTGCGTGTTCAGCCCGAAGCGGTTGCCGCAAGGGCCCAAGGTCACCGCGACCGAAGGCTGGAGCGATGTTCCGACCTGCGTCGAGCAGGGCCTCGACATCAAGCAATATGAGCAGCCGCGCACCGTGTGGCTGCCCGGCAAGGTCACGCCGGACCAGGCCGCGTTCTACGTCGATCTGATGAAGAAGGTGCAGGCAACGCCGGAATGGAA
Organism: Bradyrhizobium huanghuaihaiense; assembly: GCF_025200885.1. Classification (NCBI taxonomy): domain Bacteria; kingdom Pseudomonadati; phylum Pseudomonadota; class Alphaproteobacteria; order Hyphomicrobiales; family Nitrobacteraceae; genus Bradyrhizobium; species Bradyrhizobium huanghuaihaiense. Next base: position 4,983,146 of record NZ_CP104172.1, on the reverse strand, counting down.
GGACTACATCGAGAAGACCTCCCAGGTCGACACGTTCCTGACCGGCGCCGAGTTCGACAAGTTCATCAAGGAGGACCTCGAGCACGTCAAGCAGGTCGCGGGCGAGCAGGGCTGGCTCGTCAAGTGAGGCGGGGCGCGCCTCAAACTCCTCCGTCGTCCCGGCGAACGCCGGGACCCATACCGCGTGATTTATCGAGGAGGGGTGGTCGTCGTACCGACTTGGCTTCCAGTCCTCGTCAAACTTCTCCCTGGGGTTATGGGTCCCGGCGTTCGCCGGGACGACACCCAATGCTGGGTCCGCCGCTCGCCTGGAGCCCTCGATGATCTCACGCCGCGCGCTTGAGCTTGCGACCGCCATCCTCACCGGCAGCTTCGGTGCGGCCGTCGTCGTCTCCAGCCTCGACAACGGCATCGGCTGGTCGAGCGCGGGCGTGGACGCCGGCACCTTTCCGTTCCTGACCGGCATCATCATCGTGCTCGGGAGCCTCTACAATCTGGTGCGCGGCGTGCTGCCGGCTGCCTCGCTGGCAAATGTGCCCATCGCGATCACGCCGCTCGAGTTGCGCCGGCTCGCCGGCCTGTTCGTGCCGGCCGCGATCTTCGTCGCCGCCATCCCGCTGCTCGGCATGTATCTCGCCTCGGCGGGCTATGTCTTCGCGGTGCTGGCGATCCCGAGGCACCAGTCCGTGCCGCGTGCGCTGGCCACATGTCGGGCCACGGCGCTCGCGCTCTACGTCGTGTTCGAGCGCATGTTCCAGGTCAGCCTGCCGCACGGCGCGCTCGCCGCCGCGCTCGGATTCTGAGGGGGAGGCCGATGGACAATCTCCAGGAGCTCCTCCACGGTTTCACCATCGCGGTGACGGTGCCGCATCTGGTGCTGATGGCGGTCGGTGTCCTGCTCGGCATTCTCGTCGGCGTGCTGCCGGGGCTCGGCGCGCCGAACGGCGTGTCGCTGCTTCTCCCGCTGACCTTCGGCATGCAGCCGGTCTCGGCGATCATCCTGCTCTCCAGCATGTATTGGGGCGCGCTGTTCGGCGGCTCCGTCACCTCGATCCTGTTCAACATTCCCGGCGAGCCGTCCTCGGTCGCCACCACCTTCGACGGCTATCCGATGGCGCGCGACGGCCGGCCCACCACGGCACTCGCCACCGCCTTCGGCTCGGCGGCGTTCGGCGCGCTGATCGGCGTCATCCTGATCACCTTCCTCGCATCCTGGGTGGCGCAGGTCGCGCTCGCCTTCGGACCGCCGGAGTATTTCGCGGTCTATTTCCTGGCCTTCGCCAGCTTCGTCGGCATGGGCGGTGCGGCCCCGATCAAGACCGTTGTGGCGCTTGCGATCGGCTTTGCCATCGCCGCCATCGGCATCGACACGGTGTCCGGCAGCGTGCGTCTCACCATGGGGGTCGACGAACTCGTCAAGGGCGTGAGCTTCGTCGTTGCGGTCATGGGCCTGTTCGGCATCGGCGAGCTCCTGGTCGCGGTCGAGGAGGAATTTCATGCCCGCGCCGTGTCCTCGAAGATCGATTGGCGCGAGGTGTTTCGTGCCGTCGGCCGCCTGCCCAGGCACAGCGTTGCACTGCTGCGCAGCGCCGCAATCGGCTGCTGGATGGGGATCACGCCGGGCGGCCCGACCGCGGCCTCCTTCATGAGCTACGGCCTCGCCCGCCGCTTCTCCCGCCGCGGCCGCTATTTCGGCACCGGCGAGGTCGAAGGCATCATCTCGCCGGAGACGGCTGATCATGCCGCCGGTACCAGCGCGCTCTTGCCGATGCTCTCGCTCGGCATTCCCGGCTCCGCGACCGCCGCCGTCATGATGGGCGGGCTGATGATCTGGGGCCTCAATCCCGGGCCGATGTTGTTTGTCGACCAGAAGGACTTCGTTTGGGGCCTGATCGCCTCGATGTATGTCGGCAACATCGTCGCCGTCGCGCTGGTGCTGCTGACCGTCCCGGTCTTCGCCGCCTTGATGCGGATTCCCTTCGTGGTCATCGCGCCGCTGATCGTGATCATCTGCGTCGTCGGCGCCTATTCGGTGTCGAACTCCTATCTCGACGTCGTCATGATGCTCGGCTTCGGCATCGTCGGCTATCTCTTCAAGAAGCTGTTCTATCCGCTGGCGCCGCTCGTGCTCGCGATCGTGATCGGCGACAAGGCCGAGGATGCGTTCCGTCAGTCCATGCTGCTATCCAAGGGCTCTCTGGGTATCTTCTTCGCGAACAAGCTGGTGACGTGCCTGATCGTGGGCGGGATCGCCTTGCTGCTGCTTCCGCTCGCGTTGCAGCTCGCGCGCCTGCTGCGCAAGCCCGCGCCATCCGCCAACGAGACGACAGTTCAGGAGAAGGTGATCATATGACCGCAAAGCCGCTCGTTGCACTGGCGATGGGAGATCCCGCGGGCATCAGCCCGGAGCTGACGGCGAAGCTGGTCGTGCAGGACGACATCCGCGCCCGCTGCCGCCTCGTGGTGATCGGCGACCGCCGCATCTTCGACCAGGGTGCGCGCGTGGCGGGCGTCACGCCGGAGCTGACCACGGTCGGACAGGGCACGGAATTTCGTGCGGCACATGGCGATGCGCTGTTCGTCGATCTCCGCCATCTCGATCCCACTGACGTGGAGCCGAAGACCGCGACGCTTGCCGGCGGGAAATTCGCCCTGGCGAACTACAAGCACGCGCTCGAACTCGGCCGCGACGGCCGTGTCGATGCCGTCTGCTTCACCCCCTTCAACAAGCAGGCGATGCGACTTGCCCGCGCCGAGTATGACGACGAGATCGCATTCTCGGCCGAGGTGGTCGGTCTCAAGACGCCGGCGAGCGAATTCAACGTGCTCGACCGGCTCTGGAACGCACGGGTCACCTCCCACATTCCGCTCAAAGACGTCGCTGCGAATCTGTCGAGCGAGCGCATTCATCGCGCGCTCAAGCTGACCCATGCCTGCATGCGCAATGCCGGTTTCGCGCGGCCGCGCATCGCGGTCGCCGGTCTCAACCCGCACGCCGGCGATGGCGGCAATTTCGGCCGCGAGGAGATCGATGTGATTGCGCCCGTGGTCGCAGCCGGGCAGCGCGACGGCATTGCCGCCGAGGGGCCGTTCCCGGCCGACACCGTATTCCTGCGCGCCAAGGGCGGCGCCTTCGATGCGGTGCTGACGATGTATCACGACCAGGGCCAGATCGCGATGAAGCTGATGGGGTTTGATCGCGGCGTGACCTTGCTCGGCGGCTTTCCATTCCCGATCTGCACGCCCGCGCACGGCACCGCTTACGACATCGCGGGACAAGGCATCGCATCGATCGGCGCCAGCCGCGCTGCCTTGCTGCTCGCTGCGGAGATGGCGGCGCGACGCACCGTCTGATCTGCACGCACCAAGGGAGCGCGTGCTGACTGCGCTCGCCTTGCGCGAAGGATTAGACTTTCGGGAAATACTGGAAACTTCCGCCGCCGCAACGAGTTGGCGTTCCATGAACATCTCCACCTCGGAGCTGGGAACATGGTCGACGACGGCCCGCTACGAACAGCGGTTGATACCGCATGGTGCGTGTACCGCGCCCGGCATCGCGATGTCGATGCTGCGGATGGCCGTCGCTGTCTCCTCGAGCGTCATCTGCAAGGGAGGCGGGAAGCGCGCGAGAGTAACGGTGATGCCCAGGACCTCGCGGGGTTCGGGCTGGCCTATCTCGAGCGGCTTTCCGGTGACGAATGCTAGGGATCATTGAGAGCCTTGCGAGTCGCTTGGCGAGCGGAAGCGCAAGGCCGGATTGGACATTGCTTGCGATTTCGAACCTTCTGTCCGCAGCCATCGTGCTGATCCTCCGTTCAGCGGTGTAGCAGGCTCTCATGCGCATCGCTCAGCTCGCTCCCCTCGCCGAAAGCGTCCCTCCGAAGTTCTACGGCGGCACCGAGCGGGTGGTCGCGTGGCTGGTCGATGAGCTTGTCAAGCTCGGCCACGACGTCACGCTGTTTGCGAGCGGCGACTCCCGAACGACCGGCAAGCTTCACCCGGTGTGGCCCCGTGCGCTGCGTCTTGGCCGGAAGGGCGCTGATCCCAGTGCTGCCTGCGCGATGCTGACGGAAGCGATTGCGAAGCGAGCGAGGGATTTTGACGTGATCCACGCCCACATCGATTGGCTGCACCTGCCGTTACTCAGTCGCCTCGGGGTGCCGTTCCTGACGACCCTGCACGGCCGCCTCGACTTGCCGGGACTGCCTGACGTCGTTCGGCAGTTCCCGGATGCAAGCTTCGTGTCCATTTCCGATCACCAGCGTCTGCCGCTTCCGGATGCGAAATGGAGCGAGACGATCCAGCACGGATTGCCGTCGGAGCTGTTGCGTCCCTTTGATGAGAAGGGATCCTATCTGGCGTTTCTGGGCCGCCTCACGGCAGACAAGGGTCCGGAGGACGCCATTCGTATTGCGCGCGCATCCCGCATGCCTCTCCGCATCGCCGCGAAGATTCCGCGCGCCGAGACCGCCTACTTCAAGAAACACCTCGAGCCTCAGATCGACGGCGAGACGATCCAGCTTGTCGGCGAAGTCGACGACGCGAAGAAGCAGCCCTTCCTCGCCGGAGCCGCCGCTCTGCTGTTTCCGATCGATTGGCCGGAGCCTTTCGGCTTGGCCATGATCGAGGCGATGGCCTGCGGAACTCCGGTGATCGCCTATAGCTCCGGATCGGTCCCGGAGGTCATCGAGCACGGCCTGACCGGCTTCATCGTCGAGAACGAGGAGCAGGCCGTCAAGGCGGTCGGTGAATTGGGCAAGCTGGATCGAAGGAGGGTGCGCGCCCGCTTCGAGGAGCGCTTCACCGCACGCCGAATGGCGCGACAATACGAAGACCAGTACCGCGAGCTGATCGGCACTGCAGCCGGAAGATTCGACATGCAACGGTTGGAAAGTTGAAAGGAGCCGGCGATGTCGCTGACGAAAACGGGGCAGATCTGCATCTTTCTTGTCTTCGCCCTGGCGACGTCGCCGGCGTTCGCCGCCGAGATGACCGCGGACGCCATCAATTCCGCCGAGCCGTCGAAGAAGACGCTCTCGAACGAGAAGCCGACCCCGGCGGGCGTGCGGCTGCAGGTGCTGCTGGACAGGGCGCATTTCTCGCCCGGCGAGATCGACGGCAGGTTCGGCGAGAACGCCAAGAAGGCGCTGCGCGCCTATGCGGAAGCCCGGCAATTGCCGGGTTCGGACACCCCGACAGAGGAGATCTGGAAGGCGCTGCGGGCGGATGACCGGCCGATCACGCTGACCTATGCCATCACCGAGCAGGACGTGGCGGGTCCTTTCCTGAGCAAGCTGCCCTCGAAGATGGAGGACATGAAGGACATCCCGAAGCTCGGCTACATCAGTCCGCGCGAAGCCCTGGCCGAGAAATTCCACATGAGCGAGCAGGTCCTGGCGGCGCTCAACCCCGGGCGCCGTTTCGATCGTGCCGGTGACACCATCGTCGTCGTCGACACCGCGAGCGCAGGCGAGGGGGCGCCTGCCAGGGCTGACCGGGTCGAGATCGACAAGGTCAGGCAGACCGTCAAGCTGTTCGACAAGTCGAATGCGCTGATCGGATTCTATCCGGCGACCGTCGGCAGCGAGGACAAGCCGTCGCCCTCAGGCACGCTCAAGGTCACCGAGATCAGCAAGAACCCGTTCTATCGCTACAATCCCGCTTATCACTTCAAGGGCGTCCATTCGCGCAAGCCCTTTACGATCAAGCCCGGTCCGAACAATCCGGTCGGAACGGTGTGGATCAACCTGTCTGCCGAAGGCTACGGCATTCACGGCACGCCTTCGCCGGACAAGATCTCCAAGGCGGAATCCCACGGCTGCGTGCGTCTGACCAATTGGGACGCCGAACGCGTCGCGGGCAGCGTCGCGAAAGGCACGCCGGTCGCGTTCGTTGCGAACGCGATGTGATGCTGTGACCGTCATCGGGAGACGCAGGCCTAAACTTGCGATTGGCCCTCGGCGGGAGGCGTTGACTGCAAATGGCCGGCGTTCAGCGCAGCCTTACGGTCATGGATGAGATTTTCGAGACGGTGCGCCGCCACGTTCAACGTAGCTGCATCCAGCGTGTTCTCATCCCCATCGGACTTCGCGCGCTGCGCGCGGAGCACGTTGTCGATCTGGTTTTCGATCTCCGAAAGTTCCGCCTCGTTTTGCGAGCGCCGTATTTTGCTGCCGAGCGCATAGAGCGCGTCGAGTGCCGGCTGACGCGGCCTGGCTTCGCCGGCCCTGAGAAAGTGCCAGAGTGCAGCGACGACCGACGCCAGTGCGCCCAGGGCCATCGGTGCCAGGAAGATCGCGTTGCTCCACTTGTCGAGAAAGGACTGCTGGCTGCCGTTGTAGTACTCCGCGGCGCCGGCATGAACCGGGAGATAGGCGCCCGCGTCGGTATCGGGCGCCTTGAATTGCGCGAGAATCGGCCAGTCCGGCAAAATGTCCCTGCGCGCAGCCGTGAGAGCCTGCGTGAGGTCGGCGATCGTGTCGTTGTCGAGATCTTTCTTGCCGACCACATAGTAGTTCACGCGCAAGGTGGTCACGTCATCGCTGGGGATTGGAGGCGATCCGCGCAATGTTCCCTTGGGAATGTCGAAGCTTTCATAGGCGCGCTCTTTCTCCGCGATCGCTCCGGCGTTCTCGATCGGGATCAGCACCGGCGCGGTCTTGGCGTTCTGCGGGAACAGCCCCCGCACCAGCGACAGATATTTCTCGCTCAGCGGCATGACGAACAGCACCGCACGCACCTCCTTGCTGTCGAAGGCGCGGCGGACCTCGTCCAGTGCAAGGTTTTTGAACACGACGTTGGCGCGGTCAAGATCATAGGATTTGGTGAGGACATGAACGATCCTCTGATTGGTGTCCCCGGCGACAACACCCACGGTCGCGCGCTTCAGGCCGGCGACATCCGCGATGGCTGACCCGGGGGGCGCAACGAGCATGGCCACGGCCTCGGCGAGAATGACAATGGCTTGCGCCTGCGACAGGTCGCCGACGTCGCTGCGAACCACGGCGAGATCGGTCTTGCCGGACGAGAATGCGGTCGCCGATTCGAGCGGGCCGCTGGTCTCGACCACCTTGAGCCGCACCGGCGCTTTGTTGACGACAAGGCGGCTGGCAAGCGCAGACACGATCTTGGGGGCGTCGCCATCCAGCGAGCCCACCGCAATCGACAGTGTGACCGGCTGCGCGTACCAGCGATACGCCAGCACGCCCGCGCCGGTCGTGAGCACGACGAGCGCCGCGACCGCGACGATGCGAAGCCAGATCGGCAGCCTGCCGGCATCAATGCCAAATTTCGACAGCTCGTCCATGGCGCCGCTCGTCCGGGAAGATTGCGCGTCTGAACGAGCATCATTTGCCGGACGGCAGTCCCGTGTTGATTTGCATCAAGACGCCGGCCGACCGGGGCGCGGGGGGCGGCCTCGTCAAAGCTGTTTCGACGAGCGAAAAACACGAGCAAAAACAACCCTCCGCCTACTGTGCATGGGGTTGTTTTCGTCGTTTTGTTGTGGGGCGGCGCGGCGCGCGCCTTACGCGCCGCAGACGATCACGCCGTACCAGCCAAGGCCCCGATAGGTCTCGTAGCCGGGCGTCGCATGGAAGGCGACCATCGTGCCCGAGCGGTCGTGATAGAAGCCGGAGCGCTGGCCGTTCAGCGACAGCGAGATGCGCTCGCTGAGAATGCCCTGGCCGTCGGAGGCGGCGATGACGCGGAGGTTCGAGTCGACCAGCAGCACGCGGGCCTTGTCGATGTCGCCGACGCGGACGCCCTGCACGATGGCGCGAGCCTGCGGCTCCCAGTCGAAATGGATGGCGAGCACGCCGATCGGCGCGCCGTTGGCCTGGCCGCCGGCGCGGACGCTGGCGCAATAGGTCGCGACCTGCGCGTTGCCGAGCAGCGCCTGGTTCTCGACGTCGCCGGCGACATAGTCGTCGCCGGAGCGCAAGGTGCGCGCCTCGCGAAACCATTTGGTGTGGGCGACGTTCTGGCCGACCACGCGGAAGCGGTCGGCGCGGCCGTTGGCGATGACGTTGCCGTCGAGGTCGCAGAGCCAGAGGTCGAGATAGACGGTGTAGGCGCCGAGGATCACGCCGAGGCGCTGCGAGGCATAGGAGACCGCGGCCGGTGCGGGCGAGGCCGCGCAATCGACCACGGCCGAGTCGGTCGCCCACCAGCGCACGTCGCAGGTGCGCTCATAGAGGTTGCGGTCGATCAGCTCGACCGCGTTGAGCGACAGGTCCACCATGCGCTCGCCGCGCGAGCGCTGGCTCATGCGGTCGATCGAGGCGACGAGGTCGCCGGTGCGTTTGGTCAGCTGGGTCTCGAGCTCGCGGGCGATGGTCTCGACCTGCTGGCCGACGCCGCGCACCTCCTGCGCCACCACCGCAAAGCCCGCGCCTTGTGCGCCGGCGCGCGAGCTTTCGATCAGCGCGTTCAGCGCCAGCATCTTCATCTGGTTGGTGATCTGCTGGATCGCCTTGGTCTTGTCGACCGCGATCTGATTGACCTCCGCGGTCAGGCGATTGATCAGCGCGGAGATGTCGGAATCATCATCAGTGAGTTCGGTAGCGATCGGCTTGGCTTTCAGACCCAGCGCAGCAGACATCGGGGACTTCCCTTGGCAATGAGGCCAGATCTGCAATGAACCCGGAACAAAATCACGTCAGATCGAATACGATTCTTTTTCGAGGATTCCGCCTAACGCCTGCTTAATTTGCTGTTCGGCGGAATGCCTAAATGATAGTCACTCCGGCCTGCCTGCCGGCCATCCACTGCTTTGTGCGGCCCGGCCGTTGCAAATCGCCGGGGTTTCCCGGCCAATCCCCTAAAGCCAGTACCGGGCCGCCAGCGTGATCGCCCGGACCCAAGTTCCCAACCGATAGCCCTCGTCATGACGCCGCCTGCCACAGCCTTGCCCGTCGAAGCGCCCCAGGCGTTCCTGGGCGTCGCGCGTTCGCTCACCGACAAGCTCTGGCGCGACCGGCTCGACGCCCGCGGGGCGGCCCAGGCGCTCGCCATCGTGCAGCGGCACCAGCTGCCGGAACTGCTGGCGCGGGTGCTGGCGGGACGCGGCGTCGATATCGACGCCGTCGCCGACTTTCTCGATCCGACCATCCGCAAGCTGCTGCCGGACCCCTTCACGGTGACGGAGATGGAGGCCGCCGCCAAGCGCATCGCGGATGCCGCGGTGAAGGGCGAGAAGGTCGCGATCTTCGGCGACTACGACGTCGACGGCGCGACCTCGTCGGCGCTGCTGGCCTGGCACCTGCGCCACTGCGGGCTCGATCCGCTGATCCACATCCCCGACCGGATTTTTGAGGGCTACGGCCCGAACGTCGAAGCGGTTCGCGGCCTGGCGGCGAAGGGCGCGACGCTGCTCGTCACCGTCGATTGCGGCACCACCAGCATCGAACCGCTTGCGGAAGCAAAACGGCTCGGCATGTCCGTGGTCGTGATCGACCACCACCAGGCCGGCGCCGAGCTGCCGGAGGTGGACGCACTGGTCAATCCGAACCGGCTCGATGATCTCTCGGGCCTCGGCCATCTCGCCGCCGTCGGCCTCGTGCTGGTGACGCTGGTCGCGGTCAATCGCGAGCTGCGCCAGCGCGGCTTCTGGACGAGCGAAATGCCCGAGCCGGATCTGCTCGGCATGCTGCATCACGTCGCGCTCGGCACCGTTGCCGACGTCGCGCCGCTGATCGGCCTCAACCGCGCCTTCGTCGCCAAGGGTCTGATCGCGATGCGGCGCCGCGATCATATTGGCCATACCGCGCTGATGGACGTGGCGCGGCTGAACGGTCCGCCGGAGGCCTGGCATCTCGGCTTCATGCTGGGGCCGCGCGTCAATGCCGGTGGCCGCATCGGCCGCGCCGATCTCGGCGTGCGGCTGCTGCTCGAGGGCGACAGTGTCGAGGCGGCGCGGATCGCGGCCGAGCTCGACCGTCTCAACAGCGAGCGCCGCGTCATCGAACAGGCGGCGGAAGCGCAGGCAGAAGCCGAGGCGCTGGCTTCGATCGGTCTCGAGGACAAGCTCGGCGTCATCGTCACGGCGTCCGAAGGCTGGCATCCGGGCGTGGTCGGTCTCGTTGCCTCGCGCCTGAAGGAGAAGTTTTCGCGGCCCGCTTTCGCCATTGCGCTGGAGCCCGGCGGCATCGGCACCGGCTCGGGCCGCTCGATCGCCGGCGTGGATCTCGGCAAGGCGGTGCGGCAGGCGGTCGCCGATGGTATTCTGCTCAAGGGCGGAGGCCACGCGATGGCCGCGGGCGTGACGCTGCGGAAAGAGAAGCTCGCCGAATTCCGCGCCTATCTCGAAAACGCGCTGGCCCAGGACGTCGCCGAGGCGCGTCACGTCAACGAGCTCTACATCGACGGCGCGGTCTCCGCGCGTGCGGTGACGCCGGAGCTGGCGACGACGCTCAATCGCGCAGGTCCCTTCGGCAGCGGCAATCCCGAGCCGGTGCTGGCACTGCCGGCGCACCAGCTCGTGTTTGCCGACGAGGTCGGCCAGGCGCATCTGCGCCTGCGCTTCAAGTCAGGCGACGGCGCCATCGTCAACGGCATCGCGTTCCGCTCGGTCGGTCAGAAGCTCGGCAATGCGCTGCTCGCCAATCGCGGCCAGCAGATGCATGTCGCGGGTTCATTGTCGGTCGATCGCTACCAGGGCGCCGAGCGGGTGCAGTTCCGCGTCGTCGACGTCGCGCTACCGGACCAGGGGCCATCCGTGATTAGATGACGCAAGATCCCGATAAGAACATGCGTCAGAATTAGATCGCTCAAACAACAAAAAAAGGGAGTGAACATGGCAGGGCAGGTTGAGGGCAAGATCGCGCTAGTGACGGGCGGCGCCTCGGGCATTGGCGAGGCCATCGTCGAGCTGTTCGCGCGCGAGGGCGCGACTGTCATTGCGACCGATATCGACGAGCTGCGCGGCCCCGAGCTCGCCAGGCGCGTCACAAAAGCCGGCGGCAAGGCGATCTTCCTGGAGCAGGACGTCACCAGTGAGGAGCGCTGGATCGAGGTCGTCGCCGAGATCGCAACGCGCTACGGCCGGCTCGACATCATGGTCTCCAATGCCGGCATCGGCATTGCCGTGCCTTCCATCGTCGACATGACGTTGTCTGACTGGCGCAAGCAGAACGCGATCAACCTCGATGGCGTGTTTCTCTCGGTCAAGCACTGCCTGCCCTTGATGCGCAAAACCGGCGGCGGCTCGATCGTCATGATGTCCTCGCTCGCGGGCCTCCGCGGCTCGCCGGGCCTCTCGGCCTATTCGCTGACCAAGGGCGGCGTGCGGCTGTTCGCCAAGTCGATCGCGATGGAATGCGCGGCCGCCGGCGACGGCATCCGCGTCAACTCGGTCCATCCCGGCATCATCGACACGCCGATCTGGGGCAAGATCCCGACCGGGGCGACCGGTGCCGGCCAGAACGCCCCGATCGATCCTGAGGAGCGCGCGCGGGTCGTCACGCCATTGGGCCGCGCCGGGCAGGCCGCGGAGATTGCCTCCGGCGTGCTGTATCTGGCCTCCGATGCCTCGCGCTACGTCACCGGCAGCGAGCTCGTCATCGACGGGGGCATGAACGCCGGCGGCGTGCCGCGGCGCGCCTGAGCGGCGCAGGGCAGGGCGGCGGTCGCAGGGGCTGACGCGCAGACGCGGCCCCTGTACAACGCGGGGAGCTTTCGACCGACAAAGGTGTCCTTCGCCATGGCGCACAGCCTTCATTCGCCTTCTTCCTCACCTGCGCCCTTCCGCTCCAACCGGCCGGACCTTGCCACCGACGCGATCCGCACCGCGCGCGAGGACCTCGCCGCCTGCTTCCGCATGGCCGCGCGCAACGGTTTTGAGGAGGGCATCTGCAACCACTTCTCGGCCGTCGTGCCGGGCCATGACGACCTCTTCCTGGTCAATCCCTACGGCTATGCCTTCCGTGAGATGACGGCGTCAAAGCTCCTGATCTGCGACTTCCACGGCAACGTGCTCGACGGCGAGGGCGTGCCCGAGGCGACCGCGTTCTACATCCATGCCGAGATGCACAGGCTGCTGCCGCGCGCCAAGGTCGCCTTCCACACCCACATGCCCTATGCGACGGCGCTGTCGATGACCGAAGGCGATCCGTTGATCTGGGCTGGCCAGACCGCGCTGAAATTCTACGGCCGCACGGCGGTCGACCGCGACTATAACGGCCTCGCGGTCGACAACCGCGAAGGCGCGCGCATTGCCTCCGCCGTCGGCGATGCCGACATCGTCTTCATGAAGCATCACGGCGTGATGGTGCTGGCGCCGACCATCGCGGAAGCCTGGGACGATCTCTATTATCTCGAGCGCGCCGCCGAGGTGCAGGTGCTCGCGATGTCGACGGGGCGGAAAGTGCTGCCGGTCGATCCCGCCATTGCGGCAGAGACCTACAGGCAGATGCGCGAAGGCGATTCCGAATCCGCGCGGTTGCATCTCGCCGCGATCCGGCGCCAGCTCGACGCGGAAGAGCCGCAATACAGGCATTAGTGATGGCGGCGTAGCCCGGATGGAGCGAAGCGCAATCCGGGGGCGGCAACCGCGGAAGCAAAGTCCCGGATTACGCTTCGCTCCATCCGGGCTACGGGCTCGCGCTACGACCCCTGCCGCAGCTTCGCCAGCACCTTCAGCCCGCCATAGCCGTCGGCCGGCGTGATCCCTGCGCGCTGCTGAAAATCCTTGATCGCCTTCATCGTATCGTTGCCGACGCGGCCGTCGGTGCCGCCGGTGTCGAAACCGGCCTTGGTCAGGCGTGTCTGCATCTCCTGCACCTCCGCGAGCGTCAGCGCGCGCTCGGAGCCGGGGAAGGGCTGGATGAAGGGCGGCGCGCCGAGGCAGCGGTCGCCGAGATGGCAGATCGCCAGCGCATAGTTCATCGAGGGATTGTAGCTCTTCACTGAGTAGAAGTTCGGCCCCAGCAGGAAGGTCGGTCCGCCCGCAACCGGCGTCCACATCTGCGCCGATGCATTGGGCTGCGGGAACGGCTGGCCATCGGCACGGGTGACTCCAGCCGCCTGCCATGCCGCATAGGTGCGGCTACCACTTGCCTCGCCGGAGGCGCGCACCTCGTAGCCCCAATGCTCGCCGCGATGCCACTTGCCGCGATTGACGAGATATTTTGCGGTCGAGCCCAGCGCATCGTCGGGCTTGCCGAACGGCGAGACCTTGCCGTCGCCGTCATAGTCGATGCCGACATTGAGCCAGACCTCGGGCATCCATTGCGAATGCCCCATCGCGCCGGCCCAGGAGCCCTTCATCTCCTCGGGCGTGCTCCAGCCCTTGTCGACGATGCGGAGCGCATTGATCAGCTCGGTCTCCCAATAGGCCTTGCGGCGCGGCTCGTTCCAGGCGAGCGCGGCGAGCGAGGGAAATACCGGCGTCATGTGGTTCTGCTGCACCAACGGATCGCCATAGGCGGACTCGACGCCCCACAGCGCCAGCAGCGTGCCGCGCTCGACGCCGAAATCGCGCTCGATGCGCGCGAGCAGCGCCTCGTTGTTCTTCAGCGCGATCTTGCCATTGATGATGCGCCAGTCCGAGACGCGGCGGTTGATGTACTGCCAGACCTGCTCGTGGAATTCGGGCTGGTTGCGCATCTGCTTGAACACGCTCATGTCGGGCTCGACCCGCGCCATCGCGCGTTGCCAGGTCGCAGCCGAAATGCCCTTCGCCATCGCCCGTGCGCGGAATGACTCGCGCCATTCGTCGAAGCCGGCAGGCGCGGCGAGGACACGCGTCGGCAGCGCCAGCAAAGCGGCTGCACCGAGCGTCGACTGGAGCAGGGCGCGGCGGGTGTGAGGGGGCGAGGAATCAGCTTGTTTCATGGACCCATTCTAGCGGGAAACAGGATGTCTGTGGGGCGGTTCCTGGAACACGAAGACCGGGCGCCGGGCCGGGCGGAACAAACTGTCGCACTGCTGCATTCCCTCCGAACATGGTCTGTTCAGCGAAGTATTAGAGGTGGGATGAAGATACGCGCGCATGCGGAGAGTCACGTCGTCGAACTCGACGACGGATCGCAATGGCAGATCTTCCCCGGCGACCTCGCGACCACGCTGAGCTGGAAGCCTGAGACCGATCTGCACCTGGAGCCGAGCGGCGACCGGTTGAGTTCGCACGTGCTGGTGAATGCTGCGGACCAAACCCGGGTCCGCGTGATCGCGGCAGGCGAGAGCTGGCCGGACGGCGAGGTTAAGGAATCGTTGAAGGGGGGATAGGCCGCCCTACCGCAAGCCTGCATATCCCCAAATTTGAGTCTGGCGCTTTACGGGCGGTTCGCTCTTGTCCAGCAAGATGCGCGCATGCGGGAGCTGTTCGATATCATCCGTGCCAATCCCTGGCCCTTCGGCGCCGGCTTGTTCGTCGTGATCCTGATGATCATCGCCGAGAACTTTGGCCGCGGCATTCAAGGCGATGGCGCCGCCGGCGATCTCCCGGATTTTGATGGCGGCGGGGGATGCGGCGACGGGGGCGGCGGCGACTAGGCCCGCCTAGTCCTCCTGCAAATCGGCCGCGATGCCGGCAAGCCAGCGCCGGACCGCAGTTTCCGCCTTGGCATCCAGAGTCCGGGCAAGACGCTTCTCCAGCGCGATCACCCGCTCCCTGCAGGCCTTCAACAGCGTCGCCCCGCGCGGCGTCAGCGTCCATTGCTGGATGCGGCCATGGACCGGATGGGGCGTCATCACAATCGCGCCGTCACGCTCGAGATTGCGGATGATGACACCGACGGTCTGCGGCGTCAGGAAGGTGAGGCGGGCAACATCCGCGCCCGACAGGCCTGGATAGGCGTTCAGCATCGTCAGCACCGCGAATTGCGGCGACGTCACGCCGAGATCGGCGAGCGTCCGCTCCATCGTCAGGCGAACCGCGGCATGTGCCTGACGCAAGAGATAGCCGAGATAGCCTTCTTCGCCGCGCTTGCCTTCGCCGGGAGCGGGCACGCGCACCGCGCCGTCATCGGCAGGCGCCGGCGTCTTCCGCGAGGTTTTCGATCTTGTGATGCCGGGCGTCTTGCGTAACATATAAGTGCTCTTATACAGTATCAGTGCTCTTACAATAACACGAGGTGCACGGCAATGTCACACGCCCGCAGCGAATACGAGGATTTCAAGCGGATCGCGCCGGACGCGTATGATCTGGTGCTGGCGCTGGGCCAGCTGGCGGCCAAGGCGGGCCTCGACAAGCAGCTGCTCGAGCTGGTCAAGCTGCGCGCCTCGCAGATCAATGGCTGCGCCTTCTGCGTTCAGCATCATGTCCTGCTGTCGGAGCGGATCGGCGTGCCCGTCGACAAGCTCCATCTGGTCGCGGTCTGGCGCGAGGCACCGATCTTTTCCGCACGCGAGCGGGCGGCCCTGGCCTGGGCCGAGGCGCTGACCCGTCTGCCCGATGGCGTCAGCGAGGAGGTCTACGCGGAAGCGTCTGGCGAATTCTCCGAGGCGGAGCTGACGTACCTGACCTCGGCGGTCGCATCGATCAATGTCTGGAACCGTTTTGGCGCGGCGTTCCGCTGGACGCCTGCGAAGCGGCCGGCCGCAGCGGCCACCGCTGCGTCCTGACGGAAACGAGGGAGATCACGATGACAGCCATGAGCTTTTCAGCCGTGCAACGTCCGGCGCCGTCACGTTCGGCGACGCTCGCGGTCGTCGCAGGGCTCGCCTGCGCGTTCGCGATCGGCAAAGCGCTGCCGCTGACGATCGACACGGTCTCCGGCGCACTGGCGCCGCTTTGCGCCACTGCGCCCGAGAGCTCGCCGCTCGACAAGGTCGAGCCGATCGGCTCCTACGCACTGCCGAACGTGCCGGGCAAGCGCGTCACCATCGTGCGCGTCTTCTACGGTCCCGGTGGATTTTCGCGGCCGCATCGCCACGCCGGCTCGGTGACCGCCTACATCACCAAGGGCGAGATCCGCTCCCAGCTCGGCGGCGGCCCGGTCGAGACGTTTGGTGTCGGCCAGTCCTTCTTCGAGCCGCCGGGATCGACGCATCTCGTATCGGCGAACGCGAGCGCCACGGAGCCGGCGGAATTGATCGCGGTCTTCGTGGCGGACGAAGGTGCGCAACTCACGACGTTTTTGGAGTGATATGTAGCCGGGATGGAGCGCGGCTTGTCGGCTTCGGCCCCTTCAGGCCGTCTGCGATCGCCTCAACAGTTTCCATGCCGGCGAGAGACCGTATTCGACGGCCGGAATCGCAAGTGCGCCGACGAGCAGACCAAGTGCGCCTGAGATGGCTGCCTCGACCGACCATTCGATGATGCCGGCGACGGATGGAAGGACGTGTGCGGCAGTCTCGGTTGCGGTATGGACCGTGCGGCCGATCGCGGGCGGGCCGTATTTCTCGATGCCATGCAGGATGATGCCGCCGCCGACCCAGATCATGGCGGCGGTGCCGACGGTGCTCAGCACTGTCAGGAAAGTTGGCATGCCGCGGACGAGGCTGCGTCCAAGCAAGCGGATCGCGCCGCCAACGACTGAGGCGCCGTCATAGCGCGCAAGGGCCAAGCCGACATCGTCCGCCTTCACGATCAGAGCGACCACGCCATAGACTCCGGCAGTGATGCAGAAGCCGACCAGCGCCAGCACCAGCGCCTGCGTCCAGATGCTACCCGCCGGGAGCGCCGCAAGCGTGATCGCCATGATCTCTGCCGACAGAATGAAATCCGTCTTGATGGCGCTCGCGACCTTCTCGTCCTCGACCGACCGGGCATTCAGCGCAATCGGCTGGAGCTGAGATTCGTGCTCGCGCGCATGATGCGGCATCACCGCTTCGAGCACTTTCTCGGCACCCTCGTAGCAGAGAAAGGCTCCGCCCAGCATGAGCAGCGGCGTGACCGCGGCGGGAAGGAAATAACCGAGCAGCAGCGCAACGGGCAGGAGAATGAGCAATTTATTGCGCAGCGATCCTACTGCAATCTTGCCGACGATCGGCAGTTCGCGCTTGGAGGCAAAACCGATGACGTAGTTCGGCGTAACGGCCGCGTCGTCGATGACCACGCCTGCCGCCTTTATGCCAGCTTTGGCAGCCTGGCTCGCCACATCGTCGAGCGAGGCTGCGGCGACCTTGGCAATCGCCGCGATGTCGTCGAGAAGACCGAGCAGTCCGACACTCATCAATGCAATTCCTTCTTCGTTCGAGCCGGGAGTGTGCGCGACAACGCGCTCATGCACGGCATTAGAACGAGCGAGCCGTCAATTCTCCTCGCT
The DNA here is from genome assembly GCF_025200885.1 of Bradyrhizobium huanghuaihaiense. Taxonomy (NCBI): domain Bacteria; kingdom Pseudomonadati; phylum Pseudomonadota; class Alphaproteobacteria; order Hyphomicrobiales; family Nitrobacteraceae; genus Bradyrhizobium; species Bradyrhizobium huanghuaihaiense. The sequence continues at coordinate 4,965,936 of NZ_CP104172.1, read as the reverse complement.
GCTCGATCCCTCGCGCAGGTCCGGCTTGATCACGTCCTCCGGCAGCGCATGGGCCACCGGCTGGGCCGTGACGGCGATCTCCGGGCCGATCTCGCGGCCGCGGGCACGGATCAGGCGCTCATAGGCCGAAACGAGCGTGACGTAGGGGCTGACCCAGATCCAGCCGTCGCGGGTGAACACCTGGACGTCGAAATGCAGATGCATCGACGTGCCGGCGGGGTGGTCGAGATAGTTCGAGACGACGCCGATCTTCTCGCCCTCAGCGACGAGGCGGCCGTTGAGGACGCCATCGGCATTCATCGCCTGCGGATTCATGTGCATGTAGCGGAAGCGGATGTGCTCGGTCCGGCTGTTGACCTGAAGCGTCGCGGCCTGGTCCTTGGAGGAACGGATCACGACGGCGTCGCGCACCGCGACGACGGCGCGCTGCTTGCGATCGCAGGGTTCGCGGCCTTCGCCGGGCGGCGGGCATTCGGCGGCACGGATGTCCTCGCCCTGATGGCCGTAACCGCCGGCGCATTGCCAGACTTCGAAGCTGCGGGATTCGCAGAAATTGTCGCGCCAGGGATAGGCGGTCAGGCCTTCGCTCTTGTCTCGCCTGGCGTAGGACTGCGAGCGCACGAAGGCGGGCGCCTTCTCTAGCGGAAAGCGGATTTGCGCATAGGCCATCACGTCGGGATGGCCGCTCTTGTTGCGATAGCCGGTGTTGGGAATGATGTCGCCGCTCGGACGATAGCTGAAATCGGGTGAGCGTGCCGCGGGGCGATCGAGAATGTTGGACGCAATATCCGTCAGCGGCCGCATGCGCTGGCCGCCGGCGATGTGCAGCGCCTTCAGGAAGCGCTCGGCAACCGGATAGGCTTCCTTGCAGGCAAGGCGCCTCGGCTTTGCGACGCTATCGAGGCACTGGATCGACACCACATAGACGACGCCGAAGCGCGTGAAGGCGTAGCGGACGTAACCTTCGCGGATGAATCGGCGCAGGTCCGGATAGGTTGCCGCGAGCGGCTTGACCGGCTCGCCCTTGCCGCCGGTGGGATCGGCGATGTCGTAGAGCAGCGCCGAGCCGGTGATCTGCACCTCGACCGGTCTTGCGAACACACGTGAGGGCATGCCGTCGCCGGCGCCAGGCTCGAGCGAGAAGGTCGCGCTGTAACCGGCGGGACCGGCATCGAACATGTCGACGGGACTGAAGTCGGCCTGGTAACGCGACAGCGACAGGCTCGATGGCGCGCCACTACGCCGGGCCTCGAGATAGGCGCCAGCGTCGAACGGCAGCAGCACGGGCACGGCACTGCGGGCAATGCCGGTGAAGAATTGCGAGGAAACACCGTTGAGCTGCACCAGGGCCGGCGTCGCGCGCGGATCGTAGCGCGGCACCGAGCGGCGGGGCACGAAGATGAAATCGCCGGCAACCTGGGGGTGGCTGTTGATCTCGGCGCGAAGCTGGTCCAGCGCTGCGCGCCAATCGACGCGCAAGGCCGTGAGTGAGGGGCTGCGGAACTCGTCCGCGGCGAGCGGTGGGGCAATGAGAAGCGACAGCGACGCCACGAGAAGCGAGACGAAGCGGAAACTCTTCCCAACCACTGTCTCGCCCCCCGGCGGCACCTGTTCCGATCCTCGATTGCTGGCTTAGTCCTTGGCGCGCTCGGAATAGGAGCCGTCTTCGGTCATCACCACGATGCGGGTGCCGACCGAGATGTGGGGCGGCACGGCGGTGCGGATGCCGTTGGACAGCACCGCGGGCTTGTAGGAGGACGAGGCGGTCTGCCCCTTGGTCACGGGCTCCGTTTCGACCACTTCCAGCGTCACGCGCTGCGGCAGCGCCATCGACACCACGTTGACGTCGTGGGTCGACAGCTTGACGGTCATGTCTGGCTGAAGATAGGCAGCCGCGTCGCCGACCACGTCCTTGGAGACCTGGACCTGGTCGTAGGTCTCGGGGTTCATGAAGTGGAAGCCGTCGCCGTCTTCGTACAGGAACGTGTAGTTGCGCTCTTCGATCGTGGCCTTTTCGACCTGGTCGGTGGTCTTGTAGCGTTCGGAGATCTTTACCCCGTCCGAGATTCGGCGCATTTCGATCTGGCTGACCGGGGTGCCTTTGCCGGGATGGATGTTCTCGGCGCTCACGACGACATAAAGCTTGCCGTCTTGCTCGATCACGTTGCCCTTGCGAATAGAACTGGCGATGACTCTCAAAGCTGTATTTCCTGCTTGCTTGGCCCGGCTGCGGCCAGGACGTGGTCAAATTGATGGGGGACTTGGGGCCTCAAATCGGACCTCGGCGCCCGTTTCGGGCCGCAACATACTGATTTTGCCGCTGGATGCCAGCTTTTTGCTGGACTGCGGAGCCGTCGGTTAATGGCTGGGGACAAGCCGATCTCGCCGTTCTGGTCGCCCTCCCGGCACCTCGACCGGCGGCCGTTCCTCCAGGCCAGGGGCGCCGTAACCGGGGCTCTACGGGGCTTTTTCGCCGAACAGGGGTTTATCGAGGTCGAAACCTCGGTCCTCCAGGTTTCCCCGGGCAATGAGACCCATCTGCACGCCCCCCGGACCGAGATCATGCGGCCCGACGGCAGCCGGGCCAGCCGATACTTGCGGACCTCGCCCGAATTCGCCTGCAAGAAGCTGCTGGCGGCCGGGGAGCCCCGAATCTTCGAGTTCGCCCGGGTGTTCCGCGACCGCGAGCGCGGCGACCTGCATCTGCCCGAATTCACCATGCTGGAATGGTACCGGGCCAGCGCCCCCTATGACGCCATCATAGCCGACACCGTCGCCGTCATCGCCCGTGCGGCGCAGGCGACCGGAATCGGGACGTTCTCCTTTCGGGGCCGCACCGCCGACCCCTTTGCTGAGCCGGAGCTTCTGACGGTCGCCGGTGCCTTCGAGCGGTTCGCGGGAATCGATCTGCTGTCGACAATCTCTGCCGGCGAGGGTAACCGTGCCGCGCTCGCCCAAATGGCCGCTGGCAAGGTCCGCGTCGCCGGGGACGACACCTGGTCGGACATCTTCAGCAAGGTCCTGGTCGAGCATGTCGAGCCGCATCTCGGGCAGGGACGTTTGACCATCCTGTTCGAATACCCATCTCCAGAGGCGGCGCTGGCGCGGGTGAAGGCTGACGATCCCCGGGTCGCCGAGCGGTTCGAGGTCTATGCCTGCGGCGTCGAGCTTGCCAACGGTTTTGGCGAGCTGACCGACGCCGAGGAGCAGCGCCGCCGCTTCACGGACTCGATGGCGGAAAAGCAGCGCCGCTACGGTGAGGCCTATCCGCTCGACGAGGATTTTCTCGCCGCAGTCGCCGAGATGCCGGAAGCGAGCGGTGTCGCACTTGGATTCGACCGGCTGGTGATGCTGGCGAGCGGCGCAACACGGATTGATCAGGTAGTGTGGACGCCGCCTGCAAATGAAACGTTAAGTGAGACATGACGAAGACCAACCTTGCACGCACCCTGCGCGAGCCCGCCGAGCTCGTGGCCGAGCAGCTTGCTCCCGCCGCGGCGCTGCCCGCGCTCGAGCGCGTCGCCGCGCGCTATGCGGTTGCGATCACGCCGGCGCTGGTGGAGCTGATCGACACCTCCGATCCCGACGATCCCATCGCGCGGCAATTCGTTCCGACCGCCGCGGAACTGGAGATGCGGCCCGGGGAGAACGCCGATCCGATCGGCGATCACCCGCATTCGCCGGTTCCCGGCATCGTGCATCGCTATCCCGATCGCGTGCTGTTCAAGCTGGTTCACGTCTGCGCGGTCTATTGCCGGTTCTGCTTCCGCCGCGAGATGGTTGGGCCCGGCAAGGAGAATGCGCTGTCGGAAGACGCGTATCGTGCGGCGATCGACTATATCCGCGCGCATAGCGAGATCTGGGAAGTGATCCTGACCGGCGGCGATCCCTTGATGCTGTCTCCGCGTCGCATGAGCGAGATCATGGCCGATCTCGCTGCAATCGGTCACGTCAAGATCATCCGCCTTCACACCCGCGTGCCGGTTGCCGATCCCGCGCGCATCAGCGACGAGATGGTCGCCGCACTGAAGGTTCCCGGCGCGACGACCTGGGTTGCCCTGCATGCCAATCATGCGCGCGAGCTCACGGAAAGCGCCCGTGCCGCCTGCGCGCGGCTCGTCGATGCCGGAATTCCCATGGTCAGCCAGTCCGTGCTCTTGCGCGGCGTCAACGACAATGTGGCCGCTTTGTCGGATTTGATGCGAGCTTTCGTCGAATGCCGGATCAAGCCCTATTATCTGCATCACGGCGATCTGGCGCCGGGCACAGCGCATCTGCGAACGACGCTCGCGGAGGGACAGGAATTGATGCGGCAGCTACGCGGGCGGGTGTCGGGACTGTGTCAGCCTGACTATGTCATCGATATTCCCGGCGGCGCCGGCAAGTCGCCGGTCGGGCCTAATTACGTGTTGGCGGCACAAAATACCGCACCCGACGCACGTGATGCGGAAGCCGAAACACGTTATCGTATCGTCGATTATTGCGGCGAGGTTCATCTTTATCCGCCCGAGACCTGAGCGGTGATGGTGGGAGCGCCCGTTGAGAACGGAGGATAAGGACATGAAGAAGATCATGCTGGCAGCATCGCTCGTGGTCTTGCTCGGCGGCACGGCGGTTGCACAAACCGGCGGCTCCAAGGGATCGACATCAAGCGGCGCGTCCTCCGGATCGGTGTTGCCGGCGCCCGTCGGTCATCGCCAGCCGCGCGCCAGCGATGTGCCGAGCGAGAAGAACCTGAGCGATCCGAACAATCCCGTGAACAAGGAAGACGCTCTGCTCGACAAGAAGATCAAGAGCATCTGCCGCGGCTGCTGATCACAACAGCGGGCAGGGCGCGAACAGCATCGCCCCGCCCGCCCTTGTTTGGCCTCAGGCCGACCGCTCGTGCAGTCCCGCGCGCTGGGCGTTGCGGCGGATCTCGACCGCGTCAGCGAGCTGTTCCAGCGCGGTTGCCGTGGTCGCCCAGTCGATGCAGCCGTCCGTGATGCTCTGGCCGTAGACGAGCGGCTTGCCCGGCGCGACGTCCTGGCGGCCGGCGACGAGATTGCTCTCGATCATCACGCCCATGATCCGGTTCTCGCCACCCGAAATCTGGCCGGCGATGTCCGCCATCACCAGCGGCTGGTTCTCCGGCTTCTTGCTCGAATTGGCGTGGCTCGCATCCACCATCACCAGCGGCGCGACACTGGATTTCGCCAGCTCGTTGCAGGCCGCCGCGACGCTCGCCGCATCATAGTTCGGCTCGCTGCCGCCGCGCAGGATGATGTGGCAGTCCTCGTTGCCCGCGGTCGAGGCGATCGCCGAGCGGCCGAGTTTCGTGACCGCCATGAAATGATGCGGGTGCGAAGCCGACTTCACCGCATCGGCGGCAATGCGAACATTGCCATCGGTGCCGTTCTTGAAGCCGACCGGGCAGGACAGGCCGGAGGCCAGCTCGCGGTGGATCTGGCTCTCGGTCGTGCGCGCGCCGATCGCGGCCCAGGACACGAGGTCGGCGATGTATTGCGGCGTCGTCATATCCAGGAATTCGGTGCCGGCGGGCAGGCCGAGATTGTTCACCGCCGACAGCACGTTGCGCGCCAGCCGCAGGCCCTTGTTGATGTCGAAGCTGCCGTCGAGATCGGGGTCGTTGATCAGGCCCTTCCAGCCGACGGTGGTGCGCGGCTTCTCGAAATAGACCCGCATCACGATCTCGAGCTGGTCGGCGAGGTCCTCGCGCAAGGCGGCGAGACGTTCGGCGTATTCAAGCGCGGCCTTGGGATCGTGCACCGAGCAGGGCCCGACCACGACCAGCAGGCGGTCGTCCTGGCCGGTGAGGATGGCATGGATGGCGTTGCGCGCGGCCATGACCACACGGGTCGCCGTGAGCGTGCGCGGGACCTCCCGCATCACCTCATCGGGCGTGCTCAGCTCTTTCAATTCGCGGATACGAAGATCGTCTGTCGTGCTCAGCACGGCGGGCTCCTGTCTGTTTTAGAACCTGCCGGCCAATAAAAAAGCCGCCAGGTCTGGCGGCTGTTCGGACGTTTGCTTCAATATTCTAGATTGAGCGCGATCCTCCTGCCGCCAGCAAGCTGTCGTAGCTAAAGTACCAAAAATAGCTGGTGGCGACGGTGATCATGGAGGCGATATAGCGTGCCGTTGGCGCCTTGTCACCCCCCAATCGGCCTGTCGGGCGACGAGAGCCCTCAGGTGTTGCTGTTGCGTGCCGCCAGCGCCATGCCGATCAGGGTGGCGCCGCCGAACAGCAGGTTGATACCGACGAGAACCCCGATCGCCCATTCCGCCGAGCTCGGCAGCCCCGTGATCACCATGAAGGAGATCGCGATGTCGACGAGGCCCGAGATCAGGAGCCACGACCAGCGGCTGTTGAGCTCGCGGCGGTGCTCCAGTGCGTACATGATGGTGGCGACGCCCTCGGCGAGGAAATAGGCGCCGAGCACGATGGTCAGCGTCAGCACGGCCTGCATCGGCCGGGCCAGCAGCAGCATGCCGGCGAGGCAGGCCAGCGCAGCCGAGATCAGCGACCACCAGAAGCCCGGCGTGCTGCGCGCCCAATAGGTCACGATCAGGCCGCCGATGCCGCTGATCAAGAATACCCAGCCGAGAAAGATCGCGGTCGCAAGGCTCGCGAGCGGCGGCACGATCAGCGCGGCAATGCCGAGCACGGCGAGCAGGATGCCTTCGAACAGGAAGGCCCTCCAATGCGCTTTCACCGCCTGGCTCATCGCGGATTGCAGCCGTGAAAAATCCTCGGGCGATGGCATGGGTGACCCCCAAATTGGCTGCCGATGCGTCCAATCTACCCTGTGCGCAGCGCGCTCGCCAACCCGTGCGTCAACCGCCGCCGTGCGCAGATGAAAAACCTTCGCCACTGGTACGAACGCGGTTGCGGCCAAGAATGTAGATCGCGATCGTGACGATCAGAAGTGCGAGGCCGAGCAGGATCGAGACGAAGCCAATCGGGATCAGGGCCAGCGTCAGATTGCGTTCGGGGTTGATCAGCCAGTGGTGGATCGAGGTCAGCACGAAGGCGAGGCCGAGGAAGCCGACGCCGCCACCGGCCAGCAGCAGCGCCCACATCCGGCGCAATTGGCTGAGCCGCTCCCGTGCGATGTCGGTGCGCGGCGCGTGATGGCGCGCGACGCGCCGGACCAGGCGGATGGCGAACGCGATCGAGCTGAACCCGATCAAAAGGCTCGCGCCGCCCAGCCACATCCGCAGGGTGGGATCGAGATCCGGCATTCGCTGCAAGGTCAGCAGCGGAAAGTCGAAGGCCGAATGCAGGGCGAGCGGTCCCGCAAAGATCAGGAGACGGCTGGACAGGCGGGCCCAGTCGCGATGGTGGCGGTTCGCGCCCAGCGCCGTGCCGGCCCGCGCGATCGTCAGGTAAGCGCCGGCGATGATGCCGAGCGCGCCGTGGAACGGCACCGTCAGCACGCTGCGCAAGGCGGCCAGCGAGCGCCACATCTCGGCGTGCTGGACGAGGTAGGCGAGGTTCTCGTAGGCGGCGAAGCCGAGGCCGACTGCGGCGCCATACACCACCGTGTCCATCGGATTGGCGAACGTCCGCCGCTTGGTCGAGGAGACCAGCACGATGGCGATCACCTTCACGGCTTCTTCCGGCAGTGCGACCCCGAATACCGAATGCATGGCCAGGGCCGCCCAGGGGTTGTCGGGGGCCGCGACCATCTTGGCGAAGGGGGCTCGGGCGAGGCCCAGCAGGGAAATGCTGGCTGCGCCGAGCAGGAACGCGGTCCAGACCTGAGCCGGTGGGCCAGGGCGTTCCTCGGCGGCAATGACGAGCCAGAGCATCAGCAGCGCCGGGGCGATGGCGGCAGTTCCGATGACGGTGGGTAACGCTTCAATCAGGTACATCGGCGCCGAAAATAGGTTCCCTTGATCCGCTTAGCTACTTCTACCGATGCGACCATGTGTCATGCGTAGGCTGTCGCTTCGCTTAACCAGCGCGACAGCAAACGTTCATCAGGGGCGCGATGTGTAGAATACAAGCGCAATCAATTGCATGACAAAGCCACTTCGTCATCAATGGCAATAGCGGCGCCTTGCGGCGGGGTGCGAATTGGCAAATCAGATCAAGGAAGTGCGCAGGTTTCCTCGATTCACGATGGATGTCCGTGTCCCGAGCCGGATTGCCCGCTTGGGGGAGCGCACGGCGGCGCGGGTCGGCCTAGTCGCGCTCCGTCGTGCGGCCGCGCCGTGGTGAAGCGATCCGGCGGGCCCGCACTTGCTCCAGCTCCCAGAAGGCACGCACGAGGCACGTGCCGAGGCAGAGGATGATGAGCAGCAGCAGGAAGGCCTGGTCGACGGCTGGGATGTGTATCATGACACAGATTAAGCAACGCGCATGCCATGCGTTCCCACATTGACCTGCGCTGGGTGAAGCCGGGCCTTTCGCAAACTGCCTGGAGCCCGCGTTCCCGGCTTCAGTGCGTGGTGAACGGCGGCGGCCCTTGCGGGGCGATGTCGAAGGCGCCGAGATGGAATTCCTCGCCGACAAACGAGTCCGCCTCGGCATGGTGCGCGAGCAGCGTGAATGCGGCGTCCGGGTATTGCTTCCAGATATCGAGATCGTCGGCGGTAATGGTGAGCCAGCCGAACGTGTACATGTAGCGGCCGGGCTCGGTAACCCGGCCGACCCTGTCCCAGGTGATCTTGTTGACTGGCATCCGGTCCCCCGATCGCAAGTCCGCAAAAGACGTCCGGCATGCGGCACGGACCGTCAAAAGCTGATCCCGCAATGGGGCCGCGATAGGGCGGCGATGCGGAGGCAAGACGGCCGCAACGCGGCCGCCGCCTGCCGGTCACCGCGCCGTCGAGGCCGCCTGCGCTTCGGCCCGCTCCAACTGGCGGTGCGAGGCGTGGAAGACGTCGTGGACGAGGCCGATCTTTTCCAGGCCCAGGATGATCAGGCCGTTGAGATCGATCTCCCACCAGGCGTGCGAGATATAGGCGTCCCGCGGGAAGCGGTGATGGTTGTTGTGCAGACCCTCGCCGAAGGTGAGGATCGTGGTCACGAACTCGTTGGTCGAGGCATCGTCGACCTCGAAGCGGCGATAGCCGTAGGCGTGGCAGACCGAGCCGGTGAGCTGGCTGGTGAGGATCAGCAGATAGGCGCGGAGCAGGCCGGAGAACAGCACGCAGCCGATCATGCTGTGCACGCCACCGAAGGTGTAGCCGATCACGCCGGGGATGAAGACGGCCGACATCCCGTACCAGACCCAGCGGGTGCGCACGAAGAACATGGCGATGGGGTCGGCGAGGATGTCCTTGGCGTAGTACTCGTTGTCGGTGGTTGCCTGGTCGAACACCCAGCTGCCCTGGGCATGCAAGAAGCCCTTGAGTGCGCTGACATAGCGATTGCCGAAGCCGTCGAATTGCGGGCTGTGGGGATCGCCGACGTCGTCGGCGTAGAGATGGTGGCGACGGTGGTTGGCGACCCATTTGGCGATCGAGCCCTGCACCGCCATCTGCGCAATCGCGCAGAAGAAGACGCGCATGATCGGGCCGGTGCGGAAGCTGCGATGCACGAACAGGCGGTGCATGCCGGCGCCGATGCCGAAGGTCGTCAGCGCGAACATCCAGACGAACGTAAACAGCTCGACCTTGCCGACGCCCTGCGTGACGGCCCAGATGATGCCCGCGACCGCGCCGACATAGAGGATGCCGAGCAGGAGATAGCTCTCGCGCAGCTTGGCCTGGACCAGTGGGCCCTCGGTGACGACGCCGGGCGGAAGTTGCGGCGTGGCCGCGGTGACGGCGGTCTTTGCGATTTCAGCCGGGGCGGCCTCGGCGATGGACATTCCGGGAGTTCCAATACTCAAGGCCCGCACTGATTGCGGACGTATTGGGTCACACCCTATCGCGCAGGGGCCTCCGGCTCCAGCGGTTAGTTAAGAAAGAGTTAAGATCGGCCCGGCCGGTATCAGGCTGACTGCGCCAGGGGCGCCGCGCGCACGATCAGGCGGACGAGGTCGTCGCGCGACTGCTTCTCGGCGAACTTGACCGCAAAGCCGTTGTCGAATTTGCGGATGACGCGCCCGACGCAGGCGCCGATCGCAAGCGCGGTTCCCACCGGCGGGTCGTACTCGCAGGATATGGCGACGCCGGCCGTGGAGACGTCGATGATGAAGCAGGGATGGATGCTGCCGTCGGCGAGCGTCAGCAGTGTATGCGAGACCTGCGGAACGAAGCGGGCGTCACGCCGCAGCTCCAGGACGCTGGCGTCCTTCTGCTTCTTCTCGAGCCAGGTCAGCTTTTCCGACATCCAGGCCCGCCGCGCCCGCGTCATCTCGAGCTCCATCAGGAAGCCCGCCTTCAGCGTCGCGCTGATGGTGCACTGGAATTCGCCGAAGTCCTGGAAGTAGGAGGTCACGCGCTCGCCGACCTTGCCGACGACGGGCACGTCCACGATCATGCGGAACGGCGAGACACGCTTGGTCCGGCAGGCGAAGGTCCGCAGCTTGCCTTCGCAGTCGTACCAGCGCGGCAGCGAGTAGCTGCCGCTCACGGTGACTTCCACTGCGCGCTGCCTGAGGAACTCTGCGACGGACATGAGGGCCAATCGTGGTTTCGGAGTGTTTCCGTAAATCCACGGTAGTCATCAAATTCTAAGCAAATGATACCGTCGCTCAGTAGTGGGGGTAAATTTCCGGTAAATGCGCGGGGCGTTGTGCGCCATGATGCTCTCACAACATCGTCATTGCCGAGTGCGGCAGAAGCAGCGGCTGCGGCACCTATCCGAACAGCACCACCAGAGCCAGCAGGCCGAGCGCGATCAGGAATTTGATCGTTGTCCAGATCAGACCATCTGACCGGTGCTCCAATCCGCACCACGCCACTGCGCGCCGGATCGCGAGCGAGCCGAACACTTCGAGGCAGGCGAACAGAAGGGCGATGCCGGCGATGAACGACCATGACTCGGCCGGGGGCATCCATCGCGCGACCAAGGCAGGGACCGAGCCTTTGAGAGCGCCGAGCAGTGCGAACCATCCGAACCAGGATGCAAAGCCCTTGACGATATCGGGCCCGATCGCACCGGGCTCGAACCGGATGCCCGTCGCAGCGAGGATGCGTTCGATCCGCTCGCCGTCGGTCAGGAACAGAAATGCGCCGAGGTAGAGCGGAATGCGCGACATGAAGAGGAAGGCGATGATGCCGAACAGGGTGACGTGGGCGACGACGTCGATGAGGATCTCGACGCCAATCGTGCGCGATCGCTTCGGCGCGGCCTGGCGCTGCGGCACCGATCTGGCGCGCGCCATGTGCTCCAGCATCTTGGCGCGCCGGCCCGGCGCGTAGGGGACGGCGCGATGCATCCAGGACGGCGGCTGCGCGACAAAGCCGCGCTGGCTGTCCGAAGGGGATTTGGGCTGCTCCATGGGCCTGCACCGGTTCCAATCGAGCATTGGTCGGGGGCTGGGGGCAGGGAGTTCATGCGCGGCTGCGGATCTCGCCGCGCGATGTCCGCGATCTCAGAGGCCCGTCGTACCGGGACGGTGCGGGGGCGTGGATGCAGCCTCGGATGCGGCGGCTGCGATACAGATGACGCTTATGGGTCTGCGCTTGGCCCTGGTTCGCGCGCGGACGATGCGGGAGGATTCGCAGGCAGATGAGCCGATGGCGCAGTTGGCGCCCCGGGTGCCGTGTGTTGTTGCGGCAACAATGCGGTTGGCAGCGCGGGGTCGGCTGCTCGCGACGATCCGAAGATGTATCCGATGATGGATCCGAGAAGGGCCGTTGTTGCCTCGGCGTTCAAGCGCGTGGCGACGGCTATGACCAGTATCGTGGGCAGTATGAAGGTCAGTCCGAGGATCTGGAGAGTGTATTGACCCAATCTCACACTCCAGAGATTTTCCCGTCTCGCCAGATCGGTTCTCAATATCTGCATGAGAACGAACAGGCCGCCTGCCAGGATGACCAACGCTAAGCCGCACACTGCGGCGAGATCGAATGATGTCGGGGTATACGGAGCGCCGGGTGGTGTGGAGATCGTCGGCGTGTCTGACGGGGAAGGCATGCGAGGATCCTTTCCAGGTGTTCGGGGCGCGGCTTCTGGCTTGGGCGTCTCGGTCGACGTGGGCGTCGCGCATGGTGTGGGGGACGGCGCGGGCGTGGGGCACGCCGTGGGCATTGGGGACGGCGCAGGTGTCGGGGACCGCGTGGCGGTCGGGGCCGGCTTGGGACAATCCTCTCCGGTTGCTGCGGGGACGCATCTGGTTTCGCCGTCTTTACCATCTCGCCCGTCTTTGCCGTCTCGGCCGTCCTTGCCGTCCAGACCATCTTTGCCATCCCGACCGTCCTTCCCGTCTCTGCCGTCGTGACCATCTCGACCGCTTTGATGGTCTTGGCCGTTGTCACCGGGCGGGGTGTGTTGAGCGTCCCGACCGGCTCTACCGGGGGCACCGTCTCTGCCGTCTCGACCAGGCTCGCCGTCTTTCCCGTCGCGGCCGGGTTGACCGTCCTTGCCGTCTCGCCCGGGTTGGCCGTCGCGACCGGGCGCGCCGTCTTTGCCGTCGCGACCAGGTTTGCCGTCCTGCCCATCTCGGCCGGGCTCGGAAGCCTTGCCCGACCCGCCCTCGGACTGCGGCGCGATCACGACGATCAATAGCGAGGGGGGTGGATCGGATTTCGGCGGCGGCTGGGCGCACGGTCCACTGGGCGGAGGCTTGGCGTGGATCCGTTTGGGTGGTCGGCACGAGCCATGGGCGGTGACGGTCCGGGCATAGCGTCGACGTTGCCGTGCGTCAGTCTTCGGAGCCGCCGCGATCGTGGTGCCGGTGTCGCAGCGCCTCATCTCGCAGGGTCGGGGTTTCAGGAAGTCCAGCGTTTCGAACTGGGAAGCATGCGCGCTGCCGCCGGCTGTGATCGCGATCGACACATACCCAATGAAATAGAACAAGTATCTGACGGCGTGATGCGACATTGCCGGTGACGACAAGGAGCTAAAGGCAAGCTTGGCGACCCTCAATAGCGCATAGTCGATCATCAACCAGACCGCGAATCAAGTCCGCCGTGAAACGTGGGGTAAGGAGACGTGATCGGGGGCGGACGGCGCACGGACCGCCATGGCGGTTGGCCGCAGGAGACGCTCGCAAGGCGGAGTGATGGAGGGGTTTTGGCGCGTGGCGCTCCCTAGCGGAATCGAACCGCTCTCTCCACCGTGAAAGGGTGGCGTCCTAACCGATAGACGAAGGGAGCAAACGCTAAGCCCTGCCGCTTTGGGCGGCACGGCCGCCGACCGGTCCGAGTGGGCCCGGCGGCTTGCAGCGGCGAACGTATAGTGGCCTTTGCGGCTGCGGGCAAGCCGTTCGGGAACGTCTTTTGGAACCGGTCGATAGCCTCGCCCCGGGATCATTCGGAGGCGATTTCAACGGTTTCTTAGGGTTCCCTGAGCTAGCGCTGGAGGAGGAGAGTTTTCGCCGATGCCACAACCCAAGAAGCGCGCAGCCCGCAAGCTGCTGTCGCGGCATGCCTGGATCACGCTCGACGGCGGGTTCGCGGCACGGCATTGCCTGGTCCAGGACATCTCCGACACCGGCGCGAAGATCACGATGGACGAGGACGCGAGCCAGCTGCCCGGCGTAATCCGGATGGCGTTTGCGCGCGATGCCCGCACCGGGCGGAGCTGCCAGGTGATCTGGCGCCGCGGCAAGTCGGCCGGCGTCAGGTTCATCTGACCTCGCCCGGGCCGGCCGGATGGCGCGCGGCAGCCGTCCGGGCTAGAAGGTCGGCATGCGTGCACCGTTCCTCATTCTCATCACGTTGCTCATCGCCTCCGCCGCCAAGGCCGAGGCGCTGCGGCTTCCGGCATCCGAGCCGCCGCGGGCGGGCAAGGCGTTGCCGCTGAAGGGCGCATCCACCACGGCGAAGGCGAATGCCTGCGCATCGTATGGCGCCGGCTTCCATCTGGTCGAGGCGACCGGCACCTGCGTGAAGATCGGCGGCGCGATCAGCGTCGACGCCGCGGTCAGGCGCTGACGCACATGCCGCCGGACCTGTTGCGGCTCGATATCGTCGTCCCCGTGCTGATGTACTGCGCGCTGCTGTGGTGGGTCGGCCGCGGCCTCAGCTGGACGGCCAAGCTCGCCACCGCAGCGGTGACGCTGCTGCTGATCATCTGCGTGGTGCTGGTCGAGCGGCGCTAGTTGCGGACGCCAAAATAAAAAAGTGCGAAAACAACCCCATGCACAGTAGCCGTCAAGCGTGACGGCGACGGCGAAAGTTTGCGGCCAAAGGGCGATTTCCCGTGCGCGCGTCGCGCATTAAGCCGCGCCGCCGCGTCACGACATCGGCGGTGCGACGAACTGTGCAAATCCACTTCGTTTGCCGAGCTCGGCGAGCCAGCGCGTCAGGTTCGGCTGGGCCGGCCGGCTGATGCCCTCGACGCCGAGCCAGCGCCTCGCGTAGGAGCCGATCGCGATATCGGCGAGCGTGAACTGCTCGCCCTCCATGAAGCGGCGCGTTGACAGCAGGCGGTCGGCGATCGCCCAGACCTCGGCGGCGGCATCGGCATCGCGCTGCACCTGGATCATGTCGCGCTCAGTGGGTGCCGTGCGCACGATGCCCCAGAACACCGGGCGGTCGACCGGCTGCACCGCCGACAGCGTCCAGTCGAGCCAGCGGTCGACGCTGGTGCGGCTCTTCGGCGCCTCCGGATAGAGCGGCGTGCCGCGCCCATGCGCGAGGCAGAGATAGCGCATGATGGCGTTCGACTCCCACAGCACGAAGTCGCCCTCGACCAGCGTCGGGATCCGCGCATTGGGGTTCATCGCGAGATACTCGGCCTCGCGGGTCTTGCCGTATTGCATGCCGGCGTCGATGCGCTCGTAGGCGAGGCCAAGCTCGGTGAGGCACCACAGCACCTTCTGCACGTTGACCGAATTGGCGCGGCCCCAGATCGTCAGCTTGGTCTCAGGCATGAAGCTTCTCCCGCGGCGCTTTTCGATGTCGTAGCCCGGATGGAGCGCAGCGCAATCCGGGGTCTGTTCGCGCGGCCAGACTCTCCCGGATTGCGCTTCGCTCCATCCGGGCGACGATCCACCGCCGCGCGGGTGATAGCGGAATTTCGCCGTGCCAGCATCGGCGATTGCGCCGAGCCCCTCATGCAAAAAGCTCCGCCCGAGGCGGAGCCCTTTATCGCAAACTGAGCCTGAAATCAGTGGCCGAAGAACAGCCACAGCAGGATGATCACCGGGATCGGCACGCCCAGCATCCACAACAAGATTCCGCGTCCCATCGCGTTCTCCTCCAATCGCTTTGTCTTGGGGTGAACGCAGGCCGCGAGGGCTTGTTCCTACTGAGACGGCCTACCAATGGCCGGTGTTCGGCATCGAAACCCACGGCTCCTGCGGCGGCTTCGGCTCGCCCTTCTGCAACAGCTCGATCGAGTGCAGGTCCGGCGAGCGGACGAAGGCCATGTTGCCGTCGCGCGGCGGGCGATTGATGGTGACGCCGGCCTTCTGCAGCTTCTCGCAGGTCGCGTAGATGTCGTCGACCTCATAGGCGAGATGGCCGAAGAAGCGGTCCTCGCCGTACTTCTCCTCATCCCAATTGTAGGTGAGCTCGACCAGCGGCGCGCCGCGCGTCTGCGGCTGCTTCTTCAGCGCCTCGAGATCGTCCGCCGAGCACAGGAAGAGAAGCGTGAACCGCCCCTTGTCGTTCTCGATCCGCCGCACCTCCTTCAACCCCAGCGCATCCTGGTAAAACTTCAGCGCGACATCGAGATTGCGCACGCGCAGCATGGTGTGGAGATAACGCATGGTTGTTGCTCCCTTTGACAGTCGGAGGGTTTTGCTTTGGGCCGGGACGGCGGGGATAGGAGATAGCAGGAAAAGGGGAGGAGGGGCAGGGGGAGGGGGCAAATGCGTGAAGGCGGTCCGTTCGCCTCAGGCCGCGTCACGTCCGAAGCAGTGCGGACATCTCTTTCCAATGATAGATCCGGACCTTCTCCGTTTGATGCCGCGTGGCCTTTGCGATGGCATGCGCGATCTCGTTGCCGGTGAGCCCGCGGTACCGGTTGGCCGGGCCAACGAGCAGCGGATTGAGCACGCCCCATATCGCGATGATGAGACGTTCACGCGGGCGGTCCTCGTCGCGCTCGCCGAGGATCATCGACGGGCGGAAAATATGCGTGTGCTCGAAATCGAGCGCGAGAATGTCCCGCTCCACCTCACCCTTGGTCCGGACATAGAACACGGAGGAAGCCGCATTGGCGCCGACAGCCGTGACCAGAAACACCGACCGCGCGCCGTTCGCCTTGGCGATCTCTGCCGCCAACACCGGATAATCATGATCGATCTTGTAATACTCGGCTTCGTCAGGTGTGTGCTTGCGCGTCGTTCCCAGCGCGATGAAGACTTCGTCCGCGACCAACTGCGGCTTCAGCGCGGGGAGCGAAGCGAGATCGCCGATCAGCACCGTGAGCTTCGGATGGTTGACTGCGAGCGGCTTGCGGGCCACCGCGATGACCCGCGAATAGTAGGGGCTGTTCAGGAGGTCGCTCAGCAAATGCGAACCGATGAAACCGGTCGCGCCGAAGAGGAGCGCAGCTTTCATTCAAGCCACCGTTAGTGTTGATTGCCTGATCGCTTGTTGAGGGCCGGGGGAGTGGATGCCGAAGGCGGAATTGAGGTGACAAATATGGTGACAGTGCTGTCACCGCAATACTCCGACCATGATCAGCAACAACTACCGCGACGGTCATCTTCGTATGCTGATTGCAAATATCATAGATAATGCTCTAAAGTAGAGTCATTGCCGGGGAGGAGAAATTGTCTTGTGGGATTCGGTCCTTAATTGGGTGTGCGTGATTTCGCCTGCCATTGGAGCGTCTGCACTCGGATTCATTGCGCTCGTTACATTGGTTGCGTGGCGTGGTGGCACGATAAGCAAGATCAAAATTCCAGGGCTGTTCGACGTTGATTTGTCAAAGCCGATCGTGTTCGCCGGGCGTCCATACATGCCGGTCATTGCTGTGCTAGCCGCAATCGCAGCCTCCGGGCTGGCCTATGCGCAAACTGGCGATGCTTGTACTCGTTGCCTGGGCCTGCCGGGCGAAACAGCCTGGATATATGTCGGACGTACCGACCGAACAGGGAAATTCGATCCACCATCTATCAAGGCTGAAAACGGCGCAGCCATTATCGACGTGAAGGCGGGGACGTGGATCACGCTTATTCAGTCGCGCAGGACTATGATCCTGGACTACGACACCTTGGGCACGAAGCGCGCCCTCGATAGTCCTTTCATGCTGAACGGCAAGGTGACGTACACATGTAAATCGCTGTCAGTAGGCCAGCGATTGCTTGTAGCAGATAGGAAATTGGCCGGCCCTAACCCGGATGATCAGCATCTCTGGTTCCGCATTCGAACGACACCGATCGGCGGATAAAGAAGGAGTTCCGGCGACGCTGCGCACTCAACGGGGGGACGGTGGCAGTACATCCAATTCCAGCTGGAGTGATTTGAGTGCACTGTCACCTCAATTCCAAATTAGTCGAAGCTGTTGCCGGTAGGCTCCCAAAAAGTTCGTCTCACTCCCTGCTTGTCGCCATAGAGCACGCGGAAGTTGGTTTGATACTGCTTCTGAAACGCGTCGACAAATACGAGCTGACCAAAAATGGCCAACGGTCGATTGCCGGAGTCCAAGCCTGCGATGTCGGGGGCGTCAAGTATGGGGCCTTCAAGACGAACTGAAAAATCGTTGTCGGGGAAGAGTACAAATTTCTCGGGTCGCGGTGGTTCTGTAGGCAGGTCCGCGGAAGGGTCCTCTATGAAACGCTTGGAATTGGTGCGGTCGCACGGCACTTGGCTGCTTCGGGCTCGCCATTCGTCATGCTCTACCCCTCATATATGAAAGAAGTTTCTGGAGCCTGCTAAGGGCTCTTATCGGACTCCAGCTTAGCGCGCTCCATCTGGGCTTCGATCATCACCTTGGCTATATGACCCCGGATATCATCGCAAAGCGCGCTGAGCTGCCGGACCTTTTCCGCGGTGAAGGAATGTGCAGCGCCACCCTTCGAGTCAATAAAGTCCCGCATGAAGTTGGTATTATTCTTTGGGGATCCAACTCTAAAGGTCTGTACGGGTGCTTCTCCGAATCCAAAGTGAAACGTCGTGCCGTGCACGATCAGGTTTCGTTGCGGGACTAACTCCTTAAGGCGTGCGAACTCCTTCTCCAAGATTGTGCGATGCTCTTCGCTGAATGGTTCAGCTGCACATTTCTCGATCAGAAGTTTCAAGCGCTGCCCGAACGTGAGCGGCAGGAACTCCTCCCAAGTTTGCTCGATGGTTTTTTTGTCGCGGTCACAGACGAGCAGTAAACCCGCAAGGTTGTTCTCGAGATGAGCGCATGCGGTGAGAAATTCTCCCATTGCAAGGTGTAGGACATCGAGTTGACTGCGTATGGCGTCGAGATCACTGCCGCTCAAGCGAGCCCCCTTGGTTGGTGTCGTGTGTCGCACTTGGATTAGAGCGGGTCCTCCCCGTAGCTGATTTCTATGAGCGAGGCGGCGCGAATCATCGGGATCAAGTTCACCCTTGCCCTACTTCTCCTCCGCCGCTGTCGCTGTCGCCGGGCCTTCGCCCATGATCAGCAGCACGGCGTCCTCGTCCTTGGCGCCGTCCCAATGGACCTGCTTGCCGGTGTGGGTGACGAAGCTGCCTGCGGGCATCGGCACGGTGCCGTTGTCGGGGTCGAATTTGGGGCCTGAGCCGACCCACCAGGTGCCTTGCAGCACCACGATGTAGCGGTCGTTGGGGTGGAAGTGGGGGCGGCTGAAGTGATTGCCCTTGGTCCACTTGTTGTAGACCATGTAGAAGCCGGGCTTGCTGGGATCGCCGACCACCACCGCCGTCTGCGCGCCGCGTGCATCGACCGGGCCCCAGGGGATCTGGTCCGGCAGTTTGTAGGTGACGGCGGCGGGATTGAGCTCGGCGGCGGAGGCGATGCTCAGTGTGGCGGCGAAGGTGAGGGGCAACAGCAAAAGGCGCCGGGCGCTGCTGGTCGTCATGATGACCTCCCTTTGATCGGGCGTCCGTTGCGTGCGCCCTGTGGTTGCAGGGGATGCTAGCCCGTCCAGCCGCCAGCGCAAGACGCGTGGTGCGCATGCGTGATCGTCTGCGAGGCCTTGCCGACGGGAGGCCGGGATGGCCGGCATCATGAACCCGGGTGGAGTTCGCTGCGACGAAGGCCTGAATCGAGGGTCTTGGCATCGCGTCGCATGGGGCCGATTTTTGAGAATGATTCATGAATTGGGAATCGATCGCCATCAGCCTCACGTCAACCTTGACGGTGCGGATGGCATTGGCGGCAGTTTCTGCCGTCGTGCTGCATGAGCTTGGTCACCTTCTGTTTGGTCGAATTGCCGGCGTTCCAATTCTGGGCGTTGTCATCGGGGAAGGTCGACGACTGTTCGCGTGGCGAATTGGCGCAATCACGTTCGCGGTCCACGCCATCCCATTCAGCGGCTATGTCGAGCATGACGAATATGACGGCGGCCCGTTGACGACCGCGGTGCTCGCCGCCGGGGGAATAGCCGTCAATCTCCTCGTCGGCATGTCCAGTCTCGCGTTCTACCTGTCAGGCGAGCCACATTGGGTCGACAGGATGCTTTGGGCCATCGCACTCGCCCATTTCGGGCTCGCGGCATGGAATCTCGTTCCGCGACAATTCGAGGACGGCAACAAATCCGATGGCCTGCTCATGTGGAACGCGTGGCGCTCGTCGAGGCGAGGCAAATCAGCTGCTGGACAATAGACCGTCAAACCCCCGGCAGTTGAACCCCGCCGGAGGTGAGGCGACTAAACGCCATGGCCGCTTTCCTTGCAGAACTCCTGTTTGATCTCGTCGGAAGCCTCGTCGTTAGCTGGCTGAGACAGGCCTTGGTGGCCGTTTGTGCGTGGCTGGACACGAAGATTCACGGCCGCGCGGCACGCTTTGTCGTGGGCGGCCTGCTCGGGGTCGCCGCCTATTTCCTCATTCCTGTTATCACCGGGCTGCTGGGTCTTTGATGCCCTCCGTGAAGACAAACCTCTTCATCGCATTGGCCATCGGGGCGCTCGTCTCGGGGGTGCTCCTCGCCATCGAGCCGCTGACGGACTTTGCTTATCTTTCGCTGGAGTGGCCCGGCATCACCGTCGCGTATTTCTTCTGGGGGGCGATCGGGGGACCCACCTTCCTGGGCATCGCCATTTCGTGGCTCGTGAATGCGCTCATCTACGGTCTGGGTGCTTTCGTCATTCTCAGCACTGTAAAGGTGCTGAGGGAGGCATGAAGCGCTGGCTTCAGAGGTTAGGCTGGGTTGCGAGGGTTGCAGCGATTTGCGGCACCGTCGCGTGGCTTGTGCTTCTGACGAACTCTCCGCAAGCACCTGATGCCGCGCATCCCGAGCGTTACGCCCACCGGCACGACGTCAGGTATGTGAGCGAGGGGACAGAACTGGCTCTGCGAATCCTGCTCGGCTCATCGTTCACTCTGGCCCTGGTGGCGTTTGGATGTCACTTCGCGACCAGGGACATGCGAGAGTGAAATAGCCCGGCGGATTTCGGATCATGCTCTAGCGCCTTGATCCGTCCTTGCCGCGCCGGGCCTCCTCGGCCTCGTCCACGAGCGTCAAGGCGGCGCCGTCGTAGCTCAGCCTCAAGCCACGGCCGACGGTCCATATCCATCCCTCGCGGGCGTCTTTGGTCGGCTGGGCGTTGAACTGGTCGGAGATCGACTTGACGGCGGCGTCTTGCGCCCCCGGATTGTTCAGCTCCGCATGGACGCGCCAGATCGGATGCCTGTCGTCAACTGCGTCGCTGTCGATGGTGACCTTGGCGCCATCGACCGCGCATTCGAGGGTGTAGGTGTCGCGAAGCTGGCGGCAGCGGTAGCGGCGTTGCGTGACGACCTTGTTGGTCTCCTCGAACGTCATGCCGGGCGAGAAGCCGAGGATGTCGGACTTTTTCACATTGGCGAGCGAGGCGGGCTTCAGAAAGTCCGGCTGGATCGCCACGAGGGCGGCAATGGCAACAACGATCAAGCCGGCAACAACAATGGCAATCTTCATCAGCCCCTCGCGAGAAACATCCGAACATACAACAGCCGGAGCCTTCTGCCAGTCGGGCCTGGCGTGATCATGATGGGATCGACGCAGTGACAGTGCGCGCAATTGACAATGGCCGCGCCGCCTTGTGGGGAGCGACGCGGCCGCGAAGCAAGCCGTACAGGAAACCGGCTTACTTCATGTTGCTGCGTGTCTTGGTGCCGCCCTGGTCGCTGCCGGGGCCGGAGCCGCCCTGGCCGGATGCGTCGGGCCGTACCATTCCGCTCTTGTCCATTCGGTCGCGGCTCATGCCGGTCGTGCCCGTGGTGGTCGAGCCCTTGTGCGGCTTGGTCATGCCGGGCTTCTGCATGTTGTCGGACTGCGGGGCGGGGCCCGTCTGGGTCTGGGCGAGGGCGGAGCCGCACATCAGGCCGAGCGCGGCGGCGGCAACGAGGATCTTCTTCATCTCGAACTCCTGGTTGGTTGTGTTGGCCAACGGGAATACGGAGGCCGCGTTCCTAACGGGACCTTCAGGCGGAAGAAATTCTTCGGGAGGTTTGTGGACACCATTTTGGGGCGGCTCTCGAAACCGCCTTTCACGCGCGCGCTCGCTGAGGTATGTTCCCTGCGAGCCGCCAACGAGGTGTGCCGAAACCTCGTCAGTACCTGGCGGCGTTTATGCCCACGGCGGGCGCTGTACTCCATTTATTTCAGATCCACCGTCGCGACGATCAGCATCGTCGCGATGCGCGTCTTCATTTCAGAACGGAGTAACCCACATGCATTTCTGTCTCACAGGTCAATACACGCCGCGCGCTCTCAATGCCATTTTGGAAAATCCCACGACCGATCGTCAGGAAGCGGCGCGGAAGCTGGTCGAGGCGGCCGGCGGAAAGCTGGTCTCGATGTACAGCGTCGCGGCCGACGGCCCCGGCGTTCTCGTGATCTTCGACGTCCCTGATCCCAGCGCGGCGCCGGCGATCTCCGGCCTCACCGTCACCGCGGGCACCTTGCAGAACGTGAAGCTGACGCGCCTGTTCACGCAGGACGAGATCAAGCAGGTGCGGCAGAACGCAGCCAAGTTGCGCTCGTCCTACAGCGCGCCCGGCAGCTGATCGTTCGAACTGCCTCCACACCATGCGAGGCCGCCGACCGCCGCATCGAGCGGCGGTCTCGCGAACTCATTCTCAGGCTACGCGGCCATCCGCTGCGCGACGGGTGTCGTCAGGTACTTGAGCGCTTTCGCATGCTCGAGATCGGGCACCGCGATGGCCGTGTGGCTGTAGATCGCATGGGTCCGCGATGTCGCGATCCGGTCCAGGATCTCCTTGCCCTTGATCACGTGCAGGCCCATGCCTTCCGCGGACGGGAAGATCGCCAGCACCACGTCATAGGCCGCTATCACGGCTCTCAGCGCCTCGGCCTTGTCCTCGGCGACATCGACAAAAACGCGAACATCGGCTGCGAGTTCACGCAGCTCGTCAAAATCCAGCACTGTGGGATACTCCAACGCAACGATACCTGATGGAAGCTTGGATGCGTTAGGTTACTGAAGTCTCAACAAGGCGCCTCTCATCACAAGTTTCACGGTGAGGTGACTCCCTGGAGCCCTCCGCCGGCGGCGGCGCAGATGAACCAGCCCGAAGGCCGGCGCGACCAATCGCGCATCAGAAGGTCTTGATCCCATGAGCTGGAAGAAGAAATACGCGATTGGTGCCCTGATCGCCCTGTTCGCTTTCGCGGCGATGGATTCCTACGATCGCCCCAACAGAGATGTCCGCTTTGGCGCCGTTGTTGCCATGGCGGCGGCATGGCCGGTGACGGTGTCGCTCATCCTGGGCTGCGCTGTCGGCGAGATGGTGCGCGAGGGCGTCTAACGAACGTCTATGCGATCTCCCGCCAGCGCATCGGAAGCGTGCCGTTCTCCCTGAAACTGCCGAGGAAAGCGAAGCGATCGGCTTGCGGATTGGAGCCGGGCTCGATCGTCATGCCCAGGATCTGCACGATGTCGGTCGCATCATAGGCGGGCCAGGCCGGCAGTCCGGGCCCGTTGGGATTGCCGCGGGTGGCGAAATTCACCCAATAGCTCATTATCGTCTGCGACAGCGCCCGGTCGGCCTCGGCCGGCGGCGTGGTGCTACCGACGATCTGCTGCGGTGTCAGCGTGCCGAACACGTAGGGGATCTCGGTGACGTGCGAGGCGATCGGCGTGTAGGGCGAGGTGTAATTGAAATGGTAGCCGTAGGTCGGCGCGCCGCGGCTTGCGCGATGCAGCCGCAGCCATTGCCAGCATTGCTCACCGATCACCATGTCGCCCGTGAGCGCGGCGGCGGACGCCTTGGCCTCGGCGTCGGTGTCGGCAGGATAAAGCTTTAGAAAATCCGCAAGACGGACCTTGCCGAACATCGCTTCGGCCGAGCTGCGAAAGGCTTGCGCGGATTGCGCAGGGAGAGATCGCGCCATGAACGGGAATTCCTCCGCGCCGTTCCAGCCGGCCAGCAGCGGGATGTGCACGTGTTCGCCGTGCAGGAAGCGTCGCGCGGGCACATCCGGTATCACATGACGATCGATGCTCGGTGAGAACGCGGCCGTGACATGGTCGCGCTGAAAACTCCAGGGCGCGGCGGCGATCAACTGATCGGCGGGCAGGGTACGCAAGGCTGCGATCGATGCGTCGGCTTGCCGGCGCGCGAAGGCGAGGCCGCGTGCGCGGGCTTCGTCGAAACCTTGCAGCGGCCCATGGCGGCCATCCCAGAACGCGCCGCTCTGGCCGATGGCCTTGTGAAACAGGCCATGGGCGAGCGGCGAGGCCATCAGGATGCCGACGGCCATGGCGCCCGCGGATTCGCCGAATAAGGTGACGTTGTCCGGATCGCCGCCGAACGTCGCGATGTTGGCCTTCACCCAGCGCAGCGCCGCGAGCTGATCCTGCAGGCCGTAATTGCCTGATGGCGCTTCCGCATCGAGATCGGGATGGGCGAGGAAGCCGAGGACACCGAGGCGATAGTTGAAGCTGACGACGACGACGCCCTTGGCCGCCAATAGGCGGCCATCGGTAGCGGGATTGGCCGAGGAGCCGAATTGAAAGCCGCCGCCGTGGATCCAGGCCATCACCGGCCGCTTCTCGTCCACCTCTGTCGCAGCGGTCCAGACATTCAGAGTGAGGCAGTCCTCGTTGCGCGGGCCGGGGCGAGGATCATTCTCGAGCGGGAGAGACATCCCGCGCCGAAGGTGAGCGCATCGCGCACACCCTGCCAGGGAGACGGCGGCTGCGGTGCGCGCCAGCGCAGCGGCCCAACCGGCGGGGCGGCGTAGCGGATACCCTTGAACGCCAGCACGCCGTTTGCGTCGCGCTCCCGGCCACGCACATGGCCGGCCTGGGTGCGAACGAGCGCGCCCAGGTCGGCGGCTTTGGGGACGGTGAGGGCGGGCACGGTCGCATCTCCTGTTCGGGGCGACCCTGGATTTATCGATTTTCCCGTTGGATGAATTTGCGTATTATCGCAATCGATCGTCAAAAACAGTCAAAGATGCGACAGCCGCTTCGTTATCCCTGGCTCGACCTCGATGTGGACGACCGGTCCGCGCCGGTGATTGCCGTGCGCGTCGATGCGGACGGCACGAAAGGCGAGGTGCCCGATCACAGCCATCGCAAGGGGCAGCTCGTGGTCTCGTTCGGCGGCGGCGTCACCTGCCGCGTTCCGGACGGGCTGTGGATGGTGCCGCCGCATTGCGCGGTCTGGATTCCCGGCTGCATGGCGCACAGCAATCGCGCCACGGCGAATGCGCGGCTGTTCTTCGTGTATGTCGAGCCGGAGCTGGTCGATCTGCCGGACCGCTGCTGCACCATTTCGATCTCGCCCTTGCTGCGCGAGTTGATCATTGAGTTGTCTGACGGCGCGCAGCATGACGAGGCGAGGCGGGAGCGCCTGATCGGCGTGCTGCTCGGCGAGTTGCCGCGCATGCCGGTGCAGCAGCTGCATCTGCCGTTCTCCGACGAGCCGCGGTTGAAGCGGATCGCCGCTGCGCTCGCGGACAATCCCGCAGACCGTCGCACGCTGGCGCAATGGGCGGGCCAGCTCGCGCTCAGCGAGAGCAGCCTTGCGCGTCTCGTGGCGAAGGAGACCGGGCTGACCTTCGGACGCTGGCGCCAGCAGCTGCATCTGATCGTCGCGATCCGCGAGCTCGCCGCGGGCGTGAGCGTGCAGCAGGTCTCGGCCGCGCTCGGCTATGAATCGGTCACGGCCTTCATCACGATGTTCAGGAAGGCGCTGGGCAAGCCGCCGGCGGCGTATATCAACAGCGTCGCCCGCGAGCAAAAGTGACGGGAATCACGTGAAACTGCGGCTTGCGTTTTCGGGCTCGATAGGTTCTAAGCCCGGTGACTTCCTGACCGCCGGCATGACCACGAAGCGCGCTGCGCGGTTTTGTCATGTGCCCGGCAGAGTGACCTCAACGCTCACGCCCACCCAATTCAGAAGGATTCCAGACATGGCGAAGATGACCAAGACTCAGTTGATCGATGCGATTGCCGAGGGCACGCAGCTCTCGAAGAACGACGTGAAGTCGGTCATCGAGTACATGGCCACCGTCGGCTACAAGGAGCTCAACGAGTCCGGCGAGTTCGTTATTCCCGGTTTCGTGAAGATGTCGGTCGTGAACAAGCCGGCGACCGAAGCGCGGATGGGCGTCAATCCCTTCACCAAGGAGCCGATGCAGTTTGCGGCCAAGCCGGCGAGCAAGTCGGTCAAGGCCTCGCCGCTGAAGGTGGCCAAGGACGCCGTCTGATCCGGCGCTCGCGCGCTGCCTTTGCGTGCCCGAAGCCCCGTTCCGATGGATTCGGAACGGGGCTTTCGCTTTTTGATTTGAAGCGCAGGCCGGCCTCGCGCCGTCCATAGAAAGCGAAAACCCCGCCTGGGGGAAGCGGGGCTTTCTGATGGGGGAAGCCTGGGGGAAGCTTCTAATAGTTAGACGCGCCAGCCTGCCAAAAGGTTCACGGTCTGACGAAGAGATCGTGCTCGGCTCAAAAGAAAAACCCCGCGCGATGCGCGCGGGGCTTTCCAAACTGACGGCGATGGGATTTCAGCGCCTGGCCGTCAGTCATACCCCAAACTTAAGGTTGAAAATCCAAAAATCAACAGCGCCGCGGTGACGGAGTATCTTCGTCAGGCGGCGCTGCGATGTTGACTGGGCGCTGAAATCCCCAGCTTTCATGAGTCTCCGCAGCGCCCGGAAGGTTCAAAAGAATTGCACGGAAATCTCGCGGAAGGGCTGGACTATATGTTCTCTTTTTGTTCTAGTGAGCCACCCTGGAGGTGACTCATGACCGTCGAAAAACAGCGCGAAGTGATCCGGCTCTGGAACGAGCTCAGGAAGGTCGAAGGCCCCGCCGCGGAAGAGCTCCGCATCCAGATCCTCGAATGCTTTTCCGAGAAGGGCAAGGCCAAGCGAGCGGCCTGAAGGACGTTTGCCCGACATCGACGACATCGGTCAGGCGCGGTCCCGTTCTCATGGCGCGCGTTTGATCTGATATCGCCGAGGCGCGCGCGTGCGTTGAGTCTTTGATCGCGAGGCCGGTGACGGGACGTGGCGCTGCGTTTCCGCCTGCTCGCCGCCGGTCGCTTAGGAACTATCATTCTGCACCAGCGTTCGCGCAACATGACATGCCCGCGATGCGCCAGGCCGATGACGGCGAGCTCGGCCAACAGCTTTCGATGCGAACCCTGCCGCGAGATCGTGTTCGCGGTCGTCTCGACATTCGTGCCGCCGAAGTCATCTGGCGCCGATGCAGCCGCGCCGCGCAACTTCATCGATCGTTAGGAAACGCTGCGCGCTGATTTTCTCGACTCCGATTCGTTCTTCGAGAACGAAATGGAGTCGGATGCAGAACAAGTCGCGGTTGCCCGAATCCGATGCGAAAGCCGAGACCCGCCATCGGTGCTGCATTTGGCGCAGCGAACGCGCTCGGGTGGCGATGACTTGCCATTCGCGCGCACGGTCCACATCTCTTGTTAAGAGTTGCTCCGCGCCGGTTTCTTCGATTCCGATTCGTTCTTCGAGAACGAAGTGGAGTCGAATCTGGAACAAAGCCGGACGGCGAATGCAGGTCGATCGCCAACGAGCCCACAGTGCAACAGCGCCTGCGCGAATTCCTAACGAAAGCTTGCGCGCTAGCCGATAACCCTATTCGGTTAGGTTAAAAGCCCAATCGCGTTGCGATCGCCGCGCACTGGAGTAGGTATCTTGGAAAGACAAGCAAGAAACGGCTTCGCCAAGAAGCAACTTTTCCAAGATCGACGTCATGACGCCTTTTTCAGAACCGTCCTTTTATCAAGGCGATCGGCACACCTACCGGCGGGTCGCCATCGTCGGCTCGCTGTTCTGCCTCGCTTTCGTGGTGATCAGCTTCTCGCTGCGGCCGCAAGCCGAGGACATCCGCCTCGCGGTCAAGGCCGACAGGCTGGTGCGCACGGCGGGCCAGGCGCCGCGCGCCAATTAGCGCTCGTCGGTGTGGCTCGGGTCGGTCGCTTGCGCATCGCCGCACGAAGCGCCGCGGGTCGCAAGCGCCACGAAGCCGGCGAAGCCGGACAGGTTGAGCAGAACTTCGAGCCAGGCGGGCATGTCGGGCCTCGCTTTTCGTGAAGACAACCTCAACGTGCGAAAGGGCCGCTTGTTCCGCCCGGGCGAGAAAAATCCCGGCTAGAGCCGGGATGTGGGGTCGAGCCGCCGGCCGAGGGCCGCGACGGATTCGGATGAGGGCTGGTCCTTGAGGAACTCGGCGATGGCCCGCGCGAGCTCGCCGTCGCTCATCGGCGTCGGCGGCGGGCGCAGCGCGCCGACACCGAAATTGCGCACGATCTCCTCGTAGTGCTGATCATCGGATTTGGGAACGAGCCTGCGGATACGGGCCAGCAAAGCGGATATCGGCAATCCTTCCTCCTCGGCATCCGCCCCGCTGGCAGCAATTAGCGCCTGCTGCCATTTGCTCCCGTGGAACTGAAAACCCCGCCAGCATCGCGGAGGATACTGACGGGGCTTCCGTGCTTTTGCCTCTACCGGATAGCGGAGGCTCTGCACTTGCAGTCTTAATGCGAGCGATGCGACTTCGTTCCGCCTTCGCCGCCATTTTTTTGACAGCCCTCGGTTCCGCCGCGCGCGCAACCATCGCAGGCGGCCGGCGTTGTGCTTCCTGTTGCGAAGGAGGAGATCATGAAGAAGACACTGGCAGTTCTCGCCACCGTCGCAGCCGTCGGCGTGACCGCGGTCGCGGCTCCTGCCCCTGCCGAGGCGCGCGGACGCGGCATCGGTCCGGGCCTGGCGTTCGGCCTTGCCGCCGGCGCGATCACCGCGGGCGCGGTCGCCGCGTCGCATCCGTACGGCTATTACGGACCGGGCTACGGCTACTATGACGGGCCGAGCTATTACTACGGACCGGGCCCGTACGCCTATGACGGCGGCCCGTACTATCGGCGCCACTACTATCGCCACTGGTAAGGGTTCAATAACGCGAAAAGCCCGGAGCGATGCTCCGGGCTTCTTCATGCGTATGGATCAGACGTGTCTTACGGCCAGAGCGAGGGCCGTTCCACCTTGCGGGCATTCTCGAGCGTCGACACGAAATACTCTTCGCGCTCGCGCTTGAATTTCTCCTGGGTGGCACGGAAGGCGGCGACACGGGCGGCGATCTCTTCGCGTTCGCGGATCTTGCGTTGTTCGTCTTCGGTCATGTCCATCCCCTCTGTTCGCACTTGGACTTTTTCTACGGGACTAATGTCTACGTGTTTACTCAAGCGCTGCCGCCGCATCGCGCTGAGTCGCATTCAACACATGCATTGGCGCTTCTGATTGGGGCGTCAATGGGGAGGAGGCATTGCAGGATTGTGATAAGCGACGGGCGGAAAAAATTGCCGAGCGCACTTCTTTCCGCAC
Source organism: Bradyrhizobium huanghuaihaiense (assembly GCF_025200885.1). Classification (NCBI taxonomy): domain Bacteria; kingdom Pseudomonadati; phylum Pseudomonadota; class Alphaproteobacteria; order Hyphomicrobiales; family Nitrobacteraceae; genus Bradyrhizobium; species Bradyrhizobium huanghuaihaiense. The sequence goes on along the minus strand of NZ_CP104172.1, from coordinate 4,936,957 downwards.
GTCTTGTTCGGCGTGGATAAGAGCGTCAGCAATCTTGTCGCTTGGCTGCGACGCAGCTAGCGAACGCGCGCCGAATCTGCAGCAGGGCAGGGCGCGCCTGTCGAGATGACGGCAACGTCCGGCGTGGGCCATGCTATAGAGCCATGCACGAAAGTCAGGATGGCTGGCCCATGATTGCATCAGATCTTCGCAGCGGCGTCGAACGGCTCGGCGACATGATCGCCGAAGCCAGGACCATCGTGCCGTTCACCGGCGCCGGCATCTCGACCGAATGCGGTATCCCAGACTTCCGCTCGCCGGGTGGAATTTGGACGCGCTACCGCCCGATCGAGTTCGGCGAGTTTGTCGCCAGCCAGGAGGCGCGCGACGAATCCTGGCGCCGCCGCTTCGCGATGGAGGAGGTTTTCGCGGCGGCCAAGCCCGGCCGCGGCCATCGCGCGCTGGCATCGCTCTACCGCGCCGGCAAGGTTCCCGCGATCATCACCCAGAACATCGACAATCTGCACCAGGCCTCGGGTTTCGCCAGCGAGCACGTGATTGAGCTTCACGGAAATACCACCTATGCGCGCTGCATCGGATGTGGGCAGTCCTATCAGCTCGACTGGGTGAAGCGACGATTCGACGAAGACGGCGCCGCGCCCAACTGTACCGTGTGTGACGAGCCGGTGAAGACGGCCACGATCTCGTTCGGCCAGATGATGCCTGAAGATGAAATGCAGCGCGCAACCGAGCTGTCGCAGCATTGCAACCTCTTCATCGCGATCGGTTCCTCGCTCGTCGTATGGCCGGCGGCCGGCTTTCCGATGATGGCGAAGAACTCCGGTGCACGTTTGGTGATCATCAATCGCGAGCCGACAGAGCAGGACGACATCGCCGATCTCGTCATCCGCCACGACATCGGCGAAACCCTCGGGCCCTTCGTCGGTAATTGAGGCGTTAGTTTGATTCGCGGCTGTGCAAGCTGTTCATAGGTCCCGGCGAATCTCTTTTTTGTCTATGCGTCGCAACCGGGAGTGTTATCTTTTGAGTCGAAAGATTCGCGTCGCGTCGAATTGAGAACATTCTCTTAAGACGCGTGATTCGAGCGCCGCCAATGTGGCGGGTTGCATGGCAGTGTGGGGTCCGGGGTTATGGGGTCGTCGGACGGATTTGAGTCCAAGAAGCTTGGAGTTCCTGGGCAGGGCGCTTCGCCGGGGCGGTTGACGCCGGGCGAGCACGGCGGCGCTGGCCGCGACACTGCGCTCAGTCCCTTCACCGGATTGGGCGAGGCCAGCGCCAATCTCGTCGAGGTGACCGGCGTCATCAAATGGTTCGACGCCTCCAAAGGCTACGGCTTCATCGTTCCCGACAATGGCTGGCCCGACGTCCTCCTGCACGTTACCGTGCTTAGGCGCGACGGCTTCCAGACCGCCTATGAGGGCGCACGCATCGTCGTGGAGTGCATCCAGCGCGCCAAGGGTTACCAGGCATTCCGCGTCGTCTCGATGGACGAGTCGACTGCGATCCATCCGGCGCAGATGCTGCCGCCGCGCACCCATGTCACGGTCACGCCGACCAGCGGGCTGGAACGGGCCCAGGTCAAATGGTTCAATCGGCTGCGCGGCTTCGGCTTCCTGACCTGTGGCGAGGGCACGCCCGACATCTTCGTGCACATGGAGACACTGCGCCGCTTCGGCATGACCGAATTGCGCCCCGGTCAATATGTGCTGGTCCGCTTCGGGCCCGGCTCCAAGGGCATGATGGCGGCCGAGATCCATCCCGAGACCGGATCGCCGGGCCTGCAGTCGCACTAAGGCGCCAGTTCCCGCAATCGTGAGCAGAGGCGCGCTGGCCAGCCAGCGCGCCTCTGGCTTTTGTGATGGTCGCCGCGTAAGGACTGGTTCAGTCCCACCCGCCTCGAGTACCGTCCCATGAACTTTGATCGAAAGGCCGTCTGGTCCATTGCGAGGGGCTGGCTGGTCGCCATCCTCGTCGCCACCTTTGCCGCCGCAAGCGCACCGGTCGGCGCCGCCAGCTTCCAGCCGCTCGAGATCGTCACGAAGAACGGCGTGCAGGTGTTCTCGGTGGAGATGGCGACGACCGAGGAGGAGAAGCAGACCGGCCTGATGTACCGCAAGGAGCTCGCCGACGGCAAAGGCATGCTGTTCGACTTCAATCCCGAACAGGAAATCTCGATGTGGATGAAGAACACCTATGTCCCGCTCGACATGATCTTCATCCGCGCCGACGGCCGCATCCTGCGGATTGCGGAAAACACCGAGCCGCTGTCGACCAAGATCATCTCCTCGCGGGGCCCCGCCCGGGCGGTTCTGGAGGTGGTGGCGGGAACGGCGCAGAAATACGGCATCCGCCCCGGCGACCGTGTCGGCCACCCGCTGTTCGGCAGCAAATAGGGTCGTCCAAGCGGGGCGTTGCCAGCCTTGCGGGCGCCGGTTTGTAAGCTTGCTGACGCCTTTGGAAGCGTGTATCGACGGGGCTCGCTGGACATTCGGGGTATAGCGCAGCCTGGTAGCGCGGCAGTTTTGGGTACTGCAGGTCGTTGGTTCGAATCCAGCTGCCCCGACCAGTCCCGGTGTCGATGCCTCAAAGCGAGGGCCTGACAGCCCGCTAGCGTCCCATCAGAACAGCAGCCAATCGACGAGACGCCAGGCGATCCAGGCGAGGGCACAGATCCAGCCCAGCATGACGATCGCCGCGACGCCGAGTCCGCAGAGCGCGAACAGTGAGCTTCCGCTCTCCGGTGCCTCGGAGAGTTTCTCGGTCGTATCGATCTGGCTCACTGCGCCCCCTTGCCTTGCGGCCTTCTCTTCATTGGTCTCTGCTCGGTCGAAGAAATTCACCGGCCGCGCTCCAGCTCACACGGACGTGAGACGAGATGACTATCCATCCATGAGGGCGCGCGTTGATAGCAGCCGCGCAGATCTCCCGGACAGGTGGGAAGAAGCTGCAACGCGCAGGGCGGCGTTTGGTTGCTGCGGTCGAGGCGGGAAAATGTCCGCTGCGCCGAATTTTTCACGCCTCCAGCGCCTGCTTCGCCCGCCCGCCGCGTTGAAGCAGAAGGGTGGCTACGCAACCGGCGTTGCGCCCGAGGCTCCCTGGGACGAGGTCTTCATGTCGATCAGTGCGATTGCATCGGCCAGCGCGGCGGTGACGACGACGCCGTCGACCGCTACGGCGTCGTCCTCCGCGGCATCTTCGACATCGGCGGCTTCGTCGAGTTCGGCGGCGTCATCGACGTCGGCGACATCCTCGTCGCAGTCGGCGGGCGGAAGCTCGGGATCGGGAGGCGGTGGCAGCTCGGCCAAGACCATCGTCAGCGAGGTCTCGATCACCATCGATGGCGTCACCACCACCACGATCACCTATTCCGACGGCACCACGGAGGTCGAGACGTCCGCGAGCTCGCAAGCCGGTCAAAGCGGTCAGGCCGGGCAGACCTACAACGCCCAAGGCGCACTCGGCGCCAATGCCCAGAATGCATCCGCCAGCGCGTCCAGCGCCAGCGCTGCGGTCTAGCCAGGGTTGATCGCCGACGCAGGGCAGGCGGCATTCTGATGGTGTCCTGAATCGCGCGCGAGCGGCATGTCCGAAGCTGGCCAAAGCCTTGGCGGTCATTGTCCGCATCGCACGACTTCCGCGCGATTTTTCAAGGCATTGGCGAGGGCTACGGGGCGCAGAATTAGCAAAGATTCATCGAACCTTTGGCTTGTCGCCACAGACATATCAGTGTTGGGGATTTCAGCGCCCAATGCCTAAACGGACGCCGCCAAGCGATGATATTCCGCTTGCGCGGCGTTGCGCTTTTCAGACCGAACGCGATCAGCTCGACGCGTGCCAGCCGGGCGGAAACGGTACGAGCGGCCAGACCATCTGGTTGTCGTTGGCGGGCTTTGGCGGTTCCTGAACGGACGTCCTGAGTAATGGGGCAGGCGGTACCGATCGCGCCGCCAGACGCAAACATACACAGTGCAAGCTCATCGCGGTTGTCCCCGCCAGTAAGTCATTTTTCAAAATGCAATGTCAGTTCAAAATCGCCACGCGTCCAAAACGGCGCGCTCATCTCAAATCGCGCATGCATTCTAGAAAAACCGGCGCCGACTTTCAACCGCTCCGGCCATCCGTTCACGGCAGGTAAGGTTGATCGGTTAGGTTAAGGGCGAGCGGTTGTTGCGGCCGCCTCAAGGGGCGTTATCAGATCGGTCCCGGCTCGCGATGGACTGCCTGAAATCCGTGCTCACACAAGATCACAGTTCGTCGCGGCGCGCGTATCCTGTGAGTTCTGCGTCATGTCTTTCGATCGCAACTTCAAAACCGTCAGCAAGCAGTCGAGCTGGACCGAAATCTGGCACCTCTGGACCGTGATCGTGCCACGCCGCTCGATCAACGGGCAGCTCGTCTACGGCAAGGTCTGGCGCCGGCACGACGGCCGCGACTGGATCTACAAGAAATTCACCGAGTTCGACGGCGAAGAGGCGGCGTAGCTGCCGCCTCTCTCAGGCGGCCTTCGGCTCTGCTGCCGGCTTGGCCGGCGGCGGCTTCAGCGGCTTGTCCTGCTTCTTCGACCACGAGATGTAATAGGCCACGGTCGTCATGATCGCGATGCCGGCGATGCTGACGAAGAGCTGCGCGAACAGCGAGCCCGAGCTCATCGACAGTTCGAAATGGCCGACGAAGGACAGGAACACGCCGACGCAGAACACCGCGAGCGACTGCTGGCCGCACACGATCAGCGGGTCGAACACCTTCCATTCCAGGCCCGGCCAGTCCTTCGGCACGAAGCGGATCACCAGGATCACGATCACGACGAAATGCAGGAAGCGGTAGGGCGCGAGGTTGGTCTTGTCGTTGGGGTTGAAGGCCGAGAACAGCCATTCCGGGAACATGCCGCCGAAGGTGGGGAAGCGGCCGGCCATGGTCATGATCAGCGCGAACAGCATATAACCGAGACAAAGCCACAGCGTGATCGGCGAATTGATCAGCGTCATCGAGCGCCGCGCGCCGCCCATCGCGCACCAGGCGCCGAACACGAACAGCACCTGCCAGCAATAGGGGTTGAAGTACCACTGGCCGGCCGGATAGGCGGTCAGATTCCAGCCGAACTGGCGCGCGGCGAGCCATAGTACGATCGACAGCGCCATCGTCAGGTCGGGTTTGCGCAGCATGAACCACAGCACCGGCGGGAACAGGCCCATCAGCACGATATAGAGCGGCAGTACGTCGAGATTGAGTGGCTTGAAGCGCAGGAACAGGCCCTGGCGCAGCGTCTCGGTGGCGTTGTCGACGAGGCCGGCGACGTTGAACTCGTTGATCATCTCGGAATCGCCGAAGCGCAGCGCGAGATAGCTGATCGATGCGATGTAGATCACGAACAGGATGATGTGGGCGACGTAGAGCTGCCAGACCCGCTTGGTGAGGCGGGTGGCGCCGACGATGAAGCCGCGCTCCAGCATCATCCGCGCATAGACGAAGGAGGCGGTGTAGCCGGAGATGAAGACGAACAGGTCGGCGGCGTCGGAAAAGCCGTAATTGCGCGTGGTGATCCAGTTCACCACGTTGTCGGGAATGTGGTCGAGGAAGATCGCCCAGTTGGCGACGCCGCGAAACAGGTCGAGCCTGAGGTCGCGGCCTTTCTCGGGGAGCGTTGCGCTGACGTTCAGGAAGGCCATGCGACGGGAGCTTTCGAAGGGGGCGGACAGGCTGAGGTCGGAGAGGCAGTGCCACCGGGCCGGATCCCGGCGCGGAAGGCGGGTACGCAATTGTCACGGTGCAGCATAATGACTATACCGTCGGAGAGGGTTACCGGGGCCGGAATCACCAATCAGTTCCCGATCGGTGTCTCTATACTATCCCCGAGGTTTCCACCAACTGCCACCCTGACGCATCGAAATCGAACGAAAAGACGAGGCCCGGACCACCCATGACCGCACGCATTTTCAAGCCCGCCAAGAACGCGATGCAATCCGGCCGGTCCAAGACGAAGGAATGGCAGCTCGACTACGAGCCGGAGCAGCCGCGCGCGGTCGAGCCGCTGATGGGCTGGACCTCGTCGGGCGACATGAAGCAGCAGATCACCCTGCGCTTCGACAGCAAGGAAGAGGCAGTCGCCTATTGCGAGCGCAAGGGCATCGCCTACCAGGTCATCGAGCCCCAGGATTCGATCCGCCGCCCGGTCGCCTATGCCGACAATTTCTCGTTCCGCCGCGGCGAGCCCTGGACGCATTGAGGGGCGGCACCCTCTGTCATTCCGTCATGCCCGCGCCTGTCCCGCCTGCGGGGCCGAACCCCCTTCGGCGAGGCGAAGGCCCGGGCATCTGCGTTTTTGGGACCGCATGAGCCTGGCCTGCATGGTTCGAGACGCCTGCTTTGGCGGGCTCCTCACCATGAGGGTCTGATATCTTGCCGCGAAGCGTGACCGCATCCTGAGGGGTCGCCGGAGGCGGGCGTCTCAAGGATGGGCCGCAGGTAAGCTTCCCGCCGCGCTTTTCTAGCCGCGGCGACGCTTAAGGTGGTTGGCACCAAATCCGCCCCGTGCTTCGCTGCCGCGCATGACACGACCATGGCGAGGTGGGGGATGGCGGGGCGTGACCAGCTCGACGGCGTCGACCTGAAGATACTTTCCGAGCTGCAGCAGGACGGGCGGGTCCGCAACAACGAGCTGGCGCTGCGCGTCGGCGTCTCCGCGCCCAACTGTCTGCGGCGGCTGAAATCGCTGTTCAGCCGCGGCGTGATCCGGGCGGTGCGCGCCGTGATCGACGAGCGGCTGCTCGGCTATGAGGTGGTGTCGTTCGTCTCGATCCAGCTCGGCAGCCAGGCCCAACCAGTGCTGGAGGCGTTCGAGAGCTCGATCGCCGTGATCCCGCGGATTCAGCAGTGCTGGCGGATTTCGGGCGACACCGACTATCTGCTGAAATGCGTCGCGCCGAGCGTCGAGAGCATGCGCCAGCAGCTGCTGCATTTCGCCGCGATGCCCGATGTCAAGAATGTCCGCAGCTTTCCGGTGCTGGGCGTCGCCAAGGACGTGCCGCTGCCGTTGCAGGAGATTGCGGCGGCGCCGGCGAGCTAGTCGATTCGCGCGTTCTCTCGCGCCGATCGACCGGTGATTTCACAAAAGCCGAAGTATAATGCTTAGTAACTCACCTAACTGTGACATGTGATTTGCGAAGCCCTGCAATGCGCTGAACCGTGATTGTCGGTTCCGGCAGGCGGCCTACATCCGGGGTTTGAACCCTCGCGCCTGCGTCGCATGCCGAGGATGCTTTTGTGGGACCCTAAGCAGGAAAAGACATCATGACATCGACTTCGAAGACGATCGCAGCGTCTGCTGCGACGCTGTTTGCGTCTGCGTTTCTTGTTCTGTCGGCGCCGGCCGCGAAGGCCGACGATTACTGCATCACCAACGGCGCCCAGGCCGCTCACGGCTGCGGCTATCCGACGATGGAAGCCTGCCGTCAGGCGGCGGGCGGCATTGGCGGCTCGTGCTCGCAGGCCGGCGGCTCGAAGACCAGCAACGACGCGCTCGCCTTCCAGCCGAAGCAGACGAAGCAACCCAAGGCTCGCTCGGGCGCGCAGAACTAAGGCCTGAATTCAAAGCCTGATCCAGGACATTGCGGCCTCCGAGAGTGATCTCGGGGGCCGTTGGTTTATGACAAGCAGGTAACGGGGCGCCTCAGCGATATCTTCCGCGAAACTCGCGCGGGGAGGTGCCGGTCCAGGTCCGAAACGCCCGCGAAAAACTCTTCTCGTTGCGGAAGCCGGCGATCTCCGCGATGCGCTTGATCGGCACCCGGCCGCGCATCAGCTCCTGCTTGGCCAGCTCGAACTTTGCTTCTTCCTTGAGATCGCGCAGCGAGGTCGCTTCCTCGCGCAGGCGGCGGTGCATGGTGCGGGTGGAGAGCGCGAGCTCGCTCGCGACGTCCTCGGCGCCGAGGACCCGTCCGCGCGCATTGCGCAGCACGCGGCGGACGCGCTCGACCAGCAGCCGGTCGCGCCGATAGGGCAGCACGGTCAGCCTGAGCGCGCCCTTGAGCATGTTGTCGAGATCGGCGGCGCTGCGGGTCAGCGGCAGCGAAAGATAGTGCTTGTCAAAGACGATGCGGGCATGGGCCGCGTCGAAGCGGATGGTCCGTGAGAAGATGGTCGGATAGACGGAGACGTGGCCGGGCTCGGGAAATGGAAACTCGGCGGTGCGGAGCGCGATCCTGGAATCCACCGCCCAGCAGGAGAAGCCGAGCACGTAGCGGAGCAGGGTGACGAGGCAGAATTCGCGAAAGGCTCCGAGGTCGCGCTGCTCTCGGATCGACACGATTGCGGTCTCTTCGCCGACCTCGAGATCGAGCAGCACGTCCTCGGTGAGCAGGCGGTGATGCCGGCACCAGCGCTTGAGCGCGACCTCCAGCGTCGGCGCCGTGATCGAGGCGCGGCACAGCATGCCATAGGTGCCCCATGGCAGCCGGCGCGAGAACCAGCCGAGCGCCTCGTCGTCGAGCTCGCGCATGGCGTGGCCGGCGAGGGCCTCGAACTGGAGGGCCGTGATCCGCCCATCCGGAGAATTGACAAGGTCTGGCGCTATTTGACCCCGCTGCAGCGCCTCGGCCGGGTCCAGTCCGTACCGCGCATAGGCGGCCACCACGCCGCGGACAAAGGCGGCGGGGGTCACGGCGCGGCGCGGGATCGCGGTTGCGGCTTGGAAAGGCATCGGATTCCTCTCGGAAATCCTCGCCAAGTTTGGCGGAAAATGCAACCTTTTCGACTGCAGAAGGGCCCGGTCCCCGCTAGGTTCGGTCTCAAATTAGGGAGGAATCGCCGTGAACATCCCGAGCATCGATTTCGATCTGGGCGAAGACATCGGCATGCTGCGCGACACGCTCCGCGCCTTCGTGGAGGCGGAGATCACCCCGCGCGCCGCCGACATCGAGAAGGCCAATCTGTTTCCGGCGGACCTGTGGAAACGCCTCGGCGACCTCGGCCTGCTCGGCATGACCGCGCCGGAGCAATATGGCGGATCGAACATGGGCTATCTCGCCCATATCGTCGCCATGGAGGAGATTTCGCGCGGGTCCGCCGCTGTGGGGCTGTCCTACGGTGCCCACTCCAACCTCTGCGTCAACCAGATCCGCCGCAACGGCAGCGACGCCCAGCGCCAGCGCTATCTGCCCAAGCTGATCTCCGGCGAGCATGTCGGCGCGCTGGCTATGTCCGAGCCCGGCGCCGGCTCCGACGTGGTCTCGATGAAGCTGCGCGCCGACAAGCGCGGCGACCGCTACGTGCTCAACGGCTCCAAGATGTGGATCACCAATGGCGGCGATGCCGACGTGCTCGTGGTCTACGCCAAGACCGATCCGGAGGCCGGCCCGCGCGGCATGACCGCCTTCCTGATCGAAAAGGGTTTCAAGGGCTTCACGCACGGCCAGCATCTCGACAAGCTCGGCATGCGCGGCTCCAACACCTATCCGCTGTTCTTCGACGAGTGCGACGTGCCGGAGGAGAACGTGCTCGGCAAGCTGGGCGAGGGCGTCAAGGTTCTGATGTCCGGCCTCGACTATGAGCGCGCGGTGCTGTCGGGCGGCCCGCTCGGGATCATGGCGGCCTGCATGGACGCCGTCGTGCCCTACATGCACGAGCGCAAGCAGTTCGGCCAGCCGATCGGCGATTTCCAGCTGATGCAGGGCAAGCTCGCCGACATGTATGCGACCTGGCAGGCCACCCGCGCCTATGTCTATGCGGTCGGGCGCGCCTGCGACCGCGCCGACCACGCCCGCAGCCTGCGCAAGGATGCGGCGGCTGCGATCCTCTATTCCGCGGAGAAGGCGACCTGGATGGCGGGCGAGGCGATCCAGGCGCTTGGCGGGGTCGGCTATACATCCGAATTCCCGGTCGGTCGTCTCTGGCGCGACGCAAAACTCTACGAGATCGGCGCCGGTACATCCGAGGTGCGCCGCATGCTGATCGGCCGCGAGCTGATGGCCGAGACCGCGTAAGCTCCTTGCAATTTGGAATTGCCGCGGAACTGGGCCAACCTGTCCGCGGCCCCTTAGACATCACCAGCCACGCGGGACTTGCATGCCGCTCCATTCCAGCATCGATCCGTCCTCATCAGATTTTGCGCGCAACGCCGAGGCCATGCGCGGCCTCGTCGCGAACCTGCGCGAAAAACTCAGCCAGGTCGCCGGCGGCGGCGGCGAGGCCTCGCGCAACCGCCACACCGCGCGCGGCAAGATGCTGGCACGCGAGCGCGTCGACCTCCTGGTCGATCCCGGCACCTCGTTCCTGGAGCTGTCGCCGCTTGCGGCCTACGGGCTCTATGGCGGCGACGTGCATTCGGCGAGCGTCGTCACTGGGGTCGGCCGCATCGCGGGCCGCGAGTGCGTGATCGTTGCCAACGACGCCACCATCAAGGGCGGCACCTATTACCCGATGACCGTGAAGAAGCATCTGCGCGCGCAGGACATCGCGCGGCAGAACAATCTTCCTTGCATCTACATGGTCGATTCCGGCGGCGCCTTCCTGCCGTTGCAGGACGAGATCTTTCCCGACGAGCGGCATTTCGGCCGGATCTTCTACAACCAGGCGCAGATGTCCTCACAGGGCATTCCGCAGATCGCCATCGTGATGGGCTCCTGCACCGCGGGCGGGGCCTATGTGCCGGCGATGTCGGACGAGAGCATCATCGTGCGCAACCAGGGCACCATCTTCCTCGGCGGCCCGCCGCTGGTGAAGGCCGCGACCGGCGAGGTCGTGAGCGCCGAGGAGCTCGGCGGCGCCGACGTGCATTCGCGCCAGTCGGGCGTCACCGACCACTATGCCCAGAACGATGCCCATGCGATCGGCATCGCCCGGCGCATCGTCGGCACGCTGAAGCCATCGGCGCGGCCGAACCTGAACATGCATCCGCCGCGCGATCCGCTGTTTGCGGCAGAGGAGATCTACGGCGTGGTGCCGGTGGACGGCCGCAAGCCCTTCGACGTGCGCGACATCATCGCCCGCGTCGTCGACGGCTCGGAGTTCGACGAGTTCAAGAAGCTTTACGGCACGACGCTGGTGTGCGGCTTCGCCCATATCTGGGGCCATCCGGTCGGCATCATCGCCAACAACGGCATCCTGTTCAGCGAGAGCTCGCTGAAGGGCGCGCATTTCATCGAGCTGTGCTGCCAACGCGGCATTCCCCTGGTGTTCCTGCAGAACATCACCGGCTTCATGGTCGGCAAGAAATACGAGGCCGGCGGCATCGCGCGCGACGGCGCCAAGCTGGTGACGGCGGTCGCGACCGCCTCGGTGCCGAAGTTCACCGTCGTGATCGGCGGCTCCTACGGCGCCGGCAATTACGGCATGTGCGGGCGCGCCTATTCGCCGCGCTTCCTCTGGATGTGGCCGAACGCGCGCATCTCGGTGATGGGCGGCGAGCAGGCCTCGATGGTGCTGAGCCAGGTCCGCCGCGACAACATCGAGGCCAAGGGCGATAGCTGGTCGAGGGAAGAGGAAGATAAATTCCGCGAGCCCATTCGCGCGCAATATGAGAGCCAGGGGCACCCGTATTACGCGACCGCGCGGCTCTGGGACGACGGCGTGATCGATCCCGCCGACACGCGCCTCGTGCTCGGTCTTGGCCTCTCGGCGGCATCGAATGCGCCGATCGAGCCGACGAAATTCGGCCTGTTCAGGATGTGATGCGATGGACCGCTCAATGCTTTACCGGCGTTTTCGCACCCTCCTGATCGCCAACCGCGGCGAGATCGCCTGCCGCGTCATCCGCACCGCGCGTGCCATGGGCCTGCGCACGGTCGCGGTCTATTCCGAGGCCGACCGCGACGCCATGCATGTCGCGCTCGCCGATGAAGCCGTGCTGCTCGGGCCCGCCCGCGCCCGCGACAGCTATCTCAATGTCGAGCGGCTGATCGAGGCCGCGAAAAAGACCGGCGCCGAGGCCGTGCATCCCGGCTACGGCTTCCTGTCGGAGAATGCGGAGTTCGCGCGGGCCTGCCTGGACGCCGGGCTGGTGTTCGTCGGCCCGACCGCCGGGATGATGACGGCCATGGGCTCGAAATCCGGCTCAAAGGAGCTGATGGAGAAAGCCGGGGTGCCGCTGGTGCCCGGCTATCACGGCGAAGCCCAGGATGATGCGACGCTGGCGAAGGCGGCCGAGAAGGTTGGCTTCCCCGTGCTGGTCAAGGCGTCCGCCGGCGGCGGCGGACGCGGCATGCGGATCGTTCGCTCGGCGGCCGAGCTCGGGCCCGCGATCGTCAGCGCCAAGCGCGAGGCCCTGGCCGCGTTCGGCGACGATCGCATGCTGATCGAAAAGTACGTCGACAATCCCCGCCACATCGAAGTGCAGATCATCGGCGACAGCCACGGCAATCTGCTCTCGCTGTTCGAGCGCGAATGCACGTTGCAACGCCGGCATCAGAAGGTGATCGAGGAAGCGCCGTCGCCGACGCTGAACGCTGCGCAGCGCGAGACGGTCTGCGCCGCCGCGCGAAAGGCGGCGGGCGCGGTGAGCTATGTCGGCGCCGGCACCATCGAGTTCGTCTCCGACGGCAAGGACGTGTTCTTCATCGAAATGAACACGCGCCTCCAGGTCGAGCATCCCGTGACCGAGCTGATCACCGGGATCGACCTGGTCGAATGGCAGCTGCGCGTCGCCTTCGGCGAGGCGCTGCCCTTGAGGCAGGACGAGATCAAGCTCAACGGCCACGCGATCGAAGCGCGCGTCTACGCGGAAAATCCGACCAAGAACTTCATGCCGTCGGTCGGAAAGATCTCGACCTGGCGCCTGCCGGCGGAGACCGGGGGCTTGCGCATCGATGCCGGCTATCGCGAGGGGGATACAGTCTCGCCTTACTACGATGCGATGCTGGCAAAAGCGATTGCGTGGGCGCCGACCCGGGATGTTGCGATCGATCGCCTCAACCGCGGCCTGGAAGAGTCCGATGTCCGCGGCATTATCACCAACATTCCGTTCCTGTCGGCGCTGATCACGCACCCGAAGGTGCGGACCAATGCGATCGACACCGGCTTCATCGAGCGCGAGCTGGCGATGCTGACGTCCGCGGCGCCTGCGCCCGGCGAGCTCGAGCTCTGCGCAGCGGTGGCCGCAATCGTCAACGAGGAGCGGCAAGCCGCGCAGGCCGAGGCGAACTCTCCGTGGCAGACCTTTGGCTGGCAGCCGGTCGGCCGCCGCCAGCGCAGCTTTGCCTTCCGCGTCGGACATGGTCCGGAGCAAAAGATTACGCTGAACTACGGCAGCGGGCCGTCCACCCTGATGATCGGCGAGCGCGAGCTGGCCTTCACGATCGCGGCGAAGGACAGCGGCTTCGATCTCACGCTCGACGGCGTGAAATCGTCCGTCGCGGCCGTGATCGACGGCCATGAGCTCTACCTGCGTACGCGCAACGGCCGCTTCGACCTGCACTGGGTCGATCCGTTCGGCGGCGAGAGCGAGGAGCATGTCGGAGAGGACAAGATCGCTGCCCCTTTGCCGGGCACGGTCGTCGCCGTGCTGGCCGAGGAGGGCGCCAAGCTCGACAAGGGCGCGCCGATCCTGACGCTCGAAGTGATGAAGATGGAGCAGACGCTGCGCGCGCCCTATGCCGGTCTGCTGAAGTCCATCAAGTGCAAGGTCGGCGACATCGTGCAGGAGGGCGTCGAGCTCGCCGTGGTCGAACCTTCAGGGGAATGACATGAGCGATCCTGTCCGCATCATCGAGATGGGGCCGCGCGACGGCCTCCAGAACGAGAAGACGCCCGTCACCGTCGAGGCCCGCATTGCCTTCATCGAGGCGCTGGTCGGGGCCGGTCTCGATACGGTCGAGGTCGGCGCCTTCGTCTCGCCCAAGGCGATCCCGCAGATGGCAAGCTCCGATGCCGTGCTGCGGGGCGTCAGCCACATCAAGGGCGCCGAATTCCACGTGCTGGTGCCGAGCGAGAAGGGCTATGACGCCGCGCGCGCCGCCGGCGCTAAGGTGGTCTCGGTGTTCGCGGCAGCCTCCGAAGGGTTTTCGCGTGCCAACATCAACTGCACGGTCGCGGAGTCCATCGAGCGGTTCAAGCCGGTGCTGGCGCGCGCCAAGGCCGACGGCGTGAAGGTGCGCGGCTATATCTCCTGCGTGCTCGGCTGCCCGTTCGACGGTGAGATCAAGCCGAAGGCCGTCGCCGATCTCGCGAGCACGCTGTGGGATCTCGGCTGCTACGAGATCTCGCTCGGCGATACCATCGGCGTCGGCACGCCAAGCAAGGCGAAAGAAATGTTGCGCGCAGTCAGCGCCAACGTCCCGCCCGCAAAACTCGCGATGCATTTCCACGACACCTACGGCCAGGCGCTCGCCAACCTGTACGCGGGGATGGAGGAGGGCGTCCGCGTCATCGACGCCGCCGCCGGCGGGCTCGGCGGCTGTCCCTACGCGCCGGGCGCGACCGGCAATGTCGCGACCGAGGATGTCGTCTACATGCTCGAAGGCATGGGCGTCAGGACCGGCGTGAATATGGAGAAGCTGCTGGCGGCGACGAACGCGATGAGCGGCGTGCTGGGGAAGCCGCCGGTGAGCCGCGTGGCATCTGCGCTGAATGCGAAGAAGAAGCGAGCGGCGACGTAATTCTCCGTCATTGCGAGCGCAGCGAAGCAATCCAGAGTCTTTCCATCGAGGCGGTCTGGATTGCTTCGTCGCAAGAGCTCCTCGCAATGACGACTGAGAGAGCTGCCGTAGGGTGGGCAAAGGCGCGAAGCGCCGTGCCCACGATCTTTCGCAATCATCGGCAGGTGGTGGGCACGCTACGCTTTGCCCACCCTACGAAACCTCGGCCTAGGCCGCCTTCAGCCCGACATCGGGCAGCTGCGGCCGGTTCTTCAGCGCCTTGACCATCATGGCCTCGACCTCGGCCTTCTCCTGCGGCAGCAGGGCCAGGCGCGGCGGGCGGGTCAGCGCGGTGCCGCGGCCCATGATGTGCTCGCACAGCTTGATGCACTGGACGAGGTCCGGGCGGGCATCGAGATGCAAGAGCGGCATGAACCATTCGTAGAGCGGCATCGCCTCGGCCAGGCGGCCGGCCTTGGCCAGGCGGAACAGCGTCTCGCCCTCGCGCGGGAAGGCGTTCGACATGCCGGAGACCCAGCCCACGGCGCCCATGGCGACGCTCTCGACGATGACGTCGTCGAGGCCTGCGAACAGCACGAAGCGGTCGCCGACCATGTTCCTGGTGTCGATGAAGCGCCGCGTGTCGCCGGAGGAATCCTTGAAGCACACCACGGTCTCGACATCGGCGAGCGAGGCCAGGATGTCGGGGGTGACGTCGTTCTTGTAGATCGGCGGATTGTTGTAGAGCATCACCGGAAGGTCGGTCGCACTGGCGACGGCTCGGAAATGCGCGGCGGTCTCGTGCGGCTTGGACGAGTAGACCAGGGCCGGCATCACCATCACGCCGTCGATGCCGACGCGCGCGGCTTCCTTGGCGGTCTCGACCGCAAAGGCCGTGGTGAATTCGGCGATGCCGCACAGCACTGGCACGCGGCCGGCCGCAACCGACTTCGCCGTCTCCATGATCGCGACCTTCTCCTTGCGCTCCAGCGAGGTGTTCTCGCCGACCGAGCCGCAGACGATGAGACCGGAGACGCCGTCGCGGATCAATCCGTCCATCACCTTGGCGGTGGCATTGATGTCGAGTGAGAGATCGTCGTGGAATTGGGTGGTGACGGCCGGGAAGACGCCTTCCCAGGCAACGCGGCGGCTCATGGTTTGACTCCAGGTAAATATGCCGGCGGGGGGCTGGAGCCGCCGGCAGTTGTGAAAGGGATGGCGGATGGGATCAGAGCGTCGCGCCGATCTTGCGGAGCTCGGCGAGGACGGGTGCCTTGGGCAACCAGATCTTGTCGAACTCGGCGATGACGGCTTCGGTGTCGCCGGCGGGGACCTGGCGGATCGGGATCGGCGCGTTCTTGAAGTTCTCGATCAGCGCCGGCTCGTTGCCGGCGAGTTCGTCGATCTGCGCATCCAGCGTCGTCTTGATCGTCTTGGTGATCAGCTCGCGGTCGGCTGCGGGCAGCGACTGCCAGACCCGGCCGGAGACGACCGCGGCCATCGGCATGAAGACCGCGTTCATCTGGAGAATGACCTTGGACACCTTGTCGAAGCGCTGGTTCCAGGAGAATTCGAGATCGGCCTCGAGGCCGTCGACCTGGCCGTTGGCCATGGCGTCGAACACCTGCGGCGTCGGGATTGGCGTCGGCGCAGCCCCGAGCGAGGAATAGAAATCGCGATAGACCGGCGTCGGGTTGATGCGCAGCTTCATGCCCTTGATGTCGGCGAGCGTGTTCAGGTCCTTGGAGGAGAATACCGCGCGCATGCCGGTGATGCCCCACCCGAGGCCGATCGTGCCGGTCTCCTGCGGCAACACCTCGAACAGTTTGACGGCCGCCGGATGCCGGACGAATTTCGCCACCGCCGGCGTCGAGCGGACGATGTAGGGCGCGTTGATCGCCGCGATGTGCGGCACGCGCGAGCCGAGCTCGGCGGCCTGGATGAAGCCCATGTCGAGCGCACCGGACTGCAATTGCTGCATCATCGCGGGCTCGTTGCCGAGCTGGCCGGAGTGGAACACGGTCAGGGTCAGGCGGCCGTTGGTTGCGGCCTTGAGCTCATCGCCGAATTTAAGCGCGGCCTTGTTCCAGGAATGGCCGTTGGGCGTGATCAGCCCGAGGCGAAATTCCTTGGCCTGGGCAAGCGCCAGCGAGGGCGCGAACACCGATGCGGCGGCACTGGCGGCGAGAAAGCGGCGGCGTGAAAGCGGCATGGTCGGGCTTCCTTTTGGATGGGCCTATTTGACGAGGATCAGCGAGAGCGAGGGGTAGAGCGAGAGCAGCACGAGGAGGACGCAGGAGATGACGAAGAACGGCAGCGTCACCATGAACATCTTGCCGGGCTTGGCGCCGGTGACGGCGGCCGCGACGAAGAAGCAGAGCCCGACCGGCGGCGACAGCAAGCCAAGCACGAGGTTGATCACCACCACGACGCCGAAATGCCTGGGATCAATGTGATAGACGTCGGTCGCGACCGGCAGCAGGATCGGCACCGTCATGATCAGGCCGGGAATGCCGTCGATGACCGTGCCGATGATCAGCAGGATGACGTTGCAGATCAGCATGAAGCTGACCGGATCCTTGGCAGCCGACTGAATCCAGCCGGCGGTTTCCTGCGGCACCTTGCCGAAGATCAGGACCCAGGAGAACACGGCCGCGGCGGCAACGAGGAACAGCACGATCGCCGAATAAATGCCACTGCGCAGCATCATTTGCGGCAACTGTGAGAACTCGAATTCCTTCGTCCAGTATTTGCCGACAAGCGCCGCGGCGACTGCGCCGACAGCGGCGGATTCCGTGGCGTTGGCGAGGCCGCTCAGGATCGTGCCGACGATGACGATCGGGATCAGCAGCGTCGGCGAGGTCCGCAGGATCGTCATCAGGCGCTGGCGCGGCGTCTGATAGTCGGCGCGGGGATAGTTGTACATGTATCCCATAAGCGCGATGACGAGGCAGAACATCACGGTGAGGATGACGCCCGGCACGATGCCGGCGATCAGCATGTCGCTGACCGAGACCTGCGCCAGCACGCTGTAGACCACGAACATCACCGAGGGCGGGATGATCGGGCCGAGCATGCCGCCATAGGCGGTGAGGCCAGCCGCAAAGGTCTTGTCGTAGCCCTTCTTCTCCATCTCCGGCACCATGATCTGGGCCATGATCGCGACCTGTGCGGTCGCCGACCCCAGGATGGAGGAGATGAACATGTTGGCGAGGATGTTGACGTAGGCGAGCCCGCCCTTGAGCGAGCCGACGAAGGCCATCGCCATGTCGACGATGCGCCGCGTGATGCCCCCGCCGTTCATGATCTCGCCGATCAGGATGAACAGCGGAATCGCGATCAGGCCGTAGCTGTCGACACCGCCGAACAACTGGAGCGGATAGGACTGGAACAGCACTGGATTGCCCGAGGCGGCGATGTAGACGAGGCCGGCAAGGCACAGGCAGAGCCCGATCGGCACGCCGACCAGCATGATCGCGACGAAGGCGGCGGACGTGACCATCAGTTGACCCCGTCGAGCTCGGAGAGCTGAAAACCCTTCGGCGGCGTGCGCGGGACCAGCTCGAGATCTTCGAGGAGATTGGCGAGGCCGTGCACGGTCATCGACACCGCGAAGATCGGCAGCGTCAGATAAAGCACCCAGGTCGGCCAGTTCAGAGTCTGGGTGTGCTCGGTGTAGAGGAAGTTGAAGGTTTCGGCCGCGAGCTTGCGCCCGTCGAACCCGGCGCGCGCGAGCCCGACCGGGTCCATCCAGAGCACGCAGGTGATGGTCAAGGCTACGCCGAACACGACGACGAGGCCGGTCGAGATCACCTTGGCGATCTTCTGGTGCTGCGGCGAAAGCCGCTCCGTCAGCATCGTCACCGCGAAGTCGAGCCGCAGCCGCGTCATCGCGGACGCCCCGATGAAGGTGAGCCACACCACGCAATAGACCGCGGATTCATCGATCCAGTAGACCGGGAAACGCGCGTAGCGGGTGACGACGTTCACCAGGATCAGGCCGGTGAGCAGGTACATCAGGCCCATCAGCGCCAGACGCTCGAAGGCGAGCAGGGCGCTCGACATCCGGACGACCGTACGTCGGAGGCTGAGTGCGCGCGTGGCCGGCATGGTCTGCTCGATCATGAAGAGGCCCCAACCCCCGAAGATTTGTCGTGCGATTGCCAAATGTATAATTTATACATTTGGGGTGTCAAACGGGAATTGCGGTCATTTCGGCGGCAGGACGCGCTTTTGCTGGGCTCTGGCTTTTGCCGGGCAGCTCAACATGCAAGACAGGGACCGCCTGGGACGGACGAGTCGGAAGCAGGGACGGAACGTCAGATGAAACAGCCTCTGAAGCATCGCACCCTGTCGGCTGCGATTGTCGATCAGCTCAGGCAGGCGATCCTCGACGGCACCTATCCGGCGGGATCGCAGCTGCGCCAGGACGCGCTTGGGGATGCCTATGGCGTCAGCCGCATCCCGGTGCGCGAGGCGCTGTTCCAGCTCGAGGCTGAAGGGCTGGTGCGGATCGTGCCGCAGAAGGGCGCCATCGTCTCGGAGCTGTCACTGGATGAGATCAACGACGTCTTCGACCTGCGCCGCATCCTGGAGCCGCGATTGCTGGCGCAATCGGCGCCGCGTTTCACTGCCGAGGATTTCGACGGACTCGACGACATCCACAAGAGTTTCGAGAAGGCGATCAAGGCGCGCAATGTCAGCGAATGGGGCCAGCTCAACGCCGATTTCCACATGGCGCTCTACGTTCACGCGCCGCAGCCGCGCACCCGCGCGATCGTGCTGTCACTGCTGCAGACCAGCGACCGCTACACGCGCCTGCAGCTCTCCAATACGAAAGCGATGGGCACTGCCGAGAAGGAGCACGCCCAGCTGATCGCGCTCTGCCGTGCGGAAAAGGTCGAGGAGGCCTGCCGGTTCCTGGAGCGGCACATCGAGGCCGTGCGCAAGGATCTGCTGCAGGTGGTGGCGAACGCGCCGAAGGCGCGGCGGAAAGAGTGAGTAGGTTCGTCGCTGCGCCCGTAGGATGGGTAGAGCGAAGCGAAACCCATCAATTCCGCCCGCTCGGGAAGACGATGGGTTTCGCTTCGCTCTACCCATCCTACAACAGTTGTGGTTGCCGCTACCTGCTCCCGTCCGGCCCCATCACGAGATCCGGCAGCCAGGTTGAAATCCCCGGCACGAAGCACAGCAGCAGCACCGCGAGCATCATCAGCAGCACGAACGGCAGCGTGCCCCAGATCACCTCCCGCAGGGGAATATCCGGCGCGACGTTGCGGATGACGAAGATGTTGAGGCCGACGGGTGGATGGATCAGGCCCATCTCCATCACGATGGTCATGACCACGCCGAACCAGATGATGTCGAAATTGGCGGCGCGGAGCGGCGGCAGGATGATCGGAGCCGTCATCAGGATGATCGAGACCGGCGGCAGGAAGAAGCCGAGCACGACCACCATGACCAGGATCGCGAACAGCAGCTCCCAGCGCGGCAGGTGCATCGCGACGATGGATTCGGCGACCGATTGCGAGATGTGCAGATAGCTCATCACGTAGGAATAGAGCAGCGACATGCCGATGATCATCATCAGCATGGTCGATTCCCGGATCGTCGATTTCATGATGGGCGCAAGGTCGCTCGGCCGCCACACGCTGTAGATCGCAGCGATCAGCGCCAGCGCCAGGAGGCCGCCGAGGCCGGCGGTCTCCGACGGCGTGGCATAGCCGCCATAGAGGGCGATCATGACGCCGGTCAGCAGCAGCACGAAGGGAATGACGCGCGGCAGCACGCTGAAGCGTTCGGCGAGAGTGTACTCGTCGCGCTGCAGGATCGGAGCTTCCGGGCCGCCGTTCTTGTAGATTGCTTCAGCCGCCTTGTATTCCTGGCGGAAGCGGATCACGGCATAGGCGCCGAACAGGGTGACCAGCAAGAGGCCGGGACCGATGCCGGCGAGGAAGAGCCGCCCCAGCGACTTTTCGGCGGCGACCGCGAACAGGATCATGGTGATGGACGGCGGCAGCAGGATGCCGAGCGTGCCTCCGGCGGCGATGATCCCTGCGGCAAAGCCGCCGGAGTAGCCGCGCTTGCGCATCTCGGGGATGCCGGCCGAACCGATCGCCGAGCAGGTCGCCGGCGAGGAGCCCGCCATCGCCGCGAACAGCGCGCAGGCGAACACGTTGGCGACCCCTAAGCCGCCGGGGACGCGATGCAGCCAGGCATGCAGCGCCGAGTAGAGATCCTGGCCGGCGCGCGATTTGCCGATCGCCGCGCCCTTCAGGATGAAGAGCGGGATCGACAGCAGCGTGATCGAGGCCATTTCCTCGTAGACGTTCTGCGTCACCGTATCGAGCGAGGCCGTGGGCATGTAGATGCCCATGAACACGACCGCGACCGCGCCCAAGGCAAAAGCTATGGGCATGCCCGAGAACATGATGACCAGCGTCGCGATTCCGTAGGCGAGGCCGATGCCGAAAACGCTCATGGCCGCCGGCCTCCAGTAAAGGGCAGCGCAAGCTGCACGAGAATCTGGACGCAGAGCAGGCTCATGCCGAGCGCCATCAGCGAATAGGGAATGGCGAGCGGCGGCGACCACATCGAGTTCGAGACCTGACCATCGACATAGGCCTCGTGGGCCAGCGTCCAGGACTTCCAGGTGAAAAAGGCGCAGAACAGGAACGTAGCGGCGTCGACCAGCCAGAGCCGAACCCTGTTGGCGAGCGGCGACAGCAGGCCGACAAAGGCCTCGATGCCGATGTGACCGCGGCTCTGCTGCACATAGGCGGCGGTCATGAAGGTGGCGCCGACCAAGAGGAACACGGCGGCCTCGTCCTGCCAGTAATTGGCGGCCTTGAACAGCGCGCGGCTGAGCACGCTGTAGCTCAGGATGGCGCAGGCTGCGACCAGCGCGATCGCGGCGAACACGACGATGATGCTGTTGAGGACGGCGAGACCGCGATCGATCGCCGCCGCGGGGCCCGACCCTGCGGCTGCGCTCGTCTGGTCGTCACGATCCGGAAGCGGACCGTGGCTCATGCCGCAACGTCGGTGGCAAGCTTGAGCAGGTTGGCCGAGGTTGCGGTCTTGGCGCCGTAATCCTTCCAGGCGGTGTCACGAGCGATGTCGCGCCACTTGCCGACGGTCGCGGCATCGAGCACCGAGACCTTGGCGCCGGCCTTCTCGTAGACCTTGGCAACCTCGACATCGTCGTCCTGCGCGCCCTTGCGGCCGAAGGCTTCGAGCTCCTGACCCACGGTGAGCAGGACGTCCTGCTGGTTCTTCGGCAGCTTGTCGAAGATCGCCTTCGACATCATCAAGGGCTCGAGCATGAACCAGTAGGAGGCGCCTGCGCCAGATGTCAGGCACTTTGCCACCTCTTCGAGGCGGAACGAGATCAGGCTGGTGGAGGAGGTGATGCCGGCATCGCAGGCGCCGGTCTGCATCGCCGCGTAGATCTCGTTCGACGGCACCGACAGCACCGAGGCGCCGGCGGTCTGCAGCACCATGTCCATCTCGCGCGAGCCGCCGCGCACCTTCATGCCCTTGGCATCTTCGGGGGCGACGATCGGCTTGGAGCGGCTGGCGACGCCGCCGGCCTGCCAGACCCAGGTGAGCAGGATGATGCCCTTGTCGGCGAGGAAGTCGGTCAGCGCCTTGCCGACCGGCTCCTTCTTCCAGCGCAGGCCCTGGTCGTAGGTGGTGACGAGGCCGGGCATCAGGCCGATATTGGTCTCGGGCAGCTCGCCGCCGGCATAGGGCATCGGATAGAGCGAGATGTCGAGCGCGCCCTTGCGCATCGCAGAGAACTGCGCGTTGGTCTTGATCAGCGAGGAGTTCGGATAGATCTCGGCGGCGATGTCGCCATTGCTGCGTTTGCTGACTTCAGCGGCGAACATACGGCAGAGACGGTCGCGGAAATCGCCCTTGTCGATGGTGCCTCCAGGGAATTGATGCGAGATCTTCAGCGTGGTGGCGGCATGCGCGGTCCCGGTACCGAAGCGCAAGATGGCGGGTGCAGCGACGGCGGTCGCGATCAGATGGCGGCGCGTAATCATGGTGTGATCCCCTTGAACGTTTCTGTTCTTGTTGGTGTGATTTGGGTCGGGTCTCTTCAGACCGGCGTTCGGGCCCATCCTAGCCGGTCTTCGAGGCGATGTTCTCTCATCTGATAGTTCGAGACCGAATGCCGCGGCAAGGGCCGGTCGTGCTGCGCTGCACACTTGCCGTCCTGCTGCTCCGGATGAAGGCCCGATACCGCAGATGCGATTGCGGCGAATGCGCGGCCCGGAGAAATTTATCGGCGCGGCCGTAACAACTCCGGCGGTCGATCCGTCGAGATCAATTAGCGGCGTTCGTCGCTGACAAACACCATTTCGAAGGGAAGATGATCCATGACCATTCCTACCCGTATCGCGCTCGGCGTCTCGGCTGCCGTTCTCTCGCTTGGCCTCGCGCTGTCGCCGGCCGCTTTTGCCCAGGACAAGATGGGCAAGGATGACGGCATGATGAAAAAGGACACGATGTCCAAGGACGGCATGAAGAAGGATGCCATGTCCAAGGACGACGGCATGAAGAAGGATCACATGTCCAAGGACGGGATGAAGAAAGACGACGGGATGATGAAGAAGAACTGATCTTCGCCATCGTCGCGGCGTTTGCGTCAGGCGGACGCGCGCGCCCGAAAGTTCGGGGCGGTCACGCGGACCGCCCCGAAAAGTGATGTCTCAGTTCAAATTCAAATGAACGTGAGCCGCGAAGCTTACTTGCGCTTGGCCTTGCGGGCTGCGTAGCGCGCGTCGCGCTTCGCCTTCTGCTCGGCCTCGAGTTCAGCCTGTCTGGCGACCGCTTCCTCGGCCTCGCGGGCGACGCGCGCGGCTTCCGCCGCTGCGGCTTCCTCCGCGATACGCTTCTGCTCGGCCTTTTCGGCCTCGCGCGCAGCCTTTGCCTCGGAGCGCTTGGCCGCGAGAGCCTCGCGTTCAGCACGGCGCGCGGCAACCGCCGGATCGTCGGGGCCCGGCTGCGACTTGAATTTGTTCAAAAGATTTTTGCGTGCTTCCTGCGCGGCCTTTTGCCGGTCGGAAAAGCCTGGTTCCCTGAATCCACTCATCGACGAGCCTTGTCTTCCTCGCTTTCAATCCTACATCACTGCCTGTTGGTACGTCGGCTGGGCATAGCAGGCGCAACGCGACGCAGAAGCGTGTACATCGGCGCGCGTCGCGAAGCCACCCATAATCGCAGCCGATCAGGTAGACGAAAAATCGCTCCCCCGACGATCTCTCGTAGCCCCGAAAAACTGCCGAATTGTGATGTCCCTCATAGTGGGCGTCCTGACGCAACGCCTAGCGTCCGCCCCAATTCGAGACGGAGCACGGGCATGACCATCTTTCGGCTGAGCCTCAAGGCGCTCGCGCTCATCCTCGTGGTGGCGGTGCTGGCGGGTGCCGCACTGCTGTTTGCCCGTCCGCAACCGATCGAGAACACCGTCCTGGGCGCCGACTGGGAGTGCAGCCAGACCGCCTTCGTGCTCACGACCTGCGCACCGCGGGCCCGCGAGGCAATCCCGGCTGTCGAAACCTCGCGCAAGGATGCGATCCGCCAGACCCGGGGCTGAGCCGGAAGGTCCGGCCGGGATGTGACGCCACGTCGCAGAGGTGATAAAGCGGGCTCACCCCGTGCGATCAGGTTGTCATGTCGAGCCCTGCGTCCAAGCCCGAACCGGGCGAGAAGCCCAAATCTCCGCCAAGGCCTCAACCCACAAGGCCTCAACCCGGCGACAACCGCCGCGGCGCCATTGCCGGCCTGATCATCGCGCTTCTGATCCTCGGAATCGGCTGGTGGCTCGCCCGCGATCTCACCTCGGCCAGCAAGATGCAGGATTGCCTGATGTCGGGGCGGAGCAATTGCAACGTCATCGAACCGGCGCGTTAGCGGCGCTCGACACGACCCGCCGCGGCCCCTGGGCCGAAAAATTGCCGTGATCTTAACCATTTGTAACGGGACTTGGCCGATCACTTGGCCGATCAAGCAGGTCAGTCATGTCAGCCGGCATCACCCCGGCGCGAGGCGAATCGTCTATCGCGCGCGGGACCACGGCAAGCGAGAGAGTAGGGGGTCAAGCACGCATGAGTGCGTCCAGTCGCAAGACAATCATCATTCCCTTGGTTTCGGCCATGTCATTGCTCGCAGTCTCGGCGCAGGCGCAGGAAGCCAGGCCGCCCAGGGACGCGGGCCCGCCACCGGCCGGGCAGGGCGCCGGCGCGCCGCCCCAGACCAATCAGAACATGCGCAAGGGTCCGCCGCCGCAGCAGGCCGCCCGGCCCGCGCAGCAGCCCGGCGGCCAGCCGCACGCTGGCGGCCCCGGTCCCGGCCCGCACCATGCCGGCGGCCCACCGCCCGGCCGCAACTACGCGCGTGGCCCCGCGCCGGAGCGCGACTGGGGCGGACACGCCTATCGCGGCAATCGCGCCTGGGATGGCGGGCGCTGGCGCCACGAGGTCCGCAACGGCCGCTCCGGCTGGTGGTGGGACGTCGGCGGCGTCTGGTATTATTATCCGCAGCGGATGGCCGGTCCGCCCGCCTACATCTCGGATGATTATTACGACGACGTGCCGGTGGCCTATGCCCCGGCGCCGCCTCCGGTCGCTTACGAGCCGCCACCTCCGCCGCCGCCGGCCGATCCCGGCGCAAGCGCGCTGGGCGGTGCTATTGTCGGCGGCGTGCTCGGCGGCCTGATCTCGGGTAACGCCACGGGTGCAGCCGCAGGCGCGGTGATCGGCGGCGCCACCGGCGCGATCGCCGGCGCCACGGCAGCCTCGCGCCCCGGCTACTACGTGGCCCAGGGCAATTGCTACTACCGTTATCCGAACGGCCAGTATGTGCAGGCCGATCCGCGCGCGTGCTACTGAGCTTCTGCGCAGGATCTGAAACCGAAGAGGCGGGCGAAAGGCCCGCCTCTTTTGTTTTCGTGCCGGTCGATCCAGTTGCGCGCGGACGAGGGCTGACCGCCTGCCGTGTCAGGACACCAGCCAATTGAAGAACGCCATCGCGCCCCAGACCAGGCCTGCGATCCAGGCCAGCGTCACGAGACCGATCGTCGCAAGGCACACGATGCCGAACAGGTCGGACCTCTGTCGTTGTGTCGGAACCCTGGCTTCAGCGGTTGCTTCCTGTGTCATGACGGGAGACCTCCCACGCCGTCTCGCGCTCCCTTGGCACGCTCCCTTGGCAGCGCTGAAGTGCTGTTTAGCGCGAGAGGCCGTGCGCAGGCTGTGAGGCAATTCACAGATCGGAATGAAGCCGCCTCCGTTTACCGGCGCCGGAGAGCGTCTGAAACCGCGAGTGCAACTTCTCTGGTACCACAATCAAAGCGTGCTTGAATCGCTCATAACAACGTCGGTCCTCCGCAATCATACGGACGAAATTGCCACGCACTTGTCCAGATCGAGCGGCTAAAATCGGACTCATGTGCAACAAGTACGACCCGCAGCACGAGGCCGAGGCCGCAATGAAGCGCGCCGCAGCGGCCGAAGGCGCCGACCGGCAACGACTGATCGAGCTCGCCATCGCCTGGCATCAGCTTGCCCGCGAGCGGCGCGACGATGAGCCGACGGAGTAGCGATCTCATTTCGTGATCGGCAATCTCGCGCTCGTGTTCGCCCCGGGCGCGTGACCGAGGAAGCACGCGCGATCAGCGCTACGACAATTCCATATTAACGATTGCGCAGCGCTGATTTTCGCGGTCGCGATTCGTGCTTTGCGAACGAAGCGGAGTCGGATCGTGAACAAACGAAACGTCGCCGAAGGGCTCTGTGTTGTCACGCAGCTTCCGACTTCGGGACCGCGTCGGCATTGACCGAAAGCTTGACGACATCGCCCTCGATCGCGCCGATATATTTCGTGTCGATGTAGTGGTGATGGTCCTTGTGGCCCTCCGGGCTGTCCTTGCGCGTCAGCTTGATCCGGTTGCCCTCGAGGCGGTCGACGGTGCCGACATGCACACCGTCCTTGCCGATGATCTTCATGTGTTCCCTGATTTTCGGCATGATGTCCTCCTTTCGCAGTCTCAACGATGCAGACGGCTGTTCGTTGCTCCGCGCAGCGCGCCGCAGTTTGGACCCCAAAGGCGCGCCGAACGTTGAAGGAGAGTTGCAGCCGACAAGCGTCATATGGAGACCATCAAGGCCTATCTGGAGCGGAAGCGCGATGAGCTCAGGTTGCTGAATGGCTGCCTGAGCAGCCCGCGGCCCGTGCCGTGTCCGCGCTCGGTGGACGAGGTCATCAGGGCGAAATTCCAGCTGACCGCCGCGCTGCGCGCCGAGCACGCACTGCACGACTGGAAGGCGACGGAGACCTCCTGGTCGGCCACGGCGTCTCCGACCAGCGGTCCGTTCACCTTCAGCTACGACTATCAGCGTGCGGATCTGAAGGTGAACGGTCCCTCGTTCTACGAACGCGAGCCCGGCTGCAGCAGCGAGACGATCTATACCGGCTCCGGCATGGCCGCGATCTCGGCGCTGCTGTTTGCCGCCACCCGGATCGTCGCCAGGGCTGAGATCCTGGTTCTGCCGGGCTCCTACGGCGAGACGCTGGAGCTGATCGAGCGCTTCGTCCCGGAGCTGCGGCTCGTCACGTTGAGCTTGCCGCTATCCTTGGCTGGCGCCGGCGCGCCGCGAATACTTCTGCTGGATTCCTGCGTCTCGGCCGGCGCGTTCGAAGCAGCGCTACGCTGCGATGGTTCTGGTCTCGATCTCCTGATCTTCGACACAACATGCTTTGCCGGCCGGTCGGGTCGCATCCGGCGTGTCTTGCGCTGGGCAAGGCGAAGCGGAATCCCCGTGGTGATGGTGCGAAGCCACACCAAGCTGGATTCGCTCGGGGCGGAATACGGCCGGCTCGGCTCCGCGGTATTCGTCCGCTGGAGCGAGGAGGGCGCGCCGACGAATGGCGCAATGCCCGAACGCCTCGCGGCGGAGACGCGCGATGCCGTCCGCCTTCTCGGCGGCGCGGCGCTGCCGGCACATTTCCCTCCGTTTGTTGGCACGGCGGACTATTGGGCCTTAACGAAGCGGCGCGTCGCAGCCATCTTGCGCAATGGCCGCCATGCGGCCCGACTTTTCTCGCGTGAGCTTGCCTCGCTCGCGGCCGAGCTCCACTTCACCCACGGCCTCTACGTTACGCTCCGCAGCAGGCGTCCCCTCGATGAAGCCGGCGCGCGGCAGGCCGCAGACGCGATGAGCCGAGATCTCGGCCGGGATGGCTTCCCGATCCGCCACGCCGGCAGCTTCGGTTTCGACTTCGCCGCGACCGAATGGTTTCACAATGCGACGACGGACGAGTACAGCGTCCGGGTGGCGGTCCCGGATCTGCCGACCGAGCTGTGGAATGATCTGGCGGCGGCGGTCGCCGAGTGGTGGCGGACGCACGAGCAGGCGGGTGGGGACGGATGAATGCGCGGCTAGGTCAATAGCCGCGGGCCGTGCGCCTGGATCAATCGATCGCCAGGCATTCTTCCGGGTGAGGCTTCTGGTGGTCGCGACGCGCCCACGCCTGAACGGCAAAGGCGAGCTGATGCTGACTGGCGGCCGCGTCCGTGATGGAAGCCCGCGCCGTTTCGATGCGTTTTGCAATCATGCCTGAGTTGACGTCCACGCCAGCGTCGATTGCCAGAAACGCCATAGCGATCACGGCAACCGCAGATGCGATAGCCATTCTCGTCCATTCAGTTGGCGGCATCGGAGTCCTTTTCGGGCGCACGTCGCCCGACGCGTAGATAGGGGTCGTCTGTTCAGTTGAAAGGTCTGGGCGAGGGTACCCACGCGTTCGTGAAGGTGTCGCTGCGATGAAGCCCGCGCCTTGCCTGCTTTACGAGCAGCGTGACGTCAGCGGGTGCCTGCTCGGCGTCCTGACCGCGACGTTGTCATCGCGCTGCTGTCGCTCACTCTCGGCGGTCTTTTGCTGCCGTGTTGGGATGGCAGACGACGGCGGCGAGCTTTTTCGTTCTGATCGGCGGCTGCTTTCGCTTCAGCTCACGGCGAGACCGGGCAGGGCTTGGGATGGTGCCCGAGCGCCTGCGCTTTCCAGTACGCCGCGCTGCACTGAACCGCCTTGAAGTCTTGCTTCAAAAGGTAGTAGTCGGCGCCGAATTTGATCAGACCTGCGATCATCGCGAATCCTGCAAGGTACAGCAGCGCGTACCCCCAATGGCCGACGCTTCCCCGCTCGATACTCGCTTCACGCATTCCCATGCCACAGTCTGATTCCGAGCAGGCGTCTAGCACGGCAACTGCTGGCCAAGCAACCGCGCGGCCAAATGTCTTTGATTGCCAACGGTATTTCGGTGGCGATCCCGGCAGGACTCGAACCTGCAACCCGCGGAGTAGAAACAATTTAGCCAGGCGGCAAAACCCGCTTGTGCTTCAACGGGATAAGTAGCTCGGGGCGCTCGGTTCGGGAATTTTTCGGGACCGGCTCGAGGCCGCCCTCGCGCAGCTGACCGCCAGGTCGGCGCTGCCGAGGTCGTCGGCGTTGCCGGATAGCCGGTCGGGGATTTTACCGGTGGCGGGCGAGCTCGGCTTCGGTTCCTTCGATAATGCGGTCGAACTCCACGAGCAGGGAATCTGCGATCTTCTCGACCTCGCCGCCGCGGCTGGCGATGAGTTCCGGGCCGCGGCCCGCATCGGGGAGCGTCCGGTACAGCACCGGGTCCAACGTGCCGGACAAAGCGAACAGTCTTCTCCGCAGTTCGTCGACGTCTCGCGCGAGCGTCTGTGGGAAGTATTGCAGGTTTTGCCAGAGATCGTCGAGGTGAGGCGTGTTCCTGAAGTGACGGGTGGCAGTGTCGAGCGCTCGCTGCCGAGGCTCAAATTTGGCCCCACTCATAAGGATGGTGTCGAGCTGCCTCGTGGACTTGGGGAGGTAAATGGCCATGAGGACAATCAATCTGACCTCATAACGGGCTCGCGTCAGAATGCCGAGCTTTCGGTACGCCAGTTCGCGTTCGGCAAGACGTCGATCAAGTCGAGTTTTTTGAGTTGCTGTCAGATAGGCCAGCGACGCGGCGAGCAAGGCAATCACGGCCGCAAGGGTCGGCTGGAAGTCCTTGAGAACCTCGTAGATTGGTGGGGCGCTGGCTCGGTCATAGCCTTCAGGTTGCACGTCGGCCTTTCGGTTGTCGAGAGGCCCACGTGGCCGCCGAAACAGGCCTGCAATCGGCTTTTCCACTGAATCCGGAGGCCATCCGCGCCACCTTGCGCGATCCCAGCGAAGAACGTATGCCCGAAGGGCGGCCGCGATGATTTCCTTTTATGGAGAACCTCGCGCCAATGTCCGACCACCAGCTACGTTTCAAAGGCCCTGGCTTCGACTTCGACGCAAAGGGCTGGATGGCGATCCTTGCAGCGATCGTCATTGTGGGCATGCTTGTCGCTCCGCACTTCTGGCGCTGAGCCTTTCTTGATAGCCAGTTGGCCTTGCACGGTCGGCTCTTGCTCGCCTCGAGATCCCGCGCGGCCACAAAGCCGCCGCGGCTCTATCCACCGAAAACCGTGTGCCTATTCATAGGTGAGGGGCGAATACGTTGTCCGTTGCGAGTCTTAACCACGAGTCCTGGTCAATCTCCCACGTTCCGGTTGCTTTTCTTCACGATCTTTCCCTGCAGCGTCGTAGCAAGTTCGATCGGCAGTCCGGATAGTTGGCCGCGATAGATCCAATCGAGCGAAACTCCTGTGGCCACACACACCTTGATCGCTTGATCTATGGAAATTCGATTTATCCCACGTTCGTAATTGTTCCAAGCTTGCGGCCCGATCCCGACGAAGCGGCACCAATCGGCTTGCTTAAGCTTCATCGATTCGCGGGTGCGCCTGAGACGTTCTGCGAGCAATTGAAGTTCGGAATTTCCTGACACAACACTACCCGATAATCGGAGCCCGCCAGCCGACCCACTCTGCCTATTCCGAATTTCAGAAGACAAGTTTCACGCCCCGTGTATGGCGGCAACTATAGGGGGCTGCGGCCTTGTCATCAACCAAAGGGTGCTGAAGCCTAAGTGGCTGTTTCTGCACCGTTTTATCTGCGGCAACCCACGGATGAGAACTCCGCTACTCTATCAAATGCCAAGGTGGGGGATTGACGAATCATTTCAGCATGATCCGAGCGGCTCTTACTGCAGCATCGGCGCCGGTGGAATCGGTTCGGTAATTTTTCCGGGAATTGGGCGCTCAAATACCGGCTTGCACCGGCTTACAGTTCTGATTTTTGAGAGATTTCGATTTTAGCGTAATCCAAAATATGCTTATTTCACAGGGACTTCTTGGAATTTCTTGGCGATCCCGGCAGGACTCGAACCTGCAACCCGCGGAGTAGAAATCTTTTGGAGCGCGAGCAATATCAACGGCTTGGGGCGCTCGTGTTGCCGCTGTGTTGCGCCGCGCGAATCGTGGCATAATGCAGCGATTGTAGGAGCAACGATCGGCCTGAAGGCGGTATGCCAGCCAAACTCGCCGAGCAACGCCCCGACCCCCCGCTAGAGCCAGCTACACCCGCAAGACACCAGCTTAGACCCAGAGGTCGCTCAGATTGGGCGGCCTCACGTCTTCCCGAGTAGGCGGAATTCCACGCCTTCGGCTGCGCGTTGATCGGCCTCGGCATCGGCAAACAAGTGGCCGTAGACGTCGAACGTCACCTTGATTGAGCTGTGGCCCATCAGCCGCTGGATCTGCTTCGGGTTATAGCCGTTCTCGATCCATAGAGAGGCGCAGGCGTGCCGCAGCGAGTGCATGCCGTACTTGCCCGCCGCCATGGTCTCCGCGTTACCGGCGGCGTCCAGAACGGGCTTGCCGGCCTTGTCCAGCACCGGCCTCGTTTCTGTGAGGCCGGCAGCCACCAAGATAGGGTCAAGGCCGCGCTCGAGCAGGTTTGAGTGGGATTCGACCTTCCCGAGGCCGTTGGGGAAAACAAGATCGAGCACCTTCACGGGCTCGCCGGCGGAATCCGTTTTCCCAGTATCGCGCTTCGGGCAGAGGAGCTTCCACTCGCGCAGCGCGTTGAGCACGATCGGCGGGCAGGGGATTGATCGATAGGCGGCCTTGGATTTCAATTTGCCGATCCGGTGTGACGCATCGGCGCGCTGGTTTACGTTGATCTGACGAGCCTCGAAATCAACGTCAGCCCAGCGAAGGCCGCGGAGTTCGCTCGCGCGGAGTCCACAGAAGATCGCGACCAGGATCACCGGGCGCCACCGCCCCTGCGCCTTCGCAATGATCGCCTGCAACTCGGACTTGGTCGGAATGACCGGCCTCGGATCTTCCCGATCGGGTAGATCGAGCTCGATCCCTTGAGTCGGCGCGGTGTTCGCCAACCCACGTCGGCGGGCCTCCTTGAAGATGGCACCAAGCGACCGCACAACACGCTTGATCATCTCGGCTGATCGGCCAGCCTCGCGCAGCTGATCGGCGAAGCCGTTGACGGCCGGGACCGTGATTTCCGAAAGCTTCTTGGCGCCGATAAAGGGCAAGATGTGCAAGTCTACATGCTCCTCGTATCCTTTAACGGTCATCGGCTCTAAGCGCTTCTCGCCGCAGCGCTTGATCCAGAGGGCGGCAGCTTCCTTCACTGTCGGTGAAAGGCTGCCCGGCGTGTGGATACCGCGGGAGACGTCGTGACGCGTCTCAACCAGCCATGCCTCGGCATCGGCCTTGCGGGCGAACATCCTGAACCGGCGCTCGCCGGCACCATCGACGTACCCAGCCTGCCAACGGATGAGACCGGAAGGGAGCCTGCGCTTACGGACGGTCGCCATGCAACCTCTCCCTTAGCTGTCCGAGATTGATCACAATGTGTGCGTCGACCGTGAGGCTGCCTGCAATGTACTTCCCGAGCTTCTCAGGGCTCGTCAAACTGACGTAAGCATCCCCCCGCGAATCGCGCCCGATCACGAGCAGCGTGTTGCTCTTCGATTGCGACTTAAAATATTCGCGAACGTGCCGGAACATCTCCGGAAAACCATGAACCTTCACGACCTGGAGGCCGATAGACTCGGTAAGCGCCGACAGGACGATTGCCTCAAACAAGGCAACTTCTGGATACAGACGGCTTCGACCTGTGCCCGGGTTTTTCTCCCCGATGGGTTTGAGCAGGCCCTCGCGGGTCCAATTACGGATCCTGTCGCCGACGACCCGCTGATCCTCGCCCGGCTTGCCGATCCTTTCGGCGATCTCGCTCACTGAATAGGTTGTCACTACGCCAATCCCCTTGAAAAGATTGGTAGAGGATAACGAAGCTCTTCCACTTGCACAATGAAAATTTCGGTCTTATATCGAAAATAGTGAATAAGCTTCGTTATCCAAGGAGAAGGGTAGATGAATGCAGACCTAGCCAACGACATTTTGCGCGGGGTGAAAAATATCGCGAATTTCATCAACGAAGATGCGCGGGCCACCTACCACAAATTGGCTACGGGCGCCCTGCCTGGCGGGAAAGAGGGAAACCAGTGGATCGCATCGAAGCGTGTCCTGGTCGAACATTACGCCAAGATCACCGCCGGGAAGGCCGCGTAATGGTCCCGGACTTTCAAGTTCAAGAGCGCGACGACGGCCTTTTCGAAATCGTCTCCGGCGACATCACGAAAGGCCCGTTTCCAACACGGCTGTTCGCGTCGAAGATCGCGTCCGGCGAACCTCCTGAGCCGAAAGAGGCTGTCAGGTTTCGGCATTTCAGGACGTTGAGGGAGGTGCGCATTGCCCCCTGATGCAGAACGGGCCGCCTTGGCAGGCGACCCGATCGCAATTTCAACAGTGCTCGCAAAGCCTGAAGAAATTGCCACGACCCCCGCGGAAATTCAACAGCGGCGTTTGGCAAGGTTGTTCTTTCTGCCGCCTGCGACAGCCGCGACGATTGCTCACCTCGTTTGGGGGGCGCGATGACGGGACGCGGTGTGGAGGTGCGCCGATGAACGCGCCGGGACCCATCAGCGAAGCTCAGCGAGCACTCAGGAACGTCGCCAGAGATGTGGCGATTGCCGCGCGGGATGACCGGCTATCCGCGCTCCGTAAGGCTGCTGACACCGTTCGCCCGTTCGTGGGCGATGGTTGGCTTAATGCGGCTGTGGTGGTCGACAAGATCTACGAGGTCGCCCAAATGCACGGGCTGTCCGGCGAGCCCGGTGGGGAGCGAGAAGCCGAGATTATGGATATTGCCCGGAGCGCCACCAACATCCAGGCACCTGCGGCGGAAATCGACGCTGCTCCCCCGAGCCTGATCACCGTCACTCCGGCGGCTTGGAAGGGCACGGAGCAACCTACCCAACGCTGGCTCGCCACATGCCGCATTCCATCCGGCGATCTAACTCTATTCTCCGGAAACGGCGGAGCCGGCAAAACGGAAATGATCGTCCAGCTGCTGGTCTATCTCGCGGCGGCCCTTGGCGATTGGCTTGGCTGCGTCATCGAAAGCGGTCCAGCGCTGTTTTTGTCATGTGAGGAGCCGGAAGGGAACATCAGGGAGCGCATCGAACGCATTTGCAAGCATCGCGGCATTGATCCTCATACAATCCCTGATCTTCATCTGCACTTCCCGGACCTGGAAGATACTTGGCTTGTTACGGTCGACCGTTTCGGGCGCGTGATCAAGACCGCGCTGTTTCTGGCGTTAGAAAGCTGGGTCGCTGAGAACAAGCCTCGCCTTGTCGTCATCGATTCCATCGCTGCGGTCTTCGATGGCGAGGCGGTTGCCCGCAGGCAGGTTCGCGCCTTCCTCGCGATGCTGCGAAAACTCGCAAGGGATCACGACGTCGCGATCGTGCTGCTCGACCATCCAAGCGTCCGCGGAATGTCGGACGGCTCGGGGACGGCCAACAGCGTCGATTGGCGTAACTCGGTGCGGTCCATGCTCCACCTTTCCGATCCGGACAAGGAGGACCAGGACATCCGCCAGCTCGAGGTCAAGAAGTCGAATTATGGCCGCAGCGGCGAAAAGATCACGCTGCGCTGGGGCGGGCTCACCTTCGTGACTGACACGCTCGGCGCATCGTCACCGCACCGGGCAGCGGCCGATCGGGAGGTCGACGAGCTGTTCCTGCGTCTACTCGACAAGCGTCTCGCGCAGGGACGGCCGGTTCACGCCAAGAACGCCAAGGGCAGCGCGCCGTCCGAGTTCGCTGACGATCCCGAAGCCGGCGATGTCACGGCAGAGGCTTTCCGCCGCGCGATGGAGCGCCTGTTCAGCGCTGGCAAGGTCAGGACGGTCGAAACCGGACCCGCCAGCAAGCGGCGCCAGCATATCGAAAGGGTGGAGGCATGACCCTTCCAACGCCCTTCCAACGCTCTCCGGGCCGTTCCAACGCCTATACCAACTTGTATGCCGACAATCTTCCAACAGCTTCCAACACCCCTTCCAACGGGTGTTCTCCAACCCCCTATAACCCCAGTGCGTTGGAAGCGCCCAACGCGGCCTTGGGTGGCCGCTGGCGCTTCCACCGCCCGGAAGGGGCTGCGCCATGAACTCGGTGCTGTCGGATCTGCACGCCGTGGCGATCGAGGCCGATGCCGAACTCGGGCCGCAGTGGTGCGCGGATGCTAAGGCGTCGCGGGCAGTCGACGCATTCGCTGGATTTTTCCGGGTCGACGCGGCGGCGCTGCGGCAGGATGTGGCCGCTGCTGCTGCCTATTCCAAAAACTTGCTGGTGGTCCGCCGGGAAGATCGGAAGATCGCGGCGGAAGGCAAGCGGGCTCTGAATCTCATCCGCAAAACATTGCCTTTGGCTCGGCAACTCTCTCGCTGGGACCCAGAAGGACTCGCGAGGAGCACAACATCCAGGAGCGGCGGCGAGCCGATCGGGGCTGCTATTCGAAAAGCAGGGGATTTCGCCGAGGCGCTCGAATCGTTGGAGGCCAATCTAAACTACATCCGCCGGACCGGCGGTGGCGGTTCAGAACAGGATCGGTTAGCGGCGGCACTGATCGAGCGACTTGCGCGCATTTGGACGCGGCACACGAACCGGCCGGCCCCCGGCGGCGCCAGCGGGCCGTTCGTCGACTTCGTTGCGGCGGCGTGGGCCGACCTGGGCTTTTCTGAGTTCAAGGGCCGTAGTGGGGCGCCGCTGCCGTTGGTCGACGCTATCGGTAATAGGGTGGTCAAATTCAATCGGCGGCACAATCGCGAAAAAAATAATGAGGCATTGTGCCATAAGAACCGCGGGCTGATCCATGCATCATCACGCTCAACGAAGCTGGAGTGATTTGCATGGCCGTACCGAAAACATCCATCGCCAACCTCGAAGCAAAAGCGCAGGAGACGCAGAGCGAACTTGCTGCCGCTGAGGCTGCGTTCGCCAATGCGGTCCAATCGATGGAAGCACCGCCGATCGAGTTGTCCGATGACCAGATCGGCGATCTCGTCGACATCAAGAACATCGCCGAAATCCGGCTCGTCAAAGCTCGAGCCGCGCATCGCCGCGCCGACCATGCTTTGACGGAAGCCAAAGCCGCGGCGGCGGAAAAGGAGCGGAAGGATAACCTCGCCCGCGTGCACTCAATGGGATCGGCGGCGCAGGAGCAAATGCAACGTGCCATCGCCGGGGCAACGAAGGAATTGCGCAAGGCGATGCGCATGATGGCGGAGGCGGAAATCGCCAGAGAGGTTCTGAACCAGCAGCTTCCCGAGGGCGAGCGGATATCGTCTTTCGAGATCGCCGTTTTGAGTGCTCCGACGGTTCCGCGTCGAGAGATTTCACGAAAACGCGAACTGCTCTGGGTCCACCCGAGTGGCCGACCTTACGACGAAGAGATCGCCCGTCGGATCCGAGACAATGGCGACGGCACCGCGTCTCTGTCTACCCAGGGCGGCCCGTACACCACGGCGACTACTACGCACATCACCAAGCGGCAGTACTTCGACGTCATTACGTTTGCCGACTGGATTCCTTCGAGGGGCGATTCCTCCTTGGCACAGGTGCTCTCCTTGCCGGGTCTCAAGGGCGGCCCCCGTGGTTGGACGCCGATGCGTTACGTCTCGCCTCAGGGCGTGCTCAGTGAGCTCGATCGCGTCGAGGCGTACACCAGCAACGATCCAGAACCGGACATCCGCACAGAACTGGAGATGGTCTCCCCAGTCTTCGATGACGTCGAGTCACTGAAGACTTGGGAGGCGGCGCAGCGCAGTAAGCAGCCCGCCGAGAAGGCGGCCTAAGTCAACCCATCCAAAGGATCGACGATGACCCAAACGATGCCATCCGCTTCTCAGGTCTACGCAGCCCGCCGGGCGGCCCGCGAGGCGCGCGCCACCACTCAGCCTCCCTC
The DNA here is from genome assembly GCF_025200885.1 of Bradyrhizobium huanghuaihaiense. Lineage (NCBI taxonomy): Bacteria > Pseudomonadati > Pseudomonadota > Alphaproteobacteria > Hyphomicrobiales > Nitrobacteraceae > Bradyrhizobium > Bradyrhizobium huanghuaihaiense. The sequence goes on along the minus strand of NZ_CP104172.1, from coordinate 4,900,104 downwards.
GGTGGCGGTAAGCCGTCCGAGCCTTGACGCGGCTGCGATCTATGCGCGGCGCCGGCAGGAAGCTCAGCAGCACGGCCGGGAAGCCGGCTACTTCAGCTAAGGGAGTTGCAGCATGACGGCGCCAGCATTTCAAATCACGAGCATGACCCGGGTGTCCCGGCCAATCTTCCTCCCAAAACTTCGGGTTAATATCGTCGCGTATTTCGATTGTGTGATCGGAGGCCTCGAGCTGTTTGGCTGTTCGCTGTGCCGAAGGATGGTCGACAACATTTTGACCATTTCTGGTCCGGTCGCGCCGCGGAAGCATTCGACGGTCCGCCGGGCCGCAGTCTTCAGGGACGAGCTCCTGAAGGAGGCGGCCACACGGGCGGCCGAAAACATTTACGCCTCTATGGGCGGCGGCAACGTCACGGAATGGACGCCTCGTCTCGTAGAGGGCGCAAGTGTTGTCCGGCTGTCTGCAGCATCCGCGCGCGCAGGGGCTTGAGCATGGTGCAAGTATCCAGCCCCGAGCAGGTCGTCGACGACCGCACGAAGGCCATCCTCAGCTCACCCTTGGCCGCGGACCAAGAGTCGCTTGCCACTCACTTGGCCACCGAGACGAACCTCTCTGTCAAGGCGGCCCTTGAGATCATGGCCATCTCGGCACGCAACATCAGGCCGGCGGTCGATCCGCAGGGCAACAGGGTTTTCCGCCGGTGAGCGGGTCCTCCATGGGCTGTGAAGCAGTGCGGAGGGACGAGGCATCCGGCTCGTCCAGCGTGACAGGCTTTTTCGAAGGTGAACAGCGACGGTGAATAACGATATCGGACTGAGCTTGAGCGCCCTGGCCAAGGTGCTACGCCGAGCGAAGAGCGGACTGCATAAACTAGCGAAAGCTGGGAAAATTCCACGGCTTGCGAACGGCAGGTTCGATTTGGCCGCCGTTCAACGCGCTCTGGAAGGCAACCTTGAACCCAGCAGGGCGAGGCGTTCTCCAAGTGAACAGTCCGGTGAACAGGTGAACGGGAGAACGACTGGCGCGATATCCGGCTCAGCCGATGCGGAGCAAGCTGTATCGTTGATCCAACAGGTGCTGGAACGCGAGAACGCCTACAAAGGTACCATCGATTTTAACGCCGCGCGGACGGCCGAAACCATCGTCAAGACCTATAGCCGGTGGCTCGACAACGAGGAGAGGTCGAGGCGACTTGTCGACGCCGATACCATGAAGGACACGGTTTCCGTGCTGGCGCGAGAAGACCGCGATCGGTGGACAAACTGGCCGAGCCAGATCGGACCACTCCTCGCTTTTGAGATCGGAAGCGACCCGGTCAAGACGATCATCGAACTCGAAAAGCATGTTCGGCAGAATCTTGCAGATATGGCGGGCGAACAAATGGTGCGCGCTGCCGTCGAGGCGAAAATTGAGGCGCTATGATGTTGGTCATCCCTCCGAATTGGCGACAGCCCTTGCTTCCGGTCGAGCGCATAATCCTTGATGGGCTCATTCGCGCTGGTGGCTCGCTTCCCCTGCCGGTCGCGGACGAAGGCACCGACATTGAAACCATCAAGCTCCTCACCATGCTGACGGCCATGGCAATCGACGGTGCCGTTGAGATCGCCCAGGGCGACGCTGTCAACACCTATACCATCACCGATGCGGGTCGAGCGTTGCTCGACATACGGCCGCAATAGGAGTCCCCCAGAATGGCTAAAGGCAAAAACGAGATCCTGCTCTCGATCGCGCTGGAAGGCGACCAGGAGATCAAGAGCAAGCTGAAGGCCGTCGGCGACGAGGGCAAGAAGTCGCTGGCGGATATCGAGCGGCAGGTTGGCCGTGCGGGCGAGAATGCCGGCCGACGATTTGCGGAGTCCGCCACGGGCCCGCTATCTAAAGTGAAGGAAGCAATCTCGCCGCTGTTCGAGGGCGGCGGCTTCGGTGGCCTGCTTAAAGGCCTCGGCGGAGCCGCGCTTGGCGCCGGCCTCCCTGCAGCACTGACTGGCCTCGCCGCGCAGCTCGCGAAAATTCGCGAAGAAACGGAATTGACTGAGAGCCGGTTCAAAGCGCTCGGCGCCAGTGGCGACGCATTCAGCAAGCTGCGCGATAGCGCTCGCAAGGTTGGCGCGGACCCGAAGGATTTGGCCGGCGCCAATGAGGACTTCCTGTCGTACAAGCGGCGACAGGAGTTGCAGTCGCCCTATGGCGTCGCCGATGTGAATGAAGAACAGTTTCGCAAGGCTCAGCGCGCGCTGATCGCCGGTGGCGTGCTGGATGGTGCCTCTACCTCGGATGCTGCGCAGCGTGCGCGCTCGTTCCTGGGTGACCTCTACGCGCCTCATGATGTCGGCAATGGCGAATTGGCGCAGGGGCTGACGGCAGGCGGGCTGAAAGCGTTGGGGCCGGTGGGTGGTAATCGCCTGGCGCGCGCCCTCGGCGGCGAGCTCGGCATCCCGATCCGCAATGCCGAAGAACTCGATTTGTTGCTCGGCCAGCGCGACGCGCAGGGCCGGACGGGGGTCATCCGTCCTGATGCTGTGTTTCGAGCGTTGCAACATGACGAGCCCTCGGCGGTCAAAGAGGCGGATAAGCGGCGCACGTTCGGCGAGCGGGTGAGCGGCAGCCTTGGCGAGCTGCAGCGCACCTTCGGCGACATCCTCGGAGGACCAAGCGGCAAGGTCGGAACCGACGCCGGCAAGACGCTAGAGACCGGCATTGATGCGCTGACGAGAGGCGTCCAGGGCATTCGGCCGACGGCGGAAGCGTTCGGAAAGTCGGGCCGCGAGCTTGGCGATCGGACCGGAATTCCCGGCTTAGGCAGCGCTGGCGAAGCGCTCGGCACTGCCGAAGGTTTGACTTACGGCATCATCCGCGACAGTGCTCGGGGCTATGGCCGCATGGGCAGCGTGATTGGAGACCTTCTCGGCAGCACGCCGATTGGCGGCTTCCTGGGCCGTGCGCTGGCTGATCCTGGCGCCTTGCAGGAACGGACCCGGCCTCCGGAGGGGCCGAGCGCATTGCAGCCCTTGCCGCCATCGCAGGCGCAACCGCAGCCGACCCAGCAGCAGACCAGCGCGTGGGATAGCTTCATCCAGAATCTGAACGCAAAACTCAACGACCTCGGGCCGCCCCAGGACACCAAGGTGCGGGAGCCGGTCGATAGCCTCGGCATCCGCGGCGACCTAGAGGACAATTCCAAGAATGTCGCCGGCACGGTCAATGAGGTGGAGGGCAGCCTTAAGCAGCTTGCCTCGGCCTTCACCGACGCCGCCGCGAGCATCTCGGCCGCTGCCAAGGGGACCGGCACCGAGGAGCCGGTGCAGGCCGCCGCAGGCGGTGGCTGGATTCGTCGCTTCATCGGTGGTGGGGGCGTCAGCGGCCCCGGCACCTCGACGTCCGACAGCATTCCGGCGATGCTCTCCGATGGCGAATATGTCATCAAGGCGGAATCGGCGCGCAAGCTCGGACGCGGCGCGCTGGATTACCTCAATGCAGGCCATTATTCCCGCGGCGGCCGGGTGGCGCATCTGCGCGGCGGTGGTTTATCGTCGGACTGGTTCGATCCCGAGCTGACTGACGAGGAATCCATCAATCTGCTGAACGAAACAGTTCTCAGCCCGCAGCAGTTGAAACTCGTCCAGTTGAACAACGCAAAGACGCCGGAAGAAAGCATCCGGCTGCTCAATCGCTTCGTCCTGGGGCGATCCGGCGGTGGCCCGGTCGGTCATTTCGCCGACGGCGGCACCGTGTCGCTGCCCGGCTTCGACGTCGGCGGCCCCGCGATGGCGCACGAGACGGCGAGCGTTGCGGATATCGGCGACGGTGGTGCTGGGCCTTGGGGCGACCTAACTCATGTCGGTACGGCCGACCTGCGCACCGACAGGGGCGATGTCCGCGTGACCGGCAAGATCTCCGCACTGAAGGAGATCTCCGACGCCGCACGCGATGCCGCCAACTTCCAGACCGGGCCGAGCCCTGGCTGGGCTTATGGCGGCCGGTAAATGGCGGCAATCGAAGTTGCGACGCTGAAGCACACAACGATACCAAGAAAGAGCACACATGAACCTTGAATCCATCGTCCGCCCGTTCCAGACGCCGGACAACGCGCCGGCCAAGCCGTTCTTCACCGCAGGAAGGGCGGCCCCGCAGAACATCATCCTGCAATTCGGCCGCGGCGGTGGCGGCAAGGTGCTGAATGGCTCCTCGAGCTACACGGCCACCTTCTACATGATGCAATACGTCAACGAAAAGAGTCAGGCGTTCTAGCACCATGACATGCATCAAGGCGAAAGCGGCATTTGATGCCGCCTGCGCGGCACAAGCAGCGCGAATCCGGGCCTCCGAGGGCCTGGGACCAGAAGTGTCCGTCGACCTCGAACTGACACCTGAAATTCTGGCGCTTTTCGAAGAATACGAGGCCGCGCTCGCCGCGGAAGGCAAACGCTCATCCTTGATCGTGTGGACCGAGGACTGATGACGGACAGGCCGCCAAGCCGAAAGACACACATTACCCGTGTCTACGGCACCAACAAGAAGGGCGAGATCCTCCCCGACATGTATGCCGACGTGGAGCGCATGGATGTCATCAAGAGTCGAACTCAAACCACGGAAGCACAGTCGCAGGGAGTCGTCCGCCGGCTGCGATGGTGCGACGATCCGACCAAGGACGATTACGACCCGAAGGGCAACAAAAACCGCAAGACTGAGGTGCTCAAGGTCTGCGATCCCGAGGCCACCGAAGACGTCAACGATCCCGACGAGTGGATTCCGATCCGCGTCATCAAGTCCGTCAAATCGACTGGCGGAAACGGCCGTGGTGAGGAATATCAGGACAATTTTCTCAACGAAGCAGTTCAGTCTGCTCGCGTAGCCAAGGTCCGACGCGTCGTCGGCTACGCGACGAACATCGACAGGGTCGCAGAGCGAGCGGTCGACGCCGATCCGGATCTTAGGGAATACGTCGTTTCGAGCGAGCAATACACGAAGGACATCGAAACCAAGGACAAGGGCCAATACGTCGAGGTCGAGATCCCGCTCAGCCTGAGGCACCGCGGGAACTCGCTGTCGGTCGACGTGCAGGCGCGAAAGACCAAACTGCTCAATGACTACCTGATCGAGGAAAGCGAGCCTGCGAAGCTGACGGTCAGGGGCAACAACGACCTCAACCCGCCGTATCGGCTCGACCCGTTCCAGAATATCGTCAACATCAACTGGGGCGGCCTAGCGGTAAAGTTCTACGAGCGAGAGAGCCACGCAACGCTTGCGACGCTCGTCCCCGACACCAGGAAGTTCACGCAGTCGATTTGGTTCCGTGCGCCGACGAAGTCGGTAGAGGCGGCAAAGGCGGAATACATCGCATGGCGGGACGGTCCAGGCGCCCCGCGTCCGCTTCTATGCGGCATCGTGCCAATCATGGTGTCCGGACCACCGACGAAGCAGAAGCAGGTCAATGCGTCTGGCGGCGAGACGCGAACAATCGGCCTCACGCATTCGCAGGATTATCTGCGCTCGTTCGGAGGAATCTATACGCCGACGGGCTCCTTGGTTGACCACGACAACACCGTCACGCTGCCAGCATTCACCGGAGAGACTGAGACTGTTGATCCGTCCTACATCGGCATCGACTGCACCGGCGACTATCCCCAACTGTCGATCAACATCGTCATGCCGCGGGGCGATGCTCCAACGTATGAGGGCACGAGCGCGTTCGGACTCGGGACCACAAACAACATTCCTGACGGAGGCCTTTATCTCGGCTCGGTCGGCGACGGTGTGCTGATCACCGACGGGCCGCTCGCTCCGAACGATGACTGGTATTCCGACGCGCTGGACACGACGGCGGATATTTACCTGGGGCAGATCCCGGAGACGTACCGAACGCTTCAGGCCAGGCGGGCCGACGCACCTTTCGACAATTCAGACCCCGACTACAACGGGCAGCGTGTGACGCCGGATCACTGGCACCACCTCCTGTTGTCGTTGGACGTGTCTGAACCTGTGAAGACGGCAGGCGCCTTCATCGTGCAGGAGGCGATCTCGCCACCGGAAGGGCCTGCCGTCGGCTACACAATCATCAGCGGCTCATTGGCGACGCGGGAAACGGTGGGCTCGCGTTCGTCGAGCGTTTCGAAAATGTACCTTGCGTTCGATGACGTGAGCCTGACCCGTGGCGAGCTGTCTTGTTATCACCCGCAGGGCCACTCCGATCCAAACGCGATCGGTCCGGTCAATGCCTATACCGTGGCGACGGACACGGCCTACGACTCGACGGCGACCAGCCCGATCAACTTCGGCCGCATCCAAACGATCCGCAGTGTCGGCGCACAGGGAAGATATGAGTACCGGCCGAGCGGGATTCCTTTTGCCGGTGGCGAGGATCAGGACGGCTTCGGTTTCCCGACGACAGGCGCTTATGTCGATGCCGTCAAGGAGATCGAGCTCGGTGAGTATCAGCTCTTCCTCGGGAGCGCGCTGGACACAGGCGTCGAGGAAAATCGTCGCGCTTTCATTACGGATGAGGGCAAGCCGGCTGCGCTGTCAAAGGCCGCCGAGCTAGTGGGCAGGAAGCCCAGCGTGCTGGTGCACGGATCTGGCAACTGGAAGAAGGCGCGCGACACTGGCGCCATCGCAGCAGCAGCAGAGCCACCGAGCCCAGAAGGCACCCACGACGGGCGCATCGAGACCTATCGGCCCAATCCGAGCTTGCACGGCGAGCAGGGGGAATGAAGCGGCCCAGTAACCGATTTTCCGGGCCGCGCCGGCCCTACTTCGGCGGCGCCGGTTGTGAACAACTGACCTCATTGCAGAGAACCGAGCGGTAGTCAGCCGTCGGCGTATCCGCAGTCATCACGTTTGAGCCGGTCTGGTTGACGATGGTGATCCCGCCCGGGCCGGTGCTCCCTATGCCGCCCTGTTGCCGGGCTGGCGGCAAATAGAGTTTGACGTCGTGTTGCTCTCTGGCGACTGTGATCGTACCCCACGTTCTCTGACTGCCGTCGTTCGCCTCGAATGTGATCTCGGACGTTCCAACCAGTCGGGGCCGTCAGGGACCGCTTTGGTCGCGGTGGGCAGGCAGAACTCGAATGTGCTGGGCATGAGAACGAGATAGTCACGCGGTCGCGAATATACGACACCTTGCGGCAAGCTTGGCGAGGACGGCCCCGGCCATGGGGGCTTTTGAGGTGTGGAGGCCGGGGCCGCTGGAGGTTGCTTGGACCTTGGGGAAGGCCAAGCGTCCCAATCTAGGAAAAACCGGCAATCAGCTCTGTTCGCTTCCGCACATTGGCTATACGTTCCTGTCGTGGAACGGAGTAGCTGCAATGAAAGACATGCAGGCTCAGTTGAAAAGTTGCGGTCGGACGCGGCTGAATGCGCCCTCATCCGCGACTTGGCCACCGATCCTAAGAAGCGAGAATTATTTACCCGGTTGGCGGATCATCTGAGCGTCCTCGCCGGCGAAGTCGAGCGCGCGCTTGCGGAGAGTGCGCAAACTCCGCTCCTCGACGATATTTAGTTTTGCGGGAACTTTCGGCAACTTGGCATACTGATCATTCCTCAAGTGAGGAGGTGGCTTTGAAGCGAGAGCTACGGGAATTTCGCAGGTTGGAACGCGCCTGCCGCGAGCACGCGGCCATCGCTCCCATGGAAATCGAGCGTGAAGCTCTTCTGAAGGTGGCTGAGGATTACCGGAGGGCTATCGAAATCCTCCAAAAAACGCGTAGCTCTCTCAAGGTCGATGGCGCACCCACACCGCAGGCTTGTCGGCCCTTCGGCTTCCGGCGATCGGTGACGACGCGCAGTAGCCCCGGCGCGGTCCGGGAGCCGGGAATAATAGGTAAGGGTTAACGATCACCATCGCTTCCCGGGCGTGCTGCGCTGATCGTAGGGCTTTAGTTAGGCACCTTGGTCGGGCGGGCGGATTGTACGCCCATGAGCGATGACGCTGCGAGATATCTGCGCCAAGCGAAGGACTGCCTCGATGAGGCTCAGAAAGCGACGAGCGAAGCGGACAAGGAGGCTTGGCTGAAGCTGGGGCAAGAGTGGTTGGTCATGGCCACGGTCCGACGAGAATTAAGCATCAATATCCCCGCGGAACGGCTCGCTTTAACATGAGTTAATTTCCCGGTTCAGGACGTGGGTGGGAACGAGTCGTTTAGGGCGCGGCATGCGGCCTCTCCACGTCCCTTATCCGGCCGCCCCAGGTACTGGCCGAAATAGGAACAACGGAGGCGATTGCCAAGTTTTCCCGGTGGCCCAGTTCGTGATCTGGGTCAGAAGGTGCCTTGGCCCCACCTCACCGATCCTTTGTGAGGCTGGGGCTTCTTTTCCCTAGTTCATCTTGCGGCGGAACTTTTTGATTTGCCGCTCACTGAGCGGCTTACTTTGCATCGATCCTATAAACGTCGCCCGGACCGAGGTTTAGTTCCTCGAATATCCTTTGCTGTTTATCCGTAAGGATCGCTGGGACAACTTCCGCCGTCCAGCCTTCGGGAACAGCGGCGAGGACCAGAGTTAGCGCCTGGCTAGGCTTGGCTAAGGCTAGCCACATCTGCCTCCTTGGCGGCGCGTCGTCTGAGGCCACCTCAACGATAGTGAACGAACTGCCGAACGACTCCGCCATCGCTGGCTAATGCAACAGCGCGTCGCTAGTTGCTGTCTGGGGGCAGTCGGACGGGGCCAACTATCAACCGATAGGTGGGCACCCAAGCGGTGTTCCACGATTCCATCGTAGCGCCGCAAACCGAGCAGTCGAAGCTGGCTATTTCCCGGGAAGGGGCCATCGCCTCAGTGCGGCTGTAAACGGCGCCGCACTGACAGGACCGATGATGAGATTCTGGCATGCGCCTTTATGCGCCTGAAAAACAAAACCGGCCACCTATCAATTCAAACTAGGCCACTGAAGCCGGAAACAGGCCGGCGCCCGTAGCAACGCCGCAATTTTGGAAATTCCAATGCGGCCTTACTCGTTCGGCGGCTCTGGATGCCAGACGACGGGCATTGAAACCCGCAGCAATTCCTCAGATCGCGCCAGCGCCTCACGCGATCTGGCAATCATCCGCTGCGTCATCTCGTGTGCAGCATCCGAGCGCTCGCGGCGCGCCCGAAGATAGCAGTCCAGTGCGGCCTTGTCGTAAGGCACGAGGGCGTCCTCCGCTGCCTGCCAGACTTTAACTTAAGTTAGATTAGGACACTCCGCGATTCAACTCAGGACTCACTGAGGGTCAAATACGGACAGTACCCAGCTTCGCGACATCCACCCTGGGTACTGTCCGTATTTGACCCCGAGTGTCCTAATTTAATTTTTGTGGTGTCCTAATTTCGCGGGGGTACGATGGCCCCCAGGGGGCCGACCATGAAAGACATGCTCGAACATCTCGCGATGTTGCGCGAGCAGATCGTTAAGTGCGAGCGGTTAAGGAACACGGCCAGGTCGCAAATAAAGCGCGCTGCCTTCGAACGTGTAGTGGCCCACTACAAGGTTCTTGCTGGCGAGCTGGAGCGGGCAATCGAGCAAGAACGGAAGAAAGCTCCGAAGCGCGAAGCCAAAAGGTAAGGCCGCCTCAGTTGGCGGCCTCTTATCCTCAGGTGTCCTAATCCGCCTGGGAGTGCGGGAAAAAGGCCCCAGCTCGCGGGGTACGGGGGGCATTGGAGCTGGGGCCACTCAGGGTTACCCTTGGGGAAGGGCATCGGGAAAACTTAGCAATAGCGCTAACGTTCCTGTCCTAATTCGGAATTGCCGCGCGATGGCCTCGCCAACGCCCGGCGGGGCGTGGCGAGGCCGCCTGCGCTCCGGGGCACCAGGGCTGGATACTGCCCGGAGGTTTGCCGATCCTATCCCTGCCACCAGACAATAACGATTGCCCGAAAGGGGCACTCATTCGGAGTGTCCTAATCTGCCAGCACGAGTGTCCTAATTAGGACAGCACCAAGTTGCTGTGGGTTGGGCTCAGCGCGTTACCTGCGCTTGTGCTTGCTTGCTGATGCTACCTGGGTATAATCTTGCGGCGTGCCGTTCTTGAGGAACCTGATATTTGAGATTTGGCACCCTGTGTGGTCGCTGTGGTTCAGTCAATTTTGAGAACTCATTTTTACAGTCGCGTTTTGGAATGCCCATGTCCTGTAAAGCAATCGTCTCAGCTTATGTGCGCTTGAGGAACCAGCGGGCCCTCGAGGATATGAGAGATCTTCGGCGCGAATTGCTCGAATCCATGTCCGCCTCCGCGACGAACTATCTTCACGATGATCTCCGATTAATCGAAGACGGGTTGGAACAGCTCCGCCGAACTTGGGAAGCGCACAGTACCGGAACCCATCGTTTGCACCGCACTGACAGCTGGCATCGCACATCTGAGGTACGCCGGTTGCTCAAGAGCTAGTTGCCCGGTAGCAACCACCCCGCCTTCAATCGAGGTTAAGATCGGGCATGAGCAGAGAACTACTAGTGCGTGTAGTTGTCATTGGCGCTGGTGCTTTCACCGTGGCTGCCGCAGCGGCGCTACTCTTTGGCCTTTGATCTATCTCAATTAGCGCACGCGAGCCGCCCGCATCCTCCCATATGGGAGGAGGCGGCGACAATGACAATTCGGCCTTGGACGTTGCATGTGCTGGCGTGGGGTGCGGCCGCTGTGGGCTTGGCAGCCATTATTTCCATGAGCCTGTAGGGGCCGAGTTTCTGCTTCCTCAGCTCGCCGGCGTGCGCCAGCAGATCCTCGCCGGCCTTCTTCAGCCGCACATAGGTGCCGCTCTCATGCAGCTCGAGCCAGCCCTGCTCGATCGCGAACCTGATGCCAGCACCGAACTCGGGGCCGGTCGCCTTGCAGCCGTCCTTTGACAGGAACGGCGCGTTGATCTTCTCGATGTGGATGCGGCCGTCCTGGACCGCCTCGATGCTCTTCGCAAGCTCCAACAGCTTACGTGCTGCAGTTTCGGGGTTAGAGTAGGGCCGTTCGGCCGCAAGTCTTGTCATTATGTTTTAGCGCTCTTCGGTCGGGTGAACCCACTTATGGCGTGATCTGCCTTGTCTCGGTAAGCTTGATCATTCGAGCAGGCGGGGCGTAGCGGGTGGTGCGGCAGGACCGACATTTGAGAGAAGCTTCGAACTTCCAGAGCGGCGTGTTCTTGGGCCGGCGGATGGCGTCGAGCGGCAGGCTGGCGCGCGTCTTACAGCGAGCGCATTCGACTTCCAGCCAGCCAAGCCCGCCATTGAGGCACTGGCCGATCGTGGGCGAGGGCTGGGCAGGGCCACCGTAGCCTTCCATGCGGACCGACCAGGCTTCGGCTTCCGCCCGATCAGCCTCGCGAACCGCTTGCTCGGCACGCTCCCGCGCTCCCTGGGCGTGGATCTTCGCGCCCATGATCCGGCCGCCCCAGATGACCTCTCGCGACTTGGTGCTCATCGCGGATAGATTCCGCGGGGAAGCAGGAGACGCAAGCCGCTAGGAATTGAAAGGAAAGCGAGGGCACGCCTATGGCTCGGTCAAGGCAAACCTTCGGATCGCATCTGGACGATTGGGGACCTGATCGACGCGGTGCTGCCGCTGGAGCCGAATCGGTCGGTGCGCGTGAATCTATCCCCGGTACACTACGGGGATTGCGTAACGTCGGCCATGATATCCTTGGTTGCGGCTCAATTCTGAGTCGTTACCAAGCGGAGTTGCTCCCATGGGAAAGAACGAGAAGACGAGCAAGAGCGTTGGATCGCTGGCATCGAAGCTCCTGAAGAAGCCTGCGACCGCCACGGCGAAGCAGGTCAAGACTCTCGCCGCGTCAGTCCTTACGCAGCGGCCTGACAAGAAGAAGTAAGTTTCTCCAACCGCACAACAGCGGCCGTCGGGATGGTGATCAATCCCGACGCCTGATCCCATTCTCCACGCGCCTCAACATCATTGATGCGCGCGATAATCGAACAGCATCACAATACGCTCGACCTCTTGAGCAAACCATTCGATCTCTTTCGTGACCGTCAGCCCCGCCAATTGAGCCGGGTTGCTGAAAGTGAGGCGATTGGTGATGCTGAATTGGCAGGGACCGTCGGGGATGAAAGCGACGACAGGCTTATCTACGTCGACTTCCAGGGGCCCGCCAGGTTTCCCAATTGCCACTTGTACAGTTCCGTTGCGGAGACCGAATCCAGAGTTGCCCGCGCCCTGTACTCCAAGCTCGATGTGTTTGCGATTGCGATCGAGGTCGTGAAAGCCAAACAGCTTCGGGTTTGCGTCGCCGTGTGGCTGGAGATCCGTGATTATCTTCTGGTCGGCCGCAGAGAGCTTCCTTATCTTTTGCAGGCCGTCTGCAGCGAAAACGCTGGCGTCTTTGGAGATCGGGAAATACACATTGGAGGTGCTCTTCCCGTTCCTAATGGCGAGTCGAGTCGCAAGCGAATCCAGACAAGATCGTAGTTCATTGATGATCTGTCCTGCCGGCGTAACGATCGAGATCGGTGGCGATTCCAGCAGTCTTGCTTTGATGACGTGCCACGGCGGTTCGCTTGTATCCTCCCACACCCGAATGCTCTTCTGCAGGTATGAGTTAACATCCTTCATCAGGGCCGCGTTTTGCTGCTTGCAATGAGCAATCCGTTCTTTGATTTGCCTTAGGTCGTCTGCCATATCACTTCCAATTTGCTCATTTAGGCCCTCGCGCTCGCCGCGGAAGCCGCCGTCACGCTCGCGGTCACGATCGGCCTTGCGCATCATCGCGGACGGGCCTTCCTCGAGCTCCTCGACGCGGACGCTGAGATAGCGGATCACGTCTTCGCTGATGCGCTCCTGGCGACTCGATCTCGGTGATCGCCGCGGAGTTATCGAAGCAAAGCGGTAGAGCTAGAAGAAAATTAGGAAAGATTGGAGCAGTGCGGCGCCTGCCGCACAGGCGGCGGCAAGAGCATTGTATCGACTTTGCTTTGCAAGACTGACGTGGATCTCGTCAAAAACATCGAACAGCGATCCCTTCAGTGGCCCGGGCGGTATACGTTCCGGTGTCCTTGTAAGGCTTGCGATGAGCCATAGAACGGCCGCTGCTAGCCCCAAGACGCCGGATAGAGCCTGTATGGCAAATGTCACGATTTCACCTTTGCCCTCAGTCCCAACTCCACCAATCTACGAATGGCCTCCGGGCGGCCGGGTAGGTCGTCCTGTCGGCGGCGCCAGTCGTCAATCTGCTTTGCCAGGTCCTTTTGGACGCGCACACCCACGAGCTCCCCGGTTTCGGCCGCGCGGGTCTTTCGTGTTTTCGTGTTAACATGAGTTGCTTTGGGCATGCTCTCATGTTATCATGAGGACAAGCCGAGGGGAAGATTGCAGCCTCCGCCTCGGCTCTAACCCAAGTCACAGAGGACCGAAATCCAATGACCCAAGCTGATCGCGTGTATAGCACGCCACCCACTAGCTCGTCCGCAATTCTGAACGCTCCGAACAGCGCCGGCGGCGCTGTTGAATTGTCCTCACGCTGCCTGATTCCAACCAGCCCCATTGGCGCATGTCAGGCCATCCCGGTGGACGACGAACCTTCGAAGCCTTCGAAAATTCTCTCTGCTGGGGCGCAGATCAGCAGGAGACTACTCATGAACATGGTCGTTAGCACGGCTGCGGTTGTCGGCGCATCGATCGTCCCCGAACCCGCGGCGCCGTTACTGCTATCTGACAATCCGGACGCGGTCGACGCCGAAGCGTCGGCAGGGGAGCCTGAAGTCCGCATGACTTTAGCCGAGCTTCGGAGGGGTCCCCTGGTTCACGAGGGGCCCTTTCCCGAATATCCGCCGGAGATCTTTGGGAAGCTGCCTGAGGGGTTCGTTCTTGAAGAACAGCTCATCGAAATCTTGTGCTTCTGGCATCGCAAGTCAATCGAGGTGGTCGACAGCATGTCACTGTCGGGCGCGGCGGACGACGAAGAGGAGTTCGCCGCCGCTTGCGCGATCAAGAACCGGATATTGCAGGCAGCCTTGTCCGCGCGCGCGACGCGATCCAGCGAGGTAGCTGCCCAGCTCGGGGCGGTGGTCGCCGAGATCGATTGCCTAGGCGCCGGGGTTGGTATCGATGAGGTCCTAGACGTTGATCATATCCAGAAGCTGTCCGCTGAACTGAGCGAGGCAACGTCGCCGATTGTTCCCAAGAAACCTGTTGGGGCTCTGCAGGAGGGCAATAAACTGACGCGCGCAGGTCTGCTTGCTCGCTATCAGAGCTTCCTTGTCCAAGAGCTGGAGACGGTAAGTTGGCATCTATACGGCGAGCGGGACTACGCCAAGCACTGCGTGATGTTCGATGACGCGGTGAATGCGCGGTGCCGTTCGCCGGACTATCCCCTCTTCGACGAGCGAGGTCTCCCGGAGCGGGCTCGCGCCGTGCTCGAAAGTCTGAAGATCGACACGGAGACGGCCGACGCCTGACGAGAGGGGCAAACCACGACGAAGGCCGCAGCGAACTCAATCGCTGCGGCCCGCGCCGTATCAAAAATTCCGGGTGAAATAGGTAAAGTGAAATATGTGGCCAGCCCCGGTAAGGAAAAATTAACCGAGATGGAGGCACGCGGCGAATCATTTCACGCCGCGGAACCGGGAAAAACAGGCAAGGGTTAACATTGCATCCGAGCGGCGCTTGGCGCTGTTCCGACCTCAACGGCCCTAGCTGAACGCCCTGGTTGGCTTGGATTTGACTTTGGTTGTTCCGAAGGGGAAGCTCCGAAGCAAGGGGGCGCGCCATGCAGGACTATCTAACCCAACTTGAAAAGCTGCGGAAGGATGCCGCCGAATGTTCGCTGATCCGCGATCTTGCAACTGATCCGGCTAAGCGCGAACTGTTCGACCGGCTCGCCAACCACCTTACGATGCTTGCCGACCAAGTCGAAATGGCGATGCTCGAGCGAAAGAGCGGAACCAAGTAAGCCCCTTCCACCGGAACCGGCCGGCTTAACATAAGTTATCCTCTCAGACCGCATTAGCGGGGAGAGGATCGGATGTCCCCAGACGACCGGGAATGGCTACACGCGTACATCAAAGCCCGCATCGAAAGGCACCGCGTCAAACAGGATTTGACGAACGACATGCTTCGTCGGTCACGCGAGGCACTTGCGCGCTCCGAGGAACTGTTGAGGGGGCCGGTGCCGGTCATCTGGCATCCCGAGCCGCCCGAAGAGACCGCCGCAGTCCGCGTCATCTCAGTAGCTCTTGCGCTGGTTCACGATCGCACGCCGCAGATTCCTCCGCTCGAAGTCGGGCCGGACGTCGGCACCGCGTGATCCGCAGCCCTGGCAGACAAACCGCGGCTCGAGATCGGATAGGCGAATATCGTCCGGCCAGCGATCCGCGCTCAGAGAGCAATATGACGGCCGCAATGGCAGTAGACCAAGACGCCGCGCAGGCCCATCCCACGCATCTCGCCGAAGGTAATCTTCAGCGGCCGGCCATCGGCGTGCGTAGGCGTATGGCGTCGAGGTAGGGGCCAGGCATGCCGCCATCGAAGCGCGACGCGGGCCAGAGTCAAATTGTCGATCTGTGGGGTAGCGGAAGGTGGGCGAGCTACTGCCGGTCGTGGGTGGGGAAAAGGTCGCTGTGACGGGCGGGGCGACGCGCGTCACGCTGGATGGAGCGACCAGGCGATCGCCAGCGACCGAGCGTTAGGGCAACGATTGCGTAAGAACATTTCGAGAAAGTCGATGTTGCGTCCGTGTTGCGCGGAGTGATCTGTAACCGTTGGTAAGCCCTTGTTTTTGTTGTCAGCGCCTCGCAACGTCTTGCAACACGAAATCGGCACATAAAACGAAGCCGATACTGCAAAAACCTAATCGTTTACAGTGGTTTGCACTGGCGATCCCGGCAGGACTCGAACCTGCAACCCGCGGAGTAGAAATCCGCTACTCTATCCAGTTGAGCTACGGGACCGTCTTGAGCCACCCGGTTTAGGCGGCTGGCCGTTCATCTAGCATGCCAATATGAAAAATTCGGTGTTTCGCCAAGTCTGAACCGAACCGTTTTCCTCAATGCCGCGACAAAGCGGAACGGTGGGGTGTCAGGGTGCCGGGTTGAGCGGTAGCGGACTGGACGATGGATCACATCGCCGGGAACGCTGAACAGCTTCCGGGACACGGCCGCCGGTCGACTGGCTAGGTGTTGCTGCGCCATCAGGACGGCGTGCGCGGCGGTATCTGGACTGGTCTCCTCTGGGCCTGCCTTGTCATGGCGAATGCGACGTTTTGCACCTCTGGTTCCATCGCCTTGAGTCCGTCACCTTTCCGCGCATTTCTTGCGACAAGCGGCGTTTGTCCGCGATTTCCGGGAGTCCATCCATGATCGGTCTTGTTCGCGCCGTCACAATCTGCGCCGCGCTGGCGCTCGGCCTCAACGCGGCGCAGGCCGCCGACAAGGCCTTCAAACGCGACGATCTAGCCGATTCCGCCATCAAGCTGGAGGCGCAGATCAAGAGCGAGGCGGGCCCGGTCGCCAAGACCAACGCGACGCTGCGCACGGATGCCGACGCCGCCTTCAAGCGCAACGATTACCGCACGGGCCTGTCGGTGCTCGGGCAGATCGCAGCCACCACGCCTGACGATGCCGGCAACTGGCTGCGGCTCGCCAAGGTGATCTTCCAGATCTGGCCGAAGAACTCGAGCGAGCAGACCTTCCTGCTGGAGCGCGCCTCGACCGCGGCCTATATCGCTTATCAGCGGGCCGGCAATCCGGGCGAGGAGGCCGACGCGCTCGCCGTGCTCGGCAAGTCGCTGGCCGAACGCAAGCTGTGGCGGCCGGCGCTGGATTCGCTGCGGCTGTCGCTCGACCTGCGCGAGGTCGCCGATGTCCGCGGCCAATATGAGAAGCTGCGCGATGAGCACGGCTTCCGGCTGCTCGACTACACCGTGGACTCGGATTCGGCGAGCCCACGCGCCTGCTTCCAGTTTTCGGAGGAGCTCGCCAAGCGCACCGACTTCGCGCCGTTCCTGGCCCTCGCAGGGCAGGACAAGCCGGCGCTGTCGGCCGAGGGCAAGCAGCTCTGCGTCGACGGTCTGAAGCATGGCGAACGCTACAACATCAACCTGCGCGCCGGCCTGCCGTCCACGGTGAAGGAGGGGCTGCCGAAATCGGCCGAATTCAACATCTATGTGCGCGACCGCAAGCCGTTCGTGCGCTTCACCAGCCGCGCCTATGTGCTGCCCAGGACCGGCCAGCGCGGCATTCCCGTGGTCAGCGTCAACACGCCCGCGGTCAACATCAACGTCTTCCGGATCGGCGACCGCAACCTGATCAACACGGTGGTCGACAGCGATTTCCAGAAGACGCTGACCAAATATCAGCTCAGCGACCTCGGCGACGAGCGCGGCGTCAAGGTCTGGTCGGGCGAGCTGTCGACCGCGATGACGCTGAACCAGGACGTCACCACGGCATTCCCGGTCGATCAGGCGCTCGGCGAGCTCCAGCCCGGCGTCTACGTCATGACCGCCGCGGCCAAGGGTCCGGGCTCGGACGACGAGTACCAGCTCGCCACGCAATGGTTCATCGTCTCCGACCTCGGCGTGTCGGCCTATTCCGGGAATGACGGCATCCACGTCTTCGTCAATTCGCTAGCCTCGACCGATCCGGTCGGCAAGGCCGAGGTGCGGCTGGTTGCCCGCAACAACGAGATCCTGGCGACGCGCAGGACCGACGAGTCCGGTCACGTGCTGTTCGAGGCGGGCCTTGCGCGTGGCGAGGGCGGCCTGTCGCCGGCGATGCTCACGGTGACTGGCGAGAAGGCCGACTATGCCTTCCTGAGCCTGAAGACCTCCGCCTTCGACCTCTCCGACCGCGGCGTTTCGGGGCGCGCCGTGCCCGCCGGCGCCGATGCGTTCGTCTATGCCGAGCGCGGCGTCTATCGCTCCAGCGAAACCGTCTTCCTCACTGCGCTCTTGCGCGACGGGCAGGGCAATGCCGTGACCGGTGGTCCCATGACGCTGGTGGTCGAGCGCCCTGACGGCGTCGAATACCGCCGTGCGGTGCTGCCCGACCAGGGCGCCGGCGGCCGCACGCTGTCTGTGCCGCTCAACTCGGCTGTACCGACCGGCACCTGGCGCGTGCGCGCCTTCACCGATCCGAAGGGTGCTTCGGTCGGCGAAACCACCTTCATGGTCGAAGACTATGTTCCGGATCGGATCGAATTCGACTTGTCCGCCAAGGACAAGCTGATCAAAGCTAACGCTCCAGTGGAGCTTAAGGCGGACGGCCATTTCCTTTATGGCGCGCCGGCCTCGGGCCTCGCGCTCGAAGGCGACATGCTGGTCGCGCCTGCGGCTGAGCGGCCCGGCTTTGCCGGCTACCAGTTCGGCGTTGCCGACGAGGAGACCACTTCGAACGAGCGCACTCCGCTGGAGAACCTTCCCGAGGCGGACGCCAATGGCGTTGCGACCTTCCCGGTGACGCTCGACAAGCAGCCCGCCTCGACGCGTCCGCAGGAGGCGCAGATCTTCGTCCGCATGGTCGAGACCGGCGGCCGTGCCGTCGAGCGCAAGATCGTGCTGCCGGTCGCGCCCACTGCTGCGCAGATCGGCATCAAGCCGCTGTTCGGCGACAAGAACGTCGCCGAAGGTGACAAGGCCGAGTTCGACGTCGTGTTCGTCTCGCCGGAAGGCCAGAGGCTGCGCCGCGACGGCCTGCGCTACGAGCTCCTGAAGATGGAGTCGCGCTACCAGTGGTATCGCCAGAACAATTACTGGGAGTACGAGCCGGTCAAGTCGACCTCGCGCGTCGCCGAGGGCGATGTGACCATCGCCGCCGACAAGCCGGCGCGCATCTCGCTGTCGCCCCAGCCCGGCCGTTACCGGCTGGATGTGAAGTCGAACGATGCCGATGGGCCGGTGACCTCGGTGCAGTTCGACGTCGGCTGGTACTCTGACGGCAGCGCCGACACGCCGGACCTCTTGGAGACCTCGATCGACAAGCCGCAATACGCCTCCGGCGACACCATGACGGTGTCGGTCAACGTCCGCAGCGCCGGCAAGCTCACCATCAACGTGCTCGGTGATCGCCTGCTGACGACGCAGACCATCGACGTCAAGGAAGGCACCGCTCAGGTGAAGCTCCCGGTCGGCAAGGACTGGGGCACCGGCGCCTATGTGGTGGCGACGCTGCGCCGTCCGCTCGATGCCGCTGCCCAGCGCATGCCGGGCAGGGCGATCGGCCTGAAATGGTTCGGCATCGACAAGCAGACCCGCACGCTTGCCGTGAAGCTGGCGCCGCCTTCGCTGATCCGGCCCAACGCGATGCTGAAGATCCCGGTCAAGCTCGATGGGCTCAATCCGGGCGAGGACGCCAAGATCGTCATCGCCGCGGTCGATGTCGGCATCCTCAACCTCACCAATTACAAGCCGCCGGCGCCGGATGATTACTATCTCGGCCAGCGCCGCCTGAGCGCGGAGATCCGCGATCTCTACGGCCAGCTCATCGACGGCATGTCGGGCACGCGCGGCCAGATCAAGTCCGGCGGTGACGCAGGCGCAGCCGAGCTGCAGGGCTCGCCGCCCTCGCAAAAGCCGCTGGCGCTCTATTCGGGCATCGTGACGGTTGGTTCCGACGGCACCGCGGAGGTGAGCTTCGACATTCCGGAGTTCGCCGGCACCGCGCGCGTCATGGCGGTGGCGTGGACCGCCACAAAACTCGGCCGCGCCAATACCGACGTCGTGATCCGCGACCCCGTGGTGCTGACCACGACGCTGCCGCGCTTCCTGCTCAATGGCGACCACGGCACGGTCAATCTCGAGATCGACAATGTCGAGGGCCAGGCCGGCGACTACGTCATCAACGTCAAGACCGGCGGGCCGGTGAAGATGACCGGCAATCCCGCCACCACCGTCAAGCTCGCCGCCAAGCAGCGCAATTCGTTCTCGCTCGCGCTCGATGCGACCGCGGCGGGGCAGGCGACGCTCGACGTCGACATCAAGGGACCGAATAGCCTCGCGCTGGCACGGCACTATGCGTTCGACGTCAAGGCGGCAACGCAGGTGCTGGCGCGGCGCTCGATCCGCACCCTGGCGAAAGGCGAGAGCCTGACGCTGACCTCGGACATGTTCTCCGACCTCGTGCCGGGCACCGGCAGCGTCTCGGTCTCGGCCAGCCTGTCGACCGCGCTCGATGCGGCGACGATCCTGAAGGCGCTCGACCGCTATCCCTATGGTTGCTCGGAGCAGATCACGAGCCGGGCCATGCCGCTGCTCTATGTCAACGAGCTCGCGGCCGGCGCGCATCTCGCCATGGACACCGAGGTCGACCAGCGCATCCGCGACGCGATCGAGCGGCTCTTGGCCCGTCAGGGCTCGAACGGCTCGTTCGGTCTGTGGTCGGCGGGCGGCGACGATGCCTGGCTCGATGCCTATGTGACGGACTTCCTGACCCGGGCCCGCGAGAAGGGCTTTGCGGTGCCGGATGTCCTGTTCAAGAACGCGCTCGACCGCATCCGCAACTCGGTCGTCAACGGCAACGAGCCGGAGAAGGACGGTGGCCGCGATCTCGCCTACGGCCTCTACGTGCTCGCACGTAATGGCGCAGCGCCGATCGGTGACCTCCGCTATCTCGCCGACACCAAGCTGAACAACCTCGCGACCCCGATCGCGAAGTCGCAGCTTGCCGCGGCGCTGGCCCTGGTCGGCGACCGCAACCGCGCCGAACGCGTCTATGGCGTGGCGCTCGACAGCCTCGCGCCAAAACCGGTGCTGGAGTTCGGGCGCACCGACTATGGCTCGCAGCTGCGCGATGCCGCAGCGCTGGTCTCGCTCGCCAGCGAAGGCAACGCGCCGAAGGCAACGTTGACGCAGGCGGTGTCGCGGGTCGAGACCGCGCGCGGGCTGACGCCCTACACCTCCACGCAGGAGAATGCGTGGCTGGTGCTGGCAGCGCGGGCGCTCGCCAAGGAGAACCTCTCGATCGAGGTCGACGGCCAGCCGGTCAAGACCGCGCTCTACCGCAGCTACAAGGCGGACACGCTGAGCGGCAAGCCGGTGAAGATCACCAACACCGGCGATGCGCCGGTGCAGGCGGTGGTCTCGGTGTCGGGCTCGCCGGTGACGCCCGAGCCGGCCGCGTCGAACGGCTTCAAGATCGAGCGCAGCTACTACACGCTCGACGGCAAGCCCGCCGACATCAGCAAGGTCAAGCAGAACCAGCGCTTCGCGGTGGTGCTGAAGATCACCGAGGCGAAGCCCGAGTACGGCCACATCATGGTGTCCGACTATCTGCCGGCGGGCCTGGAGATCGACAACCCGAAGCTGGTCTCGTCGGGCGACAGTGGCACGCTGGACTGGATCGAGGACGGCGAGGAGCCTGAAGACACCGAGTTCCGCGACGACCGCTTCACCGCGGCCGTCGACCGGGCCTCGGACTCCAAGTCGGTCTTCACCGTCGCCTATGTCGTGCGCGCGGTCTCGCCCGGCAAATACGTGCTGCCGCAGGCCTATGTCGAGGACATGTACAATCCCTCGCGCTATGGGCGGACGGGCACGGGGACTGTCGAGGTGCGGGCGGCGAAGTGAGTGAGATGATGGCTGAGGCTGACAGCAAGACTCGTCATTCCGGGGCGGTGCGCAGCACCGAATCCGGAATCTCGAGGTTCCGGGTCTGGTCCTTCGGACCATCCCGGAACGACGGCGGAGCGAGGGGTGGCCGCCTGCGCCTCCTCTCAGCCGCCGCCTTCACCCTCATCCTCGCCATCGGCGCCTTCGTTGCCTGGGTCTACTCCCTCGGTCCGCTCCCACTCGACGAGGCGCGGCAGGTCTCCACCACCATCGTCGATCGCAACGGCAAGCTGCTGCGCGCCTATGCGATGGCGGACGGGCGCTGGCGGCTGCCGGTCGATGCCAAGACCAATGTCGATCCGACCTATCTGAAACTGCTGTTCGCCTATGAGGACCAGCGCTTCTACGCGCACAACGGCATCGATCCGCTGGCGTTGGGCCGCGCCGCCTTGCAGCTTGGAACGCGCGGCCACATCGTGTCCGGCGGCTCGACCATCACGATGCAGCTTGCCCGTCTGATGGAGCCGCGGCGGCAGCGCTCGCTCTACGCAAAGCTGCGGCAGATGGTGCGCGCGATCGAGATCGAGCGCAGCATGAGCAAGGAGCAGATCCTCGATCTCTATCTGGCGCTCGCGCCCTATGGCGGCAATCTCGAAGGCATTCGCGCTGCCTCGATCGCCTATCTCGGCAAGGAGCCGAAGCGGCTGTCGCTGGCCGAGGCCGCATTGCTGGTCGCGCTGCCGCAGTCGCCGGAGACGCGCCGGCTCGACCGCTATCCCGAGGCGGCGCGCAAGGCGCGCGATCGCGTGCTCGACCGCATGGTCGAGGAGCATGTGGTCAGCGCAGGCGACGCCAGGCAGGCCAAGGCCGTACCTGTGCCGGCACTGCGCAAGCCGATGCCGATCCTGGCGCCGCACGCCTCCGACACGGCACTGTCGACGGTCAAGGACACCCCGATCATCAAGCTGACGCTGGATGCGAACTTGCAGAAGGTGCTGGAGCCGTTGGCGCGCGACCGTGCCATTGCGCTTGGACCCAACATCTCGGTCGGCATCATCGTGGTCGACAATGAGAGCGGCGACGTGCTCGCGCGCGTCGGCTCGGCGGATTATTTCGACGAGACCCGGGCAGGGCAGGTCGACATGACCCGCGCCATCCGCTCGCCCGGCTCGACGCTCAAGCCGTTCATCTACGGACTCGCCTTCGAGGACGGTTTTGTCCATCCCGACAGCCTGATCGACGACCGCCCGGTCCGCTTCGGCTCCTACGCGCCGGAAAATTTCGACATGACCTTCCAGGGCACGGTGCCGGTGAGGAAGGCGCTGCAATTGTCGTTGAACGTGCCGGCCATCGTGCTGCTCGACCGCGTCGGCTCGAGCCGGCTGGCCTCGCGGCTGCGGCAAGCCGGCGGCAATCTGATCCTGCCCAAGGACGAGACGCCCGGGCTTGCCATGGGCCTCGGCGGCGTCGGCGTAACGCTGCAGGATCTCGCGCAGCTCTATGCCGGCTTCGCCCGGCTCGGAACCACCAAGCCGCTGCGCGAGATCATCGCGACCAAGGACGACCGCGAGCCGTTGCGGCTGCTGGATCAGGTCGCGGCCTGGCAGGTCGGCAACGTCCTGCTCGGCACGCCGCCGCCGGAGAACGCGGTCCACAACCGGATCGCGTTCAAGACCGGGACCTCCTACGGCTATCGCGACGCCTGGTCGGTCGGCTTCGACGGCCGCGTGACCATCGGCGTCTGGGTCGGCCGGCCCGACGGCGCGCCGGTTCCGGGCCTGATCGGACGTGTCGCCGCGGCACCCATCCTGTTCGACGCCTTTGCCCGGAGCGGGAAGACACAGGCACCCTTGCCGAAGCCGCCGAAGGGAACCCTGGTCGCCAGCAACGCAAAGTTGCCGTTGCCGCTCAAGCGGTTCCGCCCGGTCGGAGAGCTGGTGCGGACCGGCGGCGAGCAGGCGCTGCACATCCAGTTCCCGTTGAACGGCTCGCGGATCGACGTCGATCGCTCGGGCGGGCCCGAGAGCGCGGCCATGCCCGTAAAAGTCGCCGGCGGGGTTCTGCCGATGACCGTGATGGTTAACGGAACCGCACGCGGCGAGATCGACGGCCGCCGCCAGCGCCTGATCGATCCGCCCGGCCCGGGCTTTGCACGGCTTACCGTGATCGATGCCACGGGCGCCGCGGACACAGTTGTCATTCGAATTCAATGACCCTGCCTTAAGCGGTTGTGGCGATGGCGGTTTCAGCGTAAGCGGAACCAATGGCCGAGACCTACCCAAGCCCCCGTTTTGGAGCGCCCCGTGAGCCGAAATCGCCCGTGAATCCGGGCAGCCGGCTCGTGTCCATGTTCGATATCGCCACGGCCAGTCACGCTCGCGCGGTCGCCTTTCTGGTGCTGTGCGCGCTGCTGCTGTTCCTGCCGGGCTTCTTCACCATCCCGCCCGTCGATCGCGACGAGGCGCGCTTCGCCCAGGCCACCAAGCAGATGGTCGAGAGCGGCGACTATGTCGACATCCGCTTCCAGGAGGACGTCCGCTACAAGAAGCCGGTCGGCATCTACTGGTTGCAATCGGCCGCCGTCGAAATCGCATCGGCGCTCAAGCTGCCGAAGGCCGAATTGCGGATCTGGGTCTACCGGCTGCCGTCGCTGATAGGCGCGATCGGCACCGTGCTGATGACCTATTGGGCTGCGCTCGCTTTCGTCACGCGGCGCGCTGCCGTGCTCGCGGCGCTCCTGATGTGCGCCTCCGTGCTGCTCGGCGTCGAGGCACGGCTCGCCAAGACCGATGCGATGCTGCTGTTCTGCGTCACGGCAGCGATGGGCGCGATGGCGCGGGCCTACCTGTCCTGGCAGCGCGCCGAGGACGAGACCCATCCGCCCTGGAGCTGGCCCGCGGTGTTCTGGACCGCGCTCGCGGTCGGCATCCTGATCAAGGGCCCGCTGATCCTGATGTTCGCCGGCCTCACCATCGTCGCGCTCGCGATCCTGGATCGCGATGCCTCCTGGCTGTGGAAGCTGCGCCCGGTCTGGGGCCTGATGTGGATGCTGGTGCTGGTGCTGCCCTGGTTCGTCGCCATCTTCTGGCGCGCGGGCGATGCCTTCTTCGCCGATTCCGTCGGCGGCGACATGCTCAGCAAGATCGGCGCCCAGGAATCCCACGGCGCGCCGCCCGGCATGTACCTGGCGCTGTTCTGGATCACATTCTGGCCCGGTGCGCCGCTCGCGGCAATGGCGGCGCCTGCGGTGTGGCGGGCGCGGCGCGAGCCCGGCGCGCAATTCCTGCTGGCCTGGTTGATCCCGTCCTGGATCGTGTTCGAGGCGGTGCTGACCAAGCTGCCGCATTACGTGCTGCCGCTGTATCCGGCGATTGCGATCCTCACGGTCGGGGCGCTGGAGCGGCGCGTGCTGTCGCGGTCCTGGCTGATGCGCGGCTCGGCCTGGTGGTTCGCGATCCCCGCGGCGGCCTCGATCATCGCGGTGGTCGGCGCGGTCATGTTGACCCGGCAGCCGGCCTTCGTGGCCTGGCCGTTCATCGCGGCTTCGCTGATCTTCGGCCTGTTCGCCTGGTGGCTGTTCGACACCAATCGCGCCGAACGCTCGGTGCTGAACGCGCTGGTCGCGGCCCTGATGCTGGCGGTCGTGGTCTGGGGCATCGTGCTGCCGTCGCTGACCCCGCTGTTTCCGAGCATCGAGATCGCGCGGGCGCTTCGCAATGTCACCTGTGTCGGGCCGAAGGCGGCCGCCGCCGGCTATCACGAGCCGAGCCTCGTGTTCCTCACCGGCACGCAGACGCTGCTGACCGACGGCTCGGGCGCGGCGGACTTCCTGCGGCAGGGCAGCTGCCGCTTCGCACTGATCGAGCAGCGTTCCGAGCGCAGCTTCGTGCAACGCGCCGAGGCGATCGGGCTGCGCTACAAGGTCGGCGCCCGCATCGACGGCTACAATTTCTCGCAAGGCCGCGCGATCTCGATCTCGATCTTCCGGTCGGAAGGCACCGAGTAAGATGTCGGCCCCGACAAATATCGCACCTCGCCCGGGCTATCCCGCGCAACTACTCACGGTGTCGGGACGTGCGCTGGCACAGCTCGTGCGCTCGCCGTCGCATTCGCGCCGCGCCGAGGCCGCACGCAGGCTGGCACGGCACTCGCTGTGGCTCAGCATGGCGGGCGCGGCCCTGGTCATCGCGCTGATGCTGGCGTTCGACTTGACCGAGATCCAGTTGATGCCGGTGCGCGGCACGCCAAGCCTGTGGCCGATCCGCATCCTCACCGATTTCGGCAAGGACGAGTATGTGCTTTCGGCGCTGGGCGCCGCGCTCGTGGTCGTGGCGCTCGTCGCGGCGGGGCTTCACGGCACTCGCCGCGCATTGCTGCTGGGCTTGGGCACGCGGCTGCAATTCTTGTTTCTGTCCGTTGCCGTCTCCGTGTTCGTCGGCGAGATCCTGAAATATCTCATCGGCCGCGGACGTCCGTTCGTCGGCGGCAAGGCCGATCCGTTCAACTTCATCCCGTTCGAGGGGACGGGAGCCTATGCCAGCCTGCCGTCGGGGCATGCGATCACGGCGTTCGCGCTGGCGTTTGCGGTCTCTGCACTCTGGCCGCGGCTGCGGGTGTTCATGTTCACTTACGCGATTGTGATCCTGCTGACACGGCTCGTGCTGCTCGCGCATCACCCGAGTGACGTCACGGCCGGTGCCTTGGTGGGCATCGTCGGCGCCATGACCGTCCGCTACTGGTTTGCGGCGCGCCGGCTCGCCTTTGCCATCCGTGCCGACGGCACCATCGTGCCGCTTCCGGGGCCGGCCACAGGGCGCCTCAAAAGGGTTGCCCGCGGGGCATCCGCCCCATAAAAGCGGCTGCCTGCCGGGGCCGCCGGTTCCCCGAGGGGCAGGCCAATTCCAACCACGAGTCTCGATTTGTCGACGTTCCAGCCATCGGTTTCCATCGTCGTTCCCGTGCGCAACGAAGCCGACAACATCGCGCCCCTGATCGAGGAGATCACGACGGCGCTCGACGGTCGCTGGGATTATGAGATCATCTACGTCAATGACGGCTCGACGGATGCGACCGGCGAGCGGCTCAAGGCCATCATGGCGCAGCGGAGCAATCTGCGTCAGCTCCGCCACAGCAGATCGGGCGGCCAGTCGGCTGCGGTGCGCAGCGGCGTGCGCGCCGCGCGCGGGGTGATCGTGGCAACCCTCGACGGCGACGGCCAGAACAATCCGGCCTTCCTGCCGGACCTGATCGCTGCAGTTGAGAAAGGGGCGGGGCGGGTCGGCCTCGCTGCGGGGCAACGCGTCGGGCGCAAGGATACCGGCTTCAAGAAATTCCAGTCGCGCGTGGCCAACAGGGTCCGCAACGCGATCCTCCAGGACGGCACGCGCGACACCGGCTGCGGACTGAAGGCGTTCCGCCGCGAGGTGTTCCTGATGATGCCTTATTTCGATGGGCTACATCGCTTTCTGCCGGCGCTGGTGCGCCGCGAGGGCTACGACATCGCCTATGTCGACGTGGTCGACCGTCCGCGCCGTTCCGGCGTGTCCAACTACGGTTTCTTTGACCGTCTCTGGATCGGCATCATGGATCTCGCCGGCGTGTGGTGGCTGATCCGCCGCAAGAAGCCGACACCAGATGTGACTGAGGTGAACGCATGATCATTCAATACGGTCAGGCGCTGAGCAACTATCTCTACGACGTCTTCGTCGCCAAGTTCGACTTCTGGCTCGCGTTCGGTCTCGTCGCTCAGCTGTTCTTCACGGCGCGCTTTCTGGTGCAGTGGATCGCGAGCGAGCGCGCCGGCAACAGCGTGGTGCCGATGGCGTTCTGGTTCTGCTCGATGGGCGGTGGGCTGATGACGCTGGTCTATGGCGTCGTCAAGCGCGAGCCCGTGATCATCCTCGGCCAGTCGCTCGCGACCATCATCTACATCCGCAACATCATGCTGATCGTCAAGAACCGCGGCCGCGCCTCGAAGACGCTGGAGCGCTGAGCGCGGATGCTAGCGCGGCAGCACCGATGCCGCGCCTGAGGCGGGCAGGGTAGCGTTCTCCGCCTCGGTCCTGCGATAGGGCTCGCCGGCGGCATCCAGCACGGGATAGGCGACCGAGCAGATATGGGAGTGAATGCGCCGCAGATCGCGCAGCACGTCGAGATGCAGCGAGGTGGTCTCGATGGTCTCGGGCCGCCCCTCGCGCAGGCGGTCGAGATGGCGCTCGACGGCGGCGAGCTCGGTGTTCTTCAGCGTGGTCTTCTCCATCAGCAGCTTGCGCGCTTCGTTGGCGTCGCCCGACATGAACACGCCGAAGGCGATCCGCAGCGATTCCATGGTGCGCTTGTGGAAGGCGGCGAGCTCCTCGGCGCCCTCGGCCGAGAACTGGAGGCGGCGCTTGATCTTCTTGGTCGCAAGCTCGCTCAGGCTCTTGTCGATGATGTCGCCGATATGCTCGAGGTTGATGGCGAAGGAGACGATCTCCATCGCGCGCCGTCCCTCGCTCTCGTCGAGGCTGCCCCGCATCAGCTTGGTCACGTAGAGCTTGATGGCCTCGTCGAGGCCGTCGACGGCATTGTCCATCTTCGAGACCTGGTCGACCAGCGCGCGGTCGCCCGTCATCATCGCGGCCATCACCTTGCGCAGCATGATTTCGACGAGGTCGCCCATGCGCAGTACTTCGCGGGCGGCGTCGGTCAGCGCCAGTGACGGCGTCTCGAGCGCACTTTCGTCGAGATAGCGCGGCCGGGCCGGGTCGGTCTCCTGCACGCGATCGGGCAGCAGCCGCGTCAGCAGGCGCGACATGGTGTCGAGCAGCCCGATGAAGACGATGGCGGTGCCGGCGTTGAAGGCGATGTGGAAGACCGCCGTCATCTTCGCCAGATCCGGCTGCCAGGCATGCAGGTGCGCGGCGATCACGCCCAGGAACGGCAGGACGAGCGCGATCCCGACCACGCGGTTGATGAGATTGCCGACCGGCAGGCGATAGCTCGCGGGATCGTCGCGCCGGGCGCCTTCGAACACGGGATTGATGGCGCTGCCGAGATTGGCGCCCAGCACCAGGGCCAGCGCTGCATAAGGCGTGATGAACTGCGAATAGGCCAGCGACATGATCAGCAGCACGCTGGCGACGCTCGAATGCACCGCCCAGGTGACGAGCGCGGCGATGACGATGCAGAGCACGGGATCGCCCGTGATTGCCGACATCACGACGCGCATGCCGGGTGCGTTCTCCGCCGGCGCCAGCGTGTCGAGCAGGATGTGCAGTGACAGCAGCATCAGGCCGAGGCCGATGCAGACGCGGCCGATGTCCTTGATCCGGGAGCGCGGGCCCGAGCGGAAGGCGACAAGGCCGAGCACGAACAGGACGGGCGCGACAGCGGCGATGTTGAACGACAGCACCTGCACGATCAGCGTCGTGCCGACATTGGCCCCCAGCATGATGGCGAGCGCGGCGGCAAGGCTGACGAGGCCTTCGGCCGCGAACGAAGAGGTGATCAGGGCGGTCGCCGTGCTGCTCTGGAGCAGCGCGGTGAGCCCGAGGCCGGCCGCAAATGCGCTGATGCGGTTGCCCAGCGCCTTGCCGAGCAGCCGCCGCAGGTCGGGACCGAACGCGCGCAAAATCCCGCTGTGGACCATGTGCAGTCCCCACAGCAACAGCGCCACGCCGCCCATCAGATCGAGCAGAACCAACGTACCCATGCTCCGTGTCCGGATTGGAGTCGATTGGTGAGGCTAGCGCCAAACGTCTGCGGATCAACCCTTTGTTGGCGCGTCGGCGTTAACGTTTGCCTCGGTTGCCCGTTCCCGCGGCGCAATGCCTTGTGAGCAGGCTCAGATTGCCGCCTTGAGGGCAGCGAAGCCGCGATCGAGATCGGCCTTGAGGTCGTCGGTGCTCTCGAGTCCGATGTGGAGACGCAGAGTCGGGCCGCCCGGCGCCCACTTGGTCGCGGTGCGATAGGCGTCGCAGTCGAAGGGAATCGCAAGGCTCTCGAAGCCACCCCAGGAAAAGCCCATGCCGAACAGCTTGAGCGTGTTGAGCATGGTGTCGACGGCCTTCTGCGGCGCCGGCTTCAGCACGATGCTGAACAGGCCCGACGCGCCAGTGAAGTCGCGTTTCCAGATCGCATGACCGGGATCGGTTTCGAGCGCCGGATGCAGCACGCGCGAGACCTCCGGTCTTGCAGCGAGCCAACGCGCCATATCGAGGCCCGAACGATGATGTTGCGCGAGGCGCACCGACAGCGTGCGCAGGCCGCGCAGTGCGAGAAAGACATCATCCGGGCCGGCGCAGACGCCGAGCAGGCGGATGCCTTCTGAAATCTGAGGCCAGGCCTTGGCGTTGGCCGAGATGGTGCCGAACATGATGTCGGAATGGCCGCCGATATATTTGGTGGCGGCCTGCATGGAGATGTCGACGCCCTGCTCGAGCGAGCGGTGATAGAGCGGCGTCGCCCATGTGTTGTCGTCGATGACGAGCGCGCCCTTTGCATGCGCGACCTCGGCGATGGCGCGGATGTCGGGCATCTCGAAGGATTGCGAACCCGGCGCCTCCACCAGCACGGCGCGGGTGTTGGGCTTGAACAGCTTGTCGACGCCAGCGCCAATCAGCGGATCGAAATAGGTGGTCTCGACGCCATAGCGGGTCAGCATGCTGTTGCAGAAGTTGCGCGAGGGCCGATAGACATTGTCGACAACCAGAATATGGTCGCCGGCCTTCAGCACCGAGAGCAGGGTGGTGGAGATCGCCGAGAGCCCCGACGGCACGATGCCGACGCCGGCGCATTGCGGCCCCTCCAGCGCCATCAGCGTGTCCTGGAACGCCCTGGTCGTCGGGGTGCCGTGGCGGCCATAGGTGAACTCGCCGCGGTGGGCATGCAGATCCTCGGCGGTCGGATAGAGCACGGTCGAGCCATGGAACACCGGCGGATTGACGAACCCCTTCTGCGCCTTGGTGTCGCGGCCGGAGGTGACCAGCCGGGTCTCGGCCTGTTGCTGGGAGGGGTGCGAGGAATCCATGCGTCTGCTTTCAAAACCGCGTTTCCGCCGGGCGCCTTGCGCCCGTGCGGGCCGGCCGAAAGGCCGCTGTCGTTAATAACAGAACACAGAAGAGTCCCGTCAACCCCTTGACCCGGCTCGCCAGTCGTTCTGTGATGCGCAGGTGCTATTCAGTCGCCGCATGTTGAGGGGCCTGCCGCGACCTTCGATCCATCGTCTGACCGGACCTGGCGCCACGGCCATCATGGCGGGCGCCTGCGGCGGGGATTAAGGTATGGCCTCCCGGGATCGGCGAGTGTTCGGCAAGGTTTCCCAGCATGACTCTTGCAGGGCTACCCCTGGCAGAGACGATCCTGAGACAACATTCCTGACCTTGAGACGACCTTGAAAGGCCTTCAGCCCATGAAACGCGTAACCCTGGCTCTCACTCTCGCTCTTGCCGCCGGCCTGTCCGCCCAGGCCGCCGATGCGCAAACGCTCAAGACCGTCAAGGACCGGGGCACCCTGTCCTGCGGCGTCAGCCAGGGCCTGCCGGGCTTCTCCTCGCCCGACGACAAGGGCAACTGGACGGGGATCGACGTCGACCTCTGCCGCGCCGTCGCTGCGGCCATCTTCAACGATCCGACCAAGATCAAGTTCGTGCCGCTGTCCGCCAAGGATCGCTTCACGGCGTTGCAATCCGGCGAAGTCGACGTGCTCTCGCGCAACACGACATGGACCATCTCGCGCGACACCTCGCTCGGCGCCAATTTCACCGGCGTCACCTATTATGACGGGCAGGGCTTCATGGTGAAGAAGTCGCTCAAGGTGAATTCGGCGCTCGAGCTGAACAGCGCCTCGGTCTGCGTCCAGACCGGCACCACCACCGAGCAAAATCTGGCCGACTACTTCAAGGCCAACAACATGAAGTACGAGGTGATCGCGTTCGCCACCAACGACGAAACCGTCAAGGCCTATGAAGCCGGCCGCTGTGACGTCTTCACCACCGACCAGTCGGGCCTCTACGCCAACCGCCTCAAGCTCGCCAATCCCAACGACCACATGGTGCTTCCCGAGATCATCTCGAAGGAGCCGCTCGGGCCGATGGTGCGCCACGGCGATGACCAGTGGTTCGACATCGTAAAATGGACGCTGTTCGCCCTGGTCACCGCCGAAGAGCTCGGCATCACCTCGAAGAATGTCGACGAGAAGGCCAAGCTGGAAAACCCGGAGCTGAAGCGCGTGCTCGGCAGCGACGGCAATTTCGGCGAACAGCTCGGCCTGACCAAGGACTGGGTGATGCGGATCGTGAAGGCGACCGGCAATTACGGCGAGGTGTTCGACCGCAACGTCGGCGCGGGCTCGCCGCTCGCCATCAATCGCGGCCTCAACAATCTCTGGAACAAGGGCGGTCTTCAGTACGCGCCGCCGATCCGCTGATCTGCACGATCCGCGGCTGCGATGAGCACCGAGGCCCGCAAACCGCCACCCCAGATCGCGCTGAAGATCAGGCGCGCTCTGGGGGGCAAGTCCGGCTGGAACGGCATCGTCGTCCAGTTTGCCTTCGCGGCGATCCTCGGCTGGATTGCCTATGAAATCGTCTCCAATACCCGCGCCAACCTCGAGAACCAGCACATCGCCGCCGGTTTCGGTTTCCTGCGGAACAATGCCGGCTTCGACGTCAACCAGACGCTGATCTCCTACACCGGCTCGGACACGTTCCTGCGCGTGTTCGTGGTCGGGCTCTTGAACACGCTCGTGGTCTCGGTGGTCGGCATCGTCTTCGCCACCGTGATCGGCTTCATCGTCGCGCTGTGCCGGCTGTCGCCGAACTGGCTGCTGTCGCGGGTCGGCGAGATCTATGTCGAGATCATCCGCAACCTGCCGCTGCTGTTCCAGATCCTGTTCTGGTACCTGGCGGTGCTGGCGGCCCTGCCCAATCCCAGGCAGAGCATTTCGCTGCTCGGCATCGCCTTCATCAGCAATCGCGGCCTCGTCATTCCCCGTCCGATCGGCGAGAGCGGGTTCGAGCCGTTTCTGGCGATACTGGCCCTCGGCATCGTCGTCTCGCTGGGCTTACGCTTTTACGCCCGGCGCGCGCTGTTTGAGCGGGGGCAGGTGATCCGCATCTGGCCCTCCGTGCTCGCCTTGCTGTTCGGGCTTCCGCTGGCCGCGATGCTGGTCTTCGGTCTGCCCTTTACCTTCGAGCTGCCGCAGCTCAAGGGGTTCAATTTCGCCGGCGGCTCGCGGATCATCCCGGAATTCGTGGCGCTGACAGTGGCCCTGTCGACCTATACCGCGGCCTTCATCGCGGAGATCGTGCGCGCCGGCATCCTGTCGGTGCACAAGGGGCAGATGGAGGCGGGCTCCTCGCTCGGGCTCAGCCGCGGCGCCACGCTTCGGCTGATCGTCGTGCCGCAGGCCATGCGCGTCATCGTGCCGCCGCTGACCAACCAATATCTCAACCTTACAAAGAATTCCTCACTGGCGGTCGCGATCGGCTATCCTGACCTCGTCTCCGTGTTCGCTGGCACCTCGCTGAGCCAGACCGGGCAGGCGATCGAGATCATCGCCATGACGATGGGCGTCTACCTCCTGATCTCCCTCGTCACCAGCGCCGTGATGAGCGTCTACGGTTGGCGCGTCAGCCGGAGCCTTGGCGCATGACCGATATCGCCTCATCCTCCTTCGTCCGGCACGATCTGGTGAACGAGCGTCCCGCGCCGGTGAAAACCACGGGCTTTATCGGCTGGGTGCGGACGCGCCTGTTCAACTCGCCGACCAACATCCTGCTCACGATCCTCGGCGCCTTGCTGCTCTGGTTCACCATCGTTCCCAGCGTGCGATTCCTGATGGTGGATGCGGTCTGGAGCGGCAATGACCGCACGGCCTGCCTCACCGAGAACGTCGGCTTTGCGGTCGGCGCCTGCTGGCCCTATATCCAGGCCAAGCTGCCGCAACTGATCTACGGCTTCTATCCCGAGGCCGAGCGCTGGCGGGTCAACCTCACGTTCGCCCTGGCGGCGGTCCTGCTGGTGCCGATGCTCGTTCCACGCCTGCCGGCGAAGGGCTTGAACGCCGGCCTGTTCTTCTTCGCCTTTCCCGTCGTCGCATTCTTCCTGCTGCATGGCGGCGGCATCAAGGGCTTTGGCCTGAGCTGGACGGCCGGCCTGCTGGAGCTGTTCGACGACAGCATCATCGGCGCCGGAAACGTCCTGCTCAACCTCAGCAAGACCTCGGCCGTCGCGCCGCTGCTGTGGGTCATCGGCAACCTGATCGTGCTGGTTGGCACGGCGATCCATTGGCTGGTCTTCCCGCTGATCTGGCTGCGCGACCAGATCCAGGGCTCAGGCCAGTCGGTCTGGGTCGACTTCGCCGTCACGACCGCCGTCGTCTGCCTGATCGCCTTCTTTCTCGGTGGCGGCTTGCGCACCGGCTGGCGAGCGCTCGCATCAAGCTTCGCAACTTTCGTCGCCATTGCAATCGTCATCAAGCTGATGGGGCTCGACCACGGCGGACTGCCCATCGTTCTGACGAATTTGTGGGGCGGGCTGCTGGTGACGCTGGTGGTCTCCGTCACCGGCATCGTCACCTCGCTGCCGATCGGCATTGCGCTCGCGCTCGGCCGCCGCTCGACCATTCCGCTGATCCGGATATTCTCGATCGCCTTCATCGAGTTCTGGCGTGGCGTGCCGCTGATCACCGTGCTGTTCTTCGCCACCTACATGCTGCCGCTGTTCCTGCCCGGCAATTTCACCGTCGATGGCCTGGTGCGCGCGCTGATTGGCATCGCGCTGTTCACGGGCGCCTATCAGGCCGAGAACGTCCGGGGCGGGCTTGCCGCGATCCCGCGCGGGCAGGGCGAGGCCGCAGCGGCGCTGGGACTGTCCTGGTGGAAGACGACCTCGCTGATCGTGCTGCCGCAGGCGCTGCGCCACGTCATTCCGAACCTCGTCAACAGCTTCATCTCGCTGTTCAAGGACACCTCGCTGGTCTCGATCGTGGCGCTGTTCGACCTCCTGGGCTCGCTTCGCGCCTCGTTCTCGGATCCGAAATGGTCGACGCCATCCACGGCGTTCACCGGCTTTGCCTTCGCCGGGATCATCTACTTCATCTTCTGCTTTGGAATGTCGCGCTACTCGCTGTTCGTCGAGCACCGCCTCAACGCCCACCGCCGCAACTGATCGAGGCCATCATGTCCGACCCCATCGTCAAGATTTCCGGCCTGAACAAATGGTACGGTGAATTCCATGTCCTGCGCGACATCGACCTCGAGGTCAAGAAGGGCGAGCGCATCGTCATCTGCGGGCCCTCGGGCTCCGGCAAGTCGACGCTTATTCGCTGCATCAATGCGCTGGAGGAATTCCAGGAGGGCGAGATCGTCGTCGACGGCATCGAGCTCGGGCCCAACCTCAAGCACATCGACGCCGTGCGCCGCGAGGTCGGCATGGTGTTCCAGAGCTTTAATCTATTCCCGCACCTCACAGTGCTCGACAACTGCACGCTGGCGCCGATCTGGGTGCGCAACATCCCCAAGAAGGACGCCGAGGAGACCGCGATGAAATTCCTGGAGCGGGTCAAGATCCCGCACCAGGCCAACAAGTTTCCGGGCCAGATGTCCGGCGGCCAGCAGCAGCGCGTCGCCATCGCCCGGGCCCTCACCATGAACCCCAAGGTGATGCTGTTCGACGAGCCGACCTCGGCGCTCGACCCCGAGATGGTCAAGGAGGTGCTCGACACCATGGTCGACCTCGCCGAGGAGGGCATGACCATGCTGGTCGTCACCCACGAGATGGGGTTTGCCCGCGAGGTCGCCAACCGCGTCGTGTTCATGGACGCCGGCCAGATCATCGAGGCCAACACACCGAACGAGTTCTTCGCCAGTCCCCAGCACGCCCGCACAAAGCTGTTCCTGAGCCAGATTCTGCGGTGAGCGGCTGCAGTCCGGCGGCCGCGCCGGCCTGACCGGCACGCAAGCTTGGCACCATGCGAATCGGCTTGGCTCTTTTCGGACCATCCTCCGGAGAGAAACCTTGCAGAGCAGTCTCGGCGCGCGCGCCTACCAGAACGCGCGATTGCAGAAGAAGTTGAGGAAGCAGGCGGACGCCGTCATGTCCTTCGCCATCGAGGCGCTGGGGCAGGGCAGGCTTGACGAGGCAGAGACACTCTGCCGCGAGATCCTGAAGGAGGTTCCGGATCATTTCCACGCCACGCACCTGCTCGGCCTGCGCGCGTTCGACGGCGGGTGGCTTGAGGACGCGCAATTCCTGCTCCAGCGTGCGACCATGCTCGATCCGCGTTCGCCCGATGCGCACAGCAATCTCGGGGCTGTGTATTTCGCGCTCGAGAAATTCAAGGACGCCCGCGCGTGCCAGGAGAAGGCGATTGCGCTGAAGCCGAATTGTCCGATCACCCTGACCAATCTCGGCAATACGATGCTGCACCTCGGTCAGGCCAAAGAGGCGATCGAACTGCACGAGCGCGCCATCAGGCTGAAGCCGGACTATGCCAACGCATTCTGCAACCGCGGCATGGCGGAACTGATGATCGGCCAGTTCGAGCGCGCCGGGAGGAACTTCGATCGCGCCCTGTCGCTTCAGCCGGCTCATGCGGAAGCGATCGCCGGCAAGGCCATGGTGAGCCTCGAGCTCAGGCACTTCGAGGCCGCGGAAGCCGCCTTCGACGCTGCGCTCGCGCTCAAGCCGGGGTCGCCGAGAATTCTGGTGCAGCGCGGACGGCTCCATATGACCCTGTACCGGCTGGAGCAAGCGGCCGCGGATTTCGACGTCGCGCTGGCGCAATCGCCGCGGAACGAGCTCGCGCTGTGCTGGAGAGCGCAAGTCGATCTTTTCGTGAGGAACACGGCGGGGGCGATGGCGCGCGTCAAGACCCTGCTCGAGGTCAATCCGCAATCCGAGGCGGGCATGTCGCTCCTGGCCTCTTGCTATGCGAACCAGGGAGACGTCCCGACGGCGCTCGAATATCTCGATGCGGCCCTGGCGATCGCGCCGGACTTTCCCGAGGCCATCGGATACAAGATTTTCGTGCTGGATTACCTGCCGGAGGCCGATTTCGTGGTCCAGCAGGCGGCGCGAAAATATTGGTGGGATCAGATCGGCGCCAAGCTTCCGCAAAGGACGCTGTCGCCCCGCGATCTCGACCCGGACAGACAGATCGTGATCGGATATGTCGCATCCGAATTCAGGCAGCATTCGGCGGCGTACTCCCTGTTGCCGGTGCTGCGCCATCACGATCACGCCGAGTTCAAGATCGTCTGCTATTCCTGCTGGCCGTTGCAGGACGGGATGACCGAGAGATTCAAGCCTTTCGCAGACGTCTGGGTCGATGTCGCGCAGCTGTCGGACGACGAACTGGCCGACCGGATCCAGGCCGACGGGATCGATATCCTGATCGACGTGTCCGGGCATACGACCGGCAGCAGGCTCCACGTGTTCTCGCGCAAGCCGGCCCCCATCCAGGTCACGGGTTTCGGACACGCCACCGGTACGGGCTTGCAGACCATGGACTATGTGCTCGCGGATCCGGTCTTCATTCCGCAATCGGCGCGCCATCTGCTGGCCGAAAAGGTCTATGACCTGCCGTGCCTGATCACGATCGATCCCATCCTGGACGTGCCGCCTTCGGAGCCTCCCGTGCTCCGCAACGGCTATGTGACCTTCGGTGTGTTCAACCGCATCCTGAAGATCTCGGACGAGGCGATCCGGGTGTGGTCGAAGGTGATGCGCGAGGTGAAGGGATCGAAGATCGTCATCAAGAACGGGCTGCTCGACGATCCCTTGCTGCGCGACGGCCTGATCGCGCGGTTCGTGGCACAGGGCATTGCCGAAGAGAACATCATCTGCATGGGCTCGACGACGCGCAACGTGCATTTGCGCGCCTTTGCCGAGGTCGACATTTCGCTCGATACCTTCCCGCAAAACGGCGGCATCAGCACCTGGGAATCCCTCTATGCGGGCGTGCCTGTTGTCGCCAAGCTCGGCAGCGGCTCCTCAGCGCGGGCCGGCGGGTCGATCGTGGCGGCCATCGGTCTCGACGACTGGGTCGCCGAGGACGACGAGGGCTATGCCGCGATCGCGATCAAATATGCCGGCCAGCCAGCGCATCTGGCCAAGCTGCGCGCGGAATTGCCGGCCCAGATCGCAAATTCTCCCGCCGGCAATGTCGAGATCTACACGCGCAGGGTCGAGGCGGGGTATCGCCAGTTCTGGCGCGACTATTGTGCGTCTGCCTCGGGGAGCGGTGAGGTTGCGTAGGCAGACCGGCTGCGCCGCATGACCAGACGCGAACACATCCCGGGGGCGCTGCCGGTCGAGCCGGCCGGCTGGCCAAGCCTGCGAATCAGCTAGACTCTCATCGGGCCATCCTCCGGAGAGCAAACTTGCAGAGCAGCGGCGCCGGCGCGCGCGCATTCCAAAACGCGCGATTGCAGAAGAAATTGAAGAAGCAGGTGGACGCCGTGCTCTCCGCCGCGGCGAGCGCCTATGGCCAGGGCAAATATGCCGAGACCGAGGCGCTCTGCCGTGAGATCCTGAAGGCGCTTCCGGATCATGTCGACGCCATGCACCTGCTCGGCATGTGCGCGCATGACGGCCGGCGCCTGGAGGAGGCGAAGGAGCTGCTCGAGGGCGTGATTGCACTCGATCCGCGTCTGCACGATGCCCACAACAACCTCGCAACCGTGCATTTCGACCTCGGCAATTTAGAGGAGGCGCGGCGGTGCCAGGAGAAGGCCATCGCGCTGAAGCCGAATTTCGCGGTGGCGCTGACCAACCTCGGCAATACGCTGATGCATCTGGGGCAGTACCAACAGGCGATCGAGCTGCACGAACGCGCAATCAAGATCAAGCCGGACTATGCCGATGCGTTCTGCAATCGCGGCATGGTCGAGATCGTGCTTGGACAGATCATGCGCGCCAAGGAGAGTTTCGATCGCGCCCTGCTGTTCCAGCCGCGTCACGCCGAGGCCATCGTCGGCAGCAGCATGGTCTGCACGGAACTGCGGCACCACGAGGAGGCGGCAGCCAAGCTTGCCATGGCGCTGGCGATCAAGCCGGGCGCGCCGAGGATCCTCGCCCAGCGTGGGCGGCTCAGTTACGAGTTGCAGCACCTGGAGCCGGCGCTTGCGGATTTCGAGGCGGCGCTTGCGATTTCGCCCAAGCTCGAACTGGCTCTCCGGGGCAAGGCACAGGCGTGCCTCGTGATGGGAAAGACCGCGCAGGCGATGGCGGCCGCAACCGCCTTGATCGAGCAAAATCCGTGCTCCGAGATGGGGTTGGCGCTGATGGGCTTCGCTTATTCGAACCAGGGAGAGATGGACGCCGCGATCGAGTATCTCGATCGCGCGCTGGCGATCCGCCCGGACTATGGGGATGCGATCCGGGGAAAGATCTTCCTGCAGGACTACCGCGCCGAAGCCGATTTCGCGCTCCAGCAGGCGGTGCGACGAGATTGGTGGGACTTGATCGGCTCCAAGCTGCCGCGGCGGAAGCTGCCGAAGCGGCCGCTCGATCCGGACAAGCAGATTGTGGTCGGCTATGTCGCTGCCGAATTCCGGCAACACTCGGCGGGCCTCACCTTGCTGCCGGTGCTGCGCCACCATGACCACGCCAACTTCAAGATCATCTGCTACTACTCCTGGCCGGGAGCGGACGAGTATACCGCCCGGTTCAAGGAACTGGCGGACGTCTGGGTCGACGCCTGGCAGCTCTCGGACGACGAACTCGCCGATCGCATCGAGGCCGACAATGTCGACATCCTGATCGACGTTTCAGGCCACACGACCGGTAACAGACTGCAGGTCTTCGCGCGGAAACCGGCTCCCATTCAGGCCACCGGGTTCGGACACGCGACGGGCACGGGCATGCAGACCATGGACTATGTGCTCGCGGACCCCATTTTCATTCCGCCACCGGTTCGGCATCTGTTTGCCGAAAAGATCCACGATCTGCCGTGCCTGATCACGATGGAGCCAGTCTCCGATATTCAGCCGTCCGAGCTGCCGATGCTCCGCAACGGCTACGTCACCTTCGGCGTGTTCAACCGCATCTACAAGATATCTGATCACGCGATCAGCGTGTGGTCGCGCCTGATGCGGGAGTTGCCGGGATCGAGGATCATCCTGAAACATGGCTTGCTCGATGATCCCCTGCTGCGCGACGGCCTCGTCGCACGCTTCGTGGCGCAGGGCATCGGCGAGGAAAATATCACCTGCCTCGGCACCACCTCGCGCAACGACCACCTGCTGGCCTTCGGCCAGGTCGATATTTCCCTCGATACGTTTCCGCAAAATGGCGGCATCAGCACCTGGGAGTCGCTCTACACGGGTGTTCCCGTCGTGGCCAAGCTCGGCAACGGCGCCTCCTCGCGCGCCGGAGCCTCCATCGTGGCCGCCGTCGGTCTCGGCGATTGGGTCGCCGAGGATGACGAGGGCTATATCGAGATCGCCAAGACATTTGCTTCGCAGCCCGCGCTTCTGACGAAGTTGCGCGCGGATCTGCCGGCCCAGATTGCAGCTTCGCCCGCCGGCAATGTCGAGATCTACACGCGTGAGCTTGAGGCCGGTTATCGCCAGTTCTGGCGCGACTATTGTGCGGCCGCCTCGGACAGCGGCGACGCTGCGTAGGCGGGCCAGACGCACCTGCGGTTCCTGGGTCCGGGACATTCTAGAGACGTTGCCGGTCCCGCCGACCGGCCGGCCACGCATGCGAATCAGCTAGACTCGCCGCGGGCCATCCCCGGAGAGACACCTTGCAGAGCAGCGCCGGCGCGCGCGCATTCCAGAATGCGCGATTGCAGAAGAAATTGAAGAAGCAGGCGGACGCCATCATCTCTGCCGCGGCGAGCGCCTACGGCCAGGGCCGATATGCCGAGACCGATGCGCTCTGCCGCCAGATCCTGCAAGCCGTTCCGGACCATTTCGACGCCACGCATTTGCTCGGCCTGTGCGTGCAACAGGGCGGGCGCCTGGAGGAGGCGCAACAGCTGCTCGAACGCGCGATCGCGATCGATCCGCGTTCGCATGAAGCCCATAACAATCTCGCAACCGTGTACTTCGTCCTGCAGAAATTCGAGGCCGCCCGCGCCTATCAGGAGAAGGCGATCACGCTGAAGCCGACTTTTGCGCCGGCCCTGACCGGGCTCGGCAATACCTTGCTTCACATGAACCAGCCCGGACAAGCCATCGAGATGTACGATCGCGCGATCAGGCTGAAGCCTGACTATGCCGATGCGTTCTGCAATCGAGGCCTCGCCGAGCTGGCGCTGGGCCAGTTCGACCGCGCGAGGCAAAGTTTCGAACGCGCGCTGTTGTTCCAGCCTCGTCACGCCGAAGCGCTCGTCGGCAAAGGCGTGGTCGGCATCGAGCTCAAGCACTACGACGAGGCGGAAGCCGCGCTCGCAGCGGCGCTCGCGATCAGGCCCGGCTCGCCGAAGGTCCTGGCGCACCGCGGACGGCTCAATCTTGCGCGGTCGCGGCCGGAACAGGCCGCAATGGATTTCGATGCCGCACTTGCACTTGCGCCGAAGCTCGAGGTGGCCTTGCGAGGGAAGGCGGAAGTTGCGCTGAGCACGGGGAATACGGCGCAGGCGATCCTGGCCTGCAAGACGTTGCTGGAGGAAAATCCGCGCTCGGCCATCGCGCTCGCGCTGCTGAGCGCCTGTTTTGCAAACCAGGGAGAGATCGCCGCCGCGATCGAGCATCTCGACGCCGCGCTGGCCATTGCTCCGGATCCGGACTTGATCGCGCGGAAGATCTACTTTCTCGACTTTCTCCCCGATGCCGATTTCGCGGTCCAGCAGGCCGCGCGAAAATATTGGGGCGAGACGGTCGCCGCCAGAGTGCCGCAAAGGCAGCTCTCATCCCGGCAGCTCGATCCCGACAGGCGGATCGTGATCGGCTATGTCGCTGCCGAGTTCTGGTACCATTCGGCGGCGTTCGCGCTGCTTCCGGTGCTGAGCCGTCATGACCACGCCAAGTTCGAGATCATCTGTTATTCGTGCTCGCCGTCGCGCGACGAGATGACCGACAAATTCATGGCGTTGGCGGACGTCTGGGTCGACGCCTGGCAGCTTTCGGACGACGAGCTGGCCGATCGCATCGAGGCCGACAAGGTCGATATCCTGATCGACGTGTCCGGGCACTCGACCGGCAACAGGCTTCCCGTTTTCGCAAGGAAGCCGGCCCCCATCCAGGTCACGGGCTTCGGGCACGCGACCGGCACGGGCCTTCGGACCATGGACTATGTGCTCGCGGATCCCGTCTTCATTCCGCAATCGGCGCGGCATCTGCTGGCCGAGAAAGTCCATGACCTGCCGTGCCTGATCACGGTCGATCCCATCCTGGATGTGCCGCCTTCGGAGCTTCCGATGCTCCGCAACGGCCATGTGACCTTCGGCGTGTTCAACCGCATCAACAAGATCTCGGACGAGGCCATCCGCGTCTGGTCGAAGCTGATGCGCGAGGTGGCGGGATCGAAGATCATGATCAAGCATACCCTGCTTGACGATGCCCTGGTGCGCGATGGCCTCCTTGCACGTTTCGTGGCGCAAGGCATTGCCGAGGACAACGTCATCTGCCTGGGCTCGACCCCGCGCCAGGAACATCTGCAGACCTTTGCGAAGGTCGACATCTC
Source organism: Bradyrhizobium huanghuaihaiense (assembly GCF_025200885.1). NCBI lineage: Bacteria > Pseudomonadati > Pseudomonadota > Alphaproteobacteria > Hyphomicrobiales > Nitrobacteraceae > Bradyrhizobium > Bradyrhizobium huanghuaihaiense. Next base: position 4,858,040 of record NZ_CP104172.1, on the reverse strand, counting down.
CCTCGATACGTTCCCGCAAAACGGTGGCGTCAGCACCTGGGAATCTCTCTATGCGGGCGTTCCTGTCGTCGCCAAGCTCGGCCACGGCGCCTCGTCGCGCGCCGGCGGCTCCATCGTGGCGGCCGTCGGTCTCAATGACTGGGTCGCCGAGGACGACGAGGGTTATGCCGCGATCGCGTGCAAATTCGCGGCGCAGCCCGCTGCTTTGGCGAAGCTGCGCGCGGATTTGCCGGCTCGAATCGCGGCGTCGTCCGCCGGCAATGTCGAGATCTTTACGCGCGAGGTTGAAGCGGCTTACCGCCGGTTCTGGCGCGACTATTGTGCCGCAGCCGCGCAGGGCGGCGAGGGCGCCTGACCCGGGCGAGCCAAAGCGAACGCCTCAAATTGCGCGGGCCGCTTTAGTTCTCGGGAAACCATGGACCGCCGCGCGGTCGCGCCGCTTCACCGCTCCGAAAGCTATCGCTGCGCATATTGCGCCAAAAAGGTGCGCCAATGCTCGGTTTCCTGTTCGGCTTCAATGCCCGTCTCGGGCGCTTGCATTTCTTCCTGGCGACGGTCGCGCTTGCGGTCCTGATGACCGCGATCTGTTTTGCGATCGCGATGGCCGTCCTCCGCGACACCTCGCCTGGCATGATCCGGCCGGACGAGCTCGTGAAGAACCGGGCGATCATCGCTGCGATGGTGTTGTTCGGAGCCGCCACCTTCACGCTGCAATCGATGCGCATCCGCGACATCGGCTGGGACCCGGTCTGTGTGGTCCCCGCCTGGATCGCGCTGATGGTCGTCGATCACGTCGTTGCGGGTCGGTTTCAGGCCTGGGCGATCGGCCAGGAGCACCAGGGTACGGCCGTCGGCGCGCTGGTCAATCTCGTGCTGATGCTCGCGCTGACGTTCTGGCCGAGCGCCGACAGTGAAGGTTCTTATGCCGGACCTTTCCAATCGCGCACGCACGCGACCTCGCCGTCACTGACGAACGAGCGCCTGGCGCGCGTGTCGCAGGGCGCGTCGCGCCCGACCTGGCGTTGATGCAGCTCGAGAACTAAACGAACGGCGGCTTGATGTTGCTGCGCTTCTCCAGCCATTCCGGCACCGGAAGGTTCTTGGCGCGCATGAAATCCGCGTTGAACAGCTTGGACTGATAGCGGCTGCCGGAATCGCACAGCACGGTGACGATGGTCTTACCCGGCCCAAGCTGCTTGGCGAGGCGCATCGCGCCCGCAATGTTGATGCCGGTGGAGCCGCCGAGGCACAGGCCTTCGTGCAGGAGCAGGTCGTAGATCACCGACACGGCCTCGGTGTCCGGAATCAGGAAGGCATCGTCGACCTTCGCGGTCTCGATCACGGGCGTGACGCGGCCGAGGCCGATACCCTCGGTGATGGAGTCGCCCGGGGTCGATTTGGCCTGGCCGTTCTTGAACAGCTCGTACATCGCAAACCCTTGCGGATCCGCGCAGGCGTTGACGATGCCGGGGTGCTTCTCCTTGAGATAGCGGCTGGTGCCGGCCAGCGTGCCGCCCGTGCCGACCGAGCAGATGAAGCCGTCGATCTTGCCGCCGGTCTGCTCCCAGATCTCGGGTCCTGTCGACTCGTAATGCGCCTTGGCGTTGTCGAGGTTGTTCCACTGGTCGGCGAACAGCACGCCGTTCGGCTCGGTCTTGCGCAACTCGTCAGCGAGCCTGCGGCCGACATGCTGGTAATTGTTGGGATTGGCGAATGGAAGGGCCGGGACCTCGATCAGCTCGGCGCCGCACAGCTTCAGGAAGTCCTTCTTCTCCTGGCTTTGGGTCTCCGGGATCACGATCAGCGTGCGGTAGCCGCGGGCGCTGGCGACGACCGCCAGGCCAATGCCGGTGTTGCCGGCGGTCGCTTCCACCACGAGGCCGCCGGGCTTGAGCTCACCGCGCTTCTCTGCCTCCAGGATCATCCATTTGCCGGCCCGATCCTTCACCGACTGGCCGGGATTCATGAACTCCGCCTTGCCCAGGATGGTGCAGCCGGTCAATTCCGAGGCGCGCTTGAGCTTGATCAGCGGGGTGTTGCCGATGGCTTCGACAACGTTGGTTCGAAAGGTCATGTCGGGGGAAATCACTGGCAAAGGGTTGATCTGATTGGCCAGAACCTAGTGCCTGGGAGGCCAAAGGGGAAGGCTTTTGCGCTGCGGCGAAAGTCCCGACGCGGCTCGCGGAGCGGCGATATTCCCGCGCAAAGAACCGCGCGAATGATGCCGGGATGCGATCCCGGATATCGGCGGAACGAATATGCCCGGTGACCGTCGGGGGATGGGAGAGATCAGTCGTCGCAAGCAGCTCTGATAGCCAATCTCTATCGCGTGCGAGCCGGACCGTGATCGGGTGCAAGCCGCTTGGCCGCACGCGGTTCCTGGCATGCGGCACGCGGACATGAAGCCGCGGTGGCCGGGTTTTCATGCTCGAGCGCCGGCGGTCTCGCGCGAGTGGCCGGCTGCCGCTTGAGACGGAGCTGAGGGCCGCGTGCAGCTCGTTGCTGACCGATGCAGCCGGATAAAGCCAGTCCCATTGGGTGTGGCGCCAATATCACATGAAATCTTGGTAAGCTTGAACGCTCTTTCCGATGCTGTGAAAAGTCGAAAAGTCTCTGCAAGACAGGCATATTTTGTATTTGCTTGATCGCGTCGGGAAGGCGCGGGGCCAGCCATCTCGCATCTGCGGGACTGTCCCGCTGTTCCCCGCCCGGCTAGTATGAAGCTCAAGGTTCCGCAGAAAGCATCAGCTGTGAACGAGTTGCCAAAAGCCCCCCGACCGTCCGGCCGCGAATCGGTTAATCCGGCTTCGCGGTGGCGGCTTGATCTGCCCGGCGGGGGGTGGATGTGACACAGCTTGTTCCGGTGATCGCCGTCTGGCGGTCTCTAGGGTCTGCGTCCCGGACGCGCCGTGCAGCGCGCTGGCTTGCTGTCGCGTGCCTCGCCGCAAGTTCTGGCGCATGCGTGCTGACGCAGGATCTTCCGGATTCCGCGCTCGATGTTCCCACGCAGTACAAATATGCCGGGAAGGGCGATGCGCCGCCGTCGCTGGACTGGTGGCAGGGCTTCCGTTCCGCCGAGCTGACGCAGCTGATGGAGGAGGCGCAGACCGTCAATCTCGATATCGCTGCCGCCGTCGCGCGCATCGTCCAGGCTGACGCTCAGGCGCGGCAGGCCGGCGCGGCGTTGTTGCCGAGTCTGTCTGGCACCGGCCAAGAAACCTATTCGCGCACCTCGGGCTCCTCGGCCTCGGGGCTCACCAATGGCGGCCGTGAGGTCGTCAACTATCAGGCTTCGCTCAGCGCGAGCTACCAGCTCGATTTCTGGGGCCAGAACCGCGATGCGCTGCAGACGGCGGAAGAGACGGCGAATGCCAACCGTTTCGATCGTGACGTCGTCGCCCTGACGACGCTCGCCGGCGTCGCCAACGCCTATTTCCAGGTGCTGGCCTCGCAGGACCGCCTGCGTACCGCCCAGAGCAACATCGCCAGCGCGCAGCGCATCCTCGATGCGATCCGCGAGCGCCGCAAGGCCGGCACCGGCACCGACCTCGACGTCGCCCAGCAGGAGAGCGTGCTCGCCAACCAGAAGGCACTGGTGCCGCCGCTGCGCCAGACGCTCGACCAGAACGTCAACGCGCTCGCCGTGCTGGTGTCGCGGCCGCCGGAGAGCGTCCGCGTGCTCGGCGGCTCGCTGAACAAGATCGCCATTCCGCGCGTCACGCCCGGCCTGCCGTCGGAGATCCTGACGCAGCGGCCGGACATTCGCCGGCAGGAAGCGCAGCTTGCGTCTGCGACCGCGAACATCGGCAATGCCCGCGCGCAGTTCTTCCCGACCATCCAGCTCACCGGCAATGGCGGCTATCAGAGCTCGGCGCTGGTCTCGCTGTTCCAGCCGCATGCGGCCTTCTTCCAGCTCGTCGGCAGCGCCACGCAGCCGATCTTCGACGGCGGCAAAATCCTCGGCAATTTCGAATTCGCCAAGGCGCGGCAGGACGAGTTGCTCCAGACCTACCGCAAGACCATCATCCAGTCGTTTGCCGACGTCGACAACGCGCTGTATTCGATCAAGCAGACCACGATCAAGCTACAATTGCAGCGCGATGTCGTTACCTCGTCGAAGCGCGCCTTCGATCTCGCCGAGCAGCAATTGCGCGCCGGCACGGCCGACATCGTGACCGTGCTGAACGTCCAGCAGACACTATTTCAGGCCGAAGACGCGTTGTGGCAGGCCCAACTCGCACGGCTTCTCGCCATCGTCAGCCTGTATCAGGCGCTCGGCGGCGGCTGGGAGCCGCGAATGGAGAAACCGGTCAATGCTCTTTAAGCCGGATACCAAGCAAGACGCGAAGGAGGGCAAGGCGACCAGGTCGCGCGGCCGCGGCTTCGTCATGACCCTGATCACGCTCGCGATCCTCGGCGGCCTTGGTTACATCGGCTGGACCGTCATGCACCAGCAGCAGGCGAACAACCGCAACCAGCGGCCTGATCTGCCGGTGCCCGTGCTGGCAGCGACCCCGCGTATCCAGGACGTGCCGGTCTATCTCGACGGCGTCGGCGCGATCCGCGCGCTCAACACCGTCACCGTGCGCTCGCAGGTCGACGGCAAGCTGATCGCGGTCAACTTCACCGAAGGCCAGGACGTCAAGAAGGGCGACGTGCTCGGCGAGATCGATCCAGCGCTCTACCAGGCGACGTACGATCAGGCGGTCGCCAAGAAGGCGCAGGATCTGGCCCAGCTCGCCAACCAGCGCATCGACCTTGCGCGCTACGAGCAGCTCGCTGCCTCCAATGCCGGCTCCAAGCAGCAGGCCGACACCCAGCGCGCGCTGGTCGCGCAGACCGAGGCGCTGGTCAAGGCCGACCAGGCCGCGATCGACAATGCCGCGGCAACGCTCAGCTACACCAAGATCGTGGCGCCGCTGTCGGGCCGCGCCGGCCTGCGCCAGGTCGACCAGGGCAACATCATCCATGCGGCCGACACCACCGGCCTTGTGGTGATCACGCAATTGCAGCCGATCGCGGTGTGGTTCAGCCTGCCGCAGCAGCAGATCATGCGGGTCAATGCGGCCGCCGCAAAAGGCACGCTCGCGGTCGACGTGTTCGGTAATGACGGCATCACTGTGATCGACACCGGCAAGCTGACCGGCATCGACAACCAGGTCGATCAAACGACCGGCACGCTCAGGCTCAAGGCGGAATTCCCCAACGCCAATTACCAGCTCTGGCCCGGCCAGTTCGTCAATGTCCGCCTCAAGGTCGAGACCTTGACGCAGGCGCTGGTGGTGCCGACCTCTGCCGTGCAGCGCGGCCCGATCGGCACCTTCAGCTATGTCATCGGCGAGGACAATGTCGTCTCGGCGAAGCCCGTGACGGTGACGCAGCAGAACGAGCATGACGCCGTCATTGCCAGCGGCCTGTCGGCGAACGACAAGGTCGTCACCACGGGCTTTGCCAATCTGTCCGACGGCTCCAAGGTGATCGTCGGCCGCGACGACCAGACCCCGTCGGCCGATCTCGCCCCGCGCAAGCGCTCACGCGGACCAGACGCCCAGAAGAAGGATGGCGCCAAGGACGGCGTCAAGGAAGGCCAGAAGGATTCGCAAGGTAAGGACGGCGAGTTCCGCGCCAAGCGAAACAGCAGCGAAGGCGACCAGAAAGGACAGACCGGTCCGGCACCGGGGCCGGGGGCATCGGGATCTGGAGCCAAGCAGCCATGATCCCGACAACAGCCGCCTAGGCGGCAGGCGTAATCCATGGGAGTCTCCGAACCCTTCATCCGCCGGCCCATCGCGACCTCGCTGCTCGGTATCGCGCTACTGATCGGCGGGCTGCTCGGCTATTTCTCGCTACCGGTCTCGGCGCTGCCGCAGGTCGACTTCCCGACCGTGCAGGTGACGACGCAGCTGCCGGGCGCGAGCCCCGACGTGATCGCCTCGCTGATCACGGCGCCGCTGGAGCGGCAGCTCGGCCAGATCCCGTCGCTGTCGGCGATGAACTCGACGAGCTCGTACGGCGTCAGCCAGATCTCGCTGCAGTTCGACCTCAACCGCGATATCGACGGCGCCACGCAGGACGTCCAGGCCGCGATCAACGCGGCGGCCGGCGTGCTGCCCAAGACGCTGCCTTACCCGCCGACCTACGCCAAGGTGAACCCGGCCGATGCGCCGGTCATGACGCTGGCGCTGCGCTCGGACACGATATCGTTGCGGGTGATGAGCGACATCGCCGACACCATTCTGGCGCAACGCTTGAGCCAGATTTCAGGGGTGGGGCGCGTCTCCGTCCTCGGCGGGCTGAAGCCGGCCGTGCGCATCCAGGCCGATCTTGCGCGGCTGGCGGCCTACGGCATCGCCATGGAAGATCTGCGCACCGCGATCGCCAATGCCAACGTATCAGGGCCGAAGGGCTCGCTCGACGGCGCGCAGCAATCCTACATCATCGCCGCCAACGACCAGATCGCCGCGGCCGAGGCCTATAAGCCTGTTATCATCGCCTACCGCAACGGCTCGCCGGTCACGATCGCCGACGTCGCGCAGATCGTCGACGGCCTGGAGAACGACCGCACCGGCGGCTGGTACCAAGGCACGCCGGCCGTCATCATCGACATCCAGCGCCAGCCGGGCGCCAACGTCATCGACGTCGTCAGCCAGATCCGCGCCGAGATCCCGAAGGTCCAGCGCGCCATTCCGGCCGGCGTCAACCTCACCATCGTCTCCGACCGCACCGTCACCATCCGCGCCTCGGTGCGCGACGTGCAGTTCACGCTGATCCTCAGCGTGGTGCTGGTGACGCTGGTGGTGCTGCTGTTCCTTCGCTCGCTCAGGGCTACGCTGATCGCGGGCGTCGCGCTGCCGCTGTCGCTGATCACCAGCTTCGGCATCATGTATTTTGCCGGCTTCAGCCTCGACAATCTGTCGCTGATGGCGCTGACGATCGGCACCGGCTTCGTGGTCGACGACGCCATCGTCATGATCGAGAACATCGTCCGTCATATGGAGAACGGCGACGGGCCGATGGAAGCCTCGCTCAAGGGCGCCAGCGAAATCGGCTTCACGGTGATCTCGCTGACGGTGTCGCTGATCGCGGTGTTCATCCCGCTGCTGTTCATGTCGGGTCTCGTCGGGCGCATGTTCCGCGAATTCGCGCTGACGCTGACCATTGCGGTCGTGACCTCCGCCGTGGTCTCGCTGACGCTGACGCCGATGATGTGCTCGCGGCTGCTGAAACACGCCCATGAGGAATTGGCGGTACCGGGCCTTGCCGCCATCAGCCGTTTCATCGACCGCACCGTCGAGTTTTATCGCCGCACGCTGCTTGTGGTTCTGCAACACCAGCGCCTCACGCTGGTCGTGACCTTCGTAACGCTGATTGCGACCCTCGTTCTCTACGTGGTCGCGCCAAAGGGCTTCCTGCCACTCCAGGACACCGCCTCGATCACGGCGGTGACGGAGGCGGGACCCGACGTCTCGTTCGCGGAGATGCAGAAGCGGCAGGCCGAGGCGGCTGACGCCATCAAGGCTGACCCCGATGTGGTCGGGGTCGTCTCGGTGATCGGCGCGGGTTCGGTCAACCCGACCACCAATGTCGGCCGGCTCGTCATGACCCTGAAGCCGCGCGGCGAGCGACGCGACGATGTCGGCGTGGTCGTGACCCGGCTGAAGCAGCGGGTTTCGGGCATCCCCGGCATGACCGTCTATTTCCAGCCGGTACAGGACGTGCAGATCTCGACCCAGTCGAGCCGCTCGCAATACCAGTACACGCTGACCGGCACCGATGCGGCGCTGGTCTCGGAATGGGCGCGCAAGCTGGTTGCGGAGATGCGGCGCGATCCCTTGTTCCGCGACGTCTCCTCGGAGGCGCAGGAGGGCGGGCTGCGGGCGCAGCTCGATGTCGACCGCACCCGCGCCGGCCAGCTCGGAGTCAGCCTGCAGGCCATCACCGATACGCTCAACGACGCCTTCGCGCAGCGGCAGATATCGACCATCTACGGCCAGGCCAACCAGTACCGCGTGGTGCTGGAGGCGCTGCCGATGTACCAGCGCGATCCCTCCATTCTGTCAAAACTCTATCTGCCGGGCGCGGCGAGCACGATCGTCGGCGCGCCGAGCGCGCAGGTGCCGCTGTCGGCGGTGGCGACGCTGAAGCGGACCACGGCGCCGCTCGCGATCTCGCACCAGGCGCAATTCCCGTCGATCTCGCTCAGCTTCAACCTCGCACCGGGCGCGGCCCTCGGCGATGCCGTCGAAGCCGTGAAGACGATCGAGACCCGGATCGGTATGCCCAACAGCATCGTCGGCGTTTATGCCGGCGATGCCGCCGAATTCGCCAAGGCGCTCGCGGGACAGCCCTGGCTGCTGCTTGCTGCGGTCATCACGATCTACATCGTGCTGGGCGTGCTCTATGAGAGCTACATCCACCCGATCACGATCCTGTCGACGCTGCCCTCGGCCGGCGTCGGCGCCATCCTGGCGCTGGTGCTGTGCGGGCAGGACCTCTCCGTCATCGGCCTGATCGGCATCATCCTGTTGATGGGCATCGTCAAGAAGAACGCGATCATGATGATCGACTTCGCGCTCGAGGCCGAGCGCGGGCAGGGGATGTCGCCCAACGAGGCGATCGTGCAGGCGTGTCTCTTGCGCTTCCGCCCGATCATGATGACGACGCTGGCGGCGCTGTTCGGCGCGCTGCCGCTGGCGATCGAGAGCGGCACCGGCGCCGAGCTGCGCTTTCCGCTCGGCATCTCCATCATCGGCGGCCTGCTGCTGAGCCAGCTGCTGACGCTCTACACCACCCCCGTGATCTATCTCGCGCTCGACCGCATCAACCGCCGCCTCGAACAGGCGCTGCCGCCGGCCGAATCCGGCGGTCCGCCGGTTGCCGGCGCGACCGAGGGGATGCAGTGATGGCATCGATCTCGGAGCCCTTCATCCGCCGTCCGGTCGCAACCACCTTGCTGTCGATCGGGTTGTTCCTGCTGGGTGTCGTCGCCTACGAGTTCCTGCCCGTCGCCTCGGTCCCGAACGTCGACTTCCCCGCCATCTTCGTCTCGGCCAGCCGGCCAGGCGCCGATCCTTCCGTGATGGCGGCGACTGTGGCCTCGCCGCTGGAGCGGCGGTTAGGTGAGATATCAGGCATCAACCAGATCACCTCGACGTCGTCGCTCGGCGTCTCCAACATCCAGCTCCAGTTCGACATCGGCCGCAACATCGACAAGGCCGCGCGCGACGTGCAGGCCGCGATCAACGCATCGCTGGTGGACCTGCCGAGCGATCTGCCGACGCTGCCGCGCTTCCGCAAGGCCAACACGGCGGGCGCGCCTGTCTTCGTGCTGGCGCTGACCTCGAAGACGCTGTCGGCGAGCGCGATCTACGACGTCGCCGACACGGTGCTGGCGCAGCGCATCTCCCAGGTGCCGGGTGTGGGCGACGTGACCGTCTCAGGCGCCGACCAGCCGGCGGTGCGTGTGCAGCTCAATCCTGTGGCGCTGTCGAATGCCGGCATTGCCACCGACGACGTCCGGACTGCGATCATCAACGCCAATCCGCTCGGCCCCGTCGGCATCTTCAACGGCGAACGCCAGAGCGAGACGCTGTCGCTGAACAAGCAGATGCGCACGGCAAAGGAATTCCGCGACATCGTCATCAAGAGCTCGAACGGCAATTTCGTCCGGCTTTCCGACGTCGCCGACATCGAGGATTCCGTCCGCAACGCCCGCTCGATCGCCTGGTTCAACAAGCAGCCGGCGGTGCTGATCCAGATCACCAAGCAGGGCGATGCCAACGTCATCGACACCGTCGACCGGGTGAAGGCGCTGATCCCCCAGCTGAAGCAGTGGATTCCGGCTGGCGTCGAGATCTCGACCCTGGTCGACCGCACCGGTACGATCCGCGCCAGCGTGCTGGACATGCAATGGACCCTGCTGGCGACTGCGTTCCTGGTGATGGTCGTCGTGTTCGTGTTCCTGCGGCGGCTGACGCCGACGATCGCGGCCGGCATCTCGGTGCCGCTGGCGCTGGCCGGCACCTGTGCGGGCATGTGGGTCGCGGGCTTCTCGATCGACAATCTGTCGCTGATGGCGCTCGCCATCTCCGTCGGCTTCGTGGTCGACGATGCCATCGTCATGATCGAGAACATGTTCCGCAACCTCGAGCACGGCATGCGGCCGTTCCAGGCAGCCCAGGAGGGGGCAAAGCAAATCGGCTTCACCGTGGTCTCGATCAGCCTGTCGCTGATCGCGGCGTTCACGCCGCTGATCTTCATGGACGGCATCGTCGGCCGGCTTTTGCGCGAATTCTCGCTGACGCTGACCTTCGCGATCCTGGTCTCGACGCTGGTGTCGCTGACGGTGACGCCGATGATCTGCGCGCATTACATCCGGCAGACCACCTCCGGCACCGCGACGCTGTTCGACCGGATCATCGAGGGCTCGCTGTCGCGCATCGTCGCCTTCTACGCGCGGTCCTTACGGACCGTGCTGGAATATCCGATGCTGACGCTGCTGGTGTTCTTCGCCACCATCGGTCTCACGGTGACGCTCTACATCAAGGTTCCCAAGGGTTACTTTCCGACCGATGATTCCGGCTTCGTCATCGGCGCGACGCGCGCCTCGGCCGACATCTCGTTCCAGTCGATGCTCGGCCTGCAGCAGCGCCTCGCCGACATCGTGATGCAGGATCCGGCCGTGGCCGGCATCGGCTCGACCGTCGGCAGCGGAGGCGGGGGCCCGGGGGCGGCGACCTCGAACCGCGGCACCATGTTCATCAGCCTGAAGCCGCCGGAGGAGCGCGACCACGTCTCGACGCAGGTGGTGATCGACCGGCTCCGGCGTGCGTTGTATCCGGTGCCCGGCATCCGCCTCTTCATGTTCGCCGCCCAGGACGTGCGCGCCGGCGGACGGCAGAGCGATTCCGACTACCAGTACACGCTCTCCTCGACCGACCTCGACCTGTTGCAGAAATGGGCGCCGATCGTCGCCAAGCGCATGGAGAGCGTCGAAGGCATCACCGACATATCGAGCGACCGCGATCCCGGCGGGCTTCAACTGACCTTGTCGATCGACCGCCAGAAGGCCTCGGCGCTCGGCGTCCGCGTCCAGGACATCGACAACGCCCTCAACAACGCCTTCTCGCAGCGGCAGATCTCGATCATCTACACCCAGCGCAACCAGTACATGACGGTGCTGGAGATTGACCCGAAATTCCAGGTCGATCCGTCCAACCTCGATCGCATCTACGTCGCCGGCGCCGGCGATACGCAGGTGCCGCTGTCGGCGGTCGTGCGCGCGACGCGCGGGCTGGCCGCGCTCGCGGTCTATCATTCGCAGTCGTTCCCCTCGACCACGGTGTCGTTCAACCTCTTGCCCGATGTGCCGCTCCAGGCGGCCACGCAAAACATCCAGCGCGCGGTCGAGGAGCTGCACATGCCCGAAGGCATCCGCGGCAGCTTTGATGGCAATGCCGGCGATTTCGCCAGGACCAGCGGCCGCCAGCCGCTCTTGATCCTCGGCGCGCTGGTGGCGATGTATATCGTGCTCGGGGTGCTCTATGAGAGCCTCGCCCATCCGCTCACGATCATCTCGACGCTGCCCTCGGCCGGCCTCGGCGCGCTGCTGGCCCTGCAGGTCACCAACACACCGCTGACGGTGATCGCCTTTGTCGGCATCATCCTCTTGATCGGCATCGTCAAGAAGAACGGCATCATGATGGTCGACTTCGCGCTCGATGCCGAACGCCAGCGCGGCCTGTCCTCGGCGGAGGCGATCTTCGAGGCCTGCCAGGCGCGCTTCCGGCCTATCCTGATGACGACCATGGCGGCGCTGTTCGCCGGCATTCCGCTGGTGGTCGCCACCGGTCCCGGCACCGAGCTGCGGCGACCGCTCGGCATCACCATCATCGGCGGCCTGTTCGTCTCGCAGATCCTGACGCTCTACACCACGCCAGTGATCTACCTGCTGATCGACCGCCTGCGGCGCCGCTCCGGGCCGCGCCCGGTCCCTGCGCCGGCGGAATAGGTTGTTGCAGCGCTGCGCGAAGCGTATAGCGGCGACCATGTCGAACCCATCCGAGACGACGGCCGCCGCGCCGGCCGAGCCGATCCCCGAATGCCCACACTGCCAGAAGCCGATGCCGCTGTGCATCTGCGACAGCGTCACGCCGATTGAAAACCGCCTCTCGCTGTTGATCCTGCAGCATCCGCAGGAGCAGGACAGGGCGCTCGGCACCGCGCGGCTGCTGGCGAAGCATTTTGCCGATGCAACGGTGCGCGTCGGCTTGTCCTGGCCGAGCCTGTCCAAGGCGCTGGGGAGGCCGATCGAGAACGCTTCGCACTGGGCCGTGCTCTATCTCGGCTCGGCGCGCGCGGCCGATCTCGAGGCCGAGGCCGAGATCGTAGCGCTGAACCGCAAGGGGGAGGTTGCGGACAACCAGCGCGCGCTCCTTGGCAAGCTCGAAGGCGTGGTGCTGCTTGACGGCACCTGGAGCCAGGCCAAGGCGCTGTGGTGGCGCAATCCCTGGATGCTGAAATGCCAGCGCGTGATCCTCAACCCATCGCGCCCTTCGCGCTACGGACGGCTGCGCAAGGAGCCGCGCAAGGACGGTCTCTCGACCATCGAGGCGGCCGCGTCGATCCTGTCCAGCCTCGAGCGGCGCCCCGACATCGCCGAGACCCTGCATGCCAGTTTCGAACGGATGCTGACCCGCTACCGCGAGGTCCAGGCCGAGATGCCGGAGCTGGCGCCAAAGCCGGCCGCAAAGGGCCGCCGGCGCGACTTCCGGCGCGGCAAGCGCGCCTGAGCTTGGTCCACATCGGAAGAGGTGATCACCGCCAAAGTCGGACGAAGGCGGTTGCCTAAGCCATTGATCCCCTATATTGGTCCGCCCTTACGGGGCCACGTGGCGGAGTGGTTACGCAACGGTCTGCAAAACCGTGTACACCAGTTCAATTCTGGTCGTGGCCTCCATCACAAATCTCTGATCTTCCAGCAAAAATCTGATTTCTGCGCGGTTCCGCCGGGCTGCGCGCGCCTCGCGCCACCGGGTTTGCCCGGGGCTTGGCGGCAAGGTGCGATTCAGGCCCTCTGGCATAGACTTCGCATCTGCGAAGGGACGCATTCCCAACCCTGGAGCTGGAGAGCACGTGGGCGACGTCGTTCGATTTGTCCCGAAATCCGAGCTGGAGCGGGCCCGCCTCATTGCCGAGGCGCGCGCAATCTATGACAGCATCTTTCCACCGGCTGCACGCGACCGGGCGCCGCAGGACGGCGAGGAGCGCGTCAAGACTTGATCGGGGCCGCGCCGGTCCCCGGCGCTCGGCGATGCCGAACCGCCTGCAAGGGCGGGCGCATCAGGTCACGGCAAGGCGGGCCTCAGCAGGCCGCGTACCAGCCGTCCGGAAAGGGCAGCAGGGGCCAGGCGCCCTCATTGTCGTTGGCGGCTTTGGGTGTTGCGGCGTACGACCAAGAGCGGGGCACGAAATTCTCCTCCGGCTCAGGCGCGAAATCTTCGTTGATCATGGCGTCCCGGACGGCATCCAGCAGCAAGTTGAATTCGGCTTCGCTCATCACACCCTCGCAGAACGCGGATGGCGCAATGTCGCAAAGCCGGTTTGTTACCCGATTGAGCCGATCGTTCGCATTTTAACGATCCGGCAATCGGGTCCCGATTGGTTAGCGATTCCTGAAAAAATCCCCGCGGGAACCTAGGCGTCCTTGGCCCGCCGCCAGTGTGAAAGAGATCACATTCTCGGCGGTTTATTTCTCCTACTCCTTCGCAACGACCGGCCAACGCGGGCCGGGAGCGGGCGGGCAGAACGGGAGACTTGGTCATGAAGACGAGGTTCTTGCGGTTTGCGGGCGTGAAGAGCCGGGCGCGCCGCGCCTCGACCGTCGGGCTGTTCCTGACGCTGTTTGCCTCCGCCGCTCAGGCGCAGCAGGGGACACCCGAGCAGCGCCGGGCCTGCACCCCCGACGTCTACCGGCTCTGCGCCGGCGAGATTCCCAACGTCCGCGCCATCACCGCGTGCCTGCGCCGTAACCGATCAAGCTTGAGCGAGGCTTGCCGCACCGTGTTCGATCAGGCCGGCGGCTGACATGCCAGCCCTGTGAGTTTGTGCGCAGCAAGTGGCTCGTGCGGTCTCGCGAATCCGGCATAGTCAGCCTGTGGATATGCTGCGGACAGGCTGTGAAGTGCTGTGGATATCGGCCGCAGATCCGTTCGCGCCAGGCCGTATTTCCGTCAGCAGGCGTCATATCTCTGTCAAATAGCCTCACCAGATGATTCCGGAATCGTGCTAATCGCTACGGCACCCAGGATCATTTGGTTCTCCCGAATTCGGAATCCCGCACCCGCGTCGATTTGCGACCAGCGAACAGTTTTTATGCAGCCGCTTGCCCAAATCGCGGGCCGCCTCCGTCCAATTTTTTGTACGCCCGCGGACAAGCTTTCCGGTTCGCATCCCACCTAGGCTCGCTCCCGAGATCTGGAACATGGCTGATGCCATGGCAATTCGAGGGAGTTGGAGATGGAGACACGGGTATTGCCCCAGGCGCGGGGGATGTCGCGCGCATTGCCGTGGCGCAAGGCCGCGCTCGGCGCAGCCATCGCTTTCGGCCTCGTTGCCGCCGCACCGCTGAGCGCACAGGCCGCAGCGCCCGCCGCCTGCGCCGCGCTCCAGGAGAAATATCCGGACTGGAAGGGCAAGACGCTCGTCAACGCCATCAACCCGCACACGCCGGGCTATGAGACCATCGATCCCAAGGATCCCAGCAAATATATCGGCTTCGACATCGATCTCGGCGAAGCCATCGGCGAATGCCTCGGCTTCAAGCTGACCTACAAGCCGGTGACGTTCGCAGCCCTCCTGACCACGCTCGCGGCGGGACAAGCCGACATCGTCATCTCCGACATCTACGCCACCAAGGAGCGCGCCAAGGCCGCCGACTTCATCACCTATTCGAAGGTGTTCGACGGCGTGCTGGTCGCCAAGGGCAATCCGAAGGGCATCAACGGCATCAACATGTCGATGTGCGGCGCGGCCGCCGCCGAGAACACCGGCTATGTCGAGGTGCCCCTGATCCAGGCGCTGATCCCCGAGTGCAAGAAGGCCGGCAAGGCGGAGCCGACCATCCAGCTCTACGACAACAACGCCAACTGCATCCAGGCGATCCTCGCCGGCCGCGCCGACACCTATGTCAACGACGTCAACACGGTCGACAGCGCGGTGAAAGCCTATCCGGACAAGCTGGAGAAGGCGATCGCGGTGACGATCCCATACTCGGTCGGCATCGCCGTTCCCAGGGACAAGCCGAAATTCCGCGACGCCGTGCTCGCTGCGCTGATCGAGGTGCAGAAGGCCGGTACGCACATGGAGCTCCTGAAGAAGCATGGGCTCGATGTGAACAACTTCAAGGAGCCGGACATTCTGACGGCCGACTGATGTCGCTGTTCCTCCACTACCTGAGCATGCCGTATCTGCTCGAGGGCATCGAGCTCACCCTCGAGGTGACCGCCCTCGGGCTCGGCGGCGGATTGATCCTCGGACTGATCCTCGCCGGCATGCAGCTCTCGCGCTTCTGGCTCCTGGCGGCGATCGCCAGGGCCTACACCGTGATCTTCCGCGGCACGCCGCTGATCCTGCAAATGGTGTTCGCCTACGACGCGCTGCCGCATATCGGCATCAAGCTGCCGGCGGTGCTGGCCGCCGGTCTCGCGCTTGCCTGCAACGAGGCACCGTTCATCGCGGAGATGCTGCGCGCGGGCGTGCTCGGCGTCGACCGCGGGCAGGTGACGGCGGGGCAGGCGCTCGGCATGACGCCCCGGATCCTGATGTGGCGGGTGATCGCGCCGCAGGCGATCCGCACCATGATCCCGGCCTTCGGCAACGAGGCGGTGAGTGCACTGAAAAATTCCTCGCTCGCCTCCGTCGTCGCGGTCCAGGAGCTGACGCTGCGCTCGACCCAGCTGGCGTCCTCCACATTCGACTTCTTCTCGATCTTCTTCGCTTCGGGCCTGCTCTATCTCGTGCTGACCGCGACCATCAGCGGCATTCAGCTGTTCGTCGAATGGCTGCTCGATCTCGACCGCGCGAAAGGGCGTGAGCGCAAGCTCGCCGATTATCTGCCCTGGCACCGTGTCGACCTCGTCGCCAGGCTGGAGCCTGCCGATGCCACCGCGATCGATCCCGAGCCCGCTGAAGCAGAGCTCGCGGATACGCCACCGCTGGCCCTGACCCGCGAGGAACGCGCCCGCCGCGCCGCGACGATCGCGCGCAACAACATCGCGGTCGAGGTCAAGGATCTCACCAAGAGCTACGGTCCGCAGAAGGTGCTCGGCGGCCTCGACCTCACGGTCCGCGTCGGCGAGGTGGTGGCGCTGCTCGGTCCCAGCGGCTCCGGCAAGAGCACGCTGCTCCGCTGCATCAACCATCTCGAAAACTGGGACGCTGGCACCGTGCGCGTCGGCGGCCGGCGCCTCGGCTTTGGCGAGGACGGCAAGCCGCTGTCGCCGCGCGCCATCGCCAACGAACGCGCCAGCGTCGGCGTCGGCATGGTGTTCCAGCAGTTCAATCTGTTCGCCCACCTTTCGGCGAAGGAGAACATCGCCGGCCCCTTGCGCTGGGTCCACGGCATGACCCGCATCGACGCCGACCGCCGCGCCGGCGAGCTGCTCGACCGCGTTGGCCTCTCGCATCGTGCCGATGCGCTGCCGCGACATCTCTCCGGCGGCCAGCAGCAGCGCGTCGCCATCGCCCGCGCGCTTGCGCCGAACCCGAGCGTGCTGCTGCTGGACGAGCCGACCTCGGCGCTCGATCCTGAACTCGTCAACGAGGTGCTGGAGGTGATCCGGCGTCTCGCCATCGACGACGGGCTCACCATGATCATCTCGACCCACCAGATCCGTTTCGCCGACGAGGTCGCCGACCGCGTCGCTTTCCTGAGCGGTGGCGCGATCATCGAGGAGGGGCCGGCGCACGAGGTGCTCTCGAGCCCGCGCAATGCGCTGACGGCGCGTTTCCTCAGCGTGATGGAAGCCGACAAGACTCCGGAGGCGGTGCGATGAGCGGCGCATCCACAAGGTTCAAGACTCCCGAAGAGGCCATCTCATGAAGCATGTCACGCTGCCGGTTTCGCCGAAAACCGTCCACTGGGGCTATTTCTCCAAGAAGGTCACCCCAGCCCTGACGCTGCGCTCCGGGGATCGCGCCACCATCGAGACGCTGACGCATCATGCCAACGACGACTATGAACGTATGATCCAGGGCGATCCCGGCGCCGAGAGCGTGTTCCAGTGGACGCGCGAGCACAAGGCCGTAGCGCGCCGCGGCTCGGGCCCGGTCGAAGGCCCGTTCATCCGCGGCGCAGGCGAGGGGATCGGCGTGCACCTTCTCACCGGCCCCGTGGCGATCGAAGGCGCCGAGCCCGGCGATATTCTCGAAGTGCGCATCCTCGATATCCGGCCGCGGCCGAGCTGCAGCGCCTGCCATGCCGGTCGCTGCTTCGGCTCCAATGTCGCCGCCAATTGGGGCTTTCACTATCACGACCTGATCGAGGAGCCGAAGCCGCGCGAGGTCGTCACCATCTTCGAGCTCGACACGTCAGGCGAGCCCTATGCGAAGGCAGTCTACAACTATGTCTGGACGCCGCAGACCGACCCCGACGGCATCGTGCATCCGACCATCGACTATCCCGGTGTCCGCGTCGATCACGCCACCATCAGGAAGCGCGAGAACATCCTCTCCAGCGTCAAGGTGCCGGCACGATTGCATTTCGGCACCATGGGCCTTGCGCCGTCGGAAGCCGATTTCGTCAGCTCGATCCCGCCGGGCTATACCGGCGGCAATATCGACGACTGGCGCATCGGCAAGGGCGCGCGGATGTTCTATCCGGTCGCCGTGCCGGGCGCCTACTTCTCGGTCGGCGATCCCCATGCCGCGCAGGGCGATAGCGAGCTCGGCGGCACCGCGATCGAGACCTCGCTGACCGGCGATTTCGAATTCATCCTGCACAAGAAGGCCGATCTGGCCGGCACCAACCTCGAAGGTCTCGACCATCCGATGCTGGAGACCGATCACGCCTGGTCGTTCTACGGCTTCACCTATCCGAACTATCTCGCAGCGCTCGGCGCTGACGCGCAAACCGAGATCGCCAATCACTCGAGCCTCGACCGTGCGATGCGCGATGCATTCAGAAAACTCCGCCGGTTCCTCATGACCGTGCACGGCCTCAGCGAGGACGAGGCGATCTCGCTGATGTCGGTCGGCGCCGATTTCGGCGTTACCCAGGTGGTCGATGCCAATTGGGGCGTCCACGGCACGATCCGCAAGAACATGTTTCGATGCGACTGATGCGTGTTCAGTCCCGTAGCCCGGATGGAGCGAAGCGTAATCCGGGACAGCGTCAATGGCGGCCCGAATCCCGGATTACGCTTCGCTCCATCCGGGCTACGCAACCTCATGCTGATATCGGGCTCCAACACATTGAGGAACAGCGCGTTTTCTGGATGAACAGGTGACCAACGAAGCCCATCTGCGGCCCGTCGCTGCGACGGATGACCGCGTTCGACTGGCACAGAGGTTGCTTCGATCGACCGCAATCTGGGTCGATCCGATGAGCTTCCGGCCGTTCACGAGCGAGTCCTACGCGCAAGACGACCGCCCCGAAGCCTGGCGGGACGTGCTGGCGGCGGTCGGCCTGCAGCCCGCAGGTAGTCATTCCTTCTTCGACGGGCACGCAACCGCCTCGCATCGCCAGGCCGCAGGCGTCGCGCTGACGCGCATGGCCGCGGGCGCGCAGAGCATCGCGCCTCTCTTGCAAGCCAACGAAGACCTCCCCATCGCGCTGATGCCTGTCGAGGACGGCATGGTGCTCAGAAGCGCCGGCGGGCACCGCATCGTTCCCGTCGGCCATCTCGTGCTGCTGCCGCGCAGCGGGGATTGGAGCATCGTGTTCCAGCGCGACATGCGCGCCATCGTGCTGTCGGTGACGTCGGAGGCGTTGCACGGACGCCTCTCGGGCAAGCCGCGGCTAGGCGAGCCCCGAGTCGTTCCGCCCAGTGGGTTCGCCGAGGTGTTCTCGCGCCTCATGGACGCGACCGCGCGCACACTCGACACCTTGAGCGATGCCGAATGGAATTCGCTCGCGCAGTCGCTGGTCGACCTGCTGCTGACGCTCGCGCATCAACTGGCGGCGTCGACGTCCGACGCCGGGTCGAGCGCGACGCAGGCGGCTCTGCTGCACCGGATCTGCCAGACCATCGAGCGCCGGCTCGACGATCCCGATCTTGTGCCGGCGCGTGTTGCGCAAGCCGAGGGCATTTCCGAGCGCTACTTGCAAAAGCTGTTCGAAACGGTCGGCGACAATTTTACCCACTACGTTCGCGAGCGTCGGCTCCAGCGCGCCTGGGCGGATCTCTCCAACCCGACCGAGGCCCATCGCTCGATCTCGGAGATCGCCTACGCCTATGGCTTCGGCGACTCCGCGCATTTCAGCCGCGCCTTCCGTCATCGCTTCGGCCTGCCGCCGCGCGAGTTTCGCCAGCAGGAGGCGGAGCGGGCGACCTCGCAGCATGGCGTCGCCGGCCAGCGCGGCTGGCCACAGGAGGCGCTGGCACAGCTCCGCGCACATCAGAGCGTCGAGGCACGCAGCAACGTCGCCCGTGCCGGCGCCGAGGAGCGCGCGACCACGGAGCGCAGGCATCATCATCTTCCGGTCGAGGCCGGCCGCGTTCATTGGGGCTATTTCAGCCGCTCGCTGCCGCCGCAGATCGAGATCGCATCAGGCGACACCATCACCATCGAGACGCTGACCCAGCACGCCTCCGACGCACCGGAGATGATGATCGCGGGCGATCCCGGCGCCGAAAGCGTGTTCGGTTGGACGCGGAACAAGAAGAACGTCGACCGCCGCGGCGCCGGACCCATGGATGCCAGCGTGTTCGGCCGCGGCGCCGGCGAGGGATTTGGCGTGCACATCTGCACCGGGCCCGTCGCGGTGAAGGATGCCCAGCCCGGCGACGTGCTCGAGGTGCGCATCCTCGACATCGTGCCGCGCGCAAGTCGCAGCCCGAGCCATGCCGGGCGCGTGTTCGGCTCCTCGGTGGCGGCCTGGTGGGGCTATCACTACAACGAGTTTCTCGGCGGTCCCAAACCGCGCGAGGCCGTGACCATTTACGAGATCTTTGACGATGTGGACGCGCCGCATGCCCGCGCGCTCTATTCCTATCGCTGGGAGCCGCAGACCGATCCCTTTGGCGTGGTGCATGCGACCTACGACTATCCCGGCGTTCCCGTCGCGCCCGGCACGATCAAGCGCCGACACGCCGTGCTCGACGGCATCCGCATTCCATTGCGGCCGCATTTCGGCGTGATCGCGGTGGCGCCGCGCGAGGTCGATTTCGTCGATTCCGTGCCGCCGTCCTATTTCGGCGGCAATCTCGACAATTGGCGGCTGGGGAAGGGGGCGACCGTCTATCTTCCGGTCTCGGTGCCCGGCGCGCTGCTATCGGTCGGCGATCCCCACGCCGCCCAGGGCGACGGTGAGCTCAGCGGTACCGCGATCGAGTGCTCGATGACCGGCACCTTCGAGGTGATCCTGCACAAGAAGGCCGATCTCGCCGCTCGTCCCTTCGCCGATCTCTCGTATCCCCTGATTGAAACCGCCACCGACTGGGTGCTGACCGGCTTCAGCCATCCCAACTACCTCGCGGAGTTCGGCGCGCAAGGACAGAGCGAGGTCTATGCAAAGTCTTCGCTCGACCTCGCCATGAAGGATGCGTTCCGCAAGATGCGGCGCTTCCTGATGAACACCAAAGGGCTCAGCGAGGACGAGGCGATTGCACTGATGTCGGCCGCCGTCGATTTCGGCGTGACGCAAGTCGTCGACGGCAATTGGGGCGTGCACGCCATCCTCAGCAAGCGCCTGTTCCAGGACGCATCGTAACAAGGACAGCTCAAGTGAAATTCCACATGATCAGCGACGGCCCGAAGCCGGTCGCGCCTTTCAGCCACGCCGTCGAGACCGACGGGTTTGTCTTCGTCACCGGCCAGATGCCCGACACGCCGCAGACGCCGGGCGTGCTGCCCGACGGCATCGTCGCGCAGACCCGCGCGGTGATGGAGAACCTGAAGGTCGTTCTGGCCGGCCTCGATCTCGACCTCGAGCACGTCGTGATGGCGCGCGTCTACCTGACGCGCTTCAAGGAAGACTACGCCGCGATGAACGAGACGTATCGCAGCTTCTTCGCGCCGGATCGCTTGCCGGCCCGCACTTGCGTCGGCGTCACCGGCCTCGCCTATGACGCGTTGATCGAGATCGACCTAGTGTGCCGGCGGCCGTGACAGGCCGCCTCGTTTCGTAGCGATGTGACAAAGCAAAGCTCGGGCGAGATAGGCCGCGAGGATGCGGAAGTGTGTCTGCGATCTGAAGTGAGAGTTGACGAGGAGAGGTGGCGCGTCAGACTCCGTCATTGCGAGCGCAGCGAAGCAATCCAGAATCCCTCCGCGGAAAGACTCTGGATTGCTTCGTCGCAAGGGCTCCTCGCAATGACGACCGAGACGCTTGGTGCATTTCGCCTCAAATTGCAATCAGTGCGTGCAGAAAGTCTTGATTGGCCGTGATCTAGGAGTGATCCGCCGCCTTGAACGCGGCCCCGGGCGACAGCGACTAACCCCTAGAGTGCACAAGGATCAGTGGAACGTGATCGCATCTCCCCTTCCTAAAGCACCAAAATGGTGCTTTAGTGCTTTCCATGAGCCAGTCGCCCCGAAACGCGCCGTCCGCGCTGCGTTACAGGCTTGCCCCTGACCCGGCCGCCAAGGCCGCCATCGAGGCGACATTCCAGGCCTATGACCGCATGATGGAGATTCTCGACGAGGTGGCGCGGACCCATAACGTGGGGTCCAACGTCGTCCTGCTCCACGCCCACGCCTATGAGCCGATCCGCAAAGAGACCGCGCTGCCCTCGCGCCTGGTGACGCTGGGCCTGCGCGACCGCAACGAGTATCGCGCGGCGCAAGGCCGCCGCCTGCCGCTCGACGACAAGCTCGCCAAGATCAAGGGCCCCGCCACCATTTCGATTGCGACCGTGCAAGGGCGCTTCAGCGTGCCCTTCGACTACGCCGGCTATGCCGAGGGCTGGGGGCAGAGCGTGCCCGCGCACCTCATCCGCACCGACGACGGCTTTGAAGTTCACTACGGCGTCACGCCGAACAGCCTGCCAGAGGAGGAGAACGCCATGGATACCATTGCTGCCGCCCCCGACAACTTCCTGTCCCGGGTCGGGCGTCTGATTGCCGGGATCGCCTATGACGCAATCGAGCAGGCGGAGGGCAAGAACAAGCTCAAGGTAGTTGGACAGGCCATCCGCGAGATCGAGCGCGCCGAAAGCGAGGCGCGCGACGCGCTCGCGGCCGCTCGCGCCGAGGAATACCGCCTCAACGCGCGCCGTACCGAGATCGAGCGCGAGATGACCGATCTTGCGCCCAAGATCGAAGGCGCGATCACTGACGGCCGCGACGATCTCGCCCGCGCCGGCATCGCCCGGCAGATGGACCTTGAGGCGCAGTTCGAGGTGCTCTCCCGCGCCATTGACGAGAACAACGAGAAGATCGAGCAATGCGTGACCTCGCTGCGCGCCGTGCTGTCGGCGCTCCAGGATGCCGAGCAGCGCCGCGCCGATCTCGAAAAAAGCGAGGCACATGCCAGCCATCAGGCCGCGACGTCGCCCCGGAAGTCCGGCGGGGCGTCCGCAACAGCCAAGGCCTTGCGGGCGGGCAGGGCGGTGGCGCGCGCGACCGGCGTGCCGCAGGGCATCCCGTATTCCAGCGACATCGATGAACTGAGCGCGCTTCATCGCGACAAGGAGATTGCGGCGAGGCTCGCACGGTTGAAGTCGCGCTCCTGAGTGCCGTGTCATGAGCGCATTGCTCGAACACGTCATGTCGCCCGAGGTCAGGCCGTTCGCGATCGCGGCGGCCATGATCGTCATCGTCGGCACGCTCGAGGTGATCACGATGCTGATCGGGGCTTCCCTCAGCGAGATGCTCGGCACCAGCATCGATTTCAGCCATCCCAGCGACAACGGCGTCCTCAACGCCATCTCCTGGATCAATGTCGGCGGCGTGCCGCTCTTGATCTTCCTGTTGCTGGCGCTCGGCGCCTTCTCCATCACCGGCTTCCTGATCCAGGACGTCGCACGGATGGTCGCCGGTCCCTTGCCGGCGACGGTCGCCTCGCTCGGGGCCGTCGCGGTGTCGGTCCCGCTGGTGCGCGCCGCCAGCGGCGCCATCGCGCGGATCATTCCCAAGGACGAGAGCTATGTCGTCGGCCTTGGCGATCTCGTCGGCCGCGTCGGTGAGGTCGTCGTCGGTCCGCTCGACCAGGGGCCGCCCGGCCGGGTCAGCGTCGCCGACGTCCACGGCAACCGTCATTTCGTCCTGGCGGTCGCGGCACCTTCGTCATCGCCCCTGCCGCAGGGAACCCTGGTCCTGCTGGTCGATCGCGATGGCACCCGCTTCGTGGCGGTCAAGGCCGAGGATGAACTCAAACCGTCCAAGCCACCTCTAAGCAGCAGCTAAGTCATTCATTGGAGAAAGTCATGTTCGACATCGCAGTCCCGGCCATGATCGGCGTCGCGCTGATCGTCGTCCTGGGGATCGTCTTCACCATTCTCTACAAGCGCGCCACGCGTGACGAGGCGTTCGTGCGCACCGGCCTCGGCGGCAAGAAGGTCGTGCTCGACGGCGGCGCCATGATCCTGCCGATCTTCCACTCCTATGCCAGCGTCAACCTGAAGACGCTGCGGCTCACCGTGGAGCGCAAGGAGCGGGAATCCCTGATCACCAAGGATCGCCTGCGCGTCGACATCGTCGCCGAATTCTACGTGCGCGTCCGCCCCGACGAGGAAAGCATTGCGCTGGCGAGCCAGACGCTGGGCGCGCTGACCAACGATGCCGAGGCGCTGCGCAACCAGGTCGAGGCGAAATTCGTCGACGGCCTCCGTTCGGTTGCCGCGACCATGAGCATCCTGGAGCTTCAGGAGAAGCGCTCGGACTTCGTCAAGCACGTGCAGTCAACAGTTGAGTCCGACGTGAAATCGAACGGGCTCGAGCTTGAATCGGTGTCCCTGACCAAGCTGGACCAGACCGACGTCAAGTTTTTCAACCCCGAGAATTTCTTCGACGCCGAAGGTCTCACCCAGCTCAAGACCGTCACCGAGACCCGCCGGCGCGACCGCAACGCCATCGTGCGGGACAACGAGGTGGCGATCGCGCAGAAGGACCTCGAGGCGCGGCAGCAGACCCTCGGGATCGAGCGGACCAAGAAGGAAGCCGAACTGTCGCAGGAACGCGACATCGCCAACAAGACCGCAAGCACCCGCGCCGAGGTGGCGACCGCGACCCAGACCGCGCGCCTGACCGAGGAGAACGCCCGCATCGACACCGACAGGGCCGTTGCCGAAAAGGAGGCGGGCGCCAAGCAGGTCAAGGAAACCGCTGTCATCGAGTCGGACCTCGCAATCAACAAGCGCAAGACCGACGCCCAGCGCGAAATCCAGATCGCCACCCAGGAGAATGAGATCCAGATCGCGGCCAAGAGCAAGCAGACCTCCGAAGCCGTGGCCGAAGCCAAGACGGCTGAAGCAGTCGCCGTCTCGGCGGAGGAAAAGGTTCTGACCGCACGCGCGGTCGAGGTCGCCGATCGCGCCCGTCTCACCCAGGTGCTGGCTGCACGGACCGAGGCCGAGCGCAAGTCGACCGAGCTGATCGTTGCCGCCGAGGCCGAGAAGAAAGCCTCGCTCGACCGCGCCGAAGCCGTCAAGACGCTGGCGACAGCCGAAGCCGAATCCAACAAGATCAAGGCGGTCGGTGTCCGCAACATCGGTGAAGCCGAAGCTGCCGTCATCACCATGAAGAACGAGGCGCAGAACAAGCTCGGCAGCAACGTCATCGATTTCGAGATCGCCAAGAAGCGGATCGAGACCATGCCCTCGGCGCTGGCCGAGATGGTGAAGCCGATCGCGAACCTCAAGGATGTCCGCATCCTGCACACCGGCGGTGCGTTCGGCGGCAATGGCGCAGGTAGCGGCAACGTCGGTTTCGGTGAAGGCCTTGCCGGCGAGCTGCTCAAGGTGCACGCGCTGCGTCCGATGATCGACGAGATCCTGCGCCAGAGCGGCTTTGCGCCGGGCGACGATCCCGTGAAGGCGCTGGTCGGCGCCGTGACCGGCAAGAGCAACGGCGCCGCTGTGCCGGCTCCCACGCCTGAGAAAACAAACAGCGCCGATCTATGAATGCCGGTTCATTGCTGCTGAGAATTCGAAACGATAAGAACAGGCCCGTTGCGCGTCTCGCGTCGCGCAGCGCGCCGGAGTGCGGATCGATCGCGTATTGAATCCGTCGATCGCACTCCGGACGACTCTTCGAGGCAACGCCATTTGTTGCCGCGGCGCCTGCGCCGATCGACGTCAGGCGCTTACAGCCTGTTTCGATCGGGAGCATTTCACATGAAGTATTTTCTGTCCGGACTGATCGCGATCAGTCTTTCGATCGCGGCCACGGGGTCGTTCGCTGCCGATGCCCGCAACGTTACCGTCGTCAACGAGACCGGCTATGCCATCAAATTCCTCGGCTTCAACGCGCCGGACGACGGCCTGGACGAATGGGAGAACGAGCTCGATAAGGTCTTGCAGAACCAGGCGAGTACCTATGTCGAGTTCGACGAGGACGACGAGGGCTGTGTCTGGAACATCCGCGTCGACTGGCAGAACTATGACGAGGCCGTGCTCTGGAAGAACGTCAACCTCTGCAAGTTCACCGCGCTCCGCCTGCGCTACGATTCCGGCACCAAGACCACCTCGTTCGTCGCGGAGTAGTTTCGCCTGTGAGATGGGGAGGGGGCCGGCCCGGCCCCTTCCTCGGACGCGTTGCGGAAGATGACGAATTCGTCCTTTGCAAGCGCAACCGGCTTTGTTATACGCACCGCGCGCGGACGACAGTTCGCCCTTTTCCTCGGTAGCTCAGCGGTAGAGCATCCGACTGTTAATCGGATGGTCGCTGGTTCGAATCCAGCCCGGGGAGCCAAATTCCGCTGTAAATTCATTGACTTGTGAGTCGTCGCTGATGCGACGCGTGATTCTGCTCGAGTCATCTTTCAACTCTTGTCTCAACACGTGGTGGCCCGATCCACGCAGAATCGCGTTCAAGCAGTTGTGTCCGGCAACGCCACCGCAGCCGCCGGGATGGCACCAAATCGACTTAATTCAAATCGAGCTTCGCTGAGCCGGACTCTTACGGAGCTGATTCCCATGCCCGACATCCAGATCGACCGCGCCCAACTGGCTCCCTCGATTCTGCCGGCCGACGTTCCCGAGCTCAGCGACGACGAATGCCTCGCCTGCCTGGCGCGTGCGGTCGAGACCCCCGATTCGGCGCGGCTGGATGAGGTGGCCGCCCTGATCGGCCGCCTTGCGGTGACGATCGAATAATCCGTCCTGTTCCCTGATGCGGGTGAGTTGCGGGAGCCTTGGCCGGCTAGCGCCAACGGCCATGTTGCGTTTTCGCCGAGCATGTTCCAAAGATGCCGCCAACTTCCGTCCGCGGCATCGTCCGCATCTCAGGATCCGCAAATGTCCGGTTTCTCGACCGCGCGCCTCAAAATGGTCGATGGCCAGGTGCGCACCAATGACGTCACCGATCGTCGTATTCTCGATGCCATGCTCACGGTTCCGCGTGAGGCCTTCGTGCCGGCGAGCCGGCAGGCCTTGGCCTATCTCGACCTCGACCTCGATGTGAGCGAGGGCCCTGCCAAGCGGTTCCTGATCAAGCCGCAGCTGACCGGCAAGCTGCTCCAGGCCGCCGAGATTGACGAGGGCGACAGCGTCCTGGTCGTCGGCTGCGCCACGGGCTACCTCGCCGCGCTGGCGGGCAAGCTGGCGCGTCAGGTCACCGCGACGGAGTGCGATTCGGCTCTGGCCGCGAAGGCCAGGGAGGCCTTTGCCACCCTCGGCCTCGCCAACGTCACCTGCAAGGCCGCTGCCTGCACCGAAGGCGATCCGTCTGCCGCACCCTATGATGTGATCATCCTCAATGGCGCCGCCGAGGTGACCCCGGAAGGGCTGCTCGGGCAGCTCAAGGAAGGCGGGCGCCTGGTGGGCGTGTCGGCCGAATCGCGGCCGCCGCGGGCGGTGATCGTGACCCGGACCCACGGCGAATTCGGCCATCGGGCGCTGTTCGACGCCACAGCTCCGGTCCTTCCCGGGCTGGAACGCGCCGCCGCCTTCGTCTTCTGACGGCCCAAAGCCCGTTAAAATCCCGTTCTGAATCAGAAGTGTGGCCGGGATGCTGCACGTGAAGAGTTTCCACCGAGAACTACCTTGAGGTAGTTCCGTCGCGGCCATCCGCGTCCTATGTTGCGGCGGGGCAACGACTCCACTCGGTAGACGGTAACCCGGCTCGCGGGCACGAGCCGGGCGTTAAAATGAAACGGAAATTTTGGGATGCATGGGGTGAAGCTCTTCACCGGAGCTGCGGTTTCGGTCCTGCTGCTGGCGCTGGCCGGGCCGACGCCTGCCTTGGCGGACACGATCGAGGCCGCCTTGGTGCGCGCCTATCAGAACAATCCGCAGCTCAACGCACAGCGCGCGCAGGTGCGCTCGACCGACGAGAACGTGCCGCAGGCTTTGTCCGGGTATCGCCCCAAGGTCGCACTGACCGCGAGCGGCGGCTATCAATATACGGATTTGCAGAGCGGCGTGGGGAGTAATGCAATCCACGGATCGGTGTTGCCTCGCAGCGTTGGCGTTACCGCTACGCAGACGCTCTACAATGGCAACCAGACCGCCAACCGAACGAGGGCGGCGGAGAGTCAGGTGTCGGGCGCACGCGAAGCGCTGCGCAGCCTCGATCAAACCGTGCTGCTCCAGGCCGCGACGACCTATATGGATTATCTGCGCGATGCCGCGACACTGGAAGTCCAGCGCAGCAACGTGCGCGTGCTCGAGCAGACGCTGAAGCAGACCCGTGATCGTTTCAACGTCGGCGAAGTGACGCGCACCGACGTTGCGCAATCGGAAGCGCAACTGGCGGCCGGCAAAACGCAGGCGCTCACCGCGGAGGCGAACCTCACCACGACGCGGGCGAACTTCCGCCGCATCATTGGCAACGAGCCGACGAACCTCGCACCGGGCTCGCCGGTCGACCGGTTCCTGCCGTCAACGCTCGCTTCGGCGGTCGAGCTCGGTCTGATCGAGCATCCCAACGTCACGGCCGCAATGTATGGCATCGACGTCAATTTCCTGCAGGTCAAAGTTGCCGAAGGTGCGTTGCTGCCGACGGTTACGGTCCAGGCAGCGGCCACGCAGTCCAACGAACAGTCCTTGATTCAGTTGCGCTCGTTCAACGCATCCGCGATCGCGCAGGTCTCGGTGCCGATTTATCAGGGCGGTAGCGAATATTCGCTGATCCGCCAATCCAAGGAAAACCTGGCGCAGCAGCGTCTCAACCTCGAAACCACGCGCGACCAGACTCGTGCGAACGTGGTGCAGTTCTGGGGGACGCTGCAGGCCGGCAAGGCGCAGGTGCAGTCTGCGCAGGCGCAGGTGACGGCGTCCGAGATCGCACTCAACGGTGTGCGCGAGGAAGCCAAGGCCGGTCAGCGCACCACGCTCGACGTGCTCAACGCGCAGCAGGCGCTGGTCAATGCGCGCGTCGCGCTGGTGACCGCGCAGCACGACCGCGTGGTGGCATCGTATAACGTCCTTGCCGCCGTCGGCCGTCTGGCGCCCCAGGTGCTTGGTCTTTCGACCACGGTCTACGATGCAAGCGTTCACTACCATCAGGTCCGCGACAGCTGGGGCGGCGTACGCACGCCTGACGGGCGCTGATCCCGTAGTCATCCGGTCGGCCTCGCGAACAATTGCGGCCGACCGGTGCTTTGCTTGCAATCATCAAAATCCCTGACATAGCCTTGCCAAGAAGATGCGGATCGATTCGCTCCGCAACCGATATCGTATGCGTAGAGCTTGAGTGCCGAGGGCAGGGCACGCCGCCGCACGTTGAGCCGTGATCTGGGGACAAGTCGGGCTGCCGCGGCGAAAATGTCGGGGCGCTCGTTGCGGAACCGGCCAATCCTGTCGTGCTTGGTGTAAAACAACGCATGCGAGGGCGTTGATGATGTGGAGTCGGAGATGACGCAGCCTGCAAAGGTCACAGAACCCTCCATGGAGGAGATTCTGGCCTCGATCCGGCGCATCATTGCCGACGACGAGGCCAAGCCGCCGCCGGCCGAAGCTGCGAAGCCCGAGAAGGCTGCGACGCCCGCCGCGCCGCCGAAGCCGATGAACGACATTCCGCCATCCAAGGTCGCTCCGCCCAAACCTGCCGCCGAAAAGCCCGCACCGCCGCCGGCCCCAAAGCCGGCTCCCGCGCCGCCGCCGCCCGCGCCCGCTGCGGATGCCGGACCGAACAGCCAGGACGATATCGACGCGCTGCTGGCCGGGCTCGACGCGGCCACGCCTGCGCCCGAGGTCCGTGCTCCAGAACCGGAGCCGGAGCCCGAGCCTGAACCCGACGTGCTCGAATTGACCGACGAAATGGCGATGGACCCGGCGCCGACACCGCCTCCGCCGCCGCCAAGCTTCCGCAAGGTCGAGCCGCGCGACGATCTCGAATTCGCCGAATCGCCGCCGCCGCGTCCGGCACCTCCGCCGTCCTACGCGCCGGTGGACTTCGATGCACCGCCGCTGCCGCCGCAACAGCCGATCCTGGCGCAATCGACCGTCTCCGCAGTCGAATCCGCCTTCAACTCCCTGGCCCATACGGTCCTCAGCAGCAATGCGCGGACGCTGGAGGATCTGGTCAAGGAGATGTTGCGTCCGATGCTGAAGTCCTGGCTCGACGACAACCTGCCGGGCCTGGTTGAACGCATCGTGAAGGCCGAAATCGAGCGGGTCTCGCGCGGCGGCAGGTAAAGCCGGCCGCAGGGCCCTCATAAAGCCCGGCTTACAGGTCATATTCGGCTCCGGACCGGACCAGAAAGCGCTGTTGCCGCCTCGCTTTCCGCTGACCTTTTCGTTGACTTGGCCCCCGCGCGCGGCTTTCTAGCAGCCCCATGATCGAGAAAAATTACCAGCCCGCCGATATCGAAGCCCGCATGTCCGTCGTTTGGGAGGACAGCCTTGCCTTCAAGGCCGGCCGTCCCGACCGCCGCGACGCGGTGCCCTTCACCATCGTGATCCCGCCGCCGAACGTGACGGGCTCGCTGCACATGGGCCACGCCCTCAACAACACGCTCCAGGACATCCTGTGCCGGTTCGAGCGCATGCGCGGCCGCGACGTGCTGTGGCAGCCCGGCACCGACCATGCCGGCATCGCCACCCAGATGGTGGTCGAGCGGCAGCTGATGGAGCGCCAGCAGCCCGGCCGCCGCGAGATGGGCCGCGAGAAGTTTCTGGAACGGGTCTGGCAGTGGAAGGCCGAGAGCGGCGACACCATCATCAACCAGCTCAAGCGGCTCGGCGCGTCCTGCGACTGGTCGCGCGAGCGCTTCACCATGGACGAGGGCCTGTCCAACGCCGTCGTCAAGGTGTTCGTCGAGCTGCACCGCGAGGGCCTGATCTACAAGGACAAGCGGCTGGTGAACTGGGACACCAAGCTCCTGACCGCGATCTCCGATCTCGAAGTGCAGCAGACCGAGGTCAAGGGCAGCCTCTGGTATCTGCGCTATCCGATCGAGGGCAAGACCTTCAGCCCCGAGGATCCCACGACCTTCATCGTGGTCGCCACCACGCGTCCTGAGACCATGCTCGGCGACACCGGCGTTGCCGTCCATCCGGAGGACGAGCGCTACCAGAAGCTGATCGGCAAGAACGTCATCCTGCCGCTGGTCGGCCGCAAGATCAAAATCGTCGCCGACGAATACTCCGATCCCGAGAAGGGCTCGGGCGCGGTCAAGGTGACGCCGGCGCACGACTTCAACGATTTCGAGGTCGGCAATCGCCACGGCCTGCGCCGCATCAGCGTGCTCGACAAGGAAGGCTGCCTCGATCTCCTCGACAACGAGGATTACCTGCGCGACCTGCCGGAAGGCGCCGCGCAATTCGCCGAGGAGTTCAACAAGGTCGATCGCTTCGCGGCGCGCAAGCGCATTGTCGAGCGGCTGGAATCCTTCGGCTTCGTCGAGCGGATCGAGCCGCACACCCACATGGTGCCCCACGGCGACCGCTCCAACAGCGTGATCGAGCCGTACCTGACCGACCAGTGGTATGTCGACGCGAAGACGCTGGCAAAACCGGCGATCGCGGCGGTGCGCTCGGGCGAAACGACCTTCGTGCCGAAGAACTGGGAGAAGACTTATTTCGAGTGGATGGAAAACATCCAGCCCTGGTGCATCTCGCGCCAGCTGTGGTGGGGCCATCAGATCCCGGCCTGGTATGGGCCCGACGGCAAAGTGTTCGTCGCCGAGACCGAGGAAGAGGCGATCAGCCACGCGCTCGGCTATTACGTCGAGCAGGAGGTCATCACGGTCGAGCAGGGCCGCGAGATGGCGCTCGATCGCAACAAGCGCGAAGGCTTCATCACGCGTGACGAGGACGTGCTCGACACCTGGTTCTCCTCGGCGCTGTGGCCGTTCTCGACGCTCGGCTGGCCCGACGATACGCCCGAGGTGCAGCGCTATTACCCGACCAATGCGCTGGTCACCGGCTTCGACATCATCTTCTTCTGGGTTGCCCGCATGATGATGATGGGCATGCACTTCATGAAGGAGATCCCGTTCTCGACGATCTACATCCACGCCCTCGTCCGCGACGAGAAGGGCGCC
The DNA here is from genome assembly GCF_025200885.1 of Bradyrhizobium huanghuaihaiense. NCBI lineage: Bacteria > Pseudomonadati > Pseudomonadota > Alphaproteobacteria > Hyphomicrobiales > Nitrobacteraceae > Bradyrhizobium > Bradyrhizobium huanghuaihaiense. Next base: position 4,826,230 of record NZ_CP104172.1, on the reverse strand, counting down.
AAGATGTCGAAGTCGAAGGGCAACGTCATCGATCCGCTCAACCTGATCGACGAATATGGTGCGGACGCGCTGCGCTTCACGCTGGCCGCGATGGCGGCGCAGGGCCGCGACATCAAGCTCGCCACCAGCCGCGTCGAGGGCTACCGCAATTTCGCGACCAAGCTCTGGAATGCGTCCCGCTTTGCCGAGATGAACCATTGCGCCGTGCCCGACGGCTTCGAGCCGGCCAAGGCGAAAGAGACGCTGAACCGCTGGATCGCGCATGAGAGCGCGCACACCACGCGCGAGGTGACCGAGGCGATCGAGGCCTATCGCTTCAACGATGCCGCCGGTGCGATCTACCGCTTCGTCTGGAACGTCTATTGCGACTGGTATGTCGAGCTCGCCAAGCCCGTGCTGCTCGGCCCGGACAGCCCCGCCAAGGACGAAACCCGCGCCATGGTGGCCTGGGCGCGCGACGAAATCCTGAAGCTGCTGCATCCCTTCATGCCCTTCATCACCGAAGAGCTGTGGGAGGTGACGGCCAAGCGCGACGGTCTGCTCGCGCTGGCGCCGTGGCCGCTGAAGCCGGCTGAGCCTACGCCGGAGCAACTCGCGATGCTCGCCGCGGCGGCCGGCCCGACCGATCCGCTGATCTCGCCGGCCCTGGTCCTGCCGATCTTCGACCATGCCGACTTCACCGATCCCAAGGCGGAAGCCGAGATCGGCTGGGTCATCGACTTGGTCACGCAAATCCGCTCCGTGCGCGCAGAGATGAATATCGCGCCGGCGACGCTGACGGCACTGGTGCTTGCGGGCGCGTCGGTCGAGACGAAGGAGCGCGCGCCGCGCTGGACCGACGTCATCAAACGCATGGCGCGGCTGTCCGACATCTCCTTCGCCGACCGTGCACCTGACGGTGCCGTTCAGCTGCTTGTGCGCGGCGAAGTGGCTGCGCTGCCGCTGAAGGGCGTGATCGACGTTGCCGCCGAGCGCACGCGTCTCGACAAGGAGATCGGCAAGGCCGACGCCGACATCAAGCGCGCCGAGTCCAAGCTGGCGAACGAAAAGTTCGTCGCCAACGCGGCCGAGGAGGTCGTCGAGGAGGAGCGCGAGAAGCGCGAGGCGGCGCTGGCCCGCAAGGCCAAGCTGCTGGAGGCGCTGGAGCGGTTGAAGCAGGCGTCGTAGGCCTACTTCGGGAACGGCTTGCTCAAAAACTTCGAGCCCCTGACGCCATAGCGCCAGGGCAGCTCGACGGCCTTGGTGATGCCGATCCGGATGCCGGTCGCGATCTCCAAATCCTCCGTGCGTGCATGCAGCGCGATTGGCGGCCGGTCCAAGGGCAGCGTGTTGTGCGCGATGGTGATGCCGAGCGCCTCCGTCAGCTTGCCCGGGCCCGAGCAGAGCGCGTGCAGATCCTGGAGATGGCGGCGCCGGCGCATCGCAGCCAAGCCATGCGTCGGCTCCAGTGCGCGGATCAGGACGGCGCTGGCCGAGCCTTCCTCCTCGCAGACGAAGTTCACGCACCAGTGGATGCCGTAGGAGCGGTAGACATAGGCATAGCCCGGCGGGCCGAACATCACCTGGTTCCGCGGCGTCGGGCCGTTGTAGGAGTGCGCCGCCGGCTCGGTATGATGATAGGCCTCGACCTCGACGATGATCCCGCCGACGCCGTCGACCAGCATGGTCGCACCGATCAGGTCGTGGGCGACCTCGCGGACGTTGCGCGCGAAAAAGGCGCGCTTCAGGGCCTGGCCAAGCCGAGGTGTGGAAGGTTTCGAGACTGGAGCCATTCGAGGTGAGAATCGCCTGAGAACAGAGCAGGATATTGCCCATATCTGCCATGTTCCCTGAAGTGGTGCGAGCCGGGTTGCGATGCCGGGCCAGACCGACTAGGTAGGACCTGAACAGACCGGATACCCTATGGTCGTTATTGTCGATACCATCTCGAACCCGCTGCGCCCGCGCCACCCTGAAAAGGTGAATCGCCCTGATTCCGCTTCGCCGCCGAAGCCGGACTGGATCCGCGTACGCGCGCCCAATACCCGCGGCTATGCCGACACCCGCAATATCGTGCGCGCCAACGGCCTGCACACGGTGTGCGAGGAGGCGGGCTGCCCGAACATCGGCGAGTGCTGGGACAAGAAGCACGCGACCTTCATGATCATGGGTGACACCTGCACCCGGGCCTGCGCCTTCTGCAACGTCAAGACCGGCCTGCCCAACGCGCTGGATGCGGCGGAGCCTCAGAACGTCGCCGAGGCCGTGGCCAAGCTGGGTCTCGCCCACGTCGTCATCACCTCGGTCGACCGTGACGACCTCACTGACGGCGGCGCCGAGCATTTTGCCCAGACCATCGGCGCCATCCGCGCCGCGTGCCCCTCGACCACGATCGAGATCCTGACGCCCGACTTCCTGCGCAAGGAAGGTGCGCTGGAGGTGGTGGTCGCGGCGCGGCCCGACGTGTTCAACCACAATCTCGAGACCGTGCCGTCGCGCTATCTCACGGTGCGGCCCGGCGCGCGCTACTTCCATTCGATCCGCCTGTTGCAGCGGGTCAAGGAGCTCGATCCCACCATCTTCACCAAGTCCGGCATCATGGTCGGCCTCGGCGAGGAGCGCCATGAGGTGCAGCAGGTGATGGACGATCTGCGCTCGGCCGACGTCGACTTCCTGACGATCGGGCAATATCTGCAGCCGACCCGCAAGCATCACGCGGTGATGCGTTATGTGCCGCCGGACGAGTTTTCGTCCTATGAGAAGATCGCCTACACCAAGGGCTTCCTGATGGTGTCGGCGAGCCCGCTCACCCGTTCCTCGCATCATGCCGGCGAGGATTTTGCGAGACTGAAGGCCGCGCGGGCAGCTAGCGCCCGCTGAACCGATATGCCCAAATTTTCGAGCAAGCGCCGTGTCAATCACAGCGCATCCGAGATGTTTGATCTGGTCGCCGACGTCGAGCGCTACCCGGAATTCGTGCCCCTGTGCAGCGCACTGAAGGTGCGCCAGCGCATGGCGAAGCCCGACGGCACCGAGGTGCTGGTCGCGGACATGACGGTGTCGTTCAAGCTGGTCAAGGAATCCTTTACCAGCCGCGTGACGCTCGACCGCAGCAATTTGAAAATCCTCGTCGAATATCTGCAAGGTCCGTTCAGTAAGCTCGAAAATCGCTGGACGTTCGAGCCCAAAGGCCAGGAGGGGGGTGAGGGCGTCTGCGACGTCGGTTTCTTCCTCGCCTACGAGTTCAGGAGCCGCATGCTGGCGATGCTGATGGGCTCGATGTTCGACGCCGCCTTCGCGCGGTTCTCGGCCGCGTTCGAGAAGCGGGCGGATGTGATCTACGGGCGGCCGAAGCTGGCGTCGACGTAGAGCGTACCCTCTCCACCGTCATTGCGAGGAGCGAAGCGACGAAGCAATCCAGAGTCTTTCCGTGGAGGGATTCTGGATTGCTTCGCTGCGCTCGCAATGACGATGGGGAGGCAGGCGTGCCAAACCCTCAATCCACCGCCTTCACCACATCAGGCGGCTGTGAGGCGTAATACGCCGCGGCCTGCTCGATCTCCTGCGGCGTCATCGCGCGCGCGATGTTGCGCATCTGCTGGCTGATGTCGTTGCGGCGCTCACTGGTCGCGAAGGCGTGGAGCTGCGCCTTCATATAGGCCTCGGACTGGCCTTCCAGCCACGGGCTGCCGGTCTTGTTGTCGAGGCTGCCGTGACAGGAGCCGCAGGGCGCGATCCCGCGCATCGGCGCGCCGTAGATGACGATGTTGGGTTTGGGAAGCTGCGGCGTCGGGTGATAGGCGGGCAGCCGCGGCAGGTAGGCGTAGTAGAGCGAGAGATCGGCGATCTCCTGATCGGTCAGATTGACGGCGAACGGCGACATCACGGCATTGGCGCGTGCGCCGGAGCGGAAATCGTGCAGCTCCTTGTAGATCACGGCCGCGTACTGGCCGGCGAGGTTCGGCGAATCCGCGCGGCTGATGCCGGTCGGGCCGTGGCAGATCGCGCAGCGCTGCGCCAGCGTGGCGCCGCGGCCGATCGCCTCCTGGCTCGGACGGGCCAGCGTGTTCGACGTGAGCACGACCTCGGACAGGCGTTTCTCGTGTCCAGGTGCCGCAACGACCGGCGCGCGCTGCGGCACGCCGGCGGCGCTGCAGATTGCGTCCCAGACATTGGCGAACTGGACCCAGGGCTGGGCGAAGGGCAGCACGATGAAGCCCACAATCGCGGTCACGATCAGAATCGCAGCGGTGATGCCGACGCCGCGTGTGAAATGCGGATTGCTGAAGGTGAAGAGGTCGCGCGCGCTCATCACTGCGCTCCCACATAGACGGCCGGCACCGACGTGCCCTCGGTCATCGCCAGCGTCAGGATCGGGTAGCCGTAATTGGTGAGGGTCAGCGCGATCATCAGCGCCACCCAGAGCGCGTGGGTGTTGAGCGCGATCGGCACGGTCGCGGGCTGGTGCACGGCCAGCGCAAAGCGATAGGGTCCGGCCTCGGCCTGAGGTGCGCGCATGCCGCGGGCGAGAATGACCAGGAACAGGATTCCCGACGCCAGCAGGATGAAGCCGCCGATTGCGGAGAAGGTGACCGAGAGCGCCTGCGGCGCGATCGCGGGATCGCCGAAGTCGAAATAGGCCATGCGGCGCGGCATGCCGAGGATGCCGACCCAGTGCCACGGGAACGTGGTGACGATCATGCCGATGAACCACAGCCAGAGCTGGGTGCGGATCAGGCGGAGGTCGATGAGCTCGCGCCCGGTCAGATGCGGCCACAGATCATAGGCGATCGCGAAATACATGATCACGATGGCGCCGCCGAAGATCAGGTGGAAATGTCCGGTGATCCACTGCGTGTTGTGGATCGACGCATCGAGCTGATAGCTCATGTTAATGAGGCCGCCGGCGCCGCCGAAGCCGAGCATGACGAAGGAGAAGGCCAGCGCCAGCATCATCGGATTGTCCCAGGGCAGGGCCCTGATCCAGCCGAACATCCCGCGACCGCCACGCAACCGCGCCGCGATCTCGACCGAGGCGCAGATCGTGAACACCGTCAGCAGCGTCGGCAGCGCGACCAGTGCGGTGAAGGCCGAATGGATGAACTTGAAGCCGGCGCCGACCATCGGATCGGCAAAGGTGTGGTGCATGCCGATCGGCATCGCCACCACCAGGAACAGGATGAAGGAGATCCGCGCCATGCTGTCGGAATAGACGCGGCCGCCGATCGCCCGCGGCACGATGGTGTAGTAGGCGATGTAGGTCGGCATCAGCCAGAAATAGACGATGGCGTGCAGCGTCCAGGAGAAGAAGACGCGGGCGAGGCCAGCGTCGATCGTGGCCTTCAGTCCCGCCGCGACGGGAATGATTTGAAGCAGCAGCTCGAGCGCGGCGCCAACGGCGGTCCAGGCCCAGAGGTAAGCACCCGCGACATTGGCGAACATCGCGAGCGGCACCGGCGCGCCGGGATGGGCCTTGCGCCAGACGCGCAAATTGATCGACATCAGCGCGACCCAGATCCAGGAGCCGACCACGACCAGAACGACGCCGAGATAGTAGAAGACGTTGCCAATCAGCGGCGGATAGAAGGTGTAGAGCACCGAAGCGCGCCCCAACGCGACCGGAATCACCGCCATGACGCTGCCGATGACGATCAGCCAGAAGCCGGTCCAGGCCCAGCGCACGCCGACCAGGCGCTGCTCCAGCGCGGACTCGCTGATGGCATAGCCAAAGCCCATCGCCACCAGGGTCGGGAAGACATAGCCCATCACCGTGCCGTGCGCGGTCAGCGAGCGGTAATAGAGCTCTGGGTTGGACAGCCAGGTGCCGATCGGGCTGCGGATGAACATCTGCCAGGCGCCGAGCGTCAGCGCGACGCCGAACACCGCAAAGGCGAGCCAGAAATGGGCGAGGATGAGCTTCCTATTGACCAACACAGCTCAGCCTCCCGCCGCCCTTCGCACGACCCGCGAAGTCGGTCTTGTCGATCACCTTGACCTTGCCCCACATGCCCTCATGGCCGAAGGAACAAAACTCCTGGCAGGGCATCAGATAGTCTCCGGTCCTCGCAAAGCGCATCAGCTGCTCGGAGACGTAGCCCGGCACCAGCATGGTGTTGATATTGGTGCCCTGGATCAGGATGCCGTGCACGACGTCGGCGCTGGTGGCACGCAGCGTGATCGGCGTGTCCACGGGCACCACGATGCAGGCCGGCGTGAAGGAATATTGCTGGCCGATCGCGCGCACGGTGACGTTGCCATTGGCCTCCAGCACGCTGCCGAGATTGCTCTCGACGAATTCGCCGGACAGATGAATCCGCGAGGGATCGGTGGTCTCGACGCGCGGCTGCGGCATGGTCGCGCGGTGGATGCCGGCGAAGGCCGCGAGCAGCGCCATCATCACGATGATGATCACGGCGATGGTGGCCCAGCGCCGCTCGACGCGGGCCGCGACCTCGGCGCTGGCGCTGCCGTTTCCATGGGTTTCCTCAGTGCTCATTGCAGCGGCCCGCGCGGCAGGAAGACGAACAGATAGAAGGCGAGCCACATCGCGACGACGCAGGCCGTCGCGATGCCGGCGAGCACGATCGCTCCGGAGGGGCCTTGTGCCACGACCTCTTCGACGGCCTGGTCGGCGGCGGCTGGGCTGGTCGGCGGATCGGAATTGATCATGACGTCTCTCAATTCAGCGGCGCGGAGCGCAGCTCGTTGGCCTCGCGCGCCGAGACCGGCGTGCCGCGATTGCCCCAGGCGGTGCGGATGTAGGAGACGACGGCGGCGACCTCATTGTCGGAGAGGAGCCCTGTGAAGGGCGGCATGCCGTAAGGCATCGGGTTGCCCTTTGTGCCCGGCGGATAACCGCCATTGAGCACCATGCGGATCGGGTTGACCGCCGACTCCATCTCGATCGACTGGTTGTTGGCGAGCGGCGGCCAATGCGGCGGCTTGCCTTCGCCCTGCGTGCCGTGGCAGCTCGCGCAGTTCTTGTCGTAGACGGTCTTGCCGAGGCTGATCAGCAGGCTGCTCTCGGTGGTCGGCAACGCCGAGCTTGCCGGCGGCGGCGGGGAGGGCTCCGAGATGCCCTTGAGGTACACCGCCATCGCGCGCGTATCCTCGTCGCTGAGATACTGCAGGCTGTTGTGCACGACCTCGGCCATCGGGCCGTAGACCACGCCCCGTGCCGAAACGCCGGTCTGGAGCAGGTCGGTGATGTCCTTGATGCTCCAGTCGCCGAGTCCCGCCTCGCGGTTGGAGGTCAGGGACGGCGCGTACCAGTTCTGCATCGGGATCAGGCCGCCCTTGAAGGCGTCCGATTTCGAAGTGCCGCCGAGCGCGTTGATCGGCGAATGGCACATGCTGCAATGGCCGAGGCCTTCGACGAGATAGGCGCCGCGATTCCATTCTGCCGACTTGGCCGGGTCGGGCTTGAACTCACCCTCGCGGAAATACAGCGTGCGCCAGCCGAGGATGAGCTGGCGGTTGTCATAGGGGAAGCGCAGGTCGTGCGGCTTGTTCTTCTGGCTCACCGGCGGGATCGAGCGCAAATAGGCGAAGATCGCGTCGCTGTCGGCGCGCGTGACCTTGGTGTAGGAGGCGAACGGCATCGCCGGATAGATCAGCCCGCCATCGGGGAAGCGGCCGCTGTGCATGGTCTTGTAGAAATCGTCGGCGCTCCACTTGCCGATCCCGGTTTCGGCATCGGGCGTGATGTTGGAGGTGTAGAGCGTGCCGAACGGGGTCGGCATGGCACGGCCGCCGGCAAACAGACGGCCCTCCGGCGCGGTGTGGCAGGCGGTGCAATCGCCGGCGCGCGCGAGATATTCGCCGCGCGCGATGATGTCGCCGGGTTTGTCGCTTGTCTTGTCCTGCGCCTGCGCAACCGTCGTGAGCGCGGTGAAGGCGAGGATTGCGATCGACAGTTTCGAGCCCATCATCCGCCTCGTCAGTTGGGCTGGCTGCCGCAGCCGAACGGCAGCGCGTAGGTGCCTTTCGGCACGGGAGCCGGGTTGGCAGGCGCGGGACGCGCCGCGAGCCAGGCTGCGACGGCGGTAACATCTGCTTCCGTCAGGTGTCCGGCGACGAGCTGCATGCAGTCGGGCGACTTCGCCGTGCGCGTGCCGTATCGCCAGGCGCCGAGCTGCGCGCTGATATAGGCGGCGCGCAGGCCGAGCAGGCCGGGAATTCCGGGCTGCATGCCCGTAAGGCCCGGGCCATGACAGCTCACGCACGCCGGTATGTTACGACCGGCGTCGCCGCTGGTCGCGAGCAATTCGCCCTGCGCGAGGACATCCTTGCTGACCTCGCTCGGCGCCGGCTGCGGCAGCGGCGGATGCTCGCTGGCGAAATACTCCGCCATCGCTTCCAGATACGGATCGGGCAGAAACTCCAAGAGATAGTTCATCGGCGGATATTTGCGCCGGCCGCTGCGGAAGGCGAGGAGCTGGTTGTAGAGATAGCCGGCGGGCTTGCCGGCCAGCCGCGGGAAATAGACGTCGCTGGTGCCTTCGCCCTTGTTGCCGTGACAGGGCGTGCAGGCTTCCACCCGCGCCGCCATCGTATCCGGCGGCTGGTTGGCCGTTTGTGCGGCCGCACCATCAAACGCGGCCAAAGTGACAATGACGGCGGCCGAGGCCGCGGTGCGAGCGAACACTTGCGTCGCCCTCCACAAGACTGGTCCGGTTGATTCCGGATCACAAGGTAGAGCGGCATTATTGCGCCAATATTTTCCTGCGCAAGATCAGGCACGTGTGACGACGTTTGGTCGCGCCTGCACATTTATGATCCCGATCGTTTTCGACAAAAATTGCGTGCTTTTTGGAAAGCAGACATGACACTTTGATCTCGCGACGCGTTTCGTCCGAGCTTTGCTTCGTCGTATCGCGCTCTCTTTGTCAGAAGGCGCAGGGAAGGCCGGGTGCCGGCCGGGCACCCACGGTCCACTGTGCGAAGGTTGCGCTACAAGAGGCTGCACAGCGGCATACAGGTGAAGCCCAACACACGGCCTTCCCTGCGCAGTGGTTTGACGGCTTATGTCGTGCTCTCCCCGGGGAGCGATGCACTATTGCCCCCGTCGCCCTGCGGATGGCTGATGCGCGCGCCCGGTTGGGTCGCAGCATCACAGCAGGACTTGGCGCACAGACCCCGGGCGCCAGGACCACACGATTTTGCCGTACGCAGGCTGCACCGGTCGTGCGCGCGCTAGTGTTTGCTCACGGCGTGAGCCGCCCTGCAAACCACCTTCGCGCCGACGCCGCCTGCGTCCACCACGTCCCATCCCGCGTGTCGTGACGATCGCGAACGCCCCTCGGACCGGGCTGGGATGGCTGCAACATGCGATAAATCCGAATTCGCGTAAAGCGAATTGTTTTCGTCCTGATGCATTGACCCCGGTCTTGTGTGTTTTGCCCGTCGGGCAACGCAAGCTATGGCGTGAACGCGACTCCGCCTCCGCCATGCCACGAACCGGTCTCCCCTCGGCCCCAAAATGCGCTACGATGATCCCAGCGCGCCTCAAGTCGCGCAGATTGAAGAGTGAGGAAACGAGATGAGGATGAGAAGCGGAACGGCGCTCGCCGGGGTGGCGGCGCTGGCGGTGGTGGGGATGGCCCTGACGACGGCGTTTGGGCCGGCCTGGGCCCACGGACCGACCCGGCAGAAAGTGCGGGAATCCATCGAGATCAACGCAGCCCCGGCGAAGGTTTGGGCCGTGATCGGCAATTTCCAGGACATGAGCTGGCTGCCGCCGGTGACCAAGACCGAGGGCGAGAAGGGCAACGAGATCGGCGCGACGCGGAAGCTGACGCTGACGGGCGGCGCCACCGTGGACGAGGAGCTCTACAAGTTCGACGCCGCCGCGATGACCTATTCCTACCGGATCACCTCCGTCGACGTGAAGGTGCTGCCGGTCACCAACTATTCCTCGACGCTGACGGTGACGCCGAGCGCCGACGGCAAGGGCGCGACGCTGGAATGGGCCGGGGCGTTCTACCGCGGCTTTCCCAACAACGATCCGCCGCCCGAGCTGAGCGACGAAGCCGCCAAGACCGCGGTGAGCGGGCTCTACAAGGCCGGCCTCGAGGCGCTGAAGAAGAAGATCGAGAGCGGAAGCTGACCGTGCGGGTCCTGGTCCTGGCGGCGCTCGCCGCCAGCATCGCCCAGGCGTCAGCCGAAGAGGCGTTCGTCACCAACCAGCTCAGCGACGATCTGATGGTCGTGGACCTCGCGACCTCGCGCAGCGTTGCGACCATCCCGATCGGCGGCAAGCCGGCCGGCGTCGCCGTCAGTGCCGACGGGCGCTTTGCCTATGTCACGAGCCCGGATGCCAAGGCCGTGACGGTGGTGGACGCCGCCGCGCGGCAGGTGACGGGGCGGATCGAGGTCGGCGGCGGGCCGCTCGGCATTGCCGTGGCGCCTGACGGCCGTACCGTCTATGTCGCCGACTGGTACGCGGCGGCGGTCCGGGTGATCGATGCCGCGAGCCGCAGCGTCACAGCCAGCATCGCGGTCGGCGCCTCGCCGTCGGGGCTGTCAGTGACGCCCGACGGCAAGCTGCTGCTGTCGGCCGACCGCGACGACGACAGCGTCTCGGTCGTGGACGCGGCGACGCGCCAACGCAAGGCGGTGATCAAGGTCGGCACGCGCCCGTTCGGCGTTACCATCGATGCCGAGGGCAAGCGCGCCTACACCGCCAATGTCGGCTCCGACGACGTCTCCGTGATCGACATCGCGGAGGCGCGCGAGGTCGGCCGCGTGCCGGTGGGAATGCGTCCCTATGCGGTGGCGCTGACGCAAGGGCGCGGTTTCGTCACCGACCAGTATGGCGGCACGGTCAGCGTGTTCGAGCTCACGAGCCTGAAGCCGATCAAGGGCATCAATGTCGGCGACTACCCCGAAGGCATTGCGGCAACCGCCGACGGCAAGCGCATCATCGTCGCCTGCTGGGAGAGCAATACGCTAAGCATCATCGATGCGGTCGAATTGAAGGTGATCGGCGAGATCAAGACCGGCGACGGCCCGCGCGCGTTCGGGGCGTTCTTGCGCAGGACGGAGTAGGGGATGTCTCGTAGCCCGGATGAGCGAAGCGATATCCGGGACAGTGCCATCCTTATCCACCGACGCTCCCGGATGTCGCTTTGCTCATCCGGGCTACGGCACCTTCGACGCGGCGAAGTCTCGCAACTTCACGAAAAAATCCTTCAGGATCGGGTTGCGGTCCACATAGATCACGTAGCGGATCGGATGCCGCCTGCGGTCGACGCTCCACGTCATCTGATCCGTGAGGACCGGAGCGGGGATGATCACGCTCGGTGCCCACATGGGATTGAGCAGCCAGCCGACCGGCGCCATGTCCCAGATTTCGTTGGCCCAGCCCATGTGGTCGGGCGCATACTCCTTGAAGCGCATGGCGAGAAACGCGCCGATGCTGCCGTGGGGTTCGACGTAGCGTTCGATCTCCGGAACAGTCGAGTGAAGACGCGAGGTGACGCCCATGCAAGGCACGAGGACGAGCGGCACGCCGCTGTCGAGCAGCGCCTGCGCGCCGCCGACGTCCTGCTTCAGATTGAACTCGACCGTGTGGGGCCATTCCAGCGCATGGCCGCCGAGCCAGACCACGACGATCCGGTCGATGATATCGGGCGCCCTCAGCAGCGCAGAGGCGACGTTGCTGATGGCGCCGATGGCAACGACGTAGAGCGGATTGTCCGGGGTGCCCGCGCGCGCCCGGGTGATGAGGTCGTCCACGGCGGGGGCCGTCCGCGCCGTCTTGCCGGGGCCGACATAGTCGGTGACGCCGCGATGAACCAGGCCTTCCGGCGCGACGTTCAGGCGATCCAGCAGGCGCAGGATTTCCTGATAGCTCAGCTCCATGCCGTGGCCGGGACTGTCCGCGCGCGCATTGAAGAACGGCGCGGCGTAGATCGCTTCGACTGAGAGGCGGTCCTTCGACAGCAGCATCTGCACGAGCGCGAACTGGTCGTCGATCTCGTTATAGGTGTCGGTGTCGAGCACGACCCGCAACCGGCCGACCGGCGGCTCCAGGAGCTTGAGGCGGCTTGCGTCCGTGAGTGTCATTGACGTCTCCCCAGCCGTGCGCTGCGATTGCGGATCAGACGCTCTGCTGGATCCGGCAGACCACTTCGGCAATCTCCTCCATCTGGGCGAACATGTGATCGGGCGCAAGCGCCCGCAACGCCGCCGGCGCGGCATAGCCCCAGCTGACCGCGCCGCAGGCTATCCCTGCGGCCCGCGCGGCCTCGATGTCGCGCACCTCGTCGCCGATCGCGATGACGCGGCCGGGGTCCACGCCGGCGCGCCGGACGACGCGGCGGAATTTCGCGGCCTTGCCGAACAGCGATGCCGAGCAGTCGTAATGCGAGAATAGCGCGGCAGCCTCGCCGAGCTTCTCGCGCGCATTGGCCTCGCTGTCTGACGTCACCAGCGCAAGCTGCACGCCGTTCTCCGCCAGCGTCCGCAGCATGGTCTCGACGCCCGCAAACAGCGAAATCTCAGCTGCTGCCTCCGCCTTCAGCCGCCGCGCATGCCGCGCGATCGCCGGCAGCTTCCACAGCGGCACTTCGAGCCGGGTGAGGATCTCGCGGCTCGAGGCATGCCGCAGCCCCTCGATGTCCTCATCGGCGACACGGCGAAAGCCGAAGCGATCGGCAACGTCGTTGATGACGCGCAGGAACCAGGGAAAACTGTCGGCGAGGGTGCCGTCGAGATCGAAGATGGCGAAGGAGTAGGGCATGGGGGAGAGGAAGTACCGGATGGACTCGCGCATCGGGTCCAGCCGACGACGCGCTGACAGATGCGATCGGAGATGCTATATTAAGGCCCAGAGGTGACAGATGTCGGAGCTACTGGCAAGGATTGCGGTTGATCCCCAGCGTATGCATGGACGCCCCTGCGTTCGCGACCTGCGCGTCACGGTTGCCGACGTCCTGGGGCTGCTGTCAGCGGGACAGACGCGGGAGAGCATCCTCGAAGACTATCCGTATCTTGAAGAGGCCGATATTGACGCGGTGCTCGCCTATGCTGCCCGTCAGGTCGATCACCCGATCATAGCGGCCAAATAGCTTGCCATACTTGATCGATGCCAAGCTTCCTCCGGCACTCGCGGAAGCCATGCGTCGCGCTGGATACGATGCGGTTCATGTGGCCGAGTTCGGGATGGCAAACGCGATCGACGGTGTGATCTGGAACGAAGCCATTTCTCGATCGGCCGTTCTCGTCACCAAGGATCGCGACTTTTCGCTTCTCCGCGTTGCAAAGGGTCAGGGACCGATCGTGCTATGGGTGCGCGTCGGCAACATCGACAATCGCGCGCTGATCCGCCAGTTTCTAGGCGCGATGCCGCAAATTGTCGAAGCCGTCGCGCGGGGTGAGGCGGTGATTGAATTCGTCGGCAGCTAGCGGGACCGCAACCTGCGGACTTCAACATTGACGTCGAGATCAATGTTACTGACGCAGGTCTGGGTCGTCCGATGTGAGCCGCCTTCAAACCAGTGGCCATCGCGTGCCCGGGCGCCACTGACGTTGGCCAGCTTCAGGCACCGCTATTGCGGCAGCGGTCCGCTGCTCTCGCCGGCAAACTGCCAGGCCAGCACAGCTTCCTCCCCGCTCTTGCTGGTGCCGATGATGTGCGGGCAGAGCTCGCGGTAGTGGCCCTCGTAGATACAAGTCACCTGCTGCTCGGCGAGGATGGCTTTCCGGAAGAGAGTATAGGGTCGACTGGGCATCGCTCCCTCCAGATCGCTCATCTGGCCTTGTCAACCACTTAAGTGTAGAGGTGCGGAACCGGAAGGGACGCCATGCCGATAGATGACACCCAGCTCAGCAAATTTCTGAGCTTCGTTTTGCGCCACAAGCCTGATGCGATCGGGCTTGTGCTGGACTCGCAGGGGTGGGCCAGCATCGACGACCTGATCGCCAAGGCAGATGCCGCCGGCACAACGTTTGACCGCGACGATCTGCTGCGTGTCGTTGCAGAGAGCGACAAGAAGCGTTTCTCGCTGTCAGCCGATATCGAGCGCATTCGCGCTGCGCAAGGCCATTCCGTCTCCGTTGAACTTGGCTTGGCGGCGCAGGAGCCGCCGTCGGTCCTGTATCACGGGACCGCAACCCGGTTCGTCGAAGCGATCCTGTCCGAGGGACTGAAGCCGCAGGCGCGCCAGCAGGTGCACCTGTCCTTCGATGAGGCGACGGCGCAGCGCGTCGGTCAGCGCCACGGCAAGCCGCACGTCTTCAAGGTCGATGCCGGCGGTATGCATGCCAAGGGATTCAGGTTTTTTCGCGCGGACAATGGCGTGTGGCTGACCAACCATGTGCCGCCGGAGTTCCTGGCGTAGCCTATATCTGCGATTTCCAGACGGTCGCCTCGGTCCAGCCGAGTTCGGCGAATTCGGCAGCCCGGAGCGGCGCTTCGCCTTCGGCAAAGAACTCGTCGAGCTGTGGCGGCGCGACGGCCGTCTCGGACAGCATGGCGTGCGCCTGTCCGCGATGATGGATCTGGTGCTGGAACAGATGCATGAGCAGCCGGTCGCGGCGCTCGGTCTGAACGCTCGTGTCGCGGTTGATCTTCACGACGTCATCGAGCCGCGCGGGCGTCAGCGCATCGCAGATGGCAATCAGGCGCTTGTCCATCGTGGCTTGCGCAGGCTTCAGCGCAGTAAGGGCAGGAAGGGGCACTTCGTTCTTCCAGGCCGCAGGTCCGAGCCAGCCGCCCTCAAGCGCATCGATGTAGAAGAGGTCGATGACGTAGATGTGGTTCAGCGTGCGCTGCAGGCTTGGAAAGAAGCCGGTGCGGTGAGCTTCGAATTCCGACTGAGGTAGCGCGGCGCAGGCCGTGAGCAGGCGATGGTTCGCCCAGGCATTGTTGTGGGCGAAGGCGCGATAGGTCTGCACGAGTCCTGCGGACATGTCGGTTCTCTCCCCGATCCTTGGTGGTTCGTCGAGCGAGAATGACGAAGCGCGGTCCACCGTCTCACGAGAGGGCGTGGCGGATTACGCTTCGCTAATCCGCCCTACGGCTTCGGTTCAAAGCGCCTACTCCGCCGCCTCACTCGTGCTCCGCCGCTTCGGCTTCCGCGCCTTCTTCAGCACCGGCTCCAGGAATTTGCCGGTGTAGCTCCGCGGTGCCTTGGCGATGTCCTCCGGCGGGCCCCAAGCGACGATCTCGCCGCCGCCGTCGCCGCCTTCGGGGCCGAGGTCGATGACCCAGTCGGCGGTCTTGATGACTTCGAGATTGTGCTCGATGACGACCACCGTGTTGCCCTGCGCGACCAACTCGTGCAGCACCTCCAGCAGCTTCTTGACGTCGTGGAAGTGCAGGCCGGTGGTCGGCTCGTCCAGGATGTAGAGCGTGCGGCCGGTGGCGCGCTTGGACAGCTCTTTTGCCAGTTTGACGCGTTGCGCTTCGCCGCCCGATAGGGTGGTCGCTTGCTGGCCGACGTGAATGTAATCGAGTCCGACGCGGTGCAGGGTCTGAAAAGTCTCGCGCACGCGCGGCACCGCCTTGAAGAACTCGGCGGCTTCCTCGACGGTCATGTCGAGCACGTCGGCGATGCTCTTGCCCTTGAACAGGACTTCCAGCGTCTCGCGGTTGTAGCGCTTGCCCTTGCAGACGTCGCAGGTGACGTAGACGTCGGGCAGGAAGTGCATCTCGATCTTGATGACGCCGTCGCCCTGGCAGGCCTCGCAGCGGCCGCCCTTGACGTTGAAGGAGAAGCGGCCGGGCTCGTAGCCGCGCGCCTTGGCTTCCGGCAGCCCGGCGAACCATTCGCGGATCGGCGTGAAGGCGCCGGTGTAGGTCGCGGGGTTGGAGCGCGGAGTGCGGCCGATCGGCGACTGGTCGATGTCGATGATCTTGTCGATATGCTCCAGGCCCTCGATGCGGTCGTGCGGCGCGGCGCCTTCGCTGGCGCCGTTCAGCTTGCGGGCGATGGCGCGGTAGAGCGTGTCGATCAGGAGCGTCGACTTGCCGCCGCCGGAGACGCCGGTGACGCAGGTGAACAGGCCGAGCGGAATCTCGGCGGTGACGTTCTTGAGGTTATTGCCGCGCGCGTTGACCACCTTGATGGTGCGGCGGTGGTTCGGCGGGCGCCGCTCCGGCACCTCGACCTCGAGCTCGCCGGTCAGGTACTTGCCGGTCAGCGATTTCGGGTTGCGCATGATCTCGGCAGGCGTGCCTTCGGCAACGATGTTGCCGCCATGCATGCCGGCGCCGGGCCCGATGTCGAGCACGTAGTCGGCAAGCCGGATGGCGTCCTCGTCATGCTCGACCACGACCACGGTGTTGCCGAGGTCGCGCAGCCGCTTCAGCGTGTCGAGCAGGCGGGCGTTGTCGCGCTGGTGCAGGCCGATCGAGGGCTCGTCCAGCACGTAGAGCACGCCTGTGAGCCCCGAGCCGATCTGCGAGGCCAGGCGGATGCGCTGGCTCTCGCCGCCGGACAGCGTGCCGGAGGAGCGGGACAGGGTGAGGTAGTTGAGGCCGACGTCGAGCAGGAAGGTCAGGCGCTCGCGGATCTCCTTCAGGATGCGGCCGGCGATCTCGTTCTGCTGCTTGTTCAGCGCCTCGGGCACGGTCTCGAACCACTCGCCGGCCTTCTTGACCGACAGCTCCGAGATCTCGCCGATATGCTTGTCGCCGACCTTGACGCAGAGCGCCTCGGGCTTGAGCCGAAAACCCTTGCAGCCCTCGCAGGGCACGTCGTGGAAATACTTTGCCAGCTCCTCACGCGCCCACTCGCTCTCGGTCTCGCGATAGCGGCGGTTGATGTTGGTGATGACACCCTCGAACGGCTTCTTGGTGTCGTAGGAGCGCACGCCGTCCTGGTAGGAGAACTTGATCTCGTCCTCGCCGGAGCCGTAGAGGATGGCGTCCTTGGTCTTCTTGGCGAGATCCTTCCACTTGGTGTCGAGCGTGAACTTGTAGTGCTTGCCGAGCGCGGTCAGCGTCTGCTCGTAATAGGGCGACGACGACTTGGCCCAGGGCGCGATCGCGCCCTTGCGCAAGGAGAGCTCCTTGTCGGGAATGACGAGGTCCTCGTCGACATGCTGCTCGACGCCGAGGCCGCCGCAGGCGGGGCAGGCGCCATAGGGGTTGTTGAACGAGAACAGGCGCGGCTCGATCTCGGGAATGGTGAAGCCGGAGACCGGGCAGGCGAACTTTTCCGAGAACAGGATGCGCTCGGGCCCGCTCTTGTCGTGGATTTTTGCTGTCTTCTTCTTTTCCTCGACGGGCGCGGCGGCCGGCGCGTCGGCGAACTCAATGACGGCGAGGCCCTCGGCGAGCTTCAGCGCGGTCTCAAAACTCTCGGCGAGGCGCTGGCCGATGTCGGCGCGCACGACGATGCGGTCGACCATGACGTCGATGTCGTGCGGGAATTTCTTGTCGAGCGTCGGAGCTTCCGCGAGCTCATAGAAGGTGCCGTCGATCTTGACGCGCTGAAAGCCCTTCTTGAGCCATTCGGCGAGCTCTTTGCGGTACTCGCCCTTGCGGCCGCGCACGACGGGGGCGAGCAGATAGAGGCGCGTGCCTTCGGGCAGCGCCAGCACGCGGTCGACCATCTGCGAGACGGTCTGGCTCTCGATCGGCAGGCCGGTGGCCGGCGAATAGGGCACGCCGACGCGGGCCCAGAGCAGGCGCATGTAATCGTAGATCTCGGTGACGGTGCCGACGGTCGAGCGCGGGTTCTTCGAGGTCGTCTTCTGCTCGATCGAAATCGCCGGCGACAGGCCGTCGATCTGGTCGACATCGGGCTTCTGCATCATCTCGAGGAACTGGCGGGCATAGGCCGACAGCGATTCGACGTAGCGGCGCTGGCCCTCGGCGTAGATGGTGTCGAAGGCGAGCGAGGATTTGCCGGAGCCGGAGAGGCCAGTGAACACCACCAGCTTGTCGCGGGGGATCTCGACGTCGATATTCTTGAGGTTGTGCTCGCGCGCGCCGCGGATCGTAATTGCGCGCAGGCTGGAGCCCGCGTTCTGTTGTTGGCGCTTCGCCTTGATCACTTCATCCATCCGAGTTGCCCTCAAGGAAGCCCAAAGGTGCGCGATCGCGCCAACAAAAAAGGCGCGCTGCGCCCGGAACCGGGATCGGCGCCGATGGGTATGGCAGCGAACGTAGGAAGAACGGAGACGGATTTCCAGAGGGAGTTGCGAATCGTCAACGGAATGTTGGCGCGCTGGCGGCACGTGGCAGCAGCGGGGCTTGCGGAACTGCTTTGGAACGTTGCCGCCAAGCAAAAAGGCCGGCACGAGGCCGGCCTTTCGTAACACGAGGGCGTTGGAGCAAGACTAGTACTTGGCCACCACCGGGCCGCCGAAGGTGTAGTTGAGGCGGACGGTGCCCATGTCGACGTCCTGCTTGATACGGTCGATACGGTCGTTGATGCCGACAATCGTGAACGAGTTGTTGCGCTTGCCCATGAACAGATGGTCGTACTCGATCGCAACGGACCAGCCCGGCGCGAAGCCGAATTCGAGGCCGGTGCCGACCGCGCCGCCCCAGCGCGTCTCGCTTGCGCTATCGAGGACGACGCCCCCCACCGTACCGTTGTACTTGGCGTGCGTGACGGCCGCGCCACCCTTCACGTACCAGAGCACGTTGTTCCAGGCATAGCCGACCTGGCCGGTGAACAGGCCAAGCGCGTCGATCTTGGTCTCGTTGACCAGCGGTGCGAGCACCAAGCTCGTGTTCGAGCCCTTCAGGTTGGCCCAGTCACCCTGGGCTTCAAGGCCGAACACCCAGCTGGCCGATTGCCAGCGATAGCCGATTTGGCCACCGACGACGGCGCCGGTCGCATTGTGACAGCCTTCAGCCGTGTCCGGACCCGCGACGCCGAAGATATTGTTGACGTCCCAGCAATTGCGGCTCGAGGCGCCACCGGCGTTGGCACCGATGTAGAATCCGCTCCAATTGTAGATCGAGGCCACAGCCACCGGCGCCTTGGTGTAGGGGCGGGCCGCAAGATCGGCCGCCGAGGCCGGTGTCAACGCGCTGAGTACGAACAGGCTGGCCGAAGCCAGCAAAACCTTCTTCATCTGATTCCCCAGTTCCGTTTCTCTTTGTTGCCTTCCGCAAGGAAGAGCAGCGGACCCTATGAGCCAACTGACGTTCACAGCTTTACACCAATAAAGCCAAAGGTTGTGTCACCGGGGAGCCACATCTCGCCGAAAACGCTAAGTGGCGGGTTGGCGCGTACTGCTACGCGCGCAAAAACAAAAAGGCCGGCGCGAGGCCGGCCTTTCGTAACGCAAGAGCGTCGGAGACGAAGCTTAGTACTTCGCGACGATCGGGCCGCCGAAGTGATAGTTCACGCCGACCTGCACGGTGTGGAAGTTGATCGTGCCGGACGCCAGAGGAGCGCCGAGGTTCGAGAAGTAGTTCTCGCTGCCGAGGCTGCGATAGAGGTACTCGCCCTTGACCGACCACTGCGGAGCGAAGAACGCCTCAACGCCCGCGCCGACGGTCCAGCCCGAGTGCCACTTGCTGTCCGACACGGACACGCCCAGTGCGGAGACAGTGATCTTGTTGTCGATCCAGGCGTAACCACCGGTGCCGTAGAACAGGACGTTGTTGACGGCCCAGCCGATGCGGCCACGGACGGTGCCGAGCGCATCGGTCTTGGACGACACGGTGATGCCGAGAGCGGTCGCCGAGGCGCTGACATCAGCCCAGGAACCATCGGCCTCGATACCGAACACGACGTTGCCGGTCTGCCAGTTGTAGCCGGCGGTGCCACCGACGAAGCCACCCTGCATGCGGGGGCTATTGGCGTCTTCCCAAGCGCCGCCGCCAACGACACCGAGGTAGAAACCGGTCCAGTTGTAGACCGAAGCCACAGCCACCGGAGCCTTGGTGTAGGGGCGGGCCGCGAGATCAGCCGCCGACGCGGGGGCAGCCAGAGCGAACAAACAGGCCGAAGCCAACAAAACCTTCTTCATTTTCAACCTAAATCCCAGTCCCAGTTTCTGTTGTTGCCTTCCGTGAACGGAAGGGCATCGGACGCCGTGGTCCAACTGGCGCCGTGCTTACACCAGCGAAGCCGCAAGTTGTGTACCAAAAAAGCCACAACAGTCACAAAACGTCATAATCGCTGACTGATTAGACCCTTCGCACGCAGCAAAAAGGCCGGCACAAGGCCGGCCTTTCGTCAGAAAAGACTATGCTTGCGATCAGTACCTGGCGATCGCCGGGCCGCCCCAACGGTAGTTCACGCGGACGAGGGCGAGATCGACGTCCTGACGGACGCGTTCGGTCTGAACGAAGACTCCGCCCAAGGTGAAGTCGACGTTTCGAGTGCCGAGGAAGATGTGATCGTACTCGAAGCCCACCGACCAGTTCGGAGCGAAGCCAAATTCGACGCCCGCGCCGACCGTTCCGCCCCAGCGTGTTCCGCTGGCCGAACCGAAGATCGTGCCAGCGCCCACAAAGGTTGGCGCGATGCGGAGATCGTATCTGTCGTCCACGACGGCGCCGCCGCCCTTTACGTAGACCAAAACGTTATTCCAGGCATAACCGACCTGACCGGTAATCAAGCCGAAGGCATCGACCCGCGTACGGTTCTCCTGACCTGGCGCGGTCGGGCTGGTGTTTCTTCCACTGAAGTCAGCCCAGTTGCCCTGGCCTTCCACGCCAAACACCCAATTGGCCGACTGCCAGCGATAGCCGACCTGACCACCGATTGTGCCGCCCGTTGCGTTATGGCAGCCGTCGTTGATCAGCGTACCGGTGACTGGGGTCACGAAGTCCCAGCAATTGCGGCTGGAGCCCCAGCCCCCGTTGATGCCGATGTAGAAGCCGCTCCAGTCGTAGATGGTCGCGACCATCGGGGGCGGAGCCTTGGTGTAAGGACGCGCCGCCAGATCCGCCGCGCTCGCGGGAGCCGACAGGCCCAACGCCACAGCACCGATTGTACCAATTAAAATCTTATTCATTGCAGTCTCCCCGGGTAAGGTCCGCTTCTTGAGGGTCCCCCGAAGCGGCCGATCAGGCGCGACGCCCATATGAACTCAATTCCGAGGCAACCGTAGCTTAAGCGGGAGGCAGAGTCCGTCTCCGAAATGCAACAGTCACAGGGCAAGTGCGAGGCAGCTAACATGATGAATGTTAAGTAGTTTTCGCCGATTTAGGGAACCCGAAAAAGTTCCATCCGGAGCGCATCATTTGATAGGCATGTGGGCACCGCCCGGGGCGAATATTCCGCACCCACCCAGAAAGAACAAATCTGGAACAGACCGGCAGGCGGTGCTATATGTGGGGATAACCCGAGCGCTGATGGGCTGATCGGTCTGCGCAAGCGTATAGGGTCGCGTCAAACAGGTTGCAGCGGACCGCGGGGCGCGGTGCGGCCTTGCGAATGCAGCCTTACGAATTCAGTGGCATTTGGAGTGGAGAGCGGCGATGGCGGGAAGCGTCAACAAGGTCATTCTGGTTGGAAATCTCGGCAAGGATCCTGAAATCCGCCGCACCCAGGACGGGCGGCCGATCGCGAATCTGAGCATCGCGACCTCGGAAACCTGGCGCGACAAGAACAGCGGAGAGCGCAAGGAAAAGACCGAGTGGCACCGCGTCGTGATCTTCAATGAAGGGCTCTGCAAGGTCGCCGAGCAGTATCTGAAGAAGGGCGCGAAGGTTTACATCGAGGGCGCGCTCCAGACCCGCAAATGGACCGACCAGAGCGGCGTCGAGAAGTACTCGACCGAGGTCGTGCTCCAGGGCTTCAACTCGACGCTGACGATGCTCGATGGCCGTGGTGGCGGCGGCGGAGGCGGCAGCTTCGGCGACGAGCCGGGCGGCGATTTCGGCTCCTCCGGTCCGGTCAGCAGCGCGCCGCGCCGTCCCGTTGCCGCCGGCGGCGGCCGCAACAGCGACATGGACGACGACATCCCGTTCTGAGGGCTGCGGGAGAGCCGGCTAATCCCGGCGCAGATAACGGCCAACTCGGTTTTCAAGGATCCGGACCAGGGCAGGATCCATGAATTCATAGTCGTCCGGAATGTCGAGGCAGATGACCCGCTTGTTGTTCAAGCTGGATCGGAATTTCCGGTTCAGCTTGTTGCGGTGGGTCTTCTCCATGACGAAGATGATGTCGGCCCATTCGACCTGCTCGGCGGACAGCAGCACGTCCGCGCCGTTTGCAATGCCGGCCGAGTCGGTCTCGATCCCCGGCCAAGTCGAAAACACCTGTTCGGCGGTAGGGCTGCGGAGGCGATTGGCGCTGCAGACGAAAAGCACGTTGGTCACTTTACCGCTCTTGGTGATGATCGATCAGGTGTCCGTAGGAATGTCCGGCCGGAGCTTTGCGGGCAGGCTCCCCGAGTTCCTACATAAATACCCCTTGTTGGTCGATGGAATCGATGACGTCCGCTCTGCCGCTGGTCGGGAACGCTCCTGTATCGCGTGTCCGCTCGCGTGAAGTGGCAGGATTTCTTACCAATCAGCAGGTAAAGCTCGGGTTTTCCGCGCTTGCCTCACGTGCAACCTCAAGTCTTTGACGGGGCGCGATGTGAATGGTATTAACTTCATGTTAATCCTATTCACATCGGTCGCCGTGCGACCTGACGGAGCTCCGCATGAGCCTTGCGCCGCTGCTTGAGGCCGCGCCAGCGATCCCGCTGCATGCCTTTGCCGCCATGGCCGCCTTCGTGCTCGGCCTCGTCCAGTTCTCCGCCCCCAAGGGCACGCTGCCGCACCGAACGATCGGCTGGATCTGGGTGGTCCTGATGCTGGTCGTGGCCGCCTCGTCGTTCTGGATCCACCAGATCCGTCTGGTCGGGCCGTTCAGTCCGATCCATCTCTTGTCGATCTTCACCCTGGTGGTTCTGCCGCTGGCGGTATGGCGGGCGCGCACGCACCGTGTCGCCGACCACCGGCGGATGATGATCCTCATCTTCGCCGGAGCGCTGGTGGTGGCTGGCCTGTTCACGCTGGTGCCCGGGCGCGTCATGCACCGGGTGATTTTCGGCGCGTAAGGGGTGGTTCCGCCCGGTCCGTTCCGGCGCCGTCCGGGGCAGTGTGGGGAAGGGCGTAAGTCTCTGGAAAAACAGTCGGAAAAAGCGCTTCCCGAGGCCCGGCAAGGGTGGTTATCAGGGGTGTGATGCGCTATATGATTCCCAGACAAAAACTCACCGGATTCCCCCTTGGCTGACGACGACAACAAGCCCGGCGACCAGCCGGCGCATCCCTCGGACATTCGCCCCGTTTCCATCTACGAGGAGATGAAGAAGTCCTATCTCGATTACGCCATGAGCGTGATCGTGGCGCGTGCGCTGCCCGATGCGCGCGACGGGTTGAAGCCGGTCCACCGCCGCATCCTGTTCGCGATGCACAATCGCGGCGACACCCCGGACAAGAAGCACAAGAAGTCCGCCGGTGCCGTCGGCGAGGTCATGGGTAAGTACCACCCGCATGGCGACCAGGCGATCTACGACGCCCTGGTGCGCATGGCGCAGGACTTCTCGATGCGCGCGCCGCTGATCGACGGGCAGGGCAATTTCGGCTCGGTCGACGGCGATCCGCCGGCGGCAATGCGCTACACCGAGTCCCGCCTGACCAAGATCGCGCTGAAGCTGCTCGAGGACATCGACGACGACACCGTCGACTTCCAGGACAATTACGACGGCTCCGAAAGAGAGCCGGTGGTCCTGCCGGCGCGGTTCCCGAACCTGCTGGTCAACGGCGCCGGCGGCATCGCGGTCGGCATGGCCACCAACATCCCGCCGCACAATCTCGGCGAGGTGATCGACGCCTGCGTCGCGCTGATCGATAATCCGTCGCTGACCATCGACGAGCTCATCAACATCATCCCGGGCCCGGATTTCCCGACCGGCGGCATCATCCTGGGTCGCCAGGGTATCCGCAGCGCCTACCATCTCGGCCGCGGCTCGATCGTGATGCGCGGCAAGGTCACCTTCGAGACGGTCCGGAAAGAACGCGAGGCGATCGTCATCACCGAGATCCCGTATCAGGTGAACAAGGCGACGATGGTCGAGCGCATCGCCGAGCTCTACAAGGAAAAGAAGATCGAGGGCATCTCCGACCTGCGCGACGAGTCCGACCGCGACGGCTATCGCGTCGTCGTCGAGCTCAAGCGCGATGCCGTGCCCGACGTCGTGCTGAACCAGCTCTACAAGTTCACGCCGCTGCAGACGAGCTTCGGTGTCAACGCCGTCGCGCTTGATTCCGGTCGTCCGCAGACCATGACCCTGAAGGACATGCTGACGATCTTCGTCGGCTTCCGCGAGCAGGTCGTCACCCGCCGGACCAAATACAAGCTGCGCAAGGCGCGCGAGCGCGCGCATGAGCAGGTCGGCCTCGCCATCGCGGTCGCCAACATCGACGAGATCATTCGCGTGATCCGGACCTCGCCCACGCCGGCTGCGGCGCGCGAGACCCTGATGACGCGCGACTGGCCCGCGCGCGACGTCGAGGACATCATCACGCTGATCGACGATCCGCGCCACCGCATCAATGCGGACGGGACGATCCGCCTGTCGCTGGAGCAGGCGAGGGCGATCCTGGAGCTGCGCTTGGCGCGCCTCACCGCGCTCGGCCGCGACGAGATCGGCGACGAGCTCTCCAAGCTCGCCGGCGAGATCAGCGACTATCTCGAGATCCTGCGCTCGCGCGCGCGCATCCTCGACATCATCAAGAGCGAGCTTGCCGAGGTGAAGGCGGAGTTCGCGACGCCCCGCCGCACCGTGATCATGGAGCAGGAAGGCGAGGTCGAGGACGAGGACCTGATCCAGCGCGAGGACATGGTCGTCACCGTCTCGCACGCCGGCTACGTCAAGCGCGTGCCGCTGTCGGCCTACCGGGCGCAGCGCCGCGGCGGCAAGGGCCGCTCCGGCATGCAGACCCGCGACGAGGATTTCGTCAGCCGCCTGTTCGTGGCCTCCACGCACACGCCGGTGCTGTTCTTCTCCTCGCGCGGCCAGGTCTACAAGGAAAAGGTCTGGCGGCTGCCGATGGCCGCGCCGAATGCGCGCGGCAAGGCCATGATCAACATCCTGCCGTTGGAGCAGGGTGAGCGCATCACCACGATCATGCCGCTGCCGGAGGATGAATCGACCTGGGGCCAGCTCGACGTGATGTTCGCCACCACGGGCGGCAACGTCCGACGCAACAAGCTGTCCGACTTCGTCGACGTCCGCCGCTCCGGCATCATCGCGATGAAGCTCGACGACAACGAGGCGATCGTCGACGTGCAGATCTGCACCGAGCGCGACGACGTGCTGCTGACGGCTGCCGGCGGCCAGTGCATCCGCTTCCCCGTCACCGACGTGCGGGTGTTCACCGGGCGCACCTCGATGGGTGTGCGCGGCATCGCGCTCGGCGAAGGCGACAAGGTGATTTCGCTGGCGATCCTGCGCCACGTCGAGACCACCTCGGACGAGCGCTCGGCGTATTTGAAGATGCGCCGCGCGGTCGCGGGCGAGGCCGCCTCGGAAGAGGCGCCAGCGGATGCCGAGGCCGAGGAGACCTCAGGCAGCTTCCAGCTTCCGCAGGAGCGCTATGTCGAGATGTCGGCGCAGGAGCAGGTCGTGCTGACGGTCTCCGTCAACGGCTATGGCAAGCGGACCTCGTCCTACGAGTACCGCACCACGGGCCGCGGCGGCAAAGGCATCGTCGCCATGAGCGTCAACAACCGCAACGGCAATCTCGTGGCGTCCTTCCCTGTGGAGGAGGCCGACCAGATCATGCTGGTGACCGACAAGGGCCAGCTGATCCGCTGCCCGGTCGAAGGCATCCGCATTGCCGGCCGCTCGACGCAGGGCGTGATCGTGTTCGACACCGCCGAGGACGAGCACGTCGTCTCGGTCGAGCACATCACGGAAGAAGCAGAGAGTGGCAACGGCGAGGGCGGGAACGGGGCGTGATGCCCTGTTCTATGCAGCGCTCGCGAGCTCCTTGGTAAGATCGGCAAGCATCTCTCGCTTGCCGATCTGGGCCATCCAGCACCAGAGCTCCAACGTGCAATACATGTGGTAGAGCGCGAGCGTCTGCTCCCAGGCGGGGTGCGCGATCGTGCCATAGCCGGCGAGCAATCCGTCGCGCTTCGGCGCATCCTTCGGCGTGAAATAGTACAGCGCTTTCGCGATATCCATCAGCGGATCGCCGGATGTCGCATTCTCGAAATCGACGATACCCGTCAGATGCGGTTCGCCCTCCGGCGTCACCAGCACGTTGCCGGCATGGAAATCGTAGTGGCACAGGCGAGGGGTGACGGCTGCCTCGAACAGATGTTGCTGTGCTGCAACGCTGCCTCGCAGGCGCGCGGCCAGCGCGGGATCACCGCCGCGCGTGCAGAACTCCGTCAGCTTCCTCTCGAACTGCGCAGACATGTAGGCGTGGTTGCTCGGATGCGCCGTCCAGACGCCGTTGGGGCCGATATAGCCAAAGCTGTCGAGGGCGACGTCGTTGATCCGGCGCAGCGCCGCGCCCATCTCGGCATAGATCGCAAACAACTCGGCCTCCGACAGCGTCGCCTCGCGCCGGCCGAGTATCGCGCCGTCGAGCCTGGTCATGAGCACGTAGTTGAGGTCGATCGCCGTTCGCGTGTCGTCGGCAAGCAGGATTTTGGGAATGGACGTGCTGAGATCTCGCAGGAGTCCCAGGACGTAAACCTCCTTCGCCATCTTCCACTGCAGCGATGCAGGGTAGACCTTGAGGATGCAGGCGGGCGCATCCGCCAGCGTGATCTCGAGCACGGTGCTGATCTCCCCGCCATGTAGCTCGGTGATGCCGAGCACCGACGCGTGCGGAGCCATCCGACGGACAATCGATTGCGCCTGATCGACCGTGATTGCCAGCCGAGGTTTCAGTTGCAAGGGCGCATCGTTGGACATTTGCATTTACTTCGCGGGGGCCGCGGCGCCTAGATCTCCAGCTCCGTGCCGAACTCGACGACCTGCCTGGTCGGCACGCCGAAGAACGCGGCGGAGCGTTCGGCGTTGCGCTGGAGGAAGGCGAACACGCCTTCGCGCCAGACCCACATGCCCGGGACGTCCTCGCGCGGGATGATGGTCTCGCGGCCGACGTAGTAGGTGATGTCGGCGAGATCGATGCCGGGCAGCTTGCCCTGGCGGCACGTGAGAGTCAGCCCTTCGTAGATGGTCGGGTTCTGCATGAATCCGTAGCGCAGAACCACGCGGGTGATGCCCGGGATGATTTCAATCACCTCGGCGCGTTCCTCGTCGGGAATGTGCGGGGATTCCTCGATCAACACGGTGACCAGCAGCACGCGTTCGTGCAGCACGCGATTGTGCTTGACGAACTGGGTCAGCGCGAGCGGCACGCCGCGCGCCGCCGACGCCAGGAACACGGCGGTGCCGGGGAGCCTTGCGCTGCATTTGTTGACCGCGGTCTCGATCAGGTCCTCCTCGGGCTGGCGCAGCCGGCCGCGTGCCGCTTCGACCAGCTTCACGCCGGCACGCCAGGTCAGCATCAGGAAGGCGACGAGGCCGGCGAGCAGCAGCGGAAACCAGCCGCCCTCGAACAGCTTGATCGAATTGGCGGAGAAGAAGATCACGTCGATCACGAAGAAGAAGCCGTTGACCGCAACCACGAGCCACGGCGAATAGCCCCACTGGATCGCAACGAGGGCTGCGAGCAGTGTGGTGATCGCCATCAGCAGCGACACCGCGATGCCGTAGGCGCCGGCGAGCGCGTCCGAGGTGCCGAAGCTCAAGACCGCGCCGAGCGTTGCCGCCGCCAGCAGCCAGTTCACCAGCGGCACGTAGATCTGGCCGATCGCATGGCTGGTGGTGTGGCGGATCTGCATGCGCGGCAGGAAGCCGAGCTGGATCGACTGCTGGGTCAGCGAGAACACGCCGGAGATGATCGCCTGCGAGGCGATCACGGTCGCGACCGCCGAGAACGCGACCAGCGGATAGTGCAGGGCGTCCGGGCAGAGCTGGAAGAACGGGTTCTCGATCATGGAGGGATCGGTGATCAAGAGCGCGGCCTGGCCGAAATAGTTCAGCACCAGCGCGGGCAGGCAGATCGCGAACCACGCGAGCCGGATCGGCATGCGGCCGAAATGCCCCATGTCGGCATACATGGCTTCGCCGCCGGTCACCGCGAGGAAGGCCGCGCCGAGGATTCCGAACGAGATGTGGAAGTCCTGGTGGATCAGGAAGTTGAAGGCATAGAACGGGCTGAGCGCGGCCAGCACCGCCGGCGCCTTGACGATGCCGTGGATGCCGAGGGCGGCGAGCACGACGAACCACGCCAGCATCACCGGGCCGAAGATGCGGCCGATGAAGCCGGTGCCCTGCTTCTGCATCATGAACAGGCCGATCAGGATGACGACGGTCACCGGCACGACCACCGGCGCCAGCGAAGGCGCGTCGACCTTGAGGCCCTCGATGGCGCTGAGCACGGAGATCGCCGGCGTGATCGCGCCGTCGCCATAGAGCAGGGCGGCACCGACGAGGCCGACCACCAGGAGATGCGCCCGCCAGGTGCCGGGTTGGGCGTTGCGCGCGTGGAGCAGGGCCAGCAAGGCGACGATGCCGCCTTCGCCGCGGTTGTCCGCGCGCAGGATCAGCAGCGCATATTTCAGCGAGATGATCAGCAGCAGCGCCCAGAGGATCAGCGAGGCAACCCCCAGGACAGCGTCGTGACTTAGCGTGCCGCCATGGGCAGCCGCCTTGGCGGCTTCCTTGAGGGCGTAGAGCGGGCTGGTGCCGATATCGCCATAGACCACCCCGAGGGCGCCCATGGTCATGGCAAGCGGCAGCGGATCAGGGTGATGGCCGGAGGCGACTGCAGGCGTACTGGACAAAGGCACCCCCCGATGGGATCGCGCCCGCCGGGCCATTCCGACGGGCGCGAGCATCACGCAGTCTGCGACGAGACGTCGCAAATATCCATGGGGTTTATCTTGAGGGGCTCTCCTGACGCGAAACTGACAGAGCCGACTACGGCGTGCGGTCGGCGGTCACGAGGCGGGCCTCGCGGACATCGGCCTTGCTGCCGGCGCGGCGCAGGCAGGACGCCTCGAAATTCGGCCAGGCCTGCTGCGAGCAGTCACGGCCGATGGTGCGGATATCGAGCCGGTCGCTCTTGGCGAGCGGCTGCGGCACGCTGGCTTCGACCGTCGGGGCAAAGCCGGGCAGGAGGGTGAGGGCTGCGGCAACACACGCAGAGAGTGCGATCGCTGAAAGCGCCTTGATCATTGACTGTCCCCTGTGATGCGGCCGCCTACGCCCAGTCTGCGGCCCGTCGTTCGTTGGCCGGATTAGTAACCATGGCCAGTTTCCGGACGTCTTCGCGGAGGTTGGAAATGGTTTCGTTCGCACTCTGTTTTGTTTCGTGGCCGCCCCCAGGACGAAACAAACCGGCCCTGGCCGACACCTCCAGCTGACATTTTCCGGCAAACGGGCAGAAACGGACAAGGAACCTCCCCGGCTTGCCGGGCCGGGCCGGGCGCGGTAGGAGGGGACCATGCCGCGCATCGCCTTCTATCCGGGTTCCTTCGACCCCATCACCAACGGCCATCTGGACGTGGTCCGCCATGCCGTTCCGCTGTGCGACAGGCTGGTGGTCGCGATCGGCGTCCATCCCGGCAAGAAGCCGCTGTTCTCGACCGAGGAGCGCCTGAAGATGCTCCAGGACGTCTGCGGCCCGATCGCGGCCCAGGCCGGCTGCGTGCTCGAAGCCGTGACGTTTGACGATCTGTCGGTGACCGCGGCGCGCAAGCACGGCGCCACCATCATGATTCGGGGCCTGCGCGACGGCACCGACCTCGATTACGAGATGCAGCTTGCCGGCATGAACGAGGCCATGGCGCCCGAGGTGCACACGGTCTTCCTGCCGGCCTCTCCCATGGTCCGCCCGATCACCGCCACTTTGGTGCGCCAGATCGCAGGGATGGGCGGAGATGTCTCGACCTTCGTGCCGCCGCTCGTTGACACCCTGCTCAAGGCCAAATTCGCCGGATAACGGCGCGCTTCCTCAATTCATCAGATCCGGAGTTTTCATGATCCGTCGTCTCGCAATTCTTGCCACGATCTTTGCCGCGCTCATTGGCGCGGCGCCGGCGATGGCGCAGCAGCTGCCGGCGAACCTCGACAAGGCCAATGCGCTGGTCATCGACACCACCAAGGGCCGCATCGTCATCAAGCTCAGGACCGATCTGGCGCCGCAGCACGCCGAGCGTCTCAAGACGCTTGCGCGCGAGGGTTATTACAACAACGTGCCGTTCCATCGCGTCATGGACGGCTTCATGGCGCAGACCGGCGACGGCGAGAAATTCAACGGCACCGGCGGCTCGAAATATCCGAACCTGAAGCAGGAATTCTCCAAGGTGCATTTTGCCCGCGGCATTGTCGGCATGGCCCGGCGCGGCGACAGCGTCGACACCGCCAATTCGCAGTTCTTCATCATGTTCGCGGATGGCGGCAGCCTCGATGGTCAGTACACCGTGATCGGCGAGGTCGTGCAGGGCATGGATGTCGTCGACAAGCTGAAGAAGGCGCCTCCCGGATCAGGCAGCGGCACCGTCACCGATCCCGACAAGATGGTGAAGGTGCAGGTCGCTTCCGACATCAAGTAGGGACACGCGATGGCGCGCTGCGGCAACAGGCTTCTGGTCGCTGCCGCGGTGCTGCTGCTCGGTGTCTCAGGCGCGAAGGCCGAGGGCGCACAGGTCAACACCATCCAGGACGTCTTCCGGCATCTGCACACCTGCTGGAAGCCGCCGCCGCCCGCCAGGGCCCGCCCACTCGACATCACCGTCGTCGTGAGCTTTAACCGGGACGGAAACATTCTGGGCCATCCGCGGATTACCTATGAATCCGCGGAGGCCTCCGACAACGACCGGCTGCAATACCGGATCGCGGTGATGGAGGCGTTGCAACGCTGCACGCCGATGCCATTTACCGATGCAATGGCCGGCGCCGCGGCGGGGCGTCCATTCGCGATCCAGTTCCGTAACCGCAAGACTTCACCCCCAACGCAAGAGAGACGAGTATGAGCGTCACCGAAAACACCTTGATCCTCGAGACCACGCAGGGCCCCGTCACCATCGAGATGCGGCCCGACCTCGCGCCCGGCCATGTCGCGCGCATCAAGGAACTGGTTCGCGAGGGCTTCTACGACGGCATCGTGTTCCACCGCGTGATCGAGGGCTTCATGGCCCAGACCGGCTGCCCGCACGGCACCGGCACCGGCGGCTCCGGCAAGAAGCTGAAGGCCGAGTTCAACAAGGAGCCGCATGTGCGCGGCACCGCCTCGATGGCGCGCGCCGCCAATCCCGATTCCGGCGACAGCCAGTTCTTCATCTGCTTCGACGACGCCCGCTTCCTCGACAACCAGTACACGGTGTGGGGCAAGGTCACCGAGGGCATGGAGAACGTCGACAAGATCAAGCGCGGCGAGCCGGTGCAGAACCCGGACAAGATCGTCAAGGCGCGGATGGCCGCGGACAAGGAGTAAGTCCATCTCCTCATGGTGAGGAGGCGCGAAGCGCCGTCTCGAACCATGAAGGCCGAGCTGTAGCAGCGGGGCCTTCATCCTTCGAGACGCGCGTTCCGCACTCCTCAGGATGAGGAGCGACCGGCTGACGGAGGTCCTGCTTGATAGCAAAGCAATTTGTGATCGCGGCTCAGGACATAAGACCGCTCGCCACGGGAAAGGGGGCGTGCTTGGCCTCTGATCGGATTACGGTCAGCGGTCAGCGCGTCGGTTTCATGTATCGGGAGGCGCCCGACAATGCCTCCGACAGCGGCTGGCGCTTCTTTTCAGGCGAGGAGAGCCAGGACTTCGCCGATGATCCGAATAATTTCGAGATCTACGATGTGAACACGATCGCCAACTACGATCCAGACATCATCCCGCTTCTGGAGGCGCCGGCTTTCTCTGCCTTCGAACGCGAGTCGGAATCGTCGGCGTTCGTTCGCACCGACTTTCCCGGGTGATGCGGGCAGGCTGCCAAAATTGTCCGATGGGCTGAAGACTATCCAACCAAATTCCATGCGCACTGATCTCTTCGACTTCGACCTGCCCGCCGAGCGCATCGCGTTGCGCCCGGCGAGTCCGCGCGACTCCGCGCGGCTGCTGGTCGTGGAGAATGGTGCGTTGCGCGATCAAACCATCGCCGACCTGCCGCAATGGCTGAGGCCCGGCGACCAGCTCGTCGTCAACGACACCAAGGTGATCGCAGCGCAGCTCAAAGGCCGCCGCATCGGCCGCGAGACCGAGCCGAAGATCGAGGCGACGCTGATCAAGCGGCTCGACGGCTCGCGCTGGCAGGCGTTGGTAAAACCCGCCAAGAAGCTCACAGCCGGCGACCGCATCCGCTTCGGCAATGAGGGCAAGGTTTGCCTGCTCGGCCATCTCGATGCCGAAGTCGAGGCCAAGGGCGTTGAGGGCGAGGTGACGCTGTCGTTCTCATTCCACGGCCCGGCGCTCGACCAGGCCATCGCCGACCTCGGCAGCCCGCCGCTGCCACCCTACATCGCCTCCAAGCGCACGCCTGACGATCAGGATCTTGCGGATTATCAGACAATGTTCGCGGCGAACGAAGGCGCGGTTGCTGCCCCAACCGCGGGGCTGCATTTCACGCCCGCGCTGGAGCAGGCGCTGCGCGCGCGCGAGGTCGGCATCAACCGCGTCACACTGCATGTCGGGGCAGGGACCTTCCTGCCGGTCAAGGTCGACGACACCGAAGGCCACAAGATGCACGCCGAGTGGGGCACCATCCCGGCCGAGGTGGCCGAGCGGCTCAACAGCGCGAATAGGAATGGCGGCCGCATCGTCGCGGTCGGCACCACGTCATTGCGTCTGCTGGAGAGCGCAGCGAGCGAAGACGGCACCATCCAGCCGTTCGCGGCCGAGACCTCGATCTTCATCACCCCTGGTTATCGCTTCCGCGCCGTCGATATCCTGATTACGAATTTCCACCTGCCGAAGTCGACGCTGTTCATGCTGGTGTCGGCCTTCTCGGGGCTGGAAACGATGAAGCAGGCCTATGCGCACGCGATTGCGAGCGGGTACCGGTTCTATTCGTATGGGGATGCCTGCTTGCTGTTTCGGGCAGAGCCGTAGGGTGGGCAAAGGCGCATAGCGCCGTGCCCACCATCAAGTGCACGGGACGTAATGGTGGGCACGCTTCGCTTTGCCCACCCTACGATACCGGTTGCTACGACACCGGTTACGCCATCACCCGCTGCGGCAAGAGCTCGGCGATCTGCACCGCGTTCAGCGCGGCGCCCTTGAGCAGCTGATCGGCCGCCACGAACATCGAGATCGAATGCCCCGAGGGATCGCTGAGGTCCTTGCGGATGCGGCCGACCAGGACGTCGTCCTGGCCCGAGGCGTCGATCGGCATCGGGAAGTAGTTCTTGACGCGGTCGTCGACGACCTTCACGCCCGGGGCCTGCGCCATGATGGCGCGGACCTGGTCCTCGCTGATCGGCTTCTCGCATTCGAAGGTGATGGCCTCGCAATGGGCGCGCAGCACCGGCACGCGCACGCAGGTCACGCCGACCGCGATGCTCTCGTCCTCGAAGATCTTGCGGGTTTCCTTGATGACCTTGGTCTCTTCGTCGTTGTAGCCGGTCTCAGGATCGACCGCGGTGTTGTGGTTGAAGAGATTGAAGGCGTAGGGATGCGGCATCACCTTCGGCGTATAGACCTGCCCGTTGAGATTGGCGCGGGTGGATTCGACGAGCTCCTCCATCGCGGCAGCGCCGGCGCCGCTAGCCGCCTGGTAGGTCGAGATGATCACGCGCTTGATGCGGTTCTTCTGGTGGATCGGCCAGAGCGGCACCAGCGCGGTGATCGCGGCGCAGTTCGGGTTGGCGATGATGCCCTTGTGGTCGCGGATGCGGTTCGCGTTGATCTCGGGGATCACCAGCGGCACGTTGGGATCCATGCGGAAGGCGGAGGAATTGTCGACCACGACGGCGCCCGACTTGACCGCGATCGGTGCGAACTTCTTGGAGATGCTGCCGCCGGCGGAGAACAGGGCGATGTCGACGCCCTCGAAGGCGCGTTCGGTCAACTCCTCGATGACGACATCCTTGCCGCGGAACGACACCGTCTTGCCGGCCGAGCGGGCGCTCGCGAGCGCCTTGAGCTTGCCGACGCGAAAGCCGCGCTTGTCCATGGTGGCGATGAATTCGGCGCCCACCGCACCGGTGACGCCGACAATCGCGACGACGGGATCGTTACTCACTTTGTCCTCCATTGCATTTGAGATTCAGACAACAAAAAAGCCCCGGACCATCGAGGGCGGGGCTTCGGTAGAGCTGATGCGTTTAAGTCGACGACCTACGCGCGCACGCCTCCCCGGGCCCCTGGGGCCGTGGTGGTTTTGGTCGTGCGTTTGGTGGTCGTGAACATGGCGGCGACTTATGCGGGAGAGTTTTGCGCCCGTCAATGGCTTTTCGGCAGGAATGTGGCCGGGCGACGGACCTGCCGCTATTTGGCGCGCGCGCCCGGCGGCTCCAGGATGACCTCCTTGAGGTCGTCGCCGCTGATCACGACGATCGCAAAACTAAGCCGGCCGCGCTCGCGCACGAGGCCGCCGCTGATGGCCTTGCCCGACGCTGCGCGCTCGGCGACGCGTACGGCGTCGGCGAGGCGGTGCCTGATGGCGCCGAGCGCTGCGAGGTTGCTGCGGTCCTCGAGGTCGAGCTCGGCGAGCGGCAGGGCGGCTTCGCCGCCGACGAGCTCGCCGGTCGCGGCGTTGATGGTGTGGCGCCAGATCCGGTCGTTGTGCAGGGTCTTCACCCGGTAGACCGGCACGCGGGCAGCCCCGTCGAAACTCACATCCGCCGTCGTGGCGCCGGCGTGGCGGGCCTCGGCAATCGCCATGGCCTGACTGATCGAAATCGACGAGCTGCGGAAGCGCTCGATCTCGCGGCTGACTGCTTGGCGGTCGGCCTCGGCATCACCATCTGTCTCGCTGTGAAGGGCGGTGGGTGTACTTCCGGCCGAGACGATCGCCTGCGCCGGCGCTGCGACGAGCAACGCCGACAGGGCGGTCGTGAAAAACGTCCAGGCGTATTGTCGTGCTGCCTTCATGCTCGAAACCCTCGGCCAGCGAGTGTGCCGGATGATCGTAAAGATTTCGCGGCCGACCTTGGGCAAGGCCGGCCGCGGAGCGTCGTAGCAGGTTGTGCCCGCCGCGGCGTTCGAAACAGCACGAACCTCTTTGGGGCTGGTGAAAAAGCGGTCAGTGCTGCTATAACTAAACCATACCGTATCGTTTTATTTTGGTCAATGCCGTTGCGCCGGTCCCCCTTGGGGAAAGACCGCCAGCTCACGAAATTGTCAGCGGGAGGAACGGCGCCGCGGCGTGCCCTTGGCGGCGTCCTTTACGCGATCGGCGGGGCCCAGCGCACCGGCCAGGAACAGCTTGATCGCGGTGCGCATCCGCTTTTCCGCGGATTTCATCTCGAGCGCCGTTCCGAACGTCGCCATGCGGTGAGTGTGGCCGACGACGACGTCGAGAAACACCTCGGCTGCGATGGTGGTGTCTTCGATGTCCAGCGCGCCTTGCGCCACCAGATGGTCGAAGAAGCGCGCCGTGGTGGCGACGGCCTTGAGCCAGCCTTCCTCCTTGCCGAGCTTGGCGACGTCAGGGAAGTTGATGGCCTGCGACGTCATCATGCGGCTGAAGGCGACGGCATCGGGCCCGCAGGTGAAGGTCAGCATCTCGCGCCCGATCTCGACCAGCCGCTGCTCGACCGAAATGTCCGAGGCGCTGGAGAGCTGCGTTTCCGCGGCAGCCGACAGCGGCGCAAGCCAGCGTTCGATCTCGCGCCTCAGCACGGCCGCAAACAGGCCACGCTTGTCGCCGTAGCGGGAATAGACGGTCGGCTTGCTGACCCGCGCCGCCTCAGCGACCGCATCGAGCGAGGTCGCGTCAAAGCCGCGGTCCAGGAACAGGCGGGTGGCGACCTCGATCAGCCGCTGGTCGCGCTCGATCGCGGCGGTCTTGGTCGGCCGCCCGCCGCGCGATTTCGGCACCTCGCGCCGCGGCGATGCCGATCGTGATTTGGTCGCAGTCAATCCCATGCCCAATGATTCCTGCGCGTTGCCTGTCATTCGCTCTATATCGCGCAGGAGCGGGGGCGTCATCGCGAATCTGGCCGAATTGGCCGTATCCTCAACGGTTTCGATAGGACCTCGTTCCGTCACGACGGGCTTATGGGAGCGCCGAGGTCCAGGCCTGGCCGGAGGCGGCCTTCTCATATCCGTACTGATAGAGCGCCCGCATATAGGCGGTATCGAAACCTTCCGAAGGAGCCGCGGGATAGTCGCGCGCGATGTAGGAGAGATGGAAGCCCAGGCGGTTGCGTTTGGCGAAATCGTAGGTGGAGAAGATGATCGAGCGGGTCTGCGACTGCGTGATCGCCGACAGGCTGCGCGAGGCGACGTCGATCGTGCTGTTGGACACCAGCTCGAAATTGCGCTCGATCTTCTTGTTGACGAGGATGTAGATGTCCATCTTCGCGGTGCCCGGCAGGCGGCTGCCCTGGAACAGCAATGCTTCCGGAAGCGTCAGCACCGGTGCCGTCACGCCGCCATCGACATGCATCTCCTGGAATCTGCGGCCCTGGCCTTCGGCATCGATCATGATGGGCGGAAACACCAGCGGAATGCTGGCGGAGGCCGCCATCACGTCGCGAAACAGCTTGAGCGCCTCGGGCGTGCCGACGGCCGCGATCTTGCCCATGTCCCAGATGGCGGTCCGCTGGGTGTCGAGATCGGTCGTCACGATCAGCAGCCTGCGGCCCCTGGCGTTCTCGCGCGCGACCTGCGCCATGATTTCAGGCCCGACATAGCGGGCGACCAGCTCGCGCAGCCGCGTATTGCCGAACAGGCCGGAGCCGAACAGCACGCGCATGATGCTGGGATCGTTCAGGAGGCTCTCCGCGATTCCGCTGGTGTAGACCTCCTTCAGCGTGTCGTCATATTGGGAGCCGAGAAATGCAAACGGCGCGATCAGGCCGCCGGTGCTGACGCCCGAGACGACCGAGAAGGTGGGGCGAGTCCTGGCTGCGGTCCAGCCGTTGAGCACGCCGACACCGTAGGCGCCGTCGGCGCCGCCGCCGGACAGCGCCAGATAGGTCTTCGTCGCCGTACTGGTGTCCTTCTCGAAGCTGAACTTCGTGACCGGCTCGTCGGCGTAGCGGCGGAGGCCGTCGATATCGAGCACGCGCGATGCGCTGGCCTCGGCGGCGGTATAGGGCGTGCGGGGCAGGGAGGTGCAGCCGGCCAGGGCCAGACTTAAGGCCAGGACCAGAAGTCCGGTCAGGCGGGCGGCGGTCTGCCATATCCGGTCATGAGAAGGGCCGGACATTTCGGTCGAACATGAAGCGGAGGGCATTGTCGGCGGCTGGCGATCACACAAATATGGCCGCCGGCAGATTCACCGCGGCATCTCGTCCAGGCCCCACGGTAAAACTACACTGTATCGTTTTATTTGGCAAGCCGTGCGGAACATGAAAGTCCGCGTCAAATCTGTCCCAGTCTGACGCATCCTGTGGTTCGGGCGGGTTGATCGGCCTCGCCCGGCACGCAATAAGCACGCCATGAATCTCCCCGACACCAATCTTCCCAATCATTTCGAGCTGCTCGCCACCGATGGTGCCGCGCGCACCGGCCGCCTGACCACGCCGCACGGCATGGTGCGGACGCCGGCCTTCATGCCGGTCGGGACCGCCGGCGCCATGAAGGGCATGCACTGGCGCGAGGTGCGCGAGGCCGGCGCCGACATCGTGCTCGGCAACACCTATCATTTGATGCTGCGCCCCGGCGCGGAGCGGATCGCAGCCCTCGGCGGCTTGCAGCGGTTCACCGGCTGGAACGGGCCGATGCTGACGGATTCCGGCGGCTTCCAGGTGATGTCGCTGGCGGACTTGCGCAAGGTCAGCGAGCACGCCGTCACCTTCCGCTCGCATATCGACGGCGCCAAGGTCGAGCTGTCGCCGGAGCGCTCGATCGAGGTACAGCGCTTCCTCGGCTCCGACATCGCCATGCAGATGGACGAATGCGTGCGGCTGCCCGCCGAACGCGACGACATCGACCGCGCGATGCGGCTGTCGCTGCGCTGGGCCGAGCGCTCCAAGCGTGCCTTCGAGAGCGCGCCCGACGGCTACATGCTGTTCGGCATCGTGCAGGGCGGCGATATCCCGCAGCTTCGTCATGCCAGCGCCCAAGGCCTCGTCGAGATCGGCTTCCACGGCTACGCCATCGGCGGCCTCGCCGTCGGCGAGCCGCAGGAGGTGATGCTGGCCATGATCGACGAGACCGCGCCGATGCTGCCGAAAGAGCGGCCGCGCTATCTCATGGGCGTCGGCACGCCCGACGATATCCTCGAAGCGGTGAAGCGCGGCATCGACATGTTCGACTGCGTGATGCCGACGCGCAATGGCCGGCATGGCGTGGCCTTCACGCGCTTCGGTCAGGTCAATTTGCGCAACGCGCGCCACGCCGACGATCCGCGCCCGCTCGATGAAGAGAGCTCATGGCCGTCGACGCGCAACTGTGCGCGCGCCTATCTCCATCATCTCGTCAAGGCGGGCGAGACGCTGGGGGCAATGCTGCTGTCCGAGATCAACGTCGCTTACTACCAGTCCCTGATGCAGGGCATCAGGGACGCGATCGCACACGGAACGTTCGATGAGTTCTATCAGCGTACGCGCGAGGATTGGGCGAGGGGCGATATCGCCCCGCGCTGAGCAACGTCAATTGCAGACGATCCGCTGCTTGACGGCATGCTTGGTCACGAAACCGTAGCCGCAATTGTCGCAGGTCCAGAGATAGCTGATCATGTGGTCCGAGACGTAGGCGGATGCTTCGGCGGCGACCATGGAGTCGGCACAGACGGGACAGGTGGGCAACTCGCTGCAACGCGGATCGCGGTTCAGCGCGACGGTCGACATCACTTCAGCAACTGCTGACATCGTGGTGACCTCCCTGCTTTGAGACGTAAGTCTAACATAAGCAGAAGTACTTGACGAGGTCGCAACACAAACGCGCTGGCTTTTATAAAATTGCCGTCACCACGACGTGACTGCTGGCTTGTTTCGCAGCCCGGGTATCGCAGCGCAAACAATTCGCGTGCATTGCGATAATTCGCGGCGCTGCTTCACGTCGCCATGATGCTCGATTACTGCGCCGCACCCTGCCGGCCAAGAGCAGGCTCGAGCACGACCGGCTTGCTGTGGCCCGAGCGGAGCCTGCGTGCGAACGAAATCCAGGGTTTTTCGACGAGGGAATATGTCATCCAGCTGACAAGGATCGAAGACATCACGACCTCGGCGACGAAGACGAGCCATGCCAGCGGCCCGTCGCCAGGCCACGCGTAATGATGAACCCAGACCATTGCGAACGGCGACATCAGGTAGACCGAGTAGCTGATGAGGCCGACGAACGCGAGCGGACGCCAGGCCATCCGCTCGCCGAATGCGGCAAACACAATGAAAACGACGGCAGCGCTGACATGGGCCGCCGCGATCGAATAGCTGTAGAAGAAATTGTCCTCATACGCCCCGCCATAGCGCCTGCCGGCCAGCGTGATCGCGAAGACTGCGTAGAGCGCCGTGCAGACGGCGACATGCCGCCATCGTAGCGTTCCGCCGACGACAGTGTCGCGAATGATCTTGCCGAGGAACATCGCCGAAAGGTTCAGTCCGATCTCCATCATCACCCAGGCTGCCCGGTCCTCCACCAGGACGGCGACCGCTGCCCCGGCCAGCGCGGTCGCAACGACGATCGCGACGGCGGTGAGGCGTCGGGTCAGCAGACCTGCCGCGAAGAGGATGGTGCAGGCGACGTAGAACAGCAGCTCGATCGTCAGCGTCCAGTAGAAGTCCCAGAGGTGACGGACCTCTAGGAAGCTCTGGAGCATCGTGATGTTGGCGACGATCTGCGACAGGGGATAGGTCCTCAACTCCACCGCCTGCATCGTGACGAGCCCGATCGCGATCGAGGTCCAGTAGGCCGGATAGAGGCGGAAGAAGCGACTGACCGCGAAGTCGTTCACGGGAGACGCGCTGGCGGGAAAGCTGAAGGGAATGACGAAGCCGCTGACGAAGAAGAACAGCGCGACACCGAACCGGCCGAAATTCATGTAATAGCCGATCGCGTCGTGGAAGATCGAATGGTACGCGCCGGTCGGGTGTTCCCGCACGATCACCTCGAGCGCGTGTTGAACGACCACCGACAAGACGGCGATGCCGCGCAGGGTATCGATGAAGGCGAGCCGTTGATGCATCAGGCGTTCTCTGCGCTCCCGCCGCCTGCAACGGACGTCGGCTGTCGGGAGGGTATTTGGCTAAGGCACAAGCGATGATCGGAAGGCTGGACGCTGGTCCGGCACTTCACCATGGCAATCGTGAACAGATTGACAACGGCAACGGGCAGGGCGGTAAAGTCGGGCCTCCTGCAAATGGCGGCCGGCCGGGTCACGGGATTGCCGCTTGCGTGTCGCCACAAGCTGTCTGTAACTGCGGAACAGCTGCGACAGCGGTCCAATTTGTCGCCAAAGGGAGTTCCTGATGGACGCATCGTCCAAAACGAGTGCAGCGCACCAACCCGGCCGCGGCCGGATCTACGATTCAATCGTCGAGGCTTTTGGCGACACGCCTTGCGTGCGCTTGCGACGCCTGCCGGGCCAGCACGGGGTGAACGCGACGATTTTGGCAAAACTTGAATATTTCAATCCCGCCGCGAGCGTGAAGGACCGTATCGGTGCGGCCATGATCATCGCGATGGAGAAGGCCGGCATCATCAAGCCC
Source organism: Bradyrhizobium huanghuaihaiense (assembly GCF_025200885.1). Classification (NCBI taxonomy): domain Bacteria; kingdom Pseudomonadati; phylum Pseudomonadota; class Alphaproteobacteria; order Hyphomicrobiales; family Nitrobacteraceae; genus Bradyrhizobium; species Bradyrhizobium huanghuaihaiense. The sequence continues at coordinate 4,785,487 of NZ_CP104172.1, read as the reverse complement.
GACACCGTGCTGATCGAGCCGACCTCCGGCAATACCGGCATTGCGCTCGCCTTCGTGGCGGCTTCGCGCGGTTACCGGCTCAAGCTGGTGATGCCGGAATCCATGTCGATCGAGCGGCGCAAAATGTTGGCCTTTCTCGGCGCCGAGCTGGTGCTGACCCCGGCTGCGCAAGGCATGAAGGGCGCGATCGCCGCCGCCGAGGAGCTTCTGAAGACGACGCCGAACTCGGTGATGCCGCAGCAGTTCAAGAATCTGGCCAATCCCGAAGTCCACCGCCGCACCACGGCCGAGGAGATCTGGAACGACACGGCCGGCAACATCGACTTTTTCGTCGCAGGCGTCGGCACCGGCGGCACCATCACCGGCGTCGGCCAGGTGCTGAAGCCGCGCAAGCCGTCGCTGCGGGTGATCGCCGTCGAGCCGGAGGAGAGCCCGGTGTTGTCAGGCGGCCAGCATACGCCGCACAAGATCCAGGGCATCGGCGCAGGCTTCGTGCCTGACATCCTCGACCGCTCGGTGATCGACGAGATCGTGAAGATCAACTCGACCACCGCGATCGACACCTCGCGCGCGCTGGCGCGGCATGAGGGCATTCCGGGCGGCATCTCCTCGGGCGCGGCGATCGCCGCCGCGCTCCAGATTGGCAAGCGGCCGGAAGCTGCGGGAAAGACCATTCTGGCCATCGTGCCGTCGTTCTCGGAGCGGTATCTTTCGACAGCTCTGTTCGAGGGAATCTAGGACATGGCGGATCAACCGAGACGGCCGCGCACGCTTGGCGATGCCAGGAGCGAGGCTGAGGCGGCGTTCAAGAAGGTGACGGCCAAGGTCGCGGCAGCGCCGCCGAAGCAGAGCGCCGTTCCTGGCATCAAGGAGCAGGTCACGCTGCGCATCGACCAGGACGTGCTGGAGTTCTTCCAGGCGGGCGGCCCCGGCTGGCAGGACCGCATCAACGAAGCGCTGCGAAAGGCGGCGGGGAAATAAGGGAGCTCGTCATTGCGAGCGTAGCGAAGCAATCCAAAATCTTTCCACGGGGACAGCCTGGATTGCTTCGTCGCAAGGGCTCCTCGCAATGACGGAGTTTGCTGCGACACTGTCCGCACCAACGAAAAAGCCCGGCGCGAGCCGGGCTTTTGTTTTTGAACCTGCCGTCCTGCCTCAACGGCGGAACATGCCGCCCATCATGCCGCCGACGACACCGCCGACGAAGGCCGCACCGGCGGCATCGCCGGGGCTGCTGCTGCGCTGTTGAGGTGCCGGTGCCGGCGCCGGCGCGCTGCTGGCTGCGGGGGCGCTGGCACGTCGGGCCGCCTTCTGGCTGCTGTCGCTTGCGGTCGGCGGTGCGGCCACGACCTCGGAGAGCAGGGCCTTGTGCTGGGGTTTGTTGAGGTAGCCTGACGAAGGATAGCCGCGCGCAGCCTGCCAGCGCTTGAGCACCACGCGGGTCTCGTCGCTGAAGACGCCGGTCTGCTTGGTGTCGAAGCCGAGCCCGGTGAGGCGACGCTGCACGTCGCGGCGCTGGTTCTTGTCGAGGCCGATCTGGTCCTCGGTGAGCTGAGAGGCCTCATCGGTAAAGGCTGCGGGATCGACGCCGGAGTTGAGCGTGCGGGTCGCGGTCGAGGGGCCGCTCTTGATAGCCGCGAGACGTGCCAGCGCCAGCGCCTTGAACTGACCGTTGGGATAGGCGGAAAGGTAGGCGTTGAGCTCTTCCGGCTTGTTGCTCTCCTTCACCGAGCGCCAGTATTCGAGCTCGACACCGTCCGAGCTTCCATTCGCCGTCGGCAAGATGCCAGAAGCGGTCGGCGCCGCGTTGGCAACCTGCGTGGTCGGAGCCTGGTTGAGATATACGGCGCCGATCAGGTTGGTGTGGCCCCAGGGCAGCTGGCCCTTGTGGGTCTCTTCATTGACCTGGGCACGGACCGACGTCATCGCCTGCTGGATCTCGACGCCGGGCTTGGTGATGTTGTCGATCAGCGCGCGGGTGAACGGGCTGTTATTGCCCTCCTGGCCGTCGAGCGCGGTCTGGCCCGGGCCGGTCGCGAACGCGATCAGCGTGCCTTCGCCGGACTTCATCTCGGCAAGACCGCTCTGCACGTTGACGCTGCGGGTCGCCGAGTTCGACTTGATCTTGGCGGCGAACGGATTGTCGCGGCAGGCATCGAGGAAGACGAGCTTGACCTTGGCATCGCCCATGGTCTGTTCGAGCGTCAGGTCGATGTTGATGGCGGCGCCCAGCTTGACGTCCATCTCCGTCTTGATGTCGGCATCGACCGGCAGCAGGTAGTTGGTGCCGCCGACGGCGATGCCGTGGCCGGCATAATAGAACAGCGCGATATCGGAGCCCTGCGCCTTGCGACCGAAGTCGAGCAGCTTCTCCGTCATCTGGTCGCGGGAGAGATTGGAGCCCTCGATCACCTCGAAGCCGACATTGCGCAGCGTCGCCGCCATCGTCTTGGCGTCGATCGGCGGGTTCGGCAATTGTGCGACGTTCTTGTAGGAGCCGTTGCCGACGACGAAGGCGACGCGACGGTCCGCCTTCGCGGCACTGACCGACAGTGCCACGCACATGAGCGAGGCGAGCAGGGTGAGATAGCGCATTCTGAAATCCCCAGAATCGAATTGCAGGCAGCAACAAATTGGCGGCGAACCTACACGAAGTGCCCGACTTCGCGCCACCAAAACGGCGGTACGTCGCGTTCAACCCGCTGCTGTGTGGCCGAATGTGCACGATGGAGGGGCTCTCCAACGTGATCCAAATCACACGGCCACTTGGTTTTGTCGCACGAGGCGGCGCGAGGTTCACTGCGCGCGAGCGGGAACCGGCGCCGGCTTCAAGTTCAGGAGATTGCCGCACAGGATCAGCGCCGCGCCGAGGACGGTCCAGGCGTCGAGCCGCTCCGAATACAGCAACCAACCTGCGGTTGCGGTCAGCGGAACCCGGAGGAAGTCCATGGGAACCACGATCGTCGCATCTGCATAACGCATCGCGCTGGCGAGGCAGTAGTGCGAGAACGTGCCGCAGACGGCGATCACGCCGACCCAGGCCCAGGCGTAGGCCGACGGCCAGGTCCAGACCAGCAGCGTCGGCACGAAGCCCGCGACCGACTGCACCACCAGCATCCAGAACAGGATCGACAGCGCGCTTTCGGTGCGGGTCAGAGATTTGACCAGCGCCATCGACACGCCAAATCCCATGGCGGCCCCGAGCGCGATGAGTTGGCCCGGATTGATCTCGCCGGTGGCCGGCCGCACGATGACGATCACTCCGACGAGGCCGAGCACGATGGCGGCGATCTTCCACGGTGTCATGCGCTCGGAGAGGAAGCTCGCCGCGAGGATCGCGGTCCAGATCGGCATGGTGAACTCGATCGCCACGACCTGCCCGATCGGGATCAGCGTCAGCGCAAAGAACCAGCCGAGCTGGGCGACATAGTGCACGAGGTTGCGCGCGACGTGGTGTTGCAGGCGCGATGTCCTGAGCACCTTGAAGCCGCCGGCGCGATAGATGATCGGCGCCAGCAGGACGAAGCCCGCCAGCGACCGGATCTCCATGATCTCGAAAACGTTGAGCTCGCGTGTGGTCTCGCGCCCGGCCACCGCCATGATCAGCATCAGCGACAGCCAGCCGGCCATCCACAGTGCGGCCATCGTTTTGGACGGTGTCGTGCTCATTGCGGCGGACGCGGGAAGGGGTGGAATCCGAAGGGACGGCCGGTATCGGCGACATCGCCGCCGTTTGCAACGGCCAAATCTGCGGATGCAGCGATGCAGGCCGGCGTGTTAAGGCATCAGCGAACAACGAGAAAATCGGGAGATCTCGCTCATGCGTATCTTGCAGCCGGCCGAATGGAAAAAACCGCGCGGCTTTTCCCATGGCGTCGTGGTCGAGGGGCCGGGCCGGTGGGTGGTGCTCGCCGGCCAGACCGGCGGCGACGAGGTGGGCAATTACGCGCCTGACATGGCGGCGCAGGTCGGCGTAGCGCTGCAGCGGATCATCAAGCTGTTGGGCGAGGCCGGCGCGGGTCCCGAGCACATCGTCCGCCTGACCTGGTACCTGACCAGCCGCAGCGAATACGAGGCCGCAGGTGCCGGTATCGGTGCGGTCTGGAAGGAGACGCTCGGGCGTAATTTCCCGCCCTCAACGCTTCTCTATATCGGCGGCCTCGTGGACGAGCGGGCCAAGGTCGAAATAGAGGTCACGGCGTTCGTCCCGGGCACATAAAAAATCGACCCGGCGAGGCCGCCGGATCGATCGTCGTGTCGGCTGGTGGCTTACTTCGACAGCGAGATGTTGGCGCCGCGGAACTGGCTGTCCGCGCGCATCGAGACGCTCTGCTTGTTGCCCGATGTCTTCAGCGAGATGTTGGCGTTGAAGCCGGCGGTCGAGGCGACCAGATCGTAATTGCCGCCAGCGCCACGGCCCTGGAGCGATCCGGAGATGTTGCGGCTCGCCTCGGACCAGCTGCCGGCGATGGCGCCGCCCTCGGCCCTCACGTTGGCGCCGAGGTTGAACTTGTAGGCGTCGCTGGCACAGGTCAGCGACATCTCCATGGTCGGTCCGATCGGGGCGTATTTGGCCCGGCAGCGGATCCGCTCGGTCGAGCCGTCATCCAGCGTAACTGTGCCGCCGCCGCTCCAGCTGCCCGCCAGCGGGGCGAAGGGGCCGGACTGGGCCTTGCCTTCAGAGCTGGCAAACCCCGCCGCAAACAAAACGGCGGCCGCAATCAGCAGCCGCCGGTTCCGGGCACGAGCCTCGATTGGTCTATTGGCGCGATGCTTCCCACCGCCCGCTGCACGGTATGCCTGCAGATGCTCCATTCCACTTCCCCGATCCGGCGTTGCCGTTGAGTTGACCGTTGGCATATGCACCATTGATCGAAACTTTCACAAGTCCCCCACTGCCGATGGTGCCGGAAACGTTAGCGCCGGGCGCGGTGATCTTGCCGTCGGCAACCGTCAGCATCGAGCTCGCGGTCGGCTCGCACGAGCCGCTCTTGGTCACGATGGTGACCTGCCAGTTGCCGTCATAGGGGCTCTGGGCGAAGGCGGGAGCGGCGAGGGTGCCGGTGAAAACTGAAGCGGCACAGAACGCCGCGATGCGAGCAAAACGCATGAATTCCGTCCTTGAATTTGTCTGATATGCTGACGCTTATTCGGACGAAATGTGACGGAAATTTGTTGCGACGCCAAATCGAAAATTGTTCCTGTGGAAACAATGGTTTATTTGCGTTCTCGACTCCAATTTTCGAAGCAGAATCAAGGCCCCCTCACGTTAAGGGTAAACGTCAGCAGAGACTCAAGACAGACTCGGCGCGGACGTCGCGAACTGCTCGTCCTGGACCTTGGACGGCAGTGCCTTGTGAACCTTGATATAATCGATCACGTCGGCCAGCAATTTGAGCCCGAGCGGCGCGAGCGCACGCTCCCAGAGCTCGCGGGCGGTCTCGCCCTTCTTGACGAAGCACCAGTCCTGGGCGGCGATGGCGCCGGCATCCATGCGGTCGGCGAGATGATAGATGGAGCCGCCGGCGATCGGATCGCCCTCCTTGATGGTCCATTCCACAGCGGCCTTGCCACGGTGACGCGGCAGCAGCGACGGGTGGTAGCCGATCCCGCCGTACGTGGCGGCGGCGAGCGCGTCCTTGCCGATCCGGGCATGGCTATGTGCGGTGATGATCAAATCGGTGTCAGGAGCGATCTCGGAGGCCACCACCAGCTTCGGATTGGCCTGGACCACGACCTCGATGCCGGCGGCCTTGGCCGCTGTGGCCAGGCGATCCTCGGCGTCGGCCACGACGACCCGTGCGATCGAGACGCTGTGCTCCCGGAGCATGTTGAGAGTGGTCACACCGAAATGGCGGGAGCCGACGAGGGTAATTCGCATGGGGGTCCGATCCGTTTCGCAACTGCGTCATACCCCCGATAACACGTCCGGGCGCCGTGTCACCACCCGCGGGCCGTTTGCAGCGGTTATCAACAATGCACCGGGCGCGGGACGTGCTGATTTCCGCGATTGCGCGGCCGATCGTTCCGGTGCTTCCATAGGCGTATTGCAGCCTATCAGGAGCGAGTGCATGCGAAGCGCGTGGTTTTTTCTTCTCGCGACACTGCTTGCGGCCGCTCCAGCCCACGCCGGCGGGCCGTACCCGGCAGTGCCGCCCGAGATCGGGGTGGCGCCGTTTATCGGCCCGACCTGGGATGCCTATCGCTGTGCTGAAGGGCTGCCCTACAATTTCTACCACGGCGCCTATTACGGCGAGGAGCCGCCGGCGATCTATCGCGGCTATGCCTATCGGCCGTACTACCGTTACAGCGCCTATCGCAAACCGCTGCGGACATATTTCTGCGTGACGGATTAGCGTTGCCGGGCGGCCACGGTCGGACGGCAAATGGCGTCATGCGGTTCCTGTGTTTCATTCCGAACTGAAGCGATCCCCGTCTGCCGCTAGAACATATCCAACCGGGGCTGGCGACATTTCAATCCGGATCCATTTTCAAACCCGGCTGTAGCCGCTGGCGCAAATGCCAGCGGCTTTTTCATGCCGTGCGTCACGAAATCATCTGACGGTAATACGTTCTCAACCAGCTTGTCGTATCGACGAATCCGTCGCGGATTTGTATTGCGTACCGCGACACCGAAAATGTCCCGCCGGCGTGGGTGCGCCGTGCGGGCCTTTTCGCCGGGACCGATTTCATGCCGAGCGCGATTGAGCAGATCGTGGACGCCTATGTGCGTCTGAAGAACCGTCGCGGGCTCGACCAGCTGATGATGCACAGGCAGCGGCTCGCGGTCGATCTGAAGAGCAGGTCCGGCTATGATTTCAGCCTGCCGATCGGCCAGATCGACGAGGAGATCGCGATCATCGAGGCGGGTCTCAGTCGGCTGAAGGCGGCGAATTCCCCGGCAGCGTAGCGCGGCTCAGCGAGGTGAACTCTTGCCCGGACCGAGGTGCTGCGCATCGTCGCTGGTCGCTTCCGGTTCATGCACGGTTCAGCCCGGCCATGTCTCTATCGGCAGGTCATTCCGTGGGACACGAATCCTGCTAGGCCTGTCCCGGTAATTTGGAGGAGACGTTATGATCGAGCTTGCGTTGGCCGGCCTGATTGCGTTTGCAAGCGCGCCTGCGGCATCGCCGGCGCCCATTGTGGAGCAGGTTCAGTTCCGCGGTGGTCCAGGTGGGCAATGCCCGGAGGGGTATGATTTCAACCACTCGAACGGCCGTTGCTATCCGAACAACTATCATGCGCCCGGCTACTACACGGCTCCCCAGCCGACGTACCGACGCGAACTCTGCCCGCAAGGGTACGACTACAATTATTCGAACGGCAATTGCTATCCGAACCGTGCGCGGGCGCCCGGCATGTACGGGCAACCCGAGTATGGGCGCCGCGGCGGACTTTGCCCCGAAGGCTACGACTACAATTACTCGAACGGCAATTGCTTTCCGAACCGCGCACACGCCCCCGGCTTGTACGGGCGTTAGGACTTCCCACCGTCGATCACCGTGAACAACGGTCGGGCCTTGGTCGGCTCGACCAGCAGCTCCTCGACCATGGCACTCGCGGCCTCGACATATTTCCGCGTGGGCTTGTCCAGGGGCCGCTGCGCCTCGTCGTCGAGCGCGACCTTGGCGGCTTCAACCAGCTTGCGCATGCGCTCGGCATGATCGTCGCCTGCGGTCAGAGTCGCGCGCGCCAGCGAGCGCAGCACGAACAGCTCGCCCTCGAGGCGGAGCAGGCGGTCGTTGAGACGGGCAAGGATGGCGTTGAGGTCGGCCATGTCAGGTGTTCAGCGCAGAGGATCCGTCCCGATCTAGCGGCGATCGGTGAACGGAGTCCAAACGGCACCGGCGCAATTGGGCTGATCGTCCGCCTGTCGCGGTGCCGCCGTTGTGACCGGTCGTGACGGCGCGTATGCGTGGGCCAAGCATGGTTCCCGCACCACATGTCAGCCTGGGTGGACGTTTGGAGCCCATGCGATGCGGTTTATCCCGATTGTGATCCTCTTGATGTCGGCATGCGCGGCTGCCGCCGCCGCGCCGGCGCACCGCGCCCGCCCGCACCACCCCGTTGTCGCCCGTCCGGCCGAGGACGCGCCGGTGCCGCCCGGCTGGTACAAATTTCCCGGGTGGCCGCCGATCCCGCCGTCGGAGAACAGGAATCTCGATCCCTCCAATTTCGGCGGAGGCTGATCGACACTACGCCGCGGTCCGCGCCAGATAGTCGCGGGCGAAGGCGAGGTACCAGTCGAGGCAGGCGGGGTTGGCCATCGCCTCCTTGTTGATGACCTTCTCGACCGGCTGGCCGAGCAACAGCTTCTTGATCGGCAGCTCCTGCTTCTTGCCGGACAGCGTGCGCGGGATCTCGGCGACTGCGAAGATTTCATTCGGCAGGAAGCGGCGTGACAGGCCGGCCTCGATCGCCTTGTTGATCTTGGCCTGCATCGCGCCGTCGAGTGCGACACCTTCGCGCAGCACCACGAAGAGCGGCATGTAGCTGTCGCGGCCGAGATATTCGAGGTCGACGACGAGGGAATCGAGCACCTCCGGCAGCGCCTCGATCGCGGAATAGAGCTCGCTCGTGCCCATGCGCAGGCCGTGGCGGTTGATGGTGGCGTCGCTGCGTCCGTAGATGACGCAGGAGCCGTCGGGATTGATCTTGAGCCAGTCGCCGTGCCGCCACACCGGCCCGCGGCCGCTGCCGTCGAAATTGTCAGGATAGGTTTCGAAATAGCTGGCGCGATAGCGCGCGCCGCCCTTGTCGTTCCAGAAATAGAGCGGCATCGAGGGCATCGGTTCGGTGCAGACGAGCTCGCCAACCTCGTCGATCACAGCGCGGCCCTGTTCGCTGAAGGCTTCGACGGCCGCGCCCAGCAGGCGGCACTGCATCGCGCCCGGCGTTTGCGGCAGCTCGCGGTTGCCGCCAATGAAGGCGCCGGCGAAATCAGTGCCGCCGGAGATGTTCGCCCACCAGATGTCGGCCTGCGCCTTGCTGCCGTTGGTCTTCGAGAGCGCTGCGAAGCGCGCGTTGAACCAGGCTTGCGTGTCGGCGCTGAGCGGCGAGCCGGTCGAGCCGAGGCAGCGCAGCCGCGACAGATCGCCGGCAGCGGTCAGATCGATCTCGGCCTTGGCGCAGTTGGCAAAGAACGCCGCGCCGGCGCCGAAAAAGCTCGCTTTCGACTGCGCCACGAAGCGCCACAGCGTGGTCCAGTCCGGCTTGTCCCGGGTGCCGCCGGGGCTGCCGTCGAAGATGCAGGAGGTGGTGCCGCCGAGCAGGCCGCCGACCTGGCTGTTCCACATGATCCAGCCGGTCGAAGAGTACCAGTGGTAGCGCTCGCCGAACGAGTTTGGGTGATAGGAGCAGCCGACGTCGTTGTGCAGGCCGAGCAGCGCCAGCACCACGATGACGATGCCGCCATGGCCGTGCACGATCGGTTTCGGCAGGCCGGTGGTGCCGCTGGAATAGACGATCCAGAGCGGGTGATCGAACGGCAGCCACATCGGCTCGAAGGCGTCGATCGCGGCGCCCGTCCTTGCCAGGATATCGGCGAGCAGAGCGTCCGGCGCGGCGGGCGCGTGGGCCTCGCTGTGCAGGATGACGTGCTCGACGGTGGGGAGCAATCCTCGGAGCTCGGCCAGCACATCATGCCGGTCGTGGCGCCGGCCGGCATAAGTGACGGCGTCGCAGGCGATCAGCACTTTCGGCTCGATCTGCTTAAAGCGGTCGATCACGGCGGGCGCGGCCATGTCGGGCGCGCAGACACTCCAGACCGCGCCGATGCAGGCGCTGGCGAGAAAGCCGATGATGGTCTCGGGGATGTTGGGCAGATAGGCCGCAACACGGTCGCCTGGCTTGACGCCTTTCTCCTTCAGATCCAGCGCGAGCGCCGCGGCCTTGCGCCGCAGCTCCGGCCAGCTGGTTTCCTTGAGCTTGCCGTCCTCGCCGCTGCTGACGATCGCGGGCAGGCCGGCGGCATCGGCCGCCTCGACATGCCGGAACACCTGCCGGGCATAGTTGACCTGCGCACCCGGAAACCAGACCGCGCCCGGCATCTTGCGCTCGGTGATGACGGCCGCAAACGGCGTCGGCGATTGCAGATCGTAGTAATCCCAGATGCTGCGCCAGAAGCCGTCGAGGTCGCGCACCGACCACTGCCGCATGTCCTCGTAGCTCGCGAAGGACAGGCCGCGCTGTTCGGCGAGCCAGTTGCGGTAGAGGGCGATCTGCGAAATGAAAGGAGCGGTCATCGCGTGTCGGTTTCGATTGCGGGGAGGGAAGTGTAGCTCGCACCGCAGACGAGCAGAAGCCATCGTTCGTGCCGACCGCAATGGCTGCCTTCAGCCTACCACTCCACGCCCGCCCAGCGGCGTCCGAACACCGGCGGCTTCGTCTTCACCGCCTGCCAGCCGAAGAAGTGATGCTTGCCGGACCAGCTGTGCACCACACTGCTGCAGATGTTGCACCTGAAGTGGCCGACATGCTCCTCAGCATGCTCCTCCCTTGTCGCGGTGTAGTTCATGCTGCAACCGGTGCAGGTGAATTCTTCGATCGTCCAGATGCTGTTGGCCATTGCACGCGCTGTTTCTTGGGACCTCGATGCAGGGTAGAAGCGGGCGTTTGCATCGGCGTAAACCTGTCAGGGGAAATCCGGTTAATCGCCGTTAGCCAAGCCGCGCCGGCGTTACGGCAGGATCAGCCCTCGGTCCGGCCCGGCCGCATGTCCCGGTCGATGCACATCTGCACGCGCCGGATGGCGAGCAGCGGCAGCCTGCCTTGCACCCGGCCGGTGCGGACCTTGTCATCGATCGCGTATGCATAGTGCCAATAGCCGGGAGCCCCGTTTCGCTTGACCGAAAAGCGGATGCCGCGGTGAATTCCCGCATGCTGATCGGGCGCTCGGGGGCGGTGCGGCATTGTCTCGGAATGCTTTTTCGGCCGATGCGTTCCTAATCCGGCGGTCGGCGGGTCCGAAGCGAATGGCGGTCGTCTTGACGCCCGCCCCGGGGCTGGCAATAACGGCCCGTGCAAGTGCCGGAACCCGCGTCGATGCCGCAAGGAAGGTCGTGCCCGTGAAAAGCCTCCGTCAGCTCCTCACGGGAGAGGACATCATCCAGCTCGTGATCCGGCTCGGCCTGCTCGCCCTCCTGATCATCTGGACCTTCCTGATCATCCGTCCGTTCGTGCCGATCCTGGCCTGGAGCGGCGTGCTTGCGGTTGCGTTCTATCCGGCCTTCAGCTGGGTCGCCAAGATCCTCGGCGGACGCCCCAAGACCGCGGCGGCGATCCTCACCCTCATCACGCTCGGCATCGTCATTGGCCCCGCGACCTGGCTCGGCATCAGCGCGGTGGACGGCGTGCGCGAGCTGGCGCACCAGCTTGGTACCGGCGACCTCGCGCTGCAGTCGGCGCCGGAGCAGCTCAAATCGTGGCCGCTGGTCGGCCCCTGGCTCTATGAGCTCTGGGACCAGGCCTACACCAACATCCGCGCAGTGCTGCGCGAGGTGGCCCCGTATCTTCAGCCGCTGGCGGGGCCGCTGCTGTCGCTCGCGGGCGATGCCGGCGTCGGGACGCTCCAGTTTCTGGTCTCGGTGTTCGTGGCGGGCTTCCTGTTCCCGCATGGGCCGCGGCTGGTCGCGGCCGGCCGCAGCTTTTTGTTCCGCATCGTGCCCGAGCAGAGCGAGCATTTCCTGGGGCTCGCGGGTGCGACCATCCGCGCCGTGGCGCAGGGCGTGATCGGCGTCGCGATCGTACAGGCGCTGCTGGCCGGCATCGGCTTCAAGCTCGCTGCCGTGCCGAGCGCGGGCCTGCTCGCCTTCATCGTGCTGCTGCTCTCGATCGTGCAGATCGGCGCCTTCCTCGTGCTGCTGCCTGTCATCATCTGGATCTGGACCGCCAAGGACGTCACCACGGCGCTGGTGCTGACGGTCTTTCTGGTCCTGGTCGGCTTCATCGACACCATGCTGAAGCCGCTGGTGATGGGGCGCGGCCTGAGCACGCCGACCATCGTGATCTTCGTCGGCGTGATCGGCGGCACGCTCGCCCATGGCATCGTCGGCCTGTTCATCGGGCCGATCATCCTGTCGGTGGCCTGGGAGATGATGATGGCCTGGATCAGGACGGAGGACCGGGCGGACGCAGGGGCGGGCGCCGGCGAAGGCTGATATCGCAGCCTGTGATCAAGACGCGGCCCGAACTTGTCTATCCAACTAGACAAGTTACGATCGGGACGATTCTATTCTCGATTGCGACAGCAATGGCAAAGTCTTCCAAGCTGGTTGCCGCAAAGCGCGGCAAGGTATTGTTGGTCAGACGTCGGTCGGACGGCCTGTGGATGTTCCCGGGCGGCCGCAAGCGCGCGCGCGAGTCAGATAAGGATTGCCTGCGGCGGGAGATCAAGGAGGAGCTGCCCAAGCTGAAGCTCGGCAGGGTCAGCCTCTGGAAGGAAGTGAAGGCCAGGAACAAGCGCTCCGGCCGCAAGATGAGCGATGCGATTTTCATCGCCAAGGGTGCCAAGGGCAGGCTGGCGATCGGCGACAAGAAGGAGATCGACCGCGCCGCCTGGCAGAAGCCGCGCGGCATCCGCCTGACGCCGACATCGCGCTACATCCGTGACCGCCTGTTTCCGAGGAAGCGGCGGCGCACCTAGTCCTCTCGCTCCGCCGATTGCGTCCGGCCGGCGAACGACCTCGACCGCGCCAGGCGCGGCTCCGGCGCGGCGCGCCTCACAGCCTCGGCCTCGCGCTGCTCCTTGCGGACCTTGCGCGCATTGCGCATCGCGCGCTTGACGAAGGGGTGCATGGAATCCTCGGCGAAGAACAGCACCACCTCGCAACTCGGACATTGCCGGGAATAGCCGTCCTGCAACCGCATGGCGCGATCGCGGAACATGACCTTGCAGCGCGTGCACTGAATCTGGACGAAACTCATGCGCGACCGACAATGACTGATGGAAATGGACCATCAGCTGATCGCAAATGTCTGAAGAAAGCCTGAAACCCTTTTGCGAATTAACCGCCAGCTTGCCGCAAGCCGATGCAGCGGGCGCGAGCATGTCGGCGATGCTCGCGTCACGCGCGCGCGAAGCTATTGCTTGGCCGCCATGGTCTCCAGACAATGATTGAGAAAAGCGGTGCGATCTCTAGGCAGCACCTTCTCGAGATCCGCCTTGAGCGCGCATTCGCGCTGCCGGATCTGCTCGGCACGGCGCTTCTCGGCGGCTTCGCGGAATTCGGGGGCGACCTTGCTGGGATCGACCAGCGCCTGCGAGCGGGCGGGCGGGGTTGCAAGCAGCACGATGGCGGCGATGAAAATGAATGGTCTCAAATAAGCCTCCATAAAAAAAAGGCATCCTAGCGCGCGGCGTGCTGACGCTCAAACCGGAGTCCCGCGGTACCCCGTTCCGCCGCAGCTGCGCTGACAGGGCGTGTGAACCAGTTCACAAGCGCTCGACCAGTTCGCTGCTATGAAAGTGTCATTGCCTGACCAAATCATTTTCAACGAAACGCCCCGGCGTCCAAGCGCCGGGGTTTTTCGTGCTGGCGATGCGGTCCTCGATCGCATTAGCCTTTGTTCAAGTGAGACACGATCCCACGCTGCGTTGTAAGGTTCGGACGGGACCCGGTTCCCCTCTGTCGATGCACGGAACGTTGCCGCGAGGCGTGCGTTCGCCGGGCAAATCCCATATGCATGGCGGCGCGTCGCCGAATCGAAACGCGGGCGGCGCGCGTTCAGTTGCGGCGGTTTACGACCAGAAACGGATTCACGTGAGGCTTGCAAAGAAGGCGCGGGCGGCCAAGGCATCGCTAAAGAAGGCATCGCCAAAGACCAGCATATCGCCCAGGACCAGGACATCGCTCAAAGCCAAGACATCGCTGAAGACCAAGGCGTCGCTCAAGACCAAGGCGTCGCCAAGGAAGAGCGAGGGGGCGCAGCGCGCCACGATCTCGTCGTCGTCGCCCCTCGGTTCGATGGCGCTTCATCTGCTCGCGCAATGGAAGCAGTCCGGACCCAGCGGCATCGTGTTTCTCGCCGAGAACGAGAGCAGGGCGGAGCGGCTCGGCAGCGTCATTCACGCGCTCGATCCGTCCTGCGAGGTGCTGGTGTTTCCGCGGCTGAACACCTTGCCGTTCGATCAGCTCGAGCCTTCGCACGAGCTTGCGGGGCGCAGGGCCTCCGTGCTGCGGCGCCTCGCAAGATCCAGGAAGCCACTGTTTCTCGTCTCGACCGCGGAGGCGGTGATGGAGCGCCTGCCACCGCCGGCGAGCCTGTTGCGCCTCAGCGTCAGCCTGAAGGTGGGCGGCGCGTTTTCGGAGCGGGAGCTCGAGAGCCGCCTCGAGTCCCTCGGATACGATCTCGACGACGAGCCGGACTATCCGGGCGGCGCGCTGTTTCATGGACAGACCTTCGAGATATTTCCCGCAGGCGCGCTCGGTCCGTTCCGGATCGAGCATTCTGATCGCGCGATCGACCGGATCGTGGCGTTCGATCCGAAAGAGCACGACATCATCTTCGAGACGAAGGAGCTCGTGGTCGATCCGATGTCGGAGCGGCTTGGCTTTGCTGGCAAGGGCGGCAAGCGCGCGAGCCTGTTCGACTATTGCGGACGCGCCAAATGGATCGCCGATGCAGGGGTCCCTGCGCATGCCGATGGCTGGCTCGATACGATCGAGGACGCCGCGCCGCGCCCGGAGCGGGAGCGCGAATATCTCGGACGCCGCGACTGGAAGCAGCTCTCCAGGGGCATGAAAGTGCTGCCGCGGACCGCATCGTTCCAGGCCGTGCCCGAATTCTCGAAGCTGACATCCGCAAGGAAAGCGCTGCGCGCCTTCGTCGAGGAGACGCGGCGGTCCGGTTCGCGGCTGATCCTCGTCGCCGCGCAAGCGGACGATCTGCGCGTGATGGAGCGGATGAGCGGCGTCAAGGCGCAGCGCTGCGAGGATTGGGACGAGGCCGCGCGCGGGGGAAGCGGCGAGGCGGCGCTTCTGGCCGATCTCGACGCGGGCTTCGTCGTGCCGGGGCGAAAGCCTCTCGTCGTCGTGACGGCGTCCGACGTGCTCGGCAGCCGGGCGCATCATGCGCAGCCGATGGCGCGCGCCTGGAGCGCGGCCTTCGACCATGCCGACGTGCCGGAGCAGGGCACGGTGGTGGTTCATCTCCAGCGCGGCCTTGCCGTGCTCGACGGCCTGCAGACCGTCAACACCGGCGGTGGCGCAATGCGCGAAATGATCCGCCTGAAGCTCGCGGGCGACAACGCGGTTCTGGTGCCGCCGACCGATCTGGCGCTCATGTGGCCTTACGCCGCCGAGCTCGGCAAGCTCGCGCTCGACAAGGCGGACGGCAGCACATGGTGGGCACGGCGCAGCGAGGCGGAGCGCGAGATCCAGATCGCCGGCAAGGTGCTAGCCAAGCACATCAGCCAGCGCCGCCGGCGGCGCGCGGACAAGCTGGTGCCGCCGGGATCGGCCTACGAGAAGTTCGTCGCGCGGTTTCCCTATTTCACCACGACCGACCAGGCCAAGGCGATCCACGACGTGCTGGATGATCTTGCCTCCGGCCACCCCATGGACCGGGTGGTCTGCGGCGACGTCGGCTTCGGCAAGACCGAGGTGGCGCTGCGCGCGGCGGCCGCTGTGGTGCTGTCCGGCAAGCAGGTGGCGATCGCGGTGCCGACGACGGTGCTGGCCCGGCAGCATGTCGCAACCTTCCAGAAACGCTTTGCGCCGTTCGGCATCGAGGTCGGGAATTTGTCGCGGGCCACGTCCGGCGCGGAGCTGCGCGAGACCAGGGAGGGCCTGCGCAGTGGCCGGATCAAGGTCGTGGTCGGCACGCAAGCGCTCACCGCCAAGGACGTGAAGTTCGACGATCTCGGCCTCGTCATCATCGACGAGGAGCAGCATTTTGGCGCGGCCGAGAAGGCAAAGCTCGCCGGCCTCGCCAAAAATGTCCATGTGCTGATGATGAGCGCGACGCCGATCCCGCGGACGCTCGCCGCGGGCCTTGCCGGCTTCCGCGATCTCAGCGTGATCGCCTCGCCGCCGGTGCACCGGCTTCCGGTCGCGACCAGGATCGCGCCGCTGTCGGATGCCGCCATCGCCTCCGCGCTGCTGCGCGAGCAGCGCCGCCACGGGCAGAGCTTCCTGATCTGTCCGCGCATCCAGGATCTCGACCCTATGCTGGCCCGGGTGCAGGCGGTGGCGGGCGACCTTCGCATCGTGTGCCTGCACGGCAGGCTGGCGGCGGACGAGATCGACGACCGCATGATGAGCTTCGTCGAGGGCAGGGCCGACGTCCTGCTCGCGACCAACATCGTCGAGAGCGGCCTCGACATTCCCCGTGCCAACACCATCGTTGTGTGCTGGCCCGAAAAGTTCGGCCTCGCCCAGCTGCACCAGCTGCGCGGACGGGTCGGGCGCGGCGGCATCCGCGCCTTCGCCCATCTCTTGACCGAGACGGAGTCCGGGCAGTCCGAGAAGCGGCTCGCGGTGCTCGAGGAGTTCAGCCGGCCGGGCGCCGGCTTTGCCATCAGCGAGCGCGACCTGGATCTGCGAGGCGCGGGCGATCTGTTCTCGGAGCAGCAGTCCGGCCATGTTCAGGTGTTCGGGCCCGTGCTCTACAGCCACCTCCTGAAAATGGCCTCGGAGAAGCTCGACGAGGAGCGCGCCGCGGTGTGGGTGCCCGACCTCAACCTGCCGGTCGGGGACATGCTCCCCGAGACCTATGTGCAGTCCGAGCCCGTGCGGCTCGAGCTCTACGCGCGGGCCGCACGATGCAGCAACGAGGACGATCTCGAGGACCTCGAGGAGGAAACCTCCCGCCGCTTCGGACCTTTGCCGAAGATCGCCCGCGACTTCTTCGTCGCAGCGAAACTCAGGATCGAGTGCAAGCGCCGCGGCATCATCCGCCTCGACGTCGGCCCCGGCGCGGTGGCCGCGACGTTCCTGCCCGGACGGTTGCGGAAGTCGAGAGGAAAGTCCCTCCAGCGCGACGGCGACCGCGTCGTCTATCACAGCCCGATGCGCGATGCGCCGTTCGAGCGGGTGGAAGAGTTGTTCGAGGCGCTGGACGAGGGGTAGGGCGGCCCCCTAAAAATTTGAAAACAACCCCATGCACAGTAGCCAAGTGCTGTTGGCACAATGTGTTCTGCAGCCGGCGCAAGGGCCGGCGCGGGCCGATGATCAGGTTGAACTGCTCTCCATCGCGTCGCATCGTTCGACGCCATGCTTCCGGCTCGCAGCCGGTTTGACCCGTCGGGCAAAACAGTGGCATTCTGTCACCTTCGGAAAATCCGCCGCGGAGACGGCTGCTTCGTGCGGAGGGCGGTGTTCGGTGGGCCGCACGACATCCATTGTCAGCTTGGCCCCCGGCTATGAGTCATCCCGTCGCATGGACCCCGTATTCGGTCGGAGTGACCGGGCCCGCCCGCTAACGTGGAATTAATCCAAAAAGCTCACAATTTTAGGCAGTTGTGTATGGGTGCTGCGTAAGGGAGGCGTCGCGACGACGTTCCGGCGACGGCTTCCTTTTGCTCGCTCATGAGGTCAATGCAGATGACCACGACATCCGAAGCGCAAGGCCTCGTCGAACAACTCGACCCCGCAGCCCTTGCGGCCGCCGCAGCACCCGAACCCGAAGCTCCGGAAGCTCCCGTGCCGACCAGGCGGTCCAGCCGGAAATCGGTGCTGGCGCTCTCGGTATGTGCCCTCGCCATCAACGGTTCGGCGGCCATCTATACATGGCCGTCCGATCTTCCGTCGCTCAATGTCCGCAAGTTGGCTGAACTGTTTCCGCGCCCGGAATCGTCCGCGCCAAAGCCGGATCCCGTCGTCGCGGCCTTGAAGGATATCCAGTCGGCCCAGCAGCAGCACACGGCTTCGCTGCAGGAGAACAACGCCTTGGTGCAGCAAAATGCAGTTCTGCAGCAGCAGGATACGTTGGTGCTCCTGTCCCTGCGACAGAGCATCACGGACGAACGGGTCGATGTGAGGAAGATATCGTCGCAGCTGTCCACGCTGATCGCGAAGGTCGACGCGCTACAGAATACGATGATGTCGGACGTTACGTCCTCCATCCGGAGAGCGAATGCGCGCTTTGGACTGTCCGCAACGATGCGCAGGCGGATGGCGCGGGAATCGAAGCCTGTAGGGCCTATAGAGCCTATACGGCCTATAGGGCCTGTAGGGCCTGTGTCGGTTGGAGGAGCTCCGCTGAGCGTGCCGGCTACGGCGTCGGCTCCGGAGAGCTGAAGGCGTTAACTCCCTGACTGAACAAGGTTGGCCGAGTGCAGCCCGTCACTTCGAGGCGTGGTCGATCTTGTGCTGCAAATGCCCGGTGTCGTGATCGCGACGTAACTGGCTCAGCGACGTCTCGTTCAACTGAAGCAGCACCTCGCTGAGTTGGGTCGTGTCGGGATAGCCGGCCGCAAAACCCTTTCCGTAGATCTTGCGCAACGTGCCGACCAGCGTGCCGCCATGCTTCTTGCTGATCCCACCATCCTTGTCGCGGTGGCGACCATCCAGGCCATGTTCCTTCATGTATTTCTCCCTGTGCGGCGTCTTGAGCGCCTGGAGAGAGCGTGCTCCTAAACGAGTTGATTGGCAACGGCATGGCGCGCGGCAGTTGAGGGCTGGTCCGGGCCGCCGCAACAGTGTTGCCGTCACCTGTCCATCGCTGAGCTGTGATGCCGCGTTGGATTGCGGCGGGATCGTTGACGCATCACATCAACCCGGGCGGCGTTCGATTGGAACTGGTATGATGCGCTCTGTTCTGGCCTTGGGTCTGTTGATTGTGCTGTGCGCGGCTGCGAACGCAGCGACGGCGCATCGCTCCCGCACACATCATCCGCGCTATCCCGCGGTCGATCGTTTCGGCGCAGACGAAGATCCTCGGGCACGCTTCGCGGTCCCCGGCTGGAGCGATGAAGCAACGCAGCGCTGGCTGAACAGTGCCTCGTCCAATGTCGGCCGAGGCGGATAGCCACCGCGATCGGTTGCGTTGTCACCTCGCGCCGCCGATCCGATGGGGTGGTTGGCGAAGGCGGAGTGGCTAGGCGGCCTGTTCCTCGAATGAGGTGTAGACCCGGCCCGTGGGATCGACGACCTGAACGTCCCAGCACCCGTCCTCGACCAGTTCCCTGGCCTTCTTGAGGGCGGCCGCAAGCGACGGCCGCTTGAGGCTGACGACGCCTGCCGTGTCGAAACCGTTGATTTCAAACATGCCGCTCCCTCCTGTTTCTCGAATCCTACACCTTTCTTGCGTGTTGTCTCGCGGCGTTTTGGGGGAGGCCTCCTCCGCAAGCTGGATTGACTCTGCAGCTTCCCTGTCGAATTATTCGGGAAAAAGTGGCAATCGGGCAATGAGCGATGAAAGACTACAAGGCTCAGCTAGAGAAGTTGCGCACGGACGCTGCCGAGTGCGCACTGATCCGCGATCTTGCGACCGACAAAGCCAAGCGTGAGCTATTTGATCGGCTGGCCAATCATCTGACCGTGCTCGCGGAACAGGTCGAGCTGGCGATGCTGGAGCGACACAAAGGCGCTGGAACGTAGGGCCCCTTCGGCAGCCGGGTGACGGCCGAGGCGAGCGCGGGGGTTACCGGGTCGGAGACGCCTTCCATCCATAGGACTGACGCGGGATCTGACCAGTGACGTCGAGATCCTTCTCGTCAGAGAGGCGCCAGGCCGCCACGCCGAAGCAGACGGTCAGAACGACGGCGGTCACTAGCAGCAGCATCGATAGAAACTGGCTCACACCTACACCCCTGAACGCGACGCATGAGCGGAGCGACCATGGAACGTCGATTCGGAAAATGCAGGCGCGCTGACCCAACGCCGATTTTCCCCATCACTCACGCCGGACCAAAAGCGCTCACGAGTCCAATCGTGATCGGGACCAGCGCCACGACGGTCCAAAGGACGGGCGAGCCAGAGGAAAGGCCAGCGATCAGTATCCAGGCACCGAAGCCCACGAGGAGCACTGAGATGGCATAGGCAACAGCTTTGTCCATCGTTCGATCCACGAGCAACACAGGACCGATTGCGACTGTAAGAGTCCCCGCGCTTGGAAACGTTCCTAATGCCTCGCGGCGGGCGCGGTGGATGGGGACGTAGGGACGGTGGTCCAGCACGCTTAAGTGCATCGGATCGTCGAAGGGCTGCCTCCAGTCTCGTTCGGTCATTCGTTGCGCAAGAGTTTGCTATTCCTGTCCGTAACAGTACCGACAATGTTGTGAAGCGAACAGAACGCGCTTCGATCTGTGAGTAGGCTCGAAGTCGCTTGAGCTTCCCCAAGGTCCAAGCACCCACGGCCCCGGCCTCAACGCCCACCACGAAACCCCAGCCGGGGCCGTTTTTCTCCCGCTATCGATATCCCCATCGCCGGCGAACCGGTCGGGGGGCCCTCCGCGGCTCTTGAGGATCGCTTCGAAAGGCGATGACGGATCGCAGCAACGAGTGATGGGTTTCGCAAGAGCTCAACCCGTCCTACGTCCTCCTTCGCACATGACAGCCACGTTTAAGGTCGTCGCCCTGACCGAGGACAGATCCGTCGATATGATTTGAAATGTTGGGCTCATTGTCATTGAGCTGGCTGTGGTGAGCGCGCTGGGGCTCGAACCCAGGACCCCGTGATTAAAAGTCACGTGCTCTACCGGCTGAGCTACGCGCTCCCATGGCCGCTGATGGCTTCGAAAAGAGATCGCCATCGTCTTCGGACATTCGAGAAGCATGTCTTGCCGCCACGCTGAACTCGCGTTGCGGGGAAAACCGGCTGTTTCCGGATCATGCTTTCGGCCCGGGCTGTGTAGGGGGAGTGGCTGCGGAGGTCAATAGCGGGGGTGGCTGCCGAAACTCGTGGCAGGAGCGGGGATTTGCTTACGGTGCCCGCAGCTTAAGGCGGGATTTTCAACCCGATTGGCGGGGCGCCATCCACGCCGAACTGCCGTATGGGACGCCGGCGCGGGGGGCTCGCCCGCGCCGCGATGTCTTCGGCCGTCAGTTCGCCTCCCGCCGCACCTCGTTCGGCACCGGCTGCGGCGTGCCGGCGGGGGTCGGCAGGGCGACCGGGCGCAGGCCGATCAGCTCGGCGGTGCGGATCGCGCTGTCGCGCCAGAACTGGAACGAGTTGATGCGGCTGAGCTCGAGGATGGCGATCGCGACCGCCGCCAGGAACGGCAGGCTTTGCAGCACCAGGACGCCGGCGAAGATGTAGATCTCGGTGATCTGCCGGAAACTGTTGGACGCGACCAGCACGCCGGCGCCGACCAGGAGCAGGATGCCGATCACGGCCTCCCAGAACGCCTGGAACTCGATCGACATCCGCGACAGGCCGCCCTTGGAGGTGCGGGCGAAGGCGATGTGCTCGGTGATCAGGCCCTGCGCAACCGCGCGCGACACGGTCCACTGCACGCTCATCGCCGCGATCATGGCGCCCAGCATCTGGCCGGGCTTGATGGCGACGCGGGCGCGGTACATCGACAGGAAGTGCGCCAGCGAGACGATGAAGGCGCCGATGATCGGCAGCGTCAGGATCTTGTCGGGAATGGCGATGTCGGCAAAGGCGACGATCGGCACCCAGACGAGGTTGAGCAGGGCCACGACCACGCCGAGGCTTTCGGCGCCGAGCCAGTTCAGCCAGCCGAGGCCGTATTCGCGCTTCTGGTCGGCCGTCAGCCGGCTCTTGCCGGGCAGGAAGTTCCGCCAGTGCTTCTTGACGATCTGGAGGCCGCCATAGGCCCAGCGGTGACGCTGCTTCTTGAAGGCCTCGTAGGTGTCGGGGAGCAGTCCCTTGCCGTAGCGGTGGCGAGTGTAGTGCGTGGTCCAGCCGAGCTCCTGGATCGCAAGGCCGAGATCGGAGTCCTCGCAGATCGTGTCGCTTGACCAGCCGCCGGCCATGTCCATCGCGGCGCGGCGGATCAGGCACATGGTGCCGTGCACGATGACGGCGCCCACCTCATTGCGCTGGACCATGCCGATGTCGAAGAAGCCGGCATATTCGCCGTTCATGATGTAGTGCATGATCGACAGGTCGCCGTCGCGATGCTCCTGCGGCGCCTGCACGAGGCCGACGCGCGGGTCGGCGAACGCCGGCACCAGGTCCTTCAGCCAGTCGGGATCGACGACATAGTCGGCATCGAGGATGCCGATGATCTCGGCATCGACGGCGGTGCGGTCCATCGCGATCCGCAGTGCGCCGGCTTTGAAGCCCTGCACCTTCTCGGCGTTGATGAACTTGAAGCGTTCACCGAGCGCGCGGCAGTGATCCTGGATCGGCTGCCAGAACGCGGGATCGGGCGTGTTGTTGATGATGACGACGCATTCGTAGTTCGGATAGTTCAGCCGCGACAGCGCATCGAGCGTCTGCTTGAGCATGTCGACCGGCTCGAAGTAGGCGGGGATGTGGATCGACACCTTCGGATAGTAATTCTCCGGCACATTCTCGACCGGCTTGCCCTTGGCGAGCAGCCGCTGCGGCGGGCGGCCGAAGGCCACCGCCGCGATCTCGTCGATGCGCGCCATCGCAATGAGAACAAGAGGAACAAGGAGGATCATGCCGAGCGTCAGCGCGAAGGCCGAGCCGAAGATGAAATAGTGGCTGTTCCAGAACGCGAACACGGTCGCCGCCCAGGCGCCGACGCCGTTGGCGGTCGCCGACAGCAGGAAGGCCTGCTTTGCGGTCGGCTTTTCAAGCCGCAGGATCGGCAGCGACAGCAGGACGCCGACCAGGAGCGCGATTCCCATCAGCTTCCAATAGTCGGGGTTCTCCACCGGGCCGGTCCAGGCGAATTTCGGCTCGCGGCTGGCGTTGAGAATGCCCCAGTACGGACCGACGCCGCCTTCGAAGAATTTCCAGGGCTGATCGATGGCCTCGACGATGTTGTATTCCATGCCGATGGCTTCGGCGCGGCTGACGAAGTTGCGCAAGGTCAGCGCCTGCTGGAACGGACCGGGGTCGGCGTTGCGTAAGTTGTAGCCCTGGCTCGGCCAGCCGAACTCGGCGATTACGATGCGCTTGCCGGGGAACAAATTGCGCAGCAGGTTGTAGCGGTCGACGGCCTGGTCGACCGCCTGGTCCGAGCGGAAGTTTTCCCAGTAGGGCAGCACGTGGGCGGCGATGAAATCGACGTTGGAGGCAAGGTCGGGATTGTCGCGCCAGATGTTCCAGATCTCGCCGGTCGTGACGGGCACGCGGACCGAGCCCTTGACCTTCTTGATCATGTCGATGAGGTCTTCGACCTTCTGCTCGCCGCGGTAGATCACCTCGTTGCCGACCACGACGCCGACGACGTTGCTGTTCTTGCGGGCGAGCTCGATGGCGGCCTTGATCTCGCGCTCGTTGCGATCCTTGTCCTTGTCGATCCAGGCGCCGACGGTGACCTTGAGGCCGAACTCGGCCGCGATCGGCGGCACCAGCTCCACGCCGCCCGTCGACGAATAGAGGCGGATCGCGCGCGTCATCGTCGACAGCGTCTTCAGGTCGGCGCGGATTTTCTCCACGCTCGGGATGTTGTCGATGTCGGGGTGGGCCGAGCCTTCGAACGGCGCGTAGGAGACGCTGGGCAAGAGGCCCCTGAAATCGGGAGCGGGTTCCTTGTCGCGCAAGACTCCCCACAGCCCAGCGTGAAGCACGGACACGAGCAACAGAACGGCGGCGACAACGCGCATCGCGGCTAAACCAAAAGGGGCTGAGGTGGCAGGGAAGCGGACCCGACCCCGAGATCCGACCAAGTCCGCGGCAAATGGAGCATACCTCTGCCGCGCGGTTTCACAACTGTCATGGGCTCATGTCCTTATGAGGGCATGGGCTTTTCGAACGAGGCGCGGCAGTGCCAACCGCGTCTATGGCCGATCGTTCCTGAACGAGAGCTGAAACGATCGCGACTATTTCTGGGGCGCCGGTGTCGGGCTTGCCGCAGGCGAGGGGCTCGCGGCCGGCTGCGGGGCAGGCGCATTGCCGGCGGTCGGCGCTGCCGGCTGGGACGCGCTAGCTGCTGCCTGCTGCGGCTGGGAGGCCGGGTTGATCCAGCATGCGTGCACGCGGCTATCCAGGGTCTCGGCGACCTTGGGATCGATCTGGCCGCCGAAGCGGGTCAGGCAGCGGAACGCCGCCTGGATATGGCCGCCGGGGCAACCGAAGCGGTCGTAGAGGTCGAGATGGCGGAACGCGGTATCGAGGTCATCCCGCCACATCAGCCGCACCACGCGCCGGCCGAGCCAGACGCACTCAGGGTTGCCGGCCGGGCCGTTGATGACCTGGGCGGCTTCGGCGAATTCGTCGGTGCGGCGCTGGTTCTGGGCGGCGTCCTTGGCGGCGTCGGCGGGCTGGGCGGCGGCCTTGCCCTGGTCGGGGGCCGGCGTGCCGCTCTGGGCGGAGGCACCATTAAGGCCGGCCAGACCAAGAAGGGCGGATACGGCCAAGGTGGCGGCGAACTGCCGCAGGACCGCATTTCGTGACTGACGCACCCGTTGCCGCATGAATTCCCCAACTTCTCCACTGACCGCCCGCGTCAGGATCCCGCGGACGCGCCGTGATGGCGTCCAAATGGGTCTCCAATGCGGCGGAAAAATCCCGCCGAGTCCCATGACCTGTATTTCGAATTTTGTCCAGCAAAGTCACAATCCTAGGCCTCTGTCGAACGGCCGCAGGTAAATTCCCTGGGGGCGCGGAGGATCCACCTGGAGTGCCCCCTTGGCAGACGGCGTGCGAGCAGGTAATCGACGGCCCTTCGCGGAGGACGGAACCGATTTCTCTTCGTACGCCACTGGCGCTTCTGCTCGTTTCACTGGGTGCGATTGCTGCCGTGTGGTGGTGGCTGGCCACGCCAATCACGCTCGCGCGCGCCCCGATCGATCCCGCCGAGAAGGTTCAATGCGTCTCCTATGCGCCGTTCCGCGGCGAGCAGTCGCCGCTGAACGCATGGACCCATATCGAGGCCGACCAGATCGAGCAGGACCTGCGCCAGCTCAAGGAGATCACCGACTGCGTCCGCACCTATTCCATGGAGAATGGGCTCGACCAGGTTCCGGCGATCGCCGCCAAGGTCGGCGGGATGAAGGTGCTGCAGGGCATCTGGCTCTCCAGCAACCGCACCAAGAATTTCGAGCAGGCCGCGCTCGCTGTCCGTCTCACCAAGGACTTCCCCAGCGTCATCACCGCGGTGATCGTCGGCAACGAGGTGCTGCTGCGCGGCGAGATGACGACCGCCGACCTCGTCTCCATCATCCGCTCGGTGAAGGCGCAGGTCAGCGTGCCCGTCACCTATGCCGATGTCTGGGAGTTCTGGCTGAAGAACCGCGAGGTCTATGACGCCGTCGATTTCGTCACCATCCACATCCTGCCCTATTGGGAGGACTTTCCGGTCAAGGCGAAATTCGCCGCCTCCCATGTCGAGGCGATCCGCGAGCGCATGGCGGTGGCGTTCCCCGGCAAGGAGATCCTGATCGGCGAAACCGGCTGGCCGAGCGCGGGGCGCATGCGCGAGGGCGCGCTGCCGTCACGCACCAACCAGGCGCGCGTCGTTTCGGAAATCCTCAGCCTTGCAAAGGCGAACAAGTTTCGCGTCAACCTGATCGAGTCCTACGACCAGCCGTGGAAGCGCAAGCTGGAAGGGACCGTTGGCGGCTATTGGGGACTCTATGACTCCGTGCGCCGGAACCTGAAATATCCGCCGGGCCAGCCGATCAGCAATTTCCCGTACTGGAAATGGTACATGGGCGCCGGCATGGGCCTGTGCGTGCTGGTGTTCGCGGTGGCGCTGATCACGCTGCGCCGGCGGCCGTGGACGCCGCGCTTCTCGGCCTGGCTCGGTGTTGCGATCTCGGCAACGACGGCGGGGAGCCTGCTCGGGATCGGCGCCGACAAGATGTTCTATGAGAGCCTCGGCCTCGGCGGCTGGGTGCATTGGGGCGCGCTGCTGCTCGCCGGCATCCTGTCGCCGATCTTCTGCGCGCAGGCGATGGTGATCGGCCGCAGTCTGCCGACCTTCCTCGATCTGCTCGGTCCGCGCGAGGGCCGGAAATGGTCGAAGCTCACCGCCGTGCTCGGCCTGACGCTGGCGGTGACCGCGGTGATCGCGGCCGAGACCGCGCTCGGCTTCGTGTTCGACCCGCGCTACCACGACTTCCCCTACGCCTCGCTGACGATGGCGGTGCTGCCGTTCGCGCTCTTGATGCTGAACCGTCCGCAGATCGGCCAGCGTCCGATTGCGGAAGCGGTGTTCGCCGGCGTGCTCGCGCTGTCGGCGGTCTATGTCCTCATCAACGAGGGGCGCGACAACTGGCAGTCGCTGTGGACCTGCGCGATCTATCTCTTGCTTGCGCTCACGCTGTGGCGGGCGCGGGCCGAGCAAATCCAAGAATGAGCAGGCCGATCGCAAGGCCCGACAGCACGACATTGTAGAGCACGATGCCGAGGCCGGCGGCGATGATGCCGACGGTCAGCAGCACGATCGACGGCCGCATCAGGTTGAGCGTCGCCACCACCAGCGCGACGATGCCGAACACCGAATTCTTGAACAGCACGGTCGACACCGCGCGCGCCTTGCAGATCAGCGTCTGCAGGCCGGCGTCGCAGGCAAGGCCCACGGTCGAGAGCTCGATGCCGAGATAGCGCAGGTAAAGCGCATAGCCGACGGATACGAAGCCGACGACGATCAGGAACTGCACCTGGTAGGGCGTGAGGCGGAAGGGCTTCTTTGTCATGGCCGCAATATGGTCGGGATGGGGGAAGGGGGCAACAGGGCAGGTGGAGGTTTCCTGCGGATTCGGCCGACTTTTGGCGATTGCAGTGATCCGCGAAACACGTCTCTATCCGCCGTCCGGCCCCGCCTACGCAGGGGGCATCACAAATCGATACTATGAGGCGTCCCATTCGGCACGCGGATTTTCTTCCGGTAGCTCCGGCACGTTGTCCAGATCCAAGTACGGTATGCGCCACGGCCGTTCATCATTAAATGGCACGTTCCAAGTTTGGCAAGAAAGGCAGCGAATGGTCACGCCGTCGGGTATATCGCCTCCGCGGCACACGATACGATCGCAGCGCGAGCACATAAAATCGGTCAATCCAGGTCGAAATCGGATTTCTTGACCAACAAGCGGAGTGATGCGTTGGAAGGATAAGACCGTCCTTGAAGTTGCTTTCATCATCTTTCGAACGAGCCTATGGGGGTGGTCGTTGTGTATCCCGCTCACGGCAACGTAGTCCGGGAACCCAAGATCGTTAAACAATCTTATTCGCACGACATAGAATCGGCGGCCATGATGGGTTTCCATGTCGAGCCGGATGGCATGCCGCGGGCTTGCAGCCGGTCTGTCCTTAACTGATCCGCCAACTAGCCAGTGAATTGGAGTTTCGGGCGCTCCCACGAGTGTTGGGGTCAGAAGAGGCTGAAAGTTTGTGTCACCTAGCTCGGCGACGGTAAACGCATGAGCAATTTTAGCGATCATTCGTCCGAAGCGGACCGGATCCGTTCGACCTGTCGGGACTGAAATTCCGGAATCTTGCAAGACCGCAAAAAGCTCTCCGTTTGGTGCTGAGAGCATTCTTGGCGTGGGGCCGGTCCAAGCAGGATGATTCTGGGGAAATTGAAAATACATCTCCAGATTGCTCTGACGCAGCGGATACGGGAGCATGAGTTGTGGGAGGGGAAATTTGGGTAACAGCAGATGAACAGGATACTCAGCGATAGGAATTTGGACCGTCTTCTCCGATCCGTCAGGCATGATCTTTTGGGCTGGTAGTGTCTTCGGTCTATCTTTAGGGCGTTTCGTTGGGAGGTCGGCCTGATATCTAAACGGGCCTAACATGTTCTTTTGGCAGAATTGTTCTGTTCGATTGATAACGCGTTCACACTCAGCGCAACTCGCTTCTGGTAAGATAAGATCTCCGCCCAGCCCCTCGGGGATGATGTGCTCATCACCAAGCTTTGTTCTCCTCTGTGAGTAGGAGGTGTCGCCGCAATAGATGCAATGCTTAACCGGCGCGTATCTCATGGAGCAAATCCTGAGGAGAGTAGTGCGCGATGGAGCGCCCCGTGCATAACGTTGACGAAGCTTAGCCGGCCCTTTGCGATCGCCAGCCTCCCTAGTCAGGCAGGGCTCACAACTGATCGGTCTAAACGATAGCGGGCACTCTACCGCCTGAAGAACGACGTCAGCGTCGATCCGGCCGACGCCGTCTCCGGCTTTGCCTGCGGCGCGGGCTGCTGTGGTGCAGGGGCAGGCGCCGGCTCCTCGCGCTTCGATGAGCGCTTGGAAGAGTAGCTGCGGCGGCGCTTGTCCGGTTTTGCGTTTGGTGCGGGCGCGGGTGCAGTCTCGGCTTGAGGCGCCGCGTCCTGCGTCTTCTCGGCGTTGTTCTCCTGAACCCGGTCCTGGGACTTCTCTTGTCCCTTCTCTTGCGCCTTCTCCGAACCGCCACGCATCGACAGCCGTTGGCCGTCGAACACGGTGGTCTCGCAGTGGCGGCTGCTCTCGGATAGTCCGGCGCAGAGCTTTGCGGCGGCGGCGGCGTTGATCAGCGGACCGGCCCCCAAGCGCAGCTGCATGCCGTTGCCACCTTCCTTGATCATGATGATCGGACGTAGCGCCGCGACTTCCGGATTGGATTTGGTCAAGCCGCGCCAGAGCGCGCGCAGGCCGTCGATCGAGTTGGCGCCGCCGAGGTCGATCGCAAAGCGTGTCTGCTGGACCGCGATCGCCGGCGCCTCGGCTTCGGCTGCCTCCGGCGCCTTGGCTGGTGCGGCCGCGGCGACTTCGGTCGGGGCCGGCGTGGGCTCCGGCTTCTTCTCCGTCTCGGGCTGAACCAGTCTGGATGCGGCGGGATCGGGCGGCGCCATGATCGACTTGGACGGCACCAGCGGAAGCATCGGCAGCGCCGAGGTCGTTGCCGGCGCCTGCGAGACCAGGGAGGCGGCAGCAGCGGTCTGCGGCGGCGGATTTGCCGGCTCCTTCGCTGCGTCCTTTATGGACTCCTTTGCCTGGTCCTTGGCGGCCGCGCGCGGCTTGTCGCCAGGGGCCGCCGGCACCGAGGCCACCGGCCCGACGCTGGGCGCAGCCGCCGCCGGCTGCGCGTCAGGGGCCGGTGTGTCCTGCGGCTTTGCGCTCTGCCTGGCGATGGCGCCGGTGACGGAATCGAGTCCTTGCTCCAGCACGGTGACGCGTGAATAGAGCCGGTCGCGATCGGTGTTCAGCGTCTCGATGGCGGCGGCGAGGCGGCGGGCCTCGTTCTGGCTTTCCTTGGTCAGCAGCTGCAGCCGGTCGGCCTGGCGCGCGAGATCGGCTGAGGCGACCTGGTCACGGCGCCAGCCGAGCTGGGCCTGGTTGGCCATCACGGCAACGACGACGGCGCCGACGGCGGCCACGCCCCACGAGCCCAGCCGCCACATCATGCGGCGGTCGAACGCGCTTTCCTCGGCCAAAAGTCCGGAGAACAGCCCGCCGGTCTCCTTGGTGCCGAAGGCGTCCGCCAGTGGGTCGGAATCCTTTGCCATGAACGTTAAATGCCCAGCCCTGTCCGGCTTCCCCGAATCAATCAGGGAACATTAACAGGAAAACTCGGTCGCACTTGAATTCCGGGCGTTTGCGGGGGTAGCAAGGCGGCAGCTCACGAGGGCGGCGCGCCGCCTGCCGCGCCAATTGATTCGGCCGTATCTGACAGGATTCCGATGACCGCCCGTTCCAGCCTCACGATCGTGCTCGCCGCCGGTGAAGGCACGCGCATGCGGTCGAGCCTGCCGAAAGTGCTGCATCCCGTCGCTCACCAGAGCCTGCTCGCCCATGTGCTCGCCGCCGCACCGAAGGGAACCGGCACCTCGCTCGCTGTCGTGATCGGACCGGATCATCAGGCGGTGGCGGATGAGGCGAAGCGCATCCGCCCCGACGCGCTCACCTTCGTGCAGAGCGAACGGCTCGGCACCGCGCATGCGGTGCTGGCGGCGCGCGAGGCCATCGCGCGCGGCGCCGACGATCTCCTGATCGCATTCGGCGACACGCCGCTGATCTCGGCCGAGACCTTTGCGCGGCTGCGCGCGCCGCTCGAAAGGGGCGCGGCGATTGCCGCGCTCGGCTTCCGCGCCGCCGATCCCACCGGCTATGGCCGCTTCATCGTCGAGGGCGACCGCCTGGTCGCGATCCGCGAGCAGGCTGATGCGAGCGAAGCAGAGCGCAAGATCGATCTGTGCAATGCCGGCGTCATGGCGATCGACGGCCGCCGCGCGCTCGACATCCTCGACAAGATCGGCAATGCCAATTCCAAGGGCGAATATTATCTGACGGACGCGGTCGAAATCGTCCGCAAGCAGGGATGGGAGTCCGTGGTGATCGAGACCAGCGAAGACGAAGTGCGCGGCATCAACACCAAGGCGCAGCTCGCCGAGGCCGAAGCCGTGATGCAGACGCGCTTGCGGAAGGCGGCGATGGAGGCCGGCGTCACGCTGATCGCGCCCGAGACCGTGTATCTGTCCGCCGACACGGTGTTCGGCAAGGACGTCACCATCGAGCCGTTCGTGGTGATCGGGCCGGGCGTGTCGATCGCCGACGGCGCCGTGATCCATTCCTTCTCGCACATCGTCGAGACCACGCTCGGCAAGAAGGTCTCGATCGGCCCCTATGCGCGGCTTCGTCCCGGCACCTCACTCGGCGACGGCGCGCGCATCGGCAATTTCGTGGAGACCAAGGCGGCGACGCTGGAGGCCGGCGTCAAGGTCAACCATCTCTCCTACATTGGCGATGCCACGGTCGGTGCCAATTCCAACATCGGCGCCGGCACCATCACCTGCAACTACGACGGCTTCAAGAAGCACAAGACCATCATCGGGCAGGGCGCCTTCGTCGGCACCAATTCCTCGCTGGTCGCGCCGGTCAAGATCGGCAACGGCGCCTATATCGGTTCGGGCTCGGTGATCACGCGCGACGTGCCCGACGATGCCATGGCGCTGGAGCGCAACCAGCAGACCATCCGCGAAGGCGGTGCGGCGCGCTATCGCGAGATGAAGACGGGCGGCAAGAAAACCGAGAAGAAGCCGGAGAAGTGAGCGGCCACGTGCCGGCGCCCGATCGGTGTTGCCAGGGCTGCGCTCATGGACGACGACCTCGTCGACGATCCGATCTCATTCCTCGTCAAGCGCGTCGGCATGCCGCCGGGACGATGGGTGCTGGAACAGATCGGCGATCCCCGCCCGACCGAGACCGCGTCGCTGGTCACTGGACTTGCGTTCTGGGCGTTCGTCGTTTTCCTCGTCTTCGCCCTGGTGCTGGGATGGTGAGGCGCGCCGCTATTCGTCGTCGGCGAATTCCGAGAAGATCGCGCGGGTGAGGCGCCAGCCGCGCGGCTTGGCGCGCTTGGCCGGCTCGCCTTGCTTATGCTTGATGAAGACCGGCTTGCTTTCCTTGCCGCGCTGGGGCGGCGGCCAATGGGCGAGGTGCGTGCCCGAGGTCTCGCTGGCACGCAGATACAACGACGACAGACCTTTGCGGTCGGATGAGCCTTTCATGGCCTTGTTCTCCTA
Source organism: Bradyrhizobium huanghuaihaiense (assembly GCF_025200885.1). Taxonomy (NCBI): domain Bacteria; kingdom Pseudomonadati; phylum Pseudomonadota; class Alphaproteobacteria; order Hyphomicrobiales; family Nitrobacteraceae; genus Bradyrhizobium; species Bradyrhizobium huanghuaihaiense. Next base: position 4,753,995 of record NZ_CP104172.1, on the reverse strand, counting down.
CCCCGGAATCGTTGGTCAAACTTGTTGACAACAAGTTAACGTGCGGGGTTAAAGGCCGGCCACATCGACGCAGACAGAGCAATGGTGCCGGCGAATGCTGTCTCAATCAGCAATAATTATTGAGTATATGGTTCCCTCGGAATTTCGCTAAAAACTGAACGCGTCGTTTTGGCGATTTTTCGACGATTTGGGGGATATTGATCCGCATGTGCGGGATTGTCGGCATTCTCGGGCGCGAGCCGGTTGCAGAGCAATTGGTGGATTCGCTCAAACGTCTTGAATATCGCGGCTACGACTCCGCGGGCGTCGCCACGCTCGAGGGCAAGCATCTCGAGCGCCGCCGCGCCGAGGGCAAGCTGAAGAATCTGGAGAAGCGGCTGGAGGCCGAGCCGCTCAAGGGAACGACCGGCATCGGCCACACCCGCTGGGCCACCCACGGCAAGCCGACCGTCAACAATGCCCATCCGCATGCGACCGAGCGCGTCGCCGTGGTCCACAACGGCATCATCGAGAATTTCCGCGAGCTGCGCGAGGAGCTCGAGAAGAAGGGCACGGTGTTCCACACCGAGACCGACACCGAGATCGTGCTGCATCTCGTCGACGATCTGCTGACGCGCGGCAACAGGCCCGTGGAAGCGGTGAAGCTCGCGCTGGGACGCCTGCGCGGCGCCTTCGCGCTCGGCTTCATCTTCGCCGGCGACGACGACCTCATGATCGGCGCCCGCAACGGCCCACCGCTCGCGATCGGTTACGGCGACGGCGAGATGTATCTCGGCTCCGATGCCATCGCGCTCGGCCCGTTCACCGACACGATCAGCTATCTCGAGGACGGCGACTGGGTCGTGCTGACCCGCAAGAGCGCCACCATCTTCGACAAGGATGGCCACGCCGCCCAGCGCGAGAAGATCAGGCATGCGGCCTCGACCTCGTTGGTCGACAAGGCCAATTACCGCCACTTCATGGCCAAGGAGATCCACGAGCAGCCGGAAGTGGTCGGCCACACCCTGGCGCGCTATGTCGACATGGCGACCGAGCGGGTCGCGCTGCCGGTCAAACTGCCGTTCGACTTCAAGACCATCCAGCGCATCAACATCACCGCCTGCGGCACCGCGAGCTATGCCGGCTTCGTCGCAAAATACTGGTTCGAGCGCTTTGCGCGCGTGCCGGTCGAGGTCGACGTCGCCTCCGAATTCCGCTACCGCGAGGCGCCCTTGCGCAAGGGCGATCTCGCCATCTTCATCTCGCAGTCCGGCGAGACCGCCGACACGCTGGCGGCGCTGCGCTACGCCAAGGGCGAGGGCGTGCACACGATCGCGGTCGTCAACGTGCCGACCTCGACCATCGCGCGCGAGAGCGAGACCGTGCTGCCAACGCTGGCCGGACCCGAGATCGGCGTCGCCTCGACCAAGGCCTTCACCTGCCAGCTCATGGTGCTCGCCAATCTCGCGATCGCGGCCGGCAAGGCCAGAGGCGAATTGTCCGACGAGGACGAGACCAAGCTGGTCCATGGCCTCGTCGAGGTCCCGCGACTGATGTCGGATGCGCTCACCACCGAGCTGCAGATCGAGAAGCTCTCGCGCGAGATCGCGAAATCGCGCGACGTGCTTTATCTCGGCCGCGGCACCAGCTTCCCGCTGGCGCTCGAAGGCGCGCTGAAGCTGAAGGAGATCTCCTACATCCACGCCGAAGGCTATGCCGCCGGCGAGCTCAAGCACGGCCCGATCGCGCTGATCGACGAGACCATGCCGGTTGTCGTCATCGCGCCCTATGACCGGGTGTTCGAGAAGACCGTCTCGAACATGCAGGAGGTCGCCGCCCGCGGCGGCAAGATCATCCTGATGACCGACGCCAAGGGCGCGGAGGAGGCGACTGTCGACTCGCTCGTCACCATCGTCATGCCCGACATGGCGGCGGCGTTCACGCCGATGGTCTATGCCGTCCCGGTGCAGCTGCTCGCCTATCATACGGCTGTCATCATGGGCACCGACGTCGACCAGCCGCGCAATCTCGCGAAGTCCGTGACCGTGGAATAGGCAGAAGGGACCGGGCTGCACTCTTCCAAAACCTGCTAGAAGACCCTAGCTTGAGTGCAGCGACTGACCTGGAACCCGAATGACCACCCGCGACGACGTCCCCGCGCCGCTTGATCCCGCTCCGGAACCGCATACCGGCCTGATGGGCCGCTTCCGCAATTACTTCCTGACCGGCCTCGTCGTGACGGGGCCGATCGCAATCACTCTTTATCTCGTCTGGTGGTTCGTCACCTGGGTCGATGGCGTGGTGCGGCCCTTCGTCCCGCTGGCCTATCGGCCCGAAACCTATCTGCCGTACGGCGTTCCCGGCTGGGGACTGATTGTCGCATTCTTCACGCTGACGCTGGTCGGCTTCCTCGCCGCGAACCTGATCGGCCGGACGCTGGTCGACGTCGGCGAGACCTTCCTCGGCCGCATCCCGGCGGTGCGCGCGATCTATCGCGGGCTGAAGCAGGTGTTCGAGACGCTGTTCTCGGGCAAGGGCTCGAGCTTCCGCAAAGTCGGCCTCGTCGAGTTTCCCTCGCCGGGCATGTGGTCGATCGTGCTGATCTCGCAATCGCCGAGCGAGGACATCGCCCGCAGCCTGCCTGGGCAGGAGGAGCACGTCTCGGTGTTCCTGCCGTGCTCGCCGAACCCGACCACCGGCTTCTTCTTCTACGTGCCCAAGAGCAAGATCATCGAGGTCGACCTCAGCGCCGAGGATGCCGCAACCCTGATCATGTCGGCCGGCGTGGTGCAGCCGGGCTCGGCGCCCGACCCGAAGAAGGCGGCTGCGCTCGCGGGCATGGCCAATGCCGCGCGCATCGCCAACGCCTCGACGCTCCAACCTCAGCCTGCGAAGGTGGAGTAGGGCCATTCCGCTGCGGGATGGCCGCATTCACGCAAGGACTCGCATCCTCTGCTAGTCTCCGGTCGGTCTGAGCGCCTCGCTCGGAATTCGACCTGGAGTGCACGATGTCAAAGACCATTGCGATCCTCGCACCCGGCGCCATGGGCAGCGCCGTGGCCCGCCGTCTCAGCGAAAACGGCGCGCGCGTGCTGACCTCGCTGAAGGGGCGGAGTGAGGCGACGCAGAAGCGCGCGGCGGATGCCGGCATGATCGGCGCCGAGGACGACGCGATCGCAGACGCCGACATCATCCTCTCGATCGTGCCGCCGGGCGAGGCCGTTGCACTCGCCGAACGCCTGGCCGCGCTGATCGTCCGGCGCGCGAAGAAGCCCGTGGTCGTCGACTGCAACGCGGTCAACGTCGACACCGTGCAGCGGATCGAGGAGATCATCGGCTCGGCGCAGGCGCCGTTCGTCGATGGCGGCATCATCGGCTTTCCACCGCAGCGAGGTGGCAAGAGCCCGGCCTTCTACATGTCCGGCGAGCATGCGAAGGACGTCGCTGTGCTGAAGGATCTCGGCCTCGACGTGCGGATCGTCGAAGGACCGGTCGGCGCGGCCTCGGCGCTGAAAATGTCCTATGCCGGAATCGTCAAGGGTCTCGCCGGCATCGGGTCGGCCATGGTGGTTGCGGCAACGAAAGCGGGCGCGGCCGATGCGCTCCGCGACGAGCTCGCGCTGAGCCAGCCCGCGATCCTGGCCCGGCTCGAAGTGGCGTTGCCGGACATGATTCCGAAAGCCTATCGCTGGGTTGCGGAGATGCGGGAGATTTCCGGCTTCCTGGGCGCCGATCATCCGGCCAGCCAGATCTATGAGGGCTTTGCGCGCTGGTTCGAGCACCTCGCGGAGGATGCGAATGGCGAGGCGGCGGATGCGGAGCTGATGAAGGCATTCGCTGCGAGTATCGCGCGGAAGAAGACCTAGTCGTCAGGAGCTGCCGAAACCTACTCCGGAAAGCCCTGGATGTCCCGGTCGCGCCTCAAGCGCACAACGTGTGCCGAGCTCCACCCACATCGTCATTGCGAGCGAAGCGAAGCAATCCAGAGTCTTTCCGCGGAGGGATTCTGGATTGCTTCGCTGCGCTCGCAATGACGAGGAGGAGACGTCGCAAGCTCCATCTGCTACTATCTTGCTGAAGCAGACACGTGCAGGAATTCGAATGAGAGTGCTGGTGATCGGCGCGGGGGCGCTTGGCGGCTATTATGGAGGCTGCCTCGTCCGCGCGGGCGGCGACGTGACCTTTCTGGTGCGGCCCGCGCGGGCCGAGCAATTGCGGCGAAAGGGACTGCAGGTCGTGAGCCCGCATGGCGACTTCGCCGTGCAGCCGAAGGTCCTTCTGGCAAGCGATCTCAAGGAACCGTTCGACGTCGTGCTTGTCGGCGTGAAGGCCTACTCGCTCGACGATGCCATGAGCCAGTTTGCGCCCGCCGTCGGCCCCAACACGATGATTTTGCCGATCCTCAACGGGTTGAAACATCTCGACGCCCTGACCACAAGGTTCGGCGCCGCGCGCGTCCTCGGCGGGCTCGCGAATGTCAGTGCCGGGCTCGATGCGGATGGCCGCGTCATCCAGTTCATGGCCAACCAGACGATCGTCTTCGGCGAGATCGAGGGGTCGCTCAGCGAGCGTGCGCTCGCCCTGGAAAAGCTGCTCCAGGTCCCCGGCATCGACGTGCGCGCCAGCGAAGCGATCATGCAGGACATGTGGGAGAAGTTCGTCCAGCTCTCGACGCTCGCCGGCATCACCTGCCTGATGCGCGCAAGCATCGGAGACATCCTCGCCGTGCCCAACGGCGAACAGTCGATCTTCCGCCTGTTTGCGGAATGCTGCACAGTTGCGACGGCCTCAGGTTTCGAGCCACGTGCGCCGTTCATCGAGTTCGACCGAAAACTGTTCACCACGCTGGATTCGCCGCTGAAGGCCTCGATGCTGCGCGACATCGAGCGCGGCTCGATCACCGAAGCGGAACATATTTTGGGCGATATGGCCAATCGGGCCCATACGCTCGGCATCGACACGCCGCTGCTGGACCTCGCCCGCGCGCATGTGGCCGCCTACGAGATCGGGCGGCGAAGGGCAGGGAGCTAACCCGCGCCGATCAGCGGGATCGCTTCGTCCCGCTCGTACAGATACAGCAGGCAGCGCAGCGCCTCGCCACGCTCGCCCTTGAGCTTGGGATCATCCTTGAGGATGCGCAGCGCCTCGTCTCTAGCCTGGGTGATGAGCTGGCCGTGGACCTCCGAGCGCGCGATGCGGTAGCCGGGCAGGCCGCTCTGGCGGACGCCGAGCACGTCGCCTTCGCCGCGCAGCTTCAGGTCTTCCTCGGCGATGCGGAAGCCGTCGGTGGTCTCGCGGATCACTTTCAGCCGTGCCTTCGACATCTCGCCGAGCGGCTCGCCATAGAGCAGAATGCAGGTCGAAGCTTCCGAGCCGCGCCCGATGCGGCCGCGCAGCTGGTGCAGCTGGGCAAGGCCGAAGCGCTCGGCGTTCTCGATCACCATGATGGTTGCGGCGGGCACGTCGACGCCGACCTCGACCACGGTGGTCGCAACCAGAAGGCCGATCTCGTGAGCGGCGAACTGGGCCATCACCCGGTCCTTCTCGGTGCCCTTCATCTGGCCGTGGACGAGGCCAACGCGGTCGCCAAAACGTTTTTGCAGGCTCTCGAAACGCTTGGTCGCATTGGTGAGATGCTCGGTACCCTCGGCCTCGGATTCCTCGACCAGCGGGCAGATCCAGTAGACCAGCTTGCCGGTTTCGAGCGCGCGGCCGACACCCTCCATGACCTCACTGATGCGGCTCATCGGCACCGCGCGAGTGTCGATCGGCTGGCGGCCGGCGGGTTTTTCGCGCAGCTCGCTGATGTCCATGTCGCCGAAATAGGTCAGCACCAGCGTGCGCGGGATCGGCGTTGCGCTCAGCACCAGCACGTCCACGGCTTCGCCCTTGGATGTCAGCGCAAGGCGCTCGCGCACGCCAAAGCGATGCTGCTCGTCGACGATGGCGAGCGCCAGATCGTGGAAGATCACGTCGTCCTGGATCAGCGCGTGGGTGCCGACGAGCAGATCGATCTCGCCCTCGGCAAGCTGGCTGATGATCTCGCGCCGCTCCTTGCCCTTTTCCCGGCCGGTGAGGATTGCAACGCGCATTCCGGCGCGTTCGGCGAGCGGCGCGATGGTCTTGATGTGCTGGCGCGCCAGGATTTCCGTCGGCGCCATCAGCGCGGCCTGCTTGCCGACTTCGGCCACTGCGGCGGCCGCGAGCAGCGCCACGACTGTTTTGCCCGAGCCGACGTCGCCCTGCAGCAGGCGCAGCATGCGCACCGGCTGCTTCAGGTCCTCGGCGATGGCGGCCGCGGCGCTGCGCTGGGAGGGTGTGAGCGCGTAAGGAAGGGCGTCGATGATCTTGTTGCGCAGGTGCCCGTCGCCGGCATTGCGGACACCGGCGGGGCGGCGCAGCTGCGCGCGGATCAAGGCGAGTGCAAGCTGGCCGGCCAGGAGCTCATCGAAGGCGAGGCGCGACCAGAAGGGCTGGTCGGGCAGGATGTCCGTAAGCTCGACCGGCTGGTGCACCCGCGTGAGCGCTTCCGCGATTGGCGGGAAGTGGCAGCGGCGCAGCACTTCCGGGCTGATCCATTCCGGCAGAGCGGGGAGCTTCTGCAGCGCCTGCGCGATCGCGCGGCGGAGCGAACCGAGCGCGAGCCCCTCCGTCAGCGGATAGACCGGGTCGATCCCGGAGAGCTTTGAGATCGCCTCTTCATCGAGCACGCGATCGGGATGCACGATCTGCGGAATGCCGTCGTACATCTGCAGCGTGCCGGAGACGTAGCGCTTCTCCCCCATTGGCAGCAGCTTCTCGACATAGCCGGGCTTGGCGCGGAAGAAGGTCAGCACGACATCGCCGGTGTCGTCGCTCGCGTAGACCAGATACGGCGCGCGGGCGTTGCGCGGCGGGGGCGGGCGGTGGCGATCGACGGTGACCTCCAGCGTCACCATGGTTCCAACGGCCGCGTCGCGGATTTTTGGCCGCGCCCGGCGGTCGATGACCTGGCTGGGCAGATGCAGCAGCAGGTCGACCAGCCGCGGCGTCTCGCTCCGGCCGAGCAGGTACTGCAGCAGCTTGTCCTGCTTCGGACCGACGCCGGGCAGGCTGGTCACGGGAGCAAACAGCGGATTGAGCAGGCTGGGGCGCATTCTCGCAACATTCGTCATGCGCGGGCTTGACCCGCGCATCCATCTTTTCAATGACGATGGATTGCCGGGTCAAGCCCGGCAATGACGGTCCCCAAACAATTGCAATAACAAAGGGCTGACACCGGCGGTCCGAGTGGCTATATCACCCCCGCCCGGCACGTCCGGGCTTTCTGCGTTTGACTGGATTTGAGACATGACGGGAACGACACGATCGAGCAGCGGGCTGGACGAGCGCCGCAAGCGGCTTTTGTTCCGCTGCTGGCACCGCGGCACGCGCGAGATGGACCTGATCCTCGGCCGCTTCGCGGACGCCGAGATCGGCAACCTGTCCGACACCGAGCTTGATCAGCTCGAGACCCTGCTCGAGGTCAACGATCCCGATCTCTATGCCGCCATCACCGGCGACAAGGTGCTGCCGGCCGACGTCACCGGCGCGCTGTTCGCCCGCATCAAGGCGTTTCCGATCGCGGACGGCAACGCATGAAGCAGGGGATGAAATCGCCGGCCGAGCTGCTCACGCCCGGCCGCGCGCTGACGCTCGCCAATGTCGCCGAGGGCGCGGAAGGGCTCGTCGTCTCGGATCTCGCCCGCGCGACCGCGGCGCGGCCGAAGAAGCCGGCGGTCAGCCTCGCCGTGGTCTGCCGCGACGGCGGGCGCATGCAGCAGCTCGAACGCGCGCTGCGGTTCTTTGCGCCCGATCTGCCGGTGCTGACCTTTCCGGCCTGGGACTGCCAGCCCTATGACCGCGTCTCGCCGCATGGCGGCATTCTTGCGCAGCGCCTCACCACGCTGGCGCGGCTCGCCTCGCTCACCGGCAGCGACAAGCCGCTGATCGTGCTGACCACGGTGAACGCCGTGGTGCAACGCGTGCCCGCGCGCGAGCTGGTCGCGGCGCAAGCGTTGTCGGTCGCGCCCGGCAATGTCGTGCCGATGGACACCGTCGTCGCCTGGCTCGAGCACAACGGCTACAACCGTTCCTCCACCGTGCGCGAACCGGGCGAATATGCCGTGCGCGGCGGCATCCTGGACCTGTTTCCGGCCGGCCTCGAGCAGCCGGTCCGTTTCGACTTCTTCGGCGACAGCCTGGAATCGATCCGCTCCTTCGATGCCGAGACCCAGCGCACGCTGCTCGACATGCGCTCGCTCGATCTCGTGCCGGTCTCCGAGTTCCAGCTCGTCACCGATACCATCCGCCGTTTCCGCATGGGCTATGTCGCCGAGTTTGGCGCGCCCGAGCGCGATGATGCGCTGTACGAAGCCGTCAGCGAGGGCCGCCGCCATCCCGGCATGGAGCACTGGCTGCCGCTGTTCCAGGACCGGATGGACACGCTGTTCGACTATCTGCAAGGCGCACCCGTCGCGATCGAGCCGCAGGCCGAAGATGCCATCCGCGAGCGCTTCAAGCAGATCCAGGACTATTACGAGGCCCGCCGCGACGCCATGGAGCATCCAGGCGGTGGCGCCATTTACAAGCCGCTGCCGCCAGACCGGCTCTATTTGACCGACGAGGAGTGGACCAAGCGCGAAAGCGGGATGCCACTGGTGCGGTTGACGCAGTTCTCGGTCCCGGCGGACGGGACGAGTGTCGTCGATGCCGGCGCGCGCAAGGGCCGCGACTTCGCGCCGGAGCGCAACGACACCACCGTCAACGTGTTCGAGTCCGTCGTCAGCCACGTCATGGCGCTGCAGGCGCAGCGCAAGAAGGTCGTGATCGCGCTGTGGACCGAAGGCTCCCGCGATCGCATGACCTCGATGCTGCGCGACCACAAGCTCGCGCATACCACCAGCGTCAACGCCTGGCGCACGGTGCAGGCGACCCCGCGCAACGAGACCATGCTCGCCGTGCTCGGCCTCGAAAGCGGTTTCGAGACCGACGAGATCGCCATCATCAGCGAGCAGGACATTCTTGGCGACCGCCTGGTGCGGCCGCGCAAGGCGAGCCGCAAGCTCGACAATTTCATCTCGGAGGTGACGAGCCTCGCCGCCGGCGACATCGTCGTCCATGTCGAGCATGGCATCGGCCGCTTCATCGGCCTGCAGACGCTCGACGTTGCCGGCGCGCCGCACGACTGCCTCGAGCTGCACTATGCCGCCGAGACCAAGCTGTTCCTGCCCGTCGAGAACATCGAGCTCTTGTCGCGCTACGGCTCCGACCAGACCACGGTCGAGCTGGATCGCCTGGGTGGCTCCGGCTGGCAGACCCGCAAGGCGAAACTGAAGAACCGCATCCGCGAGATCGCGGGTGAGCTGATCAAGATCGCTGCCGCGCGTCATCTGCACGAGGCGCCCAAGCTGCCGGTGCAGCAGGGCCTTTATGACGAGTTCTGCGCGCGCTTCCCCTATGACGAGACCGAGGACCAGTTAGGGGCGATCGAATCGACCCTGAAGGACCTCGAGCTCGGCCGTCCCATGGATCGGCTGATCTGCGGCGACGTCGGCTTCGGCAAGACCGAGGTTGCGCTCCGCGCGGCGTTTGCCGTTGCGCTCGAAGGCAAGCAGGTCGCGGTCGTGGTGCCGACCACGCTGCTCGCGCGCCAGCACGCCAAAACCTTCACCGAGCGATTCAAGGGCTTTCCGGTGAACGTGGCGCAGGCCTCGCGCCTGATCGCGACCAAGGAGCTGAACCAGGTCAAGAAGGGCATCGCCGACGGCTCCGTCGACATCGTCGTCGGCACCCACGCGCTGCTCGGCAAGGCCATCAAATTCCGCGATCTCGGTCTTGTCATCGTCGACGAGGAGCAGCATTTCGGCGTCACCCACAAGGAGCGGCTGAAGGCGCTTCGTTCCGAGGTGCACGTGCTGACGCTGTCGGCGACGCCGATCCCTCGCACGCTGCAGCTGGCGCTGACCGGCGTCCGCGAGCTCTCGATCATCGCCTCGCCCCCGGTCGATCGCTTGGCGGTCCGCACCTTCGTCGCCCCGCATGATCCGCTGATGATCCGCGAGGCGCTCTTGCGCGAGCGCTATCGCGGTGGCCAAGCATTTTACGTCGTCCCGCGCATCGACGACCTCGCCGAGGTCAAGGATTTCCTCGACAAGAACGTGCCGGAGATGAAGGTCGCGGTCGCGCACGGGCAGATGCCGCCCGCCGTGATTGAGGACATCATGACCGCGTTCTACGACGGCAAGTTCGACATCCTGCTGTCGACCACGATCGTCGAATCCGGCCTCGACATTCCCAACGCCAACACGCTGATCGTGCATCGCGCCGACATGTTCGGCCTGGCCCAGCTCTATCAGCTCCGCGGCCGCGTCGGCCGCTCCAAGCTGCGGGCGTACGCGCTGTTCACGCTGCCGGCGCAGCAGAAGATCACGGTGCAGGCCGAGCGCCGGCTCACCGTGCTGCAATCGCTGGAGACGCTGGGCGCGGGTTTCCAGCTCGCCTCGCACGATCTCGATATCCGCGGCGCCGGCAATTTGCTCGGCGAAGAGCAGTCCGGCCACATCAAGGAGGTCGGCTTCGAGCTCTACCAATCGATGCTGGAGGAGGCGATCGTCAACCTCAAGGCCGGCGTCTCCGAGCCCGCCGCCGACCGCTGGTCGCCGTCGATCACGATTGGCATGCCCGTGCTCATCCCCGAGGATTACGTCAGCGATCTCTCGGTGCGGCTGTCGCTGTACCGGCGCCTCGCCGATCTCGACACCGAGGAGGAGATCGAGAATTTTGGCGCCGAGATGCGCGACCGCTTCGGCGTGCTGCCGGACGAGGTGCGCTACCTGTTCAAGGTCGCCGCGATCAAGGCGTTCTGCCGAAGGGCCAATGTCGAGAAGATCGACGCCGGCCCGAAGGGCGCTGTCATCGTCTTCCGCGACAATTCCTTCGCCTATCCCGATCGCCTCGTGACCTTCATCCGCAGCTACGGCCAGGCCGCCAAGGTGCGGCCCGACATGAAGGTGGTGTTCTTGCAGGATTGGGAGACGCCGGAAGACCGTCTCGCCGGCACCACCGAGATCATGCGCCAGCTGGCGCAGCTCGCGGAGAGCAAGAAGGCGGCGTGAGGCTCAGGTCTCACCACGTCATTGCGAGGAGCCCTTGCGACGAAGCAATCCAGTAGCTTTCCGCGGAGGCAGTCTGGATTGCTTCGCTTCGCTCGCAATGACGATGTTCGTTGCGGCAGCCGGCAAGAAAACTACGACGCCGCCCTCGACGCATCGGCCGAAAGCCGCGCCAGCAGCGACCTTGCCGTATCCGACGGCGACAGCGAGTCCACGCTGACCACGGGATCGCTGCGCATCTCGTGCTTGCCGTTCGACGTATGCCGCATCACCGCCGAGAGGCGGCGCGCGATCATATGCGCGGTGCGGAAATCGGTCTCGGCGAATACGACGATGACCGAGCCGTCCTTCTGGGCCGCACCGAAATCCATCTGCCGCATCAGGCGGCTGAGGATGCGTGCGGCATCGAGTTGGGCGCGGGGATTGTTGGGATCGAAGGCGAAGCGCGCCACCGACAGGCCGCCGCCGCGGGCCAGCGCCTGTTCGACCGCCTTGGCAAAGTCGCGGGCGAAGGCTTCCGTCGTGAGCAGGCCGCTGCGCGGGTCGAGCCAGCCGCCGGCGTCGATCGAGCGCAGCGTGCGGCTCAGCTGCGCTTCCATCGCATGCTGGCGGATCAGCGGCAGCGCGTTGGCGGCGACCTTCGCCGGCTCGCCAGCGATCAGTTCGAGATTGGGCAGGTCGTAGCTTTGCACGAGCTGGTGCGCGGTGACGACTACGGGCAGGGTGCGGAAGCGGGTGTCCTCGGCGAGCACGGTGAGGAAGGCGTCGGTCACGCGCGCGGTAAACCCTTCGGCGAGCACGACGCCGTCGATGTCGCGGGTGTTGAGATGTTTCGCCGCCGCCTCGATCGAGAGCGCGCCGACCACGCCGACGCGCTCGCCGAGTGCGACGGACAGCGCGGGATAGGCCGCTCCGCGGCCGATCAGCAGCACAGTGGCATCGCGCGACGGATCGCCCGCGGGCAGCGCAATCTTCGTCTCGGGCAGTCGGCGCAGCACCGTCGAATGCAACGTGCGGACGCGCAGCGCAGCGCGTAAACGCGCACTCAGGCGATCGGGATAGCCGGCGCGCGAAGCAAAGGGCAGGGCGTTGTGCGGCAGTGTGCCCGCCGCATCGAGGGCCACGAAGGGAAGGTAGGGCGATTGGTCGGCGATCTTCCTGGCGAGCAGTGCCAGATGCGGTTCATGTCCGCTGTGCATCGCGGCGAGGACCGCAGCCGGCTGCACCTGCTCGACCGCCCGCGTCGCGCTGGCCCAGTCGGTGTCGACCACGGGGAAGAGCCGGGCCTCGTCCAGCGCCGCAACGAAGGCGGGGCGCTCGGCATTGGACACAAACAGGATCGGGCCCGCCTGGGACATCGAAAAACTCTGATCACGCAACAGCTGCCGCGCAATTTAGTTTGGCCGCCTTAATGCGGCGTCAACGGAGCCGGCGAAACTGTGCTCAGCCCGGCCCGGAGCGGTCGCGAAATGCCTCGACCATCAGGGGGTTAAGCCCGAGCTCGCTGAGCGCCTCGCGGGCGCGGGCATTGTCCAGGGCCCGCCCTGCCAGCCGGTGGCCGGAGAGGCGGTCGGGCAGCGCGGTGAGCAGGGCGCCCTGGCCGAGCCGGCGCGCCCATTCCTGGAGGTCGTTGGAGAGGAAGCGGTACCCGCCGACAGCCATGATGCCGGAGGGGGGTGCGGTGATACAGATCGCGCCGCTCGCCCGGTCGAGCCGCGCCGCATAGCCGGTATCGACATAATCGCGCGGCGGCTGCGCGATCAGCGTCTCGCCGACCGGTTGCGGCGGGGCATAGGCCGCGATCGGCACCATCGCCCCGCGCAGGCCGAGCGTGCCCTTCGGCGTCAGCAGGATCTCTCCGGCGATGGAGGAGCCGGCCTGCTCGCGCGGCGCGCCGTGCGGCCCGGGCATCACCGGCACCGGCATGCCGTCCTCGCCGCGGCGGGCGCCGAACAGTCCGGCCTCGCCGAACAGGTAGACGTCGGTGAGCGGCGCATGCGGCGCGATCCAGGCATCGCTCGCCGCCACCTGCTCCGGAGCGCGCCACAGGCCGACGACGTTGCGTAACGTCGGCATTCGTGCCGCGAGGTCGGCATCGCCCAGCCGCAGCGCGAGCTGCGCCGGCGCGATCAGCACCTCGCATTCGTGCTCGTTGATCTGCTGCTCCAGCACATCGTTCTCGAACGGATGATGCAGCGCCAGCGTGCCGCCCGACAGCAGCCACACCGCCAGCGAAGAGGCGAGGCCCGCAAACGACATCGGCGTGAACGCCGCCATCACGGTTGCGCCCTGCTTGATGTCGGCTTCGAGCGACATCGCGAGAGCGCCGGCGATCAGGCTGAAATGCGGCCGCGGCACCGGGCGAAAGCCCTCCGCCGTGACGTCGAAGGAGATCATCGCCGCCTTGCGGCCGTCCTGGATCACGGCGCGCGAGGTGCCGGGCGGTCGGGCCAGGACGTCGTCGAGCGAGGCCATGCCTTCGGGCAGGTCGCGTCCGAAGCCGTAGACATGACGGATCGAGAACGCCTCGGCGGCGGCGTGCATCGCGAGGTCGGCATAGCCGACGCCGTCGACCGTGCTCATGGTGACGATGGCGCGCGCCGCGGTGCGGTTGAGCGCCGCGGTCAGCTCCGCATGCCGCCACAGCAGCGGCAGCACGGCAACGACGAGGCCGGCGCGATGGGCGGCGAGCACGGTGAGCACGAACTCGACCGTGTTGGGCAACTGGATCGCGATGACGGAATTGGCCGGCAGGCCCGATTCGACGAAATGGGCCGACAATGCCTCGATGGCGGTGTCGGCCTCGGTGTAGGTCATCCGCCGCGGCTGATGTCCGGTGATGCGCGCCTTGTTGAGGGGATCGAGCAGAGCGGTGGCGTGCGGCTGCCGCATCAGCGTGCGCTGAAACAGCGTGTCGAGCGTCGGCGATACGGCTGGCTGGTTCACGGCGTTACTTCGTTTGCGTCGCTTGAGGCTCACCCTTGGACCACCACGTCTCCGGCAGGTAGCCGGACAGCGCGGTGGCCTTTGGCCGTTCTATCCGATTCCAGCGCGCGATCCATTGCTCGGATACGTTAAACAGCGGGATTGTGTAGCAGCCCGCGATCAGGGCGCGGTCGAGCGCGCGCACCGCCGAGACGAATTCCGTATGTTCACGGGCCTCCAGCAGGGCGCCGATCATGGCGTCGACGGCGGGATCCCTGGCGCCCATGTAGTTGCGGGTGCCCGGATTGTCGGCGGCAGCGCTGCCCCAATAGAAATACTGCTCGTTGCCGGGCGACAGCGACTGGTCCCAGCGGTTCTGGATCATGTCGAACTCGTAAGCGAGCCGGCGCTGGTCGAATTGCACGGGATCGACCGCGCGCACGCTGGCCTCGATGCCCGCGCGCCTGAGGTCGCGCTGGAAGGCGAGCGCGATGCGCTCCTGGTCGCGGGTCGTGACCATGACCTCGAAGGTGAAGGGCGCCCTGGTCGTGCGGTTGCGCAGCACCGTGCCGTCGAGATCGTAGCCGGCTTCCGACAACAGTTTCAGCGCGGCGCGCAGCGTGGTGCGATCGCGGCCCGAACCATCGGTCACGGGCAGGCGGTAGCTGCCGTCCATGATGTCGGGCGGGATCTGCGCGGCGAACGGTTTGAGCAGTTCGCGCTCGCGCGCATCCGCAGGCCTGCCATAGGCCGACAGCTCCGAGCCGGCGAAATAGCCGGCGACGCGCGAGTAGAGGCCAAAGAAGTAGTTGCGGTTGACCAGCTCGAAATCGAACAGCAGCGTCAGGGCCCGGCGCACGCGGATGTCGGCAAAGATCGGACGGCGGGTGTTGAAGACCAGGAATTCGGAAGGCTGCGGCACGCCGGGCTTGACGGTGTCGCGGATCACCTCGCCGCTTCTGGCGGCCGGAAAGTCGTAGCCGTCGTGCCAGCGCAGCGGCTCGTTCTCGACGCGGAAATCGTAGAGGCCGCGCTTGAAAGCCTCGAACTGTCCGTTGGCCTCGCGGAAATAATCGAGCCTGATCTCGTCGAAATTGTAGAGCCCGCGATTGATGGCGAGGTCGCGGCCCCAATAATCCGGATTGCGCGTGAGCGTCACGCTGGCGCCGGGTTTCACCGCCGTGACGCGGTAGGGGCCGGAGCCAACCGGCCCCGTTAGCGTCGTCTCCTCGAAGGTCGCGACATCGACCGCATGCTTCGGCAGGATCGGCATCAGGCCGAGGATCAGCGGCAGCTCCCGGTCATTGGCCCCGGTGAGATCGAAGCGGACGGTGAGGGGATCGGTTGCCTCAGCCTTGGTGGCCTTGGCGTAGTATTGCCGCAGGTTCGGGCGGCCGCGGTCGCGCAGCAGCTGCCAGGAGAACAGCACGTCCTCGGCCGTTACCGGCTTGCCGTCGGAGAATCGGGCGCGGGGATCGAGGCGGAACGTCACGAAGGTCCGGTCGTCGTCAGTCTCGACGGTCCTGGCGAGCAGGCCGTAGAGCGTGAACGGCTCGTCCTGGCCGCGCGCAAGCAGGCTCTCGACGACGTAGCTACGCATCTGATGCACGGGCAATCCCTTCACGATGAAGGGATTGAGACTGTCGAAGGTTCCGAGAATGCCCCAAGTCAGCCGGCCGCCCTTGCGGGCATCGGGATTGGCGTAGGGCATATGGGTGAAATCGGCGGACATCGCCGGCTTGCCGTGCATGGCGATGGCATGGGCCTCCTCGGCCCGTACGGCGCCCGCCGACAGGCCCCAAGTGAGCGCCGAACTGAGCGCAAGGGCAAGGATGCAGAGGCGGAGACCGGGGCCCTCGAAGAGGCGCTGGAACATGAACATCGGCACACGTTGATTCGAGGACCGGCAGGCCTGAATCCTATCACAGGGAATTTCACTGGGCGCAGCTGCGGATGTGGCCAAAGACGCTTGTCGGCATTGATCTTTTCGTCGGCCACGCTAAGAAGGCACCCAATCGCGCAAGAGCGCCGAGCCCGTCACGTATCCGCCTCATTTGACGGGGAGAGAGCCGCGCCCAAAGCGGCTTGTTCGGTGCTTCGGAGCGGTTCGGGCGCTTCCCGTTCAGAAAGGGTTTTCTGCAATGAATTTCTGTTATTTGGCCGCGTCCGTCCGGCCGCGCGGGCGACTTCTCGCCTTGTTGACGGCGACGGCATTGGTCGTCCCGTTTGCCGCCGAAGCCCAGACCCCGGCGCCGGCTCCCGGTGCGCCCGCCGCGCCCAAGGCGGCTCCGGCGGCTCCTAAGGCCGCTCCGAAGGCTGCCCCCAAGGCTCCGGCCCCAGCGGCCCAGGCGCCCGCCCAAGCTCCTGCCCAGGGCGCTCCGGCGCAGCAGGGCGCAGCCCAGCCCGCGGACCAGCAGATCCAGCTGATCTACGCCCCCTGGACCAAGTTCTGCCTCAAGGGCCAGGACGCCAACGCCAAGCAGGTCTGCTTCACCGGCAAGGACGGCCGCATCGAATCGGGCCAGCCGGTCATCGCCGCCGTGATCATCGAGCCGGAAGGCGAGCCCAAGAAGATCCTGCGCGTGACGCTGCCGCTCGGCATGCAGCTGGTCCACGGCACCCGGATCATCGTGGACAGCAACGCACCGCTGCAGCAGCCCTATGTGATCTGCTTCCAGAACGGCTGCATGTCCGATTACGAGGCCACGCCCGAGCTCATCGCCAGCATGAAGAAGGGCCAGAATCTGGTTGTCCAGGCGATCAACGCCAACGGCGCGCCGCTGACCCTGCCGCTGCCGCTCGCCGGCGAATTCCAGAAGGCCTATGACGGTCCGCCGACCGATCCGAAGGTGTTCGAGGAAACCCAGAAGAAGCTCCAGGAAGAGCTTCAGAAGAAGGCTGACGAGCAGCGCAAGAAGCTCGAGCAGCAGGGTGGCGCGCCCGGCGCTCCTCCGACCGCCCAGAAGTAATTGGGATCAAATCCCGGACATGAAAAAGGCGCTCATTCGAGCGCCTTTTTTGCTGGCCCGCCGTGTCCGGGCGAGGATCAGTTCAGCGACGGATTGCGCGGGCGGTAGCCGCCGGTCTTGTCCTTGATGAAGATCTCGGCGACCTGGGAATGCCGGACCGGCTCGCCGGAATCGTCCGGCAGCAGGTTCTGCTCGGAGACATAGGCGACGTATTCCGACTCCGCGTTCTCCGCGAGCAGGTGGTAGAACGGCTGGTCCTTGTGGGGCCGCACCTCCTCGGGAATCGACAGCCACCACTCCTCGGTGTTGTTGAATTCCGGATCGATGTCGAAGATCACGCCCCGGAACGAGAAGATCCGGTGGCGGACGACCTGTCCGATCTGGAATTTGGCGGTCCTCGCTTTAATCATTCCCCGTCGATAGACCAGGATTGTGGCCGATGCTAGTGGCCTTAGCGGGAATTAACCTTCGCGTAAGGGGCGGATAGCCCCCAAGTCCTCAGAAAACACTTCATCAATGGTCGATATCCTCAACCTGGCTCTACCTTATTTCGGCCTGATCTTCGTTGGTTTCGCCTGCGGCAAGGTCAAGGCCTTGCCGGAATCGGGCCTCGCCTGGATGAACTTCTTCCTGCTCTACGTGTCGCTGCCGGCGCTGCTGTTCGCGATCATGTCGAAGACGCCGTTTGCGGAGCTGAACAACCCGCCGTTCCTGATCGCGACCACGCTGTCGACGGTGGCCGCGTTCACGCTCGCGCTGGTCGTCGGCAAGGTGCTGGGACGCCTGACATTGCGCGAGGCGACGCTTGCTGGTCTCTCCGGCGGCTACGGCAACATCGGCTACATGGGACCGGGGCTGGCGCTCGCGGTGCTCGGGACAAAGGCCGCGGCGCCGACCGCGCTGATCTTCTGCTGCGACAGCATCTTCCTGTTCACGATCGTGCCGCTCCTGATCGAGCTCTCCGACCGCGACCATCCCTCCATCGTGCACGCGTTCGGCGTGGTGCTGAAGCAGATCGTGCTCAACCCGCTGATCATGTCGGCCTGCTTCGGCGCGGCGGTGGCGGCGCTCCACATCGAGCTGCCGGTCGCGCTCGACCGCACCATCACCTTCCTCCAGAACGCAGCCGCGCCGACTGCGCTGTTCGTGCTCGGCGTGACCGTGGCGCTCCGCCCGTTCGACCGCGTGCCGTGGGAGGTGCCCGGCGTGATTGCGGTCAAGCTCCTGATTCATCCGCTCGCGGCGTTCGGCCTGATGCTGGCGTTCGGCCCGTTCGCGCAGCCCTGGGCCGCGACCGCTGTGCTGATGGCCTCGCTGCCGCCGGCACTGAACGTGTTCGTCATCGCACGGCAGAACGATGCCTGGATCGAATCCGCCTCCGTTGCCGTGCTGCTCGGGACGTTTGCGTCGGTGGTCACGCTCACCAGCGTGATGTGGGCGATCCAGACGGGACGGCTGGCGTTTCCGTGAGCGCGTGCGCAGCGCGATGGGATTGAGGTTCGTCGTTTGCCGCTCGGCAGGTGCGCTCCCTCTCCCACTTGCGGGGGAGGGTTGGGGAGGGGGTGTCTCCGCGTCGGGACTGTCAGAGGTCTGCCGAGGAAATCTCTGGGAGGAGAGAGCCCCCACCCGGCGCTACGCGCCGACCTCCCCGCAAGCGGGAGAGGTTGCACCGTGCCTGCGGCCAATCCCTCAATTCAAAAATTTTGGCTTCGTAGAGCTACCTTCGCCAGGTCGGCGTCAGACCTTCGCGCATGGCGAAACGCCGGAGCGGGCCGATGGCGCCGAGCAGGTGCATGCCGACGGCGCGGACCGGCTGGAGCGGCAGGAAATCGTTGAGCAGGGAACGGTTGGCGATGTCGATCGCAAAGGTCCGGCTCAGGATGTCGGGCCGCCGGGCGCGATCATAGCGCTTGAGCACGTCGTCCGCGCCGGGATCCTGGCCCGCCGCGAGCGCTTCGCCCGCAAGCCGCGCAATGTCGGCGGCATCGCGCAGGCCGAGATTGAGGCCTTGGGCGCCGATCGGCGGGACCACATGGGCGGCTTCCCCGACCAGCGCGATGCGGTCGCGGCCGAAGGATCTTGGACGCTCGATCGCCAGCGGAAACAGGTTGCGGCCGGGCTCGACCGTCATGCGTCCCAGGATCGAATGCGACTGCTTCTCGATCGCGGCGGACAGCTCCTCGTCGCTCAGGCCGCGCAACCGCGCGGCGTCCGCGGGCGCCGAGACCCAGACGATGCTGGAGCGGTCGCCGGGCAGGGGCACGAACACGCAGGGCCCGTGCGGCGTGTGGAACTCGGTCGAGACGTTGCGATGCGGCCGCGCGTGGCTGACGTTGAAGGTCAGCGCGGTCTGCGTCAGCTCGCGCTTCGTCACTGCGATGCCGGCGGCCTCCCGGCACAGCGAATGCCGGCCGTCGGCGCCGACCACGAGCCGGGCCGAGAGGAATTGCGCGGAGGCCGTGCGGATCGCGATATCGTCGGCTTCGATGACGACGCTCTCGGCCTCGTCGTCGAAACGGACGATCCCGGGCAGCTCGGCCGCGCGCTCTTCCAGCGCCAGCATCAGCGAGCGGTTGTCGATGTTGTAGCCGAAGGCGTCGAGCTCGATTTCGTGACAGGAGAAACGGACCTCGGGGCTGCGGAACAGCCGGCCGGTGTCGTCGACGAGCCGCATCACCTCGAGCGCGGCCGCCTTGTCCCTGCAGCGCTGCCAGACATCGAGGCTCTCCAGGAGATCGACGGAGGCCCCCAGCAGCGCGGTGGTGCGATTGTCGGCATAGGGCAGGCGCCGTGCCACCAGCGCGGTCCGTGCTCCGGCCTGCGCCAGCGCAATGGCCGCGCTAAGGCCGGCCGGTCCGCCGCCGATCACGGCTGCGTCAAAAAGTGTCGATGCGTCTGTCATGGAACGACAAATGACACGCCCCGCGGCAAATTCAAGCCCACCTATTTTTCCTAGGTTTTATGGCGAATTGTGTGGTCGGGCGCCGCAATGGCTTATGTGCAAATCGGCCCCATTCTGATAGCAGAAGCCATGGACAGCCGAGAGGATTCCCTGAAGCCGACACCCGCGATCCGTGCCGCGGCGTTCTCGGTGCATATCTTCACCGCCTTCGGTGCGGCGCTCGCGCTGCTCGCGATGCTGGAGGCCGTGCGCGAGCACTGGGCGGCGATGTTTCAATGGCTCGGCGTCGCGCTGATCATCGACGCGATCGACGGTCCGATCGCGCGCCGGCTCGACGTCAAGAACGTGCAGCCGAACTGGTCGGGCGACGTGCTCGATCTCGTGGTCGACTTCGTCACCTATGTGTTCGTGCCGGCCTATGCGATCGTGGCGAGCGGGCTGTTGCTGCCGGTCGCAGCGCCCTTGCTCGGCGTCGCCATCATCGTCACCAGCGCATTATATTTCGCCGATCTGCGCATGAAGGCCGACGACAATCACTTTCGCGGCTTCCCGGCGCTATGGAATGCGGCGGCGTTCTATCTGTTCCTGCTGCACTGGTCGCCACTGTGGTCCACGCTGCTGGTCACGGCCCTGGTGGTGCTGACCTTCGTGCCGTTCCATGTGCTGCATCCGGTCCGCGTCGTGCGGCTGCGCTGGCTGACGATGTCGCTGATCGGGCTCTGGGCGGTGCTGTCCCTCTACACGCTGGAGATGGATTTTCACGTCGGTATCGGCGTGACCGCCGCGTTGTGCGCGATCGCGCTCTGGATCAGCTTCAGCGACGCGTTGATCCGCTTCGCAAGATCCTTCGCATGATGCATCTGATCACCAGCCCCGAGGCGTGGGCCGCGCTGCTCACCCTGACCTCGCTCGAGATCGTGCTCGGCATCGACAACGTCATCTTCCTGTCGGTGATCGTCTCGCGCATCCCGGAGCAGCAGGCGAACCGCGCCCGCCAGATCGGGCTCGCGCTGGCGCTGATCTTCCGCATCATCCTGCTCAGCGTGCTGGTCTGGCTGATCGGCCTGACCGCGCCGGTGTTCTCGTTTGCAGCTAACGACTTCTCCTGGCGCGACCTGATCCTGATCGGCGGCGGCCTGTTCCTGATCGCGAAGGCGACGCACGAGATTCACGCCGAGGTCGAGGCCGATGACGACGAGGGCGATGAGCAATCCGGCGGCAGCGCCTTCTTCTGGGTGATCGTCCAGATCGTGATCATCGACATCGTGTTCTCGCTGGACTCGATCATCACCGCGATCGGCATGGCACAGGACATCGAGATCATGATCGCGGCCGTCGTGATCGCCTGCCTGATCATGTACATTTCGTCCGGGCCGGTGTCGCGATTCGTCGCCGAGCATCCGACCACGAAGATGCTGGCGCTGGCCTTCCTGGTGCTGATCGGCGTCGCGCTGGTCGCGGACGGATTCAAATTTCACATCCCGCGCGGCTACATCTATTTCGCAATTGCGTTCTCGGCGGCGGTCGAATTCTTCAACGTGCTGGCCAAGCGCAACCGCAGGAAGGCGCGCAGGGCGTCGGTCTAGCCGTTCCCGTGGGCGTTGAGTTGACAAGGCCGGCGCGATGCCTTTCGCTCAGCCTTGGAGAAGAGGAGGTCAGGCGATGACCAAAGCCGTCCGGGTGCACAAGGTCGGGGGTCCCGAAGCCCTGGTCTATGAGAGCGTCGAGGTGCCGGCGCCTGCTGCCGGCGAGGTGCGCATCCGCCAGCACGCGGTGGGCCTCAACTTCATCGACGTCTATTATCGCACTGGCCTCTACAAGGCGCCCGGGCTGCCCTTCATCGCCGGCAACGAGGCCTCGGGCGAGGTGGTTGCGGTCGGGCCGGGCGTCACGCATTTCCATCCCGGCGACCGCGTCGCCTATTACCACAACCTGGGTGCCTATACCGGCGAGCGCAACCTCCCCTGGGAGAAGCTGGTCAAGCTGCCCGATCACATCACCCACGAGCAGGGCGCCGTGCTGATGCTGAAGGGGCTGACGGTGTGGTATCTCCTGCACAAGACCTTCAAGGTCGAGCCGCACCACCGCGTGCTGATCCACGCCGCCGCCGGCGGTATCGGCCTCTTGGCCTGCCAATGGGCGAGGGCGCTCGGCGCCCATGTCATCGGCACCGTCGGCTCCCGCGAGAAGGCCGAGCTTGCCGAGGCCAATGGCTGCGACCACGTCATCCTCTACAACGAGGAAGACTTCGTCGCCCGCGTCAAGCAGATCAGCCGCAACGAGGGCTGCGACGTCGTCTATGACGGCGTCGGCAAGGCGACCTTCCCGGGCTCGCTGTCCTGCCTGAAGCCGCGCGGCATGTTCGTCTCCTTCGGCAATGCCTCCGGTCCCGTGCCGCCGTTCTCGATCGCCGAGCTCAACAATCACGGCTCGCTGTTCGCGACGCGGCCGAAGCTCAACGACTATATCGGCACGCGCAAGGAACTGCTGGAAGGCGCCGACACGCTGTTCGCCGCCGTCATCAACGGCAAGCTGCACGTGCCGATCAACCATGCCTACGCGCTGAAAGATGCCGCGAAGGCGCACATCGATCTCGAAAGCCGCAAGACCACGGGCGCGTCGATTTTGAAGCCGTAGGTCTTTCGGCATCGACGGTTTCGTAGGGTGGGCAAAGGCGCGGAGCGCCGTGCCCACCATTCTTCATTGCGGTGAGAAATGGTGGGCACGCTTCGCTTTGCCCACCCTACGCGACGCGCCGTGCCGCCCCAGCTTTCGTCAAGATCCCGTCGAGACAATCGATCATCTCGGCGATCTCTCCCTTCGTGACATTCAGCGCCGGCATGAAGCGCAGCGTATCCACCTGCGGCGCGTTCAGCAGCACGCCGGCCTCGAATGCCTGCGCGACGATCCCTGGCGCGATCGGCAGCTTGAGGTCGAGCGCCAGCAGCAGGCCGCGTCCCCGCACGCCGCCGAGGCCGTGCCGGGCCGAGACCTTCTGCAGCTCGCTTTCGAGCAGGAGGCCGGTCTCGGTGACCGACTTCAGGAAGTCGGGTTTAGAGACTTCCTCCAGCACCGCGAGCCCCGCCGCGCACATGATCGGGTTGCCGTTGAACGTGCCGCCCTGGTCGCCATGCTCGAAGCACGAGGCGCGCTCGGTCGCGAGCAGGGCCGCGAGCGGCACGCCGCCGCCGATGCCCTTGCCGAGCGTCATGATATCAGGAGCGATGCCGGCGTGCTCATAGTGGAAGAGCTTTCCGGTCCGGCCCATGCCGGTCTGGATCTCGTCGAAAATGAGCAGCAGGCCGTGCGCCTCGGTCAGCGCGCGCAGCTCCCGCAGGAACGCATCGGTCGCCGGCCACACACCTGATTCACCCTGGATCGGCTCGAGCATCACGGCGACGGTGTTGGCGTTGATCAGCTTCTCGACCGAGGCGATGTCGTTCAGCTTCGCCTTCTTGAAGCCCGATACCTTCGGCTCGAACAGCGGCTCGAACGCCTTCTTGCCCGAGGCCGACATCGTTGCCAGCGTCCGGCCGTGGAAGCCGCCTTCGAAGCTGATGATCTCGAACGCGCCGTTCCTGTGCAGGCTGCCATATTTGCGCGCGAGCTTGATCGCACCCTCATTGGCTTCCGCGCCGGAATTGGCGAAGAACACCTGGTCGAACGCGCTGTTCTCGACCAGCGCCTGCGCCAGCTTGAGGCTCGGCTCGTTGTAGAACGCCGGACTCGGCGTCAGCAGCCGCTTGGCTTGCGCGGCGAGCGCGTCGGCGATCGCCGGCGGGGAGTGACCGAGGCAGTTGACGGCCCAGCCCTGCACGAAATCGAGATAGCGCTTGCGGCCGTCGTCCCAGAGGTAGGAGCCGGCGCCGCGGACGAACACGGCCTTGGGCCGTGCGGTGATGTCCATCAGCGCGTCATACGGATGGGTGGCGGTGGTCATGTCGAACTCCTCTGGAGGCAGGTGGAAAAAGGCGCGCGAAAAGCAAGAAGGCCGCACTTTGCGGGTGCGGCCTTCTCGAAAACTGTGCTGAATTCAGGTGTTCAGCGGCGTCGTCGGACATGGCGCAACCCATCATCGTCGCGGGTGCGACGACGGAAAGCTGCGCGGCGGTGGGTCCGAGAGTTGATCATGGGGCGCGTCCCTACAGCCGAATGCCAGGACTTGTCAAGCGGGGCGTTTTGCAAGATTCCCGCCCGGCGTGCATCGGCGATGACGAGTTCTTCACTCTACGCCGTATCGGGCGAACACATCGGCAATGCCGGCGTTGATCGCTTTCGCCGCTGCGATGTCGCGCTCGGCGCCCTCATTGTCGCCCTTCTTCCGCTTCGCAAGTCCGCGGCCGTAGAGTGAGCTGTCGAACTTCGGCCTGGTGCCCAGCGCTGCGTCATAGTCGGCAATCGCCGCGTCGGGATTGCCGAGCTTGAGATAAGTCAGAGCGCGGCTGTCGAGCGTATCGGGGTCGTTGGGCGCCATCCGCAGCGACTGCTCGCAATCGGCCAGTGCCTCGTGCAGACGTCCGAGGATCGCGCGCGTCATGCAGCGCGAATTGAACACGCCGGAATAGATCGGATTGGCCTTGATCGCGCGGTCGTAATCCTCCAGCGCGAGCGCATAATCATGCGTTTCGAAATACATGCTCGCACGCGCATAGGCGTCGAGGTCGTTGTTCGGAGAGAGCTGGAGCGACCTCGCGAAGTCGGCCAACGCGCGGGCACGGTCGCCGCGGTCACGATAGATGCGGGCACGGTTGCCATAGGCCGGGCCGTAATTCGGGTCGAGCTTGATCGACATGTCGAGATCGGCGAGCGCTTGATCGGCCTTGTCGTGCTCGCGATAGGTCGAGCCGCGGTTGTAATAAGCCAGCGCGAATTTCGGATCGAGCTTGATGGCCCGATCGTAATCGGCGATCGCATGCGCGTAATCGTCCTTGCCCGAGTATGAATTGCCGCGGTTGTTGTAATATTGGGGATCACCGGGCTCGAGCCGGATCGCGCTCGTATAGTCGGCGATGGCATGGTCGCGATCGCCGAGATCGTCATAGACAATGCCGCGATTGTACCAGGCGATGGCGTCCTTGGGATCGAGATCGATGGCGCGGTTGAGGTCGGCCACAGCGCGCTCCCTGTCCCCCTTGCGCCGGAAGATTTCGCCGCGGTTGGCAAGCGCCCGCGCATGGGATGGGTTGGTTCTCAGCACCGCCGAGCAGCCGGCGAGGCGCTGCTCGTCGCTGATCTTGTCGGTGGCAAAGCACCATTGCCGCGCCTGCGCCGGTGACGGGGATTGGGCAGCGGCGGGAAGCGCGAGCAGGATCAATGCTGTGCCAATCGCGTACAGCCCGCTCCGAATACCAACCTTGTGATTGTTTTTCATCGATCACCGCATAGAAACCATTGAGCCTCTAGCGCGTTTGTGATCAACGGACGCCAATTGGTTCGAACCGAATGCGACTCGGCTCAGACCAAGGGAGACGGGACCAACCAGACAGTTTTCAGCCTTGTCCGATACCCCTTACCCGATTGATCTCGACAGCATTCGCGGCGCGTTTCCGCCGGGAATCGAAGCGCCGCCGCTGCTGGTCGACTTTGCCACCTGGCTCAAGGGGCGCCCCTGGGGCAGCGTCGGCTGCTTCTCCCTGCAGGGCCAGTTCTCCGATTCCGCGCCGATCGTCGACGGCAGTCCGTTGCGCGACAGGTTCTCGCTGTTCATGCGCTTGCCCGACGGCTCGGCTGTCGGCGGCTGGTATGGCGCCGGTCTCGACCGCGACAACCCGCCGATCGTCGGACTGGGATCGGAGGGCGATTACGAGTTGCTCGCACCGAGCCTCGACGGGCTGCTGGCAAAATTGACGTCGCAGCAATTCGACAAGGCCTGGAGCGATCTCAAGCCGCACGAGGAGGTCGAGTGCCAGACGGTCGAGCTCGCGCAATGGCTCGCCGAACGGCCGACCGGCGAGGCGGCTGCGCCGGACGACGGCGCATCCGAGCTGCCCGATTTCCGCGGTTTCGTTGAGAAGTGGAGCCGGGATCGCGAGGACTATTGGGCCAACCATCGCCTGATGGCCGAACTCGGCTGGCGGCTTGCCGCCCATCTGCCCAACGGCAAGAATCCCTGGGACAAGACGCGTTTCGAGATCGCGATCGTCGGGACCCAATACCAGGCCCGCGTGCTGACGCGCGGACCGCAGCCGTTCGAGGAAGCAGGCTCGATCGAATCCCTGCTGCGCGATCTGCGCGAGGGGATGCGCCGCGCGCAGCCCGAGCTTGGCTTGTGGTACGTGATGAATTTCGGACTCTATGCCGATGGCCGCATCATGCCGAGCTTCGAATACGATCTGCGCCCGACCATCGACGGCGAGCCGGCGAAGCTGTCCGAGGCGAAAGCCGATCTCGCCCGCGCCCCACGCCCGGAGCGCTGGGTGCCGAAATGGCTGGCGGCATCCTGAAGCTCGGAATCCCGTGATGCTGCCGCCCGCCCGGCGCGCCGAAACCACTGCTGTCGTGCCAACTTGACTTCGCGGGAACGGCACCTTCGATCCCCCTTGACTTAGAGCGCGCTCGAAGGGGTATCTGTACGTGCGTCAGTACGAGAACAGGCACCCATGAAGATCGGCGACCTCGCAAAACGAACCGGCTTGTCGACTCACACGTTGCGTTATTACGAGCGCATCGGGCTGCTGCCCTACGCAGACCGGGATCGTTCCGGCCAGCGTGACTTTGACGCATCGATCCTCACATGGATCACGTTCATCGGTCGGCTCAAGACCACGGGAATGCCGATCCGGGACATGTTGCGTTATGCGGCGCTTCGTGATGAAGGCGAAGCCACCGGGCCAGCCCGGCGGCAGATGCTGGAAATCCACCGGGAACAGGTTCGCACGCAGATTGCCGAACTCCAGGAATGCCTGCTCGTCCTTGATACCAAGATCGCCGGCTATGCCGGCGACGAACAGAGGACGAAGGAAAATGACGCACGCCCAAACACAAGCCGAAAGCCGCTTCGATCGCGGCCAGCGGGCCCTGTCACGCATTGACGGCAGAGCCGGCGAAAAGGTCGTCGCCTCACTCGCCGACATCGCGCCGGATTTCGCACGATACGTGATCGAGTTTCCCTTCGGCGACATTTACAGCCGCCCGGACCTCGGCCTGCGCGATCGAGAGATCGCGACGATCGCCGCGCTGACGGCGCTCGGAAATGCCGCGCCTCAGCTCAAAGTGCATATCGAGGCGGGTCTGAATGTCGGGCTGTCTCGCGACGAGATCGTGGAAATCATCATGCAGATGGCCGTCTATGCGGGCTTCCCGGCGGCGGTGAACGGGCTGTTGGCAGCCAAGGAAGTGTTTTCCGCGCATGACGGACGGCAGGCGCCGGGAGAAGCGACATGACGAGCCGGTATCGCTGGGTGCCGAAATGGCTGGTGTGACTGCATCCACATCATCATCGCGAGCGCCGCGATCTCGAAAGCGATCCCGTCATCCTGAGGTGCGAGGCTTGCGATGCGAAAGCATCGCAAGCAGAGCCTCGAAGGATGGGCGGTCGGGATGTAGCCGGGCCGTCGTCCTTCGAGGCTCGCTCTACGGCGCGGTTGCGCCGCAGAGCGAGCGCCTCAGGATGACGGTGACGGAGCGGTCATCGCTGCGCCAGCAATGACGGGTTACCCTCAAAACCCCGCGACGCTGCCGTGCAGGTCGTACTGGTCGGCGCGCTCGATCTTCGCGGTGACGATCTCGCCGACGCGCAACGGGCGGCGGCTCGACAGATAGACCGCGCCATCGATCTCCGGTGCATCGGCCTTGGAGCGGCCCTTGGCGACGGTCGGGCCGACCTCGTCGATGATGATCTGCTGGCGCGTGCCGACCTTGCGCTTCAGCCGCCGCGCCGAGATCTTCTGCTGGCGGGCCATCAGCGCGTTGTAGCGCTCCTGCTTGACCGCTTCCGGCACCGGGTTCTCGATCGCATTCGAGGTGGCGCCAGCGACCGGCTCGTATTTGAAGCAGCCGACGCGGTCGATCTCGGCCTCATCGAGCCAGTCGAGCAGATAGGCGAAGTCGGCATCGGTCTCGCCGGGGAAGCCGACGATGAAGGTCGAGCGCAAAGCGAGATCGGGGCACTCTTCGCGCCAGCGCTTGATCCGCGCCAGCGTCTTGTCCTGCGCCGCCGGACGCTTCATCGCCTTCAGCACCTCGGGGCTCGCATGCTGGAACGGGATGTCGAGATAGGGCAGCACCTTGCCCTCATTCATCAGCGCGATGACCTCGTCGACATGCGGGTAGGGGTAGACATATTGCAGGCGGACCCAGGCGCCGAGTTCGCCCAGCTCGCGCGAGAGGTCTAGGAATTTGGCGCGGACCTGGCGGTCCTTCCACGGGCTCTCGGCGTATTTCAGATCGACGCCGTAAGCCGAGGTGTCCTGCGAGATCACCAAGAGCTCCTTGACGCCGGCGCCGACCAGGCGCTCGGCCTCGCGCAGCACGTCGTCGGCCGGACGAGAGACGAGGTCGCCACGCAGCTTCGGGATGATGCAGAAGGTGCAGCGGTTGTTGCAGCCCTCGGAGATCTTCAAATAGGCGTAGTGGCGCGGCGTCAGCTTGATGCCCTGCGGCGGCACCAGGTCGAGATGCGGATTGTGCGCCGGCGGCAGCGCGCGGTGCACGGCGTCGAGCACGCTCTCATATTGCTGCGGGCCGGTGATGGAGAGCACGCCCGGATAGGCCTGCTCGATCTGCTCGGGTTCCGCGCCCATGCAGCCTGTTACGATCACCTTGCCGTTCTCGGCCATGGCCTCGCCGATCGCCGACAGCGACTCCTGCTTGGCGCTGTCAAGGAAGCCGCAGGTGTTGACGATGACGATGTCGGCCCCGTCATGCTTGCGGGCGAGCTCGTAGCCCTCCGCGCGCAGGCGCGTGATGATGCGCTCGGAATCCACCAATGCCTTGGGACAACCGAGTGACGTGAATGAAATGCGGGGCGCTCTGTCCATGGTATCGCCTGGAGCCTAGATCTGAATTGTCCGGATTTAGCGATCCAACTAATTGAACCGATGGCGAAATTCAATAACTAACCTATGGGCCGGTTCCGATCGTGTGAGTGCAGGAGCCGAGATGGATTGCTCAACGTGCACGTTTTCGTTGTTATTCTGTTCTTGCGTATTCCACGGAGCTAAACTGCGATGCGCCGCTTCATCTTCAGCATGGTTTTCGCTGTTATTTCCTGGAGCGCGATGTTTCCGGCGCGGGCTGAAGTCGACAAGATCTTACGTGTTTGCGACGGGCAAAAAGGCCTGTGCCCGGAATTCAGGCCGCGCGTGAAGGCGCCCGACGGGTGGGCGAGGGACGAGGCCGCAAGCCTCAAATACGGCGCCTCCATGTTCGTGCCCAGGGGGAAGGGATTCGGTAACGCCGAAGCAATCATCTATGCCGAAGGCCGCTACAACAAGGATCGGACCGAACTGGTTCAATGGGTCGCAACCAGCGATCGGGATTGGGCGGCGACGTCCGGCAAGAATGCCAAGATCACCTCGCTTCCCTCGGCCAGCCCCGGTGTCATCATCAACCGGTACGACAATCCGTCCCTGAAGGATCAACCGTTCGAAGTGATCGCGCATTACGTTGATGTCGACAAGGACGGCAATTCCTACGTCGTGCGCCTGGCGGTCTCCGGCAAGAACGAGAGGGCGGTGTTGGCCGCCGTGCCACTTCTCGACAAGATGATCGTTGGCGCGAAGATTCCGTGAGGGCACAAGCCCAGATGACAGCTGCCGTCGGGCGGGAGTGAGAGGCTCCGAAAGTTCACATTCGTTGTCTCACGAAGCTGACCTTGGGCGCAGCCGTCTGATCGAGATCTGATCTGCCTGATTGACCGGCCTGAGCTAGTCCCAATTGCCCATAATTACAACCCTTTGCATCGCCCCCCGGCGTGCTATGGATGAATCACCTGCCGTGAGTGAGCCATGAGCGCCGAACAGTCGCCCAAAATCGTGATTGTCGACGAGAGCCCGATCCGGGCTGCGATCCTCGAAGAGGGGTTGCGGGAGGCCGGATTCACCCAGGTCGTCCATATCCGCGAGATGCAGAGCCTGCTGGCCCGTATTTATGCGGTGGATCCCGACATCATCCTGATCGATCTCGAAAACCCCAGCCGCGACGTGCTGGAGGCGATGTTCCAGGTCAGCCGCGCGGTGAAGCGGCCGATCGCGATGTTCGTCGACCAGAGCGATTCAGCCTCGATCCAGGCCTCGGTCGAGGCGGGGGTATCGGCCTACATCGTCGACGGGCTGAAGAAGGAGCGCATCAAGCCGATCCTCGACCTCTGCGTGTCCCGTTTCAACGCCTTCGCAAAACTCCAGGAGGAGCTCGAGCGCACCAAGTCGCAGCTCGAGGACCGCAAGATCATCGAGCGCGCCAAGGGCATCCTGATGAAGGTGAAGGGCCTCACCGAGGACGAGGCCTATGTGCTGCTGCGCTCGACTGCGATGCGCGAGAAGAAGAAAATCGGCGAGATCGCCCAGTCGATCATCACCGCATCGGAGATGCTGAAATGACTGGACCGCTCCGCATCGGGTTCATCCCGCTGGTCGATGCCGCAGCCCTGATCGTCGCCGTCGACAAGGGTTTTGCCGCCGCCGAAGGGCTCGATGTCGAGCTGGTGCGCGAGGTGTCCTGGTCCAACGTGCGCGACAAGCTCAATATCGGCCTGTTCGATGCCGCGCATCTGCTCGCGCCCGTCGCGATCGCGTCCTCGCTCGGGCTCGGTCATGTCAAGGTACCCATCGCCGCGCCCTTCAATCTCGGCATCAACGGCAATGCGATCACGGTGTCTCCGACGTTGCATGCGGCACTGATGGAGGAGATCGACGGCGACCGTTTCGATCCGATGGCCACCGCGAAGGCGCTGGCGAAGGTGGTCGCCAAGCGGCGCAAGGCCGGGGCCGATCCGCTGACCTTCGGCATGACCTTCCCGTTCTCGACCCACAATTACCAGCTGCGATTCTGGATGGCGGCGGCTGGCGTCGATCCCGATGAGGACGTCCGCCTCGTGGTGCTGCCGCCGCCCTACATGGTCGAGAGCCTCAAGAGCGGCCATGTCGATGCCTTCTGCGTCGGTGCGCCCTGGAATTCGGTCGCGGTCGATCTCGGCATCGGCCACATCCTGCATTTCGTCTCCGACATCCTCGTGCGCGCCGCCGAAAAGGTGCTGGCCGTACGTCAGGTCTGGGCCGACAAGAATCCGGACGTGGTCGCAGCCCTGGTTCGTGCGGCGGTGAAGGGCGCCGAGTTCATCGAGCAGCCTGCGAACCTCGCTGAGGCGGCGCAGATCCTGGCCCAGCCGGAGCGGATCGGCGTCGATGCCGAAGTCATCCAGCGGACCCTTACGGGACGCCTGAAGATATCGCCGGACGGCACCTTCCGCGAAAGCGGCCGCTATCTGCTGGTCGGACGCGAAGGGGCAGGGCGCCCCGAGCCGGTGCAGGCCGCATGGCTCTACGCTCAGATGGTGCGCTGGGGACAGACGGCGCTGACGTCTGACGGCGTCAAGACCGCCATGGCCGTGTTCAGGCCGGATCTCTACGACGCAGCCGTCGGCCGCCAGCCGCCCGCTGAGGCGCCCGCGGCCTTCGGCGCGTTCGCCGGACCCGCCTTCGATCCCGACAACATCCGGGGCCACCTCGAGGCCTTCGAGGTCGGCCGCTGGAAGGCTTGATTCGTCCCCCTGCATCGTTTTTGAGCATCGGGTGGCAGCGGCTAAATTTTAGGCCGAGTGCTCGAATTTCGTGTGAGTTCCGGGACCGGCATCTTCCGGGGCCGCCCATATTCCATTGAAACGTCGACAGTTTCCCTTTCAGGAAAGCTGGCACGCAACTTGTATGTTGCACTGCGGCCAGCTTGTCATTGGTGCCTGCTGAGCCAAGTCCCACAGCAACGAAGCTGATTGGACCGTCGGGTTGCGAAGCAGGCTCTAGAGCCAGCCGAGTGCCCCGCGGGTCGCGCAATTGTCCGTCGATACCACCGAGGTGGCCGCAGGAGCTTCGTTACCGACCATGAAAATCGATACGGTCTCAGTCGACTTTACCGACGAGCAGAAACGCTATCTCGAAGGCTTCACGACCGGCCTGCAGATCAGCCGCGTCGGGCGCGGCCTTGGTGGCGGTGGCGGCAAGGCGAATGCCGAGCCGACCGGCCCTGATGCCATGCACATCAAGGCGCAGGACAAGATCATCGCGTCGGGCAAGAAGCTCGCCGACCAGGAGAAGTTCAAGCGCGACGAGCATCCCTTCGATGCCTATCCGCGGCTTCGTCAGCAGGCGCTCGACAACACGCCGCCGAGCCCTGCGGACAATTTCCGCTGGCGCTATTACGGCATCTTCTACGTCGCGCCGACACAGGACTCCTACATGTGCCGCCTGCGTATCCCGAACGGCATCATGAAGCACTGGCAGCTGTCGGGCCTTGCCGATCTCGCCGACGAGCTCTGCGGTCCCTACAGCCATGTCACCACGCGCGCCAATCTCCAGCTGCGCGAGATCCCGCCGAAGCACGCGATCAGAATGATCGAGGGCATCCAGGATCTCGGCCTGTGCTCGCGCGGCTCCGGCGCCGACAACATCCGCAACGTGACGGGAACGCCGACTGCCGGCATCGATCCGCAGGAAATCATCGACACGCGGCCCTATGCACGCGAGTGGCACTACCACATCCTCAACGACCGCTCGCTCTACGGCCTGCCGCGCAAGTTCAACGTCGCCTTCGACGGCGCCGGCAAGATCGCGGTGCTGGAAGAGACCAACGACATCGCCTTCACGGCCTATGAGGTGAAGGACGGTTTCGGGGTCGAGCCCGGCGTCTGGTTCCGGCTCGGTCTCGGCGGCATCACCGGCCACAAGGATTTTGCGAAATATTCCGGCATCATCATCAGGCCGGAGCAGGCGACCGCCGTCGCGGATGCCATCGTGCGCGTCTTCATCGAGCACGGTGATCGCACCAACCGCAACAAGGCGCGGCTGAAATACGTGCTCGATGCGATGGGCCATGACGGCTTCCTCAAGCTGGTCGAGGAGCGGCTGAAGACGCCGTTCACGCGCGTGCCGGAAGAGGCATTCGCGCCGCGGCCGGCCGCGGACCGCATGGCCCATATCGGCGTGCACAAGCAGAACCAGGACGGCCACAACTGGATCGGCGTGTCGCTGACGCTCGGCAAGCTCAGCTGCGATCAGATGCGCGGCCTCGCCAAGGTCGCGCGCGACCTCGGCGACGGCGAGATCCGCCTGACCGTCTGGCAGAACCTGTTGATCTCGGGCGTGCGCGACGAGAATGTCGAGCTTGCCATTGCCGCGATCAAGCAGATCGGGCTTGCGGTCGAGGCCTCGCACATCCGTGCCGGCCTGATCGCCTGCACCGGCAATGCCGGCTGCCGCTTCGCGGCGTCCAACACCAAGCGCAATGCCGCCGAGATCGGCGACTGGTGCGAGCCGCGCGTCGCCATGGACAAGCCGGTCAACATCCATCTGACCGGCTGCCACCATTCCTGCGCACAACACTACATCAGCGACATCGGACTGATCGGCGCGCGCGTGCCGGTCAATGAGGAGGACACGGTCGAGGGTTATCACCTCTTCACGGGCGGCGGGTTCGGCCCCGATGCCGATGTCGGGCAGGAGGTCTATCACGACCTCAAGGCCGAGGATGCGCCGAAGACGGTCGAGGCGCTGCTCAAGGCCTATCTCGCCCATCGCGCCTCGCCCGATGAAACCTTCCTCTCCTTTGCGCGCCGCCACGACGGCGAAACGCTGCGCAAGCTTGCCGATGCACAGGTGTCCGCATGAACCAGATCACGCCTCCGCCGAAACTCGACATCATTCCCGCCAGCGCGCCGTTCTCCGACGCGCAGCGCTCCTGGCTGAACGGCTTCTTTGCCGGACTTTTGTCGCCTGACGTCGCAACGCCGCTGTCGGCGGAGCAGGGCGCCGCCGTCATGCAGGCCGGCGACGGCGACGACGGCGAAGCGCCATGGCACGACCAGACCATGCCGATCGCCGACCGGATGAAGCTCGCCGAGGGCCGCCCCCTGCGCCGCAAGATGATGGCGGCGATGGCGCAGCAGGATTGCGGCCAGTGCGGCTACAATTGCCACGATTATTCGGAGGCGATCGCGGGCCGCAGCGAGGCGCGGCTCAATCTGTGCGTTCCCGGCGGCAAGGAAACCGCGCGGATGCTGAAGTCGCTCTACGAGGAGCTGGACAAGGCGCCGGCGGCGAAAGCGCCCGAGAAGACTGACGCGGTGGCTGCGCCCGCCGTGACCGTAACCATCGCCGAGCCGGGCCGTTCGCGCGACAATCCGACCGAAGCGACCTTCCTGTCGCGCCGCCTTCTCAACAAGGGCAAGTCGGAGAAGGAGACCTATCACATCGAGTTCGATCTCTCCGCGAGCAAGCTCGACTACGTGGTCGGTGACTCCTTCGGCGTATTCGCGCGTAACGACGTCGGTCTCGTCGACCAGATCATCGCGCTGCTCGGCGCCTCGCACACCACCAAGGTCAACGGCAAGACGCTGCGCGAGGTGCTGATCGACGACGTCTCGCTGTCGCCGGCGCCGGATTCGCTGTTCGAGCTGATCTCCTTCATCACCGGCGGCGCGCAGCGTGAGAAGGCGCGGGCGCTGGCGCAGGGCGAGGATCCCGATGGCGACGCCGCAACCCTCGACGTGATGGCGGCGCTGCAGAAGTTTTCCGGCACGCGTCCGCATCCCGAAGCGTTCGTCGAGGCGCTGGAGCCGCTGCAGCCGCGGCTCTATTCGATCTCGTCCTCGCACAATGCGACGCCGGGAAAACTGTCGCTGACGGTCGATTCCGTGCGCTACGTGATCGGCAAGCGCAAGCGTGTCGGCGTCGCCTCGACCTTCCTCGGCGAACGCATCGCCGATGGCGAGAAGCTCAAGGTCTATGTGCAGAAGGCGCACAATTTCGGCCTGCCGCAGGATCCGAAGACGCCCATCATCATGATCGGCCCCGGCACCGGCATCGCGCCGTTCCGCGCCTTCCTGCTCGATCGCAAGGCGACCGGCGCGGCCGGCAAGAACTGGCTGTTCTTCGGCCATCAGCGCAGCGATTGCGATTTCTTCTACCAGGAAGAGCTCAATGCGATGAAGACCTCGGGCCAGTTGACGCGGTTGTCGCTGGCCTGGTCGCGCGACGGCGAGAAGAAGTTTTATGTGCAGGACCGCATGCGTGAGGTCGGCCGCGAGTTGTGGACGTGGCTTGCCGAGGGCGCGCATCTCTACATCTGCGGCGATGCCAAGCGCATGGCCAAGGACGTCGAGCGTGCGCTGGTCGACATCGTCGTCCAGTTCGGGGCGCGCTCGACCGATGAGGCCGTCAGCTTCGTCGCCGAGCTCAAGAAGACCGGCCGCTTCCAGGCTGACGTCTACTAAGCTGCCGCGGGATCAGCTTCGGGAAACCCGTCGCCACTTGCTCGGTGCCGTAGGGTGGGCAAAGCGAAGCGTGCCCATCACTTCGTTCTCGTGGGCACGGCGCGCGAAGGGCGCGCCTTTGCCCACCCTACGAGAGCTGTCATCCCGCCGTCATCCGGGCCGGTTCCAACTGGCTCGGATCTTAACGAATAAGATTCTCGGAACCCTGACCTCAGAAGAATTTGCGCCTGCGATGGCGCCCTTTCGGAGAACCGTCATCGCTATTTCCGCCGCCATCTTGCCTCCCGCCAGGGTTGATCCTTCATACTCCCGCAAATGGGGCGTTGGAGATCGACCATGCGCGAACTATCGGCGGAAGCCAGACTGCACTTCTACGCGCGCTCGCTCTCGCGTCGGACCGGGGCGAGCGCCCATCATCTGGCGCTCTACAGCGCCTTTGCCGTCATCGCCGCGATCGTGTTCGGCACGCTGTCGGTGCATCCGTTCTGACGTCTCGCTCGGTCTCGTAGGGTGGGCAAAGCGAAGCGTGCCCACCACCTGTCTCAATCATGCAGAGATCGTGGGCACGGCGCTGTGCGCCTTTGCCCACCCTACGGCACCTGACGTGCCTCACGCCCCGCGCTTGAACGGCGCGACCTCGATCCCGGCTTCCTTCAACGCCTGACGCAAGGTCCGCGCGATCTCAACCGCGCCATGCGTATCGCCGTGGACGCAGACCGTATCCGTGCGCATCTTGATGACCTTGCCGGTCACCGACACCACCGCGCCGTCCTGCACCATGCGCACCACGCGGTCGGCGATCATCTTCGCATCGTGCAGCACCGCGCCGGGCTTCTTGCGCGAGACGAGGTTGCCGTCGTCCTCATAGGCGCGGTCGGCGAACACCTCGTGCACCATCGGCAGGTTGGCCGCTTCGCCGGCCTTCACCAGCTTCGAATTGGCGAGCACGACGAAGATGAGATTGGGGTCGACCGCCCTAATGCCGGCGGCGATCGCCTTCGCGGTCATGTCGTCCTCGCAGGCGACGTTGGAGAGCGCGCCATGCGCCTTCACATGCGTGACCTTGTGGCCGGCGGCGGTCGCGATCGCCTGCAGCGCGCCGATCTGATAGGCGACGAGGTTTTCGATCTCGGAAGCCTTCAGGCCAGCGATCGGATGCCGGCCGAAACCGTGCAGGTCGCGATAGCCGGGATGGGCGCCGACCGAGACGCCGCGCGCTTTCGCAAGCTCCACCGTCCGGCGCATGATGTCGGGGTCGCCGGCATGGAAGCCGCAGGCGACGTTGACCGAGCTTGCGAGCTCGATCATCGCGGCGTCGTTGCCCATCTCCCACGCGCCAAACCCTTCGCCGAGGTCGCAATTGAGGTCGATCGTCTTCATGGGTTGCTCTCCGCCTCTGGTCTTGCTGCCGCTTACGGTTCCGCCGTGACCTGCCAGGTTCCGGCATCGACCGCGCTCACCGCGTAGCCGGCAACGTTAGCATCGCTGAGCGCCTCGATGTTGAGCTCGACGGTGTCGGAGGAGCGCAGGCGGTCGGGCAGGCTGCGGATCAACTGCGCGAACTTGCGGGCCTCGTCCTGCGCCTCCGCCATGCTGACCTGCTTGAAGCGGAACGCGGTTCCCGCCGAAGTCTGCGCCAGCCGGCCGACATCGGCCGTGATCACGGTTGCGATCTTCGGATAGCCGCCGGAGGTGCCGCGGTCCATCATCAGCGCGATCGGCGACCCGTTGCCAGGCACCTGGATGCTGCCATTGACGGTGCCGTCGGAGACGATGTTGTGACCGTGCAGGTGCTTGATCGCGGGGCCTTCGAGCCGGTAGCCCATGCGGTCCGATGTCGCCGAGATCTTCCACTCGCTGTCGAGAAAGAGCGCCTTGTTGGCATCGTCGAACTCGTCGTCCTGCGGCCCCAGCAGCACGCGGATCGGACCTGTCGCAGGCTTCGGCAATTCGATGCGCAGCTCCGGCGCGCCGCTTGCAGCATCGACCGTGAACTCGTCGCCGGCCTGGAGCGGGCGCGGGTAGGGGCTGCCGAGGCCGGCGCGGGCATTCACCGCGAGGCTGCCGAACACCGGCTCGCCTTTGATCCCGCCTTCGATCGCCAGATAGGTGAACGCCCCGCCGCGGGCAAAACCCAGCGTCAGCGTCTCGCCGTCCTTCAGCGTCACCGACGTGTCCATCGCGACCGGCCGCCCCGCGACATCGGCGTTGCGTGGCGCGCCGGCAATGGCGACGCGCACGGCGCCGTCACGGGCTGTGAAGGTGGCGCCGAACGGGCCGATCTCGACAGCCGCCGCGAGCGGCTCATTGCCGACCAGCGTGTTCGCCGCCGCGAGCGACAGGCGATCCATCGCGCCACTGACCGTCAGGCCGTAGCGCTGCGCACCGTGGCGTCCGCCGTCCTGGACGGAGCTTGCAGGGCCGATGCTGGCGACGACGAGCCGGCTCATGCAGTCACCTGCTCGGCGACGATCTCGCCGGCTTCGGCGGCGCGGTCCATCTCCTCGAACGTCTTGTGGTCGATTGCGAAAAACGTCACGCGGTCGCCGGGTTCGGTGAGGAAGGTCGGATTGCGGTGGAGCTGATAGGTTCTGACAGGCGTGCGGCCGAGCAGGTGCCAGCCGCTCGGGGCGGCCAGGCACTGGATGCCGGCCTGGATGCCGCCGATCGAGATCGTGCCGGCCGGCGTCAGCAGCCGCGGCGACTGCCGCCGCGACATGTGCAGCGATTTGTCGAGGCCGCTGAGATAGGACCAGCCCGGCGTGAAGCCGATCATGGCGACCTTGTACTCACCGCCTGCGTGCCGGGCGATGATGTCATCGGGCGTCGTGTTCAGCGCCTTGGCGACGTCCTCGAGGTCGATGCCGTGCTCGCCGCCGTAGGCCACGGGAATGCGCCAGCGGCGTGCCTTGGTGGCCGGCGGCAGCGGCCGGGTCGCGATCGGGAGGATCTTTTCGCCGAGCGCGTCGAAGTCGATCCTGCTGGGGTCGTAATGCACCAGCAGCGAGCGATAGGTCGGCACGGTCTCGGTGATGCCGTCGATGGGGCTCGCTGCGAGCGCTTTGTCGAGCGCCAGCACGCGCTGGTTGGCGTCGTCATCGATGGTGCGGCTGAACTCGACCGTGACGGCACTGTCGCCACTGGGCAGGAGGCGGGGCGGGGGAAGCGTCGCGGTCATGAGCTGTCGAAGAGCTGTCGAAATCGGGCTTCTCAGGAAACGCGGGCTCAGCGTTGAGTTCCGCGCGTCCCTGCTTCGCGTAAATGCGCCCGCAAGTCCAATAAATTAATGCAGGGGCAAACGATAAACCCTTGTTATCGCGTCGCATAACGGCCTTGCGGCCTTGCATTCTTGTGGGTCTTTTGGCCCTTGACGGAAACCGCTCGGCTCGCAAGATGCGCGCGTTCTTTTCCCGCCTATCCGGAGCTCGTTCTCGTCCATGTCGCTGTCCCCCGAAGCCCGCAAGACCCTCGCCGGCATCACCACTGCCACCATCACCACGGTCCTGTTGAAAAAGGGCCTGCGCAACGTGTGGATGCGCGGCGCGCGTCCGCTGCGCCCGGGCCTGCCGCGCCTGGTGGGACCTGCCTTCACGCTGCGCTTCGTGCCGGCGCGCGAGGATCTGGCGACGCCTGAATCCTGGTCGTCGCCGATCTCGACCCGCACCGCGATCGAGGCGATGCCCGAGGGCTGTATCGCCGTGGTCGATGCCATGGGCATCACCGATGCCGGCATCTTCGGCGACATCCTCTGCGCGCGCATGATGAAGCGCGGCGTCACCGCGCTCGTCACCGACGGCGTGGTGCGTGACGTCGAGGGCGTGCTCGGCACCAATTTGCCGGTCTGGTGCGACGGCTACGCCGCGCCGCCGTCGGTCGCGGGCCTGACCTTCGTCGGTTGGGGCGAGCCGATCGGCTGCGGCGGCGTTGCCGTGTTCCCGAACGACATCGTCGTCGCCGACCAGGACGGCTGCGTGCTGATCCCGCAGGCGATGCTCGACCACGTGCTCAATGAGGGCGTCGAGCAGGAGCGCATGGAAGCCTGGATCGTCAACGAGGTGAACAACGGCGCGGTGCTGCCGGGCCTCTATCCCATGAACGCCGAGACCAAGGCGCGCTACGCCGCCAGCAAGAAGTAACGGAAGCGAGGACCCCCATGGAGATCACCGTCGCAGGCACGCGGCCGACCCGCCGCGCGCCCAAGGAAAACTTCACCGGCACCGTGTGGCAGGACCCCGTCATCATGGCGCCCGCGCCGGCACGGCTGAACTGCTCGCGCGTCGCATTCGAGCCGGGCGCACGCACCAACTGGCACCATCATCCGCTCGGGCAGACGCTCTACGTCATCTCCGGCGTCGGCCGCGTCCAGTCCAAGGGCGGACCGATCCGCGAGATCCGCCCCGGCGACACCGTGTGGATCCCGCCGGGTGAATTGCACTGGCATGGGGCATCGCCGACCAACGGCATGTGCCACATCGCGATGCAGGAAGCGCTCGACGGCGTCTATTCGACCTGGCTGGAGCCGGTGACCGACGCGGAGTACGGCGCGGCACTGGGCTAATTTGCGTGCCCCGGACAAGACGCATCGCCCTTGGCGATGCGTCGCCGAGCCGGGGCCCAGAGTCTTGTCGTGACAAAGAGTGCTGGGTCCCGGCTCAGCGGCGCAGCGTTGCACGCTGCACCGCGTCCGGGACACAGTTTTACATCCTCTCCGCCGTCCACGTGCCCGTGCACATGGCGCCGCGCCAGGTGCCGGAGCCCGAGGTGCCGCTGAGGTGACCGAAGCCGACCGCTCGCTTGATGCCGCTGCTCAAGGTGACGTTGATGTTGCCGGCATCCGCCACCCGGCCGGAGGCGTTCACCGTGGCGCTGCCTGATGCGATCTGACCGTTGTTGATGCCGATTGCGACGGTCGCGCCGTTGCCGCAGGTCTCGCTCGATGACGAGATCCGGACATTCCATGTGCCGTCGAAAGTGCTTGTCGCAGCATCGGCCTGCGTCAGCGGGAAGATGATGGCGACGAGAGCAGCGAAGAGTCCTTTGCGAATGCCGTTCATGGCACGCCTCTGTGGTTGACCATGCGGAGGAACGTGGCACGGCGCGCGGAACCGGCGATGTGAGGGGGCTCACGCCGGCGGCAGGCTCTGTGAGGTGGCACACATCCTGACGGCACGCGCAAAAGCAAAGGGGCCCGGATTGCGGGCCCCTCGTTGTGGTCAGAGCGTCGAAGCCGAACTCAGTTCACCCGCGTCCAGGTCTGGCCGCCGCAGAACATGCCGCCGAAGGCGCAGCCCTGCACGCGCAGCCGGTCGGTGCCTTTCATGGCGATCGTGGAGTCGTAGGTCGATCCGCTGTTGGGATCGAGGATGCGACCGGACCATTTCTGGTCCTTGTTCTGATCCTTGCCGGGCTTCATGTTGATCAGAACCTGCTCGCCGTTCTGGTTCGACTTGCTGTCGACCGAATAGCCGCAGAGATTGCTGCCGCACTGCTCGATGCGGACCTTGCCTTCCTTCTCCTCGGTGAGCCAGACGCCGAGCGGCGAATTGAGATCGCGCGTGGATGCGCCTGCCGGAGCCGGGGGAGCGACGGCTGCGGACTGGAGCGGCGCGGGCGCAGGTGGCGGGGGCGGCGCCGGAGGTGCCGCGGCCACGGCCGGGGCTGGCGGTGGCGCCGTGGGCGCGGGAGGCGCAACAGCCACAGCAGCCGGGGGTGGTGCCGCGGGAGCTGCCTGCTGCTCCACGGGAGCCGGAGGCGGTGCTGGTGGAGGCGCGACAGCCGTAGCGGCCGGCGCAGCAGTGGCGGTCGCCGCCGGTTGTGGTGCAGGGGGCGTGGGAGGCGGCGCCGCCACGACGGGCGCGGGAGCCTGGGTGGCTGCGGGAGGCGCTGCTGCGGCCGCAGGGGGCGGCGCCGGTGCGGCCGGCGACTGCGGATCGGTCTTGGCCTCCTGCGGCGCCTGCTGGCCCGGGCTCGTCTCGTTCTTCTTGGCCTTCTTGGCCTTGCCTTGCCCGGTGTTGTCGTACACGCCGGGAATCTGCACCGTGCCGCGGTCCGGATCGATGCGGATGGTGCGCCCGCCATATTCGAAGGTGTACTGCGCTTGCGCAGCGGTGCTCGCCAAAAGGAATGCGGCCGCGGCCAACAGCTTCTTCATGTCCGTCTCCTGAGCAGGTGGTCCCCGCGTCGACGCTTACGCTCCGGCCCCGTCGCGTAGCGTGATCTAGATCACTTTCAAGCTATGAGTCGTCCTCTCACCGATCTTGGTTCAATGGTGCGGAACTCTGCCCGGAGTGGGGCGGGGCGGCGCCGGGCCCAATGGCGCGCCTGACCGGTAAAAAATCAGCGCGCCGCGTCTACTTCTGCGGACAACCCGCATTGGCCGCCTGTTGGGCGCGGGCAAGCGCTGCGTCGTTGGCCTTATCGGCATGGACATCGACCGAACCAACGAGGCAGGCATTTGCGCCACTGATCGCGAACACGGAGAGCTCCTGCAGCTCCTTCTCGTCCTCATCGACCCGTCGCCAGGTGCGGATCACCGCGGCCCTTGGTACGCCGGCACGCATGATCCACTGCACCTTTTCGCCGAACGACTTGCCGGCGCCGCGCCATTGCGCGGTCGGCCCGGACACCTTCTCAACTCCGCGCCGAGGCGCAATCGTGACCGATACGATGTTGCCTTCGTCGGCAAAGCGCACCACGTAACCGGCCGGACCCGGGCACGTCCAGAGGCCGAGCTCGTCGGTCGACTCGTCCTTGCATGCCGGCCCGGTTGCGGGTGTGAACTTCGTCTGCGCCAGCGCACCGTGGACCCCGCTGATCCCGAGCACAATTGCGACCGCTAATTCCCTCCGCATGTCAGTCGAACCAGGCGGCGTAGATCCTCTTGTAGCTGCCGTCTTCCATGGAAATGTGCAGCCACTGGTCGACGAAGTGCTTCAGCGCCATGTCGCGCTGGAGCCAATAGGCCTTCTCGGAGAAGTCGAACGGTTTCTCGGGATGCACCGCGCAGAGCACGCCTTGATGCTGCTTCTGCTGGTAGCGCGTCTCGGAGGCGTCGGTCATCATCAGATCGGCGTTGCCCTTGGCGATCTCGTCGAAGATCACGGTGTTGTCGGGGAAGACGGTGATCTCGGCGTCCTTGATGTTGGCGCGCGCGAAGCGCTCGTTGGTGCCGCCGGGATTGACGATGACGCGGGTGCCCTTCTTGTCGATATCGGGGAGCGTCTGGTACTTGCCGACGTCGGCGCAGCGCGTGATCGGCGTCTTGCCCTCGCGCATGATCGGCGTCGAGAAGAAGCCCTTCTTCTGCCGGTCGAGCGTCACCGACACGCCGCCCATGGCGATGTCGAACTGATCGGCCTCGAAATCCTTCATCAGCTTCGGCCAGGCCGTCGGCACGAACTCGACCTTGACGCCGAGCGCCTTGCCGAGTGCCTCCGCCATGTCGACGTCGAAGCCAGAGAACTGCTGCGTGGTCTTGTCGAGATAAGTGAAGGGCTTGTAGTCGCCGGTCATGCCGACGCGCAATGTGCCGCGCTTCATGATCTCGTCGAGGCGCGAGGGCGCCGCCTGCTGGGCGTGGGCCGAAAGGTTCATCATCAGCGCCACGGCCAAAGCCGCCAAAACTCGAACGGATATTCGAACGGTCATCTCTTTTCCACCCATGCCCGAGCTGTCATTGTACAGCTCATCTGACCTGGATTTAGACCAGATGCCCGTCGCTGGCGAGGCAGAATTGAAAGGAAGCTTGGGGTGACGATTTCGATGTACGAGGCCTCGGTTGGCCTCTTCGTGCCTTATCTGCGCAATCTGTCCGTGCTGCTCGACAAGGGCGTCGCCTATGCCG
Organism: Bradyrhizobium huanghuaihaiense; assembly: GCF_025200885.1. Classification (NCBI taxonomy): domain Bacteria; kingdom Pseudomonadati; phylum Pseudomonadota; class Alphaproteobacteria; order Hyphomicrobiales; family Nitrobacteraceae; genus Bradyrhizobium; species Bradyrhizobium huanghuaihaiense. The sequence goes on along the minus strand of NZ_CP104172.1, from coordinate 4,710,824 downwards.
AAGCCCGCAAGTTCAATCCGGCGGTTTTGCTCGGCATGCGCCTCGCGCCGAACATGTACGATCTGGCGCAGCAGGTCGGCGAGGCCTGCCGCCACGCCACGGTTGCGCCGGCCCTGCTGGCGCAGCGCGATCCGGTGGTGCTGCCGGTGCTGGAGCACGACATGGCCGGGCTGCAGGCGCGCATTGCGACGTCAATCGAGTTCATCGAGAGCCTGCCGCGCGCGGCGATCGATGCCGCGGCGGAGCAGAACGTCTTCTTCAGGCTGAAGAACGGCACCGAGCTGCCGTTCACCGGGCGAACGCTGCTGCTGACGTTCAGCGTCCCGCAGTTCTTCTTTCACGTCACGACCGCGTACGACCTGTTGCGGCACGCCGGCGTCGAGCTCGTGAAGAAGGATTATCTCGGAAGGAAGTAGGGGATTCGCGTTGACCTCTCCCCGGCGGAGAGAGGTCAACAATATCTGAAGCAGACTTCAGGCTTCGCCCTTGCGCTCGTAGTCGGCGAGCGAGCTGCGGCCGGCGATCTCGCTGCGCAGCAGCTCGAAGCGCTTGTTTGCCTCCTCCTCATGCATATCGACGAAACGCACGGCGGCCTCGCTCGTCATGGGGCCGCTGACCACGGGCGCGGACTGCTCGCCGATGGTCTCGTGGACGTAGTACTGGCCATCATCGCCGCGATGCACCGTCCATTTGAGACGGATTGCCACCATCGGTCCGGGACCGACCTTGCTGTAGCCGTCGGCATCGGTGTGCTCCGGCACCAAGGGCTGCTCGTCGACCACCGGATGGTCCTCAACCGCATGATGTTCCTCGGCGTGTTCTTCGGCGGCCGGCTGCTCACCGACGACGACGTATTCGGTCTCGCGGATGATCTCGGTTTCGCGGACGACGAGGGCCGGCTCGGGGTGCTCCAAAATGCTGGCGATGGTCGCCAGCGCGTGGTCGGTCGGGTCGATCTCTGACAAGGGTCCATCCTCCAGCTCGACGCGGCCGGCAAGTCTGTCCCACTGCCGCCGCGGCCGGGAACATTAGGCGCGTTTGATTAAGGCTGAGTTGGGGCCCGATCTGCACCAAAATGGGACGCTTTCTGGCGTCCCGAAGGCGGGCGGAGGAGGCCGCCTGCCTTTTGGTTCGCTCAGCCCAGCACGTCCTGATTAATGACGTTCTGCCGGATCGGATCGCCGTCCAGAACGCTCAGGATGTTGCGCGCGGTCTGCTCGCTCATGCGCTGGACCGCCTCGACCGTGACGCCGGCGACGTGCGGGGCCATGATGACGTTGGGCAGCGCGAACAGCGCGTTGCTGACCGGCGGCGGCTCCACCTCGAACACGTCGATGCCGGCCCCGGCGAGCTTTCCGGACACCAGCGCGTCATAGAGCGCCGCTTCCTTCACGATGCCGCCGCGCGCGGTGTTGATCAGATACGATCTCGGCTTCATGCGGCCGATCCGGGCTGCGTCGAACAGGCCGACGGTCTCCGGCGTCTTCGGGCAGTGGATGCTGACGAAGTCGGCGTGCGGCAGCGCGGCGTTGAGGTCGGTGACCGGCTCGCAGCCCGCTGCCCTGATGTCGGCAGCTCCCTTGTAGGGATCGTAGACCTGCACCTTCATCTCGAACGCCAGGCAGCGCTTGGCGGTGCGGCTGCCGATGCGGCCGAAGCCGATGATCAGCGCGGTCTTGCCGTAGAGGTCGAACGGCAGAATGCCGAGCCGGTCGGCCCATGTGCCGTCCTTGACGCAGGCATGCAGCTCCTGTGCGCGCTTCGCCAAGGTCAGCATCATGAACAGCGCCGCTTCCGCGACCGAGGGCGAGTTGGCGCTGCCCGCCACCATCAGCGGCACCTTGCGGCGGGAGAGGGCCGGCACGTCGACGGCGTCATAGCCGACGCCGATGCGGGTCACCACCTTCATGTCTTTTGATGCCTCGAGCTCGGTCTCGCCGAAGGCGGTGGCACCGAGCGCGACGCCATGGACCGGCGCATGGCTCTTCAGCAGCGCCTCGAAATCCTTGGCGGAGATCAGGTTGGAAAACTCGACGAGCTCGATATCGTCCCGCTGGGTGAGGAGGGCGCGTGCCCCTTGCGACAAAGTTTGTGTAACGAAAATCTTCTTCTTGTTGGTCGCCATCGCTCCCCTGCCTGCTCGCGTTTCTTAAGCCGGCGTCACAACACGACGCCGGTTTCTTCGTTTAGCAGGTGCATGTTGTTGAGGTCCATCGCCAAACGCATGGGAGCCCCGTCCGTAGCGCCGGCATTGGGATCGACGCGGCCGCAGACCGGCGTGCCGTCGAGCCCGAAATAGACCAGGGTCTCCATCCCCATCGGCTCGGTGACGTCGAGCACGGTGTCGAAGGTCTCGACCCCCGGCGCAAGATGCGCATGCGATTCGGTGAGGTGCTCGGGCCGGATGCCGAGCAGCAGCTTGTCGGTGCGCGGCAGCGCGTTGTAGCGCGCGGCGCGGGCCGGCGGCAGCGCGAAGGCAATGCGGTCGGTGAGGCGAAGCTGAAGCGCACCGCCGACATCCTCGAGCCGGCACGGGATGAAGTTCATCGCGGGCGAGCCGATGAAGCCCGCCACGAAGCGCGTCGCCGGCTTGTGGTAGAGCTCGTTCGGCGTGCCGATCTGCTCGATGCGGCCCTTGTTCATCACCACGACGCGATCGGCCAGCGTCATCGCCTCGACCTGGTCGTGGGTGACGTAGACGGTGGTCGTGCGCACCTTCTGGTGCACCTTCTTGATCTCGATCCGCATCTGCACGCGCAGCTTGGCGTCGAGGTTGGACAGCGGCTCGTCGAACAAAAATACCTTGGGATTGCGCACGATGGCGCGGCCCATCGCGACGCGCTGGCGCTGGCCGCCGGAGAGCTGCTTCGGCTTGCGGTCGATCAGGTCGGTGATGTCGAGGAGGCGGGCGGCTTCCGTCACGCGGGCCTTGATCTCGGCCTTGGGATAATGCTTCAGGCGCAGCCCGAACGACATGTTCTCGGCGACCGTCATGTGCGGGTAGAGCGCGTAGTTCTGGAACACCATCGCGATGTCGCGGTCCTTCGGCGGCACGTCGTTGACGACGTCGCCGCCGATCATGATGTCGCCGTCGCTGATGTCCTCGAGCCCGGCGATCATGCGCAGCGTCGTCGACTTGCCGCAGCCGGAGGGGCCGACCAGCACGATGAACTCATGATCGGCAATGTCGAGGTCGATGCCGCGCACGGCTTCGACGTCATCGTAACGCTTGACTACCTTCCGCAATGCAACGTCAGCCATGAGTCATCAACCCTTTGTCGCACCGGCGGTCAGGCCGGCAATGTAGTAGTCCATCAGGAACGCGTAGATGATCAGCGGCGGCGCGGCGCCGAGCAGCGCGCCGGTCATGATCTGCCCCCAGTTGAACACGTCGCCCTTGATCAGCGTGGTGGTGATGCCGACCGGCAGCACGAGCTGATCCACCGACGTCGTGAACACCAGGGGATAGAGGAACTGCGCCCAGGACACCGTGAACGCGAAGATGGTCGCGGCGATCAGCCCGGGCAGTGCGACCGGGATGAAGATCCGCGTCAGGGTCTGCAGCCAGGAGGCGCCGTCGATGAGAGCGGCCTCATCGAGCTCCTTCGGGATCGAGGCGAAATAGCCGATCATGATCCAGGTGCAGAACGGCACGGTCAGTGTCGGATAGATGAACAGCAGCACGTACCATCGGTTCAGCAGCGTGATGCCGGTGTACTCCTGGACCACGCCGAGCATCTTGAACAGCGGGATGAACAGAAGGCTGTCCGGGATCAAATAGGTGAGAAAGACGCCGGTGGCCAAGGTCGCCGAGCCCCAGAACTTCATGCGCGCCAGCGCGAACGCCGCGGGGATGCTGATCAGCATGGTCACGATCACGACGATGATCGAGATCATCGACGAATTCCAGAAGAACCGCAGGAACTGGTTAGAGGTCAGGAGCTCGACATAGTTCGCCAGCGTCGGATGGAACACCCACCAGGGATTGGTGGCGGCAGAGATCTCCGCGCTGCTCTTGAGCGAGGTGATCAGCATGTAGATCGGCGGCGTCAGGAAGAAGATCGCGAACAGCACCAGGAAGAAATAGGACCAGCGCAGCGCCCAGGTGCGGTCGCGGCTCATGCTGCCATACTTGACCTTGCGGGAGGGGCCGGCCTTGTCGATTGCAACCGTGCTCATCAGGCTTCGTTCCCGCGTTTGTTGACGTCGCGCAGGATGAAGATCGCTGCGACGGCGAGGATCGGCACCATGAACAGCGACACGCAGGCGCCGAGCGGAATGTCGCTGCTCTGGATGCCGACCTGGAATGCCCAGGTGGCGAACAGATGCGTGGTATCCAGCGGGCCGCCTGATGTCAGGATGCGCACGATGTCGAAATTGGCGAAGGTGACGATCAGCGAGAACAAGGTGGTGATCGCGATGATATTGCGCATCATCGGCAAGGTGATATGCCAGATCTTCTGCCACCAATTGGCGCCGTCGATCGCCGCGGCCTCATAGAGCTGATCGGGGACCGACTTCAGCGCGGCGAGATACATGATCAGGAAGAACGGCGCGCCGTACCAGACGTTGACGAGGATGACGGAGAAGCGCGCCCAGAAGGTGTCGCCCAGCCATGGGATCGGACCGACGCCGAAGAAGGAGAGCGTGTAGTTGAAGGCGCTGTAGGATGGATCGAACAGCCACAGCCAGGCCAGCGTGCTCATCGCCGGCGGAATCACCCAGGGCACCAGCAGCATGCCGCGCCATTTGCGCTGCTTCTTGCCGGGAATGTTGTGGACGAAATGCGCGACGATGAAGCCGATCAGCGCCTTGAAGATCACGGCGGTGATCGCAAAGATGCAGGACTGCTGCACCACCATCCAGAACGTCTCGCGCTTGAACAGGAAGGTGAAATTGCTGAGGCCGACGAATTTCGTCATCGCCTTGTTCAGCGTCGCAAGATAGAGCGAATAGAAAGCGGGATAGAGCACCAGCATCGCGATCAGGAGGATCAGCGGCAGCGTCAGGAAGAAAGCAACCGTCGATTTTCGCCCGAGCGCATTGCGCAGGCTCTTTCCCTTGCGCGCGCCCGTCGCACGGGCGACGCGACCTCGCTCAACGACGACATCAGCCATGTCAGCTTCCTCAAGTCAGCATTCTTGCAGACATTCCGACCGCGAGGCCGGCCGGTGGGTCGGCTTCGCGATCATGCGGATCGGATGACGGGGATGCGGGCGGCCCACGCACACAGCGTGAACCGCCCTGGCACATCCCGGCCTAGCTCCGCATGAAGCCTTCGCACTCGCCTTCCGCCCAGGCGAGCGCCTGCTCCATCGTCTCGCCGCGCGCGAAACGCAGCGCCATCTTGGTCAGCGTCGCCTGGAAGTAGATCTGCTGCGCGATCTTGGGCGGCGCGGGCGACGCCGCGATCGACAGCGTCTGGTGCTTGTAGGGGTCCGGATAGTGGAAGAGCGTTCCCTTCGGCGGGCCTTCTTCCGCCCAGGTCGGGAATTTGCTCATGTTCGCGTAGGCCGGCAGGTCGTAGCCGCCGCTCACCGCAACGAACTTCTCGATCGACGATGGCGAGGACAGATGAACGAGCAGGCTCTTGGCCGCCTCCTTGTTCTTGCCGAAGCTCCAGACGCCCCAGAAGTAGGGCAGGTACGGTGCGAACCGTCCCTTCGGACCGGACGGGAAGCCGTGCGTCCAGCACTGCTCGGCGACCTGCGGCGCGTCGCGCTTGGCAACGGCCCAGGCGCTCGGCGGATTGAGGATCATCGCGCCGCGCCCGGAGATCAGCCATTTGTTGTTCGAGGCGTCGTCCCAGGACGGTGCATCCGGCGGCAGGAAGGCGATCAGCTTCTTGTAGAACTCCATCGCCTGGCGAACCTGGTCGGTCTTCACCGTGATGTCGCCCTTGGCGTTGACGAGCTCGGCGCCGAACGACTGGAAGATCGCGCCGGCGGTGTCCACGCTGTCGGTGGTCTCGCCGAGACCGATGCCGAACGCGAAGCCCGCCTTGTGGCAAGCCTCGGCCGCCTTCAGGAAGGTCTCCATGGTCCAGTTCTCGACCTTGGGCGGGCCGCCGGCCGGATACATCTCCTGCACGTCGATGCCGGCATGCTTCTTCATCAGATCGATGCGGGAGCAGGGGCCCTTGATCTGGCTGCCGGGCGTCGCGGGCGTCGCGAGCCATTTGCCGCCCGACTGTCCGAGATATTTGACGGTGCCGTTCACCTCGCCATTCTGCTTGAGCAGCGGCTCCATGATGTCGTTGAGCGGCTCGAGATTCTCGGCATAGGCCTGCGGCCACCAGCTCGGCATCTGCAGGATGTCATGGCCGGACTTGGCCTGGGCCTCGGCGGCGGCGGTCAGCTCGATCTTCTTGTTGTTGCTGGTGATGTAGTCGATGGAGACTTCGACCTTCTCCTTCGCGGCCCATTCGTTGACGAGATCGGTCGAGGCCTTGTTGGCGCCGGGCACCCAGTGGTCCCAGAAGCCGATCGAGAGTTTGCCGGCAGCGTAGGCGCCCCGGACATAGGGCGCCGTGATCAGCGCCGCGGAGGACATTGCAGTGGCAGCCACAAATTGACGTCGCGTCAGTGTCTTTCGTGACATCTCGTTTCCTCGCTTGGGTGTTTTATTGTTCTGGTGTTTCCTCTTAACTCTTCCGAGTTTGCTTTTGATTTTCTTGTTGGCGTTTCTTGTTGGTCGTTGCTTGCGAGCACCGTCGGCGTCGATCTGGATCGCGCGCCGCGCAGCAAATTGGTAGCGCGATCAGATCATGATTGATCGCGTCTGTCGAGAAAGCCGAAGGCGCTTGGTCTAGAACTAACGTTGTGCCCGAATGCGCGGCAGTGCCGCTTGCATCGCGCGCCGGAGGTGAATCGCGCTCCCTCGTTTTTTGCGACGCACACATCGCGTGAGCCACTCGGGAACGATCCGTGCGCAATTACGCCGCAGTTCCGAATAAGCCTCCATAACCGCCTCGCGCGAAACACTTTTCGGGCGTGGACAGCAATCGGGTGCGTCTGGACCTTTAAGCGGCGAAAACGATAGAGTTGCAACCATCGGGGTAGCTCCCACCCCGACAAGCCAGTCAGTTCGATGATGGAGACGAGAATGATCCACCCGGCGCCGCCAGCGCGACATTACTTGCGACGATCGCTCGCGCTGGGGTCAGTGCTCGCGCTGCTGCTCGGTGGCGCCGCAGTCGCGAACGCTCAAGGATTGGTCAAAGGCGTCCAGGAAGGGGCGGCTGCCGGGAATAAGGCGGCCGGCCCGGTCGGTGGCGTGCTCGGCGGCGCGATCGGCGGCGTGGTCGGCGTCTTCACCGGCGTGCTCGGCGTCGGCAACAACAACAATGCCAATCAGGCGCCGGCCGCCAAAGATGCCAGCAAGGATGCCGGCAAGGACGCCAAGCAGCAGGGCGCGGGCAAGGACAAGGATGCCAAGAGCGCCAAGGAGAACGCCAAGGCGGGCAAGGGCGCCAAGGCCAGCAAGGAAGCCAAGAACGCGCCGAGCGCGCCGCAGGACAAGGACAATAAGGACGTCACCGTCCTCACCCAGCCCGGCGCGCCGCAACAGACCGCCGAGCAGATCGTGGCCAACAGCGATTCCTATATCGAGCGGATCAAGACCGAGCTGAACCTCACGCCTGACCAGGAGAAGCACTGGTACGGCTTCTCGAGCGCAATGCACTACTTGGGGCATAATGGTGCAGAGCGACTCAACCTGCGGGTTGCGCGCGCCAAGCGCGATCCGCCCGACGACATCATCGAGCAGATGCGCAACGAGGCGCAATTCCTGATCGACCGGGCGGCTGATCAACGCAACGTCGCCGACGCCGCCGAGCCGCTCTATTCGAGCCTCGATGACAAGCAGAAGCAGGTTTTCATCCAGGAGATGGTGCGCCTCAGCCACGAGCGCGGACTGGATTGATCAAGTTGAATCGGATTGCGGGCGCCTGAATTAACGGCGCCCGCCACGAATTCGTGAATCCTCTCCGCAATTCGGGTATGATTAGCTTCGCGAGGCTGACTGCGGGGTTGATATGGCGGACGGACTCTCCGTTTTCCTGGTCGAAGACGAGGCGTTGATCCGGATGATGATGGCAGACATGGTGGTTGAGCTCGGCCACCACGTCGTCGCGGAAGCGGACAATGTCCGGGACGCGAGCGCCTTTGCGATGACCGCGCAATACGATTTCGCCATCCTCGACATCAATCTCAAAGGTCTCTACGTCGATCCCGTCGCCGACCTGATCGAGCGCCGCGGCAAGCCGTTCCTGTTCGCCACCGGCTACGGGCCCGAATTGCTGCCGTCCTTGCTCCGGCGCAGGCCGATCCTGCGCAAGCCGATTTCGATCGATCAGCTCAAAGCGATGATCGATTCGTTGTTTCCGGAAGCCACAACACCGGCGCCGCTCTGAACAACGACGAAGCGCCGCGCCGGGCGACGGCGAAGACGCCGCGCCGAGCGACGGCAAGTGCCGCGCCGGGATCGCGAACGAAAATGGCCGCCCGTGGGGGCGGCCATTTCACGAAAGAAATCCGTCGCGGCTCAGATCAGGCCGGCACTGAGATCGATGCCGCGCGCCATCAGGCCGAACGAGGCGAAAAGGCCCACGCAGCAGAACAGCAAGATGGTCTTGAACGAAGAACTGGCGAAACGCGTTTCGGCGACGGCCGGCATCGCGGCGAGCGAAATCATGCTCATGTTCATTCCCCCCTTTGTTGATCCTGAATTGCATCAGGTGAGGGAACTCTTAGAGCAAAAAGTTTGACGTGAGCTTGCGAGGGATCCTTAACGGAATCGCAACCGGCACGCATCAGCGCGCGTGCTGTCCTCGGATCGCAAGTCTCAGCTGCGGCCGTTCCTCAGTACGGTAGCGATGGTCTGGGCGGTCATGGCGGCGCGATCCGAGGCGCGCTGGGCGGCCAGCCGGTCTCGCGCCTTCTCCTCGATCAGGAGCTCGATCAGGGCGAGCCGCTTGTCCTCGTCGTCCGCCTCGGTCAGCAGGCGGTGATAGCGGTGATAGTCGAATCCAACGTCCTGCTTACGCATGTCACGCCCCCCGCAACCAACGCCACACACTCGGCGGATTGTTTCCCATGGGAAACAATCGGGCAAGCACGATCCTGCGTGGAACCTGGCTTTGGATGCAATCAGCTGTGAATTAGTTAACGGACCGGGACGGTCTCCGCCGGCTGCGCTTCAATCCGGATTGTGGTCGGCGAACATCTTCAGGCCGAGGAAGCTCGCATCGGGTCTGGTGACCAGACGGGTCGGAATGTTGCGCAAGTAATCCTGGAAGCGTCCCTTGGCTTCGAAGCGGGCGCGGAAGGCCGAGGCGGCGAGGAACTCGGGAAAGCGCGGGACAATCCCGCCGGCGATATAGACGCCGCCGCGGGCGCCGAAGGTCACCGCGAGATTGCCGGCGACCGAGCCGAGGGTGGCGCAAAACATCTCCAGCGTCGCGCGGCTATGTGCACAACTGCCGTCCAGGGCCGCCTTGGTGATGGCAGCGGCATCGCGCTGCGGTACCTGGGCGCCGTCGACCTCCGCGAGAGCTTCGTAGAGGCTTTGCAAGCCCGAGCCGGACAGCGCGCCGCGCTCGATCGAGACATGGCCGAGGCGTCTGCGCAAGCACGCGATCACGCGCTCCTCGCGCTCGTTCTCGGCCGGCAGCGTCGCATGTCCGGCTTCGGTGACGACGGCCAGGCGCGCCCCGTGGCGCTCGACCAGGCAGGAGACGCCAAAGCCGGTTCCAGGCCCGACCACCAGCAGCGGTTCTCCAGGCAAGCCGTCCTGTCCGCCGAGCGGGATCAGATCGGCAGGCTGCAAGGCGGGCAGGGACCAGGCCACAACCTCGAAATCGTTGAGCACGTGGACGCTGCCGAAGCCGAGCGCCGGCTGGAGCTCGTTGCCGTCGATGACCCAGGGGCTGTTGGTCATGACGCAGCGGTTGTTGGTGACGGGGCCTGCCACGGCCAGCACGGCCCGTCGCGGCGGCTCGCCGCCAGACTTGCGTGCCAGCACATCGACGATGGCTTCCCGTACGGTCGGGAAGTCGGCGACCTTCACGTAATCGATCGGCCCTGTCTGGTCGCCATCGCGCTGGCTCAGCGCGAAGCGCGCATTGGTGCCGCCGATATCGGCGAGAAGAATTTGTCCTGTCTTGCCGATACCCATGGCTCTGTGGCTGCCGCGGCCTTGCCGGCCCTCGGGAACCCCTGCCTCCGTTCCTGATCCGATCCGCAACTGCGCGGACGGTCCGAGAATCCTCGCTTGATTGTGCCTAGTCAACACGGACAAGGCCAAACCGTTGCATCCTGGCATGCCTCCTGGTCGTCAGCGCGCTATCGCCCACGCGGTCGGTGGTTGCGAAGTTGCGCCGGAAGGTCGACATTGGACGCAGCATTCGGCGCTCGGCGAGGGGTGGGTGGAATGGGACCTTGCGATGAAGATTTCTGACCGCGACGTGCTGCTGGTGATCGATGTCCAGAACGATTTCTGCACCGGCGGGGCGCTGGCCGTGCCCGACGGCGAGAAAGTCGTGCCCGCCATCAATCGCATCGCCCAAAAATTCACCAATGTGGTGCTGACCCAGGACTGGCATCCGGCTGATCACGTCTCCTTCGCGCCAAACCACGCGGGCAGGCAGCCGTTCCAGACCATCGAGCTGAACTATGGCACCCAGGTGCTCTGGCCGTCGCATTGCGTGCAGGGCACGGCCGGCGCCGAATTCCACCGCGAGCTGGATGTCACCAGGGCGAGCCTGGTGGTGCGCAAGGGCTTTCGCCGCGGTATCGATTCCTATTCAGCGCTGTTCGAGAACGACCACAGGACGCCGACGGGCCTGCTCGGCTATTTGCGCGAGCGCGAGCTGAAGACCGTCTTCGTTGCGGGTTTAGCGCTGGATTTCTGTGTCCGTTTTTCGGCGGAGGATGCCCGCAAGGCCGGGTTCGAGGTCGCGGTGATCGAGGATGCCTGCCGCGGCATCGACCTCGACGGCTCCGTGGCGGCGGCCCATCGGAGTTTTGGCGAGCTCGGCATTTCCGTCATCAGCTTCGAGGCGTTCCTGTGAGGAGTGCGAGATAGACGTGGCGCAGAAGACAGGCAAACAGCCGGGTGGACCGGATCACATCCCCGACGACCCGCTGCTGTGGCCGTTTGCAGCGGCGCGGCTCGCTATGGATGCCTGCTTCTGGTGGATGGAGCGTGGGCCGGCAGAGCCGGCCGACACCAGCCTGCCGTCGACGACGCCGAGCAGGGTCGCACTGGAGCTTGCGACCATGCGCCTGCGCGATTGCACGATGGACCGGTCCGGCCAGCCGGCGCTGGTCTGCGCGCCCTATGCCTTGCATCGCGCCCTGATAGCCGACTTCGCGCCCGGGCACAGCGTGGTGCAGTCGCTGCAAAATGGCGGCATCGACCGGGTCTATCTCACCGACTGGCGGTCGGCGACGTCAGATATGCGCTATCTCTCGATCGACAGCTATCTTTCGGATCTCAACGTCGCCATCGACGAGATCGGTGCGCCGGTCGATCTCGTCGGGCTGTGCCAGGGGGGCTGGCTGTCGCTGCTCTATGCCGCGCGCTTTCCCGCCAAGGTGCGGCGACTGGTCCTGGCGGGCGCCCCAGTCGACCTGTCGATCGACTCGGCAATGTCGCGGCTCGCCCGCAACGCGCCCGGTATGGTCTACGACCAGCTCGTCGCGCGTGGCGGTGGCAATGTCAGCGGCGAGGAGATGCTGCGCTTCTGGTCGAAAACGCCAAGTCGCGAGGATATCGCAGCCGCTTTGCAGAGGGAGCTCTCGGACGAGGAAGGTGCGGCACTGCTCGCGCGCTTCGATCAGTGGAATGTGGAGACCCTCGATCTGCCCGGGACTTATTATCTGGAGATCGTCAACTGGATTTTCCGGGAGAACCGGATCGCCGGCGGCGACTTCGTCGCGCTTGGCCGAAAGGTTCGTCTCAAGGACGTCAAGGCGCCGATCTTCCTGCTGGCCGGGCTTGACGACGAGGTGGTGCCGGCGACGCAGGCGCTCGCCACGGCCCAGCTTGTCGGTACGCCGCCCGCCTTCATTGCGGCGGCGTCCGAGCCGAGCAACCATCTCGGCCTGTTCATGGGTGCGCGGACCCACGCGCATGCCTGGCCCCGGATCGCGGAGTGGCTGCGGAACGATCTGTCCGGCGTCCTGGCCCGCAGCGCCTGATATCGCCAGCGCTGGACCGGCCGGGGCGCAAATCCGTTATGCATGATGGCGGATGGCCTGCACGGGGCTGAATCGATGGGCTACATATGACCGGAGCTGACGGCGGCGGCCGGCCGGAAGAGATTTAAGGGTACTGCGCTCGATGACTTTCCACTCGATCTACACCCACGGATTTGCGCGCGTGGCAGCCTGCGTGACCACCTCCCATGTGGCCGATCCCGCGGCCAATGCGAAGGCGATCCTGGCGGCGGCCAATGCCTGCCACGAACAGTCGGTGGCGGTGGCCGTGTTTCCCGAGCTGTGCCTGTCCGGTTATGCGATCGAAGATCTGGTGAAGCAGGACCCGCTGCTTGATGCTGTGGAGCGCGGGCTCGCCAGCATCGTCGAGGCCTCGACCGCTCTAATGACCGTGCTGATCGTGGGTGCGCCACTGCGCTTTGGCCACCGCATCTACAATTGCGCCGTCGTCATCCATCGCGGCAACGTCCTTGGCGTCGTGCCGAAATCTTACCTGCCGACCTACCGCGAGTTCTACGAGGGACGCCATTTCGCCTCCGGCGCCGGCATCGCCGGCGAGGCCATTGCCTTTGGCGGTCTGCACGCGCCGTTCGGCGTCGACCTGCTGTTCGCGGCCGAGGACGTCCCGGGCCTGACCATCGGCGTCGAGATCTGCGAGGACATGTGGATCCCGGTGACGCCGGCCTCGGAGCTCGCGCTGGCGGGCGCCAGCGTGCTGATCAATCTCTCGGGCAGCCCGATCACGATCGGCCGGGCCCGCTCGCGCGCGCTGCTGTGCCAATCGACCTCCGCGCGCTGTCTCGCGGCCTATGTCTATTCCGCCGCGGGCGCCGGGGAATCGACCACGGATCTGGCCTGGGACGGCCAGACCTCGGTCTACGAGAACGGCGTGCTGCTGGCTGAAGGCGAGCGGTTCCGCCAGGGCGGCCAGATCACCTATGCCGATGTCGACCTCGATCTGCTCCGGCAGGAGCGCGCGCTGATGGGCACGTTCGACGACAACCGGCGCCAGCGCGAGGCCTTCTTCCGCAAGGTGACGTTCGCCCTGAAGCCGCCGGCCGCCGATATCGGATTCCTGCGCAAGGTCGAACGCTTTCCCTTCGTGCCGAGCGACGAGAGCCTGCTCGAGCAGGATTGCTACGAGGCCTACAACATCCAGGTCGCCGGCCTCGTGCAACGCATGCGCGCGACCGGCACCAAGCGCGTCGTGATCGGCGTCTCGGGCGGCCTCGACTCCACGCATGCGCTGATCGTCGCCGCCAAGGCGGTCGATCTGCTCGGCCTGCCGCGTGAAAACATCCTCGCCTACACCATGCCCGGCTTCGCCACCGGCAGCGAGAGCAAGACCAATGCGCTGGCGCTGATGAAGGCGTTGCAGACGACGGGGCAGGAGCTCGACATCCGCACCACGGCGACGCAGATGCTGAAGGACATCGGCCATCCCTTCGGCAAGGGCGAGAAGGTCTACGACGTCACCTTCGAGAACGTGCAGGCGGGCCTGCGCACGGATTATCTGTTCCGCCTCGCCAATCATCACGGTGGTATCGTCATTGGAACCGGCGATCTCTCCGAGCTCGCGCTGGGCTGGTGCACCTATGGTGTCGGCGACCAGATGGCGCATTACAACGTCAACGCCGGCGTGCCGAAGACGCTGATCCAGCATCTGATCCGCTGGGTGATCGCCTCGAAGCAGTTCAGCGGCGACGTGAACCGGACCTTGGGCTCGATCCTTGCCGCGGAAATCTCGCCCGAACTGGTGCCCGTGCAGCCCGGCGAGAAGCCGCAGAGCACGGAAGCCTCGGTCGGCCCTTACGAGCTGCAGGATTTCAACCTGTTCTACACGCTTCGCTTCGGCATGCGGCCGTCCAAGATCGCCTTCATGGCGCTCCAGGCGTGGAGGGACGTCGGCAAGGGCGAATGGCCACCGGCGTTCCCGAACGACAAGCGCAGGGCCTACGATCTTCCCGAGATCCGGCGCTGGTTGGAGGTGTTCCTGCGCCGATTCTTCGCCTTCAGCCAGTTCAAGCGCTCGGCCATGCCGAACGGTCCGAAGGTGTCGGCCGGCGGTTCATTGTCGCCGCGCGGCGACTGGCGTGCGCCGTCGGATTCGAGCGCCGCGGCCTGGCTCGAGGATCTCGAGCGCAACGTGCCGAACTGATTGGCGCGGCGGATCGATATTGCTGGGAGCGATCTGATGTCGGCCGGTGAAAGCGCGGAAGCGGGTGAAGGGGCCAGCGTCGTCAACGGCCTCTACATCTTCGACATCGAAATGCGCGACGGCAAGCGCGGGCAGGCGAAAGGCGTGGTCGTGCTCTGCGACGGCCGCATCATGGGTGGCGACAGCTATTTCTATTACACCGGCAGCTACACCTTCCGGAACGGCAAGTGGCGCGGTGACATGATCGTCAATCAGCACACCGAGGCAGTCGGCAGGACGCTCGCCTTCGGAGGCAGGGAGGTGACCTGCGGTTTTTCCGGCGACTATTTCCCCGGCGGCGCCGAAGTCGAGGGAATGGCGCTGGTCGGCAAGACCAGCGTGACGTTCACGGCGCGGCTGACGCTGAAGGATGCGATGTGAGCTGACGCTCACCTCGAGCTTCGTCGCGGCAAGCATATGTGGATTCAGGGATATGCTGGCGTGCTCGCGCTGCTGGAAAGCGCGAGGTCCGGAGTGCCTAGGAGTCCGGACCTCGCAACCTTGCCCCAGCCTTCGATCCCCCGCCCCATGTGGTCCCCCAACCCCTTGGTGCGCGATCAGAGGGTGATGCCCCTGGAAGTGGCCGCCGATCGATGTCGCGCGATGTACGCGAGATCGAAATAGGATTCCATTCCGGATCACTACGGACACGATTGAGCTTGCTTCTGCGGCAAACTGCACGTGCCTGCATCGACGGCAGCACGGCTGCACAAGATCGATGCTGGCGATGCGCAGGATGTCCACATCTGCTCGACGCGGCCGAATCTCGGTTTCACGGGCCTGTCATTGAACTGGTCTAGCGCTGCTCCTCGTCATCGCTGACGACCGAAGGAGCAAGCCATGTCGAAGCCGGTGTTGGGCGCCGCATTGTCCATCAGATCGATCCCCGCGCATCGCGACTGGCTCCTCGAGCGGCAGCGCGATCTCGAGATCCAGGATTTTTTCCGCGCCGATCTGCTCGACGGTGACTGGCGTAGCGCGGCCGGCGAGATCAAGCAGATGCTTGCCGGTCACACCGGCCGGCTCGGCATTCATGGGCCTTTCTGGGGCTTCAAGATCGACAGCCACGACCCGATGATCCGCCAGGCCGTGACCAAGCGCCTGCTGCAGGGGCTGGAAGCCGCCGAGTTCCTCGGCGCGACGCAAATGGTGATCCATTCGCCGTTCACGACCTGGGACCACAACAATCTCGATCTGTATCCCGATAACCGCGCAAATATCGTCGAGCGCGTCAAGGCGACGCTCGCCGAAGTGATCGCGCGCGCCGAGACGATCGGCTGCGAGATCGTCATCGAGAACATCGAGGACAAGGATCCGCGCGACCGCGTGCGCCTCGCCAAGGCGCTCGAAAGCAACAAGGTCCGCGTCTCGCTCGATACCGGTCATGCCAACTACGCCCACATCTCCACCGGCGCGCCGCCGGTCGACTATTACGTCGAGACCGCCGGTGACATGCTGACGCATGTGCATCTCCAGGACACCGACGGCTTTGCCGACCGGCACTGGGCGCCGGGCGAAGGCAATATTCCGTGGGTCGCCGTGTTCCGCGCGCTGGGACGGCTGACCTCCAACCCGCGGCTGATCCTCGAGCTCCGCAACCACGACGACGTCCGCAAGGGCGCAGCCCATCTCGCCGCGCTCGGTCTCGCCGAATAACCGACATCACAGAGGGCAGGGCTTAAGCCATGAGCAAACTCACCCGTCGCACCATCCTGAAGTCCGGCGGCGCTGCCGCGAGCACGCTTCTCCTGCCGCGCTTTGCGATCGGTCAGGCCGACAACCGTCCGTCGGTGACGATCGCCGTACAGAAGGTGACCAATTCGAACGTGCTTGACGTGCTGCGCGAGCAGTCCAATGTCGGCGAGCGCGTGTTCTTCTCCTCGATCTGGGAGGGCCTGATCTCCAAGAACTGGCGCGGCAGCCTCGAGGCCGTGCCGGGCCTCGCCACCGAGTGGCGCCGCATCGACGACCAGACCGTCGAGGTGAAGCTGCGCCAGGGCGTCAAGTTCCACAACGGCGACGAACTCACGGCCGAAGACGTCGTCTTCACCTTCAGCCGCCAGCGCATGTTCGGCGAGACCGAGGCCAAGAGCCGCTCCACCATCCAGGCCTTCGAGAAGATCCCGACGCCGCGTCCCGGCAAGGAGCTGCCGCCCGATGTGCCGGCCGTCGCCCGCCGTATCTGGCCGGACCTCGTCCGCGTCGACGCCGTCGACAAGTACACGGTGCGCTTCTACAACGCGACGCCTGATGTGACCATCGAAGGCCGGCTGTCGCGCTACGGCTCCGACATCATGAACCGCCGCGCCTGGGAAGAGTCCGCGAGCTATCTCGACTGGGCGCGCAAGCCTGTTACGACGGGTCCGTACAAGGTCGTCGAGCTCAAGCCCGACGTGTCGCTGACGCTGGAAGCACACGACGAATATTGGGGCGGCCGCCCGCCGCTCAAGCGCATCCGCTTCCTCGAAGTGCCGGAAGTGGCAAGCCGAATCAACGGCCTCTTGTCGGGCGAATACCAGTTCGCCTGCGACATCCCGCCGGACCAGATCGCCGGCATCGAGAAGAATGCCGCCTTCGAAGTGCAAGGCGGCACCATCCTCAACCACCGCCTGACCGTGTTCGACAAGAACCACGCCGTGCTCGCCAATCCGCTTGTCAGGCGCGCCTTCACCCATGCGATCGACCGCCAGGCGATCGTCGACAGCCTGTGGGCCGGCCGCACCCGCGTGCCGAAGGGCCTGCAGTGGGAATTCTACGGCGACATGTTCAACGCCGACTGGAGCGTGCCGGCTTACGATCCGAAGCTCGCGCAGGATCTGCTCAAGCAGGCGAATTACAAGGGCGATCCGATCCCTTACCGGCTGCTCAACAACTACTACACCAACCAGGTCGCGACCGCGCAAATCCTGGTCGAGATGTGGAAGTCGGTCGGCCTCAACGTGCAGATCGAGACCAAGGAGAACTGGTCGCAGATCATGGAGCGGGCGCCGACCCGCGCCGTGCGCGACTGGTCGAACTCGGCTGCTTTCAACGATCCGGTGTCCTCGCTGGTCGCCCAGCACGGGCCGAACGGCCAGCAGCAGCAGATCGGCGAATGGACCAATGCCGAGCTGAACACGCTCTCGGAATTCCTGGAGACCTCGACCGATCGCGCCGCGCGTAAGAAGGCGTTCCGCCGCATGCTGGAGATCGCCGAGCGCGAGGACCCCGCCTATACGGTGCTGCACCAGAACGCGACCTTCACGGCTAAGCCGAAATCGATCAAGTGGAAGGCCTCGCCCGCCTTCGCGATGGATTTCCGCGCCGGCAATTTCGAGGCCTGAAGGTGTCGCCGCTGGTCAGCATCGAAGGCCTGAGCGTCGCTTTCAACGGCGTGCCGGTCTTGCGTGGTGTCGACCTCGCTCTCGGCAAGGGCGAGGCCCTCGGCCTCGTCGGCGAGTCCGGCTCCGGCAAGTCGGTGACGTGGCTCGCCGCACTCGGCCTGCTGCCGCGGCATGCGAAGATTTCGGGCTCAGTGCAGCTCGACGGGCGCGAACTGCTGGGCGCGCCGGCCGCCGAGCTCGACCGCGTCAGGGGCGGGCGGGTCGCCATGATCTTCCAGGATCCGGCGAGCGCGCTCAACCCGGTGCTGACCATCCGCAAGCAGCTCTGTGAGGCGCTGGCGCTGCATCGCGATCTCCAGGGCGAGACCGTGAAGGCCGAAGCGAAGCGGCTGCTCGATCTCGTCGGCATCCCCGATGCGGCGCGGCGGCTGTCGGCCTATCCGCACGAATTCTCCGGCGGTCAGGTCCAGCGCATCATGATCGCGATGGCGCTCGCGGGAAATCCGGACCTCCTCATCGCGGACGAGCCGACCACCGCACTCGACGCCACCATCCAGGCGCAGATTTTGGAGCTGCTCTCCACCATCCGTCGCGAGATGGACATGGCGATGGTGCTGATCAGCCACGATCTCGGCGTCGTCGCCGAGAACTGCGACCGTGTCGCGGTGATGTATGCCGGCCGCATCGTCGAGCAGGCCCCCAGCAACCAGCTCTTCGCCGATCCCGTCCACCCTTACGCGCAGGGCCTGATCGGCGCGCTGCCGCCGCTCGACGGACCGCGCCGTCGTCTCACCGCCATTCCCGGCACCGTGCCCGATCCCGCGCACATGCCGACCGGTTGTGCCTTTGCGCCGCGCTGCACGCTGGCGACCGATCCGTGCGGTCTTGCGGCACCAACCCTCGCGCCCATTGCCAATGACCGCACCGTCGCCTGCATCCGCGCCGAGGCCTCTCGCCGCGCACTGCTCGGGATCGCCGCCGAATGAGCGCACCGCTCGTCGAGGTCCGCGCGATCTCCCGCAGCTACAGCATGCGCTCCGGAATGTTCGGCCGAGCCACGGCCGTGCATGCGGTCGACGGCGTGTCGCTCACGATTCCCAAAGGTGAGACGCTGGGCCTCGTCGGCGAGTCCGGTTCGGGCAAATCCACCACCGGTCGCATCGTGCTCGGCCTCGAGCCGCCCGACCGCGGTGAGGTGCGGTTTGGCGGCAAGCCGATGGCCGCGCTAGGGATGGCCGCGTGGCGCACGCAGCGGGCCCGCATGCAGATGATCTTCCAGGACCCGCTGGGGGCGCTGGACCGGCGGCTGCCGGTCGCCACACAGATCCGCGAGCCGCTCGACATCCACGGCGTCGGCACACCCTCGATGCGCGAGGAGCGGGTGCGCGAATTGCTGCGCGCAGTCGAGCTCACGCCGGCGCATGGCGCGCGCTATCCCGGCGCGCTCTCGGGCGGACAGCGCCAGCGCATCGTGCTGGCGCGGGCGCTGGCGACGAAGCCGGATTTCCTGGTCTGCGACGAGCCGGTCAGCGCGCTCGACGTCTCGATCCAGGCGCAGGTGGTGAACCTGCTTTGCGATCTCCAGGCGCAACTCGGGCTGACTTTGCTGTTCATCAGCCACGATCTGCGCGTCGTCAGGCAGATCAGCAACGTCGTCGCGGTGATGTATCTCGGCCGCATCGTCGAGGTCGGCAGCGCCGACGATCTCTTTGCGCGGCCCGAGCATCCGTATACCCAGGCGCTGGTCTCGGCCTCGCCCGCACCAGGCCGTCGCAGTGCCGGCCGCATCGTGCTGGCTGGCGATCCGCCGAACCCGGCCGCGCGCCCGCAAGGCTGCGCCTTCCATCCGCGCTGCCCGCACGCCATCGCGCGCTGTGCGAGCGAGGTGCCGGCGCTCTCGGCCGTCGGCGGTGACAGACAGGTCGCCTGCCATCTCGTCACCGGCGCCCAAACGCGGGACGCGGCGTGATGGGACGCTATTTCGCCATTCGCATCGGGCGCGCAGCTCTGACGATCGTGCTCGTCGTCACCTTTGCCTTCGTCGTGCTGCGGCTGTCGGGCGATCCTGCCCTGATGATTTTGGGACCGGAGGCACCGCCCGAGGTGATCGCCGCCTTCCGAAAAGCCTGGGGCCTCGATGATCCCATCTGGTTCCAGTACCTCGATTACTTCAGCGCGATCGCCAAAGGCGAGCTAGGCCGCTCCATGCGCGACGGGCGGCCCGCGATCGAGCTGGTGCTGGAGCGCATCCCGGCGACGCTTGCGCTGACGCTGCCGGCCTTCTTCTTCAAGGTCGCGCTCGGCGTTCCCGCCGGTATCTACGCGGCGCTGCATCGGGGCTCGGGAATCGATCGCGCGGTGATGATGACGGCGGTCGCCGGCTTCACCGTGCCGAGTTTCGTCCTCGCGCTGCTGCTGGTCCTTGTCTTCGCCGTGCAGCTCGGCTTGCTGCCCTCGGGCGGACAGGACAGCTGGCGCCATGCCATTCTGCCGATCACGACGCTCAGCCTCGGCGGCGCCGCGGTGCTGGCGCGCTTCACCCGCAGCGCGATGCTGGAGGTGCTGGGCCAGCCCTATATCCGCACGGCCTCCGCCAAGGGCGTGCCGTGGCGCAAGGTGGTGACATCGCATGCGCTGCCGAACGCGGCGATCCCGACCGTCACCATTCTCGGCTTCATGGTGGGCACGCTGATCGCCGGCGCGGTCGTGGTCGAGAGCGTGTTTGCCTGGCCGGGAGTAGGGCGGCTTCTTGTCGTTGCGGTTGCCAATCGCGACCTCGCGGTCGTGCAATGCATCCTGCTGCTGGTCGCGATGACCATGGTCACGTCCAACCTGGTCGTCGACTTCCTCTACGGCTTCCTCGACCCGCGCCTGCGCGCCAAGGGGGCCCACGCATGACCGACGCCACGCTGAAGGACACGGCTGTCCGCCGCCGCATGAGCCTGCCGGCGATTCCGGTCTCAGTCGGTCTCGCGATCACCTGGATCGTCGCGATGCTCCTGATCGCTGCTTTTGCCGAGAAGATCGCCCCTTACGGCTTCACCCAGCTCGATTTGCGCAACCGCCTCGCGGCACCCGGCAATGTCGCGCACTGGCTCGGCACCGACGAGCTCGGCCGCGATGTGCTGTCGCGGCTGCTCGTGTCGATCCGCATCTCGCTGCTGATCGCCTTCGGCGCCACCGCGATCTCGGCCATCGTCGGCACAACGCTTGGCTTCCTGGCCGCGCATTTCCGCGGGGCCGTCGAGCAGCTCGTGCTGATGCTGACCGACTTCCAGGCCAGCATGCCCTTCCTGATCATGGCGCTCGCGGTGCTCGCCTTCTTCGGCAATTCGCTGCCGCTGCTGATCGGCCTGATGGGCCTGTTCGGCTGGGAGCGCTATGCCCGCATCGCCCGGGGCCTTGCCATCTCCGCCAATGCGCAAGGCTATGCCGCAGCCGTCCGCCAACTCGGGGCGACGCCGTCGCGGATTTACCTCCGGCACATCCTGCCCAACATCGCCTCGACCCTGATCGTCTCGACCACGCTGGTCTTCCCCGAGGTGATCCTGATGGAATCCGGCCTGTCCTTTCTCGGCCTCGGCGTGCAGCCGCCGATGACCAGCCTCGGCAACATGGTCGGCTATGGCCGCGAGTACCTGACCCGGGCCCCCTGGATCATGCTGGCTCCGGCGACAACCATCGTCGTGACCACGCTGGCGGTCTCGGTCATCGGCGACTGGCTGCGCGACCGGCTGGATCCGACGCTGCAATAGCGCGACTGGCTGGAGCCGTGGGCCGATTTGCCGCCGCTTCTAGCCTTGGTCTAGCCTTGGACCTCCGGCTTCTTGCCGCGCCCGAGCGCGAATTGACCGACCGGGCCCTCGATATGGAATTCCAGCTCCGTCATTTTCGCGAACAGATCGATGTTGGTGCTGCCAATGGCGCAGCCGCCGAGGCCCATGTCGGTCGCCGCCAGGTAAAGCGTCTGAATCAGGCTGCCGACATCCTTCAGGATCAACGAATATGCGATCGAGCTGTATTTCCAGGAGACCCGCCCAAAACGCGCCGCGATCGTGATGAGGATTTGTGGCTGACCCGGCGCGTCCATGGCGAATTGGGCAGCGGCCAAATGCGCCTTGAGTTGTTGGGGGGAGGCGCTGATCGCGACTAGCGCATGGCTCCCTGCATCATAGTGGTAGAGTCCGCGCGCAAGCCCGTCGCAGTTCGCGACGGTAAGGTACAATTCGAGTTCGTACGCGCTGCCCGCCGACGGATAAGGCCTTGTGCTGTAGGTGACTTCGGAACCGCCCTCGAAATACGGTTCGCTCTTCCATTCGGACACGACGCGTGCGGTGGTGTCGAGAAACTGTGCGAGTTCGCCGAGCGTGACCGGATGCTTGTCGTCGAAATCCCGTGTTGAATGGCGTTCGCGCAGCAGCTTCGGGAAGTGGGAGTTTGGCTCCGCGGAGGAGAATTTGCGCAGGTCAATCTTGCTGCCGGCCCAGGGCGGACGCACCGCCGGTGACGGCGGAACGACGCCGGCATAGGTGAAGGCGGCGCCGACCGGGTTGGCTTGCCGACCCTCCGTGCTCCGCGTGTGAAACACCAGATCGTGGAAATCCCAGAGAACGAGATTGCCGTCGCCTTCATTCACCCGCAAGCCGTCGCCGCCTTTCGCATCGAGCTTGAGCAGGATCTGGCTGTCCAGCAACAGTTCGAGCAGATGGAGGGTGGAGGAAGCCATCTTCTGGTTGAGCTTGCCGATCTTCCGAGGCTGCGACAGCGCAGCAAGGGTGGCGGCGATGGCGGGATCGCCAATCCGGAACAACGCGCCGGCGCGTGGCGATTCCAGCACCAACTCGTTGCCGCGCCGGCGCAGAAAGGCAAAGCGCGATAGCACAATGGTGTCACGACTGCCCAGCTTCGCGCGCCGCGGCCAGTATTCGGGGACTTGGGGCTCGATGACCACGAAGTCCTGCGTGCCACGCGAAGAGGAGAGGCGGTATTCCAGAAGCCCTTGCCGGGCCAAGCGATGCACCAGTGCGTCGATTTCCCTGGCGAGGATGCTCTTGCCTGCAAAAGACGCGAGCGGAAGGCCGGTGCTCAGATGTCGCGCCCGGTCTATCGCAGCCTCGCTGAATTGCCCGAGGTTGACGGAATAGTCGCCGAGAGAGGCGGCGATGTTTCCGTCCGGCTGCATCTGGAGGGAAAAGCGATGGCTCAATCGGGCAGCAATCTCCGGCGCCATCTTCCTGGTCGGCTTTTTCCGGGGAGCACGCACGACGAGCAGGCCTTCAGGTGTGTGGAAGGAATGAAGTCAGATCGCTTTCGAGCCGCGGCCGGTCCAACAATCCGAGCCTCACCGGCACATCGTAAAGGCGGCCCGGCGCGAAGCGGCGATAAAAATGACGCAAGCCGGGAACGAGCACTCGGACGACCGGAACGTCTACGTCGGGACGTGTCTGGTCGAGGACGAGGAAATCGTAGCCCGCACGGGCGGCGATCTCGACGCAGGCGATGGCCTGGTCACGCGTATTGCCGTGAAGCTCGAGGCTCGGCGCCGGGGGGACGATCGGGCGATCGCTCGGTGTCAGGAACGGGTAGTCTTCCAGGCGCAGCGGGGTAACACCGTCGAGGGTCGGCTTTTCGCCGCTCGCACCGCCCATCATGCTGACGGACATGAATTGGGTCAGCTCGGTGAGGGAGCGCAGCAGGGCTATGCGGCGGTCGAAATGCGCGCCGGAGCCGAACTCGATATGCTCGTCTCCATTCTGCATCCAGTGCATGATCGCCACGTAAGTCGGAACGCCGAGATCGGTGGTGACATCGAGCACCCACAGCTTGCGCCCGGCTTCCGTAAATTGAGTCCGGAGATCCCGGACATAGAAATCGTCGAACTGCTCGAGGTCGACCTCGGCGCGCTGCACCCGGTTGTACCACCAGATCGCGTAGGCATCGCGCTCGATCAGTTCGAGGAAGCCCTGGACAATCGCTTCGTCGCGGGTGTTGCCGGCCGCGCAGCCGTTGGAATCCGTATGGAAGCCGCCATAAAAGAAGTACAGCAGCCCCGTCGGCAGATATTTGAAGCGTTTGTCGCGCAACGATGAGACGGGCGACCACTCGGTCCTCGTCGAAGGATCGAACGGCTCTGGAACCGGATGGGGATCGTCCGGTTGCTGGAGAAATCTGTTCTTGAACTGCGTTTCACTGAAGAGCTGGACATCGTTGGGAAGAAGCGCGTCGCCAGGCGCGAAATCGGCAAATCGACGCATCGTCCTGATCTCATCGCCCTGGAAAATGCCCGAATAGCGTTCGATCGATTCCATCAGCGCGCTGGCTTCGCCCTGCTCGGCGGTCGAGCCCTTGCCAAAACTGCCGCCGCTCAATCCGGACCTGAGCTGGTCGATGCTGTGGGCGGGCGCGGAGAAATTATGCTGCGCGAAGTAGTTGGTGTTCATCGGCAGGTCGACGTCGATTCGTTCGAGCCTGGTCACCACCCCTGTCAGCGGGCTCACATGCTTGCGGAAGCGCGACACCGTCGACCGCGACGTCACGGTGCGATATCCACCGCTGGTCATGACGAGCCTCTTGCCCTCGGCAATTTCGACCAGGGCCGGAGATCGGCGCGGGTTGTTCAGCTTCCTGCTGCCGCAGGTCGGACATTGTGGACGTCGCGTCACGTAGTGCTTGGCGATGGCGGCGCCGGTGAGGTCGAAACTTGCGATGTGATCGCACAAATCGGTACGAAAATCCGATGCAATTGCCTTGGCGATTTCGACGGCCGCAAAATGGATTCCAGTCTGGCCGACGCTTTCTCTGACGAGCGGCGATATGGCAACCGCACGCGCCGGTCCCCGATCAAGAAACCCCTTGATCTCCCGGTTGCGGATCATGCGATCGAACAGGCAGGTCCAGCAGGCGCTCTCGCCCGGTTTGAACACGGGCCCGACCAGCGGAAACGCGCCGGATGGCTGCACCAGCAGCCAGGGCGTCTTGCCGGCCACGCGTTCCTGGTTCAGTTCAGCAAGTCGCCGGTCGAGATAGTCGTTCGCCAGCGTGATCGTGAACTTCGGCGCTCGCTTGGCGATTTGAACACCGAGCTTGCTCAACGCCGCGGTCAGCTCCCTGGCGCCTTTGACGTCAATCGTCTCGATCTGGACGGGGCAATTGCGAAGATTTTGTTCGGCGACCTCCAAAGGGATGCCGAGGCTCGCCAGGAAACCGCCGACGGCGTCGTCGAATGCTTTTGGGTTCCGCGCAACGACATATCGGCGATCGAGGAGCCGCTTGATCGCTTCCTCGATCTTGTTGGCCGGAAAGTGCTTCGAAAGCTGGCCAATGATCTCCGGCCAAGCCTTGCCATGTTTTCCGATCGCGGTGGCCAAGGCGCAGTAGAGCTCGCCGTGCAGGAAGAACTTGCGGTCCTCAGAATAAAGGCAGACCGCGTCGGGAGGCAGTACGTAAGCGGTGAAGTTCGGTGCAAATCGGAGAATGTCTTTGCGGGTCTGCCGCGCAACGCGGGTCTTGCCAATTGCAGTCATTGAGTCAGCACGCTGATCCTGTTGCCGTCACGCCAGATCGCCGGCGCAAGATGGATCGTCACGACCGCGCGCCGGCATTTTCCCAGAGAATTGAAACGAATTCAGCTCTCACCCGCAAGCCGCCGATGCGAGCGTCGTAGCGAAATCAAGCAATTGGCCGGACCCTTTCTTGAGGCCGGCCAATGACCTATCAACCCGCGAATTTGACGTTCGGAACGCGCCGGGGGTCTAGCACCAGCGGCAGCGGCCCCACGATGCGCAGCAACCCGCGCATGATACGGCGCATCCCACCACACCAACGCCACAGCCGACAGCACAACCCGCACATCGGCAACCAACGCCACATCGGCAACCACGGCAACCTCGACAGCCTCTGCAGCCGCGGCAACCGCCGCATCCGCGCCATGCCAGCTGCACGCGGCTACCGGCGTTTTCCTTGTCGAAGAGATGGAAGGTGGCGAGGCTGACGTCAGCCATTTCCTCTTCATCGAGCGTGATTGCCTGACCCGTTCCAGAGTGCGGCAATTGTTGCACGTCGGATGTCGGCACGGCGGACGCCGATGCGCCTCCCGCCAGCGAGAACGTCAACCCTGCCGCTCCGAACGCCGGCACGGCGACTTTGGTTACTCGCTTCTTCCCTTTAGAGGTCTTCTTCGCCTGCCGCATGGTCGACCCTCCGAGCATTGCAAGAAGCATCCCAGCCGCGGTAAGTCTACGCTCAGGAAATAACGCGAGCAACAATTACGCGCACAAAAGCGCGGCGCTGCACGTTCGGATGTATTCATCTTCATGAACGGCAATCAGCACAGCCAGTTGACACAACGCGTCAACGATCCACGCTCTCGGTGCGCGTGCAGCTTGCTGCAGTGCCGCAAGCGCATCGAATCTTGAACGGAGAGTTCTGGGTGGCAGACCGATCAGGGTGTTTCGCTTGGTATGAACTCCTGACCACGGATGTCGCAGCGGCGGGCGCATTTTATCGCAAGGCCGTCGGCTGGGGCGTGAAGGATGAATCGACCCCGGATCTACCTTACATGGTGCTTCGTAGCGGCGGCGCTCCGCTGGGCGGACTTATGGTTATCCCGGAGGAGGGGCGGAGATTGGGGGCGACGCCGCGCTGGATGGGATACGTCGCCGTCGATGACCTGGACGCGACCGCCGCGCAGATCAGGCGTCTTGGAGGCACGATCCTTGTGCCGCCGACCGACACCAATATTGGTCGCATAGCAGTCGTTGCCGATCCGCAGGAGGCGACGTTCGGGCTGATCAAAGAACCGACCTATGGCCGACGGAAACCGGGCCGGCTGGACGAGCCGGGGCGTATCGGCTGGCATGAGTTACTGGCTACCGACCGGACCGTGATCTTCGATTTCTACAGAGAACTATTCGGTTGGCAGAAGGCCGATGCTCAAAGCGAACCAGCGGCCTGGTATCAATTGTTTTCGGCGGGTGGCCAGACGGTCGGCGGAATGCTCACGAAACTTCCGAGCGTAACGCAGCCGAGCTGGCTGCATTACTTCAACGTCGACGACATCAGTGCTGCCATGAAACATGTGAACGCTGGCGGAGGCCGGATCCTTCAGGGTCCGATCGAATTGCCTGATGGCTGCTGGATCGCACGATGCGTCGATCCCCAGGGCGCCTTGTTTGCATTGCAGGGGGCCCGGGGTCCGACCAGCATTGAGCCATCCTCGGCTTCGGAAATCGGCTGGTCCGCCAAGTGGGGGGGCATTGCCTCCCAGGGGAGAATTGTGCTGCCCAAGCCGAAGCGCTAGCTGCAGCGTCTCTGTCCGGCGCTGACGCGACCCTGCAACAGCCCGCGCCGGGAGCAGGGGAGCCCTGTCCGGCCCAAGTTCCCGTTGCGCCGGCCCGGCCCGTGCGGTATCCGGCCGGAAAGGCCTGAGGCGGCTCCCATTTTCCCGCCCGGCCCCAAACCCGAGGACGGAAACCGCCATGCCAGCCTATCGCTCCCGCACCACCACCCACGGCCGCAACATGGCGGGCGCCCGCGGCCTCTGGCGCGCGACGGGCATGAAGGACGCAGATTTCGGCAAGCCGATCATCGCGGTCGTCAACTCCTTCACCCAGTTCGTGCCCGGCCATGTCCACCTCAAGGACCTCGGCCAGCTCGTCGCCCGCGAGATCGAGCAGGCCGGCGGCGTTGCCAAGGAGTTCAACACCATCGCAGTCGACGACGGCATCGCCATGGGCCACGACGGCATGCTCTACAGCCTGCCGTCGCGCGAACTGATCGCCGATAGCGTCGAGTACATGGCCAACGCGCATTGCGCCGACGGCCTCGTCTGCATCTCCAACTGCGACAAGATCACGCCCGGCATGCTGATGGCCGCGCTGCGGCTCAACATCCCCGCCGTGTTCGTCTCCGGCGGGCCGATGGAGGCCGGCAAGGTCAAGCTGCAGGGCAAGACCAAGGCCGTCGATCTCATCGACGCGATGGTGGCCGCGGCGGATTCCAAGGTCAGCGACGAGGACGTCAAGGTGATCGAGCGCTCGGCCTGCCCGACCTGCGGCTCCTGCTCGGGCATGTTCACGGCGAACTCCATGAACTGCCTGACCGAGGCGCTTGGCTTGGCGCTCCCCGGCAACGGCTCGGTTGTCGCGACCCATGCCGACCGCAAGCGGCTGTTCGTCGAGGCCGGCCACACCATCGTCGATCTCGTCCGCCGCTATTACGAGCAGGACGATGCGTCGGTCCTTCCGCGCAACGTCGCGAACTTCAAGGCGTTCGAGAACGCGATGACGCTGGACATCGCCATGGGCGGCTCGACCAACACCGTGCTGCATCTGCTCGCCGCCGCCCATGAAGGGCAGGTCGCCTTCACCATGCAGGACATCGACCGGCTGTCGCGCCGCGTGCCCGTGCTGTGCAAGGTCGCGCCGTCCGTCGCCGACGTGCATGTCGAGGACGTGCATCGCGCCGGCGGCATCATGGGCATTCTCGGCGAACTCGACCGCGCCGGCCTGATCGACACCTCGGTGTCGACCGTGCACGCGCCGACCATGAACGATGCGCTCGAGCGCTGGGACATCAAGCGCTCGAAGAGCGAGGCGGTGCGCACGTTCTATCGCGCTTCGCCGGGCGGCATCCCGACGCAGGTCGCCTTCAGCCAGGAGCGGCGCTACGACGAGCTCGATGCCGACCGCGAGAAGGGCGTCGTGCGCGATCTCGAGCACGCCTTCAGCAAGGACGGCGGCCTCGCCGTGCTCTACGGCAACCTCGCGCAGGACGGCTGCATCGTGAAGACCGCCGGCGTCGACGCCTCGATCCTGAAGTTCTCGGGCCCCGCGCGCGTGTTCGAAAGCCAAGATGCCGCCGTCGAAGGCATTCTGGGCGGCAAGGTCGTGGCCGGAGAGGTCGTGGTCATCATCTACGAAGGCCCGCGCGGCGGCCCCGGCATGCAGGAGATGCTGTATCCGACCAGCTATTTGAAATCGATGGGCCTCGGCAAAGCCTGCGCGCTCGTCACCGACGGGCGCTTCTCGGGCGGCTCCTCGGGCCTGTCGATCGGCCATCTGTCGCCGGAAGCCGCCGAAGGCGGCAACATTGGTCTGGTGCGAACAGGCGACGTCATCGCCATCGACATTCCGAACCGCAGCATCACGCTGGAGGTCTCCGACGAGGAGCTCGCCAGCCGCCGCGCCGCGGAAGAGGCGAAGGGCGATGCCGCCTGGCAGGCGACGGGCCGCAAGCGCAACGTCTCGACCGCGCTGCAGGCTTATGCGGCACTCACCACCAGCGCCGCGCGCGGCGCTGTGCGCGAGGTGAAGCGTCGCTCGAACTGAGCGCTGCATCGCTCGCGCCTCACGTGCATGGTCAACAAGTTCTGAACGGCCGGCGAAAGCCGGCCGTTCGCATTAAGGATGCCTCGACGAACTTCAGCACAGCAAGGTATTACGGCGTATACTGCGGCCACCTTCGCAAATCCATTTCGGGCAACTGGGGCACCGCATAATGTCTCGTACTCTTGCTGTCGTTTTCTCAACAGTCGTCGCCGCGATTTCGATGACGGACGCAGCCTCCGCCGGCTGCTACAATTGCTACACGCCGCCGCCGTGCACGACCTGCTATCAGCAGCAATACGTTCCGCCGCAATACCGCGCCGTCGATGAGACCGTGATGGTGTCGCCCGGCTCCGTCGTCGCGCATCGCACGCCCGCGCAGTACCGCACCGTGATGGTGCCGCAGACCGTGATGGTGGCGCCGCCGGGCGTCCAGTACGAGCGCATCCCGCCGCAATACGCCACGCGCCAGCGCGTCGAAATGGTCTCGCCGGGCTATTCCTACTACGCCCCGGTGCAGATGGGCTGCGCATCCTGCGGCTACTGACGCCGACGCAGCAGCGAACGAATTTCGCGCGGCGCTCCCTCGGGCGCCGCGCTTTCTTTTGGCCGCAAGCAACGGGGCCCGGACCTGAAGCAGAAACTCCAGCCGGACCCCGCGACCGGCAACGCCCTGGGCGGTGTCGACGGTCCCGCCAAGGCTAGGGCACCTGGCTGACACTCGCCTGACAGAGCGATTTCCATGGGACGAGGGGAGGCCGCCGCGAGCCCGCCAATTTCGCGTTGGCTTGCGCGGTCGATCATGGGGTTATCGACAGCCACAGGGCGGCCCCGGCTGTGGTGGGGGGCTTTTGAGGTAAGGCCGGGGCCGCTGGAGGTGCTTGGACTCTTGGGGAA
The DNA here is from genome assembly GCF_025200885.1 of Bradyrhizobium huanghuaihaiense. Taxonomy (NCBI): domain Bacteria; kingdom Pseudomonadati; phylum Pseudomonadota; class Alphaproteobacteria; order Hyphomicrobiales; family Nitrobacteraceae; genus Bradyrhizobium; species Bradyrhizobium huanghuaihaiense. The sequence continues at coordinate 4,680,862 of NZ_CP104172.1, read as the reverse complement.
GGCCAAGCGATCGATAGCTTACTCCGCGCTTCCGGCGCGGTTCTGTTCGCTTCAACACATTGCGATGCCATTTCAGAGCGGAACTTTGCCATTTTTTCCCGATCCGATTCACACAGATTAATGCAAGCAGAAGCATGGCCGCCTTTCCTTGCTCGTCGAGCAACCGGGGTCACCAATGACTGACAAAGAGCCGATGCAGAGCAGGTTTTTCATTCGAATGGGAGGCAAAGGTTGGATGGTCTACGATCGAGAGCGGATGGGCCCAGCACTGATCGGGACCGACATGGCGGCCAATTTGACGAAGGAGCGCGCCGAACAGTTGCTACGTATCCTGATGTCCCCGCGCGCGGGGGGCCGCTAAGCAGCGGGCGCAACAACGAGCGCTTGTCGCGTTTTGAGGAAACGGCCCCAACTCAGTGACAGGAGGAGCTGGGGCCAGAGTTGCCGGGCGAGCAAGGCTTACGCTTAGCCCGGACTCAACGTTTGCCATCGAACCAAGGTCGCTCGCGATGGGGCAACCGGCGTACCTCGGATTTGCAGTGCTCTAGATTCCCCTCCGTGTCGGTGCAACCGAAGGGTCCCGTGGTGTCAGCTTGCCAGGTTCGGCGGAGCTGTTCTAACCCATTGGCGGAACGAAACCGCACGCCCTTTGATCTTCTCGGTTGCCGGTTCGCTCGCGTCGATCAGATATGGGTTCAGCCTTGGTGTTGCGACCCTGACCATTCACAGAGAGAGAATGACCCCTGTGCTTCAGACTGAACGGCATCTCAATCTCGACCCGGACATATTTTGCAGTGACGACGCACTCGCCTACGAGCGCAGCCGGACGCGTTTCGCCGCCGGTCAAGGCATGTTGCTCGACGATGCCTACCGTTTGGCGCATCTGCCTCTGGTCGCTCCGCACGATCCTCGCGTGATCGCAGCGAAGGAGGGCACCTCTTACGACAGGGGACGCCACCCCACGGCCTACTCCGTGGTGTTGCCCATCTCGGCCGGCGCACTCGAAGCCTCGCCGGCCTACCAGGCGCTTGATGCGGAACTGCGGACGGCTCCCTTTGCGAACAAGGTGGCGTGGCACGTGATGGACAGGCGGCGGGAGCGTCTGCACGCCACCATCTGCGGTGGCCTCGGCTCCGAGCCGCCGGCCATCGAGCCCGCCCGTCGCTCGGCTCTGACCGGGCTCGGACCCATCCGGGCCGAGGTCCGGGGGCTGTTCTCCGGGAATGTGAATCGGGGACGGCTCTATCTTCGGGTCTATCCCGAGCAGCGCGATGGCGCGAACCTCTTCCATGCGGTCCAGCACGTGCTCGGTCGCCCGACGACGGATCTCTACGTGGTCGGACTCTGGAACCTGATGGACGATCTCGACGCCGACGAGGCCGCAATTCTCGCGGCGATGATCGAGCGCTGGTGGTCACGGAGCTTGCTGCGGGTCGAGGCGGACGAGCTTTGGCTGCTCGGCGCACGCGATGACCTCGTGCTGGATGGTGAGATCAGCGCGCGCTTGGCGCTGCGTTGAGGTGCCGGTCGATATCGCTGTGAGGCCGGGCCGGGCGCAATGGCTCGATACTGGCGGAAGGGGTGGGATTCGAACCCACGGTACCCTTGCGGGCACGCCGGTTTTCAAGACCGGTGCCTTAAACCACTCGGCCACCCTTCCATCTCAACAATTTCAAGTGCTTAGCGGTAGGTTCTGAGAGAACAAACCACGAAATTGGCACCCGAATGGCACCTAGCGTGCCAGCGCCGCATTGATCGCCGCGGCCGCCTTGCCGTCGTCGTTCCTAAACAAGTGGGCGTAGACACGCAAGGAGATGTCTGGCTTCGCATGCCCGAGACGTGCACTCCCGCCATGGCACGCGCCGCCGCTTTGGGACGATCTTGAGGGGCCGCCCCCGTATGGTGGTGGGGGACTGATGATCAGACGCGGCCCGCGGCGCTGGAGATCAGGCGCCACATTCTTCGCGCGAGCGTGAAGGTAGGTTGAGATGGGTGGGACAACCAACAATAACAGTATGAACATCACCATTTCCGGCGATGCCAGCAGAGACGAGGTCGGGATGTTCCAGGCCGGGCAGGCCTGCCAGGCAGCTAGCGGCGGTGGGTCGACAGATCCCTAGTTGCCCATGGCCCGCATAGCGTTGTCAGTCATCTGACGGCGCCAGGACGCGCGCTCTTTGAAACGCGCCTTGGCTAGCATCGCCACGCTGACGAGCAGGAGAAAAGCCACGGTACCGATGGTAGCCATCGTCGTCTCCACGGTGATCCCTCTTCTGAGAATCTGAATCAACCCGGGGCTGTTTTCAAGGGCAAAGCTGCGGTTGGCAAAAAAGCCGCTAGGGGGCGTTGGCCCGTAGCAGATTAGACAGGCCGCTCTCACCCGAAACCGGCTCAACCGAGAAAAAGTGGTAATTGGACCTGGGAAATCAGATTCAGCGGATAGATGAGGTAACTTCTCAGTGAGCGCACAAAAGACGCGCTGCTCTGTGGATGCACCGCCCTCGCTTTTCGCGAGCGAGGGCGAGGCCTTTTCAGGGTGAAGTCTATCGCCGATTTTTGTTTCTCTCACAGAACAGAAGCCCTGCCACTCTTGATTTGGGCGCCGATGCTCCGCCTCCGGCATCTGCAACTGTAAAGCTTGGGCTTACTCCATTTGCGCCCAGCTGGAATGTATTGCCGACCCCGGCAACAAGAGCCCCGGCAGCAGGTGCATACTCCTGCCACCCTTTCGGACAGCTGGGCAGATTGAACGCCAGAACAGTGTGCTCCGGTAAGTCTTGTGCGTCCGCCGGGAAGCAGGAAACGCTCAAGAAGACGATCGACATCACGGCAGCAATTCTCATGATTAAATCCTTTCAGTTAAAAATGCCCCGGAGCAGCATAAATTGAGCGATATTTTTATGCCTGCCTAAACAGGAAGCTGTTGCACAACATTGAGCCAGCCCATGCAGACGTCTAGGAGAGATTGGTGCGTAACGCGGGTCGCTGCCTCAGTAGTGGCTTCATAAACATTTAAGAGCATGCATAAATGCTGGTTTGGTGATTTAGATTCGTCGAAAAGGTTTTTCCGAATGGCATTAGCAGCCGACCATCATGATCTGTTTCGTTTAATCCTGGCATTTCAGAAGATCAAAGACCCGGACCTGCGCCGAATGATTCTTCAGCATGTAGAGACGTTGGAACAGCAGCGGACGACGCGGGGAGATCATCAGTCAGCCGACGATCTGAGGATGCCGCCTAAGCGTTTTGCTGATGACTCGGCAACCAAGAGCGGTGTCGCACAGCCGGAGCCGGACCTTGCCGTCAACTGCGCTGGCCTTCAAATGTTAGCCGGTCCAGTTTCAGGATAGAGCGGCCAGATCGAAACACAGCTTGGGCCTTCCTTTTGCCTCCGGGACAATCTGGCACAAACTGCATAGCCAGGCCTGAGGTAACTTAGGTTAGGATAGGGCATGGGTAGAGAGCTACTAGTGGGTGTGCTTGCCATTGGCGCTGGTGTTTTCACCGTGGCCGCCGCAACGGCGATAATCTTTAGTCTTTGATTTATCTCAAGTAGCTCACGCGAGCCGCCCGCATCCTCCCATCCGCTGGGAGGCGACAATGACAATGCGGCCTTGGATGTTGCATGCGCTGGCGTGGGGTGCAGCCGCCCTGGGCTTGGCAGCCATCATCTCAATGAGCATGTAGGCGTCGGCTTGGCCCGATCTTTGTTAACTGCACTTGGTCTACGAAATACATCGGCCTTGCGTCTGCTGGTGATGTCATCGACTTCACCGTTGACCTTGATTCATACCTCGGCGTACTGGTTGCGCTTGCGCCTTTTAGGCGGTTTGGGCGCGCCATCCCGCTTAGTCGCAAGGGGCGACCGCGCCGAGCTGGCGGGAGACGTTTACGGGGGGCTGTCGGCAGTGGGGCGGCGTTGCAGGGCTTCGATAGCGTTCCGATAATACTCCGCCACCTTGAGAAGACCCTCGCGCTCAAGGTCGAAGGAAGCAATGGCCGCGTGCTCTCTGCAAGCGCGTTCGAGTCTGCGGAATTCCTCTAATTCCCGGTTCACCGGCAGTTCCTCAGACGGAGGGATGACGACAGCTGGATCATCAGCAGCAGAGGCAACGTACCCAATTGCCGAAAGTTCCCGCATTATCAAATGTCAACCTGCAAGCGAAACCTGACCTTTGGTACAGCATGGTCCGGTCCTGGGGGCTACCTGCGCGCGAGCTCGCGAAGTGCGGGGCTCAGGCACCGCAGGCTCTTGGCCGCCTTGAGGAGACGGTCACGGACAATCAAGCGAGCCGGCAGAAGCTCGCCGATGAGTTCGCGGATCTGCAGCGCAAAGTGGCAGCGCAAGGCGGTGAGCGGAAGCTGTTATATCCGATCGGCTCGGAGCGCTCAGTTGGCGCGTCGACGCCCTGGATTCCGCGAACGCCGCCATCAACAATCCGGGGCAAAAGGCAGGCGGGGGAGAAGTTACGACCCGTGCTCTAGCGCTGCGCGGCTCCAGCCATACCAGATCGACCGCGACTGCCGTCACAGTGCTGCGACACCAAGGGGCGCTCATTGCGTCTTAGCGGGGCGAGAATTCGTACCTCTCCAGTCGCTCAATGGCTGCCTGGCGTTCGTGCTGGCCAAGCCAGACCAGCGCCAAAAGCAGCGTGCCGCAAAGCGCCGCAAGCCCGAAAACCAGACGCTTCATTGCCTGTGAATTCGAGTGCGCGGGTAAGGTTCCTGACGAGGAAGGGCATTGACCGGCTCGGTGATGGGTTGTCCTTCTCGAGGACAAATGCGTTGAATGTCTTCGCGGGGGAGGACGCTTTTGTTGGCCTCGTGAACGACGCGCCTTGCGGGAAAAAGTGGCAACGACCGATCGGGAATCATGTAAGCTCCACGGTGCGGCCGTGTCCATTGAAGCCCCTATCGGCCGCAAATCTGGGAATGCACGGCCTTGCTTTCTCTGCCCGGAGAGAGCGGGGCCGTTTTTATGATGGAGACCGTTTGGGACTGCGCAGGACGTCAGTCCGGTTGCGACACAGGTCGCCAATTCACAAAATCGAACTTGCCCTGCGATGGGTGGACGACCGTTTTGGAGCGGGCGCAGCAGAACCTGCGAGGCTCATGGTCGTGTCGGGAAATCGAGATGAGAGTAGGCCCGGCTGGCGATCCCGAATGACGTCCCCAGTAAACCTGCCGGCCCAGCGGGTCTTTCTGGTCAGGCGAGGCAGGCCAGGATGGCAAGCACGACGTCGGCGCCGAGTTCGCCTGAGTACATCCAGAAAGCAATTCCAGCACCGAGCGTAAGCGCCATCACCTTGAGAGCAATCATCGTCAGTCTCCCCTTGAAACACCGGGAAAAACTAGCAGCGCTCTGTTTCCGGGATGCTTCGCGCGGGCAGGCAAGTGGTTTCCTTCACCGAACCGTTATCGGCTCGCGTCCCTGGCAGCGGTGACGGATTTTCCGAAAATGCCGGGATGCCACTGTTGTGCCTGACGGGCCAGACGGGCCTTCGTGGGTGCATAAAAAGTCGTTGTGCCAACACGACTTAGCTACTGTGCATGGGGTTGTTTTCGCCATTTGCTTGAGCGGCCTTCAGGTGGGATGGACGGCTCCGATTCCGCTGTGGGCGGGCCGGCCGGTCCGGGCGTGAGCTTCTGCCGGTATCACCCTGAAAAGGCAGGCATTTCGGTTCGCCTCGCAGCACGCGGGATCCGACACGCGGAACTCATTCCTCACCTCCGCGTTGTCTCGCCATGACTGAAGACCTTTCCTTCCGACGCAAACCCCTGACCCCCGAACAGCGCCAGGCGCGCGATGCGGCTCGCCGGATCGAGGCCGAAAAGGCCATGCGCGATCACGAAGCGGCGCAGAAGGCGTTTTACGCCAACAAGGAACGGCTGAGGGCCGAGCGGCTCGCACGTGAAGCTGCGGCCGCGAAGGGCTGACGGCGCCCGGCCGCAGCCCGCCGATATCGCCTGGATCCACCGCCCGACGCCTAGTGCCGCTTGGACGTGCTCTTCACGCTCAAGGCCAGCTTGAGCGCCTGGACGGCTTCTGCGAATGCACCGCGGGGCGATTGTGCCTCGATCGCTTCGGCCGCGACGCGGCAGTCGTTGGCGACCTTGAGCAACCCGCTTCGTGCCAGGTCCATGGTGGAAAGGGCGGCCTGCTCCAGGCAGAGGCGTTCAAGTCGTCGAAACTCCCGCAGCTCTCTGTTCATGCGTCAGCTCTCGATGTCCCCCGGCCATGCGGCGCTGAGTCTGCTTAATAGACGGTTAACGCTCTCCGGTAGCTGATCTGGCTGGCACGGAGCTGGCGGCAGCGGTGAACACACGCGCCTGTTGCACGCGGCAGGCTTGACGGCGTTTGCCTTCCGCCGGAAGCTTCAAATGATCCTCAACTGACGCGAAATACGGAGACGTTCGCTTCCGGCCAATCCGATCCCCTTCAGTGACAACGCAATGGAGCTGACCATGACCACGTTCGACAAGCGCGAGCAGGGCTTCGAGGCCAAATTCGCCCATGACGAGGAGCTCATGTTCAAGGTGACGGCCCGGTCCAACAAGCTGCTTGGCCTCTGGGCCGCCAGCCAGCTCGGCCTCAGCGGCGATGCCGCAGCCAGCTACGCGGCGGCGCTGGTGACGGACCATCTGGAGAGCCGGACGATCGACGAGGTCCTGGACAAGGTGTCGGCCGATCTTGCCGGCAAGGGGGTGGCGCGCGAGCAGGTCGCCCAGAAACTCCAGGAATGCCTGCATCAGGCCATGCAGCAGCTCGAAGCAAAAAAAGAGTGAGCGCCGCGGGCCCTTGCTCACAGCTCCATGTAGATGATCTCGATGGGCTCGCCGCCGAGGCCGTGAGAGAACTGGCCTCGGCCCATTTTTCTGAAGCCGTAACGTCGGTAGAAGGCTTCGGCGTTGATCGTGGCTTCAAGGCGGATCGGCCCGCTATGGCCGAGCCGCGCCCGGGCCACGCCGATGTCGAGCAGCCGCTGCCCCACACCAGAGCCGGCCGCCGCGGGCAGCACGAACAATCGGGTGACCTCGCCGGGCTCGGCATCGACGAAGCCGATGACGACGTCGTTGCGAAGACAGACGGTCATCCGCCCCTTGGCGATGAGCTCTTCATAGAACCGGGGCGTCCGTTCGCCCATCCAGTTCTCGATCTGGGCCGGTGAATAACATCCGCGCGAAAGACCCGCGATCGAGGCCTTGGTGATGTCAAACACGGTCTCCGCGTCGTCCGCGCACGCCGGCCTGAAGGAGATGTCGTCAGCGGGCATGGGGACTCGGGAGCCGGACGGTGTATCGCAACTCGAACGCCTCACTCGGCGTGCCTGCGCATTCCGGAATCGCTGAGCTTGTCGACATAGGCAATTCCGAGCGCCGAGACGATGAAGGTGATGTGGATCAGCACCTGCCACATCACGCCGGTCTCGGTGAAGCCGGCGCGGCTCGAGCCGAGATTGCCGGCCTCGATGAAGGTGCGCAGCAGCGCGATCGAGGAGATGCCGATGATGGCCATGGCGAGCTTGATCTTCAGCACGCTCGCATTGACGTGGCCGAGCCATTCCGGCTCGTCCGGGTGGCCCTGGAGGTCGAGCCGCGAGACGAACGTCTCGTAGCCACCGACGATGACCATCACCAGCAGGTTGGAGATCATCACGACGTCGATCAGCGCCAGCACGCTCATCATGATCTGTTGCTCGGTGAGATCGATCGCGTGCCAGGAGAGGTGCCAGAGCTCCTTCAGGAACAGCACGATGTAGACGCATTGCGCCACGATCAGCCCGAGATAGAGCGGCAGCTGCAGCCAGCGCGAGCCGAAGATGATCATCGGCAGCACGCCGAGGCGCGGCGAGGGCAGGCGGGGTTCGGTCCTTGGCTCAGGCTCAACCGACATTCGGGCAGCATCCTCGCGAGCGGAGACGATCTCGCTTTTCTGTACCCCGACAAGATGGCCGGCGGAAGACGTGCGGTGCGCCTGGCAAGGCTTGCCGGCGATCGCGCCGTTTCGTGCTAGCGTGGACGCGGCCCTCGGGCGACGGCCCGGATCAAGGAGGAGTGACGTGCCGAACAGCTTTGGCGGCGGGCTCGGGAGAATCGCGCTTGTTGTGGCGATGATGCTCGGTGCAGGCGGGGTGTCGGCGACGCCGCTGACGCCGTTTCGCTACGAGGCGCAGGCGCAGCGCCATTGTCCGCATGACCAGGTGGTCTGGCTGGATTTCAGGAAGGGCGTCTACTACGCCCGGGGCCAGAAGCGTTACGGCCAGGGTTTTGACGGCAGCTTCGTCTGCCGTAACGAGGCCCGCGAGAGCTTCTATAGGCGGTCATTGCTCGGCCTGCGCTGAGCGCGTGACCAGCCCTTCGGAACGCCGTTACTTCTGGCTCGGCAGCTTCACGGGGACGTGCGGGGCGGTGCTGATGATGCGGGGGCTTCCGTCGGGATAGGTGCGGTCGCCGCGGATCAACGATTCCAGAACCAGAAAAAATTTCTCAGCAAGCATTTGCGTCACCTTCGTTGGTGATGGCCTCTTGAAATGAGTCGAGGCGCCAAACGCAGAAATTCAATCAACTAAAAGAGAGCAGGGCAATCCGGAACGGACGGCATGCTGCGTCGCGGTGTAGCTGTGGTTAGAAATAAGGAAAGTCGTGGTCGTGCTCAGGCGAAGGCCAGTGCCACCAGGCTCGAGCACAACAGCACCAAGCCGCCTGCGGTCAATGCCAGGAAGCCATCGGATACGAGGTCATGGTTACGCATGGGACACCTGCCGCTCTCGTCTTCGATGCCCGGTCGGATCGATCAAAAACTGTCCGAACGTGCCGCCGTGAAAGAGGTGATGCTTGCCGCCCGCGCGAGTGCCTTCAGGCCCTCGTCCGGTAACCTTCAAACGCATGGGCCAGGAAAATCCCCGCGCTAACCAGACCCATCAGTGCCGAAACCGTCTCGATCATCGTTAAATTCCAAATCCCGCCCTTGCATGCGAGAGAACGCGTGCGGCCTTGCACAGTCAAAAGAATTCCAGTGAGCGGCGCGACAATGGGGGTGGAGTGAGGATTTGGCGCAACAGAATGTCCAGGAGTGGCACAGAGCAGGCGGCCTGCGCTCCGTAGATCAACGGGGACAAACGAACGGGGTGTTTACCATCTCGGCGTGATCGCCGCGGGCTCCCCATTTCCGCCGTGTTCGGGTTGCGTTATCGTTACCACATCCGATGCGGTGGTGGGCCGCTTCGGAGCAAAGGACCGGACAGCGCGTGCCCGTCACCCAAAGCGGGTTGGGTACGCCTCCGGCGGAATGGTATTTGGGGCGAATGGGGATCCGACGGTCAGATTCGGTTTTGCGGGCCGCGCGTGGAATTGCGGCGGCCGCGACCTGCCTCGCGCTCGCCAATTGCGCCTCCTCCAACAAGTTCGCCAGCCGTGTCGATCCGAAATACGGCGTGTCCTCGAGCCCCCGGGTCGTGGCCTGGGGCGATCCGGTCCCGAAGGGCGGCGGCACCTATCGCGTCGGCAAGCCCTATGTGGTGGCCGGCAAGACCTACGTGCCGGAGGAGGACGTCAACTATCGCGCCGAGGGCATGGCGTCCTGGTACGGCGACGACTTCCACGGCCGTCTGACGGCCAATGGCGAAGTGTTCGACATGGGCTCGCTGACGGCGGCGCATCCGACCCTGCCGATGCCGTCCTATGCGCGGGTGACCAACGTGTCGAACGGCAAGTCGCTGATCGTCCGCGTCAATGACCGCGGGCCCTATCACGGCAACCGGCTCATCGACGTCTCGAACAAAGCCGCCGAATTGCTTGAATTCAAAGGAAACGGCGTCGCCAAGGTCCGCGTCGAATATGTCGGCCGGGCGCCGCTCGAGGGTTCCGACGACCGCCAGCTGATGGCGACCCTGCGCACCGGGATCCCGGCGCCGTCGCCCTCGATGGTCCGCGTCGCTTCGGCGAAGCCCTTCGTGCCCGAGCTGCCGTCATCGACCCGCGGCGCCATTCGCGGCGAGGTTCCGATGCCGGAGGGACGGCCCTACAATCTCGGCAACACCTCCGCCGACATGGCCTCGCTGAACGCGACCTCGGAAATGTCGGCCTCGAGCCGCAGCCGGGGCCGGGCGCTCCAGAACGCGCGCGCCGTGTCCTATGACGAGGACGGCCGCTACAGCAGCGAGAGCGCTCCGTCTGCCGCCTATGCCTCGGACGGCGCCGCCGAAGCCCGCAGCATCCTCAGCGGCCGCGGCCTCTACTAAGCCCGGAACATTCGGCGAGCAGCGGCGCTGCCCGCTGCCGACTTGCGCTCAGAACGGGATGCGCGCGCGTCCCGTGAACGTCCAGATCTGCGTGTTGCCGCCGATGCCGCCGAGCTCGGCGCCGAAGCCGACGGTGGCGCCGCTCGCGAGCCTTGCGCCGAGGCCGCCGGTGACCCGCGCCGACCAGCCCTGGAGCAATGGTGTCGAAGCCAGCGGGATGCCGCCCGCGGCAATGATTGCGGCGGCATCGTCCTGGGTGAAATAGTAGTCGGCGTAGACACCGGCATAGGGCAACAGCAGCACGCTATCGAGCCACGGTATCGGGTAGGAGACCCTGCTACCGGCAGAGGCGCGGCCGCTGGAGAAGGTGCGGGCGGCTTGCTGGGTGCCGAGCGAGTCGACATAGGCGTTTTCCCGCTCCCAGATCGCGTAGACCTTGGCCGACGGTTCGATATTGAAATTGGCCCAGTTGTAGCTGCCGGTGAAGCCGGTCGCGAATATCCAGCGATTGCCGTTGAAATTGCCCACGGCCGTGCCCGCAACGCCGTTATAGCCGATGCCGGAATAGGTCACCGCTGCGTCGTAACGCAGCGTCGGGATGATCTTCCAGCCGAGATAGGCGCCGACGGTCCAGCCGTCGCCCTTCAGCTTTCCGTTGATGTCGGTCTCCGTGTAGCTGAAATTCTCGTAGCCGCCGACCACGCCAACCAGAAGATTGGGAGCGGCCCGATAGGTCAGCCCGGACACCAGGTTGATCTGCTGGCCGTAGAGCGTCGCCTGGGTTGCGCCCTGACCGATATTGCCCGACGAGCCCCAACGGTCGATGCCGGTGCCGCGGACGTCGATCCAGAACAGCCAGTCCTTCTGCTGCTTGAAACGCGCGATTGGTGCCTTGGTCGGCGCCGCCCGATCGATTGCGGCGAAGGCGTCGTCGATCCGCGAAGACCCGCGGCCGGTCCCGCCGGAGCGTCCGTTGCCGGCATAGGCATTGGAGCTCTGCGGATCGATTGGGCGACCGGTCGGCGGCTCGTCATCGCCATCGGGCGCAGCGGCGAAGTTGACGCGCACCCCGCCGCCGCCCGGCGTGATGTATTGGCCGCCGTTGCTGAAGCCTTCGGAGATCGCGGTGTCGATGGCACCGGAGATCGCCTGTCCCGAGCTTTGTGCGACGATCTTGGTGACGTTGAGCTGAAGCGCGCGCAGCCTGGCGCTGTCGGCGGGAATATCGACCGACTGGGTCAGGGCCGGCGAGGTCGAGGCATTGAACGCCGGCGAGACGCTGTAGGTCGCGGTGATCGTGTGATTGCCGACGGTGAGCGTGGTCGTCGCGAAAGTCGCGACACCTGCCGACAATGTCGACGTTCCGATCGGTGCGCCGCCGTCGTTGAACGTCACCGTTCCCGTCGGCGTTCCGCCTGAACTGCGTACGGTGGCCGTGAAGGTGACGGACTGGCCGTAGCTGCTCGGATTCTGCGACGAGGTCAGCTCGGTCGTCGTCGTGGAGGACAGATAGGTGAACCGGTCTGCGGCCGAGGTGGGCGAGGTGCCGCCGATCGTGGTCACCGTGATGTCGACCGTGCCGGAGCCTGGCGGCGAAGTCGCCGTGATCGACGTTGCCGAGTTCACCGTGAAGCTCGTCGCGTTGTTGGTGCCGAATTTCACCGCCGTGGCGCCGGTAAAGCCGGTCCCGGTGATCGCCACGGAGGTGGCGCCCACCGCAGGGCCGGATGTCGGCGAGATCGAGGTAATGGACGGCGCCGGCGAGTAGTTGAATTGATCCGATGCTGATGTTGCGGATGTCCCTCCGGGCGTTGTCACGGTGATATCGACGGTGCCGGCGCCGGGCGGCGAGGTCGCGGTGATCGAGGTCGCCGAATTGACCGTGACGCTCGTCGCATTCGTCGTTCCGAACTTGACGGCGGTCGCACCGGTGAAATTGGTGCCGGTGATCGTCACCGACGTGCCGCCGGCCAGCGGTCCGCCCGTCGGCGAAATCGACGTCACCGTCGGCGTGCCGAAATAGGTGAACTGGTCCGCCGCTGACGTCGCCGAGGTGCCCCCGGCCGTCGTCACCTTGATGTCGACGACACCGGCCCCGGGCGGCGAGGTCGCGGTGATCTGGGTCGCGGAATGGACTGTGAAGCCCGTCGCAGCCGCCGCGCCGAACGTCACTGCGGTCGCACCGGTGAAATTGGTGCCGGTGATCGTCACCGACGTGCCGCCGGCCAGCGGTCCGCCCGTCGGCGAAATCGACGTCACCGTCGGCGTGCCGAAATAGGTGAACTGGTCCGCCGCTGACGTCGCCGAGGTGCCCCCGGCCGTCGTCACCTTGATGTCGACGACACCGGCCCCGGGCGGCGAGGTCGCGGTGATCTGGGTCGCGGAATTGACTGTGAAGCCCGTCGCGGCCGCCGCGCCGAACGTCACTGCGGTCGCGCCGGTGAAATTGGTGCCGGTGATGATCACCGACGTGCCACCGGCCTGCGGGCCGAGAGTCGGCGAGATCGAGGTGACGGTTGGCGAGGCCACATAGGTGAACTGGTCGGCGGCCGATGTCGCCGAGGTGCCACCTGGATTGGTCACGCGGAGGTCGACGGTGCCGGTCCCGGCCGGCGAGGTTGCCGTGATCGATGTCGACGAATTGACCGTGAAGCCAGTTGCCGCTGTTGCTCCGAACGTCACGGCCGTCGCGCCGGTGAAATTGGTGCCGGTGACGGTGACGGTGGTGCCGCCCGCACCCGGACCTGACGTCGGTGAGATCAAGGTGACGGTCGGCGCCGGGACGTAGGTGAACTGGTCCGCAGCGGAGGGCGCCGACGTCCCGCCTGCAGTCGTCACGGTGATGTCGACGGTGCCCGTACCCGCGGCTGATGTCGCCGTGATCTGGGTCGCGGAATTGACGGTGAAGCCTGTGGCAGCCGTTGCGCCGAACGTGACTGCGGATGCGCCGGAGAGGTTCGTGCCGGTGATGACCACGGTCGTGCCACCGGTCTGCGGACCTGATGTCGGCGAGATGGAGGTGACGGTCGGCGGAGCAGCATAGGTGAACTGGTCCACCGCCGAGGTCGCGGAGGTCCCGCCAGGTGTCGTGACCCTGACATCGACCGTTCCGGCGGCGCCTGCCGGCGAGGTCGCGGTGATCGATGTTGCCGAATTGAACGTGAAGCTCGCGGACGTTGCGCCGAACGTCACGGCCGTGACGCCGGTGAAATTGGTGCCGGTGATCGTTACCGAAGTGCCGCCCGCCGTGGGTCCGCCCGTGGGTGAGATCGAGGTGACCGTGGGAGCAGCAATATAGGTGAACTGGTCCGCGGCAGAGGTCGCCGAGGTGCCGCCGGCTGTCGTTACCCTGACATCGACCGTGCCGCTCCCGGCAGGCGAGGTCGCGGTGATCTGGGTGGCGGAATTGACGGTGAAGCCGGTCGCAGCCGTTGCGCCGAACGTCACCGCTGTCGCGCCCGTGAAATTGGTGCCGGTGATGGTCACGGTAGTGCCGCCGCCAGCGGGGCCTGTCGTCGGCGAGATCGAGGTGACGGTGGGCGCGGCGACATAGGTGAACTGGTCGGCGGCAGAATTTGCCGACGTTCCGCCCGCAGTCGTCACCGTGACGTCGACCGTGCCCGTGCCTGCGGGCGATGTCGCTGTAATCTGTGTATTGGAATTGACCGTGTAGCCCGTGGCATTGGTCGCGCCGAACTTAACGCCTGCAGCGCCGGAGGTCGTGCTGAAATTCGTGCCGGTGATGATGACCGTTGTGCCGCCGCCCGTTGGGCCGGTGGTCGGCGAGATCGAGGTCACAGTCGGCGCGGCGACGTAAGTGTACTGGTCGGCCGCGGATGTCGCGGTGGTCACGCCGTTGTTGGTGACCGTGATGTCGACCGTGCCTGCGGCGCCAGCCGGCGCGACCGCCGTGATCTGCGTCGCGGAGTCGACAGTGTAGCTGGTCGCGTTGGTGGCGCCAAACTTCACGCCTCCGGAGCCGGTCGTTCCGGTGAAGTTGGTGCCAGTGATCACGACGCTGTTGCCGCCCGCCAATGGGCCGGACGTCGGTGAAATCGATGTCACCGTGGGCGTAGGCAGGTTGACAGTGATGGTGAAGGATGTGTTGGTGAATTGAGATACGCCACCGCAGGTGGCGGATGGATTTCCGCTGTTGTAGGTACAGCCGCTCGCGTACCAGAGCGTGATCGTGTCCGTGCCTCCCCCGGAGAGGGAGTTGAGCTGGATATCGTACTCGTCGACGTGAAAGGAGTCCGTTCCGGGATTGACGGCCGTGATCGTATAGGTTGCTTTTGTCGACGCATAGGAGAGCGCTGTATACGACAGAGTGGTCCCCTGGACCGGAAGGAAGTTCTGGGCATCCACATTCGGGTTCGAGCCGTTGGATGTACCGTAAAGTCCGACGCGAACCTTTCCGTCGGTGACACAGAGACCGACCGTGTTCCCGGTGGCGTTGATCGTGATGGTCGCAGCGCTTGTCGAGCCGCTCGTAAAGTTACACGTCGCATGCGCCGCCGCCATGGCGCTGATCATCAAGATTGTCGCGAGGCAAATGCGTTGAGCTGCGCGCCAAAGGCGGAGCAAAATGCCCTGTCGACCGGTCCGGCTGCTATGCGCCGATCCTGCCAGCTCCCCGCTCATTTCTGGCACGGCCACCGCAATTGCGTGACTCACCGGCCCCCCTTCGCGGTACCCTTTCGAAGAGCTCCGCCCTGAAATCCCTGATTGTGTAAATTTTCACGTATATCGTTGCGTGCATTTGGCTGAGACGCGGTGCACAACGCAAGCGGGCAGCCGGCCAAATCGTCGAGAGCCCCGCCCGCGACGCAACTTTCCAGCGAACCGTTGCGCTGCGGCAACAAAAGCGTGATCACTCAACGATACATCACATGATGGCGAGCGCATTTCAGGTTGCGCTGGAGCTTGACTGTTGCCGCGCGCTGTTTAACAATCTTGACGAGTAGATCGGTTGCCGTTCATTTTTTAATTTAGAAGCTGTCGTCGTCGCCTTGCGACACGACGGGGCGCCTGATCTTTTTTTGGGGAGGGGGCATGCCGTATCAGCCAGTTCTCGGCCAGATCATGCCTTTTGCGGGCGCCATCGTTCCCAGAGGCTGGGCGCAATGCAACGGTGCGTTGCTGGCCATCCCGACCAATCAGGCGCTGTTCTCGCTGCTCGGCACGTATTACGGCGGTGACGGCGTCCGAACCTTTGCACTTCCGGATCTTCGGGGCCGCGCCATTCTCGGCTCGTCCGGCGGCAGCGGCCAATATCCCCTGGGCATGACCAGCGGATCGATGTCGGTCACGCTCACCGTGCCTCAATTGCCTGCTCACAATCATCTGATCCAGGCTGTTGCAACGCAGGGAAGCGGACGTGGTGCTTCGGCCGCCAACAATATCTTCGGTACGAACACGCTGCCATCCGATAATCCGAAGGCGATTTTTGGACCAGCCGGGAGCGCGGACACGCCATTGGCATCCGGCACCAATCTGGTGAACGAAGGCGGAGGCGCGCCGCACAACAACATGCAGCCCTATCTCGCCATCAGCTATCTGATCGCGTTGCAGGGAATTTATCCGAGTCGAAACTAGGCGGCTGCGCAGCGACATTTTCGCAGCCGAGTTCTTCTCACATCAATTTCGAAGATTGGCGCATCCCCCGATCGGATGGGGACGCCCCGGGCAGAGGATCAGAGGCGATGTCAGATCCGTTTGTTGGCGAGATCAGGTTGTTCGGCTTTCCGCGGGTGCCCACTGGCTGGTTTGCCTGCAATGGTCAGGCGATGTCGATTTCGCAATACCAGGTGCTTTATACCGTGATCGGCACCACCTACGGCGGCGATGGCGTCAACACCTTCAATCTTCCCGATCTTCGCGGCCGCGTTGCGATCGGACAGGGACAGGGGACAGGCTTCCCGTTCTATGTGCTGGGCCAGATCGGAGGAGAGGAAACGCATACGCTGGTCGAAGGCGAAATGCCGACCCATAGTCACGCGCTGATGTCCTCGACAGGGACGGGAGAGACATCCGAGCCCGGACAGACGGTCCATCTTGCCACCGCATCAACCGGCAATCTCTATGCGCCGACGGCCGACGCAGCACCCTACGCGACGATGGCCGCCTGCGTCACTCCGGCGGGCAACAGCATCGGGCACGACAACATGATGCCGAGCGTGGTTGCCAATTACTGCATCTGCAACGACGGCCTCTTCCCTTCGCCCGGCTAGCCTGCGCCGGTCCGTATCCAGTCTCGAGGAGACACCATGTCAAGTCCGTATGTCGGGGAAATACAGGCCTTTACGTTTCAGTTTGCCACAAACGGCTTCAACTCTGCCTGGCTGCCATGCTTTGGCCAGCTCGTTCCCATTCAGGCTTACAGCCCGCTCTTTTCGCTGATCGGGACTTATTACGGTGGCAATGGCACGACCAATTTCGCCCTGCCGAATCTCAACGGTTCGGTCGCGATCAGCCAGGGGCAAGGTCAGGGGTTGCAGAACTACGTCATCGGCGAGGCCGTCGGCAGTCCGACGGTCAACCTGAGCTCGGGCGAGATGGCCATTCACACCCACGCCCTGCAGCTCGGCGCCGGCAACGCCCCGAACGCCGCCCCGGGTCCCGGAACGTCGTCGACCATGGTTGCGATCGATCCTCAGTTCAACGGCTTCATCGCTCCGCCCGGCAACCTCACCCTGGCGGCCAATGCCGTCACGCTGACCGGGCAGGGGCTCCCCCACGACAACATGCAGCCGACCCAGGCGATCATCTGGTGTATCGCCTATGCGGGAATCTTTCCGTCCTTCGGCAGCTCCTGAACGTGGCGGCGCTGCGTGACGGCATGATCGACGGCATCTCGCCCGACATCGTCCCGGACGATCCGGCTCTGCGGCTTCGGTGCGATAGCCCGATCGATGCGCCGTTCATCCGGCATCTCTTCGAGGAGGTGAGGACAGCCCAATTTACCGCGACGGGCTTGTCCGGACCGATCGTCAGGCAGATCATTGCGCAACAGTTCCGCAGCCAGATGGCCGGCTATGCCACCCAATTTCCAGGCGCGATTTCACTGATCGTCACGCGAGACAGGGTCGCGATCGGCCGGCTGCTGCTTCATTGTGCGCGCGAACGCTGGCACATCATCGACTTCGCTCTGCTGCCGGCCGATTGCGGTCGAGGCGCCGGCACGAAGATCTTTGAGGCTCTCGGAGCGGACGCGCGGCGGCAGGGCGTCTCGGCGCTGACGCTCACGGTGCTCGCAGGCAACCAGGCCGCGCGCCGGTTCTACCAGCGGCATGGATTTGCCGAGACCGGGATGTTGGGGGCAGCGCACCTCGCGATGCGGAAGGATCTTGCGGCCTAATGCATGATCCCGGACCCGGCGGGCCGCGCTAGCGCAAAGTGCGACGCGGTTTTCCGGAAAGATCATGCGTAAACGCTTTAGCGCGCCGATGCCTCGCGCAAGAATTTCACCAGCGCCGCATTCACCTCTTCGGGCCGCTCCTGCTGCACCCAATGGCCGGCGCCCTCGATGATCAGCTTCCGTGTGAGATTGGGCAGCACGCGTTCCAGCTCGTTGACGCGCTTGGCCCCGATCAGCCCAGTGATGACGGCGTCCTTCGAACCGGCAATGAAGAGGGACGGCTGGTGGATCTGCGCATCCTGCCAGGGCGCCGTCAGTTCCCAATTGCGGTCGAGGTTGCGATACCAGTTCAGCCCGCCGCGGAAGCCTGACTTGCGGAAGGCCTCGGTGAAATAGGCGAGGTCAGCCTCGCTGAGCCAGGCGGGCAGCGGCTCTCCGGCGGTCGCGTGGCCGAGAAAGCCCTTCTCTTCCTGCACGAACATGGCGGCGGTGGGATCGGCGAGGCCGCGTCCGCCGAGCACGATGCGCATGGTGCGGGCGACGTCCCGCTCCAGCTCGGCCTCGGCGACCCCTGGCGCCTGGAAGTACTGCCAGTAGAAGTTGGTCACGCCGCCCTCGCGCAGCAGGTCGAGCGGCTTGCCGCGGCCGCGGAATGGCGGCGGCACGCTCAGGCCCGCGACCGCCGTGAAGATGTCGGGTCGAAACAGCGCCGCGTGCCAGGCCACCGGCGCACCCCAATCGTGGCCGACCACCATGGCCCTGGTCTCGCCGAGCGCCCGGACGAGGCCGACCACGTCGCCGACGGTGTCGAAGATCGAGTAGGCGTTCACCTCGGCCGGCGCCGCGCTCTGGCCGTAGCCGCGCATGTCGGGGGCGACGACGTGAAACCCGGCGTCCGCCAGCGCCGGGATCTGGTGGCGCCAGGAGTAGGACAGTTCCGGCCAGCCGTGGCAGAGCACGACCAGCGGACCCTGGCCGGCTTCGCGGATGTACAGGTCGATCCCGTTGGCCTTGACCGTGCGGGTGGAGGACATCGCTTTTCCGCCTTGTTTCAGGGGTTTGGTCGATAAATATAAGGTGTCACGATAGGGGCGTGACGAGAATCATGCAAACTCGGGTGCCGGTGCCGGCCTCGTGTTGTTCGTACCGGTTCCAACTGTTAGAACGCCGCTCTCAGGGCTTCGCCATGGCATTTCGTCTTTTTTCGCTCCACCGCCCCCGGTTCACCGCCGGAGCGATGGCGCGCGGGCTGATCGCTGCTGTTCTGGTGGCGGCGATTGGCTGGGGTGGGGCGCTCTATGCGGCCAACCAGAGCGTCCAGGGCGCCAAGAAGACGGAAGACGCCGGCTTCGACGGCGATGCGCCCACCGCGATCCTGATCGAGGCGTCCAGCGGCAGCGTGCTGTTCGAGAAGAATGCCGACGAGCTGCGCGCGCCGTCCAGCATGATGAAGCTGATGACGGCGGAAGTCGTGTTCAACGCCATCAAGAAAGGCGACATCAAGCTCACCGACGAGTACCGGATCAGCGAGAACGCCTGGCGCAGGGGCGGCGCGCCCTCCGGCGGCTCGACCATGTTCGCCGCCATCAACAGCAAGGTCTCGGTCGACGATCTCCTGCATGGCGCGATCATCCAGAGCGGCAACGACGCCTGCATCGCGCTCGCCGAAGCCATGGCAGGCAACGAGCGGATCTTTGCCGCCGACTTCATGACCAAGCGGGCGCGTGAGCTCGGCATGACCAAGTCGACCTTCGGCAACTCCAACGGTCTGCCCGACCCGGCCAACAAGATGACGGTGCGGGAGCTGGGCATCCTCGCCCGGCACATCATCCTGGACTTTCCGGAGTTCTACAAACTATTTGGTGAGAAGGAGTACACCTGGAACAAGATCCGTCAGCCCAACCGCAATCCGCTGCTGAATTCGATGGAAGGTGCTGACGGCCTCAAGACCGGCTACACCAAGGAGGGTGGCTACGGCATGGTCGGCTCGGCGGTGCAGAACGGCACCCGGCTGATCGTCGTCATCAACGGCCTGGAAGACCCCGAGGACCGCGCCACCGAAGCCAAGAAGATGCTGGAATGGGGTTTCCGCAACTTCGAGACCCGCACTCTGATCGCGGCCGACCAACCGGTCGGCTACGCAAAAGTGTTTGGCGGCGAGAGCCGCTCGGTGAAGCTGGTCGCCAAGATGCCCGTGAAAGTGATGGTGCACAAGAACGGCAGCGACAAGCTGATCGCGCGCGTGGTCTATAAGGGGCCGGTACGGGCGCCGGTCGAGGCCGGTCAGCAGGTCGGCGTGGTCAAGGTCTGGCGTAGCGGCAACATCGCGGTGGAGACGCCGGTCTATGCAGGTGAAGCGATCGGCACCGGCTCGACCATGCGGCGCGCGATCGACGGTGCCAGCGAGCTCGTGATCGGCATGTTCCGCGCGGGCGCCGAGAAGCTCTGATCATGAGTGAGAGCAAGGTACAGCGACCGTCCGGACGCGGACGCTTCGTCACCTTTGAAGGCGGCGAGGGGACGGGCAAGTCGACCCAGATCAAGAAGCTCGCCGACCGCCTCAAGGCGGCCAGGATGCGCATCCTCGTCACGCGCGAGCCGGGCGGATCGCCGGGCGCCGAGATCATGCGCCATCTGGTGCTGTCGGGGATGGGTAAGCTGCTCGGGCCCGAAGCCGAGACGCTGCTGTTTGCCGCCGCGCGCGACGATCATGTTCGTACCGTGATCCAGCCCGCGCTGAACCAGGGCGCGTGGGTCCTCTGTGATCGCTTTGCAGACTCGACGCGGGCGTATCAGGGCAGCCTCGGCCGCGTCCCGATCGGGCTGATCAACGCGATGCAGCGCGTCACCATCGGCGATCTCAAGCCGGATCTCACCATCATCCTCGACCTGCCGGTCGAGATCGGCTTGCAGCGTGCCGCGGTACGCCGCGGCGCTGGCACGCCCGACCGGTTCGAGAGCGAGCAGCTCAGCTTTCATCAGGGCCTGCGCGAAGCCTATCGCAAGATCGCTGAGGAAGAGCCCGCGCGCTGCGTGCTGATCGACGCCAATTCCGATCCTGACACCGTCGCAGACCGCGTCTGGACCGCGTTGCGCGAGCGTCTCCTTCCCACGACCGCCTCGGTGATCTCAGCATGAGCCCGCGTCAGGCCGAGCGTGAGACCGCCATTCCGCATCCGCGCGAGACGAGCCTTCTGTTCGGCCATCGCGAGGCCGAGACGGCGCTGCTGACGGCCTATCGCAGCGGGCGGATTCCGCACGCCTGGCTGATCGGGGGAGCGCAAGGCATCGGCAAGGCGACGCTGGCCTATCGCATGGCGCGCTTCGTGCTCGCGCACGGTCAGCCGCTTTCGCCGGCCGTGCAGACCGCCGAAAGCCTCGCGATCGATCCCGATGACGCCGTGGCGCGGCAGGTCGCGGCCGGCTCGCATGGCGGGCTGCTGACGCTGGAGCGCACCGCCAATGATCGCGGCGTGATGCGCACGGTGATCACCGTCGACGAGACGCGCGAGACGATCGGCTTCTTCGGCTCGACCGCTGCGGCGGAAGGCTGGCGCGTCTGCATCGTCGACACCGTCGACGAGCTCAATCCGAATGCGGCCAACGCGCTTCTGAAGATCCTTGAGGAACCGCCGCAGCAATCTCTGTTCCTGTTGGTGAGCCACGCGCCCGCGCGCGTGCTCGCCACGATCCAGTCGCGCTGCCGGAAGCTGCGCCTGCGGCCGCTCGGAACGGACGAGGTGATCGGTGCCGCGGCCACTGCCGCCGACCTTGCTCCGACCGATCTGGCGCTGCGCGAGGCCGCGGAGGCCTCCGAGGGCAGCGTCGCACGCGCCCTGACGTTGCTTGGTGGAGACGCCCTGAAACTGCAGCAGCGCACGGCAGCGCTGCTGGCGCGACTGCCGCAGGTCGATCCGCGCGAACTGCATACGCTCGGCGATTCGCTCGGCACCAGCGACCGCGTTGCGCTCGCGGCCTTCATCGACGGCATCGACCGCTGGATCGCGGAGCGCCTGCATGCGGACGAAGCCAACGCCAACCAGAACCTGCCGCGCCTTGCGCGCCTAGCTGAGGTATGGGAAAAGATCGTCCGCGCCGCGCGCGACACCGAAACCTACAATCTGGAGCGAAAGCCCTTGGTTTTCTCGGTGTTCGGCTGGCTGGCGGACGCAACGCGCTAGAGCATGATCCGGAAAAGTGTGGAGCGGCTTTCCGAGAGGATCGTGCTCAAAACAATGACCTAACGCAGGTTCGTTTCCAAATTTTGATACAGCCGGGTAAAGGAATTCGTCGTGGCAACGCGAGCTAAGAAAACCGTCAAAGCCAAGAGCAGCAAGAAGAAGGCTGCCAAGAAGGCCGAAAAGAAAGCCGCGAGAAAGGCCGTGAAGGCGCGTGCGTCCAAGACCGCGAAGAAGGCCAAGAAGGCCGCTGTAAAGAAGGGCGTGAAGAAGAGCGCCACGAAGACGGCAAAGAAGGCCGGGAAGAAGGCTTCTAAGAAGCAGGTCATCGCCAGGAAGGCTTCGAAGAAGACCGCTGCCAAGAAGCCGGCCAAGACTCCGGCCAAGACTCCGGCGAAGAAGGTTGCGAAAAAGGCGGCTGCGCCTGCCGTGATATCCGCGCCGGCTCCGGTTGCCGCGCCCCCGAAGGCCGAGAAGCCCAAGGTTTCGAAGCCCAAGGTGTCGAAGCCGAAGGCGCCGCCTGCGCCAAAGCCCGTCGCAGCTCCGCAAGCCGCCGCGCCGGTCGCCACTCCGGCGCGCGACAACGTCTTCTACATCACGACCGCGATCGCCTATCCCAACGGCAGCCCGCATATCGGCCACGCCTATGAAGCGATCGCCACCGACGTGCTGGCGCGCTTTGCGCGGCTCGACGGCAAGGACGTGTTCTTCCTGACCGGCACCGACGAGCACGGCTTGAAGATGGTCCAGACTGCGCAGAACGAGGGCCTGACGCCCGCAGCGCTCGCGACCCGCAATGCCGGCCGTTTCAAGGAGATGGACGAGCGGTTGAACGTGTCGTTCGACCGCTTCATCCGCACCACCGAGGAACAGCACCATCGCTCGACCCAGGAGATCTGGCGTCGCATGGAGGCGAACGGCGACATCTATGCCGATACCTATTCCGGCTGGTACTCGGTACGCGATGAGGCCTATTACGCCGAGGATGAGACGCGCCTGAACGACGACGGCGTGCGCCTCGGTCCGCAGGGCACGCCTGTCGAGTGGGTGGAGGAGAAGAGCTATTTCTTCCGCCTGTCGGCCTATCAGGACAAGCTCCTGAAGCTGTACACGGACAATCCCGATTTCATCGGCCCGGACTCGCGCCGCAACGAGGTGGTGAGCTTCGTCAGGAGCGGCCTGCGCGATCTCTCGATCTCGCGCACCACGTTCGACTGGGGCGTCAAGGTGCCCGGCGACGAGGAGCACGTGATGTATGTCTGGGTCGACGCGCTCACCAACTACATCACCGGCATCGGCTTTCCCGACGAGAGCGACGGGAACTGGCGCTACTGGCCGGCCGATGTGCACATCATCGGCAAGGACATCATCCGCTTCCACGCGGTGTACTGGCCGGCGTTCCTGATCTCGGCCGGCATTCCCGTGCCGAAGCGGGTCTATGCCCACGGCTTTCTGTTCAACCGGGGCGAGAAGATGTCGAAGTCGGTCGGCAACGTCGTCGACCCCTTCAACCTCGCCGAGCAGTATGGCGTCGACCAGATGCGCTATTTCTTCCTGCGCGAGGTGCCGTTCGGGCAGGACGGCAACTACAACCACGAGGCCATCGTTGCGCGCATCAATGCCGACCTCGCCAACGATCTCGGCAATCTCGCGCAGCGTTCGCTGTCGATGATCGCCAAACAGCTCGGCGGCGTGCTGCCGGAGCCGGGCGAGTTCAGCGACAATGACAAGGCGATCCTGGCGATGGCCGACGGCATGATCGCAGCATCGCGTGAGGCGATGGCGACGCAGCAGATCCATCACTGGCTCAACGCGGTGTGGGCCGTGGTCGCGGAGGCCAACCGCTATTTCGCGGGCGAGGCGCCGTGGGCGCTCGCCAAGACCGATCCCGCCCGACAGAAGACGGTGCTTTACGTCACCGCCGAAGTGGTGCGTCAGATCGCGATCCTGGCCCAGCCGGCGATGCCGACTGCATCGGGTTTGCTGCTCGACAGCCTCGGCATTCCCGCGGACGAGCGCAATTTTGCGACACTCGGCGGCGCCAAGCGCATCGTGCCCGGTTCGACGCTGCCGGCGCCGACGCCGGCGTTCCCGCGCTATATCGAGCCGGCGGCCTGAGGCGTTCCGACGATGTTGGTCGACAGTCACTGCCATCTGGATTTTCCGGACTTCGCGGAAGATCTCGACGGGATCGTGTCGCGCGCGCGTGCGGCCGGCATCACCCGCATGGTCACGATCTCGACGCGGGTGAAGAAGCTCAACCAGCTTCTGCCGATCGCCGAGCGCTACGAGGACGTCTATTGCTCGGTCGGCACCCATCCGCACAACGCGGATGAGGAAGACGGCATTTCGCCGGACGAGCTGATCGCGCTGACGCAGCACCCCAAGGTCGTCGCGCTCGGCGAGGCTGGGCTCGACTATTTCTACGACAACGGCTCGCCGGAAGCGCAGGCGAGGGGCTTTCGCGCCCATATCGCCGCGGCTCGCGCGACCGGCCTGCCGCTGGTCATCCATACCCGCGAGGCCGACGCGGATTGCGCCCGCATCCTGGAAGAGGAGGCCGCACGCGGATCGTTTCGCGCCGTGCTGCATTGCTACACCGGCGGGCGCGAGCTGGCGCTGAAGGCGGTGTCGCTCGGACTTTATATCGGCTTCACGGGCATCCTGACGTTCAAGAAGTCGGAGGCCCTGCGCGCGCTTGCGGCGGAGCTGCCCGCTGACCGTATTCTGGTTGAAACAGACTCGCCCTATCTTGCGCCGGGCAAGTTCCGGGGCAAGCGCAACGAGCCGGCCTACGTGGTCGAGGTCGCCAAAGTGCTCGCCGAGACGCGCGGCGTGTCATTCGATGAGATCTCACGCCAAACAAGCGAAAACTTCTTCCGCCTGTTCTCCAAGGTGAAAGCTTGAGACTGGAAGCCGCATGACGTTGACGCTGACGATCCTGGGCTGCGGCTCCTCCGCCGGCGTGCCGCGCCCGGCCCTCGGTTGGGGCGCCTGCGACCCCAGCAATCCGAAGAACCGCCGCCGCCGCTGTTCGCTGCTGGTCGAACGGAAGTCCGAGCACGGCACCACGCGGATCGTGATCGACACCTCGCCGGACCTGCGCGAGCAACTGCTCTCGACCAATGTCGACCACATCGACGCGGTGTTCCTGACCCATGAGCACGCCGACCAGACGCACGGCATGGACGATCTTCGTTCGGTCGTCATGCACATGCGCCGCCGTATCCCGACCTATTTCAACCTGTCGACCGCCAAGGACATCATGGCGCGGTTCTCGTATTGCTTCATTTCACCTGAGGGCAGCGACTATCCGCCGATCCTGACGCGGCATTCGATCGAGGCGGGCGAAAGCCAGACCATTCTGGGGAAGGGCGGCGCGGTGACGATGATGGCCTTCCTGGTGCAGCACGGCGCCATTCCCGCGCTCGGCTATCGCATCGGGGACGCCGCCTACACGCCCGACCTCAATGACATCCCGCGCGAGAGCTGGGGCGCGCTGGAGAATCTCGACCTCTGGATCGTCGACGGCCTGCGCTACACCAGTCATGTCAGCCATTTCAGCATTAACGATGCGCTGTCCTGGATCGAACGCTTCAAGCCGAAGCGCGCGGTCATCACCAACATGACGGCCGACGTCGATTATGAGGTGATCAGGCAATCGCTGCCTGCCGGCGTGGTGCCGGCCTATGACGGCCTGCAGCTGGAGACGCATTAGAGCGTTTTCGAGCCAAGCGGCTATCGGTTCGCATCAAGAAAACGCGTCAAACCGAAAAGAGCGCGCCTACCAGGCGTAGCGCAGCGCGACCTTGCCCGTGTAGGCACGTACCAGGCTCGACACTTCGCTGTCGAGGCTCGCCGAGGCGGACCAGCCGTTCACGGCGCGCAACTCGAGCGCAATCCCGGTGAGCGCCGCGTTCGGCGCCAAGGCTGCGCCGCTCGCGGTCAGGCTCTGACCGGGCAGGGACAGGAGCGCCGCCGGGATCGATTGACCTGCGCTGAAGTCATGCGCCCAGGCAAGCCGCCCGCGCAGGCTCACCACGCTTCCCGGCAACACAAGCTGCGTGCTCGTGCGCAGGCCGAGCTCGGTGCGGCTGTCGGTGAAGCTGTCGCTGCCGGGCCCGGTCGAAAATGCGTTGTCCCCCTCGGGCGGCTGCGCCCCGCTCGAGGAGGGCAGGCGGAAGGTGGTCACCTGCGCCGCCGCATAAGGTGTGATGCCGAACCAGGCTGTGGCAAGACGATAGCCGCCTTCGACGCGTCCGGAATAGGCGTTGGCGTTGATCGCCGCGGCGAGCTGTCCGGAGCCGGCCGGCGTCACCGGATGATCGTTGCTGATGGCTTGCCAGCCATAGGCGAGACCGGTGGCGACATAGGCCGATCCGACGCTGTGCCGGACGAAGGCGCCGGCCTGGAACAGATCGGAGCGGCCATTCGAAAAATTGTTGGTGAAGCCGGTGCCGCCTCCAGCCAGCGCAAAGCCCATCCGGGTTTGCGGCGACAGCGAATAATCGGCGCCGGCCACGGTGCCAAAACTGCGGCTGGTCGAACCGGTGCCGCCGGTCGATACCTGCGAGCCGCCGAAACCCGCAGCCCAAACGTTCCAGTGCGGGGCCGCGAGCGCTGGCCTGCCGTAGATCGCCCCATAGGCCTCGCGCCCGATGCCGCCATGCGTCCGGTCGTTTCCGATATCGGCGTAGGCCGCCAGCTCTGCGTCCAGTTCGGCCGGACCGATGCCGCGGCCATCGATGGCGGGATCGAGCAGGGCGAGCGTGAACTGCCTCATCGCCAGGAAGGTGGCCCGCGCCGTCTCGCCGCGCGGAGCACCATCGGAGCCGCCGCCAAAGGCCTGTCGCATGCCGAACCGTACCGCGCCGGCAAATCCCGGCGGCTCGCCGTTCCAGCCGTAGTTCGGTGGCATGCCGCCGCCATTGCCGTTGCCGAACGGCGCTCCGCCAAAACCGGTGGCCTGCGGGCCGCCGAACATGGGGCCATTCATGCCGCCGAAATTATTGAAACCGTTTCCGGGCGCATTCGGACCAGGGGGAGCGAAATTCTCGGCGCCCCCGAACGCGCCGAACTCGCGCATCACCTGCGCATCCGCCGCGCGCGGCATCAGCAATCCGGCCGTCAATAGCAGCAGCGCCAGACGCGCACGCACGTCTGCGCTCAAGACACAAACCGCATGAAGCGCCCCAACCGCGCCGGACGCCGGCCGCGCAGCCCGCGCGACGAATCAGGTGGAATCAGCGACTCCGACGGAGCTGAATCGTAAATGCGTCTCTAACGTTTTCCAATCTTTTCCTGGTGTGTCTTGATGTCGTCGATCCCGCACAAACGGTTTCTCGACGATGCGGCAATCGCCGTCGAGACGCGGTCAATGTTTCCCAATGTGTCCAGGCTCAGGCCGAGATCGCCTTCACTGATCCCACTTCGTTGCGCAGCAGGAATTTCTGGATCTTGCCCGTGGACGTCTTCGGGATCGGTCCGAACACGACCGCCTTCGGCGTCTTGAAGCCGCTCATCTGCGAACGGCAGAAGGCGATGATCTCGGCCTCGGTCGCGCTGGCGCCGTCCTTCAGCTCGACGAAGGCGCAAGGCACCTCGCCCCATTTCGGATCGGGCTTGGCGACGACGGCGGCGAACAGCACGGCCGGATGCTTGTAGAGGATGTCCTCGACCTCGACTGACGAAATGTTCTCGCCGCCGGAGATGATGATATCCTTCGAGCGGTCCTTGATGATGACATAGCCGTGCTCGTCGAGCACGCCGAGATCGCCGGTGTGAAACCAGCCGCCGGCGAAGGCTTCAGTCGTCGCCTTCTCGTTCTTGAGGTAACCCTTCATCACGATGTTGCCGCGGAACATGACCTCGCCGATGGTCTCGCCGTCGCGCGGCACTTCCTGCATGGTCTGCGGATTGATGACCGTGACGCCTTCCTCGAGCGGGTAGGGCACGCCCTGCCGCCGCTTCATGCGCGCGCGCTCGGGCGCGGGAAGCTCATCCCAGCCGGGTTGCTCGGCACAGACGGAGGCGGGGCCGTAGACCTCGGTCAGACCATAGACATGCGTCAGCTTGATGCCGATGCTCTCTGCGCCTTCCAGCACGGCGACCGGCGGTGCGGCGCCGGCGATCAGGCCGACGACGCGGCGCGCGGCACTGCCTTTCGGCGCGTCGGGCGCATTGATCAGCGTGTTGTAGACGATCGGCGCGCCGCACATGTGGGTGACGCTGTGCGTCTTGATGAGCTCGAAGATTTTCGTCGGCTCGACCTTGCGCAGGCAGACATTGATGCCGGCAGCGGCCGCGATGGTCCAGGGGAAGCACCAGCCGTTGCAGTGGAACATCGGCAGTGTCCAGAGATAGACCGGATGCTGGCCGAGATTGCCGGCGAGGATGTTGCTGACGGCATTGAGATAGGCGCCGCGGTGATGGGTGACGACGCCCTTGGGATTGCCCGTGGTGCCCGAGGTGTAGCTCAGCGCGATGGCGTCCCATTCGTCCTGCGGCAGAACAGCGTTGAAGCCGGGATCGCCTTGCGCGACAGCGGCCTCATATTCAATCTCGCCGATCCGCTTGCCGCCCTTGAAGGCGGCATCATCGACATCGATCACGAATGGCTTTGGCCCGCTCATCTGCGCCAGCGCATCGGTGATGACGCCCGAAAATTCGGGATCGACCAGGATGATCTTCGCGCCGCCATGATCGAGCTGGAACGCGATCGAGGGCGCATCGAGGCGGATGTTGAGCGCGTTGAGCACGGCGCCGGTCATCGGCACGGCGAAGTGCGCCTCGTTCATCGCCGGGATGTTCGGCAGCATCGCCGCCACGGTGTCGCCGACGCCGATGCCCTTGCCGGCGAGATACGAGGCAAAGCGCCGGCAGCGTTCATAGGTCTGCGCCCAGGTGAAGCTGCGGCCTTCATAGACGGTGCTGACGTGATCGGGATAGACCGCCGCGCTGCGCGCGAGGAAGCTCAGCGGGCTCAGCGGTACGTAGTTGGCTTGCGTCTTTTCGAGGCCGATATTGTACGGGTTCTGTCGCTCAATCATCGACACCCTCCTTAAACCGCGTCAAAGAAATCCGATCGAGATCCAAGGGAAGATCGCAACGATGATCAATCCCACGAGCAGCGCCAACAGATAGCCCCAGATCGGCCTGATGCCTTCGGCCGGATCGACGCGTCCGATGGCGCAGGCGGCATAATAGCCGACCCCGAAGGGCGGGGCGAATAGCCCGATACCCATGGCCAGAATGATCACCATGGCATAGTGCACCTCGTGCACGCCGACGGCGCGGGCGATCGGAAACAGCAGCGGCCCGAACAGCACGATCGCGGGAATTCCCTCCAGCACGCTGCCGAGGATGGTGAAGGCCAGGATGGAGACGGCGATGAAGGTCGCAGCCCCGCCCGGCAATCCCGTCATGGCGGATGCCAGCGAACGCGAGAAGCCAGATTGCGTCAGGCCCCAGGCCATGCCGGTGGCCGTGCCGATGATCAGGAGGATCGCACCCGACAGCGCCGCGGTCTCGACCAGCATCGGAAACAGCCGCCGCCAGTCGAAGCGGCGGTAGACGAGCAGGCCGACCAGCGCGCCATAGACGATGCCGATGGTGGAGACCTCGGTCGCGGTGGCAATGCCCTCGACCACGGCGTAGCGGATCACGAAGGGCAGCGCGAGCGCGGGCAGGGCAATGACGAAGGTCTTGCCGATCTCGGATGCCGTGGCGCGGCGGACGTGGCTCATGTCCTCGTGGCGGTAGCGCCACCAGACCAGCATGCAGAGCGTGATCGCGAGCACGACGCCCGGCAGCAGGCCGCCAGTGAACAGCGCCGCGATCGAGACGCCGGTAACCGAGCCGATGGTGATCAGCACGAGGCTCGGCGGGATGGTCTCGGTCTGGGCGCCGGTTGCAGCCAGAAGCGCGACGAGATCGCCGGGCTTGGCGCCGCGTTGCTTCATCTCCGGGAACAGAACGGGCGCGACCGCCGCCATGTCGGCGGCCTTGGCGCCTGATATGCCTGAGACCAGGTACATGGCGCCGACCAGCACATAATGCAGGCCGCCGCGGACATGGCCGAGCAGGCTGGCCAGGAAGGCCACCATGGCCCGCGCCATGCCGGTCATC
Source organism: Bradyrhizobium huanghuaihaiense (assembly GCF_025200885.1). NCBI lineage: Bacteria > Pseudomonadati > Pseudomonadota > Alphaproteobacteria > Hyphomicrobiales > Nitrobacteraceae > Bradyrhizobium > Bradyrhizobium huanghuaihaiense. The sequence continues at coordinate 4,650,959 of NZ_CP104172.1, read as the reverse complement.
TCGATCAGAAGGCCTAAGAACACGAACAGCGGCACCGAGAGCAGGATGAGGTGGCTCATGCCCTCGTCCATCCGCCCGACCAGCACCATCACCGGCGTGCGCGTCGTCAGCGCCAGATAGCCGAAGATCGCCAGCCCAAAGCCGAACGCAATGGGAACGCCGGCAAAGACGCAGAAGCCGGCGACGCCGACGAAGAAGATGACGAGGTTGAGATTGCCGAGCGGCCGCAAATATGGCTGCGCCAGCCAGAACAGGCCGACGACGACGGCAACCGAGATTACGGCCGCAAGCACCATCCGGTAGTCCGCGGCGCGCAGCAGCCGCAGCAGCGCGAACGCGGCCATCAGGCAGATGCCGGCCGGCAGTGCCGCGGCGCGCCACATGTTCGAGATCTGCAGCGCCGGCGTCGTGATGAAGCTTTCCTCGTAGGCGTAGTCCCAGGATGGCCAGACGATCAGCGCCAGGAATGCCAGCGCCGCAGAGGTCGCGATCAGGTCGAGATAGGCCCGCATCGCAGGTCCCGCGCTCGCAACGACGGCGGTCATACGCATGTGCTCGGAGCGGCGGAACGCGACCGCCGCGCCCAGCATGGCGAGCCACAGGAACAGGATCGAGGCGAGCTCGTCCGACCAGATCAGCGGCCGGTGCAGGCCATAGCGCGCGACCACGCCGGCGAACAGGATCACGATCTCGGCGACCACCAGAATGGCCGCCGGGATTTCGACCAGGAGGCCGAGGAGGCGCTCCGTCGAGGTCAGCAGAGAGGATCGGCGAGGGGACTGAACAGCCGCCTCGCCCGCCACTTCGGTCACCTCGACCTCGACATGAGCCATGACGGCCCCAACGCGTTACGACAGCTTGCCGACGGCCTTTTCCAGGAGGTCCCAGGCCTGGTCGCCGTACTTGCCCTTCCACTCGGCATAGAATCCGGCGGTCCGCAGCTTGTCGCGGAACGGCGCGACAGTGGGCTGGTTGAAGGTCAGGCCCTTGGCCGCGAGCTCCTGCTGCAGGTTGGCATTGAGCTTGGCGGTGTCCTCGCGCTCCTTGACGGCGGCGGCGTTGATGTTCTTGGCGACGATGGTGCGCACGTCCTCCGGCAACGCGCTCCAGGCGCGGCGGTTGGCCAGGAACCAGAAGCCGTCCCACATGTGGTTGGTCAGCGAGCAGTACTTCTGCACCTCGTAGAGCTTGGCGGTCGAGATGATCGCCAGCGGGTTCTCCTGGCCCTCGACGATCTTGGTCTGGAGTGCCGAATAGACCTCGCTGAAATTGATCGAGGCGGGCGCGGCGTCGAACGCCTTGAACATCGAGGTCCACAGCGGCGACACCGGGACGCGGATCTTGAAGCCCTTGAGGTCATCAGGACCGGTAATCGGCCTGGTCGAGGACGTGGTCTGGCGGAAGCCGTTGTCCCAGATCTTGTCCATGACCTCGAGGCCGGCCTTCTTGATCTCGCCGCGGACATGGGCGCCGAGGTCGCCGTCCATGGCCTTCCAGACCGTGTCGTAGTCCGGGAATGCGAAGCCGATGCCATTGATGGACGCGGCCGGCACCAGGGTCGACAGGATCAGGCCCGACAGCGTGAAGAACTCGACGCCGCCGGAGCGGATCTGGCTCAGCATGTCGGTGTCGGAGCCGAGCTGGTTGTTCGGGAAGATCTGGAGGTCGAACTTGCCGTTGGTCTCGGCCTTGATCGCCGCCGCCATCTCCTTGGCGCGCACGTTCAGCGGATGGGTGTCCGGCAGGTTGTTGGCGTATTTGTAGGTGAACTCGGCGCTCTGGGCGCGGGCCACATGGGGCGCGCCAATGCCGCCCAGGACCGCGGTCGCGGCGGAGGCCTTGAGAAGCGTGCGTCGGGAAAAGCGCGTTGAAAAGACCATGGGTCTGCTTCCTCGGAAGGATTGTTTTTGTTCTGAGATGCAAACCTATACGGACGTCACGTCGGAAGGTCATCTGCGATCTCGCGAAGCTCGCTTATTGCAGCCGGACAACGTCACGGCAATATCGGCTTTCGCCACATCAGGCGTGACAAAAAAGTACGAAAACAACCCCATGCACAGTAGCCGTCAAGGGCTGGGACAATGGTCGAGCGCCGGACCGGAAACGGCGCCGGAACGAAGGTGCGATGTCAGGAATTCTGCCTAAATATCTGATCCAATTGTATATAAAGATATTCCATAATATACCTTATGCGAATTAAGGATATGGTGCAGCGGGCTTGGTGCGGCCTGTCACCTCTCACGTTGACCGACGGTCTATGATGCCTTTCTCGGCCGGTGCGAGCCTACCTGACGTTGGGAGGGCTTGCCGGTCGACGACGCTCCTTGCGCCGCAAGCGGCTCCGCTTGCTCGCGCGCCACGGAGGTGCTCGGCGCCGGCGGCACGACACGCTGCGGCTTGGGTCGACGCTCGAAAGTGACCTTCTGCTCGTTGCCGTCCCGGCGCACCGTGACGCGGTCGCCGTCCTGAACTTCGCCGGCCAGCATGGCGCGGGCAAGCTCGGTCTCGATTTCGGAGCGAATGAGACGGCGCAGCTCACGCGCGCCGAATTCGGGCTGGTAACCGACCACGGCCAGATGGTCGACGAGCGTCGGGTCGAATTCCAGGTCGACGCCCTGGCCATGCGCCGTCCGCTTCACCCGCTCGAGCTGCAGATTGACGATGTCGCGGAGCTGCTCGCGCGTGAGCGAGTGGAAGACGATGATCTCGTCGATGCGATTGAGGAACTCCGGCCGGAAGTGGCCTCGCAGGATCTCCATAAGGTCGCGGCGGAGCCGTTCCTGTGCCTCCTTGTCGCTTGCATCCAGGCGCAGCTGCCGGGCGATCACGTCGGCGCCGAGATTGCTGGTCGCTATGATGATCGTGTTGGTGAAATCCACCACGCGGCCCTTGCCGTCGGTCAAGCGCCCGTCGTCGAACACCTGCAGCAGGACATTGTAGACGTCGGTATGCGCCTTCTCGATCTCGTCGAGCAGAATGACGGAATATGGCCGGCGCCGAACGCGCTCGGTCAGCTGCCCGCCTTCTTCATAGCCGACATAGCCGGGCGGCGCGCCGATCAGCCGGGCGACCGTATGGCGTTCCCGGTATTCCGACATGTCGATGCGGATCATGGCGTCCTCGTCGCCATAGACCGCCTCGGCCAACGCTTTGGCCAGCTCGGTCTTGCCCACCCCGGTCGGTCCCAAGAACAGGAAATTGGCGACCGGCCGCCGGCCTTCGCGCAAGCCCGCCCGCGCCAGCCGCACCGCGTCGCTCACCGCCTTGACGGCTTCGTCCTGGCCGATGACGCGATGATGCAGCTTCTCTTCGAGCTTGATCAGCCGCTCGCGCTCTTCGGTCGTGAGCTCGGTAACCGGAATGCCGGTGAGCTTGGAAACGACCTGGGCGATGTGCTCGGTGCGCACCTCGGCCGACGCCGAGCCCAGGCTCCGCTTCCAGCGCTCCGTCGACTGCTGCAATTCCTTTTCCTTCGCCTCGTGCTGGGATTGCAGATCGGATGCGCGGTCGAACTGCTTGCGCGAGGTTGAGTAATCCTGCTCGCGCTTGAGCTGCCGGACTTCGGACTCCAGGTCCTGCACCTCCACCGGCCGCGCCGTCGCCGACATCTTCACGCGCGCCGCCGCCTGGTCGACCAGGTCGATGGCCTTGTCGGGCAGATAACGGCCGGTGACGTAGCGGTCGGAGAGCTCGGCGGCCGCGATCATCGCTTCGTCGGTGATGGCGACCTTATGATGCGCCTCGAGCGTGTCGCGCAGGCCGCGCAGGATCATGATCGTCTGCGCCACGCTGGGCTCGGGGATGAAGACCGGCTGGAACCGCCGCTCCAGGGCGGCATCCTTCTCGATGTGCTTCTGGTATTCGTTGAGCGTCGTCGCGCCGATCAGGTGGAGCTCGCCGCGGGCAAGTGCTGGCTTAAGCACGTTGGCAACGTCGAGGCCGCCCTCACCGCCGGTCGATCCGGCGCCGACGATGGTGTGAATCTCGTCGATGAAAAGGATCAGCTCGTCCTGACGGTCGGTCACTTCCTTGAGAATCTGCTGCACCCGCTCCTCGAACTCGCCGCGATATTTCGAGCCGGCAACAAGTGAGTTGATCGCAAGCTCGACCAGCCGCTTGCCGCGCAATGCTTCCGGGACTTCGCCGGCGACGATGCGCTGAGCCAATCCCTCGACGATCGCCGTCTTGCCGACGCCGGGCTCGCCGATCAGCACCGGATTGTTCTTCTTGCGGCGGGCCAGCACCTCGACGGTGGTCTCGATCTGGCTGGCGCGGCCGATCACCGGATCGAGCTTGCTCTCGCGCGCGAGCTTGGTCAGATCGCGGGAATATTTGTCGAGCGTCGGCGTGTTGGTGGGCGCACCGACTTGTCCTTCCTCGGCGCCGCGGCCGACGACTTTGACCGCCTGCTGGCGGATCGCCTGCGGCGTCAGGCCGTACCGTCGCAACACATCACCCGCAACGCCCTCCTCCTCGGCGAGCCCGATCAGGAAATGCTCGGGCCCGACATAGGAATGACCAAGCTCGCGCGAGACCGCGAAGGCATGCCCCAGCGCGCTCTTGACCCGCGGGGTCACGCCGATCTCGCCGCCCTCCTCCATCTTGGTCTTGCCGCGCGGAGCTTCCTGCTCGATCTGCCGGCGCAGATCGTCGACCGAGACCTTGAACTGTCCAAGAATCGTGCGCACCACTTCGCTGTCGAGCAGAGCGAGCAGGAGGTGCTCGGTATCGACCTCGCCGCGGCTGAACTCGACCGTCTTTCGCGCCGCCGTTTGCAAAAGTTCCTGGGCGTGCTCGCTCAGGCGCTCTTCGGCACTGCCGCCTCGCCGGCTGTGGGATGGACGGGACGATTGCGAGGAGCGGATCGGTATGGTGGCGGCGTCCGCGTCCCGATCGGCGCCCGCGGTTTCCGCATCAGGGCCGCGGGATGATCGGCTGCCGAAAAAATCGTCGCCGAAGAAATCCTCAAACAGGCCACCGCGCCCGCCGAACAGGGATTCGAGTGGAGAGCTTTGCCTTTGTTGGCGCGCCAAACGCCGGTAATCGACTTCACAGAGGTCGAGAACCTGTGTGTCGCCGTCGCTGGTGGTCACCTGCGCGCGGACGGTGGCGGGCCGAATCCCACAAATATCGCATCGCTTGGCCATGACCGCCTCTCCCTGACTGAACGATTTCCGTAGTTGTTGTGTGCAGTTCCGCGCGTGCGACGCCTGCGCGCACAAGCTTCGCGATCAAAAGTCGCCGCGGCCCGCGGGGTCATTGATGGATCGCAAGGGCCGGCATGGAGGCTTCAGGCGGAGAACGCGGCCAGAGTGAAAGAGTTCGGAAACAATTTGGCGCAATCGCGCGAAGGCAGAAAACAGTCGAAATGTGCCGGCTGCGGCATGCCCCCCTATCCCTCCCCCGTCTCCGCACTGCAGGAGATTATGCTCTTTTGCTGAGGTTCGCCGATGGCACTCCGTCATTTCGCTGCTACGCGGCAATTCAGTCGCATTCGGACTGAAGCGGACATTGGGCTGGATTTATGAGTACACGTCCTCTAGCTGGCGGAGGGAGCGCGACTGGGATCCAACGTTCTTCGGCTCTTCATTGAGCTTTTCGACTTTTGGAACCGAAGGCCACCCGAGGACGGGGGAGCGCTTTATCCATGCTTGATCCATACTTGCGTCAGCCTTAGCCCAGAGCCGACATCGTGAGTGCTCCGCTGCAACGAGGGCAAAGCGGAAAATATATGCTCGCACTGAGTTCTTTCAGCTTGACCCATAGCGGGCGTCACGACCGTACGGCATTATCTGTGAAAATCATCCTATGCCTAAAGCCCGCTGGCTGATGGAGCCGACGATGTCCTTGGAAAAGGAATTCTCTGATCTGCGTCTGTCGTTCGAGCCGCTGACGCTCTACCAGAAATTCGAGCAAGTCTGCATCCTGATGCTGACCATGCTGATCGCCATCATCATTGTCCTCGCGCTGTGGAATCTGACGCTGAAAATCCTGCTCAGCATCTGGGCAACCAATTTCGATCCGACCGATTATGGTGTGTTCCAGACGGTGTTCGGTATGATCTTTACCGTCATCATTGCACTTGAATTCAAGCGCTCCCTGTTGGTGGTCGCGGAGCGGCGCGACAGTGTTGTGCAAGTACGCTCTGTCATCCTGATTGCGTTGCTGGCGGTGGTACGCAAATTGATCATTCTCGATCTTTCAAGCACGGATGCCTTCCATCTGCTGGCGCTCGCCGCAGCCATCCTTGCGCTGGGCGCCGTCTATTGGTTGGTGCGCGACCAAGGGCAGCCGCGCGAAATCATCGCGGCGCGAGACGCATGAGATTGCATTGCAAGGCGGTCGCTACAAAAGCTGACAAAACGATTTCAAATTCGAAGTTCCTGGCCTTGTGCGAGGAAACAGGTTGCCAGCAAACCGACCTGCACTTCTGTTGTTGGCCCAAAGGTTGCCGCGGCCCCCGGCCGGAGACGTCGCTCGACAGACGGTTCCAGCAAAAGGAGCTACCTACCGCTGGGCATTCGCAATGCAAAGCGAAAAACCAGATCGTCCAGCTATTGATTGAGAGCTAGATTAGCCAGAGGTCGCTGCAGCCGTGTTCGTTCCAGGGGGCGTGGCGCGTTTGTTCCAGCGCTCGGCCGCCTGTGTAACGGTCGGCGCACTGGGGCCGAACGCCCAACATTTCCGGCATGCCACGAATTTCGGCACGATGTCGCTGTTGATCCAAACTTCCGAGCCGCCGCAGAAAGGACAGGGCTGCAGCGGTTGCACAGAAACAGGGAATCCGTGCAGTGGATCGATAGCAGCGCTATGAGTGAGTTTCCTAGGCATGCAATTTCTCGTGTTCTCATCGCAAGGCGCAGGGAGGCACGGCGCCCTTGCCAATACACGCTGGACGGCTCGATGGCGAGGGCGAGTTCGAGCCTCGAGGTGCACGTCGTGAATTACTCAGAGTCTATCCCGTTCAATCATGGCGCGCCGCCGTTGCAGCCCGGGATCGTCGCGTCGGATGGCCGCTCTGCGGACCCAATGGTGCGTTCTTCAACACGGGTGAAGTTCGCGAGGCGTCGCCCGAGATCGTCCGGCCGGCGATCAGGACGGCGCCGCGAAGTCGTAGGAGATGCGTCCGGCGGGCAGATAGAACAGTGCGATGACGGCGCCGCCGCGGACCTCGGGATAGTGACGGCTTCCGGGATCGGGCGCGGTCCAGCCGGGCCCCTGCCACCCCTGCAGCCCCTTCAGCTCGGCGCCTTTGTCCAGCGGCGCGACCAGGTTCAGTTCCCCGTATGGGTGGCCATGATATTGCCCGCGCAGCACGTCGTGGTCGTCCTCGTCCTTGAAGCGGCGCGGATCGGCGCTGTTCATGTAGACCGCCGTGATGCTGAACTGGAACGTCTCGGGCACCGGCTCCAGGATGCGGCTGCGCCGGTAGTTCGGACCTTCGACCTCCTGGTTGGCTGCCCAGCCTTCCTGGACCCCGAGCCTGATCAGGCGCGCCAGGTCCTGGTAGAGCTGGCTGCCCTCGCCGTATTTTTGATTGAGCCAGCGCTCCATCTCCGCGCCGGGTGTCATGTCCTTGACCTCGCGCAGAAACGGAATGCTGCACTGAATCAGCTCGTCTCGGCTTCCCATGGCCTTGTCCTTTCCATTTGGGTTGCACTTTGTTCTTCGAAGCCAGCGAAAGCGGCGAACTCTGCGATGTCGGCGCGTGGCATCAGCCTGCCCTTGTCAGCGTCCCTGGCGCGGCCGATCGAGATGCCGCACACCACCATCTGCTCCGCCGGGATCGACAGCAGCGGGCGCAGGATCCGGTGGTATTTCGAGAACGTCTCCTGCGGACAGGACTGAAGCCCATGGCCTGCCGCGGCCAGCAGCACGTTCTGGACGAACATGCCGAGGTCGAGCCAGCTTCCGACCTGCAGGCGCCGGTCGATGGTGACGATGAGCCCGACGGGCGCGCCGAAGAACGCGTAGTTCTTGGCGGTCTGGCCGCTCCTGGCTTGGAGATCGGTCTGGGCGATGCCGAGCGAGCCGTAGAACAGCCGGCCAAACTCCTGGCGTCGCCGCAGGTAGGGTTCGGGCAGGTCGCTGGCGTAATAGCTGTATTCCGATACGTGCGCGTCGCGGGCGGTTTCGTGCGCCTCGCGGAGAGCCACGGACACCTTGTCCCTGGCGGTGCCCGCCAGCACATAGACATGCCAGGGCTGGATATTGGCGCCGCTTGGCGCAAACCGCGCCACGCGCAGGATCTGCTCGATGGTCCCTCGCCCGACTGGCGCGTCTGAGAAATCGCGGCACGCAACGCGGCCTGCGATGATCTCGTCGATCGGGCTTCGCGCAGCCGCGGCCGCGCCGGTCATGGCTTCTTCAGGAGCGGACATCCACCCTGCTCCATCGGCCGGAAAGCCTCGTCACCCGGAATCGTTGCCAGCAGCTCGTAATAGTCGAACTTGTATTTCGACTGCTCGGGCGACTTGACGCGGAACAGATACATGTCGCGGACCAGCCGGCCGTCCTCGCGGATCCGGCCATTCTTCGTCATGAAATCGTTCACGGGCGCCTCGCGCATCCTGGCGGCGACGGTCGGCCCATCCAGCGTACCCGCCGCCTGAACCGCTTTGAGGTAGTGCATCACGGCACCATAGGTGCCGGCGTGGATCATGGTCGGGACCTTGTGGGTCTTCGCGATGAAGCGCTTCGACCAGGCACGCGTGTCATCGTTCAGGTCCCAGTAGAAGGCCGAGCTCAGCATCAGGCCCTGGGCGCTCTGCAGTCCGAGGCTGTGAATGTCGGCGATGAAGACGAGCAGCCCGACCAGCTTCTGCCGCTGGGTGATGCCGAATTCGCCGGCCTGCTTGACGGCGTTGATGAAGTCGCCGCCGGAATCGGCGAGCGCGATCACATCCGCCTTCGACGACTGCGCCTGGAGCAGGAAGGACGAGAAATCCGGCGTGTTGATCGGATGCTTCACGGCGCCGCGGATCTTGCCGCCCATGGCGTCGATGACCTGGCGGCTGTCGGCCTCGAGTTGGGCTCCAAGAGAGTAGTCGACCGAAACGAAGAACCAGGAGCTTGCGCCGAGACGCGACATCGCCCGCGTCGTTCCCTGCGACAGCGCGTAGGTGTCGTAGGTCCAGTGAATTCCGGCCGGCGAGCATTCGTCGCCGGTGAGGCGGGACGTCGCGGCGCCCGTGGCGAGGAACAGCTTCTTCTTGTCGCGCGTGATGCCCTGCACCGCCAGCGCTACCGCAGAATTCGGCACGTCGAGAATGACCTCGACGTTTTCATTTTCGAGCCAGCGCCGGGCGATGGTCGATCCCACATCGGCCTTGTTCTGATGGTCTCCCGCGACGATCTGGATGCTGCGCCCGAGCACCTGGCCGCCGAAGTCGTCGACCGCCATTTGCGCCGCGACCACCGAGCCCTGGCCGCCATTGTCGGCGTAGAGCGAGGACATGTCGGTGAGGACGCCGAGCTTCACAGGACCATCCTGTGCAATCGCCTGCGCCGTGAGAAGCGTCAGTGCTAGTCCAAAAGCTCCGATCGACATCCCGCAGGATTTCATTGCGCGTCTCCTCCAAATCCGGCGCCGGGATCATGACGGGATCGCTCGATTGCGGAAGTGAAACTCTTGCAGAGTGATCCTGAACCGCCTTCAGTTTGGTGGGGCGAGCGGCCAGGCATCGCGCTCCGGGGCCCTGCTCGGTTGCGTCGGCTGCGTGGTTGGCCTTAACTGCAAGCGATCGCAATGAAGCAACGGGCGCGCGATCCGCCTCGAGACGCGCACGTGGCTGTTTCCTTCAAGACGCTGGACCTGAACCTGCTCAAGGTCTTCGACGCCGTGATGGAGGAGCGGAGCGTGCTGCGGGCGAGCCAGAGGGTTGCCCTCAGTCAATCCGCCGTGAGCCATTCGCTCGCCCGGCTGCGCGAGATGCTCGAAGACGATTTGTTCGTGCGCACGGCGACCGGCATGCAACCGACCGCGCGCGCGCTGACGATGGCTCCGCAGGTTCGCGAAGCGCTGCGATCGCTCGAAGCGGCGGTCGAGCAGCCGCGCTTCGTTCCGGCGGCTTCCACCAGGCAGTTCACCCTCGCCGCCAACGACTTCACCACGATGGTGCTGGCCTCACCGCTCCTGAAGATACTGAAGGCTGAAGCGCCGGCGATCGACCTGATCATCAAGCCGGTGACGCGGATCGACCTCGCGGAGCAGATCGACCTCGGCCGCATCGACGTTGCGATCGGCGTCTTCTCGGATCCGCCGAGCCGCTTCCGCACCTCGCTGTTGTTCGAATATGACGACGTGCTGATCGTGGGCGGCAAGCGCAAGCTCGGCCGGATCACCAACGCGACGCTGGCGCGCATGCCGCTGGTCGTCGTCTCCTTCGGCGGCGAGCAGGAGGGAGCGATCGGGGGCTTCATCTCCGAGCGCGGCCTCGCCAGGCGATCGGAAATGTATGACCGCGCAGCGCTCGAACGGGCACTGTCCGAAAGCGACCGGCCGCCGCGAATAGCTGTTTCGCTGCCGCATTTTCTTGCCCTGCCCGCCCTGCTCGCGGACTCCGAGTTGGCGGCCATCGTTCCGCGTCCATTGGCGCGGGCATTCGAACGCGCCCATGCCGTCACCGCGTACGAGCTGCCCTACGCCACAACTCCGGTCGAAGTCCGGCTATTGTGGCACGAACGTATCGAGGGCGAGCCGGCACATGACTGGCTTCACGACGTCCTCAGGCGCACGACTGAGGACCTCCGGCACCGACGCTAGCTGGAGACGCTCACCTGTCCAGTTGGCGCTTACGGCCAGTCGGCAAAGTTGAGCGTCGGCCGCGATCGGCCGGCTCGCACGCGCGCCGCAACGCGCCGGCGCCAGACACCCGGTGCCTCGCCGGTGTGCTTGCGGAAGAAGCGGCTGAAGTAGGCGGTGTCCTTGAAGCCCAGCGCAAAGGCGATCTGCTTGACGGCTACGGTGCCGGCCTCGAGCCGTGTCGCGGCTTCCTTGACGAGGCGCTGCTGGATCAGTTCGCTCGGTGATCGCTTCAGCTCGCGGCTGCACAAAGCGTGCAGGCGGTCCGGCGTCATGCCGAGCAGGTTGGCGTAATCGCTCACGCGCAGGTGCTGCTGATAGCGCTCCTCGAGCAGTCGGCGGAAGCGTGTTAGGATTTCGGCACTGCTCCCCTCCTCGTCCCGATCGTCGGTCGCGCTGGCGAACAGGCGCCAGAAGCGCAGAACGCACAGCGTCAGTTCGGCCGACATGATCGATGCCGCGCCGCTGCGGGCAGGCGAAGCGATCTCGGCAGCGATCGCCGCGATCGAGCGTGACATCGTGGTGACGAGGTCGGGCTCGACCGGCCGGGCCATGATGCCGGCGGCGGCTTCGAGCGCGAGATAGGCTGGTTCGGCCGATGGCGGCAGGTAGCGATGCCACACGCCCGCGCGCAGTTGCAGCAGCTCGGCGGTGGCCCCGGCCGGCACCTCGAGCCATTCGGCCGACCCCTCGAGCCATTCGGCCGACCCCGCCGGCAGCCAGACAATGGCCGGGCCGGTAAACGCCGTCGTCTTGCCGGGCCGGCCGACCTCGGCGGCGGCTCCAACGTGCAGGCAGAGCAGATGGATGAACGGCCGCGCCGCTTTCGATGTCAGCATCCAGCGCCGCGCAACGTAGTGCGAGGCGATCAGCTCGGCGCCGACGGGCGCAGCGCCGCTCGCGGCCGCTGGACCGGCGCCCGCGACGCCTCGACGCACCTGGCCATCGCGACCAGAACCGTCCAATCTTTCGCCGGATCTGTCCATTGTGCGAACAAACCCCTCGGTGCTTGCTAGGTCAAGTCCTGGTCGCGGCCGGCTTCATAACCCGCGCCGAAAAGAAACCGGGACCAGAGGAACGGCCCACTCACATCGCTAGCGGACACCGCTGGAGTGAAACACGAGGGAGGATCGACATGTTTTCGGCGAACCGTCGAACGTTGCTGCGCGTCACGGGCCTTGTGGCTGTCGCCACGGCGCTGGGGAGCTTTGCGTCCGCGGCCGATGCGCAGGAGAAGATCCGGATCGGCTATGCCATCTCCAAGACCGGCCCCTATGCCGGCGGCGCCGGTATCACCACCCTGCCCAATTACGAGCTGTGGGTGAAGGACGTGAATGCCGCCGGCGGCATCAAGCTCAGCGACAAGAAGCTGCCGATCGAAGTGGTCGAATATGACGACCGCAGCAGCTCGGAGGAATCCGTCAAGGCGATCGAGCGTCTCGCCAACCAGGACAAGGTTGATTTCATCCTTCCGCCCTGGAGCACGGGCCTCAACCTTGCAGTTGGCCCGACGCTGAACCGGCTCGGCTACCCTCACCTTGCGGTGACGTCGGTGACCGACAAGGCGCCGGAGCTTGCCAAGCGCTGGTCGAACGCGACATTCTGGCTTGGGACGTCGGCGCAGATCTCCGAGGGCCTGGCGGACCTGCTCGGCAAGCTGAAGAGCGAGGGCAAGATCGGGGCGAACATCGCGATGGTCAGCATCGCCGATCAGTTCGGCATCGAGCTCTCCGCAGCGGGCCGCGAGGCTTTCAAGAAGCACGGATTTACGCTGACCTATGACAAGACCTATCCGATGGGCGCGCAGGATCTTCAGCCGCTGCTGAAGGACGCGATCGCGTCGAATCCGGATGCGTTCGTCGCCTTCAGCTATCCGCCGGATACGATCGCGCTGACCGAGCAGGCGCAGCTCCTGAAATTCAATCCAAAGGTCTTCTACGTCGGTGTCGGTACCGCCTTCCCGCTCTACAAGGGCAAGTTCGCGGCCAACAGCGAGGGCGTGATGGGGATCGGCGGCTGGAACGCGGACTCGCCGCAGCTGAAGGATTATCTCGCGCGCCACAAGGCCGCGACCGGCAAGGAGCCCGATCGCTGGGCGAGCTCGATCACCTATGCAAGCCTCCAGGTGCTGCAGCAGGCGATCGAAAAGGTCGGCAAGCTCGATCGCGCCGCGGTCGCAGCGGAAATCCGCTCGGGCACGTTCGACACCATCATCGGCAAGGTCAAGCTGAAGGACGGACTGCTCCAGGACGTCTGGAGCGTCGGCCAGTGGCAGAATGGCGAGTTCTACGCGCTCGCGCCGGCCTCGCTGCCGGGCGCGCGTGCGCCGGTCGTGCCCAAGGCACAGTGGCAGTAAGGCCGTTGGCAGGCCTTGCGCTGCGAGGCCTGCCGTCCGCTTAAAGGGCTCGGTTTCATGCTGCTCGTCGACATCATCCTGCCGGGCCTCGTGCTCGGCGGCATGTACGCGCTGATCGCGCTCGGGCTGACGCTGCAATACGGCGTGGCGCGGATCATGAACCTGTCCTACGGGGAGTCGCTGGTCGCGGCGGCCTTCGGCGCGTTCTCGCTCTACAGCGGCCTTGGCCTGAGCCCGCTGGCCGCGCTGCTGCTGGCGGTCCCGGTCGCGATGCTGCTGAACTGGCTGCTCTATCGCTTCCTGCTGGAACGGCTGATGCGGCGGGGCAAGGACCGCGGCGCGCAGGAGATCGACAGCATCCTCGTGACCTTCGGCGTGCTGTTCGTGATCCAGGGCGCCATGCTGGTCGCCTTCGGCGGGCAGTATTACAGCTACAGCTATCTCTCCATTCCGCTGACGATCATGGGCTCGACGCTTGCGGTCAATCGCCTGGTCGCGCTGCTGTTCGCCGCCGTGGTTGGCGGCGCCGTCTATCTCGCTCTCACCCGTACGCGGATCGGCACCGCCGTGCGCGCCATCGCCGTTGACCCGAACGCCGCGCGCCTTGTCGGGATCGACGTGGCCGCGCTGTCAGGATTTGCGTTTGCCTTCGGTGGCGGCCTCGTCGCCGTCGGCGGCGTGCTGGTCAGCATGTTCCTGACCTTCAACGCCGCGATGGGCGTTGTCTTCACCATGGAGGCGCTGGTCGTCGTCATCATGGGCGGCGTCGGCAACGTCCTGGGCGCGCTGGTTGCGGGGCTGCTGCTCGGCGTGGTCGAGACCGCGGTGGCACGGCTGGTCGATCCCGGGCTGACGCTGGCCGCGACCTACGCGCTGTTTCTCGGCGTGCTCCTTATCAAACCCACCGGCCTGTTCGGGAGAGCCGCGTCGTGACCGGGCCTCTGCGTGCATTGTTATGGTGTGCCGCGCTTGCCCTGGCTGCGGCCGTTGTCACCTATCCGCTCTATGCCAACGGCTACTATCTCGCGCTCGGCATCAGCGTCCTCTATTTCACGATCCTCGCAACCGCCTGGGCGATGTTCTCGGGTCCCACCCGCTACATCTCGCTGGCAACGGTCGCCTTCTTCGGCCTCGGCGCCTACACCGCTGCGGTGCTGGGTGAGACCATGCCCTGGCCGGTCGTGCTGCTGGCCGCGGCCGGCGTAGGCGCCCTCACCGCCGCCATCACCGGACTCTCGACGCTGCGGCTGTCAGGCATCTATTTCGTGATCTTCTCCTTCGGGCTTGCCGAGCTGATCCGGCAGCTCGTGATCTGGTACGAGGTCAACATCCACAAATCGGTCGGCCGCTACTCTTCAGCGCGGTGACGCAGGACATTCTCTACTGGCAGCTGCTGGGCCTGACCGCGATCGTCTTCCTGGTCGGCTGGCTGCTCGGGCGCTCGCGCTACGGGCTGGCCTTGCGCGCCATCGGCGCCGACGAGACCGCGGCCAGCCATTCCGGTATCGATGCGACGCGGATCAAGCTCGGCGTCTTCATCCTGAGCGCGACGTTCATGGCGATGACCGGCGCGGTGATGGCGCCGCGCTGGACCTATATCGATCCCGCGATCGCCTTCAATCCGACCATCTCGTTCCAGGTCGTGATCATGGCCCTGCTCGGCGGTGCCGGCTCGCTGTTCGGCCCCGTGCTCGGCGTCGTTCCGCTGGTGCTGCTGTTCGAGGTGCTGACCGCGACGCTGCCCAATCATTTCAGCATCGTGCTCGGCATCATCTTCATCCTCATCGTCATGGTGCTGCCGAACGGCGTGATCGGCCTGTTCGGGGCGGGCCGCTGGCGCGTTCCGGCAGGTCATCCCGCCGCCGTATCCGTCCGTAAGACGGATGCAACGCTGCTCGCGGTCGACGGCGTCAGCAAATCGTTCAGCGGGCTGCGCGCCGTCGAGGACGTCAGCTTCACGGTCGCGCCGGGCGAGATCATCGGCATCATCGGCCCCAACGGATCCGGCAAAACCACGCTGCTGAATACGCTGTCGGGCGCCTTGCGCCCCTCGTCGGGCACGATCCGGTTCAGCGGTACCGTCCTCAATGGTCTGCGCGCGCACCAGATCGCGCGGCTCGGCCTTGCGCGTACGTTCCAGCTGGTGCGGGTGATGCCGGACCTGACCGTCGCCGAGAACGTCGCTGCGGCGCGGCTGTTCTCGACGTCAAGCGGTTCGGACGCGACGGGACGCGAGCTGCTGGACCTGGTCGGGCTCGGCACCATGCACGAAGCCCCCGCGGGCGAATTGACCTATATCGACCAGAAGCGGCTCGAGCTTGCCCGTGCGCTGGCGCTGCAGCCGCGCCTCGTGCTGCTCGACGAATGGCTGGCGGGCCTCAACCCGAGCGAGCTCGAGACCGGCATCGCCCTGATTGCGAAAC
This sequence comes from Bradyrhizobium huanghuaihaiense, assembly GCF_025200885.1. Taxonomy (NCBI): domain Bacteria; kingdom Pseudomonadati; phylum Pseudomonadota; class Alphaproteobacteria; order Hyphomicrobiales; family Nitrobacteraceae; genus Bradyrhizobium; species Bradyrhizobium huanghuaihaiense. The sequence goes on along the minus strand of NZ_CP104172.1, from coordinate 4,635,376 downwards.
TGCGCGAGCGCGGTCTCACCATCATCATGGTCGAACATGTCATGGATGCGATCCGCGCGCTGTGCGGCCATTGCATCGTCATGAATGCCGGCAGCGTGATCGCGCGCGGCACGCCGGACGATGTCCTGGCCGATCCAAAGGTCGTCGCCGCCTATCTTGGAGGTGACGATGCTTGAGGTCGCCGCCCTCTCCCACTTCTATGGCAAGCACCAGGCGCTGGCCGACGTCGGGCTCGGCATCACCAAGGGCGAGATCGTCGCGATCCTCGGCGCCAACGGCGCCGGGAAGTCCACCCTGCTCAAGAGCATCGCCGGGCTGGTCAGGCCCGTTCCGGGCGCAAGGATCACGTTCGAGGGACAGAGCATCGGCGAGCTGCCCGCCCATCTGATCGTGGAGCGCGGCATCGCCCTGGTGCCGGAGGGACGCGGCGTGTTCGGCGACCTGACCGTTGCCGAGAATTTGCAGCTCGGCGCCTACCCCGCCCGCGCCCGCGCCGGCGAAGCGGACCGGCTCGCAAGGATCCTGCAACTGTTCCCGCGCCTTGCCGAGCGCATGACCCAGGCCGTCCGCACCATGAGCGGCGGCGAGCAGCAGATGGTGGCGATCGGCCGGGCGCTGATGTCGAACCCGCTGCTGCTCCTGCTCGATGAGCCCTCGCTCGGCCTGTCGCCCCTGCTCAGCCGCGAGGTGTTTCGCGCGCTGGCGCAGATCCGCGCCGGAGGCGTGGGTGTGCTGCTGGTCGAGCAGAATGCACGCGCCAGCCTCGACATCGCCGATCGTGTCTACCTGATCGAGTCCGGCCGCAACGCCGGCAGCGGACCAGCCGCTGCGATGAGAAACGATCCCGAGATCCAACGCGCCTATCTCGGCAAGGCGCGCGCCGCATCGTCCCCACATTGATCACCCCATGGAGAGCGCCATGAACGCAATCGACCTTCTCATCGGCGGCAAGGACCAGTCGGCCAGCAATCAGCGCACCTTCCAGCGCCGCAATCCGATCTCCGGCGAGGTCGCGACAACAGTGGCCGCGGCCTCGATCGACGATGCGATGCGCGCCGCCGATGCTGCGGCCGCCGCCTTCCCGGCCTGGTCGCAGCTCGGCCCCTCCGAGCGCCGCAAGCGGCTGAGCGCAGCCGCCGACATCCTCGCGCGCCGGGCCGCGGAGTTCACCGCGCTGATGGTGGCCGAGACCGGCGCCACCGCGGGCTGGGCCGGCTTCAACGTGCATCTCGCCGAAGGCATGCTGCGCGAGGCCGCCGCCATGACAACGCAAATTTCGGGCGAGGTCATCCCGTCCGACAAGCCCGACAATCTCGCAATGGCCTTCCGCCAGCCGGTCGGCGTCGTGCTCGGGATTGCGCCGTGGAATGCACCGGTCATCCTCGGCGTGCGGTCGGTCGCGATGCCGCTTGCCTGCGGCAACACGGTGGTGCTGAAGGCCTCCGAGATGAGTCCCGGCGTGCACCGGCTGATCGGAAGCTGCCTGACCGAAGCCGGCCTTGGCGACGGCGTCGTCAATGTCGTGACCAATGCGCCGGAAGATGCGCAGGCCGTGGTCGAGGCGCTGATCGCCCATCCCGCCGTCCGCCGCGTCAACTTCACCGGCTCGACCCGGGTCGGCCGTCTGATCGCGCTCGCTTGCGCCAAGCATCTCAAGCGCGCGCTGCTGGAGCTCGGCGGCAAGGCCCCGCTCGTGATCCTCGACGATGCCGACCTCGATGCGGCCGTGAATGCCGCGGCCTTCGGCGCCTTCATGAACCAGGGCCAGATCTGCATGTCGACGGAACGGATCGTCGTCGACGACAAGGTGGCGGACGCCTTTATCGCCAAGTTCGCGGCCAAGGCGAAGAGCCTGCCCCACGGCGATCCCCGCAAGGGCAATGTCGTGCTCGGCTCGCTCATCAGCGATGCCGCCTGCGACCGCGTACGCGGCCTGATCGACGACGCCGTCGCCAAGGGTGCGGTGCTTGCGGCAGGCGGACACGGCAGCGGCACGATCATGCCGGCCACCATCGTCGATCACGTCACCCCGGCGATGCGCATCTATGGCGAGGAAAGCTTTGGTCCGGTCGTGACCGTTGTGCGGGTCAGCGGGGTGGATGAAGCGGTCCGGGTTGCCAATGACACCGAATACGGCCTCTCCTCCGCCGTGTTCGGCCGCGACATCGCGCGCGCAATTGGCATCGCCAAGCGGATCGAAGCCGGGATCTGCCACGTCAATGCGCCGACCGTGCATGACGAGCCGCAGATGCCGTTCGGCGGCACCAAGGCATCGGGCTACGGGCGCTTCGGCGGCAAGGCTGCCATCGACGAGTTCACCGAGTTGCGTTGGATCACCGTGCAGACCGGGCCTCGCCATTACCCGTTCTGAAGCAAGACGGCCGTTCGCCTCAGCGCAGCGGCAACAGGTCCAACTGGCTCTGCGCCTTCTTCACCGCCGCCGCGAACCAGGCCTGGCTTGGCGCCTCCTTGGCGAAGCATTTTGTGTAGGCGTCCATGGCCTGGTCTTCCTTGGCCATGGCGTCCTGCGGGGTCTTCCTGGACATCATCTGCTTCCAGACTTTCTCACAGGCCGGGATCTCGGCCGTCTTCACGGCGTGGCTTGCAGAGAGGAAAAAGATCTTGTCGCCCTTTATCACGACCACGCCGATTTCGCCCGGCGGGCCCTTCAGATCGCCGTTGCCGCGCACGCCCAGCACGGCGACCGCGGCGCTCGCGCCTGCGGGTTTTGTAACCGGCAGCTCCGCATATTTGGCGAAGGCGGCGTCCTGGATTGCCTGATAGTAGAAGCGGTCCGACCTGATCGCCGCGCCGATCTCCTGCGGCATGCCGTCCTCGCGGTGCTCGCCCAGCCAGTGCTTCAACAGCCCTGTCGTGGTCACCACGGCCTGCATCTTGTCGCCCTCGGAGGCGAAGCCGAGGCCATCGAGATGACCGAAACCTGAATCGCCATTGAACAGGGTATCGACGTTCGACTTGCCGTCAGCCGGGAGGCCCTTGATCGTGACCGGGCCCACCAGGCCGCGCAGGACGCGTGCCAACTCCTCGAGCGCCGCGTCATGCTGCTTGAAGGTCTCGTCGTTCTCCTTGGCCTTGGAGAACTTTGCGATGTAGCGGTCGCGCAGGTCGAGATAATTCTGCTCGGGCGCGCCCGCCCGCGCGGGTATGGCCAGGACGAGCAGGCAGAGCAAGGCGAGCGATCTCATGCGATGTCCGAAAGGCTGGAAGCAATCTCCAGTCTTGGTGCCGGTGCCCCGCGTGAAGGTTCACCGGCAGGCCAGGACCTGCACAGGCCAGGACTTGCACAGGCCAGGACTTGCACAGGCCAGGACTTGCACAGCCAAGTCTTGCACAGCCAAGTCTTGCACAGGCCAAGACTTGCGGCCCGCCGCCCCTCTCCCCCTGCTCCGCAGGCGTCTACGTGGCGCCTATGCGCGCTTCTTGCTTTTCCTGGCGCGGGTCTTGGCTGTCTTCTTGCCCGCCTTCTTCACAGCTGCGGCTGTCTTGCGCGACTTGGCAGGCGATTTGGCAGGCGATTTGGCCGGCGACTTCTTCTTTGCGGAGGTCTTTTTCGCGGGCTTCCTGGCGACCGCGACCTTCCTGCGCGGCGCGGCCTTCTTCGCCGCCCTGGTCCGTCCGGCTTTCCGTGCTCTGGTCCGCCGCGCGCGCGGTGCGGTCGGGGCCGCCGACGTTACCGCTACGTCGGCCTCTGCCTGCTCCGCACGGACGCCCGCGAGCGTCGTCTGGAGGGCCGCGTCCCAGGCCGCGAGGTCGAAATGCTGGGGGTCGTCGTGGTCGCCCACGCCCAGATCCAGCACGCAATGGTAGACCGGGACCATCCATTCGCCGCGCCTGACGCCGGCGATGACATATTGCAGCGCGAGCCTGGCATATTGGGCGGGCGTGAATCCGGGGTCGGGCGACTGGAAGTCCTGGGTGCCGGGGCCCATGCGCGGCTGCACCAGTTCGTGATGCAAGAACAGTCCCCTGAAGCGGGTACTCGGCTTTTCGAACTGGGTCGCGCGCCAAGGCGTGCCGTAGGTCCGGTCCGTCCGTGTCTCGCCGAGGCGCGTGATGTAGATGTGCGTCTTGCCGTCAGGCAGACCCGAAAGCTTGTTGCCGGACCAGGCGGCCGTGTTGATGAAATCCGGGTCGAAGTCTTGTCCGGCCCCCAGTTTGAAGCTGGTGTCGTGGATGACGAAATAACGCGCAAGCGGTGCGTTCGGGTCGTCGGAATTGGCGTGGCAGATGCGATCCGTCACCGAGCCGCCCACGGTGCTTTCGGCAATCCCCTGCGTCTGAAGGAATGATCGCAGCTGCGCCTTGGTCACCCCCAGCGCTGCGGGACTGGCGAGCAGGCCGGACAGCACCGGCGGCAGATCGGCTGGCGCCTCGGCCACGATGCCGTGGGGCTTGACGGTGCGAAGCAGGCACCGGGCCTGATCCAGCGGCGATCCCTCGAATGACAACTGAGCGGAGTTGAAGTGACAAGGCGTGGTCATTGGACGCTCCCGGCGAATGATCACCCGCGCTGCGTGGCAGCGCGTTCACCCTTGCAACCTTACGGAAAGGCGCGGCGCGTCACAACTTTTATTTGAATGCATTGGTGGGCCCGGACAGACTTGCCCGGCGCCCTACTCAGCCGGCGTGAGCTGCCGGTTCAGGCGCAGCGCAGCGGTCTCGCGCACGCGGACACGGGCGCGGCGCTTACGCCACCAGATCACGACCCCGGTGACCGAGAGCGCGGCCACGACGAGGCCCATGATCGAGATCAGGATGCGGCCGGGCAGCCCGACGATCCGCCCCGAATGCAGCGGAAACTGCGCCTGCACGAAGATGTCGGCGGCGGTGCCGACCCAGGGCAGCCGCTCGCCGATCGGACGGCCGTCCTCGCTGTCGTAATAGAGCTGCGCCGGGCCGACACCGCCGGCGCCGTGATCGTCGCCGGGGTGAAAGAAGGCGGCGGCGTAGACGCCATGGGCCGGGCCGTAGCTGAGCGCGCCGACCGGGGTGGTCCAGCCACGCGCCTTGCCGTCGGCGGCCGCGCGGGCGGCGATCTCGGCGAACGTCATCCTGGGCTCGATCGGGTTATCGAGATCGCGATAGGGCCGCTGCTCATAGGGTGTCGGCGTGTAGTTCGACACCATCTTCATCAGCGGCGAGAACACCTCGAAATAGAGGTTCAGCGAGAATGCCGTGAAGGCGATGATGAACAGGACGCCCCAGGTCCACAGGCTGAAGGCGCGGTGGATGTCGAAATTGATCCGGTAGGCGCTGCCGGAGGTCTTGATGGTCCAGGCCGGCGCCCAGCGCGCCCAGAAGCCGCGGTCGAGCTGTCGCGTGACCTCGGGCGCCCGCGCCGCCTTGGCGCGTCGCCGCGACGGCAGCGTCAGATAGAAGCCGACGAAGCAGTCGATGGTCCAGATGATGGCGATGATGCCGAGCACGCGCATGCCCCAGCGGTCGCTGCCCCAGAATTCCGGGATGTGCATCGTGTAGTGCAGCTTGTAGAGGAACGAGACGAAGTTCTCGCGGGTGACGGGCCACACCGCGCCCCAATAGCGGCGTCCGAGCTCGGCGCCGGTGTTGGGATCGAGGAACACCTGGTTGTAGTCGAGCGGATAGCGCTTGCCGGTCGCGGGATCGATCCGCGGCATGATGAAGAACCACAGCGAGTGGCCCTCCTCCGGCGTCATGAAGAGGTAGACGACGCGCGCCCGTGGGTCGCGCTGCTCGATCATCTTGGCGAGCTCGATCGACGGGATGGCCGGGCCCTTGGTCGAGACATCGAAGAGATGGCTGTTCAGGACGTCGTCGATCTCATGGTCCCAGGAGATGATCGCGCCCGTGATGCCGGAGAAGAACAGGAATCCGGCCGTGAGCAATCCCGCCCAGCGATGTAGTTTGCCGAATATTGCTCTCATCTCTTCTCTCATCCAGCAGGTCCGGCTTCCCATTGCCGGACCATCTTCAGTTCGAACTCACCAGCGGTACGTCAGCTTGCCGATCGCTTTACGTCCCTCCGCGTAGAAACAGCCCGACAGGTTGTAGCAGGCGGCGACGTAGCGGGTGTCGGCGAGGTTGGTGACATTCAGCGACAGGCGCCAATTGTCCCTGGTGTAGGCAAGCAGCGCATCCAGCACGGTCGAGGCTCCCACCTTGAACGTGTTGGCGTCATCGCCCCATGTCGCGCCGACGTAACGAATGCCGCCGCCGAACTGCAGGCCCGCCAGCGGCCCGTTCTGGAGCGTGTAGTCGCTCCACAGCGAGGCGCGATTGAGCGGCACGGTGACCGGCGCCTTGCCGACATTCACCGGATCCTGCGTGACCATGGCATCGACATAGGCATAGGCCGCACGCAGGTTCCAGCCGTCGGCGAGCGACATCGTGCCTTCGAGCTCGATGCCGCGCGATTTCACCTGCCCGGTTTGTTCGGCATAGGTCGCTGCAGGCACGTAGGTGACGACATTGTCGCGCGTCAGGTCGAAGGCGGCGAAGGTGAACAGCGCGTTCCAGCCGAGTGGCTGGTACTTGACGCCCACTTCGTATTGGACGCCCGTCTCGGGATCGAGCATCTGTCCGCCAAAACCGGTCGCCAGCACCGGCAGGAACGATTCCGAATAGCTGAAGTAAGGCGCGATGCCGTTGTCGAAATTGTACATTGCCGCGGCGCGGCCGGTGAAGGCTGAAGCATCCTTTGAGACCGACGTGTTGGCGATTCCGTTGTCGACCTGCGTCGTCACGAAATCCTGGCGGCCACCGAGTTGGAACGACAGCCGGCCGAGCTTGATCTGGTCCTGCGCATAGAGGCCGACCTGCGACTGCTTGACGCCGGTCTTGTCGCTCGCCACGGCGTTCACAGCGTAGTCGTAGCTGTACACCGGGTTGAAGACGTTGACCGTGGGCGCCGACGTTGTGACGCCAAAGGCGGTGTCGCGGAACGTGGTGTTGCGATAGTCGACCCCGACCAGCGTGGTGTGGCTCAGGATTCCGGTCGTGAACTTGCCCTGGAGCTGGTTATCCACCGCAAAGGAGTTGATATAGGAGTTGCTGTAGCTGCCATAGCGCGCGAGCTGCCCCGCGGCCTCGTCGGTATAGCCGCCGCCGTAAAACACCTTCTCCTCATTGTGCTGATAGGCGTAGCGCAGGTTCTGCCGAAACGTGATGTTGTCGGTGAAATCGTGCGAGAGCTGGTAGCCGGCGGTCGCGATCTCGGTGTTGAAGGCGTCGAAGCTCGGCACGCCCGCGAAGAACGAGACCGGAATGGTGCGGCCGTTGTTCGGCCACACCGTGCCGGAGGCTGGCAGGAACTGGAGTCCCCACCCTGCCCGGTCCCTCTGATAGTTGGCGAGCACGGTGAGGGTCGTGTCCTCGTTCGGCTTGAAGGTGACGGCGGGCGCGATGAAGACGCGATTGTCCTTGCTGAAGTCGACCTGGGTCTCGCCGTCGCGCACGACGCCGGTCAGGCGCCACAGCACGGTGCCTTCCTTGTTGGCCGGGCCGCCCATGTCGAACTGGCCCTGATAGCGGTTGAAGCTGCCGCCGGAGATCGAGACCTCGCCGAACTGCTGCGCCGTCGGCAGTTTTGTCACGTAGTTGAGCAGGCCGCCGGTGCCGCTGCCGCCATACATCGCGGAAGACGGTCCTTTGAGAACCTCGAGGCGTTCGGCGCCGTAGGGATCGAGCCCGTTGAAATGCACGTAGTTGCTGGAGGGGATTCGCAGGCCGTCGATGTAGAGGCCCGGCATGGTCATGTCGAAGCCGCGGATCTGGAGGCCGCCGAAGCGGGTGTCCGAGCCGCCATTGACGTCGCCGCTGACGCCGGCCGTGTAGCGCAGCGCCTCGCCGATCGAGACCGCGCCCTGGTTTCGGACCTGGTCGGTGGTGACGACGGAGATCGACTGGGGGGTCTCGATCAGCGGCGTGTCGGTCTTGGTGGCGGTGCCGCTGCGCGTGGCGACGAACCCGCGCACAGGTCCGCCGGCGCGTTCGCCCGTCGCGCCATTCGACGCCGACTGGGCTGGTGCGGCCTGCTGCGCGGGAGCACGACGATTGGCGCGGGAGGTGCGCGTCGATGCCGATCGTCGCGAGGCCGCGGTCGCCGCAGGACGTGCGCGATGGGCCGGCGCGTCAACGGTGACCGAGAAAATTTGCGTCTGCGCCTGCACCTGCACGGGACCAAGGGGAAGGAGGAGAGCCGCTGAGCTGACGGCTCCGAAGAAGAGCACCTGAAGCTGTCGATGGCGCGTTTCAAAACGCGCAGGAAGTTGGAAGTCAGTCACGTCTTAGCAGCCCCACGCACTGCCGGCTTCGCCGGTATCGTTTTTGATGCCTCGCCCTAACGCAGGCGATTTCGGAGCGCGATAGGAACCGGGTTAGAACCTCTCCAGACCTGTGCGCGGCACGTGCGGCGAATGCGCTCAGGCGCAGAGAGAGCGGATTTGGAATCCTTCTAGGCGATGTGGTCAATGCGACGAAGCGCGAGCACAAGTGACATCGCAAGCGGGCGCGGAGAACGAATCCTTTACCATGGCCTCGGCGCTCGATTGAGCCTGAGGAACCGTGGGGGTAGAATCTGTTGCGGGATATTTCATTTGCATTGCAGACCGTGCCGCAACGTTCTGTGCCGGCGCATCCGGGGGCGACGTCCATGAGCGAATTGCGCGCTGCGACCAGGCAATCAACCGCGAGGACGGGGCTGGTCGAGTTTGACGGCGCCAGGGGCACCGTCAGCATCCCCTGCACGATCGCGGACGTCTCCGGCACCGGAGCAAGGCTGAAGCTCGACTGGTCGCTGGCGTTTCCGAAAGCGGCCACGCTGATCTTTGCCGATGGCCTGCGAAAGACCTGTCGTGTCGCCTGGCAGAAGCGGCGGCTGCTGGGTGTCGCCTTCGAGGACGGCGTTGCGAGCCTCGACGAGCAGGCTCTGATGATGACCGAGGAAGAGCAGACGTTGCACCGGCGGCATATCGGCGCACAGGTCCGCGGCGCACGCGAGGCGCGTGGCTACACCGAGAGCCAGATGGCGAACCTCATCGGTATCTCGCCCGATGATGTGTCGCGGGCCGAGCGCGGTGAGATCAGCATCCCGCTCCACCAGCTCACGCACATTGCCGATCTGCTGCTGGTCGACCTCGACAGCCTGGTCGCAGGCCCGGCGTCGATCGCTCTGCCTCCCGTCGGCGACACCGAACTGGCGGCGGGCTGACTACCGCCGCTAGTCCTTGTCGCAGCACGAGGCGGCGCCCTTCCCTTCGCCCGCGAGCACGCTGCGGCTGTTGCGCTCCGGCGGGATGTCGAAGGCCGCATTGGCGGCGAAGAAGCCGGTCGGCTTCAGCATGAAGCCGGCATATTCGACCGGCATGATCGGAAAATCCTCGGGCTTGCAGACATGGGTGTGGCCGAAGGAGTGCCACACCACGAGGTCTGTATTCTCGATGTTGCGATTCTGCGCGGCGTAGCGCGGCAGGCCGTCGCCGCCGGCATGGACGTTGGGATAGTCGCCGCTGGCATATTTCTCGTCCCTGTCGAAGGCCGTGACCCAGACGTGTTTGGTGGCGAAGCCGCCGCGCTTGCGCACGTAGCTGCCCTCCTGCGCCAGCATCAGCGGGCTCGGATTGACGACGAGCTTGTAGGCCGGCGCATTGCCGACCGAATTGATCTGGTTGGGATTGCTGATCTTCCAGAACCGGCCGGTCTCGCCATTGGCGACCGCCGCGGCGTCGCGCTCGCGCGACAGCACGCGCGTCGTGGTGTCGAACACGTTGCCGTGGGGATTGTCGTGGCCCCAGGGTCGCGGCACGAAGTCGTGCTCCGTCACCGTGTTGCCGCCGCCATCGAGATCCATGTGCAGGCGCACGTTGAAGAAGTGCTGGTGCGTGGGACCGCCGAGATTGTCGTCGACCATGCCGCCCCATCTGTACGTTTCGCCTGATGGCACGGCCGCGGTCTGGATGATGCCGGTGAGTTTTGTCTCGAGCTGGATCGTGCCGTCCTGGTAGAGGTACCAGTAGAAGCCGTAGTCGTAATTGCCGACGGTGGCGAAGAACGAGATCACGAGGCGGCGCGACCTGCGCACCTCGAACAGGCCATTACGGAATTCGTAGTGTTTCCAGGCAATTCCGTAGTCTTCTTCATGCATGCAGATAGCGTTCTGCATGACGAAGGGCTCGCCCTTGCTGTCGGCGGCGGGCACGTCGAAATAATGGATGTTGCCGAGGCAGTCGCAGCCGAGCTCGAGCGCGTTGGCGAGCATGCCGAGCCCGTATTCGCCGGCATCGAAGGCCGACTTCCAGAAATGGTTCGCGGTCGGATCGGCGTAAGGCACCACCATCTCGGTGACGCTGGCGCGATGGATCAGCGAGCGCTTGCGCGCGCCGTCCTGATAGGCGAGCTGATGCAGCACCAGGCCTTCGCGCGGGGTGAAGCCGACGCGAAAGCTCCATTTCTGCCAGTCGACCTTCCAGCCATCGACGCGAAAGCTCGCACCCTCCGGCTGCTCGATATGCAGCGGCTTGATGTCGGTGCGCGGGTTTTGGACTTCATGCGCGCCGTAATTCCGCTTCTTGCGCGGGATCGGCACGATCGGGTCTTCGTCGGTGAGATCGATCACCTTTCCCCCGATCAGATCGACGACGGCGACCACGCCCTCGATCGGATGGGCATAACCGTTGTCCTGCAGGTGCTCGCGAAAATAGCTGACGGCCCGCACGATGCGGGCGCCGCGCTCGAACTCCTTGTCGAAGAAGCCCGACGAGAACGGATCGACCTGGACCAGCTCGATGTCCTTGTCGCTGAGCCCGCGCCGGACCATCGCCGCGCGCCATCTGGCGTCGGCCTTCACTACGGCCTCACACTTGAAGAACTCTTCCAGCATCACCGGAGGCTGCCCGTAGGGCGCCTCGCGGTTCGGAATGGTTTTTCGCGCGACGATCTCGCCACGACTGAGATCGACGACGTGCTCGATCGCCTCGCCCGTGGCCACGTCCAGCGTCAGCACGAAAGCGCGGCGCCCTGCCCCGCCTGCGGCCAGCTCCTGCTTGGTCGGCTCTTCCAGCCGTACCGTCGGGAAGCGGCAGTTCTCCGGTGAGGTCGCGGCGGCACGCACCAGGATACAGGCTGCGGTGATCTCTTCAGCCGTCAGCGGATCGAGCGGATGCGGCGCAGCAGCCTGCGCTTGCGGTTTGGCTTTGACGGTATCGAGCATGGGCATGTCCAAAAGTCAGGCGAGATGCGCGGTGATGGCGCTGAGGGCGGCAAACCAGCGCTGATCGATCGGCACGTCCATCGCCTTGGGCTGCGTCGCGAGCTTGACGATGACGGTATCGGAGTCGAGATCGACATAGAGGTGCTGGCCGTGAATGCCGATCGCGGTGAGCGCGTTGCGTGACGGATCGATCGTGAACCATTTGCTGCGGTAGCGCGCGCCCGGGAAGAACTCGGCGAGGTCGCCGTCGGCCCAGGCCTTGGGATCGCCGTTCTCGCGGATGTCGTCGATCCACCAGCCGGGCACCACCTGCCGCCCCTCGACCACGCCGCGGCAGCGGATCATCTCGCCGAAGCGGATGAGGTCGCGTGCGGTGACGGAGATGCCGCCGGCGATGCGGCCCATGCCGTGGCTGTCGAGCGTGAGGGAGCCGTCCTCCTCCGCGCCCAAGGGCTGCCAGAGATATTCGGAGAGGATGCGATGGTATGGCATGCCGCAGGCGCGCTCATAGACCCAGCCGAGCACTTCGGTATTGGTCGAGACGTAGTGGAACACCTTGCCGTGCGGCTTGCCGGTGCCGCGCAGCGTAGTGAGATAGGCGCGCTGATGACTGGGATCGACGCCCGGAGGCGGCACATCCCAGCCCGAGGAGAAGCGATAGCGCGCGACGTCGCCCACGGGATCCTCGTAATCCTCCTCGAAATTGATGGCGACGGCCATGTCGAGCAGGTTGCGGACGGTGCAGCCGCCGTAGACGGACGTTTCCAGCTCCGGGACATAGCGCACCACCCTCGCCTCCGGATCGAGCAGCCCGCGCGCGGCCAGAATGCCGCCGAGCGTGCCGGCGATCGACTTGCTGATCGAGCAGATCAGATGCGGCGTGGTCGCGGTCATGCCGTCGCCGTACCATTCGTGGATCAGGGTGCCCCGGTGCATGACGAGCAGCGTATCGGCGAAGGTCTCGCGCAATGTCGCCTCGACCGTGGTGGGCTTGCCGTCCGGCGCGGTGAAGCCGAGCTTTTGCAGTTCGCGCGGGGCGCTTGGCATCGGCGACGGATGCGTGGAGCGGCGGACCTCGGCCGTCGGCAGCACTTCGCGGGTGTGGGTGAAGCCCCAGCGGATCGCAGGAAAGCTGCGCCAGTTGGCGCGGGTCACCAGGGCCTCTGACGCGGGCGGGCTGCCGCGCATGATATCGGTCGGTCGCATCTCGATCCCTCCGCGAAGCAAAATCCCGACTGCGATGTCGGAACGGGAAGCCTGCACCGCGGCGTGGCCAGGCGTTATCGAAATCCCGCAATATTTTGCTGGACAGGGGCGCGGGGCATGCCAGTCTTGACGTAGTTCCTGCCTGGCTGGAAAATTCCGACGTATCGTCATGGCCTTAAGCGCAACTCTTCCGATTCAGGACTCGGCTGCCTGCCTGCTCCAGGCCAGCAGCTCGGATGTCGACGAGCACTGCGCCTCGCTCGGCCGCTGGCACCTGAGCTACGACCAGATCAGCGCCGGCGCCTTCCAGGGCAGTTTTACCCAGCTCTCCCTGCCCCGCGTCGAAGTCTTCCGCGAGATCACGAGCCAGCAAGTTCGCCAGTATGGCCAGCTTGGCGCGGACAGTTTTGGGATCGGTCTGCCCTGGGATGGCGACGGCGAGGTCAATTGCAACGGCGCCAGTGTTGCGGGTGCCCAGGTAATCGCCTGCATCGACGCCGAGGTCGATATGTGCACGCCGAAGGCGTTCGAGCTACGCGGCGTCGTCGCCAGCGCAGCGCTGATCGAGGAGCTGGCGGCCTGTCTCGACATCGCGCTGCCGCGCAGCGTCTGGCATCAGTTGCGGGTGATCGAGATGGCGGAGGCGCCGGTTGCGCGGCTGCGCGCGCTTCTCGCCGCCATTCACGAGACCATCACGACGGCACCCGCGCAATTCGACGATCCCGCGGCACGGCAGGTGCTGGAGGATGCCCTCCTCGTCGAGATCATGGACATGTTGCCGACGGCGCGGCCGACCGATCCCGGCCGCAGCGCCGCTGCACGCAGACGCACCGTCGATCGCGCCCGCGCACTGATGCATGGCAGCGCCGACCGCTCCCTCTCATTGCTCGAGGTCTGCAAGGCGGTCGGCGCCAGTCCGCGCAAGCTCGGCTATTGCTTTCAGGAGGTCTTGGGCACGAGTCCGATGCACTATTGGCGCGCGATGCGGCTGAACCGGGTGCGGCGCGATCTGAAACGCGCCGGCGGCGCCGCCGAGACGTCCATCTACGACATCGCCGTGCAGCACGGCTTCTGGCACTTCAGCCAGTTCTCGCTGGATTACAAGCGCCACTTCTCCGAAAAGCCCTCGGAGACGCTGCGGCGCGCCAGGCTCGCGGCCTGACGCGCGTTTCCCAAGCGATTGCGGCCATCCTTCGAGACGCCCTCAGGATGAGGTCACGTTTCGCGGCGAGATATCAGAACCTCATGGTGAGGAGCCCGCCAAAGCGGTCCGGACGATGCTCCGCATCGCCGGGAGAACCATGCAGGCCGATCCCTTACCACGTCGGCAGATACGTGCCCTTGAAACGCGTCTCCAGAAACGCCTTCACGGGCTCGGAGTGATAGGCCTCGATCAGCTGCTTCACCCAGGGCTTGTCCTTGTCCTCCTCGCGCACGGCGAGAATGTTGACCCAGGGACCATCGGGGTTTTCGCGGGCGATCGCGTCGGTCGCCGGATTGAGGCCGGCCTGCACCGCATAATTGTTGTTGATCGAGACGACGTCGACGTCCTGCAGCGCGCGCGGAAGCTGGGCGGCATCAAGCTCGACGAAGCGCAGCTTCTTCGGGTTGTCGGTGATGTCGGCGATGGTCGAAGAGACGTTGTTCGGGTCCTTCAGCCTGATCACGCCATGCAGCGCCAGGATCATCAGGCCGCGCGCGCCGTTGGAGGGATCGTTGGCGATCGCTACGCGCGCTTCTTCCGGCAGATCGGCAAGCTTCTTGTATTTCTGCGAGTAGACGCCCTGCGGCGAGCCGATCGTGTTGGCGACCTTGACGATCTTCCAGCCGGTCTTGGAGATCTGGTTCTTCAGGTAGGGCTCGTGCTGGAACGAGTTGGCTTCGAGGTCCTTCAGCGCCAGCGCCTGGTTCGGGATCACGTAATCGGTGAACTCGACAACCTTGATGTCGAGGCCGCGCTCGGCGCCGACCTTCTTCACGACGTCGAGGATTTCGGCATGGGGACCGGCGGTGACGCCGACCCGGATGGTTTCGGCCTGAGCCGAGGTCGCAAGCAAGGCTGCAGCCGCAAGGGTTGCGAGAAAACGCATTGATGTCTCCAGTTTCGAAAAAGTTGGGTTCAGCGATGCCGCAGCCGGCGGTTGACCCGGCGCGCCAGATAGTCGCCCGCGCTTTGGACCAGCTGCACCAGCGCGATCAGCACGACGACGACGGCCAGCATCATCTCCGGCATGAAGCGCTGGTAGCCGTAGCGGATGCCGAGATCGCCAAGGCCGCCGCCGCCGACCGCGCCGACCATGGCGGAATAGCCGAGCAGGCTGACCACCGCGAGCGTCAGCGCCAGCAAGAGGCCCGGCAGCGCCTCGGGGATCAGCACCTTGAGCACGATCTGGATCGGAGATGCCCCGAACGAGGACGCGGTCTCGATCAGCCCGCCATCGACCTCGCGGATCGCGGCCTCGACCAAGCGCGCGATGAACGGCGCCGAGGCGATGGTCAGCGGCACGATCGCCGCGGTCGAGCCGATCGAGGTGCCGGCAATGAGCCGCGTGAACGGGATGATGGCGACGACCAGGATGATGAAGGGCGTCGACCGCGTCGCATTGACGACGGCGCCGAGCAGACGATTGACGATGGGCGCCGCGAACAGCTCGCCCTTCCGGCTGGTCGCCAGGAAGACGCCGAGCGGCAGGCCGAAGGCGGTGCCGAGCAGCGCCGCGATGCCGACCATGTACAGGCTCTCGCCCGTGGCCTGGATGATCAGGTTGATGAGTTCAGGCGACATAGCCAAGATGCTCCGCCGAGAATTGATACTGAGAGAGCCAGGCGAGAACCCGCGCCTGCACGTCCTCGCTGCCGGGGACACCGAGAACGAGCGAGCCGACATGCTGGCCGCCGATCTCGTCGATGCGGGCCGACAGCAGCGCCACGTCGAGGCCGAGCTCGCGCGCGAGCCGCGCCACCACCGTGTCACCGGCCCCTGCTCCGCGCACCTGCACGCGGATCACGGCCTGTCCGCCCGCGGGCGGCTCCGCCACGATCCGGCTCGCCAGTGAGACCGGCAGGCTGTCGCCGACCACTTCGGCCAGGAAGGACTGCGTGATCGGATGTTTGGGATGGGTGAAGATGTCGGCGACATGGCCGCTCTCGACGACGTGTCCGGCATCGAGCACGACCACCTCCTTGGCGAGCTGGCGCACCACGGACATTTCGTGGGTGATCAGCACGATGGTCACCCCCAGCTCGCGGTTGATGTTGGCGAGCAGGTCGAGGATCGCGCGCGTGGTCTGCGGATCGAGTGCCGACGTCGCCTCGTCCGACAGCAGCACGCTCGGCCGCGTGGCGAGGGCTCGCGCGATGCCGACGCGCTGCTTCTGGCCGCCGGAGAGCTCGGACGGATAACGGTCATGCTTGTCGGCGATTCCGACGAGCGCGAGCAGCTCGGCTACACGCACGCGGATGTCGGCCTTGGCCCAGCCGGCGATCTCGAGCGGCAGCGCGATATTGTCGGCAGCCGTGCGCGAGGACAGCAGGTTGAAGTGCTGGAAGATCATGCCGATCGAGCGCTGCGCCAGCCGCAGTTCGCGACCCGCGAGCGCCGAGATATCGCGGCCGTCCACGATCACGCGGCCCGTGGTCGGCTTCTCCAGGCCGTTGATGAGCCGCACCAGGCTCGACTTGCCGGCGCCGGATCGGCCGATCACACCGGTGATGGAACCGCGCGGAATGGCGAAGTCGATGTTTTGCAGCGCGTTGACGCCGGGCTTGCCGCGATAGGCTGGATAGGTCTTCGAGATGCCTTCGAAACGGACCATCGCGTCCGGCTCGGTCGCAGCGGGTGAAATCGCTTCAAGCGTTTCGATCGGGTTTCCGATCGCGAGCGATTGGTGGGCGTTCATGGAGGCGGCCTTCATGCACAATAGTTCGCTGTCCCGGGGCACGGGAACCGGGTCGCATCGAGCGACGGGGAGTGAAACGTCGGTGAGGGTCCGGAAGGAACGCGCTGCACCGCAGCACGCACCATCGCCTTTTCCGGTCTTTCTTGCAATTTCAGATATTTGCGGGGGGATGGACGAAGATTTCCCAATCCCTCCCCGGAGAAGAATATTCCTCCGCCGGGGGTATCAGCCTCCCGCCCGGCTCACCGCATCTGCAACCAGGGCAGCACAATCAAGAGCAGGCCGGCGAAATAGAGCAGCCCGAAGATCAGCCCGAAGCCCCAGAACTGGCCCTTCCCGATATAGCCGCTGCCGAAATACATCGGCGCGGGGCCCGTCGCGTAAGGCGAGATCACGCCCATCAGGCCGAGCGAATACATGCAGAGCATGGCCAGCGTCGTGACCGGCAGGTCGGGGATGCCTGATCCGACCGCGAGCACCACCGGCAGCACGGCGGCCGCATGCGAGGTGATGCTCGAGAAGAAATAGTGGATCCAGAAGAACAGCGCGACCAAGAGCAGCATCGCGGTCGACGGCGACAGCCCCGCGAGCGGTTTTGCGTATTCGGTCGCGAACCATTTGATGAATCCGATCTCGTTGAGGCCCGAGGCCAGCGTCAGCAGCGAGGTGAAATAGAAGAATACCTCCCAGGCGCTCTTCTCGCTGACGATGTCGGCAAACTCGATCACGCCGGTGACCAGCATCAAGGAGATCACGATGAACACGACGGTGGTGGCGTTGACGAAGTTCGAGCCGAGCACGGGCACGTGGATGTCAGGGCTCGAGCCCGCGATCCACAGGAACATCGCGAGCACGATCAGCGCCAGCATGATCCATTCGTTGCGCGACATCGGCCCCATGGCCGACAATTCTTTCGCCGCCCATTCGGAGATCTCCGGGCTGCGCTTCACCTCCGGGCGGCACACGAGATAGCTGAGCAGCGGCACGAGCACCATCAGGAGGATGCCGAGCGGCGCGAAGCCGATGAACCACTGGCCCCAGCTCACCTCGACCCCGGCGGTCTTCTTGGCGATCGCCAGCGCTGCCGCGTTGGGCGCGAGCGCGGTGAAGAACAGCGAGCTGGTGATCGCGGTCGCGGCGAAAGCCGTCCACATCACATAGGTGCCGATCTTGCCGGCGGTCGGTCCGGGCTCCGAGCCGTAGATGCGGGGAATGTTGCTGATGATGGGATAGACGATGCCGCCGCTGCGCGCGGTGTTGGAGGGCGTTGCCGGCGCCAGCAGGAAATCCGACATGGCAACCGCGTAGCCGAGGCCGAGCGTGTTGCGGCCGAGCCGCTGCACCAGCACCAGCGCGATGCGCCGGCCGAGCTGGCTCTTGCGGTAACCGATCGAGAACACGAAGGCGCCGACGATCAGCCACACCGTGCTCTCGGCAAAACCCGCCAGCATCCAGCGCAGCGATTTGCCGGGATCGGGATCGATATAGCCGGCGACGCCGGCGACCGTCAGGCCGATGAAGCCGACCGCGCCGACCGGCATCGATTCCAGGATGAGCCCGGTGATGACGGCCGCGAAAACGGCAAAATAGTGCCACTGATTGACGTTGAGCCCCGTGGGCACGGGCCACAGATAGATCGCCAGCCACACCACGAGCGGCGCGATCAGCTTCCAGCGAAACCCTTTTGCTTCAGGCGCCTGCGAACCAGCGGCCATGGGCCCTCCCCTCGATTGCCGTCACATCGTGCGCCCGTTGGCCGGGCCGTTTTTGTCCCAGCTCGGCGTATACGAACTGTCTGCAGCGCGATCAATGGCCAGACTCGGGTTCTGTCGCTCCGCGCCCGATTTTCCGTAGGCTCACAAATGCCCGGTGCGCCGATGCTCCGGCTCACTGCCGTGGACCGGAAACCGGATGGTGGTGCCGACGGTGATCCAGTTGGCGTTCTCGCCGGTGATGTTGCGGCCGTAGATCACGTCGACGGAGAATATCTCGTTGGGCCGGTAGCGCACACCGGTCTGGAAGCGCGGTTGCACGACGCTCGCGGTCTCGGCGGTGCCGGCCTGCCCAAACGTCTCGATCGTCCATTCCAACGTGTCCGTGAACTTCCAGTCGAAGCCGATGCCATAGGTGAAATAGTGATGGTCCACCGTGCGGTCCCACAGCCAGCCGGCGTTGACGTTGATACGCGTCGTCTCGGACAGGCGGTAAGTCGCAGGTATGACGGCAAAGGCGGTCAGCGCCTCGCCGGTCGCCACGTCGAATGATCCACCGCCATAGGCCGACAATCCCCAGCGGCCGACGCCGGTCGGGATGAAATTAGTCTTGGCCTTGGGCGCAACCGTCGTGCTCCAGTCGCCATCGCTGCGGCCACGGATGGTCTGCATGCTCAGTTCGATCGGCCTGAAGGGATCGACGACGCAGGAGGGATTGGCGACCGCCAGGAAATCGGTGTTGCTCGCCGCCGACATCCAGCTTTCGACCTTGCAGGAGCCGACCTCGGAGATGTCGGCGGCATCCACCGCATAGGCGCCATTCGCCGCGTGCGCATCCCGTGCCGCAAGTGCGACAAGCGCCGCAATTGCAGCGGTTATTCCGGTTCGTCCAGCCAAGCCCATGGCACGATGTTAGCAGAGTCTTCGCCTCGACAAGGCCCGGATTCTGGGACTATCTTCGCGCCATGAGCGAGCATCATCACGACCACGATCACGACCATTCCGAATTGTCCGAGACCGAGCTGCGCGTGCGCGCGCTCGAGACGATCCTGACCGAAAAAGGCTATGTCGAGCCGGCCGCGCTCGATGCCATCATCCAGGCCTACGAGACCAAGATCGGCCCGCATAACGGCGCGCGCGTCGTCGCCAAGGCCTGGACCGATCCTGACTTCAGGAAGGCGCTGCTGGAGGATGGCTCCAAGGCGATCGGCACGCTCGGTCATGTCAGCCGCGTCGGCGATCATCTCGTCGTGGTCGAGAACACGCCGGAGCGGCACAACATGGTCGTGTGCACGCTGTGCTCCTGCTACCCCTGGGAAATGCTGGGGCTGCCGCCGGTGTGGTACAAGGCCGCGCCCTACCGCTCGCGCGCGGTGAAGGATCCGCGCGGCGTGCTCGCCGATTTCGACGTCAGCTTGCCGAAGGACATGGAAATCCGGGTCTGGGACTCCACAGCCGAGACCCGCTTCCTGGTGCTGCCGATGCGCCCCGCGGGCACCGAAGGATGGAGCGAGGAGCAGCTCGCCGAGCTCGTCACGCGCGATTCCATGATCGGCACCGGCTTTCCCAGGACGCCGGGAGCACCGTCATGAACGGCGTGCACGACATGGGCGGCATGGACGGGTTCGGCAAGGTCGAGCCCGAGCCGAACGAGCCGATGTTTCACGAGGAATGGGAGTCGCGCGTGCTGGCCATGGTGCGCGCGATGGGCGCGGCCGGCGCCTTCAACATCGACACCTCGCGCTTCTATCGCGAGACGCTGCCGCCGCACGTCTATCTGTCGAGCTCCTACTACAAGAAATGGTTTCTCGGGCTCGAGGAGATGCTGATCGAGAAGGGCTACCTCACAAGGGAGGAGGTCGCTGCCGGTCACGCGATGCAACCGGCCAAGGCACTCAAGCACGGCAAGTTCGATCTCACCCAGGTCGAGCGCATCATGGTGCGCGGCAAGTTCGCCCGCCCTGCTCCGGCGGCGGCAAAATTCAACATCGGCGACCGCGTCCGCGCCAAGAACATCCATCCGGCGACGCACACGCGGCTGCCGCGCTATGTCCGCGGCCATGTCGGCGTGGTCGAGTTGAATCACGGCTGCCACGTGTTCCCGGATTCGGCGGCGATGGAGCTCGGCGAGAATCCGCAATGGCTCTACACCGTCGTGTTCGAGGGGCGCGATCTCTGGGGCGAGGACGGCGATCCGACGCTGAAGGTCTCGATCGACGCGTTCGAGCCTTATCTGGATCCGGCGTAATGAGTGGTAGCGCTGCTGCCGCCGCGACGGCGGCCATTCCAAGCATTCCCCGTGACGACGACGGCCCGGTGTTCCGCGCGCCATGGGAGGCGCATGCGTTCGCGATGGCGTTGACGCTCCACGAGCGTGGTGTGTTCACCTGGCCGGAATGGGCCGCAGCCTTGGCCTCCGAGATCAAGCGCGCGCAGGCCGCCGGCGATCCTGATACGGGCGAGACCTACTATCTGCACTGGCTCGCCACGCTGGAAGGCCTCGTCGCGCGGAAAGGCGTCGCCTCGATGGACACGCTGCACCGCTATCGCGACGCCTGGGACCACGCCGCGGATCGCACGCCCCACGGCAAGCCGATCGAGCTCAGGGACGAGGATTTTCGGTAGGCCTTCGCCATCGCCGTACTGTAGCCAGTCGCTCCGCCGTCATCCTGAGGTGCGAGCCTTGCGATGCCCAGCATCGCAAGGTGAAGCCTCGAAGGATGGGCTCCAAGCGCGCTTGCGGCCCATCCTTCGAGGTGCGCAAGAGCGCGCACCTCAGGATGACGACGCTGGGCGTGGCGCTACCTCCCCGCCATACTCCCGCCACCCCTTCGCCCGCAGGCTGCACGCCGGGCACTCCCCGCACCCATATCCCCAGTCGTGCTGCGCGCCGCGTTCGCCGAGATAGCAGGTGTGGGACTGCTCGCGAATGAGGTCGACCAGCCCGTCGCCGCCGAGATCATGCGCCAGCTTCCAGGTCGCGGCCTTGTCGATCCACATCAGCGGCGTGTGCAGCTCGAAGGGCCTCGCCATGCCGAGCGAGAGCGCGGCCTGCATGGCGCGGATGGTCTCGTCGCGGCAATCGGGATAGCCGGAATAGTCGGTCTCGCACATGCCGCCGACGATGTGGGTGATGCCGCGCCGGTAAGCCAGGGCGGCGGCGAAGGTGAGGAACACGAGGTTGCGGCCCGGCACGAACGTGTTGGGCAGGCCATCGGCCCCCATCGCGATGGCGACGTCGCGCGTCAGTGCCGTCTCCGACACCGCCGCCAGCGTCGGGATCGACAGCGTATGGCTCTCGCCGAGCTTTGCGGCCCAATCGGCGCGGAGGCCCTTGATGCCGTCGAACAGCCGGTCGCGGCAGGCGAGCTCAATGGCGTGGCGCTGGCCGTACTCGAACCCCAGCGTCTCCACGCGGGCAAAGCGGTTCAGCGCCCATGCAAGGCAGGTGGTGGAATCCTGGCCGCCGGAAAACAGCACCAGCGCGGTTTGCGAGGAAAATGCGTCACTCATGGCCCGCGCTTTAGCACTGCGCACCCCGCCCGCCAATCGGTGGAAATCGGCCTGTTCCGTATGCCGGCGCTGGGAACGGCGGGCCGCTTTTGGCATAACGCTTTGGACCCAGGAGACCGCCCCGCAATGACCCCTTCCCGCGACATTTCCCGCCTGATCGAGATCATGGCGGCACTGCGTACGCCGGTGACCGGCTGCCCCTGGGACCTCGAGCAGGATTTTTCGACGATCGCGCCCTACACGATCGAGGAGGCCTATGAGGTGGTCGATGCCATCACCCGCGGCGATCTCGACGATCTCAGAGAGGAGCTCGGCGATCTCCTGCTCCAGGTCGTGTTCCACGCCCAGATGGCTGAGGAGCGGAACGCCTTTGCCTTCGGGGACGTGGTCGAGGCCATCACGCGGAAAATGATCCGCCGTCATCCCCATGTCTTCGCCGACAAGGACGGCAACCTCGCCCCGCACCACGTCAAGGAAGTCTGGGACCGCATCAAGGCGGAGGAGAAGGCCGAGCGCGCCGCACGCCGGCCGCCGGAGGAGACGCCGACGCACAAGTCGCTGCTATCGGGCGTGAAGACCGGCCAGCCCGCTTTGACCCGCGCCATGGAGCTCCAGCGCAAGGCTTCCACCGTCGGCTTCGACTGGAATGACCCGCGCGCGGTCCTGCAAAAGATCCGTGAGGAAGCCGACGAGATCGAGGCCGCGCTCGACCGCAACGACAAGCAGGAGATCGCCGAAGAGACCGGCGATTTGATGTTCGCCCTCGTCAACCTCGCCCGCCATGTCGACGCCGATCCGGAAGCCGCGTTGCGCGCGACCAACGCGAAGTTCGAGCGACGGTTTGCGTTCATCGAGCGCGCGCTGGAGGCACAGGGCCGGACGCTCGAGCAGGCGTCGTTGGCGGAGATGGACGCGCTGTGGAATGCGGCGAAGGGCGAGGCGCAACAGCTAACGACAGCTGAGAGAAGCAACCAGGCCCGCCGCTAACCCCGCCGTCGTCCCGGCGAAGGCCGGGGAGGCAATTTGGCGAAGACTTGGGGTTATGTGTGGGGCGGTACGAAGACCGAACAACCTTGATGGATCACGCGGGATGGATCCCGGCCTTCGCCGGGACGACCAAACTGATCGATCAAGCCACGCGCGGCACGGCGTCGAACCTGTTCACCACGATATCCCGCTTGGTCTCATCCACCCGCACGGTCATGTCGAAGCGGCCGTCGTGCAGCTCCTTGGCCAGCACCTCCGAATTGCGGTGCAGCCAGGAGATGCCGGCGCCGTCGGCGGCGTCGATGGAGAGATCGAGCGTGGTGCGCTTGGCGGCTAACCGTTCCTCGATCGCGGCAAGCAGTGCGTCGATGCCCTCGCCCGACACGGCGGAAACGAGCATCGCCGGATGATCCTCCGGCCGGCGCGCGGCGATGTTCAGAAGCTCTTCGCGCTGCTGGACGTCGTAACGGTCGATCTTGTTCCAGACCTCGATGATGCGGCCTGAGTCATCGGGATTGATGCCGAGCTGGCGCAGCACCGCGTCGACGTCGCTTTGCTGGGCCTCGGCATCCTCATGCGAGATGTCGCGCACATGCAGGATGACGTCGGCCTCAAGCACCTCCTCCAGCGTGGCGCGGAAGGCGGCGACGAGCTGGGTCGGCAGGTTGGAGATGAAGCCGACGGTGTCGGACAGCATCGCCTTGCCGCCATGCGGCAGGTTGAGCGCGCGCAGCGTCGGGTCGAGCGTTGCGAACAGCATGTCGGCGGCCTGCACGTCGGCGCGGGTCAGGCGGTTGAACAGCGTCGATTTGCCGGCGTTGGTGTAGCCGACCAGTGCCACGACGCGATACGGCACGCGCTGGCGGCCGGCGCGATGCAGCCGCCGCGTCGCCTGCACCTTCTTCAGCTCGCTCTCGAGCTTGGTGATGCGCTCCTGGATCAGGCGGCGGTCGGCCTCGATCTGGGTCTCGCCCGGACCGCCCATGAAGCCGAAGCCACCGCGCTGGCGTTCGAGATGGGTCCAGGATCGCACCAGGCGCGAGCGCTGGTAGTTGAGATGCGCGAGCTCGACCTGGAGCGAGCCCTCCTTGGTCTTGGCGCGGCGGCCGAAGATTTCTAGGATGAGCCCGGTGCGGTCGAGCACCTTGGCGTGCAACTCCTTCTCGAGATTGCGCTGCTGGATCGGCGCCAGCGCGCAATCCATCACCACGAGCTCGACGTCGAGGCTCTTGGCCAGCGCGGCGATCTCCTCGACCTTGCCCTTGCCGATATAGGTGGCGGGCCTGATCTGGCTGATCGGCGCGATGATCGCATCGGCAATGACGAGGTCGATCGCGCGCGCGAGGCCCGCGGCTTCATCAAGCCGGGCCTCGGCGTCGCGTTGGACATGACTTTCCGATTGCGCGTCGGCACTTCCCGCGCGCACTCGCAAATAGGGACCGATGACAAGCACCCGCCCCGTCTGCTTAGCCCCTGCCGACCGCGGACGGTCGGCGTCCCCGTCGAAATTCCGGGGTTCCAATCAGATCACTCTCAAGCCGGCTGATCCTCGCCGCCTTCGAACAACTGGATGGGCGCGCCCGGCATGATGGTCGAGATCGCATGCTTGTAGACAAGCTGCGAGTGACCGTCGCGCCGAAGCAGCAAACAGAAATTGTCGAACCAGGTCACGATGCCCTGGAGCTTCACTCCGTTGACCAGAAAGATCGTCAGTGGCGTCTTGGTTTTGCGAACGTGATTAAGGAAGGTGTCCTGCAGGTTTTGTGCGCGGTCTGCCGCCATTGTTTTTTTCTCGCTTTGAGTTTCTTTTTATTGCGCCGGATGCGGCCCTCTTTGTGAAATTCGGGGCCTCCTCCGGTTGCCGCTCCTCATGAGATCCCCCTCGGAGGAACAGCGGTTCGATTAGAGGACAGGTCGGGTTATTAGGCAAGCCGCTTCACGCGGCAGCCCGTGCTCTATTGCCCCGAAAAACTACGGAAATCGATGATTTTCCTCGTTTATCCCTGACGAGCGGCCGCGATGTCGCGGCGTTTTCTGTATGCCGACCGGTATCCACTTCACTCGGAACGTTTCAGCCGACGCCGAGCGCCTTCAGCTTGCGATGCAGTGCCGACCGTTCCATGCCAACGAACTCAGCCGTTCGAGAAATATTTCCTGAAAAACGGCTGATCTGTGCAATCAAATAGTCGCGCTCGAATACTTCGCGCGCCTCGCGCAGCGGCAGGCCCATGATGTGCTCGCCATTGTTGCTGGTCGGCATCGCCGGCACCATCGAGCCGACGTCCTGCGGCAGCATGTCGGCGGTGATGATGACCTCCGGGCCGCCGGCGGCCAGAATCATGACTCGTTCAACATTGTTGCGGAGCTGGCGCACATTGCCGGGCCAGACATGCGATTGCAGCACCGCCATCGCGTCCTGCCCGATCTGGCGCTTGGGCAGGCCGCTGCCGGCCGAGATCTGCTCCATGAAGTAGTCGATCAACTCCGGAATGTCCTCGCGCCGTTCCGACAGCGCGGGCACGCGGATCGGGACCACCGAGAGGCGGTGATAGAGATCCTCGCGGAAAGTGCCCGCGGCAATCTCCTCCTCGAGGTTGCGGGCGGTGGAGGAGATGATGCGGACGTCGACCTGCACCTTGCCGGTGCCGCCGACGCGCTGGAACGACTGCTCGACCAGCACGCGCAGGATCTTGTTCTGGGTCTCGCGCGGCATGTCCGCGATCTCGTCGATGAACAGCGTGCCGCCATGCGCCTCTTCGAGCGCGCCCGGCTTGCGCGGCTGCTCGCCGTTGGACTGCTCGATGCCGAACAGCTCGTGCTCCATCCGCTCGGGCGTGATCGCGGCGGCGTTGATGACGACGAAGGGACCGTCGGCGCGGCCCGAGGCCGCATGCAGCGTGCGTGCGGTCAGCTCCTTGCCGGCGCCGGCGGGGCCGACGATCAGGATGCGGCTGTTGGCCTTGGCGGCGCGCTCGATGGTCTGGCGGAGCTGGTTCATGCTGGGCGAGCGGCCGACGAGCTGGCTGGCGCTCGGCGCGAGCTGCTTCAGCTCCTTGACCTCGCGCTTGAGCCGCGAGTTCTCCAGCGCGCGATTGGCGACCAGGATCAGGCGGTCGGCCTTGAACGGCTTCTCGATGAAGTCGTAGGCGCCGCGCTTGATCGCGGCCACCGCGGTCTCGATATTGCCGTGGCCCGAGATCATGACGACCGGGAGATCGGCATTGTCCTTTTTGACCTGCTCCAAGAGCTGCAAGCCGTCGAGCTTGGAGCCCTGCAGCCAGATGTCGAGGAACACCAAATGCGGCCTGCGATTGGCGATCTCGGCGAGCGCCGAGTCGCTGTCGCGTGCGGTCCTTGTGACGAACCCCTCGTCTTCGAGAATGCCCGCGACGAGATCCCGAATATCGGCTTCGTCATCGACAATCAGAATTTCACTAGCCATGGGTCGCGCCTGTCTTGTCAGCTGCCTGTTGAGGCTTCGATTTTCGTTGAATCATTGGTCTTTTCGTCCGGCTCTTTGGTTCCGGCCGCCGGCTCTTTTGTTTCCGGCGCCATGTCCTTGACCGGATCGCTGGCTTGTGCTCCGGCCGCGTCCTTCGCCGTCTCGGGCGTGGCTACCTTCACCGCTTCCTTGGCCGGCGCCTGCTCGGCTCCCTCGGCCTTCTTGGCCTGGCCGGAAATCGCAAAGCGCATGCGCATCCAGGCGCCGCGCTGGCCTTCGCGGAAGTCGGAGGCGTCCTTCAGCTCGATGCGCCCGCCATGGTCTTCCAGCACGCGGCCGACGATCGCAAGGCCAAGGCCGGTGCCCTTGGCGCGCGTGGTCACATAGGGCTCGAGCAGCCGCGAGCGCGCGACCTTGGGCAGGCCGATGCCGTTGTCGATCACGTCGATCAGCACGTCGTCGCCGTCGCGCGACACCACGACGTCGATGCGGCCTTTGCCGAGCTCCTCCGGCGGGACCTGCTCGATCGCCTCGGTGGCGTTCTTGACGATGTTGGTGACCGCCTGCGAGATCAGCCGCCGGTCGAACTGGGCCCGGAGCGGGTCCTCCTTGAACTCGGCTTCGATATCGAGCTCGGGATGAGCGACCTTCATCAGGAACACCGCCTGCCGCACGGTGTCGGCGACATCCTCGCCCTCCATCACGGGCTTCGGCATCCGCGCAAAGCGCGAGAACTCGTCGACCATTCGCCTGATGTCGTCGACCTGGCGCACGATGGTGTCGGTGCACTGGTCGAATATCTGCTTGTCCTTGGCCTCGGTGATGTCCTTGCCGAACTTGCGGCGGATGCGCTCGGCGGAGAGCTGGATCGGCGTCAACGGGTTCTTGATCTCGTGGGCGATGCGGCGCGCCACGTCGCCCCAGGCCGAGGTACGCTGTGCCGAGACCAGCTCGGTGATGTCGTCGAGCGTGATGATGTAGCTGTCGTGCGGCTGGTTCTTCTCGGCGCTGACGCGGACCGAGAGGTTGCGCTCGGCGCCGTCGCGGGTGATCGTGATCTGGCCCTGCACCAGGCGCTGGGTCCCTTCCCGCGCCGTCTTCATCATCTCGTCGAGCTCGGGCAGGACGTCCGAGAGCGGATGGCCGAGCGTCTCGGCTTCGGAGTGCCCGATCAGCTTCTCGGCGGAGCGGTTGAGAATGCCGACGCTGCCCGAGGTATCGACGCCGATGATGCCGGCGCTCGCCGAGGACAGCACGGCCTCGATGAAGCGGCGACGGCTGTCGATGAGATCGCTGGCATTGACGAGCTCGTCGCGCTGGCTGCGCAATTCCTGCGTCATCTTGTTGAAGGTCTCGCCCAGCTGGGCGAGGTCGCCTTCCGACTGGTCTACCGGCACCTTCACATGGAGATCGCCGGTCGAAACCGTATGGGCCGCGTTCATCAGCCGCCGGATCGGCGCCACCAGCGAGTTGGCGAAGTTCAGCCCGATCAGCACCGAGGCCATCAGGATGGTCAGCGCGATCACCGCGAACATCAGTGCGAAGGCGACCTGGATGCCGAGCCGTCGCGACTCGATCTGGGCATATTCGGCGACGCTGACCTCGGTCTGCTTGAGCTGGTTCACCACATTCGGGTCGAGCGGCCGCGCGACGTAGAGGAAGGTGTCGTTGAAGGCACGCAGGCGGATCACCGCGGCGACGAAGCTCGCATCGGGCAGCACCGCGATCTCGGGCTCGTTCTCGTTGACGTTGCTGAGGAAGTCCGGTGCCGGCGGCGAATAGGCCAGCCGCATGCCGGTGTCGGCAGATTCCAGGATGTTGGTGTTCTTGTCGATGATCATCGCGCCCGGCAGATTGCGGGAGCTGGCGCTGGCGGTCAGCATCTCGCGGAATGAGCGCCGGTCCTGGTCGTAGAGCGGCCTCGCATGCGCGATGTCGTTGGCCATGCCGAGAATGTCGCCGCGGATCAGCTGCGCATGGTCCTGCATGTAGGCGCGCGCGATGTTCAGCGAGTTCTGGATGACCTCCTTGGTCGGCCCCGAGAACAGCCGGTCGAGGCCGCGCTCGAGGGTGACGTTGGCGACGACGGAGACCAGCACCGCCGGCAGCACCGCCACGATCGAGAACAGGCTGACGATCTGGACATGGAGGCGCGCCGCCGCCCTGCCCCGCCGCCGCGCCAGGATGAGCTGCCAGAGCTCGCGGACGATAATCCCGACCAGCAGCAGGATCGTGCCGGCATTGATCAGGTAGAACGAGCGGACCACCTCCGGCGTCGGGTCGATCCGCGTCAGGCCGGTCAGGACCAGGAAGGTCAGCAGGCCCGACAGCAGCGCGAGCGCCACGGCAAAGGGCGCCAGCCAGCGTCGCGGCGACCAGCGTCGCGGCTCTTCGGCTGGGGCCGTGTCAAAGGATGCGGCCGAGGTATCTGCGCTGGTCATTCCGACAATGGTGCTGAAAACGGGTCCGCGGCGGGCGGAGACTGATGTATTCGTACCACATTGTTGCCGAGACACTACAGTGTCAATTAGTCACGTAATCTCAGTAGCTTACCGAATTCAACTTCTTCTTTTGGCCACGATTTACCAAAATGGAGCAGTCGGGATTCGACAGTCGTCGACGAGTTCGGGCGACTGTCTCACTTCAGCGAAATCGTGATCTGGCTGATGTTGGCTGCGAGCTCCAGGCCCGCCTTTGGACCCTGCAACACGAGGGTCACACCCTTTTCGTTGCGCAGCTGAACGCCGTTGATGCCGCCAACCAGAGCGAGGCCGCCGCCGACGGAACTGTACGTCCCGGCAAAGTCGGCGACGTCCCGGATCCCCGACGCCCGTCCCTCGAACCGGCCAACGCTCGCGCCGGCAGTGATGCCCAAGCTCAGGCCGCCGACGGTGAAGGGATAGTTCCGGCCGCGATAGTTCAACACGCCGCTGCCCGCACCGCCGCCGACCAGAAGGCCCGCCTTGACGAACTTGACGCGGACGTGACCGCTCGCCTGCGCGAAGGAAGGCGTGGCCGGCATCGCAAGCAGGACGAGCACCAGCGCCGCGAGGCCGGCTGCGATGGCGCGCAGGACGCGGACCGGCCTAGGGCTTCTCGGCATCGACTTTCTTCCACGTCTGGTCGGGATCGAACAGCGTCATGCGCGGCGCGACGAAATCGGTCCGCGTGCCAAGATCCTTCTGGTAGACGGTGCCGGCATGGTTGACCAGAAAGGTCATCACGCCGGAATTGCCGTACTCCGCGGGCCAGGCGATCAGCGCATAGCCGCCGATCATCTTGCCCTTGACGACATAGTTGAGCGCTCCGCCGGGCGCGTTGGAGCCCTGGCCCTTCAGAATGTGGAAGTAGTAACCGTGATAGGGCGCCGGCTCGTCGCCCGCGCCTTGCTTGTAGCCCTCGGCCGCAGCCTCCGCGACCAGCGCGCCGAGTGGACTGGGATCGGCATCATCACGCCAGAACAGGCCGTCCTTCTTGCCGGCCGTGGAGAGGAAGCGCTGCGCGTAGACGCCTGCGCCCTCGCCGCGATCCTTGTCGGCATATTCGTTCTGCGCGTCGACATAGGCCAGCGCGGTCTGGATCGCATCGAGCTCGTTACGGCCGATGCGGCGGCGAAGCACCTCGATGCGGCCTTCGTCGGTGTCGAATTCCCAGCCGGTTTTGGTGTTGACCAGCGGAATCGGGAACGGGAAGTCGTCCGGTCCGAGCAGCAGCGTGGCCGTCTTGTTGCCTTCGGCCTTGATCGCGTGCTTGGCCTCATACATCGAGACGAACCGCGCGCGTATGTCGGCGTCGGCGACCTCGTCGCCGGACGAGACGATGTCGTCCGCCGCCCTGCCCAGCACTTTCAGGAGGTCGCGCGGACCGCTCTTGGCCGCAGCAGCGAGTGCAGCGGCCGCGTCCTCCGGCGTCTTGTAGGATTCCTGCGCCTGCGACACCGATCCCAGAAGCGCCAGCACCATGATGCCCGGCAGTACCGCGCGACAAAGCGACATCAGACCGATCATGGCGCGACCTCCGCAGGAATCTTCGCGCCACCGGCGAGCCAGTCGCTGTAGGTGCGGAATTTCAGACCAAGCTTTTCGTAATGGACGCGCAGATAGCCGTCGCTGCCGCGGGTCACCGCATCAGGCATGACGCTTTCAACCTCCTGCGCCATGACGCCGACATAGGCCTTGTCGCTGCCGATATAGCTGAAGCGATAATAGCCGAGGCCGTTGCCGAGATGTCCAAGCAGCGCGATGTCGTGCTTCAGCGCGATATCCGAGCGCCGGCCACCACCGCCGCCGCCGCGTCCGCCTCCTCCAAAGCCGCCACCTCCGCCACCACGCATTGCCATTCCGCCCCCGCCACCGCGTCCGGCAAAGCTCGGCCCACCGCCGCCACCGCGCGGCATGCTCGCCATGCTGGCGCGACCGCGCGCCGACGCTGCAGCCGCCGACCGACCGGAGGAAACGTTCATCGCGCCGCCGCGATTGCCGCCGCCGCCGCGATTGGCCGCACCGCCGCCGGCTCGGTTCGCAGCCTTTGCACGATCTCCGCCACCCTTGGCGCGGTCACCCCCGCCTTTGGCGCGGTCACCGGCACCGGCACGATCGCCGCCGCCGGGCCGGTCGCGCGTCCCTGCACTGGGGCGATCCCCGGCGCCAGGACGATCGCCGCGATTGCCGGCGCGATCACCGGGGCCGCCACGATCGCCTGCACGATCGCCCGCGCGGTCTCCGGCACCCTGGTTCGGACGGAGCACCTGATTGCCGTCACGACCGCGGAAATCCATCCGGTCCGATACGCCGGCCTTCAGATTGTTGTTGCCGAAGCGCTGCTGAACATTGGTGTTGTTGTAGCGCACACCCTGGCGATGCGTCGGATTGTGCTGCCAGCCGTTGGCGATGTTGGTGGTGCGATGATTGACGTAGACGTTGCGGTTGCCCCAGTTGCAGCCGCCGCCCCAGTAATTGCCCCAGCGTCCGATCGCCCAGGCCGTGCCGAAGGCGAGGCCGGCGGCAACCACGCCGGCGCCGATATAGGAGGGATAGCCCCAGTAATACGGCGGATATTCCGCGTAGGGCCAGGTGCCGTAGACCGTCGCCGGGTCGTAGTATGGCACGTACATCTCTGCAGGATCGGCCTGCTGGATGACGACGACCTGCTTGCCTTCCTGCGACTGGACGCTGACCTTCTGCTGCTTGGTGGTCACCAGCTTCTTGTTGTCATAGGCCTTGTTGCGCAGGCGCTGGATCGCATCCATCACGTCGGGCTGCTGGGCGAGAAAGGCATCACCCAGCTTCTGGG
Organism: Bradyrhizobium huanghuaihaiense; assembly: GCF_025200885.1. Lineage (NCBI taxonomy): Bacteria > Pseudomonadati > Pseudomonadota > Alphaproteobacteria > Hyphomicrobiales > Nitrobacteraceae > Bradyrhizobium > Bradyrhizobium huanghuaihaiense. The sequence goes on along the minus strand of NZ_CP104172.1, from coordinate 4,604,119 downwards.
TCCAGTCGAGCTTGTCGCTCATCATGGAAAGAACTTCGGCCGTGCTCGCGAGCGCCTTGACGCTGTCGTCCCAGCCCTGCTTGTCGACCTCGGTCTTCAGCGCATCGCCCTTCAGCGTCTTGCGTTCCTTCAGCCAGCGGTCGGCCTGCACCACTTCGAGCGGATAGGTCGAAGCGGCCAAAACGTTGGCGAGCAGCTCGTCGGGATAGAGCGCGATCGGTGCAACCAGGGCCTCGAGCTGTTCCGGCTTCAACAGCTCGGCAGCCGGTACTTGCGCGGTTGCAGGCTGCGCCTGCGTGCTCGGCGTCGCCGGCTTGTCCGCCGTCTGGGCAATTGCCGCAGCCGGCATCGCCAGCATCAGCGCAATTGCCATCAGGGTCTTGCCGCAGCGAGACATTCCACCCTCCATCCAACATTCCGACCGCGAAGATCGGGGCCACGGCATGGGCGTTTGTTGATCGAGATCAACGAAACGGGAGCCGCCGCTTCTGTTGCAACGCGAGACCAAGGCGTCACTCGATCAGCTCGGCCTCCATCAGGAGCCGGCTCGGTACCGTCAACCCAAGCGCATTGGCGGCCTTCATGTTGATGACGAGCTCGAACTTGCTGGCGAATTGCACCGGAAGCGTGCGGATGTCCGCACCCCGCAGGATGCGATCGACATAACCGGCACCATCGCGAAACTGCTGGGTCAGATCGGCACCGTATGACATCAGGCCACCATTGGCGGCGTAGAAGCGGACCGCGAAGATGGCCGCCACCCGGCGCTGTGCCAGCAAGGGAATCGTCATCGCGCTCTGTGCGCCGAAGAAGCCGCCGTCCGGCAACACGACAAGGCCGGCTCCATTGCGCGCCGCCGCCTCGATCACCCCCGCGATGTCGGCTCCGCTCCGAACGCTCGCGCCGGCGATCTTCATGCCGAGACGGCCTTCCATCTGGTGCGCGGCATCGATGTAGAATGGCGCATAAGGTGCCGAGTCCGGATTGAACAGAACCGCGGCGTGAGTCATGCCGGGCACCATGTCCTTGAGCAGGCTAAGCCACTTCCCGCTCATCGAGTGCTCGTAGAGCGAGAAGCCGGTCAGATTTCCGGTCGGTCGCGCCAGATTGGCAACCAGACCGGTCCCGACCGGATCGGAGAGCCCGACGAAGACGATCGGAATTCTCTGGGTCGCATCGCGCAGTGCCCGGGTCGTGCCTGTGCTGGTCGCAAACAGGACGTCCGGCATGGTGGCGACGAGCTCGAGTGCCTCCAGTTTCTGCCGCGCCGGATTGGGACCCGGCCAGCGTATTTCGAGCCGATAGTTCTGGTTGGCAATCCAGCCGCGATCGGCCAGCCCCTGCTGGAACGCATCGACTCGCATCTGGGCACCGGGATCGCCCGCAACATTGCCGGTCAGCACGCCCACCGACGGCATCGACTGCCACGGTGCCCTCTCCTGCCCTCGCGCGGAGACCGGAAACACAGCCGCAGCGCCAAGCAGAGCCATGAACTCGCGGCGTCTCATGATCAAACCACCACCCCCACCATGCCCGCGTCCAGCCCGGCCATGACGCAACCGCGAAAGGAAACGGCCTCAGCGGGCTGAAGGTTTGATCGAGATCAACATACCGCTGTCAGCGAATGAGCGGCAGCCTGATCGTGAACAGGGCTCCGCCCGACGGCTGGTTCTCGGCGGCGATCGTGCCGTGATGGGCCTCGATGATAGTCTTCACGATCGCAAGTCCCATTCCCATTCCTTGCGGCTTGGTCGTGAAGAACGGATTGAAGACGTTTGCGAGATCCGCGGAAGCAATGCCTGGACCGGTGTCGGAAATCCTGATCTCGGCCTGGCTGCCGGCCCGCATGGTCGACACGGCGATGTCGCGCTTTTTCATGTCGGCGTCCGAGACTGCATCCATCGCATTGATGATCAAATTGAGCACGACCTGCTGAAGCTGCACGGGATCGCCCTTGACGTGCAGATCCGCGAGCACGGGCATGTAGGCCAGCGCGATGCGGCGTCCATCGGCGACGGCGCTCACCAGCCCGATCGCCTCCCGCACCGTGTCGTTCAGCTCGATATCCCTGACCTCGAACGGGGTCTTCTTCAGGACGCTGCGCAGCCTGCGGATCACCTCGCTCGCCCGCTGGTCATCCCGTCTGATGTCGGCGAGGATCTGCCGGATCTCGTCGATATCGGGCGGGGCGGCCCTGAGCATGAGCTCCGCCGTCTCGGCGTTGGTCAGGATGGATCCGAGCGGCTGGTTCAATTCATGCGCGATCGAGGTCGTCAGCTCGCCAACGGCCGAGTACCGGGTGACGTGGGCGAGCTCCGCCAGCCGCTGGCGCGATTCCACTTCAGCGAGCCGGCGGCGGCGGCGCTCATGCAGCAGCCCGCTGATGAGCCCGGCCTGCACCAGGAACACGGCCGAGATCATCAGCATCTGCCAGCGATAGCGCTCCCAGATGTTCGGTTCGCGAAACAGGATTTCGCTGCCGGGAGGCAAGCGGCTCTCGCTGATGCCCCAGCGCTGCAATTCGCGCCAATCATAGCGCGGCGGCGCGAAGCCGAGCGGCTCATAGGTGATGCTCGAAGGTTTTGCGCCTCCGAGAACGCGGAGAGCGACGCTGACGGTCCTCGAACTCGTTTCCGCGACCGAATGCATGGGGCCGCCGACGGTGCTGCCGCCGAAGAACGGGTCCTGGTAGGAAAAGATCGGCGCATTCGCAACCGCGTGCAGGCTGCGCAGGGCGATGTCGCTCTCGTGGACGATCCCGGCTGCGTCAACCGACATCAGGCCCCAGAACAGCACCGTGTGCGGGGGAAGACTCGATGCACGTTTCAGGATCTCCTCGAATGACAGGTCCGAATACCAGATCAGCTCCAGCCGCCCGCCCATGGGCTTCAGCTCGCGTTTCACCTCCTCCATCCAGAACTTCTCGAGCGGCGAGGCACCGATCACGATTGCGACCGCCCTGGTATCCGGCAGCAGCTGAAGGATGTTGGCGAATGCAGCCGTGAAATCGTTGCGGATCGCCACGACGACGTCGTTGTCGGTAAGATCGGCACGGTCGATCAGCCGGTACTCGACCGCGGAAAGAATCAACGGCGTGTTGGGGAACAATCTTGCGCGGTATCTCTGCGCAAACCGGGCGGCAGGCGCACCAATGGTCAACACGATATCGGGCAACGATCCCTGGTAGAGCGATTGCAGATATTCGACGAAGGGCGCCTCGGGACCAGGATTATTGAACCGCGCCGTCAGCAGCGCATGCTCCTGTATGTCGAGTGGCCACGGCGATTGCCGCTCGAGCTCGGCCTTGATGTCGCGTGCGTATTCGCTCCACGGCCGAAACTCGCGGCCAAAGGAATGCAGCAAGAGCACACGCTTGAGCTCACCGCGCAGGCTCCGCTCGACACCACTTGCCTGATCTGGCGACATGCACGCGGCGACGAACAAGCCCAGGCAGAACAGCACGGCAGGCCATGACCTGACCGAGTCAGAGGACATGCGTCCGCTCAGCTCCAATCCCTGCAGCTTCCGGTGGCTGCTTTCCGGACAATTCTAGCGGTAATCGTCGCGCACGGACAGTCCGTGAGAGCACGTCTCGGCAGCGTGTGGTGATGCGTCCGTAGGCATAGCTCATCGGCACGAACGAACGTCCCGCCCTCGCCTGCGCCTCTGCGCGGCGGGGCGTGCCATTCCAGGACAATCCCGCGGCAAATGTGCAGCGCGTCGCTAGGAGGCCGGGCAACGGAAATAGCGGATCTCCATGTCCTCCATGCCCGGGAACAGCCGGATGATGCTGTTTGCGTCCAGCTCCTTCAGGCTCAACTGAATGCTGGAGAGCATTATGTCGGTCGCGCAGGCTGCAATCAGATTGACGTTCGGACCGTTGTCCTTCCTTGCCTTGATCCGGCAGCGCGCGAATTTTCCGACGATTTGATCTCCGTCGACGATGAAGCCGCCGCCATAGACGTCCGACATGTCGGTGAAGCCGAGCTGCGCGCCGTTGCGCGCGAACACCTTGCTGCAATTGTCGGCATCGCCGGCCCAGGCGCCGTTGAGGTCGAGAGCCTCGGCGCTGGCGGCCGCAAAGACCAGCGAGATCAACGTCGCGCCGAGTGTCACCAATTTCCGTGAAGCCATGTGATCCGTCCTTTTCTCACCGTTCAATGGCCACTCAGCACGAGTGTCTGGATCGGCAGCAACAGCGCCTGGATCCGCAGCAACATCGCGTGCACGAGGCCAACGCCGTCCACGACGTGCAGTGCGATCTTCCGGCTGGTCGGCGTGTCCTTGGCCGAGATTTCCTCGTGGTTGCTGGTGTAGGCGTTGACGATACAGCTCGAGCCCGGCGTCACGCCCTCGAGCCCGCCTTTGTAGAGCGGCTCCAGGAACACGAGGATCGTGCCGGGACGAACGGCGTTCTGCGCTTCCAGCAATTGCTCGCCGGACCGGAATTGGCCGGCTGCGATGTAGTCCTGGACGGTCGTGATCACCATCGGGATGATCACCCACGGCTTGGAAATGCAGGTCGCCTCCGCCACCATGCCGGTCTGCATCACCTGCGCCTCGATCTGGCCGAAGCCGGCCTGGAGAATCTTTCGGCCGGCCTCTTCCGGAATCAGGACGCCGGCCGGGCGCATCAGCTGGTTGACGACATCGCCGGGGCGAACCAGGAACTGCTCGACCCGCCCGTCAACGCCGGCACGGACGAGCGTCTTGTCGAGATCGACCTGGGCCTGGTCGAGCGCGGCCGCCGCGCTGGCCTTTTGAGCCGGCAGCAGGGTGGAGATCTGCAAGGATGCGGATTGCTTGGCGGCGGTGGCGGCATCGACACCGGCCTGGCGCTGATCGACCAGGACCTGGAGCTTCTCGATATCACGCTGCGGAACGATGCCGGGGTTGCGGCGCTGGAGTTCGCTCTTAACCTCGAGCTCGTCCTTGGCCTGCTGGTAATTGGCCTTCGCCTCCGCGATCTGCGCCTCGGCCTTGGCCACGTCGGCCTCCGCCGCCTGCATGGCGGCATCGACCTCTGCAACTTTTCGCTTGGTCGTCTCGAATGCAGCCTGCTGCTTCGAGCTGTCGAGCGTAAACAGCACGTCGCCCTTCTTGACCGGTGCGCTGAAGCCGACCTTGACCTCGGCAACACGGCCCGAGCCTTCGGGAAGGATGGGCACCGTGCGGAAGTACAGCGTCGCCGACGACGTCGACGGGTGGAAGTAGAAGATCATCGTGATCAGCGACACCGTCAGCATCAGGCAGGCGGTGATGCCCCAGCGCAGCTCGTACCAGACCGAGAAGAAGGTGATCTCCTTGCCGAAGCGTTTGCCCTGGACGTAACGGCGGTAGAGATAGTCGGGCAGGATCGTCAGCAGCGAGCAGAACATCAGCTCAAACATGGCTGTGCTCCTTCTCCTTGGCGGGTCCCGGCTTGTCTGCCGGAGGCGGCGGCGCCGCAGCCTCGACCGGGACATCGCCGCCATCGGTCGCCGGCGTCGCGTCGGCAATCTTCTCGACAGAGCCGGCTATGCTGCGCAACGGCGTGCCGAAGTCGGGCAGATCGATCAACGCGAGCAGGAGACCCGCGACCCAGAAAATGTGCATGTGCGTGAACAGCGAGATCAGGCCGAGCACGGCGACGAGCTCGAACTGCAGCTTCTGCGACTTGTGCGCCATCCGCTCCGGCAAGCTATGCAGCTTCCAATAGAGCGTGCCGACCCAGAGCACGGTGCCGATCAGGAACACGCCCATCACCACCATGAGCGGATCGGTGCCGCTTCCCGGCGCGAGATAGAACGGCAGATGGTGCGGAGCCATCGGATGAAGCTGGTCGCTCAAACGTCTCTCCCGTCAGCGGAAGGTCCACTTGCGGCACTGTGTTCGGGCCGCTTCCAATTTGCTTGATTTGAATCAAGAGAACGCCCGTTGCCGGACATAGCGTCCCGGGAACTGAATACACAATCCAGGGGAGCCGCCGCCATGCCCGGCCTCGACGAACTCATTCCCAGTGCCACACAGATCCGTAAAGAGGCCGCGCTCAAGGAGGCCGAGAAGGCGGAAGAGTATGTCCGTCTCGCCGCGGCCGCCGAGGCCGAGAAGCGCGCCCTGATCGAGCGGCTGAGCAAGCCTTCCGGCAAGACCGAGGAGGAGAAGATCAAGCTCGCCTCGACGATCATCCAGCGGGCGGTGCGAAACGGGCTCACCGAGGTCCTGGTCTATCGCTTTCCCAACACGCTCTGCACCGACAAAGGGCGCGCCATCAACCAGATGGAAAAAGGCTGGGAGAATACGCTGACCGGCATCCCCAAGGAGATCTTCCAGCTCTGGACCGACTATCTGAAGCCGCGCGGCTATCGCATCGCCTATCAGATCATCGATTTTCCGGGCGGCGTGCCCGGCGACATCGGCGTGACCATTTCATGGGGCGACGAGTAGCGGCCGGGAGCCGCGGAAGGACGGGGCATGGCCAAGGACGATTCTGCCGGGCGAATGAAGCGGAAGGACTACGAAAAGGAGCTCGAAAAGCTCCAGGTCGAGCTGTGCCATCTCCAGGAATGGGTCAGGGCCCAGAAACTGAAGGTGATCATCATCTTCGAGGGACGCGATGCCGCCGGCAAGGGCGGCACCATCAAGGCACTGACGGAAAAGGTGAGCCCGCGCGTCTTCCGTGTCTGCGCCCTGCCCGCGCCTTCCGACCGGCAGAAATCCCAGCTGTTCCTGCAGCGCTATATCGAGCAATACCCGGCCGGCGGCGAAATCGTGATCTTCGACCGCAGCTGGTACAACCGCGCCGGGGTTGAATATGTCATGGGCTTCTGCTCGCCGGCCGACCACAAGCGCTTCCTGGAATTGTGCCCGCTGGTCGAGAAATTCGCCGTCGACGCCGGCATCATCCTGATCAAGCTCTGGCTCGAGGTCGGGATGGAGGAGCAGGAACGCCGCTTCACGGCGCGCATCGAGGACCCGCTGCGGCAGTGGAAGCTGAGCCCGATGGACACCGAGTCGTTCGGGCGCTGGTACGACTATTCGCGCGCGCGGGACATGATGTTCGAGGCGACCGACACCAAACATGCGCCGTGGCGACTGATCCGCTCCGACGACAAGCGGCGCGCGCGGCTCAACGTCATCTCGCACATCCTGAGAACCATCCCTTACAAGAAGGTCAAGCGGGACAAGGTCAAGCTGCCGCCGCGATCGAACAAGGGACGCTACAACGACCAGGCCAGCCTGCGCGGACTGAAGTTCGTCGAGGAACGGTACTGAACCGCGCGATATTGAAAAGCGAAACGGGCTGCGGTGACGCAGCCCGTTTGCCGTGAGGCCCTTGTCGGGCCTATTTCAGCCGGATCGTCACGCCGCCGACCGCGGCCGACACTTCGGCGCCGACCCTGGGACCGGTGAGCTGAAGGATCACACCATTGCCGTTCTGCAACTGCACGGCACCGGCGCCAGCTGCGACCGCACCGCCGGCTCCGCCCACCGCATAGGACCCTTCGATCGACGCGGGCCCCTTCAGATTGATGGCCTTGCCCACGAACTTGCTGGTCGATGCGCCGATGGTGAAGCCGACACTCATGCCTGATACGGTGAAGGGATACTTCTTGCCCCTCAGAAGCAGCACGCCCTCCCCGCCGCCGACGCCGATGACGAACCCGCCCTTCGTGAAGACGACCGCAACGTCGCCGGTCTCGGCACGCGACGGCGTGCTGAAACCGGCAATGGCTGCGAGCGAGGCGACAAGGACGGCGCCGATGGTGAACTTTCTCATGACGTTTTCTTCCCCCTATTGAGCCAGGATCATGGCGAAGTAGCCAAACACGGTGAGCAGGATGCCCGAGACGGCATAGCCGACCGGGAATCCGATCCAGGGCACCGAGCTCTGGATTTCGACGGCCGCCTCGCGGCACGGACCGGAATGCGAGCGCGCGCCGGCGACGCCGCCCATCAGCACCGCCGGATTGATCTTGAAGACGTGGTAGCCGATCGCCCAGACGATGAAGGGCGGGATCGTGCAGGCGATGAAGCCGGCGATGAATATCTTCAAGGCAACCGCGCCGGTGAGCTGCGCCAGCAGCCCCGCGCCGGCATTGATGCCGACGATGGCCACGAACACGACGAGGCCGAGATCCTCCAGCACATTCCGCGCCGCATTCGGCGTGTTGCCGAAGAAGCGCAGGCGCGACACGACCGAGGACACGATCACGCCGGACAGCAAGAGGCCACCGGCGTTGCCGAGCCCGATCTTGGCGCCGAACGCCGGGAATTCGATCATGCCGATCAGGAAGCCGACGATCATGCCGACCGCCAGGGTCAGCAGATCGGTCGAGGTGTTGGCCCGCGCAATGCGACCCCACATCTCGCCGAGCTCGTTGACGGCGGACTTGAGGCCAACCACCGAGACGATGTCCATCCGCTCCAGCTTGGTCTTGAGACCGGCCGGAATCTGCACGCCGCCGCGCTCGACCTTGGTGACCTGCAGCTGGCCGGCGATCGCGGTATCGCGGAAGGACTCGAAAGTGCGCCCCACCATCTCCTTGTTGGTGATGAGGATCTCCGCCTGGTCCATGGGAATGCCGAGTGTCTTGGCATCGGCGACCTCCGGACCGATCAGGCCCATCTTCTCGGTGAGATGCTCGGTCGAGCCGCCGAGCGCGACGATGTCGCCCTTTTGCAGCACGAGTTCGGGATCGGCCCCTTGCGGCTCGCCGTTCCTTCCCACATTGACGATGCGGTATTCCGGATTGACCGCGCGGAATTTCGCGATGCTCATGCCGACCGTCGCCGGATTTTCCAGCCGGTAGGCGCGCAGGCCGAACTGGCGAAAGCCGGTCAGGCCGCCGCCTTCGAGATCCTTGACGCCGAACTCCTGCTCATATTGCTTGGCGGCGGCCTTGGCATCGACGCCCCACCAGCGCGGCAGATATTTGCAGATCAGGATGATGCCGACGGTGCCCCAGATATAGGTGATGCCGTAGGACAGCGCGATCATGCCCGAGGCTTCCTCGGGCTTCATCCCGGCTGGAAGCTTGACGACGCCGGAGGTGATGGCCTGCTCGGCCGAACCGATCGCCGCCGACATGGTCTGCGACCCCGCGAGCATGCCGCCGGCCGCACCGGGCGGCAGCGAGAACATCTTGGCGCTGATCACGACAAGTGCGAGGCCAATGACGCTCGACACCACGGCCAGGAGACAGAATTTGAGGCCGTCGCCCCTCAGGCTGTTGATGAAGGACGGTCCGACCCGCAGGCCCACGCCGTACATGAAGAGATAGTAGAACAGGCTCTTGGCAAAATTGTTCAGCTCGAGCTTCACGCCGTAGGTGGAGGCCCACACCGACAGACCCGCGCCGACCACGATGGCGCCGGCGACCATGCCGAGGCCATAGCCCTTGATGCTGGCCCGCCCGATATAGACGGCGAGACCGACGACGAAGAACAGCAGCAGATACGGGTTCTGCTGCAGGAACGTGAAGAACGCCTGCATGTTGGTCCCCTCCAAGCCTTATGACGCGGCCTTCAGCTTCGGCTGAGCACCGGGCTTCGGCCGGCCGAGTTTCGCCAGGGCCTCCGCGCGCACGAGCTTCAATCCCTCCTTGGCGTCGTAGCCATGGATCTCCTTCACATCGAGCTTGCGCATGAAGTCGATGGTTTCCTGGGTGATGACCTGGCCGGGCACCATGATCGGGAAGCCCGGCGGATACGGGATCACGAAATTGGCCGAGACCAGCTCCGGTCCGGCCTTCAGACGCCGGTCGATCTCGGGATCGTTGAGGCGGATGTGCTCACAGCCGGCGACGTCATAGGCGGCGTAGAAGCCGCTGCGGATGTCGCCTTCGTTGGTCTTGGCGCCGGCATCGCCGCGGAAGCTCGGGTGGAAATGCGAGAAGTTCGGCAGATCGGGCACGTCCTTCATCAGGCTCGTCACCCGCGCCTCGAAGGTCTTCCTGGCATTGGCGCCGCCCTGGGCAAGGCCGCGGTCGAGCTCGCCCGCGATCTCGGCGAGCACGCGGATCAGATGCGCAACGTCGCTGCGGGTGTTGTTGATGTTGGACTGGACCAGCACCGAATTGCGCGAGGTCTTGTTGACCTGGATGTTGTACTCGTTGGCCAGAATGCTCTTGAACTGCGTGCCGTCAAAGCCGGCCATGCCGCACACCAGCGTCATGCGGGTCGGGTCGAGGCAGAATTCGTCCTCGTCCAGGCTCTTGAGCGTGTTGGCCCAGTTGACGCCGGCGGCGAGAAAGTCGGTGAAGCCGCTCTGGCGATATTGCGCCGGCACCATGGCGTCGGCGCCGAGGATGCGGAAATATTTCGAGATCAGCGGATTGTTGTTGACCGCCTGGCGAATGGCGAATGCGATCTCGATCGCATTGGCGACGAGGCCATATCCCTCCAGCTCCATCTGCCGCCGCGAGATATCGAGGCTGGCGATGAGCTGCTGGTTCGGACTGGTCGAGGCATGAGTAAACACCGCCTCCTTGAATTGCTGCTCGACCGTGTGGAATTCGACGTCCTTGACCGAAAGCATCGAGCCCTGGCGGATCGCCGACATCGACTTGTGGGTCGAGTTGGTCTGGTAGACGCGCAAGCGAATCTGTCTGGGATCAGGGATCAGCCGGGTCTTGAGCAGCAGCTCTTCCGACGGGTTCTTGCCGAGTTCGGCCTGCTGCTTCTCATAGGCCGCGACCGACTTGGGATCGCGCATCCACGCCTCGATCTCGTTGGCGGCGCCAAGACCGGTGCGGCGGCGCAGGAACGGCGAGAAACGCGCGAAGCCGAACCAGGCTTCGTCCCACAGGAAGATCAGGTCGGGCTTGATGGCGAGGCATTCCTCCATCACCCGGCGTGTGTTGTAGATGTGGCCGTCGAAGGTGCAGTTGGTCAGGTCGATCAACTTGACGCGGTCGAGCCGGCCGTCGGCCTTGGCGTTCAAAAGCGCCTGCTTGATGGTCTTCAGCGGCACGGCGCCATACATCGAATATTCCGTCATCGGGAAGGCTTCGACGTAGAGCGGCTGCGCGCCGGCCAGCACCATGCCGTAGTGATGCGACTTGTGGCAGTTGCGGTCGACGATCGCGATGTCGCCGGGTGCGAGCAGCGCCTGAACCGCCATCTTGTTCGATGTCGAGGTGCCGTTGGTGACGAAGAAGACGCGGTCGGCGCCAAGCGCCCTCGCCGCCTTCTCCTGCGCCTTCTTGATGTTGCCGGTCGGCTCCAGCATGCTGTCGAGGCCGCCGGTGGTGGCGCTGCTCTCGGCCAGGAACAGGTTCGGGCCGTAGAACTCGCCCATGTCGCGGATCCAGTCGGACTTGAAGATCGACTTGCCGCGGGCGATCGGCAGAGCGTGGAACGTGCCGATCGGACGCTGGGCGTATTTCTTGAGATTGTCGAAGAACGGCGTGTCGTAGCGATCCTGGATACCTTCGAGGATCGACAGATGCAGCTCCAGCAGCTCCTCGACCGAATAGAAGATGCGGCGGACAACGTTGGCGTCGGGATTGCCGGCGAGCTCCTCCACGTCGCGGTTCGAGATCATGTAAAGGTCGAGCTCGGGCCTGACCCGCTTGATGATCTGCGCGAGCCGCAGGGCGGACGCGTCGGTTTCGTCGTTGAGGCCGGCCGCGGCGGCCATGATCGAGCGGAGCACCGGCGCATTGTGCCGCGAGCGCAGACCAAAGCCCTCGTTGATGACGACGGCGCCGATGTTCGGATTGAGTAACGTCGCGCAGAAGGCATCCTCCAGGCTGCCGACGATGACGGACTCATAAATGAACGCATCGACCGGCCGCCGCAGCTTGCGCCATTCCGCGGCCAGTGCCGGCCATTGGCTGGATGATACGCCGGTGACGATCAGGGTCTCGAAATAGGGCCGGCGCGCCGCATGTACGCCGAAGCTCGGCGGTGCCAGCTCGGGCGCATCGCCATTGCCGTCGTCCTTTGCGCTCCAGTCGCTCGCATGCTGACGGAAGGATCGCGTCGCCAGCGCCTGGGCAATTCTCGTCGCGAGGGCGAACGATGTCGCACCGTCCCCGGCGACTGCTGCTTCCCGCAACGCCGCCATCAGTTGCGGACCGGGATAACCGTGATACTCCTCCGTGACCGAAAGCTCGGCCAACGCCGTGTCATAGGCGGCGCGATTGCCGACGCGAGCCCAGACTTTCGCAGCCTCCACCAGGTCACGCCAATCGTCTGCGCGGGCGCCGGGGCCCGAGAAGAACTTGTCGATGCGCTTCTGTGCGGGGTTGGTGTCCTTGGACATGTCTCTCTCCCGATCGGTGCGGGCCATTGGGCGAAGGTGATGGCGGACAGTGAGTGCGGCGCGGGGGGCTCCATTGATCCAAGTCAACGGTCGCGCGTTATGATGGGACGAGCTGGATCCGACGCTCTTTGCAACGCAGCACGTCGTGTCAGGCGGTGCGTTGCGCCGTTCCGGCGCGATCCTCGCCGAGGACGCTGTCGAGCGAGCGCAGCCACTGGCTGCTGTCGGTCCTTTCCGCCAATCCCTCGGCGCGCAGGAGATCGCGTAATTGCGCGTGCGCGCCCACGATGCAGAAGGAGATCCGGCGCGCGGCAAGCTCATCGCTCAGATCGCGCAGCATGCGCGCGCCGGCGAGATCGATATAGGGCGATGCCGAAAGGTCGCAGGCGACCAACCTGATGCCGGCGGAGCCCCGCAGCGCGACCAGCGCAGCATCGAGGATCGTCTCGGCATTGATGTAAAGCAGCGAGGCTTCGGGTCGGAACGCGATGACGCCGACCAGCGGCTCGACGTCCTCATGCCTGGCGCTGTCGGAATAGCGGCCGCTGCCCGGCAGCCGGCCGAGAAACGCCACGTTCGGCCGGGAGGCCCGCGCCAGGAGCAGGAAGATCGAGGCAATCGATGCCAAGAGGACGCCCTGGAGGATGCCGAGCAGCAGCACCGAGACCAGCGCGATGGACGCGGCAAGGAAGTCGATCCGGCTGACCTGCCACATTCGCATGAGTGCGCCGATATCCACGAGCTTGTAGACCGCGGCGAAGACGATGGCTGCGAGCACCGCCTTGGGCAAATTGGTCAATAGTCCTGTAAAGAACAGCAGGCAGAGCCCAAGGGTCACCGAGCAGATCACCAGCGCCAGCGGCGTTCGCGCGCCGGCACTGTCGTTGACCGCGGATTGCGACAGGCCGCCGGCGACGGGATAGCCGTGGCCGAAGGCCGCAGCCAGGTTCGCGGCGCCCAGCCCGAGGAATTCCTGGCGCACGTCGAGCGTATAGCCGTGCTTGGCGGCAAAGCTGCGCGCGGCGGAGACACCTTCGATATAGGCCAGCAGCACGCAGCCGGCGGCGAGCGGAAACAGATCGTCGAACTCCAGCAGGCCGAAGGTCGGAATCCCCACCGCCGGCAGCCCCTCCGGTATCTTCCCAGTAACGGGCACTCCCATCGCCGCAAAGCCTGAGATCGTCGCGACCAGGATCGCCAGCGCCACAACGGTGATGCCGACCGGCTTGCCCGGCAGCCGCCGTTCCCCGAGCAGCAGGAGCAGCAGTGCGACCGCGCCGATCGTCAGCACCAGCAGATCGGTCTGGCCGAGCTGCCCGATCAGCTTGATGGCCCGGTCGAAGAAATTGTGACCGCCACCGGCGACGCCGAGCAGGCTCGGCAACTGGCTCATGATGATGGTGAGCCCTGCTCCGGCCTTGAAGCCGACCAGGATGCTGTCGCTGACGAGGCGAACGAGCACGCTGAGCTTGAACAGCCAGGCGATGAAGCACAGCACCGCCACTGCAAATGCCGCAAGGCTCGCGATCTGCGCATAGCGCACGGCGTCGCCACCCGCGAGCGCGCCGACGGTGCCGGCTATCATCAGCGAGATCGCCGAGGTCGGGCCGATCGCAAGCTGCCTGGACGAGCCGAGCAAGGCGTAGCCAAGGCCGCCGAGCATGTAGCCGTAGACGCCGACCTGCGGCGGCAGGCCGGCGAGCGCCGCATAGGCCAGCGACACCGGGATCGCGTAAGCGGCGAGCGTGATGCCCGCGACGGCGTCGGAGGGCAGCCATTCGCTCCGGTAGGCAGCCAGCCAGCCGGCCGGCGGAAAGAACCGCATCCAGTTTGCGTCAGGCGGCGCGCTCATCACATCACCTCACGTGGTGTCGCTTCGCAGCGCAAGAGGACAATCAGCAGCGCAACCACGGGAATGCCGAGCGCGAGGTCGGGAAAGGCCTTGGTGGCAAAGGCGCCGGCAGCCGCGCCGCAGCCGAACACCGCGCACAGCGCGAAGAAGATGGCCGACTTGCGCAGCGTGCCGAGCGGCGCCCCTCCGTAGACGACTGCAAAAATGGTTTCGACGGACTGACGCATGTTGCCGGTGATCATCACCGTGCTGCATACGGAGCCCTCGACCTTGACGAACGTCGCTGCCTGCATCGCCGCGACCAGGGAAATGCCGAGCGTGCCGGCCAGATCCGGGAGCCGGTTGTGCAGGATGCCGATCGTGATCAAGAACACGATCTCGATGAGGATCGTGAGTGCGCTGGCCCGCTCGCCGGCAACACGGCGCAGCCAGGCCGCGATCACGATACCGACGGTGAAAGCCAGGATCGGCGGCACGAAGTGCAATGCCCGCATCCAATCGCCGGCCATCGCGTAGACCCAGAGGAAGATCACATTGGCGGTCTGGGCGTTGGCCATCACGCCATGGATGATCCAGGTATAGGCGTCGATATAGCCGCCGGCGAAGGCGAGCAGCAGCACGATTTCGACCGTCTCATCGCGGCGGATCGCGCCGGCTGCGACGTCCAGCGTACTCATGTCGGCAATGGCCGCTGTCGCGAACTCTTCATCACGGCATTGGCGGCGGCTTACCCCCGGCGAGGCTTGATCTGGATCAAGCAACGATCCCGCGCGCCCAATCAAATCCGCCGCAATACGCCGGGGGAAATGCGACCATGGATACCGTCAGGTGGATCATCTCCACCGCACCGGAAATCTTCCTGCTGCTGGCGATGGCGATCGGCACCCTCCTCGGCCGCATCAAGATCCGTGGCTTCTCGATCGGGACCACGGCCTGCATCCTGATCGTCGCGGTGCTGATCGGACAACTCGGGCACTTCGCGTTCCCGCCGATCCTCAGGGCGATCCTGTTCAGCCTGTTCGTCTTTACCATCGGCTATCGCTCGGGGCCGGAATTCTTCGCCTCCTTGAGCGTTCGAACCCTGGCGCAGGTCGTGCTGGCGCTGGTGATCGGGACCACCGGGCTCGTCCTGGTGCTCGCCTTCGCCCATGCGTTCAAGCTTGATGCAGGCACCGCGGCGGGGCTGACCGCCGGTGCGCTGACCCAGTCCTCCGTGATCGGCACGGCCTCGGGCGCGCTGGCGCAGCTTGGGCTTCCGAGTGACGTGCTGAAACAGCAGGAGGCCAACATCGCGGCGGGCTATGCCGTGACCTATGTGCTCGGCTACATCCTGACGCTGATGTTCGTGCCGTTCGTCGCGCCGCGGCTGATGCGCATCGATCTGAAGGTTGAGGCCAAGAAGCTCGAGGCCGAGCTCGCCGGCGGCGCGCCGCCGAAGACGGAAAACCTGTCCTATCGTAAATTCCAGGCCCGTGCCTATCGCGTGTCCGCCGGCGCAGGCCGTGCCGTCGCAGCGATCGAGGCGGAGATAGGCAGCCGTACGGTGGTAGAACGGATCGTGCGCGGCGGAGCCGACATCAAGCCGCAGCACGACATCGTGCTCGAGGCTGGCGACGACATCGTCATTGCCGGTCCCACCGCCGCGATCGTTGCGGCCAAGCCGATCCTCGGGGCCGAGATCGATGCGGGAGAACTGCTGCGCAATCTGCCCGGCAACGTGATCGAGGTGCTGGTCGAGAACCGCGAGCTGCACGGCCGCTCACTCCGCGAGATGGTGGAGCGACTGGGAGGCAATGCGCGCGGCGTATTCCTGCGGGCGCTCACCCGCATGGGCCGGGAGGTGCCGCTCGGTCCCGACACGCGGGTCTATATCGGTGACGTCATGACGCTGGTCGGCAGCACCGGCAATATCGCGCGGGCCACGGCGCGGGTCGGACATGCCCTCAATACCAGCGACCGGACCGACATTGCCTTCCTTGCCGTCGGCATCGCTGCCGGTCTTCTGGCGGGTCTTGCCAGCTTCAAGGTCGGCACTGTCGCGCTGACGCTCGGCGGTGGCGGCGGCGCGCTGATCGCAGGGCTCGTCTGCGGTTGGCTGCGGACGCGCAAGCCCGGTATCGGTGCGATGCCGCCGGCCGCACAGCAGACGCTGAGCGATCTCGGGCTCGGCGGCTTCATCGCGGCCGTCGGACTCGGCAACGGGCTTGCCGCCTGGTCGGCGATCCAGGCGCACGGTCTCCTGCTGGTCGGCATGGGCATCGTCGTCACGCTGATTCCAATGACGGTCGGAACGCTCGTTGCCTATTATTTGCTGCGGATGAACCCGGTCGTGACCTGCGGTGCGCTCGCCGGCGCCATGACGGTCGATGCCGCCGTCACCGGTGCCTGCGACGTGGCCGAGAGCCAGACCCCGGTGCTCGGCGTCGCCGTCCCCTATGCGGTCGGCAACGTCGTCCTCACCGTGCTCGGTCCGATTGTGGTGGCCGCCACGTTCACGGGTTGAGGAGGCAATGATGCGCTTTGATCTCCCCGCAATCCGCCGTCTCCTTGCAACCGTTTTGCTCCTTCTCGCCGGCCTCGTGGCGCCGGCCCGTGCCGAGGACGAAATCCGCATCCAGGAAGAGATCTGGGCGCTGCCGCTGCCACTGCCGATGTTCGCCTATCTGGTCCGCCCGGTCGGCGATGGCCCCTTCCCTCTGGTGATCATGAACCACGGTGTCTCGCTCAACCCCACTGACCGGAGCTTCTTTCCGCTGGTGGAATTCCGCGACGCCGCAAAATGGTTCGCCAAACGCGGCTACCTCGTGGTCGCACCCGTCGGCAGCGGGTATGGCGCGGCGGCCATCGACATTCCCGAGCGCGCGCTCTACGGGCCGTTCTTCTCCAAGGTCGGCAAGTGCACCAATCCGAACTTCCATGATGCCGGCCTCGCGGTCGCGCAGGTCGATCTCTGGATCATCGACCACCTGACGGCCCAGAAGCGCATCATCCCCAAGGAAGTGATCGTGGTCGGGCAGTCCGCCGGAGGCTGGGCCTCGATCGCGCTGTCAAGCGTCAACCCGCCGCAGGTGAAGGCCATCATCACCTTCGCTGCCGGCCGTGGCGGTCGGGTCGGCGGCAAGCCCAACAACAATTGCGCGCCCGACAGGCTGGTCGAGGCCACCGCGGATTTCGGCCGCACCTCGCGGGTGCCGATGCTGTGGATCTACATCGAGAACGACACCTTCTTCGGGCCCGAACTGTCGAAGCGGATGCATCAAGCCTTCACCGCCGCCGGCGGCCGCGCCGAATATCATCTGATGCCGCCGTTCGGCAACGAGGGACATTTCTTCATCGGCTCGCCGGATGCGATCCCGCTCTGGTCACCGCTGGTGGCAAAATTTCTCGATGCACAGAAGTAGAGCCTGGCCTGGAGGCGTAACCATGTTCACCATCCGTGATCATCTCTGTGGCGCGCTGGTTCTCGCGCTCGTCGGGACCGCGACATATCCTGCCATCGCCGCGCCGGAAGCCGCACCGGCCGATAAACCTCCCGAGGTGGCCACGCGCGGTCAGCGCGAAGCCAAGGACATCAGCTACGGTGACTGGCAGAAGTTCTGCTTCAAGGCCGGCGGCGCGCCGATGTTGTGCCGGACGACCATCACCGGGACATTCCCGACCGGCCAAGTAGCCGTGCGCGTCGACCTGATCGAACGCGAGGGCACCCCAACGGCCCGGCTGCAACTTTTCGTGCCTGTCGGAATGTACCTGCAGCGGCCGCCCAAGCTGTCCGTCGACCCCGGCAGCAGCTTCAGCGTCCCCTACAACTGGTGCCTGACCAATATCTGCATCGCGGCTGACGTCGTCCCGTCCGGGATCGTCGAGGAAATGGAGTCGGGAAAGACAATGGCGCTCGAGGTTGTCGATTCGAACCTGCTGGCGCTGACGACCCTGGTGCCGCTGGCGCAGTTCGGCACGGTCCACAAAGGTGCGCCCACGAAAATGCTGGAGCAGTATGTCGACGAATGATCGGCGTTTCCGCGCTAAGCCGCAGCCGCACGCGTGACCGACTCGATCAATGACTGCGCCGTGAACGGCTTCGTCAGATAGGCGACGCAACCCGACGCAACCGCAGCACTACGGTTCACCGGGCTGTCATTGCCGGTAACGTAGATCACTGGCGCCGTGACGCCTTCCTCCGCCAGCTTGCGTCGCAGCTCGACGCCCGACTTGCCGTCGAGATTGATGTCGATGACGATGCAGATCGCCTTGTCGAAACCACCGTGATCAAGCAGGGCCTCCGCGGAGTCGAACAGCGTCACGGCGAATCCGTGTGCGCGCAGCAGCCTGTTCATGCTCACTCGCATGGATGGATCGTCGTCGACGATGAAGACTGATCCGCGCATCGGCAAGAATCGACCTTTCGGACTCGCCACGATGGTCATGCAGAAGCCGCAACCAGTGCGGGTGGCGCAGTTGCATGGCAGCACCACGTCAATGCGCTTCATATTGTCCTTTGGGGCAGTGACATGGCGGGAACTGGATTCGAAGCGACGGAATGGCTAACCGCTATTCGAATCCAGCATCCCAAGCCGCTCCGCGATCGAAACGAGCTCGGCAAGCGAATGAACCCGCATCTTCTCCATCACCTGATGGCGATGGGCTTTCACGGTCCGCTCGGTCGTCCCCAGCTCGTACGCGATCTGCTTGTTGATCTTGCCGCGGACGATGAGATCGAATACCTGCCGTTCGCGCTGCGTCAGCGTTGCAAGGTGTACGCGAAATGCTTCGAGCTTTCCGCGTTGACTGCGCGCGGCATCTTGCCTCGCCAGTGCACGCGCGATCGCATCGAGCAACAGCTCCGACGAAACCGGTTTGGTCAGGAAGTCTTCCGCTCCCGCCTTGATGGCCTGCACGGTCGTCGGCGTGTCGGCGTGCCCCGTCAGGAATATGATCGGCAACGTCGAGCCCGCGGCGATCAGACGACTTTGCAGTTCAGGACCGCTCAAGCCCGGTATGCGCACGTCAAGCAGGATGCATCCCGGCTGCTCATCGTCTGGCGCTGCGTCCAGGAGATCCTGCGCCGATGCGTAGGTTTTGACGTCATAACCCGCAAGTTTCAGCCGGCGCTCGATCGCCGTCCGGAACGATGCGTCGTCATCGACCACGTGGACAAGGCCGGACACCATTTACCTCGCGTAAAATTCAGTAAAGCAATCTTTTAACCGAGGCCGCGTGGTTGCCAACGGTTCAAAAACCGAAACATATGCTTCGCAACAGAATACTTTTCGGCCTCCATTGAGGTCTTTCTCAGTCCGCGCAGCGAACGCCCCCCGCTGTCCCTTGGGACATTGACCCTTGGGACAATGGATTGGAATACCTCGTTAGTCGTAAATCAACCTCGGCGGGAGTGCGATTGCGCGGCGTATTCCGGTGCAAGAGATTTTTTGTCTCAAAGACCAAATTCGACGGCAAGCTGAGGAGCTGGCCCATGTTCGTTCGCATCACCACTGATTCCGCGCTGCGCCCCAACTCTCTTCGCGACCTCGGCATGACAAGCGATTCAAATGCGCTCGTCAGTTTAATCGAGTTTTCCTACAAGAAGGGCACCGAGATCTATGGCGAGAAAGAACCCGCCGAGTATGTCTACCAGGTCAAGTCTGGTGCGGTGCGGAGCTACAAGCTGCTGTCGGACGGCCGCAGGCAGATCGGCGCGTTTCACCTGACCAGCGATATTTTCGGGTTGGAGAACGGATACGAGCACCGCTTCACCACGGAGGCGATCGTCGACACCACAGTGCGCCTCGTGAGGCGGGAGAGCCTCGAGATGGTGGCCGAGAGCGATGCCATGGTTGCGAAAAACCTGCTCAGCATGACCACGAACAATCTTCAGCATGCGGAAGATCACATGCTGCTGCTCGGCCGCAAGACCTCGCTGGAGCGGGTCGCGGCCTTCCTGCTGGAAATGGACAAGAGGCTGACCGCTGCGGGCGTCCTCGCGCTGCCGATGTCGCGGCGCGATATCGCCGACTATCTCGGCCTGACGCTGGAAACCGTCTCGCGCGCGCTCTCGCGGCTGCATGAGCTTGGAATCCTCGGCTTCATCGGCAACACCCAGCGCCAGATCGTGCTCCTGAACCGCGACCAGCTCGCGAGCCTCGATCTTCAGCCCTGAGCGGCAGGCTCACTGTCCTGTCCTGCCCGGAAGCCGCGCGATCGCTTCGAGATGCTCGATCGTCTTGCGCAGGACCTCGAACAGGATGGCCGCCGACCAGCCGAACAGCAGGATGCCGTTCATGGCCGTCAGCGGCCCGATCAGCCGCCATTCGGGCACCGGCGTGATGTCGCCATAGCCGAGCGTGGTGTAGTTCACGAAGGCGAAATACAAGAGGTCACTTCCCGCCGGCGCCGCCTGGACGAACCAATACGTGCAGACCCAGACCAGGACCTCCAGGGTGTGCGCGACGCTCAGCGCTGCCGCCGTTGCGACCATCACTCCCATCAAATGCAGTCGCGGACCCTTGGTGTGTCGCAGGCCGGCCGTTCGCGCGATCGACACGGCAACGACGGTCGCCAGCGCGTGGATTCCGATATTGATCGCGCTGACCAGCGCGCCGACAAGGACTTGAAGCAGCATCAGGGGTGCCCATGCGATTGGACGGCAGTGGAAATCCCGGACTGTTCCTGCTCCCGTAGGGCTGCGGAACGGTCGATTTGGATCCAGGCCGCTGCGAGCTCCCAGGCGACCGCCAGAATGATCGGGCCGATGAAGAGGCCGATGATGCCGTGCGCCAATGTGCCGCCGATGACCCCGATCAGGATGACGAGCGTCGGCGTGCTCAGGCCGCGGCCCATGACCAATGGCTTGAGGATATTGTCGAGCAGACCGACGACGACGAGGAAGATCGTCAGTGGCACCGCCGTCGCGACGTCCTTGTCCATCCAGATCCAGATCACAACGGGCACGAGGACGATCGCGGCACCGATCTGCACGATCGACAGCAGCAGAACGAGGATGGCGAGCAAGCCGGCGCTCGGGATGCCCGCAAGCTTGAGGCCGATGCCGGCCAGCAGCGCCTGGATGATCGCAACGCCGATCACGCCCTGCGATACCGCCCGGATCGTCGCGCCCGCCAGTTCGAGAAAATGCTCGCTCTGCTCCGGCACGATGCGGAACAGGAAACCGCGGACCGCGTCAACGAGCTGCGGTCCGTACGGAAACAGGAAGCCGGCGACCAGCACCGAGAGCAGGAACTGCAGCGTGCCGACACCGGCGCTGCCGGCGAATGACAGCATCACCCCCGCCAGCGGTTTCAGATAAGGCGCCACCTCGCGCAGAACGGCGCGAATGTTGGTATAGGCCAGTGTCCAGAGATCGAACAGCTGGGGGCCGATCAGGGGCCAGTCCTTGAGCCATTCCGGCGCCGCCTGGAGCATGAGATCGCCGGTGCCGATCTGGGTCGCGAGATCCTTGATGCCCTCGGCCGCGCTCAGCCCGAGCCATGCCGCCGGACCGATGATGATGCCAAGCATCATCAGCGTGAGGATGACCGCAGCCGTCCGGGGGCGACCGCCGAGGCGTTTGGCGAGCCCGCTGAAGGCGGGATAGAACGCGACCGCGAGCACCGCGCTCCAGGTCAGGATGGGCACGAAGGGGTGGATGATCAGAAACGTCCATGCGATCAACAGCGCGAGCAATCCGAGACGGATCACGAGCTGGACGATCTGCTCCGCGGAGAGAAGCTTGCGAAGTGTGGTCAAGACGACCGTCCTTCCGGGAGTGCGGATACCCGATGGACGTAGCGGCCTCTGCCGCGCGGCATTCTTGATCCAGATCAAGCGGGCGCGGGAGACACGTCCTTCGTTCCCGATCTCATGCGGCCTGAGGCGATCATACCGATCGCCGTGCCAGCCGGTCTGCCGGGACATGCCCCGTCGGCGAAAGGCGACCTTTGTAAGATATTGTAATTGCTAAGAGAATCTTGGTGGCGCCCGGATGGCGAAATCCACAGGAGTTTGCTGATCGGCACTCTCTCGCGGGAACGGATTCCCTCGTCTCCGGATTGACCGGGATGGATAGAGTCTTTCTCGCGACGATGGTTTCAGCCGTGCTGCTGCTGATTGTGGCCGCCGACCTCCTGGTCAACGGCGTCGGCCTGCAGCCGCCGCCGACGCAACTGGCCAATGTGGTGCCGGTGCCTGCACGCCCGGTCAGATAGTGCGACGCCGCGTCTCGCGGCTGAATGACCAATTTGAACGGTTCCCACGGAACATTTCGGCCCCATCGGGACTTCTGCTCACCGCGCCAGCCACAACGGCCAGCGCGATCCGGACAGGCTCAGCTCCGCTGTGGTAGGGGGAGCTGAGCCACCCCGCGCAAACGCGTTTAGCGTTTGTCGCGAGAAAACTAACCCCCGCTCCGATACACCTGGATATCGAGATCCCGGATCTTCTTCCGCAGCGTGTTGCGGTTGAGACCGAGCAGGTCAGCGGCCCGGATCTGGTTGCCGCGGGTGGCGGCGAGCGCCGCCGTGAGCAGCGGCACCTCGATCTCCTTGAGGATGCGGTGATAGAGGCCCGGCGGCGGCATGCCGTTCGGAAAGCCCTGGAAGTGCGAAGACAGATAGGCCTCGACCGCGCCGCCGAGATTGTCGACGCCCTGCTGGACCGCGGCCCCCGGACTGACCGAGGGCGGCGCCAGCTCGCCGTCGATGACGGAGGCCGTGATCACGTCCTGCGGATAAAGCGCGGCAAGGCGGCGGGCGAGGTTCTCGAGCTCGCGGACGTTGCCGGGCCAGCGGTGCTGCTTCAGCCGCTCCAGCGCCAGCGTGTCGAGCTTCTTCGGCGGCAGACCGTCCTTCTCGGCCAGCGAGAAGAAGTGCCGTACCAGATCCGGCAAGTCCTCGATGCGCTCGCGCAGCGGCGGCAGCCGCAGCGGCACCACGTTGAGGCGGAAGAACAGGTCCTCGCGGAACAGGCCCTGCTGGATCAGGACGCGCAGATCCTTGTTGGAGGCTGCGACGATGCGCACGTCGGTCTTGATCGGGGTGCGGCCGCCGACGGTGGTGTATTCACCCTGCTGCAACACGCGCAGCAAGCGGGTCTGCGCTTCCATCGGCATGTCGCCGATCTCGTCGAGGAACAGCGTGCCGCCCTCGGCCTGCTCGAACCGGCCCGAGGCGCGGGTGTTGGCGCCGGTGAAGGCACCGCGCTCATGGCCGAACAACTCGGATTCGATGAGGTCGCGCGGGATCGCCGCCATGTTGACGGCGACGAACGGGCCGTTGCGGCGCTTGCCGTAATCGTGCAGCGCGCGCGCCACCAGCTCCTTGCCGGTGCCGGACTCGCCCGTGATCATCACGGTGAGATCGGTCTGCATCAGGCGCGCCAGCACGCGGTAGATTTCCTGCATCGCCGGCGAGCGCCCGACCAGCGGGATCGCCTCCATCTCCGCGTCCTCGTCCGGCGTCGAGACCCGCTCCTTGGGCTCGGCCAGCGCGCGGCCGACGATGGCGATCAGCTCCTTCAGGTCGAAGGGTTTTGGCAGATATTCATACGCCCCGCGCTCGGAGGCGCGGATCGCCGTCATGAAGGTGTTTTGCGCGCTCATGACGATGACTGGCAAATTCGGCCGCATCTTCTTGATCCGCGGCAACAGGTCGAAGGCGTTCTCGTCCGGCATCACCACGTCGGTGATGACGAGATCGCCCTCCCCCTGGCTGACCCAGCGCCACAGCGTTGCGGCGTTGCCGGTGAGCCTGACTTCATAGCCGGCGCGGGAAAGTGCCTGATTGAGAACCGTGCGGATGGCGGTGTCGTCATCAGCGACGAGAATGCTACCTGCGGGCATCGTTAATCCTCATTTTGCCCCCTGTGACGCAGACGACGACTTCCCGGCAGAGCCGTCGCGACTGCTTTGATCGGCATGTTTCACCGATGTGGAATACATCGGCATCAGCACACGGAAGGTGGTCTTGCGCGGCTGAGATTCGCATTCGATGATGCCCCCGTGATCGCCGACGATTTTTGCGACCAGCGCCAAGCCGAGACCAGAACCGGTCTGCTTGGTGGTCACGAAGGGATCGAACAGGTTGGGCAGAAGATCGTCGGGCACGCCCGGTCCATTGTCCCTCACGCAGAATTCGAGCGGCAGGGACACCCGGGATTTTTGACCGGGGACTGACAGGCGCACGCCGGGGCGGAACGCGGTGGTGAGCTGGATCTCGGCGTCGGGCACGTCGATCAGCGCTTCGGCGGCATTCTTCACGAGGTTGAGGAACACCTGGATGAGCTGGTCCTGGTTCGCCAGCACCGGCGGCAGCGATGGATCGTAATCCTCGATGAAGCGGATGTTGCGGGCAAAGCCCGACTGCGCCAGCCGCTTCACGTGGTCGAGCACCGAATGGATGTTGACGGGGCCGCGCACCACGGGACGCTCGTCGCCGAACACCTCCATGCGGTCGACCAGCGTCACGATGCGGTCGGCCTCGTCGCAGATCAGCCGCGTCAGCATGCGGTCCTCGGACGAAGCCTGCTGCTCCAAAAGCTGCGCCGCGCCGCGAATGCCCGAAAGCGGATTCTTGATCTCGTGCGCGAGCATGGCTGCTAGCGCTATCACCGAGCGCGCAGCGCTGCGATGGGTGAGCTGCCGATCCATTTTGTCGGCGATGGTGCGCTCCTGGAGCATCACCACGATATGGCCGGGCCGCTCGGTGAGCGGAGCGACATGCAGATCGACCTGGCGGTCGCCGCCCATGCGCGGCGTGCCGAGATCGACCTTGTATTCGTTGACCGGCGAATTCGAGGAGCGCACCTGGTCGATCAGCGCCAGCAAGGGGCTGCCGAACGGCACCAGCTCTTTCAGCGACTGCCGCTTCAGGAACTGCGTCGAGATCTCGAAAAAGGCTTCGGTTGCGATGTTGGCGGCGACGATCTTGCCGTCCGGCCCGATCATGAGCACGGGATTGGGAAGCGCATCCAGGATCGCATCGCTGTCGGACGGAAGCGGCCGACGATGTTCAGCGGCTGAGCTCATGCAGCAGCGCTCCATGCGAAGTCGTCGAAGGCATCTCGCAGTGAATTGTGAACGAGGCGCGGATCCTCGGAGGTGAGGATCTTCTGGCGCCAGGATTTCAGCTTCTCGGCCGGCGCGCGGCTCGCATCGGCCGCGACGTCGAGCGCCCAGCCCAGATGCTTGCGCGCGTGTTTGAGACCGACGCGCATTCCATAGAGTGCGCAGACGCCATCATAGAGCGTGCGGACATAATGGAGCTGCGTCTGCAGCGACGGCGCGGCTTCTGCCGCCTCGCCCATGAGGCGGCGACCGATCTGGCCCGGCAGCCAGGGCTGGCCCTGCGCGCCGCGGCCGATCATCACGGCATCGGCGCCGGAGGCCTGAAGCGCCGCGCGCGCTTTTTCGTATGACGTGATGTCGCCATTGACGATGAGCGGGAGAGAGATCGCTTCGCGCACGGCGCGGATCGCGTCCCAATCGGCCTCGCCCTTGTAGAACTGGCAGCGGGTGCGGCCGTGAACGGTGACGAGCTTGACGCCCGCGGCTTCCGCGCGGCGTGCCAGCTCCGGCGCATTGCGGCTGCGGTCGTCCCAGCCGAGCCGCATCTTCAGCGTCACCGGCACCTTCACCGCCGCAATCGTCGCATCGATCAGGCTGACGGCGTGGTCGAGATCGCGCATCAGGGCGGAGCCGGACTGGCCGCCGGTGACGTGGCGGGCCGGACAGCCCATGTTGATATCGATGATGTCGGCGCCTTCGGCTTCCGCGATCCGGGCGCCTTCGGCCATCCAGTGCGCTTCGCAGCCTGCGAGCTGGACCACGTGCGGACCGATTCCCGTCGCTTCGCAACGCAACCGCGACATCCGATGGCCGTTGGCAAGCTCATCGCTCGCGGTCATCTCGGACACGACCAGACCGGCCCCGAGCTCGGCCACCAACCGCCGAACGGGCGAGTCAGTCACCCCCGACATCGGCGCCAGGAAGACCGGGGTGGCGACTTCAATATCGCCTATTTTCAACGGCTTAGAGCCGGATACTGCCGGGCCTGTCACAGGGGTCTCGTCAACTCAGCAGCGCCTCATCGCGCTGGCCATGACCTATCTTGCGCACAATTCTTGTGCAGTCAAGCGTCATGCCTACAGTTTAGACAGTTCTGCAGATCTTTCAAGTGCAGTGCAGCAAAATGCTGTTTCCCACAATCCGGGGAAACCCCCTTTTTTTGCGGGCCTGCCGTGCTAGAGGCATGCCGGCAAATCACCCCCTGCTCTTTCATTAGCAACTGAGTATTTGAGTCCTATGGCGAAATCACAACGTACCGCTGTCGTCCTCGTGGCGGCCGGACGCGGCCTGCGCGCCGGCGCCGGCGGGCCGAAGCAATATCGCGAGATCGGCGGCGTGCCTGTGATCTATCGCGCCATGGAAGCCTTCAGCCGCCATGCTGATGTGTTTGCGGTGCAGCCGGTGGTGAACCCCGACGACAGCGCCATGTTCACGGCGGCGGTCGCAGGATTGAAACACGAGCCGCCGGCCCATGGCGGCGCCACCCGTCAGGCTTCGGTGCTCGCCGGTCTCGAGGCGCTGGCCAAGCACAAGCCGGACATCGTCCTGATCCATGACGCCGCGCGCCCGTTCGTCTCTGAAGGCGTGATCTCGCGCGCGATCGAGGCGGCGAGCCGCACCGGAGCTGCGATTCCCGTCGTTGCCGTCACCGACACCATCAAGCTCACCGGCGAGAGCGGCAATGTCGAGGACACGCCGGACCGGTCGCGCCTGCGGATCGCGCAGACGCCGCAATCCTTTCGTTTCGATGTCATCCTCGAGGCGCATCGTCGCGCCGCGAAGGACGGACGCTCCGATTTCACCGACGATGCCGCGATTGCCGAATGGGCGGGATTGACGGTTGCAACCTTTGAAGGCGATGTTGCCAACATGAAGCTCACCACCCCCGAGGATTTCGTGCGCGAGGAAGCGCGCCTGGCTGCCCAGCTCGGCGACATCAGGACCGGCACCGGCTACGACGTGCACGCCTTCGGCGAAGGCGACCATGTCATGATCTGTGGCGTGCGCGTGCCGCACAGCAAGGGTTTCCTGGCGCATTCCGACGGCGACGTCGGCCTGCATGCGCTGGTCGATGCCATCCTCGGCGCGCTCGCCGACGGCGACATCGGCTCGCACTTCCCACCGAGCGACGCCAAGTGGAAGGGCGCCTCCTCCGACCAGTTCCTGAAATACGCCATCGAGCGCGTCACGGCGCGCGGCGGCCGCGTTGCCAATCTCGAGGTCACCATGATCTGCGAGCGGCCGAAGATCGGCCCGTTGCGCGACACCATGCGCGCACGCATCGCCGAGATCTCCGGCGTCGACATCTCCCGCGTCGCGGTGAAGGCGACGACCAGCGAGCGACTCGGCTTCACCGGCCGCGAGGAAGGCATCGCGGCCACCGCGAGCGCCACCATCCGTCTTCCCTGGAGCGTCTAGGTCATGGGCGGCAGCGACGCACGCGCCCTCTCCCGCTCGCTGCTGGATTTGTGCCGGATGCGCAAGCTGACGATCGCGACGGCAGAGTCCTGTACCGGCGGCCTCGTCGCGGGCGCGCTGACCGACATCCCAGGCTCGTCCGACGTCATCGATCGCGGCTTCGTCACCTATTCCAATGACGCCAAGCGCGCGATGCTTGGCGTCGAAGCCGGCACGCTGACGAATTTCGGCGCGGTGAGCAAGGAGACCGCAACCGCCATGGCGATCGGCGCGCTTGAGCGTGCGGATGTCGATCTCGCCGTCGCCATTACTGGCATCGCCGGTCCCGGCGGCGCCACGCCGGGCAAGCCGGTCGGCCTCGTGCACTTTGCCGCTGCCGCGCGCGACGGCCGCATCATCCACCGCGAGCACCGTTTCGGCGCGATCGGCCGCAGCGCCGTGCGCGCCCGCTCGGTGGTCGAGGCGCTGCGCATGCTGATGGACCTCGCCCGCGGCCCGCAAGTCGCCGCCAAGCCGCAACGCACCGCCGCCAGCCGCCTGCGCCCGCGCGTGACCCGCTCACCGCGCCGGCATGCGGTGAAGCGCCGGCCGCCACGCTCGCCAAGGGGCTGAGCCCGTAGCCCGGATGGAGCGCAGCGCAATCCGGGATTTGCATCCGCGGGCGCAGGGGTCCCGGATTACGCTGAGCTCCATCCGGGCTACGAGTCTGCGCACGGCGAAGCATCTCACGCCGCTGCAAGCAGCACGCGCCTGTCATTGCGCCGTTCGCTCGGTCCGATAGATGACGGGGAGCTTTTGTTCGATCGCCTTCGCGAGCACCGTTCCCGTGGTCCGTCCGAGCTCTTTCGCGATCGTCGTGATTGGCTTGGTGCCTGCGAGCTTCCTGAGCCGGTTGAGATCGTCCTCGCTCCACGATTGCTTCCAGCGCGCCATATCTCCAGTCCCACTCCACAAGCCCCCGCGCCCGACTCAGATTTTAGTTGAACATCCCATGAAATACAGCCCTTGCAGGTGTACCGCTCGCGGCAAGGGGTGTTCCGTCACTGCACCGCCTTTTGGCACAAACTGCACTTGTCAGCTTCGGCCGCGCGAAGTCTTGATTTCGGATTGTGCGCCCGGCTCGCCGGTGTCCGCCCATATCTACAAGCCCTTGTGCTGCTGGTCGGGCAAAACACCCATCCGGCGGGTGAACCGCCGTGCGCGAAAATATTCCACTTTACCGAAATTCGGCTTTGGCGTATTCGTGCGTCACCTCATCCCGGTCAGAGGGGCGTATCGCGATCGTCACGAAACGTGGGGTGAGCGGCGGTGGACGCTAGTCACATCGGCGCGAGAAGGCATCGCAGGGCGGGCAACCGTGAGCGGGCACCATCGCGCACACGACCGGTGCGATTTGCGTACGGCAAAACCGTGTCGTCCTGGCGCCCGGGGTCTGAGCGCCAAGTCTTGCGGTGATGCGGCGGCCCGACCGGGCACGTGCATCAGCCATCGCGCAAGGCGACGGGGGCAATAGTGCATCGCTCCCCGGGGAGAGCGCGGCATAAGCCGTCAAACCACTGCGCAGGGAAGGCCGGATGTTTGGCTTCACCTGTATGCCGCTGTGCAGCTTCTCGTAGCGCAATTTTCGCACAGTGGACCGTGGGTGCCAGCCGGCACCCGGCCTTCCCTGCGCCCTCGGCACTTTTGAGGGCGACGACTGAAGCAAAGCTCGGGCACGATGTGCCGCGAGAATGCGAGACCGTGTGTGCGATTTAGATTCGAGCATGAGATGAATTCCGCGCACGTGCCCCGGACGCGGCGCAGCGCCCCGTCGGCGATGCGCTTCAGAGCCGGGGCCCATGCAGCAGCAAAATGCGCGGCTTCTGGGTCCCGGCTCTGCGCCGCAACGCTTGCGCATTGCAGCTTGTCCGGGACACGCGTGTGGGCGTCGGGTATGCCCCCTCGCCGCCCATTCCGATCCATTCCCTGATCGGAACATATCCGGAACACCATCTTCGCGAAAGCTGCATCTGAGAAACATATGGAAACAAACGGCAACAAAACACGGCATGCGTCATCTTGGCACAAACTAAAACTTTAGATTGTGATCCAGAATCACTTTAAGAAAACGCAGCTATGAGACAGAGGCTGGCATGAGGCCGGCTCCCACCTCGCGACCCCGCAATGATTGACGGAAGTCCGGGACGTTAAGAAGCCGCGAGGAATGCGCGATGGTGTCAACGTATTTCAGTTACAACTACATTTCGCACCATCTCAAACAGTCCCTGACGCGGGTCGAACAGCAGACCGACGTCGCGCGAGAGGCCGCCTATTACAAGGCCAACATCGGCAAGGTGAAGACCGTCGACGATCTCATGAAGGACTATCGCCTCTATCACTATGCGATGAAGGCATATGGCCTGGAAGACATGGCCTACGCCAAGGCGTTCATGAGAAAGGTCCTGGAGAGCGACCTCTCCGACGCAAAGAGTTTCGTCAACAAGCTGGTCGACAAGCGTTACCGGGAGTTTGCCGCGGCATTCTCCTTCGCGGGCGGTACAAAGCCCGTTGCGCAATCGGAGGACCAGATCGACGAGATGATCGGCCTGTACACGGCGACCAAGAAGGGCCAGGTCGATGCACTTGCGGACGATACGAAATACTACAGCACCCAGATCGGCAGCATCACCAGTGCAGACCAGCTGCTGAACAACGATCGTCTTCGCAACTACGTCTATTCGGCATTCGGGATCGATCAGAGCAAGTGGCCGCGCGACACGATCAGTCAGGTCCTGCGCAGCGATCCATCCGATCCAAACAGCTACGTCAACACCACCTTCGCGTCTCAGTTGCCCGGCCTCAACGCCCAGCTCGCTCAAGCCAAATCGGACGTGAGTGCCACCACTACGAAGATCGCCGACTACACGGCCCAACTCTCGCAACCAGGCGCCGACGTGGATCAGTTGAACGTCCAGATCCTGGTCGAAAAATATCACCTGGAATCATATACGAAGAGCGTATCCAGCCTCAACGACCAGATATCGACGATTGGCAACTTTGTCGATCTCGCCGGCGCATTCGAGTTTTCGCCTGACGGTTCGCTGCCGTCGGGTGTGCCCGCGCAGACTGCTGCAAACGTCACGCTCACGACAAAGCGGTTCGACGACAGCAAGTCCGCCATCTATGCGGCGGCAAGCCCGCTGAACGAAGCTCTGGCAATCAGGCAGTTCAGAAACGCCATCCTCAACATCAAGTCGGTCCAGGCGTTCGTATCGACTCCGGCCGTGTATGATTTTGCGCTGGGCGCCGTCGGCCTCGATCCCAAAGCGGTCCCGCAGGACACTGTCAAGGCTGTCCTCGAAAGCGATCTCAGCAACCCCAAGAGCTTCGTCTATACGCTCAAGGACAATCGGTACGTCGAGCTCGCACGGTCCTTCAACTTCGATGCAAAAGGCAATCTGACGACCCCCTTGGTGGCTCAGGACCCGGCAAAAGTCCTCCAGATCGCGAAGGACTACGTCATTGCAGTCGTGAAACAGGCAAGCCCTGAGCAGCAGAAAGCAGTTCGGGAACAGGCCCAGAAAGACGCGACGTCCTATCAGGAAGCCATCGCAGGCATAGACAGCGTTTCCGAGCTGCTTGCGAACCAGAAGATGGTCGATTTCATTCTCGTCGCCAAGGGTTTGGACCCCAAGAAGGTCAGCACCGAATATCTCGAGAAGATCTTCGCGTCCGACCTGAACAATCCAAAGAGCTTCGCCAACACCCAGACCGATCCTCGCTTTGCCGAAATCGCGGCGTCGTTCAACTTCGACAGCAAGGGCAACGTCGCGCGCCTTGCGATGATGGGTCCGCAGAAGCAAGACCAATTCCGGGAAACACAGGAAAACTATCTCCAGCAAAGCCTGGAGCAGCAGCAGGGGGATACGAACCCCGGCGTACGCCTGGCACTCTATTTCCAGCGAAAGGCGGGGGAAATCACGTCCGCATACGACATCCTCGCCGACAAGGCTCTTTCGGAGGTGTTCAGGACCACCTTCAATCTGCCCGACTCGATGGCGTCGATGCCGATCGATCAGCAGGCCAAGTTCGTGGACAAATTCATGAAGATCAAGGATCTCTCCGATCCCGCGAAGGTCGAAAAGCTGCTGGGCCGTTTCTCCGCCATGTATGACGTCAAAAACGGCCAGAGCATCGGTCAGGGACAATCCCCGTTGCTCAATCTCTTCCAGGGATCAGGCTCAGGGATAAGTGACTCCACGTACCTGGCCATCGCCAAACTACGCTCTCACTGATGATCGTTCGCCGAGATTAGCTCAACACCTCGAGCATCAATTCCATGGTCATCAGCACGGGATTGTCGCCACGGATCAGACGCCCTTCGGCGATGCCGCCCATGTAGTCGATCAGGGCAACATCGAGTACAGCCTCCAGCTCCCCAGAGGGACCAGACGCGATCGTCCCGGCCGTTATCGCCAGCTCCGTCGCGAACGGCTCGGTCACGCCGCCATGGGTGAAGCGGGCGCCGATGGTCGAGCCGACGCCGCCATGAATCTTGGCCCGCGCGATGCCGTGTGCGCGGCAGAAGTCTTCGAGGCAGAAGGCAAAATCCTGATTGGGGCGCAGCCGCAGCGCAAAGGCACGGCTGGTCGTGCGCGCGCCGGTGCTCGCAAGCGCGACCGGTCCGAACAGCTTGAAATTGGTTTCGGGATCAGGCTCGGCGGTGAACATTGCGCCGTCGAGGCCGAAGGCTTCGACCTCGAACGGCTCGGCGACGATGGTCTCGTCCGGCAGCATGTGGCCACCGCCGGCCTTGTCGCCGGCTTCGGTCCAGAGCCCATGGCAATGAAAGAACGGCGCGCCGTCGCGCGTGCCGAGCGTCATGCTGCCGAGCTTCGTGCGCGTGATGCCTTGGGGCCGATAGGTGTCGCTGTAGAACGCGGCATTCTCGCCGGTCTTGGACAGCGCCGGCATGACATAGCCGAACGGCCCGAGCGCGCCTCCGCGAAAATTCAGCACGCCACCGACAAATCCCTCCGTCGCAAAGCCGCGCCGCGCAGCCTCCAGCAGCGGCACACCTGCCTGAAGCGTGAAGGAGAAGGCACGCCCCCTCGCCTCCACCCATTGAATGCGCTCTGCGACGGGCGCGCCGGGCTGCTTGATACTTCGCATCACCTACGCTCAGCCCGCCTTGATCTTGTCGAGGTCGAGCAGGCCGCGCGCCTCGAGCTCGTCGCGCACCATGCGCTTCGGCACCTTGCCGTAGCCGGATTTCGGCAGCGCCTCCCAGAAGAAGAACCGCTTCGGCATCTTGTAGCGCGGCACCTTCGGGTCGAGGAACGCCGCCATCTCGGCCTCGCTCACGGCCTTCGCGCCTTCACGCGCGACGCAGACGGCGACGCCGACCTCGCCCCAGGTCGCGTCGGGCACGCCCAGCACGGCGACCTCGCCCACCGCGGGATGCGTCAAAATCTTCTCCTCGATCTCGCGCGGATAGATGTTGGAGCCGCCGGAGATGTACATGTCGGAGGCGCGGCCGGTGATGTAGATAAACCCCTCCTCGTCCATATGGCCGAGATCGCCGGTCCGGAACCAGCCGTTGCGGAACGCCTTGGCATTGGCTTCGGGGTTGTCGTAGTAGCCGGCGAACACCGCAGGTCCGATCACGCAGATCTCGCCGCTCTGGTTCGCCTTGAGCTCGCGGCCCTCGTCATCCTGGATCGAGACCTGCATGCCGGTGCGCTCGAAGCCGCAGGTGCCGATCTTCGCATGCGCGCCGTCCTCAGGATCGTGCAACGCCGCCGGCAGCACGGTGATGTTGCCGGTGACCTCGCCGAGACCGAAATACTGCACGATGACCTTGCCGAGCTTCGTCAGCGCCGACTTCTGGTCCTCGCGATACATCGGCGCGCCGGCATAGATCACTTGCCGCAACGAGGAATGATCGTATTTGTCGACGGCGGGATGCTCGACCATCATCTTCAGGATGGTCGGCACCGTGAAGAGATTGCTGACGCGATGGGCCTCGATCAGACGGAACGCCTCGTTGATGTCGAATTTTTCCGTCGGCAGCAGCACGGTGCAGACGCCACGCACGGTCTGCACCAGCTGGTGGACGCCGGCGCCGTGCGACAGCGGCGCCACCACCAGCGAGGCATCGTTCTCGGTGACGCCCGGGGTGAGATCGGCGAGATGGTTGGTGACGACAAATCCCATCTGGCCGTGGGTCAGCACCGCCGCCTTGGAGCGGCCGGTGGTGCCGGAGGTGAAGAAGAACCAGCAGGGATCATCATATTCGACCTCGGCATTCGCGACATCTGCGCCGGCATTCGAAGCGATCGCGTCGGCCACCGAGCGCTCGCCGAACGTGGCCTTGCCGTCGAGGCTCCAGGTGAATTGCAGCGCGCCGCCCTTCACTGCCGCCGCATGCTCGGGAAAATCGACGTGGCACAGAAACGCCTTCGCGCCGGAGGCCTCTGCGAGGTAGGTGACCTCATCCGGCATCAGGCGGAAATTGGTGGGCACCCAGACCGCACCCAGCCGGAACGCTGCGAACATCGAGAAGAACATCTCGTCGCCGTTCTTGGAATGGACGAGGATGCGGTCGCCTTTCGTGACGCCGCGCGCGGCGAGCGCCGCGGCCAGCGCCGAGACCTGCGCGTCGATCTCGCGCCACGTCCAGGATCTGTCGCCCCAGACGAAACCGGGACGCGATCTATGCCGCCGCGCATTCTGCGTCAGCATGTAGGCGAGATTCATGACGCGGCGGGACATGCGCAGGGGCTGCATCGGGCTTCCTCTTCGAGCGCGGACGGCGCGCAAGCCGCCCGCTCATTGCAGCCCATTTATCGCCATCGCCGGCGCCCCCGCAAGGCCGCCCGCCGCACACCTGCCCTACGGTTGCCTGAACGCAAATGGGGTTGCCGAGATCGCCTTCTCCTTGGAGCAGGCCTGCGCACCGAAACCGCCGCAATAGCTCCCATGCAGATCGAACCGGACAACGCGCGCGGCGCCGCGCTTCATCGGCGGCGCCAAAATCTTGTAGCTGCGGACGTAGCCGTCGAACACCGAACGCACGCTGCCATCCGGCAGCGTGACCAGGATGTTCGTGACGCAGCCGCCGGTTCCGCAATAGGTGGTCTCGCGTTCCCCGCATTTGGTGTCGCGGAAATCGACGATATAATCGTCGCGGCCGTCGCCGGTCAGGTCGAGCTTGCGCACCGTGTCCGGTGCAAAGGTCACCGCGCCTCCGTCCTGGCTCTCGCATTCCTCATTGGCGTAACGCAGAGCCTTCTGCACGCCGGACGGATAGTCGGCCGGATTGAACGGCTTTGCGTCGTCGGCGCGCGCGGCCGTGGCAAGGAGGGTCAGCAGGAGCATCAGATATCGCATGCGCGTTGGTCGTGCGCAGGCCCGCCATCGTTCAAGGAATCTTAAACATGATCGGCGCAACCTCGCTCAGTTCTCGCGTACAGAGTGCCGCATCATGGTCAAAGCGCCCGCCCTCCTCGTCTTGTCGCTGGCGCTCGCCGGATGCGCCATCGCCCCGCAAGCACATCTGGCC
This sequence comes from Bradyrhizobium huanghuaihaiense, assembly GCF_025200885.1. Taxonomy (NCBI): domain Bacteria; kingdom Pseudomonadati; phylum Pseudomonadota; class Alphaproteobacteria; order Hyphomicrobiales; family Nitrobacteraceae; genus Bradyrhizobium; species Bradyrhizobium huanghuaihaiense. The sequence continues at coordinate 4,569,003 of NZ_CP104172.1, read as the reverse complement.
TCCGATCCCGCCTTCAAGCCTGCACGCTATGCCTGGGATGGCGCCGGCGAGGATCCCAATCAGCCGCGCGCTGCCTCCGCACCATCGCGAACGACGCGTACCGCCGCCACATCCGAGCGCACCGGGTCGCGAGCCGGACTACAGCCCTATTCGAAGGAATGGTGGCAGGCGCAGGACGGCATCGAGGCCGAGCAGGACGCCAGGGTCAACCGCTCCCTCGTCATCTGCCAGGGCTGTCTCCGCCCGCAGCCGCAGGCGGAAGATTCCAGGCTCGCCAAAGCGAGCGATTGAACCGAACGGCCTTCCCATCGGTCTACAGAAATGTGCGCCGGCACCGGCCGCCCCGGCCTGCCGTCATGCGCCATCATCTCAGGGACATCTCATGCTCACCCGTCGCTCCTTCGTCGCCGCTTCTCTGCTCGCCGGCATCTCCCCGGCATTGGCCGAGACCCCTGCCCCCGCCGATCCCCTCGCCACCCTGACCGCGATCTACGCCCGCGCGGCCAAGGGCAAGGGCGATGGCGGCGGCGCTTTCATCATCGAGAACAAGGCGGCGAAGGCAAAATACCTCTCCAAGGCGCTGGTCGCGCTGTGGGCCAAGGCGGATGCGCATACGCCGAAGGGCGATGTCGGGCCGATCGATTTCGATCCGGTCACCAATTCGCAGGAACCGGACGTGAAGTCGTTCAAGGTGGACGCCGAGAAGATGGAGGCGGACAAGGCGATCGTCGCGGTCACCATCACCGGTCACCGCAACGACCGGAAACCTGCCGACCTGATCGTGCGTTACGACTTCGTGCGCGAGGCAGGTAGCTGGCGGATCGACGACATCAGGGGTGCCTCCGACGGCGAGGCCTGGTCGATCCGCAAGATGCTGACGGACTCCCTCAAGAGCTGACCGGAGACGACATGAGCGACGTCATTGACAACAAAGCCCACCACCGCTTCGAGTTCGAGGTCGAGGGCCACCTTGCGACCGAGCATTACAAGCTCGACGGCAATGTCATCACCTTCGAGCATACCGAAGTGCCGAAGGAGCTCGGCGGCAAGGGCGTCGGCTCAAAGCTCGTGCAAGGCGCGCTCGACCAAGTTCGCTCCGCCGGATTGAAGCTGATCCCGCAATGCCCGTTCGTGAAGGCGTGGATCGAGAAGCACCCGGACTATCAGGACCTGGTGAAGCGATAACCGCGCAGGCCCGCCCGTAGCCGGGCGGGCCTGCCGACATCCTTCGGCCTATTGCCCGTGCTTGAGCATGTCCTGGTCGTTCAGGTCCCAGTCCTGCCACAGCAGCAGCACGCCGAGGAGAACCACGGCCGCGCCGAGGCTCGTGTGGTAGATGCGCAGGAACCCTTCACCGGAATAGCCGAGGAAGTAGGGCGAGGCGATGAGCCACAATCCGACAAGGATCGTCGCCACTTCCTGCCAGCGTTGCAGCGCGACATATTCGAGCTGGCTGATGCCAAACACGATCAGGCCGACTGCGACCGCATTCAGGATGACCATCGAGTCTCCGACGACCCCGGGCTGATCCTGGATGGGAAACCACGGCGAGACGACAATCAGTGCGCCCAGCAGCATCCCGGACCAGTCTTCCCACGTGCGATGAGTATTCAAGAAACCAAAGTCCGACATCGTACCCTCCTCTGACAGAGGCACACGTCGGCGGCTGGCGATCACGACTTCCGAATGTCTGGCGACCCTGCCTGCCGCATTCGGACGTATGTCCTAGGGAACACGTGGGAACAACCGGTGACCGCGCAAGAGTGAGAGCGAGGATTATTTCATATCGCACCGCAGCTAGGGCGCCCCGAGCTTCCTCAACGACTCCTGTGCCGTCTGCAAGCCCGGCTTCAATTCCAGCGCCTTCCTGAAATCGGCGATCGCACCCTGCTTGTCGCCCAGCCGCAGCTTAGCCTGTCCGCGGTTGTTCCAGGAGAACACGTCTGAGGGATCGTATTGCAGCGCCTTGTCGTAGTCGGCGAGGCCGCCCTTGTTGTCGCCCTGAAAGAGCCGGATCATGCCGCGATTGCGCCAGCCGCGCGCATCCGTCGGCGCGAGTCGGATGGCCTCGCCATAATCGGCGGCCGCACGATCGAGCTGCTCGCTGTCGCGATAGACGTTGCCACGGTCGATATAGGCGAGCATATCGGGCGCCAGCTTGATCCGCGTGGTGTAGTCGGCGAGCGCATGCGTGGTATCGTGCTTGCGGGCGTAGACGTAGCCGCGATTGGCATAGGCGGTGGCGTAATTGGGATCGCGCTTGATCGCGGCGTCGAAATCGGCAATGGCGCCGTCGAGGTCGCCCTTGTTGAAGCGGGACTCGCCGCGGTTGCTGTAGGCCAGCGCCAGCGACGGATCGAACTTGATGGCCTGGTCGTAATCGGCGATGGCGCGATCGTAGTCGCGCTTGAAGCTATAGACACGGGCACGGTTGTTGTAGGCGCAGGCATAGTCCGGCGCGAGCCTGACCGCCTCGTCGAGATCGGACAGCGCGGCGTCGAGCTCGCGCTTCTCGGTGAGGCCATGGCCGCGGTTGCAATGGGCGCCCGCGAGCCTGCGACCAGTCTCGCTCCCGGTGTCAATGACGCTCGAGCAGGCCGCGACCCGCTGGTCCGGCGTGCTGGTCGGCCCGACGCACGCCTCCCAGGCTGGACCGCCTTCGGCCGCAGCCAGCACCGGTGCCGTCGAAGCGAGCGCGACCAGCAAGGCCACGACGCTGAGCGGGACACGCATTTTCCGGATATCTCCCCTGCGGCAACCTCCCTTGGTCGCATCTTGGCAAGGGCCGGTTCAGCCGCCTAGATCAGAGGCAGACATCGTTTCGGAAGGATTTCCGCATGGCGGCATCGGTACGCGACAACAAGGACAAGAGCCGCTTCGAGCTCGATATCGGCAGCGACATCGCCTTCGCCAATTACCGCCTGACGCCGTCGGCGGTGATCATCACCCACACCGAGACGCCGCGCGCGCTGCGCGGCCGCGGCATCGCCTCCGATCTGGTCAAGGGTGCGCTGGATCTGATCCGACGCGACGGCAGGAAGGTGATCGCCGGCTGCGGCTTCGTCGTCGACTATCTCGACAAGCATCCCGAGGATGCGGACCTCGTCGCCTGAACGCAAAAGGGCCCGCGCGATCGCGGGCCCTTCGACGACCGAGGGATCGGTCAGTGCTTGATCTCGGGCGGCAGCTTGCCGCCATTGGCGGCGAGCTTGGACATCACCTGCTTGTGCAGCCAGACGTTCATGCTGGCCGAGTCGTTCATGTCGCCGCTGTAGCCGAGCTCCTTGGCAAGATCCTTGCGCGCGGCCAGGCTGGAGTCGATGTCGAGCGCCTTCATGAGATCGACGATCGAGGTGCGCCATTCCAGCTTCTCGCCCTTGTGCGCGGCAACCGCCGCATCGACGATTGCCGCAACGTCCACATTCGCCATCGGCGCGGACGCCGGCGTCGATCCGCCCGGCGCGGCGCTGGCGGGCGCGCTACCCGGCGCTGCGCCACCGGCGGGCGCGGCGGAAGCCGGATGGCTGCCGAAGATCGCGCCCATGATTTTCCCGAAAATGCTCATGTCTGCTCCCCGAAAAGGATCCGTTGGAAGGCCTTGAGTGGCCACTTATAGACCAAGTTACTGCGTTGCGCCCGCGGTGTTCTGCGAACCTGCAAACAGCATGAGCTTATCTGCGGCGAAATGACGGCCGAATGACATCGTCGAGGTTGCATTGCGGCATCAAATTTCACCCAGGCGTGAGGGACAGGACTCGGAATTGGGAGTAGCCTCAAGGTTCAACTCGCGATCCCGTCCGGAATTCGCGTCTGGTTGGAATCGCGAAACTCAGAGAAGAGCGGCCGCTTGCGCCGTTTGCCGGCGTCGAGTGCGGCTGCCCGGCAAGGGAGCTAGCGACCATGGCGACACTCTACCAGGGCAATGTCCCCACGATGGCCCAGCCCACTGATGCGGCTGGACCAGTCATTCGAACCATCCACCTGTCCGACCTGCACGAGGCGCTCCGGCACTGGGATCTCGGATTTCGTGACGCGCGTGCTGATGACGCAGCAGGGCTGGTGGCTGATCGTGGTCGGCTGCGGCACAGGCTTCCTGTTTGCGCTCGCCGCGCTCTGCCTCAGCGCCGTGTCGTTCCCGCTCATGCTCGACCGCCATGCCGGCGCGTTCGAGGCCATGGTGACCTCGCTGCGCGTCGTCGCCAGGAACCCGGTGCCGATGGCGGCCTGGGGCCTGATCGTCGCGGTGCTGCTGGCGCTCGGCACGATCCCGGCGTTCCTCGGCCTCGCCGTCGTGATCCCCCTGCTCGGCCACGCCACCTGGCATCTCTACCGTAAGGTGATCGTATCCGATCCCGGTGCGCGCCCCGTACCGCCTCCGCCGCATCGTCCGCGCAAACCGGCCGCGGATTTCCCGGCCAATCTCTTCCCGTGGCGGAATCGAACGGACGCTTAACGATCTCGTGACATCCGATCCTGCCCGGCTCCGGGCAGGATCGGCACGGTCATGCGCCTTGCTTTGGCCGCGGTTCCGGCAGAGATTGCACGCGCCGGTCAGATCACTTCACGGAATCCATTTCATCTGATGACCCCGACGATTTCTCGTCTCGCTCTCGCAGCCCTCGCCCTCTCCGTTTCAATTCTGTCCGCCGAGCCAGCGCTTTCCGCTGCTGCCTGCGGCTCGGGCAATTTCGACGCCTGGCTTGCGGATTTCAAAGCCGACGCCGCGGCCAAGGGTATTTCGCAGCAGGCCATCGCCGCCGGGCTCGCAGGTGTGACGCTTGACGACAGCGTGCTCAAACGTGACCGCTCGCAAAAGGTCTTCACCCAGACCTTCGAGGAGTTTTCCGGCCGCATGGTGCCGCCGCGCATGACACGCGGCTCCAACATGATGAAGCAATACGGCTCGGTGCTGTCGCGCATCGAGCAGACCTACGGCGTGCCGGGCGAGGTGCTGGTCGCGATCTGGGGTCTGGAGACCGATTTCGGCGTCAACACCGGCAAGTTCGCCACCATCCGCTCGCTGGCGACGCTGGCCTATGACTGCCGTCGTTCCGATCAGTTTCGCGCCGAGTTGCTGGATGCGCTGCGCATCGTCCAGCGCGGCGACCTCGCGCCAGCCGACATGAAGGGGGCCTGGGCCGGCGAACTCGGTCAGACCCAGTTCATGCCGTCGTCCTGGATGAAATATGCCGTCGACTTCGACGGCAACGGCAAGCGCGACTTGCTGCACAATGCGCCCGACGTGCTCGCATCCACCGCGAACTATCTTGCCGGTTATGGCTGGCAGAAGGGCAAGGATTGGCAGCCGGGCAGCCCGAACTTCGCGGTGCTGCAGCAGTGGAACAAGAGCGAGGTCTATTCCAAGACCGTGGCCTATTTTGCCGCCCAGCTCGCGCGCGCTCCTTAAAGGCACTTTAGGAAACGCGTAGGGCCGATCGCCCTGCGATCGGCCCTCTCTTGGGTGCGTTTGTACCTACCCGTCTACTTGCCCATGGTGGCTTGCATCGCCTTGTTCAGATGCGCGCCGCACGCACCCATTTTGCCGTTGAGCAGGGAGTCCTGAGCCGCAGCGATCTCCTTCTGCGCGACGAACTTGCTGTCGCCGTCGGCCATGTTCTCGATCGCGGTCTCCGTCTTCTCCAGATTGGCCCCGCTGCAACCGCCCATGGCGTGCTTGGCGGCCTGGGCCGGCGCGATGGCGAATGCGACGGCGGCAATTGCGATAACCCCGAGTAACTTCGTCATGATGTTACTTTCCTTCTCTTGTTCTTGGGACAGACCCGGCGACATTGCCGGAATCTGCAACATGACTTTCCTTCGGTTGCGGCAACTTGCCGCAATAAATTTCCCGCGAGAATTGCGTGATGTTGCGCGCTGCGCAGAGCCCACATGCGAAACTTCTGATTTTCATTACAACTTGGTAATCAGGGGACGCACGCTTGGCGTGTGTGCGCCGCACCAACGGGACGGTGGCCAGCTCCAGATCCAATGGCAGCGAATGCTGCCGAGCCCCACCGAAAGCCATGACTGCAATTCTTCCGGGCAGTGCCGACGAATCGCAGCTCGAAAGCACGATGGAACGCGGCAACGTTTGAATATTTGTTCATTCCTACAAATCGCGTTTCATGCGATTCGCGCATGCGAGACTTGGGCTTAGAAGCTAGCCCATCGTGTTGCGGATCACGGGATCGCAACTTATTTAAACCCTCATCGGAACCGCGATGCCTGCCATAACTCCGTGATTTCACGGTATTTTATTGCAGAACGCGGGCAATCCCGCCCAGCCCTTGGGCGAGACTGCCAAGAGGTTAAGCGCCCCTTACCGATGCTATGCGCTCATCGCTTAGCTGCATCGCAACATCGGAACTTTCGCACTGCACCACTCTCACCTATATTCATTTCAACGATGACGCCTTAGGCAAAGGCTGAATCGAACTACAGGAGACTACCAATGCTGCTCTCGCTCATCCGCATGATCCAGGCCTTCCGGGATTATCAGCGCAATGTTGCCGAGCTGTCCCAGCTCAGCGATCGCGAACTGGCCGACATCGGCCTTGATCGCTCGGACATCCCGCGCGTTGCCGCCGGCCAGTATCAGGGCTGATATCGTTCAGCCCTTCACCGGAACGAACCGATAGCGCCCGCCTCGTGCGGGCGTTGTCGTTTCCGGAGGCAGAAAATTCGATCTCGGCGATTCCACTCGTCGCCGAAAAGCGCTACCTGTCCGCCCCATGACAGGACCCCATTCCAATAGTGTGCACGTAATCGGTGCCGGCCTTGCCGGCTCCGAGGCCGCCTGGCAGGTCGCCAAAGCCGGCGTGCCCGTGGTGCTGCACGAGATGCGGCCGGACCGCATGACCGAGGCGCACCGCACCGACGGGCTCGCCGAGCTCGTCTGCTCCAATTCGTTCCGCTCGGACGACGCCGCCAACAATGCCGTCGGCCTCCTGCATGCGGAGATGCGCCGCCTCGACTCGCTGATCATGCGCGCGGCCGATGCCAACCAGGTGCCCGCCGGAGGCGCGCTCGCGGTCGACCGCGACGGCTTCTCCGCGGCCGTCACCAAGGCGCTGAACGAGCATCCCCTGATCGAGATTGCCCGCGGCGAGATCGCAGGCCTGCCGCCGGCCGACTGGGGCAACGTGATTGTCGCCACCGGCCCCCTCACCTCCGCCCCGCTGGCTGACGCGATCCGCGAGCTGACCGACGAGAACGCCCTCGCCTTCTTCGATGCGATCGCGCCGATCGTGCACCGCGAATCCATCGACATGTCGGTGGCCTGGTTCCAGTCGCGCTACGACAAGGTCGGCCCCGGCGGCAACGGCGCCGACTACATCAACTGCCCGATGACCAAGGAGCAGTATGACGGCTTCGTCGCCGCCCTGATCGCCGGCGAGAAGACCGAGTTCAAGGAGTGGGAGACCAACACGCCCTATTTCGACGGCTGCCTGCCGATCGAGGTGATGGCGGAGCGCGGGCCTGAGACGCTGCGCCACGGCCCGATGAAGCCGGTCGGCCTCACCAATCCGCACGATCCCGCCACCAAGGCCTACGCCATCGTGCAGCTGCGCCAGGACAACAAGCTCGGCACGCTCTACAACATCGTCGGCTTCCAGACGAAGCTGAAATACGGCGAGCAGCAGCGCATCTTCCGCACCATTCCAGGGCTGGAGAAGGCCGAGTTCGCCCGCCTCGGCGGCCTGCATCGCAACACCTTCCTGAATTCACCAAAGCTGCTCGACAACCAGTTGCGCCTGCGCGCGCAGCCGCGGCTGCGCTTTGCCGGCCAGATGACGGGCTGCGAGGGCTATGTGGAATCGGCCAGCGTCGGCCTGATCGCCGGCCTCTACGCAGCCGCAGATGCGCGCGGCGAAGCGCTGGCGAGCCCGCCGGGCACGACGGCCCTCGGGTCGCTGCTCGGCCACATCACCGGCGGCCACATCGAGACGATCGAGCCGGGCACGCGCTCGTTTCAGCCGATGAACATCAATTTCGGCCTGTTCCCGCCGCTTGCGAGCGCTCCGACGAAGAAGCCCGACGGCACGCGCCTGCGCGGCAACGAGAAGACGGTGGCCAAGAAGCAGGCGATGAGCGCACGGGCGCTCGCCGATCTCGATCGCTGGATCGCCGATCACCTGCGCATTGCCGCCGCCGCGTGAGTTGTCGATGAGCCTTCCCAAAGACGACGCCGCTGAGCTCTCGGCGCGCTGGACCGAGGGCGTGCTGCTCAAGCGCGACGTGTTCTCGACCGTCGAGCGCGGCCGCTTCCGCGGTGACAATTGCGAGGTCGACGCGGTCCTGCGCCGGCTCGACGAGGTGCCGTGGTGGTCGTTCCTGCTGGCACGGCATCTGTTCGCACGCGAGAAGCATGCGCTGGCCCTCGCCAAGGGCCTGAATGTCGGCCCCGAGCTGCTCTGGGCCGGACGCCGCGCCTTGGTGCGCGGCTTCGTCGACGGCGTCGCGCTGCATCTGGCAAAGCCCCATGGCGACCTCGCCTATTTCCGTTCGGCCAAGGCGGCGCTGCGGCGGCTGCGCCGTGCCGGCATCTGCCACAACGATCTCGCCAAGGAACAGAACTGGCTGGTCGGCCGTGACGGCCGCGCCTATGTGACGGACTTCCAGCTCGCCGCGTGCTTTGCGCGGCGCGGCCGACTCTACCGCATCCTCGCTTATGAAGACCTCCGCCACCTGCTCAAGCACAAGCGCTCCTATGCGCCGGAAGCGCTGACGTCGCGCGAGCGAAAAATCCTGGCGAAGAAGTCGTTCGCCGCGAGCCTGTGGCTTGTCACCGGCAAGAAGGTCTACCGCGCCATCACCCGCGGCCTGTTCAATTTCACCGACCGCGAGGGCGGCGGCCGGCGGCTCGTCAACGATGCGCCGGTGCTGGCCGAGCTGATCCGCAAGAATCCGGCGGTGCGTGACACCGCCATCGTCGCCTTTGCCGATCGGCGCTCCGGCGTCGGCCTCTATGCCTTCGTCGAAGCGGATCAGGCCACGCTCGAAGGCCAGCTCCGGAGCGAGCTTTCGGCCGCCAAGGGGCCCAAGCCGCCGGAGCACATCCAGGTGGTGCACGCGCTGCCGCGCGATACCAGCGGCAAGCCGCGGACCGAGATCCTGCAGCTGGTCGCCATGAACCAGCTCGACCTGATCGAGCCGATGATGAAGAACGACCAGGACCGCGCCTTCCTCAAGGACATTCTGGAACAGCGCAAGAACCTGCGCGACCGCTTCAATTTCGAGGCGGACCTGCCGGCCGGCTAGTCCGGGGGCCCGCGCCTTGAAGCGTCCACATTGGCGATAGAGAAGCGGTCGGATAAGTGGGGCTTGGCGGGGTCATGGGCACTCGGGGGACGACGATGCGGCGTGCGGTTGGCGGTCTGATCGCCGGCGTGCTGCTGCTTGCGGCCGCCCCCGCAATTGCCGATTCCCCGGCCGAGCAGATCTCGAGCTTCCGCCTCAAGCACGGTGAAGTCCGCGTCGTCCGCGACGCCACGCTCGACCGCATCGCCATGGACCAGGCGCGCGCGATGGCGGCAAAGGACGATCTCAGCCACGACGCGCTCGGCCCGTTCAACCGGCGCGTCGCCCCGGCCGGCGCAGGCCGCGCCGCCGAGAACATCGCCTACGGCTACGACAATTTCGAGAAGACGCTCGGGCAGTGGATCGACTCGTCGGGGCACCGCAAGAACCTCCTGCTGCACAACGCCTCCCGCGTCGGCATCGCGAGCGCCAGGAACGCCAGCGGCAAGCGCACCTATTGGGCGATGGTGATCGCCGGTGATTACGAGCCGAAGGGCAAGAAGAAAAAGGATAAGGAGCCGCTGGTTGCCGTCAAACGCGAGGCCGCACCCGCCAGCAAGCCCAAATCCAGCAACTGCCACGTCAAGCTGCTCGGCCTTTGCATCTGAGGCCCAGCCCTGCCGTCTTGCTCACAATCCTCGACGCATCTAATTCATGCTCGAGATCGCGAGAAGCGGAGGCGCAAGTGATCGACATCGACCGGATACGCGCCGAGACGCCCGCCGCCGCGCGGCTCGCGTACCTGCATAACGCCGGCGCGGCCCTCATGCCGGCGCCGGTTGTCGCGGCGATGAAGGAACACATCGATCTGGAGAGCGAGATCGGGGGCTATGCGGCCGCCGACCGCGAGGCGAGCCGGCTTGATTCAGTCTACGGCTCGGTCGCGCGTCTGCTGAACGCCGCGCCTGACGAGATCGCGCTCGTGGAGAACGCGACGGTTGCCTGGCAGATGGCGTTCTACGCGCTGCCGTTCCGCAAGGGCGACCGCATCCTGACCGCCGAGGCGGAGTATGCGGCCAATTATGTCGCGTTCCTGCAAGTCGCCAAACGTACGGGCGCGATCATCGACGTGGTGCCGAGCGACGCAACGGGCGAGCTCGACATCCAGGCGCTCGAACGCATGATCGACGCGCGCGCGAAGCTGATTGCCATCACCTGGGTCCCGACCAATGGCGGGCTGGTCAATCCCGCGGCGGCGATCGGCAGGATCGCGCGGACGCACGGCATTCCCTATCTGCTCGACGCCTGCCAGACGGTCGGCCAGATGGCCGTCGACGTCGAAGCCATCGGCTGTGACATGCTGTCGGCGACGGGGCGCAAATTCCTGCGTGGCCCGCGCGGCACCGGCTTTCTCTACGTGCGCCGAGCACTGCTGCAACAGCTCGAGCCGCCCATGATCGACCATTTCGCTGCGCCCTGGGTCTCGCGGGACACCTATCAACTACGGGATGACGCCCGCCGCTTCGAAAACTGGGAGAACAATTACGCAGCCCGGCTTGGGCTTGGCGCGGCTGTCGACTATGCCCTCGCAATCGGCCTAGGTCCCATTGAGCAGCGTTGCCGCCTGCTTGCGGACCGTCTTCGCAGCGGCCTCGCCTCCATTCGTGGCATCACCGTTCGCGATCTCGGCCGCACGCCCGGCGCCATCATCAGCTTCACGGTGGAAGGGCATGAGGCTGACGCCATTGTTCGCAGCGCCGCTGAGGCGGGCATCACCATCGGCGCTTCGGATCCGGCGAGCACACGCATCGACTCTGAAATCCGCGCGCTGCCGCCGCTCGTGCGGGCATCCCCGCATTACTACAACACGGAAGCGGAGATCGACCGGCTGATCGACCACCTCGCGGGCCTGACGCCACGCTAGCGTGGCGCGCGCTCAGGTGCAGCGCGCGCTCAGTCCGGATGCGCTGAGCCTTGCCATGACCTCCTCTAGGTGCGCGCTGTCGCGGGTCTCAATCACGAGTTGCAGCAGCGTCGCCTTGGCCGGCAGGTCGGAGAAGGTCCGCTGGTGCGAGACCTCGATGATGTTGGCGCCGGCTTCGGCCAGCAGCGCCGCCACGGCGGCCAGCTGCCCGGGCCTATCAGGTATATCGAGCGACAGTTGGGTCAGGCGCCCCTCCCGCGCGAGTTCGCGGGTGAGGACGGAGGCGATCAGCCTCGTATCGATGTTGCCGCCGCTGAGGACGAGGCCGACCTTCTGGCCGGCGAAGCGGGACGGATCGGACATCAACGCGGCAAGGCCGGCGGCGCCGGCGCCTTCGACAACCGTCTTCTCGATCGAGATCAGGGTCGCCAGCGCGCGCTCGAGCTCGGCTTCGTTGACCAGCGCGATATCGTCGACGAGGCGGCGGACGATCTCGGTCGTGATCTTGCCCGGCGATTTCACCGCGATGCCTTCGGCGAGCGTGTCGCCGCGCGCCGGAAGATGGCCGTCGTGGATCGCATTGTACATCGAGGGATAGAGCCAGGCCTCAACGCCAAGGACCCGCAGCGACGGCTTGATCGACTTCGCGGCAATGGCGATGCCGCTGATCAGCCCGCCGCCGCCGATCGGGACGACCAGCGTGTCGAGCTCAGGGACAGCCTTGAGCATCTCGAGGCCGACGGTGCCCTGCCCCGCGATGACGAGCGGATCGTCGTAGGGATGGACGAAGATCATGCCGCGGGCTTCGCCGTGGCTGCGCGCATAGGCAGCCGCCTCCTCCAGCGTCGCGCCTGTTACCACCACCTCGGCGCCGTGATGCCTGGTGTTCTCGACCTTCACCATGGGCGTGCCGATCGGCATCACGATGGTGGCGGGAATGCCGAGTCGCCTGGCGTGATAGGCGACGCCCTGCGCATGATTGCCCGCGGACATCGCGATCACGCCCCGCGCGCGCTCCTCAGGCGTCAGTGCGGTGAGCCGGTTCAACGCGCCGCGTTCCTTGAACGAGGAGGTGAACTGGAGGTTCTCGAATTTGAGCCAGATATCGCAGCCGCAGATGCTGCTCAGCGTGCGACTGTAGCTGCAGGGCGTCTCGACGACGGCGCCCCGGATGGTCGCGGCGGCAGCGTGAATGTCGCGAGGGGCGACCGGAAGGCCGCTGAGATCGGAGGAGGTGGTTTGGGATAACTCAGCCATGGGACAGCATAGAGCATTTGGCCGGCTCGGGCGATAAGCCAACCGCTAATTGGTAAACTCCCGGGAACGTGAACCCCGCCAGAGCGTCCACAGCGTCCGCAGCCGCGACGGAGGCTGCGGCGCAAACGGATTGCGCCCGGGCTGCGACAGGCGCTTGAGGTCGGTCCGCACCAGGCTCAGCGGCAGAAACGCCGGCCGCACCGACGGCGGCACCTGCGCCAGCAGCGACAAGGCCGTGGTCACATGCTGCTGTGCCTCGCCGGCGAGCTGATCCAGCACGGCACGCAGGCCCGGCGTCTCCTTGCCGGCGAAGACATCCTCCATGCTGCAGCCATGGCTCGCCAGCACCTGTTGCGGCACGAACAATTGCCGGTGCGCTGCGTCGCGCGGCAGATTGGCGATGATTTGCACGATGCCCTGCGCCAGCCCGGCGTGCCTCGCGAGATGCTCGGCCGCCTCCGACGGCGGCCCCAATACCTGCGCCGCCAGACCGAACAGCGCAGATGAGGTCGCGGCCAGATAGCCCTCCAGCGCCGCCATGGTCGGCATGGGATCGTTGTAGAGATCGAACTGGTGCTCGTCGGCGAGCAGTGAGAGCGGCTCGACCGGCAGCTCGAAGTCGCGGATCGCGCGCAGCAGCTCGGCCGCGACCGGATTGCCCTCGGCGCTGCCATGGACATGGCCCGAGAGCATGTCGGTCCACCATTGCAGGCGGATTTCGCCGGGCAAGGGCTGGCTCACCTGGTCGCGGACGCGGACGATCTCGACATTGAAGGCATAGAGCGCCAGCAGCGCGCGGCGCTCGGCCGCGGGCGCGAACAGGGTCGCGGCGTAGCGCGGAAAGTCGTGGCTGCGCACGAGATCGGCGCAGAAGGCAGCGGAATCGGACGGCGGCGCAGCGCTGCTCATGGCACGGCGATCAGCGCGGCTGCGACGCGCCGCCGTTCGCCGATCATGATGTTGTAGGTGCGCACGGCGGGCCCGGTCTGCATCGTGTCCAGCACCACCCTCACCGCCTTGAGAGCCTGACGCAGCTCCGGCGGCGGCAGCCAGTGGCCGGTTCCGGTGCCGACCAGGAGCGTGTCGATGCTGTTGGCGGCTGCGAACACCCGGTCCAGCGAATAGCGGTCGATCTGCGCGGGGTCCGTCACGTCCCAGGCCCAGATCGCGTCGGGCAGGCAGAGCAGCGATCCCCGATGCGACATGCCGGCGAAGGCGAAGCCGCCCTTGCCATAGGCATCGATCGGCGCCGAGCGCGGGAAATGCGGTGCGTTGGGATCGCCGGCCATCTGGTTCGTCCGAATGAGCTTATTGCCCCCGCAAACGCCTGCGGGGGCCTGCAGTTCGGATCATGCCTTGTTTTTCTTCGCGGGCGTAGCCGTCTCGGGTGCATCCTCGCGATGCTCGCCGACGCCGAGATAGATCAGGATCGGCGCCGCAATGAAGATCGAGGTGTAGGTGCCGACCAGCACCACGCCGAACATCATCACCGCCGTGAAGCTGTGGATGGCGTGACCGCCGAACAGCAGCAGCGCGAGCAGTGCCAGCGTCACCGTGACGTGGGTGATGATCGAGCGCGACAGCGTCGAGTTGATGGACTCGTTGAGCAGCTGCGGCATCGGCATCTTCTTGTAGCGCCGCAGCATTTCTCGGATGCGGTCGTAGATGACGACGGTGTCGTTGAGCGAATAGCCCAGAATGGTCAAAAGCGCCGCGATGCTGGTCAGGTCGAAATCGACCTGGCTGATCGACATGAATCCGATCGTCAGCACGATGTCGTGCACGTTGGCGATCATGGCGCCGAGCGCGAACTGCCATTCGAAGCGGAACCAGAGATAGATCAGGATCGCGACGATCGCGAGCATCAGGCCGAGCATGCCATAGGCCAGGAGCTCACCGGCGACGCGCGGACCGAGCACCTCGGTGCGCTGAATGTCGACACTGTCGCCGAGCGCGCCACGAAGCTTCTGCAGGGCTGCCTGCTGTGCGGCATCGCCCCCCGGCTGTTCCGCAACGCGGATCAGCACGTTCTCGGGGCCGCCGAACTGCTGCAACTGGACTTCGCCGAGACCCAGGGCGTCGAGCTTGGTGCGCATCGCCGCGATGTCGGCGGTGCCGGACCTCGCCTTCACCTCCAGCAGCGTGCCGCCCTTGAAGTCGATACCGAGGTTCAAGCCGTGGGTGAAGAACAGCGTAATGGCGACGATCGACAGCGCGGCCGAGATCGGGAAGCTGATGCGGCGGAAGCGCGTGAAGTCGAAATGCGTGTTGTCCGGAACGATGCGCAGCGACGGCAACAGGCCAAGCGCCGCGACCACGGTGAGGATGGCAATGAGGACGCCGAGCCCGATGAGAACGGTGTGAGTCACGATCAGGCTCCTAGATCGGCACGCTCTGCGGCCGCTTCCACCGCACCCACCAGGCGACGATCAGCCGGGTCAGGGTGAAGGCGGTGAACACCGTGGTGATGATGCCGATGCCGAGCGTCACGGCGAAGCCGCGCACCGGGCCGGTGCCGATGTAGAACAGCACCGCGGCGGCAATGAAGGTGGTGATGTTGGAATCGAGGATGGTCGCGAGCGCCCGCTTGAAGCCCGCGTCGATCGCCGAGATCGCGTTGCGGCCGCCGCGCAGCTCCTCGCGGATGCGCTCGTAGATCAGCACGTTGGAGTCCACCGCGATGCCGACGGTAAGCACGATGCCGGCTATGCCGGGCAGCGTCAGCGTGGCGTTGAGCAGCGACAACAGACCGAAGATCATGGCGACGTTGATCGCGACCGCGATGTTGGCGAACACGCCGAACAGCCGGTAGGTCAGCAGCATGAAGATGATGACCAGGATCGAGCCGACATAGGCCGCAAGCTCGCCCTTCTCGATCGAATCCTGGCCGAGGCCCGGACCGACGGTGCGCTCCTCGACCACGGTCAGCGGCGCGGGCAGCGCGCCGGCGCGCAGCAGAATGGCGAGGTCGTTGGCCGATTGCACCGTGAAATTGCCGGAGATCTGGCCCTGGCCGCCGGTGATGGGCTCGCGGATGACGGGCGCCGAGATCACCTTGTTGTCGAGCACGATCGCGAAGGGCAGCCCCACGTTCTCCTGCGTCGCCTGCGCGAACTTGCGCGCACCCGAGGTGTTGAACTTGAAGCTGACGACCGGCTCACCCGTGCGCTGGTCGAAGCTCGCCTGGGCGTCGGTCAAATCGCCGCCGGCGACCAGCACCTGCTTCTTGACCACGTAAGGCGTGGGCGGCGGCGAGGCGCTCATCAGAAGCTCGGATTCCGGCGGCAACCGTCCCTGCTGCGCCTGATCAGGCGGCACGGAGGTGTCGACCATGCGGAATTCCATCTTCGCGGTCTTGCCGAGCAGCTCCTTCAGGCGGGTCGGGTCCTGGAGGCCGGGGACCTGCACCAGGATGCGGTCATTGCCCTGGCGCTGGATGACGGGCTCGACGGTGCCGAGCTCGTTGACGCGGCGCTCGACGATCTGGATCGATTGCTCGATGGTCTTGCGCATGCGGTCGAGCATCGCCGCCTGCGGGATGCCGAGGCGGATCACGCCGCCGCCGGCGTCGGACACCTCAAGGTCGCGCTGGCCGCTGGATCCCATCAGGCCGCCCAGCGGCTGGGACAATTCGCGCAGCTTGGCGAGCGCCGGCTGCACGTCGGTTTCCTTGGTGATGCGAACCTCGGCCGCGTCGTTGCGCACGGTGACGCCGCCGGTGAAGCCGATCTTGGCATCGCGCAGCGTCCGGCGAACGTCGTCGCGGATCTGGTCCAGCCGCTCCTTCTTCACGTAGTTGGAATCGACCTCGAGCAGCAGATAGGAGCCGCCCTGAAGGTCGAGGCCGAGCACGAGCCGGCGCTGCGCCCAGGCCGGCCAGGTCTTGACCGTCGCCTCGGGAAAGAAGTTCGGGACCGCGCAGAGGCACACGATCAGCGCTGTCAGGATAATCCCCAGCGCCCTCCACCGCGTGAAATACAACATCGACTGGACCTGTCAGATCAGGAGACTCAAGAGGCTCGCGGAAGCGCTCACTTCGACGCGGCGTCGTCCTTGGCGGCTTCCTTGGCGCTATCCTTGGATTCTTTCGCCGGCTCGCCCTTGGCGCGCACGCCGGAGATCATCTGGCGCATCTGCCGCACGCGCACGCCGTCGGAAATCTCGAACTCGATCTGGTCGTCATCGACGACCTTGGTGACCTTGCCGACGAGGCCCCCCGAGGTCACCACGGTGTCGCCGCGGCGGATGTTCTTCACGAGGTCGGCGTGGTCGCGCACCTTCTTCTGCTGCGGACGCAGAATCAGGAAGTACATGATCACGAAGATCAGGGCGAACGGCAGCAGCGACATCAACATGCTGTTGGTGTCACCGGCGCCCGCAGCCTGGGCATACGCAGGGGTAATCAACATTCGGACGATCCTCGTGAGAACGGGGGAAAGCCGGTCAGGCCCTCGGGGGGCGACCGGTTCGGTCAAATTCGCGCGGACTATAGCGGCCACCGCCCCAATTGCAACGCTGCCAGACCGTCGATTTGGCCACCTTGCGGCGCGCCGTCAGGCCCGATAAGGCTGCATTCTCAGGAACTTCGGACATGCCCAAAAAACCAAGCAAAAGCCCGGCCGGCAAAGGCCCCCGTACCCCTGCCAGCAAGCCCGCCCGCGTCGCGGCAAAACGCCCCACGGAGGCCGTCAAGGCGGCCGTTAAGGCGGCCCCGGACCTCTCCCAGGAGCGCCTGGTCCGCGCGCTGGAGACCATTGCGGCGCACCTCGCCGCCCAGGGCAATCCGGCCATCGAACCCGAGTCGTTCGAGCGGGCCGATGCCTATGTCTGGCACCCCGACGGCCGGCTTTCGGCCGTGCCGCGGGTGAGCCGCGTCGAGCTGTTCCTGCTCAAGGGCGTCGACCGGATGCGCGACATCCTGATGGAGAACACCGAGCGCTTCGCAGCCGGCCTGCCCGCCAACAACGCCCTGCTCTGGGGCGCGCGCGGCATGGGCAAGTCATCGCTGGTGAAGGCGGCACATGCCAGCATCAATGCCGACCGCAAGCCCGCCGACAGGCTGAAGCTGATCGAGATCCACCGCGAGGACATCGAAACGCTGCCGATGCTGATGGAGAAGCTCCGCGACGCCAGCTTCCGCTTCATCGTGTTCATCGACGACCTCTCCTTCGACGGCAACGACGCGTCCTACAAGTCGCTCAAAGCCGTGCTCGAAGGCGGCATCGAGGGCCGGCCCGAGAACGTCATCCTGTACGCCACCTCCAACCGCCGCCATCTGCTGGCGCGCGACATGATCGAGAACGAGCGCTCGACCGCGATCAATCCCGGCGAAGCGGTCGAGGAGAAGGTCTCGCTGTCGGACCGCTTCGGCCTCTGGCTCGGCTTCCACCGTTGCAGCCAGGACGAATATCTCGCCATGGTGCGCGGCTATTGCAGCCATTTCGCCATCAAGGTCGACGACGAGGCCCTGGAGCGCGAGGCGCTGGAATGGTCGACCACGCGCGGCTCCCGCTCGGGCCGCGTTGCCTGGCAGTTCGTCCAGGAGCTGGCGGGCCGGCTGGGCGTGAAGTTGGCGGCGCCGTAGCGGTCGGGATTGCAACCCCGTTACGGCTGTCTTTCCCCGAAGGTGGGGAATCAAGGGCGCGTGCGCGTCAAACCCGGCTCTGACGGCGTGTAGGGATCTGGGGTGCCGAGTTTGATCGGAGGGTACCTCTTCAGGCTCGCTTCCAGATCTCCGATGATTCTCACTGCGGGATCGGCGACCCAGGAGTTTTGCGCGGCAACATCGCGTTCCTCCTTCCGGTCGGTCAGAAGATTGATGATTCTCGGCAAGGGCAATTTCTGCGGCGTGGCGTACATGGTTTCCTGCCAGATCAAATGGACTTTCCAGTTTCGCCATTTAACGGCTGACAGCCGGTCGGCCACGTAGGCGGGAAACCCCTCACGGTTTGAGGTCTCCTGCTTGCCCAAGAAAAAATCCAGCTGATCCACGCCGTCAATCGGGCGATCCGTAGGGACCTCCGCGCCCCCGACCCGCGCAAGCGTCGTGAAGATGTCGACGATATGAACGATTTCGTTGCTGATGCGGCCTGCCGGCACCTTGCCGGGCCAGCGAATGATGAACGGTGCCCGCAGTGAACCTTCCATCGCCGTGAAGTAGGTTCCGCGCCAAGGTCCGTTGTCACCCTCCCAGGGGTTGGTTGCCTCCGGACCATTGTCGCTGGCGAATATCACAAGTGTGTCGTTTTCGATGCCTGCTTGCTTGATCGCATCGAGGATTTGCCCGGTGCGGTAGTCCAGCTCGGCCAGGCAATCGGCCCAATCGCCGTTGCCGGTTCTGCCCGCGAACTCAAGATTTGGGAGCGTCGGCATGTGAACGTGCGCGAATGGAACGTAGGCATAGAACGGCTTGCCTGAGCTCGCGTTGCGCTTGATGAACTCCACTGCACGGCTGGTGATCTCCGCGTCCATGGTGCGGCGGTGATCAACATCCAGCACAGCGACCTGTCGAGGCTTATCGCCCTTGCGTGCTTCATAGATATGTTCGGGGTGAACGACTTTCGCATTCCAGCCCTGCCTGTTTCCGACCGACGGCCACATGCTTTTTGTCTCGTCGAGGGATGGCCACATCGCCTCGTCATATGTGCGCGGGATGCCATACCACTCGTCGAAGCCCTGATTGGTGGGCATCCGGTCTTCGGCGCTGCCAAGATGCCATTTGCCCCACATCCCGGTTGCATAGCCCCGCCCGGACAACAGCTCGGCGGTGGTGATTTCCCACTGTGTCAATCCGTCGGGGATGCCGCCGACCGGAACTTCGTACGTGCCGGAGCGGATGGCAAAGCGTCCCGTGAGCAAGGCCGAGCGGGACGGCGTACACTGCGCTTCAACATTGAAGTTGAGCAGGCGCATGCCCTCACTGGCAAGTGCGTCAATACGTGGCGTGGGCGCGCCGCGCAGGATACCGCCGCCATATACGCCCAGCTCGCCGTAGCCCAGATTGTCCGCGAGCATGACAACAATGTTGGGATTCCCAGGTTGCTGCGCCGCGGTAGGCAAGCTCGCAATCGTTATGGCGGCGACTGATGCTAATGGACCAACCCAGATGCTTTTGCTCTTTGGCATTTTTGCCCTCAGATCAAGCCATCACTCCCCGCGGGCGCCCAACGCCACTCAAGTTTGCTGAAATGCGCTTGACGACCCTGCGACGGGTCCCGCAACGCTGCTTTCAGGCCCGGTGGGTGAAAATCGCAAAGGTCAGCCAAGTATTCCAACCCGACGGACGATTTGCTGCGTCGAATTCGCTCGCGCGGCCAGGAGCCCTACGATCTCGCCTCTAATCGAACGAAAAGATCCTCCTCCAGTCCTTCTTCATGTCCACGACGGTCCACCTGTTCAGCGCTGCAGCATCGAGAGCGACATCGAGCTTGCCGAAATGTGATTGGCGATCGTAGGCATATTCGCGTTCCGCGTCGGTATGGTGGACGATCAGGCCGAACCGCGCGCCGCTGGCACCGAGCGTCGCCCATTGCAGCATTTCGAGGTCGCCATCCGAGTTCCCGAAGGCGGCGATCGGACGCCGGCCAATGTGGCTATTGATCCCGATCGGCTTGCCGGCCTTGTCGTCGATGAAATCGACCTCCGGCAAGCGAAATAGAACCGGCGTGCTGTCGCGCATTTCATAGCGGGTCTTGATTGACGATCCGACGACCTGCTCGGGCGGAACTCCATAAATCGTCTCGGTCCATGGCCGCATGAATTCGATGCCGCCCCCTGACACGATGAAGGTCTTGAAGCCGTTGGCGCGGAAGTAAACGAGCAATTCGAGCATAGGCTGATACACGAGTTCGGTGTAGGGGCGTTTGAAGCGAGCATCACGCGCCGTCGCAAGCCAGTCTGTGACGATCTTTTCAAACTCCGCTGTCGTCATGCCGGCGTGAGTCACCGCCACCAGCTCGGCCACGCCCTTTTCTCCGAAAGCTGCGAGCACCTTCAGGTCGCCGTTCAGCACTGCCGCGAAGGGCTGCTTGTCCTTCCATTCCGGATGCATGGGCGCAAGAACCTTCACGCGATCCAGCACAAAAGCGAGCTGCACATACATCGGCTGCTCGATCCAAAGCGTCCCATCGTTGTCGAAGGTCGCGATGCGTTGATCGGGCGGTACGAAATAGGGCCCGCCACTCTCCGTGACCCGTGCGACGAAGTCGACGATCGAAGCTTTCGTCGGGCCCTCATTCCAAGATGGCAGAGGACCGGCTTGCGTCTGGGCCATGGCGGACGTGGAACGCAGAGCGGCAGACAGAAACGGAAGCATCGCCAGAGACGAGAGCAGTGAGCGACGGTCAAGGCGAGAAAATCGCATGATCTGTTTCATTGTCGACCCGCTTCGATTGTGCGGTCCCTACCGGTCAACATTGAAGGTGCGTGCGAGGCTGGTGTATCGCTGCTGTTCTCGCACGCTTGCCGATACGCTGCTTCGTGAGCAGTTGGATTCTGACCGCAGTGGATTGGCGAGCGCCGAAAGTGACGCCCGCCAATGCAGTATCGGGCCATTAGTCGCTGCGGCCGGCCGTCTTCATATTCCTGACTTGCCGCATGACCTGTTCCAGATTGTAGCTGGCCGGGTCCTGCAGCGGCGGGAACTTGATGTAAGACTCAAGGTGCATCAGCCAAAGCTGCTGGCCGATGGGCAGCAAATTCCAGTCATAGACATAGGCTGTCGATGGAGAAGCAATCGCCCCGCCCATACCGAAGAGCGTCTTCTGTTGCGAACCCACCGAGGTCTCGAAGGGATCGCGCTTGATGTTGACGACCTGGGTCCAGGAGTAAGGCTGCACTCCGTTAACGAAGCCCGCCGGGTCGTCGGACACCATTGCGAAATACATCTTCCAGTTCTTGTAGCGAACCGCCGACGGCGTCGTGCTGGAGTAGTACAAGAAGTGGTCGCGTAACGACTTCTCAGACTTGCCGCTCAGGTAGTCGATCTGGTTGATGCCATCGAGCGTGGTCTTGACGATGCCGGGATAATCGCCGGCCTCGATCCGTTGCTTGAGTGCATCGCCTTTGGGGCCGCCGGCGATCTCGACGAGCGTCGGAAGCCAGTCCAGAGCGGAAAACATTTCGTTCTTCACCGTGCCGGGCTTGATGACGCCTGGCCACCGGATCACCATCGGGGCGCGCATGCCGCCCTCCCAGGTGCTCAGCTTACCGCCCTTGAACGGCGTGACGCCGCCGTCCGGAAAGGTAATTGTCTCGGCGCCGTTGTCGGTGGTGAAGACGACGATCGTGTTGTCGAGTTGGCCCATGTCTTGGAGCTTCTTGAGCACCACGCCGATATTGTCGTCCATCTGCTTCATGCCGGCTTCATTGATGCCCCAATCCTTGCCGCCGGGCTCGCCCACCATCGCCAGGTACTTGTCGTTCAGCACGGTCGTGATGTGCATGCGCGCCGGATTGTACCAGACGAAGAACGGCTTGTTGGTGCGGCGCGGGTCGTTGCGATCGAGGAAGTCGACGACCTTGGTCGAGATTTCCTCGTCGATACCCTTCGATCGGTCGAGGGTCAGCGGCCCCTCGTCCTTGCACGTCATGTTCTTTGCAGTGCCATCTGAGGACTTGCACGCGAGCATCGGACGCGGTGGCGTCAGGCAGACCGTGGTCTTGGGATCCACCGCGCCGGGAACCTCAGGTACGCCGGGGATCGGCGTGTTCTTGCATGGCGGCGCGACGGTCTGCTGGGCGGGGCTCTTGTTGATGTCGGGGAAGCTCACCCCCTGCATCGCATCGAGGTGATACAGGTAGCCCCAGTACTCTTGGAAACCATGCGCAGTTGGCAGCGAGTCGGTGTGGTCGCCGAGATGGTTCTTACCGAACTCCCCCGTGTTGTAGCCGAGATCGAGCAGGAACCTGGCAAGCGACGGCGTCCCGGGGCGCAGATAGGATGGGCTACCGGGAATCTCTGGCAGGGTCATGCCGACACGAACCGGCTGCATGCCGGTGAGGAAGGCCGTACGCCCGGCCGTGCAACTCTGCTCGGCGTAATAGTGCGTGAACATCGCGCCCTCGTTGCCGATGCGATCGATATTGGGCGTTTCCCCGACCATCAATCCGCGATGGTAGATGCTCGGCTGCATCCAGCCGATGTCGTCACCCATGATGAAGAGGATGTTTGGTTTTTGCGCCGGCTGTTGGGCGACTACCGGAGTACTAATCAACCCTGAGGATGGAATTATCATCGTCGCACTGAGCAGCGCTAGACAGGACCGCTTGATCCAGCTTTGCGTCTTGCGCGGCGTTGCAACCGAAAGCTTGTCATTGAATACGCAATTCAACATGGCATTGCTCTCCCGTTATGATGCGTTAGAGACACCTCGCCTGATGCACCGAAATCCAAGATGACTTGTGGATGTGTCGACCGGCTCCGCATGCCGCGCAGCCGGCCGGTAGCGCCGGCAGTAATTCGGCGCGCACAAATGCGAGCCGCCTTTGATGACCTTGCGTGGAATCTTGACGTTGGTCGTTCTGGGGTCGTAGCTATCGGCCTCGCGGCCGCCGCGCGGGTTCTCTGGAATGCAGCAGGCTTTTGCAGCGTCGGCCTCATGCCGAGGCGCGTACCAGTCGGACGTCCACTCCCAGACGTTGCCGATCATATCGTACAGCCCGTATCCGTTCGGCGGAAATGCGGTGACCGGCGATGTCCGTTCATACCCGTCGTCGCCGCTATTTTGGCGTGGAAATGCGCCCTGCCAGGTGTTGGCCATGTGACGGCCCTCGGGCGCAAATTCATCTCCCCAAGCGAACTCGGCGCCGTCCAGCCCGCCGCGCGCCGCGAATTCCCATTCCGCCTCGGTCGGCAAATCCTTGCCGGCCCATTTTGCGTAGGCGATCACGTCGCTGAACGCCACATGCACGACGGGATGATCGTCCAGCCCACGGATGTCGCTGCCCGGCCCGTAGGGATGCCGCCAGTCAGCGCCTCTGGCGAAGGTCCACCACTGGCTGAAGTCCCGGAGACTGACGGGATACGCGGGCGGAGAGAACATCAGCGAACCCGCGTAGATCATATGCGGGAGAATTCCGGGGTAATCCTTTGGATCGGGCGTGATCTCGGCGACGGTGACGTGGCCGGTAGCTCTGGCAAATGCCTTGAATTGCCGGTTCGTCACTGGATGGCGATCCATCCAGAACGCATCCACGGTGACGCGGTGGACCGGCGCTTCCTCCGGATAGTGCCGATCCGAACCCATGCGAAACGTGCCGCCCGGCACGTACAGCATCCCCTCAGCTGCTGGTTGCTGGAACGACTGTCCGGGATCAGGCGACGATGTCGTATCAGCCAGCTTCATGCCGATCTCCGGACCCGTGCATCATTGGCTTGCGCCGCCACGGAAACGGAACGCCACTCTTCCAGGTTGATCTAGATCAAAGGTTGCGGGTTGGGTCGTTCACGCCGGCGCTGGGTCGCTGGCAAGCCCAGCCATGTCCGTTGCGCCGTCGAAACCGAAGCAGACTCAAAACACTAAAAGATCACACCGACAGCCATCGGCTACTTTGCATGGGGTTGTTTTTCGAAATTTGATTTTCCGGTCGCAAAAGACTCAGTACGCCATGGTTCGAGGCAACTTCTGGGCCTGGCGACCGCCGCCTCTGGAATACTGGATCGCCCGCTCGAGTGCGCAATGCGCACAAGGCGGGCGATGACAGCATATTCGTGATGATTGCGCGTCCGACTTCTCGGGCCCGCGCCTCACGCTCCGTTCAGGAATTGAAGCGGGTCAACCGGGCTCGATCCCTTGCGGATCTCGAAGTGGAGCTGCGGCGACGCCACCTCACCGGATTGACCCGACTTGGCAATGACCTGACCGCGCTTGATGGTATCGCCGCGCTTCACCAACAGCTCACTCGCATGGGCATATGCGGTGACGTAGCCGTTGGAGTGCCGAACCAGGACCAGATTGCCGTAACCCTTCAGCTCGTTGCCGGAATAGGCGACGACGCCGTCTTCAGCTGCCTTGACCGGCGTCCCCTCGGGCACCGCGAGATTGATGCCGTCGTTGGACTTGCCGTTGGTCTTGGCGCCGTAGGTCGTGACCACCTTGCCGCGCACCGGCCAGCGGAAGGTCGGCAGCGCGCCGGTGGCTTCCGCAGCCTTCGCCGGCATCTCGGCGGGCTTCTCTTCGACATTCGCCGTGGCCTGCGCCAAGCGGGCGCTCTGCACGGGCGCGAGGGCCGCCATCTTGGTGGCGGGCGCGGGAGCAGCCGCGACCGGCTGAAGCGTACCCGCAACCGGAGCAGCGCCGACCGGAGCCGCAGCAACCGGCGCCGCGAGGGCGGCGGTCTTGGCACCGGGCACAGTCAGCTTGGCGCCGAGCTTGAGCTTTGCCGAGGCATCGAGGCCGTTGGCGCGGGCGAGCTCGGCCGCGGAGATATGGTTCTTGCGCGCGATGCTGGCGAGCGTGTCGCCGCGATTGACGAAATGACTGCTCGGAGGCGCAGCGACGGCAGCAACCGGCTTGCCAGCAGGCGCCATCGCCGGAGCCGCGGCGACAGGAGCCATCGCAGGCGCGGGTGCAGCGGCCGTGGCCGGATGCGGGATGATCAGCTGCTGACCGGGCGAGAGCGCGCGCGGTCCCTTGTAGCCATTGGCGGCGAGGATCGCCTGCGACGTCACGTGATAGCGTTTGGCCAGCACGTCCAGCGTGTCGCTGGTGCCGACGATGATCTTGGTTCCACCCGCCGGCTGTGCGGCTGCGACCGAGCGCGGCGGCACAGTGGCCGTGGTCTCCAGGTGCGGCTGCGCCGGGGGCGCATAAGAGCTGACGCCGCGGCCGCCTCCGGACACGCCGCCGCCCGAAGTGACGGGATAGGATTGCGGTGTGGACACCGCCGGCGGCGGCAAGGGCTGCGACTGATAGGAACCGGGTTGCGTCTGCGGCCGCGCATATTGCGGCAGCTCACGCGGCTGCTGCGGCGGAGGCGCCTGCTGCACCGAACCGGTCTGGTCGGACGCGAAGGGGTTGGAGAAATTCGATTGGGACAGCCGCGACGACATGTCGGCACTGCACCCTGCGAAGCTGAAGGAGATCAGCGCCAGCACCGCGACCTGCGGCACGCGGCGCGAGTAAAGCAACTCGGCGACGACAGACATGGTTACTCACTCGTACGCAACAGAACTGGTGTTTTAAGTAAACACGCGCCGAGTAAATAACGGCTTAACCCTCCCAATAAGATGTTGGCGGAACAGCCAATCCGGTATTCTACAGCTCCCGCGCCACACCGGGCAGTGCCGGCACGAAGCGCACCTCGACGAGTTCCTTGCGCTCGATCCCGGCCTCGGTCCGGGTCAGGCGGATCAGCGTCTGCACGCCCTGATGCGGTCCGACCGGGGCGATCAGGATGCCACCGACATCGAGCCGCTCGACCAAATTCTCCGGCAGCTGCTCCACCGCGGCGGTGACGATGATGCGGTCGAACGGGCCGATATTGGGCGGCAGGTTGAGGCCGTCACCGAGCATCACCTCGACATTGTGACAATCGAGCTTTTCGAGCCTGGCGCGTGCGGCATCGGCCAGCTTGCGATAGCGCTCGACCGTCAGCACCTGGCCTGCGAGCCGCGACAGCACCGCCGCCTGATAGCCGGAGCCCGCGCCGATCTCGAGCACACGGTGCTGCTTCTGGAGCTGGAGCTGCTCGGTCATGTAGGCGACGACGAAGGGCTGGCTGATGGTCTGCCCGCACGCGATCGGCAGCGCGCTATCGCGATAGGCCCCCTCGCGATCGGCCTCATCGACGAAAAGCTCGCGCGGCACCTCCTCCATGGTCCTCAGCACCGCCTGATCGCTGATGCCCCGACGCCTCAGCGTGAGCTGAAACATCATCTTTTCCGGCGGATGCTGATTGGGAGTCATCGTTGCTTGTATCGTCTCGTCAGGTCCGGATCGTCGCTTGCAGAGCTCAAGGCCCGGGCGAGAATCTTGTTCCTACCCCGGAACCCATGATAACCTTTTGCTGCAGTATTTGACCACAAATTGGCCTGCAGCGGTCTGGACGCAAAGGCCATTTTCAGGCGCTCGTTCGCCGAAACGCGCATTGCGTCGATTCGCGTTATCTGCGAACGTTTTCGCAAATGGGCAAGGACTCACCGACAATGACTGCGACAGGGCTTTCGGGCCGCTCTGTATTCCTCGTCGAGGACGAGGTGATGATCAGGATGATGGTCGCGGACATGCTCGAAGAGCTCGGCTACAAGGTCGCAGCCGAAGCCGGCGACATCACCGAGGCCATGCGGCTCGCCCAGGCCACCGAGTTCGACATCGCCATCCTCGACGTCAACGTCAACGGCAAGGTCATCTCGCCGGTCGCCGATGTCATCAAGGCGAAAGGCTGCCCCTTCATCTTCGCCACCGGCTACGGCTCCTCGGGCCTGCCCGAG
The DNA here is from genome assembly GCF_025200885.1 of Bradyrhizobium huanghuaihaiense. NCBI lineage: Bacteria > Pseudomonadati > Pseudomonadota > Alphaproteobacteria > Hyphomicrobiales > Nitrobacteraceae > Bradyrhizobium > Bradyrhizobium huanghuaihaiense. The sequence goes on along the minus strand of NZ_CP104172.1, from coordinate 4,542,151 downwards.
CAGTATCGCGACCGGCCGGCGCTGCAGAAGCCGTTCCAGCTCGACGCGCTCGGCAAGACCATCGAAGCCGCCCTGCGCGGCGGCCAGTAGACTTCCGTAGCCCGGATGGAGCGAAGCGCAATCCGGGAGCTTCCGCCACGAGCGACGACGGCCCCGGATTACGCTGTGCTCCATCCGGGCTACAGGTTCGTCGCGAACCGCTACTTCAACGTCGCGCTCAACGCCTCCGAGAACGCTTCGTTGGTGCGATCGAGCCTGAGCGGCGTGACCGAGACATAGCGATCGCGCAGCGCGGCGAGATCGGTGCCATCGGCCGGCGTATCCATCATCGCCGCGCGCTCGAAGCCGATCCAGAAATAGGGGTTGTTGCGCCCGTCCCTGCGCTCGTCGATCCGCAAGAAACCGAGATTGCGCTTGCCCTGCCGCGTCACGCGAATGCCGAGCACTTCTTCCGGCGCGCAGGACGGGAAGTTGACGTTGATGACGGTGTCCTTCGGGATGCCTGCGGCGATCACCTTACGCAGGATGTCGGGACCGAATTTCCGCGCGGTGTCCCACAGCGGCCGGTCGCGGGTCTCGACGCTGAACTCCTGCGACAGCGCGAACGACGGCAGCCCGAGGATGGTGCCTTCCAGCGCGCCGGCGATGGTGCCGGAATAGACCACGTCCTCTGCGACGTTGCGGCCCTTGTTGACGCCGGACAGCACGACATCGGGCGGCTTGGTGCCGAGGATATGCCGCGCCCCCATGATGACGCAGTCGGTCGGGGTGCCGCGCACGGCAAAGTGCCGCGGACCAACCTCGCGCAGGCGCAGCGGATCGTTCAGCGACAGCGAATGCGACACGCCGGACTGGTCGAGCTCGGGCGCCACCACCCAGACGTCGTCGGACAAGGCACGCGCGATCTCCTCCACGACCTTGAGGCCGGGAGCGTGAATGCCGTCGTCATTGGTGCAGAGAATGCGCATATGAAAGGTCGATTCCAGAAAGCGGGTTCCGAGCCGTCTTATCCGGCTCTGGCCGATCAGGCAAACCAGGACAATTTCGGGGCCGGCCAGGTTCCCGGGCCTGTCCCGTTACCGACGGACGCGCCATTGCGGCAGGAAGCGCGCCAGCCGTCCCTCGACACGCAGTTGCATCGCAGGCAGGGCCGGGCTTACGACGGGCGCCTCGACCACGCCGAGCGCCGCCAGTTGCACAATGATCGGGTCCGGTGTCTGCGGAAAACGTTCGCGTGCGATTGTCAGCGCCTTGTCGAAGTCAGCGGCATTCACGCCGGGCTTGGCCCGCCGGCTCTGCACGAGATCGTCGTCCCAGAGCCGCACGATCTCGATGTCGAGCACACCGCGCAAGCGCTGGTCGACGGCCTGGATGCCGGCACCTGTCACCGCCCATTGTCTGCCGACCCAGAAGATATCGCGATGCAAGGCCATGGACGGTCAGTTCGCATTGACGGGTGGGCGGCAGGATAACCGGCCGCCCGATCTTCGCAACCCTACTCGCGCGCGACCACCTTCAAGCCGCCCATATAGGGCTGGAGCACGCTGGGGACCGCGATCGAGCCGTCCTCCTGCTGGTAGGTCTCCATCACGGCGATCAGCGCGCGGCCGACCGCGGTGCCGGAGCCGTTCAGCGTGTGCACGAAGCGCGGCTTGCCGTCGGGCCCGCGCGAGCGCGCATCCATGCGGCGTGCCTGGAAGTCGCCGCAGACCGAGCAGCTCGAGATCTCGCGGAACATGCCGCCATCGCCCTGCCCGGGCATCCAGACCTCGATGTCATAGGTTTTCTGCGACGAAAATCCCATATCTCCTGCGCAGAGCGTCATCACGCGATAATGCAGGTCGAGCTTCTGCAACACCTGCTCGGCGCAGGACAGCATCCGCTCCAGCTCGTCCTTGCTGGTCTCCGGCGTCGTGATCGAGACCAGTTCGACCTTGGTGAACTGGTGCTGGCGGATCATGCCACGGGTGTCGCGGCCCGCAGCGCCCGCCTCGGCGCGGAAACACGGCGTCAGCGCCGTGAGCCGCATCGGCAGTTGCTTCTCGTCGAGGATAGATTCACGCGCGAGGTTGGTGAGCGAGACCTCCGCCGTCGGGATCAGGCCTAGGCGTTCGGTCTTCAGCCGCTCGTGGTCCGGCGAGGCCAGCAGCTCGCCCTTGATCGCCCAGAACTGATCGTCCTCGAATTTCGGCAGCTGTCCGGTGCCGAACATCACCTCGTTGCGCACCAGCAGCGGCGGGTTGATCTCGGTGTAGCCGTGCTCGGTCGTGTGCAGATCGAGCATGAACTGGCCGATGGCGCGCTCGAGCCGCGCCAGCCCCTTCTTCAGCACGACGAAGCGCGCGCCAGAGAGTTTTGCCGCCGCCTCGAAATCCATGTAGCCGAGCGCGGTGCCGAGATCGTCATGCAGCTTCGGCGCAAAGCTGTAGCTGCGCTTGTTGCCGAAGACGTGATGCTGCACGTTGCCGTGCTCGTCCACACCATCGGGCACCTCGTCGAACGGAATGTTCGGGATCGCGGACAGCTCTTTGGTCAGCTCCTCGTCGGCGGCCCTCGCGGCGGCCTCGAGCTCCGGCATCGTGGTCTTCAGCTCGGCCACCTCGGCCATCAGCTTGGCTGCGCGCGCCTCGTCCTTGGCCTTCTTGGCGTCGCCGATTTCCTTCGAGGCCGCATTGCGCCGTGCCTGGGCCTGCTCCGAGGCCAGGATCGCCGCGCGCCGCCTCTCGTCGATCGCCAGCAGCGAGCCCGACAACGGCTTCAGGCCCCGCCGGGCGAGACCGGCGTCGAAGGCTTGCGGATTGTCGCGGATCGATTTGATGTCGTGCATGGCCGTGGTCCTGGATCAGCGCGTAAACATACAACGGCAAACGTTGTAAGTTGCATTGGCGCGCTTCCCCTAGCACAGCTGTCATCATCCGCGAAGGCGGATGATCCAGTATTCCAGAGACAGCAGTGATTTCTCGAGAGGCCGCGGCGTACTGGATTCCCCGCTCCAGTGCGCAATTGCGCACAAGGCAGGGAATGACAGCGGAGATCGGAGCGCCCTACTCGGCGGGTTTCGCCGGCGTCGACACGTCAGTGCCGGTCGCGGCCTGCGAGGCCGCCGCCTTCTTCTCCACCATCCCGACCGCGATGATCGAACCCTCGTAGAGCGCCAGCAAGGGGATCGCGAGCGAGCACTGGCTGAGCACGTCGGGCGGCGTCAGCACGGCCGCGATCACGAAGGCGATCACGATAAAGTAGCGGCGCTTCTCGCGCAGCATCTTCGACGTGACGATGCCGATGCGGCCGAGCAGCGTCAGGATCACCGGGAGCTGGAAGGCGATGCCGAAGGCGAAGATCAGCGACATCATCAGCGACAGATATTCGCCGACCTTGGGCAGAAGCTGGATCTGCGCGGTCTCGTCGCTGCCGGCCTGCTGCATGCCGAGCGAGAAGCGCACCAGCATCGGCAGCACGACGAAATAGACCAGCGCCGCGCCCAGCACGAAGAAGAACGGGGTCGCGACCAGATACGGCAGGAAGGCCTGCTTCTCGTGCTTGTAGAGTCCGGGCGCCACGAACTTATAGATCTGCGTCGCGACGATCGGGAACGAGATGAAGCCGGCGCCGAACAGCGCGAGCTTGAGCTGCGTGATGAAATATTCCAGCAGCGCCGTGTAGATGAACTTGGAGTTCTCGGGCCCTGCGACCCACACGAACGGCCAGACCAGCACGTTGTAGATCTGCTTGGCGAAGAAGAAGCAGAAGATGAAAGCCACGCCAAAGCCGAGCAACGCCTTGATCAGCCGCGAGCGCAGCTCGATCAGGTGGTCCATCAGAGGGGCTTTGCTGGCTTCGATGTCGGCGTCGGTCATGACGCTTTGGCGTCCTTGATCGCTTCGGATGGCGCGGTGTCCTGCGCGACCTTTGCCTGCTCGACTTCACGGGTGATGGCGAGCGGCTCGTTCACGGTCGCATGCGCCTCGGCTTCGACGAAGGTCTCCGGCGTCGGCGCCTCCGGAGTTGTTGGTGTGACCGGCGCTTCGATTGAAGTCGCCGGCGCTTCACTTGAAGTCGCCGGCGTTTCGGCAGCACTCGTCGCGGAGGTTTCCGCCGGCTTGTCCAGCGCATCGACGCGCAGCGCGTCGCTGACGTCCTTCTGGAGCGAGGTCAGCGGATTGAATCCTGTGGCGGCTTCCTTGACCTCGTCAAAACTCTTCTTGAGGTCGGCCATCTCGGCCTCGCGCATCGCCTCCTGGAACTGGCCCTGGAATTCGGCGGCCATCTTGCGGGCCTTGCCCATCCATTGTCCGACCATGCGCAGCACGCCCGGCAGCTCTTTCGGGCCGATGGCGATCAGGGCCACGACCCCGATGAGGACCAGTTCACTCCACCCGATGTCGAACATGAGGTCTTCCGTTCACGCGAAGCCGCAACCGGCCCAATCCCTTGCGCGCAGGATCGGGCCGCTACCCGCGTCTCGCGTGCTCTCTGGCTCAGACGGCCTTGCTGCCGACGTCGGACCGTGCCGCGGTCGGCGCAGCGTTGTGCTCGATGGACTTGGCCGGCTCGGGCTTCTCGGCAGGCTTGTCGTCGTCCTGCATGCCCTTCTTGAACGCCTTGATGCCCTGCGCCACGTCGCCCATCAGATCCGAAATCTTGCCGCGGCCGAACAGCAGCAGGACCACTGCGATCACCAAGATCCAGTGCCAAATGCTGAGTGAACCCATCCTGCAACCCTCCAAACACGCATGGCCGGGGACCCGGCCGATCTTGACCGGAACGTAGGCTTGGCGGGCCTTAAAAACAAGGACCAAGGCAGCGCCAATTCGCTGTTGGTGCTACGTAATCCTGCTAGTGTTAACTGGTCGCAGGGGGGCCCGTGGAAGGCCGGAGGATTACTCCTCGCTCCCGCCCTCGCCACCCTCATTGCTGCCTTCCGGCAGCGTCTCAGGCTCGACCGCAGGCGCCAACGCCAAATCCAGATCCTCGCCCGGTTCCAGCGGATCCTCATCCTCACGCAGCGCCGGATCGTCCGACGGCGTCGGCACGCTGAAGCCGGTCGGCAGGCGCGAATCCAGCAGGCCCGTGCCCTTCAGCTCTTCCAGGCCCGGCAGGTCGCCGAGCTGTTCCAGGGTGAACTGCGACAGGAAGTCCTCGGTGGTTCCGAAGGTGAGCGGACGGCCCGGCGTCTTGCGACGGCCGCGCGGCTTGATCCAGCCGGTCTCCAAGAGCACGTCGAGCGTGCCTTTCGAGGTGACGACACCGCGGATCTCCTCGATCTCGGCGCGCGTCACCGGCTGGTGATAGGCGATGATTGCCAGCACCTCGATCGCGGCGCGCGACAGGCGGCGGGTCTCGGTGCTCTCGCGCGTCATCAACCAGGCGAGATCGCCGGCAGTGCGGAAGGTCCATTTGTTGGCGACCCGCACGAGATTGACGCCGCGCGAGGCGTAGTCGGCCTGGAGCTGCTCGAGCGCGGCCTTGACGTCCACGCCGTCAGGCATGCGCTTGGCCAGCGTTGCCGTATCCAGCGGTTCATTCGAAGCAAACAGCAGCGCTTCCAGCAGCCGTAGCTCTTCGGGACGTGCCTGGGTCTCGTTCTCCATCGGCTCGGCCTCTTCTACCCGCACTTCAGCCAGGCTTGCCATGACAGACTCTCCTTCTTGCACTTAAGCGACCGGCGCGTCGGGCGCAGGAGCTGCGTCCGGAACCGGCTTAGGGCGCCCCTTACGGAAATAGATCGGCGCAAACGCCTCTTTCTGGTTCAGCTCGAGCTGACCCTCGCGCACCAGCTCGAGCGCAGCGGCGAAGCTCGAGGCGAACACCGTCGCGCGCTGCGTGGGATCGGCGACGTGCCGGATCAGGAAATCGTCGAGAACGCCCCAATCGTCCTGTTCGGTGATGCTGCCGACCAGCCGCTCGAGCGTGGCGCGCGCTTCCGCAAGCGACCACACGGTGCGCTTGGCCAGATGCACGCTTGCGAGCACGCGCGACTGCCGCTGCGAGGCGTAGGCGGTGAGCAGGTCGTAGAGCGTTGCGGTGTATTTCGGATGCTTGATCTCCGCGATCTGCTCGGGCTCGCCGCGCGGGAAGATGTCGCGCTGCAATTGCGGCCGGTTCATCAGCCGGTTGGCGGCTTCGCGAATGGCTTCCAGACGGCGCAGCCGGTTGGCGAGTGCAGTGGCCATCTGCTCGGCGCTCGGCCCTTCCGCGCTCGGCGGCTCCGGCAGCAGCAGGCGCGATTTCAGGAAGGCGAGCCAGGCTGCCATGACCAGATAGTCGGCGGCGAGCTCCAGCCGGATCTTTCGCGCGGCTTCGATGAAATGGAGATACTGGTCGGCCAGCGCCAGGATCGAGATCTTGGCGAGATCGACCTTCTGCTGCCGCGCCAGTGCGAGCAGCAAATCGAGCGGGCCTTCATAACCCTCGACGTCCACCACCAACGCCGGCTCACCCTCGGCGAGCTCTGCGGGCCGCCCGGTTTCAAACGATAGGATTTCTGCGGTCATGCGGATGCCGTGTTTGCCCGTGCGATCAATGCGTCCAGCTCAGTGCGTGCGGCCACGCGGTCGAACGGCTGCGGCGGCTTGCGCGCTGCGAGCGCGGCGTTCGCCCGCTCCAGCGCCCTCCCCGACAGTTCAGGTGTCTGGCCGGCAACCTCGCGCATTTCCTCGAGGTTGCCGTTGCAATGCAGAGCCACGTCGCAACCGGCCGCGAAGATGGCGCGGGTCCGCTCGGCGATGCTGCCCGCCAGCGCGTTCATCGACACGTCATCACTCATTAACAAACCCTGGAACCCGATTGCGCCGCGAATCACCTGAGCAATCATTGTCGCAGATGTCGTCGCCGGATGGGCGGGGTCGACCGCGCTAAACACAACATGTGCAGTCATGGCCATCGGCAGATCCGCCAGCGGCTTGAACGCGGCGAAGTCGGTCCGATCGAGCTCGTCCATCGGCGTATCAACTGTCGGCAGCTTGAAATGGGTGTCCGCGGTGGCGCGCCCATGGCCGGGGATGTGCTTGAGCACCGGCAGCACCCCACCCTGCTCCAGCCCCTCGGTGACCGCGCGGGCGATCGCTGCGACCTTGCCCGGTGAGGTGCCATAGGCCCGGTTCCCGATCACGGCGTCGGCGCCAGGCACCGGCACGTCAGCCAACGGCAAGCAATCGACGGTAATGCCGAGATCGGCGAGATCGGCCGCGATCAGCCGGGCACTGAGCCGCGCCGCGGTGAGCCCGAGCGCCGAATCAGTGTCGTACAAAGTCGCGAATACGGCCCCCGGCGGATAGACCGGCCAGTGCGGCGGGCCCAGCCGCGCCACCCGTCCGCCCTCCTGGTCGATCAGGACCGGTGCGTCGGAGGCTCCTGCAACCGCCCGCAATTCTGCAACCAATGCAGCAACTTGCGCCGGGGTCGCGACATTGCGTTTGAACAGGATGAAGCCCCATGGGCGTTCGGCACGGATAAACTCCCGCTCGGCGGCGGTCAGTTCCGTTCCTGATACGCCGGTAATGAAGGCCCGCGTGCTCATAACGGCCGATTAACCCTGACCCGCGAGGGGGTCAAGGAAACGGCCGTTAATTCCTCTGGACGAAGCAGGTCGGGAGACCTGCAGACTTCAGGCTGTTGCAAGCATGCGTCGCTTCTTCGAGCGACCCATAGGGGCCGGCGAAGGCGCGGTAGACGATACCCTTGCCCTTGTCGGTGAGATCGACCCGTTTGATCACCGGCGAACGTGACCCGAGCACGCTACCGTACTTGCCCTGAAGCACACGGTAGGACGCGGCGGCGCTGTCCTCATTCTGCTGCGAGGAGACCTGCACGATGAAGCCGCTACCACCGCTGCTCGCCGGCGCGATCTGTGTCGGATTGGTCGCAGCCATCCGCTGTGGCGGCTCGGCCGCCGATTGCGGCGCCAAAGACATCGGCTGGTTGGCGCTGGCATTGGCCGAGGTCGGCGGATTGCGCGGCGCAGCCGGTGCGGCGGGCGCGGCAACAGGCTTCGGCGCCGCCGCCGTCTGCTTGGCAGCCGCCGATTGCGGCGTGGCGCTGTCGGTCTGATCACCCTTCACGGCCACGGTCCTGATCGGGCGCGGTGAATTGTTCGGCAGCGTGCCGTTGCTCGGGGTCGCCCCGGCGCTCGACGGCGGCACCGCAGACGGCGACACGCTCGCCACCGACGGCGGATTCGCATTCTGGTTCAGTGGCGGGAACACCACGCGCGGACCGCCCGCCCTGGCGTTGACGTCGACAGGCGCCTCCTCGCGCGGCACGATCTTCTCGGTGCCGTCACCGGTGACCATGCGATCCGGCACCTTGGCCGAGGAGTCCGTCGGCGCCGGCACGATCTTCGTCGGGGTGTTGTCGGCCTTGATGACCGGCGGCTCGCCGCTGCGGGGCGAGCCCACATAGGTCTTGTAGGCGAAAGCCGCGCCGGTGCCGACCACCGCAAGCGCAAGGATCGCCGCGACCGTCATCATGCCGCCGCGCTGCTTCTTCGGTTCGTCGAGGTCGGCCTCGGGATAGTCGCTTTGGAATGCGTAGGGGTCGTCCGGATAGGCCGGATCGCGCTGAAAGTCCTGCTCGCCGGTCTCCAGGCGGCCATAGAGTGCATCGTCGTAGCGCGACGGATCGGGCTGCTGATGCGGCTCCTGGTAGGCCTGGTCCTGCTGGTAGGCTTGAGCCTGATAAGCCTGATCCTGGTAAGCGTGATCCTGATAAGCCTGCGGCTGATGAAAATCAGGCTCGGGCGCGGCCGGCTGGGCGGAATAGCGATGCAACGGATGAACCGGACTGGCAGAAACGGGATAGTCCGGCTCCGGCGCGGGTGCCGGCTGCGGCTGCACGTTGGCGCGGCGCATCCATGACGGCGGCCCGGGCGGAGGCGACGGAGCCGGCTCGGCGTAGTCCTGCTGATAATCGTCCTGACCGTAGCCGTCGTCCTGATAGCTCTGGGCGGGGGCTGTCGGCGGGCGCGCGGCGGGCCGGCCCTGCGCAGCGAACGGATCGGTCTGTCCGATCAGGCGGGCGAGCTCGGCCAACGGATCGTTATCCGCCTTCCCATGCTGATCGCCGTCGCGACCATAGTCATCGGAAGGAAACGGTCTGTCGTGATATCGTTCGGCCATCGTGATGATGCGTCCCTTCGGGAAAGCCGCGCGCCCCTCGACCAAGGCACGGCTTTCGACCCACAAGGCTTTCAACCAAGTCTAAGCGATCCGGCTTCTGCCGGTTACCCCCGAATTCCCATTAAGTAGTTCGCCCCAAACTACCGCATCTCGTCCGGAGCATGGACGCCGAGGATGGCGAGGCCCGATGCCAGGACAGAGACGACGCCCTGGACCATTGCCAATCGCGCCTTTGTAAGATCTGCATCATTATTGATAATGAAGCGTAAATAGGGCAAATCGCGCCCCTTCGTCCAAAGTGCGTGAAATTCGCTCGCTAAGTCATAGAGATAGAAGGCAATTCGGTGCGGCTCATGGGCCGCGGCGGCAGCTTCCAGCATGCGCGGATAAATTGCGAGGCGCTTAAGAAGATCGAGTTCCACGGGGTCCGACAGCCGTTCCACGGCCGACTCGCTGAGCCAGGCGATGCGCTCGCCGGCATCTTCGGGGAGATTCGGGAACACCTCGGCCCGCGCGTTGCGGAAGATCGAGTGGCCGCGGGCATGGCCGTACTGGACATAGAACACCGGATTGTCGCGCGACTGTTCCATGACCTTGGCGAGGTCGAAGTCGAGCACCGCGTCGTTCTTCCGGTAAAGCATCATGAAGCGGACGGCGTCCTGGCCGACTTCATCCACCACCTCACGCAAGGTGACGAAGTCCCCGCTCCGCTTCGACATTTTCACCGGCTCGCCGTTGCGCAGCAGCTTCACGAGCTGGACGATCTTGACGTCGAGCGATCCCTTGCCCGAGGTCGTCGCCTTCACCGCTGCCTGCATCCGCTTGATGTAGCCGCCATGATCGGCGCCCCAGACGTCGATCATCTCCGCAAAACCGCGGTCGAACTTGTTCTTGTGGTAGGCGATGTCGGAGGCGAAATAGGTGTAGGAATTGTCCGACTTGATCAGCGGACGATCGACATCGTCGCCGTAAGCGGTCGCCTTGAACAGCAACTGCTCGCGGTCTTCCCAGTCCTCCACCGGCGCGCCCTTCGGCGGCGGCAGGCGCCCCTCATAGATGTCGCCCTTGGCCTTCAGGAAATCGATGGTCTCGGCAACCTTGTTGTTGCCGGTCTCGATCAGCGAACGTTCGGAGAAGAACACGTCGTGGCGGATGTTGAGGGCGGCGAGATCGTCCTTGATCTCGTCCATCATCATCGCGATCGCCTTGGCGCGTGCGGTCGGCAGCCATTCGGCCTCGCTCATTGCGCGCAGCTTGTCGCCGTGCTCCTTCGCCAGCGCCTCACCTACCGGCTTCAGATAGTCGCCGGGATAGAGGCCTTCCGGGATGGCACCGATATCCTCGCCGAGCGCCTCGCGATACCTCAGGAACGCGGAGCGTGCGAGCACGTCGACCTGGGCGCCGGCGTCGTTGATGTAATATTCGCGGGTGACGTCGTGACCGCCGAACTGGAGCAGGCTCGCCAGCGCGTCGCCGAACACGGCGCCGCGGCAATGGCCGACATGCATCGGCCCGGTCGGATTGGCCGAGACGTATTCGACATTGACCTTGGAGCCGCCGTGGACGCGACCGTAGTCGGCACCCTCACGCAGCACCGTCCGTAGCGCCTCGGCCCAGGCGGCCGGCTTCAGCGTCAGATTGATGAAGCCGGGACCGGCGACGTCGACCTTGGCGATCAGGGCGTCGGCACGCAGCCGCTCGGCGATCTGCTCGGCGAGATCGCGGGGCTTCGCCTTTGCCTCTTTCGCAAGCACCATCGCGGCGTTGGTCGCCATGTCGCCATGGGAGGCATCGCGCGGCGGCTCGACCACCACGCGCGAGAAATCGATGCCCCCGGGCCAGCCGGAATCCGCCGCGAGCGCGCGGCAGGCGGCGTGCACGCGTGCGAGCACGTCAGCGAACAGATGCAGGGATGAGGATGTCTGGGGCATGGCCGCCGCCTAACGCAAATCCGGGGTCGAGTCAAAAAGCCGCTGGTGCTCGGTCAGGGCGAAACGGTCGGTCATTCCGGCAATGAAATTGCCGATCCGGCGGGCCCGGTCGCCCTCGTCATCCGCCTCCGCCCCGACCAGCCATTCCGGCGGCAGCTCGGCCGGGGATTTCAGGTATTTCGCGAACAGGTCGAACAGGATCTGCTCGGCCTCCCCCATCACGCGCATCACCCGCTTGTGGCGGTACATGTGCTGGTACAGGAAGCCCTTGATGGCGGCCTCCTCCTCGGCGACCTCCGCGGGAAAGGCGATCAGCGCCCGGCTCTGCTGGCGTACGTCCTGGGCCGATTGCGGCTTGGTCGCGGCGAGGTTCTTCTGCGCCTCGGCGAAAACCGCGCCGATCAGGTGCGAGATCAGCTCGCGCACCAGCTCGGCGCCGCGCCTGACGTCTTCGAGATCGGGATAATGGGCGGCGATCCCGGCGATGATCTCCGCGGTCAGCGGCATGACCTTGAGATCGTCGAGGTCGAACAGTCCCGCGCGCAGGCCGTCATCGATGTCGTGGGCGTCATAGGCGATGTCGTCGGCGATCGCGGCGACCTGGGCCTCGAGCGAAGCAAAACTCCACAATTCGAGATCATAGACCTTAATGTAGTCGGCGATCCCGACGGGAATGCCGTGCTCGCGATAGCGCCCGACCGGCGCGCCGCTGCGATCGGTCAGCGGGCCGTTGTGCTTGACGATGCCCTCCAGCGACTCCCAGGTCAGATTGAGCCCGTCGAACTCGGGATAGCGATGCTCCAGCGAACCGACGACGCGAAGCGTCTGGGCATTGTGATCGAAGCCGCCGAACGCCTTCAGACAGGTGTCGAGCGCCCGCTCGCCGGCGTGGCCAAAGGGCGGATGACCGAGATCGTGGGCGAGCGCCAGGGTCTCGGTGAGGTCCTCGTCCAACCCGAGCTGCCGGGCCAGCGCGCGGGCGATCTGCGCCACCTCCAGCGAATGGGTCAGCCGGGTGCGGTAGTGGTCGCCCTCGTGGAACACGAACACCTGGGTCTTGTATTTGAGGCGGCGGAATGCGGTGGAATGGATCACCCGGTCGCAATCCCGCCGGAACGGGCTGCGGGTCCGGCTCGGGGGCTCGGCGACCAGCCGGCCCCGGCTGCGATCGGGGTCGCAGGCATAGGGCGCGCGGGGGGCTGCCATTCCGACGGACACGGCGAATTTAGTCCCTATCCATTTGATTCTGCGTATGGTGGCACTTAACTATGTCAGGCGCGGGTTACCAAATGAATTGGGCAAGTGAACTTGGTATGACCGCGGGACTATCGGAGACCAGCAATGACCACTGCCGTGACCATCAGTGACCGGGCCGCACGCCGGATTGGGGAGATCCTCAAGGGCGAAGGCTCAGGCGCGATGCTGCGCATTTCGGTCGAGGGCGGCGGCTGTTCCGGCTTCCAGTACAAGTTCGACATCGACCGCGCCCGTACCGACGACGATCTCGTGATCGAGCAGGACAACGCTGTGGTGCTGGTCGATTCCGCCTCGCAGCCCTTCCTGGAGGGATCGCAGGTCGATTTCGTGGACGATCTGATCGGCGCCTCGTTCCGCGTCAACAATCCCAACGCGACGGCGTCCTGCGGCTGCGGCACCAGCTTCTCGATCTGATCTTGCCGGCTACGCGCCGGTGATCTGCCTTTCCTCATCCGTCCACTCCACGTCACCCGGCAATAGCGCCGGTTGAAGCGGTGCGTCCTCCGACACCAGGTGGCCGTCCAGCGCGCGCAGCAAGGCTTCAATCAGCGCCGGCTTGCGCAGCGGCTTAGCCAGGAAATCGGACATGCCGGCTTCGCGGCAGATCCTGACGTCTTCGGGGAAGGCGTTGGCGGTGAGCGCGACGATCGGCAGCGCCTCGAAGCGGCCGCCCTGCGCACGGATCGCGCGGGTCGCGGCAAGGCCGTCCATGTCGGGCATGCGCACGTCCATCAGCACCACGTCGTAGTCGACTTCGGAGGCCGCCGCGACGGCTTCGACGCCGTCGGTGACAACGCGCAGCTCGACGTCGAAGGCCCCCAACATCTTGCTCACGACCATGCGGTTGACGGCATCGTCCTCGGCGACCAGCACCCTCAGCGGCCGATCGAGGCCGGCGATGCGGGCTTTCAGCTCCTCTGCCTCATCGCGCTCGGCCGTGGCATCGGAGGCCTGCGCCTGGCTCCAAGGCAGCACCAGCGTGAAGCGGAAGGTCGAGCCCTCGCCTGGCGCCGAGGTGACGCCGATGGTACCGCCCATCTGCTCGATGATGCGCCGGGAGATCGCAAGGCCGAGGCCGGTGCCGCCGAAGCGGCGGCTGATCGAGGCGTCGGCCTGGGCGAAATCGCTGAACAACTGGCCAAGCTTCTCGGGCGCGATGCCGATGCCGCTGTCGGTCACCGTCCATTCGACGGTCGCCAGCAGGTCGCGCCGCGCCTGGCAGGTGGCCGATATCGTCACCTCGCCTTCGTCGGTGAACTTCACCGCGTTGGAGGCGAGATTGAGCAGCACCTGGCGGATGCGCGCGACGTCGCCGCGCAGCGTCGGCGGCAGGTTCGGATCGAGCTCGACCTTGACCGTGAGCGCCTTGCTCTTGGCGCTCGCGCGCACCACGGTCGCAACCGTCTCAGCCAGCGCCTGCGGCGCGAAGTCGATCGCCTCGAACTGGAAGCGGCCGGCTTCCAGCTTGGAGAGATCGAGAATGTCGTTGAGGATGCGCTGGAGATTGTCGCCGGACTCGCGGATCGTGGTGACGGCCTCGCGCTGCTCCGGATCGAGTTTCGTTTCCAGCAGCATGCTGGCGAGCCCGAGCACGCCGTTCATGGGCGTACGGATCTCGTGGCTCATGACGGCGAGGAAGTCCGACTTGGCGCGGCTCTCGGCCTCGGCCTTTTCTGCGCGCCAGCGCTCGGTGACGTCGCGGCCGAAGCCGCGATAGCCGAGGAACTGGCCGTCGCGGTCATAGCCGGGCTTTGCCGTCAGCGACCACAGCCGCGCCTCGCCGCCGGCAACGACCTTGAGGTTCATCTCGTGCAGCGGCTCGTTGTGTTCCATCAGGCCGACGACGTTGTAGGCCGCGGTCTTGTCCTCGGGGCAAAGCATGTCGAGCACGTCGACGAAATGCGAGCCCTTCAGCAGCGGAAGCGGCAGCTGCGCGACATCGGCAAAGCGTTGGGGCACGTCGACCAGATGCCCCTCGGCGTCGGTCTGCCACAGCCAGTCGCTGGCGTTCTCCTGAAAGTCTTTCAGCAGCAGCGAGATGATCTCGGTCTGCCGCTCGAGCTCGAGCTGGGCCTTGAGGTTGCCGAGGAACAGATTGCCCTGCGAGACGATGTTGCGCGCCATGAAGAACGCGAACAGCAGCAGGAACACCGCGGTCACCAGATAGGGCCCGGTGCCGCATAGCAGCAGCGCGCCGGTGCAGGCGACCGTCATGGTGGCGAGATAGACGAGGCCCGCGCGGGGGAACGTCGAAAGCGTGAAGGCGCCGCCCGACATCATGCCGACCATCAGACAGGCGAGGATGAGCTGGCTGGTCGGCTCGATGCGGCTGAACAGGGCGAGCGGCAGCGTGCCCCAGATCGCAGCAAGGAAGAACGCCTGCCGCATCATCTGCCGCGCGGCGCGGGGCGAGGCTTCCTGCGGCGGGTTTTGATACGACCGCCGCCAGGCCCGCACCGCAAGCGAGGCGGTGACGGCAAGGGTCATGCCCCAGATCGCGAGAAAGTCGTTCCAGCCCCGGCCCCAGAACAGGATCAGCACGATGGCGACGTTGAGCATGGTGACGGCCATCGTCACCGGGATCAGCCGCGTCACGGCGTCGATCTGCTTCGCGCGGATACGGCAGATCTGGCGCTCGCTGAGATCGGCGGTCAGACCATCCTCAATCTCGAAGCCGCCGAGCCAATATAGGAACGCGCCGACAAGGCCGTCGCGTGGCTCAGTGCGTTGTGAAGTCTTGTCCGGCCATCCCATTCCAGCGGAACCTTTTCCGTATCAATGGCCTGCGGCCCGCTTAAGCCGGGTTAATTTTGTGGGAGATTTTGCGGCGTCCTTGACGGGCACGTTTGCATTTTGTTCTAACCATGACCCCTGCCTGGAGCCCTTCCCCAATGCCCATCAGAGTTGCCACCTGGAACGTGAACTCGGTCCGGCAGCGGATCGATCTCCTCCTGACCTGGCTGAAGGAGTGCCAGCCGGACATCGTCTGCCTGCAGGAGATCAAATGCGTCGACGAGGCCTTCCCGCGGCTGGAGATCGAGGCGCTCGGCTACAACGTCGTCACCCACGGGCAGAAGACGTTCAACGGCGTCGCCCTGCTCTCGAAGCTGCGGTTCGACGAGACCAAGTCGGGGCTCGCCGGCGACGATGAGGACTCCCATGCCCGCTTCCTCGAAGGCGTGGTGACGCTCAAGTCCGGCGTGATGCGGATCGCCTGCCTCTATCTGCCCAATGGCAATCCGGTCGGGACCGACAAATATCCCTACAAGCTCAAATGGATGTCCCGGCTTTTTGAGTATTCGAAGGAGCGCCTCAAAACCGAGGAGCCGCTGATCCTCGCAGGCGACTTCAACGTCATCCCGCATGCCCGCGACGTCTCCAATCCCGCCGCCTGGACCGAGGACGCCCTGTTCAAGGCCGAGACGCGCGAGAGTTTTCAGTCCCTGCTGGGCCTCGGCCTCACCGATGCCTTGCGAGCGGTCACCGACGAACCGGGGCTGTACACATTCTGGGACTACCAGGCTGGCGCCTGGCAGAAAAACCAGGGGCTGCGGATCGATCATCTGCTGCTGTCGCCGCAGGCCAGCGACAAGCTCGCCAATGTCGGGATCGACAGCTATGTGCGCGGCTGGGAGAAGCCGTCGGACCACGTGCCGGTGTGGGCGGATCTGGATCTGGAGGCGGCGTAACCGTCAGATTGGTCATTCCGGGGCGATGCGAAGCATCGAACCCGGAATCTCGAGATTCCGGGTTCGGCTCTTCGAGCCGCCCCGGAACGACAGTGTCATGTGATTACTCGCGGCGGCCCTGCACCCATTGTTCCAGCATTTGCAGGCACATGGCGCGGTCGTCGTCGGAGGCCTTGGCGAAGGCGCGGTTGTAGCTTTCCTTGATCCAGGTCTCCTCGGCACCGGCGCTGTCGCGCGCCAGCGTCAGCCACATCAGGCCGCGCGCGGCCTGCCGCGGCAGGCGGTCGCCGTTGAACAGCATCTGGCCGAGCAGCGCCTGGGCCTCATGCTGGCCCTTCTGGGCGGCAAGGCCGAGCCAGCGGGCGCCATAGCGGAAGTCCTCGCGCGAGGCGTCCGGCGTCTTCAGGTACAGCCGGGCGAGGTCGTACTGGGCGTCCGCGTTGCCGAAATAGGAGGCGGCATAGGAGAACATCTCCCGCGCCCGGTCCGGGTCGGCCTTGATCTTCGAGTTCGGGATGCCGCTGAGGTAGTAGCGGCCGAGCGCGACGAAGGCGTTGGCGACGACCTGTGCCTGCGGCGCCGACGGGCTGTCCTCGGCATGCGCGTTGGCGATCCGGCTGAAATATTCGAAGGCCCGCATGTCGTCCTGGGCGACGCCGTCGCCATTGGCATACATGCGGCCGAGCTTCCACTGCGCGATGGGATGACCGCCCTCGGCGGCATATTGCAGGGCGCTGAGCGAGGTTTCCTGGGTCGCCGGCGGCACCTTGCCCCGCACCGCACCTGCGGCGCCCGGCAGCGTGGTCACGACGGGGATGGTCGCGTCCTTCTGGTTGACCGGCGCGCCGTCGAAGGCGAGCGCCGGCGCGACCAGCGCACTGGCCCCCAACACAAACGCAACTATGGCACGCCTAGATGTCCGCATAGCACTGTTTCTCGTGCGCGCCGCCCGGATGGGTCACAGCCCCCCCGACCGCTGGTCCAACCTGCTGAGCATATTTCCAGAGCGCACCCGACGTGTGGTTAGTCGCGCGAGCGCTCCATTTGGTTTTGCGCTGGGCGAGCTCCTGGTCGCTCAATTTTACGTTAAGGGTACCGGCGTCCGCGTCGATCTCGATGATGTCGCCGTCCTCGAGCAGCGCGATCGGACCGCCGATGGCGGCCTCAGGCCCGACATGGCCGATGCAGAAGCCGCGGGTGGCGCCGGAGAAGCGGCCATCGGTGATGAGCGCGATCTTGCCGCCCATACCCTGCCCGGTCAGCGCCGCGGTGGTCTGGAGCATTTCCCGCATGCCGGGGCCACCCTTGGGGCCCTCGTAGCGGATGACGATGACTTCGCCTTCCTTGTAGGTGCGGCTCTGAACAGCCTCGAACGCGTCCTCCTCGCGGTCAAAGCACCTGGCCGGACCGGTAAACTTGAGGTTGGACATTCCCGCGACTTTCACGATCGCACCTTCTGGCGCCAAATTGCCCTTCAGACCGACCACACCGCCCGTGACGGTGATGGGTTTGTCTGCCGGGTGCACCACGTCCTGGTGCGGATTCCATTTCACGCTTTTGAGGTTTTCGGCGATCGTTCGACCGGTGACCGTAATGCAGTCGCCGTGGAGAAATCCGTTGTCGAGCAGCGTCTTCATCAGAAGCGGTATGCCACCTACTTCAAACATGTCTTTGGCGACATAACGGCCGCCCGGCTTCAAATCCGCGACATAAGGTGTCTTTTTGAAGATTTCGGCGACGTCGAATAAGTCAAACTTAATGCCCGCCTCATGGGCGATCGCCGGCAGGTGCAGCGCAGCATTGGTCGAGCCGCCGGAGGCTGCGACGACGGCGGCGGCATTCTCCAGCGCCTTGCGGGTGACGATGTCGCGCGGCCGGATGTTCTCGGCGATCAGGTCCATGATCTTCTCGCCCGCAGTCATGCAGAAGGCGTCGCGGATCTCATAGGGCGCCGGGGCACCGGCCGAGTAAGGCAGCGCAAGGCCGATCGCTTCCGAAACCGTTGCCATCGTGTTGGCGGTGAACTGCGCGCCACAGGCGCCCGCCGAGGGGCACGCCACGCGCTCGATCTCGTCGAGGTCCTCGTCCGACATGGCACCGACCGAGTGCTTGCCGACGGCCTCGAACATGTCCTGCACGGTGACCTGCTGTCCCCGGAAATTGCCGGGCAGAATCGAGCCGCCGTAAATGAAGATCGAGGGCACGTTTAGGCGGACCATCGCCATCATCATGCCGGGCAGCGACTTGTCGCAGCCGGCAAGGCCCACAAGCGCGTCGTAGGCGTGGCCGCGCACTGTCAGCTCGACGGAATCGGCGATGCATTCGCGCGACGGCAGCGACGAGCGCATGCCGTCATGACCCATGGCGATGCCGTCGGTGACGGTGATGGTGCAGAACTCGCGCGGTGTGCCGCCGCCGGACGCGACGCCCTTCTTCACCGCCTGCGCCTGGCGCATCAAAGCGATGTTGCAGGGGGCGGCCTCATTCCAGCACGAGGCGACGCCGACGAAAGGCTGGTGGATCTGCTCGGTGGTCAGACCCATGGCGTAGAAGTAGGACCGGTGCGGCGCGCGCGCAGGACCTTCCGTCACGTGACGGCTCGGCAGCCTCTGCTTGATGTTAGACTTCGCGTCCATACAACCAGTTTCCCCGGTCAACCCTTTCAGACCCGAAAAATCAGAGCCAAGATTTGAATCGACCTTGGGATTTCCCGTCGCCTTCGCGGACCGCCGCTCCCGCTGAAAAACTTAGAGCGATTTTATTCATGTTCGGGTGTGGCCAAAAAGCGGCGGTGATGCGAACGGCCGGCGATGACGGTTTAATCCGGAATGGGTGTGGCGTAGACAGCACAATCGTTACCGGGAAGACACGGAGATAGCTACTTGGGTACCGTCGCGAAGATGACAATCCACAATTTGAGATTTTATGTCGTGGTCGTCTCACCCCGACATGACGTCAAGAACCGAACACGCCTCAACTGAGTCGGCGGCCCGCATTGCCAACCCCGTCATCCTGACGACCACATGATCGCCCTCCCGATGAGCCGGGATGGGCGACACATACGACAAATCAGAATTCGGTAAAGCGGAATATGTTTACGATGACGGTTGACAGCCGGGACACAGCCCAGTGCCGTAGCCCGGATGGAGCGAAAGCGAAATCCGGGACCGCTCGTTCGGCGAGGCAGCTTTCCCGGATTTCGCTTCGCTCCATCCGGGCTACGAGTGGGTCGCTCAGGCCGACATCGCTCCCTTGCGCCCGAACGGAGCGACCAGGCGGACGATCTCGCAGACGGCGACGAGGCCGGCGAGCCAGACTGCGCTGAGGAGCCCAAGCCGCGTCACGGTGGCTGCTGTGAAGGCGCCCTCTCCACCTAAAACCGGCGTTGCGGCGAACAGCACGAGCTCATAGGTCGCGTAGGCGACAGCGAGCGTGCTCGCCAGCATCAGCGGCGTGCGCCCCTGCGGCAGCGTGCGGAGCACGGCGAACGATGCCGCGGTCGCAACCAGCGCAGCGACACTGATCACAAATCCCCAGGCGAGAGTGCTGCCATCGACCGGATAATGCAGCATCCCGAAGCCGATGCTCTGGTTCACCAGCCATGCGCCGGTGACGACGAGCAGCGCCGGCCGCAGCGGCAACATCGCGGCCGCCACGACGGCGAACGCGGCAAACGGTGTTGCGCAGGCGAGCGCGAAGCTTGCCAGCGCGCATGACGCGGTCAGCAGCGCAAGGCAGAACATCGGCGCAAGGCGCGGCGCGACCGGGTGAAGGCGGAAACGATCAACGTCGGGCGAAAGCATCTCGCAAGGCATCATGGACCTCCGTTGGCGATCCTAGCACATGCGCCGAGGGGGTCGACATGACATGCACGCGAGAAGCGGACCGACCGGGCTACGCCGGCTCTTTCTCCGCAGGCGTCCTGATCATCGCCCGCTCGCCGGCGTCGACGAGCTGGCCGATGCCGGTCCGCCCTGCGAGCGCAGAGCGGATGATGTTTTCGGCGACCGATCTGCGGAAGCCATGGTCCTCGCCGTCGGGGCGATTGCGGCAGACCCGGTCCAGTGCCAGTTTCATGTTGATGCGGGTGCGGGTGTCGAAATGCTCGCTGATCATTCGCACGGCCTCAGTCGCGTTGATATCGGAGGCGGAAACGCTTCGGTGACCGGCCGGGTTCCAAAACAGAAGCGAGCGATGGGCCGGCCGCTATGTCCGGCCTCTCGGACGCTGCGCCAGAGCCCAGGCCACGGCAACGTCGCGCGGCGGGACGTCGACGCGCCGGATCGGCGTCAACTCGCCCGAGGCGGAGACGATCGCGGTCTCCTCGCGGCGGCAGCGCGGGCACACGAAGCGAACCTCATGCGGGGACGCCGACCAGCTCGAACGTTTCACATTGGCGGCCATCGGCCAGGCCTCGCATTGCGAGCACGACACCAGAAACCGCCCGGGATCGAGCATACCCATTCCATCGGACTCCGCGTCCTGCCTGCCCCTTCAATAATTAACCCATGTGAATCGTTCCGGTGCCTTGGCACCGTCAGCCTCGACCCAGCGGAGCCAATGGACTCGCTGTTCCCGATCCGCCGGCCTCCGGCTTCGAACGGCTCAGTGCGCGCCCTTGAGGGTGCAGGAGGTGGTGCAGGTGACCGTGGTGCCGTGGTCGCACGCCTTGCAGGCGGCGACGCACTGGTTCATGTCGCGCGCATTGTACGAGCTGTAGTTGCGCATCGGGCAGGTCGACGTCGACCCGGTAATGTCCTGCTCCTGGTTGCAGGCTGCCATTGCGAGCGCGAGACCAAGGACTGCAAGAAGGCGCACGGGATTGCCCTGTAGGAGCGGCAAAGCGACGTCGGCGGGGCACGTCGCACCGCAACGGACCCCGGCATTCCCACTGCGAGCAACCGTGGAAGCCCGACGCTCGCATTCCCGGAGGATGCGCGCGAAAGATTAAAAACGGATTGCAGCCGCCGTCAGGCCGCAGTTTTGGTCGCGATCGCCTGCCGCATGTCCACCGCGAGTTGGCGGTACTGTTCTGACAGTTTCAGATAGAATGCGCGCTTGGTGCTGTCGGTGGCGAGCTTGGCGATCAGCTCGCATTCGGCCGTGAGCGTCTCGAACCGTTCCAGCCTGTCCTCAGGTTCTGTCATCGGCGTGTCCCCATCAAACGCCTAAGGGACAATCAACCTAAGCCCGGGAAATAGGTCACGGCGAACATCGTTATGGGGTAGCATCAATTTTCGCTGCCGCATGTAGCGAGAAGAGGACGCCGCTACCTATTTCTGCTCCAACCGCCATGCGCCGTCCCATTCCTCGCCCGGCGGATCGGACTCGAACTGCGCAATGCGGGCGAGCAGCGTGCGCGAAGGACCGTCGCCCGGGACGGCTTCGAGCGCCGCATTGAACGCGGCGCGCGCATCGTCGAAACGTTGCGCGCGATAGGCGGCAAGGCCTTCGCTGTAGCGCGTGCGCAGGCTCTCCTGGGGGACGCTGAGTCCGTGCACCTTGCTCATCACCTCAAAAATGGCCTGCGGTACGTTCTGGCCGGCCACTGCGAGACGATCGATCTCGCGCAGCTCAAGGTTCGATCCGATCGCATCCGCGGTCGCCTGCGAAATCAGGATTCGGGTTCCGTAGACCTTGTTGACCATCTCGAGCCGCGAGGCGAGGTTCACGGCGTCGCCCATCACGGTAAAGCTCATCATCAGCTCGGAGCCGATGCTGCCGGTCAGGACCTCGCCGGTGGCGATGCCGATGCGCAGGTCGCAGGGACCGGGCATGGCGCGGATGCCGAGCAGGTCCGGCAATTGCTTCTGCAGCGCGGGCACCTGGTCCGCCATCTCGATGGCGGCGTAGCAGGCGAACAGCGCCGGCTCGTCCTCCTCGATGAAGGGCGGGCCCCAATAGGCCATGATGGCGTCGCCGATATATTTGTCGATCACGCCACGATGGCTCCTCACGGGAGCGGACATGACCGTGAAATAGTGATTCATCACCTTGACGAGGCCGCGCGGGGTCATGCCCTCGCTCATCGAGGTGAAGCCGCTCATGTCGCAGAACATGATGGTCATCACCCGGCGCTGGCCGTCGATGGCGACCTCCGGCCGGTCGATCAGGCCCTGCACTACCTTGGGATCGATGTAGCGGCCGAAGGTCTCGCGGATGCGCTCATTGTGCCGGAGCTGCTCGATCATGCGGTTGAAGGCGGCGGCGAGTTCGCCGATCTCGTCTTGGGTGGAGACGGTGATGGGCTTGTCGAAGCGACCGGCCTCGACCTCGCGGGTGCCGGCGAGCAACAGCCGCACCGGTCGCGTGATGCCGCTGGAGACGAGGAGCGCGAAGGCAAATCCGACCACCGCCGCGAGGATGGTGACAATGCCGGAGATGATGATCGCCTTCCGCTGGCGGCTGACCACGGTCGACGTCGAGGCATAGACCTGCTTGAGCATGTCGGCACGAATGCCGTCGATCCTCTGGTTGAACTGGTCGCGCAGCGCGTCGAGATGCTCCAGCGTGCCGCGCGCCTCGGGCATCTGCTTGGCATCGATCTGCTTGAGGAGCTTGGCGTGCGCCTCGTTCATGCCCTGGCGCAGCTCGGTGACGGCGGTCTCGATGCGGGTGTCGATCCGCGCCAGCGCAGCATTGTCCGAGGGCGTCCTGGTGTCGTCGATGATCGCGTTGATGTGGCCGCGCGCGTCCGAGGTCTCCGCCTCGATCTTGCGGTCAGCCTCCTCGAACTCTTTCAGCCGAGCAGCGTACGCCTCCTCGTCCGGGGCTTCCTGCATCTTCATCATGACCATGCGCCGCAGCGCCACCGATCGCTCCAGCGAACGGATGTTGGCGCGCGCCAGATCGCCATAGGCCGGGATGTAGCGATTGGTCAGCTCGTCAAGGAGGACGCCGACCTGGCTCGACATCACCATCGACAGGATCGAGGTGACCAGCATCAGGACGATGAGTCCGAGGGCGATGCCGACGATCTTGCGCCGGATCGACTGGTTGAAAATCGGCATAGGTGCGGGGCAAAGGCTGCAAAGACGGTTTAGGGAACTGAATACACCGGATTTGGCGGCGGGAACACGCGCAATCTGGCCGCCGCGACGCTCCAGACGCCCACAACCGTCGCGCGAGCCCAAATCGTTAACAAAGGTTAAAGCGCCTGCCCTTTTCTCCTTTGCGGAAGTTCCCTTGCATCATCCGTATTTTGCCGCATTGTTGCGACAGCGTGAGACATGCGAAACGATGCCGTGGCATCGTTTTCGGTGTCTTTGATTCTCAAGCCGCATACGATCGCGGACCTTGGTTTGTAGTGGTTTCGCAGGGGGACCATCCAATGAACCAGTGCCTACGCTCGCTCGCGTGTGTCGTTGCCGTGGCCGCTTTGGCCCTCCTTCCGTCGGAGCTGGCGGCGAAGAGCAGTCACAAATCGTCTGCGTCGAAAAAGACGCATGAGGCGAAAGCCGGCAAGCAGCGCCATGCCGCGGCGAAATCCCGTCACGGCAAGCATGCCGAGGCCAAACGCAAGTCGAAGAAGCAGGACGACACGCCCGCGGACAAGCCGGCCGCCCCGCCGCTCACCGGCGATCTCGCCGCACTGAAGGACGCGATCGATCTCGCGCGCAAGGGCAAGTCCGACGACGCGAGCGCGGCGCGCGACCGCATCGCCGACCCCGCCGGGCAGAAGCTCGCCGACTGGTTCATGCTGCGCCATTCCGAGAGCACCGCGAATTTCAAACGCTATGCCGGCTTCCTCGCCATCAACCCGGACTGGCCGAGCAGCGCCCTGCTCCGCCGCCGCGCCGAGGCCCGGCTGTGGCAGGAGAAGGCCGACGCCGCCACCGTTCACAAATTCACGATGGATCGCCCGACCAGCGCCAAGGGCAAGTTCGCACTCGCCCGCGTGCTGCTTGCTGAAGGCGAGACGGACAGGGCCGCGCGGCTGGTCCGCGAGGCCTGGCGCACGGACGAATTGTCCGAGCGCAGCGAGGAAGATTCCTACGAGGCGTTCCGCGACCTCCTGACCGCCGACGATCATCGCGCCCGCATGGACAAGCGGCTCGGCGCCAAAGACTACGCCGGCGCAAGGCGCGCAGCGAAACGGCTCGGCGAGGATGCGCTCGCGATCGTCAAGGCCTGCGCCGCGGTCACCGGCAAGGCGGACAAGGCCAAGGACTATCTCGACGATGTCGCGAGCGAGGCGCGCCGCGACCTCGGCTATGTGCTGTGCCGCGCGCAATGGCATCTGCAGAAGGACCGCATCGACGATGCGGCCGAGGTGATCCTCGCCGCCGCGCCCGACACGATGGCCGCGCAGGACACCGACGCCTGGTGGCGCGAGCGCCGGCTGCTGGCGCGCAAGCTGCTCGACCAGGGCAAGTCTAGGACCGCCTACGACGTGGTCCGCACCGCGGCCGTGCCGGCGATGGAGGTCTACCGGGTCGACTATCACTTCATGTGCGGCTGGATCGCGCTGCGCTACCTCAACGATCCCAGGACGGCGGTGGTGCATTTCGCAGCGATCGACGAGGGCTCGGCCAACCCGATCGCGCTGTCGCGCGCACATTACTGGCGCGGCCGCGCGGCGGAAGCCATGGGTGCGACCGCCGATGCGCGCATGAGCTACAAGGCCGCCGCGCGCTATTCGACCGCCTATTACGGCCAGCTCGCCCGCGCCAAGCTCGGGCTCGACCGCATCGAGCTGCGTGCGCCCTCGCCCGTGCTGGCCTCTGCCGACACGCCTCCCACTGATGAGCGCGTGCGCGCCGCCGACATGCTGTACGGGATCGGCGAACGCGACATGGTGTTCTACTACGCCGAGGATTTCGCCAAGGAGAGCACCGACGTCGCAGCGCTCGAAGCGCTCGGCGAGCTTGCCGGCCGGCGCAACGATGCGCGCGTGATGCTGGAGGTCGGCAAGTCGGCGCTGGCGCGCGGGCTCGCGCTAGACCATTACGCCTTCCCGACCATCGGCATCCCCGAGCACAAGCAGCTCGCCCCGCCGATCGAGACCAGCGTGATCTATTCGGTGGCGCGCACCGAGAGCTCGTTCGACCAGCGCGACAAGTCGCCCGCCAATGCGGTCGGGCTGATGCAGGTGACGCCGGAAGCCGGCCGCGATACCGCGAAACGCTTCGGCCTGACCTATGACTGGGACAGGATGGTCTCCGATCCCGTCTACAACACGCAGATGGGCGCGGCCGAGCTCAGTGCGCTGCTGTCGGAATATCGCGGCAACCAGATCATGACCTTCGCCGGCTACAATGCCGGCCGTGGCCGCGTGCGGGAATGGGTGCAGGCGCGCGGCGACCCCAGGGATCCCAATGTCGATCCGGTCGACTGGGTCGAGCGCATCCCGCTGTCGGAGACGCGCAATTACGTTCAGCGCGTGATGGAGAACGTGCTGGTCTACCGTGCGCGGTTCGAGGGCAGCGGCATGGTCGCGTCGAAATCCGAGCAGCGCGTCACGACGCAGGAAGTGAGCGCGGAACCGTCCGTATCGGCCGCAGCCCCGTCGCCCTAGCCTCGCGACCGCCGGGGCTGGACGCGGCGCGAGTGGACGCGGTGGCTGCGGCCGACGGCTCTGCGCGGCCGGCAACGGGCAGTTAGCGGTCACCTCCTTCCGTGGTCAGAAGGACGTACTCGCGCAGATAGACCTCAGCCAGTGAGCGCGACAGCGCGCTCATCTGAATCATCCAGCTCCAGCCCGCCATCGCAGTCAGCACCGCGATCGCCTCGAACGGGCTACGCGGCCTCAGCATGTCCATGGCGGTCTGCTGGCGGTAGCAATCGTAGTCGCAATACCGTTCTTGCTTGGACACATGCCGGACGTAACTCGAGCCCAGCGGCTGGGCGCATGCGCTGCAGGCTGAGTTGTGGCTGGGATGTTCCTGATTGACGAGCATGAACCTCAATGTCGTGTCCTCTCCTGCCTAAGGCACGTCCGCCGCCGCGTCGCGCCGGCCCGTCTGCTCAGGATGCCGCGCGCGTACGCCCCTCGATCGACCGCCCTGATTCCTGATGAATCGCGTAGCACTCGTAGCCGCAGTAGGGCAGCAGCGTCCTGGCGTCGCGCAGATATCCGCCCTCGATCGCCTCGCAGCACCACAGGCACGACGTCTTGCGGAACGGGGTTCTGCCGTTCACCAATATGAATCTCACGTGGAACCTCCCAGCGCGAAGCAGTAGACCGTGTCGACCAGAGAGGCGGACGGCGGCGGCGCACAGATGTGGTTGCGGCCGTCGGGATTGTCTCTGTTGCGCTCGACCTTCTGGGACGGGATCAGGATGTATTTCCCGTCTTCCCGGCGCCGCGCGTAGATCCTGCCGTCGACGTAGCGTACCTCGGTCGGGTAGCAATCCGCATTGTTGCAGCAGCTCAGAACCGGATTGTCCGGCATGTGCCAGTTCGAATAGAACTTCTCGTGGAGCAGCTGATCCTGAGGCGGATGGTGGCGATGTGAACCATCCCGTACGACTTCCTCGGCCTTGACGCCCGTCAGCAGCAGAAGCGGCAGCGCGATCGCCAACAGGAGCTTGCAGCTACGGTTCAACTCACAGCCTCCGGGCGAAGACATGACCTGACGGGCTAGGTGCGGCGGCCGATCCTCATGCCGCCTGACATCGGAACAGCCAGAGCCGGTCGCGTTCGCGACGCGCCCTGAACCGATCGAGACATTTCCGCGAGCAGAGCGGCGCCCGCCAGGAGTAGTATCGGATCAGACCAAACTTGCCGGCACAGACGGCACAGCCTTTGGACTCGGAACGGCGCTCGGAGTAGTCGGGGCTATCGCACATCATCCTCTCCTCTTGACCTCTTGGGGTCCTGGCCTCCTCGTGCGCAAAACGCAGAGGTGGCCACGGTCGTCACGGAAAATGCGGGCTTCTCAATCGTGTGGACGCAGAGCCTGGCTCTTTTGGGTGCAACACGCCGGGCGTTCCGGCAATTTGTGCTCCGCAATCGTCTCCTCTCGATTGACTGCAAGACTAGGCTCCTTGCAACGCACCGCTCAATTGTACGGAGGTAAATGCGCGCTAGAACTAGGATTGTGCGAGCTATACGTAGGTTTGTGCCGTAGTTTTCCGGACATCCGCCGCAACGAGACGGCGCAACGCGTGCAAGCTGCACGGCAATCGGGAATTTTGCGAGAGTTCGACTTTGGTCGGAGGGAATTGCCCCTGTAATGGCAAAGTGCTCTACTCGCTTTGACGCCAGCGAGCCGGGACGCTTGCGATGATGCCTGGCCAGATCACGAAAATCGGGAGTTCGGCCGCGCAATTCCTGCTCGGCGGCCTTGCGGCGCTTCGATCATTCGGCAACGGCGTGAAGGACCGCCCCGCCGTCGCGGACGCCTCGCGGCAGAACACCGATCTGCGTGACGCCATGAAGCAATGGCGCGAGGTGTTCGAGCACAATCCGGTCATGTACTTCATGGTCGATCCCGCCGGAACGGTGCTCAACGTCAATACGTTCGGCGCCGCACAACTGGGCTACACCACGGATGAGCTGATCGGCCAATCCGTGCTGAACGTCTTCTTCGAGGAGGACCACGACTTCGTTCGTCAATGCGTCGCCTTGTGCCTGACCACCGTGGACCAGTCGCACACCTGGGAGATTCGTAAATTCCGGAAGGACGGCTCGGTGCTCTGGGTCCGTGAAAACGCCAAGGCGATGCTGCGCGGCGACGGCACGCCGATCCTGCTGGTCGCCTGCGAAAACATCACCCAGCGCAGGGAGACCGAGGACGCGCTGCGCCAGAGCGAGGCCTATCTCGCCCAGGCCCAGGAATTGAGCCACACCGGCAGCTTCGGCCTGAACTTCGCGACCGGCGAGGCGGTCTGGTCGAGGGAGACCTTTCGCATCTTCCAGTGCGACCCGACGAGGAAGCCGACCCTCCGCTTCGTCTTTCAGCGCATTCATCCGGAAGATCGCGACACGGTCCGCAGCACTCTTGAGCGGGCCTACCGCCTGGCGGAGGATTTCGATCACCAATATCGCCTGCTGATGCCCGACGGATCGGTCAAATATCTCCATTCCGTGGCGCGCGCGGTGCGACATCCATCCGGGCGCATCGAGTTCGTCGGGGCCGTGACCGATGTCACGGTTGCCAAGGAAGCGGAACAGAGGCTGCGTCGCAGCGAAGCCTATTTGAGTGAAGCTCAACGCCTCAGCCATACGAGCAGCTGGGCCTGGGACGTTCATCGCCAGGAGTTCGCCTACCGATCGGCTGAACTCTACCGCCTGTTCGGGTTTGAGCCGGACCAGATCGATGTCCCGGCCCGGGCTTTCCAGCAACGTATCCTGCCGGAGGACTTTCAGCGGATCATCGCGATGGAACGTGAAGCTGTCAGGCAGAAGCAACCCTTCCAGATCGACTTCCGGATTGCGCGCCCCGACGGCTCGATCAGACGCGTCCATAGCGAGGGACACCCCGTGATAGGCCACGACGGCGAGGTGATGGAAATCATCGGCACGCACGTGGACGTCACCGAGCAGTTCGCGGCAAAAGATGCGCTGCACAAGGCGTTCGACGAGCTCAAGGCATCCGAGCAGCGATTCCGCGACTATGCCGAAACCGCATCGGACTGGTTCTGGGAGACCGGCCCGGACCACCGCATCACGCGGATATCGGAACATGCCGACACCTCCACCGCCCCGCCGACGGGCTTGATCGGCCTGACCCGCTGGGACATCCCACCCGATGCCGAGCTCGAGCCGGAGAAATGGGAGCAGCACCGCGTGGCGCTCGATGCCCATGTCCCGTTCCGCGATCTGATCTACCGCAGCAGGGATCGTAACGGATCTCCAATCTACGTGCGCACCAGCGGCAAGCCCTTCCATGATGCGCAAGGCAATTTTCTCGGCTATCGCGGCGTCAGCAGCGACATCACGGCGGCGATCCGCGTCGAGCAGGCGGAAGAGGCGCTGCGCAAGGCGCAAGGCGAGCTTGCCCATGTCACGCGCGTCACGACGCTCGGCGAGCTGACCACCTCGATTGCCCACGAAATCACCCAGCCTCTTGCCGCCGTGATCTCCAATGCGGACGCCTGCATCGCCTGGCTCGACCGCGAACCGGCCGATTTGAAAGCTGCGCGCCGGTCCGCTGAATGGATTGTCGAGGACGCCAATCGGGCGACCGAGGTGATCCGCCGTATTAGGGCGCTTGCGAAGAAGACCGAGATCGAAGTCGTTCCGCTCGACATCAACCAGGTGGTCAGGGAGGCCGTGGCGCTCGTTCGGCGCGAGCTCGCGACCCACGCGGTATCGGTGCGCATGGAGCTGGCGTCCGACCTGCCCCGGATCTGCGGCGACCGGATCCAGCTCCAGCAGGTGCTGATCAACCTGGTGATGAATGGAATTGAAGCCATGCAGGGCAATCTCGATCGTGCTCGCGAGCTGGCGATCCGCTCGTGCCGGGCGGACGACGACGACCGCCTGCTCCTCACCGTGACGGACCGCGGCGTCGGTCTCGCCAAAGACGTCAAGGAACGCATCTTCACTCCCTTCTTCACGACGAAATCGAGCGGTCTGGGAATGGGACTCTCGATCTGCCGATCGATCATCGAGGCTCACGCGGGCCGGCTTTCGGCCTTTCAAAACGAGGGGCGCGGTGCAACATTCCAGATCGCCCTGCCCTTGCCCTTGCCACACAAGGACATGTCGTGACTGACCATGCCAAGCAGGCCGAGGGGAGCGCCGGTGATCCGATCGTCCTTATCGTCGATGACGATCCGTCGATGCGCCGTGCGCTGACCAATCTTTTTCAATCGGTCGGCCTCAAGGTCGAAGCCTTCAGCTCGGCGGCGGAGATCCTGGAAGCCAAACCGCCTGCGGTCCCCAGTTGCCTCGTGCTCGACATCCGCCTGCCAGGCGCGAGCGGCCTCGACCTCCAGGCCGACCTCGCCAAGGCCAATATTCACACGCCCATCATCTTCATCACCGGTCACGGCGATATCCCCATGACCGTGAGAGCCATGAAAAGCGGTGCCGTCGATTTCCTGACCAAGCCGGTGCGCGACCAGGACATGCTGGACGCAGTGCAAGCAGCGATCGAACGGGATCGCAAGCGGCGCGATGCCGAGAAGTCCATCTCGGGCGTGCGATCCCGTTTCGAGGGGCTGACGGCACGTGAGCGCGACGTCCTCGCTCTGGTTGCATCCGGCCTGATGAACAAGCAGGTCGCCGCTGAACTCGGATTAGCCGAAATTACCGTAAAGATCTATCGAGGGCAGATCATGCGGAAAATGGGGGCAAAATCGTTGGCCGATCTCGTCAGAATGACGGACGCGCTCGGAATCCCGCGCAACAGGGGTCACCTGCAAACCTAAGTATGCTTTCCAAGCTCGCTCTGGTGGCCCACTTTCCCTGAAGCGGCTGAACCGCGGCCGGCGGCTCCCCGTTCAGGAGCGATCATCTTGTCAGTGCCTTCGATCATTTCCGTCATTGATGATGATGCCTCCGTTCGCCTTGCGACGAACAACCTCCTGACGTCGCGCGGGTACACGGTCTACACCTTTGGCTCCGCTCACGAATTTCTCCAATCCGCCGAACTGGAGGCGACCTCCTGCGTGATCGCGGACGTGCAGATGGCGGCCATGAGCGGCGTCGAGCTGTTGACGCATATGCGCGGCCTCGGGCGCATCACGCCCTTCATCTTCATGACGGCTTTTCCCGACGAGGCCGTGCGCGACCGCGCGCTGAAGGCCGGCGCGATCGGCTTTCTCGCCAAGCCGTTTTCAACACGAGCCCTGATCGAGTGCCTCGAGACGGCACTTTCGGACGCCGGTGACGCCACGATGTGATGCGGCGCCGCGTCGCGCCGGTCCTCACGGCAAGCACTGCGTGCTGCGGCCACAGCGAGGCACTCAATCCACTTTGATGTTGGCCGCCTTGATGATCGGCCACCACTTTGCAATCTCGGCCTTTTGCCGCGCACCAAGCGCCTCCGGCGCGAGCTGGTCCTGCGGCGTCATCTCCAGGCCCTGGCTTTCGAGCTGCTTCTTCACGGCGGGATCCTTCAGCGCCTCCACGGCCGCGGCGTTGAGTTTCGTTACGATCGCCTTCGGCGTGCCCTTCGGCACCCACATGCCCGACCACAGCGTCATGTTGAAGCCCTTCAGCCCGGCCTCCTCCGCGGTCGGAATGTCGGGCGCGGAGGCCAGGCGCTTGTCGTCGGTGATGGCGTAGGCACGGATGGTGCCGGCGCGGACCTGGTTGATAGAGTTGGAGGTCTGGTCGACGATGATATCGATCTGGCCGGCGATCAGATCGTTCAGCGCGGGCGCGGTGCCGCGATACGGGACGTATTGCAGCTTGATGCCGGAAACGCTCTCGAAATAGACGCCGGCGATGTGGCTGCCGGAGCCTGCGCCGGCCGTGCCCGCCGTCGGGGGCGAGGGCCGCGACTTCAGCCATTCGATCAGCTCTTTCAGCGAGGTCGCGGGCACTGCGTTCTTGCTGACCACGATCATCGGGTTGCTCGGCAGCAGCACCACGGGTTCGAGATCGGCGACGAGATCGTAGCTGAGCTTGTAGACGGCGCCGTTGGCGACGTGAGTGCCGAGATGGCCGAAGGAGATGGTGTAGCCGTCGGGCGGCGATTGCACGGCGCGGCCGACGCCGATCGAGCCGCCTGCGCCGGTGACGTTCTCGATCACCAGGGGCTGGCCGAGCGAGGTCCGCATCCGCTCGGCGAGCACGCGCGCCATCGCATCCGACGGGCCGCCAGCCGCAAAGGGAACGATGATGGTGATGGGGCGCGAGGGATAGTCGTCGGCGCGCGCGGCGCCTGCGATCGCGAGAATACCGATCAGTCCGGCCCAGACGGCCTTCTTCATTGTGCTCTCCCCAGCGATGTCTTTGTTGTTCTTGTGCCCTCCCGCGTACGGGAAGAGGGACCGGTCGTGAAGAGACGAAATGACGCGCCGGAGCGAGATCGCCGCGCTCCGGCAGTATGGTCGTGCCTAGAACTGCGAATAGTCGATCGGCTTGTGGCGATCGAGCGTGCGGGTGACCGGCGGCAGCGGGTATTTCAGGCCGGTCGCGCAGTTGAACAGCATCACGCGGTCACCCTTCGAGACGCGGCCGTCGGCGAGGCTCTCCTTGTAGGCGGCGTAGGTTGCGGCGCCCTCGGGACACAGCAGCAGCCCCTCCTCCCGCGCAACCTCGTTCAGCGCCGCCGAGATCTTGTCGTCGTCGACGGCAATGGCAAAACCCTTGCTCTCGCGCACGGCGCGCAGAATGAGAAAATCGCCGATCGCCTGCGGCACGCGGATACCTGATGCGATGGTGTGGGCGTCCTCCCAGCGCGTGGCATGCTCGGTGCCGGCCTCGTAGGCGCGTACCATCGGCGCGCAGCCCGAGGCCTGCACCGCGACCATGCGCGGGCGCTTGCTTCCGATGAAGCCGATCTTCTCGAGCTCGTCAAAAGCCTTCCACATGCCGATCAGGCCGGTGCCGCCGCCGGTCGGATAGAAGATCACGTCGGGCACGTCCCAGCCGAGCTGCTCGGCGAGCTCGAGGCCCATCGTCTTCTTGCCTTCGATGCGGTACGGCTCCTTCAGCGTCGAGGTGTCGAACCAGCCGACTTTCGCCTTCCCCTCACCGACGATCTTGCCGCAATCGTCTATATAGCCGTTGACGCGGTAGACGGTCGCGCCCTGAAGCTCGATCTCGCTGACATTCACTTCCGGCGTATCGGCCGGGCAGAAGATCGTGGTCTTGATGCCGCAGGAGGTGGCGTAGGCCGCCAGCGCCGCGCCGGCATTGCCGTTGGTCGGCATCGCCATGTGCTTGATGCCGAGCGCCTTGCCCATCGACACCGCCATCACTAACCCGCGGGCCTTGAAAGACCCGGTCGGCAGACGCCCCTCGTCCTTCACGATGATCTCGCCGCCGCCGAGCTTCTTGCCGAGCTTCGGCAGCCGGATCAGCGGCGTCGTGACTTCGCCGAGCGAGACGATGTCCTTGCATTTGCGCACCGGCAGCAGCTCGCGGTAGCGCCACATATCACCGGGGCGCTGCGCCAGCGCGTCCTTGGTCAGCGCCTTCTTCACGCCCGCGAGGTCGTAGCGCACCAGAAGCGGCTTGCCGGCCTTAGAGAGATTGTGGACCTGATCGGCGGCGTAGTGATCGCCCTCCATCGCGCATTCGAGATGGGTGACGAAGGTCGGGCGTTCGATGGTGAGGTTGTCGTTGTCGTGCATGGGGTGATTTCCTTCTTATTTTGAAAACGCTCTCTCGGCCCGTCATTGCGAGCGCAGCGAAGCAATCCAGAGTCTTTCCGCAGAGGCAGTCTGGATTGCTTCGCTTCGCTCGCAATGACGGCGGCGGGCGACGCGCTCGTCCATCAAATATTCAACACCCGTCCATACGCATCCAGCACGGCTTCCTTCATCATCTCCGACAGGGTCGGATGCGGGAAGACCGTGTGCATCAGCTCTTCTTCCGTGGTCTCCAGGTTCATGGCGACGACGTAGCCCTGGATCAGCTCGGTCACTTCCGCGCCGACCATGTGGGCCCCGAGCAGCTGGCCGGTCTTCTTGTCGAAGATTACCTTGACCAGACCCTGGTCCTCGCCGAGCGCAATCGCCTTGCCGTTGCCGACGAAGGGGAAGCGGCCGACGCGGATCTCGCGGCCGTTCTCCTTGGCCTTGGCTTCCGTCAGGCCGACGGAGGCGACCTGGGGATGGCAATAGGTGCAGCCCGGGATCATGTTCTTGTCCATGGGATGCGGATGCAGGCCCTTGATCGCCTCGACACAGATTACACCCTCGTGCTCGGCCTTGTGCGCGAGCATCGGGGGACCGGAGACGTCGCCGATGGCATAGATGCCGGGAACGTTGGTCTTGCCGTAGCCGTCGACCACGATGATGCCGCGATCGGTTTTGACACCGAGCTTTTCGAGTCCCAGATTCTCGATGTTGCCGACGACGCCGACGGCCGAGATCACGCGCTCGAACTCGGTGGTAACCGGCTTGCCCTTGCCGTCGTCGATGGTGGCGACGACGCTGTCGGCCTTCTTCTCCAGCTTGGTCACCTTGGTCGAGGACATGATTTTGATGCCCATCTTCTCGAAGCGCTTCCGGGCAAGGCCTGCGATCTCGGTGTCCTCGACGGGGAGGATCTGCGGCAGCACCTCGACTACCGTGACGTCGCTTCCCATGGTGTGGAAAAAGGAGGCGAACTCGATGCCGATCGCGCCAGAGCCGACCACCAGCAGCGATTTCGGCATCCGCTCCGGCACCATCGCCTCAAAATAGGTCCAGATCAGCTTCTTGTCGGGCTCGAGCCCGGGCAGCACACGCGGCCGTGCGCCGGTCGCGACGATGATGTGCTTGGCCTGATAAGTCCCCTCGCCCAGCGCGCCCTTCGGGCCCTCGACATCGGACTTCTTCACGGTGACTTTGCCGGGCGCATCGATCGAGGCCGCGCCCCAGATGACGCTGACCTTGTTCTTCTTCATCAGGAAGCCGACGCCGTCGTTCAGCCGCTTCGAGACGCCGCGCGAGCGCTGCACCACGGCCTTCGGATCGAACGAGACCTTCTCCGCCGACAGGCCGTAATCCTTGGCGTGCTGCATGTAGTGGTAGATCTCGGCCGACCGCAGCAGCGCCTTGGTCGGAATGCAGCCCCAGTTCAGGCAGATGCCGCCGAGATAGGATTTTTCGACGATCGCGACCTTGAACCCGAGCTGTGCGGCGCGGATCGCGGTGACATAGCCGCCGGGACCGGAGCCGATGATGATGACGTCGAAGGATGTATCGGCCATGGCGGCTCCCATTCAACTCAAGCGGTCGTTGCGCCGCGGGCGCGGCGTTTGAAGATGTAGGTTCTGATCAGCCATTCGATGAGAATGACCACCGCCATGATGGCGAAGATGGTGAGCGCAATCGGCGCCCAGATGTTGCGCGACAACGCCTCGCCGGCAAAGAAGGCGGCCTCAATGATCTCGCGGCCATGCGGGCTGAGCGTGAGGATCAGCGAAATCAGCATCGAGATCCAGGGCCAGCGCGACGTCATGCGCCATCTCAGACCATCATCATGACGGGGTTTTCGATCAGCTGCTTGAACGCGCCGATCAGCTCGGCGCCGAGCGCACCGTCGATGGCGCGGTGATCGCAGGACAAGGTCACGCTCATCATGTGCGCGATCTCGATCTTGCCGCCGCGTACCACGGGACGCTCCTCGCTGGTGCCGACCGCGAGGATGGTCGCATGCGGCGGGTTGATCACGGCGGTGAAGTGGCTGATGCCGTACATGCCGAGGTTGGAGACGGCCGTAGTACCGCCCTGGTATTCCTCGGGCTTGAGCTTGCGCGAGCGGGCGCGCGCGGCAAAATCCTTCATCTCGTTGGAGATGGTCGAGAGCGTCTTGGTCTCGGCCTTGCGGATGATCGGCGTGATCAGGCCGCCGGGCATCGCCACGGCAACGCCGACGTCGGAATGGTGGTGCTTGACCATGCCGCTTTCGGTCCAGCTGACATTGCAGTTCGGAATCTTCTGCAGCGCGACCGCCATCGCCTTGATGACGAAGTCATTGACCGAGATCTTGTAGAGCGGCTTCTTCTCCTTGTCCTTCGGCGCAGCGGCGTTGATCTCCTCGCGCGCGGCGAGCAGCTTGCCGATGTCGCAGTCGATGGTGAGATAGAAGTGCGGGACGTTCTGGATCGATGCGGTCAGGCGCTGCGCGATGGTGCGGCGCATGCCGTCATGCGGGACGATGTCGTAGGAGCCCGGCTCGAACAGCGACAGGATCTGCTTGTCCGACATGGTCGGCGCGATCGACGGCGCACCTGACGGCGCCGCGGCAGGCGCCTTGAGGCCCTTGCCGGACTTGGCCTGCTCGACGTCGCGCGCGACCACGCGGCCGTGCGGACCAGTGCCCGTCACCATCGACACATCGATGCCGGCATCCTTGGCGAGACGGCGCGCCAGCGGCGACGAGAACACGCGACCGCCATGGCCGTTGCTCTGCGCAGCCGGCGCTGCCGCCTGCGGCGCGGCGGCGGGCGGCGGTGCGGCCTTGGGCGCGGCCGGCGCAGGCGCTGGTGCGGCGGCGGGAGCCTCCGCGGCCTTCGGCGGCGCGGCCGAGGCGCTGGGCTTGGCGCTACCCGCAGCCTTCACGTCCTCGCCCTCGCCGGCGAGCACCGCGATCACGTCGTTGACCGGGACGTCCTGCGTGCCCTCGGGCACGAGGATCTTGGCGATCGTGCCCTCGTCGATGGCCTCGACCTCCATGGTCGCCTTGTCGGTCTCGATCTCGGCGATGACGTCGCCGGATTTGACCTTGTCGCCTTCCTTCTTCAGCCACTTGGCGAGGTTGCCCTTCTCCATCGTCGGCGAGAGAGCGGGCATCAGGATGTTGATGGGCATGCTGACCTCAAGAAGAACTTTGCAAAACGTCGCCTCCGACAGCGGAGACGAACAGACCAGGTTTAGTTGCCGATGTCGCCCTGCCAGAGGCGCTCATTGGCAGGGATGGAACGCCAATTCTTCATCATGGTGATGGAGCGATCGTCGGCAAGGTCGATCCAGGGGATGCCGAACTTGTCGAGGATGTCCTTGGAGCCCGGGAAAGTGACGGACTCCCCGATCACCACCAGCTTGACCTTGAACAGCGCGAGCGCGCCGGCGCACATCGAGCAAGGTGACAGCGTCGTGTACATGACCGTGTCGTGGAACGTGATCGCACCGGCCTCGCGCAGGCAGCTCATCTCGCCGTGCAGGATCACGTTGTTCTCCTGCACGCGATTATTGTGGCCGCGGGCGATGATCTTGTTGTCGCGCGTCAGCACCGCGCCGATCGGCAGGCCGCCCTGCGCGATCGAGGCTTCCGCCTCGCGGATCGCCTCCAGCATGAAGTCGAAGTGGTGGGATTCGATCGCCACTTTCAGTGTCCCTTTCCGCGCGGCGTCGTGGTGCCGGTGTCTGTGGGACGCTCGATCTCAGCCTGGAACATGTCGAGGATCCGGTTCAGCGCATCCTCCTCGGTATATTCGCTCTCGCGCGCATAGGCGCGCGCGGCGTGGCGGGCGAGATCGACGAGCAGCAGGCCCCACATGTCGGGTTCCTCGAAGGCGCGCTGGAACGCCATCGACAGCCCGCCGTCCAGCACGAACACGCGCAGGATCTCGACCGCGTCGTCGCGGGTCATGACGTCAGGCGGCAGTGGCTGTTCCTTCGGCCCGCTCATTGCGATGAACCCGATGCGTCTTGAAGGACAAGGACTTTCCCGCCGAACTCCACTCCAATAGCTCGTTGCAGCATGGACCGGAGCACAAGGAAACCAACCGCGAAAAACACTGGAACTAAGACGACCGGCTGGAAGATCATCGCGTTGACGACTGCCGTGGCAGCGGCCGCAAATTCCGGATAGCCCAGCATGCGCGAAAGGATCGCCACCAAAAGCATCAACGGAAACTCGACCACCATGACCGCGAGCGGAATAAGAACCGTAAAAGCCAGAGCTGCCAATATCCAGCGCCAGTAGATATGCCAGGTTAACTTATACATGGTTGCGCCGGACTCTACCTGTAGCAGACGGCTTTGGCGGCCTCGACGACTTCCGCCGCCGAGGGCAGCGCGAGCTTCTCCAGGTTGGCGGCATAGGGCATCGGCACGTCCTTGCCGGAGACGCGCGCGACCGGCGCATCCAGATAGTCGAACGCGTTCTCCATGATGCGCGCGGCGATCTCGGCGCCGACGCCGCTCTGGGCCCAGCCCTCTTCCACCGTGACGGCACGGCCCGTTTTCTTCACGGAGTTGATGATGGTCTCGGTGTCCATCGGACGCAGCGTGCGCAGGTCGATCACCTCGGCCTCGATGCCCTCCTTGGCGAGCTCGTCGGCGGCCTTGAGCGCATAGGTCATGCCGTTCGACCAGGAGATGATGGTGACATGGCTGCCGGAGCGCACGACGCGCGCCTTGCCGATCGGGATGATGAAATCGTCGAGCTTGGGCACCTCGCCGGTATGGCCGTAGAGCACCTCATTCTCGAGGAAGATCACCGGATTGGGATCGCGGATCGCGGCCTTGAGCAGGCCCTTGTAGTCGGCGGCCGAGAACGGCGCGACGACCTTGAGACCCGGAATGTTCGAGTACCAGGCCGAATAGTCCTGACTGTGCTGGGCGGCGACGCGCGCAGCGGCGCCGTTCGGCCCGCGGAACACGATCGAGCAGCCCATCTGGCCGCCGGACATGTAGAGCGTCTTGGCCGCGGAGTTGATGATCTGGTCGATCGCCTGCATGGCGAAGTTGAAGGTCATGAACTCGACGATCGGCTTCAGCCCGGTCATGGCGGCACCGACGCCGACGCCGGCAAAGCCGTGCTCGGTGATCGGGGTGTCGATGACGCGCTTGGCGCCGAACTCCTGGAGCAGGCCCTGGGTGACCTTGTAGGCGCCCTGATATTCAGCGACCTCTTCGCCCATCACGAACACGTCGGCGTCGCGGCGCATCTCTTCGGCCATGGCGTCGCGAAGCGCTTCGCGGATGGTCTGCGTCACCATCTCGGTGCCGGCGGGCACTTCGGGATCGGGCTCGGCGACGGCTTGCGGCGCAGGCGCAGCCTTGGGCGCGGGTGCCTCGGCCTTTGCTGCGGCAGGCGGCGCGGACTCCGCAGCCTTCGCGGCCGGCGCAGGTGCTTTCGCAAGATCAGCCGCGCTCTCGCCGTCGGCGAGAATAGTCGCGATTGGCGTGTTCACCGCGACATCGGCGGTACCTTCGGGGATCAGGATCTTGCCGAGCGTGCCCTCGTCGGTCGCCTCGACCTCCATGGTCGCCTTGTCGGTCTCGATCTCGGCGATCACGTCCCCCGACTTGATCGTCTCGCCCTCTTTTTTCAGCCACTTGGCGAGGTTGCCCTTTTCCATCGTGGGCGACAACGCGGGCATCAGCACTTGAATTGGCATATCGACTCCAAAAGAAAGCTTGCGCGCGTTCAGCGGTAAACGTCGGTCCAGAGCTCGGCGGCATCCGGCTCGGGATCATGCTGGGCAAAATCGGCGGACGCGTTGACGATGTCGCGCACCTCGGCGTCGATCGCCTTGAGATCGGCCTCGCTGACCTTGGCCGCCAGCAGGCGATTGCGCACCTGCTCGATCGGGTCCTGGTCGTGACGGACCTTCTCGACCTCCTCGCGCGTGCGATATTTTGCAGGGTCGGACATCGAATGGCCGCGATAGCGGTAGGTCTGCATCTCCAGGATGAAGGGGCCCTTGCCGGCGCGGCACCAGGCCGCCGCCTCCTCGCCCGCCGCCTTGACGGCGCGGACGTCCATGCCGTCGACCTGCTTGCCGGGGATGTTGAAGGACACGCCGCGCTTGGAGAAATCCTGCTGGGCCGAGGCGCGCGAGACCGAGGTGCCCATGGCGTAGCGGTTGTTCTCGATGACGTAGATCACCGGCAGCTTCCAGAGCTCCGCCATGTTGAAGCTCTCATAGACCTGGCCCTGATTGGCCGCGCCGTCGCCGAAATAGGTGACGCTGACATTGCCGTTGCCGCGATAGTGATTGGCGAAGGCGAGGCCCGTGCCGAGCGAGACCTGGGCGCCGACGATACCATGGCCGCCGTAGAAGTGCTTCTCCTTGCTGAACATGTGCATGGAGCCGCCCTTGCCCTTGGAATAGCCGCCGCGGCGGCCCGTGAGCTCGGCCATGACGCCATTGGCGTCCATGCCGGTCGCAAGCATGTGGCCATGGTCGCGATAGCCGGTGATGACCTGATCGCCCTCTTTCAGGGCCATCTGCATGCCGACCACCACGGCCTCCTGGCCGATATAGAGATGGCAGAAACCGCCGATCGCGCCCATGCCGTAGAGCTGGCCGGCCTTTTCCTCGAACCGCCGGATCAGGAGCATCTCGCGGAGCGCCTTGAGCTCCTGCTCCCTGGTGAATTCCGGGGGCGATGCGCCGTCGGTTTTGTCCTGTGCAGCGCCTGCGGCGGCTTTCTTGGGTGCGGCCATGGGAATTCCGGGTCAGAGAAAACTTCAGCCCTCTCTAACCCAAGTCAAACGCCCTTGGAAAGCACCGCGGCGGCATGGCACGACTTTCATTATGCCGCACTGCAACGTGGCCGAAACTTTGCAAAACCTTTAGGCTTGATCAGGCAACTTTAGCTCACGCGCCAGCGAACGTGGCGCGTGCCACGCACGCAACGAAATTCGGACGCGTTTATCCGCGGGTCTGAACCCTTGCACGCGTCCGATTCGCCGTGCCGCCTACCAGCCCAGCTCACGCAAATACGCTGCGCGGGCGGCGACGCCGGTATGCGTGAAGTCGCTGAAGACCCCATCGACGCCGAGCCGGAAGAATTTGAGATATTCAAGGCTGGGATCGCCGCGATAGTCGGCTGCGAGATATTTCTTCTCGTTCCGGAATGTGAAGACATGCACGAACAGGCCGAGCATGTGCGCATCGGTGACGAGGCTGGTCGGGTCCTGCGTCGAAGCCTCCGGCGTCGATCCCTTGTAGGGCGTGCCGTCGGCATTGCTGTCCTTCCACGGCGCGATCTTGAGTGGAACGATATAGGCCTTCCACGGACCGATGCCGTCGGCATAGGTCTTGATCTCGGCCATGCCCTCCGGGGTCAGCATCGCATCGTAGAGGCGCGCATCACCCGCAACCGTCCAGTCGAACGGACGTGAGCTCGTGATGTTGTTGAGGAGCACCTTGCCGGTTTTGAAGTCGATACCGTTGCCGTCGATCAGCTGGGCCTGCCGCGTCTGGAGCCCGTGGCTGCGCATATATTTCAGGCTGCCGGGCTCGAAGCTCTGGACCAGGATGGGCGCGTCCTTGGTGTTGAGGCCGTTGTCCTTGATGATCTTGATCAGGGCATCTTCGAGCGGATGACTGCCGGCCGGGCCGCAGCCATTGGCGATCGCCTGGGCATTGTTCCAGGTCGGGTTCTTGGTTTCGGGGTAGACGAGGATCGAGCGCCCGGTCTCCTTGCTCTTGGCCTTGGCGATGTCGATGACGTCCTGGAAGCTGATGATCGGGAGCTTGCCATTGAAGACCTTCGGCCGCTCGTTGGCCGCGTCATAGGTGGTGCCGGCGATCCATTCCTTCAGCTCGGCCATCGTGAAGTCGGTGATCGACCAGTCGTTGGTGTGGTCCTCGCCGTCCACGATCAATGACTTCAGCACCGATTTCGGATCAGCCGGATCGGTGAGATCCGTCAGGTAATCGGCAGGCGCGCTCGGGGAAGCTGGCGCCTTGACGCGCACGCCGGGCACCGTGCGCTTGCGCGCGGCCACAGTCGCATTGGTCTTCGCGACCTCGGCAATGTCAGTGTTGTCGCTGAGCCAGGGATTATGCCGCACGACCAGCACGCAATCCTTGGTCAGGTGCAAATCCTCTTCGAGCGCGTCGGTCCCGACGGCCGCCGCGAGGTCATACGAGGCCTCGGTCTCTTCCGGCACCAGTCCAGGCAGGCCGCGATGGCCGAGGACGAGCGGCGCCTTGCCATCGACGGTCAGGAAGGGTTTTGCGCCTGATGGCGCCGCAGCGGACTGCGCGAAGGCCATCGACAGCGGGAGCGCCGCGGCCCCGAGCAAAATCGCCCCAACATACATTGTCCGCCGTGAACGAATGTTCCGCATCGCCAAGCCTCCGTCTTTGCCCGGCATTGCTGCGAATGCCGGCAGCGCCGAACCCGGATAGGCGCGGCGCTGCCGTCTTGTCCGAATTCTCTGACAGATGGATGACGGTGGAGAGGGCGGCGCAGGGGTGCGCCGCCCTCTCCTGCCTGAACAAATCTTGCTCGATCAGAAGAAACCCAGCTTCTTCGGGCTGTAGCTCACCAGGAGGTTCTTGGTCTGCTGGTAGTGGTCGAGCATCATCTTGTGGGTCTCGCGACCGACACCCGACTGCTTGTAGCCGCCGAAGGCCGCATGCGCCGGATAGGCATGGTAGCAATTGGTCCAGACCCTGCCCGCCTGGATCGCCCGGCCGAAGCGGTAGCAGCGGTTGGCATCGCGGCTCCAGACACCGGCACCTAAGCCATAGAGCGTGTCGTTGGCGATCGCGAGCGCTTCGTCGTCGGTCTTGAAGGTCGTGACCGAGACGACCGGGCCGAAGATCTCCTCCTGGAAGATGCGCATCTTGTTGTGGCCTTCGAACACCGTCGGCTGGACATAGAAGCCCTTGGCGAGGTCGCCGCCGAGCTCGGCACGACCGCCACCAGCCAGCACCTTGGCTCCCTCCTGCTTGCCGATGTCGATATAGGAGAGGATCTTTGCGAGCTGCTCGCTCGATGCCTGCGCGCCGATCATGGTGTCGGCCACGCGCGGATCGCCCTGCTTGATCGCGGCGACGCGCTTCAGCGCGCGCTCCATGAAGCGGTCGTAGATGTCGGCGTGAACCAGCGCCCGGCTCGGACAGGTGCAAACCTCGCCCTGGTTCAGCGCAAACATGACGAAGCCCTCGATCGCCTTGTCGAAGAAGTCGTCGTCCTCGGCGGTGACGTCCTTGAAGAAGATATTCGGCGACTTGCCACCGAGCTCCAGCGTCACAGGGATGAGGTTCTGGCTGGCATATTGCATGATCAGCCGGCCGGTCGAGGTCTCGCCGGTGAAGGCGATCTTGGCGATGCGCGGGCTGGACGCCAGCGGCTTGCCGGCCTCGAGGCCGAAACCGTTGACGATATTGAGCACGCCTGCTGGCAGCAGGTCGGCGATGATCTCGGCCCAGACCATGATCGAGGCCGGGGTCTGCTCGGCGGGCTTGAGCACGACGCAATTGCCGGCGGCCAGCGCAGGCGCAAGCTTCCAGCAGGCCATCAGCAGCGGGAAGTTCCAGGGAATGATCTGGCCGACCACGCCGAGCGGCTCGTGGAAATGATAGGCGATGGTGTCGTGGTCGATCTCGCCGATCGAGCCTTCCTGGGCGCGCACCACGC
The DNA here is from genome assembly GCF_025200885.1 of Bradyrhizobium huanghuaihaiense. NCBI lineage: Bacteria > Pseudomonadati > Pseudomonadota > Alphaproteobacteria > Hyphomicrobiales > Nitrobacteraceae > Bradyrhizobium > Bradyrhizobium huanghuaihaiense. The sequence continues at coordinate 4,499,269 of NZ_CP104172.1, read as the reverse complement.
CGGCGAAATAGCGGAAATGGTCGATCGCGAGCGGCAAGTCGGCGGCGCGGGTCTCGCGGATCGGCTTGCCATTGTCCCAGGTCTCGGCGACCGCGAGGCGCTCGAGATTCTCTTCCATGCGGTCGGCGATCTTGTTCAGGATCGCGGCGCGCTCGGCGACGCTGGTGCGGCCCCAGGCGCCCTTGGCGGCATGCGCCGCGTCGAGGGCGGCCTCGACGTCCTGCGCGTCGGAGCGCGCGATCTTGCACACGACCTGGCCGTTCACCGGCGAGGCATTGTCGAAATACTTGCCGGCAGCCGGCGGGACGAACTTGCCGCCGATGAGATTGTCATAGCGTTCGGCGAAGGGATGCTGGGTGACGCCGAGGAATTCCACCTTGTTCATTGATCACTCCCGATGTTGCTGTTTGCGCTTGTCGTCGCATGTTCGCGACTTGCGCTGACGATGATGCGGGAGGCGTTTTCTGTCAGCCCGGTCGGGAGCGATGGCGGCGCGGACCTGTCGCAGTTCTGAGACAGTCGTGGGCGAGGCAGCGCGAGATGGAGCACCCCTGCTTCCACATCGTCATTGCGAGCGCAGCGAAGCAATCCAGAGTCTCTCCGCGGAAAGATTCTGGATTGCTTCGCTGCGCTCGCAATGACGGCTGAGAGAGGACGTGCTCAGTGGTTCAGCTCGAACCGCTTCAGCTTCCGGTGCAGCGTGGCGCGGCTGACGCCGAGGGCCTTGGCGGCGGCGGAAACATTGCCGCCCGCGCGAAGCAGCGCCCGCTGCAACACCGCGCGCTGACCGCCGGCAAGGTGGTCATGCGCAACATCGCCGCCGAGCAGATCGGCCGCGGGCACTGGGCGCAACGGGCGACCGGGCGCGATCCCAAGTCCAATGCCAAGTCCAATGCCAAGTCCCATCCGGGCGGAGCGGGTCGCACCGATCACGAGATCGTCCGCATCGACGGCCACGAGGCCGCCGCACTGGCCGTCCGCAGCCGGCGTCAGCACGATGCGGGCATGGGCGAAGGCGCGGCGGAACATGTCGGCCTCGATGCGTTTGGCCGCCTCGCCCGCCGCCAGTGCGATCAGGCTGGAAAACGCATCGGTGCGGTCGGCGCGGCAGGAGGAGACGTCGAGCACACCGGCGAAGGCCGCCTCGTGGTCGTAGATCGGAACCGCAGTGCAGCTCAGAAGCGTGTTGCGGGTGAAGAAGTGCTGGTCGCGGTCGATCGTCAGCGGCCGCTGCTCGACGACGCAGGTGCCGATGCCGTTGGTTCCCTCGTGCTCCTCGCTCCAGAGCGCGCCGGTCCACAGGCCCCAGGATTGGAACGTCGCATCGTCCGCGGGCGTGCCGCGACGGTCGACCGGCACCCCCTCGCCGTCGGCAAGCAGCACACAGCAGCCGGCCGCTCCAACGGCCTGATAGAGCCGGTCCATGGCGCCTTGCGCGGCGGCCAGCAGCGGCGCGATGCGCTCGCGCGCCGTGCGGAGTTCCGCCTCCGTCAGCCGCTTCGGCAGGCCGCGGCCAGAGGGGTCGAGATGATGCAATCGGGAGGAACGGCGCCAGGAGGCCACGAGCGCGGAACGAGCCGCCTGGCCTGATGCGATGGCGGCCTCGACACGGGCCGCGTGATGCTGGGGGGCTTGCCCATTCATCACCGTTTCCTCCGGGTGGCATTCTTAAGACGTGCCGGCGGGGCCTTGTTGATCTCCGTCAATCCTGGAGGCCGCGCGTCGAACAAGCCATGCCCCCGCCCGCGCCGCCCCGTCAAGGCGGCAAAGCGGCTGCCGCCTTGCGACCTTCGAGTGATGGAGATGGACCGCGAGGAATCCCGACGCCAGCTTGCGAGGTTGGTTTCGAATCGCGCGAAAACGCTAGTTCGGCGGGATCATCCGGACGAGATCATGCGGATTGACGTAGTCGAGCTGGAACCGGGCCCGCTCGTCCAGCATGTCGGGATCGATCCTCGAGGTGCGCAGCAGCGAGACGCGCTGCTCGCTCCTGGCGCGCTCGCGCTTGAGCTGCGCCAGCTCGCTGGTCAGCGCGATGATCTCCTGGTCGAGCTCCTGGCGCGCGTTGAGGCCGTATTTGCCGGTATAGGCGTTGACGCCGAAATAGCCGACGATGGCAGCCGCCATCGCGTAGAGGGCAAGACCGGTCAGGATCGATTTCAGGCGCGCGCGGGAGACCATCTTGGGAAGATGCGGCACCTTGGTTAAGGGAGCGCTAACGCCCCTACCCGCGTCGTAGTCATGGCCGGGTCAAGCCCGGCCATGACGAGAGCGTGTGCTCACCCGTGATGCTTCGCCACGTGGGCGGCAAAGGCATCGATGTAGGCCTGGAGCACACCCTTCAGCGAGTCCTTGGTGAGGTTGCCCTCCGCATCGAAGGCATCGCCGACGGCGTTCAGATAGGTCTCGGGCTGCTGCATGATCGGACCGGTAATGCCGGGCAGGATGTTCTGCAGCGTCTTGGCGGCGCTGACGCCACCGAGCGGTCCCGGCGAGTTCGAGATGATGCCGACCGGCTTGCCGTTGAACGAGCTCTTGCCATAGGGCCGCGAGGCGACGTCGATGGCGTTCTTCAGGGCGCCCGGAATGGCGCGGTTGTATTCGGGGGTGACGAAGATGACGCCGTCGGACTTTTGGACCTTGTCACGGAAGGCCAGCCAGTCCGCGGGCGGCGCGCCCTCGAGGTCCTGATTGAAGAAGGAGATGCCTGCCGGCGTGATGACCTCGAGCTTGAGAGAGGCCGGCGCGAGCTTGGCGAGCGCATTGGCGATCTTCAGCGAAAAGCTGTCCTTGCGCAGGCTGCCGGCGATAACGACGATATTGTAGGCCATGGGGTGTCCTTGAAACCTTGAGGGGAAGTGCCGGGCGGCACTTAAGCGATCCGGAGCGATGGATGCAAGTGCATGGACCGGTCCGATTTGGAAACGCTGCGTTTCGCGAAAGCAGATAGTCGTCCAAACCAATCAGGCCGCCCAGCGGCGGCCTGATGTTTCGCACAAAATCTACAACGGCAATCAGATCGTCGGATTCCACGCCGACGGGATCAGGCGATACTTCGCCCCGTCCCTCTCGACATGACCGACCGAGGGGAAGGTGAAGTGGAAGCCGATCACGGTCGCCTTCTCCGCCACCGCCATGTCGTAGAATTTGTGGCGCGTCGCCTGCGCCAGCGCGGCGTCGGCATCGAACATCACGTGCCAGTCCGGATTGCGCAGGAAGAACTCCGGGATGTTGGTGACGTCGGACTGGATCAGCACCTTGGCATCGCCCGAGGCAACCGCGAACGAGGTGTGGCCGGGCGTATGGCCGGGCGTCGCGATCGAGGTGATGCCAGGCGCCACTTCCTTGCCCCACTCGTACTTGGTGACCTTGGACTCGAGCCCGGCGAAGGTCTTCTTCACGTTGGCGAAGTAGTTCTTCATCATCGGATTGGACTCGGCCTTTGCGGCGTTGTCCTCGCTGGTCCAGAACTCCCAGTCCTTGCCCGGCACCATGATCTCCGCGTTCGGGAACGCGAGAGCGCCGTCGGCGAGACGGATACCGTTGGTGTGGTCGGGATGCAGATGCGACAGCAGCACGACGTCGATGTTCTTGGGATCGACGCCGGCGGCCTGGAGGTTTTGCAGGGTGCGGCCGACGGCGCCCTTGCTCGGCTCGAGATTGGCGACGCCGTTGCCGGTATCGATCAGCACCAGCTTGGAGCCGGTGTTGATGAGCTGCGGGTTGAACGGCACTGTGACCATGCCCTTGGGCATGTAGGCGGCCTCGCCGGCGGCTGCGGCTTCTTCCTTCGGCACATTGACGACGAACTTGTCGGGCATCGGAAAGGTGCGCGCGCCGTCGTTGATCGAGGTGCACTCCAAGCTGCCGACCTTGTAGCGATAGAAGCCCGGCGCCTGCGTCCCGGCTGGCGGCACTGAGGCATTGGCAATGGTCGGGCGAAGTCCGGTGGCGGCAGCCGCACCGACGGCGGCGACGCCTGCGAGCAGGTGACGACGATTGAGATCGGTCATGGAATGAAGTCCCCTTCTGAGCGCCTTGCGGTTTTTCCGCTTTCAACGGCGGCGGGAATAATCCCCGGCCTCGCTCAGAAGGCAAGTCCTTCTTTCGGTGATGCGCCGTCGCGCATCACGATAATTTATTTGGGGCGTTGGGGAATTTTTCGCCCGTAGCCTGTCCGCGCCAGTATCGCTTCGGTGCATGGCCGTAGACTCGCTTGAAGGCGTGTCCGAAGGCGCTCTCCGACGAATATCCAAGCTGCGCGGCAATTGCCGAAACGGTCGCGCCACGTCGAAGCAGATCGCGTGCAAGTCGCATTCGCCATCGGAGCAGGTAGTCGAGCGGCGCCAGCCCCACCAGCGACTTGAACCGCTTCGAAAATGCGGATCGCGACATGGCGATCGCTTCGGACAATGCTTCCAGGGTCCAGGGGTGAGCGGCGTCTTCGTGCATCAGCCTGATGGCCTTGCCGATCCTGGCGTCGACCAGCGCGTTGATCCATCCCAAACCCTCGCCGGCACTCTGATCCAGCGCCGCGCGGAGCACCTGGACGAGCAGGACGTCGGCAAGCCTGTCGGTGAGTACGGCCGCTCCGATTCCCGTCCCCCTGATTTCAAGGTCGAGAATCTCGAGCGTGGAATGAATGACAGGTGCCGACGGACTGCGCGACGGTATGAGCAGGAAACGGGGGAGTGCATCGGGCAGCAATCCGGCGTCCGACGCTTCGAAACCGAAACTGCCGGCAAGCAGAACGGTGTCGCTGCCCGCATGACGCGCGACATCCGACTGCATCCAATCGAACGCCGCTATGCCGTCTTCGGGAGCAAGGCGTTGGTCGTTGGCCAGAACATAGGCTGGTGCATTGGCCAGAAGAAAGCAGTCGCCGGTGGCAAGCCGATGATTGGCTTCGTCGCCGAAATCGATCCAGCAATCACCTCGGATGACCGCGCCGAACTTGAGGGCGGGTTTGGCCGGGAACCGATACGACCAATTGCCGCCGGCCTCGAACCTCGTGCAACGCGCCGCGCGAACGTTCAGGAGCGAGAAGACCTGAGACAGCGGGTCCGAGGTCTTGTGCCTATCCGAGGGTTTGTCCAAGGCTTGATCCGATCTCGACGATTTTCGAGCATTTCGAGCATAGATCATCCTCGCTGCCGATGCGAAGTTCATCTCGCAACGAATTGCATGGAACATCTATGACGGGCATCGCAGGCAAGGTCATCGGCATCACGGGCGCGAGCAGCGGAATTGGCGAAGCCGCCGCCCGGCATCTCGCAGAACGTGGCGCCATCGTGATCCTCGGCGCACGGCGCGCCGACCGGCTGCAGATGCTGGCCGCGAGCATCGCCTCAAAGGGCGGAAAGGCATCATTCCTCGTTACCGACGTCAGGCAACGCGAGGACGTCGCCAGGCTCGTCGGACTTGCCACGGACCGATACGGGAAGCTGGACGTCCTGATCAACAATGCGGGGATTGCCCCGATTTCGCGCCTGGACGATCTGAGGGTCGACGACTGGGACGACATGATCGACGTGAACGTGAAGGGTGTGCTCTACGGGATCGCCGCGGCCCTGCCCGTCTTCCGTCGTCAGGGCTTCGGCCATTTCGTCAACACCCTGTCGACCGCCGGCATCAAGATCGTTCCGACAATGGCCGTCTATGCGGGGTCGAAGAATGCCGTCAGGGCGATTTCCGAAGGACTTCGCCAGGAGGCCGGCCCGTCCCTTCGCGTGACGACCATCTCACCCGGTTATGTCGACACCGAGCTGCCGTCCTCCATGACGGATTCCGCGTTACGGGAGCAAGGGCAGGCAAGCATGAAGGCGATGGCCATTCCGGCGAGCGCTATCGCGGAGGCGATGGCCTTCGCGATAGCGCAGCCGGATAGCGTGGACGTCGGCGAGATCGTTATTCGCCCCACGGCTCAGGCATAAATTCGATCAGGCCTGGACGCCGCCGCGCGTCACGACTTGTTCGGGTTGATGAGGAATTTTTCGCCGGTGGCGCGTTTGGCGTACGCCGCGATGTTGGCGGGATCGAGTGCCTCGGAAAGCGACACCACCTTGGTGTAGTGGCTGGCGAAGGTGGTCTTCAGTTCATTGACGACACGCTGGCGCAGCCGTCCGATATCGGCCGGACCGATCTTCTGGAGGAACGGGGTCAGCAGCCATCCGCCGACGCCCCAGGCCATGCCGAAGCCGCGCGGCAGCTCGATCGGACGGATGTCGAGCGCGCCGTAGACATAGACCTGCTTGTGCACGCTGGAGCCGTAGCGGCTATATTCCTTGGCGGTCTTGTTGATTGCGATTTCCATGCAGTTGAGGATGTCGCCGGCAAGCTTGCCGCCGCCGATGGCGTCGAAGGCGATGGTGGCGCCGGTCTCGACCAAGGCGGCCGTGAGATCGTCGAGGAAGCTCGGCACGCTGGAATCGACGACGTATTTGGCGCCGATCTTCTTCAGGATCTCCGCCTGCTCCTTGCTGCGCACGATGTTGACGAGCGGGATGCCGTCCGCAATGCAGATCTTGTTCAGCATCTGCCCGAGATTGGAGGCGGCCGCGGTGTGCACCAGGGCCTTATGGCCCTCGCGCCGCATCGTCTCGGTCATGCCGAGCGCGGTGAGCGGATTGACGAACCAGGACGCGCCCTCCGCCGCCGTGGTGCCCTCGGGCAGCGGCTGGCAATCCCTGACCTTCATCGTCCGGTACTGCGAATACATGGCGCCGCCGATCATCGCGACGGTCTTGCCCATCAGCGCCTTCGCGGCATCCGACGAGCCGGTCTTGATGACGACGCCGGCGCCTTCATTGCCGACCGGCAGGGACTGGTCGAGCCGCGCGCCCATCGCGCGCATCGCGCCGTCAGGCACCTTTGCGGTGATGACGGGCGCATCCTTCGTGCCCGAGGCCTTGGCGGTGCTCATGTCGGCGGCGCCGACGAGCAGGCCGAGGTCGGACGGGTTGATCGGCGCCGCCTCGACGCGGACGACGACCTCGTCGTCCGCGGGCTCGGGGGTCGGCACGTCGACGAGCGAGATCTCGAGCTCGCCGCTCTTCTTGATCAGCGAACGCAGTTGCAGTCCGGTCTTGCCGTCGCTCATGTCGATCCTCCCCTGTGTTTGCTAAGGCGCTGGCTTATGCCAGCGCCTTCAGTGCCGCCTTGCCGCCGTAGAGCGCTTGCTTGCCGAGCTGCTGCTCGATGCGCAGGAGCTGGTTGTATTTGGCGGTGCGGTCGGAACGCGCAAGGGAGCCGGTCTTGATCTGACCGCAATTGGTGGCGACCGCAAGATCGGCGATGGTGGAATCCTCAGTCTCGCCGGAGCGGTGCGACATCACCGAGGTGTAACCGTTCTTGTGCGCCATCTCGACGGCGGCGAGCGTCTCGGTCAGCGTGCCGATCTGGTTGACCTTGATCAGGATCGAGTTGGCGCGGCCGGCCTTGATGCCTTCGGCGAGGCGCTTGACGTTGGTGACGAACAGATCGTCGCCGACGAGCTGGCACTTCTTGCCGATGAGGTCGGTGAGCTCCTTCCAGCCGTCCATGTCGTCTTCCGACATGCCGTCCTCGATGGTCACGATCGGATAGCGCGAGACGAGATCACCGAGATACTTGGCCTGCTCGGAGATCGAGCGGGTCTTGCCCTCGCCTTCATAGACGTATTTGCCGTCCTTGAAGAACTCGGTCGACGCGCAGTCGAGGCCGAGCACGATGTCGGTGCCCGCCTTGAAGCCGGCCTTGCCGATCGCGTTCATGACGAATTCGAGCGCGGCGTCAGCCGACGGCAGGTTCGGGGCGAAGCCGCCCTCGTCGCCGACATTGGTGTTGTGTCCGGCCTTCTTCAGCTCCGACTTCAGCGTGTGGAAGACTTCCGCGCCGTAGCGCAGGCCCTCGGCGAAGGACGAGGCGCCGACGGGCAGGATCATGAACTCCTGGAAGTCGATCGGGTTGTCAGCATGCACGCCGCCATTGATGATGTTCATCATCGGCACCGGCAACAGCCGCGCCGAGGTGCCGCCGACGTAACGATAGAGCGGCATGTCGAGCGAGTTCGCGGCGGCCTTGGCGCAGGCCAGCGACACGCCGAGGATGGCGTTGGCGCCCAGCCGGCTCTTGTTCGGCGTGCCGTCGAGCTCGATCATGATCTGATCGATCTGCGCCTGCTGCTCGACATCGAGGCCGCTCAGGGCCTCGAAGATCTCGCCGTTGACGGCTCCGACCGCCTTGGTGACACCCTTGCCGAGATAGCGGGCCTTGTCGCCGTCGCGCAGTTCCACCGCCTCATGGGCGCCGGTCGAGGCACCCGACGGCACGGCGGCGCGGCCGAGCGCGCCATCTTCCAGCACGACGTCGACCTCGACGGTGGGATTGCCCCGGCTATCGAGAATTTCGCGGCCGATGATGTCGATGATGGCGGTCATGATGTGCACTTCCGTTCGTTAGAGCTGATCGGTGCCGCGGGTCTTACACGGGCCGCAAGCAAATGTGAACGCTTGGGCGCCCGGCTTCGGCTGACGCGTGAAGCACCCGAGACTAAGCTTGAGAACATCGGGTCTGCGCGTCCATCCTCAATCCCAAGGAGTCGAGGTAACGCCATGAATCGCCGCCAGTTTCTTGCTTCGAGCGCCGCCGTCCTTGCCGCCCGCCCAAGCCTTGCGCAGGAGGCCTCGTTCCGGACAAAATATTTCCCGATCAGCGCCGGCATTGGCTTGCACGATCTCACGCCCGCCCCTGACGGCACGGTCTGGTTCACCGCTCAGGGCAAGGGCCTGCTCGGCAGGCTCGATCCCCGGGATGGCAGTTTCAAGACGGTCGGCCTCGGCCAGGGCGCCGCCCCGCACGGTGTGACGATCGGCCCCGACGGCGCCCCCTGGATCACGGAAGGCGGCCAGAACGCGATCGCGCGGGTCGATCCCGGCGATCTCAAGGTCGCGCTGTTCCGCCTGCCGGAAAAGTTCGCCTCCGCTAATCTCAACACCGGCGTGTTCGACAAGACAGGTACCTACTGGTTCACCGGCCAGTCCGGATATTACGGCCGCCTCGCGCCGAAATCGGGCGAGATGAACGTATTCAAGGCACCGAAGGGGATCGGGCCCTACGGCATCACGGTGACCCCCAAGGGCGATGTCTGGTACGCCTCGCTCGCCGGCAGCCATATCGCCAGGATCGACCTTGCGACGGGCAGCGCCCATGTCGTCGAGCCGCCGACGCCAAACCAGGGCGCGCGACGGGTCTGGTCGGATTCGAACAGCCGTATCTGGGTCAGCGAGTGGAATAGCGGCCACGCGTCCGTGCACGATCCCGCCGACGGATCCTGGAAGACATGGAAGCTGCCGGGCGAGCGTCCCCGCACCTACGCGGTCTATGTCGACGACAAGGACAAGGTGTGGCTGACGGATTTTTCGGCCAATGCCATCGTGCGTTTCGATCCCGCCACCGAGAAGTTCACCGTCTTCGCCAGCGACAAGGCCAACGCCAATGTCCGCCAGCTCGACGGCCGTCCGGGCGAGCTGTGGGGCTGCGAGTCCGGCAACGACCGGATCGTCATGATCCAGACGACCGCCTCGGGTTGACGACGGCCGCGATTACGTCCATCCCGGCATCCGTAACAGGATGTGACGACGATGGCGAAAAAATCCCTCCAGCTCGGCCGCGCGGTCGAGTGGCCGCACACACCGGACGAAGCCCAGCTCGACCGCGTGCCCAATCCGCAAGCCGGCACGGACTATCTGGTGCGCTTCACGGTGCCTGAATTCACCTCGCTCTGCCCGGTCACGGGCCAGCCGGATTTCGCGCATCTGATGATCGACTACGCGCCCGGCCAATGGCTGCTGGAGTCGAAGTCGCTGAAACTCTACATCGCGAGCTTCCGCAACCACGGCGCCTTCCACGAGGATTGCACCGTGATGATCGGCAAGCGCATCGCGAGCGAGATCAAGCCGAAGTGGTTGCGCATCGGTGGCTACTGGTATCCGCGCGGCGGCATCCCGATCGACGTGTTCTGGCAGACCGGCCGCGTGCCGAAGGGCCTGTGGGTGCCCGAGCAAGGCGTCGCGCCCTATCGCGGGCGGGGCTAATGGGAGAAGAACAACAATGAAAACGATGTCAGCAACATTCCGCAACGTCGCCCTGGGCGTTCTGGGCGCCCTATGGCTCACCGGCGCCTCCGATGCTGCCGAGGTCCGGGTGATGATCTCGGGCGGATTGACGGCGGCCTACAAGGCGCTCGTGCCGGAGTTCGAGAAAGCCACCGGCAACAAGGTGCTGACGGAATATGGGCCGTCGATGGGGACCACCACCAACGCGATTCCCGTGCGGCTCGAACGCGGTGAACCGGCCGACGTCCTGATCATGGTGGGTTACGCCCTCAACGATCTCGCGAGCAAGGGCAAGGTCGTTGCCGGCAGCCAGGTCGATCTCACCAAATCGCCGATCGGGATCGCCGTGAAATCGGGCGCGCCGAAGCCGGACATCAGCTCGGTCGACGCGGTCAAGCGCGCGCTGCTGGCGGCGAAGACGATCGCCTATTCGGACAGCGCCAGCGGCGTCTACGTCTCGACCGAGATGTTCGACAAGCTCGGCATTGCCGACGTCATGAAGGACAAGGCGCGCAAGATTCCGGCAACGCCGGTCGGCGAGATCGTCGCGCACGGCGAGGCCGAACTCGGCTTTCAGCAGATCAGCGAATTGAAGCCCGTGAAGGGCATCGACATCGTCGGACCACTGCCGAACGAATTGCAGAAGATCACGATCTTCTCGGCCGGGATCGCGGCCGGTTCGAAGGAGCCCGAGGCTGGCCGCGCCTTGATCAACTTCCTCGCCTCGCCCGCCGCACGCGAAGCGATCATCGCGAGCGGGATGGAGCCGATCGCGGCTGGTGGAACGAACTGAGGCACCAGCCCCTCGCTCATGTCCCGGACGCGGTGCAGCGTGAAGCGCTACGCCGCTGAGCCGGGACCCACCACCACGAATTCTGGACCTGGATCAGCAACGCACCACGCCGCAAGTGCGGCGCGCGGCGCTGCATCCGCGGAACGAACAACGATGTCTCGGTGTAATCAGTACGCGCTGAGCAGATCGACCTTCGCATTGGCCGCGACCAGCCGCCGCGCCAGGATGGCCGCGAGATTGCGCATGATCTTCAGCGACGTCTCCGGGTGCACGCGGCGGTAGTCGGCAAAGCTGTCGAGCGGCAGTTCGAGGCAGGTGACGGGCGTATCGGCGAGAACGTCGGCGCTGCGGCTTTGCTCCAGCATCGCCATCTCGCCGAACTCCATGCCGGGGCCGAGAGACGCGAGCCGCACGCCGCTGCGCAGCTTCACGCTGACCATCCCGCTCTGGAGAAAGAACAGCGAATTGGCGGGCTCGCCGGCGGCGATGATGCGCTGGCCGGCCGCGTAGTGCCGCGTGGTCGACAGCTTGACGATCGCGGCGATCTCGTCGGCGTCGAGTTCGGCGAGCAGCGCCTGCTCGCCGAAATGCGCGCTCTCCTTGACGTCGGTGAAGCCGCCGAAGCGGTAGATCACCTGGTCCTCGGCCCATTCGATGGCATCATCGAGCAGCGGAAAACGGCGCAGCCGCCGCGGCTCGGCCGTGCGCGCGGCGATCGCGCTCCACACCGCCGAGTTCTCCTCGAAGCCGGACAGAACGGCGGTGACGCCGGCATTGCCGAGCGCGGTCAGCGTCTCGCCGAGCAGCTCCGCGCCGGCCGCGGTGATGTCGGGGACGCGGCGGAAATCAATGATCAGGAGCGGCGCATTCGGCGGCTCGCTGGTGAGCCTTCGCGTGACGTAGTCGATCGTGCCGAAATTCATCGCGCCGACCAGCTCGAGCACGCGGATGTCGCTGTGGCGCTCGTCGAGGATCTGCTGCTCGTGCGGCTGGCGGCTGCGGCGCGAAGAGATGCCGTAGACGTCGTAATCCGCCATGATGCTGGTGCGCACGTCCGCGTTGCGGTTGAGCATGTGCAGGTCGAACCGCGCCGACAGCGCCTCGCAGACCTTCAGGCCGCGCACGCTGTTGAAGTGATTGTCGAGCAGCGGGGAGAAGGTGCCGAGCCCGAGCTGCGAGGGCAGCGCCGCGACGATGCCGCCGCCGACGCCGCTCTTGGCGGGGATGCCGACGCGATAGGTCCACTCACCGGCATAATCGTACATGCCCGAGCTCGTCATCACCGACAGCGTGCGCGCGACGATGTTCGGCGTGATGACCTGGACGCCCGTGACCGGATTGATGCCGCGATTGGCGAGCGTTGCCGCCATCACGGCGAGGTCGCGCGCGGTGACCAGGATCGCGCATTGGCGGAAATAGACGTCGAGCACGGCGTCAACGTCGTCGGGCAGCACCGCATAATTCCGCAGCAGCCAGGCGATCGCACGGTTGCGATTGCCGGTCGCGGTCTCCGAGGCATGCACGGCCTCGTCGACGCCGAGCTCGCGGCCGGCAAACTGGCTGAGCTTGGCGCGGACACGCTCGAAAGCGCCCTTCCCGTCCGCCTCGTAGATCAGGCCCGAGCAGGCGATGGCGCCGGCATTGACCATCGGATTGAAAGGACGGTTGTCGTTGGTGAGCCGGATCGAGTTGAAGGCTTCGCCGCTCGGCTCGACGCCGATGGTGGCCGCGACGCGCGCCTCACCGACCATCTCCAGCGCCAGCGCGAAGACGAAGGCTTTGGACACCGACTGGATCGTGAACGGCACATCGCTGTCGCCGACCTCGTAGACGTGGCCGTCGATGGTGACGAGCGCGATGCCGAAATGATCGGGATTGGCGCGCTTCAGCTCGGGGATGTAGTCGGCGAGCTCGCCGGAATTGTCGGTCCGGAATTCGGCGTGGCAGTCGGTGAGGAAACGCCGCAGCGGTGGCCTGGTAGGATAACCGGTCATGCGGGGCGTGCTGGCTGCGTTGGCGGAACGGCTGGTCTGGGCGTCCACGATCTCACACCTCGATTTGCCCAGAATAAAAGCAATTCGTGTGCCATGTATACGTTGCCGGGGGTGTCATGGTGCGGGACGACGCCCGGCTTACGTCCGCGAATGGACTTCAGCGCGCGTCGGAGGGTGCCCGCGGCTTGAGCAGCCGGGCGCAGACGAGGCCCAGCACCACCATGATCGCGGCGCTCGTGAGCAAGGTCGCAACCTTGCCGGCATGCTGCAGCCCGAAGCCGTAGGCGAGCGGGCCGACCGTCTGTCCCATGAAGAAGAAGAACGAATGCAGCGACAGCGCGGTCGCGCGCGCCTCCACCGACAGCTCGCTGGCGAAGACCTGCAGACAGCCATGGGCGATGTAAAAGCCCCAGCCCATCACGATGAGGTTCAGCGCCTGCACCTCCCAGCGCGGGCCAAAGGCCACGGCGATGAGCTGTGAGGCCACCAGCGTCATGCCCGCGATCATCATTCTCTTCATGCCCAGCCAGGGCAGCAGGCGCGACACCGTCAGCGTGTAGAACAGGCCGCCGACCGCAAAGCCCGCGATGACGATACCGGCGATCGACAGCGACGTCTGCCCGAGATCGAACAGGAACGAAGCGATGTAGGGAAACAGGCCGAGCACGCAGCAGCCTTCGATGAAAACGGCCGAGTAGCACACATAGGCATTGGGATTGGTGAAGATGGTGCGATAGCCCGCCTTCAGCGCGGACAGGCTTGTCTTCGGCGGATGCTTGACCTTCGCGCCACGAAAGCCGGCGGCGACCGCGATCGAGGCGACGATGACGAGCACGCCGAGGACCGCCAGCACGCCGCGCCATCCGAGGAAATCGCCGATCAGGCCGGACGCCGAGGCGCCGAGCAGATTGCCGGTCATGGCCCCGGCGAGCGTGCGGCTGATCGCGACCTGGCGCTTCTCCGGCCCGACCAGATCGCTGGTCAGGCTCAACGCCACCGGAAACACGCCGCCGGAGCCGATGCCTGCGAGGATGCGCGTGGCAAACAGCACCGAGAACGAGGTCGAGAGCGCGCCCAGGATGTTGGCAAGGCCCAGCAACGCCAGGCATGCGATCATCAGCCGCGTCTTGCCGAACAGATCGGCCGCGGCGCCGATCACCGGCTGGATGATCGAGAAGGTGAAGGCGAACACGGCGGCAAAGCCCGCCGCGGCCGCGATGCTGACGCCGAAATCCTCTGCGACATGCGGCAGCACCGGATCGAGCGCGCGCGCCGAGAGCGCTGCTGCGAAGCTTGCTCCGGAAATGACATAGAGCGCTGCCGGCAAGCCGTGATCGTGCGGCCCCGCCTCGCCGTGCTGCATCAGCGCGGGTTCTTTGCGAGCGCGTCGAACGCCATCAGCCTGGCGATCAGCCCCTCGAACTCGCGCAGCGGTACCATGTTGGGACCGTCGGAGGGCGCACGATCGGGATCGGGATGGGTCTCGATGAAGACGCCGGCAACGCCGACCGCGACAGCCGCGCGCGCCAGCACCGGCACGAATTCGCGCTCGCCGCCGGAGGACGTGCCTTTCCCGCCCGGTTGCTGCACCGAGTGGGTGGCGTCGAAGATCACGGGCGCGCCGGTGGTGCGCGCCAGGATCGGCAGCGCACGCATGTCGGAGACCAGCGTGTTGTAGCCGAAGGAGGCACCGCGCTCGGTGACGAGCACGTTGGGATTGTTGGCGCTGGTGATCTTGGTCACGACATTGGCCATGTCCCAGGGCGCCAGGAACTGTCCCTTCTTGACGTTGACGACCTTGCCGGTCGCAGCCGCCGCCAGCAGCAGATCGGTCTGCCGGCACAGGAAGGCCGGGATCTGCAGGATGTCCACGGCCTGCGCCACCTCGGCGCATTGCGTGGCCTCGTGCACGTCGGTCAGGACAGGCAGGCCGAGCGAGGATCGGATTTCGGCGAAGATCGGCAGCGACTGCGCCAAGCCCAGCCCGCGCGCCGCCGACGCGCTGGTACGGTTGGCCTTGTCGAACGAGGTCTTGTAGACGAGGCCGACGTTCAGCCGCGCCGCGATCTCCTTCAGCGCGGAGGCCACCTCCAGCGCATGCTGGCGGCTTTCGAGCTGGCAGGGTCCGGCAATGATCGCAATCGGCAGATCATTGCCGAATTTGACCCTGCCGATGGTGACGACTGGCGCAGCTGAATTCGAAGAGCTCAAGGCAAATCCCTCGTTTCGGCGCGACCATAGCCCCCATGAGTGTCGGATCAACCCCATTCGGCCCGGGCCGTCCGAATATCAGGGTTGCGCCGGGGCTCCCGGCGCCGCCCTTGCGTTGCAGGTTCCTACTTCACCGCCGAGAAGGCAGTCGGCGTCAGGAGCTGGCTGACGATATTGCCGACGATCTGGCCATCCGCTTCGCTCTCGGCGCGTGCTTTCATCCAGTCCGGATCAGTCATGAACTTGCCCCACTTCGTCTCGCGCTCGGCAAGCGAATCCCAGGCCAGGAAATAGGTCAGCTCCTGGTTGGATTCGCCGATCAGCGTGGTGAAGAACCCGGCTTGCTTGATGCCGTGCTTCTCCCACAACTTCAGCGTCACCGTCTCGAACCGCTTCAAAAGCGCCGGCAGGCGGCCGGGCACGCAGCGATAGACGCGCATTTCGTAGATCATTCATGTCCTCCCTGAACAGGTCCGGCGGTTATAGCGGCTCGCCCCGACGGTGTCTTGAGCCAGGCCCGACCGGCCCTGTGGCGTTCTGCGCATGGCTTGAAAGCTTCTGCCGAACCGCGCGCCGTCAGGCTCCCGCAATGCTGCCGCAATGATCGGGCCGCTACAAAGGCTCAGTTGCGGTTGAGGTGGCTGTCACATGCGGATTTTGCTGGTCGAGGATGAAGCGGAAATGGCCGGCGCGCTGGCCTCGGCGCTGAAGCGCTACGACATGGTGGTGGACCATGCGCCGACACTCGCCGAGGCGGAGGAGGCCATTTCCGCCGACGTCCATGCCGCGGTCCTGCTCGACCGCCAGCTTCCTGACGGCGACGGCCTCACCTTGATCCCAAAGCTCCGCGCACGCGCCGACGGTGTGCCGATCATCGTCCTCACCGCGCGGGGCGAGCTCGCCGACCGCATCGCCGGGCTCGACAGCGGCGCCGACGACTATCTGGCCAAACCGTTTGCGGTCGAGGAGCTGCTGGCGCGGCTGCGCGCCGTGCTGCGGCGGCCCGCGGGCCTCTCACCCGAAATCATCCGTGCCGGCCGCCTCGCCTTCGACCTCGGCCATCGCGAAGCCAGCATCGGCGGCGAGCCGTTCGAGCTGCCCCGCCGCGAGCTGCTGGTGCTCGAAGCCTTGATCCGCCGCATGGGCCGGACCGTGCTGCGCTCGGCGCTCGAAGAGGCGGTCTACAATTTCGACGACGAGATCCAGTCCAACGCGCTGGATACGCATATCTCGCGGCTGCGGCGAAAGCTCGCGGACGCCGACGCTGGGATCGAGATCCACGGCATTCGCGGCGTCGGCTATCTCCTCAAGAGGCTGCCAGCCTGAAGAAGCTAACATGAGCAAACACGACGATCCCTATTGCCTGCGCTCGCGCTTGAGCTGGCGCCTGCTCTCGCTTCAGGCCGCGATCCTGGTCGCGCTGGTTGCCGTCGTCCTGGCCGGGCTTTGCGCCTCCGGCCTCGTGCTGGCCGAGCGCGACGAGGACCGCGTCATCGATGTCGTGCAGCGCGCGCTCACGCGCGAGGCGCAAGGTGGACTGGCCTTGCGCCCGACGGCCGAGCTGCAGCAGTTGCGCAGCGAGACGCCGGACCTCTGGTTCCTGGTCCGCGACAAGCAGGGACATTCGCTCAGCGAAGGCACCGTGCCGGCCGAATTCGCTGCGATCGGCGGTGGCCTCGACCAGATCAGCCAGGCGCGGCTCGGCTGGCAGATGTTCGAGGACGATCCGCGCAAGCCGGCGGCGCGGATGAAGCGGGTCGACACCGATGCGGGCAACGTGCAGGTCATCACGGCGACACAAGGACGTCTGACCGGCGCCAAGGCGCTGTTCACGACATCCCTTGCGTTCCTCGGCATCGCCCTGCCCGGCCTTCTGCTGATGGGAACGGCGACGTTCATTGCGACGCCGATGATCGTGCAGCGCGCCTTCAGGGGGCTCGATAGCGCAGCGGACGAGGCGCGGCGCATCGACATTCATCAGCGCGGCGCGCGGCTTCCGGTGGAACGGATTCCGCTGGAGGTCGTGCCGCTCGTGACCGCGATCAACGACGCGCTGGCGCGGCTCGATCAGGGCTATGCCCGCCACAAGCGCTTCGTTGCGGACGCCGCGCACGAGCTGCGCACGCCGATCGCGATCCTGAACACGCGGCTGGAGTCGCTTAGGCCCGGACCGGACAAGACCCGCCTGCTGGAGGATGCGGCGCGGCTGGCGACGCTCGCCGAGCAATTGCTCGATATCCAGCGGCTCGACCGCTGCGGCCATCCGTTCACGCGCGTCAATCTCGTCGCCGTTGCGCAAAGCGTCGCCGCCGATCTCGCGCCGCTGGCGATTGCGGCCGGCTACGAGCTGGCCCTCGATGCGCCGGCGACACCGCTCGAGACGATTGGCGATGCGGCAGCGCTTGAGCGCGCGCTCACCAACCTCGTGCAGAATGCGATCCAGCACGGCCCGCGCCGCGGCACGATCGGGATTCGCCTCAACAAGCCCGCGAGCATCGAGGTCACCGACGAAGGCGCCGGCATTCCCGCCGGTCAGCGCGAGCAGATCTTCGAGCCGTTCTACCGGCTGACGCCACTCGATCGTGGGGCCGGCCTCGGCCTCAACATGGTGCGCGAGATCGTGCAGTTGCATGGCGGCCACGTCTCGGTGGCGGACGGACCCGATGGCGGCGCCTGTTTCCGGATCACGCTGCCGGAAGTGCGGCAGAGCTGACTCAATTCGCATTCGCGCTCGACAGCGCAATGCTCTCGCAATGCGCTCCCGTGACACTGCATCCGTCTCACCTCTGATCTCAAGAGGTGCAAACCAAGATGCCGGAGTGCGCATGCCCAACGATTTTCTTTCGTTTTTCATGTCCTGGATGTCGTCCCCGCGCCGGGTCGGCGCGATCGCACCATCGGGTGCGGCGCTCGCCGATCTCATCACGCGTGAGATCAGTGCAACGACGGGTCCGATTCTCGAGCTCGGTCCCGGCACCGGCGCGTTCACCTACAAGCTGCTCAAACGCGGCGTCCGTCCGCAGGACCTCACGCTGATCGAATACGGCTCCGACTTCATGAAGCTCCTGCAGATGCGCTTTCCCGGATCGCGCGTGCTCTGGATGGACGCAGGCCGTCTTGCGACCGAGCGCCTTTACGACGGCGCCCCCGTCGGCGCGGTCGTGAGCGGCCTGCCGCTGCTCAACATGTCGAGGCGCAAGGTCATCTCGATCCTCAGCGGCGCGTTCAGCTATGTCCGCCCCGGAGGCGCCTTCTACCAGTTCACCTATGGCGTGAGCTGTCCGATCCCGCGGCCCGTGCTTGACCGGCTGGGCCTGCGCGCAAAGCTGGTGGATCGCGCCCTGCTGAACGTGCCGCCCGCTGCCGTCTACCGGCTGACGCGGCGGCCCCAGATGAAGCTGATCACGGGATCGCTCGCGCCTGAATCGTCAACGCGGGTCGCGCTGGCGCCCATGCATCACGCGCGCGACTACTCCGCCGCGCGCTGAAGCCGTCAGACCAGCCGGCTCTGCACCATCGCCGCCTGAATGAACGAGGCAAACAGCGGATGCGGCTCGAACGGCCGCGACTTCAGCTCGGGGTGGAACTGGACGCCGATGAACCAGGGATGATCCTCGTACTCGACGATCTCAGGCAGCACGCCATCGGGCGACAACCCTGAGAATTTCAGGCCATGCTGCTCGAGGCGATCCTTGTAGGCGGTGTTGACTTCGTAGCGGTGGCGGTGGCGCTCGGATATCTCGGTCGCGCCGCCATAGACCTGCGAGACGCGGCTGCCGCGGTTGAGCGCGGCGGGATAGGCGCCAAGCCGCATCGTGCCGCCGAGATCGCCGGCCTGCGAGCGCTTCTCGAGCTCGTTGCCACGCAGCCATTCCGTCATCAAGCCGACCAGGGGCTCCTTGGTCGGGCCGAACTCGGTGGAGTTGGCGTCCTCGATGCCGACGAGATTTCGCGCGGCCTCGATCACCGCCATCTGCATGCCGAAGCAGATGCCGAAATACGGCACGTCGCGCTCGCGCGCGAACTGCGCCGCCCTGATCTTGCCCTCCGCGCCGCGCTGGCCGAATCCGCCCGGCACCAGGATGCCGTTGACGTGCTCGAGGAACGGCGCCGGATCCTCCTTCTCGAAGATCTCGCTCTCGATCCAGTCGAGGTTGACCTTCACCTTGTTGGCGATGCCGCCATGCGAGAGCGCCTCGATCAGCGACTTGTACGCATCCTTCATGCCGGTGTACTTGCCGACGATGGCGATGGTGACGTTGCCTTCGGGATTGCGCACGCGCTCGTTGATCTGCTGCCAGCTGCGCAGCTCGGGTGGAATCCGCGAGCCGATGCCGAAGGCGGCGAGCACTTCGTCGTCGAGGCCCGCGTTGTGGTAGGCCTCAGGCACGGCATAGATGTTGTCGACGTCGCGCGCCTCGATCACGGCGCTTTCGCGCACGTTGCAGAACAGGCCGAGCTTGCGGCGCTCTTCCTTCGGAATCTCGCGATCGGTGCGGCAGAGCAGGATGTCCGGCTGGATGCCGATCGAGCGCAGCTCCTTCACGGAGTGCTGCGTCGGCTTGGTCTTCAATTCGCCGGCGCTCGGGATATAGGGCAGCAGTGTGAGGTGGATATAGACGGCGTGATCGCGCGGCAGCTCGTTCTTGAGCTGGCGGATCGCCTCGAAGAACGGCAGGCCCTCGATATCGCCAACGGTGCCGCCGATCTCGACCAGCACGAAGTCGTAATCGTCATTGCCGTCGAGGACGAACTCCTTGATGGCGTTGGTGACGTGCGGAACCACCTGGATGGTCGCGCCGAGATAATCGCCGCGGCGCTCCTTGGTGATGATGTCCTGGTAGATGCGCCCCGTCGTGATGTTGTCGGCCTTGGTCGCCGGCCGGCCGGTGAAGCGCTCGTAGTGACCGAGATCGAGATCGGTCTCCGCGCCGTCATCGGTCACGAACACTTCGCCGTGCTGATACGGCGACATCGTCCCGGGATCGAGGTTGAGGTAGGGGTCGAGCTTGCGGAGGCGGACCTTGTGGCCCCGGGCCTGCAGCAGGGCACCGAGTGCCGCTGAAGCCAGACCCTTGCCGAGCGAAGAAACCACGCCGCCGGTGATGAATATGTACCGCGCCATGGGACTTAACCTCTAATCCCTCGAATTCGATTCGCCAAAGCGATTCGTATTCCGCCCCAAAGATTTTGCGGGCCTGTGGGTGAGCCAAAACGAAGAGTGGTGACAGTGCCTTGATGGGGATTGTTGATGCAGGACAGTAGCCACCGCCCTGCATGGCCCCCCTGCTTTATTGCGAGCGCGGTACCTGCGGGCCGCTCGGGGCCGGCGCCTGCTGCTGCTCGTCGGCCTTCTTCAGCGTATCCAGAATGCCGCCCGAAGTCGGGGCCGTGATCGGCGATCCGCCGGCCGGCTGGCCCTGCGATGCGGGCGTGCCGATGATCGACGACGGCGCGCGGCTGTAGCCTGCGTGCCAGGACAGGAACATGCTGGTGAGGAAGAAGCCCGCAGCCAGGATAGCGGTGGTCCGCGTCAGGAGGTTCGCGGTGCCGCGGCTCGACATGAAGCCCGCGCCGCCGCCCATGCCGAGGCCGCCGCCTTCCGACTTCTGAAGCAGGACGGCGCCGATCATGACGGCGACGATCATGAGGTGGATGACGATGACAACGGTCTGCATAGTGTCCTTCCGTCACAAGCGGGCGGCGCCTGACGGCGGCCGATCGCGCTTCGCGGGTTTTCCTGAAGTTGCGCGGTGTTACACGATCGGAGGGGGTATTGCCACCCCCGATCAGCCCTGAACCAAAGCTTTGGGTTAGCTAGGGGCAGCCCTTGGCAATGGCAAGGAAATCGGCCGCCTTCAGGCTGGCGCCGCCGACCAGCGCGCCGTTGACGTTCTTCACGGCCATCAGCTCGGCCGCGTTGGAGGGCTTGACCGAGCCGCCGTAGAGGATCCGCATCTTCGCACCCTCAGCCTTGAACCGGGAGATCAGGAACTCCCTGATAAACCCATGAATCTGCTCGACATCCTGGGCCGTGGGGGTCAGGCCCGTGCCGATCGCCCAGACCGGCTCATAGGCCACGACCAGATTGACCGCGGTCGAGGCATCCGGGAGCGAGCCTTGGAGCTGGCCGCGAAGGATGTCCAGGGTCTGGCCGGCGTCGCGCTGGCCTTGCGTCTCGCCGATGCAGACGATTGCCGTCACCCCTGCCCGCCAGGCCGCTTCGGCCTTCTGCCTCACCAAGGCGTCACCCTCGCCGTGATCCGCGCGCCGCTCGGAGTGGCCGACGATAATGGCGGTCGCGCCGGCATCCGCCAGCATTTCGGCGGCGATATCGCCGGTATGAGCACCGGAGGCCTTCGGATGGCAATCCTGGGCTCCGACCGCGACCTTTTGGCCCCGCGCCTTATCGGCAAAGGCGGCGACCAGCGTCGCCGGCGGGCAGACCAGCAGGTCGGCCTTGGCGACCACATCTGCCGCGCCATTGAGCATGGCGTCGAATTCGGCAGCCTGGGCCTTCAGGCCGTTCATTTTCCAGTTGCCGGCGATCAGCGGTCGGATGGCGTCGGTCATTTCAATTTCCAGCGATATGAGGTTTGTTCATGCGCTAGCAGAGGACCTGCCGCAGTTCCAGATTCTTGTTCTGACCCGTTTTCTGACGGAAAACGCTTTGGGGCTTTTAACCGCAGCTTCTCGCAGTCGCATGACCTGAGGTTGCGGGGGGAAAGCCGCCACTTTATGATGATCTATCAATTTGGTGACGCGCTTTTGCGGAATCTGCATTAAGACGCGCTCCCGTTCCCCTCCTGACCAAACAAGTTGGACCAAATGCTTCGAGGAATGCGCAAGGCCTCATCAAACTGGCTCGGCAAGACCATTATGGCCGTGGTGATGGGTGTGTTGATCGTCAGTTTCGGCATTTGGGGCATCGCCGACATCTTCAAGGGCTTTGGCCAGTCCACTGTGGCCAAGGTCGGCCGCACCGAGATCTCGCTGAACGAGTTCCGACAGATCTATACCGACCGCCTGCAGCAGATCAGCCGCCAGTTCGGCCGTCCGCTGACGCCCGACCAGGCGCGCGCCTTCGGCCTCGACCGTCAGGTGCTGCAGCAGACGATCGCCGAAGCCGCCCTCGACGAAGAGGCACGCCGGCTCGGACTCGGCCAGTCCGACGAGCAGATCCGCCAGGTCATCATGAACGACCCCAACTTCAAGGGCGTCGGCGGCAACTTCGATGCGAACCGCTTCCAGGCCATGATCCGCAATTTCGGCTACACCGAGCAGCGTTACGTCGCCGAGCAGCGCAAGGTGTCGCTGCGCCGGCAGATCACCGGCACGATCGGCGCCGGCCTCGAGCCACCGAAGGCCATGATCGACGTGCTGACGCGCTTCCAGAACGAGCAGCGCTCGATCGAGTTCGTCAGGCTCGACGCGGCCCAGGCAGGTACCATCGACGCGCCCTCGCCCGAGGCGCTGGCCGCCTATTTCGAGGATCACAAGGTTCAGTTCCGCGCCCCCGAATATCGCAAGATCGCCTTCGTCGTGATCTCGCCGGAAGAGATCGGCAAATGGTCCGAGGTCTCCGACGAGGACGCGAAGAAACTGTTCGAACAGCGCAAGGACCGGCTCGGCACGCCGGAGAAGCGCCAGATCCAGCAGCTTGTGTTCCCCAGCGTCGCCGAGGCGCAGGCCGCGCGCGAGCGGCTCGTCGGCGGAATGTCGTTCGAGGACCTCGGCAAGGAGCGCGGGCTCAGCGCCTCCGACGTCGATCTCGGGCTCGTGACCAAGTCCTCGCTCGACTCCTCGGTCGGGAATGCCGCCTTCGCGCTGCCCGCAGGTGAGATCAGCCAGCCGATCCAGGGCGCTCTCGGCACCTCCATCGTCAAGGTCGACAAGATCGAGCCGGGCAATGAGGCCGACTACGCGAAGCTTGCCGCCGACATCAAGCGCGAGATCGCGGCCGACCGCGCGCGCGTCAAGGTCGCCGACCTCCGCGACAAGATGGAAGACGAGCGCGGCGGCGGCTCCAGCGTGATCGACGCGGCGCAGAAGCTCGGCCTCACCGCCGTGACCATCGACGCCGTCGATCGCTCCGGCCGCGCCCCGAACGGCCAGCCGGTGGCCAACATCCCGCAGGGCCTCGACGTGGTGTCGCAGGCCTTCAACACCGATGTCGGCGTCGACAACGACGCGATCTCGTTCAAGGGCGGTTATGTCTGGTACGACGTGCTCGCCATCACGCCTTCGCGCGACCGCAGTCTCGACGAGGTCCGCGACCAGGTCGAGGCGCGCTGGCGCCAGGACCAGATCGCGACCAAGCTGAAGGTTAAGGCGACCGAAATGGTGAAGAAGCTCGAAGCGGGCGGCAAGCTCGCGGATGAGGCGGCCTCGATCGGCGCCAAGGTCGAGACCGCGACCGGCTTCAAGCGCGACGACTCGCCCGCCGGCGTGCCCGGCACCGTCGTGGCGGCCGCGTTCCGCACTGCCAAGGACGGCGTCGGACAGACGCCCGTGAACGGCGGCAGCGAGGTGATCGTATTCCGCGTCACCGACATCATCGACCCCGCGGTCGATGCCGCCTCCGAGGCGGTCAAGAAGCTGAAGGACAGCCTCGACCGTGCCCTGACCGAGGAGCAAGTCGCCTCCTACGTCAACAAGCTTGAAACCGACATCGGGACCACCATTAATCAGGCCGCCTTCGCGCAGGTGACCGGCGCGAACCAGTGAGTTGAAAGCACGCGATGGACGACCTGAAATCGATCATTGGAAAAGTGGCGACCGGCGCCAGCCTGTCGCGTGACGAAGCCGCATCCGCCTTCGACGCCATGATGTCAGGCGAGGCAACGCCCTCGCAGATGGGCGGTCTGTTGATGGCGCTGCGGGTGCGCGGCGAGACCGTGGACGAGATCACCGGCGCAGTCGCGGCGATGCGCTCCAAGATGTTGACCGTGACGGCACCGCCCGACGCGGTCGATATCGTCGGCACCGGCGGCGACGGCTCCGGCTCGGTCAACGTATCGACCTGCGCCTCCTTCATCGTGGCGGGCGCCGGTGTGCCGGTGGCCAAGCACGGCAACCGCGCGCTGTCGTCGCGCTCCGGTGCTGCCGACGTCCTGGCTTCGCTCGGGGTGAAGATCGACCTCAAGCCGGAGCAGGTCGGGCGCTGCGTGCGCGAATGCGGCATCGGCTTCATGTTCGCCCCCGCCCACCATCCCGCCATGAAGAACGTCGGCCCGACCCGGGTTGAGCTCGCGACCCGTACGATCTTCAACCTGCTCGGCCCGCTGTCGAACCCTGCCGGCGTGAAGCGGCAGATGGTCGGCGTGTTCTCCAGGCAATGGGTGCAGCCGCTGGCGCAGGTGCTCAAGAATCTCGGCGCCGAATCCGCCTGGGTCGTGCACGGCTCCGATGGTCTCGACGAGATCACCCTCACCGGCCCGACCTTCGTGTCCTCGCTTCAGAACGGCGAGATCCGCAATTTCGAGGTGACACCGGAGGAAGCTGGACTGACGCGCTGCGAGACCGGTGCGCTCAAGGGCGGCGACGCCGACGCCAATGCGATCGCGCTGCAGAGCGTGCTCAACGGCAAGCCGAGCCCCTACCGCGACGTGGCATTGATGAACGCCGCCGCCGCACTGATCGTGGCCGGCCGTGCCAAGGACCTCAAGGAGGGCGTTGCGATCGGCACAAAGTCGCTCGACAGCGGCGCGGCGAACGCGCGGCTGAAACACCTGATCGCGGTCTCCAACGGCTGAGCCTGACATGTCGGATATCCTGACCAAGATCGAGGCGTACAAGCGCGAGGAGATCGCCGCCGCCAAGCGCGCGCAGCCGCTGTCGGCGGTGGAGGCCAAGGCCAAGGCGCAGTCCGCGCCGCGCGGCTTCGTGCGCGCGATCCGGGCAAAGCACGCCAACGACGATTACGCGCTGATCGCCGAGGTCAAGAAGGCCTCGCCCTCGAAAGGGTTGATCCGCGCGGATTTCGATCCGCCTGATCTCGCCAAGGCCTATGAGGCCGGCGGCGCAGCCTGTCTCTCGGTGCTGACCGATACGCCCTCGTTCCAGGGCCATCTCGACTTCATGGTGGCTGCGCGCGCGGCGACCTCGCTGCCGGTGCTGCGCAAGGATTTCATGTTCG
Source organism: Bradyrhizobium huanghuaihaiense (assembly GCF_025200885.1). Lineage (NCBI taxonomy): Bacteria > Pseudomonadati > Pseudomonadota > Alphaproteobacteria > Hyphomicrobiales > Nitrobacteraceae > Bradyrhizobium > Bradyrhizobium huanghuaihaiense. The sequence continues at coordinate 4,474,039 of NZ_CP104172.1, read as the reverse complement.
ACACCTACCAGGTGGTCGAGGCCCGCGCGCATGGCGCCGACTGCATCCTGATCATCATGGCCGCGCTCGACGACGCCACCGCAAAGGACCTCGAAGATGCCGCCATCGCCCATGGCATGGACGTGCTGATCGAGATCCACGACCGCGCCGAGCTCGACCGCGCGCTAAAACTGCGTTCGCCGATGATCGGCGTCAACAACCGCAATTTGCGCACCTTCGAAACCACGCTCGCGACCAGCGAAACGCTCGCGCCGCTGATCCCCGAGGGGCGGCTGATGGTCGGCGAAAGCGGCATCTTCACGCCCGCTGATCTCGCCCGCCTCGAGCGGGTCGGCATGTCGACCTTCCTCGTCGGCGAGAGCCTGATGCGGCAGGCCGACGTCACCGCCGCCACGCGCACGCTGCTCGCGCGTGAGACCGGCGCTCGCGCGACGGGCACGCGCTGACATGGCGCGCAAGGCCTCCACGACCAAGCCATCGAAGACCAAGGCCGGCCCTGCCCTCACCCATATCGGCGCCTCCGGCGAGGCGCGAATGGTGGATGTCTCGGCCAAGCCCGCGACCGAGCGGCTCGCGGTCGCCGAAGGCCGCGTCGTCATGACCAGCGCGACGCTCGATCTGATCGTGTCCGGCAACGCCAAGAAGGGCGACGTGCTCGGCACCGCGCGCATCGCCGGCATCATGGCGGCAAAGCGCACCTCGGAGCTGATCCCGCTCTGCCATCCGCTCGCGCTGTCCAAGGTCACCGTCGACATCGAGCCCGACGCGAAACTGCCGGGCTGCCTCGTCCGCGCCAGCGTCAAGGTGACAGGTCCGACCGGCGTCGAGATGGAAGCACTCACGGCCGTATCGGTCGCCTGCCTCACCATCTACGACATGATCAAGGCCGTCGAGCGCGGCGTCCGCATCGAGGGCATCCATCTCGTCGAGAAGCTCGGCGGCAAGTCCGGCCATTACCGCGCCTGATCTTCTACTTCAGCGATGTGCTGATCGATCCGAACTTCAGCTTCAGCGTCGAGCCGAGATTGTTGACCACGGCGATGATCGCAAGCGCGATGCCGGCGGCGATCAGGCCGTATTCGATCGCCGTCGCACCGGATTCGTCGGCAATGAAGTTCTTCAAAACGGTTTTCACGATCAACTCCTCACTGTGTCGTTGGCAGGCATGTTCGCAAATCACGTGCCAATGGCGACTTGAGGATCGCCAACGCCTTAGATGGTTAAGCCTTGGTTGATCGCGGCATGGTCGGCAGGAACTGTCCGGCAGCGCAGGTGTCTTGCGGCAATTCCTGCACGGCTTGCTCCCGCTTTTCTGCGTGATGATTCATGTCGCATTAACCGCGCTTCCTAACTTCTGCTCCATACCGTTCCCGTAAACCAACGGATGTCTTGAGGATCAAGAATTGATCCTGGCGTGTGCGCGGCAGCGATCGACATGATGACGAAATTCGGCAGTCGCCTTTACGACCAGGCCTTCGCGCGCAGCGGACCGATCCGCTGGCTGGTCGTGGGCGGCACGCTGCTGATCGCCGCGATCGCCGTCGGCGCGACGCTGATGGCGCAGAACTTCCGCGAACGCGCGCTACGCAATTCCGGCCGCGAGCTGGAAAACACCGTCTTGATGCTGGCCCATCATTTCGATCAGCAATTGCAGGATTTCGCGGTCATCCAGAAGGATTTCGTCGACCACGTCCGCACGATCGGCATTTCCAACGCGGAAGACTATCGCAAGCGCCTCTCGGGTCAGGACATCCACCGGATGCTGCGCTCGAAGATCGAGGCGCTTCCTTACATCGGCGGCGTCAACATCATCGATGCCGACGGCAATCTGATCAATTCATCGACGGCATGGCCCGCCCCCAAGGTGAACGTCGCCGATCGCGCCTATTTCCGCACCTTCAAATACGACCCCTATTCGCCTGATGTCCTGATCGAGCCGCTGCACAGCCGGATCTCCGGCGCCTGGACCATCCTGCTCGTGCGCAGGATCGTCGGCCCGAACGGTGAGTTCATGGGCGTGGTCGGACGCGGCATCGAGCCGGCCAATTTCGAGAAATTCTTCGAATCCGTGGTGCTCGGCGAAGGCGCGACGATCTCGATGTTGCATCGCGACGGCACGCTGCTCGCCCGCTATCCCCATTCCAACGAATTGATGGGGCGGAATTTCAGGACCGGCCCCTTCGAGCAGCAGCGGGTCTTCGGGCTCGATCACTTCGCCGGACGCTTCATGAGCCCGGTCGACGGCGAGGACCGCCTGATCGCTTCGCACGCCCTGCCTCACTACCCGATCCTGATGATGGCCACGACGACGCGCGCGGCGGCTCTGACGGACTGGCGCGAGCAGATCGGCATCCTGGTCTCGGTCGCCGCCTCTTCCGCGCTCGCCATCGCCGGCGTTCTGATCGCGATCGTGCGCAAGCTGCTGGAGCAGCACCGCCTCTCCAGGGAACGGCTGACGCTGGAGAAACAACGTCTCGACCGCGCCGTGAACAACATGACCCAGGGCTTGCTGCTGTTCGACGCGGACCGGCGGCTCGTGGTGTGCAACCAGCGCTACATCGACATGTACGGCCTGTCGGCCGCCGTGGTGGCGCCGGGCTGCAGCTTCCACGACATCATCGCGCATCGCAAGACGACCGGCTCGTTCACCGGCGACGTCGATCAATATTGTGAACGCGTGCTGCGCGACATTCATGTCCGCAATTCCATGGTCGTGGACACCGCCGACGGCCGCTCGATCCAGGTCCTCAACGAACCGCTCACCGACGGCGGCTGGGTGGCGACGCACGAGGACATTACCGAGCGCCGGCGCATCGAGGAGCGCATCACCCACCTTGCCCATTACGACGCGCTGACCGATCTGCCCAACCGCGCCATGTTCCACGAGCATCTGCGGCAGGAGCTGGCCGCCATCGTCGATGGCGAGGAGGTCGCGGTCCACTATATCGACATCGACGAGTTCAAGGGGGTCAACGACGCGCTCGGCCATCTCGTCGGCGACGAGCTGCTGAAATCGATGGCAGCGAGCCTCAGCCGCTGCGCCGGTCCGACGGATTTCGTGGCGCGGCTCGGCGGCGACGAGTTTGCCATCGTGCAGAGCGCGGTGACCTCGCCGGACCAGGTCAACGATCTCGTCGCCCGGATCTTCCAGGCCATCCGCACGCCCTTCGACTGCATGGGCCATCATCTCACCAGCGACGCCAGCATCGGCATCGCGCTGGCGCCGGGACACGGCACGGCGCTGGACCAGATCCTGAAGAACGCGGACCTTGCGATGTACGCCGCCAAATCCGCGGGACGCCGCACCTACCGCTTCTTCGAACCCGAGATGGACGCCAAGGTCCGCGAACGGCGGCAGCTCGAGATCGACCTGCGCCACGCCATCGCCCAAGGGGGGCTCGAGGTCTACTACCAGCCCTGCCTCGGCCTGAAGGACGACCGCATCACCGGCTGCGAGGCGCTGGTGCGCTGGCGCCATCCCGAGCGCGGCATGGTCTCGCCGGCCGAGTTCATCCCGATCGCCGAGGACACCGGCCTGATCAACGAGATCGGCGAATGGGTGCTGGCGACCGCCTGCCGGGATGCTGCCGGCTGGCCCGACGACATCCGCCTCGCCGTCAACGTCTCGCCGGTGCAGTTCAAGAGCGGCACGCTGGCGCTGAAGATCATGGCGGCGCTCGCCGCTTCCAACCTTCCGGCGAGCCGGCTCGAGCTCGAGATCACCGAGGCGGTGCTGATCCGCGACGATGACACGGCGCTCGCGATCCTGCACCAGCTCCGCGCCATCGGCGTGCGCATCGCGCTCGACGATTTCGGCACCGGCTATTCCTCGCTGAGCTATCTGCACCGCTTCCCGTTCGACAAGATCAAGATCGACCGCTGCTTCGTCGAGGATATCGCCGGCCCCGACGGCTCCGCCAGCATCGTCCAGGCCGTGGTCAACCTCGCCAGCGCCCGCCGCATGGCGACCACCGCCGAGGGCGTCGAGACCGAAGAGCAGCAACGGCTGCTGCGCACGCTCGGCTGCACCGAGATGCAGGGCTATCTGTTCAGCGCCGCAAAACCTGCCGACAAGATGCTGGAGCTGTTCGCGCTGCATCGCAGCCGGCTCGCGCGGCGCGAAGGCAGCGAAGGCCGCCGACGGGAAGCAGGCTAGGTCGGAATGTCGCGAGCGTAGCCCGGATGGAGCGAAGCGTAATCCGGGTCCGTGTAGTGTGAATCCCGGATTGCGCTTCGCTCCATCCGGGCTACGGATCACCGAGACAATCCCCCAAACGAAATCGCCCGGGAGCGGTATCCACTCCCGGGCGATCGGTGTCTGGAGATCGCAAGGTCTAGTTCGGCACCGCGGCCTTCGGCGCGGGCTTTGAGGCGACGGCATTCGCGGTGACGCCGTGGAGGAAGTCATAGGCCGCGTGCAGGGCCTTGTCGTCCTTCTCTTCCGGCGGGACGTAGGATTGCGATCCGGTCTGCTCGGTGCCGTCGGCGGCTTGCAGATGGCCGCGCATCTGGGACTCCGCCATGGTGTCCATCCGGCCCTTCAGCTCGGGCGGCACATCCTGGAGGATCTCGATGTCGGGCGCGATGCCCTGGGCCTGGATCGAGCGGCCTGACGGCGTGTAGTAGCGCGCCGTGGTCAGCGCCAGCGCGCCGTTGCCGGAGCCGAGCGGGATGATGGTCTGCACCGAGCCCTTGCCGAACGAGCGCGTGCCGATGATGGTGGCACGCTTGTGGTCATGCAGCGCACCGGCCACGATCTCCGAGGCCGAAGCCGAGCCGCCATTGACCAGGATCACGAGCGGCTTGCCCTTGGTGAGGTCGCCGCCATGCGCGGTAAAGCGCTGGGTCTCTTCCGGATTGCGGCCGCGCGTCGAGACGACCTCGCCGCGCTGCAGGAAGGCGCTCGACACCGACACGGCCTGGTCGAGCAATCCGCCCGGATTGTTGCGGAGGTCCATCACGTAGCCAACCAGCTTCTCCTGCGGCACCTGCTTGGAGATCGAGGCGATCGCCTTCTTCAGGCCGTCGGTGGTCTGCTCGTTGAACGAGGTGACGCGGATATAACCGATATCGCCGTTCTCGACATGGAAGCGGACGGGGCGCACATGGATGATCTCGCGCGTGATCGCCACGTCGAGCGGGGCGTCCGCGCCCTTGCGCACGATGGTGAGCTTGGTCTTGGTGTCGACCGGGCCCTTCATCTTGTTGACGGCCTGCTCGAGCGTCATGCCCTGCACGGCGTCGCCGTCGATCTTGCTGATGAGGTCGCCTGACATGATACCGGCCTTCGAAGCCGGCGTGTCGTCGATCGGCGAGACGACCTTGACGAGGCCGTCCTCCATCGTGACCTCGATGCCGAGCCCGCCGAACTCGCCGGAGGTGGTCTCCTGCATCTCGGTCCAGGCCTTGTCGTTCATGTAGCGTGAATGCGGATCGAGCGAGGTCACCATGCCGGTGATCGCGCCTTCGATCAGCTTGGAATTGTCCGGCTTCTCGACATAGCTCGCCTTCACCCGCTCGAACACTTCGCCGAACAGGTTGAGCTTGGAATAGGCATCGTCCGCGCCCGCTGCCGCCCTCGCCGCCCATAGTCCGCCCTGCGGACCGGATACCAGAAGGGTCAGGCACACGCCGGTGAGCGCGCCAAGGGGGAACAGCAGGGATTTCCGCATGGATGAGTTAGCCTTCTTGCTCGGGGCTCGGGAGCCGCCATGCAAATGGCGATCCAGCCCGGTTCTCACAATACCATTCAGGTTTCTTCAAGGCCGGCCCGCAACGCCGGCGGGGCACCTGCAAAAATCCCTTCGTCCCGGCCTAAACTTTTGGCAACGTTCCGAAACCATCACGCACGAGCGGCGGAATCGGCCGGCCGGCCCGCGCTTCGCAGCTATGCGATTTTAGGATGGTTTTGGAGAGGCGGACGGGTTAGGCGATGACACAAGGCTTCAAATTCTCGGGAGGACAACAATGAACGAAGCGCCCCGCATCCGGCCGGAACGGAACGTTGAACTCGGCGCCAGCAACGAGCCGTTCCAGAACCTGCACGAATTCATCCGGAAGGCGCGCGCCAACCTCAACCAGAATGCCTGGGACTATATCGTCGGCGCCGCCGAGACCGAGACCACGATGCGCCGCAATCGGATGGCGCTGGACGAGATCGCCTTCCGCCCGCGCGTGCTGCGCGACGTCCGCAAGGTCGACGGAAGCGTCGAGCAGTTCGGCCGCAAGATGCGCCTGCCGGTGGTGCTGGCCCCGGTCGGCGCGCTGGAGATTTTTGACCCGGATGGCGCCGCGAGCGTCGCACGTGCTGCCGGCACCTTCGGTGCGGCGCACATGCTGAGCTCGGTGTCCGAGCCCGGCCTGGAGAAAACCGCCGAGGCTGCCCCCGACGCGCTGCGTCTCTACCAGCTCTATGTGCGCGGCGATGACGCCTTCGTCGCCGATGTCGTCAGCCGGGCCGAGAAGAACGCCTACGCCGCCTTCTGCCTGACCGTGGACACCGCCCATTACAGCCGTCGCGAACGCGACATCGCCAAGCGCTACGTTCGCGAAAGCCGCCTGCGCGCCACCGGCGGCGACTACCAGAAGGGACTGGAGTGGCGGACCGTGAAGATGATCAAGGACAAGTTCAAGATCCCTCTGATCCTGAAGGGCATCGCCACCGCCGAGGATGCGCAGATCGCGCTCGATCACGGCGTCGAGTGGATTTACGTCTCCAACCATGGCGGCCGCCAGCTCGACCACGGCCGCGGCGCCATGCATGTGCTGCCTGAAATCGTCGACGCCGTGAAAGGCCGCGCCAGGATCATGGTCGATGGCGGCTTCTGCCGCGGCACCGACATCGTCAAGGCGATTGCGGCAGGCGCCGACCTCGTCGGCATCGGCCGGCTGCAATGCTGGGCCCTGGCGGCGGCCGGCGAGGCCGGCGTGGCCCGGATGCTGGAGCTGCTGGAAGACGAGGTGCTGCGCTGCCTCGGCCTCTTGGGCGCCACCTCGTTCGCCGAGGTCGGCAGGTCCTGCCTGCATCCGGCCACCGCGACCAACGCGCCGAGCGTGTTCAGCGCGTTCCCGCTGTTCGACCACGATCCCTATCGATACTGAGTGAAAGGATGCAGGTGCCCCCGCTCTCTCCCGGCAGCGCAGACGCGCTTCTGTTCGATCTCGGGCGCGTGGTGCTCGACATCGATTTCTCCAGGGCGATCGCCTGCTGGGCGGGACACGCCGGCTGCAAGCCCGAAGCCATCGTCGCGCGCTATGTGCGCGACAGCGAAGCCTACCGGCTGCACGAGGTCGGCAAGATCAGCGACGCGGACTATTTCTCCTCGCTGCGCTCATCACTCGGGATCGCGATTTCCGACGCGCAGTTCCTGGAGGGCTGGAACGCGATCTTCGCCGGCGAGATGCCTGACATCGCGGAACTGTTGCCGCGTGCGGCGAGGCGGATGCCGCTCTACGCCTTCTCGAACACCAACCGGCCGCATGTCGACCATTTCTCGAAGGAATATGCCGGCCTGCTCGGCCATTTCCGCGAGCTCTACCTGTCGTCCAGCATCGGCCTGCGTAAACCGGACGCGGAGGCTTTCGACCATGTCGTGGCCGCTATGGGCGTGCCGGCGAGCCGCATCGTCTTCTTCGACGACCTCGCGGAAAACATCGAGGGGGCCCGGGCGCGCGGATTGACCGCGGTGCATGTGACCTCGCCCCGTGACGTCGGCGATGCGCTGAAGCAGCTCGGGATTTGACGGATCCGCCTCCCGGCAGGTGCGGTTCCCTGGAACTCGTTTGCCAAATATGAGGAACCAAATCACTTTGTGCATTTTTGTACAAAGTTCCGGGAACGGAATCTGCCCTTCCGGACTCTTGAGTCCGTTGGGACTTCTACATTGGACCGATCGACGTGCTGGGCAAATCCTACCTCACCAAGCAAGCCTCTCTCCTGCTCGAGTTCGCAAGAACCACCTCGGACTCCGACCTATCCGCCAAGTTGATCAGCAAGGCCGCCGACCTGAAATCCCAGGCCGACCCGCTGCCCGACAAGGATCAGGGCCCCAAAGCGCCGGACGTCAGTCCGGACGCGCCGGCAGGGAGTTGACCGATGCTGGCCGTGGCGCTCGTTCTTCTCGTGCTTGCCATGGCCGTCCTCGTGCCGGTCTGCCTCGCCTTCCGGATCATGCCGCGGCGGATTTGACGTCCATCTTTCGCGATAGAGCGAACGACGCAGGCTGAATCATCCTGCATCTCCACTGTTTTGCCTCTGCGGCCGCACTCGGCTAGAACTCTCGCCGCCGATTTGCCGAACGTGCTCAGCAGGAGTTTTCACCCGTGGCCTTGATGCCGGTATCTGACGCGCTTGCCGCGGTGCTTGCCGGCGCAGAGCCGCTGCCTGAGGAGACGGTCCCCCTCGACCAGGCCTACCACCGCGTGCTCGCGCGCGACGTCGCGGCGCGGCGCACGCAGCCGCCGCAGGCGATGTCGGCGATGGACGGCTATGCCGTGCGCGCGGCCGATGCGGCGACGATCGATTCCCAACTGACGGTGATCGGCGAGGTCGCGGCCGGGCGGCCGTTTGCCGGGTTGGTCGGCGCCGGCGAAGCGGTCCGGATCTTCACCGGCGGCGTCGTTCCCGCCGGCGCGGATACGGTCGTGATCCAGGAGGATACGGTCGCTGATGGCAAGCGCATCACGATCAAGGAAGCAGCGATTCCCGGACGGCACATCCGGCGCGCCGGGGTCGACTTTGCCGAGGGCGAGGTGCTGCTGCGCAAGGGAGCCCGGCTCACCGAGCGCGACCTCGCACTCGCGGCCGGGATGAATCACCCGCACCTACCCGTGCAACGCCGTCCGAAGGTCGCGATCCTCGCCACCGGCGACGAGCTGGTGATGCCGGGCGCGACGCCCGGCCCCGGCCAGATCGTCTATTCCAACGGCTACGCCCTGCACGCGCTCGCCCGCCAGGAGGGCGCCGATACCGTCGACCTCGGCGTTGCCGCCGACACGCTGGAAGCCACCACCGCCGGGATCCGCCGGGCCCGCGAGAGTGGCGCCGACATCCTGATCACGTCCGGCGGCGCCTCGGTCGGCGACCACGATCTGGTCCAGCAGGCGCTCAAGGCCGAGGGGATCGCGATGTCGTTCTGGAAGATCGCGATGCGGCCGGGCAAGCCGATGATGCACGGCCGGTTCGACGCGATGCGCGTCATCGGCCTGCCCGGCAATCCCGTGTCATCCTACGTCTGCGCTTTCCTGTTCATGGTGCCGTTGATTCGCGCACTGTCGGGTCGCACCGTGATTCATCATCGCCGCGAGCGCGCCGTGCTCGGCCGCGACCTCAATGCCAACGACCAGCGCGAGGATTATCTACGCACGCGCCTGGAGCGACGCGACGACGGCACGCTGATCGCCCTGCCCGTCAATCACCAGGATTCCTCGCTGCTTGCGAATCTCGCTGCGGCACAGGCACTTCTCGTACGCGCGCCGTTCGCGCCCGAGGCCGAAGCCGGCACGCAATGCGAGGTGCTGCTGCTGCCCGTATGAACGCTGTCACCACACGCGTTCCGCGAACTTTGTCGCGTTCACGGTAAATTAAGCAGTTGCGGAACATGTATCGAACATATAGTGTCCGTTCATGATTTGTTTCGAGCATGCAGCGGCTTATCGCTGAACTGAGCGTCTCGGAATCGAACGACATCAACCGGGGGATTTTGGTCGAGATGTTAACGCGCAAACAATACGAGCTCCTGCGGTTCATCAGCGAGCGACTGAAGGAAAGCGGCGTGCCGCCTTCCTTCGACGAGATGAAGGACGCGCTCGATCTGCGCTCGAAATCGGGTATCCATCGCCTGATCACCGCGCTCGAGGAGCGCGGCTTCATCCGGCGCCTGCCCAACCGCGCCCGCGCGATCGAGGTCATCAAGCTGCCCGAGCTCCAGGCGGCTGCCGGCAACCGCCGCGGCTTCACGCCGAGCGTCATCGAAGGCAATCTCGGCAAGGTGCGCACGACCTCCAGCCCGCCGGCTGACGAGGGTGAGCGTCCCGTCGCCGTGCCCGTCATGGGCCGTATCGCGGCCGGCACGCCGATCGAGGCGCTGCAGACCCGCAGCCACACTATCAGCGTACCGCCTGACATGCTCGGCTCCGGCGAGCACTACGCGCTCGAAGTGCGCGGCGATTCGATGGTGGAAGCCGGCATCCTCGACGGCGACATGGCGCTGATCCAGCGCAACGAGAGCGCCGACACCGGTGACATCGTGGTGGCGCTGATCGACGACGAGGAAGCAACGCTGAAGCGCTTCCGCCGCCGCGGCGCATCGATCGCGCTCGAGCCCGCCAACGCCGCCTATGAGGTCCGCATCCTGCCGCCCAACCGGGTGAAGATTCAGGGCAAGCTGATCGGCCTGTACCGGAAGTACTAAGTGCATCCCGCGGCGCCAGTTGGCGACCGCGCCTGAACGATTGGAGCGGATCATTGTCCGCTCCGGCTGGATAGTCTTTCTGGTTCTGCACAGATTATCCGGCCACCTCCCCCGCGCTAGATCCTCGGCACGCCGCGCAAAGCACGCATCGCTTTACGGGCCTTTGAGAAACCGAGGAGACAACCATGCGCAAGATCGTCTTGAGCACCGTCGCGATGGCGCTGATCGCAACGTCAGTGTCACCGGCCGTCGCCGCACGATCGCATCATGTCCGCAAGACGACGCCAGCGACGACGCGTGAGCAATTGCGCAACGCACGCGACGCCGTTGGACAGCAGTCGCAACCGGCCTCGCCGTATTCGGGCTGGTCGGCACCTGCTGGCCGCTGACGAAGAAGAAGCTCGCAGAATGCACGGAAGCGGGCTTTGTTCCTCGTGCATCTGAAAAAGATATTGTGATGGCGGCGTGCGGACCCAAGCCGCAGATTTGCCCACAACCAAGCAGACCGTTGTATGCTTCCACTCTGATAGAGGCTTGTGCCTCGACAAGAGGCGCGGGTCGCTATCTTCGAATGAGGAGCACCCCGATGTGTGACTACAGCCTGCACGCCGTCGCGACGCGTCCTGCCGAAGTCGGTGAGACGATCGTCACGACAACCTTCCGCGGCACCTCGACACGCGGCTTCGCCTCCGAAGCCGACATGTCCGTCGCGGTATGCCTGCTGCCGGGAACGGAGCTCGCCTTCGCCGACAACGTCCGCTACGACAATCGCTGGATCTGGACGCGCACCATCAACTCGCGCGTCGGCAAGTTCGGCAAGATCGACCCGCACATTCCGGATCGCCATCACGATGCGATCGAATTTCCCGACGGCAAATACGTGCTGGTGACTCAGCTCGTCGAAGGCCAGCGCGCAACCGTGCTGCAATTGCCGGTGACCCAGCCACTCGGCGAGCGCGAGCACAAGCCGCAGACCATGGCCGACAGGCCGACGATCACACGCCTGCCGATCGGCTGATCGTAGCAGCCCCGGCTCGCGGGTCGGGCCATGATTGAAATCGCCATCGCCGGCCGTGGCCGGCGACGTGGTGTGGTTTGCATCTTCGAAAATACCTTCGCCGATCAGCCGCCGCTCTTCTCCGTCGCACGAAGTTTGCGCTGCCCTGCCTGAATTTTGAACGTCCGTTCCGCAGGCAAATGGCCGATGCTGCCAAAAGGCTTGAGGCGGCGGACACGTTCGATGAAGACCTTCATTCGCGTCGTTGAACTCTGGGTGCCCGACCGGACGCGTACGCGGCTGGAATTCGGCGGGGGCCTCTACGGCGAAGGGCTGTCCGCGTTCAGGGCCGCAAGTGAAGAGCTGCGCTTCGGTCGGGATGAGGGCCTTCCCGGCAAGGCCTGGGCTTCCGGCCATCCCGTCATCCTCACCAAATTCGCCAACTCCTATTTCAGGCGGACCGACCAGGCGCTCGCGGCGGGCCTGACTTGCGGCGTGGCGGTGCCGGTATTTTCAGGCGAATTCCTGCAAGCCGTGATGGTCCTGTTCTGCGGCGACGACGAGGCGCATGTCGGCGCGATCGAGCTCTGGCACAACGACCCCGATACCTCCCACGAGATGGGCCTGGTCGACGGTTACTATGGCACCGCCGACATGTTCGAGTTCAACTCGCGCCACACCAGGTTTCCGCGCGGCTTCGGCCTGCCCGGACGCACCTGGAAAGCCGGCCTGCCGCTGATCATCAAGGACCTGCACAACGCCAAGAGCTTTCTGCGCTGGGAAGACGCCGCCGAGGTCGGGATCAATCTCGGCGTCGGCGTTCCCTACCGGACCGGCACCGACCAGACCTGGGTGCTGACCTTCCTCTCCGCGCAGGCAACGCCGATTGCGCGGCGCTTCGAGATCTGGGGGCCGAACGAGGCTCGTTCTGCGCTGGTCTTCCGCGCCGGCGATTGCAGCGCCCAGACCGACCTTGCCGCGCTCTATGCGGACAAGTCCATCACGAGGGGCGACGGCAGCATCGGCGGCGCCTGGGCCACGGGGATGCCTGCGCTCAACGATGATCTCGCGCATGACAAATCGATCGCCGCGGCCGAAGCCCGCGCGTCCGGGCTGAGCCAGATGGTTGCCTTGCCGGTAATCGGGAGCGCCGGGCTCGACGCCGTGCTGGCCTGGTACCTGTAGCCCGCCTCCTCAATCCTCAGCCTGCATGTCCGCCTCGGACGGCGTCGCATCCCGGTTACGGGGCGCCGCCGCCGGCGGCGCAAGGGTCGCGCCGAAATCGCCTTCGCCGGCGGTTGCCGCCGCCCACGGGCGGTCTGCGCCTCTTGCTTTAACCGTCTGCACCGCAAAGCCGTCGCCCCGCCGTGTCAGCGCCAATGCGCCCTGCGCGGCAAGGCGCTGCCGGTCCACCACCATCGCCGCGCAATCCGGCGCAGCCGGCCGGGCCGTCACCACCAGCGCGGCGCGGCTGCAATCGTCCGCCAGCGCATCGATGCGCAAGGCCAGCGCGACGAGGCGCCCGTCGGCAAGCGGCGTCACGCAGCCGGCCTCGTCGCACGACACGCCGTCGGCCAGAGTACCATTGGCGGCATCGCGCGGATCGGCATCGGCAGCCGGCCACTCCTTCAGCAGAAAGCTGTCCTTGCTCGCCCGGATCACGTGCAGGTGCCCGTCCCTGCCCCGGACCGCGACGCTCTGGCCGTCCCCGGCGATCAGGATATCCGGCGGCCGCGCCGACAGGCCCCAGAGGATCGCAGCCAGCAGCACCAGCCCGCCTGACCAGCGCAACGGCGTGCGCAAGAGGCCCATGACAATGATGCCGAGACTGGCCGCGATCAGCGGCGCGATGCCGAACGCCGGGATGCGGCCGACCGCGCCCGGCAGGGCCGCCACCCAGCGCGACACCGCGACCATCCAGTCGATGCCGATCCCCATCAGCCACCAGAACACGCCATCGAGCCCGAAGGGAGCAGCGAGCAAGCTTAACAATCCGGCCGGCATCACCAGCGCCGAGACCACCGGCATCGCGCCGAGATTGGCGAGCACGCCGTAAGGCGTGACGCGGTGGAAGTGGAAGGCAGCATAGGGCGTGGTCGCAAGCCCCGCGATCAGCGAGGCCAGGAACAGCATCGCGATCTCGCGGCCGCCCCACAGCGCGATGCGCGCGGTCGCGGAATGGTCGGGCGAGGCAAACAGGTTCGGCATGCCGATCTGCACCAGCGCCACCAGCCCGAGCGTTGCCGCAAACGACATCTGGAAACTGGGGTGAACCAGCGCCTCCGGCGCCACCGCGAGCACGATCAGCGCGGCCACGGCCAGCGTGCGGAAGGTGATGGCGCGGCGATCGACCATGACGGCGATCAGCACCACCGCGGTCATGAAGAACGAGCGTTGCGTCGCGACCTCCGCGCCCGAGAGCAGAAGATAAAACGCGGCGGCAACCAGCGCTGCAGCCGCCGACCATTTCTTGATGGGGAAGCCGACCGCCAGTCCCGGGATCAAGGCCAGCAGCGCGCGCACCGCGAAGAACACGACGCCGGCAACCACCGCCATGTGATAGCCGGAGATCGACAGCACGTGGCCGAGCCCCGAGACGAACATCGCGTCATTGACGGGCGCAGTGATGGCATCGCGCCGGCCGGTCAATAGCGCGGTCGCGATCGCGCGGTTGTCGCCTTCGAGCACGGCACGGATGCGCGCGTCGATCGCATCGCGCAGGCCCTGCATGAAGGCGGCGTAGCGCAGCCGCAAGCCGCCGGTCTCCGGCGGCACCGAAGCCGTGATGGCGCCCATCACGAAGCCGGAGGCACCGATGCCCTGGAAGAACATGTCGCGCGAGAAATCGTAGCTGCCGGGGCGCACCGGCGAGATCGGCGGCATCAGCCGCGCCTTGAGCTGCACGAAGCTGCCGACCTCGGGCGCTGTCCCCTTGCGCACCGATAGCCGCACGCGCTCCAACCTGATGTCGCTGCGCTGCGCCTCCATCGCGGTGACGCGCAGCACGAAGCGATCGGTGCGCTCGCGGATGTCGCGCGTCTCGACGAAGCCCGACAACGACACTGAATAGAGCGGCTTTGCCAGAACGGTGTGCGCGATGCGCGCCGTCTTCCAGGTGGCGACGGCAAAGCCGGCCGCAACCGCCGCGATCATGATCGCAGGGGCAAACAGCCGGCTCCGCCGCACCAGGACGGCGCCGAGCAGCAGCGCGATCGCCGTTGTGGCAACGACCCACAGCACCGGCTCGCGGTCGGCCGCAAAGTAGAGCCCGATGCCGCTGCCGAAAGCGACGGGAACCCACGGCAACAGCCGGCCCGCGCCGGCCTCGGCGCTGGCCCATTGGCGCAAAGTCCCGGCGATCGCGGACCAGAGGTCGAAGCCTGCGGGTGCGAGGCCGCCAGCGGACGCGGAGCGCCCCGCCGGCCAGGTTCCTGCGATCCCTTGCGAGACACGCTGCGGCCGGCCCGGCTCCGCCATTCCTGCACCTTACGATACGCGACTGGCTCAGAGGCTACCGGAACGTGCAGGCGGACGAATAGCGGTACAGATCAGGAACGAAGAGGGTGCGCCCTACTTTTCCTCTTCCATCGTCACGGCGACGTCCGCCTTGGCCGAGAGGCGGACCTTGTTCCCCTCGACCCCGGCGACGAGACCCTTGTCGATGAAATGGTGGTGCCCCTTGTGGCTGCCCTCGCCGCTGTCTTTCTTCGTCAGCTTGATGCGGTTGCCCTCGACGCGGTCGACCGTGCCGACATGGACGCCGTCGGCGCCGATGACTTCCATATGCTCTGCGATGTTCTGCATGGTGGGATCCTCTGATAGACCCCACACAACGCCTGGGACGACCTTCCGTTCGCTGCCCGCCAGACGTCACGGAGAATTTGAGCGCGTGCGGCCTCCTTCACAAACGCGCCCCAGGCCCGTCGATTGCGCCGAAAGTCTCATAAGGTGCCCGCCCCTGCTGGGACTACACTACGGTTCCCCGCCTCTCCGGCAAATGGCAAGGCGGTGGCTGCTCGCGGTTCTAAAGCCGCTGGAGCTCACCTCAGGTGGTCCAATACTCCCCTGAGGTCAGGCGTTGCCGACGCAACTCGATAGCAGGCGCATGCAACGCCGCGCATCACGCACTCCGCGAGAAGATCGACCGCTGAAACACGCGAGGAGACATCTTGAAACCATAGGAGTTGCAAATGCCCATGCAAATTCCGAGCGATTTTCGCCGCGTGATCATCGCTGCGTCGGTGGGAAACATCATCGAATGGTATGATTTCTATATCTTCGGCAGCCTGGCCGCAGTTCTATCGGTCAAGTTCTTCGAGCAATCCCACCCGGTTGCAGCCCTCCTCAGCACGATCGCGCTCTTTACGGCAGGATTTCTCATCCGTCCGCTAGGGGCCTTCCTGTTCGGATGGATGGGTGACCGGGTCGGCCGCAAATATACGTTTCTCATCACACTCAGCGGAATGGGACTGGGCACGGGGGCGATCGGATTAATCCCGACCTACCAGTCGATCGGTCTGACGGCCGCGTTCCTCCTCTTCGGCCTCCGCATGATCCAGGGCCTGTGCCTGGGCGGCGAATATGGTGGCGCCATCACCTACGTTGCCGAGCATGTGCCGGACGACAAGCGCGGCTACTATACCGGCTGGCTGCAGACCTCGCCTACTCTCGGGATCGTGGTGTCGCTGGCCGTCATCGTCCTCACGCGGACATATGCCGGCAACCAAGCCTTCGACGAATGGGCGTGGCGCGTTCCGTTCCTGCTGTCCTTCCTGCTGGTGGCGATTGCGATCTACATCCGACTCCAGCTCCAGGAGACGCCGATCTTCCAGGAGATCAAGGCTCGCGGGCAGATGACCAAGAACCCCTGGAAGGAGGCCTTCCTGAGCGCCAACATCAAATACATCGGGATTGCCGTTGTGGTCCTGATCGGTCAGGGCGTGGTCTGGTACAGCGGTCAGTTCTGGGCGTTGTACTTTCTGCAGCAGGTCTCCAAGGTGGACGCGCTGACCTCCGCCTACATCGTGGGAGCCGCGCTGCTCATCGCAACGCCGAGCCTGATCTTCTTTGGCTGGCTGTCGGATCAGATCGGCCGCAAGCCGGTGATCCTCGGCGGCATGCTGCTCGCCGCAATCACATACTATCCACTGTATCTGTGGCTGGGAACGGTCACGCAGCCCGGCAACATCAACTATGTGGCCGCGATCTTCATCATCTTCATTCTCGTTTGCTATGTCGGGATGGTGTACGGACCGGTCGGCGCGTTCCTGGCGGAATTCTTTCCCGGCAGGATCAGGTACACGTCGGTCTCGGTGCCGTATCACATCGGCAACGGCTGGGGCGGCGGGCTGGTGCCGTTCATCACCTCGGCGGCTTTCGCCGCGACCGGCAGCGTCGGCTACGCGCTGATCTACCCGATCGTGGTCCCCGCCGTGTGCTTCGTGCTTGCCGTCTTCCTGATGCCGGAGACTCGCAAGATCAGCATCTGGCAGCCGATCGAGCCCAGAGCCGCATAAAGCGGCAACCCTCACGGTGCAGGACCAAACGCCCTGCACCGTGGCCGACAGTCCGCATCGAAAGCTCGGCCAACGTCTCTCGTCAGCCGGCCCGGTGATGCCAGCGATCGTGCCACCAGGTGGAGAAATCGCGATCGGTCATCAGCTCCCAGCCACCGAACAGGATCACCAGGATGCCTGACAGCACACTGCTGACCGTGGCTGACGTCGTGTCATAGCCGATGGCCCAAGGCGCCAGCACCAGAGCCAGGCCCAGCAGCATTTCTCCCCACTCTTCCAGATAGGATGGGATGACAAACGCTTCTACGGCAAACAGCGCGACGCCGAGCCCGAGCGCGATCGTGATCCAGACGGCCGCCCCGGACGAGCCGAGGACGAAGGGCGACAGCACCAGCCACACGCCGACCAACAGGCTGGCAGCGTCTTGCCAATGTTGGATGCGCATGATGCTCACCTCCTCTCTCCCATTCATATGGTGGTACCGCCTGCGAAAATGTATCCATCCGGCCTGCGCTGTGTTGCCGCGAGGGCCGGTCGAGGAGCCGGCGTCCAGGCCCGGCCGCTCATGCCCGAGATGGCCCTTGCGAGGGCGCACACCCGGATGCAGACTGTCGCCGCTTGACAGGTGTCAATGTCGACCGTTCCCGGTGCCGCGGAAGTTCGCGCCCGGAGCAGAGGGAGATGACGCCATGCGAGAAATGGAAATCCACGACTATGCGCGGCAGTTGCTGGAAGCCCATGGCCCCAAGGCCATTGCGGAAGCCGCTCAAAACGCCATCGACCTCGAGCAGAAGGGCGAGCTCGAATTGGCAAAAACCTGGCGGCACATCGAAGATGCGATGAAGATGATGCGCGGGCCACACCAAAGCTGACTGCCGGCGCGCGAAGCTTGCCTGACTGCGGCGACAACGCCGAACGTGGACGACAGTCCGTCGCGAGCCGCTAGGTTGCGGCCGAACGGCTACGCGATCTCGGGACGCTGACCTGGGAGCGAAGCCATGGTTGCGAAATGTACGACAGCCGAAGACCTCCTGAAGGCGATCACGGACGAGAAAGTCCAGATGATCGATCTGCGATTCACCGACTTGCCGGGGGTATGGCAACATTTTTCCGTCCCGCCGAGCGCAGTGAACGTCGACGCCCTCGAGGAGGGCATTGGATTCGACGGCTCATCGATCCGCGGCTTCCAGGAGATCCACGAAAGCGACATGCTGGTCGTCGCCGATCCGACGACGGCCTTCGTCGACCCCTATAGTCCGGCCAAGACGCTGGTTCTCATCTGCAACATCCGCGATCCCGTGACCGGCCAGTCCTATAGCCGCGATGCCCGCTACATCGCCCAGAAGGCCGAAACCTACCTTGGGGGTACCGGGCGTGCCGATACGAGCTATTTCGGCCCGGAGGCCGAGTTTTTCGTCTTCGACGAGGTCCGCTACGGACAGGGCATCAACTTCGCCATGCACGCAATCGACTCCAGCGAAGGCAGCTGGAACACCGGCACGGATGAAGGACCGAATCTCGGCCACAAGCCGCGCCCGAAAGAGGGGTACTTTCCGGTTCCTCCGACCGACAGCATGCAGGCGCTACGCACCGAAATGGTGCTGACGATGGAATCTCTGGGGATCCAGATCGAAGCCCATCACCATGAGGTCGCAACCGGCGGCCAGAACGAAATCGACATGCGCTTCACCACCCTCACCCGCATGGCCGACAATCTGATGATCTACAAATACGTGGTGAAGAACACCGCGCACCAGCATAGCAAGACCGCGACCTTCATGCCGAAACCGCTGTTCGAGGACAACGCTTCAGGAATGCACGTTCATCAGTCGCTGTGGAAGGGCGAGACGAATCTGTTCTACGACAAAGGCGACTACGCCGAATTGAGTGAACTCGCCCGCTACTACATAGGCGGGCTGCTCGCTCACGCCTGGGCATTGTGCGGGCTCTGCGCTCCCACCACGAACTCCTACCGGCGCCTGGTGCCAGGCTACGAGGCTCCAATCAACCTGGTCTATTCCCGGCGCAATCGCTCGGCCTGCTGCCGGATTCCGATGTATTCGCCGAACCCGCGCGCAAAGCGCGTCGAGTTTCGCTCACCGGATCCCTCCTGCAATCCCTATCTCGCCTTCGCCGCAATGCTGATGGCCGGCCTCGACGGTATCGACAGGCGGATCGACCCCGGTAGCCCGATCGACAAGAATCTCTACGACCTCCCACCTGCGGAGGCGAAGGAGGTGAGGTCCACGCCGGGATCGCTGGATCAGGCGCTCGACGCGCTCGAGCGCGATCACGCGTTCCTGCTGCGCGGCGACGTCTTCACCACCGACGTGATCGAAACCTGGCTCGACTACAAGCGCAAGAAGGAGGTCGACCCGATCCGGCTGCGACCGCATCCTTACGAGTTCCATTTGTATTACGACATCTAGCTATTCACCGTCATTCCGGGGCACGACGAAGTCGCGAGCTATGATGCGCAATTGCGCATCTGAGAATGACGAAACTGATGGAGTCGTATTGTTGCTAGATCAGCGGCGCCTTCGACGAGGCATGGTGATTGACGATCTTCCAGTCGCCGTCCTCGCGGATGATGACCCAGCTCATCTTGACCACGAGATCGTCCCGCTCGCCGGCGAGATCGAACGAGATGGTCGCGCCCATGTTGATCAGGTCGGGCCCGGCCTGCGCCGCGCTCACCTCGGAAAACATCGCGCTCGGCCTGCGCCAGCGCGGCAGGCCGTTGAAGTAATCGGCGACGCCGTCCCTGCCCCGATAGAGCTTAGGGTTCGAGCCGAAGAAGAACGCCTTCCTCGAATACAGCGATGACAGCGCGGCCGCATCGAGCGTCGCGAAGCCGGCGCACCATTTCGCGATGATGGCGGAAACGATGGCGTCGGCTTCGCTGCTCATGTCATCCCTCAACCTTTCGCGACTTCCTTCGCGAAGGTGTCGCGCAGGCCGATGGTCCGCGAAAACACCGGCTTGCCCGGCGTCGAGTCCTTGTCGCGCACGAAATAGCCCTGGCGCTCGAACTGCATCGGCTCGGTCGAATTGCTCTCGGCCACCGAAGCCTCGATCCGTGCATCGGAGAGGATCTCCAGCGAGTTCGGATTGAGATCGGCCGCGAAGTTCGAGGCGTCCGGGCTCGGATTGGCGAACAGCTGGTTGTAGATGCGGATCTCCGCGGGCACCGACGTCGCCGCCGGCAGCCAGTGCATGGTCGCCTTGACCTTGCGGCCGTCGGGCGCGTTGCCGCCCCTGGTCGCGGGATCGTAGGTGCAGCGCAGCTCCACCACCTCGCCGGCGTCGTTCTTGATCACGCCGGTGCACTTGACGAAATAGGCGTAGCGCAGCCGCACCTCGTTGCCCGGCGACAGGCGGAAGAACTTCTTCGGCGGGTTCTCCATGAAGTCGTCCTGCTCGATATAGAGCTCGCGGCCGAACGTGATCTTGCGCGTGCCCGCCGACGGATCATCCGGGTGGTTGATCGCCTCGAGCTCCTCGGTCTGCCCTTCCGGATAGTTCTCGATCACGACCTTGAGCGGCTTCAACACCGCCATGCGGCGCTGCGCGGTGCGGTTCAGCTCCTCGCGGATGCAGAATTCGAGCATGCCGACATCGACCACGCTGTTGGCTTTCGCGACCCCGATGCGCTTGACGAATTCGCGTAAAGCGGCCGGCGGCACGCCGCGGCGGCGCATGCCCGCTACCGTCGGCATGCGCGGATCGTCCCAGCCCGCGACATGGCCGTCGCGGACGAGCTGGGTCAGGACGCGCTTGGACAGGACAGTGTAGGTCAGGTTCAGCCGCGCGAACTCGTACTGATGCGGCTCCGACGGCACCGGCAGCTTCTCGATGAACCAGTCGTAGAGCGGGCGGTGGTCCTCGAACTCCAGCGTGCAGATCGAGTGGGTGATGCCCTCGATCGCATCCGACTGGCCGTGGGCATAGTCGTAGCTCGGATAGATGCACCATGCGTTGCCGGTGCGCGGATGATGCGCATGCAGAATGCGGTACAGCACGGGGTCGCGCAGGTTGATGTTGCCCGCGGCCATGTCGATCTTGGCCCGCAGCACGCGCGCCCCGTTGGGGAATTCGCCGGCCTTCATGCGGCGGAACAGGTCGAGGTTCTCCTCCACCGAGCGGTCGCGGAACGGCGAGTTCTTGCCCGGCTCGGTCAGCGTGCCGCGCGACGCGCGGATCTCTTCCTGGGTCTGGTCGTCGACATAGGCGAGCCCGTCCTGGATCAGCTTCTCCGCCCATTCATACAGGCGGTCGAAATAGTCAGAGGCGAAGAACAGGTTCTTGCCCCAGTCGTAGCCGAGCCAGCGCACGTCGGCCTGGATGGAATCGATATATTCCTGCTCTTCCTTGACCGGGTTGGTGTCGTCGAAGCGCAGGTGGCAGCGGCCCGGAAACTCCTGGGCGATGCCGAAATTGAGGGCGATCGACTTGGCGTGGCCGATATGCAGGTAGCCGTTCGGCTCCGGCGGGAACCGGGTCACGATCTCCTTGTACTTGCCCTGATCGAGGTCGGCCTGGATGATGTCACGAATGAAATCGCGCCCAACCTCAGGTGCCACCGGTTCTGTCATTACGAAAATCCTGTAGGGAAATCAGCGGTCCTTCTGCCAAATTCGCGCCGTCAGGCCAAGCCCCATGCCCGCCCCCCGGTCAAACTTCGGCGATCCTGGCGCGCACGCGCTCGACAAAGGCAGCCCGGGATGCCGGTGTCGACCGGTCCATATCGTAATGCGCCAAATAGAACGAGCTAACGCGAGGTCCGCACATCGGCTTCAGCGCCCGAAACAGGACCTTGCGGCCGGGGTCCTGCATGACGATCCGGGTCAGCCACCACGGCGAGCCGTAGCTCGTCACGACGCCGAACAGGCGGATATTGGTCAGCAATGGCCTGATGCGACCGCCGCTCAGATCATGGGCAAACGCGGTTCCGGGCGCCCAGACCCGGTCGAAATAGCCTTTGAGCATGGCGGGCATCGAGAACCACCAATGCGGAAAGCAGAAGATGATGCCGTCGGCGCGCCGCAAGTGCCCGATGAGGCGCGTCACCGCGTCCTCGGCATAGGGCCCCTGAAAGTAGCTGCGCCGCTCCGCCTCGGTCATCGCCGGCGAAAAGCCCTCGCGGTAGAGATCGGTCGCGATGACCTCGTGCCGGCGCTTCAGCGTCTCGACAATCGTTTGGAACAACGCATGATTGTAGCTGTCCGCAAGTGGATGGCTATGAACGACCTGGATTAGCATTGGCAAACTCTCCCATCCCTATGATACACGGTCGCCCCACAGCTTTACCTTCCCTGCTCGCTATCGAATGACCGCATCCCCGATCGTCACACGCTTCGCCCCCTCTCCGACCGGCTTCCTCCATATCGGCGGCGCCCGCACGGCGCTGTTCAACTGGCTTTACGCCAAGAAGCACGGCGGCAAGATGCTGCTCCGGATCGAGGACACCGACCGGGAGCGCTCCACCGAGGCCGCGATCGGCGCCATCCTCGACGGGCTGAAATGGCTCGAGCTCGGCTGGGACGGCGAAGTGATCTACCAGTTCAGCCGTGCCGCCCGTCACCGCGAGGTCGCCGAGCAATTGCTCGCCGACGGCAAGGCCTATCGCTGCTACGCCACGGCGGAGGAGCTCACCGCGATGCGCGAGAAGGCGCGCGCGGAAGGCCGCACCCGCCTCTATGACGGCATGTGGCGCGACCGCGACCCGGCCACGGCTCCGAGCGACGTCAAGCCCACCATCCGCCTGCGCGCGCCGCAGACCGGCGAGACCGTGATCGAGGACCAGGTCCAGGGCCGCGTGGTCTGGCAGAACGAGAACCTCGACGACCTCGTGCTTTTGCGCGGCGATGGCAATCCGACCTACATGCTCGCGGTGGTCGTGGACGACCACGACATGGGCGTCACCCACGTCATCCGCGGCGACGACCATCTGATCAACGCCGCCCGCCAGAAGCAGATCTACGACGCGATGGGCTGGGCGCTGCCGAGCATGTCCCACATCCCCCTCATCCACGGCCCCGACGGCTCCAAATTGTCGAAGCGGCACGGCGCGCTTGGTGTCGATGCCTACCGTGCCATGGGGTACCTGCCGGCCGCGCTCCGCAACTATCTCGTCCGCCTCGGCTGGAGCCATGGCGACCAGGAGATCTTCTCGACCGAGGAGATGATCGAAGCATTCGACCTCGCCAGCGTCGGCCGGGCCGCCGCCCGCTTCGACTTCGCCAAGCTGGAGAACCTCAACGGCCATTACATCCGCCACGCCGACGATCAATCACTCGTGAGGATGTTCGAGGACGTGCTCGACCATGTCGTACCCAGCCGCGACGAGATTAAGGCGAAGTTAAACGACACCACGCGGGCGCAGCTCCTCAAAGCCATGCCGGCCCTGAAGGAGCGCGCCAAGACGCTGCTCGAGCTGATCGACGGCGCCTATTTCATCTTCGCCGACCGGCCGCTGCAGCTCGATCCCAAGGCGCAGGCGCTGCTGACGCCCGAGAACCGCAAGCTGATCGGCCAGCTTCATTCCGCGCTGGAGAAAGTCGAGACCTGGAGTGCGGCCACCGCGGAAGCTGCGCTGCGCGCCTTTGCCGAGGAAAATAGTCTCAAGCTGGGCGCAGTCGCCCAGCCGTTGCGGGCGGCGCTGACCGGACGGACCACATCGCCTGGTATATTTGAGGTTTTGGACGTGCTGGGACGCCAGGAAAGTTTGGGCCGGCTCAAGGATCAGGCTACGACGTAAGTAGGCCATGCGTGCGGGTGATCTTGCAGCGCACACAGCAATAATATACCCATCTCCCCCGTACCTTCTGGAACATCCGGCCTGCCCCGCCATCTCGTCGGGGCCTTCCGGGTCCGGCCCGTTTCACCATACATCGGGGACCTCTGATGGACGCAAAAGAAAGCCCAAAGACCGCCACGCTGACGGTCGGAAACAAGAACTACGATCTCCCGATCCTCAGCGGCAGCGTCGGGCCCGATGTCGTCGATATCGGCAAGCTCTACGGCCAGTCTGGTCTGTTCACCTACGATCCCGGCTTCACCTCGACCGCGAGCTGCCAGTCCAAGATCACCTATATCGACGGCGATGCCGGCGTGCTGGAATACCGCGGCTATCCGATCGAGCAGCTCGCCGAGCACGGCGACTTCCTGGAGACCTGCTATCTCCTGCTGTACGGGAACCTGCCGACCGCTGAGCAGAAGAAGGATTTCGACTACCGCGTGACCCATCACACGATGGTGCACGAGCAGATGGCCCGCTTCTTCCAGGGCTTCCGCCGCGACGCCCATCCGATGGCGATCATGGTGGCCGCGGTCGGCGCCCTCGCCGCGTTCTATCACGACTCCACCGACATCAACGATCCCAAGCAGCGCATGATCGCCTCCATGCGCATGATCGCGAAGATCCCGACGCTGGCCGCGATGGCCTACAAGTACACCGTCGGCCAGCCCTTCGTGTATCCGAAGAACTCGCTCGGCTTTGCCGAGAACTTCCTGAACATGTGCTTCGCGGTGCCTTGCGAGGACTACAAGGTCAGCCCGGTTCTCGCCGACGCGCTGGAGAAGATCTTCATCCTGCACGCCGACCACGAGCAGAACGCCTCGACCTCGACGGTGCGCATCGCCGGCTCCTCGGGTGCCAACCCGTTCGCCTGCATCGCGGCCGGCATCGCCTGCCTCTGGGGCCCGGCGCATGGCGGCGCCAACGAAGCGGCGCTGAACATGCTCTACGACATCGGCACGGTCGACAAGATTCCCGAGTTCATCGCCAA
Source organism: Bradyrhizobium huanghuaihaiense (assembly GCF_025200885.1). Taxonomy (NCBI): domain Bacteria; kingdom Pseudomonadati; phylum Pseudomonadota; class Alphaproteobacteria; order Hyphomicrobiales; family Nitrobacteraceae; genus Bradyrhizobium; species Bradyrhizobium huanghuaihaiense. The sequence goes on along the minus strand of NZ_CP104172.1, from coordinate 4,449,324 downwards.
GGTGAAGGACAAGAACTCCGAAGTCCGCCTGATGGGCTTCGGTCATCGCGTCTACAAGAACTACGATCCGCGCGCCAAGATCATGCAGAAGATGTGTCACGCCGTGCTCAAGGAGACCGGCCATGGCGACGATCCGATGCTGAAGGTGGCGATGGAGCTCGAGAAGATCGCGCTCAGCGACCAGTATTTCATCGACCGCAAGCTCTACCCGAACGTCGACTTCTATTCGGGCATCACGCTGAAGGCGATGGGCTTCCCGGTCTCGATGTTCACCGTGCTGTTCGCGGTCGCCCGCACCGTCGGCTGGATCAGCCAGTGGAGCGAGATGATCGAGGACCCGCAGCAGAAGATCGGCCGTCCGCGCCAGCTCTACACCGGCGTCACCAAGCGCGATTACGTGCCGATCAAGGATCGCAAGTAAGTCTAAGGCCAATTCGGCTTTCGAAACGGCGCCATCTCACGATGGCGCCGTTTTTGTTTGGCAGGGTCCGATGGAGCGAGCGAAGCGTGAGGCAAGCCGATGCGGATCACGAACCCGGTGGATGGATGGTTGCAGGTCGTGGCCTGCTCGCCCTTCCCGGATGCCGCCGCGGAGATGGTGCTTCATCCCCGATGTGACATTGACGGGGTGGTCACCGCGGAGCGCCTTGCGGCGACGGCCGTGCAGTACAGCGGCTATGACGTGCCCAAGGCGAAATGGCCGCAGCCCGGCGCGGTGCTTCCCGTCACAGTGGATTTGGCTGATCCGAAACGGTTCAGGATCGAATGGAATCGGGTGCCAACCGGGCGCGAAGCCGCCGAAACGCTGGCGGCAGATTTGCGTGGCGAGCAGCAGGCCGACACGCCCGGCCGCCACCCGTTTCCCCGCATCTGGCGCGAGGCGAAGCATGCCGCATCGTCGCCGGCGTTGATCAATGGGCTCACGCCGCAGCAGACGGAGATTGCGCTCGCTGGCGGCGGCGCCGCCCTCGGCCTGGTTCCGACGACGGCGAAAGTACTGAGCGCGCATGAGTTGCAACCAAGCAGCGCACCGGGCGGGACGTGGGATATCGCCGTCGCTGTGAACGACCCCACCGGCGGAGCCGCCTGGCAAGCGGTCACGCGCATGTCATTCAGCAGCTCGAGCCGCCGCGAGGGCCGCACCGCCGCTGGCGTCGAGTTGCCTGTCCTGGTCGACCCGGACAACCGCAAACGGATCATCGTCGACGTCGCGCGTCTCTCCTGACTGGCGTCACTCTTCCAACCTTGCTGCCGCGCACAACAACAAGTCGGCGCATCGCGCCGGCGATCGCTTGACAGCGGAAATGCTCCGCGCGCATTCTTACACTAAGTAAGAATGACGACAGGGATGGAAATGCCGGAGCAGCCGAGAAGTCGGCGGCAGACGCGCGCCGCCATTTTGACTCATCTGCTTCAGTCGGGCGGCTCGTTTCGCCCTCCGCTGGCCAAGGCCGTGCGGCTGTCGGAAGCAAGCCTGTCGCGCATCCTGTTTGACCTCAAGGCCGAAGGCCTGATCGAGGAGGTGCGGCGCCCGGCCCCTTACGTCGGCGGCCCAACGGCGCTCGTCGCACTCGATGGCTCGGTGGCCCTGGCCGCCTTCGAGTTGAGCACGCAGCGGCTCAGTGTCGGCGTTGGCAGCCTGTCGGGCGAGCTGCACTACACAGAGCGCGTGCCGCTGCCGAAAACGCCGACCGCCGAATCCGTCGGCCGTGTGTTCCGCGAGGCCATGACGTCGCTGCGCGACTGGACGCGCCGCCGCCGCATCACCCTCGCGCAGATCGGCGTCTCCATTCCCGGCCTCGGCCGGCTCAGCGTGTCGGGCAATCCGATCATTCCCTGCGACGTCGGACGCATCCGCGACATGCTCGACGGCATGTTTGCCGGCGTGCCCGCCGAGTTCACCAATTCGGTCGTCGCCCATGCCACCTTTCACCGCTGCCGCACCGAAAACTATCCCTTCAGCACTACGCATCTGTTCGTCCTCGTCAGCCACGGCGTGGCCGGCGCCTGGATGGATGATCCGGGCGAGGCCGACGCCCTGCAACCGATCGAGCTCGGCCATATGGTGTTCGGCCCGGAAGGACCGCGCTGCCGCTGCGGCCATCATGGCTGCGTCGAGGCCTATACGTCGCTTACGGCTTTGGCCGAGCTCCTCGGCGTCGCCGAAGCCGAGCTGCTCCAGCCCGGCAGCGAATGGGTGAACGCGCTCCCGCTCCCATCGCGCGTTCGTCAGGAACTGCGCCGACGGCTGTTCAGGCTCGGCCTCGCGATCGGCAACACGCTGAACGTGAAGCCATGCGGCGGGGTCGCGATCAGTGGCTGGCCATCGCTTCTCGGCGATGACGACCGCCAGGCGGTGATCGACGGGATCGACGCCTGCCTGCTCGGCGGCCGGACCCTGGCGCAAACGTCCCTCGCCTTCGTGCCGCCCTCGACCGGCAACGATCCGCAGGCTGCGCTCGCCTTCGCCTGTTTTTGCCTTGCCAGAAGCGGCGGCATGCCCGCCGCATCGACGGAGGCTGCCTGACATGCTCTGAGCCGCGCAGTCTGCACGCACCACGAAAGTTCACACCCGGGAGGAACTTGCCATGCCGATCACAACAACAAGGCGCCGTCTGCTCGCTGGATCCGTTGCCACACTCGCGCTGCCGGCATTTGCCCGCGCGCAAGGCGCGGTCAAGCCGCGCCTGACCGCGATCTCGCAATGGTCCGCGGGCAGCGACGGAGCTGCGATCACGGCGCTCGGCAAGAAATTCGAGGAGAAAGGCGGTGTCTGGCAGCACTCGCCCGTCCCCGGCTTCACCACCGAGATGATGAACAAGCTGCGTGCCCAGATCATCGCCGGCGATCCGCCGGCCTGTTCGCAGCTCAAGGGCCCGGAGATCGCGGCCTGGTCGAAGATCGCCCCGACCGTCGATCTCGACGCCCTCGTCGCGGCCGCCGGTTACGAAAAGGTCGTCGCACCAGATCTAGCCAGATTGCACAGGCCGGCGGGCAAATGGATCGCGCTGCCGCTGCAGATCTACAGCACCAACATGCTGTTCCTGTCCAAGCGCGCGATGGACAAGGCCAAGGCCGACAAGATCCCCGTCACCTGGGCCGAGTTCAACGATCTCGCCGAGAAGATGAAATCGGGCGGCGTCGCATTTCCCGTCGCCAACGGCGGCACCCGTCCCGATGATGGGCAAAAGTTCGAGGCCGCGTTGGCCGGGATCAGTCCGGCCGTATATCGCACGGCCATCATGAATCTCGACGAGAAGGCGCTGAAGGCCCCTGAGATCAAGGCTGCCTTCGCGCAGGTCCGCAAGATCGCCGACTGGATGGACCCCAATGTCGGCGCCCAGCATTTCTCGACCAACTTGAAGCGCTTCGTCGACGGCGACATGGGCATGATGATCATGGGCGGTTGGGCGCAGGGCGTGCTCCGCAACGCCGGTTTCAAGTTCGAAGACTTCGTGATCGCCCCGGGCCCGAGCGACAATGGCAAGCCGGTCTTCCTGCTGAATGCCGATGCCTTCATCTTCTGGCAGCGCAAGGAGCCCGATCTGCAGGCGGGTCAGACATTGATGGCCCAGCTCGTCATGGATCCGGCGATCCAGACGATGTACTCGCAGATCACGGGATCGATCCCCGTGCGCACCGATGTCGATCTGTCCGGTGAAGGCTGGTCGGACGGTCAACGGCGGACCGCAGCCGCTCTGAAAGAGGCGATCGCCAGCAATCAGGCCGTCCTCAGTCTTGCGCACAACATGGCGCAGGAAAACGGCATGACCGCCGCGATGATCGACGTGATCACGGAGTACGTGAAGAACAAGACGATCAAGCCGGAGCAAGCGGCCACACGCCTCGCCGACGCCGTCGAGGGCGCACGTTGACCATCGCCGTCTCGACAGGACCGGGCCGGCCGGCGGCATCTGAAATCGTCCGCCGGCTGCCCGAATATCTGACCATCTGGGTGCCGCTGCTGTTGTCCGCCGCGCATCTCATTGCGTTCTCGCTGTGGACGATCTGGATATCGTTCACACCATCCACGCTGGTCCCTGTTACGGGCTGGGTGGGTTTGCGCAACTATTCCGCGGTCGCGGCCTCGCGGAACTGGCAGATCGCCCTCGACAATCTGCTGCTGTTTGGCAGCGCCTTCGTGTTGCTGAGCCTTGCGACCGGCCTCATCCTTGCAATCCTGCTCGATCAGCGCATTCGCGGCGAGAATTTGCTGCGCTCCATCTTCCTCTATCCCCTCGCGGTGTCGTTCGTGGTCACCGGCACGGTCTGGAGCTGGCTGCTCAATCCCGGCCTTGGGATCCAGAAGCTGGTCCACGACCTCGGCTGGACCTCCTTCCGGTTCGACTGGCTGATCGACCGCGACATGGCGATCTGGACCATTGTCATCGCTGCGATCTGGCAATCCTCCGGCTTTGCCATGGCGCTGTTCCTCGCCGGCCTGCGCTCCGTCGATGCCGACCTGATCAAGGCCGCGCAAATCGACGGCGCCGGAGCTATCAGGATGTACCGGCGCGTCATCCTGCCGACGCTTTGGCCGATCACCATCACCGTCATCGTCATCCAGCTGCAGTTCGCGATTTCGACCTTCGACCTCGTCCGTGCGCTCACCAATGGCGGGCCCGGCATAGCGACGCAGCTGCCGGCACTCGTCGTCTATGACCTGATGTTCCAGCGCAGCCTGCTCGGACGGGGAGCGGCAGCGGCGGTCCTCATGCTGCTCATTCTTCTCGCGGTCTTGCTGCCCTATGCAGCGTGGCGTTACATCCAGCGGCGGCGGGCGAAGCATGCGTGACCGCACCTTCGCGCCAAGCCGGATCCTGATCTATCTCATCGTTTTGCTGATCGCCACGGCATGGCTCGCGCCATTGGCTGTTGTCGTGCTGAATTCGCTCCGGACCAACGAGGAGATCGCGCAGGGTTCGATGATCGGCTGGCCGCAACATTTGGCCTGGAGCAATTATGCCGCCGCCTGGAGCGGCTTCTGCGTCGCCGAGACCTGCGCCGGCATCCGGCCGTACATGCTGAACTCCGCGCTTGTGACCATCCCCGCGACGGTCTTCTCCACCCTGCTTGGCGCGGTCGCCGGTTACGCGGTGTCGCTCTGGCGCTTTCGCGGCGACAGCTGGATCTACGGCATCGTCACGCTCGGCATCTTCCTGCCGCAGCAGATGCGCCTGCTGCCCTGGACCATCGTGCTGCGCGATACCGGCCTGATGAACACGCTGACCGGCTTGGTCGTGATCCACACGATCCAGGGCCTCTCCTTCACCACCCTGTTCTGCCGAAACTATTACGTTGCCATCCCGCAGGAGTTGATCAGAGCCGCGCGGATCGATGGCGCAGGGTTCTTCCGCATTTTCTGGCGCATCATCCTGCCGCTCTCGCCGCCGATCCTGGTCGTCACCGTGATCTGGCAGTTCACGCATATCTGGAACGAGTTCCTCTATGGCGTGACGTTCACGACCGGCCAGCAGCAGCCGGTCACCGCCGCGCTGATCGCGCTCTCCGCCGCCGTCGCCGATATCCCGCAGCATGGCGTGCAGAGCGCCGCGGTGATGATCGCCGCCCTGCCGACGCTGCTGATCTACCTGATCGGCGGAAAGTACTTCGTACGCGGCCTGACCGCGGGGGCCGTGAAATGATGGATTTGCCATGACAGCACTGAGCATTCGCGCCCTGTCGAAGCGCTACGCCAATCTGGAGGTGTTGAAGGGGATCGATCTCGACATCGAGAGCGGCGAGTTCACCGTGCTGGTCGGGCCGTCCGGCTGCGGCAAGTCTACGCTGCTCAACATCGTCGCCGGGCTGGACCGCGCCAGCGCAGGCACCGTGGAAATCGGCGGGCGCGTCGTCAACGATGTCCCGCCGAAAGACCGCGACATCGCCATGGTGTTCCAGTCCTACGCGCTCTACCCATCGATGACGGTGCGCCAGAACATCACCTTCGGCATGGAATGCCGTCATGTGCCGAAGGCCGAGCAGGAGAAGGCGGTCGCGAACGTCGCCAAGCTGCTCCAGATCGAGCCGCTGCTCGGCCGCAAGCCGTCGCAGCTCTCCGGCGGCCAGCGCCAGCGCGTGGCGATGGGCCGGGCGCTGGTGCGCGATCCCCTGCTCTTCCTGTTCGACGAGCCGCTCTCCAATCTCGACGCCAAGCTGCGGGTCGAGATGCGGATGGAGATCAAGCGCCTGCATCAGCGCATCGGCGCCACCATCATCTACGTCACCCACGACCAGATCGAGGCCATGACCATGGCGACCCGCATCGCCGTGATGCACCGCGGCGTGGTGCAGCAATTCGCCGACCCCGATACGGTGTACCGCTATCCCGCCAATCTGTTCGTCGCCCGCTTCATGGGCTCGCCGCCCATGAACACGATGCCGGCACGGCTCGAGGCAGATAGCAGCGGACTGGTGGCCGTGATCGGCGCCGGTCGACCGGACGAGGTGCGTCTGCATCTGCAGGGCTACGATGCCGCCGCATCCTATGTCGGGCGCGAGGTGGTGCTTGGAATCAGGCCGGAATGCATCGCCGAAGGCGACCGCGCGTTCTCAGGCGCAACCGGCGCGCCGGTTGTCGTCACCGCGCCGGTCGAGATGGTCGAACCTACCGGGGCCGAGACCATCGTCCTGCTGCGCCTTGGCGGCGAGCCCGCGCAGGCGCGCATCTCGCCGGACGTCCGCCCCGCGCTGGGCGAATTGGCGCCCTTCGCGCTCGACACCCGCCGCATCTGCCTGTTCGACCCCGAGACGGAGCGACTGATTGCATGACAAAGACGAGCTATCCTGGCCTCGCCGACCGCGTGGTGCTGATCACCGGTGGCGCCAGCGGCATCGGTGCCGCCTTCGTGCGCGCCTTTGCCGGTCAAGGCGCCCGCGTCGCCTTCCTCGATTTCGACGAAGCGGCCGGCGCGGCGCTGGTGGCGGAGGTGGCGGCCGCGTCCGGCACGGCGCCGCTGTTCGTACCTTGCGACCTCCTCGACATCGATGCCTTGCGCGTCGCCATGGCCGAGGTCCGCCGAAAGCTCGGGGACGCCGCGGTGCTCGTCAACAATGCCGCCAACGACCAGCGCCAGGTGCTCGCGGAGGTGACACCTGCCGAATTCGACTGGACGATCGGCGTCAACCTCAAGCACGTCTTCTTTGCCGCGCAAGCCGTGGTGCCGCAGATGCAGGCGCGCGGCGGCGGCTCGATCATCAACATGTCGTCGATCGCCTGGATGCGTGGGGCGCCGGCGCTGCCGGTCTATGCCGCCGCGAAGGCAGCCATCGTCGGCTTCACCAACTCGCTGGCGCGGTCGGTCGGCCCCGACCGCATCCGCGTCAACGCGATCGCGCCGGGCATGGTGATCACCGAACGCCAGCGCCGGCTGTGGTATCCGGACGAGCGGGTCATCGCAGAGTTTCGCACCCGCCAGGCCATTCCCGATCCGGTGACGCCTGAGGACATCGCGCGGATGGCGCTGTTTCTCGCATCCGACGAGAGCCAACGTATCACCAGCCAGTGTTTTCGGGTCGATGGCGGCTTGGCCTAATCTTGTAGGGTGGGCAAAGCGCAGCGTGCCCACCACCTTTCGCCGGTCGATAGAAGTGGTGGGCACGCTATCGCTTTGCCCACCCTACGAGACCGTCGCCTACCGCCGCCCCTTCCGCATCGTCGCGAGGACCACATCGGCGGCGAGCACGCTCGGCGATTTGTTGCCGGTCGACATGATCCGATCGAGCCGTGCGAAGGCGTCGACCTGCCGCTGGCGCAGCGGTGTGTCGGTCAGCACCTCGGACAGCGCCAGCGCGAGCTTCTCCGGCGTGCAGTCCTCCTGCAAATACTCCGGAATGACATCCTCGCCGATCACGAGATTGGCGAGGATCACTGAGGAGACGCGGATCGCGCGGCGCAGGATGAAGGCCTCGATCGCACCGACGCGATAGGCCGTCACCATCGGAATGCCCGATAGCGCGAGCTCGAGCGTTACCGTGCCTGATTTCGCCAGCGCGGCATGCGCGATCCGGAAGGCGGCGCGCCTCTCGGCCTCGCCGATCACGATTTGCGGCTCGACCGACCAGCTCGCAATGCCCTCGCGCACGGTGGCTTCGAGATGCGGCATGGTCGGCAGCATCAATTCGAACGCGCGCCCTTGCCCCTGCAACCGGCCGAGCGCCGCGCCGAACACCTCGAGATGATGCCGGATCTCGCTGCGGCGGCTGCCGGGCAACACCAGCAGCACCGGCGGCTCGGTGTTGCGGCGCGTCTGCTCCTCCACATTCGGCCGCAGCGAGGACAATTGCTCGATCAGGGGATGGCCGACATAGCTGCAGGGCGGCCCGCCGAGCTTGCGGTATTCCTCCGGCTCGAACGGCAGCAGGCCGAGCACATGATCGACGTAGCCGAGCATGGTCCGCGCCCGCCCCGGCCGCCAGGCCCAGAGCTGCGGCGAGACGTAGTCGACGACCGGGATCGCGGGATTCTTTGCCCGCACGCGGCGGGCGACGCGATGGGTAAAGTCGGGACTGTCGATGATGACGAGCGCGTCCGGCGCGGCCTCGGTCACGGCATCGACGGTCTGGCGGATCAGCCGCAGGATTTTTGGCAATTGCTGCACCACTGCTGCAAAGCCGACGATCGACAGCTCCTCGATCGGAAACAGCGTCTCCAGCCCCTCGCGCGCCATGGTGCGGCCGCCGACGCCGACGAACTGCACGCCGTCGCCGAGGCGCTGGCGCAATACCTTCATCAACGCGCTGCCGAGCCGATCGCCGGATTCCTCCGTCGCGATCAGAAAAATCTTTCGCTTGGGATCGCGGGACTGCATCATTTGGGCAGGCCGATGACGAAGAGATATTTGGCATCGGCAAGCGCGATCATCGCCTGCGGCTCGGCAGCAATCGTGTTGCCGGCGATGACGGCGATGCCGGCAAGGCCGGCCTTGGCGACACCCTCGATGGTACGCGGGCCGATCGTCGGCAGGTCGAAGCGCAGATCCTGACCGCTCTTCGGTGCCTTCACCAGCACGCCGCGGCCGGTGGCGGCGCGGATGCGGCCCTCTTCGCGCAGCCGCGCGACGCGCGCGAGCAGCGCGTCGGTGCCTTCGATGTCCTCGACCGCCACCACATGACCGTCGATCACGACGGCAGCCTGACCGATGTCGAACGGGCCGAGCGCCGTCAGCACCGCGCGCCCGCGCTCGATGTCGGACTTGGCATTGTCATTCGGCCAGGCACGACTGATGCAGCCCTCGGGCATCAAGAGGTCGGGCGCCACATCCTTGATGCCGACCATGCGAAAGCCGTCCTGCTCGAGGAGACGGCCGACACCCGAGAGAAGATGATCGTCGCCGCCGCGAAAGGCACGGATGACGTTGCCGAGCAGGCGCAGCGTCTTGATGTCGAACCGGATCTCGGACAGCGAAGGTCGCACCAGGGTGCCGATGAAGATCAGGTCGCGGCAGCCCTCCTCGCGGAACAGCCGCATCGCGCGGCCGAGCTGACCGACCGAGATCCAGCGGTGGCGGAATTTCTCCACCCGTGCTGGATCGCAGGCACCGCGCAACGGAAACAGCACCGGCGTGATGCCGCGCGCAGCGAGCGACTCGGCCACAGCGAACGGCATCGCGCCGCCGCCGGCGACCACGCCGACCGGCGATGAAATCTCTGGAGCCGCCGATGTCATGTCCGCGGCCATCCCGGTTTCACTTCGCGATGGCAGGAAGACAGAGCGGGCGCTTGCCCTTGCCGATGAAGTCGAGGATTTCGGCGATGGCCGGATCTTCTCCCGCGAGCGGCCGCACCGCCTCGAGCCGCTCGGCGAACGTGCCCGGGCCGTGGAAGAGCTTCTGGTAGAAGCCGCGCACCGTCGCAAGCCGCTGCTTGGTGAACTTGCGGCGCTTCATGCCGATGATGTTGAGGCCCTCGAGTGCCGCATACTGGCCGTTGACCAGCCCGAACGGAATGATGTCGTCGCGCACGCCGCACACGCCGCCCACCATGACCTGCGGCCCGATGCGGGTAAACTGGTGCACTGCGGACAAGCCGCCGATGAAGACGAAGTCGCCGATCTCGCAGTGACCGCCGAGCGTTGCCGACGTCGCGAAGATCACGTCGTTGCCGACATGGCAATCATGGCCAACGTGGCTGCAGTTCATGAAGTAGCCGCGGTCACCGACCGTGGTGATGCCGCCGCCGGCGACCGTGCCGGCGTTCATGGTTACGGATTCGCGGATGGTACAGCCTGAGCCGATCTTGAGCTTGGTCAGCTCACCCCGATAGCTGAGCGACTGCGGCGGCGTGCCCAGCGAGGCAAAGGGATAGATGGTGCAATCATCGCCAATGGTGGTCTGCGCCGTGATGTGCACATGCCCGATCAGCTTGCAGTTTTTGCCGATAACGACATTCGGGCCGATGATGCAGAAGGGTCCGATCTCGGTGCCCTCGCCGATCACGGCGCCGTCCGCGATCCGTGCGGTGGGATCAATCTTGCTCATCAAGCAATCTAACTCGTCAAGAAGGTCTGATTATGTGTTGAAGTCGCTGGGTTTTCCGGTGGTTAGCGCGACTATGCCCGATCTGTCCAGTGACGTATCATCTCGGCGTGTTTCAAGTGCCGGATGAAGCGGCCCTTCCCGGCTTTCAACGTGCTCATGTGGAGCTTGAACTTATCATGGTCAGGGCCCTGGCACTTCTGCTCGCGCAGCTCACGGCTGCGGCTGTTGTCTCCGAAACGGTCGAGATCGGCGAGGGCGACCGCGTCGATCTCGGGACATTCGAGTGCCGCGACATCACCCGGAGCACGGTGCTCCAGCGGGTCTGCTACGATCGCACGCGTCAGGACCTCGTCGTCGCAACAAACGGTGCCTACGACCGCTATTGCGGTGTCACGGCCGAGACGGTCGACCGCCTCCTGGGCGCACCCTCCATGGGCCAGTTCTTCAACCAAAATATCAGGCGCGAGACTGCGGGCAGCCGCTACGACTGCCACGCGTGAATCCATTCGCGCTAGCTGCTCCCTCAATCCGTCAGCATGGCGCCGACGTCGGCCTCCGCAACCACCTGGCCGTTGACCTTGGCGTCGCCGTGAAACCACCACATGGCCTTGCGGCGGCCGAGAGAGCGCATGTGATACTCGATGGTATCGCCGGGCAGCACGGGCTTGCGGAACTTGCACTTGTCGATGGTAAGGAAATACACCGCGCGCGGCTTCTCGGTGCCCTCGACCGATTTGATGCCGATCACGCCCGCCGTCTGCGCCATCGCCTCGATCATCATGACGCCGGGATAGACCGGACGCTCGGGGAAATGCCCCTGGAAGGCCGGCTCGTTGAAGGTGACGTTCTTGATGCCGATGCCGCTGTAATCGGCGCGGATGTTGATCACGCGATCGATCAGCAGCATCGGAAAGCGGTGCGGCAGCGTCTGGAGGATCGCGTTGATATCCACCAGCTCGAACTTGATAGGCGATTCCTCCGTCATTCCCGTCCCTCGTCCTTCGGATCGGCCTTGCTGTCGCGTACCAGACGCTCCACCGCGATGATCTCCTTGAACCATTGTTTGGTCGGCTTGGCGAAATGCCCGCCCCAGCGGCCGCCCGGCGGGATGTCGTCCTTGACCGCGCTCATCGCGGTCACCTGGGCTCCATCGCCGATCTTGAGGTGATTGTTGATGCCCACCTTCGCTCCGAGCGCCACGTTGTCGCCGATGGTCAGGCTGCCGGCGAGGCCGATCTGGGCCGCCAGCAGGCAGTGCCGGCCGATCGTGACATTGTGGCCGATCTGGACCTGATTGTCGATTTTGGTCCCTTCGCCGATGATCGTATCCCGCAACGACCCGCGGTCGATCGTGGTGTTGGCGCCGACCTCGACGTCGTTCTGGATCAGCACGCGCCCGGTCTGGGGCACCTTCAAATGGCCCTCGGGACCGAAGAAGATGAAGCCGTAGCCATCCTGGCCGATCGAGCAGCCCGGATGGATCAAGACGTTGTTGCCGATCAGGGCGCACTGGATCGCGGTGCGGGCGCCGACATTGCAGTCCCGGCCGATCTTGACGCCAGGGCCGATCACGGCACCAACACCGACCACCGTGCCGCTGCCGATCTCGACATCCGCACCGATCACCGCCAGCGGCTCGACGATCACGCCGTCCTCGAGCCGGGCCGTGGGATCGATGATGGCCGACGGGGCGATGCCGTCATTGCCGGTCCAGGATTGCGGCCTCAGCGCGTCGCCGTGCCATTCCCGGGCAATGCCGACGAAGGCGCGGAACGGCTGCTTCGCCCGCAGCACGGCCACATGCGCGGGCACCTCGCCCTCGAAGCGCGGACTGACCAGGCATGCACCTGCCTTGGTTGCCTTGAGCTGATCGACATATTTGAGGTTGTCAAAGAATGCCAGATGCATCGGCCCGGCTTCGTCCAGCGAAGCCAGGCCGGTGATGACGAGGCCGCCCCTCGTGGGGTCAACCAATTGCGCCTTGGTCAGCGTGGCAATGTCGGCCAGCGCTGTGGCAGGCGGCTTTGTGAAGAAGGTCGGCTGCGCCATTCCACCCCGTCGCGGTCCGGCTTCGGCATGAAGCGGTCAGGCCGCATCATGCCTTATCTCATGGATTGAGCACGATCTTTTTGGAGATCGGCCCCCCAGGAAAACTGAGGGGCCGGATCATGCCGTGCTGTTCGAATTAGAAGGTGGTGCCGCCGCCGAACCGGAACTCCTGGGTACGGTCGTACTTGCCCTTGCTGAGCGGCACGGCGTAGTCGAAGCGCAGCGGACCGAACGGCGACTGCCAGATCAGGCCGACGCCGACCGACGACCGGATCACCTTGCTGTCGTCGTAGATCAGGCCGGTACAGGTTCCCGCGGACACCGGATTGGTGGTCGAGGGGATGCAGCCCGCCACATTGACCTCGTTGGTCGCGGTCCAGCTCGTCGGTCCCTTATAATCATAGAGACCGCCAGCGTCGGCATAGACTGCACCCTTCAGACCCACTTCCTTCGGCAGGAACCAGAACGGCATCTGCAATTCGAACGAAGCGCCCCAGTACTTGGTGCCGCCGAGTGCGTCCTGCGTGCCAAAGGGATTCAAATCGCGAGGACCGATGCCGTTCGGAGCAAAGCCGCGGACGAGGTTCGGGCCCATCTGGAAATGATCGAGCATACGCAGATCGCTGCCCATCTTGGTCAGGATACCGCCCTGGAGGTGGACAAGGCCCACAATGTCCGAGACCAACGGGGTGTAATACTTACCGTCCGCCGCGGACTTGAGGTAGGAGACGTCGCCACCGACGCCGGCGAAGTCCTGGCGGAAGTCGATGAGCAGACCGTCGGTGGGGTTCTTGTTGTTGTCCAGCGTGTTGTAGGTCAGCGTGTAGCCGAGCGCCGAGGTCAGGGTCTTGCCATTGGCAAGCTCCTTGCGCACTGGCAGCGAGGCTTCGCCGTCGCTGTAGCAGCCGAGGCCATTGGTCGAGGCCAGGCTGATACCGTTAGCATTGGCAAAGGCTGGGCTCGGATTGAACAATGGATTCACGCTGCCATCGGGCAGAAACTGCACGTTGTTACAGTTCGCCAGGTAGCTCGGCAGCGTGATTTCCTGCCGGTAGATCGAGTAGCGCAGCTGGAGCGCCAGATCTTCACGCAAGGAGAAGCCGAGACGGGGCGAGAAGCCGAGCGTCTTGGTGCCGTAGGAGATGTAGCTGTTGGACTTCTGCTCACGCTGATAGAGGTCGAGGCCGAGCGCGACGCGATAGTCGAGCAGATACGGCTCGACGAACGACAGCGAGTAGCCGCGCGCGTACTGGCCGTAGGTCACCGACGCCTTGGCGAACAGGCCGCGGCCGAGCAGGTTGCGCTCGGAGACCGAAACTTCGGCCAGCGCACCGTCGGTCGTGGAGTAGCCGCCCGAGATCGAGAAGTCGCCGGTCGATTTCTCTTCCATGTCGACGATCAGGATAACGCGGTCGCTCGACGAGCCGGGCTCGGTCGTGATCTTGACGCTCTTGAAGTAGTCGAGGTTCTTCAGGCGCCGCTCGGCGCGATCGACCAGCGCGCGGTTGTAGGCATCGCCTTCCGAGATGTCGAACTCGCGGCGGATGACGTAGTCACGCGTGCGGGTGTTGCCGCGCAGGTTGATGCGCTCGATATAGGTACGCGGACCCTCGTCGATGTTGAACACGACGGACACCGTGTGCGCCTCGAAATTGCGGTCGCCGCCGGGACGGACCACGGCAAAGGCATAGCCGCGGCGCGAGGCTTCGATCTGCATCTCCTCGACCGACTTCTCGACCGATTCGACGTTGTAGAGCGAGCCGACCCCGACGCGCGAATAGCCCCGCATCGAAGACGGATCGAAGTTCGGAATGCTGGAGCGGAAATCGACCGCGCCGACGCGATACTGCGCGCCTTCCTCGATCTTGAAGGTGACGTTGAAGCCCTTCTTCTCCGGATCGTATTCGGTGAGCGCGGCCACGACCTGGACGTCGGCGAAACCGTTCTTGAGATAGAAGCGGCGAATCAGGTCGCGGTCAGCCTCGACACGATCCGGATCGTAGATGTCGCCGCTGGCGAGGAAGCTGAGGAGGTTCGATTCGCGCGTCTTGATGACGTCCCGCAGGCGGTACGACGAGAACGCGACGTTGCCGACGAACTCGATCGACTTCACGCCGGTCTTGGAGCCTTCCACGATCGTGAAGATGAGATCGACGCGATTGTTCGGCTGCTCGATCACTTCGGGCGTGACGCGCACGTCGTAGCGGCCGGAACGGCGGTAGATTTCAGCGATTCGCAGCGTGTCGGACTGCACCATGGCGCGGGAGAAGGTTCCGCGCGCCTTGGACTGGACCTCGGCAGTGAGCTGCTCGTCCTTGATCTTCTTGTTGCCCTCGAAGGCGATGCGCCCGATCACCGGGTTTTCCACCACGGAGACGACGATCTGGCCGCCGGGGCCGCGGTTGATCCTGACGTCCTGGAACAGGCCGGTCTCGATCAGCGCCTTGAGGCCGTCATCGATGGCGCCTTGATCCAGGCGGCCGCCCGGACCCGGCTTGAAATAGGAGCGGATCGTCTCCACCTCGACGCGGCGATTTCCTTCGACGGAAATCGACTGGACGGTCTGAGCAAGCGCAGACGAAGACACAAGAGCAGCCCCGACCGGGGCAACCACCGGCGCGCCGAACATGATCAGGGTTGCGAGCAAGCCCCCCCGGAGTCGCAGTCCAAACTTCATGCGCAACGCGCCCTTATCATTCCGTGCCAGACCCACCCCAACGCCGGTCTGGAGATTCCCCAAGTTCAGGCCGCTTGTAGCCAATTTCGCCGACGCCGCAAACGGCCGAAAGCGCCGTAATTTCAATTTCATTCCAGGACGTTGCTCAACAGCAACGCCACAAAAAAGCCCCTATCAGGAAGCTGCCATCCGCAGGATGTCGTTGTAGGTCGCAAACACCATCAACATCAGCACCAAGCCCAGCCCGATTCGGAACCCCATCTCCTGAGTCCGCTCGGACAAGGGCCGACCGCGAACCACTTCGGCCGCATAGAACATAAGGTGACCGCCATCGAGCAGCGGGATCGGGAACAGGTTCAACAGACCGATCGACACTGACAGCACGGCGCAGAGATTGATCACGAACTGGAACCCGGCACTGGCCGCCTGCCCCGACATCTTCGCGATGCCAAGGACGCCACTGACCTCGTTCGGGTTACCGTGTCCCACAAACAGCGAGCCCAGGAACTTGAAGGTGCTGGTGATGATGAACCAGACCTGTTCCACGCCGATCTTGAACGCCTCACCGACACCGACGGGCGCGGTCGAGGCTTCGCCGGCCTGAGTCTTGTGCTCGACACCGAGCACACCGACGCGGTGGCTGTTGCCGAACGGGTCCTTGCGCTCGAGCAGCGCCGGGGTCGCAGACAGCGCCACGATGGCCCCGTCACGCTTCACCTGGAACGCAAGCGTCGAACCAGCGTTCATCGCCACGATTCGCTGCATGTCGGCAAAGCTCTCGATCGGCTTGCCGTCGATCTGAACGACGACGTCACCGATCTTGAAACCGGCCGCAGCCGCCGCGCCATCGGCGACGACGCCGTCAACGCGCGCGATCGTGCTCGGCTTGCCGTAGTACAGCGCCATGCCGGCGAAGATGAGCGCGCCCAGAATGAAATTGGCGATCGGACCGGCCGCGACGATGGCCGCGCGCGGGCCGACCTTCTTGTGGTGGAAGCTGCCGGCGCGCTCCTCGGGCGTCATCGCCGCAAGTGTGTCGGCCGACGGGGTCGAGGCCTCGCTCTCGTCGCCGAAGAACTTGACGTAGCCGCCAAGCGGGATCGCCGAGATCTTCCAGCGGGTGCCGTGGCGGTCGTTGAAACCGATCAGCTCGGGTCCGAAACCGAGCGAAAAGGTCAACACCCGAACGCCGGCCCAGCGCGCGACCAGGAAATGGCCGAGCTCGTGGAAGAACACGACGATGGTCAGGACGAACAGGAAGGGAACCGCGTAGCCGAGGAGCCCATGGCTCAACGCATTGAAACTATGGACAAAAAAGTCGATCATCGATTTCCCTCATCCAGCGCCGCAAGGCCCTGGCCCCGAACCAACTAGGATGCCTTTAAGGCAATTTGAGGCAATAGGGCGGCAGCTCTATTTCGAGCAACATGGTCAACAGAGATTGCATCGTCGGCGGACGTCAGGGGCGCCTGGTTCCCGCCGCGGATCCAGTCATCAAGGGTTGCCTCGACCAGCCGGGCAATCGCGCCGAAGCGGATCTTGCCGGCGATGAAGGCGGCGACGGCGACCTCGTTGGCGGCGTTGTAGACCGTGGTGGCCCCCTTCCCGGTCCGGAGCGAATCGTAGGCCAGCCGTAGTCCAGGGAACCGCTCGAAGTCCGGCGCCTCGAAGGTGAGCTGGCCGATCTTGGCGAGGTCCAGCTTGGCCGCCGGCCCCTTGATGCGGTCGGGCCAGCCGAGGCAGTGCGCGATCGGCGTGCGCATGTCGGGCGAGCCGAGCTGCGCCATCACCGAGCGGTCGGAGAACTCGACCATGCCGTGGATGATCGACTGCGGATGCACCAGCACGTCGATCTCGTCCGGCGAGAGCGCGAACAGATAGGAGGCCTCGATCACCTCGAGCCCCTTGTTCATCATCGAGGCGGAATCGATCGTGATCTTCTGGCCCATGCTCCAGTTCGGATGCTTGAGCGCCTGCTCGAGCGTCGCCTGCTCGATGTCGGCGGGCTTCCAGGTCCGGAACGGGCCGCCCGATGCGGTGATGATGACGCGGACCAGCTCGTCGCGATTGCCCGAGGCCAGCGCCTGGAACAGCGCGTTGTGCTCGGAATCGGCCGGCAGGATGCAGGCGCCCGCCTTCGCCGCGCGCTGCATGAAGAAATCGCCGGCGCAGACGAGGCATTCCTTGTTGGCGAGCGCGACATGCGCGCCGCGATCGACCGCGGCGAGAGCCGGCTTCAGCCCGGCGGCGCCGCTGACGGCCGCCATCACCCAATCCGCTGGACGCGCGCCGGCCTCGATCACCGCGCTTTCACCGGCGCCGCATTCGGTGCTCGTTCCCGCCAGCAGAGCCTTGAGCTCGCCGAGCTTCGAGCTGTCCGCGATCGCCACGAAGCGCGCGTTGAATTCCTTCGCGAGCTTGGCCAGCGCTTCGACATTGCCGTTCGCCGTCAAGGCCTCGACGCGGTAGCGCTCGGGCGAGGCGCGCAGCAGATCCATCGTGCTGTCGCCGATCGAGCCGGTGGCACCGAGGACTGTGACGCTGCGAATGTCGGACGCAGCAAGCCTGTTATTACGCAAGGGAACGGCGCTCATATCCTCACCAAACCATAAGACCGCTTCCGGCGCTATGCACACCGTGACGGAGAAAGCCGATAAACCAGGCCGCCAGGATGGCGGCAACAAAGCCGTCCAGGCGGTCCAAAAGCCCGCCATGACCGGGAATTAAGTGACTGGAATCCTTGACTCCGAACCGCCGCTTCACCGCGGATTCGAACAGATCGCCCAGCTGCGACACCACTGAGAGCACGGCGCTGATCAGCAGCAGCGGGACCGCCTTCCCGACCCCGCAAGCCGCAAAGCCGGCGGCGACCGCAAGGCTCGCGGCAAAGCCGCCGAGGGCTCCGGCCCAGGTCTTCTTCGGGCTCACCCGCGGCCACAGCTTCGGTCCGCCAATGCCGCGGCCGGCGAAATAGCCGCCGATATCGGTCGCCCACACCACCAGCAGCACGAACATCAGCGCGGAGAAACCGTTCACGAGATCCTTCCGCACCAGGATCGAGGCCAGCAGCGCCGCCGACGCATAGGCAAACCCGGTGGCTGCCCATAAGAACTTGCCCCGCGCGATCAGGGTCACGATCGCACCGCCGATGAGGCCGGTGACGACGGAGGTCTTGAGCCCGCCAAAAGCGACGGCGGCTCCCATCATGGCGATCACGACCGTCCCTGCCCCGGTCAGCGCAGCCGATCCCGCCCCCACTACCATCAGCCATTCCGCGAACAGCCCGATCGAGACCAGGGTGACGAGAAGCGCCCACAGCCAGCCGCCGGCATAGGCGATGGCAATGGTCAGCGGCGCCAGCACCAAGGCTGCGAGGACCCGCATCACCAGATTGCTCGGGGCAGGCTTGGCGCCCGCCGGTGCGGTGTCGGATTCGCTCACGAGGCGGTTTTCGCGACCAGGCCGCCGAAACGGCGCTCGCGCCTGGCAAATTCGGCGATCGCGCCCTCCAGCGCCGCCTTGTCGAAATCGGGCCAGTGGATCGGCACGAAGACGAGCTCGCTATAGGCGGCCTGCCACATCAGGAAATTCGAGAGGCGCTGCTCGCCGCTGGTGCGGATGATGAGATCGGGATCGGGGATGTCGGGCGCATCGAGATGCGTGCCGAGCGTCTCGGCGTCGATCGTGGCAGGGTCGCGCTTGCCGTCGGCGACTTCGCGCGCCAGCTTCTGTGCCGCCTTCGCGATCTCCTGCCGCGAGCCGTAGTTGAAGGCGACGACGAGCGTGAGGCGGGTGTTGTCCCGCGTCAGCTCCTCGGCTTCGTTCAGCAGCGCGCAGATGTCGCTTTCGAGCCCATCCCGCTCGCCGATGATGCGAACCTTGACGCCGTCGCGATGCAGGCTCGCCAGATCGTTGCGGATGAAGCGGCGGAGCAGACCGAAGAGATCGCCGATCTCGCTCGCCGGACGCGACCAGTTCTCCGATGAGAAGGAGAAGATGGTGAGGTAGCGGATGCCGAGCTCGTGCGAGGCGCGCACCACGCGGCGCAGGGCCTCGACGCCGCGGCGATGCCCCTCCGCACGCGGCAAGCCGCGCGCGGCCGCCCAACGCCCGTTGCCATCCATGATGATGGCGACATGCGCGGGCGCCTCGGACCGGTCGGGTCCTTCCGTAGCGGGCGCGGCGGCGTTGGACATGGAGGCAGCCTTAAACAGTCAGGATTTCTTTTTCCTTGGCGCCCAGCAGCTGGTCGATCTCGGCGATGGTGCCGTCGGTCGCCTTCTGCACCTCGTCGGCGTGACGCTTCTGGTCGTCTTCCGACATCTCGTGATTCTTCTCGAGCTTCTTGAGCACGTCGAGGCCGTCGCGGCGGACGTGGCGCGCGGCGACCTTGGCGGCTTCCGCGTATTTGTGCGCGACCTTCACCAGCTCCTTGCGGCGCTCCTCGTTGAGCTCGGGAATGCGCAGGCGCAGCACCTGGCCTTCGGTCGCGGGCGACAGGCCGAGATTGGAGTCGACGATCGCCTTCTCCACCGCCTTGACCATCGACTTGTCCCAGACCTGCACCGAGATCAGGCGCGGCTCGGGCACGCTGACGGTGGCGAGCTGATTGAGCGGCATATGGCTGCCATAAGCGTCGACCTGCACGGGATCGAGCATCGAGGCCGAGGCGCGGCCTGTGCGCAGGCCGCCAAGCTCGTGCTTGAGCGAGGCGACGGCGCCCTGCATGCGGCGCTTCACTTCGTTGAGATCGAAATTACCCGTGGCCATCACGTTTCTCCTTCAAAATCCCGGCGACCTAACCCGCGCCCTTCCCTTGAGGGCGCGGCAGATGAGCCGTCAGCCGGCGACGATGGTTCCGTGGCTGACGCCACGCAGAATCGCACCGATCGAGCCCGGCTCCGCGATCGAGAATACGATGATAGGCAGCGACGTCTCGCGGGCAAGCGCGAAGGCGGTCGCATCCATCACCTTGTAGCCGCCTTCGATCGCTTGCGAATGCGTCAGCCGGTCGAACCGCGTGGCGCTCGGATCCTTCTTCGGGTCGGCCGAGTAGACGCCATCGACATTGGTCGCCTTCAGGACCGCCTCCGCGCCGATCTCGGCCGCGCGCAGCACGGCGGTCGTATCGGTGGTGAAGAACGGGTTGCCGGTTCCGCCGCCGAGCAGCACGATCCGGCCCTCGGCGAGGTATTTGTGCGCCGCAGTGCGGGTGAACAGCTCGGAAATCTCGGGCATGACGAAGGCCGACAGCGTGCGCGCCGGGGTGCCCTTGCGCTCGATCGCCGCTTCCAGCGCGAGGCAGTTCATCATGGTGGCGAGCATGCCCATGGTGTCGCCGGTGGTGCGCGACACCCCCCGGGAGGAGACCTCGACGCCGCGGACCATGTTGCCGCCGCCGATCACGACCGCAACCTCGGTGCCGAGCTTGCGGGCGGCGATCAGGTCGTCCGCAACCCGGTCGACGGTCGGCTGATCGATGCCAAACCCCTGCTGTCCCGCGAGATATTCGCCGGACAGCTTGATCACGACGCGACGATAGACCGGATCAGTCATGAGCACTTTCCTTGCCCGGGCGCCGCTTCCGGCGGCACGCCGGAAGGAACGTTCCGGCGCTTACTTCTTGCCGCTGGCCGCCGCGACCTCGGCTGCGAAGTCGCTTTCCTGCTTCTCGATTCCCTCACCGAGAGCATAGCGCACAAATCCGGCGATCTTCACTGCGCCGCCGACCTTGCCCTCGGCTTCCTTCACCGCCTGCGCCACCGACTTGCCGGTGTCGTGGATGAAGGCCTGCTCGAGCAGGCAGACTTCCTTGTAGTAGGTCTTCAGACCGGACTCGACGATCTTCTCGATCACGTTCTCGGGCTTGCCCTGCTGACGGTACTTGTCCGCGAGCACGTCCTTCTCGCGCTTGACGACGGCCGGATCGAGGCCGGACGGATCGAGCGCCAGCGGGTTGGCGGCGGCGACATGCATCGCGATCTGGCGGCCGAGGGCGGCGAGCTCGTCGGCCTTGCCCGGCGATTCCAGCGCGACGATCACGCCCATCTTGCCGGCGCCGTCGATGACCGCACCGTGGACATAGTGCGACACCACGCCCTGCGTCACCTCGAGGGCGGCAGCGCGGCGCAGCGTCATGTTCTCGCCGATGGTGGCGATCGCGTCATTGATGGCGGCCTCGATCGTGACGTCGCCGACCTTGGCAGCCTTGATCTTCTCGACGTCTGCGCCGGCGTCGAACGCGACCTGGGCGATCATCTTGACGAGGCCCTGGAACTGGCCGTTGCGGGCGACGAAGTCGGTCTCGGAGTTGACCTCGACCACGACGCCCTTGGTGCCCTTGGTGAGCGCGCCGATCAGGCCCTCGGCCGCGACGCGGCCCGACTTCTTGGCGGCCTTCGACAGGCCCTTCTTGCGCAGCCAGTCCTGCGCGGCTTCCATGTTGCCGTCGTTTTCGGTCAGCGCGGCCTTGCAGTCCATCATGCCCGCGCCGGTCGACTCGCGCAGGTCCTTGACCATCGCAGCTGTGATCGTTGCCATCGTTGAAAATCCTTTGTGCCTGCCGGTTTGCCGCGGCGTGGCATCCGATCGCCCCGCCGCGGTCCATCTCAGGGATTCGCGTCAACTGAAATGGTGGCCGGATCCTATCCGGCCAACCCATCGCTCTTTTTGACTATTCCGCTTCCGCGGTCAGCGCCTTGGCCTTGGCCACCCAGGCGTCCGCGCGGCTCGGCAGACCGACTTCTTCGCCGATCGTGTGCGCGGTGTCGTGGTCGAGCTCGGCGAGCTGCCAGTAGTGGAAGATGCCGAGGTCGTTGAACTTCTTCTCGATCGCGCCCGACACGCCCGGGAGCTTCTTGAGGTCGTCGGCGGTGCCGCGCGGACCTGCGAGGCCCTGGAAGCCGCTCGAGGACGCCGCCGGCAGCTCTTCGGCAACCGGACGAACCGAGGCGCCGATGTCGATGCCCGAATCGCCCTGGGCACGCGAGATGCCGTCGATCGCCGCACGGGCGATCAGGTCGCAATACAGCGCGATGGCGCGGCCGGCGTCGTCATTGCCGGGGACCACATAGGTGATGCCCTTCGGGTCCGAATTGGTGTCGACGATCGCGGCGACCGGAATGTTGAGGCGCTGGGCCTCCTGGATCGCGATGTCTTCCTTGTTGGTGTCGATCACGAAGATCAGGTCGGGCAGACCGCCCATGTCCTTGATGCCGCCGAGCGAACGGTCGAGCTTGTCGCGCTCGCGCTGAAGCGTCAGGCGCTCCTTCTTCGTGTAGGAATTGGCTTCGCCGCCCGAGAGCACGTCGTCGAGGTGACGCAGGCGCTTGATCGAGGCCGAGATCGTCTTCCAGTTGGTCAGCGTACCGCCGAGCCAGCGCGAATTGACGAAGTACTGCGCGCAGCGCTTGGCAGCATCGGCAACGCCGTCCTGCGCCTGGCGCTTGGTGCCGACGAACAGGATGCGGCCGCCCTTGGCCACCGTGTCGCTGACGGCCTGAAGGGCCGTGTGCAGCATCGGCACGGTCTGCGCGAGGTCGACGATGTGGATGTTGTTGCGAGCACCGAAAATGAACGGAGCCATTTTCGGATTCCAGCGGTGAGACTGGTGACCAAAGTGCACGCCAGCTTCGAGCAGCTGACGCATAGTGAAATCGGGCAGTGCCATCGTTCTAATTCTCCGGTTGGTTCCTCCGGAAACGTGTGAGCAAAACGGAGCGTTCTCGCCCCGGTTGCCACCGGACGGCCTTGTGAGCCATGTTTCCGTGTGAGATGGCGCGCTCTATAGCGCAATTTCGGCCAGAAGCAAGGAAATAAGGGCCTTTCGGGGGCGATTTTCGCCCGCCAAAGGCCCCTGTTCCATGAACACCGCCCTGCCATCTAGCACTTCGGCTGGTTGGGCGGGCACTTCTTTGCGGGCGGCGGGGCCGCCGGGCGTGGCGGAGGTGCCGCCGGACGCGGCGGGGCCACGGCCACCCGTGGTGGCGGCGGTGGTGGAGCCGGCCGGGCAACAGGCGGTGGCGGCGCGGGACGGGCCGCAGCGACCGGCGGCGGAGCGGGTCGCGGCGGCGGGGGTGCAGCCATCCGCGGCGGCGGAGGCGCAGCCACCCGTGGCGGCGGCGCGGATACGCGCGGCGGCGGTGGCGGCGGCGTAGGCCGCGCCACGGCCTGGGGCCGCGGCGGCGGTGCAACGGGTCTCGCCGCCTGCGGCGGAGCGGCTGATGGCCGATTCTGCGGCCTGATCGGCTCATGCGCAGCCGAGGGCGGCGGCGCAACCGGCCTTCCGGCCGCGGCCGGAGGCGTGCCGGGCGACTCGCGGGTTGCGGACTTGGCGCGATCCGCAGGCCCGGCCCCCGGCGGGGTCTGTGCCACCGGCGGCTTCGGCGGCAGGCCGGGCGCGGCAGGCGGGCTTGTCGTGGTGGGCGCAGCCGTCGCAGAGCCGGCAGCATTTGGCGCACCGGGATGGGCAGGCAGCGTG
The DNA here is from genome assembly GCF_025200885.1 of Bradyrhizobium huanghuaihaiense. NCBI lineage: Bacteria > Pseudomonadati > Pseudomonadota > Alphaproteobacteria > Hyphomicrobiales > Nitrobacteraceae > Bradyrhizobium > Bradyrhizobium huanghuaihaiense. The sequence goes on along the minus strand of NZ_CP104172.1, from coordinate 4,425,641 downwards.
GTCGTGCCGGGAGCCGCAGCCGTCGGCGCCCCCGGATGAGCCGGCGGCGGCGCACCGGGTGCAGTCGCCGTCGGTGCTGGCCTGCCGTTCGGCAGCGGGCCAGCCCCCGCCGGCGCCGCAGGCGGACCGCCATGGGCTCCTGGCACCGGCAACGTGTTGGCCGCGGGCAGCCTGGTCTGTGGTGCAGCGTTCGGGGCCGCACCTGGTGCGGCGGCGCCCGGCAGGGCGTTTGGCGCGACGTTCGCCGGCGCCGCCGGCGGCGCCCCGGGCCTCGCCGTTGGCTGGACCGTTGCGCTCGGCGGCAACGGCGCCTTGCCCTGCTGGATCAGGGCGGCGCGCTGCATCACCGCCTGCGGCACGGCCGGCGCCACCGGATTGGCGCGGCCGGCAACCGCCGGCGCCAGATTGGCCGGTCCTGTGCTGGCTCCCGCAGCAGGCGCCGGTGCCGGCGCCTGGTTGATCACGGTGTTGATGACCGTGGTGTTATGGATGTTGTTGAAGATGATGTTGTTCGGCGGCGGCGCGACATAGACCGGCGGCCTCACGAACACCGGGATCGGCACGAACACCGGCTGCGGCAGCACGAACAGGCCGACCACGGGCAGCGGCGGCGGCAGCACGACGAAATCCGGCGGCGGCGGCGGCAGGTAGTAGACCGGCGGCGGCGGTGGCGGCGCGAAGCCGAAATCGGGGTCGCTGAAATACAGCACCGGGCGATCGACATAGACCACCTCCTCCGGCGGCGGGGGCGGCACGTCGTAGTCGATCATCGCAAAGCTCGGCGGCGGCTCGACCGGCGCGGTGAGGATCGCAAGGCGGCGATGCGCATCGCCCGCGTGCGGGCCGCGCGGATAGCGGCGCAGATACGACCAATAGGCCTCCGGCGTGTCGGTCCGGTACGTGCGTCGCCAGGTGATCGCCTCGCGGCGCGCCGCGACGATCACCATCACGCGCTTGGACATCGGATCGTTCGGATAGGCCGCAAGAAATTCCTCATAGGACGGCAGCGTGTCGCGCGAGAGCGCGGCGGCATAGGCATCCTGCGCGCCGAGATCGCGGATCGGCTTGCTGCGGATCGCAGCAACCTGGTCCGGTGCCGTCTCCGGCGGCGGCGCGTCGGGCCCGCGCTCGAAGAAGGAGAATGGCGCCGATATCTTCTGCTCGTTCCAGGGCACCTGCGCGCCCTTGCTGGCCTCGTTGACGCGCAGGCGGACGCGGTCGAACACGTCTGCCAACGACAACCCGCCGGTCCGGATCATTTCCGCCAGCGACTGCGCGTAGATGCCATAGGGTCCCGGCTCCTCCGGCGCGACCGTGCCGGGCGCGGCGTTGAAGGCGATCAGCATGTTCGGATCGGGCTCGACCAGCGCCAGTCCGCTCGCGATCGGCTGCCCGCCCTCGATGAAGGGCTGCGCGCGGGCTGCATCGAGCACGACGATGTTGGCCTTGAGCGGAATGGCCGCAAGCTGGCGCGCATAGTCGCTGATGCGCAAGGCTTCGGTCGGAATGTCGGTGTCGCGCGTGATGTTGGAATCGACCGGGATGAAATAGTTCTCACCGGCGAGCTGCACGCCGTAGCCGGCCAGATAGACCATCGCGACGGTGCCGGGTCCCGACGCCTGCGCCTTCTGGACGAAGTCGCGAAAGCTCTTGCGCAGCGTGTCGCCGTCGAGATCGCGGGCGCCGACGACGTCGAAGCCCGCTGCCTGCAGCGTCTGCGCGATCAGACCGGCATCGTTCGCGGTCGTCGCCAGCGGCGACTTGGCATAGGCGCCGTTGCCGACAACCAGCGCGATGCGCTTTTCCTGCTGCTGCGCGCGCACTGGCCCCGGACCGCCAGCGGCAAGGACCATGATCGGCAGGAGAAGGCAGATGAAGACTTTGAGCGTCCCACGCATGGCTTGCTTGCCCGCTTTTGTCTTTGAGGTGCCAGCGTGCATGAAACGCCCGGCTAGCTGAATGGCTCTTGAACGAAAAGCGCGGATTGAGGCGGCGGCATGGCGCCCCCGCCTCATATCAAATCAAACCCTGCGTCAGGCCCGCGCAAGCCTTGTGACCGCACTGCGGCGCGAGCCGCGTCGGCCCGTTCAGCCCTGGATCAGGTCGACCGTTCCCGTCGTGAGCCGGTAGATGCCGCCGACGACCTTGATCTTGCCCTGCTCCACGGCCGCGTTGAGAATCGGCGCGGCCGACTTCAGCTTTGCGACGTTGTCGATCACGTTCTGCCGGATCGCCTTGTCGAGGACATCCCCGCCGCCCTGCTGCATGGCAGCCTTTGCGGCGGGCGCGATCGCATCGACCAGCGAGGGAATGTGGCCCGGCGGCGACGTATTGTCCTTGATCGCCTTCAGCGTCGCATCGACCGCGCCGCAACTGTCATGGCCGAGCACGAGGATCAGGGGCGCGTTGAGCACCGCGACTGCATATTCCATGCTGGCGATGGTCTCGGTGCCGGCAAAATTTCCGGCGACGCGACAGACGAAGAGATCGCCGCGGCCGCTGTCGAAGGCATATTCCGGCGCGATGCGCGAGTCGGCGCAGCTCAGAACGGCCGCGAACGGGTTCTGGCCACCGGCCAGCGCCTCACGCTCGTGCTTGAAATCGTGGCGCCGCGATACGCCTTCGACATAGCGCGCATTGCCCGTCATCAGCCGCTTCAGCGCCGCGTCGGGCGCCAGCACGTTCTGCGGCTTGGGTGGCTGCTTGGCTTCCTTTGCCAAGGCACGGTTGGCGAAAGCTCCGCCGGCGAAAGCCATGCCAAACGCAGCGGCGCCAAACAGCATCGCGGATCGACGTGACGGCGCGATGTCTTGATGCAGAGATTGATGATGCAGAGATTCAGAGCACTTGTCGCACATGTGATGTTTCCCCAGGGTACAGTGGACGAATGGAAGCGTCGCGATGATAGGTGCGCCGATATGAAGAAATCACCAATTATAATTGACGCAACTTATGATTGCTGCACCGCGAACTATGCTGCTAAGCCGAAGCGATCGCTCGCCTCACGCGCAGCGACTGCACGGGCCCGCGCGCGCCCGCATATATTCGCGACCGGCTGCTAGGGCATGATCTAAAAAAAGCACAGCAATCTTCCCTCGCGACAAACGCGGCACGCGTTTGTACGGAGATCATGCTCCAACAACGATCCAAAGCGCGACGGCGATTCTTCGAAATCTCATCGCGCTCTACAGTTGCTGCACGTCCACCACGCCCGCAACCGCCTTGATCGCGCCGGCGATCTGCGGCGAGACCTTGAAGCGGCCGGGCAGCTTCATCTCCACCTCGGTCTCGAGGTCGAGCATCAACACCAGCGAGACCTCGCCGTCGCCATTTGAGCGCGGCGCAATCCCGGGACTGCCGATCTTCGGCGCGGCACCGTTCGACGCGGCTGCATCGGGACCGGCGAGACGCTTGGCGATCGAGTCCAGCGGCTTGGTGTCGCGCAGGAAGATGCGCAGGCCCTTCTGCGTCTTGGCCGCGGCATCATCGAGCGGCTCGGCATGCAGCACGCGGGCACGCACGTCTTCGCCCTGAAGCTCGGCACCTAACTGAAGCAGCACGGCGGCGCCCGGCTCCAGCACGTCGCGATATTGCGCGAGGCCTTCGGAGAACAGCACCGCCTCGAAATGCCCGGTCGGGTCCGACAGGCCCATGATGCCCATCTTGTTGCCGGTCTTGGTACGCCGCTCCATGCGCGAGACAACGGTCGCCGCGACCTTGCCGGCGGTGGCGCCGGTCTTCACCGCGCGCGAGAACTCGGCCCAGCTCTGCACGCGCAGCCGCTTCAGGACGGTGGCGTAATCGTCGAGCGGATGTCCCGACAGGAAGAAGCCGATCGCGTCGTATTCGCGGCGCAGCCGCTCGGCCGGCAGCCACGGCTCGATCTGCGGCAGCATGATGGTCGGCGCGTCCGCCGACATGCCGAACATGTCGTTCTGGCCGATCGTCTCGGCCTGATGCGCGCGCTGGCAGGCGGCCATGATCGAGTCCGCCCCGGCGAAGACCCGCGCCCTATTCGGCTCCAGGGTGTCGAAGGCGCCGGCGGCAGCCAGGCTTTCGATGATGCGCTTGTTGATCGCACGCGGATTGACGCGCGCGGCGAAGTCAGCGAGCGAGGTGAACACCCCCCGCTTCGTGCGCTCCTCGATGATCTGCTCAATCGCCTGGATGCCGACGCCCTTGAGCGCGGCAAGCGCGTAGTAGATGACCTTGTCACCGACCTCGAAGGTCGCACCGGAGCGGTTGATGTTCGGCGGCTCGACCTTGATGCCAAGGCGCTGCGCCTCCGAGCGGAATTCGGAGAGCTTGTCCGTGTTGTTGAGATCGAGCGTCATCGACGCCGCGATGAACTCCACCGGATAATGCGCCTTCATATAGGCGGTGTGGTAGGACACCAGCGCATAAGCCGCCGCGTGGCTCTTGTTGAAGCCGTAGTCGGCGAATTTTGCCAGCAATTCGAAGATGGTCTCGGCCTGCGCCTTCGGCACGCCGTTCTTCACCGCGCCCGCGACGAAGATGTCGCGCTGCTTGTCCATCTCGGCGCGGATCTTCTTGCCCATGGCGCGGCGCAAGAGGTCGGCGTCGCCGAGCGAATAGCCCGACATCACCTGCGCGATCTGCATCACCTGTTCCTGGTAGATGATGACGCCGAAGGTCTCCTTCAGAATCGGCTCGAGCACCGGATGGAGATACTCCGGCTCCTCGTCGCCGTGCTTGCGTGCGCAATAGGTCGGGATGTTCGCCATCGGGCCCGGGCGATAGAGCGCGACCAGCGCGATGATGTCCTCGAAACGGTCGGGGCGCATGTCGACCAGCGCGCGCCGCATGCCCTGGCTTTCAACCTGGAACACGCCGACCACCTCGCCGCGCGCCAGCATCTGGTAGCTCTCGGCATCGTCGATCGGCAGTGTGGCGAGATCGACATGGATATCGCGCGGCTTGAGCAGCTTGCAGGCGACGTCGAGCACGGTCAGCGTCTTCAGGCCGAGGAAGTCGAATTTGACGAGGCCCGCCGGCTCGACCCACTTCATGTTGAACTGGGTCACCGGCATGTCCGATTTCGGATCGCGGTACATCGGCACGAGTTCGCTCAAGGGGCGATCGCCGATCACGATGCCGGCCGCGTGGGTCGAGGCGTGGCGGGTCAGGCCTTCGAGGCGCTGCGCGATGTCGAAGGCACGCGCCACCACCGGATCTTCATCGCGGAACGCCTGCAGCTTCGGCTCGCTCTCGATCGCAGCCGCCAGCGTCACCGGCGCCGCCGGATTCTGCGGCACCAGCTTGGTCAGCTTGTCGACCTGGCCATAGGGCATCTGCAGCACGCGGCCGACGTCGCGCAGCACGCCGCGCGCCTGCAGCGTACCGAAGGTGATGATCTGCGCGACCTGGTCGCGGCCGTAGCGCTCCTGGACGTACTTGATCACCTCGCCGCGGCGATCCTGGCAGAAGTCGATGTCGAAGTCCGGCATCGAGACGCGCTCCGGATTGAGGAAGCGCTCGAACAGCAGGCCGAACTTGATCGGGTCGAGGTCGGTGATGGTCAGCGCCCACGCGACCAGCGAGCCTGCACCGGAGCCACGGCCCGGTCCGACCGGAATGCCGTGCGCCTTGGCCCATTTGATGAAGTCGGACACGATCAGGAAGTAGCCCGCGTACTTCATGCGCATGATGACGTCGAGCTCGAACGCCAGGCGCTTGTTGTAGTCCTCCTCCGTCGTGCCCTGCGACAGGCCGTGCACGCGCAGACGGTTGGCGAGCCCCTCCTCCGCCTGCCGCTTCAACTCGGCCGCCTCGACCGCGGCGGCATCCGAGCTCGCCGCGGCGCCGACGGTGAAGAACGGCAGGATCGGCTTGCGCGTCATCGGGCGGTACGAGCAGCGCTCGGCGATCTCGACAGTCGAGGCCAGCGCCTCCGGAATGTCCGCGAACAGCACCGCCATCTCGGCGCGGGTCTTGAAGCGGTGATCGGGTGTGAGCTGCACGCGATCGGTCTCGGCGATCAGCCGGCCGCCGGCGATGCAAAGCAGCGCATCATGCGCCTCGTAATCGTCGGTCGCGGCGAAATACGGCTCGTTGGTCGCAACCAGCGGCAGGCCCTTCGCATAGGCGATGTCGATCAAACCGCTTTCGACGCGCCGCTCCTTGTCGATGTTGTGGCGCTGCAGCTCGATGTAGAGCCGGTCGCCGAACAGATTGGCCAGACGCTCGCAGCGCGCCGCTGCGAGCTCGGCCATGCCGCCGGCAAGCGCCAGCGAGATCGGCCCGTCCGGACCGCCCGTGAGCGCGATCAGGCCCTCGGTCTCGCCATTGAACCAGTCGAACTTGATGAACGGGGCATGGCTGTCGGGTGATTCCAGGAACGCCCGCGAATTGAGCCGCATCAGGCTGCGATAGCCGCGCTCCTGCGCGGCCAGCAGCACGACGCGCGAGGGTCCCATCGCATTGCGCGCGTTGGGATCCTGATCGCCGAAGTCGATCGCAAGCTCGCAGCCGACGATCGGCTGGATCCCGGAGCCCGCCATCTTGTCGGAGAACTCCAGCGCCCCGAACAGATTGTCGGTGTCGGTCAGCGCCAACGCGGGCTGGTGGTCTTTCTTCGCAAGCTCGGCCAGCTTGGCGATCTTGATCGAGCCCTTGAGCAGCGAATAGGCCGAGTGAACGTGAAGGTGGACAAATCCGGCGCTCGGCATGGTCGCGTGACGGCCTCTTGCAGATGAGATGGAGCGGTCGCCGGCTCCTCAAGGCATCATGCACTCGCGCGGCCGACTCGGCATCACAATGGTGGGGTCTCGCGCCGCCAGAGTCCACGCCGGAGCGGCCGCTTCGCCGCGTCGTCCCGCTTTTCCCCAGCCGAGCCTGTCCTGGAGCTGCGGAATCAGAGCTGCGGTATGACCTGGGCCCAGATCGCGATCATCCCGACGAACAGCGTGATGGACGCCAGTGCAGCCGCCTCTTCCACGAAAATCCTGAACATGGTCTCGCTCCCTTGCTAGAACGTATGAAGAACATTGTTCTCATTTCGTTCACGGGAGTCAAGCGATCTCGGCGACCTCGAAATGCGATGGTTAACTTGCTGAACTCAAACAACAAAAAAGCCCCGGCCAACGGCCGGGGCTTTCGACAACCGCTTCTTGCGAAGCGATCGGTATCAGTAACGGCCGAGCATCGGGCCGCCGAACTTGTAGTTCAGGCGGACGAGGCCCATGTCGACGTCCTGCTTGATGCGATCGGTGCCCACCAGGCCGGCGAAGGTGACGTCCTTGTCGGACAGGAAGATGTGGTTGTACTCGACGCCAACCGACCAGTTCGGCGCAAAGCCGTACTCGAGGCCGGCACCGACCGTGCCACCCCAGCGGGTCTGGTCGTTCGAAGCCAGCAGCGCGCCGGAGGCCCTGTCGAAGACTTCGTACTTGGTGCCGGCCACAGCGGCACCGCCCTTGACGTAGATGAGGACGTTGTTCCAGGCGTAGCCGACCTGACCGGTGATCAGACCGAACGAGTCGATCTTCGAGCGGTTGCGGGTCGTGAACAGCGCGCTGTCGTTGTCGCCCGAGAAGTCGGCCCAGTTGCCCTGGCCTTCCACGCCGAACACCCACTGGCCGGACTGCCAGCGATAGCCGATCTGGCCACCGACCGTGCCCCCGGTCGCATCGTGCGAACCTTCGCGGCCACCGCCGACCAGATCCCAGGTCGAATGCGACGAACCACCGCCGCCGTTGATGCCGATGTAGAAGCCGCTCCAGTCGTAGATCGCGGCGACCATCGCGGGCGCCTTGGTGTAAGGACGCGCGGCGAGGTCGGCAGCCAGCGCCGGTGCAGCTGCGCTGAGCGCGACGAGGCTCACAGCGGCAAGCAACAAATTCTTCTTCATTTCAATCCCGTTCCAGTTTCGTCGTTAGGCCCCCTGGCCGTGGCGTGGTCATAACAGCGATCGATGGAATTGCTGTAACCTCGACGCAACAGTTCACACCAAAGGCCCGCGCTTCATTAATGAAGATTTATCGGAGCGCGCTGGAAACCCTTTGAAACAAGTGTTTTCGAGAGTTCCAATGTCGACGAGACGAGATAAACTGCACGCGCGCGTAACATCGTCGCGCGCACAATCGTGTGATTGGAGAATCGAGAAATGCGCGGACGAATTGCTCTCCCCATTGTCGCCACACTTTCGCTTGCAATCGCCACATTCACGCTCGCGCTGAACACAAGCACGCCTGCACGCGCGTTCGGTACGCATCACGCGTTCTGCCTGACGGGCGACGAATGGCCGGGGCTGAGCAATTGCAGGTTCGATACTTACGCGCAGTGTCAGGCAAGCGCATCGGGCCGCGCGCTGACCTGCATCGCCAATCCCTATTTCGGGGGACAGAGTGATGATCCCTACGCGTATCAGAATCGTCCGCGCGCGCTGGCGCCCGGCACCTTGCTCTCGCGCTGAGATGCGCAGCGCCTGGCTTGCGCTCGTTGCGACCGGCACGCTCTTCGTGAGTGCGCAGGCGCGCGCGCAGACCTATGATCTCAGCTATCCGGTCTGCATGCAGATCTACGGCCAGGTGGGCTATTTCGACTGCCGCTACACCTCGCTCGAGCAGTGCAGGTTTCTTGCCGTCGGACGCTCGGCGAGTTGCGTCGCGAATCCGTATTTTTCGCAGCAGAGACCCGCTCCGCGGCCAAAGCGCCCCGGCTAATCGTCGGCACACGCAAATCGGGACGCTGATATGCGACCTGCCTTGCGCTGCGCCTTACGTGTTGACGCAGACAGATCCGGGTTTAAGTACGACGGACAAATCTTGCAGGGATGGCGACGTTCGCTGGGTTGGTTCCCGTTGACGCCAGCAATGCAGGACTCATGACGATCTCGCCTCTCGCGACCTCGCCCCGCGCCAATTCGACCGCGGCCGCTCATCCCCCTCACCTCGCCATCGTCCTGATCTCGCTCGCGATGGGCGGCTTTGCGATCGGGACCACCGAATTCGCGTCGATGAGCCTGCTGCCGTTCTTCGCCGCCGATCTCCACATCGACGAGCCGACCGCAGGGCACGCGATCAGCGCCTACGCACTCGGCGTCGTGTTGGGCGCACCGCTGATCGCGGTGCTGGGTGCGCGCTTCGCCCGGCGCACGCAGTTGCTCGTGCTGATGGCCGTGTTCGCGCTCGGCAACGCGCTCACTGCGCTTGCACCCGGCTTTGGCTGGATGATCGCGGCACGCTTCCTCTCGGGGCTGCCACATGGCGCCTATTTCGGCATCGCCGCGCTGGTTGCGGCTTCGCTGGTTCCGCAACAGCGCCGCTCGCAGGCGATCGGCCAGGTCATGCTCGGCTTGACCTGTGCCACGATCATCGGCGTGCCCCTCGCCAACCTGATTGGGCAGTCAGTCGGCTGGCGGGCGAGTTTTGGTCTCGTGTCGGTGCTGGCGCTGCTCACGGTGCTGCTGTGCGCGCTGTTCGCGCCGCGCGACCAGGCGGGCCGGTCGGATCCACTGCGGGAGCTCGGCGCCCTCAGAAGCGGCCGCGTCTGGATCACGCTGGCGATCGGCGCCATCGGCTTTGGCGGCATGTTTGCCGTCTACACCTATCTTGCGACAACGCTGATCGAGGTCACCAAGGTCAGCCCCGCGACCATTCCGTTCTTCCTCGCATTATTCGGCATCGGCGCCACGCTCGGCAATCTGTTCGTGCCGCGCTTTGCCGACCGCGCGCTGATGCCGACGGCGGGCATCATCCTGCTGTTTGCTGCGGTCGCACTCCTGGTGTTTCCGCTCGCCGCCGGCAATCCCTGGCTGCTGGCGATAGACATCTTCGCGATCGGCGCCAGCGTCTCGCTCGGCGCCATTCTCCAGACGCGGCTGATGGACGTCGCCGGCGACGCGCAGGCGCTGGCGGCTGCGCTGAACCATTCGGCCTTCAACACCGCCAATGCGCTCGGCCCGTTCCTGGGTGGCCTTGCCATCCGCGAAGGGCTGGGCTGGACCTCCACCGGTCCCGTCGGCGCCGCACTCGCGCTTCTCGGTTTACTGATCTGGGCCGTCGCCCGGCGCGATGCCGGCTCTGCTCCGGTCGAGGTCGCCTCGCGAAGCGACGCTGCTCCGCTCGCGCCGTCGCTGGCGCCGGATCACCGAAGCCGTTCAGCGGTTCATAGGGATCTGCCCGCCCGGACGTCAGCAAAATAAACGCGAATTCGAGCGCCACCGCAAGTTGTGAAAGCGCCAAGCGTCGTATAGCGTCGATATCGGTTTGCACCGCATAGTCGATCATTTCATGCTCGCCCGTATTCTGCTTGTCGTCGCCGCCTTGTCGCTTCCCGGCGCATTGCGCGCGGAAACGCCGTCGGAGAAAGCCGGATTTGCGCCCAGGCTGACGATCTATCTTGCCAAGGGGGCGCCCGATGCGTGCGGGCCGGGCTGCGACCGCTGGATCGCCATCGAAGGCGAGATCGATGGAGACGCAGCCCCGCGCATTCGCCGCTTCCTCGCCGCCGTCAAGGACACGCAGCGGCCGATCTACCTCTATTCGCCCGGTGGAAACGTGGAGCAGTCCTATGCGATCGGCCGGTTGCTGCGCAGTCGCAAGGCGATCGCCCGGGTCGGCCGCACCGTCGTGACGGCATGCGCGGCGGACACACAGGTGGACGCGGCCTGCCTGAAGGTGAAGAACGCAAGCGGCGAGGTCGAGGCGGAGCTCACGACCCGCAGGGCCATGTGCAACTCGGCCTGCGGTTACCTGTTTCTTGGAGCGACCTCCCGCGAGGTGGCGCCCGACGCGGCGCTGGCGGTTCATAATTCCAGGCTGGTCCTGCGCTTTCGTGGGGATCCGCCTCCACAGATCGTCGCCGAGGCGAGGCAGCGCCGAATGGCGAGCGCCGATCGCGATCGCACTGCGTTCATCACCTCGATGGGCATCAGCCGCGAGCTCGACGCCCTGATCCGGACCGTGAAGTTCGAGAACCTGCACGTGCTGACGCGCACCGAGCTCTATCGTTTCGGGATCGACACGCGACCGCTCGCCGAAACGGCGTGGAAGCTGGAGAAGGACGCGCGACCGTATGTCCGCAAGATCGCCGTGATGAAGAAGGAGAACGACTCGTCGTTCCGGACCATGGAGTGGCGCCTGTCGTGCGAAAACAAGGCGCGCGTGCCGCTGTGGTTCGCGGCCGAAATCGACGAGGCGTCGACCGGCAAGAGCACGATCCTGATCACGGCGGACGCCGTCACGGACAAGGCGGCCGGAGGGTCACCGCTGCGATCCGGCAAGTACGAGGTCTGGCGCGGCAGCATCGACGCCGACATGGTCAAGGCGATCCTGGCCTCCCGCTCCCTCCATGTCCGCGAAACCACGACGATGCCCGACGACAAGACGGACATGACGAAATTCGACGTCGACCTCACGGGCCTCGCGCCGGCCTGGACGCAGCTCAAATCATCCTGCGCCTTGTCGGCGCTCAGCCCGATCAGCCCCTGGCCGGCCACGGTGCCGGGCGTCAGCGCAACCCCTCCGGCTGCGGTGGCGCCGTAAGCGGGGACGCCAAGCCGGCCCATCGCTCAGAAAGCGGCCGGCGATTCACATAACCTAATGCGCACCGCGCGGAACAACGTCAAAATCGTGTCTGGGATGAGGGCAACACGATGACGATGGATCGGGTCGAACGGGTTTTCATCGCGACAGCGATGCTGGGTTTCCTGGTGATGCTGGGAGCGATCATATGGATGATGGTGGCTTGACGGACTCCTCGTTGCGCCAGGCCTTGTCGCAAGGCTTATTGCAAGCCTTGCCCTATCTCGGGATCGCCCTCTGCATTGCCGTGGCTATGTGGCTGACCTGGAGCCGCTTGCTCTAAGCATGATCCGGAAAAGTGCGAAGCGGTTTTCCGATAAGGTCATGCTCAAACAACAACCTGAAGCGCGATGACGCTTCATCAATCTCATTGCGCTTCAGACCGGATCGCCCTCCCCGCGAACCGGCTCGACCGCAACCAGTCCATCCCGGACACGCTGCGCCCTTGCGATGTGATCGCTGTCGCGCAGTATCTTGAGGGCATCGCGAACCAGTTCGCGCGAAAAGGACAGGAGCTGCGCATCGCCCGCGCGGGGGGTGTAGATCATTCGAACCTCACTTGGATCATGAGCGGGCAGCGCAATGGCGCGACGCTGCGCCTCACGTCTTCGGCTTCCCGATCAACCCGGCCAAGCCGCGGACCATCGCTGCGATGTCGATCGGCTTTTCCCACAGCATCACGTCGTGAAATTGTGGAGCGATGCTGACCTTGTCGTAGCCGGTCGTGAACACGAACGGCACCTGACGCGCCTTGAGCTCCTGTGCAACCGGGAAGACCATCTCGCTGTGAATGTTCACGTCGAGCACCGCTCCGTCGAGAATACCGCCGTCATTGATGATCGGGATCGCCTCGTCGAGCTCGCTGACCGGACCGGCAATTTCCGCGCCCGCCGACCGCAGCGCACGGCTGATGTCATCGGCCAGGAAATACTCATCCTCGACCACGAGGATGCGACGTCCCGACAAGGGGGCGGGCCTGCGCGACAACGTTGGCGATACCGCCATGCTTCCTCCAGTACCCCAAAAGGGATAGGAACATAGGTCTCAAGGCCGTCTTGGTGCAAACAAAGCATTGAAAGGCGGGTTCCATGAGCAACCGCGATATCATCGTGATCGGGGGGTCCTCAGGGGCCACGGCGCCGCTGAAGCAGATCTTGGCAGCCCTGCATCCGGATCTGCCGGCAGCCATCTTCATCGTCCTCCACCTTCCTGCGCAGGGCATCGGCATCCTGGCCACGGTCGCCGCCTCCGCCGGCAGGCTGCCGGTGCATCAGGCCGCGGACGGCATGATATTCGAGCGCGGCCACGTTTATCTCGGCGCCCCCGATCATCATCTGCTTTTGTCGGGCGATCGTATCCGGCTGGGGCGCGGTCCACGCGAGAACATGGTGCGGCCTGCGATCGACCCGCTGTTTCGGTCGGCTGCGCTCTATCACGGCCCGCGCGTGATCGGCGTGGTGCTCAGCGGATTGCTTTCGGACGGCGCCGCCGGCCTCAACGCGATCAAGCGCTGCGGCGGGATCGCGGTCGTGCAGGATCCAGTTGAGGCGATTGCGGCCGAGATGCCGCAGCGCGCCCTGGAGGCGACCGCGGCCGACCTTTGCGTTCCCGCCGCACGGCTGGGCGACGTCCTCTCCGATCTTGCCCGGGAACCGCCGGGGGCCGCGCTTCCAATCGCTCCGGATATCCGCCTGGAGGTGGAGATCGCCGCGGGCGAGCGAATTGGCAGCGCCATCTTGGCCGACATCGCCGATCCGGCGGCGCTGACCTGCCCCGGTTGCGGCGGAGTTCTCTCCCAGGTGAAAGCGGCTCGTCCGATGCGGTTTCGCTGTCAGGTCGGCCACGCCTATACCGCTGACGCCCTCGCCAAGGAGCAGGAAGGGCAAGTCGACGAAGCCCTGCGGGTCGCGCTCCGGATCATCGAGGAGCGGGCCGAGTTGGTGCAGCGCATGGCGGCGGACGGCCGCCGCAGCGGCAGGCCGGCAGTGGCCGAGATGTACGAGCGGCGCGCAGCCGAATATCGCGAATATGCCGACATGATCCGGCGCGTCGTGCTACAATCGCTTGATCCTCCGATCCAGCCAGGGGCATGAACGCCGCCATGGCAGTATCCCTTGCCATACGTACGCAGCAACTCCGGGACGAGCGGCGTCTTCTGAAGAAGGCCGATCTCGATATCGAGGAAGGCTGGCAGCGCGTCCGCAGGCAGGAGGATCGGGTGCGGGACCTGCAAGCCGGCGGATATGACTGCCTGCAGGCGGAACGGCTGGTGGAGCTGCTCAAGCAGACCTTGGTGGAATGGGAGCGGCATCGCACCCTGATCATCCAGAGAGTGAACTACCTCCAGCAGGAGGTCGATCCGGTGCCGCCAGCGGCCGCTTGACAGGGCAATGGCTCCGCCACCAGCGCTCGGGGCTTGCCGCTTCCGCTAGCTGAGGCCGTGTCAGAAGGACGAACACTTTTTGCTTTTAGCTGTTGGGATGAAGACGATTTCTGGTATTTGCAGAAACCGGAATCCGTCGATCCAAGACAACGAGAGTAGCGGCAATCATGGACGAAGTCGGCAAGACGGCGGGGGAGCGGGAGCCTCAGGCCAAGGCCCCGTTGGTCATCGGCGTGGGGGCGTCGGCCGGCACGATCGACAGTATCGAGCGGTTCTTCGCCAAGCTGACCTTGGGCGACGACCAGGCGGTCGTCCTCGTCGTTCAGAGCGCCGAGGCGCTCGACGAGGCGCGGTTGCGCGGCATCGTCCAGCGCGCCGATGGCGCTCGCCTCGCCGACATCCGCGATGCCATGGTGGTCGAAGGGGGCGTCATCTATCTCAGCCCCGCGGCCATGATCACCACGATCCAGGGTGGGCGCTTTGCAGTGCGCAAGGCCGAACAGGGCCCGGGCGAGCGCGCCACCATCGACAGCTTCCTGGTGTCGCTCGCCGAGGAGCGTGCCGAGCAGTCCATCGGCGTGCTGCTGAACGGGACCGGCGGCGACGGCACGCTCGGCGCGGCAACGCTGAAGGACCATGGCGGCCTCGCGATCGCGGAAAGATCGGCCGGCGACGAATCGTCCGACCATCTGGCCGACAGCAGCAAGCCGGCGGCGATCGCAGATTACGTCCTGCCGCCCGAGGACATCCCCGAGCACATCCAGGTCTATGCCCGACATCTCCGGCGGCTCGAAGAGAAGCAGGGATTCGACGAGGTTCTGGCCGCGGCGGCGACCTCGCTGTCGCGCATCGCCGACATCCTGCGCAACAAGACCGGCAACGATTTCCACGGCTACAAGCAGAACACCTTCCTGCGCCGCGTGCAGCGGCGCATGCAGGTCGTGCAGATCGAGGAGATCACCTCCTATGTCGACTTCCTCCGCAACGACAAGGACGAGGCGCAGAATCTCTTCAACGACCTTCTGATCGGCGTCACCGAGTTCTTCCGCGACAAGCGTGAGTTCGAAGTCCTCGAAACCCAGATCATCCCGAAGATTTTCGAGGGCAAGGGCAACGGCCAGCAGGTCCGCGTCTGGGTGCTGGGCTGCGCGACCGGCGAGGAGGCCTATTCGATCGGTATCCTGCTGCGTGAGCACATGGCGACGCTCGATTCCGCGCCCCAGGTGCAGATCTTCGCAACCGACATCGACGGCCGGGCGCTCGCGGCAGCCCGCGTCGGGCGCTACCGCACCAACATCGAGCAGGACATGTCCCCCGAGCGGCTGGCGCGCTGGTTCGTGCGCGAGGGCGACACCTATTGCGTGGTGAAGGAATTGCGGGAGATGTGCATCTTCTCCCAGCACAACGTCATCAAGGACGCCCCGTTCTCCAAGCTCGATCTGGTCTCCTGCCGCAACCTGCTGATCTACCTCAACGCGGAGCTGCAGAACCGCGTGATCCCGCTGTTCCATTTCGCGCTGCTGCCCGAGCGCTTCCTGTTCCTCGGCAATTCCGAGAACGTGACGCGGCACCCGAAGCTGTTTGCGCCGGTCGATCGCCGCGCCCGCATCTTCAGGAAGCTCGATACCGGCACGCGGCTGCCGCCGGAATTTCCGATCTCGACCTCGGCCGGACGTACGCCGGTCGAGGTGCCGCCGGTCCGCTCGTTCGGGCCGGACGTCGGCCTCGAACGCCGCGCCCAGCGCATCGCCGAGCGCTATGCGCCCGCTTACGTGATTACGGACGACAATTTCCAGATCCTGCACTTCTCCGGCCGCACCGGACGCTATATCGAGCCGACCGCCGGTGCGGCCTCGCTCGACCTGCTCCAGCTGGTGCATCGCGATCTCAGGCTGGAATTGCGCACCGCCCTCTCCCGCGCCTCGGAAACCAACGAGTCCGCCCATGCCGAGCAGGTTCAGCTCGGCGTCAACGGCCATCGCATTCTCGTCGACATCACGGTCGAGCCGATCCAGGATGGCGCTGGTGGCCATCGCAACTTCATCGTCCTGTTCAAGGACGGACCGGCGCGCGCCGCTGATGTCCCCGAGAGCAATTCCGGCGCGCTGGTGCGGACCGAGCATGTCGAACGTCTCGAAGGCGAATTGCGGGCGACGCGCGAACGCCTCCAGGCGACGATCGAAGAGCTCGAAAGCACCAACGAAGAGCTGAAATCCTCGAACGAGGAATATCAATCCCTCAATGAAGAGCTGCAATCCGCCAACGAGGAGCTGGAGACCTCGCGCGAGGAGCTGCAATCGGTCAACGAGGAATTGACCACCGTCAATGGCGAGCTGGCGCACCGGGTTCAGGAGCTGACCCGCGCCACCAGCGACCTCAAGAACTTCCTCGAAAGCACGCAGATCGCGACCGTCTTCCTCGACAACGATCTCCGTGTCATGAACTTCACGCCCGCAATCACGCAGATCCTGCATCTGGTCGAAACCGATGTCGGCCGCCCGATCGCCCACATCAAGGCGCGCATCCCGATCGAGGAGCTCTACGACGAAGTACGCCGCGTACTGCGCACGCTTGCCAGCGCCGAACGCGAACTCACCGCGCCCGACAGCGGCACGCGTTACATCGTCCGCATCCTGCCCTATCGCAGCATTGACAATTTCATCGCCGGCGTCGTCATCACCTTCATCGATGTCACCGCGATCACGCGTGCCGAGGAACGGCAGCGCCTTCTCCTCGCCGAGCTTCAGCACCGCGTTCGCAATACGCTCGGCGTGGTGCGGTCGATCGCGCGCCGCTCCGCGGAGACGAGCTCCACGGTCGAGGAATATGCCGCCCATCTGGACGGGCGCCTCAACGCCTTCGCGCGCACCCAGGCGCTGGTCACGCGCGACCCCGAGGGCGGCGTCGATCTGGAATATCTGGTGATCGAGGAGCTGCTGGCCTATAATGCCCATGAGGGCGAGCAGGTGCGCGCGTCCGGGCCCGCGGTTCGCTTCCAGCCGAAGGCGGCAGAGACCTTTGCGCTCGCAATCCACGAGCTTGCAACGAACGCGCTCAAATACGGCGCGTTGGGTCAGCCCGGCGGCCGGCTCGAAATTTCGTGGCGTATCGACGGGGCCATCGAGTCCCCGCAACTGCTGTTCGAATGGCGCGAGCGGGGCGGTCCCGCGGTGACGCCACCGCCGCGCAAGGGCTTTGGTACCGAGCTTCTGGAGCGCACCCTGGCGTTCGAGTTGAAGGGGCAGACGACCATGTCGTTCAATGCGTCCGGCCTCATGTGCTTGATCGCGATTCCGCTGACCAGGCGTACCTTCCATACGCCGTCGATGGAGGGATGATGCGTTCTCACGGGACCGATGGCGGTGTGGCGCAGGCGGTCTTTCGCCGCTTCAACGCCTTGCGCCCGCTGTCCGACGAGGATGCCGCTGCACTGGAACATGCCATCCTCGAAGGTTTGTTGCGTGCCGGGCCGGGCGAGGACCTGATCGGCGAAGGCGATCCCGTCGACAGCGTCCGCATTGTCCTCTCGGGCTGGCTGTTCCGCCACAAGACACTGGAGGACGGGCGCCGGCAGATCGTCAATTTCATCCTGCCGGGCGAGAGCTGCGACGCCCACGCTTATCTCCTGTCCACCATCGATCATTCGATCACGACAGCGACGCCGGTTGCCTATGCCGAGATCAAGCGCGCGCGCTTCGAACAACTGATGGCTGCCAACCGCACGCTGGCCGAAGCCTTCATGTGCGAGACGCTGCTGAACAGCGCGCTCCAGCGTGAATGGAT
Source organism: Bradyrhizobium huanghuaihaiense (assembly GCF_025200885.1). Lineage (NCBI taxonomy): Bacteria > Pseudomonadati > Pseudomonadota > Alphaproteobacteria > Hyphomicrobiales > Nitrobacteraceae > Bradyrhizobium > Bradyrhizobium huanghuaihaiense. The sequence continues at coordinate 4,407,929 of NZ_CP104172.1, read as the reverse complement.
CGTCAACCTCGGCCGGCGGTCGGCCTTCGAGCGCGTGGCCCATCTGTTCTGCGAAATCTTCGAACGGCTTCGACCCGTTGGCCTGGTCGACGGCAATTCCTGCGCGCTTCCGGTGACCCAGACCGATCTGGCCGACGCGACTGGCCTGTCGGTGGTTCATGCCAACCGCACGATCCAGGAATTGCGCGCGTCCGGCCTGATCGTCCTGAAGGACCGGACCCTGACGATCGGAGATCTCGAAGCGCTCAAGAACGCGGCGATGTACTCGCCGGGCTATCTTCGGCTCTATCGGGCGAAGTGAACGCGGCCGACGACTTAAACATGGCGGCTTCAAGGTGCCCGCCATGTTTCCGACAGCAGCACTGCCTGACCTATTGGATTTCGTACAGCCCGCATTGGCTCTGATAGGAACGAGTTTGGGGCCCATTAGCTTATGTTAAAGCGGACGCATCGGGGAGGCTTGCGAGGCAGATGCGAAGCGCCGACCCTTCGGGGGAACAATGCCGCTCATGGACGAGGGAGCGCTCGATCCGCTCGCCAAGGACACATGCTCGCGGCTTGTCGCCGAGCAGCAGACACCGGCCATCGTGGCGCGACCGCTGGCGAACGAGGCATTGGAGATCTGAGATGGCACGTTATTATTTCGATCTTCGGGATGAAGATGAGTTGGCGCCCGACGAGGAAGGCCTCGAGCTTTCCGGTCTTCGCGCAGCCCAGGTCGAGGCCGCCAGATCATTGGTCGATATGGCGAGAGAGGCGGCCTGCACGTCCGCTCCCGTGAATGGCACGCACCGCATGGCGATCGAGGTCCGCGACGCCGGCGGCCCTGTGATGCAGGTCAAGTTCACTTTCGAGGTCGAGACGCTGAAGCATTGAGGCGGCCCCGGGAGGCCGCCGCCGCTGCCGGCGCTCGACCTCCGTGTCTTCGCGCCTCACACCGGCGTGTAGATCACAAGCTTCAGCGCAGGATCGTCGTTGGCCTGGAAACTCGTGTGCTCGAAATGCAGCACGCCCTTTGTCGGATGGGTCATGGTCTTGCGACCCGACAGGGTGCCGTGCACCTCGTGCGCGCCCCACCATTTGACGAATTCGGGACTGCCATCGCGCAGCCGCGCCAGCAATTCCGCAAAGGCGGGATCGCCGGCCCAGACGTCGTGGGTAGCGCGAAACATCGCGACCATGCGCTTGGCCACATCGGCCCAGCCCGCGCCGTAGGATTTCCGCGTGCGCTTGCTGGTCATCATCAAGAGCAGCGTGTTGCGATCCTCCTCGGGCAGCCGGCCAAATGCGAAGACCTCCTCGGCGGCATCGTTCCAGGCCAGGACGTCCCAGCGCCGCCCGGTGATGTAGGCCGGATGCGGCAGGCTCTCGACCAGGCGCCGTATCGGCGGCGGCACCACCTCGCGCGTGAACGCGCCCCTCGCGCCATCGCGCGCCAGCGCCTTGAGATGCGCGTGCTCGGTCTTCGAGAGGCGCAGCGCGCGGGCCAGCGCGTCGATCGTGGTGACCGAGGGGCTGACGGTGCGGCCCTGCTCGAGGCGGATGTACCAGTCGACGCCAATGCCGGCGAGCTGGGCGACCTCCTCGCGGCGCAGGCCCGCGGTGCGGCGCCGGCGGCCGGCGGGCAGCCCCACGGTCTTCGGCGACAGCTTTTCGCGGCGGGACCTGAGAAAATCGCCGAATTCGACGCGGCGTGGGTCGGCCATGATGCGTGTCCCGATGGAGGGTCCTTAGGATACTAGGATAATACCAGGCCTTCTTGTCGCTTCAAGGGCGAGGCATATCCAACTCACCCGTCCCCGAGGTGAACATCATGAAAGCTGCCGTGCTCAAATCCTTCGGCTCGCCGCTGGCAATCGAGACTGCCCCCGACCCGGTGCTCGGTACCGGCGAGGTCATCGTCGACGTCGTCGCCACGCGGGTGCTGTCCTACATGAACGAGGTCTTCAGCGGCGAGCGCAACTACGCGCTCGATCTACCGATCATCCCGGGCCCCGGCGGCATCGGCCGGGTGCGCGCGGTCGGCCCGGACGCGACAAGGCTTGCGATCGGCGACTGGGTGTTCTGCGACCCGACGGTGCGCTCGCGCGACGACGCCGTGGCACCCGATATCGCCCTGCAGGGGCTCACGGCCGCCGGCCCCGGCGGCATGCGCCTGCAACAGCATTTTCGTCACGGCTCATTCGCCGAGCAGATGTGCCTGCCGACCGAGAACGTCAAACGCCTCGGCACGATCACGTCGGAGGACGCCACGCGGTGGTGCGCGCTGGGCACGCTGCTGGTGCCCTACGGCGGCTTCCTCGCCGCCAACCTGCAAGCAGGCGAGACCGTGCTGGTGAGCGGAGCCACCGGCAACTTCGGCAGCGCTGCGGTGTCGGTTGCGCTGGCGATGGGGGCGGCCTGCGTGGTGACGCCGGGACGCAACGAAAAGATCCTCGCCGACCTCGTCCGCCGTTTCGGCAGCCGTGTGAAGCCGGTCAAGCTCAGCGGTCACGAGGACGACGACCGCGAAGCGATGAAACGCGCCGCGCCCGGGCCGATCGACTGCGTGTTCGACATCATGCCGCCCTCGGTGAGCCCGACCGTCGTGCGCGCGGCGGTCATGACGGTGCGCGCCTACGGGCGCGTCGTGCTGATGGGCGGCGTCGGCATGGCCGGCGGCGCAGGGCTCGAGCTGCCCTACCCCTGGATCATGCGCAACTGCATCAGCATCCACGGCGTCTGGATGTATCCGCCCGATGCGGCGGCCCGCCTGATCGCGCTGGTGCGCTCGGGCCTGCTGCGGCTGGAGGAATATGAGACGACGGCCTTCGACCTCGACCATGCCAACGAGGCCGTGGCGCATGCCGCGGCCAACGGCGGGCCGTTCAAATTGACGGTGATCAGGCCCTAAAACAGCCACCTGCCCGGCGATGCGCGGTCAGCGCCGTTTTGCCCGACACATCAAGCGCCTGGCGGGCGTCGGGCCGGCACTGGTTGAAACAGGCCGGCTACTGTGCATGGGGTTGTTTTCGCAGTTTTTTTATTCGAGCTCGACCACCTGGCCGTTCGACAGCGAGACCCGCCGGTCCATGCGGCCGGCGAGCTCCATGTTGTGGGTCGCGATCAGCATGGAAACGTGGGTCGCCTTGACCAGCTGCATCAGGGCCTGGAAGACGTGATCGGCCGTGTGCGGATCGAGGTTGCCGGTCGGCTCGTCCGCGAACAGCACCCGCGGCGCATTGGCCACCGCGCGCGCGATGGCGACGCGCTGCTGCTCGCCGCCCGACAGCTCCGCAGGGCGATGGGTGATGCGGTCGCCGAGGCCGAGATAGCCCAAAATCTCCTTGGCGCGCTTGACGCTCTCGGACTTCTTCAGGCCGCGGATCATCTGCGGCATCATCACGTTCTCCAGCGCCGAGAACTCCGGCAGCAGCCGGTGCGACTGGTAGACGAAGCCGATGTCGGTGCGGCGCAGCTGGGTGCGCTCGATGTCGGGCAGCTGCGAGGTCGGCGCGCCGTTGACATAGACCTCGCCGGAATCCGGCGCTTCCAGCAGCCCGGCAATGTGCAGCAGCGTCGACTTGCCCGAGCCCGACGGCGCCACCAGCGCGACCGATTGCCCGGCCCACAGCGCGAGCTTGGCGCCGTCCAAAATCGTCAGCGGCACCTCACCCTGCAAGTACTGCCGCTTTATCTCGTGGAGATAAATGACCGGTACATCGTCCGCCCCCTGCTGCTGCTCCATCAGCCCCTCACTCGTACCGGAGCGCTTCGACGGGGTCGAGGCGCGCGGCGCGCCAGGACGGGTACAGCGTCGCCAGGAACGACAACGTCAGCGCCATGATGACGACCGCCGTGGTCTCGCCGATGTCGATTTCGGCGGGCAGCTTCGACAGGAAGTAGAGCTCCGGCGAGAACAGCTCGGTGCTGGTCAGCCAGGACAGGAATTGCCTGATGGACTCGATGTTGAGGCAGATCACGAGGCCGACGACGAATCCGACCAGCGTGCCGACCACGCCGATCGAGGCGCCGGTGATCAGGAAGATCCGCATGATCGAGCCCTGCGAGGCGCCCATGGTGCGCAGGATCGCGATGTCGCTGCCCTTGTCCTTCACCAGCATGATCAGGCCGGAGACGATGTTGAGCGCTGCGACCAGCACGATCATGGTCAGGATCAGGAACATCACGTTGCGCTCGACCTGGAGCGCGTTGAAGAAGGTCGAGTTGCGCTGCCGCCAGTCGACCAGGAACACCGGCCGGCCCGCTGCCTCCGTCACCGCCTGGCGGAAGGCGACGATCTGGTCGGGATTGGTGGTGAACACCTCGATCGAGGTGACATCGTTGCTGCGGTTGAAATAGGCCTGCGCCTCCGCGAGCGGCATGAACACGAAGCCGAGATCATATTCGGACATGCCGATCTCGAACACGGCCACGATCTTGTACGGTTTGATGCGCGGCGTGGTGCCCATCGGCGTCACCGCGCCCTTGGGCGCCACCAGCGTGATGCTGTCGCCGGCATGCAGCGACAGCTGGTCGGCGAGGCGCCGGCCGATCGCGACGCCCTGCCCCTCGTCAAAACCCTCGAGCGAGCCCTGCTTGATGTTCTTGGCGATCGAGGTGAGGTTGTTGAGATCGTCGGAGCGGATGCCGCGCACCAGGACGCCCGAGGCGTTCCACGGCGAGGACGCCAGCGCCTGGCCGTCCACCACGGGTGCGGCGAGCCGGATACCTTTGACCTGGCTGAGGCGGTCGGCGACGTCCTTCCAGTCGGTCAGCGGCGATTCCAGCGGCTGCACCAGGATGTGGCCGTTCAGCCCCAGGATCTTGTCGAGCAGTTCCTTGCGGAAGCCGTTCATGACGGCCATGACGATGATCAGCGTCGCCACGCCCAGCATGATGCCGAGGAACGAGAACCCGGCGATGACCGAGATGAATCCCTCCTTGCGGCGCGCCCGCAGGTAGCGCGCCGACAGCATCCACTCGAAGGGCGCAAAAGGCGCGGTTTGCACGGTTTCAGTCATGGTCTCGTCCATCGCTCGATAATCCCATGATTCGGGGTCAATTGTGGCCGGATTGGCGGCCGCGATATCGGGCGATGAACAATATTCAGCCGACCAGCCTTATCAGCCCACAAGTCTTGCGACCGCGTCCGCAGGCGACATGGTCTCGCGGGAGCCGTCGCTACGCCGCTTGATCTCGACCTTGCCGTCGGCGAGCCCCTTCGGCCCGATCATGATCTGCCAGGGGATGCCGATCAGGTCGGCGGCGGCGAATTTGGCGCCGGCGCGCTGGTCGGTGTCGTCGTAGAGCACGTCGACGCCCTTGGCCTGGAGCTCGGCATAGAGCTTCTCGCAGGCCGCATCGACCGCGGCATCGCCCTGCTTGAGGTTGAGCACCACCGCGCGGAACGGGGCGACGGCCTCGGGCCATTTGATGCCGGCATCGTCATGGCAGGCCTCGATGATGGCACCCAGCAGGCGCGAGACGCCGACGCCGTAGGAGCCGCCATGGATCGGCACGTCGACGCCATCCGGGCCCGCCACGAGCGCCTTCATGGGCTCGGAATATTTGGTGCCGAAATAGAAGATCTGGCCGACCTCGATGCCGCGGGTGTTCACGCGCTTGTCCGCAGGCACTTCCTGCTCGAACCGGGCGGCATCGTGAACGTCTTCGGTCGCGGCATAGACCGAGGTCCACTGCTTGATGATCGGCGTCAGGTCGCTGTCATAGTCGACGTCCTCGCCGGGTACCGGCAGGTCCAGCACGTCGCGATTGATGAACACGCCGGATTCGCCGGTCTCGGCGAGCACGATGAACTCGTGGCTGAGATCGCCGCCGATCGGGCCGGTCTCGGCGCGCATCGGGATCGCCTTCAGCCCCATCCGCGCGAAGGTGCGCAAATAGGCGACGAACATCTTGTTGTAGGCAACGCGCGCCGCCGCCTCGTTGAGGTCGAACGAATAGGCATCCTTCATCAGGAACTCGCGGCCGCGCATCACGCCGAAACGCGGACGCTGCTCGTCGCGGAATTTCCATTGGATATGATAGAGATTCAGCGGCAGGTTCTTGTACGACTTCACATAGGCGCGGAAGATCTCGGTGATCATCTCCTCGTTGGTCGGCCCGTACAGCAGCTCGCGCTTGTGACGGTCGGCAATGCGCAGCATCTCCGGGCCGTAGGCGTCGTAGCGGCCGCTCTCGCGCCAGAGGTCGGCGAGCTGCAGCGTCGGCATCAGCACCTCGATCGCGCCGGAGCGATCCTGCTCCTCACGCACGATCTGCTCGATCTTCTTCAGCACGCGGAAGCCGAGCGGCAGCCAGGCATAGATGCCTGCGGCCTCCTGCCGGATCATGCCGGCGCGCAGCATCAGCCGATGCGAGACGATCTCCGCCTCTTTCGGATTTTCCTTCAGAATGGGCAGAAAGAACCGCGACAACCGCATGGCAATACTCTGGGAATCAGTGAGGGGTTGCAGTGAAACCGGATTGCGAGCGAAAACACAAGGCCGGGAATGAGGAAAAGCCGCTAACGCAGCGGAATTCCTGTCATTTTTCCGTTGCCTTCAGATTCAGCTTGAACCGGTTTGCCTACGGCGCCAGCTCGAGGTCGTCCTCCAGCGTGATCTGCTCGAAATCGGTCACCAGCGCATCGATCCGCACGTGCCAGCGGCCAGCGAAGGGCAGCTCGACCTTTCGAACATGCCAGTAGCCGTCGGGCCCGAGCGAGGCAGCCTGCGCCATCGGCTCGATGCCCCGCTCCGGCAGGTTCAGGATCAGCGTCACCTCCTTCGCCCCGAGCAGCGTCCCCTCGCCGGTCATGAGCTGGAGCACGAAGTCGTTGGCGCCCGCCTTCCCCGGAGAGACCAGCACCTGGAACATCGCCTTGTCGGTATGGATGTGGATTGCCAGCGGCGTCTCGGGAACAATGGTCCGCGGCGGCGGCGTGAAGCGCCAGCCGGCGACGAGCGCGAAGATGCCGAGGGCGATGGCGCATTCGAGCAGGATCGAACGCCTGAGCGCGGGCGCGGCTTTTTCGTCCCGCGCCAGGGCCGACGTCAGCCGGAACCGGTTGAGTGCGGCGAAAGCCAGCAGCAGGACGGCCAGACCAAGCTTGATCGACAGGATGGCCCCGTAACTGGTCTCGATCAGCGCGGACGGCCTTTCGAGCTGAACGATGGCAAGGCCAAGGCCGGTCAACGCGAGCACACCGACGGCCAGCACGGCCATACGCGAAAAGCGGTTCACGACCGGCAGCGCCGCAGTCGCCGGCTTCGACACCAGCGCGGCGAGCGGCGCGAGGGCTCCGATCCAGAAGGCGACGCCGAGGCCATGGAGGAAGATCGCCGGGCGCGTCAACATCTCGGGCGGTGCCGTTGCTGCGTGCCCGGTCATGGCAAGCGACAAGCCAACGCCGATGAATGCGATCATCGCAAAGGCGCGCGCGTACCACGCGCTGCGCAGCGCCATCATCGCGAGCAGCATCGATGCGACCGCGACGAGCAGCGCGGGGCCGGCGCTGGTGGCGAATGCGACCTTCCACGGAGCAACCGTCACGAGTGCCGCCGGCGGCAGGCCAAGAAGATCGAGGCCCAGCACGCCAAGAGAGACGATCGCGCTCGGAATGCCGAGCGCGAGCCCGACGCGCGGCACGGACAAGCCCGTCATCGACCACGCGACCCAGCGCGCGAAAAACACACCGCCGACGCCAACGAACAGGCCGAGATAAAGACCGATCCGCGCCAGCCAGATCAGCGCGCTCAATCCGCCGTCCGCACCGGCGGGCGGCTTCGTCGCCGTCGGAGCGCCGACCGAGAAGATCACCGATCCCGCGACGGGATGGCCGTCCTGCGAGATCACGCGATAGCTTACGACCGCCGTGCCTTGCGGCAGGTCCGGCGGCATCACGACCGAAATGGTCTCGCCCGCTGCCTCGATGCGCGCATCATCCCGTGCCCTGCCCGCGCCATCGATCAGCCGGATCGCGCCCGGCGTCACCGTCTCGTTGAAGCGCAGCTCCACCGCCTTCGGTGCGGTCTTCAGGATGCTGCCGCTCGCCGGATCGACCGAGACCAGAGCGGCATGCGCAGACGCGCCGGTCGCGAAGCCGGCAACGAGGAGCAGCGTCGCGAGCGCGGCGAAGAGGCGCATCAGGGTTTTGGCAGCAGCTTCACGCCTGGCGCCGACGACTTGCCCTCGTGCGAATGCCCTGCCTCTTCCGCCGGGATTTCGATCCAGCGGCTGACGCCCGTTTCGCATTCCTGGACGACGGGAAAGTACAGCGTCGTGTTCGGCTTGAGTTCGTCGGTGAGCAGCGTCTGCATGACGAATTCGTCATAGTACTTGTCCGGCAGCTTGCCGCCGGACCACGCGACCTCCTTGACGCCCGAGGAGAGCTTGTTGCCGTGATAGTCGTATTCGGTTGCATATTTGCCCTCGACGACATCGACGCTCCAGCCCGCTTTCGGCATCGGTTTCACCGCGATCACCCCTTCGGGGATCTGCACCCGGATCTTGACCGTGGGCGAGCCCGCGCAGCCGTGGGGCACTGCGAAAACGGCCTTGTAGTACGAGCCAACCGTCGCCTGCTTGGTCTCGAGCGTGACATGTGCGGCCGCTGGCGAAGCAGCGAGCGCGGCCACCAGGAACAGAAAGGGTCGCTTTGACATGGTCAGCCTCACGAGCGTGGTCATTTGATCAGGATCGGCGATTCCACGCTGACGTGATCGGCCTCGGAGATCGAAATCCCGAGCCCCAGCATCCAGCGTCCGGGCGTCAACTGCGCCACCTTCACACGCCAGCCATCCTCGCCGTCGCGCGATGCCTCGACCGGCGCGAGTTTCCGGCCGGTCTGCGTATCCACCAGCGTCACCGAAACGGCCTTGGCCGAGAGCGGCGTCTCGTCCGTTGTCTCCAACTGGATCGCGATCTCGACCGGGCCGGCGCGCCCCGGGGAAACCGTGACATTGGCCATCGCCTTCTCGGTGTGCAGATGCGTGAAGAAGCTGTCGTCATCGGTCGCCGCGGCAAGCGGTGTTGCGGCCACCGACAGCAGCGCAGTCATTGCGAACGCGAGGCCCGCGATGGTTCGATTCGAGCTCATGAGGGACTTGATCTGTTTCATCACATCTTCATTCCCGAATGATCGTGCATCTTCTTCATCATCTGCCCGCCATCGCCGGGCGCCTGCGCGCCGACGCCTTGCACATCCAGGGAGACGGTGACCTTGCCGGCCTTCTCGAACTGAAGCGTCACCGGAACCTTGTCGCCCTGCTTGAACGGCCCCTTCAGCTCCTGCAGCATGAGGTGATAGCCGCCCGGAGCAAGCTTCACCGTCTTCCCCGGCTCGATGGCGAGCCCCTGGTCGAGGTGACGCATTTTCATCACGCCGTTATCCATCGCCATCTCATGGACCTCGGCCTTGCCCGCGATATCGGCGGAAACGCTGACCAGCTTGTCCGCGGCCGTCCCCTTGTTCTCGATCGTGAGATAGCCGCCCGCGACCTTGGCGCCGCCCGGCGTCGCCCGACTCCACGCCTGCGAGATGACGAGATCGCCGGCCTTGACGTCCTCGGCAGCCGCTGGTGCAGCTACGAGCACGAGAGCGAGCGCGGCGAGCATCACGTCTTTCAACATAGTCTTCATGTTAGTCTTCCCGTTTGCAGACAGATTTCAGTGCGTGCCGAGCTGCTGGCCCGACCATTTCTCGAGATCGGCCATCTCGGCCGAGCCTTCGATTGTCATGATGGTCCCGTCCCGCGCGATCAGCATGGTCCGGGGAATGTCGCCCTGCCAGGCGGGATCGATCTCGAACCGCAGCCGTTCGACAAAGCCGTCGCTGAAAATGAAATTCTCGGTCGCTGACAGCCCTGCCTTGTCGAGCATCGATTGCGTGGCGGCCGGCAGGTTCGGCACGAGATCGGCGCTGATCGTGACGACGTCGATCCCGGGGTGATCCTTCGCGAACTGCCCGAGCAAGGGGAGCTCGACCTTGCAAGGCCCGCAGGTCACGCCCCAGAAATGCACCAGCGTGGGACGGCCCGCATGTTCCCTGAGCACGCTTTGCCATGTGCCGCGCTCAAACGGTTTGAGAGCCGGCGCCGCCCCGAGCATAGCGACCGACGCGACCAGGATACCCAGACCCAGGAGCCCTGCAAATCGATGTTTCATCGCTGATCCTCGATAGCTGTAAGACGGTATCCGTCCGCCTTCGTCATCCATGACAGGTAAGTCTGCCGGCCATTGGATACGAGCAAAGGATGGTCGGACGTGTCGGTCGTGCTCGATATCGTCTTCGGCGATGACCATGTCTCGCCATCGTCGCGCGAGATCGTCATCTGGACCGAGGTCTTTTCGCCATCGAACTCCTTCCAGACCATGACTGTTCCTGCCGGACCCGCGAGCACGTAGGGGCGCGTCGGATTGCGCCCCGGCTGCCCCAACGGCATCGGCGCCGAGAACGTGCGGCCCTCGTCGCGCGAATGCGCATAGAACAATCCCTTCCGCATCTTTCCGTTTGTGTACCAGGCGACGTGATAGGTCCCATTCGGCGCAACGGTGAGGCTCGGCCCGTGATGCGGGCAGGCATTGATCTGCCAGTCGTCGTTACTGACCCGGCGGATTTCGCCTGGAGTGGCGACGTCGGTGAAGGTCATGACCGCATGATCGCGCACGCCGCCGTCAAAAATGTTTCTGAAGATCACGGCCGGCCGCCCCGGCGCCGCGAATGTCAGCCCCAACCGGCAGCATTCGCAGGTGCCTTCGCGCGCCAGTCGGGCCTCGGCGTAGGTGGTGCCGCCGTCGTTGGACGAGGCAAAGAACAGCCCCGCCCCCTCGTACTTCCGTCCCGCCTCCTTCGCAGGAATGCGATTGCGCTTGTCGAGCCACGCCGCAAAGACCGTTCCCTCCTGATCGAGCGCCAGCGCCTCAAAACGCTGGCTCTCGTTGCTGGCGGTGATGGGCTTCAGCTCGGCAAACCTCTTCCCGCCGTCGGTCGAGCGCGTGTAGAGCACCTGGCCGTTGAAGGCCTCGTCCCTGAAGATCGAGAACGCGAGCACGATGCCCCCCTTGCGATCGACCACGATCTTCGGCCGCGCGTCCGGCCCCCAATCAAGGTTCAGCCGCTTCGCCATGACCTGGGTGGGCGTCGAGAAACTGCGACCTGCGTCCTGCGAACTCGCAACCGAAACCTGCCCGCCCGCCATCCAGACCAGCCACAGCGTTCCGTCCGGACCAAAGGCGGGTGTCACCTTGGTTGCGCAGCGCAGCGTCGGTTCGTCACAGGCAGCTTCAGAGGCATGCTGACCGTGCATCTGCGCGAGCGCCATGCCCGGCAAGAGCGCGAAAGCGACTATCCCGAGCAAGCCGCGTCGGACCATGGTCCTACCCCCTTCAAGAGCCCGGATCATTTGAATGCCACCTTCATACCTGCAACGAACAGGCGCGGCGAGCCGGCGTAGATCGAACCCGTCGTGTTTGCGAGCACGCTCGCAGAATTTTGAAGGCCAGCCGCCGTCACCGTGTTGGCGATGTTGTTTGCCGACGCGACATATGTGCGGTCGAACACGTTCCTGACCTCGAGAAACAGGTTCAGCGATCTGAAGGTGTCGGACACCAGATTGGTCTTGTAGTGGACATTCACATTGACCAGTTCGTAACCCGGCGCCTTCAGTAGATTAGCATTGTCCATGTAGAAGGAATCCTTCCACTGGACCTCGACGAAGCCTCCGAGACCTGCGAGCGGCCCCGCAAACTCGTCATAGCCAACCCGGGCTGTCAGCTCGTTGGGAGAGATGCCGGGTATCTTGTTGCCGGCACGGTTGAAGCTGAACACCGCGCCATTGGTGATATTCTCGACATACTCGGTGTAGACCTCGTCGAGATAGGTATACGCCGCCATGAACCGCCAGCCCGGATAGAACTTCCAGTCGGCGGCGAGTTCGATGCCGCGATGCTCCGATCGCGGCGCGTTGAACGAATAATTTACGCCCGCGACCGGCGTCGCCTGGTTGACGATCTCGTTACGGAAAAACTCGTAAAAGCCAGTAGCGCTGAGCTTAAGTGCGTTGTTCGGCGTCCAATCGAACCCGAGATCGTAGCCAAGATTCTTCTGGGTCTGGAGCTGGGTATTGTTGCCCGACAACCCTGTCGGCAGGATGAAGAGGTTCGAAACCTGCGGAGTGCCGTACCCGGTGGCAACCCGTCCCCGGAGCAGCCACTCATTGTTAAGATTGTAGAGCAGCGCCAACTCAGGCGCGGCATTTTGAAACTGCCGGTCCGCAGTCGTGAGCGTTGTAGTGGTGATGCCAGTGGGGCCAGCATATGCGTATGCCGTATTGATTCCCCTTAGGAGGGTAGTCTCCCAGCCGATGCCGGCAACGGCCGTCAGCGAAGCTGCGAGCTTGAGCTCCTCCCTGGCGCGAACACCATAGTTGGTGGTATCGCTATAGAGGTTGCTCGAGAGCCTGCCGAGCCTGGCATTCCCTCCCGGCATCACATTCCACGTATCGCTCGAAGCCGTCAGCGTGTTGTAGAAGGCACCGAAGAACGTAGTCGACTCCAGGCCGAGAATTTCACCGCGCTTGGTGACGTCACTCATGAAATTGTACGAGGGAAAATCTCCGATCGCGCTGGTCGTGCCGGTTGGCTGGTTGATGTTCCTGTCATCGAAGACGAACTGGTTGCGCCAGGTCGTGGTGTTGTCGAAATCGTGCTCCCAGCGGCCACCGACGATGGTGCGGCGATCATTGCGGCCGAGCCCGGCCTGCACGGCCGTCTCCGTGTCGGTTCCGGCGGTTGCGTTGAAGCCATTGTTGAACAGTCTGACCGTGCCACAGCCGGCCGCGGCCGTGACGCCGGTCGCGCAGCCCTGCTGGAACGGGTTTTGATAGTACTGGTTCAGCGACTGCCGGATCGGCAACCGCGCGCTGAGATCGTTGTTGATGATCTTGACCGTGAAGCGATCGTCCGGCGTCGCCTTCAGCGTTCCGAGGAAGTTGACGGTCTGCGTGTTGAACCAGCTATTGCCGATATAGCCGTCGCCCCGCGTGTCACTTGCGAACAGCGAGCCCTCGAAATTCCCGACCTTCTTTCCGGCGGCAACATAGTTGTTGAGATAGCCATAGCTGCCACCGTCGACGCCATATTCGACGCCGTCGATCGTGCCGCCGGGCCGCGTCCGGAAATTGAGCGCGCCGCCAGTCGCGTAATTGCCGTAGAGCGCCGACGAAGGGCCTCGGACCACGTCGATGGCACCATAGGCATGGGGATCGATCAGATCGCTCCGCGACAGGCCGTCCGGCTGCGTCACCGGAAAGCCGTCGTCGAAGATCACGAGGTTGCGGATGCCGAAGCCGTTCCTCGCGTTGGATCCGCGAATCGAGATGCCGAAATCGCGCGGGCCGTTGCCCTGCTTGATCGAAATGCCGGGGCTGTCGCGCAGGACGTCGCTGACCGAGAACGCCGGGCGGTTGTCGAACTGGCTGCGATCGATGGTTGTCGCGGTCTGGCCGGCCGGCGCCTGATTGAGGCCATCTCGCGCTGCGCTTGCAGTCACGGCCCTGTTTTGAGTCGGTGCGCTGGCGCTCGCGGTCGGCGCAGCGGGTCGCGCCGCACGCCCGGCCGAAGCGGAGCGCGGTTTCGATGGCCGGGGAATCGGTTTGGCACGAGCCGCCTGTGGCGCATCGACGGTAACCGGCGGCAGCACTGTGCTGCTGCTCTGGGCAAAGACTCCGCTCGACGACGCAAGCAGCGCAGCCTGGACGGCAACGACGCTCACACCGCGGCGGGCATGACAACCTAACATGGGGTATTCCTGATGCCGGTTTTCTTCCCGGCTGTTCGACAGCATCAATCGCCAGCGGTCGAGCCGCGGCGATTACGAGGGTCGTCAGGAAATTCGAGGAGGCGCGCGCGCCTGGGCGCTTGAGCCCTTGTGGGCGACAACGGCAGACGCATCCGCCGCGCGCCACACCACGCGTTCGGCGTGGCGGAACGGAGTGGCGAGCGCCAGCTGCGGCGGCGAATCGAGCGACGCGTTTGCCTGCGCCAGACAACAGAGTGCGCACGCAGCGCCATGCGCAGTCGGCGAGCCGGTCCGATCGTTGAGGCCGCCCTGGTCGCTCGCGCTATGGCAGATGACAGCGGCAGACAGCGGATCGGCAACGGCCTGGCCCGCCGCGAGACAGGCGGCAATCGGCGCCAGCACCTGCATCGCCAAAGCTAGCAGGACCAGAGGTAGGAATTTTTGCAGCCGTGCGGGCATCCACCGAACCATTCGTTCGTGCGCTAACTAAACACCGCCCCGGCACCCGAGTCGAGGTCAGTTCCGCCGCCGGCTTGGGCCAGCGCAAATTTCCCCAAATCTGTGATCGGATCCCCCTGCCGGCGGGCGGGGTCCGGCATTTGAGGCAGCCCAACCATCCCCGCCCATCCACAGATTTCTTATATTTGTCATATGCTTAGATGGCCAAAAGCCCGAACATTTCGTCAGCTGCTCTTATTTTGAACAATCGTTGCCGAAAATGATGACAAGTGAGAAAAGTTGATCTAGCATCCTCTTGCTCAGGCGCTGACCGCGAGGTCGAGGCCTGGTGGTCCAAGTCTCGGGAGGAGCCCCTGGCGCGCAAAATGCAGCGTCGCCCCGTCAATCAAGATTAAATCTTAAGATCGGGGATAATAGGGTCGACACAATTTTTGAGCGGGGCCAGGGCCCCGCTCTTTTTTTGCCCGCATGGCTAAAAAGCCGATGAATGCTTCTCCCAATTTGATCGAACAGAGTTTTGAGATCGCGGCACAGCGCTGCGCTGATCTCACGCCGCTCGTCTACCAGAGGATGTTCGAAGCACATCCGGAAACGCGAACAATGTTCCGGACGCAAGGCAGCGAGCTCGTGAAGGGATCGATGCTGGCGCTGACGATCGAGGCGATTCTCGACTTCGCGGGCGAGCGCCGCGGGCATTTCCGGCTGATCGCCTGTGAGGTCGCATCGCACGATGCCTATGGCACGTCGCGCGAGCTGTTCATCGCCTTCTTCGCCATCGTCAGGGATACGCTGCGCGACCTGCTCGGCGATGAATGGACGCCGGATATGGCACTGGCCTGGGACGCATTGCTGGTCGAGATCGACACATACGCCGGCATTCCAGCCTGACGCTTTGCGCTGCACCAACGCGCGGGCAGCGGCGACGCTGCGGCGATCTCGCGATTGATTGCAGATTGAGTGCCAACAACTCTTGTGAGAGACTTTAAGACATCGGTCGCGCAGGCAATGACGCGCCGACGACAAAAGATATGGGAGCGAGCGATGTCCGGGACGAAAGATTTCTCGACGACGAGGCGCGATCTTCTTCAGGCGGCCGCGACCGCCGGCGCCGGGGCTGCCCTCTTCGGCAGCATGGGCATAAATCCAGCACTGGCCGCCGAAGTCGGGCGCAGCGAGAAGCCGCTGAAGGCGGCATTCTCCAATGCCGGCCTTCAGGCCACCTGGTGCGCGCAAGGCAAGCAGGCGGCGGAATTCTGGGGCAAGCTGTTCAACGTCGAGGTCACCTGGTTCGACGGCCAGCTCGATGCGGTGAAGCAGCGCGCCGCGATCGACAACATGGCCTCGCAGAAATGGGACTTCGTCGCGATCCAGGCGTTCGGCATCGGCACCCTCACCCAGCCGGTGCAGAAGATGATCGACGCCGGCACGCCCGTGATCGACATGGACACGCTGATCGCGCCGCTCGATCAGATCAACGTCCACTCCTTCCTCGCCCCCGACAACGAGTTCATGGGCGCCTCGGTGACGCAGGCGCTGTGCAACGCCATGGGCGGCAAGGGCAAGATCATCATGACGCAAGGTGCGCTCGGACATACCGGCGCGCAAGGACGAGCCAAGGGCTTCAACTCGGTCGTCAAGCAATTCCCCAACATCGAGGTGCTCGACACCCAGCCGGCCGACTGGGACGTGTCGAAGACCGCCCGCCTCTGGGAAACCTACCTGACGAAGTATCCCCAGATCGACGCGGCGTTCTTCCACAATGACGACATGGCGCTCGCGGCGGCCAACATCATGAAGGCGCGCGGCCGTACCAACATCCTGATCGGCGGCGTCGACGCCATGCCGCCGGCGATCCAGGCGGTCAGCGAAGGCCGCATGTTCGCGACCGTGCGCAATCCGTCCTGCCGCATCCATGGCGGCGCCATCATCGCGGGCGTCTCGGCCGTGGTCGGCGGCGAGAAGAGCGGACAGGGCATTCCCAAGAACGTCGTCACCGACGGGCCGGTCGTGACCAAGGCCAACGCCGCCGGGATGCAGTGGATGCAGGATCACTTCCTGATCTGAGCCTCCAAGATCTGATCCTTCATGCCTGAGGTGCGTTCGCCCATCCTGGAACTGCAGGGCATCACGAAGAGCTTCGGCGGCGTCGAAGCGCTTCGTGGTGTCGACTTCGCGCTTCTCCCCGGCGAGATCCACGGTCTCGTCGGCGAGAACGGTGCGGGAAAAAGCACGCTGATGAAGATCATCGCCGGCGTGCACACCGAATTCTCCGGCCGTTTCCTGATCGACGGCAAGGAGACGCATTTCCGTTCGACCCGCGATGCGCATGCGGCCGGCATCGCCATGGTGCATCAGGAGCTCTCTGTCGCCCCCGATCTCACGGTCGCCGAGAACGTCTTCCTCGGCAACCAGCCGACCAACGCCCTCGGCCTCGTGCAATGGCGGCGGATGGCGCGCGAGGCCGGCGAGCAGCTCGCCCGCTTCGGCATCGACGTCGATCCGATGACGAGGCTCGGCGATCTCCCGATCGGGCTCCAGCAGCTGATCGAGATCGCGCGCGTCCTGTTCTCCGGCGCACGCATCGTCATCCTGGACGAGCCGACCTCCGCCCTCTCCCCGCCCGAGGTCGAGCGCCTGTTCGCAACGCTCCGGCGGCTGCGCGAGGAAGGCACCGCCATCGTCTTCATCTCGCATTTCATCGAGGACATCCTGCTCGTGTCCGACACGGTGACCGTGTTCCGCAACGGGCGGAAGGTCGCGGAGACCGCGAGCGCGGCGACCAGCAAGGGCGCGCTGATCGAGGCCATGATCGGCCGCGGCGGCGAGGCGCTCGAGCACAGCTACACCGACGATCTGATGCTGCCGCAGCCGAGCGACAGCACGGTTGTGCTGAAGGCCGATCAGCTTTCGCTGGCGCGCAGCCTGAAGGACGTCTCCTTCGAGGCGCGCGCCGGCGAGGTGCTCGGCATCTACGGCTTCATGGGATGCGGCCAGCAGGAGCTCTCGCGCATCCTGTTCGGCAAGCTGAAGCCGGACGGCGGCACGCTGGTGGTCGAGGGCAGGCCCAAGACCTTCGCCAGCACGGCAGCGGCCCGGCGCGCGGGCGTGGCGCTGGTGCCGGAGAGCCGGCGCGACATGCTGTTTCACCAGGAGCCGGTCTACAAGAACATCTCGATCAGCATTCTGGACCGCATCTCGTCCCTGCTGCTCAAGCCGGCGCAAGAACGCGACATCGCCAAACGGCAGGTCGAGCAGTTGCAGATCCGGCCGCCCGTGGTCGGCCTCGATCTCGGCATGCTCTCCGGCGGCAACCAGCAGAAGGTCGCGCTGGCAAAATGGCTGACCTATCCGCCAAAACTGCTGGTGCTGTGCGAGCCGACCCGCGGCATGGATGTCGGCGCCAAGAACGACGTCATCAACATCGTCCGCGACCTCCGCGCCAGGGGGCTCGCGATCATCGTGCTGTCGACCGAGCCGGAAACGGTGCTGTCGCTGGCCGATCGCATCCTGGTGCTCAAGCGCGGCGCATTGGTGCGGGAATTCTCGAACGAGCCGGTCAGCAAGGACCGCCTGCTGGAAGCGGCGTGACGGAGAAGCACATGAGCAGCGAGACGGCCTTTGCGGAAGCCCATCGGGCGCGAGGACTCGCGCCCTTCCTGCGCTCGCAGATGCGCAACATCGCGCCGTTCCTGACGCTGATCTGCCTGTCCGCCTTCTTCGCCTTTGCCAGCCCCTCCTTCGCGACGCTGGACAATCTCGGCAACATCCTGACGCAGGTGTCGGTCACCGGCATCATCGCCGTCGGCCTCACCTTCGTGATCCTCTGCGCCGAGATCGACCTCTCGATCGCCAGCATCGCCAACGTCACCGGCATCGCGGTCGCCTACTTCACGCTGCAGGAGTCCTACGTCAACATCGCCAACATCCCCCTGCCCGGCGCGGTCGCGATCATCCTGTCGATCCTGCTCTGCGCCCTGCTCGGCCTCGTCAATGCGCTGGGGCTGACCGTGATCGGCATCCCCTCCTTCATCATGACGCTGGCGATGATGCAGATCGCCGCCGGCATCTCGGCCCTCTTGGTGCGCGGCCAGATCGCCTACAAGGTGCCGAGCCTGATCACGACGCTCGGCTCCGGCTCGATCGGGGGCATTCCCTGGATCGTCATCGTCGCCGCCATCATGCTGCTCGGCGGGCACCTCGTGCTGACCTACACGCGCTTCGGCCGCTACGTCTACATGGTCGGGGGAAACCGCGAGGCGGCCGAATATTCCGGCCTCAACGTCAAGCTGATCCTCGGCGCCGTCATGGTGATCTCGGCGGTCTGCTCCGGCATCGGCGGCATGCTGGGCGTCGCGCATTTCGGCAGCGCGCAGCAGAACGAGTTCGACACCTACCTGCTCGACTCCATCGCCGCCGTCGTCGTCGGCGGCACCAGCCTGTTCGGCGGCCGCGGCGGCATCGGCAACACCATCGTCGGGCTCTTTGTTCTCGGTGTCCTGAATAACGGCCTCGACCACGTCAACATCGACAGCTTCCTGAAGATCCTGATCCGCGGCCTGATCCTGCTGGCGGCGCTGATCATCAACGTCTATGCGCAGCGACTGAGAGAGAAAGCGGCGGAGTAGGCGGCGCTCAAAACAAAAGTGCGAAAACAACCCCATGCACAGTAGAAACTGAGAGGGAGCTCAGCGGCTTACCAAACGCGTAATGGCGTAAGTGCGGCCGCACCCAAATTTTGACTCGTCGGGCAAAACAGGAGCAGGATGTCATCATGGCGATCGGCATCGGCGCGTCCCTGGCAGCTCTTCTCAAGATCGTTGAACAATGACCCGTCATCCTGAGGCGCGTAGCCTACGATGCGAATGCATCGCATGCGGAGCCTCGAAGGATGAACGGCCGAGGTGCTGGCCGGGCCGTCGCCCTTCGAGGGCCGCTGAAGGAGCGGCCAC
Organism: Bradyrhizobium huanghuaihaiense; assembly: GCF_025200885.1. NCBI lineage: Bacteria > Pseudomonadati > Pseudomonadota > Alphaproteobacteria > Hyphomicrobiales > Nitrobacteraceae > Bradyrhizobium > Bradyrhizobium huanghuaihaiense. The sequence goes on along the minus strand of NZ_CP104172.1, from coordinate 4,388,738 downwards.
CTCAGGGTGACGGTGATAGAGCGAAGCGCGCGGCAGCAATCTCCTCACTCCGCCAGCACCTCACCGCATGCCCATCGGCACGCGTCTCCAGCACCGGCCCCGGCTCGCTCCGACACACCGCTTCCGCGTAACGACACCGCGGGCTGAAGGCGCAGCCGTTCGGCGGATTGAGCGGATTGGGAAGGTCGCCGCCTGTCGTCGCGAGCGGTGCGTGGCGCAGCGGATCGGGGATGGCGGCGATCAGGGCTTGCGTATAGGGGTGCGCGGGACGTTCGAAAATCTCGCGCCAGTCGCCGTTCTCCACGATGCGGCCGAGATACATCACGGCGACGCGGTCGCTCATATGCTCGACGACGCCGAGGTCGTGGCTGATCATGATGTAGGACAGTCCGAGCGTGTCCTTCAGCTCCAGCAGCAGGTTGATGATCTGGGCACGGATCGAGACGTCGAGCGCCGAGACGGGCTCATCGCAGATGACGATCCTGGGATTGAGGATCAGCGCGCGCGCTATGCCGATACGCTGGCGCTGGCCGCCGGAGAATTCATGCGGGTAGCGGTCGGCCTGTTCGGGGCGCAATCCCACATGCTTGAGCATGGTCGCGACGCGGTCCTCGATCTCGCTTTTCGCGGCCACCCCATGCACACGCAGGGGATCCTCGAGCGTACGGCGAACGGTCTGGCGTGGATTGAGCGAAGCGTAGGGATCCTGGAACACGATCTGCACGGTGCGCGCCAGGGCCTTGCGATCGGCGGATTGGCTGTCCGTCGCGACCTCCCGCCCGTCCACCACGATACGGCCGCGCGTCGGCTTCAACAGCCCAAGGATCGACAAGGCGACCGTCGACTTGCCCGACCCGGACTCGCCGACAAGACCGAGGCATTCCCCTCGCCTCAAGCTGAGATCGACGCCGTCGACGGCACGGAGCAGCCGACGCTCGCGGCCGAACAAGCCGCCTCCCAGAGGAAAATGAACCGCGAGATCCTCGACCCTGAGGATGAGATCGTCGTCTGGCTTCCGCTGCGGCTCATGCATGGTGGTAACACCTGACGAAACCGCCGGCCTCGAGGACATCCGTCTGCGGCGCAACTGTCCGGCAGATGTCGGTCGCCTGGGCGCAGCGCGGATTGAACCGGCAGCCGTCCGGAAAACTCGTGATCGCCGGGACCACGCCCGCGATTTCCTTGAGCCTGGTACGACCAAGCGCGGCGCGACTGCCCAGCCGCGGCAGCGAGGCGACGAGGCCCTGGGTATAGGGGTGCGAGGGCGCGCTGAAGATGTCGGCCGAGCCGCGCTCCTCGACAATGCGGCCGGCATACATCACGGCGACGCGGCGGCAGACATTGGCGACGAGGCCGAGATCATGGCTGATCATCAGGATCGCCGTTCCCCGCTCGGCACAGAGATTGCGCATCAGCTCGATGATCTCCGCCTGCACGGTGACGTCGAGCGCGGTGGTCGGTTCGTCCGCGATCAGGAGGTCCGGACCGCACGCGAGCGCAATGGCGATCATGACGCGCTGGCGCATGCCGCCGGACAGCTGGTGCGGATAGTCGTTCACGCGCCGCTCCGGCGCGGGCACGCGGACGCTCGCCAGCGCCTCGACCGCAAGCTGGTTGGCCTCCCGCCAGCTCTTGCCCTTGTGCAGCACGAACATCTCGGCGATCTGCCGGCCCACCGGCGAGACCGGGTTCAGCGCCGTCATCGGCTCCTGGAAGATCATGGCGATGCGGTTGCCGCGCAGCTCCCGCTGCCCGGCGACGGAAAGGTGCTGGATCTCCTTCCCGTCGAACCTGATGACGCCGCCGCCGATCGACAAGGGCGGCCGCAGCAGCCCGATCAGGGCGAGCGCCGTGATGCTCTTGCCGCAGCCGGACTCGCCGACAAGGCCGAACGTCTCGCCCCGGTCGATGCGGAACGAAATGCCCTCGGCCGCTGCAACGCGCCTCGATCCATCATCGAGATCGATGCGGAGATCCTCGACCTCGATCAGCGGCACGCCCGTCATGTCCGCCGGCTCCGCGAGTGGGGATCGAGGATGTCGCGCAGGCCATCACCGAGCAAGTTGAGGCCAAGCACCGTCAGGAAGATGGCAAGGCCCGGAAACAGCGAGAGCCACGGCGCCGTCGTGATCTGGTCGCGGGCCTCCGAGAGCATGCTGCCCCAGCTCGGAAAAGGCGGACGGACGCCGAGACCGAGGAACGACAACGCGGCTTCGGACAGCACCGCGCTGCCCATGCCCAGCGTGCCGATGACGACGATCGGCCCGAGCATGTTCGGCAACAGCTGTGTGATCATGATGCGCAGATCGCCGTAGCCGAGCACGGTTGCCGCCTGGACATAGCCCTGGTTCCGCAGCGACAGCGCCGAGGCCCGTGCGAGGCGGCAGGTGAAGGACCAGTTGGTCAAGCCGAGTGCGATCAACAGGCTGGTGAGGCCCGGTCCGAGCACCGCCATGATGGCGAGCGCGAAGATCAGCGAGGGGATCGCGAGCATCAGATTGGTCAGGGCGTTGACGACATCGTCCCACCAGCCGCCAAAATAGCCGGCGCTCAGGCCCAGGGCGACGCCGATGACGCTGTTGATGAGCTGGGAGACGATGCCGACCGTCAGCGAAACGCGCGCGCCGTAGAGGACGCGGGAATAGATGTCCCGGCCCTGCCCGTCGGTGCCGAACCACCAGGTCCAGCTCGGCGGCTCCTCTGCGTTCATGAGATTGGCGTCCATCACGGGATCGGTGTGCGCCAGCCAGGGCGCGAGCAGGCCGACGATGATCGCCAGCGCGAACAACGACCCGCCGATGACGAGATTGGCGCGGAGCTTCATGCGTATCTGATCCTGGGATCGATCACGCCGTAGAGCACGTCGATCAGCAGATTGATCGCGAGAAAGAACAGCACCACTACGAGAATGGAGCCCTGGACGGCGGGAATGTCGCGCTGCAGGACACTGTCGACCAGCAGTGAGCCGATGCCCGGCCAGGAGAACAGCTTTTCGACGACGACCGCCTGCCCCATCAGCGCGCCGAATTGGAGGCCCATGGTGGTGAGGATGAGGACGAGCGCGTTGCGCATCACGTGCCACTTCACGACGCGGGTCTCGCTCATGCCCTTCGAGCGCGCGGTGCGAACGAAATCGGCCGTCATGATCTCGAGGACCGCGGCGCGCGTCGTCCGCGCCAGCAGCGCCATCGGCGAGACGCCGAGCGTCACGGCCGGCAGGATCAGATATTTGAGACCGCCATCGCCGTAGCCGAAGCTCGGCAGCCAGCCGAGTTTGAGCGCGAACAGGTACATCAGGAGCAGTCCGAGCCAGAACTTGGCCAATGACAGGCCCGACACCGCCAGGACCATCGAGACGGTGTCGACGAGGCTGCCCGGCCGCAAGGCCGCGATGAAGCCGAGCGGCACGCCGAGCAGAACCGCAAACGCCATTGATGCGAAGATCAGCTGCAGGGTCGGCCATGCCCGCTTGGCGATCATGGTCGTGACCGGCTCGCGCGTCCGGAACGAGGCCCCGAGATCACCGGTCGCGAGCCTCGCGACATAGGCGCCGAAACGCACATAGACGGGCTGATCGAGGCCGAGCTGCTTCTTCATGCGCAGCTCGACCTGCGGATCGCTGTCGTCGCTCATGGTCGAGGCGATGCTGCCGGGAACCACGCTGAACAGCACGAAGACGAGCAGCACGACGGCGAGCACGGTCGGAATGGTCTGCAGGAGGCGACGGATCAGGAACGCGAGCATCTCAACTTTTCCCGGCTCCCTCCATCGCCCGTTGCGCCGGAGGGAGCGCGCGTGTCACTTCGCGGGCGAGGTCTCGTCGACCCAGAGGTCTTCGACGTTCTGGTGGGTCAGCTCCGTCGCGTTCAACTGAACTCCCTTGAGCCAGGGCTGCACCGCCATGACCGCCTTGTTGTAGTTGAAGAACCAGACCGGCGCCTCGTCATAGAGCAGCGCATTGGCCTTTTGCAGAAGCTGGCCGCGCTTGGCGGGGTCGTCGGCCTGGCCGGCCTCATCGACCAGCTTGTCGAAATCGGCATTCTTGAAGTTCATGTAGTTGCAGGCCGATTGCGGCGTCGATGAGTGGAAGCATTTCAGCGCCGCCTGGGGATCCGGGCCGCTCTGCTGGGAGTAGACGAAGGCCTGGTAGTCGCCGCTGCGAACCACCTCCGCCAGCACCGCGGTCTCGACCTGCTTGACCTTGGCCTTGATGCCGACCTTGTCCAGCATCGGGATCACGGCCGTGACGATCGGCAGGCCCCAGCTCTCATTCTGGCTGGTGGTCCATTCGAACTCGAAGCCGTTGGGATAGCCCGCGTCTGCGAGGAGCTGCTTGGCCTTGGCGGGATCATAGGCGTAGGGCTTCATGGTCTTGTCGTAGAGGGGCGAGGTCAGCGGCAGCCAGCTGGTGGCGCGATAGGCCTTGTTCTTGACCAGCTTGTTGATGATCAGGTCTGTGTCGATCGCATAGTTGATCGCCTGCCGGACGCGCTTGTCGGCGAACGGCTTGAAGGAGGGGTTCATCCCCATGTAGCGCGTGAAGACCTCGGCGACCTCGACGATGGTGCCCTTGAGGGCGGCGTCGGACTGGTAGGCGACATACTGCGCAGGTCCCAGCACCGAGGTGTCGATCTCCTTGTTGCGGAAGGCGACATCGCGTGCCGCTGCCTCGCCCATGACCGAGACGATGACCTTGTCGGCGTAGGGCTTGCCGGGTTTGTAGAACCGGTCCCACCGCTCCAGCACGATGCGCGATCCCGGCACGTGCTCGACGAACTTGAAGGGGCCGAGACCGATCGGCTTCTGGATAAAGCTCTCCTTGGCGGCCTCGTCGGCGGGATAGATCGAGGTCAGCGCGGTGAAGAAGTAGAAGCCCGGATCGACCTTCTCGGTCAGCTTCATTTCGATGGTGAAGTCGTCGATCTTCTTCAGGCCGGAGATGTCCTTGGCCTGGCCCTTCTCCACTGCGGCGGCGCCCTCGATCACGCGGACATAGCGCGCGCCGGGATAGGCCTTGGTGCCGTCCATGATGCGGTTGTAGGACCAGATGACGTCGTCGGCGGTCATCTTGCGGCCATTGTGGAAATAGGCGTCGTCGCGCAGCTTGAAGGTGTGAACGAGACCTCCGCCCGAGACGACGACCTCCTTGGCAAGCTCCGGAACCGGCTTGCCTTCCGCGGAATCCCAGATGTAGAGCGAGCGGTGCAGCCCCTTGGCGTAGATCTCGTCCTGGGCGCGCTGGGTGGTGTGAATGTCGAGGCTGGTGAAGCTCGAGCCATAGGGCGCCGTCATGCGGACGGTTCCGCCCTTGCGTGGCGTCTGGGCCTCCACTGTTCCGGCTAGCGCCAGCCCCAAGCCGGCGACGATTGCAATCACCCTGAACATCATGAGTCCCCCAACAACGCAGGTTTGTTCCGACAACAGATTTGATCATTCGTCGCCTGTCGAAAGCAAGCTTCGTTTTGGTGGCAATCGATGCCGGTTCCTGAGGCAGTCCTCGACGGAGACCGCGGGGCAAGCCGATTGACGCGGTGCGTCATCCAGGGACCGGTGAACATTTTTCGTGATCGAGGCGACCAAGCTCAGGATCGTTATCTGAGCGCCAAGGATCGCGGAAAAAATGAATCGCCGAACGCTAGGTGCCCTGCTCGCCGGCAGTCTGGTCGTCGCCACGGCCGTGCTGGCAAGCCCGGTCGCGGCCAGCCTCGGCCGGGAGAGCTCGGCAGACAGCATCTGCTTCGGCTGGAGTCGCACCACAGGCGTGAACGACTATCTTGACGAAACGTGGTGGGCGGTCCGGGGCCATGACACTCCAGATAATTTCGTCGAACGACTGCTCAGCATCGCCGTCGGAGCGGTCGCACGCGGCGCAGGTGCGGGTTTCGAGGCCAGGGTTTCCCAGGGCACCGGTCTGCCACTGCCAGAGAGCTGGAGCATCGCTACGGCGAAGAATTCGCCGTTCATCACGTCGGTCTACGCCGAGACCCCGCGCGATCTCGCGGCGGTGCTCGGCTTCTATCGCGCCGAGCTCGGCAAGCGTGGCTGGATCGAGACCGTGGTCGAACCGGACCGGGCCGTGATCACTTTCACGACGCCCCGTGGACCGGTCCTGCTCCGGCTTTCCCGTCAGGACGACAGGACAATCGCCGAACTTTCGCTGCGCAGACCGGGTATCGCGGATGCCGGCCTCCCGCCGAGGCCGAGGCAGGCAAAGCTGATGGTCGGCAACACGTCGGACGAGGAAGCGGTCATCACCGTCGCCGACCAGACCATCAAGCTGCCGGCGCACGCCGGTGAGAAACTGGCGGACTCCGACTCCGCCGCAGCCGAAATACCGGACAGCCAAAAGATCGATCTGCCGCCGGGCAGGTACAAGGTCACCCTCAAGGTTGACGGCCGTGCGGCAGAGAGCCGGCAATTCGAGGTCGCGGCCAACGAGACCTGGGGTCTCCTGGCCGGCACGGACGGTGCCCTGCTGCCGATGCGACTTTATTGAGGCGCGCGACGATCTCTCGCCTCGTCATTGCGAGGAGCCCTTGCGACGAAGCAATCCAGAGTCTTTCCGGAGAGGGACTCTGGATTGCTTCGCTGCGCTCGCAATGACGGAGTGTGGCGGCACGCTCCTTGCCACAGAGCTCTGTCAGCCCGTTCGCTCCGGCACCCAGTCCCGCAGCTTTCGCGCGGCGCCTGTCACGTCGGTGATCGTCCGAAATGCCGCCGTCTCCACCATCATCGCCCTCGCCAGCCGCACGGCGCGGGCTTCGGTGGTCGCCCGCTGCCTGGGATCCTCGATCAGCTCGAAATCGATATTGTGGGCGAGACCGAAGATACGGCGGATGATCTTGGCTGCGGCGAAGCCGACCGCATCAGTGAACAGGCGCTGCATGTAGGCCTGCCGCTCGGCCTCCAGCCGCGCGGCGCCCTTCTCACCGGGAAAGAGCGAGGCCGGATAGGCGTCACCGGCCGCGCCGGCGCGCCAGAGGTCGAGGAATTTGCCGGCGAACCCGGTCCAGACCTTTTCGACTGCCTCCAGCACCCAGGCCTCGAAAGCGGCCCGTTCGCCCGGCGCGCGCTCGTGACCGGCGGAGGCGAAATAGGCCATCAGCAGGTTCGCCAGCACCGCGCCGACGTCGAATCCCATCGGGCCGTAGAACGCAAATTCAGGGTCGATCACCCGCGTCTGGCTGTCCGTCACCATGATCGAGCCGGTGTGGAGATCGCCGTGCAGCAGCGCCTCCGGGCTCGCCATGAATTTCAGCTTCAGCCGGGAGATCGCGACATGCAGCTCCAGGTCGTCGCGCAAATCGGCCGCGAGGCCGTCAAGATATGGCGAGGTCCAGCGGTTCTGTTCGGCGATGCGGTATGGGTCGGTGAAGATCAGGTCTTCGGTGATCTTGCAGAGCGCGTGGTTGCCGGCAAACGCCGCAATGCCCTCCTTCTTCTCGGCGGCGGAGAGCGCGAGGTCGGAGGTGAAGAACAGGGTGCGCGCCATGAAGGTGGTGATGTCGTCCGTGAAGCGCGGATAGCGCGTTCCCGCGACCAGTCCCTTGCGCATGATGATGTGGGGCTCGTGCAGCTCCATCACCGTCAGTGCCAACTTCTCATTGTGGTGCAGCAAGGCCGGAACGAGGCCGGGCGCACGCTCGGCCTGCCGCGACAAGGCCAAAAATTCGTAATGGGCTCGCGACAGCGGCAGCGGCCAGCTCTCCCCGACGAGGCGGACGTAGGGCAGCGCCTGCTTCACGGCGATGCCGCTCCGCGCGCCCTTGACGATGAAGACGAGGTTGAGATTGCCGTCGCCGACCTCGGTGATCGCCCAGGACGCGGGATCGCCGCCGAGCAGTGCCTTCAGGTCCGGAAGGCCCGCGAGATAGTCCCGCAAGGCCGCCTCATGCAGAATCCGATAATCCCCTGCCCGGTCCCCGGTCATGACGATCCCACCCCATAGATACAGGCCGGATCGTTACTCCCGCTCCAGGAAGCTCGAGCCGATCTCGGCCTTTCTTTTGATCGGATCGTAATCGCAATAGACGCTGTCCGCCACCAGCGTGTAGCTGGCGACGACGTTGTATTTGTCCGGCTTGACCGAGTTCAGCCCGATCACCGAGGTGCTCTTGCCGCCGTTCCACTTGAACGGCGTCGAGCTCTTGGCCTGCTCGCAGGCCATCACCGCTTCGTTGAAGACATAGCCCTCGACGAACGCCCTCAGCGTCCGGGCCTGGACGGCGATCTTCCATTCGAAATAGCCGATGGCGCCAAGGCCGGCCACGATCAGCACCAGAAGCGCAACGACGATCCTCTGAAAAGTCATTCGTTCCCCCAATATACGAACTATCTCCGCCGTCATTGCGAGCGCAGCGAAGCAATCCAGAATCCCTCGGCGGTAAGACTCTGGATTGCTTCGCTGCGCTCGCAATGACAAGCTTGGTCGATATCCTTCGTCCCTTACACCTCTAAAACGGCATGCCCATCATTTTCGACAGGCGTTCGATCGAGAGATAGCCGGCATGGTAGGCCACCATGCCGAGGCCGTAGATGACGGCCGAGATGATCGTGGTCCAGATCAGCTTGCGGCCCATCCGCGTCAGGATCGGCGCGCCGGGGTCGGTGCCGGGGGCGCCGACGCCGTCCTCGTGCTGGCTGCGCACGCCGAACGGCAGCGTCAGGAACAGCGCGATCCACCAGATGACGAAGTAGATCGCAAGCGCGGTCGAGATCTGGATGGCCATGGGGCGGCCTTACGCCTGCTCGATTTCGACCAGCGCGCCGGAAAAATCCTTCGGGTGCAGGAACAGCACCGGCTTGCCATGGGCGCCGAGCTTGGGCACGCCGTCGCCGAGCACCCGCGCGCCCTCCTTCACCAGCGTGTCGCGCGAGTGGATGATGTCGACGACCTCGTAGCAGACATGGTGGATGCCGCCGTCGGCATTGCGCTCCAGGAACTTTGCGATCGGCGAGGCCTCGCCAAGCGGCTCGATGAACTCGATCTTGGTGTTGGGCAGTGTCGCGAACACGGTGGTGACGCCGTGCTCGGGCAGCGGCACGGCCTCGGAAATCTGGGCGCCGAATGCCGCGCCGTAGATCTTGGCGGCCTTGACGGCGTCCTTGGTCGCGATCGCGACGTGGTTGAGGCGACCCAGCATGTTTCTTCTCCCTCAGGACGTGATCCGGAGACCAGCCCTAATCTACACCGTCAGGACATGTACCAGACAGGGGGGCTTTTTGCCCCAATGTTCGTTGATCACGGCTCGGACCGCGCGTCGCACCGACTCGGCCAAGGCATCCGGATCGCGCCGGCGCGCCTTTGGCAGCCCCTCGATCGTGGACATGACGGCATCGAAGACCAGGTCGTCAAATGTCTCGCCCGCCCTGTTCTTCTCGGGGATGCCGACGAGATCGATCTCGGGTTCGTCGACGAGCTCGCCCTGCGCGGTCATGGCGATGGCGACGAAGGCGCAGCCGGAGAAGGCCATGCGGCGCCGCTCGACCACGGCACGGGATTTGGAGTCCTCCAGGATCGTGCCGTCCTTGTAGAGACGGCCCGAGGGCACCTCGCCGACGATGCCGGGATCGCCGGGGCCGAGCTTGACGAGATCGCCGTTGCGGCAGACCAGCACGCGCGGCACGCCGGCGGCGCGCGCGAGCTTTGCGTGCTCGTGCAGATGCAGGGCCTCGCCGTGGACGGGGATCAGCAGCTGCGGCTTCACCCAGGAGATCAGGTCGCGCAGCTCGTCGCGGCGCGGATGGCCGGAGACGTGGACGAGTGCGTCGCGGTCGGTGATGATCTCGACGCCCTGGAGCACCAGATTGTTGATGATCGAGCCGACGGCCTTCTCGTTGCCGGGAATGGTGCGCGAGGAGAAAATGACGCTGTCGCCGCGGTTCAGGGTGATCTCGGGATGGTCGTCATTGGCAATGCGGGCCAGCGCGGCGCGCGGCTCGCCCTGGCTGCCGGTGCACAGCGCCAGCACCTTGTCCTGCGGCAGATGGCCGTAGACCTCGGGCGAACGGAAATTCTGCACGCCGTCGAGATAGCCGGTCTCGCGCGCGACCTGAACCACGCGCTCCATGGCGCGGCCGACCACGACAACCTCGCGGTCGGCGGCTTTGGCGGCGTCTGCGACGGCTTTGACGCGGGCGACGTTGGAGGCGAAGGTCGTGACCGCGACGCGGCCCTTGGCCGACTTGACGAGGTCGATGATGGTCTTGGCGACCTCGGCCTCCGAGGGCGAGCGGCCGTCGCGCACGGCGTTGGTGGAATCGCCGATCAAAGCGAGCACGCCCTCCTCGCCGAGCTCGCGCAGCCGCTTCTCGTCGGTCGGAGCCCCCAGTGTCGGCGTCGGGTCGATCTTCCAGTCGCCGGTGTGCAGCACGATGCCGGCTTCGGTGTGGATCGCCAGCGCATGCGCCTCGGGAATCGAGTGCGCGACGGGAATGAACTCGACGTTGAACGGGCCGATATCGACGCGGCCGCCTGAGGGCACCACGGTCACCGGAATCTCGGGCGCATTGCGCTCGGCGGCGCATTTGGCCTCGAACAGCGCCGCGCTGAACTTCGTGGCGTAGATCGGGCATTTCAGCTTCGGCCAGAGATCGATGATGGCGCCGAAATGATCCTCATGGGCGTGCGTCAGCACGAGGCCCATCAGGTTCTTGCGCTCCTTCTCCAGGAAGCTGATGTCGGGCATGATCAAATCGATGCCCGGCAGATGCTCCTCGTCGCCGAAGGAGACGCCGAGATCGACCGCGAGCCAGGCACGCTGGTGGCGGTTGCCGAGGCCGTAGATCGACAGGTTCATGCCGATCTCGCCGACGCCGCCGAGCGGCGCAAACACCAGTTCGTCGGGCCTCGCCATCACGCAGCCCCCACTGAGCGGGCCGGGCCGAAGAAGACTTCACCCGCCGCCACCGGCACGCGCCGGCCCTCGGCGGTGCGGACGATCAGGCAGCCGGTCTCGTCGATGGTGTCGAAAATGCCTTCCAGCGTCGTCGTCCCCGTATGGATCGCGACCTTCTCGCCGAGGCCGGCGGCGCGCTCAAGCCACAGTTTACGGATATCGGCAAAGCCGCGGCCATTGTCCCAAATGCCACGGAACTCGACCCAGGCGTCCGACAAGGCCGTAAACAGCTCCTCCGCGCTGATCTGGACGCCGAGGGCGGCCAGCGACACGGCGGGCGTCGGCGTGCCCTCGGGCGCGGCGACCACGTTGGTGCCGATGCCGACGACGATGGCAAGGTGATCGCCGACGGCCTCCGCCTCGAGGCCAATGCCGACGAGCTTCTTGCCGTTGGCGAGGACGTCATTCGGCCATTTCAGGGCGTAGCGGGGACGGCCCTCGCCGAGCCGCAGCGCGGCCTCGAGGCTGACCTTCTCCAGGGCGGCCTCCTCCGCCAGCCCCGCCGCAAACCCGATGGTGGCAGCAACCGCGGGCGCGATGTCCAGGACTTCGAGCACGCTGGCCGCGAGATTGCCCTTTGGCGCGATCCAGGCGCGCTGGCGCCGGCCGCGGCCGGCGGTCTGCTCGGATGTGACGAACCACATCGGGCCGCGTTCGCCGGCCCGTGCGTGCTCGATGGCGTCGGTATTGGTCGAGCCGGTCCGTTCGAAAGCGGCGAGCTTGTAGCCCGCCGAAAGTGCGCGAGGACCGAGCGCGAACCCCATCCTAGAACAGCGACTTTGCCGCGGCCGAGGCAACGCTCACCACGGGGCCAGCGAACAGCGCGAACAGGATATTGAACAGGCCCGCAACCGCCAGCACCGTCTTCACCTCGACGCGCACCGGATCGACCTGGCCGGCCGGCTCGTCGAAATACATCGTCTTGACGATGGCCAGATAGTAGTAGGCGCCGACGACGCTGGAGAGCACGCCGATCACGGCGAGCGTGAACAGGTTCGCCTTGATGGCGGCGACGAAGACGTACCATTTGGCGAAGAAGCCGGCGAGCGGCGGAATGCCGGCGAGCGAGAACAGCAGCATCGCGAACATGAAGGCGAGCAGCGGATTGGTGCGCGACAGACCGGCGAAATCGCTGATCTGCTCGACGGCCTGGCCGTTGCGCTTCATGGCGAGGATGATCGAGAACGAGCCGAGCGTCATCGCGACATAGATCACGATGTACATCAGGACGCCCTGCGCGCCCTCGACCGTGCCAGAGGCAAGGCCGACCAGGGCGAAGCCCATATGGCCGATCGAGGAATACGCCATCAGGCGCTTGATGTTGCTCTGGCCGATCGCGGCGAAGGAGCCGAGCGCCATCGAGGCGATCGCCACGAACACCAGGATCTGCTGCCACTGCGAGACGATGCCCGGAAATGCGGTCAGCGTGACGCGGGTGAAGACGGCGAGCGCGGCCACCTTCGGCGCCGAGGCGAAGAACGCGGTGACCGGCGTCGGGGCGCCCTCATAGACGTCAGGCGTCCACATGTGGAACGGCACGGCCGAGACCTTGAAGCAGAGGCCGGCGAGCAGGAACACCAGGCCGAACACGAGGCCGATATTCGAGGCCGTCACGGCCGCGGCGATACCGGTGAAGCTGACGGTGCCGGTGAAGCCGTAGACCAGCGAGGAGCCGTACAGCAGCATGCCCGAGGACAGCGCGCCGAGCACGAAATACTTCAGCCCGGCTTCGGTCGACTTGGCGTTGTCGCGGTTCGAGGAGGCCACGACGTAGAGCGCCAGCGACATCAATTCGAGGCCGAGATAGAGCGAGATCAGGTCGCCGGCCGAGATCAGCACCATCATGCCGAGCGTCGAGAGCAGCACCAGGATGGCGTATTCGAAGATGCGGCGCGAGGGATCGGACAGGAACTCGGTCGACAGCACCAGCGTCACCGCCGAGCCGATCAGGGCCAGGATCTTCATGAAGCGGGCGAAGTCGTCGACGATGAAGCTGCCGCCGAAAGTCACCTGCTTGCCCGCGGGCTGAGCGTAGACGAGCACGCCGACCACGACCAGCAGCAGGACCGCCAGCGAGGTGACGGTCCTGGTCGTCTCCTGCCCGCGATAGGCCCCGAGCATCAGAAGCGCCATGGCGCCGACCGCGAGCACGAGCTCGGGCAGCACCGGCGCCAGTTGATAACCTGCAGTCGAAAAGCTCATGGCGATATCCTGACCTGCCCGATCACTGGAGCAGTGCGGCGGCCTTCACGGCCGTCACAGCGGTGTTGTAATTGTTGACGAGTTGCTGGACCGAGGCGGCCGACATGTCGAGCACCGGCTTCGGCCAGACGCCGAACAGGATCGTCAGCGCGACCATCGGGAACAGCGTCACGCATTCGCGCAAGGTGAGGTCCTTCATGCTCATCAGCGACGGCTTGACCAGCGCCCCGAACACGACCTTGCGGTAGAGCCACAGCGCGTAGCCCGCCGACAGGATCACGCCGAAGGTGGCGAAGAACGCGGTCGGGATCGAGACCTTGAAGGTGCCGAGCAGCGTCATGAACTCGCCGACGAACCCGCTCGTTCCGGGCAGACCGACATTGGCCATGGTGAAGACCATGAAGGTCATCGCGTAGAGCGGCATCCGGTTGACGAGGCCGCCATAAGCCGCGATCTCGCGGGTGTGCAGGCGGTCGTAGACGATGCCGACGCAGAGGAACAGCGCCCCGGAGACGATGCCGTGCGATATCATCTGGAACATGCCGCCGGCGACGCCCTGCATGGTGCCCGCGAAGATGCCCATGGTGACGAAGCCCATATGCGCCACTGACGAGTACGCGATCAGCTTCTTCATGTCCTCCTGCATCAGCGCCACCAGCGAGGTGTAGATGATGGCGATGGCCGAGAGCGTGAAGATCAGCGGCGCGAAGTCGTGCGAGGCCAGCGGGAACATCGGCAACGAGAAGCGCAGGAAGCCGTAGCCGCCCATCTTCAGCAGGATCGCGGCGAGGACCACCGAGCCCGCGGTCGGCGCCTCGACGTGCGCATCGGGCAGCCAGGTGTGCACCGGCCACATCGGCATCTTCACCGCAAAGGAGGCGAAGAAGGCAAGCCAAGCCCAGGTCTGCAAGGACCGCGGCACGGCGGTGTGCATCAGGGTCGGAATATCAGTGGTGCCGCCGTTCCAGTACAGCGCCATGATGGCGAGCAGCATCAGGACCGAGCCGAGCAGCGTGTAGAGGAAGAACTTGAACGAGGCGTAGACCCGGCGCGGACCGCCCCAGACGCCGATGATCAGGAACATCGGGATCAGGCCGCCCTCGAAGAACAGGTAGAACAGCACGAGATCGAGCGCCGAGAAGGTGCCGATCATCAGCGTTTCCAGGATCAGGAACGCCATCATGTATTCGCGGACGCGGTTGGTGATCGCCTTCCAGCTCGCGATGATGCAGAACGGCATCACGGCGGTGGTGAGGATCACGAGCGGCAGCGAGATGCCGTCGACGCCCATGTGGTAGGTGATGCCGGTGGCGAGCCAGTTCGCCTTCTCGACGAACTGGAAGTCGGCGCTGTTGGGGTCGAAGCGCATGACCAGGATCACCGACACCGCGAAGGTGATCAGCGTGGTCCAGAGCGCAATCCAGCGCGAATTGCGCCTGCTAGCCTCGTCATCGCCGCGGCTGAGATAGACGATCAGCGCGCCGACTGCCGGCAGGAACGTCGTGACCGAAAGAATGGGCCAGGTTGTCATTTACTGGCCTCCAAAGCCGAACATGAACCAGGTGATCAGGCCGGCGGCGCCGATCAGCATGGCGAATGCATAATGATAGAGATAGCCGGTCTGGATCTTCACGACGTTGCGGGTGACGTCCAGCACGCGGGCGGAGACGCCGTCGGGACCGAAGCCGTCGATGATGAAGCCGTCGCCCTTCTTCCAGAGCTGATAGCCGATCCACTTCGCCGGACGGACGAAGATGATCTCGTAGAGCTCGTCGAAGTACCATTTGTTGAGCAGGAACTGGTACAGCATCGGATGCTCTTGAGCGAGCCGAACGGGGATGTAGGGCCGGCGGATGTAGAACAGATACGAGACGAGGAAGCCCAGCACCATCATCACCGTCGGCAGGAAGGCGATGGTCTCGGGGATGTGGTGCATCTCCTCGATGATGTGCGGGTTCATCTTCACGGACTCGCGGAAGAACTCCTCGACGCCGTGGCCGGCGAACAGCTCCTTGAACGGCAGACCCGCGACGAACGAGCCGACCGCGAGCACGCCGATCGGGATCAGGATCCAGAGCGGGGCCTCATGCGCAGCCTCGTAATGATGCTCGTCATGCGGCTCGCCGTGGAAGGTCTTGAAGATCAGGCGCCAGGAGTAGAACGAGGTCAGGCCGGCGGCGACGACCGTCATCAGGAAGCCGTAGACCCCGAACGGATTGTGCGAGGCGTAGGCGGACTCGATGATCGCGTCCTTGGAGAAGTAGCCGGCGGTGAGCGGGAAACCGGTCAGCGCCAGCGTGCCGACCACCATCACCGCATAGGTGTAGGGGATCTTGCGCCAGAGGCCGCCCATGTTGCGGATGTCCTGCTCGTGGTGCATCGCGTAGATCACCGAGCCGGAGCCTAGGAACAGCAGTGCCTTGAAGAAGGCGTGCGTGAACAGGTGGAACATGCCGACCGAATAGGCCCCTGCTCCCATCGCCACGAACATGTAGCCGAGCTGCGAACAGGTCGAGTAGGCGACGATGCGCTTGATGTCGTTCTGGACGAGGCCGATCGTGGCCGCGAAGAACGCCGTGGTCGCGCCGAAGAACATCACCACGGCCTGGGCGGTCGGGGCGAGCTCGAACAGCGGCGACAGGCGCGCCACCATGAACACGCCTGCGGTCACCATGGTCGCGGCGTGGATCAGCGCCGAGACCGGGGTCGGGCCTTCCATCGCGTCCGGCAACCAGGTGTGCAGCAGGAACTGCGCCGACTTGCCCATCGCACCCATGAACAGCAGCAGGCAGGTCAGGGTCAGCGCATCTGCATGCCAGCCGAGGAAGTTGATGGTCTTGCCGGTGAGGCCCGGCGCGGCATGGAAGATGGTCTCGAAGTCGGTCGAGCCGGCCAGCATGAAGATCGCGAAGATGCCGAGCGCGAAGCCGAAATCGCCGACGCGGTTGACCACGAAGGCCTTGATGGCGGCCGCGTTCGCCGAGGGCTTCTGGTACCAGAAGCCGATCAGCAGATAGCTGGCGAGACCCACGCCTTCCCAACCGAAGAACAGCTGGACCAGATTGTCCGCCGTCACCAGCATCAGCATGGCGAAGGTGAACAGGCTGAGATAGCCGAAGAAGCGCGGCCGGTACGGATCCTCGTCCATGTAGCCGATGGAATAGAGGTGCACGAGCGAGGACACGGTCGTCACCACCACCAGCATCACGGCGGTGAGCGTGTCGACGCGCAGGGTCCACCAGACCTGGAGGTCGCCGGAGAAGATGAAAGGCAGCAGTTGGATGCGGGCGTCATGGTGCATGAAGCCGACGTCGACCAGCGTCATCCAGGACAGCGCCGCCGCGACGAACAGCAGCCCCGTGGTGATCAGCTCCGCCGCGCGCGAGCCCGCAGCAGCCGGCTCGACCGGGCCGTGGCCGTGGTCGTCATGGCCGTGATCGTCGTGGCCATGGTCATCATGGGCCGCCGACGCATGCGCATCACCGTGACCATGATCGCCATGATGCTCGACCTCGTCACCCGAGGGGTTGCGGGCATGCGCGCCGACCAGGGAGATGAGGCCGGCCAGAATGGCGCCCAGCAGGGGCAGGAAAACGATTGCCTGAACCATTTGAGAGCTCAGCCCTTCATCAGATTGACGTCCTCAACCGCGATCGAGCCGCGGTTGCGGAAATAGACCACCAGGATGGCGAGACCGATTGCAGCTTCCGCAGCCGCAACGGTGAGCACCAGAAGCGCGAAGACCTGGCCGACGATGTCGCCGAGGAAGGTCGAGAACGCCACGAGGTTGATGTTGACCGAGAGCAGGATCAGCTCGATCGACATCAGGATGACGATGATGTTCTTGCGGTTCAGGAAGATGCCGAGGATCCCGAGCGTGAACAGGATCGCGCCGACCGCCAGATAATGTCCGAGCCCGATCGTCATTTCACCCACTCCGCCGCATCGGCATCCTGGAGTCCCTGCCCCGGCGCCACCTTGCGCATCGCCATCGCCATCTCGGGCGTGCGCGCGTTCTGAACGTTGATGTCCTGCCGCTTCACGTTCGCCTTGTGGCGCAGCGTCAACACGATGGCGCCGATCATGGCGACCAGCAGCACCATGCCCGCGAGCTGGAAGTAGTGGATGTACTTCGTATAGAGCACGAGCCCGAGCGCCTCGGTGTTGGAGACGTTGGTCGGGATCGCCGCCGTGATCGTCTTGGCGACGCCGGGGTTGATGACCCAGAAGCCGACGGTGAGCAGCAGCTCGAACAGGAAGATGCCGCCGATCACGAGGCCGACCGGCAGGTACTCGATGAAGCCCTCGCGCAGCTCGAGGAAGTCGACGTCGAGCATCATGATCACGAACAGGAACAGCACCGCGACCGCGCCGACATAGACGACGATCAGCATCATGCCGAGGAACTCGGCGCCCATCAGCACGAACAGGCCGGAGGCGTTAACGAAGGCCAGGATCAGGTACAGCACGGAGTGCACGGGATTGCGCGAGACAATCACCATCACGGCCGAGGCAACGCAGATGCCGGCGAAGAGATAGAAGAACAGCGCGGGAAGGATCATGCCCTCACCTCACCGGTACGGCGCGTCGAGCTCGATCGCTTTCGCGATCTCGCGTTCCCAGCGGTCGCCGTTGGCGAGCAGCTTGGCCTTGTCATAGAACAGTTCCTCGCGGGTCTCGGTCGCGAACTCGAAGTTCGGACCTTCGACGATGGCGTCGACCGGACAGGCCTCCTGGCAGAGGCCGCAATAGATGCACTTCACCATGTCGATGTCGTAGCGCACGGTACGGCGGGTGCCGTCGTTGCGGCGCGGACCGGCCTCGATGGTGATGGCCTGCGCCGGGCAGACCGCTTCGCACAGCTTGCAGGCGATGCAGCGCTCCTCGCCGTTCGGATAGCGGCGCAGCGCGTGCTCGCCGCGGAAGCGCGGCGAGATCGGGCCCTTCTCGAACGGATAGTTCAAGGTCGGCTTCGGCTGGAAGAAATAGCGCATGGCGAGGAAGAACGCCGAGACGAATTCCGACAGCAGAAGCGAGCGTGCAGTGGCGTTGATGTTGATACCCATGACGACGGCCCTCACTTCGGCGCGATGCCGGCGAAATGCAGCACGCCGGCCACCACGATCACCATCGCCAGCGACAGCGGCAGGAACACCTTCCAGCCGAGTCGCATGAGTTGGTCGTAGCGGTAGCGCGGCACGATCGCCTTTGCCATCGCGAACAGGAAGAACATGAAGAACAGTTTCAGCGAGAACCAGATGATCCCCGGCACCCAGTTGAAGGGCGGCAGGTCCACCGGCGGCAGCCAGCCCCCGAGGAACAGGATCGTGGCGAGCGCGCACATCGTGACGATCGCGACGTATTCGCCGAGCATGAACAGCAGGTACGGCGTCGAGCCGTACTCGACCATGAAGCCGGCGACGAGCTCGGATTCCGCTTCGACCAGGTCGAAGGGCGGACGGTTGGTTTCCGCCAGCGCCGAGACGTAGAACACCACGAACATCGGGAACAGCGGCCAGACGTACCAGTTCAGGATGGTCAGCTGCGGCAGCCCGATCAGGCTGGCGAGGCCGCGCGCGTGCTGGGCCTCGACCACGGCCGAGAGGTTCAGCGTGCCGGCGCAGAGCAGCACCGTGATGATGACGAAGCCGATCGAGACTTCATACGACACCATCTGCGCCGCCGAGCGCAGCGCGGCCAGGAACGGGTATTTCGAGTTCGACGACCAGCCGGCCATGATGATGCCGTAGATCGACAGCGACGAGATCGCGAAGATGAAGAGGACGCCGACATTGATGTCGGAGATCACCCAGCCGAGATTGGTCGGGATCACCGCCCAGGCCGCGAGCGCGAGCACGCAGGAGACCAGCGGCGCCAGCAGGAACACGCCCTTGTTGGCGCCGGCCGGGATGATCGGCTCCTTCAGCACGAACTTCAGGAGGTCGGCGAAGGATTGCAGCAGGCCCCAGGGGCCGACCACGTTCGGGCCGCGGCGGATCTGCACCGCCGCCCAGATCTTGCGGTCGGCGAGCAGGATGTAGGCGATCGCCACCAGCAGGACGACGAGCACCAGGACGCTCTCGGCGACCATGATGATCAGCGGCCAGAGGAAACCGGTCCAGAATGCGCTTTCGAAGAATTCCATCTAGCTCACTCCGCTGCGGTCAGCATCTGCCCGGAGGCAAGCCGCGAGCATTCCGCCATCACGGCGGACGCACGCGCGATTGGGTTGGTCAAATAGAAGTCCTCGACCAGCGGCTTGAACGGCGCCTTCTCGGGCGAGCCGCCCTTCCCCGCCAGCTTCTTGACCTGGTCGGCGGAGCCGGCCTCGATCTGGTCGAGACGGATCAGGTGCGGCACGGCCTTGAAGATCGCCTGGCGCAGGGCGGGAAGCGAGTCATAGCCGAGCTTCTTGCCGAGCGCTTCCGACAGCGCACGGACGATCGCCCAGTCCTCGCGGGCTTCGCCCGGCGGGAACGCGGCGCGACCGGTCATCTGCACGCGGCCTTCGGTATTGACGTAGATTGCGGACTTCTCGGTGTAGGCGGCCGCCGGCAGGATGACGTCGGCGCGGTGCGCGCCGCGATCACCATGGGTGCCGATATAGACGACGAAGGTGCCGTCCGGCGCCTTGATCTCGTCGGCGCCGAGCAGGAACAGCAGGTCCAGCGTGCCGAACGTCGTCATCTGCGCCGCGTTCAGCCCGCCCGCGGTTGCGGCGAAGCCGATGTCGAGCGCGCCGACGCGCGAGGCGGTCTCGTGCAGCACGCCAAAGCCGTTCCAGCCGTCCTTGACCGCGCCGACGTCGAGCGCGAGCTTGGCGGCGGCGGCGAGGATGGCGGCGCCATCGTGACGGGCGGCCGCGCCCGCGCCGACCAGGATGATCGGGTGCTTGGCGTTCTTCAGCACGTCCATGAAGGAGTGCTTGCCGGCCGCGAGCTCACTGAGGGTCTCCGTGCCCGCGCCGAGATGGTCGTAATCATAGGTCAGGTCGGCCTTGGCGCCGATCACGCCGACCTTGAAGCCGCCGCCGCGCCAGCGCTTGCGGATGCGGGCGTTGAACACGGCCGCCTCTTTCCGCGGATTGGCGCCGATGATGAGCAGCGCGTCCGCCTGCTCCACGCCGACCAGGGTCGGATTGAAGATGTAGGAGCCGCGGCCGAGCGCGGGATCGAAGGCGTCGCCGCCCTGCACCGCCAGATTGCTCGAACCGTACTTCGCCAGCAGGTCCTTCAGCGCGAACATCTCCTCGACACCGGCGAGGTCGCCGGCGATCGCGCCGATGCGCTTGCCGTCGGAGCGCCCCGCCTTGGCGGCGATCGCGGCGAAG
Source organism: Bradyrhizobium huanghuaihaiense (assembly GCF_025200885.1). NCBI lineage: Bacteria > Pseudomonadati > Pseudomonadota > Alphaproteobacteria > Hyphomicrobiales > Nitrobacteraceae > Bradyrhizobium > Bradyrhizobium huanghuaihaiense. Next base: position 4,368,308 of record NZ_CP104172.1, on the reverse strand, counting down.
GCCTCGGGCCAGCTCGCCGCGCGCAGCTTGCCGGCCTCGCGGATATAGGGCCGGTCGAGGCGCTGGGTGCGCAGGCCGTCGACGATGTGGCGGGTCTTGTCGGAGATCCACTCCTCGTTCACGGCCTCGTTGATGCGCGGCAGCACGCGCATCACCTCACGGCCGCGGGTGTCGACGCGGATCGCAGAGCCGACGCCATCCATGACGTCGATCGACTGGGTCTTGCCGAGCTCCCACGGACGCGCCGCGAACGCATAGGGTTTTGAGGTCAGCGCGCCGACCGGGCAGATGTCGACGAGGTTGCCCTGCAGTTCCGACGTCAGCGCGTGCTGGAGATAGGTCGTGATCTCCATGTCCTCGCCGCGGCCGGTGGCGCCCATCTCGGGCGCGCCGGCGACTTCCGCCGAGAAGCGGACGCAGCGCGTGCACTGGATGCAGCGGTTCATCGAGGTCTTGACCAGCGCACCGAGATACTTGTCCTCGACGGCGCGCTTGTTCTCGGCGAAGCGGCTGGTGTCGACACCATAGCCCATCGCCTGGTCCTGCAGGTCGCACTCGCCGCCCTGGTCGCAGATCGGGCAGTCCAGCGGATGGTTGATGAGAAGGAATTCCATCACGCCTTCGCGCGCCTTCTTCACCATCGGCGAACGCGTGGAGATCTCCGGCGGCTCGCCCTTGGGGCCCGGACGGCAGTCGCGCACGCCCCAGGCGCAGCTGGCGACCGGCTTCGGGCCGCCCTTCACCTCGACGAGGCACATCCGGCAATTGCCGGCGATCGACAGCCGCTCGTGATAGCAGAAGCGCGGAATCTCGGCGCCGGCCGCCTCGCACGCCTGAAGCAGCGTGTACTCGGCGGGGACATCGATCTCTTTGCCGTCGATGATGAGCTTGGTCATGTCTCTTACTCCGCCGCGACCATGTTCACGGGATCGCGGACGCCGATATCGTCGACATCGGCCTTGTGCGAATACTGGTCGATGCGCGCTTCGATCTCATGACGGAAATGCGCGATCAGGCCCTGGATCGGCCAGGCCGCCGCGTCGCCGAGCGCGCAGATGGTGTGGCCTTCGACCTGTTTTGTCACCTCGAGCAGCATGTCGATCTCGCGCTTGTGGGCGCGGCCTTCGGCCATGCGGGTCAGCACGCGCCACATCCAGCCCGTGCCCTCGCGGCACGGGGTGCACTGGCCGCAGCTCTCGTGCTTGTAGAAATAGGAGATGCGGGCGATGGCGCGGATCAGGTCGGTCGACTTGTCCATCACGATCACGGCCGCGGTGCCGAGGCCGGAGCGCAGCTTGCTCAGGCTGTCGAAATCCATCGGCGTGTCGATGATCTGCTCGGCCGGCACCATGCGCACCGACGAGCCGCCGGGGATCACGGCCTTGAGGTTGTCCCAGCCGCCGCGGATGCCGCCGCAATGCTTGTCGATCAGCTCACGGAACGGAATGCCCATGGCCTCTTCGACGTTGCAGGGCCGCTCGACATGGCCGGAGATGCAGAACAGCTTGGTGCCGACATTGTTCGGACGGCCGATGCCGGCGAACCACGCCGCGCCGCGGCGCAGGATGTCGGGCGCAACGGCGATGGACTCGACGTTGTTGACGGTGGTCGGGCAGCCGAACAGGCCGACATTGGCCGGGAACGGCGGCTTCAGGCGCGGCTGGCCCTTCTTGCCTTCGAGGCTTTCGAGCAGCGCGGTCTCTTCGCCACAGATATAGGCGCCGGCGCCGTGCGCGACGTAGATGTCGAACGGCCAGCCGTTGACGTTATCCTTGCCGACCAGCTTGGCCTCATAGGCCTGGTCGATCGCGGCCTGCAGATGCTCGCGTTCGCGGATGAACTCGCCGCGGACATAGATGTAGCAGGCATGCGCGTTCATCGCGCAGCTCGCGATCAGGCAGCCCTCGATCAGCAGATGCGGATCATGCCGCATGATCTCGCGATCCTTGCAGGTGCCGGGCTCGGACTCGTCGGCGTTGACGACGAGATAGCTCGGCCGGCCGTCGGTCGATTCCTTCGGCATGAAGGACCACTTCAGGCCGGTCGGGAAGCCGGCGCCGCCGCGGCCGCGCAGGCCCGACGCCTTCATCTCGTTGATGATCCAGTCGCGGCCCTTGTCGATGATATTCTTCGTACCATCCCAGGCGCCGCGGCGCCGCGCACCCTCGAGCCCCCAGTCGTGGAGGCCGTAGAGGTTCTTGAAGATGCGGTCCTTGTCCTCGAGCATATCAGTGCTTTCCGATCAACGATTGGACTGCTTGTAGGCGAGTCCGGCGGCGCAGACGGCGAAGGTCAGCGCCCAGAGCAGGCTGGATTCCAGCGACGCGTTCAGGCTGAAGCGTTGCAGGAGAAAGATGAACGCACCCGCCACCGCGGCATGCATCGCGATGAAGCCCCACTTCTTCATGGCACCGCTCCCCTGCACCGAAGGCTGCGAGAGACCACGCATCAGGTGATCTCCTTCAGCGTGGTCGGCCCGCCGAGCGGCGCCGAGAACTGGCGGCCATTCTGCGGACCGGGCTTGGGTGGATTACCCGAGGCGAAGCCGTCGAGCACCTTGCCAAAACTTTCCTTGGTCAGATCCTCATAGGTGTCCTTGCCGATCAGCACCATCGGCGCGTTCACGCAAGACCCCAGGCACTCGACCTCTTCCCAGCTGAAATTGCCGTCCTTGGAGAGATGGAAGGGCTCGTGATGGATGCGGTGCTCGCAGACGTGGATGAGGTCCTCGGCGCCGCGCAGGCGGCACGGCGTGGTGCCGCAGACCTGGACGTGGGCCTTCTTGCCGACGGGGGCGAGCTGGAACATGGTGTAGAAGGTCGCGACTTCGAGTACGCGGATATAGGGCATGTCGAGCATGTCGGCGATGACGCGGATCGCGGCTTCCGACACCCAGCCGTCATGCTGCTCCTGCGCCCGCCACATGATCGCGATCACCGCGGAGGCCTGGCGGCCGGCCGGATATTTCGCAATCTGCTGCTTGGCGAATGCGAGGTTCTCCTCCGTGAACGCGAAGCTCGCGGGCTGGACTTCCTTCGGTGCTAATCGGCGAACGGACATCTCTTATCTCTCACTGCATGCGGCGCGCGGTTTTGGCATTCAGGGCATTGATCCTGTCCTGCCAGAATGCGCTTGCGGTGCCGAAAACGTTGTAGCCGACATGGGTCGAGACCTTGATGCGGTCGAGGATCGACAGCTCGGTCACGGTCTCCATCCGGTTGCTGCGCGGATCGAACACGATCAGCTTCAGCGGGGTCTGTTCGAGGATGTAGCGCGACACCGCATGGGAGCGGTCGCTGCCGTGCTCCTCGCACATGATGACGCTGTCGGCCTGGAGCAGCCGGGCGCCGCCCTTGATCGCCTCGATCTCGACGCCCTCGACGTCGAGCTTGATCAGGTATTTTCCGTTCGCCGCGACCTTGCCGTCATCGATCAGATTATCCAGCGCCAGGACCGGCACTTCCTCGCCACCCGCCGACGGATCGCCGGCGATGCTGAAGGCCTCGTGCTTGGTGCCTGACAGACGTGCGGTGCCGCGCGTGGCGCCGATCGCGCATTTCATCGTCTCGAAGCGGCCACCGTTGACGCGGGCGTTGTTGGCGAGCTTCGGATAGTTCTGGCCCGACGGCTCGATCGCGATCGCCTTGTGCGAGCCGAACGGCCTGCTCGACACCAGCACCGACCAGTAGCCGTAATTGGCACCGCAATCGAGCAGCGTGTAGTCGACGTCGATGGAATCGGCGAACAGCAGCTCGAGCTCGTCCTCGTAATTGTACGAGCGGTTGAGCAGCTTGCTCCAATAGCCGTCGCCGTAGGGGAATTCGAACACGGCGTCCGGGTTGAGCTTGATCGCGATGTTGCGCCTGGGCAGCGTCTTCGCCAGCAGATTGGCGCAGGCGATGTATCCCATGTGCGAGAAGTGCGAGGAGATCTTCGATCCCGTCACCAGCGCCAAGGCAGCCGTCCGCTCCCACAGGTTGGCCCCTTCAAGGGCCCCCGAGGCGCGGTCAAACTGGATTGGCGCCTGCGCCATCACCGATCGACCTCTCCGAACACGATGTCGAGCGAGCCCAGGATCGCCGAGACGTCGGCGAGCAGATGGCCGCGGCAGATGTGGTCCATCGCCTGCAGATGGGCAAAGCCCGGCGCGCGGATCTTGCACTTGTAGGGCTTGTTGGTGCCGTCGGAGACGAGATAGACGCCGAACTCGCCCTTGGGCGCCTCGACCGCGGCGTAGACCTCGCCGGCCGGCACGTGGACGCCTTCGGTGTAGAGCTTGAAGTGGTGAATGAGCGCTTCCATCGAGCGCTTCATCTCGCCGCGGCGCGGCGGGGCGACCTTGTTGTCGGCGACGACGACGGGCCCCTTGCCCTCCGGTGCATTCAGCTTCTGGATGCACTGCCTCATGATGCGCACGGACTGGCGCATCTCTTCCATGCGGATCAGGTAGCGGTCGTAGCAGTCGCCGTTCTTGCCGATCGGGATGTCGAAATCCATTTCGGCGTAGCACTCATAGGGCTGCGACTTGCGCAGGTCCCAGGCCGCGCCCGAGCCGCGCACCATCACGCCCGAGAAACCCCACTCCCAGGCTTCCTTCAGCGGCACCACGCCGATGTCGACGTTGCGCTGCTTGAAGATGCGGTTGGCGGTGAGCAGCCGGTCGAGGTCGTCGACGACCTTGAGGAACGGATCGCACCAGGCCTCGATGTCGTCGACCAGCTTCTGCGGCAGGTCCTGATGCACGCCGCCGACGCGGAAGAAGGCTGCATGCATGCGGCTGCCCGAGGCGCGCTCGTAGAACACCATCAGCTTCTCGCGCTCTTCGAAGCCCCACAGCGGCGGGGTCAGCGCGCCGACGTCCATCGCCTGCGTGGTGACGTTGAGCAGATGCGACAGGATGCGGCCGATCTCGCAATAGAGCACGCGGATGAGCTGGCCGCGGCGCGGCACCTCGATGCCGAGCAGCTTTTCGGCAGCCAAGCAGAAGGCATGCTCCTGGTTCATCGGCGCGACGTAGTCGAGGCGGTCGAAATACGGGATCGCCTGGAGATAGGTCTTCTGCTCGATCAGCTTCTCGGTGCCGCGATGAAGCAGGCCGATATGCGGGTCGACGCGGGCGACGATTTCGCCGTCAAGCTCCAAAACCAAGCGCAGCACGCCGTGCGCGGCCGGATGCTGGGGCCCGAAGTTGATGGTGAAATTGCGAAGCTGTTCGGGTTGCTCGTTCATGATCAGACCTTCGGTCCCGCCTTCTCGTCACCGGGAAGCGGATAGTCCGCCCCTTCCCACGGCGAGAGGAAATCGAACTTGCGGAATTCCTGGTTGAGCCTGACGGGCTCGTACACCACCCGCTTCTCCTGGTCGTCGTAGCGGACCTCGACGAAGCCGGTGAGCGGGAAATCCTTGCGCAGCGGATGGCCCTCGAAACCGTAATCGGTGAGGATGCGGCGCATGTCGGGATGGCCGACGAAGAACACGCCGTAGAGATCGTAGGCCTCGCGCTCGAACCAGTCGGCGCCGGGGAATTCGTTGATCAGCGACGGCACCTGCGTGGTCTCGTCGGCGGCAACCCGCAGCCGGATCCGCGTGTTCAGGGTCGGTGACAGGAAGTGATAGATCACGTCGAAGCGCTTTTCGCGCGAGGGGTAATCGACCGCGGTCACGTCGGTGATGTTGACGAAACGGCAGTTCGGATCGTCGCGGAGGTACTTGACCACCTCGACGATCTTGCCGGCCTCGACATCAACCGTGAGCTGGTTGAAGGCCACCGTGTGACCGGTGGCGGCGCCCGGAAGCGCGCTAACGATCGTTTGCCCAAGGGCGTCGAGCTTGCCGTCGTCCATGACGTAAAACCTTAGCGTTCGATGGTGCCGGTGCGCCGGATCTTCTTCTGCAGCAGCAGCACGCCGTAGAGCAGCGCTTCCGCCGTGGGCGGGCAGCCCGGCACGTAGATGTCGATCGGCACGATGCGGTCGCAGCCGCGCACGACCGAGTAGGAATAGTGATAGTAGCCGCCGCCGTTGGCGCAGGAGCCCATCGAGATGACGTAGCGCGGCTCGGGCATCTGGTCGTAGACCTTGCGCAGCGCCGGCGCCATCTTGTTGGTCAGCGTGCCCGCGACGATCATCACGTCGGACTGGCGCGGCGAGGCGCGCGGGGCGAAGCCGAAGCGCTCGACGTCGTAGCGCGGCATCGACACCTGCATCATCTCGACGGCGCAGCAGGCGAGACCGAAGGTCATCCACATCAAGGAGCCGGTGCGCGCCCAGGTAATGAGGTCGTCAGTCGCGGCCACGAAGAAGCCCTTGTCGGACAGCTCGGAATTGACCTCGAGGAAGAACGGATCATTGGCCCCGACCGGCTTGCCGGTCGACGGATCCAGAATGCCCTTGGGGGCCGGTGCAACGACCGGACCGGCGGACGGTGCAGGATTCAATCCCATTCGAGTGCCCCTTTCTTCCATTCATAGGCGAACCCGACCGTCAGCACGGCGAGGAACACCACCATGGACCAGAAGCCGGTCGCGCCAAGCTTGCCGAACGCCACCGCCCAGGGAAACAGGAACGCCACCTCGAGGTCGAAGATGATGAAGAGGATGGCGACCAGATAGAAGCGGACGTCGAACTTCATTCGCGCGTCGTCGAAGGCGTTGAAACCGCACTCATACGCCGACAGCTTTTCCGGGTCCGGCTGCTGGAACGCCACGATGAAGGGCGCGATCAGCAGCACGAGGCCGATGAGGCCTGCTACCCCTATAAAGACGACGAGTGGAAGATAGTTCTGTAGAATGCCGCTCATTGACGAGCCCTTTTTCCCGCGACGTCGGGGAGCCGCGGATTCGTCCCGATTTGGAATTATTCTGAGCCTTAGCGCAGTGCACCAATGGGCGCAAGACACGCTCTTTTTAGGCCCTTTGTCGCCCCCAGAACGGTGGAAATCCCGGAATCACCCCGCGGCTGGTATGGAGCAGATCGCTCAGCCCAGCAAGGGCGACCGCAGTTTTGCACGGTGGCTTGTTCTGAGATTGCGGGGCACGAACCGGGACAGCGATCCGCCACACAGCATCAGGTCAAAATGCCCGATTTTTTCGTGCGGCAGCGCACCCAGACCTTGGCAATAACGGCCGTGGCGGCCCTTTCCGTCACTCAGGCGACATACTGGCCCGGCCGGGTGGCGCAACGGGCGGCCCCGGTGAAGCTCGCGGGCGCAGGCAGGAACATGCGCGTCCGCAGGCGCGGCTGGTCAGCCATGCATCATGACGGGACCGCACCTCGTCCGGCGAATGCGTCGGGGCGGCATCCGATCCGGAGCGACCGCGAGCGCGGCGGCGACTTGCTGGGCCGTCGCACGCGCCGCGCTCGCATGAGCTTCGGGCCGGGGGGCATAGCCCGGGAGCTCATCGATCTCCCGATGGAAGATCAGCGGTCGTCCGGTCGGTAGAGCCTAGGAATGGCCGAGATCAGGGGCGTCCGAAGCTGCCCTCGCCTCTCCTCATCCGTTGCCTCACCATTTGTAGGAGACGCTGGCGGTCACGCGCCGGCGGTCGCCGTAAAAGCATGACGTCGCCGACGCACAGCTCGCGACGTAGATCTTGTCGGTCAGGTTGATCACGTTCAGCGCCGTGCGCCAGTTCTGCCATTCGTAGTGGAGCGCGAGGTCGCCGAGCACCACAGCGGGAACCTCGAGGGTGTTGGCGGTATCGGCCCAGGACGCGCCGATATAGCGGACGCCGCCGCCGAAGCCGAAGCCCTCGAGCGGTCCGTCCTTGAAGGTGTAGTCGGCCCAGCCCGACACCAGCATCTCGGGCGTGTTGGTCGGCGTCTTGCCAACCAGCGACGGGTCGAGATCCCGGCTGTTGAAGAGATGGTAGGCGGTGAACGCGCCGATCAGCTTCAGCTCCCTGGTGGCGTTCGCCACCGCTTCGAGCTCGATACCGCGCGAGGTCACCTCGCCGGTCTGGGTCTGCAAGACGGGCGTGGTCACCGTGGTCGTCGCGACGTTCTGGCGTTTCAGGTCGAAGAACGAGGCGGTGAAATAACCGTCGAACCTCTTCGGTGCGACCTTCACGCCGATTTCAGCCTGCTTGCCGGTTTCCGGCAGGAACAACTGGTTCTGCGCGTTGAGGCCGATGATCGGATTGTAGCTCGTCGAATAGGAGACGTAGGGCGCAATGCCGTTGTCGAAATTGTAGATCAGGCCGGCGCGACCGCTGAACTTGCTGTCATTGCGGCTGGCGACATTTGCGCCGGTGTCGCGGGCGTCTTGCGTCGTCTCGACCCAGTCGTTGCGGCCGCTCAGCACGAGCGTGAAATTGCCGAGCTTCATCTGGTCCTGAAGATAGGTGCCGGCCTGCTTCTGCGTGATGAGGAAGTTGCGGAACGGCGCGCTCGGGAGCGGAGTTTCGGCCGCCCCATAGACGGGATTGAAGATGCTGATCGAGGGCACGCCAAACCCAAAGGCCTGATAGTCGTCGATCTGATAACCCTTGAGATCGAGGCCGAACAGCATCGTGTGCTTCACCGGGCCGGTGTTGAAGCGATACTCGAGCTGGTTGTCGAGATCGGCCTGATTGGCCGTGTTCTTCGCATACCAATTGTATCGGCCCATCGTGGCCGTGTTGATGTTGTCCCAGCCGTTGCCGACGTAGCCGCGATAGGTCACGTCGACATGCGCAAAGCGCGCATTCTGGCGGAAGGTGAGATCGTCGGTGAGATTGCGCTCAAACTGGTAGCCGAGCATCTCCTGCTCGCGCGTGAACTTGTCGACGCTGGGATCGCCCACGAAGAAGCTCGTCGGGATCTTGCCGAACGGCGCGCTCGTCACCGTCCCCTGATAGGGCAGGAAGTTGATGCCGCGGGTGTCCTGCTTCGAGGCCGAGGCCAGCACCGTGAAGGTGGTGTCGGCATCCGGCTTCCAGGTGAACGACGGCGCGATGAAGTAGTTGTTGTCGGGCGTGAAGTTGACCTGCGTCGGACCGTTCTGGACCTGGCCGACGACGCGGTAGAACAGCTTGCTGTCCTGGGGCTGCGTCGCGACCGGACCGCCGAAATCGAAACCGACATAGGCGTTGCCGAAATTGTTGACGCCGGTTTCGACATAGCGGATCGGCTCGGCCGGCGGCATCTTGCTGATGACGTTGACGATGCCGCTCGGGCTCGATCCGCCGTAAAGCACGGCCGATGGTCCGCGCAGCACCTCGACGCGCTCCATGTTGGGCGTCTGAAGCTTCCAGCTCGCATAGGACGTGTAGAACAGCTGCATGCCGTCGAGGAACAGTCCGACGTCGTCGGACTTGAAGCCGCGGATCAGCCACCAGTCGTTGCGCGTATCCGCGCCAAAGGTCCCTGCCCGCACGCCGGCGGTGTAGCGCAGCACCTCGTCGAGCTTGTTCGACTTCTGGTCGCGGATCTGCTCCGCGCCGATGACGGACACCGATTGCGGCGTCTCCATGATCGGCGTGTCGGTCTTGGTGCCCGATGAGCTGCGGCCGGCGACGTAGCCGTGCACCGGTCCGCGCGGCGTCTCGACGAAGCCGGCGTTGCGCTGGGGCTGCGGCTTGCTTCTGTTCGCGGTCTGCACCATCCGCCGCGGTGCACTGCGCGCGGCGGCTGCGGGTGTGCGGCGGCGTGTTTCCGGTGCGGTGACGGTCACGGACGGCAGGTTCTGCGCGCCGCTCTGCGTGGACGATTGTGCGAGCGATGCCTGCGGCATCAAAACCCAAGCCGATGCGGTCGCCAATACGGCCGACCGCAGCATTCCAAGACTGTTCAACGCGCCACCCCAAAGCTGCATGTTTGATGCGTCATGCCGCCGTGTCCCCGGGGCGGCCTGCGCTTGCGGTGACGCTTATGTGAGGGTGCGCGAATTCCCTAATTGAAAGCCTCTTAGAGAGACTCTTAGAAGCGATCCATTGTTCCCGGGGACTATCGGAACGTCAGCGCGCGTTCTTCTCGCTCTCGAGCATCTCGGCGGCGATCGCCGTGAGCTGATCGACCTGCTGCAGCAGCATGTCGAACTCGGCGGCGCTCAGATGTTCCAGGAGGCGGCGGTTGCGCTCCTGCGCGCCTTCGACGATCGCATCATGCGCGGCGAGGCCCGCCGCGGTGAGCGAGATCAGCACCTCGCGGCTATCCTTTGGATTGGCCGACTTCGCGATCAGCTTGCGCGACACCAGATTGGCCAGCGCGCGGCTGATCTGGCCCTTGTCCTGGCCGACGGCCTCGGCGAGCCGCGCCACGCTCATCGGCGGACGCCGGCCGAGCGAGGCGACGAGACCGAACTCGACGGAGGACAATCCGGTCAGCCGCTTGTAGCGCAGGATGGCACCGCGCTTGAGCAGATTGGCGAGCACCATCAGCCGCGAGGACAGCATCGCGGTGATCGGCGCCGGCTCGCTCTCGCCCGGCTCTGGGGCCGTCCACCCGTCCCTGCTCGGTGTCTGGTTCATCGTCCACCTCTGCCAAGAAAGCCCGGTCCTGCCAAGCCTGCGCCGCCGCGGCCGGCCGTTCTCCTCAAATGGGATTAAGAGGCATTTAGAGGATCGTTGACAATGTCATCGATTTATCTTTCACTGCTCGCAAGACAGAAAAAAGGCCCGGCCAACACGGCCGGGAGCGGGAGGACCAGCATGACCATCACCCAGCGGGATCGCGATCTCGGCACGGCCTACGCGATGAAGCCGGCGCACACGCGCACCGAGCTCACCTCGGTCGTGCGCGGCACGCCGATGGGTGAACTGCTGCGCCGCTACTGGCATCCGGTCGGGCTCGTCGGTGACGCCAGCGGCACGCCGAAGAAGGTGCGCGCGCTCGGCGAGGATCTGGTGCTGTCCGCGACAAGCATGGCCGCGCCGGCCTCCTGCACGCGCGCTGCTGCCACCGCGGCACCACGCTCTACTATGGCAAGGTCGAGGAGGACGGCATCCGCTGCTGCTATCACGGCTGGAAGTTCGACACCGAAGGCCGCTGCCTGGAGCAGCCCTGCGAGCCCGATGGCGGCCAGTTCAAGGACAAGGTGCGCCAGCCCTGGTATCCGGTCGAGGAGCGTTACGGGCTGATCTTCGCCTATATGGGCCCGGCCGAGAAACGCCCGGTGCTGCCGCGCTACGTGCCTCGAAAACATGGACGACGGCGAGCTCGTCGAGGCCGACGATTCCTCGATCGGCGGCGGCGGTCCGGCGATCATCCCCTGCAACTGGCTCCAGCATTTCGAGAACGTGGTCGACCCCTACCACGTGCCGGTGCTGCACGGCTCGTTCTCGGGTCCGCAATTCACCAACATGATGGCCTCCATCCCGGAGGTGAAGTTCGAGAAATCGCCGCGCGGCGTCCTCGTGCGCTCCGAACGCAAGCAGGACGACGGCAAGGTGTTTTACCGCGTCAGCGAGGCGGCGCTGCCGACGCTGCGCGTGGTGCCGAACCCGCGCGTCGCGCAGTTCGCCCGCGTCGAGTCTATCGGCTGGGTGCTGCCGATCGACGATGCCTCGTTCCGCATCTATGTCGCCGGTCGCGTCAAAAATCCTGGCGACATCAGCCGCATGCGCTCGAAGTTCAACGGAAAATTCTGGTGGGACATGACGGAGGAAGAGCATCAGCAATTCCCGGGCGACTATGAGGCCCAGGTCGGCCAGGGCGAGGTGACGGTCCACTCCGAGGAGCATTTCGGCCAGAGCGACCGCGGCATCCTGATGATCCGGCGCATGCTGAGCGACCAGCTCGACGCGCTCGCCGCGGGCCGCGATCCGATCGGCGTCTCGTTCGATCTGGGCACACCACCAGTCGAATTCGAAGCGGGGAATTACATCCGCGAAGGCTGACCTGCCAGCTCGCACAGGAGCTGGACCGACAACGACAACAAAGACAAATTGGGGGAAGCGATGGTCGATGTGACGTCACAGATGTCGGTGCAAACGGCTGCCGCGGCAAAGCCCTCGGCGCGGCGCTACTACGTGCTGGGGCTGCTTACCGTCATCTACGCGCTGAACTTCCTCGACCGCACGATCTTCAATGTCCTGATCGAGCCGATCAAGAAGGAGTTTGCCCTCAGCGATACCATGATGGGCCTGCTCGCAGGCTTCGGCTTCGCGCTGTTCTACTCCCTGCTCGGCATCCCCATCGCGCGCGTCGCCGACCGGCTGAACCGGCGCAACATCGTCGCCGTCGCCTTCGCGTTCTGGAGCGCGATGACGGCCCTTTGCGGCGCCGCCACCAGCGTGACCTCACTGGCGCTGGCACGCATCGGCGTCGGCATCGGTGAATCCGCGGGCTCCCCGGCCTCGCAGTCGATCGTCGCCGATCTCTTCGCCAAGAACGAGCGCCCGCGCGCGCTCGGCATCTATGCCATCGGCACCTATCTCGGCGTCTTCCTCGGCTATTTCGTCGGCGGCTACGTCAACCAGCACTTTGGCTGGCGGATGGCCTTCTACGTCGCCGGCCTGCCCGGCATCCTGCTCGCGGCTGTTCTGTGGCTGACGATCTCCGAGCCGAAGCGCGGCGCCATGCAGGAGAGTTTTGTGCCCGAGCCGCTCGGACCGACACTGCGCTTCCTCGCGTCCCAGCGCAGCTTCATCGTCGTCCTGATCGGCTTCTGCCTCACCACCTACACCAACTACGCGACCGCGGCCTGGATCCCCCCGTTCCTCGCGCGCGTGCACCATCTGTCGAGCGCCGAGATCGGCACCTATGCCGGCACCTTCAAGGGCCTCGCCGGCATGGCCGGCACCCTGCTCGGCGGCTTCGTGGTGGCGCAGATCAGCCGCCGTGACGACCGCTGGAAACTGTGGGCCCCCGCGATCACCTCAGGGCTCGCCGGACCGGTGTTCGCGCTGTGCATGCTGACGCAGGATTTTGCGATGATGGTGGCGATGCTGGCGCTGACCTCGTTCCTGGTCGGCTTTCATCTCGGCCCGATCTTCGCGATCGCGCAGACCGTGGCCAAGCCCAGCATGCGGGCGCTGGCTTCAGCGCTGATCGCGCTCACCGCCACCTGCTTCGGCCAGGGCGTCGGTCCGCTCGCCGTGGGCATGGTCAATGACGCCCTGAAGGGCAGTTATGGCGCAGAAGCGGTGCGCTATTCCCTGCTTTCGGCGGCGGTCACGACCACGCTCGGCGCCCTGCTGTTCGTCTGGGCCGCCCGCTCAATCCGCAGCGACATCGGCCGGGCGGCCGCCTGAGGCCCGCCCACCGCCAGCCCGGCGAAACCAAGCGGGCGTATTAATGAAACCATTTTGCGGAACCCGCGAAACCATCCGGAAACAGATGGTCCTTAGAAGATGAGCCCATAGACGACGGCAAAGCCCGTCGGGAGGCTCATATGAACCACTCAATTCACTCTGCTGATCGTGCGACCCACCTGAAGATCGTGGTGGTGGCGCTGGTTGCCGGCATTGCAGTGGCCGGTTTCGGGATTGCTGCCCGTACCAACGCCGATTACGGCCAGACCGCCCAGTCCACCCAGGTGATCAAGGCCGGCAAGCCCGTCGCGATCACCAGCGCGGGCACATCGGAGATTCGCTGACGGCGAAAAGGTCCGATTTGACTCCAAACGGCCGCCCTCGGGCGGCCTTTTGATTTCAGCCGTCGGCTGAAGGTGACCTGCCAAGCCTCTGAAATATCGAGGGTGTATTCCATAGCCCGGCCTGCGCCAAAGTCAGTCGGCCCGGTAGCTGCCGCAGCAATGCTTGAATTTCTGCCCGGAGCCGCAGGGACAGGGATCGTTGCGGCCGGCATCGGCCTGCCCGTAGCGCAGCCGGTTCAATATCTTCCTGTTCTGTTCGAGGATCATCTTGCGGCGCACCTCCTGCACCTCGATGACCGCCGCATTGTCGCCGGCCTCCCAGAACGCCTGCGGCTTCAGATGGGCGAGCTTGCCGCTGACATAGACGGGGTAAAACCAGCCGAGCGTTCCGTCGCGCAGGCGCTGCAGCGTCGTCAGGTCGTAGAGGAAGAAACCTGACTCCAGCAGCGTCGCGTTGATGTCCTGGAAGTCGTCGATGTCGGCCTCGCACACGACGACGCTGCAATTTTCGAGCACGTAACGCGCGCCCTTCAATGCGGCCTTTTCCGCGCCCTGGACGTCGAGCTTGAGCAGGAACGGCGGCTCGAGCGACAGTTCCTTGACCAGCGCATCGAGTGTCGTCGCCGGCACCTTGACCTTGCTCTTGATCAGGTCGTTGAGCCGCGCCCAGTAGAGATCGCCTGTCGGGCGCACAGACGACCAGTAGGGATGGACCGACTCGGTGATCTCGATCTCACCCTCATGGTCGGTGATGGCGCAGATGCGATAGTGCCCGCCAAGCACCTCCTTGATGGCCTTCAGGGAGTCCTCATAGATCCGGTTGGCATCAATGTTGAGCGGCACCGCACCATCGAGGCGTGACAGGTGGTTAAGGACGAAATGCCCATCGGCACAGCCAAGGTCGATCACGGTTCCGTAGCGCACGCCTTTGGCGAACAAATTTTGCAGCGTTGCGCTGAAATCGGCTGCCTGCATTGGATTGATCCGAATGAGAGCGGTTTGACCGGTCGTAGGCGGTCTGGCGGGTTGCACAATGTGTTGCACACCGCTTGCTGCGGGCAAGATCGGAAACACGAAGACATCGAAAAATAACGACGGTCCGCTGGCCGGCCATCGAATCCGGTTTCGCTCCGCTGGCGGCTTGCCAAAGAGGGCTTGTATTCAGCGATTAAGTTATTGATTTCCGCCATAAAATGGCGCGAGAGACGGGGCTCGAACCCGCGACCTCCGGCGTGACAGGCCGGCGCTCTAACCAACTGAGCTACTCCCGCGTGGCGCACAGATGTCCGCGGAACGAGGGGGGACTTAAAGGCCGGGCTTGGTGAAGTCAAGGACGTTGCTTCCACAGCCTGAAGAAGCGGATATCCGCCGCTGGCGCACAGGAACGTGACCCGGCCGCGCCGGGCGGCGTAGTCAGTCCGGCCCCGAATCGTCTACGCCTCCGGGAACCAGCGGGGTCCGGGGGCGGTCTCCCAGCCAACGGCAAGAATCGAGGAGGCCGGACATGGCTAAGAAGGATTCGGCGAAGAAGGCAGCCGCTCCTGCCACCATCACGCTGAAGCACCTCGCCGCCGATATCGCGGAGAGCCAGGACCTGTCCAAGAAGCACGCCGAGGCCGTCCTGACCGACATGGTCGATCTGATCACCAAGCACCTGAAGAAAGGCGACCGGGTCCGCATCGTCGGGCTCGGCATCCTCCAGGTCCGCAAGCGTGCCGCCCGCACTGGCCGCAATCCCGCCACCGGCGAAGCCATCCACATCAAGGCCAGCAAGAAGGTCGCGTTCCGCCCGGTGAAGGAACTCAAAGAGGCGATTTAAGCCTACCATTCGTTAAGCCTGATCGGATGTCGTTCCTGGCCGCATCACGGCCCGCTTTTCTGATATACCGCCTGCATCCCCCAAAGACCCGGCGGTTTGACCAGAAATGTCCTCCCTCACCTTTTCGCACACCGTGACCGAGCGCTTCCTGCGCTACGTCACCATCGACACCCAGTCCGATCCCGATTCCCCTCACTCGCCCTCGACCGAGAAGCAGAAGAATCTCGGCCGCGTGCTCGCCGCCGAGCTGAAGGCCATGGGCGTCGCCGACGCCCATCTCGACGATTACGGCTATGTCTACGGCACCATCCCGGCCAACACCGACAAGAAGGTGCCGGTGATCTGCTTCTGCTCGCACATGGACACCTCGCCCGACGTCACCGGCAAGGACGTCAAGCCGCAAATGGTGAAGAACTATCGCGGCGGCGATATCGTGCTGCCGGGCGACACCAGCCAGGTGATCCGCTTCACCGAGCATCCGGCGCTGAAGAATCAGATCGGCAACGACATCATCACCACGGACGGCACCACGCTGCTCGGCGCCGACAACAAGGCCGGCGTCGCCGAGATCATGGATGCCGCGCATTTCTTCATCAACAATCCCGATGTGAAGCACGGCACCATCAAGATCCTGTTCACCCCGGACGAGGAGATCGGCCGCGGCGTCGACAATGTCGATCTGAAGAAGCTCGGGGCCGACTTCGGCTATACCATGGACGGCGAGAGCGCGGGCTCGGTCGAGGACGAGACCTTCTCGGCCGATGGTGCCACCATCACCATCAACGGGGTCAGCGCCCATCCCGGCTACGCCAAGGGCAAGATGGAGCACGCGATCAAGATCGCGGCCGCCATCGTCGAGCGGCTGCCGAAGGAAGGCTGCTCGCCGGAGACGACGTCAGGCAAGCAGGGCTTTCTGCATCCGATCAGCATCGACGGGGCGCTGGAGCAGGCGAGCCTCTCCTTCATCGTCCGCGACTTCACCGAGGAAGGGCTGAAGGAGAAAGAGGACCTGCTCGAGGGCATCGTCAAGGACGTGATGAAGGACTATCCGCGCTCGACCTACACGCTCGAGATCAGGGAGCAGTACCGCAACATGAAGCAGGTGATCGACCGTCACCCGCACGTCCTCGAATACGCGATCGAGGCGATCCGCCGGGCCGGTCTCCGGCCGATGCGCACCGCCATCCGCGGCGGCACCGACGGCTCGCGCCTGTCCTTCATGGGCCTGCCCTGCCCCAACATCTTCGCCGGCGAGCACGCCTTCCACTCGCGCCTCGAATGGGTCAGCCGGCAGGACATGGAGAAGGCGGTGCAGACCATCGTCCACCTTGCGATGATCTGGGAGGAGAAGGCGTAGGTCTCGATCCGGAACAGCCTGAAGCGGCCGTCCCCAGTCCCGTCCGGAAACATAGTTCCGGCCGCCCATGCGTCTCCGGCGCGACACGGCTGGTCCGTTTGTCATTGATCAACGCCCGCGGGTCGCCGGGCCGTTAAGCTTGGCGAAGAAGTGAACGACGGGGACTTCCTCGTCCGAGCCCCCCGTGGGAATATCGCCCCGATGACAACGGCCCGCCTCCTGCGCCTCCTGTTTGCATCGCTGATCTCGATCGGATTAGCGGTGGCGCCCTTGGTCGCGCCGGCCGCCGCATCGGGCATGGCATCGGGCCCCGCCTCCCCCGATATGAGCATGATGCAGATGGCCGACATGCCGGCCGATATGGCCTGCTGTCCGGAAGAGGAGCAGAAGCAGAGCGGCTGCCATGACTGTCCGCTCCTCGCGATGTGCGTGCTGAAGGTGTTGCAGGCGGGACCTGCGGTCGTGACCGCAATCCGCTATGCGCGTCCCCTCGCTCTGCTTCGGCCGCTCGATGATGCCATCGCCGACGGCCTCGTCCGCCCACCTCCGGACCACCCACCTCGATCGATCGTCTGACAGGCGCCCAGCGCGCCTGGTGAACATGCGCACCGGAAGCGGCGCGCATCGCTGCCTGCCGTCCCGCAACACGTCGCTGCGTGCGGCTCCATCAGACCCATCGAGGAATTTGAAATCATGACAACGTCCAACCTCGCGCGTGCCTCCGTGGCCGCGCTGATCGCCTCTACTCTCGCGACTGCCGCGCGCGCCGAGATCAAGAACTACGAATTCCAGCTCGTGCAGCCGACCGTCAAGGCCGGCGCCGATCGCGTGGTGACGGTGCGACTGGTCGACAAGACCACCGGCAAGGCGGTGCCCGACGCAGTGATCTTTGCCAGCCGGCTCGACATGGCCCCGGACGGCATGCAGGAGATGGCCACCAAGGTCACCGCGATGCCGGGCACCGAACCCGGCACCTATCGGTTCAAGGCGACCTTCGGCATGGCGGGGCGCTGGCAGCTCTCGCTCGGCGCCAAAGTTCAGGGCGAAACCGGAACGGTCGACAACAAGCTCGTCGTCACGGCCGAGAAATGACCCGCCGCCTCCTCATCGGCGCTGCCGCTGCGATCCTCGCCACGGCAGGTATCATGCCGTTCGCGGGGCTGCTGCGACAGCAGCCGAGTGACAGCTCCATCGAATCCGCGGCAAACGCTGCGGATACGGCTGCCCCGATCTATTACCAGGACCCGGATGGCAAGCCGCTCTATTCGCTGACCCCGAAGAAGACCAAGGACGGCCGCGACTATCGTGCGATCCCCGCGGGCGCGGACATCAGCTTCGACGAGCCCGAGCAGCCCGCGGAGATGACGGCGGCCGAGCCCAAGACTGAGCATAAGGGCGATCGCAAGATCAAATACTACCGCAATCCGATGGGCCTGCCCGACACCTCGCCGGTGCCGAAGAAGGATTCGATGGGGATGGACTACATCCCCATCTACGACGGCGACGATAGCGACGACGGTTCCGTCCGGCTATCCCCGGGCAGGATCCAGCGTACGGGCGTCAGGTCAGAGCCCGCTGCACTCCGCACGATCCACACGATGGTCCGTGCCCCCGGCATCATTCAACTCGACGAGCGGCGAGTCTCCGTCATCTCGATGCGGTCCGAAAGCTTCATCCTGAAAGTCGCCAACGTGACGACCGGCTCCCACGTCGTGAAGGGGCAGCCTTTGATGGAGGTCTACAGCCCCGCCGTCGCGACGGCGGCCGCCGAATATCTCGCCACCATCACGTCCAAGACGACGGGCAGTGACCAGGCCTACGGCCGCGGCTCCCGTCAGCGACTGGTCAACCTCGACGTACCGGAAGCCGCCATAGCGGCGATCGAGAAAAGCCGGAACGTGCCGACCTCCTTCGAGTGGACTGCGCCACGCGATGGCATCGTCCTGGAGCGTAGCGCGATCGAGGGAATGCGCGTGCAGCCGGGCGGCGTGCTGTTCCGGATCGCGGATCACTCGGTGATGTGGGCGTTGATCGACGTAGCGGAACGCGATCTGGGCATGATCTCCAAAGGTCAGTGGGCTACCGTGCGGGCCCGGAGTTTTCCGGGCCGCGAATTCTCGGGGAAGGTCGAAGTGATCTATCCCGAGATCAACAAGGAAACCCGAACCGCGCGCATCCGCGTCGAATTGCCGAACCCAGACCTCGCGCTGCTGCACGACATGTACGTCGACGCCGAGATCGACACCGGGACGGGCGAGCCGGTCCTGACCGTCCCAGAGAGCGCGGTGATGGATACCGGCAGTCGGCAGGCCGTCTTCGTCGACAAAGGACAGGGCCGGTTCGAGCCGCGGGAGGTCAAGACCGGCCATCGCGGCTCGGGATACGTGGAGGTCAGGGAGGGTGTCGCCGATGGCGAGCCCGTCGTCGTGTCCGCCAACTTCCTGATCGACGCGGAGAGCAACCTGAAGGCGGCGCTCAAGGGCTTTGCCGAAGGAGCCCAGCAATGATCGCCCGCCTGATCGCCTGGTCGGCCCGCAATCTGCTGCTGGTGCTGTTCGGCGCCGGTTTCGCCGCGGCAGCCGGCATCTACGCGCTTGTGCATCTGCCGCTCGACGCCATTCCGGACCTCTCCGACACCCAGGTCATCGTCTACACGGAGTATCCCGGCCAGGCACCGCAGGTCATCGAGGACCAGGTGACCTACCCGCTCACCACGGCGATGCTGACGGTGCCGAAGTCGAAGGTCGTGCGCGGTTTTTCGTTCTTCGGCGTCTCCTTCGTCTACGTCATCTTCGAGGACGGCACGGACATCTACTGGGCGCGCTCGCGCGTGCTCGAATTCCTCAACGCCGCGACCTCGCGCATTCCCGCCGGGGTAACGCCGACCATCGGTCCGGACGCGACAGGTGTCGGCTGGGTCTACCAGTACGCCGTCATGTCGAAGGAATTGAATCTCGCCGACACGCGTACGATCCAGGATTGGAATCTGAAGTTCGCGTTGGCCAAGGCCGAAGGCGTCGCCGAGGTGGCGAGCGTCGGCGGCTTCGTCAAGCAGTACAACGTGATCCTCGATCCGCAGCGGATGCGCGACCTCGGCATCACCATGCAGAAGATGCGGGACGCGATCCGCGCCAGCAACGCCGACGTGGGCGGGCGGACAGTCGAGCTCTCCGAGTTCGAGTACGTGATCCGTGGAAAGGGCTACATCAAGTCCATCAACGACCTCGGCAACATCGTGCTGAAGACGAGCAACGGAACGCCGGTCAAGCTGCGCGACGTCGCCCGCGTCGAACTCGGGCCGGACGAGCGGCGCGGCATCGCCGAGCTCAACGGCGAAGGTGAAGTGGCGAGCGGCATCGTGCTGCAGCGCTTCGGCATGAACGCGCTCGACGTGATCGAGAGCGTCAAGAAGCGGTTCAAGGAGATCGCGACCAGCCTGCCGAAATCAGTCGAGATCGTCCCGGTCTACGACCGCTCCAACCTCATCAAGGCCGCGATCGACACGCTCCGGCACACGCTGCTCGAGGAGAGCATCGTGGTGGCGCTGGTCTGCATCGTGTTCCTGCTGCATGTCCGCAGCGCGCTGGTCGCCATCCTGATGCTGCCCGTCGGCGTTCTCATGGCCTTCGGGGCGATGAAGCTGCTCGGGATCGGCTCCAACATCATGAGCCTCGGCGGCATCGCGATCGCGATCGGCGCCATGATCGACGCCGCCATCGTCATGATCGAGAACGCGCACAAGCATCTCGAGCGCGCCGAACCCGGCCAATCCAGGATCACGATCCTGATCGAGGCCGCGGCCGAAGTCGGCCCCGCGCTGTTCTTCAGCCTCCTGATCATCACCGTCTCGTTCATGCCGATCTTCACGCTGGAATCGCAGGAGGGCCGGCTGTTCAGCCCGCTCGCCTTCACCAAGACCTTTGCGATGGCGGCGGCGGCCCTGCTGTCGGTGACGCTGGTGCCGGCACTGATGGTGATCTTCGTTCGCGGCAGGATCATCCCGGAGCACCGGAACCCGCTCAACCGCTTCCTGATCTGGATCTACCGCCCGGTGATCTCAGGCGTGCTGCGGGCGCGGATCCCGGTGATCCTGCTCGCGCTCGGCGTGCTCGCCGCCTCGGTCTGGCCGGCCGGCCGGCTCGGCTCCGAGTTCATGCCGAACCTCAACGAAGGCACCCTGCTCTACATGCCGACGACGCTGCCCGGCATCTCCGTGACCAAGGCCGCCGAGCTGATGCAGACCCAGGACCGGATCATCCGCTCGTTTCCGGAAGTCGCCTCGGTCTACGGCAAGGCCGGCCGCGCCGCCACCGCGACCGATCCGGCGCCGTCGGAGATGTTCGAGACCATCGTCGACCTCAAGCCGAAGGAGCAATGGCGCGCTGGGGTGACCATCGACAGCCTGATCGCCGAGATGGACAAGGCGCTGCAGTTTCCCGGCGTCTCCAACGCCTGGACCATGCCGATCAAGGCGCGCATCGACATGCTCTCGACCGGCATCCGCACGCCCGTGGGCATCAAGGTCATCGGCACCGATCTCGTCGGAATCGACAGGCTGGCCCGGCAGATCGAGCAGGTGCTCAAGGCCGTGCCGGGCACGTCCTCGGCCTATGCCGAGCGGAGCCTCGGCGGCTACTATCTCGAAATCACGCCGGACCGCGAGGCGCTGTCGCGCTACGGCATCGCGGTGCAGGACGTGCAGGACACGATCGCCACCGCGCTCGGCGGTCAGACCGTGACGACGACGGTCGAGGGCCGGCAGCGCTTCACCGTCAACATGCGCTACCCGCGCGACCTGCGCGACAATCCGAAGGCGATCGCCAGCGACATCCTGGTGCCGATGCCCGCCGGCGGCGCCGTCCCGCTCGGCGAGGTCGCCAGCGTCACGCCGGCGCGCGGGCCGACCTCGATCCGGACCGAGAACGGACAGCTTGCCACCTACATCTATGTCGACATCCGCGACCGCGACCTCGGCGGCTATGTCGCCGATGCGCGGGCGGCGGTGCAGGCGAGCGTCCCGTTCCCGCCCGGCTACTACGTGGTCTGGAGCGGACAATACGAATATCTGGAACGCGCCACCGCGCGGCTGAAGATCGTGGTGCCGGTGACGCTGCTGATCATCTTCCTGCTGCTCTATCTCAACTTCCGCTCGATCACCGAGACCATGATCGTGATGCTGTCGCTGCCCTTCGCGCTCGTCGGCGGACTGTGGCTGATGTGGTGGCTCGGCTTCAACCTGTCGGTCGCGGTCGCCGTCGGCTTCATCGCGCTCGCGGGCGTGGCGGCCGAAACCGGCGTGGTGATGCTGATCTATCTCAACCAGGCCCTCGCCGAGACCAAGGCGCGCTGCGCGCATGCAGGCCGCGCCCTGACCCGCGCCGATCTCAATGAGGCCATCATGGAAGGCGCCGTCGAACGCGTCCGCCCGAAGATGATGACGGTGGTTGCGATCATGGCCGGCCTGCTGCCGATCATGTGGAGCAGCGGAACGGGATCGGAGATCATGCAGCGTATCGCCGTGCCCATGATCGGCGGCATGATCTCGTCGACGCTGCTGACGCTGATCGTGATCCCCGCCATCTTCGCCCTGGTGAAGGGTTTCGGGCTGCGTTCGGGCGACGCGGTTGTCGCGCCGAAGCAAATTCAGGAGGCCGCCGAATGAGCTCGCACATGTTGCGAGCCGGTCGCAGTCGCACGAAGACTCGGCTGCGACGTTGAGTTCCCCACACGTAACACTATTGCGGGTCGACACTGTTCCCGCTGCCATGCTAGGCCAGCCGGACCGACAGCAGAGTGAATTCGTGCTCCCGAACCGCCGGCCCTTCAGACTGAGCTCCACGCGCAACTGGCGCGGGCTCGTGGCTGTGGTCGTCGCGGTCCTGTATCTGCTCTCGGGCGCGCTCCATGGCGCCCACGACATCGATGTGACCAGCCCCTCCGGCGGCTCGGAGATCGCCTCGATCCTCGACGAGGGCGCGGCCGGCCATGGCGACCACAAGGCGTTTGCCGGCCATCACTGCCACGGCTGCTTCTCCGTCGCTGTCCTACAGCCGATGCAGTCGGACGCCACAATCGATGTGATGGCCCCGCCGGTCCAACAGCGGCAGCCGGCGCTCGCCGGCATCGCGCCCGATACCGATTCCCCGCCTCCAAAACACCTGACCTGAACGGATCAGCCGGGCGCTACGCGCGCCCATCGGTTCTCCTTCACGGGTCTTTTTCATGTTTCGCAGACGAACGGCCGCGCGCATCGCGTGCGCGCTGGCTATTCTCATCAGCCCGCCCCTGGCGCTGACGTCATACGCCCAAACGCTGACCATGCGCGCGGCGCTCTCGCGCGCGCTGGCCGCGAGCCCGCGCCTGACGGCGGCGGAGCGTGATGTCGGCATCGCCACCGGCCAGCGCATCCAGGCCGGCGCGCTGCTCAATCCGGAACTGTCCTACGAGCAGGACAACTCGTTCGGCTCCGGCATCTATCGCGGCACCAGATCGGCCGAGACCACGCTCCAGATCAGCCAGGCCTTCGAGCTGTTCGGCAAGCGCGACGCCAGGATCGCCGCCGGACAGGCTGGCATCGAGGTCGCCGCGACCCAGCGCAAGGCGGTCAGGCTGGAGGTCCTGTCGGAGACTGCGATCGCCTTCCTCAGCGTGCTCGGCGCGCAGCGGCGGATCCAGATCCTCGACGAGCAGATCGACGCGATCGACCGGCTGACGCCGCTGCTGCGCCGCCGCGTCGAGGCCGGCGCCTCCTCGCCGGCCGAGACCGGCCGCGCCGAGGTCGCCTCCGCGCTGGTGAAGGCCGACCGCGAGCGCCTCAAGGCTACGCTGGCGAGCGCCCGGCGCGAGCTTGCGGTGCTGATGGGCGATCCCTCAGCGAAATTCGGCGAGGTCTCCGGCCGGCTCGACACCACGGGACGTCCGCCGACGTTCCAGTCGGTGGTTGCCGCCATCGACGCCAATCCGCAGCTGGTGCGCTGGACCGCGGTCTATGCCCAGCGCAACGCCGAGCTGCTGATCGCGCGGCTCAAACCCTATCCGGACGTGCGGATCGCGGCCGGCTGGCGTCATTTCAACGAGAGCAATGACGACGCGGTGCGCCTCACCGTTTCGGTGCCGATCCCCGTGTTCGACCAGAACCAGGGCAACATCATCTCGGCGCAGGAGAGCCTCGCCAAGACCAAAGCCGAGCGCGAGGCCAACCGCAACACGCTGATCGTGATTGCCGGCCGCGCCTATGACTCGGTGCAGGGCTCGCTGCGCGAGCTCGCGGTGCTGCGCGAGACCGCGATTCCCAAGGCCGTCGAAGCGTCCGGGGCGATCTCGCAAGGCTACGGCCAGGGCCGCTTCACCCTGCTCGAAGTGCTCGATGCGCAGGCGAGCGTCACGCAGGCGCGACTGCGCGAGCAGGAAGCGCAGCAGAATTTCCACGCTGGCGTTGCGACCATTGAAGGTCTCGTCGGCAATCCCTTTGCGCTTGCCCGGGAGAGCGCGCGATGAAGACATCCTCCACCATCCTCGTCGCCGTCATTGCGGCCGCCCTCGGCGCCTACGGCTATTCCATGCTCGTGCCGGCCAATGTTGCCTCGACGGAACATGCCGAGCATTCCGAACCGAAGAAACCGAACGACCATGTCGAGCAGGACGAGCACGGCGCCGACCGCATCCGCATCTCCGACGTCAAGCTGGCGGCCGCCGGCGTGACCTTGGCGGAAGCCGCGGGCGCGACGCTGACCGACACGCTGTCGTTCAACGGCATCCTGCGCGCCAACCAGGAGGCGGTGGTTCAGGTCACGCCGCGCTTTCCCGGCATTGCAAAATCGATCCAGAAGCGGATCGGCGATAAGGTCGGCAAGGACGATCTCCTCGCCGCGATCGAGAGCAACCAGAGCCTCACCGTCTACGAGCTGAAGGCGCCGATCGCCGGCACCATCATCGAACGGCAGATCTCGCTCGGCGAATACGCCTCCGAGCAGAAGCCGGCCTTCGTTGTTGCCGACCTCTCCAGCATCTGGGTCGATCTGTCGATCTACCGGCAGGACCTGAAGCGCGTCCACATCAACGACGAGGTGCTGATCGATCCGGACGACGGCCGTGGCGAGATCAAGGGCACGATCTCCTACATGGCGCCGATCGGCTCGAGCGAGACCCAGACCGCGCTCGCGCGCGTGGTGCTGCCCAACCCCGAGGGCCGCCTTCGCCCCGGCCTGTTCGTCACGGCGCGGTTGATCCTTGCCGCCCGCAACGTCGCGGTCGCCGTGCGGCGAAGCGCGATCGAGACGCTGGAAAACAAGACCATCGTGTTCGTCCGCGAGGATGGCGACAAGATCGAGGCGCGCCCGGTGGAGCTTGGCGATTCCGATCCGAAATTCGTGGAGATCCGCGCGGGCCTGTCGGCCGGCGAGCGCTACGTCGCCGAGAACAGCTTTGTGGTCAAGGCGGAGATGGGCAAGGGAGACACCGATCATGATTGACGCCCTGCTCGCCTTCTCGGTCCGCCAGCGCTGGCTCGTGGTCCTGCTCGCCCTCGCGGCCGGTGCCCTCGGCGCCTGGAATTTCACGCGCCTGCCGATCGACGCCGTCCCCGACGTCACCAACGTCCAGGTCCAGATCAACACGCGCGCGCCGGGCCTGTCGCCGCTCGAGGCCGAGCAGCGCATCACCTTTCCGCTCGAGACTGCGATGGGCGGCCTGCCCAGGCTCGATTATACGCGCTCGATCTCGCGCTACGGCCTGAGCCAGGTCACCGTCGTATTCCAGGACGGCACCGACATCTATTTCGCGCGCCAGCTCGTCAACGAGCGCATCCAGCAGGCCAAGGACCAGTTGCCTGCCGGCACCGAGGTCGCTATGGGGCCGATCTCGACCGGGCTCGGCGAGATCTATGTCTACTCGGTCGAGGCCAAGCTAGGTGCGAAGTCGCCCACCGGGGCCGAATTCACGCCGACGGAGCTGCGCACCATCCAGGACTGGATCATCAAGCCGCAGCTGCGCACCATTCCCGGCGTGATCGAGGTCAACTCGATCGGCGGCTATGAGCGGCAATTCCACGTGCTGCCGATCCCCGGCCGGCTGATGGCCTACAAGCTCGGCTTCCGTGACATCATGACGGCGCTGGCCGCCAACAATGCCAATGTCGGCGCCGGCTATATCGAGCGTAACGGCGAGCAATATCTGGTACGCGCGCCCGGCCAGGTCGCCAATATCGAGGACATCAGGGCCATCGTGATCGGCTCGCGCGGCGGCGTGCCGGTGCGCATCCGCGACGTCGCCGAGGTCCAGGAAGGCCAGGACCTGCGCAGTGGCGCTGCGACCACGAACGGCGGTGAGACCGTCCTCGGCACCGCCATGCTGCTGATCGGCGAGAACAGCCGTACCGTGGCCCAGCGCGTGAAGGCGAGACTCACGGAGGTCGCGAAATCGCTCCCCGACGGCGTGATCGCGCGCGCCGTCTACGACCGTACGCATCTGGTGGAAGCGACCATCCAGACCGTCGAGAAGAACCTCGTCGAGGGCGCGGCGCTGGTGATCGCGGTGCTGTTCCTGATCCTCGGCAACTTCCGCGCTGCGCTGATCACGGCCTGCGTTATCCCGCTCTCCATGCTGTTCACGATCACGGGCATGGTCGAGAGCAAGGTCAGCGCCAATCTGATGAGTCTCGGCGCCATCGACTTCGGCATCATCGTCGACGGCGCCGTCATCATCGTCGAGAATTGCCTGCGGCTACTCGCAGTCGAGCAGCACCGGCGCGGCCGGCTGCTGACGCTGGACGAACGCCTCCAGACCATCCGCACTGGTGCCAGCGAGGTGATCAAGCCGAGCCTGTTCGGCACGCTGATCATCGCCGTGGTCTATCTTCCGGTCCTCACCCTGACCGGGACCGAGGGCAAGATGTTCACGCCGATGGCGCTGACCGTGCTGATGGCGCTCGCCGGCGCGGCGCTGCTGTCGGTCACTTTCGTGCCAGCCGCGGTCGCGATTGCCGTCACCGGCAAGGTCTCGGAGACGGAGAACGTCTTCATGCGGGCCGCCAAGCGGCTCTATCTGCCCCTGCTCGACCGCGCCATCCATTATCGCGGCAGCGTCGCGTTCGGTGCCGTGCTGATCGTCGCCGGCAGCATCTTCGCCGCGACACGCATGGGCGGCGAGTTCATCCCGAGCTTAGATGAAGGCGACATCACCATCGAGACCATCCGGATTCCCGGCACCAGCCTGACCCAGAGCGTCGACATGCAGCTGCGGCTGGAGAAGGCCGTGAAGCAGGTGCCGGAAGTCGCGACCATCTTCTCCAGGATCGGCACGGCCGAGATCGCCAACGATCCGATGCCGCCGAACGTCGCCGACACCTATGTCACGCTGAAGCCGCGCGAGGAATGGCCCGATCCCGCCAAGCCGAAGAACGAGGTGATCGAGGAGGTCGAACGCGCCGCCAACACCCTGCCCGGCACAGCCTATGGCATGACCCAGCCGATCCAGATGCGCTTCAACGAGCTCATCGCCGGCATTCGCAGCGACGTCGGCGTCAAGATCTTCGGCGATGATCTCGACGTGCTCGCCGGCATCGCCCAGCAGGTCAACGGCGTCGTTCGCGGCATCGAGGGTGCCGCCGACGTCAAGACCGAGCAGATCGCGGGCCTGCCGATCCTCACCGTCAAGCTCGACCGCCAGGCGCTGTCGCGCTATGGCCTCAGCCTCAGCGAGGTGCAGAACCTCGTCGAGATCGCGATCGGCGGCAAGCCGGTCGGCAAGCTGTTCGAGGGCGACAGGCGCTTCGACATCGTGGTGCGGCTGCCGGAAAGCCTGCGTGCCAATCCCGATACGATCAAGTCGCTGCCGATCCCGCTGCCGCCGGGCGAGGACATCGCTTCCGTCACGAAAACCGCCTGGCCGGGGACCTCGGGGACGACGCCGCGCTACGTACCGCTCTCGTCCGTTGCGGCGATCGAGATCGCGCCGGGCCCCAACCAGATCAGCCGCGAAAACGGCAAGCGCCGCGTCGTGGTGATGGCGAACGTTCGCGGGCGCGACCTGCGCTCCTTCGTCGCCGAGACGCAGGCCGCCGTTGCCGAGAAGGTCAAGCTGCCGCCGGGCTACTGGATCGGCTGGGGCGGACAGTTCGAGCAGCTGGTCTCCGCAACCAAGCGGCTGACCATCGTGGTGCCGGTGGCGCTGCTGCTGGTGTTTTTGCTGCTGTTCATGGGCATGGGATCGGCGGCCGACGCGGCGCTGGTGTTCTCCGGCGTACCGCTGGCGCTGACCGGCGGCGTCGCGGCGCTGCTGCTGCGCGGGATTCCGCTGTCGATCAGCGCCGGCGTCGGCTTCATTGCGCTGTCAGGCGTCGCCGTGCTCAACGGCCTCGTCATCATCGCCTTCATCGAGCGGCTGCGCAGCGAGGGGCGGCCCATTGCGGAGGCAGTGCGCGAGGGCGCGCTGACGCGCCTTCGCCCGGTGCTGATGACGGCCCTCGTCGCCTCGCTCGGTTTCGTGCCGATGGCGCTCGCCACCGGCGCCGGCGCCGAGGTGCAGCGGCCGCTCGCGACCGTCGTGATCGGCGGCATCATCTCCTCGACCGTGCTGACGCTGCTGGTGCTGCCGGCGCTCTACCTGCTGTTCCGGCGTGACGGGGCGCACGAAACGCCTAGAATGGCGCCTGATTTGGCGGCTTCCGGGGAGCGCTAGGTTTGGGCAACCACGACCATCACGGCCATCACCATCACGACCATGCCGGCCATTCGCATGATCACGGCCATGGTCACGACCACGATCATGGTCCTGGCCACGCACATGTCCATGCGCCCGCCAGCTTCGGTAGGGCGTTCGCGATCGGCATTACCCTCAACACCGCGCTGGTCGTGGCCGAGGCCGTCTATGGCTATATCGGCAACTCCACCGCCCTGCTCGCGGATGCCGGCCACAACCTGTCCGACGTGCTGGGCCTGGTCGTGGCCTGGGGCGCATCGGTTGCGGCAAAGCGCGCGCCGAGCGGCCGCTTCACCTACGGCCTGCGCGCCTCCACCATCCTGGCAGCGCTGGCCAATGCGGTGTTGCTGCTGGTTGCGACCGGCGCGATCGGCTGGGAGGCAATTCTGCGCCTGCGCCAGCCGGAGCCGATTGCTGGCGTCACCGTGATGGTGGTCGCCGGCATCGGCATCCTCATCAACGGTTTCACCGCCTTGCTGTTCGCACGCGGCCGCAAGGACGACATCAACATCGAAGGCGCGTACCTGCACATGGCGGCGGATGCCGCCGTCTCGCTCGGCGTCGTCGTCTCGGCGGCGCTGATCATCTGGACCGGCTGGCTCTGGCTCGATCCCGTCACCAGCCTCGTCATCTGCGCCACCATCCTCTGGAGCACGACCAACCTCTTGCGCGGCTCGATCGACATGTCGATGGCGGCCGCCCCCAAGGGCACGGACCTTGCCGCGATCAAGCTCTTCCTGCTGGAGCGGCCCGGCGTCTCTGCCATCCACGACCTCCACGTCTGGCCGATCTCGACCACCGAGACGGCGTTGACGTGTCACCTCGTCATGCCAGGTGGCGCCGGCGACGCGTTCCTGATGGAGACCGCGCGGATGCTGAAGGCGTCCTTCCGCATCGGGCACACCACGCTTCAGGTGGAGACGCATCCCGACAATGGCTGCGCGCTGGCGCCGGACGATGTGGTGTGAGGCGCTTACGTCGCCGTCACGCGAGTGCTCGGCTTCGAGCGGCTGCGATAGGCGACAATCCGATCGAAAGACAACCAGAGCAGGACGGCGCTCGCGCCGCCGAGGAAAGGAATGGTGTAATACGCGTAGCGATTGAGCCCGTAGATGAGGAAGGTGGGGAATGCGGCGCTGACCAGCGCAAGCAGGACCATCAATGCGCCGACCGCAACAAGGCCGCGGGGAAGCTGCCGGACGCCCCCCGCATAGCCCGCGGGAACGCCGACTAGAAGGATAAGAGCGAGAAGGAGTGTCGCCCCTGACAGCCACACGATCGGTCCGGGACGGTCGTCGTATTCCGTCGAGACCTTCAACCCGCAGCAGAACTTGACCAACCCCGAATTCGGCGCGTAGCCGCGCCCCATAAGCTGGCTCAGGCCGAGCTGAACCCCATCGGCGCCCGGCAGAAGCCGCGAGAGCGGCCACCAGGGTTTATAGTAGTCCTGAACCAGCTGTCCGGGCTTGAGCCCGGTCGGACTATCGAAGAACGGAGAAGCATCCCGCTTGACGAAAAACTCGTAGGCCTGCGGATTGGGGGTCTGTCGCGCCACCGCGTTGCCGTCGAACAGCAGGAAATACATTTCCCGCAGGAAGTGCTTCGTGAGGTGTCGATAGAGCGTTGATGGCGTCGTCAGTGTTTCGATGAAGATATCGCGCACGACCCTCCCGAGGTCCGCGTCGGTGTCACCGGGCATCTTCAACCGCCCCACCGCCCCGAAGGGCCATTGATATTCACCGCCGTCGGCCCATCCGCTCGGAGTGTCCGCAGCCCGCATCTGTTCGACGAACGGCCGCGCCTGCGCCTTCCGGTCGAGATGAACGCCGTGATCGAAATCGCCGGAATAGCCGACCACGAAGGCCATCACAGCAGCGCTCTCGCTGCCTACGGCGGTCTTTCCAATCACTGCGTTGATCGCCGCTGGGGTGGAATAGACCGCGGAAGCAAGGACGGTGGCCAGCGCAACGGCACCCAGCCGACGCAAGACTCCCGCATCCAGCATCAAGAGCAGCCACAGCAGAATGACGGCGGCCTGACCGATCGCCGCCGACCGGCAAACCATCACCGCCCCGAGCGTCAGCCCCACTGCCGCCGAAGCGAGGACTACAGGCCATTTCCTGAAGACGGCTCCAGCGGCAATGAAGGCCGCAAGCGCGACCAGGAAGTTGGTAATCGTCTCGGCGCCAACCGTGTTGTCATAGTGGATGATGCGGCCATGCAGCGCCGCGAAGAGAAAGGCCAAAAGCGCGAAGAAGCGGGGCGCGCCGGCCATGCGCACGGTCGCGGCGATGAGGAGTGCCGTGCCGACGCTGGCCAAGTGCTGGGCGACGACGAAGACCAGGATATGCGGGCCGAACAGCTTCGAAAGCAACACGAGGAAGACGGCCACGCCGTACGGCCGCTTGATCGCATCCTCGATATATTGCCCCTTCAGGATCGATTCCGCCTGAATGACGTAGGCGCCGCCGTCCTCGTGGATGAAATGATCAGGCCAGGTCACCAGGAAAGCGAGGTGAACCATCAAGACGGCGCCGATCGCGCCGACCCAGATCCAGAACCACACGACAGAACTCGCCCAGCCTGGCCATGCGGGCAAAACTCCGGCGTGCCCGGCGCGTGCTCCGTTCATCTTCAATGCCCACCCTTGATATTCTCAGTCGCGGATTGACCGGGCGACGCCGCCGGGCGCGTGCCGGACACCGTCCAGCTATAGCCATGCCGGTGATAGAGTTGAACATCCGCAAATCCCGCATCCGACAACAACGCCTCGGCCTCGGCGCGCGTATAGTATTTCGCGTAGGCGGGATTGAGCTGATCGTAGATGGTCAGGCGGCGAACCGAGCGCGGAAATTTCGCCAGGACGGAACGCATGTAGCTGCGCATCGGAAGCGGAAGAATCCGGCAGAGCCCGATATAGGCCGTCAGGGCTAGCTCCAGCAGATGCGACAGCGCCACGAGCATCCGGTGCGGCATCCGCACCGTCAGCTTGCGCAGCGGGATTGCGATCGACAAATAGGTCTCGTTCCCTTCAACGCCGTAGAGCCACACGATGCAGCGTCCGCCCGGCCGCAGCGCCGCGAACGCTGCGCGGACGACGGGCTCCGGCACGGGGATATGGTGCAACACGCCCATCGAGACGACGTAGTCGAGCCCAAGATCGGGCGGCAGTTGATCGCCGGGCACCTGGAGATACTCGATGCGGTCCGCGTTGGCGGTGGTGTTCGCCTTCAGGACATCGAATGCAGCCGATGGTTCGACCGCAACGACGCGATCGGCGCCCGCATCGAGCAGCATGTTGACGATACGTCCGGTGCCGCTTCCGATGTCGGCGACCCTCGCGCCCTTCACATCGTCGAGCGTCAGCAGCGGACCGAACAGATCGGCGAGCAGATCCGCCGACCCGTAATAGCCGGGGTTGTCGCGGAAAGCCGTCCACTGCTCTCCGAAATCGCTGATCGTCTGTCCCTTCAGATCCGGCATGCGCGCGTCCAGCTCGCTCAACGCGGCCGGGGGGCCGCGAGCCCCATCAGCCATATCCCCAACGTCAGAATGGGCCATAATGCGAAGGCGTTGTCGCTGCGCCGCTCCAGATGGTCGCTCCACAGCGTCCGGATCGCATCCGGCTTGAGATAAGGCGCGAAAACGTCCGGCTCCTTGTTGAGGACGCGATCGCAGATCCCTTGCAGACCACCCCGCCTCATCAACTGCGCGATGGGCACGTTGAACCCGCGCTTGCGCGACCACGCGGCCTCCCTCGGCATTCCCAGGCGCTCGGCCAGCGTGCGGAGCACGTATTTCGGAGCTCCTTTCGGCCACGGGTTGAGAAGGGCGACATCGATCGTGCCCGCGAGGTCCATGACCCGCCGGTCAAGGATCGGAACGCGCACCTCGAGCGAATGCGCCATGCTCATCGCATCAACCTTCGTGAGCACGCTTTGCAGGTGAAAACGCTGGTCGGCGATCAGCGCCCGATCCAGCACCTTGTCGTGCGGCTCCGCATAATATTCCGCATATTCCGCGAACGGATCCGCCGCCGCGACATCGGCCATCTCGGACGCGTAGATCTTCGCGGCAACAAATCCAGGGACCAGCCGCCGCCATTGCAAATGCGGGCTGTCGCCCTCCTCGCTGAGACCCAGTGCAAAACGGGCCAGTTGCGCCGCCGCCGGAAGACGTCTCTCATTGCCGCGGACGGCCGCATAGGCAAGCCGGCCGGTCATGCCCGCAACGCCGCGCGGCACGACGCGGCGCAAGGGCTCCGCCATCGCGGTTGCGGCATAGGTCTCATACCCGGCGAAAAACTCGTCGCCGCCATCGCCAGACAGAACGACGCTGCAGTGCTGGCGGACTGCACCGGCGAGACGATAGAAGCCGAGAGCACCCGTATCCGCGCACTGCCCGTCGAAATGATGGACGATCGCGCGGAGGGCTGTCTCGGCATCCTCCCCCCCTTCCCCGTCGATCACGCTGACCGACAGGCCGGCGGCGGCGGCGATGTCCTTTGCTGCGGCGGATTCATCATGGCTCTTCTCGGTAAAGCCTGCCGTGAACAACGGCGGCTTCAATCCGAGCTGCTTCAGCGTGAGCGTGACGAGCGAGCTGTCGACGCCTCCGCTTTGCAGCACGCCGAGGGGCACATCGCTCACCATCTGGCTCTCGACCACCGTCTGGATCGTCGACCGCAGACGATCGACCGCATCATCCAACCGGTCGATCGTTGGCGCACGAACGGGACGCCAGAAGCGGCGCTCGGTCCGTTCGCTGGCGGTGAAGCTCATCACCGTACCCGGCGGCACTTGCCTGATGTCGCGGAAAAGACTCTGCCGCGTCCCGGGGTGCCCGGCGGCCAGGAACGTGTGCAAAGCAGCGGGATCGATATGCGCGGCCACGCGCCGGCTCGCCAGGATCCCCTTGGCCTCGCTCGCGAACACGACATCGCTGCGGTCCTCGAAGTAATAGAGCGGCTTGATGCCGATGCCGTCGCGCGCGAGGATCAGGCGACGCTCCTGACGGTCCCAGAGGCCGAGGGCGAAAAAGCCCTCCAGCCGTTCGAACATCGCCTCTCCCCAGGCGAGATAGGCATAGGGGAGAATTTCCGTATCGCAGTGCCCGCGGAACCGGAAGCCGAAGGAGCGCTCGAGCTCGTGGCGCAGCTCGCCGTCGTTGTAGATCTCGCCATTGTAGGTCACGACGATCCGGCCCGACGCATCGAGCATCGGCTGGTGCCCGGCGTCCGACAGATCCCGGATGGCGAGCCGACGATGGGCGAAGCCGACGGACTGATCCAGCCAGGAGCCGTCACCATCCGGCCCGCGATGAATCAACGCCGCAGACATCGCGGCGACTGTGCCGCGATCAGCCGCGCGGCCGTCGCGGTGGAAGATTCCGGCTATGCCGCACATCGCGCTTTGGCGTGATCAATGGTCATGGTCGCTGGTTCATGATCTGCTTCAGAAGCACCGCCAGCAGCCCCATCGCCACGACGAGAATACTGAGGAGGATGGCTCCGACCCCGAGGACGAAACCGCTGACGACCTGGAGAATGATCCCGCCGACCAGCGAAATCACGGCGAGCAGCATGCACATCATCGCCAGCAGCACGAAGATCTTCAGCGGGTTGTAGTAAGTGCAGGCTTCGAGGACGTATTGCAGCGTGCGAAGGGAATCGCGGAAGAGATTGACCTTGGACCGCCCGATCCGCTCCGCATAGTCGATGGGAATGTAATCGACGAATTTCGCGTTCATCATGTACGCGAGAGTCAGCGACGTGGTGAAGCTGAAGAGATCGCTGACGTGGTCGAAAAAAGAAATGGCAACCTCGCGCCGGAAGGCACGAAGGCCGGAATTGATGTCGGGGATCTCGCGATTGGCGGTGAACTCGACGATCACCTTGAGCACCGCACGAAGCGGCGACTTCAGCATCGACTCCCTGTAATTCGGGCCGGTTCGCGCGCCGACGACCATGTCGAACCCCTCATTGAGGCGTGCGATCAGCGCAGGTATGGTCTCGATCGGATAGGAGCCATCGGCATCGCTGATGACGATCGTCTCGAAGGACGCCATGCGAATGCCGTCCTTGAGCGAGCGCCCGTAGCCGATGTTGTGGGCGTGCCTCAGGACTTTTGCGCCGGCCTGCTCGGCCAAGGCACCCGTCCCGTCGTTCGATCCGTCGTCGACGACGATGATTTCGTAAGGAGTGAGTTGAGCTCCGTCGAGAACCGCTTTCGCCCGTGCGATCGTGTCAACGATGCCATTACGCTCGTTCAGCGCTGGAATGACGACTGAAATCATACGCGCCGTGCGATGCAGGTGACGGATTGCCCGAAAAAGCTCCGAGACAGGGGATCAAGCGCCCGCGACAACGGAACCATATACTTGTCGAACAGCGCGATCTGTCCATTCACGGCGTCGTCGTTCAAGGACTCGTGGCGTTTCAGACGGTTGGCGAGCCATCCCAACCCACCGATGGGATTGAAATAGCTGAGCCGGACCAGCTCGACAGGCTGCCCCGCCAGGATATCGCGCAGGCGCGTGGTGCTGTAGCGCCGGAAGTGTCCGGCAAGGCGATCCAGATCGTTGTAGAGCAGCATGAGGGCCGGAACGCTGATGAGGAGATGCCCGCCCGGCTTGAGCACGTCGACCAGATTGGCGACCGCCTTGGCATCGTCCTCGATGTGCTCGAGCACGTTGACGGTGAAGACCGCATCGACACCGTCGGGGAACAGCGTGCGGAGCTGTTCCGCAGCCAAAATGTCGCAGACGGCGAAGCTGCGGTCCGGCATGGCCCGACTGGCCTGCTCGACGCTGTCGCGGTCGTGGTCCACCCCGCAATAATCGCCGAGTTCCCCGAGCACCCTGCTGTAGAGCCCATGCCCAAACCCGACCTCAACGATCCGCCCCTTGAGATACGGACGGAATTGCTCGATGACCCAGTTCATATAGTTCTGAGCATCGGCGATGCCGCTCGAATACGTCGCCGCCCCCGTCTTGAGACGGTCCTCAGGCGCAGGTTGTGACAGCCGAGTGACTTGAGCCATGGATCCCGAAACTCTGTTCGGCTGGGGATTAGCAGCAAGAGCAGGGTTTCTCAAGCGCGTTCGGCACCCGTTCGCCTGTCGGTTGAATCAGGCTCCGACCCGATCTCCCTTGCATCCTACGCCTCATGATGTCGACGCAGCACGCCGCACGGCTCGCAAATCACGTCCCACCCTCTCGCGCCCCGCGATCCGACCAACTGGATGCTTGCGCGGCAGCGATCATGCGGCATGAGAGCACCGGCTTCGTCGTCTGCCGATGGGGCGAAGGATTTTGCGTCTACCCCGCCTTCGCCGTCACGATCCAGATCGCGCCCTGCAGCGCCACGCTCTGCCCTTTCAGGAACGGCGCGAGCGTCTGGCGGATCGAAGCTTTGGCGGCCTCATAGGTCTCCGGCGGATGGCCCTGCAGCGCACGGCTGGCCGGGCCGATCTGCAGCGAGCCCTCGACCGCGGCGTCGAGGCCGCCGCCGATCGCGATATCCATCGCCAGATTGTACGGCTCCATTGCGACGTCGACGAAGCCTGCGCCATTCAAGATGCGCATCACGCGCTCCTCTGAAGCAAAGGCGAACGGGCCCGGCTCCTCAGGCCCGACCGGAGGCATCTTCGGCACATGCTTATAGACCGCCATCAGCGGCGCCATCATCCAGGGATTTTCCTTCGGCTCGCGCCAGCAGACGAAGCCGAGCCGTCCCGAGGCCTTCAGCGCGCGGCGGAGATTGGCGAAGGACGCGACCGGATCGGCAAAGAACATGACGCCGAAGCGCGAGGCCAGGAGATCAAAGCTCGCCGGCTCGAACGGATGTACCGTCGCATCCGCCAGCACGAAATCGAGCGGCAGGCCCTTTGGCGCGAGCGACCGCGCCTGCGACAGCATCGGCTCGGACACATCGAGCCCGAGTGCAAAGCCATCCGGCGCGACAGCCTTCGCGAACGCGACCGTCGTCGCACCGGAGCCGCAGCCGACGTCGATCACGCGCTCGCCCGGCTTCGGTTTGGCGCGCTCGATCAGCACATCGGCGATCGGGCCGAGCAGCTTTTCCTGCACGGCGTGGCGATCGGCCCAGCGCTGCCCGCTGGGGCCGTTCCAATAGGCGATCTGGTCGGCGTTCTGCTCGTGTCCGCTTGGCTGTTGCATGCTGTCCTCGGTCGTTCCCGTCCCGCGCGATCCCCACCGCCACCGCGGTCCAACCGCATGCACCGGCACAGCGGCGATATCACGTCGGGATGCTTGGCGCACCCCGTGCGACAGCCTGTGACGTTCGTCACATAGAGGCTTTTGCCTTGATGGCACGCTCCGACTACTCTGGTCACATTGCGATTTGGGGCTGCAATGGGCGTAATTCGGATTTTTCTGTTTTTATTGGCCGCCTTCTGTCTTGGCTGCGGAAGTGCGCAGGCGGAAAAGCGCGTGGCGCTCGTGATCGGCAATTCCGCCTACAAGAGCGCACCACAGCTTGCCAATCCCGTGAACGACGCCTCGCTCGTCGGCGGCATGCTGAAGAAGGCGGGGTTCGACCCGGTCGACATCAAGCTCGACCTCAACGCTGCGGAGATGCGCAGGGCGCTGCGCGACTTCGGCAGCAGGACGCGTGAGGCGGATGTCGCCGTCGTCTACTATGCCGGCCATGGCATCGAGCTCGACGGCACCAATTACCTGATCCCGACGGATGCCAGCCTCGAGACGGATAGCGACGTCCTAGACGAAACGCTGCCGCTGGAGCGCGCCCTGTTCGCGGTCGAGCCGGCCAGGCAGCTCCGGCTCGTCATCCTCGATGCCTGCCGCGACAACCCGTTCGCCAAGACGATGAAGCGGACCACGGCCGCGCGGGCCATTGGCCGCGGCCTCGCCAAGGTCGAGCTGACCAGCCCGAACACCATGATCGCCTTCGCGGCGAAGGCCGGCTCCACTGCCTCCGACGGAGACTCCAGGAACAGCCCGTTTGCAGCAGCGCTGGTCGAACGCCTCCCCACGCCGGGGCTCGACCTGCGCAAGGCGTTCGGCTTCGTCCGCGACGACGTGCTCAAGACCACCGGCTACAAGCAGGAGCCTTATGTTTACGGCTCGCTCGGCGGCGACGACGTGCCGCTGGTTGCTGCGAAGCCGATCGTGGCCGGCCCCCAGGCAAACCCCGACAGCGAGCTCCGGCGCGACTACGAACTGGCGCTTCAGCTCGGGACGCGCGACGGATGGACAGCGTTCCTCAACCGTTTTCCGGCTGGCTTCTATGCCGATCTCGCCAAAGGCCAGTTGAACAAGATCGCCGCTGAAGAAACCCGCTCCGCCACGGCAGACAAGGCTCGGCAGGCGGAAGAGGAGAAGGCGCGGCTCGCCGCCGAGCGCGCCAACAAGGCCGAACAGGACAAGGCGGCGGCCGCAGCCAAGGCGGCCGAGGACAAGCGTCTTGCCGCCGAGAAGGCCAAGCAGATCGAGGAAGCCAAAGCCGCTGCAGCCGAGCAGCGGCGCAAGGACGCCGAAGCCGCGGTCGCGAAGGCGCTGGCTGACAAGCAAGCGGCCGAGAAGGCACTCGCCGAGAAGCTCGCGACCGACAGGGCCGCGGCTGACCTGGCCGCCAAGCAAGCCGCCGAGAAGCAAGCCTCAGCCAGCGCGGAGCAGAAGGTCGCGGCGGTTGCGCCCTCCTCAACCCCGCCGGCCATGTCGCCGCAGGAAACCACCAAACTGGTGCAGTCCGAGCTGCGCCGCGTCGGCTGTTTGACCGCCTCGGCAGACGGCGATTGGAACCTTGCGTCACAGCGCTCGCTGACGCTGTTCAACAAATATGCCGGCACCAAGTACGACGCCAAGCTCGCCACCTTCGATGCGCTGGATGCGATCAAGGCCAGGCCGGGCCGCGTCTGCCCGCTGGTTTGCGACCACGGCTTCAAGGCCGACGGCGACGCTTGCGTGAAAATCACCTGCCGCGCGGGCTATCGTATCAATGACGACAATGAATGCGAGAAGGTGCAGGACAAGAAGCCGGTCGCGACGCGCGATGAACCCAAGAAGCGGGATGCCGATCGGAAATCCTCCGAGTCCGCTCCGGCGCAACCGCAGGCGAGAACAAGCGGACAAATGATTTGCGGCAATGCGGGCTGTCGGCCGGTTCGCCCGGGATGTCGGCTGGAGCCCTACCAACAAGGGAAGCACGGAGCGGGGAGCTGGGGCGTCAACCAAGAGGTCTGCAATTGAACGTCGCCGGTGCGGATCCAGGAGCTTTG
This sequence comes from Bradyrhizobium huanghuaihaiense, assembly GCF_025200885.1. Taxonomy (NCBI): domain Bacteria; kingdom Pseudomonadati; phylum Pseudomonadota; class Alphaproteobacteria; order Hyphomicrobiales; family Nitrobacteraceae; genus Bradyrhizobium; species Bradyrhizobium huanghuaihaiense. The sequence goes on along the minus strand of NZ_CP104172.1, from coordinate 4,329,661 downwards.
GCACACTACTCAAGGTTCGCCGATCCGGCCGTGAGCGGCGTTGGTGACGAGATGCTGAGTGAACCGCCCTCACCGCATCTGTGACATCAATCACAATCCGAGGGTTTGCGTTCTGACATGCTCTGGATAATCTGTTCACATTGCAAGCTGGGGCGGCAATGGGCGCGATTCGTCTTTTTCTATTTTTATTGGTGGCTTTGTGCTGTTGCTGCGGATCGGCGCAGGCGGAGAAGCGCGTCGCCCTCGTGATCGGCAATTCCGCCTACAAGAGCGTGCCAAGGCTAACCAATCCGGCGAACGATGCCACACTCGTCGGCAGCATGTTCAGGAAGGCCGGGTTCGACATCGTGGATGTCAAACTCGACCTTAGTGTCGTCGACATGCGCAAGGCGTTGCGTGACTTCGGCGGTAAGGCGCGCGAGGCCGACGTCGCCGTCGTCTATTATGCGGGGCACGGGATCGAGCTGGACGGCAACAATTATCTCATTCCGACCGACGCAGCACTCGAGACCGACACGGACGTCTTTGACGAGGCCTTCCCGCTCGACCGGGTGTTGTTCGCCATCGAGCCCGCCAAGCAGCTCCGCCTCGTCATCCTCGATGCCTGCCGGGACAACCCGTTCGCGAAAACAATGAAGCGGACCATGGCCGCGCGTGCCATTGGCCGCGGCCTCGCCAAGGTCGAGCTGACCAGCCCGAACACCATGATCGCCTTCGCGGCGAAGGCCGGCTCCACTGCCTCCGACGGAGACTCCAGGAACAGCCCGTTTGCAGCAGCGCTGGTCGAACGCCTCCCCACGCCGGGGCTCGACCTGCGCAAGGCGTTCGGCTTCGTCCGCGACGACGTGCTCAAGACCACCGGCTACAAGCAGGAGCCTTATGTTTACGGCTCGCTCGGCGGCGACGACGTGCCGCTGGTTGCTGCGAAGCCGATCGTGGCCGGCCCCCAGGCAAACCCCGACAGCGAGCTCCGGCGCGACTACGAACTGGCGCTTCAGCTCGGGACGCGCGACGGATGGACAGCGTTCCTCAACCGTTTTCCGGCTGGCTTCTATGCCGATCTCGCCAAAGGCCAGTTGAACAAGATCGCCGCTGAAGAAACCCGCTCCGCCACGGCAGACAAGGCTCGGCAGGCGGAAGAGGAGAAGGCGCGGCTCGCCGCCGAGCGCGCCAACAAGGCCGAACAGGACAAGGCGGCGGCCGCAGCCAAGGCGGCCGAGGACAAGCGTCTTGCCGCCGAGAAGGCCAAGCAGATCGAGGAAGCCAAAGCCGCTGCAGCCGAGCAGCGGCGCAAGGACGCCGAAGCCGCGGTCGCGAAGGCGCTGGCTGACAAGCAAGCGGCCGAGAAGGCACTCGCCGAGAAGCTCGCGACCGACAGGGCCGCGGCTGACCTGGCCGCCAAGCAAGCCGCCGAGAAGCAAGCCTCAGCCAGCGCGGAGCAGAAGGTCGCGGCGGTTGCGCCCTCCTCAACCCCGCCGGCCATGTCGCCGCAGGAAACCACCAAACTGGTGCAGTCCGAGCTGCGCCGCGTCGGCTGTTTGACCGCCTCGGCAGACGGCGATTGGAACCTTGCGTCACAGCGCTCGCTGACGCTGTTCAACAAATATGCCGGCACCAAGTACGACGCCAAGCTCGCCACCTTCGATGCGCTGGATGCGATCAAGGCCAGGCCGGGCCGCGTCTGCCCGCTGGTTTGCGACCACGGCTTCAAGGCCGACGGCGACGCTTGCGTGAAAATCACCTGCCGCGCGGGCTATCGTATCAATGACGACAATGAATGCGAGAAGGAGCAGGACAAGAAGCCGGTCGCGACGCGCGAGGACGCCAAGAAGCGGGATACTGAGCGCAAGCAAACGGAAGCCAAACCATCCAAGCCTCAGGCAAGCGGGCAGCTTATATGCGGCAACGCAGGCTGTCGTCCGGTCAAATCGGGATGCCGGGTCGAGGGTGGGAGCTCGTCGGGTGCGGGATCGGTCGGATACAGGGAAGTGTGTCCCTAACTCTTCGGCAGCTTCAGGAGTTTAGCCGGGTCGAATTTTGGTGCCGGCCCGTTCGGCCCCAGAGTTGGCTGTTCTTCACTTTCCGTGGTGCCAGCATTCCGCTCCCTCCCTAATCGTTGCCGATCTCGCTCAAGGCCGCCCCCGCGTGCATTTCATTGGGCCACCGCCTGTTGCGCAGGTGGATGTGCCTGCGGTGCACGTCGCTCCCGGTCGCATCGTGCCTGTCGAAGTGAACGCCGCGGGCGCAGCGCGGCGAAGGCGAGTCTTTCAAACTGGAACACCTGTCAAACCCTCGTCGAGTGGTTTGATTGCTGTTCGACCTTTTGGCGTCCACGTTGAAGTGTTGCCTCGCTTTCGAGCAAAGGTGGTGGGCGGTCACGGTTTCGAACCGCGGACCTTCTCGGTGTAAACGAGATGCTCGAACCAGCTGAGCTAACTCCTTGCCGTAGGCATCATCGGACCCGCGCAACGGGTCTCATCCGTGCGCATTGCGGCCGCATTGGTTTCACCGAACGGCCACATCGGAATCAGATGCCAACCAGATTTTCTCGATAGGTTCGCCGTTCCTCAAACTGGAAAGGCAGACCATGCGCAGCTTCACGGCATCCGTCATCGTTGCAGCTCTCTCCCTCGGAACACCTGCCCTGGTGCAGGCACAGGGCGCATCGTCGCAACCCGGCGCGGAGCAGCCATCCACCCAGTCCAGCACGGTGATCCGCAGCATACAGGTTGTGGACGTCAAGGAATTGCAGCCGGCGGTGCGCGCGAAAGTCGATGAACTCGTGGCGCACACAAGCGACCAAGACATCCAGTCGCTCCGGCAGTCCATCGACGCCACGCCGCAGGCCGCCTCCGTGCTCAAGGCCAAGGGCTTGAGCTCGTCCCAAGTCGTCGCGATCAACATCGCCGACGGTGTACTGACGATGTTCACCAAGACAGCCTGACGTGGAACTCCAGGCCGAGGCATTGCACAGCGGCGGCAAGCACAATTGCCGCCTCCTCGGTCGGATGACGCGAATCGCGCTACGAAAGTGGATTCCCCCTGCAGCGGGCTGGTCGCAGGGCTGCTCGTGTCCGGTCTGAAAACCCTGACCGAGCCGCAAATTGGGGCCGGCTCGCGGCGCGCTCGCCCCTTGCTCCTCCCCCCGCCGGAGCGCTAAAGAGGCGCCGTGGGGCGGTTAGCTCAGCTGGTTAGAGCATCTCGTTTACACCGAGAGGGTCCGCGGTTCGAATCCGTGACCGCCCACCAGCCTTCGCCCGCTTCGCGGGCTACGGCTTGGCAAGCCAGCCAAAACGCGCACTGACGCGAAGCGGGCGAAGGCTGCCTTGCCAAAGCCGTTCGGGCGAAGGCGGGCTTCTCAAGACGAAAACTATCTCAGCAATCTCAGGCTCAATCCCGCGGCCGCCCCGGCAGCAGCGGCACGGCGTCGATCCACACGGCCGCCGACTGGCACCAGATCTGCCTGACGGGCCGCAGGGCGTCGCGCTGGCGGATGCTGCCCCAGCGGATGCCCCAATCGTCGGCCTCCTCGCCCTCGCCGCTGGTAAACAGCGGGGAACCGCAGTCGCCGCAGAAATGCTGGAAACGCATCCGGCCGTTGTCGCCGCGCTTGCCGTAGACCTTGGGCGTGCCGGCGGTCAGCTTCACGTCGGCCCTGGTGCAGATCGCCGTCACCCGGAACGGTGATCCCGTCAGCGCCTGGCAGTCGGTGCAGTGGCACACCGAGACCGCCTCGGGGTCGATCTCGGCCTCGAAGGTGATCTTCCCGCAATGGCACTGTCCGTCGACCTGCATCGCTCTCTCCCGCCGCCGAAACAAAAACGGCGCCCGAAGGCGCCGTTTTATCATCTTTCGCTTGAGATCAATGAGCGGTCAGGCCGCCGGCGGCTTCATCGCCGTCCGGCTTCACCGTCACCTTGGTGTCCTCTTCCCAGACGATCGGCACCGGCTTCTTCACCAGGGCCTTGGCGACGACGTCGTCGAGGCGCGAGACCGGGATGATCTCCATGCCGCCCTTGATCGCATCGGAAATCTCCGTGAGATCCTTGGCGTTGTCCTCGGGGATCAGCACCGTCTTGATGCCGCCGCGGGCCGCAGCCAGCAGCTTCTCCTTGAGACCGCCGATCGGCAGCACGCGGCCGCGCAGCGTGATCTCGCCGGTCATCGCGACATCGTGGCGAACCGGGATGCCGGTCATCACCGAGATGATCGCGGTGGCCATGGCCACGCCCGCGGACGGACCGTCCTTCGGCGTCGCGCCTTCCGGCACGTGCACGTGGATGTCGCGGCGGTCAAACATCGGCGGCTCGATGCCGTAGTTGATCGCGCGCGAGCGGACGTAGGACGCCGCCGCCGAGATCGATTCCTTCATCACGTCGCGCAGGTTGCCCGTGACCGTCATCTTGCCCTTGCCGGGCATCATGACGCCTTCGATCGTCAGCAGCTCGCCGCCGACATCGGTCCAGGCAAGGCCGGTGACGATGCCGACCTGCGGCTCGCTCTCGATCTCGCCGAAGCGGTACTTCGGCACGCCGAGCAGCTCTTCCAGAGTCTTCTCGGTGACCTTGACCGACTTCTTCTTGGAGATCATCAGCTCCTTCACCGCCTTGCGGGCGAGTGTGGAGAGCTCACGCTCCAAATTGCGCACGCCCGCTTCGCGGGTGTAGCGGCGGATCAGAAGCAGCAGCGCGTCGTCGTCGATCGAGAACTCCTTGGAGTCCAGGCCGTGCTTGGACACCGCGTTCGGGATCAGATGCTTGCGCGCGATCTCGACCTTCTCGTTCTCGGTGTAGCCCGCGATCCGGATGATCTCCATGCGGTCCATCAGGGGACCTGGAATATTCAGCGTATTCGCGGTCGTGATGAACATCACGTTGGACAGATCGTAGTCGACCTCGAGATAGTGGTCGTTGAAGGTCCCGTTCTGCTCGGGGTCGAGAACCTCGAGCAGCGCCGAGGACGGATCGCCGCGGAAATCGGCGCCCATCTTGTCGATCTCGTCCAGCAGGAACAGCGGATTGGACGACTTCGCCTTCCGCATCGACTGGATGATCTTGCCGGGCATCGAGCCGATATAGGTGCGGCGGTGACCGCGGATCTCGGCCTCGTCGCGCACGCCGCCGAGCGACACGCGCACGAACTCACGTCCGGTCGCCTTCGCGATCGATTTGCCGAGCGAGGTCTTGCCGACGCCGGGAGGCCCGACGAGGCACAGGATCGGCCCGGTCAGCTTGTTGGCGCGCGACTGCACCGCGAGATACTCGACGATGCGTTCCTTGACCTTCTCGAGCCCGTAGTGATCGGAGTCCAGGATGGCCTGCGCGGCCTCCAGGTCCTTCTTCACCTTGGACTTCTTGTTCCACGGAATCGACAGCAGCCAATCCAGATAGTTGCGCACGACGGTCGCTTCCGCGGACATCGGCGACATCTGGCGCAGCTTCTTCAATTCGTGCTGCGCCTTCTCGCGCGCTTCCTTGGAGAGCTTGGTCTTGGCGATCTTCTCTTCGAGATCGGCGAGCTCGTCGCGACCGTCGTCGTCGCCGAGTTCCTTCTGGATCGCCTTCATCTGCTCGTTGAGATAGTACTCGCGCTGGGTCTTCTCCATCTGGCGCTTGACGCGCGAGCGGATGCGCTTCTCGACCTGCAGCACCGAGATCTCGCTCTCCATCAGGCCCAGCACCTTCTCGAGGCGCGTGGTGACGGACAGCGTCTCCAGGATGCCCTGGCGGTCGGCGATCTTGACGGCGAGATGCGAGGCAACCGTGTCGGCGAGCTTGGCGAAATCGGTGATCGCCTGCACGACGCCGACGACCTCGGCCGAGATCTTCTTGTTGAGCTTCACATAGCTCTCGAAGTCGGACACGACCGAGCGTGCCAAGGCTTCCGCCTCGACCGATTTCGCATCGGTGTCGGCGAGCGCCACGGCGGTGGCTTCATAGTAATCGGCGCGATCGGTGTACTTCTGCACGCGCGCACGCTCGAGCCCTTCGACCAGCACCTTCACGGTGCCGTCGGGAAGCTTCAGGAGCTGGAGCACGCTGGCAAGCGTACCGGTCTCGTAAATGGCGTCGGGCGCCGGATCATCATCGGACGCGTTCTTCTGCGTCGCGAGCATGATCAGCGCGTCGTTCTTCATCACCTCTTCAAGCGCGCGGATCGACTTCTCGCGACCGACGAAGAGCGGAACGATCATGTGCGGGAAGACGACGATGTCGCGCAGCGGCAGCACGGGATAGGCGTGCGCTTCGCCGTGGACGATGGTTGGCCGGGGTTTTGGATTAGTCATGGCCTTTTCCTTTTGCTTTGCCCCCTTGCACGCAGTCCGCCATGCTCATGCGCAACCGCCACAAGGTGCCGAGGTGATCCACAAAACCGGTCGGTCCTCTTGAAAGTTGGACCGGCTCGCCGGATCGGAACAGAGGCGAATCTTGAAGAGAATTCTCGCTCGCCGCCGACATTAGGTGGCTATCGACCCGGGGGGTGTCAAGTCATTGAAAAACGCGCGCCATCAGGCGCTTACGCACGCGGATAAGCGAACGCAACACCGGCTGCGGAGATACACGTCCGCAGCCCAACTCGATGAGACGATTGGAGCGTTCCAGCGCCGGAAATCAGGCGCTGGCATTCTCGACGGCGCGATCGGTCCGATCAGCGTAGATGTAGAGCGGACGCGCCGTACCTTCCACGACTTCGCGGGAGATCACGACTTCTTCCACACCTTCCAGGCCCGGCAGGTCGAACATGGTCTCGAGCAGGATCGCCTCGAGGATCGAACGCAGACCACGCGCGCCGGTCTTGCGCTCGATCGCCTTGCGGGCAACCGCGCCAAGCGCCTCGTCGGCGAAGGTCAGCTCGATGTTCTCCATCTCGAACAGCCGCTGGTACTGTTTCACCAGCGCGTTCTTCGGCTCGGTCAGGATCTTCTTCAGCGAGGTCTCGTCGAGGTCCTCGAGCGTCGCCACGACGGGCAGACGACCGACGAACTCGGGGATGAGACCGTACTTCAGGAGGTCCTCAGGCTCGACGTGACGGAAGATCTCGCCGGTCCGGCGATCTTCCGGCGCCATCACCTGGGCCGCGAAACCGATCGAGGTCGACCGGCCGCGCGCCGAGATGATCTTCTCGAGGCCGGCGAAGGCGCCGCCGCAGATGAACAGGATGTTGGTGGTGTCCACCTGCAGGAACTCCTGCTGCGGATGCTTGCGGCCGCCCTGCGGCGGGACCGAAGCCACCGTGCCTTCCATGATCTTCAAGAGCGCCTGCTGCACGCCCTCACCCGACACGTCGCGCGTGATCGAGGGATTGTCGGACTTGCGGCTGATCTTGTCGATTTCGTCGATGTAGACGATGCCGCGCTGGGCACGCTCGACATTGTAGTCGGCGGCCTGGAGCAGCTTCAGGATGATGTTCTCGACGTCCTCGCCGACATAGCCGGCTTCGGTCAGCGTCGTCGCATCCGCCATCGTGAACGGCACGTCCAGGATGCGGGCGAGCGTCTGCGCGAGCAGCGTCTTGCCCGAACCGGTCGGACCGATCAGCAGGATGTTCGACTTCGCGAGCTCGACGTCGTTGTGCTTGGTCTGGTGGTTGAGGCGCTTGTAGTGGTTGTGCACCGCGACCGACAGGACCTTCTTCGCATGGCTCTGGCCGATGACGTAGTCGTCCAGCACCTTGCAGATTTCCTTCGGCGTCGGAATGCCGTCGCGCGACTTCACCAGCGAGGATTTGTTCTCCTCACGGATGATGTCCATGCAGAGCTCAACGCACTCGTCGCAGATGAAGACCGTGGGACCCGCGATCAGTTTGCGGACTTCGTGCTGGCTCTTGCCGCAGAACGAGCAATATAGCGTGTTCTTGGAGTCGCTCGTGCCGACCTTACTCATTCATGTCTCCGTCCGCGGTTCGATCCCGTTCCGCTCGATCGCTCCATTCCGATACGATGGTCGGGATGGAGTTCAAATAGAGCAAATTCCGTACCAAAAAAGACCTACGCGTTACTACATCCCGTGCGAATCACGGTCACTCGATTCTCCCGCGATCATAGCCGATCAATCGTAGCCAACCATGCTGTCACCCGACTATCAAGAATTCGCTAATCGGGGGTCGCGCGCTACCCGTGACAATACCGTGATTTCCGGTCCTGGCACGGGCGAAGTGACCGAAATCACCCCGACGTTGCTGGATTACCACGAAATAACAAGCACGAAAGCGGAACTTTCTGCCTGCCGCAGGGCGCAAAACGACGTTTTGCATTGCGCACACGCGTACCTAGCGTGAACGCCGCCCTGATGGGACCCCGGCGATCCCAGGGATCGCCGTTACGGTCCAGTAGTGCTACGGGGCCTTCGCCGGCGCCGGCTCCTCGGCGCGCTTGTCGATGACCTTGTCGACCAGGCCGAACTCCTTGGCGTCGTTGGCGGTCAGGAACTTGTCGCGTTCCAACGCATCCTCGATCGTCTTGTAGGTCTGGCCTGTGTGCTTCACGTAGATCTCGTTGAGCCGCTTCTTCAGGTTCAGGATTTCCTGGGCGTGCAGCATGATGTCGGTGGCCTGGCCCTGGAAGCCGCCGGAGGGCTGGTGCACCATGATGCGTGCGTTCGGCAGCGAGAAGCGCATGTCCTTCTCACCGGCGCAGAGCAGCAGCGAGCCCATCGAGGCGGCCTGGCCGGTGCAGAGCGTCGAGACCGGCGGGCGGATGAATTGCATGGTGTCGTAGATCGCAAGGCCCGACGTCACCACGCCGCCCGGCGAGTTGATGTACATCGAGATTTCCTTCTTCGGATTTTCCGCCTCGAGGAACAACAGCTGCGCGACGATCAGCGTCGACATGCCGTCCTCGACCGGACCGGTCACGAAGATGATGCGCTCCTTCAAGAGGCGCGAGAAAATATCGTAGGCGCGCTCGCCACGGTTGGTCTGCTCGACCACCATGGGCACGAGGTTCATGTAGGTTTCAACCGGATCGCGCATGAGTCACCTAGGGTTTTAGGAGGCGGACATCGCCAGTCTTGGCTGCCAGTTTGGGCTGGATGTGCCGGAAGGCCGATGGACGTCCCGTGATGCAGGAAGTTGGTAGAAGTAGAACGCTTGTTAGCAGAAGACTTGGGTACAGGGCGTACCGACAGATATAGCCCAATTCGCGTCAGACAAGTGCGGAGCGAATTAAGGCTTAATCCACTGGGGACTTGAAGCTGATTCTCGCAAAAAGACCCAGCCGACCATCTGGCTAGCTGGGCCCCTTCGCTGATCATCCTTAATAGAAGACTGTCCTGGAGCCCCGTTCCGATGGAATCGGAAAGGGGCTCCAGCTTCTATTTTGACGCGTTTTCTTCACGCGAACCGGTATCCACTTCGCTCGAAAACGCTCTGGAGCCTTCAGGCTGCGGTCTTTTCCGCCTCGTCGTCCTTGTAGAGATCCTCGCGCGAGACCTTCTTCTCGGTCACGTTGGCAAGTTCGAGGATGAAGTCGACGACCTTGTCCTCGTAGATCGGCGCACGAAGCTGGGCCAGCGCCTGGGCGTTGCTGCGATAGTAGTCCCAGACCTCCTTCTCGCGGCCGGGCATCTGCCGGGCGCGCTCGATCACGGCGCGGCCGACCTCGTCATCGGTCACGGTGATCTTGTTCTTCTCGCCGATCTCGGAGAGCACGAGGCCGAGCCGCACGCGGCGGTCGGCGATCTTGCGGTACTCGTCCTTCGCCTTGTCCTCGGTGGTGTCCTCGTCGGCAAAGGTCTTGCCGGCGGAGTCCATCTCGGCCTTCACCGAGTTCCACATCAGATTGAACTCCTCGTCGACCAGCGAGGGCGGCGCCTCGAAGCGATGCGCTTCGTCGAGACGATCGAGCAGCGCGCGCTTGACGCGCTGGCGCGTCGCGGTCGCGAACTCGGCAACCAGACGCTCGCGCGCGGCTTCCTTCAGCTTGTCCAGCGATTCCAGGCCGAGCGTCTTGGCGAACTCGTCGTCGATCGCAACGTCCTGCGGCGCCTCGATCAGCGTCGCGGTGGTCTCGAACTCGGCCGGCTGGCCGGCGAGCTTCTCGCTCATGTAGTTCTTCGGGAACGAGACCTTCAGCGTGCGCGTCTCGTTGGCGCCGATGCCGATGAGCTGCTCCTCGAAGCCCGGGATGAAGGTGTTGGAGCCGATCACGACCTGGATGCCCTCACCGGCACCGCCCTCGAAGGCTTCGCCGTTGATGGTGCCCTTGAAGTTGATGGTGACGCGATCGCCGGAGGCGGCCTTTTCGCCGTCGCCCTTGGCGGCATAACCACGGTTGCTGTCCGCGATGCGCTTGATCGCCTCGTCGACGTCGGAATCGGTCACTTCAGCAACGGGCTTTTCGACCTGGAAGGTCTTGAAGTCGGCGAGCGCGATCGACGGCACCACCTCGATCGCGACCGTGTAGGTCAGATCGGTCTTGCCGTTCAGCAGCTCCTCGACCTCGGCCTGCTCGGTCGGCATCGTGATCTTCGGCTCGGTCGCGAGACGGAAGCCGCGCTCGGAGAACAGCTGCGTGTTGGTGTCGCGGATGGTCTGGTCGATGGTCTCGGCCATCACCGAGCGGCCATAGACCTTCTTCAGATGCGTCACCGGCACCTTGCCGGGGCGGAAGCCGTTGATGCGGACCTTGTCCTTGAGATCGACGAGCTTGGCGCCAGCCTTGGCGTCGAGATCAGAGGCGGGAACGCTGATCTTGAACTCGTGCTTCAAACCTTCCGAGAGGGTCTCTGTGACCTGCATGGCGTCCAATCTTCTTTTCGTTCGGCCCCGGCGCGCATGCGTCGGGACGCTGTCATTAATCGATCCGGCGCGAGGCAAACGCCTCAACGCCGGTGGTTCATCGGACCGGCTTCAGGCGGACAACATCCGCCAGGAGCAGGCCCTCGTAATCCGTGCAAACGCGATAAGCGCTTGGTGCGGGCGGAGGGACTCGAACCCCCACAACTTTCGTCACTGGAACCTAAATCCAGCGCGTCTACCAGTTCCGCCACGCCCGCGTGAATTTGCATCAAGACCGGCCGCGATGCCGCGGGCGGCCGGGCTTATAACATGTGCCTGACTGTTCGCAGCAAAAAAATGGCCTGATGCGGGCAGGCTTAAAGTAGGCACGACGGCTGGACTTATCCAGCGCGGCGTGGTCCGGATCGCGCCATGAAGCCGCGGATTTTTGACCTGAACAGACGAGAGCTTTTGGCAGGGCTCGGAGCCTCGGCGGCAGGGCTAATCGCCGGCGGCGCCGGCCCGTCCGTGACCGCCCAGCTCGCGCTTCAGGCAAGGCCCGCAACGCTGGCTCTGAGACCGGGTCAGCCGGCTACTCCGATCTGGGAGCTGGCCGCCGTAAGCCATCTCAAGGACGTCCGTCTCAAGCGCTTTGACCGGTGCGAGGTGGTGTTTCGGAACGACCTGCCTGTGCCACTTGCCCCGGTCTGGTACGGCCTCAATGCCCCATCTGCTTCCGATCCGCTCCGGGGACGTGCACCGGCCCCGCCAAATGCGGTTGAAACATCAATTATTTCAATATCTAACGCAGGAACCCTGTTGGCCGACTTCCGGCTCTTCGAGGACGGCCTGAAGCAGCCGGCGCGTCCGCTTCCGATCATCGCGGTCGAGACCAGCCCGGTTGCCGTCGATCGCGACGAGATCCTGCTGATCGAGGAATGGCGCCTGCGGCCGGATGGCACCGCGGTGCCGCCGGGCCAGGATCCCAAGGACACGACGCCGCTCTACACGGTCAACGGGCTGACTTCATTCGAACTCTCAGCTTCGGCCAATGAGCGGATGCGGCTGCGCTTCATCAACGGCTCGCAACGTACTGTTCTGGCGATCAAATTGGAAAGCCACGAGGTCCGCGTGATGGCCCTGGACGGGCAGCCCGCCGAGCCGTTCCCGGCGCGCAACGGCGCCCTGGTGCTGGCCCCCGGCGGACGCGCCGATGCGTTTGTCGATACGGCCACAACGGCCGCATTCCTGCTGCATGACGGCAAGGAGGCGCGCCAGGTCGGCAGCCTCAAGATATCGGGCCAATCGGAGCGGCGCGCGCCGCTGTTGCCGCCGCAGCCACTGCCGTCGAACGATCTGCCCGAGAAGCTCGATCTGAAGGGCGCCCTGCGGTTCGATGTCGCGCTCGGCGCCCCCGATGCCGGCTGGGCTCGGCCCGCAAACTTCTCCACGGCCTCCGCTCCGGCCTTCCGCGCCAAGGCCGGCCGCACCGTCGTGCTGGCCCTCAAGAACCCTGCCCCCACGACCACCGTGTTCCACCTGCACGGCCATCCGTTCCGCCTGCTCGACAAGCTCGACGACGGCTGGAAGCCCTACTGGCTCGACACGCTCGCGATCGAGCCCGGCCAGACCCAGCGCATCGCGTTCGCCGCGACCTCGCCTGGATGTTGGCTGCTCGAGTCGGTTGCGACGGACTGGGCCGCGCCGCGGCTGGTGCGGTGGTATGGGGTAGAGTGAGACTTCGTAGGATGGGTAGAGCGTAGCGAAACCCATCGTTACCGCACCGAGATTTGAGATGATGGGTTTCGCTTCGCTCTACCCATCCTACCTGACAGCTCAGTATTCGATCCCCAGCGCATCATAGATCCGCCGGTGCACGGCCGGCAGCGTCTCGGTCAGGTCCTCGGCGATCAGGCCCGGTCCGGCCTCGCTTGCCCCCTCGCCATGCATCCAGACGCCGATGCTGGCGGCTTCGAAGGCCGGCACGCCCTGCGCGAGAAGACCGGCGATGATGCCGGAGAGCACGTCGCCGGCACCTGCCGTGGCCAGCCAGGGCGGCGCGTTGGCGGCGATGGTGGCGCGGCCGTCGGGCGCGGCGATGGTGGTATCGGGCCCCTTCAGCAGCACCACCGCGCCGGAGCGCTCGGCGGCGGCGCGGACGCGCTCGAGCTTGGAGCGACCCGGATGCTTGTTGCTGAGATCGGAGAACAGGCGCGGAAACTCGCCCTCGTGCGGCGTCAGCACCACCGCACTGTCGTGCGAGGACTTGATCGATTCGAACAGGCGCTCGGGGTTTGCGGCAAAGCTCGTCAGCGCGTCCGCGTCCAGCACCAGATGGCGCTGCGCGGTGAGCGCGGTGTGCACCATGTCGCAGGTGCGCTCGCCTACCCCGGCGCCGGGACCGATGATGCAGGTGTTGTAGCGCTTGTCGCCGAGCAGCTCGCCGAACTCGACCACGGTATCGACGGGGCGCACCATCACCGCGGTGAGCGCGGCCGCATTGATCGCGAGCGCATCGCGCGGAGTGGCCAAAGTCACCAGGCCTGCGCCGGCGCGTAGCGCCCCGCGCGCGGCGAGCCGCGCCGCGCCGGTCGCGGCCGCGTCGCCGGAGACCGCAAGCACGTGACCTCGCGCATATTTGTGGGCGTCGATGCGCGGCACCGGAAACGCCGCGCCCCAGAAATCCGGATCGTTCTCGAAAATCTGCGGCCCGATCTCGTCCAGAACCTGTGCGTCGATACCGATGTCGGCAACCCGCACCCGGCCGCAATGCATCCGTCCCGGCAGCAGCAGGTGCGCCGGCTTCTTGCGGAAGAAGGTGACGGTCTCGGTGGCGTTGACCGCCACGCCCAGCACCGCCGCGCTGGTGCCGTTGATGCCGCTCGGCAGGTCGACCGCGAGCACTGGCGCGTCGTTGGCGTTGATCGCCTCGATCATCTCCCACGCCTCGCCCTCGACGGGGCGGCTGAGGCCCGCGCCGAACAGCGCATCGATGATCAGCGCAGGTCTTCCGATCGCCTGCGGATTGAACGGGAGCACCGGATGCTTCCAGCCGCGCGCGGCCGAGGCCGCATCGCCCTGGAGCTGATCGCGCTCGCACATCAGGATCACCGAGACCTCGCGGCCTTGCGCGGCGAGCTCGGCGGCTGCGACAAAACCGTCGCCGCCATTGTTGCCGGGACCGGCCACGATCAGGATCGGCCCCTCCTCCACCAGCGCGTTGGCGGCCTCCGCGACCGCCTGGCCCGCGCTCAGCATCAGCTTGAAGCCGGGGGTCCCGGCCGCGATCGCGAGCTGGTCGGCGCGCTGCATTTCGGCGTTGGTCAGAACTTCCATGCCACTTCCCTGGTACAAACGCCTCTTCAACAGGCATCTTTTGTGCCGACCCGTCCCCGGGAACGCCGATCTGCACAGATACTGAACTGTTTGCCTATTTCGTAGTCTTCGGTATTTTGGCTCGGTCGGCACCACCTATCAGAGATGCTCGTTAAAAGGCTGATAACGCTCCAATAATCAGGGCATTTGCAACTTGGCATAGACCCTGCTTTCGAGGAAGCCGCTTCGGTTCGTCGTGCTCACTGGCATTTATCAGGGTGTGGCCGGCCGTTGTTGCCGGACTGGTCAGGGATCCCGGCATAGCGAAGACAACATCGTGCGTTAAGAAAAGCGCATCCTGACGAAGACGTTGCTATTTGATCGAAAGGCCGGGAGGCGCGCAGTGAAGAAAATTGAAGCCATCATCAAGCCGTTCAAGCTCGACGAGGTGAAGGAAGCGCTTCAGGAAGTCGGCCTTCAGGGCATCACGGTCACCGAGGCCAAGGGCTTCGGCCGGCAGAAGGGTCACGCCGAGCTTTACCGCGGCGCAGAATACATCGTCGACTTCCTGCCCAAGGTGAAGATCGAGATCGTGATCGGCGACGATCTGGTCGAGCGCGCCATCGACGCCATCCGCCGCGCCGCGCAAACCGGGCGCATCGGCGACGGCAAGATTTTCGTCTCCAACATCGAAGAGGCGATCCGCATCCGGACCGGCGAATCCGGGCTGGACGCTATCTAAGCCGGGTGCTATCCCGCATTTTGCGACACTCTGACAAGAAATAAGGCTGCTTCGGCGGCCTGATTTCGTTTGTGCGGTCGCGCGCGAACTCGCCAAAAGCGAGAACAATCTTGCTCACCTGGAAACCGACCCGCAGAGCCAAAAGGGGTATGCATGAAGACCGCCAAAGACGTCCTGAAATCGATCAAGGACAACGACGTCAAATACGTCGACCTGCGCTTCACCGATCCGCGCGGCAAGTGGCAGCACGTCACGTTCGACGTCAGCATGATCGATGAGGACATTTTCGCCGAAGGGACGATGTTCGACGGCTCCTCGATCGCCGGCTGGAAGGCGATCAACGAGTCCGACATGTGCCTGATGCCCGATCCGGTGACCGCGACGATCGATCCGTTCTTCGCCGAGACCACGATGGTCATCACCTGCGACGTGCTCGAGCCGACCACCGGCGAGCCCTACAACCGCGACCCCCGCGGCATCGCCAAGAAGGCCGAAGCCATGGTGAAGTCGATGGGCGTGGGCGACAGCGTGTTCGTCGGTCCCGAAGCCGAGTTCTTCGTGTTCGACGACGTGCGCTTCTCCTCCAGCCCCTACAACACCGGTTTCCGCCTCGACTCCTCGGAGCTGCCGACCAACACCGACACGGAATATGAAGGCGGCAACCTCGGCCACCGCATCCGCACCAAGGCCGGCTACTTCCCCGTCCCGCCGCAGGACTCGGTGCAGGACATGCGCTCCGAGATGCTCGGCGCCATGGCCAAGATGGGCGTCAAGGTCGAGAAGCATCACCACGAGGTCGCTTCCGCCCAGCACGAGCTCGGCATGAAGTTCGACACGCTGACGCTGATGGCCGACCACCTGCAGATCTACAAATACTGCATCCATCAGGTCGCCCACATCTACGGCAAGACCGCCACCTTCATGCCGAAGCCGGTCTACGGCGACAACGGCTCGGGCATGCACGTGCACCAGTCGATCTGGAAGGACGGCAAGCCGGTGTTCGCCGGCAACAAGTATGCTGACCTGTCGGAGACCTGCCTCCACTACATCGGCGGCATCATCAAGCACGCCAAGGCGATCAACGCCTTCACCAACCCGTCGACCAACTCCTACAAGCGTCTGGTCCCGGGCTACGAGGCCCCGGTGCTGCTGGCCTACTCCGCGCGCAACCGCTCGGCCTCCTGCCGCATCCCCTACACCGCTTCGCCGAAGGCCAAGCGTGTCGAGGTGCGCTTCCCCGATCCGCTCGCCAATCCCTATCTCGGCTTCGCCGCGATGCTGATGGCCGGCCTCGACGGCATCAAGAACAAGATCGATCCGGGTCCGGCGATGGACAAGGACCTCTACGACCTGCCGAAGGAAGAGCTGAAGCAGATCCCGACCGTCTGCGGCTCGCTCCGCGAGGCGCTGGAAAACCTCGACAAGGACCGCGGCTTCCTCAAGAACGGCGGCGTGTTCGACGACGACTTCATCGACGCTTACATCGAGCTGAAGATGACCGAGGTCGAACGCTTCGAGATGACCCCGCACCCGATCGAGTTCGACATGTACTATTCGGGCTAAGCGGCCCGAACGCCCTGCAACAAGCAAAAGGCGCTCCGCGAGGGGCGCCTTTTCGTTTGGCCCTCCTTTGCCTGGAAAATTCACCCCGATATCCGACCCGACCGGCGCCCACTTAACCAGCGTCACGCTGTCGACGGCGGGCAGCGCGCCGCGAGGCTGCTCGCCCCCTCTTCCGAAAACGAAGGGGTTGAGTTAGATTTTAAATGCAACTGCCATGACCGCGCGATCGAGCTCCGGCGCCCGCAATTGGCTTACACTCTGATGCGACTGCCGATATCGTAAAAACATTCACACAAAAGCTTTGTTGGGGGATGGGACCTGCCATGCAACAAGGGCCAAAAGACACTAAGAATCTAGATGAGGCCAATTCTGGAAACGACCAGAGCGAGGAAACGAACAAGGCATCAACAAATGCCCCTGTTAAGTCTGAAAACGCACCAACACATCTCGACGACAGCGCCATCCAAATTCTGCAGCTTCTTTTTTCCCGTACCGTTGATTTCTCCAAAAGCGGGTTTTTCTTCATTCTCTTGGGATGCGGCTTTCTGTATTTCGCCTACAGCTTGCTTTATCATGTGCATCCGACGTTCGTTTTCATTTTAGCTCTATTGGGTTTGTCCATTGTCCTGTTCGGCACTGGCACCCAGAGCCTCGGCAGCGGCGAGTTCACCGAACCGGGCTCCCAAGCCAAGGCCAAATTCTATTTGGCAGGTGGTGCTGGCGTTCTTGCCGGCGTCTTTGGATTCGGAGCAGTCCTCGGCTCCGATAGGATAGAACGCGTGTTCGCCAACTCGAGCGGCTACGCGCTAGTGGTTTTTGAAATCAACAATCCCGCCGGAACCAATCTGCAGCAGGCCACGGTCACGACATACTTGAAGGACGGTCGCACGCTACCTGCTTTGATCCGCGACGCCTCTATTGAGGTACTAGCGCCAATTTCGAGAGGCTACGGAAAGCTGGACGTCTGCATTGAAGCGAAGGGTCCCAAATGGTCAATCGAGCGCGGCTGCCCGACGCTTGACCTAAAAGACAACGCGCCGGGCCAGCGACCGGAACCTGTGCAGAGCATCGGTACCACCAAAGTCGACCTCAAATTCGTCAACGTTCTAAGTCTTGACGAAGCGGGAAAGCCCGCACCCGCACCCCCGTTTACCGCAAACTGAGGGGCGCATGATGTTGCACCGAAAAGCATTCATCACCGCTCTCAAACTGTCACGTGCAATCTTGAGCCTTGCGGCATTTCTGCATCTGCTTGCGGAGATTTCGCCGGTTGCCGCGCAGCCATCCGATGCCATTCGTTGTTCTTACGTCGCGAGACCGGATGTTTCCGCAACCCTCAAGGGCTTGCAATCAAACGATGAGCCGACCCGCCTGACTGCCGCCGGCACGCTCGGACAGATCGGAAAGGACGCGCTGCCTGCGCTGATGGCGGCAATTCCACAATTCCTGCGTCGGAATCCAGAACCAAGCACTTGGCCCCCGACTCAACGCGACGTCGCAATTGTGTTGACCGATGTCATCCGTGCCATCATTTCCGACGACCGTCTTTCAATCCTTCGGTTCAGGCAATGCACGACCGACACTATCATCAAGTCGCTGACATGGGCGGCACGAGGCGACAATCAGCGATTGCGAGTGAACTCAGCCAACATTCTTGCAAACGTCGTCGACAACACGACTGTCTGCATCGTCCTTCATCACCTGCGCGACTCCAACATCAGCACGAACGGCAGAGCCAATCTTCTGGGGGTGACGAACTCAATGGCAAGTTACGCCTATCGAGAAAACGTGAACGACATCAGCAAAACGCTTGAAATCGTAAACGCGCAGATTGGTTCATCGATTGGGTTTGATCAGTCTCGCATTATTGTAAGAGATATTTACTCTCGGCTGGCCGAAAGTGAAAACAAAGAAACCTCGCTCCAGACTTCGTTGAAGGAATATTGCGGCAGTTACAATTTCAACGTGCCTCTAGACTAACGCTTCTTTCTCTTAGCGGGCGCGGCGCTGAAGATGACCGAGGTCGAACGCTTCGAGATGACCCCGCACCCGATCGAGTTCGACATGTACTATTTGGGCTAGCGGCTCGAACTCTCTGCAACAAGCAAAAGGCGCTCCGCGAGGGGCGCCTTTTCGTTTGGGACGTCGCAAGTCCGTAGGGTGGGTTAGCATTGCAGATGTGCGAAGCGCATTTGCAATGCGTAACCCACCACTGTCTCTATCCGGGCAAGCAGAAGAGGTGGGTTACGCAATACGGATTGCGCTTCGCACAATCCGAATGGCTAACCCACCCTACAAGATGCGGGCTGGCCGCTACCACGTCGCCGTGAACGCCCGCTGCAGCTCGGCCGGCCCTGTCACCCCGCCCGCGATCAGCAACTGGGTGAGCACCCGCGCCTTCTGGGGATTGAGATCCTCGGACACGACGAACCCGTTCTTGTCGTCGTCGACCTCGACGTTCCGGGTGACAAAGCCGGAGCGAACGCGGGTGGAACGGACGACGATGATGCCCTTCTTTGCGGCGGCCTCGAGCGCGTCGAGTGCGGACTTCGACGTATTGCCGTCGCCGACGCCGGCCAGCACGATGCCCTTGGCGCCGTGCGAGATGGCATCCTCGATCGGAACGGCGTCCATATTGGCGTGCGAGTAGACGATCTCGACGCGCGGTAATTGCTCGCCCGCCGGGAGCTGATAGGTCGCGCGCTTGAAGCCGGCGGCCTGGGTCATGAAACGGATGCCGCCGGCGGTGTCGACATAGCCGACCGGCCCGTCATTGGGGGAGCTGAAGGTCTCGATGCTCGTCGTGTTGGTCTTCGTCACCGAGCGCGCGCCCTGAATCTTGTCGTTCAGCACGGCCATAACGCCGCGGCCGCGCGAGCGCGGATCGGCGGCGACCTGCACCGCCTCGTAGAGATTGCCGGGGCCGTCGGCGCTGACCGCGGTGGCCGGCCGCATCGAGCCGACGATCACCACCGGCTTGTCGCCGCGCACCACGTTGTCGAGAAAGAACGCGGTCTCCTCCAGCGTATCCGTGCCATGGGTGATGATGACGCCGTCGGCTTCGTTCTTGTCGAAGGCATCCTGGATGCGGCGGGCCAGCGCGAACCAGACCTTGTCGTTCATGTCCTGGGACCCGATCGACGAAATCTGCTCGGCGTTCAGCTTTGCCAGCTTGTCGAGGCCCGGCACCGACGCCATCAGCTGCTCGCCGGTGATCTGGCCCGACTTGTAGGCGCCGGTCGCACGCGGATCGGCCTGGCCTGCGATGGTGCCGCCCGTCGCAAGCACGAGAATGCGCGGCAGGCTGACGGCCGCAGCGTCCTTGCCCGGCTCTGCCGCCTGCGCGGCTGCGCCGATGCCGCCGGACCAGAGCGCAAAGGACAGCAGTGGAATGGCGAGAATGGATGTTCGAATTTGGCGACAGCTGGCTGGGCTGGCGGTAGGCTTCGTCATCGAATTGTCCTCCCGTTTAAGGTGGGATCGACATTCGATACGCCCATTGAGGCCGAAGATGGGTCAGCCTGCTGCTTTCCCTAGGGGTTGTCCCGCCGTGGCATGAAATGATCGAGCAAACCCGTCGGGAGCGGAAAGACGACGGTCGACGACCGTTCGCCCGCGATGTCATGGAGAGCTGCGAAATAACGCAGCTGCATCGCCTGGGGCTCCTGCGCGAGAATCCGGCCGGCTTCGACGAGCTTTTCAGCAGCCTGCTGCTCGCCCATTGCATTGATCACCTTGGCCCGCCGCAAGCGCTCGGCCTCGGCCTGCTTGGCGATCGCGCGAACCATGGTTTCGTTGAGATCGACGTCCTTGATCTCTATGCCGGTGACCTT
This sequence comes from Bradyrhizobium huanghuaihaiense, assembly GCF_025200885.1. Lineage (NCBI taxonomy): Bacteria > Pseudomonadati > Pseudomonadota > Alphaproteobacteria > Hyphomicrobiales > Nitrobacteraceae > Bradyrhizobium > Bradyrhizobium huanghuaihaiense. The sequence continues at coordinate 4,309,492 of NZ_CP104172.1, read as the reverse complement.
GATGCCCCAGACGTCGGTCTGCTTGTCGAGGATCTCCTGGATGTCGGCGTTCAACCTGTCGCGCTCGGCGAGCATCTCGTCGAGCTCGTGCTTGCCGAGAACCGAGCGCAACGTGGTCTGGGCGAGCTGGCTGGTGGCGGCCATGTAGTCGCCGACCTTGATAATGGCACGTTCGGGGTCGACGATGCGAAAGTATAGAACGGCGTTGACCTTGACGGACACGTTGTCCCGGGAAATCACGTCCTGCGGCGGCACCACCTGCACCATCACCCGGAGATCGACCTTGACGAGTTGCTGCACGACCGGAATGAGGAGGATGAGGCCCGGTCCTTTCACGCCGGTGAAGCGGCCGAGTGTAAAGACGACGCCACGCTCGTATTCGCGAAGGATTCGAATGGCCTGGGATAGAAACATGACGACAAGCAGCGCAAGCGCCGCATAGGTCAGATATTCCAGCATCATGATGTACCTCCCTCGCCGGTTCGGGCTGGTGCGCGCCGTATCAGCAGCGTCAGGTCGGTGACGCCCGCGACTTCGGCCATCTCTCCGGGCATGAACGTTTCGGCACCGCGCGCCTGCCAGCGCTCACCGTGGGCGAAGACGTGACCTTCGTTCCCGTTCCAGTCGAGAACCTCCGCAGGCAAGCCTCGCATGGCCTTCGCGCCGACCAGTGCAGGAGCCTTGCGGATGCGCCGGAGTGAACCAAGCACGACGAGCGCAAAGCCGGTGAACACGGCCGTCGTGATGCCGATCACCCACCACGACAGCTGGTAGCCAGGCGCCTCGCCCCTGAAAAGCATCAAGGCTCCCAGCACGAAAGCGATGATTCCTCCGAGACCGATCACCACGGTCGGATTGAAGGCCTCGATCGTGAGAAGCACGAGCCCGACCAGCATCAGGGCGAAGCCGGCATAGTTGACCGGCAGCAGATTGAGCGCATAGAGGCCGATCAACAGGCAGATCGCGCCGATGACTCCCGGGGCGACGGCGCCGGGAGACATGAATTCGAAGATCAGGCCGTAGATGCCGATCATCAGGAGAATGAACGCCACGTTCGGATCGGTGATGACCGCCAGGAAGCGGGATATCCGTCCGGGGTCGATGGCCTCGACGACGGCATCCTTCGTCGCGAGGCGTTGCGTCCTGCCGCCTGCAACCTCCACCACACGGCCGTCGAGCTGCCTCAGCAATTCGGCCTGATCGCGCGCGACGAGATCGATGGCATGCGCCTCGAGGGCGCCGTTGGCAGAGAGCGTGGCAGCCTCACGGACCGCCTTCTCCGCCCAGTCCACATTGCGGCCGCGCAGCTCCGCAAGGCTGCGGATGAAAGCGACCGCATCATTGGTCGCCTTCGCCGTCATTGGATCCTTGAGCTGATCCTTGAGCTGATCCTTGAGCTGATCCTTGGCCTGATCCTTGGGCTCGCTCTGCTGGTCGCCGTCCTTCTTGTCCTTGCCGCCCTTGTCCGGCGCACCGCCCGGCAGGCCCGGCAGCGGCCCGCCAATCTGCACCGGCGTCGCGGCACCAATATTGGTGCCTGGCGCCATCGCCGCGATGTGGGTCGCATAGAGGATATAGGTCCCCGCACTCGCTGCGTGGGCGCCGGAGGGAGCAACGTAACCGACGACAGGAATCGGCGAGGCGAGCACATCCGCGATGATCTCACGCATGCTGGAATTGAGACCGCCGGGCGTGTTCATCCTCAGAAGCACGACCTCGGCGTGCCGTTCACTCGCCTTGGCCAACGCCTCCTTCACGTAGCTGGCCGAGGCCGGGCCAATGGCCCCGTCGATCGAAACAATCAGTGCGACACGGCCGCTCTCCTCCGCTGAGCTGGGACGGAGGCAGCAGGTCAAAGCCACGACGGTGATCGCCGCAACGAGGGCCGCCTTCATGGTCTGCACGGCAAGGGCTCCCTTGCAGAGGATATGGTGTTCCTCTCGAGAACCTCAATGCTGCGCGTGGAGACCAACGTTGCGATTGTGCAACGCAATGGGAAGGCCATGCAGGATGGCGATGTGATCGGTTGAGCAGAGGCGGTGGCGGACCATGACGACGACTGATCCGCCCCGTGCCAGCCGCTGCTACCGTGCCACCCTCACGCCATCGGCTCCGATCGCACCGAACGTGCTCGCGATGATCTCGCGCGTCGGCTGCATACCGCCGAGCGACCAGTGCGAGGGCTCCTGCTCCTCGATCCTGACCCAGACGTTGCGGCGGAAGTCCGGGCTGCCCTGCCCTTCGACCTCGACCATCAGGTCGGTGATCCGTTCGAGCAGCGTCTTCTTCTGCGCGGCATCCAGGATGCCGCGCACGGTGGAAATGGTGATGTAAGGCATATCTCTCTCCAATCGTGTCGTTTGACGACGCGGCCAATTTGGACCCGGCGGGCCCGGCAAGGGAGTGGCGGGTAAGCCAGAGATCGGGCAATTTCCGCCACGCGCGGGCGCAGCGATCGGCTAGGATCACAGCGTCTGCCTGGAGGTCTCATGAAGCTCGCAATTCTGGCGCTGGAAGGTTGCATGCATTCGGCGATCGCCGGCGTCGCCGACGTCCTCTCGCTCGCCAATCATGTGATGCAGCAAAGCGGCGCAGCGCCCCGCTTCAGCTGGCAGACGCTGTCGCTCGACGGCCGGGACGTGCGCGCCGGCGGCGGCCGGATGGTCGCGGTCGACGGCGCCATCGGCAGACGCGGCCGCTTCGATGCGATCCTCGTCCCCGGCAATCTCGTCGATCACGTCACGGCCGCGCGTCTGCAACCGCAATATGCCCGTGCCGGCGCCTGGCTGCGGCGGCAGCATGCGAACGGCCGTCTGATCGGCGCGTTTTGCAGTGGCGTGTTCCTGCTGGCAGGCAGCGGTCTGCTCGACAACCGCCGCGCCACCATCACCTGGTGGCTGCAAGGCGAGCTGCGGCAGCGGCATCCCACGATCGACCTCGCGGCCGACGCCGTCATCACGGTCGCGGACCGCATCGTCTGCGCGGCCGGACCGATGTCGTGGGTCGACCTTCTGCTCAGGCTGATCGAGATGGTCGACGGCAAGGAGATCGCAAAACTATGCGCGGACTACGTCGTGATCGACACCGCGCAGCGCAGCCAATCGATCTTCATGCCCGTCGGCTATCTGCTCTCGCAGGACCCGCTGCTGACCAAAGCCGATCTCCTGGTTCGCCGCACCGGCAAGAGCCCGATGACGGTCAAGCGCCTCGCGGGCGCGCTCGGCCTCAGCGAGCGCACGCTGAACCGGAAGTTTCAGGAGCTCACGCACGAGCCGCCGCAAGCCTTCATCACGCGCCGCCGCGTCGAGCATGCGCGCACGCTGCTGGAGACGACGACGCAGCCGGTCAAGACCATCGCCCGCGCCGCCGGCTATGAGGACGAAAGCAGCTTTCGCAAGGCGTTCCGCAAGCTGACCTTGATGTCGCCGCAGGCGTATCGCGCGCGACGGATGGAGCGGACGGCGTGAGGCAGGCCGCGAATGCCTGCTTCGCGAGCCGCTGAGCGGCCCAGTTAGTGCAGCACCACAAAATGTCACGATGGGCAGTTGCAGACGAATTACTGCGCCCCGGCGCGGAGATGGGTTGGCCAACCGACACGGACCAACGTTTCATCTGGGTCAGAGATCGCAAATTCGTACATCCCCCACGGCTTGTCTTCGGGTGATTGCTGAAATTCGCGCGCTGCAGCATCAACATTCTCGAGGTAGAGATAAAGCCCAAATGGGTTCCTGCCCGGCGTTAGCCATCCCTCGACCGCGTCCGTCAGATGTAGATATCCGCCCTTCCCGTTCGACAACATGCGATAGGTGTCGGGCTCTCCCGGAGCAGGCCTTTCACCGTCCGGGCGCGCAAAGCCCAGCCGATTGTAGAACCGCTCCGACGCATCAAGGTCATTACACGGCAGGATCGCGATCAAAGCTCCGGAAGGACTCATTCGTGCACTCCAACGTCATGCAACCCGTCAGCCTTCGTTCTGCATCTGACTCCACTTCGTTCTCAAAGAACAAATCAGAGCCGCAAAAACAGGCCGGACCAATTCCTACTGATTGGTTTATCTCGTCCGAAATTTGGACTGCGCCTTGAATGCATGACGCAGTCCCGCAGGCCCTTCCCATCGCAAGCCTACGGAAGCCGCAGATCTGAGTAGTGGCGCTCGCCCTCCCCGTCATTGCGAGCGCAGCGAAGCAATCCAGATTCTTTCTGCGGAGGGATTCTGGATTGCTTCGCTGCGCTCGCAATGACGATGCGGCGAGGGCGTAGCTGAAACGCCTACTCACGCCTGAGTCCGCCCGCCTACGCCGCCGCCTTCCGCCGCGCCACCAGCGCTGCGCCGAAAGCCTCGAACAGCTTGCGGTTGATGGGATTGTGCTGCGGGTCGTACTCGGCATGCCATTGCACGCCGAGCGCAAAGGTCGGGGCTTCCGCGATGCGGATCGCCTCGATGGTGCCGTCCTCGGCGATGCCCTCAATCAGCACGCGCTTGCCGGGATCCAGGATGCCCTGCCCGTGCAGCGAATTGACCCTGATCTTCTCGCAGCCGAGAATTTTGGCAAAGGCGCCTCCCGGCGTCAGGTCGACCTCGTGACGGTCGGCGAACACCACGGTCGGATCGGGATGGATCTCGCCGTTCTCGAGCCGGGGCATGCGGTGGTTCATGCGGCCCGGGATCTCGCGGATCTCCGGGTGCAGCGAGCCGCCGAAGGCGACGTTCATCTCCTGGAGGCCGCGGCAGATGCCGAACAGCGGCACGCCGCGCGCGACGCAAGCCACCGAGAGCGCCAGAGCCACCTCGTCGCGATGGATGTCGTAGGGCTCGTGCTTCTCGCAGGGATCGACGTTGAAGCGGGTCGGGTGCACGTTGGCCCGCGCCCCGGTGAGGATGATGCCGTCGACGGTATCGAGCAGCGCCCCGATGTCGGTGATATCAGGGGAGCCCGCGAACATCACCGGCAAGCCGCCGGACACCTCGGCCACGGCGCGCAGGTTTCGCTCGCCGACCATCTGGACCTGAAATCGATTCTCGACGCGATGGGCATTCCCGATCACGCCGACGACCGGCTTTCTCATCTGTCGTTCCGACCTCCCCGCCGAAGAAGATTCTCCAAACATGCCCCTGGCATGGAACAAATTCAACAGAAGGGATCGCGGGACGGCAATGCTATTTTCGCGCAAATGCCGGGACCAGCGCGCGGATATGGCCCCTTTTGGCGGCCGGAGCGTTGATCCGTTCAGGCCGGACGCGTCAAATCGGCACCGGGCCGGCACCGGGCCTAGCTTGATCCCCACCGGAATTTCGCGAAAGAGTGGCCGCCTGCAGCGTTCCGAAAAGGACCCGATGTGACCATTTCCAGAGATGAACGGCCCCGGACCCGCAACGATCAGGCTTGGGATCAGGCTTGGAATCAGGCCTGGGCGATCTCGGTCGGCGGCATCGGTGTCGTGCTGTTCACCGCGCTGCTCGCCTTCACCTGGCATTTTGCGGCCACCCTGCTCCTGATCTTCACCGGCATGCTGCTCGGCGTCGGCCTCAATGCGCTGACCCATGCGCTCGGACGGCGCGTTCACCTGCCACACACAGTGCGGCTCGCGATCGTCTGCCTCGTCCTTGCTGTGCTGCTCGCAGGCGTTGCCTATCTCGGCGGCGCCACCATCGCCGAGCAGGCCTCGCTGCTCAGCAAGACCATCAAGTCGCAGATCGGCAATGTCCGGTCCTTCCTCGAAAGCCACGGCATCGACACCAGCGTGTTCGACCTTGGCAACGCAACGCCGGCAGCCTCAACCGACGAGGCGCCGGCGCCCGCCCCAAGCCCGAGCGCGCACGGCGGCTTGCCGGGTGCAGGCGCGCTCGCCTCGAGCGGCGGGGCGATTGTGAGCCAGACCTTCAAGCTGCTGTTCGGCGCGATCAGCGCCGTCGGCAACATCTTCATCGTGCTGTTTCTGGGGCTCGCCTTTGCCGCCCAGCCCGCCGTCTATCACGACGGCCTGCTGTTCCTCGCGCCTGCGAAGCACCGCACCCGCGTCACGCTCATCATCGACCGCATCGGCGAAACGCTGGAGCGCTGGCTGATCGCGCAGATCGTGGTGATGATCGCGGTCGGCGTCGTGACCTGGATCGGGCTCGCCATCATCGGCATTCCCGGCTCGTTCATCCTGGGGATCCAAGCCGGCCTGCTCGCCTTCATCCCCACCGTCGGCGCCATCATCGCAGGCGTCGTCGTGGTGCTGGCGAGCCTCGCCTCGGGCTGGATCCCGGCGCTGTCGGCGTTTCTGCTCTTCATGGTCGTCCACGCCATGGAGAGTTACGTGCTGACCCCGCTCCTGCAGCGGCAGGCGCTGGACATCCCGCCGGCGACGCTGTTCGCGTTCCAGATCCTGCTCGGCGTCGTGTTCGGAATCTGGGGCCTCGCGCTGGCGCTCCCGCTGGTCGCCATCGCCAAGGTCATGATCGACCATTTCAAGACGTATGAAGCGCCGCCCCTCGCTGAAGCGGCGTAACCTCGCTCAGGTCGTCAGCACGGTCTCGGTGTGCTCGACCTCCGGCGGCGCGGCAAAATACTGGCCAACGAGGCCGCGCCATTCGGTGAAATTCTCGGAGCCGCGGAAATCGACGGTGTGATTTTCCAGCGTCGCCCACTTCACCATCAGCTGGTAGCGCTGCGGCTTCTCGATCGACTTGTGCAGCTCGAAGCCGTGAAAGCCCTTGGAGCGGCCGAAGGCGGCCTTGGCCTTGGCGACGGCGGCCTCGAAATCCTTCTCGCTGCCCGGCTTGACGTCGATTTGCGCGATCTCGGTGATCATCGGTTCCACCCTTTTTGTTGATGGCCGTGTCTACCGCAGACGGCGGCAAAGAAAAAGGCGCCGAAACGGCGCCCTGCCCGGCCAAAAAATGCAGGCCTGTCAGGCAAACAGCAGGGCCGTGCCAGCCACGATCAGCGCACAACCGACGAACAGCGCGAGCGGCCAATAGCTGCGGCCCTGCGTGTAGCGGCCCTGCGCACGGCGCTCGGTGATCAGCGCCGTCTCGTATTCATCCGCGGTCGAGAACAGGCAGGCGAAGCCGCCGCGTGCCGAAGCGGCTTGCGCTTCGAGCGACATCAGGGCGGCCTGCGGGTTCTGTCGACGGATCGATTCCATGACCGCAATGGTAGGGATCGATTGGTAAACAGCGGATTACCGCAGGGCCGCCCTCGAGCTCACGCCGTGACCGGACGCGCCTGCGGCGCACCGACCCGCGCCGCGCTCTGGCGGCGCCAGTTCTCCAGCGACAGCGGCAGCTCCTCCGCCGCCTCGACGCGGTTACGGCCGCCGCGCTTGGCCTGGTAGAGCGCGGTGTCGGCCGAGGCCAGCAGCACCTCGAGCTCGGTGCCGGCCGGACCGCCGGCGACACCGATGCTGACGGTGGTGTCGACCGGGCCTTCATCGACGACGACGCCAGAGGTCTCGAACGCCTCGCGCACGCGCTCGGCCACCAGCACGCCCTCCTCCAGCGAACACGGCAGGAGCGCGGCGAACTCCTCGCCGCCGATACGGCCCGAGAGGTCGGAGATGCGTAAGTTACTGACGACGACGGTCGAGAACAGTCTCAGCATCTCGTCGCCGGCGGGGTGGCCGAAGCGGTCGTTGATCGACTTGAAGTGGTCGATGTCGAAGATCATCACGGTGACGGGACGTCCGGCCTTGGCCTCGCGGTCGATCACGCGGCCGCAGGCTTCGGAGAAGCCGCGGCGGTTGAGCATGCCGGTCAGCGGGTCGGTCGACGCCGCGGTCCGGTGCGCTGTGACGGTGCGCTCCGACACCAGCATGAAGATCACGAAGACGGTGCCGACGGCGTAGAGCACGAGCTCGACCGCGAACACGGTGACCCAGATGCTGGAGGAGAAGCCGGCATCGTGCGGCCGCAGGAAGCTGCCGATCAGGATCGGCAGCATCAGCACGCAACCATGCATCACCGGCACGACGAAGGCAGGCCAGCGCCGTTGCAGGCTCTTGCGCCGCTCGACCCAGAGCTCGCTCGCCGTCACCGCCGCGTACACCGAGACGATGCCGGCGCCGATAATCATGCGCAGCATGGACGCAGTGGGATCGAGCAGCGTCACGGCGGCGACCCAGGCGAGCGCACCGAGCACGAGGCCGGGCCAGTTCGGCTTGCGGCCGTGGAACACGCGCGCCGCATTCCACACCATGCCGCAGGCCACGAAGCCGACGGCATTTAACGCCAGATAGAGATGCGGCCCCAGCCTCTCGCCGGCCGCCGTCCACAGTGCGACGGAGGCGGCACCGAGCAGATAGGCGGTGCCCCACCATTTCAGCGCAGGACTGTTCTCCTGCTTGCCGAAGAACACCATCATGGCGCCGAGCAGTGCGGCAACCATGGTGGCAACCAAATAGAGCGTGATGCTATCGAGCGACATCATGTCGGCCCCCTTGAAAACATAGCAGTTACGCGATCGGCACATCCGATTTGCGCGCCCTTCCGAATGCGACGCTATGTCCCGCGGGTTCCATTCAGGTTTTCACGCGTCCGCAAGTTTTCCGGAAACTCGTCGTCAATTTGCATACAAACGAACAATAAAAAGGGCGCTGAAAATCAGCGCCCTTTTGCATCTCATTGAAGCCGCTTTCGCGGCGAATGCGACCGAAGCGATTAACGCTTCGAGAACTGGAAGGACCGGCGGGCCTTGGCCTTGCCGTACTTCTTGCGCTCGACCACGCGCGAGTCGCGGGTGAGGAAGCCGCCCTTCTTGAGCACGGAGCGCAGCTCCGGCTCGAAATAGGTGAGCGCCTTGGAGATGCCGTGACGGACCGCGCCGGCCTGGCCGGACAGACCGCCGCCGGCGACGGTGCAGATCACGTCATACTGGCCCGAACGCTGGGCCACCGAGAACGGCTGCTCGATCATCATGCGCAGCACGGGACGGGCGAAATAGACCTCGACCTCGCGCGAGTTGACGGTGACCTTGCCGGCGCCCGGCTTGATCCACACGCGGGCGACCGCGTCCTTGCGCTTGCCGGTGGCATAGGCGCGGTTGAACTTGTCGACCTTCTTCTCGTGCTTGGGCGCCTCGGGCGCCGCCGCCGTCTTGAGCTGCGAGAGCTGGTCGAGCGACTGGATGGATTCGGCCATGTTATGCGGCCCTCGTGTTCTTGCGGTTCAACTTGGCGATATCGATCTTCTCGGGCTGCTGCGCCTCGTGCGGATGATCGGCACCGCCGTAGACACGGAGGTTGCCCATTTGCACGCGACCGAGCGGACCACGCGGGATCATGCGCTCGACGGCCTTCTCGAGCACGCGCTCGGGATGACGGCCCTCGAGGATCTGGCGCGCGGTGCGCTCCTTGACGTGGCCGACATAGCCGGTGTGCTTGTAGTAGGTCTTCTGCTCGCGCTTGCGACCGGTGAGGACCGCATGCTGCGCGTTGATGATGATGACGTTGTCGCCGCAATCAACGTGGGGGGTGTAGGTCGGGAGGTGCTTGCCGCGCAGGCGCATGGCAACGATGGTGGCGAGACGGCCGACGACCAGACCCTTGGCGTCGATCAGCACCCACTTCTTCGTCACCTCAGCCGGCTTTGCCGAAAAGGTTTTCATATCGGAGTTTCCGTGGACGGGAGATATCGGCGCGAACACCGCACCGGACTGGGCGGGTTTCTAGAGAAGTGGCGCGCAACGGTCAATGCCACAAGGTGGAAATTACACATACAAAATCAATAGTTTAGAAATATGGTGCCATATTACCTGCAAAAAGCTCAAACATTTGGAATGGAATAGGTCGAGGTGACATGGGCGATCGGATCGGGTGAGGTGCCGGATAGGAGGTTCACCTCCCCGACCGCCAGGCGCTTGCCGAGCTTGAGCAGCCGCGCCTCGGCGAGCACGTCCTGCCCGGGCTGGCCCTTGCGCAGGAAATTAATGTTGAGATTGGTGGTGACCGCGAGGCCGATCGGGCCGATCGCGGACAGCAGCACCACGTACATCGCGAAATCGGCCAGCGCCATCAGGGTCGGGCCTGACACGGTTCCACCCGGCCGCAGCATCCTTTCGCTGTAGCGCTGGCGCAGGAGGCAGGTCTGCCCGTCCGCGCTCTCGATCGTGATGTCGTCGCCACTGAAGGCCTGGGGAAACTCGTCACGGAGAAACTGCTCGACCTCCGCCACGCTCATTTTCGCCAACGCCATGCTGTTCCCCACCCTCGCTTCGGTCGCCCTGGTACATTAAGTTATCGGTGTCATCCAATTGCAATCATTCCACGGAAGTCGCGTCAATGTCCGTTCAGGCCGCCCGTGCCCCCTCCCCGCAACCGCAGATCCTGCTGCGGGAGACCGTCGGATCCATCGCGCTGCTGACGCTGAACCGCCCGACCGCGCGCAACAGCCTGTCGGCGGCGATGATCGCCGGCCTGCATGCAGAGCTTAATTCTATCCGCGACGACAAGGCGGTGCGCGGCGTCGTGATCGCCGCCAACGGGCCCGCCTTCTCCGCTGGCCACGACATGAAGGAGCTGACCGCGCGCCGCACTGACCCGGACCGCGGCCGCGCCTTCTTCGCCGAGATGATGAATGCCTGCAGCGCGATGATGCAGGCGGTCGTGCATCTGCCCAAGCCCGTGGTCGCTGCCGTCCAGGGCATTGCGACCGCGGCCGGCTGCCAACTCGTGGCCAGCTGCGATCTTGCGATCGCATCGGAGGATGCGAAGTTCGCGACGCCCGGCGTCGACATCGGCCTGTTCTGCTCGACGCCGATGGTGGCACTGTCGCGCAACGTGCCGCGCAAGCAGGCGATGGAGATGCTGCTGACGGGCGAGCCTATCACGGCCGACCGCGCCCGCGAGATCGGGCTCGTCAATCGCGTCGTGCCTGCCGGCACCGAACTCGGGGCCTCGATCGAGCTGGCACAACAGGTCGCGCTGAAATCCGCCTACACCGTCAAGCTCGGCAAGGAAGCGTTCTACCGCCAGGCCGAGATGAGCCTTGCGGACGCCTATCGCTATGCCGCAGAGGTGATGACCGAGAACATGATGGCGCGCGACGCCGAGGAAGGCATCGGCGCCTTCATCGAGAAGCGCACGCCGACATGGCGGGATGAGTGACCCCCGTCATTGCGAGCGAAGCGAAGCAATCCAGAATCTTTCCGCGGTAACAGTCTGGATTGCTTCGCTACGCTCGCAATGACAACAAGAAAAGATAAGTGATGAACCACGACGCCTATCCCGACAATTACATTCGCGGCATCCTCAACAGCGTGAAGTCGATCGCAATGGTCGGCGCCTCGCCGGTTAACGTGCGGCCGAGCTATTTCGCGTTCAAATATCTGGCGCAGCGCGGCTACGACATGATCCCGATCAATCCCGGCCATGTCGGCAAGGATCTGCTCGGAAAGCCGTTCGTCGCCTCGCTGTCGGACATCGGCCGTCCCGTCGACATGATCGACATTTTTCGCAACTCTAGCCACATCATGCCCGTCGTGGAAGAAGCGCTCACGCTCGACCCGCTGCCGAAGGTGATCTGGATGCAGCTTGGCGCGCGCGATGACGCCGCGGCGGCGAAAGCGGAATCGGTCGGTATCAAGGTGGTCATGAACCGCTGCCCCAAGATCGAATATGGCCGCCTGTCGTCCGAAATATCCTGGATGGGCGTGAATTCGCGCACGCTGAGCTCCAAGCGCGCGCCGGCACCGACGCAGGGCATGCGGCTATCCCTCAATCGGATGAGCGTCGGTGGCGGCGACACCGCAGCATCGGATCGCGCTGCGAAAAACAAGACCGAGCAAAGCTGACGCAATTGCGAAGATTTCGTTTCGCGAACGCGACAATGCGTAGCACGATCATTCCCAAATGATCCTGATGTGAAGCGGCGCCTTGACGGCGGACGCCCCGCCCATCAGCATGCCGCGCGATTTCAGACCAAGAGAACAGGACGCCTCAATGAGCGATCGCCTTCCGGGATTTTCAACCCTCGCCGTGCATGCCGGTGCACAGCCCGATCCGACCACCGGTGCGCGCGCGACTCCGATTTATCAAACGACATCATTTGTCTTCAATGACGCCGATCACGCCGCCTCGCTGTTCGGCCTGCAGGCGTTCGGCAACATCTACACCCGCATCGGCAACCCGACCAATGCCGTGCTGGAAGAGCGCGTTGCCGCGCTCGAAGGCGGTACGGCTGCGCTGGCCGTTGCTTCGGGCCACGCCGCGCAGGTCGTGATCCTGCAGCAATTGCTGCAGCCCGGCGACGAGTTCATCGCGGCGCGAAAACTCTATGGCGGCTCGATCAACCAGTTCACGCACGCGTTCAAGAGCTTTGGCTGGAACGTGGTGTGGGCCGATCCCGATGACATCACAAGCTTCGAGCGCGCGGTGACGCCGCGCACCAAGGCGATCTTCATCGAGTCCATCGCCAACCCTGCCGGCAGCATCACCGACATCGAGGCGATCTCGACGGTCGCGCGCAAGGCGGGCGTACCGCTGATCGTCGACAACACGCTGGCCTCGCCCTACCTCATTCGCCCGATCGACCACGGCGCCGACATCGTCGTGCACTCGCTGACGAAATTCTTGGGCGGCCACGGCAATTCGCTCGGCGGCATCATCGTCGATGCCGGCACTTTCGATTGGTCCACGGGCGGCAAATACCCGATGCTCTCCGAGCCGCGGCCGGAATATCACGGCATCCGTCTCCAGGAGACCTTCGGCAATTTCGCCTTCGCGATCGCCTGCCGCGTGCTCGGCCTGCGCGACCTCGGCCCTGCCCTGTCGCCGTTCAACGCCTTCATGATCTTGACCGGCATCGAGACGCTGCCGCTGCGCATGCAGAAGCACTGCGAAAACGCCAAGGCGGTCGCCGAATTCCTCGCCGGCCATCCGGCGGTGGCCTCGGTGAGCTATGCGGGCCTGCCGAGCGACAAATACAACCAGCTCGCGCGCAAATACGCGCCGAAGGGCGCGGGCGCGGTGTTCACCTTCAGCCTGAAGGGCGGCTATGACGCCGGCGTCAGCCTGGTGTCGAAGCTGCAGCTGTTCTCGCACCTCGCCAATGTCGGCGACACCCGCTCGCTGGTGATCCACCCGGCCTCGACCACCCACAGCCAGCTCGACGACGCGGCGAAGGTGAAGTCCGGCGCGGGCCCCGACGTGGTACGGCTCTCGATCGGCATCGAGGACAAGGAAGATCTGATCGCGGACCTGGAGCAGGCGCTGGCCGGGTAGTTTTCCGCGTCGTTCCGGGGCGGTGCGAAGCACCGAACCCGGAACCTCGATGTTGTCTGGCCATCTCTAGATTCCGGGTTCGGTCCTACCGGACCGCCCCGGAATGACGGTGGCTGTTTTGGCCGCCGCCGGTTAACAGTCATTAACCATATCTGCCGCATACATCGTCCTTGGATCGCCCCCTTGATTCGGAGCCGACGAATGCTGCGCTGGATGGTACCTGCCCTTGCGGCGATGCTGACGGTTTCAAGCGCGCTCGCCGCCGATCTGCCGGCGACGGCGAAGCGGCGCGTTGCCGTGCCGCCGCAGGACCCGCCACAGGTCTATGTCGAGACCGATCCGGATGCGCTGATCTCGCCGGCCTACGGCATCGGCAGCTACATCCGCAACCTGCCGGGCACGCCGCTCCTGCCCGGCTCCAACACCTTGCCGGGCTATTATGGCCGGCCCTGGAGCTACGATTATCAGGGCCCGTACTACGGCGGGAAGCAGGTCGATTATTTCTGGCGCCTGCCCTACGCCTGCGGCGTCTACGGCTATTGCTGATCAACCGGGCTGATGGTGATCAGCCGGGCTGGCTGACAGGAACCGCGCGCGGCTGCGCTTGCGCAGGTTGTCGCGAGGCCAGCCGCTCCACCTGCATCACCGCCAGCGTCAGCACCACGATCGCGACCGCCTGGTGCGAAAGTGCGAGATCGATCGGCACCTGATTGAGCAGCGTAAGGATCCCGAGCACCGCCTGAAGGCTGACCGCCGCGAACAGCCACAGCGCGCCGCCGGCCGCTGCGCCCGCGCGCGAGCGCACCGCATCGAACGCATGCAGCGCCGCCAGCAGGAACAGCGCGTAGGCCGTCATGCGATGCTCGAATTGCACGGTCAGCACATTGTCGAACATGTTGCGCCACCACGGCGTCTCGAACCACAGCCGCTCGGCCGAGGGAATGAACGCGCCGTCAATTTGCGGCCAGGTGTTGTAGGCGCGGCCGGCACGCAGGCCCGCGACCAGCGCACCGAAATAGATCTGCACGAAGGTCACCACGAGCAGCAGCGCGCTGGTGACGCGCAGCCGCGCCGGCGCGGCGATCTGCGGCCGCTCCTTGAGCCGCCGCACCGTCCAGACGATGCCGGCGAAGATCAGCAGCGCCAGCAACAGATGCGTCGCCAGCCGATATTGCGACACTTCCACACGCTCCGTCAGGCCCGAGGCCACCATCCACCAGCCGACCGCGCCCTGGAGCCCGCCGAGCGCGAACAGCAGCCACAACCTGCGCTTCAGCTCGCCCGACAAGCCGCCGCGCCACAGGAAGAACAGGAACGGCAGCAGATAGGCGACGCCGATGAAGCGGCCGAGCAGCCGGTGGCTCCACTCCCACCAGAAGATCTCCTTGAACTCGGACAGGCTCATGCCTGAATTGAGCTCGCGATATTGCGGGATCTTCTTGTAGGCCTCGAACGCCTCGGTCCACTGCGTCTCCGAGAGCGGCGGAACGCTGCCCGTGACCGGCTTCCATTCGACGATCGACAGGCCGGATTCCGTCAGCCGCGTCGCCCCGCCGACCAGCACCATCAGCGCGATCAGCGCGGCCACGGAGATCAGCCACCAGCGCACGGCGCGGTGCGGCTCGGACGGGGTGGAAATCATCGTCATTTCAAGGACAAAACCAAGCCTGTGCCTAAGAGACTTGAACCGGACTGCGTGCCCCTTATAGTCCCCCGCTCCCGCAGCGCAAGTTACGCGAAAGCCGCAAGTCTCCGCCATGACGATCCGCACCCGCAAGTTCCTCGGCGCCATCCTGCTCCTGGTGCTGGCCACCGTCTGGGCCCTGCTCGGCATGGCGGCGGCGCAGATGCCGTGGATCGCCGAGTCCGGCTGGCGACAGGCGATCTACTACGTCGTGGTCGGCATGGGCTGGGTGCTGCCGGCGATGCCGATCGTGAGCTGGATGCAGCGGCCCGATCGCGTCAAGTCTGGCCCGTAGTGCTGCCGGTCGGTCTCACCGGCGCAAAGGCGACACCTGACACCAGAACACGCAGCATGCGCAGCGAGCGGACGCGCCCGTCCCATGAAATCCGCGGCAGCGCCCGCAGATTGGTGCGCCCCTCCGCCTCCACGATGCCCGGGATCGTCGAGACCGCGCTGGCAAAGCCCGCCTCCTCCGCCATCACAACGTGGTTGCGCCGGAACGAAGCGCGGTCGCCGAACGGAAACGCCAGATGCCGGATGTCGCGATCGAACGCGGATTCCGCCACGACCTTGCCCATCGTCATCTCGCGCAGCGCGGCCGCATCTTTCATGTTGGCGAGAACGGGATAGTTCACGGTCGCGCTGCCGATCGTGACCCGCGGGTCGGCAGCGAGCTTCGCGAGATCCTCCCAATCCATCGACGCTTCGCGCGAGAGCGCGGCGAGGTCAATCCGGTAGCGCGTGCAGAGATCGGCGATCGCAGCCGACAGATCTGGCGGGGGCAGCGAGCGCAGCCAGCTCTCCAGATACGAGAACAGCGCCTGCTTCTCGGCGTTGCCTGTGACGGTGAAGCGCTGCTCCTTCTCGCCCATCATCAAGCTGATGCGGCTCTCGCGCGCGATCACCTGCTCCAGCCCGAGCCACCAGGCTTCGCCGACGCCGTCGGGAAACGCGGTGGGCACGTAGATCGTGAAAGGCACGGCGTGGCGTTCCAGGACCGGATAGGCGAAGGTGATGAGATCCTTGGGCGCGCCGTCGAAGGTCAGCGCCACGAAGCGCCGCTTCTCCGGCAGCGTCACCGCGCGCCGGCAGACCTCGTCCATGCCGAGAAAATCGTAACCCCACCGCTTCAGCGCCCGGATGGCGCGGTCGAGGAATTGCGGCGTGATCTCGTGCGCGCGCAGCGGCTGAAATCCGCCGCGGCGCCGCGGCCGCACATGGGCGAGGCGCAGGATGGCGCCGGCCCCGCGACTGCGTAGCAGAGCCTGGCCGGTGAGCCAGGTCAGCTCGAGGCGCAGCCGTTCCAGCCATCTGTCGTCGGATGCCAATATCCCACCTTCGCGCTCGCCGGCGGCCCGTTCCCTCGCCTATCCTCATTACTCTTTGTTGACATTTGTTTGCAAAGGTCGGCCACAGGCCGAATTACGCATTTTTTCGTTTTCTCGACAGGTTTCGCGAATGACCATGGCTGCGGCGATGCAAAGCCGGACGGCAGAAGCGCCAGCACGGTCGAAAGCGAGCCGTATCGCGCATGTCGACATCCTCGGTGACCTCGGCGAGGCCGAGGCGGTCTGGCGCGCCTTCGAGGAGCCCGGCCATCTCTTCACGCCCTATCAGCGCTTCGACCTGCTCGGCCCCTGGCAGCGGCAGGTCGGCGCTCACGAAGGCGCCCGTCCCTTCATCGTCATCGCCCGCGACGCCGATCGCCGGCCGCTTCTGCTGCTGCCGCTCTCGCTGCGCCAGGGCCACGGCGTGCGCACGGCCGGCTTCATGGGCGGCAAGCACACGACCTTCAACATGGGCCTGTGGAACGGCGAATTCGCGGCACAGGCCGCGGCCGCCGATCTCGACGCGCTGCTTGCGCCGCTCGGCGCGCATGTCGACGTGCTCGCGCTGACGCAGCAGCCGCTGCGCTGGAACGATCAGCAGAACCCGTTTGCAGCCCTGCCGCGACAGAGCGCGATCAACGGCTGTCCGCTGCTGACGATGGAGCCGGGCGGCCCGCCCGCATCGCGGATCAGCAACTCCTTCCGCCGCCGCCTCAAGAGCAAGGAGAAGAAGCTCCAGACGCTCGCCGGCTACCGCTATCACCTCGCCACGACGGACGCGGACGTCACCCGCCTGCTGGACTGGTTCTTTCGCGTCAAGCCGGCGCGGATGGCCGAGCAGAAACTCCCGAACGTCTTCGCCGAGCCGGGCGTCGAAGAGTTCGTCCGCAGCGCGTGCCTGTCGCCGCGCGGTGAAGGCCGCGTCATCGACATCCACGCGCTCGAATGCGACGAGGAGGTGATCGCGATCTTCGCCGGCGTCGCCGACGGCCAGCGCTTCTCGATGATGTTCAACACCTACACGATGTCGGAGCACGCCCGCTACAGCCCGGGCCTGATCCTGATGCGCTACATCATCGACCGCTACGGCGAGCGCGGCTACCGCTCGCTCGACCTCGGCATCGGTTCGGACGAGTACAAGCGGATGTTCTGCAAGAGTGACGAGGACATCTTCGACAGCTTCGTACCCCTGACCTCGCGCGGAAAACTCGCGGCGATGGCGATGTCATCGCTCAGCCACGGCAAGCGGCTGGTGAAGCAGAACCAGGTGCTGTTCGATTTGGCCCGACGCTTGCGGCAGGCGTTCGGATAGACTTCGCAGTATCGTAGGGTGGGCAAAGCGAAGCGTGCCCACCACTTGTCGTGTTGGAGCGATGGTGGGCACGGCGCAAGTGCGCCTTTGCCCACCCTACGATTCCGAACTCGTGGAGAGAGACCCCTCGCCCGTCTCGCGCAATGAGAGAGGGCCTACGCCGCCACCACGCGCGGTGTCTCCACGGCATCCGACGGCTGCACCGGCCGGTTCAGCATCGTCACCTCGCTGAAGCCGACGGCCTTCAGCTGCTCGCACATCAGCGTGCGCGCATCCGCTGCCATCGAGGCGTCGGGCACCACGACGGCGCGGGCGCTGGTCGTCAGCAGCTCCGCCGGAAGGTCGGAAGCACCGCCGGCATCAAGCAGCACATGATCGTAGGCACGGAGCAGCGCGTCGATCGCAAGGCCCACGCGCGGCGATTGCAGCAGGCTGCGGTCGAAGCCGGCACGGCCGGCCAGGACCAGATGCAGGCGCGAGAGCTTGTCGCGGGTGATGACCTGGGCAAATGAGGCCTCGCCCTGCATCAGCTCGGCAAGGCCGGGCGCGGAGGCGTCGACCGACACCGCGGCGATGGTCGGCGAGGACGCAGCGAGATCGACCACGACGACGCGCGCCTCGCGCGCCAGATGCCGGGCCAGCGTCAGCGCCGATAGCGTCACGGCTTCGCCGGACGCGGTGCCGAGCACCGTGACCTTCTTCGCCGCCGGGCCGGCTGCACGCAGACTGTCGGCGAGCTGCTCGATCTCGGCGAACTCGGCGACACCGGCACCGGCCGTCATCTCCGGCTGAAGCGGCGCCGGCTCCGCCATCACCGGCTCAATGACCGATTCGACGAAGGGCTCTACCACCGGCCGGACCAATGGCTCCTGGCGAACCGCCGCCTGCGTTCGCGACGCCGCCGGCGTGAACGCAGCCGCCGCACGCGGTGCGGTCTGGCGCAGCAGCTCGCCGGTGACGACGACGCCCGACGAGAGCAGCAGCGTTGCGATCGTCGCAATCAACACGATCGGCAGCTTCTTCGGATAGGCCGGCGTGTTCGAGACGATGGCGCGCGAGATGATGCGGCCATCGGTCGGCGCGGTGTCGATGGTCTCGCGGGTGTTGGCCTCGCGGTACTTGGCGAGATAAGTTTCCAGCAGGTCGCGCTGCGCCTTGGCTTCGCGCTCGAGCGCGCGCAGTTGCACGTCCTGCCCGTTGGTCGAGGTCGCCTGCTTCTTGAGCTGCTCGAGGCTCGCGGTCAGGCCGTCGACCCGGCTGCTGGCAATGCGCGCATCGTTTTCGAGCGAGCGGGAGATCTTCGCCGCCTCATCCCGGATCTGGTTGTCGAGGTCGCCGAGCTGCGCCTTCAGCTCCTTGATGCGCGGGTGGTTGCCGAGCAGCGTGGACGATTGTTCGGCGAGCTGCGCCCGCAACGTCACCCGCTGCTCCGACAATCGCCGCATCAGCTCGGAGTTCACCACTTCGGATGCCTCGATTGGCTTGCCGCTCTGGAGCATCTCCTTGATCAGCCGCGCCTTGGATTCCGCATCTGCCTTCATCGAGCGCGCATTGTTGAGCTGGGTGTTGACCTCGCCCATCTGCTGGTTCGACAGCGTGGTGTTGTTGGTGCCGACGAACAGGCTCGACTTGGACCGGAAGTCCTCGGCCTTGGCCTCGGCATCGGAGACCTTCTTGCGCAAATTGTCGATCTCGCCGGCCAGCCACTGGCTTGCGTTCTTGGCCTGGTCCTGGCGCGCACTCTGCTGCAGCACGAGATAACCTTCGGCGATCGAGTTGGCGACGCGCGCGGCAAGCTCCGGATCGGCGGACTGGAATTCGACCACGATGACGCGCGACTTGTCGACGGCGTAGGCCTGGAGCCGCTCGTAATAGGCATCCAGCACGCGCTCTTCCGGCGTCATCGAGAACGGATCGCGGCCGATGCCGACCAGCGCCGCGAGCGACTTCAGCGGCGAAATGCCCTGCAGCACCGGATCGAATTCGGGGCGTTCGGCCAGCTTGTTCTTCTTGATGATCTCGCGCGCGAGATCGCGCGACAGCACGAGCTGCACCTGGCTGGTGACGGCCTCGGCGTCGAGCGCCTGCCGCTCCTCGGTGCGGTCGCTGTTCGGGCGCAGGAACACGTTCTCGCGGCCGTCGATCAGGATGCGCGATTCCGACTTGTAGCGCGGCGTGACCAGGTTGACGGCGGCGATCGACGCGACGAGGGCCAGCACCGTGGGCACGATGATCCAGCCGCGCTTGCGCGCCAGTGCCGCTCCGAGCGCGTGCAGATCGATGTCACCGGATTCGACTGCCGCCTGCTTCGCGATGACCGGCGCCGGCTTTGCATCAACCTTGGCGGCTTCGGCCTTGGGCGCGGTTTCGGCCACTTTGGTTTCGGTCACCTTGGCTTCGGCTTTGGACTTCGAAACAGCCCGCTCGATCACCGCCTTGTCCTTGCCGGCACGCCAGAACGCTAAACGCATCGAACACTCCCGCAGGGGCAACGCCACCAAGCTACCTCAACCGCAGCGATTACACTCCATTAAGGTTGCCGCTGGGTTAATCGCGGTATCCCGCGCCTCGTGCCCGCGCGCTCCTCACCGTTTGTTAACCACGAAGGCTCTTAATCCATCTCGATATTTCCTGGAGTTGTTCTCTACTCGCCGTCGAGCGCTGGTTTTGATCATGCCCCCCTCACCTGACCAGCCGCTTCGAATCCTGCACGCCGTGCGCGCTCCGGTCGGCGGCATCTTTCGCCACATCCTCGACGTTGCCAACGGCCAGGTCGATCGCGGCCATCATGTCGGGATCCTCGCCGACAGCCTCACCGGCGGCGAGCGTGCCGACAAGGCGCTGGCCGAACTGGCGCCGCGGCTGAAGCTCGGCGTGTATCGCATGGCGATCCGCCGCGAGCCGTCGCCCGATGATTTCATGGTGTGGATGCGGATGCGGCGCCTGATCGCGAAGCTCAAGCCCGACGTCATGCACGGCCACGGCGCCAAGGCCGGCGCCTTCATCCGCATGCGGCGGCGCACCGACGACACCATCCGCATCTACACCCCGCACGGCGGCTCGCTGCACTATCCGCTCAACACTTTGAAGGGCGAGTTCTACGCGCGGCTCGAACGCTCGTTGATGGGCGCGACCGACCTGTTCCTGTTCGAGAGCGCCTTTGCCCGCGACACCTATCAGCGCATCGTCGGAACGCCCAAGGGCGTGGTGCATTGCGTCTTCAATGGCGTGACGCCGGAGGAATTCGAACCTGTCATCACCGCCGAGGATGCGACCGATCTCTGCTATGTCGGCGAGTTCAGGCACATCAAGGGCGCAGACCTGCTGGTTGATGCCGTGGCACGGCTGCGCGAAGGCGGCAAGAACGTCACGCTCACCCTCGGCGGCGACGGTGAGGAGACGGCGGCGCTGAAGGCCCAGGTCGAGAAGCTCGGCCTCGCGAGCACCATCCGCTTCATCGGCCACGTCAAGGTGCGCTACGGCTTCTCCAAGGGCCGGCTGCTGGTCGTTCCCTCGCGCGGCGATTCCATGCCCTATGTGGTGATCGAGGCGGGAGCGGCCGGCATTCCCATGATCGCCTCGAAGATCGGCGGCATCCCCGAAATCTTCGGCACCGACAGCCCCGCTTTGTTCGCGCCCAGCAATCCCGAGGCCATGGCCGAGGCGATCGCTGCGGCGCTGGACGATCCGCAAGCGACCGCGCAACGCGCGACGACCTTGCGCGAGCGGATCTCCGCGCATTTCTCCCAGCAGGCCATGGTCGACGGCGTGCTCGCGGGCTACCGCGACGCATTTGCCAATCATTAACCATCCTTAAGGCCGCTTTAGAAAATCTTCCGATTTGTTCGGTAATCGAGTGCCAGGGGATGCTTGCCCGGGGCCGCAAAGTCGCGACCTAAGGGTGCTTGGAATGGACGTGGACGCCCGTGGAACCGCTCAACGCACGCTCGATGCTCGATGCCGCGGCCAGCGCCGCGGCAAGGCCCGCTGATCAGCCCTTTGTGGAGCGCCGCCGCCGGCTCTCGCCCGCCGCGCTCGAGGTCGTCAACCAGAAGGTCGCCCGCGCCTATTCGCCGATCGTGATCACCGGCTTCGTCCGCCTCATTGACTTCGCGCTGCTGAGCTTCGTCGGCATCGCGGTCTATGTCGGCTATGTCATGCCGCTCGCCGGCGGCTTCAGCTGGGTCTATCCTGCGGAGATCGTAGCCGTCGCGGTCGCGGCCGTGGTCTGCTTCCAGGCTGCCGACATCTACCAGGTGCAGCTGTTCCGCGGACAGCTCCGGCAGATGACGCGGATGATCTCGTCCTGGTCGTTCGTCTTCCTGCTGTTCATCGGCGTCTCCTTCTTTGCCAAGTTCGGCAGCGAGATGTCGCGGCTGTGGCTCGCCGCCTTCTACTTCCTCGGGCTCGCCGCGCTGATCGCGGAGCGTCTGGTGCTGCGCTCGCTGGTGCGCGCCTGGGCGCGTGAGGGCCGGCTCGACCGCCGCACCATCATCGTCGGCTCCGACCGCAACGGCGAGCAGCTGGTCGAGGCGCTGAAGGCGCAGGACGATTCCGACATCCACGTGCTCGGCGTGTTCGACGACCGCAATGACAGCCGCGCGCTCGACACCTGCGCCGGCGCGCGCAAGCTCGGCAAGGTCGACGACATCGTCGAGTTTGCCCGCCGTACCCGCGTCGATCTCGTGCTGTTCGCGCTGCCGATCTCTGCGGAGACGCGCATCCTGGAGATGCTGAAGAAGCTCTGGGTGCTGCCGGTCGACATCCGCCTCTCCGCGCACACCAACAAGCTGCGTTTCCGTCCCCGCTCCTATTCCTATCTCGGCGAGGTGCCGACGCTCGACGTGTTCGAGGCGCCGATCACCGACTGGGACCTGGTGATGAAATGGCTGTTCGACCGTGTCGTCGGCGGCATCGCACTGCTCGCGGCGCTGCCGATCATGGGACTGGTCGCGCTGGCCGTGAAGCTCGACAGCCCGGGTCCGGTGCTGTTCCGCCAGAAGCGGTTCGGCTTCAACAACGAGCGCATCGACGTCTACAAGTTCCGCTCGATGTACCACCACCAGGCCGACCCGACGGCGTCGAAGGTGGTGACCAAGAACGATCCGCGCGTCACCCGCGTCGGCCGCTTCATCCGCAAGACCAGCCTGGACGAGCTGCCGCAGCTCTTCAACGTGGTGTTCTCCGGCAATCTCTCTCTGGTCGGCCCGCGCCCGCATGCGGTGCAGGGCAAGCTCCAGAGCCGCCTGTTCGACGAAGCCGTCGACGGCTATTTCGCCCGCCATCGCGTCAAGCCCGGCATCTCCGGCTGGGCCCAGATCAATGGCTGGCGCGGCGAGATCGACAATGAAGAGAAGATCCAGAAGCGCGTCGAGTTCGACCTCTACTACATCGAGAACTGGTCGGTGCTGTTCGACCTCGTCATTCTCCTGAAGACGCCGATCTCGCTGCTGACCAAGAACGAGAACGCGTATTGAGTTTTGTCGTGCCCGAGCCCCAACTGTCATCGCCCGGCCCGACCGGGCGATCCAGTAATCACCGGCAGTGGGAACTGCCACGAACGGCTCGGAGTACTGGAGGCCCCGCCCCCCGTGCGCAATTGCGCACTAGGCGGGGCATGACGGCGGAAGTTGTGGCGTAGCAGTTGCGTAAGCGTATGAGCGTGTGATGGCGTATGCGGCGACAGCCGGTGGAGTGAAATTGGCCGCACCGGCTGCGCCCGGCGTGCTGGCGCTCCAGCGCGCGCTGGTGTGGCTGGTCGGCGCCTCCGGCGCCATCGTCTTCATCGAGCCGAGCCCCTACGAGATCGCGACGCTGCTCGCCACCGTCACCTTCTTCGCCACCGGCCTGCGCCTGCGGCTGGCGCTGATGCCGCTGGTGCTGATGCTGGTCCTGCTCAATGTCGGCTACACCATCAGCGCGATCCCGCTGTTCGAGCAGCCCGAGGTGGTGAGCTGGATCGCGACGTCCTGGTACATGGCGGTGACCGTGGTGTTCTTCGCCATGGTCACGTCCGAGGACACCGCGGCCCGGCTCGACATGCTGCGCCGCGGCCTCGTGGTCGGCGCGATGATCGCCTCACTCCTGGCGGTCGCCGGCTACTTTCACCTCGTTCCCGGTGGCGACGACCTCCTCACGCTCTACGGCCGCGCGCGCGGCACGTTCAAGGACCCGAACGTGCTCGGCGCCTTCCTGATCCTGCCGGCGCTGTTCGCGCTCCAGAGCGTGGTCTCCGACAAGCTGGCTAAGGCCTTCCGCAACGTCATCGCCTTCGGCATCATGTCGCTGGCGATCCTGCTTGCGTTCTCGCGCGCCGCCTGGGGTGGCCTCGTGCTGACCTCCGCCTTCATGCTGGCGCTGATGGTGCTGACCAGCCGCACCAACGCGCAGCGCTCGCGCATCGTCATCATGGCGATCGTCGCCGCGGTGCTGGGCCTCGCGCTGATCGCGGTGCTGCTGTCGTTCGATTCCACCGCCGAGATGTTCAAGCAGCGCGCGAGCTTCGATCAGAGCTATGACGAAGGCCGCTTCGGCCGGTTCGGCCGTCACATCCTGGGTGCGGAGATGGCGCTCGACCTGCCGTTCGGCATCGGCCCGCTGCAATTCCACCGCTACTTCCCCGAGGACACCCACAACTCCTACCTCAACGCCTTCATGTCCGGCGGCTGGCTCTCCGGCGTCTGCTATCCCGCGCTGGTCTTCACCACCGTCACCATGGGCTTCAGGCACGTCTTCGTCCGCGTGCCCTGGCAGCGCGCTTATCTTGCCATCTTCTCCGCCTTCGTCGGCACCGTCGGCGAAAGCTTCGTGATCGACACCGACCACTGGCGCCACTTCTGGATGATGCTCGGCGCGATGTGGGGCATGATCGCCGCCGCGCAAATCTACAAGGCTAGCGAAGCTTCTTCAGCTTGAGATCAGGACGCTTCTCCGGCGGCGTTTCGAGAAGACTCTTCAGCGCTTCGGTCGCCGCGAGCACGCCCCTGTAACCCTCATTGGCGAAGCGCAGCAGCAGGCGCAGCTCCTCGTCCGAATAGGCGCCGAACACCTTCTCCATCGCCTGCTGCATCGGCACGTAGAACTGGCCGATCTTCATGGCTGCCTCCGGCACGACGGCGATGAAGACCTTGCGGCGGTCCTTCTCGTCCCGCTCGCGGCGCACGAGGCCAGCCTTCTCGAGCCGGTCGATCACGCCGGTGATCGCGCCCGTCGTCAGGCCGGTGACCTCGGCGAGCCGGCCCGCGGTGACGCGGCCCTCGAGATAGAGGATGTCCATGCATTCGAGGTCGGAGTTGGCAATTCCGGCAACGTTCGCAACGGTTTGGCCATAGAGCACGCCCTGCGCGGAGGACCTGCGCATCGCCGCCTCGAGCTCCTGCAACAGCGCAGTTCGCGCCTTCGTCCTTGACAAGGTCGGCCTCTTATCTTACTCGACATATATCTTAGTCACTAAGAGATTTAGCGACCGTAATTTCTCCTAGCACCACGGAAACGTCGGGAGCAAGCCATGTCCTATCGTCCCCGCAAGGCCCTCATCATCGGTGCCGGCATCGCCGGGCCCGTCGCCGCGATCCTGCTCCGCCGCGCCGGCATCGAGTCCGCGATCTACGAGGCGTGGCCCTACTCGAAGGGCATCGGCGGCGGCCTCCAGATCGCGCCGAACGGCATGCATGTGATGGACGAGATCGGGCTCGCAAACGAGCTGATCAGCCGCGGCTCGGTCGCGGAAGCCTTCGACTTCTATTCGCAGGGCGGCGAGAAGCTCGGCTCGATCAACCGCGACATGGCGCGGCGCTTCGGCCAGCCGGCCGTCAACATCTCCCGCGCGGCGCTGAACGAGATCCTCATCGACAAGGCCTGGTGCGCCTGCGTCTCGCTCTATTTCGAGAAGCGCCTGATCAAGATCGAGGATCGCGGCGATCAGCCGATCATCGCCTATTTCGCCGACGGGACCACCGCCGAAGGCGATTTCCTGATCGGCGCCGACGGCGTGCACTCGGTCGTGCGCCGCCAGGTCGTGCCTGATGGGCCGCAGCCGTTCGACACCGGCCTGATCGGCTTCGGTGGCTTCGTGCCGCATGCCGTCCTCGACGGCAGGCCGATCGGCCGGCATGTCGAGACGACATTCGGCCAGAGCGGCTTCTTCGGCTACGGCCATTGCAGCCCGGATCCGAACGACGGCGTGATGTGGTGGAGCACGCAGCCCGCGCACGGCATGGACGCGGCGATGTTCCGCGCGCTCGACCACGCGACGCTGAAGCAGCATCTGCGCGGCTTCCACCGCGGCTGGCACGATCCGATCCCTGATATCATCGAAGCGGCCGAGAACATCGTCGTCACCGACACGCTCGACGTCGCAACCCTGCCGACCTGGTCGCGCAAGCGCTCGCTGCTGATCGGCGATGCCGCGCATGCGACCAGCCCTCACGCCGGCCAGGGCGCCTCGCTCGCGCTGGAGGACGCGATGCGGCTCGCCCGCCTGATGCAGGAGGGCCAGGAGCTCGGCGCCACCTTCCAGGCCTTCGAGGCCGAACGCCGCCCGCGCACCGAGAAGATCGTCGCGATGGCCCGCCGCAACGGCAACAGCAAGCGCGAGTTCAGCGCCACCGGCGCGTGGATGCGCAATCAGATGCTGAAATGGCTGCTGCCGCTGGGCTCGAGGAGCATGGAGTTCATGTACGCGTATGATGCGCGGGCGGCGTAGCGGCACGAGCGGTGCCGTAGGGTGGGCAAAGCGCAGCGTGCCCACCACTGAGAGATGGTGGGCACGGCGCGCTGCGCCTTTGCCCACCCTACGATACCGAGCTAGCTCTCGACAGCAAACGTCAGCCCCGCATTGTCCTGCAGCCGCTTGATCAGCTTGTGCTGCATCGCTGCGCCCGGCGTCCAGAAGCCGGCGGGAACTTCGCTCGCATCACGCAGCAGGCAGATCGCGCATTCGGAGATCATCTTCGAGGTTGAGCCGTAGCCGGGATCGCGATCGCCGGTGACGCCGGCGCGGACCATGCGGCCGTCGGGCGCGATCGCGACATAGAGCAGATTGAAGAGACCGTTCTCGCGCTCCTCCTTCGACGGCCCCTCGCCCGGCTTCGGCGCATTCGGCCCGGTCTTCTCGGCGTTGGCCGCCATCACGCGCTTCGCGTTGGCCTCGCCCTTCTCGCCCGGACCGGTCAAAACCATCTCGTCGTAGACGAAGTCCTGGCCGTAGGGAAAGCCCATCAGCATGTTGGAGCGATGGACGTTGCGCGTGTTGATCAGCGCCATCATGAACGGCGCGGCCCAGGATTGCAGATCCTCCTCGAAGACCGCCCTGTTGCCCTTGGGCTGCTTCGGGCCGGTGAAGCCGGGCGTCAGCGCGAAGTGGTCGTTGAGGATGGCGACGAGGCTGAGGTCCTTGGCGACGGCGTCGAAGGTCGCTTTCGCACTCGCCGCGGTGCCGCCTGACAGCGTGCCGCGCATGTCGCGCACGCGGCCCTTCACGCGGGCCGCCGGCGCGCCGAAGACACGCTTTGCTTCCTCCTGCACGAAGAACGTGCCGAGCTCGAACGGCACGGAATCATAACCGCAGGAGAACACGATGCGCGCGCCGCTTGCCTTGGCCGCCGCACCGTACTTGTCGATCATCTGCCGCATCCAGACCGGCTCGCCGCAGAGATCGAAATAATCCGCGCCCGCCGCGACGCAGGCAGCTAACAGGCCCTCGCCGTAGAATTGATACGGACCGACCGTCGTGATCACCGACCTGGTCTGCGCGACCATCGCCTTCAGCGAGGCCGCGTCCGACGCATCGGCCACGATCAGCGGCGTGTCGGCGGGCGCGCCGATCGCGTCGCGCACCGCTTTCAGCTTGTCGAGGCTGCGGCCCGCCATCGCCCATTTGAGCGCCTTGTCGTCCTTGTAATGCGCCGCCAGATATTCGGCGACGAGCTGGCCGGTGAAACCGGTCGCGCCGTAGACGACGATGTCGAATTTCGCAGAGCTCATGACTGGGCCTTTACTTCTTCGCGTAGCTCACGCCCATGCCGGCACGGACGTCGCTTTGAATACCATAGGGCGGGATCGGATAGCGCAGGCCGTTCTTCGCCAGCGCTTTCATGCCCTCGATTGCCTTGGCGAGATGCGCTGGCTTGAGCGCCATCAGCATCTCCTCGTCCGGCACGCCGCCATAGCGCCGTTCGGCATAGCATGGCAAGGACAGGCTGGGCTCCCCGGTCTTGAGCGCCCGCCCCCAGGAATCCGCGCAGGCGGTCTCGCCGACCACGCCCCACTCGAATTTCCTGTAGCCGGTATATTGCAGCCCGTTGATCAGGATGATCATTTGCCCCGGCGTCGCGTAGACGAGGCAGATGTCGGGCGGATCGAGCCGGCCGCTTGCGAGCGGGCTGACCGCGAGCGCCTGATAGCGTCCGAACGGAACCACGTCCAGCGCCTCCTGGCGCTTGCGTGCGTCCTCCGCGGTGCCGTGCCAGACCCCGACATAGTTCTCGCCGGCGAGCCATTTGTCGTCCTGGGGGCTAAGCCCGATCACCGCGCGGCACTGGCTGCCTACCAGGTCGTCGGCGGTGATGCCGACGGTCCAGCCCAGCCGCGCGGCCATGCTGACGATCTGGTCGGTGGTGTGGATCGCGTTCGGCCGGCGGATCTTCGGGATCGCTTCCATCTCCGCTGCTTGAGCGAACAGCTTCATGCCGATCTCCGTCGTCTTCAGCCGCAACAGGCTGTTGAGATCGGCAACGAGG
Source organism: Bradyrhizobium huanghuaihaiense (assembly GCF_025200885.1). NCBI lineage: Bacteria > Pseudomonadati > Pseudomonadota > Alphaproteobacteria > Hyphomicrobiales > Nitrobacteraceae > Bradyrhizobium > Bradyrhizobium huanghuaihaiense. The sequence continues at coordinate 4,281,226 of NZ_CP104172.1, read as the reverse complement.
CCGGCAAGATCGATCCTCTCCGCACTCTGCTGCTGCATCGCGTCCTCCCGGCCGGCGGTCGCGCGCCGGTGCTGTGTTCTTGTTGTGCGACCTCGTTCTAGTCCCTGCCCGGCCCCGGTAGCAACTCGCCGGTCCGGCCCAGGATGCGGTACGTCAGAAGACCGATCCATTCGCGCATGGCGACATCGGTCCTGCCGAGCCCCTCCTTGCCGATATGGGTGAACGCGAAGAGATCGTCACGCCCGCCCATCCGCCAGTCCACTGGATAGGCCTCGACGTCGAATCCGGCCTTGTGAAAGATCCCCATCGCGCGCGGCATGTGAAAGGCCGAGGTCACCAGCAGCCAGCGCTCGCCCGGCTTCGGCGACACCAACTGCTTGGTGAAGACCGCATTCTCCCAGGTGTTGCGTGAGTCCCGTTCGACGATCAGGCGTTCCTTCGGGATACCGAGGCTTTCCAGGATCGGCGCGGAGTAGTCGGCCTCTTTCGCATCGGTGGAGACCAGGTTCGCCGAGCCTCCGGTGAAGACGATGCGCGCATTCGGATAGCGGCGCGCGAGCTCGGCCGGTGCCAGCATGCGATCGGCCGCGGAGGCGACCACCGGCGTGCGATGCGCCGCCGACAGATCGGTGTCGACGGAGCCGCCGAGCACGATGATGCCGTCGGGCGCGCCCCGCGACGGGTCCCACTTCGGAAAGCGCGACTCCAGCGGATAAAGCAGGAGATTGCCGAGCGGCGAGAACGCAGCCAGCGCCAGCAGGACCAGCGTGGTCACCGCAAGCTTGCGGCCGAGCGCGGCAAAGCGCGTCAGCATCAGCACCAGCGACAGGATGCCGAGCTCGACCAGGAGATTGATCGGCAGCAGCGCCGTGCCGATTGTCTTGGACAGGACGAAATACAGGGGAGCCTCGCTCGAATGATCGTGCCATGCGCGGGCTTGACCGGCCCACCCATGATCGGAAATCTTCTTGAAAGAGGATCGCTCGCCGGGTCAAGCCCGGGCGTGACAAGCAAACCGAATGGACGGCCGCAAATGACCCATCACCACCTGCATTCCAGCCCCGAGACCTGTCATTGGGGCTTCTTCGAAGCCAAGCTCAAGCCTGTCCTCACTATCAAGAGCGGCGACGAGGTGACGGTCGACACCATCAGCGGCGGCCCGGACATGCTGCCCGACCGCGACAAGTTTCACATTCCGCCCGAGATGCACGAGGTTCACGCGCGGTCCGAGCGCATGCTGCCCGGCCACATCCTCACCGGACCGATCGCGGTCGAGGGTGCCGAGCCCGGCGACGTGCTCGCGGTCGAGATCCTCGACGTCCAGCTCCGGCAGGATTGGGGCTGGAACATGATCAAGCCGTTGTCCGGCACCCTGCCCGACGATTTCCACGAGACGCGCATCCTCAACATCCCGCTCGACCGGTCGCGCATGGTCGGCCGCATGCCGTGGGGCCTCGATCTGCCGCTGAAGCCCTTCTTCGGCGTGATGGGGGTCTCGCCGCCACCTAGCTGGGGCCGCATCTCCTCGCTGGTCCCGCGCGCCATGGGCGGCAATCTCGACAACAAGGAGCTCGGTGCCGGTGCGACGCTCTATCTGCCGGTGTTCGTCCCCGGCGCGATGTTCTCCTGCGGCGACGGCCATGGCGTGCAGGGCGACGGCGAGGTCTGCGTCACCGCGATCGAGACCGCACTGCAAGGCCGCTTCCGCCTGACGCTGCGCAAGGACCTCAGGCTCGACTATCCCCGTGCCGAAACGGCGACGCACTACATGACCATGGCGATGGACCCCGACCTCGACCAGTGCGCCGTGCGCGCGCTGCGCGACATGATCGCCCTGCTCGGCGAAACGCGAAACCTGTCGCGCGAGGACGCCTACACCCTGTGCAGCCTGGCGGCCGATCTGCGGGTGACCCAGACCGTCAACGGCTCCAAAGGCATCCATTGCATGATCGAAAAGGCCATCGTGCACGGCTGAGCCGGCCCGCACCTCCTGCCCTGTAGACGCGACCACGCCGCGCCGGTTTCCGCGCGGCGCACCGCCGCGCGCCCGATTTCACAAGCGATTCCAATGCACTGCGCTACGAATCGTGAACGCATTGACTTCCACCCCCGAACCTAAATAGAGTCTTAATCGTTACTTTTATGTACCCGAGTAAGAGGCTAGCGTTCGGGCCATGGCCACCGAAAAAGCCGAGACTGACCGCATTCCCGTAACCTTGGCGCTCTCGACCATCACCTATCTGGAGAAACTGGTGAGACAGGGCACCCACGGCACCAGCGTTCCCGGCGTCGCACGAACCCTGATCGAGGAAGGCATCCGTCTCGCCATCAAGGACGGACTTCTGTCGATTCGCGACAATGGCAGGACGTGAGCGCGCGCCGGACGTGAAGCGGACGGATCTTGCGATGCGGATGGCCGACATCTGCAACCTGGGACCGTTACAATGCCTGTTCTCTCACCAACCTGGACTGACGAGCGAATTGAACTTCTGAAGCAGCACTTCGAGGCCGGCCTGTCCTGCCGCGAGATCGCCGCCGACATCGGCGTCAGCCGCAATGCGGTCATTGGCAAGCTGTCCCGGCTCAATCTGACGCGCAGCCGCGCGGTCGAAGACCGCAGGCTGGAGCGAAGCCTCGCGCCGCCGGCGCGCGCGACACGCGCCGTGCCGCGGCTGCAATACGAGATGCTCGCGACGATCTACGGCGAGACCGACGCGCCCGTCGTCGCCGGCCCCATCGACGACGCCAATCGCTGCTCGCTGCTGGAACTGTCCGAGAACTGCTGCCGCTGGCCGATCTCGAGTCCGGGTGAAGACGATTTCTGCTTCTGCGGCAATACCGCGCCCGACGGTCAACCGTACTGCGCCGGTCACAGCCGCCTCGCCTACCGGCCGAACTCGCGCGCCCGCATGATGCGCGGCTAGCGTCTCGCTTGACGCGAACCTTGCCCAAAAGAGAAAAACCTCCGGCGGGGCATCACCGGAGGTTCCTGGAGGCTTAGCGTGAAGCTAAGAGCCGCAACTTTCGTATTTGGCTGAGAGCTATATAGCTGATTAACTCAGGTAAGTAAATAAGTTTGAAGACGATCGAATCGCATGGCTCGTCTTCGCCACCTGCAGGCCGCCGGATTTTCCGAAAGCCTCTTCCAAGAAAAAGCCCCGGCGGTTTCCCGCCGGGGCTTCGTCGAGTTCGATAGACCAACCTTACCAGTTGCGCTGGGCGCGCAGCAGCATGCTGTAGGTGTCCTGGTCCTTCAGCTCGTAGGTGGCCGCCGGCTTGGCGACGCCCGTCAGTGCACCGGTCGTGATCACGCCCGAATACTTCTGGTCGAGATGGCTGTAGGTGAAGTCAGCCGAGAAGGTCAGGTTCTTCACCGGCGTCCAGCGGGTGATGACGCCGACCTGGCCGATGTTGAAGTCCGGGTTGCAGCTGCCGGTCAGGGTGGCGAACGCGGCGCTGCCGCAGATCAGGCTCTTGGCCGTGCCGCTGTAGTTGACCGCAGCCCACGCGCCGTAGAGCGCCGTGTTCCAGTACGGGCTCCAGTTGTGGGTGTAGGCACCACGGAAGCCGTAGGTCTTGGTCAGTTCGAGCTGGCCGCCGGGGCCGAACACCGCGTCAGACACGCCGGCAAAGCCGATGCTCTGATACGCCGCGTTCGAGCTGCCGAACATCGAGTAGCTGGTCGCAGCCAGCTCCTGGAAGTTGTAGCGGCTCGCGCCCTCGGTGTAGACGCCCGAGACGTTGATCACGTCGCCGGCACCGGTCGGGATGTTCTTGATCTGCAAGGCGAGCTGGACGGCCCAGCCCCACTTGTCTTCAGGATGGCCGGTGACTTCGGTGGCGCCGTAGTAGCCGGCATGGTTGTCGTGCGCGGCGACCGATGCCTGGAACAGGCCCCAGGCCTGGTCGACGCGGACCATGCCGACGATGTCGGGAGCACGGGTGCCGCCGAGGTTGTTCGAGCCGTAGGCACCGCCGAGGACGCCGGTGGTGGACATGCCGGCGGTGTTCCAGATGTTGGTCTGGAAGACCTGCGTCTGGTCCTGCACCGAGAACGCGGCCGTCACGCCCTGGCCGAAATCGGCCGTGTAGGTGGCCTGAACGACGCCGTTGGTGGTGCCGCTGCCGCCGACCAACTGGTCGAAGTTGTTGCCGGGATAGTTGATCCAGGGCGCGTCGAACTGCGACACCGCCTTACCGAGGGTGAAGCCGGCGAACTGGATGAAGGCGTAGTAGACGCCGAGCGAGCCGCCCGAGATCGCGCCGTCGGTGCCGTTGACGGCGCCGCCGTTCGATCCGACCAGACCCGTGCCTGCAGCGTTGAGGCCGAGCGTACCGCTGTACTGGGTCGCGCCCGTTCCCGAACCGGTGCCGACATAGTTGCCGGTCGTCCAGGTGAAGACCGCGTCGAAATAGGTGCGGACCACGCCGTACTCGGTCGCGGTGCGCGTGTCGATGTTGAGATCTTCACGAGCGCGCATCGAGTAGTAGTTCGTCAAGCGGTTGTTCGCCGCGAACACGTTGCTGTACTGGCCGTTGTAGTTGCCGCCGGCATTGAGCGCCACTTCGGCACGCAGATAACCGCCGAGCTTGATGCAGGTGTCGCTGCCCGGGATGTAGTAGAAACCCGCGCCATAGAGCGAGCAGACCTTCACGTACTCGACCGCCTTGGCCTTGACCGGAAGATCAGCCGCCTGAGCTCCGCCGACGGCGATCAGACCCGCCGCAGTGCCGAGCAAAAGGCTCTTCACCATTTTCATTTAAAACCTCCAAGTTGCTCATTTTACGGAGACTGGACCGTGAGGCCCCCCAGATCCCCGTCTCTTCAAATCCGCTCGGCCGCTTCGCGCTTTCGGACACACCCGCTTTCGACGCGAGGGACGTGAGCGAACCACCTGCAACGGGACGATCGAGTACCCCCCACCGTCGGCGAGCAATATGCCTGCGCCGTTCCACTAATCAAAATAGTTTATTTGATAAGCTTTCTGGTTTCACTAAACCTGTGCCCCGGGCGCAACACCCGGGCCGGGGGAATATGCTGACTGGCTCATCTTTGTAGTTTTAGTGACAAAATTACCCTGCTCTGCACTTGCGTCAGGGCAGGCTTGCGTGGACTATGCCCCCCGCACGAACACCGGCCTGAAGAATCATTTCACGGGAGTGATGCTGTGTCCGCGACGAGGAAAGAAGGAGCGCGCCTGCGCTCCATCGGCAATCTGGATATCATCAGGCGCTTCACCTGGGAGATATCCTCGATCAACATGTATCTGGAGGAGCTGCGTCAGTTCTGGGCGAGAACGCTCGGCATCAGCGGCCCGCAATGGTTGATCCTGATGGCGATCTCCGACCTCGACAAGGACGACGGCGTGCCCGTCAACGTGGTCTCCAAGCTGCTCCACGTCGATCCCTCCTTCGTCACCACCCAGTCCAAGCTGCTGGAAAAGAAGGGCCTGCTGCGCCGGCGGCCCTCGCCGACCGACGCGAGGGTCGTGCGGCTGTCCCTGGTCGACAAGACCCAGAAGCACATTGCGAGCCTCAACGAGCAGTACAAGACGATCCGCGAATTCGTCTTCCAGGAGTTCGACGAGAACGAGCTGACGGAATTCACCACCAAGCTGGCGACGCTGAAGACCCGGCTGGAGAAGGCCTGCGTCAGGATCTCGCTGGATTTCTGAGATCCGAGGTCGCGCTCAGGCGCGCCGTCCGGCGTCCAGCCGCGTCTCCAGCCAGTCGAAGATGTATTCGTTGGCAAGGCTCGGATTGTCCGCATGGGCCTGCGCCGCGCCGGTCTCCGCCGCGGTGAACACCTTCAGCGCGATGTCGGAGCTGCCGAGCCGGGACTGCTGGACGATCTGACGCGCCCGGTCGGCCTTGAGCCAGCCATCCTCGCCGAGCGTGATCAGCACCGGACAATCGGCGCTGGAGGCCATCAGCGGCGCATGCGGCACCGGGACGATGCTGAGGTCGCTCATCGCGAAACGGCTGGCGAAGAAGGATCGTTCGTGCAGATCCCACAGGCCGCCGTCGCAGACCGCCGCAGCCAGCCGCGGCTCCTGCAACACCGCGCGCGCCACGAAAGAGGAGCCCCACCCGTCCGCCACGATGGCGACGCGGTCGAAATCGACGTCGCCCCGCGTTTCCAGATAATCCATGACGCTCGCAATCGAGCTCTCGAGGTCGCGGCGCTGCAGAAGCGCATCGGTGAAGTCGTCGCGCTGGTCGCCGAGCAGGTCCAGCGCCAGCATCGACAGTCCGCGCTCGCGCGCATGCGGCGCGAGCTTGAACAGGAATTCCTCCTTGCGGTGCCCGGGCTCGCCGATGCAGATCACGGTCGGCGCCCGGCCTCGTGCCGACGGCGCGGGCAGGAAGTAGCCCTGCAACGCATGATCCTCGACCCAGGGAATCGTCACGACTTCGCCCGCCGGCGCGCGCGCCGTAAGATAGCGGCGGGCGCATTCCTGCATCGCCAGTACCGCAACCCAGCGGCGCTCGTCGGCCGGATCGAGCGGCATTGCGGCTGCGCCGTAGTAGTTGAGGGCCCGCAGCCAGTTGCGCTGCGCCGTCGCCATGTGGCCTTCCGCGAACGCGGCCTCGGCACGGTGGCGATTGGTCCGCGCCAGCTTCTTCCACTCGCGATGCCAGGATTGCTCGTCGCCCCGCTTGAGCTGCCGCGCGATCATCAGACATTCCGCGATCGTGGCGCCGCCCTCCTGGGCCGCGGTGAGGAGCCGCGTGAACTCAGAGGAGATGTCCTCTCGCTCCGGGCAAAGGGTCCAGTCGTCGGAGAGGCATGCGGGTATCATCGGAGCTACGCTCTATCATCGCGTTACCCCTGATTGACTAAACTATTTTGGTTCGCCAACCAAGCTGCCGTGCGCCGAATGAGACCCGTTGGACATCACCATCGCTTGAACAATGCTTGAACGATGGGCCGCGCCGCATGCGTGACATTCCAATTCGTCACACCGCTGTGAACAATGGCAAGAGGTGGCACGTCAAATGACCTGCGCACCTCTTGTCATGACGATCATCATACCCATATTCGCGCGTCGCCGGTCGTGACGGCGAAGCAGGCTCAACCGAGTCGCCAGCCCACCTCCTGCGTGAAGCTTTCGTAGAAGGCGCGGTCGTAGGCCTGCTCGGGCGTGGCGCGCACGCGCTCGTCGAGGCGCTTGGCGTCCTCGCCCACGAGGATGCGCCAGCGCTCCGCCTTGACGCCGTCGAGGATGATCTTCGCGGCCTGCGCGGCCGTCGTCGGCGCATCCTCCAGGAAGCTGCGGGCACGCTCGGCGAACGCCGCCTGGATGTCCTCGTCCGACATCTTGTCGGCATCCGGCACGCCGGCGGTGACCATGCGCTTACGGGTCAGCGCGACCTCGTCGGCGTTGAGCCGCTCCGAGCCGTCCGCGCTCTGCACCTTGCGCGAATTGGAGACGATCGACGTGCCGATATGGCCGGGCATCACCACCGAGCATTTGACGTGCGGGGCGTGCAGGCGCAGGTCGTTGATCAGGGCTTCGGTAAATCCCTTCACCGCGAACTTGGCCGAGCTGTAGGCGGTGTGCGCCTGGCCCATGCCGATCGAGGCCCAGAAGCCGTTGACGCTGGCGGTGTTGACGATGTGGGCCTCGTCGGCCGCGACCAGCATCGGCAGGAAGGTGCGCACGCCGAGATAGACCCCGCCCCAGCAGATGTTGAAGGTGCGCTCCCACTGCTCGCGCGTGTTGGTGAACAGGCTCCCGCCGCCGCCGATGCCGGCATTGTTGAACAAGAGATGGATCCTGTCCGTCTTCTGCTGCTCGGCGAGCTCGTCGCGGAAGCGCTTGAGATGATCCTCGATGGCGACGTCGGCAACATGGGTCGTGACGCGCAAGCCCTGCGGCAGCTTCTCGACCTCGCACAGCCGTTTGGTCTCGGCCATCGCGGCCTCCGAGACGTCGCACATCGCGACATTGCAGCCTTCGGCAACGAGCTGCCGCGCGAGCTCGCGCCCCATTCCCGTGCCGCCGCCGGTGATGACCGCGATCTTTCCAGCAAAATCCTTCATGGGACTTTCGGCCCCTCCCTTTGTCGGTGTGTTTCTTGTCGCTACGCCGCTCACGCGACCGCGCGCAAAATGTAGCAGCGCCGCATCCGCAGGTAAAAGCGGATCGGCGCTGCCGTTCGACATCGGTTATTTCGGGCCGCGGACTATTCGGCCGCCGCGACGCGCGTCCTGCTCAGCGCGCCGAGGCCCTCCAGCGCCTTGCGGATCGCGACCTGCTGCGCAGCTGATGCCCCAGGCATCGGGGCGCGCGGATATGTCCGGGGTAGGCCCTGGAGCATCTGTGCGTAGCGCGTGCAGGCCGGAAGATTGTCGGCAATGACCGCGTTCCACAGCGTCAGCAGCTTCTTGTGCAGGTCGAGCGCGCGCGGATGGTCGCCCGCCTTCACCGCATCCCATAGCGCGACGGAGGCATGCGGCGCCGCGGTCAGGATCGCGGCGATCGAGCCATGGGCCCCGAGCGTGTAGGACGGGTACATCAGGGCATCGACGGCACTGTAGATCAGCTTGTCGGGCGCCATCATCATGAGGTCCGCGAACAGTTTCAGATCGCCCGCGCTCTGCTTGACGCCGACGACCAGCGGCACCTCGGTCATGATCCGCGTCAACAGCGTCGGCGACAGATACGACCACGGCACCACGTTGTAGATGATGATGGGCATGCCGGTCTCGTCCGCCATGGCGCGGAAATGCGCGACCATCGCCTCGTCCTCCGGCTTGAACAGATAGTGCACCGGCGTGACCTGGAGCGCGGCGACATTCATGTCGCGGACGAGCTTGCCGCGGCGGATCGCATCGCGCGTGGAATCGACGATGATGCCGGCGATCACGGGAATGCGTCCCATCACCGCCTCAACGGTCGCGGCCATCAGGTCGCGATATTCCTCATGGTCGAGCGTGTGGCCCTCGCCAGTCGAGCCGCCGGCCGCGACGCCGTGCACGCCGGCACCGATCATCCAGCCGACCTGGGGCGCCACGAGCTCGAGGTCGATCTCGCCGTCTTTCCGGAACGGCGTCGTCATCGGCGGGATCACGCCGGTCGGTCGTACCTTCATGGTCCGCCCTCGCGTTTCCTGTGGTGCTGCGGCAGCCCCGCTCTTTTGACGGGTACCCGCAACTTCACGAATCGTATCGGCCGTGCGGGTCTTGTGAAGTGGCTCATACGCGGCGCTGCCCCGACAATCGATCATTCCTGGGGGCTCCTGCGGGTTCCCCCGTATTTGTCCGGCTTCGGGTTAATGGCAATTTTTTTACAATCCGAATCATCAAATGAAGGTGGACGCTAGGTCGAGTCGTCCGGGTCAGCGTGTTGTTTGTGTCACAGGCTCTGGCACTCCGCTTGCATCCTCTTCGTGGTCTGAAACTACTGATGAGGTGACTGGAATGTTCGTGACCGTCGTTGCCGTGCTCTGCCGGCTAGGTGCATCTGCCTCGGGCGCTTGCGTCGAGGAAATCGTGACCGACAGCAACATGACGCCCGAAATGTCGATGATGCAGTGTGCAATCGGTGCACAGGCACCGCTGGCGAAATGGATGGGCGAGCATCCGATCTATCACGCCAACTGGCGCCTCGAGCGCTACAAATGCGTGCCGGGTCACTACGAGATCAAGGGCCACGCCTGACGGCCCCGTAAAATTACGTCTATTGAGGAAACGCCCGGGGCAGCCTTCCCCCTGTGCGAGCACTGCCAGCGCCAGACCCACCGAGGCTGCGCGCCCTGTGACGTCAGTCACACCTTTCCCCCAAGCTATCGCCCCCTAAGCTATCGCCCGCATGATCAGCGCACGCGCCCGCCGTCCCTCCGGCGTCGGCATCAGCGCATAATTGTGCGGCTGGTCGCGGAGCAGATGCAGCTCGACCGGCACGCCCACCGCCCTCGCCCGCTCCGCAAGATCGACGCTGTCGGGGTAGAGCAGATCGCGCGTCCCTGCGAAGATCGTCATCGGCGCCAGCGCGCGGAAGGCGCCGTTGAGCGGGCTGACGAAGGGATGGCCGACATCGAGCTCGCCGGCATAGAGCCGCCCCGCCTCGACGATCCCCGGAATGTCCTGGATCGGATCGCGCGCTGCGATCGCAACCTGCTCCGGTCGGCTGACCGACGCATCGGCCGCGGGCGAGATCAGCATCAGCCGGCTCGGCTGCCGATGGCCGCGATCGCGCAGCCACTGGCAGGCCGCAAGCGCGAGCCCCGCGCCGGCGGAATTGCCGACCACCGTGACCTTTGCGGCCCCCGCATCTTCCAGCAACATGCGCAGCAGCTCGGCCGTCGCCGGCACGACATCCTTCGCGGTCGCGCGCGGCGCCAGCGGATAGATCGGCACGACGCAGCACACGCGCGCCTGCCGCGTCATCTCGCCAACGAAGCGCCAATGCGCCGGCACGATCTCGTTGATGAAGCCGCCGCCATGCAGGAACATGACGTAGTTGCAGCCTTCGTGTCCCGACGACGGCGCGGTGTAATAGACCGGCCATCCGCCCATCTTCGTCAGCGTTGCCTCGACGCCGCGGCCAAGCCCCGTCGGCTCGAACGTTACAGGCTCCAATGCGAGCTTCTGCACATGCGCCTGCACGACCTCGGCGGATGCGAGCTGCTTCTTGAACGGAAGAAGGCGCAGCAGCAGGTTGAAGGCGCGGCTTTGCAGGCTTGGCGCGGGATCGCGCCGGGCCGCTGGACCGAATACGCAACCACCCGGGCAAAACTGCAAGGCCGACACGATCCTGGCAACGCTCATGGCCACATCCCCATCCGGCGCGTTCGAAACGGCGACGAAGAGACTTGCCGACCCGCCGCCACTTGCCGCTATAATGCGAGCATTCGCTCGCTTTTCCTACTCGCATTCAGATCACAAGGCCGTGGCCCGCAAATCGCACACAACCCCCCGGAAAAATGCCTCGCAGGAGCGATCCCGCGCCACCGTCGACGCACTGGTCGAGGCAACTGCTCGCATTCTGGTCAAGGAAGGTTTTGAGAAGGCCAGCACCAACCGCATCGCCGAGATCGCCGGCGTCAGCGTCGGCTCGCTCTATCAATACTTCCCGAGCAAGGAAGCCCTCGTCGCCGCCGTGATCGACCGCCACAACGAGGAGATCATGGGCCTCGTCCGCACGGCGCTCCTTGAGGTCGCCGACCTCCCGATCGACAAGGCGGTGCGAAAACTCGTCACCGTCGCGATCGAAGCCCACCGCATCAACCCGAAACTCCACCGCGTGCTCGCCGAGCAGATCCCCCGCACCGGCCAGCTCGCCGAGGTCGAAGCCTTCAACCGCGAAGTCCACACCCTCGTCCGCGCCTATCTCGAAAGCCGCCGCAAGGAGATGCGCAAGGTGGACGTCGATGTCGCAACGTTCATCTGCGTCAGCGCGATCGAAGCGGTCGCGCACAACACGGTGCTGAACCACGCCGAGATGCTGACGGAGAAGACGGTGCGGACGCTGGTGGACGAGACGACGCGGATGGTGGTGGGGTATTTGAGGTAGGGAGCTTGATCGCTAGATGCACTGCACAGGAGCCGCGATATCTTTCCCATGTTACGCGACAACAAGCGATTTGGGCCCCGCATACCCTTACGTGGCGGCGCTCGCGATGTCGGTCGCAACTAGCTATGGATCGCGACGTAGGGACTGGTGACGAGCGTGAGTGAACTGCGGGTAGTCTCCCAGGCGCAAGCGCGCAGTTGAAAATGCTGGAGAATTGGAAATCGCTATTTCTTGCAGCATTGAATTCATTGAGCTTTCGTTTTTAGTGGGCAACTGAAATTTCCGGTCATTTCGTCGGAATGTGCATCAAGGCAAAGGAAGGACTGGATGTTCGATGATCAGAAGATCAGGTACCTGCTGGATCATCGGATGCAGTCGGTCGCCATGCTTCGATGGGCCTTTGACCTGAGATCGAGCTGGCGTGAAGCACCAGCGATCGCTGTCTACATCGACGGCAAATTGAGCGTCGAAGGCAGCCTAGATGCGATCACCAATCCAATGCTTGAGGTTGGGTTGGTGCATTGCCGCGCACTGCTGGAGTTCTTAGGACTGTGTGACAGCAAGGGATCGCTCGGCCAAATCAAAAACCGACGTGAGACTGACGTGGGAGTCGAGCACTTCCGGAATGCCGCCGGCCCTTTGAAGAAAGTCGAACCGGAAGTTGCATTGAGCCGCTATGACGGGGACCGAGCCGAAGCCGAGAATGCGCTAGTTGCCGTCCTGCACGTAACTAACAAGGGAATTGCGCACAACGCGATGGATCTCATTGAAGGTCCAGACGGTGCCAGGCTCATTGAGATCGCCAGTCGTGGCGTGCCAGCGCTGATGGTCAGCTACTTCTACACGCCACTCGGCCTGCAGAAACCGGATTCCTGGATCACGACACGGCCGAGGGAGGTGTAGGGTCCATCCCAGCCGAACTTGAGCCTCGTCCCACAAGACTGGCATGATGACATCATACCCCTGTTTTGCCCAACGCGTCAAATCGACTTCGGAAAAACATCATTCCACCAACGGCATCGCTACTGTGCATGGGGTTGTTTTCGGCATTTTGATTTTCCGCCCCCGAACCAGCCACCGCGACCGACCGTCGCGCAGGCGTCACCCGCGGGAGCAGGCTCCACGCCGACGGTCGATCCACCCGACAGATGAGTTGAGGAAAAATGGTCGGAGCGAGAGGATTTGAACCTCCGACCCCTAGTCTCCCAGTGATTCCGAACCGGATCACCGCGAAGCGGCAACACGTCCCGGAAAATACCATTATCACCTATTTTTCAGTTGCTTACCTGTTATCAATACCTACCATCGGTTACCATCAGTAACCATCCAATCCCGCGCCGTTGTTTCCCAAAAGTTTCCCAAATGGCTATAAGATCGGTCCCGGCACGTAGCCGGGGACTAGGGCGCTATCGGGGGGACACATGGCTAGGGTCCGAAACAAACTTGCCGCCAAAGTGGTCGACAAGGCTATTGCGGAGGCAAAGGAGACCGGGCAGCGGATCGAACTCAGCGACGGAGGTGGCTTGGTACTGCGCTGTCCGCCGTCCGGGATCGCGCGCTGGACGTTCGCCTATCGGTCCCGCGCCAAGGGCGGCATGCGCCGGGTGACGCTGGGGCTTTTCGGCTCCAAGGCCCCTGCCCTTAGCCTGAAGCTCGCCCGAGAGGCCCGGGACCGCGAAGAGGCCAGGAACGGCCAAGGCGAGGACCCCAAGGCCGCACAAGAGCGCCAGCTTGTCGAGCACCGGAAGGGTGTCGTCACCTTCGGCGAGCTGTGCGACCAATATCTAGCGTACATACAGGCTATCGACCCCCGCACCGGCAGGCCCAGCAAAGCCAGTTGGAAAAACGACGAAGGGTACCTGAAGCGCCCCAAGGCGAAGTTCGGGAAGCGCTCGGTTGGATCGATTACGCGCGGCGAGATCAGGGAGTTCCTCGAAGAGATCGCCAAGGCATCCCCGTCGTCAGCGAATCGGACTCAGTCCGTGATCCGCACCATGTGGGGGTATGCGAACGATAAGGACATCCTGACCGAGAACTTCCTGCACGGAATGAAGAAGGTCGGCGGCAAGGAAGCCGAGAAGGACCGCGTTCTCACACTCGACGAGTTGAAGGCGTTCTTTGCGATCCTCAACGATGAGGAAGCGGGCATCACGGACGGGACACGCTTGGCACTGAAGGCCGTGCTGCTGACTGCCCAGCGACCGGGCGAGGTCGCCGGTATGATGCGTTCCGAGCTTCACGGACTTGACGGTGACAAGCCGCACTGGATCATTCCGACTGTCAGGACGAAGAACAAGAAAGCAGAGCATACGGTCCCCCTCTCCCCGACCGCGGTCAAGCTGATCGAAGCGGCCTTGGAGATCGGGAAGCCGGAAGACGGCGAGGACAAAGGCGACAGGCCAGTGTTTGCAAGCCGCTTCGAAAGCGTCGGGGTGCTCGCGCGCCACTCAATGAGCCAGGCCGTCCGCCGCCTACTGGAAGACAAAGAGCTGGCAGCCTTCACACCCCACGACCTTCGCCGAACGGCTGCAACAATCGTGCAGGCGGTACGGCTGCCCGTCGATTATGTGAAGGCGCTATTGAATCACAACGACAAGGGCGTAACGGGCGTTTATGCTCGATGGCATATGTTCGAAGAGAAACGGGAAGCTATTTTGGCAATAGAAGCGACATTGGGGACCTATCTTGAGCGATGACCACCCGGTAACACGCGATGCCATCGCCATCGCAGAGATGGTTGGGTTGGACAAGTCGGCGCTGGAGCGGAGCGTGCTATTCGCGGAAGCGGCGATCAATAAAATGATCGTGGCGGAAGTGGTGATGCAATACACGCTGGCCGACCAGCTACTTTCTGAAATCACTGCAAGCTACTTCTTGAACGTCGAGCCCTTTTCCGCACGATTCTCTTCCCGCCTTTCCGAACGGGAACGCGTATTCAATCATCACGTTCTCGACGAAATGTATTTGCTGAAGAAGCTTGCCATTGTGCACGCCGCGCGGCCCGTTCCATCAGACGTCACGAATAAGCTGCGAAAGCTTAATGCGCTTCGAAATGCACTCGCGCACAGCTTCTACCCCGAGAACCGAAAAGAGTATCAGTCGTCAGGCAAAGTCATGTACGGCGGGCACGATATCCGTACTCCAGCAGGTCTTCAGAAATTTATCGACGACGCAAAAGAGGTTGTCACCTACCTACATGAGCAGGCGTATGGCCCCGGTCTAGGCGCGGGCCTTGATGAAGCACCTCCACTTTGAGCACATTTTGGCGTAGCATCAGCGGTTTTTCAGAAACGGTGATTGCAAGCCCTGCGTCTGCATGCCTGCACCACCCTGCGCCTTCCGGGCGGCTTCGAATATCTCTTGCTCCGCCGAGTCCGGATGGTCGAACCAGGAGCCGGGAGCATACGTCGCGATACGTTTCGCAAAGAACGATTGCGGCTCCCAATCTCGCCCTTCCGGCTTCTCGAAGATAATGATTCCATCACGGGTAAAATAGCGCGGCCCCGGGATATCGCAGTTCACTGACATCTCAACGCGCCATAAATCGCCCTTTGCCGTCTGCTTCTCATCTACCTTTGGCAGGTAGTCCACTCCGACCGGATCGCCGATGGTGCAATGGCCCCGCCGCAGAAGATCGCCCAGCTTGCCTTGCGCGGTCCTCACGAAGTTGAAGTTAGCGGGATCGTGCAGAAAGCGAAGTTTCACTCCCTTCTCGCCGTCGGTGACTTCGCTAGCGATCAGCGAGAGCGCGAACGCCTGCCAGCCTAATTCCATCGGCTTCGCATAGGGCGGCCCTACTTTGATCGCCCCATCGGGGGTAACTTCCCAGGCTATCGTATATTCGTCATCTGTCTTATCGTTGCGGTTCTTCGCCCACGAAAAGAAAACAGGTTCGCCCGAGTCGGTCTTCTGGCCCACTTCCCAGCCCCTCGGAAAGAAGTGTGCAACTTTAGCGACCTTACCGAATATTTCCTCTGCGGTTTCGCCGTTCTGCGCCCGCCACGTGCTTTTGACCCTTGCGATGGTGGCAGCTTCATCGGCATTCGCGGAAACAGGCGACAGCGCCAAGCTTAGCGCAACCATTGTCCGAGCAAGCGACATCATTCTCTCTTTTTTCTCTGCCTTGGACCAAAAGCGCGATTAGAATCCAAATTTGACGTAATCGCATCGGGCGTAGATGTCTCGCGACTGCCAGACAAACTTATACTCGCCCTGCTCGATCATGTCGGAGCACTTCATGTTACCAAAACTAGCGGACGGGATCGTTACGACCTTCTTCTGTATGTAGTTGTAGAAATTCGGGTACTTAGGGTCGGGCTCTAAGCGCGCGACCGTTACGACGCCGCAAAGACCGTCGGGACCGGTATTAGAGGCCCACGTTTGCGAGCCAGGGACTCGCTTGAACTGCAAGGAAAAACTATTTGTGCCGACAATGCAGGTGCGCGCTTCCCTTTCGAAGTTCAGCGTCGTTAGCCTCGTCATTGTCTGCTCGTTCGGACTTTTGCAGAACTCTACCAGAGTACTCATCGTTTTGAGCAAGTCTTGCTTAGCCGGAGGCTCCATGGAGCTGAGTTGTGCATAGCCCTCATCAGTAGGCTTTGGATTCTTTATCTTCTCAACCGCCTGCTCCCATTGTGCGCACTCTTCTGGCTTGATGGGTTTTTCCGTCTTTAGTTGCGCAAGAGCTTTCGAGATTTCCTCTTGAAGCTTTTTGCCTCCACTTTGGCGGCGCACGGACGCCTGCGTCATATCACAATCTAAGTTCCCACCGGATCGAAGATGACACTCGTATTGGAGGCTCGACCATTCGGACGTATTGTAAATGATGCCCGTTGTTGGCTGGCTCTGTGCATGCGCAAACTTAGGCAGCAGCGCCGATACGGCCGCCAAGCACACCAATTTAGCAATCAAATTTGAGCTCCGCATTATTGCCCTCTGATTTTACGGATGAGAGTTCGCGTCATCGGAGCACTCGCGCGGCCTTCCGCCCTGGTTGACGCATCCCCGATAAGACCAAGGGACCACATAACTCCCCGCCCATACGTCACGCCCGATTTTATGCGCTTCACGCTGCGCCTTATCGTACTCCCCGTTAGAGTATTTCGGCCAATCAAAAGCAAGCCCGCTGTCCACTAGCCATTCGGCCAAGTCGTTTCCCCGATCGAACACGTTGCGACTGTACGCCCGTAGACATCACGCCCAACCGCTTCAAAGCTAACCGGCCTTGCCGCTATGAACGCGTCCAGCTCATTCGCGGCCTTCGCTCCACAACGATGGGGCAAGCTGTCGTCACCGCGGCAGAGCTGCGAGCTTTCGGGTGCATCAATGTCCCACAGCCGAATGCGCGTACCGTGAATTTCGAGCGTGTCGCCGTCGATAATAGTTGCCTGCCCCACAATGTTGGCTGCATACGCGGTCGTCGTGAGCAAGACAAGGCAAAGACAAAGAGCTTTCATAAAAACGTTGGAGCCTCAGCGTGCCATCTCACGAGAGAATCTATGTCAACTAGAATGAGCTTGTCCGATAGTTGGGCTGACTCCGTTGCTTCCTCGGTAAAGTTGGATGTCGTGACGACGTACCCGCGAAAAGCATTCTGTTCTTCAATCACGCCCTTGAACTGCTGGATAGTCGGCCGACCGACCTTGTTCTCCGACGCGTTTCGCTTGCACTGAACGATCATCGGACCTTCCGGGTGGATGGCGAAGCCGTCGACGCCGAAGTCATTTGATTTCCGAGTCGCCCACGCCTCAAAGCCCGCGGCATCGAAAAAACTCATCGTGTGGCGCTCGAACTGAAACGGATCCATGTTGAGCAGATAAGCGCGAAGCGCAAGCTCTTCTGGCGGGACTGCGAAACGCGTGGGGTCCATTGGCTGGTCTTTCATTGCAGCCTTCATCTGCGCGCTAGTGCGGCGCAAGCGCTCGTCCTGGATGATGGCGTCAATGATTTCGGCAATGTGGGGCCGCGCCTGGGGATTAGTTACGACGGCCTCAATTATCGAAGTGATGCCTGCCGCACCGAGAAAGATCAGCAACAACACCGGTACGCCGAGCGCACTTCCAAACGCTGCAACACCGGCAGCCTGTCCTCCGACCAAGGGAATAGCGGCCAACGTCGCAGGCAGCGCGATCTTCATAGGTAACGGAAGATCAGAACTCCGGTAATTTGAAACCGCTTCCGAAACGCTTTTTGCAATCGCAACGATTGCCGTTCGCGAATTAACGAGGGCATTCAATTTCTTGAACTTATCGACAGCGTTCAGGTCACTCGCGACGACAGCGCGAGATTCGCTAAGCCACCGTATCGCGAGCCCCCGATCTTCCGCCCGCGTTGTATGCTTGATGGCCGACGCAAATCGGGCGACCAGCCACCCTTTAATGCCTTCTGTGATTGCATCAAACATAATTGCGCCCTAGGGTCGTGAATGCTTTCATAGTAGCACCTGACGTTTTTGCTAGTGGGAAATCGATATGCGCGCTTTGTTGGTAGTGCTGTCTTTGATAGTCGCCCCTTCTGCCGCTCGCTCAGAGGATGTTGCTCCAAGTCGAATTGACAGCATAACGAAATCAGCACGGGACTTAATGCCTGTCCTGCCTTCTGTATCGCTGCCGTCAATGCCTGATCTCTCGCTCCCCGACTTTTCCGACGCAACCGGTAAGGTCATGACAGAATTCAATGCTTTCACTCAACAGGTTGGCGACGCTCTGCCGATACTTGAACAGATGGGGTATGAAGTCACGACGTTTAGAGTAACTTGGGGACTTCCCCCGAAGGCTCGACTACGTATGAAGTCAACCGGAAATGGCGACGTTCAAAAGCTAAACGCGATCGCCGCAAAGGCGAGCAACAGTGGAGTGCTGGTTTCGGCGTTAATCACTAGCGCCGCGACAGCAAAGCGCATCCAAAGCACGATGCGACTTGGAACCGCATACCTTGATGTAGAATTCGCGGTGCCTCCACGGGTGAACATGAAGTTTGTCGGCGCAAAGGCGACCGAAAAAGACGAACTAATTCGCGACTCTGACGAGTTGGAAATATCATGCAAGTAACTAACGAATTCGCGGATAGGAGCTTGGTGCGATTGTTTGGCGCTGAACCCGTTCAACGAAAGCTGTGCGACCTCAAGGGCATTTATTTCGACGGGTACGACGATCCGAACGACTGATTTCCTGCGCCGAGATCAACCTTGACTTGCTTAGAACATAGTGAGAACATTCCAGGCGGTCAACATGAACAATCCCAAACCCGAAACGCCCGCGCCGAGCCAGCTATCGGACGCGGCGAGCTTAGACGCGGCAGCCGATCAGGCAATCGCGGCTTGCGGCGGTGACGCACGCGCGCTGTTGATTGCGAATGAGTTTCTAGAACGCGAAATGGAGGAGCAAGTATCGCGCGGATAGCAACGCTTCCTCGCCGATGATTTAAGCTTCGCCACACTCAGCTTTGCTGCTTCTATCGCAGCTCTTGTTCTGGTCTGGCTATCCAGTGGGGCTTTACGATCTACAAAACGCAGAAGATCGAACCAGACCAATACCTTTCGGTGTCGTTCAGATGCTTGATCGAGCGGCCTGCCGCGCAATCCAACACCATTCAGACCGCCCCCAGATTTGGGGTGATGTTCTTTGATCCCCTGTATGGAAGCTACGTAACGTTCTTCAACAAGAGCAGCGTGCTGAGGTTCGTTCGCGGCGAGGATGGTTTCTGGGACGGGAAAGTAATCAGCTGGTCCTAAGTTGAGGCTCGCGCACCCTCACTTCCTAACTGCCACGCCCCCCCCTGCTGTTTGTTCAGGTAGGCATTGAGCTGTCTCGGGCGCTCATGTCCCGACTGGTCGAATATCTTCTCGAAGAGCTGAAAGAGGTATTCATCTTGAGCATCGTGTGAGTCGTCACGGAGAACCATCGTGTGCTCGACATGATCGGACATCATCTTCCCGTAGGTGCCAATAACGGCACCGCTAACACCCAAGGTTCGGCCCTTTAGCCCAGTGACCCCGGCAATCACTTTGATCGGGAGCGAGACACCAGCGACTTTACGCATATAATCGAGACCTTTTTCCAGCGTATGGATGAAGGCGTCTTCCGCGGACAGGACGAGATAGAGTGGTGGACTCCCGTTCTTGCCTTGGCGCATGATGTCGGCATTGATGGCCCACACCTCTCCGCTCGGAAAATACTGGGTCAAGGCATCGATTTCGTTCGAGGCACCCGTGACCGTGAAGCACATAACGCCGTAGTGGTTTGGGATCGGTATCGCCCCCTCAGAGTTTCCCATAGCTCCGTACCGATGAGCGTTCTTCAGCATCGCGGCTTCCGCGACGGGACGCTTGGGAGGAACGGTAGGGATGAGCCGCATGTAGAGCACATCCCGGAAAGGCATATCCACCTCCCCACCGAGGCGATTAGAGATGCCCAAAATCTCTTGATCCGCGAAATAAAACGCCCTTCCCAACCCGCACGCAATTTCGGGGGCGGCTATCACCTCCGGTCCGGGGCTATCGATGAAGCCTTTCAGCGCATCTACGAAATGGCCCTTTAGTTTGTTGCGAGCGGCGTCGATCTCCGCTTTGGATGCACCTTCGACCAATCGGTAGCGAATGGGCCAACGCTTGTGAATAATGTCGAACGGCAAGTCCTTGGGTTCGCCGAATGCCTCATTCATTACCCCGATTACAGCGCTATCGGACAGTTTACGGAGAGCGAAACCATACTCGATAGCAACATTAGAGTTGATCAACGGGCGGCCAGGCTTAATCCCCTCATTGCCTGGAATATCTGGCGTCTTGCCAACCGGAGTAACGTCACCAACGAAGACCGTCGACGCCTGAATCTTCTCAAGGATCGAGCGGGCCACGTCCGGTGAGCCCGTCAGACCCTTAGTGTCGTGGTCGAGATGGAGATCGCCGCGGGACTCTTCCGGAGCTTCGACAACATCCCTTTCCTGCTTTAGGTGCTCGATAGCAGCCTCAAGCGCCGTGCGGATGACATCGCGAGAGATCTCGCGAGGATGGTCCGACTGCCAAGCCCAGAAAACCTTCATGTCTCGCCCACCGCTCTATCACAGTATCAGCTTTCCAAGTATTGCCGATGCCACTTGATCTGGCTCTCACTGACCTGAAATCGTCCATCCATCATTTTAGCTTTATCTCGGTCAGCACCAACGATCACACGGCCCAACTCCTGAATGCGATCGAAGAAGTCGAGGATGTCGCTAGAGCGCTCTAGTATGCCTTCGCTGGATATCGGTTCACCTTTGTATGTGTACATGTTGTCAACCTCATCCAGTAATCTTTTGTAGTCCGTGAGGATCGGCCTCATGTACATCATCGCGACATCCTCAACTTCGGGAGGAACGTCTTTGTCGCCGAACAAAAGCTTGGAGAGTTGAAGGGCTGACTCCCACGTCCAGCTTTCCCTCCCCTGTACAAGTCGCTCCTTCATCAGCTCGATGAAGTTCAGCTTCCCATATTGAAACGGTGCGTGAGGCCACCCGTTCTGGATATAGAAGTCGTACATGCCTTGAGGGAACAGCGCCCGGATGGTCTGGTCGCTGGCGATCTTATTTATCTCGACCGAACGAGCTGCCGATAACTTGTTACTCAGGTAAGCAAACATGATCTCGACAATCTGGCGTACCGAATAAACACCTTGAGATGCCTCACCCAGCAGCGCGGAAATCATGGGCAGTTCTGCTTTGGTGGCGAACTTCTCCAACCATTCCGTTGAGGCCCTTCGCAAGCGCACGTCAATGGGATGGGGAGGCTGCGTTAGCTTCCGGGCGTTTTCGAGCGCCACCCTGTAGCGGTGTATCCAATACTTTGTCCGGCTTGGCGGCTCCAGAAACACGTCGCCGTAGGCTACTTCCAATTCCCGCGCTAGCCATTCCTCCTGCTGGCGTTTGAAGACCCCCGTCCGGGCATCGTGCAACATACCCCCGAGGTCCTTTAAAACGGGGTGGGTTCGCGCCCTGATGCCGAAGATTTCCTCTAACTTGGCTTTCTCCGCGTCGCCCTCGACGATGTATGGCGATTGATCGACCCAGAAGATAATGGGCGCAGGATCTCCAACGCGGAAAAACTGTTGCCGGTAGGTGTCAGGAAGCAGCCCGGTCAACTCGTAGCCGTCGGCATTGTCAAAGTGCAGGAAGGCGCTGATATTGAAGTCGGCATCCATTTCGGGAAGATACATCGAGTTCCCGGCCAGGAAGACAGGCACGCCGATAGAGTCGACTGGGGACAGTCGGATTGCAGCGGAGACTGACAGGGTGTCAGGTGTCAAAGGTTAATCCCTGCCCGCTTGTAGACCTGCTCCACGCACTCATAAATCAGGCCGTAGTGTTGGCTGATGTTCAATGGCAATAACCGATAGGTTTCGACCACATTTGTCAGTGCCTTCAGGGATTCAGTGACACCGGGCGTTCGCTGGAATTCTTCCGGGATGACGACGCCCAGCAGGTTCGCCTTTTTGAGTGGGATATCCTCTTCCACCTGAAGTTCGATCACCGCCGCCCGATCGTCGCAGTCTTTGGTCGAGCCTTCCTTGTACAGCTTCGAAACCGCAAGCACCCTGGAATGACTCATGTTGAGAAGATGCTCCTCCTTGAGCTTCTTCTGATCGTTCGCGTCCCGATTGACGTACCGGCGTGGCGTTTCAAAATACAGGGAGATAAGCCGACCGATCTGCTCTCGATCGGTACCGACGTTGAAATCCTCCAGTTTAAAGGTCGTCAGGTAGTCCGGCATCCTTCCCCGCTCGAAGGCGCCCGTATCGAAGGGATGTATCCGTTTCAAGGGTGGCGGGCTGTTGAAGCGCATCACGAATACGGATGGCAACTGCCATGGCTCAGGGTTCAGCGCGTCCTTACCCTTATAGGCGGCACGACCGACGAACAGGTAGCAGAGCTTTTCGCCTTTGAAGACGTTGCATTTCACAGCGAGAAGCTTCTCTTCCGTTAGGATCGGAATCAGATTGCTCGAAGCGGTGCTGTGTATCCACGGCGGACTTTTCGGTACAGCCAAGTTGCTGTTCTTCAGAAAGTCTCGAAGCTTCACCTCTGCGGGCTTGACCATCGGATATCCATTAGCTGCAGCAAATCACCGGGACACCAATCTATCAAAATCGGTTGAGGCAGGTGGGTTCACAACCCGTAATCCCCACTACTCAACCGAAATGTCTGACGATGCCATGGGCAATCAACAGAACCGTGCCGAGGGGAACCAAGACACCGGCCAGGACCGCGAGCAGCATGAGGACAAACCCCCGCTCCCGGCCAAAGGCTCGAACCACGGTCTCAGACTGAGATAGGATTCCGCTCATCCCCACGGCGATCCTGGCCAGGTTCGGTTCGCGCCTTTGCGTGGCTTTAGCCATGCCCGTCTCCGAAAGTGAGCCACCGGAATACTTCCCGGCTCGTACCGTTCGACCATTCCCGAGGCGTCAACCGCCAACAACGCACCACGACTATCCCCACCGGGTCTGCAGTTTGGAAAAACCTCCTTGACGCTTCATCCAACACGAATGGTTATTTCAACAAACCGCAACGCACCAGCCGTACAGCGCTCCGGCAAGCGCCTTTTACGAGAGTGATTTCAATTAGTTAGACACATCACAGAAGCGCGCAGCGCAAGCTAGCTAGCAAACCCGCCGTCCAAATTTTGGAAAAGTCGTCCGAAACCACGGATTCGCCGGGTACAGCTGGCCCGACTGGGCGTCAAACGCCCAATCGCCTGCTACTGCGACGACGTGGCCCGACCCGTGCTGGATGATACTGGCGGGGTGGCCCGCCTGCCAGCCGCTTGAACTATAGGGGCATCATCTCCAAGGGCGCCGATGCGCCGTACCGATCGGAGAGGACCGAAGCCTGGCTGAAGGTGAAGACGGTCCAGCCCGAGAAATTCCCGGTTGTCGGTTTCGTCAAAGACCCTACCGGCGTCGCTGCTCTCTACCTCGGCAAGCAAGAGGGCAAAGAGTTGCGCTACATGGGGAAGGTGAGGCTCATCAAGCAGGCGCTGGCGGAGAGACTGTATGACGAAAGCCCTTACGTCTTCCCGTCCACCCGGGGCAAGGGCGAAAAGCCGATAGACCGGAGCTCTATCGCAAGCTGTCCGCCGACTTCGGCTGAAGCTCAAAATGGCCGAATGGTCCCCGCACGATGCGCGCCGGTCAGCCACGACCTGGGCGCGGGCCATGGCCATTCCGCGCGACACGACGGAGGCACTCACGCATCATGCCATCATCGGTAGTGGAAAGACCTATGACCGCTACAATATGCAGACTGAGAAACGGCAAGCGGTCGATGCTATTGCCAACTATATCTCTCGCACCTTGCTGAAGCGCGACAAAGCCGAATCTCAAGAGGCTGCTTAGACGCGTTCGAGTGATCCAAAGTCAGGAACTATCCTCTCTTCACGCTTTCTTAAAGCCGCGAACAACCCAACGGGTCACGGCAACGACTAACCACATCCCGAGCCACATAAACGGGATTGGAAGCAGCGCTGCGATGGCAGCGTTGCCAGGGCCGGGATCATAATCGAGATAGCTCTTGGAAGCTCTCTCGCTGCATTCCCGGAAATCATAGTTCTTCGCCGCAGACTTCGCTTCGGAACAAGTCGAATACACGAAGCTCGAAAACTTTCCCGCCTGCTCGATGTCTCGGCTCCGGACGTAGAAAAATGCCGAGAGAGCCCAAATGACCGAGAGCACGATGCCCAACCTGCTCCATCCGCGCATGCTCGCACCCCCCTCAGAAAATTCGCAGACCGTACATGAGGTGCCAAACCCAGCTCGTGCGGGTTTCCGTTCCCTCCAGACACGCCTCCCGCTCAATTCGTTTCAGGGCATCCTGTATATTGAACTGCGCGCAGGAACCTAGAAAGTTTGCGTAGCGATAGTTTTCCAGCCGCACCACAGCGGACCCGAGCCAAACAACCGCGAGCAAGAGTGCTCCTATGACTAGACTTAGAAGGACCTTCACTCCTCCCCCCTAGACATCATGAATCACCAAATCTTCAGCGGTTTGTATCCCCGCTCGGAGCCGCTTGCCTCGTTCTTCTTTCGCCCGCTCACCAATCCCAAGAACATATAGAAGCGAGACCGCGCCGCCGAGAGGACCAGCCACATGCTCGAACGCGGTTTGAGAGTCAGTGTAGTGGGTCGCCGCTTCATTCAACACCGCGGCTATCGCCGAAAGCGCTTTCTTGACATCCTCTCTACTGGCTTCCGCTAAAGGAGTCGTCGCCTGTTCGAGGGCAAGCTTCAAATCACGGTGCGCGATATGCCGATTGCGCCAATCGCGAGCGAACTCAGTAAGCTTGACGGCTTCATCGGCTAGCTTAGCCAGGCGATCCTTGAGGGGCGCATCGTCAATCAGGCCCGAAAGCGCTCTGATCGTCAGATTTGTACGACCGCTGCCTTTTCCCATCGACTCCGCCGGATCGGTCAACCTAGCCAAATGAAGTAAGGTCGTTTCCCATAGCCGATCCTGAACGAGCCGAAAGAAATGCGACGCAGCCGCGTTCATCAAATCTATTCGCGCGGGCTTCGTTCCGAAGAGCTCAACATACTCATGCCAGTCGAAATGTAATACCGCCACGTCCTGCCACAGCGCAGAATAGATTTCGCCCAGCTCGTCGCCCATCTTCGCAACATTTGCGGTCTTGGCTTCTTCAGCAGTCCGAAATGTCATCGCGTCATGCTCCTCAGCTCAACTCATCGAGCATCTTATATCCCATTTCCTCGACAGTCAGGAAATCCGTGGGCATTTGAACGTGAAATGCAAAATGAGCTGTAGTCTCCGTAACCGAATGGGTGATTAAAGGCTGAAAGACTAATAGCTTCTCCTGCTCAGCGGACAAGCGCTCGTATTCGAAACCATCGTTCTGAACATAGAGCGCGTGAACTATCTGCTGAGAAAGGGCGTTGTAGTCATCCACATTTTTTGTAGGAACGCCTCCGGGCGGTATGTATAGCGGGATTCTATGGGCAAGAGCGTCTCGATACTCAATGAGATACTCAAGCCAAGGATCGAGATTCTGAAGATAAGCTTGGAAGTTGGCGCTGAGCGTGGAACGCAATTCAGTGTGTTTCGCGCGCAGCCCCACTCGGTTGCGAGAGATTTTCGTCAAGCCACGTTCGTGCACCCATACCCATGCCAGATTATCGACACATCCGTAAACGTTGGCGAAGAATGCTTGAATATTGATCTGCGCATCGTGAAGCACATTTCGCTCGGGTATTTCACTCTCGTCAGGCGAGATCAGCGCGAAGACGTTGTCGATGCACCGCTTCAACGTACCAAGCCGCCGCAAGTATCCGTGAAGGGCATACTCTGCGGCTTGCTCGCTGCTAAATCGACGCTGCCTGAAAGTCAGAAGCAGGCGGTTGTATCTTGGTTCAATATCGTCGAGCGCTTCCCTGAGCTTCTCTATTTGGTCTGGCTTCAAATAGCTCAATGCGCTTCCCCGCTACCGTACTGCGGCTCATCCGAACAGTTGCCCGGCCGCCCGCTCTTCTTGACACAAGATCGATACAGCCAGGGCGCGACGTAGCTCCCCGACCACATGCCGCGTCGAGCCTGTTTGGCTTCGTGCTGCGCTTCGGCATATTTCATTTTCGAGTACCTAGGCCAATCGAGCGCGAGCCCTTGCCGAACAAGCCATTCGCCCATATCACTTTCGTTCACTGAGCACTTGGCGACTGTACGCCCATAAACGTCACGACTCACGGGCTCACACTGAACCGGCCGTCCTGCTATAAACCTGTCCAGCTCATTTGCCGCCTTCACTCCGCAACGATATGGCAAGCTGTCGTCACCCCGGCAGAGCTGCGAGCTTTCAGATGCATCGATACCCCATAAGCGAATGCGCGTGCCGTGAATTTCCAGGGTATCGCCATCAATCACGCTCGCTCGTCCGACCAGATCGGCAGCCAAGACGGCGGTCGCAGCGGCTAGCGAAAGCAACGCAGCCAGCGTTCGCATCTAGCCGCTGCTCCTCACTTAGCGAATCCGTAGGACTTGGCGACGCGCCTAACCTGGGTGCAGTGCGCGGTTTTGGCGGAAGGCGACAAGCCTTCTATTTGCACCGCGTTGCCTGTCACCATCATATTTAGAGTGGAAGGAAAGCTCATGTCGTTGGCAGGCACCCGCTGTTCGACAAACGCCGCAATCGCCGCTTGGTCATATGTGAGCCCGCAAACCTTCTCCGAGGCGAGAATGCTTCCTAGCTCGTTTGCGAGATTCATGGCCTCCATAGAACCAGCCGCCGCGGGCGTGCATGATGCAAGCACGTCCAATACAAACCCAAGCGCCGTTGAGACTAGAACAACTGCTACTCGCACCGCTCTCCTCTCCCCCCTCAGCGGAGTGACAACTGGAAACGCTACCTTGACTTGCGAAGAACATAGTGGGAACATCGCAGCGAGTCAACATGAGCATCCCGCAGTCCAAGTCGGCCAATAACCCTTTGTCGGATACGGCAGCCTTAGAGGCAGCCGCCGATCAGGCAATCGCAGCTTGCGGTGGTGACGCGCGCGAAGCTGTGAAGGCGCTGTTGATTGCGAACGAGTTCCTAGAGCGCGAGATGGAAGAGCGCGTGTCGCGCGGATACATTCGCGGCGTGAAGCACGGACGATTCAACACCTATTCTGGCTAGCGCTTTAGGGCGCGGTGCTTAGAGGTAGCTAATGACGGAATGCTATATTTGGGACACACAGGCCACCATGCCGAGGGACTCCGATGGAGCCTCTGTCTACCTTGATTCGCCACGCGCAGGCGGCAAGTACAAAATCACCGGCACCGCATCGAGCATGTTGGGCCAACTTGACGTAAAAGGAAGAGCGCTGCTGACCACGTGGCTCTGCGATCAGCGCCGCGCGGGCGTTGAATGCCCAGCAATAACTAGTGACACCATCAGCTCGACCAAAACGTTTCAACCTCTAACAACCACCGAGCGGATCGAACGCGCGCTCTTGCACTTCAACCAGAATGTTAGAGTTGGTCAGACGATCACTCTCTCCGCGAATGGTGCTCGCAGCGGTCCGGATGAAAATCGGTTGATGGCAGTAACGGAGTCTCTGACGCTGGGGGAACTGGTCGCATTTCTTCAGATGATGGAGCAAATGCATCTGCTGACTGATACGACGGAAGTCTTGGGGCTCTATGAGTTTACCCCCACGGCGCAGGGATGGCTGAAAATTGACGATCTTGTCACGCGTCTGTCGAGCACGACCCAAGCGTTCGTTGCCATGTGGTTTAATGATGCGGTGCAAGCTGCATACATCGAGGGTATCGAACCCGCCATTAAGGATTGCGGTTACCGAGCTGTACGCATCGATCAGAAAGAGCACAACAACAAGATTGACGATGAGATAATCGCAGAGATCAGACGCTCGAAGTTCGTGGTGGCAGACTTCACTTGCGAAAAAGAAAAGGTGCGCGGTGGAGTGTATTATGAAGCAGGCTTTGCGGGCGGGTTGGGCATTCCGGTTATTTGGACCGTTGCCAAAGACTCCCTTGGTGACGTTCACTTCGACACGGCAGTACAACCACATCGTATGGGACACGCCAGAGACACTTAGAAAACTTCTAACGGCCCGGATTGGGGCTGTGATCGGCGACGGCCCGCTTAAGGCTAAGCATTCAAGTTAGATTCCAGCAGCTTTAGCGAGCAACTATTGGGGGTTAACACCTTGAAATTGGCAGCTTCCGTACTGATCCTTGTGACGTTCGTCGCACCCCCCGCATTCGCAGAGATGGTCGGTCAAGGCGCGAACGTTACCGATGGCGACACCTTCGACCTCGCGATGCCGGACCACATGGTGAAGATAAGGATTTGCGGAATCGATGCTCCGGAGGGCGGACGACCCGGCTCACGTGAAGCGTGGGCCGCACTATCCGCGTTGGTGCACGGTAAGACGGTGCGTTGCATCCAGGTTGGCCAGCCGCCTGGAACTGTCTGCGATCACCGCTCTAGATCTACAAATAGAGATCGGATTGTCGCCCAATGCTTCGTTGACGGTCAGGACATCGCTGTCGAGTTGGTCCGCAATGGCAATGCTTGCGACTGGCAGAAGTTCTCCGGTGGGCACTACCAGAGCCTCACTGGTGGGAAAGCCTGCGCGGGCAAACGGGAGTAATTCAGCGAGCTGAATTCGAAAGCCAGATCGGGGGACCAAGGAGACCATGGCTACGTTCGCAGGAAACGGCACTGACCTTGCCGCGCTGATCGCGTATGAACGCGACGCGTTGGAGTTCATTAGAGCAGCTCTCTTCCACCAAACCGAAACGACTTCGCAGTCACTCCAGCTGGACCTTTCAGCTGGTAAAAATGCACAAGGCCTCTATCCGAGAGAGGCACGAATGACGTCTGCTATTTCGATAAGCGCGGGCGCGGTCCAATCGGCGTTGTCGCGTCTCAGGCCATTGGCATTTGCGGCCGCCTTCAAGCTCCAAGACATGATCGTTGAGTGGATTTTACGTGCCAACGCGTCAAGGCCAGGCAGCTTTCAAGATAAGATCAGGAAATACGATGAGCTAATGGCGGCAGGTCGCTTCGTAGAACCCTTGGCATTTGCGAACCGAAGCGCTTTGTCCGGTGCGTTTTGGGAGCTCTATAGAGCTTTGACGCCGTTCCGAAACAAGATCATCCATAAGAATAGTTTTTGCGTAACAGGCAGCACACTCACAATAGCAACGGGCGGACAAAATTCGAATTTGTCCGATGCGGAGCAAGGCTCATACATCCGCGCCATGTGCCTGATCGCCGATGCGCTTGTGAGTGATGCCAAAATTGAAGGTGTTGCCGCCTACATCGTGGAGAACGATTTATGCATTTTGCATGCAGTTCACAAAGTGGCAGGGCTTACCGCGCGGACATTTAGAGTGGTATCAATTGCTGGCACACTACTCGGTCGACTGAACGCAAACGGCTGCGTTGAAGGCGACGTCGATTTCGACGCCATCAGGCAAAGCGCCGAGGCGGCGTTTCCACCGGGCGCTAACGGCATTCTGCTATTTGATTTGGCTTTAACCATCACAGGAGCTAACCGAGACGTGAAGTGGTTATTTCCGTCAACCACAGCTCCGGCCGGAAATGTAGTGATCGCGGAGAATGCCCCCGAATTCGAAGCTTATCGTGACTAGCATCTTCCCTGATATTTCGAGGCGTTTCTGGTTACCTCGGTAAAGGCGCGCGCCCAACGTCGCCTAGCTCGGGGCTGAACTCGATGTCCAGGCTTCCACCTTTCCCGCTTCGAACACTAGCGAGATGGCGGCCTTCGTCGAGCGCGGAGGCAAGCTTTGCCTGCATTTTCTCCCCGCTCAGGCCAGCCCCATACATGGCGGGTGACGACTCGCTCCATAAGCCTTGTCAGGTTGCGCGGCAATGCTTCGACTCGTTGACGATCACCGCCCGCTCGATTTGCCACGCGCACTCCTGCAACCACTCAAACACGCCAGATAGGCTGTAAGACTGTTCGATTACAGGATCGCCCAGCAGTGGTCCCGCCACCATCAGCACAAAAAGGACCATCCGGCTTTCTATACATGCGACCTTCTAGGTCGAATAGTTCAAGCGTGACTGGATGCAAGACATGTCTGCTTGACCGCGCGAGAGATCGCAGCCAAGCTTAAAAAGGCTCGAATTTAGAAGCTGCTTCGACCCATGGACAAGTTTTGCGAATAATCCCCTTCGACCTCCTGGCGTCATCCGATTTGATCATTGACGCCGTCTATGAAGGCGGCAAGCAAGGCAACGCGGCTGACGATCCAATCTCTAAGATACTGGAGGGCGTCGGAAACCAGGGTGGATTTCGCGCTGCTGGACGCGGCTCAGACAAGAAGTATGTTGTTCTATACACGAGCGGCGAGGAAAATGATTGGCCAGACACCTTAGACCTGAGCACCGGTCAGTTCACCTACTTTGGCGACAACAGAACGCCAGGGCATCAACTGCACGAGACCCCGCGCAGGGGAAATGAAATTCTGCGACGTACTTTCGAGCTGCTGCATGCCACACCGACGATGCGAGCACTCATACCCCCATTCTTCATTTTCAAATGGTATCCGACGCCAGCAAGCAGCCGATCTGTACAGTTCAAAGGATTGGCAGTCCCAGGATTTCTCGGGTTGCCTGCGACATCCGATCTCGTCGCCGTTTGGAAAACAACCCAAGGACAACGGTTTCAGAATTACCGCGCGATCTTTACCGTGCTAGATGCTCCAGTGGTCACACGTGGTTGGTTGAAGGAATTAGCGACCCAATCTGTTGTAGACGCAACCGGCTCCGCCCCTGCTGTATGGCTGAACTGGTTGAGATCTGGTCGCGCAAGGGCGCTATCTTCGGAGAACACCACGATCATTAGAAGTATCGACGAGCAGCGCCCCGATACTCCGACTAAAATGGCAATCTTGCGAGTGGTCTTCGAATACTTCGAGCAGGCCCCGATTGCTTTCGAGGCTTTCGCGGCAAGGATTTTTCAGATGCACGATACGCGAGTGATCGTCGACACGATCACACGAGGCAGCGTTGACGGAGGTCGCGACGCCATCGGCCGCTACCTCCTCGGCCTTTCGGACGACCCCGTTTACGCAGAATTTTCCCTCGAAGCGAAATGCTACCAACCAGGCTTCGACGACGCATCGCCGAACACCGTTGGAGTTCGAGAAGCTTCACGTCTGATCTCCAGAATTCGCCATCGCCAATTCGGAGTTTTGGTGACAACCTCGATGATCGCGCGCCAAGCCTATGAAGAGGTACGCGAAGACCGACATCCAATTATCTTTCTTAGTGGGAAGGACATCACCAATATTCTCGTCAATAACGGCTTCAACACGCCAGAATTGGTGACCTCTCTTCTGCGTACGGAATTCGCGTTGACGACCGCTGATTGACCAACCGACCCGGTTTCGACGCCGCCGATTGCCGGATAAGTCGTCCTCATCGCTCGCATTGGAGGATGGCTAACCATCCTGACCTCAGAATGCGATTCACCCCAATTGTATAGGGCCTGCATGATGTCCCACCAATCCGGGTGAAGGTCTTCGAGCTTCGTTCGAGGCCGCCCTACTGACTTCGGCTCTTCCTATCCCGACCCCGTCGAGATGTCTGTATCGGCATATCAACCTGGAGTATAATCCAGCCTTTGAAAGTTGAGAATCATGGGCTGGCCTACCTATCTCGTCGCTCCTCCTGATAGCGTTCATGCCCTTGGCGTGGTCAGCATAAATTTCGCCCGCTTTGAAATGACGAACAATTGGATGCTTGCGGCCGTGGCTAACATTGGCGAGCAAGACGCAACCGTCAAAGCCGCGAAGCTCGTCCCCGGCGAGCGCGTAAAACTTATAAGATCAGCGATGGCCCGCCGAGAGTGGCCCGATGACGTTGCCGCGGCAATTACCCGCTATCTGAAGGCAATGGAGATATTCACCAAAAATAGGAATGTCTTGATCCACTCCAACATGGCGGAGGTTGGGGATAACAAAACCGCGATCTTTTCCGTGTCGCGCGACGCACAACGCAGGAATTTTGTGACGACGCCGGAAGACATCCGACGGGTCGCCGACGAGTTGAACGACTATTTTTGGTTCGGCCATACGCTATCGAATTATATCGCGTCGGAGATACACTACGCCGCCCGTGAAGAAGGTATGATCGCCATTTCTAACCTACCTGAATTGTTACCCCTGCCAGTTCATATTGATCCGGCTGAACGTCCCGCCTAACGCCTATTGAGCGGACAGCCGCCCGCTTGTGGCAAGAACCTGCAACCTTAGTCGAACACGCCACGGTTCGTTTGACTCTGACGGCCACTTTTGGTTGTGATGATACGCTGATTCAATGGGTCGCGGGGGTACTAATGCCATTCGAGAAGGGCCATCACCCGGGCGCTACATGGCGCAAGGCGGACCTCCAATGCCACTCGCCTAGGGACCAAGGGTGGACCCAGCCGCCGTCACTGCCGGGCGGCCCCCCTGAATTCGAGAAAGCGCGGGACGATTGGGCGACCCTGTTCATCGCGGAGTGTCGCACCCGTAGTCTTGAGTTGGTTTCCATTACGGATCACCACGACATGACGTTTGTGCCCTACGTCGTGAAGGCGGCGGCCGGCGACAAGTTCACACTGGTCATGCCGGGAGTGGAGGTCACCTGCAACGACAACACTCAATGTCTTGTTCTGTTCGACCCTGCCTGCCCTGCTACGACCTGGACGCACTTTCTCGGTAAGCTCAAGGGCGTCACGCAAGGCCCGGTCACCGAGCCAAAGGCCGCGAAAGCTGTAAATGCCGGTGTCTCGATCAAGGAACTGTTCGATGACGTCACGGGCGACAAGGCTCTTCGCGACGTATGCGTGATGCTACCGCATTTCAGCGACCCTTCGGCCCACAAGAGCCTGAATGAGCAGGGTCACCACGACCGGTTCGCGTCCATCGAATGTGACGGCGTGTACATTGAGAAACCGTTTGCGGACCTTGAGCAGAGCACGCAGGACAAGGCCTATGGCAAAATCCCAGACTGGGGCAACCGCCGACGCGCAATCATAGCCACTGGCGACAACAAGATGCCGACGTGGGACCGGTTAGGCACCCATGAATGCTGGATAAAGCTTGGCGACGAAACGATCGAGGCTCTCCGACAAGCCCTATTGGCCGACGAGGCCCGAATATCTCACACCACCCCGGTCATTCCCTCCGAACGCATCGTAGAACTGAGGGTCTTGTCTACCCTGACCGGCGAAGAGCTTTTCACCATGTCTTTCAACGATGGCTTTAACGTCATTATTGGAGGCCGCGGCTCAGGGAAAAGTGCGCTTCTCGAATACCTACGCTTCGGGCTAGGGCGGACGCTGAAGGATCTTCCCCGGCGGGAAGTTGATGTTTTCGACACCAGCTTCGACCGTGACGCTCAGCTCATCGACGATACTTTGGGCGAAGAAGGTTACGTCGAGGTCATCATCGAGCGCGAGGGAGTTCGTGAAACTTGGTTGCGCACCTCCAAAGAACGCGATGTCATCATAGTCACCAACGAGGACGACAGCGAAACGGAGTTCTCGATTGAGGACGCGCAACAGCGCTTCCCTGCCCGCGCCTTCTCCCAAAAAGGCCTGTCGACCACCATGAACGACAGCGCGAACGCTGCCGAACAGGTCACGGGTATCGCCGCAGCGGAGCAATTGGACAAGCGCCGTGATATCGACACCTCGATCGAAAGAGTCAAACGGCAGATCGGTACAACCCTGCGCAAGCAGACTGCCTATTGGGAAATACAGCTGGAACGACGGCGAGCTCAGACTCGTATCGCCGACCTCAAGCGACGGATTGGGGCAATCGCCGCTCGCCTGGAGAAGGAAGGCGTCAGTAGGGAGACGCTTGACGTAATCGCTATGAAGGCAATCTACGACAGGGCTAAAAATTACCAAGGCCAGATCAATCGGGCGCAAAATACCGATCGAGACCGCTTGACCGCCCTTCGGGACAATTTCCTGAATATCAAAATTGGCTCGTTTCAAGGCGCCGACGGCTTTCCTGAAATTGCAGCCCTTGATGCCGCCGTCACCACGGCGCGCGACAATGTCCTTAAACATATCCAAGCCGCCTTAGATGACATGCAAATATTGGGGCAAGCGCACATCGACTCCCTCACCGCGTTCACGACCCGGGAGGTCGCGTTCAAACTCCAATTAGATACTGCTGTTCAGGCTCAATCCGCGCACAAGCAGCTGTTAGAGGATAGTGCCAAGTTAACTGCGGAGCTAAAGGAAGCTGAAGCTGAAGAGCTTGAGATTGGTGAACAGGAGGATGCGAACAAAGACGCACCCAGGAACTTCACCGATTCCTGTGCCGAGCTGGATAACCTCTTGACCGAGCGCACCCGCGTCCTGACCAAAGCGGCGATGAAGGTTGAAGGCCAGTCAGGGAAAATGCTCAAGGCGAGCCATCGCCGAGATCCCCGACCGCGAGAATATATCGACGCCCTAATGAAGGTCATGGCCAGCGCCCGAGTTCACGACGTCGAATCGAAGTGTGAAGACTGGGTAAAGGAACTGTCCAAACACGATGCGAACCCGACGTGGAGCGCGGTGCGCGGCTCCCTGCTGGCGCTCTTCAAGGCCAAAATAATGGCCGGCTCACCTACCGAACCCAGCGACGATCACGCCAAGAAGCTCAAGGATTTGATTTTTTCAGAGTCCAACCTCACGGACCAACAGACCCATCGAGTTTATCAAAATCTCGACGACGATCGGCTTTCTGACATCTTTGCGGCGGTGCCCCGCGACTTCATCGTCATGAACTACGTCGACCAAGGGCGTACAGTTGAATTCGAGAAGGCGTCCCCTGGACAGCAGGCTTCAGCCCTCCTTGAACTTCTCTTGAACCAGTCCGCGGGCACTCTGATTATCGATCAGCCAGAGGACGACCTGGACAACCGGGTCATCATGCAAATCGTCAATCTCATCAGGAAGTCGAAGGATCGACGTCAGTTGCTTTTCACGACCCATAATCCGAACATCGTGGTCAATGGCGACGCCGACAAAGTGGTTGCCCTAAAATCGGGCGATACCGGTACGGACGGACGGATTCAGATCGATGTTGACGGAGCGATCGAGACCCCCGAAATCCGCAAGGTCATCACCCACATTATGGAAGGCGGCAAAGCCGCTTTCGACCTCCGGAACCGCAAATATAACTTCGAAACGATAGCAGATTGATGAAAGTCAAAATCATCGGGCCCAACGATAAGGTTAGGAAGCCAAGACCTCCCACGGTCGAGGAAATCGGCCTCAAGCATCAGATGAGCCAATTTTACTCCCTCAAGTCGACTATGGAGGCTCTATTCGGTCACCCGATGTACATGGAGCTAAAGGAAACCACCGACCTCGCCGTCTGGCGTAGAGCAATGAAGAAGCTCCTGGACGCCATAGAGGTCTCAATAAAGCATTCTGTGAAGGTGGTTGACGCTGACTGGCATGAAGCCATCAAAGACGTAATCAATCTAGGCAGGGAACGCGTAAAATGCGCCCGAACCGCTCCTGACCTTTTTGCCGGGTTGACGGCCACCCTCACTGAGATTGTCTTTACCCAAGTTGGGTTCATGCCCACGCGGTCGCGCCGGAATAAGATGGTGCCGCTCAAAAAGGAATTTTGGGAAATGAACAACTTTCGGACCGTCCAATATATTCAGACGGCCGAACAGAAGGCAGCCTTAGAGCAATACCGTGCTGTCTTGGCCGCTAAACAGTCGACTACATCCATTTAGTGCGGTGGTTATCCTCCCGACAACCCAGTCCATCATGCGGTGGAATAGACGGCGCATCTTAGTATCCCATCAGCCAAAACAGTTGCGGCCTAGTCAGCTCGATGAACTTCTCGATGATGCCAAGCTCCTTCAGTTGGTGTAGTTACCGGTGACCGCGGAGATCGACATGGTCACCACTACCGGAACCTACGAGAAGGACAGCCAGACCAAGTACCTGGCAGCATCATCAAGACCACCCAGGGCCTCCGGCTAAAGCTTATTTCGCACAGAGAACACGCGCCCTGCACGCAGATTGCAGGCGAACATCGCGGAGTGGATGATCATTTGCCGCGTTTAGTGAACGGGAATAGGTCCGACCATATTCGTACGAGCGATC
Source organism: Bradyrhizobium huanghuaihaiense (assembly GCF_025200885.1). Lineage (NCBI taxonomy): Bacteria > Pseudomonadati > Pseudomonadota > Alphaproteobacteria > Hyphomicrobiales > Nitrobacteraceae > Bradyrhizobium > Bradyrhizobium huanghuaihaiense. The sequence goes on along the minus strand of NZ_CP104172.1, from coordinate 4,245,078 downwards.
CAAGGCGTCTGCTTATTCCCTGATGCTCGAACGACGCGTGATTTTACTTCCCTATAAATCTCATCAAGTTCGAGAACACCGTTACCATTTCGATCTGACCTAGCCCTGTCATTTGTCAGTGTTGCCAACAATGCAGTGGTAAACAGACCTCCCCCGCTTGTTTCCGAACTCTCTTGCCGTCCCTTAGACGCCGAAAATATCAAGATTGATCTCGATTGCGATAACAGCCCAGTTGTTGCGGAGTCATTCGCACCTGCACTTGCTCCGCCATGACAAACATCCAGAAAGACTAATACACGCGCCTTCACTTCTTTGACTGCCGCACTCACAGCACTCCAACTCCACCCCGTACTCGATAACGAATCCACGCGCGTTCTCTTTGTTGCTAAGTAGAGACCTCCATCAGTATCTGTAAGCCCGTGCCCCGCGAGGAATACAACAACTGTATCTGCTTCGGTCGCTCCTTTGGCGATAGCGTGCAGTTTTTCCTTGAAACTTGCCTCGACATTATCGTCGTCCGCCAAGATGGAAAGCTGCTCAACCTTTTTATAGAGCTTCGACTTGGAGAATGTTGTCGCGAACTCTCGCGCATCTCGAACAGCCTTCAATGCTGGAAGTCTGTCGTCTTGGTACTGATCAGTAGCAGCCGCTATGAGATAAAGACGACTGGCTGTGACTTCAGTACTCTGGGAAATCGGAACCGAGGCCACAAGACTTTGCGCACCCTGCTGATCTAACGCTACAACACTTATCCACCGTGATGCCGATGTAACAGGTACCCTTACCTCACGCGTTGCTTGAATGCCGTCAACCAACAATTCATTGACCGGTTGGCCATTTACGAAGAAGCGGAGCAGCGACAAACCAGCGGTAGAAGTTGCAGTCACCGAGACCCGTCGGGAGGTATCGCCAATACTTTTCAATTCCAATTGGACGTCTGGAGGAGCCACTAGGTCAAGCGCCCCTCTTGGCTGATCTTTGTCGACAAGACGGCTTGCGATATACGCAGGCTGATTAAGCTTGGCCCCTAGATTTTCGAGCGGAAAATCGACCGGAAGACCTGGAAACCGCATGTACACATATCGCGCCGCCTCGAAGGTTCCTGAGTAGTAGCCGCTTTGATCAAAGAAAAGGAGCTCGTCATCGATAAACCGACCTCGCACGAGCAGCTGTCCTGTACTCCGCGAGAATACCCCCAGTGTACCGTCTTGGTTCAACTTGAGGGCGCGGCCGTCTAGTGTCCAATAGAGCTGCGTTGCAGGTATTCTGCCATTACCGTCGGACGCAGCCATCCCGATACGGTCCTGCTCAATGTCATAGACGACGAGTTCGTCACGGTTTCCAATTGAAAGAACAAGAAACCGCTGTTCATATATCTGCGCTAGCACCTCCGGGAGCGGTAAAGGCGCAAAGTCGAGACCCAACAACGTTTCGAGAGTCTTCTCTTTGTAATTTCGCGTGTTCAACCACCGAAGCTTCGCCGGCTGCCCTTTCCTCTTAGTTACAACGGCGAGGTGCACAAAAAGGTCGGACACCGAAGGAGACGTTGAGCATTCCCTCGCCAACAACCAGGTGTCCATTTCCTTCGAGCGCCATACCCACGCTTGATATACGTCATCGAGACCAATCGCGCTCACATCGTTTTCTGGAAGCTCTCGCTCTCCAGTAATCCAGGCCGCACATCCAACGAGTGCATTCGACTCTTTCGGTTTCGCGTCTGGTACGGACGCAACGAACAACTTCGAGATCCAGTTGCTACCGTCTTTATCTCTGTCGTAGTTCGCGGGCCTGGCGTACTTGATACGATTGAAGGACGGTTGAGCAAGAGATAAGCCCCATTGTGCGGCACGATCGAAAAAGGGATCGTCTTTCAACGGGAGGACTGCTCTACGTTGGAGCTGCATCGGCTCCGGCTGGGCCAGTTGGTCTCGAGTACGAATCCCACGTCCCAACGACGCAAGCTGGGCTATGGAAGGAATATACACCGCCCTAGCTTCACCCCCCTTATCCCACTTTTTTGTGGACCGAAGATCCACGCGCCTCGGAGATCGGTCCTTGAATAGCCGCATGCTCCCCACCGCAGCCGCCCTTCTCTGCTCTAACTTTTCAATCAAGTCATAGAGCGCCGCCTCACTATCTGGCTCTTCAGACTTGCCCTTCAGCGTATTATATTGTTGCAGCTCGGAAGGAGAGACGACCGCATCGATTTCGGCATTCTCATAAATAAGCGACTCGACCCTTTGGCTACCCGACTTTGTCGAAAATATTATCTCAGCGTTCTCTGTGTCGATAGAGACTGTAGAACCTTGATCGATTGCATCACAGCAGTTCGCACCCAAGTCAGCAAACTTGCCAGGCCTGTCTATCAGAGTCTGAAACGCGCCTACGCGGCCCCCTTTCCCAAAGCCGACAACGAGAATGGAGTCTCGCATTCCCCATCTCACAGAAACGACTGAGTTATGTCCGACTCCGTAACTGTCGTCATCCTCTCTCGAGTTTACCACGACCGACCGGCCTGCCACTAAGTCGAACACTTCGAATCTGGATAGGTCGGGGGCGGCAGAATCGGGCGCGGAACCAAAGTAATAGACAAACCGGCCTGTCGGAGAGAGAGCAGGCTGCGATCCGGCAAGCTGGAAACGCGTTTCGAGAGAGGCCGCATCTAGTACGCGAAAGAAGCCCTTGAAATCCTGAATCTCATAAGCCTCCGATCGGACGACTTTCTGCGGGGCCTGCGCTGAGAACTGATCATTGACCGAGAAAATTGGTCGCCCCGGCACGATTGCGAACGTCTTCAATATACGAGCCTCTTCGAACAGCTCGAAGGAACCAGCTCCGCTCGCAGATGTCACCTTTTCAGACGGACCGACGAGCTCGCCCGCGGCCCAACTTATTTCGTGCCTTCCTGGACGGAAGAAACTGATGCTAATAGCGCCTTCGTCTTTGAGGCGTGCGTGGAGCGGTATTACCACTCGCATCCGTTCCTTCCAAAATCGAATTGCAAACGGGGCCTCAGCTTCTGGGGGAAGTGCGATGATGCCGCTTCCCGACAACCGGACGGCATCCGAAGTGGACAGCAAGAGGTAAGCCGGTGATTTGCACGCTCGATTGAACCCCGGACCGAGCCGCCAGCGCAACTTTACGGTCTCACCGACCGACACTGGCTCTCTGACGCTGGAGTCCACTTCCAATTGAACCAGCTCAGAGCCCCGTTGAGGCGGCTGACAGGCCCCCCCGAGGCTGGTGGAGATGCTTTGACCGAGGAACAGCAGAACGCCGAAAAATAGAACTCGCCAACTACTCCGGAGCGAATACATCGGGTTTCATCCTCCACTCTGCCCACGTGGTAATGACCTCAGTTGGGTATTTGCTCAGAACCCGCTTCTCGCCCTGCGCTTTCAACCGCTTGTTCTCGTCCCACGCGCGCCCTCCGGCGGCTCTAACGGCCAAATGGATCGTCCATGCCGTTGCCGGATCGACCCCAGTATCCTTCATGGCTGCAAGCAAGGTATCGTCTGCAATCTCGCGGGAATGTTCCTGCCGCCAGTACATATGGTCGTGAAGGATCGCGGCATACGCGTATGTCCCATCCGGACGAAGCAGCGAGAAAAATGCTGGGGGAATGCTCGCCAGATCCGTTACAAATCCTGTCGGAGCAACAACCGAAAAAAGTCGAGACCCTTCAGCCTCATTCGGCGTCCAGGAAATAGGGCGCAGAAGGAAATAAATAGGATCTCGGAAGCGTGAAAATACGGGAGGGCTACCTAACTTACCTCGACGCGTTTCACGCAGGAAAACCTGGTCCATCCAGTCATTTCTTGTCGCGATGTCGCTCTTGCGGCTCTTTCCGAGTGCGCTTGTTACTGCAGCTTGTCCGAGCGCTAGAACGGTGGGCGCTCCAATGTAGAATTGCCTGCGACTGAACAACTTCATAATTTCACCCTGTGAAATGCATGCGCAATATCGTCGAATACATCTATTCCACAATCCCGCTAGAGTTGAGTCAACCCCGGGCTGCTGGGTCAAGTGAATGGCGGCCCCAGTTTTTCGGTGGCGTCGATTCAGGAAGAGATTTCACCCCGAACACTCAAACAGGGGCGCTCGCGGTCGCCATTCCTGGGGCCCCAAAAAAAGGTGTTCCTGGCTGAGGGCGAAGGGAGCCAACTTCTTCGGTCGTCGCACTTAAGCCAGGTACTTTCCGAGTCGAGCCAATTAGAGAGTCCGTTCGATCTTCCGGCCTTGTAGGATGAGCAATCAAGAGCTTGCCTTGCCGGACCGACAGGCGCCCCTGCGATCAATCAAGAGTGCTGTTTTCCAATAAAGTATTTCGGGTTTTCAGGGGCGGCGAATGCCCCCGAGAGGTGGGGTCCCCCTAGCAGGGACCCGCACCCCCGGGGGCATGTCACCACCTGGAACTACCGTCCAAAGCCTTCGGTTTGCCTACCGAGGGCCATGACGGAGCACCAGCCAGAAGACCCCGCCCGCTCAATCCAACAGTCAGATGTCCTCGCTGAACATATTTTTCCCGGCTCCAGTGCGGATAAATCTGACTTTCTTGTAGGTCACATCGCCATTTCGGTCGCTCATGGCAGACTCCTTGGTGCCGATGAGGCTCCCAAATCGACGCAAGAACACTTCAAAGTCTGCTGCAAACGACTGACAGGAATCCGCGATACGAGAAAGTTCGTCGGCGATTGTGGCGAGATGAGCAGGCGATTCATTCGTATTCATTGACATACTTAGATCTTCCTTTTTGGCCTCAATTCGAAGCCAGTGAGTTCAAACTTCAGGTACTCTTGGTGGCGGAGCGCAGATCAAGGTCGACCCGATCGCGCTCACGCTTTGGCTATGCCTTTGTTGGCTACGACATCAGCAAGAGACTGCATGCCGTTCACACCACCCTCGCCCCTTAAAGGGGGCGCGGGGGTGTACAGGTGTCACTGTGTCCAACCTACGATACACCTGATCTAGTCGACGATAGTGAGGGGCATTGATTTCATTGGGAAATCTGACTCCCCCTGCAGACCGAGCGTACACCTGTCTGCACACCTCCAGAGTTTTCGACGCGCCACTTTCGCTCCTTGCGATGTACACCCCAAACGAGGTGTGACAGTTTTTGCGTAGGTGCCTTAGGTTGAGAAGTAAGCTTCGCTCTAGTCTTCATCTTCGACAGCTTCGAAAGCATCTTCTCGCGCGGGCCTGTTCGGCCCGACGCGGTAGATCGGGACCTCTCGGCGTACGCCAGCCACACGCCCCTTTTCTCGCTTGATCCATCCCGCGGCTTCCCATTCCGAGAGAAGCGCCGCGATGCGCTTTTTCACTTCCGCATCGATCGACAACTCGGCAATACCTGCGATCAGTTCAACGACCGGACGATTAGCCTGAGAGTCTGATCGAAACACGCCGTCGCGAATAGCATCGAGTACCCTGTCGCACTGTTCGTCGCTAAGCAGCGGACCGGCGTTTGAACTGTAGACGCCAAGCGCAACCGTATTGTCGGCTGCAAACTCATCATCGCCATTCTGCGCTTGAACGCTATGCATGTAGAACAATCGAGATCCGTTTTCGCGCGGGCTGTAATTGCTCTTGGCGCCCTTGCTAATTGCCACGACGCGCGATGCATCCTCGGCTGGAATTCGCAGGCGCTTCAAGTCGGATTTGCTTAGCCTCTTGAGAGACAACACAGTGCGGGTCGGCGTGGTGATCGTACCCGCACCGCGCGCATCATCCTGCGAAGCGTCTGCAACACTTTTGTTGCTGACGTTCTTCTTGTCGTGATGCGCCAGGAGGAGAGCCACGTTACACTCAGTTGCCACGTTTTTTATCTCGACGATCAGATGATTCATCTCTGAGTTGGCATTCTCGGGAATCGTATGCAGTCCAATGAGAGGATCGAGCACAACCACCTCGATGTCTCTCTCCCTCACCATCTTTTTGAACAACGACACGGCTTCCTTGAGAATTACGACCTTTCCGTCCTTGTAATCCGCAAAACGCAACGGACCGTCCGCTCCGCTGACGACAGCAAGATTCTGTTCGACGGATAGACGCATGTCTGCGCTAAAGCCGTGATGAAGCATAAACGCCCCAGCACGCCGCATCATCTCTTCGGTATCGTCCTCGCCGTTGTAGACGAGCACCTTGCGCTTTTTGAATGCGCCCGCACCGAGATGATCGGCACCGCAGGCGAGATCGATACCGGCGGACAGACTCCAAGCCGACTTGCCTACGCCGCCGCTTGCCGATAGGAGCGTCACCTGCCCGCGTTGCAAATACGTCCCGTACAAATAAGCGCGGGGCGGCAGCGCGTTGATATCGAGATCGCGGGGAATGTGCGTAGCGCGACTGTACCACCGCACGCCCTTATCAACGGGCGTCCGCCCACTCTCATTGGAAGCGATCCTCTTTTTGAAGGCTAAACGCCGTGCGTATCGTTCGATTCCTTTCGCGGTCACTTGGCGTCCAACAACGCGCGCAACTTCTTGGACGTCATAGTGTCCATTGGCGTCGGCACGCACCTCGCGCCTTCGCCCAAGCTGGGCAATCCGGTGAGGGTTCACCTCCAATAGATCGCCAACTAGCGTGACATTACCTCTCGTAGGAACGCTGATCGTCTGCGTCATCATTCTTCGATGCATCCTCTTGATCTCTTGCTTCATGCTCGTGTTCGTGATGTTGCGAGCAGGAAACATTGCAAAATGCTTGAATTTGCGGCTGACTAGCGAGCGCGCAAGCGCGATCGGCCGTTGACGGGCTGTCACGGCACCACGCGCCTTGGTTATTGATGGTTCTTCAGACTCGGTTTGCTACGAAACGGACGCGGGTCATTGCTCGAAGCCCGCGTCGCGCACTGCGACCATTTCGGTTTCAAGCCACCGATTCAGGTGACCGAGTTTGCGAGGCAGTGGAATTTTCCCGGCCGCCAGCCAACGATTGAAAGATGTGATGGAGGGGTTGCCAAGTACTTCAATGAACAGGTCGCGTCCGCCTAAGCGGGCCGGATGGGGAAAGTCGTGAGGGATGGTTTCGCGCGTCGCGCGGTTCGCACGGTTAGTCATAGCCGAGACTCCGAAAGCGGTGGAGGATTGACGGGTTGCTTTCGGAGACCTCCCCGCGGGTCGGCCTAGACTAGTAAGGACGTGTCGCGAAACCGCAGGCCCTTGTCAGGCTTCACCTGCAAACCACCCGTCAGGTGGCCCACCGTTTTTCTTCGGTGTTGGAGGCGGATAGACACGTCCCTGTGCCTGAACATTCCGCTCCTACCATCCGCCTTGCCTCCGAAGCTTAGGCGGTGCGCTTTCAAGGTGCTTAAGTCGTCTCTACGCGAAACTGCATCGTCTTGGCAATTTATGGGGCATGACGCCCCTGCTTGCCCTTCGATCGCGATATCAGTTGCTCAACGCCCAATCCCAACCAAGTTCTTCGAAGCAATTTGAAAAAATCTTCGAACGCGAGGGTCTTTCCACCGCCGTTGTTTCCCCGGTGTTTCCCAAGCTGAATTTTGAAGGCGAAGGACTTCCGGCCAAATCCTTGATTTGATTGGTCGGAGCGAGAGGATTTGAACCTCCGACCCCTAGTCTCCCAGACTAGTGCGCTAACCGGGCTGCGCCACGCTCCGAACGTCGTTCCATTAGCTAGGATCGCTGCTTTGCGCAAGGCGAGGCCGCACCATTTTGGTGTGTCCCCAGCCAAAGCCCCGGAACTGGCCGCAAAGCCGGCGGGCCGCCCCTACCCGTCCTTCAGCGCCTGATCCAGCATTTCCCGGCAGGCGACGAGGTCGGCGAGTGCCCGCCCGAGGCGCTCCCGGTCCAGCGCGCTGGGGCCGGCGGGCGCGGCCGTGCCGCCCTTGCGGAAGGTGGTGAGGATTTCCTCGTCGTCGACCTCGGTGAAGCGGAAGTCGATGCCTTCCTCCTCATCGCCCTGGTAATCGTCATCGTCGGCATCGGCGATGCCCTTGATCGGGCCCTCGTCGTCCGGCTCCATCAGGCTCGCGCCGATGGCGTCCTCGATGGCTCCGAACGAGACCGCGGCCGCGCCGTCGGCGAGGCCCTGCACCGACTTGACGCCGTGCTCCTTGAGGATCCGCTGCACCCCGCGGATGGTGTAGCCCTCCCCGTAGAGCAGCCGGCGGATGCCCTTGAGCAGGTCGACGTCGTCGGGACGGTAATAGCGGCGGCCGCCGCTGCGCTTCATCGGCTTGATCTGGGAGAAGCGGGTCTCCCAGAACCGCAGCACGTGCTGCGGAATGTCGAGCTCCTGCGCTACTTCGCTGATGGTTCGGAACGCATCCGGCGCCTTGTCCAAATGCCAATCCTTTCCGAAAGGCGGTTACGCCTCGGGTTGAACCTTGCTGCCGTCGCCGTTGGTGCGGTGCTGCGCATTGATCCGCTGCTTCAGGATCGCGGACGGCTTGAACACCATGACGCGGCGCGGCGAGATCGGCACCTCGGTGCCGGTCTTCGGATTGCGGCCGATACGCTGGCCCTTCTTGCGCACCATGAAGGAACCGAACGAGGACAGCTTCACCGTCTCGCCCTTCTCCAGGCAGTCGGTGATCTCCTTCAGCACGAGTTCCACGAACGCGGACGACTCCGTCCGCGACAGGCCCACCTTCTGGTAGACGGCTTCGCAGAGATCGACACGCGTTACGGTTTTACTTTGATCGGTCATCGCCCTGCCCCACATCACGGCGAACAATTGTTGTCTGAAATTATGAGGTTACGATACGGCGGTCAACAGCGCTCATCAATGCAGACGCATCGATAATCCGCGCAGATTCGGGCAAAATTTTATCAACTGTGGCGCTACCAGCGCACCAGCGCTGAACCCCAGGTAAAGCCGCCGCCCATCGCTTCCAGGAGGACCAGGTCGCCCTTCTTGATGCGGCCGTCCTTGCGCGCCACCGCCAGCGCCAGCGGAATCGAGGCGGCCGAGGTGTTGCCGTGCCGGTCCACCGTCAGCACCACCTTCTCCGGCGCGATATGCAGCTTGTGGGCGGAGGCGTCGATGATTCGCTTGTTGGCCTGGTGCGGCACGAACCAGTTGATGCTGTCGGCATTGAGCCCGGTCGCCTGGAAGGCGTCGACGATCACGTCGGTGATCATGCCGACGGCATGCTTGAAGACCTCGCGGCCTTCCATGCGTAAGTGCCCGACGGTCTGGGTCGAGGACGGTCCGCCGTCGACGAACAGCTTTGCCTTGTGGCGGCCATCGGAGCGCAAATGAGTGGTGACGATGCCGCGGTCGGTCGCGGCATTGCCCGGCTGCTCCTGCGCCTCCAGCACGACAGCGCCGGCGCCGTCGCCGAACAGCACGCAGGTGCCGCGGTCGTTCCAGTCGAGGATGCGCGAGAAGGTCTCGGCGCCGATCACCAGCGCGCGCTTGTAGGCGCCGGTGCGCAGGAAATTGTCCGCGGTCGCGAGCGCGAACACGAAGCCCGAGCACACCGCCTGAAGGTCGAAGGCCGCGCCATGGTTGATGCCGAGGCCGTGCTGCACGGCGACCGCCGTTGCAGGGAAGGTGTTGTCCGGCGTCGAGGTCGCCAGCACGATCAGCTCGATCGACTGCGCGTCCACGCCGGCGTCGGTGAGCGCGGCCTGCGCCGCCTTGATGGCGAGGTGCGAGGTGAACTCGCCCTCCGCCGCGATGTGCCGCTCGCGAATGCCGGTGCGCTGGACAATCCACTCGTCGGAGGTGTCGATACGCGCCGCCAATTGGGCGTTGGTCACCACCTGCTCCGGCAGGTAAGAGCCGCAGCCGAGCACGACCGAACGAATCTGAGTCACGAAACATCCTCCGGCGCGGGCTGCACGGAACTGAGTGCACCACCCTCGCGGTTGAGCATCTGATTGATCTTGTTCAGGAGATCGAATTTGACCATGTCATAGCCAACATCGATCGCGTAGGCAAAGCCTTCGGCGTTGATTCCGCCATGGCTCTTGACCACGACGCCTTTCAAACCCAGGAACACCCCGCCATTGGACTTGTTGGGGTCCATCTTGTCGCGGAGGGCCTGGAACGCATTGCGGGCGAAGAGATAGCCCAGCTTGGACAACCAGCTCCGCTGCAATTCGTTGCGAAGCAGTTCCGCCATCTGCCGGGCGGTTCCCTCGGCGGTCTTGAGCGCGATGTTGCCGCTGAAACCCTCGGTGACGATCACATCGGCCAGCCCCTTGCCGATGCCGTCGCCCTCGACGAAGCCGATATAATCGAGCTCCGGCAGGTTCCGCGCACGCAGGATCTCGCTGGCCTCGCGAATCTCCTCGTGCCCCTTGATCTCCTCGGCCCCGATATTGAGGAGGCCAACCGTGGGCCGCTTCTTGTTGAACAGCACGCTCGCCATCGCCGCGCCCATGACGGCCAGCGACACCAGATGGTGGGCATCGCCGCCGAGGGTGGCGCCGAGATCGAGCACGACGGACTGGCCGCGCTTGGTCGGCCATATCGCGGAGATGGCCGGGCGGTCGATGCCGGGCAGCGTGCGCAGATGGAAGCGCGACATCGCCATCAGCGCGCCGGTATTGCCGGCGGAGACCGCAACATCGGCCTCGCCCTTCTTCACCGCGTCGATGGCAAGCCACATCGAGGAGGTCCTGCGGCCGCGGCGCAGCGCCTGGCTCGGTTTGTCGTGCATGCTGACGGCGACGTCGGTATGGACGATCTTCGAGGCGGCCCTGAGCTGAGGATGTTTCTCGAGCTCGGGCTCGATCTTCGCCTGGTCACCGACCAGCAGGAACTCGGTGTCGCGATGCCTGCCAAGCGAGATGGCCGCGCCCGGAATGACCACGGCGGCGCCGTCGTCGCCCCCCATGGCGTCAAGCGCAATACGAACCTTGCTAGGCATGAACGTCCTGGAAACCTGGTCTGGTGCGGTCTTGAACAAGCGGGGCCGCAAATGGGTTCGCCATGATATGGCGACCGGCCAAGCGCCACGCCGCACCCGGACCGGGGCGCGACAATAGCGTTTTGTTATCCCGAAACAACCTCTTGCCCCCAGCCTTTTGCATTCAGGGCGATCCGGCCACGAACCGGAGAGTTGGCCGGAAACGCATAGAAATCAGATAGATAAATCTGACTCTCAAACCACCGCCGCAGACGCATCCTGTGCCGGAGCCAGCGGTCTTACGGGGAATCGGCCTCTACTGGTTCTTTTTGTTGTCCTGAAGCGCCTTCAGCGCCGCGAACGGATGGTCCTCCGGGTCACGGGCGGTGACCTCCGGCTCGAATACGACCCCCTCCTTGCGCGGATAGGGATCGATCGCCAGGAACAGGGCATCGGTGGCGATGCGACCGAGGTCGATGATGCCATTGATGATCGGCTCCGGCGGGTCGGCGACCTCCGGCGGCTCCTCATCGTCCTGCCCCTCCTCGATCAGGTCGGCGAGGCGCCGCGCCTCGGCCTCGGGGGCGAACACCAGGTCCACCTCCTCGTCGATCTCGCTCTCGATCGGGTCGAGCGTGACCACGCAGGTCTGGCCGACCCGGGCGCGGACCTGCCCCGTGACCTGGATCCGGCCACCGCTCTTCGGCACGACCTCGAAGCTGGCGTGAGCGGACAGGATCTCCCGGAGACCTGCGAGCTCCGCCATTGCCTGCCGCTCGGCCGCCGATGCCTCGAGCTCGCGATGCAGCCCGGTGTCGGGGATCTGCGCGACGATGACAGGCGCCCGCCAGGGATCGGGCGAGGATGTGGTGTTGGGTCGGCTCATGGCGTGACATCCTCCCTGAACGCCGGGGGAAATTTGAAGGACGCACCAAGCAGTGCGGCCTCGTCGGTCCGGCCGAGATCGGCCTCGGCCGCTCTGGCATAGGCCGCGAGCTGCCGGGCTTGGTCCATGCCGGTCCCATTCAAGATATTCTTGCAGATCGCCGCCGCCAGCGCCTCACCGTCGCCCTCCATGGCCTGGTCGTACGCCTGGACGCGGCCGTAGAATGCCTCGCCGAAGGCCCGCATCCGCTTCGGCACGATCTGGTCGCCGACCCCCATCTCGCGCAGATTGTCGTCCATGTCCTCGCAGAAGCGGTCGAACAGCGCCTGAGACAGCTCCGTGGCGCGCTGGACCGTACGCAGGCGGCGCAAGAGCAGCCACAGATGCAGTAGCAACAGGTCGAAACGCCCGTTAACCGTATCCGGCACACCCAAGTCGCGGTAAAACATGGGTTCTCGCGCCTGCGTCACGATCATGCCATAGATGGCTTCAATGGTGCCCGGCGGGGTTAGCCGGGGTTTCCTGAAGTGATTGAACGGCCAAAGCATTGTGGTTTCCGCAAGCGGGCGCGCGCGTGTTGCATTCAGAGCCCCCGCCCGGTACTTCAGCGCCTCGCGCGACGCAAGGGGACGGAATCAGTTCCGCTATGACGAAAACGAACCAGATCGGCCCGCGCGCGGACAAGCGGCGCGGCCTTCATGCACGCTGGCGCGGCTTGCGCCTGGCGGCCGCTGCCGCCTTGGTCGGCGTGGCGCTTGCGGGCTGCGCCGGCGAGCAATTCCAGAAGGGCTACATCCTGCCGCCCGGCGCGCTGGAGCAGATTCCGATCGGCGCCAGCCAGGACCAGGTGCTGATTGTCATGGGCACGCCTTCCACCGTCGCGACGCTCGACGGTGAGGTGTTCTACTACATCTCGCAGCGCTCGGAGCGGATGGTCGCCTTCATGAACCAGAAGGTGGTCGATCAGCGCGTGATCGCGATCTATTTCGACAAGAACCGGCGCGTGCGCCGGCTGGCGAATTACGGCCTCCAGGACGGCAAGATCTTCGACTTCATCAGCCGCACCACGCCGACGTCGGGCCAGGAGATGAGCTACCTCACGCCGCTGTTCAAGCTGCTCAGCTTTAACTGAGCCTTCAGCCTGCGGCGTCGTGCCGCCGGTCGCGACTTGCCGTTGCGCGACGGGTTCCCTACGCTCCCAGCAAAACAAGAAGCTGGGAGTGGATTCGTGTCCAAGAAACTTCAGAACACTTTGTTGTCCCGCCGTCGCGTGCTTGTCGGCGCCGCCGGCCTGTCGGCCGCAGCGATCCTGCCGCGGTCGAGCCTGGCGGACTGGAAGCCGACCGAGAACGTCCGCCTCGTCGTGCCGGCTGCGGCCGGCGGCTCGACCGATGTGATGGGCCGCCTCTTGGCCGCCCATCTGCAAACCGCCTGGGGCCAGTCGGCCGTCGTGGAGAACCGCTCCGGCGGCGGCGGCACGATCGGCACCGCCGAGGTGGTCCGCGCCAAGCCCGATGGTCACACCATCCTGATCGGCAACCCCGGGCCGAACGCGATCGCCTACAGCATCTTCAAGAACCTGACCTACAAGTCGGACCAGCTCCAGCCGGTCTCCAACATGATCAGGATCCCCAACATCGTGTCGGCGCATCCGAAGACCGGCATCAAGTCGGTCGCCGAGCTGATCGCGTACCTGAAGGCCAATCCGGACAAGCTCAGCTACGCCTCCTCCGGCGTCGGCCAGAGCCCTCACCTCACCGGCGCCTGGTTCCTCCAGCTCACCGGGCTGAAGATGACCCACATCCCGTTCCGCGGCGCGGGCCCCGCGCTCCAGGCTGCGCTCGCCGGCGACATCCAGATCCTGTTCGACAACCTCTATCCGAGCCTGCCTCAGGTGCAGAACGGCACGCTCAACGGTCTCTGCGTCACCACGACCGAGCGCAGCGACCTCGCGCCCAACCTGCCGACCATGCGCGAGAGCGCGCCCGAGCTGGCGAATTTCGACATATCGTCCTGGTTCTCGGTGTTCCTGCCGAAGGGGGTCTCACCCGAGGTGCTCAACGCGCTCAATCTTCAGGTGAAGGCGATGCTGGAGCGCGACGACATCAAGAAGCAGATCGCCGCCATGGGCGCCCGCGCCGATTACGGCACCCCGCAGCAGTTCGCCGACTTCGTGGACGCCGAGACGAAGAAGTTCGCCGGTATCATCCAGAAGGAAGGCTTGCAGATGGATGTGCAGTAGCGTTCACGCGAGCGCTGCTGCCTCCTTCGTCTTTGCGAGCGCAGCGAAGCAATCCAGACTGCCTCCACGGAAAGACACTGGATTGCTTCGTCGCAAGAGCTCCTCGCAATGACGAGGTGAGATCATACAATCCATCAAACAAAAAACCCCGCGGCGCGAGCCGCGGGGTTTTGTCTTATGCAATCGCTTCAGCTCAGTGCGCCAGGATCGCCAGCAGCAGCAAGGCCACGATGTTGGTGATCTTGATCATCGGGTTCACCGCGGGTCCCGCCGTATCCTTGTAGGGATCGCCGACGGTGTCGCCGGTCACGGCCGACTTGTGGGCATCGCTGCCCTTGCCGCCGAAATGGCCGTCCTCGATGTACTTCTTGGCGTTGTCCCAGGCGCCGCCGCCCGAGGTCATGGAGATCGCGACGAACAGGCCCGTCACGATCACGCCGAGCAGCATCGCGCCGACGGCAGAGAACGCCGCCGACTTGCCGGCCGCGCCACCACCCGCGATCGCGTAGATCAGGAAGTAGACGACGATCGGCGACAGCACCGGAAGCAGCGAGGGGATGATCATCTCCTTGATCGCCGCCTTGGTGAGCAGGTCCACCGCCTTGCCGTAGTCCGGCTTGTCGGTGCCCTGCATGATGCCCGGCTTCTCGCGGAATTGGCGGCGGACCTCCTCGACGATCGCGCTGGCGGCGCGTCCCACCGCGGTCATTCCCATCGCGCCGAACAGGTACGGCAACAGGCCGCCGAACAGCAGGCCGACAACCACGTAGGGATTGTTCAGCGAGAAGTCCGGATTGACGCCGGCGAAGTAGGTGTGACGCGCGGAATCCGCAACGAAGAACTTGAGGTCCTGGTTGTAGGCCGCAAACAGCACGAGGGCGCCGAGACCGGCCGAGCCGATCGCGTAGCCCTTGGTCACCGCCTTGGTGGTGTTTCCGACCGCGTCGAGCGCGTCGGTCGACTTGCGCACCTCCTTCGGCAGGCCCGCCATTTCGGCAATGCCGCCGGCGTTGTCGGTGACGGGCCCGAAGGCGTCGAGTGCGACGACCATGCCGGCCAGCGCCAGCATGGTGGCGGTCGCGATCGCGATGCCGAACAGGCCTGCCAGACTGTAGGTGACGAGGATGCCGGCGATGATGACGATCGCAGGCAGCGCGGTCGCCTCCATCGAGACGGCAAGGCCCTGGATCACGTTGGTGCCGTGACCGGTCACCGAGGCCTGGGCGATCGACTTCACCGGACGATAGTCCGTGCCGGTGTAGTATTCGGTGATCCAGATGATCAGCGCGGTGACGACGAGGCCGACCACGCCGCACTCGAACAGCGCCATGCCGGTGTAGTCGACGCCGTCGAGCTTGCCGAAGCCGATCAGGGCGTAGATCACGCCGCCGATGCCGATCAGCGACAGGATGCCGGTTGCGATCAGGCCCTTGTAGAGCGCCCCCATGATCGACTGGCTCGGCCCGAGCTTGACGAAGAAGGTGCCGATGATCGAGGTGATGATGCAGATGCCGCCGATGGCGAGCGGCAGCGTCATCATGTTGGCGAGGATCGGCGTCTTGGCGAAGAAGATGGCCGCGAGCACCATGGTGGCGACCGCGGTCACCGCGTAGGTCTCGAACAGGTCGGCGGCCATGCCGGCGCAGTCGCCGACATTGTCGCCGACGTTATCGGCAATGGTCGCGGGGTTGCGCGGATCGTCCTCGGGAATGCCGGCCTCGACCTTGCCGACGAGGTCGCCGCCGACGTCCGCACCCTTGGTGAAGATGCCGCCGCCGAGACGGGCGAAGATCGAGATCAGCGAGGCGCCGAAGCCGAGTGCCACCATGGCGTCGACCACGGTGCGGCTATCGGGCGCGAGCTTCAGCGAGTGAACCAGGAAGCCGAAATAGAGGGTCACACCGAGCAGCGCGAGACCGGCCACCAGCATGCCGGTGATCGCGCCCGCCTTGAAGGCGAGCTCGAGGCCGCCGGCCAGCGACGTCGTCGCGGCCTGGGCGGTACGCACATTGGCGCGAACCGAGACGTTCATGCCGATGAAGCCGGCCGCCCCTGACAGGACGGCGCCGATGGCAAAACCGATCGCGACATAAAGACCGAGGAAGTAGACGAGCAGCACGAAGATGACGATGCCGACGATACCGATCGTGGTGTACTGGCGCCGGAGATAGGCCTGCGCGCCTTCGCGCACTGCTCCTGCAATCTCCTGCATGCGCGGCGACCCCGCATCCGCGCCCAACACCGAAGACGTCGCCCAAATCGCGTAGACGACGGAAAGCACTCCGCAGAGCACTATCAACCATAATGCTGTCATGTGATTTTTGCCTCAGATCCTTGATGTACCCCCGGCGCCTTTTGTTGTCCGTCGTGCGGTGCGGCGCCTTGATTTTGAACAAAGCCGCCCCTTTCCCGAAGGGGCGGCTCCAGTCGGTCACAAGCTTGCCAAAATCAAATTGAGGGTGCAACGCCGGATGAGGCCGAAAAGACCGATCTCGGCAGGTATTTAGACGAACCTTGAGAACTTGGCCGCCGGTTTGGAGCAATTCCTAGAAGTGACTGTAGGACAGCCGCTTCAAGGTCAGCTCTCGCCCCTGCCCGTCCAGGAAGCGTGGCCGGTCATGGCCAGCGATGATCGTGCCGATCGCGGTGACGGGAAGGCCCGCCGCCCGACCGGCTGCGATCAACGCATCGCTTTGCGCCGGCGGAACAGTGCACAGGACCTCGTAATCGTCGCCTCCGGCAAGCAACGTCTCGACGCCAACGACGTTGCGGGCAATCAGCCCCGTCGCGGCAGCCGAGAGCGGCACGCTCGCCACATCGACCGTGGCCGAGACGCCGGACGCTGCACAGAGTTTCGTCAGATCGCCGGCAAGGCCATCGGAGACGTCCATCGCGGCCGACGCATGGTCGCGCACGGCCTGCGCCAGCGCGTTGCGCGGCTGCGGCACGCGATAGCGCGACGCAAGCAAATCCCGTGCAGCGGGATCAGACACGAGTGCCCCGGCCACCGCGCCGCCGGTGAGCGCGTCGAGACCGAGCGCAGCATCGCCGATCGTGCCCGTCACCAGGATGCGGTCGCCGGCACTGGCGCCGGTGCGGCCGACCATGCGCCCCTTCGGCACCCGGCCGAAGGCGGTGATCGAGATCATCTGCGGTCCCGGCGTCGACACCGTGTCGCCGCCGAGCAGCGGGCAGCCGAACGTCTTGGCGTCCTCGCCCAGCGCGTCCGCGAACGGCCGGAGCCAGGAGTCCTCCTTGCTGCGCAGCGCCAGCGTCAGCACGAAGCCGGCAGGCAGCGCGCCCTTGGCGGCGAGATCGGACAGGTTCACCCGCAGCGCCTTGCGCGCGATGGTGTCGGGCGGGTCGGTTGCAAGATAATGCACGCCCTCGACCACGGCATCGGTGGTGACGACGATGTCGTCGCCGGATGAGGACAGGATCGCCGCGTCGTCGACCAGCCCGAACGCACCGGGATCGGTCGCCAGCGGCTTGAAATAGCGCGCGATGAGGGAGTCTTCGGCGGAGGGCTGTGTTCTGTCCTGTGTCACGACAGTAGACCCGTCATCCCTGCGAAATGGCGAAGCCATTTTCGCTGGAGGTGCGAGCCCTTGCGAGCCTCGAAGGATGCACGGCCGAGGTGCACTTTCAGCGGCACGCCGTCGTCCTTCGAGGCCTTCGCTTCGCTACGGCACCTCAGGATGACGGCTACTGCAAGGGCCATCGACTGATCCTACCCCCGCCCGAACTCGTCGCCGCGAAACTGGCGGCCGATCTGGTCGAGCACGGCATTGACCATGCCGGTCTCCTCGCGGTCGACGAAGGCATTGGCGACGTCGACATATTCGGAGATGACGACGCGGCCCGGCACGTCCCTGCGGTGCTCCAGCTCGTAGGCCCCGGCCCGCAGCACTGCGCGCAGGATCGCCTCAATCCGCTTGAGCGGCCAGCCCTTCGACAGCGCTTCGTCGATCAGGGGATCGAGCTTCTTCTGGTCGCGCACGACGCCGGAGACGACGTCGCGGAAGAAGGCGGCTTCCGCCGGCAGATAGGTGTCGCCCTCGACCTCGTTGCCGAGCCAGTGGCTCTCGAACTCGGCGAAGATGTCGTTGATGCCGGCTCCCGCGATGTCCATCTGGTACAACGCCTGGACGGCCGCGAGCCGCGCCGCGCCGCGCCGGTTCGCCTTCTTCTCGTTAAGCCCCGCCGGCTTCTTGGTGTTGTCAGCCATGTCTCAAGCCCGCGCCAGGCGGCGTTTGATGCGCAGCATCGCGAGCGCCGCGCGCGCGGCATCGCCGCCCTTGTTGAGCTCGCTGGCGCGCGCCCGCGCCCAGGCCTGGTCCTCATTGTTGACGGTGAGGATGCCGTTGCCGAGCGGCAGCTTGCGCGCCACGGCGAGGTCCATCAGCGCGCGCGAGGATTCCTGCGAGACGATCTCGAAATGGATGGTGTCGCCGCGGATCACGCAGCCGAGCGCGATCACCGCGTCATAGGGCTTGCCGTTCGCCGCCGCGGCATCGACCGCGATGGCCACCGCCGCCGGGATCTCCAGCGCGCCGGGAACCGTGATGACGTCGTGCGTCAGACCGGCCGCCTTCAGCTCGGCCACCGCGCCGTCGAGAAGCGCGTCCTGGAGATCGTCATAGAACCGGGCCTCGACAATCAGCGCCCGTGCGCCGGAAATGTCGGTCTGGTCCTTCAGGGGTGCGCGCCGCGCGTCTGCCATCGTTCAATCCGTTTCGAAAGGGGTCGGCGCTATGTAGTCGCCGCAGGTCCGTAAGCCAAGTTAGAAACTGTCATTCCGGGGCGATGCGAAGCATCGAACCCGGAATCTCGAGATTCCGGGTTCGGCTCTTCGAGCCGCCCCGGAATGACGGCTCTGCCGTCACTTCATTTCCGTCAGCCGCGCCGCATAGCGGGCCATCAGATCGACCTCGATATTGACCTCGGCCCCCGCCTTCCAGCTGCCGATGGTCGTGACATCAAGCGTATGCGGGATGATCAGCACCGAAAAGGTCACGTCGTCGACCGTATTCACTGTCAGCGAGACGCCGTCGAGCGTGATCGAGCCCTTGGTGGCAATGAACCGCGCGAGCTCGCGCGTGGTCGAGAGCACGAACCGCGCCATATCAGGCAGGTCCTCGCGGCTGACGATGGTCGCGATGCCGTCGGCATGGCCGGCGACGATATGGCCGCCGAGCTCGTCGCCGATCTTGAGCGCACGCTCGAGGTTGAGCTTCGTGCCCAGCTTCCAGTGCTTGGCCGTCGTCAGCGCCAGCGTCTCCGCCGCCGCATCGACGTCATACCAGGTCTTGCCGTCCGCGATGCCGGACCCAACCACGGTCAGGCACACGCCGTTGCTCGCGATCGAGGCGCCGTCGGCAATGGTGGTCTGATCGTAGCGGCAGGCGATGCGCAGCCGGTGCAGCTGCCCCTGCGCCGTCGGCGTGAAGCTGACGATCTCGCCGATATCGGTGACAATGCCGGTGAACATGTTAGGCGCGCTCGTAGATGGTGAGAGTATCGTGGTCGAATGTCTCGCTAGCATGAACCTTGTAGGCCTGCGACTGCGTGATTTTCGTCAGGGGCAATGCATCGAGCGCATCGACACCGCCTTCGCCGACCGCTTCCGCCCCGCGGAACAGCCAGATCTCGTCGACAAGATCAGCCGCGACGAACGAAGCCGCAACCCGGCTGCCGCCCTCGACCATCAGCCGCGTGATGCCCTTCTCCGCCAGCGCATGCAGCACGGCCGGAAGATCGAGCCCGGATGCACTGCCTGGAGGCATGCGCATGATTTGCGCACCGGCCGCACCAAGGCGGGTTGCGGCCGCGGCCTCCGCCAGCTCGGAAGCGATCACCCAAAGCTGTGTCTCGCGCGCGGAGCGCACGAGCTGGCTCGATGCCGGAATGCGCAGGCTCCGGTCGAGCACCACGCGCACCGGCGAGCGCGCCGCCATGCCCGGCAGGCGGCAATTGAGCTGCGGATCGTCCGCCAGCACCGTGCCGATGCCGACCAGGATGGCGTCGCTCTGCGCGCGCAGAAGATGCACGCGATTGCGCACCGCCTCGCCGGTGATCGCGAGCGGTTTACCGCCGGCCGCGCCGATCTTGCCGTCGGGCGAGACCGCGAGCTTCAGGATCACATGCGGGCGCTTGTCGCGGATGCGGCGGAAATGGCCGGCGTGTTCGAACGCGGCCTCTACGGCGCATAGACCGACATCCACCGTGATACCGGCGGCGCGCAAGCGCGCATGGCCCTGCCCCGCCACTTCCGGATTGGGATCCTCGATCGCCGCCACCACGCGCTTGATGCCGGCTGCAATCACCGCATCGGCGCAAGGCGGCGACTTGCCG
This sequence comes from Bradyrhizobium huanghuaihaiense, assembly GCF_025200885.1. NCBI lineage: Bacteria > Pseudomonadati > Pseudomonadota > Alphaproteobacteria > Hyphomicrobiales > Nitrobacteraceae > Bradyrhizobium > Bradyrhizobium huanghuaihaiense. The sequence goes on along the minus strand of NZ_CP104172.1, from coordinate 4,224,774 downwards.
AAATGCGAGCACGGCTCCAGCGTGACGTAGAGCGTGGCGCCCCGCGCCGCTTCGCCCGCGCGCCGCAGCGCTTCGGGCTCGCCATGCGGTCGTCCGCCGGGCTGGGTCCAGCCGCGGCCGACGATCACTCCGTCTTTCACAATGACCGCGCCAACGGCCGGATTGGGCCACGTGCGCCCCTGCCCGCGCTTACCCAGCGCCAGCGCAAGCTCCATGAAGCGGCGGTCGGCGTCCTTGGCCTCGCGGGCCTTCTGCGCGAACTGATCCTCCAGGATGCGGAAGATCATTTGCGGATCGCGGCGAGCCGCGCTTCCTCCTCACCGGAGAGCTCGCCGAGCACGTCGGCGAAATCTTTGGCCTCGCGGAAATTGCGGTAGACCGAAGCGAAGCGCACATAGGCGACGTCGTCGAGCGTGCGCAAGTGCTCCATCACAGTCTCGCCGATCACCTCAGAGGAGATCTCGGCCTCGCCCCCGGTCTCGAGCTCGCGCACGATGGTGGAGACCATCTTCTCAACCCGCTCCGGCTCGACCTGCCGCTTGCGTAAGCTGATCTGCACCGAGCGCATCAGCTTGTCGCGGTCGAACGGCACGCGGCGGCCGTTGCGCTTGATCACCGTGAGCTCGCGCAGCTGCACGCGCTCGAAGGTGGTAAAGCGGAAATTGCAGGCGACGCACACGCGACGCCTGCGGATCACGGACGAGTCCTCGGTCGGACGCGAGTCCTTTACCTGCGTATCGAGACTGTTGCAGTTCGGGCACCGCATCCGCTTGGCCTGACCTTACTGGTAGATCGGGAACCGGTCGGTGAGCGCCTTGACCCGTTCCTTGATCGCGGCTTCCACCAGCGGCGCCTTGCCGTCGGAGGACTGCGCGATCGCGTTCAGGACCTCGGCGATCATGCCGCCAACCTGCTGGAATTCGGCGACGCCAAAGCCGCGAGTGGTCGCAGCGGGCGTGCCGAGCCGCAGGCCCGAAGTGACGAAAGGCTTCTCGGGGTCGAACGGAATGCCGTTCTTGTTGCAGGTGATGGCCGCACGGACCAGCGCCTTCTCCGAGACGTTGCCCTTCAGGCCCTTCGGCCGGAGGTCGACGAGCATCAGGTGGTTGTCGGTGCCGCCGGAGACGATGTCGAAGCCGTGGCTCTTCATCGCCTCGGCCAGCGCCTTGGCGTTCTCGACGACGTTCTTGGCATAGACCTTGAAGTCCGGCCGCAGCGCCTCGCCGAAGGCAACCGCCTTCGCCGCGATCACATGCATCAAGGGGCCGCCCTGCAGGCCCGGGAAGATCGCCGAGTTGAGCTTCTTGGCGAGCGTCTCGTCATTGCTGAGGATCAGGCCGCCGCGGGGACCGCGCAGCGACTTGTGCGTCGTGGTCGTGGTGACATGCGCATACGGTACGGGCGAGGCGTGCACGCCGCCGGCAACGAGGCCCGCGAAGTGCGCCATATCCACCAGAAGGTAAGCGCCGACGCTGTCGGCGATCTCGCGGAAGCGCTTGAAGTCCCAAGCACGCGAATAGGCCGAGCCGCCGGCGACGATCAGCTTCGGCTTGACCTCTTCGGCCTGCTTCTGGACCGCATCCATGTCGATGATCTGGTCCTCGCGGCGCACGGTGTAGTGCGCGGCCTTGAACCACTTGCCGCTCATGTTGACGGGCGAGCCGTGGGTGAGATGGCCGCCGGCCGCGAGATCGAGACCCATGAAGGTGTCGCCCGGCTGGAGCAGTGCCAGAAACACCGCCTGGTTCATCTGGCTGCCGGAGTTCGGCTGCACGTTGGCGAAGTTCGCGCCGAACAGCTTCTTGGCGCGATCGATCGCGAGGTTCTCGGCGACGTCGACCCACTCACAACCGCCGTAGTACCGCGCGCCCGGATAACCCTCCGCATACTTGTTGGTCATCACCGAACCCTGCGCTTCCAGCACGGCCCGGCTGACGATGTTCTCGGAGGCGATCAGCTCGACCTCATGGCGCTGCCGGCCGAGCTCGCCCTTGATGGCGGCTGCGATTTCCGGATCGGCCTGCTCGAGCGAGGCGGTGAAAAACGAATCGGGCGCGGAGGCGGTCTTTGCGAGGGTCATCTTGCGAATATCTCCACCGCCGCAGCCTTTTGGCGGGCTACGGGCGGGTCTGGTGTGGCGATCGGAAGCACGCGCGATCTACCACATCGCCCGCCCCCGGCCAAGCATTTGCGGGTCGGGCCTGAGATTTATGCAAGATGTGGTGGGGACCGGGGATTTGGGCGGCGGACGGTTCTCCGGAACCGTCTCCGCTCCAATTCTGCCGGAAGGGGCCATTTTGGACCCTAAAGAGGTATGGGCTCCACGGGCCAAAGCAGTCGGTTCACCTCTTACAAGCCGGTATACCCCGCCTTCACCGGGTCCACGCTGCCGTCGAGCTGGCGCAGATAGGTCAGGCCGCAGACCGTCAACCTGTGCGGATCCTTCTCGCCCGCTTCCACCAGGGTATTGAGGTAGTTCGTGACCTTGGCCCGTGCCTCCTCGCTGGCCGCCGCCGTGCGGTTGGCGAGCAGGTCATAGGTCTGCATGATGCGGTCGATGGCAGCTTCCATTGCACCCTCTGGTTCTTCCGAATTGCGGAAATTTTGATCAGGCAACCGCGCGGGCCTCGGACTGCGTCTCGAACTGGGCGATCGCCTTGTTGGCAAGCCTGATCTTGTTGAATTCACCGTGCTGGATCAGCTTGATGATGATCTCGAGCAGGCGTTCGTTGGTGACGAGCGTGTCGGGGATTGCGCCGGAGCGGCGGAGGTAATTCGCGGCGATGGCATAGGCATCGCTCACGAGTTCGACGTTCATGGCCTGCAACCCGCGCCCGCCCGGCATGGTATCCTCCGATCCAGAGGACTAACTGCGATGCGGCGACCTGGTTCCGTGCGCGCGGGCATTTTTTCGCAACTGCGAAACGTCAAAACGCACCGGTCCGGGCAAGCCGGGCCGATGCGCTTGGGGAAGTCAGGCACGTTCGGGAGGCTTGCCGGTCTTGTTGTCGGGCCGGCTTGGCCTTGATCCCTTGGAACTCAGAGGCGGTACAGGATCTGGTCGGTCCAGAATCGCTCGAGACGGTGCAGCGACTTGTTGAGCGTGGAGAACTCCTCGCCCGAGATGCCACCGACCTGCTCGACCGTCTTGACGTGCTTCTGGTAGAGCGCGTCGACGATGCGGCGGACTTCCTGGCCCTGCGGGGTCAGGCGGATGCGCACCGAGCGGCGATCAACGCGCGAGCGCTGATGGTCGAGAAAGCCGAGCTCGACGAGCTTCTTCAGATTGTAGGAGACGTTGGAGCCGAGATAGTAGCCGCGGGTGCGCAGCTCGCCGGCGGTCAGCTCCTTGTCGCCGATGTTGTAGAGCAGCAGTGCCTGCACCGAGTTGATGTCGGCGCGACCGCGACGATCGAACTCGTCCTTGATGACGTCGAGGAGCCGGCGATGCAGCCGCTCCACCAGAGTCAAAGCTTCCAGATAGAGCGACTGCACCGAACCCTGCTGGCCGGAGACGCGCTCTGCGGTATCTGCCGCAGTTGCGACGGCTTTCATCATGACACTTCCCCTGTTGTCGTTTTTATCGACACTTATTCGACGAAACTTGTGTCCCGTCTGATAGGTGCAACTTAAGGGGCTCGTTTGAAGATCGGCTTAAATAAGAGAATAAAGAGATCATGAATTTAAGACAGTGAATTGCGGATTAAGCCTGTGCCAGAAGGACTTTTCGCAACCGACTGTTGACCTTCGCAAGGTCCTGTTCACCCTCCGTCCGCCCAATCTGTCGCATTCCAGAACAGCCCCGCCCCGTTTCGAAACGGGCCCGTAACAGCTGTGGCGGAACCGGCTGGTTAGTGAAAACTTACCGCAAATTCGAGGCAACCAGCGGTCAACCAATCGCGACACTTGTGTCCCGGACAAGCGCAGCGAAGCGAAGCGCAGAGCCGGACCCAGATGTTTCAAAGCGAGATTGCGGAGAGATGGGCCCCGGCTCTGCAATGCATCACGCCGTACTGGACGATGCTTCGCATCGCCAGGGGCGCGCTGCATTTCGATATCAGCGAAGACGTCGCGCTACGGCGGCCGTTCGCGCGCGGCCATCCAGGCGAGCGCCAGATATGCGGCGAGCATGAAGACCTCGACGCCGACCACGACCAGGCTGCCGCCGTAGATTCCCGGGAACATCAGCTCGATCACCGCCATCGACACGACGGTCGTCAGCCACACCACCGCGCCCCACGGCGTGGCGAGCCACAGGCCGACGGCGGCGACGAGCTCGATCACCGCGAAGTAGACGGTCGCGGCCTGCCAGGCCATCGACTGGTTCTCGAACGCCTCGTCCTCGCCGCCGACGAAGCCGGTCACCTGCGCCCAGTGATAGAGGCCCTTGAGGATCGAGAGCAGCGCCATCAGGCGCAGGAACAGCACGAGCCGCCGCGTCCAGACATTGTCGTCGGACTCAGGCCGCTCCGACGAGATCGCCGCCACCGAGAGTGCGCTCTCTCTGGCATTGTCTCGGGCAGCGTCCCTGGCACTGGCGCCGTCGCGGGCCGCATCGCGGGTGGAGATCTCGGACATGGGCCCCTTCTGGCTGCTTCCGCCCGCAAAATCAATCGGCTGCCATCACCTTGCGGCAGGTCAAGCCGCGGTGACGGGAACCATGCGAGCTGGTATAAGAATAATTCCAGCCGGAGGAAGAGTAATGGCGATCAAATACGGACGTCCGATCGAATTGCGCGAGGTGTCGCGCCGGGATGGCGGACCCTCCCCTGCCCTCGATCTGACCGTCCGCCCGCGCCGCAACCGCAAGGCAGAATGGGCCCGGCGGATGGTGCGCGAGAACGTCCTCACCACCGACGACCTGATCTGGCCGCTGTTCCTGATCGACGGCAACAACAAGCGTGAGCAGGTCGCCTCGATGCCGGGCGTCGACCGCCTCAGCGTCGACCAGGCCGTGCGCGAGGCCGAGCGCGCGATGAAGCTCACCATCCCCTGCCTCGCGCTGTTTCCCTACACCGATCCCTCCTTGCGCGACGAAGAGGGCTCGGAAGCCACCAATCCGAACAACCTGGTGTGCCAGGCGGTGCGCGCGATCAAGAAGGAGTTTCCGGAGATCGGCATCCTCTGCGACGTCGCGCTCGATCCCTTCACTAGCCACGGCCATGACGGCCTGATCTCCGACGGCAAGATTTTGAACGACGAGACGGTCGCGGTGCTTGTGCGCCAGGCCCTGGTGCAGGCCGAGGCCGGCTGCGACATCATCGCCCCCTCCGACATGATGGACGGCCGCGTCGCCGCGATCCGCGAGGGACTGGACCGCGCTGGCCTGCTCGACGTGCAGATCATGGCCTATGCGGCCAAATACGCCTCCGCCTTCTACGGTCCGTTCCGCGACGCCATCGGCTCGGCCAAGACGCTCACCGGCGACAAGCGCACCTACCAGATGGATAGCGCCAATACCGATGAAGCGCTGCGCGAGGTCGAGCTCGACATCGCCGAGGGCGCCGACATGGTGATGGTGAAGCCCGGCATGCCCTATCTCGACGTCGTCCGCCGCGTGAAGGACACCTTTGCGATGCCGACCTTCGCCTACCAGGTCTCCGGCGAATACGCGATGATCGCAGCCGCCGCCAACAATGGCTGGCTCGATGGCGAGCGTGCGATGATGGAGAGCCTGCTTGCCTTCAAGCGCGCCGGCGCCGATGGCGTGCTGAGCTATTTTGCGCCGAAGGTGGCGGAGAAGCTGCGCAGCCAAGCATAGGTGCCGTAGGGTGGGCAAAGCGTAGCGTGCCCACCAATCCATCCATCGCGCACGACAACGGACAATGGTGGGCACGGCGCTCACGCGCCTTTGCCCACCCTACGGCTTCCGCGCCAGCGGCCACATCCGCCCCCGAATCGCCGGAATATTTCGGCTTGCTGACGCCTGCGCGCCCTTGGCACGGGGATGGGCTGTTCCCATGTCCTGCGACGGGGGCTTCGCTGGAGAACGGACTATGTCGTACGACTCGGGTAATTCAGGCGCCTGGCGCAACGACGGCGCGGTCCAGGCGCACGCCTACGATCCCTATCTGCATCCGGAACTGTTCCGTGGCGTCGCGACGCGGCGCGTGTTCGCGTTCCTGATCGACATGGTCGTGATCTCCGTTCCCGTCATCCTCGGCTACATCTTCATCGCGCTGTTCGGCGTGGTCACGCTCGGCATCGGCTGGGCGTTGTTCTGGCTGGCCTGGCCGGCCTCCGTGATCTGGGCCATCGTCTATTACGGGGCCTGCATCGGCGGACCGTCCTCGGCAACGATCGGCATGCGGGTCATGGACCTGGAGCTGCGCACCTGGTACGGCGCACCCGGCTATTTCGTGCTCGGCGCCACCCATGCTGTGCTGTTCTGGGTGACGGTGTCGTTCCTGTCGCCCTTCGTGGTGCTGGTCGGGCTGTTCAACGGCCGCCGGCGCCTGCTGCATGATTTCGTGCTGGGAACGGTCGTGATCAACAATTCCGTCCGTGCCCCCGTGCCGCAAGGCGCAAGGACCTACTGAGAACCCGTGATCAAGAACCTATCAACCAGGACCGACTAAGCTGACGCATCTGACCTGCCGAGCAGACCAATTGACCGAGAGCTTCCGTAGCGCGATGCTGATACCCACTTCGGAGGCCCACGACGTCCCTTGACCCAGCACTCGCGCGACACCCCACAGTTTTACCTCACGGCGCCCTCGCCCTGCCCGTATCTGCCGGGCCGGCATGAGCGCAAGGTGTTTACGCACCTCGTGGGTGACCGCGCCGGCGACCTCAACGACCTCCTGACCCATGGCGGCTTCCGCCGCAGCCAGTCGATCGCCTACCGGCCGGCCTGCGATCAGTGCCGCGCCTGCGTCTCGGTCCGGGTCATCGCCAACGAGTTCCGCCCCTCGCGCAACTTCCGCAAGGTGATGGCGCGCAACGCCGACATCATCGGCGAGCAGCGCAGTGCGGTGCCGACCTCCGAGCAATATTCGGTGTTCCGCGCCTATCTCGACGCCCGCCACCGCCATGGCGGCATGGCCGACATGACCGTGCTCGACTACGCCATGATGGTCGAGGACAGCCATGTCGAGACCCGCATCATCGAGTACCGCAAACGCGGCCCCGACAGCGGCATCACCGGCCGCGGCGAGGAGCTGATCGCGGTGGCGCTCACGGACGTCCTCAGCGACGGCCTGTCGATGGTCTATTCCTTCTTCGAGCCGAGCCAGGTCAGCCGCTCGATGGGCACCTTCATGATCCTCGACCACATCGCCCGCGCGCGACGTCAGGGCCTACCTTACGTCTATCTCGGCTACTGGATCGAGGGCTCCAAGAAGATGGACTACAAGGCCCGCTTCCTGCCGCAGCAGCGCCTCGCCCCGTCAGGCTGGCTGCGGATCGACGCGCAGGGCGATACGGCGTCCGAGCCGCAGGATTAGCTTTCTGTCATGCCCCGCGAAGGCGGGCGATGACAGCTGCGTAGTGGCAACTTCACCCGAACAGCGTATCCGCCAGCAGCTTCACGTTCAGAACCACGATCACGCCCGCGACGATCCAGGCGATCGCGGCAACGGACACCGGTATCGCGAACTGGCCCATTTTGCGGCGGTCGGAGACGAAGCGGACCAGCGGGATGACGGCGAAGGGCAGCTGCATCGACAGCACGACCTGGCTGAACACCAGCAAATCTGCCGTGCCGCGCTCGCCATAGATCGCGGTGACGATGATGACGGGAATGATGGCGATGCCGCGCGTGAGCAGGCGGCGCGCCCAGCTCGGCAGGCGCAGGTCGAGAAAGCCTTCCATCACGATCTGGCCGGCGAGCGTCGCAGTGACCGTCGAGTTCAGGCCCGAGGCGAGCAGCGCCACCGCGAACAGCGTCGAGGCGATGCCGAGGCCGAGCAGGGGCGAGAGCAGCTCGAACGCCTGGCCGATCTCGGCGACGTCGGCATGGCCGCTCTTGTGGAAGGTCGCGGCGGCCACGACGAGGATCGCGGCGTTGATGAACAGCGCCAGCATCAGGGCGATGGTGGAGTCCGTCGTCGCCCATTTGATCGCCTCGCGGCGGCCCTCGTCGTTGCGCTCATAGGCACGCGTCTGCACGATCGAGGAGTGCAGATAGAGATTATGCGGCATAACGGTGGCACCGATGATGCCGATCGCGATGTAGAGCATCTCCGGATTGGTGAAGATCTCGCTCTTCGGCATGAAGCCGCGCAGGACCTCCGCGACCGGAGGAGCCGCCGCCGCGATCTGGACCACGAAGCACGCCGCGATCACCGCCAGCAGCGCGATGACGAAGGCCTCCAGGAATCGGAAGCCGCGGTTCATCAGGATGAGCAGCAGGAACGCATCGAGCGCGGCGAGCAATGCGCCGCCGATCAGGGGAATGCCGAACAGCAGTTTCAGCGCGATCGCGGTACCGATCACCTCGGCGAGATCGCAGGCGATGATCGCGGCCTCGCAGGCGAGCCAGAGCAGGAAGTTCACCGCCGGCGAATAGGTGGCGCGGCAGGCCTGCGCGAGATCGCGGTCGGTGACGATGCCGAGCCGCGCCGCCAGCGACTGCAGCAGGATCGCCATCAGGTTCGAGAGCAGGATGACGGAGAGCAGCGTGTAGCCGAACTTCGATCCACCGGCGAGGTCGGTCGCCCAGTTGCCGGGGTCCATGTAGCCGACCGAGACGAGGTAGCCCGGACCGACGAAGGCGAGCAGCCGCCGCCACCACTGGGCCGCGACCGGAATGGCGACCGTGGCGTTCACTTCGGCGAGGCTCTTGGTGGCTGGCGCGTCAGTGCGCCAGCCGGCGGCATCGGGGGTTAAATCAGGCGATCGGGCATCCATACGGTCAGAATACCGAAGTCGGGGCTTATTGCAACTCATTTGCAACTGCATCTAGCCGCATCGGTTCCCCGGCACAGCGGAGCTCTGCCCTGCCCTGTCGGAAAGCGGGTGGGTTTGGCCGCGCCCGGAAGCGGATACTGGCGCCAATCCGACTTTGCAGGAAATGAGCCATGTCAAATTCGCAGCGCCTCCCTGACACCTTCAGCCGCCTCGCCTGGTCCAATCTCGCAGCGCAATCCGCCGAGCAGATCGCGCTCGCCGCCGCTCCGATCGTCGCCGTGCTGACGCTCGGGGTCGCCGAGGGCCAGACCGGCGTGCTGCAGACCGCGCTGACCCTGCCCTTCGTGCTGTTCGCCATTCCGGCTGGTCTGCTCGCCGACCGCATCTCCCGCCGCGCGCTGATGGCGGGCGCCGAGGCGCTGCGGGCCGCAGCCCTTGCGGCCATCGTGCTCCTCCTCGCGCTGAGCGCGCTCAATCTGCCGCTGCTGGCATTGCTCGGCTTCACGGCAGTGTGCGGCACCGTCGTCTACAGCGTTGCCGCGCCTGCGCTGGTGCCCTCGCTGGTCAACGCGGACCTGTTGCCGGCAGCGAATGCGCGGATCGAGCTTGCGCGCACCATTGCCTTCGCAAGTGGGCCCGCGCTCGGCGGCGCACTGGTCGGCTGGTGGGGGGCAAGCCTCGCCTTCGGCTTTGCCGCGGCGCTATCGGCCGTCGCCGTGGTGCTGCTCTCCGGCATCTACGAGCCCGCCCGCGCACCGATGCCACGGCGCCATCCGTTCCAGGAGATCCGCGAGGGCGCGGCCTTCGTGTTCCACCATCCGCTGCTGCGGCCGGTGTTCATCACCCAGTTCATCTTCAACACCGGCTGGTTCCTGCAGATCGCGGTGTTCGTGCCCTATGCCGTGCGCCATCTCGGCCTGACCGCCGCCGGCGTCGGCACGGTGCTGACGATGTATGGCGTCGGCATGGTGATCGGCGCGCTCCTTGCCACGCGCGTGATGCAGCGCATCGCCTTCGGCACGGTCGTCGGCCTCGGCCCGGTCACGGGCTTCGTCGCCTCGGTCGTGATGGCGCTGACGGTGCTGGTCCCCTCACCCTGGCTTGCAGGCTTGAGCTTCTTCCTGCTCGGCGCTGGGCCGATCCTGTGGGTGATCTCGACCACGACGCTGCGCCAGTCGGTGACGCCGCCGCGCCTGCTCGGCCGCGTCTCCGCCATCAACATCATGAGCTACGGCGCCCGCCCGCTCGGCTCGGCCCTCGGCGCGATCGTCGGCGGCTTCTGGAGCGCGGAAGCGTGCCTCTATCTCGCAGCAGCCGTGTTCGGCGCGCAGGCGCTGGTGATCTGGCTGTCGCCGGCAGCCGCGCTGGATCGGCAGCCGGTTATGGTCGGGGACGAAGCGGCGGCGAGCTGCTAGCAATTCGTCGAAGCTCGCCTTCGGCAAGGATATGCCCGCACTTGTTGTGTCATGCTTCGCCAATATAAGGTTGCATGGCAACAACTGTGGTGGTTCTCGGTCGTGATCAGACAATTCGCTGCCGGCATTGCACTCGCATGCTGGATCGTCGCGAGCACTTTGACGTCCGCAAGCGTCGCCGAGCCGATCAAACCACCCGGTAGCCGCATCAGCCTCGAGCCACCAAAGGGCTTTGCGGTCGCAACCACCTTCTCGGGCTTCCTGGACCAGGAAGGCAGCGCTTCGATCGTGCTGGTGGAGTTTCCGCCGGCGGCGTTCGAGCAAATTCGCGCCGGCATCAGCGCCGAAGCGATGGCCAGGCACGGCATGCGCCTCCTGTCCACCGAGACGATCGAAGGACTGCCCTACGAACAGGTGACCGTCAGGGCGGAGCAGCGCACCGGCAATCAGACCTTCGACAAATGGATGTTGAACGTCAAAGGCCCGGACATGGTCGCGATCGTGACCATGTCGATCCCGAGGCCCGCGCCGGCGCGCCTCTCGGACGCGGTGATCCGGGCGACTCTGGCCAGCGTCAGGATCAGTGCGGTCAGCACAAGCGATCCGATCGCGGCGTTGCCATTCTCGATCGAGCCCACCTCGCGGTTCAAGTACCGCAAACCACTGGCGGGCCGCGGCCTCCTGGCGAAGGAAACGCCCCCACCGCCTGAGGGGAAGTTGGACGACGTCGGCTTCGTGGTGACCTTGGCGGCGGACGGGATCATTGCGCCGTCCGATCAACAGGCCTTCGGCGAACGGCAGTTCCTTATGTCGAAAGCCATCACCGACAAGGTGATCCTGAGTTCGAAGCCGCTACAGATATCAGGGATGCCCGGTTTCGAATATCTCGCAGAGGGCAAGCAGTCGAGCGGCCGGCCGCTTCGCTACTTCGTCGTCGCCCTCTATCCGTCGGGACGTCCCTTTCTGCTGATGGGCATGGCGCCGCAAGAGCGCTTTGACGAGGCCCTGCCGGAGTTCCGCTCGATGGTCGAGAGTTTCCGATCCAAACTCTAGTCAGGCAGGCGCGATAGCTGAGCGCCCCGCCCCCTAATTGGCCGCCAGGTACCGCTCATAGCTCCCCGTCACCGGCTCGCTCGCGTCGACATCGGGATCGAGCGTGTAGAGGTCCTGCGCGCGGCCGATGCCGCGCAGCGCGTAGCGGCCGGTGGAGACGAGATAGCGGCGGCCGGCGGCGTCGAGACCCTTGTAGAACTCCGCCGACGCGAGCAGCTCGCGATCGACCGAGCGGCTCATCGAGGCGATGCGGCTGACCTCGTTCACGGTCGGGCCCACCACCGTGAAATCGAGCCGGTCCTCGCTGCCGATATTGCCGTAGAAGACCTCGCCGACATGCAGGCCGATATAGGCGGACGTGGTGGGACGGCCGTCGGCCGCCCGGCGCGCGTTCAGCGCCGCGACGTTCTGGCGGAACAGATGCTCGGCACGGAGCGCCGCACGCCGCGCATGCGCCATGTCCTCGCCGGTGAACATCGCCAGCACGCCGTCGCCGATCAGCTTCAGGACGTCGCCGCCGGCGTCGTGGATCGCATCGATCACGGCCTGCGCATAGTCGTTGAGGAACGGGATGATCTCGTCCGGACCGATGCTCTCGCTGATCCCGGTCGAGCCGCGCAAATCCGAATACCACAGCACGGCGTTGATGCGCTCGGTGACGCCGCGCGAGATGCGGCCGCCCAGCACCTGCTCCGAGGCGCCGCGGCCAAGATAGACGCGCCCCAAGGTGCGCGCGATGTCGACCTGCTGCGCCGACTTGATCGCAAGCCCCAGCACCGGCACGAGATCGCGCAGGGACTCCAGCTCGGCTGCGCTGAAGCCGCTGTCGCGGCGTGTGGTCCAGCAGGAATAGAGGCAGTCCATCAGGCCGAGCGCGCCGTTCTCACCGAAGCGATGCACGAAGGCGAGATAGTGCTTGTGGCCCTTCTCGGCGAGTTCGCCGATCTGCGAGAAATCCAGCGACGGTGCGTCGGCCAGATCGATCACCATTTCGTCGTGGCCGTGCTCGAGCATGTGGAAGAACACCGAGCGGCGCCAGCTCTTGGCGGCGTCGCCCTCGGCGGTCGAGCCGTATTCGAACATTTCGCTCTCGTTGCTCTGCCGGTCGCTCCAGCGGAAGCCGCGCCCCTCATAGATCGGATGCAGCGTGTCGATGACGACCAGCGCGCGCGAGAGTTCCAGGCCCTCGGCGCGACAGCGCTCGCAGAAGCCGCGGAGCAGTTCATTTTCGGGCAGGCCCGTGAGCCCCTGGCCGGTCAGCCAGTTCATCAGCGCGAGGCGCGAGGTCAATTGCATACGCCATTATGGCGTGCATTCGTGACGAGCGGAAGGCCGCGCGAACGTCGCGCGCCAAGGCACCCGCCCGCAGCAGGTCGAATATGCCGCAGGTGCTGTTGACGCGCTGTCATGGCCGGCTGCAAATGGAACCAATGACACCGCCGACCAGAAATACAGGAATATGAGCCAGCGCCAGCTTCCGATCATCCTGGCGCTCGGCACCACGCAGACACTGGCCTGGGCGTCCAGCTATTATCTGCCGGCCTTGCTCGCCGATCCCATGGCGCACGACCTCGGCATCTCCTCCAACTGGATTTTTGGCGCGTTCTCGGCCTCGCTGGTGATCTCGGCGATGCTCGGCCCGCGCATCGGGCGGCAGATCGATCTCGTCGGCGGACGGCAGGTGCTGTCGATTTCCAACCTGACGATTGCCGCCGGCCTCATACTCCTTGGGTTGTCGCAATCCGTCCTGGTGATGGCGATCGCCTGGCTCGTGCTCGGCATCGGCATGGCGATGGGCCTCTATGATGCCGCCTTCGCTGCTCTGGGGCGCATCTACGGCACCGAGGCGCGCCGGCCCATCACCGGCATCACGCTGATGGCGGGCTTTGCTTCCACCGTCGGCTGGCCGCTCACCGCCTGGGGCCTCGCCCATATCGGCTGGCGCGAGACCTGCTTTGCCTGGGCCGCCGCCAACATCCTGATCGGCCTGCCCCTCAATTTCTTCATGCTGCCCACGATCAAAGGCGCGAGGCAGGCGGCGGCGACGGCCGAGAAGCCGCATGTGCCGCTCGACCGCACCATGCTCCTGCTCGCCTTCGTCTTCGCCGCGGTCTGGACCGTCACTGGGGCGATGGCGGTGCATTTTCCGCGCATCGTCGAGGCAACGGGCGCGAGCCATGTCGAGGCGATCGCGGCCGGCGCGCTGATCGGCCCGGCGCAGGTGGTGGCGCGCATCCTCGAAGCGAGCGTCCTGAGCCGCTTTCATCCGCTGTGGTCGACGCGGCTCGCCTGCCTCACCCATCCGATCGGCGCTGCCGTCATAGCCATCTTTGGCGGTGCCGCCGCGAGCGCCTTTGCGCTGTTCCACGGCTCCGGCAACGGCATCCTGACGATCGCCCGCGGGACGCTGCCGCTGTCGATCTTCGGCCCCAAGGATTTCGGCTACCGCCTCGGCATCATCGGCGCGCCGGCGCGGATGGCGCAGGCGGTGGCGCCGCTGGTCTTCGGCCTGCTCATCGACGTCATGGGCGCCAAGGTGCTGATCGTCTCCTCCGCACTCAGCCTCTCGGCGCTTGCGGCGCTGTTCCTGATCCGGGCCGGACAGCGGCCGGATTGACCGCATCGCCGCTTTCGCGCACAAGCGGGCCATGACCGACGACAACAATCCGCCGCGCACATTCAAGGGCCTTTTGCGCTGGGCGACCACGCCGCCGCAGGCCTGGGGCGTCTATCTCCTCGCCCTCCTGCTGGTGTGGCTGGTCTCGTTCTATGCCGGCTCGCTGAAGCCGAAGAAGACGCCGGAGGCGAGCCCGCCTCCGGTGACGGCGCCGCGCTAAAGCACATCGCGCTTTAGGCGGCCCGGACGTCCTCGACAAAGCTGCCCACTTCGCTCGTCAGCTGCTCGGCCTGTCGCGACAGGCCATCTGCCGCGCTCAGCACCTCGCTTGCCGCAACGCCCGTTTCCGTGGCCGCCTTGCTCACGCCGCTGATATTCGCCGTCACGTCCTTCACCGATTGCGACGTCTGTTGAACGTTGCGGGCGATTTCCGCCGTTGCCACGCCTTGTGCCTGGACTGCCGTTGCGATCACGCTCGAGATCGAGCTGACCTCTTCGATCGTCCCGCTGATGCCGCGGATCGCGTCGACAGCCTCCTTGGTGGCCGCCTGGATTTGCGCGATCTGGGCGCCGATCTCCGCAGTTGCCGATGCCGTCTGGTTCGCCAGCATCTTCACCTCTGAGGCGACCACGGCAAAGCCTCTCCCGGCCTCCCCCGCCCGCGCCGCCTCGATCGTCGCGTTCAAGGCCAACAGGTTGGTTTGAGCGGCGATGGCCTGGATCAGGGTCACGACCTCGCCGATCTTCTCGGCGCCCTCGGCCAATGTCTGCACGATCTTGTCGGTGCGCTGCGCGTCGGCCACCGCGCGCCCGGTGATGGTCGAGGATTGCGCGACCTGGCGGCTGATCTCACCGATCGAGGCCGTCAGCTCCTCGGCCGCAGAGGCAACCGTGCTCGCGCCCACACTCGCTTCTTCGGCTGCGGCAGCGACGGTCGTCGCCTGCCCCTTGGTCTGCGTCGCGGTCGAGGACATCGAACGTGCGGTCGTCTCGAGCTCGGTTGCCCCCGACGCCAGCAGTGCCACCATGGCCCCCGCCTTGGCCTCGAAATCGCTGACCAGGCCTTCGAGACGCGCCGCACGCTTCTCCTTGACGATCCGCTCGGCCGCCTGCTCGCCAGCCAGTCGATTGGTGGTGATCATGGCCTCCTTGAAGACCTGCACCGCGAGCGCCATGCCGCCGATCTCGTCCTTGCGGGCAGCGAACGGCACCTCGGCTTCCTCGTTGCGGGCGAGCCGGGTCATCACTTCCGACAGCTTAGAGATTGGCGTGAGCAGGTGACGCACGAGCAGGACGGACGCAGCCGCCGACAATCCCAGGACGACCAGAATGGCCGCGCCGGCGAACAGGATGCCGCCAAGCCCGTCGGCTTCGTCCCGTTCCGCCACGGCCTGCGCATCGCGCAGCGCGGCATCGCGGATTCCCAGCAGCGAGGCGTTCGCGCCCGTCGCCGACTTGCGCCATTCATCCACCGACACCGCGTAAGGCGTGCCGTCGAACGCGGCTTTCATCAGCGCCTCGCGGAGCGGCTTGTCCGAACCGAAGTAGCGATCCCTGGCCGCACCGACGCTGGCCCGCGTGTTCTTGGGTGCTTGAACGTCGTCGCCGCGGTCGAGAATTTCAGCCCAAAGGCGCGTCATCTGGCCGATCGCGGCGTTGAGTTCGTCCCGTTCCGCCAATGTGGCCGGACGGCCCGCTGTCACCAGCCCCGAAATCAACAGCGAGACCTGGCCGGCAGTCTGGCGGATCACCCACCCCTTCTGTGCGACGTCGAGCAGGTTTCCCGCCGTTGTGCTGAGGCGCATCGTCGCCTTGATGCCGGACTCCAGCAACTCGTTCAGGCTCGCCATCGCATCGGCGTAGTCGCGCATGGCCTTGGCGGCGGCGGCGCCGGGACGCTCCGTCAGCGGCTTCTGCCAGTGCGATGCGGCTTCCGCGCGCGCGGCGGCGATCTTCGCCGCGGCGGCCTTGACCCGCCGCGTCAGGTCGGCATCGCCGCGGGCCAGCGTTTCCAGTTTCACCAAGGCCTCGTCGCTGGCGCGGCGATTGTCGGCGAACTCCTTGAGCACCGCATCGTCCGCCGCGGATTTGCCGAGCAGTGCCCGATTGACGGGACCGCGCTCGATGGTGAGGCTGCCGACTGCGTCGAAGCCGGCAGCCAGACGAGTCTCCAGGGCGTGCGCCGCGATGGCGTTCTGGTAGGCGCTCAAGCGCTCGCTCAGTTGAAGGCCCGAGGTCAGAACGACGACGCCCGACATCAGCGCTGCAATGGCAATTCCCGACCGCTTGATAGACACGCCCCGCTCCTCATTCCCATTAAAGCCCCGGACGTAAAAGGCCGGCCCCCGCCAGCCTTCACGCCCCCACCCGCGTCCCCTACTTCAGTTCGAATTCGACGAGCTCGACGGTCGAAGTCCCTGCGTTTCGCATCGTCCGGACCGGGCCCGCATTCTGCCACGCGAAGTCGCCGTATTTCAGGTTGAGCTTGTGCTCCGGCTTGCCCTGCACACCCTCGACCAGCATGCCACCCTGCACCACGATGCGCACGCCGGGCGCGGCCTGCTGCATCGCCGGCGCAACCTCGCCCGGCTTCAGGATCAACCGCCAGGCCTGGACGCGGTGGTTGTCCATCACCGAAACGTAGGGCTCGGGGCGCGGCAGCGGCGAGAAGCGGCCCGGCTGAGAGTCGAACAGCTCAAACCCCATGATCCGGAAATCGCTGGCGCCGACATTGGCAACCTGATGCACCACCGGCTGCTTCGTGTAGTTGGTGAACAGCACTTCGCCGACCTTGCGCGGCGTGATGACGGGCTTGCCGCCGAGCGGCGTCCCTTCCGCGTCCGAGACCGCCATGTAGACTTGCGCAAAGTCCCTGGTGTGCCGGTGATAGGCTGCGATCTGCCCCGGCGGGATCGTGACATTCATGAACTGCAGATATTCGTTGCTGAACGTCTGATCGTGAAAGCTCGCAAACTCGATCGGAACGATCTCGGGATCGCCCGCGGCTTTCGCTTGTCTCGGCAGCACCGCAGCTCCAAGCACTGCGCAACAACCGCACAAGAACTGACGCCGTCCGATCGCATTACGCATAGCCTTGCCGTCCCGTTGAATTATGCACGCTGACATGCATATCGGCCGAGTCTTTAAGGTCCGCTTAAGTGCGCGCGTGTTCGCCGCTTCGGAAAAAGCATGATCGTCTTTCCAAACGGTATGCCTGCTCGATCTTCGATGACGCCTTGCCGAAACTATAGGCACGGCAATGATTGCGCTCTGCATCTGCCTGCATTCGCCGGCACAACGAACGCGGTGTTCGAAGCGAACCGTTCGTGACACTCCTGCGACATTCAAACCTTCGCACAGCGCGGAGCCGATCAGCTTGTCTTCGCCTCGCCGGTTGCGATCCAGATGCCGGCGAAGACGGCGACCAACCCAATCAGAAGATTTGCCGTGATCGGCTCGCCGATCAGCAGCGCGGCCAGCAAGGTGGCGGCGATCGGATTGACCGTCATCGTGTTGGCGACGCGGGTCGGCGTCGCCCGCGCCAGCGCCATGACCCAGAGGATGAAGGCGAGCGCGCCGCCACCGGCGCCGAGATAGACGCCGGCGATCCATTGCGCCGTGGTGAAATGATCGAGCGCCGCAAAGCTTCCCTTCACAAAGCCAGCGATCACCAGCACCACAGCGCCCGCGCCCATGCCGACCGTGAGAAAGCCGAGCGCGCTCGAGCGCTGCATCAGCGGCCGCGACAGCACGTTGTAGAACGCCATGCAGAACACGGCTGCGGTCATGATCAACTCACCCCGCCACGCGCCGGCCGGACTTTGCGCCAGGCCCGCCGCGAGCGCTGCCGTCACACCGAGCACGGCAATGCCGACGCCGGTGATCTTGCGCGCGGTCAGCCGCTCCACGCCGAGGATCGCGCCGACCACCATGGTGTGGAGCGGCAGCGTCGCCAGCGCGAGGCTGGCACGCGCGGCCGTCGTGTAGGACACCGCGATGTTGTAGAGGATGAAGAACAGGCCGAAGAAGCAGATGCCGAGCAGCGCCACCGCCGGCCAGTCGGAGCGCTGCGGCCAGCGCACCCGGAGCAGCAGTGCGCATGGCAGCAGGCAGAGGAAGCCGATCCCCCAGCGCAGGATCGCCAGCAGGACCGGATCGGCGCCGCCGACGAGATAGCGGGTGATCGCCGCCGCCGTGCCGCCGATGCTGCTCGACGCCAGCGCAATCGCAACCCCGAGCCACTCCCCCACGACCGCCTCCTGTCCCGGAGCTTTTGCGGGCGGTTAGCACAGCCCTGCTGACAGCGGTGTGGCAACAGGGGGCTTGACGCGCGCTAGTCGTAAAACTCCGGCGCCATCTTCTGGCTGTCGCGCTGCGCCTTGTCGTGGTTGATCCAGAGCTGCGCCTTCTCCTTGGCGAGGGTGTCAGCGATCTTCTGCATCGAGGCCGCGCTCATCTCCTTGTTGACGTTCATGCTGGGCACGCGGCGGTTGTCCCAATTGTCTTTGAAGTGCACGGCGTCGCCGGACAGCACCACCGCGCCGGTCTTCGGCAATTTCACCAGCAGCGACTGGTGTCCCGGCGTGTGGCCGGGCGTCGACAGGATGGTCACGCTGCCGTCGCCGAACACATCCTTGTCGCCCGCGAGCAGTTCGACCGGATGCGAAGGCTTGAAGCGCGGCTCGTTGTTGGCGCCGGGCCAGTCATATTCGACCTTCTGCACGTAGAGCATAGCCTGCGGGAACAGCTCCACATTGCCGGTGTGGTCCGGATGGGTGTGCGAAACCGCCATCGCCTTGACGTCATCGGGCTTGAGGCCGAGCTGCTCGAGCTGGGCGGCCAGCGTCTTCGGCCGGCGCCAGGTCACGGCCTTGGGGTCGGCCGGTGCCAGGCCGTTGGGCATGGCCGCGACGGCATCGGCGATGCCGGTGTCCCACAGGAACCAGCCCTTGGCGTGCTTGATGAGGTAGCAGCTGTCGACGAAGTCCATCGTCTTGCCCTCGTTGATGCCGGGCGTCCAGCGCGAGATGTCGCCGGCGGTACCCTCGCCGCAATTGAGGACGTAGAGCCTTTCGACGCCGGTCTTCTCCGACTGCGCCATCGCTGCATGGCTGAACAAGGTGAGAGCAGCGGCGGCAAAAGCAAGCTTGATCCCGGACGTCATCCTTGGTCCCTCCTTGGCAAGCGTTTGGGGAGCTGCGACCGAGGATCAACCCCGGTCGCGCCGCAGAATTCCGCAGATCACGTCAATGCGGGCAGGTCTCGACCTCGACCGTGATGTGGCTGAGGCCCTTCAGCCCGGCGAGCCGCTTCTTGTAGACAGCCGGCTGCTTCGGCTTGTCCGAGACCACCGAGACGAGCACGGCGCAATGGCCGGGGCCGACCTGCCAGAGATGCAGATCGGTGACGCGGTCCTCGCCGACCTCCATGCGCGCCCGGATCACCCGCTCCAGCTTCTCGTCGGCGCGCACGTCGAGCAGCACCGCGCCTGACGACTTGATCAGGCCGAACGCCCAGCTCGCGATCACGACGCTGCCGATCAGGCCCACGGCCGGGTCAGCCCAGACCCAGCCCGAATACATCGCGACCACGAGGGCGCCGATCGCCAGCACCGAGGTCGCTGCGTCCGCCATGACGTGGACGTAGGCCGCACGGAGATTGTTGTCGTGATGATGGTGATGGTGGTCGTGCTCATCGTGCTCATCGTGATTATGATGCGCATGGCTGTGGCCATGATCATGACCGTGATGGTGATGGTCGTGGCTGTCGCGCAAGAGCCACGCGCTGGCGAGGTTGACGCACAGCCCCAGCGCGGCCACCGCGATCGCCTCGCCATAGACGATCGGCACCGGCGTGATCAGCCGCAGCACGCTCTCATAGGCGATCTCGACCGCGATCAGTCCCAGGATGATCGCGCTGGAGAAGGCGGCGAGATCGCCGAACTTGCCGGTGCCGAAGGTGAAATGCGCATTCCCCAGGTGCCTGCGCGCGAAGCGGTAGGCGAAGGCAGCGATGCCGAGCGCGGCCGCATGCGTGCCCATGTGCCAGCCGTCGGCCAGAAGCGCCATCGAACCGAACAGCGAGCCGGCGACGATCTCGCCGACCATCATAACCAGCGTCAGCACGACCACGAGCCAGGTGCGCCGCTCGTTCTCGTCGTGCTTCTCACCCAGGAAGGCATGGTCATGCGTCCACTGTTCAATGGAGTGGGAATGCATCGAATTCTCCAGAGGATTCAGGTCTATTGGCGCGCATTATAGACCGGTGAAGCCCAATTTTCTAAGGCCCAATCGTCCTGCGGATTGACAGTTCCGCTTAGTTTAGCTGTAATCAGCCCATGGGGATTTGAGCGATCTCCCCACGAGGCGACATGCCCAAGTATCGCGTCCCGTTCAGTTTTTGCGAGGACGCATCAACATGTCTACTTTCACGACCATATCACCCGATAAATTGGCGCGCCTGATCGGCACGGCCAATCCCCCTGTCCTGATCGATGTCCGCACGGAGGAGGATTTTGCCGCCGACCGGCGGCTGATCCCCGGCTCCATCAGGCGCAGCCACGAGACCGTTGCCGAATGGGGCGGCGAATTTGCCGGCCGCTCGGCCATCGTCTCCTGCCTGCGCGGCGCCAAGCTCGCGCAGGGCACAGCTGCCTGGCTGAGGCAACTCGGCGTGCAGGCCGAAACGCTCGATGGCGGCTTCGAGGGCTGGAAGGCAGCAAAACTGCCGCTGCTCGATACCCGCAAGCTGCCGCCGCGCGACGCCAAGGGACGCACGGTCTGGGTCACGCGGGCGCGGCCGAAGGTCGATCGCATTGCCTGCCCATGGCTGATTCGCCGCTTCGTCGATCCCGATGCGGTGTTCCTCTACGTCGCACCGTCCGAGGTGGTCGCGGTCGGCGAGCGCTTTGGCGCGGCCCCCTTCGACATCGAGAACGTGTTCTGGAGCCACCGCGGCGAGCTCTGCACCTTCGACGTCATGATCGAGGAGTTCGGCATCGCGACGCCGGCCCTGCTCCACCTCGCGACGCTGGTGCGCGGCGCCGACACCGCGCGGCCCGACCTCGCGCCGGAGGCGCCCGGCCTGCTCGCCGCCTCGCTCGGGCTGTCGCGGATGTACGATGACGATCTCGAACAGCTCGAGGCCGGCATGACGCTCTACGACGCGTTCTACCGCTGGTGCCGCGACGCGACGGCCGAGACCCACAACTGGCCGACCAACAAGGTGAAGGCGTAATGGATACCCGCAGCCTTCAAACGGGAGCTGATGCCGGTCACGGCATCAGCTTCAACGAGGCTTTCCGTGTCTGGCTGCGCGTCGCCTGCCTGAGCTTTGGCGGGCCCGCGGGCCAGATCGCGGTGATGCATCGCATCCTCGTCGAGGAGAAGAAGTGGATCTCCGAAGGCCGTTTCCTGCATGCGCTGAACTATTGCATGCTGCTGCCGGGACCGGAGGCGCAGCAGCTTGCGACCTATGTCGGCTGGCTGATGCATCGGACCGCCGGCGGGCTGATGGCGGGCGGGCTGTTCATCCTGCCCGGCATCATCGCCATCATGGCCTTGAGCTACATCTACGCGGCTTTCGGCAATGTCAGCTTCGTCGAGGCGCTGTTCTTCGGCCTGAAGGCCGCCGTGCTCGCCATCGTCGTCGAGGCCGTGGTGCGTGTCGGCAAGCGCGCGCTGAAGAACCGGATCATGATCGCGCTCGCCGCAATCGCCTTCGTCGCGATCTTCTTCTTCGCCATCCCCTTCCCGATCATCATCATCGCCGCCGGCGTGATCGGATATATCGGCGCGCGGCAAGGTCGTCCGGAATTTGCCCCGGCCGGTCACGGCCATGGCGACAGCAGCGCCGTGATCGACAGCATGCTCGGCGATGCCGTGCCCGATCACATCAAACCCGACACCGGCCGCGCGATCCGCGTCGGCGCGTTGTGGCTGGCGCTCTGGCTGGTGCCGGTGATCGCCCTGCTCGCCGCGTTCGGTGAGGCCAACGTCTTCAGCCAGATCGCGCTGTTCTTCTCGAAGATGGCGCTCGTCACCTTCGGCGGCGCCTACGCGGTGCTGGCCTATGTGGCCCAGCAGGCGGTCGAGCATTATCACTGGCTGAAGCCGCACGAGATGCTCGACGGCCTCGGCATGGCCGAGACCACGCCGGGTCCGCTGATCATGGTGCTGCAGTTCGTGGGCTTCATGGCGGCCTATCGCGATCCAAGCGGCCTGTCGCCGATGGTCGCGGCGACCTTCGGCGGCCTGCTCGCAACCTGGGTCACCTTCACGCCCTGCTTCCTCTGGATCTTCGTCGGCGCCCCCTATATCGAGCGCCTGCGCGGCAACACCGGCCTTGCCGGCGCGCTCAGCGCGATCACCGCCGCGGTCGTCGGCGTGATCCTCAACCTCTCGATCTGGTTCGCCCTGCACACGCTGTTCCGCGAAACCGCGCCGGTGCACGCCTTCCCCTTCGCCTTCGACCGGCCGGTCTTGACCAGCGTCGACATCCCCGCGCTCGTGCTGGCGATCGCGGCCGCGACCGCGATCTTCCGCTTCAAGCTGGGGATGCTCACGGTGCTGGCCGGCAGCTGCGCGGCGGGCGTGGTGCTGCGGGTGGCTGGGGTGATCTGAGGCGCTGCTAGCCCCACTCTCACTGTCGTCGCCCGGCTTGACCGGGCGACCCAGTACGCCGCAGCAGTTGTAGTTGAATCGAGAGGTCGCGGCGTACTGGATGCCCCGCCCCCGTGCGCAATTGCGCACTAGGCGGGGCATGACACCGGTGTTGGACGAACAGAGCGCCCCCCAACTCGCCTAACCCATCCGCGAGAACCGGAAATTGCAGTGGCTTGCGCCGCCGGCGAGCGTTTGTGTCCGCTCCAGACGGATGCCCCGCGTTGCATAGGCGTCGAAATCAAGCCCGCAAATGTTCGGCAGGATGCCCTTGTCGCCATGGCGCGCCGCGAATTTGCAGAAGCCGCAGGCCTTGTAGTCGATACCGAATTCGAAATTGTCACCTGGGCCAGGCTCGACGAAATCGTAGACGAAGTCTTCCGGAAAGGCGTCCTGATGGCTGCTCGCCGCGCTCAGTGCAGCCTGCTCGCGTAGCAGGGCCTGGTTCTCAGGCGACATGAACTGACGTCCCGCGGCGAGGCGTTCCGCTTCGGAGACGGTGAGCAATTGCGCCTTGTAGGTTTCCCGCTCGATCTCGCCGATCACTGGCAGCGGCACGCCGCGCCGCCGGAGCATCCGGCTGATCGCCATGAAGCCGATCAGACGCATGAAGAAATCGCTCATGCGACTGGCCGCGCCCCCGACATAGGGCATCTGGGTGAGCACGATCTCGAATTCGTCCATCACCTCCTGCCTGATCCCGTCGATATCGGACAGATGCGCGCGTTCCCGCAGCATCGCCTCGGCAAGATCGAGGCGATGGCGCATGGCGGCCTCCATGGCAGCGCGATGCGCCTCGTAGAATGGATGGATCATCTCGGCCATTGGACGCCTGACAGGATTGGGTTCATTCCGCGGCGATCGCCTCGATCTCCAGCAGCCATTTGCTGTCGACGGTTTCGACGATCACGACCGTCAGCGCGGGCCGGTGCTCGCCGAGCACGTTGCGGCGAATGATGCGGTTCGGCACGACCTGGGCCCGCTCGGTCAGGAACGTCGTGACCTTGACCAGGTGCTCGACGCCAAGACCGGCAGCGGCAAGCACCTCCGCCACATTGCGCCAGGCTTGCTCGCATTGCGCCTCGAACCCGTCAGGCACGGCACCGTCGGATGCCTCGGGCACCTGACCGCTGATGAACAGCAGGCGGCGATGCTGACTGAGCTCAACGCCCATGCTGTAGCCGCCGGCGGGTGGATGGACCGCTGCGGGATTGTGGTTGAGGATGTGCGCCATGTCAGCCTGCCTCCTGTTCAACGAATTCCAGCGCCAGACCATGCGTGGCGACGGGCGGGATCAGCAGCACGCCGCCGGTCATCGCGAATCCGACGCCGTTGCTCTCCAATGCCCGCCGCGTCGCATCGAGATCGGCGACCGCGAGGCGCGCAGCGCAAAAGCGCGGCGATGAACCGCTGACCTGGCCCGGCAACCGGCGCCCCAGCTCGGACGGGTCGAGCAACGTGACCCGGTTATCGCTGTCGCCGATCGTCAAGCAGCCAGGCGCAAGCCCGGCAGGCCCTTCCATGAGGCGCTCGAGAAAATCGCGATGCGCCGCCGGCTCCTCGGCCGACATCACGACCTCGATCACGCGCGCGGCGCCGTTGGCGTGCCGCTGATACTCCGGCTTCCAAAACAGTTCCGGCGGGTGACGCTGCTGGCAGGTGAAGAACGCTACTCCGGGCATGGCCGGATCGGTGGCGAAGGCCAGGGAAAAGCCAACGCGTGCCGTGCCTCCATCAGGCAGCACCGCATCGCGGCCAAAGTCGAACGGCGCGTAGGCGCCGATGCCGTCGGCCTTGAAGCGGGCCGCGTCGGCATGGGCGTCGGTGCTATGCAGGACCAGCATCGACATGCCTTCGGCCTGCGTCAGAAAATCCCGGTTGTGGGCTGCGAAGCTGAAATGGCCGGGTGCGCTTGCTGGCACCAGCGCATCGTCGGTGACGGCCAGCAGCTCCACAAAATTGTCGGCGAACTGCGCGAGGCGGTTGCTGGTTCCAAACGGGTGCACACCGGTCGGCGTGAGCTTGAAGCCCAGCGCCTGCCAATCCAGGGCAGCCTGTTCGAGATCGCGGACGCAAATGACGAGATGATCCAGTCGGCGGGGCATGGGGTTCTCCGGATTGCAGGCTGACCGTACCCGGCAACATCGCCGCGGCGCAAAGCATCATTCCTGCGGTTCAGCGCAAGAAAATCTATTGCAAGGCCGCAGGCGATCGGTGTCAAACTGAACCGCGATGACCTACGCCCTTCCACCACTCAACGCGCTCCGCGCCTTCGAAGCCGCCGCGCGACATCTCAGCTTCAAGCTCGCCGCGCACGAGCTGCACGTGACGCCTGCCGCCGTCGGGCAGCAGGTGAAGGCGCTGGAGGCGCGCCTCGGCGTGCAGCTGTTCGAGCGGCTGCACAAGCAGCTGATCCTGACCGCGGCCGGTCAGGCCTATCTGCCCGGAATCTCCGAAGGCTTTCGCCACATTGCGGAGGCGACCGCGCAATTGAAGCCGGCGGGAGTGGTGCTGCTGCAATTGGGCGTCCACGGCACCTTCGACTTGCGCCGGCTCGCTTTGGCGGAATTTCGCAACGCGCATGCGGACGTCGGTTTGAGGGTGCTGCAGCCGGCCGGCCTGCACGAATTGGTCGAGGGCAAGGTCGATCTGCTGATCGCTCGCGGGCTTGGTCACCATCCCGGCTATCGCTGTGACCGGGTCAACCAGGGATCGGGCCTGGGCGATTGGCTGATCGCGCCCGAAGGCACCGCCGATTGCCCTGAGATCGTCAGCTTCCGCGAATGGCTGCGCGCCCTGTCGGCCGAGACCTCGCGCGCAAACCGCAGCCCGCGCCTGGTCGGCACCGTCGGCAGTTGAGAGCAATCGCCTCACTGCTTGCTCTGTCATTGCGAGCGGAGCGAAGCAATCCAGGCTGTCTCCGCGGAAAGATTCTGGATTGCTTCGCTCCGCTCGCAATGACGATGGAGAAACAGCGAGCGCACCCCATCACCGTGCCCCCGCGCAATGGCGTAGCCATTGCGCGGGGATGACGGGATAACTACCGCATCATCATCCGCGCGATCGCTTCACCGATCACCACCGTGGTGAAATGGGTGTTGGCGCGGCAATCGGACGGCATGATCGAGGCGTCGGCGACGCGCAGGCCGCTGATCCCTTTCACGGTGCCATCCGGATTGACCACGCCATCGGCGTCGCCAGCGCCGCTCATGCGGCAGCTGCCGGCGGCGTGCTGGATGTCGCCGGTCTCTCGCCGCAGCAGCGCATCGAGCTCGTGATCGGGCAGCGCTGCTGCCTGCGGCAGCGTCAAGTCGGTGTCGGTCAGCCGGATCCAGTCGGCGATGCCTGAAAGGGCCGGCTGCGAGGTGATCACGGCAAGGCGTTTCACTGCATCCATCATCCGCAGCATGTCGCGGGGATCGGCCAGCATGTTCTCCTCGACGACCGGATCGATCGCTGGGTCGGTCGAGGCCAGCTTGAGCGTGCCGCGCGAATAGGCGTTGAACAGTCCGGCGCCGATCGCACCCGGCATGCCGATGCCGCGATGGTTGAACGCGATCAGGATCATGTCGCGCTTGCCGCCATTGGCGAGACTAGAAGAATAGGTCACGCAACAATTGGTATGGCGGGTGTCTGGATCGGTCGGCCGCAGGTCTTCGCGGAGCTGGATCGTGGCGCGAAACAGCGGGTGGTCCAAGAAGTGGCGGCCGACCGGCAGGTCGCGCTCGACCGCGATGCCCATCGCCTTCAGCTCATCGGCCGGGCCAATGCCCGACCGCAGCAGGATCGCCGGGCTGTGGATCGCGCCGGCGCAGAGCACGATGTGACGCGCGCTGATCTCCTGGGTGCCCTGCCCCTCGACATGGACGCGGACGCCGGTCGCCCGTCCGTCGCTGATCAGCACGCGATCGACCAGCGCGTGCCCGCGGATCTCCAGATTGGCCCTTCCGCGCGCGGGCTCCAGATATCCCTCGTTGGTGGTGATGCGGCGGCTGTCGCGGCTGTTGATGGGGTAGCAGGCAACGCCCTCGCCATCAGGACCGTTGACGTCGGCGCACCAGGGATAGCCGCTCGCGAGCGCAGCATCGCGCAAGCCGCGATCGATCGGCCCCCACGTCTCCGGCGGCGCGCGGTAGACTGGAAGCGGTCCGCCGCGTCCATGTCCCTCGGCGTCGCCGAACTCCAGATCATCCTCGATCACCGAGAATAGCGGCATCACGTCCTTGGCTGACCAGCCGGTGCACCCTTTGGCCGCCCATTCGTCGAAGGCATCGGCGACACCGCGGATCGCGATCTGGCCGTTCATCATCGATGAGCCGCCGAGCCCCTTGCCGCGCCAGTAGAAGCGCGGCTCCTGCCCCGCCACCCGGCGCGTCAGCAGATCAGGCCACTGCCACTTCTCCTGATATTCGCGCTTGTGGATGATC
Source organism: Bradyrhizobium huanghuaihaiense (assembly GCF_025200885.1). Lineage (NCBI taxonomy): Bacteria > Pseudomonadati > Pseudomonadota > Alphaproteobacteria > Hyphomicrobiales > Nitrobacteraceae > Bradyrhizobium > Bradyrhizobium huanghuaihaiense. The sequence continues at coordinate 4,197,752 of NZ_CP104172.1, read as the reverse complement.
GGGATCGGATTGGGCGTCCTCACTTCCCACGGCGCTTCATCAGCGCGCCAGTCGAGACCGGCCTCTAACAGCAGCACGCGGCGTGCGGGATCTTCGGAGAGCCTTGCGGCCACAGCGGCGCCGGCGGAACCGCCGCCGACAACAATGACATCGTACATCGCGTTACTTCTCAACGTTCCAGAACACCGGGATGGCTGACGGTATCAGACCACGCAAGGTCGCGCGATAGGCGGCCGGCTGGGCGAACTGGCCCCACGGGATCGCAGGCGCCTGATCGTACATCACGCTCTGGATCTCGCCCGCGATCTTCTTGCGGTCCTCCTCGGCCGGCGCCTTGGCGAAGGCTTCCAACAGAGGCGTGATGCGCGGATCGCATTGCCAGCCGGTGAAGTCGGCGCAGTTGAAGGCGACCATGACGTTGGTCAGCGGCGAGCCGAGATCGAAACCGCCGGCGTGAACGCCATAGACGCTCCAACCCTCCTTCTTGGCACGGCGCGCCAGCACGCTCGCCCAGTCCATCACCTGCAGATCGACGTTGAAGCCGGTAGCCTTCAGCCGCTCGGCCAGCACCTGCGCCGAGACGCGCGGCGCTTCGAGATCGTTGGCCTCCATGACGACGACGGGCTCGCCGGCATATTTGGTCGCCTTCAGTGCAGCCTTCGCCGCCTCGATCGACGGCTTTGCGGCGGCTTCAGTCCCCGCCTTGCTCTCATAAGTGGTGCCGCAGGTGAAGTAAGTCGCGCACGGCGTGGCGTATTTGGCATCCAGGCCGAGCGCATCCAGCACCTCCCGCTGGTCGACCAGCTTCCACAGCACGCGGCGGATCTCGGGATCGTCGAACGGCTTTGACGCGGCGTTGAGACGATAGGCGCCCGCGAACATGTTGCCGCCGGTGAAGTTGAACAGCTTGACGCGGGAGTTCTTCTCCAGCTGTGGCAGCAGATCGAACGGCGCGTATTGCATGAAGTCGACTTCACCGGCCTGCAGTGCCGACGCGGCGGTCGCGCCGTCGGGAATGACGCGGATCTCCAGCGTGTCGACGTTGACGCGCTTGCCGCCGGCAAGGAAGTCGGCGGTTTCAGGACGCGGCACATAGTCGGCGAACTTCTTCAGGATCATGCGGTCGCCGGTGCGGTGATCGGCCTTGCTGTAGACGAACGGACCGGAGCCGACGATCTCGGTGATGCGCTGGTCGCCGGGCGTTTTCGCGATGCGCTCGGGCATCATGAAGGCGACCGGGCTGACGGGATTGCCGAGCGCGTCGATGACGAGGCCGGACGGCTCCTTCAGCGTCAGCACAAACGTCTTTGCATCCGTCGGCTCGAGCGAAGCCGTGATCGCAAAAATGCGGCGGCCGAGCGCGCTGCGGGTGCCCCAGCGGCGCAGCGATGCCACGCAATCGGCCGCCGTGACCTGCTGGCCGTCATGCCATTTCAGGCCGTCGCGCAGCGTGAACGTGTAGGTCAAACCGTCGGCGGAGACCTTCCAGTCCTGCACCATCTGCGGCTTGATGTCGCCCTTGGAGTCCTTCGCGAACAGCGTGTCGAACACCATGTAGCCGAACGTGCGCGAAATATAGGCCGTGGAGAAATGCGGATCGAGCGTGACAATTTCCGCCTCGAGCACCGCGACGAGATTGCCCGCCGCATGCGCCGGCGCCGCCAGCAGCGCGAGGCCCAGCAGCGCCGGAATGAAAGCCTTCAATTTGAACATTGGGGTGTATTTGCCTTTTGACCAGCCGTTTTGCAGTCGCCAGGAAAAAGCAATGTTCGTGCCCGCACGTATGCGCTCACGACTATCTGCCAAGCGTTTGCGGGGTACTCAATGTCAGTTGGAGAGCAGCGCTATCGCCTCTCGTCATTGCGAGCGCAGCGAAGCAATCCAGAGTCTTTCCGCAGAGGCAGTCTGGATTGCTTCGCTACGCTCGCAATGACGGTGGGGAGAGAACCAGGCACACTCCCTCGTGCCCCGGACGCAGCGCAGCGCGAAGCGGTGCGCTGCAGAGCCGGGGCCCATGTCTCCCGGCAATCCGTGTGGCGTGGGTCCCGGCTCTGCGCAGCAACGCGAAGAGCGTTGCAGCGCGTCCGGGACACGAAAGAGCCCTACCCGATCACCTTGCCGAACTTGTTCGACTTCGGGAAACCCTTCGGCGGCAGGCGGCCGGCGTCGGCGCGGGTGCCTTGCCACTCCGCGAGCTCCTTCATGGTCGCCGAGAACTCGCGACCGGCAGAGTCCTTCCAGGTCAGGCCGGCCTTGGCGTCGAACACGGCGACGTCGGAGAGGCCGCCATCCTTGTACTTCTGCAGGCGCACGCCACGGCCGCGGGCCATCTCCGGCACCTGGTCGAGCGGGAAGATCAGCATCTTGCGGTTCTCGCCGATGACCGCGACGGTGTCGCCGATCACCTCGGTGACCGTGCGCGCTTCGTTCGGCATGTCGACGTTGAGGACCTGCTTGCCCTTCTTGGTGGTGCCGACGCAATCATCCTCGTTGACGATGAAGCCCTGGCCCTCATGGCTCGCGACCAGGAACTTGCGACCGCCCTTGTTGACGAACAGCGCAACGGGAGCGGCCTCCTGCTCGAGGTCGATGAACAGGCGGATCGGCTCGCCGTGACCGCGACCGCCCGGAAGCTTCGCGACGTCGAGCGAGTAGAACTTGCCGTTGGTCGCGAACAGCAGCAGCTTCGAGGTCGTCTCCGCGAAGAAGGCGAAGCCGAGCTTGTCGTCCTGCTTGAAGGCGAGGCCCGAGAGATCCTCGACATGGCCCTTCATGGTGCGGATCCAGCCCTTGTCTGACACGACGACCGTCACCGGCTCGCGCTCGACGAGGGCTTCTTCCATCGCGGCGAGATCGTGCTCGGGCGCATCTGCAAAAGTGGTGCGGCGCTTGCCGAGCGGCGTCTTCGGTCCGAACATGTCGCGGACCTTGCCGACCTGCTCGCCGACCTTCTTCCACTGCTCGGCTTCGGAAGCGAGCACGCCTTCGATGCCCTTCAGCTCCTTGCGGAGATCCCTGTCCTCGTTGCGGATCTCCATTTCCTCAAGCCTGCGCAGATTGCGCAAACGCATATTGAGGATAGCTTCCGCCTGGATCTCGGTGAGCTTGAACGCCTTGATCAAGGCCGGCTTCGGCTCGTCCTCGGTGCGGATGATCTTGATCACCTTGTCGAGGTTCAGATAGGCGACCAGATGACCGCCGAGGACTTCCAGGCGGTGCTCGATCTGCGTCTTGCGATAGTTGCTGCGGCGGATCAGCACGTCGCGCAGATGGTCGAGCCATTCGCGCAAGCACTCCGCGAGCCCCACCACCTTGGGGATGCGGCCCTTGATCAGCACGTTGAGGTTCAACGGAATCTTGTTCTCGAGCTCGGTGAGCCGAAACAGCGATTCCATCATCAGGGCGGGATCGACGTTCTTCGACTTCGGCTCGATGACGATGCGGACGTCTTCAGCCGACTCGTCTCTGACGTCGCCGACCAGCGGCAGCTTCTTCTGGTCCTGCAGCTCGGCGATCTTCTCGATCAGGCGCGACTTCTGTACCAGGAAGGGAATCTCGGTGACGACGATGACCCAGGTGCCACGCGCGCCCTCCTCCTGCTCCCAGCGGGCGCGGACGCGGAACGAACCGCGGCCGGTCGTGTAGGCTTCAGCAATGGCCTGCTTGGAATCGACGCAGATGCCGCCGGTCGGGAAATCCGGGCCCTTGACCCACTTCATCAGCGCCTTCGACTTCGCGTCGGGCTTCTCGATCAGATGCAGCGCGGCATCGCACAGCTCGGCGGCGTTGTGCGGCGGGATCGAGGTCGCCATACCGACCGCGATGCCTTGCGCGCCGTTGGCGAGCAGGTTCGGAAAGCCGCCGGGCAGCACGACGGGCTCTTTCGACTGGCCGTCGTAATTGGCGCGGAATTCGACGCCGTCTTCGTCGATGCCCTCGAGCAGAAGCCGCGCCACGTCGGTCATGCGCGCTTCGGTGTAGCGGTAGGCGGCGGGATTATCGCCGTCGATATTGCCGAAATTGCCCTGGCCGTCGACCAGCGGATAGCGCGAGGAGAAATCCTGCGCGAGGCGGACCATGGCGTCGTAGATCGCCTGGTCGCCGTGCGGATGGAACGAGCCCATCACGTCGCCGACGATTTTTGCGGACTTCTTGAACGCCGTGCCGGGGTCGAGCCGGAGCAGGCGCATGCCGTAGAGGATGCGCCGGTGCACCGGCTTCAGACCGTCGCGCGCGTCCGGCAGCGCGCGGTGCATGATGGTCGAAAGCGCATACGCGAGATAGCGCTCTTCCAGCGCTTCCCGCAGCGGAACCTCATGGATTTCGGCCGGCTCTTCCGGCGGAACTATTCGTTTGCCCATTAGGCCTTTACTTTCAAAGACTTCCGGCTAGGTCTCGGGCAACTCCCCCCAAAGACCTGGCCAATTCTCCCCCGCTGGGGCACGATTCGGGCGGATATATAGCAGGCTGGGCAGCGACATGCGCCCCTTCCCTGCGCCATGGCCGCGGCGCGAGTTATCCACAGGGCGCCCCGCCGCGGTCCGGGCGGTATGGGGTGCTGGTCGCGTCGAGCATTTACGCGACGGTCGAAAGATAGAGCTGCGTGTCGAAATAGTCCGATGCCCGGACCGGGCTCGTGACTCCGGCATCTGCCATGAAGAAGTCGCTGACCTGCTGGAGCCACTTCACGACAGAGCCGTCCGAATAGAGGCGGCGCCATTCGCGCGAGGAATAAAGCTTCTGCGCCTTGAAGGCCTCGGCGAGGTCGTCCCGCCCCGACTGCTGATAGTGCGACCTCTGCAAGGCCTCCGCGGCCGCCGCCGGATTGCGGACCATGTGATCGTTGGCGTCCGTCCAGGCACGGATGATCCGGCTGAGCACCTCCTTGTTCTCCGGATAGTAATCGCTCCTCGCGGCCCAACCGCCCAGCACGGCCGATTGCGGATAGAAGGCGGACGCATCGACGAGCTTGATCGCCTCGGGCAGCGCCTGGCGCACGGCGATATTGAACGGCACCCAGAGCGCCACAGCAGGAACGTCGCCGGCGATGAACGCCTGGACTGCGGCGGGCATGCGGCGATTGACGATCTCGACCTCGGACGGATTGATGTTATTGGCGCGCAGCGCCCTGTCGAGAAAGATGTGCGCGGTCGTCTTCGTGGTCGTCGCGATCCGTCTCCCCCTGAGGTCGGCGAAGGTCTTTACGCCGAGCGTCGGCCGGACCCAAAGCTGCGCGGTCGCCACCTCGATGTCGTTGATGAGAAAGCCCCGGCCCTGGCCAAGCGCGAGATAGTTCGAGATCACGCCGCCGGCCGACACGACATCGACCCGCCTCTTCCCCATCGCCTCGAAGACCTCGGGTCCGGTGCTGAACTCGTGCAGATCGAAATCAATTCCCTCGCGGTCGAACGAGCCGCGGTCGAGGCCGGTCCAGATGTGTCCGTCCACGGCAACCACGTGGAGATAGCCGAGCCGGATTCTGCTGCGGGCCTGCGCAAGAGCCGGTGCGCCCAGCGCCGACATGGCGGCCAGGGCCGCACCACGATGCAGCAACCGTCGGCGGCTGATGGCGCCGGCGCTCACGCCGCCTCCCCCGGGTTCTGGGCCGCCGCGCGGAGCCGCCGGGCGTGAAACTGCGCGATGCCGTCCGCGGGGTAATCGAGCAGGAAGCCGGCGAGCCGGACCAGAGTCGTCTCGACCGCACCGTCCTTGGCAATCAGCGTGAAAACCTCGTCCCAGCGCCGGCACATCGTGATCTCCGCTTCGTCCGCCTGCGCGAGCTCGCCACGCAGCTCGCTGACCTCGACCGCCTCGGCAAATCCCTTCGGCCTGATGCTGTCGACGCTCCGGAACAGGAACGCCTGCTCCGCACGGGCGCGAACGGCCGCGCTGGCCAGCACGCGCGTGCCGTAATTCTTGTTCAGCCCTTCCAGCCGCGAGGCCAGGTTGATGGTGGCGCCGAGCGCGGTGTAGTTCATCCGGTCGCTCGAGCCGATATTGCCGACCACGGCATCGCCGACGTGAAGGCCGAAGCGCGTGTCATAGGGCGGCCAGCCCTCGCGCCGAAAGTCCCTGTTGAGCGCTTCATTGGCCACGACGCATGCCAGGACGGCGCGGCAGGCATTGACGGTGTGATCGGGGTCATCGGCGGGCGCATTCCAGAACGCCATCACGGCATCGCCGATATATTTGTCGACCGTGCCCTGGTGCCGCATGATCTCGTCCGACAGCGCGGCGAAATAGCGCGAGGTGTGGATCATCACCTGCGAAGGGTCGGCCCGTTCCGTCTTGGCGGTGAAATCGGCGACGTCGGTGAACAGCACCGTCACCTCGCGCCTGGCGCCGCCGAGGCTGAGCGAGGAGCCGGTCTCGATCAGTTGCCGCACGATCTGGCGCGGGATGAAGCTGGCAAAACTGCGGACCACGCTGCGCATGGTGAACACCGAGCGACCGAGCTCCTCGATCTCGGTAATGACGGAACGAACGCGCGGCCGCTCCGCGATCTCAAAGCGCTGGATCTCGTCGGTCTGCTGGACGATGTTGCGCAGCGGCCGCGCCATCAGCGATCCCAGCCAGAACGCGAACGGCAGCGTGGCGCCCACAAAGGCGAGCGCCAGCACGAACAGGGTGCGGCGCTCGCGGATGATCTGCGCGTAGAATTCGTCGAGCGGCGCGATCATCGCGAGGCGAACATTGGCGGACCCCGTCGTTTCAAGCTTATGGACCGCGGCGACATAGGTGCGCCCCGAAGCGCCTGTGAAGAATTGCTGGGCCGGCCCGCCCTCGCGCCAGGAGCGGATGACCGGCACGAGGCCCGGCAGCTTGAGCGCGCCGACCCGCGGCAGGTCGTCCTGCCTCTCTGGAATCTCTGCCATCAGGCGGTTCATCTCGGGATGGCCGACGATCCGCTCGCTGCCGTCGAACAGAAAGGCGAGACCCGACTGCCCGAGCTTCTGCTCCGCCAACATGTCTTCGAATCGGTTGAGCAGCACGTCGCCGGCGACGACGCCGCGCCGTCCCTCCTTCAACGGCGTCCGCAGCGTATAGCCGGGCTCGCCCGTGGCGTAGAAGACGTAAGGGCCGGTCAGCAGCGTCTTGTCGTTCCTGAATGCCTCGACATACCAGGGCCGCTGACGCGGGTCGTAATCCCTGGGTCCGGCGACCTCGGCCACTTGGATGAGGTTCTCGGACAGATACTGGGTCACCGGTGCGGCTCCCGCCGTGCGCGAGATCACCACAAGCCGGAAGGCGGCATCCTGATCCACATTCAGGCTCGTCCTGAAAGCGGGCCTGGCGCGATCGATCACGTCCATCTCGATGAATGAACCATCCTCATAGCCCACATAGAGATTGAAGAGCTGCGGATCGTTGCGCAACATCGCCGCCATCAGGCTGTAGAGCCGCGAGTTGTCGGCGATGTCGGCCTCCTGGATCGACGGCAGGCCGGACAGGATATCGAGACTGTCGCGAACGTTCTTGAACTGCTCGTCGACGTGGTCCGCCCCCAGTTGAGCCACCTTCTCGATGAAGCTGCTGGCTGCCTTCTGCGTGATCACCGTCACGCGTTCGAAGCTGAGATAGACCAGCGTCAAGCCGACGATCAGCACGACGGCAACGAACACCGTGATGATCGATGTCTGGAAGCCGATTCTGAATGCGCGCTTTGTGGTTTGATCTCCCGCCATCGAGCGACGCCGGCGCCTCCCTCAGTACTTTCGAACGATGGGCTTCGTCGCCGCCGGCGCAGGCGCGGCCGGCGAGACCGAGAAGGTGACCCAGGTCGACCAGCTCTTCGGCCGGTTCTCGACCTCCAGGTCCTTGTAGCCACGGATATTGAGATAGCCTTGGTAGCCGTCGGACATCGGGATCATGAAACCGATCTGCGGCCCGATGCCGACAGCCCGCCCCCTGAAGCCGCCAAGCCTGGCACCGGGACCGCTGTCGTCGGTGAGCTGCTGGAAGAAATAGCCGGCGACGCCGATATGGACATTCTTGCTGACGAACTGGGACGCCGCCCAATCGACATGGAAGTCGATGCCGTTCTGGTACTGCAGGAACGGGTTCATGAAATTGTAGGTGAGCCCGCCGACGATCGAGAATTCATGCCCGGTCTTGAGGTCGAGATAGGTGTAGCCGGCTCCCGCATCGATCGCGGGGAAGCCAAAACTCAAATTCGCGAGCCGGCTGGAATCGTAGGTGCCGCTCGGGATGTTGCCGGTGATGTAGACCATCTCGTTGTGGACGCCCTGGTTCCATTTCAGCGTGCCCTGGTAGAAGACGTCGGCCAGCGTCGTGCGGTTGTCGGTCGCGCTGCCCGAGATGGTGTTGCCGCGCGGACCTGTCAGCGTCGCGTCGATGCCGACGCCGACGTTTCCCGGTACGGTCAGCAGGGTGAAGCCAGCCTGGCCGCCGAGCACCGGCATCGGCGAGGTGTAGGTAATGCCCATGACGAGCGCGTCGGCATGGGCATTGAGGCCGGCGGTCACCGAGCCGGGGACGCCACCGCTGGTGACGAAGTTCTGCCCTCCTCCGGCCTTTTCCTGAAGGTGGATGTAGATGGTCGAATAGGCCCATCCCGGCGTCACGGGAACGGCGGCAAGGCTGCCGAAGATGCCCGGCAGCCAGAAGCTCACGCCGCTGGCGTCGGCCAGCGCAGGCTGGGCCGTGAAGGCCGCCAGCGCGAAAGCGGTTGCAAGCCCGGTCTTTCGAATGTGTCCCGACATTGTCGTGTCCCCTCGATCGCGTCATCCACCGGTCGCGCCTGGTTCTCTATTTCGTGGCCCCTCCAATCGTCGTGGCGATGCGCTCCACATCGGGCAGCTTCCAGCTATGGTCGAACAGCGGCTGCTCCGGACCATAGAGACGGAACAGCAGCTCGAATTTTCGCGCGGGATCGGTAGGCACCCAATTGGCTTCCTTGCCGGCCGGCGCCTTGGGGCCGAAATAGACGTCGACTGAACCGTCGGCGTTCTTCTCGATGCCTGGGCTGATCGAGGCTCGGCTGGCGCTCGGCATATTCCGCACCAGCGCATGCGTCTCGCGGTCGTAGACCGTTGCGGACCAGTATTGCCTGACCGGCGCATTTGCCGGCACGGTCAGCCGATAGGTTGCGCTGCCCTCGAGAGGTTGGCCGTCCTTGTCCTTCGCCACCATCAGGTAGAACTGCGCCGTGCCGAGCCGCTTCACGCCGGTAAAGCCGAGCGTGTATGTCACCGCGCGCGCGTCGATCGGATAGGCGTTCGGATCGGCGTATCCGCCGCTTGCCGCCTTCACCATCTCCGCCACAGCGGCCGGGAACCAGCGAATGCCCGGATTGATCACGGGAAATCCCGCGTCGTAGCGCTGCTCCAGCACTGCATGCGCCTCGCGCGCGGCCTGATCGAGCAGCACAAGCGTCTTCTGATCGGGATTGTACGGCTTGCCCTTCTCGATGCCGATGGTCGCGAGCTGGTCGATCATCGCGCGATCGCGATCGAGCCATGGCTCGTTCTGCACCACACGGTCGAGGCTGCGATAGAAACTCGCATCATAGGGGATCGTGGAGTCGAACAGGACGTCGTAGGCATCGGTGAAATTGGTCTGTGGCAGGCTGTTCGCCTGAGCGAGCGGATAGACCTTGATCTGCTTGCCGTAGGCGACCGACTTTGCGATGTCGGCATCACCGTGACTTGCGAGATTGGAGCGCAGCAGCGCAAAGCCGCTGAAGGTGTCCGATTGAAGCGCGATGTGGCCCGCCGGCACCTCGCCTTTGTAGCCGGGCGGCAGGATCAGGTACTTGCCGCCCTGCCCCTTGTCGGCGCCCTCGGGGCCAGCGTCCTCCAGCGGCATCTGCCAGGCCGTGACGATATTTCCGGCGATCGAGCCGCCCTGCGCCGGCGGGATTTCGATCACGACCGGGCCGTCCTTCACGTTCCAGAACGACATCAGGTAGATCGCGTCCGGATTGGGCGTCAGCGTCTGGTTCTTCCAGTTCACTGGCCTCGACCAGTAGACGACTTCATTGACCTTCGCGCTGGTGGTCCTCAGCATGGCCTGAAGCATGAGGTCGGCATTGACGGCGGGCATGCCCCAGATCATCGCCTCGACGGCGCGGCGCTGGATGTTGCGCGCGGCAATGTCATCCGGCGACGGGCTCTGCGCCTGCACGCTCGCGGTCGCCAGCATCATCGCAACCAATCCGCAGACTGCCTGCCTCATGACGGCCTCCATGTTGGCTACGCACCGTTTGCCGGCTTCGGCTCCGGGAATTTCCACTTGCCGTTCAGGATTTCGGGGCGCGGCCGGTAGAGCCGCACGGTGTAGTTCCAGCCTTTCATGATCGGCAGGCAGTTCGGGATCTTGCCGTCGCAGCCGCCGAACTGGATCGCCGTCGAGCCGTCGGCCGATTTCACCGCGGTCAGATTGTTGAGGGAGTAGGCGTTGTACGGGTTCTGCTCGAAATAGCCCTCGGCGTTGTAGAGGCTGATCGACCAGAAGCCGTCGACCGGCACGTTGCCGGGAACCACCAGCTTGTAGACCGTGCTGCCGTCGTTCTTCTCGGGATTGAAGCTGAGATAGGTGGCTTCCTTGTCGGGATTGCCGCCCCACCCCGCGGCGGTTCCGATCAGATGCTTGATCGGATCGACCTGCCCCTTGGGGCCGAACGCATTCTTGAATCCGCCCGTCGTTGAGGCCAGCACGAGCAGGGCATCGCGCACCTTCTTCTGACTTGCGGCATCCCAGTTCGGGATTTCGAACTTCCCCGCAGCCTTCTGGCTGATCTTCACGGCATCTTGAAGCGCATGAACCTTCTCGACGTCCTTGGGATCGCTCGGATCGACCAGTGTCCGCAGCCCAACGAGCACATAGCGCGTTCCGACCTTGTTCTTGTAGACCGTGTAGCTGCCGGCACCGTATTCGACCTTGCCGACGACATAGTGATCCTCGTTGATCAGCTGCATTGACCGGAATCTCTTGCCGGCGTCCGGTAACGTGATCGTCGCGGGACCGGCATCGAGGTCGAGGATGACGGTCGAGTACAACGTGTCGCGGTTCGACCGGATCACCATCTGCTTGTCGATCTGCATCGGTTCGCGATGATGAAACAGCTTGCCGGTGCCGCCGGCGTCCTTGACGCCGTTGCCGAAATAAAGGTCGGACTCCGCGCGTCCGAAATTATCGACCGTGACCGGAACGGGCGACTGCGCATATGCGGCCGCCGTGAGAACAAGCATCGAAGCCGCCAGCAACGCTCTCTTCATGTGTCCCCTCGCCCACTATTGCGTGACCTCGAAACTCCTCTGCATCTTCTCGACGATCTGATCGATGCTGAAGCTGGAGGGGCGCTGGCTCGGCGGGTAATCCTTGAAGCTGGCCAGGAATTGCGCGACGATCGGCTGCGAGGCGATGAAGATGCCTGCGCCGTCGGAAGCCAGCCAGTCCCAGTATGTGTTCGAGGTGATGTCGGCTCGCTCATAGGGATCGGCGCGAAGGTTGAAGAGCTTCGGCAGCCGCAGCTTGGTGAATGGCTCGGCCCAGATCTGCATCGTGCCTTTCTCTCGTTGCTCCTCGAACACGACCTTCCAGTTCTCGTAACGCGTGGCGACGAGATCACCGTCGTCGTTGAAATAGATGTATTCCTTGCGAGCGCTGCTCGGCTGCTGGCCGGTCAGAAAGGGCAGCTGGTTGTAGCCATCGAGGTGGACCTTGAAGGTCTTGCCGGCAGCCTGGTGGCCGGTGAGCAGCTTCTGCTTGATGTCGGGATCGCCCGCAGCCGCCAGCAGCGTCGGACACCAGTCCAGGCCGCTGACGATATCGTTGGAGACCGCGCCGGCCTGGATGCGGCCGGGCCAGCGGATAAGGCAGGGGACGCGAAATGCGCCTTCCCAGTTGGTGTTCTTCTCGCTCCGGAACGGAGTCGTCCCGGCATCCGGCCACGTATTCTGATGCGGACCGTTGTCGGTGGTGTAGAGCACGATGGTGTCGTTGGCGATGCCGAGGTCATCCAGCGCTTTCAGGATCGTCCCGACGGTCGCGTCGTGCTCGATCATGCCGTCCGCATATTCCGTTCTCGAATTGAGGCCAGGCTTGTCTCTGTGTTCGGCCCTCACATGGGTGCGCAGATGCATGCGCGTCGAGTTGTACCAGCAGAAGAAGGGATTGCCGGCCTGGACCTGCCGCTTGATGAAGTCGATGGCAGCGGCCGACGTCTCGTCGTCGATGGTTTCCATGCGCTTCTTGGTCAGCGCGCCCGTATCCTCGATGGTCTGCTTGCCGACCCTGCCCCAGCGCGGCTGCTCAGTGGAATCGTCGCGATCGCTGGCCTTGCAGCGAAGCACGCCCCGCGGGCCGAACTTCTCCCGGAAGGCGGGGTCCTGCGGATAGAACCGGTTCTCCGGATCTTCCTCGGCATTGAGATGATAGAGGTTGCCGAAGAATTCGTCGAAGCCATGCAGCGTCGGCAGATACTCGTTGCGATCGCCGAGATGGTTCTTGCCGAACTGCCCGGTCGCGTAGCCGAGCGGCTTCAGCAGTTCGGCGATGGTGGCATCGCGTGCCTGCAATCCAACCGCCGCGCCGGGAATGCCGACCTTCGACAGCCCCGTACGCAGCGTGCACTGGCCGGTGATGAAAGACGAACGGCCCGCCGTGCAGCTCTGCTCGGCGTAGTAGTCGGTGAACATCATCCCTTCCCGGGCGATGCGATCGATGTTCGGCGTGCGATAGCCCATGACGCCGAAGGAATAGGCGGAGATGTTGGTCTGGCCGATGTCGTCGCCGAAGATCACGAGGATGTTCGGCCTGCGGCCGGGCGCCGCCGGTGCCGGTGATGTGGCGGGAGCGGCCGGCTGGGCCTGCGCCATTGCTTCGGATGTCAGTGCCGCGGCGGCGACGATCGAGGACGTTCCAAGCAGCAGACGTCTGCGATTGAGCGGTTGGTCAGCCCGAGACTGGTTGTTGTTGTTCTCCAATTCGGTACTCATCCGACACTCCTATGCTTATGCTGCGGCTGTTCCTTCTTGCTCGTGGTGAACGCCAAGCGGTGACCGCACCACGCAGCGGAAGCCGACATGGCTGGTCGAGGTATCGATCGGCTCGGCATGCCGCGCTGCGGGACGGTAGCGGCGGCAGTAATTCGGCGCGCAGAGGTGTGAGCCACCCTTCAAGACTTTGCGCGGGATGCGGACGTCGGGTTGACATGGATCAAAGCTCGCGTCCTCCCGGCCGCCACGCGGATTCCTGGGAATGCAGCAGGGCTTCGCCGCTTCGGCCTGATGCCGCGACGACCACCAGTCCGAGGTCCACTCCCAGACATTGCCGATCATGTCGTAAAGACCATAGCCATTCGGCGGGAAGGCCATGACCGGCGAGGTACGCTTGAACCCATCCTCGCCGAGGTTCTGGACAGGGAAGTTTCCCTGCCAGATGTTGGCCATGTGCCTGCCGCCCGGCATCAGCGCATCACCCCAGGCAAACTCCTCGCCGTCGAGTCCGCCGCGCGCAGCGAACTCCCACTCCGCTTCGGTCGGCAAATCCTTGCCCGCCCAGCGCGCATAGGCGGTCGCGTCATTGTAGGAGACGTGGACGACCGGGTGGTCGTCGAGCCCTTTGATATTGCTGCCGGGGCCGTAGGGATGGAGCCAATTCGCGCCGCGCATGAAGGACCACCACTGGCTCCAGTCGGCAAGATCCGTGATGCGCGGCAGCGGCGAGAACACCAGCGAGCCGGCGTAGAGCATTTCCCTGAGCGCGCCGGGATAGTCCTTGGGATCGGGGACGACCTGCGCCTCCGTCACATGGCCGGTGGCGTTGACGAACTCCTTGAACTGCCGGTTGGTCACCGGCGTGCGGTCGATCCAGAAACTGTCGACGCAGACACGATGGCTCGGCGCTTCCTCGGGATAGTGGTGATCGGATCCCATACGGAAGGTGCCGCCGGGAATGAAGACCATCTCGCCGGTCTTCATGTCATCCGGCAACCACTCGCAGCGATCGAGATCGGCCCGCAGCATGATGGAAACTCCGATACGCGCAGTCCACCGGTGCTATGATACGGACTTCGGCAGGCGCCGATGACGGCAGATTGCCCGGCGCATTGGACGCATTGTCTGATCCCCCTCTTCCTGGCGCCGAGGGCGGGAGATGCAGATCGCGAGTTGCGTCAACATCTCTCCCGTTCTTGCGCACACGCGTTCCGAGCATGCGGCAGCACGCTGCCCCTTTTCCGCGCCGCGATCCGCAGCGCGCCTTCGATTCATATCGCTTAGGTTGCAAATGGTATCTGAATATCCGGCGACTGTGATGTGCAGATTGTGCCAGCACATCGCAGTGATGGCCGGGATCGAGCGACACCGCGTCGCAGATCCGCTTAATTGACAGCACCATTGCCCGATTCATCGCGTCGAATTCGACGATCATTCGCCTCAAAACGCGAACTCAATTCACAGCACCTCTTCGCGTTGTGGTGGTATTTCGCTTGTCGTCTGCCGCACAAATGTCGCGCTTCAAGACAAGTGTACGACCATGGTGGGGTCTCTTCTGGTTGATTCGCGGAAGCTCGACGGTTTCGAGGGTCTACACCAGGCCGTGCACGGCTCTCACGTCGACGTCATGCAGCTCGGACGCGGGCGGCTACGCGGGACATTGTCCCATGTCGGCATCGGCGATTTCTCGCTCAGCATCGGCGCCTTCAACATCGGAATGCGCACGCAGCGCATTTCCAGCGACGACAAGCTCATCATCGGGATGCTGCTGGCGGCCGAGCGGCGCGTTGCCCATTGGTCCTTCGACATGCAGCTCAACGACGTGCTGGTGATTCCGCCGCTGCTCGAGCATGACGGCGTCTTTCACGGCGCATCCGCCTACGCCGCCATGCGCTTCGACCTCGATGAGGTGGCGTCGCTGTTCGGCGGAGAGGTGCGTCTGAGCGATCCCGACACATGGCGCAAGCGCGGTCACTTCCGGGCGGATCTCGCAACCGGCGCATTGGCCTCGCGTCGCCTGATCCGGATCATGTCCCATCTGGCCTCGCACAAGGACGGCCTGACGCCGTCGACAGCCGATTTCTGGAAACGATCGATCGTCGAATGCATGGCTGCCAACGTGATGTCGTCGCTGCCGCCCGACGACTCCGGCAGACTTCCGTCAGCGAGGCGGCTGATCCGCAAAGTCGAGGAGTATCTCGACCAGGCCGGCACGCGCCCGGTGCATGTTTCGGAAATATGCGCCGCGTTCATGGTGTCACGACGTACTCTGCATCGCGCGTTTCAAGAGGTGTTCGGGCTCGGCCCGGTCACCTTCCTGCGCCATAAGCGCCTGTGCACCATTCACTCCATCTTGCGGGAAAGCAGGCCGGGTACGACCACCGTGGCGGCGGTCGCGATGCAGCAGGGCTTTTACGAGCTCGGGCGCTTCTCGCAATATTACTCGATGATGTTCGGGGAGCGTCCCTCGCAAACCCTGGGAGTCACATCATTCCCTCTCTCGGACGACGAGCACGCCCAAGCAGGCTCCATCCTCTCGGAGGGATGAAACGACGAGCGGATCTCGCGCGGCGTTGTCCCGTGCAGCCCGGTTCAGGATCAAACGGTTCCTAGCGGGCGGGCTACTGCCCGGCCCAGCCGGGCGGTCACAGTCTGGGTCTTTGCCTGTGCCGGGGCGTTGGTCAGGCAGCGGCGGGCCGTCTCGATCTCGGCCTCCGTCGCGCCATGGGCGCGCGCCCATGTCTCTGCGGCCGCCGCGGAATATTTCGCCACATAGTACCGCACGACCGTGCAGGAGGCGCGGCGAAACAGGCCGGGTTGCGGTTCGCCAGCCGTCGCGTCCGGCGCAAAGGCAAACAGCGCCGCCGACAGCGCAAATCCTCTGATCAACATTTAGGCTGTCCCCGTTGTGGAACCCAGGCGCCAACGCGATCACGCCGATTTCGTTCCCGGGAACTCCATGCGCTCAGGCAGGACAGAGCCGCGGTTCCCTCATGGCCCTGAAATCACCGCCCTCGCCTGCTGCCGCATCAGCGCGTTGATGAAGCCGGCCCGCGCATCGGAATGGCCCTGCCCGCGCGGCTCCAGCACGTGGCGCAGCAGGAACAGGCCGGTCAGCCGGAAGCC
This sequence comes from Bradyrhizobium huanghuaihaiense, assembly GCF_025200885.1. Lineage (NCBI taxonomy): Bacteria > Pseudomonadati > Pseudomonadota > Alphaproteobacteria > Hyphomicrobiales > Nitrobacteraceae > Bradyrhizobium > Bradyrhizobium huanghuaihaiense. The sequence goes on along the minus strand of NZ_CP104172.1, from coordinate 4,181,664 downwards.
ATCCTGGAGATCCTGCTCGGTGAGTTCGCTCGCGGTTTCGCCGTGCCGCAGGAACGGCGGCAGCCGCAGCAGCCGGTCGCGCCACGGCTCGCCCGCGCCGCGCGACACCGCCCCGCCTGATTTGGGCGAGACGTAGATCAGGTCCGTGGTCTCGCCGGTCACCGCACAATTCTCCAGCGCGAGCCCGAAGCCGAGCTCGGCGAGCATCGCCAGCTCGAAGTGGATGAGATGCACCGCCGCGCTGCCGATGTCGTCGAAATCATCGAGCGAATGCTCGAGCAGCGCAAAGATCTCCTCGTGCGGATCGCGCTCCGGCAGGAGCCGCGCGATCGAGGCGAGATGGGTGACGCCGTAGACCCCATGGGACGATCCCAGCAGCGTGGCCGCGCGCAGCTTCAGCCCTTCGATGGCGTAGGTGCCGAGATGCTCGTCGAGCCGCGCCCGCCACACCGCGCTGACGCTGTTGCCAGGCTGCAGCAGCGGCCGCAGCCGCGAGCTGGCGCCACCGCGTACGAGGCCGAGATGCCGGCCATGCGCGCGCGTCAAGAGCTCGACGATGGCGCTGCTCTCGCCATGCCGCCGCACGCCCAGCACGATGCCTTCGTCGGTCCATTCCATGGGAGGAAGTCTAGCGGATTCCAGTCAGGAGCGCAGCGTTCCATCCACTGTCATTCCGGGGCGATGCGACGCATCGAACCCGGAATCTCGAGATTCTCAGTGCGCAATTGCGCACCCTAGTTCGCCTCTCCGAGGCGCCCCGGAATGACGCTAGGCATTAAACCAGCCCTGCGCGTCGCCGGTGAAGGAGAAATACAGGCCCATCGTCGTCAGCACGCAGGAGACGATCTCGATGGCACTGTCGAGCTCCATGCCCTTCTCGCCGATGATCTGGCCGAGCGAGATCACCGACAGCACGAGCGCTGCCGCCAGCACCCAGCGCGGCCAGTTCTTGCGCCAACGCGCAGCCAGCCAGACGAAATAGACGAGGAGCAGGATCATGCCGCCGGCGAGCAGGGTCGCCGTCATGATCATCTGCCCGGTCATCTCGGCATTCGGCGTGCGGTCCTGCACGGCAACCGAGACGGCATCCAGCATCAACGATGCATAGAGCAGCGCTTCGAAGCGCTGGACGTTGGCAGGTACGCTCATCGGATGCCGATCTATTCTTGGTTATTCTTTGGGGAAGTCGAGGCCCATTTCGCGGTAGCGGTCGGGATCGTCACCCCAGTTCTCGCGCACCTTGACGAACAGGAACAGATGCACCGGCACGTCCAGGATCTGCATCAGCTCTTTCCGCGAGTCCGCGCCGATCGACTTGATGGTGGCGCCGCCCTTGCCGAGCACGATCTTGCGCTGGCTTTCGCGCTCGACGAAGATCGTCTGCTCGATCCGCACCGAATGATCCTTGCGCTCCTCCCATTTGTCGGTCTCGACCGTGGACTGGTAGGGCAATTCCTGGTGCAGCTTCTGATAGATCTTCTCGCGGGTGATCTCGGCCGCCAGCTGCCGCATCGGCGCGTCCGACATCTGGTCCTCGGGATAGAGGAACGGGCCCGGCGGCACCATCTCGGCGAGCGTCGTGCGGATGTCGTCGACGCCGTCGCCCGAGATGGCCGCGATCATGAAGGTCTTGGCGAACTTCATGCGCTCGTTGGCGGCCTGCGCCAGCGCCAGCAGCTTCTCGCGCTGGACCAGGTCGACCTTGTTGATGACGAGGATCTTGTCGTGGTTGACGCTGGCCGCCTTGGCGAGGATCGCCTCGGCCTCCTCGTCGATGCCGGTCTTGGCATCGAGCAGCACGCAGACGAGGTCGGCGTCGTGCGCCCCGCTCCAGGCGGTCGAGACCATGGCGCGGTCGAGCCGGCGCTTGGGCAGGAAGATGCCGGGCGTGTCGACCAGGATGATCTGCGCGTTGTTCTCGATCACGATGCCGCGGATCAGCGCGCGCGTGGTCTGCACCTTGCGCGAGACGATCGTGACCTTCGCCCCGACCAGCGCGTTGACCAGCGTGGACTTGCCGACATTGGGCGCGCCGATCAGCGCGACGAAGCCGCAGCGCGTCGCGGCAGGCGCCTCGCCGCTTGCTTCAGCCGTCATTGCCGCCGCCAACGCCTTCACGTTCGATCATCACTGAAGCTGCCACCTTCTCTGCCGCGCGCTTGCTGCCGCCGATGCCTTCGGCCGGCGCGAGGCCCGGCAGGTCGACGGCGACGCGGAATTGCGGATCGTGATGCGGGCCGGTGCGCTCGACCTCGCGGTAAACCGGCGTCGGCAGGCCCTTGCCCTGCGCCCATTCCTGCAGCACGGTCTTGGGATCGCGCAACGGACGCCGCGGCTTGTGCATGCGCTCGGTCCAGTTGCGCCTGACGAACTCGGCCGCCGCGGCATGGCCGCCGTCGAGGAAGATGGCGCCGATCACGGCCTCGCAGATGTCGCCGAGGATGGATTTGCGTAAGCGCGCATCGGCACTGGAGCCGACCGAACCGAGCTTGATGTCGTCGAGCAGGCCGAGCGACTTGGCAACGTCCGCGCAGCTCTCCTTGCGCACGAGCTCGGCGAGGCGCTTGGACAGCTCGCCCTCATCGGCGTTCGGGAAGGCATGATAGAGCATGTCGGAGACGACCAGACCGAGCACGTGATCGCCGAGGAATTCGAGCCGCTGATAGCTGTCGCCGCGCTTGCGCCCGGACTTCAGCGCCGAGACATGCGTGATCGCCTGCATCAGGAGGTTCGGGTCAGTGAAGCCGTGGCCGATGCGCGCCTCGAGCGCGGCATTTGCGTCCGCCGCCTTGGCCTTGCTGCTCCGCGCCCGCTTCTTCTTTGCAGGCGTCTTTGTGTCAGGAGTCTTGGTCGCAAGCGTCTTGGCGGCAGCTTCGCCGTCAGGGACGGCTTGCGCGTCGATCGGTTGGGTCGCGATGTCCTTGGCTTCGTCTTTCATCGGACGATTTTGAAGAAGCGATTCCAGCGCACCGCCCACGGCCAGCGCCAGAACATCCAGGCATGTTCGCCTTCGGCGATCGAGAAGAAGATCATCTGGGCGCGACCGATCAAATTCTCCTGCGGTACGTAGCCGACCTGGCCGAGGAAGCGGCTGTCGGTCGAGTTGTCGCGGTTGTCGCCCATCATGAAGAAATGGCCGGCCGGCACGGTGTAGACGTTGGTGTTGTCCATGTAGCCGTTGTCGGCGCAATCGAGCGTCTCGTAGGACACGCCGTTCGGCAGCGTCTCCTTCCAGCGCTTCACCCGGGAGATGCCCCCGCCCTCGGAGCCGCACGGATCCTCGCCGACATATTCGCTCATCCGCTGCCGCTCGACCGGGGTGTCGTTGATGTAGAGCAGCCCGTCCCGCATCTGGACGCGGTCGCCAGGAAGGCCGATCACACGCTTGATGTAATCGGTCGAGTCGTCCTTGGGCAGGCGGAACACGACGATGTCGCCGCGGTTCGGGTCCGAGCCCCAGATCCGTCCCGAGAACAGCGGCGGCGAGAACGGGATCGAATAGTGGCTATAGCCGTAGGAATATTTCGAGACGAAGAGATAGTCGCCGACCAGCAGCGTCGCCTTCATCGAGCCCGAGGGAATGTTGAACGGCTGGAACAGGAAGGTGCGGATCACGAGCGCGATCAGGAGAGCATGGATCACGACACGGATCGTTTCGCCGACGCCGCTCTCAGTTTTCGTTCCCGAAGTCACGCTCATTGCTCTCTCAATTCCGGCCGGCGATCACAGAGCGCCCTCCTCCCGCGAACGGCCCATCGCTTCGCGGCGCAAGGAGATTGTCCTGATTCTGATAATGAGGGCCAATTCCGGCGTAAAGCCGAATTCGCCCAGCCTGATTTGCGTCGGCGGACTTTTAGACGGTTGTCGGGAGCCACGCAATCAAGGATCGCATCGAAACTGCATAAGATATTGATTTTTAACAGGAATTATAAAATGACCGCTCAACTTTCAGGGCTTGGCCAGCGGAACGGCGGAAATGATGACGAAGGCCTGGGCGAGCGGCCAATCGTCGGTGATCGACACATCGATCCGTGCCTCGAATCCCTCTGGGGTCAGGGCCTGGAGCCGGGCCAGGGCCCCGCCCGTGAGCTCCATGGTCGGCCGTCCCCCCGGCAGGTTGACCACCCCCATGTCGCGCCACCAGACGCCGCGCCTGATGCCGGTGCCGAGCGCCTTGGAGCAGGCCTCCTTGGCGGCGAAGCGCTTGGCATAGGTCGCCACCACCATCTTCTCGTTTTTGGCCCGCCGCTCCGCCTTGGCCCGCTCGGCCGCGGTGAAGATACGGTCCAGAAAACGGTCGCCGTGGCGCTCGATCACCTTGGCGACGCGGGTGATGTCGATCAGGTCGGAGCCGATGCCGATGATCATGCCCGGCTCCGGCCGCGGTCCATCGCCGCCCGCATGCTGCGCACCGTCTCGGCAAGGCCCACGAACAGCGCTTCGCCGATCATGTAGTAGCCGATGTTCAGCTCCATGATCTCCGGCAGCGCTGCGATCGTCTCCGCCGTCGCGTAGTCGAGCCCGTGGCCGGCATGAACCTCCAGCCCCGCGGCCTTCGCCAGCTTCGCCCCCGCCACGATCCGTTGCCATTCGGCCGCGGCCTTGTCGGCGTGGCCGTCGACGACGGCATCGCACCAGGCGCCGGTATGGATCTCGATCACGGGCGCGCGCAGCCGCGCCGCCATCTCGATCTGCGCGGGGTCGGCGGCGATGAACAGCGAGACGCGGATGCCGGCATCGCTCAGCCGCGCGATATAGGGTGCCAGCGCATTGTGCTGCCCGACGACATCCAACCCGCCTTCGGTCGTCACCTCCTGGCGCCGCTCCGGCACCAGGCACACCGCGTGCGGCTTGGTGGCCAGCGAGATCCGCATCATGTCGTCGGTCGCCGCCATCTCGAAATTCAGCGGCTTGGAGATTTCCACCTTCAGCCGCGCCATGTCCTCGTCGCGAATGTGCCGGCGATCCTCGCGCAAGTGAGCCGTGATGCCGTCGGCACCGGCCTCGATGGCCAGCAGCGCAGCGCGCACCGGATCGGGATGGCGGCCGCCGCGCGCGTTACGCACGGTTGCGACGTGATCGATATTGACGCCGAGGCGGAGCGGAGTTGCGGGCATTTCAGGACTCACGAAATCAGAGAGACGGACGCATGCGAGATGCGTCTATCCATTAACACGTTCGACGCGGGCGACGACCGCCTTGGCGCGCAACTGGGCGAGGATGGCGCTCAGGTGCTTGAGATCGTAGACTTCGAGGTCGATCGTCGTCTCGGTGAAATCGGGCGAACGGCGCTGCATGCTGATGTTGTCGATGTTGCCGTCGTGCTCGGCGATCACGGTCGCGATCTGCGCCAGCGCGCCGGGCTCGTTGACGTTCTCGACCCTGATGCGGGCCGGGAAGCGCTGCGGCGCGGTGTCCTCGATGTCCCAGCGCACATCCAGCCAGCGCTCCGGCTCCTCTTCGAAATCCTTCAGGGCCGGCGCCTGGATCGGATAGATCGTGATGCCCTCGCCCGGGGTGACGATGCCGACGATGCGGTCGCCGGGCACCGCGCCGCCATTCGGCGCGAACTTCACCGGCAGGTCGGAATTGATGCCGCGGATCGGGATCGCGACCGGGCTGCGCGGCGGCTCGGCCGACTTCTCCTTGAGCTTGGCGGCCAGGCCCTTCTTGATGCCGTAGCGGGCGACGCGTTCCTCCTTGTAGTCGGGATACATCGCGCGCGCGACGTGGGACGCCTTGATCTCGCCGCGGCCCACGGCCGCCATGACCTCCTCGATCGAGGTGCGCGCAAGCCGCGGCAGCGCGCCCTTGAGCTTGTCGTCGGCGTATTCGATCTTGGCACGCTCGAACAGGCGCTCGACGATGCGCCGGCCGAGGCCGACATATTGGTCGCGCACCGCGGTACGCGTGGCACGGCGGATCGCGGCGCGCGCCTTGCCGGTGACCGCGAGCGTCTCCCAGGCCGACGGCGGCGCCGATTGCGCCTCGGAGGTCAGCACCTCGACCTCGTCGCCGTTCTGCAGCTCCGAGGACAGCGGCGAGAACTTGCCGTTGATCTTGCAGCCGACCGCGCTGTTGCCGACGTCGGTATGCACGGCATAGGCGAAGTCGATCACGTTGGCATGGCGCGGCAGCGCGATCAGCTTGCCCTTTGGGGTGAAGCAGAACACCTGGTCGTGGAACAGCTCGAGCTTGGTGTGCTCGAGGAATTCCTCGGGATTGGCGCTCTCCGACAGGATGCCGACGGTGTGGCGCAGCCAGGCAAACGCGTTGGATTCGCGCTTGAGGAATTCGGTCGGCGAGCCCGTGCCTTCCTTGTAGAACACGTGCGCGGCGATGCCGCGCTCGGCGATCTGATCCATCTCCTCGGTGCGGATCTGGAGCTCGGCGCGCTGGTTGCCCGGACCGATCACGGTGGTGTGGATCGAGCGGTAGTCGTTCTGCTTCGGCGTCGAGATGTAGTCCTTGAAGCGGCCCGGCACGACCGGCCAGGTGGTGTGAACGATGCCGAGCGCGCGATAGCACGCCTCGACGTCGTTCACGACGACGCGAAAGCCGAAGATATCCGACAATTGCTCGAAGCCGACCGACTTGCGCTCCATCTTGGTCCAGATCGAGAATGGCTTCTTGCGGCGGCCGTAGACCCGCGCGCCCAGGCCCCGGTGGCGCAGATTGTTGGAGAGCTGGTCCTCGATCTCGCCGATCAGGTTGCGGTTGCGCTCGGCGAGCGCATCGAGCCGCTGCATCACCACCGAATAAGCCTCAGGGTCGAGGGTGCGGAAAGACAGATCCTCCAGCTCCTCGCGCATTTCCTGCATACCCATGCGGCCCGCGAGCGGCGCATAGATGTCGAGCGTCTCCTCGGCGATGCGCCGGCGCGATTCCGTCGGCACGAATTCCAGCGTGCGCATGTTGTGCAGACGGTCGGCAAGCTTGACCAGCAGCACGCGGACATCGTCGGCAATCGCCAGCAACAATTTGCGCAGGTTCTCGGCCTGCTTGGCCTCGCGCGAGACCAGCTCCAGCCGCTTCAGCTTGGTCAGCCCCTCGACCAGCGCGCCGATCTCGGGCCCGAAGATCTGGTCGATCTCGGCCCGCGTCGCTTCGGTGTCCTCGATCGTGTCGTGCAGCAGCGCAGCCACGATGGTGGCGTCATCGAGCTTCAGGTCGGTGAGAATCGCCGCCACTTCGAGCGGGTGCGAAAAATACGGATCGCCCGAGGCCCGCGTCTGCGAGCCGTGCGCCTTCATGGCGTAGACATAGGCGCGGTTCAGCAGATCTTCGTTGGTGTTGGGATTGTAGGACCTGACGCGCTCGACGAGGTCATATTGACGCATCATGCGCGCGCGCGGCTTTGCCGGGCGCACCACCGGCGCAGTCGGGGCCATGGCAACCGATTCGGTTGCGGCCTGCATCTGCGTTAATCTCCGGCGCCGATATACCATGCCGTCCTGCCTTTAAACGGGCCGTGAGGCTGCCCGTTGTATACATCTTAGCTCCGTCCGCGCGCGCGTCAGTTCAATTCGATGACAGGTTCGCAGCGCCAACCGACAACACTATGGTAACCACGAAAACGCCAACAAAAGCAAAGGCCCGAACAACGGTTCGGGCCTTTGATATGATCACAAGAAGTCGACGATTGCGACGGGACGATTACTCGTCCTCCTCGGGCTGCTCTTCCGGCGGCGCGAGCCCTTCGAGGCCCTTCAGGAGCTCCTCTTCGGTCATGCGCTCAACGGCAACTTCGGTATCGTCCGCATCGACGCTGGCGCCGGCGGAACCGATCAGCGGCACCGTATCCGGCTCGGGCTCGTCGACCTCGACGAACTTCTGGAGCGAGTGCACCAGCTCCTCACGGAGGTCCTCCGGCGAGATGGTCGTGTCGGCAATTTCACGCAAAGACACAACAGGGTTCTTGTCGTTATCGCGGTCAACCGTTAGTTGTGAACCTGACGAAATCATGCGGGCGCGGTGGGCGGCCAGCAGGACCAGGTCAAACCGGTTGTCGACCTTGTCGATACAATCTTCTACGGTGACGCGAGCCATGGACTGTCGCTCCGTTGTGGGTGGGACGAAATATGTGGATGATTGGGGCTAGTTATAGGGGCCAAGGCGATTTCGCAAGGCCAATTTGTGATTTGGCCTCGCCAAATGGCTCTGGTACCCCCACATTAGGGCTGGGATGGGTGATTTCCCGGGCGGCCAGCGAGGGCGGCGCCGGGCATATGAGAGTCCGCCATAACTATACCTTGATTGCCCCGACTTCTCCGGATTTGCGGATTCGACGGGATTAGGCGCCACCTTGGGACTGCGCGACCGGCTGCCCCCGCGCCAACAATAAACGATCAATCACGACACACTACGCGAGCAAACTGAATGTCACCTTCTCCTACCAACAAGATCGCGCTCTTCATCGACGGGGCCAATCTCTACGCGACGGCGAAAACCCTGGGCTTCGACATCGACTACAAGCGCCTGCTGAAGGAGTTTCAGAGCCGCGGGACGCTGCTTCGGGCGTTCTACTACACCGCCATCATCGAGGATCAGGAATACTCCTCCATCCGCCCACTGATCGACTGGCTGGACTACAACGGCTACACCGTCGTCACCAAGGCGACCAAGGAGTTCATCGACGCTTCCGGCCGCCGCAAGGTCAAGGGCAATATGGACATCGAGCTGGCCGTCGACGCCATGGAGCTCGCCGAGCACATCGACCAGATGGTGCTGTTCTCCGGTGACGGCGACTTCCGCTCCCTGGTCGAGGCCGTCCAGCGCCGCGGCGTACGGGTCACCGTGGTCTCCACCATCGCCAGCCAGCCGCCGATGATCGCCGACGAGCTGCGCCGCCAGGCCGACGTCTTCACCGACCTCGTCGAGCTGCAATCCAAGCTCGGCCGCGACCCGTCCGAACGCCCCGCCCCGCGCGACCGCGGCGAGCGTGGTGAAGGACGCCACCACGCCCCGCAGTTCCTCCAGCGCGCGACCACCATGGCGCCGAGGGGCGATGACGACTTCGAGGAGTGAGGCGGCACGGTCAAGCCGCCAGCCCTCCACCCTCGTCCCCGACCGTGACTGTCCGCTCTGCCCGCGCCTGGTCGCCTTTCGCCAGGCGAACCGCGCGCGCGAGCCGTTGTGGCACAACGCCCCGGTCCCGCCCTTCGGCGACATCACGGCGCGCCTCCTGATCGTTGGCCTGGCGCCGGGCATGCAGGGCGCCAACCGCACCGGCCGCCCGTTCACCGGCGACTATGCCGGCGACCTGCTCTACGCCACGCTGCTCGAATACGGCTTTGCCAAGGGGACCTATCAGGCGCGGCCCGACGACGGCTTGAGGCTGGTCGACTGCCGCATCGCCAATGCGGTGCATTGCGTGCCGCCCCAGAACAAACCGCTGCCGGCCGAGATCAACACCTGCCGCCAGTTCCTCGTCGCCAATCTCGAGACGATGCCGAAGCTGCGCGCCATCGTCGCGCTCGGGCGGATTGCGCACGACAGCGTGCTCAAGCCGCTGAAGCTGAAGGCCTCGCAGGCCCCCTTCGGCCACGGGGCGGTGCATCAGGCCGGCCCGTTCAAGCTGTACGACAGCTATCATTGCTCGCGCTACAACACGAACACCGGCGTGCTGACGGCCGACATGTTCCGGTCGGTGTTCGCGAGGATCAAGGCCGACCTCGACTAGCCTTGCTTGCCTTGGATCAGGCCTTGGCCGGATTGGCCTTCAGCCAGTCCAGGACGTCGCCGGCATTCCGGTCGGGCGGAAACACCGGATAGAACACATGCGTGATCCTGGCATCGTCGATGATCAGCGCAAGGCGCTTGATCAGCGTCAGGCCCGCGACCTCCATGGTCGGCAAGTTCAGCGCGCGCGTGAGCACCAGCTTCTCGTCCGACAGCACGGGGAACGGCAGATGCAGCCGCGAGGCCATCTCGGTCTGGTATTCGTTGCTCTGGGTCGAGAGGCCGAACACGTGGGCGGCGCCGGCGGCCTTCAGCTCGGCAAACAGATCCCGGAACGCGCAGGTCTGTGGCGTGCAGCCGCGCGCCCCTGGGATCATGTCCCAATCGTCCACCAGCGCGATCTTGCCCGGCTCGCCGGTCCGCGGATAGGCAAACACCACGGTCCGGCCGTTCAGCGCCGACAACGTCACCGACCTGTCGTCGGTCGCGAGCAGGCTGACCGGAGGCAGCGTCAAGCCTTTGAGATGCGCTGCACCGCCATCGTCGGTGGGCGCGGGAATCTGACTCCAATCGACCTCGAGCAGGTTCCGCTGGTTCATCACACTATCCCCTCGCCCGCAGCAGCCGGCCCTTCTCACGGCTCCAGTCGCGCTTCTTCTCGCTCTCGCGCTTGTCGTGCAGCTTCTTGCCCTTGGCGACCGCAAGCTGCAATTTGGCGCGACCCCGCTCGTTGAAGTAAAGCTTGAGAGGGATCAGCGTCATGCCCTCGCGGTCGACCGCGCCCATCAGCTTGTTGATCTGCCGGCGATGCAGCAGCAGCTTGCGCGGCCGCTTCGGCTCGTGATTGAAGCGGTTGCCTTGGAGATATTCGGGGATCGTGGCGTTGATCAGCCAGATCTCGCCGTCCTTGGAGTCGGCGTAGGATTCGGCGATCGTGCTCTTGCCGTTGCGAATCGACTTGACCTCGGTGCCGGTGAGCGCAATGCCGGCCTCGATCGTGTCTTCGATCGCATAGTTGAAGCGGGCCTTGCGATTTTCCGCCATGACCTTGATCGGACGTTCGTTCTTGTCGGCCATGACCTACAAAACCTGGCAAAAAAACCTGATCGAGATGCGCAGCGATGCTAACAGTTTGGACGAAGCGCGCGCGTCACTTCTTGAGGAGATCGCGGATCTCGGTGAGCAGCACGACCTCTGCCGACGGCTTCGCCGGCTCGGCGGGCGCCGCCTCCTCCTTCCGCTTCAGCGTGTTCATGGCGCGGATCACCAGGAACAGCACGAAGGCGATGATGACGAAGTTGATCGTCAGCGTCAGGAAGCTACCGTAAGCAAGCACTGCGCCTTGCTTTTTCGCATCCGCCAAGTTGGTGGCGGTAACCGCCTTCGACAAGGGGATGAAGTAGTTCGAGAAGTCGAGCCCGCCGGTCGCGGCGCCGATGATCGGCATGATGACGTCACCGACCAGCGAGGTGACGATGGCGCCGAAGGCCGCACCGATGATGACGCCGACCGCGAGGTCGACGACATTGCCCTTCATGGCGAACTCGCGGAACTCCTTGAGCATCCGCATGCCCTTTTCGTCGACCCCCATGAAAGCTCCCCGGGTTTGGTTAGCGCCTCAGTTGATCAGACCGGCGTGCACCATCGCGCTGCGCACCGCAACGCGCGTCGGCTCGGAGACCGGCACCATCGGCAACCGCAGCGTCTCGTCGAGCTTGCCGAGCAGCGACATCGCATACTTGATCGGCGCCGGATTGCTCTCGATGAAGAGGTTGTTGTGCAGCGGCATCAGCTTGTCGTGGAGCTTCAACGCGGTGGCATGATCGCCCTTCTGCCAGGCGGCGTGGAACTCCGAGCACAGGCGCGGCGCGACGTTCGAGGTCACCGAGATGCAGCCATGGCCGCCATGGGCCATGTAGCCGATGATGGTGGCGTCCTCGCCGGAGAGCTGGTTGAAGTCCTCGCCCAGCGCTGCGCGCTGCTGCGACACGCGCACCATGCTGGCGGTGGCGTCCTTGACGCCGGCGATGTTCTTCAGCTCCCAGAGCCGCTTCATGGTGTCGACCGACATGTCGATCACCGAGCGCGGCGGGATGTTGTAGATGATGATCGGGATTCCGATCGCATCGTTGATCGCCTTGAAGTGCTGATACATCCCTTCCTGGGTCGGCTTGTTGTAATAGGGCGTCACGATCAGCACGGCGTCCGCGCCCGCCTTCTCGGCGTGCTGGGAGAGCTCGATCGCCTCCTTGGTCGAATTGGAGCCGGCGCCCGCGATGACCGGGACGCGGCCCTTGGCTTCAGCGATGCACCATTCGACCACCTTCTTGTGCTCGTCATGGCTCAGCGTCGGGCTCTCGCCGGTGGTGCCGACCGGGACGAGGCCATTGGTGCCCTCCGAGATCTGCCAGTTCACCAGGGAGCGGAACGCCGCCTCGTCCAGCGAGCCGTTCTTGAACGGCGTGACCAAGGCGGTGAACGACCCCCGGAATTTCGTCTTGGCTGCCATGGACTTCCTCCGTACGCGGCAATCTTGAGAGCAAGCCCATACATATCGGGTCTATCCCGCCGGTAAAAGGGCCGCTGCCGCGGGACGCACCGTTTAGGCCGCGATTTTGCCGCGGTGGTGGTGCAAACCCGCCGGAAGTAAGCGGCTGTTGGTATTTTGTCCGCATATTCAATCAGATTCAGCTAGATCTTGAGCCACTTCACTGATTCGGGGCGACAAAACGCCGTGACCTCCTTTCCTCGTGCCGCCTGGCGATCCCTAGGTCTGGCCGTGAGCCTGATGGCAGGGCTGTCGGTCGGCTGCGTCGCCCTCGCCAAGTCCAATGAGACGCCCGCGGAGGGGACCAAGGAACCCGCGAAGCCAGCTGCCAAGGATCCCGCGAAAGGATCAGCCAAGGACGCATCCAAGGGAACCGGCAAGGACGCAACGAAGGGCGCGAGCAAGGGGGCAACCGGCGCGCCGGCCAAGGACGCAGCGAAGAAGCCGGCCAAGGATGCAGGTAAGGATGCCGGCAAGAACGCAGCCAAGGACTCCGGGAAAGACAAGCCGAAGCCAGCGGCCGCAGCCCCCGCGCCGAAATCACAGCCGACCGCCAACAGCTCGCCGCCCAAAACCGCACCCGCCCCGGCCGTGACGGCCACCGTCAGGCCAACCGCCCCGGCCCCCGCAAAGCCCATCGCAGCTCCCGTGCTGGCGCCGGCAACCCGCCAGCACGCCGCGCCGCGCAAGCCGGTGACGCCGGCCGCGGTCGCGGCGACCTCGTCGACGTCGCAAGCCGACAAGGACACGCTGGAGAACGTCATCGAGCTCGTGCGCAAGCGCAAGCCGGGCGATGCCAGCAATTACGCCGCCTCCATCTCCGATCCTGTCGCGCGAAAACTTGCGGAATGGATCATCCTGCGCAGCGAGGACAATGGCGCAACCGTCGAGCGCTACCGCGCCTTCCTCTCCGCAAATCCGAGCTGGCCGTCGCAGACCTTCCTGCGCCGCCGCCTCGAGGCTGCGATGTGGGACGACAGGCGCGACGAGTCCGTCGCGTGGTCCTGGTTCGAGAACGAATCCCCGGTGTCCGCCAAGGGCCGCTTCACGCTCGCCAGGGCGATGCTGGCACGCGGCGACCGCGCCAATGCCGAACGGCTGGTGCGCGAGGCCTGGCGCAGCGATCCGATGTCGGAGGAGACCGAGAACAACGCGCTCGACCAGTTCGGTGCGCTGCTGACGGCGGGCGACCAGAAGGCGCGGATGGACACCCTGCTCTATGGCAGCGAGAACGAAGCCGCGTTGCGCGCCGCAAAGCGCCTCGGCGCCGGCTATGTCGCGCTGGCCAAGGCTCGCATCGCCTCCGTCAAGAAGGCGCCGAACGCGCGCGCATTGCTCGATGCGGTGCCGCGCGAGCTGCACAACGATCCCGGCTTCCTCTTCAGCAAGATCCAGCTGCTGCGACGGGAAGAGAAGTTCAGTGAGGCCGCCCAGCTGATGCTGTCGGCCCCGAAGGATCCGAACCGGCTCTACAATCTCGACGAATGGTGGATCGAGCGGCGCCTTTTGGCGCGCAAGATGATCGACACCGAGGAATTCCGCAGCGCCTATCTGATCGCGCGCGATGCCGCCCTGCCCTCGCGCGACATCTACAAGACCGAGCAGGAATTCACCGCGGGCTGGATCGCGCTGCGTTTCCTCAACGACCCCGCGACGGCCACCCAGCATTTCGCCCGTATCGGCGTCGGCAGCGTCAACCCGACCACGCTGGCACGCGCCGGCTATTGGCAGGGCCGCGCCGCGGAAGCCTCGGGCCGCCAGCAGGAGGCGCGCAACGCCTACGCGCGGGCAGCAGAGCAATCCACGAGCTATTACGGCCAGCTCGCGCGCGCAAAACTCGGCCTGCCGCAGATCGAGCTGAACAGCCAGCCGCGCGGCCGCGGCGCCGAGCGGCTTGAGATCGTGCGCGCCGCGCAGCTGCTCTACGAGCTCGACGAACGCGAAATTGCAATACCGATGCTCGCTGACATGGGCGAGAACGGCGATCCCGAGGCGCTTGCCGGCCTCGGCGAGCTGACCCAGCGCTACAGCGATGCGCGCGGCATGCTGCTGCTCGGCAAGGCCGCGCTCAACCGCGGCCTGCCGTTCGACTTCTACGCCTACCCCGTCAACGGCATCCCGCAATTCACCCCGATCGGCCCCGAGGTCGAGCGCAGCATCGTCTACGCCATCGCGCGGCAGGAGAGCGCGTTCAATCCGTCGGTGGTCTCGCCGGCCCAGGCCTACGGGCTGATGCAGGTGACGCCGGATGCGGCGCGCTATGTCTGCAAGCGGCACGGCGCAACCTACGATCTTGGGCGGCTCAAGAACGATTCGGTCTACAACGCCACGCTCGGCTCGGCCGAGCTCGGCGGGCTGCTGGCGGATTATCGCGGCTCCTACATCATGACCTTTGCCGCCTACAATGCCGGCCGCGGCAGCGTGAAGAAGTGGATCGACCGCTACGGCGACCCGCGCGACCCCAAGGTCGACGCGGTCGACTGGGTCGAGCTGATCCCCTTCTCCGAGACACGCAATTACGTGCAGCGGATCATGGAGAACCTTCAGGTCTACCGTGCCCGGTTCGGCGGCGGCACGCGACTGCAGATCGAGGCCGACCTGCGCCGCGGCGCCGGCAGCGTGGAATAGAGACGGCCCTACTCTGATTCGCTTCGGGGAGCATCGGTGGCGAGCGCCGGACATGCGACGTCGTCCGGCTTGGGCCTTCGAGGAATATCTCTCGGCCGTCGTGAGGCGAGCCGTCCCAGAGCGCGCAGCTTGAGAGCTGCCGACGTAGCTGGTCAGAACGTCCGCTACGGCGCCGATAGCGAACCAAATTCCGCACCGCAGCGAAACGACGCAAAGTCCCAACAACGGGTAAGAGGAGCGGGCGACCGATAAAAGGCCACCCGCAAGTGATCAGAACTGTACGCTTATTTCGTCATCGCCGCCCGCGCCGCTTCGATCTTGGCCTTCACCGCGTCTAGATTGAAGCTTGCGCCCCTCTGCATCGGCGGAAACTCTATCGCCGTCATCGCCAGCTTTTCCACCTGCTGCTGCACAAACACGAAGCGCCAGAATTCGTATTTGAACCAGTCAAAGTATTGTTGCGCTCCAAATTTGGTCCCGCTATCGGGCCAGCCCGTGCGCTCGAAAGGATCGAGGCGAAGGTTGGTCAAATAGGGCACATCAACCTTGCTTTTTTCACCCAGCCAGCCTCCAGGCTGATCGATGAAACGATACTTGTAATCGTCGATGCGCACGGCCCCCAGCTCGCTTTCGCCGAAATAAAAGATCTCGTGCCGATTTGACGGCCCCTTGCCAGTGATCATGTCCAGCTGGTTGTAACCGTCCAGATGGCACTTGTAGGTGCGGTCACCGATGTGCTTACCCTTTTTGAGCTCGTCGACGATGTTGGGGTTGCCAGCCGCGGCCAGGAAGGTCGGGAACCAGTCCAGCCCGGACATGATGCCGTTCTCGACCTTGCCGGCCGGCACCTTGCCCGGCCAGCGGATCATCGCCGGTGCGCGGAAGCCGCCCTCCATCACGGTGCCTTTGCTCTGCGCAAATGGCGTCTGTCCCCCATCGGGCCAGGTGAAGACCTCGGTGCCATTGTCGGTCGTGAAGACCACGATGGTGTTGTCATCGACGCCCATGTCCTTCAGCTTCTGCATCACGATGCCAACGTCGTCGTCGAGCTGCGCCATGCCGGCTTCATGGATGGACCAACCGTTCTTGGAGTTGCGCATCGCCTGGTACTTCGGCGACAGGTGCGTAACGATGTGCATGCGGGTCGGATTGAGCCACAGGAAGAATGGTTTGTTGTCGGCCTTAGCTCTGTCGATGAAATTCAGCGCAAAGTCGCGGATTTCATCGTCCACGGTTTCCATCCGCTTGGGATAGAGCGTTCCGGCGTCTTCGATCCTCTGCTTGCCGACTTTGCCCCAGCGCGGATCCACGGTGGCATCGTCCACGTTAGTCGCCCACGAGTGGACCATGTTGCGCGGACCGACTGTGTTCAACAGTTCCTGCGGGTAAGCGGGGTGGGCCGGATCTTCCATCGCGTCGAGGTGATACAGGTAGCCGAAGAACTCATCGAAGCCATGCACCGTTGGCAGAAACTCATTTTTGTCGCCAAGGTGGTTCTTGCCGAACTGGCCGGTGGCGTAGCCCATTCCTTTCAGCGCCGTGGCAATGGTCACGGCCTCCGCCGGCAGGCCGGTGGGAGCGCCTGCCTGGCCGACTGTGGTCATGCCGGTCCGGATCGGCAGCTCGCCAGTGATGAAGTTGGCGCGACCCGCCGTGCAACTCGCCTCGGCGTAGTAATCGGTGAACAGCATGCCTTCGGCGGCGATCTTGTCGAGGTTTGGCGTCCGCCCGGCCATCATCCCGCGGTGGTAGGCGCCGATATTCCAGATGCCGATGTCGTCACCCATGATGAAGACGATGTTTGGCCGCTGGCCGGCCGCTGCCGGCGCTGGTGCCGGTTGCTGCGCTTGCGCCGGGCTCGTCAATCCGACGGCCGAGAGCGCCGAAGCGGCGACGAGAGAACTACCACTCAACAAGAGATCGCGGCGTTTCAATCCTCCGCCGATTGGTCCCGTGCTCATCTCAGGCTTTTCCGGAATCCTATCGTTACTCATGATGTGATCCTCTTCCTGGTGATGCACCTGAAGCCGACATGGCTTGCTGAGGTGTCGATCGGCTCGGCATGACGCGCGGCCGGACGGTAGCGGCGGCAGTAGTTGGGAGCGCAAAGATGCGAGCCGCCTTTGAGCACCTTGCGTGGAATCCTGAGGTTTGGCTGACAAGAATCGTAGCTCGCGCCCTCGGGCCCGCCGCGAGGATTTTGCGGGATGCAGCAGGCTTTCGGGGCGTCCGCTTCGTGCTTCTGCGAATACCAATCGGCCGTCCATTCCCAGACATTGCCGATCATGTCGTGCAAGCCGTACCCGTTGGCCGGGAACGCGGTGACGGGCGAAGTGCGTTCGAAGCCGTCAGCCGCAAGATTCTGATGCGGGAAATTGCCCTGCCGATCCGAGCCCATGCGAAACGTGCCGCCCGGCACGTAAAGCATCCCCTCACCTGCTGGATCTTCGAACGATTGTCCGGAGCCAGACAACGAATTCGTATCAGCCAGATTCATGACGCCCCCCGCCCGTACATCAGCGGCCTGCGTTGCTTCACACCGCGCGACGAGTTGCTTCGCTTGATATGCGCTTTTCGATAGTGGGGTCTTTGACCGATGGTGAGACGTACAGAAACGAAGCGGCACTCCTCCGGGTTGATCCAGATCAACGGTCCGTTTCGGGCTGAGCAGACAGCGTGGAGAGGCCGCGACCTGAGCCGGAGCGAGCGACCGGTCACGGAAGCGGGGCGCCGGCTGGGCTGACATTGCCGGGGTCGCCCAAAAGAAAAGCCCCGGCGGTTTCCCGCCGGGGCTCTCTGTCAGGTCGTTAGACCGAACTTACCAGTTGCGCTGAGCGCGGAGGAGCAGAACGACCGAGTTCTGATCCTTGAGCTCGTAGGTCGCGACCGGCTTGGCCGGAACCGGGACCAGAGCGGCCGGGGTCACCGTACCAGCATACTTCTGGTCGAGATGGGTCCAGGCGAGGTCAGCCGAGAACGTCAGGTTCTTGACCGGGGTCCAGCGGGTGATGATACCCGCCTGGGCGATCGCGAAGTCCGGGTTGCACGAGGTCACGCCGGCAAAGCCAGCACCGATCACGCCACCACCAGCACCACCGGCGCCGCACAGCGTGGTCTTGGCCAAGGTGCCGAACTGCGCCTGAGCGTAAGCACCGTAGATCGCCGTGTTCCAGTAGGGATCCCAGTTATGGGTGTAAGCACCGCGGAAGCCCCAGGTCTTGACGGTCTCCTGCGAGCTGCCCGTGATGAACACGGTGTCCGGAGCCGAAGCGTAGCCGAGGCTCTGGTAGGCGGTGCTCGAACCGCCGAACATCACGTAGGTGCTGCCCGCCAGGTTCTGGAAGTTGTAGCGGGTCGCGCCGTCGGTGTAGACGCCCTGGATGTTGATCACGTCACCCGCACCAGTCGGGATGTTCTTGATCGACAAAGCGAGCTGAACCGCCCAACCCCACTTGTCGTCGGGGTGGCCAGTCGGCTCGGTCGCGCCGTAGTAAGCGACGTGGTTATCCTTGGCCGCAACCGACGCCTGGAAGAGGCCCCAGGCCTGGTCGACACGAACCTGACCGACGATGTTCGGCGAACGCGAACCGCCGATGGCGTTGGAGCCGTAGGAGGCACCGAGGACGCTCGACGCGGTCGCACCGGACATGTTGAGGTTGCCGGCCTGCATGTACGAGGTCGGATCTTCCAGCGAGATCGCCGCCGTGATGCCCTGACCGAAGTCAGCGGTGTAGGAGAACTGGTTGATACCAGTGACCGTGCCGCTGCCGCCGACGAGACCGTCGAAGTTGTTGCCGGGATAGTTGGTCCAGGGCGCGTCGAACTGCGACACGGCCTTACCCATGGTGAAGCCCGCGAACTGGATGAAGGCGTAGTACACGCCGAGCGAACCAGCCGAGGTGTTGCCGTCGGTGCCGTTGACCGAGCCACCGCCCGAGCCGAAGAGCGACGTGGTGGTCGCGCCAGGGGTCGTGGCAGTCGCCAGCGCGCCGCTGTAGGCGGTGGTGCCGGTCGCGCTGCCGGTGCCGACGTAGTTGCCGGTGGTCCAGGAGAACACGCCGTCGAAGAAGGTACGGACGACGCCGTACTCGGTCGCGGTGCGCGTGTCGATGTTGAGGTCTTCACGAGCGCGCGCGGTGTAGTAGTTCGTCAGACGGTTGCGTGCACCGTTGGCGCCCTGGGTCGAGACGTTCTGGTTCAGGGTGAAGTCCGAGTTGGTGCCCAGCGCGACTTCGGCGCGCAGGTAACCACCCAGCTTGATGCAGGTGTCAGTGCCCGGGATGTAGTAGAATCCGGCACCGTACAGGGAGCAGATCTTCACGTATTCGACCGCCTTGGCCTTCACGGGGAGATCGGCTGCCTGCGCTCCGCCAACGGCGATCAGACCCGCCGCTGAACCGAGCAAAAGGCTCTTAACCAACTTCATGTTAAACCTCCAAGTTTGCTCTATAGGGAAGGTTCCGGATCCGCTGGGTGACGACACCCTAAGGTTGGTTCCCTTGTCCCCTAACTCACCGCTTAGTCGCTTCGCGCCTTCGGACACACCCGCTGAACGCGAGGGACTTAAGCGAACCACCTAAAACGGGACGACCTCGGGATGCCCCCCTCCGTCGCTCAGTCACAATTACCGAACGTCCTTGCACACACAACAACAGAACGCTTCAAGACGGGCCTATGAAGCTCGTTTTCCGACGGGTGTTGCACAAATAACACGCAGATGTGATCGCAGCGCCTTCGCAACATACTGTTTTTGCTGATGTTTTCGAGACGGTTCCATTCGCCTCTGAAAATCCTCAATTGAGGCGGCGCGGACGGAGCGTCGTCCCTTTGCGGTTCTAACGCGGTCGAATCGTGGAATCGGCCGGAGACTCAGGCAGCACGCCGGCCCGCCGCAAAATGGCTCACGTGGCGAGGACACGGCCACGACAGCAGCCGCCAGAAGGGCGCCGGTCGACGCGGCGATGGACATTCACATGAAATGGCTCGGATAGATTGGCTCGGACAGGCACTGGGCCACCAGGCCGGCCGAAACAGCCGGCATCCGGCGCCAGCCCCTCCTTCCCAATCAGCGTCCTCGATCTCCGTCGGGCGCCAGTCCGGGAACCCGGGAGCGGGCGGAGCGGCTGTGGTGCGTCCGTGTCAGCAATGGGGCGGCAGGCGTAGGACGGCCTGCTCACCCAAGCGCCTGAATTTCGATCTGGTCCGGCGGCAATCCAGCTTGATGCCTTTGAAGCATTGCCTCGTAGGCCGCCTCCAAATGCTTCGTATAGAGAGGCGCATCAAACAGCGACGTTGTCCGGTTCTCTTGCAGCCTGTTGCGAATGGCCTGAAGCCTTTGCTTGTTGCGCGCCAGGTCGACCGCGAGCGCTTCATATTCCTCGCGTGTCCGCGTGATCAGCTCGGGCAGGCCAGCGGCCTCAAGCAAGCTCGCGGCGACGCGGCCTGCGAAACCATTTCCGATCTGCGTCAGGACGGGCAGACCGGCCCACAGCGCATCGCTGGCCGTGGTATGTGCGTTGTATGGCAGTGTATCCAGAAACAGGTCGGCAAGGCGATGGCGCGCCAAATGGTCGGCGGATGATGAAAGGCGCCTTGCGAACACGAGGCGGTCCGGATCGATGGCGAGGCGTCCTGCTTCCTTTCTCAGGTTGGATTTTGCCATTTCCGCCATATCGGACAACCACAACACCGACTGGTCCACGCTCCTCAGGATATTCATCCAGCTGCCGAAGACGGATGGATTGATCTTGTAGGCATTGTTGAAGCAGCAAAACACCGTCCATTCCGGTCGCAGATCGTGATCAGCCCTGTCGCAGGCCGTCTGGTCGATGGCCTGTCCCCTGCTGTCGCGCGGCATGAAGCTGCCAGGCAGGCGAACGACCTTCTCTTCAAAGAACGGGGCGCTGGATTCCGGCAGCACGACCTTGTCGGCGATGATGTAATGCGCGAGGTCCTTGCTTCCCAATGTCCCTGCGAATCCGAGGTAATTGACCACAATCAGAGCTGGACCGGATGCGAACAGCGACAGCCTGGCATTGTGCGTATGTCCGGCAAGATCGACGAGGATGTCGATCCCGGCATCGTTGATCGCTTGCAGGACCTCACCGTCGTTCTTGTGCTGACAATCGATGAAGCGATGGAAGGAGCCTTCCAGCCGCTTGCGCAATTCGCTGTTGTCCCCCGGACCGATCGAGAAGGCGTAGGTCTCGAAGCGGTCGGTGTCGTGGCTCTCGAAAATCCCGGCGGTCAGGTAGCCGACCGGATGCTCGCGCAAATCGGGCGAGACATATCCGACCCTTATCCTGTCGTGCCTGTTGCTCTCCCCCTTCGCGCCTGGTTTCGAGAATTGCGGGAGCTTTGCGGCGACCCATGCTCTGGCGCATCGGAGATGATCGTCAGGAGAATCCGTCAGCGACAGCAATGCAAAGGGAGAGCTATTCGCTTTGCCCGCCCGGATTGCCGCCGTCAAATGACTGATCTCTTCCTCCAGATGATCCCAGTTGCACAAATGCATCTTTGCATAGAGACGCAACCCCTCGATGCCTTCGAGATCAGGATTGATGGACAGGGCCTTGTCGTAAGCGGCAAGAGCCTCGTCGAAGCGCCTGAGATCGGTGAAGACATTGCCTCGACCAATCCAGGCCCCTTCCAGTTCAGGCTTGGTCGAGAGTGCCTTGTCGAAAGCAGCAAGAGCATCCTCGTAGCGCTTAAGCCCCCACGCAACATTGCCTTGACCGAGCCATGCTTCGGCGAGGTCGGGCCTGATCGACAGCGCCCGCTCATAAGCGGCAGATGCGCCATCATAGCGCTTGAGCTCGGTGAGAACGTTGCCCCGGCCAAGCCACGCCTCCGCCAGATCAGGCCTGATCGACAGCGCCTTGTCATACGCCGCGAATGCTGCGTCGTAGCGCTTCAGATCGCAGCAGACATTGCCGCGGCCAAGCCAGGCGCCCTCCAGGTCGGGCTTGATCGACAGCGCCTTGTCGTAGGCCACAAGCGCGGCGTCGTAGCGCGCAAGGCCCCAGAGAACATGCCCCCTCGCGACCCACGCATTCGCCAGATCGGGCTTGATCGCCAGCGCCTTCTCGTACGCAGCAAGCGCTTCGTCATGGCGCTTGAGATCGGCCAAGACGTCACCTCGGCCAATCCATGCGTCCCCGAACCCGGGCTTGCCCGACAGCGCCTTGTCGTAGGTTGCAAACGCTTCGTCATGGCGCTTGAGGTTCCGCAAGGCATTGCCGCGGCCGAGCCAGGCATTCTCCAGATCGGGCTTGATCGCCAGCGCCTTGTCGTAGGCGACGAGAGCGTCTTCGTAGCGTTGCAGTTTTTCGAGGCAATTGCCCTTGCTCACATAGGCATCGGCGAAGTTCGGATTGTAGGCTATCGCCTTGTCGAATTGATCGATCGCGTTCGAATAGTCTCTCGCAAACTCGGCGAGGATCGAACCTCGGTTGTGGTAGGAAAGAGGATTGCGCGGATTCACCGCCAAGGCGCGCGAAAAATACGTCAGCGCCTCCTGGGGGCGATTCAGGGATTTGAGCGCATAGCCATAGTTGCTGAGCGCTTCGTCATTGCTTCCATTCAGGCCGACCGCCGCCTTGAGATGAATCTCGGCCTCCGAAAACCGGCCCTGCATCAGCTTGATCACGCCGAGGAAGTGCTCGACGTCAAAGATATTCGGGGAGGATCTCCTGATCTGCTCGAGTATTTTTTCCGCTTTCGCCAGGTCCCTGCCCTGAAAGGCATCGACGGCACGCCGAAATTTGGCCTGCAACTCGTTCGCCAAGCCATTCCTCCCTCAATTCAACTCGTTGACCATAGCAACCGGTCCCGCGAACGCCCATCCGGGCGGCCGCTGCGGCGCTTATTCCGCCGGGAGCATCGTTACCAGAATCGGCGGACCGTCCGGGCGAATACGGTCAAGGAGCAGCTCGCTCCACGCGCGACAGCAGGCACTTGGCTATAAATCAATTAGATTCAAAGCGTTACTGGGATATCGCGGAGACGAGCGAATTCCCAGCTCGATAGGCTCTGCCGCACAAATTCTATCGATTCCGCAGTAAATCCAACTACTTACGCCAGGACGAACACCCCATGTGCGAGAAACAGCCGCACTTCATACGCCAGACATTCCAGCCCCCGCGCCTGTTCTCGCGGCGTAATCGTTCTCGTCCCGAATGCAAAGCCGGCCTGTTTCGAAAATCGCTGGGAATATTCGAGCGCAATCACGCGCTTACAAATTGACCGGCCCAACTAATTAGAGGCATAAGGCTCGCACCGGAGAGGTGGCCGAGTGGCTGAAGGCAACGCTTTGCTAAAGCGTCATACGGTCTCAAGCTGTATCGAGGGTTCGAATCCCTCCCTCTCCGCCACCCAACAGCAGCAGCATCAACAAGGTCTGTGGGCTCTTTCAGCTGAAGGCGGCCGCCGATCGGCTCCGGAAGCCCCGCGCCAGGACCAGCGCCGCCGAGCTCAGGCCGATTCTCAATGACCTTATATATGTGTGTCCGCGCCTAGCGGCCGGACCGCCAGATGCGCCAATGCGACGGCGAAATCAGCACCGGCTCGTTGGCCCAGACGTTGAACCAGACGCCGCACCTGCGGCGAGCCGGAAAGGTCCAGGGCACGATGCCCGTCTTGTGCGGCCGTCCGAGTTCCAGATCGCAGTCATCGGGAGCGATCTGAATCGGCAGCCATTGTCGATTGGCGTCGTGGGTGTTCATGCCGCGCGGGTTCTTAAGTGGCGGCACGACGAAAGATTTGATTCAGCGCAACAGGTCCGCCCGTGAAAACACGGGGTTGGATGCGATTCTCAGTTCAAAGCGGGTTTCGAGCGAAGTCGATATCGGCTCGCGCAAGAACCGCGCATCAAACAGGGACCGAGAGCCCGGTCCGGTTCCATCGGACCGGAAACGGCTCTAGTGCGCGGAAACCCACGCCCTCGCGTCGCGCTGCGCGGCCGAGATCTCGGCAACCGACATCTGGCCGGCAACTTCCTGGCGGAGCGCCACGGCGTCCTTGCGGCCCTTCAGGGCAGCGAGGTTGAACCATTTGTGCGCGGCGACGAGATCGACGAGGCCGGAGCGGCCGCTCGCCCAATAGATCCCGCGCTCGAACAGCACGTCCGACAGCGCGCTGGCGTCGATCGGCGTCGCCGTCTCCAGATCGAAAGTACCCTGAAACATAACGCATCCCCTTTTTTCTTGTGCCGCCTCGTTCCCCCGAGCGCGGCCCCCGTCCAACTCTGATTTGCATGATCCCTTCTGGGATCGTGCAGTGTTCAACTCTTCCCCAAGTCTTCTCGTCGAAGTCTTCTTGCCCAAGCCGTTTGCCGGCTTGTTGGAGGCGATGATGGCGGGCAAATTTGAATGGCAGTTTAAGTATCGCGATGAAGCAGACGTAAACGCGAGCGCGCGGCGCCTGCGCGTAAAATTCAAAAAGTCCCCGATTTGCAGGCACTTCTGCGATTCGTCAGATTCTGTTTACCGCAGGATTTTGGGACATCGATAACCATCGCGCGCGGTGGTGCGCGTCCTGCGGTTACAATTTGTGGGAGCGGCTCACCCGAAGAGCCCCCGTGGCCGCCTCGTGCGGCGGCACCACTCGCAGCCACCAATGCAGGCCGGCGCGAAGCTCGAGACTGGGGATTGGGTCTTAGTGGGCTTGGCGCAGTCGCCCGAGCCATGACCGTCATGCCGGTTCGCCGCAGCTGCCCCAAGGCAGCACGACAGAAGCGGCGCGGACGCGTCGCGGTCAGATCAGCAATGTGGGAAAGGGGATGCCGGCAATACCCCGGCCTCAGGGAGAACGAGGGCGTCGGCGAACACGTCAGGACCAGATTTCACGTCGACCCGAAGGCCGCTTGTGAAATTGCGGAGCCCCGGAAGGAGAACCGCACCGAACGAAGAAAACTCGTTTCTTCTGCCGGACCGTGAAAGAGAACGGCCCGACCGTTGACCTGATGTCTCGCCGACACCCTCTATCGTCGACCAGAACCTCTGGGAGGCGCTGATGACGTGCCGGCTGCTTTAAGAGCCGGCAACTTCAGAAGCGAAGTTACTTCTTCTTCTTCGCGACCTTGCGGGTCTTCTTCGCAGTCTTCTTCACTGCGCTCTTCGCCTTCTTCGCCTTCTTCGCTTTCTTGGCCATGTTGCCCTCCGATGTGTGAGATGGCTTTAATCGCTGCGTGCACTCGGGGATCGAATGCACTCACCCCAAATACACCAACACGACGAAAAAAACATCTTCTCACTTAAGGAAGTGTTGACGGCGCGGTGCGCGTGCGCCAGCCGCGCTTGATTTGCCGACACGCAGAGACACGCGTCCGCGATTGCAAATGCTTCTCGCAGCATCGACGTCGTCCAGCGCAGTGATTGCAAAAAAACTCTATGCAGCAAGTACTATTCTGCGCGCACACATCACGCGTGATCAGTGCGATGAAGTGCACTGCAATGCGCGCTATCGCCTCGCAGAGGCGAGTCGCGGACTCTGAGTCGCGATTTTTGGCAACGAAATTATTTTCATGCTTAACGGCGGAAGCGCTCGTCAGAGCGTGTGCAAGTCGCCGTTTTGCGCGAATCGCGCGACGGCGATTCGGTGGCGCTGCGCGCCCTCAGCGGGTGATGTTTGCCACCAACGATGCGCACGAACGTCGCATCGCGAAGCCGTCGCGAGGTGACGGAGCGTGTCCGCCACCTCGTTCGAACGCGTGAGCCTAGACGCCGAGCTTGGACTTGAGCAGGTCGTTGACGCTCTGCGGGTTGGCTTTGCCGCCCGACGCCTTCATCACCTGGCCGACGAACCAGCCGAGCGACTGCGGCTTGTCCTTCACCTGCGCGGCCTTGTCGGGATTGGCCGCGATGATGTCGTCGACCACCTTCTCGATCGCCGAGAGGTCGGTGACCTGCTTCATGCCGCGGCTTTCGACCAGCGCGCGGGGGTCGCCGCCTTCCTGCCAGACGATCTCGAACAGATCCTTGGCGATCTTGCCCGAGATCGTGCCCTCACCGATCAGGTCGATGATCGCAGCAAGCTGCTCGGCATTGACCGGCGAGCCCGTAATGTCCCGGCCTTCCTTGTTGAGACGGCCGAACAGCTCGTTGATCACCCAGTTCGCTGCCATCTTGCCGTCGCGCGCGCGGTTGGCGAGCTTGTCGAGCACCGTCTCGTAGAATACCGCGCTCTCGCGCTCGGCAACGAGCACGCTCGCATCATAGGCCGACAGGCCGAAATCAGCGACGAAGCGCGTCTTCTTCTGGTCCGGCAGCTCCGGCAACTCAGCCTTCAGCTCGTCGACGAACGCCTGGCTGAACTCGAGCGGCAAGAGGTCGGGATCGGGGAAGTAGCGATAGTCGTGCGCCTCTTCCTTCGACCGCATCGAGCGCGTCTCGCCCTTGTTGGGATCGTAGAGCCGCGTCTCCTGGTCGATTTGGCCGCCTTCCTCGAGAATCTCGATCTGGCGCCGCGCCTCGTACTCGATCGCCTGGCCGATAAAGTTGATCGAGTTCATGTTCTTGATCTCGCAGCGGGTGCCGAGCGGCCCGCCGGGCTTGCGCACCGAGACGTTGACGTCGGCGCGCAAGGATCCCTTCTCCATGTCGCCGTCGCAGGTGCCGAGATAGCGCAGGATCGAGCGCAGCTTGGTCACATAGGCCTTGGCCTGCTCGGCATCGCGGATGTCCGGTTTTGACACGATCTCCATCAGCGCCACGCCGGAGCGGTTGAGATCGACATTGGACATGGTCGGCGAACGGTCGTGCAGCAGCTTGCCGGCGTCCTGCTCGAGATGCAGGCGCTCGATGCCGACGGTGACGCTGCGGCCGCCATCGAGCTCGACCAGCACCTCGCCCTCGCCCACCACAGGCGATTTGTACTGGCTGATCTGGTAGCCCTGCGGCAGGTCCGGATAGAAATAGTTCTTCCGGTCGAACACCGAACGCAAATTGATCGTCGCGTTGAGACCGAGCCCGGTCCGGACAGCCTGCCTGACGCATTCCTCGTTGATGACGGGCAGCATACCCGGCATCGCCGCGTCGACCAGCGACACGTGGCTGTTCGGCTCGCCGCCGAATGCGGTGGAGGCGCCCGAGAACAGTTTTGCGTTCGAGGTCACCTGGGCATGTATTTCCATGCCGATGACCATCTCCCAGTCACCGGTGGCACCTTTGAGAAGCTTGTGGGGGGTGGCGGATGCGTTCATGGCGTTACTGATCCGTTGGCTGTTCGCCGTTCACTCGCGTCGAGAAACCCGTTGAGCGACCGAAGCACGTCGGCCGGCGGGCGCAGCGCGATCTCGGGGCGGCCCATCACCTCGATCTCTCCGAACAGCGCCGCGACCTCCGGAGAGGAAGCAAACACGAAGCCGTCGAATGAAGTGCTCTGGTCCTCGAAATCGCTGGATATCTCGACCCGATAGCCCTGCGCCTTGAGACGATCGACCACCTCGCGATGGAGGGCCTGCGAATGGGTTGCAATAAACAGATAATCGACGCGGCGCTTGGTCAGCACGCTCTCCGCGCCTTGCAGCATCTCGACTTCAAAGGCCTGGATATCGGCATGCAATATGTCGATATGCTTGATCTTCCTGTCCCGGAAGAAGGCGTCGACCTCGAACTTGCCGTTGCCGACGAAGGCCTTGATGAACTCGCCCTTCAGTCCGTTGCGCGCGAAATTATCCTGACCGGTCTTCAGGCAAGCGGTGTCCGGCTCGACCAGGATGACTTCTGCCTTGGGGCGGACCTTCTTGAGCCACATGGAGTAGTGGCCCCAATAGGCGCCGAGCTCGATCATCGCAGGCATCTCGCCCAGCCGCTTCAGCAGCTCCTGAAAGACGTACTCCTCCAGCGGCTCGTGGACGCCGCGATTCATGATGAGCACGCTGCTGAAGGGTCCGTAATACGCGCCGGGCCCGATGCCCGGGACCTTCAGTCCGTTATGCAGATAGACCTGGTCGCCTTCGACATGACCAGCCATCGGGACGCGTTCGATCAGAAGGTTGAGGGGATCGGAAACGATCTCGCGAAAACGGCCGAACAGATCCTCGGGCTTCGCCTTGGGCCCCTTGAATCCAGACTCGCTCATGCCGGCGCACTCCCACTCAGCGCGTTGGCGATGCGCTGCCATTCTGCTTCAAGCGAATCCTTTGCCACGGGCTGTCCGGCCTGGCGATACCAATAGCCGGCGTTGCCGAGATCACCCTCGACCCGATGCAGGTAGGCGTGCACCCAGGCGGCCTCGCGGCTGCTGTCGTCCTGAACGATCCCGTGCGCACGGTCCCAGTCGCCCTTGGCGGCCCACCAGAGGCCAGCGAGCGGTGCGCCGAGTTCCGGCGCAGGTGCTGCGTCGTCGAGGCTGGCGATGAACGCCGCCATCGTCACCACCACCTCGCGGGCGTGAAGCGGCCTGCCGCCTGCTCGATCACCTCGCCGAGCGAGAACAGCGTCTCCTCCTCGAATGGACGGCCGATCAGCTGCAGGCCGAGCGGCAGGCCCTGCGTATCCTTGCCGGCGGGCACGGCGATACCCGGCAGGCCCGCCATGTTCACGGTCACCGTGAAGATGTCGTTGAGATACATCTCGACCGGATCCGCATCTTCGCCGCTCTTCTCGCCGATGCCGAAGGCAGCCGACGGCGTCGCCGGGGTGAGGATCGCGTTGACGCCCTTGGCGAAGCAATCCTCAAAGTCCTTCTTGATCAGCGTACGCACCTTCTGGGCGCGCAGATAATAGGCGTCGTAATAGCCGGCCGAGAGAACATAGGTGCCGATCATGACGCGGCGGCGCACCTCGGCGCCAAAACCTTCGGCGCGAGTGTTTTCGTACAGCTCGATGATGTTCTTGGCCTGCTCGCGCAGGCCATAGCGGACGCCGTCGTAGCGCGCGAGGTTGGAGGACGCCTCCGCCGGCGCCACGATGTAATAAGCCGGCAGCGCATACTTCGTGTGCGGCAGCGACACTTCGACGAGCTCGGCACCCGCCGCCTTCAGCCACGCCGCGCCCTCGCCCCACAGCTTCTCGATCTCAGCCGGCATGCCGTCGAGACGATATTCCTTGGGGATGCCGATCTTCATGCCCTTCACGGACTTGCCGATCGCGGCTTCGTAATCCGGCACGGGGATGTCGACCGAGGTCGTGTCTTTCGGATCGTGCCCGGCCATCGAGCGCAGCAGCATCGCGCTGTCGCGCACGCTGCGTGCGATGGGACCTGCCTGGTCGAGCGAGGAGGCAAAGGCGACGATGCCCCAGCGCGAGCATCGGCCATAGGTCGGCTTGATGCCGACAGTTGCGGTGAACGCCGCCGGCTGGCGGATCGAGCCGCCGGTATCTGTCGCAGTCGCACCCATGCACAGCAGCGCCGCCACCGCCGAGGCCGAGCCGCCCGACGAGCCGCCCGGCACCAGCGTCGTGTTGCTGCCGTCGCGCCTCCAGGGATTGCCGACGGGACCGAAGCACGAGGTCTCGTTCGCAGAGCCCATCGCAAACTCGTCATTGTTGAGCTTGCCGAGCATCACCGCGCCGTCGCGCCAGAGCTGTGAGGTGACGGTGGACTCGTAGGTCGGCACAAAATTGCCGAGGATCTTTGAGCACGCCGTGGTGCGCACGCCCTTGGTCGCGAACAGATCCTTGATGCCGAGCGGGATACCGGCGAGCGGACCCACATCGCCCTTGGCGATCCTGGCGTCGGCCTCGCGCGCCATGCTGCGCGCCTGGTCGGGCGTCTCCAGCACGAAGGCGTTGAGCACACGCGCAGCTTCGATCGCGCTCAGATGCGCGTCGGTCAGCTCGAGTGACGTGAAAGTCTTGTCGGCGAGACCCTTGCGGGCCTCGGCGAGCGTCAGCGATGTCAAATCGGTCATTTATTGATCGGGCTGCAGAAGAACGGAGACAGGGTCTTGTCGTTGGCCGGGTCGTCTTTTCTGGCGGCGGCTTTCGCGGCCGCCTCGATCTCGTCGAGCACGGCATTGACGGCGACATTGGGGTCGGCAGCCTTGCCCTGCCGCTCCATCTTGTCGAGGTAATTCATGTAGGCCTGATAGGCCTTCTCATCGTCGCAAAGCAGACACATCGGACCACGTCCTAAAAGTTACTCTACGACCTTCGGCACAAGAAAGAAGTGACCTTCGGTCGCCGGCGCGTTGGCAACGATATCGTCGGCGATCTCGCCGTCATTGACCACGTCCTGCCGCTTCTTCATCTGCATCGGGGTCACCGAGGTCATCGGCTCCACGCCCTCGACATTGACCTCCGAGAGCTGCTCGACGAAGGCGAGCATGGCGTTGAGCTCGCCCTGCAGATGCGGAACCTCGTTCTCGGAAACCGCAATGCGCGCCAGATGCGCGATGCGGCGGACGGTAGCGGCGTCGACGGACATTATATAAGGCCTCTCACGGCAAAACCTATGTGCCGTATAGCAGAGGCCGCTTTTGCGCCGCAACCGGCCCTGGGGGCCTATCCGGACAGCGCTTTCAGGCGAGCCAAGGCCGATTTGGCCAGATCGCGGGTCAATTCAGCCGCAGGGACCTCACGGCCCAAGGCAATGGCTTGTCCGGCAAAGAGATTGGTGAAATCGACTTTGCCCTGCTTTTCGGCAGCCGCCTTCAGCGGTCCGAGCGGGGTGGCGGCATGCGGGAAGGCCGGCGCATCAGGCGAAATCGGGCCGATCTCGCGCATGACACGGTTGGGGACACCACGCGCTGGACGGCCGGTCACCACATTGGTGATGACGGTCGTATCGTCCCCCGCCCGTGCCAGCGCCAGGCGCGCTGCCGGGCTTACCGTGGACTCCGGGCAGCGCAGATATGCTGAGCCGATTTGCACCCCAGAAGCACCCAGTGCGAATGCCGCCGCGATGCCGCGTCCGTCGGCGATGCCGCCGGCCGCGATGACAGGTACCTTCACCGCGTCAACCACCTGCGGCACCAGCGCGAATGTGCCGGGTTGCTCGGCGACATTCTCGGTCAGGAACATGCCGCGATGGCCGCCGGCTTCCGCGCCCTGCGCGATAACGACGTCGGCGCCGTTCTCCTCCAACCAGATCGCCTCTTTCACGATCGTGGCCGACGACATAACGACGGCGCCAGTGGCCTTCACGCGCTGAAGCAGTTTCGGCTCCGGCAGGCCGAAGTGGAAGCTGACGACCTCCGGCCTCAATTCTTCGACCACCTCGCAGAACGCGGCATCGAACGGCGCGCGGTTGGCGGCCGCGATCGGCGTGGCCGGATCGAGGCCATACTCCGCGTAATAGGAAGCCAGGCGCTGCTTCCAGCGCGCCTCGGCTTCCGCCGAAAGCTCGCGCGGCTTGTGGGAGAAGAAGTTCATGTTAATCGGCGCCGAGACATGCTGGCGGATGATGTTGACCTGCTCGCGCGCCTTCTCGGCCGACAGCATCGCGCATGGTAGCGAGCCGAGCGCGCCGCCTTTCGCTGCCGCTATCGCGAGCTTTGCATCCATCGCGCCCGCTATCGGCGCCAGCACGATCGGGAATTCGGTCTTGAAGAGATCGATCAGTCGACGGTCAGGCCACATGGTTGTTCTCTCTCGTTTTTCTTACCCTCCCCTGGGGGGAGGGTCGATCGCGCGAAGCGCGAGCGGGGTGGGGTGACAGTCTCTCCATTGAGGCGCTGCCCGTGTGGAGAGGTCATCCCACCCCGCTTCGCATTTCGCTTCGCTACATGCGAAGCGACCCTCCCCCTCCAGGGGAGGGTGAAGAAGTTTGCGCCGCGACTACCGAGTTTCTCCTGCCGGCAAGAAGCTGCTCCGCCTCCACCGCGATCCGCTCGACGATCTCCGCCGCCGGTGGAATATCATGAATCAATCCGACCGCCTCGCCCGCGATCACGGCTGCGACATCGAAATTGCCGGCCGCCTTTGCCGCCGCATATTCAGCCGCGACTGCGGCGACATTCTGCATCAGCTCGACCTCGCGCCCGATCCAGCGCCGCGCATGGTCGTTGACCAGGCACCGTCCCGTGAACGGCGCCGGCCAGACATTGTTGCGCGAGAGATCGAAGATGATGCCGCGCACCGTCGCGCCGCTGTTGGCTGCGCAGATGCGCCGCTTGGCCTCCTCCGCGCCGTCAGCCTCCTGGCTGGCATAGAAGCGCGTGCCGAGCAGCACGCCGCTCGCGCCCAGCATCATCATCGCGGCGAGCCCGCGCCCGTCCGCGATGCCGCCGGCCGCGACGACAGGCACACGGCCCGCGGCGAGATCGACGATCGCAGGCACCAGATCGACGGTGGTGCGCGAGGCGCCGTGACCGCCCGCCTCCGTCCCCTGCGCGATCAGGATGTCGGCACCGGCGTCGAGCGCCTGCCGCGCCATCACCTCGCCCTGCACCTGACAGATCAGGCGCGCACCGGCGG
The DNA here is from genome assembly GCF_025200885.1 of Bradyrhizobium huanghuaihaiense. Lineage (NCBI taxonomy): Bacteria > Pseudomonadati > Pseudomonadota > Alphaproteobacteria > Hyphomicrobiales > Nitrobacteraceae > Bradyrhizobium > Bradyrhizobium huanghuaihaiense. Next base: position 4,149,447 of record NZ_CP104172.1, on the reverse strand, counting down.
ATTTGATCCTCGGCGCGAACGGCGCGGGATCGCCGAACGACAACATGATCGCAGACGGCTTGGCGGCGAGCGCGACATCGAGAAGCTCGGGCTTTCTGGCGAGGCTCCAGGTGATGAAGCCGATCCCGAACGGCGCACGCAGTTCGGCGAGCTTCGCCGTCTCCTGCTCCAGCCACGCCTGCTCGCCGTAGCCGCCGCCGAGAATGCCGAAACCGCCGGCACGGCTCACAGCCGAGACCAGACGACTGCCGGCGACGACATCCATCGGCGCCAGCAGGATCGGATGCTCGATCTCGAGCAGCGTGGTCAACGGTGTCGCAATCGGCATGGCTCCTCCCCGATCTGGACAGCGAGACTAGGTCCGACTAGCATTCTCGAAAAATGAATTGTTGCGAACGCTGCCATCTCAAAAGCGAAACGACGCCATGGAACTCAGCGACATCCAGACTTTCGCCGCGGTCGCCCGTACCGGCGGCATCACTCGGGCCGCAGAAGAGCTCAACACGGTGCAATCGAACGTCACCCAGCGCGTGAAGGCGCTGGAGGCGGAGATCGGCACGCCGCTGTTCGAGCGCCACAGCCGCGGCATGACGCTGACCGGCGCCGGCAAACGTCTCCTCCCCTACGCGCAGCGGATGGCCGCGCTGTCGCGCGAGGCCGTGCTGGCCGCACGCGACGATGGCGAACCGAAGGGACCGCTGGCGATCGGCTCGATGGAGACGACGGCAGCCGTGCGATTGCCACCACTGCTCGCCGATTTCCACCGTCGCTTCCCCGCCGTGCGCCTCTCCTTGCGCACCGCGACCACGGCCGACCTCGTCGCCGGCGTGCTTGACGGCACGCTCGACGGCGCCTTCGTCGCAGGTCCCATCGCGCATGCCGACCTCACGGCGACGAACGCCTTCCGCGAAGAGCTGGTGCTGGTCAGCGCGCGGCGCTGGACGTCACTGCCCGAGCTGCGCGCCGGCACGCCGGAGTCGGGTCCGACCGCGCTGGTGTTCCGCACCGGCTGCACCTATCGCCAGCGGCTCGAGCAGGTGTTCGTCGAATTCGGCTGGCCGTCCGCCGCACGCTTCGAGCTCGGCACGCTCGACGGCATGATCGGCTGCGTCGCCGCCGACATGGGCGTGACGCTGCTGCCGCGCGCGGTCGTCGAACGCAGCGCGATGAACAGCAGCGTGTCGATCCACGCGCTGAGCTCCGCGCATGCGCGCGCCGAGACGCTCTTCATCCAGCGCAGCGCCGGACATCAATACAGCGCGCTGCAAGGCTTTGCCGCGTGCCTGAAGAAGGACGAGGATGTCATCGCGGCCTGACGCGACGCGAACGTTCCACGCCACGAAATTCGTCACAAATCTATCGCGTTTGAATCGATACGTGCAGCGTTCTGCCGTCGCAGCGCAACACATCGAAAAGCTTTGAAGCGCGCGATCATTCTACGTTAGGATGAGTGACTGGCCAGCGCGAAACCATAAACGAAGCCAAACATCGGGAGGACTATCGATGCGCAATACGCTCGTGTTGTGCTGCGTCGCCGCGTTGTCGGCGATATCAGGAACTGCAAGCGCACAGGACTGGACCAAATCGAAATGGGGGCCGAACGACGAGATCGGCGCCGCCAACTACATGACGCCCGAGCTCGTGGTGAAGGCCGCCTCTCTGGTGAAGACCGGCAAGACCTACGCCCTCGGCATTCCCGTCACGCCGCAAACGCCCGCCTATCCGCCGCGCACCTTCAAGCTCACCATCGTGCAGCCCGGACAGGCCGGCAGCCCGGGCCTCGGTCCCAACAAGGCGACCTACAATGACGACATCCTCGACACCTGGGTCGGCATCGGCAGCCAGCTCGACGGGCTCGGCCATCTCGGCGTCGAGCACGTCTATTACAACGGCAACAAGCTCGCCGATTTCGCCGATCCGAACGGATTGAAGAAGCTCGGCATCGAGAAGGTGCCGCCGATGGTCACCCGCGGGGTGCTGCTCGACATGGCCGCCTATTTCAAGACCGACGTGGTGAAGGAAGGCACCGCCTTCAACGTCAAGGAGATCGAGGAAGCCGCCAAGCAGCAGAACGTGGAGATCCGCCAGGGCGACGTCGTCATCTTCCACACCGGCTGGCTCAGCCTGATCGGCAAGGATGACAAGCGCTACTCGGCCGGCGAGCCCGGTCTCGGCGTCGAGGGCGCAAAGTACCTGACCGGCAAGGGCGTCGTGGCTGTTGGCGCCGACACCTGGGCGCTCGAGGTGCTGCCGTTCGAGTCCAAGAACGTGTTCGAGGTGCACCAGATCCTGCTCGCGATGAACGGGACCTACATCCTCGAGAACATGGACACCGCCGCGCTCGCCCGGGACAAGGGCTATGAATTCCTGTTCGTGCTGGGACAGCCGCGCTGGACCGGCGGTGTGCAGGCGATGATCAACCCGATCGCGATCCGCTGATCTGATACCGGGCGAGGAGCCGCCAGCGCCCGGCGGCCCCCTCGTCCGGCCTATCTCTGCGGCGTGAGTTGCCACCGCCGCAATGCAACCACGGCCCAGATCGCCTCGATGAGGCCGAACGGCCAGGCGCCTTGCAGGAAGCCGTAGGCCGAGCCGAGCGCGCAGGACGCCGCGAACAGCAGCACGAACCAGTGGCTGCGGTCTTCCAGGGCATAGCAGACCAGCATCGCCGTCACGGCAAACAGGCCGAATAGTGTCAGTGCATCCATCGTCGAGGGTTCACTCCGCAGCGCGACGCGTGATATGCGCTAGATCCATGCCGGCTCTTATCCTGCCTCTCATCGATGCTGCAACCCACTGGCCCGAACGCGGTGCGCTGGTCGGGCTTGATTTGGGTACCAAGACCATTGGCGTCGCCGTGTCCGACCCGGACCGGCGGCTCGCCACCGGCGTCGAGACGATCCAGCGCAAGCAGTTCAAGCAGGACGCCGCCCGGCTGCTGGCCATCGCGGCCGAGCGCAAGGCGGCCGGCTTCGTGCTCGGCCTGCCCATCAACATGGACGGCAGCGAGGGCCCGCGCGCGCAATCCACCCGCGCCTTCGCCCGCAACCTCGCCGGCCTCACCGCGCTTCCCATCGGCCTCTGGGACGAGCGCTTGTCGACCGCGGCCGTCGAACGCGAGCTGATCGGCATGGACGTCAGCCGCGCCAAGCGCGCCGAGGTCATCGACGAGCACGCCGCGATCTTCATCCTGCAAGGCGCGCTCGACCGCCTCGCAAACCTGCGCGCCGGCTGATCCCATGACTGTGGTGATCGCGGCGCTGCTGCCGGTCTTCGTCCTCATCGTGCTCGGCGTCGTGCTCAGGCACAGCCTGATGCGGCTCGACACACAATGGCACGGGCTGGAGCGGCTGACTTATTTCGTGCTGTTCCCGATGCTGCTGATCCAAACGCTGGTGAAGGCGGACCTCACCAAAGTGCCGGTCGCCGGCGTCGGCGGCGCGCTGCTGCTGTCGGCACTGGCGATGTCGCTGCTCTGCCTCGCGCTCCGCCCCGCGCTGTCGCGGCTCGATATCGACGGCCCCGCTTTCACCTCGATCTTCCAGGGCGCGACGCGCTGGCAGACCTATGTCGCGCTGTCCGTCTCCGCCAATTTGTATGGCGATGTCGGGCTGGCGCTCGCCTCCGTGGCGATGGTCGCAATCATCCCGCTGGTCAACGTCTTCAGCGTCGCCGTGCTTGCACATTACGCAGCGCCCGAGAAGCAGTCCGCCCGCGCCATCGTCATGACGGTGATCCGCAATCCCCTGATCTGGGCCTGCGTGATCGGCCTCGTCATCAACGTCGTCCATCTGCCGCTACCGAAGATCTGGCACGAGGTGGCGGACGCGCTCAGCCGCTCCTCGCTGGCGATCGGCCTGCTCGTCACCGGCGCCGGCCTGCAGCTCAAGGGCCTGCTCCGCCCGAGCACGGGCGCGGCGATCGGGGTGGCATTCAAGCTGGTCCTGATGCCCGTGCTCGCGCTGGTGCTGGCCGCCTGGTTCGGGCTGTCAGGCATCAACCTTGCGATCGTCGCGATCTGCGCGGCCGTGCCGACCTCGCCCAGCGCCTATGTGCTGGCCCGCCAGATGGGCGGCGACGCACCGCTATTGGCACAGATCATCACGCTGCAGACGATCCTGGCGGCGATCACGATGCCGATCACGATCGCGCTGGTGGCCTAAGCGCACCCGTCGTTGCGAGCAGCCTCTCTCTCCATCGTCATTGCGAGGAGCCCTTGCGACGAAGCAATCCAGACTGTCTCCGCGGAGGCAATCTGGATTGCTTCGCGGAGCCTGTCATCGGGCCGCGCATTGCGCGGACCCGGTGGCTCGCAATGACGGAGTGTGAGGCAACGCCCGCCTCAGTTCCCCAGCCACATCGTCAGCACCACCGCCGTCATGTTGTTCAGCGCGTGCAGGATGGTCGTCAGCCAGAGCGAATTCGCACGATGGCGCATGTAGCCGAACCACAGGCCGATGGTGAAGACCTCGGCGAGGAAATAGAAGTCGTATTGCAGGTGCACGATTGTCCACACCAGCGACGACAGGATGATCGCACCGGGCACGCGCAAAAAGCTCGCCGACCAGCCGCGAAGCAGGAAGCCGCGCGCCAAGACTTCTTCCGACATCGGCGCGGCCACGCTGAAGGCGACCAGCAGCAGGAGCGCGGCGCCCTTGTCGCGTCCCGATTTCAACAGATCGGTCATGAAGCCCGGCGTCGCCTCGCGGCCGAGCGACCGCGACGCCACCTCCCAGGCCAGCACGATCAGGACGAGACCGACCACGCCGAACAGCAGCTGCTTCCATGACGGCCAATAGAGCGCGAGGTAGTCGGCGAACGATGCCTTCTTGATGCGGATGGCGAGCCACACCGCCGCCAGCGTCGCCGGCAGCCCTGTGATCACCGACAGCGCCAGCGCCTGGGGCTCGTGACCGATCGACTGGAACGAAGCCATGTCGAAGGGAACGTCGCGGAGCACCACCAATAGAACGATCGCGCCAACCTGCCCGACGAACATCGCGACAAAGATGAAGAGGCCCCACAGTGCAGTGCCCCAGAACTTCCAGACGCGCGGCGGCGCAGGCGTCATGACGAGCGGCGGATGATCGGGATTGAGGGAGTCCATCAGGAGGCTTTCGTTAGAACATCACCGTCATTCCGGGGCGGTCCGAAGGACCGAACTCTGGTGCGCAAATGCGCACCTGAGAATCTCGAGATTCCGGGTTCGATGCTCCGCATCGCCCCGGAATGACGGAATAAATAGTCACGGCAGCGCCCTCGCCAGCAGTTCGCGCGCGGTGCCACTCTCAAGCTCCACCGCGCCGTACATGTTGGCGTGGCTCGTTGCCAGGCGCGTGGTCGCGAACAGCTCGGCCTGACGAGGTGACACGCCATTGAGTGCAGCAGCCGCGGCCAGCAGCGCCAGCTTCTCGACCGCAAGGCGCGCGACGCGTTCGCCGTCGGCGCGGCGAAAGGTCTTGCCGATGAATGCGGCCGCCTCGCCGGCGCCCGGCAGACCTTTGGTCTCGGCGACAAGGGATTGCAGCACCGCCATTGCCGCTTCCGGCTCACGCGACAGCGCGCGGAGCACGTCGAGGCACATGACGTTGCCGGACCCTTCCCAGATCGCGTTGACTGGGGACTCCCGGTAGTGGCGCGCCAAAATGCCGTCCTCGACATAGCCGTTGCCGCCGAGGCACTCCATCGCCTCATAGAGAAATGCCGGCGCGCTCTTGCACGTCCAGTATTTGATCGCGGGCGTGAGAAGCCGCATGTAGGCAGCTTCCGACGCATCGTGCGGGGTCCGGTCGAAGGCGCGGCAGAGCCGCATCACCAGCGCGACGCTTGCTTCCACATGCAGGGCCATGTCCGACAGCACGGCCTGCATCAAGGGCTGATCGGCAAGATGTTTCTGGAACACGCTGCGGTGCCGGGCGTGATGCAGCGCATGGGCGAGGCCCGAACGCATCAATCCGACCGAGGCGATGGCGCAATCCTGCCGCGTCAGCTGCACCATCTGGATGATGGTGCGGATGCCTTTGCCCTCCTCGCCGACCGCTTGCGCATAGGCGCCGACGAACTCGACTTCAGAGGAGGCATTGGAGCGGTTGCCGAGCTTGTCCTTCAGCCGCTGGAACTGGATCGCATTGACCGAACCGTCAGGCGCAAAGCGCGGCATGAAGAAACAGGTCAGCCCGCTATCTGCCTGCGCCAGCACCAGGAACGCATCGCACATCGGCGCCGACATGAACCATTTGTGGCCGGTGATGCGATAGGCATCGCCGTCGCGCACCGCGCGCGTCATGTTGGAGCGGACGTCGGTGCCGCCCTGCTTCTCCGTCATGCCCATGCCGAGCGTCATGCCGCGCTTGTCCCGCCACGGCGCGAAGGCGGGATCGTAGCTTCTGGTCGACAGCACCGGCATCACACGCGCCAGCAGATCCGGCTGCATCGCGAGCGCGGCGACGGAGGCGCGCGTCATCGTGATCGGGCAGAGATGGCCGGTCTCGACCTGCGCGGCGATGTAGAATCTTGCGGCCCGGATGACCTCGGCGGCATCGCCTGCAGGTCTTCCGTCCGCCGTCCAGGTAGAATTGTGCACGCCGGCATGCGCACTGTGCGCCATCAGCTCGTGATAGGCCGGATGAAACTCGACCTGGTCGCGCCGGTTGCCTTTTGCATCAAAGGTCCGCAGCTTCGGCGTGTTCTCGTTCGCCACGCGGCCGCGATCGGCCATCGCGGCGGAGCCCCAATGCCTGCCGAACTCCGACAACTCCCGCTCCGCCGCCGCACCGCCATTGGCCTTGACCGCGTCGACCAGCGGCCGGTCCACGGCAAACAGATCGACGTCCTCGAATGGCGGCGACTGGTTGAAGACCTCGTGGGTCGAAAACGCGGGCTGGGTCATCTTGCGTCCTCGGCGCGGAATCAGCTCCGGCGCGGCTGGATCGGGAAATCATAGGCCGCCCCGCCCGCCCCCGGCAGGGAAAAGTGCCACCACTCCTTCGAATAGTTCACAAAGCCTTGCCTGGCCATCGCAGCCACCAGCCGCCTGCGCCAGGCCCGCTGCTCAGGATTGATCGACGGTGCCGCGGTATGGCCCCTGGCGTCGGTACAGTCGTAGCCGGTGCCCATGTCGACGCTGCCTTCCGGCGCCCGCGCCTCGACCGGCGCCGTGCAATCGGCGTAGGTCTTGGTCGGGTCATATTTGCCGGAATTGTCGGCCTTGAGATCGACCAGCGTGAGGTCGAGCGCCGCACCGGTGGAATGCTGCGAGCGGCTCGCGATGTACCCGAGGCGAAACAGCTCGGTCTTCGGGATCTTTGGATTGTAGCGCCGCTCGGCGGCGGTCTCGTGGCCGTTCTGCGACCACTTGACCATGTCGAGCGAGGCCCGCGCCGGCCGGTAGCAGTCGAACATCTTGAGCGACAGGTTTTGCGCCGTCAGCTCCTCTTGCACCGCCTTCAGCCGCAGCCCCACCTCCCGTTTCACCACGCACTCGCCGGCGCCGTAGCCGGCGAGCGGACGGCCGACGAAATTGTTCGGCGTGGCGTAGCGGATGTCCTGGACGATGGTGGGATCGATGTCGCGCAGATAGACGAAGCCGCCGGGGAGCGACTGGGCGGACGCGGATGAGATGGAAGCGATTGCTAAAAGTGCGATCAAAATCGATTTGATGGAGCGCATCTAAACTTCCCTGTCATTCCGGGGCGATGCGAAGCATCGAACCCGGAATCTCGAGATTCCGGGTCTGGCGCTCGCGCGCCATCCCGGAATGACGGTGTACCAGACTCCTCAGGGGATAACTCCCCGCCCCGGCATTGGCCCTTGCCCCTCCAGCCATCCCCGCCTATAGCTCTCGTTTTAATGACATCGAAATCGACCTTCGTCCTCGGCCACCGGCATTTGCTGGGCATCGAGGGCCTTTCCGCGGCCGACATCAGCGGCCTCCTCGACCTGTCCGAAGAATATGTCGAGCTCAACCGTCAGGTTGACAAGAAGCGTACCGTCCTGCGTGGACGGACGCAGGTGAACCTCTTCTTCGAGGCCTCCACCCGGACCCAGTCCTCGTTCGAGCTCGCCGGCAAGCGCCTCGGCGCCGACGTCATGAACATGTCGGTCGCTTCCTCGTCCATCAAAAAGGGCGAGACGCTGATCGACACCGCGATGACGCTCAACGCGATGCACCCGGACATCCTGGTGATGCGCCATCACGCCTCCGGCGCGGTGGAACTCCTGGCCCGCAAGGTTGACGGTTCCGTGATCAACGCCGGCGACGGCGCGCATGAGCATCCAACCCAGGCGCTGCTCGACGCGCTGACCATTCGCCGCAACAAGGGCCGCATCGAGGGGCTCGTGGTCGCGATCTGCGGCGACGTGCTGCATTCGCGCGTCGCCCGCTCCAACATCATCCTGCTCAACACCATGGGCGCCCGCGTCCGCGTCGTTGGCCCCTCCACGCTGCTGCCGCCCGGCATCGAGCGGATGGGCGTCGAGGTCGCGCGCGACATGCGCGAGGGTCTCAACGGCGCCGACATCGTCATGATGCTGCGGCTGCAGCGCGAGCGGATGAACGGCTCCTTCGTGCCGTCGACCTCCGAGTATTTCAACTATTTCGGGCTCGACCAGAAGAAGCTCGCCTACGCCAAGCCGGACGCCCTCGTCATGCATCCCGGCCCGATGAACCGCGGCGTCGAGATCGACACGGCGGTCGCCGACGGCGCGCAGTCCCTGATCCGCGAACAGGTGGAGATGGGCGTCGCCGTGCGCATGGCGGTGCTGGAAGCGCTCGCCCGTAACCTGCCGAACGCGTGATGCCCATGCTGACCGACCGTCGCCCCATCCTGCTCGCCAACGCCCGCGTCGTCGATCCCAGCAGGGATTTCGACGGTGTCGGCGACGTCCTGATCGCCGACGGCACCATCCGTGAGACCCGCCGCGGCATTGGCGCGGCCGGCGTCCCCGAGGGCACCGACATCGTCAACTGCGCCGGCAAGGTCGTCGCGCCGGGCCTGATCGACATGCGCGCCTTCGTCGGTGAGCCCGGCTACAGCCATCGCGAGACCTTTGCCACCGCGAGCCAGGCGGCTGCGACCGGCGGCATCACCACCATCATCTGCCAGCCCGACACCCTGCCCGTGGTCGACAATTCGGCGACCGTGGACTTCGTGATGCGGCGCGCCCGCGACACCGCGATCGTCAACATCCAGCCGATGGCGGCGCTCACCAAGGGCATGCACGGCCAGGAGATGACCGAGTTCGGCCTGCTGAAAGCCGCGGGCGCCGTGGCCTTCAGCGACGGCGACAGAAGCGTGACCAATGCGCAGGTGATGCGCCGCGCGCTGACCTACGCGCGCGATTTCGACGCGCTGATCGTGCACTACACGGAGGATCCCGATCTCGTCGGTGAAGGCGTTATGAACGAAGGCGAGTTCGCATCGCGGCTGGGCCTGATGGGCATCCCGAGTGCCGCCGAGGCGGTGATCCTCGAGCGCGACATGCGCCTCGTCGCACTGACCGGCGGCCGCTATCACGCGGCATCGCTGTCCTGCATCGACTCGCTCGAAATCCTCAAGCGCGCCCGCGATGCAGGCCTCCCCGTCAGCGCCTCGGTCTCGATCAACCATCTTGCACTGAACGAGAACGACATCGGCCCCTACCGGTCCTTCCTGAAACTGTCGCCGCCGCTGCGCACCGAGGACGACCGCCGCGCGCTGGTCGCCGCCATCGCCTCCGGCCTCGTCGACGTCATCATGTCCGACCACAATCCGCAGGACGTCGAGGTCAAGCGCCTGCCGTTCGCGGAAGCCGCTCCCGGCGCCATCGGTCTGGAGACCATGCTGCCCGCCGGCCTGCGGCTGGTGCACAATGGCGAGCTGGAACTCAAGACGCTGATCCGGGCGATGTCGACCCGGCCGGCCGAGCTGCTCGGCTTGCCCGGCGGAACCTTGCGCGCCGGTAGCCCGGCGGACGTCATCGTGATCGACCCCGATGTGCCCTGGGTGGTCGATCCCGCCGACCTCAAATCGCCCTGCAAGAATACTCCGTTCGACGAGGCCCGCTTTACAGGCCGCGTGGTGCGCACCATTGTCGGCGGACGGACGGTGTACGAACATGTCTGACGTGCGGGATCATGTGTGGCGCCTCGATTCGACATGCGGATGCGGCCTTTGGAGATCCAGCCATGGGGCTTGAAGCCTTCCTGCCGGTGGCCTTCGTCATCGGCTACCTGCTCGGCTCGATCCCGTTCGGACTGGTGCTGACAAAACTCGCCGGCACGCAGGATATCCGCTCGATCGGCTCCGGCAGCATCGGCGCCACCAATGTTCTGCGCACGGGGCGCAAGAGCCTTGCCGCCGGCACCCTGCTGTTCGATGCGCTCAAGGGCACCGTGGCCGTGGTGATCTGTGGCTACATCGCCGGCCCCAATGCGGCGATGGTGGCGGGGCTCGGCGCTTTCCTCGGCCACCTCTTCCCGGTCTGGCTCAAGTTCAAGGGCGGCAAGGGCGTCGCGGTCTATATCGGCATACTGCTCGGACTGTTCTGGCCGGCCGCGGTGGTGTTCTGCCTGCTTTGGCTCGCGACCGCCTTCACCACCCGCTACTCCTCGCTCTCGGCACTGGTGGCGTCCTTCATCACACCGATGTTCCTGTGGTGGTTCGGCCATCTCGCTTTGTCTGCGCTGTTCGCGGTGCTGACGCTGCTGCTGTTCTACGCGCATCGCGAGAACATCAAGCGGCTGCAATCCGGCAAGGAAAGCCGGATCGGCGAGAAGGCATAGAGCGTTTTCGAGCGAAGTGGATACCGGTTCGCGTCAAGAAAACGCGTCAAACAAAATCCAAGGCTGAAAAAAGTACGGATACTGCCGCACCCTTTCCGCATTATACGCCAAATCCTGTTCGCAACTTTCGCACCGCTCGCGGCAGACAGTAGCGAACGGGTTCCATGCCTGTCATCCTGACGAGGAAGACGGCGTTACGCGGTTGCTCAGAATGAGCGAGAAGATGGTCGGCGCACAGATTGACGGTGGTTCGCAAGTTGCCGGGCGCACCGCGGCGAGCCGGCTGCTCTTTGCAACGGACATCTGGTCCGGTGCCCCCTCGCCGCCTCCCACTCCAGAGCCTGCCTCCGTTACACCGCCGGCGCCTGTTGCGGCCGCGCAACCGCCGCGCCCTGTCGGGGTGATCACCGTCGCCGCACCCGTTGCGCCGGTCCCGGCTCCATCAAGACAATGGCCTCCGCAAAAACTCTCGCTGGCCCTCCAGGGCGGCGGCACCTTCGCCGCCTTCACCTGGGGCGTGCTGGAGCGGCTGCTGGAAGAGCCTGACATCGAAATCGACACAATCAGCGGCGCCAGCGCCGGCGCCGTCAATGCGCTCCTGCTTGCCTCCGGCCTTGCCGAAGGCGGCCGCGAAGCCGCCCGCAGCCGGCTGAACCGGTTCTGGGTCCGCCTGATGCACGAGGCCTCGTTCCGTTCATTGATGCTGGTCGGCGGCTTCTCGCCGGCGGGAAGCTCGGTCGCGTTCGGGCCGACGCTGCGCTCCGGCCAGTTCGACCCCTTCGACCTCGATCCGCTCAGGCAGGCGCTGTCGCGCGACATCAATTTCGCGGCGCTGCGCGCGGCGAAATCGCCAAAACTCCTAATTGCGGCGACGCGGATCCGCGACGGGCAGCAACAGATCTTCCGCAACGATGCCATCACCGCCGATGTCGCGCTGGCCTCGACCTGTCCGCCACTTGTGCACTGCGCCGTCGAGATCGATGGCGAGGCCTATTGGGACGGCGGCTTCGGCGGCAATCCCCCGCTGGTGAGGCTGGTTCAGGAAACGGCGGCGACGGACGTGCTGCTGGTCCAGGTCACGCCGTCGCGCGACAGCTACGTGCCGATCACGCTTGCCGCGATCGACCGCCGGCTCGACCAGATCGCGGCGAACGCCGCGCTCAATGCCGAGGTTGCGGCCATCGCATGGGCGCAGGCGCAGACGGCACCTTCGCTGCGGCTCTCCAGGATCGCGGCGGAAGACTCCGTTGACGGGCTGGCGCAGCGCTCATCGACCGATCTCGGCCGCGGCTTCATTCGCCTGTTGCACCGGAGCGGACGCGAGGCCGCCGAGCGCTGGCTCGGCCAAGCCGCAATCGCCGGCGCAGCTCCACCTGTACTCGGCCAACGCGTCGCCGCCGGCGAACCCGCGCTAGCCTGACTTCGCCAGCGCGTCTTCCAGGAACCACGCCGTCGCCAGCGCATGCGCGTCATTGCCGAAGCGCGCGATCACCTGCACGCCGATCGGCAGGCCACCGACCTTCAGCACCGGCACGTTGACGCACGGATTGCCCATCAGCGTCCAGAGCCGGTTGTAGCGGGGATCACCGGTCGTCGCGAGCGCCTTGGTCGGCGCGGTGCCGGGCGCGGAATAAGTGAGCAGCACGTCGACCCCTTCGAACAGCTCGCCGAGCTCGCGACGGCCGCGCCGGCTGATCCGCCGCGCCTCGTCATAGTCTTTCGGGGTTATCCCGACCGTCTCATCGAGGCTGGCGCGCAGCATCGGCGCGATCTCGTCGTGACGCGCGTCAAACTCCCAGGCGAGCGCGCGATGCGCCTCAAAGTTCTGGATGATGGGATGGATGCGCCAGGCTTCCTTGACCCCCTCGGGCAGATCGATGGTCTGCACGCTGGCGCCGGCCTTCTCGGCCGCCTTGATCGCCGCCTGCAAGCCCTCCTCTGCCGCCGGCTCCACGGCCTTGGCAAACTCCTGCCTGACCACGCCGATGCGCGGCGCTTTCGCCGGCGCAATACCGGAGAATTCGGTGCGGCCGGTCATCGCCGAAAGCCCGCGCGCGAGATCTTCTGCCCGTGATCCGAACAGGCCGACCGTATCGAGCGCCCACGAATAGCACTTCACGCCGACCGTCGGCAGCATCCGGAACGATGGCTTGATCGCGGCAGCCCCGCAATAAGCGGCCGGCCGGATCACCGAGCCGCCGGTCTGGGTGCCCAGCGCCAGCGGAATCATGCCGGCACCGACCGCTGCGGCCGACCCGGCGGACGAGCCGCCCGGCGTATGGCCGAGGTTGTGCGGATTGAGCGTCGGGGTCGGATCGCTCGAGGCGAACGCTGTGGTCGTGGTCTTGCCGATGATGGTGGCCCCCGCCCGCTTCAGCATCATCACGACCGGCGCGTCCGAGCGCGGCTGCCAGCCGCGATAGATCTCCGAGCCCATCTCGGTCGGCATGTTGGCGGTGTCGATGATGTCCTTGATGCCGACGGCAATCCCGCGCAGCGGCCCGGAGGCTTGCGCTTTCGCGGATTTGTCATGCCGGACGAAGGCGCGGACGTCTTTCTCCCTGGCCTCGATCGCCGCATGCGACTGGGCGATGGCGGCCTCGGGCGAAAGCTCGCCCGCTTCAATGCGGCGCTGGAGGTCGGCAAGTGAGATCATGGCAAAATCCTTCTTATTGCCATCGCTTTTAGCATCGCGAAGGGGCCGCGCAAGCGCACGCCGCTGTTGCCCACGCCCTCAGGTTGTTCCATGCTGCGCACACAAGGAGACGCCGTGGACGCCATCAACCCGAGCGTGGAGCTGACCGAGGCTGAGCGGGTCGACCGCCTGCGGCTGATCCGCTCCGACAATGTCGGACCGCGCACCTTCCGCTCGCTGGTCGATCATTTCGGCACGGCGCGCGCCGCGCTGGAACGGCTGCCGGATCTGGCGCGCCGCGGCGGTGCGCAGCGATCGGGGCGGATCTGCAGCGCGGATGACGCGAAGGCCGAGCTCGCGGCGAGCCGCAAGCTCGGCATCGCCTGGCTCGCGCCCGGCGAGGACGGCTATCCGGCGCGCCTTGCGATGATCGACGATGCGCCGCCGCTGCTCGCGGTGCGCGGCGACACAAAAACCCTGATGCGGCCGATGATCGCGATCGTCGGCTCGCGCAACGCCTCCGGCGCCGGCTTGAAGTTCGCCGGCCAGCTCGCGCGCGAGCTCGGCGAAGCCGGCTTCGTCATCATCTCGGGGCTGGCGCGCGGCGTCGACCAGGCTGCGCATCGCACCAGCGTCGAGACCGGCACGATCGCGGTGCTCGCCGGCGGCCATGACTGCATCTACCCGCCCGAGCATGGCGATCTGCTCGCCGCGATCCTCGATCACAAGGGCGCGGCGATCTCCGAGATGCCGCTCGGCCATGAGCCGCGCGCCCGCGACTTCCCCCGCCGCAACCGGCTGATCTCGGGCGCTTCGCTCGGCGTCGTCGTGGTGGAGGCGGCGCACCGCTCCGGCTCGCTGATCACCGCGCGCATGGCGGCCGAACAGGGCCGCGAGGTGTTCGCGGTCCCCGGCTCGCCGCTCGATCCGCGCGCCGCAGGCACCAACGATCTGATCAAGCAGGGCGCAACGCTCGTTACGGAAGCTGCCGACATCGTCAACGCGGTGCAGCCGATCATGGAGCGGCCGCTGATGCACCCCGCCGGCGAGCCCGACAGCGAGCCGTTCGAGAGCGATCCGCAAAACCATGACCGCGACCAGATCACCGGCCTGCTCGGCCCTGCCCCAATCTCGATCGACGACCTCGTGCGGATGTCCGGCGCCTCGCCTGCGATCGTGCGCACCGTGCTGCTGGAGCTCGAGCTCGCCGGCCGCCTCGAACGCCACGGCGGCGGACTGGTGTCGCTGCTGTAGGGCGTTTGAAAATGAGGCTCGATCGGTGGCCCGTCCTCTTACCCTCCCCTGGAGGGGTCCGGGACGAGCGTAGCTCGCCCGTGGTCGATCGCGCGCAGCGCGAGCGGGCTGGGGTGATCTCTCCACTCGGGCACTGCATCGGCGGAGAGACTGTCACCCACCCCGTCTCACATTTCGCTGCGCTCAATGTGAGCCGACCCTCCCCCTCCAGGGGGGGTGAAGCGCACGTGCCCCTTCAGCTTTAGCCCTCGTTGCGCTGGTCGAACTTCGTGCGTGCCGCCTCGATCTGATCGAGATGCTCCTTCGCCCATTTGCCGAGTGCCTCGACGGGCCGCGACAGCCCGTGGCCGAGATCGGTCAGCTCATAGTCCACGCGCGGCGGAATGGTCGGGAAGATCGTGCGCGTGACGAGGCCGTCGCGCTCGAGGCCGCGCAGCGTCAGCGTCAACATCCGCTGCGAGATGCCGTTGATCATGCGCTTCAGCTCGTTGAAGCGCTTCGGCCCGTCGCTCAGCATCATGATGACGAACACGCTCCATTTGTCGCCGACGCGGGACAGCACGGAGGCGACCCCGCGGCAGTCCGCATGGTTGGGATCCGGCCTTTGATCCGGCCTTTGATCCGGACCGGGACCTGGCCTCTGATCCAGCCTTGGCGAGGCAGGCAAATCGGTGTGAGCAGGTTTCAATAATGTGTCCATGGCTCAAAAAAGTGCGTTCTTGCGGGGATTTCGACAGTCACTCATGTAGTCCGGGTTACAAATCTATACCAGGGTGACCCCAAATGAAACTCCTCCATATCGACTCCAGCGTGCTCGGCCCCCACTCCGTCAGCCGGCAGGTTTCCGCCGCCATCGTCGACCGCCTCAAGCAGGCCACGCCCTCGCTTCAGATCGCCTATCGCGACCTCAGCCAGGCCCCGCTCGCCCATCTCTCCGGCTCGCATTTGGCGGCCGCGCAAGGCGCGCCGGCGCCGGCGGAACTCGGACCGGACCTTGCCGCGAGCGCGGCCGCGCTGGACGAGTTCCTCGCCGCCGACATCGTCGTGATCGGTGCCCCCATGTACAACTTCACCATCCCCAGCCAGCTCAAGGCGTGGATCGACCGCATCCTGGTGGCAGGCAAGACGTTCAGCTACGGCGCGAATGGGCCGCAGGGTCTTGCCGGCGGCAAGCGCGTGATCCTGGCCATCTCACGCGGCGGCTATTACGGCGCAGGCTCGCCGGCCGCATCGCTGGAACATCTCGAAACTTATTTGCGCGGCGTGCTCGCCTTCATGGGCATCACAAATCCGGAATTCATCATTGCCGACGGCATCCAGGTTGGCCCCGATCATCGCGAGAAGGCGCTGGCCGGCGCACTTCAGGCCGCCACCAGCCTGCAGGCGGCATAAGACTCACTCCGACACCGGCCGCTGCCGGATTCCGGCGGCGGCTGACAGCTCGACCTCGCTAAAACCAGACGCCCTGCATGCCGAGGATGACGGCCACGAGCGAAATGAACAGGCCGATGCCGGAGAAAAGAGCCACCCCGATGAACTCGGAGGTGTCGGAGCGCTTGGCGGGAATGGCGGAACGTTCGGTGTAAATACGCGGTGCAGAAAACGATGAAAAAATACGAGCTGCCTTTGGCATCACGGGCTCCTTTGAAATGAGTCTTCTGACCCCCTGCCCGTAAAAATGTCTTTGCAGCGCAAGCGAAGGTTCAACACCTCACGCAAAGGTTTCGAAAATAGATCGCACAACGCGAGGAAACCGGCCGACGCAACCGACGTCACGGCGCCGACCGATTCAATTTTCACTTCACTTGATCAGCCGCGATAGATCGGCGCGCCAGCTGGCGAAGCGACTGCACCACCGTCGACGAAGATCTCCTGTCCCTGCACATGCGCGGAATCATCGGAGGCGAGGAACAGCACTGTCCTCGAAATGTGATCAGGTTCACCAATCCGGCCGAGTGGCGTCGCCAGCCCGATGCGCTTCTCGAAAGCCTTCTCCGCTTCGGGCGTCGCGATCGCGGCGCCCCAGATCGGGGTGCGGATCGCGCCGGGCGCGACAACGTTGACGCGGATGCCGCGCGGCGACAGTTCCGAGGCCATGATCCGCGCCATCGCGCGCACGCCGGCCTTCGCCGCGCCGTAAGCCGAGTAGCCGGGAATGCCGAGCACCGAGATCACCGAGCCATTGAGGATGATCGAGGCATTGTCGTTGAGATAAGGCAGCGCGGACTGAACCGTGAAGAACACGCCGGTCAGGTTGGTGCTGATGACCTTCTCGAACACCTCCAGCGTCGCCGAGCCCAGCGGCGTGCCGCCGGCGATGCCCGCATTGGCGAACACGATATCGAACTTGCCGAATTTTTCCGCGCCCTGCTTGATCGCGGCTTCCGTCGCAGCGATGTCCGTCGCATCGGCAGGCAACGCAAGCGCGTTCGGCCCGAGCTCCTTCCCCGCCGCCGCCAGCGTGTCCTTGTTGCGGCCGGTGATCACCACCTTGGCGCCCTCGGCCACGAACAGTTTTGCCGTCGCAAGCCCGATGCCGCTGTTGCCGCCGGTGATCAGGGCCGTCTTGTTCTTCAGTCTCACGCTCGCCTCCAGTTAGTTGCATAATGAAACTAGATTGCCATCTAGGCCATTTGGTTTTATGATGCAACCACACAAGCGCGTGATCGGCGGCAGAACCGTGCGAACGCGAAAGGACCGGAACGATGGTGAAACGAACGAGCTTCGAGGGCGATGCCTGCCCGATCGCGCGCTCGCTGGACGCGCTCGGCGACTGGTGGTCGCTGCTGATCATTCGCGAGGCACTGTTCGGCCTGCGCCGCTTCGTCGAATTCCAGAACAAGCTCGGTATGGCCAAGAACATCTTGTCAGTGCGGCTGCGTTCACTCGTTGACCACGGCATCCTCGCCACGGCCCCCGCCTCCGACGGCAGCGCTTATCAAGAGTATGTGCTGACGCCGAAGGGCCGCGGCACCTTCCCGATCCTGGTCGCGCTGCGGCAATGGAGCGAGGAATTCGACGACCACCCCGAGGAGATCGCGACGATCCTGGTCGATCGCGAAAAAGGCCGCCCGGTGAAGAAGCTCGAAATGCGCGCCGAGGACGGGCGGCTACTCAGCCCGGCGGACACAACGCTGAAGCCACGCCCCGCGCCGCGCCGGCGGTCGGCGTGATAGTCCCACGCGGTACCACACCGTCATTGCGAGCGCAGCGAAGCAATCCAGACTGCCTCTGCGGAAAGACTCTGGATTGCTTCGCTGCGCTCGCAATGACGACGTTGATGTGGCAGCGCGCCCATCTCTCTCCCCGTCACCCTGAGGTGGCCGCTTCTTCAGCGGCCCTCGAAGGGCGACGGCCCGGCTGGCACCTCGGCCGTTCATCCTTCGAGGCTCCCGGCGCGATGCTCTGCATCGCGCCGCTCGCGCCTCAGGATGACGGGGTGATATTGGCCGGACTCCTCACGACAGCTTGCGCCTCGTCCGCAGCCGCAAATGCTCGTCGGCCTCCAGCTGCGTCATCCCCAGGAGATAATGCAGCACGTCCAGCTTGTGGCGCTCGGCGAGCTTGCGCAACGCAGCCGCTTGCTCGGCGATGAAGGCCACCGCCTCATCTGCCCCGCCTTCCCCCGGTTCCTCGTTGCGCGAGCCTCCCCGCGCGCCCGATACGGCGCGCGCCCGCTTCTTTCCCGGCCTTGTCACCCGTCCCCACCCCGAATCCATGCCCCACAGAGACACTACGCCGATAGGGATCGCAACTCCAAGGTGGTAATTTGCAACTTTCTCGATATGAAACTTTTCCCATTCGGAGCGCTTTCAACACTCCCCGATTTGACAGCGGGGGCCTCACCACCCATGTTCGGGGCGAAACGGCCGACCCGAGTCCTTTCGTTTTCGGCCCGAGATTTTCCCGTAAGCCACTGGAACTAAATGAATATCGTCATTGTGGAGTCGCCGGCGAAAGCCAAGACGATCAACAAATATCTGGGCTCGTCCTACGAGGTTCTGGCCTCGTTCGGCCATGTCCGCGATCTCCCGGCGAAGAACGGTTCCGTCGATCCCGACGCCAATTTCAAGATGATCTGGGAGGTCGACCCCAAGGCGGCCGGCCGGCTCAACGATATCGCCAAATCCCTGAAGGGAGCCGACCGCCTGATTCTGGCAACCGACCCCGATCGCGAGGGCGAGGCCATCTCCTGGCACGTGCTGGAGGTGATGAAGGAGAAGCGCGCGCTGAAGGATCAGAAGATCGAGCGCGTGGTGTTCAACGCCATCACCAAGCAGGCCGTCACGGACGCGATGAAGCATCCGCGCGAGATCGACGGCGCGCTGGTCGACGCTTACATGGCGCGCCGCGCGCTGGACTATCTGGTCGGCTTCACCCTCTCCCCCGTGCTGTGGCGCAAGCTGCCCGGCGCCCGCTCGGCCGGCCGCGTGCAGTCGGTGGCGCTCCGCCTCGTCTGCGACCGCGAGCTCGAGATCGAGAAGTTCGTGCCGCGCGAATATTGGTCGCTGATCGCGACCCTGCTCACTCCGCGCGGCGATGCCTTCGAGGCCCGCCTCGTCGGCGCCGACGGCAAGAAGATCCAGCGTCTCGACATCGGCACCGGCGCGGAAGCCGAAGACTTCAAGAAGGCGCTCGAGCTTGCGAACTACGCGGTCACCGCGGTCGACGCCAAGCCCGCCCGCCGCAATCCGCAGGCGCCCTTCACCACCTCGACGCTGCAGCAGGAAGCCAGCCGCAAATACGGCTTTGCGCCGGCGCACACCATGCGCATCGCCCAACGCCTCTATGAAGGCATCGACATCGGCGGCGAGACCACCGGACTCATTACTTATATGCGTACCGACGGCGTGCAGATCGCCCCCGAGGCGATCACCCAGGCGCGCAAGGTGATTGGCGAGGATTACGGCAACGCCTACGTGCCGGACGCGCCGCGCCAGTATCAGGCCAAGGCCAAGAACGCCCAGGAAGCGCACGAAGCGATCCGCCCGACCGACCTCTCCCGCCGCCCCGCCAGCATGAGCCGCAAGCTCGATGCCGATCAGGCCCGGCTCTATGAGCTGATCTGGAAGCGCACCATCGCCAGCCAGATGGAGGCGGCCGAACTCGAGCGCACCACCGTCGACATCACCGCAAAGGCCGGCGGCCGGACGCTGGAGCTGCGCGCCACCGGCCAGGTCGTCAAGTTCGACGGCTTCCTCGCGCTCTATCAGGAGGGCCGCGACGACGAGGAGGACGAGGATTCCCGCCGCCTGCCCGTGATGAGCCCGAACGAAGCGCTGAAGCGGCAGTCGCTGTCCGTCACCCAGCACTTCACCGAGCCGCCGCCGCGCTTCTCGGAAGCATCGCTTGTCAAGCGCATGGAAGAGCTCGGCATCGGCCGCCCCTCGACCTATGCCTCGATCCTCCAGGTGCTGAAGGACCGCGGCTACGTCAAGCTGGAGAAGAAGCGCCTGCACGGCGAGGACAAGGGCCGCGTCGTGGTCGCCTTCCTCGAAAGCTTCTTTGCCCGCTACGTCGAATACGATTTCACGGCCGGCCTCGAAGAGCAGCTCGACCGCATCTCCAACAACGAGATCTCCTGGCAGCAGGTTCTGAAGGACTTCTGGACCGGCTTCATCGGCGCCGTCGACGACATCAAGGATCTGCGCGTGGCGCAGGTGCTCGACGTGCTCGACGACATGCTGGGCCAGCACATCTATCCGCCGCGCGCGGATGGCGGCGACATCAGGCAGTGCCCGAACTGCGGCACCGGCCGACTGAACCTGAAGGCCGGCAAGTTCGGCGCCTTCGTCGGCTGCTCGAACTATCCGGAGTGCCGCTACACCCGTCAGCTCGCCGCCGATGGCGAGGCGACTGCCGACCGTTCGCTCGGCCAGGATCCTGACACCGGTCGCGATGTCTGGGTCAAGGCCGGCCGCTTCGGCCCCTACATCCAGCTCGGCGAGCAGAAGGATTATGAGGAAGGCGAGAAGCCGAAGCGCGCGGGCATCCCCAAGGGCACCTCGCCCAGCGATGTCGATCTCGAGCTTGCGCTGAAGCTGCTGTCGCTGCCGCGCGAGATCGGCAAGCATCCGGAGACCGGCCAGCCCATCACGGCGGGCCTCGGCCGCTTCGGGCCGTTCGTGAAGCACGAGAAGACTTATGCGAGCTTAGAGGCCGGCGACGAGGTCTTCGACATCGGCCTCAACCGCGCGGTGACGCTGATCGCGGAGAAGGTCGCCAAGGGCCCGAGCCGCCGCTTCGGCGCCGATCCCGGCAAGGCTATCGGCGATCATCCGACGCTCGGCACCGTCACCGTGAAGAGCGGCCGCTACGGCGCCTATGTCACCGCCGGCGGCGTCAACGCCACGATCCCGGCCGAGTTCGAGAAGGACGCCATCACGCTGCCGCAGGCGATCGCGCTGATCGACGAGCGCGCGGCCAAGGGCGGCGGCAAGGCCAAGGCGAAAAAGGCTGCAAAGCCCGCCAAGGCCAAGAAGGCTGCGGAAAAGGCCGACGGCGAGGATGCCGCGCCAAAACCGAAGAAACCGGCCGCGAAGAAAGCCGCGGCCAAGTCCAAAACCGAATCCACCAGCAAGGCGCGCGCCCCCGTGTCGTCGACCGCAAAGACGTCGCCGACCAAGGCCGCCGCCACCAAGGCTCCGGCCAAGAAGAGTGCCGGCAAGACTTAAGTGAAGAATTAGAGGTTAAGTGAAACCAAAGAAAGACCGTGGCTTTCCCGACAGGCAAGCCATCGTCGCCTTCATCAAGGCAAATCCAGGAAAGGTCGGGACCCGCGAAATTGCGCGCGAGTTCGGCCTGAAGAACGCCGATCGCGTCGAGCTCAAGCGCATGCTGCGCGAGCTCGCCGACGACGGGACCATCAAGAAGAAGCGCCACAAGGTCTCCGAACCGGACACGCTGCCGCCGACGCTGGTCGCCGACATCACCGGCCGTGACCGCGACGGCGAATTGATCGCCACTCCCACCGAATGGGACGAGGTCGAGAGCGGCGAGCCGCCAAAGATCCTCATCGAGATGCCACGCCGGCCCAAGCCCGGCACCGCCGCCGGCGTACGCGACCGCGTGCTGCTGCGCGTCGAGCGCTCCGAGGAGACCGAAGGACCGGCTTATCGCGGCCGCATCATCAAGGTCTTCGACAAGACCAAGACCCGCATCCTCGGCGTGTTCCGCAGCCTTCCCGAAGGCGGTGGACGGCTCGTCCCCGTGGACAAGAAGTCCGCCGATCGCGAGTTGAACATCGCCCCGGCCGATGCGCACGGCGCGCAGGACGGCGACCTCGTCAGCGTCGACATCGTCCGCACGCGCAGCTTTGGCCTCGCTTCGGGACGGGTCAAGGAGAAGCTTGGCTCGGTCAAGTCGGAGAAGGCGATCAGCCTGATCGCGATCTACGCCCACGAGATCCCCCTGCAGTTCTCCTCCGCCGCCGAGCGCGAGGCGGAAGCCGCAGAGCCGGCGAACCTGAAGGGCCGCGAGGACTGGCGCGACGTGCCGCTCGTCACCATCGATCCGCCGGATGCAAAAGATCACGACGACGCGGTGCATGCGCAAGCCGACGAGGATCCCAACAACAAAGGCGGCTTCATCGTCAACGTCGCCATCGCCGATGTCAGCTTCTACGTCCGGCCGGGCACCGCGCTCGATCGCGACGCGCTCGACCGCGGCAACTCGGTCTATTTCCCCGACCGCGTCGTGCCGATGCTGCCCGAGCGCATCTCCAACAATCTCTGCTCGCTGGTGCCGGGCGAGCCGCGCGGCGCGCTGGCGGTGCGCATGGTGCTCGGCCCCGACGGCCGCAAGCGCTCGCACAGTTTTCACCGCATCCTGATGCGCTCGGCCGCAAAGCTGAGCTACGCGCAGGCGCAGGCCGCGATCGACGGACGGCCTGATGACACCACCGGCCCCCTGCTCGATCCGATCCTCAAACCACTTTACGCCGCCTATGCCAGCGCCAAGCGCGCAAGAGACGAGCGCGATCCGCTCAATCTCGATCTGCCCGAGCGCAAGATCCTCTTGAAGAGCGACGGCACGGTCGACCGCGTCGTCGTGCCCGAGCGTCTCGACGCGCATAAGCTGATCGAGGAGTTCATGATCCTCGCCAACGTCGCGGCGGCCGAGATGCTGGAGAAGAGGTCGCTGCCGCTGATCTACCGGGTGCATGACGAGCCGACGCTGGAGAAGGTCCACGCGCTCGCGGAATTCCTGGAGACGCTGGACGTCCCCTTCGCCAAATCAGGCGCGCTGCGCCCGACGACGTTCAACCGCGTGCTGGCCCAGCTCGAAGGCCATGACTACTATCCGCTGGTCAGCGAGGTCGTGCTACGCGCCCAGGCGCAGGCCGAGTACTCATCGGAGAACTACGGCCATTTCGGCTTGAACCTGCGCCGCTACGCCCATTTCACCTCGCCGATCCGCCGCTATGCCGACCTCGTCGTGCACCGTGCGCTGGTCCGCGCGCTCGGCCTCGGCGAAGGCGCCCTGCCCGACAGCGAGACGCCGGAAACCTTAAGCGAGGTCGCCGCGCATATTTCGCTGACCGAGCGCCGCGCGATGAAGGCGGAGCGCGAGACCGTAGACCGGCTGATCGCGCACCATCTCGCCGACCGCATCGGCGCCAGCTTCCAGGGCCGCGTCTCCGGCGTCACCCGCGCCGGCCTGTTCGTGAAGCTGAGCGAGACCGGCGCCGACGGACTGATCCCGATCAGATCCCTCGGCACGGAATATTTCAACTATGACGAGAGCCGTCACGCCCTGGTCGGCACGCGCAGCGGCACCATGTATCAGCTCGGCGACGTCGTTGACGTCCGTCTGATCGAAGCCGCCCCCATCGCGGGTGCGCTGCGCTTCGAACTGCTGTCGTCCTCCAGCGTGACTGCGCCGCGCGACCGCAGGCGGCCCGGTCAACAACGCCGCCCCTCGATCAAAGCCCATCCCGGCCGCAGCCCGGAGAGAAAACGCAAGCCGGAGAAGCAAAAGTCCGGCAAGGGGAAGAAGGGCAAAAACAAGGGAAAAGGTAGGGGCAAGAAGGGCAAGGCGTGGTGACGATGAGCACGGCCCCAAAGATCTGGACGCGCGAGACCGGCCTCGTCGAGAAGCGCGACGTCTGGTCAGCGATGAAACGCGGCTTTCGCGGCCGCTGCCCGCGCTGTGGCGAGGGCAAGCTGTTCCGCGCCTTCCTGAAGACCGCCGACAATTGCGCCAAATGCGGCCTCGATTTCACGCCGCATCGCGCCGACGATCTTCCCGCCTATCTCGTCATCGTCATCGTTGGCCACATCGTGGTTCCCACGATCCTCTGGATCGAGACCAATTACACCACGCCGGTCTGGCTCAGCTTCGCGGCCTATCTGCCCTTCACGTTCTTCGCCTCGCTCGGCCTGCTGCAGCCGGTCAAGGGCGCCGTGGTCGGCTTGCAATGGGCTCTACGCATGCACGGCTTTGACGAGAACCCTCCGGATGGTATTCCGCCGGTCTAAGCAATAAGCAAGAAACGGTTTGGGTGAGGACATGACGGATATTTCGCAGGCTGAAGAGAAAGCCAAGATCCACGAAGGCAAGGAAGCCGATCACCATCCTTACTTTCGCCCGAAGGATGCGGCGACACTGATCCTGGTCGATCGCAGCGGCGCGATCCCGAAAGTCCTCGTCGGCAAGCGCCACGACAAGGTCGTGTTCATGCCCGGAAAGTTTGTCTTCCCCGGCGGCCGTGTCGACAAGGACGACTACCGTGTGCCGGTTGCAGCGCCCATCACCGCGGAGCTGGAAGCAAATCTCGCCAAGGGCAGCCCGAAGACGCCGGCCTCGCGCGCAAAATCGCTCGCGATCGCCGCGATCCGCGAGGCCTGCGAGGAGACCGGCCTCTGTCTTGGCCGCAAGGCGGAGGGCAAGGCCAGGCTTGAAGGTCCGTGGAAGCCGTTTGCCGATGCAGGCCTTTTGCCCGATCCCTCCAGCCTGTTCCTGATCGCGCGCGCGATTACTCCGCCCGGCCGCGTCAAGCGGTTCGACACCCGCTTTTTCACCGCCGATGCCTCCGCGATCACCCACCGAGTCGATGGCGTGATCCACGCCGATGCCGAGCTGGTCGAGCTGGTCTGGGTCGAGCTCGGCTCGAAACCGCTCGCCGATCTGCATCCGATGACGCGCAACGTGCTCAACGAGCTCGACACCCGCCTTGCCACCGGCCCGCTGCGCCACGACGCGCCGGTGCCGTTCTTCCATTTCTACGGCGGCAAGATGCAGAAGGACATTCTGGGCTGATCCAGCCGCCGAGCTCTCCAGGCCTGCTCACGCGATCAGCAAACTCAGCGCGGCACCTCTGAAGGCCCGGTCTTCGCGGCCACCTTGTCCGTGGCCGATCGCCCAATGCCGGGGCCACGCCAGCTGGTCCAGCCCTCGCGACGTCGCAGAGGTGAAAGACGACCAGCGCGGAGAATCGTGATGGCGGTAGAGGAGACCGCCGGGGCCCATATCCGGATAGATCGCGACGCGAATATCAAAGCGGTCGCCTCCCGGAAGATCCGGTCCGAACCAATAGGTTGGGCTGCGTCCCGGCTCACGACCAACTATGGCCGTCAGAGTTTGCCTCGGTCCCCGAAGCCCAAGCCAGAACGGCGCGATCGAACCAGGCGCGAAAGCCGTGAAAATCGTCTGCGCCGATGCGACGTCGGTCGCAGCACTTTGTCCCACCAGTCTCAGCTCGATCCTATGTCCGCTCTCCACACGTCCGCTGAACGGCGCTTCGGCTTCCCCGAGCGGCAGCTCCCTCCACAGGGCGGGATCAGGATCGCGCAGCGGCCATTCCAACTTCTCCCTGACGGCACCGTCGGTATCGAGCACCTGGTAACGCAGGCCTTCCTCGTCGAGCGCAGCTTGGATGCAATGCAGATACTCGACGCCTTCCGGCATCCTGTGAGCCGTTCCCGCGCCCGCAGTGCAAATCTGGAGGACACCGCGATGCGCCTGCACGTCGAAGGCGAGGATGTGGCTGCACAGATAGGCAAGCACGTTTTCGTTCACCAGGATGTCCCAGAACGGGCGAGCGTATTCGTGGCCGATCTCGCGCTGATATGTCCCTGTAAAGCCGTTGATCGGAAACACCGGATGATGACCAAGGACGAGCTTGTGCCGGGCATCACCATGCTCCCTGAGCGTTGCCTCCAGCCACGCCAGCTCGACATGGCCCTCACCGCCAAGGCCACTCCAGAGCGTGTTGACGAACACCATCAGGAGATCGCCGCGCCTCACGAAGTATGACAGACCGGCTTGCCCCGGCGGCCCATTGTCCGGCAGGTCCAGCACTGCGCGAAACACCGCCTCGCTCATCAAATCATAGGTCGTGTGATTGCCGGTCGTGTGCCACATCGGAATGGCCGCACGGTCGAGCCATGCCATTTCCGTATCCAGCCAATAGCGCCACTGCGCACGCAGCGCGTCCGGATCCGGCGTCAGTCCGATGATTTCATCGCCCGGAAAGAGAACGAAGTCAGGCTGCGGTCTCAGGCGTTGAACGACTGCGTTGACCGAGGCGAAGGTCTTTTCGTGCAGGGCACCGGGCACGCCCGAGCACGAGTCGCCATACAACAGAAATTGGTGGCCCTTGCCGCGCGGCAGAAGCGCGGGAATGGGACTATTCGCAGAGGTCATGGCCTTCCATCGCGGTGTTTGGCCACGAAGATGGCAATTTCCGGAACGTGTCGCAACCAGGCTTGATCAGCTCGCGTCCGGCTCGGTGCCGACATAGTCGCGCGCCGGCAATTTCAGGACACGGCCGACCTCGCCGGCGAGCCTGTCCGCCTCCTCACGCCGGGTAAAACTCACCAGCGTGATCGGTTCGGTACCCTTGTTGCCGCACAGATTGACGTCGTAGGCCGTGAGCTCCGGATCATAGTCCTCGGTGATGCTGATGAAGTGGTAGTCGCCGAGATTGCGGTGCATGCGAAAATTCAGCGGGCCGAACTGCCTGGTGATGACGATCTGGCGCAGCGCCTCGTTGAGCACGACGAAGGTACGGAAGGTGAGCAGGATCAGGCCGGGAATTCCGACGAGCAGCCCGAGCCCCGTGAACACCAGCACCGGCACGAGGTCGTCGGCGAGCCGGCCAAACCCGGAAAAATCCTGGCGCAGGCCGAGTGCGACATTCCACAGGAGATAACCGCTCGCGCCGAGCAGCGGCAGCGACAACAGCCGGCCGACCCAGGGCATGGGCCGGTCGATGCGGACCATGCTGCCATCCACTGTCATTGCGCCGGCCATTGAAGTCTCCTCACGGGGTCATGGCTTGGTCGGGCTGAGCGGGGGATTGGTTCGATGGCCCCTCCCCGTCATTCCAGGCACGCGCAGCGCGAGCCCGGAATGACGCGATTGTGCTGAGCGCGTCACGAAAAACAAAAAATTCTTCTCAGCCATCCCAATGGCAGAGTTCCTCCGCGTCCCTATGTCTTTGCGAACGACACCCAGAACGGACTTAGGGCGCGATGGCACAACGGCAACTCAAGCTTGGCGCATTCATGCGCCCGATCAGCATCCACACCGGCGCCTGGCGCTATCCCGGGGCCTGGCCCGACGCCAATTTCAACTTCTCGCACATCAAGCAGCTGATCCAAAAGCTCGAGGCCGGCAAGTTCGACGCCTTCTTCATGGCCGATCACCTCGCCGTGCTGAACATGCCGATCAATGCGCTCAAGCGCAGCCACACCGTGACCTCGTTCGAGCCGTTCACGCTGCTGTCGGCGCTCTCGGCCGTCACGGAGCGGATCGGCCTGATCGCGACGGGCTCGACCACCTTCGATGAGCCCTACCACGTCGCGCGCCGCTTCGCCTCGCTCGACCATCTCAGCGGCGGGCGTGCCGGCTGGAATATCGTCACCACCTCGAACCCGGACGCCGCGCTGAATTTCGGCCTCGACGACCACATGGAGCACGCCGAGCGCTACAAGCGCGCCCGCGAGTTCTACGACGTCGTCACGGGCCTGTGGGATTCCTTCGCGGACGATGCTTTCGTGCGCGACGTCGAGAGCGGGCTGTTCTTCGATCCTTCGAAGATGCACACCCTCGACCACAACGGCAAATATCTGAAGGTGCGCGGCCCTCTCAACATCGCCCGCCCCGTGCAGGGCTGGCCGGTGATCGTGCAGGCCGGCGCATCGGAAGACGGCAAGCAGCTCGCAGCCGAGACCGCCGAAGCCGTGTTCACCGGCGGCGGCAGCCTCGCCGACGGGCAGAAGCTTTACGCCGACATCAAGGGCCGCATGGAGAAGGTCGGCCGCGACCCCGAGCATCTGAAAATTCTTCCCGGCGCCTTCGTCGTGGTCGGCGACAGCGTCGACGAGGCCAAGAAGAAGCGCGCCCTTCTCGACAGCCGCGTGCATTACGACAGCGCCATCGCCTCGCTGTCAGTCATCCTCGGCACCGACGCCTCCGGCTTCGATCCGGATGGACAATTGCCGGAGATTCCAGAGACCAACGCCAGCAAGAGCGGCCGCCAGCGCATGGTCGACCTCGCCAAGCGCGACAAGCTCACCGTGCGCCAGCTCGCCCAGCGCGTCGGCGGCTATGGCGGGCTCGCCTTCGTCGGCACCGCCAAAACCATCGCCGACCAGATGGAGGAATGGCTGGTCGGGCGCGGCTCCGACGGCTTCAACATCATGTTCCCGTTCCTGCCCGCCGGCCTCGACGATTTCGTCGAGAAGGTCGTGCCGGAGCTCCAGCGCCGCGGGATTTTCCGCAAAGAATATGAAGGGGCCACTTTGAGGGAGAATCTGGGCCTTCCCCGGCCGAAAAACCAGTTCTTTGAGGGGTAATCGGCCCGATTTGAGTGGTTTCCGCCCCCTAAAACCTTGACATCAGGCGGTTTCTGGCTAGGTTGCCGGCCAACGCGGGCCGTTTGGCCGGCTCCAGATTCCCCAATTTTCTGAGGTTCAGAACATGGCCAAAGCGGTCACCATCAAGGTCAAGCTCGTGTCCTCGGCCGACACCGGCTTCTACTACGTCGCCAAGAAGAATTCGCGCACCATGACCGACAAGCTGGTCAAGAAGAAGTACGACCCGGTCGCGCGCAAGCACGTCGAATTCCGCGAAGCCAAGATCAAGTAAGAAGATCAAGTAAGATCGCGGGATACTTACGGACTTTTGACGGGGCCTCACGGCCCCGTTTTTATTTTGGCCGCTCTCCATCGCAGCACGAGCTCCTCAGGGGTGACGGCGAGACCCTGCCCTGCGTCATAGGCACGAGCGCCGAGTTGCCCTCTGCCGCCGTCAACGACGATGCGACAGTTCAAATCAGCAAGTCATGCGCCGCATGTCCATTGGCAGGATGCAAGCCGCTATTGCCGTGATTGGGCGCGTGGTCGTCCAGCGCACTGGAAGTTATGTGGAGGATAGTCTCGAGAGCCTTTTGCTGACCGGGCGGCACGTGCACATCGAGCAGAGTGTCGAGCACTTGAGGCACAACGACCGCGACGGGCGTGGAAGAAGCTGCCGCGCTATCGAAGCGGAACACCAGGTCTAGATTCGCGCTGCCGGTCTCGGGCGCAGCCTGAGCAGGCTGCGCGGCTTCTGATGCGATCGCGGCAAATTGCATCACCTGCTGCGCGTTTCCGTGGCCGGCGTCATCGCCGCTAGCGACGCTCGGTTCGACAGTCCCGGCTGCGTCCGGCGCGTTCGCAGAGGTTGACTGTGAATCGTGCCCCGAATTGCCGTGCTCCACGACGGCCGCTTCTGCCGTCTTCTTGTCGTTGCCGCCGCCGTTGCTCGGTGCGGAGTCAGCTTCAGCCAGCTCTGTGGCATCGGCCGTTGCAGACCCCGGCTTCGAAGCGTGATCCGAGTTGCCGTGGCTCGCGCCATCGTCCGTTGCGACGACCGCTTCGACGATCTCGGCTGCTTGCGGTCCGTTTGCAGAGGCTGGGTGTAAGTCGTGCCCGGAGTTGCCGTGGTCCACGTCGGCCGCCTCGGCCGTCTTCTTGTCATTGCCGCCACCGTTGCCCGGTGTGGAGTCAGCTTCAGCCAGCTCTGTGGCATCGGCCGTTGCAGACCCCGGCTTCGAAGCGTGATCCGAGTTGCCGTGGCTCGCGCTATCGACCGTTGCGACGACCGGTTCGACGATCCCGGCTGCTTGCGGTCCGTTTGCAGAGGCTGGGTGTAAGTCGTGCCCGGAGTTGCCGTGGTCCACGTCGGCCGCCTCGGCCGTCTTCTTGTCATTGCCGACGCCGTTGCCCGGCTTGGAGTCAGCTTCAGCCAGCTCTGTGGCATCGGCCGTTGCAGACCCCGGCTTCGAAGCGTGATCCGAGTTGCCGTGGCTCGCGCTATCGTCCGTTGCGACGACCGGGTCGACGACGTCGGCTGCTTGCGGTCCGTTTGCAGAGGCTGGGTGTAAATCGTGCCCGGAGTTGCCGTGTTGCTCATCAGCCGCCTCGGCCGTCTTCTTGTCATTGCCGCCACCGTTGCCCGGTGTGGAGTCAGCTTCAGCCAGCTCTGTGGCATCGGCCGTTGCAGACCCCGGCTTCGAAGCGTGATCCGAGTTGCCGTGGCTCGCGCTATCGACCGTTGCGACGACCGGTTCGACGATCCCGGCTGCTTGCGGTCCGTTTGCAGAGGCTGGGTGTAAGTCGTGCCCGGAGTTGCCGTGGTCCACGTCGGCCGCCTCGGCCGTCTTCTTGTCATTGCCGACGCCGTTGCCCGGCTTGGAGTCAGCTTCAGCCAGCTCTGTGGCATCGGCCGTTGCAGACCCCGGCTTCGAAGCGTGATCCGAGTTGCCGTGGCTCGCGCTATCGTCCGTTGCGACGACCGGGTCGACGACGTCGGCTGCTTGCGGTCCGTTTGCAGAGGCTGGGTGTAAATCGTGCCCGGAGTTGCCGTGTTGCTCATCAGCCGCCTCGGCCGTCTTCTTGTCATTGCCGACGCCGTCACCCGGCTTGGTGTCAGCTTCAGTCGTCTCCGCGGCAACCGCCTTTGCAGAGTTTGAGTGTTCGGAGTTGGCGTGCTTCTCCTCAGCCGTCTCCGCCGTCTTCTTGTCGTTGCCGGCACCGTTACCCGGCTTGGTGTCAGCTTCAGTCGTCTCCGCGGCGGCCGCCTTTGCGGAGTTTGAGTGATCGGAGTTGCCGTGCTTCTCCTCAGCCGTCTCCGCCGTCTTCTTGTCGTTGCCGGCACCGTTACCCGGCTTGGAGTCAGCTTCAGTCGTCTCCGCGGCGGGCGCCTTTGCAGAGTTTGAGTGATCGGCGTTGCCGTGCTTCTCCTCAGCCGTCTCCGCCGTCTTCTTGTCGTTGCCGGCACCGTTACCCGGCTTGGTGTCAGCCTCAGTCGTCTCCGCGGCGGGCGCCTTTGCAGAGTTTGAGTGATCGGCGTTGCCGTGCTTCTCCTCAGCCGTCTCCGCCGTCTTCTTGTCGTTGCCGGCACCGTTACCCGGCTCGGTGTCAGCCTCAGTCGTCTCCGCGGCGGGCGCCTTTGCAGAGTTTGAGTGATCGGAGTTGCCGTGGTTCTCCTCAGCCGCCTCGGCCGTCTTCTTGTCATTGCCGACGCCGTTGCCCGGCTTGGAGTCATCTTCAGCCGACTCCCTGGCTGCGGCCTTTTCAGCTCCTTGCTCCGAAGCATGCTCGGAGTTGCCGCGGCCCGCACTGTCGGCCGTTGCGACGCTCGGCTGAACGATCTCGTTCAGCCCCGACGAATCGCCGGTGCCCGCATTGATCGGCTCACTCTTCAATGTGGGATTTTCAACTGCCGTAACCTTCACGCTATGAGCAAGCACGATCGATGATGCGTGAGCCGACGCGGCAGACGCGCCATCGCTCTCTTCCGTTGCATCCGCCGAATCGCTGGCGACACTTCTCGACCTCGTCGACGCTCCCAATCCGGTCCGGGTCTGGCCGAACTGAAACCTCAGGCCATCGTCGGCCCGAATGTTCCACCACCCAGCCGTCTCGACTGTGCTCTCGCCCGCCCCGCCAATGGCATGGACGTTGTCCGTACTCAGAACACTCTCATCGGTTGCGGCCGCCGATGTCAGCGCTGCCTCGAGCTGCTCCAAGGTGATCGCGACAGCCGCGCCTTCCGGATGGCCGACGAAATCCTGCTCCGCAACGGACACGATCCCCTGCAGATGGATTTCCACCAGGCCGCGATCGCCGATATCGAGACTACGATCGGTCGGATTGACATAGACGATCGTTTCATTGCTTGCGGGGTCGTAGATCCAGGCAAGGGTATGTGGCGGTATGGACTTGCTTGCTGCCGTCATATGCAGCCAGGCAAGCGCTCCGAAAGCCGCAAGATTGATCCTGCTCGAGCCGGATCCGAAATCAAAGGCAGCGTCGGAAGAGGTCGAATGGGAATCGACCGGGGAACGAGAAGCAACGTTTTCAACGTTGCCGCCCATCAGCTGATCGCGGCCATCTCCGCCAAGATCGGCATCCTGACCAAGATTCAATAAGCCAAGCAGCTTTTGGAGGTCGGCACCCGCGCCGTCACCCGCAGCGCCATGACCGATCTGGCCTCCACCGCCTTCTCCAGCGACGCTTTCGTTTCCAGTGCTCACAAACGCGGAAGACGGCTGGGACTCGTGCGAAGCCGGGGCAGAGTTGTCGACATGACGAGCGCCAGCATCGGCCAGTTTTGTGGTCGCACTCTCGCGGATGAAGCTCACGAAGCCGTCGAGCGACGCTTTGCCCGGATCGTGCGACTGCGCGCCGAGATGGGGGTCGTGCAGCGCGTCGATCAACGCACCGGCGAGAGTGGCGAAGGTGCCATATCCTCCCTGAAGCGACATCGGATTGGACGCAAGCCGCGGGACGAGATGGTCTGGGGCCGGGTCACCTCCCATCTGTACGTTTCCTCGCGGCAAAAGCGCGGGAAGATTGGGTGTGCTCGATCCGACAGGACCGTGGTCTTTCGACGGTTTGGAGCCTGCAGACTGCTCGGCCGCGTGCAGCGCTTCCATTGCCGCCGCCGGGTCCGCGACCTGGCTAACCTTGGCAAGGACGTCTCTCTGCGTGACCGGAGGCGTCTCGCCGGATTCCCAGGCGATGCGGTGCCGGAGAATGGCCTTTTTCCAGGGCTCATATTCGGCGTGCTCGCCCGCGTGGCCGATGCCGTCGTCATCCGGAAGCACGTCGTTCGCTTCCGACGCCTTGAGTTCGTCCGCAATGGCGATCACCAGAAGCGCCAGCGAGAGCGCGCCGAAGCCAGAGGCACGCTGCAGCAATGCGATGGTCGCGAGCACCGTTCTGTTGGTGATCTCGAGCTTCTGGAAAATATTGTACAGGTGGACTTTGACTGTCCCATGGGACACGTCGAGCTGGCGCGCGATCTCCTTGTTCGACATTCCCTCCGACACCAGTCGAACAATCTGACGTTCCCGGTGCGTCAGATGCTCCAGCATCTTTTCGATTTTGCCGCCGTCAACTTCCTTGCCGGTTGGCGAGAGATCGGACTGCTCCAGCGAGACACCGCTCTTCGTCATCAGCCTCAGTGATCGCAGCATCGTGGCGGGAGAGGCATACTTCGAAATTGCGCTGCAGGTGCCGGCAGCAATAGCCGCAGTCAGTTCGTCGTAGGTGTCGGACTCGGTAAAGAACACCAGGCGCGTGGAAAGCTTCTCGGCTTTCGCGATCGCGATGATCTTGGAGACCGTCAGGTCCGGCAGGGTGTCGGCAACAAGCGCGACGTCGGGTGTCAATTTCCTGATGGCTTCGAGGCAGCTTGTCCCGTCGCTGGACGATGCGACGACGTCGAAGTCCTGCTGTGCCGCGAATACCGACTTCAGTCCCTGTAGAACGATCGGTTGTCGATCTGCGATCACGAGCCGGATGCGCTGAAATATCCCCTGCTTCGCAATGTCCAACATGAAATATGCCTCGCCCCGGTTCTATGTCCTTCGGCATATGGCCGGGGCCGGGTACGGGTATTAAAATACAATTAATCGTTTAGAGAAAGAGGCTTAGCGGGGTTAACCCGATCACAAATTGCAAGTTTTGACGGTATGATTTTGACGGTATGCAGGTGAGAGATATGTCCTTTGACCCGATGGGCGTTGCGGTTGACTGGCTCGATGCCTACCGCGCTGGCGATATCGAAGCGATCTTGGATATGTATGCCGACGATGCCGTGGTTCACTGCGGCTGCGGCTGCGTCAAAACCATCACCGGCCGCGAGGCACTTCGTGCCTATTGGGTCGATCGCCTCCGGGAATATCCGGCAAGCACCTTGGACGATCTCAATCCCTGGCACGACGGGACCATCCTCTCCTACGTCACCAGTGCGGGCGTCATGAGTGCGCTTTTTGCGTTTGACGCCGCCGGGAGGATCAAGGAGCTCGACTGCAGTCCTCCCCACCACTAGAACCTGCGGCGCGATCCACGCCCGCTATGGGCCTCCGGCGGTCATTCAGGCTAACGCGATGCAACATCGTCGGCTGCTCGAACGCCGGCGTTAAGGAAGCTTGCCAGGCTGGCGGCCGTCAGGCGTCGATCTTCGCGAGAGCGCCACGATCGACCAGCTCGAGCCGCCGCTGCGTATTTCCGTCAAAGCGCAGCAGTCCTTCGTCTCGAAGGATAGAAAGGGCCCGGGAGACGGTTTCCAGGGTCAGCCCGAGATAATCGGCGATGTCGCGGCGATTCATCGGCAAGATCATCACGTCCGGATGCTGCAGCCGTTCATCCATCTCGAGAAGGAATGCCGTCACCCGCTCGAGCGACGTCTTTCGGCCGAGGAGAAGCATATGGCTCTCGGCGTGCTGAAGATTCTGGGTGACGAATTTGATGAGGTCCTTCGTACCCGCGCCTCCATGTCGCACCGCCTCCAGAATGCTGGTGCGTCGCATGAGGTGGACATTGGTTTCGACGATCGCTTCGGCCGTAAAACGGTGAGTCGTCTCGTTCTCGAACCCGAACATGTCGCCGGCCAGGTGGAATGCGTTGATCTGACGGCGACCGTCCGGCAGAAGCTTGTAGGTGCGCACGGCGCCGGAGACGATCTGGTAGACATATTCGGGCTCCTCGCCCTCGCCGAAGATCTCGGCGCCCCTGCGATACCTGAATTCGCAGCAAGACATCCGCTCACCGGCCAGAGCAGCAAGCTGCCCGTCGATTTGCATGCGGGGGACGGTATTGATCCTCACCAGCATTGTTCGACCTCCCTGAAGGTTCAACACATGCTAGGCAAATACGGCGAGGCGAGATTGATCGGACGCAAACTCGGGAAAAACTAGCAATTACCCGGAGCGTTTCCAAGTCCCTCCTGCACAAGCGCGCAAAAGGAAGCCGTCAGCCCTTGGGGAAGCCGACGGCTTTGGGTGGGTCGCGTAGTGGGGCTACGCACCCCCCTTCCCTAGGTCAGCGGAAAGGCGGCCTATTGATCGAGATCAAACAAGCATCGCGGTGGTCTTGAGGCGAGCCGAACGTAGCCTGGAGCACCGTGCCGATGGCGCGGTTATGTGCAGACGGACCCTCAACCTTTGATTGCTCAATGATGAATGTCTGTTACCGTGCACATACCGGGGCAGCATTTACGTCCTCGGATTTGGGAAGGACATAGTCATGAGATTCTCATCAAGTCTTGTCGTGCCTTCAACTATCGCCGCCTTGTCAACCGTCTTGCTCTGCGCCCCCGCGGCGTCGCAGATCCCAACCGGCTCCGCCGCCACGCTTCCTCCTGTAACGGTCGACGCGCCGAAGCAGGCGGCAAGGCCTCATAGTCCGGAGCGAGCGACGAACTCCGGGGTATCATCGCGCCGGACTGCATCAACCGCTCGGACGTCGTCTTCGGCCACACGGACGCCTTCCTATGCGCCGGGTTCTGTCATGGCGAGAATTGCCAGCCTGGAAAGAGTCGCCAGCAGCTGCAACGGTGGCTGCGCATCAAGTTTCCCGCAGGGCAAGGAGCCCTGGATTGGCTGTAGCGAGTCGGGCGGCAATATAGATTATGGACCTTTCTCGCCAACGTGCCGAGACACCATCACCCATACATCCTACGAGAATTGCGTCGAGACGAAGGTGTTCCTGGGCGAGAATCGAAACAAAGCCCACTGGATTTGCAGCAGCCTGGCGGCCGGCAACCGGTTCAAGGTCGCCGATCTCAAGCGGTCAGGACGCACGCGTTAGTTCCATCTCTCCGCAGGCCTTCTGCTGCGGTTGAGCCCCAGCTCTCTCGTGTCCCGGACTCGGTGCAGCGCATAGCGCTGCGTTGCGTCCGGGACACGCGAGCTGGGCTACGTAACGCACCTCAGAGATCGGCGCATTTGGCGTCGGGGACGCGAGTGTGACCCACCTCGCAAAGCGCAGCCCTCGGAGTCGCCGCCGCGGGTGCTGCGCCTTCCGCTGCCCGTCTCGGTGAAGGTGAAGGTAGCGGCACCCTAAGGGCACCGCGCTGCGCCAATAAGCACGAGAGCGGAGATGCTCCTGGATTGTAGCGTCTGCTTTACGCGCGGAAGACGACGTCGACGCAGAGCTGTTTGATGTCAGCGATGGGCCCCAGAAGTGGACATTGCGCCTGAGCGATACGAGAAAGTATACGATGCTCGTGGCACCCCGAGCAGCTCAATTCGAGGCGTTTAAGAGATCGTGTAGACTTATGGCCTGCTGGTCATTGAGCACAACCGGCGTCGAACCAACATAGGTTAGCTCGAAGCGCCCCCCTTCGTTGTCGACGGATCGCACGCCGTCGAGCACCGCCAGAAGCCCGAACAGCGTTTGATGGACCGCTGTCGCAATTACGCCAATGACGTTATCGGCGTCTCCCGCTCGCAGGCTTTTGTACCATTCCGAACGCACGCGCTGTTCCCGTGGCACGTTTCTGCCCGGCGGGTTCTTCAGGAGGGCTACTGTATCTTCGATTGCGGCATCCCCCACATAGCGCTTGATGGCTTCGACGAATTCCTGGCAGTTCATGACACCTCTTCATCCGCCGACTGACTGCGACCGTATATCGGGTTGTGCTGATTGATCAACGCTCGCGAAATCCGACGTGGTCTGCTTCGGGTCACGAGCGGCCCATCAGGGCCAAGCAGCGCGGCGTCCGCTGCAAGCTGCCAAGCCGACGAAAGCGACCACCCGCCTCGCCTACGCCGTCCGCAACACCGGCGCCGGCGGCTGCGACGGGCGGATCAGCGCGAACGCGACCTGCACGATGCCGCCGGCAAGGCCGAGCGCGACGCCGATGCGCCAGGCCATGGTGTAGGAGCCGAGCGCGTCGTAGAGCACCCCTCCTCCATAGGCGCCGAGGAAGCTGCCGATCTGGTGGCTCATGAAGGCGAGGCCCTGGATCATCGCCTGCCAGCGCAGGCCGAACATCTCGGCGACCGCGCCCGCGACCAGCGGGCCGACGCCCATCCACAAAAAGCCCATGATCGCGCCGAACAGCAGCGTCGAGAACGATGTGGCCGGCAGCATGAAGTACCAGGCGAGCGCGAGCGAGCGCAGGATGTAGATGCCGCCCAGCAGCGCCAGCTTGTTCCAGCGCTGGCCGGCCCAGCCGAAGAACAGCGAGCCCAGCACGTTGAAGCCGCCGATCATGCCGAGCGTCTGCGCGCTCAGCATCGGATCGAGGCCGCAGATCGCAAGGTACGACGGCAGGTGCGTGGTCAGGAACACGAGCTGCATGCCGCAGACGAGATAGGCGCAGGTCATCACCACGAACGGCGCGTTGCCGAACGCCGTCCTTGCCGCGGTTGCCGCCGAGGCATCGCCGATGTCGTCCGCGGCCGGCTTCGGCAGCGGGATCTTGTCGATGCGACCGGCATACCAGGCGGCGGGGATCATCAACACCGACATGACGACGAAGCCGGCGAGCCCGATGCGCCAGCCGAAGCCTTCGTTGAGCATCTGCCCGATCGGCGCCGACAGCAGCGCGCCCAGTGAGCCTGCGCCGGAGACGATGCCGAGCACGGTCGAGCGCACCGTTTCGGGCACCGCGCGCGCCGCCACCGACATCGCGATTGCGGCTGCGGTGCAGGCCAGCGACGTCCCGATCAGCACACCGGCGCCGATCATGATGCTGACGAGCCCGTTGGCGGTCGCCATCAGGGCGAGCCCCGCAATGTACATCAACGCGCCCACCATCATGATCGGACGGAAACCGTAGCGCACGGTGAGCGCGCCGGCGGGCGGCTGGAGAAAGCCCCAGGCGAGGTTCTGCACAGCCAGCGCCAGCGTGAAATCCGAGATCGAAATGTGGATGTCATGGGTCAGCGGCTGCATGAAGATGCCGAGGCTCTGCCGCAGCCCCATGCTCAGCGTCAGCATGATCGAGGCGCCGATCAGGATCGGCAACGTCGGACGCAGGACCTGCAGCAGGGGCATTTTTCTTCTCCCTTTTGGGCGCGGCACGGGTGCCGTCGTCTGTTTTTGCCGATGATTTTGGTTACACAGACCTGTGTACTTAGGCTATAGTTGGCCACGGCTGTCAAGCGAACAGGATGCGCGCTACCGCATGGCTCCCCCGCCCGCCCCACAGACGATGAAAGAGCGGATCCTTCAGACCGCCGACAAGCTGTTCTATCTGCAAGGCATTCGCGCCATCGGCGTCGACACCATCGCGGCCGAGATCGGCATCAGTAAGCGCACGCTCTACAACCACTTCCCGTCCAAGGACGCGCTGATCGCGGCTTATCTCGAGCGCCGCTTCGTTCACGCCCGCCCTTCCGACAAGCCGCCGGCCGAGCAGATCCTCGCCACCTTCGATTCGCTGGAGCGGCGCTTTGCGGCAAAGGATTTCCGCGGCTGCCCGTTCGTGAATGCGGTCGCCGAGCTCGGGCCCTCCGACCGCGCCGTGAAGAAGATCGCGATCGCCTTCAAGGAAAGCCGCCGCCTCTGGTTTCGCGACCGCCTGACCGAGCTCGGCGTTGCCGATGCGGAAGCGCTCGCAACGCAGCTCGTGCTGCTGGTCGACGGCTCCATCGCACAGGACCTCGTGCGCGACGATCCGGCGATGGCGCGCGCGGCGAAAGAAGCGGCGACGGTGTTGTTGCGGAACGCGGGGGTGGATGTGGGTGGCGGTGCGAAGCCGGTGAAGGGGCACAAGCGCACGCCACAATAACCACTGTCGTCCCGGACAAGCGCAGCGAAGCGGAGCGCAGATCCGGGACCCATACCCACAGGGAGATGTTTGGCGAAGACTCGTGGTTGGCAGCTCGCGCAATAACCCTACCCTGGGGTTATGGTCCCCGCGTTCGCGGGGACGACAGTTGCGGGTGGAGCTGCAGCACCTGTCCCACTAATCGACCCTACCAATTTGCTCCTGTTTTGCCCGACGGGTCAAATGGAGCTACCTCCAGCGCAAGCCGTCTTGCCACCCACGCAAGTCCTTGATCCGGCTAGCGCCGGCTACTGTGCATGGGGTTGTTTTCGCACTTTTGTTTTTGACGGTGTCGTCCCGGACAAGCGCAGCGCAGATCCGAGACCCATAACCACAGGGAGAAGTTTGACGAAGACTCGGAGTTACCAGCTCGTCTTATAATTTCTGCCTGGGGTTATGGGTCCCCGCTTTCGCGGGGACGACAGCGGAATATGAGGCGCTTAGCGATCAGCCTCACGCCGCCTGCGACACCACGCGATTGCGGCCGTCGTGCTTGGCCCGGTAGAGCGCGGTGTCGGCGCGCTTGAGGACGTCGGCGACCGCCTCGCCCTTCTGCTCCAGCGTGGTGAGCCCGATCGAGATCGTGACCTCGATGCGCTTGGTGCCCTTGTGGATCGCGAACGGCTCGCCCGCGATCGAGCGGCGCAGGCGCTCGGCGACCATGCCGGCGACGTGGAGATCGGTCTCCGGCATCACGATGACGAACTCCTCGCCGCCGTAGCGGCAGGCGAGATCAATGCCGCGGATCGACTTGCGCACGCGCACCGCAAATTCGCGCAAGACGTCGTCGCCGGCATCGTGGCCGTAATTGTCGTTGATCGACTTGAAGTAGTCGATGTCGAGGATCATGAGCGCCAGCGGCTTGCCGCGGGTCGCGGCCTGCTCGGCGAGCGTCGCCAGATGGCTCTCCATGTAGCGGCGATTGTGCAGGCCCGTGAGCGCGTCGGTGATCGCCATCTCGATCGAGTTCTGCACGTTGTCGCGCAGGTGATCGGTGTAGCGGCGGCGGCGGATCTGGGTGCGGGCGCGCGCCAGCAGCTCGGTCTTGTCGATCGGGCGCAGCAGGTAGTCGTTGACGCCGATCTCGAGGCCGCGGAGCAGCCGCGTCGAATTCTCGGGGTCGGCGATCGCCAGGATCGGCACATGGCGCGTGCGCTCCAGCGAGCGCGCCTGGCTGCATAGGCGCAGGCCGTCGAAATTATTGAGGTCGAGCGAGACGATCAGGAGGTCGTAATTGCCTTCGGCGGCGTGGAACAGCGCCTCCGTCGGGTTCGGCTCGACGTCGATGGTGTGCTCGGCGGCGAGGATCGTCGCCAGCCGCTGATAGGAGGACTCGCGGTCGTCGACCAGGAGGATGCGACCGCCCTTGCCGGTGTCGGCCACCGCGCTGCGCTCGGGCGCCTGCATGCCGATCTCGAGCGAGGTGATGGCGCGCATGCGCAGCTCATCGGTCATCATCTTCAGCCGCGTCAGCGAGCGCACGCGCGCGATCAAGACGACGTCGGAGACGGGTTTGGTGAGGAAATCGTCGGCGCCGGCCTCCAGGCCGCGGTTGCGGTCGGACGGGCTGTCGAGCGCGGTGACCATCACGACGGGAATGTGGTGCGTGGCCGGATCTGACTTCAGGCGGCGGCAGACTTCAAAGCCGTCCATGTCGGGCATCATCACGTCGAGCAGGATGATGTCGCACTCGGAGCGGCGGGCCAGCGCCAGCGCCTCGGTGCCGTTCGAGGCGGTCATCACGTCGAAATATTCGGCGGACAGACGGGCCTCTAGCAGCTTGACGTTGGCAGGAACGTCATCGACGACGAGGATACGCGCGGACACTTTGCACTCACTTCCTATCCGATA
Organism: Bradyrhizobium huanghuaihaiense; assembly: GCF_025200885.1. Classification (NCBI taxonomy): domain Bacteria; kingdom Pseudomonadati; phylum Pseudomonadota; class Alphaproteobacteria; order Hyphomicrobiales; family Nitrobacteraceae; genus Bradyrhizobium; species Bradyrhizobium huanghuaihaiense. The sequence continues at coordinate 4,108,885 of NZ_CP104172.1, read as the reverse complement.
AAACGCCGGACCGTCTCTATGAATTTGCCGACCGAGATCGGCTTGGACAAATAAGCCTCGCAGCCGCCCTCGCGGATGCGTTCTTCGTCGCCCTTCATCGCGAACGCCGTGACCGCGACGACGGGAATGGCGCGCAGCTCCGGATCGTCCTTGATCCAGCGCGTCACCTCGAGGCCGGAGACCTGCGGCAACTGGATATCCATCAGCACGAGGTCGGGCCGCATCTTGCGCACGAGATCGAGCGCCTCGTAACCGTTGCTGGTGCCCGAAGTCTGGTAGCCATGTGCTTCCAACAGGTCGCGGAAGAGCTTCATGTTGAGCTCGTTGTCTTCCACGATCAGGACGGTCTTAGCCATCCCGCCCTCCTGATTGGCACGAAGCCGGATACATGTGACGCCTCAGGCGCCGCTCGCCGGCGCTTCGAAAACTGGATTCAAACTAGCCTCAGATTCGCTCTAGTTTCGTTAAACCCGAGGGGCCACTTTCTGCGATGTGGTTTCCAGTTGCTTGCCCCGGGATCGCAAGACTCAAGGCGGAGACTCGGGCATGATGCAAAGTAGACACCGAAAGTTAACGGAAAGGCAAACCGGGCCCGTGAAAAAGCCTGTTCACAACCCTCGCGAAGTCGCTGAAATCGTTGCGATTCAGGCGCTGTCCTTCGTCGCAAGCGAGCCCGAGCGGCTGGGCCTGTTCCTGGCCGAGACAGGTGTCGGCCCGGAGACCCTGCGGAACGCCGCCTCGGACCCGAATTTCCTCCTCAACGTGCTCGATTTCGTGCTGCGCGATGACGCCACCGTGAAGGCCTTCGCGGAGGCCTCGGAGCTGCATCCGACCAACGTTGCCGCAGCGCGGCAGGTCCTCGGCGATGCGCTGGGCGATCCCAATTGGGAGCGCGACGTGCCGTGAGCGCCCCCGTCCCGGCCGGGCCCCGCTGCTTCTGCCGGGACTGTCTGGCCGATCTGGATGTGGGCGTCCGCCGCTGCGGGACCTGCGGTTCCCCTCGCCTCGTCCGCCACCGGGCGCTGGCGAGCCTGACCATCGCCCATATCGACTGCGACGCCTTCTACGCGACGGTCGAGAAGCGCGACAATCCTGACATCGCCGACAAGCCCGTCATCATCGGCGGCGGAAAGCGCGGCGTGGTGTCGGCCGCCTGCTACATCGCGCGCACCTATGGCGTGCGCTCGGCGATGCCGATGTTCAAGGCACTCGAGGCCTGCCCGCATGCGACCGTGATCCCGCCCGACATGGCGAAATACGTCCGCGTCGGCCGCGAGGTCCGCCAGGCCATGCAGGCCCTGACGCCGCTGGTCGAGCCGCTCTCGATCGACGAGGCCTTTCTGGATCTGTCGGGCACCGAACGGGTGCACGGCATGATCCCCGCCAAGGTGCTGGCGCGCTTTGCCCGCGAGGTCGAGCGCGACATCGGCATCACCGTCTCGGTCGGCCTGTCCTGCAACAAGTTTTTGGCCAAGATCGCCTCCGACCTCGACAAGCCGCGCGGCTTTGCGGCGCTCGACCAGGAGGAGGCACGCGAGATGCTGGCTTCGAGGCCGGTCGGCTTCATCTTCGGCGTGGGACCGGCGACCCAAGAGCGCCTGGTGCAGCGCGGCTTCCGGATCATCGCCGACCTGCAGAAGGCCGACGAGATCGAGATGATGCGGCAGTTTCCGAGCGACGGCCGCCGGCTGTGGCGGCTCGCCCGCGGCATCGACGACCGCCGCGTCGAGGCTGATCGCGGCGCCAAGACCATTTCCAGCGAGACCACCTTCGAGACCGACATCCGCGACTTCGCGACGCTGGAGAAGATCCTGTGGCGGCTGTGCGAAAAGACGTCGTCTCGGCTGAAGAGCAGCGAGCTCGCCGGCTCGACCGTGACGCTGAAGCTGAAGACCGCCGATTTCCGCCAGCGCACCCGTTCGCAGTCGATCGCCGCGCCGACGCAGCTCGCCGCAAAGATTTTTTCGATCTGTCGCGAAATGCTGGCGAAAGAAATCGACGGCACCGCCTTCCGCCTGATGGGCGCCGGCGTCAGCGCCTTGCGCGAGGGCTCGCCCGCCGACGACACCGATATGCTCGACCGCCGCGCCGCCCACGCCGAACGCGCGGTGGACAGCCTGCGCAAGAAGTTCGGCAGCGCCGCCGTGATCCGCGGCATTGCCTATGACGGGCCGGAGAAGGCGCAGGAGTGATCTGATCTGCTCAACTCAGTCGCGTTCGAAGATCCGTGCACCCGGATAGGCGCGCCGGGCATACTGAACGACCAACTGCCGATCTTGAGTTTCCAGGAACGGAGTTCGGATCTGACAAGACCCGACGATGAGGTGCCACAGGCCGTTGAGCTTTCGAATGACGACGTTCATTTGAGCTTCCTCGCAGTGACCCGAGTAGACTCAAATTGTAAGAATCCCCCGCCGTCGCTCAATTGTACCAGCGTAAGATCGGCGTATGAGAAGGATTGGAGGAGATATACGAAGGTATGTTGGTTGAGATTTCAACAGCCGCTGGCGCCAATGGCTGCGCGGGGGCTCAAATGATCTTGGCGGCTCGGGGGCTAGCACCGTGACAGGCGAACGCGATCTCGACGCGCTGCTGCGTAACATGAAGCCGGAGATCCTGGACGGCATCTTCGTGTTTTGCGCGCTTGCGCCGGGCACGAGCATTCCAGCCACCATCAGCCCGATGCTGACGTTCCGCGAACGCGAAGGAACGACGCTGGTGCTCCTGCACGAGGAGGCCGAACGTGCCGGACTGCGCCATGAATTTCGCTCGCGCCTGATCAGCTTGACGGTTCACTCCGCGCTCGATGCGGTGGGCTTTCTGGCGGCGATCACGGCGCGCCTCGCCGAAGCCGGCATCAGCGTGAACGCCGTGTCGGCCTTTCACCACGACCATCTCTTTGTGCCGGTCGACCAGGCCGATGAAGCGATGGCCGTTCTCCTGGAGATGTCCGGCGCGTAGCCCGGATGAAGCGCAGCGCAATCCGGGACAGTATATCCCCAGCGACCGGTTTCCCGGATTACGCTTCGCTCCATCCGGGCTACGATATCATTCCGTCCACACCTCAATCCGCAACCGCCACGGCCTCGATCTCGATCAGCCATTCCGGCGCAGCGAGTGCGGAGACGCCGACGAGGGTCGAAGCCGGCGGCTCCATGCCTTCGAAGAAGACCGAGCGGGCCTTGCCGATGATCGGGCGCAGCTCCGGCTTGTAGTTCACGACGAAGGTCGTGATCTTGACGATGTTGGAATAGCTCGCACCGGCCGCCTTCAGCGCCAGCCCGAGATTCTGCATCACCTGCGTGGTCTGCGCGGCGATATCGCCCTCGCCGACAATCCGTCCTTCCTCGTCGGTCGAGACCTGGCCGGAAATGTAGATGGTGCGCGCGCCGGTGGCGGTGACGACGTGGGAATAAGCGGGATTGTGATGCAGGCCGCTGGGGCGGAGATGGTCGAGCTTGGGCATGGAGGGGCTCCCGGAGTTTTGTGGTTGGGAGAGAGCGTAGCTGGAGAGTGTGACGAGAGCTAGTCTGTCACTACGAGGAGCAAAGCGGCGAAGAGAGATCTCGTAGGGTGGGCAAAGGCGCACAGCGCCGTGCCCACGATCCTGCAGCTCGCCTGGGAAGTGTTGGGCACGCTACGCTTTGCCCACCCTACGGCAGTGCTCGCGCAGAGGCATCCGCCCTCAATTACAGGGCTTGCTGTCCTTCGCGTCGAACTTGCCCATCGCGCCTGAGATGACGAAATCGTTGTAGTCGAGCACGAGCTGGCGCGAGACGCCGTTCTCGTAGAGCTCGAACGCCATCGCGTAGATCGGGGTCTGCTCGCCTTCCTTCTGTTGGGCCTCGCGGTCGAAATAGCTGACGGTGACCGGCCAGCGCTTCAGCGACTTCATGTGCTCGTCGGACGTCGACGGATCGGACGAGGTGGCGCGGTCGACGGTGATCGGCTGGCCGATCACGGTGAGCGTGTTGTAGACCTTCTGGCCGTCGTCGGAGCCGTCATAGACCGAGAGCTCGAGCAGCGACTTGCCGTCCTTGGCGGCGGCAATGATGCGCTGGATCTGCTCGGTCGGGAACACGATCTTGCCGTCGAGCGTGAAACTCTTCGGCGCCGGCAGCTTCAGCTTGACGTTGATGTGGTCGCCGTCGCGCTCGGCCGAACCGTCGACCCGGCCGGCATCGGCCTCGTTCATCCGCGTCTCGATCTTGAAGCGGTAGCTTTTTCCCGCGGCGTCCTCCCAGGAATTGGAGCGAAGGTCGCTGAGCGTGACCTTGCCCTCGCCGCTGTCGAGCTCGGAGACCTGGCGGAATTCGGAAGTGTAGCCCTCGCAGGAGCTGCCGCTGAAATTGTAGAGGATGCGGCCGCGCGCGCTGTTGACCGAATTGGAGCGCGACTTGACGAGGCGCAGATCATAAAGCGCCTGGTGCGCCAGGAACGGACCGTTGGCGGCAAGCGCCCCGCCCCCGGGGCCGAAAGCGGCCACCGCAAGCGCCATCACACCGAGCGAAGTCCGGAAAAGGTGCACCATGTCTGTTCCCTGAGGAAAGCGCAGATTCGTCATTTTAATGACCGTTCCATTGCGTCGCAACTGAGGCCGTTTCACGTAAAGTTGCGGCCCCCGCATTGAACTTGCTGGCCTGCCTCAACAAAATGCAGTCCCCTTCGGTTGCTTGCATGTGGCGGCTCGATGGGCGAAACAGGGCGCGCCCGGTCGCCTGCGGCGCCGGGGCGAATGATTTTTGGACAACGAGGTCGGACATGGCGGGCACGGTCGAGCAGAAACTGGCGGAACAGGGCATCAAGCTGCATGAGGCCCCCACCCCCGTCGCCAATTACGTGCCCTTCGTGCGGACCGGCAACTTGCTGTTCGTCTCCGGCCAGGTCTGCTTCGACCCCGCCGGCAAGCTGATCGCCAAGGGCAAGCTCGGCGCCGGCGTCTCCATCGAGGACGGGGCGGCGGCCGCGCGCGGCTGCGCGGTCAACCTGCTGGCCCAGGTCAAGGCGGCGCTCGGCGACCTCGACAAGGTCGTGCGCGTGGTGCGCCTCGGCGGCTTCATCAACTCGGCGCCGGACTTCCTGGATGGGCCGAAGGTGCTCAACGGCGCCTCCGATCTGATGGTCGCCGCCTTCGGTGACAAGGGCCGCCACGCCCGCACCACCGTCGGCGTCGCCTCGCTGCCCGCAGACGCGGCGGTCGAGGTCGAAGGCGTGTTCGAGGTCGCCTGACGCGCATGCGCGCTCCGGATTGGCTGACAGCCCGGCCGGTCGCCCATCGCGGCCTGCACGACATTTCCCGCGGCATCGTCGAGAACATGCCGGGCGCGGTGCAGGCTGCGATATCAGGCAATTTCTCGATCGAGGTCGATATCCAGCTCTCCGCCGACGGCGAGGCCATGGTGCATCACGACCATGCGCTCGGCCGCCTCACTGAGGCCACCGGCGAGGTGATCGGGAAGACCGCGGCCGAGCTGAAGGCCGTCAGGTTCAAGGACACCGACGAGCGGATGATGTCGCTCTCGGACCTCTGCGCCATGGTCGCCGGCCGCGTGCCCCTGGTGATCGAGGTGAAGAGCCGTTTCGGCGGCGACCGCAAGCTGGTGAAGCGGATGGCCGAGGTGCTGGCATCCTATGACGGCCCCGCGGTCGGCATGTCCTTCGACCCCGACCAGGTGCTGGCGCTGCGCGAGCTCTTGCCCGCCCGCCCGCGTGGCATCGTCGCGCAGCGGAGCTACGAGGACGAATACTGGGCCTACCTGACCCAGGCGCAGCGCGACAGCATGCTGTACCTGCGCCACGGCTTCCAGACCCAGCCGCATTTCGTCGCCTTCAAGGTCGACCACCTGCCGGCCCCTGCCCCCTGGCTCGCCCGCAATTTGTTCGGCTGCGCCCTGCTCGGCTGGACCGTGCGCACGGGCGAGCAGCGGACGCGGGTCGGGCAGTATGCCGATCAGATGATTTTTGAGGGGTTCGTGCCGTAGCCTCTGGCGTCATCCTGGCGAAAGCCAGGATGACTCGTGGATAGAGTTACGCGCTCCAGTTCCCGCCCCCTTGAAGTCGCTGCTGCAATGCACGATCTTGGGCGCAATGGCATCATCCGACATTACGCTCGAGGCCGTACCGTCCATTGGCGAAGTCTCGCCCGAGGATTGGGACGCCTGCGCCAATCCCGGCGGTCGCTGCACTGGGGCTGGAAACGGAACCTCATCCGCCTTTCCAGGCGATTCCCTCGGCCTCTCAAGACCCGCCTATAACCCGTTCGTCTCGCACGCATTTCTATCTGCGGTCGAGAAATCGGGTTCGGCAACGATCCGTACCGGCTGGGGCCCTCGGCATCTCGTGGCCAAGCTCGACGGCCGCGTCGCCGGCGTCGTGCCCTGCTATCTGAAATCGCATTCTCAGGGCGAATACGTCTTCGACCGCGGCTGGGCGGATGCCTATGAGCGCGCCGGCGGACGCTACTATCCAAAGCTTCAGGTCTCCGTTCCCTTCACCCCCGCGACGGGACCGCGGCTGCTGGTCCGCGACGGTGTCGACCGCGAGCGGATCAGGGAGGCACTGGCGAGCGGGCTGGTGGCGCTCTGCGGCGTCAGCAAAGCCTCGTCCCTGCACGTCACCTTCGCGCGCGAGGACGAATGGAAGCTGCTCGCTGGGCACGGCTTCCTCCAGCGCACCGACCAGCAGTTCCACTGGCACAACCAGGGTTTTGCCAACTTCGACGACTTCCTGGCAACGATGAACGCGCGCCATCGCAAGTCGATCAAGCGCGAGCGGCGCGACGCGCTGGCGGCCGGGATCACGATCCATTGGCTCACCGGAAGAGACATCACCGAGGATGCCTGGGACGCCTTCTTCGAATTCTACATGGAGACCGGTTCGCGCAAATGGGGCCGGCCGTATCTCACACGCGAGTTCTTCTCATTGATCGGCGAGACCATGAGCGAGGACGTGCTGCTGGTGATGGCCCGCCGCAACGGCCGCTGGATCGCGGGCGCGATCAACTTCATCGGCTCGGACACGCTGTTCGGCCGCAACTGGGGCGCGGTCGAGCATCACCCGTTCCTGCATTTCGAGGTCTGCTACTATCAAGCGATCGATTTCGCCATCAAACATGGCCTCAGGAATGTCGAAGCCGGCGCGCAGGGCGAGCACAAGATCGCGCGCGGCTATCTGCCGAAGACGACCCACTCCGCCCATTTCATCGCCGATCCCGGCCTGCGCCGCGCCATCGATGACTACCTCAAGCGCGAGCGCGCCTATGTCGCCGAGGCCGGGCGCGAGCTTGCCGAGCTCGGCCCGTTCCGCAAAGGCATCGACGAGGCGCCTTGACGCCTTGCCGCGGCTGGTGACAGTAAACGGAAAATTCCAAGGGTGAAATTCTCGGGAGCCCCCGCCATGACCGCCTACGACACCAACAACATCTTCGCAAAGATCCTGCGCGGCGAGTTTCCCTGCCACAAGGTCTATGAAGACGAGCACGTGTTTGCCTTCCTTGACATCATGCCGCGCGTGCCCGGCCACACGCTGGTGATCCCGAAGGCCCCTGCCCGCAACATTCTCGACATCAAGCCCGACGACTACGCCCATGTCGCGCGCGGCGCGCACAAGATCGCAGCGGCCGCGATGAAGGCGTTCAACGCCGACGGCATCACCGTGCAGCAGTTCAACGAGCCCGCCGGCGGTCAGGTGGTGTTTCACCTGCACATGCACGTGATGCCGCGCCACGACGGCGTCGCCATGCTGCCGCCTGCCAGCCGCAAGGAAGACGTCAAGGTGCTGGAAGAGAACGCGACCAAATTGATCGCGGCGTTGAAGGCGGGCTGAGATCCGTAGCCCGGATGGAGCGAAGCGCAACGGGCTACGATCTCTCCTCCTCGTCATTGCGAGCGCAGCGAAGCAATCCAGACTCTTTCCGCGGATGCAGTCTGGATTGCTTCGTCGCAAGGGCTCCTCGCAATGACGGAGGAGAGACCTCACTCCGTCTCGAAATCACCCTTCTGTGGCGCCGCCAGTGGCGTGAACTCGCAGCGGTCGGGCTTGATGTCGATCAGCGGCGTGTTGTCGATGCAATCGAGGCCGCGCACCAGAATGGCATTGCCCTCGATCCCGACCAGCTTCACGATCGAGGTGCCGATCGGATTGGGACGCACCGGCGAGCGCAGCGAAAAGGTGCCGCGGGTCTTCTCGTTGTTCTTCGGGCTCTGCAGGATGATGTCGCGGCGCGACCTGTCGAGCCAGTAGAGCACTTCGAGATTGCTGTAGAAATCGACGCCCTTGATGGCCGGCACGAACGGCTCGAAGATCTCGAGGCGGCAGATCGGACCATCCTGGCGCCCCTGCCGCGGCGTCTCCAGCCGCGAGGTCCAGGGCGTGCGGATGCGGCCGATGAAGACGAGGCCGGCATCCACGGTCGATGGCAGCTCGATGGAGACCTCGCCCTCGCGGAGCTCGTTTTCGCGAACCATAATTCCTGTTCCTTAAGCCTGTTCGCCGGTGGTTTTAGCCCAACCACCACTTGCCGGCCAGCATGAAGACTTCGCCGGTGACAACGCCCGCAAAGATCGAACGGCGGGTCAGCAGGAAAACGATCAGGCCGGCACCGACCGCGCCGTAGCGCAGAACATCAGGCACGCTGGCCAACGCCCCGGGCGGCTCGACCACGATCTGGGCGATGACGCCGGCCAGGATCGCGGTCGCGACCGCCCTTACCCAGACCAGCAGCTCGGAGCCCTCGTCGATGCCGCCGCCGAACCACAGGCCCAGCATGCGCCAGATCTGGTTGGGAACAACGCCGGCGACGAACAGCACCGCGAGCGCATGCCAATCGCCGATCGCTTGCGCAAAGCTCATGCGCGCACCTCCCGCCACCAATGCACGCCATAGGCGATGGTACCGGCCGCCACGCCGCTCACGAGGATGTCGAGGCCGGAGTTCATCTTCGCCGCCAGCGGATAGAGCAATATCCCGAGCGTCAGCGCCACGACATCAGCAACCTCGCGGCTGTTGCGCGCGGTCGAGAACAGGAACGACAGCGGCGTCAGCAACAGGATCGCCGCGCCAAGCGTCTGCGTCAGGTTGGCAGCGAGGAAATAGCCGACCGTGTTGGCGGCGAGGCACACCGAGACCAGGCCACAGCCGAGCCCGTGGACAAAGGCAATGCGCCGCTCGCGCGGCACCTGCGGCAGGAAGCGGTGGCATTCGACCCACAGCGTCACCGCGGTCAGATGCGCGGCGAAGACCAGCTCACGCCGTTTCGTCGTCGGCGTGCGCATCAGCGGCAGCACCGAAACCACCATCGGAAACAGGCGGATGGCGCTGACGGTCACGGCGATCGCCGACTGGATGATGGTGGCGCCCGAGCCGAGCGTGGTGATCAGGATGATCTGCGCCGGACCTGCCCAAACGAACAACGTCGAGCAGAGCGCCCAGAGCAGGCTGAAATGGGTGTCGTGGGCGAGCGCGCCGATGCCGAGATAGGTCACGAACAGGACGATGGTGAGGATCGTCTGCGTGATCGAGCGCAGCCCCCAGGCAAAGGCGCGCCACGGACTTTGCCATTGAGGTGAATCGAGCGGAGGGAGCGCCACGGGAGTGTTGGCCGAGGTTACGGAATCGTGGCTGCATAACGGGCAATGCGGCGCCTCGCGTCAAGAAAGCGCGCGGCGGGGCTGGCATGCGCGCGACACCCATCGCCTGTCATTCCGGGGCGGCTCAAAGAGCCGAACTACGGCGCGCAATTGCGCGCCTGAGAATCTCGAGCTTCCGGGTTCGATGCTTCGCATCGCCCCGGAATGACCAGCAGAGAGGAATGCGCCCTACCCCGCCACACCCCGGTTTCTCAGCACGAAGCAGGCGCCGCCGGCCTTGCGGATGCGGTTGCACAGATCGTCCGCTTCGCTCCGCGTATCAGCCCCGATGCGAACCTGGTAGAACGCACGCGTGCCGCGGCTGCGCATCACCGAGCTCAGCAGGCTCGGATCGCGCTCGCCGATCACGGCGCTCAGGCGCGTGACGGCGCGGGAATACATCGCCAGCGCCCTGTTGCGGTCGAACCCGGCGGCGAGCTGTACGCCCCAGATCTTTGCCGCGGCAAGCTCGACATGCTGCTCGAGCTCGGCGACGAACGGATTCGGCGCGCGCTTCAACAGCGCCATGAGGTCGCGGCAGCTCGTCGGCGGCGAACTCGGCGGTCCCTTGCCGGTGCTGCCGGCCTTGGCCCACGCGTCGACGCTCGTACCGGTGATGGCGTAGACGTAGTTGCGGGTCTGCTCCGGCATCGGCCCGGTGCCGGCGAGCCATTCCTGCACGCGGCGCGGCCCCGCGTTGTAGGCCGCCGCGGCAAGGCCGAGATTGCCGAACTGGTTGCGCAGCTCGTTGAGGAATTCGGCCGACTTCGGCAATGCCTGAACCGGGTTGAAGGGATTGAGCAGCCCGCGCTCGCTCGCGGTGCCCGGCATGAACTGTGCGATGCCCTGCGCGTGCTCGCCACTGCGTGTCATCGGCCCTACCGCATCGGCCTGGAAGCGGCTTTCCTGCCAGATCACGCGGGCGAAGAATTCCAGCGGCAGATTGGCATCGCGCGCGGCGGCTTCGACGATCAGGCAGATCGATTCCCGCGTGTCGCTCTCGCGCCCAGCCGCCGGCTTTTGCGGCGGCATCGCGAGCTCCTCGACGCTCGGCACGGCGACGTCGGTTTTTGCGGGCGAGCTGTCCCATGCCGCAGCCTGCAACATAGGGACGAGCAGTGCGACAACGAAGAGTGATGCAATTCGCGCCAACACTGCCCAAGCATCGCTGTGGCACGTGCCGGCGCGGCATGCGACAAGTTGTTCTGCCATGTGGCATCGTGCCATGGTTCGACGAGTTGCCAATATATGCTGACTGACCTGCTTCTCCCAATGCGTTCCCCCGCCAGACGGATCCGCGCGATCCTGGCCCTCGCCGCCCTCGTCCTGTCCACTGCTCCGGCCCTGGCGCAGGTCAACTGGCGGATGACCACGGAATACCCGCAAAACAACATTTCCGGCATCGGGCTCACCACTTTCGCCGATCGCGTCGCGGTGCGCACAAACGGTTTCGTGACCGTGACGAGCGCCTTCGACAACGAGCTCAAGATCAATTCGGGCGAAATGCCACGGGCGGCGCTGGATGGCCGCATCGCCGGCGGCGATGCCTTTGCCGGCGCGCTGTCCGGCCTCGACCCGGTGCTCGGCCTCTCCACACTTCCCTTCCTGGTGCAATCGGTCGAGGTCGCGCGCGCCACCAATGCGCGGGCCCGCCCGCTCTACGAGAAGGCGTTCGCAGCCCGCGGTCTGAAGCTGCTCTATCTGACGATCTGGCCGGCGACGGGCCTCTGGTCCGATCATGTGCTCGCAGGCGCCGACGATCTGCCGAAGTTGAATTTGCGCGCCTACGATGCCAATTCCAGCGCGGTGATGCGCACCGCCGGCGCCAATGCGCAGTTCCTGCCGATGGACAAGGCGCTCGCCGGCCTCAAGGAACACCAGCTGAACGCGTTCCTCACCTCCGGCGATGGCGGCGCGGGGCGCAAGCTCTGGGACTTCCTGCCGCATTTCACGGCCATCAATTATGCGATGCCGATCTCGATCGCCTTCGTCCGCAACGAGGACTTTGCCGCGCTGTCCGAGCCGCTGCAGCGGGAGGTGATGGCAGCCGCGGCCGAGACCGAGCAGAGCCAGTTCGCGCTGCTGGCCAACCGCACCGCGGAGAATTACGCGCGCATGCGCGACAACGGCGTCACCATCGCCGAGCCCGCGCCGCAATCTCTCGTCGGAGCGCTCCGCAACGCCGCGACCAGCACGATCGCCGCCTGGGAGGCCCAGGCCGGCCCGGACGCCGCGGCGATCGTCGCATGGGCCCGGCAGCAATGACGCGGGCGGGCCTTGACTTGACGTCTGATCCGACTAGCAACGGCCGACAGTCTCAACGCGGGTTCCGCCCTGATGGCCACAATCTATTTTGACCTCGACGGCACGCTGACCAACCCGAAGCCCGGGATCACCCGCTCGATCCAGTACGCGCTGGAACGGTTGAACCTGGCGGTACCCAGCGAGGACGAGCTGACTTGGTGCATCGGGCCGCCGCTGCTGGCCAGCCTGAAGAAGCTCACGGGAAGCGACGAGCTCGCCGACAGGGCGCTACTGCTCTATCGCGAGCGCTTTTCAGATATCGGCCTGTTCGAGAACGAGGCCTATGCCGGCATCGTGGACACGCTGACAACCCTCGCCGCGACGACGCCGCGCATGTTCGTGGCCACCAGCAAGCCCGCAGTCTACGCCACCCGCATCGTCGAGCACTTTGGCCTGAAGCCTTATTTCGAGCGCGTGTTCGGCTCCGAGCTCGACGGCACGCGCGTCGACAAGCGCGACCTGCTGCGCTATGCGCTCGAGGAGGCGAAGGTCGATCCGAGCAAGGCCATCATGATCGGTGACCGCAGCCACGACGTGGTCGGCGCCCGCACCAACGGCATGACCGCGATCGGCGTGCTCTACGGCTATGGCAGCGAGGCCGAGCTGCGGGACGCCGGAGCGCATCATATCTGCGCGGCGCATCCGGATCTGCTCGGCCATTGCGTCGCGTAACGTAAGCCCGTCGTCCCGCGATTGCGGCAATCAGCTCGCTGCTGCGGCAATATCGTGGGTTCGATCGTGTCCACCGGCAGCGCGAACTGCTCGACGCGGTGGTATCGCTTCTTGTTCAGCAGCAGCCGCGTCACGTCGGGCCGCGAATAGTGCCCGGCGGGATCAGCGGCGTTCTTGGCGACGCCGATGGCGCCGAGGTCGATCTCGGCAATCAACAGCCCCTCCTGGTCCGGCGCGAGCTTGTCGCCGATCTGGCTGCCGTCGGGGCCGTAGATCGCGGCAAACCCGCCGCCGGCATGCAGCAGCACGTGCTTGTCCGGCCGGTCACAGAGCTCGTCGATCATCGACTGTGACACGATCGCGCACGGCGCAAGCACGAAGCATGAGCCCTCCACCGCATAGACGCGCGAGGCGGCATTGTTGACCTCGGCACCGAGCGCGGGTGCAAAGGGATCGTAGAGCGAAAAGCTTGGCCAGGCCGCAACATGCACCTGCTCGTTCTGGGCGTACATCGCGTATTTCGACAGCGGCTGCAGATGCTCCCAGCAGCACAGCGCGCCGAGACGGCCAATGTCGGGCCGCGCATGCACGGCGAGATCGCTGCCGTCGCCCTCGCCATAGACGGTGCGCTCGGCATGGGTCGGGCGCAGCTTGCGGCGCTTCGCGATCGTCTCGCCCTCGGGGCCGATCAACCATTGCGCCAAGTATAGGCTGCCGCCGTCGCGCTCGGACAGGCCGATCACGGCGGTGAGCTTCGCCTTTCGCACGGCATCGCGCAGGCGCTCGGCCTGCGGGCTGTCGTAAGAGAGCGAGTTGTCGAAATAGCGCTGCACGAAGCCGCGGCCGATCGCCCAGGCCGGCGAGTCCATCCAGATATGCCAGGGGTAACCGGGGATGAAGGCCTCCGGAAAGGCGATCAGCTTCGCCCCCTTCTCGGCCGCCTCCTTGATCAGCGCGATCGACTTGTCGATCGAGGCATCGAGATCGAGCCAGGCGGGGGCCGCCTGCACCACCGCCACCTTGTATCTGGGATGTTCGATGCCCATGGCCACCTCCATTGCCGGTTGATCACGGACCGCGTCCGATGCAGTCTATTTGGCCAAGCTGGCGGCCGGGCGCTCGACCATGGCGGCACAAAAACTCGACCGGACGGGATCGCCGCCCGGTACGGGATTTGGCTGGATCTGCGCCAATTTGCGATTTTGCGGGATGTGAAAGGGAGGGTGTCCAAATGCCAATCCAGTTCACGACGGACGGCAGCCCCGGCTACCGGCGGCTCGCCCTCTGGCAGGACATCGTCTGCGACGTCTTCGTCGGGCTCGACTGCAAGTCCGACCTCGGCAGCGCGTTCCACGGCTCGGTGACGCAAGCCCCGCTGGGCAAGGCCGTATGCTCCGACGTCTGCTCCGACCGCCAGCACGTATTCCGTACCCCCTTGCGGATCGCGCGCTCGGATCAGGATTTCGTTCTCATCGCGCTCGGCAATCGCGGCGACGGCGGCGTGGTGCAGGACGGCCGCGAGACCGTGATCCATCCCGGCGAGTTCGCGCTCTACGACACGACGCGGCCCTATGAGCTGAAATTCAATGACAGTTTTACGCAGACCATCTTCAAGGTGCCCCGCGAAATGCTGCAGCGGCGGCTCGGCGGCACGGAGACGCTCACCGCGATCTCGTTCGGTGCCGATGTCCCTCTCGAACGGCTCGCCTACGACTTCATCTTCAGGCTCTGCCAGAGCGCGGACCGGCTTGCACCTAACAACGCCGCCGCCCTGTCGGAGCAAGCCGTCGATCTCCTGGCGATGGCGTTGAGCGAACGGCTCGGCACGACCTCGCTGCCATCCTCGACCCACCGCTCCGCCCTGCTCTACCGGCTCAAGGCACACGTCCGCGCCCACCTCGCCGATCCCGATCTGTCGCTGGCGGAGACCGCCGCCGCGCTTGGCATCTCCCCGCGCTATGTGAACGATCTGCTCGCCGACGAGGACACCTCATTCCAGCGCCACGTCCTCGCCGAGCGTCTCGCCCAATGCCGGCGCGACCTCACCTCGCCCGTGCTGGCCAACCGCCACATCAGCGAGATCGCGTTTGCCTGGGGTTTCAACGACCTCTCGCATTTTGGCCGCGTCTTCCGCGAGCATTTCGGGATGTCGCCGCGCGATTTCAGGCAGAGCCAGTTGCCTCACTGAGCAGCCATCTTCGCCAGCCTTCGCCTGTAGCGAAGGCAAGGCTCGCCAATTCCAGATTGTCTTGTCACGCCGCGTGCCTCAGGCTGGTGCGCATGAGGACTCACGCGACGATAGGCGGATCGGAGCTGCTGCTGAGCGTGATCGCGATCCGGCTTGCGGTGCTGGTCGTGGTGGGATGGGGTTTGACTCTGCTGCCGAAGCAGGCTCGCAATAGTGACCTCGCCTGCGTTCCCTCACCCGTTGCAAGGAGCGAGACCCAGGTCGCAGCGAAGCCGGTCGGCCCGCGCATTGCCGATGCTGCACTCGATGACATGCTTCGGCACGACTAGCCGGCTCCGAAGCAAGGCCGGTATGTGAGCGTGTCGTAGGACAACGCGCCTGCTTGCACTAACATCCGCCGCCAAGGCCGCGCCGATCAATCAGCGGCCAGCCGAGGAGCCTATCGATGGAATACCGACGCTTGGGCCGGTCAGGCCTCATGGTGCCTGCTTTGAGCCTGGGAACGGGCACGTTCGGCGGCGTCGGCCGCCTCGCCGCCTGGGGCACGACGGACGCGACCGAAGCACGGCGTCTTCTCGATATCTGTCTCGAGGCCGGCGTGTCGATGTTCGATACTGCCGACGTCTATTCGCTCGGCGAGTCCGAGCGCGTTCTGGGTGAGGCCATCAAGGGCCGCCGCGACAAGGTGCTGGTCTCGACCAAGGCGACATTCCGCTTCGGCGACGGCCCCAACGACATCGGCTCGTCACGCCAGCACCTGCTCGCAGCCATCGACGGTTCGCTGAGCCGGCTCGGCACCGATTACATCGATCTGTTCCAGCTCCATGGCTTCGATGCATTCACTCCGCCCGAGGAGGTGCTTTCAACGCTCGACGTGCTCGTGCGCGCCGGCAAGATCCGTTATGTCGGCGTTTCGAATTTTTCGGGCTGGCATCTGATGAAGTCGCTCGGTGTCGCCGACAAGCACGGCTTCCCGCGCTACGTCGCCAACCAGACCTACTATTCGCTGATCGGGCGCGACTACGAATGGGAGCTGATGCCGCTCGGCCTCGATCAGGGGATCGGCGCCGTGGTCTGGTCGCCGCTCGGATGGGGACGCCTCACCGGCAAGATCCGGCGCGGCCAGCCGAAGCCGGAAGTCAGCCGCCTGCCCAAGACCGCCGACTTCGGCCCGCCCGTGCCGGACGAGCACGTCTACCGCGTGGTCGATGCGATCGACGAGGTCGCGAAGGAGACCGGCAAGAGCGTCTCGCAGATCGCTCTGAACTGGCTGCTCCAGCGCCCCACCGTCTCGACGCTGATCATCGGCGCGCGCAACGAGGCGCAGCTGCGCGAAAATCTCGGTGCGGTCGGTTGGTCACTCACCAAGGACCAGGTCGCAAAGCTCGACGCGGCCAGCAAGGTGACGCTGCCCTATCCCTACTGGCACCAGCGCACGACCTTCACCGACCGCAATCCGCCGGCGGTGTGACGAGCGCCCTTGAGCTGCATCGAGCCTGCTTGGGCCTTCTGATCACGCCCTGGCCGATCACGGTGGCGTTCGCCGCGCCGCTCGCCGGGCGCCTGGTCGAGCACTATCCGGCCGGCGCGGCGCAGAGCATGTCCGGGTGCAGGACGGGCAGTGGATGAAGGGGAATGAGGCTGCGCCCACAACCTGTGCGTGGCTTAACCATCTGGACTAACGAAGTATTGCTCTCGCGCCCTGGTTGCGCTTCATTGCGGCGGGGAATAAGGGGCATTTCATGCGTTCATTTGGAATTGTGGCGCTCAGCGTCATGCTGGGCGGCTGCGCGTCCGTCACGCGCGGCACGACGGAAAATATCAGCATCTCATCGACACCTTCAGGCGTGGAAGCCGTGGTCAGCGGAATGGAGGTTCCGACCACCTGCACGACGCCCTGCTCCGTGGTCGTCAAGCGAAACGCCGACATCTCGATCACCTTCCAGAAGGAAGGTTACGAGCCGCAGGTCGTGCCGCTCAGCCGGGACATCCAGACCGGCGGCGCGGCGGGCTTTGCCGGCAATCTCCTGCTGGGCGGTGTCGTCGGCATGGGCGTCGATGCTGCGACCGGGGCTGCGACCGATCACAAGCCCAATCCGGTCATCGTGACAATGCAGCCGGCAGCCCCTGCCCGCAGCGCGCGACCGCCGGCGCCGAAGAAACCGCGGCCGCCGGCGGCGCCTCCGCCAGACACCGGCACCTAGACACGCAAACAAAAAGGCCGGCTGTTCAGCCGGCCTTTTCGATTCATGTCGCTCGCGATCAAGCCTTGACCAGCGGGCCCTTGGAGGTCGGCCCCTTCGAGCCGCCGGGACCGCCCGGCTTGTTGGACTTGCCCGGCGGGCGCTTGCGGGTGCCGGGCAGCTTTTCCTGCTTCGGCGTGACCGGGCCCTCGACGAACTCGAAGCCGATCTTGTCCTTGGTCTCGTCGGCCTCGTCCTTGACGAGAACGACGCGGACGTGGCCGCCGCCTTTCAGCTTGCCGAACAGCACCTCGTCGGCCAGCGGCTTCTTGATGTGCTCCTGAATCACGCGGGCCATGGGACGTGCGCCCATCTGCTCGTCGTAACCATGCTGCACCAGCCAGGCCTTGGCGGGCTCTGACAGCTCGATGGTGACGTCGCGGTCGCCGAGCTGCGCCTCCAGCTGAAGCACGAACTTCTCGACGACGGTGCCGATCACCTCGACGCTGAGATGGCCGAACGAGACGATGGCATCGAGACGGTTGCGGAATTCCGGCGCGAACTGCCGGTTGATGGCCTCGTGGTCGTCGCCTTCCCGCTTCGAGCGCGTGAAGCCGAACGCCTGCTTGGCGAGATCCGAAGCACCCGCATTCGTGGTCATGATCAGGATCACGTTGCGGAAATTGACCTGCTTGCCGTTGTGGTCGGTGAGCCGGCCGTGATCCATAATCTGGAGCAGCACGTTGTAGAGGTCGGGATGCGCCTTCTCGATTTCATCGAGCAGCACCACGCAATGCGGATGCTGGTCGACGCCGTCGGTCAGCAGGCCGCCCTGGTCGAAGCCGACATAGCCGGGAGGCGCGCCGATCAGGCGCGATACGGTATGCCGCTCCATGTATTCGGACATGTCGAAGCGCAACAGCTCGACGCCGAGCGACGCCGCGAGCTGCTTTGCGACCTCGGTCTTGCCGACGCCGGTCGGACCCGAGAACAGGTAGCAGCCGATCGGCTTCTCCGGTTCGCGCAGCCCGGCGCGTGCCAGCTTGATCGAGGCGGCGAGCGACTCGATCGCCTTGTCCTGGCCGAACACGGTGCGCTTCAGCGTCTGCTCGAGATGCTTGAGCACCTCGGCATCATCCTTCGACACGCTCTTCGGCGGGATCCGCGCCATCGAGGCGATCGTGGTCTCGATCTCCTTGATGCCGATGGTCTTCTTGCGCTTGTTCTCGGCGACCAGCATCTGCGCCGCACCGGACTCGTCGATCACGTCGATCGCCTTGTCGGGCAGCTTGCGGTCGTGGATGTAGCGCGAGGAAAGCTGCACCGCGGCCTCGATCGCCTCATTGGTGTACTTCAGCCGGTGGTAGTCCTCGAAATACGGCTTGAGGCCCTTGAGGATCGCGATGGCGTCTTCAACCGTCGGCTCGTTGATGTCGATCTTCTGGAAGCGCCGCACCAGCGCGCGGTCCTTCTCGAAGTGCTGGCGATACTCCTTGTAGGTGGTCGAACCCATGCAGCGGATCGTGCCCGAGGCCAGCGCCGGCTTGAGCAGGTTCGACGCATCCATTGCGCCGCCCGACGTCGCGCCCGCACCGATCACGGTGTGGATCTCGTCGATGAACAGGATCGCGTTGGGATGCGCTTCGAGCTCCTTGAGCACCTGCTTCAGACGCTCTTCGAAATCGCCGCGATAGCGCGTGCCGGCGAGCAGCGTGCCCATGTCCAGCGAGAACACGGTCGCAGCCGCCAGAACTTCCGGCACCTCGCTGTCGACGATGCGCTTGGCGAGGCCTTCGGCGATCGCGGTCTTGCCGACGCCGGCTTCGCCGACGAACAGCGGATTGTTCTTCTGCCGGCGGCACAGCACCTGGATCGCGCGATTGATCTCGGAATTGCGTCCGATCACCGGGTCGATCTTGCCGTCACGCGCCTTCTTGTTGAGGTTGACGCAATAGGTCTCGAGCGCCTCGCCCTTCTTCTTGGCGTCCTCGGTGCCCTTGGTCTCGGTTTCCTCGTCGACGCCGCGCACGGGGCGCGCCTCTGAGACGCCCGGCCGCTTGGCGATGCCGTGGCTGATGTAGTTGACCGCATCGTAGCGCGTCATGTCCTGCTCTTGCAGGAAGTAAGCGGCATGACTCTCGCGTTCGGCGAAGATCGCGATCAGCACGTTGGCGCCGGTCACCTCTTCGCGACCTGACGACTGCACATGGATCACCGCGCGCTGGATCACGCGCTGGAAACCGGCGGTCGGCTTGGCATCGTCGGCGCCATCCGTCACCAGGTTCTCGAATTCGGTCTCAAGATAATTGACGAGGCTCGTGCGGAGCTTGTCGAGATCGACGCTGCAGGCGCGCATGACGGCGGCTGCATCGGAGTCATCGATCAGGGAGAGCAGGAGATGCTCGAGCGTCGCGTATTGGTGATGACGCTCGTTTGCGATCGCCAGCGCACGATGCAGGGATTGTTCAAGGCTTTGGGAAAAAGTCGGCATTCGCGTCCTCTATGGCCCCCACCATCATGATCGCCATCGCCCGGTCAGGCAACAACAACCTTTGTCACATATAGTTATACAAGATCGCGGCGAAAGACCGGTTCCGCGACTCGGCAGCTAGCCACCCGGGCTATTTTCAATGCAAAACCCGTTCCGATTTGGGCAGGGCGGCGCCGGTGCAGAATTCCTCAAATCCTGCCGGCTGCAGCAGACATCGCGCGCAGGCATCACGCGACAATCACCTTGCAACAGACACGAGAGCCGTCCTCAAGACGCGCCGTAAGGTAACTTACCTTACTTCTTTTCCATCACGCATTGCAGCGGATGCTGGTGCTTGCGGGCGAAATCCATCACCTGCGTCACCTTCGTCTCGGCGATCTCGTAGGTGAACACGCCGCACTCCCCGATACCGTGATGGTGAACGTGCAGCATGATCTTGGTCGCCGCCTCGACGTCCTTCTGGAAGAACTTCTCCAGCACATGGACGACAAATTCCATCGGCGTGTAGTCGTCGTTCAGGATCAGCACGCGGTACAGGTTCGGCCGCTTGGTCTTCGGCTTGACCTTGGTGATGACAGAGGTGTTCGGACCCGTCGGATTGCCGGAACGGTTCTCGTCATTGCTCATCCGGGGAGCGGGAGCGGCGATGGCCGCGGACAGGTCGAGTCTGGACAACAGTTGCGGCATGGCTCAGGCGTTCAAATTCCCCACGGAAGCGTATGACGGTCCGCCGCGGAGCCCCGCCCTTCGGAGCTTCACACGGGCGCGCCGCCTCGTTGGATCGCCGCTTCCAACCGGTCCGGTCCAAGCCGTATCGGTCGTCAACAATATGGGCCCGCCCCCGGCTCGCCGCAAGCGTGCAAAGGTCCGGCCGATGCGGCCGCGACGGTCCCGATTCCTGATCCGGACGATCCTGACCGAGGTTAATCAATCCGGGCCGATTTGACAAAATCTTCCGCGCCGCCTGGTTAGAACATGTTGATCAGGAACCGGCCGGACAACTGAACTGTGACGGTTTCGCGCCGGGTCATCTCCGGACTTCTACGGTCCAGTCGCACGGCCGGTTGAATCGCGTGGCGCGAAATCGGGCAAGGAAGAAGCTGCGCGAAACGCGGTCCCCCACGAGCATCATGATCTTCGTGCAGGTGAGCGCCAGGAGCGAACCGATGACGCGCGTACGGCAATATCGCGCGAGAGTGCCGACAATCTCGATCCGAAGCACGTCGAACGGACCGCCGGCGCATCGAGGAAGATCTCCGCCGGTCGAAGCTGCGCGCGGCGCGCTGGGACGATCCGTCGTGAACAAACGAAAAGCCCGGCTGTTCAGCCGGGCTTTTGCTTCCAGAATATCCGGGAAAGCTTAGTTGGCGGCCGGGGTGAACTTCGACACGATGGTCTCGACCGGCTTGAACGCCTGCTTGGCGAGGTCGTTGTAAAGGCCGGCGATCTTCTGCGATTCCGCGACGAAGGTCTCGTAGGCGGAACGGGCGAAGTCGGTCTGGGCTTCCATGGCCTTGTCCAGCGACTTCACGCCGGAAAGCTTCTCGACGAAGGACTTGGTGTCTTCAAACGACTTCTTGGTGTAGTCGCCATAGGCGCTGGCGATCGCCTGGAGGCCGTGCTGCACCGAGGTCGCGGAGGCAACGCACTGCTCGAAGTGCTCTTTCCCGTAGTTCTGAAAGTCTTCAACCTTGAACATTTCGGAATCCTTTTCCCTGGCTCTCGTCGGGAAGCCCCGGCTCCCTGACTGTGCCCATAATTAGTGCAACGCACAATAAAGTCAAGAATCTTGTGCGTCGCACAAAAACTAGATGCAAATCGCGGAGATTCCCGGGGTTTCCCGCAAGGGTTCTTTAAGCTTTTGGAAACCGCGGCCCCCTACCCTGATTCCCTGGACGTGTTCAGCTTCTGCAATCGGCCAAAGCCGTTTGAGAACATCACCTTAGCCAGAACAGCGGCTCAGGCCCAACGTTCCCCGCAGCGAACACCCGCGGAGGGACAGCCTGAGCAGGTAATGATCCCGGGTCGATGGGCACAATTTCGCCTCACGGGCCGGTGATCAAGTCAGAAACGGGGACGGGGTTCCATGCTTCGTAAAAACTTGTCTTCCTCGCGCTTGGCGCGGGTTGGCGTTTTCGGGCTTCTTACGGTCACCACCGCAGTCATCTTCACCACCGATGCTGCCGAGGCGCGGCGCCACCGGCGCCACTACGCGCACCACCGGGTGCAGCGCGACGTATCCGAGAGCTCCAGCCCGAAATTCGCGTCCATCATCGTCGACGGCAATTCCGGCGCGGTGCTTCAGTCGAACAACCCGGACGGAATCCGTCACCCGGCCTCGCTCACCAAGATCATGACGCTCTACCTGCTGTTCGAGCGTCTCGAGTCCGGCAAGATGAAGCTCGACACCGAGATGCCGGTGTCCCAGCATGCCGCCGATCAGGATCCGACCAAGCTCAACCTGCGCGCCGGCCAGACCATCCGCGTCGAGGACGCGATCAAGGGTCTCGTCACCCGCTCCGCCAACGACGCCGCCGTGGTCATCGCGGAAGCGATCGCGGGCGATGAAGACGACTTCGCCCAGATGATGACGCGCAAGGCGCGCTCGCTCGGCATGTCCCGGACGGTCTACCGCAACGCCAACGGTCTTCCGAACGACGAGCAGGTCACGACCGCACGCGACCAGGCCACGCTCGGCCGCGCCATCCAGGAGCGCTTCCCGCGCTACTATCGCTATTTCGCCACCTCGACGTTCAACTGGCGCGGCCAGTCGATCCGCAACCACAATCACCTGCTCGGCAGCGTGGAAGGCGTCGACGGCATCAAGACCGGCTACACCCGCGCCTCCGGCTTCAACCTCGTGTCCTCGATGCGCCGCGGCAACCGCCATTTGATCGGCGTGGTGCTGGGCGGCCGCAGCGGCGGCTCGCGCGACGCCATCATGCGCAACCTGCTCGCGGAGAACCTCGAGAAGGGCGCGACCACGCACACCGTTGCCGCCGTCACCGAGCGCAATGGCGCTGACGCCTCCACCGACGTTGCCGACGCCTCGGATACTCCCTCGGCCCGGCCCGCTCCGCAGGTCCAGGCCGCGGCCCCTGCTCCCGAGGCCGCCCCGTCGCGTCTCGCTGCGCGCCTGTCGACGCTTGCCGCGGCGACGGCCGCGGTGCCGCCGGCCCCGCCCAAGCCGGAAGCCAGCAAGCCCGAGGTCCGGCCGACTGAATCCAAGATCGAGCCCGCCCCGCTCACCAATGGCGTGATCTCGAGCCAGCCGCTCTCCATCATCCCCGGCTCGTCCGAGCCGATGAAGCCGGTCCGGGTCAAGACCGTCCAGGTCAAGGCCGGCGCCGTCAAGGTCGCCTCCGCCGCCCCGGCTCCGGTCGCACCGCAGGTCACGAGCACGATTGCCTCCCGCTCCGACGTCGCGGAAACCTCCGGCGCCGTCGTCGCCCGCGCCGATCTGATCAACAAGCCCGAGCCCCAGAGCCAGCCGGAAGCGCCGAAGGCGGACGTCGCCCGTACTGAGCTGCCGCGCCAGCCGGCCGGCTTCGGCACCGGTAATGGCATCCTCGGCGTGCTGCCGGCGACAACCGCCGCCGCGCCCGCCCCAGCCGCTCCGAAGCTTGCCTCCGCCGATCCGGCGCCGCAGCCGATCCAGATGAGCGCCACCACCAAGCCGGCCGTCCACAGCGGCTGGATCGTCCAGGTCGGCGCGCTCGAGAGCGAGAACGAAGCCCAGCAGCGCATCGACGCAGCGCGCAGCTCGGCCCGCGGACTGCTCAGCAAGGCCGATCCGTTCACCGAGCCTGTCGTCGCCAAGGACAATCGCAAGCTCTACCGCGCCCGTTTCGCCGGGCTCGAGCGCGACCAGGCCGAAGCCGTCTGCCGCGCCCTGAAGCGCGCCGACATCTCCTGCATCACGGTCCGCAACTGATCGTCTGAACCGCCCCAATCAAAATGCCCGCGCCTTGCGCGGGCATTTTTGTTTTCGGCATGCGCCGAGCCTGTTCCGCGACAACCTCTCGTCAACAATTTACGGTTAAATTTTTACTCAAGGGATCGACCACGCCGACAATGGCGGGCATCGGGGCGACGACAGACAGAGCAGCGGAGCTCACGCGGTACGGGCGTTTGTAGCGTGGTTCCGGAGTTAGCCGTTATGCGTGCGAAGCAGAGTATCCTTGGCCTCGTTTACCCGAGCAGCGAGATACGTCGAGCCCCCCTGGTCGGGATGGAGTTTCTTCATCAGGGATTTGTGGGCCCGGCTGATGTCGTCGCGCCCCGCCCCCGGCTGCAAGCCAAGGATCTGATAGGCTTCCTCCGCCGTCATTTTGCCACTCGCCGCCGTGCGGCGCTGCCCCCCTGCCGCATTGCCCTGCGCGTTCTGACGCCAAGCGGGAAACCGGCGGTCCAGATAGCTTTCGAGTAAGGCCACGCTCTCGGCGTCGAACGCCGGGACCATCGCCAAGAGGCCCGCGAGATCGAACTCGTCGAGATCGCGCCCCGCGTGAGGTCCGGCGACGATCCGGCCGCCGAGCTGGCCGGAATCGTGGTCGAGCCGCATGTCGAGGAATTGCGAGCGCACCCGCGAGGCCTGCCCGGACGCGGGCGCAGCGCCGCCGCCAAACAGCCCGCCGATGTTGCCGAAGCCGGCATTCGCCAATGGCGTCCAACCGAGCAGCCCGGCGCCGAAAATTCCGAGCGGAATTGCCACCGCCAGCTCGCCCCGCAAGCCCGTGAACGCCGCGACCGCCAGCGCCACAACACCACCGCCAAACTTGATGGTTCGCGCCAGCACCGCCGGATTGGCGGAACGGAACATCTGAAGCAACAGATAAAGCGTGATAACGGCGACGGCGCCGGCGATCAGGGTCATGGCCGGAATATAGTCGGCCTTGCGCCAAAATGCATGGCGTTCGCCGCCGAAGGCCAGCCTGAGCGCTATTTCATCTGGCCGATCAACATCGCCGCGCCGTTCGTGGTCGTCGCCAGCTTCAGCAGCGCCTCGCGGCCGCCGGCGGCATAGGCGGCAGCCGCACGCAACAGCTCTCGAAGCTGCGCCGCCGCGCCCGGATCGAACCGGCACCAGGCACCGCCGGTCAGACGCGCAATCTCGCGAAAAGCTTTTTCGGCCACGGCATCGTGGCCTTCCTGAAACAGGAAGACGGGCACCTTGAGCATGCCGAGCTCGCCGGCCTTGGCGCAGAGCTCGTCGATCTGCTCCTCCATGGCGTCGCCGACGAAGACGACGGCGCGCACGCCGGATGCGACTGCCTCGCGCCGTGCCTCGCTCAACACCTTGCCGATCTGGGTGTCGCCGCCGCGGCAATCGATCTTGCTCATCAGCGTCGCCAGTTTGGCGCTGTCGGAGATCCACCCTGAGGCGCGGCACTCGTTGAAGCCGCGATAGTAGACCAGGCGGATGTCGAGACTGCCGAGCGCCGCGGTTTCGCGAAACATGTCGGCCTGGAGCGCGCAGGCCATGTCCCAGGTCGGCTGCCGGCTCATCGTCGCGTCCAGCGCGAAGATCAGCCGCCCCTTTGCACCGGGCGCATGAGGCGACAAGGCACGCGCCTTCGCGACGAAGGCAGCAATGTCCTCCGAGGTCGACGTGCTAGCCTGCGGCACCGCGCCGCCGGCCTTCGTCGAAACGGCGTCACCGCGCGGCTTGATGGGTTCGCCCGACATCGCTGCTCAACCAAGCGTGGGCGACTAATGTGGTGAAGGCAGGCAGCCCGGTCAATGTGCAAAGCCCCCGCGGGCGGACGCCGGCGGGGGCTTTGAAGATCGGTATCGGCCTTTCAGTGAGGCGTCAGCTCTTGGCGGGTGCCATCAGGGCGACCGGACCGGGCTCGAGGATCTTGGGCGGGGACGACTGCGTGTCGACCGGCGCGACCTCGCTGTCCGTCGCGCTCAGGAACTTGTCGAGCATGCCCTGGATCGAGTTCTTGGCCGCATCCGGACCAGTGTCGCGCATGTCGTTGTGCTGGAATTCGGTCTTCACGACCTGGATGCCCGCCTTCTCGCATTCCTCGTCCGTCGGGATCACGCCCGCATCGGCCTTGAACTGCGGATCGGTGGAGCGGAACGACAGGATCTTGAACTTGCCGGCGGTGACGAAGGGCACGCGCAGATTGTCGAGCGTGACGACCTTCTTGACCTCGTCGGGATATTGCTTGGCGAAGTACATGGTGATGTCGCCGCCCATGGAGTGGCCGACCATCGTCACCTTGTCGTAGTCGGCGTTGGGCTGAACCTTCTTCATCTCCTGCATGGCGAGATGAATGTTGGCGACACCGCGCAGGATCTGCGGCAGCCGGCCGACATAGAGCTCGCCGGGCTTGGTCACCATCGGAGGATCGGTCGGCAGATCATGCTGCGGGCTCACGACCATGTAGCCGCGCGCAGCGAAGATGTTGGCGAGGAAGCCGTACTCGGTGTTCTTGACGGTATTGCCGTGATTGATCACCGCGACCGGCAGCGTGATCATGCCGGCATTGGCCTGCATTTCCTTGTCGCGGCGCACCGCGATGTCGACAGGCACGGGACGGTTGTCGCGCGAAGCGTCGTAGAAGGTGATGGTCTCGTGCTTGATCGCCCACTTGCTCGCCGTGAAATAGGCGATGCCGCAGAGGGCACTGACCGAAACCAGAACGGCAATTCCACGCTTCATTTTCGTCCTCAGCCTCAGGCTCTTACGGCCTGAATCCCTGTTGAAAATCGTGTTCTTCCGAGGCTCTTCGGCCCCTGGTCGCCTATTCCCTAATATATGTCACAGCAGCGTGACAGGAAGGCTAAATATTGTGAACCGCCAGCCCTTTCATTGTGCGGCGCACTCGTTTCTTGGGCACCCCATTCCCATACCGCTACGTCAGGATGCAGGTCACCATCCGACGCAACCAGTCGCGATGGGGTTCAATTTCGCAGTAAATATGGGGTGAAACGGCCGAGCGCCGGCTTGGTTCCGGGCAGGAACCGAGCTCTAGATGGACCGGAAGTAGCGATATACCGCCTCAGGCGCCGAGGATGTCGTGAACCTCGAGCGGCTTATCGACCTGGCTGAACCATTCGGCGCGATTTGCCGCACGGCGGCGGCCGCGCTCGTCGAGCGGCAGCTTGAGCTGTCGGAGCAGGCTCGTCACCTCCTCCCGCGCAGTGAGATGGCCGAGATTGGGCCGCATGCCGAGCGTGGCCTCGTCGATCTCGTCGAGGGCGGTCAGGCCGCGCGGGAAGAACTCGCGGTAGACGACGCGCTCGGCGAAGCCGTCGACATAGCGGAAGCCGAGCCGCAGCGATAAATCCTTCAATCCGTCGGCAACGAGCTGCTTGTTGCGGGAGCCGAGCATGGACAGGCGGTTGCGCACCACGATCCAGTCGGTGGTCGAGCCGTCGAGCTGGCGGCGCTTGCGGCGGCTATCCCTCACCATCTCGGCATAGTGGCTCTCGCCCGTCACCGCGTAGTTGGCGGGGTCGACGGTACCGAGCACATCGAAATCGAGGAAGCTGTCGTTGATCGGCGTGACCAGCGTGTCGGCCATCGAATGGGCGAGCCGCATCAGGTAGCTGTCGGTGCCGGGCGTGTCGATGACGATGAAATCGAAGCTGCTCTCGACCGCCGAAACCGCCTCCATGAACTGCAGGAACTCGGAGTTCTCGTTCTCGGCAATCTGCA
Organism: Bradyrhizobium huanghuaihaiense; assembly: GCF_025200885.1. Lineage (NCBI taxonomy): Bacteria > Pseudomonadati > Pseudomonadota > Alphaproteobacteria > Hyphomicrobiales > Nitrobacteraceae > Bradyrhizobium > Bradyrhizobium huanghuaihaiense. The sequence continues at coordinate 4,081,749 of NZ_CP104172.1, read as the reverse complement.
TGGTCTCGCCGAGCTTGATGCAGCGGTGCACCGGCAGCTCGAGGTCAAGCTTGGTGCGGCGGGCCCAGGCGGCGCGGTTGTCGATGTAGTGGGTGAAGCTTTGCTGGCGACAGTCGAGGTCGATGGTGGCGACGCGCTGACCGGCCTTCAGGAGCGCAACGGCGATGTGCAAGGCGGTGGTCGATTTGCCGGAGCCGCCCTTCTCGTTGCCGAGCACGACAACATGCGCCGAGCCTGACTGGCCTTGGCTTGCTTGGACGAGCATAGCGATCCTCAACACCCCTAACGAATATCTTCGAGTCGGCCGCGTCTGCGGTCAAGTGAAATGCGTGACAGGTAATGCAAATCGCAGCGCGCCGTTCTTCATCATGAATGGCGGCGCCATTCATCGTCTGTGATCCAGCCCACAACGTCGCGATATCGCGCGTGGCTTTGCGCGGGATGCTGTGCCGCATGCGGGTGCATGGCGTCCACGACTGCCACTTGTTAAGGTTAGCCGGCCAGGCGCCGAGCCGTTCCCCGCTGATTCCCAACCCCGCCGAGTCCTGATGTCGCCAAGTCCCCTGATCGCCCGCACGGTCCCCGCGCTCCGGCGCGCCGTCGACAATCTTCGCAAGCGAAAGGCCACGATCGCGCTGGTCCCGACCATGGGGGCGCTCCATGACGGGCATGTGTCGCTGGTGCGTCTCGCCAAACGGCGGGCCAGCCGCGTCGTGGTGTCGATCTTCGTCAATCCGACCCAGTTCGCTCCGACCGAGGACTTCGGTGCCTATCCGCGCACCTGGAAGTCGGACATCGCCAAGCTCGCGGCCGAGGATGTCGACATCGTCTGGCATCCCGGCGTCGAGGCCATGTACCCGGAAGGCTTTGCCACCCGCATCGTGCCCCAGGGGCCGGCGCTGGCCGGCCTCGAGGACCGCTTCCGGCCGCACTTCTTCGGCGGCGTCGCCACCGTCGTCGGCAAGCTGTTCACGCAATGCCGGCCGGATGTCGCGATCTTCGGCGAGAAGGACTTTCAGCAATTGCGGGTGGTGACGCAGATGGCGCGCGATCTCGACCTCGGCGTCAAGGTGATCGGCTCCCGCACCGTGCGCGAGCGCGACGGGCTCGCGATGTCATCGCGCAACGTCTACCTCTCGGCTGAGGAGCGGCAGACCGCGACCACGCTCTACCGCGCCATGAAGGAGAGCGCCGGCCGCATCCGAACCGGCGAAGCCATCGCGCCCGCGATGGCGCGCGGGGCCGAGATGATCAAGGCCGCCGGCTTTGCGCTCGACTATTACGAGGCCCGCCATGCCGCGACGCTGGCAGAGGTCACCTCGCGCAAGGACGGGCCGCTGCGTATCCTGGTCGCGGCCAAGCTCGGCACCACCAGGCTGATCGACAATATCGCGGTTTAGAGCAATCCGAGATCGCGCAGCTCGCGCCGCATCGGCTCCGGCATGGCCGCAATCGAGCCGGCGGCAGACTTGCCGAGATCGGCCGGCACGGAATCCTCTGTGAGATAGCGCCAGCCCTGGAACGGGCGCATCGGCCGCGGCGAGACCGAGATCACCTTCGGCTGCATCACGATGCGGCAGCGCCCGATGCCGTCCTTGTCGCGGAACGGCTCGATGCCGATGATCTTTTCGCGTGCCGCGATCTCGCCCTTGATGACCCAATAGAGCGATCCGCCGGCGAGGATCTCGGCGTCACGCTTGGGCACCATGCGGGTGATGTGGATGTGGTGTTGCGGCAGACCCTTCTTCTTGGCGGTCTGCATCCGTTCGGCCACCCACTCCTTCAATTCCTTGACGGAGTCGCAGCCGACGGCGAGCTTGATCAGATGGAGTGGCATGCCCCAGCATTAGCCGGGCAGCCACGCATTTGGAATGCCGAACTACTGGTTATCCGCAGCCGGAGCAGCCGGCGCGGAAGCCGGCGGCGCGAGCGGAACCGGTGCTGCCGCGGGCGCACGCGCGGCCTTCGGCGCCGGCGGCTTCTTGGCAGCCGGTGCCGCGGGTGCCGCAGCCTGCGCCGAGGTCGCGGCCGGTGCGCGCGGTGCTGCTGGCGCAGCGCCAGCGGCAGGCGCCGCCTGCTTCGTCGCCGCAGTGGGCGGCTCCGGATTCATGATGCTCACCGGAGGCGTCGACGAGGCGCTCGGGAACTCCGCATTGGTCGGCTTGCCCGTCGGCATCGACGGCGGCAACCCCGCGAGCGTGGCAGTGGCGGGCATCGACGGCGCCGCCCCGGGGGCATTCCAGGTCGGCGCATAGCGTGCGACCAGCGTGTCGTAGAGATGGGACTCCATGTTGGCGGCGACCTGCTGCTGATCGGTCAGCGAGCGGAAGGCGGCACAATCGAACTGCGTGCAGCCGTCGCGCGCGACCAGCACCTGCGCGACGAGGCCGTAGCGATCGCGCTCCAGCGACTTGCGCAGCACCTTCATGTCGAGCGTCAGGCTCTTGTCGGCGGTGGCGGCATCGCCGAGCGCGGTGAGCCGGTCGATCCTGGCCGCGGTGTAGGCGACGGCCGCCGCTGCCGTGTCGGGTGCGCCGAACAGCGCCTTCTCGCAGCCCGCGGCCACGGCATCACCGGCGAGACCGTCGAGACAGGACAATGCCGGCAGGCTCGCGGCAACCGCGGCCTGTGCGCGCGATTCGATCGGCGTGTCCTGCCCCGCCGTTCCATAGACGTGAACCATGGCAGCCCCGGCGATCGCGATGGACAGCAGCGTGATGACCGTCAGCGCGCCGTTGGCGAGCGACTTCTCGGCGCGGAGCAGCGTGATCAGCAGGATCAATCCGAAGAATCCGGCCGCGACCAGCGTCATCCACATCGGAAGGGCCGGCGAGCGCCAGATTTGGTCGAGCGAAGTGGCCGATGCCCAGTTCATGCGCGACGTCCCCTCACGCGAGCAAAGAGCGAATGGTCAAAGCGAGCACCGCGAGTCGGCAACTGCCCCCGCCCCACCCTGCGAAGGCGAAGCGGGCCTTTTGACGGCGAGCGGAGCAAATTCGTCCGCGATGGCAATGGGCGGTGCCGGCGGCGCGTCAGGACAGCGCCAGCTGACTTTCCTTGGCGACCCGTTCGAACGCTTCCGTCGAGCTCTTGATCCGGTATTGGCAGTCGTCGCCTTCCGTCGGCAGCAGGCGGATGACCTCGTACGAGCCGCTGGCAGCGGGGCGCGCGACGTTGCTGGCCGTGAACAGAACGCGCGTTCCAACGGGGAATTTGTGCTTCAACACCCTCTCCATTACTCAAACAACGCCTGCCTCGCCCATGGTCCCACTGCGATGGCCGGCCGGAAACCCGCGTGCTGTATAGCATGCATGCGGCGTTTTTGACCAGCCTCATGCAAGCCTGGTGAATGCACAAATTTTGAAGTCTTTTCAGGACGATAACAGGGAACCGCGGCCCCCTTTGATATCGCTGGAACCAGGCCCTACGCGGTATGGGGCAGATGGCCCTGCGGGCTGGCCTGGTCGACAGCCTTGGGCAGTTCCTGGGCGAGGATCTCACCGAGCTGGTCGACCGGGATGTTGTAGCGGGCGGCGAGCTGGCGGACGGTGTCGTTGCCAAGCACGGCGCGGAGCTGGTCGGCCGAGATCGGCAAATTGTGGCCGTTGCCGAGCCAGGATTTGACCTGGTCGCCGAAGCCCGCCTGCTGGAGCTTTGCGACGATCGCGCTGAGGCCGCCCTGGTTGTTGCTGCCGAGCAGTTCGTTCAGCACGGCCGGCAGCACGGCGGCACCAAGCTGGCCAAGTGCGCTGCGGAGCGCGGGATTGTTTTCCAGCGAGTCCAGGATCCCCATGGCGCCCTCTCCTAAGCCGTCGTTGCACCGTGATTGAGCGCCGCTATCAGACATGCCGTCAAGCCGCGCTCAATCACAATCATGCTTACGCGTCCTCGAACTTCGCGATGAGAAGCGTTTCGGCAATCCCCTCGCGGGTCCATTCCTGGAACGCCGGCAGCGCCATCATCGCATCCATGTAAGCCTTGGTGTCCGGCGCGACGTCGATCGAATAGGTGCGGAAGCGGTGCACGACCGGGGCATACATCGCATCTGCCGCGCCGAAGCGGCCGAACAGGAACGGTCCCTTGGCTCCATAACGCGCCCGGCACTCGCGCCAGATCTCCTCGATGCGCGCGACGTTGGCCTTCGCATCGGCCGACAGCGCCACGGGACGGATCGGCCGGTGCAGGTTCATGCCGCATTCGCTGCGCAGCGGCACGAAGCCGGAATGCATCTCGGCGCAGACCGAACGAGCATGGGCGCGGGCCGCGGCGTCGTCGGGCCACAGCTTCTTCTCCGGGTAACGCTCGGCGATGTATTCGATGATGGCGAGCGAATCCCACACAGTCACGTCGCCGTCGACGAGCACGGGCACCTTGCCGGCGCGGCTGAAGGACAGAATCTTTTCCTTGTCGGCGGGATCGTCGGTGTAGAGCGGGATCAGGGTCTCCACGAATGGGATGTCGTTCGCGCGCAGCGCGAGCCAGGGCCGCATCGACCATGACGAGTAGTTCTTGTTGCCGATCGCGAGCTTGAGCGTTGCCATGTCACCAGTCCTTCCCGAGACGTCTTGAAGCGAGCTGCTTTTAACGCCATCGCCTGCCGCCAATCAATCGTTGCTGCGCCCGCCCATGCGTGGCAATCGTTGCGATCCCCGAGGGAGCAACACATGAGCAGGCACTGGGTCGACATCACGGCGGTCGGCTTCTTCATCATCGAATGGCTGGCCTATGCCCTGACGCTGGAACACTCGGCCTATGGCCGCGGCAGCCTGTCGGCGCGCATGAACCGCTATCGCGAGGTCTGGGTGCGCCGCCTGCTCGACCGCGAAACGCGCATGGTCGACATGCAGATCATGGCCTCGCTCCAGAACGGCACCGCCTTCTTCGCCTCCACCAGCCTGTTCGCGCTCGGCGGCGCGCTGGCGCTGCTGCACGCCACCAACGATGCGATCACGATTCTGAGCAAGCTGCCGATCGATCTCAGCACCTCGCCGGCGATGTGGGAGCTGAAATGCGTTGGCCTCGTGCTGATCTGTGTCTACGCTTTCTTCAAGTTCGCCTGGGCCTATCGCCTGTTCAACTATGTCGCGATCCTGTTCGGCGGCATGCCGCCCGCTTCGCAACGCGACACGCCGGCGGCCGAAGCCCACGTCATCCGCACCTCGCGCGTGTTCGAATCCGCCGGTCGCCATTTCAACCGCGGCCAGCGCGCCTTCTTCTTCGCGCTCGGCTATCTCGGCTGGTTCGTCAGCCCCTGGGTGCTGTTCGTGACCACGGCCGCGGTGGTGATCGTGACGTGGCGGCGCCAGTTCGCGTCCAGCGCCTGGGCGGCGATGGCGCCGGAGGCGGGCGATGGTGAGGAGATCAAGAAGCGCGGTCATTGAAGCTCTCGTATCCCGGACAAGCTGCAACGCGTAAAGCGTTGCGGCGCAGAGCCGGGACCCAGAGCGCCACACGGACTGCTCGGGGGATGGGCCCCGGCTCTGCAGCGCATCGCTGAAGAAGCGCTGCGCTGCGTCCGGGGCACGGGAGCGCAATGTGCGCGCATACTCTCTCCACGTCGTCATTGCGAGCGCAGCGAAGCAATCCAGAATCCCTCCGCGGAAACACTCTGGATTGCTTCGCTGCGCTCGCAATGACGGAGTGTGTGGCATCTGCGTCGTTCTCCAAATACCGCCGTCATTCCCCGCCTTGTGCGCAATTGCGCACTGGAGCAGGGAATCCTGTACCCCGCGGCTCCTCGGCTGAACCACGACTGTCTCGGAGAAAATGACGACCACATGATCGCCCCTCAAGGATGAGCCGGGATGAGCAATATCTACGACAAATCCGAATTTCGGTAAAGTGGAATATTTTTGGCGCAAGGGCCTGACAGTGACATCCACCGAAAACGTCGGCTGGTTTGCCCGTCGGACAATGACGCCGGGGCCGCGTGGAAAATCCATGAAACGGGCAGTCGAAGGCTGGACTGTCTGATCTCTCGTTGTCATTGTATTCGCGGTTTCCGGCAGAGCCACGAGCGCCGGGCCAGGAAACGACCTATGGTTTTTCAGGGGGCAAAATGAAGAATAAGGTTTTGATTGCTGCCGTCGCGGCGGTTTTGGGGGCATCGACGGCGAAGGCAGCTCCGCTCTACGAGTGCCATGGCGATCCGTCCTGCCAGGCCAAACGCGACAGCATGTCTCGTGCGACATATGACAGAAACATCAGGCGATGCCTCGCCTCCGCGGGTGCCACGATCGAGCAATGGCGGGCCCATGCCGTCCCGAGAGGACCCGCCGACAAAGTCCGCGCCTGCCTCGCCGCCAACGGATAACGCGAGCAGGCCCCTTACCCGCCGCCGAAATCCCGCGGGCTGAACGGCAGGTCCAACACCTTCCATTCCTCGTATTTGTCGGCCGGCAGCATCTTGTAGGGCTGGCAGGCCTGCAGCGCGCTCGTTGCGGACTTCACGATGGCCACGCCCTTCGCGGATGGCGGGGCTTCGAGCAGGATCGGCGGGCGCGCCAGCGTGCCGTCGGTGGCGAACACCGTGCGGAGCTTGATGTGCACGTTGTCGGTCGGGTCGACCCCGGCCGGCAGCTTGGCGCAGCCTCTCAAATGACGGCGAAGCGCGGCGATGACTTCGGCCGGCAGCTTGGCTGCAATTGAATCCTTGGCATCGCCGCCATCGTCCTTGGGGGCATCTTTCGGTAGGTCGGGCGGCAGTTCGGGCGGCAGCCCGAGCATGACGCCGTACTTGACGGTGACGTCAGGCTCCGGCGCCTGATAGGCCGGCGGCGGCGCGGCCTGCGGCGGCGGCATCGCCTGTGGCGGCTGCGGCGCCGGCTGGGGCTGCGATGGCTGCGGTGGCTGCGGCGGCGGCAGTTGCGACGGCTGAGGCTGCGGTTGCGGCGGCTGTGGCTGCTGGACCTGTGGCTGCGCGGTCGCCTCAGTTTGCTTCGGCGCCTGCGAAGGTTGCGGCTGCGGCTGTTTCTGCTCCGGTTCGGGCGACGCCTTCTGCTGCGATGATTGCGATGCGGCCTGCTGCTTGGCCGCAGGCTTCGGCGCTGTTTCCGCCTTGTCCTTGTCGCTAAAATCCAGCTTCGGCAGCTTCAGGTCGGGGACCTCTTGCTTTGCCTTCTCCTCTGCCTTCTCTTGGGCCTTCTCCTCCGCCTTGGCCTCCTCCTGCTTCACCTGCTCCGGCGTGACGATGTCGACCGAAACGGTCTCGGGTGCCTGGCTACGAAACGGATGGACCTCGCTGATCACGATGATCAACGCCACCAGCGTCAGATGCGCGATCGCCGACGCTGCAATGTCCGTCCGTATGATCTTCCGCAGTTCCATCGCCCGGTCTTGGGTTGCCGCCCTGCTGTTAGCATACCGCGGTCTCCCCTCAATCCCATTTCGGTGCGAAGCCGAAATCGGTCAGTCGGCCCTTGGGGCTGGCCAGCGCGGCGACCTGCGCCATCTCGTCGTCCGAGAGCTCGAAATCGAAGATATTGATGTTCTCCGACAGGCGTTCGACGCGCGAGGTGCGCGGGATCGCAGCGACATTCTGTTGCAGCAGCCAGCGCAGGCAGACCTGCGCCGGCGTCTTGCGATGCGCGCGACCGATGGCGACGAGGGTCTGGTCGGACTTGATGCGGCCCTTGGCGATGGGGCTGTAGGCAACCAGCGCGAGGCCGTGCTGGTCGCAGGCCGCCCTCACCTTCGCCTGGTCGAGATAAGGATGGAATTCGACCTGGTTGCAGACCAGCGGCTCTGATGACAGCGCCACCGCCTGCTCGATCAACGCCACCGTGAAGTTGGAGACCCCGATGTGGCGGGTCAGCCCCATGCGCTTCGCATGCGACAGCGCGCCAAGCGTCTCCACCAGTGGCACATGCGGATTGGGCCAGTGCAGCAGCAGCAGATCGACGCAGGGAAGCCGCAGGCGCGCGAGGCTCTCCTTGACCGAGCGCTCGAGATCGTGGGGCGCGAAATGGTTGGTCCAGACTTTCGTCGTGAGGAAAATGTCGTCGCGGCGCACGCCTGAGGCGCGTAAGCCGTCGCCGACCTCGCGCTCATTGTCGTAGACCTGGGCGGTGTCGATGTGGCGATAGCCGAGCCGCAGCGCCTGCTCGACCACACGGGCGCAGGTGCGCCCTTCCAGTTCCCAGGTCCCGAGCCCGATCGACGGGATCCTTACGCCATTGGCCTCGACGAACAGCATGAGGAGTCCTCTCTGTTACGCAGCCCCGGCCGACATTATGAACCTCACCCGTCATGGTTGCCAACGGACGTCGGTGCCTGCGGGACGGATATTCAGGGCAATGCTAACAGGAGGTTCGCGCGAAGCCTTGACGTCGGGCCTCAGGCCTTGGCCAGTGCCTGGAACACCGTGTCGGGCGCATGCGCGATCACCGCGAGCAGCGCGCGGGCGGGTCCCCGCGGAGCGCGCTTGCCCTGCTCCCAGTTGCGGATGGTCTCGACGGGAACACCGAGCTTGGCGGCGAACTCCATCTGGGTCAGGCAGGCACGGCGCCGCAGGTCGCGCACCGCGAGCGAAGAGGTGTCGCTGGACGCGGCATTGGCCGCCGGCTGGACCGGAAATTCCTGTCCGTCCCGCAACTCGACGATCCGTCCATCCGCCTTCAGCCGCAACCGCATGTCCATTCCCCCAAGCGCAGGCGATGATGCGGCAGGTCGCTTAAGTTCGGATTAAAGATAGCGAGGTCTCGTGCCCCGGACGCGGCGCAGCGTACCCGGAGCGTGAAAGTGAGGGGGCCCAGCTGCCCGCCGCCGTCATTGCGAGGAGCTCTTGCGACGAAGCAATCCAGACTGCCACCGCGGGGATTCTGGATTGCTTCGCTACGCTCGCAATGACGTGGAGAGAGCCCGGCCTCTCAAGCTCTCCTACTTCAACCCGAACCAGAGCGTCGCGATGCCGAGGAAGGAGAAGAAGCCGACGACATCCGTCACCGTGGTCACGAACGTGCCTGATGCCACCGCAGGGTCGGCCCTAACGCGTTCGAGCGCCATCGGGATCAGGATGCCGCCGAGCGCGCCGGCGACGAGGTTGCAGATGATGGCGAGCCCGATGACGATGCCGAGGCCCGGGATCTTGAACCAGGCGACCGCCGCGATGCCCGTGATCACAGCGAAGGCGAGGCCGTTGACGAGGCCGACCAGGCCTTCGCGCATCACCACGCGCCAGGCGTTGGAGGAGCCGAGCTCGCGCGTCGCCAGCGCGCGCACCGCGACCGTCATGGTCTGGGTCGCGGCATTGCCACCCTGGCTCGCCACGATCGGCGCCAGCACCGCGAGCGCGACCATCTTCTCGAGCTGGCCCTCGAACAGGCCGAGCACGGAGGACGCGAGGAACGCCGTCGCGAGATTGACCAGCAGCCAGTTGAACCGCGCGCGCGCAATGGTGAACACGGTGTCGGACAGTTCTTCGTCGCTGGTGACACCGCCGAGCGCCTTGAGGTCTTCGTCCGCCTCTTCCTCGATGACGTCGACGACGTCGTCAACGGTGATGACGCCGACGAGGCGGTCCTGGGTGTCGAGCACGGGGGCTGCGACCAGATTGTACTTGCCGAACATGCGCGCCACCTCCTCCTGGTCCTCCAGGACGGAGACGCGGCGGCGATCCTCGTCGGTCAGCTCGGTGAGCGGCACTGGACGGCGGGCGCGCAGCAGCACGTCGAGCGAGACCGCACCCTGCCAATGCTGGTCCTTGTCGACCACGTAGATCTCGTAGAAGCGGTCGGGCAGGTCCGGCGTCTCGCGCATGTAGTCGATCGCCTGCCCGACGGTGAAATCCTGGGGCACGGCGATGAACTCGGTCTGCATGCGGCGGCCGGCGGAATTTTCCGGATACAGCAGGCTGCGCTCGAGCGCGACGCGCTCCTGCAGCGGCAGCTTCTCGAGGATCTCCTCCTGCTCGTCCTCGTCGAGGGTCTCCAGCAGCTCGACCGCATCGTCGGATTCGAGCTCGCGGACGCCTTCGGCCACCGTCTCCGGCGGCAGCTCCTCGAGGATCTCCTCGCGCACGGCCTCGTCGACCTCGTTCAGCGCCGAGAAGTCGAAGTCGCGCCCCGTGAGCTCGACCAGGCGGACGCGGTCGTCGGGCGCGAGCGCGCCGATCAGATCGCCGAGGTCCGCCTCGTGCAGCTCCGCGACACAGGCGCGCAGCGCGGCGCTGTCGCCGGCCTCGATCGCATGGGCGATTTCCTCGACGAATTCGTGACGAATCTCGCCGTCTTCATTGCGCATCGGGACGTGGTCGAGTACCGAATCCGCAGCGGATGGGGCACCGTCCATATGTTCATCCATGGTGCGCCTCGCCGTTTGACAGGTTGGAACGAGTGGTCTGAGCTGATGGTTCAGGCAATACCCACAAGGCAACTGCAAGCGCAATGGCAAAGATGCTTCGGCTGAAATGGACATCGATGTCGGCGGGCGCGGTCCTTGCGGCCCTCACCGGCATGGGCTCGGCGGATGCCGCCGAGTGCCCGCGCAAGGATGCGCTCGGTACCTCGCGTATCCTGAGCGTCGATGCCAAGGCCACGCCGCGCGTCGGCCTGAAGAGCTTCCCGCAGACGCTGGCGCTGGCCGATCACGAGGTCGTGCTAACCTTCGACGACGGCCCGCATCCGCCGACGACGTCGAAGGTGCTGGCGGCGCTGGCGCAGGAATGCGTGCGCGCGACGTTCTTCCTGATCGGCCTGCACGCCTCCGAGCACCCCGAGATGGTCAAGCGCATCGCGCGCGAAGGCCATACCATCGGCCATCACACCTTCTCGCATCCGTTCATGGCGCGGATCCCGTTCGACAAGGCCAGGAGCGAGATCGACCGCGGCATCGCAGCCGACGAGATGGCGCTGCACGGGGTCTCGACGACGACGCCCTCGACGCCGTTCTTCCGCTTCCCCTATTTCGAAGCGACGCAAGGACAACTCGACCTGCTGCAATCGCGCGGCATCGTCGTGTTCGGGGCCGATCTCTGGGCCAGCGACTGGAACGAGATGACGCCGGAGCAGGAATTGAAGCTGGTCACCGAGCGCCTCGCTGCGAGCGGCAAGGGTATCATCCTCTTCCACGATCCGAAGGCGCGCACGGCGGCGATCATGCCGGCCTTCCTGCGGTATCTGAAGCAGAACGGGTTTCGGGTGGTTCACGTGGCCCCGGCGGGCACGTCACAGAAAAGCGCCGATGCGCGCTGATGCTGGAATGTCACGGCGGCGCAAAATGGGGTGATTTTGGCCCTATTAACACTCTGTTCATGCTAAGGCATGCAATGATGGAAGGGTATGGCGGCTGAACCGTTTCCAGGCGTCTCCGACCTACTATGGCGGCAATCGCATGAGGCAGACGGGATTCATGATCGGAAGTAGCGTTGTGGTTCGGACGCGATCGTGGATCGTCCTGTGTCTGGGTTTTCTGACCGTGGGCGCACCGGCAGCCTATGCGGCCGACTGCCCCGGCCACCCGGACGCGCTCGGGACGTCCCGCACCCTCGTGGTCGATCCGCGCGAGCATCCGCGCATCGGCACCATGCAGTACCGCGAGACGCTGCCCCTGAAGGACCACGAGGTCGTCCTGACCTTCGACGACGGCCCGCTGCCGAAATATTCCAACCAGGTCCTCAAGATGCTCGACGACGAGTGCATCAAGGCGACCTTCTTCATCATCGGCCAGCAGGCCAAAGCGAACCCGGAAGGCGTGCGCAAGCTGGTCGCGGCGGGACACACCGTCGGCACCCACAGCATGAGCCATCCGCTGACGTTCGACCGGATGCCGGTCGAGAAATACGAGCCCGAGATCAACGGCGGCATCGAGTGGACCTCGGCCGCGATGACCGATCCGTCAAAACTCGCGCCGTTCTTCCGCATTCCCGGCCTGATGCGTGCCGAGGGCGTCGAGAACTATCTGATCTCGCGCGGCATCCAGGTCTGGAGCGCCGATTTCCCGGCCGACGACTGGCGGCATGTGTCGTCCGATCGTGTCTACCAGCTCGCGATCCAGCGGCTGGAGGCCAAGGGCAAGGGCATCCTGCTGCTGCACGACATCCAGGCGCGGACGGTTGCAGCGCTGCCAAAAATCATCCGGGACCTCAAGGCGCGCGGCTATCGCATCGTGCATGTGGTGCCGGCGACAGCGGACCGGCCGGCGACGCCGACCACGCCGGTCGAATGGCTGCTCCATCCGCCGACCGAGACGACGCCGATCGCGCGCTGGCCGTCCGTTCCGAATTTCGTGTTCACCGAGACCCGGACGCTGCCGGCGCCCGCGCTGGCCGACCTCAATGCGCAGACCGAGCACCAGCCGCTGCTGCCGCGCCGGACCAAGGGGCAAACAGATATTGCATCCACCCTGCCCGTGCCCGGCCACGATCTCTTCTCGATTCCGGAGGGCTCGGTCGAGGTGCTGCTCTCCACGACCCTGTCGCGGCGCGCCGCGACGCGGATGGCCATGGCGGCCGAGACGCCCCGCGCGGGCAAGGACAAGGCTGCAAAGGGCAAGGCCGTCAAGCCACACGCTGCCCGGACGGCGCGTGCGGCGCCTGTCACCCCCAAGCATGCCGCGCAAGCCAAGCCCCGCCCGACCCGCGTTGCGACCAGCGTGAAGAAGCGCGCCTAAAGCGGCTATTGCCGCATGATCGCGGCGACGCAGAGCAGCACGATCAGCGCCAGGAAGAACAGGTCCATATAGGACTTGAGCTCGCCATCGCGGCGCAGCCGTGCGACGTCGGCAACGACCTGCTTGCGCGCACTGGTTCCGCCCGAGCCGTCGTTGATCGGGGCCTGAAGACGCTTCGTCTCGGCCTCCAGCTTCTCGATCTTCTGGAAGAAGTAGAACGCACGCAGCGTCGAGGCGGCACGCATGCCGGCATAGACCAGCACCAGGATCGCGAGGATCGCCCGGTTCGGATACTTCTCCATGAAGTTCAGGCTGAAATAGACCACCGCCATGAACGCGAAGTTGGTGACGAAGCGGTAGACGAAGCTGAGAAAAACCATGCTGGCTTGAGCCTTGAGGGCGCACAGGCGGGCGCGCGTGCGAATGCGGGATCGGGGAGCCAGACCGGAACTGCCAGCCGGATCCCTGCAGACGCCCGTCTACGCCAAGATTGTTTCAACAAAGATACCACGGCCCTGCAATTTGCCGCCTTTTAGCCACGCGCTGCCATAATGCAAGGGCGCGCCTGCCGGACGCGGGCCGTCCGCGACGGCTCAATGGCGATTTGGCGGAAGTCGCGTTAGACTGGGCGGCGCCGCCATATCTGGGGTCTGCCGATGCCGAAGAAGGGAATCACGGGCCACGACGAATGGGTTCTGACCGAGGCCCTCGCGACCGCGCTGGTCGCGCTGGAGCAGCTCGCGCCGAAGCACCAGCCGAGCGCGCATATGGACGACATCCGCAAGATGCTCGCGAACGGCAAGGAGCCGGCGGCGGTGAGCCTGCACCTCGCCCAGGCCAAATGCCGCCTGTTTCCGGATATGGATCCGCTGGAGATCTACAAGGAATACGGCATCGGCGAGGAATACGGCTGAGGCGCATTCGCCCCCGGCTCCCTCGCCGGCCTCCGGCCGCCGCTAGTTTCCCGACACCTTGAGCAGCGGGCATTCGCTTTGGCTCAGGGGAAGATAGGCGTCCTCGGCCGGTATCTTCTCGACGACCTTGTAGTAGTCCCAGGGGGTTTTGACGTCCGCGGTCTGCTTGACCTCGACCAGGTAGAAATCGTGCACGAGCTTGTTGTCGGCGCGCAGCCGCGCTCCCCGGGCATAGAAGTCGTCCACCGGCATCGCGCGCATCTTCTCCAGCACGGCGTTCGTCTCGTCCGTTCCGGCCGCAGCCGCGGCCTTTAGATATTGCAGCACGGCGGAGTAGACGGCGGCCTGTGGCGCGGTCGGCATCGCCTTGTGCAGCTTGAAGAACCGCTCGGCGAAGGCGCGCGTCTCCTCATTCAGATTCCAGTACCAGGCCGTGACCGTGGTCAGCCCCTTCGCTGTTTCGACGCCCATGGCGTGGACGTCGGTCAGGAACATCAGCTCGGCGACCGGCTTCTGCGGCCCCGTCGTCATTCCGAACTCGTTCCACTGCTTCATCGAGGTCACGAGCTGCTCGCCGGCATTGGCGAAGGCGACGACCTTCGCCTTCGAGGCCTGGGCCTGCAGCAGGAACGAGCTGTAGTCGGCATTGCCGAGCGGGTGAAAGACCGCGCCGAGCGATTTGGCGCCGGCCGCAGCCAGCACGCGCTGCGACACCTCCACCATGTTGCGCCCGAACGCATAATCGGCCGCGATGAAGAACCAGCTGTCGTAGCCCTGCGACACCAGCCTGCGAACGGATCCTGCGACCAGGTTGTAGTTGTCGTGCAGCCACATCAGGCCAGTGCGCGAACATTGCTTGCCGCCGATATCGGTGGTCCCGACCGCCGAATAGATGACGATCCTGTTCTTGTCGCGCGCGATCGACTGGATCGCGAGCGCCACCGCGGAGTTGCCGACATCGGCCACCATGTCGACGCCGTCAACGTCGAACCATTTGCGCACCACCTGGGCGCCGATATCAGGCTTGTTCTGATGATCGGCAATGACGATGTCGACCTTCAGCCCCGGCGACGTCTTCTGGAAATCCTCGACGGCCAGCTTTGCGGCGACGACCGAGCCGGGTCCGGCGAGGTCCGACAACGGTCCGGCCTGATCATTGACGATGCCGATCCTGATCTGCCCGCCGGAGAACTCGGCGGCCGCGCTTCGCGCAATCAGCGCGACCGGACCCAGCGCCAGGACAAGAGCCAGGCTCATCCGGCAAAGCCGTCGCTGCCACGACCGCAACTCTCCAACACGACAAGGCGCCATTGCCCCCTCCGTTTCAGCATCGCGACGCATGTCGGCGATGACCTGCGCTATCCCCGTTGACCCACGGCCTTCCTGACGAACTCCAGCCGCCGCGCCTGTGACGGCGCCACGCGCTCCTGCATCGCCGCGACGATCGCGGCCGGCGCCGTATCCGGCGAGCCGGCCTCAAACGGTGGCGCGGGATTGTATTCCATGCGGAGCTGGATCATCTCGGCGGCGGCGCGGCCCCGGAGCATCGAGACCAGCGTGAGCGCGAAATCGATTCCCGCCGTGATGCCGCCGCCTGTGATGCGATTGCGATCGATGCACACCCGCTCCCGCGAGACCGAGGCGCCGAAGAACGGCAGAGCATCGACGGCCGTCCAGTGCGTCGCCGCGCGATATCCCTGCAACAGGCCGGCGGCGCCCAGCACGAGCGAGCCGGTGCAGACCGACGTGACGTATCTGGCGCCCCGCTCCTGCTCGCGCAGGAACGCGAGGACCTCCTCGTCGAGCATCAGCTCGTCGGTGCCATAGCCCCCGGGTACACAGATCACGTCGAGCTGCGGACAATCGGCAAAGGTGACGGTCGGCGTCAGCAGGATCACGGAATCGCTCGGCACCGGTTCGATCCGCTTCCAGATCAGATGCACGTTCACGTCGGGCAGACTGGAGAAGACCTGCGCCGGACCGGTGAGATCGAGCTGGGTGACGCGGGGAAAAACCAGAAGACCGATCTGCAACGGACCCGACATGACCAACCTCGACATCGCGCTTGACGATGGCAGCCTGCCATGTTGGCCTTGAGATCGGAAACGGCGTAATTCCCTCATTTTTGGACGCGTCCATGATCGGCTTCCTGATCTTTCCCGAATTCCAGTTGCTGGACGCGGCAGGTCCGATCTCGGTGTTCGAGATCGCAAGACGCCATGTGCCGCATGCACCGCGCGTGATCACGGTCGCGGCCAAGGCCGGCGCGGTGCGCAGCTCGTCGGGCACCGAGATGCTGGCGCGCAGCCTGCGATCGGCCAGCGGGGTCACGACGCTGTTCGTCGCAGGCGGCGAAGGCGTTGAGGCCGCGGCGCGCTGCAAGACGACGATCGCCTTCATCCAGAGACTGGCGCGGCGTGGCGTGCGCATGGCCAGCGTCTGCTCCGGCGCCTATCTGCTCGCCGAAGCGGGACTGCTGGACGGCCGCTGTGCAACCACGCACTGGTCCTGCACACGCGACTTCACCGGACGCTACCCGAAGATCCGGCTCGAGCCGGACCAGATCTTCACCCGCGACGGTCATGTGTGGACGTCGGCGGGCATCACCGCCGGAATTGATCTCGCACTCGCCATGATCGCCGAGGATCACGGAGAGGACGTCTCGCAAGCCGCCGCGCGGCAGCTCGTGCTCTATCAACGCCGCGGCGGCGGGCAATCACAGTTCTCGACCTTGCTCGAACTCAAGACGCCGAGCGGCCGCTTCGCCAGCCTGCTGTCCTGGGTGCGGGAAAATCTCGACGCGCAGCTCACCGTCGATGCGCTTGCCGAGCGCGCGGGATTGAGCGCGCGGCATTTCGTGCGCTCCTTCATCGCCGAAACCGGATCGACGCCGACCAAGGCCGTCGAGCGCCTGCGGGTCGAGGTGGCGCGCGAACGGGTGCAGTCCTCCGGCGAGGCGATCGAGCGCGTCGCGCAATCCACCGGCTTTCGCGATCCCGAGCGGATGCGCCGCGCCTTCATCCGGGCCTTCGGCCACCCGCCGCAGTCACTGCGGCGCTCAGCACGGAGCGCGTGACGGCAGGCGAATCGGCGAGGAATACGCTGAGGGCGGCCGACCGCGCGAGCTAGGGTCCGCCCGCGACCGATCCCGCGATCACCATGACCAAAGCGGCAAGATCGATCCTGCCGTTGACGATCAGCTCTTCCGAGCGGTTCGCCTCGCTCGCGCCCTGGAGCTTCAGCGCTTGCGGCCGGTCAGCCGCCTGGCGTTCCAGTTCGCCGATGATGGCTTCCTTGAGCTTCTCTTCCAGCATGGGCATCGCCTCACGCTGCCATCGCGCGGCAGGATTGGGCGCAGGAGCGGCACATCGCGACGCATTCGTCCATGCCGCCGATCCGCTCGCAGTCCTTGGCGCATTCGCTGCAGATCTCGGCGCATTCGCCGCAAGTATGCCGGTGATGCGGCGTGTTGATCAGCATGAAATGCGCGGCCGTCCGGCACATTTCGGCGCAGGCCATCATCAGGCGGAAATGGTTGGGCTCGACGTGCCTGCCGCCGGTCTCGAGGCAATGGTTCATCGCCGTGCCGAGGCAGGTCTGGTAGCAACTCATGCAATGCGCGATGCAGCGCGTCATGTCTTCCGATTGCACCATGCGGTCTCTCCAGTCGTGCAGACGTCGCCCTCGCCCGCTCAACCAAGGCCAGCCACCGCGCTTGGTTCCTGGTTCCCGCGATTGTGAGACTTGATCGAGGTCAGTCACACCAGGCGCCGCGGCAGGCCGTGATGGATCGTGCAGGCGGCAACCGCCGCGTGGCCGAACGCGACCGAGATCTGGTGCAGGTCGGTGACGACGTCGCCGATGCCGTAGAGCCCGCTGATCGTCGTGCGCTGGTGGTCGTCGACCTTGAGATAGCCCTCCCCGGTATGCTCGGCGCCCAACGCCATCGCGAGCTGCGAGCGCACCTGCGCTCCCATCGCGGGATAGACCACGTCGAAGCGCGCCGTCCTGCCGCCGGCAAAGACGGCTTCGAGGCTGCCGTCGCCCCGTCGCAATCGCAGGTCGGGCGCGATCTCGACCTGAACCCCCGCCTCGGCCAGTCCTGATCTTGCGGCTTCGCCGTCATCCCACCGGGTTGCGAGCAGCATCACGTCGCGCGAGTAGCCGCGCAGGAACAGCGCCTTGCCGGCGGCACGGTGAAGCGGTCCGATGACACCGATGCGGCGGCCGCTCGCCTCGAAGGCGTCGCAGACCGGACAGTAGCGCAACAGACCATCGGCGACCGCGGCACGCCATTGCTCGAACGGCGGATGGGTATCGACGATCCCGCAGGCGAGAATGACGGTGGCGGCGCCGTGCGCACCGCCGTTCCAGCTCGCCTGAAAAACGCGGTCGTGACGTTGCAAGGCCGTGACCTCGGCCTCCACGCGTGTCACGGCGAGCTCGTCCAGTTGCGCCGACATGCGCGCGATCAACTCGTCACCCGACAGGCCGTGCACGAAGCCGGGGACATTATGACTGCGTGGGATCAGCGCGGCCCGGCTCGCACCCGCGTCCACGACGCAGACGCGGCGACGGAAGCGCGCCAGATATATCGCCGCCATCAACCCTGCCGGGCCGCCCCCGATGATGATGCAATCGAACGCCTGCGTACCGCTCATTTGGAGGGTGGATCCCGAAGCCTTGCGCCGGTCTCCTCGAGGCTCCTCATCGCTTCGCGCGTGGCGTTTTGCCCCAGCGACAGGCTGACCGGCCGAATTCCATCGCGAAGGTCGATCACCATCTTGCCGGCTCCTCCTCAAATCGATCCCGTGTGACCAACCTTGAGGTGCGGCTTGCGGTTCCAAGCGCGCGATGAACCGGGCTGCGGGCCGCGATTATCGCCTACGTCCGCCATAACTTCGTCCGGGGTCAATTCGCGCCCCATGTCAGCGTGTTTTTGACCTGCGAGGTAATCGACCGAGCGCGGTCGCGTGAAGCACTCTTCCCGGGCAGGCCCGATACGCCGTTCCGTCGCCGCCGAACACATGCCGAGGAGAAGCACCATGCCGGTCACCTATGTCATCAAGTTTGACGTCGTTCCCGAGCAGCGCACGAATTTTCTGCGACTGCTCGGGGCGGTGCTCGACGCGATGAGACACGAGCCGACGTTTCATCAGGCGGTCCTGCATCGCGATCCGGCGTCCGAAAATCGCTTCATGCTCTACGAGACCTGGGAGAGCCATGAGGAGGTCGTGAACGTCCAGATCAAGCGACCCTATCGAGACGCCTGGCATGAGGCGCTTCCCACATTGCTCGCACGTGATCGCGATATCGAGATGTGGCAACCGCTCTGTTAGGGCATCACACAGATATGAGGGTGGTCGAAATGAAAAACTGACCTGCAAGCCAGCATTATGTTTCGAGCAGCGCTCGAGCGACTTGCTGAAGATCATCGAGGTCATCAAGAACCACACCGAGAGCCTGGTGACAGGCAAACATCCGGCTGAGGAGGTGATGCCCAATCTGGTGCGGGATGTGAACGGCCTCATGCCCAAATGCAGCGGCTAGAGCTGGGTGAGCCAGGCGAGCAGGAGCGATGCCCGCACCGGCTCAGCCCTGGCGTCATTCCCGGCTCAGCCGCCACACTGCTGCTTCATGTATTTCAGGTAGTTGCCGAGGTGGTGCTGCCAGAAATAGTCCAGCTTCTGGCATCCCGGCGTCCCATCGGTCGGGTTGCCGCCCGGGTTGGCGAATAGCGGCAGCAGCGAGCCGGCGTCAGCATAGTTCAGCGAGGCCTGAAGCTGGTCGAGGATCTGCTGGATCATATCCGCGATCGTCGATCCGGTGATCGCTGCGGCGGTTGCCGCGCCGAGATCGGCGGCGTTCAAATGGATCGTCTCGGATGTCAGTCTCCGAGAAAGACTCTCGACCCGCTGCTTGAGCCGCCTCACCGCGTCGTCGCGAACGCGATTGACTGCGCTCTCACCGTCGGCGGCCACGCTGCCGAGCGCGATCATTGCCTCAGGATTGGGACTGCCGCCGAACCCACGCAGCGGCGGCGAAGGCGAGCAGGAAATCGGCGGCCTTCGAGGCCTTGCTCGCGGCGCGGAAGATCGCGCGGCTATCTTCTCGGAGGACCTTGAGCCATGAGCCGAGATAGTCGGCATGGCGGACGGTGGGCTTGATCGACAGCGCGGCGCAGACGAAGGCTGCGGTCAGTTCAGCGATCAGCTCTTCGTTGGCGTAGAGTTTCGAGCCAAATGCGCCTGACAGCTCGCGGTTCAAGCGCGAGAGGTGGCCAGTCCAGTGGCCATTATGCCGATATCGGCATAACGGTCATTATGCCGTAAGTCGGATTATGCCGCATGGCCGAGTTTGGCGGCGGTTACGCCTGCTCTTGGCCATGCGGCGGTTCGGCATAATCAGAGCGCTTCGAGGAAGGCGAGCAGTTCGTCGCTGGGACGATACCGCCCGGGATGCATTTCTGGACTGGCGACCTGCGAGAGTGCCTTTTCCTTCAGCCTCATGTCGGCGTGGATATAGATCTGTGTTGTTTCCACGGACTCGTGCCCGAGCCATAGCGCGATCACGGATTGGTCAACGCCGTGATGGAGCAGCTCCATCGCCGTACTATGGCGCAGCGTGTGCGGCGTGACGCGTTTGCCAGCGAGGCGCTGGCAGGCTCGCGATGCCGCTAGGCAATGCTTGCCAACCAGATGTTCCAAAGCATCACGGCTGAGCCGCTCGCCCCGGATCGATGGGAACAATGGTCCGTCGCTGTCAAGGCGTTCGCCTATCCAGGCCTGGATCAGCTTGGCCGTGTCACGACGAAGAGGCGTGCTGCGTTCTTTCCGCCCCTTGCCGATGCACCGGATATGAGCCCCCGTGCCGAGGATCACGTCCTTGCAGCGCAGGTGGATCAATTCGGACGCCCGCAACCCGGTCTGAAGTGCAAGCACCAGCAGGACGTGATCACGCCGGCCCACCCACGTCTTTCGATCCGGCGCGGCCAGCAGCGCCGCTATCTCCTCAGCATCAAGGAACGTCACGCTCCGCTTCACGTACCGCTTGTTCGGCATTGAGAGAATGCGCTGGCAATGAAGAAGGCAGCTCGGGTCGGTCAATGCAACGTAGCGGAAGAACGAGCGGATAGCGGCAAGACGCGTATTGCGGGTGCGTGCCGTGTTGCCTCGCGCCGTTTCCACATGGGTCAGGAAGTCGGCGACAAGATCAGCGTCGAGATCTTCGATCGTCAGTTTCGTGGGTGGCTTTCCACGCCGTGAACTTGCATACCGGATCAGCAACCTAAATGTATCGCGGTAGCCAGCGACGGTATGGCGGCTCGCTTCCATCTGCGTGCCGAGCCGATCGGTGAAGAAGCGCTGGATCAGCGCGGGGAAGTTGGTCGCCTTCATCGGGTTTCCGCCTCCACTGCCGCGCCTGTTATCCGAGCGGAGGCCAGCTCCAGCAGTTCCGGGACCGCTTCGAGATACCAATAGGTATGGGCGGGGTTCGCATGACCAAGCCATGTCGTGAGCTTGATCATCTCGCGGCCGACGTCTTTGCCCGACCGATACCAGCTCAGCATGGTACGCACCGCGAAGGTATGGCGAAGATCGTGGATGCGTGGTCCACGGCCGTGCCGAAGATAAAGCTGCGGCTCTCGCAGCCCGATCTGCTGGCATACATGCGCGAAGTTGTACCGCGCACCGCAATCGCCAAGACGATGCCCCTCGCAGGTCACGAAGAGTGCTTCCGGCCTGCGCCCGAGCAGTCGGTCCCGCTCGCGGCCGTAGCTTTCCAGCCGCTGCACGACGCTTGGGTCCAGCGGCAGCAACCGTTCCTTGCCGAGCTTGCCCTGCCGGACATGAAGCACGCCGGATTCGACATCGAGATCGGCAGGGTCGAGACCGAGAGCTTCGCCGATCCGAAGTCCGGTCACGGCGACAAGGCCGAAGAGCGTCGAGCACGTCAGGCCACGCATGCCGTAGACCGATGGCAGAGTCCGCGCATGCTCGATGATCGCAACGATTTCGGCCTCACTATAAATATATGGATGCACGCGTTGAACGCGACCGGGCACCAGTCCCCGGGGCGGGGCTTCATGCTTGGGGTCTATGCCATGCAACCATTCGGCAAATTGGCGAGCTACTCTGAAGCGTGTTGCCCGGGTTCCGGTACTGGCAGAGGACAAGCTCTCGAGCCAGCGCATGATCAGGTTGGTATTGACGTACTTCATTTCATCGCGGTCGGCGAAGATAGCGAAGCGACGTAGTATCCGCTCATCCGTGCTCAGATCGGCGCCGAGCTGTCTTCTGACGGTCAGGTAGCGGTCGAGTTCGGCAAGGAAGCTCATCGTGCCACCTCCGCGACCGGCCAAGGCTGGGCGATGGAACGCAGGCCATCCGTGTCAAGCTTCGCGTAGATCATCGTCGTCGCCCGCGATCGATGCCGCAGCAGATCGCCGATCTCTTCCAACGAGGCGCCGGCGCGAACCATGTTCGTCGCCAGGCTGTGGCGCAGAACATGCGATCCCACGTAGGGTGTCGGCGGCTTCACGCCCGTCGCCGCGAACGCCTCCTTCAATATGGCGTTGATGACCTGGCTGTCCTTGAACGGGCGGTTTGGCGCCCGATGCGTCACGAACAGCGTGCGCGTGCGCGTGGTCGTTGAGGTTCGCTCCTCCTGTAGATATCGGATGATCGCTTCGCCGACGTCTGGCGGGATCGGCAGCCGGTCATGGCGCTGCCCTTTTCCACGAACGAGAAGCTCGCCCGAGCGCCAATCGATGTCATCCAGTTGGATAGCGATAACCTCCGGCGCGCGCAGGCCAAGGCGGGCCATCAGCAGCAGCATTGCGTAATCGCGTGCGCCGTGCCGCGGATTGGTGCGCACCGAGGCCAGAACAGCCTCCACCTCATCAAGCGACAGATAGCGAGGGAGCCTTGCGCCCCAAGGTTTGTGGGCCCTGGGGACGCAGAGCGACAAATTTGTCGTCGTGAGGCCCTGTGCGAACAGATACTGGAAGAAGCTGCGAAGATGAGTTGCCGGTGTCTTATCGCGGAATGGGCGCTTGCGTGAGAGAAGGTGCTCCATGAACGCCACGACATCCCGGGCGTTAAGCGCCGGCAGATCGAGCACATGGTCGCCGAAGCGATGATGGAGAAAGCGATCCGCGAACCGGAGCACGTGATAGACGGAGCGAGGGCTGAGGCCGCGCTGCCGCAGAAGATAGGTTTCGAAGTTGCTCAGCAGTTCGTGACGTTCGGCCTGCGAAGGCGTAAGCGGTGGTCGGCTCGCCACTCCTATCTCGATGAGATGCAGGACGAACAGCCTGGCAAGATTGGGAACCTTGATCTGGCTCTTCGGTGTGATCGGCAACCGCCGCCCCAGCGCGACAGCAAGGTCTGGCGTCAACGTCGACGGCACAATGCTCTCGGCTTCGAGCAAGCGGCCGAAGCGTCGAAGCAGGTAGCGATAGTTCGCCAAGGTCTCTGGCTTGTAGTTCCTTGAAGAAAGACTTTCCTCGAATGATACGAAGTAGGGATCGAGGCAGGTAATCTTGTCGGATATTTCCATTTCTTGTGCTCCATGTTGTTGGAGCAACAAACTTCCCATCAAAACCTCGATATGTAACTAGCCATCGGCGTTCCCGCGCTGAGGATCAGCGCAAGTGGCAGGGCCGCCGCTTACAGAAAGCCCGATGTGCCGCAAAAGTCGGCCGCAAATCGCCGACTTTCGCGATGGATTTTTGCGACACGAATTCTCTTTAGATTTGAGGGGGCTTAGATTTGAGGGGGCGATCTGCCGTGAAACTTAGGATTTTTGCGACGCCGCGGCAATCGCCTGAAGTAGTTTCGCTGTGCTGTAACCGATATCTTCCCGCGTCAATCCCATGCGCAGGATCACCAGTTTACGCGAGGGGATGATCGCGATCACCTGACGCAGGTGCCCTTGCATCATGAACGTGTCGGCTGGAAGTCGGAATCCCTGGCCCGGCCCCAACCAAAGCTGTCCGCGACCGTAGACCGGGCCATGTCCCTCTTCGGAAACCAGCACAGGCGAGCGCATGTAATCGACGAAGCCCGCCGGCAAAAGCTGTTCGCCGTTCCACTCTCCGTTCAGGCGCAGGAATTCGCCGAAACGCACCCAATCATGCGCATTAGCGAAGAGAAAAGCTTCACCAAGGAATGTACCTGAAGGGTCGGCTTCGAGAACGGCGCTGGTCATGCCCAAAGGCTTGAACAATCGCTCCTGCGGATAAGCTCGCGCGTCCGCTCCAACCGCGTTCTGCCAGAGCCGGGCCAATAGGACGGATGACCCCCCGGCATAGTTGAACTTCGTTCCAGGCGGGGCGACGAGCGGTCGATCCCTCGCGAAGGCCGCTGCATCCTTTGCGAGATTCTCCAACCCGTCAGGGTCGGGAGAATCGCCAGCTTCACTCCATTTCAATCCGCTCGTCATGGCCATCAAATCGGCCACGGAAATGTCCGCACGCGCGTCGCCGGCCCACTGCGGAAATAAGTTCTGTCGATCGAGCGAAAGCTTTCCGTCCTTGATCGCCATGCCGGCCAGGGCAGCGTTTACGGTCTTCGTCATCGACCAGCCCTGCAAGGGCGTCGAAGCGCTAAACCCTTCGCCATAGGTTTCAGCGACGATGCGCCCGTCCTGAACCACGACGATCGCGCGCATGCCGGGCCCTTGGAGAGCCGGATCGTTCAGCGCTGCCAGCAAACGCTTGTCTTCGGACAATTGCACCCTCTCGCCGGCCGGCCAGAGCGCATCAGGCTTTGCCGGACGTGAAGGCGGCGCGGCGCGATCGGGGATTTCGTCCTTCGAGACCAGCGTGCAACCGCGTCCGTCCTCATATTGGGCGTCGCGTTTGGCGAAGAGGCCGCGAAATGCCACTTCGACACGCTGGTTGGCGGGGTCCACCGAGATTTTCAGACGGTTGGCGACATGAGGGAGCGCAAACGCTACATCGCTTCCAATGACGGAGGCCGCGTCGCGTTTGGCAATGAAGACGTTCGAACAAACCATTTTTGCCGCAACGGCCGATGCCGATAGAAGTCCATCGGGCGGGCTGAAGGTTAGCCAGCCGATTATCCCCGAAATCCCAATCATTGTAATTGCAACAACAAAAAGGAATAGTTTCTGGACGCGCCGCATATTTCCCGACCTTCCAATATCCTAAAAGAACTGTCGCGAAATTCCCGATTAAAGCGACGATTTTGAATCCGACTTCAGCTACGTTGCAGAATAGCGAATTTTGCAACGGCTTCAATGTCAGCAAAGAAAGGCCTCTCGGAACGATTATGCGTTTCGTATAGTTGGCGCGATTATGCCGACTGTCAGCGCATTGACGACGTCCAATTCCAACGGCCTTCTCGAAAATTCGGCATAATCCGGCTTACGGCATAATGGCCAAGCTCATGGAACAGCGTGCGGTAATAGTTGATCTGCTCGAAAAAGGCAGGCTGTGGCGGGACGTGGACGGTGTCGTCTGATGGTGAATAGAAGGCCTTTGCGCCGCCGATGCGGATATCAGCCCGTGTTGCGACAGTGAGCGCTTCGGCCTGCGGCACGATCTCGCGCTCAGGCAAGGCCGGCGCTTCCACGAGGTAATGATCCGGCAGGTCGTCGCACTGATCGACGTTGAAGACGGTGTAGCGCCGCAAGAATGGAACGGCCGCCCCTTCCGCGTCCTGCTGGTCTTGAGAGGCACGCCCTGCGCCACCCTGCTCGCGCTTGGGAACGAAGCGGTCAGCATAGCAGACCGTAACGCCGTGCTCGCCCTTGCGTACCGATCCGCCGAGACTTGCGGCCTGGCGGAAGGTCAGCCATCGCCCCGAGGCAAAGCTGCGCTCGAACAGCCGTCCCCACAGGATCAGAACGTCGATCCCTGAATAGGTCTTGCCCGTGGCTGCATTTCTCGGCAGCGCGAAGGCCTGATTGCCCCCACCGGTGCTCCATGGCCGGGCCCATGGGAAGACGCCAGCCTCCAGATCGGCAACGATGTGGGCGGTGATTTCTTCGTAGAGACTTGCCTTCGGCTTGGCCGCGTGACGGCGGGTTGAATTCTTGGACATGACGATCTCCGCTCGCTCCTCTTCCGCGCCCTGCCCCCGAAAGGCGGGGTGGGCGGCGAAGAGCGACCGGAAAGCCCCGAACGTGAAGGTGGACCGCACCGGAACGGCCGGAGCGTCAGCGGAGGACCGCGCCGGGCACACAAGCGACACAGAGAGCCTAAGCAAGGCGCGGTTGCGGGCCGCCGGTTCGGGGCTATGCGGGAGCGCCGCCCACCCCGCCTTCCGGGGGCTTATCAAAAGCGCCGGCCGCCTGCGGCCGGCTCCTCAAAAGCATCGCCTCAAACGGATCGCCGGCATGTCATCGAGACCGTCGCGCACTATCGACCACGCAGACGGCACATGGGCCCCTGCATCCGCGGACGACGTGTTTGCGCCAGGGATCGAAGCCGGAGGCCGAGACCGCAAAGCGGGCTCGGTTCACGAGAGCCCGGCCCGCAAGCGGCAGCCTGCGGGAGGCGCCATGTTAGAAAGGAAATCCCAAAACTGTGCCTGACGGCCTGATCGTCAGAGACGCGCCTCATTCGAGGAGTGCTTGGCGGATCGTCGTAGAGATGAGCGCCCAAGCATGGAACGAGACCTCGGCGACCGACGAGCAAAGACTACGAGTTTGGCCGCTGCACCCTATTTCAGCAATTGCCGGATTTCCCCGATCAGACCGTGATCGCCAAGGCACACGGCCCACTCCAGCAATGTCTGGCGAACAGTCGTCACGAGCATGCCATGGAGCACCAGACGGTCGAACATCGGCCTCCGTTCGGCTTCGCGCCTCGCGGCCGACAGATCTGATAGGAGGCGTATATCGTAGCCCCGCGCGGCGCCCTCCAGGGCTGTAATAAGCACATCCTCCTCGAGCCAGGCGCCCGCGAGATACAGGAAGCGAAAGCCGTCTTGCACCATACGTTGGACGAACCGCTCATCCTTCCAAAGAAGCTGTCCATCAAGCGGAATCATTTGAAAGACTTGCCCCGTACGCGCGGCCGATGTTTGCAGCTTGCAGTCGCCCACGGCTAACGGGGTGACGCCCAATATCCGACACCCCGCCTCCAGAAGCGGGAAATTCTCGATATGGGCATCTACCTCCGGAGCGCCGGTCCTCGGCCAGTCGGGATTCAAGATGACGACGACGCTGTGCCTCGGGTCCGCCAGCATGGATCACCTTCCGGCCGTTCCCGGAAAGCTTTGACCGCATAACGTCAAGCTGCGGCAGGAATAGACGTGACCGGAATCAAAACCCGCCCAGGGACGCCAGCGGCTTGGTAGAGCACGTGAAGGGCCGCGTCAGAGGCATGAAGGTATCCTGCGAGAGCTGTGGTTTGTCCGACACGGCACGGTGCGCCTAGCCGCTCGAGGGGCCACCCCGCGCGGCGCAGGATACGCTCCATTCGAACGTCCGTCACAGTCACGATGCTATCGGCATTTGTGGCCTTAAGGTATTCGATCATGGCCGCAAACATCATGATGGTAGCGCGATTGATGCCGTTGCCGGCAAGTTGGGAGGCCCGATGTGTATCTACGCAGAACCTCGAGCTTTCGAGGACCTTCTCACTTCGCGGCACTGGACTATCGCCCAGCAAGAAGGGAAATGTGTCCGCGAGCATGTTTGGCCCGACCGTCCGCAACAGCCTGACGCTGCCCACCACAGCGCCATCATCAGTCAGCACCAGAAGATAGGTTGGACTGAGAGCGTCGAAGAGATCGACTTCCATGTCCCCGGAAACCGCGACCGACCAATCGAGCCGGTCTTTGAAGATCTGCCTGCGTAGCCGATACATGTCGGCAAGCAGATCGACATGCTGTCCGAAAGCGTGATGGTTCAAAGCGGTTGCAAGCATGGTGACCTCCGGTTGAATCGGTGACAAACCACCACAGCAGAAACCGCAGTTTGCAGCGCCTGTGTTTTTTAACAGGTGCCTCCGGCAGAACCGAACTTAGAAGAATTTTGATCTAACGAGATCTTGGGGCCCGGCCAACGAATGCCAGCTGTTCTTGCGGGCCAGCATACCGAACGGCACCGGCGCCGACTCATTCGTGGCAACGGCCGGAACGGGCTCGGCGGCTTCCATCGAACACGCCAGGCCACTTAGGAAGTTCTCGGAGGTGTCACTGCCGACGGCGATACTGGTTAATGCGCCTGTCTCGGTGGCCTATTTTACGTACCAGCAGCCCGTATTGTTTCGCGATAAACTGCCAACCGTGCAAGCCGAGGTAGCAGGAACCTGGATGAAAATCGCCTAAGTCAGCAGGCGACGACGGATGGCCTCGGCGACGCATTGCGCAATCGAGGTCGCATCCAGCTTGCGCTTGGCATTCTCCAGGTGAAAGGACACGGTCCGGGGCGAGATTCCCAACAGCAGCGCGCTTTCCGAGACCGTCTTGCCACGTGCCACCCAGGCGAGGCATTGCCGTTCGCGATGTCCGAGGACCGGATCGACCAGCGGTACTTCGGCGACCAACTGGCGCGCCGCCAGATGCGTGTGGAAGTGCAATCCGACTAGACGCAATATCTGCGCCGAGGTCGCAATCAAGCGCTCGGGATGCAAACCACGATCATCGCTGGCCAGCGTAAACGCCGCCATGCGGCCGAAGCCGCCACGGATCGGTATCGTCACGCCGCAGCGAATTCCAAAGGAGACAGCCTCTTCAAAGAACCTGCGCTGATCCTTCGTGCCACCCGGCCCTGCCGCGCCGCTCCTCCAGCAGAAAAGGTCATGGTCGAGCCGGGCTCTGCGAATCACCGGATCAAGCTGCTGATAGTGCAGATCGAAATAGCGGCTTGACCACGATTTGGGATAGCAGGAGATCAGCTTCGGTGCCCCCTCGACTATCCTCAGATAAGCAAACCAACGAAAGCCAAGACACACCGCTGTGCGCGCCGCCGTACGCTCGAACTCAACGTCGTTGCGCGCCAACTCGATCGCATCCACGAAGTCCTGAAACACGCGATCCCATCTCTTCATCGTGGCTGATCCGATACGCAGCAACCGCCGCCGGGCTCGTGACGGCTGGTCCGGAAGGGCATTACGGAAGCGAGGCCTTCTGATGGCTCATAAGAGCGCGTCGCGGCGCTGAGCAACGTGGCTTTCGAGAGCAATCGCTGTCGAAGCGAGAGTTCAGAGGGGCTCCTCGTTCGAGGACAATAGGTCGTCTGAACAGATATTCAGCTTGCCTCACCCGTTCGCCCTGCTTGGAAACGGGGACTTCAGCAGTGCTTGCGCCATCTCCAGCGCCTCTGTCTCCGAAGCGGCGACCAGCATCGGGTATCCCCAAAACTTCTCTGACACGATCTGGAAGGCTCTCATGCCGAGCCGCTTCGTCCTTGAGGGCTCAACATAGATCAGGGCCTTCACAAATTCGCGCAATCGCGGTTTGTGCTTCTTCGACCAGAGCGCAAGCCTTCTCTGCTCACCCGGATCGTGCTCGTGGTCGTCGATATCGGCGTTTGCCCCTTGCCCTATGATGACGAAGGGCGCGGCACGATCGAGCAGAGCTTCGAAGGCAGCGAAGGCCTCGTCAGCCGTTTCGGCCGGGCCCTGATCGTAAGACAGCCTTACAATCGGAAAAGTCGCGGTATTCAACAGCATCGTCATCCCTATCGGTCAGGTTTGCGCAGCGTGGTTCAATTCACGTGCGCATGACCAGCGACGATAGTTTGGATGATGCCTTAACTCATTCACCCAAGGCGCCAAAGCGTTACCCAAATCAGACAATCACTGCGACCCGCAACCAGATGCTGCGATGCCAGGTCTTGGTTGCCAAGTCTTGGCGGCATTTTGGACGAATTCTTGGCCGCTGGCCGAATTGAGCAATGGTCTGGCCGGATTGCACGATGCAGCGCCGCACCGGGCTGCTGTAGCCATTCCGTTAAACCCCGGCCTGCGCGAAGCGAAGCACGATGCCAATCCACCCACAGCCCAGAGCTGTTCCTGAGCGCCTGTCCAGGAGGCTTGCAAATCCCTACGCCTCAATGGCCCTGCCCCGACCACTCCTGCAAATTCGCGCGCAACGTTTGACCAAGGCGCAGCTGCGTGACTTGCTCGTCAGCAATCCCCACGATGCGACGCAGTGGATCAAGGCAGCAGCCGCGGCCGATATCATTCCCGCGCAGATCGTGTGGGGCCAGTTGCTGCTCGATGGGACGCAGGCCGCGCGTGATCCGGTGGCCGCCTTCGTCTGGTTCGAACGTGCCGCCCAATTCGGGGACCCGGACGGACAAAACATGGTTGGCCGCTGCTACGAACAAGGCTGGGGTGTCGAGCCAGATCCGAAGCTCGCGACGGAATTTTTCGAGCTGGCCGCGGCAGCCGGCCACGTCTGGGGCCAGGTCAATCTGGCGCAGATGCTGATGCGCGGCGGAGATCCGGCGGATCGGCCGCGGAGCTTCGAGCTGTTTCGGGCAGCAGCGGAAGGCGGCACCTCCAAGGCCAACCTGAAGGCAATGAATTCGCTTGCGCGATTTCTTGAAGAAGGCTGGGTCGTGCCGGCCAATCCGAGAGGCGCCCTGTATTGGTACAGCCGCGCAGCGGCGCTTGGCGATCACTGGGCCCAGTACAATCTGGCCACGATCCTGCACGCTGGCGGTGACCCGGCCGGTGCCGATGTTTGGCTGGAACGGGCGGTGTCCGGTAGCGATGATGGCTTTCGCCGGCGCATTGCGCCGCTGTTGCTGGCGCACGGCGAACTTGCGCTACGCCGGCATGGCCTCGAGGCACTTAGGCGCATAGCGGCTTCCGGCAGTGCCGCCGATGTGCAGGCCTACGCCTCCGCGCTCAACGACGCTGCAGCAACACCCTCTGACCTTGAAGACGCCAGGAGGCTGCCAGAGCGACCGCCAACCGATGGACATCCGGATTCGCGGAATTGTCGTCAGGCGTCGATCGGCCGAGGCCTCGTTGGCTATCTCGGTGGCCGTCTCGCAGCGATGTCACGCCGCATCGCAAGACTATCCAACTCAACATCATCCTGCTCGAAGGGGGCTCTGTGACCATCATCGAAACTTTGCGGCCAGCACTTTCCGGAATTGGCGCAGCAGCGAGCCTTGCGAACGGCTTTCTATTCGTTACCGCCGCGAACGCGGAAGGCCAGAACAATCAACCGACGTCGGCGCCTGCGGACAAGGCTACAGCGCTTCCACCGGTCGAGGTGGACGCTCCTGTTGCCAAGCGGCGACGAGCGCCGGACGCCGGCGCGAAGCAGGCCTCGAGACCTGTCTCGGCCAGCCATCCGAGCAAACCGGCCGAACCGCGTCCGCAGGCTGCGTCCTCGGCTGTTTCGCCTGGGAATTCGCTGCAGCGAACCACTGGTCTCAGCCGTCTTTCCGATTCTCTACAAAGCACGCCGCAAACCGTCACTGTCATACCGCGCCTTGTAATCGAGCAGCAGCAAGCAGCCACCATCAATCAGGTGCTCCAATATGTGCCGGGAATCACCGTCGCCACCGGAGAAGGCGGCGGTGGCATCAACGGAGATCAGTTCCGCATCCGGGGTTTTGACGCTTCTGGCGATGTGTATGTCGACGGCTTACGCGATTTTGGTTCGTATGTGCGCGATAGTTTTGCAACCGAAAACGTATTGGTGCTGAAGGGACCCTCGTCACAGAGCTTCGGCAATGGCACGACGGGCGGCGTCATCGAGATCGAAAGCAAGAAGGCACATCTCGGCGACCAATCAACGTTCGAGGCCTCGGCTGGGACGGGCCCCTACGGACGCGGCATTCTGGACATCAACAAGCAGATCAACGACACGACGGCCCTCCGATTCATCGCCATGGGGAACGGCCAGGATATTGTCGATCGCGACCATGTCTATTCCGACCGGGGCGGCTTCCTCGGCTCGCTAGGACTTGGCCTCGGCACCGAGCAGTCCCTGATCGTCAACTACATGCATCAGCAGAGCGTACAGCGCCCTGATTTCGGCGTTCCGATCGTCAGCGCGCCGGGCGTCGTCGGGAAGCCCGTGACGGAGTACGGAGTTCCCCGCTCAAACTATTTCGGCCGGGAAAGTGATCGCGACCGCGCGACGGCCGACGTTGCAACCGCTCTCTACAAGGGCGAATTCGGCGATTGGCTCACGCTAACGAACGACACGCGTGTCGGTTACTATACACGTGACCTGAAGTTTACGCCCGCGCTCTGCGCCTCGCCCGGCTTCCCGTTTCCAAGCAGCTGCGCAACGGACGTTCTCGCCGGCAATCTGGCGACGCCCTACACAATCTGGTCCGTCGGCGGGACGAAGCAGGTCAGTCACGGCGGGGAAAACGTCACGACCGCCACGATGCGTTTCGACACCGGGCCCTTTCGGCATAAGCTCGTCGCCGGCTTTGACGTCTATTCTCAACATGCGACGACCAATTTTTATCTTCCTTCGGGCCCCGAGCCGGCAGGGACTCTTCTCGATCCCATTTTTGCGAACTCACCCGGGTTTGCACTGACAGTCTCGCCGGGCAATCAATTGTCGGCCACGAGCTGGGACGTTGGTCCTTTTATAAGCGACCGCATGTGGTTGACGCCCATGCTCTCGATCCTGACTGGTGTTCGATGGGACCACTATCGGGTCGACGGCCAGGCAGGCGCGTCTCCGCTTGCGACGACGTCCGAGTTCGCCAGCCCAAAAGCATCCCTGATCTTCGAACCCACCACGCATCAAAGTTACTACTTCAGCTATGCACGTTCATTCACGCCGCCGGGCAACAACATCACTTCGCTGAGTTCGTCGCTCGGCCTGTCCCAGGCGCCAAGCGCTGCAAACCTCCAGCCGGAAGCGGATACGACCTTCGAGGTCGGTGCGAAGTGGGGCCTGTTCGAGGACCAGCTCGGCGTGACGGCAGCATTGTTCCGCGTCGAGAAGAACAACGCGTCCTATACCGACCAGGTATCGGGAATCCAGACGACGACTGACGACAAGGTGCAAGTCCAGGGAGTTGAGCTCGGATTGACCGGCAAGCTCACGGCGAATTGGGACGTTCAGGCCTCCTATTCGTACATGGACAGCAAGATCATCGCTTCGTCGATCAGCCCGTTCACGCCCGTCTCGGCCGCAGGCAACCGGGTCCCGTACGTGTCTCAGCATGGCTTGGCGATCTGGACCACTTACGACATCGCTCCCCTGCTGCCAAACGTGCCGGGTCACATGCTTGTCGGAGGCGGGCTCAATTATCGTTCGGACTATTACCTCAACAACCTCAATTCGATGGTGATCCCTGCAGCGACCACGATCGATGGGATGCTCTCCTACGATCCCAACGAACGACACCATCTGGCGTTCAAGGTTACGAATCTCACGAACAAGCTGACCTACAGCTCGGCCTTCGGAAACGGCTACGCGACACCCGTTGCTGGCCGCAGCGTCACCCTCACCGCAGCAATCAGATTCTGAAGACACATGCTCATCGAAATCCCAGACCTGCTATCCGCCGACGAAGTTAAGTCCGTACGCAGTATCATCGAAGCCGCTGACTGGATCGACGGACGGGCAACTGCGGGTGAGCTGGCATCGCGCGCCAAGCGCAATGCTCAGGTCCCCGAGGACTCGCCTCAGGCTCGCCAAGCCGGCGACATCATCCTGCGAGCTCTCGGTCGGAATGCATTGTTCAATAGTGCCGCGCTGCCCTCGCGCGTCCTTCCGCCCCTTTTCAATCGATACGACACCGGGATGTTCTTTGATTCCCATGTCGATGGCGCAGTGCGATCCGCGCCTGGACTCGGCACTCGCATGCGCGCCGACCTGTCTTCAACCCTCTTCCTCACGGCACCTGAGGATTATGACGGTGGCGAACTGATCATCGAAGACAGTTACGGCGTTCACGCCGTCAAGTTGGCGGCCGGCAGCATGGTCCTTTATCCAGCGGGGAGCCTGCATCGTGTGAGCGAGATCACCCGAGGTGCGCGCTTGTCATCGTTCTTCTGGACTCAATCGATGATCAAGGACGAGGGGCTTCGCACAACGCTCTATGATCTCGACCGGGGCATTATTGAACTGCGCAGATCTCTGGCCGGCGATGCACAAGGCATCCTCACGCTTACCGGCGTCTATCACAATCTTCTGAGACGATGGGCGGAGCTGTGATGGCAGATCCGACGCTCTGAACGAGCTTAGCGCGACAATCCAAGGTATCGATATCAAACTGGGTTACGACAATGACTGATATGACGACTGAACTCGGCGCTCAATTTGCCCGTCAAAAGGTGGCGCTGCTATGGTTGATCTGTGGACTCGGAAGCACGATCTACGCAACCATCCAGATCCTTACTTTCGTTAACCGCCAAATCGACGGCTCCGGCGCGGCGTCGGCCGCATTCGATGCGGTGGCTCTTTGGTACTTTGGCGTCGCATGCTCGATATGGATCATTCCTGCCCTACTTCCTCTCGTCACACGGGGGCGCGCTGGGGTTCTCACCTCGTCCGTCTTGGGAGGCCTTCTGGCTGTCACCAGCGTCGCGGGCGGAGTCTTCGACGGCATGCGCGACGGCATTCACATAGCAGCGACAGCAATCATCGCCGTGGCCCTGCCCGGAATTTGTGCCATTCGCGCATCCTGGCGACACTTGCGAGGTGGGGATGCGCCTGTCCATCCTGTCAAGGAAACAGCATCTGGGCCAGCCCTGCAGCGACCTGCCACACCGGTTTAGATTGCTTCAAGACGCCGCAATTCCGGGTGGCCCCTCTCCTTTCGATTTGCGATGGTCGAGTCGAAATATTTGGTGGGTCAGTTCCCGACACAAGACTTCCGAAAAGGCGACGAGATGCTCCATCGCTCTGTTGACCCCGACATCGACCGCGTTCCCCGGGCCGTTGCACTCCGAAGTGAAACGCTGTCGAGTGATTGGACCTATGGTCGGCACCAGCATCGCAAAGCTCAATTACTGTACTCCCAACGGGGCATTCTTTGCTGCGAGACGGCCAATACCGTTTGGCTAGTACCGCCGGGATGCGCGTTATGGATCCCCGGTCAGCTGGCGCACTCGGCTCGTGGCGCCGGTCTCGTAGAATGCCACTGCCTGTATATTGAACCGAGCGCCGCCAAGAGCCTGCCCAAGACTTGCTGCACGATCTCGATATCACCCTTGATCCGGGAGCTGATCCTCAGAGTGGCTAAACTTCCGGAGTGTTATCCGCTCGGAGGTCGCGAGGATCGACTGGTAATGACCTTGTTAGACGAGCTGTCCGATGCGCCGATCAGTGACCTGAACTTACCGATGCCACGCGAGGCGCGCCTTCGGCGTCTCGCCGAAATGCTGATTGCCGATCCAAGCGCGAAGACCTCGTTCACGAACTGGGCAACTTCGCTTGGCATGAGCGAGCGCTCCTTAAGCCGCTTGCTCATACAGGAAATCGGAATGAGCTTCGGACGCTGGAGACACCAGCTTCATGTTATCCTAGCATTGCAAAGAATGGCGCGCGGTGACAGCGTCAAGACAGTCGCCATGGAGCTCGGATACGAGAACGCAAGCAGCTTCGTCAACATGTTCCGAAAGACCTTGGGCAAGCCGCCGATTCGCTATCTGGCGGAACATCGCGTCACTGCGGTGAGCGGCTGAACTGTAGGTCCCAAAAACCCCTAGTGCCGTTCGGGGGTCCGCTAAATCGCTAGACCCACTATTTTTGAAATCCTGTTTTCCTATCGAAGGGCAGCCTAACTCAAGACGTGGATCCTGGTAGTTCGTCAAATGCGGCCGTTCGCACGCATCCCTCGCCGGCGAGAAATGGTCCGCGAGTAGGTTCAAATCCTGGAGCCGCAACCACCGTTTATTGATTGAGCAGCCGGGTGCGATTGAGAGGCAGTGCGGAGGAGAGTGTCAATTAGTCCCCGTTGAAATATAGGCCGTTCTTCATTTCAGCACAGTCAATCTGCGATCTTGGCTACCAGTAGCAACCCGGCGAACGGGCGACGCTCCACTTCGACGACCAGGGCGCGATAGATTACCCGTGAAGTCATCGATTGCTCCTGTCAAGTTCCGAAGGCCTCGCGATGAAGGGGTTCGACGCGCGGCGCAAGCTGCCGACAATCGTAGCCATTCGGCATCGGTTTCTTCGGAAGGCCTCCTCAACGGCAGCCAATGCGGCACAAACCCGCAAAGATCACCCGATGCCAATCGGGAGCTAAGCATGTCCCAGTCAGTAAACGATCGGGTCTTTCGCGACCTTGTGGGCGACGGAGGCGTTGTTGACGACCCGGAGCGGATCGTCACCTACACAACGGATCAACGTCAGCTCTTCACCGGGTCGACGTTTGCCGTGCTGAAGCCGGCCACGACACAGCAAGTCGCCGATGTCGTACGGCTGGCGGCGCACTACGGTATCGGCATCGTTCCGCAGGGCGGCAACACCAGCTACTGCGGCGGCGCGACACCGGATGCTTCCGGACGGCAGATCATCTTGAGTCTCGAGCGGATGGACAGGATTCGTGAAGTCGATCCTGTCTCCATGAGCATCTCTGTCGACGCTGGCGTCATCCTGAAGAACGCTCAGGACGCCGCAGCGGCTGCCGGCCTTCTGTTGCCGCTTAGCCTCGGCGCGGAAGGCAGTTGCCAGATCGGCGGCAACATCGGCACGAACGCCGGCGGGCTGTCGGTCGTCAGGTACGGAATGACGCGCGATCTGCTGCTCGGGATCGAGGCAGTGCTGGCGGATGGCACGGTGGTCTCCGACATGCGCAAGCTGCGGAAGAACAATACCGGCTATGACGTCAAACAGTGCTTCGTCGGAAGCGAGGGAACTCTCGGCATCGTCACGGGCGCAGTGTTGCGTCTCGCGCCTCTGCCGACCCGCCGCGCGACTGCCTGGCTGAAGCTCGCGAACGGCGCGCCGCTCGCCGAGCTTCTAGCTCTGGTCCGTCGCGAATCCGCAGATCTGCTGACCACGTTCGAATTCATGGCGGCCAGATCCATCGCGCTCGCGACCGAAGCAATGGCCGACCCGCCCTCCCTTCGAGCAGGCCCGACAGGCGCCGTTCTCGTCGAGCTCGCCTCTTCCTCACGGCATCTCGATCTCGACGAACTGATGCAAGCTGTTCTGGCCGAGGCGATCGAGTCCGGATGGATCGAGGACGCATTGCTGGCGCAGATCGGATCGCAGCGGACCGCGATGTGGCGGCTCCGCGAGACCATCCCCGAGGGCGAGAAGCGCCGGAACGGATCGGTCAAGCACGACATCTCGATACCGCTTTCCTCCATTCAGCGCTTTCTGGATCTGGCCGGCGCGCTGGTGCAACGGTATGACGCCGACCTTGAGCTGTCCATCTACGGCCATGTCGGCGACGGCAATCTGCACTACAACGTGCTCGTTCCTCCCGATGTTGACCGGCTGGAGTTCACCAAGCGGATCGAAAGCAGCCTTTCGTTGCAACTCTACGACACGGCCGCGGCGCTCGGCGGCACGTTCAGCGCGGAGCACGGTGTCGGTCGTTTCAAGAAGCACCTTCTGGAGCGGTACGGCGATGTCGGGCGTATCGCGGCGATGCGGCGAATCAAGACCGCCTTTGATCCGGCTGATATCATGAACGCCGGCGCGGTTGTTGGCCCGTTGGGAGAGAAGTCTGCCCGTTGAACCATCGGCCGGCGAGCTGACGATGCTTTCGTCCAGGCCCAAACGGTGCATCTGCGGCCGAGTCACGATCAGCCAAATCGTCTTATCCATAAAGAAAGAGCCACTCCGAAGGAGTGGCTCAAGTTGGGGAGGAAACGCCCTTAGGGACTGCAGGGCCTGACTTCCGGCTCGATCTTCAGATGGCGGCAATGTCCAGCTTGGAGCCGTCAACCAGACGCGACAGCCGGAACGGTGTGGGATCGACGCAAGGCGTGTCGTTGACGACAAGCTCCGCGGCCAGATAGCCGAGCCCCGGGCCCAGACCGAAGCCGTGACCCGAGCAGCCCGCCGCGAGGACGAGACCTTCCACTCCGTCGACCTGCGACACCACGGGCACCGCGTCTGGCGTGCAATCGACGAAACCGCCCCAGGCGCTGTCGATCTTTATTTCGCCGAGTTGGGGAAAGGTTTTCCGGACACTCTCCACTACTTGGCTCACCAGCCATTTCAGGGGTGGAGGATCCAGCACGCGATTCTGTTCGAAGATCCTGTTGTCGTTGGTCAGCAGCGCCGCCATCGAATCCGGCCCCGAAACGAACGATTGGCCGACACCGAGCCTGACGTTCTTCAGGCGACGCAAGAACTGCGGCATGAATTCGCGGCTATACCTGATTGCCTGCGGCGTGATTTCGAGGTTCGCCTTGCCGCTGATCGCAAGCGTGTAGCTGCCGTCCAGTCGGCGCGTAATCGTGCAGTAGGGTGTGGAGATCGCCTCGCCTATGTTGATCGTCGGGGTGGAGCGCAGCGCGGTCTGCCGGATGCTCGCTTGGGGGAAGCTGATCCCGAGCGGCCGAAGGAAGCGCGACGACCAGGCGCCGGCGGCGCACAGCACCGCGCTGGTTCTGATATAGCCCTGTTCCGTGTGCACGCCTGCAATCTTGCCGTTGGCCAAATCGAGCGCCCGCGCGGCGCATCCCTGGTGGATCGTGGCGCCCAAAGTTCTGGCCCCCTCGGCAATACCAGGCGCGGCAAGCGCAGGTTCGGCCTTGCCGTCCCGCTCCGAATAGGTCCCGCCGACCCATTTGTCGCGGGCTTCGGGGACGCGCTCGGCCACCTCCGCCCGGCTCAGGACGCGGGTGTCGACGCCGTACTCCCTGGCGATCTCGCGCCACTTTTCCCAGCCGGCGAGCACAGCTTCGTCGTGGGTTGCATAGACGAGACCGCAGCGTCGAAATCCGAGGTCCCGATTGATATCGCGCGTGAGCTCGTCCCACAGCCGCATGGAGAGCACCGAGAGTGGCAGTTCGCGCCGGTCGCGGTTTTGCTGACGGCACCAACCCCAGTTCCGGCTCGATTGCTCACAGGCGACGTAGCCCTTCTCGAGCAGCGCCACGGAGAGGCCGCGCTTCGCCAGGAAGTAGGCGGCGGTAGAGCCAAGGATGCCGCCGCCGACGATGACGATGTCGGCTTCGGCCGGGAGACGCTCATCGCTGTGAATGCGCTCGACACGGGGCGACATGCTTCAACGAACCTCGGCTGCCAGGAATGCGGAAGCAAAGTTCCGATCAGCCCTTCATCGCATCGTGCGCGCGACAGAATATGCTGAAATCATCTAGAACTTCGCAAGATGTTCGGTTTTTGAGCGCGTGAGCGATACGCGCTGCTTAAGCGCATGGTCGACGGCGATAAGCGTTTGCTCCAATCGCAGGCAGACGGTCTAGCCATCGTGAGCGGCGCCGGCATCCAGGGCTGTGCCGGGTTCGAGCAGCACGACCTCGCAGATGTCGTCCAGCGCGACAGGGCAATGCTCGACCCCGTGCGGGACCACGATGAACTCGCCTTGCTCGATGATCTCGTCCCGATCGCGGAATTTCATCAGCAGGCGGCCCTTGTGCACCAGGAAGAGTCCATCCCTGCTCCTGTGAAAGCGCCAGGCGAACTCGCCCGCGAACTTGGCGAGCTTGATTTGCATGTCGTTGATCTGACCGGCGATCCTCGGAGACCAGGTCTCCTTGAGCTGCCCGAACGAGCTGGCCAGGTTCTTCTTGTGGAGCGGCGAGAGATGTCGATTGAGCGCGGCCACGTCGCGGATGATGGCCCCGAGCTGGCGAGCGACGTCCTTGTCGTCCGCAGGATACTTGCCGTCCAACGCGGCCGTGCCGATGGTGAATCCGGCGGCGCCAGCGTCCTTCAGGGCGGCGATCCGCTCGGGCGTATCAATCGAGCCGGCCACATAGACGGGTTTGGACACCGCCGCGCAGACCGCTTTGATGAGGGCCGGGACGTCCTCCCTGGAGCGATAGGCGAGCAGGTCGAGGCCGTGCACGCCCTCCCGCGCGGCGAGCGCCTTGGCGCTTTCAACGATCTCCTCGATGCTCCCTTCGAGCACGCTCGGGTGACCCATGATGCGCCCCGGGAAGGGACAGTATTGAATGTCCGTGCCCGCAAGGATCGGCAGGACATCGTCCACGCGTGTGCCGCCGAGCAAGACGTCAACGCCGATTTCGACCGCCGCCTTCGCCGAAACGATCTCGCTCTGCTGGTCAAGTGAAACGACTTCGAGGTAGGAGGTCGCGCCGTCTGCCTTGATGGCCTGGTTGAGAACTTTGAGTCGATCGGTCGGCAGCCCGATGTCCTTGAAGCCAATATGACGAACGCCGAGGCTCAGCGCGGTCTTGAGCTGTTCCGAGGCGTCCTCGACCGTGCGATCGTTGCGCGTGAGCATGAAGATGAAGCGAAGGCCCATTAGACTACCCTTTTTTTGTCTTGATTTGCGCGGCGACGAGCCTTCGCGCGTAAGCCAGCGCGGTCTCGAGACTGGCGGTGTCGGCGATGCCTCGGCCCGCGATGTCGAACGCCGTGCCGTGATCAGGGCTTGTACGGACGAACGGCAGGCCGAGCGTGATGTTCACACCCTTTTCGAGGCCGAGATATTTCACGGGGATCAGGCCCTGATCGTGATATTGGGCCACGACCACATCGAAGCGGCCCTTGCGGGCCTGCATGTAGACGGTGTCGCCGGGCCACGGGCCGCTGGCGTCGATGCCCTCCGCGCGTGCCGCCTCGATCGCGGGACCAATGATCCGGATTTCCTCGTCGCCGAAGAGACCACCTTCGCCGGCATGGGGGTTGAGCCCTGCGACCGCGACGCGAGGTGCCACGATTCCGAGGGCCTTCCCACCCTCGTTTGCGAGCCGGATGGCCGACATCTGCGCATCAAAATCCGCTTCGTCGATGGCTTTGCGCAGAGACGTGTGGATCGTGACGAGAACCGTGCGGATATCGTCGTTGGCCAGCATCATCGCGACACGCTTCGCACCACCATACTCGGCGAGAATCTCGGTATGCCCGGGATAGCGAACGCCCGCCCTTGCCATTGCCTCCTTGTTGATCGGTGCGGTGACGATGCCGCTGACTTTGCCGGTTTTAGCTGCCGCGATGGCCGCGACGACGGCGTCGAAGGAAGCTTGGCCGGACATGGCGCTGACGCTCCCGAGCGGAGGCGGCGCGATGATTTGCGTCGCCTCGACGACCTCGATGGACCGCGGCTCAGAGCGCGCCTCTTGGAGTTCGGCGATGCGCTTGACCTTGAGGCCGAGACCCAGACGACGGACGATATTCTCCATCACGACCGAGCTGCCAAAGACGACCACGCTTTCAGCGCCTTTGGCCAATGTCTTCGCCACGATCTCCGGGCCGATGCCTGAGGCATCGCCCATGGTGATGGCGAGGGGAGCGATTTGGGTCACTACAGAGCCTTTTCTGATACCGAGGCGCAGGCGCGGAGCCGCGCGACCGCACGACGTAGGGTGTCGTCGTCGCCAAAGCCGCCTGCCTTCATGGCGATGAGCAGCTCTCGTCCATTCCCGAGGGACGCGCGGCCAAGCGGAAACCCTGGCTCGAGCTCCTGCAGAATCTCGAACGCAGAGATGTCCAGGCCATCGAGGATCGCTTCCATCGTATCCCCGCCAGTGGCCACCACCACGTCGCAAGGCTCATCGACGACCCTTCGAGCCGCGGCCTGCGCAATGTCGCGCAGAATGGAATTGGGGTCGTCGATACGTTCCACCGGAGCTCTCAATAGAGCAACGCCGCGCTCGACCCCGATCCGATCGGCCTGACGATGGCTGCGCGGGTTAGCGCTACCGACAACAACAAGAATCTCACGGCCCCCGGCCAGCGTCACGTCAGACGCAACCTGAACCGGCGCAAGCCGCTTCGCCAAAGCCAGAGCCATGCCTGGAGAGCCCACCCACAGGATCGACTCCGGATCCGGCAATGCTGCAATCTTTGCGTCGAGTTCGCCCTGTGTCGTAGCATCGAGGATCACGACATTGCCGATGGAGGACGGGACGAGTTCAACCAGCCGCGAGTGTCGCGCCGGATGGACGGGATCCCGACCATAACCGGTCTCCGCGACCGGGATGCCATCGACAAGCTGAACGCCGCTAACGGTCGTACGCCCTGCGCCCGGAAACGCAGGTGCGAAGACCAGCATCTTGCGACCGCTGGCGGTAAAGGCCGCTTCCATCTCGGCCCTGACATGGCCGCGAAGAGTCGAGTCCACGGTCTTGTAGAGGACATCCTGTGAAGCGAGTTGCCCGGCAAGTTCCGATGCTCGCTGCATCGCCTGCGAAGCTAGAAGCGATCGTGATCCGCTATCGACGGCAAGGATCGTTGCGTTCGGTAGAGGCAGTCGGCGTCGGCCGACAACGGCTCGCAGGCCCCGCTGCACAAACGGAGCGGCCCCATCCGCGGCGCTGGTCAAGTCGTCGGCAAGAATACCGATTGTGTACTGGCCATTGGTTCGCATGGATCAATTATGCGAACAAGTTCCAGCGTGAAAAGCGATACTTTCTGCGCGCAATTGGTGATATAACATCACCAATGAAGCGGTCAGAAGTACCTTCCTTGGACGACTTACGTGCGTTCGAGACCACGGCGCGCCTCGGGTCTGTCCGCTTGGCCGCAGACAGCCTCGCCTTGACCCACGGGGCCGTGAGCCGCCGCATCACCAAGCTGTCCGAAGACCTTGGCTTCAAACTCTTCGAAAAAAGCGGACGTGGCTTGCGCCTCACTGCCGCGGGAGAGGCGCTCCACCTCACGCTCGGCCGATTCTTCACCGAGTTGGCGACAACCGTTGAGAGCTTGCGTGCTGCCAACGCTCGGCAGAATTCCCTCGTTCTCTCATGCGAACCTTCAGTGGCCATGCGCTGGCTTATTCCACGACTTGCGAACTTTCAGGCCGTCCATCCCGACATCGCTCTCCATCTTTCTGTCGCCGGCGGCCCTGTCGAGTTTCGCCGCGACCGGATCGATCTCGCCATACGCCGGCTCGACTTTGCGCTTCCAGATGCGTGGCATGTCCGGCGCCTTTTTCCCGAAAAGGTAGGACCGGTCATGAGTCCGCAACTCGCGTCGGCGTTTGCTTCCGGGGAGTACATCGCCTTGGGATCAAAGACCCGGCCGGACGCCTGGTCGCGCTGGCTTTCCGTCCACCCGTCAGTGCGGCGCCCCACGGAGATTCGCTTTTACGACCACCACTTCCTGATCGTTGAAGCCGCATCCGCCGGGCTGGGTGTTGCGCTCAGCCCTTGGGTCCTTGCTACCGACGACATCGATAGAGGGCGGCTCATCGCACCTGCCGGTTTCGATGCCGACGAAAGCCACTACGGGCTCATCTGGACAGGAGAACCTGAACTGTCAGGGACAGCACACCATCTTGCTCAATGGCTGCAAGAACAGGTGCAAAATTTCGTTTAAAGCGTGATGGCATCGGGTTTGATAGTCCAGCCCCGATGGCGTCTGTGATCTAGTCTAGCCTGCGATCTTGATGAGCGCCCGCTCCATGGTTGCTAGGAAGAGGTCAACATGCTCGGCGTCGCAAACGAGCGGAGGGCGCACTTTAAGGGTATCTTCATTGGCACCGGTCGTGCTGATAAGCACCCCGTCATCCCGCATTGCGTTGACCAGGTCCAAAGCCATCGCACGCCGACCTGCCGGCGGGGTCCCCTCAGCCCCTATGTCGACGCCGAAGAAAAGACCAGCATTTCGTATGGCGCGAATTTCATGTTGCTGCTTTGCGAGCTTCTCCAGTCCGCTGCGGAGGCGCGCGCTCATCGCAAGGGCCCTTTGCGGAATTTGGTCGCGCTGCAAGATCGTTAGCACGGCGTCCGCTGTTGCTATCCCGACTGTGTTTCCGGCGAATGTGTTCGAGTAGCGAGAGGTGGCACCAAATTGGTCCATCCATGTTCTGCGACCAACGACAGCGCCAATCGGGAATCCGTTGCCCATCGGCTTGCCGAGGGTAACAAGATCCGGAACGATCCCATGTCGCTCGAAGCCCCACATACCGGCGCCAGTTCGTCCGAAGCCTGGTTGAACTTCGTCGGCAATGACGAGACCACCGGCCTCGTGCACCGCCGCAACTCCGCTCGCGATGAATCCAGGAGGATCTACCCATACGCCATCGCTGGAGAAAATGCTGTCGATGAGCAGGGCCGCAACGCCCATGCCACGACGGTTTAGATCCATTATGGCCGAACGAATCTGGCTCTCGAAGAACTCCGCAGCCTGGGCTTCCGGTATGCCCGCCGGCCCGGGTAAAGACACCGTCCGCACAAACGGGCTGAGCTCGACTGCGTCACCCAGGTTCGGCGAAACCGCGGCAGTCGCAGCACTAGTGCCGTGATAGGCATAGGTGGACACGATCACGCCTTCGTTGCCGCTCGCACATCGCGCAATGCGAAGCGCCAGATCGTTGGATTCACTCCCCGTGCAGGTAAACACCACGCGATCGAGCTCGTTCGGGAAAGTCCCGACGAGCCGCTCGGCATAGTCGACAAGCTTTGGCTCGAGATAGCGCGTATTGGCGCTTATTCGGCCCGCCTGCTCAGCCATTGCAGCGTTCACTTCCGGGTGGCAATGGCCGAGACACGGCACGTTATTGTAGAAGTCGAGATAGGCCCGGCCGTCCGGATCGTACAGCCACATACCTTCGCCGCGAACGAAGTGCACGGGCCGGCGGTACTGGAGGCGATAAGAAGCGCCCAGAACTTGGTCACGACGAGCAATGAGCTCGGATTCGCGGTTAGGAAGGTTTGATTCGCCAGGTCTGTAGCGGTTGGGCATGAGATCTGTGGACATGTGCTGCTGCCTGTTTGAAAGAGTACCGCGGTTACTTCGCAATTTTACGCCCCTGTTGCTCGAGGGAACCTAAGCGGCGTTACGGCAAGGACGACGATACCGCCGCCAGGACTGCCGCCTCGCCCAACGCGACATCAAGAGGCTCCAGGATAGAAAGGCCGTGCTCGGCACGCGCGACGTTCTTTTTGATGTAGTGGGCGTCGGCCGGAAAAAGGTGGGCGCGCCAGTAATTGACCAGGATCAATGCACTTTGTCGCGCCCGCATCAATCCGACGAGGAGTCTTGCTTCCAGCCTTGAAAGCGCAATGACAGAGGCGTAGCCGGCAATGAGATATTCTGCGCCCCCCAGAGGAAGCGTCGAATCCGATACGAGGTGGCTTGCTGCAATCGTCAGATCCTGGATCCTGGGGCTCCAGCAGCCATCACCAAAATCGATGAAGCCCAGTCCCTGGCCAGTCACAA
Organism: Bradyrhizobium huanghuaihaiense; assembly: GCF_025200885.1. Taxonomy (NCBI): domain Bacteria; kingdom Pseudomonadati; phylum Pseudomonadota; class Alphaproteobacteria; order Hyphomicrobiales; family Nitrobacteraceae; genus Bradyrhizobium; species Bradyrhizobium huanghuaihaiense. The sequence goes on along the minus strand of NZ_CP104172.1, from coordinate 4,037,030 downwards.
TCATATTGAACGGGCTGGGATCGTTATGAGTGACCTGCCAGACGACGTTCGAGAGTTGCGGCTCAACAAACTCCAGATACTCCGCCATAGCGGCGCGAACGCTATCGGCAACGCTCCCGCTTGGTAGGTATTGCTCCAGTTCCATCAGCCGCGACCAGCACCCGACATGCCAAAGAACGGGCCGATGGGCTGCAAGCACGTCGACTTGCGCAAGCGCCAAATCAAGCCGAGCGAGGGCGCAGCCAGTCCGAAAAAGCAGCTCGGGAGTGGGCACCACCTGATGCAGCGGAATGCCCTCGATCCGGGTCTGCAGGTACCCGCATATCCCCTCTTCCTCAAACATCAATACGCCGCTGCTCGTGCGGAGCACTGCGGGTGCAACGAAGCCCGCGGCCTCCTGCAATCCTGCCATGGCCGAGGTTTGGAAACGGAAGCTGTCGACCGCCTCCGGTCTGGTCGACGTCTTCAGGATGCAGCGCCCGCCGTCCGGGATGCCGACTTCGACGGTGCGCTCAACCTCGGACGACAATGTCGCGATTGATCCGGTCACTCCGTAGTGACGCTTCAGCAGTGTCGCCGACATGTCCGGTCCGGAGGAGCCGGACCGCATAGCCAGGGCGGCGGCAGCCGCGCGAAAATAGGTTTCAGCAGACTTTGCGGCAGCGTTCATCGGTAAAATCCGAGGACGGCCTTGGTCTCCAGATACTCCTCCATGCCCTCACGGCCGTATTCCCGGCCGTTGCCGGAGCGCTTGTAGCCGCCGAAAGGTGCGTTGGGGTCCCAGTCGGGATGGTTGAGATGCACTTGCCCCGACTGGATCTGACGGGCGACTGCGCGCACCGTCTCCATATCAGTGCCTTGTACATGGGCGCCGAGACCGTAGACGGTATCGTTGGCAATCTCGATCGCCTCGTCTACGGTGTCGTAGGGAATGATCGACAATACTGGACCGAAGATCTCCTCCTGCGCGATCCTCATGCCGCGACGGACATTGGAGAAGATCGTCGGCCGCGCGAAGAAGCCAATCTGAAGGTCGCCGGGCCGCCCCGGCCCGCCGATGATGAGCTTGGCGCCTTCGTTCAGACCGACATCGATCATGGTCTGCACGCGCTCGAACTGCGGCCGGTTGGCGATCGGGCCATGCGTCGTGCTTTCCGCAAGGGGATCGCCGACCACCAATTCAGAAGCGGCCGCCACCGCCAGGAGCTCGACCTCGTCCATTTGTGAGCGGGACACAAGCATGCGCGTCGGTGCGCTGCAGGACTGGCCGAGATTGCGGAAGGCGGCGCTGACGCCGAGCGGAACAGCGCGCCGCAGATCGGCATCCGGCAAGATGATGTTCGGCGACTTGCCGCCGAGCTCCTGGGCGACACGCTTGACGGTGGGCGCCGCCGCTTGCGCGACGAGAACGCCGGCCCGGGTCGAGCCGGTGATCGAGATCATGTCGACCTGCGGATGCGACGCCAGAGCAGCGCCAACGATCGGACCTGTTCCATTGACGAGGTTGAAGACGCCGGGCGGACAACCGGCATCGTCCACGACCTCAGCGAATAGCAAGGCGCTCAGCGGCGATAATTCGCTCGGCTTCAACACCACCGTGCAACCGGCCGCGAGCGCGGGGCCGACCTTGGCTGTGATCTGGTAGAGAGGCCAATTCCAGGGGGTGATGAGCCCGCAGACACCGATCGCCTCGCGCATGATCGCCGTGCTGCCGCGTCGGGTGACGAACGGATAATTCGCGAGATTGTCGCGGGCGACACGGATATGTTCAGCGGCCAGCGGCACCTGGGCGCGGCGCGCGTAGGTGATGGCGGCTCCCATCTCGCACGTGAGGGCCTGCGCGAACGACTCCAATCGCTTGAGGAGCAAACCATGAACCCGGTCGAGCAGCGCCGCTCTCTCAGCAGACGGTGTTATGGACCAGCGGGCGAAGGCTCGTCGAGCGGCTGCGATGGCGCAGTCCACATCATCGTCATCGCCGAGCGTAACCTCGGCGATCGGCTGCTCCGTCGCCGGATTGACGACGGTTGATGCTGCCGCGTGTGATCCGATCGGCTTCCGCCATTCTCCGTCGATGTAGAATTTTCCAAGGAAGCCGGCTTCCCTCAGGTGTGGAAGGGGAGAGGTCATTGGGGGCGATCCTTTCGACAGCCTACCAGCCGCGCATCCGGGGCCATCGCGCTGCAATCGCGCGGCTGCCGGCGGAGACGACGTTGTAGAGTTCGTGCTGCGAGGCCGTTGCACAGGCATGATTGGGGAGAATCCTGACCTTCGCCCCGATCGAAAGGTCGGGCAAGGCCTGCGCCGACCCGGGCCTGATAGCGAGGATGCCGTGCTCCTGGCTCGCTTGGGAAACGATCAGGTCGGGATAGACCTTGCCGGCCACATCGCAGACCAGACCGTATCCCTGGTCGACGTGCTGCGCCGCGGTGCCGCGGTCGCGCGACAGCGCCATCCACCCGGCATCGACCAAAATCCAGCCCTTCTCGGGCTTCTTGCCGATCACGGTGGCGAGCACAGAGATGGCGATGTCATCGGTTGTGCAGACGCCGACGCCGTGCATCACCAGATCAAAGAACATGTAGACGCCGGCTCGCATTTCCGTGACGCCGGTCAGGTCTTGGGCAAAGTGGGCGGTCGGCGTCGAGCCGACGCTGACGACAGAGCACTTATGCCCCGCTGCGCGCAACCTCGCCGCAGCAGCGACGGCCACGGCCCTTTCGTTCTCCGCAGCCGCCACGAGGGTTTCAGGCGCGCAGAGACCATAGGATTCGCCGGCATGGGTGAGAATGCCTATGAGGTTGACGCCGGCCTCGGCCACGGCGTCCGCGAGGGCGATGAGCTTGGGGTCCTCAGGCGTCAGCCCGCCACGGTGACCATCGCAGTCGATTTCGATGAAAGCAGACGGCGTCACGCCGGCGGCACGAGCGGCCGCGCCGAGGATGATCGCCTGCTCCGGCGATTCGAGCAGCACCTTGACGTCGACGCCGGCTTTCCGCAGACGCATAGCTCTTTCAGCTGTGTGGGGCGCCAGACCCACGGCATAGGTGAGATCCCGGAATCCATGCTGCGCGAAGTACTCCGCCTCCGCCAAGGTCGAGACAGTGATTGGTCCCGGCCCCGATGGATAGACGCGTTGGGCAACGCCAATGGATTTCGCCGTCTTCATATGGGGACGCAGCACGACGCCTTGCCGGGCCATACGAGAGGACAGGCGCGCCAGATTGCGATCCAGCCGGTCCTTGTCGAGCAGGAGCGCCGGTGTTGCCAGCACATCAATCGTTGCGGCCGTCTCGCCCGCACCGGCGTTCGGGACATCCGTCCTGTCCATCTCCACCCGCAGCATCCCGATGCCCCCTTAGCCGAATGACTGGTTGGCGAGCCCGAACATGCGCGCTGGTCCAGTCCATGGAGCCGGCGTCCCCAGCACCATGGTGGTGGCATCACTGACCAGACGCAGGCCGATGCTTTCGAGCCATTCCCCGAGTTGCGAGGATGCAGGAGTATCGATCCGGACAAAGACAGGCCCGAGACGCGCGATCGTGAATTCGATCAGCGCGCGCGCATCGGTCGGGTTTTCGGCCACGACGGGACCGATGACATGCCCACGGCCGAAAAGGCGAGAGATGGCGTATCCGCAAAGTAAGCCGTCACGCAGCAGGACATAACCGTCACCGCTATCGAACAGCCGATTCAGCAATTGCCGGCGCTCCAACCCAGTAGCAGTGCGGTCGAGCCGCGCGATCGCTTCGAACTCCGATGCGGCCATCGGTCTGAGGAGGCCCGATCGTGGCGTCTCGTGGCTTTGGTGTGGAATTCCCTGATGCTGATGGATGATCCCGGTCGGCACAAAGCCGCGGCGGCGATAAAGCGTAATGCCTTCGGCCGTCGAGTTCAGCGAGATGGTCCGCGGGCGCGCGGACTTCAGCAACGCATCCATCAGCCGCGCCCCATAGCCGCGGCCCTGAGCGGCCTTCGCGACGATGATCATGCCGGCGGACGCATGAGTCTCGCCGTATGGCCACCACGCCGCGGTTCCGATCACCGCCCCGTCGCGCTGCAGAACGAAGCCATGGCCCAACTGCAGCGCAACGTCCCAATCCTCGATTCGGTAGGGCCAGGACATCTCCTGCGAGAGCGTCAGGGCGCCTTCCAGATGAGCTCTGGAGAAAGGAAGCAGGGCCACGTCCTCATTGTCGCAATGCCCGACTGGATAAGCTGCGGCTGTCATGATCGGTCAACGTCTCTTGCTCGGGTTGCAGGCCCAATCGCCAGCACCTGATACCGTGAGGCCACCTCGATGACCCCCGCACAGTTCGCAGCGTAACTTGGGTCCGACAGCATTACGCAACCCGCCTGGCGCAAAGTTCGGCATAGAATTTCATTGATGATGCGGCGGCAGGATCAATCTGCCGTCCTGCGGCAGGCGCACTCTCGAAGGCGTATTCACGCCTTCCAGTCCAGGACGATCTTGCCGCAGTTGCCAGTGCGCATGATCTCAAATCCGGCCTTGAACTCCGTCACCGGCAAGCGGTGCGTTATGATTTTCCTGATGTCGAGACCGCTTTCGAGCATTGCGAGCATCTTATGCCAGGTCTCAAACATCTCCCGCCCGTAGATTCCCTTGACGGTGAGCATCTTGAAGACAAGCTTGGTCCAGTCGACCGTGGCGGGCCGAGCAGGGATGCCGAGCATCGCTATCTTGCCGCCCATTACCAGATTTTCGACCATTTGGTCGAACGCGACGGGCGCGCCGCTCATCTCGAGCCCGACATCGAACCCTTCCTTCATGCCGAGGCGCTGGGTCACGGATCGAAGATCTTCCTTGCTCACGTCGACGGGAACGACGTCAGCGACATCAGATGCCAATGCCAAACGATTCGGATTGACGTCGGTAATCACGATGTGCCGCGCACCGACATGCCTGGCGACGGCGGCGCTCATGATGCCAATTGGGCCTGCCCCGGTGATGAGCACATCCTCGCCCACGAGGTCGAACGACAGCGCGGTGTGGACGGCGTTGCCGAGCGGATCGAGGATGGCCCCGATCTCGTCGTCGATGTCGTCAGGCAGCGGCACGACATTGAAGGCGGGCAAACGCAGATATTCGGCAAAAGCTCCGGGAATGTTGACACCGATCCCCTTAGTTTCGGGATCCAGGTGAAACCGCCCTCCCCGTGCAGCGCGGCTGCTCACGCCGACAACATGGCCCTCACCCGAAACCCGCTGCCCAATCGCGAACTTCGTGACGTTCGCGCCCACCTCGGCGATCTCGCCTGCATACTCATGGCCGACGACCATCGGGACAGGGACGGTCCGCTGCGCCCACTCATCCCAAGCGTAGATATGGATATCCGTGCCGCAGATCCCGGTCTTGTTGATCTTGATGAGAACGTCATCCGGTCCGATCTGAGGGATCATCCGTTCGTCGAGCCAGAGCCCCGGTTCGGCAGCTGCTTTGACAAGAGCTTTCATGAGAGCACCTTTGTAATCATCAAATCACGCCAAGCGCCTTGCCGGCGTCGGCGAAAGCGTCGACGGCCTGTTCAACGTCCTTTTCGCTCAGGGCGGCGGACATCTGTGTCCTGATCCGCGCCTTTCCTTTGGGGACGACGGGATAGAAGAACGCGGCGACGTAGATGCCGCGTTCATCCAGCGCGGCTGCCATATCCTGCGCCAGGCGCGCGTCGTGCAGCATGACTGGAATGATTGGTGTCTCTCCCGCGAGCAGTTCGAAGCCAGCCTTTTCCAAGCCCGACCGAAAGCGCCGCATATGCGCAGCAAGAATCTGCCGTCGGTCGTCGGCTGTTTCCGCGATCTGGATCGCCTTGATGGATCCCGCCGCCACTGCCGGAGCGAGGCTGTTGGAGAAGAGATACGGACGCGCTCGCTGTCGAAGCAGATCAACAATTGGTTGGGACGCCGCAACAAAGCCGCCCATCGCGCCACCGAGGCTCTTGCCGAGCGTTCCCGTGACGATGTCGACCTGCCGGTTTGTGCCTGTTAGCGTCGGCGTGCCGCGGCCGGCTTCGCCGATATGACCGGTGGCATGGCAGTCGTCGACCATGACGGCGGCGCCGTACCTCTCGGCCAAGGCGCAAATGGCGGGGAGCCTGGCCACGTATCCGTCCATCGAGAACACGCCGTCCGTGGCGATCAATTTGAACCGGGCTCCGCCCCTGTCTGCCTCCTTGAGCCGATCCTCGAGCTCGTTCATGTCGCCGTTGGCAAAGCGGTAGCGCCTCGACTTGCAAAGACGCACGCCGTCGATCATGGAAGCGTGATTGAGAGAATCAGAAATGACGGCGTCGTCGGTCTCTAGAAGCGGTTCGAAGACCCCGCCATTGGCGTCGAAGCAGGCCGCGAACAGGATAGCGTCATCCTTGCCCAGATAGCGAGCGATCGTGCGCTCGAGTTCGCGGTGCAGGGTTTGCGTACCGCAGATGAATCGCACGGATGCCATGCCAAACCCGAACTCATCCAGGCCCCGCTTGGCGGCTGCGATGACTTCGGGATGATCGGCGAGGCCCAGATAGTTGTTGGCGCAAAGGTTGACGAGCTCGCGCTCGGAGGACTTCGAAACGACGCGGATCCGGCCCGCCTGCGCGCCAGTGATCATCCGCTCATGCTTGTAGAGGCCCTCCGCCTGGATCTGCGAAAGAAGCCCGCGAATTCGGCCTTCTAGGGTCGGCGCCAACGTACCGCCATCCTCGCTGCTGCAAATTGGACGATCATGATAATGCGAACTCTCCCCGGAGCATGAGTAAGATTCGCTCGAAGTGGCTGGGATCATGTGGCTTGAGGAGCGCAGCCTGCCGAGGCAGGTGCACATCCCACAGGCGCGACAGCCAAAACCGGAATGCCGCAGCGCGCTGCATCGCAGGAAGCAGCTTGTGTTCGGAGGAAGTCAGCGGCCGGACGCTCTCATAAGCACCCAGGAAAGCGGCGGCTCGCTCGACATTGGCGCGGTGGGTGAGGCCATCGACACACCAGTCGTTGAGGCACACCGCTATATCGAACAGAAACGTGTCGCATCCGGCGAAATAGAAATCAATGACGCCGGACAGGCGCCCCCTCTCGAACAACACGTTGTCGCGAAACAGATCGGCGTGGATCGGCCCCCTGGGGAGTTGCCTGTAGGTCGAGGACAAAGCCAGCTCGTTCTGAAAGGCCAATTCAGTCGAGAGCAGCGAGCGCGGTCCGGCAGATACGCGGCGGCCGAGCACCGACACGACCTCGTTCCACCATTGAAGACCGCGCGGATTGGCTTGGCGTCGTGGGTAATCACTCCCGGCCAAGTGCAGGCGCGCAAGGCACTCCCCGACGGAACTGCAATGGGCGGCGGTAGGTTCTGCCGCGCTTGCACCAGGAAGCCTGTTGACAACCACGGCGGGCCGCTCCCTCAGAGAGTGAAGGATAACGCCATGTGCATCATCAACCGGATCCGGGACGGGCATGCCTCGAACCGCGAGATGCTTCATCAAGTGCAGGTAAAAAGGCAATTGCTCGAATGTGAGACGCTCAAACAAGGTGAGCACATACCTTGCGCCATCCGTTTCGACGAAATAGTTCGTGTTCTCAATTCCGCTGGTGACGCCGCGAACGGCAAGCGGCGCGCCAAGACCCAGCGCTCGAAAGAACGCAGCAACCTCGTCGAACGACAACTCGGTAAAAACGGCCATCGTGCAGCAGCTCCCGGTCCGGACTCGTCTGTTCAGCTGCCCTGCACGACGTCGGCGATGTAGTTCTTGACCGCCTCTGCATCTGCCGGAAGGACTCTGACCCGTTTCGGCAAATCTTCGATGCCATCGAAACGTTGCGGGCGATCCGGATCGCGGCCTAACGCTTCCCTGATCGTCGCGGCGAATTTGATTGGCAGCGCAGTTTCGAGCACGATCATCGGCTCCTCGGGGGAGCCGTGCATACGCGCGATCGTCACACCATCTGCAGTGTGGGGGTCGATCATAGTGTCATAGCGCTCCCACGTGTCACGGATCGTCGCCAGCCGATCGGCATGGGTGCTCCTGCCGCTCCGAAAGCCGAAACGCGTTGCCGCGTCGGCGAAGCAGGGATCTCCGCTTAGATCGAACGCCCCGCGTTCCCTGAGTTGATCTTCAAACAGTAGTTTGGTCCGACTGGCGTCGCGACCGAGCAGGTCGAACACGAAACGCTCGAGATTGGAGGCCTTGGAAATATCCATCGAGGGGCTCGATGTTTCAAGCGTGTCAGCCCGGCTTCGAACGCGATACACGCCGGTGCGGAAAAACTCGTCAAGCACGTCGTTCTCGTTGGTCGCAAGGACGAGGCGGGATATCGGAAGGCCCATCATGCGCCCGACGTGACCGGCGCAGATGTTTCCGAAGTTTCCTGATGGCACGGCAAAGCTTGCACCCGCCGACTGCGGCTCGGTCGCCTGCAGATACCCATAAAAGTAATAGACGACCTGCGCCAGCAGCCTCGCCCAGTTGATCGAATTCACCGCGCCGATCTTGTATCGCTGCTTGAATTCCAGATCGCCGGACACGCGCTTGACGATGTCCTGGCAGTCGTCGAACACACCATCGATGGCGATGTTGTGGATATTGTCATCCTGGAGGCTGAACATCTGAGCTTGCTGAAATGCGCTCATCCGCGCGCGGGGTGACAGCATGAAGACACGCACCCCCTTCTTGCCACGCATGGCGTATTCTGCAGCGCTGCCGGTGTCGCCGCTGGTCGCGCCCAGAATGTTCAACTCCTCATGCCGGCGCGCCAGTTCGTACTCGAGCAGATTGCCGAGCAACTGCATGGCCATGTCCTTGAACGCCAGCGTCGGACCGTTCGACAAGCCCTGGAGGTAAAGGCCGTTCTCCAGCTTTCGCAGCGGCGCGATCTTCGAGCTTCCAAAGACCTCCGGCGTATAGGTCCTCTCGCAAATGGCTTTCAGGTCAGCGGGCGGGATATCGTTGATGTAGAGCGACAGAACCTCGAAAGCCAGGCTCGGGTAGGACAAGGTACGCCACGCATCCAGCGTCGCGTCATCCACACGAGGGTAGGTCTGGGGTATGTACAGCCCGCCATCCGCGGCGAGGCCTTCAAGCAAGGTCTCAGAGAACTGCTTGCGGCCCGAATGGCCGCGTGTGGAGACGTAGTGCATCGATTCTTTTCTTTCGAGAGGCGGCGGCGCCCCTAATTTGGACGATATGCTGCTGGCCCTCAGCGGCTGGCACGCCACAGCGCAATGCGATCACGCATGCGATAGGTCTGGATGAAGGCAGGCATGAACCATGGACTGCCTCGATAGAACGGGATGAAGGCCGGCGGCCGGAAGTCAAAGGCCGTGCGTGCCCCCTCCTCATGCCCCATGAGCTTGTGGGCCGCATGCATGCCGATCCATGGGGCCCAAACGACGCCCGAGCCGCAAAAGCCGGTGGCATAGACCACGCCGTCCTTCTCGAAGATACGGGGAATCATGTCGCGGTTCATCGCCACGTTGCCGAACCAGCTGTGCGAGAGGCGAACGCCGTCCAGCTCCGGAAACAGATTGACCAGGCCCTTGCGCAGAAGCAGCTTTGGAGCCACGGGATCGCCGACGCGGGAACTGTCGCGGCCACCGAGCAGAATGCGTTTGCCGTCCGGCGAAGGCCGGTAATAGAAGCCGACCTCCCGATTTTCGATAATCATCATCCGTTTCGGCATCAGCCGCGCCATGACCTCGGGCGCAAGCTCCTCGGTCGCAATGATCCGGCTGCGAACCGGCACCAGCCTGCGGCGCAGGAAGGGCACGGCAGCATCGGTGTAACCATTCGTGCAGACCAGCACCTGACGTGCCTGCACCGAGCCGGCCGAAGTGACGACGCGGAATCCGGCGCTATCTCTTTCGATCGAGATCACGGGCGTCCGCGCGTGGACTGTCAATCCGGAAGCGAGCGCGACCCGCAGGAGCTCAGCGTGGAATTTGGCCGGATGCAGTCCGCCGATGTCCATCCGAACCGTGCCGCCGCGATAGACATCCGTGCCGATGTACTTTCGCTGCTCGGCATAGGGCACTGTGTAAGCCTCGATCCCCAGCCTCTTCGCGAGCCTCTCCGCGGTCCGCGCCATGGATTCGTATTGTTCATAGCCGAATGCCCCCTTGAACTGTCCCACCGGCTGGAAGTCGCAGGCAAGTCCTTCCGTCTTGATGAAATCGTACAGGAATTCGCGCGCGCTCTTGCCTTCGGCCTCGATCGCCAGCGCCCGGTCCTCCCCGAACCGCCGCGTAAGCGTCGCGAAATCCGGCCGAATGGATCCGCTGGTGATGCCGCCGTTGCGCGTAGAAGCTCCCTCTCCCGGATCCATTGCATCGAACGCCGCGACGGAGCGTCCTTCGCGCGCCAGCACCAGACCAGCCGAGAGTCCGGCATAGCCCGCGCCCACGATCAGCACATCGAGTTTCTTGGACAGTGGCTGTCGAGGCAGCGGTTTGAGCGGGGCGGCCTCCCACCAATAGGGCGTCGCCTTCTCGTCAACTCTCGGCGCATGCATGGCGTTTGCTTCTCTTATGACATCTATGTTCAGCCGCGGCTTGGTTCACATTGATCAAAAATTGTCGTTTCGCACGTCGAGGGCATCTCGCAAGCCATCGCCGATGAAGTTGAAGCTCGTCACGGCGATCGTGATCGCGGCACCGGGAATGATCGCAAGCCACGGAGCGCTCGCCAGATATTGCTGCGCGCCATTGAGCATGTTGCCCCAGCTCGGCAGCGGCGGCTGGATGCCGTAGCCCAGGAAGCTGATATAGGCTTCAAGAAGGATCGCGCGGGCGACCGCGAGGCTTGCGGCGACGATGATCGGGCCCATCGCATTGGGCAGGACCTCGCGGAACATGATATGCCCTCGGCTCAGTCCCACCATACGCGCCGCCTGGACAAACTCGCGCTCGCGCAGCGAGCGGACCTCGGCCTCGACGATGCGCGCAGTCTCCATCCAGCTCGTGACGGCAATGATCACGGTAATCATCACCGGACTCGGCCGCAGCGTCGCGGCCAGCGCCAGCACGAGGAAGATCGAGGGATAAGAGAGGAAGCCGTCCACCATGCGCATCAGCGCCGCCCCGACCCAGCCGCCGCGATAGCCGGCCGTCACGCCGACGAGTGTTCCGATGAGTGTTGACAGCAACATCGCCGAGAATCCCACCAGCAGCGAAACCCGCCCGGCCATCAACAGCCGCACAGCCAGATCACGCCCCAACGGATCCGTGCCGAGGTAATGCTGACCGGTGAGCGGCGGAGCAAAGCGGGCACGCAGGTCGATGTGGAGCGAGTCGTAGGGCAGAGCATAGGGCCCAATGGCGCACGCCAGCACGAGCAGGGTGATCATCGCGATCCCGATGAGCGCCAGATGATGTCGCATGAAGCGATAGACCGCGCGGCTGTGCCACCAGCGGGTCGGAGCTGCGTCGGCTACGATGGCGGTCATATCTGCTAGCTCCTCTAGTCTGTCGTGAGTCCGCAGGCTCAGGCCAGGCGAATGCGCGGATCGACGGTGGCGGTCACGATGTCTGCGATCAGATTGCCCAGCACGACCAGGATGGCCGAGAAGATCAACAGCCCCATCACGACCGGATAGTCACTGTAACCGAGACTATCGAGAAACAGCCGGCCCATTCCGGGCCACGTAAAGACCGTCTCCGTAACCAATGCGCCGGTCAGAATGCTGGGCAGCTGCATTCCTGCCAGCGTGATCATCGGTAGCAATGCGTTGCCGACGACATGCTTCAGCAGGATGCGGCGCTCGCTGACGCCCTTGGCGCGCGCGGTCTTGACGAAATCCTGACTTAGCGCATCCAGTGTCGCCGTCCGCATGTAGCGGCTCCAGACCGCGACATGAACCAGCGATAGCACCAGGCTCGGCAAAATCAGGTGGTGCAGATGGTCCAGCACCGAGCCGTCGCCGATCGTGTACATGTTGCCTGCAGGAACCCACCCGAGCTTCAGGGTGAAGATATAGATGCCGATGAGACCGAACCAGAAAGTCGGGACCGACAAGGCGACCATGGCGCCGACGGTCGCGCAGTAGTCAAACAGGGAATAGCGGTGGGTGGCGCCTCGGATTCCGATCCAGGCACCGACCGCGATCGCAAATGCGGTGGATGTCCCCATGAGCAGCAGCGTCGCCAGCAGGTGCCGACCAATCACCGCCAGCACCGAGGAGCCGTCGCGGAACGAGTGTCCCCAATCGCCCTGGAGCAGCCGCCAGGCCCAATCGAGATACTGGATCCATAGCGGCCGGTTCAACCCGAGCTGCGCTGCGAGCCGCTCCACGTCCTTCTGCGTCATGCCCGGATCGAGCCCGAACTGCGCCAGAGGACCACCCGGCATGAGGTTGAGAACCGTAAAGCCGATGATCGAGACGATCACCAGCAGGACGATGCTCTGCGAGAAACGATTGAGCAGGAACCCGGACATTGGAGCCACCATGTTGGCTTTGCAGCATCACTCCAGCGCCGGCCTCGGCCTCCCGGGCCTAGGCCGGCAGCACATCAGCTCGCCCAATACCAGGCCAGCGCATTCCAGGATTCCGTGCGCGTATTGCCGTTCGGCACGAAACCGTTGATCCCCTTCTTGAGGCCTTCGACCGCATTGGTCTGATACAGCGGCAGGAAAGGCAGGTCGCGACGCACGAGTTCCTGTACCCGGAAGTAGATCGCGCGCCGCGCTTCCGGATCGAAGGTGCGTGCGCCCTTGTCGAGCAGGGCATCGACCTCCGGGTTTGTAAATTGTGCATTGTTCGAGCCGCGGCCGCCCTTCGCGGCGATCGACCGCGAGTGCAAGCGGTTGGTCACGTCGGGGTCTGCGCCGATCAAATAGGTGCTGCCGACGATGACGGAATCGAATTTCGATTGCCCCCAGAACTCGCCCCACATCACCGCGGCGGGCAGGTTCGATATCTTCATCTCGACCCCCAGCTGAGCAAACGTTTGCTGCAGATACTGCTGCACCTGTTCGCGGAGGGGATCGCCCGACGTGGTCGAATTGGTAAAGGACAGGCGAACGCCGTTCTTGGCACGAATGCCGTCCGCGCCTTTTGCCCAGCCGGCTTGATCGAGGATCTTGCCCGCGCGATTCACATCAAATTGGTGCAGGGGCAGATTGGGGTTGAAGAAGAAGGACTGCCTCGGCATGAACGTCTCGGTCGGACTAGGCACCCCGTAATACAGCCCCTGAATGATCGCCTCCTTGTCGATCGCCGCGTAGAGCGCCTCGCGAACGGCAAGCTCCTTGAACTGCGGGCGCTCGAGATTCAGATAGAAGGATTCGAACGCGGTCCTTGGAACGAGCGTCACCGTGCGGTTCGGCAACGTCTTGGCTTCCCCGTAATGATCGGGCGTGATGTAAGGCTGACCTACGAGATCAATGTCGCCGCTCTTGAACTGGGTGTAGAGGACGGTGAGATCGGGAATGTATTTGAAGACCAGCTTTTCGATGTGCGGGCCTTCACCGAAATAGTCGGGGTTCGCCACGAGCTCGAGATGATCGCCGGCGACCCGCTGCCCCCACTTGAACGGACCGGTGCCGACCGGCGCCTGATTGAAGGCGGCGTTGTTCGGATTGGACTCCTTCCCGAGGATGTGCTTGGGGACGATGAAGGTTTCGGTCAGGAAGGACAAATACGGCGCAAAGGCCTCTTCCATCCGCCACGAGATCTCCGTCGGCGAGATCACGGTGATGTCGCGCACGAGAGCATGGCCGGCCGTGCGCCAGCTGCGGAAGTTGGGATTCATGATCAGCTCGAGCGTGAACTTCACGTCCTCGGAGCTGAACGGCGTGCCGTCGTGCCAGCGCGCATCATCACGCAAACGAATGCGCCAGTTGAGACCGTCCTGCGAAATGCCGCCGTTCTTCTGATCCGGCACCTCCAGGGCAAGGTTGGGGCGGATGACGCCCTGAGGATCGATGCGGAACAGCGCGTCGAAGACCGAGAAATGCACGCCGTCATCGACTTCAATATGTGCCATCAGCGGATTGAAGACGGTCGGCTCTTGTCCAAGCCCGACGACCACGCGGCCGGTCGGTTTCGCCGTAGTAGTACGTGCGAAGGCAGGCTGGCCCAGCAAATTTGATCCCGCGAGGCCAGTTGCCCCCGCGATCATCAACTGGAGTGCGCTACGCCGCGAATAGATCGGTGCAGTCTTTGCTTCAGTCATGACCCCTCCTCATTTGTGGCTGTGTCCGGCCAATGTCGACTGGCTTCCGACGGCGCGGGCGCTGCTTTGCTGCTCGCCGGGGATGGCAGCGACCAGTTCCCGTGTGTAGGCGGATATCGGGCTCAGGAAGATCTGCGACGGCGGCCCATGCTCGACGATCTGCCCTCGATGCATGACCGCGATTTCATCGCAGATCTGGCTGGCCACGCGCAGATCGTGCGTGATGAAGATCATCGATACGCCGGTCTCCCGCTGGATCTGGTCCAACAGCTTCAAGATCTGCGCCTGGATCGATACGTCGAGCGCTGAAACGGCCTCGTCAGCGATCAGCAGCTTCGGCTTGAACATCAGCGCCCGAGCGATTCCGATGCGCTGACGTTGGCCACCCGAGAACTCGTGGGGATAACGATCGAAGGTTCCCGCATCCAGGCCGACATGGGCCAGAAGCTCTCGTGCCTGCTCACATGCGTCCTTGCGCGGCACTCCATGCGCGATCGGACCAACCGTCAGTATTTGCCCGACCGTTGATCGCGGATTGAGCGAGGCAAATGGATCCTGGAAAATCATCTGGATCTTTGGCCGAAGCGGCCGAAACTGGGCTTCGGATAGCCGGGCAACGTCGCCTCCCTCGAACAGGATAGAGCCGCTGTCACTGTCGAGGAGCTTGATCAACAATCGCCCGAGCGAGGATTTGCCGGACCCGCTTTCTCCAACCACGCCCAGGGTGCGTCCCGGCGAAAGGTCGAACGACACGCCGTTAACCGCGGGCACGATCCGCTGCTTGCCGAACAGCGCACTGCCGCTGCGATAGGTCTTGACCAGACATTCGACCTTCAGGATGGAAGACGAAGCCGCAGCTTCCGCCGGAACGCGGTCCTTACCCGTCAGATGCGGCACGGCCGCGATCAGACGGCGCGTGTAGAGATGGCTCGGGGACTTCAGCACCTGCTCGGCGCTCCCCTGCTCCACGCAGTGACCCTTCTCCATCACCACAACGGAATCGGCAATCTCAGCCACGACTCCGAAGTCATGGGTAATGAACATCACGCTCATTCCCTTGCGGCGTTGAATGTCGCGGATCAGTTGCAGGATTTGCGCCTGGGTCGTCACGTCGAGTGCGGTGGTCGGCTCGTCCGCGATCAGGATCGCGGGCTCGAGAGCCAGAGCCATGGCGATCATCACCCGCTGTCGCTGCCCGCCCGAGAGCCGGAACGGATATTGATGATACATCAGCGGCGGATCGGGCAGGCCTACCTCCGTCAGCAATTCTATGGCGCGGCTACGGCGGGATTTCGGCGTTCCGATCCGGTGCGCCGCCATCACTTCTTCGATCTGCGCGCCGACTGTCATCAGCGGATTGAGCGCGGATAGCGGGTCCTGGAAGATCATGGAGACGACACGGCCACGGAGGTCTCGCAGACTCTCTGGCGAGAGTCCTACGAGGTCCATGCCTTCCAGATGGATTGCTCCCGAAGACACGCGGATCGATTTGGGCAAGAGCCCCATGATCGCGTTGGCCGTGACAGACTTGCCAGAACCGGATTCCCCAATGATGCAGAGGATCTGCCCGCGCTTCAGTTTAAAGGAGACGTTCTCGACCGCGTGCGCCCGCTCCATGCCCGCCGGCAAGCTCACAGTCAGATCGCGGACCGCGAGTGCCACATCTTCCGAGGCTAAAGGCTGCGGGGCAGAGATCATCTGAACATTCTCCCCTTTCGAGCGCATCCCATGATCCCGTTGCGGATCGGCTCTTCGGCCTCTTTTGCCGCCACTACGCTCGGACAGGTCAACAACTCGTCGCTCATTCTGCCATTCTCCGCGCGGTGAATACGACATGATTCAGAGGTGGCTGCTCTATAGGCAAAGGCGTCGCAGAGGGCCGACGATCAGTCGAATGGACCGCTCGAACAATGAATCGAGGTCCGGGAGGCTGCCATTGGCGCCCAGCTCGATCGCTTCGGCGAAGGTCTCCTCCCAGACAAGGCACATCGCGCGTCACCTTTTGAATTTCTGCCCGTTGATCGACATTGATCCGGTACTCACAAGTCTGGCCGCTTCAATCATCCCGGAGTCGCCGAAACGCGAGGGGTAGGCAGCATGAAGTTCTAAAAACGAAGCCCGATTTGGCATTTCGGTCTGCGGCTGCCGGCGCGCATGTTCGGCTGAGGTTTGCCTCCAAGCCACGAAAAGGCGGATCCGAGTGCAGAGATTATCCTCAGTTTCGCGCCGACGGGATCGCGTACGATCGAGATATCTTCGCAATAACCGCCTGCACCACAAGCCGCAAACCGCAGGATATTCCGCGCAACCACGAAAGTCCGCAACGTGCGTGCCGCAACTGCTCGGATACGATACGGCGAGCATCGGAGTCTCCGCCCCCATGAACGCGCCACTCATGCACATCGAATCCAGCCCCTCGCTGCCTCGAGAGGCAGACGTGGTCGTCATCGGCGGCGGGGTCGTGGGCGTGTTCACGAGCTATTACCTCGCCCGCCGCGGCCTCAAGGTCGCCTTGCTCGAGAAGGGCCGCGTCGCCGCCGAGCAATCCAGCCGCAACTGGGGATGGTGCCGCCAGCAGAACCGCGACGCGCGCGAGTTGCCGATCGCAACCAAGAGCCTCGATCTGTGGGAGCAAGTCGCCCGAGAGACGGGCGAAGATACGGGCTTCCGCCGCTGCGGCCTGTTGTATTTGTCGAACGACGAAAGTGAGCTGGCCGGCTGGGCCAAGTGGCGAGATTTCGCCAGAACGGTGGGCGTTACGACGCACATGTTGAGTGCCGAAGAAGCCAACGAGCGAGGCAAGGTCACCGGCCGCAAGTGGAAAGGCGGCGTCTTCTCTCCCACCGACGGGACGGCAGATACCTCAAAGGCTGTGCCCATCGCCGCGCGTGCGATCATGGCGGCCGGTGGGACGGTGCACCAGCAATGCGCGGCGCGCGGCGTAGAGCTCAGTGGCGGCCGGGTCAGCGGAGTGGTGACCGAAGCCGGCACGATCCGGACAAAGACGGTGGTCATGGCAGGAGGCGCATGGGCCTCTTCGTTCTGTAACCAGCTGGGAATTCGCTTTCCACAAGCATCCGTGCGCTCTTCCATTCTCGCCCTGGCCCCCGGCGCAGCGGGGCTACCTGGTGCCCTGTACGCCGGACTGGTGTCGCTCACCCGGCGTGGCAATGGCGGATACACGCTGGCAATCAGCGGGCGTGCGCGGGTCGATCCGACGCCGCAGCAGTTCAGGTTCGGCCGCGAATTCCTGCCCATGTTCGCCCGCCGGTGGCGAAGTCTTAGCCCTGGGGCTTTCGAGGGCCTGCGGCAGGGCCATGAATCCCTGGCGAAATGGGGGCTCGATGAGGTGACGCCGATGGAGTTGAACCGGACGCTTGATCCTCGCCCTGACATGAGACAGATTCGGCTGACGCATCGACGAGCCTGTAAGCTGGTGCCGGAACTCCGGCACGTCGCAATCTCCAACGTCTGGGCCGGCTACATCGACAGCACGCCGGACGGCATCCCCGCAATCGGCGAAGTTCAGTCGATTCCAGGTTTCATCCTGGCCGCAGGGTTCAGCGGCCACGGTTTTGGCATTGGCCCGGGCGCAGGGCATATGATCGCCGACATCATCACCGGTCGTGCGCCGATCGTCGACCCGCGCCCCTACAGGCCGGAGCGCCTCAAAATGAGCGCCTGGGGCAAGGTCAGCGAGTTCTAGAGTCCGGTTTTCACCCCCGATGGGAAAAAATGCTGGTTGGTGTTATGACAATGCATATGACGCTGAAGCCTCGAACCCCTGACGCCGTTGTCGGCCCCATCTCATGGCATTGCGATGAAGCTCGATAAGATCGACATCAGGATTTTATGCGAACTGCAGAAGAACGGGCGGATTTCCAACGTCGAGCTCGCAGAGCTGATCAACCTTTCCCCGAGCCCGTGCCTGATGCGCGTCAAGAGGCTCCAGACCGAAGGTTTCATCACCGGCTATTCCGCCCAGATCGATGTTGCCAAGCTCGGACAAACTCTGACCGTCTTCGCCGAAATCACCCTGAAGAATCACCGGCAGATCGATTTCGCGCGCTTTCTCACAACCATCGAAAAGATCGATTCCGTCGTCGAGTGCCATCTCGTTTCGGGCGGGTACGACTATCTCGTCAAGTTCATCACGGCGGGGATCAGCGAATACCAGGCGGTGATGGAGCGCCTGGTCGAGATGGATATCGGTATCGACAAATACTTCAGTTTCGTCGTGCTGAAATCGCCAATCGTGAAGTCCCATTTGCCGCTCGAAAGCATATTCAACGGCTAGAGGACAGGCTGGGTCCTTATCCCTTCATGGCCGCGCGGACGTCCTCGTCTTCGAGCGTCTGGTCGAGCGTTGTCCTGGTCCGCTCGATGATACCGTCGATATCAGCATCCGTGCAGCACAGCGGTGGCGCATAGCCCAGCACGCCTTGCGCGAACGCGCGGATGACGAGACCGTTGTCCCAAGCGCGGTCGAAAATGCGGCGCCCCGCGTCGGCTTCCACTGGCAGGGGCGTCTTGCGCTCTTTGTCGGTCACGAGCTCGATTGCAGCCAGCATACCGCGCCCCCTGACATCGCCAACAAGCGGATGATCAGCAAGCGCGCGAAGACCCTCCATCAGACGATGCCCTGCCTTTCGGCCGTTTTCCAACAGGCCGTTTTCGTAAAGGTCCAGGCACGCGAGCCCGACAGCTGCGCTGACGGGATGTGCGGAATAGGTGTAGCCGTGGCCGACGGCCGCCCTGCCGGCGCCGTCTGCAATGGTGTTGTAGACGCGGTCGGACATCAGAACGGCCCCCATCGGCACATAGCCCGAAGTCAGGCCTTTTGCCGTGGTCATAAGATCCGGCACGACGTCGTCGTCTTCACAGGCGAACAGCGGACCGACACGACCGAAACCGGTGATGACCTCATCGGCAACGAACAAAACATCGTGCTCCTTGCAAACAGCGTGCATCGCTTTCAGCCAAGACGGCGGCGGAACGAGGACGCCTCCGGACCCCTGTATCGGTTCGACGTAGAAGGCGGCGACGCGTTCGGCGCCGAGCTCGGCGATCTTGGCCCGCAGAGCTGCGACCGATGCCGCAATGATCGCCTGGGGATGCGAACCGACGGGATTGCGATAGGCGTAGTGCGACGGGATCTTGTGCTGCCAGCTGTAGGGCACTCCAAAGCCCGCATGAAAGGCCGGTAGCGCAGTCAGGCCGGACCCTGCCGTCGACGATCCATGGTAGCCAGACTCGACGGAAATGAACTGGTCCTTCTGCGGCCTACCCTTGGCGTGATAATAGTACCGGATGAACCGGATCGTGCTGTCGACGGCATCGGAGCCGCCCAAGGTGAAATAGACATGGTTCAGATCGCCCGGCGCCAATTCGGCCAGCCTGGCGGCAAGCCGAATGGCCGGGTCGGAGCCCAATCCGAAATAGCCCGTCGCATAAGGCAGTTCGCGGAGCTGCCTCAAAGCCGCTTCGACGATGCTGTCCTGTCCGTAGCCGGCATTGACACACCACAGACCCGCAAAACCGTCCAGCAATTGACGTCCCGAGACATCGGTCAGCGTCGCGCCCTTCCCTGACTTCAGCACACGGACGCCCGTCGCCTCGTGGCTGCGATAGGATGAGACCGGGTGAATCAGATGCGCGCGATCGAGTTCAATCAGCGAGTTGCTCAACATGTCGTCCTCCAGCTCAACTGCAATGCTTGTGCGGCCACCACGATGTCTTCGGAGCTCAACGTAAGACGCCCAGGACGGCAGTTGCTCCCGGGCTGAACATGAACGAAGAGCATTTTGACTATCATTGACGACCGGCGCCGCATCTTATGCGGGCATCGGGCTGCGCAAGGCATTGGCGCACAACTCGGAGGCGCCTTTTCACAAAACTCTCTGCCACAGCTCCGATCCGATACGACACAATCTGCTCCCGGTCGCCGCGACAGCGGTGCTTTATCCGGTCGTCTGCCCGCTATGATCCCTGTCGTACCGGAACGCGGTGCGTGAGGACCAAAAGGATTGAACCATGGCAACGTTTAGACCCAAGTACATCACCTTCGACTGTTACGGCACGCTGACCAATTTCGACATGGCCGGCGCAGCAAGGAGGGTCTATGGCTCTGAGCTCTCGGCGACGGCTATGGCAAAGCTGATCAAGGACTTTTCTGCCTATCGCCTGGACGAGGTTCTCGGCGCGTGGAAGCCGTACTTCGAGGTCGTGCACAATGCGCTGGAGCGCTCGTGCAAGCGCAACGGCATCGTATTTCGGCCGGAGCATGCCCAGCGCATCAATGACGAGATCCACACATGGGGTCCACATCCCGATGTCCCGGCAGGTCTCGCCAAAGTTGCCAGGGAGATTCCGCTGGTCATCCTGTCGAACTCCATGAAGAACCTCATCATGTCGAATGTGGAGAAGCTTGGCGCTCCCTTCCACATGGTCATCACGGCCGAGGAAACCGGCGCCTACAAGCCACACATGAAGGGCTTCGAGTATATGCTCGACAAGCTGGGTTGCGGCCCGGAGGATATCACCCACGTCTCCTCCTCCTTCCGCTACGACCTGATGACCGCCTACGACCTCGGCATCAAGAGCAAGGTCTGGGTGAACCGCGGTCACGAGCCCGCGAACCCCTTCTATGAATACACCGAGGTCGCCGGCATCGACGGGCTTGCGGCGGCCGTCGGCCTGGAGCCTCTGCGCAAGAGCGCGTGAGCGCAGTTCCCTCGGGCCCACTCGTTGCGCTTCAGTTCTTCAAAAGCTTCAATCGAGATCGGTGTGCTGTGAAGGAAAAAGGGGGCGGTTCAGCCGCCCCCTTTTCTTGTTCAGATACTAATCCGATAAGCTTTCAGTCCAGCCCGCCGACATGCAGCGCCTTGATCTCGAGATATTCTTCTATCCCGAGCTGGGATCCCTCGCGTCCGAGGCCCGACTGCTTGACGCCACCGAACGGCGCCACCTCGGTCGAGATCAGGCCGGTGTTCAGGCCGACCATGCCGAATTCCAGCGCGTCGGCAACACGCCATGAACGCTTGAGGTTTTCCGTGTAGAAATAGGCGGCAAGGCCGAAAGGCGTGCCGTTGGCGATCGCAATTGCCTCGTCCTCGGTCTCAAAGCGGAAAAGCGGCGCGACCGGACCGAAGGTCTCTTCTGAAGCCAACAGCATCTCAGTGGTTGCGCCGCCGAGCACGACAGGGCGGGCATATTGCCGCCCTTCCGGCACCGCTTCACTCTCCGAGATGATCTTTGCGCCCTTGTTCAGTGCGTCCACGACGTGCCGTTTGATCTTCTCGATCGCTGCGCCGTTGATCATCGGCCCGATTGCGACCCCTTCTTCCGTACCGGGACCGACCTTCATTTTTGCGACCCGGCTGGCAAGCTTCTGGGCGAAGGCGTCGTATATGCCGGATTGAACGAGAATGCGGTTGCAGCAGACGCACGTTTGCCCGCCATTGCGGAATTTTGATGCAATCGCTCCCTCGACCGCCCGGTCGATATCGGCATCGTCAAAAACGATGAACGGCGCGTTGCCGCCGAGCTCGAGGCTGAGCCTCTTGATATTGTCGGCGGCACCCTTCATCAGCAACGCGCCGACGCGCGTCGATCCGGTGAACGAGATCTTACGGACGGTTTCGTTGGCCATCAACTCCGCGCCAATTTCCACCGGCATGCCCGTCACTATGTTGATCACGCCCGCCGGGATTCCGGCCCGCTCAGCCAGAACAGCGATGGCGAGAGCCGAAAAAGGCGTAAACTCAGATGGCTTGATGACGACTGTGCAGCCCGCGGCAAGCGCAGGCGCCACCTTGCGCGTGATCATCGCATTTGGGAAATTCCAGGGCGTGATGATCCCGCAGACCCCGACCGGTTCCTTCAGCACCAGAATGCGGCGATCGGCGCTGGGCGCCGGGATTGTCGATCCGTTGATGCGGCGGGCCTCTTCGGCAAACCATTTGACGAAGGATGCCCCATAACGGATCTCTCCGAGCGATTCAGCAAGCGGCGTGCCCTGTTCCAGCGTGAGCAGAAGAGCCAAATCCTGCTCATGGCGCCGCATGAGCTCATACCAGCGCTCCAGCAGCGCGGCACGCTCTGCATGAGCTTTGGCCTTCCAATGCTTGAACGCAGCGGCCGCTGCGTCGATTGCTGCCCTGGTCTCGTCTCGGCCCATATCGGGGATGGTGCCAAGCACTTTCTGGCTGGCAGGATCAATGACATCAACGCTGGCTTTCGTGCTCGCGTCCCGCCAAGTGCCGCCGATCAGCGCTTGCTGGCGAAACAGATCCTTGTCCTTTAGTGCAATCATGGGCTTGCTCCTTGCCTTCGGGTCGGCCTCACCATCACTGCCTGATTTGGGAGTGGCGAGACGAAGCCGTCTCATGCGAGCAGTACAGGACTGCACGAAGCATTTTTCATTGAGAATGAAGTGTCTGGCCGCGTTGAATCTGCTCAGACGCTGTGCCGGAGGTCGAATATTCTGAGGGCCGCTCTAGTGCCCCTCAGCATCGTCTCAATCGTAATGGCAGACGTAGATCTTTCGCACGGTCTCGATCGTGCGCCAGACGCCGACAAAGCCGGGTTTCATCACAAAGCTGTCGCCGGCGCGGTACCTCCTGGTCTCGCCACCCTTTTCCTCGATTTCGATGAGGCCCGAGAGAATGTGGCAGAACTCGAAGGTGGTGCCCTTGATGGAATGGGTCTCGCCAGGCGTTGCTTCCCAGACGCCGGTCAGCACCTTCTCGCCTTTCGAGGCGTCCTGGGCCCAGGTCTTGAAGGACGGATTGCCGGAGATGAGCCGTTCCGGAGCAGGCAATGCGTTCTTCGGTGCGAAGTCCGGATTGGTGTCGATGGTGACCAGAAGTGACATGGCGCTTTTCCTGTTAGTAGCCGAGTGTTCGATCGACAAGGCCGATCGGATTTCGTCCAGCGCGGTGCCGCCGGATGTTCTCGATGACGGATCGTGCTGCCGTGTGCGGTTGCGTCACGGACGCGATATGCGGCGTGATGATCACCTTCGGATGGGACCAGAGTGGATGGCTTTCCGGCAGCGGCTCGGGATCGGTGACGTCAAGCATGGCGGCTGCCAGCTGCCCGCTGTCCAGCGCCTCGATGAGTGCGCCCTGGTCAAGCTGCGGGCCGCGGCCGACGTGCAGTAGCCTCGCTCCCGCTGGCAAAAGCGAGAAGAGCCTTGCGTTCAGGATGCCGCTCGTTTGCTCCGTCAGGGGGAGAAGACAGACGAGGATATCCGTTCCTCGCAGGAAGTCGCCAAGCTGGTCGTCGCCATGAAAGCAGGCGACGCCCTCGATCACCTTCTTGCTTCGGCTCCACGCTGCAAGGGGAAATCGAAACGGTTTCAAGCGGTCGATCGCGGCTTGCGCCAGCATGCCAACGCCGAGGAAGCCGACACGCCGATCAGGCGCCTGGGACGTTGCCAGCGCTTGCCAAACGCCCCTTCTCTGCTGCTCCCGATAGGCCAGCATCTCGCGATGCAGCGTCAGCACCCCGAGGACGACGTATTCCTGCATCATACGTATGATGCCATCCTCGACCATGCGCACGAGCTTTACATGGTCAGGTATGGTTTCCGGCCTGAACTGATCAACCCCGGCGCCGATGGAAAAGAGGACTTCCAGATTACGAAAGCGCGAGAGGTCGTCGGGCGCGCTCCACATCAGCAGGTACCGCACCTTTTCCGGGTCGAAACTCTCGCTGCAATGATGAAATCCAGGTCGGGGAGCTCGCGCGCAAAGACCTGGCGGAAGATTGCCGCCCTCGCAGCATCTGACTTGAACAAAAATGCCATCGGTGTACGCCTCTGCCTAGGTTGGCGTGTCGACGACGCCGGGAAAAGCGACTAGCCTCGCAAGACCTTCTTGAGCATTCACGGCGCCCCACTCTACTGCGCAGTTTGCCCAACACCGAGAGGGTAGCTGCAAGCCGGAGCTTTCCCTGCCGAATTACGTTGCAAGACAGGCCGAAGATTTCGAAAAGAAGGCCCAAACAGGGGAAACCTGCTGGCTTTCCGTGCGATAGTGCGGCGAAATACGCCTGCTACCCTATTGTGGCGGAAGAGAAAAGGCGCGATGTGCGAGCAATTGGCATCCCGCGAAGGAACGGACGAGTCGAGATGGGACGAACGGTACGCGTGAAGTCCTTTGAGCTGGCCGCGAAGGACATCAACGACGTTGATGTGACGCTGCTCCACGCACTCTCGACCGGCGTTGGCTGGCCGCATCGACCCAAGGATTGGGATTTCTTGCGCCGCGCAGGTCATGGCATCGTAGCCGTCGATGGTATTGGACGCGTCTTTGGCAGCGCGATGTGGTTCCCATATAGCCGCGAGTTCGCGACGATTGGCCTGGTGATCACATCGCCCCGAACGCAGGCTCAGGGTACTGGCCGCTGGCTCATGGAGCAGGTGTTCGAGCGGTGTGGCGACCGGAATTTGGTCCTCAACTCGACCGATGCCGCGTATCATCTGTATCTTTCGCTAGGCTTCACAAAGGAAGCCACCGTGTATCTGTGGCAAGGAGAGGTCGTGTCACCGTCTCCGCCAGTGCCGGCTCTCGACGGCGAATTGAGCTCGCTGTCTACCGGGAATATCGAAGAGATCGCAGCACTGGATAAACGCGCGTTTGGAGCCAGCCGTCAGAAGCTGCTTGCATTGCTTTCTGAAGGTTCGTCAATCTGCGTCCTGCGCCGTGGCGGTGCGACCGTCGGTTATTCCATGAAGCGCGAATTCGGGCGCGGTCATGTGATCGGCCCCATCGTTGCCAGCAATGATTGTGACGCGATCCATCTTACGGCCGTGCATCTCAAGGATCTCGCCGGAAGGTTCGCCCGCGTGGATACGCGGGAGCAGACTGGTCTATTTGCGGACTTCCTTCAACAGAGCCGCCTCGGGATGAACGACACAGTCACAACCATGTCCAAGGGACGGCGATTCCTGAACCGAAAGGAAAACGAGCCGTGGGTCTACGGATTGGCCGGTCACGCCTTGAGCTGAAGCTGTGAAGCGCTTCGTCAATTGAAGATTGGCGCGCATCCTGCGACCAAGCAAACCTGTCCGGAGGCACACCACTCCATCAATTTCTTGCCGGCGCCGCATCGCGGACAATATCGTTCCAACCATTCGACGGCAACGTGAGCTCTACGCGGACGTCTCCTCCTTGACTTTGCTTCGTGCTCATCTGCCCCCTCACTCGAGTTGAGACGCTCGGCGCCGATCAACACGGCCGAGCCTTCCTGGGACAAGCGCAGATCAATGACCAGTCTGTTCTGGTCTCACGAACACATACACATGATGACGGTGGGCTGATCCGTACGTCGATGGCGACCCGACGCTCTCTCGCGGGGAGGCCAGATCACGAGTGAACCTGGGCCGGTAGCTCGCGAGTACAAAGCCGCGCGAAAGCGCGCACGATCGTAGAGGGTCGTAGGTTGGCGTACAAATCGCGCAAATGCGGAGAGAGTGGGACTCTCTGCCACCCAACGGGAGATACCAGAATTCGCAGAAAAATCAGCTTGTTACAGACGCCCGATATTCGGGCCGTGTACCAGAAACGTGTACCTGGTACAAGCCCGATCGCGAGCCGGACGCAGTGAACGAATCCTTGGAAGGCGATGCATCGGCGAATGCACCAAGAGACGTTTCAGGTGATGAGCGGACGACTGTGCCCCGTCTCGGCGGGGCAATTGCGCAGTCCGATGCCGCAGCAACGAAAGCGCCGCATCAGATGACTCACCTCGGCATCGGCGCATGAAGCACGCTGAGGCTAGCCGCTACGACGGTCCTGCCGCGGCCGGGCGCGAGCTCCTCGAGCTGGCCGCCGGGGTCGAGCCGATCCAGGATGGAGGAGACGCGGCGGATCATTGAGGAGTACGCCGCCGACCTCGAGAGCTGCTTCGGAAACTACGCCGCAAGATGAACTAAGGTCGTCTTCGGCTGATCTGCATTTCGCGCAGCCTAGACCGTCCGGGAACCGGAACGTCGGCTTCTGCATATTGGATTCGTGAAATTCAAACCCAACGGTTAGGACCCGTCAGACGAGGTTGTGTCATGCAGCGACGACGCCGTTTCACGCAAACCGTGTCCCTGGAAGAACGCCTTGCCGAAGAAGCAAAACGCCTCCGAGAAGCAGCCAGATCCCTCCCTCCCGGTCCGCTACGGGAGGACACCCTCCGCAAAGCCCGCCAGGCCGAGATCGGCTCGCACATGAGCCAGTGGCTGAGATCGCCCGGCCTACAGCCGCCGGACTGAGACGGCCATGGCAATGCCCTGGGTTTGGTAGTGAGCGGCCGCGGCAACGCGTGGGTCAAGAAGACCTGCGCGCAGCGGGAGACGCTCACCATCGCCGGTTTCGCGCTCGAGGAAGGCAAGTGGGACGGCATCTACCTTGGCCGGCGCAAGGGCGGCGACCTCGTCTATGCCGGCAAGGACGGCTTCGACAAATCCTCCGCCGCCGACCTGCAGAAACGGCTGAAGCCGCTGATCCGGAAGACGCAGCCTTACGCCAAGCGCATCGCGCACAAGGGCATCTGGGTCGAGCCGAAGCTGCTCGCGGAGATCGAGTACCGGGCCAAATCGGCCGAAGGAAAGGTCCGGCACCCGCTCTTCAAAGGACTGCGAGAGGACCTTTAAGAAGCCAGTTACGCAGCCTTTACGTGCCCTAAGTCATATGTAGCGGACTGATCGGGGAATCCGCCGTGCAAGTCGTCCAGTAGCCGCTGCTCGCGCTCGATCCGGCTTCGGTAGAGCTGGCGCTCGGCCTCGGTTTTGGCGCTCGCCAGCAGGAGGCGATAGTGTCCGATCACCTTTTCGCTGCCGCGGATGAGGAGGTCGCGAAGGTCGCTCATAGCCCGCCCCTCGCTTCTACGGAGCCAACCGGGCCGTTCGGCACCGTAAACGCGACAGGCAAGGTTTTCGTGGCAAGGGATTCGAGCGAAGCCTTCTCCTCGGCGAGGCGACGTTCGATAAATTGACGTTCAAGCTCCGATAGCTTCGTGCGAAGCAGTCGCCGGTAGCGGTGGATGTTGTTGCGGTGCGCGCGGATGCGGGCCAGATCTTCATCGAGCATCGTCGTCACTCCTGACGGTCGTCACGGTCCTTTTGGTGTTGAGCAAACTGGGAAAGAGAATTCCCGGCGCAAAAAAATATTCGGACGCGAGTGGCTGTCAAGTCACCTCTCGCCGCATCTCCGAGTCCTTGGTAGTGCGCTGCAGCAGGTGGCGAGCGGGGCCGGGATCGCCGCAAAAATTTTTGTGGCAGACCTCTTGAAACGGCTTCTCGTTTTTCTAGATCATTTTTCGCCGCGAGAGCGGTGTGCCGGGCGCCTTCACGGGTCCGGCGCGGGCGCCGGGCCGGGTATCAGACCCGCTCTGACTCCTGCCTTGCGCTCCTTGTATCCATCTTGCTCTTTGGAGGACTTGGTTATGAGGACCACGTTGGACTTCGCGCCCCTGTGGCGCTCCACCATCGGCTTCGACCACCTGGCCGACCTCGTCGACAGCACGCTGCGCCAGGCAAGCGAAGACCACTATCCCCCGTACAACATCGAACGTACCAGCGAGGACCACTACCGGATCTCGCTTGCCGTCGCCGGCTTCGGAGCCGACGACATCGCCGTGACGGCCGAGCAGAACGCGCTCATCATCGACGGCAGGAAGCCGGAGAAGGCGGCCGGCGAGTACCTGTACCAGGGCATAGCTGCGCGTCCGTTCCGGCGCGTGTTCAACCTGGCCGACTATGTCCAGGTGAAGGACGCTTGCTTCCGCGACGGCCTGCTCATCATCGATCTCGTCCGCGAGGTGCCAGAAGCCATGAAGCCGCGCCGGATCCAGATCGGAAGCGGCGCCTCTCCGTCGCAGATCGAGCAGAAGAAGGCAGCCTGACGCTGGATCGAGGTTCGGCGGCGGAACGCGGCGCGCGCAAGCGTGGCCGCGCTCCCTGGCCCATGCAATGAAGGAGAAAAATCATGGCAGTTCGTGATCTCATTCCCTGGTCCAGAAACCAGGAGCTCGCGACGGGGCGCGGCACTCACGATCCCTTCATGACGCTTCATCGCGAAATGAACCGACTGTTCGACGATGTCTTCCGCGGCTTCGGCGGGACAGGCCTGTCGCCGCTCGCGGAAGGGCAATTCGGCTGGCCCAAGATCGAGCTCAGCGAGACCGACAAGGCGCTGACGATCTCGGCCGAGCTTCCGGGCATGACGGAGAACGACGTCCAGATCGAAATCGCGAACGGCGTCTTGAGCATCCGGGGCGAAAAGAAGAGCGAGCGCAAGGACGAAGGCAGATACTTCAGCGAGCGCTACTACGGCTCGTTCCAGCGGCAGATCGCGCTCGAGGACGTCGATGAGGACAAGGCCGAAGCGTCGTTCAAGAACGGCGTCCTGACCATCTCACTGCCGAAATCCGAGAACCCGAGAGCGGGCGTCAAGCGTATCGCGATCAACACGCAGTAACGATCATCACGGGCGGCGGTCGCCGCCGCCCGAACTCACCGAAACCGTCCCGAGGAAAGGAGTGTAAAGGGAGGCAATCGATGACCAACGCCAATACCAACCCAGGTAATCTCAATCCCCTCTTCCATCCGGCCGCGTACTATGCGTCTCCGGAGAATGTCCTGAACGACAACGAGCTCTCCGCGCCGGAGAAGCGGATCATCCTGTCGTCCTGGGCGTCCGACATGTTCGCCGTCGAATCCTGTCCCGCGCTACGCGAGATTCCCGGCATGGGCCACGCGATCCGGCTCGCCGATATCCTCGCCGCGCTGCGGCGGCTCGACGGCGACGACGACCCGCCGCCACGCGGGGGCGTGCCGATGCGGTTGCGGCGGCCTTGGGCCGCCGCGTTGTGGAGGTCGGCATGATGTTCACGCAGGCCGTCCTGACCTTGGTATTCCTAGGCAACGCCTCGGCGGCGTGGGCCGTCCCCTTTGTCGCCCTCATGGGCGGGACGGGAGCCGGGCAAGCGCGATGAGCGCCGAACGGTCTCGGCGCTCCGAGGCAATCCTGTGCACGACGCAGGCAACCTCGTTGTCCGTGTGCAGGTTTTCTGGGCGGGCAGCAAGCAGGGTCGGCACGGTATCCCGCAGCTTGAGGGACCTAACCACGCCCAGGGTCGTGGACCTCGTACGTCTTGAAAATGCGCCTGTTCGAGACGAGCCTTGTACGCCCCCACGTCCGCGAACATCTCGAACACGAAGACGTGGGCCGGATCGTCGTTGTCGGCGCAGGAGACAGCGTCAGGGGGCCGGAATCGCCCGAGCCATCGCAGCTTCCATGGTTCCGATGCCCTCGAGCACCGGTCGGGCGAGATGGAGCAACATTTGCCCATCATCCGTCAGGCTGAGCTTGCGGGTGGTCCTATGCAGCAGTCGAACTCCAAAACGCTCGTCCAGAAAGGTCTGCGTGACGCGCACCAGCACCTTCAAGGCGTTTACGATGTCCATGCTTGCGAATTTCGGACGCCCAACATTTCCAGACGCCGATACCTCGGCGTGGACGCCGTGCGTTCCGGTATCAAACCGATATGAAATCTCCGGTTTCCGCGGCGCGCTTGATCGCATCGATCACTCGAAGGGTTTTCAGCCCTTCGCGCCCGCTCACCACAGGCTCGGTGGTACCGCGGATAACCCGACAGAAATTTGCGATCTGCAGGCCAAGCGGGTCCTGCTTCTCGTAGCGCAGCCGCTCGCGCTCGATCGGCGCCCACCAGCTGGCCTTGCTTGGGTGACGCCATAGATCCAGTTGCGGAATGGCCAGCGATGCCCTCGTGCCGCCGATCTGGTAACAGGCCTCCTGCGTACGACTGTAGGCCGGGTTCTCACCGGCCGTGAATTCCCAGCTCCAAGGCGACTGGATGGTGTCCGAGACATTGACCGTTCCCAGCGCTCCGGAGGCGAAGTGCAGAATGATCACCGCCGTCTCTTCAACCGCATGTCCACGCAGCCGATTGGACTGGGCAGCCTGTACGGACACGATATCCCCACAGAGGTACCGCAGCAGGTCGACATCGTGGATGAGATTCAGGAAAACAGGCCCCGCACCTTTTTCGCGGCGCCAGGCCACATCGAAATAATCGTCCGGCTTGATCAGCCAGAACATGCCATGCACCGACACGATCTGGCCGAGCCGACCGCTGTCAATCTCCGCCTTGGCGCGTTGGATCATCGGGTTGTGGCGGCGGTGATGGCCGGTAAGCAGCGGCACGCCCGCCCGCTCGGCGGCTTCGACCAGGCCCTGTGCAGCGAGCACGTCATCCGCTAACGGCTTCTCGATCAGCGCTGGGATGCGAGCCGCGATACAATCCATGCCGTTGGCCACGTGCATCTGGTTGGGGGTGGCGACGACCACCCCGTCCGGCCGATTATTGGAGAGCATGTCCTGAAAGGACGGAAACCAGTCCACCTTGTGCGAAACCGCCAACTCTCGGGCCGCCGGCGCCGGATCGACGATCGACGACAGCATCGCCTCCGGCCGCGCGAGAATATGCTCGATGTGTCGCTTGCCGATGAGACCCGCTCCCAGCACCGACAGGCGGACGGGTGCACTCATAACATGCTATCCCTTCGTCTCATCAAGCAGCTTGGCCACACGACGCAAGCCGAGCAGATAACCTTGGGTGCCGAAGCCCGCGATGACCCCATCAGCTCGTTTGGAGACAAACGAATGGTGGCGGAATTCCTCGCGTTTGTGCACGTTGGAAATGTGCACCTCGATCACCGTCCCCTCGAACGTGTTCAAAGCATCCAGGATAGCCACTGACGTATGGGTGAAAGCGGCGGGATTCATCACGATCCCGGCGGCCGTCTCGCGCGCCTCGTGGATCCAGTCGATCAGCTCGCATTCCCTGTTGGATTGATGGAAACGAATCTCCAGGCCAAGCTCATTGCCCAGCGCCCGGCAATCCCGCTCCACGTCCGCAAGCGTCTCGTGACCATAGATGTGTGGCTGGCGTTTGCCGAGCAAATTGAGATTTGGGCCGTTGAGGACGTAAACAAGACGACTCATAAGAGAACTCCGTTCAGTGATGGGCAAGGATCTCGCCGAGGAACTGCCTGGTGCGGGCATGCTGTGGATTGCGGAAGAATGCTTCGGGCGCGCCCTCTTCGATAATCTGCCCTTCAGCCATGAAGATGACCCGGTCGGCAACCTGGCGGGCAAAGCCCATCTCGTGGGTGACGCAAATCATGGTCATGTCGTCGTTGGCGAGGCCTATCATCGTATCGAGCACCTCCTTGACCATCTCAGGATCGAGTGCCGAGGTCGGTTCGTCAAACAGCATCACCTTAGGCTGCATGCAGAGCGCACGCGCAATCGCGACGCGCTGTTGCTGGCCGCCCGAAAGGTGAGCCGGGTACTTTCCGGCCTGGTCACCGATGCGCACGCGCTCGAGATATTTTCGCCCAATCGCTTCCGCTTCGCTCTTGCTGATGCGGCGCGCGCGGATGGGTGCGAGCATGCAGTTCTGCAAAACCGTCATATGCGGAAAGAGATTGAAGCTCTGAAAGACCATGCCGACGTCCTGACGGACGACATCGATCGCCTTGATGCTGTCGTCAAGCCGATGACCGTTCACCACGATGCTGCCCTGTTGGATCGGCTCGAGGCGGTTGATGCAGCGGATCAGCGTCGACTTGCCTGAGCCCGACGGACCGCAGAGCACGATCTTCTCGCCTTTTCGCACGATGAGATCGACGTTGCGGAGAGCCTGGTACCCGCCGTACCACTTCTGCACGCCCTTCATTTCGATCAGGATCTGGTCCTGCATGCTGGTCTCCGCCGTTGGGCGGCGGCCGACGCGGATCGCGTCGGCCGCTCGCGGTGGCTACTGGACGGTGAAGGGAACGCCGGGGACGGAGTCCGGGAAGACAGGGACCGGGACCTTCATCCATTTGGCGTAGAAACTGGCCAACTTGCCGTTCGACTTGATCTGGTCGATGAACTTGTTGGCCGTCTCGTTCCACTCCTTCTCTCCGAGGCGCGTGCAGGCGCCGTTGTACAGAGCGGTAAAGTGAAGTTTGGGCTCGAACCCCAGTTCCGGCTTTGCGGCGTTGAGGCGCTGCGGATAAAACAGATCGCGCCGACGGCCTGGACTTGGCCAGAGAGCAGCGCCTGGATGGTGGCGGCGTCATCGTCGAATCTGCGGATCTCGGTCCCGGACGGGGCGTTGTTGGTCACCTGAGTATCCTGCGTGGAGGACCGCGGAACGCCGATGACGAATTTGCTCATGTCGGCATTGCTGTTGATCGGCGTTGCCTGGGCTGCGACCAGTGTAATCTCGTTGGCGACGTAGGGTTTGGAATACTGCACCGCCTTCGCACGCTCGGGCAGCATGGCCATGGTCGCGAACAGAATGTCGACCCGGCCTGTGGTCAGCGCCGGAATACGATTGGCCACCGCCAGCGGAACGAACTCGGCCTTCACGCCAAGATATTCAGCGAAGGCCCGTCCCATGTCGGCATCGATGCCATCCTGCTTTCCCGAGCTGTCGACATAGCCCCAGGGAGGATTGTCGCCCTGAATGCCAATGACGACGACGCCCTTCTTCTTCACGTCTTCCAGAGTGCCGGCCTGCGATTTGCCTGCGATGGCGATAGCCGCCAATGCCAGCAGCGCGATGCCGAGCTGGCGACGGTTGGGTGAAAACAACATGAATATCTCCTCCTGGTGATGGCTGTTTGTGATTGAGCAGGTGCGCCGTTCCTACCTTTGACTGGCCAGGGCGAGCCTGGCCTCCATCCGACTGCCCCACCACGACAGTGGCCAGCAGAGGATGAAGTACATCGCGCCGACCACGCCGAAGACGAGCAAGGGCTGGAAGGTCTGGTTCGATACGATTTGACCGGCGCGGGCGAGTTCGATGAAACCAACGATGGCGGCGAGCGACGTGCCCTTGATGAGCTGCACGAGATAGCCGATG
Source organism: Bradyrhizobium huanghuaihaiense (assembly GCF_025200885.1). Taxonomy (NCBI): domain Bacteria; kingdom Pseudomonadati; phylum Pseudomonadota; class Alphaproteobacteria; order Hyphomicrobiales; family Nitrobacteraceae; genus Bradyrhizobium; species Bradyrhizobium huanghuaihaiense. The sequence goes on along the minus strand of NZ_CP104172.1, from coordinate 4,003,927 downwards.
GTCGCGGGCAGCGAGATGCGGATTGCCTGCGGCAGCACGATGTCGCGCATGCGCGACGAATAGTGCAGTCCAAGCGCCATCGCGGCCTCGGTCTGGCCACGCGGCACGGCCTGTATCGCTCCGCGCCAGATCTCACCAAGGAAGGCGGAGGCATTCACGGTGAAGCCGATCGCCACCGCCACGAAGGCGTCGAGCTTCAGCCCGGTGAGCGCCAATCCATAGTACACGACGAAAAGCTGCAGCAGCAGCGGAGTGCCCTGGAACAACCCGATGTAAATGCGGGTGATCCACTCCACGCCCCTATGACCACAGGTACGCAGCAATGCTACAGCCAGACCTGCCGTGCAGCCGCCCACAAACGCAACCAGAGTCAGCAGCATCGTCCATTGCAGACCACGCAGCAGGAAGCCGAACTCGGGAAGGCCAAAATGCGGTGTCATGATCGCTCCCTCAGCGTGTCGGATATGAGAAGAAGCGGTGAGAGACGACGGCGAAGCCCAGCATCAAGAGCCAGGAGATCGCGAGGTAGAGGAAGGTGACGAAGAAATAGACCTCGAAGCTGCGGAACGTGTCGCTTTCGATGCGCTGCGCAACCGATGTCAATTCGTAGGCCGATACCGCCGAACAGATCGATGAGGTCAGCGTCAGCATGATGAACTGCCCCGTCAGCGAGGGGTAGATCGCGCGAAGCGCGGGCTTGAGCACAATGAACCGGAATACCTGCCCTTTGTGCAGTCCGAGCGCGTAGCCGGCTTCCACCTGTCCTTTATGAATGGACTGCACCCCGCCGCGGATGATCTCGATGGCGTAGGCGCCACCATTGACGCCGAGCGCGATGATGGCGGTGGCGGTCGGATTGAGCCTCAATCCGATGAGCGGCAGGGCGAAGAAGAGAAAGAAGATCTGCACCAGGAAAGGCGTGTTGCGCACGATCTCGACAAAGCCGATCACGATGGCCCGCAACCAGGCCGCCTTCGAGATCGCGTGCCGCGACGCCGGCGACGCCGATCATCATTGCGAGCGTCATGCCGGCAAGCGCCAGGGCCAACGTTCCCACGCACCCCCACAGCAGGGCCGGCATCGCGTGCCAAACCACCGAGAAATCGAGCGTATAGCCCATCTTGCGTTTCCTCTCGGGCGTTGTGCGTGCCGCTCGCCCATCGGCCGGGTGTTACCCTCCCAGGGATGCAAAAGTGGCGAAGAAAACGTCTGGATCAGGTGAGATGCCCGTGAACAGGCGGAATGCTTCGGTGCCCTGGAAGATCGCCATGCCACCACCATCGACGGTGCGGCAGCCGAGGGCACGCGCCGCGCGCAGCAGGGCGGTTTCCAGCGGGAAGTAGACGATCTCAGCGACCCACAGATCGGGACGCAGCAGAGCCGTCGGCAGCGGCGTGCCCGGATATTTGTCCATGCCGATCGGCGTCGCGTTGACAATTCCGTCTGCGGCAGCAACGGCGGCCGCGACATCCCGGCCGACCCTCAAGCGCCCTTCTGCAAATCGCGGGGACAAGCCGTCGACCACATTCTGCGCCTTGGCCGGGTCGACGTCGATGATGGTCAACTCCCGCACGCCGAGCTTCATCAGCGCGAAAGCGACTGCCGCTCCTGCACCGCCGGCGCCGAATTGGACGACACGACCGAGCGATGCACCCTGCATGTTGCGGCGAAAGTTCTCGGCAAAGCCGAACCAGTCGGTGTTGTGGCCGATGATTCGGCCATTCCTGACGACCACGGTGTTCACGGCACCAAGCGCCTCCGCGTCAGGCGAAAGCTCATCCAGGAGTGGAATGATCGCCTGCTTGCAGGGATGAGTCACGTTCAGCCCGTCAAAGCCCATCCACTTTGCCGCCGTCAGCAATTCCGGCAGCGCTTCGGCACCAAGCTTCAACTCAGTCAGGTCAATCTTCTTGTAGAGATAACGGATGCCCGCGGCGTCAGCGGCCGCTTCATGCATAGGCGGAGTGCGTGACGCCGCGATGCCGCTCCCGATCAGGCCGACGAGAAAGCTGGACTTCTGATGCATGGCCGGCATCGCCCGTCAGCTCAAAGGGACAGTCAGCTCGGCGATGACCTGAGCCGTGCTCGGTCGAACGCCGCGCCACCAGGCAAAAGCTTCCGCCGCCTGCTCGACCAGCATGCCGACGCCGTCCGCCAGCTTGGCTACGCCTTCGGCGCGGGCCGCTTGCAGAAAGGGAGTCAGCCCTTTGCCATAGGCGAGTTCGTACGCCAGCTCCGCACCGCGGAAGACGTTGCCTGGAAGCGGCGGCAACTCACCCCGCAGGCTGGCCGATGTCGCGTTGACCACGACGTCATAGCCTTCGGCGAGATCGGCCAGTTCAGCATAGCCGCTGACGATCAGGGGACCAAAACCGGCGAACTCTTCGGCCAATGCCACAGCCTTCGATAAGGTACGATTGACGAGAACCAACTCGGATGGCTCCTGACGCAGGAACGGCAGCAGCGCGCCACGCGCTGCTCCTCCAGCGCCGAGCATCAGGACGCGGCGGCCGGTCATTTTGACGCCGAGATTGACGGTGATGTCGCGCACGAGGCCGATCCCGTCGAAATTCTCGGCAACGATCCGATCGCCGTCGAACTTCAGGCAGTTTGCAGCGCCTGCTCGTTTGGCGCTCTCTGAAAGCTCATTTGCGTAGGCGAAGGCATCGAGCTTGAACGGGGCGGTGATGTTCAGCCCCTTGGCGCCCTCTGTCCGGAATTGATCAACCCGCTCGTTGAAACCATTGAGGGGGCCCTCGATCGCCTCATAGACAAGGTCCTGTCCTGTCATTCTGGCGAAAGTGCCATGGATGAGAGGTGATTTGCTGAAGCCGATCGGATTGCCGATCACCGCATACCGGTCGCTCATCGCTCACTCCCGCACTGCGACTTCGTTGTAGAGAACCCCGTCACGCACCATCGCCTCGACGAGGCCAGCCGAGAGTCCCAGCGACTCTGCAATGCGGCGATTGTCCTGGCCGAGCAGCGGCGCTGGAGTACGCACGGTGGTGTCGCAATCAGAGAACCGGAACGGCAGGTTCGGCAACGTCACCTTGCCGAGCACAGGATGCTCCTGCTCGACCAACATGCCGCGCGCGTGGATCTGCGGATCGTTCACGACCTCTTCGATGGTCTGCACGGGAGCGGACGGCACACCAGCTTCGTCGAGTGCCGCAAGACAGGCGTCCCGAGAGGGTTGCGACAGCGTCCAGGTGCGCACAATCTCCATCGCTTCGGCATAATGGGCGTTGCGCGCAGCAGGCGTGGTGAAGCGTTCGTCGGATGACAAGCTGCTTCCCCCAATCAGTGTCGCCAATCGTCGCCACGCATCATCAACTTGCGCGGCGATGACAAGATTGCCGTCCTTTGCCGGAAAGACGCCGTAGACGGTCGAATCTGGCTGTCCGCTTCCGGTCTGCTTCGGCAGGTCGGTACCGCCGGAGAGGAAGTAGCGCTGCACCGCATAGTCGTGCATCGAGACCATGCAGTCGTACAGCGCCAGATCGATGTGTTGACCGCGCCGGGACGACGCGCGGCCGACCAGCGCGGCATTGACGGCAGCCACGCCGTGAATGCCGGTGTACATGTCGGCCAATGGCATCCGCAGCAGCGGCGGCGCTTCGCCGGGATTGCCCAGTTGCGCCAGAGCGCCCGACATCGCCTCTGCGATCAGGCCGAAGCCGGGACGGTCGGCATAGGGACCGGTGTGGCCATAGGCGGAGACCGAACAGTAGATCAGTCCGGGATTGCGCGCCGACAGCGTCTTGTAACCGAGCCCGAGGCGTTCGAGTGCGCCGGGGCGGTAGTTCTCGATGAAGACATCGGCCGTGTCGACCAGCTTCATCATCATGTCGAGGCCACGCCTGTCGCGCAGATCGATGCACAGGCCCTGCTTGCCCATGTTCTGCTGCAGGAAGTAGCCGGATTGTCCGTCCTTGAAATAGCCGTGGGCGCGACCCGCATCGCCTTGCTTCGGACGCTCCACCTTGATGACCTCAGCGCCCATCGCGGCGAGGCAACGGCCCATGAACGGGCCTGCGAGAAAATGGCTGTAGTCGATGACGCGAATGCCTTTGAGCGGCAGATCTTGGAGCGGCAGATCTTGTGCGGTCATGCCTGCCCTCCCGCGACGCTGGTCTTCGGGCGCATCGGAATCATCAGCCGGTGCTCGCCTAGCTGCACCACTTCGCCGCGCTGGTTGATCAGCTCCGAGGGCAGCACCACGATGCCCCACCCTTCCCGCTTCGTGGCGCGCATTGAACCAACGCGGAACTTCACATGTACGGAGTCGCCGAGCTTGATCGGCAGCTTGAAATCCCATGTCCAGCCCAGCGACATTCCCGGGAGGAAGCGGTAGTCGGCACGGGTCTTCAAACCATCGGCCAGCGACAGACCAAACAGCCCGTGCGCGACGCGCGTACCGAATGGTGTAGTCCTGGCGTATTCCTCGTCGACATGGACCGGCGTGAAATCGCCCGTCAGCTCGGCGTAGGCGTTCACCATCGTTTCGGTAACCGTCACTGAGGGAGTGACGCATTCGTCACCGACCCTGGCATCGTCCCAGTAGCGCTCATCGGTCATGTCGCGTGTTCCTTAGGCCCGTGGATCGATCGCCAGCGCCGCTTCCACGGCACCCGTACTGGCTTGCAAGATTTCGACGTTCAGCCCGCCCGGCAGCTCGAGCCAGTTCGGCCCGGCGGGCAGTGCTTTAGCGCCCCACGCGGCAGCTCGGGCGAGCACACCTTCGTAATCGTCGACCATGATGCCGAGATGGGCGAGGCGGCCCTCCGGTCCGACGAAGTTCGGATCCTCGATGAGTTGCACGCTTCCGAGCACCCATACCTGACGCGGGCGCGGGCCATCGGCGGGTTGCTCGTCTCGGATAGCGAGACCAAGCACCTCACGAAAGAAGTCGACGTGACGATCAACATCCGGCACGCGAATCGCGACGTGCTCGACATAAGCGCGGGGCAACGACATCGTCTCAGGCCTTTCCTGGATAATCGCTGCGGGCGTATTCGAGCCCTTTGATCAACGCGACGAGGGTCGAATTGACGGGGGTCGGGACGTTGAACTTGGCCCCCCAACGCACGACCGAGCCGTGAATGTAATCGACCTCAGTCAGGTTGCCGGACTGCAAGCTCTGCAGCATCGAGGTCTTGAACTCGGATGGCAGCCCAGCGGATGCCATCGTCCAAGCGAGCCGAGGGTCGGCAATCGAGATCTTGACGCCAGCGGCTTGCGCGACTGCGATGCTCTCCGAGATTGCGGCCAGCGCACACTCTTCCAGGACAGGCAGTGAATACAGGCCGCCATAGGTCAGCCCGGTAACTGCGGTAATTCCCCCACCGGCCACGTTGATGAACAACTTGTCCCACATCGTGCCCAAGATGTTGTCGCTGAGCAGTGTGAGAACACCCGCACGATTGAACGTCTCGGAAATTCGCTGTGCGCGTTCGGTCAGGCGTCCATCGAGCTCGCCGATGATGGTTTCCTTGCCGACGACCCCGGAGCGAACATGACCGGGTCCGAGCAGCACGCCGCCAACATAGGTCTTGCCTGCCATGACCCTGTCACCACCGACTTCCTCCGAAAGGATGTCTTCGTGGCCAAGGCCGTTTTGCAGCGACATCACGACTGTCTGCGGTCCAATGACCGGCGCCGCCGCCCGGATCGCGTCGCGCGTGTGGTAGGATTTGACGAGGATGATGACCAGGTCCGCCGTGTTGCCGACCTGGTCCGCGGAGGTGCAGGCAGAGACCTTCACGATGGTCTCAGCGCCACCTTCGAGCATCCGCAGACCACCGGCGTTGATCGCGTCGACGTGAGCCTGAAACGGATCGATCAACCAGACCTCGGCACCGCCGCGCGCCAGCGTGCCGCCGATGGTCGAGCCCAAGGCTCCCGCTCCGACAAAGCAGATCCTCATCCGAACGCTTCTCCCTCGCCGATTTTGGCGTTGGAAGCGTGCTAGCAGGCTGCCTCGTATTTGGATATGCTATGACACTTATAACCATTATTGCAGATCGCAATGAAGCAACGGGACCCATCCGAGACGAACCTTTTGGAGCCGCGCCTGCTCCGGCTGTTTGACGCGTTGTTCTCCACGGGCAGCGTCACCAAGGCCGCCGAGAAGCTAGGTCAAAGCCAGCCGACCATTTCCATTTGGCTGGCGCGCCTGCGAAAGGAATTGGACGATCCGCTCTTCATTCGGTCGGCCGAGGGAATGCTGCCGACGCCGCGCGCCGAGGCGCTCATCGGCACAGCGAGGCAGGCGCTGGAAATGCTGCGTCGTCTGGCCGAGCTTCGTTCCGAGTTTGATCCGGCGACCGCAAAGCGCCACTTCGTTATCTGCATGACGGACGCGAGCCACATCACGCTCCTTCCCGCCATACTCGCCCACGTTCGCAGCGTTGCACCGGGCATCCGCATTGAGGCCGCGCAGATCGGCGGCGATACACCACGAATGCTGCAGTCTGGCGAGGCCGATCTGGCGCTCGGCTACATCTCGGATCTCGACACCGGGCACTTCCAGCAGGCACTGTTTCCGCAGGATTGGGTCTGCTTGTCGAACGCGCAACATGCCCGGATCCGCGACCGCATCACCGCAAGGGATTTCACGCGTGAGGCGCACGTCCTCATTCGCTCCGGCACCGGACATCAGTTGCTCGCGGACGCGCTGCGGGATCAGCGGGTGGTCCTTGACGTTGCGCTTGAGCTGCCCGGCTTCTTGGGGCTACCCGCAATCGTCGGGACGACGGACCTGATCGCTACCCTGCCAAGGCACATCGGCGAAACGTTGGCTCACTATTACGGACTGCGCGTGCTCGACTGCCCGCTGGCGATCTCCGGCTTCACGGTGAAGCAATATTGGCACGCTCGCTTCCACCACGACCCGGCAAACCAGTGGTTGCGTGACCTGTGCGGAGAGCTCTTTCAACAGCAGGAAGTGCGGGGTCTCTATCGTTCCGGCCGGCCGAGGAAACGAAGGCCACGCGATTTGCAGTCGTAGTGGTCCCCGGTACGGAGGAACTACCGCCCCCGAGGCCGCCGGCTGGGCGGACTGCGGCACGGCTGCAATTCCGCACAAAGCGCATCTCGCGTCCGCTTCGTTCGCCGTAGCTTCTCCGATAACGTGGTCAAGGGCTGTAACTACTCCCAAAGCTTTCATTGATCCGAGATAAGTCGTGCTTTTCTAGCTGTCGACGCCACACTCGCTGGTCTCGATTGAGCCGGCCGGTCTCGCGGTATTGTTCGTTCGAAGCCCAAGGCAAGGCCGACGTTCCCTTCCCTCAAGCGGCTGATTGCGGCGTCGGCATCCAGCCGCTGTCCTCCCCCACTGCTGCCCCGGGGATCTTCGATCCGGCTGCGGGTTCGGGAGCGTTATTCTGTCCGAGTTCACGGGCCAACACCTCGCGGTCACAGGCGTTCTCCCACAGCGAAACGGTGATGGCAGCGACACAGTTGCTGATCATGCTGGTCAGCGCCCGCGCCTCTGACATGAAACGGTCGATACCGACGAGCAGCGCCACGCCGGTCGCGGGCAGGTCCGGCATGACGGAGAGGGTCGCGACAAGCGCCACGAAGCCGCTACCGGTGACGCCGGCCGCCCCTTTGGACGTCAGCAGCATCAGTCCCAGCATCGCCGCAATCTGTCCCCAGGACAGATGAATGTCGCAGGCCTGGGCGATGAAGATGGACGCCAGGGTGAGATAAATGGCGCTGCCGTCCAGATTGAAAGAGTAGCCCATCGGCAACACGAGCCCGGACACGCCTTTCCGGCATCCGAGCTGCTCCAGTTTGCGCAGCGCGCCAGGCAGCGCCGGCTCCGACGATGACGTGCCGAGCACGATCAGCAGCTCTTCCTTGAAATAGCGGATGATCTTCCACAGGCTGAAGCCGTTAAGCCGCGCCAGCGTCCCGAGCACGACGGCCACGAAGATGGAGCAGGCGATATAGAATGTCAGGATCAGCAGTCCGAGTGAGCCAATCGAACGGATGCCATAGCGGCCCACCGTGAACGCCATGGCGCCAAAGGCGCCGAGCGGGGCAAGCTTCATGACGAACCCGAAGGCCACGAACAGCACGTGAGAGAACGAGGTGACGGCCTTGGTCACCACCACACCGTCGTCACCGGCGCGGCTCAGCCCAAAGGCGATGAGGATGGAGACCAGCAGGACCGGCAGCACTTCGCCATCGGCAAACGCGCCAAAGAAGGAATGCGGGATGATGTGCAGCATGAAGTCCGCAAATCCGGTCACACCGGCCTGCTTGGTGAATTTCGCGGCCACCGACGGATCGAGCGTATTGACGGACACATGCATGCCCACGCCAGGCTGGATCAGCAACACCGCGATCAGCCCGGCCAGCAGGGCGAGCACGGTCAGCAGGTAGAACAGCGCCATGGATTTCACCAGAGTGCGGCCGACCTCGCGGGAATCACTGATGCTGTTGATGCCGCTGACGATGGTGCAGAATACGATCGGCGCGATCATCATCTTGACGAGCTTGACGAAGCCGTCTCCCAGGGGCTTCAGCGCGGCACCAAATTCAGGCCAGAGATGGCCGGTCAAGACACCCAGCACGAGGCCGATCAGCACCTGAATGTAAAGGATCCGATAGAATGGCTTTCGCGCCTCGATGCGCACAGACCCGGCCAGCGCTTGCGTGTGCATTTTCGTTTCTCCCAAAATTCCGATTTTTCGGCTGTGATTTTTCTTGATGGTTGAAGGCGGACCGAGTTCAGGCCGCCAGGATTGAATGAAGCACGTGCGCTCGCCGGGCGAAAACGTGACCCTGAAGAATTCGGCGGGCCGTCCGCTGCACCCGGGCCACCGGGCCGGGCTCCAGCCGAACCACGAGTTGGCCGGAGGGATGGGCGAGCGTGATCGGCACCGGCGGCGCCAGCGATCCAACCATCTCCGCCGCGATTGTACCTGACGTCACACAGGCCGTCGCGATCGCGACTGCGCCGGTCACAGCCAGAGCGCTATGACAGTCGTGCGGCATGAAGTACCGCGTGTTCAACGTCGCTTCCGTCGCGGGAGCAATCAGGACCGGTTTCGGAATCACCATGGCCGCGGAATTCGGAAAGCCCATCCGGCGTCCGGCCTCGATGCGCAGGCTTTCGAGCCGCGCGCGGAAGCCGCCGTCGGCGAACTCCGAAGGTGCCTCGCGGCCGGTCCATCCCAAATCCACGGCGCGGACCAGCATGACCGGCATGGCTGCGTCGATGCAGCTGACATCGATCCCTTCGATACGGTCGACCGGCCGTCCTGTCGGCAGGAGGCGACCGGTGCGTGCGCCGGCCGCGTTGGGGAACGACAGTTCGATGGGCGCGGCCGTTCCCGGCACCCCGTCGATCCGCGCCTCGCCCTCATAGGTCACCCGCCCGCCAGGGGTGGACACCGTCGCGTCGATCAGCTTGCCGGTGTTGACGTTGTGGATCCGCACATGGGTGCGATCTGGGGACGCGGCGACCAGACCGGCTTCGATTGCGAACGGTCCCACCGCTGCCAGCATATTCCCGCAGTTAGGCGACATATCGACGATCCCTTCATGCACCCTTACCTGGGCGAACAGGTAGTCGACATCTGCGCCGGGGACCGATGCCGGTCCGATGATCGCGACCTTGTTGATGACGGCATTGCCGCCGCCGATTCCATCGATGCCCAGATCGTGCCCGCCCCCCATCACCGACAACAGGACCGCATCGCGTGCCCTGGGATCGGCCGGGAGATCGCTGGCCAGGAAAAACGGCCCGCGCGAGGTTCCGCCGCGCATGACCACACAGGGAATGGCAATCTGATCGTTCATTGGAGCTGTTCCGTTCGGCGACATCTTCGTGCGAACAGAGCATGGGCTCTTGCAACTCTTCTGTAAAATGCAAATATATGAAGTATTAATGCATCATACGGTATAATGGGAGCCAGCCATGAACGCAGAATTGCTCGACCTCAAGGCGTTCATTACCGTCGCAGAGACTGGAAGCTTTGTCCGCACCGCCAAGGCGCTAAACCTGTCGCAGCCGGCGCTCAGCCGACGCATTCAGAAGCTGGAAGAAAGCCTGGGTGCGCCGTTGCTCGAACGTTCGACGCGTCACGTCAATCTCACCATGACCGGCCGCGACTTCCTGCCGAAGGTGCGCCGTCTCATCGACGAGTTCGAGACCTCGGTGCTCGCCATCCATGATATTGGCGCGCGAAGTTCAGGCCTGGTCTCGGTGGCTGCGGTGCCGACAGCGGTGTTTTATTTCCTGCCGCGTGCGATCGGTCGTTTTGCCGAGGCGTATCCGCGCATTCGCGTCCGGATTCTGGACATCGGGGCCAACGAGGGATTGGAAGCGGTCGCGCGCGGAGAAGCCGACTTCGGCATCAATTTCATCGGTGCGTCGCATGCCGAAATCGAATTCGAGAAACTGGTCGAGGATCCTTTTGTCCTGGCCTGCCGCCACGACCATCCGTTGGCATCGCGCAAACAGGTAAGCTGGTCGGAGATCGCCCCGCACCGGGTCATCACCGTCGGTCGCAACAGCGGCAATCGCGCATTGATCGACAATGCGCTGGCGCGACACGGCCTGCAGCTCAACTGGTCCTACGAAGTCGCTCACCTCTCCGGTTCGCTTGGCTTGGTCGAAGCGGGGCTGGGCATCGCGGTCCTACCGAGGCTGGCGACCCCGGCCGCCGGCCATCCGATCATTCACACCGTCAGGTTGACCGAGCCGGAGGTGTCGCGAACGATCGGAATCGTGCGCAGGCACGGGTCGATGCTATCCCCTCATGCCAGCCAATTTCTCAAGATGCTCCTCGAGGCATGGCGCTCGCCTTCCCGGACGACTATTCGCGGTAGGCCGCGCCCCCGACCCTAGAGCCAAAGACGACCACCAACTTCGCATACGATCTCTGCGGCCGTTCGTCTTGGCCGCCTGTCAATGAGAACCGTTGAGCGTGAGACCATGTTGTACGCAGCAATGGTCGCCATGACTTCCACGATCCCACCGTCGTCGAACGTTTCCCTGAGCTTCCCAAAGAGTGCGTCCGACACGATGATGTCGCGCGTCATCGCATCGGTAAGCTCGAGCATCAGCGCTTCGCGGGAAGCGAACGCTGCCGCGATGCCATCCTGTTTGAGAGCCTCGATCTTCTCGTCGCTAAGACCAGCGCGCTTCGCGATCGGCGCGTGGGCGGAAATTCAGACCCCGCGCATGCGCCACAAGCCTGCTCACGTTGGCTGTGAAAAGATTTTTCTTGATCTCCCGGTGCACACGCCGTGCACACGCCGCCTTCTAACCGATTGAAAACCTTGAGCTCTCGCTCCAATCCATCATGGGGAAGTTTGAGCTAGGTCCAGCCAGCGCGAAATAGCGAAATCCAACATGGGACTATAACGACCGCTTTGCGCTAGAAGCGCTCGATCACGAGTACCTTCTTGGGAGTGCCAGGCAACTCAGTCCGCGTATATGATATGCTCCTGACAGAGCGACGCGGAGGGGATGGCAGAGACTCCCTGTGCCGACTTCCTTGTCACTCAGCCGCTCGTCGACCGCGACGGCGAAGCTTGCCCACGTCGCCGGCACGGCCGTTGGACCTTTACGCCGCGCGAACGTAGCCGTACCGCAGATTCGAGGGCTCTTTGGCCGCCAGCGCATACTTGTCCTTGAGCGAAGCGAGACGATCATGTGAGAAGGCCGGCATCCCGGTGTTGTCAGCCGCTTTCAGCCTGATCTTATAGAATTTGGTGGCGTTGCCGCCGAAGATCAGCTGCTTGGTGACGCTATTCGCGTCGCCAAGCGGCGCAAATCCGTGTTTCTTCTGCATGTCCTCCGGAATTTCGAGGCGGCGCAGCGCCTCGATCTGCCACTGCGGCGAGCCGTACCAGACCGAGTCAGTACCCCACATGACGTGATCAACCCCCATGCCCTTAATCAGCGTGCCGACCAGCGCGGCGCAGAACTTCGGATGCGCCACCGCCGAGTTGGCAAAGGACGTGCCGAGTTCGGCATAGACGTTGGTGACGCCGAACTTCTGCGGGATCTCGGCGAGATCTGTAGCCCACTGGATGTGGCCGGTCTGCTCAAACTCAGCCCAGGCCTTGTCCGGCAATTCGAGGAACGCCCTTAGCGCCGAGTGGTAGATCACGAAGTTCATCTGCGGCCAGTCCTTCGCCGCCTTCCCGATGTCCCAGGCGGTAGCGTATTCCCACACGCCGGCGAACGACTTCTCGTAATCGGGCGGCAGCAACCCCTTGTGGATACACAGCGTGTTGATGCCGGCCTTGACCGCTTTTTCGTAGAACGGATACATCACCTGCTCGTCGTCAAGCCGCCATGGGAACTTGGAGGGCGCCAGAGGATCGCCGATCGTGTAGGACTTCCAGGAATCCGGCTTGTAGACCTCGATCGCCTTGTCGACCTCCTCCATCCAGCCGGGCTGCTTGGGGGTGATGACGCTATGCGCCAGCAGGCGGCGCGAACCGGCAAAATCGTTGATGAGTTCGCGCGCCTTGACGATCTGCTCGTTGGAGAGAAGCCACCAACTCGGATCGTCGAACGGCGCGCCGCTCAACAGCGCCATGTTAGTGTCGCTGTCGTAGTAGATCTCTTTCACGTAATTCTGGAACTTGTAACGGGCGAGCGAGGAGACGCCCTCCTCCTTCATCCTCGGATTCCAGTGCTGGCTCGCAAAGTCCGCCAGGCCCAGAAGCTCCTTGTGATCGAAGTCGTCGCGCACGAAATGGGTCTGGACGTCGAAGATGAACTGGCCGGCGAGGCCTTGCGCGCGCGCCAGCATCAGCTCGGGCTCGCGGGCTTCTGCGGGCGCTACTTGGAAGACATTGCCGTAGACGTCGTTCATTGCGAGAAACGCGGCCGCCATGCCGCAGCTCGTGTGCAGGAACTGCCTGCGGCTTAAGCCGAGGTGCTTGCGGTTCAGATCGGCGAGCTCGTTGATTCGCGCCTCGACCTTCTTTTGTGTGGTGCTCTGCGGCGGCGGGAGATACTCGCCATTGGAAACGATCTGGGTGGGAATCGGCGTTGCCGCAGAAGCCGCTTCCGCACCCGCGACGAGGCGCTGCTCTCGTTCACTAAGCCAAGTGCTCATCGTTCTCCTCCCTATTTTGAGATCGAAGCGCGTGATGATCGTGACCACATCGAGGCTGCATGCGTCCGGCTCCTTCGGAGCAGTTATCGGCCGGCTCGCCACAGCGCGCTGTCTCGCTCAAAGATTGCATAGCAGCACGCACGACGCGACGAATTCAACGCTCAAACTTCCATGACCACAAGCGGAGTAATCCGGCAGCCGCACTGTCCCAAACTATCTCGCTTCTGATCGCTTTCAGAATTCAAGAACGAAATCTTTTCGGCTGAGTGGAGCACTCTGTGGTCTTTCGCTGCCTTGTGTGCGGCCGACGTCTGCTTAGTACGAGGCAGCTCCTACTCATCGTCCAGGGCAAGCCTCAATTGCTGCAAACGTGGACGACAACTGCATGTTTCCGCTTTTCGGGGCGCGTTTTGGGTGTCACCATGCTCGTGAAAGGACGGGAGGGCCGCCATGCGCTGGTGTGTCTCGGTCGGGGCGGTGCTTGTTGCGGGGGCGATGGTCGGAGGAGACGTTGCTGGCATTGCCGCGCCAAGCCCGAAATCTCGATTCGCCGACACCAAACACAATGTATCATCCGTCAATGTCGAGCTCATTATCGCCGTCGACGTCTCTTATTCGATGGATATCGACGAACTTGCCATTCAGCGCGATGGCAATGCACAGGCCATCGTGTCGAAAGACTTCCTGCAGGCGCTGAGGGCCGTTCCGGGCAGCAGGGTCGCCGTGACCTATTTCGAGTGGTCGATGTCGGGCGACGACAAGATCATCATTCCCTGGCGCGTGATCGACGGCCCGGAATCGGCGGATGCCGTGGCCGCCGAGATCATGAAAACGCCGGTTCGCCGAGGTTCGAGCACCTCGATTTCCGGTGCGATCAATTTCGCACTGCAGTTGTTCGAAGAGAGTCCGTATCGCGGGTTTCGGCGCGTCATCGACATTTCCGGCGATGGGCCGAACAACGATGGAGCCCCCGTAACCGGCCCGCGCGACGCTGCCCTGGAGCAGGGCATCATTATCAACGGCCTCCCGATCATGGTGAAGGAGCCATCCCTCTCGACGACCGATATCGAGAATTTCGATCTCTACTACGAGGACTGCGTGATCGGAGGGCCGGGCGCCTTCATCATGACGATCAAAGATCGCGAAAAATTCCAGGAAGCGATCCGGACCAAGCTTGTTCGCGAAGTTGCGGGCCTCACGCCAGAACACGGGATCGTCCCAGCCGCCGAGAAAGAGCCTCGGGTGCCCTGTCTGATCGGCGAAAAAAAATCGCGGGAGCGCGGCCGGCGGTGAACGTCGAGACAATCATTCAGAGCCGCCGACGAACAAACTTTAAGTCGGGTGTTAAGGGGTCGACCGGAAATGGCTGACGTATGGCCAAAACGGCGCGACTGGCGAGCAGGCTTTGGAAACTGTGCCCCAGCAGACCGTCGTCAACATAAATTGGGATATATTGCGGCACACGGAGGTGCGATATGGCGACGGCAGCTACCCAAGTCGTTCTTGATACGCCGGCGGCTGTGTTCCAGCTTCCGGCCACCGACGGCAATACTTACACACTGGACGACGTTGCGGGCGAAAAAGGCACGGTCGTCGTCTTCATCTGCAACCATTGTCCCTATGTAAAAGCGGTGATCGACCGCATGGTTTCGGACGCTCGCGTGCTGATGTCGGAGAGCATAGGCTTTGCGGCGATTTGCTCGAACGATGCGGCGAGCTATCCTGAAGACTCATTTGAGAATATGAAGCATTTCGCGAAGGCTCATGATTTCCCGTTTCCATATCTCCACGACGAGACCCAGACAGTCGCTCGGGCGTATGGGGCGGTCTGTACGCCGGACTTCTTCGGTTACAATGCCGACCGCAAGCTCAAGTATCGCGGCCGGCTCGACGAAGGGCGCACAACTCCGCCTCGCGCGCGGGCGCCCCGAGAGCTTGTCGAGGCCATGTGCGCGGTCGCGTCCACCGGCCTGGCGCCGGCTGACCAAAAGGCGTCTATTGGCTGCTCGATCAAATGGAAGGACGAATGAAGCCGATCCCTGGCAACAGGTTTCGCATCTGAGACCCCTGCGTGCGGCAACATTTGCTGCACATGTGCGATTTGACTAGCGGCATCACGAGGGCCCTGCGGCTGCTGCCGGGGTCGCATTCGCCCCTCCTCCTTCAGGTCTGCTTCAGGGGCAAAACGGACATCAATCGGTGAGAAAACCGGCTAACTCAGTCGAAGTTACCCATCTCGGACCATCGGAGCCATTGGTTTTAGCTGGATTGTTTGTGCGACATCCTGGTCAATATGAGGGTCTTTTGGATGGGGATGGGATCCTGTAATCTTCTTTAGAGCTGCTTTTTTGAGACGGGATGTGCCGACGTCTCCGTTCGAGGCGAATGGCAGCGAAGAATGCCGTCGGCGGGCATTGCACTCTCAATAGAACCGACCATCCTTTTTTGCCGGTCACTGACCGAGCACTCGCCGTGCGCACGGGCACGCGAGATGCTTAATTTGACCGAAATGAGGGAGGGCCGCTCATGGTTAGAAAGACACATCCCGAACCAGGCGATCCGGCGGCGGGCAATGGAATTCTAAGCCGCCGTATCTTTCTTGAAGGCGCGCTCATTGTTGGTGCGACGGGCGCGGGCCAGTCCTGCGGATCGGCAGAACCGCTTACGGTGCAGCCATGGATGAAGGTGCCGGGTCCAGGATTTGCGGGCTACGGCCAGCCCTCACCGTTCGAGAGTAAGGTCGTCAAAGTCTTTCCGGCGCCTCCCAACCCGGCCGGTGTCGGCGCATCACGGACGCCGCTGCACATGCTCGAAGGAATGATCACGCCATCTGGGCTGCATTTCGAGCGTAGCCATTCCGGCATCCCGGAAATCGATCCCGATCAACACCGGCTGGTGATCCATGGACTTGTGAAGCGGCCGCTTGTGTTTACGGTCGAAGCGCTGTCGCGCTATCCGATGCAATCGCGCATCGCCTTCATCGAGTGTGGCGGCAACAGCCAGGCGCTCAACGCGCCTCAGGCCCAGCCACTCAATGTAGCGGCTATTCACGGCCTGCTGGGTTGCGCGGAATGGACCGGCGTGCGTCTCTCCACGTTGCTCGACGAAGCCGGCGTCGAACCGGAGGCGCGGTGGGCGATCGCCGAGGGCGCTGATGCCGCCGCGATGAGCCGCAGCATCCCGCTCGCCAAGGCGATGGATGATGCGCTGCTCTGTCTCTATCAGAACGGCGAGCGAGTGCGGCCTTCGAACGGCTATCCGGTTCGGCTGCTGCTGCCTGGCTTCGAGGGCAACATGAACGTGAAGTGGCTGCGCCGGCTTAAGCTGACTGCCGGCCCCGCCATGACCAAAGACGAAACATCGAAATACACTATCCTGCTCAAGGATGAAAAGGCCTGGCAGTTCGTGTTCCCGATCGAAGTAAAATCCGTCATCACGCGTCCGTCGCCGGGACTCGCGCTGAGGGGACCGGGATTCCACGAGATTTCCGGGCTGGCCTGGTCGGGCAACGGCAGCATCCGGCGGGTCGACGTGTCGGCTGACGGCGGACGAAGCTGGGCGCCGGCAGCTTTGCAGGGCCCGATCCTACCAAAGGCGCCCGTGCGCTTCCGCGCAGCGTGGCAATGGAATGGCGGTCCCGCCGTGCTGCAGAGTCGCGCCACCGACGACACGGGCATGGTGCAGCCAACGCGCGCGCAGTTTGCCGACGAGCGCGGATTGCGTGGGGTCTACCACTACAACGCCATCGCAAGCTGGCGCATCGACGAGATGGGGGAGGCCAGCAATGTTTACGCTTAAACCCATTGCAGTCTGCATATCTATGCTGACCATCGCACCGGCGGCCCTGGCCCAGGCCCCGCAGTTGGGGCAACCGGTCGCGCCCGCCGACATTGCAGCGTGGGACATCAGCATCGGACCGGATGGCGCAGGTCTGCCGCCTGGTCGTGGCACCGCAAGCGAGGGGGAAGCCATCTATGTAGCGAAATGTCAGGCCTGTCACGGCGAGAAGGGAATCAGCCCCAGTGTCGCGCTCGCTGGAGCGCTCGTCGGCGGCATGGGCACACTGGCGCCGGACAAAACGCCGATAAAGACTGTGGGAAGTTTCTGGCCCTATGCAACAACGCTGTTCGACTACATCAGCCGCGCAATGCCATTCCAGGAGTCTAAATCGCTCACCGCGGACGAACTCTACGCGGTATCGGCCTATATCCTCAATCTCAACGGGATCATCGGGCCGAACGATGTGATCGATGCGCAGTCGCTGCCCAAGGTGAGAATGCCGAACCGGGACGGGTTCATCCCCTTCCCGCGCAATCCGAAGTAGCCCGGGCCGGACCTTGGTCCGCTTGTGGCCCGTTTGGGACATGCCAACCGGCCCGAATGGCACTTGCTGCGTGTCCTCGCCGGGCTCCGGGACAGCACAAATGGCTTGGCAACCCCACCTCTTAGGCGCTGCTCGGCCCGTGTCGAAAGAGGTGATCGAGTGAGTGCGCTAGGCAAGCTGGTGCGATCCATCCAGCCGGCGGAAGACCGGTCCGAGTAAGGGGTAGCGCTCTCCCGGGTCTCGAGGAGGACCAGCGTCGTGAAGCGGGACTTCGACCTCATCGTCTATGGCGCGACGGGTTACACCGGCCGTCTCATCGCCGAATATCTGGCGACGTCCTATCGCGGCGACGATGCTCCGTCCTGGGCGATCGCGGGACGTTCGATCGACAAGCTCCAGAAAGTGCGTGCCGACATCGGCGCACCAGAGGATTTGCCGTTGGTGAAGGCGGATGCCGCCGAGCCGGCCAGCCTGCGTTCGATGTGCGAGCGCGCGACCGTGATCATCACGACGGTCGGGCCTTATCAGCTCCACGGTCCCGAGCTCGTGGCGGCCTGCGCGGCCACGGGCACGGCTTATGTTGATCTGTGCGGCGAACCGGCCTGGATGCGGCGCATGATCGACGCCCATCACGAAGAGGCGAAACGGACCGGCGCGCGCATCGTCTTCTCCTGCGGCTTCGATTCCATCCCATTCGATCTCGGCGTCCTCACATTGCAGGAGAAGGCGCGCGAGAAATTCGGACGCCCGACGCGGCGGGTTAAAGCCCGCCTGCGCAAGGTGAAAGGCGGCATGTCCGGCGGTACCGCGGCGAGCGCCCAGGCGACCCTGGCGGCCGCGGCGCGCGACCCAGCCCTGATCCGGCTGCTGACCGATCCCTTCGCGCTGACACCGGGGTTCACCGGGCCGTCTCAGCCGTCGGGCCTTATCCCCGAATACGACCCGAGCATGAACGTGTGGCTCGTGCCGTTTCCCATGGCGCCGGTGAACACCAAGAATGTGCACCGCACGAATTTCCTGTTGGGTCATCCCTACGGCACGGACTTCGTTTACGACGAGATGATGGTCGCGCCGGGATTTGGGGAAATCGGTCGCGTGACGACGGAGACCTTCGCCACCATATTTTCCCTGCTCGGGACCGGCGGTCTCAAAGCCGGCGCAGGCCCGACTCGGGAAGAGCGCGAGAAGGGCTTCTACGACATTCTCTTCCTGGGCGAGCTGCCGGATGGCCGACGGGTCGAGGCGGTAGTCACGGGCGATCGCGATCCGGGCTATGGCTCGACCAGCAAGATGATCGCCGAAAGCGCTCTCTGCCTCGTGCGCGACGTGCAGGGCGAGGGCGGCACCTGGACACCGGGCGCGCTGATGGGTCCGGCGTTGCGTAAGCGTCTAAAGGAGCGCGCCGGCCTCACCTTCAGCGCGCGTTGAGGTAACGCTCAGAACCGCAGCAGCGTGCTCGATGACGTGGATCGTAACCAACGAGAGCGCGGATTGGCGTGCGCGACCCGGTTCAATGGCCGCTTTCGGCCCGTTTGAGACCTCCCCTCTGGCTCTGAGAATGTCCGATTATCGGGATAGCGACGAGCTTCAGCGCAAGGTTGCACGATGAGCAAGGTAGTCAACTCAACACCGTCGCGCCGCCACTTTTTGCGGCTCACGTCAATGGCCACGGCATCAGCTCTGACTCCAACGGTGTTGTGGGCCAAGCAGCAGGAAGCAGCGGATTCGGCCACATCCCAAGCTGTGCCCGCACGCGTCGCCACGTTCGAGGAGGTATGGCGGACCGTGCGAGACCGGTTCTACGATCCGCACCTACACGGGCTCGATTGGTCGGCGGTCCGGGAACGTTACTTGCCGGACGCCACGCGGGCGAGTTCCGAAGAGGCTGCGCGGACTGGAACGTGTTTTTCCGAGTGGCCGTATCTCCTATCCCGGCATTGGCGTCCTCTCGCGTCTCGACATGCAGGGTCGCAACATGATCACCGGTGCTATAGAAGGCACGCCGGCCCAACAAGCCGGCCTGCTCGCTGGCGATGTGATCGTCTTCGCCGATGGTGCACCGTTTCAGCCAGTACAGTCATTCCGTGTTGGACTGCTAAGGCCAGCGCCCGTATAATACCGGCCAACGGCCGAAGCATCGGCTATGTTCATGTCTGGTGCTACGCTGGTTCGGTGTATCAGCGGACGCTCGCGCATCTTCTATCGCAGAGTCCCCTGAACGGCGCCGACGCGCTGATCTGGGACCTGCGCGATGGCTGGGGCGGCGCGATCCCCGGGTATCTTGACTTGTTCAACACGCGAGCGCCGACGATCCAGGTCACTGATCGCAATGGCGCCAGCGAACTCGAGAACGTGAAGTGGCGCAAGCCTGTCGTCATGCTTGTCAACGGTGGCACCCGCAGCGGCAAGGAGATCCTTGCCTATGGCTTCAAGAAATATCGGCTCGGCGAGGTCATCGGTAGCCGGATCGAGGGAGCTGTCCTCGCTGCGACGGCATTCCTCATTGGCGGCGGCTTGCTGTTGCTCGCGGTCGCGGACGTGCAGGTGGACGGCGAGCGGCTGGAAGGCTTTGGCGTCGCGCCCACGATCGAGGTCCAAGCTGACCCGGCCTCCATGGGTCTAGGTGATCCTCAACTCAATCGTGCAATCGCGGTCCTATCCCGAGCCTGATCCTCAGGAGGCAGCCCGCTGGCCCTGAAACTGATCCGCGAGAACCGGACGCCACGAGTGAGATGCTGCTCTTCCTGCTGGAGCATTCGCTCCCACAGCAGCCAAGTTAGAGTTAGTCCGCTCGTGGCCCCTCTGAGACGCCGAATGTCCGGCTTGCGCGGCGGGTTCAAACCGGCAATCAAGCGAGCGTTAGATTGCTGTTCACCCGTGCGTGAAATCGCCAGGCTTCAATCCGAGCGCTTTCACAGCGGCCTCCGGAAGCGGTCCCCACGCTTCCACCTTTTCGTTCGGAGCCATCATCGCAGCGATAATCGCCGCGGCGGTTTCCGGATCCCTTTCCGCCACGAAATAGACCGAGCGAACGGGTGGACCGCCGTCTAACGGCTGAGTTGTTAACAGGACAACCTGACCATTTGCCATGCTTCGATATACCACCGCCGCAGTGCCGCTTCCATGATCGCGTAATCCCGCAAGATGGCAATGGCGCACGCCAAGGCAAACGCGCCATGGTCCTGCATCGTCCTGGCGTCACCACCAAATGGCACAGTCGTGGGAGGCACAATCGCTCGATGAGCGAAAACGTAGCCGGCAAAAAATGCAAACCCAGGGTCTTCCGGTGATCGCTCGCTTCGAGGTATGCCACCGCAATTGCCTCGCGCCAGACGGCTCCGTCAACCGCCAGCTCCCCCAGGTACGGCCGAAATATTGACCATTACGCAAGCCAGGCCGCTTGGTGCAACTTACCTAAGTACCAGCCACTGATTAAGTTGCGCAAGAATAGCACGAGCGATCTCGACTGAGGGCCTCTAGACGGCTCGGGAACCACTTCTGAGACTGTCCGGTTAGTTTATGGGGCGATGACAGGACCATCGCCATGAGGACTCAATATCTCGCTGCGATCGCAATAGCTGTGCTTACTGGCACTGGGTTGGCAGTCCATTCTAGAGGTTCGCTGCCTCCTCAACCGAAATCCACACCGGCCATGCAAGTGGCAGACCGATTAGCTGCGTCGGTCGATGCGTTTTTGCTCGGGTCTGGCGGCTAACAGCTGGAGTTGCGGCATGGCGCCACTAACATCCGGCGGGCAAACCGTCGCCGCAATAGATCAGCCTATCCCTCTTTCCCTTGGGCATTGCGATCGCGGCGACATCCGATTGCTCCCGCAAATGATCCATGCCCCGGCGGGACACACTCGGGGTTGTGGAATTCTCTCGGTCTGAGCCTGCACATCACTGCCGTTTCCGCACGAGGCGGATGTGCCGGTCAGAAGGAGCTATTCACGCCGTGTATCGGCCCTTATGCCGTCGGAAGTGATTTCATAATCGTCGCCGCGATTCCTGAGCCAGCCTACCTTTACCATCGCCATCGCGGTCTCTTCACTGCATAACCGGTGGTTACCGCCGGGATAGTACAATTTCCCATCATGTGCGACCAAACGGCCATACAGGTGCGCTTGCCGTAGCACTCTCCGCATTCCGGGCGTGGGGTTGACCATGATGCCCATAAACCTTGGGGCTCAGCAGTCCTTCGAATGAAAATATATCGCGGCGCGCTGCCCGCGGCGAGGGGTATTACCGAATTGATCACCGCATTGCAGAACGATGGCGGCAACTGACGTTGCCGGACGGGGAGATGGGTCGCCATCGCGGTAACGTCATCACAGGTCTGCTAGCAACTTGCGAGCTTCCACGAGATCGCGTGTTTCTAAGCCCTCGCTGAACCAGCTGTAGATCGGCACAAGAGCGTCGCGCGCCTCCCGCCGCATGCCCCGCGCCGCCTGGAGTCTGGCGCGCGCAACGCTTGCACGAAGCTCGGGCAGCCTCGCTCCCTGGGCAGCGGCAATTTCAATCGCGGCCTCGAACTCCGCGTCAGCTTGATTTTCGGCCTTCTCCCCGGCTGCCAGCAACAGCAGTTCACCGCGCTCCCGGTGAAGTTCGACGGCGCACCAGCTCTCAAGACTTGCGTCCGCAATTGCGACCGCTTCGTCGATGACCCGAAGCCCGGCCATGGCGTTTCCAGCCTTGCGATGAAGCGCCGCGAGCAAGCCAAGATGGTGCGGAATACGTAGCCCCGCACTTGTACGCCGGAAATCCTCAAGCCCAGCATCAAAGTCCGCAAGACCTTCCTCAAGCCTGCCGGATTCAGCGATCGCCCAGGCGCGAACGAGGCTGGCCCATGCGCCATAGTAGTCGAAGCGGTACTCGGCGCAGATGTCGCGTGACTCTGCCGCGGCTTTCAGTGCGGCATCGGGCTCTTGCCGGAATTGATATAGCATCGCCAGATAGTTGAGCGCGAGCGCGACGCTGAATGGATGTGAAATCTCACGCGCGACGGCGAGCCCTTTCTCAGCAATCCCAAGGCTACGAACGGGATAGCCGAGATGCCAGTCGCAATGGCTCATGTAGGCGCGGCAGAATACGCTCATATCAATTCCGTAGACCTCGGAATAATAGCGGCCGCGATATTCGCCGGCTTGTGCGCTTCTCTCGAGCCGGTCGCGCGAGAATTGAAACTGGCCAAGGTGGAACGAGAGCACTCCCGCAAGATGATCGGCTTCGGCTTGACGGACGGGATCACCGCTTCGTTTCGCTAGCGCCTCCGTCTCCTCAACGAGGCTTGTGACCTCGCGCAGGTTGGCGCGCACGTGATAGACGTGGCCGAGCCCCTTCAACGCGGCGGAGAGATCAGCCTCGCTCTGCAGCTCGCGGCTGAGCTCCTGTGCGCGCTGGAACGCCGCTTCTGCCTCGCGTGATGCAAATCCTTTTGTAGCAATCAGCGGGCCGCCAAGCCCAAGCTGCAGGGCAAGCTCGAAGCGCGAGCATGATGCTCCGGGAGGAAGTGCTTGGGTGCACTGGAGCCCTGATCTCAGATGGGCAATTGCCTCCATATTCGCCGATCGGGCGGCTGCGAGGCGCCCGGCCCTCAGCCAGTATGGAATAGCCTTCTCGGCCAATCCCGCCTCGCCAAAGTGACGGGCGACGAGCTCCGGCTGTGCTTCGACAAGTTGCGGAAAGAGCGCTTCGATCGATGTGGCAATCCGCGCGTGCAGCTCGTGGCGGCGCCGCTTGAGCAGGCTTTCGTAGGCGGCATCGCGCACCAGGGCGTGCTTGAAGACATAGGTGGCGGCGGGCGCGAGGCCGCGCCGGAAAACGAGCTGTGCCGCTACCAGGCGGTCAAGCGCCGCGGCGAGCTCCCCACCTGGCATCGAGACGACCGCAGCAAGCAGCTCGTGATCGAACTCACGGCCGATACAGGCTCCGATCTGGGCAACCTCCTTGACTGGGGCAAGACGGTCAAGCCGCGCCATCAACGAATCGTGCAGCGTCGCCGGGATCGCCAAGGACGGGAATGCTCCGGCGAGCACGTAGCGAGCGCCGGTGTAGCGGAGGATCCCGGCTTCAAGAACGGCCTTCGTGAGCTCCTCGGTAAAGAGCGGCACACCCTCGGTCCGCGCCAGAATCTGGTCGAGGACCTCGGCGGGAAGCGCTTTGCCTTCGGTGATCCGGTCGACGAGTGCAACCACCTGCGCCTGTGGCAGGCGATTTAGCATGAGCAACGTGACGTGCGGAAACCCGGTCCACGGCGGTGGGAGTTCTGGGCGGAACGTGGCGACGACCAGCACTGGCAGGTTCTGAAGACGATCAACGATCTGGTCGAACAGCTCGCGCGAGGTGGGATCGAGCCAGTGCGCGTCTTCAAGCACCATCAGCACCGGGCCACGAGCGGCAAGTCGATCGAGCCGGGCCAGGAATGTGCGGAACAGGAGCGTCTTCCTTTGCTGCGGCGACATCTCTGGCTGGGTGCTCGGTCTCTCAGTTGGAATGCCGAGCAGATCGGCAAGAAGCTGGATTGCATCGCTAGACAGCCCTTCGCCGTTTTCGCCAAGGAGTAATTCGAGGCGCTTGAGCCGTGTTTCCGCGGCATCCTCAGGCGCGAACCGCGCCTCGCGCTCGAGCTGTGAGATGAAGGGAAAGAGCGGGCTGTTTAGGTGATGCGGCGAACAGGCGTAGCTAACGAGCGTGATTTGTTCGGCCTGTAGCCGTTCGCGCAGCGCGAGCACCAATCGTGATTTTCCGATTCCTGGCTCGCCGAAAATCAGGACGACCTGTCCAGCCCGTCCTTTGACAAGCCGCCACCGTGACAGCGTCAAATCGAGCTCCTCGCTGCGCCCGACGAGTGGCGTGACATGGGCTCCGTGCAAAGCCTCGAACCTGCTCTCTACACGGCCTTCGCCGATGACCCGCCAAGCTTGCACCGGCTCGGCAAAGCCCTTGAGCCGAAGGGAACCGAGCTCAACAAAATCGAAGAGATCGCCGACCAGGCGGCGCGTGCTGTCGGCGATAACGACCGTACCGGGCTCCGCAACCTGTTGCAGACGGGCCGCGAGATTAGGCGTTTCCCCAGTAACCGCTTCCTCCTTCGCAGCACCTTCCCCGAGCAGATCACCCACCACGACAAGCCCGGTGGCGATGCCGACGCGTGCTGCCAGCAGGCCTCCTGCGCCTGACGACAGGCCGCTGACCGCTGTTGCGACCGCAAGTCCCGCCCGGACAGCTTGCTCTGCCGCATCTTCGCTTGCGCGCGGCCAGCCGAAATAGGCCTGCACTCCGTCTCCCAGAAACTTCGCGACGTGGCCCTCCAGTCGCGCAATCTCGCCCGCCACCGTGTTCGAGTAGGCCCGCATGACCTCGCGCAGTTCCTCGGGATCGAGACGGCGGCTGAGGTCGGTCGAGCCGACGAGGTCGACGAACATGAGCGTGAGCTGACGGCGCTCCACCGACGCGGGGGAATGCGCCGCCGCCAGGTCCGCTGGTAGCAGGCCGATTGCATCGAGAAGCTTCCGTCGGTGGCCGACGGCCTGGACTCCAATCTCCTTGAGATCCTCAGCCGTCAGGTGGGGCAGTATCTCAAGGTCAATTCCGTTGTCGCGGAACGTCTGCTCATAGGACTGCAGGCCCAGGCTGCGCAGCCATTCTCCGATGTCCAACTTCGTCTCCGTAGCCCCCTCGATTACGGATCCCCTTCCCCTCTTGTCAGGCGGCTGGTCGCTGTGCAGCGGACGGCCTGACGTTCTGGTTTAGCCGGAACAGGTTGCCGGGATCGTACTTGGCCTTCAGCGCGGCAAGACGAGCGTAGTTCGGGCCGTAGGCGCCGGCTATGCGATCGGTCTCGTCCTCCGGCATGAAGTTGACGTAGACACCGCCGGTTGCGTGAGGCGCGGTCTCAGTAAAGAGCCTGCGCGCCCAGGCGATCGAATGTTGCTCATCCGCCGGCTCGCGCCATCGCGTGTGAACGTTCATGACAAACTTCGCATCGCGGTGGGGGAACGCCGTGGCGTCGACGGCCATGCGACTGGTGGCGCCACCAAGCTGACCAATGAAAATCTCGCACTCCCCGGTCGGCAGGCTTGTCGTATGGCTCACCAGCGTGTCGAGAAGACCGTCGTTGAGCTCAACGAAATTGTGCGACTTCCAGTAATTATAGGCGCCGGGCGTGAGCAGCGGGTCAAACGCGGTCTGCCAAGCCGCGAAGGGCTGCATACCGATCACGTCCGCGATCGGCTCTCCGAGCGCGCGCAACGGCTCCAATGCACGCTTGCCCTCGTTCTCATCTCCCGCATAGCAGACGGCGAACGCGACGATCTCCTTGCCGTGAACCTCGGCGGGCAAAAACGGCAGCGGCGGCGCCTGCCTGAGTACCACCCACACCGTCAGTTCGTCGGGCGCCGTGGCGGCGACGTCGCGATAGCCCGCGAGCAGCTCCTTCGCGCGCACAAAGGGATGGACGATGAGTCCGGCCAGAACCATTGGGCCAACAGGGTGCAGGCGGAACTCGAACGAACTCACCACCCCGAAATTGGCTCCGCCTCCGCGCAGCGCCCAGAACAGGTCGGTATTCTCGGCGATGCTTGCCCGGACGAGCTCACCTTCGGCCGTCACTACGTCGGCCGAGATCAAGTTGTCGGCGGCAAGCCCGAACTTGCGGCTAAGCCACCCGAAGCCGCCGCCCAGCGTCAATCCCGCAACGCCGGTCGTCGAGTTGATCCCGAGCGGGGTCGCAAGGCCGAAAGCTTGCGCCTCCTTGTCGAAGTCGCCAAGCGTAGCTCCTGGGTCCACGCGCGCGGTGCGGTGAAATGCATCGACCCGGACGGAACGCATCAGCGAAAGATCGATCAAGAGCCCGCCGTCACACACAGCATTGCCCGCGATGTTATGGCCGCCGCCGCGCACGGCGACCAAGAGGCCGTGCTCCCGCGCAAACCGTACGGCACGAATAATGTCTGCGGCCCCTCTGCAGCGCACGACCGCCCCTGGGCGGCGATCGATCATCGCGTTCCAGATAGTGCGTGCTTCATCATAGCCCGGCTCCTCGGCCAGACAGACGTTGCCTCGCAAGGTTTGGCGAAAGGCAGCAATTGCATCGCTTTCAAGCGTAATCGCCCCGCCCTGCAGCGAGGCCAGCCGGATCTCCGCCATGGCATCTCCTCCGTGACTAGCGGTCAGTATTTCGACAATCAGCGCGCTGGTGTTTGCAAGTCCCCGACATCGGACCCGCAACGGTGTCCGCATCTGCAATCGGTCTCAACGAGACTTAAGCCTTCAGGTCCGTGATCCTCATAATTGCGACCACGTTCCCGTCATTGAATGATTGCTCTTTTGTCTCCTTATTGCAGGTCCAGACAAAATTCTTCTTGGCCGTAAAGGTCTTTCCTTCCTGCTCAACCCGGAGCTCCCCTTCGGTGATATGGCAGATCATGGCATTCATCATCGGGGGACCCATAGTCTTCGACCCCGGCTGCATGATGATATCGCGCATCGAGACGATCTTGAAACCAGGGATGAGGGATGGTGTCTCGCCCTCATATTCACGCACCACCACACCTGGCCACGGCGTCGTATCCTTGTAGCCCGCGGTTTGAGCGGCGGCGGGCTTCATCACGGCCGCCGTAGCCGCAGCCAAACCGATTCCCAGTGCAGACCTGCGATTGATCTTGCTCATCGCTTTCTCCTAAGGTTACTGCAACGAGCCGCCGCTGATGCAGCGCGCGTTTCGTGGACTGTGAAATCGCGGTGTGAAACCGAAAAGGGGGCGGTTTCTTAAGGAGCGTCGCTGCCGACAGCAATACTACTGCTCGTTCGTCCCGAACGGTGATTTCGGCACATCCCGCTTCAACGGCAACTACATTCTACGCGGCCCCACGCGCCTTAGAAACCGGTGTTTCGCCCAAGAGGCACAATGTCTCAATTTGCTTAGAATCTAAGGTCGAACTCGGTGTCAGCAGCTTCACTTCGGCTAACCGAATATGGCCCGTCAGTGACGCTGACTGATCCTGCGGCCGGTCGCAATAATTGCGCGGCCACAGCTCATTGGCATCCCGCGCAGGCGACGAACTGTATGGTTCCCATAGATGTCTCGGGCTTACGACTTACGCCAAAGGGTCCGCTTTGCGCCCAACAGCGGCCGTGGTCGCTTTTGACCAAACGGACATTGACCCCTCGTTCACGAGCCGGGTTCAAAAAGGTATCCGCGGCCCTTCTGGATGCCCGCGTGGAACACGCCTAGGCGACCATCGGAAGCCCTCGGAACATCCTGAGAGCCTGACTCAAAAAGCGAAGACGTCTTCAAGTTCGGGCCAAGCGGCGAGTTAGGAGCCTCAGATAACGAGCAGCCAGGCGAGCTCGGTAGCGGCAGAGCCTTCGAAGTCTTTGGAGAGGCGCCGGCATCTGCCGAGCCATGCCAGCGCCTGGGCAGCAGCTGGAAGCCTTTGACCCCGTGCGGTCGCTCGACGATCTCTATCGTCCACGGTCCGCAGTCTGAGAGTGCGTTGACGAGCTGTTTGCCGCGATAAATCCGGTCGGCAAAGACATGCTCAAGCCTTGGGAAGCGGCCTCGCAAGCCCTCCAACAGGGGAACGGCACCGTGGACATCCTGAATGTTGGCGGGATGAACATATGCCGCCAGCAAGAGACCGTTGGTGTCGGTCACGATATGGCGCTTGCGCCCATGGAGGCGCTTGCCGGCGTCGAAGCCGCGTGGCCCACCGGCCTCGGTCGTCTAGGCGGTCTGGCTATCGATGACGGCAGCAGTCGGTTTGGCTTTCGTCCCAGTTGCCGGCGCGCCTTCCGAACCAAAGCGTCGACGATCTCCTGCCATCTACCTGTGTCGCGCCAGGCGTAAAAATAGCCCTGCACCGTCGAATATGGCGGGAACTCCTTCGGCAAGGCTCGCCATTGGCAGCCGCTCGACAGAATATAGAAGATCGCCCGCACGATCTCGCGCAGATCAACCTCCCGCGGTCGGCCCAATCGCCGTCGCCGCGGCATCTTCCGGGCGATCAACGCCCACTCTGCATCGGTCAGATCACTTGTGTAACGCAGTCCACTGCGCTGATACTTGATACGAGCGGCTTTGGTCCACGGCATGGTGTCCTCCCTCGAATCTTTGCAAATCCGAAGGAATCACAGGCCCGCTAAAGCCGCTCACCTTTTTCGGTCAGGCTCTGAAGGAGATGTACGCCCTTTGCTCGCGATACATTGCACGGTGGAAGGTCCTATGGTCTCCACCATATGATACATGATCTCGACATCGATCCGCGCATTGCACGGCGTTGTCTGCACGCCTCCAAGCAGGAGCTTAGCCGGAGGGCAGTTGGTGCCGTCCGGACATCCCTTCCTTCATCACATGATCGGATGGTGGTTGTTGCTGCACGCATGGATCCGGATGCTGGCCCTTCTTAGAAGTGCGGCTTGCCGAATGGCTGGTTTGCGTCAGCAGTTGGCAATCTTCGGAAGTCCGCTCGTACGCCTCAAGACGGACGTCAATCGTTCGAGCGGTCTTCCACTCAGTGCCAAGAGCGGCGCCCTACTATTTCAACCCGCACAACAGAATTCAGCGCCATCCGACTCGACCAGCATCGCACGCAAGGAGATGAGGTCACGCGAGGACCGCCCAAACATATGGCCGAATGGGACCCGCCTCACTCTTGCTGGGGGTAGATTTTTCTTGATCTCCCGGTGCACACGCCGTGCACACGCCGCCTTCTAACCGATTGAAAACCTTGAGCTCTCGCTCCAATCCATCATCGGAGCTACTGAAATCCAGGAGTCCCGTCATTTCAATGATTTACGGGATCTTCCTAGCGGGCCGAAACCTCCACGTATGCAATCTGAGTTTGCCGAAACTGGACACCATTGTACTCGTCTTGACCTTTCGGTGCACACGTAGCGCACACGAAATGAGGAGTGCACACGGTCATGACCGCGCTCATCGTTGGCGCAGCATTCGAAGCGCGAAAGAAATCCTTGAGAAACTGCAGAGCGCAGCCAAGCCGATCAAGAGAAAATGATCGCCATCTTCTTCTTCGACTTCGCTAGCTCACGATGACTTTTGACTCTTTCCACTATCTCACAATACTCCAAGCCTTCTCTGCCTTCACTGGATTGATTACCGAACGCGGTGGTTAAATAAATCAACGCGGCGCTCTCTCCTGAGCCATTGCTGTCGATTTCGAGGTCGCCAACCCTGCCAATGCACTGTGGTCACACTGGGAATGATCGGCGAGGACGCGCTGAATTTTCACTTCGGAGAATATGTTATGCCGCGGCGTCCGGCAAAGGTTACACAAGCCGACTTGGCTCGCGCGATCCGGAGCTGCCAAGGAATCCGGCGCGAGCGCGGTCAGCGTTGATCCAGACGGTGTTATTCGGATTGCGCTGACGTCGAGCGCCCCGCCAACCAAACCCACTGCAGGTGTCGACGAAATATGGGTTCCATCGGAGGCGTTGCAGCGTTACCTGAAACGCACCGAAAGCGGGTAAAACGCACCTTATGCAATTGATGCGGAGTCACCGCATCGTTAGACTCGAAGCATTGGTCCGCGGAGAAAGCCAATGCTTGGAGACGAACGCCGCAGTCCGCGCGCGCCTGGGGATTTGCGCAGGTATCTCTACTTCGATTATTCCGCGCGGGGCGCGCCGCGCTGGTACGTGAAGGTGAGCGCCAAAGGCCGCCGGATCGGCATCAGTGAGGAATACGGCACCGAGGGGTTCGACCTCGCCTATGAGGCGGCGATCGCAACGCTCGGCGGGGTGAAGCGAATGCGTCGGGTCAAGCCCACCGTGAAACCGGACCAGCCGGAGCGACGATATCTTTATGTGGACGTCAGCCAATGGGGCCAGGTGCGCTATTATGTGCAACTGCGCAACAAACTGCCTAAGATGCGGATCAAGGCCGAATTCGGCACGCCCGAGTTTGAGGCTGAGGTCGATACTGCCATCGGCGCACAGATCGCGCTGTATGGCAACGAGGGCGACTACATCAACGCGCAGAAGCAGCGCAATGAGCCCCGCCCTACTCTGCCGGCGACGCCGCCGAAGCCGGGTACCCTGCGATGGTACTGGAGCGCGTACAAGCAAAGCGACCATTGGCTCGGCGATCTGAGCGTCGGGTACGAGGGGCTTGCGGACTCGACAAGGCTTCAGCGCACTGGGCTAATCGAGTCGCTGCTGCCTGAAAATGGCGAGAAGCCGTTTGCGGTCCTGACCCGCAAGGTCATCAAGGCAGAGATGAAGGCGCGAACACCGGCGCAGGCCGGCAACTTGCTGTCGGCGCTGCGCGGAATGATCCGCTGGATGATCGCGGAGGATCATCTCGACGAAGACGACGATCCGACCATTGGGCTGAAGTCTGGCAAGGCGAAGGCGAGCCGCGAAAGCGGCGGTTTCGTGCCCTGGACCGAGGAGGACATGGCGCTCTTTCGGGCGAAGTGGCCGCTCGGCACTGAGGCGCGGCTGATGTTCGACATTCTGCACTACACCTTCCTGCGCCTTGGCGACGCGCACCGCTTCGGGCCGCCGCATCTCCGACAGATCGTCCGCAAGATGGCCGTGCAGATCACCACCGAGAAGAGCCGCGGCAACACCACCGTGACGGTGCCGGTGCACCCGGAGTTTGCGGGTAGCCTGCGGGCGGCGCGGGCGGCGGGGATCGTCGGCGCGGAGGTGTTCACCGGCAAGACGGTGCGCGGCCGGGTTCTGCCGATGAACAAGAAGGCATGGGCGATGAAGTTCAAGAAGTACGCGGTCCTGGCCGGCGTCAACGAGCCCAAGAAGAGCTGTCATGGGGTCCGCAAGGCGCGAGCCGAGGTCGCGGCGTACGCCGACTGCACAGAGAGCCAAATGATGGCGATGTTTGGCTGGACCGATCCGAAAATGCCGGCGCACTACATAGCACAGGCGAACCGGGAGAAACTCGGGATGAGCGGCATGGAGAAGATCGTGGCGTTCGATCAGACTCAGTCGCTGGACGACTTCATGCCGGTGCCCGATGCGAACAGGGCCGGAACGTCAGGCGAGAACAGAGTAGTAACTTTGCGTAGTAATTCGCGCAAAAAAGTTTAGCGATTTCAAGGCTAAAGCTGGGTTTATGGTGCGCTCGGAGGGACTCGAACCCCCACGGTGTTACCCACTGCCACCTCAAGGCAGCGCGTCTACCAGTTCCGCCACGAGCGCTAGGAGATGCCGGCCTGAGGCTTTGAAGGCTGGCCGGATCAGCGGCGCCGATCTAACAAATCCATCAGGGGGATACAAGCCTCCAAAGGCCCTGAATTCCACAAGCTTGGCAGGAAAATCCCCATCCCTGCCCGGATCGGCCCTATCGGGTGTCCGGGCCGCTACCGGGTCCCCGGCGAGCGCGGCAGCATCTGCTTGACCTCGACTGCGATTCGATTGCGGTCGACCAGCACGACGCCGGAGGCAACCGGCAGATTATTGGCGAGCACCTTGACCTCGTCGGCCTCGGTTGCGTCCAGCTCGATGATGGCGCCGCGGGAAAGACGTAATACTTGATGGATCGGCATCGTGGTCGTCCCGAGGACGACCATGAGATCCACGGTGACTTTGTCGAGAGTGGGCACTGTCAGGACCGCCGCAACTTGGGACTTAGGACTTGGGACTCTTCATTTGCTCCTGATCATCACCACGTTATGGTTAGCCAATGGTTAATTCGCCCCAAAACCCCCGCCAAGACCTCGATTTGACGTCGTTTTCCGCATCCGCGGGCGCGCCCGTGGAGTGGCGAATCTCGGATGCTCCGGTGCCCTATCCGGAGGCGGTGGCCACCATGGAGGCGCGCGTTGCGGCGATTGCGGCGGGCGAGGCGCCGGAGCTGGCTTGGCTGCTCGAGCACCCCCCGCTCTACACCTCCGGCACCTCAGGCAAGGATTCGGACCTGCTCGATGCCCGATTCCCGACCTTCGCCACCGGCCGCGGCGGGCAGCTCACCTATCACGGGCCCGGCCAGCGGGTGGCCTACATCATGCTCGACCTCAAGCGCCGCCGGCCGGACGTGCGGGCCTATGTCGCGAGCCTGGAGGAATTGATCCTGAAGACGCTGGCCGCCTTCAACGTCCGCGGTGAGCGGCGCGAGGACCGGGTCGGCGTCTGGGTGAAGCGGCCCGACAAGGGGCCCGAGCACGAGGACAAGATCGCCGCGATCGGCGTCCGGCTGAAGCGCTGGGTGTCGTTCCACGGGATCGCCATCAATGTCGAGCCGGAGCTGTCACATTTCGCGGGCATCGTGCCCTGCGGGGTCGCTGATCCCCGCTACGGCGTCACCTCGCTGGTCGATCTCGGCCAGCTCGTGACCATGGCCGATGTCGACGTCGCGTTGCGCCAGGCATTTGAAGACCTGTTCGGGCCGACCAAAGCGTTGGTGCCGGAAGCGGCGGTTTAAGCGGCCGTTGGTGCGTTCGCCGTCAAGTCGCGGCGATGCGCTTCAAGGCGACAGTCAGGCGATTTTCAAGATAGGTCTGCGCGACGTCCAATGGAATGAACACCGCCTCGTTGGTGACGTGCTCGTCCTTTAGAGATCGCCAATCAAACTTTGGTCGTTCGTTTCCGGGTATTGCCAGCTTGGCGAGCTCCCAATCTTCTCGTTTCAACTCACTCTGCTCAAAGATGCCTCGATACAAGCAGGCTTGGGTTACCAAAATTCGCCAGAAGATGGGCCGTGAACGCGGGTGGAACTCGTCGATGAGAAAGCTAATCTCATCGAACTGCTTTCGAACACTGCTTGTTTTCTTCGCGTAGGCCGCCTCGCATTCCGCATAGGTCATCAGACGCATCCTGCCGTTGTCGGAAATGAGAAGCGCCTCGATTGCAGATTCCATGACCCCAAGCGGCAGACCCTGCCGGTAGTATCTTTCAGGATTTGCCTTGGCCTTTCGATCGGCATCCGCATCAAAGGGATCGTAGTCGATCATCGGGTTGGTCTTTGCGAGCGTAAACTCCGCTCCGAATGCAAAGAATGCTTGTCGCGCGAGCGTGTACTGTCGCCAGATCAATGCGTCCAACGACAGGTCTACCGACGTGATACTGCGCTGCAACAGCTTCAGCGTCGCGCAGGGAGCCAAGAACCGATAAAGGGTGGACGTGCGATAGTATTCATCCCGCAAAAAGCACTCCTCATCGTCGGGCTCCAGATTGCCTGACTTCGCGTTCTCGGCCAGACCGACGATTCTGAAATATGCTGCCTCGCAATGCTCGACCAACTGGAAGAGAATCGGGCCACATTGCTCGTAAAGCCGTTTGCGCGCTTCATATTCATAATCGCGCTTGGCGTCCCTTTCGGCCTTTTCGCGACCAAGCCTGTCCCTAAGCTCCTCGATAGCGGCTTGGTTCTTGCGAGTAGAAATTTGTGAGATCACTGCGACGGCAAGTGATGCCGAGGCAGCAACCAACGCAACGGCCATCGTCTGATCCATCTTCGCCCAATCAATTATTCGGAAAGCAATGCAATATCGCCCAGATCATCAACTTCAAGCTGCATTGGCTCAAGACAAGTGTCAAGCCGCGCGGCCGGGCGTTAGTTTGAGCTTGCCCGCGAAATAGCGCCGCAGATGCGGCCGCAAAACGGTCGCCTCGCCGCCCGTCGCGGAATCGGTTATGCTTGCTTTAGGTGCCGCCCACGCCTCCCCCCTCCGCCGGGAAAGCAGACCTCATGCCGGGCGAGTTGATCATCGGCCGACTGTTCGAGCGCCAGGCATAAGGAGGGGTTGCGATCCATGCTCGCAATGGGAGGTTTTGACGATGAAACTGTCTGCGCCCATCTACCATCTGAAGCGCAAGGCGAAGCGCCTGTCCCGCGAAGCCAGCATTCCGCTCCACGACGCGCTTGACCGCGTCGCCGCGACGGAAGGCTTTTCCGCCTGGAGCATGCTCGCAGCGAAGGCTGCAGCAATGACGCCGGCGAGCAAGCTGTTCCTGCAATTCCGCCCGGGCGATCTCGTGCTGGTCGGGGCGCGTCCCGGCCAGGGCAAGACGCTGATGAGCCTCGAACTTGCCGTCGAAGCCATGAGATCGGGCCATCGCGCCGCTTTCTTCTCACTCGAATATACCGAGAAAGACGTCCTGGATCGCCTTCGTGCGATCGGCGCGGACCCCGCGCAGTTCGCCGACATGCTCGAGGTCGATTGCTCCGACGCGATCAGTGCCGACTACGTCGTCAAGCAGATGGCCGCGTCTCCCCGCGGCACATTCGTGGTGATCGACTATCTTCAACTGCTCGACCAGAGGCGGGAGCATCCCGATCTGGCCGTTCAGGTGCGCGCGCTGAAATCGTTCGCGCGCGACAAGGGGCTGATCGTCGTCTTCATCTCGCAGATCGACCGGTCCTACGATCCAACGGTCAAGCCCTGCCCCGACCTCGGCGATGTCCGCTTGCCGAACCCGCTGGACCTGAAGCTGTTCGACAAGACGTGCTTCATCAACAACGCCGAAGTGCAGTTCCGCGCGGCGAGCTGACGGCTTCAGGCCGCGGGTGAATTGTTCACCCGCGGCCTGCAACGTCAAGCCGCCTTCAGCGCTACCTCGAGCTTGCCGGCGATGTAGCGCCGCTCCTGGGTGAGGCCACCGAACCCGTAGGCGTCGCCCTTGACCTCGTCGACATGCAGGTAGGTCTCGGGATGCAGCGGCCCCAAAATCCCGGCCATGCGCTTGAACATTGCGGCGAGATAGGCCGCCTTCTCGTCCTTGGTGTTGGTGCCCTCGGTGACGTGGATATCGATCCAGTAGCTGGCAAGCTTCTGCTCGGCGAGCGACTTGCCGCCGGCGAACCAGTCGCCGGCATCGACGGACTTCACGATAATCGCGGTCACCTTGGGATCCTTGTGCAGTATCTCGGCGGTGAGCTCGGACACGGCGTTCGCGATATCGGCCTTCAGCGAGGGCGACTGGCGGGAGGTGGTGTAGGACACAGTGATCAGGGGCATGGTCGTTCTCCTCGATATGCTGCGCGACTTGCGCGGCGTTGGGGAGAAACTAGACCTTGCACCGTCATTTTTGTATCTTATCTCTACCGATACCAGTGATAATGATTCATAATGACAGCCACACTCGACATCGCCACCGTCCAGGCGTTCCTTCTGGTCGCCGACCTCCAGAGCTTTACCCGTGCCGCCGAAGCGCTCGGCACGACGCAGGCGGCGGTCAGCCTGAAGCTGCAGCGGCTGGAGACATTGTTAGGCAAACGCCTCGTCGAACGCTCGCCACGCGCGGTCCGGCTGACCGCCGACGGCGCCGCGTTCCTCGATCGCGGCCGCGCGCTGATGGAGGCGCATGACCGTGCGCTGTCGGGCGAGGCTTCAGCCGCGCAATCACTCTCGCTCGGCATCTCCGATCACGCAGCGGGCCCCGAGCTGGTGCCGCTGCTCGAACGGCTGCACGCGGTGTCCTCAAGCCTCACCCTCGCCGTCACCATCGGCTTCTCGCGCGAGATGCAGGACGCTTACGACGCGGGCGAGCTGGATGCGGTGATCGTCCGCCAGGAAGGCAGCCGCCGCGGCGGCGAGAAGCTGGCCGAGGATGAATTTGCCTGGTTCGCCTCACGACGCTTCACCCTTCCGAAAGGTGAGCCGCTGCCGCTCGCAACACTCGCCCCGCCCTGCGGGGTGCGCGCCGTCGCCGTGCGCGCACTCGACAAGGCCGGCCTTGCCTGGCGCGAGCGCTTTGTCGGGGGCGGCGTCACGGCGGTGGTCGCGGCCGCGTTGGCCGGGCTTGCGATCGCACCGCTGGCGCGACGGATCGCACCTCCCGGGCTGGTCGACATCGGGCCTGCGCACAAGCTGCCGAAACTCGGCGGCTCGAAGGTGATGCTGCATTCGAAGGTCAGCGATCCCGCAAAGCTTGCGGCGCTGCGCGCGGTGGCGGCGACGTTTCGGAGTGCGGCGGCTTGACGCTGCGAGCGCCTACAAGATCGCCTCGAACGCGCTGCGCAGCGTCTCGTGACGGAACACAAAGCCTCGGCTGAGCGCCTTGTTCGGCAGCACGCGCTGACCGCCCAGCAGGAGCTCGTCGGCAAAGCCGCCGAGGAGCCGGCGCAACAGGCCGCCGGGAATGCGGAACACCGCGGGCCGGTGCAGGCGACGGCCGAGCTCTTCGGTGAACTTTGCGTTGGTGACAGGGATCGGCGCCGTGGCGTTGACGGGCCCTGAAAGATCGGGCGTTGCGATCACATAGGCGATCAGCCGGATCAGATCGTCGCGCTCGATCCAGGACATCCATTGCCGCCCCGTTCCGAGCGGGCCGCCGAGGCCGAACTCGAACGGCGTCAGCATCCGCGTGATGAAACCGCCTTCGGTGCCGAGCACGAGGCCGATGCGCAAGTAGACCACGCGCACGCCGAGCTTCTCCGCCGGCCGCGCCGCCTGCTCCCAGGCCGCGCACAGCTCGTGGCTGAAGCAGGCGTGCGACTTCGCGGACTCCGTCAGCACCTGGTCGGCCCACAGGCCGTACCATCCGATCGCCGAGCCGCTGACCAGCAGCTCGGGCTTGCGCTCGAGCCGTGCGATCAGCTTGACGACCTCTGCGGTCAAGTCGATGCGTGATCCCAGAATCTTCGCGCGCTTCGCTTCGGTCCACAGGCCGTTACCGATCGGCTCGCCGGCGAGATTGACGATGGCGTCGATTGGCGTGTCCGCAGCGAGCTGATCGAGGCTGGTGATCAGCGTCACCGGCGGCGGCAGCATCTCGGCCTTGGCGGAATTGCGGATCAGCGCGATGACGTGATGCCCTGCCCCGCTGAGGCTCGCCGCGAGCCGGCTGCCGATGAAGCCGGTGGCACCTGATATCAGGACGGTCTTGCGGCCGGGAAGCTTTTCGACGAGGTCGGCCGCCGGAACGCACTTCATGCGGCCGAGCCGCCGCATCGCCGCAAAATCCCTGACACCGCAGAGCGCTGCGCCGACCGCACAGGCGGTCGCGGCGATGCTGAGCAGGCCGTGATGGACGACGCTCACGCCGAACGGCTGCATCGCCCAGGCGATCAGCACCGGCAGCAGCAGCACCAGGATGGCACCGTAATTGATCGCCAGCAGCGTATGATTGATCCGCTCGCTCGGCGGCAATTTCCGGCTCAGATCCTCCTCGACGAAATCCATCAGCGTGATGACGATCTCGGCGACCAGCACCGCGACAACCAGCAGCGCCAGCAGGCCATAGACCTCGAGCCAGCCGAGCAGCAGGAACAGCAGCGCATAGAGCATGTTGCGGATGCCGTGCAGCTTCAGCTCGAAACGCTGCGACGGACGCCAGGCCAGGCGCTCGGTGAATTCGTGGTGATAGAAGGTATCGAACACGCCCATCACGATCTGGATGGCGATGAGGGTCCACAACAGCGGCGTCATGATACGGCCTCCCTGAAGACGGCGGACTGGTGGATCAGCGCGCCGTAACGCGGGTGAGTGACATCGAGGGTGAAGCGGAAGGCGCCCTCGCCGAGATCGGAATGCGTCACCGTGAGGTCGCCCGGCGTGAGCCATTGCGGCAGCGGGATCCAGAGGCGTCCGAGCTGGAGGCCGTAACCGGCGCTGCGGAAGGTCAGTGCCTGTCCCTCGACCGCAATGCGCAGCGCCATCGAGACGCCGAAGCCGACATATTCCTCGAGCCCGGTCGGCCCGGCGAAACGTTTGGCGGAATGGATCACCTGCGGAAAGCCGCGCTTGCGCGCGCAGATGCGCGTCCAGGTCTGGCCGCCGGTCGCGCCGTCCTCGGTGACTGTCACGATCATGGGGACGCCGATGTCACGGCCGGTCGGCAATGGCCCGCCGATCAGCCGTGCGGCCTGCGCGAACCACCAGCCGACCTCGCTGAAGGCGACCTGGTCGACGACACCGACATAGACCACGCTGTCGCCATCGGCGACGCGTTTGGAAAAGCGCCGCCAGGTCGCGAGCGGCAGGCGGCCCCAATCCTCGTCCGGCAACAGCGCACGGAACCGGCGATCGTCGAGCAATTTGGTGTGAGCGGAGGGAGATGCGCCTAAGCCTGGTAATCGAGCCGACGTCATCGCACCCTCCTCAACGCTATTTGGCCTTGCCCAGCGGCAGCAGGTTGGCGATCTTCTCGCCAAGCCGCATCAGGGCGACCAGCCGCGGCCGCGGCACCTTCAGCATCTGCATGAACCAATGGTCGGCGAGCTCGGTGAAGGCGAGCATCTCCTTCAGCCGCTTGCTCGCGACCGGATTGATGGCCGGATCCTCGGCGGCATCGGACACGCAGGCCCTGAGCGCTGCGATCGCCGGATCGAGCTCCCGCTCCTTGCGCCGCGCCGCGATGCGGGCCGCGACCTCCCAGATGTCGGTCTCGGCCTCGTAGTGATCACGGCGGTCGCCGAGGATCGGCACCCTCCGGATCAAATTCCAGGCGAGCAGCTCCTTGAGCGAATTGGAGACGTTGGAGCGCGCCATGCCGAGCGTGTCGGCGATGTCCTCTGCCGTCATCGGCGCCTCGGACAGATAGAGCAGCCCGTGGATCTGGCTGACAGAGCGATTGACGCCCCATTCGTCGCCCATGTCGCCCCAATGCAGGATGAAGCGCTCGACGGCGGCGGGGAGTTTCTTCTTTCCGGTTATTTCTGTCATGACAGAAATATCTGACAAATGCGATTGCGTGTCAAGGGCGCTTGCCCTGGCGGGCCTCCTGCATACCGTCTGCGGTATTTGCCTAAAAAGTTCCCAGAGAGTCGGAACCAAAACGCCGGCCCGAGCGTTTGCTCCCGTCGAGGCGGGGTCTAAGAATGGTAAAAAAGTTCAGTCAGCAGAGAGACTTGTTCGAAAGCGAGCGCAGTTTCCGGCTGCTGGTTGAAGGAGTTGCCGACTACGCCCTCTACATGCTCGATCCCAGCGGCACCATCACCAGCTGGAACATCGGCGGCGAGCGGATCAAGGGCTACGCGCCCGAGGAAATCGTCGGCCAGCATTTCTCCCGCTTCTATACCGAGGCCGACCGCGCCAACGGCAAACCTGCGCGAGCGCTCGGCATCGCGCGCGAAAAGGGCCGCTACGAAGAGGAAGGCTGGCGCGTTCGCAAGGACGGGACGTTCTTCTGGGCGAGCGTGGTGATCGATCCGATCTACGAGGATGGCACGCTGGTCGGCTTCGCCAAGATCACGCGCGACATCACCGAACGCCGCAATGCCCAGCTCAAGCTCGAGGCGATGCAGAAACAGCTCGCCGAATCCCAGAAGTTCGATGCGCTCGGTCAGCTCACCGGCGGCGTCGCCCATGACTTCAACAACCTCCTGATGATCATCAGCGGCAGCCTCCATGTCCTGAAGAAGGGGGCCATCGACGATACCAGGCTTCAGCGCGCGATCTCCGCGATCGAGACTGCGACCAGGCGCGGCGCCGCGCTGACCAACCAGCTCCTCACCTTTGCGCGGCGACAGAGCGTCAACCCGCAGGCGATTGATCTCACCGAACGCGTCGCGGCGATCCGCGCGGTGCTTGACGCCGGCCTCGGCAGCTCCGTGCGCCTCGCCTTCGACATCGCCCCCAAGGTCTGGCCGGTCAGGACCGACGTCTCGGAGCTCGAGACCGCGCTGCTCAACCTCGTCATCAATGCCCGCGATGCGATGCCCGACGGCGGCACGGTGACGATCAGCGCCCGCAACGTGGTGCTGGACGAGACCCCGCTCGCCGGCGAGTTCGTGGCGATCGACGTCGCCGACACCGGGCTCGGCATTCCCGCCGACGTCGTCGACAAGATCTTCGAGCCGTTCTTCACCACCAAGCCGATCGGCAAGGGTACCGGCCTCGGCCTCTCCCAGGTGCACGGCTTCGCCCATCAGGCCGGCGGCACGGTGAAGGTCGCAAGCGAGCTCGGCAAGGGCACGATTTTCACCATCCTGCTGCCGCGCGGCACGGATGCCCCGGCACGGGACACCGCGGAGGCGATACCGTTCCGCGGCAGCGGAACGGTGCTGCTGGTCGAGGACAATCCCGAAGTCGCGCTCGTCAGCATCGGCCTTCTGGAACAGCTCGGCTACCAGGTGCACCGGGTCGCCGACGCCGAAGCGGCACTGCGCGAGATCGAGACCAACGGCGTCGATTTCGTGTTCTCGGACATCGTGATGCCCGGCAAGATGGACGGCCTCACCCTCGCCCATCGTCTGCGCCAGCTCCGCCCCGGCCTGCCGGTCCTGCTCGCCACCGGCTACAGTGAGGTTGCCGCCGACGTGCGCGGCGACTTCCCGATCCTGCGTAAGCCGTACGAGATCCACGAGCTCAGCGAAGCGATCGCGAAATTGCCGAGGTGACTCTTAACCTCTCCCCGCTTGCGGGGAGAGGTCGAATTCGATCGCAGATCGAATTCGGGTGAGGGGGTACAGGTCTCTCGACGACCGCCCGTGTTGAGAGAGGCCCCTCACCCCAACCCTCTCCCCGTAAGAACGGGGCGAGGGAGCGCACCGCTCGCGCCGAAAGAGAATTGGCGCTCAAACCGTCGGCAACACCGAGAACGCTTCCCCTGCCCTGCGCAGATTC
This sequence comes from Bradyrhizobium huanghuaihaiense, assembly GCF_025200885.1. Taxonomy (NCBI): domain Bacteria; kingdom Pseudomonadati; phylum Pseudomonadota; class Alphaproteobacteria; order Hyphomicrobiales; family Nitrobacteraceae; genus Bradyrhizobium; species Bradyrhizobium huanghuaihaiense. Next base: position 3,963,018 of record NZ_CP104172.1, on the reverse strand, counting down.
AGCTCGTCCACGCTTGCGGTCTCGCTGGTGACGCTGTCGACGCGCGAGGATGGCGGGCCATGGCGGCACAGTGCGACCATGTCGGCGACGTGGTTCGGCGCGCCCGCGAACAGCGCTTCCACGCTGCCGTCGCGGCGGTTGCGGACCCAGCCTTCGAGACCGCTCGCGGTGGCCTGGTATTCGACCCAGGCGCGATAGCCGACGCCCTGCACGCGGCCGCGGATCATGACCTGGAGGATCGCCCGGCTCATGTCTTCAGCCCGAGAACATCGGCGCTGCGCGCCTTCGTCTCGGCCTCCCGCATGACGCGGCCCGTCAGCTCCGCAGAGGCAAGGCCCTTGAGTGCCTTCGGCGCGGCGCCTTCGCGGAGCGCCTTCAGCGTGTCGTGGACGGCCTGCGTCGCGGCCGCGATCGGCGCATGGCCCTGCAGCGCGATGCGCACGCGCTGGCTGGCGAGATAGTCGAGCGCGCTCAAGTCCTCCGGCGCGCCGCCGAGCACGATCGGCAGGCGCGTCGCAGCCGTTATCGCCTCGAGCTCGGCACGCGACTTGATGCCGGTGAAGAACAGTGCATCGACGCCGGTGGCCTCATAAGCCTTGGCACGGCGGACCGCATCCTCGATCGAGGTGATCGAGGCCGCACCCGTGCGGCCCATGATGACCAGCAACGGATCGCTGCGGCCGCTGAGCGCGGCTTTCATCTTGCCGACGCCCTCCTCCAGCGAAATCAGCTGCGTCTTTGCTTCACCGAAGGCAGCCGGCAGCAGCGTGTCCTCGATGGTGAGGCCGGCGGCACCGGCCGTCTCCAGCTCCTGCACCGTGCGGCGCACGTTGAGCGCATTGCCGTAGCCATGATCGGCATCGACCAGCACCGGCAGTGCGGACGCACGCGACATCCGCCGCATCTGCTCGCAAAGCTCGGTGAGCGTGATCAAGGTGACATCAGGGTCGCCGAGCACGGCGAGCGCAGCCACCGAGCCGCCGAACATCCCGATGGGAAAGCCGAGATCCTCGGCGATGCGGATCGAGATTGCGTCATAGACCGAGCCGGGATGGACGCAAGTCCCGCCCGACAGGATGGAACGCAGTTTCTCGCGGCGGGAACGAAAGGCCATGATTGCCCTCCCAATTGTTGCGACGCAGCCGCAACATACTCCGTCATTGCGAGCGTAGCGAAGCAATCCAGAGTCTTTCCGCAGAGGCAGTCTGGATTGCTTCGCTGCGCTCGCAATGACGGTGTTCGTGGGCCGGCGAGAGCCCAACTCACATCTTACGCAAACTCCAAAATCAGCGCGTCCACCGCGAGCGTCGCGCCGGCACTGGCGTGGATCTTCTTCACGGTGCCGTCCTGCTCGGCGCGCAGCACGTTCTGCATCTTCATGGCTTCGACCACGGCGAGCGTCTCGCCGGCCTTGACCTCCTGCCCCTCGCTCACCGCGATCGAGACCACGAGGCCCGGCATCGGACAGAGCAGCTTCTTGCCGGTGTCGGAGGCCGCCGTCACCGGCATCAGCCGGGCAGAGGTCGCTTCCGTCTCGGTCCAGACATAGACCGGCACCTCGACGCCCTGATGCGCGAGGCGGATGCCGTTCGCAATCGGCCGCGCCTGCACCGCGACGAAGTGCCCATCGATGGTGCCCTGCCAGACCGGATCGCCCGGCTTCCACGGCGACTGCAACAGATGCGCATTGCCGACCTTGCCCTCGGCATCGACGAAGCGGATCGCGATGGCGTCGCCCTCACGTCCGACCTCGAGCTGGATTTCCTGGCGGTCGAGCCAGACCGCGCGGCGGCGTTCGCGCTGCACGACGCGGCCGCCCATCTGCCCCGAGATCTGCCGCTTGCGCTCGCCGAGCACGTGATCGATGGCAGCACCGACGGCGGCGATCCTCCGGGCGACCTCGCCCTCGGGCACGCGCACCGCAAAACCCTTGGGGAACTCTTCGGCGATGAAGCCGGTCGAGAGCCGACCCTCGCGCCAGCGCGGATGATGCATCAGCGCCGACAGGAACGGGATGTTGTGCCTGATACCGTCGACATAGAACGAGTCGAGCGCAGTCGCCTGGGCCTCGATAGCGGCCGCGCGCGACGGCGCGTGGGTGACGAGCTTTGCGATCATCGGATCGTAATGGATCGAGATCTCGCCGCCCTCCTGCACGCCGGTGTCGTTGCGCACGGTGATGCCGTCCTTGCTGGCTTCCGCCGGCGGACGATACTTCACGAGACGCCCGATCGAGGGCAGGAAGTTGCGGAACGGATCCTCAGCATAGAGGCGCGATTCCACGGCCCAGCCGGTGAGCGTGACGTCCTTCTGCGCGATGGCGAGCTTCTCGCCGGCGGCAACGCGGATCATTTGTTCGACGAGGTCGATGCCGGTGACGAGCTCGGTGACGGGATGCTCGACCTGGAGGCGCGTGTTCATCTCCAGGAAGTAGAAGCTCTTGTCCTGGCCGGCGACGAATTCGACGGTGCCGGCGGAATCATAGTTCACGGCCTTGGCTAGCGCGACCGCCTGCTCGCCCATCTTGCGGCGGGTCGCTTCGTCGAGCAGCGGCGACGGCGCCTCCTCGATAACCTTCTGGTTGCGGCGCTGGATCGAGCATTCGCGCTCGCCGAGATAGATCACGTTGCCGTGCTTGTCGCCCAGCACCTGGATCTCGATGTGGCGGGGATCGACGATGAATTTCTCGACGAAGACGCGGTCGTCGCCGAACGAAGCCTTGGCTTCGGCCTTGGCAAGGTTGAAGCCTTCGGCGACCTCGGCCTTCGAATGCGCGATGCGCATGCCCTTGCCGCCGCCGCCGGCGGAGGCCTTGATCATCACTGGATAGCCGATCTCGTCGGCGATGCGGACCGCGTGCTTGTCGTCCTCGATGACGCCGAGATGGCCGGGCACGGTCGAGACTTTTGCTTTTGCGGCGGCCTTCTTGGACTCGATCTTGTCGCCCATCGCGGCGATCGCGCCGGGGTTCGGGCCGATGAAGACGATGCCGGCGGCTTCCAGCGCGCGCGGAAACGCCTCGCGCTCGGACAGGAAGCCGTAGCCGGGATGCACGGCCTCGGCGCCCGTCTTGCGGCAGGCCTCGACGATCTTCTCGATCACCAGATAGCTCTCGGCCGCGGCCGGCGGGCCGATCAGCACCGCCTCATCGGCCATCTCGACATGGAGGGCATCGCGGTCGGCCTCGGAATAGACCGCAACCGTTTGAATTCCCATCTTGCGGGCAGTCTTGATGACCCGGCAGGCGATTTCGCCGCGATTGGCGATCAGAATGCGTTTGAACATGCTTTTCTTGAGTCTCGACCTTGGGCGGGACCCTTCCCCGGCCGTTGGGGCCTATGGGACGGGCCGTGTGGCTCCCGTGGTACATCAAAATGGGCCGGAGGCAACGGTCTAAATCCGGGCCGCTCTGGCGTACCAGCGCAAGACCGAAACAGCCGCGAGGGAGCCCTTGGGACGGCCTACGCCTTCCGCGCCTTGGCCACGTCCCGGACCAGGCCGTGAATGAAGCCCAGTTTGCCGACCACCGCCGGCGATAGGATGAAGGGGTAGAGGTCGCGCAGGCCCATGGCCCGGTTGACGCTGTTCATGGCGAAGGTGAAGGGCAGCCATGCGTCGATGAGCGCCTGGACGTCCCTGGCCTCGTAGGGGTTGAAACGGATGCGCGCAGTCAGCTCCCCGTCGCGATCCACCTTGGGGCGCACCTCCATGCCGAACTCGGAGGCCATCTCCAGGGTGTCGACGATGTGGAGATAGTGCGCCCAGGTCTCGGCGAAGTCTTCCCAGGGGTGCGTCGTGGCATAGGCCGAGACGTAATTCTGCTGCCAGTCAGCCGGGGCGCCTTCAGCGTAATGGCGCTGCAAGGCCTGGCCGTAATCGGCTGAATCGTCGCCGAACACCGCGCGGCATTCGTCGAGCTTGCCGCCGCCCTGAACCAGCACGTCCCAGAAATAATGCCCGACCTCGTGGCGGAAATGCCCAAGCAGCGTCCGGTAAGGCTCGCCCATCTCCAACCGGCGCCGCTCGCGCTCGATGTCGTCAGCCTCGGTCAGCGCGATCGTGATCAGGCCGTTGTCATGGCCGGTCATGATCTTTTGTCCGCTGTTCGGATCGTCGGCGAGGAAGTTGAAGATCAGGCCGTGCACCGCATTGTCCTGACGGTTCTGGAGCGGCAGCTTCCAGCGGATCAGGGAATAGAACAGCCGGTGCTTTGCCACCTCCAGCTCACGCCAGCGGGCGAGCTGCGCGGGGTCCGACAGGTCCGGCACCATGCCGTTGTGGCGGCAGGCACGGCAATAGCCGTTGCCGTCGCCGGTGTCCGTCAGCCAGTTGCAGGCGTCGTAGTCGGCATTGCGGCACAGCAGCCGCCCCCTGCCCTTGTCGGCCAGCGTCGTCCAGGTCCCGCTTTGAGCCTCGTCGTCGGGCTCGAGCGCCGACATCGTCTCCTTCTCCGGGAGGAAGGCGACGCGGTGACCGCAACGCCCGCAGGCGCGGTTCTCGAAATAGAGGACGTTGCCACAGGACTGACAGACAAAGAGCTTCAAGATTTAGCCTCTTCGAAAAGGGAGTTTTATGAATGAGAGTTGTGGCGCCTCGCGAAGACGCGTCCGCAGGCGCATCGTTCCAATATCAGGAACAAAATGCCAGACCGGGCGTTGGTTGACCGCATTTTTCCCGCGTTCTGGCTGGCCGCGGGTCCTTCCAGACAGTCTATTTCCTCTAAGCAATGGCCATCGCGCTCCGTCTGTGTGAATATCGGTCCGGCACGTGCGCACCCGCATGACAACGGCCGACGCCTTGAACGATCCTTTGCCCGAGACCATCGCCGCCGAAAGGCTGCGCCAGCACCTCGAAGACGTCGCGCGCGAGCGCGACAACGCCTATCGCGCCCTCCAGGAGCGAGAGGCCGAGCTCGCGCGCATCCAGCGCATCGGCAAGGTCGGCGGCGTCGAGGTCGACTTCCGCGAGGGCTTCAAGAACCGCCGCTCGCCGGAATATCTGATGATCCACGGCCTGCCGCCGGAGGCCATCGACGAGTCGCACGAGGACTGGGTCAACCGTATCCATCCTGATGACCGCGACGCGGCGGTGAACCACTTCTTCGAGGCGCTTTCCGGGACCAGCGAAGATTACACGGCCGAATACCGCATCATCCGCCCGAGCGACGGCGAGACCCGCTGGATCCGGGTCGTCGCCAAGTTCGAGCGCGACAAGGACGGCCGCGCCATCCGCCTCGTCGGCGCCCACATCGACATCACCGACCAGATGCTCGCGCGCGAGACGCTGCGCGAGAGCGAGGAGCGCTTCCGGCTGATCGCCGACAGCGCGCCGGTGCCGATCTGGGTCACCAAGCTCGATCGCAAGCGCTCCTTCGCCAACCAGGCCTATGTCGACTTCGTCGGCCTGCCCTACGACCAGGCGATCGATTTCGACTGGCGCAAGGTGCTGCATCCGGACGACCTTCCGCATGTGCTGCAGCAATCGGTGCAAGGCGAAGCCTCGCTGAAACCCTTCGTGCTGGAAGCGCGCTACAGGAACGCCAGCGGCGAATGGCGCTGGCTGCGCTCGGAATCGCAGCCGCGCTGGGACCCGACCGGCAAGCATATCGGCTTCATCGGCGTCGCCCACGACATCACGGTCGCCAAGCAGGCCGAGATCGAGCTCCGGCGGCTCAACGAGACGCTGGAGGAGCGGATCGCCGAGCGCACCGCCGAGCTCGAGTCCAACGAGGCCCGGCTGCGCGCGATCCTGGAGACCAGCAACCAGTATCAGGGCCTGGTCGATCTCAGCGGCGAACTGCTCTACGCCAACAAGACCGCACTCGACGGCATCAACGCCGCGGCGCGGGATGTCATCGGCAAGCCGTTCTGGGATACGCCGTGGTTCACGGGAACCCCCGGCATGAGCGATGTCGCGCGCGACGCCTTCAGGACCGTCCTGAAGGGCGAAGCGGTGCGGCTGGAGATGCGGCTGCGCCTGCCGATCGGCGAACGCGATTTCGATTTCGGCATGCGCCCCGTGCTCGACCGCCACGGCAACATCACCGGCGCGGTGCCCGAGGCCGTCGACATCACCGAGCGCCGCCTCGGCGAGGAGGCGTTGCGGCAGTCGCAGAAGATGGAAGCGATCGGCCAGCTCACCGGCGGCGTCGCGCACGATTTCAACAACCTGCTCACCATCATCCGTTCGGCGACCGACTTCCTGCGCCGGCGCGAGCTGCCGGAAGAGCGGCGCCGCCGCTATGTCGACGCCATCTCCGACACCGTCGAGCGCGCCTCAAAGCTGACGGCGCAGCTCCTGGCCTTCGCGCGCCGGCAGCCGCTGAAGCCACAAATTTTCAATGTCGGCAGCCAGGTCGAGGGCGTGGCACAACTGGTCCGGCCGCTGGTCGGCGGCCGCATCGAGATCAGCGTCGAGATCCAGGACACGGATTGCTTCACTGTCGCCGACGTCGCACAGTTCGAGACCGCGTTGATCAACCTCGCCATCAACGCCCGCGACGCGATGGAGGGCGAAGGCCGCCTCACCATCGCGGTCTGCAAGGTCCAGGGGATTCCGAGCCTGCGCGCGCAGTCGGCACGTGGCGGCGACTATGTCGCGATCTCGGTCAAGGATACCGGCAGCGGCATCGCGCTGGAACATCTCGATTCCATTTTCGAACCGTTCTTCACCACCAAGGAGGTCGGCAAGGGCACCGGCCTCGGTCTCAGCCAGGCGTTCGGCTTCGCAAAGCAGTCCGAGGGCGACATCGCGGTGACGAGCACGCAGGGCGAAGGCGCGACCTTCACCATCTACCTGCCGCAGGCTCAAAGCCCCACCACCGAGAAGGATGCGGCGGCGCTGACCAGCGAGGCTGCGACCACCGGGCGCGGCTACCGCGTGCTCGTGGTCGAGGACAATGACGATGTCGGCCAGTTCTCGACCGAGCTCTTGGAAGACCTCGGCTATGTCGTCCGCCGCGTCGCCAACGCCAACGCGGCGCTCGCGATCCTCGGCGAGAACGAATTCGCCGTCGACCTCGTCTTCTCCGACGTGATCATGCCCGGCATGAACGGCGTCGAGCTCGCCGGAATCATCCGCGAGCGCTATCCGGGCCTGCCCGTCGTGCTCACCTCGGGCTACAGCAACGTGCTCGCCGAAAACGCCCATCGCGGATTCGAGCTGATCCAGAAGCCCTATTCGGTCGAATCGCTCTCGCGCATCCTGCGCAAGGCGATCACGGAGAAGCTGTCGGTGGCGCGGTGATTGTTATAGCTGCGCGAAGCTGGCCACAAACTCCGTCATTGCGAGCGCAGCGAAGCAATCCAGACTGCCTCCGCGGAAAGACTCTGGATTGCTTCGCTGCGCTCGCGATGACGGCGCTGATGCGCCGTCAAAACAACGGATATCGATAACATGAACCCCGCCCTCCTCTCCGCCTGGCAGACCTGGGCGCTGCTGTCGGCCTGCTTTGCGGCGCTGACCGCGATCTTCGCCAAGGTCGGCGTCGAGAACATCAATCCGGACCTTGCCACCTTCATCCGCACCATCGTGGTGCTGCTCGCCTTCTCGGTTCTGCTGTTCTTCACCGGGCAATTCGTCGTACCCTCGACGGTCTCCTCAAAAACCTGGCTGTTCCTGGTTTTGTCGGGACTGGCGACCGGCGCTTCATGGCTCTGCTATTTTCGCGCACTCAAGCTCGGGCCTGCCACGCTGGTCGCGCCGATCGACAAGCTCAGCGTCGTGCTGGTCGCCCTGTTCGCGTTCGCCTTTCTCGGCGAGCGTCCAACGGCCCAGGGCTGGCTCGGCATCGCGATGATCGGCGCCGGCGCGGTGTTGTTGGCTGTGAAGTTCTGAAGCGATGCAAAAATGCCGCGACGTCCGTTTCTGCCCGGACGTTTCCGCTCCTCGATCGAGACACCGATGTCGAGCCAGGACCCCGATCTAACGAGGCGAGCCGGCCGCGCTCTGGATGCGGCCAATTTCTTCCTTGCCGACGTCCGCGACGGGCTCGGCCCCTATCTTGCCGTCTATCTCCTCACCGAGCAGCATTGGGACGAGGCGCGCATCGGCCTCGTGATGTCGATCGCGACGATCGCCGGCATCGTGGCGCAGACGCCCGCCGGAGCGCTGGTCGACGCGACGCGAGCGAAGCGAGCCGTGATGGTTGTCGCCGCCATCATGGTGACAGCAGCCTCGCTGTCATTGCCTTTGTTTCCGGCGTTCCTGCCGGTCGCGATCTCGCAAGGAGTAGCACAGGCTGCCGCCGTGATCTTTCCTCCGGCGATTGCGGCCGTCTCGCTCGGCATCTTCGGCCACGCCGCCTTTACCCGGCGGATTGGCCGTAACGAGACCTTCAATCACGCCGGCAACGCGGTCGCAGCGACACTTGCAGGGCTCTCCGCCTATTGGTTCGGACCGACCGTCGTGTTCTACCTGCTCGGCACCATGGCGATCGCAAGCCTCGTCAGCATTGTCGCCATCCCCGAACAGGCCATCGACCACGACCTCGCCCGCGGGCTGCACGATGCCGACGGCGACAGCGCGCGCGAGCAACCCTCGGGCCTCGCCGTGCTGCTGACCTGCCGCCCCCTGCTCGTGTTCGCGATCTGCTTCGTGCTCTTCCATCTCTCCAACGCAGCCATGCTGCCGCTGGTCGGGCAGAAGCTCGCACTCCAGGACAAGAACATGGGCACCAGCCTGATGTCGGCCTGCATCGTCGCGGCGCAATTGGTCATGGTACCGTTCGCGATGCTGGTCGGCGCGAGGGCCGACCGGTGGGGACACAAGCGCTTCTTCCTCGCGGCACTCCTGATCCTGCCTGTTCGCGGAGCGCTCTACACGCTCTCCGACAATCCGTTCTGGCTGGTCGGCGTGCAGTTCCTCGACGGCGTCGGCGCCGGCATCTTCGGCGCCATCTTCCCCGTCATCGTCGCCGACCTCATGCGCAAAACCGGGCGCTTCAACGTCGCGCAAGGCGCGGTCATCACCGCTCAGGGCATCGGAGCTGCGCTGTCGACAGCGCTCGCCGGCTTCGTCGTGGTCGGCGCGGGCTACAGCGCGGCCTTCATCACGCTCGGTCTGGTCGCGGCGATCGGCGCCGTCATCTGCCTTCTCGCCTTGCCCGAGACGCGGCATGGCGCCTTGCAGCCGAAGGGGAAGACAGCGCCGCCGACATCGGATATCGCTGCCGAATGAACCCGTTCCACATTGAGGACTGACCGTGCCGTCTGACGCCATCTGGGCCTGGAGCATCATTGTGCTTGCGACCGCAGGCGTCATTATCCGCCCGTTCCGCCTGCCCGAGGCGATCTGGGCGGTCATCGGCGCCGGTGCCCTCGTGCTGCTCGGTTTGCTTCCGTGGCAGGATGCGCTTGTCGGCATCGAGAAAGGCCTCGACGTCTATCTCTTCCTGATCGGCATGATGCTGATCGCCGAGCTGGCCCGGCTCGAGGGCCTGTTCGACTATCTCGCCGCGCTCGCGGTCGAATATGCAGGCGGCTCGCCGCAGCGGCTGTTCCTGCTGATCTATCTCGTCGGCACGCTGGTCACCGTGCTGCTCTCGAACGACGCCACCGCGATCGTGCTGACGCCGGCCGTCTATGCCGCGACGCGCGCGGCCGGCGCCAAACCGCTGCCTTATCTCTTCATCTGCGCCTTCATTGCCAATGCCGCAAGCTTCGTGCTGCCTATCTCCAATCCCGCCAATCTCGTCGTGTTCGGCGCGCGCATGCCGCACCTCACGGAATGGCTGCGCCTGTTCGCCCTGCCCTCGGCGGCCTCGATCCTGCTCACCTATGTCGTGCTGCGCCTGACCCAGCACCGCGCGCTCAAGGAAGAAACCATCGCCCGCAGCGTGCCGCATCCAAAGCTCGGCCGCGGCGGCAAGCTGACGGCCGTGGGCATCATCGCGATCGGCGTTGTGCTGGTCACGGCCTCCGCGCTCGACAAGCAACTGGGCCTGCCGACCTTCATCTGCGGGGTGGCGACAGCCGCGATCGTGCTGCTGCTGAGCCGGCAATCACCGCTGCCTGTGCTGCGGGGCGTGTCCTGGAGCGTGCTGCCGCTGGTCGGCGGGCTCTTCGTCATGGTGGAAACGCTGGTCAAGACCGGCGTAATCGGGCAGCTCAGCGCGCTGCTGCACCAGGCGGTCGCGCAATCGGTGCCGAAGGCCGCCTGGAGCGTCGGCATCGCGACCGCGATCGGCACCAATATCGCCAACAATCTTCCGGTCGGCCTTATCGCCGGCTCGGTCGCTGCCAGCGATCATCTGCCCGCGCCGGTCGTCAGCGCGATCCTGATCGGCGTCGATCTCGGACCGAACATGTCGGTGACGGGATCGCTCGCCACCATCCTCTGGCTGGTTGCGCTCCGGCGGGAGAAGATCGAGCTCAGTGCCTGGCCGTTCCTCAAGCTCGGTATGCTGGTGACGCCGCCCGCTCTGATCGCGGCGCTGGCGGCGGCGATCAGGTAGCGGCAGAGAATTCACTGCGATTGTTTGCGGTGCCTCAGCCCGTAGCGGGCGAGGCCCGATCGCGGCCATCAGGCCGCGACCGGGCAATTTGTCAGTCGTTCTCGTAGCCGTAGACTTCCGGCAGGATGAAGATCGCGGCGAGCAATCCGATCAGCGGGAAGATCGCGACCATCAACGTGGCATTCGCCTGCCCGATCGCGGCGAACACCGTCGGGAACAGGAAGATCGCCAGGAACGACGGCAGCTTCACGAACATGTAGGCGAAGCCGCTGGCAGTGCCGCGATATTTCGGCTTGGCGACCATGGTCGGGATCGTCATGCAGTTCGAGGCGTCCCAATAGTGGCCCCACAACATGGCGGCGGCCGCGAACGGCAGCAGGATCTTGTTGTCGGTGTAGAGCGCGAAGGCCGCGACCAGCAGCGAGGCCAGCACGATCGAGAAGCCGGCGATCGAGATGCCGCGGTGGCCGATCTTCGGCGTCAGCAGCGGACCGACCCAGCCCGACAATGCGGCGAACGAGAACAGCGCCATCGTCACCAGATTGATGCCGAGCACGCTCGACACGCCGACCATCACGAACAGCACCGGCAGGTAGAAGGCGAAGGTCGAGAACTCGCTCGCCTGGGTGAAACAAGCGATCCAGCCGTAGACCGTGGCGCGCCAGCGGATCGGATCCTTCTTGAGATCGGCGAGGAACGCGCGGGTCGAGACCTTCGGCACCTCGACGTCATGGTCCGGCAGCATGTCGAGATTGTCATTGAACATCTCGCGCGCCACCCGCTTGGCCTCGCGATAGCGCCCCTTCTGCACCAGCCACACCGCCGTCTCCGGCACGTCGTGACGCATGAGAAGGATGATGAGCGCTGGCACCGCGCCGAGGCCGAGCGTCACGCGCCACAGCATCTCGTGCTGCATGTCGATCAGCAGGAAGATCACGATGACGCCGATGGTCATGACTTCGCCGACGGCGAACATGAACTGCCAGCGGTTGCCCATGACCTCGCGCTCACCCTTGGCCATGGATTCCATGATGTAGGTGTAGCCGGTCGAGATATCCGAGCCGAGCGGGATGCCGAGCAGGAAGCGGATCACGACGAGCCAGCCGACGCTGGGCACGAAGGCCTGCGCCAGCGCCAGCACGATGAACAGCACCATCGTCACCAGGAACATGACGCGGCGGCCGATCTTGTCGGACAGCCAGCCGCCGAGCAGCGCGCCGATCAGGGCGCCGCCCTGCGTGCCCGCCGCGGCAAGGCCGAGCATCAGCGGATCCGGATTGTACTGCTCCTTGATGAAGATCAGCACGAAGGCGATCGAGTAGAGATCCCAGGCCTCGACCAGGATCGAGGCCATCATCAGCCAGCCGACCTTGTTGCCCTTTGGACTGTAGTTCGTGATGAGGTAGCGGACCGCGGCTTCGCTCGCGGTCGGTTGTGGCATGGCCATTGTCTGCATGTTTGGTCCTCTCTTCAAAATTCTCTACGCGCCGAGCAGCGGCTCGATGCTGCAATCGAGCAGGCGCGGGTCGATCCCCGCCTCCATCCCTGCGAACATCTCGCCCATGTAATCGATCAGCGCATCGCTGGCCTTCACGGCCTCCTCGACGCGGCGGCTGGCGACTGCACTGAGAATGGCGAGATGATGATCGATCGTGCCGGACAGATCGGCCTGCCCCGGCATGAAGCGGTGATGGATGTAGCCGATGCGGCGATACAGCGTGTGCAGCGGCCGCAGCGTGTGGACCAGGAACGGCTCGCCGGCCGCCTCCAGCACCAGCGCGTCGATGCGGCGGTCGATGCTGTTGAACTCGTCGAGTGTCAAAGTGGCGCGACGTTCGCGCAGCAAACGCTCAATGTGCAGCGCCTGATTGCGGTGGGACAAGCTGGCGCGATCCGCCGCGAGGCGAATGACAAAACGCTCCATGTCGCGGCGGAGGCCAAGCAGCATGCGCTCGCGCGCGAGATCGATCGGCGCGATGTGCAGGCCATGACGCGGACGGATGATGATGAGCGTATCGGCGGAGAGACGATTGACGGCGTGATGCACCGGCGTGCGGCCGAAACCGGTGATCTGCTGCAATTCCAGCATCGTCATGAACTGTCCGGGCTTCAGCTCGCAATGAACGAGCAGCTCCTCGATCTTCTGATAAGCGAGCTCGAAGAAGTTGAGACGGTTGCGCCGGGAGGGCCTGCCCTCGCCGTCGTCGTGTCTCACCACCTCGAGCGCGCGCTTGCGCCGTGCCATGTCGTGCTCTCCCGTCAGCCCGCGCTCTCGTTGCTGGGTGGCGCCTTGTTTGTGGCACCCTTAAAACATGTTGTGATATATTACAAGCAGGCGTAAGACTTCGACGCGATCTGCAACATGCTGCAGTGCGAAATGAGACGCCGGGCGCGAGGCGCCTTTCGATGGGAGGAGAGTTGCCGTGAAGATCACGTCGATCGAGACACTGCGTACCGAGGAATTTTCCAACGTCATCTGGGTGCGCATCCACACCGACACGGGACTGATCGGTCTCGGCGAGACCTTTTACGGCGCCGGCGCGGTCGAGGCGCAGATCCACGACACCTTTGCCGGCCGCCTGCTCGGCCGCAATCCGCTGCACATCGAAGCGATCCATCGCGACATGCTGAACCTGCCGATGGCGCAGTCCTCGACCGGCGTCGAATATCGCGCGGCCTCGGCGATCGACATCGCGCTGTGGGACTTGTTCGGCAAGGTCTGCAATCAGCCGGTGCACCAGATGCTCGGCGGCCTCTGCCGCGACAAACAGCGCATCTACAACACCTGCGCCGGCACGCAGTATGTTCGCTCGACCAATATCAGCCCGGTCGCGAACTGGAATCTCGGCGCCTCCAAGGGCCCCTATGAGGACCTCGACGGCTTCATGAATCACGCCGACGCGCTGGCCGAAAGCCTTTTGGAGAGCGGCATCTCGGCCATGAAGATCTGGCCGTTCGATCCGGCGGCGCAGGAGAACAAGGGCCTCTACATCACCGCCGCGCAGATGAAGCAGGCAATCGAGCCGTTCGAGAAGATCCGGAAAGCCGTCGGCGACAAGATGGAGATCATGGTTGAGCTCCACTCGCTGTGGAACCTGCCGACCGCCAAGCAGATCGCGCGCGCGCTCGAGCCCTACAAGCCGACCTGGTATGAAGACCCGATCCGGATGAACTCGCCGCAGGCGCTGGCCGAATATGCCCGCTCCACCGACGTCTGGGTCTGCGCCAGCGAGACGCTGGGCTCGCGCTTCCCGTACAAGGACATGCTCGACCGCGACGCCATGCATGTGGTGATGGCGGACCTGTGCTGGACCGGCGGCCTCACCGAGGGCCGCAAGATCGCGGCGATGGCCGAGACCTATCACCGTCCCTTCGCACCGCATGACTGCATCGGCCCGATCGGCTTCATCGCCGCCATCCACATGTCGTTCAGCCAGCCCAACACCTTGATCCAGGAATCGGTGCGCGCTTTCTACAAGGGCTGGTACAATGAGCTCGTCACCACGATGCCCGTGATCAAGGACGGCTATGTCTTCCCGATGGAAGGCCCCGGCCTCGGCGTCGACCTCCTGCCTGCTGTCTTCGAGCGCACCGATCTCACCGTGCGCCGCTCCAACGTCTGAGGATTTCCTAGGATGAGCACCTCCCTCTTCGATCTCTCCGGCCGCACCGCCCTCGTGACCGGCTCCTCCCGCGGACTCGGCCGCGCCATTGCCGAGGGCATGGCCAAGGCCGGCGCCAAAATCATCATCAACGGCGTCGATCCCAAGCGCGTCGAGCAGGCCGTCGCCGAGTTTCGCGCCGCCGGCCATCAGGCCGAGGGTGCTGCGTTCAACGTCACTGACGAGCAGGCGATCGTTGCCGCCTTCGAGCGTTTCGACCGCGAAGGCCTCGCGGTCGACATCCTCGTCAACAATGCCGGCATCCAGCACCGCAAGCCGCTGGCGGAGTTCACCACCGACGAATGGCGCAAGGTGATCGAGACCGATCTCACCAGCGCCTTCGTGATCGGCCGCGAGGCCGGCAAGCGCATGATCCCGCGCAAGCACGGCAAGATCATCAATATCGGCTCGCTCGGCAGCGAGCTCGCACGTCCCACCATCGCGCCCTACACCGCCGCCAAGGGCGGCATCAAGAACCTGACCCGCTCGATGGCGGTGGAATGGGCCCAGCACGGGATCCAGGCCAATGCCATCGGCCCCGGCTACATGCTCACCGACATGAACGAGGCGCTGGTCAATAACCCCGACTTCAACAACTGGCTGATGGGCCGCATCCCCTCCAAGCGCTGGGGCAAGCCGGACGAGCTCGTGGGCGCGGCGATCTTCCTCGCCTCGGATGCGTCCACCTATGTCAACGGCCAGATCATCTATGTCGATGGCGGCATGATCGCCGCGATGTGACCGCCAAGACAACGAAGGAGCAAGCCATGCGCGCCGTCGTCATTCACGCCCCGAAGGACCTGCGGATCGACACCTACCCCGATCCGACGCCCGGCCCGGGCGAGGTCCGCGTCAAGATCGCCAATGGCGGCATCTGCGGCTCCGACCTGCACTACTACCATCACGGCGGCTTCGGCGTCGTGCGCATCCAGCAGCCGATGGCGCTGGGTCACGAGATCGCCGGCGTCGTCGCCGCGGTCGGCGACGGCGTCGCCAGCGTGAAGGCTGGCACCCGCGTTGCGGTCAATCCGAGCAAGCCGTGCGGGGCGTGCCTGCACTGCCAGGAGGGCATGCGCAACCAGTGCCTCGACATGCGCTTCCTCGGCAGCGCGATGCGCTTTCCCCATGTGCAGGGCGGCTTTCGCGAGTTCATCACGGTCGATGCGACGCAGGCCGTGCCGATCGCGGACAAGCTCTCGCTGGCGGAGGCCGCGGTCGCCGAGCCGCTCGCGGTGTGCCTGCATGCCGGCAAGCAGGCCGGCCCCCTGCTCGGCAAGCGCGTGCTGATCACCGGCTGCGGCCCGATCGGCGCGCTGATGATTCTTGTGTCGCGCTTCGGCGGTGCATCCGAGATCGTGGTGACGGATGTGGCCGACGCGCCGCTCGCGGTCGCAAAGAAGCTCGGCGCCACGCATGCGATCAACGTCGCGGCCCATGCCAGCGCGCTCGATCCGTGGCGCGCCGGCAAGGGCGTGTTCGACACGCTGTTCGAGGCTTCCGGCAATCAGGCGGCGCTCCGCACCGCGCTCGACGTGCTCAGGCCCGGTGCCACGCTGGTGCAGCTCGGCCTCGGCGGCGAGATGACGCTGCCGATCAATTCGATCGTCGCCAAGGAGCTGCAGCTGCGCGGCACCTTCCGCTTCGATCCCGAGTTCGAGCTGGCGGTGCGGCTGATGGGCGAAGGCCTGATCGACGTGAAACCGCTGATCACGGCGACCATGCCGTTCGAGAACGCGGTCGCCGCCTTCGAGCTCGCCAGCGACCGTTCGCAGTCGATGAAGGTGCAGCTGACCTTTTAGGGTTTCGCCTGGCTCTCGATCAGCCGGTCGCTGACCAGCCGCACGGCGCCCCGTTTCCAGGAATAGTCTGCGCCCATGCGCAGGCCGCTGTCGCCGCGCGCCAGCACTGCACCGGTCCTGGAATCGCGGAGCTGGAAGCCCAGCGTGTATTCGGTGCGGCTGACCCGCCGCACCACGCCGATCAGCGACTGGTCGGCGCCGAGCTTTTGCGCAATCGCCGCCTCGCAGCCGCCACAGTCGCGCAGGGCGGGCACCTTCGCCGCCTCACCGCTGACATCGACGATGCGGTAACGGCCGGACTGGCTGAGCGACTCGCGCACGCCAGCGGTGACTTCTGCCAGATACGACGCATCCGACGCGGCCGAGGCGCCGACTGTTGCGGCGGTCGTGTCCTCGAGCTCGAATTCGAACACCGCCAGCGCGACCGGCGCAGGCGTAGCGAGCGCGGCCATCACCTCGCGGGAGACAAACATCTCGGCGCGCTCCCAGGATTCATCATTGTCGCCGCGGAAGGTGTAGAGCTTGTCCATCACGAGCTTCTTGGCGCCGACATCGATCACGGCGACCTTGGCCCATTGCACCAGCGTGCTGGTCTTCTGGATGCCGCCGATCACCTTGAACGCCGCCCCGTCCTGGGCCGATGCCGCGAGCCGGTAACGACCGTCCGCACTGACATCCCGCCTGAGCGCGGCCATGAACGCCGACAGCCGCCGCTCATGGGCCGCGGTCTGGTTCGCCGGCTCGGCCGACGTGTCGGTATAGCTGAAATCGTCCATGGCAACGCCGATGGCCTCGGCACCTGCCGGCGCGTGAGAGAGGACGAACAGGAGAATGGCAGCGAGAATCAACCGGGAGCGGTGCATGAACGCCTCGTGGGATGGAACGGCCCGCAAATCTGGACGGCTGGCTTGAGACCACGCAGCCGTGACTGTCCCGACGAACGCCGGGAAAATTTCACGACATTGCACTGCGGTACGGCGGGAACGCTTCCCGCCGCCTGCGTTCTGCCGTTTAATACGGAGCGACAATTCCGTTCGCACCAGGTGCCTGCCGATGTGGAACCGCCCGAGGTTCGATCTGAAGGTTCGTCTGACGCTGCGCGTGGCCGCCATATCGGCCGCCTGCTTCGCCGCGATCTCCGCCTATTTCCTTGTCACGGCTGACCGCGCGGCGCATGCGCGCAGCGACAGCATTGCCGCCATCGTGGCAAAATCACTGGAGCTGCAGCAAGGCAAGGTCCAGTGGGTGGCGAACCCGCGCTCGGACTTTCCAAACCTTGATCCCGTCGCGGCCTACGTGATGACGCCCGGTCTCTGCCTGGCATTCCGTGGCCCCGGCGGCGACATGCTCCAGCGCTTCTGCAGCGGCGCGCCTGCCCCGGCGAACCCGCCGCCGCAGGCCTTCGCCGCGTTCTATCGCAGCCTGTTCAACCCCGGCCGCGAGGCGGCTCGGCCCGTGATCGTGCGCGGCACCAAGCTCGGCGAGACCGTGGTCTCGGTCGATCCGGCGGTGCAGACGGCGGAGGCCTGGCATGAGGCCGGCCGCCTGATGCTCGCGCTCGCGATCGCATTGCCGCTGCTCTGCGTGCTGGTGTACGCGGCGCTGGCGCGCGCGCTGCGGCCCACCCGCATGATCCGCACCGGCCTCGAACGCATCGCCGCCAATGACCTCACGACGCGGCTGCCGCCCTTCGACCTCGCCGAGCTCTCCGCCATCCGCGACGTCTTCAACCATCTCGCCCAAAGCCTCGACACCGCGCTTGCCGAGCGCAGCGAGCTGACGCGGAAGCTGATCGCACTCCAGGACGAGGAGCGCCGCCATCTCGCCCGCGAGTTGCACGACGAGTTCGGTCAGTCGCTGGCCGCCATCCGCGCGCTGGCCTCCTCGGCCCGCCAGACCGCCGCGCAGGAGTGCCCGTCCCTGCTGTCCGAATGCGACGGCATTTCGCGGACCGCAACCGGCATGATGGAGACGCTGCGCGGTGCGCTGTTCCGGCTGCGGCCGCCCGACGTCGAGGAGCTCGGGCTCGTCGCCAGCCTCGAAGGGCTGGTCGCCGGCTGGAACGGGCGCAGCCGCGGCGAGACGCGGTTTTCGATCCGTTTCGACGGCGCTTTCGAGACCCTGCCGGCCGCCGTCAGCGCCAACCTCTATCGCATCGTGCAGGAGGCCCTCACCAATGCCGCCAAGCACGCCGGCGCCACGAAAGTGAGCCTGGAATTGACGATGCGGCCCGACGAGATCGCGCTTGCGATCGACGATGACGGACGGTCGAACGAGCCCGCCGCGAAATCGGGCATGGGCCTCCTCGGCATGCGCGAGCGCGTCGCGGCGCTGCGCGGCCGGCTGAGCTTCGAGGCCGGACCGAACGGCGGCTCCGCGCTGCGTGTCGTCATTCCGCTAGAAGCCGCCGATCGGCAGTTATTGGATCACGCGGCATGAGCGCGGGCGATGCCACCATCCTGCTGGTCGACGACCATTCCGTGGTGCGCGAGGGCTATCGCTCGGTGCTCCAGAAGCAGCCGGGCCTGCGCGTCGTCGCAGAAGCCTCCGACGGCGCGGAGGCCTACCGGCTGTACAAGTCCGAGGCGCCCGATCTCGTCATCATGGATCTGAGCATGCCCGGCATCGGCGGCATCGAAGCCGTGAGGCGCATCCGGCAGCGGGACAAGGGCGCAAAGATCCTGGTGTTCACCATGCACCAGAATGCGGGCTTTGCCGTGCAGGCGATCCGCGCCGGCGCGCGGGGCTACGTCACCAAGACCAGCCCGCCCGAGACGCTGGTGCGCGCGGTGATGGATGTACTCGCCGGCAGGATCGCCATCAGCCCCGACATCGACCACGAGCTCGCGCTGAGCCGGCTCGCCGGCGAGAGCTCGGCGGCCGACGTGCTGACGCCGCGCGAGTTCGAGGTGCTGCGGCTGCTGCTGGCCGAGAGGACGACGGACGAGATCGCCGAGACGCTGCATGTCAGCCCGAAGACGGTGGCGAACCTGCATTCCCTGATCAAGGACAAGCTCGGCGTCGGCTCCGACATCGAGCTGGTCCGCCTGGCGCTGCGCCAGGGACTGCTGACGCAGGTCGATCTCGGCGAGGCCTGAAGCGTTCAGGCGAGATAGCGCGTCAGATAGCCTTCCATCGCATAGAGCGCGCAGAGCGCGAGGCTCGACCACACCGCGGCGCTGAAATACAGGAACATCCAGGTCAGCTCGCCCTTCCAGTGCGCGATGTCGTGTGTCACCACCCAGCGCGTCGAGACGTCATGCAGGCCTTCGAGGAAACCGAGAAATCTGTTTCCCTCGGCGTGCCCTGCCCGCCAGCGGCTGAGATACATCGGCACGTCCACGGTGACGAGGAAGGCGAGGAAGCAGGCTATGCCGACGATGCCGGCCATCAGCGCCCAGCGCACAGGCCCCTGGAATTCCGGCATCAGGCGGCACAGCGCGATGCCGGCGAGGAAGAAGGTCACCGCCCACAGCGAGTTCTCGATCGCGTTGTAGAGGAAGTTGGTCGTCACCACCGCGTACCAGGAGAAGCACTCGGCGATGATGATGATGGGCACGATCACGAGCGCGATGTTCACGGCGGTTTCCGCGCCGGTCATTTGACCCAGCTGATGGAGGATGATCGCCCATTGCGCGACGAAGCAGAGTTCGGCCACGGTCGCGACCGTCCGGCCGACGAAGATGCTCGATAGCCAGGTATCGAACAGGCAGATGCGCTGCACGTCGGCGCGCGGCAGCACCGAGCGGAAGGCGCAGCCGAACACATAGCCGGCGCAGAGCAGGAACATCAGCCCGATGTCGGAGCCGCCACTGATGCTGCCCGCGACCGTCGGGTAGAACTCGCGATACAGCATGAACCAGACGAGAATGTTGGCGCTGCTCACAAGCGTCAGCGACCCCCACCACCACGCGAGGGGATTTGACCGCGCCTGCCACTTCAACATGAATCGCTCCGCCGTAATCGATATTTCATTCAGCGGTAGCAATTCTGTCATAAATCGGCAGCACGGCGCGACAGAAATCGATGTCATGATACTGTCATAATAGCGCTGCGCGCTGTCATATTCGCGGAAGGCTGCTGAAAGTTTCGCGACGGAAAGCGCCCGTCCGAATCATGAGTATGAATCACGACGACTCTTTCGGCATCGCACATATGTCCCGCTGATGCGGACGACGAAGCGAGCGCTCGGCGCTACTCAATCATCTTGATCTCCTTCCAGCGTTCGCCGCTCTGCATGGACGTGAGAATTTGGCGACCACTTGGAGCGTCGACGGAGTCGCAGCAACGACAACCTCTTTGCCCAAGGCGAGGAGATCATGACGTTTCATGGATAGCCCCAAGAAACATCGGCAATCCAAGGCCGCAGAACGACGCTCCTTAATTGCGATGAGCGTAGAAGCCGCGCTGTCCACATATCGGACAGAATTAGAAATATGCTATATTTATTCGACAATATTGGTTTGTTCGTCCATAAGAAGCCTATGGCCCAAACTATTCGGTCCAAATCGCCCCAAGCTTCCTCGTCCGCCGCCGCGGTGCTGGCGTCGCGCGGCGACGATGCCGCGTTCGCGACGACACTCGCAAAGGGCCTCGTGGTGCTCGAAGCCTTCAAGGCCGGGACGACGTTGCTCGGCAACATGGAGCTGTCGATTCTGACGGGGATTCCGCGACCGACGGTGGCGCGGCTGACGCATACGCTCGCCGAGCTTGGCTATCTCCGCTACGATGCCGATCGCGCCAAATATCGCGTCGGCGCGCGCACACTTCGCATGGCGCATCCGCTGCTCGCCGATATGCAGTTCCGCCAAGTCGCGCGACCCATGATGCAGGAGCTTGCGCAGAGCGTGCGCGGCACCGTCTCCATCGGCCTGCTGGATGCGACCTCCATGATCTATGTCGAGACCGCGCGCTCCGGCGACGTCGGCCCGCACGTTCCCGACATCGGCATGCCCATTCCCGTGGTCATGACGGCGATGGGCCGCGCCGCGGCTGCAACCTTGCCGCAGACAGATGCCGCACTCCTCGAAGAGCGCCTCGCAAGCGAGGACGCCGAACTCTGGTCAGCCTTCCGCGAAAAATACCGCGCCGGTCTTGTGCAATGCGCGAGCCGTGGCTTCTGCGTCTGCTGGGGCGAATACATGGCCTCGATCCACGCCGTCGCGGCGCCGCTGTTTCACGCGAGCGAAACCAGGCAGTCGTTCTCGATCAATTGCGGCATCCCCGCATTCCGGCTCCAGCCGGGCCAGCTGGAGGGCGAGGTCGGCCCGCGCATCGCGGCACTCGCCGATAGCATCCGCGCCATCGTCGGCACGGCAAGGCCGGCGGCCGAGACAAAACAAAACAAGAAGAGGGCCAGGAGATGAACAAGAACACTGGCGCTCCACCCCCGGGAGGCCGACATGACCATCACACGCCGAACATTGCTGGGCACCCTCGCCCTTTCCCTGTCCATTCCATTCTCCGCGCAGGCTGAAGACGCCTGGCCGTCGCGCCTGGTGCGGCTGATCTCGCCCTACGGGCCCGGCGGCTCCAACGACATCTCGCTGCGCCTCCTTGCCGAAGAGCTCGGCCGCAGCCTGCACCAGCAGTTCATCGTCGAGAACAAGCCGGGCGCCGGCACGCGCATCGCGAACGATCTCGTCGCGCATGCGCCGGGCGACGGCTACACCTTTCTCTACGTCGCAGCCCCCTACGCCACTGCCGAGGCGCT
Source organism: Bradyrhizobium huanghuaihaiense (assembly GCF_025200885.1). Classification (NCBI taxonomy): domain Bacteria; kingdom Pseudomonadati; phylum Pseudomonadota; class Alphaproteobacteria; order Hyphomicrobiales; family Nitrobacteraceae; genus Bradyrhizobium; species Bradyrhizobium huanghuaihaiense. Next base: position 3,941,391 of record NZ_CP104172.1, on the reverse strand, counting down.
GTTCGGCAAGCTGACTTACGATCGCAGGGATCTTCAGCCCGTCGCAATGGCGGTGGTCGCGCCGCTGTTCCTGATCATCAGCGCCGATGCGCCGTTCAAGACGCTTCCAGAGCTGATCGCCTACGGCAAGTCGAAGCCTGACGGGCTGACCTTCGCCTCGCCCGGCGCCGGTTCGCAGCCGCATCTCGCCGGCGAGCTGCTGTTCCGCGATGCCGGCGTCAAGGGACTCAATATTCCCTTCCGGGGTGATGCCGCCTCCTACACCGAACTGCTTGCGGGGCGCGTCGATGCCACGCTGACGGCGCTGCCGACCGCGCTGCCCTACATCCAGAGCGGCAAGTTCAGGGTGCTTGGCGTTGCCTCCAGCGAACGCAGCCCGCTCTATCCGCAGGCGCCGACCTTGCGCGAACAGGGCTTTTTGAGCGTGATCGCCGCCGGCTGGTTCGGCGTCATGGCGCCGGCGACGACGCCGCGGCCGATCGTCGACAAGCTGCAGGCCGAAGTCGCGCGCGTGCTTACCGAGCCCGCCGTGAAGGACAGGCTCACCGCGCAGGGCCTGGAGGTGCGCACCGGCACCGCCGCCGAATTCGGCCAGTTCATCGACAACGAGACGCAGAGATGGAGCGTGCTGATCCGCGAGGCCGGATTGAAGGGGGAGTGACGGTACACGCCGTCATTCCGGGGCGCCTTGAAGGGGCGAACCCGGAATCTCGAGATTCTCAGGTGCGCAATTGCGCACCTGAGTTCTCGCTTCGCGAGCCCCGGAATGACAACAATCACCTCTTCATCCCAGCCACATACGCCGCCAGCTTGTCCAGCGTCTGGTAGCCGTATTCGACCGCGCCGAAGCCGATCATGCCGTCGCGCTGCTCCGTGCTCGAGGCCAGTTGCCGCATCATCAGCACCGTCTTGCCGTTGCTCTGCTCGGCAAAGGTGAGGGTGAAGCGGAACATGCCGGGATCATCATCCTGGTCGGTGCCGTGGTCCATCTCCATCAGCGACGGCCGCTCGATACGGCGAAAGCGCATCCGGTTCGGATAGACCGTCCCGTCGGGACCGATCATGTTGAAACGCCAGACGCCGCCGACCCGTACGTCGATCTCGAAGGTCTCGACCTTGAAGCCCTTCGGCCCGAACCATTGCGGCAGGTGCTTCGGGTCGGACCACGCCTCGAACACCAGATCGCGCGGCGCATCGATTACGCGCGACATCACGATCTCGCGGTCGAGCGACCATTGCGACAGGGCAGGATTGGCAGAATTCGTCATCACTCGGAACCTTTCTTCTTGGTTGTACGCGACGGCCGCTTGGCCGCCCTCTCCTTCTTCAGCTTCATCACATAGGCTTCGAACCGGTCGAGCCGCGCCTCCCAGATCGCGCGCTGCTGCTGGAACCAGTCTTCCGCGCCGACGAGCGCGTCCGGGCTGAGCCGGCAGGTCCGCACCCGGCCGGACTTCTCCGACTCGACCAGCCCGCTCACCTCCAGCACGTGGATGTGTTTCATGAAGCTCGGCAGCGCCATGTCGAAGGGGTCGGCGAGCTCGCCGACCGAGGCTTCTCCGGCGCACAGCCGCATCACGATCGCGCGCCGTGTTGGATCGGCGAGCGCTGCGAAGATCTGATCGAGTCGGTTCAATTGGTTAGCCATTGAGCTAACTATAGACCGCAGACCGTGAATGTCAATGATTGTTAGCCGATCGGCTAAGTTAAAATTGATGGCACTGTAGCCCGGATGGAGTGCAGCGCAATCCGGGATATTGCCACAAGCACGACGGCCCCGGATTACGCTTCGCTCCATCCGGGCTACAGGCCCACTACGCGGAACCCACAACGCGCGATCGTGAATTGGGACCTCGCCTCCTCCCCGCTAAAAGAGCGTCGGGGGCGCACAAGCATCAATCATCAGAGCACGTGCCGCCTGTTGCCATCTCATCCCCGATCACCCGGCGAACGCTCGCCCGGGCTGCGCTCATTCCGCTTGCGATCGCGCTTCGCCCGCGCCGTGCATCGGCGGATTCGGACATGATCGCGCAGATGCGCGATATCGTCGCCGCCGAGCTGGCGCCGACCGCAACGCCAGATCATCCGGGCGGCCTCGCCGCCGCGCTCTATGCCGGCCGCCATGTCGAGTTCTTCAACTATGGCTTTGCCGACGGCACCCCACGACGGCCGGTGACATCGGACACGCTGTTCAACCTCGCCTCGCTGCGCAAGCCGTTCGAGGCGACGCTGGTCGCGCTGGGGACGCTTCGCGGTGAGCTGCGGCTCGACGACCGTCTGCAAAAATACCTTCCCGAGCTCGACGGCGACTATATCCGCCGCGTCACCGTCGGCGAGCTCGTCACCCACACCTCGGGCCTGCTGCTGCCGACCGACCATCCGCCCTGGCCGAACGAGCAGTTCACACGTGCGCAGTTCATCGAGATGCTCAACGCCTGGAAACCGCAGGCTGGCGAGCAGCCCGGCAAGCAACGCATCTACAGCCACGCCGGCTACGTGCTGCTCCAGCTCGTGCTCGAGAATTGCTACCGCGCGCCGATCGCACGGCTGTTCGAACAGCGCATCCTCAAACCGCTCGGCATGACCGCGACCTCTCTGCCCGAGCGCGGCGACGACAACCGCGCCGCCATGGACGCGGCCTGGATGCAGCGCGCGGTCCAGGGCTATTCGGATCAGGGCATGGCGATTGGGCCAATCGGCAACCAGCAGAGCTATTTTGACTTTCCCGGCACTGGCCAGATGTTCTCGTCTGCGCGGGATCTTTCGACCTTTGTCGCGGCCTGCCTCGACGGCCGCTCGGTCGACCCGCATTTGCACGAGGCGCTGCGGATGACGCAGCGCGAAGCCTTCCGCGTCGACGGGAAATTCGGGCAAGGCATGGCCTGGGAAACGGTGCATCTTCCCGATGTCACCGTCGTCGACAAGCCGGGCGGCCTCAACAACGCCTCCGGCTATCTCGGCCTCGTGCCGGCGCGGCGGATCGGCATCGTGCTGCTCGCCAATCGCGGCGAATATCCGCACGAGATCGCCCGCTACAAGATTTTGCCGGCGCTGGCGCATCTGGTCGCCGCGCATGGCGGCTGAACCCTCAAAAGCAGAAAGCCCCGGCTGAGCCAGGGCTTTCCACACCAGATCCGGAACGGGATGGGCTCAGTACCTGGCGACGACGGGTCCGCCGAACTTGTAGTTCACGCCGACGCGCACGATGTTCGACGTGAGGTCGACCGAGTGGGTGTAGACGTTGGTCGGGTATCGCGTTCCAAGGTCGGCCAAATTGGTGCTGGTCACCGTGCTGCGCCCGAGATCGACGTAGAGATATTCGGCCTTGAGCGACCAGCCGCCGCCGAAGGCGTATTCGGTACCGACGCCCGCAGTCCAGCCGACCCGCGTATCACGGATCGTGGCCGATTCCGTCGCGGCCGCGAACGTGTCGGTGAAGTTGAAATTGCCCTTCACCTCGGCGATCGCCGCACCGCCCGTGGCGTAGAGCAGCCAGGTCGGAGCCGCGAGGAAGCCGATGCGGCCGCGGATGGTGGCGAGCCAATCCGCCGAGACCGACGAATTGACGGTGAAGCCGGTCGGTGCGCAGCAGGGATAGAGAGCCGAACCGGTCGCGCTGCCCTTGAAGCCGAAATAGTTGATGTCGCCTTCGAGGCCGAGCACCGCGTGGTTGACCTGCCAGTTGTAGCCCGCGGTGAAGCCGCCGGTGACGCTGGAGCTGTTGACGCCCTGGGCGCCGATCGTGTTGATCGCGGGAACGCTGCTGGTGGCGAAATAGCCGGTCGGCGAGTATACCGTCGAGGTGGTGAGGTCGGCGCTGCCCCACTGCCCGCCGACAGTGCCGCCGACGTAGAAGCCGGTCCAGTTATAGGCCGGCGCCATCGCGGGCGCCTTGGTGTATTGCGCGGCAAGGTCAGCGGCCTGCGCGGATGCGGCGCCGAGCACAATCGAAGCGACCGCAAGCAAGAACTTGTTCATTCCAGTCTCCATTCCCCCACGCGCTTGATCTCGCGTTTTCGATGCGCGCAGGCGGGAGCGATCCGGCGCAGATGGGGAATAGGCGGAGCACCGCTCGCGCGTCTCGGCCTGTCGCGCAGTTCGTAGGGACTGTGACGCAATCAGTGACTTATCGCGCAAGTCGTGCGACGAGTGTGACCTCGGCGCCACGCATCGCGCCCGCCGCAGTGACGCGCGATGCAAACCGGCGGCGCGTCACGACAAGGTGCGGGCGAATCCGCGCGCCGTCTCAGACCGAGCGCGTCAGTCCGCCGTCGACTCGGATGTTCTGGCCGGTGATGTAGGCCGCGCCGTCGGACGCCAGGAACGAGATCGTCGCGGCGATCTCCTCGACCTTGCCGTAACGCTGCATCGGCACGCTGTCGCGGCGCGCATCGGTTTGCGGCAGGCTGTCGATCCAGCCCGGCAGCACGTTGTTCATGCGGATGTTGTCGGCGGCATGGGTGTCGGTGAAGATCTTCGTGAACGCGGCGAGCCCGGCGCGGAACACCGCGGAGGTCGGAAACATCGCGCTCGGCTCGAACGCCCAGGCGGTCGAGATGTTGATGATGGCGCCGGCCTTCTGCGCCTGCATCACCGGCATCACCAGCCGGGTCGGACGGATCACGTTGAGCAGATAGGTGTCGAGGCCGGTGTGCCACTGCTCGTCGGTGATCTCCGTGATCGGCGCGCGGGGCCCGTGGCCCGCACTGTTGACGAGCACGTCGATGCGTCCCCATTTGGCAAGTGCGCCATCAACGAGGCGCTTCAGGTCGTCGTTCGACTTGTTGGAGCCGGTGACACCGAGGCCGCCGAGCTCGGCCGCCAGCGCCTCGCCCTTGCCGGAGGACGACAGGATCGCGACGCGAAAGCCGTCCGCCGCCAGCCGCCGCGCGGCGCCCGCTCCCATTCCGCTGCCGCCGGCGGTGACGAGTGCGACCTTCTCTGCTGCCATGACCGTTATCCTTGCGATGGAGTTGAGGCGAGCCGCAGGCCCGGCCTATCATGAGGCCTTCTACCGCCGGACCTGCCGGCAGGTCCACCACCCGAAGGCATCCTTCATGAGCGAATTGCAGATCCGCAACCTGCGCCCGGAGGAGATCTCCCTCGCCATCGACTGGGCCGCGGCGGAAGGCTGGAATCCGGGCCTCTCCGACGCGGCCTGCTTTGCGATTCCGGATGCGCGGGGCTTCTTCGTCGGCGACATCGGCGGCGAGCCGGTCGCGACCGTCTCCTGCGTCAATTACGATGACCGTTTCGCCTTCCTCGGCTTCTACATCGTGCGCGCCGACCTTCGCGGATCCGGCCACGGCCTGCGCATCTGGAACGCGGCGATCGCGCATGCAGGCGGCCGCGTGATCGGGCTCGACGGCGTCGTCGCCCAGCAGGACAACTACAAGAAGTCCGGCTTCCGGCTTGCCTACGCCAACATCCGCTATGGCGGCACCCTCGCCGCGCCACCGGTGCCGCCTACCGGTGTCATCGCGCTCGATTCGATCCCCTTCGCACTGGTTGAAGCGGACGATGCTACGGTCTTCCCGGCCGCACGCGTGGCCTTCCTGCGCGCCTGGATCAACAGACAAGGTCACGTCGGCCGCGCATTGCTGCGCGACGGCAGGCTCGCCGCATGGGGCGTGATCCGCCCGTGCCGGACGGGCAGCAAGATCGGCCCGCTCGTCGCCGACGATCGCGCGGCGGCGGAAACGGTCGCGCAAGCCCTGCTGTCCAGTGCGGGCGGCGGCGAAATCTTCCTCGACGTCCCCGCCGTCAATGGCGAGGCGATCGCACTCGCGGAAGGACTCGGCCTCAAGCCGGTGTTCGAGACGGCGCGAATGTACACGGGGCCGATCCCGCCGCTGCGGATCGACCGCGTCTTCGGCGTGACCAGCTTTGAGCTCGGCTAGCTCAGTAGCAGCGCATGATGTTGACGGTGTGCTCGCCGCCGCCGCGGCCGGGCACCGTCACCTGCTCGGTCGGGCAGCTCGGCACATAGGGCCGGTCGGACGGCACGACGTTCGGCGGGAAGCGATGCGCCCAGTCCCAGGGCACGTCATAGGTGTAGGTGTAGCGCACGTCGTTCGAGAGCGGCGGCTGTCCGGCATCGCCGAAGGGCTGACTGTACGTCGCACCGTCGTAGAAGAACCCGCCTCCGCCCGGCCAGTAGACGAAGGGATTATTGCGACGGTGGAAGCGCGCCCCCGGCGCGATCGACGGACGCGCGGCAGCCGGCGGCACGGCAGCGCCGGCCACGGCCGGTGCGGCACCGCCGGGTCTGGCAAAACTGTCGCTGGGGCTAAGGAGCAGCGCGGCCGCGCTGAGCGAGGCAAATAGCGCCGCAAATGATCTGCCATGTGATCTGGACGTCATGATACGCACCAACTGGTTTGGCTTCGCGATAGCTCCCCACTGCACGCTAGGCCGGGCCGTCCGCCCGCCGCAAACGTATTATTAATTATTGGTTAAGGCACGGGATTAACGGGGAACCCGGTGCGGCAAGACGCCCTCGATGTCCGGCGATTTCAGCCGCTCCGTTCCCCGGAACGCCCTTCATAACCAGTTGATCGGAGTTGATCGCACCCGCCGGATACAATCCGGAACGCCCCCTTGCCGCGGTCGTTGGCCCCGACAAGAAAGCAAGGAGCATCTTCAATGCAGAACACGTCAAAACTCCTCTGCCTGATCACGGCATCGCTCGTCGCGGGCACGACGGCTGCCTCGGCACAAGGCTACGACAGGAACGGGTCGCGGGCCGGCTGGGACCGCACCGCCCCCACCTACGAACCCGTTCAACCGCGCGCGTACTACCCGGACGCCGGCGGGCCGTATGGCGCACTCAATGGCACCAACCATCCGACACCGAGCTCGACCCAGGGCGATGTCGGCCCTGACGGCAACAACAACGGCACGCTGACCGGCCATTATCGCTGGTAGCCTCGCCTGCAACAAGGCCCGTCGTCCTCGCGGGGCGACGGGCTTTTTGCGTGTCAATGCTCCTGCAGCTGCTTGCGCAGCCACTCGAGCATATCAGGCGAAGCGCCGGTGCCCTGGGTCACGATGGCGGTGTTTCCGCCGCTGCGGCGATAGACCGTGGTGCGCCCGGGCTCCTTCTCGATCCTGACCTCGGCCTGCGCCGGATCGCCACTTTGCGTGATGACCGAGGTTCCGTTCTCGTCCTGCACCACCGTCGTGTGACCGTCGGCAGCACCCGCCGGCGCCGCTGCGATCACGCTCATGAGTCCTATTCCGGATGCGAGTAGCAGCAATCTCATGTCACACCTCCATCATCGGCCGAACTGGAAGATCGCCAGCCAGTTGAAACGTCCGAACTGCCTCACCGCTCCCGTGTTCATGTCGCCGATCTGAAGCAGGAGCGCATTGGTGGAATTGCCGACCTGGGTGATGTCGGCGATGTTGCTGAGGCCGGACTGACCGACCGCTACGTTGGTGGTGCCGCCGACCTGGATCACATTGGCATAGTTGCGCGTGCCGTTCTGGATGATGGTCGCATCCACCGTTCCCGTCCCGCCGAACTGGATCACCCGGGCGATATTGATCTGGCTGTTCTCCTCGATCGTGACGGGCTGAAAGTCGTTGCCGAATTGCACGACCGTATCGATTCTGACGTTCCGGTCCGTCACGCTGCGCAGGACGGATGCGGCCGGCGCCGGCGTCGCCGTGCCGATCGCAGCCAGCAGCACCGCAGCAGTCACAACCCGCTTCAACACGTCTCTGCCACACCGCATCGCGCTTCCCCGTCGGTTCCCGCGATTACGGACGGGTCTGAACGATGGTCGAGTTGTTGACCGCGCTGAATTGCATCACAGCGCCTGAATTCATCGCGCCGAGCTGCGACACCAGGCTGGTCGCCGACTGGCCGGCCTGGCCGACGAAGGCGAGATTGATCGTTCCGGTCTGGCCGACCGATGCCGAATTCGTCCCGCCGAATTGCAGCACGCCGGTGGCATTGTTGGTGCCGTTCTGGGTCACTGTCGCGCTGGTGCTGCCGCCGATCATGAACACGCCCGCCATGTTGAGCTGACTGTTCTGGTTCAGCACCACCGGCGGTCCGCCGACCGACACGATGGTCTTGATGTCGGCGGTCTGGGCGCCGGCTGATCCGGCGCCGACCGAGCACAGAGCGAGCATCACGGCGCCCGCGCTTCGCAAAGGATGTTTCATGACATGCCTCATCACTTCGAGATTGCTCACGGCGTCTGCTGCAGAATCGTCGAGCCGTTGAGGATTCCGAGCTGCCCGACGCCGGCCGTGTTGTTGGCGCCGATCTGGCCGATCAGGCTTGAATTGGAGCCGCCCACCTGGCCGGCCAGCGCGGTATTGGACGCCGTCGGGGTGGTGCCGCCCTGCCCGATCACCGAGGTGTTGACGGTCAGGAGCGAGCCCGTCTGCAAGGTGGTCGCCGTATTGGTCGCGCCGAACTGCAGCGTCGTGGCGCTGTTGCTGGTCGATCCGCTCTGCGAGATGAATGAGTTGTTGGTCGTGCCGAACTGCAGCACGCTCGCCGAGTTGCCGGCCTGTGCATCGACGGCAGTGAGCGCACCGAGCGCCGCGACCATCGCAACGAGATAGGTGATCCGCATGTCATGTCCTCCAGAGTGGCCCGGACGCACCGCAATCGGGTGCGCCCGGCCGAACGATACGTGGCTCAGTGCGCCGTCTGCGAGACGGTGCTGCCGTTGACGCCGAACACGCTGAGCTGGCCGACGGCGGCGGCGTTGTTCTGCAGCGCGGGAGGCCCGAACGAGTTCTGGGTGATCGAGCTGCCGTTGTTGCCGAACGCAACCTGGCCGGTGGTCGCCGAGTTCTGCACGCCGATCTGGTTGACCGTGCTGGCGTTGTTGAGCGAGGCCGCGCTGGTCCCCTGCATCGTGGTCGCACTGTTCACGATGCCGAGCTGGCTGGTCGAGGAAGTATCATTGGTGAGACCCTGCTGCGAGACGCTCGAACCGTTCACAACGCCGACCTGCACTGTGGTCGCGGTGTTGGCGGCCTGCGCCGCGGAGGACAGGGCGAGCACGGCAACGGAAGCAAAAAACAATTTACGCATGGAGTATTCCTTTCTGGCCAAGTTGTCTGACTGGGTGGGGATGCCGGTCCTGAATGCGACTGACATCGTGGGAATACTCTGAACCGGTCGCGTGCCGCGCGACAGACTGCAGTTCATGCTAGTCGGTACGGACTAGACGATGCGCGGCGTCCGCTCGAAAGCCCACACGATGCGCGGCTAGCCCGCACCGGCGCGCGGCGCCTCGGCTCCGCGTCCCATGCTGTCGATCAATCGCACCACCTCGATCGGCGAGCGCAGCTCGAGCTTTCGCATCATCCGGGCGCGATGGACTTTCGCCGTCACCTCGCTCACGCCAAGCCTTGCCGCGATCTGCTTGGCGACGAGCCCCTCGGCCATCAGCATCATGATCTCGCGCTCGCGGCTCGTCAGCATCTCGACGCGCTGCCGGGCGTCGCGGACCGCGTCCTCGCGCTCCATCCGCCTGCGGTCGCGCTCGATGCCGTGCCTGATCGCATCGAGGATCTCCTGCTCGCGAAACGGCTTCGGCAGAAACTCGACCGCGCCGCGTTTCATCGCCTCGACCGAAACACGGACGTCGGAGTAGCCGCTGATGAAGACGATCGGAATGAACACGCCCTTCTCGAGGAGTCGGCGCTGCAGTTCGAGACCGGTCGGCGATGTCCCGGGAAAGCGGACGTCGAGCACGAGGCACGACGGCCCCTCAGAGAGACTCTCGGCGAGGAACTCGTCGGTCGACGCGAACAACTTCACCTTGTGCCCGGTCTCCTCACAGAGACTTCCAATCGCATTTCGAATCTGGACTTCGTCATCAACGACATAAACCGTGGCTTGACCTGAATTCATTGCAACAAACTCCCCGGCTTGGGGCTCGATGGGCGAGCAGCGAGCCGTCCATTCTTCTTGCAAGCGATAACAAGGTGCTTGGATGAATTCGCGGGAATCGAACAATCGGCGTCCGTCCGCCGGTTCGACGTCTTAGGGCCAATGCTCGCCGGAAGCGAGTGAAGGCGTTCACACATCGGGCTTCGTGATTGCATGGAATTTCGCGGCGGCACAGGCGGCATCGCGGCGAGGCGCGTTATCGCTGACGTGACGATCCGGTATCGTGGCCGCAGCGTCGCCGACTGCGTCATGGCATTGCTACCCATGGACCAGCTGAACGCCGGCGACCAGCGATTTTGCCGGATCATACGGGACGTTCAGTCAGCTTATCGAGTTCGATACCGCGCGCAGCATATCGATACGACGGGTATGCACTTCCGGCAAATCACGAAACGTCGCAGCCGCGGACTTTACTTCTGGATCGTGCTGCACACCCGACCGTCGCCCCGGCAAGGACGACATACTGTCGTTCGATACTACCTTAGATGATTTGCAACTATAGCGCGTTGCCGCTTTTTCCCGACCGCCAACGAAACCATTTCAACCAGGGCGGGTTTTGATATGCGATTTGTGCCAGCAATTGCCTTGCTCGGAACTGCATGCGGCCTCGCCGCGATCTACGCCGCAGGGCCGACCGTCATCGCCGGCGCCGCCGGCAGCGCGGCAGACAAAGCGACTCACGCCTATGACCAGACCAGGCGGCTGCTTGCGCCCGCCGCCCGCGAGCCGTCGACCTTCGGGTCGGATGCGCCCGTATTCCGCTATGCCGCGATCCAGCGCGGCAGCATCGAGCAGACCGTCACGGTCACCGGCGCCCTGCAGCCGGTCAAGACCATCGAAGTGGGTTCCCAGCTCTCCGGGCAGCTCGCCCGCGTCTATGTCGACTTCAACGACACCGTCGCCAAGGACCAGCCGCTGGCGCTGATCGATCCACGCAGCTTCGCGGCCAAGGTCGACGAAGCCAGGGCTTCGCTCGCGGTCGCCAATTCCCTGGTCGACATCGCGCGCGCCAAGCTCGACCGCGCCAGGATCGATCTGCAGAACGCCAAGGGCAGCCGCGACGTGCTCGCCGCCAAGCTCGAGAGCGCCCAGGCGGTCAAGACCTCGGCGCAGAAGACCCTGCAGCGCAAGCTGGCGCTGCAGTCGCAGAACGTGGTCGCAACGACGACGGTCGACGATGCCCAGACCGAGTTCACCGCGCGTCTGGCCCAGGAGCGCGAGGCGGAGGTCCTGATGTCTCTCAACTCCTACTCGGTGGACGGGGCGCAGGCCGATGTCCGCCGCATCGAGGCCGAGCTGCAGCAGGCCCGCATGGCGGTGCCGGAGAAGGCGGCCGTGCTCGCCGCGGCCCAGGCCGACCTCGACCGCACCGTGATCCGCTCGCCGATCGACGGCGTCGTCGTCGGCAGGTTCGTCAACGAGGGCCAGACGCTCGCGGTGGGCCTGGAGTCGCGCACCACCTTCGTGGTCGCCCACCGTCTCGAAGACATGGAGATTCATGCGCAGGTCGATGAAGCCGATATCGGCCGCATCGCGCCTGGCCAACGCGCCCATTTCACGGTCGATGCCTATCCCGACCGCCGCTTCGAGGCCGTGGTGCGGCAGGTGCGCAAGGCGCCGCAGACCCAGCAGCACGTCGTCACCTACACCGTCGTGCTGGCGACCTCCAATCTCGACGGGGCGCTGCTGCCCGGCATGACTGCGCTCGTGAAGATCGTGATCGAGCGGCAGGACGACGTGCTGAAGGTGCCGCTCGCAGCGCTGCGTTTCCAGCCGTCCGGCACGCGGCCGGACTCAGCCAGCGCGCATAGCGGCGTGTGGGTGCGCACCGCCAGCGGCTCGCTCCAGCGCGTCGCGGTGACGGTCGGCGCGGCCGGCACCGAGCAGGTCGCGCTCAAGAGCGGCGACCTCGTCGAGGGCAGCCAGGTCGCCGTCGGCCAGGCGATCCGGCCGGCCGGCATGGAGTTCCTCGGAATCAGGTTCGGATCATGACCGCCCTGCCCCTCATCAGTCTTCGCTCCGTGTCCAGGACCTATCGGACCGACGGAGTAGCAGTGACCGCGGTACGCAACGTCAGCTTCGACATTGCACAGGGCGAGATCGTCGCCGTGATGGGACCGTCGGGCTCGGGCAAGTCGACCCTGATGAACATGATCGGGCTGCTCGACCTGCCGAGCGAGGGCGCGGTCCATCTCGAGGGAGCCAATGTCGCCGAGCTCTCGGAAGACCGGCGATCGTCGCTGCGCGCCCGCAGCATCGGCTTCGTGTTCCAGTCGTACAACCTGCTCGCGCGCCACAATGCGATCGAGAACGTCGCACTGCCGCTGGTCTATTGCGGCGTCAGTCGCAAGGAACGCTTGGCTCGCGCCGAGCAGACCCTCCAGGCCGTCGGCATGCTGCACCGGGCCCATCACTTCCCGCGGCAGCTCTCCGGCGGCGAGCAGCAGCGCGTCGCGATCGCGCGCGCGCTGATCGCCTCCCCGCTGATCGTGCTCGCCGACGAGCCGACCGGCGCGCTCGACAGCCGGACCGGCGCCGAGATCCTGGCGCTGTTCGCAGCCCTCAACCGCACCGGCCAGACCATCGTGATGATCACACACGATCCCGGCATCGCGACGCAGTGCCGGCGCACGATCCGCCTGCATGACGGCGAACTCGTGAGTGACGAGACGGTCGCGGAGCTGCTGCCGAGACGGAGCGCTGCGTCATGACGATGCTCCAGGGGTTTCAGATCGCCCTGCACGCGCTGCGCCTCAATCCGCTGCGCAGCTTCCTCACCATGCTCGGCATCGTGATCGGCGTCGCCTCCATCGTGACCGTGTTCGCGATCGGCTCCGGCGCGCAGCTGCGCCTGCAGGAGCAGATCCGCTCGATCGGCGCCAATGTGCTGATGATCACACCGGGTGCGGTCTATCAGGGCGGCGTGCGCCTCAAGGACGGCAGCAAGCTGACGATGACCGAGGGCGACGTGCAGGCCATCCTCGAGCAGATCCCGGAAATCCAGGCCGCCGCCGGCTCGCTCGCTGGAACGGCGCAGGTCATCCACGAGGGCAAGAACTGGAACACCACGATCAACGGCACGACCACCGGCCATTTCATGGTGCGCGACTGGCAGCTTGCCTCCGGTCGCTATTTTTCCGGCGCGGAAGAGTCGGGCGCCGGCAAGGTCGTGATCCTCGGCAGCACGGTCGCGCGCGAGCTGTTCGCAGCCGGCGACGACCCCATTGGCGCGCAGATCAGGATCATGAAGGTGCCGCTCGAAGTGGTCGGCGTGCTCGATCGCAAGGGCCCGGCGCAGGACGACGTCGCCTTCGTGCCGCTCAGCACGGCCAAGCTGCGCTTCCTCGGCAGCGCGAGCAACATCAACCGGGATTCGGTCGCCTACATCATCGCCAAGGTGGCCGCGGACGGTCAGATGGCGGGCGCGCGGGCGGAGATCGAAAGCCTGCTGCGGCAGCGCCACCGCGTCCCCGCCGGCCAGGAGGACGACTTCAAGGTCCAGGATCCGGCCGCCGCCATGGAAGCGCAGCAGGGCGCGATCCGCACCGTGGCGCTTCTGCTCGTCGCCATCGCCTCGGTCTCGCTGCTCGTCGGCGGCATCAGCATCATGAACGTGATGATCGTGTCCGTCACCGAGCGCACGCGGGAGATCGGAATCCGCCGCGCGCTCGGCGGACGGATGCGGGACATCCGACTGCAGTTTCTCTGCGAAGCCCTGGTGCTCTGCCTGCTCGGCGGCGCCATCGGCGTTGCCGGCGGCATCACGCTCTCGATGACGGTCGCCCGCATGGCCGGATGGGTCACTTCGATCGACAGCGAGGCGATCGGCCTTGCCCTCGCCTTCTCGATCGCGACCGGTCTCATCTTCGGGTTCTATCCCGCCCACAAGGCATCGAGGCTCAGCCCGATCGAGGCGCTGAAGACGGAGTGAGACGATGCCGGGGGCGGCCACATCAACGCGACAACCAGGGAGGAGCCAGTCATGAGCGCGGATCCGAAGGATTCGATCACACCGACACCCCGCGAGCGTGAGTTGATGATGTTGATCGCCCGGGGGCTACAGAACAAGAACATCGCCTACGAGCTCAAGATCTCGGAGAACACGGTGCGGGCGCATATCGGCAACATCATGCGCAAATACCGGCTCCAGAACCGGACCCAGATCGCGATCATCTATGCGCTCAAGACGGTGCCGCTGTCGCTGCGGCGCGATCTCACCAGGAACCGGACCGGCCCGGCAACGGTGAAGCCGGCACAGGCGCTGGCGCCGGATCCGCGGGTGCCGACCGCGCCGGACTAACCACAATCCCTTGCGCAGCCCGGCGGGCAAAACACCCAAGCCCGGGGTCAAGAGCGCGGCATCGAAATAATTCTCTTTATTAGAATTCGGATTTTTGTTAGACATTTCCTACTCCGGCCCAAGGAAGAGGGGCGCATCGCGATCGTCACGACACGCGGGCCGGGCGGCGGTGGACGCTCATCGCATCGGCGCGATCGGCTTTGCAGGGCGGGCAACCGTGAGCGAAGTCGTCGCGCCAACGACAGGTGTGATCAGCGTACGGCAAAATCGTGTGGTCCTGACGCCCGGGGTCTGTGCGTCAAGTCTTGCGGTGATGTGAGCGGCCGACCGGGCCCGCACATCAGTCATCCGCACGGCGACGGGGGCAATAGTGCATCGCTCCCCGGGGAGATCACGACATAAGCCGTAAAACCACTGCGCAGGGAAGGCCGGATGTTTGGCTTCACCTGTATGCCGCTGTGCAAATTCTTTGTTGCCACCCTTCGCACAGTGGACCGTGGGTGCCCGGCCGGCACTCGGTCTTCCCTGCGCCCTCTTTCATTGGGGGAGCCAAGCAAAGCTCGGGCGGAAAATGCCGCGAGGACGCGAAGGTGTGTCTGCGAATGGCAATGCGAATTGAAAGAGCGAGGCCGTCACCACACACTTCGTCATTGCAGGAGCCCTTGCGACGAAGCAATCCAGAGTCCTTCCGCGGAAAGATTCTGGATTGCTTCGCTACGCTCGCAATGACGGCGTTGCGGCAAGTGAGCAACAAAACTTCGCTCGCGTGCCCCGGACGCAGCGCAGCGCCTCTTCGGCGGTGCGCTGCAGAGCCGGGGCCCATGCATCAGCGCATTCGCGGCTCTCTGGGTCCCGGCTCTGCGCAGCAACGCCAAGGGCGTTGCAGCGCGTCCGGGACACGAGCCTACGCTATCCCCCTCCCCAGCCCTCTTGCCCGACAACAGGCCCTTGTAACAAAACCGTCATACAGCAAAACTAAACGATTGCCGGGGGCCGCGGTCGGCGGCCATGCCGCCTCACGCCAGGAGACTTCCATGCGCCGTTCACTGCTGTTGCTGTCCGCCGGACTGACAGTGCTGTCCACCGGACTCGCGTCCGCCCAGAACAATACCCCCCGCAACCTGATCCTGTTCATTCCGGACGGTCTGCGCGCGCTGAAGGTCACCCCTGAAACGGCCCCCGCGATGGCCGAGCTTCGCGACAAGGGCGTCAACTTCAAGAATCCGCACTCGCTGTTCCCGACCTTCACCATGGCCAACGGCTCGGCGATGTCGACCGGCCATTATCTCGGCGATACCGGCGTGTTCTCCAACACGATCTGGACCAATTACACCTCGGTCCCGGCCGGTGACACCGTGGTCCCCTTCATCGAGAACGACGCCGTGCTCGGTGACATCGACGAGCATTTCAAGGGCGACTATCTCAACGAAGAGACCATTTTGAAGATGGCCCGCGACAAGGGCCTCAGCACCGCGGCGATCGGCAAGGTCGGTCCGACCTACCAGTTCGACCACACCGACAAGCCCGAGAAGCCGGGTCTGCATTCGGTCGTGTTCGACGATTCCACCGGCGGCAAGAACAGCGTGGCGCTGTCGGACGAGGTGAAGGCGGCGCTGACCAAGGCGGGCCTCCCCCTCGCCACCCCGCCGCGCGGCGACAATTCCAAGGCCGGCGATGCCAAGACGCCGGGCACCACGGTCGCCAACGTCGCGCAGCAGGCCTATTTCGCCGACGTCGCCGCCAAGGTGGTGCTGCCGATGTTCAAGGCGCGCAACAAGCCGTTCGTGCTGGTGTTCTGGTCGCGCGACCCCGACGGCAGCCAGCACAATACCGGCGACAGCCTCAACCAGATCCTGCCCGGCATCAATGGGCCGACCTCGATGGCCGGCATCAAGAACGCCGACACCAACCTCGCCCAGCTCCGCAAGGCGCTCGACGAGCTCGGCCTCGCCGCCTCGACCAACATCATCGTCTCGGCCGACCACGGCTTCTCGACCATCTCCAAGGAAAGCAAGACCAGCCCCTCGGCCAAGGTCAGCTATGACGACACGCCGAAGGACTTTTTGCCGATGGGCTTCCTGGCGCTCGATCTGGCCAAGGCGCTCGATCTGCCGCTGTTCGACCCCAACGACAAGAATGCGAAGATCGAGGGCAACAAGCATCCCAAGGCCGGCAACGGCGTGCTCGGCAAGGATCCGGAAAAGCCCGACCTCGTCGTCGCCACCAATGGCGGCTCGGACCTGATCTATCTGCCGAACAAGGACAAGAAGCTGGCGGCGAAAACCATCAAGGCCTTGCTCGAGCAGGACTACGTCTCCGGCCTGTTCGTCGAGGACTCGCTCGGCCGCTTCCCCGGCACGCTGCCGCTGTCGAGCATCAACCTGCGCGGCAAGTCGGCGACCCCGACGCCGTCCATCGTGGTCAACTTCCGCTCCTATGCCAGCGAGTGCGGCGAGGCGCCGACCAACTGCTCGGTGCAGGTCGCCGACACTGTGCTGCGTCAGGGCCAGGGCATGCATGGCAGCTTCAGCCGCGGCGACACCATGAACTTCATGGCCGCCATCGGTCCGGACTTCAAAGCCGGCTTCGTCGACGAGCTGCCGGTCAGCAATGCCGACGTCGGGATGACGGCCGCGCAGCTGATGGGCCTGCGCGCCGCGCAGAACGGCGGCCTGGTCGGCCGCGTGATGTCGGAGGCCCTGCCCAACGGCATCGTGCCGAAGGCGTACAAGGCGGTTGAGAAATCCAAGATGTCCGAGAACGGCCTTCAGACCGTGCTGAACGTCCAGCGCGTCGGCAGCCAGCGTTATTTCGATGCCGCCGGCTTCCCGGGCCGCACGCTTGGCCTCGAGCCGGATGCCGGCAAACAAAAAACGGCGGGGAAATAACCCCGCCGCTTGCGCTCGCGCCCCGCAAGGGGCGCGAGAATATCTCGGTTCTTACATACCGATGTCGAACACGTTCGGCAATTGGCCCGCCAGAGGCAGCGCGGTGGCGCCGAGGAACGTCGCCACCATCGCCATCAGGCGACGGTTGTTCTGGCGCTTGCCGCGCATCTGGCCGGCGATCCACTCCAGCATTTCGCTGTTGACCTTGGAGGCGTAGGACGGCGCCCAGCTCTCGATGTCGGTATCGGCCGACAGCGCGACGCTGCGCGGCGGCACCTTCAGACCCGAGGCGCTTGCGGCATAATGGGCAACGGCCTTGGCGAGCAAATCGTCGAAGCGGCCGCCATCGGTGCGCTCGGTCGCGGCCTCGTTGATCTCGAACAGGACTTCGGCCTCGGTGCGGCTGACCGGCTGGTCGTTGACGGCGGTCGCGGTCAGGATACGGGCGCACCAGGCGGTGTCATCAGCATCGAGCGAGCGGGAAAAATGCACCCGGCCCTTGGTGGTCGGGCCTTCGCCCGTGATCACGCCATCGCGTACGATGGAGAGTGCGTGGACCGCGGTATCGCGGCAGGACGGTTCGAGGGACGGCGACTCAACTGACTTCTCAGCGGACTTAGGCGCAGCGGCAGACATAGTTCACTTCCAGATTTCTACTGATCGGCCAGCATTTTCATGCGGGCGTAAAGGGGTGGTTAATGATTCGATACGGGGATCGCGACTTTTCTCAATGGTTGCCGATTAGTCGCTACGAGGACCATTTCGGTTCCGGAGAGCGTCGGGCGAGCGTGATGCGTGTCATAAAAGGCTTAATCGCGGCAATCGGGACCGGTGGAGATGTTTCGCCGCAGGTGCCGCTGTAACAGAAAAGTGCTAGGAGATCGGCTCTTCAGAGAAGGAATTCACATTTTACTTCAAGCGGTTCAGTCAGCGTTCACTTAGCCTCGCCAAGCCCCTATACTGACGGCGACGGCCAGAGACAAATTCTCAAGTAAATTCAATATGATGAGGTAGAACCATGACACTTCCGATCGGCACCACCGCCCCCGACTTCGAAGCCGAGACCACCGAAGGGAAGATCAAGTTCCACGACTGGATCGGCAACAGCTGGGCCCTCCTGTTTTCGCACCCCAAGGACTTCACCCCGGTTTGCACGACCGAACTCGGCGCGCTCGCCAAGCTGAAGCCGGAATTCGACAAGCGCGGCGTCAAGCTGATCGGCCTCTCGGTCGATCCGATCGATCGCCACGCCAAATGGGCCGAGGATATCAAGGAGACGCAGGGCGCTGCTCCCAACTATCCCCTGATCGGCGACACCGACTTCAACGTCTCGAAGCTTTACGAGATGCTGCCGGCCTCGACCTCGGGCGATCCCCTCACGCGCACCCCGGCCGACAACCAGACCGTCCGCAACGTCTTCATCATCGGACCGGACAAGAAGATCAAGCTGGTGCTGGTCTATCCGATGACCACGGGCCGGAACTTCCAGGAGATCCTGCGCGTCATCGACTCGCTCCAGCTCACCGCCAAGCACCGCGTTGCGACCCCGGCCGACTGGACGCAGGGCGAGGACGTCATCATCGCGGGCTCGGTCTCGAACGACGAGGCCAAGACGATCTATCCGCAGGGCTGGAAGGAGCCGAAGCCCTACATCCGCATCGTGCCGCAGCCGAAGTGACTTTTGGCGGTTGCGCCTAGCAACCGCAAAAAGTCATCCCGGGATGGTCCAAAGGACCAGACCCGGGATCTCGAGATTCCGGGCTCGGTGCTTCGCACCGCCCCGGAATGACTGCGTTGAGTCTCTACGCCGCGTGCACGCGGTCGAGGAAGCTGTCGACCTCGGCCTTCAGATGCAGGCTCTCGCCCGACAGCGCCTGGGCGGAGGCGAACATCCGGCTCGACGTCTCGCCGGTCTCGCTCGCGCCCTTGGCGGCGTGACGGACATTGACCGCGACATCGGCGGTGCCTGACGCCGCGGCGCGAACGCTGGCCGCGATGTTGTGGGTGGCGCTCCTCTGCTGCTCGACCGCGGCCGAGATCGAGCCGGCGATGCTGCTGATGCGCTCGATGGTCTGGCCGATCCCCTTGACGGCGGTAACCGACTCCTCGGTCGCAAGCTGCATGCTGGCGATCTGGTTCGAGATCTCCTCGGTCGCCTTCGCGGTCTGGCCGGCGAGCGTCTTGACCTCCTGAGCCACGACCGCAAAGCCGCGGCCGGCATCGCCGGCGCGAGCGGCCTCGATGGTGGCGTTCAACGCCAGCAGATTGGTCTGCTCGGCGATGGAGGTGATCAGCTTGACCACGTCACCGATCCGCGAGCCCGCCTCGGAGAGCTGCGCAATGCGCTGGTCGGTGGCCTCGGCCTGCCGCACCGCTTCGGCGGAGATTTGGTTGGATTCCTGCACACGACGGGTGATCTCGGAGATCGACTGGGACAATTCGTCGGAGGCTGCAGCCGCCGAGCGGACATGTTCGGAGGCGTCCTCGGAGGCCCCGGCCGACCGCGCCGACAGATCCGCGGTGGAGCGCGCGGTGTCGGTGAGCTGCCGTGCCGCCCGCTCGAACTCGCTGGATGAGCTCAGCACCTTGTCGAGGATGCCGCCGACGCTGCCGCGGAACTCCTCGACGAAATTGCGCAGCTCCGCCTTGCGCTGCTCCGCCGCGGCGGCCGTGGCCGCCGTCTGCTCGCTGCGCAGGCGCGCCCGTTCCAGCGAATTGCTCCTGAACACCGCGACCGTACGGGCGATCTCGCCGATCTCGTCGGCGCGGTCCTCGCAATCGATCTCGACGTCGCTCTGGCCGTTGGCGAGCGCCGTCAGCGAGCGCGTCACCGAGGTGAGCGGCCGGGTGACGCGGCGGACGATCAGCAGCGTGAGGACCAGCACCAGCAGCGCGGCGAGCCCGGCCGCGGCGGCCATGCTCGAGATCGCCTGGGTCAGCATGCTCTCGAACTGGGCCATCGGGATGCCGACGTAAAGGATGCCGGAGACCTTGCCGGCCGCGTCGACGACCGGGAAATAGGCGGTCATGAACGACTTGCCGAACAGGACGGCCGGACCCTTATAGGCCTCGCCGCGGCGCAAGCCGGCCTGCGCCGGATGATCGGCGGCAAGCTGGGTCCCGACGGCGCGGTCGCCATTCTCCTTCTTCACGTTGGTCGAGCGTCGCACGAACTGCCCGCTCGCATCGTCGAACACGAACAGGGTCGCGTTGCCGCCGACATAGGACACCGCACGATCGACGATCGCATGGTCCTTGAACTCGGGCATCCTTGGCACCTCGGCGCGGACGACCGCACCATCCCTCACCGTGATCTTCACGTCCGGAGCGGTTTCGGCGAAGGCCAGCGCCAAGGTGCGCAGATTGACCTCGATGTCGCGCAGCGCGCGATCATTGAAAGCGGACGTGAGCGACCAATAGCCGGCGCCGACCACGAGCGCCGTGTTGACGGCGATCAGCAGCACGGCAGACAGGACTGCCTTGGTGCCGAGCTTGAACTGCGGCAGGAACCTTGCCGTCGAAAGGTTGGACATGGATGGAATGACCCCCGTAATTCCTGCATAATCGTGCAATCGGCTTACGGCAGCATTAACGACGGTTCACACCGCCGCGAGCGGCATGCTTTCCAAATCGTAAACGAGGCCCCGCCTGACCACGCCAAGCGCGCCGCCCGTCATCGTCTGGTTTCGCGATGACCTCCGCCTGCCCGACCACCCCGCCCTCCACGCCGCCGCGAAATCCGGCGCGCCGGTGATCTGCCTCTACGTCCTCGACGACATGGTCGGGCGAGCGCCGGGCGCCGCGGCGCGCTGGTGGCTGGCGCAATCGCTGCGGGCGCTCGGCGCCGAGATCGCCGCGCGTGGAGGGTCGCTGATCCTGCGCAAGGGACCAGCGGCCAGGGAGATCCCCGATCTGGCGCGCGAGAGCGGCGCCCGCGCCGTTTACTGGAACGGGATCGCGCAGGCGCCGCATCAGGCGGTTGAGCGGCAGCTCGAAGCTGCGCTTTCAAAGCTCGGCGTGGACTCGCAAATCTTCCCCGGCGACTTGCTCGTCCCGCCCTCGGCGATCCGCAACAAGGACGGCCGCGGCCTGCGCATATTCACGCCGTTCTGGCGGCGGGTGTTATTGCTCGGCGATCCGCCAAAGCCCCTGCCCGCGCCGAAGGAGCTGCGTCCGAGTCTGAAGATCGCCAGCGACAGGCTGGAGAGCTGGACGCTCGAACCGAGCAAGCCCGATTGGGCCGGCGGCCTGCGCGAG
The DNA here is from genome assembly GCF_025200885.1 of Bradyrhizobium huanghuaihaiense. Lineage (NCBI taxonomy): Bacteria > Pseudomonadati > Pseudomonadota > Alphaproteobacteria > Hyphomicrobiales > Nitrobacteraceae > Bradyrhizobium > Bradyrhizobium huanghuaihaiense. The sequence goes on along the minus strand of NZ_CP104172.1, from coordinate 3,920,021 downwards.
ACATGGACGCCGGGCGAGGCCTCGGCCCGCACGCGCCTGCGCGATTTCCTCAAGCACACCGCCCGCAGTTATGCCGGCGACCGCGACCGCCCGGACCGAATGGGCACCTCAGGCCTCTCGCCGCATCTGCGGTTCGGCGAGCTCAGCCCGCGCCAAGTCTGGCACACCGCGCGGTTCGCTGCGGCCGAGAATCCGGCGCTCGGGCCCGGTGTCGAAAAATTCCTGAGCGAACTCGGCTGGCGCGAATTCTGCCGGCACCTCCTCCACGACCATCCCGACCTCGCCACCGAAAACCTGCAAACGAATTTCGACGACTTCCCCTGGAAGGCCGACAAGAAAGCGCTCACCGCTTGGCGGCGCGGGGCCACCGGCTACCCCATCGTCGATGCCGGCCTGCGCGAGCTCTGGCACACCGGCGTGATGCACAACCGGGTGCGCATGGTGGTCGCCTCGTTCCTGGTCAAGCACCTCTTGATCGACTGGCGCGATGGCGAGTCCTGGTTCTGGGACACGCTGGTCGATGCGGATGCCGGCAGCAATCCCGCCAACTGGCAGTGGGTCGCCGGCTGCGGCGCCGACGCCGCGCCCTATTTCCGCGTGTTCAATCCGCAGCTGCAGGGCGAGAAGTTCGATCCTGACGGAGCCTATGTCCGGCGCTGGGTGCCGGAGCTGAAGGACCTGCCGGCGAAGCTGATCCACCAGCCCTGGCAGGCGACGCCGATCGAGCTGGCCAGCACCGGCATCACGCTCGGCAAGACCTATCCGCAGCCAATCGTCGATCATGCGAGAGGACGCGAGCGCGCGCTCGCTGCCTACGCAAAGATCCGCAAAGGTTGAGCGTTGCTTTGACACAATTGTGAATCCAGCTATCGTCATCGCTCCATACAAACCGTGGGGGACGATATGGACGACGAGAAGCCGATCGCCGAACAGGCGATGGAGACGATGACCACAGCCGTGGAAGCAACCAACGACGCCGCAATCACCGCTGCCAAGCCGGTGAAGAAAGCCGCCAAGAAGGTCGCAAAGAAAGTAGCACCGAAGAAGGCCAAGAGGGCGAAGAAGTCTTCGAAGAAGGCTGCGAAGAAGTCGTCGAAGAAAGCCGCCAAGAAGACCGCGAAGAAAGCGGTGAAGAAATCCGCGAAGAAGGCCATCAAGAAGAAAAAGAAGGCCAAGAAGTCGAAGCGCTGATCGCGGCGCGAGACGCATGTCTCCGGGTGCGGGCGCGCCCGGAGACGGCTCCTGCGATACCCTACCCTCACTTTTTGGCGGCGAGCCGGCCCGGGTGATGCTTGCCTTGCGGATCGCGGAATTCGCTGCGATGACCGCGCCGGTCCTCGCTATTGAAGCGCCGCCGCTTCGCCGGCGAGCCGAACGCCTTGATCACCTTCCTGCCGTTGACCTTCTTGATGACGTAGCCGCCCTCGGTCATCGAGAACGGCTCCTTCAGCGTCCCCTTGTGGTCGAACCTGGTGCCGCGCGGATGCTTGAACGGTTCGAACCAGGACGGGTAGACGAAGTTCGACATCTCGAAGCGGCCGACGCGGAAGGAGTCCTCCTCAACGGCGTCGCAGACCTCATAGGCGTATTGCGTGTTCGGGTTCTTGTCGGCCCAGAGATTGGCCATCGGGTCGAGCACCATCTCGAACAGCTCATGCGAGGCCGCGACGCTGAGCGGCTCATCGCCCAATGCCTTGACGAAGATCTTCGAGATCGGCTGGCCGCGATGGGTCAGCTCGTGTCGCCCGAGCATGTTCTTGTGCGAGGCGTCGTCGAAATAGACCAGCTGCCAGTCGGTCGGCCTCGGCTTCCGGGTAACGTAAAGGTCGACAGGATAGCCCCACACCGGCAGGAAATGCTTGTCGTAGCATTTTTGCAGTGCCGCGGTGAGCTCGGCCATTTTGCGGCCGCTGATCGACTCCTCCGCGTAGTTGATGCAGGCAATCCGGACCGGCTTCAGGGACCGGCCAAGCAGCGCACGTCTCGCCTTCTTCATGGAAATCACCTGTGAAAGGGAAAGCTGAAATGTGCTCAGCCTAACACGGACGCGGCCCGCACGTCAGGGATGTATTCCGCCGTACCGGCCCATCTGCCTAGAACCGCCGGTTGACCACGAACACCGCAGCTGCGCACATCGCCATGCCGGCAATCGCCAGTGCATCGAGCTTTTCATCGAACAGCAGATAGGCCATCAGCGCGGTCACCGCGGGCACGAGGTAGAACAGGCTCGCCACCGACGTCGCCGCAGCGTGGCGGATCAGCCAGTACAGCAGCCCGATCGATCCGATCGAGAGTGCGACCGCGAGCCAGGCCAGCGCGAGCACGAACTCCCGCGTCCAGTGCACGACGCGGTCCTCGAACAGGAAGGCGCCGATCGCGAAGAAGATGGTGACGGAAACGTACTGCACGAGATTGCCAGCGCGCCAATCGATGTGATTGCAATAGCGGCGCTGGTAGAGCGTGCCGAGCGTGATGGAGATCAGCGACACCACCGAGGCGAGCCAGCCGAGCCCTGCTTCTCCGGTCATCGGGCGGTTGTGCAGGATCATCACCACGCCGCCGAGACCGAGCATGAGGCCGGCCCATTGCACCGGCGTCACCTTCTCGCCGAGCCAGCGGTTGGCGATGGTCGAGGTCAGGATCGGCTGAAGGCCCGGAATCAGCGCGGAGAGCCCGGCCGGAATCGAATGCGCGATCGCGATCGCGGTACCGCCGAGATAGAAGCCATGGACGAGGATGCCGGCGACTGCGCTGTGGGCGATGCCAATCCGGTCAGGCCATTTCGGGCGGGCAATCGCGACGATGAGCGCCATCAGGCCGACCACGATCGCCATGCGGATGGCGAGATAGGTCAAGGGATCGGCATTGTTGACGACGTATTTGGTGCCGATGAATCCGGTGCTCCAGAGCAGCACGAACAGGATCGGCGCGGCGCGGGCGGTCAGGGCTTCTTGATTATGGTTCATTGCCGCCCTCATTGCCCCATGGGGGCCTATGCGGCAATGCGAATTTCTTGATCGGCGATGCTGCGCTGCGACGGACGGCGGCTAGCTCAGCCGCTCACCATTCTTCCGGACAGGGATCGATGATCTTCCAGAGCTCGACACCGTTCTTGATCTTCTTCATGTCGGTGGTGAGCCCGCCATTGCGGCGGATCCAGTCCTTCACCGTGTCGGGGTAGTAGGACATCAGGTCGGACGTCCCTTCCGTGCTGGTGACCTTGATGCCGAAGGTGAAGGCCTTGTCGTAGTAGGCCTGGTGGAAACCGAGGCTGGCGCGCGGGGTCACGCAGATCTTGTTCATCGGCACCATGCCAAGCACGAGCGTGCAGGCCGAGTTGCAGATGCCGTCGATGATGACGCGCTCGCCCTTTTCGCGGACGCGCTTGTACTTGGCCTTGTACTCCTCGACATAGCCGCCATGGTCGCGGGTAATGTGCAGTTCGGCCCGCGCCGGCGTCGTGGCGGCGAAGCAGAACAACAGCAGGCTCAGAAGCGTGATGCGCATGACGAGGTGACGGTGAAAACCTTGCGGGGACGGGCCGGCCTCAAAGAGCACCCCAGGCGACCGGCAGGAATCTCTAACCGAACTCTTCTTGGTCATACTTGTGTGGGGAATTCGTTAAGCATCCCGAAAAGGCCAAAAATGGGCAGAGTTCGACCGCACTTCCGGCAATTCTGTCACACCCACCCGGGAATCGGCGGGATTAGCCCCTGATTCCGGCCGCTTGACGGGTGCCCTCGCGGCCCGAAATGGCTATAACGGCTGAGCTATTTGCGCGGGTTCCGGAGAATCGAGATGAGCAAGTTGAAGCTTGTAGCCGCAGTTGCTGCCCTGTCAGCCGCAATCCTGGCCCCTGGCCTTGCGGAAGCAAATGGACATCACCGGTATCACCGCTCCTACGTCAACCCGCTACCCTACCCGATCAGCTATCTGCACAATTACGGCCCGGGCCTCACCCCCGGCACCTTCGCCTATTACGACGGTCCCGCAACCAACCACTGCTACCAGAGCTCGGCCGCCTATATCGGCCAGGACCGCCGCCGGCACCCCTGCTACTGAGGGGCGCCAGCGCGTCCGCTGCGGGCGTCCTTATTTCGCGGCGCCCGACCGCAGCAACTGCTTCTCGATCTCATAGACCGGCAGCTTGACGAGGTCCTTGCCGACCTCGCCCTGAAGCGCCTTGCGCACGACGTCGGAATAGTCGGCGCGGATCATGCCGAGCGCACGCGGCGAGGCCACCATGGTCAGGGCCGAAGTCTCGCCTGAGCTGACTGCGGCGTCGAGCCGGCCGGCAAGGCTGCGCAGGAAGGCGCGCTCGGCCTCGTCGTGCCAATCGGTCTGCTCGACTGAGCTGCGTGCGCCGCCGGCTGTGCCATGCAGCCGGCCCGGCGCATCGCTTCCTTGTGCGCTGGTCGAGGGATTGGGCTGCTCGTGCACCTCCCTGGTGTGGAGGTTCGGAAACATCTCGTCGCCGAGGTTTTCCAGAATGAGCGCCTTGCGCCCGTCGCAAACGATCAGCCAGTCACCCTTGTCGATTCTCATCTTGTCCATTGCACAGCTCCAAACAAACGGTGGGCTCCGGGCCGATGCGAACCGCCGGACGCGCTTCGCATTCCGCGAAGGACTGCCCACGGCGACAAGACTATGGACGAAGCCGCCGAAGCGACTTGCGCAGGATCAAGGATGGGTGGCGATGCCGATGACGCAAGCGCGGCATGGCCAGGGGCATGAAGCTGGGCTAGTTTGGCCGAGCTGGATCAGGCCCGCGGCGGAGTGGCTGAAGATCTGTTCATCAGCATTACATTTCGGCTCCGCCACAATTTGATCAGAACAACTTCGATATCCTGTATTGCGTAAGCAGAGGAAGACATCATGAAGCTTAAGATTGGCCTCGTCGTCGCGTCTATGTTCGGTGCCCTTGCGGCATCGCCGGCGGCGTCCGCCATGCCCGTCGCGCCTGCACCTGCCGTCCCGCAGGTCTCCGACGTCGAGCAGGTCCGTATGGTCTGCGACGCCTGGGGGCGCTGTTTCTGGCGTCCGAACTATTATGGGTATTACGGCCCGCGGCCGTATTACGGGCCCCGATATTATGGGTATGGGCCCCGTGCCTACGGACCACGCTATGGATACTACGGCTACCGCCGCTGGTGATCAGAAGGGGCCCTCGGGGGCCCCTTCGCTTTTGCGAGATCACCCGTTCGGTCCGCCTGGAGCCATTCCAAAACTGATCTAGATCAAAGTGGGAAATCCGCCGCGGCGCCATTCTGCGCCGATGGCCGATTTGATCGTTTTTCGATGCCCTCAGACGGGTATGAATGTGCAGACGCATCTGGAAAAGCAACAGAGACCGGAGGGGCGAAGCTTCGAGTCCTACGCCTGTCCGGCCTGCACGCGTCTCCATTTCATCGACCTCGTCACCGGCCAACCGATGAGCCGGGACCGTTGACGGTGACAATGATCAGGCACACTTCGTGGCATGATGTCCGCAATACTACGGCCCGGAATCCGGTTTACTGAGGCGGCCTGTTTCGCCATTGATGGCAATGTACTGACGTTCATTTCATTGTCACATTGCAGCAGCCGGCCAGACGCATGTTCGATGCCCTCGTCCCGTCCTCCGCGCTTCAATTGATCGGCTTTGCCGACGTCGATGCCTTTCGGCCGATCGAGTCGATGGAGGATGCGCGAAGCATTCCACTCGACGTTGTGAACTTCGCGGCCGCCCGCGCCGTCGTCTCCTTGCCGGCATGCCGCATCATCGTGATGAGGTCCTTCGCGCGCATCCTCGACACCGCCTATCGGATGCCGGGCGGCATGGTGATCCTGTCGATGACCGACGACCTTCAGGCCAATTCCAAGGGCATGGACCTCGACGCCCGCTTCTTCGTTGCGCTCCGCGGCAACGACGAGTGCCATTTCGTCGAACCCCAGACCAATCATTACGCGATGATCATCCTTTCGCCCGGCCTGCAAGACCGGGGCTGGTTCGATCACGCCGACGATTTGCGGGCCTATGTCGCAAACCGGCCCGCCCTGCTCCATACGCGTCATCTCGTGCTCGACATCCTGCGAACCGCCTCGATGCAGCCGTTCCTGTTCGAGACCACCGAGGCCGCCGCCCATCTCCAGGAGGGCCTGCTGCTCGCGCTCGACGATCTGTTTCGGATCGGTGCGGGCCCGGACCGGAGCACCTCGGTCCTGAGCGGGCGGTCGACCAGGCTGGTGCAACGGATCGACGATTACGTGGCTGCCTATCCGACCGCTCCGATCTACACGGCCGATCTCGCCGGTGAGTTCGGCGTCTCGGTCCGGACGCTCAGCGGCGCGGTCAGCAAGGTTCGCGGCATGAGCCTGCACCAGTACATTCGGCTGAAGCGACTGTGGGCGACCCGTGCCCGGCTCCTGAAGGGCGGCGGCGCCACCGTTGCCACCTGCGCGCGTGCCCAGGGCTTCCACCACATGGGCGAGTTCGCCGCGGCTTACCGTGCGACCTTCCACGAGGCCCCCTCGGACACGCTGGCGCGCGGGCGGCAGAGCGGTCTGCCTATCCGCTGACCCTGAGGGCCGCAGCGACGGGACCACGATTGCAATCTCAGAGCAGAGTGAGCAGTAGATGCTACTTCGCTACCTCCTTCGCTGATTTAACGAGGTCAATCAACTGAGTGACCGGCGGCGGCGGCGTTCGCCCAAACTCAACCGTCGGAGACAACGCGGTTGAGAGCAACACAAAATCAGAAATTTCGATGTCAGGAGCGAAGAGCCTCAGTGCATCCGCTCGCGCCAGATAGAAGGCTGCAAGACGAATGTTGTACCGATACAGTGAAACTAGGATGCTAACGAAAAAGCCGACGACGGCCAGCAATCCGAAGCGCGTTATGCTCGTCTGCAACAGCGTTAGGAAAAGATCATCACTCTTGTTGGGACTACCCTTTGTCCCCTCAGACTGCTTTACGTCTCCCCGTTTTGCTTTCTCCAGATCCGCTTCAATTTTCTCTAGGTTATATCGTGAGGCAAGACTGTCGAGATCGTCCGCGCGCGCTGCTAGACGACCAACTTCAAGAATAAGAGCCGAGTCTTCCGCAGAGGCGAAGATCTTTCCCGCTAGTTTTGATCTGAAATCTGGCAACTGCTCTGGATCGACAAAAATGTAGTAGCTTTCCCAAGCCCCGCACCCGCGAATTTCGACGGCGCGTCTCGACCCACGACGGCCCTCTCTTTGGCCATCATCCAAACGCCTCTCGATTAGCTCAACTAACCTGTCGCCAGTCGGCAGATTGCTTGAGTAGCGATCTCGACTACTAACACTAAATTCGTACATACTATCGCGAGAGACAACCCAAGGCTGCAAAGCGAAACGTAGAGCTGCATTACAATTCTTTACTGCTCCTTCCTCGATCTGCTTCACTCGCATTTGAGTTTTTTGCTTTTCTTGTTGTTCAGCTGCAATCTTTTCATCCAGCGTGAGAGCGCCGATATCACCAACTGTAAGGTTTTTGGCGTAGACGACGGCTAAGGCGCCCGCAACAAGCAGCGCCAATACTCCCGCAAGAAATATCCATGCCTCCTGCTTTAGTCGTCGGCTCCGTTTCTCGAATTTTTCAATCACTTCTTGAGTGATCGTCCGAGGAGCTTGGGCCGCCAACAGCACCTCTCGGTCTGATCGATGCGCCATCCGAGTAGCTGCGGTAGCCGCCAGAATCGATGCCGCAAATACCGTTGCGGCCGTGGCAACAATATCTCTGCCGTTCGCATTCGAGATCGGGAGGAATATGCTGGCTAAGGCCCAAAACGCGCTTGCTGACAATGCTCCAAGAGCGAGTTCACTTGTCTTCACGTCCCTTCCCCCCAACCGGACTCAACCGGAACGGGCACGCAAAGGCAATGCCCCTCACGGCAAATATTCGGAACGAGCGCGGGTTATTGAGGTCTCGGGTATGGACAACATCGACGCGGTTCCGCGCCCGATAAATCAGGCATCCTCGGATGCGCACCGGAAGATCGGATCGTCAATGGGACTAAGCCGTTGATTTTACTGGCGCGCTCGGAAGGATTCGAACCTCCGACCCTCGGAATCGAAATCCGATGCTCTATCCAGCTGAGCTACGAGCGCCCTGGCCCGGGGTTGGGCCGTTAGCCGCGAAGCGCCGGACCGTGGCTGGCGAGCCAGCGCACCGGACGGCGTTCGGACGGGTTCGAATTAGCAGAGAGGCTGGCCAATAAAAAGCCCTTCCCGCCTCCACGGAGGCGGGTCACAGCCGGCTTGTCACCAGGTCGTGTTGAAGAGGCCGAAATGCGGCTGCTGTGCCACCATCATCGGCCGGCCATACTGCGGCCCGCCATATTGTGGCCCGCCATAATACTGCGGCGCCGGATGCGCTCTGGCGACCTTACGCTTGGGCTGAGCCTGGGCCAGCGGCTTCTTGGCGGCGTCGGCCTTCGAACCGGGCGTAAACTGGGCAAAGGTCTCGCGCACCCGCGCCTTGGCCGACATCTCCGCGAGGGCCGCTGCCGACACGGTATCCGGCGGCTGCGGCGCCGCGACAGCGGCGGTCTTCACCGCAGGCGGGGCAATCGTCGGCTGGCTGGTGTCGAGCACGACACGCTCGGGCAGATGGCGATCGGACCGGATCCGGATCGACGGCTGGTCATTGCTTGCGGTCGCGACGGCTGGCGTCACGGGCGAGGCCGGCACGACGAAGTTCACCGCAAACAGCAGTGTGAGCAACGCTCCGCCGACATACATGAAATACCGAAAGATGGGCATTGGCCGCACTCCGCCCCCCGCAATCCCCGCGTGGGCTCTCCGCCTTAACAGGCGATACTCTGATTGGTTCCTGGCCCTGCCCTTCGGTTCAAATGGCGACGCCAAGTTTTTCGGCCAAGGCCAGAACAAGGCCGGAAACGGTAACTTTTCCGCTACCGCAGAACGCCGCCCTCTACGCCCGCCGTGCCGCGACCAGCGAGCACTTCGCCTGATCGGCATTAACGTTGACGTACCCGACCGGAATACGGGCGAAGGTTTTGCGGCTCTTCATGCTGACGGTGTCGGTCAGCACGCGGCTGCGGACGGTGAGAGGCGTGCCGTCGCGACGCACGAAGGCGCAGACGATCTCGACATCTCTTACGGCATAGTCGTTGTCGTTTCGCAGCGTGAACGTCACCAGCGCCTTCGAGCCGAGGCCGCCACGACGCCAGGTCTGTGATGAAATCCTGAGATGATCGAGCTCGGCTGAAGCCGGAGCTTCGGCCGTCGGCGGGACCGCCGCTGCAGCATCGCCCGGAGTAGCCGGTTCGACGGCGGCCAAGTCTGACTTGAGGTCTGACTTGAGGTCCGACTTGACCGGCTCGGTGGTGTTGCCTTTGGAGAGCGGCAGCAGCATCCAGATGCCGCATCCGACGATGATGGCCGCCAGCAGCCACAGCAAGCCTCGGCCAAACGAGACGCTCGCGGCCGTCACGGCTCGCGCCAATCGTTCGCCGGCCCCGGCAAAGCGTTCCAACCTGATCCGGTCAAGCCTGGTGCCCATGGATGCATCACCGATAGCGGCCGAACTGCGTTTGCACGACGAACAGACCACCTGCTTACCTTAACCCGGGACAGGAACTAAGGTTCCCGCGCTTCAGGCGAGTCGGCACGGTGGCGACCACCGGCTGGTGCCGCTAACATGCGCCGCAACATCGCAAGACCCCGTTGGGAGACTATGAAATGCCAATCGCCGTCACTTGGGATCACGTCCATCTGCGCAGCCCCGATCCGGAGGCCACAGCGGCCTGGCTGCGGGACATCCTCGGCGGCGAGATCGTGCGCGCGCCGGGACGGATCGACGTGAACCTCGGCGGCGCAAGGATCTTCATCGCCCCGCTCGAGGGCGACAATGCCGTCAATCCGCCGCCCCCGCACCCGCATCAGGGTCTCGACCATTTCGGTCTGACCGTGAAGGACATCGACACTGTGGCCGCCGAGATCAAGGCCAAGGGTGTCACCTTCACGCGCGAGCCGACGACGATCCGGCCCGGCGTGCGCATCTGCTTCATCCGCGGCCCTGAAGGCATCTCCATCGAGCTTCTCGAGCGCGACAAGAAGTACACCTGACATCGCGCGAGCCGCGTCAAGCAACAGCGAGACCATGCGGGGTGCCGCCTGGCGCGCTTATGTCATGCTGCCGGGCATGAAGCAGCGGATGGTGACGCCCATGTAGCCGTAGATCGGCCACACCATGGTGCGCCCCACCCGGTTCGGCTCCGAGATCACGGCCTCCTCGGGCACATCGACCCAGACAAGTTCCTGCTGCTGGCCGTCAAGCACGTAGCCAAGGCGTGGGACGCGCACACGATAGTGCCCGTCCTTGCTCTCCCAGTCGGTGTCCGAGAGCGCCGAGCCGTCGGCATCGGAGCAGCATGGCCCCTTGCCGCTTCGCAGGCTGTCGAACCAGGCCTTCAAGTCGGCATTGGTGTTGACGAACTGGCCCCGGTCACGGGCGTGCCCAAAGGGGGCCGCGAGCCCAATCAAGGTTACGGTGCATGCCAGCCTCGTCACGCTTCGCCAGCGTGTCTCGCTGCCAATCCACCGTCGTTCGCTTTTGCAATTCGTGGGACGCGCACTGTACAGACGCGGCTCATCGCCGCCGGAATCGATCCAGTTGCTCACGTTCGTCTTGCTCCAGCACCCCGCGGCCAGTGCAACAATGGGTTATGCATTTCGCGGGCCAACTTGATTCGCAACGACTGGCCTCGCCCCGTGATGAGACCGTCATATCGGCGTCACAGACAAGCCGGGACGAATACGGCCCGCGCGACAGAGGTACTTGCCGGCCGGCAAACTGCCGCGTTGCGCGAGGGGATGTGCTTTGGCATAAAAGCTGGACCGGTTACGCCATTGGGCGATGGCGGCCGGCCCACGGGACGTTATGAAGAACGGCCTCTATTCGATCCACGTCACGCTGCTCGACGGTCGAGTCGGCAAAGGCAGCGGTGTGATCCTTTTTCGCGACGGCAAGATTCTTGGCGGCGATGCCTATCTCTATTACACCGGCAGCTATGTGGTGAAGGACGAGCACACCTTCAAAGGCGAGGTGCTGGTGCAGCGGCACACGTCACCTCGGGGCGATGACAATCCGCTGTTCGGCGGCCCTGCGCCGGTCGGCATTGGCGTCAGCGGGACCTACACGGACACCCGCGCGGAGATGACGGGGACGGCGCTGGTCGGCAAGGCCAGCCTGATTTTCGGCGCAACCCTGCACAAGCTCGCCGAGGCCGACTAAGGCGCGAGCGCTATTCGGCGGCCTGCTCCAGCGGCGCCGTGCGCGGCAAGATCATCTGGATGCGCGTACCACCGCCCGGCTCGGAATCGAGATCGAGCCGTCCGCCGAGCCGGTTGGTGACGATGCTGTAGACGATATGCAGCCCGAGACCGGTGCCGCCCTGGTCGCGTCTTGTGGTAAAGAACGGATCAAATGCGCGGCGGCGCACGTCGAGCGACATGCCGCAGCCATTGTCGGAAAAGATGATCTCGACATTGTCCTTGCCGGATTCGCGCACCTGGATGTCGATGATCCCCGGGCGCCCGTCGGGAAAGGCGTGCGCCACCGAATTGAGAAACAGGTTGGTCAGCACCTGCCCATACGGGCCGGGATAGCTGTTCATGGTCAGGCTGGGCTGGCAATCGACGTTGAGGGTCAGGTTGTGCTTGCGCAGGCCCGGCCGCAAGCTCATCACCACCTGCTCGGTGAGATCGCCGAGGTCGAAGGTGCGCTGGTCGGAATAGTTGCGATCGGCCGCGACCTGCTTGAACGACTGGATCAGCTCGGCGGCGCGGTTGAGATTGGAGACGAGCTGCGAGGATGCGTCGCGGCTGGTGTTGAGGAAGTCGTTGAGCGTGGAGCGGCGAAGCTCGCCGCGCTCGACTTCGGACGAGAACATCGCGGTCTTGCGCTCCAGCGCGGAGGCGACCGTGAGACTGATGCCGACGGGATTGTTGACCTCGTGCGCGACGCCGGCGACCAGCCGTCCGAGCGCAGCGAGCTTCTCCGCTTCGATCAACGAGGCCTGGGTCTCGCGCAGATTGCGCAGCGCGGTCTCCGCCGATTCCTTGGCCTTGCGCATCTCCTGCTCGCCGCGCTTGCGCTCGCCGATGTCGAGCGCCACTGTGACGATCCGCTCGATCTCGCCATCGGCATCGAGCAGCGGCAGCTTGTTGACCAGCCATTGCCGCATGTTGCCGGCAGCGTCCTTGTACTCCTCCTCGTAGAAACCGAGTCCCTTGCGCAGCTTGAGCACGCGCTTGTCGTTCTCGTCGGTCTTGGCCGCACCGTAACGCGACATCAGGTCGGCCGTGGTCCGGCCGAGCGCATCGCCCGGCTCGATACCGAAGATGCCGGCCATGTAGCGGTTCATCAGCACGTAGCGCAGGTCGCGGTCCTTGACGTTGATGACCGCGGGCACGGTGTCGATGACCTGCTGGAGCAGGCGGCGGCCTTCGGCGATGGCGTCTTCCGCCCGCTTCTGGTCGGTGATGTCGCGTAGCGTGCCTTCGTAACGGACGATGTTGCCCTGCTCGTCCCGCACGCCGGTGGCGCTGTCGGAGAGCCAGAGGATGTCGCCGCTGCGCTGGCGCACCTGGTACTCGAACTCGCGCACCATGCCGTCGCGTGCCATCAGCCGCTGATATTCGTCGCGCGCCTCGGGATGGACGTAGATGGTGTGGGCGATGTCGTTGATGCTGTCGATGAGGTGCTGCGGGCTGTCATAGCCCATCATCCGCGCCAGCGCCGGATTGGCGTTGAGGAGATCGCCGGCCGGCGTCGTGACGTAGATGCCGTCGACCGACCCCTCGAACAGTTTTCGATAGCTCTCTTCGGCCAGGCGCTGCTCGGTGAGCGCGCGCACCGCCGCCTCGCGCGCGGTGTCGGCCTCGTCCAGCGCGCGGCGGAACACTTCGGCCGCACGCGCGATGTCGCCGATCTCGTTGTCGAGATCGGCGGACGGGATCGAAGTGTCCTTCTGGCCGGCCGCGAGGGCGCGAATCGATCGCGCGATCTGCGCCAGCGGGCGCACCGTGCGCCGCACCACGAAGCCCGCCGCGAGAATGCCGATCAGCACGCCGATGGAGCCGAGCACGATGCTCTGCCAGCGCGCCTCCGTCAGCGTGCGGGCAAAATCGCGCGACAGCACGTGGCCGCGCCTTGCGCTGACCTCGCGCAGCAACTCGGTGACGCGACCGATCAGCCGGCCCTCGGTTCCCAGCACCTCGCGATCGATGTCGGCGATCTGCCGCTCGCGGACCGCGACCGCCATGATCGCCTCGGCATAGTCGTTCACCGCCGCCTTGAGCTTGGGATCGGTGATATCCATCGCACGCATGCCCTGCGCGGCCTGCTCGGCCGCCGACGGGTTGCGCGCCAGCAATCCAAGCGCGATCCGGCTCTGCGCCTCGGACAGGCGGGAGGCGAGCTCGCGGTCGGCGGCGCCGGAGACCGCTGCGTCGAACTGCTCGCGCAGCGGCGGCAGGCCGGCGAGCAGCTGGGCGCGGCGGTCGATCAGCGTCGAGATTCGCTCGAGGCCATTGCGATAGGTCGCAAGCCGCTCGGTCACCCCGTCGATCATGTCCTGCTGCTCGGGCGCGAGCTCGATGCGGGTCTTCTTTAGAATGTCGCTGAGTGTCGAGGCCGCCTCGCCCACCTGCTTGAACTGGATGCCGGCGCCGGGATCGGTGACGAAGTCGCGCGCGGCGAGCCGCAGCTCGTTCATGCGGCGGTCGATGTCCTCGGCGAGGTCGCCGACGCTCTGCAGCCGCTGCAACTCGGCGAAGGTCGTGTCGATGTGCCGGATCGCAATCACGCTCGCGGTCGAGGTGACGATGATCACCGCCAGCACCAGGATGAAGCTTCCGAACGTCAGTTGGCCGATGGACAGCGAAAATATTCGCTTTTTCTCAGGGGGCGGCGTCAAGTCGGCGGACATAGGTTGCGTTGAGGACCGGGCTATTGAAAGCCCAATATACGACGTATTGCGGGCCCGGGGGAACATGCCTGCCGCCGCGGAATATCGTTAATATCGTTGTTCTCGGCCCGCCCTCCGCACCGGATTATGACGTTTTGACGCTTGCCCGCCATCCGGCCGGGATCGTCATGGCGGCGACGCCGAGAACGACGCAGGCAAGGCCGATCCAGGCGGTCCGGCTCAAGGTTTCGCCGAGCAAGGCGACGCTGATGGCGACCCCGATGGGGACGCGCAAATAGGCCTGCGCGGTGGTGCCGACCGAGCCCAGGGTCTGGATCAGGCGGAAGTAGATCGCAAACGCCGCGGCGGTCGAGAAGGTCGCCAGCGCGAGCAGCGCCAGCATGGAGCTAAGTGCCGGCGACAGCGTCCAGGGCTGCTCGACGAGCAGCGAAGCCGGGATCAGGACCGCCGCCCCCGCCAGCAGCGAGCCGGCCGCGGGCGCCATGGGATCGAGGCCCTTGAAGCTGCGGCCGAAGATCGCGGCGCAGGCGTAGCAGATGGTGGCGGCGACGATCGCGGCCTCCGCGATGAGGCCACTGCCGATATCCTGGAAGGCATCAACGCCGACGATCAGCAGGATGCCGGCCATGCCCGCGACCACACCGAACAGCTTTCGCGGTGTCGTCGCCTCGTGGCGGGTGACGATCGCGGTGAGCAGGAAGGTGAAGATCGGGCCGGCCGAGTTGAGGATGGTGGCGAGCGCGGCATCGACATGGCGCTCGCCCCAGGCGATCAGCGTCCAGGGGATGACGCTGTTGAGCACGGCCTGGAATGCGAAGCGCTGCCAGGTCGCGGAATCCATGGGCATCCTGATGCCGCGTGCCCGCATGACGATGAGCAGCAAGAGGCCGGCGATCGCGGTGCGCGCCGCGATCAGCGTGATCGGCGGGATGGTGGCGACGCCGAGCTTGATGAAGGTGTAGGAGCCGCCCCAGAGCGTTGCGAGCGCGACCAGCAGCGCCAGCTCGACGGCGATGTTGGTGTCCTGCCGGTTGTCCATTGTGCGTCCGTCCATTCCGCGGTGGACGGAACCTAGCGCGTCTGCGCTCGCCGATACTTCGGCGCAAATCGAAGTGTATCAGCCGACCGCGCCGACCTCGAACACCTCGCCGTCATAGCCGGCCTCGCGGGGAATGCGGAGCTGGCGGCCGGTTTCGGTCCTGGTCATGATCGGCATAACGGTGACGATCGACATGCCCTTGGCATGGTCGAGCGCGGACTTCACCGTCGGCTGCTTGGCGAGGCGGATCAGATTGCGCGTGGTCGGGAACGGCAGCTTGAAACGGCCGCTCTCGCCGCCCTCCACGGCCTCGCGCGCGGAGACCCAGATCGAGTCGGTCGATTCCCTTCCGTCGTGAGCACCGAGCTGGTCGGGCGGCGCTGCTGCGAGGAAGAACCAGGTGTCGAAACGCTTCGGCATGCCCTCCGGCGTGATCCAGTGCGCGTAAGGTACCAGCGTGTCGAGCGCGAGCTGGAGGCCGTTGTCGGCGAGGATGCCGAGGAAGCTGATCTTGTGCTCGTTGAGCGCGACGCGGTGCTTGTCCGCGATCTCGCCTGCGCGTTTGGCATCGATCGGCGTGCCCGAGTCCTTCGAGCGCGCCAATAAAATGCCGCTCTCCTCAAAAGTCTCGCGGATCGCGGCGATACGAAAACCGCGGTCCGCTTCGCTCAAGCCCTCGCCGCCTGAATACAGGTCGGCGCGGGCGACGATCTCGTTGTCGCCGGCATCGACGCTGCCACCGGGAAACACCAGCGCGCCCGAGTTGAACTCGATCTGATGATGGCGGACCATCATGAAGACCTCGACTTCCCTCGCGCCATCGCGCAGCAGGAGGATGGTCGACGCCGGGCGTGACGCTGATGTCTCGGCCATTCGATTAACCTGCGGCGCTGGATTGCGGGCCGAGATTGGCACGCTTATCGAAGCGGGCGACGCGCGACAGCAGATAGTCGACCTCGGCCTTCGCCGTCGCCGTCATCGTCGCGCCGGGCTTGCGCTGCGCGCTGGAGGCGATGATGCCGCGCTTCTGCAGCACATATTTGCGCACGGTGAGGCCGACGCCGGGCTGCTGCTCGTAGCGGATCAGCGGCAGATGCGCGTCGAACAAATCATGCGCGGCATCGCGCTTGCCGGCCTTGGAAAGGTTCACGACGTCGATCAGCAGCTCCGGGAAGGCATAGCCGGTCATGGCGCCGTCGGCGCCGCGCTCCATCTCGAAGTCCAGGAACGTGCCGCCATTGCCGCACAGGATCGAGAGCGGGCGGAGCGAGCCGTCCTTCTGGAAGCCGCGCAGCGTCGAGATCTTCTCGAGGCCCGGCCAGTCCTCGTGCTTGAGCATCACACAGTTCGGATTGTCCATGACGATCTTGCGGATCACGGCGGGGGTGAATACCACCTGCAGGGTCAGCGGATAGTCCTGGAGCACCCAGGGCACGTCGGGCCCGATGGCTTCCGCCGCCTGCTTGAAATAGCCGACGATCTGGTCGTCGGTGCGAAGCGAGGGCGGCGGCGCGATCATCACGCCGGCCGCGCCGGCGTCCATCGAGGCCTTCGCCAGCGAACGCATGGTGGCAAAGCCCGGCGCGGAGACGCCGACGATCACCTGCATCTTCTTGGCGCGCTTGACGTAGCGCACCGCCACCTGCTCGGCCTCGGCGGCATCGAGCTTGGGGGCCTCGCCGAGGATGCCCAGCACCGTGACGCCGTCGCAGCCGACCTCCTCGTAGAAGTCGGTCAGGCGGTCGATCGAGCGCTCGTCGATCCGGCCGTCATCGTGGAATGGTGTCGGCGCGATTGCGAAGGTGCCCTTAGCGTCGGCGGTGAGTTTCATCTAGTCCTCGTCTCTCTCTATCTGTCATTCCGGGGCGCGACGCAGTCGCGAGCCCGGAATCCATAACCACGATCCGGAGTATGGATCCCGGGCTCACGCTTCGCGTGCCCCGGGATGACGGCCTTCTAAAACCTCCGCGCGCCCATCTTGATCTGCTCCTCGGAGAAGAAGACCTCCTTGGCATGATCGACGATGTCCTGGGCGTTCCAGCCCGAGTGCGGCGGCTTCCAGCCTTCCATCTCCATCATCCGCATTTCGCGCACGCCGCGGGGCCCGGACACGCCCAGCACCTTGCCGGTCTGGTCGCCCGACAAGTCGCTGACCATGTATAGCACGGCCGGCGCGATGCCGTCCGGCCCCAGCGCCGCCCCGGGGTTCTCCTTATAGCGGGGCAGGTCTGCGGTCATGCGGGTCAGGGCACCCGGGGCGAGCGTCCAGATCCGGATGTTGTACTTCCGCCCCTCGATCGCCAGCACGTTGGACAGGCCCCAGATGCCGCCCTTGGCAGCTCCATAGTTGGTCTGGCCGAAATTGCCGATCAGGCCCGAGGTCGAGGAGGTGTTGACGATGACGCCCCCGCCGTTTTCCCGCATCCAGCGAAACACCGGCATGGTGCAACAAAAGGTACCCTTCAGGTGGACCTTGATGACCTTGTCCCAGTCGGCCTCGGAGGCCTTGGCGAAGGTCTGGTCGCGCAAAATGCCGGCGTTGTTGACCAGGATGTCGGCCCGGCCGAAATGCCTGATGGCGTCGTCGAACACCGACTGGCCGCCCTCCATGGTGGAGATGTCGGCGCCGTTGGCGACCGCCTTGCCGCCTGCCGCCTTGATCGCATCCACCACCTGCTGCGCCATCGAGGTGTCGGCGCCGGAGCCGTCGCGGGGCCCGCCGAGATCGTTGACGACGACCGAGGCCCCTTCCCGCGCGAACAGCTTGGCATAGGCCTCACCGAGCCCCCCGCCCGCGCCGGTGATCAGCGCAACCTTGCCGTCGAGTAGTCCCATGGCGGCTTCTCCCTGTTTGTTTTTGTTCTCGTGTCCCGGACGCGATGCAGCGTGAAACGCTGCGTCGCAGAGCCGGGACCCAGCTCTTTGTTACGGCACTCTCTGGGCCCCGGCTCTGCAGCGCACCGCTTAAGGAGCGCCGCGCTGCGTCCGGGGCAAGAGACCGCCTAACCCAGCACCGTCTTGCCGTTCTTGATCACCGTGACCCCGCGCGACTTCACCTTGGCTTCGAACGAGATCGTGTTGCCGTCCTTCCAGAGGTCCATGGTCACGGTCTCACCGGGATAGACCGGGGAAGAGAACCGCGCGACGTGCTGGCGGAAGGCGCTCACGTCATAGTCGGCATAGGTCTGCAGCACGCCGCGGCAGGTGATGCCGTACGTGCACATGCCGTGCAGGATCGGGCGCGGGAAGCCGGCCTTCTTCGCAAACTCGGGATCGCTGTGCAGCGGGTTGCGGTCGCCGCAGAGGCGATAGACCAGCGCCTGGTCGGGACGCGTGACGATGTCGATGGTCTTGTCGGCGCTGCGCGAGGGGATCTTGTGCGGATCGGGCTGGGTCAGGTTCGGCCCGCCGAAGCCGCCGTCGCCGCGGGCGAAACGCGAGGCAACGAGCGTTGCCAGCTTCTCGCCCTTCTCGTTCTTGAGCACGGTCTGGTGGCTGATCACGACGCCCTTGTCCTTGCCCTTGTCGTAGACCTCGAGCACGGAGGAGTCGGCGGTGATGTTGGCGGCCACCGGCAGCGGCTGATGGAAGGTGATGTCGCGCTCGCCGTCCACCACCATGACGCGGTTGAGATTCATCTCGCCCGGCCCCGCGCCCCACGCGGCAACGGATGCAAAGGTCGGCACCACCTTCAGCGGCCGCGGCGTGAACGTGCCCTCGTTGACGAAGGCGAGCTCGTTCTCGTCCATCGGGTCGGCGCCGAGGCCGATGCCGTAGGCGTAGAGCATCACCTCGCGATCGCTGTAGGCATATTTCTGCCCGAGGTTTTTCAGGCCTTTGAGCTCTTCGTATCTGGCGGACATGTTGTTTGTGTTCCTCCCGGTGGTTCTCATCCTCATGGTGAGGAGGCGCTCTTGCGCCGTCTCGAACCATGAGGATGCCCGAAACGCTTCTTTGTTGTGGCTATCCTTCGAGACGCTTGCTTCGCAAGCTCCTCAGGATGAGGACCGTCCTAAGCCGGCGTGAAGAACGGCAGCGGGGCGCCGTCGGTCGGCTTGAACACCACCTTCACCTTCTGGCCGATCTTGAGCGTCGTAAGATCGCAGTCGACGAAGTTGGTCTGCACCGACGGCCCCTCCTTCAGCGTGACGTAGCCGATGGCGTAAGGGCCGGTCGGCGACTTCCGCATCAGGCTCCAGGTGTAGATCGTGCCCTCGCCTGACGCCTCTTCCCACACCGTCTTGTCGGAGTAGCAGAACGGGCAGATCGAGCGTGGGAAGTAGTGCGCTTCGCCGCAGGCGGTGCAGCGCTTGATCATGAACTTGCCTTGCTTGGCCGCATCCCAGAAAGCTGCGGTTTCCGGATTGGTCACCGGGGCCGGATACTTTTTCACTTCGCTCATCACACGCGCTCCAGAATGGCCGTCGAGGCGGCGTGGCGGACGCCCAAGAGGCCGCCGGTGCCGTGGGCAATGGCGAGATCGCAATTCTTGACCTGCACCTTCGGATGCGCCTCGCCGCGCAGCTGGCGCACGGCCTCGATGATCTTGGTCATGCCGCCGCGGTTGACGGGATGGTTGCTGCAGAGGCCGCCGCCGTCGGTGTTGAACGGCAGCTTGCCGACGCCGGAGATCAGATTGCCGTCGGCAACGAACTTGCCGCCCTCGCCCTTCTTGCAGAAGCCGAGGTCCTCGAGTTGCATCAGCACCGTGATGGTGAAGCTGTCATAGATCGAGGCGTATTTGATGTCCTTCGGCGTGATGCCGGCTTCCTCGAACGCACGCGGACCGGACCAGACGCCGGCGGAATATGTGAGGTCGAGATCCTTGCCGCCGCGCGGGCCCTTCATCGCCTCGCCATGGCCGATCAGCTTGACCAGCGGCTTCTTCAGGCTCTTCGCAATCTCGGGCGTGGTCACGATCAGCGCGCCGCCGCCGTCGGAGACGACGCAGCAATCCATGCGATGCAGGGGATCGGAGATCATCGGCGAGTTCAGCACGTCCTCGACGGTGACGACGTCCTTCAGCATCGCGTGCGGATTGTACTGCGCGTGATGGGAGGCCGCGACCTTGATCCAGGCGAGCTGTTCGCTGGTCGTGCCATAGTCGTGCATATGGCGCATGGCACACATGCCGTAGGCATTGTGCGTCGTCGCGCCGTAAGCGGACTCGAAATCGAGCTCGGCGCCGGCCGCGCGCGGCGGCATTGCGCCAGTGCGCGGCTTGCCGGCAAGCGTGATCAGCGCGATCGAGCACTTGCCCGTCGCGATCGCCTCGGCGGCGTGGCCGAGGTGGATGATATAGGAACAGCCGCCGGTCTCGGTGGAATCGACGTGGCGGAGTTTTTTGGTGTTGAGGCCGAGATAGTCGACCATCGGCCAGGCGCCGCCGGGCGCATCGCCCGCGCAGAAATAGCCGTCGACATCGTCCTTGCTGATCCCGGCGTCCTCGATCGCGCCCTTGGCGACCTCGGCGTGGAGCTGGGCGGTGGATTTGTCCGGCGCATGCCGGGTCGGGTGTTCGTAGATCCCGGCAATGTAGGCCTTGCCCTTGATGGTCAAACTCAGGTCTCCGCTCGCGTTTCTTCTTGGCTCTTTTTTCTGAACCGCACCGGCCTGATTGGCAAGCGCGGAAATATTCCGTCGGGTGGGCAGCGGGTTGGCGCAACTCCCCCGCTCCGTCATCCTGAGGCGCGAGCGGCGCGATGCAAAGCATCGCGCCGGGAGCCTCGAAGGATGCACGGCCGAGATGCTTCGGCGCACTCCTCGCGGCGACAGCCGGGCTGTCGCCCTTCGAGGCTCGCCGAAGAGGCGAGCGCCTCAGGGTGACGGTTATGCATTGCTCGCTCCCTCAACGCCGTCGTTGCGAGCGCCGCGAAACAATCCAGGAGTCTTTCCGCGGATGCATTTCTGGATTGCTTCGCTGCGCTCGCAATGACGGATGCGACAGGCGAAATCCTAAAGGTGTTTTGCGGATTTCTTTTTTGCCGAAAACAACCCCATGCACAGTAGGATGATGGTTGAATTCAAACGGAAAATCGTGCGGTCGATTGTAGCCCGGATGAGCGCAGCGACATCCGGGATTCCGTGAAAACCGTCCCGGGTATCGCTTCGCTCACCCGGGCTACAAGTAAATCAATGCCCTACTCTGCTGCGATCTGCCGTGGCGCGGGCGGCGGATTGGCGAGATCAGCTGCGAGCTGCGCGTAGCGGGCTTTGGCGTCCTGAACCGCCTTCTCTTTCACCGGGCCGTAGCCGCGGATGCGGTCGGGCAGCGAGAGCAATTCGACCGCGGTGTCGATCGTGACGGGCGACAACAGGCCGAGCACGGTGGTGACGTCCTTCTCGTAGCCGGCGATCAGGTCGCGCTCGAGCTTGCGGTCGGCACTGCGGCCGAAGATGTCGAGCGCCGTGCCGCGCAGGAATTTGAACTTTGCCAGCACGCGGAAGACCTTCAGCATCCACGGGCCGAAGGCGCGCTTCTTGGGGCGGCCGATCGCATCGACGCCGCTGCTGAGGATCGGCGGCGCGAGGTTGAAGCTGAACTTGAAGTCGCCCTCGAACTGGTCGCGGAGCTGCTGCTCGAAGGCGCCGTCGGTGAACAGGCGCGCGACTTCGTACTCATCCTTGTAGGCCAGCAGCTTGGCGTAATTCACGGCGACCGCGCGCGGCAGCGCATCGCCATAATCGCCCTGCTTGGCGGCATCGCGGACCTGGTCGACCAGCTTGCGATAGCGCTTGGCGAGGCGGGTGTTCTGGTAGGCGGTGAGATGCTTGGCGCGATGCTCGATGACCTCGTCGAGCGTCATGGCATCCAGCGTCTTCGGCGCAACGACCTCCTCCGTCCCCTTCAGCATGTCAGCAAGACGCTTGGGATCGGCGACCGCGAGGCGGCCGAGGCGGAAGGCTTCCTTGTTCATCTTGATCGAGACGCCGTTGACCTCGATGGCCTGCTCGATCGATTCAGCGGATAGCGGGAACAGCCCTTTCTGATAGGCATAGCCCATCATCATCATGTTGGTGGCGATGCTGTCGCCGAGCAGCTGCTCGGCCGGTCTGGTGAAGTCGAAGAACACGGAGTCCTTGTGCAGCGCCGTCTCCAGCACCGCATCGAGCTTGCGGGTCTGGAAGTTGAAGTCGCGATTGAGGATGAAGTCGGCGGTGGGGATGACGTGGCTGTTGATGACGCCGCGGGTGCGGCTGCTGTCGCACAGCGAGATGGTGTCCTTGGCGACCGCGACCACTTCGTCGGCGGCGAGCACGAGATCGGCCGTGCCGGTGACGATGCGCGAGCAGGTCACCTCGGCCGGATGATCGGACAGGCGGACATGGCTGAGCACCGCACCGCCCTTTTGCGCCAGGCCCGACATGTCCAGGATCATCGACGCCTTGCCCTCGATGTGCGCGGCCATGCCGAGCAGCGCACCGATGGTGAGCACGCCGGTGCCGCCGACGCCGCCGACCGCGATGTTATAGGGTTTTTCAAGTGTCGGGCGCGAAGCGGGTTCCGGCAGTTCACCAATGTCAGCAAGCTCGGCTGGGGCGCGATGACGCGGCGCGCCGCCGTCAATGGTGACGAAGGACGGACAGAACCCCTTGAGGCAGGAATAGTCCTTGTTGCAGGACGACTGGTTGATGGCGCGCTTGCGGCCGAACTCGGTCTCCAGCGGCTCGACCGAGATGCAGTTCGACTGTACCGAGCAGTCGCCGCAGCCTTCGCAGACCGCCGGGTTGATCATGACACGGCGCGCCGGATCCTCCATCAGGCCGCGCTTGCGGCGGCGGCGCTTTTCGGCGGCGCAGGTCTGCACGAACACGATCGCCGACGTGCCCTTGTATTCGCGGCACATCTTCATGACGTTCTGCAGCTCGTCGCGGTGATATTTCTTCACGCCCGGCGCGATGGTGTCAGCCGGATAGGCGTCCGGATTTTCCGAGACGAGATAAATCTCGCTGATACCCTCGGCGTGAAGCTGAGCCATGATCTTCTGCGGCGAGAGATCGCCGTCATGGCGCTGGCCGCCGGTCATCGCGACGGCGTCGTTGTAGAGGATCTTGTAGGTGATGTTCGCCTTGGAGGCGATCGACTGGCGGATGGCGAGACTGCCGGAATGGAAATAAGTGCCGTCGCCGAGGTTCGCGAAAATGTGGTTCTCGTTGGTGAAGGGTGCGATGCCGACCCACGGCACGCCCTCGCCGCCCATATGGGTGAAGGTCTCAGTCGAGCGGTCCATCCACAGCGCCATGAAGTGGCAGCCGATGCCGGCGAGCGCGCGACTTCCCTCGGGGACCTTGGTCGAGGTGTTGTGGGGACAGCCGGAGCAGAAATAAGGGGTGCGGGACACCGGTGCGACCGCCTGCATCTGGGTCGCCTGACGGCCGTTGAACCAGTCGGCCTTGACGCGAAGCATCTCCGCGATCTCAGGGTTGAGATTAAGTCGGAGAAGTCGCTCGGTGAGCGAGGTCGCAAGCGAGGCGACGCTGAGCTCGGCGGCGAAGGTCAGGAAGCGCTTGTCGTGCTCGTCCATCTTGCCGACGATGCGCGGGCGGACGTCGTCGCGCCAGTTGAACAGCTCCTGCTTGACCTGGTTCTCGACGATCTCGCGCCGCTCCTCGACGATGAAGATCTCCTCGAGGCCGACCGCGAACTGGCGCACGCCTTCCGGCTCCAGCGGCCAGGGCATCCCGATCTTGTAGAGGCGCAAGCCGATCTTGGCGGCGACCTCCTCGGTAATCCCGAGCTCGCGCAGCGCCTGCCGCACGTCCTCATAGCTCTTGCCGGACGCCATGATGCCGAACCGGGCATTCGGCGAATCCATGGTGATGCGGTTGACCTTGTTGGCGCGCGCAAAGGCGATCGCGGCAAAGCCCTTGTAGTCCTGCAGGCGGCGGTCCTGCTCGAAGCGGTCGTCGGGCCAGCGTAGATTGAGGCCGCCGGGCGGCAGCTCGAAATCGGTGGGAATGATGAAGGGCTTCATCTCGTCGGTGAGATCGATCTCGGCGGTGGTCTCCACCGTCTCCGTGATCACCTTCATGCCGACCCAGCAGCCGGAATAGCGCGACATCGCGATGCCGAGCAGGCCCATCTCGATCATCTCATGGATGCTCGAGGGATAGAGATACGGCATCAGCGCCGAGATGAAGGCATGGTCGGACTGATGCGGGACGGTCGAAGACTTGGCGCCGTGGTCGTCACCGGCGAGGCACAGCACGCCGCCGTTCTTGGCCGAGCCGGCGGCATTGCCGTGGCGGAACACGTCGCCGCAGCGGTCGACGCCGGGACCCTTGCCGTACCAGATGCCGACCACGCCGTCATACTTGGCGCCGGGCGAGAGGTTGAGCTGTTGCGAGCCCCACACGGCAGTCGCGGCGAGGTCCTCGTTCACGCCGGGCTGGAACTTGATGTTGTACTGCTCGAGATGCTTGCGGGCGGCGAACAGCTGCTGGTCGTAGCCGCCGAGCGGCGAGCCGCGATAGCCGGAAATGAAGCCCGCGGTGTTGAGGCCATTGGCGCGGTCGCGCCGGATCTGCGCCATCGGCAGGCGGACCAGGGCCTGGATGCCCGTGGTGAAGACGTGTCCGGTCTGCTGGGTGTATTTCTGATCGAGACTGATCGGACCCTGGTTGATGCCCATTCTTGTCCTCATCCGCCCTTTTGAGCGTTTGGCTGCTTAAGCCGTTGCCTGCCCGTCGTTTTTAGCTAGGGCGCGCCGACCACCTGTACCACTCTATGTCGGATATTTAACGCTCCGCACCACAAATCTGGACCAAAGGGAGCGCCGGGTAAAAATCGCAATTTCGTGGCTGCAAAGGCATCGGGCATTTTCAATTTGTGTCACCATACCCCCGCCATCGCGAAATGAATTGACGCTCCTTTCACGCGGGTGCGGTCGATTGGTCGCAAGAGAGGCTTTCGATGCGGACGATTCTGGCCGGCTTGGCCCTTGCGGGTTTGGCGTTGTGCAGTGCGGTTGCAGGTACGGTTACAAGCGCGGCCCGTGCCGCCGAACCGTCGCCGGAGCTGATCGCCTATGGCAAGGCTCTGGTCCAGGCCGGTGACTGCGCAGGCTGCCACACCGCCGATCCGGCAAAGCCGTTCGCTGGCGGAAAGCGCATCGACACACCCTTCGGCGCGATCTATGCGCCGAACCTGACGCCCGACCGCGACACCGGGATCGGCGCCTGGGCGGATGCCGATTTCACCCGGGCCCTGCGCTACGGCATCGCGCCGGATGGATCGAACTATTATCCGGCCTTCCCCTACCCTTACTTCACGAAGATGACGAAGGACGACACGCTGGCGATCCGCGCCTATCTCGGCACGCTCGCACCCGTGGCGAGCCGCAACAAGCCGCCGGAGCTGCGCTGGCCGTTCGGCTACCGCGGCCTGATGCGGATCTGGAACGCCGTGTATTTCAAGCCCGGCCTGTTCGAGCCGGATCAGAACCAGAGTGCAGCGTGGAACAGAGGCGGCTATCTCGTCACCGGTCTCGGCCATTGCGGCGCCTGCCACACGCCGAAGAACTATTTTGGCGCCGACAAGCAGGCCCAGGCGCTGTCGGGCAACGAGGTCGGCGGCTGGTACGCGCCGAGGCTCGATGGCGCCGCGCGCACCGGGCTGAAATCCTGGAGCGAGGCTGATATCGCGGAGTATCTGCAAAGCGGACGCAACGCGAAGAGTCATGCCGACGGTCCGATGGCCGAGGTGGTCGTCAATTCCACGGCGAAGATGAGCGATGCCGATGTCCGCGCGATCGCGCTGTATCTGAAAAGCCTGGCACCGGCACGGCGCGAGACGATCGTCACGCCGCCCGACGATGCCGAGATGAAGGCCGGCCAGGCTGTCTACGCCAAGCTCTGCATCGCCTGCCACGAGGCCGACGGCTCAGGCGCGCCGCGGATCTATCCGCCGCTGCCGGGCAATGCGCTGCTGCAATCGGTCAATCCATCCTCGACCCTGCGCATCATCCTCGACGGCGCCTATACCGTGACGACGCCGCGCGCGCCGAACACCGGCGAGATGCCGGCCTATGCCAAGACATTGTCCGACGGCGAGATCGCCGCGGTGACGAACTACATCCGCAATTCCTGGGGTAATGCCGGTCCGCTGGTGACGCCGTCGCAGGTGGCGAGGGCAAGGAGGGAGGAGTAGTCCTCCGCTGCCTCCTTCTCGTCATTGCGAGCACAGCGAAGCAATCCAGAGTCCCTCCGAGGAAAGATTCTGGATTGCTTCGCTGCGCTCGCAATGACGGGGTGGATAGAGCTACCTCTCCTCATCCCCCGTGAACACGAATTTCGGCATCTCCCATTTGTAGCGCACCGCGAGCAGGCGGAAGCTGATGCCGAGCACGAAGGTCAGGATGGTCCAGAGCCCCGCGTTGAGCTGCAAACCGAACGCGGTCGCGTAGAACAGCCCCGTCACCACCGAGACACTGGCGTAGAGCTCGGAGCGGAACAGCAGCGGCACGTCGTTACAGAGCACGTCGCGCAGCACGCCGCCGGCGCAACCCGTCACCATGCCGGAGACGATCACGATAGGCAGCGTCGCATCCATCTGCCAGGCGACGTCGCAACCGGTCATGGTGAAGACGACGAGACCGATGGCATCGAGCACGATGAAGGCGACCTTCAGCCGGTGCACGAGGCGCGCGATCAGAATGGTAACGAAGGCCGCGCCGCCGGCGAGCGCGAGATAGATCGGGTTCTGCACCCAGGCCAGCGGATAGTGGCCAAGGAACAGATCGCGCAGCGTGCCGCCGCCGAGCGCGGTAATGCAGCCGAGGAAGCAGACGCCCAGCCAATCCATGCTGCGCCTGCCCGCAGCGAGCGCAGCCGTCATCCCCTGCGCGGCCACCGCGACCAGTGACAAGAAATGCAGCACGCTATCGGTCGGTGGCAGGCTCCACATCGCCCTGTTCCCTCCTCGCGCAATGGAACTCACGCGCGGGGCTCCCGGCGGAACAGGTTCCCGATTCCCGAGGCGAAGGCAACATGCGACGAAAGCACAAAGGGGGCGGAACGGAATCTCGCACCTGATGGTTGTCCCGGCGTCATAACCGAGGAGACCAATCGATGGCTGACGACCGTTTTCCCAACGATCCGTATCGCCCGAACCTCGCCGACGATGAGTATCTTCGCGCGGCACGCCGGGATGCCGACCTTCAGGCCGATCCCGAGCTGGGCGAAGGCCCTGCCTCCAGCGGCAAGATTGCGCTGTTTGCCGTGGCCGTCGCCCTGGTGCTCGGCGCCGTGTTCTACGGCCTGAACAACAGCACCACGGGCAACCAGGCGAGCAACGAGCCGACGCCGCGGACTGCTCAGCAGTCGGCGCCGGCCAATCCGGCCGCCCCTCCCGGCATGCGTGACGTGACGCCGCGCAACAACACCGAGCCGGGCACGACCACGGGTGCTGCGCCGACCAAGCCGGCTCCGGATACGCAGAAGCCGTCTGACGGCGCGAAGTAAGCGCCACACGATAGCTGTCGTCGCCCGGCTTGACCGGGCGACCCAGTACTCCGAGGCGGCGGTGATTCAATCGAGAAGCCGCGGCGTACTGGATGCCCCGCTTTCGCGGGGCATGACACCGAGAGGATGAGAGAGCGGCCGGACTCAACATCCCGCCGCTGTTTGTTTAGCTGAACATCTTGTTGAGCTCGCCGCCGGGATAGCCGCCGCCAAGCTCGGCAAAGGTGCCCTTCTCCGCCATCTCCTTCGCGGCGCGCATGAAGCCGCCCCAGGCGGCGCGGGCGAGCGAGCCGCCGACGCTGATGCGGCGCACGCCGAGATCTTCGGCTTCCTTGAGCGACAGGCCGGAGCCGCCGATCAGAAGGTTGAACGGTTTGGGTGCGACAGCCTTCACCACCGCGGCGATGTCCTCGCGGGTCTTCAGGCCCGGCGCGTAGAGGCAGTCGGCGCCGGCATCCGCATAGGCGGTAAGCCGGTCGATGACGAGCTTGAGATCGGTGACGCCCCAGAGATAGGCCTCGCAGCGGCCGACCAGCAGCGTGCCGCTTTCGCCGATCGCCTTGCGCGAGGCCTTGATGCGCTCGACCGCCAGCGCGCGGTCGTAGAGCGGCTTGTCCTTGTCGCCGGTGGAATCCTCGATCGACAGGCCGGCGACGCCGGTGCGCACACCGCGCTCGACATTGTCGGCGACCTTGTCCGGCTCGACGGCAAAGCCGCCCTCGAAATCGGCGTTCACGGGGATGTCGACCGCCGAGCTCAATGCTGCCAGATGCTGACAGACGTCCTCGACGGTGACGTGATTGTCGGCCTTGCCGATGGTCCAGGCAAAACCCGCGCTCGATGACGCGATCGCCTTGAAACCGAGATGTTGCAACGCCTTGGCGCTGCCGACATCGACCGGATTGGGCAGGATGAAGCAGCCGCTCTCGTGCATCTTCTTGAACGTCGCGCGCTTGTCAGCGGTCGTCACATGCATGTTTCTCTCCCTTGTTGGCCGCGCAGACATAGGCACGCATCATCGAGCGCGCTAGTGCGCGTCATGCACGGCGCGGCTGTCCTTCGGCGCTTCCTCGCGATCGTTCATGCCGTAGTCCCTGACGACGCTGGCGATGCGCAAGTGATAATCGGCGAAGATCTGCGCCCTGCCTTTGGCCTGGGTGCGCCGATGCTCCATGGTATTGCGCCAGGCCTGCACGGCCGCCTCGTCCCGCCAGAACGACAGCGACAGGATCTTGCCCTTCTCGGTCAGGCTCTCGAAGCGCTCGACCGAGATGAAGCCGTCGATGGTTTGCAGGAGCGGCTTCAGATCGGCTGCGAGGTCGAAATAGGTCTGGCGGTGTTCCGGCTTGGGCCAGACCTCGAAGATCACGGCGATCATGGGCATCTCCTCATGTTTGACGGCCTACAATACCACCTTGCGCAGGAAGGTGCGCTCTTCGGCGAGGATGAATTTGTGCTCCTCGGCGAAGTGGAAGTTCGCCATGCCCTCCGCATCCTGGCGCAGTCGGGCGCGATAGGCCTCATAGGCGGCGAGGCTCTCGAAGGTGATCAGCGCGAAGGCGATGTTGTTGGTGCCCTCATGCGGCATGAAATAGCCGATCAGGTCGCCGCCGCATTTCGGGATGATGGTGAGCCAGCGTTTTGAATATTCCTCGAACTGCGCGCGCTTGAACGGATCGAGCTGGTAGCGGATGAAGACAGTGACGGACATGATGGGCTCCTTGGTTTTTTTCCGTCAATGCGAGCGCAGGTCTCGTAGGGTAGGCAAAGCGAAGCGTGCCCACGGTCCTTTGTCCGCAACGACGATTGGTGGGCACGTCGCTGCGCTCCTTTGCCCACCCTACGGCACCGGTGTGCTCGCAATGACGTGTTCGTGGCGACACGCTACGCGCTTGCCCGACCACAATGCTTCGGCTACCATCGAAGCATGAAATCAGGACCCGACATCGCCATGGTCGCCGCGCTGGTCGGCGACCCCGCCCGCGCCAACATGCTCACGGCGCTGATGAACGGACGCGCGCTGACCGCCAGCGAGCTGGCGCAGGAGGCCGGCATCACGCCGCAAACCGCGAGCTCACATCTGGCCAAGCTCGAGGCCGGCGGACTGGTTGAGCCGGAGAAGCAGGGCCGCCACCGCTACTACCGCCTCACCGACGACGACGTTGCCGGCGTGCTCGAGGGGCTCGCGGGCCTTGCCGCGCGCACCGGCCACATGCGCGTGCGCACCGGACCGAAGGATCCGGCGCTGCGGCGCGCGCGGATCTGCTACGACCATCTCGCCGGCGATCTCGGCGTGCAGATGCTCGATTCCTTGCGCGAGCGGCATCTGGTCAAGCAGAAGAAGCAGGAGATCGAGCTGACCGCCGAGGGCGAGCGCTTTCTCGCCAAAAACCTGCAGATCTCGCCCGACATGC
This sequence comes from Bradyrhizobium huanghuaihaiense, assembly GCF_025200885.1. NCBI lineage: Bacteria > Pseudomonadati > Pseudomonadota > Alphaproteobacteria > Hyphomicrobiales > Nitrobacteraceae > Bradyrhizobium > Bradyrhizobium huanghuaihaiense. The sequence continues at coordinate 3,890,144 of NZ_CP104172.1, read as the reverse complement.
TCAGCCACCCGCGCCGCCCGGTCTGCAAGGCCTGCCTCGACTGGAGCGAGCGGCGTCACCATCTTGCCGGCACGCTGGGCGCCGCCATGATGCAGCGCTTTGCCGAGCTGAAATGGGCCGCGCGCGATCCCACGCCCGGCAGCCGCGTCGTGAACTTCACCCGCACCGGCGAGAAGCAGTTTGCGGCGTTGTTCGGCAATGGGAAGGACTGATCACACGAGAAGCGTGGGATCGCACGTTTGCGTGTGATTGGATGATCTCGTCATGGCCGGGCTTGACCCGGCCATCGATCGCTTTAAGCGCAGTGTCATTCCGGGATGGTCCGAAGGACCAGACCCGGAATCTCGAGATTCCGGGTTCGCGCTACGCGCGCCCCGGAATGACAGCTCCAAACACGAGATCCCAAATGAACCGCCTCCTCCCGGCCGCGCTCGCCGCCGCCCTCTTTGCTTCCCCGCTCACCTTCGCCCGCGCCGCCGAGACCGCACCGCGCGAGCCCTATGGCATTGCGCTCGAGGGCTTTGCCTATCCCTATCCGGTACACCTGCTCCCCGTGGTCAATGACGGCGAGCAGCTCAGCATGGCCTATATGGACGTCGCTCCCCAGCAGCCGAACGGCCGCACCGTGGTGCTGCTGCACGGGCGCAATTTTCCGGCGAGCTATTGGGCACCCGTCATCAAGATGTTGAGCGAGGCCGGCTATCGTGTCGTGGTGCCGGACCAGATCGGCTTCGGCAAATCCTCCAAGCCGGCGGGCGAGCTGCATTTCGACAATCTGGCGCGCAACACCATCGCGCTGCTCGACCACTTAGGGATCAACAAGGCCGAGATCGTCGCGCATTCGCTCGGCGGCATGCTGGGGGTGCGCATCGCCCGCGCCTACCCTGACCGCGTCGCCCATCTCGTGCTGACCGCCCCGATCGGCCTCGAGGACTATCGCCTCTACGTGCCGCCGACGCCGACCGAGAAGATGATCGAGACCGAGGACAAGCTCACCGCCGACGGCTATCGCAAGCAGCTCCAGACCAACTACGCGATCAAGCTGCCGGGCGAGGCGATCACGCCGTTCATCGATGCCCGCTTCAACATCAAGGGCAGCCCCGATTATCCGCGCTGGCTGCGTGCCTTCGTCTCTTCCGGCCAGATGATCTATCGTGAGCCGGTCGCGCACGAGATCCCGCTGATCGCGCTGCCGACGCTGTTCATCATGGGCGCAGACGACCACAACGCGCCGGGCCGGCCGCTCGCGCCGGAGGCGCTGCGCGCAAAAATGGGGCAGAACGCAGAGCTTGCGAAGCAGCTTGCCGCGAAGATGCCGAACGCGCGGGCCGAGGTGATCCCCGACACCGGCCATCTCGTCTTCCTGGAGTCGCCGGAGAAGTACCGCGAGCTGGTGCTGGGCTTTCTCGGCCGCTAGCGACAGCTGCGTGTCGCCTGAGGCAGGATGCGGCGCACGTTCATGCCGCATTCAGGTCATGATTGGCAGGTTTGGATCGCGACGTGTCGGCACGTGTCTCCCAGATTTAACGTGTCGAATCGTGTCTGTTGATTCATTGTGCGCCGCAAGCGCCCTGCCCCAAACAATCTGCCCAAGGACGAGAAGGAAGATCAAATGAAATACCTCTTCGCCGCCGCCATGCTCGCGAGCGCGGTCGTCGGTTTCAGCGAGGCGGCCAGCGCCGCGCAGGGTTGCGGTCCGGGCTGGTACCGTGGCCCCTATGGCGGCTGCCGCCCGATGCGCGGCGCGGTCGTTGTGCGCCCCGCCCCCATCGTGGTCGCCCCCGCGCCGGTCGTCGTCGTGCCGCGCGCCCGCGTGTGCCCCTATGGCTTCCGCTGGTGGGGTGGCCGCTGCCGCCCGATCTGATCTCGTCTCTTCGCACTGCGAAGTGGCCGCGCGGGAGTGCCCCGCGCGGCCTTTTTCTTTTGAGGCCCTCCAACAGGCCATCGGCGGAGTCACGCAACAGCCACGAATCAAAACGGGGACCGCGATCGCGATCCCCGTCCAAAGCCTGGCTTGTGTGAAGCTTACCAGTGACGGCGATGCCAGCGCCGGCGATGCCAGCCCCAGTGGCGACGGCGCCAACCCCAGTGGCGGTGGTGGCCATGCCAATGCACCTGCTCGGGCTTGAGCTGCGCGGCCTCATCGCCGGTGGTGACGGCCGGATGCAGATCGGCATCGGGCTGCGGCATGCGGCCCGGACCGCCGACCGGCTGCGGTGACAACGGCGCGGCCTCGGCGGTCGCGGCGAAGGCGGCGGCGCCCGCCGTCACACCCAATGCAAGTTTCAAAAAGTTCCGGCGCTCCATGGACATGTCCTCTAGGTGATCGAGCAAGTGATGCAGAGGAAGTGTCGCGGTCACGACATGAACCCAAGCTGAATCGCGCATTCAGATTCGTTGCGAAGTGGATAGCTTCGTAGCCCGGATGAGCGAAGCGACATGCGGGAACGCTTTCCCCGGATATCGCTGCGCTCATCCGGGCTACGGGAGCGCAACTACTTCACGAACTCCTGCGCCAGCACCAGCGTCTCGCGCGAGCGCTTCACGTCGGGCCAGTCGCGGTTGAAACCAGCGACGAGCTGTTTGAGCGCATCGCCCTTCAGCATCGCATCGAGCTTGGCCTCGTCATCGAACTGATACATCGCCTGGTGCAGCGAAGGATCGTCGAGACTCCAGAACCGCCAGGCTTTGCTGACGCCGAACGCCTTCACCGCATCGGGCACGTGCTCGGTCTCGTACCATCTGTCGAAGGCGGCGCGCTTGCTCGCATCGGCGACGATGGCGCGGACGACGAAGAAGGCTGCCGGCATCGGATTTCCTCCTGTTGTTTAGCCTCAGGATAGCCGGTTATAGTCGCCGCAACAAAAAGCCCGCGTGGAACTTGCCGTCGCGCCATACAAGGGAGGGACAGCCATGCGCAGGAACATCTCGGGTCTCATCGCGATCACCTGCCTGTGGCCTGCGGCCTCGCTCGCCGAAATCGTCCGCTTCGACATTTTGGAACGCGTGCCCGCCTTCGCCGGACGCAGCTTCGGCGCCGTCGGCACCTATGAGCGCATCACCGCGCGCGCGACCTTCGCGCTCAACCCGTCCGACGACCGCAACGCCGTCATCACCGACCTCGCGCTCGCACCGCGTGGCGCCGACGGCAAGGTCGAAGCCACCGCCGACGTCGTGATCCTCAGGCCCAGCGATGCCAGCCACGGCAACGGCACGCTGCTGCTGGAAGTCCCCAATCGCGGCCGCAAGCTGGCGCCGCAGCTGTTCGACGATTCCGCCCAGCCCGGCGCCAACATTGCGGAGAAGGCCGAGGACGCCGGCATCGGCTTCCTGCACCGCCAGGGTTTTACGATGGTCTGGGTGGGTTGGCAGGGCGAGATTCCGTCGAAGCCGGGGCAGCTCGCGATGACCGCGCCGGTGATCAAAGCCGTCACCGGCCCCGCGCGCGAAGAGGTGATCTTCGACAGCACGACCAATCCCGCGCGCGCGACGCTGACGTGGCCCGCAGCCGACGCCGCCAACCTCAACGTCACCGTGCGCGCGGCCTGGGCCGACGCGCGGCAAACGCCGTCAGGCCTTGCGGCAAAGCCGGTCGATCCCGTGACGGTGGAGATCATCCGACCCGAGGGCTTCGATGCCGGCGCGCTCTACGAGATCACCTACACCGCACGCGATCCGGTGCCGCTCGGCATGGGCTTTGCCGCCGTGCGCGATGTCGTCAGCTTCCTCCGCCACGACGAAACGCAAGCGAACCCGCTACTGAATGGCCTGCATTCGTCCATCAGCCGCGCCATCGGCTTCGGCGTCTCGCAATCCGGCCGTTTCCTGCGCGACTTCCTCTATCTCGGCTTCAACGAGGATCTCCAGGGCCGCACCGTGTTCGACGGATTGATGCCGCATGTCGCGGGCACGCGGCGGATGGCGACCAATGTCCGCTTCGGCCAGCCCGGCCGCAACCCGCGCCATCCGCAGGATCCGGCGTGGCAGGCCGATCTGTTCCCGTTCACCTACGCGACGTTGAGCGATCCCTATTCCGGCAAGACCGACGGCCTGTTGCGTCGCTGCTCGCTCTCGGCGACGTGTCCGAAGGTGATGCAGACCGACAGCGAGCACGAATGGTGGGCCTCGCACGCCTCGCTGCTGGTCACCGATCTCGGCGGCAACCATCTCGATCTCCCCGACAACGTCCGCGCCTACATGATCACGGGCACGCCACATTTCGCCGAAGCCGCGGAGGTCGTGCGCAAGGGCTTGCCGGCGATGTCGCTGCCGCAGAACCCGATGCATGCGGGCATGCCGATGCGCGCGCTCCTCACCGATCTCAACGCCTGGATCAGCGATGGCATCAAGCCGCCCGCAAGCCGCATCCCGATGCGTGCCCACGGCACGCTGGTGCCGGCGTTAGGCGCGGTGCCGACGGATATTCCCGGCCTGCCCTATGCCGGCATCCACACGCTCTCCGTCTTCTCCGACCAGAGCGTGCTGCCGCCCAAGGAGATCGGCCGCTATCCCGTGTTCGTGCCGAAGGCGGACGCTGACGGCATGGCGATATCAGGTATCCGTCAGCTCGCAGTGGCGGTGCCGCGCGCGACCTACATCGCCTGGAATCCGCGTGCGCAGGGCTTTGGCCCGACCGCGCTCTATCCGCTGCAAGGCGCGGTGGTGCCGTTCGCGCCGACCGAGGCGGCACGAAAGGAAGTGCACGATCCCAGGCTGTCGATCGCGGAGCGCTATGCGGATGACGGGGCCTATGTGGCGGCGGTGAAGCGAGAGACGGCACGGCAGGTGGCTGAGCGATTGCTGCTGCCGGAGGATGCGGACCGTGCGGTTGAAGCCGCGAAGCAAGGTAAACTGGCCAAGCTTGGGCAATGAGCTTTGTCGATCCCGTAGGGCGATTAGCGAAGCGTAAGCTTCTAATTCCGTGAGCGCGTAAACGGGACAAAGCGCACGAGGGCAACGGCGCGCGTCGTCGTCTTGCCGGGGGCGACTTTTTCGACGACCGTGAGCTGCTGAGTCAAGTAAGCCGGTCCTACCGGCATGACGAGACGGCCACCCACTTTGAGCTGCTCGATCAGCGGCGGCGGTGGCTGCCCCAGCGCCGCAGTCACGACGATGGCGTCAAAAGGACCGCATTCGGGCCAGCCATCGTAGCCGTCGCCGAGCCTGACGCTCACGTTGTCATATCCGAGGTCTCTTAGTGTTTTCGCGGCGGTCTCGGCCAGTTGCGGGATGATCTCGATGGTACAGACCTTTTGCGCGAGGCGCGCAAGAATGGCGGCCTGGTAGCCCGAACCCGTACCGACTTCGAGCACAACATGATCGGGCGCGACCTCGGCCAACTGGGTCATCAAGGCGACGATATAGGGCTGCGATATGGTCTGGCCGAGGCCGATCGGTATCGGTCGATCCGCGTACGCGACAGAGCAGGATCGCTCGGGGATGAACAGATGGCGCAACGTTTGCGCCATGGCGTCAAGGACCCTCTCCGACAGGCCTTGCTGTCCCAGAACACCGGCGGCGGACCGGGCGTAGGTCCGGATGGTTTCGACCATAGCGGCGCGTTCGCGGACGCATTGTGCGTCCAGTGCGATCGCCTCCCGCGCGAGGACAATCATGGCGATCACTAGCAGCAAGCCCTTCATGATGGCGCGCTCTCCAACCTTGAAAGGAGTGCCGCGACCGAGCGCGGATACCTCTCTGCCAGCCCTACGTCCTCTGCAATAAGGCCGATTGCCGGCTCGAGGCCGGTCTAATCTTCGTCCGGCTCGCGCACGACCGCCGGTTCGTCGCTTTCGTCTTCGTCCTCCTCATCCTCATCGTCTTCGTCGTCATCAGGATCTCGGGGCGGCCATGTGTTACCGACGATCGCAGAGGGACTCCAGTCCATCGAGCTGGTGGAAAATTTCTCGGGGGTGTGTTGCTTCATCTCATTGCTCCTCGGATGTGGAGCTCGAGAGCGTCGCCGGTTCGACGGCATTGTCGATGCACTCCGGTCGCTTCCGACTTCGGCTGCTACAATTTGTAGCCGATCTTTCGCAGCAGGTCCTTCCGCCACGCAATGTCGGCGTCGGTTTCGATGCCCAAGGGCGAGGCGCCATCCACCACGCCGAGCACGCCGCGCCCCTGCTCTGTTTGCGCGACGATCACCTCAGTCGGGTTGGCCGTCGCGCAGTAGATGCGGCAGGCCTCCGGCACCCCGCGCACCTGAGCCAGCACGTTGACCGGAAAGAATCCTTCGCCCAGGAAGATCAGGAAGGTGTGGCCGGCGCCGATGGCCAATGCGTTGTCGCGTGCAAGCGCAATGGCGGCTTCGTCATTGCCCGACCAGCGCACCAGCCGCTTGCCGGAGGCCTCACAGAAGGCCAGCCCGAAGCGGATGCCGGGGACAGCGCCCACGAGCGCCTCGTGGAGGTCCTCCACGGTCTTGATGAAATGCGACTGGCCGAAGATGAAGTTGGCGGCGTCCGGCTTGACGATGGGCACCACGGTGAGTTCCATGGCTGCGCTCCTTCAAGGTAGACACGCAACACATGGTAGGCCACCGGGAGGCGATTGCAAGCCGCTACGAGCGTCAGTTTCACACCCCTGGAATCCGCGCGCGCAGGGCTTTGGCCCGACCCGTGGAGAAAAAACATCGCCTCGCTGTCGGAACGCGCGCCCCTCGTCCGTCCTATGCGTAAGACAGCACGGAGGCCTCACATGCCCGACCTCACGCTCACCACCTTCGACTGGGTTCCCGAGATGCCGCGCGGTCTGGTGCGCGATCTTCGCGTGCGCTGGGCGCTGGAAGAAGCGTCCCTGCCCTACCGCGTCGCGAGCACGCCGTTCGGCGACCGCGGCGCTACGCACCTCGCGCACCAGCCGTTCGGCCAGGTGCCGTGGCTGACCGATGGCGACCTCTCGATCTTCGAGACCGGCGCGATCCTGCTCCATCTCGGCGCGCTCAGCGCGAAGCTGATGCCGACTGATCCGCGCGGCCGCAGCGAGGCGACAAAATGGGTGTTCGCGGCGCTCAATTCGGTGGAGATGGCAAGCCTGCCCTGGTCCATGTTCAAGTTCACCGGCAGCGACGACGGTTCACCGGCCGTGAAGTTCGTCGACGGCTTCCTGAAGATCCGCCTCAAGAATCTCGAGCCGGTGCTGGCCGGCCGCGAATGGCTGGCGGGCTCCTTCTCCGTTGCCGACATCCTGATGGCGGACGTGCTGCGCCCCGTCGATCGCTTTGACGGGCTCGCGGACAGTCCCGCCTGCCGCGCCTATCTCACGCGCGCCACCGCCCGCCCGGCCTTCGTCAAGGCCCACGCCGACCAGATGGCGCATTTCGCCGCAGCGGATAAGGCGCGTTGATAGGGGCTAGGCTGGCGCTAACGCCGTCGCCGCTTCACACCAACTTCATTGGCGCATCGTCTTGCGGTTCCCGCGCACGCGGCGTAGCTTTCCACCACAGGTAGCTCGTTCGAAGGTGATCTGTCGGGTTCGGCCTAGCGGGAGGGAGCGATGGTGGACCAGGTCTCGTGGCAGCTTTCCGGTGACTATTTCGAAAATTGCAGTTGCAGCATCGTGTGCCCGTGCCTCGTGTCTGCGGGTGCCCCGCTGACCGCGCGACCGACCGAGGGCTTCTGCAACGTGCCGCTGATTTTCCACATCGAGACCGGGCGTTACGGCGACGTCGCACTCGATGGACTGAACGTGCTGGTTATTCTCCATGCGCCCGGAGTCATGGCCGACGGGAACTGGTCGCAGGCCACCTATGTCGATCAGAGCGCCGACGATCGGCAGACCGAGGCGCTGGCTGCGATCTTCAGCGGCGCGGCCGGTGGTCCCATGGCCGCGTTCGTACCGCTGATCAGCAAGAACCTGGGGGTGAAGAAGGCCCCGATCACATTCCGGATCGACGGCAAGACTCGGTCCGCGGAAATCCCGGGCATTCTGCAGATGTCCGTTGATCCGTTACCGACCATGCACCCGAGCGGCGAAATGTGGGCCAACATCGGCCACCCCGTCAGCCCCGACAGGATGGTGATGGCGGTCGGCGCCGCCGGCAATACATACAGCGATCATGGCATGCGCTGGGACAATTCCGGCAGGAACGGTCTCTATGCGCCGATCCAGTGGTCGAACCAGGCTTGATGCCGCTCCTGACGTGACGGTCTGCGAGAAGGCCGGCAACACGCATCACAAATGACCGACAGCGCTCTCGAAACCGTGCTGCGCCGCGACCGCTGGATCGTCGGCGGCGCGATTCTGACCATCGTCGCGCTGGCATGGGCCTATGTGCTCTGGCTCGCGGACGACATGGACATGGGCGGCATGGACATGACCGGCTTCCGCATGATTCCGGCCGGGATCGGAATCATGTTGCCCGCCAGCGAGCCGTGGCGAACGTTCGAGTTCGCATACGTATTCCTGATGTGGGCGGTGATGATGGTCGGAATGATGGCGCCTTCGGCCGCGCCCATGATCCTCATGTACGCCAGCGTCGGCCGGCGGGCGAAGGCACAGGCCAAGCCGTTCGCGGCAACCGGCTGGTTTGCGGCCGGCTATCTCCTCGCCTGGGCCGGCTTTTCGCTTGTCGCAACCCTTCTGCAATGGGGGATCGATCGCGCAGCCCTTCTCGACTCCCGGATGACGCTCGCCAGCAACCTGCTCGGCGCATGCGTGCTGATCGCGGCCGGCATCTATCAATGGACGCCGCTCAAGGACGTCTGCCTCGTCCAATGCCAGTCGCCGTTTCTGTTCCTGATGCGCCACGGCGGGTTTCGCGACACGCCGCGGGGCTGCCTGCTGCTGGGGCTTCGGCACGGAAGCTATTGTGTCGGCTGCTGCTGGCTCTTGATGGCACTTCTGTTCATAGGCGGCGTGATGAACGTGCTCTGGATCGCGCTGTTGGCGCTGCTCGTCCTGCTCGAGAAGCTGACGCCGGCCGGACGATGGATCGCGCGCGCTGCCGGCATTGCATGTGTGGCCGCGGGCGCGTGGCTGCTGGTGTCCTCGCTGCGGTGATGCGTTTTGTGTTGCGAAAGCCGCGCCTCCTTTGACCGGCTAAACCCACCCTCCCCGCGCCATCACCGCTGCACAGAGCAGGATGACCACGATGGCCGCGAGCTCGCCATGAATGATCGACGCCACCAACCGCTTCCGTCTGGCGTCGAGCACGGGCGCCTGCCCCGCCTTGATCGACGCGCTCCACGAAAGGAACTCCTGCGTCGGAATGACGGACAGCGCTCCGAGGGCGACAAAGAGCGCGATCTTCGCCAGGAAGGCGTAGCTATGAAGGTAGTAGTCGTAGCCTTTCTCGAAAAAGAGCACCCGCAGCAGCCCGACGACGAACAGCGCCGCGGCTGCCGTGCCCAGCACGATATCGGTGACCTGGAGCCGTCGCGCGGTCGACACCGTCAGTTCCTGCCGGATCAGCGTGAACTCGACCGCGACCGCCGCAACCAGCGTGAAGGCGCAGAGGTGATGGAAGAAGGCGAACAGCGTGGACATGGCAAATTCCTGATCGCCCGACGGGCAGTGAGACTCATCACACCAGCTTCATCGGCGCATCCTCGACCACGCGAAGGTCGATCGCGCCGATCAATCGCGAGCGGAGCGCCTCGGCGCTGCTGATCGCGTCGTTGGTCTGCCGCAACGTGCTGACGTTGGAACCAAGCGAGACGATCCCGCCCAGCACCAGCGCAATCGATCCGAGCGCCGCGGTCTGACCCGTCCCCAGCAGGCCGAGGATCGTGATCAACAGCAGCACCGCCCCGCCGCCGATCGCGATCTTGGAGGCCAGGATGTACTTACGGCACCGCTCGGCGATCTCGGCAAGCCGCTCGATCCGGTCTTCGATGTCGGAGATTTCGTCGGTTGGATCGTCTTCGGTCATTGGATCGAGGATGCCAAATCAGCTGTAGCCCGCATGAGCGAAGCGACATGCGGGACTCTTGGGCCGAAACCCGGATGTCGCTGCGCTCATCCGGGCTACGTGTCCTCACAACGGCAAATTGTCGTGCTTCTTCGCCGGCATTTCCGTCTTCTTGTCCTTCAGCATCGCCAGCGCGCGGGCGATGCGCTTCCTCGTCGAGTGCGGCATGATGACGTCGTCGATGTAGCCGCGCTCGGCGGCGATGAATGGGGACAGGAAACGGTCCTCGTATTCCTTGGTGCGGGCGGCGATCTTGTCGGGGTCGCCGATGTCGCTGCGGAAGATGATCTCGACCGCGCCCTTGGCGCCCATCACGGCGATCTGGGCGGTCGGCCAGGCGTAGTTCATGTCGGCGCCGATCTCCTTGGAGGCCATGACGTCGAAGGCACCGCCATAGGCCTTGCGGGTGATGACGGTGACGAGCGGCACGGTGCACTGCGAATAGGCGAACAGCAGCTTTGCGCCGTGCTTGATCAGGCCGCCATATTCCTGCGCGGTGCCCGGCAGGAAGCCCGGAACGTCGACGAAGGTGACGATCGGGATGTTGAAGGCGTCGCAGAAACGGACGAAGCGCGCCGCTTTCCGCGACGCATCAGAGTCGAGCACGCCGGCCAGCACCATCGGCTGGTTGGCGACGAAGCCGACGGTGCGGCCGGCGATGCGGCCAAAGCCCGTGACGATGTTCTTGGCAAAGCTCTCCGCGATCTCGAAGAAGTCGCCCTCGTCCACGACCTTCAGGATCAGCTCCTTCATGTCGTAGGGCTTGTTCGGATTGTCGGGGATCAGCGTGTCCAGGGAATCGTCGAGGCGCTCGATCGAATCGAAGCTCGGCCATTCCGGCACGCCGTCGGTGTTGTTCGACGGCAGGAAGTCGATCAGGCGCCGCATCTGCAGCAGCGTCTCGACGTCGTTCTCGAAGGCGCCGTCCGCGATCGAGGAGCGCGTGGCGTGCACCGAGGCGCCGCCGAGCTCTTCCGCCGTGACGACCTCGTTGGTCACGGTCTTCACCACGTCGGGACCGGTGACGAACATGTAGCTGGTGTTCTTCACCATGAAGATGAAGTCGGTCATGGCAGGCGAATAGACGTCACCGCCGGCGCAGGGGCCCATGATGACGGAGATCTGCGGGATCACGCCCGAGGCCAGCACGTTGCGGCGGAACACATAGGAATAGCCGGCGAGCGCGGCGACGCCCTCCTGGATGCGGGCGCCGCCCGCGTCATAGAGGCCGATGATGGGCGCCCGCGCCTTCATCGCCATGTCCTGGAGTTTCGTGATTTTCAGCGCGTGGGTCTCGGACAGCGACCCGCCGAACACCGTGAAGTCTTTGGCAAAGACAAACGTCTTGCGGCCGTTGACGGTGCCCCACCCCGTGACGACGCCGTCGCCGGGCACCTTGGACTTCTCCATGCCGAACTCGGTGGAGCGGTGCTCGACGAACATGTCGAACTCCTCGAACGATCCCTTGTCGAGCAAGAGCTCGATGCGCTCGCGCGCGGTCAGCTTGCCGCGGGCGTGCTGCGCCTCGATGCGCTTCTCCCCGCCGCCGAGCTTCGCGCCGGCACGACGATCTTCAAGGGCGTCCAGGATGTGTTTCATTTGCTCCCGCCAGGTCTTAAGTGATGCGGGGTTCTAACACGGCATTTTGCGGCCCGGAAAGCCGCTTTCGCCGTCGCAGGGCTGCCCTGCCGTAGCGGGAAAGCACAAGGAATTACAAAGTTTTGTCCGGGAGACGAGCATGACGGAAGGAACGGCCGAGACTGGCGCGGCGACGGGCGGCGTCAACATCCTGCTGCGGCTGGAGGGCCTGACCCTGTTTGTGGGCATGGTGATGCTCTACGCGGCCTGGGATGGGTCGTGGCTGGTGTTTGCCCTGCTGTTCTTCGTGCCCGATCTGAGCTTCCTGGCATACCTGTCCGACGCCAAATTCGGCGCGATGGTCTACAACGCCGCCCACAGCTACATGGCGCCGGTGACGCTGCTGACGCTGGGCTTCGGCCTTGCCTCGCCCCTCACCCTGTCCATCGCCTTGATCTGGCTCGCCCATATCGGCATCGACCGGGCGCTCGGCTACGGCCTGAAATATTCCGCCGGGTTCGGCTTCACCCATCTCGGCCGGATCGGGCGGCAGAGGGATGCCTGATCTCCCGCTTCGGCTGACTGACTGCGTAGCCCGGATGGAGCGGAGCGTAATCCGGGACAAGTGCGGCGCGGGCGCGATCCCCGGATTGCGCTGCGCTCCATCCGGGCTACGGGACCGTATTTGCCGCGCTTGCCGGTTGACCGGGCCGGCCGATTCAGGCTTGCTTCAAGCCTTGCGATCAGGCGCCGAATGTTGCGTGAGCCAAGTCGGTACGGCGGCGGTCATCATGCCCTGGCTCAAGCATCACCCATGTCCGCGACGGTCGTCCCACTGCCGCCGAACCCATCGTCCGAAACCATCGACTTCCTGCGGCGCATGGCCAGCATGGTGTCGGGGCGGAACGGTGAGATGCTGCTGCGCGCAGCCAGCATGATCGAGTCGCTGAGCCAGCGCGCGATGTCGGCCGAACGGCTGTATCATCAGGCACAGGAAGAGAGCACGCGCAGTACCGAGCTGCGCGAGGCCGCCGAGCTCGCCTCCGATGCCATGGTCGGCCAGATCGAGGCGCTGCAGAGACAGCTTGCGGACGTCACCGCGGCGGCGGCCGCCGAGCGCGCGGCCTTCGATGCCGAGCGCAACAAGTTGCTCGGCCTGATGCAGCACGCAGAGAGCCACATCGGCAAGCTCACGAGCGAGCTCGACAGCTTGCGCGCCTCCGTGGACAGTTTCAACGAGACCGTGGTCTCGGTGCCGATCGAGGTGCTGCGGCTGGCGCGGACGCAGTTCGATTATCTCTCCAGCGGCTTTGCGCGCCGCGGCGACGTGATCTCGCAGGCGATGAGCGAGATCGGCGGCTTTGCCATCGACCAGGCGCTGACGGCGAAGAAGCCGGCGGACAAGGGCTGAGACCGTCGCGCGTCAAATTGACAGCGCGCAGGTCCGTTGCTCTACTCCCCGAAAATCACAAGGGAGGATCCGATGCCGACGCATTCCGCGCCGCCATGGTGCTCATTGCGCTCTGCGTTTCCACTGTGCTTGCCAATGCGCAGGCGCTTCCCAAGGAAGTCGCCACGCGCGCCGAGATCTACCCGATCCCCTCGCTCACCCTCTCCGACCAGCAATTTCTCAGCGGCGATGCAGCCGCGGGCAAGACGGTGACGGTTGCCGGCGAATTCCGTGTAGCCCAGGGCACCGGCAAGCTCCCGGTCGTGGTGCTGATGCACGGCTCCAGCGGCGTCGGCGCCACCACCGAGGCCTGGGTGCACGCCTTCAACGCCATGGGCATCTCGACCTTCGTGATCGACGGTTTTACCGGCCGCGGGCTGACGGTGGTGGGGCCGAACCAGGCCCTGCTCGGCCGGCTCAACCTGATCGTCGACATCTACCGCTCGCTGGAGATCCTGGCGAAGCACCCGCGCGTCGACCCCGACCGCATCGTGCTGATGGGTTTTTCGCGCGGCGGCCAAGCGACGCTCTATGCGAGCCTGGAGCGCTTCAACAAGCTCTGGAACAAGTCCGGCATCCAGTTCGCAGCGTACATCCCGTTCTATCCGGACTGCTCGACGACCTATGTCGGCGATAGCGAGATCGCCGCGCGCCCGATCCGCATCTTCCACGGCACGCCCGACGACTACAATCCCGTGAGGAGCTGCAAGGCCTTCGTCGAGCGGCTCAAGAGCGCCGGGCGGGACGTCGTGCTGACCGAATATCCCGACAGCGCGCACGGCTTTGACAGTGGCCTGCTCGGGGTCAACACCGTTGCCGTGTCGGCGAATGCGCAGACCGTGCGCAACTGCAAGATCAGGGAAGGTGACGGCGGCGTGCTGATGAACGGCGATACGAATGCGCCGTTCTCCTACAAGGATTCCTGCGTCGAGCTCAATCCGCATGTCGGCGGCAATCCGGCGACGGCCGCGGAGTCGCGCAAGGCCGTGGAGGAGTTTTTGCAGGTGTTGTTCAAGCTGGGATGAGACTGCCTGCTCCACACGCGCTGCCGTAGGGTGGGCAAAGCGGAGCGTGCCCACCAACTAGATGATGGTGGGCACGGCGCTGCGCGCCTTTGCCCACCCTACGGCTCCTCGGCCATGGGAGACACCGCATACTCCGTCATTGCGAGCGCAGCGAAGCAATCCAGAATCTTCCCGCGGCAGCAGTCTGGATTGCTTCGTCGCAAGAGCTCCTCGCAATGACGGTGATGGAGCGGCGCCGGCGCGACAGCGCTAGATCGCGCCGATCTCGGCAAGGCAGGCTTGCGTCAGCGGCATGCGCTCGCCGACGAGGCGCGGCTCCTTGCAATCCATGTTGAGCGCGAACACGGTGTGCGCCTCGCCCTTCTCGGCCCAGCCGACCATCCAGCCGAGCGACGGCTCGCCGCGCTCGGCACCCAGGAGACCGGACTTGGCGCGGATGACGCTGTCGCCGACCTTGGTCACCGGCAGGATATCGGCGACGAGGTCCTGGCTCCGCTTTGAGATCGGCAGCGCGCGGCGGCGCAGACGGTCGACGAAGTCGATCTGCTCGACCGGATCGATGCGCAAATTCCCGGTGAGCCAGAACTGGTCGATGCCGCCGCCGATGTCGCGATTGCCGTAGTCGAACTCGTCGACATATTTCTGCATGCGTTCCTGCCCGATGCGGCGCGCGATCTCCTGATAGACCGGCACAGCGCTGACGGCGATCGCGCTGCGCAACGTGTGATCCTTGTTCCAGGCTTCGATCGGCCGCTTGACGCCGTCCCAGGGAAACACGTCCTTGTCGGGATCAGCGACGACACCGGTCTCGAGCGCGATCAGCGAGTTCGGAATCTTGAAGGTCGAGGCCGGCAGCTTCCCCTCGCCCGAGCGCTCCTTGTCGCTGGCGACGATCAGGTAGTCCTCGACCTTGTAGCCGACGAAGGTGCCTGAGGTGCCGAGGTCGGTGAAACGCTTTGCGAGGCTGTCGCGGATCTCGTTGCGCGGCGGCGCGACATGGGCGAGTGCACGTGACGGCAATGTGGCGGCTGCGGCGAGAATGCCGAGGGTGGAGCGGCGGGTGAGCAAGAGCGGGATCCGGTAAATGATGAAGGTGGCCGCGACCATGCAGCCGCTACGTGGTGAAACGATGACAGCTTGTTTCTACCGCCCCCGGCCCGACAGCCGCAGCACGAACACCAGCACTTCGGCGACGGCCTTGTAGAGATCCGGCGGGATCTCCTCCCCGAGTTCGACCTTGGAGAGCGCGCCGGCCAAAATTTCGTTTTCCTCGATCGGGATGTCGTTTGCCTTGGCGATCTCGACGATCTTTTCGCCGATCGTGCCCTTGCCCTTGGCGACGACGACGGGCGCGCCAGAGCCCTTCTCGTAGTGCAGCGCGATCGCGAGCTTGGACGGATCGCTCATGTGGCGCGATCCAGGAAGTGGCCGGCGCGGGCCGGCGCCGGCTGCGGCGGGGTGCCGTCGCGCACGACGATATCGCCGGGCTTGAGCTCGGCCCTGGACATCGCCTGGCTGAGCTCGCCGATTCCGGCGCGGAGCTGCTGCGCGGTTGCCGGCCGCTCCGCCCACATCCGCACAAAGGTCTTGTCGCCGTTCAGCGTGATCAGCGCGTGCACGGGCCCGGCCGGCTCGACATTGAGCGTGAAGCGCGCGCGCCAGGCGCGCTTGGCGGGATCGGCGGATTCGTTGCCGCCGTCGCGCGAGATCTCGAACTGCGCCATCGCGGTGCCCTGCGGTGTCGCGAACGGGATCTCGAAATTCCACTGCGGCACGGCCAGATCGATGCGGTGACCAGAGGCATCGGTGCGATCGGGGAGCGAGGCAACCTGCAACAACGTCTGCCGCGCGATCGCGGCATCGGTGTCATCGAGCAGACGATGCACGGTCGCGGCCAAAGGTGCGTCCGCCGCAAGCGATGGCAAAGCGACAGGCTGCGACGATGGCAGCGCACCGCGGAACGGCGGCGGTGTGGTCGCGCGCGCGGCGGCCTCGAACACGTGACCATCCGGCACGGCCTTGCTGGAGCCCGGCAAATTGCCGAGCATGCGCGGCAGGTTCTGCGTGACCTCTTGCAGCAGGCTCGCGGCAAGGCCTGCGGACATGGTTCGCGCCACCGCGGCTTGCGGATTTCCGCCCGCCATCTCCGCCAGCACGGCGGCGGCAAGCGCGCCGCGCGACAACTGCGTCGGTTGGGCGATCTGCGCGTCGGGCAACGGCAACACTGCCTGCGTGGTCTGACCTGCCACCAAAGCTGCGGAAGCCGCGGTCTGCGGCGTGGCCGCGGCACTCGTCGGCAGCGCGGCGCCTTGCGCCGGCGCCTGCGGCACGGTGGTCTCAAGGGTGGCCAGGGTCTGGCGCAGCACCAGCAGCGCGGCCTTCAAGTCCGGCGTCGCGCCAGGAGACGGCGTTGTGCCTGCGGCCAATGAGGCTTCGAGGAAGAGCCCGGACTTGTTGAACGCGGATTCGATATCGCCGCCATCAAGCGCGGTGTTGAGCGGCGTCTGCTGCGCCAGCACGTCCAGCACCGCCTGCTTCAATCCCGCTGGCAAATCACTGCTTGTCACGACGGAGGCCAGATTGGCGAACAGCGGCGCCTGGCTGCCCTGTTTCGTCACGGCCTCGGCCGAAGCGGCGCTGACGGCGACCTGCTCGGACGGGGTCAGGGTATCGCGCACCGGGACTGCCGACGGCGCGAGCGGCGGGCTGTCCACCAGCGAGGCCGCGCGCGGCGTCAGCGTAATCTGATCGGCGCTCGCCTCGCCCGCCCCGTTCATCACGGCGAGCCGGATCGTGCCGTCGTTCTGCGACACCGCGAGCTGGAGGTTTTGCCCCGGCGTCAGCGCCACCTCCGACATGACGTCCATCGAGAGATTGGCGATCGCGATCCGCACCAGATTGTCGGCCATCACGCTGACGACCCTGGCGTCGACGACGCTGCCGGCCTGAAGCACGAGATCGGGCGTCGTCGCATCAGCCACGGGGCTGGCGGCATTGACGGGAACGATCGAGCTTATCGGCGTCGGCATCTCAGGAGCCCGGGGGAATGCTAGTCCCACCCTAAGGCCCCCTCGTAAACCTCTCGTTAAGGACCTTGGGCCGCGGGCGGCTTCACGGCCGCCAGAACCGTCACAGCGGCCCGAAAATCCTTCAGGCGGGCGGCGCGGCGGGCGGCCGCCTCCTCGTCCACGCCCCATTGCTCGGCGTTCCAGTCCTCATCGACATGGGCGGCGGCCCAGACCTGGTCCGCATCGCGCACGCCATGGGCGAGCGCCAACGCCAGCAGCGCCGAGCCGGTCAGGGTCGTCACCACGTGGAGGGCTGCGACCGACCAGGCATCGCCGGGCAGCGCGGCGCGGGCGGCCTTCAGCGCCTCGTCCGGCTGTTTCACATGCATGACGCCCTCGGACAGGATGAAATGCGCGCCCAGCGTCTCCGCGGCCCAGAACAGCACGGGGTCCCAATGCGTGGCCTCACGGGCGACCAGCCCCTCGGGATGGCCGGCCCGATAGAACAGCAGATCGGACTCGAAGTATTTTGCAAGATCGTCGCTGACGAGCTCGACACGGTCGACGACGCCCTCGACCACGCTGTTGGCGATCCGGGTCAGCGGCATGGTGACAGGGTCGATCGTCTCGCCCTGGGCCGCCCATTCCGCGGCCACCGCATCGGCCAGCGCGCGCGCGGGGATCGCCACCTGACGGCCGGAGGGCGTACGGATCGGCTTGCCGTCGAGCGTGATGGCAAAGCCGCCCTCGGCATCCGTGACGCCGGCCTCATTGTAGAAGCGCTTGCGCAGCGGCGTGCGCGCGGACTGGCGCGCCGATTCCCGCGGATCCGGCGCGGGCTGGCTTGCTGCTTCTTCGAACAATTCGCGCATGTGAGTTTTCGGTCCCGGTCGCTGGATGCTAGGCTTGTAAGATAAGACCTGTGGCCGATAAAGCGAGCGGCGGGCATGAGGGAACTTGCGGGCATTGGGGCCCTGTTGGCAGGACTTTGGCTGGCCGCGGCGGAGGCAGGTTTCCGCAGCCCGGAATCGCTGGTCCGCAATGTCTATGCCCATTACGGCGAAGGCGCGCCGGAGCTGTCGAAAGGCCTGCCGCGCGACGCCGTGACCGCCCGCCAGTTCTTCGATCCGCCCCTGCGCAAGGCCTGGAGCACGCCGAGGGTCGAGCCCTATGATTTTCTGGTGCAGAGCCCGAGCTGGAAGCTCGGCCCGGTCGCGATTGAGGTCGTCCGCAAGCAGTACGACAAGACCTATGTCGCGGCGAATTTCGACAATCACGGCCGCCGGGTGGTGCTGAACTTCGTCCTCGTGAACGGGCCCGAGGGCTGGCTGATCACTGATGTCGAGAGCCCGCACGACTCCTTGCGGATGTTTCTGGAGCAGTTTCGGAATTGAGGGTGGCCAACCACTGCTGTCTCCGCACCGTCATTGCGAGCGCAGCGAAGCAATCCAGAATCTTTCCGCGGAGGCAGTCTGGATTGCTTCGTCGCAAGAGCTCCTCGCAATGACGGGGCTAGCAGCGGAGCTCAGCCCTACTCCTCCGGCGCATTCTCGATCGGGTCGAACCGGCTGGCATCGAGCCCAAGCAGATTCCACGACTGCTGCATGTGCGGCGGCAGCGGCGCGGTGGCGTCGATCACGCCGCCGCGCGGATGCGGAATGACGATGCGGCGCGCGAGCAGGTGCAGGCGGTTTTGCAGGCCGCCCGGCAGTTGCCAGTTCTCGATGTTGAAATATTTGGGATCGCCGACGATGGGATGGCCGATATGCTCCATGTGGGCGCGCAGCTGGTGGGTGCGGCCGGTCACCGGCTTCAGCGACACCCAGGTCAACTTGTTGCCGGCAGTCTCCACCACCGCGTAGTACGTCACCGCGTGGCTGGCGCCCTCGTCGCCATGCTGGGCGATGCGCATGATGGTGTCGTCTTCGCTCTCCTCCTTCGCCAGGAAGGTCGAGATGCGGCCCTGCTTGGGCTTGGGCAGGCCCGGCACCAGCGCCCAATAGACCTTTCGCGCCGACCGCGAACGAAATGCACCGGTCAGATGCGAGGCGGCAAAGCGCGTCTTGGCGATCAGCAAGCAGCCCGAGGTCTCGCGATCGATGCGATGCACGAGGCGCGGCTTCTGGCCCTTGGCATCGCGCATCACCTCCAGCATCTGATCGATGTGCCGCGTCATGCCCGAGCCGCCCTGCACGGCGAGGCCGGCCGGCTTGTTCAGCACGAGGACGTCGTCGTCCTCCCAGATCGTCATCTCCTTCAGCGCCTTGAGCGTCTTCTGCGCAGCCTCCGAGAGCTCGCCGACAACCTTCGGCGCGTCGAGCTTCAGCGGCGGAATGCGGACGCTCTGCCCTTCCTCCAGCCGGTCCTTGCTGTCGACGCGCTTGCCGTCGACCCGCAGCTCGCCTTTACGGACGACGCGCTGGATGTGGGAGAACGACAGGCCGGGAAAGCGCGCCTCGAGGAATCGATCGACGCGCATGTTGTTCTCGTCGGCCGACACGATGACGGTCTGCACCTTGGTCGGCAGCAGCGCCTCGACCGGCTTCTCCGGCGCAGGCCTTTCCTGGGCGGCTTTGGACGGCCGCCGCTCGGCGCGCTCGGGGCCACGCCGCTCGGCACGTTCTCCGGCAAAGCGCGGCGGCTTCCCGCCGGGCTTGCCGCCCGGACGCGGTCCGGCCTTCTTCGCGCTGCGCGCCTGATGTGGACGTGCGTCGTCGCGCTCGTCACGCGAACGGGGCTTCGGGTTCATTCTCTTGATGCGGCGGCTCATGGTTGCCTGCGTACCCTAAAAGCGGCCTTCCGTCACGGTGAAATGGCCGCCTCTAGCGCGAGCCGCCCCGCTCCTTGCGCAGCTTGGCCCAGTAATCCAGCCGCTTCCTGATCTCGCGCTCGAAGCCGCGCTCGGGCGGGTCGTAGAAGGTCTGGCGGCCCAGGGCTTCCGGGAAATAGTCCTGCCCGGAGAAGGCGTCGGGGGCGTCGTGGTCGTATTCGTAAGCCGCACCGTAGCCTTCCGACTTCATCAGCTTGGTCGGCGAGTTCAGGATGTGCTTGGGCGGCAGCAGCGAACCGGCCTGCTTGGCGACCTGCATCGCGGTGCCGAAGGCGGTGTAGACCGCGTTCGATTTCGGCGCGGTGGCGAGATAGACCACGGCCTGCGCGATGGCGAGCTCACCCTCGGGATGGCCGAGGAAATCGAAGGCATCCTTCGCCGCATTGGCGATGACGAGCGCCTGCGGATCGGCAAGGCCGATGTCCTCCACCGCCATGCGCACGACGCGCCGGGCCAGGAACAGAGGGTCCTCACCGGCGTCCAGCATGCGCGCGAGATAATACAGCGCGGCGTCGGGATCGGAGCCGCGCACCGACTTATGCAGCGCCGAGATCAGATTGTAGTGGCCGTCGGCCGACTTGTCGTAGATCGGCGCGCGGCGCTGCAGGATGTCCTGCAACTGCGCGGCGTTGAAAATCTCGTCCGCTCGCGCCGAGCGCCAGACCTCTTCGGCGAGCGTCAGCGACGCGCGGCCGTCACCATCGGCCATGCGTACCAGCACCGCGCGCGCTTCGGCGTCCAGCGGCAGCTTCTTGCCCTCGACCGCCTCGGCATGCGCGAACAGCTTTTCGATCGCGGCCGCGTCAAGCGAGCGGAACACCAGCACGCGCGCGCGAGAGAGCAACGCCGCGTTGAGCTCGAAAGATGGATTCTCCGTGGTGGCGCCGACCATCACCACCGTGCCATCCTCCATCACGGGCAGAAACGAGTCCTGCTGGGCGCGGTTGAAGCGATGTACCTCGTCGACGAACAGCAACGTGCCCTTGCCCATCTCGCGGCGGGCGCGCGCGGCATCGAACGCCTTCTTCAGGTCGGCCACGCCGGAGAACACCGCCGAGATCTGCTCGAAATGCAGATCGGTGGCGTCCGCCAAGAGCCGCGCCACCGTGGTCTTGCCGGTGCCGGGCGGGCCCCAGAACACCAGCGAGCCCAGCGTGCGCGTCTCCAGCATGCGCGTCAGCGCGCCGTCGGGACCGAGAATGTGATCCTGGCCCACGACCTCCGACAGCGCGCGCGGACGCAAGCGATCCGGCAGCGGATGCGGGGCCTCGTGATCGAGCCCCGCCGCGGCGAAGAGCGTTGGCGTCTCCTGTGGTCGCTTCGGACTCATCCGCCCAGCGTGACGTTGATCTGCTGACCGCCGCGCACCAGCGTGATGCGCCAGATCCGCGGGCGCTCGCCCGCGGCCTTCTCGAGATCGCCGGTCTTGCTGATCTTCTGGTTGTTGACCGCGAGGATGATGTCGCCCTTCTGGAAGCCGACACTCGCCGCCGCGCTGTCGCCGCCGAGATCGGCGATCACGACGCCTTCTGTGTCGGCGTCCAGATGCAGCTCGTCGGCAACCGCCGGCGTGATGGTCGAGACCTTCGCGCCCTGGAACGGCGAACGCGCGGTAATGACGAGCTCGCTGCGCCCGGTGTCGGGCGCGGTCTCCAGCGCCACCGCCAGCTTGACCGGCTTGCCGCCGCGCTGCACGTCGATCTGCGCGGTGCCGCCCAGCGGGCGCGTGGCGAACCGATAGTCGAAGGCGTTGGGATCATCCACGGCCTGGCCGTCGATCCCGGTGATGAGATCGGAGGATTTCAAGCCAGCCTTGGCCGCGGGGCCGTTCGACACCACGCTCGCGACCAGCGCGCCGGTCGGCGAGCGCAGACCGAGGCTCTCGGCGATCTCCGGCGTCACCGCCTGCAATTTCGCGCCGAGCCAGGGACGCTTCACCGCCTTGCCGCCGCTCTTGGCGGAGGCGACGACGACACGCACCATGTTGGCGGGAATCGCAAAGCCGATGCCCTGCGAGCCGCCGGAGCGCGAATAGATCGCGGTGTTGATGCCGGCGAGCTTGCCGCTCATGTCGACCAGCGCACCGCCGGAATTGCCAGGATTGATCGCCGCATCGGTCTGGATGAAGAACTGGTAGTCGGTGATGCCGACCTGCGTGCGCGCCAGCGCCGAGATGATGCCGTGCGTCACCGTCTGGCCGACGCCGAAGGGATTGCCGATCGCGAGCACGATATCGCCGACCAGCAGCTCGTCGGAATTGGTGAAGTCCAGCGTCGGGAATTTCTCCTTGGTGTCCTTCAGGCGGAGCACGGCCAGATCAGTGCGCGAATCTTTCAGCAGAATCTCGGCCTCGAACTCACGCTTGTCCGACAGCGACACCCTGACCTGGTCCGCACCCTCGATGACATGGACGTTGGTGACGACGAGGCCGGAGGCATCGACGATCACACCGGAACCGAGCGAGCGCTGCATCTGCTCGGGCTGCTGGCCCGGCACGCCGAAGAAGCGGCGGAAGATCGGATCGTCCAGCAGCGGGTTGCGGTTCTGCACTACCTTCGCGGCATAGACGTTGACGACCGCCGGCTGCACCCGCTGCACAATCGGCGCATAGGACAGCCGCAGTTCGGCCGGCGACGACGGGACCCGACGGTCCTGCGCAGCAGTCGGATTGAAGTGAGCTGAAAACGCTATGCACAATGCAGTGACGATAGCGGCGGGACGGATCGATCGAAACATTCCTACCTCTCGGAAAAGACGACGGAATATAGGCGCGTTCGTCCCCCAATAGAAGGGCGCCGGGCGGCAATATTCGGCCCCTTCCCCGGTGTGTCCGGAATGCAAGTGGGCCGTGCGAATCGGTAATTTGCCCGGGCGGTGGATTGGCATGATGCGCGTCATCTTGCATGCTGATGGGAAGCGGATTCGGTTGCGACGAATTTGCATCAGTGGGAACCGCGCAACCGGGCGCAGCGTCGCGGGGCAGTCATCGACCACACCTAGGCTCTCCGTTCGCGACTTGGGGAAGTTCGTCAAACGATGGAGGCGTAACGTGAGCAGGACAAGGATTGCAGCCACGGCGATTGGTCTCGCCGGCGCGCTGGCGGCCTCGCAGGCCCAGGCCCAATCGGCCAGCAACAGTGAGCAGGAAATTGCGCTGCTGAAGCAGCAGCTGAAGCTCCTGGAGCAGAAGCTCGACAAGCTCCAGAGTCAGACCGCCGCGAACACGGCCGCCACGGCGAAGGCCAAGGCCGAAGCAAAGGCCGAGGCCAAAGCTGAAGCGCGATCGGAGGCGAAGGCGGTCGTCGCCAATGCCAACGCGGCAATCCCGCTCAAGGGACCGGCGCATCCGTCAGGCGTCGTGGTGACGATGCCGAACAACCGGCCGACCATCTGCACCGCCGACGAGGCCAACTGCGTTGCCATCACCGGCCGCGTGCATTGGGATGTCGGCGGCTACGATTACCGCCCCAACACCGCGGCCACCGTACCGCAGAAACTGGACAGCGGCGAGAACGTCCGCCGCGCGCGCATCGGCGTCACCGGCAAATTCCTCAACGACTGGAATTTTGCCCTGATCTACGATTTCGGCGGCTCGTCCGACGGCTTTGGCGGCACCGGCGCCGCCGGCGCGACCCCTGTCGGCTTCCTGCCCGGCGGCGGCACGTCCGGCATTGAGAACGCGTATATCAGCTACACCGGGCTGAAGCCGTTCGGCGGCAAGATGGCGATCGAAGCCGGCATCATGGATATTGCCTGGACCTTGGATGAATCCACGAGCTCCAACGATATCGCCTTCATGGAGCGAGCCTCGGTCGGCATCATCGCGCAAAATATCGCCGCCGGCGATTTCCGTTCTGCCGCCGGCGCCCGCTGGTACAACGACGTGTTCTACGCCGGCGCCTACGTGACCGGCCCGACCACGGGTGCCATTCACTCGGCCTCGAGCATTTCACCTCCCGGCACCAGCGAGCAATACGGCGCGACGGCCCGCGTTGCGGGCCAGGTCGTGAGCGGCAACGACTACTCGGTGCATCTCGGCGCCGACGCCGAGTGGCTGATCCAGCCACCGCGCAATCTGGTCGCGAACACGCAAACGCTTACGCTCAGCGATCGTCCCGAGCTGCGCATCGATCCCACGACGCTGATCTCGACCGCTGCGATTGCAAATGTGTCGGGCGCGCAGGTCTATGGCGTGGAAGCCGCGGCCACCTATGGACCGCTCTGGGTCCAGGGCGAATACTACTGGTTCAACATCGATCGCGGTGCGAACACTGCCGTGCCGCCCATCGGTACGTCGAGCCTGAAATTCCAGGGCGGCTACGCTCAAGCGGCCTATGTCCTGACCGGTGAATCGCGCAAGTACAATCCGGGCAACGCGGCCTATGGCGGCGTCAAACCGAACAATCCGTTCTCGATCAACGGCGGCGGCTGGGGTGCATGGGAGATCGCCGGTCGCTACTCGACCGTGGATCTGAACGATCAGCTGGCGACCGCTGCCGGAATCGCCGGCGGGCGGCAGACCGTCTACACGCTGGCGCTCAACTGGTACGTCAACGGCAACGTCCGCTTCATGCTCGACTACCTGCACGGCACGGTGTCGAAGCAGGCCACGGCGGTGTCGGCGGCGGACACCGGCTCGAAGTTCGACGCGGTCGCGTTGCGCACGCAGTTTGCGTTCTGAGCTCGTCGTCCCGGGGCGCGCGAATGCGCGAACCCGGGACCCATAGCCACAGGGAGTGGTTTGGCGAAGGCTCGGAGTTGCCGGCTCGCGCCACAACTTGCCTCTGTGGTTATGGGTCCCTGCTTTCGCAGGGACGACACCGAGAGCTGGGCGGCCTACCTCTCACTACGCCGCCCGCTTCGGCTTCTTCACCACCACCGGCGGCGGCGCGCAGGACAGCCGCTGCTGATGGCTCTCGCCCCAGGCCTTGAGGATGTCGATCACCGGCTTGAGGCTCTCGCCAAGCTCGGAGAGGCAATACTCCACGCGCGGCGGCACCTCCGCATAGACCTTGCGGATGACGAGCTTGTCCTCCTCCAGCGCGCGAAGCTGTTTCGTGAGCATGCGCTGGGTGATGCCGGGCATCCGGCGGCGCAATTCGCCGAAGCGCTGGGTTCCGCTCTGCAGGTGGTAGAGGATCACGCCCTTCCACTTGCCGTCGATCAGATCCAGCGTCGCCTCGACCGAACAGCCGGGACGACGGGCAAAATTGCGCCGTTTCATGCGTGTTTTCCCAATAGTATCCAAACAGGGACTGTATCCCCGAATTTACAGTACTTGCCAAATGGACGCCAGCGGGACAGTTAGCAGGCCAGGCGCACGCGACAAGCTGCGCCAACTGATGGAGACACGCCATGAAGGCCGTCGGCTACAAGAAGTCGCTTCCGATCGAGGACGCGAATTCACTGATCGATTTCGAGACCGCAAAACCCGAGCCGAAGGGGCGCGACATCCGCGTCGCCGTGAAGGCGATCTCGGCCAATCCGGTCGATTACAAGGTGCGCAAGCGCGCCGCCCCGCCCGAGGGCGAGGTGAAGATCCTGGGCTATGACGCCGCCGGCGTGGTCGATGCCGTCGGCCCCGATGTCACGCTGTTCAAGCCGGGCGACGAAGTGTTTTATGCCGGCTCGATCCTGCGCCAAGGCACCAACGCCGAATTCCACCTGGTCGACGAACGCATCGTCGGTAACAAGCCGAAGTCGCTCTCGTTCGCGCAGGCAGCAGCCCTTCCCCTCACCTCCATCACCGCCTGGGAATTGCTGTTCGACCGTCTCGGCGCCGTACCCGGCAAGAGCGTCGATCTGCGCACGCTGCTGATCACGGGCGGTGCCGGCGGCGTCGGCTCGATCCTGATCCAACTCGCGCGTCGCCTCACCGGGCTCACGGTGCTCGCGACCGCGACGCGGCCGGAATCGCAGAAATGGTGCCTCGATCTCGGCGCACACGCGGTGATCGATCACGGCAAGCCGATGAAGGAGCAGATCGAGAAATTGAAGCTGCCGCCGGTCGCGCTGGTGGCGAGCCTTACCTTCACCGACCAGCACTACAAGGCGATCGCCGAGTTCATGGCGCCGCAGGGCAGGTTCGGCCTGATCGACGATCCCCCGGAGTTCACCATGAGCACGTTCAAGGGCAAGGCGATCTCGGTGCACTGGGAATCGATGTTCACGCGCTCCTCGTTCCAGACCCCTGACATGATCGCGCAGCATCATCTGCTCAACGATGTCGCCGACCTCATCGACAAGGGCGTCTTGCGCACCACGCTCGACCAGACCTTTGGCACGATCAATGCCGCCAATCTCAAGCGCGCGCATGCGCTGCTGGAGAGCGGCAAGTCGCGCGGCAAGATCGTGCTGGAGGGGTGGTAGCAGCCCCGACCTCGGTGTGTAGGGTGGGTTAGCGCAGCGTAACCCACCTCTTCTTCTTGTTCTGCGGAGACACCCAGTGGTGGGTTACGCGAGCGGACTGCGCTTCGCGCAGCCGCGCGCTAACCCACCCTACGTTTCCGCTACGCCCTCGACAAATATCAATTCGCCGCTCCAGCGCAGCGGCGCGGATCTTCAACGCCTCGGCGTATTCCGGCGAAGCGTACCATTCCTTCAGCCTTGTCATCGACGGGAATTCGACGACGACGATGGCCTTCGGCGGAAGGTTGCCTTCCGCCAGCTCGGCCTTGCCGCCACGGACGAGATAGCGTCCGCCAAACTGCGCGATCGTCTTCGCGGCAAGCGCGCGATAGGCTTCAAATCCCTCGAGGTCGCGCATCTCGACTTCAGAAATCACATAAGCGGTCATAGGTGGCTCTTACGCGATCGTATTGACGATGCCACCTTCCGCCCGCAGCGCCGCGCCATTCGTTGCGGACGCCTCCTTCGACGCGACATAAACGACCATGTTCGCGATCTCCTCGACACTCGCAAAACGCTGGATCAGCGAGCTCGGGCGATGCTGCTTGACGAAATTGGCTGCCGCCTCGTCGACGGACTGCGCGTTTTGCTTGGCGAGATCCTTCACGAAAGTCTCGACGCCCTCCGACATGGTCGGGCCCGGCAGCACCGAATTGACGGTGACGCCCGTGCCGCGGGTGAGCTGCGCAAGGCCGCGCGCGACCGACAGCTGGGCCGTCTTGCTCATGCCGTAGTGGATCATCTCGACTGGAATGTTGAGCCCGGACTCCGAGGAGATGAAGACGATGCGGCCCCAGTTGCGCTTGAGCATGCCCTTCATGTAGGCCCGCGACAGCCGCACGCCGCTCATCACGTTGACCTCGAAGAAGCGGGTCCAGTCCTCGTCGGGGATGTCGAAAAAATCCTTCGGCTCGAAGATGCCGGCGTTGTTGATGAGGATGTCGACCTCCGGCAGAGCGGCCACAAGCGCCTTGCAGCCGGCAGCGGTGGAGACGTCGGCGGCGATGCCGCGGACCTTGGCGCCCGTCCCTTCCAGCTTGCGCACGGCCGCATCGACCTTGTCCTTGCCGCGCCCGTTGATCACGACGCTCGCGCCCGAGGCGGCAAGGCCTTTGGCGATGGCATGGCCGATGCCGGCGGTCGAGCCGGTCACGAGGGCGGTCTTTCCGGAAAGGTCGATGTTCATGTACTATCTCCATCAGATTGATGATCGGGATATCGGACGCCGCGGATCGGGCTGCAATCGGCGCTCACCAATCAGTGAGATGCCCGGCACCTTTCCTGCAACCCCGCGGACACCGTCCACCGCCACTGGAACAATTGTTGCTTGTCTATCCGGGATTCTCTTGCTCACACAGAAACGGAAGAACGACGCGATGAACAGAACGGCTTTAACGGTTGCGCTCGGTTTGGTCGGTTTGATTGCTGGCAATGCGCCCGCACCGGCTCAGGCGGTCTATCCGGAAAAGTCGCTGCAATTGATCGTCCCCTTCCCGCCCGGCGGCGCCTCCGACGTGGTCGCGCGCATCATCGGCGGCGAACTGGAGACGCGGCTCGGCAAGCCCGTGATCATCATGAACCGTCCCGGCGGCGGCACCACGATCGCGGCCAAGGAGGTCGCGCGCTCGGCGCCTGACGGGTACACCCTGTTCTTCAGCTCGAACTCGAGCTTCACGCTGCCGGCGGCCGTCAAGGAAAGCGTGCCTTACGATGCGGCGAAGGACTTTGAGCCAATCGGCCGGACCGGAAAGATCACGCTGGCGCTGGTCACCTACAAGGACAACCCGATCAAGGACGTGGCTTCGCTGGTCGCCGAGGCGAAGGCCAATCCCGACAAGCTGTCGCTGGCGTCCTTCGGCGTCGCGACGGTGTCGCATTTTGCCGGCGAGCTGTTCAAATCGGCCGCCGGGGTCAAGATGGTCCACCTGCCCTACAAGGGCAGCGCGCCGGCGATGAACGACCTCATCGGCAAGCACATCCAGTACCACGTCGACACCGTGATCGCGGTGAAGCCGCAGATCGAGGCCGGCACCGTCAAGGTGCTCGCGGTGTTCTCGGGCAAGCGCACGCCCTTCCTGCCCGACGTGCCGACGCTCGCCGAGCTCGGCTATGGCAATATCGACTTCGCCTCATGGGGCGCCGTGGTCGCGCCCAGGGGGCTGCCGCCGGCCGTTCACGACAAGCTGTCGGCGACGCTAGAGGAGATCATCAACAGTCCCTCCGTCGTCGAGCGCTTCAGCAAGGTCGGCTTCGAGCCGGGCTTTGCGCGCTTCGACGATTGGGCGGGCGCGGTGACCAAAGAGACGGCGGAGATGAAGGACATCGCGCAGAAGGCGGGAATCAAGGAGGAGTAATCTTCCGCTCGCCAACGGAAGTGATGGGTACGGCGCAAGTGCGCAGTGCTCGCCCTGCAGGTCCGCTCCCGCTACACCGTCATTTTTTCTGGGCGACGGCCTGAATCTCCTTCCAGTCGAACCTGTCGGCGAGCGCCAATGCCTCGTCCTCGCCGACGCCCTGATAGGTGAAGCTGAACACCGCCTCTTTGCCGAGCGCGACGATCAGCATGCCGGACTTGTCCTTGACGTGGAAGGTCTTGAAGACCTGCATGCCCCGCGCGCTGCCTGTGATCATGTGACCATCCGCCGTCTGGACGTTCATGCCACTCTGAATCGGCGCCAGCGCCCCCTCGGCGGCCGGGCCGAGAATGATGGTGGCGTGAGCCTGCGCCTCACCGCGTTCGTAGTCGCGCGTCGCGGTGGTCACGCTGGTCTCTGCCATTTGCATCGACATGCCCTCCGGCTTCTTGCCCTCCCAACCATTCAGATCGACCAGGAACGGCAGAAAGCGCTGAAATGCCTGCTGGGCTTGCGCGAGGCCGACCGGCCAGATCATTGAAAGCGCCAAAAGAACAATGGAGATCATGTATCGCGGCTTAAACATCGCTTTCCCTCGGAGGTTGAACGCGAACAGTAGAGTTGCATTCGTGGCGTGAGAAAGGCGGCACGGCAGCGAGGCCGGACGGTAGACGCGCGACGTTGTAGATAAAAAAAGCGGCGCCCGAGGGCGCCGCTTTCAATTCAGATTTGCGATGCGGCTTACGCCGCCTCGGCTTCCTTTTCCTGCACCGGGCCGGAGTCCTGGCCCTTGGCGTCGACGTCGCGATCGACGAACTCGATCACGGCCATCGCGGCGTTGTCGCCGTAACGGAAGCCGGCCTTGATGATGCGGGTATAGCCGCCCTGGCGGTCCTTGTAGCGGGTCGCCAGCACGTCGAAGAGCTTCTTGACCTGATCCTTGTCGCGCATCTCGGAGATCGCCTGGCGGCGCATGGCCAGCCCGCCCTTCTTGCCGAGGGTGACGAGCTTCTCGACGATCGGACGGAGCTCCTTGGCCTTCGGCAGCGTGGTGACGATCTGCTCGTGCTTGATCAGCGCGGCCGCCATGTTGGCGAACATCGCCTTGCGATGCTCGGCCGTGCGGTTGAGCTTCCGATGAACCTTGCCGTGACGCATGTGTGTAGTCCTTACTTTAAAACTGCCGCGACGGTTCGTCGGACATGTTGCTCAGGTGGGCTGCCTGCGTTCGCCCATGGTGTCATTCCGGACGACGCGAAGCGGCGATCCGAAATCTCGAGGTTCCGGGTTCGGCTCTGCGAGCCGCCCCGGAACGACGAATTCTCAGTAATGATCCTCGAAGCGCTTGGCGAGCTCGTCGATGTTCTCCGGCGGCCAACCCGGCACTTCCATGCCGAGGTGCAGACCCATCTGGGCCAGCACTTCCTTGATCTCGTTCAGCGACTTGCGGCCGAAGTTCGGGGTGCGGAGCATTTCCGCCTCGCTCTTCTGCACGAGATCGCCGATGTAGACGATGTTGTCGTTCTTCAGGCAGTTGGCCGAACGCACCGACAGCTCGAGCTCGTCCACCTTCTTGAGGAAGGCCGGGTTGAAGGCGAGGTCCGGGATGATCTCCTGGGCGACTTCCTTGCGCGGCTCTTCGAAGTTGACGAACACGTTGAGCTGATCCTGCAGGATGCGGGCGGCATAGGCCACCGAGTCATCCGGCGAGATCGCGCCGTTGGTCTCGATCGTCATGGTCAGCTTGTCGTAGTCGAGGATCTGGCCCTCGCGGGTGTTCTCGACCTTGTAGGAGACCTTGCGGACCGGCGAGTACAGGCTGTCGACCGGGATCAGGCCGATCGGCGCGTCCTCGGGACGGTTGCGCTCGGCGGGCACGTAGCCCTTGCCGGTGGAGACCGTGAACTCCATGCGGATCTCGGCGCCCTCGTCGAGGGTGCAGATCTGGAGGTCCGGGTTCAGCACGGTGACGTCGCCGACGGTCTGGATGTCGCCGGCGGTGACGACGCCCGGGCCCTGCTTCTTCACGACCATGCGCTTGGGGCCTTCGCCCTGCATCTTGATCGAGATGTCCTTGATGTTCAGCACGATATCGGTGACGTCCTCACGGACGCCAGCGATCGAGGAGAACTCGTGCAGCACGCCGTCGATGTGCACCGACTGCACCGCCGCGCCCTGGAGCGAAGAGAGCAGGATGCGGCGCAGCGCGTTGCCGAGGGTCTGGCCGAAGCCGCGCTCGAGCGGTTCGGCGACGATGGTCGCGAAACGCGAGGAGTCACTGCCGGGCGTGACCTGGAGCTTGTTCGGCCGAATCAGTTCTTGCCAATTTTTCTGGATCGTCACTGTTTCACCCATACAGGCCAGTCGAACTGCCGTTGCAGACACTGGCGTTGGAGAAAGGCCGCAGGCCACGCCCGCGGCTTCTTACAAAAGTCATTGCGGGCGCCGATGCGCCCGCAACTTGGTATCAAACGCGCCGACGCTTGCGGGGACGGCAGCCGTTGTGCGGGATCGTGGTCACGTCGCGGATCGAGGTGACGGTGAAGCCCGCGGCCTGGAGCGCGCGGAGCGCCGATTCGCGGCCCGAACCGGGACCGGCGACTTCGACTTCCAGCGTGCGCATGCCGTGTTCCTGCGCCTTCTTCGACACGTCTTCCGCCGCAACCTGCGCGGCGTACGGGGTCGACTTGCGCGAGCCCTTGAAGCCCATCGTGCCGGCGGAAGACCAGGCAATCGTGTTGCCCTGCGCGTCGGTGATGGTGATGGTCGTGTTGTTGAACGACGAGTTCACGTGCGCAACGCCGGAGGCGATGTTCTTGCGCTCACGACGGCGAACGCGGGTGGCTTCCTTGCCCATTGAGTCCCTTTCCTGAAGATCTCAAACGCCGCCGTAATGCCAGCGGCTACACCTGTGGAACGAAAAGCGCGTGGCGAACGGGTATCCCCTTTCGCCACACGCCGCGATGGAGTGCGAAAACTTACTTCTTCTTGCCGGCGATGGCCTTGGCCGGACCCTTGCGCGTACGCGCATTGGTGTGGGTACGCTGACCGCGCACCGGCAGACCGCGACGATGACGCAGGCCGCGATAGCAGCCGAGGTCCATCAGACGCTTGATGTTGATGCCGACCTCACGACGCAGGTCGCCCTCGACGAGATAGTCGCGGTCGATCACTTCGCGGATCTGAAGAACTTCGGCGTCGCTGAGCTGATTGACGCGACGATCCTCGGGGATCTTCACCTTCTCGATGATGTCACCGGCGATCTTCGGGCCGATGCCATGGATGTACTGAAGCGCGATCAGCACGCGCTTGTTGGTGGGAATGTTCACGCCGGCAATACGGGCCACGGCCTTCTCTCCTGTTGCCGATCCCTCGTCAGGAATCGGGCTTAAGTGCTTGCTTTCTCGGGCAGGTGTTCACAAACGCGAACACGACGCCCACCCCCGGTCTTCCTGGGGCCCGGCATCGTCTGAAACTATCCGACTTGGATGCGGGGCTTATTAGGGGATTCCAGGGGCTTTCGTCAACCGCTGCTAGCGCTTGGCTCGCTTTTTCGTGACCTTTTTTGGTCCCTTCTTCGAACCTTTTTTGACGGTCTTCTTGGCGGTTTTCTTGGCGGCTTTCTTCGCCGCCTTCTTGGTCCCCTTCACGGCCTTCTTCGCCGTCTTTTTGGTGGTTTTGGCCGATTTGGCGGCCTTTTTGGCTGTTTTCACCGCCATTTTGGCCGATTTCTTGCCAGCCTTGGCTTTCTTGGCCGGCGCCGCCTTGGCCGCGCTGCGGGCGTGGGTCTTGGGTTCCACCGCCCCGAGCGCCAGGAGCTGGCGATGGATGGCGCGGGTGACCTCGTCGATGGCCATCATGCCGTCGATGGTGGAGAGCTTCCGCCGCTCGGAATAGTAGTGAATCAGCGGTTCCGTCTGGCTGCGGTAGCTCGCGAGGCGCTTGGTCAGGACCTCCGGAGTGTCGTCGACCCGGACCTCCTCCCCGCGCTCCCGCATCTGGGCGACGCGGGTCTCGACGCGGCTCAGCAGCGCACTCTCGTTGACGCGGAGCTCGATCACGGCGTCGAGCTTCAGGTGCTTGTGCTTCAGCAACTCATCCAGCGCTTCCGCCTGCGGCACGGTGCGCGGGAAGCCGTCGAGGATGAAACCGTTCTTGGCGTCCGGCTGGTCGATGCGGTCGGAGATGATTCCAACCACGACGTCATCAGGGACGAGGCTGCCGCTGGCCATGATCTCCTTGGCCTTCAGCCCGACCGGCGTTCCCGCCGCAACGGCTGCGCGCAGCATCTCGCCGGTCGAGAGCTGGACGATGCCATAGCGCTGCACCAAGAGCTGCGCCTGGGTCCCCTTGCCCGACCCCGGCGGTCCCAGAAGTATAATTCTCATCGGCGTACGCCCCCCGGATTGGTGAGCGATACGTCGCGCACCTGTGTTTTGATATCAAGAGCGGTGCAAACCACAACCAGCGCCGCACCACCATCGACGACCATACTATAAGGCAGCCCTATCCCGTAAAGGTCGAACACCTCCGGAATCAACTGCAACGCAGTCAGGTAGACGGCTCCGACGACCGTCGTCAATGACACGACGCGATCGAGATAGCCGGCGGTCGCCTCGCCGGGCGCGACACCGGGAATGGTGCCATCGTGCTGCGCCAGGGATTTGGCCGTGTCTTCGGGATCGACGACATAGGCCGTGTAGATGAAGGCGAGCACGAAGACCGCGATCGACACGAGGATCATGTGCGCCGGCTGCCCCAGCTGGAGATGCCGGTAGGCCGCGGCGACCAAGGGGTGATCGCCGCCCAGGATGAAGCCGGCAAAGGCAAGCGGAAGAAAGAAGATCCACGGCGCCACCGTGACCGGAATTAGATACCCGGCGCTGTTGAGCTTGATCGGCAGCACGGCAGCGCGCGCCGGCAATTGCCGCGCGCCGACATTGAGCGCGCCGAATTCGACCCGAACATTTCGCCGCGCGCCTTCGACGAGAACGATCACGGCGACGGTCACGACCCAGAGCAAAGCGTGGATGAACACGAGATTGCCCGAGACCGCCCCGCTCCGCACGACATCTGCGATGCCGGCGACGTCTTGCGGCAGGGAGACGAGCATGCCGACACTCAAGATCACCGCCAGGCCGTTGCCGATGCCGTAGCGGGTGATCTGTTCGCTCAGCCACACCAGCACGAAGACGCCACCAACCATCGAGGCCGTAGCCGTCGTCACGAACCAGCCGTCCGGATTTCTGACGAGCTCCGGAATGGAAATCAGCGCGGAGGCGATGCCGTAGGCTTGAAAGGCAGCAAGAGCCAGCGTGAGTCCGAGCGTTGCACGGGCGACCTTGCGTCGGCCGTCCTCGCCCGAGCGCTCCAGCGAATTCAGGCCGCGCCACACCACGGACAGCAACCGGACAAAGATCGCCGCAGTCAGATAGGGAATGAGGCCGAGCGAAAAGAGCGAAAGGCGGACGTTGAAGTTGGGCAACGACGAGAGGCGCGAAACATCGAGCCCCGCGATCGGGATCTGGGTGCCGAGCCTGAAAAGGAGCAGCGCGCCAATCGTGAAAGCGATCCGGCGCGCGAGCTCCCTGCTCATCTAGAGCGACGCCGCACCTAGCGGCGGCGACCGCGCAGCTTGGACTTGCGGATCAGGCCTTCGTACTGATGGGCCAACAGATAGCCCTGCACCTGCGCCACCGTGTCCATGGTGACGCTGACGACGATCAGCAGCGAGGTACCGCCGAAGTAGAACGGCACCGAGGCATAGGAGATCAGGATCTCCGGGATCAAGCAGACGATGGCGAGATAGATCGCACCGAGCACCGTGATGCGCGACAGCACGTAGTCGATATATTCGGCGGTGCGCTCGCCCGGACGGATGCCCGGAATGAAGCCGCCATGCTTCTTCAGATTGTCGGCGGTCTCGGTCGGGTTGAACACGATCGCGGTGTAGAAGAACGCGAAGAACACGATCAGCGCCAGATACATGATCAGGAACAGCGGACGGCCATGGCCGAGCTGGGTGGTGATCCACTGGAACCATTCCGGCCCGCTGCCGGCGTTGAAGTTCGCAACCGTGGTCGGCAGCAAGAGCAGCGAGGATGCGAAGATCGGCGGAATCACGCCCGAGGTGTTGAGCTTGAGCGGCAGATGCGAGGACTGGCCCTCGAACATCTTGTTGCCGACCTGGCGCTTCGGATACTGGATCAGCAGCCGGCGCTGGGCGCGCTCCATGAACACGATGAAGGCGATCACGGCGACGGCCATGATGATGACGACCAGGATCAGGCCGGTCGACATCGCGCCCTGACGGCCGAGCTCCAGCATGTTGGCGAGCGCCGCGGGCAGCTCGGCGACGATGCCGGCGAGAATGATCAGCGAGATGCCGTTGCCGATGCCGCGCGAGGTGATCTGCTCGCCCAGCCACATCAGGAACATGGTGCCGCCGGTCAACGTGATCGCCGTGGACAGGCGGAAGAACATGCCGGGGTCGCTGACGACGTTGCCGGCGCCTTCGAGACCCACCGCGATACCGTAGGACTGGAACGCGGCCAGGATCACGGTCAGGTAGCGGGTGTACTGGTTCAGCAGCTTGCGGCCGGCCTCACCCTCCTTCTTCAGCGCCTCGAGCTGCGGCGAGACGGTGGTCAGGAGCTGGATGATGATCGAGGCCGAGATGTACGGCATGATGTTCAGCGCGAAGATCGCCATGCGGTGAATGCCGCCGCCGGCGAACATGTTGAACATGCCGAGGATGCCGCCCGCCTGGGACTTGAACACCTGTTCCCAGATGTTGGGATCGATGCCCGGCAGCGGGATGTAGGTTCCGAGCCGATAAACGAGCAGCGCACCCAGGGTGAACCAGATGCGCTTCTTCAGTTCGTCGGCCTTGGCAAACGCGCCGAAATTGAGATTGGCTGCCAGTTGTTCCGCTGCAGAGACCATCTTGGACTTTCTCCCGCCGCCTGTTGCGCCGTCATGCCCGCGGCCGGGCTACTATCTAGCGGACGCCGGACATTATCTGGGGCTCGGCTTCGATAAGTCCACGTCCCGCATGCGTAAAGGCCCGCGAGCCGCGGGCCAATGACGCAGTTGTTACGCCGCCTCGCCTTCTTCCTTGGCAGGGGCGAGGATCTTCACCGAGCCGCCGGCCTTCTCGACCGCCGCAATCGCGGTCTTGGTGGCGCCATGCACTTCGATGTTGAGCTTGGACTTGAGCTCGCCACGGCCGAGCAGCCGCAGGCCGGCCTTGGCGCGGCGCAGCACGCCGCCCTTCACCAGGGCCTCGACGTTCACGACGCTGCCGGCGTCGATCTTCTTGGCATCGACCGCTTCCTGGAGCCGGTCGAGATTGATCTCGGCGAACTCCACGCGGAAGATGTTGTTGAAGCCGCGCTTGGGCAGACGGCGATGCATCGGCATCTGGCCGCCTTCGAAACCCTTGATGCGCACGCCCGAACGCGCGGTCTGGCCCTTGCCGCCGCGGCCGGACTGCTTGCCCTTGCCCGAACCGATGCCGCGGCCGACGCGCATACGCTTTTTGCGCGAGCCGGCGTTGTCGGCGATATCGCTGAGCTTCATCGCCCTTCTCCTTGTGTCTTGCGCCCGATCGTCACCGAAAACCGGTCCCCGCTTTTCGGGATCGTGCGCCGCTTCTTACTTCTCGTCGACGATGCGGACGAGATGGTGAACCTTCTCGATCATGCCGCGGACCGCCGGGGTGTCCTGCAGTTCGCTGGTGCGACCGATCTTGTTGAGCTTGAGCCCGATCAGCGTCGAACGCTGCGAGTGATGGCGGCGGATCGCGCTGCCGATCTGCTCGAGCTTGATCGTTTTGGTGGCCTTGGCCATGGGAGTCTACTCCAAAGCTTCCGTTAGTCGGCAGCCGCCTCGGCGTCGCCACCGATACGGCGCGACTGCAGAGTGGACACCTTGATGTTGCGGCGGGCTGCGACCGAACGCGGCGAATCCTGATGCTTCAGCGCGTCGAAGGTCGCGCGAACCATGTTGTACGGGTTCGACGAGCCGATCGACTTGGCCACCACGTCCTGGACGCCGAGCGTCTCGAACACGGCGCGCATCGGTCCGCCGGCGATGATGCCGGTACCGGCCGGAGCTGCACGCAGGTAGACACGGCCCGCGCCATGACGGCCGGCGATGTCGTGATGGAGCGTGCGGCCCTCGCGCAGCGACACCCGGGTCAGGTTGCGCTTGGCGGACTCGGTTGCCTTGCGGATCGCCTCAGGCACTTCGCGCGCCTTGCCGTGACCGAAGCCGGCGCGGCCCTTCTGGTCGCCGATCACGACCAGCGCCGCGAAACCGAAGCGCTTGCCGCCCTTGACGACCTTGGCCACGCGGTTGATGTGGACCAGCTTGTCGACGAACTCGCTGTCGCGCTCCTCGCGCTCCTTGCGTTCGCGTCCGCCGCCGCGTTGATCGCGTCCACCACGTTGTTCGCGTTCTGCCATTTTTCCAATCCTTCAGAGGCTTACGCCTCAATCCTCAAATTCTGTTAGAAGCTCAGCCCGCTCTCACGCGCGGCGTCGGCCAGAGCCTTGACCCGCCCGTGGTAGAGGTAGCTGCCGCGATCGAACACGACTTCCTTGACGCCCTTCTCGGCGGCGCGCTCGGCCAGCAGTTTGCCGACCGCCTTCGCCGCATCGATGTCGGCACCGGTCTTGCCGCCGTCGCGCATCGCCTTCTCGAGCGACGAGGCAGAGGCCAGCGTCTCGCCCTTCAGGTCGTCGATGACCTGGGCGTAGATGTGCTTGGACGAGCGGAACACCGACAGACGCGGACGGCCACCACCGGAGCGGCGCAGCTTCAGCCGCACACTTCGCTTGCGCCGGGCATTCGTAACCTTGGCTTTGGACATGACCGGCTCCGTTACTTCTTCTTGCCTTCCTTGCGGAAGATGAATTCGCCCACATACTTCACGCCCTTGCCCTTGTAGGGCTCCGGCGGACGGTAGGCGCGGATCTCCGCGGCGACCTGGCCGACGCGCTGGACGTCGCTGCCCGCCACCGTGATCTCGGTCGGCTTCGGCACGGTGATCGTGATCCCTTCCGGAATCGGATAGATCACGTCGTGGCTGTAGCCGAGCGCGAGCTGGAGGTTCTTGCCCTGCATCGCGGCGCGGTAACCGACGCCGGTGATCTCGAGCTTCTTCTCAAAACCCTTGGTGACGCCTTCGACCAGATTCGCGACCTGGGCGCGAGCGGTACCGTACAGCGCGCGGGCGCGGTTGGTCTCGGCGCGCGGCTTGACCTTGATCTGGCCGCTCTCGAGCTTCACCTCGACGTCGTCGTGGACGACGAACTGAAGCTGACCCTTCGGCCCCTTCATCTTGACGGTCTGCCCATCGACGGTCGCGGTCACACCCGACGGAACCGCCACAGGCCTTTTGCCAACTCGTGACATGGATGAAAAATCCTTCTCAGAACACCGTGAAGAGGACTTCACCGCCCACATTCGCGTCGCGCGCGCTGTGGTCGGCCATGATCCCCTTCGGCGTCGACAACACCGAAATGCCGAGCCCGTTGTTGACCCGCGGCAGGTTCTTCACCGAGGCGTAGACACGACGCCCGGGCTTGGAAACGCGTTCGATCTCGCGGATGACGGGCTCGCCGTCGAAATACTTCAGCTCGATCTCGATCTCGCTGCGGCCCGAGGGATGCTCGAGCGTGGCGTAACCGCGGATGTAGCCCTCGGACTTGAGGACCTCGAGCACGTTCTCGCGCATCTTCGAGCCAGGCGTGGAGACCTTGGTCTTGGAGCGCATCTGCGCGTTGCGGATGCGGGTGATCAGATCGCTGATTGGATCGTGCGTAGACATCTAAACGCCCCTCCTTACCAGCTGGACTTCACGAGGCCCGGGACCATGCCCTTGGAGCCAAGGTCGCGCAGCGCGATACGGGACAGCTTGTTCTTGCGATAGTTCGAGCGCGGGCGGCCCGACAGCTCGCAACGCAGACGGATGCGGGTCGCCGACGAGTTGCGCGGCATCTCGGCCAGCTTCAGCGTCGCAGCGAAACGCTCTTCCATCGGCAGCTTCTTGTCGGCGATGATCGCCTTCAACCGCTCACGCTTGGCGGCGGCGTTCTTCACCATCCGCTTGCGCCGGTTGTTCTTCTCGACTGAACTCTTCTTTGCCATGCTTGGCTCCTGGGTATCCGCGTTTGAGAGGCTTTAGGTCAGCGTCTCACTGCCGGAACGGGAAATTGAAAGCGGTCAACAAGGCCCTCGCCTCTTCGTCGGTCTTGGCCGTGGTGCAGACGGTGATGTCCATACCGCGGGCTTCCGTGACCTTGTCGAAGTCGATCTCGGGGAAAATGATGTGCTCCTTGATGCCGAGCGAGTAGTTGCCGCGGCCGTCAAAGCTCTTCGGGTTCAGGCCGCGGAAGTCGCGGACGCGCGGCAGCGCGACCGTCACCAGGCGATCGATGAACTCGTACATGCGGGCCTTGCGCAGCGTGACCTTGCAGCCGATCGGCTGGTTCTCACGCAGCTTGAAGGTCGCGATCGCGATACGCGAATAGGTCACGATCGCCTTCTGGCCGGCGATCTGGGTCAGCTCGGCAGCGGCGGTCTCGGCCTTCTTGCGGTCGTTGACGGAATCGCCAACGCCCATGTTCAGCACGACCTTGTCCAGGCGCGGAACCTGCATCACGTTCTCATAACCGAACTTCTCGGTCAGAGCCGTGCGGATCTTCGCGTCATATTCCGCGCGCAGGCGCGGCGTGTAAGCGGCCTCAGCCATCGATCTCAGCTCCCGAGCTCTTGGCGATGCGGACCTTCTTGCCGTCCGCCAGAATCTTGAATCCGACGCGGGTCGGCTTTCCGTCCTTGCCGACATACGCGATGTTGGACAGTTGGATCGGCGCCTCTTTCGAGATGATGCCGCCCTCCTGGGCCTGCGTCTGCTTCTGGTGACGCTTGACCATGTTGACGCCGCGCACCAGCGCGGTGCCGGCGTCGGGACGAACCTCGAACACTTCGCCGGTACGGCCCTTGTCGCGGCCGGTCAGCACGACGACCTTGTCGCCCTTGCGGATCTTCGCAGCCATCACAGCACCTCCGGCGCGAGCGAAATGATCTTCATGTGGTTCTTGGCGCGCAGCTCGCGCGGCACGGGCCCGAAGATACGGGTGCCGACCGGCTCGGACTGGTTGTTGATCAGAACGGCGGCGTTGCGGTCGAAGCGGATGACCGAACCGTCGGCGCGGCGGATGTCCTTGCGGACGCGCACCACGACGGCCTTCATCACGTCGCCCTTCTTCACCTTGCCACGCGGAATCGCTTCCTTGATCGAGACGACGATGATGTCGCCGATCGTGGCGTAGCGGCGCTTGGAGCCTCCGAGCACCTTGATACACATGACACGGCGTGCGCCAGAATTGTCGGCCACGTCGAGGTTGGTCTGCATCTGAATCATTGATGCACCTCGTCCTCTTTCTAATTGCGCCAGCCCAGCCGGCGCTCAACATTTCCCTGAAGTCAGTCGGCTAAAGCCAACAGATCAGGCGCTTTTCTTGTGTTCGCCCCGGATCACGACCCAGCGCTTCAACTTCGAAATCGGCTTCGATTCCTCGATCCACACCACATCGCCCGGCTTGAACTCGTTGCTCTCGTCGTGCGCGTGATAGTTCTTCGAACGGCGGATCGTCTTCTTGTAGATCGGGTGCGTGAAACGGCGATCGACGCGCACCACGATGGTCTTGGCTTGCTTGTCGCTGACGACCACGCCCTGCAAAGTACGTTTCGGCATCTTCGTAAGCCTCTTACTTCTTCTTCGCGCGCGTCTGCGCGGCGACGGTCTTGATCCGGGCGATGTCACGGCGGGCCTCGCGCAGGCGCGAGGTGTTCTCGAGCTGCCCGGTGGCGCGCTGGAAGCGCAGGTTGAAGCGCTCCTTCTTCAGGTTCAGGATGGCGTCATCCTGCTGGTCGGGGCTCATCGCGCGGATGTCTTCGATCTTCATCTGGGCCATGGCCATTACTCCGCAATGCGCTCGACGAAGCGCGTCTTGATCGGCAGCTTGGCCGCCGCCAGGGTCAGCGCCTCACGCGCCGTCTGGGTGTTGACGCCGTCGATCTCGAACAGCACCCGGCCCGGCTTGACGCGAGCCACCCACAGTTCCGGCGAACCCTTGCCGGAGCCCATGCGGACTTCGGCCGGCTTCTTCGACACCGGAACGTCGGGGAACACGCGGATCCAGACGCGGCCGGCGCGCTTCATGTGGCGGGTCAGCGCGCGGCGGGCGGCCTCGATCTGGCGCGCGGTGACGCGCTCAGGCTCGGTCGCCTTCAGGCCGTACTGGCCGAACGCCAACGTCGCGCCCGAAGACGCAACGCCGTGGATGCGGCCCTTATGCGCCTTCCGGAACTTCGTTTTCTTAGGTTGCATCATGGCTTTAAGCCCTCAAATTCCTGTCTGGCTTTAGGCCGCAGCCGTATCGCGGCGCTGACGGCCACCACGATCACCACTACCGCCCGTCTCGCCTTCGGCCATTCTCTTGTCCTGGGCCATCGGATCGTGCTCGAGGATCTCGCCCTTGAAGATCCAGACCTTGACGCCGCAGGTGCCGAAGGTCGTGAACGCGGTCGCAACGCCGTAGTCGATGTCGGCACGCAGCGTGTGCAGCGGCACGCGACCTTCGCGGTACCACTCCATGCGCGCGATTTCCGCACCGCCGAGACGTCCCGAGCAGTTGATGCGGATGCCTTCCGCGCCGAGACGCATCGCCGACTGCACGGCGCGCTTCATGGCGCGGCGGAACGCAACGCGGCGCTCCAGCTGCTGCGCGATCGACTCGGCCACCAGCGTCGCATCGAGCTCCGGCTTGCGGATCTCGACGATGTTGATGACGACGTCGGACGAGGTGATGTCCGCAACGCGCTTGCGCAGCTTGTCGATGTCGGCGCCCTTCTTGCCGATCACCACGCCCGGACGGGCCGAGTGGATGGTGACGCGGCACTTCTTGTGCGGACGCTCGATCACGATGCGGGCGACGGCCGCCTGCTTGAGCTCCTTGTGCAGGATCTCGCGGATCTTGACGTCCTCGTGCAGCAGCTTGCCGTATTCCTGCTTGCCGGCGAACCAGCGGGAATCCCAGGTCCGGTTGATGCCGAGACGCAGACCGATCGGATTGATCTTTTGACCCATCGTGTTCTCCTGCGCCTTAAGCCGCTGCTTCGGCTTCGACCTGACGAACGATGATCGTCAGCTGCGAAAATGGTTTGTAGACACGGCCCGAACGGCCACGGCCGCGGGCGGCGAAGCGCTTCATCACGAGGCCGTTGCCGACGAAGGCCTGCGCCACGACGAGATCGTCGACGTCGAGGTCGTGGTTGTTCTCGGCGTTGGCGATAGCCGATTCCAGGCACTTCTTCACGTCGACCGCGATCCGCTTGCGCGAGAACTGCAGGTCGGCGAGCGCAGCGGAAGCCTTCCGGCCGCGAATGAGCTGGGCGACCAGGTTGAGCTTCTGCGGGCTCACCCGCAGCATCCGGGCGACCGCCTTGGCCTCGTTGTCGGCGAGGCTCCGTTCGCGCTTAGGTTTGCTCATCGTTTAATCCTCAAGCCTTCTTGGCTTTCTTGTCGCCGGAGTGGCCATGGAAGGTCCGGGTCGGCGAGAACTCGCCGAACTTGTGACCGACCATTTCCTCGTTGACCGCCACCGGCACGTGCTTCTGACCGTTGTAGACGCCGAAGGTCAGACCGACGAACTGCGGCAGGATCGTCGAGCGACGGCTCCAGATCTTGATGACGTCGTGACGGCCGGACGCGCGCGCGGCATCTGCCTTCTTGAGCAGAGAACCCTCGACGAACGGGCCTTTCCAGACTGAACGAACCATGTCCGG
This sequence comes from Bradyrhizobium huanghuaihaiense, assembly GCF_025200885.1. Taxonomy (NCBI): domain Bacteria; kingdom Pseudomonadati; phylum Pseudomonadota; class Alphaproteobacteria; order Hyphomicrobiales; family Nitrobacteraceae; genus Bradyrhizobium; species Bradyrhizobium huanghuaihaiense. The sequence goes on along the minus strand of NZ_CP104172.1, from coordinate 3,847,718 downwards.
CGTTCCTTACTTCTTCCGCTTGTGGCGGCTTAGGAGAATGAATTTGTTGGTCGACTTGTTGGTGCGGGTCTTCTTGCCCTTGGTCGGCTTGCCCCACGGGGTGACCGGGTGGCGGCCGCCCGAGGTACGACCTTCACCACCGCCGTGCGGATGGTCGATCGGGTTCATCGAAACACCGCGGTTGTGCGGCTTGCGGCCCAGCCAACGGTTGCGGCCGGCCTTGCCGATCGAGGTGTTCATGTGATCCGGGTTCGACACCGCGCCGATCGTGCCGCGGCAACGGCCGTGCACGAGACGCTGCTCGCCCGAGTTCAGGCGGACGATGACGTAATCCTGGTCGCGGCCGACGAGCTGGGCGTAGGTGCCCGCGGAACGGGCGAGCTGGCCGCCCTTCCCGATCTTGACCTCGATGTTGTGGATGATCGTGCCGACCGGCATGTTGCCGAGCGGCATGACGTTGCCCGGCTTCACGTCGACATAGTTGCCGGCGACGATGGTGTCACCCACGGCCAGGCGCTGCGGCGCCAGGATGTAGGCCTGCTCGCCGTCCTGATATTTGATCAGCGCGATGAAAGCAGTGCGGTTCGGATCGTATTCCAGCCGCTCGACCGTCGCGGGCGCATCGACCTTGTCGCGCTTGAAGTCGACGATGCGCAGCGTCTGCTTGTGACCGCCGCCGCGGAAGCGCACGGTGATACGGCCGGTGTTGTTACGACCGCCCGAGGAGTGCTTGCCCTCGGTCAGCGCCTTGACCGGCTTGCCCTTGTACAGGCTCGAACGATCGACCATGACCAGCTGGCGCTGGCCCGGCGTCGTGGGATTGAATGTCTTCAGTGCCATCGTCGTACGACCTTACAGACCGGTGGTGACGTCGATCCGGTGGCCCTCTTCGAGGGTCACGATCGCGCGCTTGGTGTTCGACTGCGAACCGAGATTGCCGCGGAAGGCCTTGACCTTGCCCTTGCGGACCAGCGTGTTGACGCTCTTGACCTTGACGTCGAACAGCTTCTCGATCGCTTCCTTGATCTGCGGCTTGGTCGCCTTCGCGGCCACCTTGAACAGCACCTTGTTGTGCTCCGAGGCGATCGTCGCCTTTTCGGTCACGACCGGCGACAGGATCACGTCGTAGTGGCGAGGCTCGATGTTCTTCGTCATTTGAAGCGCGCCTCCAGCGCATCGATGGCGGCCTTGGTCAGAACGAGCTTCTGACGGCGCAGGATGTCATAGACGTTGATGCCCTGGATCGGCAGCACGTCCATGTTCGGGATGTTGCGGGCCGCAGCGGCAAAGCCGTTGTTGAGCTCGGCACCGTCGATGATCAGCGCGTTGGTGAGGCCGAGGCCCGAGAAGTGACCGAGCAGCGCCTTGGTCTTGGCAGCTTCCAGCGCGGCCTTCTCGATCACGACGAGATCGCCGTCCTTGGCCTTGGCCGAGAGCGCATGCTTCAGAGCGAGCGCGCGGACCTTCTTCGGCAGGTCGGTGGCGTGCGAACGCACCACCGGACCGAAAGCACGGCCGCCGCCACGGAACTGCGGCACGCGGGCCGAGCCGTGACGAGCACCGCCGGTGCCCTTCTGCTTGTACATCTTCTTGCCGGTGCGCCAGATCTCGGCGCGGCCCTTGGCCTTGTGCGTGCCGGCCTGGCGCTTGTTGAGCTGCCACTGCACGCAACGCGCAATGATGTCTTCGCGCGGCTCGAGACCGAAAATGGCGTCGGAGAGCTGGACGGAGCCGGCTTCCTTACCTTCGAGGGTGGTGACCTTCAGTTCCATCTCACGCCTCCTGCGCAGCCGGAGCGGCGTCCGCTTCGCCAGCAACCTTGAACTTGCCGGGCTTCGGAGCTTCCTTCGGCAGCGGCTTCTTGACGGCGTCGCGCACGCGGATCCAGCCGCCCTTGGAGCCGGGAACGGCGCCTTCGACGAGGATCAGGCCGCGCTCGACATCGAGCTGAACGACGCGGAGGTTGAGCGTGGTGATGCGGTCGACACCCATGTGGCCGGGCATCTTCTTATTCTTCCAGGTCTTGCCGGGGTCCTGACGACCACCGGTCGAACCGATCGAGCGGTGCGAGATCGACACACCGTGCGTGGCGCGCAGACCGCCGAAGTTCCAGCGCTTCATACCGCCCGCGAAGCCCTTACCGACCGAGGTGCCGGTGACATCGACGAACTGGCCGACGACGAAGTGGTCGGCCTGGATCTCGGCGCCGACCGGGATCATGGCGTCCGCGGTGACGCGGAACTCCTCGACCCGGCGCTTCGGCTCGACCTTGGCAACCGCGAACTGGCCGCGCTCAGCCTTGGGCATGTAAACGGTCTTGCGAGCACCAGAACCAAGCTGGAGCGCGACGTAACCGTTCTTCTCTTCGGTGCGGTGGCCTACGACCTGGCAATTGCCGAGCTTCAGCACGGTCACGGGGATATGTTCGCCGGCCTCCGTGAAGACCCGCGTCATCCCGACCTTTTGTGCGATCACTCCGGAGCGCATCGGCTTGCTTCCTGTTCTCTTTGTCCGCTTTCGCGAACGGGATCCAAAATCTTAGAGCTTGATCTCGACGTCGACACCGGCGGCCAGGTCGAGCTTCATCAAAGCATCGACGGTCTGCGGGGTCGGATCGACGATGTCGAGCAGGCGCTTGTGGGTGCGCATCTCGAACTGTTCGCGGCTCTTCTTGTCGACGTGGGGCGAACGGTTGACGGTGAACTTCTCGATGCGGGTGGGCAGCGGAATGGGTCCGCGGACCTGCGCGCCGGTGCGCTTCGCCGTGTTCACGATCTCACGGGTCGACGTATCGAGGATACGATGGTCGAACGCCTTGAGACGGATACGAATGTTTTGGCCGTTCATTGCCGTGGTCTCTCTTCAGTGGGTGGCGAATAGCGAATAGCGAATGTCACCATTCGCTACTCGCCGTCCCTTTTCTCGTAATTACTCGATGATCGAGGCGACGACGCCGGCGCCGACGGTGCGGCCGCCTTCGCGGATCGCGAAGCGGAGCTTCTCTTCCATCGCGATCGGCACGATCAGGTGCACTTCCATCGCGATGTTGTCGCCCGGCATCACCATCTCGGTGCCTTCCGGCAGGTGCACGACACCGGTCACGTCGGTGGTGCGGAAGTAGAACTGCGGACGGTAGTTGGTGAAGAACGGGGTGTGGCGGCCGCCCTCTTCCTTGGTGAGGATGTAGGCCTCAGCCTTGAACTTGGTGTGCGGCTTGACCGAACCCGGCTTGGCCAGAACCTGGCCGCGCTCGACGTCCTCGCGCTTGGTGCCGCGGAGCAGAGCGCCGATGTTGTCGCCGGCCTGACCCTGATCGAGCAGCTTGCGGAACATCTCGACGCCGGTGACGGTGGTCTTCTGGGTGGCGCGGAGACCGACGATCTCGATTTCCTCGCCGACCTTGACGACGCCGCGCTCGACACGGCCGGTCACGACGGTGCCGCGACCCGAGATCGAGAACACGTCTTCAACCGGCATCAGGAACGGCTGATCGATCGGACGCTCCGGCTGCGGGATGTAGCTGTCGACGTTCTTCATCAGCTCGATGATGGCATCGTGGCCGAGCTTCTTGTCGCTGTCTTCGAGAGCGGCGAGAGCCGAACCCTTGATGATCGGGATCTTGTCGCCCGGGAATTCGTACTTCGAGAGCAGCTCGCGGACTTCGAGCTCGACGAGCTCGAGCAGTTCCGGATCGTCGACCATGTCGCACTTGTTCAGGAACACGACGAGCGCGGGCACGCCGACCTGGCGGGCGAGCAGGATGTGCTCGCGGGTCTGCGGCATCGGGCCGTCAGCAGCCGACACGACGAGGATCGCACCGTCCATCTGGGCGGCGCCCGTGATCATGTTCTTCACGTAGTCGGCGTGGCCGGGGCAGTCGACGTGGGCGTAGTGGCGGTTCGGCGTCTCGTACTCGACGTGCGCGGTCGAGATGGTGATGCCGCGCGCCTTCTCTTCCGGCGCCTTGTCGATCTGGTCGTACGCGGTGAACGTCGCACCGCCGGCTTCGGCGAGAACCTTGGTGATCGCCGCGGTCAGCGACGTCTTACCATGGTCGACGTGACCGATGGTGCCGATGTTGCAGTGCGGCTTGGTACGTTCAAACTTTGCTTTGGCCATTTGACTCTCCGTTCAATCGTCAGCTTGAGACCGACGACAATCAGGCAAACTTCTTTTGGACTTCTGCCGACACGTTGGCCGGCGCTTCTGCGTAGTGATCGAACTGCATGGTGAAGGTCGCGCGACCCTGGCTCATCGAGCGCAGGTTATTCACGTAACCAAACATGTTCATGAGCGGCACCATCGCGTTGATGACGTTGGCGTTGCCGCGCATGTCCTGACCCTGGATCTGACCGCGCCGGGAGTTCAGGTCGCCGATGACCGAGCCGGTATAGTCTTCCGGGGTCACCACTTCGACCTTCATGATCGGCTCGAGCAGGACGGACTTGCCCATCTGCAGCGCTTCGCGGAAGCAGGCGCGCGAAGCGATTTCGAAGGCGAGCGCCGACGAGTCGACGTCGTGATACTTGCCGTCGACCAGCTGCACCTTGACGTCGACCACGGGGAAGCCCGCGACCACGCCGGACGACAGCACGCTCTCCAGGCCCTTCTCGACGCCGGGAATGTATTCCTTCGGCACCGCACCGCCGACGATCTTCGATTCGAACTCGTAGCCCTTGCCGGGCTCGTTCGGCTCGACGATGAACGACACGGCCGCGAACTGGCCGGTACCGCCGGTCTGCTTCTTGTGGGTGTAGCTGTGCTCCACCCGCTTGGTGACGCGCTCACGGAACGCAACCTGCGGCGCGCCGATGTTGGCGTCGACCTTGTAGGTGCGCTTGAGGATGTCGACCTTGATGTCGAGGTGGAGTTCGCCCATGCCCTTGAGGATGGTCTGGCCGGACTCGTGGTCGGTCGACACGCGGAAGGACGGATCCTCCGCCGCGAGCTTGGCCAGCGCCACGCCCAGCTTCTCCTGGTCGGCCTTGGACTTCGGCTCGATCGCGATCTCGATGACCGGCTCGGGGAATTCCATCTTCTCCAGGATCACCTGCTTGTCGGGATCGCACAACGTGTCACCGGTGCGCGCTTCCTTCAGGCCGGCCAGCGCGACGATGTCGCCGGCATAGGCTTCCTTGATGTCCTCGCGGTTGTTCGCATGCATCAACAGCATGCGCCCGATGCGCTCCTTCTTCTCGCGGGTCGAGTTCACGACGCCGGTGCCGCTCTGGAGAACGCCGGAGTAGATGCGGCAGAAGGTGATGGTGCCGACGAACGGGTCGTCCATGATCTTGAACGCGAGCAGCGCCAGCGGCTCCTTGTCGTCCGCCTTGCGCACGACTTCGTTGCCCTTGTCGTCGGTGCCCTTGATCGCAGGCACGTCGAGCGGCGACGGCAGGTAGTCGACGACGGCGTCGAGCAGCGGCTGCACGCCCTTGTTCTTGAAGGCCGAGCCGCACAGCACGGGATAGAACGCGCCGGTCAGCACCGCCTTGCGGATCAGGCGCTTCAGGGTCGCCTCATCCGGCTCCTTGCCGTCGAGGTAGGCGGCCATGGCATCGTCGTCGAGCTCGACGGCGGCTTCCACCATCTTCTCGCGGTATTCCTTGGCCTGGTCGACGAGATCTTCCGGAATGTCGACATAGTCGAACTTGGCGCCGAGCGCTTCATCGTTCCAGACGACGCCCTTCATCTTCACGAGGTCGACGAGACCCTTGAAGTTGTTCTCGGCACCGATCGGAAGCTGGATCGCGACGGGCTTGGCGCCCAGGCGATCGACGATGTCCGCCAGACACTTGAAGAAGTCGGCACCGATCTTGTCCATCTTGTTGGCGAAGACGATGCGCGGAACCTTGTACTTGTCGCCCTGGCGCCAGACGGTCTCGGTCTGGGGCTCGACGCCCTGGTTCGAGTCGAGCACGCAGACGGCGCCGTCGAGCACGCGCAGCGAACGCTCGACTTCGATGGTGAAGTCGACGTGGCCGGGAGTGTCGATGATGTTCAGGCGCTTGCCGGCCCAGAAGGCGGTGGTCGCAGCCGAGGTGATCGTGATGCCACGCTCCTGCTCCTGCTCCATCCAGTCCATCGTCGCGGCACCTTCGTGCACTTCGCCGATCTTGTGGCTCTTGCCGGTGTAATAGAGGATGCGCTCGGTCGTCGTCGTCTTGCCGGCGTCGATATGCGCCATGATACCGAAGTTACGGTAGTCCTCGATGGCATGTTGGCGGGGCATGGGGTGTTCCTTGCGAGTCCGTTTGTTTCGCCGTTACCAGCGATAGTGCGAGAAGGCGCGGTTGGCTTCCGCCATGCGGTGCACGTCTTCGCGCTTCTTGACGGCGTTCCCCCGGTTGTTCGATGCGTCCAAGAGCTCCGCAGAGAGCCGCTCGGTCATCGTCTTCTCGTTGCGCTCGCGCGCAGCCGCGATCAGCCAGCGGATGCCCAGGGCCTGCCGGCGGGTCGAGCGAACCTCGACCGGAACCTGGTAGGTCGCGCCGCCGACGCGGCGGGAGCGAACCTCGATCGTCGGCATGACGTTCTCGAGCGCCTGCTCGAACACGCCGAGCGGGTTCTGCTTGGTCTTGCTCTCGATGATGCCGAACGCGCCGTAGACAATACCTTCGGCGACCGACTTCTTGCCGGCGTACATCACCGAGTTCATGAACTTCGTGACGATGATGTTCCCGAACTTCGGATCCGGGAGAACTTCGCGCTTTTCCGCAGAGTGGCGACGAGACATAGGCTTGGTTCCCGCTTACTTCGGACGCTTGGCGCCGTACTTCGAACGACGCTGCTTACGGTTCTTGACGCCCTGGGTATCCAGAACGCCGCGGAGGATGTGGTAGCGCACGCCGGGCAAGTCCTTGACGCGGCCGCCGCGGATCATGACCACCGAGTGCTCCTGGAGGTTATGACCCTCGCCGGGGATGTAGCCGATCACCTCGAAGCCGTTGGTCAGGCGCACCTTGGCAACCTTACGAAGAGCCGAGTTCGGCTTCTTCGGGGTCGTGGTGTAGACGCGGGTGCAAACACCACGCTTCTGAGGCGACTGCTGCAGCGCCGGCACCTTCTTGCGCGACTTCTGCACTTCCCGCGGTTGAGCGATCAGCTGGTTGATCGTCGGCATCCTGGCCTTACCCTTTGTTATCGCGGCCCCTTGCGGATCCGCTGTCTTGCCGCAGCCCGTTGCCGGGACCGCAAATTCTGTTCGGGCCACCCACCCGACGAGGCCGCCTCAGGCGGAACAATCCGCACAAAGCGAAATTGCGCCAACCGCTCCATCAACGAGCGGAAAGCGTTACGACGCCACAGAGGACCGCAGTTTTCGGGCCAACCAGCGTAAAGCTGCGGCCCGCGCACCGAGGTCATGCATCCGAATTCGATCTCAAGAGAACATGCTCAAGAGAACTAGAATCGCACTGGCATTGCCTAGCTATGATCGACAGCGTCTGAGCGGCATTCGTCGAGGTTGGTGCCTGCCGGACGATCCTAAAAGGATCAGGCAGGTGGTCCGTACCGACGTTGGCGATGCTCACCGCCTGTCGTTAAGTGAGGCGCTTTCTATAAGTGAGAATCGGTCAAGTCAAGGTGAAACGACAGTCACAAAGCGCTTCTCGCGCCTGTCGAAATCGAGGTTTACCGCACTCACCGCCCTACGCCCATATGGGAACGCTGCGCCTGTTCCGCCACCCCAATGCCGCATTATACCCGGGTGAAATATACTTTTATAACTCTTGCTAAGGCTTTTTTTCCTGTTGATGCGTCAATCTGCCGCCTTAGGCAGAGATTTGCGCCATGCGGTACACCGACATTGCCATCATCGGCGGGGGATTGTCCGGCTCGACCGCCGCCGTGATGCTCGGCCGCGCCGGCATTTCTGCGGTGCTGATCGATCCGCATGAGACCTATCCGGCGGACTTTCGCGTCGAAAAACTCAGCGGCGAGGTGCAGGTCGAGCGATTCCTGAAGACCGGAATCGCAGAATCGGTGCTGCGGCGCGCGACCTATTCGGGCGAGAACTGGATCGCGAGATTCGGCCATCTGCTCGACAAGGCGCCGAGCCGGCAATTCAACATCCTCTACGATTCCCTGGTCAACGCCATCCGTGACGAGATTCCCGCGAGCGTCGGGCGCATTTGCGCCAAGGCAATCGCGGTCGAGACCAGCGCGGAGCGGCAGAGGATCACGCTCTCAAATGACGAGACCATCTCGGCCCGGCTGGTCGTGCTCGCCAATGGCCTCAATGTTGGCCTGCGCCACCAGCTCGGCATCGCGCGGAAAATCGTCAGCGCCTGCCATTCGATCTCGATCGGATTCGACGTGGTCCCGGCCGGCCGGAATGCGTTCGACTTCCCGGCCCTCACCTACTTTTCGGAGCGGCCCAGCGACCGCATCCCCTACATCACGCTGTTTCCGGTCGGCACGCGGATGCGCGCCAATTTGTTCGTCTATCGCGGCTTCGACGATCCCTGGCTGCGCGAGCTGCGCCGCGTCCCGGCCGAGACGCTGCATGCCGCCCTGCCCCGGCTCGAGCGCATCACCGGCCCGTTCGACATTCCCGGCGAGCTGAAGATCCGCCCGGTCGATCTCTATGTGAACGATGCCAGCGGCCAGCCCGGCCTCGTGCTGGTGGGCGATGCCTTCTCGACCTCCTGCCCGGTCGCCGGGACCGGCTGCGACAAGGTCTTCACCGACGTCGAGCGGCTCTGCAACGTCTACATCCCGCGATGGCTGGCCTCCGACGGGATGGATGCTGCCAAGGTCGCCACGTTCTACGCCGATCCGGTCAAGCGGGCTTGCGACGAATGGTCGGCGGCGAAGGCGTTCGACTTCCGCTCAGTCTCGACTGCGACAAGCCCCTATTGGACGGCACAGCGCTGGGCACGCTTCATTGCCTGGTCGGTTCAAGGGCTCCTGCGGCCGCTCGGAGGCGCCTTCGATCTGGAGCCGAACTTCCTCGGTCACTCCTCCTCGTCGTCCTCGTCCTCATCATCCTCGAGGTCGTCTTCATCCTCGTCGTCGTCGCTGTCGTCGTCGGCGTGAGCCGCTGCGCCGTGCGGCTGGTGGATCTGGTCGTTCCACAGCTGGCGATAGGTGCCGTTCTTGGCGAGCAGCTCGGCATGCGAGCCGCGCTCGATCGCCCTGCCCCCTGAAATCACGATGATCTCGTCCATCTCGACCACCGAGGTCAGGCGGTGGGTCGACCAGATCATGGTGCGGCCTTTGGCAACCTTGAGCAGCGTGCGGTTGATCGCGGCTTCCGTGGTCTGGTCGAGCGCCGAGGTGGCCTCGTCCAGCAGCAGAACGGACGGGTTGCGGATGATCGCGCGCGCGATCGCGATGCGCTGGCGCTGGCCGCCCGAGAGCGTATCGCCGCGCTCGCCGACCGGCGTGTCGTAGCGCTGCGGCAGGCTCATGATGTAGCGGTGGATCTCGGCCTTCTTGGCCGCCTCTTCCACCTCCGCGTCGGTCGCGCCTTCCTTGCCGAGCCGGATGTTCTCGCGGATCGACATGTTGAACAGCATGTTCTCCTGGAACACCACGGCCATGCTCCGGCGCAACGAATCCAGGGTGACCTTGCGGACATCGACGCCGTCGATGGTGACACGCCCCTCGTCCGGCACGTACAGCCGCAGGATCAGGTTGAGCAGCGTGCTCTTGCCCGAGCCCGAGGGGCCGACGATGGCGATGCTCTTGCCGACGTTCAGCTTGAGGCTGAGATTGTCCAGCACCGGCGTCTGGCTGCCCTCGTACTGGAAGGTGACGCGGTCGAAGGTGATGTCGTGGGTGATGCGCGGCAGGTCGGGTGCGCCGGGCCGATCGGCGCCGCGGGTCGGCTCGTCGAGCAGCTCCTGGATGTGCCGGATCGCGGCAGCCGAGGAGATCGACACCGGGATGAAATGCATCACGTGGGCGATGTTGTAGGAGACCTCCCAGAACGCGCTCTCGAAGGTGACGAAGGTGCCGATGGTGATCTGGCCCTTGGTCGCCAGATAGGCACCGATCGCGAGCACCACGAGGTGCAGCATCAAGACCGAGATGGTGACCGTCCGTTCCACCATGGTCGACAGGAACGCGGCCGAGGCGATCCTGTTACGGGTCTCGTCGTTGCGGAAGCTGAAGAAGCCGAACATCTTGCGCTGCAGGCTGAACGCCTTGATCACGGCCTGGGCGCCGATGTTTTCCTGCACCATGCCGAGCAGCGCGGCTTCGTTCTGCTTCTGCTCGTAGTTGGCCTGCACCGCCTTCGGAGTGAGGATGCGCGGGCCGATCAGCGTGATCGGAAACACCAGCAGCGCGACCGCCGCGAGCTGCCAGTTCAAAAACACCATCAGGATGATGCCGGCGATCAACTCCAGGAACGGCAGCGCCGCGCTGTTGGCGAAGGTTTTCACCGAACCTTCAAAAGCCGAGAGGTCGACCGAGAAGCGCGACAGGATCTCGCCGCGCTTGGTGCGGCCGAAATAGGCGGCCGGCAGGTCCTGGACGTGCTCGAACAGACGCTTGCGGACGTCGGAGATGATGCAGGCCGCCAGCCGCGCGTCCCAGCGCTCGTACCAGACCGCGACGATCGAGGTGAAGATGCCGGCGGCCGCAAGCACGCCGAGGATCTTGTACAGCGCCTGGAAATCCTCCTCGCCGAGCGCGTCGTCGATCAGGTACTTCAGGCTGAGCGGCATGATGACGTTGAACAGCGTCTCGACGACGACGCCGAACGCCACGAATGACAGCATCCGCTTGTAGTTGGTCAGATAGGGCTTGACGAAACCCAGGATGGTCGCGAGCGCGCCGGCGGCCTCGCGCGCGGTAAAGACGACGAGGTCCTCGTCCTCATCGTCGTCGTCGAGCTCCAGCTCGTCATCCTCTTCGTCTTCCTCGTCCTTGTCGTCTTCGAGGTCGGACTTGGCGGCGGAGGCGAGCTTGTCGTCGAGCTCGGCCGCCTCTTCGGCGGCGAGCTTCTGTTTGTCGGGCGAAAGAGGCTTGGACGCCATGAAACCAACCGATGCTGACGGCCGGCATGACCGCAGAGAAAGCATGAGATAGCGGAGCGCCGCTATCGCACCGATTCTATGCGATCACGATGAATTCGGCAAAGCAATTGGCGAATTCACCCGATCTTAAGGGCTAGTCGTCGTCCTCGTCCTCGACCTTGTCGAAGAACGAATAACGCAAAGAGTCCGCGTCGGCGTACCACTGGCCCGGGCCCTTGCCCGCGGCGAGCGTCGCCTCCCAGAGCGCATCGGTGCAGTCCTTGCGGTGCATCGACAGATCGAAGCCGTTGCCGAAGAACAGCTCGGACCATTCCCACCAGGTGCCGAGCTTCTTGACCCCGCGCAGCAGGTCGTAGCGGTCGATCAGAGCCGGCGCCATGTCCGAGGTGACCGAGCCGAACACGAGGCCGGTCTTGACCACGCGGTTGAGCTCGCGGATCGCGCGGACCACCTGCTTCGGGGAAACGTGGCAGAGGCTGGTCTCGAACACGAAATCGAAGCTGCCGTCCTTGAACGGCATGTCGGTGATCGACCCAAGCTTGTTGTATTTCTTCAGCGCCTTCGGCGTTTTGGCATGGATGGCACGGTTGCTCTCGATGCCCCAGGCATCAATGCCGCGCTCGCGCAGCGCGCCGACCAGTTCCCCACTCGCCGCGCCCGCAACAAGAAGCTTGGAGCCCTTGGCCTTGCCCCAGACGATGCCGATCAGCTTTGTCAGGTAGTCGGGATCGGTGAAGTGCTGCCACGCCTCGCCGTAGGGACCGAGACCGCGATAGTTCTCGAAATAGTCGCGGTCGATCTTGTCGGAGAGTGGCTGGTCCTCCTGCGCGCGTTCGCGGCGCAGGCGCATCATCTCGGTCAGGATGATGTCGGTGGCCGCATCCGAGGAGTCGAGCAGGCCGTTCAGGGTCGAGTCGAACAGATAGTCGCCAACCACGACGATGCCGGGATGTTCCTTCGGCTCGGGCCGGTGATTGGTCATGACGTCGCGCACGGGCAGACCACCCGGCAGCGCGTTCACCGACGACAGCCAGCGATGGATCTTGCCTTCCATGAAATGCGCGCGCGCATCGCCGAGCGAAGCCGGCAGCGATTTCAGCGCGGCATCGATCAGCTCCTGATCGGAGAGATTGGCGAAGGCCAGCGCGTCGGAACCGGGAATGAGCCAGTTCAGCACGCCATGCTTGCCGACGTCGTGGCGCGCGCCCTCATTGTAGACGCAGCAGCCGCCGAAGGCTTCCGACATGAACCAGGCGCCCGGAATCTTCTCGCCCCAGAACGGCTCGTCGAACAGGATCGAGACCCGCAGATAGTGCGCCGGACGGTCGAAATAGGAGACGTGCTTGACCATCGACTTGCGCAGCTGCTCGCCTTCCCACCCCATGGTGGCGAGCCAGGAATGCGGCAGGCAGACCAGCACGAGGTCGAAGTCGCGCGTCTCCGGGCCCTTGCCGTTCATCATCTTGAGCTGGTAGCGGCCGGTCGGCGCCTTGCCGACGGTCAGCACGCGGTGATTGAGCTCGATGTCGGCATTGACCTCCGACTGCAGGCACTCGATCAGCTGCTCGTTGCCGTTCTGGATGGAATAGAGGCCGATATAGCCGTCGACGTCCATCAAGTAGTTCTTGAGCGCGTTGAGGCCGTTGGTGTTGTGGCTCTCGGTCGCGATGTCCGAGCGCGCCATCACCTTGAAGAAGCGTTTCGCGGTCTCGTCCTCGACCTCCTCGTCGAGCACCTGCTCGGCGGTCTTGTAGGCCCAGGGATTCTCGTTGTCGTGCGCGCCGACGCCTTCGTAATATTCGATCGGCGACATCATCTCGGTGCAGCGCTGGCGGAACGCCTCGATCGCGGCCGCGGTCTTGGCGCCGTATTTGCGGCGCATGCCGGGCACGTCGTTGAGCAGCTCGCCGCCGAACTGCACCTGCTCGGCGTCCATCGGAATGGTCTGGAGACCGAAATGCTGGATCAGCTCGCGCAGCGGATCCGGACCGGTCATCGAGTAGTCGTAGATCTCGGCGACGCCGGCCTCGTACATCGCGGGCGCGGAATCGAATTTGCGCGTGACGATCTTGCCGCCGAGCCGGTCGGACGCTTCGTATATGGTGACGCGGCAGAGGTCGCCGAGCTTACGCTTCAGATACCAGGCGCTCATCAGCCCGCCGGGGCCGCCGCCTACGATTGCGAGATCAAGCATATCCGTTCCGTGGTCTCCGGCCCTGCCCCCGTCACGGGATCCACCGGTCTAAGCTCCCCTAGCAGAAGCGCTTTTGCGTCTGAAGGAAAGATGAACAAAGGTTGATCCTGCACCGCAGCAAGCAAACAAAGCAGCAAAAAGGCCGGCTTGCGCCGGCCTTTTCATTGTCCTCGGTATTCCTACGGATGAACGATCATTCCGCGGGCGGCAGCGCAGGAAGCTCTGCTTCCGGTGCGGGCGGCACGACGGACGCCTGCTTCTCGCGCTCGTCCAGGATCAGCTTGTCGCGCTTCATCGCGACTTCGCGGATCTTGGCCATGGAGGCGCCGGTGCCTGCCGGGATCAGCCGGCCGACGATGACGTTCTCCTTGAGACCCTCCAGCGGATCGATCTTGCCGTTGACCGCCGCCTCGGTGAGGACGCGGGTGGTCTCCTGGAACGAGGCCGCCGAGAAGAACGAGCGGGTCTGCAGGCTCGCCTTGGTGATGCCGAGCAGAACCGGCGTTCCCGTGGCGGGCTTCTTGCCCTCTTCCTTGGCCTTCTCGTTCAGCGCGTCGAACTCGATCTTGTCGACCTGCTCGCCGGAGATCATGTCCGTGTCGCCCTGGTCGGTGACTTCCACCTTCTGGAGCATCTGACGGACAATCACCTCGATGTGCTTGTCGTTGATGAGCACGCCCTGGAGCCGGTAGACCTCCTGGATTTCGTTGACCAGGTAGGCCGCGAGCTCCTCGATGCCCTTGACCGCAAGGATGTCGTGCGGCGCCGGGTTGCCTTCGACGATGAAGTCGCCCTTTTCAACGACGTCGCCGTCCTGAAGGTGGATGTGCTTGCCCTTCGGGATCAGGTACTCGCGCGGCTCCTCGGTCTTGTCCATCGGCTCGATCGAGATGCGACGCTTGTTCTTGTAGTCGCGTCCGAACCGGATGGTGCCCGCGATTTCGGCGATGATCGCCGCATCCTTCGGACGCCGGGCCTCGAACAGTTCCGCCACCCGCGGCAGACCGCCGGTGATGTCACGCGTCTTGGCGCTTTCGGTCGAGACACGGGCGAGGATGTCGCCCGGGTTGACCTTGGCTCCGACGTCGACCGAGAGAATGGCGTCGACCGACAGCATGTAGCGGGCATCGCCGCCACGGGCGAGCTTGAGCACCTTGCCGTCCTTGCCCTTGACCACGATGGCCGGACGCAGGTCCGAGCCGCCGCGGGTCGAGCGCCAGTCGATGACCACGCGCTTGGCGATACCGGTGGCCTCGTCGAGCGTTTCCGAGATCGACTGCCCCTCGACCAGATCCTCGAAGCCGATGGTACCTTCGACTTCAGTGAGGAGCGGACGAGTGTAGGGATCCCACTCGACGATGCGCTGGCCGCGCTTGACCATGTCGCCTTCGTCGACGTGCAGGCGCGAGCCGTACTGGACGCGGTGCGTCGCACGCTCGGTGCCGTCGGCATCGACGATCGCCACCACCATGTTGCGCACCATCGCGATCAAGTGACCTTCGCTGTTGCGGGCGATGGCCTTGTTCCGGATCACGATCTTGCCGTCGAAGTTGGCTTCGACGAACGACTGCTCGTTGAGCTGCGCCGCACCACCGATGTGGAAGGTACGCATGGTGAGCTGGGTGCCCGGCTCACCGATCGACTGCGCCGCGATGACGCCGACGGCTTCACCGTGGTTGACCGGCGTGCCGCGGGCGAGGTCGCGGCCGTAGCACTTGCCGCAGATGCCGTTGACGAGTTCGCAGGTCAGCGCCGAGCGGATCTTCACCTCCTGCACACCACCCTGCTGGATGGCGTCCAGATGGCTCTCTTCCATCAGCGTGTCGCGCTTGATGATCACCTTGCCGGAGCTGTCACGGATGTCTTCGCAGGCCGTGCGTCCGAGGATGCGCGAGCCGAGCGAAGCGACCACGGTGCCGGCATCGACGATGGCGCGCATCTTGATGCCGAGCTTGGTGCCGCAGTCGGACTGCGTGATGATGCAGTCCTGCGCGACGTCCACCAGACGACGGGTCAGGTAGCCCGAGTTCGCGGTCTTCAACGCGGTGTCCGCGAGGCCCTTACGGGCGCCGTGGGTCGAGTTGAAGTACTCGAGAACCGAGAGGCCTTCCTTGAAGTTCGAGATGATCGGCGTCTCGATGATCTCACCCGACGGCTTGGCCATCAGGCCGCGCATGCCGGCGAGCTGGCGCATCTGGGCCGGCGAACCGCGGGCACCGGAGTGAGCCATCATGTAGATCGAGTTGATGTCGGCATCGGCCCCGCTCGCCGTCTTCTTGGTCGAGGAGATCTCCTTCATCATCGCCTTGGCGATTTCTTCCGTGGCCTTCGACCAGGCGTCGACGACCTTGTTGTACTTCTCGCCATGGGTGATCAGACCGTCGTTGTACTGCTGCTCGAAATCCTTCGCCAGCGTACGGGTGGTGTCGACGATCTTCCACTTGCCATGCGGCACGACCATGTCGTCCTTGCCGAACGAGATGCCGGCCTTGAACGCGTTGTAGAAGCCGAGCGCCATGATGCGGTCGCAGAAGATCACCGTCTCCTTCTGACCGCAGTGACGGTAGACCTGGTCGATGACGCCCGAGATCTCGCGCTTGGTCATCAGCTTGTTGATGATCTCGTACGAAATCCGCGGATTCTTCGGCAGCAGATTGCCGAGCATGACGCGGCCGGCGGTGGTCTCGATCCAGCGCGTCGAGACCTTGCCGGTCTCATCCATGCCCTGCCACCGGTACTTGATCTTGGTGTGGAGGTGGATGACCTTCGCGTGCAGCGCGTGCTCGAGCTCGGCCATGTCGCCGAAGATCTTGCCCTCGCCGGGCAGACCTTCGCGCATGATCGAGACGTAGTAGAGACCGAGCACGATGTCCTGCGACGGCACGATGATCGGCTGGCCGTTCGCCGGATGCAGGATGTTGTTGGTCGACATCATGAGGACGCGCGCTTCCAGCTGCGCTTCGAGCGACAGCGGAACGTGCACGGCCATCTGGTCGCCGTCGAAGTCGGCGTTGAACGCGGAGCAGACCAGCGGGTGAAGCTGGATCGCCTTGCCCTCGATCAGCACGGGCTCGAACGCCTGGATGCCGAGGCGGTGCAGCGTCGGCGCGCGGTTGAGCAGCACCGGATGCTCGCGGATGACCTCGTCCAGGATGTCCCAGACCTCGGGCCGCTCCTTCTCGACCAGCTTCTTGGCCTGCTTCACCGTGGTGGACAGGCCCTTGGCGTCAAGCCGCGAATAGATGAACGGCTTGAAAAGCTCGAGCGCCATCTTCTTCGGCAGGCCGCACTGATGCAGGCGCAGCTCGGGACCGACCACGATCACCGAACGGCCCGAATAGTCGACGCGCTTGCCGAGCAGGTTCTGACGGAAGCGGCCCTGCTTGCCCTTGAGCATGTCGGCGAGCGACTTCAGCGGACGCTTGTTGGCGCCGGTGATGACGCGGCCGCGGCGGCCGTTGTCGAACAGCGCATCGACCGCTTCCTGAAGCATGCGCTTCTCGTTGCGGATGATGATGTCCGGCGCGCGCAGCTCCATCAGCCGCTTCAAGCGGTTGTTGCGGTTGATGACGCGGCGGTAGAGGTCGTTGAGATCCGAGGTCGCGAAGCGGCCGCCGTCCAGCGGCACCAGCGGACGCAGATCCGGCGGGATCACCGGGACCACGGTCATGATCATCCATTCCGGCTTGTTGCCGGAGTGGCGGAACGCTTCCACGATCTTCAGGCGCTTGGCGAGCTTCTTGTGCTTGATGTCGGAGTCGGTCTCCTGCATCTCCGCGCGCAAGGACAATTCGAGCTTCTCGAGGTCCATGCCCTTGAGCAGCTCGCGGATCGCTTCGGCGCCGATCATGGCGGTGAAGCTGTCCTGGCCATACTCGTCCTGCGCCTTCAGATACTCGTCTTCAGACAGCAGCTGACGGTCCTTGAGCGCGGTGAGGCCCGGCTCGAGAACGACGTAGTATTCGAAGTAGAGGATCCGCTCGAGATCCTTCAGCGTCATGTCGAGCAGGAGGCCGATGCGCGAGGGCAGCGACTTCAGGAACCAGATGTGCGCGACGGGGGCGGCGAGCTCGATATGGCCCATGCGCTCGCGCCGGACGCGCGACAGCGTGACCTCGACCGAGCACTTCTCGCAGATGATGCCCTTGTACTTCATGCGCTTGTACTTGCCGCACAAGCACTCATAGTCCTTGATCGGCCCGAAGATGCGGGCGCAGAACAGGCCGTCGCGCTCGGGCTTGAAGGTACGGTAGTTAATGGTCTCCGGCTTCTTGATCTCGCCGTAGGACCAGGACAGAATCTTCTCTGGAGACGCGATCGAGATCCGGATCTGGTCGAAGACCTGAGCCGGCGTCGTCGGGTTGAAGAGATTCATAATTTCTTGGTTCATCGTCTTCTCCTCGCGTGCCGGTCGCCTCCGGCCGCAAATTCGAAAATCACTCGAGCACGGCGCCCTGCCCTCAAGGCCTCGGGAGGGGCGCCAATGCCCGGCCGCGAAGGCCGGGCATGAAAGGTCGAATTACTCGGCCGCTTCCGACGTCGGCGCCGGTCCCATCTTGGAGTTGTGCAGGTCGACGTTGAGGCCGAGCGAGCGCATTTCCTTGACCAGCACGTTGAACGATTCCGGAATACCGGCCTCGAACGTGTCGTCGCCGCGCACGATCGCCTCGTACACCTTGGTGCGGCCGGCGACGTCGTCCGACTTCACCGTCAGCATTTCCTGGAGCGTGTACGCCGCGCCGTAAGCCTCGAGCGCCCACACCTCCATTTCGCCGAAGCGCTGGCCGCCGAACTGCGCCTTGCCGCCCAGCGGCTGCTGGGTGACGAGCGAGTACGGACCGATCGAACGCGCATGGATCTTGTCGTCGACGAGATGGTGCAGCTTGAGCATGTAGATGTAGCCCACCGTCACCTTGCGATCGAACGGATCGCCGGTGCGGCCGTCATAGACGGTCGACTGACCCGAAGCGTCGAGACCGGCAAGCTTCAGCATCTCCTCGATGTCGGCTTCCTTGGCGCCGTCGAACACCGGCGTCGCGATCGGAACACCGCGGCTGAGGTTATGGCCGAGCTCAAGCAGCTCGTTGTCGTTGAGCGACTTGATGGTCTCGTCCTCGCCGTAGACCTTCTTCAAGGTTTCCTTCAGCGGCTTGATGTCCTGCTTCGACAGGTAGGCATCGACCGTCTGGCCGATACGCTTGCCGAGGCCGGCGCAGGCCCAGCCGAGATGGGTCTCGAGGATCTGTCCGACGTTCATGCGCGAGGGCACGCCCAGCGGGTTGAGCACGATGTCGGCGTGCGTACCGTCTTCGAGGAACGGCATGTCCTCGATCGGCACGATCTTCGACACCACGCCCTTGTTGCCGTGGCGGCCGGCCATCTTGTCGCCGGGCTGGATCTTGCGCTTCACCGCGACGAAGACCTTGACCATCTTCATCACGCCGGGCGGCAATTCGTCGCCGCGCTGGAGCTTCTCGACCTTGTCGAGGAAGCGCTGCTCGAGCCCCTTCTTCGACTCGTCGTACTGCTTCCGCATGGCCTCGATCTCGGCCATCAGCTTGTCGTTCGGCGAAGCGAACAGCCACCACTGCGACTTCGGATACTCCTCGAGCACCGCACGGGTGATCTTGGTGTCCTTCTTGAAGCCCTTGGGACCCGCAATGCCCTGCCGCCCTTCGAGCAGCTCGGCAAGACGGTTGTAGACGTTGCGGTCCAGGATCGCCTGCTCGTCGTCGCGGTCCTTGGCCAGACGCTCGATCTCTTCCCGCTCGATCGCCAGCGCACGCTCGTCCTTGTCGACGCCGTGACGGTTGAACACGCGGACTTCCACGATCGTGCCCTGCACGCCCGGAGGAACGCGCAGCGAGGTGTCGCGAACGTCGGAAGCCTTCTCACCGAAGATGGCGCGCAGGAGCTTCTCTTCCGGCGTCATCGGGCTTTCGCCCTTCGGCGTGATCTTGCCGACCAGGATGTCGCCGGCGCGCACTTCCGCACCGATGTAGACGATACCGGCTTCGTCGAGGTTCTTCAGCGCTTCTTCCGAGACGTTCGGAATGTCGCGGGTGATTTCCTCGGGCCCGAGCTTGGTGTCGCGGGCCATCACCTCGAACTCCTCGATGTGGATCGAGGTGAAGACGTCTTCCTTCACGATCCGCTCGGAGAGCAGGATCGAGTCTTCGAAGTTGTAGCCGTTCCACGGCATGAACGCGACGAGCACGTTGCGGCCGAGCGCGAGCTCGCCGAGATCGGTCGACGGACCGTCGGCGATGATGTCGCCCTTCTTGACGATGTCACCGACCTTCACCAGCGGACGCTGGTTGATGCAGGTCGACTGGTTCGAGCGCTGGTACTTCATCAGACGGTAGATATCGACGCCCGACTTGGTCGGATCGAGATCTTCCGTGGCGCGGATGACGACGCGGGTCGCGTCGATCTGGTCGATCACGCCCGACCGGCGCGCCGCGATCGCGGCACCCGAGTCACGGGCAACGACGCCTTCCATGCCGGTACCGACGAACGGCGCCTCGGCGCGAACCAGCGGCACCGCCTGGCGCTGCATGTTCGAACCCATCAGCGCGCGGTTGGCGTCGTCGTTCTCGAGGAACGGGATCAGCGCCGCGGCGACGGAGACGAGCTGCTTCGGCGACACGTCCATGTAGTCGACCTTGTCCGGCGTCACCGGCAAGACTTCGCCGGCGTGACGGCAGACCACGAGATCTTCGGTGAAGCGGCCCTTCGGGTCGAGCGGCACGTTGGCCTGCGCGACCGTGTAGCGGCCCTCCTCCATCGCCGAGAGGTACACGACCTCGTCGGTGACGCGGCCGTCCTTGACCTTGCGATAAGGGGTCTCGACGAAGCCGTACTTGTTCACGCGCGCGAAGGTCGCGAGCGAGTTGATCAGGCCGATGTTCGGACCTTCCGGCGTCTCGATCGGGCAGATGCGGCCGTAATGCGTCGGATGCACGTCGCGCACCTCGAAGCCGGCGCGCTCGCGGGTCAGACCGCCCGGTCCAAGTGCCGACAGGCGGCGCTTGTGGGTGATCTCGCTGAGCGGGTTGGTCTGGTCCATGAACTGCGAGAGCTGCGAGGAGCCGAAGAACTCGCGCACCGCGGCGGCCGCGGGCTTGGCGTTGATCAGGTCCTGCGGCATGACCGTGTCGATGTCGACCGAGGACATGCGCTCCTTGATCGCGCGTTCCATACGCAGGAGGCCGATGCGGTACTGGTTCTCCATGAGCTCGCCGACCGAGCGCACACGGCGGTTGCCGAGATGGTCGATGTCGTCGATCTCGCCCTTGCCGTCGCGCAGGTCCACCAGCGTCTTGATGACGGAGAGGATGTCTTCCTTGCGCAGCGTACGCTGGGTGTCGGGCGCATCGAGGTCGAGGCGCATGTTCATCTTGACGCGGCCGACCGCGGAGAGGTCGTAACGCTCGGCGTCGAAGAACAGCGACTGGAACATGGCCTGCGCCGAATCCAGCGTCGGCGGCTCGCCCGGACGCATCACGCGGTAGATGTCGAACAGCGCGTCTTCACGCGTCATGTTCTTGTCGGCCGAGAGCGTGTTGCGGATGTAGGGGCCGACATTGACGTGGTCGATGTCGAGCAGCGGCAGCTCCTTGTAGCCGTGCTCGTTGAGCGCCTTCATGTTCTTGTCGGTGATTTCCTCACCGGCCTCGGCGTGGATCTCACCGGTCTTCGGGTTGACGAGGTCCTCGGCGAGGTAGTTGCCGACGAGCTCCTCATCCGACAGACGCAGCGCCTTCAGCCCCTTCTCCTGGAGCTGGCGGGCGGCACGGACGGTGAGCTTCTTGCCGGCCTCGAGCACGACCTTGCCGGTGTCGGCGTCGATCAGGTCGTTGACGGTCGAGTAACCGCGGAAACGGTTGGCGTCGAACGGAACGCGCCAGCCTTCCTTGGTCCGCTTGTAGAGGATCTTCTTGTAGAACGTGGACAGGATCGCTTCGCCGTCGAGGCCGAGGGCGAACATCAGCGACGTCACCGGAATCTTGCGGCGACGGTCGATACGCGCATAGACGATGTCCTTGGCATCGAACTCGATGTCGAGCCAGGAGCCGCGATAGGGGATCACTCGGGCGGCGAACAGCAGCTTGCCCGAGGAGTGGGTCTTGCCCTTGTCGTGGTCGAAGAACACGCCGGGCGAACGGTGCATCTGCGAGACGATGACGCGCTCGGTGCCGTTGACGATGAAGGTGCCATTCATCGTCATGAGCGGGATGTCGCCCATGTAGACGTCCTGCTCCTTGATGTCCTTCACCGACTTCGCGCCGGTTTCCTCGTCGATATCGAACACGATGAGGCGCAGCGTCACCTTGAGGGGAGCCGCGAAGGTCATGCCGCGCTGGCGGCACTCGTCGACGTCGTACTTCGGCTGCTCGAACTCGTAGCGGACGAATTCCAGCATCGAGGTGCCCGAGAAGTCCGAGATCGGGAACACCGAGCGGAACACCGCCTGCAGACCCTCGTCGAGACGACCGCCCTGGGGCTCGTCGACCATCAGGAACTGGTCATAGGACGCCTTCTGAACCTCGATGAGGTTCGGCATCTCGGCGACTTCCTTGATGTGTCCGAAGAACTTGCGAACGCGTTTGCGACCGGTGAATGTCTGCTGCGCCATCGTGGCCTCTCATTTCGTCGCCCGCTGTGGGCGCGCCGTCCGGAACGCGGCTGCCACCGCTCCCCGGGTTGAATTTTTCGAACCCGTTTTTGGGGCCGGAAACTCAGGTTCAGGCGGGAATGTCCTGAATCTGTTCTTCAGACCTTCAAAACGCAAAACGACGCGCGGGGCGCTGGTGTGCGCGCCCGCCCGTCACAACGATCGTCTTCACGGACTGCAAAAGCCCGAAATAGCCTGCTCTCCCAACGGCTTCCAGGGAAATCCGGCCTCCCTGCCCACCGCGCTTTCGTGCTGCCGACCCGATATGGGGCGACAATAGTGCAGATTCGAGGGACAAACCCTCAAATCCCCACACTTTTTCGTGTTCGGCCCGCGTCGGATCGTTCCGTCGCACGCCTTTTGCATCCGGTCCACCCTCTCGAGGGGACCAGGATCCCGGGCTGAGCCGACGCTCGCCCGGGATCCCGCCAGTAAGCAGTGCTTACTTGAGCTCGACCTTGGCGCCAGCCTTCTCGATCTGGGCCTTGATCTTCTCGGCTTCTTCCTTGTTCACGCCTTCCTTCAGCGGCTTCGGAGCACCCTCGACGAGATCCTTTGCTTCCTTGAGGCCGAGGCCGGTGATGGCGCGGACTTCCTTGATGACCTCGATCTTCTTCTCGCCGGCGGAGGCGAGAACGACCGTGAACTCGGTCTTCTCTTCAGCCGGAGCGGCGGCAGCGCCACCACCAGCCGGGCCGGCCACGGCGACAGCCGCGGCAGCCGAAACGCCCCACTTCTCTTCGAGGAGCTTCGCGAGTTCAGCGGCTTCGAGCACGGTGAGGCTCGAGAGGTCGTCAACGATCTTCTGCAAGTCAGCCATTGTTCAGTTTCCTTAGGTGTAAGTCTGGTTCGGGTTTGAGTTTTGCGAAGGGCGTCAGGCCGCTTCGCCCTTTGAGGCATGAGCCTGGATGACGCGCGCGAGCTTGCCCGCGGGCGCGTTGGCGAGCTGAGCGATCTTGGTCGCCGGGGCCACAAGCAGGCCGACGATCTTGCCGCGCAGTTCGTCAAGCGACGGCAGCGAGGCAAGCGCCTTCACGCCGTCGACATTCAGGACGGTCTTCCCCATCGAGCCGCCAACGATGACGAACTTTTCGTTCGCCTTGGCGAATTCGACGGCGACCTTTGGCGCCGCTACCGGATCGTTCGAAGTGGCGATCACGGTCGGTCCCTTCAGCATGGGGCCGATGGCAACGACGTCAGTGCCTTCAAGAGCAATTTTGGCGAGACGGTTCTTCGAGACCTTCACCGATGCACCCGCCTGCTTCATCTGCTGGCGCAGCTTCTGCATCTGGGCGACGGTGAGGCCGGAATATTGAGCAACGATCGCGACGCTCGTGGCCTTGAAGACCCCATTGAGCTGTTCGACCGCGTCCTTTTTTGCCGCTCGTTCCACAGCAAGCTCTTTCCGGTTGGCAGTCTTCGCGAAAAGCGGGACCGCCGGGTTGCACCCATCGTCCCGCCCAAACCTGAACCTCCGGGTCAAAAACCCTTCGGACACGCCGGGCAAGACGACAATTCAAAGCCTGCCCTCCGGGAGCCCCTGAAAGGCCCACGGCGTGTCGAGGTCCGAACCAGACCCGTTTCGCGAAGCCAGCCCTTAAAGCTGGATGCGAAGTGAAATCCGGTCTTCACCCGTCTATGCAGGCCATGCGATTAAGCCGTTGAGAAATCGAAATTTCCCGCGGGCGCCTGCAGTCTTGGACAGGACAAGGTCAGCCGGCGAACCGTCCGACCTCTGCCCGCATCCCAGCCAACCGACGGATTTTCCTTCCTTTTCGGGCAAATCCTTGCGGACGTCCTGAAAAGGAATGATCTCCTGTCGCGTCGGGTTTTCGGAATGCGTGCACGAACGCGCCAGCCGAGGCCGGCACGTCCGGAGGCGGTTCTTTAACCGCTCCGGGCCTGCTTGCCAAGAGCAAAATTCACACCAGTTCCAATCTGTTGCCGACCGGGCTTGAGATGGCCCAACAAGGACCGATTCAGACCGATTTGACCGCGTAAGGGAGCGGCTTGCCTTCGAAGAACGCGGTCAGGTTCGCCAGTACGCAGTTCTGCATGGCGACGTGCGAGTCCAGGGTGTGGCCACCGATATGCGGGGCGAACACGACGTTCGGGAGCGCGGTCAGCGCGTCGGGCGCATGCGGCTCCTTCTCGAAGACGTCGAGGCCGGCGCCGGCGATGGTCTTGTCGGTGAGCGCCGCGACCAGGGCCTTCTCGTCGATGACAGAGCCGCGGGAGATGTTGACGACATAGCCGTCTGTCCCAAGTCGCCCGAGGATATCGGCATTGACGACATGTTGGGTCTCGGCCCCTGCCCGCACCGCGATCATCAGCACGCTGCACCAGTCGGCCAGCGCCTCCAGCGACGGAAAATATTGATACGGCAGATCGTATTTGGTGCGGCTGAAATAGCCGACCTCGCTTTCGAAGGCGGCGCAGCGCGCCGCGATCTTGCGGCCGATCTCGCCCATGCCATAGACGCCGATGCGGCGGCCGGGCATGCCGGCTTGCGGGCGCATCATCGGCGATTGCTTCGAGGCCGCCCAATCGCCGCTGCGGACATACTGGTCGGCAACCAGGATCCGCCGCGTCGTCGCCAGCATCAGGGTCATCGCGATATCGGCCACGGAAGCCGCGTTGGCACCCGGGCTGTGGCCGACCGCGATGTTGCGCGCGGCCGCCGCTTTCAAATCGACGCC
Organism: Bradyrhizobium huanghuaihaiense; assembly: GCF_025200885.1. Taxonomy (NCBI): domain Bacteria; kingdom Pseudomonadati; phylum Pseudomonadota; class Alphaproteobacteria; order Hyphomicrobiales; family Nitrobacteraceae; genus Bradyrhizobium; species Bradyrhizobium huanghuaihaiense. The sequence goes on along the minus strand of NZ_CP104172.1, from coordinate 3,823,160 downwards.
GTCATAGCCGGTGCCGTAGCAGACGATGGCGCCGAGCTTTGGAAACAGGTCCATCTCCTCCGCGCCCAGCGGCGAGCCGCCCGCGGTCAGCATCGCACGGATGCCGCTGAGTTCGTCCGCCGAAAACACCTCGCGCGGGGGCTTGCCGCCGGTGTCGAGCAGCTCGAACCGCTCGGCGAAACGCGCCATCATCGTCTTGGGAAAGCGCGAGTAGATCAGGACCTTGTCAGCCATTGTTCTTGTTTCCGGTCAACGCCGCCACAAACGACGAGGGGCGGAATCGGTCGCCCGATTCCGCCCCTCGCATCATGCAATTTCCAAACCTTAGCCGAGAATGGTGCCCGGCTCGACCTTCACGCCGGGGCCCATCGTCGAGGACACCGCAACGCGCTGGATGTAGGTGCCCTTGGAACCAGCCGGCTTCGCCTTGGAGACAGCGTCCGCGAGAGCCTTGATGTTCTCGACCAGCTTCTCCTCGGAGAACGAGGCCTTGCCGACGCCGGCCTGCAGAATGCCGGCCTTCTCGACGCGGAACTCGACCGAGCCGCCCTTGGCACCCTTCACCGCGCCGGTGACGTCCATGGTCACGGTGCCGATCTTCGGGTTCGGCATCAGGCCGCGCGGGCCGAGCACCTTACCGAGACGGCCGACCAGCGGCATCATGTCGGGGGTGGCGATACAGCGGTCGAAATCGATCGAGCCGTTCTGCACCTTCTCGACCAGGTCCTCGGCGCCGACGACGTCGGCACCGGCGGCCTTGGCTTCATCGGCCTTGGCGCCGCGGGCGAACACGCCGACGCGGAGCGTACGGCCGGTGCCGTTCGGCAGGGTCACGACACCGCGGACCATCTGGTCGGCGTGACGCGGATCGACGCCGAGATTGATGGCGACCTCGATGGTCTCGTCGAACTTCGCCTTGGCGCGTTCCTTGACCATCTTGATGGCGTCCGCGAGCGGGTAAAGCTTTTCGCGGTCAATGCCTTCGCGGGCTTTGTTCAAACGCTTTCCGATTGCCATAGCCGCTTACCCCGCAACTTCCAGACCCATCGAACGGGCAGAGCCCTCGACCATCTTCATGGCCGATTCGATGGTGTCGCAATTCAAGTCCTTCATCTTCTTCTCGGCGATCTCGCGCACCTGCGCCTTGGTCACCTTGCCGGCCTTGTCACGGCCCGGCGCCTTCGAGCCGGACTGGATCTTGGCAGCCTGCTTGAGGAAGAAGGACATCGGGGGGGTCTTCATCTCGAACGTGAACGAACGATCGGCATAGATCGTGATCACGACGGGAATCGGGGTGTTCTTCTCTTCCTTCTGGGTCTGGGCGTTGAACGCTTTGCAGAACTCCATGATGTTGAGACCGCGCTGACCGAGCGCGGGACCGATCGGGGGCGAGGGATTCGCCGCACCGGCCGGGACCTGAAGCTTCAGGTATCCGGTCACTTTCTTTGCCATGTATCACTCCTGTTGTGCCGGCGGAGCCGGCGGTTTCAGGTTCGTGGTCGGGATCGATGTGCGGCTGGCAACCGCCCTCGTCCTCCCACGGCCTCTTGTCGCGTGAGACCGAAGCCTCACGCCTCGTCCGGTCAGACCTTCTCGACCTGACCGAATTCCAGCTCGACCGGCGTGGCACGGCCGAAGATCGACACCGCGACCTTCACGCGCGAGCGCGCCTCGTCGATTTCCTCGACCACCCCCGAGAACGAGGCGAACGGGCCGTCGGCCACGCGCACGTTCTCGCCGATCTCGAACGACACCGACGCCTTCGGCCGTTCCACGCCCTCCTGCACCTGGTGCAGGATGCGCATGGCCTCGGCCTCCGAGATCGGCATCGGCTTGTTTTCCGCGCCGAGGAAACCCGTCACCTTCGGCGTGTTCTTGATCAGATGGAACGCCTCGTCGGTCAGCTTCATCTTCACCAGGACGTAGCCCGGGAAGAACTTGCGCTCGGCGTCGATCTTGCGGCCGCGGCGCACTTCCGTGACCTTCTCGGTCGGAACCAGCACCAGCTCGAACAGCTCCTCGAGCCCGCGCTGCTTGGCCTGCTCGCGGATCGATTCGGCGACCTTCTTCTCGAAGTTCGAATAGGCGTGGACGATGTACCAGCGCTTGTCGGACACTTGAGCGGTTGCTGTAGCCATCAGTGGATGCCCAGAAGGAAGGTGATGAGGTAGCGGATGATCTGGTCGGCGGCGAAGAAGAAGATCGAGGCGACCGCGACCATGACGAACACCATGATGGTGGTGATCGTGGTCTCGCGGCGGGTCGGCCAGGTGACCTTGGCGGTCTCCGAGCGCACTTCCTGCAAGAACTTGAACGGGCTGACTGCCATCGTTTGAGGTCCAGCGTCCGTCGACAGACGCACATGAATTTCAGGGATCCGAACAGCCGCCGTTGGCCCAGCCCTCTGTCTCGAAGGATGAGCCGGGAACCGGGCTCGATTGTTCGGGGATTTAAAGCCGCGCCGGAGATCCGCGTCTAACGGGCCGGCTGCGAGTGCGGGGTATCTACTGCGGATGAGGCCAAAGGTCAAGATAGAGAGGGCTTGTGCGGGCAAGCCGCCCTCCCCCGGACCGCCGTGCAGAGGTCATGTGGATCAAGGACTTATCCACCACCCGCAAGGCGCCATCCCGGGGAGGCCTTCAGCCCCCGCCGGCCCCGTCAGTCGGCCCGGTCCACCATGGTAATGCCCGGCAGCGGCACCACGAACTTTCCGCCCTCGGCGAAATAGCGGGCATGCTTGGCCCGGATCGGGTCGACATAGCGCCAGGCGAAGACGACGACGAAGGCCGGCTTGCGCTCGTAAAGGGCCGCGGGCGGCAGGATCGGGATGTCGTATCCCGGGCCGGCCATCACGTTCCCCTTCTTCGGATCGTCGTCCACGAGGAAGTCGATCTTGTTCTCCAGGCCGAACTGCGGCAGCAGCGTCGTGGTACCGACCGAGACGCCGTAGCCGGCAACCGATTGACCGCGCGCATGGGCGGCATCAGCCATCGCAATCAGTTCGTCGCGGATGGCGGCGATTCTCTTCACATAGGGTGCGTAATAAGCCGGCTGATCGACACCGAGCCGGTCCTCCTCGGCGACGAAGCGCGCGACTTCCGCGGACGGCTTCTTCGGGCCGCCGGCGCGCTGAACCGTGACGCGAATCGAGCCGCCCTTGGTCCAGATGTGCTGGACGTCGATCAGCTCCATGCCGAGCCGGGCAAAGAAACGGATCAGCGGCTTGATGTTAAAATACGACAGATGCTCGTGATAGACGGTGTCGAGCAGGTTCTTCTCGGTGACGTCGACGCCATACTGCGTTTCGAACACGAACAACCCATCCGGCGCCAGCACGTCGCGGACCCCGATCACCAGCGGATCGAGGTTGTCGACATTGGCGATCATGTTGTTGGCGATCACGACGCTGGCGGCACCGTGGCTCTGAAGGATGCGGCGACCGATCACGTCGGTGAAGAAATCGCCGATGGTCTCGATCCCCCTCTCCGTCGCGCGCCGCGCAATGTCGACGGCCGGATCGACGCCCAGCACCCGCATGCCCCGCTCCTTGAAGAAGCCGAGCAACGATCCGTCATTGCTGCCGAGTTCGACGACCAGCGAGCCCGGCGCAATCCCGAAGCGGCTGACGACGTCGTTGGCATAACCGGCGAAATGCTCCCGCAGGCCGAGCGAGAGCGAGGTGGTGTAGACGTAGTTGCGGTACTGGACCTCCGGATTGCCGACATGGAGGATCTGGAGGTGGCCGCAATCCCTGCACAGGTGCAGCGCCATCGGCACCGCGGCCCGGAAGACGGGATCGTCGACGCTGGCGTTCGGCACCTGGAAGTTGGGCGTGCCAATGGGCATGCCGGCCATCGGAACGACCAGCTCTTGCTTGTCCGAATGACAGAGGCGGCAGGTATGGCGGACGTAGAACAGGTTTTGCATCATAGATCCGGAAAACGGAGACATGCGAGCGAGCGGGACAACCCCACCCTGTGAAGATCAGATCGACGGTAATGGTTCAAGACAGTCAAGGGTGGCTCGAGACCTCCCTGGCCTTCGCCAGCCCGTAGCCCGGCGCTTCTTCGGCAGCCTGCGCGGCCTTGTCCGCTGAATACGAGCCCCGCTCCGGACTTGCCAGCCAGATCACCCCGCCCGCCAGACCGACGATCACGCTGACCGCCCCCAGCAGGAGCGAAACCGACAGCGCTTCCTCGGAAGGAACGCCGGCCAAGCCGAGACAGGCAACCATTGCGCCCTCGCGAACGCCCCAGCCGCTGATCGAGATCGGAACCGCCGTCAGCAGGACCACCGGCGGAATCAGGATGGCGGCGTCCACCACCGAGAGCTGAGCTCCTACGCCGCGCGCCAAGGCATAGCACGCCGCTGCCGTCACAAGATGAATGAAGAGCGCCGACCCGAACAGCAAACCGCGGTGCTCGGATCGCAGGAGAAGAAATCTGACGAGCGTTCCGAACCGGACGAAGCTTGCGATCGCGGGAAGCGTGATGAGGCGCTTCGGCAGGCGATCGAGCGTCAACAGGACCACGGTACCGGCGACGCCCGCCAGCGTCAGCCCGCCGATCGCCAGGATCGCAGCCTGATTCGACACCCGCGACATCAGGACCGGTAAGCCGGCCACCATCAGCACGATCAGCCCGATCAACGCCGTGAAACGGTCCGCCGCAACGCCCTTGACCGCCTCCGGCCACTGCACGCCGCGCTGGCGCAGCAGCCACATCCGAACCGCGTCGCCGCCCACCGACGACGGCAGCACCTGGTTGAACCAGAGGCTGATCATCAGGATCCGCCAGCCAGCGAGCCAATCCAGCGACACGCCGAGCGCGCGCATGATCAGCTCCCACCGGCCATTCAGTGCGAAGGTCTGAACGAAGATCAGCGCCAGTGCGAGGATAAAGAGCAACGGATTGATCGAGACGAGATGGGTGCGCAACTGCTGCAGGTCGAGACCGCGCGCGATGTAGACCAGCACCGCGATCGACAGCAGCAGCTTTACCGAGAACAGGGCTGCCTGTTTGAACCGCGCATGCATCCGATGCCCGCCTCAGGATGCCGGGTATTCCGCGCGACCTATGACGAGGTCGATCGCGGCCATCATCCAGAACTGGTGCGTGGTCTCGACAATGTTGTAGCTGCGGCTGTCCACCCAGAAATTGACGTCGCCGAGATTGCGCAGCGGATTGTCCACATTCATGCCCGACAGCGTGATCACGCCGAGCTTCATCGTCCGCGCCTGCGCAACCGCATTGAGGATGTTCTTCGAGCGCCCCGACGAACTGATCGCAACGAGGCAGTCGCCGGCGCGGGCGCTCAGCCGCACGGCGTGCGCGATCCAGTCCTCGAAACCGTAGTCGTTGGCAAGGCACGACATCATGCTGGCATCGCTGAAGCAGAGCGCTGGCACGGACGCGTTCTTCGCCAGATCGATCGCCAGATGCGAAGCAATGCCGGCCGAGCCGCCATTGCCGATGAAGATGACGCGACCGCCCTGCTCGCGCGCACGCAACCAGGCGGCGCGGGTGGCGGAGATGCTGGCGAAAACACCGTCGTCGATCGCCGTCGCGCGATGCAGGCGCCCCATGTAATCGACGAGGAAGGCCTTGTGATCGGGATCAAGAGTCTCGGCGGGCATGGGCTGGCGGCTCGACTGCAACATGACGCCCTGATACCGGCTATTACCAGGGATTGCAAAGGTATAATACTTGCAAAAATCGCGACCGGCTGTTAGTCGGCGTCAGGGTTTCACTCAACATTGGCGACGCCCGCAGGGCATTCGCGCTACGGATGTTCCTATGAAATGCATCGTCACTGGCGGCGCCGGCTTCATCGGCAGTCACCTCGTTGATCGCCTTCTCGATGACGGCCATGAGGTGATTGCGCTCGACAATTTCGTCATCGGACGTTCCGAAAATCTGTCGTCGCACGCCGGTTCGAGCCGGCTGAAGGTCGTCCGGGCCGACGTCACTGACCGCGAATCGATCAGCCCGTATTTCAACGGTATCGACTGGGTGTTCCACCTCGCGGCACTCGCCGACATCGTTCCCTCGATCGAATCGCCGATCCCGTATCACCGCGCCAATGTCGACGGCACGGTCAACGTTCTCGAGGCTGCGCGGCAGGCTGGCGTCAGCCGCTTCGTGTATGCGGCGTCGTCGTCCTGCTACGGCATCCCCGACGTCTATCCGACGCCGGAGAGCGCCGAGATCCGGCCGATGTATCCCTACGCTCTCACCAAGAATCTCGGCGAGCAGTGCGTCATGCACTGGTGCCAGGTCTACAAGCTTCCGGCGGTCGCGCTCCGTCTGTTCAACGTGTTCGGGCCGCGCCATCGCACCACGGGGACCTACGGCGCCGTGTTCGGCGTGTTCATGGCGCAGAAGCTTGCCGGCAAGCCCTTCACAGTGGTCGGCGATGGCGAGCAGACCCGCGATTTCACCTTCGTCAGCGACGTCGCCGACGCCTTCGTCACGGCCGCACGCTCCGACGTCTCGCACGAGATTTTCAACGTCGGCTCGGACAACACCTACAGCGTCAACCGGCTGGTTGAACTGCTCGGCGGCGACAAGGTCCACATTCCCAAGCGTCCCGGCGAGCCCGACTGCACCTACGCCGACATCACCAAGATCAAGCGGATCCTGAAATGGACGCCGAAGGTGAAATTCGAGGACGGCGTCGCGACGATGCTGAAGTCCATGGACCAGTACAAGGACGCTCCCCTGTGGACGGTGGACAAGATTGCCGACGCCACCAAGGACTGGTTCAAATATCTTGGCGACGACAAGGATGCGGCGTCCGGTGCGCCGCAGAAGGCAAGCTACTGAACAGGTTCGCTACGTATTGTCGCCGCGAGTCGATCAATTTCGGGCCAGCCGGCCGAGGCCGGCCGGTGCTTTTGGGTAATTCACATGGGTAATTCTGCGACAGACAAGGCGGCGGTCCATCCGGCACCGCACGAGAAGATCAAGACGCTCGAGGAGCTGGGAGCGATCGCGCGGACCGCACAGGCCGAGGGCCGTACCGTGGCGCTGTGCCACGGCGTGTTCGATCTGGTCCATCTCGGTCACGTCCGGCACATCCTGGCGGCGCGCAACGAGGCCGACGTGGTGATCGTGACCATCACCGCCGACCGTTTCGTCAACAAGGGCCCGGGACGGCCGATCTTTCCCGAGAACATGCGCGCCGAGATGCTGGCCGCACTCGGCACGGTCGACTGGGTCGCCATCAACCGGACCTCCAGCGCCGAACCGGTCCTCGACACCGTACGCCCCGACATCTACGTGAAGGGCTCGGACTACGAAAATCCCGAGGATGACGTCACCGGCAAGATCGCCACCGAGCGCGAGGCCGTCGAGCGCCATGGCGGGCGCATCGTATTCACGCGCGACGTGACCTTCAGTTCGTCGTCGCTGCTGAACCGCTATTTCGACATCTACGACCCTCCCCTGCGCGACTACCTCCAGAAGGTGCGCGAAGGCGGCGGCGCCGAACGCCTCCTGAAGCTGATCGACAAGATCCAGGACATGCACGTCGTGCTGGTCGGAGATACGATCATCGACGAGTACCAGTACGTCACCGCGCTCGGAAAGGCCTCGAAGGAGAACATCGTCGCGACCCTGTTCAAGAACCGGGAGCAATTCGCAGGCGGCGTGATCGCCGCGGCGAACCACGTCGCGAGCTTCTGCAAGTCGGTCGAGATCGTCACGACGCTCGGCGGCGACGACTATCCCGAAGAATTCCTTCGCGCGCATATCCGACAGAACGTCAAGCTGACGCCGATCCGCGTCGAAAACCGCCCCACCACCCGCAAGCTCCGCTACGTCGAGCTCGGCTACCTGCACAAGTTGTTCGAGGTCTACACCATGAACGACACGCCGGTCAGCGAGACCCAGCGGCAGGAGATCGACCGGGTCACCGCGGAGCGCGTGCGCGGCGCGGACGTGGTCATCGTCACCGATTTCGGCCACGGCATGATCGCGTCCAGCACGATCGATACGTTGATCGCGAATTCCAAGTTCCTGGCCGTCAACGCCCAGAGCAACAGCGGAAATCACGGCTACAATCTGGTGACGAAGTATCCGCGGGCCGACTACATCTGCATCGACGCGCCGGAAGCGCGGCTGGCCGCCACCGACAAGTTCAGCGACATCGCGTCGGTGATCGAGAACAGCCTGCACGGCAAGATCGCCTGCGACAACATGATCATCACGCACGGCTCCTTCGGCTGTTACCCGTTCTCGTCGAAGACCGGCGTCGCGCGCGTACCCGCTTTCACCAAGACCGTCGTTGACACCGTCGGCGCCGGCGACGCCTTCCTGACGATCACGGCACCACTGGTTGCCGCCGGCGGCAATATCGAGGACGTCGCGTTCATCGGCAACGCGGCGGGCGCGATCAAGGTCGGTATCGTCGGCCACCGCAGCTCGGTCGAAAAGGCGCCGCTGGTCAAGTTCGTGACCGCGTTGTTGAAGTAGCGCAAAGAGAATTCTGGAGAACGACAGTGATTGATCAGAAATGGAACGTGATGGTCACCGGTGGCGCCGGCTATGTCGGCAGCGTGCTGGTTCCCCAGTTGCTCGCCGCAGGCCACAAGGTCACGGTGCTCGACCTGTTCATGTACGGCGAAAACGTCTTCGACGCCGTCCGTGACAACCCCAATTTGCGCCTGATCAAGGGCGACATCCGCGACGAGGCCGCGATCAACGAAGCGCTGCGCGGCAACAATGCGGTGATCCACCTCGCCTGTATTTCCAACGACCCCTCGTTCGAGCTCGATCCGACGCTCGGCAAGTCCATCAACTACGACTGCTTCCGGCCGATGGTGCGCGCGGCGAAGAAGGCCGGCATCAAGCGCTTCATCTACGCGTCCTCCTCCAGCGTCTACGGCATCAAGGACGAAGCCGAGGTGACGGAGGAGCTGTCCTGCGAGCCGCTCACCGACTATTCCAAGTTCAAGGCGATGTGCGAGACCGACCTCGCCGACGAAGCCGCATCCGGGTTCGTCGCCTGCACCGTGCGTCCAGCCACTGTCTGCGGCTACGCACCGCGGCAACGGCTCGACGTCGTCGTCAACATCCTGACCAACCTTGCGGTCAACACCGGCCGCATCCGCGTGTTCGGCGGAACGCAGCGCCGGCCCAACCTGCATATCCAGGACATGTCGGCGGCCTATCTGTTCCTGCTCCAGCAGGACGACGCGAAGATCGACGGCAAGACCTACAATATCGGCTACGAGAACCACTCGCTGATGAAGATCGCCGACATCGTCAAGTCGGTGGTCGGCAATAACGTCGACATCGCGGTCGAGCCGACCGACGATCTGCGCTCGTATCACGTCTCTTCGGAGAAGATCCGCCGCGAGCTCGGATTTGCGCCGACACACACGATCGAGCAGGCCGTGTCGGGTCTGGTGGACGCCTTCAAGACCGGCCGTCTGCCGAACTCGCTCAACGACCCCCGGTACTTCAACATCAAGATGATGCAGAATATCAGCCTGAAGTGAGCGGCGTGCGGATCGGCATCGATTTCGACAACACGATCATCTGCTACGACAAGGTCTTTGCCGCCGCGGCGCGTCAGCGCGACCTGGTGCCGGAGGGCTGGGAGGGGCTGAAGACCGATGTGCGGGATTACTTGCGATCCCGCACCGGCGGCGAGCTCGCCTGGCAAGGCCTGCAAGGCTTCGTCTACGGCAAGGGCATTGGCGGCGCCGAAATCTATCCGGGCGTGCGGGAATTCCTGGCGGCGTGCAGACAGGCCGGCGCGAAGGTGTACGTCGTCAGCCACAAGACCCGATTCGGTCATCAGGATCCGGACCGTACCGATTTGCGCGAAGCCGCGCGCGGCTGGCTGCGCGGTGCCGGCCTGATCGACGCCGCGGATGCGGCGGTGGCCGCTGGCGATGTCTACTTCGAGGACACGATGGCCGCCAAGGTCGACAGGCTCGTGAGCCTGGAGCTCGACATCTTCATCGACGATCTCATCGAGGTCTTCGAGCAACCGCATTTCCCGAAAGGCACGCGATCGATCCTGTTCACGCGCTCGCAATCCCCGCACCCCGGACATTGCAAGCCGATCGCGACATGGGCTGCCATCCGCGACGAGGTGTTTGCGGCATGAGCGAACCGGACATCAGCGCAATGGACGCGATGGCGATCGGCAGCCGCCTGGCGGGCGCCCCCGTTGCTGCCGTCCAACCGGCGCGGTCCGGCGGCAACAACCGGGTGTTTCGGCTCGAGATGGCAAAGGGACCGGCCCTTGCCCTCAAGCATTATCCGTCCGACGGGCGCGATCGCCTGGGACAGGAATATGATGCGCTGTCGTTTCTGTCGCGCCACAGCATCATGTCGACACCGCACCCGGTCGCCAAGGATGAGGATGCGTTCTGCGCGCTGTATCAATGGTTCGACGGCGAAGCGGCGGTGCTGCGCCCCCAGGACGGCGATGCCGATCAGCTGGCCGATTTCCTGATCGAGCTGCAGAAACTGCGCGACGCCGACGGCGCGCAGACGTTGCGCGACGCCTCGGCCAGCATCTTCTCGCCCGAGGAGGCGATCGCCCAGTACGAGCAGCGCCTGGACGGACTGAGGCGGGCCTCGGACGATCATCCGGACCTGCGCGCATTCGTCGACGGCAGCCTGGTGCCCAGCACGTCCATCGCGATCCGAAAGCTGCGCCTGCGCTATGCGGAACTCGGCCGCAATCCCGCAGCAGACCTTGCGCCCGCGCATCGCGCGTTGAGCCCGTCCGATTTCGGGCTGCACAATGCACTGCGCGGCGAAGACGGCCGGCTGCGATTCATCGACTTCGAGTATTTCGGCTGGGACGATCCGGTCAAGCTCGTGTCCGACACCGCGCTTCACCCCGGTAGCGATCTGCCCGACGCCAAAGCAAATCGATTGACCGAACGCCTCACGCAAGCTTTCGCGGCTAGGGATGACGCGTTTGCGATCCGTCGTGACGTACTGTATCCTGTGTTTGGGGCGATCTGGTGCCTGATTGTCCTGAATGCTTATTTGCCGGAAAGCCGCTCCCGACGCGCATTGGCCGCGCAAGGTGGCGATCTGACGGTCCGCCTTGCTGGTCAGCTCGACAAAGCGCGCCGGCTCCACCAAACGATTTGCCAACGTGATCCAGACCTCACCCCACGCTGAAGCCGCCCTCACCTGCACGCTGGACGAGCGCAGCCTTTATTTGCGCCGCCTGGTGCTCGGTTCTGTCCGTTCCGCGGGACGCGGACATGTCGGACCCGCCCTGTCGCTGATCGAGATGGTCCGCGTGCTCTACGACGACGTGTTGCGGATCGATCCGAAGAATCCGCGCGATCCCGATCGCGACCGCGCCATCCTCAGCAAGGGACACGGGTGTCTGGCGCTCTATGCGCTGCTGGCCGATCGCGGCTTCTTCCCGCTGTCGGAGCTCGACGGCTTTTGCGGCCCCGACAGCATCCTGGGCGGACATCCCGAATACGGCATGGTGCCGGGGGTCGAGGCGTCGACCGGCGCGCTCGGGCATGGCCTCTCGATCGGCGTCGGCCTTGCGCTTGCCGCACGCATGCGCGAGCGCAGCTACCGGACCTTCGTCCTGCTCGGCGACGGCGAGATCAACGAGGGATCGGTGTGGGAAGCTGCGATGGGCGCGGCCAAGCACGGGCTCGACAACCTGGTCGCGCTGATCGACTACAACAAGCTCCAGAGCTACGGGCCTACCGACTACGTGCTACCGCTGGAGCCGCTCGCGGACAAGTGGCGCAGCTTCGGCTTCGCCGTGCAGGAGGTCAACGGCCACGACGTCGGCGCCCTGCGCACCGTGCTGAAGCAGATCCCGGCCGTTGCGGGCAAGCCCACCGCCATCATCTGCCATACCGTCAAGGGCAAGGGACTTCCCGCTGCGGAATCCAATGCCGATTGGCATCACAAGAACAAGCTGACCGACAGCGAGCTCGACGCTATTCGCGTTGCTGTCGGCGATTTTTGATCGGCTCCCCATGCGCAACACCGCGATGAACATGGTCCACAAGCTCGCCGCGCGCGACGAGCGTGTGCTTTACATCGGCTCCGATCCCGGCGCCGGCACGCTGCGCGCGATGAGCAAGGAGTTTCCCAAGCGCCACCTGATCGAGGGCATCTCGGAAGCGCACATCATCGGCATGTCGGCCGGCCTCGCGATGGAAGGCTTCGTGCCCTACGTCAACACCATCGCGACCTTCCTGACGCGTCGCTGCTACGAGCAGGTCGCGGTCGATCTCTGCCTGCACAATCTGCCGGTGCGGCTGATCGCCAACGGCGGCGGCCTCGTCTATGCGCCACTCGGCCCCACCCACCAGGCGATCGAGGACATCGCCATCATGCGGGCGCTGCCGAACATGACGGTGATCTGCCCGTGCGACGCCGACGAGGCGGCGCGCATGATGGAGCAGACGCTGGACTGGAAGGGCCCGATCTACATCCGGCTCGGCAAGGGCGGCGACGCCATCGTCTCCAAGGCCGAGCACGGCTTCGAGATCGGCAAGGCCATCCTGATGCGGCCGCCCGGCGACGTCCTCATGGTCACCACCGGCATCATGCTCCAGCGCGCCCTCGCCGCGGCCGACCTGCTGGCCGCGCAAGGCGTTCGCGCCGGCATCCTGCACATGCACACCGTGAAGCCGCTCGACACCGAGGCGCTGCTGCAGGCCGTGCGCGCCACTCGCCTGCTGGTGACGCTCGAGGAGCATGTCCCCTCCGGCGGCCTCGGCAGCGCGGTCGCGGAGACGCTGATCGACAAGCTCGGATCCGGCCTGCCCGCCATGCTGCGGCTGTCGCTGCCGGACCGCTTCATGCACAATTACGGCTCGCAGGACTCGCTGCTGAAGAAGCACGGGCTCTCTGCCAACGCCATTGCGACCTCGATCGAGCATGCGCTCGCGGCGTCGCGCACCTCCTCTCCTCAACTCCATTCCACCTGACGGGCCACATGTACGACGTTCGATATTCCTACCTGCTCGAGCAATTCGCCGATCCCGCACCGATCCTCGCCGAGATCGGCCGCCTGGTGGCGACCGGTGACTTCACTCTTGGCAAGCCCGTCGCCGAATTCGAGAAGCGCTTTGCCGAGCTGATCGGCGTGCGTCACGCCATCGGCGTCGGATCAGGCACCGATGCACTCAAGCTGCCGCTCAAGGCGCTCGGCATCGGCCATGGCGACGAGGTCATCACCGCCGCCAACACCTTCATCGCCACGGTCGGCGCGATCGCAGAGACCGGCGCGACGCCGGTGCTGGTCGACTGCGACGATTCCTTCTGCATGAACGTCGACTACGTCGAGGCCGCGATCACCAAAAAGACCAAGGCGATCATGCCGGTCCAGTTGACCGGCGAAGTCACCGACATGGGCAAGCTGATGGCGATCGCCCAGCGCCACAACCTCCCCGTGGTCGAGGATGCCTGCCAGGGCATTCTGTCCGAGTTCGCCGGAAAGCGGTCCGGCACCCACGGCATCGCGGCCGGCTTCTCCCTGCATCCACTCAAGAACCTCAACGTCTGGGGCGATGCCGGTGTCGTCGTCACCAATGACGACGGCATGAACGAGAAGCTCCGCCTGATCCGCAACCACGGCATGAAGAACCGCGACGAGATCGCGATCCTCGGCTGCAATTCACGGCTCGATTCCTTGCAGGCCGTCGTCGGCAACTGGCTGATCGGCCAGACCAGCGAGATCACGCGCCGCCGGATCGAGAACGCGGCCTATTACGACGCGGGCCTCGCCGGCCTGCCCGGCCTGCGCGTGCCGCCGCGCCGCCCCAACGTGAAGCACGTCTATCATCTCTACATGGTGTTCGCCGAACGCCGCGACGAGCTCTACAAGTACTGCCTGGACAACGGCATCGAGGCCAAGATCCACTATCCGATCCCGCTGTATCAGCAGGAGGGCCTCAAGCATCTCGGTTACGCACCGGGCACGTTCCCAGTCACCGACCGCCATGCAAAGGAAGTCATCAGCTTCCCCGTCGATCAGCACCTGACGCGCGCTCAGCAGGACCGCGTCATCGAGACCGTCAGGAAGTTCTGCCATGGACGCTGACACCGGCCGCCGGCGCATCGGTTACGTCAATCTTCCCGCGCAGTTCGAGGAAGAGCGCGCCGAGATCATGCAGGCGGTGGAAGGCGTGTTCCAGCGCGGCGATTTCATCGGCGGAGCGGCGGTCGCAAAGCTCGAGGACGAATTGTCGGCCTATCTCGGCTCGCCGCATGTGGTGACGCTGAACTCCGGCACCGATGCGCTGATCCTCGCCATGCGGGCGCTCAACATCGGTCCCGGCGACGAGGTCATCACCCCGCCGAATTCGTTCGTGGCTTCGACCGCAGCGATCATCGCGGTCGGCGCCACGCCGGTCTTTGCGGACGTGCTGCCGGACCAGAACATCGATCCGGCCGCCGTCGAGGCGGCCGTCACGCCGCGCACCAAGGCGATCATGCCGGTGCATCTGACCGGGCGCATGGCCGACATGAACCCGCTGATGGCGATCGCGAGCAAGCACGCTCTCGCCGTGATCGAGGACAGCGCGCAGGCCGTCGGCTCGACCTATGATGGGCGCATGAGCGGAACTGTCGGAACGTTCGGCTGCTTCTCCGCGCATCCCCTGAAGAATCTCAATGCCGCGGGCGATGCAGGCTTCCTCGTCACCGCCGATGCAGAGCTCGCCGCACGAATCCGCCGGCTGCGCAATCACGGCCTGATCAACCGCAGCGACGTCCAGGAATGGGGCCTCGTGTCGCGGCTCGACACGCTGCAGGCGGAGGTGCTTCGCATTCGCCTGCGCCACCTGCCCTCTGTGATCGAACGCCGGCGGCGCAACGCCGCGCAATATCGCGCCGAGCTCGCGGGCCTGCCGCTGTTCATCCCGCCCTGCCGCAACATCGAGTTCAACACCTTCCACACCTTCGTCGTGCAGACCGACCGTCGCAACGATTTCCAGACCTATCTGGCCGACAAGGGCATCGAGACCGCGATCCACTATCCGGTCCCGATCCATCTGCAGCCGGCGGCAGCGCATCTGGGTCACGGTCGCGGCGCGTTTCCGGTGACCGAGCGGCAGGCGGACCAGATCCTCACCCTTCCCATCAACCAGTTCCTCTCGGCCGCCGATATCAGCGATATCTGCGCGACCGCCCGGGAGTACTTCGCATGACGGATACGGACTTCCTCGAGGCCGATGAGCAGGCGCTGGCGCAGCGCTTCATCGACAATGGCTTCGTGACCACGCCGGCTGACGACCGCGCCGGGCTCGACCGCATCCAACGGCGCGCCGCGGAACTGGCCGCCGACTATCTGAAGCTGCCGCACAGCAACGATCCCTATGCGATGCTCGACAGCATCCATACGCGCGTGAGCGTCGACGATCTCAACGGCCTGCGGCTGCACGTCTTCAACGGCCTCAACGCCGAGGCCTGGTTCCGCCCGACCTATTTCCGCCTGGCTCGCTCGACGATCGAAACGATCGTCGGGAACGAGCTCTGCATGCAGCGCCGCGTCAATCTCAGCATCCAGATGCCCGGCGACGATTCCTCGCTGCTCGCCACCCATTCCGATGTCTGGTCGGGCGACTCGCCGTTCGAGGTCGTGGTGTGGGTGCCGCTGGTGGATGTCCACCACACCAAAGCGATGTATCTGCTGCCGCCGTCGCTGAATGGCGACATGCAGGACCGGATGGCAAGCCTGCGCAGCGCCGAGGAGCTGTACAAGACCATCAAGCCGCACGCAACCTTCATCGAGATTCCCTACGGCCACGTGATGCTGTTCAACCAGACCCTGATGCACGGCAATCGCGTCAACGAGGAAGCCGGCACGCGCTGGAGCATGAACTGCCGGTTCAAGAGCATCATGTCGCCGTACGCGGACAAGCGCTTCGGCGAGTTCTTCGAGCCGATCCTGCTGCGTCCGGCGACGCGCGTCGGCATGCAGTACAAGCTGCCGGGAGGTTTCCATGGCTGAGCGAGCCGGCCACCGCGGCTATATCGGCGCCCGACCGCTGAACGGCAGCCGCACCCCGCAGCACGTCCAGAACATCGTGATCCGCGACTATGCGCGGCGCAAGAACCTGCAATATCTGCTCAGCGCGGTCGAGCACATCATGCCCGGCAGCTACATGGTGCTCGAGGACATCCTGGACGAGCTACCCCGTCTGAACGGCCTGATCCTCTACAGCATCTTCATGCTGCCGCCCGACGAGGCGCGGCGGCGGCAGATCTACGACCGCGTGCTGCGCGAGGGCTGCGATCTGCACGCGGCCGTGGAGGAGATCACGCTCTCGTCGCCGAAGGACATCCAGGCGGTCGAGGACATCCTGCTCGTCAACAAATTCGCGACCATCCTGTGACGATGCCGCGATCCGGTTAACGACCATGGCCGAGGTCAACCTGCTCCAGCCGATGCACGCGTCGACCAAGCGGAACTACGTTCAGCGCGTGGTCGAGCATGACAAGGCGGAATCGGCGACCGTCGCCCGGCAATGGGGACGCGACTATTGGGACGGCGACCGGCGCTACGGCTATGGCGGATATAGCTATGACGGAAGGTGGCGCCCGCTCGCCCAGACCCTGATCGACCGCTACGGCATCAAGCCCGGCATGAGCGTGCTCGACGTCGGTTGCGGCAAGGGCTATCTGCTCTACGAGTTCACCCAGCTCATCCCCGACATCACGATCGCCGGCATCGACATCTCCGACTATGGCATCGCCAACGCCAAGGAGGAGGTGCGGCCACACCTGAGGGTCGGCAGCGCCGTCGAGCTCCCCTACCCCGACCACAGCTTCGATCTCGTCGTGTCGCTCGGCGTGCTGCACAACCTTCCGCTCGAGGACGTCTTCCGCGCGGTGCCCGAGATCGAACGGGTCGGACGCGGCACCTCGAAATATCTGATGGTGGAATCGTTCCGCAATGAGCGCGAGAAGGCGAACCTCCTCTACTGGCAGCTCACCTGCCTGAGCTTCCACGGTCCGGACACATGGGCCTGGATCTACGACAAATGCGGCTATCGGGGCGATCATGGGTTCATCTTCTTCGAATGAGACGGCGCGTTCGCGCCCGCCGACCTCGCTGCGCGCGCAAAATCCGGAAGTCTACTATTCCGACGACGCCATCGTCACCGCGGACGATGCCACGATCGCGGAGCTGAAGCGCATCGCCGCCGGCAACCCGCGCCTGCGCAGCCGCCTGTGCACGCATCCCGATCCCGCCTCCGGCCTGCACGAGATGCTCATCGTGCATCATCGCGAGGCCTACGTCCGGCCCCACAAGCATC
Organism: Bradyrhizobium huanghuaihaiense; assembly: GCF_025200885.1. NCBI lineage: Bacteria > Pseudomonadati > Pseudomonadota > Alphaproteobacteria > Hyphomicrobiales > Nitrobacteraceae > Bradyrhizobium > Bradyrhizobium huanghuaihaiense. The sequence goes on along the minus strand of NZ_CP104172.1, from coordinate 3,805,879 downwards.
TTGGCAAACCTGAATCGTTTCACGTGATCGAAGGCACCGCGCAGGTCGTGATCTTCGAGGACGACGGCCGCATTCGCGATGTGCTCGAGATGGCGCCTTACGGCCAGGGCAAGCGCTGCTATTACCGCATGCCGGAAAAGGTCTTCCACTCGATCCTGATCACCTCGGAATGGCTGGTGTTTCACGAAACCACCGCCGGCCCGTTCGACCCCTCCCGCACGGCATTCCCCGATTGGGCGCCTGATGGCAGCGATGCCGCCGCCGTGCAGGACTACGTGACAAGGACTGGTACGCTCGCCACCGAGCATCTGGCGAGAAAATAGACTCCGACCGCTATCGCTGCTCGACGATCCCGCCGCGAATGATCGAGGACGACACCAGCCAATGAAGCCGCCTGCAAAAGCACTGGTTACTCTGGCCAAGTTCGCTGTCTCGATCGGTATTCTCGTATTGCTGCTGCGTGCCCAGGATTTGTCGTCCCTGAAAGCCGATCTTCTCGCTGTCAAATTGGACATGCTGGCACTTGCAGTGCTGCTGCTGTTCCTCCAGACCTTCGCGCTCTGTCACCGCTGGATCCTGATCCTGCGCGCCATGAACGTGCTCCTGGATTGGCTGCCCGGCTGGCGCATTCTCATCATCAGCACCTTCTTCAATCAGGTGCTGCCCGCGGGCGGTGACGCGGTCCGCATCTGGATGCTGCGGCGTCACGGCGTTCAATGGTCGCCAACCATCAGCAGCATCGTGGCCGATCGCTTCCTCGCCCTGTTGGCGCTTGGTGTCGTCATACTGGCAGGAATGCCGTTCCTGCTGTCACGAGTCAGCGATAATTCGCTCCTGTTCGCGATTCTCATCGTTCTCGTAGTCGCGTGTTTCGGCCTGATCGCCCTGCTCACGCTGGATCGCTGGCCGCCCCGCATCATCACGGCCCTGCCGGACCGGATCGTGCAGTTTGCAATGCTGGTCAGGGCTCCACTGGCGGCTGAAGGGCGTGGGACGTTGATCACGGCTGCCATCATCATCCACCTGATCACGATCGCAGCCTGTTACGTCCTCGCGATCGGCCTCGACGCGCCACTCTCCCCGCTTGGTGCATTCGTTCTTATTCCGCTTGTCATTCTGTCGTCCGCGGTTCCGATCTCGATCGGAGGCTGGGGCGTGCGAGAAGGCGCAATGGTTGCTGCGCTTGGCCTGACCGGGATCGCATCCGACAAGGCGCTCGCGATATCGGTTTTGCTCGGCCTCGGCGGCCTGATCGTGGGACTGTTCGGCGGCCTGGTGTGGCTAGTCGCACCGGAGCGCGCCAATTTCAGCACGGACCACGCAAGGGCCGTCGCCGAACGGACTGACGCCGCATCGATTTAGCAATGGGCAACAGCGGACAAGATCAAGCTATGGGAGCTGCCAAGGTGCACTTGCCCACCAGCCTCGAGGCGTGGCTGTGGCGCGTGCTTGTCTTCGCGCCGGCCGCTGTTTCGATCTGGTGCCTAAATCGGCCCGATACTTACCGGGCGCTGGTGTTCGAGGGCGGTTGGGCAACGCGATTCTACGTTATCGCCTGGATCATCCTGACACCGTATCTCGGCTGGCTCGTCATAGCGACCGGCCGCCTGACGTTCTCCCTCATCAAGCACGAATCCGCTCGGCTCGTCGACGAATTCTTCGTCGGCGCGGCCACGCTCATATTGACGGGATTTGGGTTCGGCGTTCTGTCACTTCTATATCCGCAAATCGTGCTCGGGTTATCGATCGCTATTCTCTTGTGGGATATGCGAAGCGTCTGGAGACCGCAGAAACTCGCGCTAGCTCTCCCGCTGATCGCAACATCGCTGCTCGGTCTTTGGCTTCTGGCAGCGGTGTTTCTGGATCGCGCCGTCATACCTGACGTCATTTCGACCGACGTTCAGCAGCTCTATGCACCCTATCTTGCGGAGGTCGCGAGAAATCACAGCATCTGGCTTGCGGACGACAACCCCATCTTTTCCGACTTCGAGATCGGCCACGGAAACGGGCTGCATTTGTGGCTGGGGACGTTTCTGCCTCCGCACGTCGCCCAGATCATTTCATTTCTCTACTTCGTCGGTATCGGTGCGGTCATTTTCGAGCTCGCCCAACTCATTCTGCCATTGCAGTTTCTGGGACGGCGGTGGCAAGCCGCAACGGTACCGATTGCACTCGGCCTGGCAATTCTCGGTCTTGCCTGGCCCAGGACCATGCCGAGCGTCACCCCCGGTCTCCACATCATGGAGTTCGGAAAGTACCACCTTCAGACAGCGGCGTTCTTCGTCTATTTCCTGCTGGTTGTCATTCGGTCCTCCCAAGATCGAGACAGGCTTGCCGCCGGCATTTGCGCCTTTGCCGTTGCCGCTTCCTATCCGCTCTACGTCGCGCTTGTCTTCTTGATTTCGGCGTTGGGGGTGCTCGCCAAGGCGCTTCAGCGCGACCTATCCGGCGTCATGACAGGCGCGCTGCTCGGAGTGGGAGCGATCGCTGGGTGCACACTGGCCTTCTCTTTCAACTATCTTTACCTCGGAATCCCGGCAACCAACCCATACTCCCTGTTTCGGAGCATCGCATCGTCAGAGCGCTTCTCGCAATTCGGCAGCCTCGATATTCTAGACTACTTTGTGCTGACGCAGTCGCTGGAGGTCAGCGACTTCCTCGGCAAGGCGGGCTTGTTCGCTTTCTTCAAGCAGATCAAGTCCATTCTCCTGGTTGCTATTCTTCTCGCGACGACGACTTTGGCCGTAGCTTTCATCGACTGGAAGCTGTTTCCCGATCGCTCCGACATCTCGAAGTCGCGGACGCTGCCCAATCCCGCTGGGGCTTTCATCGTTATCGCCTACTTAGCCAGCGTCCGGCTCCTGGATATGACCTTGAACATTCCGAGCCTGACCAGACTATCCATTCATGCCAACGCACTAATCCCGCTTGCGACCGTCGCAATCGCCTGTTGGGGCCTACTCATCGTTCGGCGACTGACCCCGATTTGGTTCGCCGGGCGCCACGCTCCTGATGTAGCTGTCCTGGCGCTCTTGATCGCCTGCGCCTGGACGACCGCTTCGTATCCGTGGCGCAGCTTCAGGGATGACGGTGCCATTGCTTTTGCGACCGGGCGCCCGCTTCGCCAGATGCCGCGTGTTGAGGTCGACTGGCAACGATGTGACGTGCTGCAGCAATCGACGGGCTCTGATCGCATTCTGCCCCTCAACGGCTATCGCGCGATGGTGCCATGCTATTTCTCGCCCCTGCTCACGCGCGGCAAGGTCATTCATACCTATCAGAGCGATGTCGCGCGCAATTTCGAAAAGATCGCGCTGGGAACTGCAGATACGGCAGAGTCCGCACTTCGTGCGTTGAAAGTGAATCTCTTTTACGTCCAGAAGGAGAATTGCGATTTTTGGCTAAATGGGTTCTCTGATCTCTTCCAGAAAGACGAACTGGCGAAGCGCTTTACTGTTCGCATCGAGACCCCGGACTACTGGCTGTTGACGTGGCAGAATGGCGATCAACCGATGCGTCCAGATGCTGAGACCGAAATCTCGACGCTAAGAGCGAGATCGAAAGATATCTACCGAGAAGCTTATGGCGTGGAACCATTTGAATCAATCAAGCACCGTCTGCCATCAAACAACACGCGCAGAGATCTCAAGCATCTCGAGCAACTCTCTAAGTGCCGCTGAAGGGTTGGCAATTTGACGGCGGGCAGCGATCCTGCACGGAGACTTCGGATGCATTTCAGCAGATACCTGTCTTGGGGCGGGCCCCGCTGGCAAGCGAGTGCGCGCGCCGTCTTGATGACAGCTCCCTTCCTCATCGCCGCGTTCGGCCTTTTGGTGAGGATTCCTCCCGAGGTCCAATTTTTCAGCGGCGGCTTCCTCACAGCGTGGAACAGCTTGTGTCTCGCTATCCTCGCTCCCTATGTCGCTCTCGCGTTTGTCGGAATGGGGGCCCTGCTCGTTAGCCCGCTCGCCGACGAGGATATCTACCTCGACACCGCCGACTTGCTCGTGCTGCAATTCTTCGGCGGCGCGGCTCTCTGCAGCTTGATTGGCGTTTGCCTCGGTGCGGCCGGGTTGCTCTTCCGGTGGATCACCGTCCCATTCCTGACGGCCATCGTAGCCTGGTATCTTGCGCGGCAGCTGGCTCGACCATCCCGCGGCCATTGGACACTATCTACGGCAGCCGAATGGCTGCTGGTCGGGCTGCTGGGTTTATCCGCCCTCGTCCTCCTGCTCGTGAAGGGCGTTGTGCTCGACGCGACCCGCGGTGATATTCCACAGCTTTATCTTCCGCTTCTCGCCGACCTGCAGAACCGACATACTCTTTGGCTCAATCCCGACGAACCGAAGCTGTTCTGGTTCTTGCTCGGCCGCGGCCATGGGGCCGATATGTTGCTTGTGAGCTTCGCAGGTCCGATGGCTCATCAAGTGCTTTCCGTTGTTTACTTGCTATCCATCGCGGCATTGGTCCATCGCATCGCAGCGCGACTCACAACGGGCTGGATATTGCCGGGCTGCGCGACCTTGATCGCAATGTGGTCGAGCTTTATCGGACTGGAAACTGGACGCTTTCACTACGAGACAGGAGCCTTCCTCCTGTTTGTATGTTGGGCCGGGCTGCTCTATGCCACCACAAAGGTTCGCGTGATCTTCCGCGCCTTGGTGCCGGCCGTTATATCCATCGCGATCATGATCCCTCAAGCCGCAATCATCGCCGCAGCATTCTTGATGGCGGGAGCGGGAGCCGGCTGGTTCGCTCACGGCCCACGCGGTATGGTACGGCCGCTCGTGGTGGCCGCAATCGGCCTTGGCACAGCGGCTCTTAGCCTCCTGGTCAATCAGATCTATCTCGGCATCGCCGAGGTGAATCCGATCGGCGTGTTTATGCCTCTCATCAACGTCGAGCGCTTTCGTCAAATCTCCAGCTTGGACCTCATGGTCTACGTGAACAACGCGCAGGGCATCAAATATGCCGGATTTTCGATGCTCGACGTCGTGGCCGCGGCGCATCGCTTCTGGACGGTGCTCTCCGGCTTGTTTTTTGCGGCGAACTTCTGGGCATACCCTGTCTTCATTGTCGCATGCGCCGCCTTGCTTGGCGTGCGGCGACCACAGGGGAACGGCCCCTTCGCCATCGGCCTGGGTCTCTCTTTGCTCGCCGTAGTTTGCCTCATCACTCTCACTTCGCATGGAAGTCTCGAGCGCATGCTTGCTTTCCGATCGGTCGCAACGCCTCTGATTGCCATTGCAGTGATCGTGCCCCTTGCCGGCGTCTTTCAACGATACCGATTGCAAAACCATGTCGGCTCCCCTGCCTGCTGCGACAATTGCGATCTGTCTGGCGGCCTTGGTTGCAACCGTAGTGGCAAGGTCGCAGGGCGAGATAACCCGGGCGCGCGTCGGGGGTGCCTTGGCATATGTCACTGGTCGCATTGGTTTGGTTGGCACCTCCCCTTCCTTTGACGATCTAGATCCTCGCCGCTGTCTGGAGGTCTCACGCCACGTTCCGTCCGGCTGGCACATTCTGCCCGTCAATTCCGCTCTGCGCTTCCTGCCGACCTGCGCCGAATCCCCTCTCCTGCCATCCGGCCGGGTGGTCGACACCCTGCATCCGGTGTTCCTGCCTGACTATGGAGACGTTCTGCTCGGACCGCCTCCGCTCAGCATCGCCGCTTTGCGTCGGCACGAAGTGAATGCCTTTTACATCGAGAGCAACAGGCTCGATTTCTGGGCACACGGGCAGAGCCCGCTTTTTGATCCGGATAGCATGCAGCGCGATCTGGACGTGCTCCATGTCGGAGCTGACTACATATTGCTGACGTGGAAGGGTTTGGGAGTCCAAATGAGCGACGCACAAGTTGCAGCAATCACCGAGCTGCGGAACCGCAGTCGTGTGACCGGAGGAAGCAAAGAGTATTGGGAGGGTATTGCAGTGCTTGCCGCATGGCGATCCCGGCAACACTCTACCAAACATGAAGAATAGCGCCTTGCGGATGTGCCGCACGGCAAGGCGACGCCGACGGTTTCGCGAGGCCGGCCTCACGCAAGATTGTCACGGCAAAATCCCGTCGAATCGGCTCTTTTTTTCACGCGTCCGTCGATCGGAGAGGGTACTTGCGAACAGTGCGGGATCTTAACTTATCAATTGAGGTGAACGCTGGGGCCCTATATAGCCGTACAATGCCAGTTGCGGGCCGTAATGGCTCGGGGCCACAACTTCAGAACGTTTCCTGCAAAGAGCTAGACCCGTGACCGATCATTGCCGCCTCTGCCATTCGACCGACCTGCGACCGGTCATCGACCTCGGATTGATGCCGATTGCGCATCGGCTTCGACACAGCCGGAACGAGCAGGACGAACGGTACCCGTTCGAGGTACTCGCCTGCGGCGAGTGCGGTCTGCCTCAGATCGTCAAGCCGATCGATCCCGACATCCTGTATCGGCAGTTCAACTACAATTTCAGCAGCTGGAAGCCTGAGCCGCACCAGGTCGACGAGCTCGATACGATCGCGAAATTCTCGAAGCACCAATCCGTGTTCGAGATCGGCTGCAACGACGGCCTGTTCATGGACAAGCTGCGCGAGCGCGGCGCGAAGGTCCTGGTCGGCGTCGAGCCCAACCCGGTATCGGGCAAGATCGCGCGCGAGCGCGGCATCAAGGTCTATGCCGATATGATCAGCCCGGCGATGTGTCACGACGCCGTGGCGCAGGCCGGCAAGTTCGATCTCGTCGTATCGCGCCAGGTGCTGGAGCACATCGTCGATTTCGAGAACTTTTTCGATTGCGTGAAGATCGCGCTCAAGGACGACGGGCTGCTGTTCATCGACGTGCCGGATTTCGCACCCGGCTCGACGGCCGGAGACCTCTCCGTCCTCTGGGAGGAGCACGTCAGCTATTTCACCGAGCCGACCCTGCTCGCCCTGCTGGCGCGCCACGGCTTCGAAGCGGTGTCCGTGAAGAAGTATAATTTCAGCGGCGGCAGCCTCGCGATCGCGGCCCGCCGCGCCGCGCACCAGGTGACGCCCCCGCCCGCCCCGGCCGGCGTCGGCGAGAAATTCGGTCAGCGCGCAAGGGAGTATGGCGCCCGCCTGCGACCGATCCTCGCCAAGGCCCGCGCCAGCGGTGCCGAGATCGCCATCTATGGCGCCGGCTGCCGCGCCTGCACCTTCACCAATGCGCATGAGCTGGCGGATCTCATCGACCTCTCGGTCGACGACCAGAAGGAGCGCCAGGGGCTGTTCCTGCCGGGCACCGGGATCCCGATCCGCTCGCCGGAGGATCTTACCGGCAAGTCGAACGCGCTCGTCTGTCTTCTGGCCGTGAACCAGGAGAACGAGGCCAAGGTCAGCAGCCGGCTGCGCGAGAGCGTGAAGCGCCCGCTGCACATCGTCTCCATCTTCGCGCCCTCCGATATCTGGAGCGAGCTCGATCGCCTCGAAGCGGCCGCAGGGTCGCGGCATGGCTGACGACAAGCTCTTCAACTACTACGAACGTCAGGACGTCCTGCCAACGTTCGGGAATTTCAAATCGGCCGCCGAACTCGACGCATATGCCAGCCAGCGGCGCGAACTGTTTTCGGACAAGCTCGTGCTGCCGCCGCGGCTGTTCCGCGACGCCGAGGTGCTCGAATTCGGTCCTGATTCCGGCGAGAACGCCCTCGTGTTTGCCGGCTGGGGCGCGAACATGACGCTCGCCGAACCGAACCGGCATGCGCATCCGAAAATCGAGGCCTATTTCGCGCATTTCGGCCTGACCGATCGTCTGCGCGAACTCGCGCTGGCCGATGTCGAGGGGTTTCACAGCGATCGGCGTTTCGACATCATCGACGCCGAAGGATTCATCTACACGGTGCAGCCGAGCGAAAAATGGCTCGGCATCTTCCACCGGCTGCTCAATCCGGACGGTTATGCCGTCGTTTCCTATTACGAACGCTATGGCGGCTTCTTCGAGCTCGCGCTCAAGGCGATCCATGCCGCAGGCAAGGCTCTGACGGGCCGACCGGCGCTGGAAACGGCGAAGTCGCTGTTCGAGGCGAAGTGGAACAGCATTCCGCACACCCGCAGCTTCGAATCCTGGCTGATGGACGTGCTCGAAAATCCGTTCGTCCGATACCGGTATTTCCTCGATTCGGGCGCCCTCTGCACGGCGGCGCATGAGCAGGGGTTCGACATCCATTCGGCATGGCCCGCCTATCGTGACAGCCTGGACGTCTACTGGCACAAGAAGGTCCTGCCGGCGGACGAGAAGCTGCGTCGCGCGACGCGCCACCTCGACCGCAGCCGCCTGAGCTTCCTCGGCGGACGGAAGCTTTATCTGGTCGGCCAGGCCGACGCGGTGAGCGCGATCTCGGCTTCGATCGAAGCGCTGGTGCTCGATGTCGACAGGATGATCGACGAGCCCTTCGGCGACAGCCTGCCGCGCGTGATCGCGAGCCTCGCTTCGTTGCGCGAGACGATCCTGACGACGGACATTCTCGCCGACGATGCTTCCGACATCGAAGCCATCACGGCGACGCTCGACAGCTTCCATCGCATCTTCAGCGCGATCGGGCGGCGCGATGCCTCCGCGATCGCCGCCCTTACCCAGTCAGACCCGGCGTTCATCAACACCTGGGGTCAGCCGGCGCATTTCCTCGTCGTCCGGAAGCGCCTCGAGGGATCCTAGCCAGTGAGGCCAGGCATTGGCATGATCGGAACGGGCATGGTCGGCCAGATGTGCCACCTCGCCAATTTCGCTGCCAATCCCGCCTGCCGCGTCGTCGCGATCGCCGATCTCCGGCCCGATCTGGCGGCCGCCGCCGCGCAGAAATTCGGTATCTCGCGGATCTACGGCACGCACCGCGAGCTGCTCGCGGATAGCGAGGTATCCGCCGTCGTGGTCGTGACGAAGCGCCGCGCCACCGGCCCGATCGTGCTGGACGCGTTGAACAGTGGCCGGCACGTGCTGTCGGAGAAGCCGATGGCCTACACGACGGTTCAGGCCGCATCGCTGGTCGAAGCTGCGCGGCGCCAGCACCTCGTCTACAGCATTGGCTACATGAAGCGTCACGACGCCGGCGTAGCGCGCGCGCTGGACAAGCTGACGCGTTTGCGCGCAGACGGCTCACTCGGACGCATCGTCGGAGCAAGAGGCTGGTGCTTCGGCGGCGACACCGGCCGATCGCACGACAACTTCGTCATGACCGGCGAAACCCGGCCGGACGGGCTCGAGCTCTGGCAGGATGGTCCCGACTGGATGCCGGGCACACTACGGCCCGGCTACGACAACTTTCTGAACGTGTTCAGTCATATCATCAACCTCGCGCGCTACCTGCTCGGATCATCGCCGACGGTCGCCGATAGCTTGGTCGAGACCTCCGGCACTGCGACGGTGACGCTCGACTTCGGGGGCGTTGCCTGCGCGCTGCAGCTTGCGAACGGGTCCGAAGGTCCGTGGCGAGAGGGACTGAGGATCGAGTTCGAGCGCGGCGCGGTGACCATTGAACTGCCGCCGCCCTTTGCCGAGCAGGAGGCGGATGTCATCCTCGACCAGGGCGACCAAATCACGCGCTTGACGGGCGAAGGCAGTTGGGCGTTCCGGCGTCAGGCCAATGCGTTCGTCGCCGACATCGTCGAGCGAAGGACGCCACTTGCATCCGGCGCAGATTCGGTGACCGACATTGCGCTTGCCGAGGCGATCTGGAACCGGCAGGTCAGCGGCTAGGCATTGCATCCGCTTTCGGGCGATCGAGCGGTACTATGCCCGCGATCGGACCCGGCTTTATGGTCACCTCCGCAAGTTGCCGCAGAAGCTGTGATACGTCGCAACGCGACAGCAGACGGCACGCGTAGTACTTGCGCACCAGAGCCTGGTTCGGCGCCGCGCCGGGACCCGGCTGGAACAAGATCGTCGCCTGCGGCCCGGACGGATCGAAATGACGGAACGCGCTTCCCGGCGCCGTCCGCGCCATTTCCATTTCCTGGAGGATGGTCGGCCGCTCGGCCCGCAACGCAAATCCGAAGAAGGGTTGACCACCCCAGGCCAGGCGGAGCATGCCGGTGACCTCGGCCAGGCCGAACGGCACGTGCCGGGACGGGTAATCGACGAAACCATCATCGATCGCAAAGACCGTTGCTGCCGGCTGTGCGCGGTTCGCAAGATCGTTCGCAAGAGCTTCCTGCTTGAGGGTTCTCGCCTGCATGAAGATGTATGTGTTCAACAGCAGGCCGATCGACAGCACCGATCCAGTTCCGAACACGAGCGCGAAGGCCGCCTTCGGACCGATCACGTGTTCGACCCATCGCTTGAGACCGAGAAGGACCAACGCCGATGGCAGGCCGAACATCAGTAGATGACGGCTCTCATAGAAGTGCAAGCTGGAGGGCCGCAAGCCGGCGACCAGATAGGGAAACGACAAGGCGAGAAACAGCACGACGGCGAGCAAGAGCGGCGCGGCAACCGTATACTTCGCGGTGGTCGGCCTCGCCTCGGACCACCACAACAACAAGGCCGCGCCGACGAGGAGCGCGGCCACGACGAGCGGCGCCGGTGCCTGGATTGTCATCTTGAGCGCGCCGACCACGATGTCCCAATAGCTCGTGATGAAAAACGCCTTCCAGCCGTTCGCCAACTCGCCGAGCGTCGGGAAATGCGCGCCATAGTGCTGCGCGTACACGCCGATCCGCTTGAACCAGACGTTGAGCGCGCCCCAATAGACCAGAGGAAGCACCATCAATTCCGGATAGCCCAGAGCGCAGCGCCAGGCTGCGAGCCATGTGCGGCGAACGAAGCCGTGCGTAGCGTCCCCGTTGCGCCATATCGCGACGAAGAGACCGAGCACCACGAAGGCATAGAGGACGATCGTCGAGTTGAGCGCGAAACTCAGAAGGAATACCAGCGCGGCGGCGACGCGAAGAAGAACGCGTCGCAGGCCATGAGCACCGAAGGCGAGCGTCAGGAGCCACGCGCCGACGAACAGGAGCCCGAAGCTGAGCACGTAGACCGCATTCGCCTTGCCCGCCCAGAGCTGATAGCCGGGATAAGTCCAGACGATCAGCGCGAAGCCGACCGCCTCGGCGCGATCGAGCAGATCGAGCCGCGTTGCGGTCAGCACCAGACAGGTGGCGCCGAGGAGAATTCCGGCGAAGGCCAGCGCCACCATCACGGCGACCGGCGCACCGGTCCAGTTGGCGATGGTATCGTAGCTGTAGAAGACCGGGTGGCCGGCACCGGACAGGAGAAAATCGATGTCGATCATGTAGTCCGGACGCGGCTTGAGCACCAGCCAGTCGTCCATGAAGAGGCCGTCGTTCAGCAGCATCGGCGCATGCGCGACCAGCAGCAGCGCCAGCAGAACGACTGTCGCGCGCAGCATTGTGCCGGGAGGGGAAAGGGAACGCATCGGCGGCAAGAATTCGCATGCCTATCTGAGCGCCGCAAGGGCCGAATGACCGGATCTCGATAGGTCATTGACCCCAAAAATCCGACCTCCTATAGACACCGCACAGGCTGGTCGGCACCAAAGGCGTCCAAGGCGTCCAAGGCGATTTTCCGCGATGAACTTCCTTCCGGGCCCGGCGCAGACCACTGCGATCTGTCTCAGTGTCGCGCTTCCGCTGCTGTTGCTGTGCTTTGCACGTATCACTGCCATTCGCGGAGCTGGCCGCCGTTTTCGGCTGGGCTGTCTCAGCATGGTGGTACTTTTTGTGATCGCCTGTATCGCAATTCCGGGGCCGAGGCATCTCGACGACGTGGTCAGCGGCCTCCTCCTCCTGGCGACGGCGATGATGCTTTGCTACGTCCTGTTCAGCCTGCTGGCCTGGGGCTTTACCCTGACGCTGCTCACGGCGCTCGCCCGGGCCGGATCTCCCCTCACGCTGGAGCAATGGGCTGCGGCCTACATGCGGGGCGGAGATCTCGGCACCTTCGCGCACAATCGATTGAAGCTGCTGATCGGTTCGGGAATGGTGATGATGGCCGACGGCAAATTGGCGCCAACGGCCAAGGGGCTCGCGGTGGCGCATTTCGTCAAGTTCGTTCGTTTCTCAACCGGGCTTGGATAGCGTCACGATGTCATTCGCTGTCGGTTTCATCGCTGCCGTCGCCTTTGCCGTGCTGGCACCTGTCCTGCAGTTCGTCGCGCGCGCTCGGGCATGGTCGCTTGCACCGGTGATCGTGCTCGCGATCACCGCCGTCGCTTCGCATCTTCTCGGCGTGCTGCTCGGCATCTTGACCGTTCCGCAATTCCGCTATTGGGACGCTGCATCGATTTTCGGCTTTGGCGTCATGGGTTACGTTTTCGCTTTCGGCGCAGTCTACAAATCGGTCTCGCTGGACATCCTGCTGGGTCTTGCCGAGCGGCCCGAGCGGACGGCTCCGCTGTCGGACGTCGTGGAACGGCAAGTTCCAGCTCTGTTCCGGGGGCGGACCGGGATCTTGATGGACGGCGGTCTGGTCGAGCAGGTCGATTCGCGGTTTGCCGTGACGGCGGCAGGGCAGATCACGGCCGGCCGGATCGGGCGCCTGCGGCGTGCCTTCGGCATCGGCGATACCGGGCTATACGATTTTGTCGACTAGTTGTTGCCCGAATGCAACGCACTTGCGTTGACCTGATTGACGGGACCGATATTGTCGGCCGCGTTTCGATCACCTAGAGTTGTGGGTGGGGTTCCAACAGTACCGAGTGGCCGGCGACGGGTTATATTATGACACCTTCCAGGGCGGCAAAAAGGCTTACGATCGTCATCCCTGCTCTGAACGAGCAGGACAAGATCGCCGACACCATCGACGGCGTGCTGCCGCTTGCACGCGAGCTGCTGGACGATTTCGAGATCTTTCTGATCGACGACGGCAGCACCGACGCCACCGGCGCGATCATGGACGAATTCGCGGCCAGCGACCGGCGGATCATTGTTCATCATAACGCCGAGCGGCGGGGTGTCGGCGCCGGCTTCGAATACGCCCTGTCGCGCGCGAAATTCGATTCCATCACGCTGATCCCCGGCGATCATGCCTTCCAGAACGAAGGCATTGAGAGGATGTTCAAGGCGGTCGGCGCCGCCAACATGGTGATCACCCACCGCGACAATCAATCGGACCGTTCCGTCAACCGCTCGATCCAGTCGCATTCGCTGCGCTTCATCCTGAACTGCCTGTTCGGCTTCTGGCTGTCGGACTACCACAGCATGATCGTCTACCCCGTGAGATGGCTGCGCCAGATCGCGGTCAAGGCCGACGGCTACGGCTATCAGATCTGTGCGTTGATCTCGCTGCTCCAGCTCGGCCTTACCTATGTGCAGGTGCCGGTCAGCCTGAATGCGGAGTTGAAGGGCTCTTCCCGTGCGCTGCGGCTGCGGACCTATTTCGAGCTCGGCGGGACGATCTTCTCGCTGCTCCGCCGCGTTCCCATCCGGGACGTCGATCTCAGCCAGGTTCCCGCCGAAGCCGGCCGGACCTCCGCCCGCTGATCCACCGACAAGGCCTGCTGTGGCGGACAACAGCCGCCACCGGGCTTACTTATCCCCGCCCCGCCAAAATTCGACCTAAGTGATTGATTTTGCTGGCAGGAGTGGCAGGGCTCGAACCTGCGACCCCCGGTTTTGGAGACCGGTGCTCTACCAATTGAGCTACACTCCTACGAACCTGCGTCGCCGCGGCTCAGGGCCGCTTTCAAGCACAGGGGGCGACCGGATTGCAAGGGAGAAGCGCACAAGGGCCGCTTGTTCACACCGCGACTTCTGGGCGACAGTCCGTCCCGAACGACAAGAACAACCCGGGAGCCCGCATGAACGCCGCCCAAGCCGCCCTTAATCCCGCCGCCGCAGCCCAGACGCCGCCTTTGCCGGAAGCCAGGCCCGAGACGCTGGGGCTGTCCCGCCCCCGCCTCCAGGCCATGTCGGACGCCTTCAAGCGCGAGGTCGACAAGGGGACCGTCCCCGGCGTCACGGTGCTGGTGGCGAGGGGCGGCCAGGTCGGCTGGTTCGAGGCGCTCGGCAGGCAGAGCCCGGCGGGCGCGGCGCCGATGGCGCGCGATTCGATCTTCCGGATCTTCTCGATGACCAAGCCCATCGTCTCGGTTGCGGTCATGGGGCTGGTCGAGGACGGCCACCTCCTGCTGGGCGATCCCGTGGCCAAGTTCATTCCGGAGTTCGCCGGCCAGAAGGTCGGCGTGGTCAGCGGCGGCAGGCTGGAGCTGGTTCCGCCCAGGCGGGCGATGACGGTGCAGGACCTGCTCCGCCACACCTCCGGCCTGACCTATGAGCACCAGGGTGACGGGCCCGTGCACAAGCTCTACCAGGAGTCCCGCGTCCGGAGCCGCAAGATCACCAATGCCGAGCACGCGGCGCTGGTGGCGAGCTTCCCGCTGGTCTGCCATCCCGGCGACGAGTTCAACTACAGCCGCTCCACCGACATCCTCGGCCGCATCATCGAGGTCATCAGCGGCAAGTCGCTGGGCAGCTTCCTGACCGACCGCGTCCTGGCGCCGTTGCAGATGACCGAGACCGGCTTTGCGACCTCCGGGGCCAACGCCACCAGGCTCGCCGAGCCGTTCGCAGCCGATCCCTGGACCGGCGACAAGGTCGCGCTGTTCAACACGCTGGAGCAGCCGGTGATGGAATCCGGCGGCGGGGGTCTGGTCTCGACCACAATGGACTATGCCCGCTTCGCGCTGATGCTGCGCAACGGCGGCACGCTCGACGGCAACAGGATCATCGGCCGCAAGACGCTGGAGCTGATGGCGTCCGATCACCTTGGGCCCGAGGTGAAGATCAACGGCACGCTGCTCTCGCCCGGCCACGGTTTCGGCCTCGGCTTTGCGGTGCGCCGCGAGGCCGGCGTCGCGCCCTTCCCCGGCAGCGTCGGCCAGTATTTCTGGAGCGGCATCGCGGGCACGTTCTTCTGGATCGACCCGAAGGAGGACCTGTTCGCGGTGTTCATGAGCCAGGGGCCGGGGCAGCGCGACTATACGCGGACCCTGGTGCGGGATCTGGTTTACGCGGCGGTGGAGTGAAGTCTCGTGCCCCGGACGCGCTGCAACGCCCTTAGCGTTGCTGCGCAGAGCCGGGGCCTATGCCTCCGCGATCCCGCCCTCTCACCTTCTGGGTCCCGGCTCAGCAGTGCGGTACTACGCACCGCACTGCGTCCGGGACACGAAACACTCAGCTCATCGCTGAGCTCAACTAATCGTCGCGCCGCCGTCGATCACCATGGTCTGGCCGGTCATGAAGTCGCCGGCCTTCGAGCCCAGGAACACGGCCGCGCCGGCGATCTCGTCGGGGATGCCGATGCGCAGCAGCGGCGAGCGCGAGGTCGAGGCCTTCAGGTTCTCCGGATTGTCCCACAGCGCTTTCGCGAAGTCGGTCTTGATCAGGCCTGGCGCGATGCAGTTCACGCGGATGTTGTGCTTGCCGTATTCGCAAGCGAGGTTGCGCGCGAGCTGCATGTCGGCGGCCTTCGAGATCGCGTAGGCGCCGAGGATGGTCGAGCCTTTCAGGCCGCCGATCGAGGAGACGATGATGACCGAGCCGTCATTGCGCTCGATCATCTGCGGCACCACCATCGAGATCAGCCAGTTGTTGGCGACGATGTTGTTGTCGAGGATCTTGCGGAACTGATCGTCGGAGATGCCGGCGAGCGGGCCGTAATACGGATTCGATGCCGCGTTGCAGACCAGCACGTCGATCTTGCCGAAGGCGCGGTTGCTCTCGTCGACGAGGTCTTGCAGATTCTCCTTCGAGGAGATGTTGGCGGCCACCGCGACCGCGGTGCCCTTGCCGAACTTGTCGTTGATGCCTTTCGCCACCTGCTCGCACACGTCGGCCTTGCGCGAGGAGATCACGACCTTGGCGCCGTGCTCGGCCATGCGCTCGGCGATCGCAAGCCCGATTCCCCGCGTCGATCCCGTGATGACAGCGACTTTCCCCTTCATGTCGAACAAGGTCATGTTTCTCTCCCAAGATTGATCTTCGTATTCACATCGAGATTCCGGGTCCGGTCCTGTGGACCGTCCCGGAATGACAGCTCATTCAGGCGAGCTTCTTGACTTCCGGTCCTGCCGGCTGATGCATCGCCGCGTGCGCGTCATCCGCGATCCACGGTTGCTGATTGACCATCGGCAGCCGCCAGACGGTGCGCTCCGGGCTTGCGAAATAGTCGAGCCGCGTCACCGACACGTTGTCGATATCGAACGCGAGCCCCTGCTCCGGCAAGTCACCGAGCGCGAGCCCCACCGCGGCTTTGATGGTGCCACCGTGCGCGACCGCGATGATGTCCTGCCCAGCCGCCTCATTGTTGATCCGCTCGATGGTGCGGCGGGTGCGATTGTAGAGATCCATGAAGCTTTCGCCGCCGGGCGCCGGCTCGTTGATGTCCGCGAACCAGCTGGTGCCGACGGGACGACTGGCAATGAACTGGGCCCGGTTCATGCCCTGCCAGCGTCCGAGATTTTGCTCGGCGAGGTCCGCTTCCCATTTCATCGAGGCAGGCCGCGGAAAGCCGGCCGCCCAGATCGCTTCGGCCGTCTGATGCGTTCGCTGAAGATTGCTCGAATACCAGACCGCCTTGCGTGGCAGCACTTTGGCAACGGCATTGAACACATAGGTGTCGCTGGTGTCGCAGGCGATATCGCTCTGCCCGTAGATGTTGCCGCCGTCATTGCGCACCGGCGCGTGACGGACCCACCACCACCGTGTCATGACCACATTCGGCTTGTCTTCGGCTGCCATCGAAACCCTTCCATCCCGTCTGATGTCGCTGTACGTGAGTAGGCAACGTGTCTCAAGACACTTTACCGTTTGAAATCTTGTTTGAAATTCCGCCGCGCGGCAAGCGTCGCGCGAGGCACCACAGGGAGAAACGCATGGGCCGTCTGCAAGGCAAATCCGTCATCATCACCGGCGCCGGCAGCGGCATCGGTCGTGCGGCCGCGCTGCTGTTCACCAAGGAAGGCGCAAAACTGATCGCGGTCGATCGCACCGAGGCGGTGAACGAGACCGTCGCGGAGATCAAGAAGGCCGGCGGTGTCGCGGAAGCGATGGTTGCCGATGCCAGCTCCGAAAAGGACGTGATCGCCGTCATCGACAAGGCGGTGAAGACGCATGGCCGGCTCGACGTGATCTGGGCCAATGCCGGCGTCTCCGGCGGGCTCGTCCCGCTCGCCGAGCAGACCGTCGAGCACTGGCAGGAGATTTTGCGCGTCAACCTGATCGGACCGTTCCTCGCGGTGAAATACGCGATGCCGCATATGGTGAAGCAGCAATCGGGCGCGATCGTGCTCACCGCCTCTGTCGCAGGCCTCAAGGCCGGCGCAAGCGGACATCCGTATGCTGCGAGCAAGGCCGGCGTGATCAGCCTGGTGCAGACCACGGCCTATTCGCTCACCGGCACCGGCGTGCGCATCAACGCGGTCTGTCCCGGCCTGATCGAAACCGGCATGACCAAGCCGATCTTCGACCGCGCCAAGGAGCGCGGCACCCAGGACAAGATCGGCCAGCTCAATCCGCTGAAGCGCCCCGGCCAGCCGCACGAGCTCGCGGCGATGGGACTGTTTTTGGCAAGCGACGAGGCCTCGTATGTCAACGGCCAGGCGTTCCCGGTGGACGGCGGCCTGACGGCATCGATGCCGTATACGGGAAAGCCGGTTTAGGCACGTGCTCTCGTGTCCCGGACGCGACGCAGCGCGCAAGCGTCCGGAGCGCGAGACCCAAGTTTCGCGCACACTGCATCCACATCGTCATTGCAAGCGCAGCGAAGCAATCCAGAGTGCCTCTGCGGAAAGACTCTGGATTGCTTCGTCGCAAGGGCTCCTCGCAATGACGGAGTGTGGGGTGACGGCATCGCTTCTTCAATTCGCGTTTCCCTCGCAGACACAGCTTCGCATCCTCGCGGCATCTTCCGCCCGAGCTTTGCTTGGCTGCCCCCAGTGAAAGAGGGCGCAGGGAAGACCGGGTGCCGGCCGGGCACCCACGGTCCACTGTGCGAAAGGTGGCAACAGAGAATTTGCACAGCGGCATACAGGTGAAGCCAAACATCCGGCCTTCCCTGCGCAGTGGTTTTACGGCTTATGTCGTGATCTCCTCGGGGAGCGATGCACTATTGCCCCCGTCGCCATGCGGATGACTGATGCGCGGACCCGGTCGGGCCGCAACATCACCGCAAGACTTGACGCACAGACCCCGGGCGTCAGGACCACACGATTTTGCCGTACGCGAACCGCACCTGTCGCTGGCGCGAGGTCTTCGCTCACAGTTGCCTGCCCTGCGAAGCTTTTCGCGCCGGTGCAACTCACGTCCACCGCCGCCCGGCCCGCGTTCGTGACGATCGCGATACGCCCCTCTTCCTTGGCCGGAGTGCGCGCACTATCCGCCAATTCCGAATTTCGGTAAAGTGGAATATTTTCGGCGAGCGGTCTCGACCAATGGATGGCGTGTTTTGCCCGACGGACAACGCAAGGAATTGTAGCCCGGATGAGCGAAGCGACATCCGGGATTCACGGCACGAGCCTTCCCGGATGTCGCTACGCTCATCCGGGCTACGGAACTGTGTTGATTTGCCCGACCGGCCATCGCATTGGTATGGTTCCTGCAGGCAGCTCAGCCTCCATTCCCTGACAAGACCGTGACAATGCCAAGCTCAAGACCCGACCGTATCCGAAAACTCCTCGCCGACCTCGTCGGCTTCGACACCATCAGCGACCGCACCAACCTGCCCCTGATCGCCCATATCGAGAGCTATCTTGCCGCGTTCGGCATCAAGGGCGAGCGCATCACCGACGAGACCGGGCAGAAGGCCGCGCTGTGGGTCACGATCGGGCCGCAGGACCAGCCGGGCTTCGTGCTGTCGGGCCACACGGACGTGGTTCCCGTCGTGGGCCAGGACTGGAGCCATGATCCGTTCAAGCTCATCGAGCGTGACGGCAAGCTCTACGGCCGCGGCACCACCGACATGAAGGGCTTTGTTGCGGTGTGCCTCGCCATGGTGCCGGAGATGCTGGAAGCCAGGCTCAAGACGCCGATCCATCTGGCGATCTCCTATGACGAGGAGATCGGCTGCGTCGGCGTGCGGCCGATGCTGCACGAGGTCGCGAAGAAGAAGGTCAGGCCGCTCGGCGCCTTCATCGGCGAGCCGACCCAGATGCAGGTCATCATCGGGCACAAGGGCAAGCACGGCGTCCGCGCCACGTTCCACGGGCTCGCCCGCCACTCCTCGATCGCGCCCGACGGCGTCAATGCGATCGAATATGCAGCCGAGCTGATCGTCGAGATTCGCCGCCGCGCGGTGGCGCTCGCGGCTGCGCGATCGACGGACAGCCTCTACGACGTTCCGCACTCGACCCTGCTCACCAGCATCGTGCATGGCGGTGCCGCGCTGAACATCGTGCCCGACACCTGCGCGGTGGATTTCGAATGCCGCGGCATCGGCATTACCGAGTCGCGCGAGGTCACGGATGCGATTGTCGCCTGGGCCAAGGCGGAACTCGAGCCGGCGATGAAGGCGAGGCATCCGGACTGCGGCATCGACTTCGAGGAGATCCTCGACTATCCCGCGCTCGACACCGCCGCCGACGCGGCCATCGTCACGCTGGCCAAGAGCCTTGCGGGGCGCAACGACCACGCCAAGGTCGCCTTCGGCACCGAGGCGAGTTTGTTTGCGAGCATGGCCGACATCCCCTCGGTCGTGATCGGCCCCGGCGCGATCGCCCAGGCGCACACACCGGATGAGTTCGTGGAGATGGCGGAGCTGGAGAAGTGTGCGGGGTTTGTGGAGAAGCTGATCGCGCATTGTGCGAAGGGGTAGTCTCGTCATTGCGAGGAGCGAAGCGACGAAGCAATCCAGACTGTCGCCGCGGAAAGACTCTGGATTGCTTCGCTTCGCTCGCAATGACGAGAGTGTGTGGGAACAGAGCGCTGCGCTCACCGCTCTTGCAAGGCCAGCCTGACACCGACGGCGCAGTAGATGGACCCGACCACCTTGCCCTGCCACTTCACCACAGTCGGATGGCGGCGCAGCAGATTGCCGAGACGGCCGGCGCCGACGGCGAAGACGACGGTGCTGACGAGGCCGAGCAGCACGAAGACGGTGCCGAGGATCGCAAGCTGAACTGCGATCACACCGTGCTCCGGCCGCACGAATTGCGGCAGGAAGGCGAGGAAGAACAGCGCCGTCTTGGGATTGAGCACTTCGGTCAGCACCGCCTGGCGGAAGGCACGGCCCGCGCCGATCGCGGGCGCGGCGCCGTTCAACTCGATCGGCGCCTTGTCGAGCATGGCGCGAATGCCGAGATAGATCAGGAACGCCGCGCCGGCATATTTGACGATGCTGAAGAGCAGCGCGGATGTCGCGATGATCGCCGAGAGACCTACGATCGCCATCGAGGTGTGGATCAAGTCACCGGCTGCAATCCCCGCGCCCGTCGCGATGCCCACCCTCGTTCCCGAGCTGACGGCCCGCGCCATGGTCAATAACGTCGCCGGACCGGGAATGAAGACAAAACCGAGGACGATGAGGACGTACGTAATGAGCGTGGTGTGATCGATCATGCGCGGGTCTCACGTGGCTTGGGCGCACACAGAAATACAAGGACACGGTCGCTTGCGAAAGGCGCTGACACGGCGTGAATTGCGAGTCTCGTATTCCGCCCGTCATTGCGAGCGCAGCGAAGCAATCCAGACTGCCGCCGCGGAAAGAATCTGGATTGCTTCGCTGCGCTCGCAATGACGGTGGAACGAGCTCGCCTCATCACAGCTGTCATGCCCCGGCTTGACCGGGGCATCCAGTACGCCGCGGCTTCTCGGTTCGTACACTGGCGTCACTCGAATACTGGATTGCCCGCTTTCGCGGGCAAAATAGCGACGCGCCAAAGCAAAAAAGGCGCGGCCATCGACCGCGCCTTCGCTAGTCCTACACCGCGCCCGCCTTCTGCGCGTATTGCCATGACGCCTGCGACAGCGGCACGGTGCGCTTGGCTGACTCCAGCGCCTTGGCGTTGGCGGCGGTGCCGTCGCGGATGCGGCCGGCGATGCCCTGGGTGATGCCGGCGAGGCGGAACAGATTGTAGGAGAAGTACCAGTTGAGGTCAGGCACGCTCACCCTGGTGACGTTGCAGTAGATCTGCGCGGCCTCTTCCAGGCTCGGGATGTTGAGCGCCTTGAGGTCGACGCCCTGCAGGCCCGGCATGATCCACTGCATGAGCAGATAGGTGAAGTCGGCCATGGGATCGCCGAGCGTCGACAGCTCCCAGTCCAGCACGGCCTGCACGCGCGGTTCCGTTGCGTGGAAAATCATGTTGTCGAGGCGATAGTCGCCGTGGACGATCGAGACGCGCGCCTGCTCCGGCACGGTCTTGGGCAGCCATTCGGCGACCTTCTCGAACTCGGGAATGTGCTGCGTTTCCGAGGCCCGATACTGTTTGGTCCAGCGGTCGATCTGCCGCGCGAAATAGTTGCCGGGCTTGCCGAAATCGCCGAGGCCGATCGAAACAGGGTCGAACATGTGCAGCTTCGCCAGCGTCTCGATCTTGCTGGTGAAGATCTTGCGCCGCGCGTCAGGATCCTGGCTCGGCAGCGTCGGATCCCAGAATACCCGGCCCTCCTCCATCGACATGATGTAGAAGGCAGCGCCAATGACGCTGTCGTCCTGGCACAGCGCATAGGCGTGCGCGACCGGAAAGCCCTGCTTTCCAAGCGCCGCGATGACGCGATACTCGCGATCGACCGCATGCGCCGACGGCAGCAGCTTGCCGAACGGCTTGCGGCGCATCACGTAGGAACGCTTCGGCGTGTTGAGGCGATAGGTCGGGTTGGACTGGCCGCCCTTGAACTGGAGCACGACCAGCGGGCCTTCAAAACCTTCGACGTTCTCGCACATCCACGCCTCGAGGCGCAGCTCGTCGAAACGATGCCGCTCCTCGACCGGCTTGGTGCCCGAGAACTCCTCGTCTTTCCTGACGCCGTCAGCCACGGTGACGCTCCCTCTTCAGTCCTGACCATTTCAGGTCGAGCATGATCCTAGCGGGCCACAGCTGATGCACTTGCGTCAAGCCGTCGTCCGCCATGGATCATGCCCCGTCGTTTCTTCAAGTCGGGAGCGCCGCCTGGCTCCCCCTGTCAATGACTGGGAGAGTTTGCATACTTCCGAAGTTCAAGTCTGGCAATGGCGCGATTGTGCACCTCGTCCGGACCGTCGGCGAGACGAAGCGTGCGGATGTGGGCGTAGTCCTTGGCAAGGCCCGCCTCGTCCGAAACGCCGGCGCCGCCGAAGGCCTGGATCGCCTGATCGATGATCTTCAAGGCCATGTTGGGACCTGCGACCTTGATCATGGCGATCTCGAGCTGCGCGGTCTTGTTGCCGACCTTGTCCATCATGTCGGCAGCCTTGAGGCACAGCAGGCGGTTCATCTCGATGTCGGTGCGGGCCTCGCCGATGCGCTGCTCCCACACACTGTGCTCGATGATCTTCTTGCCGAACGCGGAGCGCGAGGCGAGCCGCTTCACCATCTTCTCCAGCGCCTCCTCGGCCTTGCCGATGGTGCGCATGCAGTGGTGAATACGGCCCGGGCCGAGGCGGCCCTGCGCGATCTCGAAGCCGCGGCCTTCGCCGAGCAGGATGTTCTCCTTCGGCACGCGCACGTTCTCGAGCAGCACCTGCGCGTGGCCGTGCGGCGCGTCGTCAAAGCCGAACACGGGCAGCATCTTCTCGACCTTGATGCCTGATGTGTCGAGCGGAACCAGGATCTGTGACTGCTGCTGGTGCTTGGCGGCCTTCGGATCGGTCTTGCCCATCAGGATCGCGATCTTGCAGCGGGGATCGCCGACACCCGACGACCACCATTTGCGGCCGTTGATGACGTAGTGATCACCGTCCTTCTCGATGCGGGTCTCGATGTTGGTGGCGTCGGACGAGGCGACCGCGGGTTCCGTCATCAGGAAGGCCGAGCGGATCTCGCCGTCCATGAGCGGACGCAGCCATTTGCGCTTCTGCTCCTTGGTGGCGTAGCGCATGAACACTTCCATGTTGCCGGTGTCGGGCGCGGAACAGTTGAACACTTCCGAGGCCCAGGTGATGCGGCCCATCTCTTCCGACAGCAGCGCGTATTCGAGATTGGTCAATCCCGCGCCGCGGAATTCATCATCTTCATGCTCATTCGGCGGCATGAACATGTTCCAGAGGCCTTCGGCCTTCGCCTTCTTCTTGAGGTCCTCCAGCACCGGGATGACCTTCCAGCGCTCGCCGCTGCGATCCTGCTCGTCATAAACAGGCACCGCCGGGCGCACGTGCTTGGCCATGAAGGACCGCACGCGGTCGAGCCATTCCTTCTGCTTGGGGGACAGGTCGAAATCCATGGGACGCTCCTCGTTTCTCTCTCGCTAGTCCTTTTGCGCCGGACTGTCCTCCCGCCGCGCGCGGCCCGCAAGCGCGAATGCGCAAACTTGCGAGCGCCCCGGAACCCAGCGCAGTTGCGAACGAGTCCCGATTGCGGATTGACTTTTCCCGGCCTTCAAACGATAGTTTCATACAACTGTTTGAATTGCAACTCCCTCCCCGGGGGCACCCATGGCCAGCGATCATACGAGGTCTGCCATTCTCGCCGCCGCCGAACGGCTCTATGCCGATCGCGGCTTCGGCGACGTGACGCTGCGCGACATCGTCGCGGAGGCCGGCGTCAACCTCGCCGCGGTGAACTATCATTTCGGCTCCAAGGACGAGCTGATCGCAGAATTGTTCGTCACCCGCTCGATCGCCACCAACCGCGAGCGCCTGCGTGAGTTGAAGGCCGCCGAGGAAGAAGGCGGCGGCCGCGCGCCGATCGAGGTGATCCTGCGGGCGCTGGTCGGGCCGACCTTGCGGGGCTGCCTGGGGCCTGAGAACCAGCGCTCGACCGCAGCGCGCTTCATGATCCGCGCCTCGATCGAATCCGTGCCGCCGATCCGCCGCATCAAGAACCGCGAGATCGACCATTTGCGCAAATTCGCCGGCGCGATGCGCAGATCCCTGCCCGACCGCAACGACGTCGATATCTATTGGGGCCTCAACTTCGCACTCGCGATGGCGCACCACACCATTCGCGAGAGCGAGCGCCTGACAAAACTTTCGGAAGGCAAATGCGACCTCGACGACGTCGAGGACGTGGTCGCGCGCGTCGTCAGCGTTGCGACGATGGCGCTGACGGCGGGACGGGCGGAAGCGAAGGCGCCGTCAAAGGTGGCGGCGCGCTAGACCTCACATCATCGCGATGCAGTCGATCTCGACGTCGAAGGGACCAAACCATTCCGGCGTGCAGACGAAGATCCGTGCCGGCGGATCGTGCGGGAAGTAGCGCGCATAGACCGCGTTGAATGCGGCGAAGTGTTTTGTCGAGGTGCAGTAGACGTTGCACTTCATGACGTTGTCGAGCGAGGCGCCGGCCGTCTCGAGGCAGAGCTTCATCTGCTCCATGATGAGCTCGCTCTGGCGCTCGATCGGGGCCGCGGCAATTTCGCCGGTCTCGGGGTCAAACGGCGGCAGTCCGGCGACGAAGATCATGTTGCCGGCGCGCGTCACCGGCGAGGTCGGCGCCTTCCAGCGATCGAGAAACGACGAGATCGGTTCGACGCGGAGCGCTTCGCGTTTCATGCGGCCACCTTCGGTTCGAGCGAGACTGACGCCTGACTACATCACAATGCAGCCAGCATGCTTCGCTTGAGCTCGAAGTGTGGGTGCGGGGAACTACGCCCGCTGCGGCATCTCCTCGGCCTCTTCCTTGGCGAGCAGCAGCAGCATCTCGATGCCCATCTCACCTTCCTGCGGCGAGCGGATGAACTTTATTTCGTCGGCGCTTTGCCGCAATGCGGCAATGATAGCGACGGCCTGATTGGCGGTTGCCGCCTCAGTCGCCAGAATGGACTTCTGGTTCTTGGACTGAAACCCGATGGTGTAGGACATTCGTTCCCTCCCGCGCTCACGTGAAGAGATCGAATCAGAGTCGCGCGCCGAGTGGAAGCCTGTGCGACTACGGACCGGGATTATCTGGGGATTGCGCGCAAGCTCCACGCAAGGCCGCGCGCGCGCCACGTTGTCGTCACCAGTCTATGCTTTGCGATCCGGCGCCGGCGCAGCGTTATGCCAGCCCCAGCATGGCACGCGCATCTTCCGCCGTCGCAACCCTCGCACCGAGGCTCTTCACGATGCCCGCGGCATGCGCGACCAACTCGGCATTGGTCTTCGCCAGCACGCCCTTCGACATATAGAGATTGTCCTCCATGCCGACGCGGACATGGCCGCCGAGCAAATAGGCCTGTGCCACCATCGGGAATTCGGCGCGGCCGATGCCGAAGCCGGACCAGATCGCGCCCGGCGGCAGCAGGCTGCGGGCATAGAACATCGTCTCCGGCGTCGCCGAGAAGCCGTACTTCACGCCGAGCACGAGCGAGAACAGGCCCGGGCCCTTCAGCGTGCCGTCGGCGAACAGGTCGCGCGCCAGATGGCAGTCGCCGGAATCGAACAGCTCGATCTCCGGCAGCACGCCGGCGGCCTTCATCCGTTCGGCCATGATGCGGACATTGCGCGGCGTGTTGATCACGACCTCGCCGCCGGAATTCATGGTGTTGAGGTCGAGCGTGCAGATGTCGGGCTTGAGCCGCTCGATATGCTCGACGCGCTTCTCAGGGGCAAGCAGCGTGGTGCCCGGGCCGGCGACGCGGGGGTCTTCGTGCGAAGGAACAAAACGTCCGCCGGGACCGGTCGTCAGATTGATGACGAGGCTCTTGTTGCGGGCACGGATTTTCTCGACCACGTCGCGATAGAGATCGATCTCCATCGAGGGCCGCCCCGTTGCGGGATCGCGCACATGGATGTGGGCGATGGCCGCGCCGGCTTCGGCCGCCTCCAGCGCGGATGTGGCGATCTGCTCGGGGGTGATGGGGAGATACGGCGACTGCTCGGGTTTTGTCAGGTTGCCCGTGATGGCGCAGGTGATGATGGTTTTGGCGGTCATGCGATGCTGTCCTCTATTTCAACGCGATCGCCGCCTTCACCCGTCTCGCCGCTTTGCGGCGAGCCACCCTCTCCCACAAGAAGGGGAGAGGGAAGGAAAGCTCGCGCGCTGCTCGTTAGAGCTAGATAATCCCCTGCTGCTTCAATTCCTCGATCTTCCCGGCATCATAGCCGAGCTTGCCGCCGAGCACCTCCTGTGTGTGCTCGCCCAGCAGCGGCGGCGCGCGGTAGTCCTTGACCGGGGTCTCCGAGAAGGTCAGCGCGTTGCGGATCAGCGACAGCTCCGGCTCGAACTTGTGCTCGGTCTTCACCCGCATGCCGCGCGACTGGACGTGCGGATCGGAGAACACCTGCTCGAAATTGTTGATCGGCCCCGACGGCACGCCGGCCTCCTCCAGCTTGTCCAGCCAGTACGCCACCGGCTTTTTAAGAAACAAGCCGGCGAAGATCGCCATGATCTCCTTGCCGTGCACGACGCGGTCGTTGTTCTTGATGAAGCGCTTGTCATTGGCAAGCTCAGGCTCGCCGAGCACGGCACAGGTGCGCTGGAACTGGCCGTCATTGCCGACCACCAGCATCAGCTCGCCGTCGGTGCAGCGGAACACGCCGGCCGGCATGCCGCCATTGCCCCAGGTGCCGCGGCGTGGCGGGGTCTTGCCGTTGACGAGGTAGATCTGCAGCCAGTGCGACAGCGATGCGATCACGGTATCGAACAGGCAGACATCGATGTGCTGGCCCTGCCCGTCATTGGCGTCGCGATTGTAGAGCGCCGACAGAATCCCGATCGAGGCATTCATGCCGGTCATGTAGTCGACGATCGACGGGCCGACCTTCATCGGGCCCTCGCCCGGCTCGCCGTCGATATGGCCGGTGACGCTCATCAGCCCGCCCATCGCCTGCAGGATGGCGTCATAGCCAGCGCGCGGCGCGTAAGGACCGGTCTGGCCGAAGCCGGTCACCGAGCAATAGATGATGCCGGGGTTGATCGCCTTGATCGTCTCGTAGTCGAGCCCGTAGCGCTTGAGATCGCCGACCTTGTAGTTCTCCATGAAGACGTCGACGTCCTTGGCGAGCTCGCGGATGATCGCCTGCCCTTCCGGCTTGGCGATGTTGACCGTGACCGATTTCTTGTTGCGGTTGGCGCAGAGATAGAACGAGTTGTTGTTGTTCGACTTGCCGTCGGGATCGGTCAGGTAAGGCGGGCCGAAGGCGCGCGCGTCATCGCCGGTGCCCGGCCGCTCGATCTTGATCACCTCCGCCCCGAGATCGCCCAGCATCTGGGCCGACAAGGGCCCGGCAAGCACGCGCGTGAGATCAAGGATCTTGATGCCTGAGAGCGGCAAGGCCGACATGTCGGTTTCCTCCGGGGAACTGGTGTTGGCGCGGTGGCTCCAGCCAGGCCGCGCTCCCTGCGGATACACCATTTTCGCGCCCTGAGCACTGCGCTCCGGGCATAAGGGCATCCGCGCGCCAGCAGCGGGAGCGACCGTGCTGAGAATTTCCGTGTCGCGAATATAGCGTCAGGTCGCTGCTGCGGCCGCGACCTGCGGCCGCCGCCGGCCGAGCAGGACCAGGATCAGCACCGTCACGCAGGAGCAGACGAAGGTGAGACCGAGCGCACTGCGGCTGCCGTACTGGGTGAGCAGGCCGGCCAGCAGCGGCGGAGACAGCGCGGAGGCGAGATTGAGCGGCAATGCGATCATCGACATCGCCTTGGCGAACTCGGCCTGGTCGTAGAACACCAGCGGGATAGTCGCCCGCGCCACCGCCATTGCGCCGCTGCCGGCGCCGTAGAGCAGGATGAAGACGGCGACTGCCCAGGTCGCCCCTTCGCTCATCATCAGAAGAAGCATGGCGACGGGCAGCGCCGTGCCGGCCACCAGCCCGGTCGTGATGCCGTCCCACCGCCCGCCGCCGAGGAAGTCGAGCCCACGGGCGCTGACCTGGATGACGCCGAGCATCGAGCCGAACGCGACCGCCTGGGCCGGCGCCAGCCCCTCCGCCCGCAGCAGCTCGATGAACACGGCGCCGAGGCCGAAATTGACGAAGGCATTGAGGGTGATCGCGGAGACCACGAGGCCGAAGGTGCTGCGCGCAACCGGCGGCACATCCGCGTGCCTTGCCGGCGCCGGGCCCTCGTCCTTCGCGACGCTCCGGCGCGGCGCGGCCAACGCATAGAGCGGGAGCGAGACCACGATCAGCATGGCGGCGTAGACGAGGCACGTCCAGCGCCAGCCGACGAGACCGTTCAGGAACGATGTGGCCGGCCAGAAGATGCTGCTCGAAAGCCCCGTCACCAGCATGAGCGCGCCGATCGCGCTCTTGGCCTGCCGCCCGGCGACCTCGTTGAGCATGATATAGGCACCGGTCGAGAGCGTGGCGCTGCCGGCAAGGCCGAAGACGATCCAGGCGGCGAAATAGAGGGCCGGGTCGCGCGCGAAGAACAGCAGCACGAATCCGGGCACGCTGACGACCGTGCCGATCATCATCACCTTGCGCGCCCCATGCCGCGCGAAGGCCTTGGCGAGCCAGGGTGCGCACAGGCCCATGGTGACATAAAGTGTCGAGGTGCCCGCAAACACCATCGGCAGGCTCATGCCGAGATCGGCGGCAAGGTCGCGGCCGATGATGGGCGGAAGGCCGATCGTTCCCCATCCAATGAGCTGGGTGATTGCAAGCACCAGCAGGACCCCGATGAGCCTGCCGTCAGATTTCAAGAACCGCATTCCAAACGTCGCCTGCCCCAGCTGCGTGCCTGTGCACAGACCCGTCATAGCGGGAGTCTTGGCGCAGCGGAATGCCGGCCGCCGAATGGCAGTCGGCAGCCTTGAGCATGTCAGGAGGAGGCAGCAGCCGCTATCCCGCGAGCCCGAGCAAGGATCGCGCCTCGGCCGCGGTCGCAACGCGCCGACCGTGGCGCGCGACCGCCTCACAGGCGACGGTCACGAGCTCGGCGTTGCTGGCGGCGAGGCGCGTCTTGTCGATCCTGATATTGTCCTCGAGCCCGGTGCGAACCGCATCAGCGCCCCGCGCGAGCGCCCAGCCCATGACCTCGGCTTGGTGCCGCCCGATCCCGGCCGCGGTCCACGTCGCTTTCGGGATCAGGCGCTTGAGCTCTCCCAGAAGGATGTCGAGAACGTGCTCGTCGGCCGGCATCGCGTTCTTGACGCCCATGACGAACTGCACATGCGGACGTGCGTCCATCAGCCCCGCCTCGATCAGGCGGCGGGCGCCATGCAGATGCGACAGATCGAAGATCTCGATTTCCGGCCGGACGTCATTCGCCTTCATGCCGGTGGCGAGAGTCTCGACCAGGGCGGCGCTGTTCTCGTAGACGATGGTCGGAAAGTTCACCGATCCCGTGGACAGCGAGGCCATGTCCGGCTTGAGATAGAGCGATGAGCCGCGCGCCGAGGGATCGCGCCCTCGCCCGCCGGTCGAGAACTGAACGATCATCCCTGGACAATGTATCCTGATGCCCTCCTGCACCAGGGCAAAGCGTTCAGGATCCGAGGACGGCGTCTCGTCATCGTTGCGAACATGGATATGGGCAAGCGTGGCGCCGGCCTCGAAGGCCTGGTGGGTCGATTCGATCTGTTCGGACGGCAGGATGGGCACCGCCGGATTGTCCTTTTTGCGCGGAACGGAGCCGGTGATAGCGACAGCAACGACGACGGGGTTCATCCCTGGACCTCATGATGATCGCGCTCGCGCGCGCCGAGTTCGACTAGGCAGTTACATAACAAGTCGAGCCCTGCCGCTGCAAACATCATCGCTCGCAGCGGCAGGCTTTCTTACGTCAACGTCAGGTCTGAACTGCGGCCGCTCCGCCCGCAGCTTCCGCACGCTGCCGCTCATAGTCGGCCTGCGGTATCGGAACGGCCTTGGGATTGCCGAGATCGTCGATGCGGATCCGATAGGTTTCCCGCGCCGAGACGGCCGCCAGCGCCGCGATGACCGTGATGCCGAAGGCGATCGCCCCCACCGTCAACGGGATGTTGTCCGAGCCGGGAGGCGCCACGGTCGCAAACAGGGCGGGAAGCAACGCGGTGATGGTCGTGCCGATGTTCTGCGAGATCGCCATCGCCGACACCCGGGTGCGGGTCGGAAACAGCTCCGGGTAGAAGCTCGGGAAGATCGCGTTGTAGCCCTGGTAGACGACGCCCCACATCAGCAGCGACAGCAGGATCGCAAGTGGCACGTTCCTGATGCTGATCGCATAGAGATAGCCGAAGGCGAGCAGGCCGGAGAGGAGCGCACCCACGACGATCGGAGGCTTGCGGCCGACCTTGTCGGAGAGGTTGCCGACGAAGGGAATGACGAATATGGCCAGCATGTTTCCGAGGACCGGGATCCACAGATAGACGTCCTTGGCAAAACCGATGCCATAGGCCGGCTGCACCGCATAGGCCGCACCGAAGATGGTCGCAACGACGGGGATGACGTTCATCAGGGCCATGCAGATGACCCTGAGCATATCGCGCCAGCTCAGCTTGATGGCCTGGACGATGGGCGACCGCGGCGTTTCTCCCCGCTCGCCCTCTCGGGCGAAGGCGGGGGTTTCGTCGACTTCGCGGCGAATGATATAGCCTGCGACGATGACGAAGAAGCTGAGCAGGAAGGGAATCCGCCAGCCCCAGCTGTTGAAGGCCTCGGTCGGCATGTAGGCGGCCAGCGGCAGGAACACGGCTGCCGCGAGAATCTGTCCGGCCTGCACGCCCTGAAGCGCGAAGCTTGCGTAGAAGCCGCGCCGACCGAACGGCGCGTGCTCCAGGATCATCGAGCTCGCGCCGGAGATTTCACCGGCAACGGCAAATCCCTGCACGAGGCGCAGGATGACGAGCAGGATCGGCGCGAGGATGCCGACCTGGTGATAGGTCGGCAGAAGGCCGACGGCCATGGTCGAGATGCCCATCAGGAACATGCAGACGATGAGTACGGTCTTGCGGCCATGCGTGTCGCCCCAATGTCCGAGGACGAAGGCGCCGATCGGACGGGCCACATAGCCGACGCCATAGGTCGCCAGCGAAGCGATGATGGCGACGGTGGGATTTTCCGACGGGAAGAAGATTTGCGGGAAGATCAGCGAGGCGGCAGTCGCGTAGATGAAGAAGTCATAATATTCGAGAGCCGAGCCAATCCAGCCGCTCGCAGCAGCCTTCTTGGACTGACTCCTGTCGTGGATCGCGCGAGTCGTGGTCATCTCAGAAATTCCTCCACTGGGTTTATCGACGTCCCGTTGGCGGGCTTCGGTCGAAATCGGACAGCACTCTCCAGGCGCTCTGCGGAGCTCGCGGAGCGCTTGTCATTGCCGATGGCTGTCTGATTGGTCCCAACAATAGGCTTTCGCCGGGCTAACACAATTACCCAGTTATGCGATAAACCTAACATGATGTTATCTAGGCCGGAGCGACCGTCGGGGCGGCGATCAGGCGCGCGGACCCCCAATTGGCACGCCGCCGCGAGAAATCACTCCGGCGGATTGAACAGCGTGGGTGGTTTGGTCGGGTGATGCGCTTTGAAGAGCTGGCCGTCGGGGATCGCAAGCGGCGTGCTCGCCGGTTGTGTCTTCGGTCGCGGCAAAGGTCGTTGACCTTCGCCGCATGCGCGACATCAGGAGCTCCGCCGAGGCCATCGAGACGCCGACCCGCTGCGGCATCCAGATCTCGCGCTCTTGGCGCGGGTCTATCCGCTTGATCCCTTGAAGGCGGCCCGAGAGCATCTATATGACATCCATGCACCATCCAATGGGATGGTAAGAATGGATGTTTAGCTATGGCCAATAATGTGCACGAGCTGCGACCCAAGGCTCCCGACA
This sequence comes from Bradyrhizobium huanghuaihaiense, assembly GCF_025200885.1. NCBI lineage: Bacteria > Pseudomonadati > Pseudomonadota > Alphaproteobacteria > Hyphomicrobiales > Nitrobacteraceae > Bradyrhizobium > Bradyrhizobium huanghuaihaiense. The sequence continues at coordinate 3,774,115 of NZ_CP104172.1, read as the reverse complement.
CCGAGAAAATCACGATCAACCTTGGCTATGTCGACCTCGGTCATGTCGATCTCATGGTGCAGGAAGGGTTCTATTCGAACCGGACCGATTTCATCCGGACAGCAATCCGGAACCAGCTCGAGCGCCACGTAGAGGTCGTCAGACAATCCACGGCCCGGAAGAACTTGGACCTCGGGCTGCGCAACTACACTCGCGAGGATCTCGAAGCGGCGCGCCGCGCCGGCGAGATGCTGCAGATCAATGTGTTGGGCTTAGCCACCATCGCCCAGGACGTCACTCCCGAGTTGGCTCGCGCGACAATCGCGTCGGTCTCGGTGCTGGGGGCCCTTCACGCCACTCCCGCGGTCAAGGCCGCTCTCGCCGACAGAATGAGGTGAACGATGCTGAATCAAGACATAGTCCGCGAAGCAACCCGCCTTACGCGTGCCGGCCAACTGGTCGAGGCCACCGCGCTCCTGCAGCGCATGCTCCAGGGCGGTAGCGCTCCAAGACCGGAATCTCGCAGCGCCGCTCAGGCTCGGCTTCCGCCGCTCGATCCGCTTACCATCGACGCCACGGCCGACGTCGTCGAGGAGCGGGAAGCTCCGCAGATATCGCCGGCCCGCTCTGCTCAGGGACGCAGACGCTCCTTACCGCTCGACGGCATGCGGGATTTTTCCGAGCTTGGCCTGCGAAGTCCGATCACGCGCGCTCCTCTGTCCTCATCGGACATCGCGCCCGAGGGCACACGGTTTATCGCCGGTACCTTCAGCAACGCCGCGGGAAGCCGGACCTACAAGCTGTTCATCCCAAGCCGCTGTCAGGGACAACGGCTTCCCCTGATCGTCATGCTTCATGGCTGCACCCAGTCGCCGGACGATTTCGCGGCAGGCACCCGGATGAACTTCTTGGCGGAAGAGCAGAATTGCTATGTGGTCTATCCTGAGCAGCCGAGCGGAGCCAACCAGTCGAAGTGCTGGAACTGGTTTCGCACCGGCGACCAGCGTCGCGGCGGGGGCGAGCCCTCGATGATCGCCGGTATTACCCGCCAGATCATGCGCGACCATGCGATCGATCCGAAGCGCGTATACGTCGCGGGTCTGTCGGCCGGCGGGGCCGCCGCCGCGATCATGGGCGCAACGTATAGCGACCTGTACGCGGCCGTCGGTATCCATTCAGGCCTCGCGTGCGGGGCCGCGAGCGATCTTCCCTCCGCGTTCGTCGCCATGCGACAGGGAGGCGGCTCCAAGGCAAACGCGGGTGGCAAAACTTCTGTGCCGACCATCGTTTTCCACGGCGATCGCGACACTACGGTGCATCCAAAGAATGGTGATCAGATTATCGAGCAGTCCGCCAGGGCAACGAGGCCGACGACGAAGGTACTTCGCGGACGCGTACCCCACGGCCATGCCTATACTCGCACCGTCCTGATCGACGGGGCCGGTCGGGCGATCTCCGAACACTGGAACATCGATGGCGCCGGACACGCGTGGTCAGGCGGCAGCCCCGCCGGGTCCTACACTGATCCGCAAGGGCCGGATGCGACGAGGGAAATGCTGCGCTTCTTCCTCGAGCATTCGCTCGGTGGGTAGTCTGGCTTCATAAGGGGCGCTCAGGTTGTCCTCGAGCACGTCGCAGAGCTTTCGGATCAGCTTGGCGTCGCCGAAGCCGGCCTCTATCCGCCAGCGCGGCGCGCCACAAAGCTCGATTGATCAAGGCGACGCCTCCGCCCGATCCGAAGCTACCGGCACCGACAATGTCCTCCGGACGATAGGGCTGCTGCAACATCAGGGGCACCGGGCGGGGCGCGACGGGCGAGGAAACCGGTCGCATAGATCACCGGGAGTTTGGGATCATCCTCTCGGCAACGTTCGGCGATCTACCATCCGTCGATGCCCCGTTCAGCTTGAGGTTCGGTCACATGGTTACCTATGCAGATGCGCCGGGAATGGCGGATGCCGTGGCGGCGCTGGCGCTCGCCGCAAGGGTCAGGACCGCAGAGGCTTTCTTGTTGCAATGCTGGCGTCCAATGGCCCACAAGCGAAGTCAGGCTATGTCAGCTTCCCTACCGCCGTCGGGACCATAGCAGACATCCAGTGCAGCGTGATTGACGGGTACACGCCCTAGCTTCCCAGCGCATTCTCGCCGGCTTCGCGACCGGGCACGCTGACATGCACCTCATGTCCCTCGCGCAGTGCCAGAGACGCCGCCGCGACCGCCGACTCGAAAGCGGCTTCCTTGGTGGCGTATCTGCTCTTGACGTCGCCGTCATGCAGCACGCCCCATTCGTCCTGCACCGGCACGATCGCGTATTGAGCAAGGCCCATGGTCTCCTCCTCCAGCTCTCCAATATCCAGGCACTATCGCTGCGTGAGCTGCGGATGCGTCGCGCTCACCCGCCACACCGTGTTGCCGCTGTCGTCGGCGACCAGCAGCGCGCCGGTCTTGTCGATGGCAACGCCGACAGGACGGCCACGCGCGTGATTGTCGCTGTTCAGGAAGCCGGTGACGACGTCCTGTGCCGGCCCGCTCGGCTTGCCGTCGCTGAACGGCACGAACACGACCTTGTAGCCGTTCAGGTTCTGCCTGTTCCAGCTGCCATGCTCGCCGACAAAGGCGCCGCCGCGATAGGCGCTCGGCAGGCTTGTGCCGGTGTAGAAAGCCATTCCCAGCGGGGCGACATGCGAGCTCAAGGCGTAGTCAGGCACGATCGCCTTGGCGACGAGATCGGGCCGCTCCGGCTTGACGCGGGGATCGACGTGCTGGCCGTAATAGCTGTAGGGCCAGCCATAGAAGCCGCCCTCCTTCACCGAGGTCATGTAGTCGGGCACGAGGTCGGGGCCGAGCTCATCGCGCTCGTTCACGACCGTCCACAATGCTCCGGTCTGCGGCTCGAAGCTGAGGCCGTTCGGATTGCGCAGGCCGCTCGCAAAGATGCGCCAGCGGCCGCTGTCGCGATCGACCTCGAGGATGGCGGCGCGATTGTGCTCGGCTTCCATGCCGTTCTCGGTGATGTTGCTGTTGGAGCCGACGCCGGCATAGAGCTTCGAGCCGTCGGGGCTCGCGACGAGGCTCTTGGTCCAGTGATGATCGATCGGGCCGCCCGGCAGCGGCGTAAGCACCGTGCCCGGCGCGGTGATCTTGGTATCGCCTTCGGTGTAGGGATATTTGACGATGGCGTCGGTGTTGGCGACATAGAGATCGTTGCCGACCAGCGCGACGCCGAAGGGCGAGTTGAGATGGTCGAGCAAGACGCTCTGCGTATCGGGCACGCCGTCGCCGTTGGTGTCACGCAGCAGCGTGATGCGATTGCTCTCGCCGGTATCGCCGCCTGACGTCGCCCAGGCCTCGACGTAGCCGATCACGATTTCCTTGGGCCGCTTGATCGGAGCTCCCTTCGGCGCCTTGGATTCCACCACCAGCACGTCGCCATTGGGAAGCACGTAGAGGAAGCGCGGATGCTGCAAGCCCGTAGCGAAGGCCTTGGCCTGCAAGCCCTGTGCGACCGTGGGCGTCTCATCCTTCTTCCAGCCGACGATGCGCGCGATATGCATCGGCGGCAGCAGGTATTGCTGAATCTCGGGGAGCTTCGGGTTGGCGCCGATTTGCGCATTTGGATCGCCGCTGCCGTCATTGCAGCCGGCGAGGCACAGCAGCGATGCGCACCAGAGCGCACGGGCAAGCATGGACGTCATCGCGCAACTCCCACGCCGTGACGATAGACCATGGCCCAGCCGAGCCAGCCGGTGACGGGCAGGATCAGCACGGTGATCACCGAAAGGATGAGCCCGGTCGGCCACACCGAGGTCCAGCCATCGCGCGTGTGGATCAGGGCATTGAAGGTCGCGAGAACCAGCGCCACCGCGTTGCCGAGCAGATGCGGCCAGGCCGGCGGCTGCGCGCGCACCAGGCGGTTGCCGAGGAAATCGGTCAGGCCCGCAATCGCGGCCAGCACGCCGAAGATGACGCCGACGAGCAGCAGCCAGGCGGAGAAATTCGCCCACATGATCTCGGCGCTGACGACATAGGCAATGTCGGTCAGCAGCGCCCCGATGAAGCACGCGATCGGAATCGGCACCAGCATCGGATGAATCGGATGGCCTGCGATTTGCGCGGTGCTGCGCACACGCACGTCCTGCTGCACGGTCGGCCTCGTATGGCTTTCGCCCTGCCCGACCGCCAACTCGCGCTTGCGGCGAAGGTTCCTACTGCAGCGCGGTCACTGCGCGCCCGCCTGATACGCCGCATATGCGCGCGTCAGGCCATCGTGAAGCGACGTCGTCGCACGCCAACCGAGCTTGTCGAGGCGGCTGACGTCGAGCAGCTTGCGCGGGGTGCCGTCGGGCCGCGACGTGTCGAAGGAGATCTCGCCGCGGTAGCCGACGATGTCGGCGACGAGGCGTGCGAATTCGGCGATGGTGATGTCCTCGCCGGTGCCGATGTTGACCAGTTCCGCGCTGGAATAGGTCTTCATCAGGTGCACGCAGGCATCCGCCATGTCGTCGACATAGAGGAACTCGCGCCGCGGCGTGCCGGTGCCCCAGACCACGACGTTCTTCGCGCCCGACACCTTGGCCTCGTGGAAGCGGCGGATCAGGGCGGCGACGACGTGGCTCATTTCGGGGTGATAATTGTCGCCGGGGCCGTAGAGATTGGTCGGCATCACGCTGACGAAGTCGCATCCGTACTGGCTGCGATAGGCCTCCACCATCTTGATGCCCGCGATCTTGGCAATCGCATAGGGCTCGTTGGTCGGCTCCAGCGGCCCCGTCAGCACCGAGTCCTCGCGCAAGGGCTGCGGCGCCAGCTTCGGATAGATGCAGGAGGAGCCGAGGAACATCAGCTTCTCGGCGCGGTTCTGATGCGCGGCCTGGATCACGTTCGCGGCGATCGCGATGTTGTCGTAGATGAACTCGGCGCGCAGCGTGTCGTTGGCGACGATGCCGCCGACCTTGGCGGCAGCGAGGAACACGACTTGCGGCCGCATGCGCGCGAACCAATCGAACACGGCGGCCTGGTTGCGCAGATCGACCTCGCGGCGATCCAGCGTGACGAGCTGGACGTCCTCCGCTGCGAGCCGGCGCACGAGCGCGCTGCCGACCATGCCGCGATGGCCGGCGACGTAGACGCTTTTGCCCTTGAGCTCAAACGGTAGGCTTGCCATGGCCTGCATCCCGCTTCGCCTCGGCCAGATCGCTTCTCATCATCTCCGCGACGAGCTCCGCGAACGTCCGCTTCGGCGTCCAGCCGAGCACCTCGCGCGCCTTGCTGGCATCGCCGATCAGGAGATCGACCTCGGTCGGGCGGAAATAGGTCGGATCGATCTTCACGACCGCCTTGCCGCTCTTCTCGTCGATGCCGGTCTCCTCGACGCCCTTGCCGCGCCAGATGATGCGGCGGCCGACCTGCGCGAACGACAGCTCGACCATCTCGCGCACCGAATGCATCTCGCCGGTGGCGAGCACGAAATCATCCGGCTTGTCGGCCTGCAGGATCCTGTGCATGCCCTCGACGTAGTCCTTCGCATGGCCCCAGTCGCGCTTGGCCTCGAGATTGCCGAGATAGAGCGCGTCCTCGAGCCCGACCTCGATGCGCGACACGCCACGGGTGATCTTGCGCGTGACAAACGTCTCGCCGCGGATCGGGCTCTCATGGTTGAACAGGATGCCGTTGGACGCGAACATGCCGTAGGCTTCGCGGTAGTTCACCGTGATCCAGTAGCCATAGAGCTTGGCCACGCCGTAAGGCGAGCGCGGATAGAACGGCGTCGTCTCCTTCTGCGGGATCTCCTGCACGAGGCCGTAGAGCTCGGAGGTCGAGGCCTGGTAGAACCGGGTCTCCTTCTCCATGCCGAGGATGCGGATCGCCTCCAGCAGGCGCAGCACGCCGATGGCGTCGGCGTTGGCGGTGTATTCCGGGCTCTCGAAGCTGACCGCGACGTGGCTTTGGGCCGCGAGATTGTAGATCTCCGTGGGGCGGATCTGCTGCACCAGGCGGATCAGATTGGTCGAATCCGTCATGTCGCCATAGTGCATCAGGAACGGCACGTTGCCGACATGCGGGTCCTGGTAGAGATGGTCGACACGCGCCGTGTTGAACGAGGACGAGCGCCGCTTGATGCCGTGCACGACATAGCCGAGCGACAGCAGATGTTCGGCGAGATAGGCGCCGTCCTGGCCGGTCACGCCGGTGATGAGAGCGATCCGCTCAGCCATATGTGCCACCCACTCCCAACACACCTCGAGGGGCCGCCGGCTTCCCGTTCCGGCCGCTGTCCTTCTCTGACAGATCGGCCGCCGGGGTCAACCCAATATGGGAAAAGGGTTACCGGCCTTCTTGGCCTGACGATGGTCCCGGATCGCCGCTTTCGGCATTTTAAGGCAAGAGCTTCGGCGCGTGAGGACGGCCCGCAGGCTCAATGCGCGCCGCGACAGCCGCCACAGCGGGCGAGATCGCCGCCTTCGATGATGTGATGCTGATATTCGGAGATCGCGCGATTGGCCATCCGGATGCGATTGGTCTGTCCTTCGTCAACCATCGTGGCGACGCGCTGCGCGAGGAATACGCACGCCTCGAATTCATCCCGGATCGCCCCCGTGCGCGCGAGAAAGTCCCACGCGATATCATATGCCTGCTCGGCGGCCGCATTGCGGTAGTCGCTGAAGATGATATGCGTCATCAAATCACACTGTCATTCGACTGCCTTCATTGCCGCAACCGCAACCCGGCCCGATCGTTCCTAAGCTGCCTCCGCCCTCAACCTCCTTGTCCCGTTGCAACAGGTGTGTTCCGAGCGTGGACCCGGCTGACGATTAGGAACGCCTCGCCGGTCCCACCGTTCAACTGGATGACGCGATATTCCTTCAAGATCTCGAACGGCGGTGACTTCTCTGACAGCGAAGAGCTGCCGAATGATCAAGAAGCTTGGCATCAGGCGCTCCGCACCGTGAGGGACATTGAATCCACGCTCAACCCCAACGGAGGCGATTGGTCCCTCGTTGTCCACCGGGAGGGTGATCCGCTCTACCGCATCGATGTGCGGGCCCAAAAGCTCAATTAAGTGCTGGGACTGAGATGCAGATAGGTCGGGTCGAAGCCTGCCAGCTCCTCCATCTCCCTGGGCTTGAGGATGTGAAACTCTGATCTGCTCACCGTTACCAATCCCTCCTTCCGGAGGTTTTGGAGCACCCGGTTGGTATGCACCACCGACAATCCCAGGCAATCTCCAAGGTCGGCCTGAGTAATGGGCAAGCCGAACTCCCCATTTCGGGTATGACCGATTGCCCTGAGCCTCCGATGCAGTTCAATCAGCAGGTGGGCCATTCTCGGTGTCGCCTCCCTTCGTCCGACATTGACGATCCATTCCCTGAAGATCGCCCCGTCGATCAGCGTTTCGCGCCACAGGGCCGCTGCCAGGTTCGGGCGTCGTTGATTGATCACCCTCAGATCGTCGTGGGAGATGAAACCCAGGTTGCAACGCGTGACGGTGACAAGGTCATGATCCATGACCTTGAGATGAAGGCTTTGAAGGTCAGGGATTTCTCCCGGGATGTGGATGGAGAGAACCTGTCGTTCTCCATCCGCCGTCGTCTTCGAGCGGAACGCGAATCCATCCGCGATCAGGCAACAGTCAGTGGGCCGCTCTCCGTCGGCCACGATGATCTGGCCAGCGTCGAGATGCCGCTCGCGAATCCGAAGGCTCTGAATGGCGCGGATGTCATCGGCATCCAGGTCGTTGGACACGGTCAGCTTCGTGATCAATGCGGCAGCGAGGTTTGCCGGCATCGGATGCTCCTTTTCGAGACCCGACATGGCGCAAACCACTCCGGCCTGTCAGGCGGGAGCGCTACACTCTCAGCACCGGCGCCCGAGACTATCTGCCGATGATGTAAGACAACGCAACGTTATAAGATCGTTCCAAAATGCCCCATCGAGCAAGTTTTGGAGCAAAATCATAACTTTGATCTGCCTCTGGCTAGGCCCCGTCGAGCGTGTGCATGACCGGCCGAAGCTCGGCACCAGCATCGAGATCGAGCGTCGCCAGCGTGATCGGGAGCTTGAAGCGTCGCGGCCCGGCGCTTCCGGGATTTAGATAGAGGATGCCGTCGGCCGTCCTGATGCTCGCGCGATGCGAATGGCCGTAGATCACGGCATCGATGCCGTCGGGGGCAGGCTTGCTCTCGAGTTCGGTCAGATCATGCAGGACATAGAAAACGTACCGGCCGAGGCGCACGGTTTCCGTATCCCGATAGTTCCGTGCCCAATCGCCGCTATCGACATTGCCGCGGATGGCCGTGACAGGCGCGATCCTGCGCAGCCCCTCGAGCACATGCTCGGCGCCGATATCGCCGGCATGAATGATATGCGCGACCCCGGCAAAGCAATGCTCGACCTCCGGCCGCAGCAGCCCGTGCGTGTCCGAAATCACCCCGATTGTCGTCACAGCGCTCTCCTGGCGTCCTGCCGATGCCCTGCCCGCGCTTAGGAACCACGACAGCGCGCCCGCATTGCCCGCACATCTAACGGGAGCACACGGATGGGCAATAGCGGTGTTGGCATGTTTTTGGGAGACGTCTCGGCCACGGCGTTGTGGCTTTGGTTCATCGGCGCGTTCGTCCTTGGCGCTGTGATCTGGTACGGCGTCCGACGATCGGGACATCTGCGCCGCAGCGAGCGGGCGCAACTGGACCGGAACACGGAAGCGGCGCAGCGCCGCGATGATCCACAAAAGCCGATGGCAAGGTGATGGGGCCCCGAAGCCGGGGACGGTCAAGACGTGAGGACTTGCGCGCGATCAGCCGTCCTCATCATTTCGCTACTGATGGCCGTGGCTGATGCGGCAAACTTCGTCGCAACCAGGGGATGGCCATTGTGATCGCTGTCCGAATAAGCAGCAGCGCTCAGCGAACAACGCAGTGAGGCGAAATAAGCCATTGAAAACATTGGAGCGGGTGAAGGGAATCGAACCCTCGTATTCAGCTTGGAAGGCTGCTGCTCTACCATTGAGCTACACCCGCGTTGGCGATCCCCTAACACGGCCTGGCGGCGGTCTCAACTGCCTCTGGACGGTCTCTCCCGCGTCAAGAACGATCCTGTTCCCGGCGCTCCGCCCCACCCCTTAACGGCCGGGTGATCCCGCCCTATATTGAAATCTCCCGAAACCAACGAAAGGAGGTGATCCAGTGTCTTATCTCAAGCGCTGTCACCTCGCTGGGATCGCCCGCTAGGCTTTGAAAAGGGCTTGGCATCGGGGCGTTCTCAGCCCTGGACCAGCGAGCAAGAAATCGGGCGCGACGGGGCCTCCCCGCCGCGCCTTTTTCGTGCGCCGGCGCCGCTCAGGCCGGCGGCTCGCCCGCAAGGACCTCGCGAATCTTCTCCGACAGCTCCGACTTGCGGTATGGCTTCTGAAGCAGCGCCACGCCGGGATCGAGATGCCCTTCATGGACGATGGTGTCGTCGGTATAGCCGGAGGTGTAGAGCACCTTCACCCCCGGCCGGCGGAGTCGGACGGCCTCGGCCAATTCCCGGCCATTCATGCCGCCGGGCATGATGATGTCCGTGAACAGGAGATCGAATTTGGCGCCCTGGTCGACCAGTGCAAGCGCGGATGCGCCGTCGCCGGCAGCGAGCGTGCGATAGCCGAGGCTGCCGAGCTGGGCGATGACATAGCCCTGCACCAGCGGATCGTCCTCGACCACGAGGATCGTCTCATGCCCGCGCGCTGCGGCGAGCGCGTGAACCGGCGCCGTCTTGGCCGGCGCCTCGCCCTCCGACCGCGGCAGGAACAAGCGCACCACCGTGCCGCGCCCCTCCTCGCTCTCGATCGCGACGGTGCCGCCGGTCTGGCGGGCGAAGCCGTAGACCATGCTGAGCCCGAGGCCGGTGCCGCGGCCGACGCCCTTGGTGGTGAAGAACGGCTCGAACACGCGCTCACGGATGTCGGCCGGAATGCCGTGGCCGGTGTCGCTGACTGCGACCATCACGAAGGCGCCGCGGACGACATCGCCCTCGTCGGCCCCTTCCGTGCCGTCGAGCTCCCGGTTCGCGGTCTCGAGCATCAGCCTGCCGCCGCCGGGCATCGCGTCACGCGCGTTGACCGCGAGATTGACGATCGCGGACGAAAGCTGCGACGGATCGACCATCGCCGACCAGGCGTCGTCCGCGAGCCGGGTCACGATCTCGACGTGCTCGCCCAGGATCGGCTTCAGCAGCTTTGCGGTCTCCAGCACGAGGGCGTTGACGTCGATCTCGCGCGGCTCGAGCGGCTGGCGCCGCGCGAAGGTCAGGAGCTGCGAGGTGATCTCGGCGCCGCGTGTGGCGGCATCGTCGATGAGCTGCGCGATGGCGGCGAACTGGGGCCTGTCCGCGAGCCCCTCCTGGATGATCTCGATGGTGCCGGTGATGACGGTGAGCACGTTGTTGAAGTCATGCGCGACGCCGCCGGTGAGCTGGCCGATCGCGTCCATCTTCTGGGATTGGCGAAGCCGCTCCTCGGTCTCGTGCTGCGCGGTGAGGTCGGTGGCGGAGCCGCGATAGCCCATGAAGCGTCCATCTGACGCGAACACCGGCTGGCCGTTGACGCTGAAATGGCGCACGCGTCCGCTCGCATCACGGCCGCGATATTCGAACTTCCGGAACGGCTCGTGACGATCGAGCATCGCCACGTGCGCGCGCCATTTCTCCGGCTCGGCGTCGTGGTCGAAAGCGGCGTCGATGCGGCGCTTGCCGATCAGCGCCTTGTGGTCCATGCCGAAGGCGCCAGCCCGCTCCGATATGTAGGTGAACCGATGATCCGGTCCGGTTTCCCAGAACCAGTCGGACGCGGTCTCGGCGTAGTCGCGGAAGCGCTGCTCGCTCGCGCGCGCGTCTTCTTCGGCGCTGCGGCGGATCTTCAGGTCACGCTCGAGATTGGCGTTGGCCTCGCGCAGCTCGCCATAAGCGCGCCCGAGATTGGCGCACATGGCATTGAAGGCGACGACCACCTTGTCGAGCTCGTCGGGATCGTAGGTCGGACGGCGCTCCAGGTGCAAAGCCGGCGGCGGCCGCGCCAGATTGTACTTGCTGACGAAGTCGGCGATGGCAACCAGATGCCGCGTCACCAGCAGGTGGAACATGTAGATGATGAACAGCGAGACGAGAAACGTCTTCGCCGCCTGGCTCGCCAGGATGATCAAGGCACGGTTCATCAATTGCTGGTAGACCTCGCTCAGCGTCGCCTCGACGTGAAGCACACCGATGGTGCGCACGGCCCCCTGCATAGTGGTGGTCAAAGGATAGTCGCGCGTCACGATCGAACGGGTGTTCGGCTCGCCGACCGCGACACGGATCGGATTGGGACGATCGGCGATCTCGCGCACTTCGGCGGCGCGGATGTCGGGCAGCCGTAGGATACCGTCGAGCAGGAGCCTGAGCTGGTTCTGATCGAGATTCCACAGGCTCTCGCCAAGGCTGCCGGTGGTGCTGCGGCCGATCTCGTCGAGCCGCGTCTCGATGACGCCGACCTCTCGGTTGTAGTCGAGATAGAGCTGAAGCGCGGTCAGCACCAGCGTGACGACCGAGGAGAACAGCAGCACGGCGGCCAGCAGGCGCGGCCCGACGCCGCTGCGCGACCAGTTGAAGATCCGCGACAGCAGCGCTCCGATCATCGCCGGCGCGAATGCCGCGCCGATCCCGCTCAAATCCTGCTTCGCGGCTGCCGGGGCGACGGCGCGGCTGCGCTTGGAATCCTCATTGCCTGAGTTACCCATGCACCATGTCCCGGAAATGGCGGCACTGCTCCGGCCGGCCGGCCGTGGCCGCGAGCAATTCGACAGTTGAGATTCTCTTCACGCGAGGCGCGTTGCAATCCTGTCGGCCCATGGGCGGCTTGAGGTCGGCAGGGTCATATCTTGCGCCCAGCAGCAGGATTCCCGCGCAAGCTACCACTTCGCGTGCTAGAATGACATCGGTGAAAGTCCGGAGTCGCCTCACCTCGCAGGCGAGCGTTGATCGTTACGGCCGGGCTCCCGCGCGACCCCCGGTAGATCGCGCGAGCCTCCGAATCCAGCGGTAGCAAGGCCCGACCAAGGAGAAGCGTGATGTGGCGGATTGCCGTCGCCTGGCTGTCTTTGCTCGCAGCCGCTCCATCGCAGGCGCAGGACCTGATCCGGCTGGCGCGCATCGCCGACATCCCCGATCAATATGTCGGCGGCGAGATGCTGCGGGCTGTCTACGCCAAGCTGAACATCAAGCTCGAATTCGAGGACGTTCCCGGCAAGCGGGCGCTCGCACTGTCGAGCGCGGGCGAGGTCGACGGCGAGATCCAGCGGATCGGGACGCTCTCCCGTGACTATCCGACGCTGGTCCAGGTCACGCCGGCGATCAACTACCTCGAGCCCGCGGTGTTCACGACGAAGCTCCATTTCGATGTCGCCGGTTGGGATTCAATTCGAGACTACAGCATCGGCATCGTCCGCGGCGTCGGCTCATCGGAGGCCGGCACGCGCGGCATGGCCCGCGTCACGGCGACAACCAGTCTGGAGAGCATGATCAAGATGCTCGACGCCGATCGCTTCGACGTGATGGTCACCGACCTCTTCAGCGGGCTCGTCGCCGTGAGGAAGCTCAACCTCCAGGCCAGGATCTACCCGCTCTCGCCTCCGCTCGGGCGCATCCATATCTATCACTATCTGCACGAACGCCATCGCGCCCTGGTGCCTGAGGTCGGCAAGGTGATCGCGCAGATGGAGGCGAGCGGCGAACTGGCAACGCTGCGTGAGAGGCTGGTCAAGCAGATCCTGAGCGCACCGTAACGGTGCCGGCTCAGGTTGCGCGAAGCCGTTCGCGAAAGGCGACGGCGGCAATCAGTACGCCGACGCACCAGGCCACCACTGCCCGGTGAGGCTCTTCGCCGAGCAGCACGGTGAATATGCTGGTGATCAGGCATGGCGCGATCGCGCTACCGTTCCGGCTCGCCAGCGAGAGCAGGAACGGCATCGCAGCAATCGATATTTGCAGGACGCTCATTCGCGAAGCCTGTCTCGCCAGAGACTTCAGAAGCCGCAGACATTGCGCGGGTGCTTGCCGCGGCGGCTCTCGACAATGCGCTCGCCACCATTCTCGGCCGAGCTGCCGTAATAACGGTGGTGACCGCTCTGGTCGTGCAGATCGGCCGGCGCCGATTGGGCCGCCCGCCGCGCGTCGCAGATGATCTTGATGGACTGACCCGACATTGCCGCCTCCAAATTCCTCAGCCTTCTTGGTGGTCATCAGTCGCATCGGCTTCAGGCGGCGTTCACACCGGCCGGTCGCAATCGGGTTTCAGGATGGTTTCGTCGAGGCCTGCGCGACGCAATATTTTGTTGAGGGGGATTGTCGGCCGCGGGCATGGTGGTACGTCCTTTGGACGCGCGCAGCAAAATCAACGAGGTGACGATGTTTTACGCGATCCTGGCCTATCATGTGGAAGACGAGCTTTTGTCCTGGACGCCGGAGCAGGATGCCGCGGTGGTGGCCAAAGTCATCGAGGTTCAGGCGCCGCTGCGGGCCAGCGGCCACCTTGGGCCCGCCGCCCGCCTGGACGACACAAAAAAGGCTCGCACCTTGCGCGGCCCCGGCGCGGGCATGGTGCTGGACGGCCCGTTTGCCGAGACCAAGGAGCAGCTTCTCGGCTTCCACCTCGTCGAATACGATACGGATGAGGAGGCGATCGCCGCGGCGCGGAAGCTGCGCGAGGTCAACCCGACCGCGGTCTACGAAATCCGCCCGGTCAAGCTTTACGTGCCGTCCGATGGGTTCGGCGCGACAAAGGGGTGAGCCAGCGTCTTACACGTCCGTCCTGGCCGGCGCGGCATAGAAGCGCTGGATTAGCAGCCCGCCGAAAGCGATGAACCATACGAAAGGCGCGACATGCGGCGCGAATGCCGCCACGATCGTGCCCGGGATGAACACGAGCAGCGGAAACAGCGAGGCCATGATCTCGTGGCGCCAGCCGCCGAGAATGGTCCACCACAGCCAGGCATTGAGCCCGGCGATCGCGGTCAGATGCAAACCGTAGAGCACGGCGACCGCACTGCTCATGCCGTAATTGGTGTAAAGGCCGTTGGTGACCGGCAGCAGCACGATCGAGAGCAGGAAGAACAGGTTGAGGATCACCACGCCGCGGCTGCCGACCGGCTGGCGCGCCAGCCGCCGGTGATGACTGATCCAGAACACGCCGGCGATGATGAAGCTGAGCGCGAGGCCGGCGAGCTTGCCGGAATAGACCTGGGCAAGATCGCTCCAGCCGGGTGCGCTGGTGAAGACGGCGGCCTTGGGCAGATCGTAGGCCAGAAGCGTCATGGCGACGCCGAAAATGGTGTTGCTGAGCGACTCCAGCCGTCGCATCTCGAATTGGTCGGGCTTGAGCTCGGTCATGCCGGGCATGCTCTTCTCGGGCTGGAACCTTGGGCCGCCTTTCCCCCTAAATCCTAATTCCGGTTCCGTCCAGCCGCATTGCGATTCGCGCCGGGATCGCCGACTCTTGGCCTTTCACCGGGGCGATTCGTGGCAACATATCTGGACACGCTCAATGCGGAGCAGCGCCGCGCCGTCGAGCATGGCGTGGCCGATGGCGCGACCGTGGGAAGCCCCCTGCTCGTCATTGCCGGCGCCGGCTCCGGCAAGACCAACACCCTGGCGCACCGGGTCGCGCATCTGATCGTTGCGGGTGCCGACCCGCGCCGCATCCTGTTGATGACGTTCTCCCGCCGTGCCGCAGCCGAGATGGCCGGCCGGGTCGAGCGTATCGCCCGCAAGGTGTTAGGGGAGAACAACGCCGCGATCATGCGCGACGCGCTCACCTGGGCCGGCACCTTCCACGGCATCGGCGCGCGGCTCCTGCGCGAATATGCCGAGCGGATCGGTGTCGATCCCGCCTTCACCATCCACGACCGCGAGGATTCCGCCGACCTGATGAACCTGGTCCGGCACGAGCGCGGCCTGTCGAAGACCGAGAGCCGCTTTCCGGCCAAGGGCACCTGCCTGTCGATCTACTCGCGCTGCGTCAACGCCGAGATGGAGATCGAGAAGGTGCTGGGGGTACACTATCCCTGGTGCGCCGGCTGGGCGGCCGAGCTGAAGGGCCTGTTCGCGGCTTACGTCGAGGCCAAGCAGGCCCAGCACGTGCTCGATTACGACGATTTGCTGCTGTACTGGTCGCAGATGATGAGCGATGCGCTGATCGCCGACGAGATCGGCGGCCGCTTCGATCACGTCCTGGTCGACGAATATCAGGACACCAACCGCCTGCAATCCTCGATCCTGCTGGCGCTGAAGCCCGACGGACGCGGCCTCACCGTCGTCGGCGACGATGCGCAGTCGATCTATTCGTTCCGCGCCGCCACCGTGCGCAACATCCTGGATTTTCCGCAAAGCTTCTCGCCCCGCGCGGAAATGATCACGCTCGACCGCAATTACCGCTCGACGCAAGCGGTGCTGGCGGCCGCCAACGGCGTCATTGGCCTCGCGCGTGAGCGCTTCACAAAAAATCTCTGGACCGACCGCACCGCCGGACAGAGGCCGCAGCTCGTCACGGTGCACGACGAGGCCGACCAGGCCCGCTTCATCGTCGAGGCTGTGCTGGCCAACCGCGAGCAAGGCGCGCTGCTCAAGCACCAGGCGGTGCTGTTCCGGACGTCTTCGCATTCGGGGCCACTCGAGATCGAGCTGACCCGCCGCAACATCCCGTTCGTGAAATTCGGCGGGCTGAAATTCCTCGATGCTGCCCACGTCAAGGACGTGCTGGCCTTGCTGCGCTTCGCCGAAAATCCGCGCGACCGCGTCGCCGGTTTCCGCATCCTGCATCTGTTGCCCGGCATCGGCCCCGCGACGGCGCAGCGCGTGCTCGACCAGATGGCGGAGAGCATGGACCCACTGCACGCACTCGGCCAGCTCCCGGCACCGCCGCGCACGGGCACGGACTGGACCGACTTCGTCCGCACGGTCGAAAACCTGCGCTATTCGGAATGGCCTGTAGATCTCGAGCGCGTCCGGCTCTGGTACGAGCCGCATCTGGATCGCATCCACGAGGATTCCGAGACGCGCCGCGCCGATCTGATGCAGCTCGAGCAGATCGCCAGCGGCTATTCCTCGCGCGAAAAATTCCTGACCGAGCTCACGCTCGATCCGCCGGATGCGACCAGCGACAAATCAGGTCCACCCTTGCGCGACGAGGATTACCTGATCCTCTCCACCGTCCACTCCGCCAAGGGCCAGGAGTGGAAGTCGGTGTTCGTGCTCAACGTCGTCGACGGCTGCATGCCATCCGATCTCGGCGCCGGCACCAGCGCCGAGATCGAGGAGGAGCGCCGCCTGCTCTATGTCGCGATGACCCGCGCCAAGGACGATCTCCACCTCGTCGTGCCGCAGCGTTTCTTCGTCCACGGCCAGGGCGCCAAGGGCGACCGCCACGTCTACGCCTCGCGCACCCGCTTCATCCCGGAATCCCTGGTCTATCTGTTCGAGCGCACAGCCTGGCCGAAGGCCGCTCCGGGCGCGGCGCGCACCGCGGCGCAAGGGCCGAAGATCGACATCGGAGCCAAGATGCGCGGGATGTGGCGGTAGACACAAGAGGCTGGTCCAGGAACCTGTTAGAGTAACCGGAACAACAGGGATCCGACATGAAAGCCGTCGTCGTCGAACAATACGCGCCCATCGATCAAATCGAGCTGAAGGATATTCCTCATCCGCTCATGGAGCCCGGACAACTACGCATTCGGGTGGAGGCAGCGGGAATCGGATTTGTCGATAGCTTAAAGATCCAAGGCCTCTATCAAACCAAGGACCCCCTTCCCTTCATCCCCGGAACGGAGTTCGCAGGGATCGTGGACGAAGCCCCGGGCAGGCCGGGAGGTTATCAACCCGGCATGCGCGTGATGGGGATGACGCGCTCGGGCGCGCTTGCCGAAGAGATCGTCGTCACGCCCGCGGCGCTCTATCCCCTGCCGGACGGCGTCGCGGCCGAGGTCGCCGCCTCGTTTCGCGCCAATTACCTGACCGCGCTCTATGCGCTCAGTACACGCGCCTCGCTCTGCGCAGGCGAACAGCTTCTGGTGCTGGGCGCCGCTGGCGGTACGGGGATCGCGGCGGTGCAGATCGGCAAGCTGCTCGGCGCCCGCGTGATCGCAGCGGCATCGACACCGGACAAGCGCGAGTTCGCGCAACAACACGGCGCCGACGCTGTGATCGACTACACGCAGACCGGCTGGCGCGACACGCTGAAGGAGTTGACTGGAGGACACGGCGCCGACGTGATCTTCGATCCGGTCGGCGGCGAAATCTCGGTGCAGGCCTTTCGCTCGATCGCCTGGCGCGGACGCCATCTGGTGGTTGGCTTCGCCGCCGGTGCCATCCCCGCGCTGCCGTTCAATCTGCCGCTGCTGAAAGGTGGCGCCCTGCTCGGCGTCGACCTCGCGCAGATTCCAACGCGCGAGCCCGAGGTGCAGAAGCGCCTGATGTCGGAACTGACGGGCTGGCTGGCCGAGGGCAAGCTCAAGCCTGTAGTCGGTCGCGTCTTTGCGCTGGACGATTTCCGGGAAGCGTTCAGGACCATGCAGACGCGCGGGGCGCTCGGTAAGATGGTCGTACGCATCTCGAAATAGGACGCATCGGCGCGCGGATGCGCGGGATGTGGCGGTGATTACGCGCCCAGCCTGTCGAACTGGACCTTCCCCGCCTTCATCACCAACGGGATGTGCTCGCCCTGGCCGAGCAGGCAGGCGACGTCGCGTAGCGGGTTGCCGTCGACGACCAGCAGGTCCGCCAGCGCCTCGGGCACGATGCGGCCGAGCTTGCCCTCCATGCCGAGCACCTCGGCGCCGATCAATGTCGCGCTGGCGATGACGGCGCGCGGGCCGAGGATCTCGGCGCGAATGCGGAATTCGTCGCTCTGCAGGCGCTGCGACGGCCCGAGCAGGTCGCTGCCAAACCCCATCTTCACGCCGGCGTCGCGATAGATCGCGAGCGAGCGCAGGCCGGCGTCGCGGACATCGGCGATCTTGGCCACGCTCTCCGGCGGCAGGCCATATTGGGCGCCCTCGTTGGCCAGCGCCTCGTAGGTGACGAGCGTCGGCACCACATAGGCACCCTGCTCGGCCATCAGCCGCGCGGTCGGAGCATCAACCAGATTTCCGTGCTCGATGGTGCGCACGCCGCAGCGGACCGCGCGCTCGATCGCCGCAGCGGTGTAGGCGTGGGCAAGCACATAGGTCTGGCGCCCGCGCGCCTCCTCGACGATGGCGCGGATCTCGTCCTCGGAGTAGCCGAAGGCGCCGACCGGATCGGTCGGTGACGCGACGCCGCCGGAGGCCATGATCTTGATCTGGTCGGCTCCCATCTGGAGCTCTTCGCGCGCGGCCTTGCGCACACCGTCGACACCGTCGGCAACGCGCGCCAGCGCGCCGACACGCACGCAGCAGGGACATGGCGCGTCGCTCGCGAGGTAATCCGAGCGCGCCCGCATGTCGCCGTGGCCGCCGGTCTGGCTGAGCGCGCGGCCGGAGACGAACAGGCGAGGACCGTCGGTCAGGCCGGTGTCGATCGCCTGCTTCAGCGCATGGCCGGCGCCGCCGGCATCGCGGACGGTGGTGAAGCCACGCCGCAGCATGCCGCGCAAGAGCAGCGTCGAGCGTAGCGTTACCATCACGTTCGGCATGTGCACCTGCTGCGCCAGGTTGAGCTCGACCGCGATCGCGTGCACGTGAAGGTCGATCAGGCCGGGCATCAGCGTCTTGCCCTTGAGATCGATGGTGCGATCGGCGGTGACCTGGATCGGCCGGTCCGAGACCTCCTTGATCAGATTGTCTTCGACCAGCACGTGCTGTCCCTCCAGCAGGTCCGGCTGGAGCGGGTCGAGCAGAGCGGCGTTCTTGAAGAGGATGCTGGGCATCGCAACGGTCCTGTCAGAGATCGGCCGGCGCGAGCAACGCCGGCAAGGTGAGCTGGGCAAAGGGAAGGCACGCGGCGACATCATCTTCGCCGTACCAGCCCGCCTCGTGAAGCAGATTGAGCGAGCCGAGCGTGCGCCCGCGCCAGCGCACGGGCATGTTGAGCACGCTCTCGCAGCCGAGCGAGGCGATCAGCTCATGGTCGGAGAAGACGGTGCGCAGATCGTCCCGCGTATAGCCGATATAGGCCTCGCCACGGTCGAGCACGGCTTCGGTCCACGGGCCCGGTGCGAGGCGCTTGCGTCCGCCGGTCGGATACGGACCGGGCAGATTGGAGTAGAGCCGCGCCACCTCGCCGGTCGCCTCGTCATAGGTGAGGATCGTGAACAGCTTGTGTCCGATCGCCGACTTCATGGCTTGGTCCAGCGCCACGAACAGCGCATCCGGTTGATCCGCCCTGCCCTGCGCCGCCGCGACGGCGCAGAGCAACGGATCAGCCGTAACTTTCGGCCGGGTCATGCAACTTCACCCGCCGCGATCTCCTCAAGCGAGCGGCCGCGGGTCGGCACGCCCATCAGCACGACCGTCACAGCCCCGAGCACGAGCACGGTGGTGGTGATGCCGAACACGCCGGCAAAGCCGAAGTTCGGATAGAGATAGCCGACCAGGATCGGCGACACGATCGCGCCGATGCGGCCGATCGCCGACGCAAGGCCTGCGCCCGTGGTTCTCACCGGCGTCGGGAACACTTCGGCGGTGTAGGCATAGACGCCTGCATAGGTGCCGTTCATGAAGAAGGACAGGAGAATTCCCGCCGCCATGATCTGCTGATCGCTCTGTGCGAAGGCAAGCCCGAGCGCGCTGGCGCCGCCGAGCACCATGTAGGTCGCGATCGTCGCCTGCCGGCCAATGCGCTCGTTGAAATACGCGGCGCTGAAATAGCCGGGAATCTGCGCGCAATAGATCGCGATCGAATAGGCGAAGCTCTTGGTGATGCTCATGCCGTTCTGGACCAGCAGGCCGGGGATCCAGACGAAGAAGGAATAATAGCTGAAGGTGATCGCCAGCCACATGATCCAGGTCATGATGGTGATGCGCGCCTGCCGGCCCGCCAGAAGCGCGGCGAAATTGGCGAGCAGCGTCCCGCCTGTTCCTGTGGGCGCCGCGGCCTCGACCACCGGCGGCGGCAGGGCATGGCCCTCGCGCGCAAAGCCCGCCTCTATCCTGTCCAACAAGGCTTCGGCTTCCTTGGCTCTGCCCCGGCTTTCGAGCCAGCGCGGCGATTCCGGCAGCGCCCTGCGCCACCACAGCAGCATGACGACCGGCACTGCCGTGATCACCAGCACGATGCGCCAGCCGTTGTCGGTGGTGGGAACGATGAAGTAGCCGAGCAAGGCTGCGGCGACGAAGCCGAAAGAGAAGAATCCGGCGAGCGCGCCGGTGAAGCTGCCGCGGTAACGCCGCGCCACGAACTCCGCGAGATAAGGTGCGATGATCGCACTCTCCGCGCCGGTGCCCATGCCGGCTACGACGCGCGCGGCGAAGAAGGACGGCCATGTGTCGACCATCGCGCTGACGATGGAGGCCGCGCAATACAGCGCCAGCGCCGACATCATCACCGCGCGGCGGCCGATCAGATCGCCCAGCGTGCCCGCCAGCAACGCTCCGAACAGAAAGCCGATATAGGTGCTGCTGCCGAGCACGCCGATCTGCACGCTCGTCAGATTCCACGCCGTGCGCAGCACCGGCAGGATGAAGGCCAGCACCGCCGCGTCCATCGCGTCGAACATGTAGCCGAGCCCGCCCATCAGCAGCAGATGCGTGTGGAAGCGTGCGAACGGAAGGCGCTCGATGCGCGCCGATATCATCGACATGAAAGTCCCCCTCTGATGTCACGGGCCCGGCGCGCCGCTCGGGAGGGAACCATAGACAAAGTGACATTATCGTCATAATTTATAATCATGATCTGATATATCACTATGGTGAATGTTCGTGTCGTTCCGCGCGCTCGACCTCAACCTCCTGAAAGTCTTCGAGGCGCTGATGACCGAGGGCAGCGTCACGCGCGCGGCGAATGCGTTGCGGATGACCCAGCCCGCCGTCAGCAACGCGCTCGCGCGGCTGCGCGATGCGCTCGGCGATCCCCTGTTCGTGCGCGCCGGCACCGGCATCCGTCCGACCCAGCGCGCCGTGGTGCTGTGGGAGCCGATCGGCGAGGCCCTGGAAAGCGTCCGCGGTGCGCTCGACGAGCAGGTGTTCGATCCCGCACGTGCACAGACCGAATTCAGCCTGTCGATGTCGGACTACGTCTCCTCGCTGGTGATGCCGAACCTGCTCGCCCATCTCGGCAAGGTTGCGCCGAAGTCGCGCGTCCACACCGTGCCCAACACCGTCGTCGAGATCGCCGACCAGCTCGAGGACAACAGAGTGGACTGCGTGCTCAGCGTCTATGTCAACGAGGCGCAACAGCCGGCCGCCATTCGCTCGCGTTCGCTGTGGACGGTCGACTACGCCTGCTTCATGCGACGCGGCCATCCGCTCGCCGCCCAGAAACGGCTGAGCACGCGCACTTTCCTCAACGCGGGACATGTCGACGTGAGCCTCGCCGGCAAGACCATGCCGTCCTACGACCTCTTCCTCGCCTCGCGCGGCCTGTCGCGCAATCTGGTGGCCACCGTCAATCATTACAGCGCGGCCTATGAGGTCGTGCGCCAGTCCGACCTGATCGCCGTGCTGCCGAGCGACCTGCGCTCGCAATCAAGGCATGCGCCGCTCCTGCATGCGATGCCGCTTCCGCTCAAGGCGCCGCCGCGCATCGTCAGCCTGTTCTGGCACCAGCGCAACGACACCGTGCCGGCGCAGCGCTGGCTGCGCGAGACCCTGGTCGAGATGTTCGCCAGATCCGACTGAGCCCACCGGTTCGATGAAAAATCGGAAACGATGCCTTTCCCGGATCAGCATTGTCGGAGCCGCCTCCCCGCCATAGGTGCACGGCAACTATTTCCCTCCCATGACGGGCCTTTCGCGCCCCGCAGAGACCTCACCGATGACCGCACCGCTCGAATTCGGACTGGACACCTTTGGCGACGTCACCAGGGACGCCTCCGGCGCTATGCTTCCGCACGCCCAGGTGATCCGCAACGTCGTCGACGAAGCCGTGCTGGCCGACGAGCTCGGGCTCGACTTCATTGGCCTTGGCGAGCATCACCGCGCCGATTTCGCGATCTCCTCGCCGGAGACCGTGCTCGCCGCGATCGCTGCGCGCACAAAACACATCCATCTCGGCTCGGCCGTGACGGTGCTGAGCTCGGACGATCCGATCCGCGTGTTCCAGCGCTTTTCCACGCTGGATGCGCTCTCCAACGGGCGCGCCGAAGTGATCCTCGGCCGCGGCTCGTTCACCGAATCCTTTCCGCTGTTCGGCTTTGACCTGCGCAAATACGAAGAGCTGTTCGAGGAGAAGCTCGACCTGTTCGTGGCACTCTTGTCGCAGCAGCCGGTGACCTGGCAGGGCAAGCTGCGCCCGCCGCTGAAGGACCAGCTCGTCTATCCGCCGGTCGAGAACGGCACGCTCAAGACCTGGATCGGCGTCGGCGGCAGTCCGCAATCGGTGGTGCGCGCCGCACATTACGACCTCCCCCTGATGCTCGCGATCATCGGCGGTGATCCCGCGCGCTTTGCGCCTTACGTCGATCTCTATCACCGCGCCTTCAAGGAGTTCGGCCGCCCGGCGCAGCCGATCGGCGTGCACTCGCCCGGCTATGTCGCCGAGACGGATGCACAGGCGCGCGAGGAGCTGTGGCCCGATTACAAGGCCATGCGCGACCGCATCGGCAAGGAGCGCGGCTGGCCGCCGATGGGCCGCGACGAATTCGTCAGTGAGGCCGAGCACGGCTCGCTCTATGTCGGCTCGCCGGAGACCGTGGCGCGCAAGATCGCGAAGACCGCGAAGGCGCTCGGGATTTCGCGGTTCCAGCTGAAATATTCTGCCGGGCCGTTGCCGCACGAGAAGCTGATGAAGAGCATCGAGCTCTATGGGCGGAAGGTGGTGCCGCTGGTCCGCGAGATGATGGGGTAGCCCTCGAGGCTACTTCATCAGCCCAAGCCGGCTTGCGCCGACATAGAGCGAGAGTACGGCGGCGTTGGAGACGTTGAGGCTCTTGATCTCGCCCGGCATGTCGAGCCGCGCCACGACGCTGCAGGTCTCGCGGGTCAATTGCCTGAGGCCCTTGCCCTCGGCGCCGAGAACCAGCGCAAGCGGCTCGCGCAGTGCGACGTCCGAAAGGTTCTCGGTGCCTTCGCTGTCAAGGCCGACGGTCTGGAAGCCGCGCGCGTTGAGCGCGGTCAGCGCTCGGGCGAGGTTTTGCACGGTCACCATTGGCACCAGCTCAAGCGCACCCGAGGCGGCTTTCGCGAGCACGCCGGTGGCTTCCGGGCTGTGGCGCGCCGTAGTGACGATCGCCTTCACCGCGAAGGCTGCGGCCGAGCGCAGGATGGCCCCGACATTGTGCGGATCGGTGATCTGGTCGAGCACCAGCACCATGCCTTCCTGCTTCAGGGTCTCGATGTCGGGCGAAGGCAGCGGATCGGCTTCGGCGAGCAGGCCCTGATGCACGGCGTCGGGCGACAGCAGGCGGTCGATCTCCTGGGGCCGGACGATCTCGGGCGTGACGCGGGTCTCGATGTTCTCCTCCGCGAGCCGCCGGGCGGCGTTCTCGGTCAGCGTCAGCTTGCGGATCCGCCGCGCAGGATTGGCCAGAGCCATGGTGACGGTGTGCCAGCCATAGAGGATGACCGGCCCGTCGCCATGCGAATCGCGGTCGCGCCAAGCCGGGCGGCCGGCCGATTTTCCGGGCCTGTTGAAGGGCTTAGCCCCGCCGCGGGAGCCCTTCGGGGCGAATTTTTTGTCCTTCATGGGCTCGCTTGTGTCACGGGTGCCGGAATATGGCAATTTGGGTGCCTTCAGGGGCGATTTTAGCTGTTCGCCTCGGTTGACTTTGCCCCACCGCTTCGCCCATAAACGCGCCCGGTCGCGCCCCCATCCGGGCTGTCGCGGCCTTCACGTTCCATGGCCGTCTTCGGTCCGCCGGCAAGGTCCGGCCCGATTGTGCTGCCGTCGAGCGGGGGAGTGTCCCGAGTGGCAAAGGGAGCTGACTGTAAATCAGCCGCCTCATGGCTTCGCAGGTTCGAGTCCTGCCTCCCCCACCAGCCTTCGCTCGCTTCGCGAGCTACGGCTAGGCAAGCCAGTTCAGAACATCATTAAGCGAAGCGAGCGAAGGCTGCCACGCCGTAGCCGGTAGGCGTAGGCGGGCTGACGGCCAAGCGCAAAACAGAAAAGCAAAACGCCCGTCCGCATCGTGCGAACGGGCGCCTCGCAAATCTCAACCGATCAGAGATCAGTAATAGCGGCGCAGCACGCGGTGACCGCCGTAATACGGCGCGTGACGGTGGGCGTAGCCATAGCGCGGGCCGTAGCCGTAGTGCGTGCGCGGCAGATAGCCGTAGCGCGGGCCGTAGCCGTAGCGATACGGACGGTAGTACGGGCGGTGATAGGACGCGGCGCGATAGCCATAGCCATAGCCGTAGCCGTAATTGGCGGGCGCGACGACCGCGTCCTCACGATAGGTCGGATACGGCGCGAAGGCGCCCGGGCCGGTGTAGGTCGGGCCCTGGTTGACGTAATAGTACTGCGTGGTCGGCTCGGCGAGACGCTCATAGGCGCCGTAGCCGTAGCCATAACCATAGCCGCCGCAGCCGGTGTTGCAGCCGGTATAGACCGGTGCAACCGGCGCGCACGTGCTGAAGCCGCAGGCCGCGGCAGGCGCAGCCCCGACGAACATCACGGCAGCCGCCGCGACCAGTCCCGAAATCATTTGACGCATTACTCTCTCCTGTTGATTTCCGTTTGTTGGATTTTGTCTTGGATCTTGTCTTGGATCTTGTCTTGGATTTTGACGCTTCTTAACCCGGCGGCTTGCCGGGGATCTCTACGTGCGGCCGAGGCCGGGGCCGCCGCGGACGGTCGTTGATCTCAGGCGCGTAGATCACCGGCGGCGGATCGACAGGCACGTCCATCTGCGCCGGCAGCGGCGCGGACGACGCGCCCCAGCTCTGGTGGTAGCTCTCGGCAGGCTTGGGCAATTTGCGGTTCGCGGGCGGCTCGACCTCGAGCCGGCCGTAGCCGGGCCGCAAGCCGAGCGTCGGATAATAATGGCCGACGTCGGAGGGCTGCCGCTCGGCGATATAGCGTCCGCCATAGATCGTCGGCTGCACCTGGATGTTCTTGCCCAGGCCCCAGACACCTTCGACGACGGTGTAGGACGCATCGATGTTGTTGATGATGATGGGCACGCCGGGACGGCCGGGCACGACAATGTCGAAACCGCCGCCGGCCAACGCCGTCGCGGGCAGTCCGATCAGAATGGCAGCGAGCGCCACAGCGCGCATGAGAAGGCCCCGGTTATCCGGAACACAACCTATCCGATCGCAACAGGGAGAGGGTTAAGGCCTGCTCACCAAATTCCGGTAAGCCTAACGCGTAAGGATCGATGGCCGCTCAAATGCCGGAAGGCGCGCTAGCGAAGCGTTAACGCGGCGCAAACGCACGGCACGTGCCGGAGCGAGCAAGGTTGCGTGGCACAAACCTCACATCCTGGGCGGGCTCACGTCGATGTGACCCTGCAGGCGAGAATCCGCGGAACGACTGCCAGAGGTCGCACTTAGCACAGGTCTCAACAACATGGAGAAAATGCCATGACGAGCCCAAGGCTTCTTGGCTTGGCCGCAATCGTCGCGTCCACGCTGGCAACACCGGCCTTCGCGCAAACGACGGTCGACAATGCGGGCCGCTGCACAGGGCTATTCCAGGATCCCAATTGCCAGAATCTCGGTCCCGCCAATTCCACCACCGACCGCGCCTATCGCCGCCGCCACATGGCCCGCAACCAGGTGAATCCGAACGATGGACGGCAATCGGGCTTCTGGCCGCTCGATACGGCGGGCGCAGTGGCTGGCGCAGCGGTCGGAACCGCAGCAACGGTCGCCGCCGCGCCATTCCAGGGTTGGGGTAATTCCTACGCGAGCTACGACCGCGGCGGCGCCGGCTGGAACGGCAATTGGGACGCCTATGCGGCCCGTAACGGCATCGTCTGCAGGCCCGGCACCTGGGTCAAGGGCGAAGACGGCCGGCGGCACCTCTGCCAGTAAGGCCCTTCTCCATCGGGTTGAACGATTTCAGGCGGCCCAATGGGCCGCCTGTTTCATGCCGGTGCGATGCCGCCTTCGGGTTCTGGCACTTTCCACCCAAGTCTGATATTGCGGCGCGCACAGGCGGACAGCCCCGGCGCATGCCGGCCCTGCCCGCTTTCCAGCGTCGCCGGCTTAGCTCAGCGGTAGAGCAGCGGTTTTGTAAACCGAAGGTCGGGGGTTCAATCCCCTCAGCCGGCACCATTAGTTTAGCCGACACCTCGTCGTGGCCTGACACGAGAACTAAATCATCAGTTCGGCGTTATTCCCTCAGCATAGAGCCGTCTCGCGGAGGTCTAGCGATGGACCCGAATGATCGAGCAGCCTTAGCCCTATCCGCTGTCGCCTTGGCCATCGCCATTGTGGTTGCATCGACAGTCACGTTGGAGCGCGTCAATACCCGCACCGCCAGCAACGACGCTCCTCCCGGAACGGTCGGACTTGCCAGGCCTCACCCGCCGCTGGACCGTGCTCCCGGTGAACCGATACAGACAACAGGAACGCCGTCCAACGCAAGGCAGCGTCCCTGATCGAACACCGGCCGCGCCGGCACCAGCGCTCGATGCCTGCGGCCTCAGCCTGAACTCTTCCGCGCACTGCTCTGTTCGAAGTGCTCGACGGCCGTGCCGCCGATCTCGACCCAGGCATGTTTCGATTGCTCGAACACCGATCTGGCGGGCGCCGGAAAATCCGGGTCCGCGATGACGCCGACGGCAACGCCGATCATGTCAGGCAGATTGTCGGCCTTCCAACAGACCGTCGAGCCGCAGTCCGAGCAAAAATAGAAGCGGACCCCACCCCCGCTTGCGGCGGCGCGAACGTACTCCTTCGGCGCACCGGAGATCGTGACGGCTTCGACCGGGTAGAACGCACCGACACCGAACGGTGCGCCGGTTCGCCGCTGGCAGTCGATGCAATGACAGGCCGCGACCAGCCTGGTCGGTCCCGGAAGCGAAAGTGAAACAGCGCCGCAACTGCATCTGGCCTCGATCATCGAATTTGCCTCCCATTGCCGAATGCAAATTGAAAGAGCAGCGCCGCTCACCCTCCGTCGTCGATGAGGCAAGCTCGAGCCGGGTCCCGGACGCAGCGAGGGGAAAGTGACGCCCTCACTCCGTCCCCACCTCGAACGCCAGCAGCACGTTGCCGGCGACGCCGCTCCACTGGCCGTAGCCGGCATTGGTGTAGAGCATACCGCCTGCGATGACCGGCCCGGGGCCGTCGATCGCGCCACCATGGGCGGGGACGCCGTTCACGGCCTTGAAATCCTGCGCGGTGTCGAACTCCCAAAGCAGCTTGCCGTCGGTGGCATAGGCGCGCAGGAAGCCGCTGACGCTACCGGAGAACACCACGCCCGGGATCAGGCTCACCGCCGCCGAGAGCGCGGGACTGCATTGACGACGGTCGCCGCAGGGGACCGGGGGCACTTCCATTGCGATCTTCCCGCTGGCGAGGTCGAGGCCGAACAAACCTCCTCCTTGCGTGGAATCGAGTTGCCGCGTTCCGTCGCGGGTAAAGCGCACATCGGAGTTGGCGACATAGATGCGCTCACCATCCGCGGCCGAGCCCCACTCGCTGCCGCCGAGCGCTCCGCCCTTCCCGATCCGCGTCTGCCACAGGATCTTGCCGCCGTCATCGGGATCGAGCGCGTGCACGACGCCGGATTTCTGCGCGATGGCGAGCACGCGCCTGCCGTCATGCAAGGTCGCAAGGATCGGCGACTGGCCGAAATCGTGATCGGGCCCGTGATCGTCGGGACAATTGGTCTTGTCCGCGCCGTAGCATGCCACGATCCTTGGGCGTTGCCTGCTGCTTCCAGAGCAGTTTCCCGGTCCCGAGCTCGAAAGCGAGGATCGCGTCTGCGGTTGCGGCCGGCGGGTTCGAATAGGAATTGCTGGTGGCGACATAGACGGCGTTACGCTTCGGATCGATCGTCGGCGCCGACCAGATGGCGGCGCCGGACGGACCGAACAGCTGCGTGCCCCTCGCATTCTTGCTCGTCGGATGCGGCACCTCGGGAATCGTATAGGCCTGCCACACCAGCTTGCCGGTCGCGGCCTGCAGCGCCACCACACTGCCGCGGAAGGTGCAGCATTCGTAACTGGGTTGCGAGCCGGCGGCTTCCTCGAGCGAGGACACCGGGACGTAGAGCACGCCGGAATGCAACGTCGGCGCGCCGGTGATGCGCGCGGCGGCATGCTCCTCGACCTTGGTCTTCCAGATCAGCGCGCCGGTCAGCGCGTTCACGGCATAGGCGTTGGCGCGCAAATCGCCGAAGAAGACGACGAACTGGTCGGAGCCTGGAAGTTGTCCAAAGCTGATCGCGGCGCGCACGGCCCCGTCTGTCGCGAATGTCCACAGCGTGCAGCCGCTTCGCGCGTCGAGCGCATGCACCTTGCGATCGGTGCCGCCGATGAACAGCACTCCGCCCATGATGGTCGGCGGCGCAAAGGACACCGAGGCGCCGGGAAACGCATAAGCCCATTTCAGCCGCAGGTGCGGCACCTGCTCCGCCGTCAGCCCCGCCATGTCGGCGGGCTGGAAGCGGCTGTTGTTGAGGTCGACGCCCCACCCGTTCCAGTGCGGACCATCGAGGGCCTGCGGAAAGCCGCTGAGCTGCTGCGCGCAGCGGCCTTCCGCGTCGGCTGCAACGCCGCCACCTGCGGTCTTGCCGGTGACGAAGGCGGCAATCGCGCGGCGTTCCGCCTCGCTACGGTCCTTCGCCATCGCCGCCATGCTGCCGGAGGTCAAGGTCCCCAGCACATGATCGAACGACATCGCCTGCATGGCGGTGCGGCCCGGTACACGGCTCTGCGCATCGCCCTCGTGGCACTGCGCGCAATGCGCGGCGTAGAGCGCGGCGCCGTCCTGCTGCTGCGCCAGGGCCGGAGCGCAGCACCAGGTCAACAACGCGGCCAGGACGGCACTTGCTCTCATGGGTGAGCTCCGGCGGGGTCATCGCGATACGAGATCGCTGCACAACCGAAAGTCTATCGCCGGGACGATCACCTGCGCAATGGACGTTCGACCTGCGCCTGTCACACATCCGTGGCAATGCCGACATGATCGGGCAGTCGATCGAGCTGCCAGAGGCCGAGGCTCTTGTCGCGCCAGCCGCCATTGCCCTCCTCGCAGCGCTCGTTGATCAGCTCGCGCGGCGACGGCCAGTTGAACGGCGCCTGCTCCATGTTCAGGGCGCGCCAGTCGCCGTCCTCGCAATCGCGATTGCCGTCCCATTCGGGAAACGTCGTGACAAGCAGGAAGCGCGCGCCGCTCGCACGAAAATTCCGTAACGCCCGCGCGATGTTGGCGAAGCTCAAATGCACCAGGCAGTCGCGGCACAGGATCAGGTCGGCGGGCGGCAGCGCATCGCGCGTGATATCCGCGACGAGGAAACGACCGGAAAGCTCACCGCGCGCCGCGCGCTCGCTGTTGGCCGCGATCAGCGACGACACGATGTCGATGCCGGTGTAGTCGAGATCGAGCTTCATGTGGCCGATCCAGCTCGCATCGCCGCAGGGTGCATCGAGCAGCGAGCGCACGCCGAGCCGTTGCAGCAGCGCAGGAAGCGCCTCCCGGATCGCGCTCGTTGCGACATCCTCCGAGCCGAGGCCCGAGACCGAACTCGCCGCGCCCCAAAGGTTGGTCCGCTCGATCCGCTCGAACCGGGCGGCGAGATCGAGCCCCGCGAAATTGTCGCGGTCGGCGACGAAGCGTTCGTGGGCGAGCACGGGAGGACGATCGGGGATCATGAGAGGATTCCGATTCCAGTTTCCATGGCGAGCACAGTCTACAGGTCAAGCCTCAGAAATCACCGGCCTCGCCGCTCAAGCCGGCTTCCGCCATTCCATCACGTGAAAGTAGGGCACGCGGCGATGTAAGGCATTCCTGCCGGGGTCACCGCCTGTCGGCTCCGGCTCGACGAACAGGCGCAGCTGGAGCCCTTGGCCGAGCAGCAGCGTCATGTAGGTGCTGAGCGGACGATGCCAGTTCTGGATCCGGATTCCGCTCCAGCTCACCCAGATCGGGCGCTCGTCCATGTAGTGATCGATCGCGAAGCGCATGTCGCCCTCGCGGTCGCGTGTCCAGCCGTCGGGCTGGCCCGCGGTGTTGAAGCTGGTCAGGTTGGCAATGAGGAGCGTGCCGCCCGGCCGCAACGCCCCCACCATCTTCGCGATCGCCGCGGCGAGATCGGGCATGTCGATCAGGCTGAGATAGCTGACGACAAGATCGAAGGACGCATCGAAATCCATCGCCTCGGCGCGGTCCAGCCGATAATCCCCGCCGGGGTCCAGCTCCCTGGCGCGCGCGAGCAGCGCCTCGGTCGGATCGATGCCGGTGGTGCGGATGCCGGCGCGCTGCATGATGCGGCAGAAGCGTCCTTCCCCGCAGCCGACGTCGAGCGCATTGCGGAAACCGCGTCCTTCGATCCGCGCACGCATCGGCGCATCCAGCACGAAGCGGCGGCCATAGTCGCCGTCTTCGCCCTGCTCGATGATCCAGGCGGCCGCAGACGCGGCCCAGCCGTCGCCAACATCTTCGGTCATGGGCTGCCCTCGAAGGGGCGCGGCGCGTAGCGCCGCGGGGACGGCTACAGACCACAGATTGGACCGAAGTTCAACATGAGGTAGCATGCGCTTCCCATGCGCCCCACCACCGCCAAGGAAAAGGCCAAGATGGTCGCTGGTGCGGCTACGGCCGTCATCATGACGGCCATGCTGTTCGTTATCGTTCTTGCACTACTGCTGCCGCAATAGGCGCAATCGGCGCGGCGGGCGACAGCCGCCGCGCTGGGCTTACGCCGCGCGCACCGTGCGCAGGAATTTTCCGACTTCGTCCTTCAGACGATTGCTGTCGCTCGCCAGCATCTTGGCGGTCGAGAGCACCTGCGAGGAGGCCGAGCCGGTCTCGGCGGCGCCGCGCTGCACGTCGGTGATGTTCGAGGAGACTTGCTGGGTGCCGTGGGCCGCCTGCTGCACGTTGCGCGAGATCTCCTGGGTCGCCGCGCCCTGCTCCTCGACCGCCGCAGCGATGGTCGAGGACACTTCCGAGAGCCGCTCGATCGTCGCGGAAATGTCGCGGATGGCGTTCACCGATTCCTGGGTCGCGGTCTGGATGCTGGAAATCTGCTGGCTGATCTCGCCGGTCGCCTTCGCGGTCTGCTCGGCCAGCGTCTTCACTTCGGAGGCAACGACCGCGAAACCGCGGCCGGCCTCACCGGCGCGCGCCGCCTCGATCGTCGCGTTCAGCGCCAGCAGGTTGGTCTGGCCGGCAATGGTGTTGATCAGCTCGACGACGTCGCCGATGCGGGTGGCGGCGACCGAGAGCTCACTGACGCGCTCGGTCGTGGTGCGTGCCTGGGTGACGGCTTCGCCCGCCATCCGCGCCGATTCCTGCACCTGGCGGCTGATCTCGTTCACCGAAGACGACAGTTCTTCCGTCGCGGTCGCAACCGACTGCACATTGCCGGTGGCTTCGCCCGAAGCGGCGACGACGACCGAAGTCAGCTCCTGCGCGCGATGCGCGGTGGTGGCCAGCGTCGAGGACGATGCCTCGAGCTCGGTGGACGCCGATCCAACCGTCTCGATGATCTCGCCGACCGCCCGCTCGAAGCCGTCGGCAAGGTTGATCATGTCGCGGCGGCGCTGCTCGGCCGCCTGCTTCTCGGCTTCGGCCTGCGCCGCCTTGAGCCGCTCGACCTCGAGCCCGTTGGTCTTGAAGATTTCGACGGTCCTGGCCATGTCGCCGATCTCGTCGCGGCGCTCCTTCTCGGGCACCTCGATCTTGAGATCGTTGCGGGCGAGACCCTCCATGGCGAGCTTGAGGCGAGCGATCGGCTGCGACATCGCCTTGAGGCCGATGAACAGCGCGATGGCAATTCCGAGGATCAGGCCGCCGCCGCTGACGCCAATCACGGTCCAGGTCGCAGACCGGGCATCGCGGTTGATGGCTTCCTTGCGCTTGCCCGCCGCCTGCGCGGTGTCGGTCACGAACTGCACGATGCGTGCGAGTGCTGCGTCCAGCACCGGATCGCACTCCTTGTGCGCGCGTTCGGCAGCCTTCGCGTTCTCCTCCACGCTGCTCGCCTGTGCGCCGGCCTGGAGCACCGGATCGCAGCTGACGAACGCGGCCTTGAGCTGATCCCCGATGCTCTTGATCTGGCTCGCGCGGGACGGATCGTCCTTCTCCGCCGCGTCGAGGTATTGACCGATCTCGTTGCGGTTCTGGTTCGCGGTCTTCAGGCGGGCGCCGTTGCCCGCTTCCGTCGCCTCGGTGAAGACCGCATAGAGCGCCGCGTGATAGGTCTCGGCGCGGCGCTGGGCGCGGGTCAGGTTGAGGGCGGAGGATTGCGCGGCAGCGAGCTCGCTGAACCCGTCGACGGTCGCGGAGAGTTCGCGCGTGCCGAAGCCCGCGACGGCGATCATTGCGCAGCCCATCACGGCCACGATCAGCGCAACCTTCCACACGATCTTCAGATTGTTCAAAAAGCTCATCTCAGCCGTCCAATGATTCTTCGGGCAGGGCGTAATCCCAGCAACGTGCATTGGAACCCGGCGGACGTTAAGATTTGATGCCAAATGGCCGGGTCGTCTTACGGAAAAATAACCTTCCGCTGCCCGCCCGTAAGCTTCGCGTAAGCTTGGGCGCATTTTGCCGGCATCTGGTGGCGCCCAGCCGACCGGAACCAATCCTCCGTGTCGATCGTTTTCGGCCCGATGCGAATCCGGGAAGAAGATCGAAACATGTTTCTGTTGGGAGCGGTGACGCTTTGCTGCGCCATCGTGGCCGGCACGCTTGCGCTGCTCGAGCCCGTCTTTGGACGGACGCCGGAGAGGCAGGTCGCGGAGAGAAACTCTGCCGATGTCGCTGCGCCGCTGGAGGTCCGGGTGGTCGGCGCGCCCTTCGTGCCGAACGTCAAACCGCGCGAGCGATAGAGCTCACCTCGCCGGCGTGCCTTCGGCCTCCTCGGCCTGGGCATGAATACGGGCCAGCTCCTCGACGAATGCGATCACCTCCGCCCGCTTGTCGGGCGGCAGCGAGAGGAAGGCACGCACAAGCCTCAAGCCCTCCACTTCGAGCGACTCTTCTTCTTTCCCGGCATCCATCCGCCCACTGTCGGGCGACCGGGAAAATTATGCAATCCCCTTGCAGGATTACCTCCTTGATTCGATCCTCCAGCTTTGATGGAATGGTCCGACAGGGGTCGCCCATGAAGTGGATCGCGGAGCGCGACGCACTGATCGCGCAGACACTGGCCTTCGTCCAATCCGTAACCGGCAAGAAGGATGAGCTCCATCCGCCGGAGCACCCGCCTGTTGCATTCGCGGTCACCACGGAGATCGTGACCGTGCAGGCTGCTGCGATCGAAACCGACCTGCCACCGGCCGTAGCTCCGCCCGTCCCCCAACCTCAGCCCGTCCAGATCCCGCCGCCCCGCCCCGGTGGCGATTTCCGCACCGAGATGCAGGCCAGGATCGCGAATTTCCGCAAGCATCAGGAGCGGTTCGAGCGCGAACGCGAGGAATATTGCGCAGCGACCCTGACAAAGCTTCGCGCCGCCCTCCGTGACGTCGGCCCTCCTCCGCCGGCCAAAAAGTAGGGCAAGCGGGCGTCCTTCAAGGACTTACAGCCAGGACCACACCAGCCAGAGATTGGCTGCGCAGGCGCCGAACAACGCCAGCGTCAACGGCAGGAGCATGTGCCCGCAGGAGGTTTTGAGGTCGCTCGTCATGGCCGAAACATCCGCTGATTCCGGCCGGAGAGTCCCAGGGATTCTTTTTTTGGGGATTCAGGACTCGTTTACGACTCAAGGCCTGACCGCCCCGATCACGGCCCCGTGATCGCGTTGCCGGCCGGAACCCCTCGCCGGGGAATTCGTTAATGCGCTTTCCGGGAGCGGAAAGAGAAATGCCCTACGCCCTGTTCTGCAACGACGCTCAAATCAGCAAGGCCTACCCCGACGAGTCCGACGTCTGGGGGTTGGCGCAGCGGAGTGGTCTGGTCGTGGATGTCAGCGCAGATGACGAGCGCGCCGGACCGCGCCGGGTGCTCGACAACGACTACGAGATCAAGCCCTGCCGCGCCGCCCAAGGTGAGGACCCCGTCAGGAACAAGGCCGAGGCCGAGCGCGAGTCCAGGATGGAGCTCGAGCTGAATTCCTGAGGTCGGGCGGAAGGCGGGATCAGGGCGTCGCGGTCGCGAGGGAGGCCTGCTCGCCAGCCAGCACCACGCAGGCCTTGCGCCGATGCAGCCCGCGGATGGCGCCGGTCACTTTCAGCACCTTGCCGGATGGACAGGAGGCGTCCTTGACGAAGGCCACCTCATAGGGTGCCAACATCAGAGGCTCGGATTTGAGGATTGTTTGAGCAGAGCACGGCAAGGCGACGAAGCACGCGAGCCCTACTACCGACATCAAGATACGCATGACCGTCGTCCCACCAGCCCGGGAAGTCCCATAATAACGCGTTCCGGAGCGCGAGTTCCGTAAGCGGCAAAAATTATTTTTGCTTTACGCCAGCCCCATGACACGCATGAGAAAGCGCGAGCCGGAATGTTTGCTTGCAAATGACGCGCCAGATGGTTCACGCAAGGCAAACAGCGGACCGGCAAGCCGGAGCCGGCAAACGAAAGGCCGGCGGGAAGCCGGCCTTTGTCAGATCTGGGGATCGCCTTTGGCGGGTCAGTAGCGCGTGGCTGCCGGTCCGCCCCAGCCGAAGCGGTAGTTCACACCGACCTTGACGGTATGCTCGTCTTCCCGACCGCGGACGCCGACGATGTCGGCCGGCCCGGAGGTGAAGGTCGTGCTGCCAAAGTTGTAGTACTGGTACTCGGCCTTGGCCGACCAGCTCGGCGCGAACATGTATTCGAGGCCGGCGCCGACGGTGTAGCCGTCCTTGTTGTTGCCGGTCGCGGTGAAGGTCTGCGGGACACCGGCGACGTTGACGCCAAGTCCGCCGTTGCGCCAGGCGTAACCGCCCTTGGCGTAGAGCAGCGTCGGGCCCCAGGTGTAGCCGATCCGGCCGGTCACCGACCCGAGCTGGTCGGTGTTGGATGTCACCTGCGTGCCCAGCGGGAACGTGACACCGTTGTTGTTGGTCGGCAGCCAGGAGTACTGGGCCTCGACACCCACGACCCAGTTGGGCGCGAACTGGTAGTCGAAGCCGCCCTGCACGCCGCCCAGGAAGCGGGCGTCGCTCGACTGGAAGCTGCTGTCGCCGGCAAACGCACCGCCGACGTGGCCGCCAATGTAGAAACCGGTCCAGTTGTAAATCACCTGCGGCGGCGTGGGGGCCGGAGCCTTGGTATAGGGGCGCGGCTGCATGTCGGCCGCTGCGGCCGGCGCTGCCAGCGCAAGCAAGGCGACTGCGCCCAGCAAAATCGTCTTCATGTCCATCCCCGTTCTTTCAAAATCGACCCTCAGCAAACAACGTGGCGTGAATTTGGTTGCTTCGCGGCGATGCCGGAACGTTGATCGTTCGCACCTGTGACGGGGTGGCAACATCGCGATTTTGTTCCGCCACGCCGCCTTGCACCGACCGATTTTGTCGTTTGCGCGAGGCCTGCCGTTACAATTAGTCGCAAGGCAAATCCGCCCCGTTCAAAGCTCGCCGAAATGTGATCCAGCGGCTCCGGCGGTCCTCGTTCTAGCACCCGGCGATGAAGGCGAGCTTTGCGCTAACGCGCCATCTTTTCCAGTTCCGGAAAGGGTGCGTAAACCGCACCGGCGCAGAGCTCGCCGGCTTTGTCGACGACGCGATCAGCTCGTCCATTGACAAAAATCACCGCGCGCTCGCGTACACCCTTGTAGCTGCCGTCGGTCTCACGCGGGTTGAAGCGCAGGCAACTGACATAGAACTGCCGGCCGCCGACCGGCCGCTGCACCGGCTCGGCCATACTGGCCTCGCGCACGCCGACCGGATTGTTGAGATAGGTGCGCATCAAGGCGAGCGTGTCGCTGCGGAAATTGTCGGGAAAGGGCTGCGGTCCTCCGGCCTGGGTCCCATCCATCAGGCTTGGACGGTCCCCGTCGCGGCCAAAACACGCCGCGAGCACCAGCGGCAATGCCAGAACCAATGTCGCGCTCACTGCACGCCTCGCCAACCGCCCCACAGGTCACGTTCTCCGCTCGCCCAGACTCGGAAGACGTTCTAGCCCCAAGGTCGCGCGAAGGGAATTCGCCTGCAGGCGCACCGGCCCGCTGCCGGTGCCTTGCGCTATCACGCAAGACGCCGAACGGCGGGCCGGGCCTGAATTCCGCACGCGGCAGCAGGGCAATGCCAGGGATGCCGCCGCGCGGGATCAGTCGTTAGCTGCGCTTCTCGGTCGTCACCGGCTTGGTGACGTCCGGCTGCGTCTTCAGCGACTTCTTCGCCGACAGATGCTTGTGGTGATGACGATGCTTCCGCACGGTCTTGTGCTCGTCGGGCGTGACCGCCGCGTTCGCATTCATCGCCTTCGACTTGGTGTCGACCTTGGCATCCGCCTTGACGTCGGCCTTCGCATCGGGAGCCTTCGCGTCGGAAGCCTTCGCGTCGGAAGCCTTGGCACCCGAAGTCTTGCCATCGGAAGTCTTGGCATCGGCCTTGACGCCGGCATCCGGCTTCGCGGCGGTGGTCGACGCCTTGGTCTGGGTCTGATCCGCCTTGATCACCGGCGCGGTCGTGGTGGTCTTGCCGGCTTCAGCGGCGAAGGCCGGGGCTGCGATCACGGAGGCGGCAAGCAAGGCTGCAGAAATGGTCTTCAACATGGTGGTCTCCTCTTGGAAGGATCTTGAGGCGGCGCCCTCTCGCCGACCCTTCGATCGTAGGTGGGAGCCTAGGCCCCGCGCACTGAACCCATTCTGAAGCCGATTGCAGGCTTCCGTTCATCTGGATGACAACTTTGTCATCTGCCCCAAGGCGAATAGATCGTGCGAAGCGGGAATGTTTCCTGCTCCTGGGTGTTCCGGTCTTCGGGCAATCGTGTAGGATCGCCACGTTCCATACGGGAGAACTTAGATGCGCAAACTCTCAATGCTTCTGCTGCCGGGCCTCGTTGCCATGTCGCTCGCAGCCGGGCCGGTGCTGACCAGCGCCTTTGCCGCGGGCAGCGACGAGCCGTCCTCGCCGCCGAAGTCGGACTCCTCGAGCAAGAAGGGCAAGAAGAAGAGCTCCTCCGTCAGCGATCCCAAATTCCTCGCGGCCTATCGCACCGCCTACACGGCGATCTACGACAATCACGACTACACGGGCGCGATCGACCAGCTGAAGTCGCTCAAGCGCGACGATGTTGCCGACGTCGCGAACCTGATCGGCTATTCCTATCGCAAGCTCGGCGACTACCAGTCGTCCAAGGTCTATTACGAGCTGGCGCTGAAGGACGACCCGAACCACGTCCGCACCTGGCAGTATTACGGCCTCTGGCAGCTCGAGCAGGGCAACCGCGAGCAGGCGCAGTATCACCTCAACAAGATCGCATCGCTCGCCGGCACCGACAGCTCCGAGTATCGCTCGCTGGCCTCAGCGCTCGACAAGCCGACCGGCGCGACGCTCGTCTACTGAAGACTGCGCATCTTCGATCGATGCGAACGGGCACAACCCAGGGGTTGTGCCCGTTCTGCTTTCTCGGCTAGCCTTCGCGCACGAATCCTCCCCTCATAATCGGTGCGCAATGGATACGTGGCTGCGATCCGCGATCGACTACATCGGCTCCTGGATCGAATTCCAGCAGACGACAATCCAGCAGCCCGGCGTCATCGTCGCCTTCGCCCATCGCGGCGAAATCGTCGCCGAGCACGCATTCGGCCTCGCCAACCTCGACACCGGCGAGAGGCTCACCCCGCGCCACCGCTTCCGCATCGCCTCGCACTCGAAAAGCTTCACCTCAGCCGGCATCATGAAGCTGCGCGAGCAGCGCAAGATCCGGCTCGATGACGCGGTCGGCCAATATGTCGGCGGTCTCAACCCGCGCATTGCCGAGACGACGATCGCACAGGTGCTCTCGCACAGCGCCGGGCTGACGCGCGACGGCGCCGATTCCGGCCAGTTCATCGATAGCCGCTCCTATCTCAACGCCAAAGAGCTGCTCGCGGAGCTGAAGCTGCCGACCGCGATCGAGGCCGGCACGCGCTTCAAATATTCCAATCACGGGTTTGCCCTGATCGGCCTCGTGATCGAAGCCGTGACGAAGGAGCCCTACTCCGTCTGGATCAAGCGCGAGATCATCGAGCCCGCGGGGCTGCGCGAGACCGAGCCGAATGCACCGCTCCCGAAGGGTGCGCTATTCGCGCGCGGCCATACGCGAAAACTGCCGTTCGGCGAGCGCTGCGTGATCCCCGGCGACAATCCCGCATACGCCATGGCCTCGGCCGCAGGCTTCGTCGCGACCGCCGCCGACACCGCCCGCTTCTTCGCGCAGCTTGCACCCAACGCAAAAAAGAGCGTGCTGTCAGTCGCAAGCCGCCGCGAGATGACGCGGCATCATTGGCGCATCCCGCAAAGCCTCGAGGCCTATTACGGTCTCGGCGTCAATGCCGGCAAGACCGACGGCTGGGACTGGTTCGGCCATAGCGGCGGCTTCCAGGGCTACATCTCGCGGACCTGCGCGATTCCGGCCTGCGAGCTCGCGATCAGCATCCTCAGCAACTCCCTCGATGGCGCCGCGCCGTTCTGGATGGACGGAGCGATGCAGATCCTGCGCAGCTTCAACACCCGCGGTGCGCCCAACCGCCGCGTGCGCGGCTGGACCGGCCGATGGTGGACGATGTGGGGCGCAACCGATCTCGTACCGATGGGCAACCGCGTGCTCGTCGCCAACCCGCAGTTCAACAATCCGTTCATGGACGCCGGCGAGATCGAGGTGACCGGCCGCGACACCGGCAAGCTCGCCTGGGCCGCCGGCTACTCCGGCCACGGCGAGCCGGTGCGCCGCGTGCGCGACAAGCGCGGCAAGGTCAGCGACATCTGGATCGCCGGCGCCAATGTGAAGCCGGAAAAGGTCGTCGCACGCGAGATCGCGCGCCGCTATCCGCCGCGCAAGCGGCGGCCTATTCCCGAATGAGCGCCTCGACCTCACCGCGCAAGGCCTGCCGCGAGCCGTCGCGCGAATAGAACATGTGACCCCCGGGATAGACGGCGAATTTCACGCGCCGGGTCGCGAATCCAGGCAATTGGTCGAGCACCCGCTTCGTTCCGAAATAGGGCGTGGCGAGATCGAACAGGCCGTGTGCGACCAGCACGTTCAGCTTGGCGTCGGTGGCGAGGATTTGCTGGAGCTCAGACACCGATTGCGGCGGGTTGATGCCACGGCCGAAATCCCAGTTGCCCTCGACGCTGCCGTTCAGGACCTCGTAGGAGCCGTCGGGCCGCCAGTTGAGTTTGCGCGTGAGGACATCGACCGCGGCGCTCGTCAGCGGCGCCTGGAGCGCATCGCCGGAAGGGTCGCCGAAGCGGGAATTGCCCGAATCCGGATAGGGATCGTAGCCGCGCACCGAGCCGTCGTAACGTCCCGTCACCTTGCCGTTCTTGCGGTCGAACTCGCGGCGGAACTCGCCGACATCGAAGCGGCCGGCGAGCCTGCGGCTCACTGCCTGGTCGATGCCGGTGAGCTCGGCGACCTTGTCGGCCAAGCGCGTGGTTGCCTCCTTGTCGGCCTCGCCCTTGACGAGATCGGCCAGGAATTCGCCGCGCGCGTAAGCCTCGACGTCGGCGAGGTCGGCGCGCTTGACCGGACCTTTGGCTTCGCGCGCCACCGCCACATAGCTCGGCAGCGTCGCGACATATTGCAGGAGGCTCGTGCCGGTGAACTCGCGGAAGTCGAGCAGCGGCGACACCAGGATCAATCCCCTGACGCCGACGCCGTGCTGGAGCTGCAGCTGGCGCACGACCTTCGGGCCGCGAATGCCGCCATAGCTTTCGCCCGCGACGTATTTCGGCGAGGTCAGCCGGTCGTGCTTCTCGAGCCAGCGGCGGATCACGAGCGCGATCGAATTGACGTCGCCGTCGACGGAGTAGAAAGATTTTCGCGCGTCCTCGCCGCTCGCAACGAACCGGCTGTAGCCCGTGCTGACGGGGTCGATGAAGACGAGATCGGTGAAGTCGAGCCAGGTCTCCGCGTTCGGCTTCACCTCGGGTGAAGCCGATGGCGACAGCGCTTCGCCGTCGAGCGGCAGCCGCCACGGACCCGCGGCGCCGAACTGGAGCCAGGCCGAGGACGCGCCGGGTCCGCCGTTGAACAGGAACGTCACCGGGCGCGTCGCGCGGTCGGCCCCGTCGAGCTCGTAGGAGGTGTAGGCGATGTCGGCCAGCGGCTCGCCCTTGCCGTCGAACACGCGGATCGAGCCCGCCGTCGCGGCGAAGTTGAGGGCACGGCCGGGCAGATCGAGCGTTTGCTTCGTGATCGAATCCGGCGGCAGACGGTGCGGCTCGGCGGACGGCGAATTCTGCGATGCGCCTGGCGCGCCACCACCGCGCCCACCCTTCTGGCCGGCTGGCGCCGTCGTCTCGGAGCGCGGCTGCGGCGGATCATCCGCGCGCGCAAATCCTGCGAGTGCGAAAGCCGACACCGCCAGCACCAAGGCCGTGCAACGCAGCGCCGACAAGCCCGTGACCATGATCGTTCTCCCTGCCCGGCTGTGAGAGCCGGTGAGGCCGAAAGCTTAGCGCGGAATTGAGACGGTTTGGGGGATCATTGACGTGGCGCCCCCTGAGAGGCCGATTGGGCTCGAAACGACCCGGTTTGCCCCGAATCCGGCAGTGCCGTTTGCCTTGGAGGGTGGTCATCCTCGACAATGGAGCCCCACCTCGTATAGACGAGCCCGGCGGAACTTTCTCGAGCCAGCGAGCCTGCCCGAAAAGCCATGACCAAGCCATCGCGATACGACCGGATCGCCTTCGTCGCCAGCCCGAGCAGCGAGGCCCGGGCCGCTTTCGGCCAGCTCACTGCGCAATATGGCAATTGCGATCCTGACGAGGCTGACGTCGTGGTCGCGCTCGGCGGCGACGGGCTGATGCTCCAGACGCTGCACCACCACATGCGCACGGGAAAGCCGATCTACGGCATGCACCGCGGCACGGTCGGCTTCCTGATGAACGAGTACTCGACGCATGATCTGCGCCAACGGCTCGAGACGGCGCATGAATCCGAGATCAATCCGCTCTTGATGCGCGCGACCGACGTCAACGACCGCGTCCACCTGCACCATGCCATCAACGAGGTCTATCTGTTCCGCCAGACCTCCCAGGCGGCGCGCTTGCGGATCCTGATCGACGAGCGCGAGCGCATGCCGGAGCTGATCGCCGACGGCATCATCGTGGCGACGCCGGCCGGCTCGACCGCCTACAACCTCTCCGCCCAGGGCCCGATTCTGCCAATCAACGCCGCCCTGCTGGCATTGACACCGATCAGCGCCTTCCGGCCGCGGCGCTGGCGCGGCGCCCTGCTGCCCAACACGGCCTATGTCGTGATCGAGGTGCTGGAAGACGACAAGCGCCCCGTTGCCGCGGTCGCCGACCACGAGGAGGTGCGCAGGGTCCGGCGCGTCGAGGTGCTCTCGGACAAGAGCATCTCGATGCGGATGCTGTTCGACCCCGGCCACAGCCTGGAAGAGCGCATCTTGCGCGAGCAGTTCGGCTACTGAGCCCCTGCCCGGGACTGCCGCCGGGCGCCCGCCGGCAACCCTTCGTTAACCCCCGCCACGATATGGTTAACGAAGATT
This sequence comes from Bradyrhizobium huanghuaihaiense, assembly GCF_025200885.1. Lineage (NCBI taxonomy): Bacteria > Pseudomonadati > Pseudomonadota > Alphaproteobacteria > Hyphomicrobiales > Nitrobacteraceae > Bradyrhizobium > Bradyrhizobium huanghuaihaiense. Next base: position 3,732,295 of record NZ_CP104172.1, on the reverse strand, counting down.
GACCGCTTCAGCCCGGGCGCCATGTTCCGCATCGACTTCAACAAGCTGCGCTTCCTCGTCTGCGACGACAATCCGCACATGCGCCGCATCCTGCGGACGCTGCTGCACTCGTTCGGCGCGCGCGAAGTCTATGAAGCCGAGGACGGCGCCACCGCGCTGGAAATGTACAGCCATTACGTGCCCGACATCGTCATCACCGACTGGGCGATGCCGATCTTCGACGGGCTCGAGCTCGCGCAGATGATCCGGCAGCCGGAATCCAAGGGCAACCCCTACGCGCCGATCATCATGCTGACCGGCCATTCCGAGAAGCGCCGCGTCACGGTGGCACGCGATGCCGGCGTCACCGAATTTTTGGCCAAGCCGATCTCGGCCAAGGGGCTCTACCAGCGCATCCTCAACGTCGTCGCCAATCCCCGCCCCTTCATCAAGACCAAGACCTATTTCGGGCCGGACCGGCGCCGCAACACCAACTCCGCCTATATGGGTCCCGAGCGCCGCGTCGGCGAAAAGCACGAGGTGCTGCAGCAGCCCTCGCTGCTCGACAAGGCCCGCTCCTCCATCTAGCGCAACGTCTTCAGACGAGGCAGGCATCATGGCGAAGAACAGCGCAAAGGACATCGAGGTCAAAGCCTTCGCCACGCATCAATTGATCACGCAGCCCAATCCGCTGCGCAAGGTTCTGCGCCGCGTCGAAGAGAAGGACATGGACGATCCGGTCAGCCGCGCCGAGCAGGCGCTCGCAGGCCTCTCCGGCGAGTTCAAGGACTGGATGGCAACTGAGGTCAACCGTCTGTCGGCCGCCTACGTCGCCATCCGCAATGACGGCTTCACCAAGGAGCGGCGCGACGAGCTGTTCCGCGCGGCGCACGACATCAAGGGCGATGCCGCGACGTTCGGCTTCCCGGCGGCAGCGGGAATCGCCGAGAGCCTGTGCCGCGTCATCGAGCACGCGCCGGATCTGGAGAAGGTGCCGGCCGAGCTGTTCACGCACCACATCAATGCCATCCTGGCCATCGTGCACGAGAACACCAGGCTCGACAGCATCAGCGTCTCCGCCGAGCTCAGCCGTCGCCTGCGCAAGGTCGCCGACGACTATCTCACCCAGGTCAACCGCGACCGTCCCGAGCATCTCGAAGCGATCCTGGCACCGAGCATCGTGCCGGCGGAGTAAAGGCCGAGCTCTCTCCTCTCGTCATTGCGAGCGCAGCGAAGCAATCCGGACTGTTCCCGCGGCGGGATTCTGGAATGCTTCGCTGCGCTCGCAATGACGAAGTGCTCTAGCCGTACGATAAGTATCGCAGGGTGGGCAAAGCGGAGCGTGCCCACCATCTGATCGCTGATGGATGGTGGGCATGGCGCTGCGCGTCTTTGCCCACCCTACGGCATCTTGCTAGGCCGCGATCAGATCGTCGTAAACCGGATCGATCGCATCATCCGCAACGATCTCGTCGCAGAACAACCTTGCCTCTTCGCGCGCGGACTCCGTGGCAAAGCGGCGGAGCAGGACCATCAGCGGCTCGGTGGCGCCGCGGTCGGTCTCGCAATGGGTGAGCACGCGCTCGACCATGCGACGGCGCAGCCGGGCCGCGCCGTCGTCGCTGTCGACAAAACCCTGCTCGTGGCAGGCATCGAGCGCGACCTGGAACGCCGCGAACGTCGCTTCGGGAAGGCCGGCGCGGCGCAGCAGTGCGTGCAGGCTGTTGCCGCCGCGGTCGTGCAGCAGCGCGGTGACGCGCGCCAGCGGCATGTCGGCGAGCTCGGCCAGCGCCGCGTCGAACAGGTCGAGATTGCTCGACAGCAGCGCGCGCAGGATGAGACCGGCGGTCAGCTGGCCGGTGACGCGCAGATGATGCACCAGGCCCTGCATGTCGTCGCCGCGCGAGCGTGCCGCGATGTTGATGGTGGAGCGGTCGCGCGCCTCGATCGTCACGCGCTCGGCGCGGTCGGCGCTCAGCCAGTTCCGCGCCACGACGAATTGCGCCAGCGTCTCCGAGAGCTTTGCCACCAGCGCGGCGCGCGTTGCGGCAGGCAGATCGTCCAGCACCAGCATCGCCTCGCGGATCGCGGCGAGATGGCCGTGGCGTTCGACGATGCGATTCCACGAGAACGGCGCGAGCTCGGCATGCGGATTTTCGATCAGCTCGAGCGCCGACGCCGCGCAGCCGACCTCGGCGATGGCGGCGCAAACCGACACCGGCAGCGCGATGCGGCGGGCGACCGCGCACTGCACCTCGTCATTGCCGGTCGCAACGATGTCGACGAGATCGGCATCGATCAGCAACGGAGAATGTTCGAGCACGGGCAGCGCGACGGTCGGCTGGTCCGCTGACAGCGCCCGCACGATCGACGCCGGCGCATCAGGGCTGCGCGCAAACGCCTCGGCCATCGCCTGCCGCACCAGCGGCGAGGGATCGTCGAGCAGCATCAGAAGCGCGCCTTCGGCGGCGATGCGGTCGTCATGGGAGAGATCCGAGATCAGCCAGGCCCGGGCCAACGCCCGTGTCGCCTCGGCCCGCTCGCCGGCGGGGGCCGTCCTGATCCAATTGATAAACTGCCGAACAATCATGCTGCTTCCGGCTTACACAACAAACGAAAATGGTGACGGCTCGTCACCTGCAACACAAAATAAACCACGACGCTTAACAAAGCGTTCACCATAACTGGCTGGTTTTATTGACGTTTTGTTAAGGGAACCGAGACGCCCAGGATGGGTGCCCCGGACGCGGCGCAGCACGCAAGTGATGCGCTGCTGAGCCGGGGCCTGGATGGTTCGAGAACAGTTCTTGTTGCGTGGGTCCCGGCTCTGCGCAGCAGCGCTTGCGCGCCGCAGCGCGTCCGGGACACGCGGCGGTTTTTCGCTCGACGATTTTAGCTGCTGAACGTGCCGCTGCGATCGCTGAAGAGATCGAGCGGCTGCGGCGGACGCACGTCCGGCGTCGCTGAGGCGACTGACGTAAGCGAGGCGTTGTTGCCCCACAATTTCTGCACCGTCGCCGAGACCGGCTGCGTGACATCGCCAGGCTGATAGATCGAGCGAAACACCGGCGTCGACGGCGCATTGTCGGCGACCGTCGTTGACGACGTCGCGCTGACAGGCGTCACGGCGCGCGTATTCGGGAAGGTCTGGAGATAGGCCGCGTTGTCGACCACAGGCATTGTGGGCTGCACGCCATTGGCGCTGGCAACCTCAGTGGTCGACGGCGCGCCGCCATACATCGCCATCGCGCTGCGCGTGACCTTCGAATTCGCCGCGCTGGCATAGCGCGCATCGAGCACCGAATAGACCTCGGAGACACTGCGGGCGCGGCCGTCCTTGGCATAGAAGATCGAGCGATTGGCGGATGCCGCGTTGGGAAACAGCCGCGCGCCGACGGCTTGCGGATTGTCCTCGGCATTGGCGATCAGCTTTGCCGCCCCGCCGACGCCCATGAAGTGCGCCATGTAGAGCTCGCTGTCGCTCGGCCTGCGTCCGAGCAGGCCAGTGAGCTTGAAGCTGTTCGACTGCGTCAGCGCCGCGGCCATGCTGGATGCGGCCTCCGGATCGTCGCGCAGCTTCATGATCGACCGCTTCATGAAGGGATCGTCAACGGTGTAGGTGCCGGACGACGTCCTGACGATGGCGTCGGCATAGTTGCCGTAGCCGAGCTGGCTCCCCGCCTCTTTCACGGTGCCGAGCCAGGTCTGGTCGATGAACTGGTAGAGCCCGTGCGCGGACGAGGTGGTGGCGCCCGCCGTGGGATCGAAATCCGATTCCATCTTGGCGGTGGTCAGCATGTACTGGAAGCTGACGCCGGAGACGTTCGAGGCCTGCTTGATCGCGCCGGCGACACGCGCCCGCGTCGGATCGAGAACCGCCGTCTGCGAGGCACTGGAATTGTCGACCGACATGATGGAGTGCCCGCCCCGCGCGGCGTTGAGCGACGCCGGCAATTCGGCGCCCTGTCGTCTCACCGTGGGACAGGTATGGTTAATGCGGGGTTAATTTCAGCTCTCCCCGCCCATCCCCGAGTCATTCCGGCGCGCGAAGCGCGAACCCGGAATCTCGAGATTCCGGGTTCGGCTCTTCGAGCCGCCCCGGAATGACAGGTTGCTACTTCTTATAGACGTCATCCGGATCGAACAGCCTGTCCGCGTTGGTGAACACCAGCCTGGCTCCCCCGCCCTCGGCCTCGACCTTGCGGTAGAAGCACGACCGGCGGCCGGTGTGGCAGGCTGCGCCGATCTGCTCGACACGGATCCAGACCGCGTCCTGATCGCAATCGGTGCGCATCTCGACCACGCGCTGGGTCTGACCTGAGGTCTCACCTTTTCGCCACAAGGCATTGCGCGAGCGGCTGAAGTACCAGGCTTCGCCGGTCGCGATGGTCTTGCGCAGCGCCTCGTCGTTCATGTGCGCGACCATGAGCACGTCACCCGTAGCGACGTCAGTCGCGACGCAGGTCACGAGGCCCGCGGCGTCGAACTTGGGGAGGAAGGCAAGGCCTTCCTCGATCTCATGGGAGTGAGCGGACACAACAAACCTCGCTGGTCATTCGCGAGGTCAGCGCTGCAGGCCTCGCACCATGGACAGGAAACGGGCCTGCTCCGCCGGATTGTCGCGGAACATGCCGGTGTAGCGGCTGGTGAAGGTGGAGGCGCCATGCTTGGCAACGCCGCGCACCGACATGCAGGTATGCTCGGCCTCGATCAGCACCGCAACGCCGCGGGGTTTCAGGATCTCGTCGATGGCCGCTGCGATCTGCGCCGTCAGATGCTCCTGGGTCTGGAGCCTCCGGGCGAAAATGTCGGTCAGGCGGGCAAGCTTGGACAGGCCGACGACGCGCTCCACCGGGGTGTAGGCGATATGCGCCTTGCCGTAGAACGGCATCATGTGATGCTCGCACTGCGAGGTGAACTCGATGTCGCGCACCAGCACGAAATCGTCATAGCCGGCGGTCTCGCCGAAGGTGCGGTCGAGCACCTCGGCCGGGCACTGGTGGTAGCCCTGATAGAGCTCGTCGAAGGCCTCGACCACGCGGCGCGGCGTGTCGAGCAAGCCCTCGCGATGGGGGTTCTCGCCGATATAGGCGAGCAGCGTCTTCACGGCCTGTTCAGCCTCGGCGCGCGCGGGGCGCGGCTGATCGGCGCGGACGGCGGCCGCGAGGAATTCGGCAGGATCGAGCTCGGCCGGGCGGCTCTCGAGCTGCTTATTGGGGCGGATCGGCTTGATTGTAGCGTCCATGTCTACTCCGTTCGACGGCCTTGTGGCCGGAGTGTCACCGGCAGACGGGGCGGCAAGCCGCCGGACGCCTGAAGAGAACAGTTTTGGCGAAAAGGCCCTTCGGTCACAACGTCGATAGCGCAGATCGGGATCACCGCCGCCGCACCGCTGGACTTTTTTCCACCAGTTCCGACCCTATATAGGACCGTGGACGGCGCCCGCCAAGGCCGATCCGGCCCGGAAGTGGGTGTGGACGTGTTGGACTCCATCACATGCTGAACGACATTTATAACAAGCGAATCATCGAGCTGGCCGGGAATATTCCGCGCCTCGGGCGCCTGTCGGCCCCCGATGCCAGCGCGACCGCCCACTCCAAGCTGTGCGGCTCGACCGTGAAGATCGACCTCAAGATGGATGGCGACACCGTCACCGACTTCGCCCATGACGTGAAGGCCTGTGCGCTGGGACAGGCCTCTTCATCCATCATGGCAAGTCACGTGGTCGGCTCGACTGCGAGCGAACTCCGTGAGTTACGCGAAACCGTTCGCAAGATGCTCAAGGAGAACGGCACGCCTCCTCAAGGCAAATGGGAGGAGATCAAGTTCCTCGAGCCGGTCCGTGACTACAAGGCACGGCACGCCTCGACGCTGCTGACCTTCGATGCGGTGGTCGATGCGATCGGTCAGATCGAAGCCAAGGCCAAGCAGCCCGCCGCGGCACAGGGCTGAGCCCAAACGACGTCATTCCGGCGCGCGCGCCAGCGCGGACTATGGTGCGCAAGTGCGCACCTGAGAATTTCGTGCGACAACATCTGGATTCCGGGTTCGTCGCTTTGCGACGCCCCGGAATGACAGTGTGGGGAGCTTACTTCTGCGCCGCGGTAGCCGGCGCCGCCGCGCTGCCAGTGGGCACCACGGCTTCCGCCGTCTTGGTCGATTTGGCCGGCTGCTCCGGTTCCGCACCGAACCTCGCCTGCGTCTTCGGCCCGAGCTCCGCCATCGCCGGTGCCGTGACGTCCACATGCGGCAGCACGTCGGCGACGAGATCCGTCGTCACCAGATTGGTGAGCTTCAGCTCGCCTGCATCGAGCTCGTGCAGATCTTCCCAGGGGGGAACGCTGAGCGCGAGCGACAGCAGGTCTCCGGCGCCGCCCATGTCGAAGGTGTATTTGGCGAGGCGGCCGATGTCGCGTTCCACGATCATCAGGTCCTGTGCGCTGTAGCTCGCGGCCTTGGCATCGTCGGCGCGGTCGCCCATCCAGATCTGGTGGACCCGAACATGCGCTGCTTCCGGCACGTAGCGCTTCTTGCCGGCCAGCAGCAGGAACACGCACATGGACTCGCAATAGGCCTCGGGCGCGACCGAAGGACGGGCCGACTGCCCGCCGCGGTTCTGAAGGCTGATTCCGACCGTCGTCAAAAGTCCGAGATTGCGGAAGCGCCGGCCGAGCGTGATCGCGTCGTTGACGGAACCGCCGCTGGAATCGAGCACCACAGTGGCGCCGCCGAGTTGGCGTCCGCGAGAAAACTCTTCGAACTCCTTGGGCGTATCAGCGGTGATGATGCCGACCGCGCTGACCCAGCCGCGGCAATTCGGTTCGCAAGCGACCCAGTTGAACTTCATCGGCAACTTGCGCTCTTCGAGAGCGCTACCCGCTCGGGCCGATGACCCGAATGTCGCGACGGCGCCGGCCAGCGCGACTCCACAGACGGCGGTTCCCACCAGCAACCAGCCGCGAACATCAAGGGAGTTCAGAAGTTTCAATCTGGTTCCTTCCCCAAAGCCCCAAGGTCGCCAAACAATCCCCGGTAGCGCCCTCTGAGTCCATCATACAGGCGTATGTTTTCTACACACGGCCGTCATAAAAATGGTATCCGGGCGAATACAGATCGTCCACAGATACTTGCTGCACTGCTCCCAGAAAGCAGGCAAAATATGGCGCGCAAACAACACCTTACAGTTCCCTGCGCCGGAACCGGGCAACACTTCGCTTAACGTCGCAGCAACGCGCCCATGAAGCATTCAACCTGCGAGCATTGTTCCACTCCCGTCGAGGGCGTCCTTCGCCTTCCGCGAAGATTTGGCCGCGCGCTGATCTGGCTCTATCGCCACACGCTCTCGCCGCTGGTCGGATACAATTGCCGGCACCTGCCGACCTGCTCGGTCTATGGCGATGAGGCGATCGAGCGCTTCGGGCTCTGGGCCGGCGGCTGGATGACGCTCGCGCGCCTGCTCCGCTGCAATCCGTACGGCACCTCGGGCATCGACAATGTGCCGCTCGTCGCGCCGCAAAACGCGCGCTGGTACCTGCCTTGGCGATACGCCCGTTGGCGCGGCGTCAACGCGCCCTGAGCTTGCTGCAGCGCTTTGCGCATCGCTGGCCCCGGGGGAACTGGAACCGTCGCCTCGCGTTGTTGTGATGCTCCCACGGGAGGAAACAACAATGCGCTGGAAAATCAGCCCTCATTTTCACCTCAGGCCGGGGCCCAACCCTGGTCCCAGGAAGCCTCACGATCCCAGAACCCTCGATATGCTCGCCATCATCGCACTGCTGGTGCTCGCGGCCGGCTCCGGCTGGTATCTGGCGACGAGCCTTGCAACGCCGCCCAGCACGACGGCCTTCGTGGTGCCGAGCCAGAGCGTGCACTGGTAGCTAGCGGAACCAGAAGAAGCGTCCCGGCGGCGGGATCGGCTCGGGCGGGCGCGGTCGCTTCGGCCGCGGCGGTCGTGGCGGCTCGGCGGACGAAGCGGTCTCAGCCGCCGGCGCGCTCTCGCTTCCCGGCACTTTCACCGCCAGCAGAAGATTGGATTCATGCATGCGCCAGCGATAGCCGACGCCGAAGTCGATCGGCTGGGCGCGCGTGAACAGTTCGGTGTAGCGCTCCTGGTAGCGTCCGGGGAACTCATCGATCGGCCCGAGGTAGCGGCCGAACGGGAAGAAGCGCCACTGCCGTGCATTGTAGTTGGCAAGCGGAATGCCTGAATCGTCCTGGACGATGGTGGCGCTGTTGGCGAGCAGCCAGTCGCGGACGACGGTGAAGTTGCCGGAGTGCATGAGATAGGACGCGCTCTTGAGCAGGCTGTTGCCGGGGCCGAGCGTCTCGCAGAACCTCAGGAAGCCGGTCGCGCGCGCGCCGGAATTCGAGAGGTCGGTCGAGAAATAATACAGCGTGCGCACCTCGCCGTCGCTGCCGGCAAAGGTGATGCGGACACCGCGCGTCGCGTTCGGTCCCGGATTGTCGTTCCCCACATGCATTCCGCCCTTGTTGTCGAGCGCGACCATCTCGACGTTGCGGATGGTCTTGCCGGAGCGGGCGAGGAAGACATAGAGGATCGGCAAGGTGCCGTTGACCTGGTTGGTGTGCAGGTCAACCTTCATCTGCTTGGTGATGAAGAAGGAGAAGCTCAGGATCGAGCCGAGCGAGCGCTCGACATTGTAGAGCGCGGCGCCGACCGAACCGCGCGGCACCTTCGTCAGGTCGGGCACGGCGCCAACCGGCTCCAGCGCGCCGAGCACGTAGGTGCTGGCCTTGGAATAGAAGGCATTGGCGTAGAGGAAGTCGGGGCCGCTGAACATGTAAAACATGGTCGGCCGGGGCGCAGCCAGATTGACGTCGGCCCAGGCGCGGATCTTCGATATTTGCCGCTGCTCGAGCTGGGCGAAGGCGTTGTCGAAGAATTTTGCGTGATGCTGCCAGTTGGGGTCCCTGGTCAGCGGCACCAGCGGCGAGTCCGCCGCAGGCTGCATACCCGCAAGGAAGCGCGCGGTATCGTCAAAGGTGACGTCGGCGGCAGATGCGGACGAGACGGCCGCAGCCAGGAGGGCAAGAGCGACTGCCGCAATTCTCATGGATCGAAACATGTCTATTCGCGGTGTGATGAATTGCCAGCGGCGACCGGCCGCCTGCGGAAGACAGCATAGATCAACAGGCCCGAGACCATGACGAGCATCCCCGAGAGCGACTGCACCGGTCGCTCGGTCAGCAGGTAGTACATCATGAACGCGGTCACGAGCAGGAAAACGAGCGGCGTGAACGGGTATCCCCAGGCGCGATAGGGTCTGGGCAGATCGGGATCGGTGATGCGCAGCTTGATGACACCGGCGACCGTGAAGAACGAGCAGAACAACAGCGCGAACTGGATGAAGTCGAGCACGGCCTCGAAGCTGCGCGTGAACAGCAGCAGGGTCGCGACCGCAAGCTGGAACAGGATGGCATAGGCCGGCGCACCGCTGACCGATCGCTTCGAGAACACGCGCAAGGCGGGAATGTCCTCCCCCATCGTCATCATCACGCGCGGGCCGATCCACATCATCGCGCTGATCGAGGAGATCAGACCGACGCAGATCATGGCGCCGACGATCCGGCCGCCGAGGCTGCCGAAGATGGCGGTGCCGGCGACACTGGCGACGTCGAGCTGGCCGGCGAGCGCGCCGACGGGCGTGGAATAGAGGAACACCGCGTTCAGCGCGACATACAGCACCAGCACGATCAGCGTGCCCGTGAGCAGTGCACGCGGCAGGCTTTGTTGCGGCGTGTTCATCTCGCCGATGATGTAGGTCGCGGCATTCCAGCCCGAGAACGAATACATCACGAAGACGAGTCCGATCGCGAACGGCGCGCTGACGATATGCGCGAGGTCGCCCGGCTGCGGCGTGAAGGCGATCGGCTGCGGCGCGCCGATGATGAAGCCGGCGACCAGGAAGGCGACGATCAGCACGACCTTCAAAATGGTCGAGATCAGCTGGAAGGTCGAGGAGTGCCTGACGCCGGTCAGCTGCACGATCGAGACCAGCCACACCACGCCGAGGGCGAGCGGGATCGGCGGCAGATCGGGAATGACCGACTTGGCGTATTCGCCGAAGGCCATCGCGGCAAGCGCGACGGGCGCTGCAAAGCCCACCGTCGCCGAGACCCAGCCGGCGAGAAAGCCGAAGGCGGGATGATAGGCGCGGCCGAGGAAATTGTACTCGCCGCTCGAGCGCGGAAACATCGCGCCCAGCTCGCTGTAGGAGAACACGCCGCAAAGCGCGACGATGCCGCCAACGGTCCAGAGCAGGAGGATCGAGAAGCCGGACGGGATGTCCTTGACCTGGAAGCCGAGGCTGGTGAAGACGCCGACCCCGATCATGTCGGCAACGACGATGGCGGTTGCGACCAGAGCGGAGACCCCGGATCCACCTCCGGTCAGCCGGCCAGTCCAGGGCGCGGTACCCGCATCTGATGCCGTCATCGGGGTCCTTAACCTCAGGCGTCTCGCCTCACGGGGAGCATCGTGCAGTTTGCTTCAGTCAATTCAAGCAGGGTTAACAAGGGCTAAATGAGGCAAAGGACATCGGTATTTTCGCACCGCTTATGCATGGTCGTGGGCGATAAACCGACCCAGACACCGGAAAAACCCGTTCCCTACCCCCACAATCACGACACGATTGCGTGGTCCTTTTGAGCGTTCCGGATGTGGGGAAGTTTCTCCGGACACTTAACGTCGCCTAAACGCCAGTCGGCTCAATTGTCTAGAGATTGCCGATGGACGTGACTTTGGGGTCATGGGTGGATGGTCGGGGCCGTTCCGAACATGAGAGCTGACATTCGTGCCGACCGGGCATCGTCCGGTCGATACGGTCGTGCGCTCCGTGTCGGCCTCGTCTCAGCCTTGGTGCCGCTGTCGCTGACGCTGGTTCAATGCGGCAAGGCGCCCAATCCGGCAGCACTCGCGGCAAACTCGCAGGCCAATGTCCAGGTGGTCGCCAAGACGAACACCCAACAGATTGCCAGCGCCGACACATTCGAGGATCGCTTCCCCGCCCCGCAGTTTAGGGAGCGTTTCCCCTCTGCGAGCGAGAGCTTCCTGCAACGGCAGATGTCGGACTTCTCGCCCAAGCGCGCCGTGCAGCAGCAGCCGGAGCAGTCGCCCTACAAGGTCGCCTCGCTCGCGCCGCAAGTCCCTTACCAGCGTCCGCCGCGCGACGACCTGACGACCCTCGTCAGCATGAAATCGTCCGCCTTCCCCTATTTCGGCAACAACCCCGCCTCCGACGCGCCGTTCCTCAACATCTCCAAGGGCGACCGCCGCGGCCACCGCAGCTATTCGGGACGCGTCTACTGGCAGGACGAGACCTACAGCGACAGCCGCGTGCTGGTGCACGTGCCCGAGCATTTCGACGTCCGCAAGCCCGGCGTGATCGTGGTGTTCTTCCACGGCAATGGCGCGACGTTGGAGCGCGACGTGCGCGACCGGCAGCTGGTGCCCAGGCAGATCACCGATTCCGGCGCCAATGCGATCCTGCTTGCGCCGCAGATGGCGGTCGATGCCGCCGATTCCAGTGCCGGCAAGTTCTGGCAGGCCGGCGGTCTCAAGCGCTTCATGGAAGAATCGGCTAACCACCTCGCCCGCCTCACCGGCGATCCCGACAGCGCGCGCGCTTTCGCCAACATGCCGATCGTCATCGTCGGCTACAGCGGCGGCTTCCTGCCGACGGCCTGGAGCCTCGAGGTCGGCGGCATCAGCGACCGCGTCCGCGGCGTGGTGCTGCTCGACGCCGTCTATGGCGAAATGGACAAGTTCGCTTCCTGGATCGAGAGCCACCGCTCCGGCTTCTTCGTCAGCTCCTACACCCGTTACACCGCACGGCGTGACCGCGAGCTGATGACCATGCTCAGGCAGAAGGGCATCAGCGTCTCCGAGGACATGGACGGCCCCTTGCGCCCCGGCAGCGTGGTGTTCGTCGAAACCGGCGACGGCATCACCCATCGCGACTACGTGACCCGCGCCTGGACGCGGGATCCGCTCAAGGACGTGCTGGTGAAGATGTCGGCGACGCCGGCGCTGGCCCTGACGCGCGTTGCGTCAAGCCGTTAGGATATTGCGCCAGCCGGTATTTACCCGCGCTTGCCTGCAATCGTCTCAGCCGCTGATCAAAATGTGATGTTGATGGGTTCCCCGGGAGCCAACGGATTGCGCTCGCTGCCAACGACCATAATTTGCCAGCCGAGTTGCGGTCGGAATTCTGCGGGGACATGCGGGTGCGTCAGGGACTATACAAGGCCGACTTCCACACGGTGCACGGGACCGGGTGCGGCCTCGTCTATGTGATGGACGGCAAGATGCGCGGCGGCAATTCCGCTTTCGCCTTCATCGGCACCTACACGGGCGAAGGCGACAGCATCAAGGTCAAGATCTCGACCCAGCGCCACAATGACGATCCGTCCTTCAAGGCGCTGTTCGGCATCGACCGGATCACGCTGACGCTCACTGGTCGCGAGGACGGCGACACGGCGGAGTTCGAAGGCAGCGCGCTGCAAGTGCCGGGCGTTGCCTTCAGGGCCGTGCTGAGCTGGATCAGCGATTAGCCGCCCGGCTCCAAACGTCTCAGGTCTTTGGCAGCTTCGGAATGCTCTCGGCAAAGCCGTTGAAGCAGGCCAGCCGCTCGTCCTCTTCCTTGAAGAAGCGGCAATCGGCGTACCCCTTGGCCTTTGCCGGCTTCGGCTTCGGCGCCGGCGGGATCACCGCGTCGTAGCAGTTGAGACGGTCCTTGGTGCCGTCATCGATCTCGAGACAGGCCTGGAGCCGCGCCGCGATCGATTGCGGCTTGCCCTTCGGCGCCGGAGTAGCCGTCGCGGCCGCCGCCTTGGTCCCCTCCTTCGCCCCCTTGGGCTTGACCTGCACCAGCGGCTTGTCCCCGATCATCGGTGGCTTGTCGGCTTGCGCGAACGCGGAGGTGGAATAGAGCACCGCAGCAACCGCCAGAATCATCCTCATCTCTGTCAACTCTCTTTGGTCCCCATGACCGGCCTTCTAGCGCTGTAGTGCGCCGTTTGCCAAGCACCTTGCGCACACGAACACGCGGGATGTCAGGCCGTCGCAGCCGCAGCCGGCCGGGGCCGGGTCAGGATCACCAGGACCAGCGCCAGCACGACGAAGCCGACCGCCACGAAGCCGATCGTGTGCAGGAGCTCGCGGGCGAACAGCAGTCCGCCGGTGGCGGACCCGACGGCCTGGCCGATATAGAGGACGGAGGTGTTGAGCGCGACGGTCGCCGGCGCCAGCGGCGGCGCGGCCGCGACCAGCCGCACCTGCTGCATCGAATTGGTGGAGGCAAAGCCGAGCCCCCAGATCGCGACCGCGATCGCCATCAACGCGATGGTGCCCGCGCTCAGCGCCCACACGGCGATGCCCGCAAGCACGAGGCAGGTGAACAGCAACGAGGTCCGGTAAGGCCCCCAAGTGTCGACGATGCGTGTCGCGATGGCGACCCCAAGGAAGCCGCAGATGCCATAGATTGCGAACACCATGCCGACCGCATCGGGACTCGCCCCGGTCAGCTTCTTCAGCAGCGGGCCCATGAAGGTGAACACCACGAACTGCCCGGACATTTGCAGCATGGTGATCGCCAGCAACAGCAAAATCGTCCTGCTACGGCCGACCGCACTCCAGGTCTTCAGATCCACCGGCGTGCCCTTCAAGCCCGCCGGCAGGCGCAGCAGCAGCAACAGGAAGCTGATGCAGCCGAGCGCGCCGATCCCGCCATAGGCGGCGTGCCAGCCATAGCGGCTGGCGATGAAGGTGATCAACGGCAGACCGACGGCGGCCGCCAGCGACCAGCCGAGAAAGATATAGGCGATCGTGCTGCCGCGCCGCTCCGCCGGCACGATCAGTGCCGCCGTGCCCGCCGCCTGCGGCGTGTAGAGCGCACCGACCGCGAGCATGACCAGGCGGATGACGAGGAGGCTCGCATAGTCGGGCGCAAACGCCGAGGCGAGATTGCCGAGTGCGAGGACCGCTAGCGTCGTGGTGAGCAGAGTCCGTCGCTCGATGCGGCTGGTCAGCCATGCCGTCAGCGGCGAGCCGATGCACAGCGTCACCGCACCGAAAGTGATCAGGAGCCCGGCCGCGTGGATGCTGATCCCAAGCCCCGCCGACAATTCCGGCAGCATGCCCGCCGGCGCCAGCACCGAGCAGCCGGTGACGAGATTGCCGAGCATCAGGGCAGTTGGCGCGAAACGGCCGGCGGCGGGGGGATTTTCCATGCAAACGCATGTAGCGGCGGCGTGTGACGAGTTAAAGGGCACAACGCCAAATAGTTGGGGCTGCGCCGCGGGTTTTGCGCCTCACTTTCTTGGAAATGCCGGATTGCACAGGCCGAATCGCCTGATATATCGCTCGTTCCCGCTTACCTGCGCTCGTTCGCAGGAGTGAGCCTCAGGAGAAAAGCAATGACCGACCAGCCCAAATCCGAGTCCGGCTTCCAGTATAGCCTGTCCAACCTGAAGCCCGTGACCCCCGCTCCCAAAGTCACCCTCACCTTCCCCGACGGCGCCCGGCGCGAATACGACAAGGGCATCACCGGCCTCGATATCGCCAAGGGCATTTCGCCGTCGCTGGCCAAGCGCACGGTTGCGATGGCGCTCGACGGCGAGCTCGCCGACCTCAACGATCCCATCGAGGCCGATGCCAAGATCGAGCTCGTCAATCGCGACGACCCGCGGGCGCTCGAATTGATCCGCCACGACTGCGCGCACGTGCTGGCGGAAGCCGTGCAGACGCTGTGGCCGGGCACCCAGGTCACCATCGGTCCGGTGATCGAGAACGGCTTCTACTACGACTTCTTCCGCAACGAGCCGTTCACGCCGGAAGACTTTGCCGCGATCGAGAAGAAGATGCGCGAGATCATCGCGCGCGACAAACCCTTCACCAAGGAAGTCTGGGATCGCGAGAAGACCAAGCAGGTGTTCCGCGACAAGGGCGAGGCCTTCAAGGTCGAGCTGGTCGACGCCATTCCCGGCACCGAGCCGATCAAGATCTATTACCAGGGCGACTGGTTCGATCTCTGCCGCGGCCCGCACATGACCTCGACCGGCAAGGTCGGCAATGCCTTCAGGCTGATGAAGGTGGCCGGCGCCTATTGGCGTGGCGATTCCAACAACCCGATGCTGACCCGCATCTACGGTACGGCCTTTGCCAAGCAGGAGGACCTCGACGCTTATCTGAAGCAGATCGAGGAAGCCGAGAAGCGCGACCACCGCAGGCTCGGGCGCGAGCTCGACCTCTTCCACTTCCAGGAAGAAGGTCCGGGCGTCGTGTTCTGGCATCCGAAGGGCTGGACCATCTTCCAGCAGCTGATCGCCTATATGCGCCGCCGCCTGACCGGCGATTACAGCGAGGTCAATGCGCCGCAGATCCTAGACAAGGTGCTGTGGGAGACTTCGGGCCATTGGGGCTGGTACCGCGAGAACATGTTCGCGGCGCAGTCGGCCGGCGACGAGGCCGAAGACAAGCGCTGGTTTGCGCTGAAGCCGATGAACTGCCCCGGCCACGTTCAGATCTTCAAGCACGGCCTGAAGAGCTACCGCGACCTGCCCTTGCGCCTCGCCGAGTTCGGCGTGGTGCATCGCTACGAGCCGTCCGGCGCCATGCACGGCCTGATGCGCGTGCGCGGCTTCACCCAGGATGACGCGCACATCTTCTGCACCGAGGACCAGCTCGCCGAGGAGTGCCTGAAGATCAACGATCTCATCCTGTCGACCTACGCGGATTTCGGCTTCACCGGCGACCTCACGGTGAAGCTGTCGACCCGTCCCGACAAGCGCGTCGGCACCGATGCGATGTGGGATCACGCCGAACGCGTGATGGCCACCGTCCTGCGCGAGATCCAGACGCAGAACAATCACATCAAGACCGAGATCAATCCGGGCGAAGGCGCGTTCTACGGACCGAAGTTCGAATATGTGCTGCGCGACGCCATCGGCCGCGACTGGCAGTGTGGCACCACGCAGGTCGACTTCAACCTGCCGGAACGGTTCGGTGCGTTCTACATCGACCACGACGGCGGCAAGAAGCCGCCGGTGATGGTGCATCGCGCCATCTGCGGCTCGATGGAGCGCTACATCGGCATCCTGATCGAGCACTATGCCGGCAACTTCCCGCTCTGGCTCTCGCCGGTGCAGGCGGTGGTCACGACCATCACCTCGGAAGGCGACGAGTACGCCAAGCAGGTGCTGGAACAGGCGCGGCGCGCGGGGCTTCGGGTCGAGATCGACCTGCGCAACGAGAAGATCAACTACAAGGTCCGCGAGCACTCGCTGGCCAAGATCCCGGCGCTGCTCGTGGTCGGCAAAAAGGAGGCCGAGACGCAGTCGGTCTCCGTCCGCCGGCTCGGCAGCGACGGCCAGAAGGTGATGACGACGACCGAGGCGATTGCCGCCTTGGTCGACGAGGCGACGCCGCCCGATGTGAAGCGGGCTCGCGGCGCGGTCTGATCCCTGAAATCGATCTAAACTCGCTTCCGGTTGCGGGCGTGCATGCTTATCTCGGTATGGCACGCCCGACGACCAGCTGAAGAGGACCTTCCCGTGCCCGACGCCATCGAACTCCTGAAGACCCGCCGCTCGGTCAAGCCGCGCGAGATGACCGGACCCGGCCCGTCGGCGGCCGAACTCGAAACGATCCTCACCATCGGCGCCCGTGTGCCCGATCACGGCAAGCTCGCGCCCTGGCGCTTCATCATCTTCGAGGGCGATGCCCGCCAGCGCGCCGGCGAGGTGATCGCGAAGGTGTTTGCCCGCAAGAATCCCGGCGCGCCGGCCGCCGACGTCGAGACCGAGCGCAAGCGCCTCATGGACGCGCCACTGGTGATCGGCATCGTCAGCTTCACCAAGCCGCATCCGAAGGTGCCGGCCTTCGAGCAGGAATTGTCGGCGGGCGCCAGCGCCATGAACATCGTTACGGCTGCGACCGCGCTCGGCTATGGCGCCTGCTGGCTGACCGGCTGGTTCGCCTTCGATCGCGACGTGCTTGACGGCCTTGGCCTCAAGCCGGACGAGAAGCTCGCAGGCTTCGTCCATATCGGCACGCCGACCAAGCCGAGCGAGGACCGTCCGCGCCCCGCGCTGTCCGATATCGTGACCAGGTTCTAAGCCCGGAAAGCTCGTGCCGCCGAGGCTGAGGAACTCATCTCGGCTCGAAGAACAACGATGCCAGCTGCTTCGTGAGCTCAGCCACACGCGCGTTGCCGAGACTCGCTCTCACGCACATGATCCGGCGTATGGTCGGCAATTCAGGAAGATAATAGTCCCTGGCGACGATCACCGTGTCGGGCACCTTGCTGGCAGGCACGGCGGTGAATCCCATGCCGGCCTCCACGGCTCGCAGCTTGACCTCGAAATCGGGGCTGTTGAAGACGATCTTGTATGAGATCTCGTGACGTTCGAGCGTTCGTACCATCCAATCGTCGCCAGGCCATGTCAGGATCGGAATGGGAGATCCCGGACTTACCACAAACTGCTTCGCCCTGACCCAGACGAGCGGCTCTTCAATTCCCGCCACGATCATTTGGCGGATATCGCCATCCATGCGCGGCTGATCAAACATGCAGGCAATGTCGAGATATCCCTCGATCAAGGCTTTCGCGAGGGTGCCGGACTGATCGACCTGGACGAAAATGCCGGAAAGACTGCCGGCAGACTGCTGCGCCTTGAAGAAGTTGGTCGCGAAGAGCGAATTGAGCCCCAGTCTGACCGGCTGCGAACGATCGGTATTGCCGGACAGTCTCAGTAACTGGTCATTCGCCTCGATCATGCGTCTGGCTTGTTGCAGGGCAAGCCTGCCGAGATCGCTGAGGGCCGTACCGGCCGAGGTCCGCTCAAACAACGGCCCGCCCACCAGGTTCTGAAGCCTCTTCATCTGGGAACTGATCGCCGGCTGGCTCAGACCCAACAATTCACCGGCCTTCGACAGGCTTCCGGTCTCGGAGATCGCAATCGCAGTACGCACGATTTCCGTAGGAATATTTACGTACCCCCTGCGTTGATTCATTTAATTAATCTCCCTTAAAGGGATTAACTCCTGGTTGTCCTCGTTAAATATACCCTACAACTCTGAGATGTTGATCTAAAGCAAGCTTTCTATAGCCCCATAAATTTTTTGGGGGCCAAAGTCCGCAATAGCACCCGCAAATATACGGAACGATCCATAAAATAAGCCGTAACGAGCGTGCCCGCATCCTCGACCACAACAAAGGGTTGAGGTCCGACATGCTTCGATTCGTGCTCTGCCTGCGCGGCGCTTCCGCCGTCGAATTCGCGCTGATTACGCCTCTCTTTCTATTGATGCTGTTTGGGATCGTCATCTTCGGCGGCTATCTCACGATGATTCACGGGGTCCAGCAGCTTGCCGCGGAAGCTGCCCGCTCGTCAGTCGCCGGCATCTCCGACAGCGAGCGCAACACGATTGCAACCGGCTACGTCTCTGCAAACGCCGCGACCTACCCGCTGCTCGATCCGGGCAAAATTGTCGTCAGCGCCGCTCCATCGAGCAGCTCCACGAACGTGTACGTGGTGACCGTGACATACGACGCGTCTAGCAGCATCATCTTCGCGCTTCCACTCGCACCGGCTCCCTCCTCCACGATCGCTCGTTCCGCCGCCATTCCCTATGGAGGGTTCTAGGATGAAATCGGCACAGCACCTCGTGCGCCGGTTTGCCTCCGACGATCGGGGCAACGTTGCGATCCTGGGAGCGATTGTGATGACCCTGGTCATCGGCTTCGCCGCGCTTGGGGTGGATCTCGGCGCGATCTTCGCCGACAGGCGCAAGGCCCAGAGCGCAGCGGACCTCGCAGCGATCGTCGCTGCCGGCAACCTGAACAACGCCACCAATGCCGCCTCTGCGACCGTCGTGCGCAACAACTATCCGGCGAACGCGCTGGTCGGCGTCGAGCTTGGAAACTACACGGCCAATGCTGCCGTAACGCCGGACAAGCGCTTCGTCACGCCGGCAACAGGAACGCCGACGGCCGCGCGGGTCACCCTCGAAACAAAGACACCGCTCTATTTCGCCCGTTACATCACCGGTTCGAGCCAATACACGATCAAGACAACAGCAACGGCATCGAGCACGGCCCTTGCTTCGTTTGCGATCGGCTCACGCCTTCTTGCGGTCAACGGCGGGCTGATCAACGCCATGCTTGGGTCAATGCTGGGCACAAACCTTTCACTGACGGCCATGGACTATCAGGCGCTCGCGAATGCGCGCGTCGACGCGCTCGATTTCCTCTCTGCGGTCGCGACGCGGGCCAATGTGACTGGCCCGACTTACGACAATGTCCTGAGCAGCAACGTCAAGATGGCCGACCTTCTTGCGGCCATGCTGACGACGCAACAGACCGCCAATGGCAACAACGCGGCCACGATCACCTTGTCGAGCATCGCCCAGGCCACATCCGCACAGTCAACCCGGATTGCTCCGGGATCGCTCCTGGATCTTGGGCCTTACGGCAGCCTCGCAATTGGCCAGAAGCCGAAGGTCGGAGCCAGCCTCTCGCTCTTGAGCTTGCTGGCCGGCACCGCCGCTGTTGCGAACGGAACCAATCAGATCGCAACCAGCGTGAACCTCAACCTGCCTGGGATCACGCAGGTTTCCGTGGTCGCCACGGTCGGCGAACGTCCCGTAGGCTCGGGCTGGTTCGCCGTCGGTGCCCAGGGCGCAAGCGTCCACACGGCCCAGACGCGCGTCCTGATCACGATCCAGCTCGCAGGCAGCGGCGGCATTCCTTCAGTCAATCTGCCGATTTATGTCGAGGTGGCACCGGGTACGGCCACGCTGTCCGGCATCTCCTGCGGACGGCCCGACATCAGCAGTTCGACTGTCACGCTCGGCGTTACCCCTGGCGTCATCGACGCCTGGGTCGGCAACGTTTCGATGGCCGACATGACCAATTTCAGAACCAAGCCGAACCCTCCGCCCGCCACATTGGTCAACCTATCTGGCGTAACCATCGCCGGCCGCGCTCATGCTGAAATCAGCAATACCGCGGCAAGGCAGGTCGACTTCAGCTACGCCGACATTCAGGCTCAGACAATCAAGACAGTCACCACGACAAATTTCACCTCGTCGTTGATGTCGAGCCTGCTCAGGGACATGAGCTTGACAGTCACGACCGGTCCCCTCGCGCTGCCGCTGCCCGGCGCGGGCTCGACGATCGCCAATATCCTTTCCGGCGCCACGAGCTCGATCGATCAGATACTCGCATCCACGCTTGCCGCACTCGGCGTCGGAATCGGGCAAGCGGACGTATGGGTTTCCGGCGTGCGATGCGACGGTGCGGTGCTCGTCAACTGATCGAGTTGCCGCAATCGGCCCCGGGGGATCAAGATCCAGGTCGATAAATTCCTCGCCAGCGTTCGTGCCATGTAGGCGGCTGCTCCCAACTGCGCGGCCGACCAAGCTCGGCGAGGACCGTCCGCGACCGTTCCTTTCGGAAATCGTGACGCGATTTTAGCCGATGGCTTGTTGACGCCTTCGGCAACTTGCGGCTTTGATCCCGCAGAGGGAGGAAGCTCGGATGAAGCGTCGTGAATTTCTGGTCGGAGCCGCACTGCTCGCCGGCACGATGGCACGGGGCCGTGCCGCCAACATCCCTGCTCCGTCGCCTAACGGGCTCGAGCGCATCACCGCCTATTTCAACAACGAGGTCACGAGCGGCCGGCTGCCGGGCGCCGTGATCCTGGTGCAGCAGCACGGCAAGCCGGTCTATCTCAACTCCTTCGGCGTGCGCGACACCAGGACCGGCCTCGCGATGACGCCGGACACGATCTTCGCCATCCACTCGATGACCAAGCCGATCACGTGCCTCGGCGCGATGATGCTGATCGACGAGGGCAAGCTCGCGCTCACCGATTCCGCGTCGAAATACGTCCCGCTCTTTGCCGACACCAAGGTCGGAATAGAGCCGGAGGGCACATCGACGGTCGAACTCGAGCCGCCGATCCGTCCCGTCAACATCGAGGATCTGCTGCGGCACACCTCGGGCATCAGCTACGACTATATCGGCGCCCCCTGGGTGATGCAGGTTTACCAGGCCGCCAATATTTTCGAGGGCCCCTTCAACAACAGACAGTTCGCCGACCGTATCGCCAAGCTGCCGCTGACGCGCCAGCCCGGGACGCTGTGGCGCTACGGCCATTCCACCGACGTGCTCGGCGCCATCATCGAGATCATCTCCGGCCAGACACTGTACCAGTTCCTCAAGCAGCGCATTCTCGATCCGCTCGGCATGACCAGCACCAAATTCGTGCTGACGACACCGGAGGAGCGCGCGCGGATGGCGCGGCCGTTGCCGAACGACCCGATCCTGCTCGCCGGCGAGCGCGACCGCCTCGCCCATCCCGAATGGGAATCCGGCGGCGGCGGGCTGTTGTCGACCATCACCGACTATCAACGCTTCTCGCAGATGCTGCTCAATGGCGGCGAGTTCGAGGGCAGGCGTTACCTCAGCCCCGCCGCGTTCAAGGCGATGACGACCGATCATATCGGGCCCGGCTCGGGTGTGGGGCGCGACTATTTCTATTTCCCGGGTGACGGCTTCGGCTATGGCTACGGCATCGGCGTACGCACCGATCCCGGCAACGCGAAGCCGCCGCCGGCGGGATCGATCGGCGAGTTGAAATGGGACAGTGGCAGCGGCACCTATTTCGGCGTCGATCCCAAGCTCGACATGGTCTACCTCATGATGCAGCAGACCCAGAACGAGCGCAGCCGCATCACGCCCGCCTTCAAGGCGCTGGTCTACGACTGCTTCCCCGAGGCGCTACGCCGCCCGTGAGGCGCGCTGGCCGAACTTGGCCAGCAATGTCGCGATCTCCGCGGCGGGCCGCGCCGCACTGAACAGAAAGCCCTGCACCTCGTTGCAGCCTTCGGCGCGCAGCCAGTCGAGCTGATCCTCGGTCTCGACGCCCTCAGCGGTCGTGGTGATGTTGAGGCTGCGGCCGAGCCCGGAGATCGCGCGCACGATCGCGCCGCAATCGGGACGCCGCGCAAGATCCTTCACGAAGGAGCGGTCGATCTTGATCTTGTCGAACGGGAAGCTTCTGAGATAGCTGAGGCTGGAATAGCCGGTACCGAAATCATCCATGGAGATGCCGACGCCGAGCTCGCGCAACTGGTGCAGGATCGCGAGATTGGCGTCGGTCTCGGCCAGGAAGATCGACTCGGTGATCTCCAGCTCCAGCCGCTTCGGCGACAGGCCGGACTGCGCAAGCGCCGAGATCACGACCTGGACCAGGTTGCGGCTGCGGAATTGCGCCGGCGACAGGTTGACGGCGACCTTGACGTCGACGGGCCATTTCACCGCTTCGGCGCAGGCCTCGCGCAGCACCCATTCGCCGAGCTGCGTGATCAGGCCGATGTCTTCGGCGACCGGAATGAATTCCGCCGGCGAAATCATACCCTTGTCGGGATGACGCCAGCGCAGCAGCGACTCGAAGCCGGAGATGCGGTCGGAGGCGATCGACACCAGCGGCTGATAGTGCAGCTCGAACTCGCCATTGGCGAACGCCCGGCGCAGATCGAGCTCCATGTCGCGGCGCTTCTGCGCCTGCAGGTCCATCTCGCGCTCGAAGAAATGATGCACGCCGCCGCCGTCGGACTTCGCCCGGTACAGCGCCATATCGGCGTTGCGCATCAACTGCTCCGACGTCACGCCGTCACCAGGCGACAGCGCGATGCCGATGCTGGCGCCGATCACCATCTCCTGTCCTTCGATCTCATAGGGCGCCTTCAGCATGTCGATCAGCAGGCTCGCGCAGGCACTGGCCTCGTTCGGCGAGACGTCGGCGGCCAGGATCACGGCGAACTCGTCGCCGCCGAGCCGGGCCGCGAGATTGGCACCGCGGACGGCAATGGTCAGGCGCTCGGCGACCTCCTTGAGCAGACGGTCGCCCGAGGGATGTCCGAAGGAATCGTTGATGTTCTTGAACAGGTCGAGATCGATATAGAGCACGCCGACGCGCTTGCCGCCGGCCTGGTCGAGCGCCTGCTTCAGTCGCTCCTGGAAATATTCGCGGTTCGGCAGGTCGGTGAGCCCGTCATGGTGCGCCATGTGGGCGATGCGCGCCTCCGCCTTGCGCCGCTCGGTGATGTCGACCACCGCGACCAGATAGCCGTCGCGATCGTTGAATGCGACGCGGCGGCCGAAGGTGAGCACCTCGATCTCGCTGCCGTCGGCGCGCAAATGCCGCCAGTTGCGCGGGGAGTGATAGGTGTCGCCGACGCGTTCGAGGGCCTCGCCGTGACTGTCCCACTCGTCCTGCGGCCAGATCTCGTGCAGCTTCATGCGCAGGAAAGTGGCGCGGCTGTAGCCGTAATGCTGGACCGCGGCATCGTTGACGCTGAGAAACTCCTTGCTCTCGGCGTCGAACACCCACATCGGCATCGGGTTGTTGTCGAACAGCAGGCGGAACGAGGCGTCGCGCCGCTTCAAGGCGGTGACGTCGGAGATCGTCAGCGAGACCACGTCGGCGAAGGCCGTGGCGCTGAGGCGGAGATGGCGATCCTCGTGCTCGATCTCGAGCTGTTCGCCGCGGCCGCCGGAGATGGACCTGAGCAGGAATTCCATGACATCGGGCGATGCCAGCAGCGTGCCGCCCTCGCCGATCCGGCGCCACAACAGGCTCGCGCCTGCGGCCTCCAGCAGCACGCCTGCGCTCTTGTTGTGGTGCACGATCTGGAGATCGAACGGCTTGCCCCCGGCGTCGCGCAGCGTCGCCAGCGAGATCACCGCATCGTCGGTCGCGGAGAAGATCGCATCCAGCAGATTGTATTGCGCGCCGCGCTCGTTGACATAGGCGCCGACCAGCGTGGCGCCCCAGCGCGAGGCGGTCGGCAGCGCCAGCACGTCATAGGTCCTGACCATGCCGTCGCGCACGCAATGCGCGCTCGCCTGGTGCGGCCGGCCGTTCGCCAGCGCGCTCGCCGCCGCTTCCGACAGCGCCGTGGCGCAATCCGGCGAGAGCTCCTCGACCGGGATGTCCCAGCGCTCCTCGCCGAGCCATTTCTGCACGTAGCGGCCGCTGCGCGACAGTTCGAGCGCACCGTCGTTCTTCAAGAGCGCGATGTGGTCGGCGAGCCGGCCGAGGCTGCCGAGCATCACGTCCTCATAGCGGGGCAGCCGCTCACCCGGCTTCAACGCGGCACGCCATTTGCGCTGAAGCACCGGGATGTCGTCGAACATTTCGGCGGCCGGTTTTCCCGGCATCTTCTTCGCGGCAGTCATCGCAGTCCCCAACGCACTTTCCCGGCGCATCCAATGCAGGTGCACTTAATGACGTGTAAAGAGCGCGCGGGCGCAGGTTCCATTCAGTGATTATGACAGTTTTAAGTCAGGTGTTGGTTAGTGCGCGTTAGAGACTATGACGGTTGTGCTTTGCGTATGCGTGATGAGATGGCGACAGCGTCGCGTCACTCTCGGTGTCGTCCTGGCGAAAGCCAGGACCCATAGCCACTGAACTTCGTGGTGGCGAACGCTGGTGGCCACGCTGAACTTTGACAACGCCGACCGGGGTAATGGGTACTGGCTTTCGCCAGGACGACGTTGGAGAGGTTTGGCGCGCCTGCATCAACATCGTCATTGCGAGCGCAGCGAAGCAATCCAGAGTTCTTTCCGCGGATACATTTCTGGATTGCTTCGCTGCGCTCGCAATGACGGAATGTGCAGGAGCGCCGTACATAACTCTCGTGTCCCGGACGCGCCGCAGCGTTCTTACGCTGCTGCGCAGAGCCGGGACCCAGAAGGCCACACCGCTTGCTGCTACATGGGCCCCGGCTCTGCAGCGCATCACTTCGTGCTGCGCAGCGTCCGGGGCACGAGACCGTCGTTCGATGACCAACATAGGTTCGCGTCCTCGCGGCATGTTTCGCCCGAGCTTTGCCTCGATGCCTCACCCCCCAGTGAAAGAGGGCGCAGGGAAGACCGGGTGCCGGCCGGGCACCCACGGTCCACTGTGCGAAAGGTGGCAACAAAGAATTTGCACAGCGGCATACAGGTGAAGCCAAACATCCGGCCTTCCCTGCGCAGTGGTTTTACGGCTTATGTCGTGATCTCCCCGGGGAGCGATGCACTATTGCCCCCGTCGCCGTGCGGATGACTGATGCGCGGGCCCGGTCGGGCCGCAACATCACCGCAAGACTTGACGCACAGACCCCGGGCGCCAGGACCACACGATTTTGCCGTACGCGAACCGCACCTGTCGCTGGCGCGAGGTCTTCGCTCACAGTTGCCTGCCCTGCGAAGCTTTTCGCGCCGGTGCAACTCACGTCCACCGCCGCCCGGCCCGCATTCGTGACGATCGCGATACGCCGCTCTTCCTTGGGCCGGAGTGCGCGCACTATCCGCCAATTCCGAATTTCGGTAAAGTGGAATATTTTTGGCGGCGTGAATTGACCGACAATTGGGGTGTTTTGCCCGACGGGCAGCGCAAGGTCTCGTAGCCCGGATGAGCGAAGCGATATCCGGGGCCTCACGGCACCAGCGGTCCCGGGTGTCGCTTCGCTCACCCGGGCTACGAGGCAGTGCGCCCGGCTAGTCCTCGCTCGACGCCGCGGAGCGTTTGCGCAAGTGAGCTTGCGACAGCAGGAAAAACAACGCGCGCTCGCCGTGATATTTGGCGGCCGGCCGGGTGCGTTCGAACCCGTCGGCAAAGATCTTGCCGGACTGGTCGCACACCTGCCACCGCCAACCGAACCGTTTGCGCCTGGTAAGGATCACTTCGAACATGCCGACGGGCTTGGTCCCTGCTCCTCCGGTCTCGCAGGCCACCAGCCTGCCCCGGCGTCCCCCATTGGACGGATGCCCGACATATAACGCAGCAGGATGGAAAGAGAATAAAATTGATTATCGGATTTACGTATCTTCCACCGGCCGTGACGACGTCGCGACGTCCGCGGAATAAGCCGACGCTATCGGTGTTAACCGGCCTTGCGGTGACGCTTGATAGCGCTCGCACGCGTATTCAAACCGGAACACAAGACGTAAAGCACGGTAAGCAAACGCTCACCGAGGCCCACATCAACATCTGTTAGCGGCCAACTCGCGCCTGGAGATGGGCGGGATAGCGGTCACCTTGCACGGCCACCTTGGCCAGCACCGCTGCAATCGCAGCGAGATCGGCCTCGGACAACGTTACCACTGTCGCGCCAGCAGCCTGCCAGCGCGATCTGCGCCGGCGTCGCCTGCTTCGCCGCAGCGATCTCGCTGAGCAGTTCGACCAGCGTCTGGTTGGCCTTTCGTGCGCTGGATGAGAAGCGCGGTACGATGTTGCGGAAGTCGCTTGCGTCAAACGTCGTTCGCTCGGTGATCGCGCCGGTCAGAAAGCCCTTGCCGAGGGGACTGAACGGAACGAAGCCGATGCCCGGCCTGGATCAACTTCTATTACCCGAGCCGGCGGCAGCCTCCTCGTCATTGCGAGCGCAGCGAAGCAATCCAGAGTGCCTCCGCGGAACGATTCTGGATTGCTTCGCTGCGCTCGCAATGACGGTGTGGGGAGATCCGACGCTACATCCATCAGAGCAACTCGTGGAGAGTCCCCCTCACCCGGATTCCGCGCTTCGCGCGCATTCCGGCATCTCCCCGCAGGCGGGGAGAGGCGAAGGACTACCGCGCCACGACTTCCACTTCGCCGTCGACGCCGTTCACGACGTTGAAGCCGCGCTCGTAGACCTTGCCCTCGTTCTTGGCGATGGCGCGGTATTCGCCTTCGGAGAGCACGACGCGCGGGAAAGCGCCGATCGATTCCTTGATGACGTCGCCGCCGGGTGTCAGCACCGACCAGGCGGTGTTGGCGAGCGCCTCGCCGCCCCTGTCGCTGACGAGCTTGAGCGTGATGACGGCGGCGCGGTGGGTGATGGTGACGTCGGTGAGCTTGCCGGCCTGGACGCGGATGTCCGAGCGCACCACCGAATTGGCATCGCCATAGTTGGAAACGATGTAATAGGTGCCCTCCGGGATCAGCACGACGTCGCCGGCGGCAACGTTGGGCACCAGCGAGGCACGCTCGCCGGACTCGAACTGGCTGCCCTTGTAGATCGCAAACGAGATCTGGTTCTGCGGAATGCGGCTGGTGCCGACGCGGCCTTCGATGCGTAAGCCCCCCGCCGGCAGCACGAAGGATTCGCGATCGGTCTCGGCCTTGAGGCTGACGGTGCGCACCGCGCTGACGAGGCCGAAGGCGACGTGGACGACGTAGTTGCCGGGCGGCAGCACGATGTTCGGCGTGGCGCTGCGGTCCTCTTTGATCAGCTTGAAGGTGCCGTTCTCGTCGGGACGGTCGGCAAACACCCGCCAGACCAGGCCGCTGCTGATCGGAGCGGAATCCTTGCCGTATCGCGCCGTCAGCGACAGCACTCCCTGGCCGGGCACGGCTGCATTGAGCGGCGCGGCGGGTGGCACGGTCGTGACCGCGGGCGGCGGCATGCTGGGCGTCACCGGCTGGGTCAGGGTGGGCGGCAGACTCGGCGGGCCGGCACCCGGGCCAGTAGGGGGCGCCAGGCTGACGGCGCCGCCGGGATCTGGCACCGAAGCCGGGGGCACCGGCGGCGGGCGATCGGAGAAAAGCTGCGCCTGCGCAGCGTTTTGGCCGGCTGTCACGAGGCAGGCGGCAAGGATCAGCGCCGGCAGCAGCCTGCCGCTGCGCCGCCATCCGATGATGCCGTCACCCCCGCGTGTCATGTTCCCTGCTTTTCACCGAAAACGCGGCAAATTCAAGCCTCGGATATCCCAGGAAATACGGCCCCGATCCAATCTTTGGAACCCGGCTGACGCCGCATGATTAGACTTAAGGCAACAGCCCTCGCCATACTCCTGCCCAGCGCCTTTTCCAAAGCGGCATAAACCATGCTTCGCCCCTGATATGGCGGAGCGCAAGTGGGATGCCTAGTCTGGCGGCGGGCTGTCCCAGCGTAGGAGAGTTTTAGTGCTGGAGATCTTGAAGGGCCGCGGCTCGAACGGCTCCAACGGCGAGCAAGCTGGCGAAAAAGTCGGCGAGAAAGTCGGTGAGAAGGTCGGCTTGGGGAGCATCCGCCGGCCGGTCATTGGCCTCGCGCTCGGCGGCGGCGCGGCGCGCGGCTTTGCCCATATCGGGATCCTGAGGACCCTGATTGCCAACGGCATCGTGCCCGACGTCGTGGTCGGCACCTCGATCGGCGCCGTGGTCGGCGGCCTCCATGCGGCCGGTCGGCTCGATACGTTCGAAGAGTGGGGGCGCAGCCTGCAGGGCATGCGCAACATCCTCGGCTATCTCGACATCCGCCTCAACGGCTCCGGCCTGATCGGCGGCGAGAAGCTCGCAACCCGGCTCGAGAAGGCGATCGGCCAGACCCTGATCGAGGACCTGCCCGTCAAGTTCGCCGCTGTTGCGACCGAGGTCCGCACCGGCCACGAGATCTGGCTGACGCGTGGCCGCATGGTCGACGCGATGCGGGCGTCCTACGCCCTGCCCGGCATCTTCTCACCGGTCCTGATCGGCGACCGCTGGCTGGTCGACGGCACGCTGGTCAATCCGGTGCCGGTCTCGGCCGCCCGCGCGCTCGGCGCCGAAATCGTCATCGCCGCAAATCTTTCCAGCGACGTCTTCACCCATTCCACGACGATCCATGCGCATGGCGCGGCGCCCGCCCCGGTCGTCTCCGAGGCCGAGGCGACGCCGACCAAGCGGCGCTTTCCGCGCCTGTTCTCGCCCGAGAAGACCATGAAGCGCGAGTTCTTCGGCGGCGGCGGACGGCCGGGCATCTCCTCGGTGATGGTCGATGCGTTCAACATCATGCAGGACCGCATCACCCGCGCGCGCCTCGCCGGCGATCCGCCCGATATGTTGATCACGCCGAGGGTCGGCCACTTCGGCTGGTTCGACTTCCACCGCGGCGAGGACCTGATCGCGCACGGCACGCGCGCCGCCGAGCGCGCGCTGGAGTCGATCCAGGAGGCGATCGATGTGCTCGCGCCGGCGCCCGCGGGCCACGCGCCCAAAGCGGGCGAGTAAGGCGGACGCGTGGGGCTCGTCAGGCCGTCTTGATGTAGTCGCGCAGGGCTTCCTGCTCGGTCTCGTATTCGCGAACCCGCCATTTGACGATGTCGCCGATCGAGATCAGGCCGACCACCTTGCCGTTGTCGAGCACGGGCAGATGGCGGAACTTGCCTGTCGTCATCGTCTCCATCAGCTCGGCGACGGTGTCGGTCTCCTTGCAGGTGACGACCTTTCGGGTCATGACCTCCGAGACCGGCTCCTCCAGCACGCCGGCGCCGCGGTCGCCGAGCACGCGCACGATGTCGCGCTCGGACAGGATGCCTTCCAGCCGGCTCTGGTTCATCACCAGCACCGCGCCGATCTTCTTCTCACCGAGCAGCTTGATCGCGGCCGACAGCTTGACGTCGGGCTCGACGCTCATGATCTGGTGGCCCTTGGTGTTGAGAATGGAACGTACCGTCATTGCCGCCTCCCTGAATCGGAGCCGTCCGCTTTTGGCGGTCCGGACTTGTTCGCGAGTCTTCAACTAACAGTTTTGGCGCGGGTTTCACGCTCGCGCACTTGTCGAAGCGCTGCCTCTATCGGCTTGTCGCTTCGGAACATTCTTCACGCGAATGATGGATGAATTCGGGCCGGGCCGCAAGCACAGCTTCAAATGCGGTCTGAAACGTCCTGTGATGACGCATCCGCAGCATCGTTTCGCACGCGCGGCACGGGATCGAACAGCGCGAACAGCAACAGGCCGGCGAAGAAGCCGCCGATATGTGCCTGCCAGGCGACGCTCGTGGTTTCGGCATCGATGCCGATCGCGCCGACGCCGAAGATGATATTGACGCCGAACCAGACTGCGAGGAAACCGACCACCCGCCCGTCGCGCAGCGCACGCGACAGCGGCAGCGCGGGAACTTTTGCTGCGGTATCGGCGTCCGAACGGCTGAAGGAGAGGAAGCTGCCGCGGGCGAAGGCGAAGCGGATCGCGGCTGCCATCGCGCCCGACACCGAGGCCGAGGCGCCGATCATCGGCGCCACCGCATGCTCATGGGTGACGAGATGGGCAAGCGCGCCGGCCGCCGCCGTCACCGCCATGAAGACGAAGAACCTGACAGCGCCGAAGCGCCGCGCCAACGCGCTGCCGAACGGCAGCAGCCACAGCACGTTGAAGCCGAGATGGGTCAGGTTGGCATGCAGCAGCGAATAGGTGACGAAGCTCCAGACCTTGGCGCCGGCGCCGCCGGGGATCTGCAGGTTGAGCAGCGAGGAATCGTAGCGCTTCGGGATGAAGCCGAAGACGTCGATGGTCCAGTTCTCGAGCTCCGGCGGCAGCAGCACCCGCAGATGGATCAGCGCCAGCAGGGCGATATAGGCGGTCAGCGCCACCGGCAGCGTCAGGATCGGCTCGCGCGGAGCCTCCTCATGGACAGCCGGCACGTCCGGCGACGAATCTTGCGGGGAATCCAAGGCAGCTTCGCTTTCAGGCGCGATCGGAGCGACAGGCTTGGAGATAGTCGCCTTTGCAGGCCTTGCGCAAGTGCACAAAAGGAAAAGGCGGGGCCCTGGGAAAGCCCCGCCTGTCCGTGTCGGCCTTCCGATGCCCTGGGGAATGAAGGTGTATCCCCACCCCTCCCCGGCCCGTGGCCAAACTGTTTGACGCCCTGTGTACAGACCCCGCCGAGAACCTGGAGAAAAGCGGCGAGGCTTGCGACCGCGGTCACCATAGCAGGGCCGCGCGAGGCGCAAAGCGCATAGTTAATTTAACGTTAACGACGCAAAGACCGCCTTAACAGGCGCGAAAACGCCCCCGCGGCATGGACGCTGCAAATCCCCTCCTGCACAACAACAGAAGGGATCGCGGGTGCACTGAAGCGGGACAGATCTGTCCCGCGAGGTTGCGCCCCGGGGTTAGCGTCAGTCATGAAACATCCGTCGAGTCGCGCATTTTTCGCGTATTGGGACAAGAAGCGCGGTACTGCACGGGCCCCTGACCGGGCCGACATCGATCCGGCCGCGGTGCGCGGCCTGCTCGGCGACATCTTCGTGCTGTCCTGCGAGCCCAATCTCGGCTTCCCCTTCCGCGTTGCCGGCACCCGTGTCTGCGCGCTTGCCGGGACCGACCTCAAGGACCAGAGCTTTGCGGCGCTGTTCACGCCAGCCAGCCGCAGCGAGATCGAGGACATCGCGACCATCGTCGCCGACGAGACGCTTGGTGCGATCGCCGGCGTCACCGCCACACGCGAGGACGGCAGCAAGGCGCATCTCGAACTCCTGCTGCTGCCCTTCAACGCCCGCCCGCATACGCCGGTGAGCGTCACCGGCGTGCTCGCGCCGTTCGACGACGAATGCGGCGCGCTTTCAGCCTTCACCCTCACCTCCTGGCGCTACCTGCACCAGCCGGAGAAGCTGCTGCCGCGCGCGATCCGCAAACTGCAGATCGCTCGCGGGCTGATGGTGTATGAGGGGCTGCGCTAGGAGCGGCGCTCGCGTCAGACGCGCAGCTTTGCACACGGCCGGCCCGATCTTCGAAGGCTTGATCGAGATCAAACGCATTCGCGCACCGGCTTGCCAATACGTCAGCGGAACCTTAGCTTTTAAGACGAGTTTATTCGTTTGCCGTGGCAAGCGGCAGCGCAGCTCGATTGGTGAAGATGCGTCTGCCGGGCGTCCGTCCAGGGAAAATTCCCGTGATGGAGCACGCGAGAAGAGTTGGTAATCGGTTGTTAGCTGCGTTACCGCCGGCCGATTTCGCGTTGCTTGCACCTCATTTGCGAAAAGTAGAGCTTCAGCACGACGCAGTCCTGGTTCGATCGGGCGACAAGATCGAGCACCTGTCCTTTCCCTGCAGCGGCGCGGTCGCCCTCATCATGGAGTTGCCGAACGGACAGACGGCGGCAACTGCCGTGATCGGCAACGACGGCGCCGTCGGACTCCTGACGGCGCTCGGCCCGACCCGATCACCCATGACTGCGGTCGTCCGCGTGGCCGGGACGGCGCTGCAGATCTCGCCCGCACGATTTCACAATGCGCTCGAACGCAGTCCCGCCATTGCAAGCTCGGTTCAGCTTCTCACCAGGACGCTGCTGACGCAATTCCAGCACGTCGCAGCCTGCAATGCTCTGCATTCGGTCGAGGCCCGCCTCGCCCGCTGGCTGCTGCACATCCACGACCGGACGGATGGTGGTGACATCCTGCCCTTGACGCAGGAGACGCTGTCGGAATTGCTCGGCGTCCGCCGCACCACGGTCACGCACGTGGTGAGCGCGTTGCGCTCATCACGGGCAATCAAATCCAACCGGCGCGGCCAGCTGGAGATCGACAGGCACCGGCTCGAGATCATCGCCTGTGAGTGCTACAAGGTGATGAGCCGCAGGATCGATCGGATCGTTTCGCAGGATGCGCCAAGGGTCCTTCACGCCGCACCGGCGCGGATTGGCTGCCTCCCCCCGGACCCGCCCTTCGCCAAGACCGACTCATAGACCCACGCCTCTCTGGCGAACCATTCGTGCGTCGCGGCGCACATCCTGCAATAGGTGCGCGAAAAGAACACCGCACTGCACCGAAACCTCTCGCCATCCATCTCGATGCCCGTCGGAATGGCATCTCCCGTTTCCGGGCACTTGATCATCACCATACCCATCGTGATTTCCTCCAGCTTGGAATCACCTCAGCAGTGAGGGAGGCCGCAATCGGCTGGACGGCTTCTCTTCTTGCGGAGACGCTCGTCCAGCCGATCCGCGCGGCCAACCGCTTCGATTCAAGCAGCGCTACGCAATACCCGGTTGAAGCTCTGCTTGATCGGCTCGGCCGTTTCCGTCGCGACCTTCTGGACGAGGTCCCAGAGTTCGCGGTTCTGAGCCGAAGTTGCTTCGAAGGTCTTGCGACTGTGGGCGGTGGAGAGGTTGACGAGATCGGCAAACGACCTCGCATCGGCGAGCTGGGAAATGAAGTCCAGCGTGGAGGTGGTATTGATGTGGGATATTTCGACGAGCTTGATGCCGTAGTCGGCGGCACGCTTGGCATTGGTCGAATAGGCATCGCAGAGAGCGGTGGTGACTTCCTCCGAAGTCGCCCTCACCTTCGCAAAATTTGCCTGGGCCCGCGTGGCGCCCTGCTCGGCGAAACTGCCGAACATCGTCTGCATGTTGAAGAACGGTACGTCGAACTGGAACTTTGCGCTTCCGTTGGCCCCCACGTCTTGCGGAGCGGCATTGGTCTCGACTTTCACATTGGCATCACTCACGGGCTTTCATCCTTTCAAGCGAAACTAGATCACGGATTGAAGGCTCCCCGCAGCGTCGAGGTGCGTGCCGCACCAGGACACCAATACTGCTACTTTCAATGCGGTGGGATTGTTGCTGCGGATAACCGCCCCCGTCCCCTTGCAGGACTGACTATGACCGAAGAGACTGCCCGGTTCGGTTCGCTTTCAGACTCTCAGCGCGAATTTGTTCAATTGATGCGGCGAAGCGGCGCGGACCGCGCTTTGCATCTTTGAAGTTGTTGCGATCGCGTGCGCCAACTTGAGATCAGCGCAGCAGCGCCCTGCTGCGAGGCAAATGATCGCGCTATCAACGTGATCTTTTTTGCCGGATTTACACCGTTTCCCTCCCCGCGGCGGCCCGCCTTCGCTCCGGTGCGCCTGCCTCCATAAGACGGCGCACCGGATCTGTGCCGCGAACCCGTCAGGGCATCGCCAGATGCCAGGCACCGTTCAAGAAGCCGTCGCCGGTGATGTCGCCGGGCTTCTGGTCCTTGGCGAAGGTGTAGAGCGGCTTGCCCTTGTAGGCCCATTGCCTGGAGCCGTCGTCGCGCGCGATGATGGTGTAGCCGTCGCCGGGGGCGTCGCTCGCCTCGGCCTTCAGCACCGGCCAGTTGGTCGCACACGGCCCGTTGCAGGCCGACTTGCCGTCCGCATCCTTGTCGAAGGTGTAGAGCGTCATGCCCTTGGCGTCGGTGAGCACGTTGCCCTTGTCGGTCTTGCCGGTCTTGGTCGGCGGCGCGGCGAACGTGGCGGGAACGACCGCGAGTGAGACGGCGAGCGTGAGCGCGAGGCGGATCGAGGTCGTCATGGTGTCTCCTGTCATACCATTGGCTTGCATGGATAGGACGCCGCGCCAGGGGCCGTATTCCTGTGCGCGCGGCAAAGATATTTTTCGCTGCGCGCACCGGCGCGGCGGAATAAACTGGAATGAGTGAGACGGAACGACGACCGACATGAGCAAGCCGCATTGGCGTCCCGCGCGCGCCTCCGACCTGCCCGCGATCAGCGCGATCGCGGCGCGCATCCATCCGGACCTTCCGGAACGACCCGAGGTGCTCGCGGAAAAGATGCGGCTCTATCGCGACGGCTGCCGCGCGCTCATCGCGGACGACGAGACCGTCGGTTACGGCCTCGCGCATCCCTGGAAGCGGCACCGGATTCCACCGCTTGATGCTTTCCTCGAACTCATCCCCGTCGATGCCGATTGCATCTACGTGCACGACGTCGCGGTGCTGCCCGATTTCCGCGGCGGCGCGTCGCGCGTTTATGTTGCCGATATCGAGAAGCTGGCTCGTGCGTCAGGCATAGCGGCGCTCGCGCTGGTCTCGGTCTACGCCACGCGGCCGCTGTGGGAGCGGTTCGGCTTTCGGCCGGTATCGGCGGATGCGGAATTGCGCGCAAAGCTCGCATCCTACGGCGACGGCGCGACCTACATGCTCCGCGACCTCGCCGCGACGTAACGTCCCAGGACCATCCGGGCTCACGCGGGCGTGAAGCCGCGCCTCGAACCGCTTCCGGCGAGCTCCCGTCGAAGGACTGTGCGGGCCGTTCCGGTCTCGCCGAACCGAGACTGGAGAAAGTCCATGAAACTCACATTGTCGAAAGTTGCCTTGATTGCATTCGCTGCGACGGCTGCGTTCAGCGCGACCAGCGCCAACGCGGCGCAGTATCGCACCTATGGCTGCGAGTTCGCCTTCTTCGAGGGCTGTGCCGGCCTGATCGATCTGCCGAACCAGGGCGGCGGACGTCGCGTCGCTCGCCCCACCCATGATATCTCACCGATCTACATGAAGCAGACCGATCCTCGCTACAATACGTCGCTGCGTGATGCCGGCGGCGGTGGTGGTGGCGGCGGAGGTGGTGGCGGCGGTGGCGGCGGCGGCCGCTGAGCTCACACCTGATCTATAAAGTGATGCCGCCGGAGCGATCCGGCGGCATTGCTCATACCAGTGCTGTCAGACTGACGTTCAGCCCCGACGCTTCTTCTTTGGCTTCTTTCCCGGCGCGCCCTTCACCGGCCAAGGCGTGACCGAAGGCTCGGCGTGGCCCGGCTTGTTCTTGTGTTTCTTTCTCTTTCCGAACGACGGAGCCTCGTCGAATTTCGGCTTGCGCTCGCCGTGCCCCTTGTCCCGCGGCTTGAATCCGCCGGCCTCACGCACGCGGTCGTCGCGACGCTCACGATGGTCGCTGTCGCCACGCTCACGCCGAGGCGCGTGTGATCGCTCCTCCGAACGCTCTTCTCGCTGCGGCGCCTCCGCCATCGGCTCGATGCGGATGCTGTCCTCCTTGTCCGGACGCTTGACCTTCGCGGCAAAGGACTCCGCGACCCGCTCGGAAATCTCGAACTCGGTGGTGGTGTCCATGATCTTGATGGCGCCGATGTCGCGCTTGTCGATGCCGCCGCGGCGGCAGATCATCGGCAGCAGCCAGCGCGCCTCCGCATTCTTGCGCCGCCCGATCGCGGCGCGGAACCAGACGCTGCCCTCCGCCATGGCGTGCTTCGCCGAGGCCTTTCCGGACTTCGCCCGAGGCTTGGCGGGACGATCGTCACCGCCTTCAAACCTGTCGCGACCGCGGTCGTCGCGCGGCCGGCCGGTCCGCTCGCCGGGATCGATGATGTCTTCGGGCGACGGCAGGCGCGCGCGATACAGCCGCGCCAGCGCCGCGGCGATGTCCTCGGCCGATCGCTCGGCCAATAGCGCCTGCGCCAAGGCCAGATCGTCGGGAGCCGTCTCCTCGGTGAACAGCACGTCCTTCATGCGCTCGTGATCGAGCTTGCGGATTTCATCGGCCTGGGGCGCCGTGCCCCACTCGGCGTCGATGCCCGAGAGGTTCAGCAGCAGCTCCGCACGCCGCCGCCGCGCGGGCGGCACCAGCAGGACGCTCGTCCCCTTCCGGCCCGCGCGCCCAGTGCGGCCCGAGCGATGCTGCATCACCTCGGCGTCGTTGGGCAAATCGGCATGGATGACGAGGTCGAGGCTCGGCAGATCGATGCCGCGGGCGGCAACGTCGGTCGCGACACAGACGCGGGCGCGACCGTCGCGCAGCGACTGCAGCGCCAGGGTGCGCTCGTTCTGCGTCAGCTCGCCCGACAGGGCGACCACGGCAAAACCGCGCTCCAAGAGCGCCGCCTGCAAATGCCTGACGTGATCGCGCGTGCTGCAAAACACCAGCGCGCTCGGCGCCTCATAGAAGCGCAGCACGTTGACGACCGCGTGCTCGGCATCGGCGGGCGCGATGCGGATCGCCCGATACTCGATATCGGCATGACCGCCTTCGTCGCCGGCGACCTCGATCCGGAAAGCGTCGCGCTGATACTGCTTCGCGAGCGCGACGATGCCGCGCGGAAATGTCGCCGAGAACAGCAGGGTGCGGCGCGTCTCCGGCGTGGTCTCGAGGATGAACTCCATGTCCTCGCGAAAGCCGAGATTGAGCATCTCGTCGGCCTCGTCGAGCACGACGGCGGCGAGTTCGGAAATGTCGAGCCGGCCGCGCCGCAAATGATCGCACAGACGCCCGGGCGTGCCGACCACGATGTGCGCGCCGGCGGCGAGCTCGCGCTGCTCGCGCCGCGGATCCATACCGCCGACACAGGAGACGACGCGCCCGCCTGCATGGCCATACAGCCAGGCCAGCTCGCGCTGAACCTGAAGGGCGAGCTCGCGGGTCGGCGCGACGATCAGGGCGAGCGGCGCACCGGCCTGCTCGAACTGCTCGGCATCATCGAGAAGATTTTTGGCAATCGCCAATCCATAGGCGACAGTCTTGCCGGAGCCGGTCTGGGCCGAGACCAGAAGGTCGCGGCTGGTGGCTTCGTGGGCGAGCACGGCGAGCTGGACAGGGGTCAGTGAATCATAGTTCCGCTCGGCCAAAGCGTGGGCGAGCGGCGGGGTCAGGGCCGGAAGAGACACGGGATGGGAAACCTTGGTTAATTCAGGCGCGGAACGATGACACCGGCGGTCCTGAGCTGGCGTGCGCGGCAATGGGCCTGGCCGCACGCTGGCGATTTGATTGGGGGCTCTTTACGCCAAGTGCTGCCGAATCACCATGCCTTTGATGCATGGCTTTCCGGAGAGAGCCGCGCCTGAAGGTTGCAGCGGATTTTTGCGGCCACCTCCATTAACCTTGGGTGCAGCCGCATCTGGCCCCTTGCCGCGCCCGGGACACGAGAGAGATGGATTCCGATGCCATAAACTCCGTCATTGCGAGCGCAGCGAAGCAATCCAGACTGCCACCGCGGAAAGATTCTGGATTGCTTCGCTGCGCTCGCAA
Organism: Bradyrhizobium huanghuaihaiense; assembly: GCF_025200885.1. Taxonomy (NCBI): domain Bacteria; kingdom Pseudomonadati; phylum Pseudomonadota; class Alphaproteobacteria; order Hyphomicrobiales; family Nitrobacteraceae; genus Bradyrhizobium; species Bradyrhizobium huanghuaihaiense. The sequence goes on along the minus strand of NZ_CP104172.1, from coordinate 3,694,776 downwards.
TGACGATGTTGAAGCACTGTCGGGAATGACCGCGTGACGTCCTCCATCAAACGCACCTGCGGCGACTGCACGCTCTGCTGCAAGGTGATGGCCATCGAAGTGCTAGCCAAGCCCGCGATTGACCGGCTGCGAGCCCTTGCCGCGTCGGATCTTCGATCCCAAATCGTGCCTCACTGAAAACAAACTGGAGGACACATGGCCGACGGAATATCGCTTGCCGACAAGCTCGCGACCTTTGGGGATTATTGGTCGCCGCGCACGATCACGACCTTCAACGATTGCGACGTGATGGTGGTGAAGGTGAAGGGCGAGTTCACCTGGCACAAGCACGATGACACCGACGATTTCTTCCTGGTCCTGAAGGGCAGTCTCGACATCGAACTGCGCGATCGCACGGTGACGCTCGGTCCGGGCGAGCTCTACGTCGTGCCCAAGGGTGTCGAGCATCGTCCGGTGGCCCGCGAGGAGGTTCATCTCATGCTGATTGAGCCGACCGGCACACCGAACACCGGCGACAAGGCGACCGCGGCAGCGCGCAAGCTCGCATAGCGAGCAACGGGCCTGGCGCGGCCTAATCCCTGGAGGCGGCCAGCTTGCTGAAGCTGCCGACCAGCCTGGCTTTTGCGCGTACAACAGTGTCCTTGGCCGCGCGGGCCAGGGCCCGGATGGCGCGCCAGGCTTCGGTCGCCTGCAGCCACGCCTTCGCCGCGGCGTATTTTCCGTAACCCCAGGCAAAAGCGGGAATTCGCATCAGCTTGTCGCGCGTGAGATGAAACAGGCGCTCGACCAGCACCAGTTTGAGCAATTCGCCGACGATGAATGTCGCCGCACCGCTCACGAACTGACCGGTCGCAGCGAGGTAGGCTGCCAAGGGCTTGATCGGCTCCAGAATGATGACGGGTACGGAAAACAGGGCGAGCGAGGGATACGGCGGCAGCGATCTGATCCAGCCGCGCAATCGCCTGAATTCGAAATGCCGCCCGATCCAGCGCGCAATGGGCCTTGCCACGGCCATGAAGACCGCATCCACCAGGAAGTAGATCGCAGCCAGGACGTAAGTAACCGGTTTCAGGACTCGTTTCACGGCACCTCTCCCGCGAAATGAAAGCCGGAACTTGGGCCTAAGTTTCACCTCGGCGTGAATAGTTCGGGGATATCGGATGGAACTTTTTGGGCGTCGGCTCCCGCTCAGATCTCCGCATAGACCTCCAGAAGATTGCCGTCAGGGTCGCGAAAGAACAGCGTGCGATGTCCGAAGGACTGGTTTGTCGGCGGCGAGAGCAGCGCCACACCCTGCCGCACGAGCTCGTCGGCGCATTGATCGACCTCGGCTGCAGAGACCTTGAAGGCCAGTTGCAGCGAGGCGCTCCCTGCCGGGATCGGCGGATCGGACGCGGTCCGGCTCGGTTTTGCCAGAGCCAGGGTATTTCTGCCCAGGGCGTACTCGATCCAGTTCGACGAGAGCTCGCGCGAGAGTGGAAAGGCGAGGATGTCTTCGTAGAAGCGGCGCATCGCGGCCATGTCGCGCACGAAGATGACGGTGTAGTCGATCGCACGGATGGCGTTGAAGGGTGAGTGCCGGGCCGGATCGGTAGTCTGTGCGTTTGACATTTCGTGCCTTATTCCGAACTCCGCCTCGTAGCCCGCATGAGCGAAGCGATATGCGGGAAAGTCTTTGAAAGGTCCCGGATGTCGCTTCGCTCATCCGGGCTACACGCCCTCACTCCACCAGCTCCGGCCACGGCACGATGGTCGACTTCACCGTCTTCATCGCCATCGCGTCCTTCACTGCCTGCGCGACACCCTCTTCGGTGAACGGGTAGATCGTCTGCATCTTCAGCCACGGATATTTGTCACGCGTGCGGTAGAGCATGTCGACGCCGAGCGGCAGATCGTTGCCGGTAAAGCCCCAGGATCCCAGCACGTTGAGGTCCTTGGTGCAGATGCGGTGCCATGAGGTGTCGATCGAGCCGGCGTCGGTGAACTGGCCCATCTCGACATAGGTGCCGCCGTCGCGCAGCATCTCGATGCCTTCGGGGCCGGCCGTGGGATGGCCCGAGCAATCCATCACGAGATCGGCGCCGAAGCCGCCGACGATTTTCCGCACGCGATCGATGCGGTCCTGCGGCGACTTGAGCTCCTCGATGTTCACGGTCGCCTCCGCGCCGAACTCGCGCGCGAGCTTGAGCCGCGGCTCCTCCGGCGCGCCGACGCAGATCACGCGCCCTGCCCCCATCTCCTTGGCGGCGGCGACCGCGAGAATACCGATCGGGCCCGAGCCCTGGATCACCACGGTGTCACCCCAGCTGAATCCGCCGGCGCGCGTGGCACGGTTGAAGGCCCGGATGCAGGAGGTCAGCGGCTCGGACAGCGCGCCGAGGCGCAGCGACATGTCGTCGGGCAGCTTGTAGATCTTGGTGCCCGGCAGCATCTCGAGATCGACATAAACATATTCGGCCCAGCCGCCCCACATGTGCGGCGCCTTGTCGAAGCCGAGATAGCGGCCGTAATAGACCGGCGTCAGGCATTTGTTCGCGGTCTGGGGATAATGGATGCAGTAGTAGCAGCGCCCGCACGGCATCAGCGGCGGGATCATCACCTTCGAGCCGACGGTCAGCGGCTTGCTCATGAAGTCCTCGGTGAACTCGTCGCCGCATTCGACGATGACACCGCCGAGCTCGTGGCCGAGCGTGAACGGCCATGGCAGCGGCTTCGGCCAGTGTCCCTTGAGGATATGCAGGTCGGTGCCGCAGACCCCGCAGGCGCCGACCTTGATCAGCGCGGCCTTGCGGCCGACCTTCGGCCACGGCACGGTGCGGATGACGGGCTCGCTGCCGGGGCCTGCGTGGGTGCAGACGCGGATCTGTTGCATGGCTGTTTCCTCGGTGCCCGTCTGTTATGATTGATGGTGCGGGCTGAGACGAAGCGTATGTGAGATGCGCGGTCGTGCCAAGCGTAGCCCGCATGAGCGTAGCGATATGCGGGAACAGCGGCCCCGGATATCGCTCCGCTCATCCGGGCTACAAGGACAACGCCAATGCTGCGCGATTATCAGCCGGCGGATGCCGAAGCCATCACACGCGTCGCGCTGGCCGCATTCGCCGAATTCGAGCCGCACTTCTCCGACTGGCCACTGTTCACGGCCAACGTCGCGAAGATGCCGCTGCTTGCCAAGACAGGCGAGATCATCGTTGCCGAAGACGGCGGCCGGATCGTCGGCGCGGTCGCCTATATCGGCGCGCAAGCGCCGAAGCCGGAATTCTTCGATCCGGCCTGGCCCGTCATCCGCATGCTGGTGGTCGACCCAGCTGCGCGCGGCAAGGGCATCGGCCGGCAATTGACGGAGGAATGCCTGCGCCGCGCCGAGCGCGACCAGTCGCAGGCGATCGCCCTGCACACGACGCCGATCATGACGGTCGCGCTGCCGATGTATCTGCGCATGGGATTTGCGAGGATTGGCGAGGCGCCGGATATTCTGGGTGTGCCGTATGCGGTTTACGTGAAGTCGCTGGGGTAAGACCGGTTCGTAGCCCGCATGAGCGAAGCGACATGCGGGAAACAGCGGCCCCGGATGTCGCTTCGCTCATCCGGGCTACGGGACACACACCCAAGTGTCTTGAGCACCGGCCGGCGAACGTGTAAGGCCCGAACAGTCCCACCCAGGTGCCCGCTTGAACCCCCTCCCCCAAAATCCCGTGGTCGCGTCCGGCTCGTTCGCGGCGATGAGGTCGGTGCCGTATCGTCTCCAATTCACGGCCTATGTGCTGGCGATGATGGCCGACAATATCGAGCATGTGATCAGCTATTGGGTGGTGTTCCAGAAATTCCATTCGCCGACGCTGGGCGGCTTTGCCGTGCTGTCGCACTGGCTGCCGTTCTTGCTGTTCTCGGTCGCCGTCGGGGGGCTGGCCGACCGGTTCGATCCGCGCCGCATCATCCAGTGCGGGATGCTGCTGTTCATCGTCGCTTCCGCCGGATGGGGCTTCTTCTTCCTGACCGACACGATCCAGATGTGGCACGCGATGCTGCTGCTGGTGATCCATGGCTGCGCCGGCGTGCTGTGGCAGACGCCGAACCAGCTGCTGCTCTACGACCTCGTCGGCCCCGCCGACTTGCCGAGCGCGGTGCGGCTGAACGCGATGGCGCGCTATCTCGGCATCCTGGTCGGGCCTGCGGTGGGCGGAATCATCATGCTGACGCTCGGCCCCTCGCACGGCATCATCTTCAACACGCTGTTCTATCTGCCGATGCTGCTCTGGCTGTTCTGGGCCCCGGTGCGGGACAAGAGCCTGGCTGCGCGACGCTTCGCCGTGCGCGGCCTTGCCGACGTCGTGCTCACCATCCGCGCCATTGGCACGCAGCCGGTGCTGACGGCGATGACGTGGCTTGCCGGCCTCACCTCGTTCATGATCGGCAATGCCTATCACGCCCAGATGCCGGGCTTCGCCGGCGATCTCGGCCATGGCGATCCTGGCGTTTCCTACAGCGTGCTGCTCGCGGCGGATGCGGCCGGCGCGCTGCTCGCCGGCATCGCGCTGGAATCCTGGGGACGCCTCAAGGGCACGCCGCGCACCGCGATCACGCTGGCAATGCTCTGGAGCGTGGCGCTGCTCGGCTTCGCCGCGGTGCGGATCTACCCAGTCGCGATCGTGCTGCTGTTCTTCGCCGGCTTCTTCGAGCTGTCGTTCAACACCATGGCGCAAGCGCTGGTGCAGCTGAACGCGCCGCACGATATCCGCGGCCGCGTCGTCGGCCTTTATAATATGGCCGGGCTGGGCATGCGGGCCTTCAGCGGCATCACCGTCGGTGTGTTCGGCGCCGCGATCGGCATCCACTGGTCGCTCGGGCTGTCGGCCGCCGTGCTGCTGACGCTGCTGTTCCTGCTGTATCGGCGGGAGGCACGGACGGCTTGACCGGTTCCCCTCGGGATGTGGCTTTTCGATTGTGTCTGTCCGTAACCGGCGCGCCCGATCCTAACGCGGCATTAACCCTATGCACCTTAGGGTCGTGCCGGACTCCGCCCGGGCGGGGGGTCGGGTGTTGAAAATGGCGTTGGCGAACAAAAAATTTCTTCCGGCCGCCGAGGAGCGTCGGCGTTTCCAGCGGGTGAAGGTGCACCTGCTCGGCCGCTATATGCTGCCGGACCGCCGTGAATTCCCCTGCCAGGTGATCAACATGTCGCCGGGCGGCCTTGCCTTGCTCGCCCCCGGCATCGGCAATGTCGGCGACCGCGTGGTCGCCTATCTCGACCATATCGGCCGCGTCGAGGGCAAGATCACCCGTATCATCGACAATGGCTTTGCCATGACGATCGGGGCGACGCCCAGGAAACGCGACAAGCTCGCCGCACAGCTCACTTGGCTCGCCAACCGCGACATCCTCAACCTGCCGGAGGACCGCCGCCATGACCGTATCGTGCCGCGCAACCCGATCGCGGTGTTGACGCTCGAGGACGGCACCAAGATGACCTGCCGCATCATCGACCTCTCGCTGTCGGGCGCGGCCATTGCCGCGGAGAACCGCCCGCCGCTGAAATCGACGGTTTTGCTCGGCCGGGTCCAGGGCCGCGTGGTCCGAAACCTCGAAGACGGCTTCGCGCTCGAGTTCATGCACGAGCAGCCGGCGGAGACACTCGAAGAGAGCGTTACCGCGCGGTAAAGCGCAATCGCGGCAAAACCACTGATTTTCCAGCCCTGAAGGCGGCCTCCCTGACACGGACGCCGCCTTTTTCATGCGTTGTGACGGGCCTAGCGCGGGTTAACACCGGGCCGGTTGCGCGCCGAAACGGCGGTTCCGCCAGCGTTTCCGCGTTAATCGATAAAGTTTGAATCAATTGCAGTAATCTCCAATTTTACGCGAATTCTATTCAAGTATAGATCGAATTCGCCGCGCGTTTTACTTGTATTCGTCTCGACTTGACTTGGTCGACTTAGCGGCAACTCAAAAGCTCCGTGCGAAATGTGGTCCCAACAAGAAACGGGGGCCGCAATGTTTGATTTCAGGGGACAGGGGAAGGGACTGGCGATCGCCGCCATGCTCTTCGGGATCAGCGCGACGGTGCAGGCCGGCGAAGGCCGTCTGCTCTACGCGAGCCTCGGCGACACCACGCGTGCGCCGATCGGCTGGGTCGAGTTCTGTGCGGACAATGCCGCGCAGTGCCAGGGCGGGCCGACGCAGCCGCGCGACATCGTGATGTCGCAGACGGCATGGCGCGACCTCGTCAAGGTCAATCGCTGGGTCAACGAGACCGTCAAGCCTTTGACCGACCAGGAGCACTGGGGCGTGATCGAGAGGTGGTCGCTGCCTTCGGACGGCTACGGCGACTGTGAAGACTACGTGCTGTTGAAGCGCAAGATGCTGATGGATGCCGGCTGGCCGCGCGAGGCCCTGCTCATCACCGTCGTGCGTGACAAGAAGGGCGAAGGCCACGCGGTGCTGACGGTGAAGACCGACAAGGGCGAGTTCGTTCTCGACAATCAGAACGAGAACGTCGTGGCCTGGACGGAGACCGGCTACCGCTTCGTCAAGCGCCAGTCGCAGAGCGATCCCAACGTCTGGGTCTCGCTGGGCGATACCAGGCCGGCGGTCTCCACCGCCAGCGCAAAGGATCAGTAGGAACGAGACAACAGGTTACGCGACCCGGTCACATCCCCACCCCTCCCCGTCCCAGACCGGTTCGCGCGCGGCCAGCCATCCCCCAATGGCTGGCCGCAACTTTTTTGGGAACACGCGATCAGCCCTGCGACGACCAGGGCACGCGCGCGGCAGTGAAGTCCCGCCAGCTGTCCTGCAAGGACCGGTGCGCGCCGATCGATGCACGCGCCTGCCAGCCGGTGATCGCGGCCGCTGCAACGGCGCTGTCGCGATCTTCAGAACCGAGCCCGTCGAGCAATGAGGCCGTCACCGCCATGTCGTTGAACGCGCCGAGCTCCTCCTGCAGGCCGGCGAGCCTGCGGGCGAATTTTCGCGCGGACTTGCGATCGGCAAACAGCGGCAGCAGGAACTCGCTGAGATAGCGCAGGCGTTTGGCCGCGAGCCGCACCCGGTGCACCTCGTCGACTGTGAGCGATCGGAAGCGGCGGCCGCGCTTGAGCACCTTGGCGTGCTGCTCCGACAAGACACGCCGGGCGAAATTGACGGCGGGCTCGGCAAGCCGGCCGAGATCTTCGGGCGCGACGTCGTTGCGCCAGCCGCGCGTCTCGATCCAGCCGCCGAGGCTGATCAGGAAGACGGCGCAGCGGCGATCATCGAGCGCAAGGTGCGCCTTGCGATAGGCCTCCGACTGACGCTGCGCTGCGACCCGCTCCAGCGCATCGAAGCCGGCGACCGAAGGACAGGCTCTTGCAATCGTCGGCAAGGTGTCGAGCTGGAACACGTCCCAGTCGCGCGCAGCGGACAGGTCTTGCGCCAGCCATCTGGCTTCCGACCGCAGCGAATCGAGATTAGAGAGCGCGCCGGCCGATCGCATCAGGTCGAGCGCCGAGCGTAGCCGGCGCAGCGAGACACGCAGCTGATGCACGCCTTCCGGATTGCGGCCGTCCTCGGCCGCCGGCAGCGATTGCAGCAGATGGAGGAAGCACGAGCGCAGGATCGTCGCGAAGGCCTCGTCGAGCGTGACGGACGGATCGAGGCGAACCTTGCCCGGCCGGCGCGCCGACGGCGCCTTGTCCGCAGTCAACTCGAAGCCACGCGCGGACTTGCTGCGGATCGACGGCTTCACCGCGCCATGCTCCGCAAGCCGCAGCGCGATCTCGTAGATCGTGCTCGCGCTGCCGCTCTTGAGCTCCAGCTCGATCTCGCTCACCGGCTGCGACCGGTCGCCGGCCGTCAGCTCGCCCTGGTCGAAGGCGATCTCGACCGTGCCGGACGGCAGGTCGACAATGCGCGTGCGCCGATGAATGTCGGCCGTGAAGATCGCTTCCAGCGGCTGCGCGCCGAGATGGCTGCGCAGCTTCTCCGGGATGAATGGCAATGCCAAAGCGAGATCGGGCGCCAGCGATGGCACGCTCGCCTCCCACTCGCCGCGGCGCAGCGGATCGTCGGCGGCGTCGGTCTTCACGGTCTGGACGAAGCGCGTGCCGCTCTGGCGAACGCGCAAGCTCAGCCCGGCGCGACGAAGTGTCCGCTCGGGCGTGTCGTAATAGACGGACTTGAGACGTTTTTTCGTGCCCTTGTTGCGTGCGTTCGCCGCGATGACCGGCGCAGCGCTGAAATGGGCCATACGATCTGCATCGATGAGAAGCTTGAGCTCGATTTCGCCGGCCGGACGCGCCGCAGCGTTCGACGGGGTCGGCCCCGGTGCAGGCGTTGCGTCTTGCGACGGCGTCTGATCAATCACAGCGCCCTCGACAATCGCAGGTTCCGCGCCAGACTCGGCTGCGTCACGCTGCCTGAGGAAGCCGGCAATGACTTGCGTTCGCTTACCATCCTTCGGGACAGGATTCCCGTCCGGCACGCTCATGGTTTTGCGAGCCGACGTCGCGTCTGATTTTAACATTTCCGGTGACATGACAGTTCTATGACAGAGCGCCAGCATATAACCGGTGCGGCTCGCGAGGAATAGTCACGTTACGTCGCGGCGTGTCATGGTCCACATGCACGTGCCGCACGGCAGTTATCGACGAGGATTGTCATAATTCGCTGAGCGCGACGAATTAAATTGCCGCGACGCGTAGTAAGTGATCGAATTCGATAGCGAATCTCGCCGTTCTCGAAAGCGAGATGAACGCGTCAGCGAGATTGACTCATGCTTGCCGAGAAATTCTTTCTGGTTCTGGAGACGCTTAGAAGTCACGCCGCCGATGACGGCCCCGGAATTGTGACAAGCCCTGTTGCGACGAGCCCCGCGCGGCCTGCCGCGGTCCCGGACGTCGCAAAGGGTTCGCTGCGCGAAAGGCCGGTTCCCGACGATCGGGGCTAGAAGCGTTTCAATTCGCCAGATCGCACCACGCGATGCGCGTCAGCGCGGCACGATGTTCCTGTAGATCTTGCCGCCCTTCATGATCACGACGAAATTCTTCGCGGGATCTTCGACGAGGGCGATGTTGTCGAGCGGATTGCCGTCGACGAGCAGGAGATCGGCCAGCGCGCCCTCCTCTACCACGCCGAGCTTGCCGGGATAGGGATTGCGCAGGCCCGACAGGCTCAGCAACTCCGCGTTCGCCGACGTTGCCATCGCCAGCGCCTCGGCCGGCGTGTACCAGCGCGTCAGCGCGGCCAGCATCGAGCCCTGCTTGTCGGCCAGCGCCTTCGAGAACAGCACGTCGGTGCCGAACGCGGTCTTGATCTTGTACTTCTTCGCCAGCGCGTAGACGCGGTCCGTGCCGGCAACCACCTGTCGCATCTTGTCCTGCTCCGATGGTCCGAGCGCCGCGGCACCGGAGAGATCAAGGAATGGCTGTGTGCTGAGCCAGACGCCCTTCTCCGCAATCAGCTTCGCGCTCGCCTCGTCCATGAGGTGACCATGCTCGATGCACCTGACGCCGGCCGCGACCGAGCGCTGGATCGCCACCGGCGTATAGGCGTGCGTGGCAACGTAAGTTCCCCAATTGTCGGCGGCTTCGACGGCCGCGCGCAGCTCGGGCTCGGTGAAGGTGGAGACATCGAGCGGGCTGAAGGGCGAGGCGACGCCGCCGCCGGCCGTGAGCTTGACCTGCGCAGCGCCCTGCATCAGCTGCTCGCGCGCGCGAACGCGCACCTCGTCGGGACTGTCGGCGACCATGCTGCCTCCGACCAGTTCCATGCGGCTGAGCATGCCGCCGAGCGTTCGCGGCAGATCGGTGAGCTGCCGGAAGTCGCCATGGCCGCTGGTGACGGTGATGATGGCACCGGAGGGATAGATGCGCGGACCGGCGACGAGGTCCTCGTCAATCGCCCGCTTGAGGCCGAAAGTGGGCCCGCCCATGTCACGCACCGTGGTGAAGCCGCGCATAAGCGTCGCCGTCGCCTCACTGCCGGCGAGCAGATTGTTGTAGCCGACGTCGCCGAGAGCCGCGGCCGGCGTCGGACGCACCAGCATCGCGTGCCAATGCGCATCAATCAGCCCCGGCATCAGCACGCGTCCGCCGCCGTCGATGACCTGAGCATCAGCCGTGATGTTCGCGGTCGAAATCTTCTCGATCTTCCTGTCCCTGACGAGGACATTGGAGGAGGCCGAGAGCACACCGTTCTTTCCGTCGAAGATCCGGACGTTGCGGAACAGAACGGCGGAGTCCTGCTGGGCCCGTGCTTGCGACGGAAGACAGATGCTCGTTCCAACCGACATGAGCAGTGCGGCGGCTCTGAAGAGCCCGGCCGGCGTGGTCAAACCCCACATGTCCAACCTCCACGCAAGTTGCCGGACACCAGCCGCGCTGGCGTGCGACGCGCCTGCGGATTGATGCCTGCAAACCGCATCAAGTCAATTTGCAACCACGGGGAGATTTTGCAAATCAGCCATACGACACGACGCGTGAGGCGTCGGCATCGAGTTCCATGGACGAATGGTAAGTGTGACTGCCGCACTCGCGTCGAACTCAAATCAAAGTGGAGAAACCGCCTCGGGCGTGCCCGCAACGATAGATTGCCACTGCCTCGATCAGGAGTACGATCCCGCGCGGTCTACGCGACTTGAGACACCGGGCAGGAGGGGGCTCGCGAAGGTCTGTAGCATCGGAAAAAAGAAGAGGCGTAACATGGTGGCGCAAACAAGTGATGGCCACGTTCTGCTGGCCAAGAAGCTCGGCGGACTCGTCGCGATCATACTGGGATGCCTGCTGACGGCCGTCGGCGTGACGTTCGAATCCGGCGGCACGACTTTGGTCGGCGTGTTGTTGCTGATCGTTGGAGCCGGCCTGCTCGTGCTGAAGATCGTCAGGCGAAACGAACGACCTTCGTAGCCGGCGGCGCGATGCAACTACGCTCCCTGCACGTCCGGGCATGATCCGGCGGGACAATTATTCCGCGAGATGAAACGATATTTCCGTTTGTTGACCTCCTCATTTGCTCGTGTGACACCTCGTTGCGGCGGCTGATCGCCGCCCAACGACGTAGAGCAAAAAAGGGAGGACGATGTGTTGATATCTGCCAGAATTGGCGGCGCCGTGGCTGCTGCAATTGCGTGCCTGACGCTGGCCGCGGCAGAAACGGCTTGGGCCGACGCCTGGCCGACCCGTGCAATCAAGATCGTCGTCTCCACGCCGGCAGGCGGTATCACCGATGCGTTCGCCCGCGCCTATGGGGAGCACATTTCGCAGAAACTCGGCCAGCCGGTCATCGTCGAAAACAAAACCGGGGCCAGCGGTGCGCTGGCGGCGCAATCAGTGAAGGATTCCCCGGCGGACGGCTACACGCTGATGTACACGATCTCGTCCACCCTGCTCGGCAACAGGCTGCTGCTGAAATCGCTGGCCTATGATCCGGACAAGGATTTCGCGATCGTCGCGGTGACGCCTTCCGGACACCTGCCGCTGGTGGCCCATACGGCGACCGGTGCAAAGACGCTGGAAGAGCTCGTGACGTATGCGCGTCGCAACAAGGTCACGGCCGGGACGTATGGCATCGGCTCGTTCGCGCACATTGCGGTTGCCGAGCTCAACCGGCAATACGGCCTCGACATTTCCATCGTGCATTACCGCGGCGAGGCGCCGATGTGGCAGGATTTTGCAGCCGGGGTCATCCAGGTGGCGGTCGGCAGCTATCAGGCCGCGCTTCCGGTCCTCGATACCGGCGTCGGCCGCGCAATTGCGGTGCCGACACCGGTGCGCATGAAGAAGCTGCCCGAGACCAGGACGTTCATCGAGCAAGGGGTCAACGGGAATGTCTTTCAGCTCACCAGCTTTACGACCTTGGTGGCGCCCGCTGCCACGCCAACAGACCGGATCGAACTGCTGGCCAGGCTGATGGTCGAAGGCGGCAAGACGGAGCGTGTGCAGAAGCTGCTCGACGCCTTCGGGGTCGACTCACCGGCGATGGACCGCCCATCCTCGATTGCGCTGTACGAAAAGGAAGGGCCGGTCTGGCTCGAGTCGATCAAGAATCTCGGATTGGAGCCGCAATAGGATTCGGGCCCAGCTCCCGCGTGCCGGACGCCTCGTTGCGCTTACGCGCCCAGCACGTCGGCGAGCCGCAGCTCGTCGGCGGCGGGATCCTTCAGGAACAGCTCGGCTTCAATCTCGTTCAGATGCGACAGCATCTGCGCGCGGGCAGCCTGCTTGTCGCGCTTGCGGATCGCGCTGACGATGCCGGCGTGGTGGTCGGTGCCGCAGGCCGGCGTGTCGTGGCGGCGGTAGAGCAGGATGATGAGCGAGGAGCGCGCGATCAGCTCCTTGAGGAAACCGAGATAGATGCTGTGGCCGCTCATCTCGGCGACGAGCCGATGAAACTCGCCGGAGAGGCGGACCGAGGCGCGCGCGTCGCCGCGCAATTCCGCTTCGCGCTCCTCGGCAAGATGCTGGCCGAGCCGATCGAGCCAGGCCGGTGAGACCGCGTCGATCGCGTGGTCGACGATAGTGGGCTCGATCAGGCGGCGCGCCTCGAACACTTCGCGGGCATCGGCTGGCGTCGGGCGCGCGACGAAGGCGCCGCGATTCTTCTCGATATTGACGATGCCCTCATGCGCGAGCTGCTGCAGCGCGGTACGCACCAGCGTACGGCTCGCACCATAGATCTCACCGATCTCGTCCTCGCCGAGCTTGGTGCCCGGCAGCAGACGGTGCTCGAGGATCGCCGCGGTCACACCCTCCCTGATACGGCTGACGCGATCGCTCGCGTCTGGCGCGTCGGGTTTTTGGCGGGTCTTGGCGGCCATGGGTGTGAGGCTCGATCGGCGAACGTTCGGCCTCGAATGTTAGTCGACGACCTGTATCCAATCACAGGCGAAACTTTATACAATCTTCGCCCGTTTTGTGTGCAGATGACTGCGCAGGCGGCGGGCAGCCCGGATACGCCGGATTCGATCTAACGATCTGACTCCGCTGCACAGTTTGGGGATTTTGCCGACTGAGGCCTGTTGGCACGGACCTTGCGGAGAGAGGCGGGAAGCACCGCCCTCCTCTTGGACACGCCATGGCCACTCCCGCCGCTCTCGAACTGGTCGCCGTCACCAAGCGCTACGACACGACGCTGGCGGTCGATACCGTCAACCTGAAGATCCCGGCCGGGACCTATTGCTGCCTGCTCGGCCCCTCCGGCTGCGGCAAGACGTCGACCCTGCGCATGATCGCCGGGCACGAGGCGGTCAGCGCGGGCGACATCATCCTGGGCGCGCAGAACGTCACCGACCTCGAGCCCGCCAAGCGCGGCACGGCGATGATGTTCCAGTCCTACGCGCTGTTTCCGCATCTCTCCGTGCTCGACAATGTCGCCTTCGCCCTGAAAATGCGCGGTATCGACAAGCCGACCCGCCACAAGCGCGCCGGCGACCTCCTGGAGCTCGTCGCCATGAGCCCCTATGCGGGCCGGCTCCCGGCGCAGCTCTCCGGCGGCCAGCAGCAGCGGGTGGCGCTCGCCCGCGCGCTGATCACCGAGCCGCAGATCCTGCTGCTCGACGAGCCGCTGTCCGCGCTCGATCCGTTCCTGCGGGTGAAGATGCGCGGCGAATTGAAGCGGCTGCAGCGCGAGCTCGGCATCAGCTTCATCCAGGTCACCCACGGCCAGGAAGAGGCGATGGCGCTCGCCGACCACATCGTGGTGATGAACCACGGCAAGATCGAGCAGCAGGGCGCCGCCCGCGACATCTTCCATCATCCCCGCACCGAATTCGTGGCGCGCTTCATCGGCGGCCATAACGTCCTCAGCGACGCCGGTAACCTCATCGCCGTGCGCGCCGATCAGCTCGGCATCGTGCCGTTCGCCGACGGCGCATTCGGCGCGCCGGCGCTGCTGACCCAGACCGAGTACCAGGGCTCCTACATCGCCGTCTCGCTCACGCTCGACGACGGCACCGCCCTGTTCTCCCACGTTCCGGAAGCCACCTTCGACGTTCACCCGTTCCGTCCGGGCGATCGGGTGCTGGCAACCTGGGATCCCGCCAAGGCGCAGCGCCTGCAATAGCGCCGATCGATCACTGGAATGCGCAACAGAGGAGTGACTGATATGACCGAGACCACCAGGACAAAGGGCGTCAGCCGCCGCACGCTGCTCAAGGGCACCGCGGGTCTCGCCGGCCTTGCCGCCGGCTCCGGCGCCATCACCGGTTTTCCCTATGTGAAGTCGGCCGACGCGAAGGTGCTGCGCTATCTCGGCACCGCCGTGAACGAGGGCGACGACATCTCCAAGCAGTGCCTGAAGGATACCGGCATCAAGATCGAATACATCACCGCCACCACCGACGACGTCACCAAGCGCGTGATGACCCAGCCGAACTCCTTCGACGTGCTGGACACCGAATATTTCTCGCTGAAGAAGCTGGTGCCGTCGGGCAACATCCTTGCCCTCGACGCCAAGAAGATCAAGGAATTCGACAACATCACGCCGGTCTTCACCAAGGGCGAGACGCCCGGCGGCAAGAAGATCGGCGGCCAGGGCACTGCACCCTGGAAGGTGCTCTATCTCGAAGGCAAGGACTCCAAGAAGTTCGCGACGTCGGCGACCGAATTCGTCACGCTGATCCCGACCGTCTACAACGCCGACACGCTCGGCATCCGCCCCGACCTGATCAAGCGGCCGATCAGCACTTGGGCCGAGCTGCTCAACCCCGAGTTCAAGGGCAAGGCCTCGATCCTCAACATCCCCTCGATCGGCATCATGGATGCCGCGATGGTCGTGGAAGCGACCGGCAAATACAAATATGCCGACAAGGGCAACATGACCAAGGAAGAGATCGATCTCACCATGAAGGTGATGACCGAGGCAAAGAAGGCCGGCCAGTTCCGCGCCTTCTGGAAGGATTTTAACGAGAGCGTCAACCTGATGGCATCAGGCGAGACGGTGATCCAGTCGATGTGGTCGCCGGCGGTCACGAAGGTGCGCTCGATGGGCATCCCCTGCACCTTCCAGCCGCTCAAGGAAGGCTATCGCTCCTGGGCGTCGGGCTTCTGCGTCTCCAAGGGCGTGTCGGGTGCCAAGCTCGAATGGGCTTATGAGTTCGTGAACTGGTTCCTGTCCGGCTATGCCGGCGCCTATCTCAACCGCCAGGGCTACTACTCCGCCGTGCTCTCCACCGCGAAGGCGCACATGGAGCCCTACGAGTGGGCGTACTGGATGGAAGGCAAGCCGGCCGAAAAGGACATCAAGGCGCCCGACGGCTCGCTGCTGGAGAAGGCAGGCGCGGTGCGTGACGGCGGCTCCTACGAGGACCGCATGGGCGGCGTCGCCTGCTGGAACGCCGTGATGGACGAGAACGACTACATGGTCCGCAAGTGGAACGAGTTCATCGCGGCCTAAATTGATGGACACGTCAGAGGACATCCTGCATCAGGCCCCCCCGGACCTCGTCCGGGGATCGGAGACGAAGCGCGCCGCGAAAGCGGCGCGCCTGTCGCCGTCCTTCATCTCCTGGCTCCAGGCCGGGCCGATGATGCTGGTGTTCCTCGCCTTCTTCCTGATCCCGCTGGTGTTCGTCGTCATCGTGTCCTTCTGGGACTACAACGAATACCAGTTGCTGCCGGCCTTCTCGGGCCGCGGCTACACCGACACGTTCGAAGGCTGCATCGCGCAGCTTCCCGAGCTCTGCACGATCGGCAAGACCTATCTGATGACGTTGAAGCTCTGCTTCATGGTCTGGGCCATCACCCTCTTCATCGGCTTCTGGGTCGCCTATTTCCTCGCCTTCCACGTCAAGTCGAAGACATGGCAGATGGGATTGTCGCTGCTCTGCACGATCCCGTTCTGGACCTCCAACGTCATCCGCATGATCGCCTGGATCCCGCTGCTCGGCCGCAACGGCCTCGTCAATTCCGGCCTGGTCAAGACAGGCTTGATCAACCATCCGCTGGAATGGCTGTTGTTCTCGGAATTCTCCGTGGTGCTGGCGCTGGTGCACCTCTTCACTTTCTTCATGGTGGTGCCGATCTTCAACTCGATGGTGCGCATCGACAAGTCGCTGATCGAGGCCGCCTATGACGCCGGCGCCACGGGCTTCCAGACCCTCGTCAACGTCGTCATTCCGCTCGCCAAGCCCGGCATCGTGATCGGCTCGATTTTCGTCATCACCATCGTGATGGGCGACTTCATCACCATCGGCGTGATGGGCGGCCAGCAGATTGCGGCTGCCGGCAAGATCATCGAGACGCGGGTCAACGCGCTGCAGTTCCCCGCCGCCGCGGCCAACGCCGTGATCCTGCTCGCGATCACCTTCCTGATCATCACCATGATGTCGCGCATCGTCGACATCAAGAAGGAGCTCTGAGCATGAAGGAAGGACGTCCGCGCTCTTTCTACGTGCTCGCGGTCTTCTTCGCGGCCTATGTGCTGTTTCTCTACGGGCCGATGATCGCGATCTACGTGCTGTCGTTCCAGGGGCCGCAGGGCGGCCTCACCTTCCCGATGAACGGCGTATCGACCTTCTGGATCGCAAAACTGTTCCAGGGCACCGGCATCGTCGATCTCGGCGCGGCCTTCCGCCGCTCGCTGCTGCTCGGCGTCATCGTGATGATCGTCACCGTCGTGCTGTCGGTCGCCGCCGGCATGGCCTTCCGCAGAAAATTCAAGGCGCAGAGCATCCTGTTCTATTCGGCGATCGCGAGCTTGATCGTGCCCTCGATCATCACCTCGCTCGGCATCTCCCTGGAATTCCGCATCATCGACGATCTGATCAAGGCGCATTGGAACGAGAATTTCGAGACCTCGATGGGCCTGCTCACATCAGGGCTCGGCGCGCACCTGACCTGGACGCTGCCGTTCGGGCTCTTGATCATGTTCGCGATCTTCAACCGCTTCGACCCGCGCCTGGAAGAAGCCGCGCGCGATCTCGGGGCGACGCCGTGGCAGACCTTCCGCCATGTCGTGCTGCCGATCATCCTGCCCTCGGTGATCGGTATCGGCCTGTTCGGCTTCACGCTGTCCTGGGACGAACTGGCGCGCTCCAGCCAGGCGATCGGGGCGGTAAACACGTTGCCGCTCGATCTCCAGGGCCTCACCACCACCGTGACCAACCCCGACATCTATGCGCTCGGCACCGTGATCTCGGCGGTCTCGTTCACCGTGATCACGCTTGCGCTCGGCACCATCCACGTGCTCAACAAGCGGCAGGCGGCCAAGGGCTCGGACGCCGGCAAAGGGCTCGTCTGATCCGATGCGGCTTCACGTCGTCAATCCCAACACAACGGCGTCGATGACGGCGAAGATCGCCGCCGCGGCGCGCAGCGTCGCCCTGCCCGGCACGGTCATCGATGCGCGCCAGCCCGCGATGGGCCCGGTCTCGATCGAGGGCTTTTACGACGAGGCTTTTGCGGTCCCCGGCATGCTCGGCTGCGTCCGGGAAGCTGATCGCGACGGTGCCGATGCCCACATCATCGCCTGCTTCGACGACACCGGCCTCGATGCCGCGCGCGCCGCCGCGAAAGCGCCGGTGATCGGCATCGGTGAGGCCGGCTTCCACATGGCGAGCCTGATCGCCGCGCGCTTCGCCGTGGTGACGACGCTCGGCGTCTCCATCGTGCCGATCGAGCATAATCTGAAGAAGTACGGCCTCGCCGAGCGCTGCGCCCGCGTCCGTGCCGCCGAGGTCCCGGTGCTGGCGCTCGAGGAGCGCAACACCGACGCGCTCGGCAAGATCTCGGCGGAGATCGCCGCCGCCATCCGTGACGATCGTGCCGAGGCCATCGTGCTCGGCTGCGCCGGCATGGCCGATCTCGCCACTGAACTTGCCGCAACCCACGGCCTGCCCGTGGTCGACGGCGTCGCCGCCGCGGTGACGCTGGCGGAGTCGCTGGTGCGGCTGGGGCTGACAACGTCGCGGCTAGGGCCCTACGCACCGCCGCGTCCGAAGACCTATTCCGGGCCGTTCTCACCGTTCCAGCCCGAAGCCTAGTCACCTCGCTGCCGGGCGGCGTTCCCTTGACGCCAACTGCTGACGTCCGATGCATCCCAGGGCGACGCAGAGGATACGGGATGCCGCGAGGACGCCAAGGCCCCTCACATCAGCATCGGGCACCAGTTCCACGAGGTCAAAGCCCACGATCCGCGCGCGCCCGGCCACGCCATGCAGCAGCTCGACGATGTCGAGATAGCCGAGGCCGCCGGGCTGAGGAACGAGCACCGCGGGGATCACGCCGGGATCGAGGCCATCGCAGTCGAGCGTGACGATACAGCGGCTGCCCGGCACGATCTGCTCGACGATCGGCTGCACGCCATGCCGCCGCACCGATGCGGCGTCGAACAAGTGCACACCCCATGCGCGCGCGTCAGCAAGATCACCGGCGTGCGAGCCGCCCACGCCGCGTTGCCCGACCTGGATGATCCGCTCCACCCACGGCATTTCGCTGGCGCGGCGCATCGTGCTCGAGAACGTGTGCTTGAGACCACCACGCTCGTCACGCCAGTCGAGATGTGCGTCGATCTGCAGGATGGTGACGGGACCGCAGGGCTCGAAAGCGGCGAAGAAGGGAATCGGGACGGAATCGTCACCGCCCAGCAGCACAGGCACGGCGTACGCCTTTACGATCGAGGCCGTTGTGGCGGTGATCAATGCACGGTTCTCCGACGGGGTTGCCGGGCTGGTCGCGAGATCGCCAAGATCGACCGCGCGCAATCCGGGCAAGAGCAGAGGCCCCTCCTGATCGAAATCCCACCGCAACGGATCTGACGCGATCGATCGTGCGCTGTCGCGAAGGGCAGAAGGAGCTCGGGCAGCATGGCTGGCCTGGCCCGGCAAGTGCGGCGTCGCCTCGGCTGCGCCGAAGATCACGATATCGGCGCCGGACAATGCCTGTTGTCCGGCTGCGGGGACATCGAGGAAGGTGCGGCCTTGCCGCTTGTTGTCCATCGACATGAACCGGGAAGTGCATCCCTCCCCGAACAGTTCCGCACAGGGAAGCGCCAAGGGCCCTGTCCATACCTTTTTTGGCCCCTAGCCTCTTTTTGGTCCCAATTGTTGCCGAATAGTAACACTTTCGGGACATCCCGGTCGCCCTTTCTGGCTACCGGTCTTCGCCACTCACCAAGTTTCAATTTGGGTTTTGTCAGCGATGATCGATCTCGTGGAGGACACACGGTCCACCCCCCTGCTTCGGCTTGGCGCCCAGCCCATCGCGCTGACCGCCGTCGCCCTTTTCTTGCTGATCGCCGGCGTGACTTCGATCGCGATCTGGCGTGCCTATACCGGCTCAGCGCCGGAGACCGACCGGGTGGTGGCATCGCGGCAGCTGCAGGCCCGCACCGCCCAGGCCTCCGAGCAGCTGGTCGAGAAGACCAAGGGATTGGAGGCGACCCAGCAGGAATCGATCGACCAGCTCCAGGTCGTGCAGGACCAGCTCCAGACCGTGAAGCGGCTGCTCGCGGCCCAGCAGGCCGATACCAAGCGCCTGTCGGAGCAGGTGACGACCCTGAACGAATCCATCGACGGCTTGCGCCAGTCCTTCGCCAGCGCCCGCGCCACCGAGGCCGAGACGCCCTCGGTTACCCGCAGGAAACCGGCGCGCTACCGTCATGCCAGCGCGCGCAAGCGCTCGCGCGGCTGAATTGCCCTTTCGCCGGCGGCTTTAATTTCTCCACTTGTGAACTGGATCACATTCGCCCGTATGATTCCGCGCGATGCTGGCCGTCACCGGATGGCGTGAGCCGATTTCAATATCCGGGGCTGGCAAGGTCGTTGACGGTATACTGCGTCAACGGCCTTGTTTTTTAGTGGGCCGGCAGATCTTCCACCCTCATTCGCAGACGTCGACGCGACGGTATCGCCACCCCGAAGGCGTCATCACGCGCTTGCGTACGACGTAGCAGCCGCCGTAACCGCCATCGTCATAGCCGGTACCGTAATAATAGGGATTGCCGTAATAGGGGGAGCCATAGCCGTAATAGGCGCCGTAATAGCCGGCGCCTGCGAGGCCTGCGCCGATCGCCACACCGGGCCAGAAGCCGCCACCGTGCCAATGGCCGTGACCGCCATGGCCCCAGCCGCCACCACCATGAAAGCCGCCGCCATGTCCAAAACCGCCCCCCGCCTGGGCCTCCTGCGGCATCGACAGTCCGACCGCCGCGACGGCCAGCGCCGCCATCATCGTCTTCCGTAACATCACTCGATCCTCCGCGTGGACACGCTCCACGCTTCAAGCGGGGATCAAGCTAGCGTCGTCGGGGCAATCCGGACAGCCACACTGTCTCACTTCCACGCGAGCATCAGCAGCCGCGACAGATGCTCTTCATCTTCTTGTCGAGCTGCCGGTTCTCGGCGTTGACGGTGGCGTCGGCAGCGCCACCGGTGCCGGAGCCGGTGGTCACTCCGGAGCCTGGGCCCGACGATTGCGCCGTCCCCAGGCTGTTGGTGCCGGGCGGCGGCGCCGGCGCGTTGGCAACACCTCCGGCCGGTCCCGAGGAAGTGCCGGTCGATCCGGAAGAGCCGCCGGTCGCTTGCGCGAAGGATACGGCCGGCATCGCCGCTAAGGCGAAGATCAAGACCAACGTCTTCATTGCAGCGTTTGCGCGCGGTGGGGCCATTGGGGTGCTCCTTTATCCGTCAACGGTCCCGACCAGGACCCGTTCCGGAACCAATGCCGTCACATCGGCTTGAAAGCGAGGAGGCCCATCACGATGACCGATCGCGATCCCTTTGCAGAGGGCGAGCGCGCCGCGCGCGAAAATATCCCGGCGGAAGCCAATCCATATACGGACGGCAGCGACGAGCATGCGCTCTGGGCCGCCGGCCACGAGAAGGTTGCAGGCGCGATCGAAGCGCGTGAATCCGAGGGAGGCTGAGCTCAGCCGATCCGCTTCAGGCCCTTCTTGAAACGCGGGCCGTTGGCGACGTAGAACTTCGCCGCGCTTCCCATTCTCTGCACCTGGGCGTCGTCGAGCGTGCGGATCACGCGCGCGGGCGAGCCGATGATCAGCGAGCGTTCGGCAAACTCCTTGCCCTCGGTGATGACGGAACCGGCGCCGACGATGCTGTTGCGGCCGATCTTCGCGCCGTTCATCACGATCGAGCCCATGCCGATCAGCGCGCCCTCCTCGATGGTGCAGCCGTGCAGGATGACGTTGTGGCCGACGGTGCAGTTCCTGCCGATGACCAGCGGAAAGCCGAGATCGGTGTGGCAGGTCGAGCCGTCCTGCACGTTGGCGCCCTCGCCGATCTCGATCCACTCGTTGTCGCCGCGCAGCACCGCGCCGAACCAGACGCTCGCCCCCGGCTTCAGGCGCACGCGGCCGATCACGGTCGCGGTCTCCGCGATGAAGTAATTGCCGTCGGCGGGAAGTTCGGGCGCCTGCCCATCGAGCTCGTAGATCGCCATCAAGGTCTCCTGTCAGGTTGACCCAGCCATAGCGAAACGGCGGCCCCGACGCAAAGGGCCGCGCGGCCTACGAGCCTGGCCTCAGGTCAGGACGCCGGCGGCGCGCAACGTCATCAGGAAGAAGGTGCCGCTCATCATGCTCCAGAAGCCGGCGATGACGGTCGCCATCATCACGAACTCGACGCGGCGGCTTTCCACCTGCATGCCGCGCAGCGTGTTGCGCATGATGATGAAGGGGGCGGCGAACACCAGGAACGGCACCGCCGCGAAGGTCTTCGGCGCCACGCCGTCCTGCAACAGGCCGAAGCCGGCGGGCCGCTGCGCGACCGCCTGGTACCCGTTCACGAGGGCGCCGGCGAGCGCGAAACCGATGCAGATCGAGAAGAAGGAATTGAGAGCTTCAGGTGTCATCGGAAACTGTCCGCACTTACGCAACGCCGAAGCCTTCCTGTGACAAATCGTGCTGGTTAACGCTACATTATCCTTAAGAGAAGGTTAACGGCGCCGGTCGATCCGCGCAGGGCCCTCCTCCCTTCCCCGCGGCCGGCAAGGCCTAAGCGAATTCGCCGCCGCATGGCATATTCGCCGCTGATTCGTCGGCCATCGGCCGACTTCGGGTCTTTACGCGCGCGCATCATGACGGTGTTTTCGGCAGCTTCCCTCAGGTCCTCCAGGACGCGCACTTGGGCGCATGTCGTCCCGATCGTGCTCGGCGGCGCTGCCGCGCTTGGTGCGGTCGCGCTGGTCGCCTATTTGTTGTGGCCGACCTGGGGGGCCGGCGGCGCCAGCGCCCCGGACAAGCTGCCGGTCAGCGTCGGCGGCACATTGTTCAACCTGCCGGTGGCTGCGATCCGGATGAAGATCCAGCGGCACTCCGGGCCACAGGAGCGCATCGATCTCGACTTCCTCTATCCCTCGCTGGAGTCGCCCGGCGCGCCCAAGCACGTCACCGCCGACACGGTGGAGACGGCGGTGCAATCGATCGACCGCATCTTCCTGTCGATCGCAGCCCATCACGATGCGCTCTCGCCCGAGCAGCGAACCGCCACGATCTATCCGCGCTATCTCGACCAGGCCGCGATCCAGCCCGAGGACGGACTGACGATGCGGATGTTCCGGTCCGACACGCCTTACGGCAGCGAGGATCTCTACTCCGCCGCAAGCCCCGCGCTGACTGCGCGATGCACGCGCGATGCGGCAACCCCCGGCATGTGCCTCTCCGAGCGCCGCGTCGGCGGCGCCGACCTCACCTTCCGCTTTCCGCGCAGCTGGCTGTCGCAGTGGCGCGAGGTGGCCGAGGCGATGGAGAAGCTGACGGCGCAATTGCGCGGGCCGAAGAGCTGAGCGCGGCCCCACTGCGAGATCTGCTTGCGGGGATGGGCTGGAGCTCCCCGACAAAAAACATCGAAAACAACCCCATGCACAGTAGCCAGGCCTCGGGCACGACTTCGTATTTTTCGAATCAAAGTTGATCCGTCGGGCAAAACAGGGCTATGATGTCATCATGGGGCGATCGGGTCGGATCAATCAACCTACGACGTCGTTGTGCGGACCGAAGGGGGAGCGGGGGTTCGTCAGCGGGCCCTGAACCTCATGCTTGGGAATGACGACAAATAGGGCGAATTGTCCCGGGGTTTCCGATGTCGACGTTGAGGCTGTTGCTGCTGGCTCTGGCTGTCGCCTTGTCCGCGCTGGCGGCTCTAGCCTTCTGGTTGGCGGCGACGCCAGCCGCGGCCGACGATGTTCATACATGTGGAAAGGCATCTGGCGACGAGGCCATCGCCGCGTGCACACGGGCGATCGATTCCGGTCAATATGGCGGTCATCAGCTTGCCGCCCTCCTCAACAATCGTTGCTCCGAGTGGAACGGAAAGCACGAAAGCGACAAAGCCATTGCGGATTGCAACCAAGCGATCGGGCTCGATCCGAACTACGCATTGGCGTTCTTCAACCACGGCAACGCCTATTTCAATAAGGGCCAGTACGACCGCGCCATCGAGGACTATGACCAATCGATCCGGCTCAATCCGAACTACGCACACGCGTTCAACAACCGCGGCAATACCTATAGCAACAAAGGCCAACGGGATCACGCCATCGAGGACTACAGCCAGGCGATCCGGCTCAATCCGAAACAGGCAGACGCGTTCTACAACCGCGGCACCGTCTATGACGCCGAAGGCGAACACGACCGCGCTATCGAGGACTTCAACCAGGCAATCCGGCTCAACCCGAACCGCGCGGATATGTTCTACAACCGCGGCATCGCCTACAAGCAGAAAGGCCTATACGACCACGCCATCGAGGATTACAGCCAGGCGATCCGCCTCAATCCGAACTACGCAAGCGCGTTCAACAACCGCGGCAACACCTATAACGCCAAATGCGAATTCGACCGCGCCATTGAAGATTTCAACCAGGCGATCCGACTTGATCCGGGCCACTTCGATGCATTCAACAACCGCGGCGGCGCCCATAACGCCAAAGGCGAATACGATCGCGCCATCGAGGATTTGAACCAGGCGATCCGGCTCAATCCAAACTACGCGATCGCATTCTATAACCGCGGCATATCATGGGAACGGAAGAACGATCCGCAACGCGCGTTGGCAGATCTCAAACGGTTCTCCGAATTGGCCCCGTCCGATCCGGATGGCCAAAAGGCAATTGAGCGCGTCACGAAGACGGTGAGCGGTCTGTGACCTTGCCTTTGGCGCGCCGTCTCGCTTGCACGACATGGACCGGCTGACAGGCTCGTCGCCGACACATCAAGCGCGGTGACCGACGTGACAGATGCGGCGGAAAATCTTCCACCTGGCGCCCAACTGTTGGGGCGCGAATGGCTTGGCTTTGACGAGAGCGGTCATGCGCTGATCCGCTTCCAGGCCCAGCCCGCGTTCACCAACAGGCATGGCACGATCCAGGGCGGATTCCTTGCGGCAATGCTGGACTCCGCCACCGGGATTTGCGCGCTCGCGGCGCTCCCGCCCGATCAGACCGCGGTGACCAAGAGCCTCGATACACGCTTCCTCAAACCAGCCGGTGTCGGGCCGATCACGGCGCGCGCACACGTCGTCGAACGGACGGATCGCGACATGGTCGTGCAGGCCGACCTCGTCGATGCAGCCGGGGTGACGGTCGCCGACGCCACTGCGAAGCTACGCATTCTCGCAAAGAAGTAGGTCTCGAAGCCGCAGGCGCAACCAATGGCAAAGGCACAGCGACCGCTGCCGGACGAAAGGCTCCTCCGAAGGCGGGGGGCAAAAACGTCAACGCCGTGAAGCAGGAGGCTGCTGACAGCATGCTGTCAGCAGTGGGGCGATACTGCTCGACGGAAGCGCTGAAACATTCAGAAGGAACTGGGTTTATGAGATTCGCCTCAATACGTCTGATCGCCCGCGACATCAAAGCCGTGGTGGGCTTCTACGAAGAGGTAACAGGCAAGAGGGCCGATTGGCTCGCGCCGGTCTTCGCTGAGATCGTGACGCCAACAGCCGCAGTCGCCGTCGGAAGCGCGGAGACTGTCGCTCTCTTCAAGGAAGGAAGCGCCGAACCCGCCGCCAACCGTACGGCAATCATCGAATTTCAAGTGACGAACGTTGATGCCGAGTTTGCGCGGTTGAAGGGCCAAGTCGAAGTCGTTCACGAACCGAAGAATTTGCCGTGGGGCAATCGCGCAGTTCAATTCCGCGACCCCGAGGGCACGCTGGTCAGCTTGTATACTCCCGTTACCGACGCTGCCAAACAGCGGTTTGGATCTCGATGAGCGACAAGTCGAGATGATTTTGCTGCGTATCGATCGATCACGTCATGGGCGCCCGTCGATTGCAGTCCCCGAGACTAGCCGCACTTCTCCGCGTTCGATCAAATGGGCGCACGCATGCAATGTCTGTTCGGGGGCATTCTCGTCGATCAGCCGGGACCATGACCAGGGCCGGTCTACGCCAAAGAGCTGACGCCAAGATGAGGATTGAGGTTCGACGCCAAGGGCCGGAAGCGGTCGTGACCAGTGTGACCCGGGCCAGTCAATCCTAGTCGCCCCAATCGCCGGCTGCTACGATGAGGCCGGCGTTTCGCGACCGCGTCGCTATCGCGGGTGCACGCTGGGATTTGTGAGGCCGGAGCAACATCATGACCAGAAGCTCGGCAGCTCTGGGGTCGGCGGTCTTTTTTCTGATTGCCCCCACGACGGTCGCCGGTGTCCTGCCGTGGTGGATTTCGCAATGGCGCCTGCAAGCGCCGTTCTTCGATCTCCAGCTTGTCCGATGGTTCGGCGTGGTTCTGATCCTGCTCGGCATTCCGGTGTTGGTCGAAACCTTCACACGATTTGCGCTGCAAGGCGGCGGCACGCCAGCGCCGGTCGCACCAACGCAACATTTGGTGATCACCGGTCCCAATCGTTATGTCCGCAATCCGATCTATCTTGCCCTGGTGGCGATTGTACTTGGCCAAGGGCTGATCCTCGGAAACGCAAGGCTTCTGGTCTACGGCGCGCTACTGTGGATCGGCTTCCACACCTTCGTTCTGGCTTATGAGGAGCCGACGCTGCGTAGGACATTTGGAGCGGAGTACGACACCTATTGCGCCAACGTGTCGCGCTGGTTGCCACGCTTGCCCGGCTCTACGTCGGCGTTGTCCTGATCGACCGCGAGTGCGAGTGCCCCGTTGAACGGACCTGAATGGGGCGCTACGTGGGCTTGTAGGTAATTCGGCTCTGGAAAGGCGTGGGAATACCGATGACAATCCAGCTAGGCAATCTATTCGCGGATGTGGCGGATGTTTCGGCCGCCAACATGGGGGATGAGGCGTTCAGCGAAATCCTCGCGCGGCCTGGCTTGAAGATCGAGCGCATCATATCGCAGGGGCAAACTAGTCCGCCGGGCTTCTGGTATGATCAGGCGTGGAACGAGTGGGTGATCGTGCTGAAAGGGCGCGCCACATTGCAGTTCGAACATGAGTTTGCCGCGCGATCGCTGGGCGTGGGGGATTACGTCTTCATCCCTGCAAGGAAACGCCATCGCGTCGAGTGGACGGAGCCGCAACAGCCAACGGTCTGGCTCGCTGTCCATTTCGAGTGAGCGCTTGTCGCAATCGGATCCGCCGAGTGGGGAGATCGACCAGTCTATTGGTCTGCATTCGCGCACGGTGATGCACCGCCGCGGATGAGGACCGCTTTGGGTCACAAGCGATAAGACTCAGGTCGAGCATATGATTTCTGCTTCGACCCAAAGCCCGACATCTGCGCGTTAGTCGGCACACGTCCTAGTCCCGACCCTTCTGCGCCCGATACAGGCTCGGCGTCGTCCCGACTGCCTTGCGGAAGGCGCGGTTGAAATTGGCCTGCGATGAAAATCCCGCGGCATAGGCGATGTCGACCAGCGGACGGTCGCTGGTGGACAGGAGCCGCTTGGCGAGATCCAGACGCTGACGGCTGACATATTCATGCGGCGCAGCTCCGGTCGCGGCCTTGAAGCTGCGGGAGAAATGCGCCGGGCTCATGCACGCCACCGATGCCAGATCCTTCACCGTGACATCTTGCTCGACGGACGCGTCGATGAACTCGGTCACGCGCGACAAGCGCCTGGCGTCGAGCGGCTTCTGGACGGCATAGGACTGCTTCAGCCGGACTGACGTGGCCGAATAGCTGTGCACCAGATGGGCCGACAAGGCGCGTCCAAGGCTCTCGACCAGGAGGCGACCGGTCGATGTCTCCTGCTCGAGCTCGGCAAGGATCCGTTCCGCGACGTGCTCGATGAAGCTATCGCGGTCGATACTCTCGTAGCGGATCGACATTCCCGACGGATCGATGTCGAGATCCCTGAGCATGGTGTCGTCGAACGGCTGTCCGGGAAGGAAGATATGCAGGCATTCCTGCATCTGGTTCTCGACGCGGATGAAATCCTCGCGGATGCCCGCCGGACAAAGCCACACGGTGCCCTTCCTGCCGAAGGTGCGCTGCCGCATGCCCGCGCCTTCCCGGTCGACGACGGAGTTGCCGCGCAGCAGGATCGCGATCTCGGTGTCGCGCGGCAATTGCGGCGGCAGATCGCCCGGCTCATGGCTCCAGCGCTCGGCAAGGAGATGACCCCATCGCCGGTCATTGGACGTCTGAAGCATTCTGCCGGTAACATATTTATCGACAGAGTTGCCAAGCATACCCATCGTGAATCTCCGCCAGATAGCGCGATGTGGGTAAAGAGGTATTGCCGGGTCCAGCAATTAGCATGCCAGACATCCGGCCGGCCGTCCACGGGCCGCGAGCAGTCCGGGACAACAACACCGCACATTTTGAAAAGCCAGACCGCAGCCTGCCGCCGCATTCTCGGCCGTCTTGAATCAGGAGACGGAGAGATCCATGGCCCGGACCACGGTCATCGGCGCGTGCCCCCACGATTGCCCGGACACCTGTTCCATCCTGACCACGGTCGAGGATGGCAAGGCGATCGCCGTCCGCGGCAATCCCGATCATCCGTTCACGCGCGGACGGCTCTGCGTCAAGGTCAACAACTACGAGGAGCGCGTCTACAGCGACGAGCGCGTTCTCCATCCGCTGAAGCGGGTCGGCCCGAAAGGCTCCAGGCAGTTTCAACGGATCTCCTGGGACGAAGCCCTGGCGACCATCGCGGCGCGCTGGAAATCCGTGATCGCCGAGCACGGGGCGCAGGCGATCCTGCCCTACAGCTATCTGGGCACGCAGGGCATCATCAACGGGCTCAACGTCGGGGATCCCCTCTTCAACAAGCTCGGCGCGACGGTGCTCGAGCGCACGTTCTGCGACTCTGCCTCGTGCACGGCCTACATGATGACGATCGGGCACACGCCGGGCGTCGACCCTGAAAGCTTCGTGCATTCGAAATACATCATCCTGTGGGCCTGCAACACGCTGAGCACGAACTCGCATCACTGGCCGTTCATCGAGCAGGCGAAGAAGGCCGGCGCCAAGCTCGTGGTGATCGATCCCGTCCGCACCCGCACCGCGCGCCTCGCCGACTGGCACATCCCGATCCGGCCCGGCACCGACGCCGCGCTCGCGCTGGCGATGATCCACGTCATCATCAAGGAGAACCTGGTCGATCGCGACTATGTCGACAAATACACCGTCGGCTATGACGAGCTGGCGGAACGGGCGTCGAGCTATACCCCCGAATTCGCGGCGCAGGAAACCGGCATTCCCGCCAGCGACATCATCAAGCTGGCCAGGGAATTTGCGACCACGCCGCCCGCCGTCGTGCGCATTGGCGTGGCGGTCGAACGTCATGCCGGCGGCGGCCAGACCGTGCGCGCGATCGCCTGTCTGCCTGGATTGATCGGCGCCTGGAAGCATGTCGGCGGCGGCCTGCTCCAGCTTCCGATCTGGGCATTCCCGGTCCGATGGGACGTCTTGATGCGTCCCGATCTGCAGCCGGAGACGATGCGCGTCCTCAATTCCTGGCGTCTCGGAGCGGCGCTCACAGGCGAGCTCGGCTTCGACCCGCCGATCAAGGCGCTGTTCGTCTACAACGCCAATCCGATGGCGATGGTGACCGAGCAGGGCAAGCTCGAAAAGGGGTTGGAGCGCGAAGACCTCTTCACCGTCGTCAGCGAGCACTTCCTGACCGACACCGCCAGATATGCCGACATCGTCCTGCCCGCGACCACCCAGCTCGAGCAGAAGGACATCATGTTCTCCTGGGGACATCTTTACCTGTCCTACAACAACCAGGCGATCGCGCCGCTCGGCGAAGCCGTCGCCAACACCGAGCTCTTCCGCCGCCTCGCGCGCGCAATGGGCGTCACGGATCCGTCCTTCTTCCGCAGCGACGACGAGATCATCGAGAACTCGCTGGACTGGACGAGCCCGGTGCTATCAGGCATCACGCTCGACGACGTCAAGACCAAGGGCTATGTGCGCCTCAACATGCCGGCGCCGGCCGACTGGGCGCCGCATCGCGAGGGCAATTTTCCGACCGCGTCCGGAAAGTGCGAGTTCAAGTCGACGATCGCCGGCGGCGGCAACTTCGTGGTGCCGCTGTTCCGCCAGGGCTACAACGGCGACCAGGATGGCGCGCCGGTCGATCCCCTGCCCCACTACATCCCGCCGAACGAGAATGCGCGCACCGCGCCCGCACTGGCAACGCGATATCCGCTCAGCCTGATCTCGCCGAAGAGCCACGCCTTCCTGAATTCCAACTACGGCAACCTGCCGGCCCAGACCGCGCAGGCCGGCGAGGAGCAGGCGGTGCTGCTCAACCCGGACGATGCGGCAAAGCGCGGGATCGTCGCGGGCGCCCCCATCCGCGTCTTCAACGATCGCGGCTCGTTCGAGGCGTTCGCCACCGTTTCGCCGGACATCATGCCGGGCGTCGTGGTGGCACCATCCGGCTATTGGCAGCGGTCCAACCGTAGAGGCGCGACGGTTCACGTGCTGACGCCGCCCGCCTTCGCCGACCTCGGCCGCGCGCCGACATTCTCCGACATCCTCGTTCAGGTCAGCGGGGCCTGACGATGACATATGTGGTGACCGACAATTGCCGCGGCTGCCGATACACCGAATGCGTCACGGTCTGCCCGGTGGAGTGCTTTCACGTCGACGACGCCATGACCTATATCGATCCGGAAAACTGCATCGACTGCGGCGGCTGCGCACCGGCCTGCCCGGTCGGTGCGATCGAGCCGGACTATCGCCTGGCCGCCGACAAGAAGTTCTGGATCGACGTCAACCGGAAACGCGCGGCTGAGACTCCGGTGCTGAGCGCACGTCTGGCGCCGCTGCCGGGCGCCGACGAGCGCAAGCTGGCACTGGGCCGATGACGGCTTCTGCTGCGAACGAACCCCGCATCGCCGTCGTCGGCAGCGGACCGAGCGGCTTCTACACGACCGAGGCCCTGTTGCGCTCGGGCGCAGCCGTGACCGTCGACATGTTCGAACGGCTTCCGGTGCCGTATGGGCTGGTGCGGTTCGGCGTTGCCCCCGATCATCCGAAGCTCAAGCAGGTCACGATGGCTTTCGACAGGATCGCCGCCATGCCCGGATTCCGGTTCATCGGCGGCATCAAGGTCGGAGACGACGTCACGATCGACGAGCTCCGCGAGGCCTATGACGCCGTTGTCCTCGCGACGGGCGCCGAACTGAGCAGGCCTCTCGGCATTTCGGGCGAAGCTCTGCCCGGGAGCCACAGCGCAGGTGATTTCGTCGCGTGGTACAACGGTCACCCGGAATTCCGCGACCTCCAGTTCGATCTCGACCATGAGGCTGCGATCGTCATCGGTCATGGCAATGTCGCGCTCGACGTCGCACGCATCCTCGCCAAGACGGCCGACGAGCTGCGCCAGACCGACATCGCGCACCATGCGCTCGAGGTTCTGGCGGAGAGCCGGATTCGGGAGATCTCCATCGTCGGCCGCGGTGGGCCGGCCCAGGCGAAATTCAGCGCGAAGGAATTGCGCGACTTCCTCGAACTCGGCGCATGCGTCACGGCTGTCGACGGCCGCGACGTCGCGCCGGCCGAATTCGAGCCGCAGAATCCCGGAGATCCGGAGCTGATCGAAAAGTTGTCGCTGCTGCGCGGATTCTCGCAGCATACCCTGACCAAGCCGCGGCGCTGTCTCGTTCGCTTTGGGCTGTCGCCCGTCGCGATCAAGGGTCTCGGCCGGGTCGAAACAGTCTCATTCAGGCAGCGGTCAGGCGCTGTCGAGGACATCGCTTGCGGCCTCGTCTTCAGCAGCGTCGGCAGACGAACGACGCCTGTCGCCGGCGTTCCCTACGATGACGATCGCGGCGTCCATGCCAACATGGATGGACGCGTCGCGAACGGTGGTTCGGTGATCGAGGGGCTCTATGTCTGCGGATGGAGCAAGCGTGGGCCGAGCGGCACGATCGGCACCAATCGCGGCTGCGGGATCGCCACCGCAGAGGCCGTCCTGGCCGATCTCGTCCACCGGCGGACGCGTTCGGACACGCCCGAGGCATTGCTTTCGCGCCTGGTCAACCGCGTTGCACGGATCGTGAGCTATCCGGACTGGATGACGATCGATGCGGCCGAGAAATGCAAGGGAGCCGCGCTCGGCAAGCCGCGGGAGAAATTCGTCACGATCCCCGACATGCTCGCGGCGGTGGGCGCGTGACGGAGAACCGTGCACGGACTGCGAAGCTAAACGGTGTCATTGCGAGCCAACGGGTCCGCGCAGAGCGCGGCCCGATGACAGGCTCCGCGTAACAATCCAGAATCCCTCAGCGGAAAAATTCCTGGATTGCTTCGCTTCGCTCGCAATGACGATGGGGTGAGAGCGCACCTCGATCTTCGATGCGTGCCCCGGACGCAGCGCAGCGTCCCTTGGACGGTGCGCTGCTGAGCCGGGGCCCATGTTGCAGAGATGCGCTGTGTGGCGTCTGGGTCCCGGCTCTGCACTGCAACGCCGTAAGCGCGTTTACGCGCGTCTTCGACGCGCTATCGAGCGCTGCAGTGCGTCCAGGACACGAGAGAACGCCGCGCGCGGCGGAGATTCCGCTTCGCCCGCGACGACGGCGTAACAACACCTATTCCTGATCGACGAGATCGTCCTCGAGGATCGCCATCTGGAACTGGAACGAGCGATCATCGTCCTCGTCGTCGACGAAGAGCACGCCGATGAATTCCTCGCCGATATAGACCTCGGCGGAATCATCCTTCTTCGGCCGCGGCACGACGCGGATCTTGGGATTGCCGAATACGCGCTTCAGATACGCGTCCAGCTTTCTGACTTCTTTGACGTCCACGGCAAGTCTCCGATCGAAATTGGTCGGCGGGTTTTAGGACGAGACGCGACGAACCGCCAGCATGAATTGCCAAAGAATTTGGGGACGGCAAGGGCCGGAGAATCCGGCCCTTAACTCGCGAGATCAAAGCCCCATCGCGTTGATCATCTGATCCATGGTGCGCGACGGCTCGGCGCAGCCGGCTTCGCCGACGATCTTGGCCGGCACGCCCGCGACCGTGACGTTGTGCGGCACCGGCTTGACCACGACCGAGCCCGCTGCGATGCGCGCGCAATGGCCGATCTCGATGTTGCCGAGAATTTTTGCACCCGCGCCGATCAGCACGCCGTGGCGAATCTTGGGATGGCGGTCCTCGTTCTCCTTGCCGGTGCCGCCGAGCGTGACGCCGTGCAGGATCGAGACGTCGTCCTCGATGACAGCCGTCTCGCCGCAGACGAAGCCGGTGGCGTGATCGAGGAAGATGCCGCGGCCGATGCGCGCGGCCGGATTGATGTCGGTCTGGAACACCGCCGAGGCGCGGCTCTGGAGATAATACGCAAAGTCCTTGCGGCCCTTCAGCCAGAGCCAGTGCGCCAGGCGATGGGTCTGGATCGCGTGGAAGCCCTTGAAGTAGAGCAAGGGATCGATGAAGCGCGAGGTGGCGGGATCGCGATCGTAGACGGCGACGAGATCGGCGCGGAAGGCGTTGCCGAGATCGGGATCGTCGCGCAGCGCCTCGTCATAGGTCTGGCGCACGAGATCGCCCGACAGCGCGGAGTGATCGAGCCGGTCGGCGAGACGGTGGATCACCGAATCCTCGAGACGGCTGTGATGCAGCACCGTCGAGTAGATGAAGGTCGCAAGCTCGGGTTCGCGATGGACGATGTCCTCCGCTTCGCCCCGGATCCGGTCCCAGATCGGATCGAGCGAGGCGAGCTTTCCTCCCGGATTGACCTGATGCACTGCCATGGGATTTGCTCTTTCGAATTGGCTCGTTTTGCGGGCTCTATAGCACAGTCTAGACGACAAAGTCCTGACCGGCTTGCCTGAGAGTGAACAGCACCTTGCCCCGCGAAAGCATGCCAACGCCTTGAAACACAACGATTTATTCTGGCGCCCCCAGGCGACAAGGTTGGCTCAAAGTGGTCAGGGTTTTGCCAAATTCAAGCCGGGGCGCGTCAAACTATTGGTGAATTCTCTCCCAAGCCTTATTGCGGGCAGGGTCCGGACGACGACGGAGCGGTTTTGAGCATCACCACCGAACAATTGCGCGTAGGCGCCGCGGGATCGCTTTGGCTGCGGCTGGCGGCCGTCACCCTGCCCCTCCTGATGATCGCGCCGGCGTTCTGGAACGGCTATCCGCTGTTGCAATGGGATACCGGCGGCTATCTGGCGCGTTGGTACGAAGGCTATCTCGTCCCCAGCCGGT
Organism: Bradyrhizobium huanghuaihaiense; assembly: GCF_025200885.1. NCBI lineage: Bacteria > Pseudomonadati > Pseudomonadota > Alphaproteobacteria > Hyphomicrobiales > Nitrobacteraceae > Bradyrhizobium > Bradyrhizobium huanghuaihaiense. The sequence continues at coordinate 3,661,269 of NZ_CP104172.1, read as the reverse complement.
CCACCGTGTTCGGCCTCTATCTGCACTATGGCGAAGGCTTCGGCTTCTGGATCAACCTCGCGGTCCAGTCGCTGGCCGCGCTGTGGCTGTTGCAACTCACCTTGCGCGTGCTCGGCCTGATGCAGACGCCCCGCTTCGTCGCGATCAGCCTGCTCCTGATGGTGTCGACGGCGCTGCCCTGGCTCGCCAGCATGCTGCTCACGGACATCTTCGCCGGGCTCTCGATCCTGTCGCTGTTCCTGCTGGTCATCGGCGGGAAACGGACATCGACGCTCGAAAAGATCTCGCTGTTCGGCTTCACCGCCTTTGCCGCCGCAACCCACAGCGCCACGCTCGGCGTGCTGCTCGGCCTCTGCGTCGCGGGCTGGATGGTGCGGCCGTTCGTGGGCGGCCGGCTTCCGCGCGCAGGACTGGCGCAGGCGAGCATGACCATCGTCGCGGGCGGGCTGATGCTGGTCTCGGCGAACCACGCGCTGTCGGGGAAATGGGCCTGGACGCCCGGCGGCTACGGCGTCGCCTTCGGCCGCATGATGCAGGACGGCATCGTCACGCGCTTCCTCAACGACCATTGCCCGCGTGAAAACTTCAAGCTCTGCCCCTATCGCAACCAATTGCCGGCGACCGCCGACGAGTTCCTGTGGGGCAAGAGCATGTTCAACACGCTCGGCCGTTTCGAAGGCATGAACGACGAGATGGGCTACATCGTCGTGCATTCGCTCGCCGACTATCCGGCCTGGCAGGCCGGCGCGGCCTTGCGCGCGATGGGCCAGCAATTGCTGCATGTGGCGACCGGCGAAGGCACCAATGGCTGGATCCCGCACACCTATGGGATCATCGAGCGCTACATCCCCGCGCAGGTCGCGCCGATGCGCGCCGCGCGCCAGCAGCACTGGAGCGTCGATTTCGACTACATCAACTGGCTGCATGTCCCCGTCGCGCTGGCCTCGATGCTGGCGCTGGTCGTACTGCTCGCGCATGGGCTCGCGAACCGCCGGCTCGACGACCTGACGCTGCTGGCGGGGACCGTGACGCTGGCGCTGCTCGGCAACGCCTTCATCTGCGCCGTCATCTCCGGCCCGCACGACCGTTACGGCGCGCGGATGGCCTGGGTCGCGACCTTCGTGGTGCTGATGGCGCTGTCGCGTCGCTTGGGCCCCGAGCCGGCGGACGAACCCTCAGCCGCGGCGTGAGAGGAAGTCCAGCACGCCGGTCTTGTAGACCTTGTCGCCGACCGCCCGCATGTGATCGCGCCCCGGGATGTCGAGCACTTCCGAACCGGGGATGATGGCGCCGAGCGCGCTGGCGGATCCCGCGACGTCGTCGGTGGAGCCGACCGCGATCAGCACGGGCACGTCGATCCGCGCGGCCTCCTGCCTCGTCATGAGATCGCGCGTGCCGCGCAGGCACGCGGCGAGCGCCTTGCGGTCGGACCGGGTCTGATCGGCGAACGCACGAAACGTGCGGCCGACGGGATCGCTGACGTCGTCGAGCGAGGGCACTTCGAGCGCCTTCGCCACGTTCTCGCCGGGACCGGTGCCCTCGATCAGGCCGCCGATGCCGATGCCGCCGAGGATCGCCGAGCGCAGGCGCTGCGGCTCGTTGAGGCCGAGCCAGGCCGTCATCCGTCCGCCCATGGAGTAGCCCATGATGTCGGCCTGCGGGATGGCGAGATGATCCATCAGCGCCAGCACGTCGCCGGCCATGGTCGGGATCGAGTACTGCGCCGGCTCGTAGAGCTTTGCGCTGTCGCCATGGCCGCGATTGTCCAGCGCAATGACGCGGCGGCCGTTCTTGCGCAGCTCCGAGACCCAGGTCGGATAGACCCAGTTCACGTTCTTGCTCGAGGCAAAGCCGTGCACCAGGATGATCGGATCGCCCTCGCCTTCGTCGAGATAGGCAATTTCAACGGCGCCGTTGTGAAAGCTCGGCATCATCAGTTCCAGAGGTCTTGAGGGGGGACAAGCGATCTTAGAGCATGATCCGGAAAAGTGTGCAGCGGTTTTTCCTCGCGGCAAACGCGGAACGCGCTTGCGCGGAGATCATGCCCAAACAATAGCCCAGGTGGGTCGACGAATGACCTCAATCTCGTCGCGCTTTAGGCCTTAAGGGCCGCATCCGCCAGAGCGGCTTCGGCGGCGATCTGGGCACGGCGGAGCCGCCGCGCACGTTTCCGATCGCACCAGGCCTGGGTCAGGCGTTCGGTGGTGGCCTTGATCGATGACAACAGGCCGAACAGCGTCAAGACCGCGCCAAACAGCCACATCGCCAGATCGAACACGCCGCCGACGAGCAGCAGCGCGCCGCGCCCGAGCAGCTTCATGATCGCACGGGTCTTGCTGCCTTGCGCTTCGGCCAGCCGCGCCGCGCGCGCGACGTCCTTGGGGCCTTCGGCAATCCGCAGCGTGTCCATGGCACCGCGCGTGCCGGTCTTCCCGGCCACGCGCGTGACGTCCTTGCCGAGCCGGACCAGCGCGCCCGCCTTCTCGGCACGGAACGCGGCCCGGATCGCGCTCACGGTTTCGCCTGGACGGAACACGGAACCCTTGGCGACCGCGTTCTGAAGCATCGGGGTGTCGACGATTTCGCGTGCGGAACGGCCGGCCCATGCAGCTAGCCCTTCGCCCAGCCGTCCGACCTTCCGCGCATCCTTCACCAGCGTCAGCCCGGCCCGCACTGGCGCTGCGCCGCCGACGGAGACGTAGGTTGCCGCCGTCACAGCAAGGCCAGCGGTCGCAAGGCCCAGCACCAGACGGTCGGTCTCCTCGCCCATCGCCAGATGCTTGCCTTCGCGCACGACGTCCCTGACGTCGCCGATCACGAAGAGATCGCCCGCAACGGTTCCGGACAGGCTCGCGACATCGTCGGCGTTGCCGGTGACGAGGCCGGTGGCGAAACGTTTTGCGAAATGGGAAGTGGAGTTCTCCGCCCTGACCGCATCGCTCACGCGATTGAGGAGGTCGTCCGGAAGCGCGATGTTACGGTCCCGCGCCAGCGCCACGAAACTGTCGGCGAGATCGGCATCGCCCGTTGCGAGCGCGGCCTCGATGTTGTCCTGGACCAATCGGTCGTTCTGCCGCAGCAGCGCGTCGAGCCTGAGCTCGGAGAGCAGGTGCGGATCGTCCTGGGCGGCGAGGATCGCACCGGCGTCGCGGGCACGCGGCGCTACCTGCGCGAGCAAAAGGCTGCAAGCCGCAATACCGGTCAACGCTGTGCTGATTCGCAGCCATTTCATGCGGAAAAGCCCGGAGGGTCCCAAGATCGCCAGCGCCCGATGATTCGTCTTTCGTCTCAAATTGCGCGCGTTCACAGACATAGTATGCCAAAATTGCGACACAACGTCCCCGACGAAAGAAGGGCTTCTCTGGAGCGACAAGATTGTGTCGAATTTGGATGAGCAAATGAGCATGGGGCAGTTGCAACCTTTCGGTTCCACTGGACTAGCAATCATCCGTACCCCCCAGTATGGTCCGCGCGTCTCAAAAGATACCCGCGTCAGCGTTGATTGTGTCTGCCGCCACTGCCACTCCAGGATGAACTACGATGTCCGACCATGTCGTCCCGCACTTCCATAACGATGCCGGTGTCCCCGTCATCGAGATCGGCTCGCAAGAGTTCATGTGCGTTGGCGCCAACCCTCCGTTCGATCATCCGCACGTCTTTCTCGACCTCGGCAACGACAACGAGATCATCTGCCCTTACTGCTCGACGCTGTACCGCTTTGCGGCCGACCTGAAGGCGGGCGAAGCCCGCCCGCCGGAATGCGTCCTGAAGGACAAGGTGGCCTGACCGCGTCCATCGGTCAGGGGTGGCGCTCTCCCGAACGATTGTCATCGCCGGTGCCGGCATCGGCGGACTGACGGCGGCGCTTGCGCTGGCCGCCCGCGGTTTCCGCATCGTCGTGCTTGAAAAGGCCGAGCGCCTCGAGGAAGTCGGCGCCGGCCTGCAGCTCTCCCCCAATGCCAGCCGCGTGCTGGTCGAGCTCGACCTCACTGAGCGCCTCAAGCTGCGCGCCGTCGTTCCCGAGGCGGTCTCGATCATGAGCGCGCGGGCCGGCGGCGAGCTGCTGCGCATGCCGCTCGGCGAAGCAGCCTCGCTGCGCGCCGGCGCCCCCTATTGGGTGGTGCATCGTGCCGATCTGCAATCCGCGCTGGCCGGCGCGGTCGCCGACCATCCCGATATCGACCTGAAGCTAGGGGCAACCTTCGAGGACGTCGCGCCTCATGCCAAGGGACTGACCGTGGTCCACCGCAGCGGCACCATCCGCCGCAGCGATCTCGCCAGCGCCCTGATCGGCGCCGACGGCATCTGGTCGACGGTACGCCAGCATCTGTTTCCCGAGGTGCAGCCGCGCTTCTCCGGGCTGATCGCCTGGCGCGGCACGTTCGATGCCACGCAGCTGCCGAAGGACTACACCGCCCGGCGGGTGCAGCTCTGGATGGGGTCGAACGCTCATCTCGTCGCCTATCCGATCGCAGGCGGACGCCAGATCAACGTGGTCGCGGTGCTGCCGGGCACCTGGAACAGGCCGGGCTGGAGCACGCCCGGCGAACCGCGCGAGGTGATGGACGCGTTCGCCGCGCCGCGCTGGCCGCCGGCGGCGCGGATGATGCTATCCGCGGTCGACGGCTGGCGGAAATGGGCGCTGTTCGGCGTGCCCGACGGCTGTCCCTGGAGCAAAGGCCCGGTCGCGCTGCTCGGCGACGCCGTGCATGCGATGCTGCCCTTCGCCGCGCAAGGCGCCGGCATGGCGATCGAGGATGCCGCCGTGCTCGCGCGGCTTTTGAGCCTCGAGGTAGCCGAGAGCACCGCAGGCATCACCGCCGCACTCAAACAATATGGCGCCGCGCGCCAGGCCCGCGTGCGGCGGGTGCAGCGGACCGCGCGGCAGCAGGGCCGCATCTATCATTTCAGCGGGCCGCTTGCGATCGCGCGCGATCTTGCGATCCGCGCGCTCGGCCCGGACCGCATGCTGGCGCGGCAGGACTGGATCTACGGCTGGCGGCCCTGAGGCCGATGGAGTCTCAGCGCGCGGCGCTGCCGGATCTCGTCGGCGCGGGCTTGATCACCGGCGGCTGCGGAGTCGAGGCCGTCGGCTTTGCATCGGGCGGCGTCTCCCGGCACCTGTTGCGACGCCAGGCGTCTTCGGCAAGCTGCGCCTGTCCGCGCACCGCGACATAGTCGTTGCGATAGGCGAGCTCGGACACGACAGCCCCGCCGGCCCCGGTCTGCGCCTTGTCCATCAGTCTCTGCAAATCGGCCGTGCGAGCGGCGAGCCCCTTGCGCTCGGTCTCGAGCTGCTTGCAATCGTACAATTCGTACCTGGCGGGATCGGCAAAGGCCGGCGCCACCGTCTCGCTGATGCCGGCGCAGCCGGCCAGGACCGCGCCGCCCGCGAGCAGCACGAGAAGCGCGCCGCAACAGCGCAGGGAAGCGGAAAGCGAAGCAGCCATGCCTGATGAATAGTCCCCGTGGATTGAGAATGCCTAAAGCAGCAACAGATGTCCGGATTGAGGCTTTGCCTTGTGCGCCCGGCTCGCTTAAGGAAGGACACCCGCCGGGCCGGCAAGACACCAATTCCAGACGGCCGCAGGTGGACTTAAGTGTTTGATCTCGTTGGATCAAGCGGGCATGGCGGAATTGGTAGACGCAAGGGACTTAAAATCCCTCGGCGCGCAAGCGCTGTGCCGGTTCGACCCCGGCTGCCCGCACCATCAGGCTGTTTGGCCGCGAGGCTCGCACCTCGGCTCCTAGCCGCCTTTGGCTTTCCGGCCGCGTGAAGTTGGTTTTCGCGGCAGACTTCGACCGTACTTTTTCCACCAAGCCGTGAGCGCTTCCATCGCGGGCCCAAGTCCACGGGCTTTTTCAGTAATCTTGTACTCAACCCGGAGCGGTACTTCTGCGAACACGGTGCGCGATATCAGACCGTCTGCTTCGAGTTCGCGGAGTTGCGCCGTTAGCATGTGCTGGGTGATGCCGGGGATTGCTTTGCGCAGCTCCCCGAAGCGATAGACCCGCTGATTGAGCAGCCACATGATCTCCAGCTTCCACTTGCCTGAGAGCAGCGCGAATGCGCGCCGCATTTCCTCGTGCATGTTGACCTCTTTGCCGGCCATAGTCTGCTCTTCCATACTTACTGCAAGTTATTCATCCTACTTGCGAATATCAGTCCTATTCTACATCTTCCCTGCAGACAGCGTGCAAGTGCAAGCGCGTATCCACACAAGCAAGATGAAAGAGAGATTGCTGCTCCAACGGCGATCAGCGACAACTCATGACTCCAATCTACATCTACTGGATCAGCACGGCGCTTTTGTCCCTGCTCTATCTGACCTCCGCCTTCATGTACCTCACCAAGGGAGATTGGGTACGCAAGGCCCTCGGCGAGCTTGGCTATCCGTCCTACCTCGTTCCCTTGTTGATCACCGCGAAGATTTTGGGCACGGCCGCAATCCTGTTGCGCTTCAACGTGGCGCTTAGCGACCTCGCCTATGCAGGGATGTTCTACCACCTGCTGCTGGCGTTCCTGGCGCACATCGCTGACCGGAAGCCCAGCGCCGCCATGCCAGCCGTGGTGGGTCTCATCCTATTGGCCACGTCCTTCGTCACGCGGAACGCCGCTCGCCAAGTTCCGTCGCCTTATCTCCAGGAAGCGGCGAACATGGTCGCACGAGGTGCAGCATGAAAGTCACCCTGTTTGGTGCCACCGGAACGACAGGAAAATACTTGATCGACGAGGCTTTGAAGCGTGGAATCGACGTCACGGTCTTTGCGCGGTCAAGCAGCTCTTTTGAGAACGCCAAGGTGAAGATCGTTCGGGGTGAGCTGACCGACAATGCTCTTTTGCGGGAAGCCGTCAGCGGATCAGACGCCGTCGTATCAGCGCTTGGGCCGACGAAACTGCGCCATCCGAAAGACTTGCCGATCACTCGGGCCACGGAAGCAATTATTTCAGCGATGAAGCAGGTGCATGTGCAACGCCTCATTGCCATATCAACCGGGACGGCTGTCGATCCCGGAGATCGATTTGACTGGAAGATCAGGCTTCCCGCGACACTCATCAAGTACTTGATGCGCAGCTGCTATAACGACATCCTTGCGCTCGCAAAGGTCATACGAGCATCAGGGTTGGATTGGACGATGGTCCGTGTGGCTTTCTTGCGGAATGATCCCGCGATTGGCCATCTCAACGTAGGCCTGTATGGCGTTTCCAGACATTCGCTGGCCGTCAACCGCGAAGACCTTGCCAGATTCATGTTCGATCAGATCACCGAGCGCCGTTATATCCATCAAGCGCCGGGGATCAGTACGAAATAGGTTGCCGACGGGACGAGCGATGGCGGATGCGGCGCCTGCAATCGCATTGCTTCCGTCGCGGTGCGACTTCGAGTCCCGGCATGCTCAGACGGCAACATTCCGCTCGACCTGAAGCTCCCTGAAGACCTTCGTCACGGGCAGGTGAAACGGCAAATCCGTGTTGGTGTGGTGCCAGCGGAACGGGCACGTCTTCTCGATCGAGATTCCCGGCGTCGAGTTGAGCGCGCCGAAGCCATCGATCGTGCCCATCACGTCGATGATCTTTCTGTATCGGGGCGGCATCGCGACTGCCGCGGATACCGTGACGATCCAGAACTTGTCGGCGGGAATGGCCTGTTCGACCGCCGGTGTTTCCTTCAGCTCGTACAGCGCTTCCGAGATCACGAGGTTGCCCTTGGAGTGGCCGGTCACCAGCGAGAAGCTGAAGCGGCCATCGCTCAGCAAGGCCATGACCGTCCTTGTATCCAGGCTGATGCGACCGAGCTCGATCGGTGACGTCGGCGGGCTCAGGGTCTCCGGACGGTTGAGCGCCCTGCTCATGTCGTCGAGCTCCTCGAACTGATGGCGCAGGCGATTGAGGGTGCCGAACCAGAACCAGCCGCCGAGCGCCTCGGTCATGAGGTCGGCAAGCCCATAGCCCGACACCACGGCCGCGACCGCGACGCCAAACGCGTCGGCGACATTCCGCGCGAAGGCCGCCGCCCCCAGCGCCGAACTGCCGACACCCGCCACCGCCAGGATGCGGACATCGGCGCCGCCGGCATTGGCGAAGTCTTCCACGGTGTTGCAGAGCTTGAGCGTTCCGGCGCCGGATGGCGGGACGATCAGGATGGCGCCCTCGCGCGCCAGCCAAGGGGCCGTCTCGCGCGCCTCCTCATGGGTCACCTTGCCGATGTCGTAGAAGATTCCGTCGAGGACCGCGTTCCTGCGGCGAAATGACTCCAGGGCGGCCTCGCGCAACGGCGTCCGGGATTCGAATATCTCCTCAAAACTGTTGCGGCCAAGCTGGGCCGTCGCGAGCGAACGTTGCGTAGAGAGCATCACGGTTCTCCGCAGGCAGTCGAGCGAAGGTTACCGTAGCAAGAACCTTGCCACCTTGGGTGGTATCACTGCGCCGTTCAGACGAACCCAGGCTCGCCACTGGATCCCGAAGCAGGACCGCGGCCACGCCCGTCGCGCAAACCATTCGTTTACCAACTCGCCCGTCGCCTTGCGGAACCCGCCCGCGACAACCGGCCTTTACTCGACCTTAGACCGTCTTCCCCTAAAGCAAACGATGTCTGCCGCCGTCGCCCCAGGCTTCAAGGGAAACGCTAAGGCCTGCAGCGCCGGCTTCGATGGTGAGAGCTCTCATGGACGCGCGCGAGAATTGGTCCCGGTCGGGGATTGGCGGGGCGCCCACGGCGTTCGGACGCCACCTGCAGGGGCGTGAGATCTACCTCGTCCTGATCGCGTTCCTGTCGGTGTTCTACATTTCGAACGGACCGGTGCAGCTCAGCCATTACGACCTCGGCTGGCACATCGCCGCGGGAGACCTGATCAGGGAGCGCGGCGAGATTCCATTTCAGGATCCATGGGCGTTCACGCTCGGAGACAAGCGCTGGTACAATCTGTCGTGGCTCTGGGACGTGATTGCCAGCGTGCTTTATCAGCACGCCGGGCTTGCCGGAATCGTCCTGCTGGTCGTCGCCTGCGGCGCGGTCATCGTCGGATATCTCACCTCATGCGGCTTGCGCAGCGGCGCGTCGGTCCCGGCGGTCTGCGTCACCGTCTTCGCCGCATGCCTGCTCTATCCCTGCTACGAGGCGGCGCCGAACACCTATCTGGCGGCATCGCCGAATATCGCGACCATGCTGTTCGCGGTGATCTTCTACGGGGAATGCCTGCAGCGACGCAGATGGTTCCTGTTGCCGGCGATGATGGTGCTGTGGGTCAATCTGCATGGCGGCTTCATGCTCGCCTTTCCCATCATCGGCGTCTTCGCCGGCGTCGCCTTGCTTCGGCGGGACTGGACGAACCTCAGGAATTATTGCCTCGCGGGCATCGGGTGCGTCGCTGCGATCTTCGTCAATCCGCTGGGATGGCACATCCATGACGGCGTGATGGCAACGCTCGGCCACTTCATCCAGGCCAATATCGGCGAGTGGCGTCCCTATTTCCACAACATGGAGCTGCCCGGAAGCATTCCCGCCATCGCCTATGCGCTGACGTTCGTTGCGCTCGAGCTGCGCTACCGCAACTCAAAACCCATTCCGGTGGAGCCGCGCCTGCTGGCATGGCTGTTCCTGTGTCTAGGCCTCTACCAGTTCAGGTACATCGCGTTCTTCTTCATCTTCTCGGCAGTCCCGATGGCGCTTCACGTCGACCGGCTGCTGCCCGAGCGGCTGGCGAGGCTCGACATCCGCCGCGCGATGCTGGCGGCCGGGATCGTCGGTGTGTTCGTGCTGCCGCTCAGCTTCCTGCAGGTGCGACCGGCGCTGGCGCTGCCGGACATGCTCTCGGAGGAGGATGCCGGCTACCTGCTCGCGCATTCCACGCATTCGCGCGTGCTGAACCACTGGAATTCCGGCGGGCTGCTGATCTTCCGCACCCACGGCGCGGTGCCCCTGTTCGTGGACGGCCGGGCCGCGACCGCCTATCCGGACGAGCTGCTCCGCGACTATCTCAAGCTGGTGCGCTGGGACATCGACGAGGCCGCCTGGGACACGGTGATCCGGAAATACAAAATCGATGCGGTGCTCTGGGTCAGAGCCCATGACGAGCTGCGGCAGTTCCTCGTCGGCCGGAGAGGCTGGAGAGAAGACTACACCGGCGCCTATATGAGCCTCTACACCGCGCCGCCGGCCTCATCGCCCGAGAGCCCGAACGCGGCCGCATCGAGATAGGATCACGTCCGCTGGGATTCGCGCGCAAGCAGGATCCAGAAACAGATCAGCGCCAGCGTGAGCTGGCCGTAGCCGCCCATGAACGCGGTGACCGAGGCTGACGCCAGGATCGGAAGGGCGACCGCAACCGTCAGCGTGGCGACCATCATCACCGCAGGCAGGTCGACGACGAGAACGGCCGCGTAGAGCGCCACCTGGAAGAAGGTGTACTCCTTCGGTCTGGGCGTGCAGAGATAGAGCGCGTACATCGCGAGCACGGTGATGCGCATCGCCGCGGCGGGATGATCGACCAGCCAGTCGTCGAGCGCCTGCAGCAGCGAGGCCTTGCCGGCGCGCCCCTGCGGCCTGACCATGCGCCACACCGAGACAGCGAACGGCGCGAGCACGAGCGTGATCGCGATTGCCGCGTAGAGGCCGATGACGAACAGCTTGCTGCCGGCAAGTCCAATTTGGCCTGCAAGTGTCGAAGCAATCAGGAGCAGCGACGGATTGACCTCGCTTGCGGGCGAATGCTGTCCGGGAATCTGGCCGGTGATCGCGCTGAGCCAGCTCCGCGACAGATCCGGGTAGAACGCCAGCGACGCCAGGATCGGCAAGGCGAACATGCCCGCCGCCACCGCGATCAGAAGCAGCTTGCGTCGCCTCGGCTGCGGCAGGAAATAGAGCGCAGCGAGGACCGGCAAGAACACCAGCTTGAAGGCGGTGACGAGGCCGAGTACGGCCGCACCGGCGAGCTGCGGTACGAGGCTCACCTCACCCCGCTCCCCCGACTGCACGGGACGCAGCAACAATGCGAGCGAGGCCGCCGTCAGCAGGCCGCTGAGGATCTCGAAATTGCCGGTCGCAACGACCCAGTCGAAGCCGAGAAAACCACCGAGCACGAGCACAGCCCGCAGCACGGCGTCTTGCCAGCGCCCTTTGGCCGTGCCGAGACCGGGCAGCAGCAGCGCGCAGATCACCGCAAGGACGAGATAGATCGGCTTGTAATGGGCGACGAGAAAACCGCCGGTGCAGAGCGGCCGAAAGGCGTCGAGGGTGACCGGAAGATAGGGATAGGAAAGTTTCGTGTCCTTCAGGTTCTTGACGAAATAGGGATCGAGCCCCTGGAGGTGAGCATCCACCGCAGCGCAATTGATCCGCACGTCCCAGCCGAACGTATTTTCCGCGGCGAGGTCGACGGTAACGGACATGGCGACCAGCGCCGCCGCGAGCAGGATCAACCAGGTCAGCCAGCGGCTCCCTGACCCGTTCGCGGCCAAGGATCCGGCATCTGCGGACGAGGCGAGGCTCGTCATGAACGCACGTCCTGCGCCTCAAGTCGCATCGGCTCCGCGCGAAAATCGAGCAGCAGGATCCAGAAGCATGCCAGCGCGACAATGAGGAGGACAAAGCCGCCCTCCACCGTGTGTCCCGAAATCGAGACGAGGCCCGGAGCGATGAAGCCGACGGCGAGCATGGCGGCGAGTGCCAGGGCCGGAAGATCGGCGATGAGGACCGCGGCATAGACCGCAAGCTCGAAGAAGGCATATTCCTTGAGGCGCGGCGAGCTGACGTAGAGCGCAAACATTGCGAGCACGGTGACGCGCGAGGCCACGTGGGGATGGTCGATCAGCCAGCGATCGAGCCGCGTCAGAAGCGATCCCCCTGCCCGAACCGGTCCGCTGTCGACCGCGCGGAGGACGGACAGCACGAACGGCACGAGCACGAGCGCGAGTGCGGCGAGCGCATAGGTCGCGAACATCACAGGCTTGCTGTCGCCGAGCCCGACCTGCTCCAGGAGGCTGCGCGCCAGCAGCAGCAGCGACGGATTGGTTTCCATCAGCTCGACGGCATGCTGATCGGGGATCTGCTTCGTCAGCACACCCACCCAGCTCGAGAACAGGTCGGCGTAGAACATCCTCGAGATCAGGATCGGCCATGCGAAGCCGAACGTGGCCACCGCGATCAGCACCAGCTTGCGCGCGCGCGGCAGCGGCAGGAAATAGAGTGCGGCGATCATGGGACAGAACACCAGCTTGAACGAGGTCACGAGACCAAGCAGCGCGGCGCCGCCGACGCGCAAGGCGAAGCCGCGGTCCCCAGCGCCGGATGCCGTTGGGCGAAGCAGCGGCCTCAGCGCGACCGCCGTCAGCACGCCGCCCAGGATCGCGAAATTCCCGGACGCCCAGACCCATTCGAAGCCGATGAACGCGCCGAACACGCAGAGCAGCCTGAGCGCGACATCGCGCGGGCTGGCTCCCGTTCGGCCAAGTCCCGGCAGGAGCAGGCCGCAGAGCACGGCGAGCACGAGATAGACGGCCATGTGATGAGCGACGAGGACGCCGCCCGCGCACACGGGGCGAAACACGTCGAGCGTCACGGGCAGATAGGGGTAGGAGAATCTGGTGCCCTTCAAATTCTTGACGAAATAGGGATCGAGCCCGTCGGCATGGGCATCGACCGCGGCGCAATTGACGCGAACGTCCCAGCCGTAGTTCAGGGGAAGCGTGCCGTCGCTGACGAGATTGCCGAGCACCAGCAGCGCCGTCAGCCCGATCAGCCAGGCAAGCCAAGTGTTTCGCCCAGTGTTTCGCCTTTCGGTCATGTCGACCGAGGGGCCCAACCATCGTGCTACGTCGGACACTGCGAGATACCTGTCTTGCCGGATTCCTCCGGGGCGCGCCTGCGCGGCGCCCCGTCGGGCCACAATGGACAGGATGCGTTGCGGATTCATCTCCCCGGTGCGGCGTCCGCGATCTTATGGTGAATGGCTGGTTGCCGGCGCGCGGCTGGGACGGCGGCGGACCAACAACCCCTCGCCGCCGCCGCCGGGGTGACGGGCTACCTCACCAACTCGTGTCCGCCTTCGTCCCGCCTGACAGCCATCCCGAAACATGGGTTGTGCGCCGCAGCATGGGCGCTAGAAAAAGCCCTGATTTCTAGAGGTGAGCTTCTTGTCCGACGTCAATGCCGACGATTGGGTGTCCTCCGGGCACCGGCCCATGGGTTTTCCCGAATTCGTCATCGTGATCGCGTCCATCATGGCGCTCAATCCGCTCGCGATGGACATGATGCTGCCTGCGCTGCCCAATATCGGGGCGGCATTCAATATCCCCGTCGCCAATCATCTCCAGCTGGTGCTGTCGACCTTCCTGATCGGCTTCGGCGTCGGCCAGTTCGTCATGGGCCCGTTGTCGGATCGCTTCGGCCGCCGCCCGGTGCTGCTCGGCGGCATGGCGGTCTACGCGGTCGCGAGCGTGCTGGCGGTCGCCGCGCCCTCGTTCGAGACGCTGCTGCTGGCGCGCGCGCTGCAAGGGCTCGGCACCTCGGCAACCCGCGTGATCGCGACCTCGATCGTGCGCGACTGCTATGTCGGCCGCCGCATGGCGAGCGTGATGTCGCTCGCGATGATGGTGTTCATCGCCGTGCCCGTGATCGCGCCGTCATTCGGACAGGCGGTGCTGCTGGTGACGGCCTGGCGCGGCATCTTCGTCGTGCTGATGCTCTACGGTCTGCTCGCGCTCGTATGGTGCGTGCTGCGGCTGCCTGAAACCCTCCCCGAATCGGAACGCAGGTCGCTGGCGCCCGCCGACGTGCTCTCGGCCTTCCGCCAGACGGTGACCAACCGCCAGACCATCGGCTATGCGACGGCTGCCGGCAGCGTCATCGGCGCGCTGTTTGCCTATGTGTTCTGCGCCCAGCAGGTCTTCACCGGCGTCTATCATCTCGGTCGCTACTTTCCGCTCGCCTTCGCCGCGATCGCGGCAGGCACCGCCGTGGCGGGCTTCCTCAATTCCCAGCTGGTCGGACGGCTCGGCATGCGCGTGATCTCGCATGGCGCGCTGACGCTCTATACCGTGGTGGCGGGCGTGATGCTGCTGACGGAGATTCTCGGCGTGCTGCCGCTCTCCCTGTTCATGGTGCTCTCGGCGCTGATGATGTTCTCGTTCGGCATGATGGTGGCGAACTTCACCGCGCTCGCCATGGAGCCGCAGGGCCACATCGCCGGCACCGCTTCATCGCTCTACGGCTCGATCACGACCCTGATCGGCATCGTGGTCGGCATGGCGATCGGCCAGAGCTTTGACGGCACGCTGCTGCCGTTCTCGGTCGGCTTCTTCCTGTCGACGCTGGCTGCGCTCGCGATCGTGCTGGTGGTGGAAAAAGGACGGCTGTTCAGGCCGCATCATCGTCCGTGAGTTGAGGAACTTCCCGGCGGCCTCGATGTTGTACTGCAGCAATTCGAAAGGCCTCTGCCATGGAACTGGAACTCCGCAAAGACCACCACGCCTCGGAGCCGAAGGACTTGAAGCGTTCCGAGCCGAATGCGGAGCAGGCCGCGTTCACCGCACCATTTGCCAGCGAAGGGCTGGAGCAAGTGCGCGACAGCCATTGCTGAGCCCGCGCCCTACTCCGCAGCCCGCCTGCTGGCGCTGAATTCTTCGGCAGCGCCCTCCGGTGCCGAGCTTCTTCCGCGCGGCGGCACCATCAATACAACCACCTCACGCGTCACGCCGGGCTTGCCCCAAAGCATTGCCTGCACCGTGAACTCGCGCTTGACGAAATGCTCGGCGCGCGAAGACACCCCCTCCATCCAGCGGTTGCAATAGTCCTGGCCGCGGAAACAGAGCGCGGCCCAGCCGCGGTCCAGCGTCGTCTTGCGCGGCAGGCCCCAATTGTACTGATACGCGAACGGCCGTGCATAACGCGGATGGTCGGGGCCGTAGAATGCGGTCGCAAACGCCAGCGAATCGTCGCCGCTGACGGCGCTCAGCGGCTCGCCGGTCAGCTCGCGCCATTCGCGGGTCAACTCGTTCGCCGCCTGCACGTAGAAATTCCGGCCTTCTTCATAGCCGTGGTCGTTGCGATAGACGGCATGGATCGGGGCTGCGACCAGAACGGCGGCGAGCGCGACGCCGGCCACGATCACCGTGACGTTGACGGTGTAGAAGCGCTCGATCGGATAGCGCGTGCCGCAGACCACGAGAACTGCGAACAGGAACAGCCCCTGCAACGCCCATAGCGACGGCAAATCGGTCCCCATCGCGAGCGAAATCAGCACCGGCAGCGCGATCGTTCCGACCGCAACGTAGAAGAGAAGTCGCAGGCCCGGGCTCATCGCGGCAAAGTCGGCCGGAAACTGCTTCAGCCGCGTGCCGGCGATCAACGCCCAGAACACCGCCGACACGCTCGCGGCGGCCGCCAGCCCCAGCAGGAAGTTTCTGACCTCACTGAGCGAGCTCACCACATTGCCGTTTGCGTGGGCCAACGCATAGGTGAAGGTCGATGCGCCGGTCGTCGCGAGCCAATACAGATGCGGCGACAGCGCTGCGAGCCCGACGATGACCGAAATCCAGGGCGATGCCGAGAAGAAATAGGCGCGCCGCTCCGGGTGCGCCAACGCGGCAAAGGCGAAGCTCGCGACGAGGAAGATCGAGTAATATTTGCCGACCATCGCCAGCGCCGTCGTGAATCCGACCGCAACCGCCCATGGCGCGGTGCGCGTCTCGAACGCGCGCAGGAAGCACCAGGTCGCCAGCGGCCAGATCGCAAGCAGCACCGCATTGGCGTTGAAACGCTGGGCGTGGAATTGATAGGCCGGCGTCAACATCAACAGCAGCAGCACCAGCACGCGCTTGTGCCCGGTCACGAACCGCCGCGAGATCAGATCGACGAAGAACAGCGCGAGCCCGGCATTGGCCATCGCCATCAATTGCAGCGACCAGTCGCTGAGCGGAAACACCGAGGTCCAGGCTGCCGTAACCCACCCCATCAGCGGCGGATGCTTGTGATAGCCGAAGGCGAAATTCCGTCCCAGCGCCCAGGCCTCAAGCGTATCGGGGTGCAGGCCGCTACCGGCATAGGCAATGCGCAGATAGAGCGTCCAGATTGCAACGAAGCAGGCGATGAGAAGCGGCACGGCCCAGCCCGCCTCGACGTGGTCGAGCCAACGCAGGAAAGGCCGGCGCCAGCGCGCCGGCGCGCGATCGGACCGTTCGGCCATCGCCTGGAATGCAAAATCGAACGGCACGGGAAGCAACTGAGGACAGGAAAGTGATGCGAAGACGCCACATCTATTTCAGGATGGAAACAAATAGCAACAATTGGAAACTGGAAAAATTAAAAAGCGGCCCGCCCTCTCACCCCACGCAAGAATAACAAACAAAAACGGCGCCGCTGACGACAGCGGCACCGCGGCGTAACGTTGGCGTAACGTTCGGAGCGAAAGGTGCGAGGCCGCACCCTCCCCTTACTCTGACTTGTCGATGTTCCAGAACACCGGGGTTGCCGGGCCGTCGAGCACGCCGGTGAGCGACTTCCGCCACGCGCTCGGCGCCTGATATTGACCCAGCGGCATGTAAAGCACCTGGTCATAGGCTTCCTTCTGGATCTCGGACGCGATCTTCTTCTGCTCCTCCGCCGAGGTCGCGCGAACGAAGGCGTCCTTGAGCTGCTCGATCTTGGCGTCCTCAGCCCAGCCGAACCAGCCGCCCTTCCTGCCCTGCCCGCCGACGGCGACGTTGGAGATCGGGTTGTCCACGTCGGCGCTGACCCAGTTGGTGATGAACATGTTCCAGCCGCCCTCCTTCGGGGGCTTCTGGCTGGCGCGCCGGCTCACCACCGTCTGCCAGTCGGTCGCCTGCAGGTCGACCTTGAAGCCGGCTTCGCGCAGTTGCTGAGCCACCACGATCGGTTGCGCCTTCAGCAGCAGCACGTCGCCCGGCGCCATGAGCACGATCGGTGTCCCATCGTAACCGGACTCGGCGAGCGCCTTCCTGGCCGCAGCCATGTCGCCGCCCTTCGCGAGGGTCTCGCCGCCAATGTCCGTCGCGAACGGCGTGTCGCAGATGAAGGCCGCAGCACAAGTCTTGTAGTATTTGGGATTGCCGATCAGCGCATCGAGCACGTCCTTCTGCTTGACCGCCAGGAATGCGGCGCGGCGGACCTTGACGTTGTCGAACGGCGGATGGAGGAAGTTCATCCGTGCGCCCGTCTGGAATCCGAACTTGTTCAGGATCTCGATCTTGAGCTCCTTGTCGGCTTCGATGGCGGGCAACATTTCGATGGCAGGATATTCCATGAAATCGACGTCGCCCGACTGCAGCGCGTTCAACGCCGTCTGCGCGTCCGGCATCGTGATCCATTCGACGCGGTCGACCTTCACCACCTTGCCGCCGGTGCTCCAGCTCGCCGGCTCCTTGCGCGGCACATAGTCGGTGTTCTTGACATAGACCGACTTCACGCCTGGCTGGAATTCGCCCTGCACGAATTTGAAGGGGCCGGAGCCGATCTGCTCCGGGATCTGCTTGTCCACCGGCGTCTCGGCGAGACGCTTCGGCATCATGAAGGCGACCCGCGAGGACGGCTTGCCGATCGATTCCAGCACGAGCGCGTACGGCTCCTTCAGCTTCAGCGTGATGGTCTTGGGGTCGGTCGCCTCGATGCTCGCGGTGAACAGCATCATCTGCTGCCCCATCCCGTCGACAGCGGCCCAGCGCTTCAGGGAGGCGACGCAATCTTCCGCGGTGACGGGCGCGCCGTCATGCCACTTCAGACCGTCGCGGAGCGTGAAGGTGTAGGTCAGCTTGTCGTCGGAGATCTTCCAATCCGCCATCTGCGGCTGGATCTTGAAGTTCGAATCCGTCGCGATCAGCGTGTCGTAGACCATGTAGCCATGGTCGCGCGAGATGTAGGCGCTGGTGAAGATCGGATCGAGGATGCGCAGATCCGAATGCATCACGGCGGTGATGGTCTTGCCTGCGGCAAGAACCGGCGAGGCCAGTGCGGAAAGGGCCACCACCGAAAGCGCAAGTCTTGAAGCGAACGCGAGACGTCCCCGGCGCATCATTTCGAACATCGAAGGTCTCCTGACGGTTCTTTTGGCAATTTTCTTGGAAGTTCTTTTGGCAGTTCTCCAGGCAAGCGGCGCCGCTGATGACAGCGGCGCCGCGTAACGTTCGGGACGAAAGGCGCGCGATGCGCCTTTCCTTACTTGGACTGGGGTTTACTCAGACTTGTCGACGTTCCAGAACAGCGGCGTTGCGGGGCCGTCGAGCACACCGGTGAGCGATTTGCGCCAGCCGCTCGGCAGCAGGTACTGCCCGAGCGGGATGTAGATCACCTGCTCATAGGCTTCCTTCTGGATGTCGGCCGCGATCTTCTTCTGCTCGTCGATCGAGGACGCGCGGACGAAGGCGTCCTTGAGCTGCTCGATCTTGGCGTCTTCCGCCCAGCCGAACCAGCCCTTCTTGCCCTGGCCGCCGATCGAGAGATTGGCGATCGGGTTGGACACGTCGGCCGCGACCCAGTTGGTGAAGAACATGTTCCAGCCACCCTCCTTCGGCGGCTTCTGGCTGGCGCGGCGGCTCACCACCGTCTGCCAGTCGGTCGCCTGCAGGTCGACCTTGAAGCCGGCCTCGCGCAGCAGCTGGGCAGCCACGATCGGCTGCGCCTTGAGCGTCGTGACGTCGCCAGGCGCCATCACCACGACCGGGGTGCCGTCGTAGCCGGACTCGGCGAGCGCCTTCTTGGCTTCCGCCATGCCGTTGCCCTTCACCAGGGTTTCGGCGCCGACCTCGGTCGCGAACGGCGTGTCGCAGACGAAGAACGCGCCGCAGATCTTCTGGTACTTGGCATTGCCGACGAGCGCGTCGAGAACGTCCTTCTGGTTCATCGCCAGCAAGGCAGCACGGCGCACCTTCACGTTGTCGAACGGCGGATAGAGGAAGTTCATCCGGCCGAGGGTCTGGAAACCGAACTTGTTGGAGACCTCGATCGTGAGCTCCTTGTTCGCTTCCAGCACCGGCAGCATGTCGTAGGGCAGGTTTTCCATGAAGTCGATGTCGCCCGACTGCAGCGCGTTCACAGCGGTCTGCGAGTCCGGCATCGTGATCCACTCGACGCGGTCGACCTTCACCACCTTGCCGCCGGAGGTCCAGCTCGCCGGCTCCTTGCGCGGCACGTAATCGGTGTTCTTGACGTAGACCGCCTTCACGCCGGGCTGGAATTCGCCCTGCACGAACTTGAAGGGACCCGATCCGATCTGTTCGGGGATCTGCTTGTCCGGCGGCACCTCGGCGAGACGCTTCGGCATCATGAAGGCGACGCGCGAGGACGGCTTGCCGATGGAGTCGAGGACGAGGCCGTAGGGTTCCTTCAGCTTCAGCGTGATGGTCTTGGCGTCGGTCGCCTCGAGGCTCGCGGTGAAGTCCCAGAGCTTCTGGCCCATGCCGTCGACCGCGGCCCAGCGCTTGAGCGAGGCGACGCAGTCTTCCGCCGTCACGGGCGCGCCGTCATGCCACTTCAGGCCGTCGCGCAGCGTGAAGGTGTAGGTGAGCTTGTCGTCGGAGATCTTCCAGTCCGCCATCTGCGGCTGGATCTTGAAATTCGAATCGGGGGCCACCAGCGTGTCGTAGACCATGTAGCCATGGTCACGCGTGATGTAGGCCGTGGTGAAGATCGGATCAATGATGCGAAGGTCGGAATGCATCACCGCGGTAAGGGTCTTGCCGGCCGCAAGCACCGGCGAGGCCAGTGCCGTTGAAAGCGCGACGACCGACAGCGCAAGTTTGGAGGCGAACGCGCGAGGCCCCCGGCGCATGAAGTTGGACATAAAAAGTTTCTCCTGACGTGAAACTGTTCAAAGGCAGGTTATTGGTTGAGCATCCGGTTCGTTCCTTGGGCGAACTAACCTCATGCAATGCCTTTATCTTTTCGAGACTTGCAGACAGTGTTGAGCGCGTCAATCCGGTTTCGTTGCAAGCCCTCGCAGCGCGCGCACGGGCTCCACAAAGATCGGATTGGCTCTACAACGCTCTCCGCTTGTCCTGCCCCCGCGCCGATGCAATGCGCGTTCCATCTTTCGCAGCTTGAGAGACATTAAGATGAATCCAGCCAATCTTCCCTTCGATTCCGAGGCCATGCTCGAGGGCCTGCGCACCTGGGTGGAATGCGAGAGCCCGACCTGGGACGCGAACGCGGTGAACCGCATGCTCGATATCGCAGCGCGGGATATGGCCATCATGGGTGCGACGATCGAGCGCATCGCCGGCCGTCAGGGTTTTGGCGGCGTGATCCGCGCGCGTTTTCCGCATCCGAAACGGGGCGAGCCGGGAATCCTGATCGCCGGTCACATGGATACCGTCCATCCGGTCGGCACCATCGAGAAGCTGAAATGGCGGCGCGAGGGCAACAGGTGCTACGGCCCCGGCATCTACGACATGAAGGGCGGCAACTATCTCTCGCTGGAAGCGATCCGGCAGCTGGCGCGCGCCTCGTTCACGACGCCGCTGCCGATCACCGTGCTGTTCACGCCCGACGAGGAAGTCGGCACGCCTTCGACGCGCGACATCATCGAGGCGGAAGCCGCGCGCAATAAATACGTGCTGGTGCCCGAGCCCGGCCGCGCCGACAACGGCGTCACCACCGGACGTTACGCCATCGCACGCTTCAATCTCGAGGCGACGGGACGGCCGAGCCACGCCGGCGCGACGCTGTCGGCGGGCCGTTCGGCAATCCGCGAAATGGCGCGGCAGATTCTCGCAATCGACGCGATGACGACGGAGGACTGCACCTTTTCGGTCGGCGTCGTGCATGGGGGACAATGGGTCAACTGCGTTGCCACGACCGCGACCGGCGAAGCGCTGTCGATGGCCAAGCGCCAGGCCGATCTCGACCGCGGCGTCGAGCGGATGCTGGCACTCTCGGGCACCAACAACGACGTCACCTTCAAGGTCACCCGCGGCGTGACGCGGCCGGTGTGGGAGCCGGATGCCGGCACCATGGCGCTGTACGAGAAGGCGCGCGGCATCGCCAAATCCCTCGGCGCGGAATTACCGCATGCGAGCTCCGGCGGCGGCTCCGACGGCAACTTCACCGGTGCGATGGGAATCCCAACTCTCGATGGCCTTGGCGTGCGCGGCGGCAACGGCCACACGCTCGAGGAGTTCATCGAGATCGATAGCCTCGTCGAACGCGGGCGCTTGATGGCGGGATTGCTGGCGACGCTGGAGTGACGGCGCAGCCGTCATTCCGGGGCGATGCGACAGCATCGAACTATGGTGCGCGATTGCGCACCTGAGAATCTCGAGATTCCGGGTTCGCGCTACGCGCGCCCCGGAATGACTGCGACAACATCGCACTGCACAATGCGTTGGCAGTCGCGGTCTAAATTTAGCCTTGTCTAAAAATGAGGCGTATCGTACTGCTCGATCGTCCACGCGACGATGCGGGAGAGATCGCAACGAAGGTTTTCGGCTTTCGTTGCGGCGCCGACGGAGCAACCGCCCCGGAAACTCTCAGGCAAAAGGACCGTATCGTCAGGACGATCTGGAGAGAGGCGGCGCGATTTCAGGCAATCGTGGCGTCCACCGAAGGGGATAGTCCGTTGCGTGATCCGCAGCGGATCAAGCTCTCAGGTAACCGTGACAGATGGGGCGCCGCCAACGGCCTTTGGCCGGCGGTCAGCCTATCCTAACTCACGGGAGCCCCGAACCTGCCATGACCCATATCGCCATCATCGGCGCCGGCATCACCGGCGTGACGACTGCCTATGCCCTGCTCGAACGCGGCTTTGAGGTGACGGTGCTCGACAAGCACCGTTATGCCGCGATGGAGACATCATTCGCCAATGGTGGACAGCTCTCCGCCAGCAATGCCGAAGTGTGGAACAGCACCGCGACGATCCTGAAAGGCCTGCGCTGGATGTTCCGGCGCGACGCGCCGCTGCTGATGAACCCGCGGCCGAACTGGCACAAATATTCGTGGATGAGCGAGTTCGTCGCCAACATCGGCAACTACCGCGCCAATACGATCGAGACCACGCGGCTCGCGATCGAAGCCCGCAAGCATCTGTTCGAGATCGCAGCGCGCGAAGGCATCGACTTCGATCTCGAGCGCCGCGGCATCCTCCACATCTATCACGACAAGACGGGTTTCGAATCCGGCCTGCGCGTCAACGCGCTGTTGCAGGAAGGTGGCCTCGATCGCCGTCCGGTGACGCCGGAGGAGATCCGCGCGATCGAGCCGACGCTGCGCAAGGCGTATTATGGCGGCTTCTACACGCCGTCGGATGCGACCGGCGATATCCACAAGTTCACCCGCGGGCTGGCGGACGCCTGCAAGCGGCGCGGCGCGACCTTCATCCACGAGGCCAATATCGATTCAATCGCGCGCGCCGGCAGCGGCTTCGTGCTCGGCTGGGCCGATCTTGCTGCAAGCGATGCCCTCGCCTCCGCGCGCGGCATGCTGAAGGCGGACGGTGTCGTGGTCTGCGCCGGCGTCGCCAGCCGCCACTTCGCGGCCCTCCTCGACGATCGCATCAACGTCTACCCGGTGAAGGGCTACTCGATCACCGTGCAGCTCGACACCGCCGAGAGCCGCAACGCGACGCCGACCGTGAGCCTGCTCGACGAAGCCGCCAAGATCGTCACCAGCCGGCTCGGTGCCGATCGCTTTCGCGTTGCCGGCACCGCCGAGTTCAACGACTTCAATCGCGACATCCGCGCCGACCGCGTGCAGCCGCTGGTCGACTGGGTGCGCAGCAACTTCCCCGCCATCGAGACCTCGCGCGTCGTGCCCTGGGCCGGGCTGCGCCCGATGATGCCGAACATGATGCCGGTGGTGCGCGCGGGGCGGATTCCGGGCGTGTTCTTCAACACCGGCCACGGCCATCTCGGCTGGACCCTGTCGGCCGCCACCGCGCAGATGATCGCCGGGACCATCGACGGCTGGCGCGGGCTCAATGCGCCGCCGACCGTTCCTTCACTTGGGGTTGAGCGTGAGCTGCGTCATGCATCCTGAGTGGTTGAAGCCGGCGGGCGGCGGCCTCTTGCGACTGCCCTGCCCTTGGCACACAATTTGCCCCGAAAGACCGGCATCTCCGGCCGGCTTTCCCAGCCCGAGTGACAGGCGCGCATGATAGACACGTTCGAATCCACGGGCGCCCCAGGGGCCCACAAGTTCCGCAGCCGGAGATAGGTGCATGCTAGGTTATCTCATTCGCCGCGTTCTGGCCGCGGTGCCCGTGATGGGCGTCGTCGCGCTGTTCGTGTTCCTGCTGCTGCGGCTGACGCCGGGCGATCCCGCCGCGATCCTCGCCGGCGACAATGCGACGCCGGAGCGGCTCGAGCGCATCCGCGAATCGCTCGGCCTCAACGAGCCCCTGATCGTGCAGTTCATCACCTGGGTGAACAAGCTGCTGCACGGCGACCTCGGAACATCGCTGATCTCCAACCTGCCGGTGATGAAGATGATCGGCCAGCGCGTCGAGCCGTCGATCTCGATCGCGCTGTGCACCATCATCCTCGCCGTCATCGTCGCGGTTCCCTTGGGGGTGATCGCGGCGTGGAAGCACGGCACCTGGATCGACCGCTTCGTCATGGGCCTGTCGGTCCTGGGCTTCTCCGTGCCGGTGTTCGTGGTCGGCTATGTCCTGATCGAGGTCTTCGCGATCGATCTGCGCCTGGTGCCGGTGCAGGGCTTCCGCAGCATCTTCAACGGTTTCGGGCCGTTCTTCGAGCGCATGATCCTGCCGACCTGCGCCCTGTCCTTCATCTACATCGCGCTGATCGCGCGCATGACGCGCGCGGCGATGCTCGACGTTCTCGGCGAAGATTACGTGCGAACGGCACGTGCGAAAGGCATCAACGAGGTTGCCGTGATGATGCGGCATGCGCTGCGCAATGCCGCCGTGCCCGTGATCACCGTGATCGGCACCGGCTTTGCGCTGCTGATCTCCGGCGTCGTCGTCACCGAGAGCGTGTTCAACATCCCCGGCATCGGGCGCCTCACCGTCGATGCGGTGCTGGCGCGCGACTATCCGGTGATCCAGGCCATGATCCTGCTGACGTCGCTGATCTACGTCGTCGTCAATCTTCTCATCGACGTCGCCTATACCCTGCTCGATCCCCGGATCCGGTACTGAGGCAAGGACAAGAACAAATGTCGGTCGATACCCTTCCCCAGTCGTCCATTCCGATCACGTCGCCGCTGCGGCCGCGCTTCGGATTCCTGACCTCGACGCCG
The DNA here is from genome assembly GCF_025200885.1 of Bradyrhizobium huanghuaihaiense. Lineage (NCBI taxonomy): Bacteria > Pseudomonadati > Pseudomonadota > Alphaproteobacteria > Hyphomicrobiales > Nitrobacteraceae > Bradyrhizobium > Bradyrhizobium huanghuaihaiense. Next base: position 3,637,066 of record NZ_CP104172.1, on the reverse strand, counting down.
ATCATCGCGACGGCGACGTTCCTGCTCGCCCTGATCGTGGTGATCTCGATCCTCGCGCCGCTGATCGCGCCGCATGATCCGATCCAGCTTGCGCCGTCGCAGCGATTGAAGCCGGCTTCGGCGCAATTCCTGCTCGGCACCGACGCATACGGACGCGACCTGTTGTCGCGCGTGGTCTATGGCGGCCGCATCTCGCTTCTGATCGGCATCGGCTCGGCGATCCTGTCGATCGTCATCGGCCTTTCGATCGGCCTCGTCTCCGGCTTCTTCAAGCTGGTCGATTCCGTGATGATGCGCATCATGGACGGCCTGATGGCGATGCCGAGCATCCTGCTCGCGATCGCGGTGGTCTCGCTCTCCGGCGCCAGCATCTGGACCGTGCTGATCGCGATCACGATCCCTGAGATTCCGCGCGTGGCGCGCCTGGTCCGCTCGGTCGTGCTGTCGGCGCGCGAGGAGCCTTACGTCGAGGCCGCGATCTCGGTCGGCTCGAGCCTGCCGAAGATCATGTGGCGCCACCTGATGCCGAACACGATCGCGCCGCTGATCGTCCAGGGCACCTACGTCTGCGCCTCCGCGATCCTCACCGAGGCGATCCTCTCCTTCCTCGGCGCCGGCATCTCGCCGGAGACGCCGACCTGGGGCAACATCATGGCCGAGGGCCGCCAGTACTTCCAGATCAAGCCGTCGCTGATCTTCTGGCCGGGCCTCTTGCTCTCGATCGCCATCCTCAGCATCAACCTGATCGGCGACGCCGCCCGTGACGCCCTCGATCCCCGCATGAAGCAGCGGGAGGGGAAGTGATTTGTTTCGCCGACCCATCCCCTTGTTCCGTCATTGCGAGCGAAGCGAAGCAATCCAGTCTGCCTCCGCGGAAAGATTCTGGATTGCTTCGTCGCTACAGCGCAAAATTGCTCTGCAATTTTGTCGCGGGCTTCCTCGCAATGACGACGGAGTGACCTGATGACCAACCCTGTTCTCGACATCAACAACCTCGTCGTCTCCGTCGGCAAGAAGCCGGGCGGTGCGAAGATCATCGACGGCATCTCGATCCAGGTGCGCGAGCGCGAGACGCTGTGCCTCGTCGGCGAAAGCGGCTCGGGCAAATCGGTGACCTCGCTCACCACGATGGGCCTGTTGCCGAAGGGCACGCTGGTGCCGACCTCCGGCAGCGTCAAGCTGGTCGGCGAAGAGCTGCTCACCGCGACCGACCGCCGCCTGCGCCAGCTCCGCGCAACGCAGATGGCGATGATCTTCCAGGAGCCGATGACCGCGCTCAATCCGGTGGTGCCGGTCGGCCGCCAGATCGACGAGGTGCTGCGCGCCCACACCAAGCTCGATGCGAGGGCGCGCAAGAAGCGCATCCTCGACATGATGGAGCAGGTCCGCCTGCCCCAGGTCGAGCGCATCTTCGCCTCCTACCCGCACCGCCTCTCCGGCGGCCAGCGCCAGCGCATCATGATCGCGATGGCGCTCGTGCTGGAGCCCAAGCTGCTGATCGCCGACGAGCCGACCACCGCGCTCGACGTCACCACGCAGAAGCAGATTTTGACCCTGATCCGCGACCTCCAGCGCGATCACGGCACCGCCGTGCTGTTCATCACCCACGACATGGGCGTGGTGGCCGAGATCGCCGACCGCGTCGCGGTGATGCGGCAGGGCCGCCTCGTCGAGACCGGTCCGCTCGAGACCGTGCTGCGCAATCCGACCATGGAATATACCCGCAACCTGCTGGCCTCGGTGCCGAGCCTGGTGCCGCGGCCGCCGCGCGAGGAGAGCCGCGAGCCTGTCGTGCTCGAGGCCAACGACCTCAGCAAGGTCTACAAGGAGCGTGCGTTCTTCGGCAAAGGCCGCGAGGTCGTCGCCGCCGACAAGGTCACTCTGACGCTGCGCAAGGGCCGCACGCTCGGCATCGTCGGTGAGAGCGGCTCGGGCAAGTCCACTGTGGCGCGCTGCATCGTCCGCCTGATCGATCCGACCTCGGGCGGCGTGCGCCTGGCCGGCCGCGAGATCTCCGACATCTCGCGCCGCCTGCTGCAGCCGCACCGGCAGAAGATCCAGATCGTGTTCCAGGATCCCTACCGCTCGCTCAACCCGCGCGTGACCGTCGGCGAGAGCATCGCCGAAGGCCCGATCAATTACGGCACCTCGCATGCGGACGCGATGAAGCGCGCCCGCGAGCTGCTCGAGCTCGTCGGCCTGCCGGCCGACGCGGTGTCGCGCTATCCGCACCAGTTCTCCGGCGGCCAGCGCCAGCGTATCGCGATCGCCCGCGCCCTCGCGCTCGATCCGGACGTGCTGGTCGCGGACGAAGCCGTCTCCGCGCTCGACGTCTCGGTGCAGGCGCAGGTGCTGGAACTGCTCGACGAGATCCAGAAGCGGCTCGGCATCGCCATCCTGTTCATCACCCATGACCTGCGCGTCGCCGCGCAAATCTGCGACGAGGTCGTGGTGATGCAGCACGGCCGTGTCGTCGAACAGGGCCCCGCCGCCGAAGTGCTGACGCATCCGAAGGAGGCCTACACCAGGGCGCTGCTGGATGCGGCGCCGGGACGTGACTGGGACTTTGCGAACTTCCGGCCGGTGACGGAGGGTGTGGGGACCACGGCTTGATCCGCATACTCCGTCATTGCGAGCGAAGCGAAGCAATCCAGACTGCCCCCGCGGAAAGATTCTGGATTGCTTCGCTTCGCTCGCAATGACGGTGAGCGCTGCAAGCATTCCCAAAATAGCTTGAGGCCATGCGTGGCGCGATTGTCTGCCTTGCTTGCGCTTGTCGCAAAGGCAGGTAACGTCGCGGCATTCTTTGCCTGGGACTTGAATTGATGACACGTATCGCCGTCGGCGGCTTCCTGCACGAGACCAACACTTTCGCCCCGACCAAGGCGACGTTCGCGGATTTCCAGCATGGCGGCGGCTGGCCGGCGATGACTGAAGGTGCCGACGTCTTGAGGGTGATGCGGCGCATCAATGTCGGCCTTGCCGGTTTCGTCGACAGCGCCGAAGCGAACGGCTGGGAACTCATCCCGACCATTGCCTGCGGTGCGAGCCCGTCGGCGCATGTCACCAAGGATGCGTTCGAGCGCATCGTGAAGGTCATGGTCAACGGCATCAAAGCCGCGGGCCCGATCGACGCGGTCTATCTCGACCTGCACGGCGCGATGGTGACCGAACATCTCGATGACGGCGAAGGCGAGATCCTGGCGCGTGTGCGGCGCGTCATCGGCAAGGATGTTCCGCTGGTCGCGAGCCTCGACCTGCACGCCAATGTCACGCCCGCAATGATGGATCATGCGGACGCGCTGATCGCATACCACACCTATCCGCATGTCGACATGGCCGACACCGGCCGCGCCTGTGCAAAGCATCTCGCGTTGTTGCTGACGACCAGGCAGCGGTTTGCAAAATCATTCCGGCAATTGCCGTTCCTGATCGCGATCAGCTGGCAATGCACCAACGACTTCCCCACCAGGGGCATTTACGAAAAGCTTGCCGCGCTGGAGAGCGATGCGGTTCCGACACTCTCCTTCGCGCCCGGCTTCCCCGCCGCCGATTTTCGTGACTGCGGCCCGAGTGTGTTCGCCTATGGCAAGACGCAAGAAGACGCGGACCGGGCGGCGGACGCGATCGTCAAGCTGATCGAAAGCCACGAGGACGATTTCGACGGCAAGATCTGGACACCCGACGACGGCGTGCGCCATGCGATGGAACTTTCGAAGGGCGCGAGCAAGCCGATCATCATCGCCGACACCCAGGACAATCCCGGCGCCGGCGGCGATTCCGACACCACGGGCATGCTGCGTGCGCTGGTGCGGAACAAGGCGAGTGCCGCGACCGGCGCCATCTACGATCCGGAATCGGCGAAGGCCGCGCACGCGGCCGGTGTCGGCGCCACCGTGACGCTGTCGCTCGGCGGCAAGTCCGGCATCCCCGGCGACGAGCCCTATCGCGAGACGTTTGTGGTCGAAAAGCTCTCCGACGGCCGCTTCATCGCGCCCGGCCCCTATTACGGCGGCCGCGAGATGGAGATGGGTCCCTCCGCAGCCTTGCGTATCGGCGACGTCCGCGTCGTCGTCTCCTCGCACAAGGCCCAGCTCGCCGACCAGGCGATGTACCGCTATGTCGGCATCGAGCCGACACAAGAGAAGATCCTGGTCAACAAGAGCTCGGTGCACTTCCGCGCCGATTTCGAGCCGATCGCGGAGACGCTGATGATCTGCGCCGCGCCCGGCGCGATGCCGGCCGACACCGCGTCTCTCCCCTGGACGCGCCTGCGCCCGGGCATCCGCATCAAGCCGAACGGCCCCGCTTTCAAATCCCCTTCACGCTAACCGGACAGGACACATGCCCACCATCGACCGCATCGACGGCTATGCCGACGAACTCACTGCCATCAGGCGCGACCTCCACGCCCACCCCGAGATCGGCTTCGAGGAAGTGCGCACCTCCGGCATCGTTGCCGACAAGCTGAAGAGCTGGGGCATCGAGGTGCATCGCGGCCTCGGCGGCACCGGCGTGATCGGCGTCATCAAGGGCAAGGGCTCGGGCGGCAAGCGCATTGGCCTCCGCGCCGACATGGATGCGCTGCCGATGGAAGAGAACACCAATCTGAAATGGAGCTCGAAGATCCCCGGCCGCTTCCACGGCTGCGGCCATGACGGCCACACCACGATGCTGCTCGGCACCGCGCGCTATCTCGCCGAGACCCGGAATTTCGACGGCACCGTGCATCTGATCTTCCAGCCGGCCGAGGAAGGTCTCGGCGGTGCTCGCGCCATGATCAAGGACGGGCTGTTCGAGAAGTTCCCCTGCGACGAGCTCTACGGCCTGCACAACGCGCCCGACCTCAACCATGGCGAGATCGCGATCCTGCCCGGCCCGGCGATGGCCAGCGCCGACTTCTTCGACCTTCGCATCACCGGCTACGGCGCGCATGGCGCGATGCCCGAACGCTCCAAGGACGCGGTGATCATCGCCACGACGCTGGCGCAGGCGATCCAGACCATCGTCAGCCGCAACGTCGAGCCGCTGCAGGCCGCCGTCATCTCGATCACGCAGATCCATGCGGGTTCCGCCTATAACGTCATCCCCGGCGAAGCGCATCTGTGCGGCACCATCCGCACCTTCTCGAATGAAGTCCGCGCCCTGATCGCCGAACGCATCCGCACCATCTGCGCCGGCATCGCGGCCGCCTATCAGTGCACGATCGAAGCCGACATCCGCGACACGTTCGGTGTCCTGGTCAACCAGGTCGAGCAGTCCAAGGTGGTCGAGGAGGTCGCGCGCACCATCGTCGATCCCGCCAACGTGATCACCCGCGCCCAGCCGAAGATGGGCAGCGAGGATTTCGCCGACATGCTCCAGACCATTCCCGGTGCCTATTTCTGGGTCGGCCATGACGGCTCGGTGCCCGTGCACAATCCCGGCTTCGTGCTCGACGACAAGATCCTGCCGATCGGCGCCAGCATGTTCGCCCGCATCATCGAGACCCGTATGCCGGTGGGCTAGCAATGCACAAGAAGAGCCCTGATGAAGCGGTCACCTCGCTGCACGATCTGTCCGCGGTCGACCTGATCGCGGGCTATCGGGCCAAGCAGTTCTCGCCGAGCGAGGTGCTGGAGGATTTGCTCGCGCATGTCGCTGCGTGGGAACCGCATCTGAAGGCGCTCTATGCCTTCGATCCCGACAGCGCGCGCGAGACCGCAAAGGCCTCGACCGCGCGCTGGACCGGCGGCGAGCCGGCAGGTGCACTCGACGGCGTGCCTGTCACGGTGAAGGACAACATCGCGACCAGGGGCGTGCCGGTGCCGCTGGGCGCGGCCAGCGTCAAGCTGGTGCCGGCCGAGAAGGACGCCCCGCCCGCCGCGCGTCTGCGCGAGGCCGGTGCGATCATCTTCGCCAAGACCACCATGCCCGATTACGGCATGCTGTCCTCCGGGCTCTCAAGCTTCCACGCGCTCGCGCGCAATCCCTGGGACCTCAGCAAGAACCCGGGCGGCTCCAGCGCCGGCGCAGGCGCCGCTGCCGCGGCCGGCTATGGTCCCCTCCATCTCGGCACCGATATCGGCGGCTCGGTCCGGCTGCCCGCAGGCTGGTGCGGCCTCGTCGGCCTGAAGCCGAGCTTTGGCCGCGTGCCGATCGATCCCACCTATGTCGGCCGTGTCGCCGGTCCCATGACCCGCACCGTCGATGATTGCGCGCTGATGATGAGCGCGATCGCAAAACCCGACCGGCGCGACGGCATGAGCCTGCCCGCCGAGCCGCTCAACTGGAAGGGACTGGAGAAGTCCCCGCGCAAGCTGCGCATCGGGCTGATGCTCGATGCCGGCGTCGGCCTGCCGGCAGAAAGGCCGGTCCGTGAAATTGCCGTGAAGGCCGCAAAGGCGTTCGAATCCGCAGGTAGCGTCGTCACCGAAGTCGACGGCATTTTGACGCGCGAGATGCTCGACGGCCTCGACAATTTCTGGCGTGCGCGGATGTGGGACGATCTGTCAAAACTGACGCCGGCTGAACAGGCAAACGTGCTGCCCTACATCTTCAAATGGGGCGCATCCGGCGCAAAGCTCTCGGGTGTGGATGTCATCCGCGGCTTCAACCAGACCATGGCGATCCGCGCGGCGGCATCAAAGTTATTCTGCGAGCTCGACTACGTGATCTCGCCGACCGCGCCGAACGTGAACTATCCGGCGGACTGGGCTTCACCCACCAATGATCCCATGAGGCCGTTCGAGCACATCTGCTATACCGTGCCGTGGAATATGTCGGAAAACCCTGCGGTCTCCCTCAACGGCGGTTTCGACGCCAACGGTTTTCCCATCGGCGTGCAGATCGTCGGCCGCCGCTTCGACGACATCGGCGTGCTCGGCATGGCCAAGACTTTTGAAGGCCTGCGCGGCGCGCAGCGGCCCTGGCCCAAGCCGCCGGCAAAGTAGCTGTAGTTCAGTCATTCCGGGTTGCGCCCTCTTGGCGCAAGCCCGGAATCCATTCATCCGCACAAGTGGTGTGGACAATGGATTCCGGGCTCGCGCTTCGCGCGCCCCGGAATGACGTGCTACAGAGAGAACAACAAATAACGGAAGGAAACCACCATGGCGTATGAGACGATCAAGTACGAGGTCGCCGAGCAGATCCTCACCATCACGCTGAACCGGCCCGACAAGCTCAACGCCTTCAACGCACAGATGCAGACAGAGCTGATCGACGCGTTCGACGCCGCCGACAAGGACGACAATGTCCGCGCCATCATCGTCACCGGCGCCGGCCGCGGCTTTTGCGCCGGCGCGGATCTGTCGTCGGGCGCCGACACCTTCGATCGCGACGCGCGACGCGGACCCGTCAAGCGTTTTGCCGACGGCAAGGTCGACTACAGCGACCCGCAGGTGCGCGACGGCGGCGGCCAAGTGACCTTGCGCATCTTCAAATGCCTCAAGCCCGTCATCGCCGCGGTGAACGGGCCCGCCGTCGGCATCGGCGTCACCATGCAGCTCGCGATGGACATCCGCATCGCCTCGGAGGCCGCGCGCTTCGGCTTCGTGTTCTCCCAGCGCGGCATCGTGCCGGAGGCCGCCTCGAGCTGGTTCCTGCCGCGCATCGTCGGCATCTCGCAGGCGCTGGAATGGTGCTATTCGGGTCGCGTCTTCCCGGCGCAGGAAGCGCTGGCGGGGCGTCTCGTCAGCAAGGTCGTGCCTCCCGACGATCTGCTCCCGACCGCCCGCGCGCTCGCCAAGGAGTTCGCCGCCAAGACCGCGCCGGTATCGGTTGCGCTGATCCGCCAGATGATGTGGCGCATGATGGGCGCCGATGATCCCATGGAAGCCCACAAGGTCGACAGCCGCGGCATCTACACCCGCGGCCGTTCGGAGGATGTGAAGGAAGGCGTGGTCTCGTTCCTGGAGAAGCGGCCGGCGCAGTTCAAGAACAAGGTCTCGACGGACATGCCGGACTATTTCCCGTGGTGGACGGAGCGGGAGTATAAGTAAGGCTCTCGTAGGGTGGGCAAAGCGAAGCGTGCCCACCATTCTTGCTTTGCTTCCCGATGGATGGTGGGCACGGCGCAAGAGCGCCTTTGCCCACCCTACGGCACCGTCACTACAGCACCGTCACTCCATCACCAGCGCCACGCGCCCGATCGCCTTGCGGTCGATCAAGAGCCGCATCGCTTTGGCGTACTCTTCCAGCGGCAGGCGGTGCGAGACGTTGGGGCGCAGCTTGCCCTCCTCCGCCCATTGCAAGAGCGCCTTCAGGCGGACCTCGCCGAGCGCGGGGTTCTTCCGTACCGCTTCGCCGGCGCGCACGCCGAGCACGCTGGCGCCCTTGATCAGCAAGAGATTGGTCTTGGCCGAGCCGATGCCGCCCGTAAAACCGATCACCAGCAGCCGCGCGCCCCAGGCGATGCAGCGCATCGAGTCTTCAAAGACCTGGCCACCGACGGGATCGAACACGACATCAGCGCCGCGACCATCGGTGATGCGCTTGACGGCGTCACGAAACGGCTCGCGGTCGTAGCGCACGAGATGATCGGCGCCGCGCGATTTCGCGATCGCGAGCTTTTCATCGCTGGAGGCGGTCGCGATCACGGTTGCACCCAGCATCTTGCCGATCTCGACGGCGGCAAGGCCGACACCCCCGCCGGCGCCGTGCACCAGCAGCACCTCACCCGGCTCGACCCGGCCGCGATCGATCAGCGCGTGATAGGCCGTGCCGTGGCCGGCGAGATAGGTCGCAGCCTCCGCGTAGTCGAACGTCGACGGCTTAGGCGTGAGCTGCGCCGGCGTCACAACGGCTTCGTCGGTAAAGGCGCCATGGCGCATCTTGACGATGACCTTGTCGCCGATTGCGACGCCCCTCGCCTCCGCGCCAACTTCGGTGACATCTCCGGCAGCCTCCATGCCCGGCGTGAACGGCAGCTCGGGCTTGAGCTGATATTCGCCGGCGGCCATCAGCACATCAGGAAAATTCAAGCCAGCGGCGCGGATCGCGACGCGCACCTCGCCGGGCCCCAGGGCGCGCGACGGAGACTGCTCCAGCCGCAGCGTTTCGGGCGCGCCGAGCGCGCGGCAGACGACAGCGCGCACCATCAGGCCGCGCTCGCCTTGCTGCGCTCAAGGGCCTCGCGGATCAGCGGCAGGCGGTCATTGCCGAAATACATGTCGGTCTTGCCCACAAAGATCGTCGGCGAGCCGAAGCCGCCGCGCGCGACGACCTCTTCGGTGTTGGCCTTGAGCTGGTCCTTGATGCCCTGCTCGGAAATGCCGGCGAAGAATTTCTGCTCGTCGATACCGACCTTTTTGCAGATCCCGGCGAGCACCGCGTCCTGCGAGATGTCCTTGTCCTCGCCCCAATAGGTCTCGAACAAGGCGGTCGCGAACGGCACCATGTCTTTGCCGAGCCAGATGCAGCCGCGCATGGCCTTGACGCTGTTCACCGGGAACACCGTCGGCGGCATCTTGATCGACAGGCCCGCCGAGCGCGCCCAATCGGCAAGATCCTTTTTCATGTAGCGCGCCTTCAGCGGCACCGGCTTCTCGCGCTGGGCGTAGACGCTGGGGTTGACGGTGTTGAAGATGCCGCCGACCAGGATCGGCCGCCAGACGATCTCGGCGCCAAGCTCTTTCGCCAGCGGCTGGATGTTGTGGAAGGCGAGATAGGTCCAGGGGCTGGAGCAGTCGAAGAAGAATTCGATCATGACGTTTCCTTGTGGCTTGTTTGTCTCGATCTCTCCCCGTCATTGCGAGGAGCGGAGCGACGAAGCAATCCAGACTCTTTCCGCGGAACCAGTCTGGATTGCTTCGCTTCGCTCGCAATGACGAGGAGGCAGCAGTGCCTACCTCTTTCCCAACACTTCCTTAGCCCTCTGGCCGAACATGATCTTGCGTGATTCCTCGTCGAACGGCTCTTTCACGAATTTGCCGATCGCAAGCCCGGCCTGCACCTGCGGCCGCGCGCGCACCTCGGCGTACCAGCGTTTGACGCTCGGATAGTCATCGAGCGTAAAGCCCTGCGCCTTGTGGGTCATGGTCCAGGGGAAACAGGCGATGTCGGCGATGGAATAGTCCCCGGCGACATAGGCGCCGGTTTTGGCCAATTGCCGGTCGAGCACGCCATAGAGCCGCGCCGCCTCGTCGCGATAGCGCTCGATCGCATAAGGGATCTTCTCGGCCGCATAGAGCGCGAAATGGCCGTGCTGGCCGAGCATCGGCCCCAACCCCGCCATCTGCCACATCACCCATTGAATGGTGGTGGAGCGCCCGCGCAAATCAGCCGGCAGCAAACGGCCGGTCTTCTCCGCCAGATAAATCAGGATCGCGCCAGTCTCGAACGCCGAGAACGGCGCGCCGCCGTCGGCGGGTTCGTGATCGATGATCGCGGGAATGCGGTTGTTCGGGGAGATGGCCAGAAACTCAGGATTGAACTGCTCGCCAGCGCGGATATTCACCGGGATCACCTTATAAGGGAGCCCGAGTTCCTCCAGCATGATCGAGATTTTCCAGCCGTTCGGCGTCGGCGCGTAATAGAGGTCGATCATGACCTTTCCATTGGCCTTTCCTCTGGCCCTTTCTTGGGCCTTCCCTGTCGCCGCCGCTGGAATAGAGAGCGACTTTCGTTGTTCTGTACCTCGACGTTAGGACATGGCAGGAAGGGGCGCAACTCAACCTGCCGGGAGGGCCGCCATGCTGTTTCCAACCACGATCGCCGGCTCCCTGCCGAAGCCGGAATGGCTCGCCGAGCCCAACATGCTCTGGGCGCCCTGGAAGTCCGAAGGCGACGAACTTGCCCGCGCCAAGCGTGACGCGACGCTGATCTGGCTGAAGATCCAGGAGGACGCCGGCATCGATATCGTCACCGAAGGCGAGCAGTCCCGGCAGCATTTCGTGCACGGCTTCCTGGAGAAGATCGAGGGCATCGATTTCGCCCACAAGGTCGAGATGGGAATCCGCAAGGACCGCTACAAGGCAATGGTACCGCAAGTGGTCGCGCCGCTCCGGCTGAAGGACCGCGTCCATGCCTTCGAGGCGCGCGTCGCGCGCACGCACACGAAGAAGAAGCTGAAATTCACCCTGCCCGGCCCGATGACCATCATCGACACCATCGCCGACCGCTACTATGGCGACCGCGTCAAGATGGCGTTCGCCTTCGCCGAGCTGCTCAACGAGGAAGCCAAGGCGTTGCAGGCCGACGGCGTCGATCTCGTGCAGTTCGATGAGCCCGCCTTCAACGTCTACATGGACGAGGTCAACGACTGGGGCATCAAGGCACTGGAGCGCGCCGCGCAAGGCCTCACCTGCGCCACCGCCGTGCACATCTGCTACGGCTACGGCATCAAGGCCAATACGGACTGGAAGGAGACGCTTGGGAGCCAATGGCGGCAATACGAGCAGATCTTCCCCGCGATCGATGCGAGCCCGATCCAGCAGGTCGCGATCGAGTGCCGCAATTCCAAGGTGCCGCTCGACCTGCTCGCTCTGCTCAAGACAAAGATCGTGCAGGCCGGAGTGATCGACGTCGCCAGCGACACGGTCGAGACCGCCGAGGACGTCGTGAAGGTGATCGACGCGGTGTCGAAATTCGTGCCCAAGAGCAACATCATCGCCACCACCAATTGCGGCATGGCGCCGATGCGGCGCGAGATCGCGGAAGCCAAGCTGATGGCGCTCGGCGCCGGCGCCGCGCTGGCTCGCGAGAAGCTGGGATGACGGGGGCGATCCGTCTGGTCCTCGTCGTCGCGGGGCTCGCAGCGGTCGCGCTGCCGGCGCACGCGGAGGATCGCTCGGTGCTGTTGAATTGCAAAGCCATGCTGGAGCGCGCGTCCAAGGATGCGAATGCCGCGAGCGAAGCCGAGCTGACCCGCTGCCGTCAGGTCATCCGCGAATGGGCGCTGCGCGACGCCCGGACGACAGTGGATGAACAGGGGCGGCCGCTGCGCTAGGGCGCGTACTCATAAACCCGAGGTGCGAGGTCCGCTCTGAGCCTGATAGCGGCGCATCAGCCGACCGCACCAGAGGTCTAGGTTGGGCCAAAAGCCGCCACCCCCACCAAATGCAATTTGTCCCTTATCGGCCCAGAGCGACGTCCGAGACCGTATCGTGTCGTATCAGCGCCGATATCCTGATGCTAGATTTCACAACAGCAGGGAGCACCTGCTTCCTGCTTCATACCGAACAGGAGGACGACATGCCTGATAGCGTCTACAAGGTCATTGAACTGGTCGGTACCAGCAACGACTCATGGGAGAAGGCGGCCGCTAATGCGGTCGAGCAAGCTGCAAAATCTCTACGAGATCTTCGCGTTGCAGAGGTCGTCAAACTCGATATGCAACTGGATGCCAAGGGAAAAGTAGAGGCCTATCGCGCCAAGCTCAACGTATCGTTCAAGTTCGACGGTTCCTGAGCCTCAGCATCTCGCCCCGCTTGCGGGGCGAGATTGGCTCACTGGCGAAAGGCGCGTCGCGCGGCCCGCCGACCAGCCGACCGCGCATGCTTTTCGAGGAGTAAAAACAACATGAAGCAACACGCCTTCGAATCATTTTTCACCACAGCGACCGACTGGAGACCGCTCGTGCCCATGGGCGCCGTGATGCCGCCCCGAGATCCTGATGAAGACGAGGAGAACGAAGAGGACGACGAAGAGGAGGATGAAGCCGACGAACCGGCAGTCGTACGCGAGCCGGACGAAGACTAGACTAGCCGGTGTCTGGCAGTCAGCGCTATAATATCTCCCATGGACTGGGGTGCGAAAGACATAGCACTGCTCAAAAGGCTCTGGACCGCAGGACAGAGCGCGGCACAGATTGCGCGCCGTCTCGGGTGTAGCCGTAACGCGGTCTGCGGCATGCTAACCCGTTTGGGCCTGAAGCGTGGCCACAAGCCGCCAACAGCAAGACCCAAGATAAGGCCGAACCCGAAGCTAAGGACGACGTCGTCGGCCGCCTCCACGCGTCCGGTGGCAAAGAAAGTGTCGCGGAGCACAGCAGAGAGGCAGCAGCCTAGGGAATTCAGCAAGCAGCAGCTTTACGCCATTCTGGCTGAGGCCGTCAGGAACACTGGCTAAGGGCTCACCACGAAGGCCGTTACGCTCCGCGTCCGTGCCTAGTTCAGCTCGAACGGGTTCGGCTGTCGTGAGCATTCCCCAAGCCTTGATCCGCTTTAGGTCATTAGCGGTAATGTTCTGACTGATCGTAAGAACTCCGCTTGGCCGCCAGAAGCTGACATCGGTGCCCTTATGAGTACATGCCCTAGGGCAACGCGGTCGGATGCATGACCGGTCGATAACCCGCATGCAGTGTGCGGAGTGTCGATGGTGGCGTCAGCAGCGTTACTTCGCCAAGCTGACGCTCGACTGCGGTATAACCCGCCGGCGACCATAAGAGCACTCCGCCCTGCATCACCAGAAAGCTCTCCTCGCCCTGCTGCACCATCGCGCCGTCGGGAAGCTGGTCGAGCGGCACCAGCAACACGTGCAGCCGCTTCTTGCCGTGATCGAGCCGTTCGTGGTGCAGCACGGTATCGATGTCGTGCATGCGGACGTCATGCACGCGGTTGCCCTTCTCCCATGCGCCACGGAAGCGATTGGCATCGTCGCGGCGGCAGTAGAAGCACGGGCGGTGACCGGCGGCGAGCGCGGTGGCCTCATCCAGGAAGAACAGCTCGGTCCAGCTCCGCTGCGCCATCACTTCGCGGCGACGGCCGCGGAATTCGCAAGTGCAGGTGAGCCAGGCCGGCGACGACCAGCGCTTCTTCAGGAGCGTCTTCGTCGCGGGATCGTGGATGATGCCGCGGTTGCCGGTGAACAGGCCGCGATACGGCGTCGCGATGATCTCGCCGGTGGGTGTGACACGGTTTTGCAGGGGCAAAGCTGCCTCCACCCGTCATTGCGAGCGCAGCGAAGCAATCCAGAAATGTATCCGCGGAAGCAGTCTGGATTGCTTCGTCGCTTCGCTCCTCGCAATGACGGCGGCGCTCACGCCGCCCCGTCGCGCAGCGGCGGCTGGAACGACAGCGCGGTGTCCCAGGGGAAGAAGATCCAGGTGTCCTGCGAAACCTCGGTGATGAAGGTGTCGACCAGCGGGCGTCCCATCGGCTTGGCATAGACCGTGGCGAAATGCGCGTCGGGCAGCATCTCGCGGACCAGCCTGCCGGTCTTGCCGGTGTCGACGAGGTCGTCGACGATCAGGAGGCCCTTGCCGGTGCCGCCGCCGAGCTTCATCGCGGCTTCCGAGATGCCCTTGAGCACCTGAAGCTCACCCTGCTTGTTGTGGTCGTAGCTGGCAATGCAGACCGTATCGATGACGCGAACGCCGAGCTCGCGCGCGACGATCGCGGCCGGCACCAGGCCGCCGCGGGTGATCGCGATCACCGCGTGGAATGGGCCGACCTCGTTGAGCCGCCAGGTCAGCGCCCGGCAATCCCGGTGGAACTGGTCCCACGAGACCGGAAAGGCTTTGCCTGCCCGCTCCTGCGCGCTCAGTTCCGGTGCTTCACCAGCCATTGTCGTCTCCTGCTTCGTCTGCCGGCAAACTCTCTGCTAGCGAGTGATGTTCAATCCCGCCAGCATTTCCTTCACCGCCGCCATCGCGGCCGTCAGCTTCTCCGGATCGCGCGAGCGCACGACCAGATTGGTGTTTGGCTTCTGCTCTTCGTCCATGAAGGGATAGCTGCCGATGATGGTGTCGGGATGGGCGGCGGCAATGGCCCGCAGCGGGCTGCCGATGTCACCCTCCCGCGCATTGGCGCGGACCGATTCGGACAGCATGCGCACGCCCGATTTGAGCTTGGGCGAGACGATGTCCATCATCGCCTGCATGATCGAGGGCACGCCGGCCATCACGATCACATTGCCGATCTTGAAGCCCGGGGCGAGGATGGTGGCGCTCTGGATCAGCTCGGCGCCGTCGGGGATGCGGGCCATGCGCAGGCGGGCCTCGTTGAGATCCTGCTCGCTCCAGCGCTCGCGGAAGCGGGCGACCACCTCCGGATGATGGTCGATGCCGACGCCAAAGGCCTTGGCGACGCTGTCGGCGGTGATGTCGTCATGGGTCGGCCCGATGCCGCCGGTGGTGAAGACATAAGTGTAGCGATGCCGCAGTGCATCCAACGCGGCGATGATGTCAGGCTCGTCGTCCGAGACGACCCGGACTTCCTTGAGGTCAATGCCGATATTGGTCAGGTACTCGGCGATGAAGCCGATATTCTTGTCCTTGGTCCGGCCGGACAGGATTTCGTCCCCAATGACCAGAATGCCCGCCGTGACGATTTCGCTCATGCCTTAAGTCCCTCACCTATGCGCCGACTTTGCCGAGGTAACGCGTTGAAGTCACGCGGTTTTGCTGCCGAAATAAGCAGTCCTCAGCCATTTTTTCAGGCAAGCCCTTGGCCATCCCCGGTAAATCCTGCCAGTCCATGCTTATCGCGCTGGCCCGGCCCTTGCTACCACATGAAAGTCATGCACTCTTGCCGCATGGCCAGGGAAACAAGTCGGGATCTATGGCAGTCGCGTTTGATGAAATGAATATTCCCGGCGGGGACCTTCGCCCTGCCTATCAGGAGCTGGCACGCTGGCTCAAGGAGACGCCTCCCGAGGCGCTCGAATATCGCCGCCAGGAAGCCGAGCTCCTGTTTCGGCGGATCGGCATCACCTTTGCAGTCTATGGCGATTCCGAATCCACCGAGCGCCTGATCCCGTTCGACGTGATCCCCAGGATCATGTCCGGCAAGGAATGGGCACTGCTGGAGAAGGGCCTGAAGCAGCGCGTGCGCGCGCTCAACATGTTCCTCCGCGACATCTATCACGGCCGCGACATCCTCCGCGCCGAAATCGTGCCCGACGATCTGATCTTCCAGAACCCGGTCTTCCGTCCCGAGATGAACGGCCAGCAGGTGCCGCACGACGTCTACGTGCACATCGCCGGCATCGACATCGTCCGGGTCGATGCCGAAGACTTCATCGTGCTGGAGGACAATGCGCGCACGCCCTCGGGCGTATCCTACATGCTGGAAAACCGCGAGATCATGATGCGGCTGTTTCCGGACCTGTTTGCGCGCCACAAGGTGGCGCCGGTCGAGCGCTATCCGGACGAACTGCTCGCGGCGCTGCGCTCGGTCGCGCCGCAAAGCGCATCGGGCGAGCCGACGGTCGCCCTGCTAACGCCGGGCGTCTACAACTCCGCCTATTACGAGCACTCGTTCCTGGCCGACAAGCTCGGCATCGAGCTGGTCGAGGGCCGTGACCTCATCGTCAAGAACAACGAAGTGTTCATGCGGACGACCGAGGGCGTGAAGCGGGTCGACGTGATCTACCGCCGCGTCGACGACGACTTCCTCGATCCCCTCACCTTCCGCCCCGATTCCGTGCTCGGCGTGCCCGGGCTGATGTCGGCCTATGCGGCCGGCAACATCACGCTCGCCAACGCCGTCGGCACCGGCATCGCCGATGACAAGGCGATCTACTCCTACATGCCTGACATAGTGAAGTTCTATCTCGGTGAGGAGCCGATCCTGAAGAACGTGCCGACCTGGCGCTGCCGCGAGCCGAAGGATCTCGCCTATGTGCTGGATAACCTCGGCGAGCTCGTCGTCAAGGAGGTGCACGGCTCCGGCGGCTACGGCATGCTGATCGGACCTGCCGCGACCAAGGCGACGATCGAAGCCTTCCGCGAGAAGCTCAAGCGCGAGCCGGAAGGCTTCATCGCCCAGCCGACGCTGGCGCTGTCGACCTGCCCGACCTGCACGGCGAGCGGCCTTGCACCGCGCCATGTCGACCTTCGCCCCTTCGTGCTCACCGGCAGCAAGAGCACGACGATCGTGCCGGGCGGGCTCACCCGCGTCGCACTGAAGGAAGGCTCCCTGGTGGTCAATTCGAGCCAGGGCGGCGGCACCAAAGACACCTGGATTTTGGACGAGTAGTCAGATGCTGTCGCGTACCGCCGAAAACCTGTACTGGCTCGCCCGCTACGTCGAACGGGCCGAATATCTCGCGCGCACAATCGATGCGACGCTGCGCGTCACCGCGCTTCCCGCCGCCTATATCGGCAAGACCAATGAATGGGACTCGGCGCTGCTTACCGCCGGCGTCGCCGCCAGCTTCTATCAGGCCTATGAGGAAGCCAACGAGCACAACGTCGTCGAGTACCTCTCGTTCTCGGCGAACAATCCCTCCTCGATCAGGAACTGCATCGAGGCGGCGCGGCTGAACTCGCGCTCGGTGCGCACTGCGCTGACCAGCGAGATGTGGGACACCATCAACTCGGCCTGGATCGAGCTCCAGGCGGTCTGGAGCAAGGGCACCTCGACGCGCGAGGACCTCGCCAAATTCCTGCGCTTCGTGCAGGAGACCTCGCTGCGCTTCGACGGCTCGGCCTACCGGACCATGCTGCGCAACGACGCCTACTGGTTCTCGCGCATGGGCGTGCACCTCGAGCGCGCCGACAACACCGCGCGCATCCTCGACGTGAAGTACCATGTGCTGTTGCCCGAGGAAGAGCATGTCGGCGGCCCGCTCGACTTCTATCAATGGAGCTCGATCCTGCGCTCGGTCTCGGCGCTGACGGCCTATCACTGGGTCTATCGCGAGACGCTGAAGCCGTGGCTGATCGCGGATCTCCTGATCCTCAACGACACGCTGCCGCGCTCACTGGCGAGCTGCTACGGCAACCTCGTGCGCAACCTCGACCAGATCGGCGTCGCCTATGGCCGCCAGGGCCCGGCCCAGCGCCACGCCCGCGGCATCCGCAACCGGCTGGAACACAGCAATATGAACGACATTTTCCAGCATGGCGTGCATGAATTCATTCAGGAATTCATCGCGGACAATTCCAGGCTGGGCGAAATCATCACGAAGCAGTATTTGATCTAGTCGAACAGGGACCTACCTCAGCCTTCGTCATTCCGGGGCGCGCGCAGCGCGAACCCGGAATCTCGAGATTCCGGGTTCGGTCCTGCGGACCGCCCCGGAATGACGGAATCAAAACACCATGCGCCTGCGAATCCAGCACACCACGACCTATCGCTACGAGCCGGCGGCCACCAGCGTGATCCAGATCCTGCGCATGACGCCGTGCAGCCATGACGGACAATATGTTGCGGAGTGGCAGATCGACGTCTCCACGGACACCAAGCTCGACATGCATGAGGACGCCTTCGGCAACGTCACCCATGTGCTGTCCTGCGGCCCCGTCGGCGACATCAGGATCTCCGCCGAGGGGCTGATCGAGACCCACGACACCGGCGGCGTGTTGCGTGGCGCCGACGAGCGCTTTCCGGCCGGCATGTTCTTGCGTCCCACCGATCTCACCACGGTCAACCCGGCGATGGCGGCGGTCGCAAGGCAGCTGCGCAGCGAGGCCGAGCGCGACACGCTCGGCTTCCTGCACGCGCTGATGAGCGAGATCAGCGACCACATGACCTTCGACGAGGACCCGACCAACAGCGGCACCTCGGCGGCGGAAGCGTTCACGCTCAAGCGCGGCGTCTGCCAGGACTACGCACACATCTTCATCGCCTGCGCCCGCACCGGCGGCGTGCCGGCGCGCTTCGTCTCCGGCCATTTCCTGCGCTCCGACGGCACGGTGCACCAGGATGCCGGCCACGCCTGGGCGGAGGCGTATGTCCCCGATCTCGGCTGGGTCGGCTTCGATCCCGCCAACTGCATCTGCACCACCGATGCCCATGTCCGCGTCGCGATCGGCCTCGACTATCTCGGCGCCGCCCCCGTGCGCGGCACCCGCTATGGCGGCGGCGCTGAGACGCTGACGGTCGCGGTCAAGGTCGAGCAGGCCGGCCGCGGCGGGCAATCGCAGTCGCAGTCCCAGCGGCAGAGCTAGCAGCGTTACAGCCGTAACCGACGACTGCCGCGCTGAAACCGCGCCGTAGCGCGGTCCGTCCAATTCTTGTTGCGATCCGTTCCCGCAACAGAGGTTGAGACAGATGCGGCTTCAAGAAAGACTCAGCGATCATTTCGCACTGCGCGATCCCCAGAAAGCCATGCTTGTGGGCATTCGGGAATTGGCACCCGACATCACGGCACGCGCCGCCGAGATCGAAGCTGCGCGGCGGATCCCGCCCGACCTGGTGGAGCGGCTGAGGTCGATCGGAGTCTTCCGGATGTTCGTTCCGCGGAGCCATGGCGGGCTGGAGCTCGATTTTCCCGATGGCCTCGAGGTCATCAAGGCACTGACCCGGACGGCTCGGTCGGCTGGGTCTCGATTGTCGGCGCAGTCGGCAGCCTGTTCGCCGCCGCGTCTCATCCCGACCTGTATCAGCGAATCTATCAGGACGGACCGGACGTGGCGATCTGCGGCTCATCCCAACCGGGCGGAACGGCAGAGCGTGTGGCGGACGGCTACCGCGTCAAGGGCCGCTGGCCGTTCGCCAGCTCTTGCACGCATGCCCAATGGATCGGCGGGTTCTGCATCGTCACCGAGAATGGCAAACCGGTCCCCGGGCCGCAGGGCAAGCCGCAGATTCGCGTCGTTGTGCTGCCGGCGCACGACTGGGAGATCGAGGACACCTGGTATGCGGCGGGGCTCGAGGGCACCGGCAGCCATCACATCGTGCTGCGGGAGAGGCTGGTTCCGGAGGTGCATCTCTTCGACCTCGAAGCTCCGCCTCGCATGGCGGGTCCGCTCTATCAGGCGCTCCGGCAATGGCTGCCATTGTTTCACGGCGCATTCTCGGTCGGCCTCGCCGAGGGCGCGGTCGATGACCTGCTCGCGCTGGCCCATGCCGGGCGGCAGCAATTATATGCGGCCGTACCGCTGCGGGAGTCCGAGACCTTCCAGTTCTGCCTCGGCCGGATTTGCGCCGACCTCAGGGCTGCGCAGGCGTTTCACGAGGTCCAGGTTGCCAGCCACTGGCGCCGCGCGCAGGCCGGCACGTTGAACGACGAAGACCTCATGATCGAGGGGGCCCGATCCGCGGTCTGGCTCGCGACGACCTGCGTCGGCATCGCGGATGCCTCCTTTGCGCTGGCCGGAAGCAGCGCGGTCTACGACAGCTCGCCGCTGCAGCGGCGCCTGCGTGACCTTCACGTCGGCGCGCAGCACGCTCACGCGCAGCAGAGGCAATATGTCGACGTCGGCAAGCTCGCCTTGCGCCGTTCGGCCGAGCCTGCCGCCTGACCGCATGAGCCGTGCTACA
The DNA here is from genome assembly GCF_025200885.1 of Bradyrhizobium huanghuaihaiense. Lineage (NCBI taxonomy): Bacteria > Pseudomonadati > Pseudomonadota > Alphaproteobacteria > Hyphomicrobiales > Nitrobacteraceae > Bradyrhizobium > Bradyrhizobium huanghuaihaiense. Next base: position 3,616,937 of record NZ_CP104172.1, on the reverse strand, counting down.
CTCGCGGGATCAGACCTGATCCCGCGAGGCCCTCATGGCGACCGTAAAACTGCTTTCGGACGATGAACTCTCCACCGAGGCGCGCGCCGTTTTCGACGACATCCGCAAGGTGCGGCAGTCGGATTTCGTCAACAATTTCTGGCGCGCGCTGGCGCATGATCCGAAGACGCTGCGGCGGACCTGGGAGAGCATCAAGGAGGTAATGGCTCCGGGCGCGCTCGATCCCAAGGTCAAGGAAATGCTCTATGTCGCGGTCTCGATCGCGCATGGCTGTAGCTATTGCATCCACTCCCACACCGCTGCCGCCCGGGCCAAGGGCATGACCGCCGCCGAATATGGCGAGCTGCTCGCCATCGTCGGCATGGCGGCGGAAACGAACCGGCTGGTCACGGGCCTCGGCGTCCCCGTCGATGAGGCATTTTTGGTCGATAGCGCGGATTGAGGTCGGCGCGGAGAGCCAAGCCGTTTCCTCCCGTCATTCCGGGGCGCGCGCCCGGGAATGACGGCCTCCCCCCGCGGGAATCGGGGGTTGGAGCGGCCGGCGAAATTCGCTAGTAATTCCGCGCAAACGCGTTCGGGGACTGGAAATGACCTATTGTTGCGGAATCCTGGTTCGGGACGGTCTGGTGATGATCGCCGATACCCGCACCAATGCCGGCCTCGACAACGTCTCGACCTTCCGCAAGCTGCATATCTTCTCCAAGCCCGGCGACCGCATCATGGCGATCGCCAGCGCCGGCAACCTCGCCATCAGCCAGTCGGTCCTCTCGACCCTGACCGAAGGCCTGGAGGACCCGAACACGGGCGAGGTCGAGACGCTGATGAACGCGCCGACCATGTTCCAGGCCGCCCAGCGCATCGGCCGGGCGATCCGGGCGGTGCATGCGACCGAAGGCCCGGCGCTGAAGTCCGAGGACGTCTCCTTCGACGTCTCCTTCCTGTTCGGCGGCCAGATCAAGGGCGCGCGCATGCGCCTGTTCATGGTCTACACCGCCGGCAATTTCATCGAGTGCACCACCGACACGCCCTACCTTCAGATCGGCGAGCACAAATACGGCAAGCCTGTGCTCGACCGCGCCATGCATTACGACGTCGAGCTCTACGAGGCGCTGAAGACCGGCCTGATCTCGATGGACTCGACCATGCGGTCCAATCTCGGCGTCGGCCTGCCGATCGACGTGCTGGTGGTGCGCACGGACGCCTGCGAGGCCGATCTCAACCACCGCATCGAGGCGGGCGAGCCCTATTTCCACGATCTGCGCTCGCGCTGGTCGGCGGCATTACGCGCCGCGCACCAGAACATCCCGCGCCCACCCTACAAGAACGAAAAAGAACCCAAAACCTGACAGCTTAAGAGAAAAGGCAGGAAACGATGAGTGAAGCGAAAAAGATCGCAGTGGTGACGGGCGCCGGCACCGGTGTCGGGCGCGCGGCGTCGCTGGCGCTGATGAACGCCGGCTTCACCGTGGTGCTCGCCGGCCGCCGGCTCGACATGCTCGAGGAGACCGCAAAGCTCGGCCCCGCGGGCAAGAGCCTGTGCGTCACCGCCGACATGACCAAGCCGGACCAGATCGCCGCACTGTTCGACAAGGTGAAGGCGACCTTTGGCCGCCTCGACGTGCTGTTCAACAATGCCGGCATGGGCGCGCCCGCCGTGAACTTCGAGGACCTCAGCCTCGAGCAGTGGCAGGCAGTGGTGAACACCAACCTGACGGGTCCGTTCCTGTGCACCCAGCACGCCTTCCGCATCATGAAGGACCAGACCCCGCGCGGCGGCCGCATCATCAACAACGGCTCGATCTCGGCGCACGCGCCGCGGCCGTTCTCGGCGGCCTACACCTCGACCAAGCACGCCATCACCGGCCTCACCAAGGCCAGCAACCTCGATGGCCGCATGTATGACATCGCGGTCGGCCAGGTCGACATCGGCAACGCCGCGACCCCGATGACCGACCGCATGGTCAACGGCCCCGGCGTGCTGCAGCCCGACGGCACCACCAAGCACGAGCCGCGCATGGACGCCAAGGCGGTCGGCGATGCCGTCGCCTACATGGCCGGCCTGCCGCTCGATGCCAACGTGCTGACCATGACGGTGATGGCCACGAAGATGCCGTTCGTCGGGCGGGGCTGAACAAAAAACGCGAAAACAACCCCATGCACAATAGCCGGCATGGGGTTGCGCCCTGCCTTCGCCAAGCAGTGTGACGTCGGTTAAATCCCCAAGCTGCCTCCACAATCGTCATTGCGAGCCAACGGGTCCGCGCGAAGCGCGGCCCGATGACAGGCTCCGCGAAGCAATCCAGACTATCAGATGCGGCACGATTCTGGATTGCTTCGTCGCAAGGGCTCCTCGCAATGACGGGGAGAGAGCGGAGACCTATTCCAGGCTCTCCACCTTCCGCAGGCTCGGAAACAGCTTCATCCAGAGCAGCGCCACTGCGACCGTGCAGACGCCGCCGAGCACGGCGGCGGGCATGGTGCCGAACAGGGCGGCCGTCAGCCCGCTCTCGAACTGGCCGAGCTGGTTCGAGGCGTTGATGAAGAGGAAATTCACCGCGCCGACCCGGCCGCGCATCTCGTCGGGCGTCGACAGCTGCACCAGCGAGAAGCGGATCACGACGCTGATCGTGTCGGCCGCGCCGAGGATCGCGAGCGACAGCACCGACAGCCACATCCAGGGGGACAGCGCGAACACGATCGTGGCGATGCCGAACACGATCACGGCCTGGAACATGCGCAGGCCCACATGCTTGGAGATGGCGTGGCGCGCCAGCACCATGGTCATCAGCAGCGCGCCGACCGCGGGCGCCGCGCGAAGCACGCCGAGGCCTACCGGGCCGGTCTGAAGGATGTCGCGGGCATAGATCGGCAGCAGCGCGGTGACGCCGCCGAACAGCACGGCGAACAGGTCGAGCGAGATGGTGCCGAGAATCGCGGGATTGCTGCGGATGAAACGGACCCCGGCAAAGATGTTGTCCGCCTCGTCCATGTCCTTGGCGACGGCCTGCGGCCGCGGCCGGATGAAGCCGGTCAGGATCATCCCAAGAATCCAGAACAGCAGCATCACGGCGTAGGCGAGATGCGGCGCGATCGCGTAGGCGAAACCGCCGAGCGCGGGACCGGTGATGGTCGCGACCTGGCCCGCACCGCTCGCGACCGCGGTGGCGCGCTGCAGCGATCCCTGCGGCGCGATCAGCGGCAGCAGCGCCGCGGTCGTCGGGCTCTCGAAGGCGCCGGCAATGCCGAGCACGAAAGTCGCGATGAAGATCTGCACCTCGCTGACCGCGCCGAGATAGGTGATGGTTGCGAGATAGAGCGCGGTCGCCGCTTCCACGAGTTGGCAGAGCTGGACCACGCGCTTGCGCTCGAAACGGTCGGCGGCGTGGCCGGCGACGAACACCAGGAGCGCCGTGGGCAGGAACTGCACGAGCCCGACCATGCCGAGGTCGAAGGCCGAACCGGTAAGATCGTAGATCTGCCAGCCGATCGCGACCGCGGCGATCTGGCTCGAAAAGCGCGACAGGCTGCGCGAGAGCAGGAAGTACAGGAAGGCGCGGTGGGCGAGCAACGCGCCGGCGCTGACCGGCGGATTTCGGGATATTGGCTGCTCTGACATCGCCGCTTCGGTCACCTCAGACTGTCCGCCCCCCTGATCTGATGGGCTTCCCGCGTGGCTGAGACGGGTCCGCTTGTCAACAACCCGACACTTCCGTGGCCTGTCGGCATTGCCTTTGCAACGCACGCGCGGCCATAATCATTGGGGGTTTTGGGGACATCATGCTTCGCCTGCAATCGGCACTCGGCATTTTCGCATTGCTGCTGATCGCCTTCGCGCTCGCAGAGAATCGCCGCGCGGTCTCGCTGCGCCAGGCGGCGATCGGCCTCACCGCGACCTTCGTCACCGCGGTCGTGCTGCTCAAACTGCCGGTCGTCGCCCATGCCTTCGGCACCATCAACGACGCGGTCGGCGCGATCTCGGCGGCCTCACGCGCCGGCTCCGCCTTCGTGTTCGGCTATGTCGGCGGCGGCACCCTGCCCTTCGACCTGAAGGTGCCCGGTGCGGACTTCATCCTGGCGTTCCAGGCGCTGCCGATCGTGCTGGTCATGAGCGTGCTGACCACGCTGCTGTTCTATTGGCGCGTGCTGCCGCCGATCGTGCGCGGCATGGCCTGGCTGCTGGAGCGCACGCTCGGCGTCGGCGGCGCGGTCGGGCTCTCGACCGCCGCCAACATCTTCCTCGGCATGGTCGAGGCGCCGCTATTCGTGCGGCCGTATCTGGCGCAGATGACCCGCAGCGAATTGTTTCTGGTCATGACCGGCGGCATGGCCGGCATCGCCGGCACCGTGCTGGTGCTCTATGCGACGCTGCTGGCGCCGCTCATCCCCGACGCGGCCGCGCATTTCGTGATCGCATCCGTGCTGGGCGCGCCGGCCGCGATCCTCGTCAGCCTGATCATGGTGCCGGAGACCTCGGACAAGCGCACCGGCGGCGCGCTGGAGGATCCCGAGATGGACGTCGCCAGCACGATGGACGCGATCGTGAAAGGCACGAGCGCAGGGCTCGAGCTGCTGCTCAACATCGTCGCCATGCTCTTGGTGCTGGTGGCGCTGGTCTATCTCGTCAACGCCATCCTCGGCCTGTTGCCAAACATCGGCGGCGCCGCGATCTCGCTGCAGCGCCTGCTGGGCCTCGTGATGGCGCCGGTGTGCTGGCTGATGGGATTGCCGTGGGACCAGGCGGTGACGGCCGGCAGCCTGATGGGCACCAAGACCGTGCTCAACGAGCTGATCGCCTATGTCGACTTCTCGAAGCTGCCGCGCGACACGCTCGATCCGCGCTCGCGCCTGATCATGCTTTACGCGATGTGCGGCTTCGCAAACTTCGCCAGCCTCGGCATCATGATCGGTGGCCTGGGAGTGATGGCGCCGGAGCGGCGCGAGGAGATCAACGCGCTCGGGCTGAAGTCGATCGTGTCGGGGACGCTGACAACGTGCTTGATTGGAGCGGTGGTGGGGGTGTTGGCGTGACGTCGTAGCCCGGATGGAGCGTAGCGCAATCCGGGACAGCGTCGCTGCGGAGAGAGTGTCCCGGATTTCGCTGCGCTCCATCCGGGCTACGAGCTGTCATTGCGAGCGCAGCGAAGCAATCCAGAATCTGTCCGCGGAGACAGTCTGGATTGCTTCGCTGCGCTCGCAATGACGACGGAGAGAGCCTACGCCTTCAACTCCACCGTCTTGAATTCCGCCGGCAGGATCACCTCCAGCAGCTCGACGTCGTCCGAATAATCCAGGATCATGTGTTTGATCTTCGGCGGTTGGGTCCAGGCGCTGCCTTCCTTCATCAAGGTCTCGCCCTGCCCGTCCATGTAGGTCTTCACCCAGCCCTTGAGCACGTAGACCATCTGGAACTCGACGTCGTGGAAATGCAGCTTCGAGACCTCCGCCGGATCGCAGGGGCCTTGCAGCCGGATCACATGCGCCTGCGCGAGGCCATGGGTCGCATCGGCAATGCCGAGGTCGCGGTATTTTGCGTAGGCGCGCAGGCCGTCGGCCTTGAAGTCCTCTTCGCGGTGATGGCTGATCGCGATGCGCTGCCTCCGACGTGCGGGCTTCTTCGGTGCCGCCGTGCGCGCCTTTGCCTTGACCGCCTTGCGTGCCGAGGACCGCGCCGCGGCCTTGGCGCCGCTCCGCTTCTTCACCGCAGTCTTCGATGCGGGTCTTGATGCCTTTTGCCTGGCCATTGTCTGCCTCCCTGATCTGAGCCGCGCCCGCCGGACGGGTGCAACCCGAAGGCAGATTAGCTAGTCCTGGACCGGGCAGCAATTGCGGGGCTGGATCAGCGAACGACATGACCTGATCGCTCGTAGCTTGTCCGAAGCTGTCGCGGCGAACGGCAGTCGTCTCGTATTCGTTCCCGCGCCGATTTAGTCTCGCCAGGAGATTCTGGGGGATTGATTCATGAGCAACAGCGTAGGTCAGCGTGCATTCCACAATGCCCGGCTTCGGAAGCGGCAGCAGGCCGAAGTACTGCCATTGCTCGGGCTGGCCCTCCAGTTGCACAAGCAAGGGCTTCTCCCCGAAGCCCGGAATGGCTATCGCCAGGTCCTGCAGCTCGAGCCCAACCAGTTCATTGCGCTGCATATGCTCGGCAGTTTGGAGTCTGATGCCAAGAACTATCAGGAAGCCGAAACCCTGCTGAGCCGGGCGGTTGCCGTGGATCCGAAATCTGCCGACGCTCACATGAGCCGAGGCGTCGCGCTGAACAAGCTACGACGTCACGATGAGGCCCGCGAGAGCTATCGAAGGGCCCTCGCCTTGCGCCCCAACTACGCCTTAGCCCTGTCCAATCTCGGCAACGCGAGCGTGACCGTCGATCTTCAGCAAGCGCTCGAGTGCTACGACAAGGCGCTCGCAATCGACGCAAATCTTGCCGAAGCCCACAACGGCCGGGGTTGGGTGCTCTGCCGTCTGCGCAATTATGACGAGGCCATCGCAAGCCTGAACCGCGCGCTATCGATCAAGCCCGACTATGCCTCGGCGCTGGCGAACCGCGCCATCGCATTGCAGGAGCTTCTGCAATTTGACGACGCCATGGCGGATTGCAATCAGGCGATCGCCCTGGCGCCCGACGAGATGAACGGGTGGCTCGGGCGCGCCAATGTCTGGCTGCAGATCCAGCAAATCGCCGAAGCATTGCACGATAGCGAGAAAGCCATCGCGCTCGATCCCGATGCCGCTCAAGCTCACCTGGTCCAGGGCGTTTGTCTCTCCACACTTGGGCGGGTCGACGAAGCTCTGGCCAGTTACGACAGAGCGCTCGAGATCGAGCCTAGCTTCCCGGGCGCGATCTCCAACAAGATATTCACGCTCGATTTCGTGGCGGATGCCAGCGTTGAGCAGCATCAGCAAGCGCGGCAGCTCTGGTGGGAGCGGATCGGCACGACGTTCGCTTCAGAAGTGGCGGGACCATACGACAACAGCCGCGATCCGGATCGCCCTCTGGTGCTCGGCTACGTCTCGTCGGACTTCAACGCGCATTCGGCCGCGTTCATATTCAAGCCGGTCCTGCAATACCACGACCGGGCACAGTTCGAGGTCGTGTGCTACTCTTGTTCGTCGAAAGTGGATCCGGCCACCGCCGAATTTCAAAAGATCGCCGATCGCTGGCGCGACGCCTCGCAGTGGAGCGACGATCGCCTCGCCGATCAGATCCGCGCCGATGGCGTCGATATCCTGATCGATCTGTCCGGCCACACCAAGGGAAACCGCCTCAGCGTGTTTGCGCGCAAGCCGGCGCCGATCCAGGCCCATGGCTGGGGGCACGGCACCGGCACCGGGCTGCCGACGATCGATTATCTGTTCTCGGACCCGGTCGCGATTCCTGCCGCGGTCCGGCATCTGTTTGCGGAAACCATCGTCGACCTGCCGTGCTTCGTGACACTGGAGCCGCTGCCAATGGAGCTTGCGGGGGCGTCAACACCGGCGATCTCGAACGGCTTCATCACATTCGGTGTGTTCAACCGCATCAGCAAGATTTCGGACCAGGCCGCGCAGGCCTGGTCAAGGATTCTCGAGCGGGTGCCCGGATCACGACTGCTGATCAAGGATGTTGCGCTGGACGATCAACTGGTCCGCGACAATCTGCTGGCACGGCTTGCAGCTTGCGGCGTTCCGGCCGAACGCGTCGAACTGCTCGGCACCACCTTGCGGGTCGATCATCTGGCGGCGTTCAATCGCGTCGATATCGCTCTCGACCCGTTCCCGCAGAATGGCGGCGTCAGCACATTGGAAGCCTTGCAGATGGGCGTGCCCGTGGTGGCGAAGCTAGGGAACAGTCTGCCCAGCCGTGCCGCCGGCTCCATTCTCACCGCGCTCGGCTTGCCGGACTGGGTGACGGATAGCGAAGAGGCCTATGTCGACATCGCGGTGAGCCGTGCGGCTGAGATCGGCGATCTCGACAAGTTGCGCGGCGAACTGCCCGGACAGGTCCGGGCTGCGGCCGCCTGCAACCCGGTCGCCTACGCGCAAGCGGTGGACGAGGCCTATCGCGCGATGTGGAAGCGCTATTGCAGCAGCGGCGCCTGATCGCGTGTTCGTAGGCTTCGCGTAGCCGCGCTCCAACGTAGATATCGTAGGGTGGGCAAAGCGACTTGTCCGCCGTAGCTCGAAGAGCGAAGGCGGAAGCGTGCCGACCATTTTCAGATGTGGTCGCGGAGAGATGGTGGGCACGGCGCTAACGCGCCTTTGCCCACCCTACGAGACCGGCGCTCGCTACGAAACCGGTGCTCTGCTCAATGCAGCCGGAACACGCCGTCGACGGCGCGCAACTCGGCGGGCTTGATCAGCTTGGAATGCGCGACGGTCACCGAGAACAGCGGACCGTCGAGCTTTTCCTGCCAGAAGGCCAGGAAGTCGGTCAGCGCCGGAAATTTCGGAAACATGTCGTAGTTCTGCCAGACATAGGTCTGGAGCAGCGAGGGATGATCCGGCATCCGGTAGAGAATTTGTGCCGTCGTCAGCCCGTAGCCCAGCATCTGTTTCCGGAAGTCTTCGGAAACGCCCCCAACCCGCAATCCCATGCCAACCTCCTTTGCAGGAGCGCATTCAGGGGGTGGCTTTCCGGGTACGCGTACGAGCCACCCGATGGAGATGCGCTCACATGAGAGAAATGTGACGCAAACTGACAACCCATCTCAAGCCCAAAAGTTTAACAAGCTGTTGAAATTCAATGCGTTAGCAGCAGATGCGACTCCGTGCTAATACGGCTCCCACGGGGCCTCGAAGAGGCCTCCCAGGCTGGTTAACGATGGAAAAGAGATTCTGGCAGTCCACGCTTCCGGGTGCCGATTTTTCTGCTAGAAGCCCTTGCCCCCGCAAAATTCCTGTCCTATTTCAGCCTCGCCTGTGCTAGCACTCGCGGGCACAGACTGCTAACGCCAAAAAATTCCCATATCGTGCAACTACTTAGGAGGACTGCATGAAATTCCGTCCGCTTCACGACCGCGTCGTGGTCAAGCGCATCGACGCAGAAGAGAAGACCGCTGGCGGCATCATCATTCCCGACACTGCCAAGGAAAAGCCCTCCCAGGGTGAAGTCGTCGCCGTTGGCCCGGGTGGCCGCGACGAAGCCGGCAAGCTGATCCCGATCGACCTCAAGGTCGGCGACCGCGTGCTGTTCGGCAAGTGGTCCGGCACCGAGGTCAAGATCGACGGCGTCGATCTCTTGATCATGAAGGAAAGCGACATCATGGGCGTCCTCGACGTCCCCGCTTCCAAGAAGAAGGCGGCCTAAGAGCCCCTCTCTCCCTCCAGTCAAACATACCTAAGGAAAATTCCAGATGGCAGCCAAAGAAGTCAAATTCTCGGTTGAAGCGCGCGACAAGATGCTGCGCGGCGTCGACGTTCTCGCCAACGCGGTGAAGGTCACGCTCGGTCCGAAGGGCCGCAACGTCGTGCTCGACAAGTCGTTCGGCGCTCCCCGCATCACCAAGGACGGCGTCACCGTCGCCAAGGAGATCGAGCTCGACGACAAGTTCGAGAACATGGGCGCCCAGATGGTGCGCGAAGTCGCCTCCAAGTCCGCTGACGCGGCCGGCGACGGCACCACCACCGCCACCGTGCTCGCCCAGGCGATCGTGAAGGAAGGCGCCAAGTCGGTCGCCGCCGGCATGAACCCGATGGACCTCAAGCGCGGTATCGACCTCGCGGTCGAAGCCGTCGTTGCGGACCTGCAGAAGAACTCCAAGAAGGTCACCTCGAACGAGGAGATCGCCCAGGTCGGCACCATCTCGGCCAACGGCGACCAGGAGATCGGCAAGTTCCTCTCCGACGCCATGAAGAAGGTCGGCAACGAGGGTGTCATCACCGTCGAGGAAGCCAAGTCGCTCGAGACCGAACTCGACGTCGTCGAGGGCATGCAGTTCGACCGCGGCTACATCTCGCCCTACTTCGTCACCAACGCCGACAAGATGCGCGTTGAGATGGACGACGCCTACATCCTCATCAACGAGAAGAAGCTCTCCTCGCTGAACGAGCTGCTGCCGCTGCTCGAGGCCGTGGTGCAGACCGGCAAGCCGCTGGTCATCGTCGCCGAGGACGTCGAGGGTGAAGCGCTCGCGACCCTGGTCGTGAACCGCCTGCGCGGCGGCCTGAAGGTCGCGGCCGTCAAGGCTCCGGGCTTCGGCGATCGCCGCAAGGCCATGCTGCAGGACATCGCGATCCTGACCGGCGGCCAGGCGATCTCGGAAGATCTCGGCATCAAGCTCGAGAACGTCACGCTCAACATGCTCGGTCGCGCCAAGAAGGTGATGATCGACAAGGAGAACACCACGATCGTCAACGGCGCCGGCAAGAAGGCCGACATCGAGGCGCGCGTGGCCCAGATCAAGGCGCAGATCGAGGAGACCACCTCGGACTACGACCGTGAGAAGCTCCAGGAGCGTCTCGCCAAGCTCGCGGGCGGCGTCGCGGTGATCCGCGTCGGCGGCGCGACCGAGGTCGAGGTGAAGGAGCGCAAGGATCGCGTTGATGACGCGATGCATGCGACCCGCGCGGCTGTCGAGGAGGGCATCGTCCCGGGCGGCGGCGTCGCCCTGCTCCGTGCCTCCGAGCAGCTCAAGGGCCTGCGCACCAAGAACGACGACCAGAAGACCGGCGTCGAGATCGTGCGCAAGGCGCTGTCGGCTCCCGCTCGCCAGATCGCGATCAACGCCGGTGAAGACGGCTCGGTGATCGTCGGCAAGATCCTGGAGAACAAGGCCTACAATTACGGCTTCGACTCCCAGACCGGCGAATATGCCGACCTCGTCAAGAAGGGCATCATCGACCCGACCAAGGTGGTCCGCACCGCGATCCAGAACGCTGCCTCGGTTGCCGCGCTCCTGATCACCACGGAAGCCATGGTCGCCGAGCTGCCCAAGAAGGGCGGCGCCGGTCCGGCGATGCCTCCGGGCGGCGGCATGGGCGGCATGGACTTCTGATCCAGCCCTTTCAGGCAAGATACGAAATGCGAAACCCCGGCAGCGATGCCGGGGTTTTTGTTTGTATTGACTTCTCTCCACCCGTCATTCCGGGGCGCGCCCTCTTGGGCGCGAGCCCGGAATCCATAACCACGAACCTCAGTTGGTTATCCCCGGATAGAGATCATCCCAATTGGGATTCTGCTCCTCGATGAGACGTGTCTTCCAATCCCGCCGCCACTTCTTGAGCTCTTTCTCGCGGGCGATGGCGACTGCTGCATCATCGTAGATTTCGAACAGGACTAGCTTGTTGACGCCGTAACGTGTCGTGAAGCCAGGAACAGCTTTCGTTCTGTGCTCATACACCCGGCGCACGAGATCATTTGTCACGCCGATATAGAGCGTGCCGTGCTTCTTACTCGCGAGGATGTAGACATAGTAGGCCATTCCATCCGCCTGTGGTTATGGATTCCGGGCTCACGCCCAAGGGGGCGTGCCCCGGAATGACGAGGGAGACGACCTCCGCCTCACTCCACCTTGCCAAGCCGCTCCATGTGCGGATCGCCGTTTTCGTCGAGCGACCAGAAGATCCGCGTCACCTTGCCGATCAGATTGTCCATCGGGATGAAGCCCATCGCGCTCATCATGCGGCTGTCGGTGGAGTTGTCGCGGTTGTCGCCGAGCACGAAGACATGGCCTGGCGGCACGGTGTAGACGCTGGTGTTGTCGAGGAAGCCATTGTCGACGCAATCGTAGGTGACATAGCTCGTGCCGCTCGGCAGCGTCTCGTTTGGCCTTCGCCTCGTCATCGCCTCCGCAGGCAGCACCGGCAAACACCTCCTTCAATGCCACGCGCGTCACCGCGCGGTCGTTGAGGATGAGCTGCCCTCCCCGCATCTGGACCCGGTCGCCGGGCAGGCCGATTACGCGCTTGACGTAATCGACCGAGGTGTCCTTCGCCGTGCGAAACACGACGATGTCGCCGTATTCGGGGTCGGCGGCAAGGATGCGGCCCGACGGTGCGAAGGGGAAGGAATAGCGGCCATAGCCGTAGGCGTATTTGGCGGCGAAGACGTAGTCGCCGACCACCAGCGTCGGCGTCATCGAGCCGGACGGGATGCTGAACGGCTTGTACAGGAAGAAGCGAACCAGGAACGGCGGCGACCACAGCACCGGGATCAGCAGGATCAGGACGACGATTGCCTTCCATTCGCTGGATCGCGCCGCGGGGCGGATCGTTTGCTCAAGAGTGGTCATGCGTCTGCCTGATCAACATCGTCATCGGGAGATTACGCAACCTTTGCGCGCGTGCAATCCCCAGCGAACTCCAATTGGTCGCGCGTTGCGCGGATCGCGTTCACCGCAAGCGACGCGGATGTGAAGGGCCGCCCGTGGGCGGCCCTTCTGTTTCAAGCGCTCTCGGGCGCCTTCAGGCGCACGAGCCGGGTCAAGAGGGCATCGAGGCCCTGACCGTCGCCGGCATGGAGGTCGATGCGGCCGACCTTCTCGACCAGCCGCTCCAGCGACTCCAGCTCCTTGAGCCGCAGCAGCAGGGGGTTCTCCTCCATCAGGCGGGCGGTGTTCAGGAGCGAACGCGTCGCCGCGGTCTCCTCCTGCCGGCGGATCAGGTTCGCCTTCGCGACCCGCTCCGCCTCCACCACCTTGTTCACCAGCTCCCGGATCTCGCCGGGCAGGATCACGTCCTTCACGCCGAGCTCGGTCACCTCCACGCCGGACTCCGCGACGCGTGCACGCACATAGTCGCGCAGCTCCGCATCCAGCGCCGCCTTCGCAGACAGCACCTCGTCCAGCGTCCGGCCCGCGACCGCTTCGCGGATCGCGAACTGCACCAGGCGGTACAGCCACGCATCCACGTCGGGCACGGTCGCAACCGTCCGCTCGGGATCGACCACCTTACGGAACGCCGTCAGCGTCACCCGCAGCGCGATGCGATCCTTGGTCAGCATCTCCTGCGCGGTGATCTCGACCGCCTGGGGCCGCAGGTCGAGGCGCTTCACCTCGATCTTGCGACCGAAGGTCCAGAAGGCGTGCCGGCCGGGCGCGAGCCGCTCGGTGAGCCGGCCCTCGACGTAGAGCAGGCCCGCCTCGTGGTTCTCGACCACCGTCTCCGACGTCACGGCCGAGCGGTTGCGCTCGATCATGGCCAGATGCCGCGCGCTGACCTTGGGATCAGCGGACACATCGATGCGCTCGACATCGATGCGCGTTGCGACCTTCCAGTAGACCCGCACCTGCCAGGGCGTCATCAGATGCACGGGCCGGCCGTCGAGGCTGACGATGGCGATCTCGTCCGCCCTGGTCTCGACCGCCTCGAACAGCTCGGCGGCAAGATCGGGACGCGCGGCCTTCAGCACCGCGTAGCGCTCCGCAGGGAATTCGGTCCCCACGACGTTATACACGACAGCCGTCAACTCGTTGCGCAGATCGAACAGGCGATGCCGGCCAGGCGCGAGCACACGCTCGAGCTGGCCGTTCCGCGTCAGTAGCGCGCGCTCACCGTCCTTCACGGTGATCGTGGTCGTGAGCAAGTGCCAAGTCTTTTCAGACGCCATGGCACGCCTCCTTCGTTTGCGTCCGGCCGGATGCCGGACAACAGGTTTCGTTTGCAAAGGATGTGAGGACGCGGACGACGCTTCCCATGACATCGGCGGACCGGGGCTTGAGCTTGCATGACGACGGGCGCACGCGCGCGATCGCGCGAGGTGTGTCGCGCGGTCATGCGGAGCCACCCGGCATCAGCGCAAGCGGTATCGACCCGCGGCGCAAAAGCCGGTCTCACAGTGTCGTTGTTCGGACGAAAGCCTTTTGGGCAATGCGGCCGGACGGCGACTGAAGCGCGCGTCCGGTCCCCTTCAGAGGTATCAGCTTTTCAGGCTGAAACGGAGCGCTGGAGCGGGATTCGAACCCGCGACAGGATGATTAAAAGTCATCTGCTCTACCAAACTGAGCTATCCTTTGTGCAAGAGACCGGAATCGAACCGATGCCTTCGGGTGTTCAGCCCGACGCTCTCCATGAGCTACGTCCTGCGTTTCTCCTTCATTCGGCGGAACACGAAACCGGAGACCGGCCCGCGCCAGCCGGGATCTCAGAGAGCCCGAACCCATGGCCTAGCGAAGGACGGCGCTAATAGACCAGGCACGTTCGGGTTGCAAGGGGGATGGCGCAAGATTTTTCGTCGCAGCTTGCGCGCTGTGACGCGATGATCACACCGAGACATCGCCTCAACTGCGCGACATCTCCTGGAAGCACGCCCTCACCCAGTCGATGGTCACGCGCGTTGCGGCGTCGCGCTTGAGATGGTTTTGCACCAGCAGCCATACGTCGCGCCGTTTCGGCAGCAGGGTGGCGCGCAGGCGGCGATCGCCAAGCAAGTCCGCGCAAACATACTCCGGCAACACACCGGCGGCCTGATGCGCGCGGATCAGGTTACGGATGACACGAACGTTGTCGGTGACGCAGCGCGCGCGGGCTTTCTTCGTGCGCAGGAATTGCATCTCGGGAATGGCCCCGAGCTCGTCCGGATAGGCGCACAGCATCGGCTCGCCCTCGGTCGTCACAGGCTCGAAATAATGGATGCGGATATCGCCGAGCTTTGAGATCGCGAAGTCGCCCTTGTCGGGTTTGCGCAGGCGGATGGCGAGATCGGCTTCCCAGCGCGAGAATTTGACGTTCTCGCTCGAGGTGAGGAATTGCAGCGTCAGGCCGGGATTGGCACGCAGGAAGTCGCTCGCGCGCGGCGACAGCACTTCCTCGGCGACCGTGTTGGTGGAGGCGATGCGCAGGCGTCCCACCGGGCCTTCCAGGCTCTCACTGAGGCGACCGATCTCGGCGGCATGCGCGGCCATCGCCTCGACATGCGCCAGCACCGCCTCGCAGCTCCGCGTCGGCCTGCGGACGCCGTCGGCGGCCTCGAACAGACGCAAACCGAGCGCACGCTCGATGCGCGACAGCCTGCGCCCGACCGTGGTCTCGTCGATGCGCAGCCGCGCGCTGGCGCCCGCGTAGGTGCCCTCGTCCCTGACGGCAGCGATGATGCGCAGATCGTCCCAGTTCATCGTGGGAGGTTATACCGACCGGGAGGCGCCTGCAATACCGCAGCCACCCACTGCAATATCCCTGCATATCGGCAGGCGTTGCCGGGGCTATGTTTGTTCAGCCTTTTTGCCCCGGAGATTGCCAAGACCATGACGACCGCAAAGACCCTGCTGCAGCTCGCCGGCGCCGATCTCAACCCGCCGCGTCTTGCCGACGCCGCGCTGGTGCTGATCGACATCCAGAACGAATATCTCGAAGGTCCTCTCGCCTTGCCCGACGCGAGACCTGCGATCGCGCGGGCGGCTGCGCTCCTGGCACGGGCTCGCGAGAGCGGAGCCGCGATCATCCATATTGCCCATCGCGGCAAGGCCGGCAGCCTGTTCGATCGCGGCGCCGAGCGTGGCGCCATCGTCGCCGAGCTGAGCCCCCAAGCCGGGGAGCTGGTGATCGAGAAGGAGTTGCCGAATGCCTTTGCCGGCACTGATTTGCGGGCGCGCCTTGCCGCAACCGACAGGAAGAACATCGTGCTGGCCGGCTTCATGACGCATATGTGCGTCAGCTCCACCGCGCGCGCCGCGCTGGACCTCGGTTTTCGCACCACGATCGACGCCGATGCCTGCGCCACGCGCGACCTGCCGGACGGACGCGGCGGCACCTTGGACGCCCGGACCATCCATGAGGTTGCGCTCGCCGAGCTATCCGACCGCTTCGCCATCATCGCGCGCGGCGATGCACTGAAATAACGGAGCAAAGCGATGCTGCAACTCTATTTCTCGCCGATGGCCTGCTCGCTTGCGAGCCGCATCGCGCTGATGGAAGCAGGCCTCGACGCGCGCTATCATCTGGTGCAGCTCAGGACCAAGCAGGTCGTGGGCGACGACAGCGACTTTCGCGGCGTATCACCGAAGGGGGCGGTGCCGGTCCTCGTGCTGGAGAACGGCGAACGGCTGACCGAAAGCGCGGCGGTGCTGCAATACATCGCCGATCTGAAACCGGACACGGGTCTTGCGCCGCGGCTCGGCGATCCCGATCGCTATCGCCTGCAGGAATGGCTGAGCTTCATCGGCGCAGAGATCCACAAGGCGTTCCTGTTTCCCACCTTCTGGTACAGCGACGAAGGCTCGCTCGCCAAGCCGCGCGCACGGATCCCGCAGACCCTGTCGGTGCCGTCAGCGCACCTTGCCGACCACGAGTTCCTCGTCGGCAACGGCTTCACCGTCGCGGATGCCCATCTCACCTGGGCCTTGCTGCTGCTCCGTCCCGCAGGGGTCGACATCGCACAATGGCCGTCGTTGTCGGCCTATCTCGAACGCATGCAGGCGCGGCCCACCATAAGGGAAGCGGTCGCAACCGAGATGGCCTTGCGCAAGACGCTTGCGACGAGCCCGGCGTGACACGCCACTGGCACAGAGGTTGGCGATTGAGCTAGATCTTGCGACCGACTGGCATTGCACGACGGGAGCAAGATCATGGCGCCGCACGACACTACGAGGGTATTGGCCGGCAAGGTTGCGTTGGTGACCGGCGCAGGACGCGGGCTCGGCCGCGCCTTCGCGGAGAAACTTGCCGGGCTCGGCGCTGATGTTGCCGTCCATGGCATGCGCGAGAACGGGCCGGCGGAATATGGTGAGGGCACCACCCTGACTGCGGTGGCCGCAGAAATCGGCCAGCAATTCGGCGTCCGCAGCCAGCGCGTGCTGGGCGATCTCACCAAGGGCGAGGACATCGCGCGCGTGATCGCCGAGACGGAAACCGCGCTCGGCCCGATCGACATTCTCGTGCACAATGCGGGCGGCGACATCGCAGCCGCCGGAGGCAAGCCCGATCCGAACGACGCGGTGAACATCAGGGAAGCCGATGTGCGCGCGGTGCTGGAGCGCAATCTGCTCTCGACCATCCTGACCTGCCAGGCGGTCGCGCGCGGCATGATGGAGCGGCGGCGCGGGCGCATCGTCACGCTCGGCTCGGTCGCCGCTTTCAAGGGGCGCACCCAGGGCTCGATCTATGCGGTGTCGAAGGCCGGCGTCACTCATTTCACGCGCTGCCTCGCCGATCAGCTTCGCCCCTACGATATCGCCGTCAACTGCATCGCGCCCGGCGATACCCGCACCGGCCGTTTCCTCGGCACGCGCGCAGTGGACCCTGGCAGGATGGTCGAGACCGGCACGCTCGACCGGATCGCAACCGTCGACGAGATCGCCCGGGTCGTCGAATTCTTCGCAGGCCCCATGGGCGCGTTCGTCTCCGGCCAGGTGCTGAGGATCGACGGCGGAGGACAGTGCTGGCCGGGCTGACACGTCGCGCAAAAAGAAAGGGCCGCTGCGAGCGACCCTTTCGATCAACCGGTATCAACGAAGATCAGTCCACCCGCGCCAGCACCGCGAGCTTGCGGATGCCCTTGTTGCGGTAGGCGTCGAGGAACGCGTAGTAATCCCTGAACGACACGCAGCCGTTGGAATCGCCGTTCGGCCCGAGCATGAAGGTGTGCGCAAGCAGGCCGTCGCGGCCGTAGATCGCGCTCTCGCCGCCGATCGGGGTCAGGCGCAGCGCCGGCACGCCGTGGAACAGCGCTTCGCGCGGCTTCAGCGTGTAGATGTGCGGCGGCGTCACGCCGCGCATGCGGGTGCGCTGCGAGCGCGGATCGTCGAGATTGGAGCCGAGGCCGGAATGCGCCTCGAGCTTGGTGCCATCCGGCAGGTAGACCGTCTTGGCGGTGATGTCGTAGACCGCCGTATCGCGCTCATAGGGCGGCGCGCCGCCGAACATCGGGTTCTGCTCCTTCGGCGCGATGGCCGAGGTCACGCTGGCATCGGCCGAGGCATAGGCCAAAAGCCCGCCGGACGGCTCACGCTTGCCCCAGAGCTTTTCCACCATCGACTGGCGCGGCCCGGTGATCGACATCACCGCGGCCTTGGCGCGATCGGCGAAGGATTTTGGCTTTGCCTCGGGCGCCGGCACGATCTCGGCGGGGTCGGCCGAGGCCAGCTGCATCTGGCCCTCCGGCGCGCGCTTGGCCTTGTCCGCAGTCTTGTCGGTGGTCTTGTCAGTGTTCTTGGCCGCCGGCTTCAGCGCTTCCGCGACCTTCGCGATCACGCTCTGCTTCGGGGCGTCTTTGGCCGCAGCAACCTGGGTCGCGGGCGCGGCGCTCGGCGCATTCGAAGGCACGCCCTGCGTCGCGGCGGCGGCAAAGCGCTCGTTGAACATCTCGCGGGAGATGGGGGCTGCGACCTGGAGCCGGTCGGGCAGCAGCAGCGCAAAGGTCTCGTTGATGGCGTCGCTGGCCTCGCGCAGCACCACCTTGGGCGCACGCTTGATGACGGGCTCATCGTAGCCAATGCTGCCGACGGTCGGATAGACGCTCGCGCCGAAGACGTTGCTGTAGATGGTCCAGCCGGCGCCCATCACGACGCAGCCGATCGCCGCGGCGCCAAGCCAATTGGTGGTGGTCATTTTCCGGGAAGGCTTCCGAAGAAAATTCTTACCAGGATTTTTGGACTTCCGTGCCGCGTTACTCTGCGCAGCGATACTCGTACTCATTCGCCTTGCGTCCAGGACGGTGTCACTCAGTCCCCCTTTGAAGCGCCGCTGGTCACGATCCGGGAACAGCATCTCGCAGAGGGTCGGAGCGTCATTAAGGCGACTTTTAGTTAAATGCGGATTAAGTTCGGGCAGATGTGGGGCAACTCGTTAACGCTGTCTCATTCTGAGAAAAAAGCCCGCAGAACTACGGACTTAGTCGCGTTTGTTAACCATAATTCTCGGCTGGATCGGGCGATCAGCGAACGTTTTACGGCCGCCTCTCTAGGTACATCCAACCAAGTCATTTTCGTGGTCTTCAATGCCCTGATGATAACGGGGAAGCATTGCGCGAGGCTGGTGCGCGCCATCCCCCATTCGCCTCTCTCCGCTCGCGATGAGAGGGAGAGACTTGGCGCTCACGCGGCACGGCGCCCTGACTGAAAGTTGATCGCATCGGATCTGGAAAATGCCGCAGCGCGAAAATAGCTGCGAGAAGCGGCACTATTCAGCAGCCTCTGCGTGTGATACGGTACCGTATCAGCATCGCCTTGAACTGTGCCGAGCACGCGAACGGAGGCTGGCATGAGAGGGATCGCACCCGCCGGATTTTTCATTCTGGCGTGGTCGTTGTTGTTGACGGGATACGCGGCCGCGCAGCCGGCCGATGCGGGCTGCGCGCCGTCGCCATCAGCAGCCGGGACACAGACCTGGCGCTGCGACAACGGGATCACGATCGTTGCGGAGAATGGCGCCAGGTTTGAACTTAAGGACGCCAACCGCGACGGACATATTGACTCCGTGGAGTTGAGCAGCAAGGCGCTGCTGGTCGATGTGCCCAAGAAGCCCGGCGGCAACCCTTTCAAGGTGCTGACGCCACGGGCGATCGCCGCGGTGCGCGGCACGAAATGGGCCGTCGATGTCACAGAGGCCAAGACCGCGGTGTTCGTCGCCGATGGCCGTGTCGGCGTCTCCCGCAGGAGCGGCGGACGCGGCGTCGTGCTGGGACCGGGCGAAGGCGTCGATGTCGAGGCGACCGGCCCGTTGACCGTCAAGACCTGGGGCCAGCCGCGCGTCGACGCGCTGATGGCAAGACTGGGCCAATAAGACTGGGTCAATAAGACTGGGCCGATAAGGCTCCGATAATACGATTAAGGCTCGCGCAGCAAGGCTCGGGCGACAAAGAAGATTGCAGTACGTAATGACTAGACGCGTTCAGATCCTGGTGGCTCTCGTCTTCACCGCGCTGTGGGGTGCCGGCATCTATGTCGGTCACGCCAACGGCCATCTGCGCTTTCTCGACCGCCTCGAGGCGACGCTGACGGATTGGCGGACGCAAGTCCGCGGCGTGCAGGCGCCGCCAGATCTCGTCACCATCGTCGCGATCGACGACACCGTGGTGAAGCGCGGTGGCAGCTATCCGCTGCCGCGCGCCGATCTCGCCCGTGTCGTCGATACCATCGTGCAGTTCAAGCCGAAGGTCGTCGCGATCGACCTCTTGCTGGTCGACCGCAGCGCCGCGATCGGCGATGCGACGCTCGCCAGTACGCTCGCCACCGGTCCGATGGTGCTTGCCGCCGCAGCGATCTTCCCGTCCGCCAGCGAGACCGTGGCGCCCAGCAGCCAGGGTCCCCTCGCCGTGCTGCCGCAAGCCGAGCGCTTCCTGCTGCCGCTGCCGGCGTTTGCCGATCACGCCGAGGTCGGCGTCGTCAACGTCGCCACCGGGCAATCGGGCTCGCCGCTTTCGGTGCCGATGCTGTTTCGGACCCACGACAAGGTCGAGCTCTCATTCCCCTTGCGCGTCGCGACCCGCGCGCTCGACAAGCCGCTGACGATCGCGCCGGACCGTCTCATGCTCGGCGACCGCGCGGTGCCGACCGACAGCGACTTCGCGCTGCCGATCACCTATTACGGCCCGCGCCGCACCATCCGCACCGTCAGCGCGCAGAGCATCTTCGACGGCACGCTCGCTCGCGCGGCGATCGAGAACCGGATCGTGGTGATCGGCGCCTCGGTCGCCGGCGGCGGCGACTTCTATCCGACGCCGTTCGATTCCCTCATGCCCGGCGTCGAGGTGATCTCCACTGCGATCACGCATCTCGTTGCGGGCGACGGCATCACGCGTGACCACAAGGTTCATATCGCCGATGCGCTCACCGCGATCCTCTTGCCAGTGCTGCTGGTGGGCCTGCTCGCCTGGCGACGCAGCGCGCTCGGCATTGTCGCAGCAGCCGTCGTGATGATCGCCTGGGCCGGACTCAATTTGTTCGCCTTCACGCACGGCCTCTGGCTGAACGCTGCGACCACGCTTGCGGCGACGGTACCACCGGTTGCGGTCTTTGCCGGCGTGCAGCTCTGGGCTGGCGGCCGCAAGGCGCAATATCTCACCGCCAAGAGCAGGTCGCTGGCGCAGTTCCAGGCGCCGGCCGTGCAGGAATGGCTGGCGCGCGATCCCGATTTCCTGGCGAAGCCGGTCCGGCAGGATGCGGCCGTCGTCTTCATCGATCTCTCGGGCTTCACCGCGCTGAGCGAACGGATCGATCCGGACGATCTTCAGAATATCCTGAAAGCATTCCATGTGCTGATCGACAAGACCGCGGTCGATTGCGGCGGCGTGATCATCAGCTTTCTCGGCGATGGCGCCATGATCCTGTTCGGCCTGCCAGAGGCGATGCCGGATGACGCGGCACGCGCGCTGAAATGCGCTATCGACCTGCATCGCAGCGTCGAGCGCTGGATGGCATCACTGCCGCCCGCGATTGGCGGCCGCCTCGGCTTCAAGATCGGCGCGCATTTCGGCCCGATCGTCGCCTCCCGTCTCGGCGAGAGCCACCAGCACATCACGGCAAACGGCGATACCGTCAACGTCGCGAACCGGCTTATGGAGGTCGCGGCGCAGAACGGCGCGCAACTCGCGCTGAGCGACACGCTGCTGGATGCGGCCGACTATCTCGGCGATCCCGACAGCACGTTGAGGGGCCCGCTGCGCACGCAGGTCCGCGGCCGCTCCGGCACGGTCACGGTCTGGTTCTGGCGCGACGAGAGCAAGCCGGGCGCGGCGGCCGGGGCAGAGATGATGGAGTGAATAGCCTCCGCTATTCGCCCAATACTCCGCCGTCGTCCCGGCGGAGGCCGGGACCCGTAGCCACAGGGAGTGGTTTGGCGAAGACTGGTCGTGAATGAGTCTTCACGCGGTACGGATACCTGCGCTCATCGAGAGATCACGCGGTATGGGTCCCGGCCTTCGCCGGGACGACGATGGAGATCTACCGCGCTTCCGGCGGCGGTGAGCGGTCGAGCACGTCGCCCCTGGCGCCTTCCAAGAGATCGATGCCGTAGGTTTCGACCACGAGCGGGCCGCGCTTGCGCTGCAATTGCGCGATTTGCGTCACCTTCGCAAAAAGGCCGTTGAGGGCGGGGTGCCCCTCGCCGCGCAGCTCGTCGACATAGAGCAGCTTGCCGGCGAGCAGCTTGGGATCTGGCTCGGGCATGTTGACCCAGCGGATGCGCTGGTTCTGCTGCACCACGCAGGTGCCGCGCGGCAGGTAGAAGGCGAGCCAGCCGGTGGTGCCGTAATCCGGCGCAAGCACGCAGGTCGCACCATTGCGCGCGCGCTCGGCTTCGATTGCCGCGGCGAGCTCGCGCCAGCCGACGCCGACGCTGCGCACGGTCGCATCGCGGCGATAGCCCGACAGCCAGCCGGTGTTGGCCTGCACGATCAACGCTGCAAACATCACGATGCCCACGGGTGCGGCCCAGCGCAGGCAGAAGTCCGCCAGGCGCCGCTGGCGCGGCTTCCACTGCACGAGATTGGCGGCCGCCGCGGCCGCGATCACGAAGGGCGGATAGACGGGCGCAAACCAGTTGGCCTCGACGCGGGCATGCAGCGAATGCCAGACAAAATAGACGACGATGGTCCAGAACATCGTCTCGATCAGCACGCGCGAGGCCAGCGCGCCGGCCCGGTGCCAAGTCAGCGCGTGCAGGCCCATCGCGCCGAGGATGAAGACCAGCGGGGTCGCGAACGCGACCTGGGTCGGGATCAGCTCGGCGATGAAGACCGGACGAAAGTCCTCGATCTTCGCACGCCCGAGCTGCTTTGCGAACGAGACCCATTGGTGGTCCGCGTTCCAGAGGATCACCGGCGAGAACAGCGCCAGGGCCACGAGACCGCCGAGATAGGGCCAGGGGGAGAGAAACCACCGCCTGAGCTTCGGCACGGACGCGAGCCAGATCAGGATGGCGGCGCCAAAGAACATCGCGGTGTATTTCGACAGCAGCGCCGTGCCGACCGCGGCGCCGACCGCAAGCCACCAGGCGCCGCGACCGGTCTCGAGCACTTTTGCGAGGAAGAACAGCACGAAGCTGGAGGCGACCAGCAGCGGCGCATCGGGCGTCACGATCAGCGTGCCGACGGAGGCCAGCAGCGTCACGTTGAGAAGGATGGCGCTGGTCGCGGCGACACGGGCGCCGCCGAACAGGATCGCCGCGGAGCGGTAGACCGCGTAGCTCATCGGCAGCGCGAGCAGGATCGAGACCAGGCGGACGCCGAGCTCGGTGTCGCCGGCGATCATGGTGCCGGCGCGGATGACGTAGGCGACCATCGGCGGGTGGTCGTAGTAACCACCGGCCAGGTTCTTCGACCACATCCAGTAATAGGCTTCGTCGAAGGTGATCGGCGTGAAGGCGGCCGCGACGAGCCGCAAAGCCACCAGCGCGACAATCGCCAGCGCGGTGTTGCGGACGATCCGCGCGTCAGCTCCGCCCATCTCGCGCTATTTCTTGCGCCAGACGAACAGTCCGGACATCGCGTAGTTCCACACCACGCCCATCAGCGCGCCGGCCATGCCGGCCAGCCACCAGATCGGCTCCTGGTCGTAGACCGAGAAGGCGACGCCGACATTGGCGAGCAGACCGACGCTGCACACGATGTAGAAGGCGATCAGGCCGCGCAGCAGCGCAAAGCCCTTCAGCCGCTGGTCGCGATAGGTGAGGAAGTTGTTGAGGATGAAGTTGCTGGTCATGGCGACGATGGCGCCGGCGGCCTGCGCCTCCGCGAACGGCGCCTTGAACAGCCGGAGGGCGATGAACAGCGTGGTGAGGTGCACCACGAGGCCGATGCCGCCGACCATCGCGAACAGGATGAAGCGCAGCGAGACGATGTCGTTGGTCAGCTTGGCCAGCACGAGGCCCAGGAAGTCGAGCGCGACCATGGAATCCAGCTTGCTCTCGCCATGCTGGCGGGCGCCGAACGTGTAGGGAATCTCGACGGCGCGCAAGCCGCCATGGGCGGTCGCGACGACGTCGAGCAGGATCTTGAAGCCGTGCACCGACAGCTTTGGCGCGAGCTGCTCGAAACGGTCGCGGCGGATCATGAAGAAGCCGCTCATGGGATCGGCGATCTCGACCCGCAGCATCTTCCTGGCGACCTCGGTCGCCAGTGCGCTGGCGCCGGCGCGCTGCTTGTTGAAGCCTTCGCTCTTGTAGCCCTCGATATAGCGGCTGCCGACCACGAGCTCGGCCTGGTCGCTGGCGAGCAGCAGCAGCATCTTCGGCAGTTGCGTCTCGTCGTGCTGGAGGTCGGCGTCGATCACGGCCACATAGGGCGCGCTGGAGGCCAGGATGCCCTCGATACAGGCGCCCGACAGGCCGCGGCGGCCGATGCGGCGCACGCAGCGCACGCGGCTGTCGCGCTGCGCCAGTTCGCGCACGACGTCCCAGGTGCCGTCGGGCGAATTGTCGTCGACGAACACGACTTCCCAGGCGACGTTGACGAGCGTCGCCTCCAGGCGCCGGTACAGCACCGTGACATTGTCGCGCTCGTTGAAGGTCGGGACGATGACCGACAGTTCCGGCCCCTCTTGAGCCTGCGGCGGATGGTCGGAGCCCGGTCTGATCGCTTCATTCATGACGGCAGCGTATATCCGCCGCGTCCTGCGCTGCCAAGCCGGGGTTTTGAGGGGGGACGGGCCAAAACGGGCCCTAAAATGCCAACGACCCCGGAACGGCGGACCGCGCGTACATCCGGCGCAGGCCCAAGCTATTCCAAGGTCGTCCCAGCGCCGGAGTATTTCTCTCAACGTCGCCGTTAGAAGCTAGATGGGGACGGCAAAACCGCTTTTCAAGGGGACAAAAGCCCCTTTCCGGGATTAGTTCGGGACTTCCTTGATTACCGGGCCCCGCGGCGCGGGCGCGGCAGGGGCTGCGGGTGCCGCAGCAGGAGCCGGCTCGGCCTTGGCCGGCTTGGGGGGCTTGCCGTACTGGCCGATCGGCCCGAAGACGACGGCGACCGCAAGCACGACCGCCGCGACGATCGCGCCCAGAATGCCCCCCACCGACTCAGACGACATGGAAACCCATCCCTGTTCCAGATGCGGCGAGTGATACCACGGATGAACACGGCGCCGGAAGGCCCCGGGACCGCGGCGGTCGATCGAGCTATTTCTGCGGTGGCCTGTGCTTGACGAAAGCCGTCACGATGTCCTTCTGCGCCGACTCCACCGCCCTGTTCGCGGTCGCGAGATGGGCGCCGGCATCGATGTTCGGATATTGGGTGGTGAGATAGTCCAGCAAGGCCACACGGTAATATTGCCGCTCCGACGGACAGGCCCCTGCGACCGAGCGGCCGAAGTCCTGCTCCGACAGGCCCTGATTGCCCTCGCGCGAATATTCCCGCGCCAGGCAATGCCAGTAATCGTCGCGGCCCTGCATGGCGAGCTTTTGCGCGTTCTTGTCGTCGTCATCGTCCGCCATTGCATTAGACGTCATGGCAGCAGATGTCATCATCATGAGCGCCGCTCCCACCATCAGCATCCGCATCTTGTTCTCCTTCTGCGCAGACGATCTTCGCGAGCTTAGACGGGACGCGGCAACTGGCCAATCACAACTGGTTTGATTAGGATGCCGGCCTCCCCTCCACGTCGATGCGAGATCCTTCCGTGGCCAAAGCAAAAACCGTGTCCAAAAAATCCGGCAACATCTTCATCGGCATCGGCGGCTGGACCTTCGAGCCCTGGCGCGGCGTGTTCTATCCGGAGAAGCTGACGCAGGCGAAGGAGCTGTCCTACGCCGCTTCGAAGCTGACCTCGATCGAGATCAACGGCACCTATTACGGCTCGCAGAAGCCGGAGAGCTTTCGCAAATGGGCGAGCGAGGTGCCTGATGGCTTCGTGTTCTCGGTGAAGGGACCGCGCTTCGCCACCAACCGCCGTGTGCTGGCCGAGGCCGGCGACTCCATCAAGCGGTTCTACGATTCCGGCGTGCTGGAACTCGGCGACCATCTCGGCCCCGTGCTGTGGCAGTTCGCGCCGACCAAAAAGTTCGACGGCGCCGATTTCGGCAAGTTCTTGGAGCTGCTGCCGCGCAAGCTCGACGGGCGCGCGCTGCGCCACGTGGTCGAGGTCCGCCACGACAGCTTCTGCGCGCCTGACTTCGTCGCGCTGATCCGCGAATTCGAGACGCCGGTGGTGTTCGCCGAGCACGGCAAATATCCCGCGATCGCCGACGTTGCCGGCGATTTCGTCTATGCGCGGCTGCAGAAGGGCGATGACGAGATCAAGACCTGCTATCCGCCGAAGCAGCTCGATGCCTGGGCGGAGCGCTTCAAGGATTGGGCTTCGGGCGGTGAACCGGACGACCTGCCGAAGGTTGACAAGACCAAGCCGAAGAAGGAGCCGCGCGACGTGTTTGCCTATGTCATCCACGAGGGCAAGGTGCGCGCCCCGCACGGCGCCATGGAACTGATCGCGCGGGTGAGCTGAGGATGGTTCATGGCAAAGGCGAGGAAGCTGTTCACCATCGGCTATGAGCAGACGCCGCCCAAGGCGGTGCTCGACGAGCTGGAAGAGGCAGGCGTCAAGCTCG
This sequence comes from Bradyrhizobium huanghuaihaiense, assembly GCF_025200885.1. Classification (NCBI taxonomy): domain Bacteria; kingdom Pseudomonadati; phylum Pseudomonadota; class Alphaproteobacteria; order Hyphomicrobiales; family Nitrobacteraceae; genus Bradyrhizobium; species Bradyrhizobium huanghuaihaiense. The sequence continues at coordinate 3,590,543 of NZ_CP104172.1, read as the reverse complement.
TGGTCGACGTGCGCGCGGTGACGTCATCGCGCCGGCCGGGCTTTTCCAAGAAACAGCTGTCCGCCGGGCTCGACGAGCGCGGCATCGCCTATGTCCATCTCGCAGCCCTCGGCACGCCGAAGGAGGGCCGCCTTGCCGCGCGCAGTGGACAATACGGCGCGCTGGAGAAGATCTATTCAAAGCACCTGAAGACGCCGCAGGCAAAGGAAGAGATGGACGAGCTCTCGGCGCTGGTGAAGAAGGCCGGCCCGGTGTGCCTGCTCTGCTACGAGCGCGACCACACCCACTGCCACCGCCAGATGATCGCTGAGATCATCGAGGAGCGCGATGGGGTGACGGTGAAGAATCTGGCGGGGCGGCAGGTGTAGCTGGCTCGTTCTGTAGCCCGGATGGAGCGAAGCGTAATCCGGGACCTTTGTCCCGCGCAGGGATCGCTCCGGATTACGCTTCGCTCCATCCGGGCTACGAATCTCCTACCCTTCCCCCGCCAGCTTGAACGTTCCCTCCATCATCTGCACGCAGCTGCCGCCGACATGAGCGGACACAACCTTGCCGCCCTGCTTGCGCACGCGCGTCAGCAGCAGGCTCGGCCGGCCCATGTCAAACCCCTGGCCGACCGTGAGCTTCAGCTCGCCGTCGCGGGTGGGATCGAGATCGGCGAACAGTGCGGCTGCGGCTACCGTGGCGCTGCCGGTAGCGGGATCTTCGGCGAGACCGCCGGCGCCGCGCATGAACATCCGCGCCTGCCGCTCGCTGGGCGCCTCCGCTGCGGGCACATCGCGCGTGTAGAACCACACGGAGCGGGCGTCGTCGCGCGGCAAGACCCTGCCGAACGCAGCCGCGTCGGGCCTTGCCCGCTTCAGCGCATCGCGCGAATGCAGCTCCGCCACCAGGAACGGCGTTCCGACGCCGACGACCTGCGGCGCATGGTGATCGGTCCTGATGTCGTCAGCCGTCAAGGAGATGCAAGCCGCGACGTCAGCGGCTGAAACCTCCGCCAGCCGCGACAGCGGCTGCGGCGCGGTGAGCTCGGTACTGATCACCCTGCCCTGCTCGCGCACGATGTCGACCGGTACCAGCCCCGCCTTCTCCTCGAACAGAAGGCGCGGTTTCGGCTCCTTCGCAAGACTCGCCAGCACGAAGGAGGTGCCGACATTGGGATGGCCGGCGAACGGCATTTCCCGGACCGGCGTGAAGATGCGCACCTCCGCATCATTGGCCTTGTCGCGCGGCGGCAGCACGAAGGTCGTCTCGGAATAGTTGAACTCGGTGGCGATCGCCTGCATCTGCGCGGTCGACAGGCCGCCGGCGTCGAGCACCACGGCGAGCTGGTTGCCGCCGAAAGCGCGGTCGGTGAACACGTCGACGGTGATGTAGCGGCGCTGCATCGTCACTTCCCCATGCAAATGGCGGCCACGACGGCCGCATCGCGCAGCACTCTACAAGCCGAAAACATCGCTCGTCATGCCCCAAAATTGAGTGCAATCGGAGCAATGGCATTGACGTGTTGGAAGCTGACGAGCCGCAGCAATTCGCGAAGCCGGGCTAGCGATTTCGCCAGCCCGACATCGTCGGTCGTGATCGTTAGTAGGCGTACGAGTAGCCCGTGTTCGGCAGGCAGGGGGGCTGCGTGTAGGGCGCAGAGGCAAACGAACCCTCTGCCGGAGCCCTGACACAGGAGTCGGTCGCCGCCTGAGTTACAGCAGCGCGCGGCGGGGTAGCGTGGCGCACCGATGCGGCCTGAGTCTGGGTGGCGGCGATCAGGACGGCCGCAACAAGGATCAATCGGGTCATTGGCTTTCTCCGGGTGACAAGTGAAAGCCGAGACGTTTCGGCTTCCACAGTGCAGGACCCGGAAGCTAGCAGGGATATTTCATCACGCGCCTTCAAGGCAGCGCGACCGCGCTTCAACGCAGCGCGACTCACATTTGAAGGCGCCCTACCCCAACTGAAACACCGCGACCTTCTGCTCGTAGCCGCGCACCTCGACCTCTCCGAGCGCGACGGCATCGTCGCCGTCCGCGCCCAGCGCGTCGCGCACGGATGCGGAGATCAGGAGCTGCGAGCCGAAATCCTTGTTCAGCGCCTCCAGGCGCGAAGCAAAATTCACGGTGTCGCCGATCACCGTGTATTCCTTGCGCCGGGGCGAGCCGATATTGCCGGCAACGACCTCGCCGAAATGGATGCCGATGCCGATCCGCAGCGGCCAGCTCGTCTCCGCGTTGATGTGGTCCATGGCGGTCAGCATCTCGCGGCCTGCGGCAACCGCGCGGTGAGCGGCGTCGGAAGCCTCCAGCGGCGCGCCGAACAGCGCGAGGAAGCCGTCGCCCAAAAACTTGTTCACGATCCCGCCCTGACGGTCGAGGATATCGACCAGCACCGCGAAGGCTCCGTCGAGCCGGTCGACGACCTCCTGTGGGGTGCGCGACTGCGCACCCGCGGTGAATCCGCGGAAATCGACGAACATCACCGCGACGCGGCGGACGTCGCCCCCCGCGCTGGTTCCTGCAGCCATCAGCCGCTCCACCACTTGCGGAGACACGTGCTGGCCGAACAGGTTCGTCACCCGGTCGCGCGCGGTGGCGGCTGCAATGCTCGCGGCAAACTGGCGGCGGAGCTGTGCGCCGACGGAGCCCGCGAGCACGCCGCAGATCAGGATGATGGTGCTGCGCACCGCGTGGAAATAGGTTTGCGGCTCGCCGAAGCTCGAGGAATCATAGATCGAGGCGACGACGAACAGCTGGGCGGCCGCAACGAATCCGGTGAAGGTGGAAAGCCAGAAATCGAGCCGCAGGGTCGAGAGGATGACGAAGATGAAATAGATCAGCGGCACCGCGAAGCCGAGCGCCTGGGTTGCGCCCATGGTCCGGATCTGCAGGATCAGGATCACCGTGGGCATCGAGGTCTCGATCAGCGCGCCGATATAGCGCCTGACAACCGGCAGGTCGCGATCGAGCTTGAGGTTCTTCCTGATCTGGGTATGGATCCAGACCTCGAACAGGATGAAGCCGACGAGCAGACCGTAGACCTCGGCGAGCCCCTCGGTGCCGCGCCAGACCCGGTTCACCACGACGGGATCGACCAGGTAGATCGCGGTGAGGAACAACATCATGACGCAGCCCGTCATGATTAGCGCCCTCACCCGCAACAGCTCGGTGCGCAGCACCTCGCGCGTCAGCTCGCGCTCGAAATCCTCGGACAAGGCGGCATGCTGCCGCATCTTCCTGCTCGCAAACCGGACCATTCCACCCCCTGGTCATTCCGGGGCGCGACGCAGTCGCGAACCCGGAATCTCGAGATTCCGGGTTCGCGCCACGCGTGCCCCGGAATGACTCTCAAGGGCCAGTTTGCCTCAATCCAGCGTGCGGCGGAAGCGCGTCACGGCGATGGTCATGGCGATCAGCATCAGGGCCGCCAGCGCCAGCGCGTCGAAGCGCAGGTTCTCCATGGTCGCGCCCTTCAGCATGATGGCACGCACGATGCGCAGGTAGTGGGTCAGCGGCAGGGCCTCGCCGACATATTGCGCCCAGGCCGGCATCCCGGCGAACGGGAACATGAAGCCGGAGAGCAGAATGCTCGGCAGGAAGAACATCATCGACATCTGCATCGCCTGGAGCTGGTTCTGCACCAATGTCGAGATGGTGTAGCCGATCGACAGATTGGTGGTGATGAACAGCGTCGAGAGCAGCGCCAGCAGGAACAGATTGCCGAGCACGGGCACGCCGAACAGGCCGACGCCGATGCCGATGATCAGGAAGGCCTGGACGAATCCGACCAGCACGTAAGGGATGATCTTGCCGAACATCACCTCGACCGGCTTGATCGGCATCGACAACAGGCTCTCCATGGTGCCGCGCTCGACCTCGCGCGTGACCGAGAGTGCGGTGAAGATCAGCATGGTCATGGTGAGGATGGTGCCGACGAGGCCCGGCACGATGTTGAGGCTCGAAGCCGCGGCCGGGTTGTAGCGGGCATGAGCGCGGATCTCGAACGGCATCTCCGGGGGATCGCCGATGTAGAGATCGTGCTTGAGCGCGGTCTGCACGACCATACCAAGCGAGCCGATCGCCGAGCTCGCCGCAACCGGATCGGTGGCGTCGGCCGCGACCAGCAGCGCCGGCTTGTCGCCGCGCCGCACCGCCCGCTCGAAGCCGCGCGGGATCTCGACGCCGAACAGCACCTTGCCGGACTTCAAGAGATTGTCGAAATCATCGACGTCGTGCACCTCGTAGAGGAAACGGAAATAGGCGGTGTTCTCCAGCGCCTTCAGGATCGAGCGGGCGAGATCGCTGTCTTCCTGCAGCAGCACCGCGCTCGGAAGACGGTGCGGCGTAGTGTTGATGGCATAGCCGAACAACAGGAGCTGCATCACCGGCAGCATCACGATCATCGCGAACGAGACGCGGTCGCGCCGGAGCTGGATGAATTCCTTGATCAGCATCGCATAGGAGCGCTTCCAGAAGCCGAAGCGTTCGCGGATCTCGTGCGTTGGGGCGGGTTGATCGGCTGCGCTCATTGGAAATTGTCCCTGGAGCGGCTCATCAGCTCGATGAACACGTCTTCGAGCGACGGCGACGATTTATGCCAGTGCAGACCGCCCTTGTCGCGCCACGGCGCGATGCTGGCTTCGAGAGCGGCGACGTCGCGCCCCGAAACGTGCAGCGAGGTCCCGAACGGCGCCACCATGTCCACGCCCGGCTTGCCGGTGAGCGCGGCCGTGAGCCCGTTCAGGTTCTCGCCCGTGACGGTGTAGGTCGTGAGCGCCGATTTCGCGATCACCTCCTCCACCGTGCCGTGCGCGAGCAGATGGCCGTAGGCGATGTAGGCGATCTCGTGACAGCGCTCGGCTTCGTCCATGTAGTGGGTCGAGACCAGCACGGTGAGGCCGTCGGCCGCGAGCGCATGGATCTCGTTCCAGAAATCGCGCCGCGCCTTGGGATCGACGCCCGCCGTCGGCTCGTCCAGCAGCAGCAGTTTTGGGCTCGGCAGCGTGCAGGCCCCGAGTGCAAGCCGCTGCTTCCAGCCGCCGGAGAGTTCGCCGGCAAGCTGCTCCTCGCGCCCCGAAAGCCCGAGCCGCTTGATCATATCGCGTGCCGCGCCGCGCGCGTCGGTGAGGCCATAGAGCCGCGCGACGAATTCGAGATTCTCCCGCACCGACAGATCCTGGTACAGGCTGAAGCGCTGGGTCATGTAGCCGACCTGGCGCTTGATCTTCTCGGCATCACGCCGGATGTCGTAGCCGAGACAGGTGCCCTCGCCGCTGTCGGGCGTGAGCAGGCCGCAGAGGATGCGGATGGTGGTGGTCTTGCCAGAACCGTTCGGCCCGAGGAAGCCGTAGATCGAGCCGCGCTTCACCTGCATCGACAGATCATGCACGACCTCGCGGCCGCCGAATGATTTCGTCAGTCCCTTGACGTCGATGGCGATGCCGCTATCGCCGTTCATCGCTTGTCCGCCACGGGTGTCTTGGGGTTGAGGTAGACGTCGATCGGCTGCCCGACGCGAAGAGCATCGGGACGCGACGGCCGCGCCTGGATCAGATAGACGAGCTTGTTGCGCTCCTCGAGGCTGTAGATGACGGGCGGGGTGTATTCGGCCGAGGTCGCGATGAAGTAGATCTTCGCGGTGAGATCGGCGGCGCAATTGTCGCAGGCGATCCGCACGGTATCGCCGATCGCAAGCTTCGGCAGCTCGGTCTCCGGCACGAAGAAGCGCAGCTTCATGTTGCCGGGCGGCATGATCGAGAGCACCGGCCGCTGCGCCGCCACCATCTCGCCTTCACGGAAATAGATCTGCTGGATGGTGCCGGCAACCGGCGCAAAGCCCTTGCGCCGCGCCATGCGCGTCTCCGACGTCGCCACCCGCGCTTCGGCCACGCGCAGGGCGGAGACAGCCGAGTCGAGATTGGCCTGCGTGCCGGAGCCGGTCTTGTTCAACGAGGCTGCACGGTCATAAGTCTGCTGCGCATTCGCCAGCGTCGCCTTGTTCTGGTTGAGATCGGCAAGCTGGAGGTCGTCGTCGACCGAATAGAGCTGATCGCCGACCTTGACCTCGTCGCCCTCGCGCACGCCAAGCTTCGTCACCCGGCCCGCTTCATCAGGGCTGACAAAGATCATGTCGGCCTCGACCCAGCCCTGGAAGCCGGGATCGCGCTTCTCCTTGCATCCGGCGAGGCCGGTTGCGAGCACGAGCGCCAATGCAAATGCAGAAAGTACCCGCGACGACCTCATGTCGTCCTCCGTTCGCCAAAAATCAAATCAAGATGGACGCGCAGCATGTCCTGCGCGTCGAGCGGCGCATGCCGCGCAAACAGGCTCTGCCAGATCACCGCAATCATCGCGGGCGCGACCAGGATCTGCGGATAGCGTGCGAGATCCTTCTCGCGGATCTCGCCGCGGGCGATCCCGAGCTCGATCAGCGCGCGCATGGCGGCGATCCCGCGCGAGACGACCTCACGGTAGTAGAAGTCGGCGACCGCTGGGAAACGCGGCCCCTCCGCCACGATCAGGCGCACGAGATCGCCACGCTTCGTGCCGATCACCTCCTTGAGGAAGTTGCCGGCGAAGGCTTCGATGAGGTCGCGTACCGAGCCCGCCGGGGGCGGCAGCGCCGTCAGGCGCGCCACGACAGGCACGATGACGATGCGCACCAACTCCTCGAACATCGATTCCTTGTCCTTGAAGTGCAGGTAGATCGTTCCCTTGGCGACGCCTGCGCGCTTGGCGATGTCGTCGAGCCGGGTCGCGGCAAAGCCGCGCGCGATGAATTCCTCCATCGCCGCCTCCACGATCGCCGCACGCCGCTCCGCCGCGCGCGTGGCGCGGTTCGAGGGGGGTACTTCCACGCTGCCAGCAGAGCCCTTCACGCTGGCGTGCGTTGCGGACGCTTTGGTCGGCTTCTTGGTCATTCGCAATATATGACTGACTGGTCAGTCATAGTCAAGACAGTGCAGCAGTCCTATTCCAGCCGATGAATTAGCCTTGACTAATGCATTAGCCATTGCTAATTGAATTGCATGATTGAAGCCGCCCCAAACCCCGTCACCACGGTGATGCGCGCCCTCGCCGATCCGACGCGGCGCGCCGTGTTCGAGCGTGTGTTCGAGAGCAAGGAGATCAGCGTTGCCGACCTGACGCGCGGCAGCGGCGTCACGCAAGGAGCGATCTCGCAGCACCTGAAGTCGTTGAAGCAGGCCGGCCTCGTCGCCGAGCGCGCCGAGGGCCGCAACGTCTACTACCGCGCCGCGCCACAAGGACTCGAGCCGCTGGTGACCTGGATGGATCATTACGGCGTCTTCTGGCGCGAGCGCTTCCAGAACCTGCGTGACCTCTTGAAGGAGATCGATCCGTGAGTGCAGCCGCGTTGCAAGCCGAAACAAGAGACATCGTCATCGACGAGGTCTTCCCTCACACCGCCGAGACAATCTGGAAGGCGCTGACCAGCGCGCAGCTGATCGCGCGCTGGCTGATGCAGCCGACCGGCTTCGAGGCCGTCGAAGGCAACGCCTTCACGTTCCAGACCAAACCGGGCGGCAACTGGGACGGCGTGATCCATTGCCGCGTTCTCGAGGTCGTACCGAACCGCCGCCTCGTCTATGCCTGGAACGGCGGCGATGAGCGCAACACCGGTTACGGCGCGCCGCTCGACACCGTCGTGACCTGGTCCCTCACCCCGGTCGAGGCCGGCACGCGGATCCGCCTGGTTCACGCCGGCTTCGTCCTGCCCAGGAACGAGTCGGCCTACACGGTGATGAGCGGCGGCTGGAAGAAGGTCGTGCGCCAGCTCGACGAGATCAGCGGCGAAGAGTGAGGAGATATCGCGATGGACAAACCCTATACCGGCGGCTGCGCCTGCGGCGCGATCCGCTATTCGATCCTCGGTGAGCCGCTGTTCAGCAATCACTGCCAGTGCCGGGACTGCCAGCGGGAAAGCGGCAGCGGCCACGGCTCCTACGCGACCTTCGCGCGCGCCGGCGTCACGCTGAGCGGCGAAGCGAAGCACTGGGACATGGTCGGCGACAGCGGCAACGTGAAGACGCGCGGCTTCTGTCCGCAGTGCGGTCTGCCCGTCTACCTGACCTTCGCCGCGATGCCCGACATCTTCACCATCCGCGCCGCGAGCCTCGACGAGCCCGCCCGCTACCAACCGCAGGCGGTGACCTACGGAGCGCGCGGGCATGGCTGGGATCATCTCGATCCGGACTTGCCGAAATTCGAAGGCATGCCGCCGGGGTGAGGTGCTAGCCAAAGTCCAGCACCATGCGGCCGTCGATCTTGCCGGCCTTCATGCGCTCGAAGACGTTGTTGATCTCGGCGAGCGGCACCTTCGTCACTTCGGCCTTGACCTTGCCGTCGGCGGCGAAGGCGATGGCTTCGTCGAGGTCGCGGCGGGTGCCCACGATGGAGCCGCGCACGGTGATGCGCTTGAGCACGACGTCGAAGATCGGCGTCGGGAACTCGCCCGGCGGCAGGCCGACGAGGCTGACGGTGCCCTTCCGCCGGACCATCTTCAGCGCCTGGGCGAAGGCCGGCGTCGAGACCGCTGTCACCAGCACGCCGTGAGCTCCGCCTCCGGTTGCCGCCAGCACCTTGTCCACCGCATCGGCCGCAAGCGCGTTCACAGCGAGATCGGCGCCAGTCTCGCGCGCGAGCTTGAGCTTGTCTTCGGCGATGTCGACGGCCGCAACCTTGAGTCCCATCGCCTTGGCGTACTGAACCGCGACGTGGCCGAGCCCGCCGACGCCCGAGATCACGACCCACTCACCGGGCTTTGCCTCGGTCTCCTTCAGGCCCTTGTAGGTGGTGACGCCGGCGCACAGGATCGGCGCGACGCCCGCGAAATCGATCGTCGCCGGCAGCTTGGCGGCGAAGGCAGCCGAGGCGATGACATATTCGGCGAAGCCGCCGTTTACGCTGTAGCCGGTGTTGTGCTGGTGCTCGCACAGCGTCTCCCAGCCGGTCTCGCAATATTCGCAAGCCATGCAGGCGTCGTGCAGCCAGGCGACGCCGACGGCATCGCCGACCTTCAGATTCTTCACGCCGGGCCCGAGCGCTGCGACGATGCCGGCGGCTTCATGGCCGGGGATGAAGGGCGGAACCGGCTTCACCGGCCAGTCGCCGGACGCCGCGTGCAGATCGGTGTGGCAGACGCCGCAGGCCTTGACCTTGACCAGGACCTCGCCGGGACCGGGCTGCGGCACCGGCACCTCCTCGATCACCAGCGGCTTGCCGAATTGTTTGACGACTGCGGCTTTCATGGTGGGCATGGGTCTGCTCCGTCTAGATTGCGGAAACAGACTAGCGGCGACGGGCGATGCGCCCTTGATTGGAGTCAAACCGCACAAAGATTACGCAAAGCGCTCGCGCGATCGTGACATCGCGATGACAACGCGGCGCAAAGCGTGACAGGCCTATCAGCTGTGGAACTTCAGACCGTCGACGATCTTGTCGATCACCTTGCGCTCGGCACGCATCGCGATGCCGACGAGATTGAGATCGTTGCGGGCCACCGCCCTCACCGCCTCGCGATTGGCGGCGTCATGCGCGGTCTTGAACATGTCCTCGGTGTAGACGGCAGGCTTGACGTTGCGCGTGAGCGCGCGGTCGAGCGCGCGCGACAAGGCGGGACCATCGGCGCCGTAGATCAGGATCGGCTGGCCGATCAGCGAGAGATATTTCGTGCTTGAAGCGTCCTCATAGGGCTCGCCGATGCATTCAGGAAACGCAGCCGCGATGCCGCTGGTGAGAAAGGCCGCAACGTTGAGCTTCTGCCAGGCCTGCAGGTCGGTGCGGATCACGACGGCGATCTTGGTGTCGAACTGCATGCATGTCTCCACAAATTGTCATTCCGGGATGCGCCGTCAGGCGCAGACCCGGAATCTGGAGATTATCGCACGAGATTCCGGGTTCGCGCTACGCGCGCCCCGGAATGACTGAGCCAGAAATCAACCCTTGGCGTCGCAAGCCCAGGCGCGGATCACGCATTCCTTGCCGCCGTATTTGTAGCATTCGCGCGTTGCGGCGTTGAGCGAGACCGAGATCTTCGGCTTGACGGCATAGCCGTAAGCGCCGCAGGGGTTGGTCATGTCGACCGACATCGCGGCGCAGGCGCGCTTCATCGTCACGGTGGTGCAGTCGCCCTTGCACTGCTTCTGCGCCGCGGCGCGGGCCTCGTGCTCGGCGCCATAATCAAAGGCCTGGCCATAGGCGCCGCACTTGCCGACTGCAAAGGCGCCGGCCGCGTGAGCATTCGTGATGTGGCGGGCACCGGCAACACAGACCGACAGCGCAAAGAAAAACATCGCGCAACGGCGCGCGACGACGTTCGAAGCCATGGAAAAAACCCCTCACCCCCAAGGCAGGTGGAGGGAACTCTAAGCGCCGGTCGTTTCCACTTGGTGAACGAGTGGTTGAAAAGCCATGCCGGAATAGTGATGCCGCATCATACACTTTATAGTTGTAATTCCAAATCGCGTTATTTAAGGTCGTGGAGCGCCAAGCAGAGAGCCGGAGGAGACGATCATGCGTCCAATCAATGCTGTGCTGTTCGGAATCGTTGCGTCGGCTTGTCTGATCGGGCCCCTGCCTGCGCATGCGCAGTCGGTGAACTGGACCTGGACCAACCAGTACGGCTCGACGCTGGCCATCACCAGCTTCAACCAGAACACGGGCGCGATCGCGGGGACCTACACCAACAACGCGGCGAGCAGTTGCGATGAGGGCAAGCCGCAGGGCGTGACGGGCTGGCTGGCCTACGGCAACACCGGCACCGCGATCAGCTTCTCGGTGAACTTCCTCGGCTGCGGCTCGACCACCGTCTGGACCGGACAGCTCAATAACTCATCTGGATTCCAGGGACTGTGGTATCTGTCCCTCGGCGAGGCCGTCGCATGGAACGGCATCAGCGCGGGCGCCGACACCTTCACGTTCTCAAGCGGCGACAAGGCCCTGCTGACGAAGAGCGGCGTCGACCTGAAGGCCGCCAGCGAGAAGCTGTCGAACACGAAAAAATAGGCGAGCAACGCACGCCGTGCGTAGGGTGGATTAGCTCGCGGCTGCGCGAAGCGCAGTCCGCACGGCGTAATCCACCACCTTCGTTCGGCAAACGCGGAAACATGGTGGGTTACGCCCAGCGCCCGCGCTTCGCGCAGCCGCAAGGCAAACCCACCCTACGGCAGCTTCATCCCCGTCTCGCCGCTTCCAATGCCTGCGGCGTGTCGATGTCGAGGAAGGCGCTCTCACCATCCACCGGCACTTCGGCGACCGCCTCGGTGTGCTTGGCGATCAGATGCCGCGCGCCGACGTCGCCGTCGAGCGTCATCAACTCCTTGAAGAAACGGCGCGACCACAGCACGGGATTGCCGCGGCGGCCTTCGCTGACGGGCACGACGATGAGGTTGCCGCGGTCCGGCGCAAAACTGTCGATCAGGCGATCGATCAGGCCGGCATCGATCAGCGGCATGTCGCCGAGGCAAACCAAGGCGCCATCGCAGGTCTCCGGCACTGCCGCGATGCCGGCCTTGACCGAGCTGGCGATACCGCCGGCGAAATCCGGATTCCTGACGAATTTCACCTTCAGGCCTTGCAGCGCCTGCTCGACCAGCTCGGTCTGGTGGCCGGTCACGACGATCACCTCGGATGCTCTCGAAGCCAGCGCCTGCTCGGCTGCGATCCGCACCAGCTTCTTGCCGTCGAGCTCGGCGAGCAGCTTGTTCGGCCCGCCCATGCGCGTGGAACGGCCCGCCGCGAGCACGATGGCCGCGACCTGGCTGTTGCCCTCGGTCTCCGGCTGCGCGCGCGGCTGCGGCCGCGTCACGATCTCCATCAAGAGGCCGCCGACGCCCATGCCCATCAGCTCGGACCGCGTCACCTTGATGCCGGCGAGCAGCCGCATCAGGACCCAGTCGAACCCGTTCTCGACCGGCGAGCGCGCACAGCCCGGCGCGCCCAGCACCGGCACATTGCCGGCGCGGGCGATCAGCAAGAGATTGCCGGGATCGACCGGCATGCCGAAATGCTCGATCTCGCCGCCGATTCCGGTGACGGCCGCGGGGATCACGTCACGACGATCGGCGATCGCGGACGCCCCGAACACGATGACGAGCTCGGCGCCAAGCGCGAGCAATTCCTTGATCGCGGCCGACAGCGCGCGCTCGTCGTGCTGGACCCGCCGCTCGGCAATGATGCTGGCGCCGGCCGGCGCAAGGCGCTCGGCGGTGACGCGTAGCGTCTTGTCGATCACCTTGGACGACAGGCCCGGCAGCAGCGTCGAGACGACGCCGACGCGCTGGATCACGTAAGGCGCGATCTTCAGGACGTCCTTGCCCGCAGCCTTCACCGCAGCATCGCGCAGGCTTCCTTCGACGCCGAACGGGATGATCTTGACGGTGCCGACCATCTCGCCCTCGACCACCGGCTTGTAGGCGGTGAGCGTCGCAAAGGTGATGGCCTCGTCGATATTGTTGATGCGGTCGACCGCGGCGCGATCGATCACCAGCACGCCCGGCTGCGCGGCGAACAGATTGGCGCGGCCGGTGAAGGCGCGCTCGACATGGATGCCCTCTCCGCCGACGGCAAGCGCGATGCTGGCGGCCGCGACGTCCTCGGAGACGTCGCCCGCCTCCATGCGCACCACGACGATGTCCTTGATGCCGGCGCGCTCGAGCGACTCGACCTCGGCTGGGCCAATCGTCGTGCCCTTCTTCAGCACCAGCGGTCCCTGGCGCAGGGTGTGGACGGTCACCCCGCCGATCGCATCCCTGGGGCTCGCCGGGCCGAACTTCATGCCGCTTCTTCTTTTTCTTTGGGAGGCAGGCGGAGCACCGCCGTGATCTCGGCCATGATCGACACCGCGATCTCGGACGGCGAGACCGCACCGATCGCAAGGCCAATCGGCGCGTGAATGCGCGCGATGTCGCTTTCCTTCGCGCCCTGCGCCCGCAGCCGGTCGCCGCGCTTGGCATGCGTCTTCCGCGAGCCGAGCGCGCCGATATAGAAGCAGTTGCGCTCGAAGGCGTGCAGCAGCGCGGGGTCGTCGATCTTGGGATCGTGCGTCACCGCGACGAACGCCGTATAGGCATCGACATTGAGCGGCGGCAGCGCGGTGTCGGGCCATTCGGCAACAAGCGGAATGTCGGGGAAGCGCTCGGGGCTCGCAAACGCGGTGCGGGGATCGACGACGGTGACGTCATAGCCGAGCGAGCGCGCCAGCGGCGCCAGCGCCTGGCTGATATGGACCGCGCCGATGATCACGAGCTTTGCGGTCGGCGCGTAGACGTTGAGGAAGAGTTTCTTGCCGCCGGCCTCGACATGGGCGCTCTTGCCCATGCGAAGCTGCTTGTCCAGCTCGGCCCGCAGCGGGTCGTTGGCGAAGTCGGCGGCCTTCACCAGGCGCTGCTCGCCACTCTCGGTGTCGGTGACCAGGATCACGGGCCGACGCGCGGCGCGCTCGGCATTGAGTTCGTGCAGGATCGCGAGCTTCACGGCTAGCCGACCTTCTCGACGAAGACGCGGATGGTGCCGCCGCAGGATAGCCCGACATTCCAGGCGGTCTCGTCGGCGACGCCGAATTCCAGCATCTTGGGCTTGCCGCTCTCGATCACGTCCATGGCCTCGGTGACCACGGCGCCCTCGACGCAGCCGCCCGAGACGGAGCCCAGGAAGGTGCCCTCGTCGTTGATGACCAGGCTGGAGCCCGCCGGGCGCGGGGCCGAGCCCCAGGTCTCCACAACCGTCGCAAGCGCGACGCCACGGCCGGCCTTCTGCCAGTCCTCCGCCGCCTTCAGGATATCCTCGTCGCGATCGAGCATGGCTGGCCTCTCAAGCTGCGGAGCGGATCAGGCTGCGGTGATGCGGCGGCAGCGGCTGGGAGAGCGTGGTGATCAGCTCCTGGATCGAACTCAAATTATGTACCGGGCGGAATTCGTCAACGTGCGGAAGCATCATTTTGATGCCCTGGGCCTTGGCCTCGAAGCCGCCGAACCGTAACAGCGGGTTGAGCCAGATCAGCCGCCGGCAGGACCGGTGCAGCCGGTCCATCTCGAAGGCGAGCCTGGAATCGGCCTCCCGCTCCAGCCCGTCGGAGATCAGGAGCACGATGGCGCCCTGGCTCAGCACCCGGCGCGCCCACAATTTGTTGAAGTTGTGCAGCGAGGCCGAGATCCGCGTGCCGCCGGCCCAATCCTCGACCGAGGCCGAGCAGCTCGCCAGCGCCTCGTCCGGATCGCGCTGGCGCAGCGCGCGGGTCACGTTGGTGAGGCGCGTGCCAAACAGGAACACCGAGACGCGTTTTCGCGCATCCGTGATCGCATGCAGGAAATGCAGGAACAGGCGGGTGTATTCGCTCATCGAGCCCGAGATGTCGAGCAGCGCGACAATCGGCGCCGGCTTCTCGATTCGTCCGAGGCGATGGATGTCGATGATTTCGCCGCCGGTGCGTAAAGATGCGCGCAGCGTGCGGCGCAGGTCGAGGCGCAGGCCCCGAGCGTCGGGCCGATGCCGGCGCGTCAGCAGCTCGGCCTGCGGCAGATGCATCCGCTCGACGGCATGGAGCGCCTCGGTGATCTCCGCCGCGCTCATCTGCGCAAAATCCTTCTTCTGAAGGATCTCCTTGTCGGAGACCGACAGGCGCAGATCCTGCTCCTGGTGCTGCGGCGTCTCGGTCATGCGCGGCTGCGACATCGCCTCCTGGACGCGGCGCGCGCCGGCCTGCGGCTTCTTCTTGGCCTGCTCCGGCAGCGGCACCGAGTCCAGCATGTGCTTCCATTCTTCCGAGGCGCGGAAGAACAGGTTGAAGGCCTGCTTGAAGATCAGCGCGTGCTCATGGCGCTTGACGAAGATCGCCTCGAGCGTGGTGAAGACATCGGACCGGTTGCCGATGTCGATCACCTGCAGCGCGCTCATGGCATCGATGACGGCGCCCGGCCCGACCGGCATGCCGGCAGAGCGCAGCGCGCGGGCGAAGCCGACGATGTTGTCGGCGAATTGCTCGGTCTGCTCGGGGGCAAGGTGGTTGATGGCCATGGTCTCGTATCCATCCCCTCGTCATTCCGGGGCGCGCCACTTGGCGCGAGCCCGGAATCCATACTCCCGATCGTGGTTATGGATTCCGGGCTCGACGCTTGCGCGTCGCCCCGGAATGACGGGAGCAGTGATGACGCGCGCGCGTCAATTCTCGCTCGTCGCTTCCTTCAGCACCTTCTGCAAGGCATCGCCCTGCATGCGGGTGATGTCGTCCTGGTACTTGAGGAGCGCGCCCAGCGTGTCGCCGACCACTTGCGGCGTCAGCGAGCGGGCATCTAACTCGGACAGCGCGGTGGCCCAGTCGATGGTCTCGGCGACACCCGGCGATTTGTAGAAGTCCTGGTTGCGCAGCGCCTGCACGAAGCGGACGACCTGCTGCGACAGCTTTGCGGAGATGCCGGGCACACGCGTCTTGACGATCGCAAGCTCACGCTCGGCGGCGGGATAATCGACCCAGTGATAGAGGCAGCGCCGCTTCAACGCGTCGTGGATCTCGCGGGTGCGGTTGGAGGTGATGATGACGATCGGCGGATGCGGCGCCTTGACGGTGCCGAATTCGGGGATGGTCACCTGGAAGTCACTGAGGATCTCGAGCAGATAGGCTTCGAACGCCTCGTCGGCGCGGTCGAGCTCGTCGATCAGCAGCACCGGCGGGCCGGCAACGTCGGGCTCCAGCGCCTGCAATAGCGGCCGCTTGATCATGTAGCGGTCGGCGAAGATGTCGCTCGAGAGCTGATCGCGATCGGTGTCGCCGGCGGCTTCCGCCATCCGGATCGCGATCATCTGCGCCGCGCTGTTCCACTCGTAGACCGCCGAGGAGACGTCGAGGCCTTCATAGCACTGCAGCCGGATCAGCTTCCGCCCCAGCGCGGCCGACAGCACCTTTGCGATCTCGGTCTTGCCGACGCCGGCCTCGCCTTCCAGGAACAGCGGCCTGCCCATGCGCAGCGACAAATAGGTCACCGTCGCCAGCGACCGCTCGGCCAGATAGCCGCGCGAGGTCAGGAGTTCGAGCATCGCGTCGACCGATGCCGGCATGGCACCGGAAGTATTGGCCGCTGAAGTCATGAAAGGCCAGTCTCGTTTGCGCCCTCACACGGGGCAAGTCTTGTGCCGAGGAGTGAGCTCACCTCACCCCTTGGCGTTGGCAGCATCAAGGGCGCGCCGTGTCAGCACGCCGATGAGATGCGCGCGGTATTCGGCGCTGCCGTGGATGTCGCTGTTGAGCCCTTCCGCCGGCACCTCGATGCCTTCGATCGCCTTCGAGGCGAAGCGTTTCTTCAACGCCTCCTCGAACGCCTCGACGCGGAACACGCCTTCGGACCCGGCGCCGGTGACGGCAACGCGCACGTCCGACGGACGCCGCGCCACGAACACGCCGACCAGCGCGTAGCGCGAGGCCTGGTTGCGGAATTTGACGTAAGCGGCCTTCTTCGGCAGCGGGAACATCACCTTGGTGATGATCTCGTCGGCTTCCAGCGCGGTCGAGAACAGGCCCTGGAAATACTCCTCGGCCTTGAGGCGGCGCTTGTTGGTGACGATGGTGGCGCCCAGCGCGAGCACCGCAGCCGGATAGTCCGCGGTCGGATCGTTGTTGGCGAGCGAGCCGCCAATCGTGCCTCGGTGGCGCACGGCAGGATCGCCGATCCCGCCGGCAAGACTCGCCAGCGACGGGATCGCCTCACCGACGATCGCGGAGGTCGCGACCTCCGCGTGCTTGGCGGTGGCGCCGATCACGAGCGAGCGGCCCTTCATCTCGATCGTGTTGAGCCCCTCGATGTGGGAGAGGTCGACCAGATGCGGCGGGCTTGCGAGGCGCTGCTTCATGACGGGAATCAGCGTGTGGCCGCCGGCGATCACCTTGGCGTCCTCGTTCTTCACCAGGAGGTTGGCCGCCTGGCGCACGGTGCCCGGGCGATGATATTTGAATTCGTACATCTGAATGTCCTGATCGCGGGGTGCGCGTTACGCGAGATCGGATTTCGCCATCGCCTTGGCGCCGGCGGAGATCGAGGCGACGATGTTCTGGTAACCGGTGCAGCGGCACAGATTGCCTTCCAGCTCCTCGCGGATGGTGTGGTCGTCGAGCTCGTTGCCCTTGCGGTGCACGATGTCGATCGCGGTCATGATCATGCCGGGCGTGCAGAAGCCGCACTGCAGGCCATGGTGCTCGCGGAAGGCTTCCTGCATCGGATGCAGCGGCGCGCCGTCGGCGGCCAGTCCCTCGATCGTCTTGACCTCGTGACCGTCGGCCATCACGGCAAGCGTGGTGCAGGACTTCACGGCCTTGCCGTCGAGATGCACGACGCAGGCGCCGCACTGCGAGGTGTCGCAGCCGACATGGGTGCCGGTCAGGCGCAGATTCTCGCGCAGGAACTGCACCAGAAGCGTGCGGGGATCGACGTTGGCCGTCACAGGATTGCCGTTCACGATGAGGGAGATTTTTGCCATAAGCACTCTCTATCAGCGCCCCGACGGGTCCCGTCGAAGCGGTTCTTATAATTATTCCAACCCATCATATGGGCCATTGTCCCCTGGGGCAACATCACCCCGGACGCAAGGCGCCATGCCGAAAGGCGATAGGTTTCAGCCCTGTACCGCTAGCCCTGTACAGCTTTGGCGAAGTTCGCGAAAAACTCGTCGGCCAGCTTCTTGGCGGTGCCGTTGATCAGGCGCTGTCCGAGCTGCGCCAACTTGCCGCCGATCTGCGCCTCGACGTCGTAGGAAAGCAGCGTGCCGCCGTCCTTCTCCGCGAGCTTGACCGCGGCCCCGCCCTTGGCAAAGCCAGCCACCCCGCCCTCGCCTTCGCCTGAGATCTTGTAGCCGTTCGGCGGGTCGAGATCTGACAGCATCACCTTGCCCTTGAAGCGCGCCGACACCGGCCCGACCTTCATTTTTGCCGTTGCACGGAAGCCGCCATCGTCGGTCTTCTCCAGCTCCTCGCAGCCGGGGATGCAGGCCTTCAGCACCTCGGGATCGTTGAGCTTGGCCCACACGGCCTCGCGCGGCGCCGCGAGCTGGACTTCGCCGTTCATTGTCATGGCCATGGGGTGCCTCCCGAGATCGCGTCAGAATAATATTGCTCAAGTAACGCACGGAGGCCGCAAAGGAAAGGGCGCCCCCGGTCACGTGCAATGCATATTCGCAACTGCAAAAAGCTTGCGCGAGCGGTTTTGGATTGGCAGAGGCGGGCCATGATGGTTAGGTCCCGCACGATATGAGCACATCCCTCTCCCCCCTGCTCGCGCCGATGCTGTCGAGCGCAGCCATGCGCGCCGTCTGCGACGACCAGTCGACCCTGCAGAACATGCTCGATTTCGAGGCAGCGCTGGCACGGGCCGAGGCCGCTACCGGCGTGATTCCCGCGTCCGCTGTCGGGCCAATTCAAGGCGCCTGCAAGGCGTCTTGGTTTGACGTTGCAGCCCTCGCCGACGCCGCAACGCGATCCGGCAATCTCGCGATTCCCCTGGTCAAGGCGCTGACCGCCAATGTCGGCAAGGCCGATGCGGAGGCCGCGCGCTACGTGCATTGGGGCGCGACCAGCCAGGACGTCATCGACACCGCGACCATGCTCACCCTTCGCGCCGGCATCGATGCACTCGACGCCGACCTCAGCCGTGCCATCAAGGGTTTTGCGACGCTCGCCCGCGCCCATCGCAACACCGCGATGGTGGCGCGGACCTGGCTCCAGCACGCGCTGCCGATGCCGTTTGGGCTGAAGGCCGCCGAATATGCCGCAAGCCTCGCCCGTGCCCGCTGTCGCCTCAGGCGGCTCCGTCGCGACGGGCTGGCACTGCAATTCGGCGGCGCCGCAGGCACGCTCGCAGCCCTCGGCGACAAGGGGCTCGTCGTTGCGGAAAGATTGGCGCAGGAGCTGAACCTTCCGCTGCCGGAAGCGCCCTGGCACACCCATCGCGACCGTATTGCGGAAGCCGCTTCAAGTTTCGCGATCCTGGCTGGAAGCTGCGGCAAGATCGCACGCGACGTCTCGCTGCTGATGCAGACCGATGTCGGCGAAGCCTTCGAGCCCGCCGGCGAAGGCCGCGGCGGCTCCTCGACCATGCCGCACAAGCGCAACCCGGTCGCGGCCGCAAGCGCGCTCGGCGCAGCCACCATGGCGCCGCAGCTCGCTGCCACGATTTTTGCAGCGCAGGTGCAGGACCATGAGCGCAGCGCCGGGCCCTGGCACGCGGAATGGCCGACGCTGCCGCAATTGATGCTGGTGGCCTCCGGCGCGCTCGCGGCGATCGTCGACATCGCCGAGGGCCTCGATGTCGATGCGGCGCGCATGCGCAGCAATCTCGATGCGACGCACGGGTTGATCATGGCCGAGGCCGTCACCTTTGCGCTGGCCGACAAGATCGGCAAGAGCGATGCGCATCATCTGATCGAGGCCGCGAGCAAGCGCGCGGTCGCCGAGAAGAAGCATCTGCGCGAGGTGCTGTCAGCCGATTCGCAGGTCACCGCGCATCTGACGCCGGAAAAAATTGCGGCATTGTTCGAGCCGATGGCCTATCAAGGGGCTTCGCAGGCCTTGATCGACCGCCTGCTCGATTCGTTGGATCTCTCCTGATGTCATTGCCGGGCTTGACCCGGCAATGACATCATCCTGGATAGATTCCGCTTCTTGGATGGGTGCGCGGGTCAAGCCCACGCATGACGAGGAACATGCCATGCCCATGATCGATGCCGACGGTTGCCTCATCAACGTCTCCGTCGAGGGCCGCGACGGCGGGCCGACCCTGATGCTCTCCAACTCGCTCGGCTGCACGCTGCAGATGTGGGAGCCGCAGATGAAGGCGCTGACGCAGATCTTCCGCGTCATCCGCTACGACCGCCGTGGCCACGGCAAGTCGAACGTTCCGCCCGGCCCCTACACGATGGAGCGCTTCGGCCGCGACGTGCTCGCGATCCTCGACGACCTCAACATCGAGAAGGTGCATTGGTGCGGCCTGTCGATGGGCGGCATGGTCGGGCAATGGCTGGGCGCCAACGCGCCGGAGCGCTTCGGCAAGCTCATTCTCGCCAACACTTCCTGCTATTACGCCGAGCCGACCAAATGGCTGGAGCGTATCGACGCCGTGAAGAAGGGCGGCATCGCAGTGGTCGCCGATGCCGTGCTTGCGGGCTGGCTCACGGCCGATTTCCGCGAGCGCGAGCCTGAGATCACCGCGAAGATGAAGGCGATGCTGCTCGCTTCCCCCGTCGAAGGGTATCTGGCCTGCTGCGAGGCGCTGTCGACGCTCGACCAGCGCGCGCTGTTGCAGAAGATCAAGAGCCCGACCTTGGTGATCGCCGGCCGTCACGACATGGCAACCCCGATCTCGGCGGCCGAGCTGATCCGCTCCAACATTCCCGGCGCCAGCATGACCATCATCGACGCCGCGCACATTTCCAATGTCGAGCAGCCGCATGCGTTCACGGATGCGGTGGTGGGGTTCTTGACGCAGGGCTAGCCACAGCCGTCATTGCGAGCGCAGCGAAGCAATCCAGACTGCCTCCGCGGAAAGATCCTGGATTGCTTCGCTGCGCTCGCAATGACGAAGGAGGACACCATGGACGACCAGAAGCGCCGCGATGCCGGCATGAACGTGCGCCGAAAGGTGCTGGGCAATGCCTGGGTCGACAAGTCGATCGCAAATCGCAATGCCTTCAACACCGACTTCCAGGACCTGATCACGCGCTACGCCTGGGGCGAGATCTGGACGCGGCCGCATTTCGACGAGCGCACGCGGCGGGTGCTCGTCATCGGCACCATGGTCGCACTCGGGCAATGGGACGAATTCCGCTTGCACGTGCGCGCGGCGCTCGCCGAGGGCGGCTTCACGCCCGATGACATCAAGGAAATCCTGCTCCAGCAGGCGATCTATTGCGGCGTTCCGGCGGCGAACCACGCCGTCAAGGAAGCCTCAGCGATTGTGCAGGAGCTCGGCCTGCTCAAGAGCTAGCGGCGCGGCGGCCGCGACGGCCTTGGGCGCCGCCTCCGGCCGCTCGATCACCAGCACAATCGCGGCCCCCAGCAGCAGCAGAAGCTCGGTGGCGTGCAGACGGAGGGCGGCCATCTCGCCGACCTTCGAGGCCATGACCATGCTGGCAAACGAGATCAGGCTGCCGATCGCCAGCGCAATGGCGAGCGCCTCGTCACTGCCGCCGCTCTTGCGGGTCCGGGGAATGCATAGCAGCGCGAGGTAGATCGCAAAGAACACCACGACGGTCAGCCGTCCCAGCGCCAGCAGCCAGGCGGCCCGCACCGTGTCCATCCCCGCCATCTGGAGATGATCGCTGAGGAACAGCGCCACCGCGACGCTCGGACGCTCGTAGAGGCCGTGCACCGGTGCAACAAAGATGTTGAAGGCGACCAGCGCCCAGGCCGGGATGAAATAGGCCGCCAGCAGCGCGCCATTGACCGAGCCGATCCGCCAATTCCTGAACATGCCGCTACCCGCTTCGCCTGCCATCCGCCTTCGGGGGGAAGGCTTTGCGGGGAGCTAACTCGCATGAGACTGTGGCGGCAATTTAAACCCTTTGTTTACCTTAACCGGGCTGACCCACGCCGTCATTCCGGGGCTCGCAGAGCCTAACTATGGTGCGCAATTACGCACCTGAGAATCTCGAGATTCCGGGTCTGGTCCTTCGGACCATCCCGGAATGACGGAGCAAGACGCCAAAGAAAAAAGGCCCCGCCTTTCGGCGAGGCCCTCCCACTCCCGGGCTCCCTACTCGTCCTGGCTGCGCTGGCCACCCTGCTGCTGGCCGGGACGATCGCCCTGGCGCATCGGGTCCTGCTGCTGCTGTCCGGGTTTCTGGCCGCCGCCCTGTTGCTGTCCTGGTTTCTGGCCGGGGTTCTGATTCTGCTGACCCGGATTCTGGTTCTGCTGCTTCGTCATCGGGGGAAACTCCCTTGTTGGACGTCAGAGAACGGTGATAACGGCCGATCCCGACTTTGGTTGCCCTGGGAACCCGGTTCCTCGCAGGTGCGGAACCCGGAAACGAAAAATGACCTCTGTACAAGACCTTCTGCCGAGGCGTGAGCTGTTGCGGCGGCCAGTTCCCTCCTGTTACAAAACCAGCAGAACGCTCAAGGGCTGCCGGGGCCCGAGAAGAAACTCAATCACTCTCTCTCGAAGAGCTCCCTTTGAGCCGCGTCAGGTTTGGTAACGGCAGCCTATGGATTATTTCGCCCAGCAGCTCATCAACGGCCTCGTGCTCGGCTCCATCTACGGCCTGATCGCGATCGGCTACACGATGGTCTACGGCATCGTCGGCATGATCAATTTCGCCCACGGCGACGTCTTCATGATCGGCGGCTTCATCGCCCTGATCACCTTCCTGATCCTGGTTTCGCTCGGTCTCACCGCGATCCCCGTGATCCTGCTGGTCGTGCTGCTGGTGTCGATGGCGATCACCGCGCTCTACGGCTGGACCATCGAGCGCATCGCCTACCGGCCGCTGCGCCACTCCTTCCGCCTCGCCCCGATGCTATCGGCGATCGGCATGTCCTTCGTGCTGACCAACTACTCGCAGGTGGCGCAGGGCGCCCGGGTCAAGCCGATCCCGCCCTTCATCACCGGGGGCTACACCTTGCATGAGAGCACGGACGGCTTCGTCATCCAGCTCTCCAACATCCAGATCATGGTGGTCCTCACCACCATCGTGCTGTTGGCGATCTTCACCTGGCTGGTGTCGCGCACGCGGCTCGGGCGCGACATGCGCGCCTGCGAGCAGGACCAGACCATGGCGGCGCTGCTCGGCGTCAACGTCGACCGCACCATCTCCATGACGTTCGTGATCGGCGCGGCGCTCGCCGCGGTCGCCGGCCTGATGTACCTGCTCTATTACGGCCTGGTCGACTTCTTCATGGGCTTCGTCGCCGGCATCAAGGCGTTCACCGCCGCCGTGCTCGGCGGCATCGGCTCGCTGCCGGGAGCCATGCTCGGGGGTCTTGCGATCGGCCTGATCGAGACGTTCTGGTCGGCCTATTTCTCGGTCGAATACAAGGACGTCGCGGCGTTCTCGATCCTGATCGTCGTGCTGATCTTCATGCCGACCGGCCTGCTCGGCCGTCCCGAAGTCGAAAAAGTCTGACGGTCGCGCGTGACAGCTCCCTCGACCAATACGGCCAAACCTGCAACGGGCATCCCAGCCCTCTTCAAGACCGCCTTCATCAACGCCCTCGTCGCGCTGGTGCTGTTCTCGCTGATGGTCGGCATCCGTACCGAGGCGGGCTCCGACGGCCAGCTCACCTATTGGACGCGCTTCGGCGAGCTCGCCTCCCTCGTCGGCATCGTGTTCGGCGGCTCGATCGTGATGGAGCTATTGCGGCAATGGATCGGTCCGACCGGCACCGAGAAGCTGGTGCCGCCGGCGATACGAAGCGGAATGTCGTTCGTCGGCCGCTACCTCGCGCCGGCGCTTCTGATCTTCACGCTGCTGGTACCCGTCATTTTCTATAACCAGCGCTACATCCTCGATCTCGCGATCCTCGTACTCACCTATGTGATGCTGGGCTGGGGATTGAACGTCGTGGTTGGCCTCGCCGGCCTGCTCGATCTCGGCTATGTCGCGTTCTACGCGGTGGGCGCCTATTCCTACGCGCTGCTCGCCACCAATTTCGGCTGGTCGTTCTGGGTCTGCCTGCCGCTCGCCGGCATCCTCGCCGCGTTCTGGGGCGTGCTGCTCGGCTTTCCCGTGCTGCGGCTGCGCGGCGACTATCTCGCCATCGTGACGCTGGCCTTCGGCGAGATCATCCGCCTCGTCATCATCAACTGGCAGAGCCTGACCGGAGGCCCGAACGGCGTTTCCGGCATTCCGCGTCCCACCTTCTTCGGCATCCCGCTCGACAACAGCGATGACGGGTTAGCGGCAAAACTCGGCATCGAGTACTCCTCGACCCACCGCATCATCTTCCTGTTCTATCTGATCCTGGCGCTGGCGCTGCTCACCAACTGGGTGACGATCCGCCTGCGCCGCCTGCCGATCGGCCGCGCCTGGGAGGCGCTGCGCGAGGACGAGGTCGCCTGCCGCGCGCTCGGCATCAACACCACGACGACGAAGCTCACGGCGTTTGCGACCGGCGCCATGTTCGGCGGCTTCGCCGGCGCGTTCTTCGCCACCCGCCAGGGCTTCATCAGCCCGGAATCCTTCACCTTCCAGGAATCGGCGCTGGTGCTCGCCATCGTCGTGCTCGGCGGCATGGGTTCGCAGCTCGGCGTCGCGCTCGCCGCGCTCGCCATGATCGGCGGCTTCGAACTGTTCCGGGGTCTGGAGGGCTACCGCATGCTGGTGTTCGGCATGGCGATGGTCCTGATCATGATCTGGCGGCCGCGCGGCCTGATCGGCCATCGTGCCCCGACCGTGTATCTGACCAAGGCGCAGGCGATCTCCTCCGACCTCGTCAAGGAAGGGCACGGATGAGCGGCGACAAGACTGGCGATAAGATTCTTGGCGTCGACCGGCTGACCATGCGCTTCGGCGGCATCGTCGCCGTGCAGGACCTCTCCTTCGCCGCCGAGCGGACCAAGATCACCGCGCTGATCGGGCCGAACGGCGCCGGCAAGACCACCGTCTTCAACTGCATCACCGGCTTCTACAAGCCGACCGGCGGCACCATCCGCCTCGCCCATGACGACGGCCGGGTCATCGCCCTGGAGCGGCTGAACGATTTCCGCATCGCCAAGCAGGCCAAGGTCGCGCGCACCTTCCAGAACATCCGCCTGTTTCCCGGCATGACCGCGCTGGAAAACCTGATGGTGGCGCAGCATAACGCCTTGATGCGCGCCTCCGGCTTCACCTTGCTCGGCCTCGTCGGCGCCCCCGTGTACCGGGACGCCGAGAAGCACGCGATCGATCTCGCCACCGACTGGCTGAGGCGCGTCAACCTGCTCGACCGCGCCGACGACGCCGCCGGCAACCTCGCCTATGGCGACCAGCGCCGGCTCGAGATCGCGCGCGCGATGTGCACCGAGCCCGCCCTGCTGTGCCTGGACGAGCCCGCCGCCGGCCTCAATGCGCGCGAGAGCGCCGCTCTGAGCGAGCTCTTGCTCTCGATCCGGAACGAGCTCGGCACCTCGATCCTCCTGATCGAGCACGACATGTCGGTGGTGATGGAGATCTCCGACCACATCGTGGTGATGGACCACGGGGTCAAGATCGCGCAAGGCACGCCGCGCGAGGTCCGCGACGATCCCAAGGTGATCGCCGCCTATCTCGGCACAGACGAGGAAGAGGCGGCGGCCGTGATGGAGGGCGGGACGTGACGGCGGCACCCACTCCCCTGCTCGCGATCCGGTCCTTGCGCGCCGCCTACGGCAAGATCGAGGCGCTGAAGGGCGTCGACGTCGAGATCAATGCCGGCGAGATCGTGGCGCTGATCGGCGCCAACGGTGCCGGCAAGTCGACGCTGATGATGACGATCTTCGGCAAGCCGCGGGCCCGCGCCGGCCAGATCCTGTACGAAGGCCGCGACATCACCGACGTGCCGACCCACGAGATCGCGCATTTGCGCATCGCGCAATCGCCGGAGGGCCGCCGCATCTTCCCGCGCATGAGCGTGGCGGAAAACCTCCAGATGGGGGCCGATGCCACCGAGTGCACCGATGCGGAGCGCGAGGCGACGCTCCAGCGCGTCTTCACGCTGTTTCCACGGCTGAAGGAACGCTACGCCCAGCGCGGCGGAACCCTGTCCGGCGGCGAGCAGCAGATGCTGGCAATCGGCCGTGCCTTGATGAGCCGCCCCCGCCTGCTCCTGCTCGACGAGCCCTCGCTCGGGCTCGCGCCGCTGATCGCCCGCCAGATTTTCGACGCGATCCGCACCCTGAACCGGCAGGACGGCCTGACCGTCCTGATCGTCGAGCAGAACGCCAACCATGCGCTCAAGCTCGCCCACCGGGGCTACGTCATGGTCAATGGCCTGATCACGCTGGCCGGGACCGGCGCCGAGTTGCTGCAGCGCCCCGAGATTCGCGCCGCCTATCTGGAAGGCGGCCGGCACGGCTGAGAGCGGCCATATGCAGCGCAATGCGGCGAGATATCTCCGCCAATGCCCGTATTTTGCCGGTGACTTCTCCTCGAATTCATTCAAGAATGGCGCCGGTTTGGACCGGGCATGCCCCGGCGACTTCCACAGGCGACCACCCGCGAGGTATCTCATGAAATCACTGAAGCTCATCGGTCTGGCATTCGGCGCGTCGATCGCGCTGTCGAGCGCGGCATTCGCGCAGGATGTCACCATCGCAGTCGCAGGCCCGATGACCGGCGGCGAGTCCGCCTTCGGCCGCCAGATGAAGAACGGCGCCGAGATGGCGGTGGCCGATATCAACGCCGCCGGCGGCGTCAACGGCAAGAAGCTTGCGCTCTCCGTCGAGGACGATGCCTGCGATCCGAAGCAGGCACGCTCGATCGCCGAGAAGATCGCCGGCGCCAAGATCCCCTTCGTCGCCGGGCACTATTGCTCGTCGTCGTCGATCCCCGCCTCGGAGGCCTATGCGGACGGCAACGTCCTGCAGATCACCCCGGCCTCGACCAACCCGCTCTTCACCGAGCGCAAGCTCTGGAACGTGGCGCGTGTCTGCGGCCGTGACGATCAGCAGGGCCTGATCGCGGCGCAGTACATCGCCAAGAACTTCAAGGGCAAGAACATCGCGATCCTCAACGACAAGACCACCTACGGCAAGGGTCTTGCGGACGAGACCAAGAAGGCGCTCAACAAGGCCGGCATCACCGAGAAGATGTACGAGTCCTATAACAAGGGCGACAAGGACTTCAACGCGATCGTCTCGCGCCTGAAGCGCGACAACATCGACCTCGTCTATGTCGGCGGCTACCATCAGGAGAGCGGCCTGATCCTGCGCCAGATGCGCGACCAGGGCCTCAAGACCGTGCTGATGGCCGGCGACGCGCTCGCCGACAAGGAGTACGCCTCCATCACCGGCCCCGCCGGCGAAGGCACCCTGTTCACCTTCGGCCCCGACCCGCGCAACAAGCCGACCGCCAAGAAGATCGTCGATGCTTTCAAGGCCAAGAACATCGACCCCGAAGGCTACACGCTCTACACCTACGCCGCGATGCAGGTGTGGTCGCAGGCAGCCAAGAAGGCCGGCACCACCGACGCCAAGAAGGTCATGGAGGCGATGAAGGCCGGCAAGTGGGACACCGTGATCGGCCCGATCGAGTATGACGCCAAGGGCGACATCAAGCAGATCGACTACGTCGTCTACAAGTGGGACGCCAAGGGCGGCTACTCCGAGATCAAGGGCAACGGCACCTAACGCGCTTGCCGGGCCTCAAGGCTGCGATCCAACCCTCACACGCCCCGGCTTGCGCCGGGGCGTTTCTTCTTGCGCCAAGGTCAGACGGCTGCGGGCAGTTCGCCGCCCGCAGCCGTCTGGGCCTTCCGCAGTGCTTGCAGGAGGTCGTTCGGCCGAAACGGCTTTTGCAGGCAGACCACGTTGGCGAGGTGAGGCGCTTGGTCCAGGAAATCGAGCGTCGTCATCCCGGACACCGCAATGATGGGAAGTCCCGGCGCACGCTCGCGCAGGCTCGCGATGACGTCGACGCCGCTGGTGTCGCCAAGGAAGATATCGACGATTGCCGCGTCACACGGGCTTTCCGCGAAAGCTTTCAGCCCGGCCGCGCCGCTTTCGGCCTCCACGACCTCGAAACGATTGACCCGGAGCACGATCGCGACCATCGCGCGGACGTCCTTCTGGTCGTCGATGATGAGAACGCGGGGCATAGGGGAACAACTCCCGGATATTGAGATCAAATCGAATGATTCAAACCTGGAACCCACCACGGCGGAAGGGCATTATGGCACCGTTCAGTAAAGCGCATCTTACCCGACCCTATTCCGCGTCCCCACCAAAATTAAGTAAGCTGTAACCTTCGGTTGAGTCGCGGCCGTAACGGTACACGATGCGAGCCTATAACCCGCTACCATAGAGCTGGCCCACGGCAATCCGAATGACGTCGATGACGATGGCGAAGACCGGTCTGCGAGAGATGGACGTGCCCGCAACGATCGACCGAAGCACATTCCTTTCGACCCTGCCGGCCACCCCGACCGACCGCACCGCCGCATTGGCGATCGTCGGCGTGTCCGCAATCCTGTTCGCGCTCGCCGTCCCTTTCGCAGGTATCCCGCTCCTGCCTGTTCCCGCCTTTGTCGCGAGTTATCAGTCGGCCCTCGCCGTCAGCGACACCGTCACCGCGGTGCTGCTGCTGTCGCAGTTTTCGGTCTTGCGGACGCGCGCGCTGCTGTGGCTCGCGACCGGCTATCTGTTCACCGCCGCCGCCGCGCTGGTCCATGCCCTCACCTTCCCCGGCCTGTTCACGCCGACCGGACTTCTCGGCGCGGGCCGGCAGACCACGGTCTGGCTCTACATGATCTGGCACGGCGGCTTCCCGCTCTGCGTGCTGGGCTATGCCTGGTTGAAGGAGGCCGATGGCGGCTCCAGGATTCGCGGCACGACGGCCAGCGCGATCTGCACCGTCGTGTTCGGCGTCATCGCCGCCATGGCCTTCTTCGCCTGGATCGTCACCGCCCAGCACGACCTGCTTCCGGTCCTGCTGCGCGACGGCCGCTACACGCCGACCATGATCGGCGTCGTCTCCTTCGTGTGGTCGCTGAGCTTTGCCGCGCTCGTCTCGCTGTGGTTCCGCAAGCCGCATACGGTGATCGACATCTGGCTCATGGTCGTGATGTGCGCCTGGCTGTTCGACATCGCGCTCTCGGCGATCGTCAACGTCGCGCGCTTCGATCTCGGCTTCTATGCCGGCCGCCTCTATGGCCTCTGCTCGGCGACCTTCGTGCTCGCGGTGCTCCTGGTCGAGAACGTCCGCCTTCAGGCCCAGACCGCGGGCATGGTCGGCGCATTGAAGCGCCGATCGGACGCCGAGCGCGACTATCACGCCGAGCGCGAGCGGCTGTTCACCGCCGTCGTCGAATCCTCCAACGACGCCATCATCACCAAGTCGCTCGACGGCACGATCACGACCTGGAACAACGCGGCCGAACGCGTCTTCGGCTACTCCGCGGGCGAGGCGGTCGGCCGCTCCATCGACATCATCATGCCGGACGACCAGCTTGAAGACATCGCCGAGAACCTGGCGCGCACCCGCAATGGCGAGGTCATCGACCAGCAGGAGGCGGTGCGGCTGCACAAGAACGGTCAACAGATCGACGTGGTGCTGAGCCAGGTCCCGCTGCGCTCGACCGACGGCAAGATCATCGGCGCCTCCAAGGTGGCCCGCGACGTGACGGAGCGGAGGCGGGCCGAGATGGCTCTCAATCGCGAGATCGAGGAGCGCCAGCGCATCTTCGAGACCTCGCAGGACCTGATCCTGGTCACCGACGGCTTTGGCAATTTCATCCAGGTCAGCCCCAGCGTGAAGACCATTCTCGGCTTCAGCCCGGAGGACATGGTCGGGCATAGCGCGATCGAGTTCATCCACCCCGACGACCTCGAGAAGACCCGGGGCGAGATGCGCGCGGCGCGGCGCGGGGCGGTCAAGCGCAGCTTCGAGGCGCGCTACTACCACCGCGATGGTCACGAGGTCACGCTGAACTGGATGGGCACCTGGTCCGAGCCCGTGAAACGCCATTTCTTCATCGGCCGCGACCTCACCGAGAAGCAGGCGGCCGAGGCCCAGCTCAGGCAGGTCCAGAAGATGGACTCCATCGGCCAGCTCACCGGCGGCGTCGCCCACGACTTCAACAACGTGCTGACCGTCATCACCGGCACGATCGGCATCCTGGCGGATGCCGTGGCCGACCGGCCGGAGCTTGCCGCCATCACCAAGCTGATCGACGATGCCGCCGAGCGCGGCGCGCAACTGACCAAGCATCTGCTCGCCTTCGCCCGCAAGCAGCCGCTCCAGCCGCGCGAGATCGACGTCAATGCGCTGGCGCTCGAGGCCGCCAAGCTGCTGCATCCGACGCTGGGCGAGCAGATCACCATCATGCCGCAGCTCACCGAGGATGCCTGGCCGACCCTGGTCGATCCGGGCCAGCTCTCCACCGCGATCCTCAATCTGGCGCTGAACGCGCGCGATGCCATGCCTGATGGCGGCACCCTGGTGCTGGAGACCCGCAACGTCTTCCTCGACGACGGCTATGCCAGCATGAACCCCGACGTCACCGCCGGCAATTACGTGATGATCGCGGTCAGCGATACCGGCAGCGGCATCCCGGCCGATCTGATCGATCGGGTGTTCGACCCGTTCTTCACGACGAAGGAGGTCGGCAAGGGCACCGGCCTCGGGCTCAGCATGGTGTTCGGCTTCGTCAAGCAGACCGGCGGACACATCAAGATCTACAGCGAGGAAGGCCACGGCACGAGCGTGAAGATCTACCTGCCGCGCTCGACCGGCGTGCAGGAGACCGAATTCGAGGTGCTCCAGAACGTCCCCATCACCGGCGGCGACGAGAAGATCCTGATCGTCGAGGACGACGCCTTGGTGCGGCAATATGTGGTGACCCAGGTCAAGAGCCTCGGCTATGCCGCGCTGGAGGCCGCCAACGCGGCCGAAGCCCTGATCATCATCGATGCCGACAAGGAGATCGACCTGCTCTTCACCGACATCATCATGCCGGGCGCCATGAACGGCCGCCAGCTCGCCGACGAGGCGGCCCGTCGCCGCCCCGACCTGAAGACGCTGTTCACCTCGGGCTACACCGAGAACGCCATCGTCCATCACGGCAGGCTCGATTCCGGCGTGCTGCTGCTTGCAAAACCCTACCGCAAGTCCGAGCTCGCCAAGATGCTGAGGACCGCGCTCGCCAGTTGAGCCGGCGGCATCCCTGCGCTATCGCAAAGACGAACTCCTTCAGCGCACGAGGCCTGTCTTGAAGAACCTGCTGACCGACATCGCCGGCGTCCGCGTCGGCCATGCCGTGGATACCAAAATCGCCACCGGCACGACCGCGATCATTTTCGACCAGCCCGCGGTCGCGGCGATCGACGTCCGCGGCGGCGGCCCCGGCACGCGCGAGGACGCACTTCTCGATCTCGCCAACACGGTCGAGCGTGTCGACGCGATCGCGCTGTCGGGCGGTTCCGCCTTCGGCCTCGATACCGGCGGCGGCGTGCAGGCCTGGCTCGCCGAGCAGGGGCGCGGCCACCGGGTCCGCGAAGCGCTGATCCCGATCGTGCCGGGCGCGATCCTGTTCGACCTCCTCAATGGCGGCGACAAGGCCTGGGGACGCTTCTCGCCCTATCGCGACCTCGGCTACGCCGCGGCGGCCGCGGCCGGCGCGGACTTCGCGCTCGGCAGCGTCGGCGCGGGCTTCGGTGCCACCACGGCGACGTTCAAGGGCGGGCTCGGCTCGGCCTCGGCGGTGACGCCTGACGGCGTGAAGGTCGCAGCGATCGTCGCCGTCAACGCGGTCGGCACTGTCACCGTCGGCGACGGGCCGTGGTTCTGGGCGGCGCCGTTCGAGGTGGGCGGCGAGTTCGGCGGACGCGGCCTGCCCGAGAAGTTCACCGAAGACATGCTGCGCATGCGCATCAAGGGCGGTCCCGCGGCGACCGCGCGCGAAAACACCACCATCGGCGCCGTCGTCACCGACGCGGTGCTGACCAAACCCCAGGCCAAGCGGCTGGCGATGATCGCGCACACCGGCTTTGCCCGCGCGATCTATCCGGTTCATGCACCGACCGACGGCGACGTGCTGTTTGCGGCGGCGACCGGCGAGAAGCCGATCGAGCCGCTGGCCGGCCTCACCGAGCTCGGCACGGTCGCAGCCAATGTGGTCGCGCGCGCGATCGCCCGCGGCGTCTACAGCGCGACGGCGTTGCCGTTCCCCGGCGCGCAGCCGGCGTGGAAGGATCGGTTCGGCTAGAAACGAAGCGGCGGGTCCGGCGTTACCTTGAGGGCCAAGGTGCACCGTCATGCCGTCTTCCGTGATCCGCTTCTTTCGCTATGCGCCCGATCGTCGTGAGCTGAAGGTGACGTTCGTCAGCGGTCGCGTCTATGTCTATGAGGACGTTCCGGCCGAGCTCGCCGCCGCCTTCAAGGACGCGCGCGCGAAGGGAACGTTCTTCAATCAGCACATCCGTGACCGCTATGCCTGTCACGAGATCACGCGTGAATACTCCGGCCAGGCCGGATCCTGATCACACGCTCATCGACATCGAAGAGGACGCGGTCGCGGAGGCAGCCTGCGACTGGCGCTGCATCATCTGCCCGAACCAGTCATAAGGCGAATTGCCGCCGCCGTTCGCCTTCGAGCTGCTGGAGGCGCCCGGCACCGTGGTCGACATCTTGAAGCCGTCGGCATAGGTGACGGTGGTGGTGGTCGAGCCGTCGGCGTTGGTCGTCGTGGTCGAGGTCGATCCGCCGCTCGATGACGACGAGGAATCCGAGCCGCTGCCGGACGCATCTTCCGCGCCGTTCGCGCCATGGGCATGGCGGTGACCGCTCTTCAGCGCCTTCGACATCTCATCCAGGCTGACGCTGCCGTCCGCATTCGAATCCAGCTTCGAGAACACGTCGTCGGCCTGCGCCAGGTTGGTGCCGCCGGCACCGAGCGCGCCCTCGAATTCCGACTTGGTGATGTTGCCGTCGCCGTCGGCATCGATCTGCGAGAACAGGTGCTTCAGCGCGGCATCGCGGCCCGACGACGTCGAGGACGTCGAGCTGGATGAGGTCGAGGTGGTCGCGCCGCTGGTGCCGTCCGAGGACTGGCTTTGCGC
Organism: Bradyrhizobium huanghuaihaiense; assembly: GCF_025200885.1. Classification (NCBI taxonomy): domain Bacteria; kingdom Pseudomonadati; phylum Pseudomonadota; class Alphaproteobacteria; order Hyphomicrobiales; family Nitrobacteraceae; genus Bradyrhizobium; species Bradyrhizobium huanghuaihaiense. The sequence goes on along the minus strand of NZ_CP104172.1, from coordinate 3,557,830 downwards.
AGCGAACAACGCGTTCATCGTCTCCGGCGAGATCTGCGGATATTTGCCTGCATTGACCGACGAGGTCGTCCCACTGGTCGTGCTGCTGCCGCTGTCGATCGCGAACGGATTGGTCGGCGCGCTCTGCGAGGCTCCCGTCTTCTGCGTCGACGACGACGATTTCGAGTTCGTCAGCGACTGGATCGCGTCGAGCGCACTCGAGACGGCACCAAGAGCGAACAACATTGCACAACTCCAACCGATGCGGCATGCCGCAGCCAATGTTCTGCAGGTGAAGTCAGCAAGCGTCGTGCCAGCGCGAAAAGTTCAATGAAATCCGCGTCCGTCACGCTGTGCAGGTCGCGGGAACACCGGCAATTCATGCCGGTCGCGGCAGAAATTTCCGCCCACAGGAAGCGCACCCCTGCTGCATTGCCCGCCACGGAGGCCCATGTTAGGCGAGGCCCATTCGTCGTCCGGCCGCCACGGGAAACAGCGCCATGACCCAAGCCTTCACCCCCCGCCCCCTGGCCATCGCGCCCTCGATCCTGGCCTCGGATTTCTCCAGGCTCGGCGAGGAGGTGCGCGCGGTGGACGCCGCCGGCGCCGACTGGATCCATCTCGACGTGATGGACGGGCACTTCGTTCCCAACATCTCCTACGGCCCCGACGTCATCAAGGCGATGCGCCCGCACACCAAGAAGATCTTCGACGCGCATCTGATGATCTCGCCCTGTGATCCCTATCTCGAAGCCTTCGCGAAGGCCGGCTGCGACCACATCACGGTGCATGCGGAAGCCGGTCCCCACCTGCACCGCTCGCTCCAGGCCATCCGCGCGCTCGGCAAGAAGGCCGGCGTCTCGCTCAACCCGGGCACGCCCATCAGCGCGCTCGAATACGTCATTGACCTCGTCGACCTCGTGCTGGTGATGTCGGTCAATCCGGGCTTCGGCGGCCAGGCCTTCATTCCCTCCGCGATCAACAAGATCCGCGACATCCGGGCGATGGTCGCGGGCCGTCCGATCGACATCGAGGTCGACGGCGGCGTCGGCCCCGACGTCGCAGGGCCGCTGGCAGCTGCCGGCGCCAACGCCTTCGTCGCCGGCACCTCCGTGTTCAGGGGCGGCACGCAGGACGCCTACAAGACCAATATTGCCGCGATCCGCAACGCGGCGCTCGGGGCGCGCGGCGAGGCCATCTGACGGCTATTCGCGCTCCGAACCGGCCTTGCGGCCGCCGCGACCAACGGGGATGGACGACATCCGCGCCACTCCGTTTTCCGCAGGCCTGCAGCGCCTGCGCGCCGAGGCCCTGCAGGACGGCGAAAAGGTGATCTGGCAGGGCCAGCCCGACGGCGTCGCCCGCATGATGATGTGGCGATTTCTCTGGTGGATCGGATGTCCCTGGCTGTTGCTGACCGTCGCCGCCGTCAGAGCCGATTGGATCGACCAGGCGGCCCATCCTCTCGCAATGCTTGGGGTTGCGATGGTTGCGGCCCCGCTGGTGATGCTGCTGCAAGATCTGCAGACGCTCTATCTGATCACCGATCGCCGCGCGCTGATCCTGCGAACGGCCTGGGGCCGACGGACGGTTAGCCAGACGCCATTCGAGGCCATGGACGCCGTCTTCGAAATCCTCGACATCGGCGGCGGCGCCGGCCACCTCAACTTCGCATCTGGGCGATCGACCCGTTCGCCCGATACCGACTACACCGGCCGCTATGGGTTTCGCTGTGTTCGCGACGCTCCGCGCCTGCGTGACATCCTCGAAGCTGCGCGCGCAGGCAAGTTACGGCAGCCGCCCCAGGAAAAACCTGCGGTTCTTACGGGCGCTGCGGAGCGAACTGCCTAAAATTACAACCGCGACCCGTACTCATCCGGGCTTCACTGATTCGCGCAAATCACTGCAAGTGATTCCCGCCTGCTTTTGACGGGAGCACATCATGACGACGACCCTGGTCTGGACTGGCGTGGCGTTGTGGATTGGTTTCAGTGCATTTGTCGTGTTCGGCCCGTCGGCCGGACCGGTCGAGGCCCCGGCACGTTCGGCCCGCAGCATCCGTCGCGACCGCTATCGGGGCTGACGCCCATGCAGATCGCCCTCGTGAAGCGCCAGCCGAAACGCAGGTGCCGGATTCCGCGGCGCCCGCATCCGAGCCTCGACTATTTCTTCGGTCGGCTCGAACGCACTGACGGCGCGCCGGTCGACGATAACAGGCTCGACAATTCGGACCTGGACCTCCGTCTCAGCGCCACCACTGACGATCTCCTTTTTCGGAACGACCCGATGAAACCGCATTGCCCGAACTGCCTGAAGGAAATGACCAAGGCATCCGCCTCGCGTAACCTGTTCAATTGCGAGCCCTGCCGCGAGATCATCCAGTATTTTGGCGGCAGCGCGGACCACGGCGAGCCGGGGCCGCAATTCTCCTGGCCCATCCGCCGCAAGCGCGGCGCCCACACCGCTCACGCGGCCTGATTTCGTCTAAAGCGCGATGTGATCAGGATGAATCGCCATCGCGCTTTAGGTTATTGTTTGAGCATGATCTTTCCGGAAAACCGCTGCACACTTTTCCGGATCATGCTCTAGCCAATCTCCTCTTCATCCGCAGCCATCCGCGGCGGCCGCACCACGGTGACGGTACAGGCGGCCTCCGCGGCCACCTTGGCCGAGACGCTGCCGAGCAGCGTGCGGCGGAACGAGCTCTGCCGCGCGCCGATGATGACGTGGTCGACCTGGTTGACCTCGGCGAATTCCAAGAGCGCCGCCGCGGGATCGACGGCCTCCAGCACGTGAACCGACAGCCGGCTCTCGTCGAGCTTCAGCGGCGTCGCCCAATGCCGGAGCGCGACCAGGCGGTCGATATGCTTGTTCGAGCCTTGCTCATCCAGCGTCCGGTCGATCGCAATGCGGTTCAGCTTGAGCACGTTGACGCAGGCAAGCCGCGCCGAGGGCAGCGTGGCGAGAATGCGCTCGGTGGTGACGCGCAGCGCTTCGTTCAGCTCCGGCGCACCTTCCGCCGTGTCGAGTGCGACGGCGAGGATCGGGCTCGATGCGATCTGAGCTGCGACATCCGATTTCGCGCGCGGGGCCATGACGCCCTGGTTGAAGCGCCGCCGCCAGGCGACGCTGAGCGGATCGCGCTTCAGCCGCTCCGAACGCGCAGTGAGCCTGACCTGGTCGGGATAAGCGAGATCGAAGGCGAGCTGGGATGCGGTCGGATAGCGCCACACCGGCTCGATCTCCAGACACCGCAGCACCACCTCCTGGAGCCAGGGCGGATAGTCGGCGCGAAGCGCGCGCGGCGGGCGCGGATCGCGCCACAGCCGGCGCCGCATCGCGCGCAGCGTCTCGCCCTCGCCGAACGGCCGCTCGCCGGTGGTGAAGAAATAGAGCAGCACGCCGAGCGAAAACAGGTCGCTGCGCGGATCGTCGCGCACGCCCAAGAGCCGCTCCGGCGCCATGTAGGGCGCGGTGCCGTAAGGCAGGCGGAACTCCTCCTGCAGGAGATCGGGCAGATGGTCATGGTGCGACAGGCCATAGTCGATCAGCACCGCCTCGCCGCTCTCGCGTAACATGATGCTGCTCGGCTTGATGTCGTGATGGATCACGTTCTGCCGGTGCAGGTCGGCCAGCGCGGTCGCGACCTTGGCGACGAGCTGCCGTGCCTCGTCATACGGCAGCGGCAGATCAGGCAACCGCTTGTAGAGCGTGGTCCCGGGGATGCGCTCGATCACGACATAGGCCTGGTGCGCGAAATCGCCGGTGCCGAAACAGGTGGGCACGTGCGGCCCCGCAAGCCGCGGCAGGATCATCATCTCCATCTCGAAGGAGACGATCGCGGCGGGGTCCTCGCCCTCCGACACCCGCGGGATCTTCATCAGCAACGGCACGTCGATGCCGGGATGGGTGACGGTCCACAACGTCGCCATGCCGCCGGCATGGACGCATTCGCCGATGGTGTAGCCGTCGATCACCGCGCCTGACTTGACCAGGGGTTTCGGCATCGGCTTCTAGCGTCCCTGCGACAGGCGGTCGGCGAGCCAGTGCGGCAGGCCGTTCTCGCGGATCCGGCTCGCGGCCGTCTCGATGTCATAGGGCGCGCGGCAATAGGTGATCTGGCACGACACCGTGTCGAACAGCACGAAGGCCGCAGACGGATCGCCGTCGCGGGGCTGACCGACCGAGCCGAGCACGGCGAGCCATTGCCGTCCGCGCAGCAGCGGCACCGCGACATCGGTCTTGGGCACGAGGCTCGTCATCTTCGCCGTCACCGACATCGAATAGAGCGCCGGGCGATGGATATGGCCGCAAAAGGTGACATGAGCGGGGGTCGAGATCAGGCTCTTGGCGGCATCCGCCGTCGATCGGACATAGTGCCAGCGCTGCGGGCTGGAAGCTTCCGAATGCACGAACAGGCGGTCGCCGTCCTCCACCAGCATCGGCAGTTCGGCCAGGAATCGCCGCTGCGCGGCATCGAGCCGGCCGCGGGTCCATTCGATTGCGATCTGTGCCTCGGCGTTCATGGTCTCGGCCGAGGAATTGACTGCCTGGTCGTGATTGCCGCGCACGGCGACGGCCCCCTGCGCGACCAGCTCCATCGCGGTATCCACCACCCATTCCGGATCGGCGCCATAGCCGACGAAGTCGCCGAGCAGGATGAACCGCTCCGCCCCCTTGGCGCGGGCAACCTTCAGGCAGGCCTCGAACGCCTGCCTGTTGCCATGGATATCCGAGAAGACAGCGAGAAGCACGCACCCTCCACCCTCAAATTCTTATTGGAGGCCGATGAGGCCAAATTGAGGGAGGTCAAGAGGATGCGTCAGCGCTGCGCCGTTTACCAGCGCAGTCCTGTAGCGATGGTGAAGGGCCTATTGCTCGTCCTTCGGCGGCATCCGGGGCGGCGGAATCGGGGTGAACACCGCGCCCTGGGCACCGGCGGGCGGGGCATTGAACTCGCCGGTGGAGGAATCGCCGCCGCTGGTCTCCAGAATGGTCTTCGGCGTCACATACTCCCGGACCATGTCGATCAGGCTGCCGTCGCCACCGCCGAAATCGGCCGCGCGGCCGCCTTGCGGATGTCCGAGCGCGATCTCGTTCTCCGCGGCATGGGTCTTGTCGGCGAGCCGGTCATTGTAGGGCACGCGAAAGGCGCGCGGGATGCCGCTCGGGCGATTGTCCTCGTCCAGCGCCTCGACCCAGAGATAGATCGAGCCGGAATCGCCCTCCAGCGAATGCGGCTCGACGATGCGGGCCTTCAGCAGCTTGAAGGTAGCCGGCAGCCGGTCCGTGCTGGCCCAGCCGAGCAGGCCGCGCATCTCGGTGAAGCTGACGACATAGAAGGCGCTGGTCACGACCACCGCGACCGCCTTCAACGACCAGTGCAGCCGCGCGTAGACCAGCACCACCAGCAGCAGCGCGCCGATGACGGCGTAGGCGACCGACAGCGTGAGGATGACCGTCTGCAGGCTAGTCACGACGTACCCTCGCAGTGTTCCTGCTTACACCGGTCCGCGGATCGAGATCGGCGCCGTTGCGCCAGCTGCTGCGGAACGTCTCCAGCAGCGATTTCGGCCGCTGATCGACATTGACGACCTTGCCTTCCGCATCGATGCGGAATCGGACCGCGGTCTTCTCGTCGCCGGTGTGGTCGAGCGTGAACTTGTTGTCGAAGACCACCTGCGCGGTCGGATTGAGCTTCTGCACCTTCACATTTGCCGTCACCGGCTCGCCGGTCGTGGCGACGAAATGGGAGACATTCACCGTGTATTCGCCGGCGAGGATGCCGCGTATCGTGACGATCTCCTCGCGGATGGGCGAAGCGATCTTCTTGCCGGCGACCATGATGAAGTCGTTGGCGCCGCCGCGGTCGTCGCGGTCGAGCGTGAGGAAGCCGGCCTCGCGGTGGCGATACCAGGCGATATTGCCGGCAGGATCCTGCACGAACAGGTCGAGGTCGTCGGGGTGGTTGTCCGGCCAGTCCAGCGTGATCATGAACTCCGCCTTGGAGTCGACCTTGCCGTCCTTGGCGTCCGGGGACACCGCGAGCAGCGCGAGGAAGAACAGGAAGGCGATCACCTGGAGCGCCTTGAACAACATCACGCCCAGAGGATCGAACGGCTCCTCGCGCGGATAAAGGCCGAAATCATCCATCATGACGGCGTTCCGGCGCCTTTGATTCCAGCGCCTTTGCGCTCCAGCACCGGCGTCACATAGGTCTCGGTCAGCACCACCGCATCGGAGAACACCCGCTGGGTCGCGGCATCCAGCATGTAGTACTGGATGCGGACCAGGATCGAGCCGACGAGGCCGGCCAGCGTCGTGTACATCGCCACCGCCATGCCGTCGCTCATCAGCCCCATCGAGGAGCGCATCGCGACCTTGTCGGCGGCATCCAGCCCCGCGATCGGCGCCAGCATGATGATGAAGCCGATGATGGTGCCGAGCAGGCCGAGCTTCATCAGCGTGTCCGAGACGAAGGCGCCGAACCCGTTGGAGCCGCGCAGCCGGTCAGCCAGCGTCCGCAGCAGCAGCGTCTGGTCCACGGGGCGGTAATCCTGCGCCGCGGCCTTCGTCACCAGGCTCTCGATGTGATCGCGCACCAACCCGCGCGGTAGCGCCGTCGCACGGGCATCGAGCACCCTGCCGCCGTCAGGCGCCGCGAGCGCCGCCCGGCAACGCCGCGCCGCCGCCCCTTCCCGCGCGATCGCCCGCGTGCGCAGGAAACAATGGCCGCAGGTGACGATGTAAAGCACCGCGATGATGCTGGAAATGTAGGTGCGGTCCGAGGTCAGCATCAGATGGATCAGGCCGAAGCGCCAGAGCAGCACGACGGCGAAGATCGACAGCCCGGTGAAGATCATCCAGAACAGCAGCGCGCTGCGCTCGGATGGATCCGCAGCAGACCCGGCGATCGGTCCAATCGTCATCGAACTCATGCTGCACCGCTCCTCGCTCGCAACGATTGGTCTGGAAAGATTCCTGCCCGATTAGATCAAAGTCGTCGCGCTTGGTCCAAAGACCCATGCCCAATCCGGCTTGGGAAATTTGCCCGAGCTGCAATCCTGCCACACCCCGCAATTGGCAAGGCGCGGCGGCGTTGTTAGGCTGATCCTACCAAACGTCGGGGGTGATCGCATGCGCCTCGTGCTTCAGCTTGTTGCCCGCCTGCTCCTCATCGTGGCGCTCTGCCTCGGAGCCGCGGCCGTATGGGCTACTTTCGACGCCTATCGCAGCATTGACCGGGCGACCGCGGCCTCGGCGCAGCGGGTCGCGCAGGCGCTTCAGGCGCTGTACTGGCACGAGCTGTTGTTGCGTAGCAGCAGAGCGCGCGAGCACCTGCTGCCGGTTCCGGAATGGCGCACGCTGGAGACGATGAAGCTGATCTCGCCCGGCGTCTGCGTCGAGTTCCAGCCGGCGACCGCATTCGAGAAGCCGCTCTGCGGCCAGAGCGAGGGGCTGGGCAAGACCCCGCCGCGCTGGTTCGCCGCGATCGTGCCGACCTTCCTCGGCAGCCATGCCGAGGTGGTGCGGCCCGTCAGCCCGCGCGCCGCGGCCGCCGGCACGGTGGTTGCGACGCCCGATGCGGCCGCCGCGATCTCGCTCGCCTGGGAATACATCCTCAACGTCATCGACGTCGCGCTGCTGATGGCGGCGGCGATCGCCCTGCTCGCCTCGGTCGCCATCGCGCACGCGCTGGCGCCGGCGCGCGCGATCGTCACCGCGCTCCAGCGCATGGCGCGCGGACAGTATCGCACCAAACTGCCGCGCTTCCGCTCGATGGAGCTGGCGATGATCGGGGGAGCCGTCGGCGAGCTTGGCGGCCGGCTGGAGGAAGCGACCGAGCAGCGCGCGGCGCTGGCGCGGCGGCTGATCGAGATCCGCGACGACGAGCGCCGCGCCCTCGCCCGCGAGCTGCACGACGAGTTCGGACAGAATCTTTCCGCCATCCTCGCCTTTGCCGACACCATCGAGACGGCGAGCGCGAAGCAGAACAAGGACAATGGGATCGCGCAGGACGCGCGCATGATCTCGCAGGCCACGCATCATCTGATGGCCTCGCTGCGCGATGCGCTGAGGCGGCTGCGCAATCCGCTGCCCGAGGAGCTCGGGCTCGAGGCAAGCCTCGTCAATCTCGTCGACAGCTGGCGCTCGCACAGTACGGCGCGGCCGACGATCCAGCTCGACCTCAGGGGCGATCTCACCGACATCAGCGGCCCCGCCGCTACCACCGCCTATCGCGTCGCGCAGGAATGCCTGACCAACGCGCTGCGTCACAGCGCGGCGCGTGAGATATCGTTGCGGGTCGAGCGGCGCGCGGGCGAGGACGATGCGCTCTTGATCCGTGTCGAGGACGACGGCGGCGGCGATGCGGAGCGGGTCGCGCGGTCGGCCGGCTTCGGCCTCACCGGCATTCGCGAGCGCGTCGCGGCGGCCGGCGGATCGCTGTCGATCCTGCCTGCATCCCGCGGCCTCAGCGTCGCCGCCACCATCCCGCTCGCCGCGTGAGGCCGACGTGAACGATGTCGCGGCAACAGGTATCTCCGTTCTGCTGGTCGACGACCATCCGATCGTCCGGCAAGGCTACCGGCGTGTGCTGGAGAGCCAGGGCGACCTGCACGTCGTGGCGGAGGCCGACAACGCCGCGGATGCCTACGGCGCCTTCAAGGCGCACGATCCTGATGTCGTCGTGCTTGATATCTCGATGCCCGGCGCGAGCGGGCTGGAGGCCATCCGCAACATCCGCGCCCGCAGCCCGCGGGCCCGGATCCTCGTCTTCACCATGCACAACGAGGCCGTGCTGGTGAAAGCGGCCTTCAGCGCCGGCGCCTCCGGCTTCGTCACCAAGAGCAGCGAGCCGTCCGCGGTCGTGAATGCAATCCGCAGCGTCGCTCGCGGCGAGCGCGCCATGAGCGACGACATCGCCCACATCCTCGCCGAGGACAGTCTGTCACCGACCGGCTCGGTGCTGGACCAGCTTGGCGAGCGTGAGATCGAGATCCTGCGCCAGTTCGCCGGCGGAGCTACCACCGAAGAGATCGCGGCGCATCTCAATCTCAGTGTGAAGACGGTCCAGAACTATCACTATCTGATCAAGACCAAGACCGGCGCGCGCACGGATGCGCAGCTGGTGCGGCTCGCCGCGACGTGCGGGCTGACCAGGATCTAGCAGCGGGGCTGCCGGATTCCTCGAGCGAGGTGGCGCTTGTGAATCTGCCGAGCGGGATGGAACGGAGGCCATCCAGCCCCGGTTAATAGTGGAGTGGAGGAGTAAATCGCCATGAGTAAGGCTCATCACAAGGCAATCGACCATCCCCCGATCATTACCGTAGGCGAGCTCATCGACGAACTTTGCCGCCTGCCGGATACGGCCGTCGTCCACTTCCGCTGCCCCATGCTCGAGCAGGAGCTGACGTTCTACCGCCTTCGAAAGCGGTCAAAGGATGTCGTCGAAATCGCGGTCAACACATATCCGGAGAGTCCGCCGGTCGTCCCGTCGGCCAACGGCGGATTGCACCCGCGCAGACACGCGACCGCCTCGCCCTCCCTTGGGGAGAGCGCGCTTCTTCACAAGGCAAGAGGGTAAGTCAGGCGTCTAGGCCGCCTTTAAGCCTCGCAGCACCAGCGCGAGCGTCGCATCTACACGCGCCGGCAAATCGGCGTCCTTCCATTCGTCGGCATGGGCCGGATGGTGGAAGCGGCAGGTCGCATCGAAGATCGCGCGCGCGGTCGCCTTGACGTCGTCCACGGCGAACACGCCCTGGCTGACGCCGTCGGTCAGTATCGCCGCGATCTGGTCGATCATGGTGTCTTTGTGGCACTTGACGGCCGCACAGGCCTCGCGCGCCAGCGTCAGATAGGTCTCGAACATCTCGGGGTCGTCGAGCACGCGCGAACGCTTGGCTGCGAACAACGTGCGCAGCCAGCGATCGAGCCTGTCAGGCGCCGGGCCCTGCTCCCTGGCGATCGCCAGAAGCGGCGCGTCGATGCGATCGAGCCAGCGTTTGGCAACGGCCTCCCGCAGCGAGGCCTTGCTCGGGAAATGGCGATAGACGCTGCCGTGGCTCACATCGAGCGCACGGGCAACGTCAACCACGGTGGCCTTGGCAAGTCCGTAGCGCCGCAAGACGTCCTCAGTGACTTCGAGGATCCGCTCCGGCGTCAGGATAACGGCTTCATTCATGCCAGCACCTTGTTCCCGTTCAGGGTTCACCCGGCGACGGCGCTGATTCCGAAGCGCCCCTCACCGGTCGTTCGGAAAGCTCTCGCCTTAATGAGGCAGTTTTGCAGCCTGCGCCGCGATCTGGCGCGCCACCAGCAAATTGAGCCAATGCCCAATGGTGCCGGTGAAATTGAGGATTTCGGTCGTCATTGTCTTAAGTCTCCATTCGTCCACGGCTCCCACCCCTTAATTACGTCCCTCGATCCGCTGGTTTTTCGGACCTCGGGCTCCCCTGGCAGGATGGCCGCGGGACGCCCAATCGGAGCATCCGGGAATGGATATACACGTCTCGCTGACAGATTTCAATAACTGTCAGTCAATGATCCGTGATTGACAGTTAATATTTGCGGCCCCCGCGCCGCCATCCCTGCCGGCCGGTCCGGTGGATAGGTCGGCGATCCCCCTCTTCCAGGGCCCAGACCGTTTGTTTCGTCCTGCCCGCTCTGTTAAATCACGGCGTAAAAAGCATTTTGGCCGGCGCCGCCCCCTTGAGGTCCGCCCGCCCACCTTCCTGGAGCCGTCAGATGATCCCCCGCTATACTCGTCCCGAAATGGCCTCGATCTGGGAGCCGCAGACCCGGTTCAAGATCTGGTTCGAGATCGAGGCGCACGCGGCGGACGCGCTCGCCGAGCTCGGGACCATCCCCAAGGAGGCCGCCAAGACGGTCTGGGCCAAGGCCAAGGACGCCACCTTCGACGTCGCCCGCATCGACGAGATCGAGCGCGAGACCAAGCACGACGTCATCGCCTTCCTCACCCACCTCGCCGAGATCGTCGGCCCCGAGGCGCGCTTCGTGCACCAGGGTATGACCTCCTCCGACGTGCTCGACACCTGCCTGAACGTTCAGCTCACCCGCGCCGCCGACCTCCTGCTCGCCGACCTCGACAAGGTGCTGGCCGCGCTGAAGAAGCGCGCCTTCGAGCACAAGATGACGCCGACCATCGGCCGCAGCCACGGCATCCATGCCGAGCCCGTCACCTTCGGCCTCAAGCTCGCTTATGCCTACGCCGAGTTCACGCGCGCCAAGGAGCGCCTGATCGCGGCGCGCAAGGAAGTCGCGACCTGCGCCATCTCCGGCGCCGTCGGCACCTTTGCGCAGATCGACCCGCGCGTCGAAGAGCACGTCGCCAAGGCCATGGGCCTCGTGCCGGAGCCGATCTCGACCCAGGTGATCCCGCGCGACCGTCACGCCATGTATTTCTCGACGCTCGGCGTGATCGCCTCCTCGATCGAACGCATCGCGGTGGAGATCCGCCACATGCAGCGCACCGAGGTGCTGGAGGCCGAAGAGTTCTTCTCCGAAGGGCAGAAGGGCTCCTCCGCGATGCCGCACAAGCGCAACCCGGTGCTGTCGGAGAACCTCACCGGCCTCTCCCGCATGGTGCGCGCCTATGTGACCCCGGCGCTGGAGAACGTCGTGCTCTGGCACGAGCGCGACATCTCGCACTCCTCGGCCGAGCGCATGATGGGCCCGGATGCGACCGTCACGCTCGACTTCGCGCTGGTGCGCCTCGCCGGCCTGATCGACAAGCTGCTGGTCTATCCCGCCAACATGCAGAAGAACCTCGACCGCCTCGGCGGCCTCGTGCATTCGCAGCGCGTGCTGCTGGCGCTGACGCAAAAGGGCGCGAGCCGCGAGGACGCCTACAAGCTGGTGCAGCGCAACGCCATGCCGGTCTGGCGCGGCGAAGGCGACTTCCTCCAGCTCCTGAAGAAGGACGCTGAAGTGAAGAAATATCTCAGCGACGCCGAGATCGAGGAGCAGTTCGACCTCGGCTATCACCTCAAGCACGTCGACACGATCTTCAAGCGCGTGTTCGGGGAGAGCTGAGGCGTTGCTTCCGTAGCCCGGGTGAGCGCAGCGATACCCGGGACTTCTCTCGCAAAGACCCGGATGTCGCTTCGCTCATCCGGGCTACAAGAAAACGGACACTCCCATGCCCATCGTCAACCGCATCGCCGCCCTCTCCGACGAAATGGCCGCCTGGCGCCATGACTTCCACGAGAACCCGGAGCTGCTCTACGAAGTCCATCGCACCGCCGGGATCGTTGCCGACAAGCTGCGCGAGTTCGGCTGCGACGAGGTGGTGACGGGCATCGGCCGCACCGGCGTGGTCGGCGTGATCCGCGGCCGCAAGTCGGCCTCCGGCAAGACCATTGGCCTCCGCGCCGACATGGATGCGCTGCCGATCATGGAAACCTCGGGCGTGCCCTACGCGTCGAAGGTGCCCGGCAAGATGCACGCCTGCGGCCATGACGGCCACACCGCCATGCTGCTCGGCGCCGCCAAATATCTCGCCGAGACGCGCAATTTCGACGGCACGGCGATCATGATCTTCCAGCCCGCCGAGGAAGGTGGCGGCGGCGGCAAGGCGATGGTCGACGACGGCCTGATGACGCGCTGGAACATCCAGGAGGTCTACGGCATGCACAATATGCCCGGCCTGCCCGAAGGCCATTTCGCCACCACGCCCGGCGCGATGCTGGCTTCCTCCGACAACATCCAGATCACGGTCCGCGGCAAGGGCGGCCATGCCGGCGCAGGTCCGCACAAATCGGTCGACAGCGTGCTGATCGGCTCGCAGATCGTCAATGCGCTGCAATCGATCGTCGCGCGCAACGTCGATCCGCTGAAATCAGCCGTCATCTCGATCACCCAATTCCACTCCGGCACCGCCTTCAACATCATTCCTGAAGTCGCCGAGCTCGCCGGCACCGTGCGCACGCTCGATCCTGAAGTGCGCGATCTCGTCGAGCGCCGCATCGGCGAGGTCGCCGAGAGCGTCGCCCGCGCCTATGGCGGCTCGGCCGAGACGAAGTACACGCGGATGTATCCGGTGACGATGAACCATGCGCGCGAGGCCGGCCTTGCCGCCGACGTCGCCCGCGACATCGTCGGCACTGATCGCGTCAACGACAAGTTCATCCCGATGATGGGCGCCGAGGACTTCTCCTTCATGCTGGAAGCGCGCCCCGGCGCCATGGTGCTGGTCGGCATGGGCGACGGCAACGAGTGCCACCACCCGGCCTATGTCTTCAACGACAACATCCTCGGCCACGGCGCATCGTTCTGGGTGCGCATGATCGAGACGCGGATGCCGGCGTAGGAGGTCTGGGTGGATTAGCCCGCGGCTGCGCAAAGCGCAGTCCGCTGGCGTAATCCACCTCTTTAGTTGCTGCGGAGGCGAAGAGTGGTGGGTTACGCCTTCGGCTGACCCACCCTACGATACTTCGCAAGGTGAGTTGGCGTAGCTCACCTTGAGAAGGCAGAGGCAAAGAGGTCGTTGCGCTTAGCCAACCGATCTTACGAGCTGCACGTTGCTGCAGAAGGGCGGTCTCAGTTGCATACCTCGACTTGCCCCACACCACCGCTATGGCTGTCGAGGCGACATCCCTTGCGGACGGGCCGGCAGCCGCCGCCTGCTGTACAGATGATTTGTCCTGCAACTTGCGGCTTAGACGGCGCAGCTTCGGTTGCCTTCCGGTCTGCGTCCCGCTTCCGCGAATCCTCGCGCGTTGCGACCGGCTTCTTCTCCTGGATCTTCTCGCATTCATTGTCATCGCTGACGCGATAGCCGGGGCGACAGACAATCTTCGTGCAGGCATCGCCGTCGGCCCTGAAGCCATGGTCGCAGACCAGCGGACAGACACGTCCCGATTTGGCCTTCAGGGCATCGAACACATCGGTATTCGCAAGTTTCGCGTCGAATTTCGTGCCGGCGTATTTGTTGAACAGTGACAGCGACCGCTGCGCGGTCTCGCTCCACTCGCCGGTCGGCTCAGTCTTCATGCAACCGACGCGGCGAAGTTCGAGCTGGACCGATTTCGAGAGATCGCCGGGTGGAGGGGAACTGGACAGGGGCGACAGCGCTGCGACCTTCTTGCTTTCGGCGTCGGCGGCCTGCTTGTCCGCGGCCTGCTTCGCAGCGGCCTCGGCCTTGGCCTTCTCCGCCGCCTGCTTCTCCGCAAGCGCCTTCGCGGCAGCCGCCTCGGCCACCTTGCGCTCGCGTTCGGCCGCTTCCGCCTTCGCCTGCTCGATCTGCTTTTGCTTCTCCGCGGCGATGCGCGCATCTTCGGCGGCTTTGGCGGCCGCGGCGGCTTTTTCCAGCTCCGCCTTCTGGGCACGTTCGGCGGCGAGCTTCACCTTCTCCTGCTCGGCCAGCCGCGCCTTCTCCGTCGCCTGCGCACGCTCCTCCTCGGCGGCAATCTTCTTCAACTGCACACGGGCGAGGTTGGCGTAGAAGCCGTCCGGATAGGTTTGCAGAAACGCCTCCCACGCCTCACGCAGGCCGGCCTGAAGCGCAAGCTCGTAGTCCCTGCGCACGCTGTCCTGCGGATTGGCCTGCGGACCGGCAATGACCGCCGGCTTCGCCGGCACCAGCGGCACGTCGTCGCCGCCGAGGGAGCCATAGACATACGGCTCCTGCTTGTAGCCGGTAGCCTTGAGCACATCATCGCGGACGAACCCGAACGCCTTGCGCAGGTCGAGCCCGGGTTTCGGCAGATGGTCGCTCAACGCCACCGCGAACGGGCTGTTGCGGGAATCGCCATCGGACGCGGTCGAGCCCGCCTTGGCCGCGAACGCGATCATGGTGTTCGGACTGGTCGGCTCGACCTTGGCAAGGCCGCGACCGACCGCACGCGAAGCCACGGTGCGCTTCATCGTCTTGGAAAAGGGATTGTCGCGGCAGGCGTCGAGGATGACGAGCCGAAGCTGCTTGGCGGGCTCGATGCTCACCAGAACGCGATCGATCGGCAAGGCTTCGTCGTAAACGTCGGTGTCGGCCTCCAGGGCCGCATCGGTCGGAATCAGGTAGTTGGTGCCGTCCAGTTCGAGGCCGTGGCCTGCGTAGTAGATCACGGCGACATCCGCATCGCGCGTCCGCGCGCTGAACTCGCGCAACGCCTTGCGCATTTCGGGCGCGCTCAGGTCCTGCCGGACATCGACCGTGTCAAAACCGGCCTTCTTCAGCATGCCGCCGATCAAGCCGGCGTCGTTCGCCGGATTGGCAAGCTTCGCCACGCTCTTGTAGGCGGAATTGCCGATGACGAGCGCGACCCGCTTCTCGGCAAGACAAGGGCTGCTGCCGAGGCAGATTCCAAGCACAAGAAACAGTGCTCCGAGCACGAAGGAGGAAGTGCGAACGGTATGCGTCATATCAGTTGCATATTTCGGTGGTCGGAGACGCACCATAGAGGTTCTTCACCGTTCCGAGACGGCATCCTTTGGCAACCGGCCGGCAACCCGCGCTGTTGCAGATCATCTGTCCGGATGCTTGCGATTTCGGTGCGGCGGACTCCGCGTCTTTCCGCTCCTGGTCCCGCCGCCTCGGTTCATCGCGGGCAGCGGGTTTTTTCTCCGGTATCTTCTCGCACTCGTTGTCGTCGCCGACGCGATAGCCGGCGCGGCAGGTGATCTTCACGCATTGATCGCCGTCGGCCTTGAAGCCGAAATTGCAGACCAGCGGACAGACCCGTCCCGGCTTCGCCTTCAGCGCATCGAGCGCGTCGACGCTGGCGAGCTTCACGTCGAACTGGGTGCCGGCATATTTGTTGAACAGCGTCAGCGAGCGCTGCGCGGCCGACGTCCACTCCCCTTCCGCAGCCGACGTGAGGCAGCCGACGCGGCGCAACTCGCTCTGCACGGATTTCGTGAGGTCAGCCGTGGATAATGGCGATGTCGGCCCGGGTGACAGCGCCGCGACTTTTTGCCCGGCCTCTGGCAACTGGCGATCCGCCGCCGGCTTTGCAGCCTGCTCGGCCCTCTCGGCCGCCTGCTTTGCGGCAAGCTCGGCCCTGGCCTTCTCGGCGGCCTGCTTCTCGGCCAGCGCCTTTGCAGCCGCCGCTTCTGCCACCTTGCGCTCGCGTTCGGCCGCTTCAGCCTTC
This sequence comes from Bradyrhizobium huanghuaihaiense, assembly GCF_025200885.1. Classification (NCBI taxonomy): domain Bacteria; kingdom Pseudomonadati; phylum Pseudomonadota; class Alphaproteobacteria; order Hyphomicrobiales; family Nitrobacteraceae; genus Bradyrhizobium; species Bradyrhizobium huanghuaihaiense. Next base: position 3,541,742 of record NZ_CP104172.1, on the reverse strand, counting down.
GCCTGCTCGATCTGCTTCTGTTTCTCCGCCGCGATGCGCGCCTCTTCGGCCGCCTTGGCGGCCGCGGTCGCCTTCTCCTGCTCGGCCTTCTGGGCGCGCTCGGCAATCAGCCTTGCCTTTTCCTGCTCGGCCGCCCTGGCCTTTTGTTCGGCCGTCGCACGCGTCTCTTCAGCAGCGATCTTGTTCAGCTGCCCCTTGGCGAGGTTGGCATAGAAGCCATCGGGATATTGCGTCAGAAACGCCTCCCAGCCGTCGCGCGTCGCGAGCTGGAGCGCAAGTTCGTAGTCTCGCCTGAGTTCTGACTGGGGATTTGCCTGCGGACCCGTCGCGGCCGGCCTGGCAGGAACCAGCGGGACGTCATCGCCACCCAGCGAACCATAGACGAAGGGTTCCTGCTTGTTCGCGGTGCTCCTCAGCACATCGTCGCGGACGAACCCGAACGCCTTGCGCAGGTCGAGCCCGGGTTTCGGCAGATGGTCGCTCAACGCCACTGCGAACGGGCTGTTGCGGGAATCGCCATCGGACGCGGTCGAGCCCGCCTTGGCCGCGAACGCGATCATGGTGTTCGGGCTGGTCGGCTCGACCTTCGCAAGGCCGCGACCGATCGCGCGCGAAGCCACGGTGCGCTTCATCGTCTTGGCAAAGGGATTGTCACGACACGCATCGAGGATAACGAGGCGCAGCTGCTTGGCGGGCTCGATGCTCACCAGCACGCGATCGATCGGCAACGCCTCGTCGTAGACGTCGGCGTCGGTCTCCAGAGCGGCGTCTGTCGGGATGAGATAGTTGGTGCCATCAACTTCCATGCCGTGGCCAGCGTAGTAGATGACCGCGACATCGGCATCCCGCGTCCTGGTGCCGAATTCGCGCAGTGCCTTGCGCATTTCGGGGGCGCTCAGGTCCTGTCGGACATCGACCGTGTCAAAACCGGCCTTCTTCAACATGCCGCCGATCAAGCCGGCATCGTTCGCCGGATTGCCAAGCTTCGGCACGCTCTTGTAGGCGGAATTGCCGATCACGAGCGCGACACGCTTCTCGGCCTGCGCCGGCGCGCAAGTCACGAGAGCTGCAAACATCAATGCGTAGAAATATCGAGCTATGGTCACGCCATTCATCCGCGGCTTTGATCGACGACACGATTCAGTTGCAGACCTCGTAATTGCCGCTTCCTATGGCGGCGTTATACCTTCCGGGCGTAGCCCCGGACACGAGCCTGCAGCCTTTCTGCACCGGGCGGCATCCCGCCGAGTTACAAAAGATCTGCCCGCTCGCTTCCGGCTTGGACGGCGCAGCTTCGGTCGCTTTCCGGTCTGCGTCCCGCTTTCTCGAATCCTCGCGCGTGGCGACCGGCTTCTTCTCCTGGATCTTCTCGCACTCGTTGTCGTCACCGACGCGGTAGCCGGCACGGCAGGTGATCTTCACGCATTGATCGCCGTCGGCCTTGAAGCCGAAATTGCAGACCAGCGGGCAGACCCGTCCCGGCTTCGCCTTGACCGCATCGAGCGCGTCGACGCTGGCAAGCTTCACGTCGAACTGGGTGCCGGCATATTTGTTGAAGAGCGTCAGCGAACGCTGCGCGGCCGACGTCCACTCGCCTTCTGCAGCCGACGTGAGGCAGCCGACGCGGCGCAACTCGCTCTGCACGGATTTCGTGAGCTCAGCCGCGGACAATGGTGATGTCGGCCCGGGCGAGAGCGCCGCGACCTTTTGCTCGACTTCGGGCAGTTGCCGGTCGGCCGCCGGCTTTGCAGCCTGCTCGGCCCTTTCCGCCGCCTGCTTTGCGGCGAGCTCGGCCTTGGCCTTCTCCGCCGCCTGCTTCTCGGCCAGCGCTTTTGCAGCCGCCGCTTCTGCCGCCTTGCGCTCGCGTTCGGCGGCCTCAGCCTTCGCCTGCTCGATCTCCTTCTTCTTCTCCGCCGCGATCCGTGCCTCTTCGGCCGCCTTGGCGGCCGCGGCCGCCTTCTCCTGCTCGGCCTTCTGGGCGCGCTCGGCAATGAGCCTTGCCTTTTCCTGTTCGGCCGCCTTGGCCTTTTGTTCGGCCGAAGCGCGCGTCTCTTCGGCGCCGATCTTGTTCAGCTGGCCCTTGGCGAGGTTGGCATAGAAGCCGTCGGGATATTGCGCCAGAAACGCTTCCCAGCCGTCGCGCGTCGCAAGCTGGAGCGCGAGCTCGTAATCCCTGCGAATGGCTTCCTGCGGGTTTGCCTGGGGACCGGCCGGGGTTTGCTTCGCGACCAGGGGCACGTCGTCGCCGCCGAGCGAGCCGTAGACATAGGGCTCCTGCTTGTAGCCGGTCGCCTTGAGCACGTCGTCGCGCACGAAGCCGAAGGCCTTGCGCAGATCGAGGCCGGGCTTCGGCAGGTGCTCGACCAGCGCGGCGGCGAACGGGCTGTTTCTGGCATCGCCGTCCGATGCGGTCGATCCCGCCTTGGCCGCGAACGCAATCATGGTGTTGGGGCTGGTCGGTTCGACCTTGGCGAGGCCGCGTCCGATCGCGCGCGAGGCCAGCGTGCGCTTCATCGTCTTCGCGAACGGGTTGTCGCGGCAGGCATCCAGGATGATCAGGCGCAGCTGCTTGGCCGGCTCGACCGCGAACAGCGCCCGCTCGACCGGAATGGTCTCGTCGAGCACGTCGCCGTCCGTCTCCAGCGTGGCGTCGGTCGGAATGAGATAATTGTTGCCGTCGAGCTCGATGCCGTGGCCGGCGTAATAGATCACCGCCATCTCCGCATCGCGCGACCTGCCGGCAAACTCACGCAGCATGCGCCGCATCTCGCTGGCGCTGAGATCCAGCCTGACATCAACGGAATCGAAGCCGGCCTTCTTGAACATGCCGCCGACCAGCGTGGCATCGTTCACGGGATTGCCGAGCTTGGGCGCGCTCTTGTAGGCGGAATTGCCGATGATGAGCGCCACCCGCCGGTCGGCATGCGCCGATCCGCAGGCAAGGCTCATCGCAAAAATCACCAAAGCAAATAGCCGAACCGGAATCACTTGCGTCCCCCCGGATGCAATTCCATGAGACTATTCGGAGCATGGCCGAATGCCAAATCCTCCCTATGTGATCACCCTCACACAAGGCGTCGCGGACAGCTCGTTGATCGTGCGGCGAAGCGCCGCTGTAGGTCCGGCCAGGCCGAGGTCTGATGCCGCCTCACCTCCTGCGGTTGCACCGGAGCCCGGATCGCGAAAGACGCGTGCTGCGCAGACCCCGTCAGTGGGCAACAGAGCGCAGGCCCGTTGGCTCGTCCGCCTTCAACATGCGGGATGTGGCCTCGTCTGAGGCGAGAGGCAGGGTGAACTGAAAGACGGCGCCCCGAGGCTCGTTTGCGCCAGCCCACATCTGTCCGCCATGCGCCTCGATGATCGAGCGGCAGATGGCGAGGCCCATCCCCATGCCTGTCGGCTTGGTGGTGTAGAAGGCCTCGAACAGGCACTCGACATTCTTCGGGTCCAGTCCTGGACCGGAATCGCGCAAGGTGACGTGCACGCCGTTCGATACATCTCGATCGGTGCTGATCAGCAACTCGCGTTTCCCTTCGCCAATCGCGGTCATCGCCTCGATCGCGTTGACAATCAGGTTGAGCACCACTTGCTGAAGTTGGACCCGATCTGCCTGAATGGTCGGCAAGCCTTCGGCAAGTTGCGTTCGTACCGCGACGCCGTGCTTGAACGCTTCGCTGCGGGTCAGCGCGATGACCTCGAGCACCGCCTGGTTGATGTCCATGTCCTCCTTTTGCGGCGCCGCCTTCCTTATCAGCGCCCGGATCCGGCCGATGATGTCGCCGGCGCGCATGCCATCGCCGGTGATCCAGTCGAACGTCTGTCGAACCCGCTCCAGATTTGGCGGTTGAGCCTCCAGCCAATTCAACCCGGCCTCGGCGTTCGCCACGATCGCGGCGATCGGCTGGTTGACCTCATGGGCAATCGAAGCCGTGAGCTGCCCCATCGTGGTGACGCGATTTGCGTGCGCGAGCTCCATCAGGGCTTCGCGGTAGAGCCGCTCGTGCTCGCGAGCTTCGGCCTCTGCCCGCTTGAGAGGCGTCAGATCGAGGACAAAGCCGACCCCTTGATCCGCACCTGGTGCAAACATCGTCCCGCCAATCAGCACGGAAACACGGCTTCCATCCTTCCGGACATACTCCTTCTCGAACGGCTGGGCCGTCCCGACCCGCTTCAATTCCGCCACGGTTTTTACGTCGCGGTCGCGCCATTCCGGCGGCGTCAGGTCGTATCGATGCAGGCGCCCCGAGGCGAGATCGTCCCGGTCGTATCCGACGATGCGCAGGAACGCGTCATTGGCCTCGAGAATGCGCCCCTCGACCTCCCAGATGATGATCCCGATGATGTTGGAGTCGAACAGGCGCCGGATCTTGATATCCCGCGCTGCAAGATCGCTCTGCAGTTGAATGTTCTCCTCGGTCGCCTGTCTCCGCCGTTTCGCTTCGAGCCGCGCGAACGCCAACGCCGCTCCCGCCAGCGCGACGACGAGGACGACGGCGCCGGCCATCAGCCAGGTCCAACGCTGCTCGAATGCTTCGGCATGCGTCTCCCGGTCGGCGAGCCGAAATCGCTCGTGATCCACCATCTGGTCGATTTGCGAGCGGATCTCGTCCATGCTGCGGATCATCGCCAGCGCCGCCTGCCCGGACGTGCCGGCGGTCTTCACCATCTCGTCGATCTCGCGCAGCTTGGCCGAAACGGTCAGCGCCAGGTGTTGCGCGCGCAGACTCTGCAACGGATCGTCCGCGACCAGCACCAGCAGCGCCTGCGCCTCGCGCCGCACACCTTCGTCGGAGACGCCGTAGGCTTTGAGATAGGTGGGGTCGAGGGTCATTAGATACCCGCGCCGTTCGGTCTCCAGCTCGGCGGTGATCGAACGCAACCGATCGAGTGTTTCGAGCACCTGGCGGCTATGCCCAAGCAGGTCATGAGCCGCCTGCCGCTCCTGCTGATATTGCAGGCCGAGAAAGCCGGTCGCAGCGAACAGCGTCAGAAGCGCCACGACCGCCACGATCAGCGGACGAGCCAGCCATCGCAAAGACGGGACCAGAGCAGGAACTGACATCGGCCTTGGGTCTTCGATGCTCGTGTGACAGCGCGTCTTCTGGTGTCGACGCCTGAGCGTGATAGAATAATAGCATGGTTAGGTGGGGTGGAACCCGACATTCTCGCCCTCCAAGGTTACACCGGTCTGGCCAGTCGTCGCGCGAAGGCCGCAACATCACCGGTATGGCTCGTGTTGCGAATGATTGCCCGTCGCAGGGAGAGGCAACATGACGTACGCACAGAGCGGTCGGAGTCCGACCAGCCGTCGCAGCTTCGTCAGGGGATTGGGGGCGGCGGGCGCAATCTTGCCGGCGCTGGGCGCGTTGCCACGCTGGAGCTTCGCCGAGGATCGCGCAGCGACCTACGCCAACGCGAACATCGATTGGAAGCAGTTTGCGGGGCAGACCATCTCTCTTTCGGGCGCCATCCATCCCTGGTCGAATGCGATCACGCCGCTGCTGCCGGAGTTCACCCGGCTGACCGGCATCAACGTCACGATCGATTTCCAACTCGAAACCACGTTCCTCGGGGCCTTGCCGATCAGACTAGCCCGCGGCAGCGCGACGCCCGACGTATTCATGTTCACGACCTATGGCCAGGGCATCTCGGGAGGATGGCTCGAGCCATTGAACGGCTATTATTCCAATAGATCGCTGACCGATCTCGGCTGGTATGACGAGAGCGACCTGCTCAAGACGGCTCGGGCCTTCCCGCTGTGGTCCGACGGCGAACGGTACGCCATACCGATCACCTCCGAAGCGATGACCATGTTCATCAACGGCGACGCGCTGGCAACCAAGAACCTGCCGGTTCCGCAGACGTTCGAAGAGCTGCTTGTGACCGCCAAGGCGCTCAAGTCCAGCGAGATGTCGGGGATCGCCATGCGGGCCCAGGCCAGCGGCAATTCCTCTCCGCCGGCCATGGGCTTCTTGTTCTCTTACGGCGGCGCCATGATCAAGGACAACAAGGCGGTTTTCGCAAGCCCCGAAGCGATCGCGGCCGTCGAGATGTACGGACGCCTGCTCAGCCAGGCCGGGCCTGGCGGCGTCGGCAGCTATGAATGGTACCACGTGCTGGACGACTTCCTGCAGGGACGGACTGCCGTCGCGATCGACAGCAGCAATTTCGCGACCGACATCTCCAATCCGGCCAGGAGTCGCGTCGCGAAGCAGGCCCAGTTTGCGGTCTTTCCGCATGTCCCTGGTCGCGCTCCCGTGCCCTTCATGTCGCACTGGCAGGCTTGCATCAATTCAAAATCACGAAACAAGCGGGCGGCTTTCCTGTTCCTGCTCTGGGCGACAAGCAAGCCGACATCGCTGCAGACTGCGGCAGCGGGGCTGGCGACGACACGCGTGTCGGCGTGGTCCAGCGAGGGCTTCAAGAAGGCATTCGGCCCGCAAGCCGCCGAGGCGGCGCTGACCAATTTGCAAAATGCCGATGTCGACCGCGCCAAGGCTATACTCTTCCATCCGCAATCGCGACCGATTCTCGATGCGTTCATGATCGGCGTCAATGAAGTGGTCAACGGCGAGAAATCGGCAAAGGACGCCATGACCGGTGCAGCCGCGCAGGCCAATGCGGCGATCCGCGGCTAGCGCCTGATCGAAACGACGATGCTGGCTGGGAAGGTCGGACTCGTAGGGTGGGTTAGCCGAAGGCGTAACCCACCACTGTCTATCTCCGCGGAAGCAAAGGAGGTGGGTCGGACTGCGCTTCGCGCAGCCGCAGAGCTAACCCACCCTACGCGTTGCTCACCCCTGATATTGCAGCACGTGCATGCCGGCGTTCCAGTCGGAGACGAACATCAGCCCGTCGGGCCGGACGTAGGCGTCGCAAGTCTTGGCTGCGAGGGCGATATTCGGCCGGGGGTCGATGAGCTTCTTCGGCGTCGGCGGCACCCAGTACGCGATCTCCTTGGGCGCGAAGGCATCCTTGACGTCGAACACTCTCACACCGGCATTGTTGTAGGTCGCGAAGATCGTCTCCTCGCTCTGGAACGAGCCCGGGCGGTTCTCGTGGAGATTATGCGGGCCGAAGGTGCCGCTGGTGCAGAAGTCGCGCTCGCGCGGGGTCGGCAAGGTTGCGATCGGCACCGGGTTCTCGGGCGCGCGCACGTCGAGCACGAAGGTGTGGAACAGGCCCTTGGCGCATTTCTCCGCGTTGGCTTCGTCCGCGACGATCGCAAGCTGTCGCTTGGGCAACGGCAACGGTGTATGCGTGCCGCCGGCGAAGGGCGGCGACCAGTTGATATGGGACAGCAGCTTTGGATTGGCGGGATCGCTGATGTCGTGGACGGTGAAGCCGCCATCGCGCCAGGCCGCATAGCCGCGATCGCCTGCCGTGATCATATGATGAAGCGCGAAGCGCTTGCCCTTGGGCGTCGGCGGCTCGCCGGCCGCGCGGTTCATACCGGGCAGCCACCATTTCGCGACGACCTCCGGCTTCGTGATGGTCTTGAGATCGACCACGCACAGGATGTGGTCGGTGAAACCGTCGAAATGCACCGATACATAGGCATAGCGGCCGCCGGGCCACCACAGCCGGTTGATGCCGAAGCCGGGCATTTCGAGGAACGCGATCTCGCGCATCTCGCCTGGTTTCGAGATGTCGTGGATCGACAGACCGGAGCGGAATTTCTTGGCCTTGGTGATGCTGTCGACCAGCGTGTTCTCGAAATAGCCGCGCATGTTGTCGTAGGACTGCATCGCGACGATGTTGGCGCCGTTGGCAACCAGCAGCAGGTCCTCCGCCGCCTGCAAATGATGGGTGCGGGTGTATTGCCCCGCGGTGAAGAAATTGACCGGCTTCAGCGCACGCGGATTGGAGGCGTCCAGGATCGTCACGCCGTCGCTGAACATGTGCCCGACATAGACGTGCTGCCGGTTGAACATCACCTGCACGCTGTCGGGCCGGCCGCCGATGTCGCTGTAGGAGACGTGCTGGATGCCCTTGCCGATGCCCTCCGGCGGAATGTCAGGCTCTGAAGCCGACGCGGATTTCGGCCACCCCGACAGCGCGGCGGCTCCGAACACACCCGACAATTGCTGAAGGTGGCGGCGGCGAGAGACTTGAGGCATCGGTTTCCCCCCATTTTTTTGAAGGGATGATGCTCGCATGACGCGAGGCATGCAAGCCTCGCGTCGCCCGACCTCGCCTAGACCTGCACCACCTCGTGCCGCATCACGAACGGCGCCAGCAGCGTATGCACCTCGCCGGCGACGATCTCGCGCTGGTCCGCCGGCACGCCTGCAAGCGTCACGGTGGCGATCGAGCCGTGGCTGCCATGCGCACCGACCTTCACCTTGCAGTCGATGCCACGCTCGGCGAGCGGCGCCAGCGCCTTGGTGAACACGCGCTGCGCGGCATCCCAGCGCAGCTGCGGCTTGAACACCTTGCCGACGCCGGTCACCGGCATCGGATCGATCGGGATGACCTGCACCGGCACGGCGGCGCGCTCCGGCGTGCGCTCGCGCACCCACGTCTCCAATTCGCCAGGCTCGACGCTGGCGCCTGGTTTCAGCTGCACGTAGCCCACGGGGAGTTCACCCGCGTAAGCGTCGGGCTGGCCGACCACCGCGGCGAAGCCCACGGCGGGATGGCGGAACATGATCTCCTCGATCGGCGCCGGATCGATGTTGTGGCCGCCGCGGATCACGAGGTCCTTGGCGCGCCCGGTGATCCAGAGATAGCCGTCGGCATCGAGGCGCCCGAGATCGCCGGAATTGACCCAGACCTCATCGACGAAGGCGCCCTTGTTGTGCTCGTCGTTGAGGTAGCCGCCGAAGACGCCGGGTCCCGCCATGATGACGACGCCGATCTCGTCCGGTGCGCAATCGCGGATCAGCCGGCCGTCGGCATCGAGCTGCACGATCCGCACGCGCGCATAAGGCATGGGAAGGCCGACCGAACCGAGCCGGATCGGCCGCCCCGGATAGGCCAGCGTGTGCACGCTCGAGGTCTCGGTCATGCCGTAGACCTCGACCACCGGCAGCTTCAGCTTGTCCTGGATCGCCGAGCCCACGGCGACGGGGATCGCCGAGCCGCCGCCGGCGGCATATTTCAGGCTGGAGATGTCCGCATTGCCTGGCGGCACGGCAAGCGTCGCAGCCAGCACCGTCGGCACGCTCGACAACGCCTCGGGCTTATAGCGCTCGACCAATCCCCAGATGTTCTTCACCGAATTCGGATTGCGCCAGCCGCTCGGCGACAGCACGACCAGTGAGCCGCCGCTCGACAGCATCAGCAGCACCTGCGTCAGCGATCCCCCGACATGAAACAACGGCATGCCGAACAGCAAATTAGAGCCGGGCTTCGACTTGAGCAGCAGGCTGAGCGCCCAGGCCTGGTAGACCTGGTTGGCGTGGGTATGCCGCACCAGTTTTGGCGTGCCGGTGGTGCCGCCGGTGTGGAAATAGGCGGCGATATCGGCCCCCGAAATCTTGCGCCCGCTGATAAGCCGGTCTGCCGGCTGCTGCTTGATCAGGTCGTTGAACGCAAAGATGCCCTTGTCCGGATCGCCGCCACGAAACACCTGCACGATCGCCTTGAGGTGCTTCAGCTGCGGGCGGATCTGCTCGACCTTCTGCCAGATGTCGGTGCCGGGCATCGGCCCGAGCGCCACCAGGATCTTCGTATCCGCCGCCTCCAGGATCTCCGCGATCTGGTGCGGCTCCAGCAGCGGATTGACGGGATTGGCGATGCCGGCAGCTTCCGCACCGAACAGCGTCACGAAGGCATCAGGCACCAGCGGCAGCATGAAGCTGATGACATCGCCCTTTTCCGCGCCGAGCGCGTGAAACATGTTGGCGGCTTGTGTCACACGCGCAATGAAGTCGCGGTAGGTGACCACGACCGGCGTGTCGGACGGATCGGCATTCTGCAGGAACTGGATCGCCGCACCATCAGGGTTGCGCGCCGCACCGAGCTTGATGGCGTCGTACGTGCTCTCGGCCGCGACGCGGTCCGCGTAAGGGACCTGCTCGAAGGCCCGGACCTCATCGTCGGTCAAAAAGTCCGGATAGTCGTTGCCGATCAGCCGATCGAGCGCATGGATGCCCGCCATGGAATTTCGTCCTCCCTCAGATTTCTCGCCCCTTTGTCTTTTGACATTTTGGTTTGGCGAGACCCGGCCGATGGCCAGCCGAGCGGGACCACAATGAGGGATGATTTGGCGCTCGTCCATGGCCTGGGCGGCTGCGGCGACACCGCCGGATCGAACGGAATTTGAACCTCCGCACCCGATCGGGGGACCAAGAACTGGCATCAGATTCGCCTGCCAGCGTCCTGCCGCAAGACTTAAGGTGATCATGATCACGCCCCTGTGGAATCGCATTGCACCGCTGATCGTCGCGTTTGCGATGGCGTCGGCGATCCCCCTGCCCCGCACAGCGCTCGCCGCGGATAGCCAGCTCGAGAAGATGCGCGCCAAGATCGCGGCCTTCATCGGCGACAAGATGGAGCAGCTGGGCGGCTCGCGCATCGTTTACAAAGTGGACGCCGATGGCTTGCACGAGAGTGCCGTCACGGACCTCCGCGACGACGTCTACAAGACCCTGCGCGAGGGCAAGATCGCCTTCTCGGGTCTTGCGATCCGCGACGGTGGCGTCGAGGTGAAGGTCGCAGACGCCAAGGGCCGCGAGGAGCTGAAGCGCAAGCTCGCGGCGGCCGCGGAGGGGTTGCCCGCGCATGCCCTCTCCGTGACCGACGGCGGCGACGGGCAGGTCAAGCTCAAGCCGACTGACGCCGCATCCGCCGCAGGGCTGCGCGACCTCGTCGAAGATTCCATCGCGATGATCGAGCAGCGCCTCAAGGATGCCGGCATCAAGCTCGCCAGCGCCCAGCCTGATGGCACCGACCGCATCCGCATCTTCGTCCCAGGGATGATGGAGCCCGAGCGCGTCACCGCGATCTTCGCCACGAAGGTCAAGGTCAGCTTCCGCATGGTCGACATCTCAATGCCGGCGGAACAGGCGCAGTCCGGCACACCGCCGGCGGGCACGGAAGTCCTGCTCGGCTTCAAGGACAGGCGCCCTTATCTTGTTGCCAAGGACAGTGCGCTCGACGGCGACGACATCAGCTATGCGGGCCCGGGGTTCGCGAGCAGCACGAACGAACCGATCGCCTCGTTCCGCTTCAACGGACGCGGCGCGCGGCGTTTCGCCCACATCACCGAAGAGAACATTGGAAAGCCCTTCGCCATCGTGCTCGACGACAAGGTGATCTCCGCCCCGGTGATCCGCGAGCCCATCACCGGGGGCTCCGGCCAGATTTCAGGCAATTTCACCCTGGAGGAAGCAAGCAGCGTCGCCATGTTGCTGCGCGCCGGGTCGCGGCCCGGTCGCCTTGCCCTGGTCGAACAGCAGGTGATCCAGCCCGCCGCCAAGCCCTGAGGTGGTGACCGCCCCGTTCCCCTTATCAGGGCCGTCCGAATCCGTCCACGACGCCAAAGCTGCACCCCGCGCCCCCGAATCACGGGCGCTTCACGGGTCATACGCACAACCAACGGGCAATTGCCGAAACGCCCGATCAGGCTAAAATTTGCCTCTTGCGGCATGACGGCTGAACGCTTCATTTCAAGCGGTCGTCATTCGATTTCGGCTATACGAATACCAAGCAGGACTGAAGGCCTTACACGGGGTTAGTACCATGCCGTCCGGCAGCGCAGACATATCCTCGATCCTCGACCGCATTCTCGATGCGGCCACGGACAACCTCAGGATCGCCAAGATCCTGGTCCAGATGGGCCTCGATCCCGACAACGTCACCTACGACGCGATCTTCAACCGGCTACTGGAGATCTTTGTCCACAACATCACGTTCGCCAATTTGTTCGCCGCGGTCGGCGCCGGCTTCTTCGTCGCCACGCTCCTGATGCGGACGATGGTGCCCCTGCGGGTGGCCAACATGATCGGCTGCGCGTTCTTCGCCGCTTTCGGCGCACTCACTGCCAACGTCTCGACGTTCCTGCTCTATCTTCTCTTGCTTCCGATCAACGCTCTTCGCCTGCGGCAGATGCTCAAGCTGGTCAAGAAGGCGCGCCATGCGGCCGAGGGCGACATGTCGATCGAATGGCTCAAGCCGTTCATGACCGAGCGCAAATATCGCCGCGGCGACACGCTGTTCAAGCTGGGCGATCCGGCCAAGGAGATGCTGCTCACGGTCACCGGCAAATTCCTGGTCAAGGAGATCAACGTCGAGATTCTGCCGGGAGCGCTGATGGGCGAGCTCGGCTTCCTCACGCCGGACAACCGCCGCACCGGAACGATCGAATGCATCGAGGACGGACAGGTGCTCACGATCACCTATGACCGGCTGCTCGAGATCTACTTCCAGGACCCGCAGTTCGGCTATTACTTCCTGGTGCTGACCAGCCAGCGCCTCCTGCAGAACATCGATCGCCTGCAGAAGCAACTCAACGCGGCGCGGGCGACGACCACCAACAGGATCGCCTGATCCCCGCTCAGCTCAACAGCAGCGCCATGCCGGGATCGCCCTTCTCCATCGCGCGTCGATAGGCCGCCCGTGCACTGACGCGGCCGAGATATTTGACCACGTTCGGGCAGCGCGACAGATCATAGGGCTGGAAGTAGCGCATCGTGGTGAGCGAGAAGCCCGTCATGATGTCGGCAGTGGTGAAGGTCTTGCCCGCCAGATATTCGGCATCGCGAACCCGCGCATCGACCAGATCGAAGGCGCGGTCGACGCGCCCCCTGGTCGCGACCAGCATCGGGTTGTCCTCGGCGAGCTTGAGCCGGTTCAGGATCATAAGCCGGCCCATGCCGGCCTGCAGCGTGCCGTTGGCGAAGTGAAACCAGTACAGGAACTGCGCGAAATCAGGATCGTCGGGACGGAGCACGAGACGGCCGCTGCCGTACTTCGCCATGATGTAGTCGACGATGGCACCGGATTCGGCGAGCACGAGATCGCCATCGGTGATAACGGGCGCCGCCCCGATCGGGTGCAGCGCCTTGTAGTCGGGCGGCGCCAGCATGGTGACGGGATCACGGGTGTAGCGCTTCAGCGCGTAGGGGATTTCGAGCTCTTCGCACAGCCAGACGATGCGCTCGGACTGCGACTTGCCGAGATGATGGACCGTGAGCATGGCGCCTCCTGGACCCGCGAGTTGAACTGGTTGCATATTAACCGGTGGAAAGAGCGCGCACGAAACTCCGCTCTCGTGCCCCGGACGCTGCGCAGCACGAAGTGATGCGCTGCAGAGCCGGGGCCCATGTTACAGCGGGCACCGTGGCCTGCATGGGTCCCGGCTCTGCGCAGCAACGCTGAGGAGCGTTGCAGCGCGTCCGGGACACGGGACCGAGCCTACCCCGCCTCGTCCGTCACCATCCGCGCCACCACGCGGTCGCGGCGGATGAAGTGGTGCCAGATGGCGGCGACGACGTGAACCGCGATCAGGGCCAGCAGCACATAGGCAAAGAGGATGTGGCGATCCTCATAGGCGCGCGCGGCCTCGCGGTCGGGAGAGGTGAATTGCGGCACGCGAAACAGGCCGAAGAAATCCGAATAATCCGGCGTGTGCGCGCCGGAATGCGCCCAGCCAAGCAGGACCACGACGATGGCGGCAAGATACAGCGCGCCATGACTGATGCGGGCGAGAAGCTTCTGCCAGAGCTGGCTGTCGGCCGGCAAAGCCGGCGTCGGATTGGCGACGCGCCAGACCAGGCGCAGCACGGTGAGCAGCAGGATCGCATAGCCGATATCGGCGTGGATCGAGCGGTAGAAGAAGCGGTCGGGGCGCGCCGGGATGTGGTTCATCCACCAGCCGAAGCCGATCATGCCGATGATCGTCAGCGCCAGGATCCAGTGCAGCCGACGGGAAATGCTGCCCCAGCCGGCATTCGTGTTTCTGATCATGTCGGCTCCCCGGAATTTTGCGGACATGCCCCTGCCCGCAGCGCAGCAATGCTGCTGATAGCGGGAACTGGCGGCCATCGTGAAATTGAATCGTTCCAAATCGACCCAAATCGGATCCGCCGCAAAACCGCCCCAAAAACCGAATGGTAACCATGGCGCCTTAAGGTAACGACGTGACCAATTCCCTGACGATACTGGTATTCGATTCCGGCCTTGGCGGGCTCATGGTGCTCCGTGAGGTCGTGGCCGCGCGCCCGGACGCCCATTACGTTTACGTCGCCGACGACGCCTTCTTCCCCTACGGCCACCACAGCGAGGACGAGATCATCGCCCGCGTCGTGCCGCTGATGGGTGAGCTGATCGGCACGCATGATCCCGACCTCGTCGTCATCGCCTGCAACACGGCCTCCACCTTGGTCCTATCGCACCTGCGCGCCGCTTATTCCCTGCCCTTCGTCGGCACGGTGCCGGCGATCAAGCCGGCCTGCGCCCTGTCGAAGACCCGCCGCGTCTCGGTGCTCGGCACCAAGGGCACGGTGAAGCGCGAATACACCAAGGCGCTGATCCGCGATTTCGCGCAAGGCTGCGAGGTGACGCTGGTCGGCTCGCCCGAGCTCGCCTCGCTGGCCGAAGCCGAGCTGAGTGGCGCTTCCGTCAGTGACGACGCCATCCGCGCCGAGCTCGCGCCCTGCTTCGTCGGTGAGGAAGCGGGCGCGCGCACGGATACCGTGGTGCTGGCCTGCACACATTATCCGTTGCTGCTCGACCGCTTGAAGAAGCTCGCGCCCTGGCCGGTCGAGTGGATCGACCCGGCGCCGGCGATCGCCCGCCGAGTCTCGGACCTGCTGGGTGCGTCGACCTGTGCCATCGCGCAGTCCGGCGCCGAGATGATCTTCACCTCGAACCGCGTGCATGGGCTCAGCGCCACGCTGACGCCGTTCTTCGGCGGGCGCGCGCTGGCCTGACTTTCCGCATCGACGACGCGCTGCTAGGCTCTGCCGTCGTCATCTCCGCGCAGGTCATCCCATGTCGATCCCCGCAACGCCGCTCAATCGCCTCCGCCAATTGTGGAGCGAGGGGCGCCCCGCCTTCGGCGCGATCGCGACCATCCCGAGCGTGCAGATGGTGCAGATCATGGCGCGCTCGCTCGACTGGATCATCGTCGATCTCGAGCACGGACCGATCGGCCTCACCGAAGCACATGCGATGATTGCCGCGACGACGGGCACGCCGTGCACGCCCCTGGTGCGGATCGCGGCGAACGAGCCGTGGCTTGCGAAAGCGCCGATGGACATCGGCGCCTTCGGCATCAACTTTCCGATGATCACCAATCGCGCCGATGCCGAGAAGGCGGTGCGCAGCGTGCGCTATCCGCCGCGCGGCGACCGTCTCTGGGGTCCCTTCCACGCGCCGTTCCGCTGGGGCAAATCGATGCCTGATTACATGGCCTCTGCCGACGACGAGATGATCTGCATGGTCACCATCGAGCACGTCGAGGCCGTCAACCGCATCGACGAGATCATGGCGACGCCCGGCATCGACGTCGCCGTGATCGGTCCCGGCGACCTCGCGACGTCCATCAACAAGCGCGGCCAGATGGACGATCCGGAGCTATTGGAGCTGGTCGCGCGCGCCGAAGCCGGCATCCTCAAAAGCGGCGTGCCGATCGGCGGCGTGGCCCGCACCGCCGACCAGGCCAACGCCCTGATCGACCGCGGCTACCGCGCCATCGCGCTCGGTTTCGACTGGTCGCTGTTCCAGCGCGGCATCATGGCCGCGTTCGAGGGGATTAGACGTTAGCCCTTGGGCTATCGAGCCTTGCCGGGAACTGCGGCGCTGCTAGGGTCGGCCGTTTCAAGGGAGGAAAATCATGCTCAAAAAGACTTTGCTCGCTCTCGTCTTCACCGGCCTTGCCGTCACGGCCGTCGCCCAGCAGCCCGGCATCAAGCGTACCCCTCTCCAGAAGATCGAGTTTCCGGACGGCTACAACACCATCACCGCCATCGCCGAAGTCCCGGCGGGCGGTTCGGCCGGACGCCACACGCATCCCGGAATTGAGACGGGCTATGTCCTGGAAGGCGAGCTCAGTCTCCTGATCGACGGGCAGCCGGAGAAAACCCTGAAAGCCGGTGATTCCTACCAGATCCCGGCCGGCGTCGTGCACGACGCCAAGGCCCATGGCGATAAGGCTATGAAAGTGCTTGGAGTTTACGTCGTCGACAAGACCAAGCCGCTGGCCTCGCCGGCCCCCTGATGCGGCGAACCGACCGGCCCCAAGCGGGTTGGTTCGTGCTAGAGCAGGCGGCGAGCGGGAGCCCGTTCGCTGCCCATTTTTTCATCCGCCGGAACCGAAAGAGCGATGCGCGGGACCCCCAAGACCATTTCGCTGCCGCGCCGCCTGATTTTCGACCTCATGCGCGCCTCGATGGACGTGCCGTTCGTTTCGCTCTCCCGTTCGCTCGATATTCGCCCCCTGCTGGAGGCCCGTGCCGGCGCACTGGCGCCCGTGGGCTGGGCGGCGATGTTCGTCAAGGCTTTCGCCCTGGTGGCCAGGGACGAGCCGGTGCTGCGCACCGTCTACGCCAAATGGCCCCGGCCGACCCTCTACGAGCTGCCGAAGAGCGTGGCGACGGTGGCCATTGCCAGGGTCGAGGACGGCGAGGAATGCGTGCTGCCGCAGCGAATCGCAGCCCCGGAGGCCCTGCCGCTGGCCCAGGTCGACGCCGAGATCCGCCGCGCCAAGACGGCCCCGATCGAGGACATCCCGATGTTCCGCAAGATCATGCGGGCGACCCGCCTGCCGCTGCCGCTCCGGCGGCTGTCCTGGGCGGTGGGGCTGAATTTCGGCCGCCAGCGCGGCAACTGGTTCGGCAGCTTCGCGGTGAGCTCGGTGGCCGCCTATGGCGGCGGCGAGCTCCACCCTATCACGCCGGGCCCCTTCATCGTCAGCTATGGGGTGGTCGAGCCCGACCAGACCATCCATGTCGTGATCCGCTGGGACCACCGGGTCACGGACGCGGCCCCCATCGCCCGGGTCCTGACCCGGCTGGAACAGGTCCTGAACACTGAAATCGCTGCCGAATTGCAGGGCTCGGGCCCAAAGGCGATCCGGGCGGTCAGGACTTAAGCCCCATCGTTCCGGGATGGTCCGAAGGACCAGACCCGGAACCTGGAGATTCCGGGTTCGGCGCCACCCCGGAATGACGGCTAGAGAATTGACAGCGAACCCCAAACTCCCCTAAAAGCCGCCTGCTCGCGGGCCGATTTCGGCCCGCGAAGCGTTTCGCGACCCGTGGTCGGCTCCCTCTAGCTTTGGGGATCGGACCTGTCGGTGCCGGGCCTGGCCCGTCACACAGGAGGGCGCGTTTCCTCAAACCATGCAACCGAAGAGGACGCGATGACTAAGCGCAGTGAGGCGAAGTACAAGATCGATCGCCGTATGGGCCAGAACATCTGGGGCCGCCCGAAGAGCCCCGTGAACCGCCGCGAATACGGCCCCGGCCAGCACGGCCAGCGCCGCAAGGGCAAGCTCTCCGACTTCGGCGTGCAGCTCCGCGCCAAGCAGAAGCTCAAGGGCTACTACGCCAACATTTCCGAGCGCCAGTTCCACGGCATCTATGTCGAGGCGAGCCGCCTCAAGGGCGACACCGGCGAGAACCTGATCGGCCTCCTGGAGCGCCGTCTCGACGCGGTCGTGTACCGCGCCAAGTTCGTCTCCACGATCTTCGCCGCCCGCCAGTTCATCAACCACGGCCACATCAAGGTGAACGGCCGTAAGGTCAACATCTCGAGCTACCAGCTCAAGGTCGGCGACGTGATCGAGGTCAAGGAAGCCTCCAAGCAGCTCGCCCACGTGCTCGAAGCCAGCCAGCTTCCCGAGCGCGACGTCCCCGACTATCTCGAAGTCGACCACGGCAAGATGACCGCGAAGTACGCGCGCATCCCCGGCCTCTCCGACGTGCCGTTCCCGGTGCAGATGGAGCCCCATCTGGTCGTCGAATTCTATTCGCGCTGATATCTCCGCGATCCATTGCTCAAAGGCCCCGGTTTCCGGGGCCTTTTTGTTGTGGTAACATGCTCTCGATGTCCCAGACGACCGACCAGCTCTCCAACATCACCCCATCGGCAACGCCTTCCGAGGCGGAGCTTGAGGCATGGGCCAAGCTGCCCCGTGACGAGCAGGTCCGCCGATATCAGGCGCTGTTCGCTCAGCCCGATTGCAACAATTTCACCTCGGACACGCCGGACGACATCCTCGTTGCCGCGCGCCAACGCGTTGCTCAACGCCGCCATGGCTGAGTATCGGTTATCGGAGCGCACCCGAGCCGACCTGATCGACATCTACGACTTCACCGAAAGCCGGTTCGGCAAATATCAGGCTGAAGCTTATTACGCTGGTCTGATCCGTTCCTTCGGACTTCTCGCCGACTTTCCCTTGATCGGCCAGCAAGTGGATGAACTTGCGGCCGGCTATCGACGTTTCCGCTTCCAATCCCATCTGATCTTCTACACGGTGCAAGCCGACCACGTCGAGATCCGTGCCATTCTTCACGGCGCACAAGACATCAGACCGCAATTGTTCGACTAGATGAAATGACGAGATCAGCCATGCTCTACACCCCTCCCCCGACCGATCCCAAGGCACCGCCGGTGCGCATCAATCTGCTCTCGGACACGCAGACCAAGCCGACGGCGGGGATGCGCGAGGCGATGGCGCGGGCGGAGGTCGGTGACGAGCAGGTCGGCGACGATCCGACCGTGAATGCGCTCTGCGAGCGCGTCGCCGAGCTGCTCGGCAAGGAAGCTGCAGTCTACATGCCCTCGGGCACGATGTGCAACGTCACCGCGACGCTGGTGCATTGCCGTCCCGGCGACGAGATCCTGGCCCATGAGACCGCGCACATCATCGCCCGCGAAGGCGGCGCGCATGCCGCGATCGGCGGCTTCCAGGTGACGCAACTTAGGGGTCCCGACGGCCAGTTCACGCCGGAGACGTTCCGGAAAGCGCTGCATCCGCGCACGCGCTACCAGCCGCCGCAGACCGTCGTCAGCGTGGAGCAGACCGCCAATATCGGCGGCGGCACGATCTGGAAGAAGGCAGCCCTCGACGAGATCGTCGCCATCGCCAAGCAGCACGGCCTCGTCACCCACATGGACGGTGCACGTCTCCTCAATGCCACCGTCGCCAGCGGCATCTCCCCGCGTGACATGACGGCGGGCTGGGATTCGGCCTGGATCGATTTCTCCAAGGGCCTGGGCGCGCCGATCGGCGGCGTGCTCGCAGGCTCGCGGGCCTTCATCGATGCGGTCTGGCAATGGAAGCAGCGGCTCGGCGGCTCGATGCGGCAGGCCGGCATCTGCGCCGCCGCGTGCGTCTATGCGCTCGATCATCACGTCGAGCGCCTCGCCGACGACCACGCCAATGCGCGCGCGCTCGCGCGCGGGCTGTCGCAGATCTCAGGCATCGAGGTGCAGGAGCCCGAGACCAATCTCGTGTTCTTCAAGCCCGACGGCACCGGCATTCCCGGCGACAAGATGGTCGCGGCACTGCGCCAGCGCGGCGTGACGCTCGCGATGATGGACGGCCGCATCCGCGCCTGCACCCATCTCGACGTCAATGCGGCCCAGGTCGAGGAGACGATCGGATACGTGCGCGAGATCGTGCGCGGGGCGTAAGTCCCGTAGCCCGGGTGAGCGCAGCGATACCCGGGACTTCACACGCAGAGATCCCGGATATCGCTTCGCTCATCCGGGCTACAGGACTGCCCTCGTCACCGCCCCATCGCCTGGTAGATCAGCGTCTTCAGCGCCAGCTGAATCCGGCCGCGCTGCGAGGGCGTCTGCACCATGAAGATCCCGAACAGGTCATCCTCGGGATCGATGAAGAAGAAGGTGCCGCCGACGCCGTCCCAGCGATACTCGCCCAGCGGCCATGACGTGCCTGAAGGCACCGAGGTGCGCACGGCGAAGCCGAGGCCGAAGCCGGAGCTGCCGCCCGGATAATAGTTCTGGTCGCGCGCGATCTTCGTTTCCGGCCCGATATGGTCCGACGCCATCAGCGCGATGGTCTCCGGCTTGAGATAGCGCCGGCCCTCAAACGTGCCGCCATTCAGCAGCATCTGCGAGAAGCGCGCGTAGTCGCCAATCGTCCCGACGAGGCCGCCGCCGCCCGACTCCCATTTCAGCGGTTTGCGGGGATCGCGGACCTGCGTCATCGGGCTGATCGCACGATCCCCAGGCATCGGCTCGGCGATGCGCGGCCACTTGGCGGGATCGGCGACATAGTATGCGGTGTCCGTCATCCCGAGCGGATCGAGCAGCCGCTCCTTCTCGAACTGGAACAGCGATTTCCCCGAGATCACCTCGATGATGCGGCCGAGCACGTCAGTGGAGAGGCCGTAGTCCCAGATCGTGCCGGGCTGCTCGGCGAGCGGCAGCGTGGCGATCTTCGCGACGAGTTCGGCATTGGTCAAAGCCTTGTTGTCGAAAAGCCCGGCGTCGGCATAGAGCTTGTTCACCAGGCCCCCGCCATAATAGCCGTAAGGAAGCCCGGCGGTGTGGCGCATCAGATCCTTGACCGTGACCGGGCGGTTGACCGGCTCGAACGCCAGCGAGACCTTGCCGTCCTCGGCTTTCGTCTCGACGCCGACCTTCATCTCGCCAAAGGCCGGGATGTATTTCGAGACAGGGTCGTCGAGCGAGAGCTTGCCCTCCTCGACCAGCATCATCGCCATGACCGTCGTGACCGGCTTCGACATCGAGTAGAGGCGGAAGATGGTGTCGGCGCTCATCGAGAGCTCGGTCGCAGCGTCGCGAACGCCGAAATTCTCGTAATAGACCGGCTTGCCGTGCTGCTGCAGCAGCAGGACCGCGCCCGGGAACGTTCCCGCAACAATCTCCTTCTGGATGTAGTCGGAGACCTTTGCGAGGCCTTCAGGCGAGAATCTGCGCGCGGCGCGCGTCTCCGAGCCCGCTTGCGCACCGGCCGCACTCAACAGCAGAACGAGCGCCGCGAACAGCGCACGGCGCCCGCTCATGTCAATTCTCCATGGCTTCATAAACCAACAGCTTCAATGTCCGCTGCACGCGCTGGCGCTCGGTCGGGGTCTGCTCCAGCAGCACGAAGAACATGTCCTGCTTGGGATCGATCACGAAATAGCAGCCGGAGGCGCCGTCCCACTTCAATTCACCGAGATCGCCGGGCGGCGGCGGTTTTGCGTTGCCGGGATCGGTGCGGACCGCAAGCCCGAGGCCGAAGCCGAAGCCGTCGCCGGGGAAATAGAAATAGTCGCGATCAACGCCCGATTTCGGACCGATCTGATCCGTCACCATCAGCTTGAACGTCTCGGGCTTGAGGATGGTCTTGCCGTCGAGACTGCCGCCATTGAGCAGCATCTGCGCAAAGCGCTTGTAGTCCGCCATGGTCGTGACCATGCCGCCGCTGGCGAACATGATCCTCTTGACGACCGTCGGATCGTTGATGCGGCCGACGCGGAAATCGGCGTCATTCGGCACCGGCTGCGCCAGCAGCTTCTGCTTTTCGGGGTCGGTGACGAAGAAGCCGGTGTCGACCATGCCGAGCGGGGTGAGCAGCTTCTCCTGCATGATGTCGATCAGCGGCTTGCCGGCGGCGATCTCCATCACGCGCGCCAAAATGTCGGTGGAATGGCCGTATTGCCACAGCGCGCCCGGCTGATTGTGCAGCGGGAGTTTGGCGATGCGCTCAGCGAACTCGGCGAGGTCATAGTCGCCGGCATAGATATTGGCGTCGCGGTAGGCCTTGCGCACCAGGCTGTCGCCGTAGAAGCCATAGGTGACACCCGAGGTGTGCGTCATCAAATCGTGCACTGTCATCGGCCGGTTCGGCGGCACCAGCTCGAGCGACTTGGTGCCGTCCTCGGCCTTCTTCTCGACGCCGACCTTCACATTGGCGAAGGACGGAATGTATTTCGAGACGGGATCATCCAGCTTGATCTTGCCGTCCTCGATCAGTCGCACCGCGACGACGGAGGTGATCGCCTTGGTCATCGAAAACAGGCGGAAGATGGTCTTGTCCGTGATCGGCGCCTTGCTGACCACGTCCTGCACGCCGAAGGCTTCGTGGTAGACCGGCTTGCCGTGCTGCTGGATCAGCACGGTCGCACCGGCGATCTTGCCGGTCGCAACCTCGTTCTTGAAGAACTCACTGACTTTGGCGAGCTTGTCCTGGTTGAAATGCGCGCCGGCCGGAATCTCGTAGGTGCCCTCCGCGCGCGCCAGCGATAGCACCCCGAGTGACAACAATGCGCCATAGACAAATGGGCGCAGTCCAACATGAAAATTCATATCCCCTCCCCGGAACATGGTCCGGCGGAGTGTACTGACCGCGTCATCGGGCACAAGGGCTGCTGTGTTGCGCCAGCGCCTCGGCATGGAGTTTGGCGCTCGGCTCGGCGAAGCAGCAGAACACCACGCGGGTGACGGATGGCGCGGCGGCGAGCCCTTCGATGGTCGTACGCACGGCAATATCGGCGGCCCGGTCGGCAGGAAAGCGGAAAATGCCGGTCGAAATCGCGGGGAACGCCACCGAGGTCAGCTTGTGCTTGCCGCACAGCTCCATCGAGCGACGATAGCAGGAGGCGAGCAGGCCGTCCTCGCCCAGCGTGCCGCCATTCCAGACCGGTCCGACCGTGTGGATCACGTAGGCGGCCTTGAGCCGATAGCCCTTGGTGATCTTGGCGTCGCCCGTTTTGCAGCCGTGAAGCATGCGGCATTCAGCGACAAGATCGGGCCCGGCGGCCCGATGGATCGCACCATCCACGCCGCCCCCGCCAAGGAGCGACGTGTTGGCCGCGTTGGCGATGGCGTCAACGCTCAGTGTCGTGATGTCGGCAACGACGACGTCGAGCTCCACGCCGCCAATCCGGCGCGACAGCACGGTCACGCCCTTAGGCCGCGACGACGACGCCCTTCTCGGAGAAGAGCTGCTGCAACTCGCCGGCCTGGAACATCTCGCGGACGATGTCGCAGCCGCCGATGAATTCGCCCTTCACATAGAGCTGCGGGATGGTCGGCCAGTTCGAGTATTCCTTGATGCCGTTGCGCAGCTCGGCGGATTCGAGGACGTTGAGGCCCTTATAGCCGACACCGATATGGTCGAGGATCTGGACGACCTGGCCGGAGAAACCGCACTGCGGAAATTGCGGCGTACCCTTCATGAACAGAACCACGTCGTTCGACTTCACTTCATTGTCGATGAATTCCGCGATGCTCATATCCGTGTCCTTCTGGGGCAGAGCCCTCACCAATTGCTTCGGGCCGGCTCAGCCGATTTAACCCGATACCTGCCTATATATGTAGCCCAAACCGTTGTGCATCCAAAGTAAAATGGCGGCGAACGGTCCCCGTCCCCGCCCGTGTCCCGGCCTTCCCCCGGTCTTGGGCGGCCGGCCCCGGCAGCGCCGGCCCATTGCATGATGGCACAAATATCATCACCGGGGAGGACTTTCATACCGTAACGGAGCCCCTATCTAGGACGAACCTTGGTTTTGGAACCGGGCAACGCCAACAACGTTCTCTTGTCCTGTCTGGAGAAAAACGTGACGAAACCAGCCTCCGCCACGGCCGCCCCCGCGCTTTCGTCACCATCCTCCGAGGAGGGCAGCCTTGCCCGGCGGCTGGAAGAGGACTTTCTCACGGTTCGCAACGAGACCGAGCGCCGGGCCGCGCCGCTGTCGCCCGAGGACCAGCAGATCCAGTCCATGCCCGATGCGAGCCCTGCGAAATGGCACAGGGCCCATACCACCTGGTTCTGGGAGCAATTCCTGCTCGGCGAGCACGCCCCCGGATACCGGCCCTTTCACCCCGATTTCGCATTCCTGTTCAATTCCTATTACGTCAGCGCCGGCCCGCGTCATGCCCGCAACCATCGCGGCGACATCACCCGTCCGAGCGCGGACGAGGTCGGCGCCTACCGCAGATATGTCGATGCGGCCGTCGTCAAATTCTTCCGCGAAGCGAACGACGACCAGCTCCTGGCCCTGGCGCCGCTGGTCGAGGTCGGGCTCAACCATGAGCAGCAGCATCAGGAATTGATGTTCACCGACATCCTGCATGCGTTCGCGCAGAATCCGGTCTATCCGACCTACGACCCGGACTGGCGCTTTCCGTCCGCAACGCGCACCGGCGACGACTGGATGACGCTCAACGAAGGCATCCACACCGTCGGCCATGTCGATGACGGCTTCCATTTCGACAACGAGAAGCCCGCCCATCGCGCCCTCGTCGGCCCTGTCAAGGTCGCGCGTAATCTCGTCACCAATGCCGAATGGCTGGCCTTCATGCGCGACGGCGGCTACCGGACGGCAACGCTGTGGCTGATGGACGGCTTTGCCGCGGCCAGCAAGGAAGACTGGCAGGCCCCGGGCTATTGGCGCGAGGTCGACGGCGCATGGCAGGTGATGACGCTCGCCGGCCTCACGCCGGTCGATCCCGACGCGCCGGTCTGCCATGTCAGCTATTACGAGGCGGATGCGTTCGCGCGCTGGGCCGGCAAACATCTCCCGACCGAGATGGAATGGGAGGTCGCGGCGCGTGCCGGACAGCTCAACGACGCCTTCGGCATCGTCTGGCAATGGACCCGCAGCTCCTACTCGCCCTATCCCGGCTATCGCGCCGTCGAAGGCGCGCTCGGCGAGTACAATGGCAAGTTCATGATCAACCAATTGGTTCTGCGCGGCTCCTCGCTTGCAACTCCGGAGGACCACAGCCGTATTACTTATCGCAACTTCTTCTATCCGCACCATCGCTGGCAGTTCACGGGACTGCGGCTCGCCGATTACGTCTAGTCCTTAATCCGACGACAGATGCGCGCCGGACAGCGCGTTCAGGAGAGTATCATGAATGTGCACGCCAGCGCTTTGGCCGAAGCCCATCTTCCCGACGAGCAGACCACCGCCTTCGCCCGCGAGGCTATCGAGGATTTGTCGCAGCAGCCGAAAAAACTGTCGCCGAAATATTTCTACGATGCGACCGGGTCGGAATTGTTCGAGGCGATCACGCGCCTGCCGGAATATTACCCGACGCGCACCGAGCTATCGATCCTGAAGGAGCGCGGCAGCGAGATCGCGAAGATCATTCCCGGGCATGCGGCGCTGGTCGAGTTCGGGGCGGGCGCGACCACGAAAGTCCGCCTGCTGCTGGGCCACTGCAAATTCGCGGCCTATGTGCCCGTCGACATCTCCGGCGACTTCCTGGCGGCGCAGGCGAACGGGCTCAAGCGGGACTTCCCCGCGCTCGGCATCTATCCGGTCGCCGCCGATTTCACCACGCCGTTCGAGCTGCCGAAGGCGGTCGCATCCATGCCCAAGGTCGGCTTCTTTCCCGGCTCGACCATCGGCAATTTCGAGCCGCATGAAGCGCGGTCCTTCCTGAAGAGCGCGCGCCAGATCCTGGGCAAGGGTGCGCAGATGATCATCGGCGCCGACCTCGAGAAGGACGAGCGCGTGCTCCATGACGCCTATAACGATGCCGCCGGCGTCACCGCGCGCTTCAACCTCAATGTGCTGGTGCGCATCAACCGCGAGCTCGGCGGCAATTTCGACCTGTCCGCCTTCACCCATCGCGCGATCTACAATCGCGAGCGGCACCGCATCGAGATGCACCTGATCAGCAGGAAGAGCCAGACCGTGCGCCTGCTCGGCACCAGCTTCTCGTTCAAGCCGGGCGAGAGCATTCATACCGAGAATAGCTACAAATACAGCATTGAGCGCTTTGCCGCACTGGCGCAAGGCGCTGGCTGGCGGGTGCGCGAAAGCTGGACGGACGCGGCCAAGATGTTCTCCGTGCATGCGCTGGAGGTCGTGGAGTAATCCTCACCGCTTCCCGGTATTTGAGAGCGCTTTCCCCGCGGCGCATCCTTCGAGACGCCCGCTTTAAGCGGGCTCCTCAGGATGAGGGCGGAGCGTGCGGCAAAGTTTCCACGGGCAGCGTGACCGGTCAGCCTCTTCCTTGTAAGTCACGACTCACTGGATCGGATAGAGTGTCCGATGCGGTAACGGACGGGAGACCGCTTCATCCAAGGGCCTTGAAGCCCGTTCCTCAGCGCGGCGCCCCGTCCGTTGTTCCATTGAACCCGAACAGTCGCGGGGGCCGCCTGGCGAGCCCGGTTGCGCAAGGATGGGTGCAGATGGACGCGATCTATGTTGGCATTGATGTGTCGAAGGACCGGCTGGACGTGCATGTCCGTCCGATCGGAGAAGTGTTTGCCGTAGCGCGCGATGGCAAGGGCCTGGAAGAACTTGTTGCGCGCCTTCTGAGCTGTTCGCCGACGCTGGTTGGGGTGGAGGCGACGGGAGGCTTCGAGACCGTCGTCGCCGCGGCACTGGCCGGCGCCCAGCTGCCGCTGGTGGTGATCAATCCGGCCCAGATCCGGCATTTCGCACAGGCCATCGGTCAGCGCGCCAAATCGGATCCGATCGATGCGGCAGTGATCGCAAGGTTCGTCGAGGCGGTGAAGCCGGCCTTGCGCCCCGTCCCGGATCAGCAGGCGCGGCTGCTGGCCGAGTTGGTCGCTCGCCGACGGCAGATCATTGAGATGATCGTCGCCGAACGCCAGCGCGAGCAACGGGTTGAGAACGTCCGCATCCGCAAGGGCCTTGCTCGCCACATCAAGCTGCTCGAGAAGGAACTGCCGGATATCGACAACGACATCGACACACTGGTGCGCGGTTCGCCGGTCTGGCGGGACAAGGAGGATTTGCTGATCAGCTTTCCCGGTGTTGGCAACACACTCGCGCGCACCCTCCTTGCCGAAGTCCCCGAGCTTGGCGCGCTCAATCGGCGCCAGATCGCAAGCCTCGCCGGACTTGCCCCGTTCGTCCGCCAGTCCGGCCGATGGAAGGGCAGGAGCAAGATCGGCGGAGGCCGATCCGCCCTGCGGGCGGCCCTCTACATGGCCGCTCTTTCGGCGATCCGGTGCCATCCGCAGCTCAAGGTCTTCTATCGCCGCCTGGTCAGCGCCGGTAAGCCGAAAATGGTCGCCCTCATCGCCGTTGCCCGCAAGCTCCTGACCACCCTCAACGCCATGCTCAGGGACCGAAAACCATGGCAAACCGCTTGACGAAGAACACAGTCGCTGAGGAGACCGCCACCGGGTCCGCGCGAAGCGCGGCCCGATGACAGGCTCCGCGGTCGTCTCGAAGGACGAGGCGCTTGCTCAGGCCGCTCCGCGCTTCAACGCTCCTCCGCCTCCTCCACCTTCGATCCCAGCGACACCGACTCCCACACCGCCACCACGATCAAGATCACACTGGTCGCGACCGAGAGCCAGAGCGGCGACAGATCGGCTGCAAACCACCACAGCACCAGCAGCAGGATGATGCCGATGCCGTGCGAGAGCTGGAGGAAGCCGCGGATCGAATGCTTGAACAGGATGGTGCCGATCAGGAACACCAGGGGACCGCCGATCGTGCTCACGATGGTGCGGATGTCGGAGTGGCCGGTCGGGTGCTTCAGCACCAGCTCGTCCGAGACCGCGGTCAGGATGATGCCGGCGACGATCGGCATGTGCAGATAGGTGTAGGCGAGCCGCGCCAGCCGGCCGGATTCGGTGGATTTCGAGATCCGCTCGGAGCCGGCCTCGGCGCCCTTGTGGAAATAGACCCACCACATCGCGATGCTGCCGACCAGCGCCGAGACGAAAGCGAGGATGTTGGCCGACGTCCATTCCAGTTCGGCAAAAGTCGCGCCGTTGACCACGACGGCTTCGCCCAGCGCGATGATGATGAAGCCGGCACAGCGCTCGGCCATGTGGTTGCCTTCGACCGCCCAGGCCTCGACCGACGAGAAGCCCAGCTTCGGGACCCAGAAGCGCGCCGCGGGCGAGACATACTCCCAGGTGACCGCCGCGATCCACAGCCACAACCGGGTCTCTCCCTCGGAGAAACCGCCCGCGATCCACAGCACCGCAGAGATCGAGAGCCACGTCAGGATGCGGATCGCGTTGTGCCGCACCGCCGTGCGATGGCGCGGGGTCGCAAACAGCCAGAACGCGGTGCGTCCGACCTGCATGGCCGCGTAGGCGATGGCGAACCACAGGCCCCGCCCCTCGAAGGCGGTCGGGATGGTCGTCGACAGCACGAGGCCGCCGAGCATCATCAGGAAGATCAGGATGCGGACCGGCGTCAGATCCGGATTGAGCCAGTTGGTGACCCAGGCGGTGTAGACCCACACCCACCACACCGCGAGAAACAGCACCGCGACATGCACCGCGCCGAGCGGCGTGAAATGGTGCAGCAGCGTGTGCGAGATTTGCGTGACGGCGAAGACGAAGACGAGGTCGAAGAACAGCTCGGCGTTGGTGACGCGGCTGGGCTGGTTGGGCAGGATGACGCGAAACATCGCGCCGCGCGAATTCTCGGCAGCCATCGTCGTTCCCCAGCGCGTTCGGATCAGGCGCTCGTCAGGTCAGGTGCCGGGTACCCCAGGTACCCCGGTTTGCAGCGCCAGCGCATGCAGGACGCCGCCCATCTGGCCGCGCAGGGACTGATAGACGATCTGGTGCTGCTGGACGCGGGACTTGCCGCGGAAGGATTCTGAGATCACGGTCGCGGCATAGTGATCGCCGTCACCGGCGAGATCACGGATGGTCACCTCGGCATCGGGGATCGCTGCCTTGATCATCGCCTCGATATCGTGGGCGTCCATGGGCATTCGGGTCTAGCTCCTTATCTCGGCTGCAGGGCAGCCTCGTCTTCGAATCGCTCGCCGGGGTCCCCGGGGCCGGCGGGACAAACTTAGCGTGAACGGTCTTCTACGTCACGCCTTCCGGCACTATATCCCTGATCGCATCGGGACAAAGGCACGACAAAGTGCCGCGCGCGGCAGATTGATCGAAAAGGCGTGAAATCATGAAGCTTCCAGGGCCGGACCACCCCATCACCATCACCCCAAATCCCCGGCGCGTCCGCGTCACGGCGGGCGACATCGTCATCGCCGAGACCAGCAAGGCGCTGACCTTGAAGGAGGCCAAATATCCGGCGGTGCAATATGTACCCCGCGATGACGCCAACATGGCGCTCTTGGAGCGCACCGACCGCGTCACCCATTGCCCCTACAAGGGCGACGCGAGCTACTACAGCGTCAAGGCCGACGGCAAGACGCTCGACAACGCGATCTGGACCTACGAGACGCCCTTCCCCGCCATGACGGAGATTTCCGGCCATCTCGCCTTCTATCCGGACAAGGTGAAGATCGAGGAAGTGGGGTAGGTTCACGGCACTCCGACTCCGGGCGATCATCCCCCCGTCTCAGTCGACGCTGCTGTCAATGCCGCGCAAGGCCGGAAGACTGATTGGACTCTCGTTGCTGGGACTGGCCGGCGTCGTCACTGTGGTGGCCACAGCCGGGCTGGGTTTTCGCGCCTATCGCCAGCATCTTGCTGCCGAAACTCTCGCGATCCGCTCCCCCAAGGGGGTGCAGGAGGGAGAGTTCGTCGACATCGGCGGCATCAAGCAATGGATTCAAATCCGCGGCGAGGATCGGGATAACCCGGTCCTGCTGTTCGTCCACGGCGGGCCCGGAGGCACTACCTTGCCCATCTCCTCGGGCTGGCGCTCCTGGGAAAAGCATTTCACTATTGTGCAGTGGGACCAGCGCGGTACCGGCCGCACTTATGGTGCCGCTGGAGAGACGCTCGCTCCAACGATGACATTGGAACGAATGACGCAGGACGGCATCGAGCTGGCCGAATATCTGCGCGCGCACTTGCACAAGCACAGGATTGTCCTGGTCGGACACTCCTGGGGCTCATTCCTGGCAATTCACATGGCGAAGCAACGTCCCGACCTGTTCTGGGCCTATGTCGGCACAGGTCAGGTCGTCGGCAGGACGACCTTCGAGAAGGCATTCGAGCTCAAGATTGGCCGCCTGCAAACACTGGCGGCGTCGACCAGCAACAACGAGGCGCTGGCGGAGTTGGCGCCGATCGCTGCACGGCCGACCATGAGCGAGGAAAATCGCCTGATCGCCGAAAAGTGGAGCCGCGTGCTGGCGCTTCCCGTCGATCGCATCCAGCTGGCTGGCGCGATCCCGCCCCGCTTCATGCCGGATTTCTCGCTGCTCGATTGGTACAACTGGCGCAAGGGCGTCGCCTTCTCCACCAAATATCTGACCGGACGGGATGGTCCGATGGTTCAGCACGAGGTGGCCTCACTAGGACTCGAATTTTCAATCCCCATGTTCTTCATCGACGGCGATTCGGATGGCGTGACGCCGGGCGGACCTGCCGAGCAATATTTCAGTCAGATCACTGCACCGCATAAGGAATTTGTCTGGATTCGCGGCGGCGATCATTTTCTCCCGTTCAACCGTCCCGACGAGTTTCTCGCGGAGTTGCTGACCCGCGTAAGGGCGTACGCTCGCAATTGAGGACCTGCGCCTTGCGAGCCGGTCGAGCGGCTTCGCCGCTACGCCCGGAAGATCGTCAGCCCCAATATCAGCAGCGCCAGGAAGATCACGACGAAGACGTAGAACAGGAAGCGGGCGACATCGGCCGAGGCGGCCGAGATGCCGGTGAAGCCGAACACGCCGGCCACGATCGAGACCAGTAAGAAGATCAGCGCCCATTTCAGGATCGTCATCACCAGCTCCGAAATTGTGCCGCCACTGCGGCCCTCAAGCCCCTTTGCGCGAACGCCAACCTTGCTACGCGGAACTGGTTCCTATCGTCCCAGGACGGTTGTGGGGCTCACACACCCCTTGCTGAATCCGGTTCCGGGCGGCACAGTCCGTCGCGGGACAGGAGCGCAATCGGGGCGAACCATGACGACGATGTCACATACAGCGACGATCGGCCCGGAGGCGCAAGCTGCACCAAAGGCCAAGGCGCGCAACCTGTCGCTGGATCGGGCCCGCACCTTCCTGACCCTGGTGGTGCTGCTGCACCACGCCGTGATCCCCTATACCTACTTCGGTCATACCGATCCGAAATTCTTCTTCGGCTTCGACATGATCGTGCTCGCCACCGACAGCTTCTTCATGGCGATGTTCTTCTTCCTGTCGGGCTTGTTTGCTTGGTCGGGCATCGCCCGCAAGGGCGCGCTGAACTATCTGGCAGATCGCCTGCTTCGGCTTGGCCTGCCGTTCGTGATCTGCGCATTCACGATCATCCCGCTCGCCTATTACGCCATCTCGCTCCGACACCATCCCGAGATCGGCTTTTCGGAATACTGGTGGAATATGGTCACGAAGGGCCCGTGGCCGAGCGGGCCGATCTGGTTCCTTTGGGTCTTGTTCGCCTTCGACCTGGTTGCCTGCCTGCTGCACCGGCTGTCACCCAACCTGCTCGATCCGATCAACCGCCTCTCGCTGCATGGTCGCCGTCGGCCCGCCGCGTTCTTCGCGGTCATGCTTGCCGTCACCGCAGCGTTCTACATTCCTGGGCGGATTCTTTATGGACCAAGCAGCTGGTTCGAGTTCGGGCCGTTCTCGGTCCAGCACGGGCGCGTGATGCTCTACGCGACCTACTTCTTTTTCGGTGCCGGCATCGGCGTTGCGCAAATGGATCGCGGGCTGCTCGCCGCAGACGGCCGGATGGCAAAGGTCAGCTGGGACTGGATGGTGCTGGCGATCGTTCCGTATTGCTTGCTCTGGGTGCTGATCTTCATCAAGCGCGAAATACTGGGCAACCCGTCGCCATTGCCGGACTGGTATGAAGCGCTCTATGCGATCTGCTTCACTGTCTTCAGCGTGGCCATCATGTTTCTGATCCTGGCCTTTTTCCAGCGGTTCAAGCAATCAGGTTCAGCCAAGCTGCTCGATCCGATGCAGTCCGACGCCTACGGCATGTTCCTGGTGCACTACCCGATCGCACTGTGGCTGCAATACTGGCTGTTCGACTATGACCTGCCAGCGATCGTCAAGGCGACGATCGGCTTCGTGCTGACGGTCGCGTTCAGTTGGGCGCTAACGCGCGCCTTGCGCCAGATCCCGGGCGCGACGAAGGTGCTTTGAGCGGAAGATCTCTCCATTCGTCATTGCGAGCGTAGCGAAGCAATCCAGCGAAATCCGTAGCCCGGATGAGCGCAGCGATATCCGGGGTCTTGCCACAAGTGACAGCGGTCCCGGATGTCGCTTCGCTCATCCGGGCTACGGCACCGAGTTCGCGACTGCTTACGCCGCCTTGCCGCCCATATATTCCGGCAGCCAGCGCTCGAACGACTTGCGCAAGCTGTCGATCGTAACAGGCGCCTCGCCGGCAATCGCGATCGCGTCGCCACCGGTGGTGCCGATCCGCACGCAGGGCACCTCGCAGCCGCGCATCTTGGCGAGCACGCGGCCGGCTTCGGTTTCCGGCACGGTGACGAGATAGCGCGCCTGGTCCTCGCCGAACCAATAAGCCTGCGAGACGAGCGACGTCGGAGCCGCCAGCAGCTTTGCGCCGATGCCGCTCGCGATTGCCATCTCGGCGAGCGCGATCAAGAGGCCGCCATCCGAGAGGTCGTGCACGGCGGTCGCGGTGCCGGCATGGATCATGCCGCGCACGCAGTCGCCGTTACGCTTCTCGGCGGCGAGATCGACCGGCGGCGGTGCGCCCTCCTCGCGGCCGCAGATGTCGCGCAAATACACGGACTGGCCGAGCCAGCCATGGGTCTCGCCGATCAAGAGGATCGCCTCGCCCTCGGCCTTGAAGGCCAGCGACGCCGACTTGGTGAAGTCGTCGAGCAGGCCGACGCCGCCGATCGAGGGCGTCGGCAGGATCGCGCGGCCGTTGGTCTCGTTGTAGAGCGAGACGTTGCCTGAGACGACCGGGAAGTCGAGCGTGCGGCAGGCTTCCGAGATGCCCTTCAGGCAGCCGACGAACTGGCCCATGATCTCGGGACGCTCGGGGTTGCCGAAATTGAGATTGTCGGTGATCGCGAGCGGCTTGCCGCCGACCGCGGTGATGTTGCGCCAGGCTTCGGCGACGGCCTGCTTGCCGCCCTCAAACGGATCGGCCTCGCAATAGCGCGGCGTGACGTCGACGGTCAGCGCCAGGCCCTTCGGCCCGTCCTGGACGCGCACCACGGCGGCATCGCCGCCGGGACGCTGCATGGTGTTGCCGAGGATGACGTGGTCGTACTGCTCCCACACCCAGCGCTTGCTGCACATGTCGGGCGTGCCGATCAGCTTCACCAGCGCGCTACCTAAGCCCATCGGCGCGACCACGTCGCGGGCGTGCACGACCGGCAACGCGGCGGACGGGACATGCGGGCGGTCATAGACCGGCGCCTCGTCGCCGAGCTCCTTGATCGGCAGGTCGGCCATGACGTCACCGCCATGCTTGACGACGAAGCGCTTGCTCGGCGTGGTGTAGCCGACAATCGCAAAATCGAGCCCCCACTTCGTGAAGATCTCCTCGGCTTCCTTTTCCTTCTCGGGCTTGAGCACCATGAGCATGCGCTCCTGGCTTTCCGAGAGCATCATCTCGTAGGCGCTCATGCCGGTCTCGCGGGTCGGCACCGCATCGAGATCGAGATCGACGCCGAGATCGCCCTTGGCGCCCATCTCGACCGCCGAGCAGGTCAGGCCCGCCGCGCCCATGTCCTGGATCGCGATGACGCAGCCCTTCTCCATGATCTCGAGGCAGGCCTCCAGCAGCAGCTTCTCGGCGAAGGGATCGCCGACCTGCACGGTCGGGCGCTTCTCCTCGGACTTGTCGTCGAACTCGGCCGAGGCCATCGAGGCGCCGTGAATGCCGTCGCGGCCGGTCTTCGAGCCGAGATAGACGATCGGCATGTTCACGCCGGAGGCGGCCGCATAGAAGATCTTGTCGGCATCGGCGAGGCCGACGGCCATCGCGTTGACGAGGATGTTGCCGTCATAGCGGGTGTGGAAGCGCACCTGGCCACCGACCGTCGGCACGCCGAAAGAATTGCCGTAGCCGCCGACGCCGGCGACCACGCCGGAGACGAGATGCCGGGTCTTGGCATGCTCGGGCGCACCGAAGCTCAGCGCATTGAGGCAGGCGATCGGCCGCGCGCCCATGGTGAAGACGTCGCGCAAGATGCCGCCGACGCCGGTGGTCGCGCCCTGGTAGGGTTCGATGTAGCTCGGGTGGTTGTGGCTCTCCATCTTGAAGACCACGGCCTGGCCGTCGCCGATGTCGATCACGCCGGCATTCTCGCCGGGGCCCTGGATCACCCAGGGGGCCTTGGTCGGCAGACCGCGCAGATGGATGCGCGAGGACTTGTACGAGCAATGCTCGTTCCACATCGCCGAGAAGATGCCGAGCTCGGTGAAGGTCGGCTCCCGCCCGATCAGCTTCAGGATGCGCTCGTACTCGTCGGGCTTGAGCCCGTGGGCGGCAACCAGTTCGGGGGTGATCTTGGGTTCGTTCTTCATGGATTCGGGGCTTTCGGCGGCGGTTTGGCCGTTCTTAGGAACATCGGGGGCCTTGGAAAAGCCCTTTATGGCGCATTTTCCCGCTGTCCCACGTTTTGCGCCGGGGGCCCCGCGGGAACGGGAATTGCACGGCGCTGACGGATCGGATTTAAGGGCAAAGCACCCGTAATTGAAGGCCCATTTCCTTGCACGAATTGACCAAAATGGCCGCTTCCCCCCGCCCCGAGCTGCATGTCGCGACCGAGGGCGAATTTGCGGGCTGGCAGACCTGGATCCGCGACAGTTTTGAGAACCATATCGGGCCCTTCTGGCACCGCCTGGAGGCGGACGGCAGCGTCCGCTGCGCCTTCCGGGTCGAAAAGAAGCACCTGAACGGCTCCGGGAACGTCCATGGCGGCTGCTTCATGGCCTTCGCCGACTACAGCCTGTTCGCGCTCGGCCGCCACGCGCTGCAGGGCAAGGGTGTGACCGTCAATTTCGCCTGCGAATTCCTCGATGCGGGACATGAGGGCGAGCTGATCGAGTGCACCGGCGAGGTCACCCGCGCCGGCAAGTCGCTGATCTTCCTGCGCGGGCAGATGAGATCTGGCGAGCGCCTTCTGTTCACCTTCTCCGGGACGATCAAGCGGGCGAAGTGGAAGTCGATCCCTCAGCCAAACGCATAGCTCGGCGCCTTCCCTTTTGCCGCCCCCTCGCCCAGACTTGGGCCGAGCGCGTTCGCGCCGGGGAGCAGAAACAAGGTGCCGCAGAGCACATCGCCGAGGGGTCGCGCAGCGGCCGCCGTATCGTCGCCGCTGCCGTCCATGGCCGCAACCGGCGCCCGCAACTGGCGCGATTACGCGCTGCTGTTTGCCCTCGCCTGCTGCTGGAGTTCGACCTATCCGCTGGCAAAACTCGCGCTGGACACCATCCCGCCGATCACCTTCATCTCGGCGCGCTCGCTGATCGCGGCCGCCTTCCTGTTCGCGATCCTGTGGATGCGCGGCAGCAAAATTCCCACCGACGCGAAGGCCTGGAAGCTGTTTGCGACCCAGCAGTTGATCAACTCGACCTTCCCGTTCCTGATCATCACCTGGTCGCAGCAATATGTGCCGGCCTCGAACACGGTGGTGCTGGCCTCAACCACGCCGATCTTCGCCTTTTTGATCACCTCGCTGATCACGCGCCACGAGCCGGCGACGCTGCTGAAGCTCGCCGGCGCGATTTTGGGACTCGCCGGCACCGTCGCCATCGTGGGGCTCGATGCGCTGCGCGGCTTCGGGAGTGAGATCGTGGCGGAGATCGCGATCCTGCTCGCCACCATCTCCTTTGCCTGCGCGACCATCTTCGGCCTCAGGCTGTCCGACTACGATCCGATGGTGGTGGCGGCGGGCTCGCTCCTGTTCGGCGGCCTCGTGCTGCTGCCGCCCACGCTGGTCATCGACCAGCCCTGGACACTGCATCCGACGTTTCAGGCCATCGTCGCCACCATCGTCATGGGCATCGTCTCCAGCGCCTTGGGCCTGATGCTGTTCTACGTCTGCCTCGGCCGGCTCGGCACGCTGACAACGAACGCGCAGGGCTATCTGCGCATCCCGATCGGCGTTGGCCTGTCCGTGCTGCTGCTCGGCGAGAGCGTGCCATCGAGCCTGGCACTGGGCCTGCTGCTGGTGATGGCGGGCGTCGCCGCGATGACGATTCCGGACGAGGCTTACAAGCGCTGGTTGGGACGGCTGCGTAGGGTCTGAGGGCCGGTTGACACACGTTGGACCAATGTGAGGTAGTCGCGCGCAAGCCTGTCGTGACACATCCCTCCCTCAGGGCCCAGCATGGAAAGTCGTTCACCGCACGCCATTGGCGATTCAAAAGCCGATCGCGTGCCCGGCATCCGGTGGTTCGCCCTCGCGCTTGTTCCGCTCGTTGCATCCCAACTCATGCGACTGCATCAGAACACTGCAGCGGGTTGGCTCGTCTGGGACTATGCCGGCCGGATAGCTGCCCTGGCCATTCTTGCGGCGATTCCGGCAGCACGAGCTATTGCCTATCGCACGGAGAAACGTCGGATTTCCTTTCTTGAAATCGGCGTCTGGATCGCAGGAATTGTGCTGCTGGACCGCTTGGGTCAGTGGCCGCAACGTCTCATCGATGCGACATTTCCGGCGACTGTCATTGGCAAGTATCCGCACCCGACCGGCTGGCTCGACGTCTTCGATCTCGTTTTTGGCCTGGCACTGGTCGCGGCCAGCGAAGAGATCATTTTCAGGCGATTGCTTCGGAACGCATTGCTGCCTTACGTGGGCGACGGTGTCTTTGCCATTCTGGTCACGTCTCTGATATTCGGCGCCCATCATTGGTGGACGGGGATCGGAAACATCCTGCTCTCCGCAACAATCGGCATCCTTTTCATGGTGATGTACCGGCGCTCAGGCGCGCTTTGGCCGGTCGTGCTCGTGCATTACCTGGTTGACCTGATCGCCTTCTCTGGCGTTTGGCGTTGAAGCGGCAATCAGCGCGACGCCGACAATTGCTTCTCGGCGATGTTGAGCCATTCGGCCTGTGCATCGCGCAGATATTTCGGCGCGCGGCGCATCTGGATCAGCAGCTCGTTGAAGACCATGCGCGCCTCGGCGGTACGGCCGACCATTTGCAGCAGCATGCCGTAGCGCACCCGCGCCTCGGCGCCGGGGAAATAGCCGGCGAGCGCGTGATATTCCTCCAGGGCCTCGTCGAGCCGGCCGACCTCGGCGAGCGCGCGGGCGTAGAGCAGATGCGCCTCCGCGGAATCGAAGTCTGGCCATTGCTTCTGGAGATCGTCCAGCGTCGCCAGCGCATCGGCCGGGCGCTTGGCGGCAAACTCGGCCCGCGCCTTGCCGAAGGCATAGGCGGGATCGTGGCCCATCGGCAGTTTCAGGATGTGATCGTAATGCGCTTCCGCTTCGCTGAACCGGCCGATATTGGCGCACTCTTCCGCCAGCGCCGCGCGGTTGGCGATGGTGTCGGTGTCCGCCAGCCGGTCCGACAGCTCACGATAGCGCTTCTCCGGATCGAGGCGATTGGCGACGCGTTGGCGCGCCTGCCGCGCACCGGGGCTGGAAAACCATTCGGGAATGAGCTCGACCGCGATATAGGCGAGCGCGCCCATCATCGGCACCAGCAGGATGATGAAGGCCCAGGGCCGCAACCGGCCGGTTCGCGAGGCGTGGTAGATCAGCGTGATATCGAGCAGCAGAACGACCAGGGCAACGGGCATGTGACATCCACGGGCACAACGACAGCGCACGCTTCCTGATATCGCAACCGGCGCGACCGAACAACCTGGAGTTGCCAGTCTTCGCGGAAATCAGCGGCCCAGGACGCATGCGCCGAGATGGCGACGTGGAGTCAGTCGTCTCGAACGCAAGGCAGGTTCACGGGATCGCAGCCAGAAAGCGGCTATTGCTTGGCGTCGTCCGCCAGCATCTTCCGGTACTTCTCGACGTCGCGCGTCACGAGCTGCTGCAGCAGCTCTGGCGTATGCTCGTTGTCATCGGGCGCGACGGTCGAGAGGTCGGCAAAACGCTTCTTCACCGCGTCGGTCCCGACTGCGGTGCGCGCCGCCGCGTTCAGCTTGGCAATGACGGCCGGCGGCGTGCCCTTCGGCGCGAACAGGCCGTTCCAACCCTGCGCCTCGAAATCGGGAAGACCGGCTTCAGCCGATGTCGGCAGCTCCGGCAGCGTGGCGAGCCGCACGGTCGAGCCGACCACGAGCCCCCTCACCAGCTTCTCGTTGATCGACTGCGAGACCGAGGCGGCCGCATCGCAGACGCCGTCGATCTGGCTGCCGACGGCATCCGTCAGCGCGGGCGCGGCGCCGCGATAGCCGACCAGCGTCGCATCGATCCCGGCGGCGGTGACGAAGCTCTTGCAGATCAGATAATTCGACGAGCCGACGCCGGCATGGCCGAGATTGATCTTGCCGGGATTGGCCTTGGCATAGGCGATGAACTCCTTGAGGTCCTTCGCCGGAAAGTCCTTGCGCAACGCGATGATGCCGAACGTCTTCGCCACCATCGCGATCGGCACGAAGGACTCAGGCGTGAACGGCAGTTTTGGATAGATCGTGTAGGTCGCCGCATTGGTGCCGGCATTGCCGATCGCGATCGTGTAGCCGTCAGGCTCGGCGCGGGAGGCGCGCGCCAGTGCGGTCGAGCCACCGGCGCCCGCAACGTTCTCGATCACGATGGTCTGGCCGAGCGCGATGCCCATCTGCTCGGCGACGGTGCGCGCGATCACGTCCGAGGTGCCGCCGGCCGCGAACGGCACGATCATGGTGATCGGACGCTTGGGATAATCCTGCGCGAATGCGGCAGTCGCAAGCGAAAATGTTGCGAACGCCAGCGCCGCGATCGCGGCGCGAGCACGCTTCACCACGAACGGGATCACGCGGCCTTGTCCAGATGCTGGGCGAGGCCGGCGAACAGGCCGCGGCCGTCGGTGCAGCCCATGATGTCTTCGACGTGGTTTTCGGGATGCGGCATCATGCCGAGCACGTTGCCCTTGTCGTTGACGATGCCGGCGATCGACTGTGCCGCGCCGTTGATGTTGGCGGCCTCGTCGACCACGCCGTCGGCGGAGCAGTAGCGGTAGAGCACCCGCCCCTCGCCTTCGAGCCGCTTGATGGTTTCTTCGTCGGCCTCGTAATTGCCCTCGCCATGCGCGACGGGCACGCGGATCACCTGACCTGCATTGTAGCCGCGGGTGAACGGGGTGTCGGAGCGCTCGACGCGCAGATGCACGTCCCGGCAGATGAATTTCAGCCGCGCATTGCGCATCAATACGCCCGGCAGGAGGCCGGATTCGCAGAGGATCTGGAAGCCGTTGCAGACGCCGAGCACGAGCCCGCCCTTGGCCGCGTAATCGCGCACCGCATCCATCACCGGCGCACGCGCGGCGATTGCGCCACAGCGCAGGTAATCGCCATAGGAGAAACCGCCCGGCACGACCACGAGGTCGGTGCCTGATGGCAGCGACGTCTCGGCGTGCCAGACCATCGCCGGCTCGCTTCCGGAGATCAGCCTCAATGCGCGCGCCATGTCGCGCTCACGGTTGATTCCGGGAAAGACGAGGATGGCGGCTTTCATGGCAGAGGTTCCGACGGTGATGGGAATCGGGCTGGCCAAAGGGCCAATTCGTGAAGAGACATAGCCATTTGACGGGGATTTTACCAGTGCTAGCCTTGCCGGGCGGCCTTGTACACAGGCCATAGCCACGGCACTTTTGCCCGACGATCTTGCCCGGGATTGAAGCCATGAACGTCCCGTCGCGGCCCGCATCCCCCTCCGAGCCGGTATCCACCGAGGGCGTCATCGCTGCCG
Organism: Bradyrhizobium huanghuaihaiense; assembly: GCF_025200885.1. Lineage (NCBI taxonomy): Bacteria > Pseudomonadati > Pseudomonadota > Alphaproteobacteria > Hyphomicrobiales > Nitrobacteraceae > Bradyrhizobium > Bradyrhizobium huanghuaihaiense. The sequence continues at coordinate 3,502,134 of NZ_CP104172.1, read as the reverse complement.
GCGCCTATGTCGACGGAAGGCGCGTCGCCAACATCGCCATCAGCGAAGCGTCGAGCTGGCGGGCCAAGCCCGGCCACGTGGTCTGGATCGGCCTGCACGAGCCCGACATGGCGCTGCTCGGCGCGGTGCAGAAGCAGTTCGACCTGCACGAGCTCGCCATCGAGGACGCCAACCACGCCCATCAGCGGCCCAAGATCGAGCAATATGGCGAGGCCCTGTTCATCGTGGCGCGCACGGCGCAGCTGATCGATGGCCGCATCGCCTTCGGCGAGACCCACATCTTCGTCGGCGACGGCTATCTGGTCTCGGTGCGCCACGGCGCCTCGACGTCCTACACCCCAGTGCGCGAACGCTGCGAAAGCTGCCCGCGGGCGCTTGCCCGCGGCGAGGACTACATCCTCTACGCGATCCTCGATTTCATCGTCGACAACTACTCGCCCGTGCTGGAGAGCATTCACGAAGAGGTCGAGGGCATCGAGGACGACGTGCTCGCCCACGCGATCACCAGGGCGCAGATCGAGCGGCTCTACATGCTGCGCCGTGACCTGTTACGGCTCCGCAACGCGATCGGACCGCTGGTGGAGGTCTGCCGCCGGCTCGAGCACGACGAGCTGTCGATGGTGCGCGCGACGATGCAGCCGCTGTTCCGCGACGTCACCGACCACGTCAGGAACATCCAGGAGCGCATCGATTCCATGCGCGAGGTGCTGGCCTTCGCCTTCGAGGCAAGCCTGCTGGTCGGACAGGCGCAGGAGACGGCGGTGTCCAAGAAGCTCGCCTCGTGGCTGGCGATCATCGCCATCCCGACCGCGCTTGCCGGCATCTACGGCATGAACTTCAAGCACATGCCGGAGCTGGACTGGGAGTACGGCTATTACATGCTGCTCGGCGTGATGCTTGCGGCCTGCGGCGCGCTCTATTGGCGTTTTCGGCGGGTGGGATGGCTGTGAGCTGCGAGAGCGCTCAGCAATAACTTCGTAGCCCGGATGGAGCGAAGCGCAATCCGGGACAGTGCCACCGCGGATAGCCCCCGGATTTCGCTTCGCTCCATCCGGGCTACGACTCAGTCCGGCCTAGCCGATCAGCTCGACCCGATAATTCTCGATCACGGTGTTCGCCAGCAGCTTGTCGGCGGCGTCCTTCAGCGCGGCTTCCGCCTTGGCCTTGTCGGCGCCGGCGAGCTCGATGTCGAACACCTTGCCCTGGCGGACGCTGGCGACGCCGTCGACGCCGAGCGACTTCAGCGCGCCTTCGATGGCCTTGCCTTGCGGATCGAGGATGCCGGTCTTCAGGGTAACGGTAACACGTGCCTTCACGTCTATATCCCTCTTAGCTCTTCACCAGCACCGGGCCCGTGCCCTGCGGACGCTCGTTCTCCATGAGGATGCCGAGGCGCTTTGCAACTTCGGTATAGGCCTCGAGCAGGCCGCCGAGGTCGCGGCGGAAGCGATCCTTGTCGAGCTTCTCGTTCGACTTGATGTCCCACAGACGGCAGCTGTCCGGTGAGATCTCGTCGGCGACGATGATCCGCATCATCTCGTTCTCGAACAGGCGGCCGCACTCCATCTTGAAGTCGACGAGGCGGATGCCGATGCCGAGGAAGAGGCCGGTGAGGAAATCGTTGACGCGGATGGCGAGCGCCATGATGTCGTCGATCTCCTGGGGCGTCGCCCAGCCGAAAGCGGTGATGTGCTCTTCCGACACCATGGGGTCGTTGAGCTGGTCGTTCTTGTAATAGAATTCGATGATCGAGCGCGGCAGCTGCGTGCCCTCCTCGATGCCGAGGCGCTGCGACAGCGAGCCGGCGGCAACGTTCCGCACCACCACTTCCAGCGGCACGATCTCGACCTCACGAATCAACTGCTCGCGCATGTTGAGGCGGCGGATGAAATGGGTCGGCACCCCGATGTCGTTGAGGTGCTGAAACAGGTACTCCGAGATCCGGTTGTTGAGGACACCCTTGCCCTCGATCACCTGATGCTTTTTCGCATTGAACGCGGTGGCGTCGTCCTTGAAGTGCTGGATCAGGGTACCGGGCTCCGGGCCTTCGTAGAGAACCTTTGCCTTGCCTTCATAAATGCGACGCCGACGGCTCATTGGGATGTACCGTGTTTTGTTGAAATCCATGAATTTGGTGTGCTCCGGTTGACTAGGATTACGACCCACAGCGGAGCTGCCGTGAACGGCTCGGAACCCATCCATAACCCAAGGAAACACCGAGGAAACAGAACGGGAACCAAGCCTTTAGGCAACCTATCCGATTGGCTGTCCGAGCACAATCGATCCGGCCGTCCGGCACCAACTTATACCGTCTTGCCTGCGGCTTAACGGCTCGTTGTTTTGCCGATTCGTGCTCCTTATCTAGGCATGCGCCGGGGCTCCCGCAACGAGGGCCGCCGGGTCCAGTCAGCAGGGAATTGGAAGACGCATGAGCGAAATCAACAAGCGCCAGGAAGGCTTCGAGAAGAAATTTGCCCTCGACGAGGAGCAGAAATTCAAGGCGGAGGCCCGCCGCAACCGGCTGCTCGGGCTGTGGGCGGCCGAAAAGCTCGGCATATCGGGCGACGCCGCCACCGCCTATGCCAAGGAGGTCGTCGCGGCCGATTTCGAGGAAGCCGGCGATGCCGACGTCCTGCGCAAGGTCATGGCCGATTTCGCCGCCAAGAGCGTCGCAGTCACCGAACAGGCGATTCGCGCCAAGATGAGCGAGCTGCTCGCGGTCGCGGCCGCCGAAGTGAAGGCAGGGACATAATACGTTCAGATCCGACGCCGGCGCGCAACGACCTTGCGCGCCGGCGATTTTTTTCGCCTACCCCGGATGTTCGAAACGTCGCCCGCGGCGTAGTCGCGGCGGATGGTTTCCAGCAGACGCTGAGCGGCCGCACTCAGAAAGCCGCCGCGACGGGTCACCAGGACGATGCGCTGGTCCGCAGCGAGATCGCCGACGGTGATCGTCGAGATCGTCCCCGTACGCAGTTCCTCCGCCACGTGGCTTTGCGCCAATAGCGCAAGGCCAAAGCCCGCCTCCACGAGGCGCTTCTGCGCGGTGAGGCTGTCCACCGCCGTCCACTCCACGTCCCCGAGGCCTTGCGTCAGGAACAGCGCGAACACGTGAGCAGCCGCGACCTCGCGGCGGCCGCGCGTTTCCGGAAACGCGATCCAGCGCTCGCTGCGAAGCTCGGCAAGCCGCTTCACGCGCGTGCCGGCGAGCGGATGATCGGACGCACAGACCACCTGCAACGCTTCGCTGAGTACCAGCTCGCAGGCAAGATCGCCCGCGCGATCGGCGTTGTAACGCAAGCCGATCGTGGCCTCGCCGCGCCGGATGAGATCAGAGACCTCCGCGCTGGTCGCGGTCCGCAAGGCGAGCGCGACCGCGGGATTATCCGCGGCAAACCGTTTCATGATGCCCGACAGGCGGCCGTCGGCGAGCGTGCCGGTCACGGCCAGCGAAACCGGCCCCGAATTCTGCTTGGTCAGCGCGCGTATCGCCTGTTCGGCGTCCTGCGCCGCCGCGACGGCGCGCTCGGCGTAGGGGATCAGCACGCGCCCGGCGTCGCTGAGCCGCGTACGACCCGCGATCCTCTCGAACAGGGGCACGCCGAGCTCTTGCTCCAGCAGCGCGATGCGGCGCGATATCGCCGGCTGCGAGCGATGCAGCGCCTTTGCAGCGTTCGAGATGCCGCCGCGCCGGTGCACCACCAGGAACGTGTTCAGCGCGTCGCTGTCCATGTCGGACCTCATGCAAAAAGCTGATGATATCGAGAGCAATAACAAATTTGTCTGATGGGCGAAACCATCCTATCGCTGCTGCGCGACAAGAGACCGACAGGAGCCCCCATGCACACCCAGGCCGACAAGGCAGCACGATTTCGCGAACTGCATCAGCGCCCCGGCGCCTTCATCATCCCGAACCCCTGGGATGCCGGCACCGCAAAACTGCTGGCGTCGATGGGGTTCGAGGCGCTGGCGACGACGAGCCTTGGACTTGCCAACACCCTCGGCAGCACGACCGTCAGCCTCGATGCCATCCTTGAAAACTGCCGGATCATCGCCGAGGCGATCGATCTTCCCGTCAATGCCGACCTCGAAAACTGTGGCGCCGACGATCCGAAGACCGCGGCAAGGGCCATCACGCGCGCGGCGGAGGCCGGCTGCGTCGGCGGCTCGATCGAGGATTTTACCGGCGATCCGCGCAAGCCGATCTACGATTTCCAGCTCGCGGTCGAACGCGTGCAGGCCGCCGTCGAGGCGGCACGCGCGCTCCCCTTCCCATTCACGCTGACGGCCCGCGCCGAGAACCTGCTGAAGGGTAGCAACGATCTCGACGACACGATCCGGCGGCTGCAGGCGTTCGAGGCCGCCGGCGCCGACGTTCTGTATTCGCCGGGGGTCCACGACCTCGAGACCATCCGCACCGTGGCCTCGTCGGTCAAAAAGCCCTTCAACCTGGTGATGGGCTTTGCCGATCCGACGCTGACCGTCGAGCAGATTGCCGCAGCCGGCGTCAAGCGCATCAGCGTGGGCGGCGCCATGGCCCGCGTTGCGCTGGCTGCGTTCCTGAAGAGCGCGCGCGAGATGAAGGAGAACGGCTCCTTCACCTATGTTCGCGAGATGGCACCGATCAAGGAGCTGCGCGACGCATTCGCGTCGGTCAGCCCTCCCTAAAGCCGTACTCCGGCACGTTGCCGCTGGCGCCGTAATCTTTCTACGGCAGGGACTTGCCGCTCATCGTGATCTTGACGCGATCGCCCCTCGGGTTGGCGACGCGCTCGATCCCCATGTCGAAGTCGATCGCCGACATGATGCCGTCCCCGAGCCTGGCACCGAAATTTCTGGCCAGGCTGATGGGCCCATCGTCTCTCGCGACACCCTCCCCCTTTGACAACACCACCTTGTGATCGACCTTTGGTTGTAAAACTAGCAATTAAAATCTAAGATGTCACTGATGGCAGCAGCCTTAAGGGGAGGCGCAAATGAACGAAATGCTTACGAGGCAAATCACCGACCAGGCCCAGGCGGTCCAAACCCAGTCCGGTACCTATACCTGGTACCTCAACGCGTATCAGCTGCACGGCAACCTTTGGCTGTCCTGGCAGACCACCGCGCCGTTCAGGGCCCAGCAGGGACAAATCATGGTCTATTCGGGCCAGTTTTTTCCGTCCAACCCCCAAGACAACGTCAAGGCATGGCAGTGGGATAACGTCAGTTCGGGTGGCTGGGATACCGGTCTGCCTTATGGCACCGGCTGGTATTGCGCGTGGAATGCGCAACGCAGTCCGAACGGACCTTACGCCTACGCTGTGCAGCTCGTTACGGGTTAGCACGGCCGGCGTCGGCTGGTTCGTCAAGGAGCGTACGGTTTCGGAGCGCCATGCCGGCGCGGATCATTTTCAACGCAGAAGTCGCAACGCCGCGCTCAAAAAGCGCGGCGCGTCGTCGTGACGACGTCGCGTGGCGCGCCGTCAGGCTCCCCAAAGCAATCCATCGCCCGCGCACCACGCAGGATGGATGGATTGCTTCGTTGCTTCAGCGCAAGTTGCTTCGCAATCTTGTCGCAAGCTCCCCGCCATTGCGGTTGAGCGCCCTCACCCTTCCTTGAAGCCGTATTCCGGCACGTTGCCGCTGGCGCCGTAATATTTGTACGGCAGGAACTTGCCGCTCATGGTGATCTTGACGCGGTCGCCCTTCGGGTTGGCAACGCGCTCGATTCCCATGTCGAAGTCGATCGCCGACATGATGCCGTCGCCGAACTCTTCCTCGATCAGCGCCTTCCAGGCCGGGCCGTTCACCATCACCATCTCGTAGAAGCGGTAGATCAGGGGATCGGTCGGCGGCATCGGCGTGCCGGTGCCGCGCATCGGCACCTCGTTGAGCATCGCGGTCTCGGCCTTCGAGAGGCCGAACAGCTCGCCAGCGTTCGCCGCCTGCGGCTTCGTCAGCTTCATCTGGCCCATAATCGCGCCGACGATCAGCACCTCGGAATAGCCGCCGATCTTCTCGCAGATGTGTTTCCAGCTCCAGCCCTTCTCGCGCTTGATGTCGAGCAGTTTTTCGGTGAGGTCTTCGCGTTTCATGTTGGTGTCTCCTTGTTAGGCGCTCAATCCGGGATTGGTCCCGGGTGTCCAGGTCTGTCGTTGCTCTTCACTACCCGAGGCGATCGTCAGTCCGGGCTTGCCGATATGCACCAGAGGCACGTTGCGCGGATCATGGTCCGGCGTCTCTGCGGCGAAGGTCTTGCTGCGCGTGACCAGGAAGTCGATGATGTGGTTGCGCAGCGCGTAGTAGAGCGGATGGCGGTGCAAATCGGTGCGGGCGCGATCCCTCGGCAACGGGTTTTCGACGACTTCGGCCAGCACAGCGCCGGGCCCGTTGGTCATCAGGAAAATCTTGTCGGCGAGATAGATCGCCTCGTCGACGTCATGGGTGATCATGAACGCGGTCTGGCCGGTCTCCAGGCAAATGCGCCGGACCTCGTCCTGCAGCGTGCCGCGCGTCAGCGCATCCAGCGCCGAGAACGGCTCGTCCATCAGCATCATCTTCGGCGTGATCGACAGTGCCCGCGCGATGCCGACGCGCTGCTTCATGCCGCCCGACAGCTCCGAGGGGCGCTTGTGCTCGGAGCCGGTGAGGCCGACGAGATCGATGAATGTCTGCGCATGCGCCTTGACCTTGGCGCGATCCCAGGTCCGCCATTTCGAGCTCACGGCATAGGCGACGTTGCCGAGCACGGTGCGCCAGGGCAGCAGCGCATGGCTCTGGAAGATCACGGCGCGGTCGAGGCTGGTGCCCGAGATCGCCTGCCCGTCCACGATGACCGCCCCTTCGCTCGGCGCATCGAGGCCGGCGAGGATGTTCAGCACCGTGGTCTTGCCGCAGCCGGAATGGCCGATCACGCAACAGAACTCGCCGCGCGCCATCGACAGCCAGAGGTTCTCGAATACGGCGGTGGTGGCGCCATTCGCGCCCGGATAGCGCTTGGCGATGCCTTCGATGGAGACGAACTTGTCGGTCAAGGCCCCTACTCCGGAAAGGTGACCATGCGCGTGAAGCGCGCGAGGATCTGGTCGAGCAGCATGCCGACGATCCCGATCAGGAGGATCGCGATGATGACGTTGGTGATCGAGAGGTTGTTCCACTCGTTCCAGACGAAGTAGCCGATGCCGGTGCCGCCGACGAGCATCTCGGCCGCGACGATCACGAGCCAGGCGATGCCGATCGAGATGCGCATGCCGGTCAGGATCGTCGGCGCCGCTGCGGGGAGGATCACCGTGAAGGCGCGCCTGACGGTGCCGACCTCGAGCGTGCGCGCGACGTTGATCCATTCCTTGCGGACGCTGGCGACGCCGAACACGGTGTTGAGCAGCATCGGCCAGATCGAGCAGATGAAGATGACGAAGATGGCGGAGACCGAGGAATCCTTGATGGTGTAGAGCGCCAGCGGCATCCAGGCCAGCGGCGAGATCGGCTTCAAGACCTGAATGAAGGGATCGAGCGCCTTGCTGAGCAGCGGCGACACGCCGATCAGGAAGCCGAGCGGAATGGCGACCAGCACCGCCAGCAGATAGCCGGTGCCGACCCGCGCGATCGAATAAGCGAGCTGGATGCCGAGCCCCTTGTCGTTCGGCCCGTTATCGTAGAACGGCCGCTTCAGGTGCTCCCACAGCTTGGCCCCGACATCGAGCGGGCCGGGCATCGCCGATTTGCCCTGCGTGGCGGTGAGGCCCATCAGCTTGGCGTATTCCGGGCTCATCGTCGTCACCGGCGCCGTCGAGCGCGTGGCGAGATGCCAGATGCCGAGGAAGGCGGCGAGGAGCGCGATGGAGACGAGGCCGGCGCGGAGGCGGAGGGAAGAGTTCATTGTGCGAGACCTCTCCACATGTCGCCCCGGCCTAGTGCGCTTTGCGCACGGGGGCCGGGACCCATAACCACAGGGAGAAGTTTGGCGAAGACTCGTCGTTCGGTACTGCGACCTTCCGCAGCCGATAGATCACGCGGTATGGGTCCCGGCCTTCGCCGGGACGACAGCGGGGATAGAGCGCGGCCCATCACGACTGCTTCCTGATCTTGAAGCTCGCGACGTAATCCTCGGGCTTGGCCGGATCGAACGTCTTGCCCATCACCGCGAACGACTTGTAGCTGCCCGCCGGCGGCGACAGGCCCATCTCGGTCATCAGCTTCTTGGTATCGGTCGCCAGATACACCTGCTCGGCCACCGCCTTGTAGTCGACATCGCCCTTGATCTGGCCCCAGCGCTTCATCTGCGTCAGCATCCACACCGCAAAGGACTGCCAGGGGAACGGATCGAAATCGACGCGCTTGGCATCGGTCTTCACCCCGCCGAGGCCGTCGGCATAGGTGCCGGTGAGCACCTGCTCCAGCACCGTCACCGGCGCGTTGATGTAGTTGGCCGGCGCAATCGCCTCCGCAATCTGCTTGCGGTTCTCCGCCTTCGAGGCGTAGGCGGTGGCATCGACGATGGCGCGCGTCAGCGCGGCAAAGCTGTTCGGCGCCGTCGTGATGAACTCGCGGCTGGCGGCGAAGCTGCAGCAGGGATGACCGTCCCAGATCTCCTTCGAGAGCAGATGCATGAAGCCGACGCCGTCATAGATCGCGCGCTGGCAGATGTTGTCGGGCGCGAGGAAGCCGTCGATGTTGTCGGCGCGGAGGTTCGCGACCATCTCCGGCGGCGGCACCGAGCGCAGCTGCACGTCGGTATCGGGGTCGATCCCGTGCTCGGCGAGATAATAGCGCAGCAGGTAATTGTGCATGGAATAGTCGAAGGGAATGGCGAATTTCAGCCCCTTCCAGTCCTTTGGGTCACGCTTGTCCTTGTGCTTGGCCGCGAGCACGATGCCCTGCCCGTTGATGTTTTCGATCGCGGGCACTGCGAACGGGATGGCGTTGGCGCCCAAGCCAAGCGAGATCGCGATCGGCATCGGCGCCAGCATGTGCGCGGCGTCGTATTCCTTGTTGATGGTCTTGTCGCGGATCACCGCCCAGCCGGCGGTCTTGACCACTTCGACATTGAGGCCGTGCTTGGCATAGAACCCCATCGGCGCCGCCATGATGATGGGCGTGGCGCAGGTGATCGGGATGAAACCGACCTTGAGGTCCTTCTTCTCGGGCGCGCCGGTTTGCGCAAAGACCTCGGTCGCCGTCTTGAGCGGGAAGAACTGCGAGAGTGCCGCGAGCGCGGTCGACGCACCGACCGACTTCAGGAACGCGCGCCGCGCCACATCCTGCGGAAACATCGCGCGCATCACGGCGGAGGCGACCACCCCCTCGTAGCGCTTCTCCTCGCTCTCGGTCGGCTCGCAGCGCAGCGCCGTGGCCTGCCCGTGCTCGGCCGCGGAACGATGCTGGCCACAGACGCAGCCGGCTCGAAGGTTGCGATCGGGATCAAACGGATTGTCGAACGTGGACATCGGCCCTCCTGCGCGTCATTGCCAGGAGGAATTACGCAAGGAGCATGCCACGGCCCCAGAAGCGGCCAGTGCCTTGATGACGCAGCACTTTCGGTCACGCTTGGCCACTACGAAAACTCGTGATAAACGAGATTTCGTAGCTCAATTACGAGATTTCGCAATGGCAACGACGCCAATGCCCATCCACGACGATGTGGCCCCCGCCATCGACCCGCGTATCGCAGCGTTCGAATCCTCGGTCGAGGCGACGCTGCTGGTCGATCCCTTCAGCGACCAGATCGTCGATGCCAATCCCGCCGCCTGCGCCCTGCTCGGCTATGACCGCGCGCTGTTGCGGCAGACCAGGGCCAGCACGCTCCACGCCGGCGAGCTTCCGGCCCTCACCGTCTTCACCCAGGCGGTGCTGCACAAGGGCGCCTACTGGACCACCGCGCTCACCCCCCGCCATGCGACGGGGCAAAATCTCCAGCTCGAATATGCCGGCTGCCTGCTGCCGCATGACGGCCGCTCGCTGCTGCTGCTGACACTGACCGATCTCGAAGCGCGCCGCCGGCGCAATGTCGATGCCGCCGCCGAAGACCATATGCGCGGCGGCATCTCGACCTGGCAGCGGGTCGAGCGCGTGTTCCAGGACATCGAGCGCGAGAACCAGCTGATCCTGCGCGCCGCCGGCGAAGGCATCTATGGCGTGAACGCGGAAGGAAAGACCACCTTCGTCAATCCCGCGGCCGAGCGCATGCTCGGCTGGACCGCCGAGGAGCTGGTCGGCAAGGAGATCCACCCGATCGTCCACCACACCCATCACGACGGCCGCCACTATCACAACCACGACTGTCCGATCTATGCGGCGTTCCGCGACGGCGCCGTGCACCAGGTCGACGGCGAGGTGTTCTGGCGCAAGGACGGCTCGCCCGCCTGGGTCGAATACACCTCCACGCCAATTCGCGACCGCGGCGTCGTGGTCGGCGCGGTCGTGGTGTTTCGCGACGTCAGCCAGCGCCGCGAGGCCGACGAGAAGCTGCATGCCGCGCTCGCCGAGGTCGACCGTCTGCGCGAGCGGCTGGAGCTGGAGAACGCTTATCTGCAGGAAGAAATCCGCATCGAGACCAACCCGCGCGGCATCATCGGTCAAAGCGAGGCGATCCAGAAGACGCTGCGACAGGTCAAGCTGGTGGCGCCGACCACCGCGGCGGTGATGATCACCGGCGAGTCCGGCACCGGCAAGGAGCTGATCGCGCGCGCTATTCACGAGGACTCCACCCGCAGCGACCGCCCGCTGATCCGCGTCAACTGCGCCGCGATCCCGCGCGAATTGTTCGAGAGCGAGTTCTTCGGCCATGTCCGCGGCGCCTTCACCGGCGCGACGCGCGACCGCATCGGCCGCTTCGAGCTCGCCGACGGCGGCACGCTGTTCCTCGACGAGGTCGGCGAGATCCCGCTCGAACTGCAAGGCAAGCTGCTGCGCGTCTTGCAGGAGGGACATTTCGAGCGCGTCGGCCAGGAGCGCACCCGCGCGGTCGATGTCCGCGTCATCGCCGCGACCAATCGCGACCTCAAGCAGGAGGTGCAGCGCGGCCGTTTCCGCGAGGACCTCTATTTCCGCCTCAACGTGTTCCCGATCGAGACCGTGCCCTTGCGCGAGCGGCGCGAGGACATTCCCCTGCTCGCCCAGCACTTCTTGACGCGCGAGGGCAAGGCGCTGAAGTCGAATTTGCGCCTCTCCGAGGGCGATGCGCGGCGGCTTGCCCGCTACGACTGGCCCGGCAATGTCCGCGAATTGCAGAACGTGATCGAGCGCGCCGCGATCCTGTCGCAGAACGGCCGCCTGCGCATCGATCTGCCCGACTCCTCCGGCGCGCAAGCACCTAGCGGCGCCGCACGCCAGAAGGCCGACACGCGCCCCGCCGTCATGACGTCGGCGGAAATGCGCGACCACGAGCGCGCCAATATTCTGGCCGCGCTCGAGGTCTGCTCGGGAAAAGTCTTCGGCCCCGGCGGCGCGGCCGAGATGCTGGACATCAAGCCGACCACGTTGGCCTCGCGGATCAAGGCGCTGGGAATCGCGCCTCGCCCGCGGGCCATGTGATCGCAGCACTCACGCCGCCTTGGTCGTGACTCCCGTCGCAATCGGCAGGCCCTGCTCGATCGGCAGCGAGGGATCGCGCGACCATTCGTTCCAGGAGCCGAAATACATCCGCACGTCCTTCACGCCGGCATTCTTCAGCGCGAGGAAGGTGTTCGAGGCGCGCGCGCCCTTGAAGCAGTAGAGATAGACCGGCGTCGTCTGCGAGATGCCGACGGTGGCGCATTCGGCCAAAATCTCGTCCTTGGACTTGAAGCGCGGGCCCTCGGCGGTCGGCTTCATCATGCGATACCACTCCAGCCAGACCGCGCCGGGGATGCGGCCCTTGCGCGGGCAGAAATCCTTCCCATACGGAGAAGAGCTGTCGCCGATCCACTCGTCGACGTCGCGGACATCGAGAATGGCGATGCCGGGCTTGCCGACGGCGCCGAGCATGGTTTTCGCGTCGATCAGGATCTCGCCCGCTTCCGGCACGATCGCGAACGAAGCCTTCGCCGGCGTCGGCACGTCCTTGGTCACCGGGAAGCCCGCGGCCGACCAGGCATCGAAGCCGCCATGCAGCACCTTCACCTTGGGATAGCCGAGCATGGTGAGCAGGTAGTAGCCGCGGCAGGACTGGCCGAAGCCGGAGTTCATCGACTGTTCGTAGATCACGGCGGTTTCCTTGCCGGAGAGACCCGCGCCGCCGAACGCATCGGCGAATTTTGTCTTGAGCTCAGCCATGCCCTCCGGTGTCGAGGTCGCCAGGAACGTGAAGATCTCATGCACGTTCACCGCGCCCGGCAGGTGCCCGGCGGCATAGGCATCGGGATTGCGGGTGTCGATGACGACACACGGCTCGCTCTTCAAGAGATCGGCGAGTTCGACGGCAGTGATCAGGACGTCAGTCATGGCAGCCTCTCCGTTGAGGTGGGTGGTCTTCAGGTGGACTCGTTGAACTCAAAGACTTGGAACTCAGGCATCGGCGAGCATCTTGCGCAGCTGCTTGGTGGCCGGCGTGACGATCGCGACGAAATAGGCCTCGCGCAGGCGCCGCTGCGCGCGGTGGCTCTTGAGATAGCCGCGCGCGCCACAATGCAGCATCGCCGCATGCGCCGCCGCGACGCTGGCCTCGCCCGCGCGCAGGCGCAGCGCGATCACCTTGCGCCAGTAGGTCTCCTCCTCGTTGTAGGGATCGCGCGCAAACGCCATGGTCTCCGCCTCGAGCTCGGCGGCGAGCTCGCGAAAATGCACCGGCTGCTGCGGCAGGTAGCGGTTGATGTGGCCGAGCGGGCTATCCACCTCGTCCATGATGTTAATGCAGTCCCTGATGACGCCGAGCGCCATGCCGGCCTGCAGCAAAATGAAGCCGGCGCGGATCTTCTTGACGAAGGGCGCGGCGGGATCGGCAAGGATGAGCTCATCAGGCACGAACACGTCGCGGAACTGCACGCCGTAAGTGCCGGTGCCGTCCATCGCCAGGAACGGCTTGCACGGCGTCAACGTGATCGCGGGATCGGAGCAGTCGGCGAGGAACATGACGGTCCCCTGGTCGTCCTCGCGCTCGAAGATCGTGCCGAAATAATGGTCCGGGCCGAGATTGGAGACCCAGGGCAGCGCGCCACGCACGATGTAGCCGCCCTCGACCTTCCGCCCCTTCAGCTTGAGCTTCTCGATGCCGAAAAAGCTCTTCATCGGATTGGACAGCCCGGTGCCGCCGAGCACGCGCCCTGTCGAGAACGCGTCGCCAAAACGCCTTGCCAGCTTCAGATTGGTCGAGTTTGCGGCGTACCAGACCAGCGTGTTCTGGCACCAGGCCATGAAGGCGGTGGCGCCGCAGACCTCGCCGATCGCAGCCATGGACTCGATCGCGCAGCGCAAATCCGCGGGACCTTCCAGGGGCATGTGACTGCCCCAGGCGCCGACCGCGCCGAACGCGCGCAGCACCTCGGCCGGATAGACCGAGCCGTCGTCGATGCCGGCGGCGAGCGGCGCGAGCTGCTCCCGCGCGATCCGCGCCACCTCCCCTGCAATGGACGGTGCGGGCTGATCCAGAACTTCGACCCGCGACAAAGCCAGTGAACCCATGGTCGTCTCCCGCACCTTGTCCTGATTGCTGTCTGCTAGATGCCGACCTCGAGATTGACCGGGCGGGTGAAGGTGTTGGCGACCGGCGACCATTTCTTCACATGGGCGACCAGCGCGTTGATCTCGTCCGGCGAGATGCCCTCGCACTCCATGTCCACTTTCACGCGGACGTCGGTGAAGCCGACCGGCTTGTCCGAGGTGTCGCCGGTGCCCCAGACCGCGGTGATGTTGAGGTCGCCTTCGAGCTCGAGCTCGAGCTTGTTGACGATCCAGCCGCGATGCACGGCGTTGGCGTGCAGGCCGACCGCCAGGCAGGAGCCGAGCGCGGCGAGCGAGGCCTCCGACGGATTGGGCGCGGTATCGTCGCCCAGCAGCCCCGGCGGCTCGTCGACGATGTAGGGTGGCAGGTTGCGGATGTAGTTGGCGTGGCGGAATTTGCCTTCCGCGACCGTCTTGCACTTCAAGGTCTTGATGACCTTCGGGTTCGCCTTGCCGTTGGCGATCAGTTGCTCGAGGCCATTCTTGTCGATGGGTGCGAGGCAACCCGTCAGCACTGTCTTCTGAACGACGGCGGTCATCAATCTTCTCCCTGGCAGAAGTGGAAATCGGCAGGATACCGAACGGTCTGTTTCCTTGCATGGAGCGTGCCAGAGCCGGCCGAAAACAAAAGGCGAAGCTTTGGAGCCGCTTAAGCCTGCCTGCCTGCGGATTGATCAGCAGCCGCTTGCTCAAAGGCGATGCAGATGGGCGGCCTTTGCGAATCTTTTCAGCGCGGAACAGATGCGGCTTGCTGATGCGGCACGGCTGCGGGTAAGTTTGAGTCCATGGCAAAGACGTCATCGAAAAAGCATTCGCCGCACGCCGCCGCTGGTGAAGATGAATCTGCGCGCGGGCGCCTGCTCAGCGCCGCGACGCATCTGTTCTGCAAGAACGGCATCAACGCCACCGGCATCGACGCGATCATCGAGGAAGCCGGCACGGCGAAGACGACGCTCTACAAATTGTTCGGCTCCAAGACCAATCTCGTCAACGCGGTGCTGGAGAGTGAAGGCAAGCAGTGGCGCGAATGGTTCATCGGCGCCATGGAAGCGGGCGGCGGCGACGCGCAGGCCAAGCTGACGCGGATCTTCCCGGCGCTGAAGAGCTGGTTCGCGGAAGAGCGCTTCTACGGCTGCCCCTTCATCAACGCCGTCGGCGAGCATGACAAGGACGCAAAGCAGTTCCGCAACATCGCGCTGAAGCACAAGAAGATCGTGCTCGGCCATATCGAGAAGCTCGCCGGCGAGCTCGGCTCCAGCGAGCCCGCGGTGCTGGCGCACCAGCTCGGCCTCATCATCGATGGTGCCATCGTCGCCGCGATGATCTCGCGCGACCCGGGCGTGGCCGATACGGCCGCGCTCACCGCCGGTCCCCTGCTCGGCCAGGCGAAAGTAAAGAAGAAGCGTGGGGCGGATCAGCTCGAGGCGGTCTAAACGCGCTGCTCTCGTAGCCCGCATGCAGCGAAGCGGAATGCGGGGACACTGTCCCGGATTACGCTCCGCTCCATCCGGGCTACGACGCTGGTAGCCCGCATGAGCGCAGCGACATGCGGGACCTTTCCCCGGATATCGCGGAGCCTGTCATCGGGCGGCGCTTCACGCCGACCCGTTGGCTCGCTACCCCAATCCGCCTCCCCTCACCGCACTCCTGCACCAACCCGCACCTTCCTGCACGGCCGCAGTCCCGGCAGCGTCCATTTACCTTGCGTCAAGCACGGCCGGTACAATCGGCTTCTGGCTTAAAAGGCTGTTAGGAGCCGTCGTCGTTGTTGGCCCCCGGGATACGGGGACGCTCTGCAATGCAATCGAACGAGGCACTCTACAGCGCGCCGAGCTGGCGCCTGACGCGCTGGCTGGCCGATGCCGGGCCGGGCGCGCCCGACGACATCCGTGCCGCGCTCATTGCCCAGCTCCATGGATCGCTGCCGGTGTTTGCCGCCGGCGCCGTCAACACTATTGCGGTCGCCGCCGTGATCGCCGCCCGCAAGCAGACCGCCCCCTTCATCGTCTGGCTGGTCATGGAGATCGCGATCTGCCTCGCCCGTCTCCTCGTGCTCGCCAGCGCGCATCGCAAGGCGCGTGAGCACCGCCCGACTCCGACTGACCTTCATCTCCTGCTGGCGGTCGCCTGGAGCGCCAGCGTCGGATTTGGCGCCATCGCCAGCCTTGCGAGCGGCGACTGGGTCGTCGCCATGCTGGCGTCGCTGTCGGCCGCAGCGATGGTCGGCGGCATCTGCTTCCGCAATTTCGGCGCACCGCGCCTCGCCGGAACCATGATCCTCTTGAGCCTTGGTCCCATCATCCCCGGCGCCGCACTCGCCGGCGAGCCGCTGTTCTACATCGTGTATCTGCAGGTGCCGATGTATCTGGCGGCGATGACGGCTGCCGCCTTCCGCCTCAACCGCATGCTGATCGCAACCATGCGCGCCGAGCGCGAGAACAGCCATCGCGCCCATCATGACGCGCTCACGGGACTGCTCAATCGGGCCGGCCTCGTCGAAGCGCTCGGCACGAGGCTCGCGGCGCGCGGCGAACCCTCCTTCGCGGTGATGTTCTTCGACCTCGACAATTTCAAGCCGATCAACGACACGTTCGGACACGCGGCGGGCGACGAAGTGCTGAAAGCGGTGGCCGCTCGCGTGCGCCGGGTGTTGCCTGACGGCACGGTGGTTGCGCGGATGGGCGGCGACGAATTCGTCGTGCTCCTCGACGGCGTCGCTCCCGAGATGGCGCGGGAGACGGGACACCGCCTCATCGCCGAGGTTGCCGCCTCCTACGAACTCAGTGGCGAGGTGCGCGCCGGTGTCGGAGCCAGCGTCGGCATTGCGATGTCGCCGGATCACGGCGCCGACGTTGCCGATTTGCTCGCCGTCGCCGATGCCGCGCTCTACGAGGCGAAGTCGGGCGGCAAATCCCGCTGCTGCCTCGCATCGGTCGAGACCAACCTTTCGGCATTGCGCCGGCTGCAACAGAGCGAGCCGAGGGGCCCGATGGCGAGTGCGGCCTGATGTAGGGGCGAAGCGCGTTCCGTCACCACGGCGTAGCCCGCATGAGCGCAGCGACATGCGGGGCCTTTCCCCGGATATCGCTTCGCTCATCCGGGCTACGAAGATCTCGTAGGGTGGCAAAGGCGCAAAGCGCCGTGCCCACCACTTCTCTCTCAGCGTCGTCGATAGACATGGTGGGCACGCTTCGCTTTGCCCACCCTACGAGACCTGTGCCCGACGAAACCTACGCGCCCTGCTCGAGCATCCCCTGCAGCCGCACCAGCTCCGCCTCCAGATCGCGCTCCACATCCGCCGCACGGATCTCCAGCACCCGATAGTCGCGCGCCTCGAGCCATGTCCGCCGCCCTGCGCGGTCCGCGGCAATGGCTTCCCCCTCGCCCGGGTTGACCAGCTCGATCGCGATCCGATGCGGGAACGAGACGAAGTCCGGGATGTGGCGCCCGACCGGGGTCTGGCGCTTGAACCCACCTGCGAAGCGGCGGTCGCGGGTCAGGGCCTGCCAGAGCAGGCGCTCGGCGTCGGTCGGGTTGCGGCGGAGCAGGCGGGCGAGGCCGCGCACGGTCGAGCCGCTGTCGGGCACGCCGCCGCCCTGCCCGTGCTCCGCCAGCAGCGCGCGCAGGCGCGTCGCCTGCTCGCCGTCGAGCACGCCGCCCTTGGCCGGACCCTTGCGCCCCTCCGCAATCGCCATGACGACGCCGTGGAGGGTATGCATGTCCTGCTTGGTCGGCTCCATGCGGCTGAAGATGTTGCGCAGGTTCACCAGCATGGTGTCGCGCTTCTCGGCCGGCCGCAGGAACTCGACCTTGTCGAGCTCGCGCACGAGATTGTCGAAGAACGCCTGCATCTGGTGCTGCGAGGCGCGCTCGGAGCGCTCCGGCATGGCGTGCGGCAGTTCGCCTGACGTCGCCAGCTTGAACCATTCATAGCCGACCAACAGCACGGCCTGGGCGAGGTTGAGCGAGGCAAAACCCGGATTGACCGGGAAAGTGATGATGCGGTTGGAGAGCCCGACCTCCTCATTGGTCAGGCCCCAGCGCTCCCGGCCGAACAGGATACCGGCCTTGCCGCCGGTCGCGACATGCCGGGCGATCTCGCTGACTGCCGCTTCCGGCCCGACCACCGGCTTGGCCTGGTCGTGGGGGCGAGCCGTGGTGGCGAACAAGAGGTCGAGGTCGGCGACCGCCTGCTCCACCGTGTCGAACAATTCGACCTTTTCCAGAATGTGGTCGGCGCCGGCCGCGGCCCGCTGGGCCGCGATGTTGGGCCAGCCGTCCCTGGGGTTGACGATGCGCAAGGCGCCGAGCGCGAAGTTGCCCATGGCGCGCGCGGCCATGCCGATGTTTTCACCCAGCTGCGGCTCGACCAGGATGACGATGGGACCGTCGAGGGAAAGGCCCGTCTTGCTCTTGTCAGTCCCCGACATCTGGCTTCGCTTTCACACTGTCTCTCAAGGCCTTGGCAAGGCACTCTTAGGAAATGATTCAAGGCGGCCTTTTCGAGTTGGTCTTGGGCCGGCCGGCGCTGCCCGCCTGTCGTTTGCCTGTCCTGACAAAATTCTCAAGGGAAATAACGGGTTGGATTCAACTTTTGAATCTCGCCTGAAACCTCACCCCCGCCCCAGCCGCGGGGTCAGGCCCCGCTCCCCATCTGGGGAAGCTGGATGAGCTAAAAGTGCATAATCACTTGGCTTTCGCCCGCTGCTATCAGGTGCTAAGAGGCGGCGGATATTCACGTTGGCGCGCCAAAAGCGCCGTTCCCAAGAGGGCTTCCCCGATCATGGCAAAAATCAAGGTATCCAATCCCGTCGTCGAACTCGATGGCGACGAGATGACCCGGATCATCTGGCAGTACATCAAGGACAAGCTGATCAACCCGTTCCTGGATGTCGAGCTGATGTATTTCGACCTGGGCATGGAGTACCGCGACCACACCAACGATCAGGTCACCATCGACGCCGCCGAGGCGATCAAGAAGGTCGGCGTCGGCGTCAAGTGCGCCACCATCACCCCTGATGAAGCCCGGGTGAAGGAGTTCAACCTCAAGCAGATGTGGAAGTCGCCGAACGGCACCATCCGCAACATCCTCGGCGGCGTGATCTTCCGCGAGCCGATCATCTGCAAGAACGTGCCGCGCCTCGTTCCAGGCTGGACCAAGCCGATCATCATCGGCCGCCATGCCTATGGCGACCAGTACCGCGCCACCGACATCAAGTTCCCGGGCAAGGGCACCCTCTCGCTGAAGTTCGTCGGCGAGGACGGCACCGTGATCGAGAAGGAAGTGTTCAAGGCCCCGGGCGCCGGCGTCGCCATGGAGATGTACAATCTCGACGACTCCATCATCGACTTCGCCCGCGCCTCCTTCAACTATGGCCTCTTGCGCGGCTACCCGGTCTACCTGTCGACCAAGAACACGATTCTGAAGGTCTATGACGGCCGCTTCAAGGACATCTTCCAGGAGATCTTCGACAAGGAGTTCAAGAAGGAGTTCGACGCCAAGGGCCTGACCTACGAGCACCGCCTGATCGACGACATGGTGGCCTCGGCGCTGAAGTGGTCCGGCGGCTATGTCTGGGCCTGTAAGAACTACGACGGCGACGTGCAGTCCGACACGGTCGCGCAGGGCTACGGCTCGCTCGGCCTGATGACCTCGGTGCTGCTCACCCCCGACGGCAAGACCGTCGAGGCGGAGGCCGCCCACGGCACCGTGACGCGCCACTACCGCGAGCACCAGAAGGGCAAGGAGACCTCGACCAACTCGATCGCGTCGATCTTCGCCTGGACCCGCGGCCTGTCGCACCGCGCCAAGCTCGACAACAATGCCGAGCTCGCCAAGTTCGCCGCCACGCTGGAGAAGGTCTGCGTCGACACCGTCGAGGCCGGCTACATGACCAAGGACCTCGCGCTGCTGGTCGGCGCCGACCAGCGCTGGCTCTCGACCACCGGCTTCCTGGACAAGGTCGCCGAGAACCTCACCAAGGCGATGGCGGCGTAAGCTGTCAACTACGCCGTCATTGCGAGCAAAGCGAAGCAATCCAGAATCCCTCCGCGGAAACAGTCTGGATTGCTTCGTCGCAAGGGCTCCTCGCAATGACGAGACCTTTGCCTGAGGAAGCACCATGCCGACACTCAAGAGCCTTGCATTTGCGGTCTTAGCCCTGACCAGCACCACCGCGCTGGCCGCAGACCCACTTCCTGACGCCATCGCCGCGCCTGGCGAGACCGTCGTGCTCAGCGTCCACGCCGAGGGCGCGCAGGTCTATGAGTGCAAGGCCGCCGCCGACGGCAAGCTCGCCTGGGCCTTCCGCGAGCCGGTCGCGACGCTGCTGTCCGAGGGCAAGACCGTCGGCCGCCACTATGCCGGGCCGAACTGGGAGCTCGCCGACGGCAGCGCCGTCGTCGGCAAGGCCATCGGCAACGCGCCCGGCGCAACGGCTGCCGATATCCCCTGGCTGAAGCTGGAGGTCGCCTCCCGCCGCGGCAGCGGCACCCTCACACCGGTCACCACGGTCCAGCGTATCAACACCCATGGCGGCAAGCTCGACGGCGCGTGTGACAAGGCCGGCGAGTTCAAAAGCGCGCCCTACTCGGCCGACTACGTCTTCCTGAAGAAGAGCTGACCGCTCAGCGGTCGGCGTGGTCCTTCTCAGCCTGCGCCAGCTCTGCCGCGGCGAGATCGCCGCTGTCGGCGAGCCGCGCCTTGGCGGTGGTGTGGACGTGCTCGGCCAGCGTCGGCATGCGCGCGATCAGGGCGTGGAAATCCTGAGCGTCGAGCACGAGCAGGCGCGTCTTGCGGGTCGCCGTCACCGTGCCGCTGCGCTTTGTCTTATGCAGCAGCGCGATCTCTCCGAAGAAGGTGCCGTCGGCAAGCCGCACCTGCTGGCTCGGCAGCGCGATCTCGACCTCGCCGGCGGTGATGAAATACATCGACGAGGCCGCATCCCCGCGCCGCACCAGGATCTCGCCCTGCTCGATGGTGCGCGCGCGCAACAGGCGCATGATGTCGGCGATCTCGGCCGCGGACAGATGCGAGAACAGCGGCACCCGCGCCAGCATGCCCCACGTCACCACGAAATCGCGCCGCTTCACCTCTTCCGCGAAGGCCGAGGAGATGATCGCGACCGGCAGCGCGATCATGGCGAAGCCGCTGATGATGGCGAAGGTCGAGATGAATTTTCCGAGCGGCGTCACCGGCACGACGTCGCCATAGCCGACGGTGCCGAGAGTCACGATCGCCCACCACATCGCCTGCGGGATGGTGCCGAGCTTGTCCGGCTGCACGTCGCGCTCGACGACATAGAGCAGCGAGGCAAAGGTCAAGACCGCGCCGATCAAGATGACGATGCAGCCGATCAGCGCGCGCCGCTCGGCATGGACGGCGGCGAGCAGCGAACGCATCGCCGGCGAATAGCGGATCAGCTTGAAGAACGGCAGCACGCCGAGCCCGGCGAGCGTCGCGTGCCGCCCCGTCGCGAGCACGATCGCTGCGGGGAGGAACGCCATGAGGTCGATGATGCCGAGCGCGGAGAAGGCATAAGACAGCCGGTCGGACAGCGCCGAGCCTGTGCGCTGGGTGTGCCCCGCCACCGTCCACAGCCGCGCCAGATATTCGAGCGCGAACACGATGACGGCGAAGACGGCGATCGCGCTGAACAGCGTGTCGAACCGCGCATCTAACTCCGGCACCGAGGCGAGGATCATCGCGGCCACATTGAGCACGATGACGCCGATGATGAGCTGGATGAAGCGCGACCCGACCGAATAGGCCAGGGGATCGTGCTCCAGCAATTCGTAGAGGCGATCCCGGAAGTCGGGATCGCCAAGCCCACGTCCTCGCGGAACGAGGCGCATGGGCCTTTAAGCGCCTGCCATCGCTTTTTCGATCGCCGCGAGCGCCGCGGTGGCGTTGGCGCCGTCGGGGCCACCGGCCTGCGCCATGTCGGGCCGGCCGCCGCCGCCCTTGCCGCCGAGCGCTTCGGAGGCGACGCGGACGAGGTTCACGGCGTTGAAGCGCGCGGTGAGGTCCGGCGTGACGCCGACCACGACGCCGGCCTTGCCGTCCCCGGTGACGCCGACGATGGCGACGACGCCCGAGCCGATCTGCTTCTTGCCGTCGTCGGCAAGGCCCTTGAGATCCTTCATCTCGATGCCCTCGACCGCACGCGCCATCAGCTTGACGTCGCCGACCTCGCGCACGCCGCTCGCCGCGCCGTTGCCGGCGGATGCGCCGCCGCCCATCGCCAGCTTCTTGCGGGCGTCGGACAGCTCGCGCTCGAGCTTCTTGCGCTCCTCCATCAGCGCGGCGATGCGCGCCGGCACGTCGTCGATCGAGGTGCGCAGCTCGTTGGCCGCGGTCTTCGCCAGCGCCATGGTCTCGTTGGCGTGTTTTCGCGCGTAGTTGCCCGTCAGCGCCTCGATGCGGCGCACGCCCGAGGCGACCGCGCTTTCGCCCGTGAGCGTGATCAGGCCGATATCGCCGGTGCGCTTGACATGCGTGCCGCCGCAGAGCTCGACCGACCAGCCGAGCGCATTGGCGCCGCGCTCGCGCGCGGTCCTGCCCATCGAGACGACGCGGACCTCGTCGCCATACTTCTCGCCGAACAGGGCGCGCGCGCCGGCCTCGCGGGCCTCGTCGACGCCCATGACGCGCGTCGTCACCTCGTCGTTCTCCAGCACCACGTCGTTGGCGATGTCCTCGACGCGGGCAAGCTCCTCCGCCGTGATCGGCTTCGGATGCACGAAGTCGAAGCGCAGGCGATCGGGCGCGACCATCGAGCCGCGCTGGGCGATGTGGTCGCCGAGCACCTGGCGCAGCGCCTCATGGATCAGATGCGTCGCCGAGTGGTGCGCGCGGATCGACGAGCGCCTGGAATGATCGACCTCGAGCTGCAGCGCGGTGCCAAGCTTGAGCTCGCCGCTCTCGACGGTGCCGATGTGGACGAAGAAATCGCCGAGCTTCTTCTGCGTGTCGGTGACGCGGAACTTGATGCCGCCCTCACCGATCAGCACGCCGGTATCGCCGACCTGGCCGCCGGACTCCGCGTAGAACGGCGTCTGGTTCAGCACGAGCGCGCCCGTCTCGCCGGCCTTGAGACTGGCAACCTCCGCGCCGTCCTTGACCAGCGCGGACACGACGCCCTCGGCGCTCTCGGTCTCGTAACCCAGGAACTCGGTGGCGCCGAGCTTTTCGCGCAGCGGGAACCAGATCGCCTCGGAGGCAGCCTCCCCCGAGCCCTTCCAGGACTCGCGCGCCTTGGCCTTCTGGCGCTCCATCGCGTCGGTGAAGGCGGACTGGTCGACGCCGATGCCGCGCGACTTCAGCGCGTCCTGCGTCAGGTCGAGCGGGAAGCCGTAGGTGTCGTACAGCGTGAAGGCGACGTCGCCGTCGAACATGTCGCCTTTTTTCAGGCCCGCGCTCTTCTCGTCGAGGATCGCCAAGCCGCGCGAAAGAGTCTTGCGGAAGCGGGTCTCTTCCAGCCGCAGCGTTTCCTCAATCAGCTTCTCCGCGCGCATCAGGTCGGGATAGGCCTGGCCCATCTCGCGCACCAGCGCCGGCACCAGGCGATGCATCAGGGGCTCCTTGGCCCCGAGCAGCTGCGCATGGCGCATCGCGCGGCGCATGATCCGGCGCAGCACATAGCCGCGGCCCTCATTCGAGGGCAGCACGCCGTCGGTGACGAGGAAGGCGGAAGAGCGCAAATGGTCGGCGATGACGCGGAACGAGCCGGCGGTCTGCTCCTGCGGCCCGCTGCCGAGCGCGGACGCGGTCGCATCGATCAGGTTGCGGAACAGGTCGGTCTCGAACACGCTCTCGACGCCCTGGAGGACGCAGGCCATGCGCTCCAGGCCCATGCCGGTGTCGATCGAGGGACGCGGCAGATCCACGCGCTCCTCCTTCGTCACCTGCTCGTATTGCATGAACACGAGATTCCAGAATTCGAGGAAGCGGTCGCCATCCTCTTCCGGCGAGCCGGGAGGCCCGCCCCAGATGTGCTCGCCGCGATCGATGAAGATCTCCGAGCACGGGCCGCACGGCCCGGTGTCGCCCATCGCCCAGAAATTGTCCGAGGTCGGGATGCGGATGATGCGGTCGTCGGAGAAGCCGGCGATCTTCTTCCAGAGCCCGTGCGCCTCGTCGTCGGTGTGGTAGACCGTGACGAGCAGCTTGTCCTTCTTCAGCCCGTACTCCTTGGTGATCAGCTTCCAGGCGAGCTCGATCGCGCGCTCCTTGAAGTAATCGCCGAACGAGAAATTACCGAGCATCTCGAAGAAGGTGAGATGGCGCGCGGTGTAGCCGACATTGTCGAGGTCGTTGTGCTTGCCGCCGGCGCGCACGCATTTCTGCGACGTGGTGGCGCGCTGGTAAGGCCGCTTCTCGACGCCGGTAAAGACGTTCTTGAACTGCACCATGCCGGCATTGGTGAACATCAACGTCGGGTCGTTGCGCGGCACGAGTGGCGAGGACGGCACGATCTCGTGGCCGTTCTCGGCAAAGAAGTTCAGAAAGGTCGACCTGATCTCGTTGACGCCGCTCATGTTCATCCAATCGGGTGTGCTTGGGCCCGCTGCCGCCGTCCAAACCGGAAATTAAGGCTGATATCTGCGGGCCAAAGCGCTTTTAGACAAGGCCAGCTTCGCTGTCCAGAAACTGTGCAAGGAGATCAGAGGGTTGCCGCAGGCGCTCAATCCGGTTGAAAGCCGCTGAAGTCGCGTTGACAGCCTTGGCTGGCCTGTGGTCTGTACCCATCTGTATCGTACGGCCACGTCGGGAGAGACCGGCTTTAGGCAGCCGGCGCCGAAGGAGCAACCGCCCCGGAAACTCTCAGGCAAAAGGACCGCGTGGCTTTGACAGCATCTGGAAAGAGGCGCCGACGGGCTTAAGGCCCGGACCAGCGTCCGCCGACGGGATAATACTCTCAGGCACAGCGACAGATGGGGCTTCGACTGGTGTCCATGGGGAATCCTCCCCGGGAACCGCCGAGGGCCCCTTAGATGCTAGCGCACAGCCAAGACTCTCTGAAACGTACGCCCCTCCACAGCCTCCATGTCTCCCTGGGCGGCAAGATGGTGCCGTTCGCGGGCTATGACATGCCCGTGCAGTACCCCGCGGGCGTGCTGAAGGAGCACCTTCATACCCGCATCCAAGCCGGCCTGTTCGACGTCTCCCATATGGGCCAGATCCGCTTGCTGCCGAAATCCGGGAGGATCGAGGACGCCGCCCGCGCGCTGGAACGGCTGGTGCCACAGGACATCGTGGCAATCGCCAAGGGGCGGCAGCGCTATGCCCAGTTCACCAATGCGGACGGCGGCATCCTGGACGACCTGATGGTCGCCAATTTCGGCGATCACCTGTTCCTGGTCGTCAACGCCGCCTGCAAGGAACAGGACGAGGCGCATCTGCGCGCGAATCTGTCCGATGACTGCGTGATCGATTCGCTTGCCGACCGCGCGCTGATCGCGCTGCAGGGCCCGAAGGCTGAGGCGGTGCTGGCGAAATTCTGTGCAGAGGCGCCGGCCATGAAGTTCATGGACGCCGGCCCGCATGAGGTCGCCGGCATCAAGTGCTTCGTCTCCCGCTCCGGCTACACCGGCGAGGACGGGTTCGAGATCTCGGTTCCCGCTGCCGATGCCGAACGCCTCGCCAAGATGCTGCTGGACAATCCGGACGTGTTGCCGATCGGCCTTGGCGCCCGCGACAGCCTGCGGCTGGAAGCCGGGCTCTGCCTCTACGGCCACGACATCGACACCGTCACCACGCCGGTCGAGGCCGCGCTGGAATGGTCGGTGCAGAAGAGCCGCCGCAGCAGCGGCGCCCGTGCCGGCGGCTTTCCCGGCGCGGAAAAGATCCTTGCGCATTTCGACAATGGCGCATCCCGCCGCCGCGTCGGCCTGCTCGCCGAGGGCCGCGCACCGGTGCGCGAAGGCGCGTTGCTGTTTGCCGACAGCGCGGGCGGCGAGCCCATCGGAAAGGTCACATCTGGCGGGTTCGGCCCGAGCCTGAGTGCGCCGGTGGCGATGGGCTACGTGCCCGTGAGCCTGAGCGCGCTCGGCACAAAACTCTTCGCCGAGGTGCGCGGCCAGCGCCTGCCGCTCGCCGTCGCCGCCATGCCCTTCGTGAAAAACACCTACAAACGCTGAGGACTCGACAATGACCACGACGCTGTACACTTCCGATCATGAATGGCTCGCCATCGACGGCGACGTCGCCACGGTCGGCATCACCGACTACGCACAGCAGCAGCTCGGCGACGTCGTCTTCGTCGAATTGCCCAAGGTCGGCCGCGCTTTGAAGAAGGCGGAAGCCGCCGCCGTCGTGGAATCGGTGAAGGCCGCCTCCGACGTCTACGCACCTGTTACGGGCGAAGTGCTCGAGGCCAACGAGGCGCTGGCCGCCGAGCCGGCGCTGATCAATTCGGACGCGCAGGGCGCGGCCTGGTTCTTCAAGATCAAGATTGCCGACAAGAGCGAGCTCGGCGGCCTCATGGATGAAGCCGCCTACAAGGCGCATACGGCTTAGGGACGATGGAGCAAGCGATGACCGCGCACCGTAAATCCAGCGGCGAGACCGCCGCCAGTTTCGTCCGCCGCCACATCGGCCCCTCCGCGCGCGATGTCACCGCAATGCTCGAGGCCGTCGGCGCGAAGAGCGTCGACGCGTTGATGGCGGAGACGCTGCCGGCCTCGATCCGGCAGGCATCCCCCCTCGATCTCGGCAAGCCGCTCAGCGAGACCGAGGCGATCGCGCATATGGCCGAGCTCGCCGCGCAGAACCAGGTCTTCACCTCGCTGATCGGCCAGGGCTATTCGGGCACCATCCTGCCCGCGGTGATCCAGCGCAACATTCTGGAGAACCCGGCCTGGTACACGGCGTACACGCCCTACCAGCCCGAGATCAGCCAGGGCCGGCTGGAGGCGCTGTTCAACTTCCAGACCATGATCTGCGACCTCACGGGGCTCGACGTCGCCAACGCCTCGCTGCTGGACGAAGCAACCGCCGCTGCCGAAGCCATGGCGCTCGCCGAGCGCCACTCGCAGGTGAAGGCAAAAGCCTTCTTCGTCGACAAGGACGTGCATCCGCAGACGCTGGCGGTGATGCGCACCCGCGCCGAGCCGCTGGGCTGGAATCTCATCGTCGGCGATCCCCTCACCGATCTCGACAAATCAGACGTGCTCGGCGCGCTGCTGCAATATCCGGGTTCTTCCGGCGCGTTGCGCGACCTCCGGCCGGCGATCGCCGCGCTGAAGGCCAAGGGCGCGCTCGCGATCGTTGCCGCCGATCTGCTGGCGCTGACGCTGCTCGCCTCGCCCGGCGAGTTAGGTGCCGACATCGCGATCGGCTCGGCGCAACGTTTCGGCGTGCCGATGGGCTACGGCGGACCGCACGCGGCCTATATGGCGGTGCGCGATGCGCTGAAGCGCTCGCTGCCCGGCCGCATCGTCGGCCTTTCCGTCGACTCCCGCGGAATGCCGGCCTATCGCCTTGCGCTGCAGACCCGCGAGCAGCACATCCGCCGCGAGAAGGCGACGTCGAACATCTGCACCGCGCAGGTGCTGCTCGCCGTGATCGCCGCGATGTACGCGGTCTATCACGGCCCCGAGGGCCTTTCGCAGATCGCGCGCAACGTGCATCGCCGCGCGGCCGTGCTCGCGGCCGGCCTGCGCAAGCTCGGCTTTGCGCCGCAATCGGAATCCTTCTTTGACACGCTCAGCGTCGATGCCGGCGCCAAGCGCGCCGAGATCGTCGCGCGCGCCGCTGCCGAGAAGATCAATCTCGGCGTAGGCGAAACTGCCCTGCGCATCGCGCTCGACGAGACCACGACGCCTGCGACGGTCGAAGCGGTCTGGCGCGCCTTCGGCGGCCAGCTTTCCTACGCCGAGTTAGATGCCACCACGCGCGAGGCCCTTCCGGAGGCGCTGAAGCGCACCACTGCCTTCCTGACCCATCCCGTCTTCCACGCGCATCGCTCGGAAACCGAGATGCTGCGCTACATGCGCAAGCTCAGCGACCGCGATCTCGCGCTCGACCGCGCCATGATCCCGCTGGGGTCCTGCACCATGAAGCTGAACGCGACCACCGAGATGATGCCGCTGACCTGGCCGGAATTCGGCAGCCTGCATCCCTTTGCGCCGCGCGAGCAGGCCAAGGGCTATCACGCGCTGTTCGCGCGGCTGGAAAAATGGCTGTGCGACATCACCGGCTATGACGCGATTTCGCTGCAGCCGAACTCGGGCGCGCAGGGCGAATATGCCGGGCTGCTCGCGATCCGCGGCTATCACGCCGCACGCGGAGAGAGCCATCGCAAGATCTGCCTGATCCCCTCCTCCGCCCACGGCACCAACCCGGCTTCGGCCGCGATGGTCGGCATGGACGTGGTGGTTGTGTCTTGCGAGAAGAATGGCGACGTCGACGTCAATGACCTCCGCGCCAAGGCGGAAAAGCATTCGAACGATCTCGCCGCGGTGATGATCACCTATCCCTCGACGCATGGCGTGTTCGAGGAGCATATCAGCGAGATCTGCGACATCGTGCACGGCCATGGCGGCCAGGTATATCTGGATGGCGCCAACCTCAACGCGCAGGTCGGCCTTAGCAGGCCCGGCGATTACGGCGCCGATGTCAGCCATCTCAACCTGCACAAGACCTTCTGCATCCCGCATGGCGGCGGCGGCCCCGGCATGGGCCCGATCGGCGTGAAGGCGCATCTTGCGCCGTTCCTCCCCGGCCATCCCGCGACGAAAGGCGACGCGCCGGTCGGTCCGGTTTCGGCCGCGCCGTTCGGCTCGGCCTCGATCCTCACCATCTCCTACATCTACATTTTGATGATGGGTGGCGAAGGCTTGAAGCGTGCGACCGAGATCGCGATCCTCAACGCCAACTACATCGCCGCGCGCCTCGATGCGCACTTCCCGGTGCTCTACAAGAACGCCAGGGGCCGCGTCGCGCATGAGTGCATCGTCGACCCGCGTCCGCTCAAGACCACCTCCGGCGTCACCGTCGACGACATCGCAAAACGCCTGATCGACTACGGCTTCCACGCCCCGACCATGAGCTTTCCGGTGCCGGGCACGCTGATGATCGAGCCGACCGAGTCGGAATCAAAGGCGGAGCTGGACCGCTTCTGCGACGCCATGATCGCAATCCGGAAAGAGATCGCCGAGGTCGAGGCCGGCCGCTTCAAGATCGAGGCCTCGCCGCTGCGTCACGCCCCGCACACCGTGCACGACATCGCGGACGATGCCTGGAATCGCGCCTACACCCGCAGCGAAGGCTGCTTCCCCGACGGCGTCTCGCGTACCGACAAATACTGGTGCCCTGTGGGGCGCGTCGACAACGTCTATGGCGACCGCAATCTGGTCTGCTCGTGCCCACCGGTGAGCGACTACGCCGAAGCCGCGGAGTAAGACGCGACGGAGGTCTCGTAGGGTGGGCAAAGCGTAAGCGTGCCCACCACCTTTGCACGCGGTGAATGATGGTGGGCACAGCGCTTACGCGCCTTTGCCCACCCTACGGCACTAACCCACCCTACGGCCCTTGGGGCGCAACCAGCGAACGCCCCTGCGCATCCCAGCGCCAAAGCCGTTCGTTGGTAAGATGCGTACCACCCCACCAGCGCCGAATCGGATTGAGCCGACGAAAATCCTCGCGGCCTTCAAGAACCGCTTTGCCAAACTCCGTCAGCGACAGCCGGCTGCGGCGAAAGGCAGCGTTGCGGCTTCTTGCATTGTCCCGATCAAGTGTCGCCAGCTTGCCGTCCAAACCCGCAACGGCGGGCGCCGGGCCGAATGCCAGTCCTTCGAGCAGCGTGCCCAACTCCCACGGATCGAACACGCGCGCTCCAAGCGTGCCAGGCCGAAACAGCTCATCGGTGCGATTGTGTCCGCTTGCGATCAGGTCGAGGAGCCGCGTCTCGGTCACGCCCAGCCCCGTCGCCGTCGACGGCAGTTCCGAGAGCAGGTCTTCCATGGCCGGCTTCAAAAAAGACAGCTTGCCGAGCGGCCGGTCGAGCAGCCCGGCACAAAGCTCGGGCGTCGGGGCGCAGTAGGCCTCCCAGGCCATGCTGGCGATTTCCACATCGCTTTCCGCGATATCGAACTGCCGCACGTCACGATGACGAAGCTCCGAGGGATCTGCGCCGCGCAGACCGAAATCGACACGTCGTAATCTCAGGCTCTTCGCGAGTGACGGCTTGAAACGCAGCAGGTAATCGAGAATCCAGATCAACTGCAATTGACTATTGGGTTCAGGGTCGAACCACAGTTCGATGTGATCGACCCCATAAGCCTCGCAAACCCAGAGCAAGGCGCCCGCCCGATCCTGGCGCCTGATGAGCGGCGATTGACGGACGCGGACGCAATCTGACCAGTGCATCTCGTCGTAAAACGTCCTAGACTCGCGCCAGCCGAGATAGCCGTTGAGGTGGTCAGGCGTGGGAAGTGGCCCCGACACGAAGCGATAGATGAACGGGACGACCATATCGGCGCGATCGGCGTGGGCAAGACCAACGCCGGACGAACTGGTCAGGATCACACACTTCATCGTCGGCGCGCCTCACCCTCACGCAAAACGAAACGGGCACCGAAGACGTCGGCAACTCAACGTCCTCAGTGCCCGCTCCTCGCGAAAACTTTTCCGCGTTAGGTCTTACTCTTCCGCCGGCTCCTCGCCGTCGGCGTCGCTCTCGGGCGTGCCGGCCAGAATCTGCTCGGAGATCAGGCCGGAGTTCTGGCGGATCGAGGTTTCGATCTTGGCGGTGATGTCGGGATTGGCCTTCAGGAACGCTTTCGAGTTCTCGCGGCCTTGGCCGAGGCGCTGGCTGTCATAGGAGAACCAGGCGCCGGACTTCTCGACGATGCCGGCCTTGACGCCGAGATCGAGAATCTCGCCCATCTTGGAGACACCCTCGCCGTACATGATGTCGAACTCGACTTGCTTGAAGGGCGGCGCCAGCTTGTTCTTCACCACCTTCACGCGGGTTGTGTTGCCGACCACTTCGTCGCGCTCCTTGATCGCGCCGATGCGGCGGATGTCGAGGCGGACGGAGGCGTAGAACTTCAGCGCGTTGCCGCCGGTCGTGGTTTCGGGCGAACCGTACATCACACCGATCTTCATGCGGATCTGGTTGATGAAGATCACCATGGTGTTGGATTTGTTGATGGACGCCGTCAGCTTGCGCAGCGCCTGGCTCATCAACCGCGCTTGCAGTCCCGGCAGCGCATCGCCCATCTCGCCTTCGAGTTCGGCCTTCGGCACCAGCGCCGCAACCGAATCGACCACCAGCACGTCCACCGCGCCCGAGCGCACCAGCGTGTCGCAGATTTCCAGCGCCTGCTCGCCGGTGTCGGGCTGCGAGATCAGGAGCTCGTCGATGTTGACGCCCAGCTTGCGGGCATAGACCGGATCGAGCGCGTGCTCGGCATCGATGAAGGCGCAGATGCCGCCCTTCTTCTGTGCTTCCGCAACCGTATGCAGCGCCAGCGTGGTCTTGCCCGACGATTCCGGCCCGTAGATCTCGACGATGCGCCCCTTGGGCAGGCCACCGATACCGAGCGCGATATCGAGCCCGAGCGAGCCTGACGACACCGCCTCGATGTCCATCGACCGGTCGCTCTTACCGAGCTTCATCACCGAGCCCTTGCCGAACTGCCGCTCGATCTGGGAGAGCGCGGCGGCCAGAGCTTTACTCTTGTCCATGGAAGATCCTTCGACGATACGCAGGGCAGTTGCGGACATTGGGTCGTGCTCCTTATGGCGAGGATTCGCTAGGGGGACAAACGATTGAGAGGCGGGCCGGCGATAAAAACAATGTACCCCATTTGTTCTAGGTTCGCAATATGTTCTTTTGCGGGTACCGCCCAGATTTGCCCCCCAAGTGTCCTATTTAGATTTCGTTAGTGTCCTAATTAGCTAGCGCGGACTGGACGGCCATGATGCCAAGTCCGATGTCAGCTACGGCAATCAGGCAAACGACAATCCAGAATGAAGCGGGGTCATCTTGCCGGACCAGCCGAGTTTCATTCCCGCCTCTAATTCCAGCCCACAGTTTCCCCGAGGCGATGCCGCGCAATAGGTATCGGCAGACAATAATCCCTGCCACGGCAAAGAACGCGACATAGACCGCTCTGGCCACTATCCCAAACTCTTCTAGGCCGCCTCTGTGGCGGCTTCTTTCACGGCTGCGTACCAGTCTTCGCGGCTGAGGAACTATCAGCCTAGCAGCGCATCTCTACGATGCCCCCAGCACGAAAGGTGCCCCCCCGACTGCTGGAGGAAAACCCCATCAGCGGGTTGGCGGCCCCCAATTGGGGCCGTTTATATTCAAAGATAAGGCCGCCTCAGTTGGCGGCCTCATCCATTGTCCATTGTCTGAGTCTTTCCTCTTCGTCTTCGAATAGCGCGATATTCGCTTCAAGCCTCTTGAGCAGGCGACGCGCATCTACGACAGCACCCGATTTCCGCCTGATTGAGTTCGAAGCGCCCGTGCTCGCGGAACCAAGGAACCTAACATAAGTTAAGCTCCCGGCTTGACCGGGAGGCGCTTATGGCAACAGGCGACTTGGAATGGCTTTCCGAACAGATCGAATTCAAAATGGAACGGATGCGCGCCAAGACCGAGCGCGAGAGGGCAATGCTTCAGCGATCTTTCGAATTGCTTGCGAAGGCAAAAGAGCTGCTTCGCGAGCCCGCCCCGCAGGTCTGGCCGTCGAGACAGCCTCAAAAGTAGGTCGTGCCTCAGTTTGAATTTTGCTGGTGAATTAGGAACCTATCCGCGCTTTCGTACTTGGGCCCGGTTATTGGGTTACATCATGACTGCGCATCACGAAGAGAAGTCGTCGGCCCTGGTTCCACGAAAGACGGCACCAAGGTGCCCGGCCTGCGCATCCTTTCCCAGACTGGCATATTCGATGCTGGACCCCCGGCGCGGCCGAACTGTACGCCTTTACGAATGCCAGTGCGGCGAACGTATTTGGGACGATTAAGGCCGACGCTGTTGACGTGGTTTCGCTAGCAACCATCGGTTAAAAGGCGCATTGTTCCTGCATCACCGGCCGAGGCTCTGCCCGTAGGCGTCGGTGGCTGAGAGACCGAGAGCGCTCCCGCCTGCAAAGCGAAGGGAGCGCCGTCATGGCCGACCATTCCCAGATCCGTCGCGCGCGTAATCTGGCTGCCGAGATCGCGAAGCAGAACGACAAAATCCGCCAGATAACGGCTGAAGCGGCCGAAGCGCTCAAGCTGCCCAAGCCCGACACCTTCCTTGGGCGCAAGACCCAAGAGCCGTTCCGGGACGAAGACCCGTTGGAACGCGTGGATATTCATAACCTCATCCACAGCGAGTTGCAGCCGCCGAAGCCGTAGGGGCCGCCCATAAGACTGGCACGAGCTGCGTAGCATTGGTCCTGCTACGCCATGCTGCCGTATGGGCAATGACCTCCGGTACAAGGTTCTTGTGATCGTCGGGACAACCTGTCGGTGGCGGTGGTTGCCGTCGCCATCCTCATGTTTTAAGGCCGCCTCCGTTGGCGGCCTCCTCCCCATCCACATCGATCAGATCGAAACTGCCCTCCAACAATTGGAGCCAGGCTGTCCGCATTTGATCACAAGTGTCCCAGTTTGCTCTGAGGGTGTCCCAACTCTCGTGGCGTCCTCAAGAAGCTTCGCGGCCTCCTTGAACCAAAGGCCAGCCATAAAGAACCGAACGACCTGGATTTTGCGCCGGCTGTGCACGTCGCGGTGTTGTGCCGCCGATTCCGTTGCTGGTTGGCGCGTCACAAGCCTGTGGCATGGCCGTTGCACATTGAGCTCAACTGAGATTTCAGCGCTCAGTTAGAAAATAAAGCGCCGCCGGGACGTTTATTTCGAGCCCGGCCGCGCTTTTCTTAATCCTGATACGGCCATTCGCCGTCATAAATCCGTAATTCTACGGCACCCGAACCTTCCCGCTATTCCCGGTCTTGTCTAGGGATCAGCGACTGAAAAGACGGGGAACGTGAGTGATGACGGAACCGACCCATCTTGGCGTGGCGCCAAAAGATCGCCTGTTGGACGCAGCCCGCAAAGAGCTGATCGAGTTCGAACGGCGAGAAAAGGAGTTTCGCAAGAAGGACCGCGAGGAGCGTGCGGCGGAGCTTCACCTTCCCCTGGATCGGATCATCAAGGTCCACTGAGGCGAACGCCGACAGGGCTTGCCTCCAGAACCTTTGCAGTGCGCCCGGGTTATCCCGGCATGTATCGCCTCTGGTATTTTGCCGCCTTCATCGCGGTCACCGCGACGGCCTTCGGCGCCTTGGTGGCGTTCGACAAATTCCTCGGATGACGCGAGGCCGCCTCGGTGGCCGGCCTCTTTTATTCGTGGGATTGCAAGCAGCTGATCTGGGACGGCGCATCCATCGGAAATCAACTAGGTTAGTCCGGCCGGTTCCCGCAAGGCCGCCAGCCTGTGCGGCTTCCTTCTGTTGATCCAGCGCAAACATCATTCCCTCGCACGGCAGACCATCCGGGCCATGACCGATCCAGGTAAGCCGACTGAGGGGTAAGGAAGCCAAGCCATCGCGCTTGGACGAGGCGCGCCGGATCATTGAGGTACGCCGCCGACCTCCGCGAGATCATCATGCAGTTGCGCCGCAAGCTGAATTGAGGCCGCCTCAGTTGACGGCCTTTTTCAACTCGCCCTTCGGGATCGTGCGGCATGTCTTCGGGAACCGGAACGCCAGCTACGGCATATTGGATTCGTGAAATTCAAACCCAACGGTTAGGACCCGTCAGACGAGGTTGTGTCATGCAGCGACGCCGCCGTTTCGCGCAAACCGTATCCCTGGAAGAACGCCTTGCCGAAGAAGCAAAACGCCTCCGAGAAAAAGCCAGATCTCTCCCTCCCGGTCCGCTACGGGACGACGCCCTCCGCAAGGCCCGCCAGGCCGAGACCGGTTCGCACATGAGCCAGTGGCTGAGATCGCCCGGCCTCCAGCCGCCGGACTGAGGCGTCAGCAGCAACCCAAAGTTCAATAGTGAACAAAAAGCGGCCCGTGGCAGTTTACCTGGCATCACCGGCCGAGGCTCTGCCGTAGGCGTCGGTGGCTGAGAGACCGAGCGCGCTCCCGCCTGCAAAGCAAGGGAGCGCCGCCATGGCCGACCACAATCACATTTCGCGCGTGCACTATCTGGCTGTCGAACTTGCCGCGCAGAACGCCCTGATGCGCGAGCTGGTGGCGGAGGCGGCGAAAGTGCTGCAACTGCCCGTGCCGGATACGTTTCTCGGCCGCAAGACACAGGAGCCATTCCCCTGGGAGAAGCCTCGCGCCTGAACGCGCTCGCTTGCTTCTGCGTCATGGGGGCCATGGAAACAGACCCGTTTTTCCGGCGCGCCGGCTTGCTTCAGCGGTATGGCAGTCGGTAAGGCATTCCAACACCACCCGTAAGCCATTGATCGCGCAAGAGAGACCTACTGTGCATGGGGTTGTTTTGCAGCTTTATGCGGGTCGGCGCGTCCATGACCATGCTGGCCCGGAGCCGCCCCCCATCCGCCTGCGTCCCGTGGTCCCTAAAGCAGCACCAGCAGTGCGATGCCGATCACCAACACCACGAAGCCAGCCGCTGTCGCGGCGGCAAATGACCGCTCTACGTTATCCATGATGCCACCCCGTTGCCGGCGCGCCACGTTTCCCCCATGGCACGACCGGACGTTGCGGAATCTCGCCTGCTGCTGTGGCTCGAGTGGTGCGATCGGGTGGCCAAATTGGGACCGGCGCGGGGCCAGTCTGCGGCCTGCTCAGCGCTGCTTTCGTTTTCGCCGTCAGGCGTCTGTAAGCCAACGCGCCTAGTGTCGATGAGCCCGGTGGACCAACACCGGGCCTCCATACCAGTCGACGACCCCGCTCTCACCGAGCGGGGTTTTCTGTTTGCGAGCCTGTGCGCGGTGATGCCTGCCGAATCGATTCGCGAGCCTGTCAGGCTGCCGTAAGCTCAGCCGGTTAGGGTCTTTCGGCTTATGGTGTTGCAGCCCAGCACCTCAGCCTCCAATAACCTTTGCCCCGCTTGGCTCTCCCCAGGCGGGGTTTTTTCATGCGTGCCCGCCGTTCACGCCCCGCCCTCCTCTCGCGTCAGCCGCAGCGAGAAGGCGCGGATCGCGGGCGCCGCCAGCAGCACCATGGGCAGCATCGCGGCCCATGCGATCAGCCACGACACCATCCAGTGCCGAACGAACAGCAGCGCACCATCAGCGGGAAAGCTGGCGATCCCCGCCGCGATCAGCGAGGTCAGTCCGGACTGGATGACGCCGAAGACGAAATGACTGTAGCGGCGGGGAATGCCGAGCATGACGCGCCCTTGTGCTTACCGTCATGTGGCCAAGCAAGGCACGTGCCGCCTCGCGCACTGGGACGCGCCTGATCGCCTGCCCGTTCAGCGCCCGCGCTTTTTTGAATCCGGAGACTGATCTGGATCAAGAGTCTTGGGCAGCATCAGCATTGAACTGGCTCCGTGGTTCTCCGGCCATGAACAAAGTTCCTGGCCGGGCGATGGCGCGCGCGCTTTCGAGATTTCCGTGAGCTATCCAAGAGTTACCGGCAGATTTCACTTGTCCCTGGAATATTATGACGGCCAACATGTTTTCAGTGATCGAGGGTGAATCGTGGGAGGTGACCATGAATCACAGGGGCGTCGAGTTCACCGTCGCCAAGACAGCGATTCCCGGAGTCTGGCAGTGGCAGTTCCGCATCGGGGAGCAGGTCAAGTCCGGCAAGACCGAGACCAAGATCGACCTGTTGGCGATCCGGCGGGTGCAGCTGCGCATCGATCGGGAGCTGAAAGCCATCGGGCGCAAGACGGCCTGATCGAGACGGCCTGACCGAGACAGCCTGAGGCGGAGCGGCGGTGTCGCGGACATCCTTGCGCAGCGCGACATCCCCTGACCGAAGCCGCATGTCCTCCGTAGACGTCCGGAATTGATCTGCCGGGGGTTTGGGATTGCACTGCCGGCCCATGGCCTTGGGGGCGGGGCCTTTACGCGCGACCGGTGCCAGCCATGCCGCTTTATTTCTTCCGAATCCGCAACGGCCGCTATTCCGGCTGTGCGGACCAGGCGACGGAATTTTCCGATCGCGATTCCGCCTGGAAGGAGATGACCAGCGTCTGCGCCGACATGGCTGCCGGGATCGCCCGCAAGCTCCAGGAAAATTCCGAATGGCACATGGAGCTCCTCGACGAGGCCAAGGAGCCGGTGTTCCGCATCCGCATCGTCGCCGAGACGCTCGACTAGGCGCGAGGGCGCGGTCCCTCAATCAGCGCTGGGCAGCCGCCGCATGGTGAATTCGATGTCGCCGCCGGGCAGCTCGCGCCAGGTCTCGACCGCGCTCATATAGCCGGCCTTGGGATAGCGGGCGAAGAAGGCCTCCGCCCTCGCCCGCGCTGCCGCGCGCGGCAGCGTGAAGGTCTCGCGCAGATAGCCGTCACTGGCGCGCCCGCCCGGCGTGCTGCCGCCGACCTTGCGCCGGCGCGCCATCCGCTCGGCGAGATCCCGCGGACGATCGGCCATGAATTGCCCTCCTCTACGCAACACCTGCGCTCAATGTAGGGAGTGGCCGGGCAAGGAGGAGTCCCGGCCGGAAGGCGCCTGCCGCCCCCGGCCAAAGGCTCAGTTCGCGGCTGTGCCGGTCTTGCTCTTCTTCGGCGCGCTGGTGGCGGCCGCCTTCGGCGCCGCCGGCTGCTTCGGCGGATCGGAGCGCATGCCGCCCCAGGGATCGTTGGACGCCTTGGCGTCCGGAATCTTCTTCAGCGTTTCCTTGTAGGCTTTGTCACGCTCGGCTTCCGCGGCCTTCTCCTCCGGGGTCTTGCCCGGGCCGTCCTGCAGCAAATTGAGATTGGGCATTTGCGCATAGGCCGGTCCCGCCAGCACGGCCAGCACCGCGGCCAAACGGAAAAGCTTCATCTTTGACTCCTCAGATCATTTCATGGAGGCGCGGCTCGCCGTGCCTTGTCATCCCAGCGCGGCCGCTGGGGGCCGCAGGGACCGCTACGATCGGCACGATTTCGGTGCGTGCAGCCAGTCGTCCCAGATCGGGCCGCACTTGGTGCACCCGTTCAGCGCAAGACCGAGCGCAACCAGACAAAAGACGAGAACATACCGACGCAACATCGCCCACCCGTTACCCAACCACGGCATCATATCGGGCCAAGTCGGGCATTTTCAAGCCGAAGGGACCGGCACGGCCGGGTGACTTTGCCGCGCCGATGCGGGCAGAATGCCCGAAACATCCGGCAACCATGGAGGAAACCACAGCAATGCCATCGCAGCCAGAAGCCGAGTTCGGCATCAATGATGCCCGACGCATCCTCGGCGAGGTCTTTGCACCCTGGGTCCAGGATCTCAACCTCTCGGTCGAGCGCATCGAGCACGTGCCGCCGCCGGATGAGCCCGACTGGCAGCCGGGCGCGCTGCTGCGCATGGCGTTTTCGGAGCGGCTGTGCCGGAGCGGCGGAGTGGTCTGCGGCCAGGCGCTGATGGCCCTCGCCGACACCGCGATGGTGATCGCCATCCTTGCCGCCAATCGCGGCTACCGTCCGATGACCACGGTCGACCAGACCACGCATTTCATGCGCGCGGCCTCCTCCTCGGACGTGCTGGCGGATGCGCGCGTCGTGCGGCTCGGACGCACCATGAGCTTCGGCCGCGTCACCCTGCTCTCCGCCGTCGACAACAAGCCGGTGGCGATGGTGTCGAGCGCGTTCGCGATGTTGCCGGGCTGAGGCTCATCCGAAAAATGAGAGCCGCGTGAGCGCAAGGCGCAGCGCGGCTCTCGATGACGACGAAGCCAGACCGAGGCACGATTGCGATCGTGTCTCGGTCGGCACGCTTCAATAATTACTTGCCGAGGATCTCGTCGGCCGCGGTGACGACGCTGACGGTCGGATTCTTTCCGCAATAGGCACCGAACTTCTTGGCGTTCTCGATGAACACCTCGGTGTCGATGATCGCGTTGTCTTCGTCGCCCTTGTACCAGCCGTCCATCCAGGTCAGCACGACCGCGATGTTGTCTTCGCCGCTATCGAGGAATTGCTTGCAGGTCATGGTCGAGAGGTCCCACTTGACGGCGTGGGCGGGCATCGACGTCAGCGAGAGCGCTGCGGCGAACAGAAGCGAAAGCGTGGTCTTCATCAGTATCTCCATCGGCGCGTAACGCCATAAAGGAAAGGATCGTGAGGAAAGTCGGCGGGACATGACTCACCGCTTCAACGTCGTAAACGAAGTCTGAAGCGCGATGCAAGTAGCGCCAGTATTGAGTTCATTTCAACGTAATTTCTATGCACTATTTCACAATCGTCATGATGGATTAACGCCGATGATCGAGAAGCGCGCAGCACAGCGTCACCGTGTTTTCAAGGGTGGAACGATCACCTTCGAAGATGGCGGCATCGCGTGCACGGTGCGAAACATGTCGGCAGGCGGCGCAGCGATCGAGCTCGAGAGCCCCGTCTCATTGCCGCAATCGTTCACACTCTCGATCGCGCGCGACAATTTCGTGCGGAATTGCCGCCCCGTGTGGCGCAGCGACAAACGCATCGGCCTCGCTTTCGTGCAATAGCACTCGCGATGTGAACGAGCGTTCGCATCACATGCACAACACGATCATGATTGCCTGCTACGATGGCGGCGACGCCAGCGCAGTCCGACCATCACGATCGTGATGATCGCGAGCGTGATCGCCGACGTCGCCGCAAGAAATCGTCCGCCCGGACGATCGATCGTGCGCGACCAGAGCGAAGGCGCCTCGCCCGGCCGCGCCAGGCGGAACGCCACGACGCTGTCGCCGATCGATGTCCCGGCTTCGGAATGGCCGCCGGCGCCGATCGCGACATATTGCTCGCCCTTCCAGAGATAGGTCATGGGATTGGCGACGCCCGGCACCGGCAGCCGCCCCTGCCACAGCTCCCTGCCACTGCGCGCATCGAAGGCGCGCAAGTAAGCATCCATCGCACCGGTGAAGACGAGGCCGCCCGCGGTGACCGCGAGTCCATTGAGGAGCGGCGCGCCCCAGGGCAGTGGCACGCCGAGCGGCGCCAGATCCTCGGTGGTGCCGACCGTCGAACGCCAGAGAATCCTGCCCGCCTTCAGATCGACCGCAACCATCTCGCCCCAGGGCGGCTTGTTGCAGAGAAAGCCGAGCGGCGACGTCACCATCGCGCGCGACATCGCGAACGGCGCGCCGCGCTGCCTGCCGAAATCATGACCGGGCGGCGGATTGAAGCCGGCGGCTTCCGCGCGCGGGATCAGCTTGATGAGATGAACGGCACGGCTGGTGTTGGCGTAGAGGATCTGGTGGACCGGATCGTAGGCCGCGCTGCCCCAGTTGACCCCGCCGCCGGTGAAGGGAAACTCCAATGTGCCCTGCACCGAAGGCGGCGTGAACAGTCCCTCGTTGCGCGCCGCTGCGAATTGCCGTTCGCACGACGAGCGCATCAAGCCGGGCAATAACGAGAGCGCGTCATCGGTCGAGATCGTCTGTGACGTCAATGCCGGCACATGGGTCGGAAACGGCTGCGTCGGCGACAGCTTCTCGCCTTCCGCGCCACCTTGCGGCACCGCGCGCTCCTCGACCGGCCACACCGGCTTGCCGGTGTCACGGTCGAGCACGAAGACAAAACCCTGCTTGGTCGGCTGGATCACGACGTCGCGCTGCCCGTCACCCGTGTCGAGACGCGTCAGCGTCGGCTGCGCCGGAAGATCGTAGTCCCAGACGTCGTGATGCACGGTCTGGAAGGCCCAAACGAGTTCACCGGTCTCGATGCGCAGCGCGACCACCGAATTGGCATGCTCGTTGTTGCCCGGTCGTTTGCCGCCCCAAAAGTCCGGCGACGGCGAGGTCGTGGGCAAGAACACGAGCCCGCGCGTCTCGTCGACCGACATCGGTGCCCAGACATTGGCGTGGCCGGCCTCGATGCCGTCGCGCTTGAGCGGCTCGAAGGTCCAGCGCGGCTCGCCGCTACGCGCATCGAATGCGCGCACCATGCCGCTCGGCGCGTCGACGCGGCTGTTGTCGCCGATCGAGGAGCCGACCACGACGACGCCGCGTCCGACCGCCGGTGGCGAGGTGATCTGGAATTCGCCGGGCCATTCCAGCCGCATGCCGATCTCGAGCTTGATCTCGCCGCCCTTGCCGAAACCGGCACAGGGAATGCCGGTCCTCGCATCGAGCGCAATCAGGCGGACGTCGTTCGTTCCCATGAAGATGCGCGACCGGCAAGCGGCATTCGCGGGCGCGTGGTCATCGACCCAGTACGTGACACCGCGGCAGACATAGCGATTGGCAGGACGCTGATTGGTCGCGATCTTCGGATCGAAGCGCCATTTCTGCGCGCCGGTGCCGGGATCGAGCGCGATCACCTCGTTGAAGGGCGAGCAGAAGATCAGGCTGTCCTCGACGAACAGCGGCGTTGCCTGGAATTTGGTTCGCCGCATCACTTCGGGCGGGCGCGCAGTGAGATCGCCGGTGTGATATTCGAAGGTGCGAACGAGTTGGCCGACATTGTCGGGCGTGATCTCTCGCAAGGGCGAGAAGCGCGAGCCGCCGGCATCACCGCCCCAGCTTTCCCAGGCGGCGCAGGGGGGCATCGCAAGCAGCAAGAGCGCAACGAACGCCGGCGGAATTCGCAGGCGGGTCCGCAAACGCCCGCCTCCCCCTATTTCGGCTTCTTGGCCGGTTCGCTGGGGCGGGCCC
Source organism: Bradyrhizobium huanghuaihaiense (assembly GCF_025200885.1). Classification (NCBI taxonomy): domain Bacteria; kingdom Pseudomonadati; phylum Pseudomonadota; class Alphaproteobacteria; order Hyphomicrobiales; family Nitrobacteraceae; genus Bradyrhizobium; species Bradyrhizobium huanghuaihaiense. The sequence goes on along the minus strand of NZ_CP104172.1, from coordinate 3,460,806 downwards.
CGCCCCACGGATCGTACTTTTCCTTCGGCTCGGGAATGCGCTCGAGCGCGGCTTTGTAGGCTTTCTCGTCGACCTTCGGCTTGTTATCCGCCGGCTTGGGACCGTCATTGGGCTGGCGCCGTCCCTGCGCCTCAGCCGAGCCGCACGCCAGTGCCAGCACCGCAGCCGCTATGACCAAAATCTTCATTGATGCAATCCCCCTCGCGTGGGGTACAAACTAGCCTGCAATCCCGTAATAGCAAATGCCGCGGGTTCCGCGCCTTCAGCAAATTTTGATCGGGGCGGACTTCGCCGGATCGCATTCGTGCCTATCTGTTCGCCCGCAGGGGACTTTCACGGATGTTGCGGATTATTGCCAATGCGGCGCTGCTGGCCGGCGCGCTCGCGCTCGGTGCTTGCGGCTTTGCCGACAGCCGGGCGCCGGTGCCCGAGTTCATGCGCATCAAGGAAGCCGAGCAGCTTCCGCCGGAGCCGCCCCCGGACGTCAAGCGCGTGGTGCGCGAGCAAATCGACGTGGTGTTTCTCGCCACGTCCTATCCACGTGAGATTCATGTCGCCCCGCCCCATCACGAGGTGCGGGGACCGGGCTGGACCGTCTGCGTCCGCGCGCAGCTCACCTCCGCAACCGGCACGCCGCTCGGCGCACAGACCTACATCGTGACCATCAATGGCGGAAAGGTCGTCGATCGCCGGCGCGCCGAAGCCGACGATATTTGCGGGACCGAGACTTACGAGCCGATCTAGGAACAAACCGCCGTTAACGGAGGTGCGGTTCCGGGAAAAACCCGCATTGCGGGCGGGAACGATCACCGCCTCCCCTTCTTGTTACCGCCGAGGGCAGTTTCGGAGGAGGACATGATGAGGACGTTGACTATTGCGCTATTGGCGGGCGTTGGTGCTTTGGCAGCCGCATCGGGCGTGAAGGCTTCGGATATCTACACGAGCAGCGAATACACCAATCCGGATCTCGTCCAGCAGGTGCGACTAGTCTGCGACGACGCCGGCCGGTGCTATCGCACGCGCGGCGGTTCGCGTGTCATCGTGCGCGATTCCTACAACTATATGCCGCGCGACCGCTATTACGAACATCGGACGTATCGCCGCGACTGGGATGACGGCCCGCGCGCCGGCGTCGGCATTCGCACACCTGGCGTCAGCGTCGGTGTGGGCGTCGGCGACGACCGCTGGTGATCGATGAAGGTTTCATTGGCGGACCGGACGAGACAACTCGCCCGGTCCCGCTTTCGCATGCCGACGTCAGGTTTCGAGCGGATCGGCCGGCGTGACGAAGCGCGTCGATGACGGCAGGTGAGCAATGAAGCGGGCGAGCACCATGCCGGCGCACATCGCCGCAACGAAGATGACGGCCGAGACCGAACCGAATCCGAGCGCGGTCAACGCCGGCCCCGGGCAGAAGCCCGCCAGTCCCCAGCCGATACCGAAGATCGCCGGACCTGCGACGATCCTGGGATCGATGTCTCGTCGTGTCGGCAGATAAAACCGATCCGCGAAGAACGGACGCGCGAGCTTGAGGACGCGGCTGAAGCCGATGAAGGTCACGGCCACCGCGCCCGCCATGACGAAGGCGAGGCTCGCATCCCATGTCCCTGCCGGAATGCCGCCGACGTCCAGGAAGTTCAGCACCTTGGCCGGGTTCGACATGCCGGAGACGATGAGGCCGATGCCGAAGATCAGGCCGATCGCGAATTGAACGAGAATTGCCATTGCCATCAGCTCCAGTGACGCATCACAAAGACGGTCGCCATGCCGGCCGCCATGAAGGTCATTGTCGCGACCAGCGAGCGCACCGACAGCCGCGACAAGCCGCAAACGCCGTGGCCGGAGGTGCAGCCACTGCCCCACACCGAACCAAAACCGGTGAGCAATCCGCCAACGACCAGGACAGCCGGCCCTGCCGCGATCGTCTGCGCCGGCAGGTCTCCGGTGACGAGCCGCACCAGCACGGGCGCGGCGACGAGACCGGCGACAAAGGCGAGACGCCCGGCGAATTCGCGGTCCTCGTAGGGCGGAAACAGCCGCGCCGCGATGCCGCTGACGCCGGCAATCCGCCCCGTCGCCCACATCAGCAGAACGGCGGCGAGGCCGATCAGTGCTCCACCCAGGAGCGAGGCCATTGGTGTGAAAGGTGTCACGATCATTGTGATCCTCCAGTTCGGGAGCAATCCTACCGCATCCATCCCTACAATCGACGCTCCGATGCTCAACGAGACGTTAATATTACCACTCGAATTGAAGCGGCGTCCCAACGGTATTTTCCAATCTTTGCGCTAAGCATGACCCGTAACACGGGCTCAGCTCGCGTGAACGGGGACGACGGGACGTGGTCGACATCGCGCATCAGGCTGCGATCAATCCGGCATCGGCAAAAGATGTCGCGAAGTCGCGCGCGCTCGTCCCACTCATCGCGCTCGACACCGGCCAATGGCGCGCGCTCGCGCAGCGCGCTATCGAGCCGAACGGATATTACCTGCCCGCCTGGGAGCTGGCCGTCAGTGCAACCGCGCGCGGCCGCACGGACGCCGCGGCGCTAGCCGCGTTCGACGCGCCGCGGCTGATCGGGCTGATGCCGGTGATCTCGCTCTGGCGTGCCTGGAAGATTCCCCTGCCCGCGCTGGTGAGCGCACATCCCTATGGCACGCTGTGCAGCCCGCTGATCGACCGCGATGCGCCGATCGAGGCGGCCACGCGTCTGTTCCAGCAGGCACGCGAGGCCGGCGCCCATGCGCTCGTGCTGAACGACGTCGCGCTCGACGGCGCGGCGATGAATGCGCTCAACCAGGTTCTGAGCCGCGACGGCCTGAAGCCAAGAATCCTCTCCTCCTACATCCGCGCCAGCCTCGATGCGAGACAGGATGGCGAGACGCTGTTGCGCGACGCGCTCGGCGCCAAGAAGCTCAAGGAGCTGCGCCGCCAGCGCCATCGCCTGGAAGAGCACGGCCCCGTCGTGTTCGAGGTCGCGCGCAGCCCCGACGAGATCGGGCCGGCGCTCGAAAATTTCCTGCAGCTCGAAGCCAGCGGCTGGAAGGGCAAGCGCGGCACTGCGCTGATCCAGCATGCGGGCGATGCGACCTTCATCCGCCGCGCCGTACCGACACTGGCGGAGACCGCGCAGTGCGAGATCGTCACGCTTCATGCCGGCACGAATCCGATCGCCGCCGGCATCGTGCTGCGGCATCAGGACCGCGCCTTCTTCTTCAAGCTCGGCATCGACGAACGCTTTGCAAGATATTCGCCGGGCGTGCAGCTCACGCTCGACCTCACCCGCCATCTCTGCGCCGATCCCGCGATCGCCAGCGCGGATTCCACGGCGAGCGCCGACCATCCCATGATCAACCCGATCTGGCGCGGACGCTTCGCGATCGGCGACGTGCTGATCCCGCTGCGGCGGCACGATCCGGTGGTGGCGCTCGTTCACGCAGCGCTAACCGGCCTCAACGCCGCGCACGAGACGGCGCGACGCGTGGTCCGCCGCCTCCGCAAATAAGCGAAGCTACTCCGCCGCCTGCGCGTTGATCTCCTCGGAGACCTGGCGGATGGCGCGGGCGAGCAGGTTCGGATCCTGCGCGCCGGACACAGCGTATTTCTGCGCGAAGACGTAGGTCGGCACGCCGGAGATGCCCTTCTCGGCGGCCTCCTGCGCATCCGCCGAAACGCGCGCGACGTCCTCGTCGGTGGCAAGTCGCTTGCGCACGTCGTCGGCGTCGAGGCCGACATCGGCCGCCGCCTGCACCAGCACGTTCACATCGGTGAGATCGCCGCCGTCGCGGAAGTACAGCTCCATCAGGCGCTGCTTCATCTCGGGTGCCTTGCCGATGGCTTCGGCCCACAAAATGAGGCGATGGCAGTCGGTCGTGTTGGGCTGGCGCGCGACCAGCTCGGGCTTGTAGACGAGGCCCTCCTCGCTCGCGGCCGCGACGACGCGTCCCGCAATGCCCTTATAGGCCTCGACCGAGCCGAACTTCTGGGTGAGATAAGCCTCGCGGCTGATACCCTCGCGCGGCACCCAGGGATTGAGGAAGAAGGGCCGGAAATTCAGCTTGACCGGAACGTCGGGCACCAGCGCCAGCGCGCTCTCGATCCTGTGCTTGCCGATATAGCACCAAGGACACACCACGTCGGAGACGACGTCGATCTGGAGCGGTTTCAGCGTGCTCATGTCAGGCGCCTCCTTCGGGCACTTCGAGGGTTCGTCGGAAGATAAGCCGAACCGGAGGCTGCGCAAGGCACCCGTCCTGCATGGCTCACGACTTCACCTCTGCGGTTATTGTGACCGGTCGCCCCCGCCACGATAGTTGCGGCCACGATCCAGCCCAAGGGGAGACCGCGATGACCGCCATTTTCAAGCCGGAAGGCCATCAATTCCGGGCAACCGAGCATGCCGGCGGCCCGTGGTCGCCGGACATGTTGCAGGGAAGCGCCACCACTGCACTGATGACCCGCGACGTCGCGCGGCTCGCGGCCGAATCCGGCTTTGCGGTGCGGCGCCTGACCTTCGATTTGTGGCGGCCGGCAGGCCTGCGCCTGTTCAGGACCGACACCGAACTGCTGCGCGACGGCCGCAAGGCCAAGACCTTGCAGGTGCGGCTGATGGACGGCGAGACCGAGATCGGCCGCTGCACGGCGCTGCTGACGGCATCGAGCGCAGAGTCGCCGCTCGATCCCTTCGCCGGGCCCACGGCGCTCGACACGCGGCCCGAAGCCGGCAGCCCGCCGCCGGCCTTCGCGCAGAAATGGAGCCGCTATTTCCAGAACGTCTCGGTGCGGCTGATCGAGGGCGCACTGGAGAAGCCCGGCCCGGCCGCGGCCTGGATGCGGCTCGATGCGCCGCTGGTCGAGGGCGAGCCGAACACGCCGCTGCTCCAGGCCGTGCAGGCCGCGGACTTCGCCAGCGGCGTCGCGCAGATCGTCGACATGCGCGACTGGACCTTCATCAACCCGGAGATCAGCCTCTATTTCTTCCGTCCGCCGGAGGGCGAATGGATATTGATCCGTGCCGCGACGCGCGTCGGCGCTCATGGCGCGGGCCTCACCACGGCGACGCTGAGCGACCTCAAGGGACCGTTCGCGGAGGTGATGCAGGCCATGAGCTTCGAGCGGCGCGAAGCCGTGCAGGCTCAGGCGTCCTGAGCCGCAAGCGCGGTCAGGATAGTCTCGGACGTGGCATCGGCAGGCATGAACATTTCGACGCGAAGCTCCTGCAGTGTCACGTCCTGCGGTGTGCCGAGCGTCAGCACCGCACCGATCAGGCCGATGCCGACGTCACCCTTGCGCAGGCGCACCTCGCAGAGCGGCCCCGGCACGGAATTGTCCTCGGTCGCAGGCGCAGGAAGCTCCGGCAGCCGCATCAATTCGCGCCAGGTCGATTGCAGGGCTTCATCGAGCGGCGCGGCCATCGCCTCATGCCGCGCCCGCGCCAGCAGCGCGGCCGCAACGGTCGGCCAGTTCTCGACGAACGGCTTGAGCGCGTCCGGCGCAAGGAACATGCGCATGTGATTGAGCGGCCGCTGCATGCGCGCGGGACCAAGCAGCATGGTCATCAGGCGCGAGGCGGCGCGGTTGGCCTGCATCACGTTCCAGCGGCGGTCGGTGACGATCGCGGGGAACGGCTCGTGGCGGCTGAGCAGAAGATCGATGGCGCGGCGTGCATCGGCAAGCTCCGGCGCAGACAGATCGCGCTCGCCATATTGCCGCGCGAAGCCGCCGGCCTCGAGCAGCGCATTGCGATCACGCAGCGACAGGTCGAGCGCGGACGCAAGCTGCAGCAGGATGTCCCGGCTTGCCGCCGCCTTGCCGGTCTCGACATAGCTCAGATGCTTGACCGAGATGCCGGCCTCGAACGCCAGCTCCGCCTGGCTCAAGGCGCGACGCGTGCGCCAGCCACGCAGGAGATCACCGACGGGATTGGCCGGCCGCAATCGCCGGAACGCGCGTGTGTCCATCGGCGGATTATGCGAGCGCCGCGCTCACCTGTAAACGGCGCTACCGCAGCCCGGCCGCCATCTGCCTCAACCGTTCGGCGGTACGCTCGTCCGCCGGAAAGAAGGTCTCCAAAGCCAATTCCGACAGGGTAATGTCGACCGGCGTGCCGAACACCATGGTGGTGGAGAAGAAGCTGAGGATCTCCCCGCCATGCCGCAGCTTGAAGGGGATCGCGACATTGTCGCTCGACAGCGGCGCCGAACGCGCCGGGATGGGATAGCTCTTGAGGTCGTTGTAGAGCTTGATCAGCTCCGGATCGGCCGTCGCCTCGCATTGACGGTGCAGCCGCTCCAAGAGATGCCCGCACCATTCGGCGAGATTGACGGTGCGCGGCGCCAGGGCTTCCGGATGGAACGCGAGCTTCAGCACGTTGAAGGGCTGGCCGAGCAGCCGCTGCGGGATGCCCTCGAGCAGCGGCGCCACCATGCGGTTGGCCGAGACCAGGTTCCAGTGCCGGTCCACTGCGAGCGCCGGATTGGGCTCGTGTGCTTTGAGCACGAGGTCGATCGCCTGGCGGGCTGATTTCAAGACGGGGTCCTCCAACGGGCGCTGCGGGAACGCCGGCGCGAAACCGGCCGCGACCAGCAGCACATTGCGTTCGCGCAAGGGAACGTCGAGACGCTCGGCGAGCCGCAGCACCATGTCGCGCGAGGGCGCGGCGCGGCCGGTCTCGACGAAGCTCAAGTGCCGCGCCGAGATCTCGGCTTCGCCGGCAAGATCGAGCTGGCTCATGCGGCGGCGCTGCCGCCACTCGCGCAAATGGTCGCCGATATGGACCGGCTGGCTGCGTTCGGCCTGTGCCGTGGATGCATGTGCGTTCATGACCAGAAACCTAGCATGCGGATTTCGGCCCTTCCATTACCCGCGAGGTAATCGAATTGGGGCGCAGGCGCGCGCATCTTCGGTCGCAACAGGAGATGACCATGATCGCGCTGCTGCTCTACCGGACCGTCGCAGACCACGTTGTGCCCTGGGCCATGGCATTCGCAACCCGGATGCTGGCGCGCAGCCTCAACATGCCCGAGCCGCTGGTGCATTCGACCGGCGATTATGTCCTCGCGCAGGTCATCGCCTTCGAGCACGGCGTCGGCAAAAGCCTCTGCCCGTTCCGTCTCGCCCGCCTGCTCCGCGCCTGGTGGCGCGGACTGCACTGAGTTTCACCCCGCGCCCACCCCAACCAAGGAGACCTAAGATGATCGATGCATCCACCTTCCTGCGCCGCGCCCTGCTCGCCGACGCCGTCTTCAGCGGCGTTGCCGCTCTCGGCTTCACCTTCGGCGCAGGCGCGTTCGCAGCGATGTTCAACCTGCCCGAAGCGCTGCTGCGCGAGACCGGCCTGTTCCTGATCGCCTACACCGCCCTGGTCGGCTGGCTAGCCTCGCGGGCCACGGTGGCGAAGCCGCTCGTGCTGCTGGTGGTGATCGGCAATGCGGCCTGGACGGTCGGCAGCATCGCACTGCTGTTCTCGGGCGCGGTGTCGCCGAACCTCGCCGGCGAGCTGATGGTCGTCGCGCAGGCAATCGCCACGGGCGTGTTTGCCGAGCTGCAATTTTGGGGATTGCGGAAGAGTGCGGGTGTGGTCGCCGCGTGAAGCCACAGCCGCTGCTGTCGTCGCCCGGTTTAGTATTCCAGAGACGTTGAGGGATGCGGAGAACCCGCGGCGTACTGGATGCCCCGCTTTCGCGGGGCATGACACCGCGGTTAACGGCTACGCCCGCGCGCGGCCGTTGACCTTGCCGAGGGCGTGGCCGTTGAGCTTCTTCTTTTTGGCCGCCTTTGTGGGCGCCTTCTTGGCCGCCTTGACTTCCGTGCGCGCCTTCACCTTGGCACGCTCGGCCCGCTCCTCGGCACGCAGCTTCTTGCGCTTGGCCTCGCAGGAAACGCACTTGCAGCCGATCGGCTTCAGATAGGCTTTGAAATAGTCGGTGCCGTAATCGTAGTTGATCTCGTCGCCCGGCTCGATGTTCTTGATGGCGCGGATGAAGACCTTGCGTTCGCGCGGGCGGACGTCCGATTCCGCATTGGGCCGGCAGGAATGGTTGATGTAGCGCGCCAGATTCTTGCGCACCGAGCCGTCGATGGTCCAGCGGCCGTTGAGCTCGAACAGATATTTGTTCTCGATCTCGTCCTGCTCGGGGATTCGCGAGTCCAGGATCGGTCCGTAATAACGGATGATCCGGGTTCCCTTCTTGATCGGTTTGGTGGCAAAGAGGCCGAGCCCGGTCTTGGAGCGGCCGACGCGATAGGGTTTGTTCGACGATGTGGCTGGCATGATCAGGAGAACGAGGACGCGTACGAGGCCGCATGAGCTTCAGGCGAAGCCGCTCTTCTAGAACGATTCCGCGCCGCTGTCAGGTCTCTCGCGGGCCTGTTTGAACCTTGCCCACAATGAAAGACGCCAGATGGTACGGAGTTCCCACTGCATTCGAGGTCTCGTGACGATCCGCATCACCTCCGCGCGCCTCGCGATGTTGCTGACGAGCACCGTCCTCGATGGCGCGAACGCTCAATCCGTGGGCACCACCTATAGCTCGACGGCGCCGAAGAGCTGCCGGCAGGTCGGCAAGCCCGGCGAGCTCGCGACGATGCGCTAAAGCGCCGAACAGCCGCTACACGGGAAGTTTCGTGGTGATAGGCGCCGTCAGCATCGACTCGAGCAGCCGCTCGGCCGTCGTGCCCTCGGGCAGGCGCCCCAGAATGTCCTCGAGGCGGCCGTCGAGCAGCAGCGTGGTGAAACCGTGCACCATCGACCAGGCGCGCGCGATCGCGGCGCCCTGCTCCATCGTCAGCGCGTCACCGCTGATCTGCTCCTGCCGCATCGCGCCGATGGCGTTGGCAAGCCCGGCGAAAGACGCCTCCGCCGCCTCGTGCAGCGAGGGCCTCGAGTAATCCAGCCGCTCGGTGCGGAACATGATGCCGTACATGCCGGGATGGGCCTGAGCGTAGGCGACATAGGCCTTCGGCCGCGCCAGCGCGCGCCCGAGCGGCGTGGTGGCGGCATCGCAGGACGAGGCCATCGCGGCGTTGAACTGGCGGAAGCCGACGGCTGCAAGCTCGCTGAGAAGCCCGGTGAGGTCGCCGAAATGGTGCGTCGGCGCCGCATGCGAGACGCCGGCCTCGCGCGCCACCGCGCGCAAGGTCAGGCCGGCGAGCCCGTCGCGCTCGAGCACCCGTTCGGCGGCCTGAAGCAGCGCCTCGCGCAGGGCGCCGTGATGATACGGCGTCTCGGTCTTCGCACCCGCCGCGCGGCGTGCCGGACGCGATGCCGCAGCCGATGCTGGTTTCCTGGGGGCACGCGCGCCTCGCGCCGTTTCGCTCTTGGTGTCGGTCCTGGCCATTTGCAAGCTATATGACGCAATATTGACAGTGTAAAGATTTCACTTGACGAAAGCCGCGATCGGCCCTATTTGATCTTTACGATGTAAAGATAGGGAGGACTACGCCGTGCAGCACGACGCCGTCACCGAGCGCCGCAACAATATCGCGCCGATCCCGTTCGAGGCCGACGCCCCCTTCCTCAAGATCGTCGGCGAATTGCCGCGTGAGCTGAACGGGGTGCTCTATCGCAACGGCCCCAATCCGCAGTTCGAGTCTCCCGGCGCGCACTGGTTCGTCGGCGACGGCATGCTGCACGCCTTTCACCTCGAGAACGGCCGCGCCAGCTACCGCAACCGCTGGGTCCGCACGCCGAAATGGCTGGCCGAGCACGACGCCGGCCGCGCGCTGTTCGGCGGCTTCGGCCGCAAGCTGCCGGATGCCCCGGCGAAGCTGACCGACGGCGGTGTCGCCAACACCAATATCATCTTCCATGCCGGCAAGCTGCTCGCGCTGGAAGAAGCGCATCTGCCGACCGAGATCGAACCCGGCACGCTGGCGACGCGCGGCTATCACAACTATCAGGGCCGCGTCGCCGGCAGCTTCACCGCGCATCCAAAGGTCGATCCCGTCACGGGCGAACTGGTGTTCTTCGGCTACAACGCCGCGGGGCCGCTGACGCCTGCCCTCTCCTACGGATCGATCGACGCCTCCGGCAAGGCGACGCGCTTCGAGCGCTTCGAGGCGCCCTATGCCAGCATGGTGCACGACTTCATCGTCACCGCGAACCATGTGCTGTTTCCGATTCTGCCCATCACCGGCAGCATGGAGCGCGCGATGAGCGGACGGCCGCCCTATGCCTGGGAGCCGGACAAGGGCGCCTATGTCGGCGTCATGAAGCGCAGCGGCACCGCGAAGGACATCGTCTGGTTTCGCAGCGAGGCCTGCTACGTCTTCCACGTCATGAATGCGTGGGAGGACGGAGACCGCATCGTCGCCGACGTCATGCAGTTCGAGGAAGCGCCGCTGTTTCCGCATCCCGACGGCCGGCCGACCGATCCGGAGAAGGCGCGCGCCCGCCACTGCCGCTGGACGTTCGATCTCGCGGGGAATACCGACCGCTTCCAGCAGGCCTACCTGGACGACCTCACCGGCGAATTCCCGCGCATCGACGATCGCCGCGCTGGGCTGAAGAGCCGTCACGGCTGGTACGCCTGCGCCAATCCAAGACTGCCGATGTTCGGCGCGCTGTCCGGCATCGTCCATGTCGACGGCAACGGCAGGCGGCTTGGGCATTATCTGCTGCCGGCCGGTGACACCATCTCCGAACCTGTCTTCGTCGAGCGATCAAAGGATGCGCCCGAGGGGGACGGCTGGCTGCTCGCGGTGGTCTGGCGCGCGCGCGAGAACCGCAGCGACCTCGCCGTGTTCAATGCCACCGACATCGAAGCCGGCCCCGCCGCGCTCGTGCAACTCGGCCACCGCGTGCCGGACGGCTTTCACGGCAATTGGGTGGGCGCGGCGTAGCGCCCCCCGGAGTGACATCGCGAATGCAGAGAGGTCTCCCATGCATATGCCCTCGCTCACCGCAGCTTGCCTTGCCCTCCTTGCCCTGACCGGCACCGCGCTCGCATTGCAGATGATCCGGTTGCGGCGGAGCCGCCATACCGTCTTCAACGGCGGCATCCTGCTCTGCCTCGGCCTCTTGATCGCCTTCACGCTGCCGCTCCTGTCGCGCCTGCCCTGGGCGGAATTGGCCGACGAGGCATCAGACCAAGCCGTTGCAGCCCTTCACCTTTTAGAGGTCGCCTACGTCATTTTGACACTGTAAAGATTTCGCTTGACCCGGCATCGTCGCTGCACTATTGATCTTTACATCGTAAAGATTTGCCTGACCGAGGCGACCATGGCGATTTTCCTGATCCTCGCGCCCTACGGCGCTTTCACCTTCCTCATGCTGGTGACATCGGCCGCGGTCAGCGTGTTCACGGCCTCCGCGATCTGCCTCGCCACCGTCGCGGTCGATGTCGCGCGCGGCCGCTCGGTGAAGGTCCTGGCCGCGGGCTCCGCAATCGTGTTCGCCGCGATCGGCCTTTACCTTGCGCTGATTGACCCCGCCTTCGGCCCGCTCGGCGTCAAGCTGTCGGTCGACATCGGCATCTTCGTCATCTCGCTCGGCTCGATGCTGCTCCGCCGCCCCTTCACGCTGCAATATGCGCTCGAATCCGTCCCGGCCGAGACCGCGGCAATGCCCGGCTTTCTCACGGCCAATTACGTCATCACCAGCGCGTGGACAGCCGCCGCGCTGCTGATGGCGGCCGCCAATCTCGTGCTGCTTTACGTCCCCGGCCTGCCGCTCTGGTCGAGCCTTGCGGTCGCCTTCGCCGCCCGCAACAGCGCGATCTACTTCACAAAATGGTATCCCGAGTATCGCCAGATCAAGTACGGTACGCCCGCCCGCGCTCTTCCCGACGCCCGCTGAACAGGATCGACGATGAAGGACGTATTTGCCCGCCTCGCCTCCGACTTCCTCTCCGCCATCGTCTTCCTGGCCGTCTACCTCATCACCGACAACGTCGTGCTGGCAACGTCGGTGGCGATTGCCGGCGCGATCGCGCAGGTGATCTACGCCCGGGTGAAGGGGCAGCAGCTCAACTACATGACCTATGCGAGCCTCGCGCTCGTCATCGTGCTGGGCACGGTGACGCTGCTGACCAACGATCCCCGCTTCATGCTGGCAAAGCCCTCGATCGCGCATTTCGCGATCGGCGCCATCATGCTCAAGCGCGGCTGGATGCTGCGCTACATGCCGCCGATCGTCACCGAGACCGTTCCGGAATATGTGACCGCTGCTGGTTATGCCTGGGCCGCGCTGATGTTCGTGATCGGCGCCGGCATGATCGCGGTCGCCGCCACAGGCGATCTGAAGCTGTGGGCGTTCTACATCACGGTGGTCGCGGGCGGCGCCAAGATCCTGGCCTTCGCCGTGCAGTATGTGGTTCTCAGGCTCATCGTCACCAGCCGCCGGCGCGCCGCCGCCCGCGCCTAAATGCCTCCAATGCAGGGTTAGGCAGGAGCTGCGAGTTGGGCTATAGGCTCGCTCAGGACTGGCCGCGGATCATCGCGGCCAGCCGGGATTTGTTGGGGAGACGGGAATGGCCGTAGACGGCAACTGGAATCTGACCATGACGACGCCGATGGGCGAACGCCAGGCGACGCTCAGCGTCAAGGCTGCGGGCGGCACGCTCACGGGCACGCAGGGCGCGGAAGGTAATACCGCCGAGATCTTCGACGGCACCATCTCCGGCGACAACGTCTCCTGGAAGGTCTCGATCACCAACCCGATGCCGCTCACGCTCGAATTCACCGGCACGGTCTCCGGCGACAGCATCAACGGCGAAATGGGCATCGGCCCGATGGGCAGCTTCCCGTTCACGGGCGCGCGGACGTAAAGACCGCGCGGCATCCATGCGTGCGCTCCGTCTCATCGCGGCGACGATCCTGTGTGTCGCGACACAGGCAGCGCGCGCGGATGACACCGAACCGGCGTGGCGCGCAGGCGCGCTCGCCATGGTGCCGGCAGGCTATGTCGCAGGCCTCGCCTATCGTACCGAAGGTGCGACCGGATATCTGGCGGTCTATCCGGCGACGTCGAACGATCCGAAGACACCAGCGAGCGTGTTCGCCGCGCGCCAGGCTCTCGTCGTCACGCTGACGGCGGATGCGACGCGCGCGGTCTCGGCCGAGTTGAAGCCGCGCAGCGGGCCTGATCCTGACAACGACGACAACGATTTCGCGAAGCTGCACGCCGAACTTGCCGCGAAACGCGCAAGCCTGCCCGAAGGCACCGAGCCCTGCGATCTCGGCGCCTGGTCCATCGACAAGGATCCGAACGGCCTCAATGTGCGCGCTGAACCCTCCGTGAAAGCGCGCGTGCTCGGCACGCTGCCGCCGCCCTACCGGCTCAAGCTCGGCGGCGCCGAGAACACGCCTGACGGCGGCTGGCTCACCGAATTCCGCATCATCGGCTTCAGGGACGGCTGGTTCCTGATCGAGGGCGCCAAGCCGCCGGGCAAGGATTACGAGGACGACAAGCGATACCCACGCAGCGCGCCAAAGCCCTACGCGGGGCGCGGCTGGGTCGCTTCCAACAAGGTCGGCGCGAATTACGCCAATGGCTACACACGCGCGGGCGGGCTATTCCAGGCGCCATTCGTCGATGCCAAATGGATGCCCGCCCAGCACGAGCTCGGCGGCCCGATTGACGGCGACGGCGGACCAAAGCGGCTATTGGCCTGCAGCGGCTTCTGGGGCCTCGTCGAGAGCCACGACGGCGTGCGTGGCTGGTGGCGTTCGCTGTGCTCCAACCAGGTCACGAATTGCAGTTAGCTCTTCTCCCTCGCCCCGCTTGCGGGGCCGCGACGAGCTACGCTCGCGCTGAGAGCGTTGGGGTGAGGGGGAGTCTCCGCGAGGGCGGTGACAGTTGGACTCGTGGAGAGTCCCCCTCACCCGGACTTTGCGCCACGCGCAAAGTCCGACCTCTCCCCGCAAGCGGGGCGAGGTGAAGAACTAGCCCAAATTCAACTCCTTGAAGAAGTCATTCCCCTTGTCGTCGATGATGATGAACGCGGGGAAGTCGACGACTTCGATGCGCCAGATCGCTTCCATGCCGAGCTCGGGATATTCGAGCACCTCGACCTTCTTGATGCAGTGCTCGGCGAGGTTCGCCGCAGCGCCGCCGATCGAGCCGAGATAGAAGCCGCCGTATTTCTTGCAAGCCTCGCGCACGGCCGGCGCGCGGTTGCCCTTGGCCACCATCACCATCGAGCCGCCGGCAGCCTGGAACAGGTCGACGAAGGAATCCATGCGGCCCGCGGTGGTCGGACCGAACGCGCCGGAGGCATAGCCCTCGGGCGTCTTGGCGGGACCAGCGTAATAGACCGGGTGGTTCTTGAAGTAATCCGGCAGCGGCTCGCCCTTCTCCAGCCGCTCACGCAGCTTGGCGTGCGCGCTATCGCGCGCAACAATCATGGTGCCCGTCATCGAGACCCGCGTCTTGATCGGGTGCTTCGAGAACGTCGCAAGGATATCCTTCATTGGCTGGTTGAGGTCGATCTTGACGACCTCGCCGCCGAGCGCCTCTTCGACCTGAGGCAGGTACTGCGCCGGGTTGTGCTCGAGCTCCTCGAGATAGACGCCGTCCTTGGTGATCTTGCCGAGCACCTGGCGGTCGGCCGAGCAGGACACGCCAAGCCCGATCGGGAGCGAAGCGCCGTGGCGCGGCATGCGGATCACGCGCACGTCGTGGCAGAAATATTTTCCGCCGAACTGCGCGCCGACGCCGAGCGACTGCGTCATCTTGTGGATTTCCTTCTCCATCTCGACATCGCGGAAGGCGTTGCCGTCGGGCGAGCCGTGGGTCGGCAGCGCATCGAGATAGCGGGCGGAGGCGAGCTTCACCGTCTTCATGCAGAGCTCGGCCGAAGTGCCGCCGATCACGATGGCGAGGTGATAGGGCGGACACGCCGCGGTGCCGAGGGTGAGGATCTTCTCCTTCAGGAACGCGAGCAGCCGGTCCTTGGTCAGGACGGACGGCGTCGCCTGGAACAGAAAACTCTTGTTGGCGGAGCCGCCGCCCTTCGCCATGAACATGAACTTGTAGGCGTCGTCACCCTCGGCGTAGATCTCGCACTGCGCCGGCATGTTGTTGGCGGTGTTCTTCTCCTCGTACATGGAGAGCGGCGCGACCTGCGAGTAGCGCAGATTGCGGCGCAAGTAAGCGTCGCGCGCGCCTTCCGATAGCGCCGCCTCGTCGTCACCGTCGGTGATGACGTTGCAGCCCTTCTTGCCCATGATGATCGCGGTGCCGGTGTCCTGGCACATCGGCAGCACGCCGCCGGCGGCGATGTTGGCGTTCTTCAAGAAGTCCAGCGCGACGAACTTGTCGTTCGGGCTCGCCTCACTGTCCTCCAGGATCGAGCGGAGCTGCTTCAGATGGCCGGGGCGCAGATAATGGTTGATGTCGCCAAAAGCCGCCTCCGACAGCGTCTTCAGCGCCTCGCGCGACACCACCAGCATGTCCTTGCCGAGGACCTTCTCGACCCTGACGCCCTCGGACGAAATCTTCTTGTAGGGCGTCTCGTCCTTGCCCAGCGGGAACAGCGGGGTGTGCTTGTAGGGCGGAACGGGCTTGGACTGGTCGGGGAAGGCGGTGGGAGCGTTCATGGGGCGAATCTCGGGGTTTTGGAGCCCTGGCGGGCCGCTAGCATAGAAGCGTTCTAAGCTTTTTTGCCGCAAAGGGAAGGCGTTCTGGCGCGGCCGGGGCATCTGAATTCGGCGACAGGACGACCCTTTTCCAGGCCGATGTCCGCAAAGATGCGCGGCCGCCGTTGTCTCCGGGAAAGGTCCGGATGCACCCCTTGCGCTCCGCGCGCGACGAAGGTTGAATGCGCGCCCTCAGGGGCTTTTCATCATGATTTTCAAACTGAACGTCCGCGGCGCGATTCTGGTCGCCGCCGCCATCACCGGACTTGTGACCCTCACCTCGCCTGCGCGCGCCGATCGCTGTGACGACAGCGCCAAGGAGCTGGCGAACCAGATCGACCGCCTCAAGGTGAATTTCCGGGCCGCCAATATCGTCTACCTGACGCACCCCGCAGCCAAGGAGCTGTCCGTGGGTTGCCGCGGCGACAAATATTCGATCGAGCTCTATGCCAAGGGCGACCGAAAGCCGACGCCGGAATTCCTTGCGCTGGTGGGATCGATGGCGGCGATCGTCTTCACCGTGACCAAGGACGACACCACGACGGGCGCGACACGCTGCCTGAAACGGATGGGCCTGTTGCGCGGCGACAAGATCAGCATGCGCTACCGGCGGCTCAACATGGAATGCACCCGCACCAAGACGGATGCGTCGATCGCGATCACGCGCGGCAAGGACGAGTAGGCGGCGCGCCCTCCCGCTCTTGGCTACGGACGCGGTGCACATGTGCCGCGACGCGGCTACACACTCCGTCATTGCGAGCGGAGCGAAGCAATCCAGAATCTTTCCGCGGTGGTAGTCTGGATTGCTTCGCTCCGCTCGCAATGACGAGGAGAGAGCTACCGTCCTCTCAAATCTTCCCTTCGCGGAAGTAAGAACAGCACAACCCACAGCACCAATCCCTCGCATTTTAACGATTGCCTTGAAGGAAATTTCGCTCCTGTCGGGGCAGGCTGAATTGTTTCCATGTGTGAGGATTTGTGGATGAAGGTTTCCACCGTTGCGCCGCCGCCGATCGCGATCGTGGTGCCGAGCTACGACACGACCAAGCAGCAGGACGACCAGACCAAGACCAAGGACACCGATCCGACCTACAAGCCGCAGCCGCCCGCGCCGCTGCCGCCGGGTCAGGGCACGCGGATCGATCAGCTCGCCTGATCGGCCTTGCCAGAGATGAAACGCCCGATCCGTTCGATCGGGCTTTTCGCGTGTCCGGCCGCATCTTTGCCGGATAGCGGGACCACACTCGTGCGCGCTCGGGTCTGAGAGTTGCGCATGATCGTCCGCCTTCTGCTGCAGAACATGATCTTCACCGTCGCGATGGGCGCGCTGCTGTTCGCGTCCGCCGGCACGCTGCACTGGCCGTCGGCCTGGGTGTTCCTCATCACCTCCGCCCTGCTCGGTCCGCTCTGCGGCTGGTGGCTTTACCGGCTCGATCCGGCGCTGCTGGCGGAGCGCCTCCGGCCGGTCATCCAGAAGGACCAGCCGCCGGCCGACAAGGCCTTCGTCACCGCCCTCATTGCGGCGATGCTGGCCTGGCTGGTCGTGATGGGGCTCGACCGGCGTTGGCTTTGGTCCGACATGCCGCTTGCCCTGCAGGTCCTCGGCTTCGTGCTGTTCGTGCTCTGCATGCTGTTCACGATGTCAGTGTTCCGCGAGAACTCGTTCGCCGCGCCCGTGGTGAAGCTGCAAGCCGAGCGCGCGCAGCGCGTGATCTCGACCGGGCCCTACGCCCATGTGCGTCATCCCATGTACAGCGGCATGATCCTGTTCTTCGCCGGCCTGCCGCTGCTGCTGGGCTCGTGGTGGGGACTGGCGATGGCGCCGCTGTTCCTCGCCCTGTTTGCCGTCCGCATCGGCATCGAGGAGCGCACGCTACGCGAGGGCCTACCGGGCTACATCGATTACGCCACACGGGTGCGCTATCGCCTGGTGCCGGGCGTGTGGTGAGTGCGCATACGCGCCCGTACGACAGGCGGACGTCTTCCGGACCGACTAATTGTCCAGCTCTCGATAGCGGCGGAAGATGCCCTGCTCGTTGAACGGAATGCGGCGTTCGCTGTCGAGATAGGCCTTGATGTTCGGGCGCGCGGCAACGCGGTCGTGCAGGCCGACAACGCCCGGGATGTCCGTCTCGAACGCCGTCATGCGCTTCGGAAACGCGTAGCGCAGCCCGGCGACGATCTGGAATAGCGAAAGGTCGACATAGGTGAAGCGGCGGCCGGTGACGTAAGCGCCGCCGTTGCCGGCAAGCAGCTGCTCGAAATAGCCGAGATATTTCGGCACACGCTCGTCCCAGAAATCGGCCGTGCGCTTCTTCGCCGGCGCCTTCTGGTCCTCGTAGTACATCGACGGCCCGAGCGGATGATGGGTGTCGTGAATCTCGACCACGAAGTCGGTGATGGTGAGCTGGAGCTGGTGCACCCAGAGCCGGCCGGCTTCCGTCTTCGGCGCCAGTCCGTGGCGGCTGCCGAGATAGAGCAGGATATTGGCGGTCTGGCCGATGACGAGCTTGCCCGCTTTCAGGAAGGGCGGCGCAAAAGGCGGCGTGCCCTCCTGCGCCTCCATCATCTTCATCATCGCAGCCGAGCCGCGCGCACCGCGTGCGACATCGACATAAGCCGCCCCCACCTCCTCCAACGCCAGCCGCACATATTCGCCACGGCCCTGGATCTCGGGCCAGTAGTAGAGTTCGTATTTCATGGGAGGGGTCCGTGAACGTGGGGGCAACCGGACCAATGTAGCATGCGGCTCAGGGTTCCGTCAGGGTGAGGCGGAACTGCCGCGTCATTGCGAGCGCAGCGAAGCAATCCAGAACTGCCTCCTCGGAAAGATTCTGGATTGCTTCGTCGCAAGAGCTCCTCGCAATGACGGAGGAGAGAGCTTCGCGCCTTAATTCAATTCGACGCGAAACAGTAGAACAGCCCGTCGCCGCCGGTGCTCTTCAGATCGGCCTGCGAGCAGCCGCCTTCGGACCCACGCGACGGATGCGAGCTGTTCCAGGACTTCGACGGCTCGTCATCGCGCAGGCCCTTACGATCGGCGTGGCCGACGACCGCCGCGCCTTGCGTGCTCGACGTCCAGTTCTTGCAGGTCTTATCGTCACCCGCGGCAAAGGCGGTGCCGTCCGGTTGCGATCCCGTGAGGATGTCGTGCCGGTTCGGCGTGTCGCCGGCGCCGTTGTTGACCTCACCCTTCTCCGTGAGCGCGGTCTGCTTGGTGAGGTTGTTGGCGGGACCATGCAGGTCGGCAACGTCCTTGGCGATGACCGTACCCTTGGCGTTCTGCCACGGTCCCTTGCCAATGCGATCGCGCGCGTTGACGGCCGGCTTGCCGTCGGCCGCCTGCGTCGAGAGATAGGCCCGCCAGGTCTTGGTGCCGGCGCCCGCGGACTGAGCGAGCTTCTGGCACTGCGCATCGGCTCCCTCCAGGCCGCCGAGATCGGCGCCCTTGCCCGGGCCGTTGGAGGTCACGAAGAACGTCATGTCAGCGGACTGCGCGTGCACGGATGGCGCCGCGAGCAAGGCCAGCGTGAGTGCGAGCCCTGAAATCGTCACGGATCTTTCGATACGGATCATCTTGTCCTCCCAAAAGTGTTTTTCGTTCGCCGTCTGACTTCAACCCGAGGCGCACCCGCTTATTCCGATGCCGCGCTGCGAGATGCCCAAAAGAAAAGGGCGCCGTGCAAGAAGCACGACGCCCTGGTTCCTCATCTCGTCTGCGATCAATTGGTCTGCTGGATCGCCGACAATTCCCAGCCGCCGTTCGGGCGACGAGCGAAGGTCCAGACCTCGGTGGCCTCGCCCGGCTGCTCGCTGCCGGCGACGACCGCGCCGGTGTTGCGGTCCACCGTCTTGTCGGTGAGCGCGAAGCGCAGCGCCACCGTGGCGTAGTCGGTCTCGCCTTCGCGCCAGGCTTCCGCGAGATCGCCCTGCAACAGCTTCACGTTGGTGACCTTGTTCACGACATTGCGCGCGCGGTTCTGGCCGAGGTCCTGCTCGAAATAGGAGACCATTTCCGGCGTCGCGAGCGTGTGCAGCTTGGCCACGTCCTCGTTCGACCAGGCGGTCTGGATCTCGCCGAGCAGACGCTCGAACGCCTCATAGTCATCCGGCTTGATCTCGAGCGGCGCGTTGTTGGCGCCGAAGCCGAAGCCGCCGCCAAGACCACCACCAAGGCCGCTGCGATAATTCGTTTGCGGTCCCTGGCCATTACCTGCGTCGGCATTGGCATAGGCCGCCTGCGGCGAGTGGCGGCGCTGCCACCAGGACATCGCCAGCCGCACCACCAACACCACGAGCGCGATCTGGATGATCAGGCCAATGATCGACGACAGGCCGCCGAGGCCGCCGAACAGGCCGCCGCCGAACAGCATGCCGAGCAGGCCTGCGCCGAGGAAGCCGGCCGCAAGGCCGCCCATGAAGCCGCCGGCGCGGCCGAACAGGCCGCCGCGCGCGGGCGCAGCCGCAGCCGAGTTCATGCCTGCACCCGGCTGGGTGTAGGTGCGGTTGAACTGCGAGGTCGAGCCCGGCGCGGTCGTGGTCGACGGCGGAGCCGAATAGGTGCGCGAGCCGCGCGAACCCGACGAAGCGCCGCCTCCGACGCGGGCGTCGGCGGACGAGATCGCCAGCGCAGTCGGCAGCGCAAGCGCCAGCACGACGGCGATCGTCTTGAAGAGAGAGCGGGATCGTTGCGAGAAAGTCATGTGCGTTTCCCAAATCCCCGGCATGGGGACGTGGCCCTAAGATGGGCAGACTTCCCGAAAAGTGAAGCCGGTTTCGGGACCGATGGCTGCGGCCCTCAGTCGCGGGGATGTGGCAAAAGCCCATATTTGACGGGGGTTTGGCCGGGTCCGCCGAGGGAACCGTGGTCGCCGGCTACCGGCGGGTTCAGGGGCTGGAATCCGCTTTTTCCTCGTCATTGGAGGCGCGACTCTCTCACCACGTCATTGCGAGGAGCCCTTGCGACGAAGCAATCCAGAGTCCCTCCGGATGCATTTCTGGATTGCTTCGCTACGCTCGCAATGACGGAGAATGCGGAAGCGGCGTGCCGACTCTCGGTCCTCACCCCTGCTTCGTCATCGTCTCCTTCACCGCCGCCACGAGCTGGCTGAGGGTGAACGGCTTTGGCAGGAAGTCGAACTGCTGGCCCTCAGGCAGGCTCTTCTCGAAGGCGTCCTCGGCGTAGCCGGAGACGAAGATGAACTTGATGTCGGGGTTCTGCTCGCGCATCGCCTTCAGCAGCGTCGGCCCATCCATCTCCGGCATCACGACGTCGGACACGACGAGATCGATCGCGCCGCTTTGCTCCTCCAGCACCTCCATGGCCTCAACGCCGTTCTCGGCCTCGACCACGGTGTAGCCGCGCGAGCGCAGGCCGCGGGCGTTGAGGGCGCGCAGGCCCTCCTCGTCCTCGACCAGCAGGATGGTGCCCTGCCCGGTGAGATCGGTGCGCGGCTTGGCCTCTGCCGGCGCGGCGGGCGCAGCTTCCTTCGCGGCGCCGTTGGTCGCGCTGGCCGCGGCTGCGGGCTGCTCGACCTGCACCTCTGGCTCGGCGTGATGGCGCGGCAGGAAGATGTGGAACGAGGTGCCCTGCCCCGGCTCGGAATCGACGTAGATGAAGCCGCCGGTCTGCTTGACGATGCCGTAGACGGTGGAGAGGCCGAGGCCGGTGCCCTTGCCGACTTCTTTCGTCGAGAAGAACGGCTCGAAGATCTTGTCGCGGATATCGGCGGGAATGCCGGTGCCGGTATCGGCGACCTCGATCCGGACATAGTCCGCCGCCGGCATGCCCTTGTAGGCGAGCTTGCCCGCATCTTCCGTCGTGACGTTGGCCGTGCGGATGATCAGCTTGCCGCCGTCGGGCATGGCGTCGCGTGCGTTGACCGCGAGATTGACGATCACCTGCTCGAACTGGGAGACGTCGACCTTGACCGGCCAGAGGTCGCGGCCGTGGATCAGGTCGAGCTTGACCTTCTCGCCGATCAGCCGGCGCAGCAGCATGGTGAGATCGCTCAATGCATCGCCGAGATCGAGCACCTGCGGCCGCAGCGTCTGGCGCCGCGAGAACGCCAGCAGCTGCCGCACCAAAGTGGCGGCGCGCGTTGCGTTCTGCTTGATCTGCATGATGTCCTGGAACGACGGATCGGTCGGCTTGTGCGCGTTCAGCAGGAAGTCGTTCGCCATCATGATGGCGGAGAGCACGTTGTTGAAGTCGTGGGCGATGCCGCCGGCGAGCTGGCCCACCGTCTCCATCTTCTGCGACTGGTTGATCTGGTTCTCCAGCGCGCGCCGCTCGGTAGTCTCAAGCATGTGCACGATGGCGGCTTCCGCCTCGTTCTCGGCCGCATCCACCGGCGTGACGAAGAACTGGCCCCAGCGCTCCTTGGTCCCTTCCAGCGCCACCTCGACCGGAGCGACGTCGGCCTGGCCTTCGGCGGCCTGGTTGATGGCCGTGATCAGCAGATGACGATCGCGCGAATTGACCGCGCGGAAGATCGACTTGGAGGCACTGTCGAGCCCGAGCGCCTGCCCGAGCTTGGCATAGCGCGCATTGGCGCGCACGACATTGCCGGCGCGATCGACGGTCGCGATCGCCATCGGCGTGTGGTCGAAGAAGCGCATGAACCGCACTTCGGCGGCCCGGTCAGGATCGCTGCGCTCGTCGCGGGCGCGGCTGATGACGAGGGTGCGCGAGGGTCCCGGCGCGCCGTCGGCGCCGAAGGCGAGCTTGTGATAGAGCCGCACCGGCATGGTCTTGCCGGTCCGCATACGCAGGTCGATATCGAAGACCTCGGTCTTCACCTCGCCCGGCACCGCCACGATCGCGGTGAGCAGCGAGGCGCCGTCGCCGGAGACGATGTCGGTCAGCTTCAAGCCGCCCGAGCCGATCTCGGCCAGGTCATAGTCGAGCCAGTTCGCCAGCGTCGCGTTGACATAGGCGAGCTCGCCGGCCGGATTGACCGAGAAGAAGCCGCACGGCGCGTGGTCGAGATATTCGATGGCGTGCTGGAGCTCCTGGAACACGTCCTCCTGGCGCTCGCGGTCGCGGGTGATGTCGGCGATCGACCACACCGCGTATTTCGCCTCGCGCTTGCCGGTGCCGAGCGGGCGCACGCGCATGCGCAGCCAGCGGCCCTGGCTGCCGTCCTGCCCGGAGATGCGCACCTCCTCCTGCTGGCGCTTGCCCTCGCGGGCGGCCTTGAGCAGGCGGAACACGGCTTCGGAGACGTCGGGGTTGCCGATGAAGACGCGCTCCACGGGGCGCACGTCCTGCGGGCCGCTGGCGCCCGTCAGCGTCAGATAGGCCGCGTTGGAATAGACCACGTGTCCGCGCGCATCGGTGACGGCGAGACCGTCGAACGCGTGATCGGAGATGCGGCCGATGATGGGATCGTCGAGATTGCGGTCGGCAAAGCGGATGATGCCGGCGGCGAAGGCGAACAGGTTGAACAGGCCGACCATCGCCAGCACGGCGAGGATGCCGAGGATATAGGGCTGCGCCTGCGCACGCCCGAGGGTCATCAGCCCGACGGCGACCGCGACGAGGCCGGCGGCCACCAGCAGCACCAGCGCAATGCTGCCCGAGCGCGGCGACGGCTCGTGCGCCGCAACGGGCTCGCGTGTGAGGTCGTGGTCGGTCTCAGCAGTCATCTCGAGCTGGCGCAGCCTGTTGGCAGAGAATCAACGCGCTGCCGCGCGCGCAGGGCCTTCCCTGCCTCATCAGGACCCGCAGGCGCAAGGGCAGCAAGGGTGAAAGGTACGCTGATTCCCAGATTACAGCCATTTCCGGTACTTTTCGGGGGTTTTAGCCGCGCCCGGCTCGGAATCCCTGTTTCAGCCGCATGACGTAGCCGATGACCTCGGCGACCGCATGGTAGTGCTCGGTCGGGATTTCCTGGTCGATGTCGACGGTGGCATAGAGCGCACGGGCCAGCGGCACGTTCTCGACGATCGGGATGTCGTGCTCGCGCGCGATCTCCCGGATCTTGAAGGCGAGATTGTCGACGCCCTTGGCGACGCAGATCGGCGCCGACATGCCGCGCTCGTAGGACAGCGCCACCGAATAGTGGGTCGGGTTGGTGATGATCACCGAGGCCTTGGGAACCGCCGCCATCATGCGCTTCTTGGCGCGCTGCTGCCGGAGTTGCCTGATCTTGCCCTTGATGTGGGGGTCACCTTCGGACTGCTTGAACTCTTCCTTGATCTCCTGGAGCGACATCTTCTGCCGCTGGAACCAGCTCCGGTACTGGAAGAAGTAGTCGGCGATGGCGACGATCGCCAGCGCCGCGACCACCGCGCCGAGCAGGTGGACGGTCATGCTGGTGGTGGCACCGAGCATGGCGGCCGGATCGAGCCTGACCATCGCCTCCATGCGATGCCGCTCCGGCCACAGGATCATGGTCATGACCACGCCCAGTGCGATCAGCTTGCCGAGGCCCTTGAGGAAGTTCGCCGCGGCCTGCTTGCCGAAGATGCGCTTGAAGCCGGCGCCGGGCGAGATCTTGCTGAATTTGGGCTTCAGGGATTCGGCCGACCACACCAGGCGGTGCTGCAGCATGTTGCCGGCGATCGCCGCCAGCACCAGCATCAGCAAGGGAACGCCGACCGCCGCAAGCACGGCGACCTCGATCTGCTGCATCAGCTTGAGCAGGTTCCCGCCGTCGGTCTTGATCATCCAGGAGTTGGCGAGCAGGTTGCGCATCGGCGTCACCAGCCCGCTGCCGACCGAGCCAGAGAAGGTCGAGACCACGAGCGTCCCGCCCGCGATCATGAACCAGGTGTTGATCTCCTGGCTCTTGGCGACGTCGCCGCGTTCGAGCGCGTCGTCGAGACGCTTTTGTGTCGGGTCTTCTGTTTGACTTTCGGGATCGTTGTCTTCCGCCATCGATCACCTATTTGAGCGGCATCATCTGGTGCATCACACCGATGAAGTAGTCGAGATAGGTGCCCATCATCGCGGTGAGCACCACGGCGAGCACCAGGAAGCCCGCGAAGATCGACAGCGGCACGCCGACGAAATAGACCTGCATCTGCGGCATCAGCCGCGCCAGCACGCCCAATCCGATGTTGAAGACGAGGCCGAACACCAGAAATGGCCCCGAGAGCTGCAGGCCGAGCCGGAACGCCGCGGCGAAGGCACGCGTCGCGAGCGAAGCGACATCCCCGCTCGACACCGTCTCGCCCGGCGAGAAGATCGAGTAGCTGTCGTTCAGCGCAGCGATGACCAGGTGATGGCTGTCGGTGGCGAACAGCAGCGTCACCCCCAGCATGGTCAGGAAGTTGCCGACCAGCACGCCCTGCTGTCCCTGCGTCGGATCGACCGAAGTGACGAAGCCGAGTCCCATCTGCTGCGCGATCACGGATCCCGCGACCTGCAACGCCGACAGCGTTACGCGCGCGGTCGCGCCCAGCACGATGCCGATCGCGATCTCATGCAGCATCAAGACCAGCAACGGCGCCAGCGACCCCATGTCGACGTGGTAGGCGTTGCGATGCAGCGGCAGGATGATCAGCGTCAGCAGCAGCGCGATGGACAGCTTGATCCGCGTCGGGATGTTGGTCTCGCCGAGACCGGGCAGCAGCATCACCATCGCGCCGACCCGGGCGAAGGCGAGCATGAAGGACGCGGCGAGCGCCGGCAGCAGCGAGACGTCGATGCGCATAGCGGCCGCATTGTGCCTCAGCCGCCGATGATTCGCGACGAGATCCGCAGCATGTGGGCGTGGAGCGAGTCGGCCATGAACGGTAATGCGAGTAGCATCGTGGCGAAGATGGCCAGGATCTTCGGGACGTAGATCAGCGTCTGCTCCTGGATCTGCGTCAGTGCCTGGAACAGCGACACGATCACGCCGACCACGAGGCCGACCACCATCAGCGGCGAGGACACGATCACGATGGTCCAGATTGCATCGCGCGCGACGTCGAGGGTTTCGGGTCCGGTCATTTGCAGAATTCCTTGTTCATCCTTCATCCCCGCCACCCCGGCGAGGAACGAACGCTCCCTCCCCCGTCGTTGCGAGCGAAGCGAAGCAATCCAGGCTGCCGCCGCGGAGAAGTTCTGGATTGCTTCGCTGCGCTCGCAATGACGCCTGGGGCGAGCGCCAGCGCGAAAAATCAGATCGGCATCTTCATGATGTCCTCATACGCGGCGATCACGCGGTCGCGGACCGAGACCAGCGTGGACACCGCCACGTCGGTGTCGGCGACTGCCGTCACCACGTCCATCACGTTGGCCTTGCCGGCGGCCATCGCCACCGTCTGCGCGTCAGACTTGCGGCCGGATTCCATGACGCTGCCGACGGCGTCTTTCAGCAGCGAGGCGAAGGATTGCCCGCTCGCTTCGCTGCCCTTGCCGGCACCGCTGTTCTCCAGCACCCGGGCAAGATTGGCATAGGCGTTCGCGGCGATTGTCGGTGATGCCATGGCTCAAAGGTCCTGTTCAGCTCTTGAGGATGTCGAGTGTGCGCTGGATCATCCGGCGCGTCGCACTGATGATGTTGAGATTGGCCTCGTAGGACCGCTGCGCATCGCGCATGTCGGTCATCTCGACCACCGAGTTCACGTTGGGAAATTTGACGTTGCCGGTCGCGTCCGCCGCCGGATTGTTCGGCTCGTATCTGACACGGAAGGCGGACTGATCGGGCTTGATCTTGCCGAGGGTGACGACCTGCGCGTCGAGGGTGCGGTCGAGCGCGGAGGAAAAAGTTGGAACCTTACGCCGGTAGGGATCGCCGCCCGCGGTCTGCGAGGTCGAATCCGCGTTCGCGATGTTTTCCGAGATCACCCGCATGCGTCCTGCCTGCGCGCGCAGGCCGGAGGTCGCGATCGCCATCGAACGGGCAAAGTCGCTGCTGTCATTCGCCATCATCTGCCTCCGCTAGCTCTGCTGTTCCCGGATCATGACCTAGCCCTTGCCGATCGCGGTCTTGAGCAGATGCAGGCTCTTGGAATAGAGAGAGGTCGCCGCCGCGTAATCCATCTGGTTGCTGGCGGACTTCATCATCTCCTCTTCGAGATTGACGGCGTTGCCCGCAGGGCGGGTCTCGAAGCCGGCATTCTTGTTCTGGTCGAAGCCCGAGGCCGCGCCAGATGGCTTCATGTGCGAGGAACTGGTGACGGTCATCGCCAGCGGGCCCATCGAGCCCGTCACGGCGCCTGATTTGTCGAGCTTCGGCTCGACCAGGTCGCGCGGCCGGAACTTGGGCGTATCGGAGTTGGAGACGTTCTCGGACAGGACGCGCTGGCGCTCCTGATGCCACTGCATCTTGGTGCGAAGCGCCGACAGCACCGGGAGGTCGTTGATGGACATCGTTGCGGCTCCTTCCGCCGTCGGACCTGTGTCCGAAGCTAGGCAGAATTTGCCGCCTGTATGGTTAACAGGTGGTTAAGGATGCCGCCGGGACATGTTCCGGGGCGGGACACGACCTTGCGATCCCGTGATTCTACGCGTCAAAAAGCGGCATTAACCCAACCGCTTGGCGGCCCACGCACGGGCCAAGAAGTCGTTTTGGATCGAGCGATTCATAGGTTATTAAGAGTTGGGGACGGCAAAACTTGCCGTGGAACGTTAAGAGATCGCAGTTTGGGGCATCGTACGCCGGTGGTTGGCGCAGCTGACCACGGGCGCGAGAAAAGCGCCATTTGTCGGGGACAAGTATGCAAGGCAGCCCTATCACCTTCATCGTCGCGTTCATCGTCGTTCTGGCGTTGATCGGCGTCGCTGCATGGCTGGTTCGCCGATTCGCCGGCAACCGGATCGGCGCCAACACCCAGCGCGGCCGGATGCCCCGGCTCGCCGTGATCGATGCCGCCGCGGTCGATGGCCGGCGCCGCCTGGTGCTGGTCCGGCGCGACAACGTCGAGCATCTCCTGATGATCGGCGGTCCGACCGACATCGTCGTCGAGCCCAACATCGTGCGCGCCGCGCCCGGCCGTGACCAGCTCCCGCAGCGCCCCAACGCCGCCGAACCGCCGCGTCTCGCCCCCATGCCCGATGCCGGCGCCTGGGCCGACGAAGCGCCACGGCCCGAACTGCTCGATCATCCCGAACCGCAGATGCCCGAGCCGCCGCCGCGGCCCGCGCGGCCGTCCTTCGCCGACGAAGTGCGCCGGCCCGCACCCGCCTTGGCCGAGCGCCGTGGCGAGCCGGCCCTGCCCGGCTTTCCGCCGGAGCCGATGTCGCCGCGTCCCGAGCGCGAGCCGCGGCCAGAACCGCTGCCGCCGCGCATTGCCCGCAGCGAGCCGCCGCTGATGCCGCGTCCGCCGCGCCAGAGCGAGCCGGTGAAGGTCCCGCCAGTGCGCGCCGAGCGCGCAGCCGCGCCGCCGCCTCCGCCGGTACCGCAGGCCGCGCCCGTTCCGCCGCCGACCCCCGCTGCCGCTGCGCCCTCGAGCGCCGAGCAGAATCTTGCCGAAATGGCGCAGCGGTTAGAGGCTGCCCTGCGCCGCCCGGGCGGCGAGCCGGTCGCCCCTCCGGTTGCTCCGGAACCTCCGGTCGCTCCGGCCCGCGCTGCACGCAGCGAGCCGCCGGCGTCCCCGGCCCCGCCGGCAAAACCCGCCGCGGAGAAGACCAGCTTTGAGAATCTCGAAGACGAGATGGCCTCACTGCTCGGCCGTCCGAAGCCGTCTTCGTGAGGCTGCCGGCCCTCCCGCGTAGAGTTCTTTTTCTTTCTGTCCTGGTCGGTGCGGCTTCGCTCGCGATGCCCGCGCACGCGCAGGACATCAGCATCAATCTCGGCGGCCAGGGCGGCGGCGTCACCGAGCGCGCGATCCAGCTGATCGCGCTGCTCACGGTGCTCTCGATCGCGCCGTCGATCCTGATCATGATGACGTCGTTCACGCGCATCGTGGTCGTGCTGTCGCTGCTGCGCACCGCGATGGGCACGGCGACCGCGCCGCCGAACTCGGTGATCATCGCGCTCGCGATGTTCCTCACCTTCTTCGTGATGGGGCCGGTGCTGCAAAAATCCTACGACGAGGGCATCCGTCCGCTCGTCGCCAACCAGGTCAGTGTCGAGGATGCGCTCCAGCGCGCCTCCGTCCCCTTGCGCGGCTTCATGCAGAAGAACGTGCGCGAGAAGGACCTCAAGCTGTTCCTCGATCTCTCCGGCGAGCCGCCGCCCGCCACCCCCGACGACCTCGCGCTGCGCATCCTCGTTCCCGCCTTCATGATCTCCGAGCTCAAGCGCGCCTTCGAGATCGGCTTCCTCTTGTTCCTGCCCTTCCTGATCATCGACCTCGTCGTCGCCTCGGTCTTGATGTCGATGGGCATGATGATGCTGCCGCCGGCGACGATCTCGCTGCCGTTCAAGCTGATCTTCTTCGTGCTGGTCGACGGCTGGTCGCTGGTGGCGGGGAGTTTGGTGCAGAGTTACGGAGGGTGAGGCGCTTGGGACAACGTCACCGGCGCATCCCCACCGCCTCAACGAGAGCCTTCCTCCCTCTCCCCGTCATTGCGAGGAGCCCTTGCGACGAAGCAATCCAGACTGCCTCAACGGAAAGATTCTGGATTGCTTCGCTCCGCTCGCAATGACGGAGTGTGTGGCGACGCTCAGGGCCGCGCTTGGCGCGGAATGGCTGGCGACAGGCGCCCCCTACTCCTTCACGTCATACTGCTTGCTGAGATGGTCGCCAATCTGGACCAGCATGGCGACGCTTTCGGGGAAGCCGGGCCGGTCCCGCGTGGCCTGATCGGCGTCGGCGCGGAACTCCCAGCTGTCGCCGTCACGGACGATCGAGATGACGAGGCCGTCAGGGCCGTCCGCGTGGGCCTTCAACTCGGCCCGCGCCATGGCGATGAGTTCGGCTTCGGTCTTGGCAGGCTTGCTCATATCGTCCCTCTCCCGGCATGAAGACGTGCAGGTTGCCGCCTCGCGCGGCAGCTGTCGAGAGGTCCAGAGGTAGCAGGGTTCCTAGCGCGTCATCTTGATCTGCCGCATGGCGGGGATCGTGGGCAGCGAGCCGGTGTGGTCGCTCTCGTCCCTGGCCTGCGGCGAGGCCGGTGCGCGGGCGGTGGCGTCGGGGAAGCGCTGCTTCATCTCGCGCAGGAAGCCGTCGAGCGTATCGACGCTGGCGGCGAGCTTGGCGATCTCGGCGAATTCGGCGCTGGAGGCCGCAGCCGGCTTGCTGGCGATGTCGAAGGCGAGACGGTCGGCGCTCTCGCTCATCAGCGGCGCGTATTTCTCGCGGAAGCGCGACAGGCCGATCGAGTCGTCGGCGAGCGCGTAGCCGACGGCGGCGCGGATGATGTCGCTCTTCTCCACTGCATTGAGCGGCTTGAAGTCGCGGAAGCGCTCGCCGTAGTACAGCTCGATCTGCTCGGCGGACTCGCGCCAGCGCCGCGCCGCCCAGAAGATGTCGGAGCGCAGGCGGAGCACCTCGCGCCCGGAGACGTTGGAAACGATGTCGAGCGCGAGATCGTGACGGCCGACGTCGCTCTGCGCGCGCGCTTCGAGCAGCAGGCGCTGCTGCCTGAGCTCGCCGGAGAGATCGCTGATGCGGCTTGCGCGCAGCGCCGAGATCGCCTTGTCGGGCCTGCGGTTGGCGAGATAGATCATCGACAGCCGCGCGGCAACCTGGGCGCGGGCGGCGCCTTCGAGGCGGTGGTCGACCTGGTACTGCAGGAGCTCGGCGGCCTGGTCGAGCAGATCGATCGAGGCGAGACGGTCGGCGAGACGCCGGATCAGCTCGTCGCCGCGACGGCCGATCGGCGTCAGCTCGCGAAACTCGTAGAACATGCCGAGCGCTTCGACCACCGGCAGCTCGTCGCCCTTGGGACCCAAGAATATCTGCGTGAACAGCTCGGAGGCGAGGTCCTGCGCCTGGCGCGAAGCTTCGGCGTTCGGCTGCAGCCTTGTCGCGGTGCGCGCCGCCGTGAGCGCATCACGGTAGCGCCCGTTCGCGGCATACAGCTGCGACAGCATCTGCAGCGTCTTGACTTCAATCGCATCGCCGCGCCAGGTCATCGACAGCGTCTCGAGCTCGCGCAGCGCGTCTTCCTTGCCGATCTCGTCGCGCTTCTGCCGCAGCGCGACCTCGAGCTGCTTGGCCTCTGCCGCAGCCAGACGATCGTTCGAGGCGACCGCGAATTTGTAGTCGTCGAGCGCATCCTTGTCGTGGCCGAGCGCCTCGGCGAGCCGGCCGCGCAACACCGCAAAGCCGGGCGCCGCCTCCGGCGAGACGCCGACGACCTCGAGCTCGCTGCGGCGCTTGGAGGCGCCGGCATAGTCCTTCACTTCGAGCGAAGCCCGCATCGCGTCCATGGTCACGATGCGCTGGATGTCGAGCGGCAGCGACGCGATGGCGAATTCGACGTTCTTGAACTTCTCGCGCGCGTCCGCCCATTTGCCCTGGCGCGCATAAGCGAGCGCCTTCCACAGCAGGGAGTCATGGCTGTTGCCGATTACGGGATTGGCGAGGTCCTTCAGGCCTTGCGCCGGCCGGCCGATCAGGATGCTCGCGATCGCGTGCATGATCAGGGCGCCGCTCTCCTCCTTGTTGAGCGGATCGGCCAGCATCAATTCGGTCACGGCCTTGGCTTCGTGATACATCGCGCGCGACATGTAGAACTGCGCGAGGTCGAGCCGCGGCAGTGAGCGCTGCGCCGGATCGACCGCGGAGATCGCCATGACCAGATCGCTCTGCCGCGTCCAGAAATTCTCCGACTGCCCCTTGCGCCAGCCTTCCGGGCTGAAGATCGGGCGCACCGCGGTCGGCGCGCGCTCGGCGGAGATGTCGACCGGCGACAGCGTCAGCCCGCCCTTCTTGCCGAGGATGACCTTGTCGGAGCCGACCTCGACGCCGACCTCGTCGGAGTTCGGCCGGATCGCGATGCCGTGCGCGGATTCCAGCAGCGAGAGATCGACGAGGTCCTGCCGCTTGATGAAGCCGCGCACCGGCCGTTGTGCGGTGACGATGTAGAGCGTGTCGCCGGCATCGGGATCGGTCAGCTTGTGCAGCTGGCCCGGGTTGGCAAAGGGGATTGCGATGTTGGCGAGGGCGGGATCGGTGATGTTGCGCGACATCATCAGCGGCAGCGGCGTTGCCTGGATCTTGTCGGCGAGGGTCAGCAGCCAGTTGGTCTCCTTGCCGACCTCCTCGCTCGTCAGCGAGTAGACCAGCGGCCGGGTGAGACGGATGCGCACCGCCTGTCCCTTGTCGAGCGGGATGCGGCCGACCTCCCCGATCATCGCGCCGCCCTTGCTGCGGATCGCCTCGACGTCGATCGGTTTCGGCGTATCGAACACCAGCCAGATGGTATCGCCACGGCGGAACGCCGCCGCAGCGGTTGAAACCTGCAGCGGGAACGTGACGCGCAAGCCATCGCTGTCGCGGCGCGCATCGACGCTGGCGACAGCGGGCTGCGGCGGGGCCTCGGCCTTGGCGGCTTCCTTGACCGGCTCCTTCGCCGCTTCCTTCACGAGCTCTTTGGGTGCCTCGGCCGTTGCGGGAACGGCAGGCGCAGCCGGAGCTTCGGCAACAGGCGCTGGCTTCGCCACTTCCTTGGGCGCTTCCGCGGCGTGCGCAGCCTCGGTCGCGGGAGCCGGCGCCGGCTTCGGTGCTTCGGCGACCGGCATCGCGGCGGGCACTTCCGGCTTCACTTCGATCTTGGCTTCGCGCGCGATCGTCTCCGATGTCGGCGGCGTAATCTCGCGGCGAGCCTCCTTCGGCTTCTCGGCAGCCGGCTTTTCCGGCGCAGGCGCCGGTGCATGGCCCGCAGGCTTGGCCTGCGCGATCGCCGCCTCCGGCGTCATGGCCGTCTTGCCCTTGTCCGGCTGGAAGGAGACGTCGACGACGTAGTTCTTGTCGTCGCGGAAGGAGTGCACGTCGGAATCGCCGATCAGCGCGATCTCTACACTGGTCTGGTCGATGTCGGCCTTCTGCTTGATCGAGGCGACGTTCGGCGGCGCGGCGACGACGGCGTCCGCGAGGTCGAAATTGAGGTTGGCGTTGAACATCAGCGTGAGCTTCTGCTCATTGAGCACGGAGGACACGCCGACGCCGTCCGGCATCTCGAACACGAAGCGCACGAAGGTCGGCTGCACCGACGCGCGGACACGGATCTGCGGACGCTTCTTGGTCTCGGCCGCGGCGCGCTGGGCGCGCAAGGCACGTTCGGCGAGACGCGCGCGCTCGGCAAGCTCCTTGACCACGTCCATGGGCAGGCTCGGCGGCGGCCCCTTCCAGCCCTCCGGCAGGAGGTCGACGAAGGTGCGCTCGCCGGCATTCATGGTGTTGACGGTGACGCGCCGCGCGAGCGACAGACGGATGGCGCCGCCGTCGGGGTCGCGGCGGGCGGAGTTGACGTAGTCGGGCGCGCCTTCCGGAACGCGGTCGACGGGAACGTCGACGGGACGATCGAAGCGGATGATGAGGATGGAGCCGGCCGTCGTCACCTCGGATGGAACATCCTCGCCGAGCTTGATGACGAGACGGGCAAAGCCGCCGCCGGCCGAAAAACTGGCCTCGCCGCGGATCGGATCGGCGGCTCCGGCTGGCACCGTGAGGCCGATCAGCAAGCAGGCTGCCAGCACCGGCGCCTTGCGCGCATGACGCGACAATCCCCGCACCAAGGCGCGGGCTCGCGACACAAATCCAGCGGCAGCCTCTCGCGCCATTTGCGGCATTTCTTCCGGTTCGGCGGTTCACGCCGGCAACTGGTGCCGGCCCATGCCCTCGAATGTAGGTTTTGCCAATTAAGGACTTCTTAAGTATGAGCCCTCAATTCGGCTTTTGCGTCGGCTTGCCGTCGATCTTGGGCAGGTCGCCAGCCGAGGCGGATTGATCGCCGCCGCCATTGGCACGGCGGGCCATCTCGACCGTGAGCCGCTCGGCGGCCTCCGGCGACATCAATCCGAGGATGTCCGACATCTTTCGCGGCGCGATCGCCGAGGCGATCTCGATCAGCACGCCCATCTCGAGCCGGTCGAACACCCGCGCGGCGTCCTTCGGCTTCATGCCCTCATACATGGTGACGAGGCCCTTCATGCGCTGGGCTTCGGCGGCCTTCTGCTCGGCCTGGGTTGCGGAGATGCGGGTTTCCACCGCCTTCATCTCCTCGACCTTGTTCTCGATGCGCTTCTCGGCGGATTTGAGCAGGCTTTCGCGGATGTCGATCTCGCGCTGGCGGGCCTCGATCTCCTGGCGGCGCGCCTGCAGTCGCTCGAGGATCGCGCGTTCCGAGGCCGAGACCTGCGGCTGGCCTTCCTCCACCTTCACCACGGTGCCTTCGGGCTTGGTCTCGGGCGCGGCGGGCTTCGGCGCCTCCTTCGGCGCGCCATGGGTCGAGCCGGTGATGTCAGGGTCCTCGCGACCGGTCGGGAAGTTCAGATTCTCCTGCGCCCAGGACCTTTTGACCTGTTTCGGCTGGTAGTCGAAGACATAGCCGCCATTGATCACGAGGCCCACGACCTTGAGCGTGGCGAGACCTGCGACGGCGACCAGGACGACCGGAATGACGCGGATGTTACGAAAGGATTTCATACCATGGCTTTATGCGGCAAGGCCGTTGGACCGCCGGCGCTCCGAGAAGGCTTCGGCTGCAGCCGCCACCGCCTTCGCCGACGACGGCTTGGCTACGGGCGCGGATACCGTTTCCGGATTGGTGACGGGCCGCGCGGCGATCGCGATCTTGGACAGGCGCCGCACCACGTTGTCGGCTTCGCCGAGCTGCTTGTAGAGCTGGTCCGACATCTGGGTCGCCGCCGCGAGCTGGCTGCCGAGGTTCTCGTTGACGTCGCGCACGGCGAGCTTCAGCCCGCCGATCGCGCGCTCGGCGATCTCGGTCGCGGTGATCAGCTCGGCGATGACCGCCTTCAGCGAATGCTCGTCCGCCTTCAGCCGCGTCAGGCGCTTGTTCAGCAGGATACAGTAGCCGATCGTGAGCATCAGCAAGATAGCCACCAGCGTCTCGATCGCCATTCCCAGGGAGTGGTTCATGGGGCCTCCATCATCTTGTTCTGCTCGTCCACCTTCTCGAACATCGCAAGTGTCGTACTTGGCTTGCGCAGGGGTTTCGTCACGCGGATCGCGACGCGGTCGCCGACCCGGCCCATCCGCCCCTCGGTCAGCGTGACGTCGCCGCAGCGCACGGTCACGTTGGCATCGGCGCGCATGTCGAGCGGCAGCGTGTCGCCGACCTTCAGCCGCATCAGCTGCTTGAGCGGAATGTCGGCCTCGTAGAGCACGGCATCGACGGCGATCTCGGCCTGGTTGATCTCGGTGGCGAAATGGCCCTCCCAGATCGGATCACGGCCGAACTTTTCGCCCATGAACATCTGGAGCAGCACGCCCCGGATGGGTTCGATGGTCGCATAAGGCAGCAGCAGCTCGATGTTGCCGCCGCGATCTTCCATGTCGATGCGCAGGCGCACCAGGATCGCGGCATTGGCGGGACGGCTGATCGCGGCGAAACGCGGATTGGTCTCGAGCCGGTCGATCGTGAAGGTCACCGGCGACAGCGGCCGGAACGCCTGCTCGGCGTCGATCAAAACCACCTCGACCAGCCGCTTGACCAGCTCGGTCTCGATCGTGGTGTAGGGCCGGCCCTCGATGCGAAGCTGGCTGGTGCCGCGGCGGCCGCCGAGCAGCACGTCGATCATCGAGTAGATCAGGCTGGAATCAACCGTCGCCATGCCGAAATTGTCCCACTCCTCGGCCTTGAACACCGAGAGCACGGCGGGCAGCGGGATCGAATTCATGTAGTCGCCGAAGCGCACCGAGGTAATGCGGTCGAGCGAAACTTCGACGTTGTCGGAGGTGAAATTGCGCAAGGAGGTCGTCAACAGCCGCACCAGGCGGTCGAAGACGATTTCGAGCATCGGCAGACGCTCGTAGGAGACCATCGCCGAATCGATGATCGCGCGAATGCCGCTGTGGTCGTCGAGCGTGACGTCGCCGACGGTGAAACCGAGGAGATTGTCGATCTCCTCCTGCGACAGCACCCGCTCGCCGGAATTCTTGCCGGTGCCGAGATCGCGGCTGCCGTCCTCGACCATGGCCGCCCATTGCAGGGCCATGGTCTCCGACAGTTCGTTTTCGGCAGCGGCCTTTGCGGCCTCCGCGGGATCCTCGGAATCGAGCGACGCCTCCCATTGGGCGGCAATCGCATCCTGGTCCATTTGCTCGTTGCCGGCCATGACGCTAGCCCGTTGCCTTCCGCGGCATCATCACTGGATCACGACTTCCTTGAACAGCACCGCGCTGACCTGGATCGGCGCGACCGCGGCATTGACGCGCTTGGTCAGCTCTTCCTTGAGGCGGAAGATGCCGGCGGAACCGTTGAGGTCGGAGGAGCGCAGCTCGCGCACATAGGTCTGGAAGATGTCGGTGACGCGCGGCATGGTCGGCTTGATCGCCTCGATCTGTTTCTCTTCCTTCAGCTCCAGCACGATCTTCAGCTTCAGATATTGCACGCGCTCACCGGGCGCGCCGGCGAGGTTGACCATGATGTCGGGCACGTCGACGAAGGCCGGCGGCTTCGGCGGAGGCGCCGCCTCGGCGTGATGCTCGTCGTCGCCATGGCGGAAGAACAGGAACCAGGTCGCGGCACCGCCGCCGAGCAGGACCAGCACGGCGACTACGATCAGGATCAGCTTGAACTTGCTCTTGGGGGCAGCGGCTTCCGCGCCTTCGGCGGCTGCGCCGCCTTCCGCTTCATCTGCCATGATCGTCCGGGCTCGCTCATCTTATAAAGGGTCGAAAGAGCGAAGCCTCCTGGCAGACAGTGACGCGATACAAATGCCCCAGCGCAATGCGCTCCTCTTGCCCGCAAACGCTAGGGTAATAATGGTTAACGGTTTCTTTCGATTGGGCTTCAGCTAGGAAAAATCTGCCGGGCAAACATGGCTAACAGAACCTTTCTGCCGCCTTCCCGCGCTCTCGAAAAATCGTCAAATAATTGAAATTACATACATTTTCAGGTTGGCACGGCTTTCGCTGAGAGAGGACCGA
The DNA here is from genome assembly GCF_025200885.1 of Bradyrhizobium huanghuaihaiense. Taxonomy (NCBI): domain Bacteria; kingdom Pseudomonadati; phylum Pseudomonadota; class Alphaproteobacteria; order Hyphomicrobiales; family Nitrobacteraceae; genus Bradyrhizobium; species Bradyrhizobium huanghuaihaiense. The sequence goes on along the minus strand of NZ_CP104172.1, from coordinate 3,424,281 downwards.
GACCGAACGGTTTGGGAGAACCCGACGGTCTCGTTCACGGGGTCGGCCAAGGCGCTTGGGAGAGCGAGGTGGCAGATCTCACGCAGGGGAGATCTTCCGATGCAGAACGCGCTTCTGATCGGCTTGTCGCGGCAGATGACGTTGGAACGGCAGATGGATGTCGTCGCCAACAACGTCGCCAATGCCAACACCAACGGCTTCAAGGCCGACCATTCGCTGTTCGAGGAGTACCTCAACTCGAACGCGCGTGAGGACAATTTCATCGGCTCCGACCGCCGGGTCTCCTATGTGCAGGACCGCGGCACCTTCCGCGACGTCGGCCAGGGGCCGATGGAGCCGACCAACAACCCGCTCGACATGGCGATCAGCGGCAATGCCTTTTTCGCCGTGCAGGCCAACGGCGCCGAGCGCTACACCCGCGACGGCAAGTTCACGCTCAACAGCACCGGCCAGCTCGTCACCTCCGACGGCAACCTCGTGCTCGGCACCGGCGGCCCGATCACCTTCCAGCCGACCGACCACGACATCAACGTCGCCCCCGACGGCACCGTCACCGTGCTCGAAGGGACCGCCAAGACGGACTCGATCCGCGGCAAGATCCGCATGGTCTCGTTCGACGATCCGGCCAAGCTGACCAAGCTCGGCACCAACCTCTACAGTGCGGGGTCGGCGAACCAGCAGGCCGACACCAAGTCGACCGTGCAGCAGGGCTACATCGAGAAGTCGAACGTGAACTCGGTCGGCGAGATGACCCGCATGGTCGAAGTCATGCGCAGCTACACCGCCATCGCCAACCTGCTGCAGCAGCAGAGCGACCTCCACAAATCGGCGATCGAGAAGCTCGCCGACGTCCCGGCCTGATTGAGGGAGAACTGACATGCAGGCGCTTCACACCGCAGCGACCGGAATGGCGGCACAGGAACTCAACGTTCAGGTGATCTCCAACAACATCGCGAACCTCCGCACCACCGGCTTCAAGAAGCAGACCGCGGCGTTCCAGGACCTGATCTACGAGCACGTGCGCCGCGTCGGCGCGCAGGCCTCGGACCAGGGCACCATCCTGCCGGTCGGCGTCGACATCGGCGGCGGCGTCAAGACCGTCGGCACGCCCCGCAGCATGACGCAGGGTACGCTGTCGCAGACCGGCAACGACCTCGACCTCGCGATGTCGGGCGAAGGGTTCTTCAAGATCCTGATGCCCGACGGGACCTATCAATACACCCGCGACGGCACCTTCCAGATGGACAACCAGGGCCGTGTCGTCACCGCGCAGGGCAACCCGGTGCAGCCGACCATCACCATCCCGAACAACGCCTCGGGCATCTCCGTGAGTGAGCAGGGCCAGGTCTCGGTGACGCTGCCGGGCTCGTCGACCTCCTCAATCATCGGCCAGATCGGCGTGACCCGGTTCATCAACAAGGCGGGTTTGCAGCCCGTCGGAAGCAACCAGTTCACCGAGACGCCTTCCTCCGGCCCGCCGCAGGACGGCACTGCGAACGCCGAAGGCTACGGCAAGATCACGCAGGGAAGCCTCGAGCAGGCCAATGTCGACGTCGTCTCGGAGATGAGCGACCTGATCGCCGCCCAGCGCGCCTACGAGATGAACGCCAAGGTCATCAGCGCCGCCGACCAGATGATGCAATCGACCACGGCGCTGTTCCGCTGAGGTGATGACGATGATCCGGACCACAATCGCCACGATCTCCGCGCTCCTGCTGCTGGCCCTGCCGGCAGAAGCCGCCGACGACGGCATCGCCGCGCCGACGCTGCGCGCGAACGTCACCGTGACCTCGGACGTGGTTCGGGTCGGCGACCTCATCGACAATGCCGGCTCGGCCGCGCTGATCCCGGTCTACCGCTCGCCCGATCTCGGCACCACCGGCGCCTTGCCGGTCGCGCAGGTGCTTTCTGTGTTGCGTGGAAAACAGGTGATCGGCGTGATGACCGGCGACATCAAGGAAGTCCAGGTCACCCGCCTCGCCCGCACGCTCGCCAACAGGGATCTCGAAAACGCGGTGGCCTTCGCGCTCGAGCGCCGCTTCGGCCTTGGCGATGCCGCCAACATCACCGTCACCTTCGACCGCGGCGTCTCCGACATGCGGCTGGACGCCTCCAACACCGGCGCGCTGCAGCCGGTCGCAACCCGATATGATGCGCGCAGTGGCCGTTTCGACATCGCCTTCGAGATCAACAACGACAACAACCCTACGCCGACCAAGCTGCGCTTCACCGGCACCGCGATCGAGACCGTGGAAGTCGCCGTGCTGACCCGCGACATCGACCGCTCCGACATGCTGAAAGCCTCGGACATCTCGCTGGAGCGCCGGCCCAAGGCCGAGGTCACCGGCGAGCCCGCCTCGCGCGATCGCACCATCGGCATGCAGCTGCGCCGGCCGATGCGGGCGGGCACGCCGATCCGCGTCGCCGACATCGTCAAGCCGGACTTCGTGCAGCGCGACCAGAGCGTCACCATCATCTACCAGGTGCCCGGCCTCTACCTCACCACGCGCGGCAAGGCCATCGAGAGCGGCGCCGAGGGCGACACCGTCTCCGTGCTCAACCTGCAATCCAAGCGCACGCTGACCGGTGTCGTCACCGGCCGCGGCCAGGTCACCGTGCAGGGTGCCAGCCAGTCCGCGCCGGTGGCGCCCGCGGTCGAGCAGACCTCCTCGCTCAAGCGCGATGAAGCGCCCGCGCCCGTCGACACTGCAGCCCTCATTCGTAACCTGGTCCAGGCCCCCGCCTCGCCAGCCCAGGTCGCCCAAGCCCAGATCCCGCAAGCCCGCGTCTCGCAAGCTCCAGCCAAGTCAGAGTAAGTCATGTCCTCGTTCAGTTCGGCTTCCCGTCTTCGTCGCATCGCGATCTCTGCCCTGCTGCTGGCCTCTTGCGCACTGGGCGGCTGCTCCTCGATCGACCGCCTGTCGCAGATCGGCGAGCAGCCGAAATTGTCCGCGATCGACAATCCGACGACGCAGCCCGGCTACAAGCCGGTGCAGATGCCGATGCCGAAGCCGGAAGTGGCCTCCTACAATCCGAACTCGCTGTGGCGCAACGGCAGCCGCGCCTTCTTCAAGGACCAGCGCGCCCGCCAGGTCGGCGACCTCCTGACCGTGACCGTGAACATCACCGACAAGGCCAACATCGCCAACGAGACCCAGCGCAGCCGCACCAACAAGGAAGATTCCGGCATTACCGACTTCATCGGGTCCAAGACCATCACGCAGGCGAACAAGATCCTGCCCGGCCGCATCCTCACTGCCGACGCCACCGCCTCCAGCGACGGCAAGGGCTCGGTCAACCGCACGGAAGCGCTGCAGACCAACGTCGCCGCGGTCGTCACCCAAGTGCTGCCGAACGGCAATCTCGTGGTCGAGGGCAAGCAGGAGATCCGCGTCAACTACGAGATCCGCGAGCTCGTGGTCGCCGGCATCGTCCGCCCCGAGGACATCCAGAGCGACAACACCATCGATTCCACCAAGATCGCGCAGGCCCGCATCGCCTATGGCGGCCGCGGCCAGATCATGGACGTGCAGCAGCCGCGCTACGGCCAGCAGGTCATGGACGTGCTGCTGCCCTTCTAAGCTTCTTCAAGAGCTCCCACATCGTGTTCGCGAACCTAGGCGCGAACGACGGTGTACTACGCGGCCTCCGGTAGCTCCCCTGCCGGAGGCCGCATGTATTTTGCCTGCGCCGCCTTAGCGGCGCAGGTCTCTGTTAGAGGAGCGCGATCCCGCGGGCTTGCCCCCACCGCTCCAGGACCTTGCGCTCCCCGGCGTGCGGCGCGCGGTTTGCAAACCCGCGAACCTGAACCGCCCGACAACGAGGATCAAGTTCGATGGTCAGCAGCCGCTCGGTACGACCGTTGGCACGGCGGCGTAGCGACCAGATCGACGCGTGGCCCGCGATGCACTTTGCCGCGTAGGTCGCGACGCAGTGGCGCATGGCGCGCGTCTCAGCCACAAGATCGGCGGCAGTACGCAGCTGGACGACGACATACTCCTCGCGCCTGCTGCGATCCTTGAACGACAAGGTCCACGACCAGTCGGCGATCGCAGCACCTCGCCAGGCGTCGTCGACGGTGCCCGCCGCCAGCCCTCGCGCACGGTTCCGCAGAGCCTCGGCGCGACGGCGTGCAGCCTCGATGCGAGCGACCGCTTCGAGATCGCGATGCCATTCGCGCATCTGCCGACCAAGCGAAGTCAGCGTGCGCCCCTTGAGGCTGAACGCTGGATTCCGCCGGTAGCAAGCGGCGAGGTAATCGTGGAGGTCGTCCATCTCCTCGACCGTGGTGGGATGCGCGCAGAAGAAGCGGACCGCCTCGCGCCAGAAGCCATGCTCGGCACGGGGCGTCTGCGTGATCCTGGTGCGCGCGATTCGCAGCGCAACGCCGGGATCGCTCGCGTAGGATCGCGCGATCGCCTGCCAGATCGCAGCCTCGAAGTCGAGACGTCCCAGCGGATTGAGGAACGCATGGACCTCCTTGCGGGACAGCCACGCGCCCGCACCTGCGCCGTGCAGCGAACCGCCACCGGCCGCCACCACGTACCAGCGCTTGCGCAGCGCAATCTCGGCGGCATCCAGTCCCGCGGCGTCGATCCAGATCTGCTCCAGATGTTCTGCAACAGGATAGCGCGCGAAGAGATAGCGAGCCGCGGCAAGACGGAGACGCGCGGCATCGCGAGTCTTCATCCGCGGCTTCCAGGCCTGGGCGTCGCGCACGACGTCCGCCTCGAAGCCACGCCTGGCCTCGTAGATCGCGGTCTCGAAATCCGGTGGAGGACGCGTCCGCTGCGACACGTGCCGCAGCGAAAGCTCGTAGGCTTCAACCCGCGCGCGCTCGGCCTCCTGCCGGCGCTGAATCAACGAATGTGCCATTGTCGTTCAACATGATTGGATGACTGTCAGCCGGACGCACTGAGAGCGTCGGCACGGAGCGTGTCGATCGCCACAAAGTACTCACAGCTGGTCTCCTCATTGTTGAACGCGCAGGTTGAATGGGACGGGGCTCATATACCCGATCGCGGGCGGGCGCAAGATGCGTCCCGTCTGAAATTCAGAAACTACAAACGGCGGGGCAAGTCCGCGACATTATTGCAACGCCGCCACCACACACTCCGTCATTGCGAGCGTAGCGAAGCAATCCAGACTTCCGCCGCGGAAAGACTCTGGATTGCTTCGCTACGCTCGCAATGACGCCGTGGCGAGAGCTCACTTGAACTTCGCCTCCACCACGCCCAGCCCGTCCAGCTCCATCCGCACCTTGTCGCCGGCCTTCAGCCACAGCGTCTTCACCAGGCTTCCAGTCAACACGAGCTGCCCTGCGTGCAGGCCCTTGCCTTCGGCGGCGAGATGATTGGCGAGCCAGGCGAGTGCGTTGTGGGGATGGCCGAGCACGTCGCCGCCGGTGCCGTGGCTGACCTCCTCGCCGTTGACGATGGCGCGGCCCTTGACCGCTTTCAGGTCCGGCACCGACGAGCGCGGCACCGACGGGCCCAGCACGCAACCGGCGGCGAAGAAGTCGTCGGCGATCAGCGTCGGCGCGCCCATCGTCTCCCATTTCACGTAGCGGTCGTCGACGATCTCGATCGCGGGATGGTAGGACTCGACGGCCTCGCCGACCCATTCGGCCGTGAACGGCGCCTCGCCGGCGGCGAGGTCGCGCTGCAGCCGCACCGCGATCTCGCATTCGACGCCGACGCGGACATAGTCGGCGGCGGCGAGCTTCGCCCCGCTGTCGTGCACGCCCTTCTGGAACACCCCGCCGGCACAGGGATGCGGGATGCCGATATAATCCTGCATCACCTGGCTGGTGCAGCCGATCTTGTAGCCGACCAGCGGCCCGGCATGCGGCAGCAGCAGATCATGCAGGGCGCGCTGGACCCGGTAGCCCTCGGCCTCGTCAGCCAGCGGAACTTCGAGGTCCGCGAGCGGCGCATGGTTGCGGCGCGCCAGCGCGATCGCCTTTGCGGCTTCGAGAATCTTGTCCATCGGCGCCGCCTCCCACGCTACGCAAATCGAGGACGGCACTTCAGCACCCCCGCCCCAGCCTGACAAGCGCGAGCGACGGGCCTCACGGCTTGACGAGCCCAAGCCGGATCAGGCTCTCGGCGGTCGCAAGGATCGCTTCCTCATTGGACCGCGCGTGCCAGCCGAGCAGCGACCGCGCCTTGGCGCTGGTGGAATGCCGCACCCTGCCGAGCATCGGCACGACCGCGCGCAGCAGCGGAATCCGGTTCGCGGCCAGCCGCACCAGCCAGTCTGGAGCCTGGAGCCGTGGAACCCGGCGCGCGGCCGGCCCCAGTTCCCGCCGCAGCACAAGGGCAATGTCGAGGATCGACATCGTCTCCCCGGAGACAGCGATGAAGCGCTCGCCCTTCGCCTGCGGCGCCGTCATCGCCCGCAGATGCAGATCGGCCACGTCGCGCACATCGACCACGCCGAAATAGACCCGCGGCACCGCCGGCATGGCGCCGTCGAGCAGCGATTTGACGATCTCGATCGACCCCGAAAAGTCCGGCCCCAGCACGGGACCGAAGATACCGGCGGGATTGACGACCGACAATTCGAGCCCGCCCTCGCGCGCGACAAAATCCCAGGCCGCCCGCTCGGCCAGCGTCTTGGACTTGATGTAGGGCTGCACGTCGGCGCCGCCGAGATTGGTCCAGTCGGTCTCGTCGAACGGCTTTTCGCGGGGCGGATGGCCGTAGCCGATCGCCCCCAGCGACGAGGTGATCACCACCCGTTTGACGCCGGCCTCGCGCGCGGCCCGGAGCACCCGGAGCGTTCCGTCCCGAGCCGGGACGATCATCTCGTTCTCGTCCTTGGGAACACTGGTCGACAGCGGCGAGGCGACATGGAGCACGTAGTCGCAACCAGTGACCGCCTCGCGCCACCCCTCGTCCCGGACGAGGTCGGCCGTGACGAAGGATACGCTCTCGGGCGAAGCCGCCCCGCCCTCGCGCAACATGGCCAGCACGTCGTCACGCCGGTCCGGCCGACGCACCGTCGTACGCGCTGCGTGGCCGGCGGCCAGAAGTTGCAGGACGACATGGATGCCGACGAAGCCCGACCCGCCGGTGACCAGAACAGTGCTCATTGCCAAATTCCCCGCGTGGCGCAGGTCCACAAATTGGTTCCACCAGGGCCCTGCTCAAGGCCGCATCTGGTCACTATGTGCTGGCGGACAAGTAGAATGGATTTCGAGACCGGTATGGAAAACCTGACCACCGCCTGTGCCGGCGACTGCGATTGCAGCTCCGACCCCGCTTTGCTCGCCGACTTCAAGCGCGCCATCCATGCCCTCGGTGGCAAGTGGAAGCTGGAGATCCTGTTCGCCCTGATGAACGGCGCGGTTCGCTTCGGCGCCTTGCGGCGGTCGATAAGCGGCATCACCCAGCACATGCTGACCATGCAACTGCGCGAGCTCGAGCAGGACGGGCTGGTGTCCCGAACGGCCTTTGCGGGGAAACCCCTAAGGGTCGAGTACGAGCTGACGGATGCGGCCTACGGCCTGCTCCCGGCGTTTAAGGAAATATTGAGCTGGTCGAGGCTTTATGGGGACGCACGCCTGACGGCGTCGCACCAGGCTTGATTGCAGCGCTGCTTGATGGAGCTGGATCAACCATTCAGCATCCGAGCCGATCTCGTTGATGCGACTCGCAAAATCTCCCGCACCTGAAGTGAAGGCTGCTTCTCATCCGAACTCACGTGAGCTCGGAGGAATCGAGTCTAGCCCATTGATCGCGATTCACTTTTCGCGATTGCGCTCGCATGTGGATGCGCGCGGCGGTAGGCGACAGGCACAATGCCGAGCACGGCGCGAAATGGCGCCTTGGGTTCAAAAACAAAGAGCCGCATCTCTGCGGCTCGGACCTTATTCGTCGCGATAAACCTTCTCGCGTTTCTCGTGGCGCTCCTGCGCTTCCACCGAGAGCGTTGCGATGGGCCGGGCTTCGAGCCGCTTCAAAGAAATTGGCTCGCCGGTGTCCTCGCAATAGCCGTAGGTGTTGTCCTCGATCCGCTGGAGCGCGGCGTCGATCTTGGCGATCAACTTGCGCTGGCGGTCGCGGGCACGGAGTTCGATGGCGCGGTCGGTTTCGGACGATGCCCGATCGGCGAGATCGGGATGGTTCACGTTCTCCTCCTGCAGGGCTTGCAGGGTGAGCTTGGACTCTTTGAGGATCTCATCCTTCCAGGCAAGGAGCTTCAAACGGAAGTACTCCTTCTGCCGGTCGTTCATGAAAGGCTCTTTTTCGGTCGGTCGGTAGTTTTTCAACTTTTCCAAGGGCGGCCTATCTGTCTAAGCAACGACTCGCAAACGGAACGGGGTCCGTTGAGCGGGGCGTTATATAGCGGCCTCCTGTGACAGACAATATTTCCTTAATCATTCGGTTACCGCCCCCAAACCCTTGCACAGGAAGGTTTATCCGCAAGAGCCCGGGGGCGGCCGAAGGCCTAGTAACCGACCGTGAAACGCTGCTTCAGATGGGCCGGCTTCTCGATCTCGTCAGCCAGCGCAATGGCGTAGTCGGCGAAGCTGATCCAGCTCTTGCCGTTCGCATCTGCGAGAAGCTGATCGGTCCCGAGGCGGAACTTGCCGGTGCGTTCCCCCTCGATGAACAGCGCCGACGGCGAGATGAAGGTCCAGTTCAGGTCTTTTTCCTGTCGCAGCAAATCGAGGAAGGCAGAGCCCGCCTCCGCCTCGGCCTTGTATTGGGCCGGAAAACCGGGAGTTGTGACCAGCTTCACGCCGGGGGCGGCTTCGAGGCTGCCGGCTCCGCCGACGACGAGGTAACGGCCCACCCCGGAGGCCTTGGCCGCGCCGATCAGCTTCAGCGCGTCGCTGGCCAGGAAGTGGACGGAACTCACGGCAACGTCGTGCCCGGCCCACAGCTTGGCCAAGCCCGCCTGGTCGAGCACGTCCCCCTTGGTCGGCGTGACGTTCGGCAGGGCCGCGATCTTCTCCGGGTTCCGGGCAATGGCGGTGACGCTATGACCGCGACGCGACAGCTCCTTGGTGATCTCCGACCCTGCCCGGCCCGAGGCGCCGGCGACTGCGATTTTCATTGGAAGGCTCCTTTGCTTCTATGGTAACTAACGGTGACTAGATATCGCAAAGAACGCTGGTGTTAAGAGAGCACTTTGTGCTTACCTGATTACGCCGGAGTAACCGGCGCACGTAACCGGCGCGCGCAGGCGGCCGGAATGGATCGAGGACCCCAAGATGAAGCCCGACGTCTATGCAGCGAATTGCCCCACGCGCCAGATCCTCGACCGCGTCGGCGACAAATGGGCGGTGCTGATCCTCTTGCTGCTGCGCGAGGAACCGATGCGCTTCAATCAGTTGCGCCGCACGATTGAAGGCATTTCGCAGAAGATGCTGAGCCAGGTTCTGAAATCGCTCGAACGCGACGGATTGATCAAACGCCGCGCCATCGCGACCGTGCCTGTAACGGTGGAGTATTCGATCACGCAGCTCGGGCTGACGCTCGCTGCCGCCGTCGATCCCCTGCGCGATTGGGCCGAACAGAATCTGAAAGACGTGCTCGCCGCCCAGCGCCGCTACGACGCGCAGTTGAAGGAAGAAGCGGCGTAGGGTGCGTGTGAAGATCGCTTACAGAAGTCCCGTCATCCTGAGGTGCGAGTGGCGCGATCCAAAGCATCGCGCCGGGAGCCTCGAAGGATGCACGGCCGAGATGCTTCAGCGGGGCCGTCGCCCTTCGAGGCCTCCGCTTCGCTCCGGCGCCTCAGGGTGACGGATAACGTGACTACGCCTGCCCGGCCTTCGCCAGTTCCACCTCGACGCGCAGCTCGATCTCCGAGAGCACGGAATCCAGTCCGGGATCGCCCGAGGACGATTTCAGGTTCGCCGCGGCGTCGCGCAGCCGCATCACGGTCGAGGCGTCGAGATTGCCGGACAACAGCCCCATCTTGAGCTCGTCGAGCACGTCGAGCGCGGTCCTGCCGCGGGCGACCGAGCGCTTGCGGCGCTCGACCGGATCCTCCTCGACACCTTGCAGCGCGAGCAGCGCGTCGATGTTGGCGGCGGCTTTCGGTGCGGCAGCGCTCCGCGTCTCCTGCGCCGACGAGGTGTCGGGCAGCACGAAGGTGCCGGAGCCGGTCCGTCTGGCCTGGCTGGCCGGCGTTCCAAGCGTGGTGCCGTTCGGTCCGTAGATGCGCATCGGAAGCAATCCGGGTGATCGATGCGCCACATTCGCCGTTTTATGGTTAACGACGCGTAAACGGCTCGGCAAAATCTGCCGACAGGCGGCAGTTTCGCTCCTGAAGGCGAACGCCCGCTGACACCGGTCGAAATAGATTTATTCAACCTATTCAACCGCCTACCCCTCGTGCCCCACGTTGGCACAGCGCTCGCAAGGAAAGCGCCGGACCAGCTCGTCATGGGAGTGTCGTGCAGGTCTTGTCGATTTGAGGAGGCTCTTTGGAAGCCTTGGGGAGCAGAGGATGCCAGGCGTTCGTTGGGTGAGGATTGTTGGAGTGGCCTGCGCCGCGCTGTCAGCGCTGGCGTTGTCGGTCACGTCGGCTGCTGCGACCTCGCGCATCAAGGACCTCGCCAATATCGAAGGCGTGCGGCAGAATCAGCTCATCGGCTACGGCCTCGTGGTCGGCCTCAACGGCACCGGCGACACGCTCAACAACATCCCCTTCACCAAGCAGTCGCTGCAGGCGATGCTCGAGCGCATGGGCGTCAACATCCGCGGCGCCACCATCCGCACCGGCAACGTCGCCGCCGTGATGGTGACAGGCAATCTGCCGGCCTTCGCCACCCAGGGCACGCGCATGGACGTCACGGTGTCCGCGCTTGGCGATGCCAAGAACCTGCAGGGCGGCACCCTGCTCGTCACCCCCCTCCTCGGCGCCGACGGCAATGTCTATGCGGTGGCGCAGGGCTCGCTCGCGATCTCCGGCTTCCAGGCCGAGGGCGAGGCGGCCAAGATCGTGCGCGGCGTCCCGACCGTCGGGCGCATCGCCAACGGCGCCATCATCGAGCGCGAGATCGAGTTTGCGCTCAATCGGCTGCCGAACGTGCGCCTGGCGCTGCGCAACGCCGACTTCACCACCGCCAAGCGCATTGCGGCGGCGGTCAACGACTATCTCGGCGTCAAGACGGCCGAGCCGATCGATCCCTCGACGGTTCAGCTTTCGATCCCGCCGGAGTTCAAGGGCAACGTCGTCGCCTTCCTCACCGAGATCGAGCAGCTCCAGGTCGATCCTGATCTCGCCGCCAAGATCATCATCGACGAGCGCAGTGGCATCATCGTGATGGGCCGCGACGTTCGCGTCGCCACCGTTGCGGTCGCCCAGGGCAACCTCACCGTCACGATCTCCGAGAGCCCGCAGGTGAGCCAGCCCAACCCGCTGTCGCGCGGCCGCACCGTGGTCGCGCCGCGCAGCAGCGTCAGCGTCGTCGAGGACGGCAAGAAGCTGGCCCTCGTCAAGGACGGCGTCTCGCTCCAACAGCTCGTCGACGGCCTCAACGGCCTCGGCATCGGCCCCCGCGACATGATCAGCATCCTCCAGGCGATCAAGGCTGCCGGGGCGATCGAAGCCGACATCGAGGTGATGTGATGCAGACGAGCACAATCAACACCCCGCACCTCACGACGTACTCCCCGACCTTCTCGGTCGAGAGCCGCAACGGCCGGCCCGATTTCGAGCTCGCCGCGGCCCTGCAAAAGGTCTCGCCGCAGCAACAGGCCAAGTCGCAGAAGACCGCCACCGACTTCGAGGCGATGTTCCTCAACAGCATGTTCTCGCAGATGACCTCGGGCCTGAAGGGCGACGGCCCGTTCGGCAGCACGCCCGGTACCGGCGTGTGGCGCTCGATGCTGACCGAGCAATATTCCAAGAACTTCGCCAATGCCGGTGGCGTCGGTGTCGCCCGTGACGTCTATCGCACCCTGATCATCCAGCAGGCGAAAACCACTCTCCGTACGGCATAAGGTCCAACGAGATGAACCAGTTCAACGCCTCACGTCAGCCGATGCAAGCGCAGCGCCCGAACAACGCGCCCGCCAGCGCCGAGGCGCGCAAGCTCGCGGAAGACCTGATGGACGCAATGAGCGCCCTGCTCAGCCTGATCGAGCGCGAGACCGAGCTGGTGCGGGCCGGACAGGTCCGCGAGGCCATGACCCTGGAGGGCAGAAAGCAGGAGCTGTCGCGCAACTATGTCGGCGCCGTCAGCCAGCTCAAGGCGAACCAGGCCCAGCTTGCGAAATCCGCGCCCGAGCTGCTCTCGACGCTGCATCGGCACCACGATGCGTTCCGCGCGATGCTTCAGGTCAACCTCACCGTGCTCGCGACCGCGCATGCGGTCTCCGAGAGCGTCGTGCGCGGCGTCAACGCCGAGATCCAGAAGCGCAACGTACCGAATACCTATACTGCCGCCGGGCGTCGCGCTGCTCCCGGCCCGCGCCACATCACTCCACTCGCGGTCAGCCGGTCGCTCTGAACGCACGCAAAACCGGCTACAATTTTACGAAAAACCGCGCGGCGTTGTCGCCGCGTGGTTAGGCACGTTTCGTTACCGGGTCTTCAGTCCTGGTGTTCCATGGTTGCGTATTGAGAGGGGTTGGGATTTGACTCACGTAAGGCAACCAGGAGGCTGCCATGAGTACAGATTTCAGCATCAGGCCGGTGGGGATACCGGCCCCCGTGCAGATCATAACGACGTCGAATTCGGCGGCGGTCGATGCCGTGCAAACCGATTTGCCCGTGAGCCAGACGGTCGCCGCGAGCGATACCAGCGCACCCGTCCGCAATGATCTGCCGAACAACAACGAAAACATCTCGCGACAGGTCGTGTTCGACCAGGCAGCCGCATCCTTCGTCTTCCAGGTGGTCAACGACAAGACCGACGCGGTGGTCAACCAGTTCCCCGACGAAGCGATGCTGCGCCGGCGCGCCTATTTCCATGCAGAGGACCTGAAGTCCAAGCCCTCGCGCCCGCTGAACACGGACCTCAGCGCCTGACGATCAGGTGTCGAGCTGGTGACGGTGTTGGACGCACCGCCGCGCTCATGGCGAAGCTGCGCGTGAAATCCCGATGCTGGATCAATATGCTGTCGACGAGCCGCTCGCGATGTCGGCCGTGACAAGCCTCGTCACGGACGGCCGGACAGACCCGCAGCGATGTTCCGGTTGATCTCGATCAGCGGACGGAAATGATCGAACTGCGGGCTCATCTGCAGCGCCGCGGTCTGGCTCAAAACGAACACGCTGATGTTGGCGATCTTCTGCCGGACGTCGATCGGCTGCGGATTGCTGTCGCGCATGGCTTCGCTCAGGAAGATCGTCCAGAGCTTACGATTGAACATCAGCGCCTGCATCGTCTGCTCACTGAGCGGATCGGCATTGTTCACCGCATCCTGGAGCTTGTTGGCGGCCTTGAGCAGAGTCTGCGCCTCGATGTCGCGAGGAGATGCGGTGGTCGTTGCGACACGCGCATAAGCCGAGGCAGCGGAATTCGACATCAATCACACCCTGGAAGTTTACCTAGCCCGTTGAACGCGCTTAAGGATTTCTTTCCCAACCCTAGGCAGCACCGCTTAAGATTTGCTTACGTGTGTGCTTGGAAGCACTCCGGATTATTACGGGTCGCGGAGTTTCTTCGTCAGCGCAAACGCTAGATGCACGCACGCGCGATGTAAACTCGCTTCGCGTGATGCGCGCCGATCTCAGCTAATCTTGTCTTAGCGATCTCCCTCAAAAGAACGGCGGAGCGTTAGCTCCGCCGCGCTATCCTCATCAGTGATCTTGCGCTGCGAAACTAGCGGAGCAGCTGCAGCACGCTCTGCTGCGACTGGTTGGCCAGCGACAGCGCGGAGACCGCGATCGACTGGCGGGTCGACAGCGCCTGGCTGTTGGCCGCTTCCTCGTTGGTGTCGGCGAGCGTCAGGTTGGACGAGCCGGTCTGCAGCACGTTGATCAGATTCTTGGAGAAGTCCTGACGCACCTGCACGATCGAGAGGTTCGAGCCGAGCGAGGAGCCTTCGGAGCGCAGCCTGCTCGAGGCGGCATTGAGGCTTGCCAGCACCTTGTTGGTGGCGCCGTTGTCGATGAAGTCGACACCGTTGACGAGGTTGCTGAGGCCGAGGCCGGCCGCGTTGAACACCACGCCGTTGATGCTGAGCGTCGAGCTACCGGTCTCGTTGAAGACGAGCTTCAGCGTATCGCCGTTGAGCAGGTTGACGCCGTTGAAGGAGGAGTCCTGCGACGTCGTGTCGATCTGCGCCAGGATGTTGTTGAACTGGTTGACCAGGTTGGAGCGTGCGGTCTGCGCGACGGGATCCTGGACCGGCGGCTGTGCCGTGGTGAAGGCCAGAACACCGGTGATCGTGCCGCCGACGGTGCCGCCCGCAGTCGTCGAGCCGAGCGTCGAGGAGGCGTATTCGTTGACGGTCGTCACCGTGAGCACGCCGTTGGCGTCGATCGTCGCCGTCAGGTGGTTGGCCTGAAGCTGCGCGTTGAGCTGGTCGAGCGTCTTGACCGTGCCGTTGGTGCCGTCGCCGAAGGTGACGTTCACCGGCGTGCCGCCGTTGAAGGAGGTGAAGGTCAGCGTCTTGCCGCTGATGCCGCCGACGCCCGAGGTGCGCGCCGCGGTGAACGCGGTCGCCGTGCCGGTGTTGCCGCTGAGGCCGAATGCGCTGAGTGCATTGCCGGTGCCGGTGATCGAGAGATCGGCATTGATGCCGGTGGAGAGCGCAAGCTGGCCGCTGCTGTTGACTGACGACGGGATCTGGCCCGCCGTGGTCGAGAGGGTCGCCGCGCCATTGAAGATGCTGGCGGTCTTCACGCCGGTGGCAAGGTCGACCGCGTTGAGCAGGTCGGTGAGCGTCGCGCTCTGGATATAGACCGTCGAGTTGCCGTTGCCGTCGGTGACGACGTTGCCGCTGACGCCATAGCCGGTGGCCACGCTTGCCGCCGATTGCGGCGTCTGGGCGTTCTTGAAGGTAATGGTGTGGCCATCGACGTTCAGCGTCGAGCCATCCTGAACGAGCGTGCCGAGCGAACCGGCGGTCGTCGACCGGTTCGCGGTCACGTTCGCATTGCCCGCACCGGTCGCCGCGGTCAGACCGAGCTTATTGAGGAAGTCAGCCTTGCCCGTCACGCTCAGATCGGCGCCGGTCGAGCTCTTCAACGTTACAGCGCCGGCCGTGATCGAGGATGCCACCTGAAGCGTTCCGACGGGACCCGCCGAGCCGCTGACGGCGATGGTCGCCGCGCTTGCGCTGATGGTCGCGGTCTTGACGCCGCTGGCGAGGTCGATCGCGGTGAGGACGTCGTTGATCGTCGCGCCAGGCGCAGTCGGCGTTCCCTCATACACGATCGAATTGCCATTGCCGTCGGTGGCGATGTGTCCGCTGGCATCAAGGCCCCAGCCGGTCGGCTGCGTGGTCGGAGCGATGCCGGTGCGGAAGGTGATGGACTTGCCGTTCACCGTGATGGTGTCGCCATCCGCGGGCGGCGCGCCGAAGCTGGTGGATGCCGTGGTGCCGAGCAGTGTGGCAGTTCCGGACAATGCGGTGGTGCCGTCGGCGGCGACCGCTGCCGTGCCGGTAAAGGTGCCGGCGCTCGAGCCCAGCGAGGCACCAAGCGCGGCACTCCCGGTAACCGGGGTCACGCCGCCGGCCGCACCGGTATAGAGCACGTTGCTCTTGGCGGTCGCGCTCGCATAGGAGGTCGTGCCGCGCAGGTCCGCGGGCGTCGCGCCGGGAATCGTGGTGGAGACGTTCGACTTGGTGGAATAGCCGACCGTGGTCTGCAGCGCCTGGTTGGCGATCGATTTCGCGCTGTCGATCAGCTTCTGCAGCGAGGTGATGCCGGTGTTGGCGGCCTGCAGCACTTGCACGCCGTTGTTGATGCCGTCGAGCAGGTTGCTGATGTCGCTCGCCCGGTTGTCCAGCCCCTGCGCCGTGAAGAAGTTGGTGGGATTGTCGAGCGCCGTGTTGACCTTCTTGCCGGTCGCGAGGCGCTGCTGCGTCGTGGCCAGCAAGTCGGCCGTCGACTGCAGCGACAACAGGTTCTGGCGAACTGACGCCGAGAGAACGATGTTGGACATTGGCGAGTCTTCCTCTTGAACCGGATACGAATCGGCCGCGCGGTCTGGAGAGCGGGCTTTTGTCCAGTTTTAGGAGGTGTCCTTTAAAGTATGGTTAACGCCGGTTTAAGGGATAGGGTTAATGGCCGGTGAACGCCCCTGCCCGTCTCCGGACGCAAAAAAGAGCGGCGGGGCAAAAGGCCCCGCCGCCCGGTTTTATTCAGCAATTTCAGCCGCTTGTTAGCGGAGCAGCTGGAGCACGCTCTGCTGCGAGGTGTTGGCCAGCGACAGCGCCGAGACTGCGATCGACTGGCGGGTCGACAGCGCCTGGCTGTTGGCCGCCTCGACGTTGGTGTCGGCCAGGGTCAGGTTGGACGAGCCGGTCTGCAGCACGTTGATCAGGTTCTTGTTGAAGTCCTGACGGATCTGCACCACCGAGAGGTTCGAACCGAGGCTCGAGGCTTCCGAGCGCAGCGTGCTCGACGCGGCGTTGAGGTTGGTCAGCACCCGGTTGGCCGCGGCGTTGTCGATGAAGTCGAAGCCGACGGTCAGCGAGGCGAGGCCCAGACCCTTCGAGTTGTAGGTCACGCCGGTGATGTTCAGGCTCGACTTGCCGGTCTCGTCGAACACCAGCTTGAGCTGGTCGCCGTTCAAGAGGTTGACGCCGTTGAACGAGGAGTCCTGCGAGGTCGTGTCGATCTGGTTCAGGATGTTGTTGTACTGCGACACCAGGTTGGCACGCGCCGTCTGGGCAACCCCATCCTGGACGGGGTTGGAAGCCGTCGAGAACGTCAGCGCCGAAGTGAGCGTGCCGCCGATCACACCGCCCGCCGCAATCGAGCCGAGCGTCGAGGATGCGTAGTCGTTGGACGCGGTGATGGTCAGCAGGCCGTTGGCGTCGATCGTCGCAGCCAGGTTGTTGGCCTGGAGCTTGGTGTTGAGCTGATCGAGCGTCTTGACCGTACCGTTGGTGCCGTCGCCGAAGGTGACGTTGACCGCCGTGCCGCCGTTGAAGGAGGAGAAGGTCAAGGTCTTGCCGGCGATGCCGCCGATGCCGGAAGTGCGGGCCGCGGTGAACGCGGTCGCATTGCCGGTGTTGCCGGCGAGGCCGAGCACGTTCAACACGTTGCCGGTGCCGGTGATCGACAGATCGGCATTGATGCCGGTCGAGATCTTGAGCTGACCGGACGTATTGATCGTCGAGTTCGACTGACCGGTGGCGGTCGCAAGCGTTGCGGTGCCGTTGGCGTTGATCGTCGCGGTCTGTACGCCGGTGGCAAGGTCGATCGCTTTCAGCACGTCGTTGACCGTGCCGGCCTGCAGATAGACCGTCGAGTTGCCGTTGCCGTCGGTGAGGATGTTACCGGTGGCACCATAACCGCTCGGAACGCTCGGCGCACCGGTCGAGCCCGGGATCGGCGCATTCTTGAAGGTGATGACGTGACCGTCGACGTTCAGCGTCGAACCGTCCGCGATGGTCGCACCAAGCGAGGCCGCGCTCGTAGTCCGGTTGACGTTCACGGTGGCGTTGCCTGCACCCGTCGATGTTGTCAGTGCGAGGGCCTTGAGCAGGTCGGCCTTGCCGGTGACGCTCAGATCTGCACCCGTCGAGCTCTTCAGCGTGACGGCGCCGGCAGCAGCGGTCGAAACCGCAGCACCTGGCTGGCTGGCGCTCACGGAGATCGTCGCAGCGCCGGAGCTGATGGAGACCGTCTTCACGCCGCTGGCCAGATCGATCGCAGACAAGAGATCGTTGACGGTCGCTGCCGGGGTGCCCGCGGTGCCGAGATAGACGGTGGTGTTGCCGTTGCCGTCGGTGACGAGGTTGCCACTGACGCCCGAACCGGCTGGGACGGCGGTCGACGCCGGAGCAGCGCCGCTGCGGAAGGTGATGGTCTTGCCGTTCACGGTCAGCGTATCGCCGTCAGCTGGCTGGGCGTTGCCGGCCAAGCCGGTCGCGGTCGTGCCGTTGGTGGCGATCAGGGTGATGGCGCCGCTCAGGGCCGTGGTGCCATCACCGGCCGTTGCGCCCGTGCTCGCAAAGGAACCGATGGTCGCGCCGAGCGTGGTGGTGCCGGTCGCCGCCGTGGTGCCGCCGGCCGTGCCGTTATAGAGCACGTTGCTGCTCGCGGTCGCGCTGGCAAACGAGGTCGTGCCGCGCAGATCGGCCGCGGTCGCACCGGCGATCGTGGTGGAGACGTTGGATTTGGTCGAGTAGCCGACCGTGGTCTGCAGCGCCTGGTTGGCAATCGACTTGGCGCTGTCGATCAGCTTCTGCAGCGAGGTCAGGCCGGTGTTGGCGGCCTGCAGCACCTGCACGCCGTTGGCGATGCTGTCGAGCAGGTTGTTGATGTCGCTGGCGCGGTTGTCGAGCGACTGGGCCGTGAAGAAGTTGGTGGGATTGTCCAGGGCCGAGTTGACGCTCTTGCCGGTCGACAGACGGTTCTGTGTGGTGGCGAGAAGATCGGCGGTGGACTGGAGAGAGAGCAGGTTCTGGCGAACCGACGCAGAGAGAACAATACCGGACATGACTCTTACCCTTCTGGCTTACGCGTCTTCGTTCGATCGCTTCTGGATCGAGTGACGGCCACAGGGTGCGCCGACATGGCTAACAAAGCGTGAAACGAACATCGTCCGCATAAGCGCCGGTTCACCATAAGCGAGCGAGCGGTGGCGTCGCGGCTGGCAACCCGTCTGAAATCATTGGCGATTCTTTGCGCTTACGCTCCATTAACCATAACCGCTGGTTACTTTTCAGAGCCTCGCACGGTGTCGCAGATGTCGACGAACAGACGCAAAAAAGCGGCGGGGCCGAAGCCCCGCCGCCGGATCTTGCTTAGCGAATGTCAGCCGCTTGTTAGCGGAGCAGCTGGAGCACGCTCTGTTGCGACTGGTTGGCCAGCGACAGCGCGGAGACCGCGATCGACTGGCGGGTCGACAGCGCCTGGCTGTTGGCTGCCTCGACGTTGGTGTCGGCCAGCGTCAGGTTGGACGAACCGGTCTGCAGCACGTTGATCAGGTTCTTGTTGAAGTCCTGACGAACCTGCACGATCGTCAGGTTCGAGCCGAGCGCCGAGGCTTCCGAACGCAGCGTGCTCGACGCTGAGTTCAGGTTGGTCAGCACCTTGTTGGTGGCAGCGTTGTCGATGAAGTCGACACCGCTGGTCAGCGCGGCGAGGCCCAGACCCTTGGAGTTGTAGGTCACGCCGGTGATGCTGAGGTTCGACTTGCCGGTCTCGTCGAACACCAGCTTAAGCTGGTCGCCGTTCAACAGGTTGACGCCGTTGAACGAGGAGTCCTGCGCAGTCGAGTCGATCTGGTTCAGGATGTTGTTGTACTGAGTCACGAGGTTGGCACGCGAGGTCTGCGCAACCGCATCCTGGACGGGGGTGGAAGCCGTCGAGAAGGTCAGCGACGTGGTCAGCGTGCCGCCGATCGCACCACCCGCGGCGCTCGAACCGATGGTCGAGGACGCGTAGTCGTTGGTGGTGGAGACGGTCAGCAGGCCGTTGGCGTCGATCGTTGCCGTCAGGTTGTTGGCCTGAAGCTTGGTGTTGAGCTGATCGAGCGTCTTGACCGTGCCGTTGGTGCCGTCGCCGAAGGTGACGTTGACCGCCGTGCCGCCGCTGAAGGAGGCGAAGGTCAAGGTCTTGCCGGTGATGCCGCCGACGCCGGAGGTGCGGGCCGCGGTGAAGGCGGTCGCAGTGCCGGTGTTGCCGGCAAGGCCGAGCGCATTCAACGCATTGCCCGTGCCGGTGATCGACAGATCGGCGTTGACGCCGGTCGAGAGCTTGAGCTGGCCCGAGGCGTTGATCGACGAGTTGGTCTGGCCGGTGGCCGTCGCAAGCGTCGCGGTGCCGTTGGCATTGACCGTCGCGGTCTGCACGCCGGTGGCAAGGTCGATCGCCTTCAGCACGTCATTGAGCGTGCCGGCCTGCAGATAGACCGTCGAGTTGCCGTTGCCGTCGGTGAGGACGTTACCGCTCGTACCAAAACCACTCGGAACGCTCGGAGCACCGGTCGAGCCCGGGATCGGCGCGTTCTTGAAGGTGATGACGTGACCGTCGACGTTCAGCGTCGAACCGTCAGCGATGGTCGCGCCCAGCGAGGCCGCGCTCGTGGTCCGGTTGACGTTGACGGTGGCGTTGCCGCCGCCGACGGCCGTGGTCAGGCCGAGCGCCTTGAGCAGGTCGGCCTTGCCGGTGACGCTCAGATCCGCACCCGTCGAGCTCTTCAGCGTGACGGCGCCGGCAGCAGCGGTCGAGACTGCAGCACCCGGCTGGCTGGCGCTCACGGAGATCGTCGCAGAGCCGGAGCTGATGGAGACCGTCTTCACGCCACTGGCCAGATCGATCGCGGACAAGAGATCGTTGACGGTCGCAGCCGGAGTACCCGCCGTGCCGAGATAGACGGTGGTGTTGCCGTTGCCGTCGGTGACGAGGTTGCCGCTGACGCCCGAGCCGGTCGCAACCGCGGTCGACGCCGGAGCAGCACCGCTGCGGAAGGTGATGGTCTTGCCGTTCACGGTCAGCGTGTCGCCGTCGGCAGGCTGGGCGTTGCCGAGCAGGCCGCTTGCAGTCGTGCCGTTGGTGGCGATCAGGGTGATGGCGCCGGACAGGGCCGTGGTGCCGTCACCGGCCGTTGCGCCAGTGCTCGCAAAGGAACCGATGGTCGCGCCGAGCGTGGTGGTGCCGGTCGCCGCGGTGGTGCCGCCGGCCGCGCCGCTATACACGACGTTGCTGCTCGCCGTCGCACTGGCGAAAGAGGTCGTACCGCGCAGGTCGGCCGACGTCGCACCCGAGATGGTGGTGGAGACGTTCGACTTGGTGGAGTAGCCGACCGTGGTCTGCAGCGCCTGGTTGGCGATCGACTTGGCGCTGTCGATCAGCTTCTGCAGCGAGGTGATGCCGGTGTTGGCGGCCTGCAGCACCTGCACGCCGTTGGCGATGCCATCGAGCAGGTTGTTGATGTCGCTGGCGCGGTTGTCGAGCGACTGGGCCGTGAAGAAGTTGGTGGGATTGTCCAGGGCCGAGTTGACGCTCTTGCCGGTCGACAGACGGCTCTGCGTGGTGGCGAGAAGATCAGCGGTGGACTGGAGAGAGAGCAGGTTCTGACGAACCGATGAAGAGAGAACGATACCGGACATTGAGTGTTACCCTTCTGGTACGCAACGCAACAAACTTCGATTAGGATTAATCGATGGCCGGGACGGTGAACGTTGTGGGCTAACAAAGCATGAAGCGTGTCGCTCCAATCCTTGCGCGGATTCACCATACGCGCCTCCGGAGCCAAATCGTGCTCACCGATATCGTCATGATAGGATGATGCTTTTTGGTGCAGCGACGAGGCGTTTGCGACTTGTCAACCATAACTCAGAGTGAGCAATTCGCTGCATCCGAATGCAGCGTCCTCACCTCGCCGGACGGCACTGCGACGCCGGCGCAAAAAGAAAGCGGCGGGGCCGAAGCCCCGCCGCCGGATCTTGCTTAGCGATGTCAGCCGCTTGTTAGCGGAGCAGCTGCAGCACGCTCTGCTGCGACTGGTTGGCCAGCGACAGCGCGGAGACCGCGATCGACTGGCGGGTCGACAGCGCCTGGCTGTTGGCCGCTTCGGTGTTGGTGTCGGCCAGCGTGAGGTTGGACGAACCGGTCTGCAGCACGTTGATCAGGCTCTTGTTGAAGTCCTGACGAACCTGCACCACCGAGAGGTTCGAACCGAGGCTCGAAGCTTCCGACCGCAGCGTGCTCGACGCGGCGTTCAGGTTGGTCAGCACCTTGTTGGTGGCAGCGTTGTCGATGAAGTCGACACCGCTGGTCAGCGCAGCAAGGCCCAGACCCTTGGAGTTGTAGGTCACGCCGGTGATGCTGAGGTTCGACTTGCCGGTCTCGTCGAACACGAGCTTGAGCTGGTCGCCGTTCAACAGGTTGACGCCGTTGAACGAGGAGTCCTGCGCGGTCGTGTCGATCTGGTTCAGGATGTTGTTGTACTGAGACACCAGGTTCGCACGCGAGGTCTGAGCAACCGTATCCTGGACGGGGGTGGAAGCCGTCGAGAAGGTCAGCGACGTGGTCAGCGTGCCGCCGATCGCACCACCCGCGGCGCTCGAACCGATGGTCGAGGACGCGTAGTCGTTGGTGGTCGAAACGGTCAGCAGGCCGTTGGCGTCGATCGTTGCCGTCAGGTTGTTGGCCTGAAGCTTGGTGTTGAGCTGATCGAGCGTCTTGACCGTGCCGTTGGTGCCGTCGCCGAAGGTGACGTTGACCGCCGTGCCGCCGTTGAAGGAGGTGAAGGTCAAGGTCTTGCCGCTGATGCCGCCGACGCCGGAGGTGCGCGCCGCGGTGAAGGCGGTCGCAGTGCCGGTGTTGCCGGCAAGGCCGAGCGCGTTCAGCGCATTGCCCGTGCCGGTGATCGACAGATCGGCGTTGACGCCGGTCGAGAGCTTGAGCTGACCCGAGGCGTTGATCGACGAGTTGGTCTGGCCGGTGGCCGTCGCCAGCGTCGCAGTGCCGTTGGCGTTGACCGTCGCGGTCTGCACGCCGGTGGCAAGGTCGATCGCCTTCAGCACGTCATTGAGCGTGCCGGCCTGCAGATAGACCGTCGAGTTGCCGTTGCCGTCGGTGAGGACGTTACCGCTCGTACCAAAACCGCTCGGAACGCTCGGAGCACCGGTCGAGCCCGGGATCGGCGCGTTCTTGAAGGTGATGACGTGACCGTTGACGTTCAGCGTCGAACCGTCCGCGATGGTCGCACCCAGCGAGGCCGCGCTCGTGGTCCGGTTGACGTTGATGGTGGCGTTGCCGCCGCCGACGGCCGTGGTCAGGCCGAGCGCCTTGAGCAGGTCGGCCTTGCCGGTGACGCTCAGATCCGCACCCGTCGAGCTCTTCAGCGTGACCGCGCCGGCAGCAGCGGTCGAGACCGCAGCACCCGGCTGGCTGGCGCTCACGGAGATCGTCGCAGCGCCGGAGCTGATGGAGACCGTCTTCACGCCGCTGGCCAGATCGATCGCGGACAAGAGATCGTTGACGGTCGCAGCCGGAGTACCCGCCGTGCCGAGATAGACGGTGGTGTTGCCGTTGCCGTCGGTGACGAGGTTGCCGCTGACGCCCGAGCCGGTCGGAACGCCGGTCGACGCCGGAGCAGCGCCCGAGCGGAAGGTGATGGTCTTGCCGTTCACGGTCAGCGTGTCGCCGTCGGCAGGCTGGGCGTTGCCGAGCAGGCCGCTTGCAGTCGTGCCGTTGGTGGCGATCAGGGTGATGGCGCCGGACAGGGCCGTGGAGCCGTCGCCGGCCGTTGCGCCCGTGCTCGCAAAGGAGCCGATGGTCGCGCCGAGCGTGGTGGTACCGGTCGCCGCGGTGGTGCCGCCGGCAGCGCCGCTATAGACCACGTTGCTGCTCGCCGTGGCGCTCGCGAACGACGTCGTGCCACGCAGGTCAGCCGCGGTCGCACCGGAGATGGTGGCCGAGACGTTCGACTTGGTGGAGTAACCGACCGTGGTCTGCAGCGCCTGGTTGGCGATCGACTTGGCGGAGTCGATCAGCTTCTGCAGCGAGGTGATGCCGGTGTTGGCGGCCTGCAGCACCTGCACGCCGTTGGCGATGCCATCGAGCAGGTTGTTGATGTCGCTGGCGCGGTTGTCGAGCGACTGGGCCGTGAAGAAGTTGGTGGGATTGTCCAGGGCCGAGTTGACGCTCTTGCCGGTCGACAGACGGTTCTGCGTGGTGGCGAGAAGATCAGCGGTGGACTGGAGGGAGAGGAGGTTCTGACGAACCGACGCGGAGAGGACGATGCCTGACATGACTCTGTTACCCTTCTGGTAAACGACGCTACTGTTACGCGTCTGCTTGGATCGAGATTGACCCAGCGACCGGCGGACCCTGGCGTCGAGACCTCTAACGAAACATGAAATGAAATCGGCGCTTTCGCTCAGTCAGCGCGTGATTCGGCCGATCCAGCCACCGCCGACGCTGCACCGCCGCGCAACTCCCACGTTGATATGATTGATCTTTTCGGCGCGAACAGCGCCAATTTAGAACTCGTTAACTAATGTTGAGGGAGTATTGCGCCCTGATCCGCCCCAACTCACGCTCGGTTACGAAAGCGTTGATGGAGAACAGGCATGGCTCTCAAGGTCGAGCTCAAACCGCACGAACGCATCATCGTCGGCAATTCCGTGATCACCAACACGGACCAGCGGGCTCGCCTCCTGATCGATGGCGAGAACGTGCCGATCCTGCGCGAGCGCGACATCCTCACGCCCGAGACCGCCGACACCCCCGCCAAGCTCGTCTACCTGGCGGTCCAGCTCATGTACATCTCGCCGGATCCGCAGACCCAGCACGGCACCTATTTCAACCTGGTGCGGGACATCGTCACCGCGGTGCCGAGCTCCTGGCCGATCATCGAAGGTATCAACAACAACATCCTGAACGGCGACCTCTACCGGGCGCTGAAGGAAGCCCGCAAGCTGATCGCCTATGAGGAGAAGCTGCGCAGCCAGTTCGAGGCCACTCATCCCAAGGCGGTAGCGACGGACGACGTCAGCAGCGCCGCCTGACGCAGGCGTTCGCGCGAACGACCAAGCCGCACAAACGACAACGGCCCCGGATCGCTCCGGGGCCGTTGTCGTTTCAGCCATGCACCCGATGCTATTGGGCCACGAGCGGCGGCGCCTCGACCTCGATCACTCCGCCGCTCCGCCGTCCGCCGAACTCCAGCACGGCCGCAACCAGCGCATCGATATCGATCTCGTTCGTTCGGTGATTGACGATCGCGGCGCGGATCGCAAACTTGCCGTCCAGCGTCGTGCCCGAGGGCGCGGCGATGCCGGACTCCTGGATGTCGGCAACGATCTCGCGATTGACCGCATCGCCGCACCGATAGCGGAAGCAGACGATGTTGAGATTCACCGGCGCCAGCAACTCCAGCCGCGGTTCGGCCAGCACGCGCGCCTCCAGATATTTGGCGAGCGCGCAGCTTCGCGCGATCACCGCACCCAGCCGGTCGGTGCCGAACGTCTTCAGCGTGAACCAGGTCTTCAGCGCCCGGAAGCCGCGCGACAGATCGGGGCCGAGATCGCAGGGCCAGACCGCACCTGCCGCAAGCCCCCTCGCCTCGCGGCTGAGATAGGCCGCCGGCTGCGCAAAGGCCTGCCGGTGCTGCTCGCCGTCGCGCACCAGCAGGAAGCCGGCGTCATAGGGTACCTGGCCCCATTTGTGGAAGTCGAGCGCAATGGAGTCGGCGAGCTCGATGCCGCCGAGCAACGGCGCGAGCTCGGGAGAGAGAATTGCGAGCGCGCCAAAAGCGCCGTCGACGTGAAACCAGATTCCTTCTTCGCGGCACAGCTCCGCGACGGCCCTGAGATCGTCGATCGCACCGACATCGACCGTGCCGGCGGATGCGACGACCAGGAACGGCTTGAAGCCGACTTCGCGATCGGCCGCGATCTGCGCACGCAGCGCGGCCACATCGATGCGGTGATCTGCATCGACGCTGATCTTGCGCAGTGCATCAGTGCCGAGCCCGGCGATGTCCATCGCCCTGGAGACACAGCCATGCGCGGCCCGCGACGTGTAGGCCGTGAGCAGCGCGCCGTCATTGCCGATGCCGTGCTGCCGCGCCAGCGTGCCGAGCGCAGCGTTGCGTGCCACCAGCACCGCCATCAGATTGGCCATCGATGTGCCCGTGACGAAGATGCCGCTCGCTTCTTCCGGAAAGGCGAACAGGCGGCGCATCCAGTCGACGATCTGGCGCTCGACCTCGATCGGCATGTGGTCGCGGCCGCCGAGATTGGCGTTCAGACCCGCGGCGAGCATCTCCGCGACCATGCCGACAGCCGTGCCGCCGCCATGCACCCAGCCCATGAAGCCCGGATGAATGTTGCCGGTCGCGTAAGGCGCGACGTGCTCGGCGAATTCGCGATAGACATCGGCGAGGTCGGTTGCCTCACGCGGCACATCGGACTTGATAGCCGCGCGGACCTCATCGGGGATCGGCCGCCAGACGGGACGCCCGCGGACATTGGCGATGCCATCGATCGCCTCGTCGAGCATGCGATGGGCGAGCGCGCGGAATTCGCTCCAGTCCTGCGGATCGAGCGAAGTGTGCGTGACCGAGCCTTGCGTGTTGCGGATGATCTCGTTCATGCTGCAGCCCCCTCGCCCGCCATTGCATGCCGCGACAGCATCGCCGTGAACGCGGCGAAGATCTTGCGCATCTGCGGCGGCTTGTATGGAAACACGGCGGGCGGATCCATGTTGTGCACGACGGCGGTGTTGTCGGCCTCGAACACCAGCAGCTCGCCGTCCTGGTTCTCGGCGCAGTCGACGATGAAATAGTCGAGGCCGACGCGCCGGCTCATCTCGTCGAGCGCATTCTTGTGGCGTGCCGCGAAGGCGTGATCGAAGTCTTGCATGAAGACGGCCTCTTCAGCGCGCTTCTCTTCGCTGAACGCCATGTAGGCGTTGAGATACCAGATGTCCCAACGATCGGCGATCGCCATGTGACAGGCATAAGGCTTGCCGTCGACCATGGTGAGCCGGATCTTGCGAAAGAGCCCGTCGGAGCTCGCGTAGTTGACGAAACGCGCGACGAAAAAGTCCTGCTCCTGTCGCTCGGCCAGATAGGCCTTCAGCGCCGCAGCATCGTCGACCTTCGCGAGCCCGACGCCGGCGTGCGTGCCGCGCGGCCGTACGATCATTGGAAAGTGCAATTCGCTCGTAATCTCCGCGCAAGCGATCCGTCCCTCTGAGAGAGCCGTCAATTGCGCACGGGTCGCGTTGGCGGTCACGGGAATATCGAGACCGGGGATATCAGCCAGCAACCGATAGAGCTTGTCGCGATCGAGATTGCCAATCAGCTCGGGGCGATTGAGCAGCGGCCGCGGCCAGCGCGGCGCGGCCTGTTCGATGACGGCGAGTGCCTCGCGGCATTCCGCGGAATCGGAGGCGACCACGATGGCGACGTCATGCTCGGGCAATGTCTCGGGCAGGCCGACGCCCTTGACCACGTAGAGCGTCAGCAGCTCGATGTCGGAGCCTTCGAGCAGGAACTCGATCGGCGTATTGCCGCCCATGTCGATATCGGCCGCGAGCGCCAGCACGCGCATGCGCGGTTTGGCAGCCGCGCAAGGCGTACGAAACAATTGATGGAAGGCGAGCACCTCGGTCTGGATCACGAGGCCGGCCTCTTTCTCGCCGAGCAGCTGGGCAATCAGCGACAGGTCCAGCCCCTCGCCCGCCTCCGCGGTTCCTTCCGCGATCCGCGCCAGAAGCTGCTCGCGCAACGGATGCAGATTGCCGCCCTCGAAGGCCCGGCGCGTCAACTGCGCAAAGCCGATACGGTCGGAATGGGCTGGCGCGGTGGCGCCGTTCGGGGCGGAAACAGGATGCAGCATCTTAGGCCTCGAGCACGAACTTCCCCGGCGCAGCCGTGGCACCGTCGAGCAGCAGCTCGATCTTCACCAGCACGTGGGCGATGCGATCGAGGATCTGCTGCAAATTGCGTTGCGATTGTGCGGCGTCCGCCGACCAGGCTTCGGTGACGAGCCGCGCGCCGACACACAGCCGCAGCAATCCTTGCTTGCCGTCCGCCCGCTCAAGCCGTACCGGCTGACCAACGAGGCAGCGTTGTGCGGCGACCTGCCGGTCCGCCGCACTACCGCCGATGTCGTTGCTCATGTCACGCGCCAGAGCGCGATGCACCGCGCTGGTGTCCGCGATGGAGACCGGCTTGCCGTCGCGCAGCAACGTGAACGGAAAGATCGTGGCCGCCGCAAATTCCTCGTCATCCACGTCGGCCTGCCCGGATGCATTCGGAACGGCTTGAAACGATGGCGACAGCGCGATCATGCTATCGATGCCGGCAGCGAGCTCGGCCAGCGCTTTGGCGCGGAATGCGCCCGGCACGGCATAGTAGCTGCCGATCTGCGCCAGTGCGGCCTCCCAGCGGAGCCATTGACCGAAATTCGGCCGGCGCTCGAATCGCGAGCGCAGCGCCGTCCAGGCCGTCGGCCAGTCGCAGCGGCCGGCATAGTCGAAGATGCCCGGCGCCATCGCGCCAATTCGGTCGATCGACCGCGACAGGCCCTTCGGCACCAGCAGCGCGCCGCTGAAGGCGGGGCCGCCGAAGAATTTCGAGCCTGTCATCAAAACCATGTAACCGCGGTCGAGATAGGAACGCAGCCGGCGGCGACCGAGTCGCGCCTGGCAGGCATCGACGACCACCTGAACCTTGCGCGGCCAGCGCCGCGCGATCTCATCGAGGCAGGCAGCACTCGGCGCGCGCCAGCCGAGTTTTGACGAATCCATGATGTGCAGAAGAACGCACCGGCCTTGCGCGAGGCTGTTCTCGATTGCACGCATTACTGCAGCGTCGGCATCGGCGCGCATCGCGATGTCGGACGCGGCGGCGTCGAGCAACGGCACCGCGATGCTGTCACCAGCAAGCCCGGCCACCGCACTGTCCTTGCGCACCGCAAGGCCGCTCGCCGTCAGCGTGCTGAAATGGCGCCCGCCCGCAGTATGGGCCGTCCCGCTTCCGGTCTGATCGGCGCCGACCACGATCGTCACCGGCGGTGCGCCGAGCACCGCGCGCGCCAGGAACAGGGCATGGAGCTGGGAGTCGGTGCCTGACGGCGAGAACACGATGTCGACGCGCGGCGAGAGCTGGAGATGGCCGCGCAGCTCCTCGCGCATGCCCTCGCAGCGTGCGTCGAAGGCGACCTCGACCTCGTCGAACAGGCATCGGTGCATCAGCTCTTCGCGCGCCAGCGCAGCGCGATCGTAAGCGGCTTGCGAGATCGTGGACGCGGTCGACGAAGCAAAATTCCAGATCTCCGGCTCCGGCGATGGCGCACAGCCATAGGCATTGACGCGATCGTCAGGATCGAGCGTCAGGCGCGGGTCGCCGCCGGAGACCAGCAGCGTGTCGAGCGGCGTGAAGAGATCGCGCAAGCGATAGCGCGAGCCGCCGTCGGACGCTCGTTCGATGTCTGGCAGACGGGATGCGCCGGTGCTCATCCCGAAGCGCTCAGGCCGCGTCGGCCGCCGCCGCAGGCGCCGGCGCGAACTGAGAGGCGATATCGCCGTGGAACACCGACGGCCCGACATGGTCGAGCGAGCTCTGGATGTCGGCCCAGATCTCGCCGCCGATATCGGTCCAGCGCTTGCAGAAGGCGAAGTCCTCGGAGAGATAGGTGCCGGTCGCCGGGTCGATCATGCATTCGAACAGCGCAAACCTATTCTGGCTCGCCGCCAGCGTGTCATGCGAATGCTCGCGGAAGAACTGAAGGTTGGCGTAGTCCGGATGGCGGCACATCGCCTCCAGCACGTGACGGCGGATCATCAGGAAGCCCGTGCCGGCGTAACGTACGCGGGTAAAGCCGTTGACCACCACGATGCGGTCGGGATCCTCGATCTCGAGCACGTAGTCGAGCGAGGCGGCCGGCACGTCGGCCCGACCTGACTGGATCGCACGCGCGGCCTTGTCCCAGTTGACCCGCTTGATCGGATAGCAGCCCGCAACGACGTCGGCGCCGCATTCGATCAGCCGGAACACCTGCTCCGGCTTGAAGCCGATATCGGCGTCGATGAACAGGAAGTGCGTCGCCTTGGGATCGTCCAGGAACATCGCGGCCAGATTGGCCCGCGCCCGCGTGATCAGCGCGTCGCCGTCGCGCAAGTGCACCTTGAGCTCGAGATTGGACATGCCATGCACGGCGCGCTGGAGCGCGAAGATCGAGCTCGCATAGATGCTCGACACCTGCCCGCCGAAGCAAGGCGTTGCCACCACCAGCTGCATCCTGTCAGACATCGACCGCTCCGCCCCCGCTTGCAATCCTCACCAAGAGGTAAACAGGCATGGTTAACGGCGTCTTAACGCAACCTTACAGGAACTTGACGAGCGAGAGCTGGGCGAGTTTTGAGGTGGTCTGGTAGGACGCCTGAAGCGCATTCTGCAGCGCCAGGATCTCGCTGGCGACCTGGTCGGGCGAGGCCGATTCCGCCTGGTCGACGATGGTCTGGAGCTGCGCCTTGGCCTGGGTCTGGCGCGTGGTCGCGTCCTTCATGGTGTTCTGGGCCATCGCGATGTCGGTCTGGATGTCCTCGATGCGCTGCTGGCCCGGCTGCTGGGTCAGCGCCTGCGTCACCCGCAGGCTCAGCGCCGAGACCTGCCCGCCGGAATACTGCCCGGTCGGCGAGGTCGAGAACGTCCCGAACACGGCGATTGCCTGCAACTGCCGGCGGATCGCGTCCTCGTCCGCCTGCGCGCCGTACTGCACCGTGATGGAATCGTCGACCGGCGCCATTGCGGTCGAGCGCGCCGGGCCCGGCCCGTCATTGCCGAGGTACCATTTCACTGTCGTGGCCGAGCCGTTCACCAGCGTTGTTGCCGAGCTCGCCGGCGACCAGCCGACGCGCAGCGGCGGCTGCGTGGCGGTCACCGGCGTCGCGCTGAAGCCGAGTGAGCCCAGCGCGCCCGTGTTCGAGCTCGTGATGTTCAGGCTCGCCGCATCGTCGGTGTTGATCGTGATCGCGCCGCCATGAACCGTCGACGGCTTCGACGTCCCCGTGATCGCGTCGATCTTGCTCAGCAGGGTCTGGATGCTGTCGGTGACGTTGAGCTGGTTGCCGGTCGCGCCCGAGCTGACGAAGGTGAGCGTGGTGCCGTTGACGGTGATGGTGTCGCCGGCGGCGAAGCCCGGCGAGATCGAGTCCGAGGGGCTGGTGCCGGACAGCGCCGTCGCACCGCTGATCGGCGCGGGCGGAGCCGCCTGGTTGGTCTTGGCAGCGCCGATCGCCGAGCTCGCGGTGTTGAAGAAATTGTCTCCGGCGGTGACGGCCGACGCCGCGACGAGCGAGGTGTTGGCGAGCTTCTTGATCGCCGTGTTCAGCGCCGTGTTGAGATTCGACGCGGTATTGTTCGGGTTGACCGGAACGCTCGCATCGATCGCGAAGCTGCCGAGCGGCGTCGGCGTCGCCGAGGACGCGGTCAGGTCGATCTGCTCTGTCGTGCCGTCCGGCAGCGTGAACTGAATGCTCAGCTTGTCGCCGTTGCTGGGATTGTTGCCGTTGAGATCGACGGAGAACGACACCGGCGAACCGCTCGGGCCGGTGACGGTCGCACCCGTCAGCGTCGAGGACACCGACTTGATCTTGAGCCCGAAGGGCGAGCCAGCGACGTCTTCGGACACCTGCACCGAGCTCGGCGTCGGCTGCGTCTGCACCAGCCGCCCCATGCCGTTGGCCCCCAAGTCGGCGGCCTGGCGCTCCGCCATGACGGTCTTGAAGCCGGCCTGCGTCGTGGTGCCGTTGATGATGTCGCCGGCGTCCGCAACCGACTGCGTGTTGACCGCCGTTCCCGAGAACAGATAGCGGTTGCCCGTCTGCGTATTGAGCACGCCGACCATCGAGCCGAACTGGGCGGCGGCGGTGTTCTGCGCGATCGTCTGTCCGTTGACGTTGAGATCCTGCGCGGTGTTGGCGGAGCCGGTCTGCACCGTGCTGCGGATCTTCGTCAGCGACTGCAGCGCGGTATTGGCAAGGTTGATGCTCACGTTGACGTTCGTGATCGTGTCGGTATAGGCCGCGATGTTGGAGAGCTGCGCGCGCGAAGCGATCGCAAAACCCTCGTTGGTGCCCATGCCGGCATAGTTCTGCGACAGCTTGCCGGTCGAGAGCTGCGTCGACAGGTCGGTGAGCTGCTGATTGATGTTGCGGATCTGCGAGCCCAGAACCGACGAGGAATAGTTGATGCTGCTGATCGACATCTTTCAGAGCCCTGTACTGGTTACCTTTGAGCCTGGATCAACGTGTTCATCATGCTCTGCACCACCGACATCACGTGGGCGTTGGCGGCATAGGCATTCTGGAGCTGGATCAGGTTCGACATCTCCGAGTCCAGATTGACGCTGGAGGTCGAGTTGAACTTGGCCTGGAGCGTCGAGACCACGACACTCTGGCCCTGTTGCAGCTGGGTGGCCTGGGTCGAGGCGTTGGCCTGGATGCTCAGGAACTGCTGGAGGTAGTTCGAGACGCTGCCGGTGAAGGGCTGGTTCGCCGAGCCGAGGCCCGTGGTCGGCGAATAGGAGAACACCGCGCTGATGAGCTGCGAATAGAGATAGTCCGAGCGCGTGGTATCGCCGGCGGGCGTCACCGGCGAGGTGTTGTAGACCGACAGCCGCGTGGGATCGCTGACCAGCTGCGTGTTCACGGCGATGCGCCCGGCAAGGCCGGTCAACTGCGAACCCGATGCCGTGATCGCACCGGTGTAGAGCGCCTGCCCGCCGTCGGTGAACACCGCCAGCTGCGGGCTGCCCGAGGTCAGCGACGAGATCGTCTTGGTGGTCGAGGCCGAATTGACCTTGGCAAGGCCGCTATTGTCGTCGGTGACCCGCAGCGTCGTGGCGGTGGCCGGCGACGGCGCGGCGGAGAACGTCAGGTGCGAGCCAGGCAGCGCGGTGTTGAGCGCAGCGGCGATCGCACTCATGCCGCCGGAAAAGTTGACGCCCACCCGCATCGGATTGGCGTTGGTGGCATTCTGGAGCGGCAGCGCCGCCGGATCGGTCACGTTGACGAGCGTGACCTGGCGCTGTGTGTTGGTCGCGGTGTCGGTATAGGTGATGTTGACCGTATTGCCGGGCTGCGCACCGGCAAGGTCCAGGTCGAACCCGGCCGGCGGGCCCGAGACCGTGCTGCCGGCCGTGGTCTTGTCCGACAGCGCGCTCGACATCGTCGCGGCGAGCTGGTCGAGCTGGGTCTGCGCCTGCACCAGCGTCTGGTCGCGCAGCTTCAGGTCGGCGGCGATCTGGCCCGAGGAGACCACGTTGTTGGCGACGACGTCGACCTGCGAGCCGTTCGGCAGTTTGATGTTGAACGCACCGACGCCGGACTTGGCCGGGTCGATGTTGTAGAGCGAGGTCGCCGACAGCGCGCCGGCCGAGGCAAAGGAGAATTGCGAGGCAAGCCCCGCGCCGACCAGCTGGATGCCGGTCGTGGTGTAGATGTTGGCCTGGTTCGAACCGTCGGTGGTGACGCGGACGTCGACATATTTCGACAGCGTGTTGATGGCCTGGTCGCGCTGGTCCATCAGCGTCGCGGCCGAGGGATCGTTGGCCGACAGGCCCTGAAGCTTGGTGTTGATGTCGGCGACCTGCTGCATCGCCGCGTTGGCGGCTTGCGCCGAGGTGCCGAGATCCTGCTCGACATTGGAACGCAGCGACTGGACGCCCTTGGTGGCGAGATTGAGCTGCTGCGCCAGCGCCTGCGCCGCGCCCAGCGCAACGGTCTGTGCCGACGACGCGCCCGAGCTCGTCGACAGCGCCTGCAGCGCCGTGGTGAATTTGTTCAGCGCGGTTTCGAGCGTGCCGTTGTTGCCGGGCGTGCCATACACACTCTGAAGCTGCTTCAGGATGTTGGCCATCTGGTCGGCGTAACCGCTGCCACCGGTCTCGGTGCGCAGCTGGTTCAGCACATAGGTGTCGAGCTCCCGGCTGACGCCGGTCGTCATCGCCGTCGAGCCGAAGTCGCCGGTGGTGACCTCGATCTGGTTCGCCTTCTGGACGACGTAACCCGGCGTCTGCGAGTTCGCGACGTTCGAGGAGACGATCGAGAGCGCGGCCTGGTTGGCACGCAGACCGCTCATCGCACTGGCAAGGGCTGAACTCAAACCCATGTGTACTTACCCGCCTTTGGTTACGTCACGTGCCGATCAGCGCAACACGTTCAGGAGGTCCTGCACCATCGAATTCGCGGTCGTGATCACCTTGGTGTTGGCCGAATAGGCCTGCTGGGTCACGATCAGCTTGGTGAATTCGTCGGCGATGTCGGTGTTGGAGCCTTCCAGCGACGAACCGCTGATGGTGCCCGAAGCGCCGTCGATCGCAGGCCCCGATTGCTCGGTCGCTGCGTAAGCGCCGCCGTCGAGCGCCTTCAGGTAGTTGGTGCCGTTGAAGTGCGACAACGAGACCTGCGCGAGGTCGAGGTTCTGGCCGTTGGAGAAGGTGCCGACCACGAGGCCGTTGTTGTTGACGGCGACGGAGCGGAGCTGACCGGCGGCGTAGCCGTTCTGGGTGATGGTGTTGATCGTCACCGCTCCGCTGGTGCTGGCATATTGCGTCAGGCCGCCCTGGGAGATGTTGAAGGCGACAGAGCCGAGCGACTGGCCGCTGACGCTGACATTGTTGATGGTGACGCCCGAGGTGCTCGGCGAGGTCAGCGAGCCGTCGGCGGCGAAGGTGAAGGCCTGCCCGGTATTGACCCAGCCGACCGTCGTGCCGGTCGCGTTCGGGTCGGTCTGATAGAACAGGTTCCAGGTGTCGGAATGGCCGGTGCCCAGCGAGGCGCTGTCGGTCTTGGCCCAACGCAGCTGCAGGTTCACCGGCGTGCCCGCGGCGTTGTAGGCGGTCACCGCACCGCCGCTGATCGATTCCTTGGTGAAGGTGGCGATGTCGTTGCCGATCACGCCGCCGGTGCCGGCGGTGCCGCCGCCGCCGCGGTTCTTGGAAATGGATGACGTGAAGCCGAGCGCGGCGAAGGCGCTGCTGTTGTTGCTCGTCACCGTCAGGGTCGGATTGGCGATACCGGTGTTCAGCGTGATCACGCCGTTGCTGATCGAAGAACCGCTCGCGCCGCTGAGCTGGTCGATCTGGGAGAGCAGGGTCGCGATGGAGTCGGTGATGTTGATCTGGTTCGGAGGGGTGGCGCCAGAGTTCACGAAGGTGATCGTATTGGCGGGTCCCGTGCCGTTGACCTGGATCGTGTTGCCGGCCACGAAGGGCGTCGACAAGACCTCGGCCTGGCCGGGCTGCGCGGTGCCGCCGAGCTGTGTACCACTCGTGATCGCAGGGGTGGACAGCACGTTACCACCGCGCGTCACGCTGCTGACGCCGAGCAAGCTTGCCGCAGTGCCGCCGATCGTGACGTCGGCCGTGGTGCTGGATGTGATCTGGATGTTACCGCTGGAGTTGATCGTCACATTGGAGGCGGGAACGCCGGCTCCGGTCGCGATCTCATTGAGGACGTCCTGCATCGTTGAGGTGGTCGGCGACTTCAGACCGATCGTGGTGACGATTGGGGGGCCCGCGGCCGTCGAAGTGTTCGAGACGGTGTTGTCGAAGTTGATGGTCCGGTTGTTGACCGTCAACGACTTGCCGGCGAGGTTGGTGAGAAGGCTGTTGTTGAGATGCGGGGATACAGCGGAATCGAGCGACGTGGCGCCAGTTGCCGCCGCCGAAGCGCTGTCCAGCAGTGTCACCGTGCCGGTCGCGGTCGTTGCGGTATAGGCCGAGCGCAGATTGCCGGTGGCCGCGGCGCCGGAGATCGTCGCATTGGTGTAGGGCGGCGGCGGCGTGCCGACGATCAGCGGGTTGGCGGCGAAGTCAGACGGATTCAGGCCGCCGGCCGCCAGCAGCGTGCCTTTCGCCGCGGTCGAGCTCGCCGCCGTGTTCGGCACGCTCGGCAGGTTCGCGGCGTATTGGATCGAAGTGGTCGCCTGGGCCGGGATGAAGTTGTTCTGGAATTTCAGCACCGTCGCCACGTTGCCGGTCGGATTGCCGGTCTTGGGGTCGACCGTGGTGCCCATCAGGTAATAGCCGGCGCCGTTGACCAGGTTGCCGTTGGCATTGAGCTGGAAGTCTCCGCGGCGGGTGTAATAGGTGACGCCGCTGAACACCGGCACGTTGTCGACGACGCCGGTCGCCTTCTGGATCGAGAAGAAGCCGTCGCCGGTGATCGCCATGTTGGTGGCGACGGTGGAGGACGAGATCGTGCCCTGGGTCGTGATGGTCGCCTTGGCGTTGGCCGTCACGCCGCCGGCGACTTGCTTGCTCGGCACCGAGGCGTCGGGAATGAGATCGACGAAGCTGGTTCCGATGCCCTTGTAACCGGTGGTGGATGAGTTCGCGATGTTGCCGGAAATGTTCTGCAGCGCGTAGGACTGCGCCTGCAGACCACCCACCGAGGTGTTCATTGCATCGAAGATACCCATAACTTTGTCTCCAAATCCGATCTCGGCGGCCGGTCGACCATGGCCGCAGTCGGAGGAGACAGTCGCAAGGGCTATGCCAATGCGGGTATCTTCAGGAAATCAATGACTTAATGAAAAAGCCCCGGTCTGATGACCGGGGCACAATTGCCGGGACCGGCAACAATTGCCGGGGCACATCGTCGTTCCGGGGCGATGCGAAGCATCGAACTCTGGTGCGCAATTGCGCACCTGAGAACCTCGAGATTCCGGATTCGATGCTCACGCATCGCTCCGGAATGACACCTCAACTCACTACGTCGCCGAGGCCGCAGCCGGGTGGAAAACCAGCCCGAAACCGTCGATGCAGTAGCGCAGTCCGGTCGGCTTCGGACCGTCATCGAAGACGTGGCCGAGATGGCCGCCACAGCGCCGGCAATGCACCTCGGTGCGGAGCATGCCGTAGGTGCGGTCCTCGGTCTTGCCGACATTGCCCTCGATCGGCTGGTAGAAGCTCGGCCAGCCCGTGCCGCTCTCGAATTTGGTCTCCGACGCAAACAGCGGCAGGTCGCAGCCGGCGCAGGCGAAAATGCCCTTG
The DNA here is from genome assembly GCF_025200885.1 of Bradyrhizobium huanghuaihaiense. NCBI lineage: Bacteria > Pseudomonadati > Pseudomonadota > Alphaproteobacteria > Hyphomicrobiales > Nitrobacteraceae > Bradyrhizobium > Bradyrhizobium huanghuaihaiense. The sequence goes on along the minus strand of NZ_CP104172.1, from coordinate 3,387,664 downwards.
CGATGCTCCTTCAAGAGCGGGCTGGAGCCCGGCCGCTCGGTGCCGTGATTGCGCAGGATCTCATATTGCTGCGGCGTGAGCTGGGCACGCCATTCGGCCTCCGTCTTGGTGATCTCGAACGTTTCCGCGGCCTTCTCGCCAGCCTCGGCAGGTGATCCTCTCAACCAGCGGAAGGCCGAAAGGCCGAACAGGCCGGCGACAGTCGTTAACAGGATGCGGCGGTCAAACATCTCATTCTCCGTGCGCGGGGAGTCCACGCCCTGAGATACGGGCTCTAACGGCCGACGTTACACTTCCGGGCGGAGGATTTCTCAACTTATTGCGAGACGCTCTGGTCCTGGACAGCCGGTTCCGGAGCCTGCTTCACGCCTTGGGCCGCATGTTCCGGTGCAGGCGCCGGCCGCGGCCGCACGCCGGGGGGCGGACGGCGCGGCCCGGTCCCGGCGGCGCGGTTGGCTTCGGCGAGACGGGCCTCGCGCTCCCTGTCCTTGACCCTGGCACGTTCGCGGTAGCGGGCGAGCGAGCCCGCGGCGGCGGAGCTCGCCCTGCCCCAGATGCCGACCAATTGGCCGGCAACACGGCCGGTCGCCCCGCCCGCCCAGACCAGCTCGAACGGCGAGAACAGCTTCCAGCGTTCATCGCCCCACAGGATGCTGCGCGCGATCAACTGTCCGGCCATGGCCGAAGTGTTCATGCCCTGGCGGCCGAATCCGCTCGCCACCCACAAGCCTTTGCGCAACTGGCCGATCTGCGGCATGCCGTGCACGGTCTGGCCGGTGGCGCCGGCGAACGTCTCGGTGATCTCGACGTTGCCGAGCTGGGGGAAGATCGTGCGGATGCGCCGCTTGACGCTGCCTGCAAAACGCTGCGGTCGCGCGGCCCAGGTGGTCTCCGGGCTCTCCCACATCAGGCGGTCGCCATCGACGATGCGGAAATGATCGACGCCGTCGGAATCCATCACCGATCCCTTGAAGGCGATGATCTCCTGCACCCGCTCGCCGAGCGGCGCGGTGATGCCGGCATAACGCCAGACCGGCAGCAGCGTCTCCGACAGGCGTCGCAAGGGCGCGCCGAGATGGATGTTGCCGGCGAGCACGATGTGGGTGGCGCGTAGCCGCGCCGATGGCGTGACGATGCGCTTGCGGATGCCGGAATGATCGATGCTGACGACCGGCGTCTCCTCGAAGATGCGGGCGCCTGCCCGCCGCGCCAGCCCTGCAAGGCCGTGCACGTATTTGCGGCCGTCGACCTGGAACGCCCTGGGGTAGTGCACGCCGTGGAAGTAATGATCGGTCTTCAGCGCCTCGCGGACGCGATCGACCTGCCAGCCCTCGACCTCGGTGTCGAAATCCTCGTTCAGCATCTGCAACCGGCTGATCAGGCGGTCGCCGGCATCGACGTTGGAGACCTCCAGCACGCCGTCGCTGGGGGCGATCCCCGGCATGTTCTCCTCGGTGGCGTTGGCGCGGACGAATTCGGCCCCCTCCTTCGACAGCGCCCACAATTCGCGGGCGTCCTCGAAGCCGATGCGCTCGATCAGCTCAGTGAGCGGCAGCGCAAAGCCCGGCATCACGGTGCCGAGCTGGTTGCCGGAGGCATTCCAGCCGACATGCCGGCCCTCGAGCACTGCGACGCTGGCCCCGAGCCGGGCCGCCTCCAGCGCGATGGAGAGCCCCGCAAGCCCGGCTCCGATCACGCAGATATCGGCGTCGAGCTCGAACGACAGCCGCGTGCGCTCGCGAAGGCCGGCTTCTTCCTGGGATACGCTTGTGAAAGTCTCGCTCATGTCGTTTTCTTAGAGCATGAACCGGAAAAGTGTGCAGCGGTTTTTGCGAAAAGATCATGCTCATAACAACAACTTAAATCGCGATGACGATTTGTTCTTGCCTCATCGCCGCTTTAAAGAACCGATCGGGCGCTTGTCACCTTGTCCTCAACCGGCGTCTGTAGATTATCCTGGACGTGGAACGATTCGAGAATGCCATGCGCCGTTTGATGCTGCTGCGTCACGCCAAGACCGAGACTGACGCGCCAAGCGGCCGTGACCAGGATCGCCGCCTCGACGACCGCGGCCACAAGGATGCCGCCCAGATAGGCGACTGGATCGCCAGCCATCCGCCCTTCCCCAATGCCGTGCTGGTGTCGCATGCCGTCCGCGCCCGGCAGACCTGGGACATCGCCTGGGACACGATGAAGGACCGCGTCCCGGCGCCGCAGGTCGAGATCCTGCCAGAGCTCTATCACGCCGATCCCGCGCAGATCCTGGAATCCATTCGCACTGCAACTATTCCCTCCGATCCGAAGCGGTTGCTGCTGGTCGGCCACAATCCCGGCATGCACGAGATCGCCCTGATGCTGATCGGCGGCGGCGATCACGCCGGCGCCAAGGCGCTCGCCCACAACCTGCCCACGGCGGGGCTTGCGATCTTCGACTTTGACGTCAAGGATTGGGGGGACGTGGCCTACCGCCGCGGCAAGCTGGTGCTGTTCGTCAGCCCCAAGCTGCTTCGATCGGCCTGAGACGCGCGGGCGCCGTCTCGACCGGTTGTCAGCTTGGTCCACATGAGCGTTTTCGAGCGAAGTGGACACCGGTTCGCGTCAAGAAAACGCGTCCAAACAAGAAGCTGGAGCTCCGTTCCGATTCCATCGGAACGAAAATGGCTCTAGACTTCCTGACTGGAAGACTGGAGGCGCAGATGTTCAAGTCCATCCTCGTGCCCATCGACCTCGCCGACACCGACCTCGCCAAGCCGGCGATCGCGACCGCGGCCACGCTGTCGCAGACCTGGAGCGGCACGGTGCGCCTGCTCAACGTGCTGCCGATGACGCCGGTGATGCTCGCCGAATATGTGCCGGCCGATTTCGACGAGCAGCAGCGCCAGACTTCGGAGGAAGCCCTCGCCATCGTCGCGCGCGAATCCGGCATCGAGCCTGCTCGCATCTCCAGCGTGGTTCGCCAGGGCGGCATCTACCACGAGATCCTCGAGGAAGCCGTGCACATGAAGGCCGATTTGATCGTGATGACCTCACACCGGCCGGCGATGCGCACCTATTTCCTCGGCTCCAATGCCGGCCACGTCGTGCGCTATGCCAAGTGCTCCGTGCTGGTGGTCAGGCACTGAGGGCAGCAGCGAGTTCTCAATTCGTAGCCCGGGTGAGCGAAGCGACACCCGGGACTGCTCGCGGACGGAATCCCGGATATCGCTTCGCTCATCCGGGCTACAAGACCTTGCGCTGCCCGTCGGGCAAAACACCCAAGAAATCGGTCAAGACGTCCCGCCAAAAATATTCCGCTTTACCGAAATTCGGAATTGACGGATAGTGCACCCACTCCGGCCCAAGGAAGAGGGGCGTATCGCGATCGTCACGAACGCGGGCCGGGCGGCGGTGGACGCAGATGGCGTTGGCGCGAACGGATTTGCAGGGCGGGAGACCGTGAGCAAGGTCGTCGTGCATACGACCGGTGCCATCAGCGTACGGCCAAATCGTGTGGTCCTGGCGCCCGGGGTCTGTGCGCCAAGTCTTGCGGTGATGTGGCGACCCGACCGGGCGCGCGCACCAGTCATCCGCATGGCGACGGGGGCAATAGTGCATCGCTCCCCGAGGAGAGCGCGACATAAACCGTAAAACCACTGCGCAGGGAAGGCCGTGTGTTAGGCTTCACCTGTATGCCGCTGTGCAAATTCCTTGTTGCCACCTTTCGCACAGTGGACCGTGGGTGCCCGGCCGGCACCCGGTCTTCCCTGCGCCCTCTTTCATTGGGGGCAAGGCATCGAGGCAAAGCTCGGGCGAGATGAGCCGCGAGGACGCGAAGGTGTGTCTGCGATTGAGACGCGAGCAAAGGAACGATGGTGCCAACCACACACTCCGTCATTGCGAGCGCAGCGAAGCAATCCAGACTGCCTCCGCGGAAAGATTCTGGATTGCTTCGCTGCGCCCGCAATGACGATGCGGAAACAGTTGCGCCCGAAAACTCCGCTCTCGTGCCCCGGACGCGGCGCGGCGCTACTTCAGCGGTGCGCTGCAGCGCCGGGGCCCATGCAGCAGCGAGTGCGGGCCTGCGGGGTCCCGGCGCTGCGGCGCGTCACTGCGTGCCGCACCGCGTCCGGGACACGAGAGGCTCACAGATACCGCGACAGCTCGGCCTTGAACTGCCCGTAGACGGCGTCCTCGATCTGGCTGCGATTGATGCCGATGTCGCGCAGGGCGCGGTCGTCGAGCTCGTTCAGGGTCTTGACGGCCGAGCGGCGCTCCAGGCGGTCGAACAGCGCGTAGGCGGCATTGGCGAGCGTTGCAAAAATTCCGCTCGACGAGGATGGGCGTAAGCTCCGCCCGGCAGTTTGCGAGATCGTGGTCATGTTTCTTCTCCGGCGTATCGTCCCGCGCGGCGAAGCAGGTGCCGTTGGCGCGGACGCATTCAGCGCCTGCACCTCATTTGCCGTCGGATTGCTCTCGCTCCCCTCGGCTCAATCGCGGAACTTGATGGAACTTAAATGCTCCAGTACACTACTCGGAGCAAGTAAAACATTGCTCTCGGTGCAATAATGTCCAAGTTCGAGTACGTGAAGCTTGCCGATGCCATTGCCGCGGATATCTCTAACGGCACGTTAAGGCCCGGCGACCGGTTGCCGCCGCAGCGCAATTTTGCCTATGATCGCGGCATCGCGGTCTCGACCGCGAGCCGGGTTTATACGGAGTTGCTCCGCCGCGGCCTCGTGGTCGGCGAGGTCGGCCGCGGCACCTTCATCTCCGGCGACATCAGGCGCGAGGTCGAGGCGCTGAGCGAGCCGCGCGATGCTCGGATCGATTTCGAGGTCAATTATCCGTTATTGCCGCAGCAATGGGCGATGATCGCCAAGAGCCTCGCGGGGCTGGAGCGCGTCGACGCGCTCGAATCCGCGCTGCGCGTCTCGACGAGCACCGGCACCAAAAGCGCGCGCAATGCGGCGGCCGCGTATCTCGCCCGCAAGGATTTTGCGCCGCAGGCCGAGCAGATCGTCTTCACAGCCAACGGCAAGCAATCGCTCGCGGCCGCACTCGCCGCGCTTGTCCCCACCGGCGGACGCTGCGGCGTCGAGGCGCTGACCTATCCTTACGTCAAGAGCATCGCAGCGCGGCTCGGCATCACGCTGGTCCCGATTCCAATGGACGAATTCGGCGCGCGTCCCGATGCGATCCAGAAGGCGCATCGCGAGGCGCATCTGTCGGCGCTGTACCTGCAGCCGATCATCCAGAATCCGCTCGGCGTCACCATGAACGCGACGCGGCGTGCCGACATCATGCGCGTTGCCGAGAAGCTCGATCTCACCATCATCGAGGACGCCGTCTACGGCTTCCTCGCCGACGACACGCCGCTGGCCGCGCTCGGGCCGGACCGCTGCATCGTGATCGACAGCCTGTCCAAGAAGGTCGCGCCGGGCCTCGCACTCGGCATCCTCGTCACACCGCCTCACTTGCGCGAGAGCGTGATGAGCGCGGTCCGCACCGGCGGCTGGATCGCCTCGGGCCACGCGCTCGCGTCCGGCCAGCGGCTGATGGCCGACGGCACCGTCGCCGAGCTGACGCGGCTGAAACGCCTCGACGCCGCACGCCGCCAGCAGACCGCGGCAAGGCTGCTCGCCGGCTACCAGATCGCGGCCGACACACGCGCATATCATTTGTGGTTGACGTTGCCGTCGCACTGGCGCTCGCAGACCTTCGTCGCCGCAGCAGCAAGGCGCGGCATCGCGCTGACGCCGTCCTCAACCTTCGCGATCGCGCATGGCCATGCACCGAATGCGGTGCGGCTCGCGCTCGCTCCGCCCACCCCGGAGCAGCTCGATTCCGGCCTGCGCACAATCGTCTCGCTGCTCGGCACCAAGGAAGAGGACTTCGACTCGACGGAGTAGCGCGCTGTGAAGACTACGGCAGCAGGGCCTTGGGCACGCGATCGAAACTGTAGCTCTGCGGCTGGTTGCGCCGCACGAAGCCGCCGACCTGCCAGGCGAACAGCGCGGCAAAGCCGAGGATGAACAGCACGCCGGCGAATTCGCCGATCATGAGGGCGCGGATCAACAGCCCGGCCATCGCCACGGCGAGCACCGCCAGGAACGCCAGCACCGCCGCATAGGTCTTGCGGCCGAGACCTGCGGTCAATTCGGCGCGGCTGCCCGCTTTCGCCATCCGCGCATGGAGCTCGATCAGAAAATCGCGAAAGCCGTTGTCCTGCGGCGCCATCAGGGCCGCGGTCTGCCAGCTCGTCGACAGGATCGCGATGCGGCCGCCGCCGCTGTGGCGGACATCGGCGCGAAAGCGGTGCTGCTGCATCGACACCGGGCGGAACGACAGCCGGATCGCCGAGATCTCGTCATAGCGCCACAGGCCCGAACGGCCGGCAATGTGCCAGGACAATCCCTCCTCCGTCAGCTCGAAGCGATGCGCCGAGCCGATCAGCGAGGCCTTGTAGGCGTAGCTCGTGGCCGCCTCGGCTCCGGAAACCTGCATCTCGAAATCAATCCCGTCCGCGATCCGCTTGCGCGATCGCCCTCGCCCATCCTACAAGCGAGGCATGGCTGAGACGACCTTTTTTCCGCGTCGCCTGATTCTCGGCGCCGCAATGATCTCCGGCGTGCTGCTCGCGCTCGCGGTGCACATGCTGGGCGCGCGCTACGGTCTCGACCTCGGCGGTCTCTGGCGCTCCGACACGCATGAGTTCATTCCGGCGGGCGCTGCGATCGCCTGGTGGCTGATCGCGACCGTCGGCTTCTCAGGCGGCTATTTCACGGCGAGCCTGATGCAGAGCGCGGTCTCCGGCCAGATCCCGCAGCGCATGCGGCAATTCCTGATCGCAGTCGGCGTGCTGCTGCTTGCGGGGGCCGGCCAGGTGGCCTCGGCGCCGAGCCCGATCCCGACGGTCTCGGGCGTGCTGGCCGGGCTTGCCGCATTGTGCCTCGGCGCCGTGATGGCGTTCTGCGGCGCGCACTTCGCGCTGCGCCGCGGCTGATCCTTCAGGCCGAGGCGCGCAGCCGAGGCCGGTCCAGCATCATCGCGACTTCCGAGGCAGGTCGCGGCTTGCTGAACAGATAGCCCTGCGCCTGGGTGCAGCCCTCGCGCCGGAGCAGCTCGAGCTGCGCGTCGTTCTCGACGCCTTCCGCCGTGGTGACGATGCCGAGGCTGCGGCCAAGGCCGGTCACGGCGCGGATGATCGCCATGGAATCCTCGCGCGTCGCAAGCTCCGACACGAAGGAGCGATCGATCTTGATCTTGTCGAACGGGAAGCTGCGCAGATAGCTCAGCGACGAGTAGCCGGTGCCGAAATCGTCGAGCGAGATCCGCACGCCCATGGCGCGCAGCTCGTGCAGCGTGGTGAGCGTCGCCTCGCTGTTCTGCAGCAGCACGGATTCGGTGATCTCGAGCTCGAGGCGGTGCGCCTCAAGTCCCGAGGCGGCCAGCGCCGCGGTCACGGAGGCGATCAGGTTCGGGCTCTTGAACTGCACCGGCGACAGGTTGACGGCGACGTCGACATCGTCGGGCCAGGTGGCCGCGTCGGTGCAGGCGGAGCGCAGCACGAATTCGCCGAGCTGGACGATCAGACCGGTCTCCTCGGCGAGCGGAATGAAGCTGACGGGAGCGATCAGGCCACGCTGCGGATGGTTCCAGCGGAGCAGCGCTTCGAAGGCGACGACCCGGCCGCTGGCGACGTCGCGGATCGGCTGGTAGTACGGCTGGAACTCGTCGCGCTGCAGCGCCGCGCGCAGATCCATTTCCAGGAGGCGCCGCGCCTGCGCGCGCGCATCCATGCCGGTCTCGAAGAAGCGATAGGTGCCGCGGCCGTCCGCCTTGGCGCGGTACAGCGCGAGGTCCGCGTTCTTCAACAGCTCGTCCGGATTGTTGCCGTCCTGCGGCGACAGCGAGATGCCGATCGAGACACCGATGACGATCTGATGGTCGTCGATCTCGTAAGGCGCCGAGATCACCTCGACGAGGCGGGCGGCAAGCGACCGCGCAGCGGCTTCCTCCGACCGTCCGATCTGGACCACGGCGAATTCGTCGCCGCCAAGCCGCGCCACGGTGTCGTGCTCGCCGACCGTGGCCTTCAGCCTGCGGCCGACCTCCTTGAGCAGCGCATCGCCGATGGGATGGCCGAGCGAGTCGTTGATGTCCTTGAAGTGGTCGAGGTCGAGACAGAGCACCGCGAGCTGGTCGTCCGACCTCGCCCGGTGCAGTCCCTGCTCGAGCTCCTCGTGGAACAGCACGCGGTTCGGCAGGCCTGTCAGCGCGTCATGGCGCGCCATGTGCGTGATCTTGGCTTGAGCCTCCAGCCACTCGGTGATGTCCTCGAAGGTCGCGACCCAGCCGCCGCCCTGCATCGGCTGGTTGACGACACGGATGGAACGGCCGAACCGGTTGACGACGTCGGTCGTGGTGCGGCCCTCGCGCGCATCGGCGACGAGGCGCGCGAAGAATTGATCGGCGTCGCCCTGCCACTGGCCCTTGGCCTGCTCTTCCCTGAGCACGTCGACCAGCAGGCGGCCGGTGAGCGCGATGTCGGTGCGGCGAAGCATCGCCGCATAGCGCTCGTTGAACAGGATGATCTTGCCGTCCGCATCGAACATGCACAGTCCCTGCGACATGTTCTCGAGTGCGGAGTCCAGCACCAGTTGCTGGCGTCCGAGCTCGCCCTTGGCGCGGCGGTCGAGCAGCGCGGCAACGAGCGCAATCGCGATGATCGCAACCGCGGCGGTGGCGGTGAGGAAGGACATCGAGGCAGGCGGAACGGCGAGCCCGCTGATCGCGAGCGTCGGGTCCGGCGTCAGCAGCACGGCGCCCATCGCGGTGAAATGATGTGCGACGATGGCGAGCGTCAGCAAGGCGGTCGCGCCCAGCGCATGGGAGAGATCGTCGCGTCGCGCGGCGACGAACAGCGCGAGTGCGGCAAAGACAATTCCGAGCAGCACCGAGGCGGCAACCGTGCTTCCGATCCAGTCCACGCGGGCCGGCATCTCCAGCGCCGCCATGCCGGTGTAGTGCATCGCCGCGACACCGCCGCCGACGATGGCGCCGCCGACGATGACCCAGGCCGCGCGTGAGGACGATACCGCGATGCTCAGCCCCACGAAGGTCACGGAGATCGCGAGGATCAACGAAAGTATCGTGACGGGGATGTTGTAGGCGCCGGCGCCGCCCGGCCCATAGGCGAGCATCGCGATGAAATGCGTCGCCCAGACGCCGCATCCGCTGACGGCAGCATCCAGAGCGATCCAGGCGAGCCGTCCCGGGCCCCGCGTCGCGCGCGCCCGGTGAAACAGGCTGATGGCTGCGGCGCTCGCGAGCAGGCACACCGCTCCGCCCAGCGCAACCAGTCGCCAATCATGCTCGTCGGTGAGACAGTAAAGAACTTGATACATTGCCGGCCCCTATGGAGCCGCACTTCAACCGACAGAGGTGGACGATCGGTAACCGGCTATGTGCCGGTTCCGCGGATGGTGAACGGGAGATGTGTTCATTCGCTCGGATTGTTCATCCTCGCGAGGGCGCGCCGATCCCGATCACGGCCGCAGCGAGCAGCAGGACGGAAGCCGATACGGCCAGCGAGGCGTGCAGGCCGGCCATGAAGGCTCCCTCCGAGGCCACCAGCGAGCCGAACAGCGCAACGCCGAGCACGCTGCCGGTCTGCCGCGTCGCGTTCAGGACGCCGGCCGCGATGCCGGAGCGCGCCTTCTCGACACTGCCCAGCAGGGTCGAGGTCAGCGGCGGCACCAGCAGCCCGAGGCCGCCGCTGATCGCGATCATCTGCGCGCAGATCATCCAATAGCGCGTGTCAGCCTCGATCCAGAGCAGGCCGAGACAGCCCAGCGCCGAGATACTGGCGCCGACCACGATGGTCGGGCACGCGCCGATGCGCTCGGCAAGGCGCGGCGCCAGCAGATTGACCGGCAGCACCGCCGCCATCATCGGCACAAAGGCGAGCCCGGTCCACCACGCCGACAGCCCGTTGATCCTCTGGAAGTACAGGCTGAGCACGAAGATCAGTCCGTAGATCGCGATGTTCACCAGCAGTCCGACGAACGCGGTCAGGGTAAACAGCCGGTGACCGAACAACGACAAGGGCAGCATCGGTTGCGCCGCGCGGCTTTCCCGCCAGATAAACAGCACGCCCAGGACCAGGGCCGCCGCGAAGGCCGCAAGCACGGCCGGATGATCCCAGCCGAGCGCCCCGCCCTCGATGATCGCGCCGGCCAGCGCCCCCAGCGCGCCGATCGCTGCGAGCTGGCCGGGCAGATCGATCTCGCGCGAGGGCGCGCGCGTGGTCTCGGTCGCATAACGCCAGCTCAGCCAAAGACCCATCAGGCCGATCGGGAGGTTGACGAGGAAGATCGCGCGCCAGCCGACCAGGGTGATCAGCGCGCCGCCGACGAAGGGGCCCGCGGTGAGCGCCAGGCTGGCGCCGGCAGCCCAGATCGCAACAGCCCGGCCGCGCGCGCGATCATCTGTATAGGCATGATTAAGCAGCGCCAGCGAATTCGGCACCAGGATCGCCGCCGCCAGCCCCTGGACCAATCGTGCCGCGATCAGCACCATGGCATTGGGCGACAGCGCGCAGGCGAGCGAGGCCGCGGTAAAGATGGCGAACCCCGCCATGAAGACGCGCTTGGCGCCGATCCGGTCGCCGAGCGCGCCTGATGTCAGGATGAAGGCTGCAAAGGCGATGGTGTAGGCGCTGACCACCCATTGCAGCTCGGCCACCCCGCCGCCGAGTGTCTTGCCCATCGCATCGAGCGCGGTGTTGACGATGGTGACGTCGAGCTGCACCACGCCGTAGCCGAGGCTCATCGCGGCCAGCGTCAGCGAGGTCGCAAGACGCGAGCCGGCACGCCGTGCGCCGGCTCCGTCGTCGAAGGTTTCATATTTGATGGTGCTCACGCGCATGCTGCCACCTCAGTTGCAGCCCCATGCGAACCATACGCGCCCGGCGCGCCATCATGCTTCGATAATGGCGGAAGGATGGCCGCAGCAGCGCAAGGATACGGAGAAGCCGCGGCGTACCGGATTCCCCGCCTTCGCGGGGAATGACGACGGCCGAGGCAAGGCAAAAGCGCCGCGCGAACCGCGGCGCTTTCCTGGCTACACCAGCCCTAGCTCGCCGCGCGCAAATTCACCTTGCTCTCGGCAAGCGCCGTCAGCTTCTTGTCGGTCGCCTTCTCCTCCTCCAGCGTCTTGGCCAGCACGGTGGCACAATCGTTGCGGCCGAGCTGCTTGGCCCAGGCGATCAGGCTGCCGTAGCGTACGATTTCGTAATGTTCGGCGGCCTGCGCCGCATTGATCAGCGCGGCGTCGAGCACCGCCTTGTCGGCGACTTCGCCGGCGGTCTCATCGGCCTCCTCGATGATGCCGTCGATGGCCGGGCAGTCGACCGCCTTCACGGCAACGCCGTGCATCCTGAACACTTCCTCGAGCCGCGTGACATGTTGCTTGGTTTCTTCGAGGTGCGTCAAAAAGCCCTGTTTCAGCTGCGGATCGGTGGCCTTGCTGGCCATTTTCGGCAGCGCCTTGGTGAGCTGCTGCTCGGCATAGTAGATGTCCTGGAGCTGGTGCACGAACAGGTCGTTCATGGTTTTGATGTCCTTTGTGAACAGTCCCATCGTTCCAATCCTCTTGCGTTTCGGGAACACGGAGGCCGCGGCTTGCACGAAAAGCCGCTTATTCCGCCATGTTCGGTTACTGATGAGCCGCTAACGAGAGCCCGGCATCGACGTTCCATAAAAGCCAGCATCGCTTGAGCTGGAACAATGCAGGCGGCGGCACGATATGAGAGTGTGCCGACATGTGAACGTCCGATCCGGTCCGATCCGCCGACTCATATGCTTAACGCGCGCCCGATGTGAACCGCATATGACAAAAGTAGTCGGTCTTGCGCAGAACCTATCCTTGTCAAGGGCTGCACAAGTCACTGTTTTTGCCTTAAATGAGCTGGATCATATCCAGCGATCGACACTGCCTTCGGCAACGATCGCGCCCGACTGGCCCATGCCCGGCCGGGTCGGTCTTGCCCCCCGCCGGGAGGATGAATGCACGGACTGCTGACCGCGCTGAAACGCGGCTTCAAGAGATGGATTGGCTGGCGACGGCTCGGAATTGCCGCGAGCGTGTTCATCATCGCCTTCGCCATCACAACGCTGGTGCGGACCCTCAAGGGCATCGATACCGGCGTGATCCTGACCGCGTTAACCGAGATTCCCCGCGGCAGCATCGGGCTGGCGGCGATCTGCGTCTTCTTCGCGTTCTGTACGCTGACCTTCTATGACTTTTTTGCACTGCGAACGATCGGCAAGAAGCACGTTCCCTATCGCATCGCAGCGCTCTCCAGCTTCACGTCCTATTCGATCGGCCACAACATCGGCGCCACGGTGTTCACCGGCGGTGCGATCCGCTTCCGGATCTACTCGGACTATGGGCTGAACGCGATCGACGTCGCGAAAATCTGCTTCCTATCGGGCCTGACCTTCTGGCTCGGTAACATCTTCGTGCTCTCGATTGGCATGGCCATCCATCCGGATGCCGCGTCCTCGATGGATCAGCTCCCCTCGTCGCTCAACCGGTTGATCGCGCTCGGCGGCCTTGCCTCGATCGGCGCCTATCTGGTCTGGCTTTGCATGGGCGAGAAGCGGCGCGAGCTCGGCCAGAAGGGCTGGAAGGTGGTGCTGCCCTCGGCGCCCCTGACGCTGCTGCAGATCCTGATCGGCGTGGTCGATCTCGGCTTCTGCGCCACGGCGATGTACCTGCTGATGCCGGCCAATCCGCCGATCGACTTCCTCTCGCTCGCCGTGGTGTTCATCCTGGCGACGCTGCTCGGCTTCGCCAGCCATGCGCCCGGCTCGATCGGCGTGTTCGACGCCGCCATGCTGGTGGCGCTGCCCGAATTCGGCCGCGAGCAGCTCCTGGCGACGCTGCTGGTGTTCCGCCTGCTCTATTTCGTGATCCCGTTCGGCCTCGCCATCTCCATCATGGGCACGCGCGAGCTCTGGATGAACGTGGTCGAGCCTTGGCAGGAGCGACGGCGGCTGGCGGAGGCTTGCGCCCAGGCCAATCTGCCCAAGCAGGTGGCGCCGATGGAGCGCGAACGGCTGCTGCGACAGGCCAATAAACGGTAGGCTGCGATCTGGAGCCGGAGGGCTTGCGGGCGGGGAGGCAATCCCCTCTTATTTCCGCCTCAACTTTGCCGTTGAAAACGCGGGCCATGATCCCTGTATCCCTTCGCACCCTCTCCGCAAGCGTCCTGCTGCTTGCCGGAATTCTGGCCGCTTCGCCGCTCCCGCGCGCAGCGGCGCAGGACGCCGGCGCCATGCAGATTTCCTGGGAGGTGCGCAACCGCTTCCGCCTGTTCCGCGAGGAGCGCGACTTCCTGCTTCATGTCGAGAATGCGCGTAACCGCAGCATTCTCGCCGCCGAGCAGTCGCTGGAGCTGCAGAGCGAGGGTCGTGGCTGGGCCCGCAACATGGTCAACCGGCTCTGCATCGACCTGCAGGGCCGGGTCAACCAGCCCTGCACCCGCGACAACGTCAAAGAGAACTACATCACGCCGATCGACCATCCCGTGACCGTGCGCCTCGTCGGCGCGGTGCCGGTCGGGGCCACCTGTGCCTGGACGTTCGACGACGGCGACGGACCGCAGGCCTCGACCTTCGACTGCGCCGAGCCGGTCAATCTGCGCGTCCGCTACGGCAAGCAGACCGTTGCGACCGTCGACATCTCCGCCGGCGCCGACCCGACCCAGCGCGTCCAGACCGAGATCCAGGTGCGCGACGTCTTCGTCGCCGGCTTAGGGGACAGCATCGCCTCGGGCGAAGGCAATCCGGACCGCCCATTGGCGCTGTCGGACGAAGGATTTTGCTTCCGCTCCTATCTCGGCACCGCCGGCGCGCAGTACTACCGGCCGAGCCGGGCCGGCTACAAGGGCGGCCGCGCATGCGAGGCGCCGGACACGCTCGCCAACTGGCAGCACTACAGCGCGCTGTGGTTCAATGCGCCCTGCCACCGCTCGCTCTACAGTTACCAGGCCCGCACCGCATTGGCGCTCGCGGTGCGCTATACCCACATCGCGGTGACCTATCTGCCGCTCGCCTGCACCGGCGCCAGCATCGGCGACGGGCTGCTCGGCTCGCAGCGCGCCCGCGAATGCCCGCCCGGCAAGACCGGCGTCTGCAACACCAGCGTGAACGCGCAGGTCGCCGAGTTGCGCGAGGCGCTCACCGCGGCCAAGAAACGCCAGCCGGACCGCACGCTCGATCTCGTGCTGCTCTCGGTCGGCGCCAACGACGTCTATTTCTCCGGCCTCGTCGCCGACGTCATCGTCGAGACCGCGACCGAGCGCGCGCTGTTCCGCCGCTCCGGCGTGATGGCGAGCGTTGATGATTCCCGCGACGCGCTGGCGCGCGAGCTGCCACAGAATTTCGTCAAGCTGCGCGAGACCTTGAAGCCGCTGGTCGGCGGCGACCTCTCGCACGTGGTCTATGTCTCCTACGCCAATCCGGCGCTCGCCGACGGCGGCGTGCCCTGCCGCGGCGGCCGCGCCGGCTTCGACATCCACCCGTCCTTCAACGCCGATCCGCAGCGCCTCGCGCGCGTCTCGACCTTCGTCGACACCGAGTTCCTGCCGCAACTGAAGGGGCTGGCCACCTGCACGCGCGGTGCGCTGTGCCGCGATCCCGAAGCCGACCGCATGACCTTCGTCGATGCGCATCAGGCCGCATTCGCCGACCACGGTTTCTGCGCCCATTCCGGCAACGATCCCGAATTCGACCGCAGCTGCTTTGCCGAGAACGGCCAGAGCTTCAACCCCGATATCGTGAGCTCGGCGAGCCAGCCGATGCTGTGCGGCCGCGGCGCCTCGGAGTACCGCGCTTATCTGCCGCGCGCACGCTGGATCCGCGACGCCAATGACAGCTATTTCGCCGCGATGACCTATCCGCAAGGCTTGCCGGCCGCGAGCCAGCCGACCGACATCCACGACGCCACCTGGGGCGTGCTCTCCGCCGTCTATGGCGGCGCCGTGCATCCGAGCGCCGAAGGCCACGCCGCGATGGCGGATGCGGCATTGCCCGCGGCAAGCGCAGTGCTCGGCCTCGATGCCGTGCCGCCGAACGTGACGCGCGGGTTTCTGCCGCAGTTGCTGCCGAGCGCGCAGCAGTAGGCCACGCGACGACATCGTAGCCCGGATGAGCGCAGCGACATCCGGGACCACTCTCCCCGCATATCGCTACGCTCATGCGGGCTACCCGCCGCCCGCCACACCGTCATTGCGAAGCAATCCAGAATCCCTCCGCGGAAAGATACTGGATTGCTTCGCTGCGCTCGCAATGACGAGCTTGGGGCTGGCGTCTCGTCCACCCTCACGATCGTTCCCCCAACCTGGCGTTCCATCAATCCAAAAACGGCATCGATCGATACTGCCTTGAACTTGGACACCTTGCCGCACGCGCCTCTAGGACTCGCCTTGAGGAAACATTTCGAGTTCTAAGGAGGCGCGTGATGAGCGCAGTGGTGTCCGCAGCGGACGTGAGGAGGTCTCGCGTCAGGCTGTTCATCGTGACCATGTTGTTCCTGGTCACCACCGTGAATTATGCCGACCGCGCCACGCTCTCGATCGCCGGCCCCGCGCTCTCCAAGGAGCTGCATCTCGATCCCGTCGCCATGGGCTGGATCTTCTCGGCTTTCGGCTGGTCCTATGTCGTGGCGCAGGTGCCGGGCGGCTGGCTGCTCGACCGCTACGGCTCGCGCCTCGTCTATGCCTTCAGCATCATCATCTGGTCGCTGTTCACGCTGATGCAGGGCTGGGTCGGCTTCCTCAGCGCCGGCGCGGCCATCGTCGTGCTGTTTGCGCTTCGCCTGCTCGTCGGCGTCGCGGAGGCGCCCTCCTTCCCAGCGAATGCCCGCATCGTCGCGGCCTGGTTCCCGAGCAACGAGCGGGGCACCGCGTCGGCTTTCTTCAATTCGGGGCAGTATTTCGCCACCGTGATCTTCGCGCCGCTGATGGGCTGGATCGCTCACAGCTACGGCTGGCGCTTCGTGTTCTTCGTGATGGGCGCGCTCGGTGTCGTCATGGGCCTCGTCTGGCTCAAGACCATCTACGGTCCGAAGCAGCACCCCTCGATCAACGAGGCGGAGTTCGACTACATCAAGGAAGGCGGCGCGCTGGTCGATCTCGACGCGCCCAAGGACGATCAGCTGCGCGAGCGTGCGCCCGAGGCCGGCTCCGGCTGGGACCATATCCGGCAGCTTCTCTCCAACCGCATGATGCTCGGCGTCTATCTCGGCCAGTACTGCATCAACACGCTGACCTATTTCTTCCTGACCTGGTTTCCGGTCTACCTCGTCAAGGAGCGCGGCCTGTCGATCCTGCAAGCCGGCTTCGTGGCGACGCTGCCCGCCTTGTGCGGCTTCATCGGCGGCGTGCTCGGCGGCATCATCTCGGATGCGATCCTGCGCCGGACCGGCTCGCTGACCATGGCGCGCAAGATCCCGATCGTCGGCGGCATGCTGCTGTCGATGTCGATCATCGCCTGCAATTATGTCGACGGACAGGCGATGGTGGTCGGCTTCATGGCGCTCGCCTTCTTCGGCAAGGGCATCGGCGCGCTCGGCTGGGCGGTCGTCTCCGACACCTCGCCGAAGGAAGCCGGCGGCGTCTCCGGCGGCCTGTTCAACACCTTCGGCAACCTCTCCTCGATCACCACCCCGATCGTGATCGGCTACATCCTGGCCGCGACCGGCTCGTTCAACGGCGCGCTGGTGTTCGTCGGGCTCAACGCGCTGGTGGCCGCCTTCGCCTATCTCGTCATCGTCGGAAAGATCGAGCGGGTGACGCTCAAACGTTCCTCCTGAGAGCTCCCATGGGAGCTTGACCAGGCAACTCAACGGCGGCTTCACGGCCGCCGTCTTTGTTTTGGGGATGATCGATGCTAGAAGTGCCGGGGAAACGCCTTATCCATCTAAGGCATGTATCGATGTTCGACCTCAACCAGCTCCGCTGTTTCGTCACGGTGGCGGAGGAACTGCATTTCGGCCGCGCCGCCGCGCGGCTCAACATGACCCAGCCGCCGCTGTCCCGGCAGATCCAGGTGCTCGAGCACATCATCGACGCGCCGCTGCTCGAGCGCACCAGCCGCTCGGTGCGCCTGACGCCGGCGGGACGCAGCTTCCTGCCGGAGGCGCGGCGCATCCTGAAGCTTGCCGAAAGCGCCTCGCAGGTCGCCCGCCGCATCGCGCTCGGCAAGACCGGCTCGCTGAAGATCGGATTCACCGCGGCGGCCGCCTACGGCTTCCTGCCCGAGCTCGTCGCCGCCTGCCGCGCCAAGCTGCCCGAGGTGGACTTCTCGCTGAAGGAGATGGTGTCGGGCGACCAGTTCGAGGCGCTGACCTCCGGCCAGATCGACGCCGGCCTGCTCAGGCCGCCGATCGCGCGGCCCGAGCTGACCAGCCGCCGCGTCGTCGCCGAGCCCCTGCTCGCTGCGATCCCGAAGAAGCATCCGCTGGCCAATGCCGACAGCATCACCATCAAGGATTTCGACGACCAGCCCTTCGTGATGTATTCGCCCTATGAGAGCCGCTACTTCCACGACCTGCTGGTCGCCCTCTTCACCCGAGCCGACGTGCTGCCGCGCTACGTCCAGCATCTCAGCCAGATCCACTCCATCCTCGCCATGGTCCGCGCCGGCCTCGGCCTTGCCATCGTGCCGGCCGCGGCCGCGAGCCTGAAGATCTCCGACGTCCGGCTGCGTCCCCTGAAGCTCCGCAACCGCGTCCCGGTCGAGCTGTTCATGGTCTGGCGCCGCGAGGACGAGAATCCGCTGCTGTCGGCGCTGGTCAAAATCGCCGGTGAATTGTCCTCCGCGGAGACGATGGAAGATTGATGCTGAATCCGCATTGGTCGATATAGGCTTTGGCTTGGACGCGCATCGAACGGTTGCCTAAACCACGGCGCATGGACGCGCAGCCTTCTGCTTGCGTCCTCCACAACACGCAATAAGGGAGCCGCGCCCATGAGCAAGATGACCCCGCAGGAAATGGCCCAGAAGATCGGATCGGGCCTCCTGTCCTTCCCCGTCACGCCCTTCAAGGCGGACTATTCCTTCGACGAGGCGACCTACCGCGCCAACATGGACTGGCTGTGCGGCTATGATGTCGCAGGACTCTTCGCCGCCGGCGGCACCGGCGAGTTCTTCTCGCTGACCCCGACCGAGGTTCCCGAGGTCGTGAAGGTCGCCGTCGACGAGACCAACGGCCGCGTGCCCGTGCTCGCCGGCACCGGCTACGGCACCGCGATCGCCCGCGAGATCGCGATCGGCGCTGAAGAGGCCGGCGCCGATGGCCTCTTGCTGCTGCCGCCCTACCTCACCCATTCCGAGCAGGAGGGCCTTGCCGCCCATGTCGAGGCGGTGTGCGCCTCCGTGAAGATCGGCGTCATTGTCTACAACCGCGACAACGCCATCCTCCAGCCCGATACGCTCGCGCGCCTTGCCGAACGCTGCCCGAACCTCGTCGGCTACAAGGACGGCATCGGCGACATCGAGCTGATGACCCGCGTCTACACCAAGCTCGGCGATCGCCTGACCTATGTCGGCGGCCTGCCGACCGCCGAGACCTTCGCCCTGCCCTATCTCGACATGGGCGTGACGACGTACTCGTCGGCCGTGTTCAACTTCGTGCCGGAGTTCGCCACCAATTTCTACGCCGCCGTGCGCAAGCGCGACCATGCGGCGATCCATGCCGGTCTGAAGGATTTCATCCTGCCGCTGATCGCGATCCGCAACCGCAAGAAGGGTTATGCGGTCTCGATCATCAAGGCCGGCATGAAGGTGATCGGCCGCGATTCCGGCCCGGTCCGTCCGCCGCTGACCGACCTCACCGAGCAGGAGATCGCGGAGCTGGCCGCGCTGGTGAAGAAGCTGCCCGCCGCACGATCGTCACAACAGGCTGCAGAATAGCAGCCGACAACAGGAGGAGCGTGCGATGGCCGAGACCAATATCTCCGGCGCACCGGTCGTCACAGCGATGCAGGTGATCCCGGTCGCCGGCCGCGACAGCATGCTCCTCAACCTCAGCGGCGCGCATGCGCCGTTCTTCACCCGCAACATCGTCATCCTCACCGACAATGCCGGCCACACCGGCGTCGGCGAGGTGCCGGGCGGGCAGAAGATCTGGCAGACCCTGCAGGACGCCCGCGATCTCGTGATCGGCAAGACCGTCGGCGCGATGAACAATATCCTCGCCGACGTCCGCACCGCCTTTGCCGACCGCGACGCAGGCGGCCGCGGCAAGCAGACCTTTGACCTGCGCGTGATGATCCACGCGGTCACCGCGATCGAATCCGCGCTGCTCGACCTGCTCGGCCAGCATCTCAACCTGCCGGTCGCCGCCCTGCTCGGTGAAGGCCAGCAGCGCAAGAGCGTCGAGACGCTCGGCTATCTCTTCTTCGTCGGCGACCGCCGCAAGAGCAAGCTCGACTACGTCACCGGCGAGACCGGCAAGCCCGACTGGTTCAACCTCCGCCACCAGGAAGCGATGACGCCCGAAACCGTGGTACGGCTCGCCGAGGCCACCCACGACCATTACGGCTTCGCCGACTTCAAGCTGAAGGGCGGCGTGCTCCGCGGCGAGCAGGAGATCGAGGCCGTCGCCGCGATCGCAAAGCGCTTCCCCAACGCGCGCGTCACGCTGGACCCCAACGGCGCCTGGTCGCTGGATGAGGCGATCCGCCTCTGCAAGGGCATGCATGGCATCCTCGCCTATGCCGAGGATCCCTGCGGCGCCGAGGCCGGCTTCTCCGGCCGCGAGATCATGGCCGAGTTCCGTCGCGCCACGGGCCTGCCGACCGCGACCAACATGATCGCCACCGACTGGCGGCAGCTCTCCCATGCGCTGCGTCTGGGCGCGGTGGACATTCCGCTCGCCGATCCCCATTTCTGGACCATGCAAGGATCGGTGCGCGTTGCCCAGACCTGCCGTGACAACGGCCTGACCTGGGGCTCGCATTCCAACAACCACTTTGACATTTCGCTCGCGATGTTCACCCATGTCGGCGCCGCCGCTCCCGGCAACGTCACCGCGATCGACACCCACTGGATCTGGCAGGACGGCCAGGCCCTGACCAAAGAGCCGCTCCAGATCAAGGGCGGCAAGATCGCCGTGCCCGATCGCCCCGGCCTTGGCATCGAGATCGACCGCACCGCCATCGAGGCAGCGCATGAGCTCTACAAGAAGCATGGACTCGGCGCCCGGGATGACGCTATGGCCATGCAGGACTTGATCCCCGGCTGGACGTTTGACGACAAGCGTCCCTGCCTCGTCCGTTAAAAAGCGTTCCCTGGAGGAAAAAGATGACTGCGATCCTGAAGAACTTCATCGGCGGCGAATGGGTCGACGGCTCCGGCGTCACCAAGAACATCAACCCCTCCAACACCAACGATCTCGTCGGCGAATACGCCAAGGCCGACAAGGCGCAGACCGAGAAGGCGATCGCCGCCGCCAAGGCCGCCTTCCCCGCCTGGGCGCAGTCGACCCCGCAGGTGCGCTACGACGCGCTCAACAAGATCTCGACTGAAATCCTTGCCCGTAAGGAAGAGCTCGGCCGCCTGCTCGCCCGCGAGGAAGGCAAGACCCTGCCGGAAGGCATCGGCGAGGTCGCCCGTGCCGGCCAGATCTTCGCGTTCTTCGCCGGCGAAGCGCTGCGGCTGATCGGTGAGAAGGGCGCCTCGGTGCGTCCCGGCCTCGACGTCGAGCTCACCCGCGAGCCGGTCGGCGTCATCGGCATGATCACGCCCTGGAACTTCCCGATCGCGATCCCCGCCTGGAAGATCGCGCCCGCGCTCTGCTACGGCAACACCGTGGTGTTCAAGCCGGCCGAGCTGGTGCCCGGCTCGGGCCACGCGCTCGCCGAAATCATCACCCGCTCCGGCATTCCCGCCGGCGTGTTCAACCTCGTGGTCGGCTCCGGCTCGGTGGTGGGCCAGACGCTGCTCGATCATCCGGATGTGGCCGCGATCTCCTTCACCGGCTCGGTGCAAACGGGCCGCAAGATCGCGCAGGCCTGCGTGCTGTCGAACCCGATGAAGAAGTTCCAGCTCGAGATGGGCGGCAAGAATCCGCTGGTCGTGCTCGACGACGCCGACCTCAAGACCGCCGTCGAGGTCGCCGTCAACGGCGCCTATTTCTCGACCGGCCAGCGTTGCACGGCGTCCTCGCGCCTGATCGTCACCGAAGGCATCCACGACCGCTTCGTCGCGGCGGTGGCCGAGCGCCTGAAGGGCCTGTCGGTCGACGACGCGCTCAAGGCCGGCGTGCATATCGGCCCCGTGGTCGACCAGAGCCAACTCGACCAGGACCTGCGCTACATCAAGATCGGCCAGGACGAGGGCGCCAAGCTCGCCTTCGGCGGCGAGCTGCTCAAGCGCGAGAACCCCGGTCACTACCTCGCGCCGGCGCTGTTCACCGAGGCCAACAACAACATGCGCATCGCGCGTGAGGAAATCTTCGGCCCGGTCGCCGCCGTCATCCGCGCCAAGAACTACGAGGAAGCCCTCGCCATCTCCAACGACACCGAATTCGGCCTCGCCTCCGGCATCTGCACCACCAGCCTGAAATACGCCTCGCACTACAAGCGCAACAGCGAGTCCGGCATGGTGATGGTCAATTTGCCGACCGCCGGCGTCGACTATCACGTGCCGTTCGGTGGCCGGAAGGGTTCGAGCTACGGCGCCCGCGAGCAGGGCTCCTATGCGCGCGAGTTCTACACCACGGTGAAGACGGCTTATACGTTCCCGGGTTGAGACATCGCAGGCATCGTAGGGTGGGTTAGCGCAGCGTAACCCACCTCTTCTGCTTCCGCGGACACCGACATTGGTGGGTTACGCTGCGCTAACCCACCCTACAAATCCGGAGTCCACGATGGACCAGGACGTCGCAGCGAAAGAGCAGCCCCGCTACATCAAGCTCAACGAACGCGACAACGTCGCGATCGTGGTCAATGATTTCGGGCTTCCCGCCGGCTCCCGCTTTGCCAGCGGCCTGACGCTACGTGCCTTCGTGCCGCAGGGACACAAGACGGCGCTGGTCGACATCGCGCAAGACGCCCCGATCATCCGCTATGGCGAGATCATCGGCTACGCGCTCTCGCCGATCCTGGCCGGCGAATGGGTGGACGAGGCGCGCATCCGCATGCCGGAGGCCCCTGCCCTCGACAAGCTGGAAATCTCCACCGCCGTCCCGGCTCCGCTGCCGCCGCTCGAAGGTTTCACCTTCGAGGGCTACCGCAATCCTGACGGCTCGGTCGGCACCAAGAACATCCTCGGCATCTCCTCCTCCGTGCAATGCGTCAAGGGCACGATGGAATATGCGGTCAAGCGCATCCGCGCCGAGCTGCTGCCGAAATATCCGAATGTCGACGACGTCGTGCCGCTCACGCACGCCTATGGCTGCGGCGTCGCCATCACCGCGCCCGACGCGGTGGTGCCGATCCGCACCCTGCAGAACCTCGCGCTGAACCCCAATTTCGGCGGCGAGATTCTCGTCGTCGGCCTCGGCTGCGAGAAGCTCGCGCCGGAGCGCCTGGTGCCGGAAGGCGTGAGCGATGCCATCGTCCGCATGCAGGACGAGGCCTTCGACGGCTTTGGCGCCATCGTCGATGCGATCATGACCCAGGCCGAGGCGCGGCTGAAGGTGCTCAACACCCGCAAGCGCGAGACCTGCCCGGCCTCCGATCTCGTCATCGGCCTGCAATGCGGCGGCAGCGACGCCTTCTCGGGCGTCACCGCCAACCCCGCCGTCGGCTTTGCCGCGGACCTGCTGGTGCGCGCCGGCGCCACCGTGATGTTCTCGGAAGTGACCGAAGTGCGCGACGCCATCCAGCTGCTCACCCGACGCGCCATCAACGAGGACGTCGGCCGCGCGCTGGTGCGCGAGATGGCCTGGTACGACTCTTATCTCGCCCGCGGCGGCGCCGACCGCAGCGCCAACACCACGCCCGGCAACAAGAAGGGCGGCCTCGCCAACATCGTCGAGAAGTCGCTCGGCTCGATCGTCAAGTCCGGCTCCTCCGCCATCACCGGCGTGCTCTCGCCCGGCGAGAAGGCGACGCAGAAGGGCATGCTGTTCGCGGCAACCCCTGCATCCGACTTCATCTGCGGCACGCTGCAGCTCGCCTCCGGCATGACGCTGCAGGTGTTCACCACCGGCCGCGGCACGCCCTACGGCCTTGCGGCCGCGCCTGTGATCAAGGTCGCGACCCGCAGCGAGCTGGCACGGCGCTGGAAGGACCTGATCGATTTCGATTCAGGCAGCATCGCCACCGGCGAGAAGACCATCGAGGAATGCGGCTGGGACCTGTTCCGCCTGATCCTCGACGTCGCCTCCGGCCGCACAAAACCGTGGTCGGATCGCTGGGGCATTCACAACGATCTCACGCTGTTCAATCCGGCGCCGGTGACCTAGAGGCTCACTGGCCGTCGATCAGGTGCATGTCGCCCAGCGTGACGGGCAGGCTGCGCGTGATCAGATCCGCGATCGCCGCCCGCAGCCGCTCGCTCGCAGCCGGACCCTCGAACGTTTCGTCGATCGGCCCGCTTGGACCGGCGAGCCGCAGGGTCCCGGTGTTGTCGAGCGGCGCGGCCGCCCGCTTCTCGATCACGTCGAACGACTTCCCCTCGATCACGCGCACTTCGTACAGCGCGTGGATCAGCCCGTAATCTGCAAGCAGCGTCCGGTATTGGGCAAGCCCGACGCCCTCGACATTGCGGCCGTTGCCGAGTTTCGATCTTGCCCGGGTGATGACGATGTAGGCATCCAGCCCCTGGGGGACGACGTCGCTGCGAACCAATTCCTTGAACGGATCGCTGCGCAGGAGGTTGACGGGCGTAACCGCTGAATCCCTGACAGCAGCGAACGCGGCGCGCCTGTAATTCACCGGCTGCACGCGAAAGCGCCCGCTCAAGAGCTTCGTCGCCTGCTGGACGATCAACTCATCCAGTCCCCATGCGCTGATCGAGAGGCTTTGCGCTGTGTTCCCGAGCCCGGTCAGGCCGGCGCGCGTCAGGCTCATCTCCTCGCCGATCGCCGAGACGATGCCGACTGACTTGATCGCCTGGAGTTTCGTCGCGCGCGTCTCGAACGCCGCAGCGGCGCTGAGCGCAACGGAAGCGATCGCGAGACCAATCCAAAGAATGACACTGCGACGCATGGCGACTATCGAATCCTGAAGTCGAACGAATAGGACGCACCGAGGCCGACGGTGGTCTGGTTCGACGATCCCCGCTGCTTCACCAGCGGACTGTCCGCGGCATCGCCGAGCAGCTTCTCGTATTCGACATAGGCATGGACCTCCCACTGCGGATTGATGCGGTAGGAGATCTGGCTGCCGAAGCCGACCGAATGCGCGCCGCCCCTGGCATTGTACATCGGCAACCCCGAAGCCAGCGCCTGCGCGGCATCGACGCCGAAATACGGCGCGGTGGCCTTCGTGCTCTTCCAGGTGAAGCGCGGGCCAGCCGAGATCGTCAGCCTCTGGATCAGCGGCACGATGACGTCGGCGGAGACGTCGGCCACTGTGCCGGTGTGGCCATCGAAGCCCTGACGCAACTCGCTGCGCAGGCGCAGCCAATCCACCGGATAATATTCGACGAAGCCGCCGAGCTCGTATGCGGCCTTGACGTCGCCGAGGCCGGTCAGCTCGGCATATTTGCTGCTCTTGCGCGAGGAGACATATTTGAACGCAGGGCCCGCGCGAAAATTGCCGACGTCGAGCAGCGCAATGCTGGCGCTGTCGCGCGGTCCGCGAAACTGGTCGATCGATCCGGCGCGGCGAATGGTGAAGATCGGGATCGGACGAAACTTGCTGTTCTTCGATCCGACGAAGTCAGGCGTGTATTCGCCGCCGATACCGACCATGACAGTCCAGTTGCCGGACGGCGACGGCAGCATCGGCAGCTCGAATGGCGGAGCCGGCAGCGTGAACGCGGTCTGCGCCGATGCGGATTGCGCGGTCGCCATGATCGCACCGAGTGCGGCAAGACAGGCGGTCGTCCACCGCGCATTCACCGTGAGGCGGAGAGCGGCTTCGTCAATATGCTTCATTTCAGGGCCCCGGACCGGCTTTCCTTGCCGAGTCGACTGGTGTGGTTAGGAGCCCAGCATGTGGTCCGGCAAAATTGCCCCAAGATTGCAACGCCCAACTGCCCCTGCGACATTCCGCGCACGGGTGCGCCGCCGGATCAACATTGCCCGAACATTGCCCGGGACGGGTTCACGCGCACAAGTTTTGACCGCGCGTGCCGTTCAACCCCTCCGTTCCTGCCTTTTATTCGCCAAGCTCACTGCCTTAAACGGAACTCGCGCGCGAACCGAAACGCCGGACTTCGGTCAGGAAGCGTCAAGATCGGGGCCTATGGCCCCAGCAGAGTCAAGGACGACCCGCGTGCGCTCGCTCGTGATCGAAGACGAACCGCAGATCGGCGCTTACATCATCCGTCTGCTCGGACAGTTGCACGGCGTCGTCGATCTTGTCGGCTCGATTGCCGACGCCCGCCAGGCGCTGGACAATTTCAAATATGATCTCGCCATCGTCGACCGGATGCTGCCCGACGGCGATGCGCTCGAGGTGGTCACGGCGCTCAGCCAGTCGCCGGAGCGCCCCGCCATCATCATGCTGACGTCCAAGGACACCAAGGAGGACGTCGTCGACGGCCTCAACGGCGGCGCCGACGACTATCTCGGCAAGCCGTTCGAGCCGCAGGAACTGCTTGCGCGAGTGCGCGCCGTGTTGCGTCGGCCCCGCCTGCTCGCGCCTGCCGTGCTGTCGCTCGGCAATGTCGAGCTGCATCTCGGCAGCAACGAAGTCGTGGTCGCCGACAGGAAAATCCTGCTGCGGCGGCGCGAGGCGCTGATCCTGGGCGCACTGCTGATGCGGCGCGACCGCGTCATCACCCGCGCCGCCCTGATCGAGGAAATCTACGGTTTCGACGACGAGATCGAATCCAATACGCTCGAAGCGCAGGTCTCGCGCCTGAGGAAGAAGCTGGCCGCATTCGGCGGCGACGTCGAGATCCGCAGCATGCGCGGCATCGGTTACATCCTGCGGCTGGCGACGCCGCGATGAGGTCGATCGCCCGAACGTTTGCGTTCTCGCTCGGCATCGCCGCCACAACGATCTTTTTGATCATGGTTGCGATCTTCGTCTCGAGGTACCCGTTGGAGGAACGCGAGTTCAGGGCCTGCCGGGTCGTGGCCGCCGTTCTCGATCGCGCCACTGATATCAATGGACAAAACCTGACGGTCCGTCCGACTCCCGCGCTCGAGGAATTGAAGGCCGACAGCCCGAACCTCTGGTACGTCGTATCCGTCGGCGATCTCGTCAACGAGTATGGTAGCGAGCGCCGGCCGGCGCTTCCTTTCGCATTCCCCTATCGCGGGCCGGTCGGCTTGTCCGTCTTCAGCACCCACGACCAGAAGAGCACGTTCTGTCTCGCCGTCGAGCAACGGGGCTCCTTGCGGCTCACGACGATGGTCGGCGAGCCTCAGGTCCGCTTCGGCCGGATGGCGAGAAGCTTCCTCGTCCGCAGCAGCTTTTCGATCATCCTGGTGGCGCTGGCCTTTGCGACGACCGTCGCCATCGGCTCGGCGCTGGCCGCACGTTTCGTCACGCGCGGCATCGAACGGGTGGCGCTTCGCGCGCTCGCGATTGACCCTGCAGCACCGCAAGGTCTGATATCGCTGTCCGAAGTCCCCCGCGAGCTGAAGCCACTGGTGGAGGCGCTGAACCGCGCCTTCGGCGAGATCGACGCCTATATCAGGATGCAGCGCCGCTTTCTCGGCAATGCAGCCCATCAGCTCCGTACGCCGCTGACGCTGCTGCGCGCGAAGATCGACGACGTGCCCGATCCGGCCCTGAAGGCCGAGCTGGTGCGCGACGTCCGCCGCCTGACGTCGCTGGTCTCAGCCATGCTTGACCTCGCGCGCCTGCAAAATCACGCGATCGAAAAGCGGCCGATCGATCTTGCCGCGATCACGCTGGACGTGCTCGCCGATTTCGGTCCCTCGGCGCTGGACGCCGGCATCGAGCTTGCACTCGAGCGGGCCGACGAAGGTCCGTTCCTGGTGCAGGGCGTCGATGCCGCCATCCGCAGCGCGCTCGCCAATCTCGTCGGCAACGCGCTGATCCACGCCCGCGGTGCGCGGCGCATCGTCGCCACGCTCGGGCGCGGCAGCATCTCGGTCGACGACGACGGCGCAGGCTTGCCCGACGGCGCGGAGCACAAGCTGCTGGAGCCGTTTCAGACCGGCAACAGCGCAGGCGACGGCGCCGGCCTCGGCCTGTCGATCGTCCGCGAGATCATGGCCGCCCATGACGGCGAACTCGTCATCGCCTCCGAGCCCGGCCGCGGCACGACGATGCGCCTGTGCTTTCCGGAGGCTGCCGCCGCGGCCAGATCGCGGCACTTGGCTTTGGAGGCGCTCTAGGGGCGTCGCCTTGCTTCCGCGAAACCGTCCGGAAACATTGGCACGAAAAACTTCTTCACCGTTTCATCCTTTCGCACCAAGCAACCAATATCTGCGCCGACGGCGACAGGAATGTTCGCGCTCAAGCGAACCTGCCCCGGCATCATCGCGACCAAACCTCCGATTGACATCTTTCACGGAGATTTTCCAAATGCGTGCTCTCTCGATGATTGCCATTGCCGGTGCAATGATTGCCAGCTCCGCTGCCGCGTTCGCCGGCGAGCTTCCCTCCTACGAAGTGAAGTCGTTTCCGATCTCGTCGACGCAGGTCCAGGTGCTCGGCGGGGCCGGCGTCGAGGAGCAGTCGACCGCGCCCGCGATGATCGTCGCCGGCATGCCCGCCTCGCCCGCGCAGGTCTCGGTGCTGTCGCCGCGCGTGAAGCGGCTTGCGAGCGCGAATTCGCAGAGCGAAGCGCGCTGATCGGTCTCGTCATTCCTCAACGATCCCGTCATGGCCGGCGCCTTGTCCCGCCTGCGCGGCCGAAGCCGCTTCGGCGCGGCGAAGGCCCGGCCATCCACATTTTGCTCCTCCACACGAAGTGTGGATGCTCGTGACAAGCCTCGACGAAGCTCTTCCGTCGTCTTCCGTCTCTACGTCATGCTGCCCGGCATGAAGCAGCGCACGCGCGGGTGGCCGTCGATATAGTGCTTCCACACCATGGTGCGGCCGATCTTGTTCGGCTCGGTGATCACTGCTCCCTCCGGCACGAGCACCCATTCACCGTCGAGATGCACGCGGTAGCGCCCCTTGTCGGATTCCCAGTCGACATCGGCGACCACGTAGCCGTCGGCATCCGAGCAGCATTGCCCAAATTCGCTGTGCAGGCTCTCGAACCAGGGTTTGAGCGGCGAGTTGGCGTAGCGCCCGTCGTCGCGCGCCAGCGCTGATGTCGCCAGCAGCACGGTCAGGCCGAGCAGCATCGCTGCACACGGTCTTGCAAGTGTCATGTCGTCTTCCCGCGGATCGAAGTCAGCGCCGCGAGGGACAGGCGCCACCGTCCGCCTTGCCGCACATGGGCGGCAGAGACGGCGACTCATTCCCCCAGCAGCTTTTGCGACAGCTATGCAAATCCGGCGCCAGCGCGCATTCCGGAGAACTACTGCCGCACGCTGTTGCCCACGCTTGCGTATGCCTGCATGCGTGACGCGCCGGCCGTTTTGCCGCGCATTTTCGAGGCTTTCCTTGTTGCACCCAGACGTGTAGGAACGTGGCCGCGAAACTTATCGCATTTGTTTAACCGGCTGTTTCGATTAGAGAATCAGGTGACGGCGTGACTGGCATTGGACCGGCAGCGCTATGAATTCGAGAGAGTTGCTCCCTGGCCAGCAGGACGCGACCGATCTGCCCGCAAACCAGGTGCAGTTTGCGCTGGTGATTTCACGCATGCTGGAGACGGTGAAGGACGACGCGGACGCGAGGCGGCAGATGGTCTACGACCTTGCCCGCTACAAGCTCCAGGAGCAGTTCACCTACGCCGACGCCAGAAACATCGACCAGATGAAGCGGGCGCTCGAGATCGCCATCGAGGAGGTCGAAAAATTCTCGCGTGACGAGGCGCCGCTGGAGCGCCTGCCGTCGCAACCACTCGCCTCGTCCAAGGAGGCCGGCGGTCTTCTGGTGTCCGGCGATGCGACCGTTTTGCCATCAGGCGTCGGCAGGCCGCGCAGCAAGCTGCCTGCGATCTCGGGCCCGCTTCTGCCGGTGATCAAGCGCACGGCGGCCATCCTGCTTGCGGTCAGCGCAGTCATCCTGATCGTTTCGCAGCGGGACAATATCGCAGCGCTGCGCCGGCTGATCACGTCCCAGCCCGCGGAGATCGCGCTGGTCGCACCCAAGCCGGAGACGACGATCACGGTCGCCAAGCCGGAGATGGTGACGCCCGCCGCACCTGCCCCGACGCGCGTGCTGCCCACCGACTACGGCATCTACGCCCTGATCGACGACAAGTCGCTGGTGGAGCTGTCCGCGACCGGCGTGATGGCGCCCGACATGCGGATTGCGATCTCACCGGAGTTCAGGAAGCCCGATCGGCCGCATCTGCCGAACGGCCGCGTCAAGTTCATCGTCTTCCGCCGCGATGTCGCAAACGCCATTCCCGAACGCGTCGAGGTTCGGGTCGTGGCGAAGATCGCCCGGGAGTTTTCCAGCGATGTCGCCGGCAAGGCGCTCGGTGGCGGAGACGATGTCGGGGTCATCCGCAACCTCTCCTATCCGTTCCGGGTCTCGCCGATTCCGGGCAAGGCGGAAATGTACGAACTTCACTCCGGCGATTCAGGGCTCGATCTGGCGCCGGGGCATTACGTCCTGAGCCTGGGATCGCAGGCCTATTACTTCCAGGTCGACGGCGAGATCACCGATCCCCGGCAGTGCCTCGAGCGGGTCGTCGCCGGCAACGGCACCTTCTATGCGCCGTGCAAGAAGGCGCGGACATATTGAGGGTCTCGTAGCCCGGGTGAGCGCAGCGACACCCGGGTCAAGCGGCCCCGCATATCGCTTCGCTCATGCGGGCTACGCGAAAACGCGGAAACAGCCCTACTGCTTCGGCGCCGGCGCCATCATCGCGCCGCCCTTCTTGGCTGCGGGCGCGGGTGCCGGCTTGGTCGCAGCGGCTTGCGCGGGCAAATATTTGGCGACGATGGCGGGATCGACCTGGGCGATGTTGGTATCGGGCAGGCGCGTCCAGGTCTCGTCCTTGCCGAGCAACGCGATGCCGAGATAGCCGCGCAGGGTCAGGGTCTGGCCATCGGGACTGACCTTCATGTTGGCCTTCCAGATCTGGCCGTCACGCGGATTGAGCACGTTGCCGCCTTCGTATTTCAATCCCTCGCGCTTCATGTTGCGGACGAAGGAGATGCCGAGCACCGGTGCATTCTTGCGATCGTCGGTGCACTTGCTGCAGACCTCGTTCGGATCGTCGCCGGGCCGCGGGAAGGTTTTTGCGATCACACCTTCGAAGACGCCGCTGCGATCGATGAAGAGGAACCATCCCACCGTCTTGCCGTCCTCGACTTTCTGCCAGAGGCCGGCAGCCGTCGGCTCCGCGGTCTGCGCCGCAGACGGGCTCACCGCACCGACCGATAGCACGAGCGCGAGGAAGGGCAGCAGCCGAAAGCTGGAAAAGAGAGTCCGCATTATCATCACCTTGCTGAGCCAATCGCCTTGCTGAGCCAATTGCCTTGCTAAGCCAAGACTTTGTCAAGCCAAGACTATCCTAAAGCCAAGTCCGGAATGGCCGCACACTACGGCGATTTCGCGAACGGTTCCAGCACCAGAAACATGGGGCATCGCCGCCCGCCCCTTCGCCGTTAGTTGACTCCGAGCTTCTTTTGCAGGCTGGAGGACGAGGTCGTGTACTGGAACACGAGCCGCTTCTCCGGATAGACATAACGATGGGCTTTTTGCGACATCAGTGCGCCCTCGTGGAAGCCGCACAGGATCAGCTTGATCTTGCCGGGGTAAGTGTTGATGTCGCCGATGGCGAAGATGCCCGGCACATTGGTCTCGAACGCTGACGTCTCGACCGGCACGAGGTTGTTCTCGAGCGCAATACCCCAGTTCGCGACCGGACCGAGCTTCATGGTCAGCCCGAAGAACGGCAGCATGGTGTCGCAGTCGACCTCGGTGATGCTGTTGTCGTTGCCCTTCACGGTCGCACCGGTGAGCTTGCCGTCGGCGCCTGAGAGCGCGGTGACCTGGCCGAGCCGCAGATCCATCTTGCCGCCGGCGACCAGCGCGCGCATCTGCTCGACGCTGTGAGGCGCTGCGCGAAACTCGTCGCGCCGGTGCAAGAGCGTGATGCGCTTGGCGAGCGGATGCAGATTGAGCGTCCAGTCGAGCGCGGAATCGCCGCCGCCGACGATCAGCACGCTCTTGTCGCGGAACGTCTCCATCTTGCGCACGGCGTAGTGCACCGAGGTGCCCTCATAGGCCTCGATCCCCGGCACTGGCGGACGCTTGGGCTGGAACGAGCCGCCGCCGGCCGCGATCACCAACACCTTGCATTCGAACACCTTGCCGGCATCCGTGGTGCAGCGAAACGCGGGATCGCCGATCTTCTCCACCGTCTCGATCATCTCGCCGAGATGGAAGGTCGGATGGAACGGCTTGATCTGTTCCATCAGCGCGTCGGTGAGTCCCTGCCCCGAGACCTGCGGAATGCCGGGAATGTCGTAGATCGGCTTTTCCGGATAGAGCTCGGCGCACTGGCCGCCGACCTTGTCGAGGATGTCGACGAAGTGCGCCTTCATGTCGAGAAGGCCGAGCTCGAAGGCGGCGAACAGACCGCAGGGGCCGGCGCCAATAATCAGCACATCGGTTTTGATCACGTCGCTCATGTCGTCTCTTTATCGGTCGTTATCGGTTGGACGGCGCCCGTTGGGCAGAGGTGACCCTGCCTGTCTAGCCAACGGGGATGGATCAGGGAAGGCATAAAAGCGGGAGCGCCCCGCAAGCACGCCCACTTGCCGGGCCAAAATAACTGGGCTGTAACGAGGCTGGATATGACGGAGATCAATCGGTGAACGCACCAGCCCGCCTCGACACGACGCCGCGCCTGGAAGACTTCCCCTACCGCCTCAGCGACAACGTCCGCTTCGGCGATCTCGACCCCAATCAGCACGTCAATAATGCGGTCTACGCCACCTATTTCGAGACCGGCCGCGTCACGCTGATGAAGAGCCCACAATACGGGCTGACGCCGCCGGGCCTCGCCTGGATCATGGTGCGGCTCGACATCCATTTCCGCGCCGAGTTGCACTGGCCGGGCACGATCGAGCTCGGCCTCGGCGTCACAAAGCTCGGACGGACCTCGGTGACCTTCGAGCAGGTGGTGTTTTCGGAAGGGCGATGCGTGGCGTCGGCGCAGGCCATCGCCGTCATGATCGATGAGGCCTCGCGCCGGCCGACACCGCTGACCGACGAGGTGATCCGCAATCTCAAGCCGTGGTGGCACCGCGGCGCGGGCGGGCAATGACGCGCCAGGGGGCGCTCTGGCTTGTGCTGGCCGTTCTGGC
This sequence comes from Bradyrhizobium huanghuaihaiense, assembly GCF_025200885.1. Lineage (NCBI taxonomy): Bacteria > Pseudomonadati > Pseudomonadota > Alphaproteobacteria > Hyphomicrobiales > Nitrobacteraceae > Bradyrhizobium > Bradyrhizobium huanghuaihaiense. The sequence continues at coordinate 3,355,129 of NZ_CP104172.1, read as the reverse complement.
CGCGCAGCCCGCCGTGGCCGAGGACTACCATCGGGAGGATTTGCGCATCGCGATGCCGGCGGCGGGCCCGCGCGGCCTCGAAGCGTTGCTGATCCGCCCTGCGGGCGCACAGGCCTATCCGCTCGCCCTGATCAGCCACGGCACGGCCGCGGATGCAGAAGAGCGGCGCGATCTCACCCCTTACCGCTTCTACCAACAGGCCGTCGCATTCGCGCGCAGGGGATTTGCCGCGCTCGTCGTGATGCGTCGCGGCTACGGTGACTCGGGCGGCACTCACGCGGAAGGCGCCGGCTGTTGCGCCACCGCAAGCATTCTGCGCGCCGAAAGCATGGCTGCGGACGATCTGCGTGCCGCGGTTGCAGCCATGGAGCATCGCCCTGACATCAGCTCGCACGGAATGATCGCGATCGGAGTTTCCACGGGCGGCCTCGCAACCATCGCACTGACGACGAACCCGCCCCCTGGCCTCGCGGCGGCGATCAGCTTCGCCGGCGGCATTCGCCGCGGCAACGCGAGCGATGCCAGGAAAACCGCCGACCAGGCGGGATTGGTCGACGCGTTCCGCACGCTGGGTGCAACATCGCACGCACCCATGCTGTGGATCTATGCGGCCAACGACAGCTATTTCAGCCCGGAGCTTGCCGGCCAAGCGTTCGACGCGTTCTCAGCCGCCGGCGGACGCGCGCAGCTGATCGAGGCACCGGCCTTCGGCAATGACGGCCATGATCTGTTTCATGGCGGCATCACGGTCTGGCAGCCGATGGTGGACGCCTTTCTGCATCAGCAAAATCTGGGCAGGAGTATACCTCTGGCAGCGCCGCTCCTGCCCGATCTGCCGGTACCGCCGCAATTCGGCAGCCGAGGACGCGCGGCCTTTTCGGAGTACATGGCCAAGGGCCAGCACAAGGCATTCGCAGTGTCGCCGAAGAACTTCTATGGCTACTCAGCCGGTCGGCGATCGGTCGAGGATGCCAAACAGCGCGCGCTATCCGAATGCGGGAAACTCGCGCCCGATTGCGCTCTATATGCGGTCGACGATCAGCTCTCTGGACCAGCGACGGCCGCTACCGAGCCCGTCAGGCCTGACGTTCCGGCGTCGCCACCACAAGACCGTCGAGATCGTCGCTCACCTTGATCTGGCAGGACAGGCGCGAGTTCGGGCGCACGTCGAAGCCGAAATCGAGCATGTCCTCTTCCATCGGCGTCGGGCTGCCGACCTTCTCGCGCCAGGCTTCGTCGACATAGACATGGCAGGTCGCGCAGGCACAGGCGCCGCCGCATTCGGCTTCGATGCCGGGGATGCTGTTGCGGATGGCGGCTTCCATCACGGTCGCGCCGTTCTCGATTTCCACCGTGCGGGTTTCGCCCTTGTGGTCGACAAAGTGAATCTTGGCCATGTGTGCTCGTGCTGCCGCGATGTTGGGAATGAAGGAGGGTCCGGGCTGTCCTATAACGGGTCGGTTAGCCCGGCGCCATAGCGTTTTCGAGCGGCGAGGATCCCGCATCGCGCGCAGAAAACGCGTCAAATCAAACGGCTAGTGCGCAGGCCCCATATTCGTGGGGGCCGCCCTAGTGCTTCAGGATCGCCGCGATCGCGGCGCGGACCTCGGCCACCGCCTCTTTCAGTGCGGCAAGCGCATGCGATCGGTTGTGGCCGGTCCGGACCGCCGTCTCGAGGCTGGCGGCAGCATCGGCCACCGCAAAGGCGCCGATCCCGCGGGCCGAGCCCTTCAGCGTGTGCGCGAGCGCACCGGTCTCGGCCGGCAGCGCCGCCATTGCGGCGAGCAGGCGGACGGCCTGCTCGGCGAACATCGCGAGCACTTCCTGTTCCAGTTCAGTGTCGCCGAGCGTCATCCGGGAGAGGTGGTCGAGATCGAGCGGGCTGTCGATGGGCGCAAGCGGGGGCGAGGGCATCCAGTCCATCCGTTGCAGTTCAGGCGTCATGGCGCTGGCCCCGGCATCGCGCGGTGGTTCCGCCGGTCAGGCGGTACGGTTCACCCCAGCCAAGCACGGAAATGGTTAACGAAATGTTTGGGCTTATTTACGTAATTCCGCCCGTTTATTGACGAAAAGTCGCCGCAATTGGCCGGGTTCCGTGGAGAATTTCATTTATTGCTAAGGCGTTACGGCCCGATCCTGTTAACGATGATTAAGATTGTCTTAATCGCGGGCATTTCATTCGCGACGCTCTGCCAATAGGATGTTGCGGAAATTGGCGGACAAGCCGTCCGGGTGGGGACGGCTCGGAGATCCGCATAAGCGGCATGATCCGGTCTGTGGGCTTGCGTAGCGCGCAGGGCTCGCGGGGGGCGTGTACAAGTAACGAGGGCTCGGACTGAACATGGCGAACACTCCCAAGAAGGTCAAAGACCCCACAGAAGTTGCGCTTTCTGCGATCCAGGAAGCCCTGAACATCAGCGACACGGCTGCGGACACCAGCCGCAACGCCTCGATGCGGGGCGAAACGACGTCTCAGGTGACGCCTCCGGCACCCCCGGTCTTCGACGAGCCGAGCTTCGAGCCGCGCCCCGCCGCCAACGAACGGGCGACCGTGTTCGACCCGGTCGAGGAGCCGCGCACCGCGCGCCGCGCCGCCAACGACGACCGCGAGACCATCGGCCAGCTGCTCCAGGCGCTGCAGAAGGGCCGCCCTGCCCGCAGCGTCTACACCTTCGCCACCATCTTCGCCGGCGTCTGGCTCGCCGCCTGCGCCGCGCTGACGGTCGGCTTCCTGCCCTCGATCCAGGCCGCCATGGGCCAGAGCGGCGGCGTGCTGGTCATCGCCGGCCTGATCGCGATGTTCTTCGCGCCGATCATGCTGTTCTACTTCCTGGCGAGCCTCGTCTGGCGCGGCCAGGAAATGCGCATGATCGCGCAGGCGATGGCGCAGGTCGCGATCCGCTTCTCCGAGCCCGAAGGCTCGGCCTCCGATTCCATGGTCACCGTCGGCCAGGCCATCCGCCGCGAGGTCGCGGCGATGGGCGACGGCATCGAGCGCGCGATCGCGCGCGCCGGCGAGCTCGAGACGCTGGTCGCCAACGAGGTCGCCGCGCTGGAGCGCGCCTATAGCGACAACGAAGTGCGCATCCGCGCCCTGCTCCAGGACATCGCGCATCAGCGCGACAATCTGGTCGGCCAGGCCGAGCAGGTCCGCAGCGCCATCTCCGGCGTGCAGATCGATCTGCGCCACGACATCGCGCTGATCTCCGACGCGATCGCCTCGCGCGTCGACGAGGTCGCCAAGTCCATCACCGGCGCGCTCGAAGAGCGCGGCGCCCACATTACCAGCGCCTTGAGCAATGCCGGCGACAACATGATCCTGGCGCTCGGCGAGCGCGGCGGCGACCTGCTCGACCGCCTCGAGGAAGCCAGCAACGAGACCACGCGCGCCGTGCTCGACGCCAGCGAGCGGCTGACCACCAGCCTCAACTTCAAGACCGGCCACGTCCACGACGAGTTCGTCGACCTCGCCGACCGCGTCCACGAGATGCTGAACGAGCGCATCGACCGCATCACCGGCGAGTTCGAGCAGCGCTCCGCCGCGATCGTCGACGGCATCTCCGAGCGTACCGAGCAGGTGCACGACAGCTTGAAGAACTCGTCGGACTCGCTGCTGCTCGAGCTCGAGCTGCGCTCCAACGACATCTCGGCCAAGATCGACGACGCCGGCAGCCGCCTCGCCAACCAGATCATGACGAGCGGCGACAAGGCGAGCGAGGCGCTCGACGCCACCGTCAACACCCTCGTCGCCAAGGTCGTGAGCCAGACCGAGACCGCGCACGACTCGCTGTCGCTGCAGATGAGCGCCTTCGACGAGCTGGTGAAGAACCAGGGCACCGAGCTGGTCGAGAAGTTCGCCCGCGACTCCGGCACGCTGGGCGCACTGATCACCCGCCACATCTCCGAGTTCGACCGCACCGTGAAGACGTTCGGCGGCGAGATCGTCGAGCGCATGGGCCAGCGCACGCAGGACATCCATGAGTCGCTGAAGACCTATGTCGACAATTTCGACACCCGCTTCACCTCCAGCGGCGGCGAGATCACGGCCGTGCTCGACCAGCGCCTGGTGCAGTTCGAGAGCACGATCGGCGAACGCGTCAACCATCTCGATGCCTCGCTGAACGGCAAGATCGCCGGTCTCGACGGTACGATCGAGGGCCACATCAAGACCTTCGACGAGCAGCTCGTCGGCCGCGTCGCCACGCTCGAACAGTCGTTCGACAGCCGCGCGAAGTCGATGACCGAGACCATCGACGGCCGCCTCAACACGCTCGCGACGTCGCTCACCGACGGTGCCGCGCAGGCGATCCAGTCGATCGACTCCCGACTCACCCACCTCACGTTGTCGCTCACCGACGGCGCTTCGCACGCCATCGAGACGATCGATTCGCGCCTCAACCACCTCACGAGCTCGCTGACCGATGGTGCGTCGCAGACCATCCAGTCGATCGACTCCCGCCTGACCCACCTCACGACGACGCTGACGGGCGGCGCGACGCAGGCGCTCGAATCCATCGACTCCCGCCTCACCTACCTCACCACCGCCGTCACCAACGGCGCCTCGCAGGCCGTGCAGTCGATCGACACGCGCCTCACGCTGCTGACCTCGACGCTCACCGACGGCACCGCGCAGGCGATCGAGGCGGTCGACCGCCGCATCACCGGCGTCACCGAGATCATCGACGGCCGCAGCACGCACCTGACCGACACGGTCACGGCGCGCTTCCAGGACATCCAGCAGGCCATCGAGACCAAGGTCGGCTCGGTCGCCAGCGACATCGACGTGCGCGTGGCGCAGTTCGAGGACCTGCTCGGCTCGCGCGTCGAGGCCGTCGCCGGCCGCATCGAGAGCAGCGGCCGCCAGGCCAGCGAGGACATGATGTCCCGCGCCGAGATGATCTCGACCGCGATCCGCTCGCATGTCGAGGACGCCGAGCGCTCGCTCACCAACCTCGTCGTCAACACCAGCGAGACGATCCAGACCGGTGCGCGCACCGCCCAGCAGTCGCTGATGACGGTCTCCTCCGACGTCAACGCCCAGCTCAAGATGACCTCGACCGAGGTCGAGCGCGCGCTGACCGCGGTCGGCACCGGCGCCGCCAACTCGATCTTGAGCAGCGCCCGCGAGGCGCAGTCGACCCTGGTCGCGGCGTCCGGCGATGCCTCCAACCAGATCAAGGGGCTCGCGGCCGACGTCGAACGCACGCTGTCGGCGGCCGGTTCTGCCACCGCAGCCTCGATCCTGGCCGGCGCCCGCGAGGTGCAGACCACCCTCGTCACGACGTCCTCGGACGCGGCCAACCACGTCAAGACGCTCACCGCCGACGTGCAGCGCTCGCTGTCGATGGCCGGCTCCTCCACGGCGGAATCGATCACCGCCGGCGCCCGCGACGCGCAGAGCGCGCTGATCGCGGCCTCGGCCGAGACCGCAAACCAGATCAAGGCGCTGTCCTCGGACGTGCAACGCTCGCTCACGATGGCGGGCACCGCGACGGCCGAAACCATCATGACCGGCGCCCGCGAAGCCCAGAGCACGCTGGTCACGGCGTCCTCGGATGCGGCAAGCCAGGTCAAGACGCTCGCGGCCGAGGTGCATCGTTCGCTCTCGCAGGCGGGGCAGACGACCGCCGAGACCATCACGACCAGCGCCCGCGACGCCCAGAGCACCCTTCTTGCTGTCTCCGCAGAACAAACCGGACAGGTCCGTTCGCTCGCGGCCGAGATGCAGCGCGCGCTGGCGACCGCCGGCGGCGCCACCATCGAGGCGCTCACCAGCGGCGTGCGCGAGGCCCAGGGTACGCTGATCTCCGCTTCGACCGATGCGGCCAGCCAGATCAAGTCGCTGACCACGGATATCGAGCGCACGCTGACCGCGGTCGGCGCCGACACCGCCTCGACCATCCTCAACAGCGCGCGTGAGGCACAGACCTCGCTGACCTCGACCTCGGCGGATGCCGCGAGCCAGATCCGCACGATCTCGACCGAGATCGAGCGCGCCCTGAGCACGGCCACCACGAACGCGACCAGCGAGATCCAGACCAGCGCACTCAACGCCCAGAACGCGCTGATCTCCGCCTCGAACGAGGCGAGCTCGCGGGTCAAGTCGAGCTCGGCCGACGTCGAGCGCTCGGTGCTCGCCGCCAGCTCCAGCTTCGGCCAGGCCATGACCGGCAAGACCGACGAGATCGTCACCTATGTGCAGCAGCAGGCCGACCGTCTGTCGAACATGATCGACGCCAAGCGCGGCGCGCTGGTCGATGCGATCGGCTCCAAGACCAGCCAGCTCACGCTCGACATCGACCGCGTCACCTCCGACGCGCTGAAGTCGATCGAGACGCGCGGCCATGCCTTCTCGCAGACCATGATGGGCAACGGCTCCGAAGTCGCCCGCACCATCAACGCGGCGAGCGAGATGGCGACCGGCGCGGTCGGCAAGTCGCTCAAGGACCTCGAGCAGGCCTCGCGTTCCGCGATCGACCAGTCGCGCCAGGTCTCGATCGCGGCCGTCACCGAGATGCAGGAGACCAGCAAGATCCTGCGCACCGACACGGTCGCCCTGTTCGAGCGCCTGCGCGAAGGCAACATCCTCCTCCAGGAAGTGCTGACCGGTGCGCACGACAACCTCAACTCGCTGGAGCGGGCGCTGGTGACGCGCGTCGCCGACTTCGTCTCGGCGATGAACGACGTCACCTCGCGCAACGGCGCGGCGACGCAGAACCTGGAAGACCAGCTCAACGTGTTCAACAGCAAAACCACGAAGGCGCTCCAGGATCTCGGCGAGCTGTCGGTCCAGTTCGACAAGCACGGCAAGGCGCTGGTCGATGCCGCGCAGGTCGTGGAGCAGAGCAACAAGAACACCACCGCCTCGCTCGCCGAGCGCAAGCAGGCGCTGGAATCGCTCGTCACCACGATCGACCTGCGTACGGCCGATCTCGACCAGCGGCTGTCGCGCTTCACCGGCCTGCTCGATGAATCGCTGGCCGCGGCCGAAGAGCGTGCCCGCGACATCGCCCGCGTCGTCGCCGAGACCGCCGGCGCAGGCTCGGCCGCGATCACCCGCCAGTTCGAGGCGGTGCGCGCGGCGTCCGAGGAGGAGCACCGCCAGACCATCGAGGCGATGCACGACATCTACCGCCAGACCACGGACGAGGCGGATACGATGTTCAAGCAGTCGACCGAGAAGTTCACCAACCTCGTCTCCAGCATGAAGCAGATGGCGTTCGAGATGCACAACGAGCTCGAAGCCACCCGCAACGAGCTGCGCCGCGGCGTGCTCGAAATGCCGCAGGAGGCCGCCGAGAGCACTGCGCAGATGCGCAAGGTGATCGTCGACCAGATCGAGGCCCTCGCCGAGCTCAACCGCATCGTGGCCCAGCATGGCCGCGGCCTCGACGTCTCGACGACGGGCCGCGCTTCTGTCGCCGTCCAGCGTCAGGAAGAGCCGATGATGGCGGCTGTCGGCGGCCGGGCGACCGAGACCCGCATGCGCGACACCGGCAGCGCCTCGACGCTGCCGCCGCCGGACCTCGGCATGCCCGCGCCCTCGCGCCGTACCGAAGCGCCGTCGGTTGCGCCTTCCAGCAACGACCAGGGCCGTGACGGCTGGCTGTCGGACCTCTTGAACCGTACGGACGCCAATCAGGGCGCTCCGAACGGCCGTGAGGCTCCCCGTGGCCGTGCTGCTGCCCCTGCACCGCAGCCGCAGGCCCCGCAGGCAAGCAGCAATCCGCTGGAATCGCTGTCGCTCGACATCGGCCGGCTGATGGACCGCAACCTCGCCGCCGAGATGTGGGACCGCTACCAGCGCGGCGAGAACAAGGCCTTCACCAAGCGCCTCTACACGCCCGCCGGCCAGAAGGCCTTTGACGAGGTCGCCCGCAAGTACCGCGCCGACCGCAACTTCAAGGGCACGGTCGACCGGTACGTCGCCGAGTTCGAGCGCCTGCTCGACGAAGTCGCCCGCGACGGCCGCGGCCCGCAGGAGCTGCGCGGCCACCTGACCTCGGAGACGGGCCTGGTGTACACCCTGCTCGCGCATGCGGCGGGCCGGCTGGGGTGAGACAGCAATAGCGATTGACGAACAGGGAAACGGAGGCCTTGCGGCCTCCGTTTTCGTTTGAGCTCATAGCGCGGCGATCGTAGCCCGCATGGAGCGAAGCGTAATGCGGGAAGGCAGGCAAAGAACCCGGATTGCGCTTCGCTCCATCCGGGCTACGAAGGCAGCGCACGCTCCCTCCATGTCGTCATTGCGAGGAGCGAAGCGACGAAGCAATCCAGACCGTCCCCGCAGAAGCAGTCTGGATTGCTTCGCTTCGCTCGCAATGACGGGTGGAGAGAGCATGCACCCTCTCGTGCCCCGGACGCAGCGCAGCGCTTCTTCAGCGGTGCGCTGCAGAGCCGGGGCCCATGTCGCGGCATTGTAGCGCAGCAATGCTAAGGGGCGTTGCAGCGCGTCCGGGACACGAAGCGTGCAAACACGCGTCCGCCTACTGCCGCCTGCGCTCCTGTGCCGCCGGCTTCGGCGGCTCGGGCGGCGGGGCGGCTTGCGATGAGTTGCTGGCGCCGAACAGCACGCGGGTCGGGTTGCGGTCGAAATTGTTCACGGCGCGGCTGATGTCGCCGAGCGTGCGGCGGCCGTCGCTGATCAACGCGCCCGAGCGCTTGTCGAAATCGTCGGCGAGCTCGCGGATCGACTTCACCGCCTGGAACAGCTCGCCGCCGTCCTTGCCGCCGGCCAGCGTGTTGAGGCCGAGCATGAGGCTGTCGGCCTTGAGCATGACGCCGTCGACCTTGGCCATCACGCCGTCGATCTTCTCGGAGTTGCGGGCGAGCGAGTTGGTGAAGGTCTCCAGATTCTTCAGCGAGTTCTTCACCGATTCCTGATTGTCGGCGACGATCTTGTTGATGTTCTGCAGCGTGCCGCGGATCGCCTCGGTGACGTCCTGGAGCTTGTTGGGGTCGGCCATCAGGGTCGGAATGCCGTCCTCGTCGAGCGGCGGCGGCGGTGCCGCCTCCTCGCCGCCCTTGAGCGAGATCGCGGCGACGCCCGTGAGGCCCTGGAATTCGAGGCCAACCAGGGTGTCCTTGCGGATCGGGGCGTTGTTCTCGACCATGGCGAGTGCGACAACCCGCCGCGGGTTGTCGAGCTTCACCGAGACCACTTCACCCACCCTGATACCGTTGAAATTGACGCTGCCGCCGTTGCGCAAGCCCGCCGCCGGGCCCTCGAACACGACGCGCAAGGGGCTGCGCTGCTTGGTGGTGTGCAGCGACTGGAACCAGAGCACGAAGCCGATTGCCGCGGCGATCACCGCCAGCGTGAACGATCCGATCAGGACGTAATTCGCCCGCGTTTCCATCAGGTGCTCCGGCTACTCAACTCATGACCGCGCGGGCGCGCTTGCCATGGAAATACTGCCTCAGCCAGGGATGCTGCGAGGCCTGCATGTCGGCGATCGACCCTGCCGCAATGATCTTACCGTTCCCTAAAACGGCGATGCGGTCGCAAGCGGTGTAAAGGCTGTCGAGGTCGTGGGTTACCATGAAAACGGTCAGACCCAAAGTGCGCTGGAGCGTCCGCACCAGCTCGTCGAAATCGCCAGCGCCGATCGGATCGAGCCCCGAGGTCGGCTCGTCCAGGAACACGAGATCCGGATCGAGCGAGAGCGCGCGTGCGAGCGCGACGCGCTTGATCATGCCGCCCGACAGTTCCGACGGAAAGCGCTCGGCAACTTCGGGCTTGAGCCCAACCATGGCGAGCTTGGCCATGGTGATCTCGTCCATCAGCCGCTGCGACACGCGAAGATATTCGCGCATCGGAAACTGGATGTTCTGCCGCACCGTCAGCGAGGAGAACAGCGCGCCCTGCTGGAACAGCACGCCCCAGCGCCGCTCGACATTGCGCCGCTGCGACGTGCTGGAGGAATCGAGATCAACGCCGAACACTTCAATGCTGCCCGCGACCTTAGGCACCAGGCCGATGATGGTGCGCGTCAGCACGGATTTGCCCGCGCCGGACGGGCCAACGAAGCCAAGAATCTCGCCGCGCTTGACGTCGAGGTTGAGGCCGTCGAGCACGCGCGTCGTGCCGAACTGCACGGTGATGTCGCGGACGCGTATGATGGGATTTTGAATTTCGCCTGCCATCGTCACATCCCGATCGAGGCGAAGAAGATGGCGAACACGCCGTCCATGACGATGACGAAGAAGATGCCCTTCACCACCGACGCCGTGGTGTGCTGCCCCAGCGATTCCGCGCTGCCCTGCACGGCGAGCCCCTCGACGCAGGCGACGATGCCGATCACGGCGGCCATCACCGGCGCCTTCACGATGCCGACGATGAAATGGTCGATCGAGATCGCATCGCGCAAGCGCAACAGAAACGCTTCGGGATCGACGCCGCCATAGAGCCAGGCGACGAGGCCGCCGCCATAGAGCGCGGCCATGGCACCGAGGAAGGCGAGGATCGGCAGCGCCAGCACCAGCGCCAGCATGCGCGGCAGCACCAAGACCTCGATCGGGTCGAACCCCATCGTGCGCAGCGCGTCGATTTCTTCCCGCATCTTCATCGAGCCGAGCTCGGCGGTGTAGGCGCTGCCCGAACGTCCCGCGACCATGATCGCGACCAAGAGCACGCCGATCTCGCGCAGCACCAGCACGCCGAGCATGTCGACGACGAAGATGTCGGCGCCGAAGCGGCGGAAGTGGAAGATGCCCTGTTGGGCGATGATGCAGCCGATCAGGAAGGTGATCAGCACGATGATCGGCACCGCGCGCCAGCAGACCTGCTCCATGTGGTGCACGGTCGAGGTCAGGCGGAACGAGCGCGGGTGGATCAGCACGCGAAAGCCCGCCGCCAGCACCGCGCCGAGCATGTCGATCAGGCCCGCCACGGTGCCGCCGACGCCGGCGACAGTGCGGCCGATCTGCTCCAGCATGCCGGTGATGGTGATCGTTGAGGTCTCGACCACGGGCGTCGCCCGGACCCGCCGCACCTCGTCGACGAGGCTCGAATAATTGGCCGACAGCCCGGCGATCTGCGCCTCGACCGCGCCTTGGGTCAGGCTGCGGCGCAGCCGTTCGATCAGCCAGGCGCCGAACGTGTCGAGCTTGGCGACCTCGGAGACGTCGATGAAGATGCTCTGCGGACTGCCGGCGAGCTTCTCGGCATCCGCCACCATCCGCTCCAGGACCGGCGCGAAGCTCGCGGTCCAGGTTCCGGTGGCGCAGAGTGCCAGCGCGTTGCCCTTTGCAATCCGTTCCAGCTTCGGATCGCTGTTCAAGATGTCCGCTCCCGCGCCGGGGCGCAAGAAACAGATGAATTCAGATAGTTGCGCACGCGCCCTTACCCAGAGAAAGGTATCCCCAAGTGGTTAATGTTAGTTGCTACAGGTAACCAGCAGGTTCAGATTTCGCCAGAGTTCAAAATGACTTCCAGCAAAGTTCCGGCCCTATTGGCGCGAATCGAGCGCTTTCCCATTGCCGGCAGTTTCACGATCAGCCGGGGCGCCAAGACCGAGGCCGTCACCGTTGTGGCCGAAGTGAGCCATAACGGCCTCAGCGGCCGCGGCGAATGCGTGCCCTACCCCCGTTATGGCGAGACCCCCGAGGCGACCCTTGCGGCCATTGAGGCCATGCAGGACGCCGTGGCCGGCGGCCTGACCCGGCAGGCCCTGCAAGGTGCCATGCCCCCGGGCGCCGCCCGCAACGCGCTGGATTGCGCCCTGATCGACCTGGAGGCCAAGGCGGCCGGCCGGCGGGCCTGGAGCCTGCTCGACCGCCCGGCGCCCGGGATGCGCACCACCGCCTACACGATCTCGCTGGGCACGCCCGCAGCCATGGCAGCGGCCACGGCCGCAGCGGCACACCGGCCGCTGCTCAAGATCAAGCTCGGCGGCGACGGCGACCCGGAGCGCATCGCGGCCGTACGCAAGGCGGCTCCGGAGTCCGAGCTGATCGTCGATGCGAACGAGTCCTGGACCGAGGCCAATCTGGAGCACAACCTCGCCGCCTGCGCCGCTGCCGGCGTCACCCTGGTCGAGCAACCGCTGCCATCAGGCAAGGACGAGGCGCTGGCACGGATCCGGCGGCCGCTCATGGTCTGCGCCGACGAGAGCGTGCACGACCGCTCCTCGCTGGCGCCGCTGCGCGAGCGCTACGACGCCGTGAACATCAAGCTCGACAAGACCGGCGGCCTCACCGAAGCGCTGGCGATGGCGGACGCCGCGCAGGCACTCGGCTTCGAGATCATGATCGGCTGCATGGTCGCGACCTCGCTGTCGATGGCCCCCGCCATGCTGGTGACGCCGCAGGCGCGCTTCGTCGATCTCGACGGCCCCTTGCTGCTCGCGCGCGATCGCGATCACGGCCTGCGCTATGACGGCAGCCTGGTCTATCCGCCGGAGTCCTCGCTCTGGGGATGAGCCTTCAGCCGGTGCCGCGCCGACCAGATCAGAAGCGCGCCGGCCGCGGCCATCGCCGCCATCACGTAGTACAGGCCATCCCCGATGCGGGCATAGATCGCGCCTGACGCGATCGAGGTCACAGCGCCGAGCAGCCCGCTGCATGCGGCGTAATAGCCCTGCCCCCGCGCGAGCTGATGCGAGGGCACGCGCTGCACCAGGAGGTTCATGGTGCCGACGATGGTCATGCCGAAGGTGAGGCCATGGCCGAGCTGCACGATTGCGAGCAGCGGCAGCGGTGGCTCGTTGGCGGTGACGATCCAGCGCACCACGGCGCTCAAGCCGCCGATCGCCATCATCGTGGACGGATGCAGCAGGAAGCGCGGCGACAGCGCGAACACGACGATCTCGGCGATCACGCCCAGCGTCCACAGCCCCGCGATGGTCAGCCCACTGATCCCATGGAGCTGCCAGTTGATGGCGGAGAAGGTGTAGTAGGCGACGTGGCTGCCCTGGATCAGCGCTGCCGAGGCGATCAGCGCCCAGAAGCCGACATCGCGCAGCAGCGCCGTGTCGGTATGCCTCTCCGTCGTCTTGCGCCTGATGTCGTCGAGCGGCTGCAGCAGCAGGCTGGCGAGCATCGCAACGACCGCCCAGGCCACGATCACCCAGATCAGGTCGCGCGGTGCGATGACGTCGACGAGATAGCCGCAGGCGAGCGAGCTCGCGGCGAACGCCGCCGAGCCCCACAGCCGCAAGGGGCCATAGTCGAGACCGTAGCGGGCGACGCCGCGCAGCGCGTAGGCATCGGTGAGCGGGGTCGACGGCGTCCACATCACGCAGGTCAGCGCGTAGATCAGGAACAGCGCCAGCGGATGCTGTTGCAGGCCGACGGCCGCAAAGCCGATCGCGGTCGCCAGCACCGACACCATCATCCCGGCGCGAATGGCATGCCGCTTTTCGGCAAAGGCGGTGATCTGCGGCAGCGTGGTGAAGCGCGTGATCGCCGGCAGCGCATTGATGAGGCCGATCCAGGCCGCGTCGATGCCGATTGCCTTCAGCCAGACAGGGAAGAACGGCAGCTGCGTGCCCGACACCGCGAACAGTGCCGAATAGAACAGGGCGAGGCTCACGGCAAATCGCCGCTTCACGGCGGCGGGCGTGGGGATTTGTGATTCGGACTGCATCAAACCAATTGCGATTCGGTCGATATCGTGGTGATCGTTAGTGTAACGCGCACTGATTTGCGCGACGAGATTGTCATGGCCAACGAAGCATTCGCCCTTTCGCCCATGTCTGCCCGCGCGGCCGAGCCGAACGAGCAGGATTACGACGCGATCCGCGAAGCCTTCATGGAGACCGCGCGCGGCCGCTGGTTCCTCGGCGAATATGCCAAGCGCAACCGCAATGCGGATACCCGCATGGTGCTGGATGCGGTCGCGAAAATCGAAGAAACCCTTGCGGCACAGCGACAACCCGTCGTCGAGGACCGCCTGCCGGAGGCGCTGGTCGAGATCCGCCGCGCCATCCGCGAGGCCGAGACGATCGCGCTCGCGGCGTTCGATCCCGCCGCGATCGAGACGAGCCTCGCGCCGATCCCGCGCGGCGTGCGCATCATCAAGGAGATCTCCTGGCGCTGGCGCGAGATCGGCGCCGACGGGCGAATCTGCGACCTCATTGATTCGCAGCTCGCCTCGATCGAGGCCGCCTGCGGACAGATGTCGACCATCGACCCCCGCGTCGAGCTCAAGGCGGCATTCGATCTGCTCAGGGAACGGATCGAGCAGACCGAGGGCGGCGCATCGCCGCAGGCAGAGCATCCCTCGCCGGCGCCAGTGCAGGAGGCGCCCACCGCGGTGGTGGAAGCTGCGCCTGCGCAAGCCGCACCCGCCGAGATGGCGAGCGAAGCTCCCGTGGCTTTTACGGAGGCGCCGCAGGACGTCGCAGCGACTCCCGAGCCCGAAGCAGAAATTGAGGAAGCCGGCAACGCCGAAGCGTTCGCAATGGCCGAGCAGGCCATGGATGCGACCGTCGCGCCGGAGGCCGCTGCCGACAGCAAGATCGCGCCCGACAACGCCGCGGTTGAAGACGTCGCTCTTGAAGAGCCGGTCGCGGAGCTCACCGCTGTCGTGGAAGCCGCCGACGAGCTCGCGCTCGACGCCGCCGCGGAAGCTGAGGACGAGGCCATCCTCGAGGCCATCGCGCTGGAGATGGCCGCGCCCGATCCGGAGTTCGACGAGATCATCGAGCCGGTCGAGATGGCCAGCGCAAGTCCGGAGCCGATGGCTACGGAGGCCGTGGCGCCAATTGCCGCCGAGCTTCCGGAGCCGGTCGCACCCGCAGCGGTCGCGGAAGAGCCCGCAGCCGACGCACCGATCGCGATGGACTCGCTCGCGCGCCTCACCGACGCCATCGCGGAAGCCGCGGCCGAAGTGATGGAGCAGCAGGCCCCGGCGATGGCAGCCACGGCATCATTAGCCGGAGCACCGGCCGCAACGCCGATGCCCACGCCGCTCCCCGAACCCTCGCTCGGCGCCACCATCCTCGCCAGCGGCATCCTGCAAAAACCCCGCGCGCCCGCCAACGACCCGCTCGCGCCGATCCGCCGCATGACCCAGGCCGAGAAGATCGCGTTCTTCTCGTAAGGGACTACGCTCTCTCCACATCGTCATTGCGAGCGCAGCGAAGCAATCCAGACTGTCGCCGCGGAAAGACTCTGGATTGCTTCGCTGCGCTCGCAATGACGAGAGTACCAGCTCCGTCATCCTGAGGCGCGAGGCGCACGATGCGCAGCATCGTGCGGGGAGCCTCGAAGGATGCACGGCCGAGATGCAGCCGGGCCTTCGCCCTTCGAGGCTTGCTCAGCGGCGCGGCTGCGCGACTGAGCGCGCACCTCAGGGTGACGGTGATGAGACTCACTATGACGGCGCGCTCACCCGCAATTCCACACCGCCCCGATCGGTGTGCGCGTCCAGCACGGGCCAAAGCTGCCGCCGTTGTAGCGGCCGCCGCCGAAGCCGGGGCGGCCGAAATAGTGCCACTCGCCATCCCAGCGGTAATACTGAGGAACCGGGTCGATGTACCAATGGCGACGTTCACTGCGCGCGAGGCGACGCATGGCGTCCTTCTGCTTGTAGAGCGGAATGCTGTTGCTCAGCGGCTGACGATAGCCCGGCAGGAAGCCGTAGCCCTTCCAGACCGGCTTGGGGCGCTTTTGCACGGGCTCAGCGGGCGCGACAGCGGGCAGCAGCGACAGGATGACAGCAACGAAGAGACACACAAGGCGAGACATGGATCGACCATAGACAGGCGGATGCGAGAAGGCCACTCAAATTCGAGTGCGAGGCTTTGCGCCGCCTCGATCAATATGCTTCGCTATTCGTGGTGCCCTGTCGGAAGGAGCACACATGTCCACGGCGATCTCGACACTCGGCGGGGTAGGTCTCTTCCTGCTCGGCATGACCGTGATGACGGAGGGCCTGAAGACGCTGGCCGGCTCTGCGCTACGCACGGTGCTCGGCATGGCTGCGTCGACGCCGCTGCTTGGCTCGTTTTGGGGGGCCGTGGTCACGCTGCTGGTGCAGTCCTCCAGCGCAACGACCATGACGACGATCGGTCTCGTCAGCGCCGGCCTCTTGACCTTCCAGCAAGGGTTGAGCCTCGTCTTCGGCGCGAATATCGGCACCACCGGGACCGGCTGGCTGGTCGCGCTGATCGGCGTCCGCGTCTCGCTCACGGCCGCGGCGCTGCCGATGATCTTCGTCGGCGCGCTGACCAAGCTTCTCGGCAGAGGACGAATCTCCGGGGTCGGCGCCGCGCTCGCCGGCTTCGGACTTGTGCTGTTCGGCTTGACGACCCTGCAGCAGGGCATGGGCGGGCTGGCTGAACGATTGCACCCGGCGGACCTGCCCGCAGTCCTCGGCAGTCCCGGGGTGTCATGGTGGTCGGGCCTCTTCGGCGTGCTGGCGCTGGTCGTGATCGGATTGGTCATGACCGCGCTGATGCAATCGTCGACGGCCGCGATCGCGGTGACCCTGTCCGCCTATTTCGCGGGCGCGATCGGGTTGGACCAGGCCTGCGCCCTGATCATCGGCCAGAACATCGGAACAGCGACGAGTTCCGCCCTGGCCGCGATCGGCGCGAGCCCGACCGCAAAGCGGCTGGCCATCGCCTACGTTCTTTTCAAGCTGATTGCCGCACTCATCGCTTTGGTGGCTTTTCCCATGGTAACGCCGATGCTGCTGCGCGCCTCCGACACGATCGACGGCGTCACGCTGCTGGCCGGCTACCACACGGCCTTCAACGTCGTCGGCGTCGCGGTCCTGCTGCCCCTGATCAATCCGTTCACGCGACTGGTCGAACGGATTCTGCCCGAGCGCGGCTCGCCGCTGACGCGATGTCTCGATCCTTCGGCGCTTGGGACCCCGGTCGTGGCAGTGGAAGCGGTACGGCGCACGATCGCGCGCGTGCTCTTGACGGTGTGCAGTTCGGTCGAGGCGAAACTGGCCGGCCGCGCTGGATCGATACGCCTGGGGAAGGAGGCTGTATCCGTAGAGGAGGCGGCCGATGCCGTGCGCCAGGCACAAATATTCCTGTCGGATGTAGCTGGACCGCCTGAGACCGACGACGAGCAACAGCGTCTGACGAGCACGCTGCACGCCCTCGACCACGCGTCGCGGCTGACGGACCTCGCAGGTGGAGGAAACAATTTCGCTTCGGTGGCAGGCGGACCGGAGGACATCCGCGCCGGAGAGCTATGTGCCGAAATCATGCGAAGCGCGGCTGCGATTGCGCGCGGCGTTGCGGCGCCGCCCCGCGTCGATGGATCGCCGCACGCCGTACCCGCCTCGCGTGCCGGCGACGCCATGGCCGGTCCGCGCGCTGACCCGCCCGACGAGGCGATCGCCGAGCTCGAGCGTTGTACGACACAGCTCGCCGAAATGCTGCGCATCCATCGCAGTGCGACGCTCGGTGCGGTGGCCAATGGAACCCTGACCGCCGACGCCGCCCTGCTTCGTGTCGAGGTGGTGCGAAACCTCGAAGCCCTGTCGCAACACGCCTGGCGCTCGGCGGCTCATCTGGTGGGGCGGGGCTAGTGCGGAGATATGCTCAAGCAGCAGCCTGAAGCGGGATGACCGTTCTCATCGCGATTCAGATCACGCCCTTGCGGATCAGGAAGCAGCCATAGCCCCTGCTGTCGCCGACCTGCACGACACCAAACCCGGCAGCCGCCGCGCGATAAAAATCCGGACGCGAGAGCTTGCCGGGAGTGACAGCGCGGCCAGCAGCGCGCGCGATCTCCGCGAGCACCACGCGCTGCACGTCGGGCACGCGGTCGGGATCATCGACCGGCATCATCACGCGCACCGGATCCGGATCGAAATCGTCGAGCGGATAGACCGACATGATGGCGCGGATGGCTATCTCCATGCTCATGCCCGGCAGCTGGATCAGGCGCTGCGATGTCGTGCTCTGCGCAATGCGGACCGCGGGATGATTGGCGTCAACGAAAACGAGGTCGTCGCCGTGGCCCATCGAGGCCAGCAGCCAGAGCAGGTCGGGCGTGAGGATCGGATCGATCGATTTCAGCATGTGACGGCACTTCCCCCGAAGCATGTTCTTCGCCGGCGGAACCGGCCATTCACCATAGCAGGTTCCGAGCGTGATTCAGATCACGCAGCATACCATGGTGACAGGGATCACGGACCCCGTACTCGAACGCGGCCAGTCTGCCTCGCAACCAATCTCGCATCGAGATCAGAGCCAGAGGAGCACGCCATGTTCCGCCTAAAGCCTTTCCTGATGACGGCTAGCCTCGTGGGAAGCCTGTTCGGCTTCGCCTGCGGCCCCGTTTCCGCGCAAGTCGCCCCGGTCCAGCCGGCCCCAACCGCATTGCAAGGGCCGGAGCAGCGCGTGGCGCTGGTGATCGGCAATTCGAACTACCAGAACGCGCCGCAGCTCGCCAATCCCGACAATGACGCCCAGTCGATGGCGCAGTTCCTGAACTCCGCCGGCTTCGAGGTGGTCTCGGCAACCGACCTCGGCCAGAACGACATGCTGCGCGTCGTGCAGGACTTCTCCGCAAAAGTGTCCGCGCGCGGTCCGAACACGGTGGCGATGGTCTATTACGCCGGTCACGGCGTGCAGCTCGCCGGCGAGAACTATCTCGTTCCGGTCGATGCGAAGGTGTCCAGCCAGACCGAGCTCGTCAATAATTCGGTGCGCCTGGTCGACGTGATGTCGACGCTGGAGACGATCCCGAGCCGCATGCGCATCGTCATCCTCGATGCCTGCCGCAACAACCCCTTCCCGTCCGTCAACGACGCCGGCCGCGGCCTCGCCATCGTCGATGCGCCGAACGGCTCGATCGTCGGCTACTCGACCGCACCTGGCGCCGAAGCGCTCGACGGCACCGGCGGCCATAGTCCCTATACGCAGGCCTTCCTCAACGTCGCGCGCGAGCCCAACGTGCCGATCGAGCAGCTGTTCAAGCGCGTGCGCCTCCAGGTGAACCAGACTACCAGCGGCGCGCAGATCCCGTGGGAGAGCTCCTCGCTGACGTCCGACTTCACCTTCTTCGGCGACACCGCCGTTGCCGCCAATCGTGCGCCTGTGAATGCGCCCGTGGTGCAGATGGCCTCCAACCTGCCGAGCCGCTCGACGCGCCAGGCCTATGACTATGTCGTGTCCGAGGGCCGGCCGGAGTACTATCAGGAGTTCATCCGGATGTATCCGCACGACCCGCTGTGCGACCACATCCGCTGGCTGCTCAGCAACCTCCTGATCTCGCAGGCCTGGCACAAGGCGGTGCTGGCGAATTCGCCGCTCGGCTACCAGACCTTCTACGACAGCTACGGCACCAGCCCCTATGCCGTGTCCGCGCTGAAGCTCGCAGCCCAGCCGAAGCAGATCCCCCTGATGCAGCCGACCAAGTTCCTGGCGCCGCAGAACATCGCCCCTGTCTTCAAGATGGGCAATCTCGGCCAGCCCAAATACATGCCGCTGATGCAGGGCAATGGTGGTGCACAGGTCAATGGCAACCTGCCCGTCGTGCAGAAGCCGGTCGACGGCAACGTCATCGGCAAGCTCGGCAATGGCGGCCAGATCGGTAGCCTGCCGACCGGCAACAACCAGCCGAACGGCACGCCGTCGCAGATCCCGGGCAAGATCGTCACGCTGCCTGCGCCGATGAACGCGACCAACAACACGGGCGGTACCGGCAAGATCGTGACGCTGCCCGTGACCAACACCAAGCCGAACGGCGGCAACGCCAACGGCAATCCGGGCAAGATCGTCAGCATGCCGGTCAATGTCGGCAAGGGCGGTTCGACTGTCGACGTGAAGCCTGTCCAGACGCAGAACAACCCGATCCGCGTCAACAACGGCAACACCGGCATCGTGAAGCTCAACAACAACCCGGTGAACAAGGTGCAGGTCCAGAACCAGCAGACCAACCGTCCGCAGCTCAACACGACGCCGAACCGCATGGTCAACAGCAACAACAACTTTCGCCAGTCGATGAACCAGGCCCCGAGCATGGGTGGCGGCAACAACCACCGCGGCTTCATGCACTGATCGCGGCGAGCGAAACGACAAAGGGGCAGAGCGGCGACGCTCTGCCCTTTCTTCATGCTCGCAGCACGAACTTTATGGGCCGGCTAAAATCGCGCCGCTGGCGTAATCAAAAAGGTACACTGATTGATTGAAATCGACGGCCTCGACACCGTTAGCCAGGCACCTGAAGCCTTCCGAGAAAATGTCTGCGCCTGTCGCACTCCAAATCTCATCGCCCGACAGGGAAAGACGAGAAATTTGCACTTCACCGTGGGATATGAGCGCTTTGTGGGCGCAATCCCAATAAACGCCGAAGCATGTCGCCTGATCGACGCGTCGTGACCAGTTCTTCGAACCTGTCACAAGGTCCAAGCAGACCACTTGATCACCCACCGCGAGATAGAGATGGCGGTCCACTTCGATGGCAGAGTGTTGATAGATGCCAGAAGGCCCTCCACTAGCCCCAAAGACTGCGGACCACTTCCCGTCAGCTCTCACTCCGTGAACTGAGTTCAGATCAGCGTCGTCAAGTCGGATTTCCGTATCGTATTTTCGCAGATTATCCGCGGAGCCGAACGAATACGCCGGCTCATCCACGATCTCTACCTGGCCCTCGCGTGTCTCCAGGACGATGCGACGCTGCAGTAAAGCCTCCCAAAAATCAGGCCACCAGCTCCGCGAACAAGTCGGCATCGACATTGCCGCCGGAGAGCACGATGACCACGTTCTTGCCGGCCACATCGAGGCGGCCCGCGAGCAGCGCGGCAAGGCCCACGGCGCCGCCCGGCTCCACCACCAGCTTCAGCTCGCGATAGGCGAACGCCACGGCCGCGCCGACTTCCTTGTCCGACGCGGTGACGCCGCGCGCGAGCAGCTTGCTGTTGATCGCAAAGGTCATCTCGCCCGGCATCAGGGCCATCAGCGCGTCGCAGATGGTGCGGCCCGCGGGCGGATGCGGCTCGCGGTGACCCGCGGTCAGCGAGATCCCGTGATCGTCGAACGCCTCGGGCTCGGCCACCACGATCTCGGCTTGCGGATAGCGCGCCTTCACGGCCGTCGCGACGCCCGCGATCAGGCCGCCGCCGGAGGCCGGCGCCACCACGATATCGGGGTTGAGGCCGAGCGTTGCCATGTCTTCCGCGATCTCGCGGCCGGCGGTGCCCTGCCCTGCGATCACGAAGGGATCGTCATAGGGTTTGACAAGCGTCGCGCCGCGCTTCTCGGCGATGCCGCGCGAGATCGCCTCGCGATCATCCTTGTCGCGATCGTAAAGCACGACCACGGCGCCGTAGGATTTGGTGCGCTCGCGCTTGGACAGCGGCGCATCCGCCGGCATCACGATGGTCGCCTGCATGTCGAGGATTTTTGCCGCGGCCGCCACGCCCTGGGCGTGGTTGCCGGAGGAGAACGCGACGACGCCACCGGCGCGCTTGTCCTGCGGGATCGAGAACACCTTGTTGAAGGCACCGCGGAACTTGAACGAGCCGGTGCGCTGGAGCATCTCCGGCTTCAGAAATACCTTGGCACCGACGCGCTCGTTGAGCACGGGAAAGGACAACAGCGGGGTGCGGATGGCGTAGGGCGCAATCACGCGCGCTGCGGCATCGATGTCGGCAGGGCCGACCGGAAGGAGCTGTTCGGTCATGGCCAACTGTATCGCGGCCATCGAGCCCCCGGCAAGACACCTCCGCGCGAGGGTTTTGGGTTCTCAGGCCACGAAGCGCGGCTGTTCCGCCCCATTCCTGCCTGATAGCACCGCCCCGACCGCCTGGATGCTGTCGATGAAGACCTGCGCCGAGGCCTCCCAGGTGTAGTTGGCGGCGAATTCGACGCAGTCCTGCCGGCAGACACCGAGCGCGGCGAAGCAGGCATTGCGCAGATCGTGATCGAGAGCGCCAACCGGCGCATCGCCGATGACGTCGCGAGGACCCTTCACCGGGAAGGCCGCGACCGGCAGGCCGCTCGCCAGCGCCTCCAGCAGCACCAGGCCGAACGTGTCGGTCTTGCTGGGGAACACGAACACGTCGGCGGCGGCATAGATATCGGCCAGTTCCTCGCCGTGCTTCTCACCGAGGAAGATCGCATCGGGATAGGCCTCTTCGAGCGCGGCGCGCGCCGGGCCGTCGCCGACAATCACCTTCGTGCCGGGCAGGTCGAGGTCGAGGAAGGCCTCGAGATTCTTCTCCACCGCGACGCGGCCGACCGACAGGAACACCGGCGCCGGCAGGCAGAGGTCGACGGCGCGGGGGTGGAACAGGCCGGTGTCGACACCGCGCGGCCACAGCACGACATTGTCGAAGCCGCGCTCGGTCAGCTCGCGGGCGAGCGCCGGCGTCGCCGCCATCACGGCGCGGCTGGGCGCATGGAAACGGCGCAGCGCCCGCCAGATCAGCGAGCCCGGGACCGGCACGCGGGCGCGGACATATTCGGGGAAACGGGTGTGGAAGCTGGTTGTGAACGGCAGCTTGCGCTGGCGGCAATAGCGCCGGACCATCAAGCCGATCGGCCCCTCGGTCGCGATATGGATGCTGTCGGGACGCGCCTCCTCGATCAGCCGCGCGATTCGCGCAGGGCGCGGCATCGCGAGGCGCACGTCGCGATAGCTCGGCATCGCGAAGGTGCGGAACGATTGCGGCGTCAGGAACGTGAACTCGACGCCAAGACCTTCGACGTTAAGGCTTTTGGCGGCATCAGCGAGCTTGGTCAGCGTCCGAACCACACCATTGACTTGCGGGTGCCAGGCGTCGGTCGCGACCAGGATGCGCATCAAGTGGCCCTTGTTATGCAGCTCTGGCTGCGACCTGCGGGACTTCTGCCGGCTTCTGCAAATGGTCCGCCCAGGTGATGATCTCGAAATGGCCGTCGTCGTGCTCGACCAGGGCGGTGCAGCTCTCCACCCAGTCGCCGCAATTCATGTAGCGGATGCCGGCCTCGTCGCGGATCACGGCGTAGTGGATGTGGCCGCAGATCACGCCGTCGGCGTCATGGCGGCGCGCTTCGGCCGCAAGCGCCTGCTCGAACGCGCCGATATAGTTGACGGCGTTCTTGACCTTCTGCTTGGCCCATTGCGACAGCGACCAATAGGGCACGCCGAACATGCGCCGGAAGAAATTGACGAAGCGATTCATCTGGATCGCGAAGTCGTATGCCTTGTCGCCGAGATGGGCGAGCCAGCGCGCGTTCTGCACCACGAGGTCGAAGATGTCGCCGTGGATGACGAGATAGCGCTTGCCGTCCACGCCGGTGTGGACGGTGTTCTCGACCACGTCGATGCCGCCGAAATGCGTGCCGTAATAGTTGCGCAGAAACTCGTCGTGATTGCCGGGAATGTAGATGATCTTGGCGCCCTTGCGCGCCTTGCGCAAAAGCTTCTGGACGAGGTCGTTATGCGATTGTGGCCAGTGCCAGCTCGATTTCAGCGCCCAGCCGTCGACGATGTCGCCAACGAGATAGATCGTGTCGGCATCATGGTAGCGCAGGAAGTCGAGCAGAAGGTCGGCTTGAGAACCGCGGGCTCCGAGATGAACGTCGGAGATGAACAACGTGCGAAAGCGCCGCTCCGGGCTCTCGTCACTCACATCGTAACTTCCCATGCGCCAGCCTGTAACAATGTCCCGTGACAGGGGGATGACCGATTGAACCCTTGAGGCACCTTCAAATACGAATCACGCCTTGCCTCGCCCTCCCCGCGAATATCAGTCGCATGCGACAATCAGGCGACATGGCGCCGCGGGCCGCCCCCGCAATAACCCGGAACTGCAACGAGAATGATGAAATTTGGCTCGGTCGGCTCTTACCCTCCCCTGGAGGGGGAGGGTCGATCGCGCGCAGCGCGAGCGGGGTGGGGTGATCTATCCACACGGGCACTGTTCGTTGCGGAGAGACCGTCACCCCACCCCGTCTCACATTTTCGCTGCGCTCAATGTGAGCCGACCCTCCCCCTCCAGGGGAGGGTGAACCGGAACGCCGTCAGTAAAATTTGTGGAAATGATGGATCGGCCCATGGCCATGGCCGACGCTGAAGCGGTCGGCGGCTGCGATCGCAGCACTGATCCAGGTCTTGGCGTTGCGTACGGCGCCCTCGAGATCCTCACCTTTGGCGAGACCCGCAGCGACCGCCGAGGACAGCGAGCAGCCGGTGCCATGGGTGTTCTTGGTGGCGACGCGGGGCGCGGCGAGCGCGGTCGTGTGTCCGGACGTGACGAGATAGTCGATGCTCTCGGCGCCCTGGCCGTGCCCGCCCTTGATCAGGACCGCACGGCAGCCGAGCGCCAGCAGGCGGCGCCCCTGGGCTTCGATCTCGGCCTCGCTGGCGGCAACGTGCTCGCCGAGAAGAGCCGCGGCCTCCGGCAGGTTCGGCGTGATCACCGAGGCCAGCGGCATCAGCCTCGTGCGCAAGGCGTCGACGGCTTCCGAGGCCAGCAAACGGTCGCCCGAGGTCGCCACCATCACGGGATCGAGGACGATGTGGCGCGGCTGCCAGCGCGACAGCGCGGCTGCGATTGCGTCGATGCTGTCGGCCTGGCCGACCATGCCGATCTTCACCGCGCCGATGTCGAGATCGGAAAACACCGCATCGATCTGCGCGGCGACGAACTCGGCCGGCACGGCGTGAATGCCGGTGACGCCGCGCGTGTTCTGCGCCGTCAGCGCCGCGATCACGGAGGCGCCGTAGACGCCGAGCGCGGCAAAGGTCTTCAGATCCGCCTGGATGCCGGCGCCGCCGCTGGAATCCGAGCCGGCAATGGTGAGCGCAACGGGCGTCGTCATCGCCGGATACGTTCGTTTGAGAAGGACACGGCCATGCCCTTTCCTAGCGCGCCCCCGGCGTGCCAGCAAGCCAGGCCAGCCATGGGCTAGCGAATCAGGCGGAACGCAGCCTCGCTCCCTGTCGTCCCGCAATCGTGTACATCCCGCCCAAATATCACATCGGCATCGCCCGGCCTTGGCATCGATTCCGATGAATGAGAGGTTGGCCCGTGGATTCGTCCACAACGCCATGTTGCGGGCCAGCCTCGGCCCGCAATCCTCTCGGGAACCCGATCATGTGGGCCTATTTCGAACGTCTCCTCGACTCCTCGATGTTCTCCCCGCACGGCATCTGCCTGCTCTGGGAACCCGAGCTGATATGGCTTCACGTCGTCTCGGACGCCTGCATTGCGCTGGCATATTTCTCGATCCCGTTCGCGCTTGCGATCCTCGTCACCAAGCGGCGCGACCTCAAGTTCGGATGGGTGTTCTGGGCGTTCGCCGTCTTCATCATGGCCTGTGGCCTGACGCATGTGCTGTCGATCTACACGCTCTGGGTGCCGGTCTACGGCATCGAGGGTCTCGTCAAGGCGGCGACCGCCGTGGCGTCGGTCGTCACCGCGGTCGCGCTCTGGCCGCTGCTGCCGAAGATCCTGACCATCCCCTCGCCGTTCGAGCTCCGGCAGGTCCAGGCCGCGCTTCAGGAGGAGGAGACCAAGAACCGGGACGCGGCACAGCTGCTCGGCCAGGTCAGCGAAACCCAGCGCGCGCTGCGCGAGAGCATGACGCGCCTCACCGCCGTGGTCGACACCGCGGTCGACGGCGTCATCCTGTTCGACGCGCAGGCCCGCATTCTCCTGTTCAATCCCGCCTGTGAACGCCTGTTCGGCTATCGCGCCGACGAGGTCATGAATCGCGACATCGGCATGCTGATGTCCAAGGAGAGGCCCTCATCCACCGGTCGCGCGCAGCGTTTCGCAACAGGGGAAGCCGTCGGCCTGCGCAAGGACGGGTCACACTTTCCGATGAACCTGTCGGTGGGCCAGGCGTGGCAGGACGGCGAGCTGATCCATGTCGGCATCGTCCACGACCTGACCAGGCGCAAGCTGACCGAGCAGCAGCTGCAGCAGGCGCAGAAGATGGAGACGGTCGGCCAGCTCTCCGGCGGGATCGCCCACGACTTCAACAATCTGCTCACCGTCATCATCGGCAACGCGGAATTCCTGAGCGAGCAGCTCCGCGAGCGTCCTGACCTCAGTCGCTTCGCCGACGACATCTGCCAGTCGGGCGAGCGCGGCGCGGAGCTGACGCAGCGGCTGCTGGCGTTCAGCCGGCGCCAATTGCTGCAACCCCGCGCGATCGAGTGCCGCGAGCTTTTGACCTCGATGCACAAGCTGCTCAAGCGCACCTTGCGCGAGAACATCGAGATCAGCACGGCGTTCGGCTCCGGCTCCATCCAGGCCTTCGCCGACCGCGCCCAGCTCGAATCCGCCGTGCTCAATCTCGCGCTGAATGCGCAGGATGCCATGCCCTCGGGCGGGCATCTCACCCTCAGCACCGAGCTCACGGCGATCGACGAGCACTATCGCATGCAGCATCCGGAGGTGGAGTCCGGCAGCTACGCCCTGATCGCGGTCACCGATGACGGCGAAGGCATGGCACCTGACGTCATCGAGCGCGCCTTCGAGCCGTTCTTCACCACCAAGGAGGTCGGCAAGGGGTCTGGCCTCGGCCTCAGCATGGTCTATGGCTTCGCCAAGCAATCGGGCGGACATGTCTCGATCTACAGCGAGCCGGGCCTCGGCACGACGGTCCGCATCTACCTGCCGCATGCCGGCGGCGAGACGTCGCTCGCCGACATCGAGGCGCGCGAGGAAGCCGCGCCCCGCGGCCACGAAACGATTCTGATCGCCGAGGACGATCCGTTCGTCCGCTCCTCCGTCACGCTACGCGTGGAAGCGCTGGGATATCGCGTGATCTCGGCCGTCCACGGCAAGGAGGCCCTGCAGCTGCTTCGCACCAACCCGGCCATCGACCTCCTGTTCACCGACATCGTGATGCCCGGCGGCATGAGCGGCTGGGAGCTCGCCGACCAGGCCCGGCGTATCCGCCCTGGCCTGCCGGTCGTGTTCTCGTCCGGCTACGCCCTGGAGACCCTGGTCGAGCAGGGCCGCGCGCACGCCCAATCGATCGTCCTGACCAAGCCCTATCGCAATGCCGAGCTCGCCCGTCGGCTCAGGGAAGCGTTCGCCGCCGTGCCGCTGCCGTCCTAGAAGCGCTCCGGCCGGGGGCCAGCAAGTTCGCTTGCCAAGCCACCCCGGTTTTGGCCTATTAGCCGCCAGATGCGCTTTCGGAGTGACTGCAATGGTTCCTTTTTTCGTCCAGATCAAATGCAAGCTCGGCCAGTCCTATACGGTCGCCAATGCACTCGCCGAAGCCGAGATCGCCTCCGAGATCTACTCGACCGCCGGCCAGTACGATCTGCTGGTGAAGTTCTACGTCGACAAGGACACCGACATCGGCCACTTCGTCAACGAGAAGGTGCAGGTGCTGCCGGGCATCCAGGACACCCTCACCATCATCACCTTCAAGGCGTTCGGCACGGGCTAGAGCTCGCTGCTAGCCGCCCTCCTTCTTCTTGGGCGGCGTCGGTCCCTGCACCGGTGGCAGCGACTTCAGATAAGCGGCCATCGCGGCGCGATCTTCCGCGGTCAGTTGCGCCAGGTTCTTGATCACCGGCCGCATCGCACCCGAGGCGCTATCGCCCTCGGGCATGTCGCCGGTCTCGAGGAAATCGGCGATATCCTTCTCGCTCCAGCTGCCGATGCCCTGCTGGGTGATGTTCGGCACCCAGCCCTCGCCTTCCGGATTCGGACCGCCGGCGAAGCGCTGCGCCGTGATGATGCCGCCGAGCAGATTGCGCGGGCTGTGGCATTCGGCGCAATGGCCGAAACCGTTCACGAGATAGGCGCCGCGATTCCATTGCGGCGAGCGTGCAGCGTCCGCGACGAACGGCCCGGTGTTCATGAACAGCAGCTTCCAGATGCCGACATTGCGGCGGATGTTGAACGGAAACGGCAGCGCATGGTCGCGCACCCTGCCGGACACCGGCGGCAGCGTCTTCAGATAGGCGAAGAGATCGCGGACGTCGTCGATCTTTGCCAGATGGTAGGACGTGTAGGGAAACGCCGGGAAGTAGTGCGTGCCCTCGGGCGAGATGCCGCGCATCACGGCGTTGACGAAATCAGCCTCGCTCCACCGGCCGATCCCGTCGGTCGGATCGGGGGAAATATTGGGGACGTAGAACGTCCCGAACGGCGAGCCGAGCGCCAGGCCGCCGCCGAGCCGCAGGCGGTCGGGCTGGTTGGGCACCGCATGACAGGACGAGCAGCCGCCGGCGTTGAACAGCTCCTGCCCGTTGGCGAGATCGGGGCTGCGCGGCGGCACGGCCAGCGCGGCCGGGGCGGTCAACCACCAATAGAGGCCGAAAGCCGCGAGGGCGGCGATCAGGGCGGCAAGTAGTGTTCGTCGCAGCATTCAATCATTCCATCATGAGCGCGCGAACTTAAGGGTCATGCCGGGCCCGATCCAGCCACGAATATTTTAGGTGGTCCGGCTGTCATGCGGGAATAAACTGCAGGACGTACTGTTTGGAAGTGCACAGCAATCAGGCGTCAACAGGGAGAGACTCATGACCAAAGCCGTTTTTGCCACTCTGGCACTCGGAGCTGCCGTTGCCTTCGCCGCCCCGGCCAGCGCGGAGAAACTGAAGGCGACGCTTGACGGAAAATCCGAGGTACCCGCCAACACCAGCAGCGGCACGGGAACGGCCGAGCTCGACTATGACGCCGCCAGCAAGAAGCTGTCGTGGACCGTCAACTATTCCGGGCTCTCCGGTCCTGCCACCGCCGCCCATTTCCACGGCCCCGCCGAGGCCGGCAAGAACGCCGGCGTTGCGGTCCCGATCGCCAATCCGGGTTCGAGCCCGGTCAAGGGCGAAGCGACGCTCACCGACGCGCAGGCCGCCGACCTGCTCGGCGGCAAGTACTATATCAACATCCACACGGCTGCGAACCCGGGCGGCGAGATCCGCGGCCAGGTGATGAAGTAACGCGACGGCGCGGCTTCGTCGCGGAAAGGCCGGACGCAAGGAGGGAGCGTCCGGCCTTTTCGATTCGCGGCGGAGGCCGCTCCGGCGGTCCACGCTTGTGCCTTGCCTGCCTCGCGCGTTCCGCCGTAAACTTCGGCCTCACCAATTTCCAGAGTGGCACTGTGCGGTTCGTTTCCAGCGTTCTCGATCGGCCCGACGATGCGCGCATCAGACGATCGGCGCGCGGGCCATTGTACGTTCTGGCAGGCCTCATCGTGGCCGGAGCGTTTCTTTGCTTCTCCAGCCCCGTCGTTGCGCAAAGCGACATGGAAAAGCAGGCTCAATGCGAGCTGTCCGCCATCCGCGACACGCGGTCGCCCCTTGCCGTGCAGTACATCCGCTCCGCCTGCAACTGGCTCGTCGTCAACGGCGATTCCCTGCTGAACGCATCCAGCAAGGGCTATTACATCTGCCTCGTGCGGCAGCTCTCGGGCGCGCAGAGCAACGAGGCTGCCGCGGCGATCATGTCGGCATGCCGCGCGTCCAATCCGCTTTGATCCACCGCTCAAGCCGCATTCAGTGCCTGCGCGAGGTCCGCGATCAGATCCGAGGGGTTCTCGATCCCGATCGACAGCCGGATCGTGGAATCGAGCACGCCGATCTTTTGGCGGATGTCGGCGGGAACGCCGGAATGGGTCATGGTCGCGGGCAGGCTCGCGAGCGATTCTGTGCCGCCGAGGCTCACCGCCAGCTTGAGGATCTGCAGCGCATTGAGGAATTTCACCGCCGCCTCCTTGCCGCCGACGATGTCGAACGAGAAGGTCGATCCCGCCCCCAGGCATTGCCGCGCGAACACGCGGCCCAGGGCTGAGTCCTGTTCGTGATGACCGAGATAGTGGACCTTGGCGACTTTTGGATGGTCGCGCAGATAGCTCGCCACCAGGCGCGCATTCGCATCGGCCTTTTCCATGCGGAGGCTCAGCGTCTCCAATGAGCGGTTGATCATCCAGCACGAATGCGGATCGAGCTGGGTGCCGATGGCGCCGCGCAGCGCCTTGATGCCCTTCATGATCGCCTTCGATCCGAGCGCGGCGCCCGCGATCAGGTCGGAGTGGCCGCCGACATATTTCGTCAGCGAATACAGCGACAGGTCCGCGCCGTGCTCGATCGGCCGCTGAAACACCGGGCCGAGCAGCGTGTTGTCGCAGGCGATGATCGGCGTGTGTCCCTGGGACTTGCCGATGGAATCCGCGATGCGGCGGATCATCGCGATGTCGACGAGGCCATTGGTCGGGTTGGCCGGGGTCTCGATCAGGATCATCGAAACCCGCCCCCGACCCATCGCCTCCTCCGCGGCCTGCCTGACGGATGCTTCATCGATGCCGTCGGCAAAGCCGACCGCGCCGATCGACAGCCGCGCAAGCGTGTTCGTCAGCAGCGTTTCCGTGCCGCCATAGAGCGGCTGGGAGTGCAGGATGACGTCGCCGGGACGGACGAAGGCGAGGATCGTGGTTGCGATCGCCGCCATGCCCGAGGAGAACAGCGCGCAGCTCTCGGTGCGCTCATAGACCGCGAGCCGGTCCTCGACGATTTCGCTGTTGGGGTGGTTGAAGCGCGAATAGACCAGGCCCGCGCCCATGCCTTCCGGCGGCTCGCGCCGGCCAGCGACGTAGTCGAAGAAGTCCTGCCCGTCTTCGGCGGTCTTGAACACGAAGGTCGAGGTCAGGAACACCGGCGGCTTGATGGCGCCTTCCGACAATTGCGGATCATAGCCATAGGTCAGCATCAGGGTTTCCGGATGCAGCATATGGTTGCCGATATGGGTCTTCGACGGGAACGGTTTTACCATGGCCTGCCTCGCTGTTCTGATGCTCGCCGCGCGTTGGAACTCCTGACGTCATGAAGCAGTCGGGAGCGAGATGCGTCGACTCGTGTCAGCGCACGGCCGTTGGCACAAAGATAGCTGCTCTCAGAGCGATCCGTCAGGCCTTGCGGACAGAATTTCTGCGGGCCGACTCATTGGCTGGTTATGAGTCATGTAGCCCGGATGAGCGAAGCGACATCCGGGACAGACTATCAGCTAGGCTCCCCGGATATCGCTTCGCTCATCCGGGCTACGAGACTGGACGTTGACGCAACAAAAAAGCGGCTGCTTTCGCAACCGCCTTAGTAGCCCGGATGGAGCGCAGCGCAATCCGGGACAAGTCCATCAAGTCACGCAGGCTTCCCGGATTACGCTGCGCTCCATCCGGGCTACAAACGAACTTCGCCCGGTTATTTCAACTTCAGGCGATAGGTCTCGTGACAATCGGTGCAGCGGTCGTTGATCGCGGTGTAGGCCGCCTTCAGGCTCGCGACGTCGGTGATCTTGCCCTTGACGTCGGCGATCGCCTTCTGCACCGGCGGGATCTTGGAGTCGAAATCGGCCTTGTTCTGCCAGACCTTCGGCGAAGCGCCATAGGTCGCGTTGACGACATCCTGCTTCGGATTGACCTCGAAGGTCTTGGCGATCTTGGCAACATCGGCCTCGATGTTGGCGATGGCCTGATCGGCGGCCTTCTTGTCGAAGGGGATATCGCCCTTCGTCATCTTCTGGATGACGCCATACTGGTTCTTGGCGATCGAGCGCATCAGATTGTCCTGCTGGACGGCAATCTCCTGTTGCGCCATGACGGCGCCCGCGCCCAGCAGGAGGGCGCCCGCGACAATCATCGTCCGTTTCATTGGTCCGTTTCTCCGGCTCTCGAGACGTTCAGGGAATGAGACTTCACCGGCTTCACGGGAAGCCGGGACCCCATCATGGGTAGAACCCCGCGCGGCGCGTTTATTCCCGGGCGCACGGAGATCGGGTTTTAGAGGCTGTGGCGGCGATGGTGCTCGTTGATGGCGATCCACACCCGCTCCGGCGTTGCCGGCATGTCGATGTGGTCGATCTTGTACTCGCGCCAGAGTGCGTCGACGATGGCATTCACGATGGCCGGGCAGGAGCCGATCGCGCCGGCCTCGCCCGCCCCCTTCACCCCCAGCGGATTGGTCTTGCAGGGGATGTTGTGGGTCTCGAACACGAAGGCCGGACCGTCCGCCGCCCGCGGCAGCGCGTAGTCCATGTAGGTGGCGGTGATTAGCTGGCCATCGGTGGCGCCATAGACCACCTGCTCCATCAGCGCCTGGCCGATGCCCTGCATGGCGCCGCCATGGACCTGGCCGGCCAGCAGCAGCGGATTGAGCGTCTTGCCGAAATCGTCGACGATCACGTAGTTGACGATCTTGATGATGCCGGTGGCCGGGTCGATCTCGACCTCCGCCAGATGCGTGCCGTTCGGATAGGTGCCGTCGGCACTGGCGAAGGTCGCGCTGCCCTTCAGCTTCGACGGATCGACGCCGGGCCGCTTGGCGAGATCGGCAAAGGAGATCGAGCGGTCGGTGCCGGCAATGCGCACGATGCCATCGGTGATCTCGAGATCGCCGGCGCTGGCTTCGAGTGCCTGCGCCGCGATCTCTTTCAGCCTCGAGCCGAGCTCGCGCGTGGCACGCTCGACGCTGACGCCGCCCGAGGGAATCGAGGCCGAGCCGCCGGTGCCGAGGCCCGTC
This sequence comes from Bradyrhizobium huanghuaihaiense, assembly GCF_025200885.1. NCBI lineage: Bacteria > Pseudomonadati > Pseudomonadota > Alphaproteobacteria > Hyphomicrobiales > Nitrobacteraceae > Bradyrhizobium > Bradyrhizobium huanghuaihaiense. The sequence goes on along the minus strand of NZ_CP104172.1, from coordinate 3,322,744 downwards.
GCGATCTCGTCGGTGTCGCCCTGGCGGACGTTGACGCGCTCGGGCGCGAGGCCGAACTGCTCGGCGACGATCTGCGCATAGGCGGTCTGGTGGCCCTGCCCGCTCGACTGTGTGCCGATCAGGACGGTGACGTCGCCATTGGGATCGAGCCGGACATTGGCCGTCTCCTCACCCATCACACCGCAGATCTCGACATAGCTCGCGAGCCCGATGCCGCGGATCAGGCCGCCCTTCTTGGCCGCCTTGGCGCGCTTGGGAAATTCCTTCCATTCCGCGATCTCCATCGCGCGCTTGAGATGCGCGGCAAAGTCGCCGGAATCGTAGACCTTGCCGGTGGCGGTCTTGTAGGGCAGCGCCTTCGGCTGGATGAAGTTCTTGCGGCGGATGGCGTCCGGAGTCATGTCGAGCTTTCGCGCGCAGGCATCGACCAGGCGCTCGATCACATAGGCGGCCTCGGGACGACCCGCGCCGCGATAGGCATCGACTGGCACGCTATGGGTGAAGATGGTGCGCACCCGGCAGTGGAAGGCCTGGATGTCGTAGAGGCCAGGCAGCATGCCGGCACCGCCATGCGGGATGTAGGGCCCGAAGGTCGACAGATACGCGCCCATGTCGCCCATCAGGTCGCAGTCCATCGCGAGGAACTTGCCGTCTTCAGTCAGCGCCATCTTCGCGGTGGTCACGTTGTCGCGGCCCTGCGCATCACCCATGAAATGCTCGGAGCGGTCGGCCGCCCACTTCACCGCCTTCTTCAGCTTGCGCGCCGCGACCGCCATCAAGGCGTATTCGCGGTACGGAAACAATTTTGTGCCGAAGCCGCCGCCGACGTCGGGGCAGATCACCCGCATCTTGTCGGTGGAGATGTTGAGCACGTTCTGGCAAAGGATATCGCGCAGGCGGTGGCTGCCCTGGCTGCCGACCGTCAGCGTCAGATGGTCGCGCTTGGCGTCGTATTCGCACACCGCCGCACGCGTCTCCATGAAGCTCGCAACCACGCGCGGATTGACGATGGAGATTTCGGCCACCGCATGCGCCTTGGCAAAGGCGGCTTCCGTCGCCGCCTTGTCGCCGATCGAGACGTCGAACAGCACGTTGCCGGCCTTGTCCGGCCAGACCTGCGGCGCGCCGTTCTTCACGGCGTTGACGACGCCGGTCACCGCCGGCAGCGGCGACCATTTGACCTCGATCGCCTCGATCGCGTCGCGAGCCTGGTCGATGGTCTCGGCGACGACGAAGGCGATGGAATCGCCAACATGACGCACTTCGTCCTTGGCGAGGATCGGGTAAGGCGGGCCGGTGAACGGATCGGTCTCGAGGTTGAACAGGCACGGCAGATTGCCGAGATCCTTGACGTCATCCGCGGTCAGGATCAGCGCGACGCCGGGCAGGCCGCGGGCGCGGCTCGCATCGATGGTGTATTTGGCATGCGCATGCGGCGAGCGCAGCATCAAGCAGCGGAGCGCGGCCTGCGGCGCATAATCGTCGGTATAGCGGCCCTTGCCGCGGATGAGCGCGTCATCCTCCTTGCGCAGCACGCTTTGGCCAACGCCGAACTTGATGGGAGCCGCCATTGTCTTGACCCGTCCTATGGTTGTTTTGCCGGCATATTGCCGTGGAAAAAGTGGCAAGGCAAATGGGTTTGGTCAGGCGCATGGGTCGCGGGCGGGGAAAGCGCCGCGCCCCCGTCACCATGCCGTCTAGATTGCGCCGCGAAACAAGACCTCATCCTGACGAGCCCGCCAAAAAGAAGACGCCGCCCACCTGAGGAAGTTACATCCCACTGCGCCTCCACAGATCCGCCGCGCGATCTCGCAGCCTTTCGATAGCACGCTCAGGCGCGATGCGGTCGATCTCGCCACGCGTCAGGCCGATGTCCATCAGCTCCCTGTCGCTCAGGTCCTGCAAGGTGGCTCGTGACCGCTGGCGCCAGCCCTGAAACGCGCGCCAGTATCGCCCGAGCAGGTTCAAGGCGATGGAGAAGTCGAGGCGAAGCCGCGCGGCATCGCCCTCCGTCTCGGAGGTGATGTTCGTCTGTTGGGGTGGCATCGGATGCTCCTGCTGTTGTGCCGGCAGGGAGCGTGACCAATGAAAAGGCCCCGTCCGATGCCGGCGGGGCCCTTGTGAAAAGATGTCGTCGTCGAATTCCTAGCGCGCGACTCCTTCCACGGCCCAGCCGAAGCGGGTCATGTTCGAGAGGTTGACTTTGCGCACCGATTTAATCATGGGACGTTACTACCACGGCAATCGCATAAAATCAAGGGATGTGTGGAGGCTGACTGCATCCTGGAGGCGAGTCCTCCGCTCCGGCGGATTCGTCCATTCAACGCGACGGTTCATGCCCTACGCGACGGGCATTCCAATGCCGCCGCCACCCTTATGGGGACGCTCGAAAAAGCCGGACGGCGCGGATGGGATCAAGTCGACGCAGGCGCTCGAGCAACTGTGGACCAGGAGGGGAACGTCATCCGTGCCAACCCGCTGCGTTGTCCAGAAAAGCTCAGGGGTTCTCTCCCCGAACGGCTGATCGCAAACGCTGCAGGTCATAGGACGTAGCGCCTCGATCGGACGTGAAAGTCGTGGGAATGGCAGCCTCGTCTTCCTATTTCCATAGAGCGCGCGCGTGCTCATCCTGCTGACGCTCAGGTTTGCGCATCGTGTGACTTCGTAAGGCAGCCAATGCAGCGAATAAGACGTGTAGATGTCCAGATCTCGGAGCGACGTCATTCGTCCGATGTCTGGGGGAAGTCTTCGCAGGTGGCTACCATAAAGGCGTATTCCCACCACATGCGCCAGAGACCCCACTTGAGACGGGAGCGTGATGACGCGCATCCAGTCTTCCCACGGAATTTGCGCCGATGGCTCGAGAATCGAAGCAGCCGTTCGTGCAAGCTGATCGATCAAATTAGTGACCTGCCCCCAGCCCGCTACGCTCCGATCCTGGGCCTCCGCATGAATGTTCGGAACAAGGGGCGCCCCCTTCTTTGACCTCACCGCCAAGCAAGCGCAGTGGTCGCGCCGCGTCATACGTCCGATCGCGGCCTCTGTGGCAGAATCAATCAAAAAAACGCGCGAGGAAACATCCTTATCGCTGGACATGCTTCTATCCTAAGGGTCGGTAGAGCGGGCTTGACGAACTCTTTTGATACGCGCCTAGCCGCGCACCAGCGAGACCAGCCACTTGCGTCCGAACAGCACGAGGATCGCGAGCGCGTAGACGATCGTGCCGCCGACGGCGAGCAAGGCCAGCGTCACTTCATCCCGAAAATGCATCGGACCCAGCATGGAATTGCTGAAACGCGCAATCAACCAGAACGCCGCAGCCAGAATGACTCCGGTCAGCAGGAATTTGCCGATCGACATCAACCAGGCGCGGTCCAGCACGAGAAAACCCCGCCGCACCGCGAAGAACAGCACCAGCAAGAGATTGGTCCAGACGCCGACGGCGGTCGCCAGCGCGAGGCCGATCTGGGCCAGCGATCCCATCAAGGCGACCTTCAGCGCGACGTTGACGGCGATGCCGGTCAGCGACGCCCGGACCGGCGTTGCCGTGTCCTTGCGGGCATAGAAGGTCGCGACCGCGCTGCGGATCAGCACGAAGGGGATGAGGCCGATGGCATAGGCTGCGAGCGTCGCGCCGGCGGCTGCGGCATCGGCCTTCGAGAACGCGCCGCGGGCGAACAGCGCGCGCATGATCGCGTCGGGCACGGTGAGGAAGGCCGCGACGAACGGCACCGAGAACAGCAGCGTGAAATCGAAGGCGCGGCGCTGCGCCTTCATCGCGCCGTCATGGTCGTTCGCCGTGATCCGCCGCGACATCTCCGGCAGCAGCACCGTGCCGATGGCGATGCCGATGACGCCGATCGGGAGCTGGTTGAGACGGTCGGCATAGTAGAGCGCCGACAGCGCGCCGGCAGGCAGGAAGGTCGCGATGATGGTGTCGGCGAACAGCGCGACCTGCGTGCCCATCGAGCCCAGCGTCGCAGGTCCCAGCGCCCTGAAGAAGCCGCGGACGTCCTCGTCGAGCTTCAAGGGCGCAAAGCGCGGCAGGCCGCCATGGCGGGCGAGATCGCCCGCCAGCAGGAAATATTGCAGGAAGCCCGAGATCAGGACGCCCCAGGCCGCGGCATGGCCCGCGGTCGGAAACCAGACGGCAACCGCCAGCGTCATCATCATCGCGACGTTGAGGAAGATCGAGGCCGCCGCGGCGCTGGCAAAGCGCTGCATCACGTTGAGCATGCCGCCATAGAGCGTCACCAGCGTGATCAGCAGCAGATAGGGAAAGGTGATCCGGGTCAGCTCGATCGCGAGCTTGCGCTGCTCGGCGTCTTCACTGAAGCCCGGCGCCAAAATGCTCATGGCCTGCGGCATGAACAGCCAGGCGACGATCAGCAGCACCACCTGCGAGGCCAGGAGCAGCGTGAAGATGCGGTTCGCGAACAGTTTTGCCGCCGCCTCCCCCTTCTCGCCATGGACATGCGCATAGGCCGGCACCCAGGCGGCGTTGAAGGCGCCCTCGGCGAAGATCGCACGGAAGTGATTGGGCAGTCGCAGCGCCACGAAAAAGGCGTCGGCCACCGGGCCGGCGCCCAGGATCGCCGCGAGCATGATGTCGCGGGCAAACCCCGTCAGCCGCGACAGCAGCGTGTAACCACCGACCGTGAAGATGCGTCCGAGCATCGTTCCCTTCTAAAGCGTTATCAGTCGGCCGATAAGACTTTGAAGGATAATGGATCAAAAAAGACTTTTGCTTACAACGCAGGTTCTACAAACAGTCGTCCCGGCGAAGGCCAGGACCCATACTCCCGGCTGATAGTGCTGAAGCACGCCGGGGCTACCAGCGTGGTCGCACAACAAAACCCTGTGGTTATGGGTCCCGGCCCCCGTGCGCAATTGCGCACTAGGCCGGGACGTCGATGAAGGCGAGCATCTCGCGGGCCGGGCCGTGAGACACTCCTCCCAAATTCAGCCCGCGAGCGCGCCTTGCACGGCGGCGATGATTCGCTCCTGGTCGGCTTCGGTCAGGTAGGCGTGCATCGGCAGGCTGATGACGTCCTGCGACAAGCTCTCGCAACCCGGCAGGCCGCCTTCGGCGACCGGATACTGCTTGTAGGCGGTCTGCTGGTGCATCGACTTGCCGTAATAGATCGCGGTCGGCACGCCCTGGGCCTTCAGGGCGGCGGCAAAGCCGTCGCGATCGGTACCCTCAGGAAGACGGATCGTGTACTGCGCCCAGACCGAGGTATTGCCGGGCGCGAGGCGCGGCACGGTGACGACATTCGACAGGCCGCGCGCGTAGCGCTCGGCGACCTTGTTGCGGGCGGCGATCTCGTCGTCAAAGATCTTCAGCTTCTCGATCAGGACCGCAGCCTGCATGGTGTCGAGACGGCCGGTCAGGCCGAGGCGGACGTTGTCGTATTTGTCGACGCCCTGCCCGTGCACGCGGATGCTGCGCAGCGTCGCCGCGAGCTCGTCGTCATCGGTGAAGATCGCGCCGCCGTCACCGAAGCAGCCGAGCGGCTTGGCCGGGAAGAAGCTGGTGGCCGTGGCGTGTGCCAGCGTGCCGAGCTTGCGGCCCTTGTAGCTCGCGCCAAAGCCTTGCGCGGCGTCGTCGAGCACGAACAGGCCTTCGGCCCTGGCGATCTCGGCAATGGCGTCATGATCGGCGGGCTGACCGAACAGGTCGACCGGAATGACCGCGACCGGCTTGAGGCCGGACTTGCGGGCGATCGCGATGCCGCGCTTGAGCGACTCCGGGCTCATGTTGAAGGTCGTCTCGTCGACGTCGACATAAACAGGCGTCGCACCGGTCCGCGCCACCGGCGATGCCGTCGCGATGAAGGTGAAGGACGGACAAAACACGGCATCGCCGGGCCCGACATTCTTCGCCATCATCACCATCAGGATCGCGTCGGTGCCGCTGGCGCAGCCGATCACGTGCTTGGCGCCTGAGTAGGCCGCCAGCTCCTTCTCGAGCTCGAAGACTTCGGGTCCGTTGACGAACTGGCAATGGTCCATCACGCGCTTGACGGCGGCGTCGAGCGAAGCGCCGAGCCGGCGGCGCTGCGAGGCGACGTCGATGAAGGGAATGGGTTCGGAACGCAGATGCTGGTTCATGACGCCTTCTTGAGTAGTCGACATGGAAAGGGATCAGCCGGCGACGCGGCGCGGCTCCTTGCGGGCGGGCGCCGTCGCGGCGGGACGCGAGGGCGTCTCCAGGCACTGCGTCGCAATCTCGAGGCTGGCAACGCCCTCATCGCCCGTGACCGCCGGCGTCTCGCCATGGCGCACGGCTTTGAGGAACGCGATCAGCTCGGCGCGCAGCGGCTCGTCATGGCCGACCGGCAGATGCCGCATCGAATAGCTGCCGTCCGGCTTGAAGCCGAAGCATTCGGTGACCTGGCGCGTGAGCAGATCGCCCATCACGTATTTGCCGCGGGTCGCGACCGTGACGCTGCGCGCCTTGAACGGCGTCAGCCAGTTGGTGTTGATGTGGGCGAGCACGCCATTGGCGGTGCGGAACTGGAGCAGCGCGATGTCCTCGCGCTCGGCGACCGCGCTCGACAATTGCGGCTGCACCTCGACGATGTCGGATTCGGTGAACCAGCGGATCAGGTCGATGTCGTGCACGGCAAGGTCGATGACGACGCCGACATTGGACATGCGCGGCGGGAACGGGCCAACGCGCGTGATCGCGATGGAGAGAATGTCTTCGCCCGCAATCGCCTGCTTGACCGCGGCAACCGCCGGATTGAAACGCTCGACATGGCCGACCATCAGCGTGACGCCGGCCTTTTGCGCGGCGGCGACGATCTCGCGGCCCTCTTCGACCGTGGAGGCGATCGGCTTCTCGACCAGGACATGGATGTTCTTGGCGATGCAGGCGAGCGCGACCTCGTGATGCAGATGGGTGGGCGCCGCGATGGTGACGGCATCGACGCCAGCGGCGAAGAGCTGGTCGAGCGTCTCGAAGCCCTGGCAGCCCGCAAGCTCGGTGGTGCGCGTCAGATGCGCCGGTGACGGATCGACGACGCCGACGAGGCTGACGCCGGGCAGGCCGCTAAGCACGCGCGCATGGTTGCTGCCCATGACGCCCGCGCCAATCACGCCGACGCGCAAGCCGGCCTTTGCCGGTTGTGACCCTTTGGAACTCATCTGAGCAAACCCCGATTCAACGCAAATCCCCGGGCTGCTTCTAGCACGGGTGCCACATTTGTGGCGAATGCCGGCCTGATTGACCGGACACGATTTGATTCAAAAAGTTACACGTTCCCCGGGCCTTAGCCGCTGAAAGAGGCCGTTACTCCGGCCCGGGTCGCGTGATTCGGAGCCTGCTGGTTACGACCTTTGATAGTCGTCTTCAATCCGGATGATGTCGTCTTCCCCGAGATAGGAGCCGGTCTGGACCTCGATCAGCTCCAGCATGATTTTACCGGGGTTTTCAAGGCGATGGACGGCGCCCATGGGGATGTAGATCGACTCGTTCTCATGCACCGTCTTCACGGTCTCGTTGACGGTGACGCGGGCCGCGCCGCGGACCACGATCCAGTGCTCGGCGCGATGATGGTGCTTCTGCAGCGACAAACGCCCGCCCGGCTTCACCACGATGCGCTTGACCTGGTGGCGCTCGCCGTTGTCGACGGACTGGTAGCTGCCCCAGGGCCGGTGCACCTTCAGATGCTCCTCGGTGACCTTCGGTGCGACCGCCTTGAGCTTGGTGACGAGACGCTTCAGGCCGTTGGCATCCTTCTGGCGCGAGACCAGCACTGCGTCCGCAGTCGCGACCACGACGAGGTCGTCGACGCCTTCGAGCGCGACCAGCGCCTGGTCGGTGGTGACGTTGCAGTTGCGCGAGTCTTCGAACACCGCGGTGCCGTGCGCCGCGTTGCCCTGCGCGTCCTTCTCGGACAGCTCCCACACCGCATGCCAGGAGCCGACATCGGACCAGCCGCAGGACACCGGCACGACGGCGGCGCGCGAGGTCTTCTCCATCACGGCATAGTCGATCGAGATCGCCTTGGCCACGCCGAACGCCTCGGGCTCGAGCGTGACGAAGCCGAGATCGCGGCCGGCATTGTTGACCGCGTTGGAGACCGCCTCGACGCTTGCCGCATCGACCTTGCGGTATTCGTCGAGCAGGACGCTCGCCGGGAACATGAAGTTGCCGCTGTTCCAGAGATAGCCCGAATTGACGTAGTCGGCCGCCTTCACGGCGTCGGGCTTCTCGACGAAGCGCGCGACCGCGTGAACCTCTCCGGAGATCACGTCGCCTGGACAGATATAGCCGTATTCGGTCGCGGGCCGCTCCGGCTTGACGCCGAAGGTGACGATGCGCCCGGCGCTCGCGGCGGTGAGGCCTTCGCGGCACGCCGCGACGAAGGCGGCATTGTCCTGCACGACGTGATCGGCGGCGAGCGCGAGCACGATCGCTTCACTGGCGCGGTTCTGCGCGAACACGGCGCCGGCTGCGATCGCGGGGCCGGAGTCGCGCCGCATCGGCTCGAGGATCACGTCGGCCTCGATGCCGATCTCGGCGAGCTGCTCCAGCACCATGAAGCGATAGGCCGCATTGGTGATGACGATCGGGCGATCGAACAGCGATGCATCCGAGACGCGTAGCAGCGTGTCCTGGAAGGTCGAGCGGGTGCCGAACAGCGGCAGGAACTGCTTCGGGCGCACCTCGCGCGAGGCGGGCCACAGCCGCGTGCCGGCGCCGCCGCACATGATCAGGGGGATAATGCGTTTGTCCATCGTCATCTCAAACCTTGAAGTAGTCCCGATACCAGGTGACAAAATTACGGACCCCCTGCGCGATCGGCGTTGACGGCGCAAAGCCGGTGTCGCGCATCAGGTCCTCGACATCCGCGAACGTTTCCAAGACGTCTCCCGGCTGCATCGGCAGCAATTCTTTGATCGCCGTCCGACCCAGCTCCTGCTCCAGGAGTCCGACGACATGCATCAGCTCCTCGGGGTGGTGGTTGCCGACATTGTAGACCTTAGACGGCGCATTTGCGGCAGCCGGATCATCCGCAGGCACCCGATCGATCAGCTTGGACACGACACGGGTGACGTCGTCAATATAGGTGAAGTCGCGGCGCATCCTGCCATGGTTAAAGAGCCGGATCGGCCGGCCCTCCATGATGGCGTTCACAAACAGAAACATGGCCATATCCGGCCGTCCCCACGGGCCGTAGATGGTGAAGAAGCGCAAGGCGGTGACCGGCAGCCGGTAGAGATGGCTGTAGGACTGCGCCATCACCTCGTTGGCCTTCTTGGTCGCAGCGTAGAGGCTCACCGGATGGTCGGTGCGGTCCTTGACCGCAAATGGCAGTTTCGTGTTGGCGCCGTAAACGGAGGATGACGAGGCGTAGACGAGATGGCGACAGCCATTGTGACGGCAGCCCTCCAGCACGTTGAGAAAGCCCTGCAGATTGGAATCGGCGTAAGCCTGCGGCTGCTCGATCGAGTAGCGCACGCCGGCCTGGGCGGCCATGTGCACGACATGTGTGAATCGGTGGCGCGCAAACAGCGCGGCGACGGCCTCGCGGTCGGCGAGATCGGCCTTGACGAAGGCGAAGCGGGAATCGCGGCAGAGCAGTTCCAGGCGCGCCTGTTTCAGTGCCGGGTCATAATAGCTGTTGAGATTGTCGAGCCCGACGACCGGCCGGCCTTCGGCCAGAAGCTGCCGGGCGAGGTGAAAGCCGATGAATCCGGCGGCACCCGTGACCAAAATCGCCTGATCCGTCATCCTGTTCCCAGGGGACCCGATCCCCGGCCTTTCTGCGCCTCTTTAGCCGCCGTATCGAGGGGGTCGCAAGTGTCGCCGTCCGGCCCGTCATAACGGCCGTTCATGACCGCCGCTTATGAACGCTCCTAATCACCGCTATTGCAAGATCGGCGCCAAGACCATACCAAAGCGGCCGAATTCGGCGCCTCGCGTCGGGTTGCCACAATCTTCGCAAACCCTGTTCATGCGGGCGAGATGCGCCGAATCCTGCTTTCTGCGGCCAAGATCCTGATTTCCGCGGCGCTGCTCTACCTGGCGCTGCGCAAGGTCGATCTGTCCGAACTGTTTTCGCGTTTCACCGTGACCAGCCTGTTCTGGATCGGCCTCGCGATCGCGATCACGTTCCTGCAGATCTTCGTCGGCGTGCTGCGCTGGCGCGAGATCAGCGCCGCATGCGGTGCGCCGCTCGAGCTCGCCCGCGCGATGCGCTACAACGTGATCGGCTCGTTCTTCAACCAGACCCTGCCCTCCGCGATCGGCGGCGATGCGGTCCGCCTGTGGCTGGTCGCGCGCGCCGGTGCCGGCTGGCGCGCGGCGACCTACTCGATCTTCGTCGACCGCGCGATCGGCCTGATCGCGCTCGCGATCCTCATCGTCGCGAGCCTGCCCTGGAGCTACGCCCTCATCACCGATCCGCACGGGCGCTCGGCGCTGCTGCTGGTCGACCTCGCCGCGCTCGCGGGTGGTCTCGGCTTCCTGGTCTTCGGCGCGCTGAAATGGCGCTGGCTGAAGACCTGGTGGGCCACGCACCACATTCACGCCTGCGCCGTGATTGCGAACCGCGTGATCTTCAGCCGCACGCGCGGACCGATCGTCTCGATTCTCTCGCTCGCCGTACATGTGCTCACAGTCGTCATCGCCTGGTGCGTCGTGCAGTCGATTGCCGCTCCCGTCGGCTTCAACGACGTGTTCCAGCTCGTGCCGCCGGTGATGCTGATCACGATGATGCCGATCTCGATCGCGGGCTGGGGCGTGCGCGAGGCCACCATGGGCCTCGCCTTCGGCTTCGCGGGACTTGCCGCCAACGAGGGCGTCAACATCTCGCTGCTGTTCGGCGCGGTGTACTTCATCGTCGGCGCGGTCGGTGGCCTCGTCTGGATCCTGAGCGCGGAGAAAGCCGCGCAAGGCTCGGCGCCGATCGGAGTGCCGGAGTGAACCTGGCCACCGAAGCCGTTGCCGCCGTGCCCGCGCTGCTTGCCCTGGCGATTGCCGCGCTGATATCGGCCGTCGTCACCTGGACCAGCCGCCCCCTGCTCCAGCGCTACGCGCTGGCGCGGCCGAATGCGCGGTCCTCCCATCGTGTCCCGACGCCCCAGGGTGCCGGCATCGCGGTGATATCGGCGACGCTGCTGGTGGCAGCCGTATGGGCGGCTTGGGCGAACGTCGCGATCCCGCCGGCGCTGGTCATTGCGACAATCGCGATCGCGCTGGTCGGATTTGCCGACGACATCGTCTCGCTGCCGGTGACCGTGCGGCTCGTGCTGCAGGCAGCCACCGTCGGCGCCGTCGTGTTCACCGCGCCCGAGACGGCGCGCATCGTGCCTGCGATGCCTCTTGCACTGGAGCGCGGACTCATCCTGCTCGCCGGCGTCTGGTTCGTGAACCTCGTCAACTTCATGGACGGGCTCGACCTGATGACGGTGGCGGAAGTGGTGCCGGTCACCGCGGCCCTGCTGCTGCTCGGATGGCTCGGCGAGCTCTCAAGGCCTGCAACGCTGATTGCCACCACGCTGTGCGGCGCCATGCTCGGCTTTGCGCCCTTCAACAAGCCGGTCGCAAAAGTGTTCTTGGGCGATGTCGGCAGCCTGCCGATCGGCCTCCTGCTCGGCTGGTGCCTGCTCGAGCTCGCCTGGCACGGGCAAGCGGCTGCGGCGCTGCTGCTGCCGGCCTATTACCTCGCCGATGCCACCATCACGCTGTTTCGGCGCATCGCGCGCCGCGAGCAGTTCTGGTCGGCGCACCGTTCGCATTTCTATCAGCGCGCGACCGACAACGGCTTTTCGGTGTCCCGGGTGACCGGCGAAGTCTTCCTGCTCAACCTCGTGCTCGCGGGGCTGGCGATCCTCGCCGTTCGCGCCGCGACGATGGCGGTCACGCTGCCCGCGCTGCTCGCCGGCGCGATCACGGTCGGCTTCGTGCTGCGGCGCTTCTCCCGCCCTCAAGGCTCCTGAGCCGACAGCGCAAGCCGCAGGCCCTCGTCGAGCGAGACCTCCGGCTGCCAGCCGGTCGCGAGCGCCTTGGAGACGTCGAGCTCGAGCGAGCCGATCAGGCTGTCATGCGTATCCTGCCGTCCCATCACGTTGAGGAGCATGCCGAGCAGGTCCGGCGGCATGCGGAACAGACGCGGGATCTTGCCGGAAGCCCGGCCCAGGCGCTCGATGAATTCGGGCGTCGAGACCTGTTCCCTGTCGGCCACCAGGAAGATCTCGAAATTGCTGGCGGGGTCGTGATGGGCGAGCCGGCGCAGGATGAACGAGGACAGGTTCTGCACGGCAAGGAAGGCGCGGTGATTGCGGATCGCGGCAAAGGGCAGCGGCAGTCCCAGGCTGACCGCACGCGTCAGCAGCGCGAAATTGCCCTTGGCGCCGGCACCATAGACCAGCGGCGGCCTGATCACCGAGATCTTCATGGCGCCGTCGCGCGCCAGCGTCCGGAGGCCCGCCTCGGCCGCGGCCTTGGACATGCCGTAGAGGCCGCGCGGCGTCAGGATGTCGTCCTCGCTGAAGGGGGCACGGCCGTCGTTGCTGCGACCGTGCACGAGCACGGTGCTGACGAAGATGAACTGGCGCACGCCGGCCGTCGCCGCCGAGCGCGCCAGATGCAGCGTGCCGGCGATGTTGACATTGCGGTAGAGCTGAACGGCGTGCTCCTCGTGCTTGTGATGCACGCGCGCGGCGAGATGGACCACGGCGTCGACGCCTTCGAGCGCCGCCTGCCAGTTGGTGTCGGGACCGATCGTCTCGATCACGACCTCGTCCTCGGCGCCTTCGGAGCTGCGCACCGCGCGGCGCACCGACCAGCCGGCGCGCGCGAGCGCGGGCACGACATGACGGCCGACAAAGCCGCTCGCTCCCGTCACCAGCACGACCGGTTTGCTCTCGCTCATGGCGGCTCCGAAAGGTCCGGGTTGCGCAACAATTCGTCGACCAGAGCGGCATAGGCGTTCATCGCGGTGACGCGATCGAACCTCGCCGCCGCCTTCACCGCACGCTCCGCCATGGCAGCATCGTCGGAACGGGAGGCCGCGCGGATTGCGTCTGCAAGCTGATCGGCCCGGCCCGGCGTCACGACCCAGCCGAGCCCGTTCTCCACCACCGTCAACGCGGCCTCGGCCTCCGGCTCCGAGACCAGTGCCACGGGACGGCCGACCGCCAACAGATTGTAGAACCGGCTCGGCACCGACACCCCCGCAACGTCCTTCCGGTATGGAATGATCCAGAGATTGGCCGATGTCAGAAACGCCTCGAGCTCGGCGTCTTCGACCCGTGCCACGAAGGACACGTTGGGCAGGTTTGCTTCCGCCTGCAACTGCTTCAGCCGCGCGAAGCCGATGCCCCAGCCGGACAGCAGGAAATGGATGTCCGGCTCGTCCTTGAGCAGGCGCGCCGCCTCGAACACGATCTCCGGATCATGGGTGAAGCCGAGATTGCCCGACAGGCCGACGACGAAACGGGCGGGAATCGCTTTGCGGAACGGATTGTCCTGCGACAGCGGACGCGGCCCGGGCACCAGCGTCGCCCAGTTCGGGATGAAGCGGATCTTGTTCCGCCTCATGCCGGAATAGGTCAAGAGCGGCCGCTCGGCATCGCGGCCGATGGTGATGACGGCGTTGAGCGCACGGAACATCAGGCTGTTGGCGAAGCGCATCGTCCGCGTCACGATCGAGCCCGGCTTCAGCAGGCCCGCCATCACCAGCACGTCGGGAAAGAGGTCGTGCATGATCAGCGCGGAGCGCGCGCCCTTGAGCCTTGCCGCGGCGGCGACGGCATAGGGCAGCATGAACGGCGCCGTGACGGTGAGCACGACGTCACCTGCCTTAAGCTCCCGCATCAAGGAAAAGAATGTGCGCACCACGAACAGCAGTTCGGACACCCCGCGCCGCACCAGCGCCGCCTTGCCCGCCATCCGGTTCTTGATCGCGACGACGCGCGGCTTTCCGGGACCGGTCTGCGAGGCTGGCAGTGCGCCTGGCGAGCCCGACAGCACGACAACCTCGTGACCGGCCGCGATCCGGCAGGCGATCTCCGCCATGATCGCCGCGGTCGTGCTCGGATCCGGCGGATAATGCTGGCTCGCGACGACGATCTTGCCAGCGATCTTGCCTTGGGGCTGCATGATCAGGCCGCGGTCGACCCGAATTCCGGGACCGCATCCTTCAGGATCGTCCTGATCGTGGCCCGATCGTCGCGGGCGATCGCCTGCTCAAGTGCTGTGATCCATTTGCGCAGCGTCTGCATCGGCGGCTCGTTGGGCTGCGCCGCCATGATGCCGGCGACGCCGATCTCGCGGGTCGGCTCCTCGGAGGCGAACAGGATCTCGTGCAGCCGCTCGCCCGGCCGCATGCCGGTGAACACGATCTCGATGTCGTAGCCCGGCTGCAGGCCGGAAAGGCGGATCATGCGCTCGGCGAGATCGACGATCTTCACCGGCTGGCCCATGTTGAGGACGTAGACCGAGACATCGGGACGCTGCGTTCCGAGCGCATGCGTTGCCGCCGTGATGACGAGGTCGCAGGCCTCGCGGATGGTCATGAAGTAGCGGACCATATCGGGATGAGTGACCGTCACCGGTCCGCCGGCCTCGATCTGGGCCTTGAATTTCGGCACCACCGAGCCGTTCGAGGCCAGCACGTTGCCGAACCGGACCGAGATCAGCCGCATCGGTGGCCTGGCGTTGCTGCTGCCTGCGGCAAGATCGTGGTCGAGCGCCTGGCAGTACATCTCGGCGAAGCGCTTGGTGAGGCCGAGCATCGACACCGGCTCGATCGCCTTGTCGGTCGAGATCATCACCATGCCCTCAGCGCCGGCGGCGTGCGCGGCGTCGGCAACGTTGATCGAGCCGAAGATGTTGGTCTTGACCCCCTCGCTCCAGTCGCGCTCGAGGATCGGCACGTGCTTCAGCGCCGCGGCGTGGAACACGATGTCAGGCTTGAACTCGGCCATCAGGCGCATGATGCGCTCGCGGTCGCGGATGTCTGCGATCCGCCCTTCGATCGCGGCGGTCGCGCCATGCGCGGCGAGCGCCTCCGTGACCGCGTAGAGCGCCGGCTCGGAATTTTCCACGATCAGCAGGCGCGCGGCGCCGAAGGCGACGACGCGCTCGCAGATCTCGGAACCGATCGAGCCGCCGCCGCCGGTGACAATCACCGCCTTGCCCCTGATCAGGGCTTCGAGGCGCGCATAGTCGATCTTCTCGCTCGGCCGCAGCAGGAGGTCCTCGACCGCGACGGCCGTGAGGCGCGGCGTATCGCCGCTCTCCAGCGAAGGCATGCGGTTGACGATCACACCCAGCTTGCGCGCCCGCATCAGGATCGATTCCGGATGCGCCTCCGGCTCGAACGCCGACGGTGTCATCACCAGACGCGCGATCGGCTTGTTGCGCTTGGCGAAGTCGGCGATGACGTCCTCGACGTCGTCGATGCCGCCGAGCACCGGCACGTTGCGGATCAGCTGGCCGCGATCCGAGCTCGACGGCGACAACACGCCGACCGGCCAGATCCGCTTGATCGCCCCGCTCTCGATCCCGCGCAGCAGCACCTCGGCATCCGCGGCGCGGCCGATCAGCAGCGTCGGCGCCGCATCGTCGGTGCGGGCATGACGCCGCACCCGCGTGTAGCGGAAATAGCGATAGGTCATGCGCAGCGCGCTGAGGAACGAGATCTCGAGAAACCAGTAGAGGACGATCGTCACCTTGCCGAGGAAGAAGGCGCCGCGGACATTGGGGGCGACGAAGACGTAGTCCAGCACGAGCAGGGCCACCGTCAGCACACTCGCGACGCGGATGATGTTCAGCGCGTCCGGCAGCGAGATGAAGCGCCATTTCGTCGTCGTCAGGTTGAAGACGAAGAATACGACCACGCTGAAGGCGAGGAAGTAGGGCAGGATCTGGAACAGCAGCGGCAGGCGGTCGTAGAAGCCTTCGCCGCCCTCGAAACGCAGGTAGAACGCGGCGAACAGCGCCGCCGTAGTCGCCAGCAGGTCGTGGAGCGCGATCAGAAAATTGCGCAAGGTGAGATGCGAAAGACGCGTCATCCGCCGACCGATGAATATCCCGTTGGGTGCAACCTGACCGCGCTGATAGCCCATCTTAACGGGACTTGCCAGCCGCGCGGCCGCTCAGGAACCGGCTTCCCCCATCTTCGCCTCGGCCTGTTGTGCCCGGATCACCATGCCGCCGGCAACGCCGACGCCGATGACATACATCCAGCCCTCGTGAAAATCGAACAGATGGGAGTTGAGCAGCGAGGTGAAGACGTTCTGCACCACGACCAGCAGGCCGACCCAGCTGGCGAGGCTATCGCCTCGAAACAAGCGCAGATGAAGGATCCAGATCGCGTAGAGAATGGCGATGCCGATGATGCCCCATTGCACGGCGACGTTCAGCGTCTGGTTATGCGGATTGCCGATCACCTCGGCGGACGCCTGGTACTGGACCCCGGGCGTCGCAGCCCGCTCGAACAATCCGCGCGTCGAACCCGTTCCGTGCCCCTTGATCGGCGCCTCCGCGAAGAAGCCGAGCGATTTCCGCCAGAACTCGAGCCGCAGGCCCGCCGAGGTCGGCTCGCCCTTCTCCACATAGCGCGTGTAGTCGCTGGCAAAGGTGTCGGCGGTCCTGCGCAATTGCGGCGAGGCCTGCCAGGCGAGAAACGCCCCGGCGACCAGAGCGGCCGAGATGATCGCGATGCTGCGCCAGCTCAAATGCAGCAGCGCGAACACACCGAACATGATCGGAACGGTGACGAGCGCGGTGCGCGACACCACCACGAAAGCCATGTTGACGAAGAAGCTCAGTGCCAGCGCGGTGAGCAGCCCTGCGAGCCAGTAGCGCTTCTCGCGCAGCAGCATCACGACCGGATAGGCGAGCGCGACCGCGCACAGTGCGAATTCCTGGCTCTGGTCGATATAGTTCTTGACGAAGATGCCGCGCTCGGGCGGATCGGTCTTGAGCGCGAGGTTCGGGTAGAAGGCGACCAGCCAGGACATCACCGACAGCAGCCCGCAGGACACCAGGAAGGCGACGAAGATCCAGCGTCCGCGCGACGAACGCTCGAAATGGTAGAGCAGGACCGGCAGCACGAGCAGCTTGACGGTCGGATTGACGGCATAGAAGCGCGCGCCCCAGGCCGCATCCGACCACAGCGTTCCGACCAGCGCGAGCACCACCAGCGCGATCGGCGCAATGCAGATCGGCCGCTTCAGCGATTGCAGGAAGGCGCGGACGTCGAGGAACGGCACCATGCAGAGGAGCATCAGGGCGTTGAAGATCCCCGCCAGCGACGTCGACCAGGGCAGCGAGGCCGCGGTCAGGATGGCAAACAGGTCGACGGTCTCGCTCCAGGCTGCCGGGCTGCGCAAGCGGCGCGACAGCATCTGGCCCGCCGTCTCCCGGGCCAGCGTCGTCGCCTGGCCTGTCACTTGAGCGGTCACTTGGCCCCTCCCCGCGCGCGATGCACCAGCGCCGTCGTGCTGAAACCCTGGAGGATGTCGACCAGCACGACCACGCCGCCCGCGGCCTCGACCACCTCGTGGCCGACCACCTGCTCGCGGGTGTAGTCGCCGCCCTTCACCAGAGCGCTCGGCTTGATCCGGGTGATCAGCTCGATCGGCGTGTCCTCCTCGAAGATGACGACGAGATCGACCGCTTCGAGTGCGGCGAGCACCTCGGCGCGCGCGCGCTCGTCCTGGACCGGGCGATCGGCGCCCTTCAGCCGTCGCACCGAGGCGTCGCTGTTGAGGCCGACGATCAGGCGGTCGCAGGCGGCACGCGCCGCGGTCAGCACCTTGACGTGACCGGGATGCAGGATGTCGAAACAGCCGTTGGTGAAGCCGACGCGGAGGTCCTGCCGGCGCCATTCGGCGAGCTGCGCGTCGAGCGTATCAGGCTCGAGCACGATCTTCTCCTCGGCCGCGAGATAAGCGTGCGGCAATATCTTGCGCCGCAGCTCGGCCGCGCTGGCGCTGGCAGTGCCCTGCTTGCCGACGGCGACGGCGGCGGCGGCGTTGGCCACGCGCAGCGCCGTGTCCCAGTCCGCGCCCGCCGCGAGCGAGACCGCAAGCGCGGCGGCGACGGTGTCACCCGCGCCGGAGACGTCGCGCACCTTCACTGGAACGGCAGGAACGTGGACGAACCCGCCGCCACGCGGCACCAGCGTCATGCCATGCTCGCCCTGCGTGACCAGGATCGCCTCGCAATCGGCGAGCCGCATCACGTCCTCGCTGGCATCGACGATGCTTTGCGGGGTGTCGGCGCGGCTGCGGGTGGCTTCCGCAAACTCCTTGCGATTGGGCGTGAGCAGCGTCGCGCCGCGATAGATCGCCCAGTTCAGGCTCTTGGGATCGACGATCACGGACTTGCCGAGCTTTCGCGCGGCATCGATGGTGTGGCGGATCACGCGCGCGGTCAGTACGCCCTTGGCGTAGTCGGACAGCAGCACGATGTCGGCGCGCGCGATCTGCGGCAGGATCGCCTCGATCAGCTCGGTCTCGACCGCGTCGGAGGCCGCGACCGCCTGCTCCCAGTCCGCGCGCAGCATGTGGGTGGAAAAATGCTCGGAGACGAAGCGGACTTTTCGCGTGGTCGGTCGCGACGGATCGCACACCAGCACGCTCTCGATGCCGGCATGTTCGGCCAGCGCCGATGCGAGCCGCTTGCCCGCATCGTCATCGCCAACGAGGCCGACGAAAATGCAGCGCGCGCCGAGCGAAGCGATATTGCGTGCGACATTGCCGGCGCCGCCGATATGGATCTCGTTGCGCTGGGCGGCGATGACCGGCGTCGGCGCTTCCGGCGAGATCCGCGACACCTCACCATAGACGAACTCGTCCAGCATGATGTCACCGATGCAGAGCACCGTGCGGGCTGAGATCGTTTGCGCAAGCGCGTCGAAATCGAGAATGGGCGTCGCCATGATCAAAAAGCCTCAGCGGAAACGGTCGGGCCGGTCGAGATAGTCCCCGACATAGGCTTTCACCGCGTCCTCGAGTGTCGTGAAGCCGCCGTTATAGCCGGCGCGGCAGAGGCGATCGACCTCGCTCTGGGTGAAGTACTGATAAGCGCCGCGGATGTTCTCGGGCATGTCGATGTATTCGATGTTGGGCCTGGTACCGAGCGCGGCATAGGCGGCCAGCATCAGATCCTTGAAGCTGCGCGCCTTGCCGGTTCCGACATTGAAGAGCCCGGAGACGGAGGGCGTGGCCAGCAGCCACATGATGACGCGCACGACGTCGTCGACATAGATGAAATCGCGGCGCTGATCGCCGTCGGCGATGCCCTCGCGATGCGACTTGAACAGCTGCACGACGCGGCCCGCCTTGACGTCGTCGAAGCGGCGCGCCAGCACGCTCATCATCGAGCCCTTGTGGTACTCGTTCGGGCCGAACACGTTGAAGAATTTCAAGCCCACGCATTGCGGCGGGAGCGGATCGCCGTTCGCCACGCGCCCGGCGACCGCGAGGTCGAACATGTGCTTGCTCCAGCCGTAGAGATTCATCGGCCGCAGTTTTTTCAGGGCCGGCAGCGAGGCGTCGTCGCCAAAGCCGGCCTCGCCGTCGCCATAGGTCGCTGCCGAGGAGGCGTAGATGAACGGCACGGCGCCCGCCGTGCACCAGTCCAGCAGGCGCATCGACATCCGGAAATTGGTCTCGAACACGTGGTCGCCGTCGGTCGCGGTGGTCGCGGAGATTGCCCCGAGATGGATCACGGCATCGAGCTTGCGGCCCTTCAGCCAGTCGAGCAGCTCGGCCGGCGGGACGATATCCACAAGCTGGCGCTTGGCCAGGTTCCGCCACTTGCCGTCATTGCCGAGCAGGTCGCATACAACGACGTCGCTGCGGCCGGCGTCATTCAGCGCAGCCACGACATTCGATCCGATAAAACCGGCCCCGCCGGTCACCAGCAACATTCCACCTACCTGCCCGATTTTCTTAAGGTCCGATCCTGCCGTAGCGCATCATCCGCCAAAGTGTAAGCATTTTGGGCAGCCGCTTTGGACTCGCGCACTGCCTGCTTTACGTCCCGGCCCGGAGCGGCTAACCGAACCGCCACATCAGCTCGCCTTCGGCCCTATTAACGAATGAACCAAGATTCGCAACTTAGTGAAGATACAGATCGGGACGACACCCGCCCGATTCTGATCATTCCCTACATGTGGATCGGCGATTTCGTCCGGAATCACACCGTGGTGCGGGTCCTGAAGGAGCGCTGGCCGAACCGGCCGGTCGATCTCCTGACCACATCCCTGTGCGCCCCGCTGGTCGATTACATGCCCGGCGTGCGGGAGGGGATCGTCTGGGACCTGCCGCGCAGCCGGCTGGCCGTAGGCCGGCAGTTCGGCTTGGCCAAACTCCTTCGGAAACGGAACTACGGCACCGCCCTGGTGCTGCCCCGGACCTGGAAAGCGGCCATCGCGCCGGCGCTGGCCGGTATCCCGGAACGGGTCGGCTTCGTCGGCGAGTTCCGGTTCGGGTTGCTCAACCGCTGGCGCTGGGGCGAGAAGAAGCTGCCCCGCTTCATCGACAAGAACGCTGCGCTGGCCCAGCCCGACGGCGCCCCCCTGCCGCCGGAATGGCCGGTGCCGCAATTGCGCGTTCCCAGCGAGGAAATCGCGCGCTGGCGGCAGGCCAACGGCCTCAGCGCCGGCGCAGCGGTTGCGCTCGCCCCCGGCTCGGTCGGCGTCTCCAAGCGTTGGACCTACTATCCCGAGGCCGCCCGCCTGCTGGTCGAGCGCGGGCTCGAGGTTTGGGTGGTCGGCGGCCCCGCCGAAAAGGGCCTCGCCCAGGAGATCGTCGCCGCCGGCGGCCCGAAGGTACGCGACCTCACCGGCAACGATCTGCGCAACGGCGTGCTGGCCATGGCCGCGGCGGGCGTCGCGATCTCCAACGATTCCGGTCTGATGCACATCGCCGCCGCGCTCGGCACCCCCACCATGGGCATCTTCGGCCCGACCAGCCCCTATCTTTGGGCCCCCCTCAACGGCCTCGCCGCGACCGTGGTCCAGGACAAGAGCGTGCTGTCGTGCCAGCCGTGCCAGAGCACGATCTGCAAGATGAACGACCACCGCTGCATGCGGGACATTGCGGCCAGCGAGGTGGTGGGGATTACGCAGCGGGTGCTGAGGGAGGCGGGAGCGCCGGTCTAGCCGACATATGCGAGGACGGCTCGTATCTTGGGGACGTCAGCGTCAGAATTCGCCAACGGGACTACGCGGACGCACGCCCCAGTTCATATTGAGCTGTCAGAGCACCAATCGGAATATTCCATTCCTTGCTGATGGTCCGGATCATGTCCAGTGTCAGTGGGCGGACGCGATTCAAAATCTCGGACGCGCGATTGCGTCCAATCAACGCCGCCAGTTCTGCCTGTGATCGCCCCATTGACTCGATTGCGAAATGGAGGACGTCGATCGGATCGCCGTGAGTGGTCGCGAAGTGATTGTCTTCGTATTCCTTGATGAGCGACGACAATACCTCGAAGCGATCACCATCGGGCGTACCGGGCGTCGGTTCGACGTCGAAATAGCGGGACACTTCACGAATGGCCCAATCGTAATCCTGTTCGTTGTGGAGCGGCTTTACGTCCATCATCACACGGTCTCCGCGTCTATTCCGTCATACTCTTCGTGCGTGCCGACAAACTTGATGAGGGCTGTTTTGAACTTGTAGGAGAAATGGACCACAAGGCGATACTTGTTGCCGCCAATGTCGAAGATGGCTCTGTTGTCTCCAACAAAGTCCACGTTGTTTCCAAACGCCTTCTTCAAATCGGCTGGGCCGCTCCAGTCCCCTTTGGAAACGATCTCATACCAGGTACCTAAGGGAGTCTCCGCTTTGGGGTATCGCTGCCAAAAGGCTTTGAGTGCCTTTCTTGCTATTACATTCGTCGACATAGCATGTTCCCAAAATGGGATCAACCCAAAAGTTCCCAAGGCGGGAATAGACTTCTTACTCTAGCGGGCTACGCCGCGGAACCTTCTTCGACCTAACATAAGTTGCTTACACCCTCGGGAAACCTTGGCATCCTCTCGCCTCTCCGGGGGACACAGCCATGGACGAGGACTTCATCAGGGGTCGTGCTGAGCACATCCGGGAGCTCGCGACGAAGGCGGATCCGTTCACCAAAAAGCGTCTGCTCGATCTTGCCAACACCTATGAGCGTAGCCTTCGCCCGGCCTCGCACGTCGCGGTAAAAGGGACGGCAAAGCATTCGCAACCGCAGGCGAAACGCTAGGCATGCCCAGGGAGAAGGAACGCGAGGGCCAGCGTGTCGTGTTCGAGCGGCCGCTGCCGGCGCAGATGATGGCGATCGACGGCACCTGGCGGCGCCCGGGCCTTGTCAAGGACGTGTCCGAGAATTCCGCCACGCTGCGCGTCGAGAGCTCCATCGAAGGCCTGGCGCTGACGGAGTTCTTCCT
Organism: Bradyrhizobium huanghuaihaiense; assembly: GCF_025200885.1. Taxonomy (NCBI): domain Bacteria; kingdom Pseudomonadati; phylum Pseudomonadota; class Alphaproteobacteria; order Hyphomicrobiales; family Nitrobacteraceae; genus Bradyrhizobium; species Bradyrhizobium huanghuaihaiense. The sequence goes on along the minus strand of NZ_CP104172.1, from coordinate 3,300,332 downwards.
CGTGCTCTCCTCAACCGGACTTGCCTATCGCAGATGCCAGCTCGACCGCGTGAACGGCGACGAGATCGAGGTCACTTTCCTGCGTCAGAACGTCAATAAGAAGCTGCGCGGCGAGACGTCGGCTTGCTCAATGGTACGTGGTCCATGCGCCGGAGCGCACGGATTGCGGGCTCGCCTCAGCGAAGGGCAGGACGCCTGGGACGTTTTGGGATGATACCAGTCTACAGGTGTTTTGCCCGACGGGTCAAATCGGTTTCGCAAAATCAGCAGACGATTAGACCACCCGCCAAACCGTTGATTCCATTATCCCCGGCTACTGTGCATGGGGTTGTTTTTCGACTTTTTTGTTTGCGATGGCAAAAGTGGCGGCTCAGAGCAGCGGCCGATAGACCTCGCCGATCCGCGCGGCTTCCGCATCGAGGCTGAATCGTTCGAGCACCCGTGCCCGCCCGCGCTCGCCCATTACCGTGGCAGCGGCCACGTCGCGCATCAGCGGCTCGAGCGCTGCCGCGAGCGCGTCGGCATCTCCCGTCGGGATCAGCACGCCGGTGACGCCATCCTCGACCACGAGCTCGGCCGCGCCGGCACGCGCGGCGACCAGCGCACTGCCTGCCGCCATCGCCTCGATCAGCGTCAAACCAAAACCTTCGTTGCGTGATGTGAAGGCGTAGATCGTCAAGCGCTGATACCAGCGCTGCACCGCTTCGATCGGCAACTCGCCGGTGATGACGATGCGCGATTGCAGGTTGGCCGCTTCGATGCGCTTCTTCAGGTCGCTCGCAAACGGCGCCTGCTCGGGCGTGACCTGGCCGACGATCACGGCGGTGAAGTCGGGATAGCGCGGCAGCAAGCGGCACATCGCATCGACGAACACATCTGTGCCCTTCTGCGCGCGCACACGGCCGAAGCAGCCGATGGCGTAGCGGCCCGGCAGCGCGGCTTCCGCGAAGGCAGCAGCGCGATCGATCGGCGGCGCGTAGACGTCGGTGTCGACGCCGTGCGGGATCACCGTCGCCTGCACCTTCAGGAACGAGGCCGAGATGTCTGATGTCGCGATGATCGCGTCCATGCGCCGGATCAGCCAGCGCGTGATCCATGAGTGATGCCGCTGCGCCGCCGAGGTGAACACGAGTTTGAGCGGCCAGCCGAGCGCGCGCAGCACGACGCCCGCGATCATCTCGTTGTTGCGGCGCGCGTGCCAGATCAGCGGCGCCTTGCGGCGCCACAAATGCAGGAAATCAGCGCCGCTCAGCCGCGCGATCCCCTCCGGCGCATCCGAGCCGAACCAGGCGGCGCGATACAGTTTCGCCAGCCGCGGCGCCACCATCCGGTTGGTCGCGGTGACCCCGGAATAGCGCCTGTGCAGATTTGGCACGATCACTTGCAGATCGCCCTGGGAATTCGCCACGTCATGCTCCGTTTCGAAAGGTCCCTATACGCAACATTAAGCATAGTGACCAGTTCAGGACCGCCGATACCCCCTCTTCACCACGCAAGCGCTAGCTTTGCGCGTTGATCGAGGACGGGTGAGACCATGACTGTGCTAGTCACCGGCGGCGCCGGTTATATCGGAAGTCATACGGTCCTGGCGCTGGCGGAGGCTGGCGAGGACGTCGTCGTGATCGACGATCTCTCCACCGGCTTCTCCGCGTATTTGCCGGAAGGCGTGCCGCTGTTCATTGGCGACGCCGGCGACGAGAACCTGCTCGAAGGCGTGATCGCCCAGCACAACATCGAGAGCATCATCCATTTCGCCGGCTCCGTCGTCGTGCCGGATTCGATGCGCGATCCGCTCGGCTACTACCGCAACAACTTCACGACCGCGCGCAATCTGCTCAACGTCGCCGTCAAGCGCGGCATTGGCCGCTTCATCTTCTCCTCGACCGCGGCGGTCTACGGCAATCCGGACCAGGTGCCGGTGCCCGAGCACGCGCCGACGCGGCCGCTGTCGCCTTACGGCTCCTCGAAGCTGATGACCGAGATCATGCTGCACGACGTCGCCGCCGCCTACGGCATGCAGTACGTCACCCTGCGCTATTTCAACGTCGCCGGCGCCGATCCGCAGGCGCGCATCGGGCTTGCCACCGTCGGCGCCACGCATCTGCTCAAGATCGCGGTCGAGGCCGCGACCGGCCAGCGCGCCAAGATCGACGTGTTCGGCACCGACTATCCGACCCCCGACGGCAGCTGCATCCGCGACTTCATCCACGTCACGGACCTGTCGCAGGCCCATCGCTCGGCACTCGCTTACCTGCGCAACGGCGGCGCCTCGACCACGCTGAATTGCGGCTATGGCCGCGGCTATTCGGTGCTGGAGACCATCGACGCTGTGCGCCGGGTGTCCGGCCGCAGCTTCGCCGTCCAGTACGCCCCGCGCCGGCCCGGCGACATCATGACCATGGTCGCCGACACCAGCCGCATCCGCGGCCTGCTCGACTGGAAGCCGCAATATGACGACCTCGAGACCATCGCAGCCCATGCGCTGGCCTGGGAGGACAAGCTGTTCCGCGACCGCCATGGCGAGCTCCGCCAGGCCGTCTCGGCCTAGATTCCGTCCCGATGCAAGCCCTGAATTGGGCTTGAAAAACCCCGCTTGAGCGGGCACAGAGGCCCATCGATCCCTGACGCGCGGGCAGGCTTTGTCCTGCGCTGTCAATGGACTACGGATGGCCCAGTTTCCAAAGAAAATCACCGACGATCCCTATGCGGCAGCGGTCCTGATTCGCCGCCTGGTCACCGAACAGGGCATCGTCTACTGGCGGCGCTACCTCGTCGCCTTCGCGCTGATGGCGCTTGCCGCCGGATCGACCGCGGGCGCGACCTATGTGCTCGGCCAGGTCATCAACCAGGCCTATGTCGACAAGAACATCCCGGGCATCGCGATGTTCTCGGGGATCACGGTGGTCCTGCTCTTCATCAAGGGCGTGGCGACCTACGGCCACATGGTGATCCTGACCAAGATCAGCAACGCGATCCTCGCCACCAATCAGCGCCAGCTGTTCGCGAAACTGATGCGCGAGAGCGTCGGCTTCTTTTCCGAGCGGCACTCCTCCGAGTTCCTGGCGCGGCTGACGGCCGGCGCAAAATCCATTACCGACGTGCTCAACATGCTGGTCAACGCCATCGGGCGCGACCTCTTGATGCTGCTCGCCATGATCGGCGTGATGGTGTGGCAGGATCCGCTGATGTCGTTCATCGGCCTCGTCGCGGTGCCGCCGGCGATGCTGGTGCTGCGCAAGCTGGTCAAGCGCATCAAGGGCCTCGCCTTCACCCAGTTCACCGGCACCGCCGACATCATGGAGACGATGCAGGAATCGCTGCAGGGCATCCGCACCGTCAAGGCGTTCACGCTCGAAGACACCATGCAGAAGCGCATCGACGAGAACATCGCGATCGTCGAGCGCAACGCCAACAAGATGGCCCGCGTCGCCAACCGCTCCAACCCGCTGATGGAGATGCTCGGCGGTTTCGCGGTTGCCGGCTGCCTGATGTACGGCGGCTATGCCGTGGTCGCGCTCAACGCCACGCCAGGCGCGTTCTTCACCTTCATGACCGCGTTCCTGATGGCGACCGAGCCGGCCAAGCGGCTGGCGCGGCTCAACATCGACCTCAACAGCCAGCTCGTCGGCGCGCGCATGCTGCTCGAGGTCGTCGACAGCCCGGCGAGTGAGCAGTCCGACGACGACAAGCCCGCCTTGAAGCTCACCGACGCACGGATCGAGCTGCGCGACGTCAGCTTCTCCTATCGCGCCAATGAGACCATCCTCAACCGCATGAGCTTCACGGCCGAGCCCGGCAAGGTCACCGCGCTGGTCGGTCCCTCCGGCGGCGGCAAGTCGACCGTGCTGGCGCTGCTCTTGCGCTTCTACGAGGTGACGCAAGGCGACATCGTGATCGACGGCCAGCCGATCTCTTCGGTCTCGCGCAAATCGCTGCGCGCCCAGACCGCCTATGTCGGCCAGGACGTCTATCTGTTCCGCGACACCATCCGCAGTAACATCGCCTTCGGCAAGCCGGGCGCGAGCGAGGGCGAGATCATCGAGGCGGCGAAGGCGGCCTGCGCGCATGATTTCATCATGGGCTTCCCGCTCGGCTACGACACGCCGGTCGGCGAGCACGGCACGCAGCTCTCCGGCGGCCAGCGCCAGCGCATCGCGGTGGCGCGCGCGCTGCTCAAGAACGCACCGATCATCCTGCTCGATGAAGCCACCGCCGCGCTCGATTCCGAATCCGAGCGGCAGGTGCAGGAGGCGATCGAGCATCTCTGCCAGAACCGCACCACCATCGTGATCGCGCACCGACTGCACACCATCATGCACGCCGACGCCATCCTGGTGGTCGAGGGCGGCGAGATCGTCGAGCAGGGCCGCCACGACGAGCTGCTGCGCCGCGGCGGGCGCTACGCTTCGTTCTTCCGCCTGCAACATCGCGACGCCGGCGCTCTGGCGCCGATCGGCGCAACCGCATAGAGTTCCTTACCATCCCACCAAGAGCAGCGAGACCGCTCCATGAACGCCGCCTCCTACGTCATCCCGCTTCCGCCCCAGGCTTCGCTTCCCGTCGTCGGGGAGAGCGGCCGTTTTCCGGTGCGCCGCATCTGGTGCGTCGGCCGCAACTATCTCGAGCACATCCGCGAGATGGGCAATGACGAGCGCGCCCCGCCGTTCTTCTTCGCCAAGCATGCCGACATGCTGGTGCCCGATGGCGCCACCATTCCCTATCCGCCGCTGACCAAGGACCTGCATCACGAGGTCGAGCTGATCGTCGCGCTCAAGAGCGGCGGCCTCAACATTCCCGCCGAGAAGGCGCTCGACCACGTCTACGGCTATGCCGTCGGCATCGACCTTACCCGCCGCGACCTCCAGATCGCCTCGCGCAAGAAGGAGCGCCCGTGGGAGATCGGCAAGTCGTTCGACGGCTCGGCGCCTGCCTCGGCATTGCAGCCGGCCTCGAAGATCGGCCATCCCACCAAGGGCAGGATCTGGCTCACGGTCAACGGCAAGGAAGCCCAGACGGGCGACCTCGAGCAGATGATCTGGAACGTGCCGGAGACGATCTGGCAGCTGTCCCAGCAGGTGAAGCTCGCCGCCGGCGACATCATCATGACCGGTACGCCGGCCGGCGTGTCGCAGCTGCAGCCCGGCGACAAGCTCGAATGCGGCGTTGACGGCGTCGGCACGCTGAAGGTCAGCATCGGCCAGCCGGAATAGGCGGCGCAACGATTGAAAATCGAAAGGCCCCGGACGTGTCCGGGGCCTTTTGCATTTCGAACATGTGATCGCGTTCTACCAGGCCTTCACCGGCCGATTGGCGTGGCTTGCCTGCGGCACACCGCGATTGAGCGACATGTGCGAATGCACGCACAGCCAGCCATCGTTATCCTTTGAAAACACCATCGTCGCCCGGCCCGGTCGCGCAAACGCGCTGCCATCGGGATGATAGCCCGTGCTGGTCCACGGCGCGATCACGGTCGCCATCGCCCCATCGGGTGACGCCAGAACAGAGGCCTGATCGAAGACGAAATGGAAGTCGGCCGTCTTCGGCCAGACGTTGTCCCATTGCGTCTTGACCCATTGATCGAGGCCGGGGATGACATCGTTGTGCGTGCCGAAGGCGAGCACGTCGGGATGGAAGAGCGGCCTTGCCGAGGCGTAGTCGACCTCGCGGACATAACCCGCGAAGGTGTCAAGCCACTGGCGGAAGAACTGCGTGATCTCGGTGTTCGCGGTCGGCAAAGGCGCCATTGCCTGCTCCATATTGGCCACAAGGTCTCTACCCTTACATCACAGTGCGTCTGATGTCCGCCATGTTGCCGGTAGTGGAGGCAAGCCGATCGCTTCTGACGTCGCACGTAGCCAAACAATCGACGTCGTGCCGATACCAGTTTACGTTCGCAAATAGGGTAGGAGCAAAAGCTGAAGGCCAGCCATGCCCAGGATCGCTGCCAGAGCGCAACGTGTCATCCTTTCCGACAACCAGCGCAAACCTATCAATGTCCCGAGCATCGCACCTACAAGCGCCGCCAACGCATAGAGCCACGTCTGCTCGGAGGGGGTTTGACCGGCATATGCTGCGCCGAGAAACCCCAGAACCGAATTTGCCAAAATGAAGGGCGCTGAGAGAGCTGCCGTCTGTTTCGGCGAAGCCCAGCGCAGCGTAATCAAGATCGGTGCCAGGAAGATCCCGCCACCAACACCGGTAAGCCCAGACACGAGACCAACCGTCGCACCGACAGCGAAGGCGCCGCGCAACGGCATCGATCGATCTTGTGCTCCCTGACGTACGTGACCGACAGCAAGGATTGCCGCCGCGAGCAAAAGCACGACTCCAGTAAAAGCCTTGTACAGATGCGCATCAAGCACGATGAACCCGCCGACAAGAGCGGCCGGCAGCGACGCGGCTAGCAACGGACGGAGTTTGGTCCAGTCGACCAAACGACCGCGATTGAAAAGCCAGGTGGAGTACGTGGCAGCAACGATATTCAGCAGGAGGGCCGTGGGACGCATCTCAACCGGTGAAAACGAGGCGAACGCCATCAAGGCGAGAAACGCCGTACCGCCAGCTTGGCCCACCGTTGCGTACAACAGCGAAATGACCGCAAATAACACCGAGAGCATTCCGCCTACGTACAACGTAGGCGGCCGAGACCACAAAGAAAAAAGCCCCTGAGCGTGCTCCGGGCTTTGTGATTCAGGCACCGTAGCCCGGATGAAGCGAAGCGCAATCCGGGACTCTCTCGCCGCGACAAAGGCCCCGGATTTCGCTTCGCTTCATCCGGGCTACGTACTTCGCACCTCGGCCTACCGCAGCGCCGACAGCACGATGAGGCCAAGGATCAGCGCCGTCAGCGAATATTTCAGCGTGTAGTAGACGTTGCGGTTCCACTCCTTGACCTTGCGGCTGGCGAGGTGGATCTCGTAGAGCTTGCCGAATACCTTGTTGAGCACGCCGACATTCTCGCCCTCGACGTTCTGGGTCGCCGACGCCTTGACGATGTGATGGCTGACCCAGCGATTGATCGCGGTCATGAAGCCGAACTTCATCGGGCGCTCGACGTCGCAGAACAGGATGATGCGGTTGACGTCGGTCTGGTTCTCGGCGCTGTGGATGAAGGTCTCGTCGAACATGAAGGCCTCGCCGTCGCGCCAGACGCACTCGACGCCGTCGACGAGGATGCGGCACTTGTTCGAGTTCGGCGTGACGAGGCCGAGATGGTAGCGCAGCGAGCCCGCGAAGGGATCGCGGTGCGCCCCCAACTTGCCGCCCGGCGGCAGCATCGCGAACATGGCACCATGCACGCTCGGGATCGACTTGAGCAGCTCAACCGTCTTCGGGCACAGCGTGTTCGCCGACGGCAGGAAGTCGTCATACCATTTCAGGTAAAAGCGTTTCCAGCCGCTCTTGAAGAACGAGTAGAAGCCCCAGTCGTTGTTCTTCGCCGCCGCGCGGATAAAACCTTCGTCGAACAGGCGCACGGCCTCGTCGCGGATCGTCTCCCAGTTCTCGCTGAGGGGCTTGAGCTCCGGAAACTGATCGACCGAGATCACCGGCTTGTTCGGCACGGCCGAGCCGGCGTACATCAGGACGTTGTACGGCGCGAGGTAGGTCGAATGATCGCCAAGCTGGCGCGCGAAGCGCAGCCGCTGCTTGCCGCGGAAGTGAACGTAGATCGTCGAGGCCGCAAGCACATATAAAATGACCAGTTGCGGCGCAAAAAGCTGTTTCAGCATTTCCCCAAGTTCCCAGGTGACCCAGCCGGGGACGTCATCTACTCCGACCCAGCGCGAGCAGCAAGATATTCACCGGTGGGTTGCAATCACACCGGAGAGAGCAAGGGAATGGAATTTGGGGCTGAACCGGCCGAAACGAACCGAATCAGGCCCGCGACAGCGCCTGGAGACCCTTGAAGGTCAGCCGCTTGGGATCGGTGACGCCGGCGAGGTAGAGCCGGCGGATGAACGCGATCACGGCGTCGCGATCGCAATCGGTCAGCGCGACGACGGCGTCGACCGCGATCTTCTGGGCTTCCATTGGGCTCACCTCGGCCTTGCGAGTAACCCCGGCCGAGACAGGCTAGGACTCATCCGTTAAATCGGCGTTAACCGTTTGGGAACCATCGCCGATTCAGCCCGGCCCACCGTATACGCAAAACAACGCATTGCGGCCGGCGGGAAGCGGCTCAGCGCGCCTTGATGCTGTTCTTCAGCAGCGCAAACTGCTTCTTCAACCGGGGCACGGCGAAGTCGGTGAAGGCCCGCACCTTGGGCACCGAGAGCCGGCCCTGCGGGCAGATCAGGTGCGCGGGCATCTCCGGATCCTCATCGTCTGCCAGCACGATCTCGAGCTCGCCGCGCCCGACCTGCTCGGCCACCTGGTACGAATACATCCGCGCCACGCCGCGCCCGGCCACAGCGGAGGCCACCGCCGCATAGGTGCTGTTGACGACGAGCCGCGGGGTGAACTGCACGGTTCGCGGCGCCGACGAGCCCGCCTGCGGCGCAAAGGTCCAGGAATTGGGCAGATGCGCCATCGCGACGATCTGGTGTTTTGCGAGATCGCCCGGCTCGGTGATGCGCGGATGCTGCTTCAGGTAGCGGGGGGCGGCCACCACGACACGGCTGATGCCGCCGACCCGCATCGCCACCATCGCCGAATCCGCCAGCGGGCCGATGCGAAGCGCGACGTCGACGCCCTCCTCGATCAGATTGACCGCACGGTCGAACAGCAGCAGTTTTGCCGATACGGTCGGATAGGCATCGAGGAATGCGTCGAGGATCGGCCGCAGCACCATCTCGCCCGAGACCACCGGAGCGGTGATCGTGAGCAGGCCGCGCGGTGCCGTGCGCGGTCCGGCCGCGATGTCCTCGGCTTCCTCCAGCTCGGTGAGCACGCGGCGGCAGATCGCGACATAGCGCTCGCCCTCCTCGCTCAGCTTGATCGAGCGTGTCGTCCGGTGCAGCAGCTCGGCGCCGACGCGCTCTTCCAGAAACGCGATGGCGCGGCTCACTGCCGCGGGTGAGCGGCCGAGCTTGCGGCCTGCGGCGGCGAGGCTGCCCTCGTCCACCGCAAGCACGAACACATTCATCGCATCCAGACGATCCATGCGCGTCCCGCCGTCCCCCGAGATTTCAGCTGCAGGCTAGGCGTTCGCTGCGGTCGCGACAACCGCCACCGGACGACAATCCGGCATTCGTTCGCGCCGCGAAAGAGTGTCTGCCGGGCAGCGGATATTCGCAAGCAAGCCGCCGCAGCGTACCTCAGCGGGCAAGCCAGCGGCTGCTGGCGCAGGTCTTCAAGCCAACAACGGGAGTCCGTCATGGGTATCGAGCAGAAAGTCGCCATCATCACCGGTGCATCACAGGGTATCGGCGCCGCCCTGGTGCAGGGTTTTCGCGATCGCAACTATCGCGTCGTCGCAACGGCACGCTCCATCAAGCCGTCGGGCGACGATGACGTCCTCGCCGTCGCGGGCGACATCGCCGACCGGTCCACCGCCGAGCGCGTGGTGTCGCAGGCGATCGCCCGCTTCGGCCGCGTCGACACGCTGGTCAACAACGCCGGCATCTTCGTCGCCAAGCCCTTCACGCAGTACACGGCCGAAGATTATGCGGCGGTGATGGGCACCAACGTCGCGGGCTTCTTCAACATCACGCAGCTCGCCATTGCCGAGATGGAGAAGCAGGGATCCGGCCACGTGGTCCAGATCACGACCACGCTGGTCGACCACGCCAATTCGAACGTGCCCTCGGTACTGGCCTCGCTGAGCAAGGGCGGGCTGAACGCCGCGACCAAATCGCTCGCGATCGAATACGCCAGGCGCGGCATCCGCGTAAATGCTGTGTCGCCCGGCATCATCAAGTCGCCGATGCACGCCATCGCGACGCATGCGCAGTACGGCGCGATGCATCCCCTGGGCCACATGGGCGAGATGTCCGACATCGTCGATGCCGTGCTCTATCTCGAACGTGCCTCCTTCGTCACCGGCGAGATCCTGCATGTCGACGGCGGCCAGAGCGCCGGCCACTGAGCCGAGGAGACAGACAATGCCCATCGTCACCATTCAAGTGACCCGCGAGGGAACGACGCCGGGCGCGGCGTCGCTCACGGCGGAGGAGAAGGCGGCGCTGATCAAGGGTTCGAGCCAGCTCCTGCTGGACGTGCTCGGCAAGCCGCTCGAGTCCACTTTCGTCGTGATCGAGGAAGTCGACACCGACAATTGGGGCTGGGGCGGCCTGCCCGTGCAGGAATTCCGGCGCCGCAGCGCCGCCCAGACAGGATGACCCGCGCGCCATCGCGCGCAGGAGGATGACATGACCAACACAGATTCGAAGCGACACGTCGAGACCCGGCCGCAGCAGCGGCCGGGATCGGCGTCACAACAAACATCCTCACAGCAAACCTGGCGATACGCCGTGGCGGGTTTGTCCGCATCGCTGGTCGGGCTCGGCCTCGCCCGCTTTTCCTACACGCCGCTGATCCCGGCCTTGATCGCAGCAAAGTGGTTCAGCGCATCCGATGTCGTCTATCTCGGTGCTGCGAACCTCGCCGGCTATCTCGCCGGCGCGCTCGCGGCACGCGCCATCGCCAGCAGAATCGGCGCGGTCCGTGCGCTGCGGGCGATGATGCTGCTCGCCACCCTCTGCTTCTTTGCGAGCTCAGCCCCGGTGTCGTTCACCTGGTTCTTCGGCTGGCGCTTCCTGTCGGGCCTCACCGGCGGCGTCATCATGGTGCTGGCGGCGTCCGTCATTCTGCCGCACACCTCGGCCGCAAGACGCGGCATCGTCGGCGGCGTGATCTTCGCCGGCGTCGGGCTCGGCGTCGCGGCATCGGGCACGCTGGTGCCGCTGCTGTTGCAACAGGGTTTGCAGCAGAGCTGGTATGGTCTCGGTGTGCTCGCGGCCGTGCTGACGCTCGCGAGCTGGTGGAACTGGCCTGCGGAAACCAAAGGTGATGCCGCGCCTTCGCACCAGGCGAAGCCGCTGCGCACCTCGTTCGCCGCCCGGGCGCTGCTCGTTCAGTACGGTCTCAACGCCGTGGCGCTGGTGCCCCACATGGTCTTCATCGTGGATTTCGTGGCGCGCGGCCTCGGCCAGGGCATTGCCGCGGGATCGCGCTACTGGGTGCTGTACGGTCTCGGCGCCATCGTCGGCCCGCTCGTCACCGGCCATCTCGGCGACCGCTCCGGTTTTGGTCCCGCCCTGCGCGCGGCGTTCCTGATCGAGGCGGCGGCCGTGCTGCTCCCGACCGTCAGCACCGCGCCACTGTCGCTGATCGTGTCGAGCGTCGTGGTCGGCGGCTTCACACCAGGCATCGTGCCGCTGGTGCTCGGACGCATCCACGAGCTCGTGCCTCATTCGACCGAGCAGCAGCGCGCGACCTGGAGCCATGCCACCACCAGCTTCGCGCTGTTCCAGGCGGCCGCGGCCTACGGCTTCTCCTGGATCTACGCGCAGACCGGCGGAGACTATCTGGTCCTGTTCGGACTCGGTGGCGGCGCGGTGGTGCTGGCACTGGCGATCGATCTCGGCCTCGCCCTGATCGTCCCGCGCAGATCCTGAGCACGATGATGGCAGGCGAGCGGCATTACCTGGCACCGGGCTTTGTCATGCTTTGAGCAAGCGACCGCAGTAACTCGGTTTGCTTCAGGACCAGCTCACATTGTTTTCGCGCATGCGTGCCCGACAGCTCAACCAACTCCGCCAGCGTTTTTGCACGGCCTAACTCTCGCGCATACTCCAAGGTCGCGCCCGCATTGACTTTCATCAGTTCGAGCACGACGGTGCGACACTCGGCTGCCGTCCCAATTGCGTCGATGAGGTCGCTTTCCGCGACGACGGTTCCATTGGCCTCTGATGTCACACCGGCCAGCCGCGACTTGGCGAGGTCATTGGCGTAGTTGAGCGTAGCGCTCAAGCCGTCCAAGGCGCGGGCTTGATACTCCTTGGCCATGTCCACGATGAGATCAGTGGTGGTACTGCTCGGAGGTTCAGGTCGTGCAACGATGACGCTGGTCGCTTCTTGCACCGGAACATTCATCGGAGCAGGCGCTTCTTGCACGATCTGCGGCGCATCTTGGGGGAAGACGGCGACCGAGCCCGGCGGCATGGCCAAGCCCTCGTCGACCGCCCGGCTCACTTCCGCCGCCAGTTCCAGCAGCGAGCGACGCCCGGCGCGGGCAACGTCAGCAGGCAGCTTTGAGCGCGCCTTTGCCATAATCATCCGACTCCTCGGCCAAGTGCGCCGCGATCCAACCCCACAAACTGACAATTTCGTCCGAAGCTTTGCCCACCGGTGCGAACTCAGTCACGCCCAACCCTGCTCCGAGCGCATCCTGGTGATCGTTACGCTGCGCAACAAACGGAAGCGCAAGCACGCCGAGCGAGCTTAGCGATGTGGCAGCTTCGCTCAGCCGGCCTCCCCGCGCCGGCGTCTGATTGAGGATGAAGGCAAATCGGCGGTTGAGCCTGCGAATGGCGATCAGTGTAGGGATTGCGGCTTCGATATCGGCCGGGCTCGGGCGCGCCGGGATGAGACAGAGATCGGCGCAGGCGATGACGCGCATCGCCAGGCTGTTGGTCGTGGCAGCTGTGTCGATGATGGCAAGCCAGACGCCTTCGGCCCTCAGGCGCGCGATCAACGGTTCGATCTCGGCAGGATCGGTTACGCGCTCGACGCGAGGATAGGGATTCTCGCGGCGCTCCTTCCATCTCGAGATCGTACCTTGTGCGTCCGCCTCAATGAGAGCGACGCGTTCCGAGCGCTGCGTTGCCGCCACCGCCAGTCCAACGGACAGCGTACTCTTGCCGCTTCCGCCTTTTTGCGTGACCAGGGCAAGGACGTGCATGTCCCGCGCTCCCTCAGGACGGCAACGACGCCGAACTCAGACGTCGTCGGAAATCAACTTCTTGCAGCGCAAAAATACTACCGCAAGTCGCGATTCGTCTCAAGCGAACGCGGCGCCATGCCGGTATCCTAGGCAGCAAGCTCAGGAATATTGCATCACGCCGTCGTCGATCCGGCCAAAGCGTAAGGAGACGATGTCGAACGCGTAGTTCTGGTACAGTCGCCACGGCCGCTTCGAGCCCTGCTTCGGCATTTTCGCCACCGAGCGCTGCACGTAGCCGGAGGTGAAATCCAGCGAGGGCTGCGCGGTGATCTCGGGATCGTCATTGTGCGGCATGCATTGCCGGAAATTGTGCCGATCCATGTAGTTGATGAGCCGGCAGACATATTCGCAGGTGAGATCGCATTTCAGCGTCCAGGACGCGTTGGTGTAGCCGAAGGCCGAGGCCATGTTCGGCACGTCGGCATACATCATGCCCTTGTAGGTCAGCGTCTTGGCGAAATCGACGGTGCGGCCGTCGACGCTGACCTCGAGACCGCCGACGACCTGCAGCACCAGCCCCGTCGCTGTCACGATGATATCGGCGACGAGCTCGCTGCCGTCCTTGAGACGAATACCGTTGCGCGTAAACGTATCGATCTCGTTGGTGACGACGGCGGCACGCTTTTCGCGGATCGCCTTGAAGAGATCGCCGTCGGGAACGAGACACAGACGCTGGTCCCAGGGATTGTAGCGTGGCGTGAAATGGGTCGCGACGTCGTAGTCGGGCCCGAGCGCCATCTGCACGCCCTTGAGAATGAGGTCCTTCACCTTCGCGGGCCGGCGCCGGCTGAGCTGGAAGAAGAACATCCCCCACATCACGTTGCGCCAGCGGATCAGATGATAGGCCAGCTGCGCCGGCAGATTGCGCCGCAATTTGTTGGCGACGGGGTCCTGCGCCGGGCGCGACACCACATAGGTCGGCGAACGCTGCAGCATGGTGACCTGCGCCGCTGCCTTGGCGAGCTCCGGCACCAGCGTCACCGCGGTCGCGCCGGACCCGATCACGACGACGCGCTTGCCCGCGTAGTCGATATCCTCGGTCCATTTCTGCGGATGCACGATGCGTCCGGCGAAGTCCGCAACGCCTGAAAACTCCGGCGTGTAGCCCGCCTCATATTTGTAATAGCCCGAGCACAGAAATAAGAAATTGCAAGTGAAGCGCACCAGCTCGGTCGCGCCCTCGCCCGTGATGCGCTCGGCCTCGACGGTCCAGCGCGCATCCGGCGTCGACCACGCCGCGCGCTTGACGCGATGGCGGAAGCGGATGTGCTTCTCGATATCGTTCTCGACTGCGGTCTCGCGCACATAGTTGAGGATCTGCGGCCCGTCGGCGATCGCCTTCGGATCGGTCCACGGCTTGAAGGAATAGCCGAGCGTGAACATGTCGCTGTCGGAGCGGATGCCGGGATAGCGGAACAGATCCCAGGTGCCGCCGATGCAGTCGCGCCCCTCCAGGATGACGTAGCTTTTGGTGGGGCACTTGCTCTGCAAATGATAGCCCGCGCCGATGCCGGACAAGCCCGCGCCGACGATCAGCACATCGAAATGTTCTTGTTGCATGGTTTCCTCCGCGAAGGAGGATTGTCCGCCCGCCGCCGCTGGCCGTCAATTGGCAATCGGCCGTACCGCAACTGCAAAGCGAGTTGAATTCCATGCGCCGAAACAACAAAGCCCCGGATCGCTCCGGGGCTTTGCGTCGATGGTCGATCGAACCAGCAGATCAGTAGCGGTAGTGGTCCGACTTGTACGGACCTTCCTGCTTGACGCCGATGTAGTCGGCCTGGTCCTTGCGCAGCTCGGTGAGCTTGACGCCGATCTTGGCGAGGTGCAGGCGCGCGACCTTCTCGTCGAGGGTCTTGGGCAGCACGTAGACTTCCTTCTTGTACTTGCCGTCGTTGTTGTTGGCGAACAGCTCGATCTGCGCCAGCGTCTGGTTGGTGAAGGAGGCCGACATCACGAAGGACGGATGGCCCATCGCGTTGCCGAGGTTCACGAGGCGCCCCTCCGACAGCATGATGATGCGGTGCTTGTCGGGGAACTCGATCTCGTCGACCTGCGGCTTGATGTTGGTCCACTTCAGATTGCGCAGAGACGCGATCTGGATCTCGTTGTCGAAGTGACCGATGTTGCAGACGATGGCGCGATCCTTCATCGCGCGCATGTGGTCGATGGTGATGATGTCCTTGTTGCCGGTCGCGGTGACGAAGATGTCGGCGCGGGGCGCTGCGTCTTCCATGGTCACGACCTCGTAGCCTTCCATCGCGGCCTGCAGCGCGCAGATCGGATCGACCTCCGACACCATGACGCGGCAGCCGGCCTGGCGCAGCGAAGCGGCGGAGCCCTTGCCGACGTCGCCGAAGCCGGCGACCATCGCGACCTTGCCCGACAGCATCACGTCGGTGCCGCGGCGGATGCCGTCGACCAGCGATTCACGGCAGCCATAGAGGTTGTCGAACTTCGACTTGGTGACGCTGTCGTTGACGTTGATCGCCGGCCACAGCAGCGTGCCGGCCTTCTGCATGTCATAGAGACGATGCACGCCCGTGGTGGTCTCTTCGGACACGCCCTTGATGCTCTTGGCGATCGCGGCGAAGTAGCCCTTCGGCTTTTCCTTGAGCTGCTTCTTGAGAAGCGCGAAGAAGACTTCCTCTTCCTCGGAGCCGGGCTTGTCGAGGAAGGCGGTGTCGCCGTTCTCGGCGCGCAGACCGAGATGGACGTACATGGTGGCGTCGCCGCCGTCATCGAGGATCATGTTCGGGTGACCGCCGCCATGCCAGTCGAACAGTTTTGCGGTGTAGTCCCAGTACTCGGTCAGCGTCTCGCCCTTGACGGCGAAGACGGGAATGCCGGCGGCCGCGATCGCGGCAGCGGCATGATCCTGCGTCGAATAGATGTTGCAGGAGACCCAGCGAATGTCGGCGCCGAGTGCTGCCAGCGTCTCGATCAGCACGCCGGTCTGGATCGTCATGTGCAGCGAGCCCGCGATGCGCGCGCCCTTCAGCGGCTGCTTCGGGCCGAACTCCTCGCGGGTGGCCATCAGGCCGGGCATCTCGGTCTCGGCCAGCGAGAGCTCCTTGCGGCCGAAATCGGCGAGCGAAATGTCCTTGACGATGTAATCGGTGAAGCCGGGCTTCGCGTTCATAGGGGGTTCCTGTTTGTTGGGATCGTCATTCCGGGACGCTCGTGAAACGAGCGAGCCCGGAATCCGTAAGGTTCGAGATTCCGGGTTCGCCGCTGTCGCGGCGCCCCGGAATGACGCAAGAGAACTAGAGCGCGCGCTTCAGCTGCTCGACGAGATCGGTCTTCTCCCAGGAGAAGCCGCCCTCGTTGTCGGGCGTGCGGCCGAAATGGCCGTAGGCCGAGGTGCGCGCGTAGATCGGGCGGTTGAGATCGAGATGGCTGCGGATGCCGCGCGGGGTGAGGTCCATCGCCTTGGCGGCGGCCTTCTCGAGCTGGTCCTCCGACACCTTACCGGTGCCGTGGGTGTCGATGTAGATCGACAGCGGGCGCGCCACGCCGATGGCGTAGGCGAGCTGCAGCGTGCAGCGGTCGGCAAGACCAGCCGCGACGATGTTCTTGGCGACGTAGCGCGCGGCATAAGCCGCCGAACGGTCGACCTTGGTCGGATCCTTGCCGGAGAACGCGCCGCCGCCGTGCGGGGCTGCGCCGCCATAGGTGTCGACGATGATCTTGCGGCCGGTCAGGCCGGAATCGCCGTCGGGACCGCCGATGTAGAACTTGCCGGTCGGGTTGATGTGCCAGATGGTCTTCGGCGTGATCCAGTCCTTCGGCAGCGCCTCGCGCACGTACGGCTCGACGATCTCGCGGACCTGGTTCGAGCTGAGATCCGGAACCAGATGCTGGTGTGAGACCACGATCTCGCGCACGCCGACCGGCTTGCCGTTCTCGTACTGGACGGTGACCTGGCTCTTGGAGTCCGGACCGAGCACCTTCTCCTTGCCGGAGTGACGGGCTTCGGAGATCAGGCGCAGGATCTTGTGAGCGTAGAAGATTGGTGCCGGCATCAGATCCGGCGTCTCGTTGGTGGCGTAACCGAACATGATGCCCTGGTCGCCGGCGCCCTCTTCCTTGACCTCGCCCGGCTGCAGCGCATCGACGCCCTGGGCGATGTCGGCCGACTGCGGATGCAGCAGGATCTCGATGTCGGCAGTCTTCCAGTGGAAGCCTTCCTGCTCGTAGCCGATGTCCTTGATCGCGCCGCGCACGACGCTCTCGATCTGCTCGTTGGTGACGGACTTCGGACCGCGGGTCTCGCCCGCAATCACGACCTTGTTTGTGGTCGCGAGCGTCTCGCAGGCGGCGCGGATCTGCCACGGGTCGATGCCGGCTTTCGGCCCCTCGCGGTAGAACAGATCGACGATTTCATCGGAGATCCGGTCGCAGACCTTGTCCGGATGGCCCTCGGACACGGACTCGCTGGTGAAGAGATAGGACGCGCGCATCAAGTAACCCCTTGTTCCGCCACTCGACGGCGGCTCGTTTGCGATGTTTACGGTTGGATTGTGTCAATCACGCCGGCGCGAGATGACGTAGGATTCGTCAAGAAACCAGAGGCCGTTGTACTTTCTCAGCACGTCCCTGGCGGCATCCAGAGTGCGGCCGTTTTGAGTCATTTCTGTCAACCGGTCGTCCTCGATTTGAGCGACATACACCGCCGCATTCCACGCTGCAAAGGCCGTCGAGGTTCCGATATTGCCGGTAACCTCGTTGGGCAGAGCTTCCATATCATACCTGAAGATCGAGCGGTTATCAGCATAAGCATTAAAATTTAAGTCGCGGCCCAACGACCCAAGCTCGTACTTCACGGCGCGCAATAGCTCATGACGGCTCACCGAGAAAGGATTTTCTCCGGGCCAGATCGCCTGGATCATTTCCATGCCCGGATCCTGGCCATGGGAGTGGATACCGATCAGCCGCCCCCCCGGCCGCAGGGCCCGCGCCAGGGGCGCAATGATCCGCTTTGCCCGAAAATTGACCGAGGACAGCGCACGGTAGGGCTGGGATGCGATGACGAGGTCGAAATTAGCCTCAGTCTGGCCCGGCCGCGGGATGGTTGAATCCAGCAAGAACCTGTGGTCCTCGCGATACAGCACCAGCACGACCGGCCGCTCATAGAGCGGCATGGCTGTGCGGGGGCTGATCGCGGCGCGCCAGTTCTGCTCCAGGAACGGCCGCAGTTCGGCGATCTGCTGCTCGAACTCGCCCGATGAAGCGCCCCGCAGCGGGACCTCGTGCCAGACGGTGGCCGCCGCCGCCGCGGGCGAGGCCGGGGTGAGCCAGGGCGCCTCCGAATAGAACATGTTGGTGAAGACGAAAACCGACGCCGGATGCTCGAAAATGCGGTCCGGCACTTTCTCCAGCGTCAGCCGCAGGTCCTCGAGGCTGAGCTCCTTGCCGGCCACATAGAACGGCATATGCGGGTAGCGCTGATGTGTCGCGCGCAGCACCCGTGCCAGCACCGTGCCGTCGCCGACGCCGGCGTCGAAAATGCGCAGCGCCGGCGGGCGCGGATGGATGGCGGAAAGCTCCAGCGCGACCCGGTCCGCGATCACCCGCTTTTCGCTGCAGGTGTGGACGAACAGCAGATATTTCTGCCGGTTCTCGAAGAAGCGGAAATTGCCGCGGGGATCGCGCTTCTCGGGCGGCACCTGAAGCCCCCGTGGCGGCGGCAGGCCGCCGGTCGTCGATGCGGCGATATAGGCCTGGATCCGCTCCAGCGTGTCGATGGTGATGCGCTTGCCCTCGCGCAGGCGCTGCACGAGCTTCCCATCGTTCACCGCACGCCGGCCGAAAGTCGATTCGGCCATGCCCGCCTTGCGGCAGAACTCTGTGATTTGGCTCAGGATTTCGTCGTTCTTCATGAGTGGGAAGGCAGTGGGCAGCCGAGTGGGATGGAGGACTTCTAACATCATCTGCCCACCAGGGAAAGATTGGGGCTCCAATTTGCACAGGTCACACCTCCCGATATAGAGAGTGCCGATTGCGATACTCTGGGGTGCATATGTTCCGGCGAAAATGCCTGACGGTCCTGTTGCTCGTTGCCTTCTCAAGTATCGCCCGCGCAGGCGACCCCACCGCCGACAATCCCGACCAGGTCTTTGAATCCGTCTACGCCCGCATCGGGGCGCTGCCGGCCGGGGTGGCGCGCGAGCGTCTGGTCTGGCTGAAGCTGGAGGAGCTCAAGCGCGAGCCGTGCGACCAGCGGAGCATCGACGATCTGGCAGGGATGCTCGACAGGCGGGGCTATCGGCGGCAAGCCGCCGACGGGCTCTACAAGTTCGTCCAGAACTGCGGAGCCCCACTGACGGCGCTGAACAAGGCGGCCGTCATCTAAATGAGCATCACCGACTATCCGAAGGCCGTCGAGGTCGCCGACGAGTATGTGAGACGCGCGCCGTCCGACCAGAGCGCACGCTATGTCCGCGCCATGACTCTGGACGGTGCCGGCGACTATCGCCGCGCGCTCGCCGACTACTCCGACACGATCGAACTGTTCAGCGGCGACAAGAAAATGATCTCCGGCGGGATCTCACTCCGCATGGCGAACGCCTACGCGGCCCTGAAGCAGTTCTGTGAGGCGACAGCGCCGATCATCCGCTGGGTCGCGCTGGATCCGGCGACGCGCGACAACAGCCGGACCCAAAAGATGATCGCCGACTACGAGCGGCAGTGCAATTGCGTCTCGTCGACCGAGGCCCGCAAGGAAAGCTTCCCGATGCACGGGCCGAAGGGCATCGTCACCGTGAAAGCCGAGATCAATGGCGTGCGCGGACTGTTCGTCCTCGACACCGGCGCGAGCTATGTGTCGGTGAAATCGGCGTTTGCAAGCAAGGCCAAGATAGCGGACGGCGGCTCCAGCGACATCACGCTGGTCACAGCCAACGGGGAAGCGAAGGCAAAACTCTCCAAAGCCGGCAAGGTCCTGCTGGGCAAGCTCGAAGCGGCCAACGTACCTGTCGCGGTCCTCGGGGCGACGACAAGGGTTTTGGCGCCGGGGTCGACGGCCTCCTCGGCATGAGCTTCCTGTCCCGGTTCGAGGTCCAGATGGCGAGCGGATCGATCGAAATCCGCACCCGCCAACCCAGGAAATAACGTCGCAGACGATCACACCGTGAACCCGAAAAGCGGCGCGGACGACCAAGAGCAGACACTCCCACTCGCCGCAGCCGAGGTCTCCTTGCGCCGCCTGCTCCTGGTCCTCCCTGCCATGCTCGCCGCCCTGCTCTGGTGCGCACCGGCCTACGCGCAGGCGCGCAACCAGCTCGGGCCGCTCTGCACCACCGAGACCACGCCGGCGGACCAGATGGTCGACGCCTGCACCAAGATCATCGCGCTGAAGGTCTTCAAGGGCGGGCAACTCGCGACCGTCTATTTCTGGCGCGCCGTGGGCTGGAACAAGAAGGGCGACTACGCCAAGGTCATCGCTGACGCCACCGAGGCGATCCGGCTGCAGCCGAGCCAGGCCGTCTACAATCTCAGGGGCTCGGCCTATTACGACAAGGGCGACTACGACATCGCGATCGCCGATTTCGACGATGCGCTGACGCTCGGCCCGCCCAGCGGCATCATCTTCCACAATCGCGGAAATGCCTGGCGCGGCAAGCGCGACTACGCCAAGGCGATCGCCGACTACGATGCCGCAATCAAGGCCGATCCGAAATCGGCGTTCTCGTTCCAGAATCGCGGCATCTCGAAGGAAGCGGTCGGCGATCTCGACGGCGCGCTCGCGGACATCAACCAGGCGATCCGGCTCGACCCGTCGCTGCCGCAGCCGCTGATCAACCGCACCGCGATCTGGCGCGCCAGGGGCGATTTCGATCGCGCCATCGCCGACGGCAGCGAAGCGATCCGGCTCGCCAAGGACAAGCCCCCGGTCAACATCATGACGCCGCCCAACAGCGTGCTGATCTCGGGCTACACCCATCGCGCGCTGGCCTATGAGGCCAAGGGCGACTACGCCCACGCGCGCGACGACTACAAGGCGACGCTCGCGATCGTGGCGTCCGATGCCGGTAGCAAGGCCAACCAGGCCACCGCAAAGGTGCGACTGTCGCTGGTGACGGATGCAGCCGCGCCGATCCCGCGCGATGCGCCTTCCCCCGCGACGCAGCCGGCGGCATCCCCTGCCCCGCAGCAGACCGGCGCGGCATCGGCCCCCTCGCCCGCTCCCGCCGTCCGCGGCACGCGCATGGCGCTGATCATCGGCAACGGCGCCTATGCGCATGTGAAGGCGCTGCCCAATCCGCCCAACGATGCGCGCGCGGTCGCGAAAAGCCTGCGCGACATCGGCTTCACCGTGTCGGAGGGCGTCGATCTCGACCGCGCCGCGATGCAGAAGATGACGCGCGACTTTCTGCGCGAGGCCGCGCGGGCGCAGGTCGCGTTGGTCTACTATGCCGGCCACGGCGTGCAGGTTGACGGCCGCAACTATCTCATTCCCGTCGACGTCGAGCTCAAGCCGGGCACCGGCATGACGGACGCGATGATCGACATGGACACGATCATGGCCGGCCTCGACGACCAGGTCCGCACCAACATCTTGATCTTCGATGCCTGCCGCAACAATCCGATGGCACAGCAGGTGGCGAGCGCCGGCACCAATCGCGGCATCGAGGGAGCCTCCGGTCTCGCTGCACCCACGAGCCTGGGCGCCGGCGCAACGTTGGGGGCTGGCACCCTGATCGCGTTCGCCACCGCACCGGGTCAGGTCGCACTCGACGGCGAAGGCGCCAACTCGCCGTTCTCCGCCGCACTGTCCCGCCATATCGGCACGCCCGGGCTGGAGGTGCAGCAGATGCTCACGCGCGTGCGGGCGGAAGTGGTCTCGAGCACGAAGAACAAGCAGGTTCCGTGGTCGAATTCGTCGCTGCTGGGTGAGGTCTATCTGGCGGAGAAGTGAGACACTCTCTCCGTGCCCCGAACGCAGTGCAGCGCTTATTCAGCGGTGCGCTGCAGAGCCGGGGCCCACTTCAACACAGTGCAGCCCGTTGCCTTCTGGGTCTCGGCTCTGCGCAGCAACGCTAAGAGCGTTGCAGCGCGTCCGGGACACGAGCAAAGCGAGCAGCCCGCCGGCGCGGCCACCACAGCGCGCTAAAATTGCAACAGCCTGCAAGATAGTCGAACGCAACCTGCGGCTGCTCTGTCCTGCCACTTATCGTTATCCTACAATACCGGCAACACCAACGCGTTGGTGGACTGGTGGTTGGGGGAACTTGTGGGAAAATTCGTTGCCGCCGTCGGCATCGCCCTGTCTGTCTTATTCGGATCACAACCTGGTTTCTCGCAAGGTGCACCATCGAGCGAGGCGGCGCGCAAGGCGGAGCTTGCCGCCGCGTGGCAGGCAGCCGGCAATGCCGGCACCGCTGGTCCTGCCGACATTCCGCTGATCGATCAGGCGACTTTGAAAATCCCGACCGGCGACTTCTTCGTGCCGAAAGCCGAGGGGGCACGGGTCATGCGCGCTCTCGGCAATGTCGTGCACGAGGCGACATTCGTCGGTCTCGTGCTCGGCACCCGGCAGAACGACCGGTGGCTGGTCGTGATCAACCACATTAAGGAAGGCTACATCAAGGATGATGCCGCCAAGGACTGGAATGCGGACGATCTCCTGAAGAACCTGAAGGAAGGCGTCGAGGAGTCCAACAAGGACCGCCTCGCCCGCGGATTTCCCGAGATGGAAGTGATCGGCTGGATCGAGCCGCCGAAATACGATGCCGTGTCGCACCGTCTGGTGTGGTCGGTCCTCGGCAAGGACAAGGGCGCGCCGGACAACGCCGAAAAGGACGTCAACTACAACACATATGCCTTGGGGCGCGAAGGCTATTTCAGCCTGAACCTGCTGTCGGACTCGGGCCGGATCGCAACGGACAAGGGCGCGGCTCACGAACTGCTCGCCAACCTCTCCTATCAATCCGGCAAGCGCTACGAGGACTTCAGCGCCTCGACCGACCGTATCGCAGAATACGGCCTGCTCGCCCTGGTCGGCGGCGTCGCCGCCAAGAAGCTCGGCCTGTTTGCGGTGCTGCTTGCCTTTGTGCTCAAGTTCGCCAAGGCCATCATCTTCGGTCTGGCGGTCGCCGGCGCCGGCGTGGCGAAATTCTTCCGTCGCAAGCCGCGCGGCGATTCCGCCGGCGGCACGGCATGAAGACTCTCTTTCTGCTGCTGTTCTCCGGGCTGAAATGGGGGAAGCTCGCTACCAGCGGCGGCACCATGCTGCTGTCGCTCGCGGTCTACGCGACGATATGGGGCTGGCACTATGCGGCAGGCTTCATCGCACTGCTGTTCGCGCACGAGATGGGACACTACCTCGCCGCGCGCCAGCGCGGCCTCGACGTGGGCGCCCCCGCCTTCATTCCGTTCGTCGGCGCGTGGATCGCGCTCAAGGACAAGCCGGTCGACGTCGAGACGGAAGCCTATGTGGCGATCGCGGGTCCTGTGGTCGGCACCGCCACCGCGCTCGCGGTCTATCTGTGGGCAAGATCGGAAGACAGTGCCCTGCTGCTCGCGATCTCCTATGCGGGACTGTTCCTGAATCTGTTCAATCTGCTGCCGATCTCGCCGCTCGACGGCGGCCGCGTGACCGCCGTCCTCAGTCCGCGAATCTGGTTCGTCGGCGTGCCGGTCCTGGTTGCACTGGTGCTGTACCGGCCAAGCCCGATGCTGCTCATCGTGGCGATCCTCGCGGCCCCGCAACTGATCAGCGCGTGGCGATACGATCCGCATGCGCCCGAGAACGTCGCGTATTACGGCGTGCCGCTCCAGACCAAGCTCGAATATGGCAGCGCCTATCTGGCGCTCGCAGCCCTGCTCGCGGTCATGACCTACGATGTCCACGAGATGTTGGGGCCGATGACACGGCAGGGCTAGCCGAGGCAGTATCGTCATGCCGAAAACGTGGACATTGCCGGAGGCCCAGAAGCTCCTGGGTCTGGAGGGGTTGCGCTTCCTTGCAACCGTCGCCGTTCTGCTCTGGCACTATCAGCACTTCGCCTTCGCTGGCGGCCCCCGCATCAATCTCACCAGAAGCGAGCTGCCGTTCTATCAGGCTCTGTTCCCGTTCTACGAGGCCGGCGAATACGGCGTCTGGTTCTTCTGGTGCATCTCGGGCTAGGAAGTATCGCGCCGTCGTCGCCGATCGCACGATCGGCGGCCGGACCTTCTTCGTGTACCGGCTGTCGCGACTCTACCCGCTCCATATCGCGACGCTGCTGCTGGTCGCCGTGCTGCAGCCGGTCTATTTCGCGCAGCATGGCTTCTACTTCGTCTATCAGAACAACGATGTCCCGCACTTCATCGCGCAGCTGTTCATGGCGAGCGACTGGCTGCCGCCACGCAGCGAAAGCTTCAACGGACCGATCTGGTCGGTCTCGGTCGAGATCGTGGACTATGCGGCCTTCTTCCTGACGCTGCGCTTTGTGACCGCATCCCCGCTGCTCAATCTGGTCGTGATCCTCGCCTCGATCACGTTCGGTACCCAGCTCGGAACCAGCCTGGCTTTCTTCTATGCAGGCGGGCTTGCCGCCATGGCCCGGCAGGCCGTCGTCTTTACACGGCATCGACGGATGTTGGAGGCGATGGCCGGGTGCGCCGCCATCGCGGTGCCCGCGGCGCTCTGGCTGGCGGACATCGAGCTCGTCCCGGTCGCAGGACCGCTGCTGCTGACCTATGCGCCGATCCTGTTGTTCTGCTGCTCGGGCCAGCTCACCTTGCCGCGGCGGATCGAGACCGTGCTGGAGGCGGCCGGCAACATGACCTATTCCTGCTATCTCCTGCACTTCCCGTTCCAGCTCGCCATCGCAATCGCCTGCGCCGCCATGCAGCGACCGATTCCCTATGGCAGTCACCTGTTCTGGGTCGCTTTCGTGCTGCCGACGCTCGTCGCCTCGCACTTCACCTATCGCTGGTTCGAGGCGCCGGCGCAGCGGCTGATCCGCAGCACTCTGCTGCGCAAAAAACAAGCGGGGCGGACAAGTCCGGCCCCGCTCTGATGTCGCCGGTCGAGCAGCCCTGATGCCTCGCTCACGCGATGACGCGGCTGCGCGGGATCACTGCCCCCACACTTCCTTCGCAATCTCGACCGCGAGGCCGAGCTTGGCCCACTGCTCCTCCTCGGAGAGGATGTTGCCCTCTTCGGTCGAGGCGAAGCCGCATTGCGGGGACAGCGCGAGCTGCTCCAGCGGCGCGAACTTGGCGGCTTCCTCCAGACGGCGCTTGATGTCGTCCTTCTTCTCGAGCTCGCCGAACTTCGAGGTGATGACGCCGACCACGACGACCTTGTTGCCCTTGGGCAGGAAGCGCAGCGGCTCGAAGCCGCCGGCGCGGTCGGAATCGTATTCCAGGAAGTAGCCGTCGTAATTGGTGCCGGCGAGCAGGGTCTCGGCCACCGGCTCGTAGCCGCCCGAGGAGATCCAGGTCGAGCGGAAATTGCCGCGGCACACATGCGTCGTCACCACCATGTCGGCGGGCTTCTCGGCCAGCGCGTAGTTGATGATGCGGGCATAGATCTGCTGCAGACCGTCCGGATTGTCGCCGCGCTCGCGCGCCTTCTGCAATTCGTCCTGCGAGCAGAGATAGGCCCAGACGGTGTCGTCGAATTGAAGGTAGCGGCAGCCGGCGTCATAGAACGCCTTCACCGCCTTGCGGTAGGTCTTGCCGAGGTCCTCGTAGAAGGCCTCGAGATCGGGATAGACGTCCTTGGAGATCGCCTTGCGGCCGCCGCGGAAGTGCAGCACGGCCGGCGAGGGAATCGTCATCTTGGCGGTAACGTGGGCCTGATCGGCGACCTTCTTCAGGAAGCGGAAATGGTCCAGCATCGGGTGGTCATCGGGGAAGTCGAGCTTGCCGATCACGCGCACCGCGTCGTGGCGGGTCTGTACGCCCGTGAACTGAATGCCGGTGTCGGGGTGGAACAGCTCGCAGCCGGTGAGCTTGGCCAGGAAGTCGAAATGCCACCAGGAGCGGCGGAATTCGCCGTCGGTGGCGAGCTTCATCCCGAGCGAGGCCTGCTTGTGCACGACCTTCTCGATCTCCATGTCCTCGATCTTGCGCAGATCGTCGGCCGAGATTTCGCCCTTCTCCAGACGGCTGCGGGCTTCCTTGATCTTGGCGGGGCGCAGGAGGCTGCCGACCTCGTCGGCGCGGAAGGGGGCTTTGGTTCGCTGCATTCTTGTTTCTCCCAATTTCAGTCGGCGCTCGTTGTACGCCCCTCCTCGCGAGCGGGGAGAGGCAAAGATCAGTGGGCCGCTCCGGCGACGCCGAGATGGCGCTCCAGGACCGACGGGTCAGCCTTCAGCGCGGCACTCGGGGCGTCGTGGACGATCGTTCCGCGCTCCAATATCACAACGCGATCGGCAAGCCCCAGAATCTTTTGGGCATTCTGCTCGACGATGATGGAGCAGATGCCTCCTGCCCGGGTGATGGTGCCGATCGCCTTCAGCAGCTCCTCGACGATGATGGGGGCCAGGCCCTCGGTCGGCTCGTCCAGCAGCAGGACCTTCGGGTTGAGGGTCAGCGCGCGGCCGATCGCCAGCATCTGCTGTTCACCACCAGAGAGCTGGTTGCCAAAGTTGCTCCGCCGCTCCTTCAGCCGCGGGAACATCTCGTAGACCTTCTCCACCGTCCAGGGGCCGGGCTGGGCCACCGCGGTCATGTTCTCTTCCACGGTGAGCGAGCGGAAGATGTTGCGCTCCTGGGGCACCCAACCGATGCCGGCGCGCGCCCGCTGGTCGGGCCGCAAGGCGGTGACGTCGGTGCCGGCCAGCGCGACGGTGCCGGAGAAGCGGCGGGTGACGCCGACGATGGAGTTGATCAGCGTGGTCTTGCCGGTGCCGTTACGGCCGAGCAGTGCCAGCACCTGCCCTTCGGCAAGACTGAGCGTCATCTTCGGCAGCACTACCGCCTCGCCATAGCCGGCGCGCAGGGCCTCGATTGCGAGCAGGTCAGACATTGACCGCCTCCTCGCCGAGATAGACCGCCTTCACTTGCGGATCGCGCGCGACCTGCTCGGGCGGGCCCTCCGTCAGCAGCGCGCCGGACACCAGCACCGAGATGCGGTCGGCAAAGGAGAAGACGAGGTCCATGTCATGCTCGATCAGCAGCACGGTGACGTCGCGCGGCAGCGCGCCGACGACGGCGAGAATGTCATGGCGCTCGCTCTCGGGCACGCCGGCGGCGGGCTCGTCGAGCAGCAGCACGCGCGGCTTGGCAGCGATCGCGACCGCGATCTCGAGCAGGCGCTGCTTGCCGTAAGGAAGCGTCACGGTCTCTTCGTTCATGACGTCGAGCAGATGGAAGCGTGTCAAGAGCTCGGCGATCTCGCCGTTGACGTCGCCGCGCGTCCCCATCCGCCGCCACCAGTCGCCGCCGTGGCCGAGGCGTTCGGACACGGCAAGGCCGATGGTCTCGAGCGGGGTCAGGTCGGGATAGAGCTGGTTGATCTGGAAGGTGCGCGAAAGGCCGCGCAGCACGCGCTTGTGCACGGGCAGGTCGGTGATGTCCTGGCCTTCAAGCAGGATGCGGCCCGAGTTCGGCTTCAGCACCCCGGTGAGCTGGTTGATCACGGTGGTCTTGCCGGCGCCGTTGGGCCCGATCAGCGCGTGGCGGGCGCCCTGCTCGATCTTCAGGGACAGGTCGCGGGTGACGCGCAGGCCACCAAAAGTCTTTTCGAGATTTTGGGTTTCGAGCGCGATGGTCATGCGTCGCTCTCCGGCACGGCGACGACGGCCTTGCGTCCCGCAACCTGCTTGATGATCAGGTTCGGCACATAAAGCACCCAGCGATGCAGGCGCTGGCGGCCGACCAGCACGATCACGACCAGCACGAGGCCGATCCAGAACTGCCAGTACTGCGGCGTGATGGTGGAGAACAATTCCTGGAGCATGCGGAACACCACCGCGCCGATCAGCCCGCCATAGAGATAACCTGTGCCGCCGATCACGAGCACCAGCATCAAATCGGCGGAGCGTTCGAACGCGAACACGTCGAGCGAGGCGATCGCGGTGGTCTGGGTGAACAGCGCCCCCGCAATGCCGGCATAGAATGCCGCGAGCGTGTAGATCGCGATCAGGCGGCGGTTGACGGGGATGCCGATCGCGGCCGCGCGCAGCGGATTGTTCTTGATGGCGCGCAGCGACAGGCCGAACGGGGAATGCACGACGCGGCGGGCAAACAGGAACAGCACGAACAGCACGGCCAGCGAATAGAAGAAGCCGGCCTTGCCGAACATGTCGAACGGGATCTCGCCGAAGATCGGCTGCATCTCGATGCCCTGCAGGCCGTCGGTGCCGCCGGTGATGTTGGAGAAGCGCTCGGCAAGCGCCTCCAGCAGCAGCGCGATGCCGAGCGTCACCATCAGACGGGTCAGGTCGACGCCGCGGATCACCAGGAAGCTGGTGGCGAAACCGAGCACCATCGCGGCGAGGCCTGCGACGATGAGTGCCAGCACGGGCTCGTTGATGATCCCGTGCAGGGCAAGCAGCCCCGCGGCATAGGCGCCGACGCCGAAGAAGGCGGCATGGCCCAGCGAGACGATGCCGGCATAGCCGAGGATGAGATCGAGCGACATCGTGAACAGCGCCAGGCGCAGGATGTCGGTCATGATCAGATAGCGCGTGGGAAACAGAAAGCCGCAGGCCAGCACGATGAGCCAGAAGGCGACTTCGCCGTAGTGCCAGCGCGCCTGGCGCTGGGCGTGAAAACCGACGTCGGAAGCAGCGGTCATCGGCGAACTCAACGCGCAGCCGTGCGGCCGAACAGGCCGTTCGGGCGCCAGATCAGGATCACGATCATCATGGTGTAGATCACGAAGGGTCCCATCTTCGGCACGTAATATTTGCCGGTGACGTCGCCGATGCCGAGCAGGAGCGAGGCCAGGAACGGGCCCGTTATCGAGGAAGAGCCGCCGACGGTGACCACGATCAGGAAGTAGATCATGAACTTCAGCGGGAAATACGGATCGAGGCCGAGGATCTCGGCACTGAGCGCGCCGCCGAGGCCGGCGAGCCCGCAACCGAACGCAAAGGTGAAGGCGAACACCTGCGGCACGTTGATGCCGAGGCCGCTCGCGGCGCGGGGATCGTCGACCGCAGCGCGCAGGCGGCTGCCGAAGCGGGTCTTGGCCAGCACCATCTGAAGGCCGATGGTGAGCAGGCCGCAGATCACGATGATCATCAGCCGGTAGCGGCCGATGCCGACGCCGAACACATCGAACTGGCCCTGCAGCGCGGCCGGCAGGTTGATGAACACGCGCGACGAGCCCTGGATGTAGTCGACCGCCGCGACCGACATGAAGGTCAGGCCGATGGTGAACAGCACCTGGTCAAGATGGCTGCGGGTGTAGAGATGGCGATAGAGCGTGCGCTCGAGCAATATGCCGATCGCCGCCGATGAGACGAAGGCGAGCGGCAGCGCGGCGAAGAACGGCCAGCCCATCCGGTTGACCAGCACCATGCAGACATAGCCGCCGGCCATGGCGAAGGCGCCATGGGCGAGATTGACGAAGTTCATCAGGCCGAGCGTGACCGCGAGCCCGCAGGCGAGCACGAACAGCAGCATGCCGTAGGCAACGCCATCGAACAGGTTGGTGAGGATAGAGGTCATCGTAAGTGGGTGAACCCTGATAATCACTCGTCATTCCGGGGCAGCGCGACAGCGCTGAACCCGGAATCTCGCTTCAACAATTTCGAGATCCCGGATGCGCGCTAATGCGCGCTCCGGGATGACGCGCTTTCGCGCGTCACTTCTTGGTCTTGCCGAGATCCTTGACGGCCTCGAAGGTCGCGAACTCGACGTTGTAGAGCTCGCCGTCGACCTTCTCGACCTTGCGGATGTAGATGTTCTGCACGATGTCGCGGGTCTCGGGGTCGATCGAGATCGGACCGCGCGGGCTCTCCCACTTCTGGCCCTTCATCGCCTCGATCAGCTTGTCGCCGTTGGTGTCGCCATTGGTCTTCTTCAGCGCCTCGTAGATCAGGTGGATGCCGTCATAGCCGCTCACCGCCATGAAGCCCGGACGGTTGCCGAAGGCCTTCTTGTAGGCCGCGACGAAGTCCTTGTTCATCTGCGAGGGGTGCGCCGCCGAGTAGAGATGCGCGGTGACCGTGCCGAGCACAGCATCGCCCATGTTGTTGAGCAGGTCATCGTCCGTGACGTCGCCCGGCCCGATCACCTTGATGCCGGCCTTGTCCAGGCCGCGCTCGGCATATTGCTTCATGAAGTTGCCGCCCTGGCCCGCCGGCACGAACACGAAGATCGCGTCGGGCTTGGCATCCTTCATGCGCTGCAGGAACGGCGCGAAGTCGGGGTTCTGCAAGGGCGTCTTGACCTCTTCGACCACCTCGCCGCCGCCCGCGGTGAAGTTCTGCTTGAAGAAGTTGAGCGCGTCATTGCCCGGCGCGTAGTCCGACGTCAGCGTCGCGACCTTCTTGATGCCGTTCTTCACCGCCCAGTCGCCGATGATGGTCGAGGACTGCGCCAGCGTGAAGCTGGTGCGCACGATGTAGGGCGAGCGCTCGGTGATGATCGAGGTGCCGGCCGCCATCACGACTTCCGGGATCTTGGCTTGCGTCGCCAGCGGCGCGGCCGCGAGCGCGGCGGGCGTCACGCCGAATCCGGCGATGAAGTTGACCTTGTCGTTGACGATCAGCTCCTGCGCGGCGGTCTTGGTCTTGTCGGGGATCGCCGCATCGTCCTTGAGGATGATCTCGACCTTCTTGCCGGCGACGGTGTCGCCCTTCTGCTGCATGTAGAGCTTGATCGCGTTCTCGATCTGCTTGCCGGTCGAGGCCTGGCCGCCGGTCATCGGCAGGATGAGGCCGACCTTGACCGTGTCTTCCGCCTTGGCGGGCGCGACGGCCGCGAAGCCCGCGATGGCAGCGGCCGCTGCGGTGCGCGAAAAAATCTTGCGTTCGAACATCAGATGTCCCTCCCCTTCATTTCTGACCTCTTGTGAGCCGGACCGAGTGCCCGGTCCTTGCCGCGCTTTACTCACGGACGAGCCATGCCGTGCGGCCACATGGCGTCCTCTGCAACCCCGTTGTCAATCGGACGTTGGGCGACCATTCGGCGCAAGCCGCGTGATCTGCCTCAACGACGGCAGGGAGAGATTTGTACGATTGTACAAATATAATGGTCCTGTCAACGAAAAAGCCCCTCGTGGCGCTGGCCGATTGGGCGGTGATTGTTGATGCGCCATTTTAAGAAGACCGCACGACGCCGTAGATGGAGGATTCCGCCCCTCATTTGCAGAATTTGGACATCTCACCTGCTTCGCGGTGGGGCCACTTGGGTGACGCCCATCGACCGGGGAATACGTGATGTATACCGTACCAGCTAAAGTCACCCCTTCAAGGGCAAAATTTGCTTATTATAATACCCTCTTTGTATACATCGTCGCCGACCCTCGAATAGGCCAATTTTACATGTTGAGGGCTATAGTTCGTCGCTGACGCCCATCCGGCGTCCCCTCATCCCGCGCCCGACCGGGCACGACCTAGAAGATATCCATGCGTTCCCGTTCGCTTTCGATCGCTGCTGCAGTCGCCCTGCTCGCTTCCAACCTTGCAGGCTGCGGCACGGTCAACGAGAAACTCTCGGCCGGCATGGGCGACTACGTCCCGCAATGGGCCGGCGGTCTTCCGGCGGATGCTCCGCCGCGACCGGGCACGCCGCAATACGACGCCTACATGAAGGAGCGCGAGCGCAAGCGGCTGATGCCGGCGGCCGATCGCGAGAAGGAAGAGCAGGCGCAGAAGGGCGCGACGGGGACGACGTCGGCTGGCGCGGTGCGCTAGCCTCTTGCCGTCATTCCGGGGCACGCGAAGCGCGAACTATGGTGCGCAATTGCGCACCTGAGAAACTCGAGATTCCGGGGTCGCCTCTTCGAGGCGTCCCGGAATGACGGTGCCCTAATCCACGAACACCACGGTCTTGCGGCCGTTGAGGATCACGCGGTCGTCGAGATGGTAGCGGATCGCGCGGGCCAGCACGCGGCGCTCGATGTCGCGGCCCTTGCGCACGAGATCTTCCGGCGTGTCGCGATGGCTGATGCGCTCGACGTCCTGATCGATGATCGGGCCTTCGTCGAGGTCGCGCGTAACGTAATGCGCAGTGGCGCCGATCAGCTTCACCCCGCGCTCGTGCGCCTGGTGATAGGGCTTTGCGCCCTTGAATCCCGGCAGGAACGAGTGGTGGATGTTGATGCAGCGTCCCGAGAGCTTTGCCGAGAGATCGTCGGAGAGGATTTGCATGTAGCGGGCGAGCACCACGAGATCGGTCCCGGTCTTGCCGACGAGATCGATGATCTGCCCCTCCTGCTCGCGCTTGGTCTCCTTGGTGACGGGCAAATGGTGGAACGGGATGCCGCCGAAATCGAGCCCGGCATAGACCTCGCGCGGATGGTTGGAGACGATCGCGGTCGGAACCATCGGCAATTCGCCGGTGCGCCAGCGGTAGAGGATGTCGACCAGGCAATGGTCGGACTTCGACACCAGCAGCATCACCTTTCGATGCGCGGCGCGGTCGCGCATCTGCCACTCCATGCCGAAACGCTCGGCGATGGCGGCAAAGCCGGTCTGCAGTGCCGCGAGCTCGACGACGAGATCGGCCGCGGTGAACACCACGCGCATGAAGAAGTTCTTGGTCTCGACGTCGTCGAACTGCTGGGCGTCGAGAATGTTCTGTCCGTTATGGGCCAGGAAGGTCGACACCGCCGAGACGATGCCGGGACGATCCGGACAGGACAGGGTCAGGACATATTGATGATCGGGCATCTTGATGAACAGGCTTGGCTCTTGATGAAGGTTTGTGCAACGGCCGCGGAACACCCCGCAATTTGCGCCCTGCTCTAGCACCGACGCTGGCCTTGCGCCAATCCCGGGCGCAGAGTCAGGATGAACGTACCATTGCGATTTATACCGGAGCTCGCCCATGGCCGACCGCTTGAACGGCACCCGCATCCTGATCCTGGAAACACGCGAGGAGGCGCAGTTTTCCAAGCTTCTGGCCGAACAAGGCGCCGAGGTCGTGCAATGCCCGATGTTCACCATTGAGGATGCGCCGGACCCCGCCCCGATCGAGGCCTGGATTCGCCGCGCCATCGACAGGCCCTTTGAGGACCTCGTGCTGATGACCGGCGAAGGCCTGCGGCGGATCATGAAGCTCGCGCGCGCTCGCGGGCTCGACCAGGCCCTGGTCGCGTCGCTCGCCAAATCGCGCAAATTCACCCGCGGGCCGAAGCCCGGCAAGGCGCTGCGTGAAATCTCGCTCGAGGCGCAGCAGACCACGGAGAAGCCGACCACCGAGGGCGTGATCGAGATGCTGGGCAAGCTCGACCTGAAGGGCCATCGCCTCGGCCTGCAGCTTTATCCGGACAAGGATCACAGCGCATTGGTCGGCGCGCTCGCCGCGCTAGGCGCCGAGGTCGACACCGTGCTGCCCTATGTCTACGATTCCAAGGCCGCAGATGCCAGCATCGTCGCCGCCATCGACGACATGGCGGAAGGACGCATCGACTCCATCGCACTGACCAATCTCGGCCAGGTCCGCCGCCTGATCGAAGCCGCCAGGGCGCATGGCAGCGAGGCGAAGCTGCGCGCCGGCCTCGAACGCACGCTGATCGCCTCGGTGGGCCCGGCCGTCTCCGGCGAGCTCGCCGCGCACGGCCTGCGCACCGACGTGTTGCCTCCGGAGGAAGCCTACTTCATGCGCCCGCTGATCTCGGCCATCGCCGCAGCGCTGGCGGAACGGAAGCCACAGGGCGCAGCGAGGTAAGAGCCGAGCGCGGGGGCGGCCTGCAGCGGCTGCGATTGACAGGTGTAGCGTCAGCGCTACTTTGCCGAACAGCAAGAAGAAACAACACAGCAAGAAGAAACAACAAAGGTAGGGAATCGCCGTGACACGCGTCATCGCCTCTTGAGCAGAGGCGCGCGACCTTCAGCGCTCGCACCGTTCCGCATTCGCAACTATCGCTTCCAATGGCCATCCGACCTGCTCACCTCCTGGGCGTTCGAGATCGAGACCCTGGTGCTCGGCTGGTACATCCTGGTCGAGACCGGATCGGTGCTGCTGCTGACCCTTCTCGCCTCGCTGCAATATCTGGGAACACTGATTGCACCGGCGCTCGGGATGGTCGGCGACCGCATGGGTCATCGCGATCTCCTCGTGGTGCTGCGCCTGACCTACACGGCGCTGGCCTCGACCATCATGGTGCTGGCGCTGACCGGACACCTGGCGCCGCTCAACGTCATGATCATCGTGACGATCATGGGCCTGATCCGCTCCTCCGATCTCGGCCTCCGCAGCGCGTTGCTCGCCGACATCATGCCGGCCGAGCAGCTGGTCGGCGCGATCAGCCTGTCACGCACGACCCAGGATAGCGCCCGCATTGCCGGAGCGCTGACAGGAGCCGGCCTCTTCGCCGTGCTCGGCATTGGATTGGTTTATGCGGCAGTCGCCAGCCTCTACCTGGTGGCCGCGATTCTCATGTCCTGCCTGACCCGGCCGAAAAGGACCGTCGCCACGACGGACCTGCCGGCGAACAGCCGCGCCGTTTCAAAACTGCTCGACGAGCTGAAGGAAGGGATCGTCTACGCCTGGAATGGCCCTGGAATGGGCGCCGCACTGTGCGTCGCCTTCCTCGCCAATCTCACCGCATTTCCCTTCACCGGCGGATTGCTGCCCTACATCGCGCGCGAAATCTTTCACACCGACCAGACCGGCCTCGGTTATCTCTCGGCGAGCTTCGCCGTCGGCTCGCTGATCGGCTCGATCACGCTCAGCCTGGTCGGCGGACTGCGCATTGCCCGGCTGCTGATCGGCGCGACGCTGGCCTGGTACGCCATGTTGCTGGTGTTCGTCGAGATCAGGACGATGCCCGTCGCCATGGCCTGCCTCGTTCTCGCCGGCATCGCACAGAGCATGTCGATGATCTCGGCGGCCGTGATCCTGATGCGCACGGCGAGCGCGCATCTGCGCGGCCGCGTGATGGGCGTGCGCATGATGGTGATCTACGGCCTGCCGCTCGGACTGCTCGCGGCCGGCAGCCTGATCGACATCATCGGCTATTCCGCGACAGGGTCGCTCTACGCCGCCGTGGGCTTCATCGCGATGCTGGCGATCGCGATCCGCTGGCGCGCCGACCTCTGGCCGCTGCACGCACCCGCCAACGCGCGCTGACGGCGCCTAATCCCCGTACCCGCGCAGCCGCTCGACATTGAGGATGGTGACGCCGCCATATTCCAGCCGCAGCAGCCCCTCCTTCTCCAGCCGGTTCAGCGCGCGGTTGGCGTTCTGGCGGGACATACCGGAGAGCGCGCCGATTTCCTCCTGGGTGATCTCCAGATGCGCCGTCGATTCCGGATAGAGGATCGGGTTGAACAGCGAGGCGATGCTGCGGGCAAGCCGCGAGGTGGCATCGAGCGTGCGGTTGACCTCGAGCATGCCGATGAACTGGCCGAGCCGCTCGTTGAGCTGGCGCACCAGGAAGCGGTTGAAGCCGACGCTGTTCTCGAACAGCCACATGAACGCGCTGCGCTCCATCAGCGCGACGCGGCTGTTGCGCAGCGCCACCACGTCGTAGCGGCGCGGCTCGTTCTTGAGCACGCTGCCCTCGCCGAACCAGGCCCCCGCCGTCAGCCCGGCGAGACTGGTCTCCTTGCCGTCGCGCGAGACCCCGCCCATCCGGGCAAGGCCGAAAACCATGCCGGCCCAATAGTCGAAATTGTCGCCGCGCATGAACACGGTCTCGCCGGTGCCGTAGGACCGCTCCGTGATTCCGGCGCGGGCGACCTCGATCTCCGCGTGCGTGAGCTCGCGCGACCAGGCGGCAACGCGCTTCAGATGATCCTCTGAAATCATGATCTCGAAGCCAGCCGCACCGTGTCGTCACTCCACCCTTATGCTGCATCGCAACATCAACGTTTCGGCTTCCATCCGACGAAAGATGAAGGCCGCCTCGGTCCGAAAAACTTTGTCGCAGAATTGTCAGGCCGGAGACATTTCAAAATAGCGCTTTCCCCTATTGAGAACCACCTCGGGTGATGCGGCTTTTGATCCCAAACGGGAACGAAAGTGGCGACCGTCCGGTCGAGACCAATAGCTGCATGGTCTGGCAGGCACGGCCGTATTAGTATCGCCCGACAGAACCGACGAAGAGCGCCGCAGAACGCGCCATCACCGGGAGGGATTTGTTTGGTGGCTACCAGTCTCGAAGTGCGCGGCGTGTCCTTACGATTCGGCGGCGTTCGTGCGCTGACCGATGTCAGCTTCGCCATCAAGGAAGGCGAGCTGTTCTCGATCATCGGCCCCAACGGCGCCGGCAAGACCTCGATCGTGAACTGTATTTCCGGTCGCTACAAGCCGACCGAAGGCCAGCTGTTCTATGGCGATCGCGACATCACCGGCCTGACCCCGAATGCGCGCGCCTCGCTCGGCATCGGCCGCACCTTCCAGAATCTCGCGCTGTTCCACCACATGAGCGTGCTCGACAACATCATGGTCGGCCGCCATCACCTCCTGAAGAACAACTTCCTCACGGGCTCGCTGTACTGGCTCACCGGCGCGCGCAAGGAAGAACTCGAACACCGCCGCAAGGTCGAAGAGATCATCGACTTCCTCGACCTGCAGTCGGTGCGCAAGGCGACCGCCGGCACCCTCTCCTACGGCCTGCGCAAGCGTGTCGAGCTCGCCCGCGCCATGGCGCTGGAGCCGCGCCTCATCCTCCTCGACGAGCCGATGGCCGGCATGAACTTCGAGGAGAAGGAGGACATGGCCCGCTACATCGTCGATCTCAACGAGGAGTTCGGCATGACGGTGGTGATGATCGAGCACGACATGGGCGTGGTGATGGACATCTCCCACCGCGTCATGGTGCTGGATTTCGGCCGCAAGATCGCCGAAGGCGATCCGGGCGCGGTGCTCGCCGATCCCCACGTCAAGCGCGCCTATCTGGGTGAAGAAGACGAGGCGCTGGTCGATCCCGACGACGCTCCTCCGGCGCAGGAGAGCGCGGCATGATGGATTATGCAGGCCGCGTCGCGCAGGCCGATACCTACCCGAAGATGCTGCGGCTCAATGCGAAGGAGCACGGCAACGAGATCGCGCTGCGTGAGAAGGATCTCGGGCTGTGGCGCATTTTCACCTGGAGCGACTACCAGAGGCGGGTGCGCGATTTCGCGCTCGGCCTCATCGAGCTAGGCCTTGGTCGCGGCGACGTCATCGGCATCATCGGCGACAACCGACCGGACTGGGTCGCAGCAGAAGTGGCGACGCATGCGATCGGCGGCCTCAGCCTCGGGCTCTATCGCGACGTGCTGGATGAAGAAGCCGCCTATCTCCTCACCTATGGCGAGGCGCAGCTGGTCTTCGCCGAGGACGAGGAGCAGGTCGACAAGCTGCTGGCGCTGGCCGAGCGTGTGCCGAAGCTGAAGCACATCATCTATTCCGATCCGCGCGGCATGCGGAAATATGACGACCCGCGCCTGATGTCGGCGGAGAAGTTTGCCGAGCTCGGCCGCGCCCGCGCCGCGCGCGAGCCGGAGCTTTACGACAAGCTGGTGGATGCCACGAAGGGCGAGGACGTCGCGATCCTCTGCACGACGTCCGGCACCACCTCGCATCCGAAACTGGCGATGCTCGCCGCCGGCCGCGTGCTCGGCCATTGCGCGACCTATCTCGCCTTCGACCCCAAGGGGCCCGATGACGAATATGTCTCGGTGCTGCCGCTGCCGTGGATCATGGAGCAGGTCTACGTGCTCGGCAAAGGCCTGCTCTGCCGGATGAAGATCAACTTCGTCGAAGAGCCCGACACGATGATGAACGATCTGCGCGAGATCGCGCCGACCTTCGTGCTGTTCGCCCCGCGCGTCTGGGAGTCCATCGCCGCCGACGTCCGCGCCAAGGTGATGGACGCGACGCCCTTCAAGCAGCGCCTGTTCGACATCGGCATGAAGTCGGGCCTCGCGGCGCTGGAGCAGGGCAAGCGCTCCGGCTTTGCCGATACGATCCTGTTCCGCGCGCTGCGTGACCGCCTCGGCTTCACCCGCCTGCGCTCGGCCGCCACCGGCGGCGCGGCGCTCGGGCCGGATACCTTCAAGTTCTTCCAGGCCATGGGCGTGCCGCTGCGCACGCTCTACGGCCAGACCGAGCTGCTCGGGGCCTATACGCTGCATCCGGAGGGCAAGGTCGATCCTGACACCACCGGCGTGCCGATGGCCGACAGCGTCGAGATCCGCATCGACAATGCCGACGTCCACGGTGTCGGTGAAATCGTGGTGCGGCATCCCAACATGTTCCTGGGCTATTACAAGAACCCCGAGGCGAGTGTCGCCGACATCAAGGACGGCTGGATGCTCTCGGGCGACGCTGGCTATTTCAATGCCAATCGGCAGCTCGTCGTCATCGACCGCATCAAGGACCTCGCCGAGACTTCGCGCGGCGAGCGCTTCTCGCCGCAATTCATCGAGAACAAGCTGAAGTTCTCGCCCTATATCGCCGAAGCCGTGGTGCTCGGGGCCGGCCGCGACGCGCTCGCGGCGATGATCTGCATCCGCTACTCCATCATCTCGAAATGGGCGGAGAAGAACCGCCTCTCCTTCACGACCTACAGCGATCTCGCCTCGCGGTCGGAGGT
Organism: Bradyrhizobium huanghuaihaiense; assembly: GCF_025200885.1. NCBI lineage: Bacteria > Pseudomonadati > Pseudomonadota > Alphaproteobacteria > Hyphomicrobiales > Nitrobacteraceae > Bradyrhizobium > Bradyrhizobium huanghuaihaiense. Next base: position 3,261,801 of record NZ_CP104172.1, on the reverse strand, counting down.
CTATGCGCTGCTGCAGAAGGAGGTCGAGACCGTCAACGCCACACTGCCGCCCGCCCAGCGCATCTCGCGCTTCCTCTTGCTCTACAAGGAGCTCGACGCCGACGACGGCGAGCTCACCCGCACGCGAAAGGTGCGCCGCGGCGTCATCAACGAGAAGTACGAAGGCATCATCGATGCGATCTACCGCGGCGATGCCGACATCCCCGTCGACACCGTGATCCGCTTCCAGGACGGCACCACGCAGCGCGTACGAACGACACTGCGCGTGGTGGACCTCGGCGGACATGGGCACATGGCGGAGGCTGCGGAGTGAATTCGCTTCCAATACAGAGCCGGCAATCGATCCACCCCTCCCTGCGCAAGCGGGGAGAGGCGAAGGATAGCATCACATGAACACCGCCTTCCTCATCCAGCTCCTGGTCAACGGCCTCGTGGTCGGCACGCTCTATGGCGTGGTCGCGATGTCGTTCGTGCTGATCTACAAGGCGACCCAGGTCGTCAATTTCGCGCAAGGTGAATTGCTGCTGGTCGGCGCCTGGGTGTGCTGGGCGCTGCTCGCCAAATACCAGGTGCCGTTCTGGATCGGCATGCCGATCACGCTGGTGTTCATGTTCGTGTTCGGCATCGCGGTGCAGGTGCTGATCCTGCGGCCGATGATCGGCGAGCCCATCATCTCCGTGATCATGGTGACGATCGGCCTGTCCACCGTGCTCCAGGCCACGCTGAAGTGGATGTTCGGCGTCAACCCGCAGCCGTTCCCGCGCGTGTTCGAGAGCCAGTCGGTCAGCCTGTTCGGCCTCCAGATCCAGACCGTCTACGTCATGAGCCTCGTCGTCTCGGTCGCGATGATGATCGGCATGGCCTGGTTCTTCCGCGCCTCGAAATACGGCCTCGCGATGCGCGCCACCGCGTTCAACCAGCAGGTCGCGCAGTCGCTCGGAATTTCCGTGAAAAGCGTGTTCGCGATGGCCTGGGCGATCTCGGCGACAGTTTCCGCGGTCGCCGGCGTCGTCGTCGCCGTCGTCAACGGCGTGTCCTCGGGCCTTGCCGCCTACGGCATCAAGGTGTTCCCGGCAGCGATCCTCGGCGGGCTCGATTCCGTCGGCGGCGCGGTGCTCGGCGGCATCATCATCGGGCTGCTCGAGAACGTCGCCCAATATGTCGACAGCCAATACCTGCACTGGGGCAATCTCTACGAGATTGCGCCGTTCTACGTCCTCATCATCGTGCTGATGATCAAGCCCTACGGCCTGTTCGGCACCCACGACATCGAGCGGATCTGACCCATGGCCGGCCCTGCCCTCATCCCCGCTGGTGATTTCCGCACCTCCTATGCGGCCGACACCACGATCTTCCCGACCACCACCAGCCGCAACTTCGCGATTCTCGGCGTGCTGCTGCTCTGCCTCGCGCCGCAATTCTTCAGCGGCTACTGGCTCAGCATCCTGATCCAGATCGGCATCTTCTCGATCGCGGCGCTCGGCCTCAACATCCTGGTCGGCTTCACCGGCCAGATCTCGATCGGGCACGCCGCCTTCTTCCTGCTCGGCGCCTTCACATCGGCCTACATCTCCAACAACGCGCCGATCCCGGTGTTCTTCGCGATTCCGCTCGCGGGCGTCGTCACCGCGATGGTCGGTCTGATCTTCGGCATCCCGGCGGCGCGGCTGAAGGGCCTCTACCTCGTCATCGCGACGCTGGCCGCGCAATACATCCTGCTCGACTTCTTCTCGCGCGCCGAATGGTTCTCCGGCGGCTCGGTGCCGGCGAGCGCCGAGCCGTTCTCGATCTTCGGCTATACGCTGCGCGGCGATAAACAATATTTCTACGTCGTGCTGGCCTATGTGCTCCTGAGCTACATCCTCGTCACCAATCTGATGCGCACGCGCGACGGCCGCGCGCTGGTGGCGATCCGCGACCATTATCTCTCCGCGGAGATCATGGGCATCAACCTCACCAAGTACCGCACGCTGTCGTTCGGCCTCGCGGCCTTCTTCGCCGGCATCGCCGGTGCGCTCTACGCGCACTATCAGCTCGTGGTCTCCCAGGAAGGATTCGGCATCGAGCGCTCGATCCTGTTCCTGGCCATGATCATCATCGGCGGCACCGGCTCGATCATGGGCACGCTGATGGGCACCGCCTTCGTGGTGCTGCTGCCCGAGGGGATGGAGTTCATCAGCCACTACTTGAAGGGTGGCGCGATCGACAAGGCGCTGTCGCTCAACACCAACATCACCTTCCTGCGCGAGATCGCGATCGGGGTGATCATCATCGCGTTCCTGATGTTCGAGCCCGATGGCCTCGCGCATCGCTGGCGGCAGATCAAGGCGTACTGGAAACTCTACCCGTTCTCGCACTGAGCCGGGCAACTTCACTTAGACAATAAACAGGAGGAACCGACCCATGAAGGCAAAATCCCTTTTGAGCACCGCATCGCTCGCGATCGTGATCGCCGCCTTTTCGGCCGGCGCGCAGGCGCAGATCGCGATCGGGCACCTCGCCGATTATTCCGGCGGCACCTCCGACGTCGGCACGCCCTACGGCCAGGCCGTCGCCGACGCTTTTGCCTGGGTCAACAAGAACGGCGGCGTCGGCGGCAAGCAGCTCAGCGTCGACACCAACGACTACGGCTACCAGGTGCCGCGCGCGATCGCGCTGTACAAGAAATGGTCGGCGCCGGACAGCAAGGTCGCGGCGATCATGGGCTGGGGCACCGCCGATACCGAGGCTCTGACCGGCTTCCTCGCCCAGGACAAGATCCCCGACATGTCGGGCTCCTATGCCGCGGCGCTGACCGATCCCGAAGGTGTCAGCGGCAAGGCCAAGCCCGCGCCCTACAATTTCTTCTACGGCCCGAGCTATTCGGACTCGCTGCGCGCGATGCTGATGTGGGCCGCCGAGGACTGGAAGGCCAAGGGCAAGTCCGGCAAGCCGAAGTTCGTGCACATGGGCGCCAACCATCCCTATCCGAACGCGCCGAAGGCCGCGGGCGAAGCCATGGCGCAGGAGCTCGGCTTCGAGGTGCTGCCGCCGCTGGTGTTCGCGCTCACGCCGGGTGACTACAGCGCGCAGTGCCTGAGCCTGAAATCCTCGGGCGCCAACTACGCCTATCTCGGCAACACCGCGGCTTCCAACATCTCGGTGATGAAGGCCTGCAAGACCGCCGGCGTCGAGATCCAGTTCCTCGGCAATGTCTGGGGCATGGACGAGAACGCCGCCAAGACGGCCGGAGATTCCGCCAACGGCGTGATCTTCCCCTTGCGCACCGCGGTGAGCTGGGGCGGCGATGCGCCCGGCATGAAGACGGTGATGGAGATCTCCAAGATGTCCGATCCGAGCGGCAAGGTCTATCGCCCGGTGCACTACATCGCGGCGGTCTGCTCGGCGCTGTACATGAAGGAGGCGCTCGACTGGGCCGCCAAGAACGGCGGCGCCACCGGCGAGAACGTCGCCAAGGGCTTCTATCAGAAGAAGGACTGGGTGCCATCAGGTATGGAAGGCGTCTGCAATCCCTCGACCTGGACCGACAAGGATCACCGCGGCACGCTGAAGGTCGACCTCTACCGCACCAAGGTGTCGGGCGCGACCGACGGCGATCTCAACGATCTCATGGCCAAGGGCACGATCAAGCTCGAGAAGGTCAAGACCGTCGAGCTGCCGCGCAAGCCGGAGCTGCTGGGCTGGTGAGACTGATCCGTTCGTCGTTCCGGGGCGCCTCGAAGAGGCGAACCCGGAACCTCGAGATTCTCAGGTTCGCAATTGCGCACCATAGTTCGGTCCTGCGGACCACGCCGGAATGACGGATGAAGCTGTGACGACAGCGGAGAATGAAGACGCATGTCCCAAACCATTGAAGCAACCCGCTCAACTCCCACCGCTGTCGCGACGCCGCCCCTGCTCGGCGTGCGCAACATCGAGGTCGTCTATGACGATGTCATCCTGGTGTTGCGCGGGCTCAGCCTCGACGTGCCCAAGGGTGCGATCGTGGCGCTGCTGGGGGCCAACGGCGCCGGCAAGTCGACGACGCTGAAGGCGATCTCGGGGCTGCTCAAGACCGAGGACGGCGAAGTCACGCGCGGCGAGATCCTGTTCGAGGGCGAGCGCATCAACGGCATCGATCCCGACAAGATCGTCCGCCGCGGCATCTTCCAGGTGATGGAGGGCCGGCGCATCGTCGCCGACATGACGTCGCTGGAGAACCTCAAGCTCGGTGCCTTCACCCGCAGGGACCGCGAGGTCGATGCCGATCTCGACATGGTCTTCAACTACTTCCCGCGCCTGAAGGAGCGCACCGGGCTTGCCGGCTACCTCTCCGGCGGCGAGCAGCAGATGCTCGCGATCGGCCGCGCGCTGATGGCGCGCCCGAAGATGATTTTGATGGACGAGCCGTCGATGGGCCTGTCGCCGCTGCTGGTGAAGGAGGTGTTTTCCATCATCCAGAAGATCAACCGCGACCTCGGCGTCACCATCCTGCTGGTCGAGCAGAACGCGCGCGCCGCGCTGTCGGTGGCGAGCCACGGCTACATCATGGAGCAGGGCAAGGTCGTGCTCGACGGCACCGCCGACGAGCTGCGCGATAACGAGGACGTCAAGGAGTTCTACCTCGGCGGCGCCGGCGACCAGCGCAAGAGTTTTAAAAATCTCAAGAGCTTCAAGCGGCGCAAGCGTTGGCTGTGACCCGCAACGCTTCGAGCCTAGCCCAGCACCTGCTCCGCTTCCGTGACTGCGCAGAGAACATGATAGAACGACGACGCAGGAATGGTGTCGACCAGCGATTTGCCGTCGCGATCGAACTGGTCGTACCAGCCGCCCTTGACGGGATGGCTGAGATAATGCCGTTCGAGCAGCACCAGCGACGCGCGCGCCTCCTCCGCCGCACCCGCCTCGCCGGACTCGGCCTGCGCGATCCACGCCTTCGCGATCTCGGTCTGCGGCCACAGCCGGCGCGTGCTGCGGCGGATGTTGCCGCTCGCATCGCCCTCGTCGATCAGGCAGCCCGTCGCCTCGTCGCGATAGCGCAGCGCGGTCGCCAGCAGCTCCGCGCGCCGCTGCCCGGTCGGACAGCCGGTAATGCGCTCAAATCCCTTCAGCAGCCAGACCCATTCCGCCTGATGGCCCGGCTCGACGCTAACCGGCTCGATCTTGGACCAGTCCTCCTCGAAATACTCCGACAAGACGTGCTTCTGCTTGTCGTAGAGATTGGCGAGGAACAGCGCGAAGAACTCGCCGGCACGGTTCTGGAACGACAAATCGTGGGTCGCGTCGAAGCACGCGATCATCGCCTCGAACAGATGCATGTGCGGGTTCTGCCGGCGCGGCAGCGAGACCGGCAGACCTTCGTGAACGCCGCCATGCGGCGAGCGCAGATGGCCGTCGAGGAAGGCGAGCAGCGCGTCGATCTCGGCGCGAATTTGCGCGTCCTTGTCGAGCGTGTAGACGGTCGCGAGCGCAAACAGGATGAAGGCGTGGTCATAGGCGTCGCGCCGACCGTCAAGCATCGCGCCCTCTGGCGTCAGCCGGTGCACATAGCCGGGCTTGCCGTCGGGCGATTTGGCCTTCGCCAGCAGGTGCTCCAGCCCCTTCAGCGCGATGGCGCGCCCTTCCGGATACCAGCCCATCTGCGCCGCCTTGGCGTAGCAGTAGATCTGGCGGGCCTGCACGAACACGCGCCGCGGCGCGGCGGCATCCGCCGTGCCGTCGCGGTGCAGCCGGTCGATGAAGCCGCCCGCTTCATGATCCCAGCCGACGGTCGACCACAGCGGCATCGCCTCCTCGATCATGCGGCGCTTCAGGCGCGCGACGACGCCGGCCGTCTCCTCCGCCGCCATGATCGGTTCCTCCGCCATCTCGCTCTCTCCACGTCCCCACAATGGCCGTCTGATACCCATGCCAGCGGCGGCGTGCAACGGATGCCAACCCGGAAAGATCAGCCATGACCGCCCATTACGACGCCCTCGAGACGCGCGAGCAGGCTGCGCGCGAGGCCGAGCTGTTTTCGCGCCTTCCCGCCGTTCTGCGCAGCGCGATGACGGCACCCGCCTATGCCGAGCGGCTGAAGGGCGTGGATCCGGACGCCGTGACCACGCGCGCGGCGCTGGCGCGCCTGCCGGTGCTGCGCAAGTCGGAACTGCCGGCCCTGCACAAGGCCTCGGCGCCCTTCGGCGGCCTCGTGGCGGTAGCACCCGGCTCGTTCGCGCGGCTTTTCACCTCGCCGGGACCGATCTTCGAGCCGGAGGGACGGCAGGCCGATCCGTGGCGCGGCGCGCGGGCGCTGTTCGCGGCCGGGTTCCGCGAGGGCGACATCGTGCTCAACACCTTCAGCTACCACCTCACGCCTGGCGGCTTCATCTTCGATTCGTCGGCGCGCGCGCTCGGCTGCGCGGTGATCCCCGCAGGTCCCGGCAATGCCGAGCAGCAATTCGAGCTGATCGAAGCCTACCGTCCCGTCGGCTACAGCGGCACGCCGGACTTTTTGAAGATCCTGCTCGACGCTGCCGCAACCGCAGGCCGCGACGTCTCCTCGATCAAGCGCGCGCTGGTCTCGGGTGCGGCCTTCCCGCCCTCGCTCCAGGCCGAGATCAAGGCGCGCGGCATCGACGCCTACCAGGCCTTCGGCACCGCCGATCTCGGCCTCATCGCGTTCGAGACCGAGGCCCGTGAAGGCATGGTCGTGAACGAGGACCTGATCATGGAGATCGTAAAGCCCGGCACCGGCGATCCCGTGGCGCCGGGCGACGTCGGCGAGATCGTCGTCACCTCGCTCGACCCGCACCATCCCTGGATCCGGCTTGCGCTCGGCGATCTCACCGCCGCGCTGCCGGGCACCAGCCCCTGCGGTCGCACCAACATGCGGATCAAGGGCTGGATGGGCCGCGCCGACCAGACCACCAAGGTCAAGGGCATGTTCGTCCGTCCCGAGCAGGTCGCCGAGATCGCCAAGCGCCATCCCGCGCTCGGCCGCCTGCGCCTCGTCGTCACGCGCCAGGGCGAAACCGACGCCATGACGCTGAAGGCCGAAACCGCGGCGGCAAGCGAGGCACTGCGCGAGGAGATCGCGGGCACCTTGCGGGCGGTGACGAAGCTCGGCGGCGCGATCGAGCTGGTCGGCCCCGGCGCGCTGCCGAACGACGGCAAGGTGATCGCGGACGAGCGCTAAAGCATGATCCGGAAAAGTGCGAAGCGGTTTTCCGGAAAGATCATGCGCGAACAACAACCTAAAGCGCGAGGATGATTAATCCAAATCTCATCGCGCTTTAGAATTTCCGGACGAGGTCGATCACCTCGTCCTGCTGCGCGCGAGTGATTTCCGCGAACATCGGCAGCGACAGGATTTGTCCCTGGTCGCGAGATGCATTCGGAAACTGTTCCGTGCGGTAGCCAAGCCGCTGATAGGCGGGCAGAAATGGCAATGCGGTGGGATAGTTGATGGCCGTCTGCGCACCGCTAGCCTTGAGATGGGCGGCCAATGCATCACGACGCGGATGGCGGATCGTATAGAGGTGGTAGACGTGACCGCGCTTGGGCGCGATCGCGGGTACGATGAGTTCTTCGATTTGGCCCAGTCCTGCGTCGTAGACTTTCGCGGCAGCCTGTCGCGCCTCGGTCCAGGCCGCCAGATGCGGCAGCTTCGCCGACAGGATGGCGGCCTGCAGGCCATCGAGCCGACTGTTGATGCCCTCGATCTGGTGCTGATGCTTCACGAGCCCGCCATGGCGCGCCAACATGGTCATATGCTCGGCAAGTGCGCCGTCATTGGTGACCACCGCGCCGGCGTCTCCCATCGCACCGAGATTCTTGCCGGGATAAAACGAATAGGTCGCGGCCGCGCCGAAGGTGCCGACCATTTGCCCCTTGTAACGTGCAAGATGCGCCTGCGCGCAGTCCTCGATCACCCACAATTTGTGCCTGGCTGCGATCGCCATGATCGCATCCATGTCGGCAGGCTGGCCGTAGAGATGGACGGGGATGATGCCGACAGTGCGCGGCGTGATCGCCGCCTCGATCGCCGCCGGATCGATCGTGAAGGTCGCACCGTCGGTGTCGCAGAACACGACCGAAGCTCCGGCATGGGTGATCATCGCGGCCGTCGAAATCCACGAATGCGCCGTGGTGATCACCTCGTCACCCGGCTTCACCTTCAGCGCCTTCATGGCGAGATAAAGCGCATCGGTCCCGTTGGCACAGGACACGCAATGCTTCACCTCGGCGGCCTCGGCGAATTCCCGTTCGAAGGCATCGACATAGCTGCCGCGAATGAACGCGCTGTCACCGATCACGCCTGCGATTGCAGCATCGATCTCGCTCTTGATGGTCTGATGCTGCAGATGCAGATCGGCAAAAGGCACGGCCATCGATCGTATTCCCTTAATTTACCGGTCTACAGCCGGCGCGCCGGATTACCGGCATAGGTGCCCGGCGTCGCAATATCCTTGGTCACCACGGCGCCCGCGCCGATCACGACGTCGTCCGTGATCTTCACCGGCAGGATGGTGGCGTTCGAGCCGATCGACACCCGGTTGCCGATCACCGTCTCGCGCCACAGTTCCTTGCGGCCTCGCGCCGGGCCACCGGTCGAAAACGTATCGTTGATGAACATCACGCCATGTCCGACGAAGCAATCCTCGCCGATCGTCACCAGCTCGCAGATGAAGGCATGCGACTGCACACGGGTGCGCGCACCAATCACCACGCCCTTCTGGATCTCGGTGAACGGACCGACGAAGCAATCGTCGCCGATCTTGCAGCCATAGAGATTGCAGGGCTCGACGACCTTGACGCCGACACCGAACGCGACATCGCGAATAGCGGCCTGATGGATGTCCGGCTTGTTCACGTGACGACACCCAGGCGGCTCAGCCGCGGTGTAAATCGCAGCGGCACCTCCGCGCCGGTCTCGATCGATTCATACAGCGCGGAGATCAGTTCCAGGCTCTTGCGGCCCTCGAGTCCGTCGACCAGCGCGGCGCGCTGGTTCACCAGGCAGTCGACCACATGGTGGTAATAGGCCTGATGGCCGAAGCCATAGACGTTGGGCGGATTGACCGAGAACTTCTCGACCACGTCCTTGTCGGAAGGCAGCTCGTCGACGAAGCGCCAATGCCGGATCTGATTGACCGCGAAGCCGGAGATCTCCACCGTGCCCTTTTCTCCGAGGATCGAAAGCGATCCCTCCAGATCGGTCGGCCGCGCCGCAGTGGTGGCCTCGACGATTCCGAGAGCGCCGTTACGAAACTTCAGCGTCGCAACCGCAGTGTCCTCGGTCTCGATCTTCGCGAGCGCCGTCACCCCGCGCGCATGCACGCTGACGACGTCGCCGAAGAACCACTCCAGCATGTCGATGTGATGGCTCGCCTGGTTGGTGAGGACGCCGCCATCGTAAGCCCAAGTGCCGCGCCAGGCATCCTGGTCGTAATAGGCCTGGTCACGGCACCAGCGCACGCGCACGGTGCCCAGAATCAACTTGCCAAAGCGGCCGGCATCGAGCGCCTCGCGCGCCTTGACGACCGGCACGTTGAAGCGGTTCTGCTTGACGATAAACATCTTCACGCCCGCCTCGTCGCAGGCGCGGATCATGTCGTCGGCATCCTGCAGCCGGAGCGCCATCGGCTTCTCGACGACGACGTGCTTGCCGGCCCTGGCGCAGGCAATGACGTGCGCCGGATGCAGCCCACTTGGTGTCAGCACCGCAACCGCGTCGATGTCCTTGCGGGCGAGAAAGTTGTCCATGTCGTAATCGGCAGGCACCCCGAACTTGCCGGCAATGGCGTCGGCGCGTGCGCGGACGGGATCGCAGACCGCAACGAGGCTCGCACCCTCTACGTGATTGCCGCCCAAGAGGTCGGAATGGCGTTTGGCAATTCGCCCGCAGCCGAGCAGCCCAAATCTAATCATGCAGAGCCTTCATCATACCGGTAAACGCCGGTGAACGCGGACGGGGCCGGCCCAGGCAAGGCCGACCGTCGGCAAGTGCCTGGTTCGTCAAATACAGGCAAAGCAGACGGCAAGGCAAGGCGAGCGCTAGACCAGGCAGTTCGACCCGCCCCGCAACGCCTGTGGCCCCATCCGGGGCAGGACACCGCGAGCGGTCCGCAACGCCCAAGCCGGCTCCTGACGAAGCCGGTTCCGGCACTGATGACCCCATATGCGGCGCGCGGACGCGCGATTCCGGGAAACTTGCATGATCCGGCCCCCTGCCGTATCTAACGACTCGAAAGGCGGCTCGCCGCGGGGTTAAGGGCCTGAAATTCCTTCCCCTTTTTGGATCCATCACATTGGCAGAAACGAGCCACCTCACCATCGCCGAAACCGAGACCATTGAGGAAGCCTTCCGGCGCCTCAACGCCAACATGCTCGGGATCCTGTTCGCACAGAATGCGGCCGGACGAATCGTCGGCGCGGTGACCGATGGCGACATCCGCCGAAGGATGCTGACGGGCCTCACGATCCACGACCAGGTGGCAGCCTGCATCAACCGCAACTTCGTCTCGGCGCAGGCCGGCGGACCGCGGGAGCAGATCCTCAAGCTGCTCGATCAGCGCGTGCACGTCGTGCCCATCCTCGATACCGAGGGCCGGCTGGTCGACGTGTTCAGCCGCGAGCTGTTCAACCTGTCGGAGGAGAGCGAGGTCTTCGCGCGCGCCCGCTCGCCGGTGCGCATCTCCTTCTCCGGCGGCGGCACCGATCTGACGCACTACTTCGTCGCCAACGACGGCGGCGCGGTGATCAGCGCCACGATCAAGATGTACGCGCATGCGACCTTGCGGCGCCGGAGCGATCCCCGCATCCGGATCTATTCGCACGATTTTCGCCGCACGGTGGAGGCCGAGAGCCTCGCCGAGCTCGGCACGGGCGGCGATCTGGCCCTGATCAAATCGGTGGTGCGCCTGATCAAGCCGACTTACGGCTTCGAGCTCGAGGTCTCCGCCGACTTTCCGGTCGGCTCCGGCCTCGGCGGCTCGGCGGTGGTCTCCTCCGCCATCATCGGCTGCTTCAACGAATTTCGCAGCGACCAATGGGATCGCCACGAGATCGCGGAAATGGCGTTTCAGGCCGAGCGGTTGATGCTCAACATTCCCGGCGGGTGGCAGGATCAATACGCCACCGTGTTCGGCGGCTTCAATCACATGGAGTTCTCCTCCGACCAGAACACCATCGTACCGCTGCGTCTCGACTCCAACATCATCGCCGAGCTCGAGGAGAGCCTCGTGCTCTGCTACACCGGCGCAGGCCGCGACTCCGGAGCGATCCATCGCGACCAGAAAGCTCAGCACGAGACGACCGACGCAGTAAGCGCCGCCGCCAAGCAGAAGGAGGTGACGCGCGAGATCCGCAAGCACCTGCTGCGCGGCCGACTGCAGGATTGCGGACGCCTCATCGACGAAGCCTGGCACGCCAAGCGCAAGCTCAGCTCCAAGATCTCCTCCGGCGAGCTCGACGCTCTCTACGATTTCGCCAAATCGCACGGCGCCGTCGGCGGCAAGCTGCTGGGCGCTGGCGGCGGCGGCTACTTCCTGTTCTTCGTGCGTCCGTTCGAGCGCTACCAGCTCATCGCGGCGCTGGAGCAGCAGGGGCACAGCTGCTCGCGCATCATGTTCGAAGAAAACGGACTGCGGACGTGGAAATCGCGCCTTCCCGCGCGATCCGCCTGACGCGTGTGAGACGAGAATGTTGATGACACCGCCCAAACAGCCTGCTCCCGTCCGTATCGGCAACCACCTCCTGGGCGAGGGCGAGCCCTGCTACGTCATCGCCGAGATCGGCAACAACCATAACGGCGACTTCGACCGCGCCATCGCGCTGGTCGACGCCGCGGTCGCGGCCGGCGCGGATTGCGCCAAATTCCAGATGCGCAAGCTCGACGAGGTCTATCGCGCCTCCTCGCTGTCCGGAAAAGACGACGACCTCGCCGTCGAGTACACGCTCGACCTGCTCCGCCGCTTCGAGCTGACCACGGAGCAGCAGAAGAAGATCGCCGACTACTGCGCCTCGAAGGGCATTCAATATCTCTGCACGCCCTGGGACGCGAAGAGCGTCACGGTGCTCGAAGGTTTCGGCGTGCAGGCCTACAAGGTCGCCTCTGCCGACCTGACCAACCTGCCCCTGCTCGCCCGGCTCGCCGCAACCGGCAAGACGCTGATCGTCTCGACCGGCATGAGCACCACGGACGAGATCAGGACCGCGGCGAAATTCCTCGACGACCGCAGCGCCGGTTATGTGCTGCTGCATTGCCAGAGCACCTATCCGGCAGCGCTGCACAACATCCATCTGCGCTTCATGGAGACGCTGCGCCAGATCCACCCGGTCGTCGGCTATTCCGGCCATGAGCGCGGCACCGCGGTGTCGACCGCGGCGGTCGCTCTCGGTGCCGTCGTGATCGAACGTCACATCACGCTCGATCGCGAGATGGAAGGCCCGGACCATGCCGCGAGCCTGGAGCCGGAGGAGTTCAAGGCGCTCGTCACCGGCATCCGCGAGGTGGAAGCAGCGCGCGGCGAAAAGCTCGCCGAGCGCGCGCTCAGCCAGGGCGAGCTGATCAACCGCGAGAACCTCGCAAAGAGCCTCGTCGCAGCGCGCGACATCGAGGCCGGCACGGTCATCTCTGACGACGACGTCGCCGTGAAGAGCCCGGGCCAGGGCCTGTCGCCGCTGAAGATGCCGGCGCTGATCGGCAAGACGCTCAAGCGCAGGATGGCGGCCGACGACTATTTCTTCCAGAGCGACCTCGACACGGGTGCCGCGAAGGCGCGGCGCTACCGCTTCGACCGGCCCTGGGGCGTGCCGGTGCGCTATCACGACACCGAGCGTTTTCTCGAGATCTGCGAGCCCGACATCATCGAATTCCATCTCAGCTACAGCGACATGGAGCGCGATCCGGCGGCCTATCTCTCCGGCACATACGATCTCGGCTTCGTCGTGCATGCGCCGGAACTGTTCGCCGGCTCCAAGCTGATGGACCTCGCAACGCCCGACGAGGCGCTGCGCCGCTATTCGCTCGAGCAGACGCAGGCGGTGATCGACATCACCCGCGGCCTGAAGAAGTTCTTTCCCAAGACGACGCGTCCGCCGATCGTCGCCAATATCGGCGGCTTCACCATGGACGAGCCGCTGCCCCCGGAGGAGAAGGCCGAGCGCTACCGCATTTTCGCGCAGAGCCTGAAGGAGCTCGACATGGAGGGTGTCGAGCTGACGCCGCAGACCATGGCGCCGTTCCCCTGGCATTTCGGCGGCCAGCGTCACCAGAACATCTTCATTTTCCCGGACGAGTCGGCCGCGTTCTGTGCCAAGCATGACTTGCGGATGTGCGTGGACATCTCGCACACCAAGCTCGCCGCCAATCATTTCGGCTTCGACTTCGCGCAAGGCCTCGCCCAGCTCGGGCCGCACACCGCACACCTGCATTTCGGCGATGCCAAGGGACTGGACGGCGAAGGCCTCCAAGTCGGCGAAGGCGAGATCGACTTCGACGAGATCGGACAGGTGCTGCGCAAGCATGCGCCCACCGCATCCTTCATTCCCGAGATCTGGCAGGGCCACAAGAACATGGGCGAAGGTTTCTGGACCGCGCTCGAGCGCCTCGAGGGACACATCTGATGGCGCGCAAGACGCTGGCCGTGATCGCCGCACGCGGCGGCTCCAAGGGCATCCCGCACAAGAACCTGCTCGATCTCTGCGGCAAGCCGCTGATCGCCTGGACGGTCGAGCAGGCGCGCGCCGCTGAAGGCGTCGACGTGGTGGCGGTCTCATCCGACAGCAACCGGATTCTGGAAGCGGCGGAAGCTGCCGGTGCGGTGGGCGTGCGGCGTCCCGACGACATTTCGGGCGACCTCGCCTCCTCCGAATCTGCCTGGCTGCATGCGCTCGAGGCCGTCGACGCGCGGATGGGCCGGTTCGAGCGCATCGTCGCACTGCAGGCGACCTCGCCGATCCGCGAACCCCGCGACATCGAGGCGGCGCTTGCGACCTTCGATCGCGAGCATCTCGACAGCCTGCTCTCGGTTTGCGAGGTCGAGGACTATTTCAACTGGCGCATCGGCCAAAACGGGCCGGAGCCGATCAACTACGACTATCGCAACCGCCGCATGCGGCAGCAGATCGAGAAGCGCTATTTGGAGAACGGCTCGTTCTACGTGTTGATTCCTTCACTCCTGCGCGAGCAGAGCAACCGTCTCGGCGGCAAGATCGGCTTTCACGTGATGGAGCGTCATAAGATGTTCCAGATCGACCGCCCGGAAGACGTCAAGCTCTGCGGCGCCATCATGCGCAGTTACGGCTATGCCTGATCTCAGCGCCTTCTCTCTTGCCGGCAAGATCGCCGTCGTCACCGGCGCCTCGCGCGGCATCGGCGCTGCTATCGCGAGCGGCCTGAAGGACGCTGGCGCCACGGTGTTCGGTCTCAGCCGTTCCGGGACCGCGCCGCAGGGCGTCACGGCGATGGCCTGCGATCTCTCCGATGATGCCGCGATCGGGCGCGCTTTCGATGCCATCGCGGCGCAAGGCGGTCGTATCGACGCGCTGGTCAACGCGGCCGGGATCAGCCTCCCCCCGCAGGGCGCCGAAAGCGAGATCGCGCGCTTCCGGACTACGGTCGCGACCGACCTCACCGGCGTCTACGCCACGATCCTTGCCGCCTATCCGCTGCTCAAGGCCACGGGCTCGGCCGCGATCATCAACGTCACCAGCATCAATTCGATCCGCGGTTTTCCCGGCAATCCCGGTTACGTCGCGGCGAAAGCGGGCCTCGCCGGCCTGACGCGCGCGCTCGCCGCCGACTATGCGAGCGACGGCATCCGCGTCAACGCGCTGGCGCCCGGTTACGTCGCGACCGAGATGACCGCGAAGAGTTTTGCCGATCCCGTCATGCACGAAGACCGGCGCCGCCACACCATGCTCGGCCGCTGGGGACACCCCGCCGACATGGTCGGCGCCGCCGTCTTCCTGGCGTCGGACGCCTCGGCCTATGTGACCGGCCAGGAGATCTTCGTCGACGGCGGCTGGACCGCCAAGGGCCTCGCCATCAACTCGGATAACAAGTCGTGACCGCAACATTGCAACGCATCGGCTTCATGCAGGGACGCCTGTCGGCACTGGTCGACGGCAAGATCCAGGCGTTCCCTTGGGATGAGTGGCGCGAGGAATTTCCGCGGGCCAAGGCGCTCGGCCTGACGCGGATGGAATGGACCATCGATCAGGAACGGCTGCGGGAAAATCCGCTCATGACCGAACCCGGCCAGGCGGAGATCATCGCCCTGGCGCGCGAGAACGGCCTGCGCATTCCGAGCCTGACCGGCGACTGCTTCATGCAGGCGCCGTTCTGGAAGGTCGATGCCGTCGTGCGCGACGCTCTCGTCGGCGATCTCGATCTGCTGATCGCCGCCTGCAGCCGGATCGGCATCGAGTTCGTCGTGATCCCGCTGGTCGACAATGGCAAGATCGAACGCGAGAGCGAGAGCGACACGCTCAAGCGGGTGCTGATCGCCCGCCGCGAACAGCTTGTGAGACAGAACGTCAAGATCGTGTTCGAATCCGATCTGCCGCCGCGCGATCTCGCCCGCTTCATGGAGGCGTTTCCGGCCGACGTCTTCGGCATCAATTACGACAGCGGCAACAGCGCCTCGCTCGGTTATGACAGCGCCGAGGAGATCGAAGCCTACGCGCCCCGCATCCTCAATGTGCATGTGAAGGACCGCGTCCGCGGCGGCACCACCGTGCCGCTCGGCACCGGCAACGCCGATCTCGCCAAGACGATCCGGCTGATCGAGCGTTCCGGCTACAATGGACAGTACATCCTGCAGACCGCACGCGCGGCCGACGGTGACCACGCCGGTGCGCTTGCAAGGTATCGCGACATGACGGTCGGCTGGATCGAGGACGCGGCGCGATGAAGCTCGAGCTGGAGGGCCGCGTCGCTCTCGTCACCGGCGCCAGCCGCGGCATCGGCCTTGCCATTGCCGCTGCACTTGCCGCGGAGGGAGCGAAGGTCGCGCTGGCTGCACGCGGCTCCGATGCGCTGAATACGGCGCGCGCGACCGTCGGCGGACAGAGCTCGGTCCATATTGCCGACGTCACCGATGCGGACGCCGCCGCGGCACTGATCCAGGATGTCGAGCAGCATTGGGGCCGCCTCGACGTCCTCGTCTGCAATGTCGGCAGCGGCGCCTCGGTCCCGCCCGGCAAGGAAACCGCGGCGGAATGGTCGCGGGTGATGGACCTCAACTTCTTCGCCACCACCAACACGATCGAGGCCGCACGGCCGCTGATGGCGCGCGGCAGCGGCGACCGGTCCATCATCTGCATTTCCTCGATTGCGGGCATGGCGGCGCTCGGCGCGCCCGTGACCTACTATGCCGCCAAGGCGGCGCTGAACGCGACCGTGCGCGGATTGGCGCGGCCGCTGGCGCTCGAGGGCATCCGCATCAATGCCGTTGCGCCGGGCAATATCCTCGCAGCCGAGGGGACCTGGGCGCGCAAGCTCGCCGAGAACAGGGCCGCGGTCGAGGACATGCTTGCGCGCGAGGTGGCGCTGCGCCGGCTCGGCAAGCCGGAAGAGATCGCCGACCTCGTCGCGTTCCTTGCCTCGCCCCGCGCCGCCTTCATCACCGGCAGCGTCATGGTCGCCGATGGCGGCCAGTTGCGCAGCTGAACAGGAGCCTCCCATGGCAAGCCCCTCCTCCCGCTATGACCTCGCCGGACGCACGGCGCTCGTGACCGGTGCCGGCGGCCTGCTCGGACGGCAGCATGTCGCCGCGCTCTCCGAAGCGGGCGCGCGCGTCGTCGTCACCGAAATCGGCCTCGCGCAGGCCGAGGCGGCCGTCGCCGCCCTGAAACAGGTCACGCCCTCCGCGGATCTGATCGCGCTTGCGCTCGACGTCACCGCGCAGGATTCGGTGCGCGCCGCGAGCGAGCAGCTCGCGGGCCGCGGCGTCACCGTCGACATCCTCGTCAACAACGCCGCGATCGATCCGAAGGTGACGTCGAGCCCGGGCGTCATGCATTCCTCCCGCTTCGAGGCGTTCCCGGTGCCGCAATGGCAGACCGAGATCGCTGTGGGCCTGACCGGAGCGATGCTGTGCGCGCAGGAATTCGGCGGCCAGATGGCCAGGCGCGGCCGCGGTGTGATCCTCAACATCGCCTCCGATCTCGGCGTGATCGCGCCGGACCAGCGGCTCTATCGCCAGCCGCATGTGACGCGCGAGGAGGAGCAGCCGGTCAAGCCCGTGACCTACTCGGTGATCAAGCACGGGCTGATCGGCCTGACGAAATATCTGGCGACCTACTGGGCCGACCACGGCGTGCGCGTCAACGCGATCTCGCCGGGCGGCGTCTTCAACAACCAGGATCCCGCCTTCGTGGAACGCCTCACCCGCCTGATCCCGATGGGGCGGATGGCCGAGGTCGACGAATATCGCGCCGCCGTCCAGTTCCTCTGCTCGGATGCCTCGAGCTACATGACCGGGCAGAACCTCGTCATGGATGGCGGCCGGAGCGTGTGGTAGCGGTCCGGCGGTATTGACCAACTTTCGGTTGCTGATCAGTGTGCGATCGTCCATCCTCACGCAAGGCTGGTCAATCTCTTCCACCGGGCTCACCACCCCAAGCCGGCCTCGCCAGACCCGACAACGCGACCTGAAATGACCGACAAAGTGAGTGACGAGCTGATCACGGCCGATGCGCGGCGCCACGGTCATCCACTTGCGGCAGCGGGCCTCGCCAATACGCTCATCGTCGTCATGGCGATCGGAACCGTGGTCTGGCTCGGCCTGCTGCTCAACACCATGCTGCGGCAGCCGTTCGAGGCGACCGACGATCTGATCTGGCTCGCCAAGCTGCGTAACGACCGCTTCCTCGACCTGCCACTGTCGCCCGCCTGGATGCTCCAGAGTCCGTTCTACCGGCCGGTCGCCGAATTCCTGCTGAAATGCCTGTACGCGCTCTTCGGTCTCAACCCGACGCCGTATCGCTATGTGCAGTTCGCCATCTTCCTGCTGCTGATGGGATTGAGCCTTCAGGTGGTGCGGCGATTGGGCTTGCGCCCGGAAAGCGTGCTGCTTATCACCGTGTTCGCAATCGGCTCACCGTTCATTTCCGGATCCGTAGTATGGATCAGCGAATTGCCGCACGTCCTCGTGCTCGTCTGCTTTGCGGCCTCGCTGCTGAGTGTTCTCTCTGACAACACCGACAGGGTAAAGCTCGCGCTGTGCGGGCTGGCGTATGCGATCGCGCTGCTCTCGAAGGAAAACGGGCTCTTCTTGATCGCGTTCTACATCTACTTCCTGCGCGCCGCGCCGCTCAGGGCGGCGATCGTGTTCGGCGGCATCACGCTGGCTTATTTCGCCATGCGCGCCGTCGTGCTCGGCTCCGGCATGGGGACCGCCGGGGTCGATGAGTCCGTCGGCTATTTCTTTCAGATGTTGTCGAAGGAGGAACGTCAGACGTTGTTCTCGGGCCCCGCTGTGTACAAGCTCTACGTCTACAACGTACTGGCACAGTTGGGCGCGCTCGCATTCCGCATCACCCAGTGGGGCGTCATCTTCGATCGCCCGCACTACCAGATCATCGTGGAGACCCTCTCGACCGCGCTCATCGTGGCAGGCCTTGTTGCGCTCAGGGGCCGGCCACAGCGCCATACGCTCGTCGTCGTCGTCATCGCAGCGATCGCGATCGGAGGGCCGCTCCTCTCCTATTCCTATGCGCGAGACCGGCATCTTGCCCTGCCCGCCTTCGCCTATGCTTTCTTGCTGGTGATCGCGGTCAACGAGCTTGCGAACTTCTTGCCCGGCCGCCCACGGCCGACCGCGCTGATCGCCTGCGTCTGGATCGCCTGGTCGCTGCAGGCCGGCCTAATGCTGCGCCAGATCAACTGGGCTTCGGGGGACGTGATCGAGCGCGTGTATCGGGCAAACGAGAAACCGTTCAACCCCACTTTGCCGCCGGACGTCTGGGCCACCGCCCGCGAGCACGCGCTATCGCTGGCGCCACCATCACGTCAATGACGCGGCGACTCGCCGGGACGCCTGCTCTACTCGCATCCACAGCGCGATGATGTCACGTTGACGCTGCGCATGGCCCGCGTCGAGCTCGCTGAGCGAGCGACACAACCGTGACAGCACGTCGACCCTGGGATCGCGAGCGCCCCTGGGATCGCGGGCCCCCCTGGGATCGCGGGCGACCTTGGGATCGCGGGCGACCCTGGGATCGCGAACGTCGACCGAGGCCGGCTCGACCGACGCGAAGGGATCGGGCTGGTCCACGAGCGTAACGCGCGGATCCGCGGTGATCCTGAACCAGGTCTGTGGCGCGCGGCTGTCGACGCGCAGCGTGAATGGCGGCAGGGCCTTGGCCGTGAACACGGCCTCCCATGACGACGTCTCAGCGTCCGACGGTCCGCCAACCACCGACGACGAGACGTCGTCGTAACCGAGCTCTGCAAGAAGCGCGATCAGATGGATGCCGTAGAAGCGGAGAGCACCGCCGCCACTGGCGTCGAACCGCTTCCAGTTCGCGAGATTGGCGCGGTAGTGATGCGCCATGAAGCTCCAGTCCAGCGAAAGGCCACCGGTTCGCTCGCCGAGCACCGTGCGAAGCCGCTCTGCCCACGGCATGAAACGAAAGGTGTAGCCGACGCGGTAGCGCTTGCCGGTGCTCTCGAATGCCTCGATGAGCTGCGCCGCAAGCTGCGGCGTGGGCGCGACCGGCTTCTCCAGGATCAGCTCGCCGATACCCGGCATTTCTGCCAGCCTCGCCATCCAGCCGGCCTGATCGGCAGGGCGAAGCGCAATCACCGCACCGCTCGCCTGTGCCAACGCCTCCTCGGTGCCGGGACACCAGATCACCTCGGGCGCATATTGGACGAGCTCGCTTCGCCCGCTGACCACCGCGCGATAGCGCTCCGGCAGCGCCACCCTTTTCCCGCACTCGATCAGCGCAGGCAGATATCCATACATCCCGAAACCCGATCCGAGGATCGTGAAAACGGGCGCCTCAGGCATGGAAATCGTCCGCGCCGAGCACGTCGATCACCGGCCCTTTGTAACCGTTGTCCTGGAGATACTGACGGATCTCGCGCGAGATGTGCCAGGCGAGATTGAGCAGCGGCTTGCCCTGGTCGCCATGCGCGAACAGTTCGTCGTCGGACACGATCGGAATGCGCGTGCCCGGCACATAATGGCCGATCTTGATCGAGCCGGGTTTCTCGTGGACCGCAACGATCTCTTTTTCAGTCAGCCCCAGCAACTTGACCAGGATCGCCGCGCGGCCCGGAAACGCCTTGGCCCTGACAGGACCGTGCGCCGCGATGATCTTCTTCAGCTCTTCGCCCTTGCGCGCCTTCCAGAGCTCGACGTCGCGCGCGAGCTGGGCGAACTCGGCCTGGAAATTGTTTTCGCGCGCGACGATCTCGGCTGCAACAGTATCGCTCTTGGCCGCGTGTCCGAGAATGACACGGATATTGCCGCCATAGCGCGCGGGAAATTCGACATTGACGATGTCGAGGCCGAGCGATCTCGCGATGAAGCTGAACGATTTGTACGAATAGGTGCGCGGATGCTCGTGGTAGAAGGTGTCGAACTGATGCCGGTCCAGTACCGCGCCGAGATAGTGGTTCTCGATCACGATCACCGTCTCGGGCCCGAGCAACGCCTTCAGCGCCGCGAGCACGCCGTTCAGATCCTCGATATGCGCGAAAACATTGGTGAAGGTGATGATGTCGGGCGTGCCGACGGCGCGGCGGATCTCGGCCGCGGTCTCGGTGCTGAGATAGTTCTGCACCACGAAATGGCCCTTGGCGGCGGCGTCCTGCGCCGCGCCGGTCGGCTCGATGCCGGCCGTTGTCGCGCCGGCCTCGCGGAAGAAATCCAGCAGGCTGCCGTCGTTGCAGCCGATGTCGAGCGCGATCTTTCCGGTCAACGATCCCATCCGCTCCGCGCAGGTCGCCACGAGCCCCTTCATCCCCGAGAGCACGTCGGCGGTGAAGCGAGAGCGATAGTGATAGTCCTTGGGGAAAAGGTCCTCTTTCGGAACCTGGAAGCGCTGATGGCCGGTGGCGCAGGTCGGGCAGAAATCGATCTGAATCGGATATTCGCGGCATACACGCGAATCGCCGACCGCCACCAGGTCGTCGCACAGGGGATGCAGGCCGAGATCGAGCACCGGCACGAGCTTGTCGCTGCCGCAGACCTCGCAACTCTTGATCTCGGTAAGCGGTCTCGTCGACGTGGTGGCCATCATATTGATCCGATTTGAAGGGCGGCTAGTCCCGCCTTGTGTTCATGAAAGCGTCGATCTGGTCAACCATCACCGACTTGACCGCAGCGCCCTGCTCGAACGCCTTGTACCACTCCACCACGGCGGAGGCGGCGCGATCGAGGCCCCAACGCGGCGCCCAGCCGAGATGAGCCCGCGCCTTGGAACTGTCCAGTGACAGCAGCCGCGCCTCGTGCGGATGCTCTCCCGGCTGCGGCATCTGCTGCGGCGGAACACCCCACAGCAGTGCGAGGCGATCGACCAGCCAGCGCACCGTGCGCACGCTATCTGCGTCGGGACCGAAATTCCATTCGCTGGAGAAGGCAGCCGGATCGCGCCACAGATGTTCGGCGAGCAGAATGTAGCCCGACAGCGGCTCGAGCACGTGCTGCCAGGGCCGCACCGCATCGGGATTGCGGACCGGCACCGGTTGTCCGTTGCGAATCGCGGCGATCACGTCGGGGATGAGACGATCCTGCGCCCAGTCGCCGCCACCGATCACGTTGCCCGCGCGGGCGCTGGCGAAGCCGATCCGGCGAGTTCCGCTGAAGAACGACGACCGATACGCCGCCGTGATCAGCTCCGCACAGGCCTTGCTGCTGGAATAAGGATCCTTGCCGCCGAGCGGATCAGTCTCGCGGTAGCCCCAGACCCACTCCTTGTTGTCGTAGCATTTGTCGCTGGTGACGTTGACCACCACGCGCACGCCGGAAGTCCGCACCGCCTCGAAGACGTGCACGGTGCCCATGACGTTGGTTGCATAGGTGCCGACCGGATCATCATAGGATGCCCGCACGATCGCCTGCGCCGCCATGTGAAACACGATCTCGGGCTGGAATCGGTCGAACACTGCCTTGACCGCGGCGGGATCGCGGATATCGGCGAAGACCGACACGATGTCCTCCGCAGTCTGCGCCAGGTTGAACAGGTTGGGCGTCGTCGACGGCGGCAGCGCGAGACCTGCGACCTCGGCGCCGAGATGGCGCAGCCACGCCACCATCCAGCCGCCCTTGAAGCCGGTATGGCCGGTAACGAGGACGCGCTTGCCGTTCCAGAAGCCAGGGTTCATTGCCATCGCTTCCAGGGGGCCTGCCCGCTCTCCCAGAGCTGCTCCAGATGAAGCTTGTCGCGCAGGGTGTCCATCGCTTCCCAGAAGCCGGTATGACGGTAGGCCGCGAGCTGCCCGTCCTGCGACAGACGCTTCAGCGGCTCCTGCTCCCAGATGGTGGCGTCGTCGCCGAGATAGTCGAAGATCGCGGGCTCCAGCACGAAGAAGCCGCCGTTGATCCAGCGACCGTCGCCGCGCGGCTTCTCCTCGAAATGCCGGACCACGTCGTCGCCGATATCGAGCGCGCCGAAACGCGCCGGCGGCTGGATCGCAGTGACAGTCGCATGACGCCCGTGAGCACGATGAAACTCCCGCAGCGCGCCGATGTCGACGTCCGCGAGCCCGTCGCCGTAGGTCATGCAAAACGTCTCGTTGCCGACATAATCCCTGATGCGCTTGAGGCGGCCGCCGGTCATGGTGTTGAGGCCGGTGTCGACCAACGTCACCTTCCAGTGCTCGGCGAACTTGTTGTGCACTTCCATCGCATTGTTGGCGAGGTCGAAGGTGACGTCCGCCATGTGGAGGAAGTAGTTCGCGAAGTATTCCTTGATGACGTAGGACTTGTAGCCACAGCAGATGATGAATTCGTCGATCCCGTGCGACGAGAAGATCTTCATGATGTGCCACAGGATCGGCTTGCCGCCGATCTCGATCATGGGTTTCGGCTTGATGTGGCTCTCTTCGGTGATGCGAGTCCCGAACCCACCTGCCAGAATCACGGCCTTCATGCTCATACCCGTCCAGCAGAAAACGTCACATCAGAACGATTAGTCCAGTCTTGTCAACAAGATCCAACCGCCCTCGCCCCGTCCCCGGAACGGTTGAAGTTGCCGACTTACCTGCTAAAGAAACGATTGAAGGATGGCAACCCCACCACCGGCGTGCCAGTCCCCTCGGGCGGCCACCGGCTGCCGATTCCCCCACGGGGAAGTAATCCCGCTCGACGGACGTCCTGGAGGATTGATGCGGAAGAAGATCAGCCTTGTGACGCCCTGCTACAACGAGGAGGCGGGAATCCGGGAATGCTACGCTGCGGTCAAGGACATCTTCGACCGTGAGCTGCCGGATTACGAGCGCGAGCACATCTTCTGCGACAACGCCTCGACCGACCGGACCGTGGAGATTCTCAAGGAGATCGCAGCCGAGGATCCCTCGGTGAGGGTCATCGTGAACGCCCGGAACTTCGGCGTGCTGAGGAATACCTACAACGGCGTGCTGGCCTCGACGGGCGATGCCACCGTGCTGTTCATGCCCGCGGATCTGCAGGACCCGCCGTCGCTGATCCCGACTTTCGTCAAGCACTGGGAGCAAGGCTACGAGATCGTGTTCGGCATCCGGGCCCGGCGCGAAGAGCCTCTCATGAGCCGGACCGCGCGGCATCTCTACTACAAGATGATCAGCCGGATGTCCTATGTCGACTATCCGGCCGACGTCGGCGACTACCAGCTCGTCGACCGCAAGGTGCTCGACGCCATGAAGCAATTCGAAGACGTCCAGCCCTTCATGCGGATGATGCCGTTCGAATGCGGCTTTCGCTCGATCGGCGTGCCCTACACCTGGCTGGCGCGCAAGCACGGCATCTCCCGCAACCGGCTGTCGAGCCTGATCGACCAGGGGCTGCTCGGCGCCATCAGCTTCTCGACCGTGCCGCTACGTACCGCGTTCTTCTTCGGACTGATCATCTCGTCGCTGAGCTTCGCCTATGCGTTCGTCGTGTTCCTGCTCAAGATAGCCGGCTTCGACATCGGTCCGCACGGCATCCCCACGATCATCATCGGCCTGTTCTTCTTCGGTGGCGTGCAGCTGTTTTTCCTCGGCGTGCTCGGCGAATATATCGTCGCGATCTACAATCAGGTCCGGCGACGCCCGATCGTGGTCGAGCGCGAGCGGATCAATTTCTGACCGACCTGACGTCTGGCGACGACCGGGCCTTCAGGGCCCGTCGGTCAGCCCCGGTCATCGACCTACCCTCGGTCGATCGATTGCCAAATCAGTGCTGCAAAATGCCGGCGAGATTCATGTGAGCCGGGCGCGAGTGCTCGATGCCCAGTAGCGTCCGCCGGTTATCGTTCGTCCGCTGCAAATGCAGGCTTGCGAGCGTGACCCCGGTGCAGGTGGTGACCGTGCTGCCGCGACCGCCGAACGGCTTGAGGAAGTCGAACACGCGACCGCCGAACATATCCACGACGGACATCTCGCGTGCCCCGAGCGGCGGGATCTCGCCGAAATCCGCTTCGAGCTCCTCGCCATCCTCCCGGATCAGCCTCGACGTCGGCCGCGCGGCATGAGCATATTCGGGATCGGAAGAATGATTGATCAGCATCAGGCTACTGACGATATCATCGGTCGCGATGACCTTCGGATTGATCCCGGTGAACCCGACATGCGCCTTGAGCCTGCCCTCGTTCAGCGGCCGGGCAAACGCGCCGGTGCGATAGATCGCGACGTTGTCCTGATCCACATAGGTCATGGAATAGCTTGCAGGCGAGGAACGAAATCCGTCCATGCGCCCGCGCGACATCACCGCGATGACCAGATAATCGTCCTGAGGCAGCTTGAGCGACGCGAAGAGGCGCGACAGCTCGATCTCGACGGTGGCGCCCGGCGCATAGTTTTCCGGGAACTCGTAGGTCGCCCGGTAGTCGCCCTGCCGCGACAGGATGTGCAGCTTGAATCTGAGCTTCTTGCTGAAACCCGAGGCGACGAGGCTGGCGAGCTCGGGAACAAGATCCTTGACCGTTTCGCGAAAGTTCTTGCGCAGGCTGCCGGCGACGAGGCTGCGGAGATAACGGACGTCGATCGGACGGTACCAGGCGGGAATCGAGAAGCCCATGCGCGACTCGATGCCCGCAAAGGTCGGGAACATGAATCTGGGCTCGTGAGGCTTCCAGGGACGGGACGAGAAACGTGTCACGGGCGGGGCCTCTAGAAATGATGCAAGCTGAACTTGCCGTTGGCAAATTCATAATAGCTGAACGGGCTGGCGATGTTGGTGCCCTTGAACTCGAGCGCAAAGCCCTCGGCCGTACCCACCAACCTTTCGGCCTCGGGGAACAGGTCCAGCGTGCTGATGCGGACCGCACCCATCGGCGCGATTTCCGGAAGTACCCGCTCGCCCAAGGCGGTGCCGTCCAGAGCCATGAGCCGGGCCGTCCCCACCGAAACGCCCTGAGGTGCCATGCAGGAGTTCACGAGCACCGCACCGGACTCCTTCAGGAACCGCGTAAGATAGGACTGCATCCAGGCGGTGGTCGGAAACGGCGATGGGGCGACAGGCTCGCGCTCATGCGACAACGTGATTGCGCCGTGCTGCGAAAAATATTGTGCGTAATAGCCGGTGGTCACCTTTCGTCCGGGACGTAGCTTGGCCTCATGTTTCGGCACCAGCGCCATCGCCACCGTTCCCGAGACGCGCGGACAGAGCTCGGATGTCTGCAACTGCAACTGCCCGTTAACTCCGAGTTCCCTGTGGAAATATCCAGCCTGCTTGCCCGCCCCGTCGAACAACCAGACGTGGGCATCCACGTCCGGATGATCCTTCATGAAGACCGAGAAGTAGTTGAATGCGCAGACTTCCGTCGTGACGGTGTCATCATTGCGCAGGTAGAGCACCGCGGGCGGATAGCCCCTTGCGACGGCCTCGCCAATCTGCAATTCACCGGGCATGCGACGAAACTCGGCGGGAAGCGACGATCAGGCCGGATTGGCCGACGAATAGCGAAGATTGCGCCCAGATATTCTCGCCCGCATGCTAAAAATCCTGCACAATTCCAAGGATGTTTACGCTCAGCCGTACTTGGAATCAACTATGAACGGAGCTGCACCGCGCCTTCGGAAAACTTGGCATGACGCGGCACCCTCGAAATGACTGGCAGCCATTCGCCGCGTTGGGGCCAGCCGGTCACATGCGTAGGCGTGGCCCAGGTGGAAGAACGATAGGGATGTTGCGATGTGGATAAATACGTTGCTCTTGACCTTCGTATTCGTCCTGATTCAGCTCGGCATCGGCCTTTCCATTCTGGCGATCGTCCCGCTGGAGTTGATCAAGAGGAGCCGACTGACGAAGCTCCAGTTCGTGGTGCTGGGATATGCGATCGGCGCTTCCGCCGTGGGCATTCTTCTCGGGTTCTGCTCCGTTCTGATTGACGACATCTGGCTTCATCTGGCGATCATGGTTGCGCTGTCCGCCTTCGGACTGGCATGGACCTGGCCGGCCTGGAGCCCGCGCACCGGCGATGCCGGAAATATCCTGCTCTGGTGCCTGTTATCGCTCCCGATCGCGCTCGCGACGTGGTGGTGGACGTTCGGTGCATTTTCGCAATTCCCCTACTCCGATATCGGCGCTGACGTTCACTGGATGAAGACGGCGCAGGAATATGCCGACAGCGGTGTCATCAACCCCTACGCGTCGCAATCGTACGTCGACCTTCGCTCGGCATTGGCCGGCGTGTTGTCGGGCACGCTCGGCCTCGATCTCCTGTATTTCGGCTGGACCTACCGCTTCGTCTCGATCCTGTGCTTTCTTCTGGCCTTCTACGCGTTCGCCGAAGGCCTCTATGCGGAACCGATCCGGAGATGGATCACCTTTTTGTTCGCGGCGGCAGGCAACGGCGTCGGGCTGCTGACGAATGGCAGCCTGGCGCTGGCCGGAAGCGTGGTCTTCCTGGGTGTCCTGTTCGCCAATGCCGGGCGGGATGCGAAAGAGGAAATTCCGGCGGGCTCAGTCGCGTTGCTGACCCTGAGTGCGGCTACTTCGCTTCTCACCGCCTTCATGCTCAACAACAACGCGCTGGTGCTGGTGCTGCTGATGGTCGGGCTGCTCCTGCTCAGGATACTGGGCAAGGGCCATCCGCGCGAAAGCATCCTTTTCGTGGGTTGCGGATGGCCCGCGATGTTGCTGCTGGCACACCGCGGATCGTACCTGTTCATCCCGACCGTCCTCGCAGCCTGGCTGAGCTACCTGCTCATCTTGCGCGAGATGTCACGCCGGCCGGCGAAGAGCCTTCGGATTCTCCGCGCCCTATCCGTCGTCCTGCCGCTGATCGTATGCGGAATCGTCGCCACGATCGTGGCGATGCGGCTCGGCTACCTGCCGTCAGCGAACGCCAACGTGGTATTTTCTCACATCACGGGACTGGTGCTGGGCAAGACGATCGAGAGTGGCGAGGAGCTGTTCCTTGGCACGGGCCCGCAGGTCGCAGTGATCGAACTGGGCCGGGCCATAGGCCCGCTGTTTGCCGTCTGCATCGCGATGGCGATGGCCTGGTGGTGGATCGATCGCGCGAGCACTCCCTTGGGCACGGCTGCCACCCCTGTCCAAACCGAACGCATGTCGAAATTGCTGTGGTCGTGGACGATCGGGTGCAGCCTTGCCGTCGCCGTGCTGTCAGGCTTTCCGTTCCTGTACCGCACCACCATGATCGTCCTGGTTCTGCTCACGGTCACGGCAACCGAAGCGTTCTGCCAGTTGCTGGTCGATCCCTCTCCCGCGTCCTTCCGGCGGCGGGCGACTGCGGCAATCACGGTTACTCTGCTCGCCGCCGGCCTCGCACTGGCGGTCTATGCCTTCACTTGGCGGCCCGACCTGCCCGCCGCGCGGTACCAGGATTTCCTGCGGCCGGCCGAGATCGCGGGAGCGGTTCTCCTCGTGGCGCTCGTGCCGGTGGCGCTCATCCGCTCGAGATGGATTCATGTCGGCGCGCTCGCGACCATCATGGGCTTGGGCATCGGCCTCGATCGCGCCGGCATCGCCGGCATGTCCAAGAGCTACAGCTACGGGCCCCTTCCGGGCGGTGCCACCGCCATCACGCACTACAATGCCAGCGATCTCGACGCCGCACGCTGGCTGCATGGCAACCTCAGGAAAGGCATCCTGCTATCCGATCCCTACACGCTCGGCGTGATCCAGGCCCTGACCGGTGCCCCGGCGGCCTACACGTTCTCGAATCTGGATACCGTCAACGAGGCTACCGCCAGGCCGGTGCGCGCCGTGCTTTCCGCGATCGTCGAACGGGACGACGGAGCGCGGCGGCTGGCCGATGCCTGCGCCTCCATCCGGCCGGTCCTGCAGGAGATCAACCAGGAGACGTCTTTTCAGATGTACCGGGCCGACGCTCTGTCTGGAATTTTGCGACCTGTCCGCCCCCCGAAAACGCCGGAGACGGACGAGCCCGAGGCGGCACCGCCGAAAACGCCCAAAGCGACGGAAGAGACGGATCGAGAGCTGATCCAGAGTGTGCTGAGAAGCGGCCAGGACACCTGGCAGCTCGTCGCCGTGATCAATCCCCGTGCGATCGGGTGGATCGATCTCGGCGCCGGTCAACGGCTCTCCTATTTTCCGCCGACGGAGCCGCTGGATCCCGGGCTCATCAAGTCGCTTCGCGCCGGGCCGTTCCAGGCGCTGTTTGCAAACAACCAGACTGCCATCGTTCGCATCCCGTGCGAGCGCTGACCTCAGGCATTCTCCGTCACGAACCAAAGCGCATCTGGCGCGCAGATCGGTGGCGCGCTATGGACGTGGAAATGACACTCGCCTCTCACCGACAGCTCGATCGATGTCGCAAACTCCCCACGCTATGCTGAGACAGGCCGTTATCCTCGTCGGCGGGCTTGGCACCCGGCTTGGCGAGCGCACCAGGCTGGTTCCGAAGCCGATGCTCGACATCGGCGGGCGGCCGTTCCTCGACACGCTCATCGACGAACTCGTCCGCTATGGCATGTTCGATGAAATCGTCCTGCTTGCCGGCCACAAGGCGGAGATCGTCGAGACGCACTACGCCGAGGCCGCGAGGGGATCCACGCGAATCATCGTGTCGCGCGAGACCGAGCCGCTCGGCACCGGCGGTGCGCTCGTGCATGCGCGCGACTTGCTGCACGACCGCTTCCTGCTGCTCAACGGCGACTCTCTGTTCGACTTCAACCTGCTGGATCTGATCGCGCGCGCGCAGGACGGGCGCGTTCACATGGCGCTGCGCGACGGCGTGATCGGGGATCGCTACGGGCGCGTCGCCCTCGACGGCGACGTGGTCCGTGATTTCATCGCTCCGGGCGCAGGCGCCACAGGCCCGGTCAATGCCGGCATCTACGTCGTCGACAAGTCCGTTCTCGCTGATATCGCGAAGCTGCCCGCTTCGCTCGAGCAGGACGTGTTTCCCGGCCTCGTCACGCGCGGCGAGCTGCGCGGCACGGCCTATCGCGGCTATTTCATCGACATCGGCATCCCCGATGATTTCGCGCGCGCCGATCGCGAACTGCGCGAGAAGCTGCGGCGTCCCGCCGTGTTCTTCGATCGCGACGGCGTGCTCAACCACGATTCCGGCTACACGTTCGAGACGCACAAGCTCGAATGGATCGAGGGGGCGCGCGAGGCGGTGAAGGCGGTCAACGACGCCGGCTATTTCGCCTTCGTCATCACCAATCAATCCGGCGTCGCGCGCGGCTATTACGAGGAGCATCACATCGTTACCCTGCACCGCTGGATGGCGGACCAGATGGCAGAGGTCGGCGCGCATATCGACGCCTTCGAATATTGCCCGGATCATCCCGACGGAACCGTCGCGCGCTATTGCCGCACGAGCGACCGCCGCAAGCCGGCGCCGGGCATGATCACCGACCTCGCGCAGCGCTTTCCGGTCGACATGACGCGCAGCATGGTGATCGGCGACAAGCCGAGCGACATCGAGGCCGCGCGGGCTGCCGGCCTCCCCGGCCATCTGTTCGAGGGCGGCAATCTCGAGGCGTTCGTGAGAGCGCGCCTGAACCCGGCCGGCAAGGCTTAGGCGGCCTTACAAAAACTGCTGCATCCCCGGGCATTTGGCAGCTTTCGGGCGCTGCTCTGTTGCGCGCGACGGCCAGTGTGCTATAGCGGCCATCTTGTTGCGAATACTGGCTTAATCGCCTTCTGGGGTCCGGCATGGCAGATCTGAGGGACGCCCGCGTCCTCGTTACCGGCAGCGACGGCTTCATCGGTTCGCATGTCGTCGAGGAGCTGGTGAAAGCCGGAGCCCGCGTCAAGGCGGTCGTCTACTACAACTCCTTCAATTCCTGGGGCTGGCTGGACACGGTTCCCGCCGACATCATGAAGTCCGTGGAGGTGGTCGCCGGCGACATCCGCGATCCGCATTTCATGATCGCAGCCGCCAGCGGCTGCACCGACGTGCTGCATTTGGCGGCGCTGATCGCGATCCCCTTCTCCTATGTCGCGCCCGATTCCTATGTCGAGACCAATGTGCGCGGCACCGTCAACGTGCTCCAGGCGGCGCGCATGGCCGGCGTGCGGCGCTTCGTGCAGACCTCGACCAGCGAGGTCTACGGCACGGCGCAGATCGTGCCGATCAAGGAGAACCATCCGCTGGTCGGCCAATCGCCCTACTCGGCCTCGAAGATCGCCTCCGACCAGATGGCGCTGTCGTTCCAGGCCTCGTTCGACATGCCGGTCGTCGTCATCAGGCCGTTCAACACCTATGGACCGCGGCAGTCGGCACGCGCGGTGATCCCGACCATCATCAGCCAGATCGCGACCGGCAAGCGCAGGATCCGTCTCGGCGCGGTCAGTCCGACGCGCGACTTCTCCTTCGTCACCGATACCGCGCGCGGCCTGATCGCAGGCCTCACCGCGCCGGCCGAACAATGCGTCGGCCAGACCATCAATCTCGGCAGTGGCTTCGAGATCTCGGTCGGCGCGACCGTCGAGATGATCGCCGATGTGATGGGCGTGACGATCGAGATCGAGACCGACGAGGCGCGCCTGCGTCCGGCCAACAGCGAGGTCGAGCGGCTCTGGGCCGACAATTCCAAGGCACGCCAGCAGCTCGGCTGGAGCCCGGAATTCGGCGGCATCGACGGCATGCGCCGCGGCATCGAGAAGACGGCGAGCTGGTTCACCAATCCCGCC
Organism: Bradyrhizobium huanghuaihaiense; assembly: GCF_025200885.1. Lineage (NCBI taxonomy): Bacteria > Pseudomonadati > Pseudomonadota > Alphaproteobacteria > Hyphomicrobiales > Nitrobacteraceae > Bradyrhizobium > Bradyrhizobium huanghuaihaiense. The sequence goes on along the minus strand of NZ_CP104172.1, from coordinate 3,230,563 downwards.
AATCTCAGCCGTTACAAGGCGGACGTCTACAATGTCTGAGGCAATTGTGGGAACGGCCGCGACCAAAGCGCTCACATTCGATCCGAAGGCCGTGGTCGATGCCGTCCGGCGCGCCGCGGGCACGCCCAACGGCATCCTCGGCCTGCATGAGCCGGTATTTGCAGGCAACGAAGTCTCCTATCTCGAAGAGTGCATCAAGAGCACCTTCGTCTCCTCGGTCGGCCCGTTCGTCGACCGCTTCGAGCGCATGCTGGAAGAAGTGACGGGCGCACGGCGCGCTGTCGCCGTCGTCAACGGCACGGCCGCGCTGCACGCCTGCTTCCGCCTCGCCGGCGTCGAGCCCGGCGAGGAGGTGATGTCGCCGGCGCTGACCTTCATCGCGACCACCAATGCGATCGCCTATTGCGGGGCGGTGCCGCATTTCATCGACAGCTCGCTCACGACGCTCGGCATGGACCCGCGCGCCCTCGCCGCACGGCTCGAGGCGATTGCGGAGCGCACGCCCAGGGGCGCCGTCAATCGCGAGACCGGACGCCGCATCGCCGCGATCTCGCCGATGCACACGTTCGGGCATCCCGTCGAGCTCGACGAGATCGCTGCGATCGCACGCGACTGGGGCATTGCGCTGGTGGAGGACGCCGCGGAATCGCTGGGCTCGACCTACAAGGGCCACGCCGTCGGATCGCAGGCGCGACTCGCGGCGCTGAGCTTCAACGGCAACAAGATCGTCACCACCGGAGGCGGCGGCGCCATCCTCACCAACGACGAGGAACTGGGACGGCGCGCCAAGCATCTCACCACCACCGCGAAGCTGCCGCACAAATGGGCCTTCGTGCACGACGAGATCGGCTTCAACTACCGCCTGCCCAATCTGAACGCCGCGCTGGGCTGCGCCCAGCTCGAGCAGCTCGACGGTTTCCTGGCGAGCAAGCGCCGCCTCGCTGCGGCCTACGACCGCGTCTTTGCGGATGTGCCCGGCGTGCGCTTCTCCCGCGAGCCCGATGGCACCACGAGCAATTACTGGCTGAACGCGATCCTGCTCGACGAAGCCTACGCCGAGCGGCGCGACGACGTGCTCACGGCGCTGAACGAAGCCGGCTTCGGCGCACGCCCGGCCTGGACCCTGATGCACCGCCTGCCGATGTTCGCGCAGAGCCCGCGCGGCGATCTCACCACCGCCGAATCGATCGAGCGCCGCCTGATCAACCTGCCGAGCAGCGCCAGCATCAGGGCACGCGATGAATAGCGGCGCGCGAAAGATCTGCTTCGTCACCGGCAGCCGGGCCGATTTCGGACTGCTGATCTGGCCGATGCGCGCGATCCGCGAGACATCAGGCCTGACGCTCCAGCTCATCGCGACCGGCATGCATCTCGCACCGGAGTTCGGCTACACCTTCAACACCATCATCGACGAGGGCTTCGAGGTCGACGAGCGCGTCGAAACGCTGCTCGCCAGCGACACCGGCGCGGGCGTCGCGAAATCGGTCGGGCTCGGCGTGATCGGATTTGCCGACGCCTTCGCACGGCTGCAACCCGATCTCGTGGTCCTGCTCGGCGACCGGTTCGAGATGTTCGCGGCCGCACAGGCCGCGATGTTCATGCGGCTGCCGATGGCGCATCTGTTCGGCGGCGACGTCACCGAAGGGGCGGTCGACGAATCCATCCGCCACGCGATCAGCAAGATGTCGCACCTGCATTTTGCCAGCAATGCGGGATCGGCACAGCGGCTGGTCCAGCTCGGCGAGGATCCATCCCGCATTCATACCATCGGTTCGGTCGGCATCGACGCCATCAGGCATCTCGACCTGATGGACCGCGACAGTATCGGCCGCGCGATCGGCCTGCCGCTCGGCCAGCACAATGCGCTCGTGACGTTCCACCCGGTCACGATCGAGGCCGGCCGCTCGATGGCTGAGCTCGACGAGCTGTTCGCGGCGCTGTCGACGCTCGATCCCGCCTTCCGCCTCATCTTCACGCTGGCCAATGCCGATGCCGAGGGACGCGCGCTGAACGAGCGGACCAAGGCCTTCGCGGCGAGCCGGCCGAACACCATCGCGGTCGCCTCGCTCGGGCAGCTCCGCTATCTCAGCCTGATGAGCCAGGTCGACGTCGTGATCGGCAACTCCTCGAGCGGCATCCTCGAAGCGCCGTCATTCGGCGTTCCCACGGTCGATGTCGGCGACCGCCAAAAGGGACGCGAGCGCGCGGCTTCGGTGTTCCACGCCGCGTCCGAACGCGGTGCGATCGGTGCGGCGATCGCGCGAGCGCTTCAGCGTGGCCGCAAGGACACCGTCAATCCCTATGGCGACGGCGCTTCCAGCCGGCGATTTGCCGACATCATAGCCGGCATTCCGGATTTCGGCCAGCTCCTGAAGAAAAGCTTCCACGAACTTCCGGCAAGCGGAGCGCGGCCATGACGACGCACACGCTGATCATCGCGGAAGCCGGCGTCAATCACGACGGCAGCCTGGACAAGGCACTGGCCCTGGTCGATGCGGCAGCCGACGCCGGTGCCGACATCGTCAAGTTCCAGACCTTCAATGCGAAGGCGCTGGCGGGCGGAGCGGCGAAGAAGGCCGACTATCAGCAGCGCACCACGGACGCCGCCGAGGGCCAGCTCGCCATGCTGGAGCGGCTGGAACTGCCGCAGGCCGCTCACCACACGCTGATCGCGCGCGCTGCCGAACGCGGCATCGAATTCCTGTCGACGCCGTTCGACGACGCCTCCCTCGGCTTCCTGCTGTCGCTGAAGCTGCCGCGCATCAAGGTCGGATCGGGCGATCTCACCAATGCACCGCTGCTGCACGCGGCAGCGCGGGCCGGCGCGACGCTGATCCTGTCGACGGGCATGGCGACGCTCAGCGAAGTCGAGGAAGCGCTGGGCGTGTTGGCGCATGGCTACGCGCAGCGTAACGATCCCGCCGGTATCGCCTCGTTCCGCGCGGCTTGGCGCGATCCGGCGGCGCGCGCTGCGCTGGCGCGGCATGTCAGCCTGCTCCATTGCACGACCGAATATCCCTGCCCCATCACGGATGTGAACCTCGCCGCGATGGCGACGATGCGTTCGGCATTCCAGCTTCCGGTCGGCTATTCCGATCACACCGACGGTTTCGAGATTTCGGTCGCCGCGGTTGCGCTCGGCGCGGCCATCATCGAGAAGCACCTGACGCTGGATCGCAATGCGCCCGGTCCCGACCACGCGGCCTCGCTCGAGCCCGACGATTTCAAGCAGATGGTCCGCGCCATTCGCAACGTCGAAGCCGCGCTCGGCGATGGCGTGAAGACGCCGAAGGAATCCGAGGTCAGGAACGTGCCGGTGGCGCGCAAGAGCATCGTGGCAGCGCGCGCGCTGAAGGCGGGCGAGATCATCGGCCCGGCCGACATCACCGCCAAGCGGCCGGGCGCGGGGCGGCCGCCGATCGACTATTGGTCCCTGATCGGAACGGCGGCGCCGCGGGCGCTCGAACCCGACGATCCGGTTTAGCGGCGAGGCTTTGCGGGAACCCCGCGCAGCACGGACCCGGGCGGCCATGAGCCCGTGACGACCGAGCCCATCGCCACCAGCGTATCGTTGCCGATGGAGATGTGATCGCGAACGCGGCTGCCGAGACCGACAAAGCAGTTGTCGCCGATCTCTGCGCCGCCGCCGACCACCGTTCCCGGAGACAGATGCGTGTAGTGCCCGACGCGCACGTCGTGCTCGACGACTGCGGCCGAATTGATGATGCAGTGATGGCCGATCATGCTTCGCGCATTGACGATCGCGCCCGGCATGATGACGCTGCCAGCTCCGATCGTCGCCGATGGCGAGACGAACGCGCGCGGATGAATCACCGACGCCCAGCGCTTGAGCTGCAGCCGGCCGATTATCTGGCGGCGCGCGGGCCCCGCCTGCATCGTTCCGATCCCGACCACGAAGGCGGCATCCGGATAGTTCGGCGCAACATCATCGGTTCCGAGGTAGCGCGCATCCCCCAGCGTTCCCGGCTGGCGATCGAGGAAACCGACGACGTTGAACTGGCCCGACAGCAGCGCCGCCTCATAGACCATGAAGGCATGTTCGCCGCCGCCAATGATGATCAGATCGTCCATCGCGATTCCCTTGAGCCGCACCGATCTTAGCGACGGGGGCGCGGCACTTCAAACCGCCGGACCGGGCCTGAAAACGCGAGATTTAACAAGGACAACGCGGGATCCCCCGGCGGGGTTGACGCCGCCTCCCGCAGCCGCGATATAGCAGGCTCAGCCGCGGGCGGCCCCCAATATCTGGCGTATACGAGGCAGATTGCCATGAAATCCTGGCGTAAGGCCGTCGTTGGAACGCAGGCGACCGTGGGCGAGGCCATTGCCGCGATCGAGAGCGGAAGCATCCAGATTGCGCTCGTGCTCGACGACCAGAACCGCCTGCTCGGCGTGGTCACCGACGGCGACGTCAGGCGCGGGCTGCTGCGAGGGATCCCGCTCACCGGGCTTGCCACCGACATCATGAACCGCACGCCGGTGTCGGCTCCGGCGACGTTGTCCCGCGACGATCGCCTGCATCTGATGCGGCACAAGTCGATCAAGCAGCTCCCGCTTGTCGACGAGGGCGGCCATCTGGTCGTGGTCGAGACGCTCGACGAGCTGCTCGAGCCGCGCCATTATTCCAATCCGGTCCTGATCATGGCGGGCGGGCTCGGCGAGCGCCTGGGCGCGCTGACGCGCGACCTGCCCAAGCCCATGCTCAATGTCGGCGGAAAACCCCTGCTCGAGACGATCGTCCGCAACGTGGTGCAGCAGGGTTTTTCCAATATCTACATCTCGGTCAACTACAAGGCCGAGACGATCAAGGGTCACTTCGGCGACGGCGCCGCCTTCGGTGCCAATATCCAGTACGTGCACGAGACCGAACGCCTGGGCACGGCCGGTGCGCTCGGGCTGTTTCCGGCGCCGCCGGATCTGCCGATGATCGTCACCAACGGCGACATCCTCACCACGATCAATTACGGCGCGCTTCTCGACTTCCACAACGGGACGCCGGCGGAAGCGACGATGGCCGTCCGCGAGCACAAGGTGCACGTCCCCTATGGCGTGGTTTCCACGTCGGAAGGCTTCCTCCAGACCATTCGCGAGAAGCCGACCGAAAGCTGGTTCGTCAGCGCCGGCATCTATGTGATTGGAAGCTCCGTCTTCCGCCATGTCACGCCCGGCGTCAGGATCGATATGCCGACCGTGCTGGAGCGCGTGATCGCCGGCGAGGGACGTGTCGCGGTCTATCCGATCCGCGAATACTGGCTCGACATCGGCCGCCTGGAGGATTTCGAGCAGGCCCATGCGGAGTTTCATGAGGTCTTCCCGTGACCTCGACAAAAGCCGTCGTGATCGGGCTCGGCTCGATCGGCACAAGGCATGCGCGGATCCTGCGCGAGCTCGGCCTCGAGGTCGCGACGGTGAGCCGACGAGAGGGCGGCGACTATGCGTCGATCGGAGAGGCCGTCGCCGGCGCGCATCCGGATTACGCGGTGATTGCCACCGAAACCGCACGCCATGCCGACGACCTGCAGGCGCTCGCGCAGGCCGGCTTCCGCGGCGCGGTCCTGGTCGAGAAGCCGCTGTTCGCGACGGCGGCGCCGCCGCCGAAATATCCGTTCGCCCATGTCTGCGTCGGGTACAATCTGCGCTTCCATCCGGTCATGACGGCCCTGGTCGAGCAACTGCGCGGGCGCGAGGCGATCACGGTCGCCGCCTATGTCGGGCAGGACATCAGGGACTGGCGGCCCGGCCGCGACCATCGCACCACCGCATCTGCGACAACGGACGCCGGCGGCGGCGTCCTCAGGGATCTCAGCCACGAGCTGGATTATCTGCTGTGGCTGTTCGGGCCATGGCACCGCGTCGCAGCGCTCGGCGGCGCGTCCGGCGCGCGCGACATCGACGTCGACGACCATCTCGACCTGCTGCTCGACATGCAGCGGGCGCCGTCGGTGCACGTCCACATGGATTATCTCGACCGCCAGGGCATCCGCCGCATCCGCGTCAATGTCGACGATGACACCATCGAGGCCGATCTCGTCGGCAGCCGCCTGATCGTCAACGGCAAGGCAACGGACATCGCCAGCGAGCGCGACCAGAGCTATCGCGACATGCACGTCGCGGCGATGCGGGGCGCGCGGCCGGCCTGCTCCCTGCCCGAGGCACTCGGCGTCGTGCATTTGATCGACGCCAGCGAGCGCGCGCTGCGCAGCAAGACCTGGGTATCGCCATGAGCCTCGTCTGCACCATCTGCGCGCGAGGCGGCTCGAAGGGGGTCGTCGGCAAGAATGCGCGCGATCTCCTCGGCAAGCCCGTGCTCGCCTGGAGCATCGCGCAGGCGCGCGAGACCGGCCTGTTCGATGCGATCGCGTTCAGCAGCGATTCGGACGCGCTGCTCGAAGCGGCGCTGAAGGCCGGCGCCGATATCGCGGTCAAGCGCCCCGACGAGATGGCGACCGATACCGCGCCGAAGCTGCCCGCGATCCGCCATTGCCTCGAGCAGGCCATCGCGCAAACCGGCACGACACCGGAGATCTTCGTCGATCTCGATGTCACCTCTCCGCTCCGGCTCGCCTCCGACATCACCGGCGCGGTGGCGCTGCTGCGCGAGAGCGGCGCCCGCAACGTCATCACAGGGGCGCCGGCACGCCGCTCGCCCTATTTCAACCTGGTCGAGCAGCGCACCGACGGCAGCGTCCGCCTCTCCAAATCCGCCAATCCGCCGATCACGCGACGGCAGGATGCACCGCGCTGCTTCGACATGAACGCGTCGATCTATGTCTGGCGCGTCGCGCCGTTCCTGGAGCAGCCCGCGGTCTTCTATCCGGACACACGGCTGTTCGAGATGCCGGAAGAGCGCTCGATCGATATCGACTCCGATCTCGATTTCGCGTTGGTGGAACTGCTGCTGCGCCAACGACTGAACGCCTGAGGGGGCTTTAGCGATGACCACGAGCTTCAAGGCTCTGTTCGATCTGACCGGCCGCACCGCCGTGGTGACCGGCGGATGCGGCATTCTCGGGCGTCGCTTCGCCGAAGGCCTTGCCGAGTTCGGCGCCAATGTCGCGATCGTGGATCTCGATCAGGCCGCGACCGATGCGGCGGCCGCCGACCTCGCTTCGCGCCACTCCATCCGCGCCAAAGGCTATGGCTGCGACATCACCCAGCCCGACGCCGTGCGCGCCACCGCGGAGGCGCTCGAAGCCGACCTCGGACCCGTTTCGATCCTGCTCAACAACGCCGCGAGCAAGGCGCGAGACCTCGACGCTTTCTTTGCACCCGTCGAGACATTCTCGCAGGACGCCTGGCGGGAGATCATGGCGGTCAATCTCGACGGCATGTTCAACGTCGCCCAGGTGTTCGGCGGCCGGATGGCCGAGCGCGGCTATGGCGCCATCGTGCAGACCGCTTCGATCTACGGACTGATGGCCCCGGACCAGCGCATCTACGAAGGCTCCGAATATCTCGGCCGCGCCATCAACACGCCTGCGGTCTACACGGCGTCCAAGGCCGGGGTCATCGGCCTCACCAAGCACCTCGCGACCTACTGGGCGGCGAAAGGCGTTCGCGTCAACACGCTGACCCCCGGCGGCGTCGAGAGCGGACAGAACGAGACCTTCAAGCAGCGCTACGGCGCCCGCATTCCGCTCGGCCGCATGGCCCGTGCCGACGAGATGGTGGGCACGATGCTGTTCCTGGTGTCCGACGCGGCGTCCTACGTGACCGGCCAGAACATCGCGGTCGATGGCGGGCTGAGCGCGTGGTGAGCCGGGCCATGCCATGTTGAAGCAGTTGATCCGAAACACGGTGATTTCCAGCGCGGCGTTCGGAATAGCGGCCGTGCTCGGCCTGATTGTCATTCCGGTCATCATCCGCACCTGGGGCGTAACCGAATTCGGCCTCATCGTGCTGGCCCGCATCCTGCTGCCGAGCGGCATGATGGGGCTGCTCGACCTCGGCCTCTCCGAAGTCACGACGCAAGCGGTCGCACGCGCGCGCGAGCATCGCAATTGGCGCGTTGCGGGCCAGCAACTCGCGCTTCTCACCGTGATGGCCGCTGTTCTCGCAGGGCTGCTCGCAGTCACGATCTGGATCAGCGCGCCCTATCTGACCATCGCGCTGCGCGTCGATACCGCGCACGCCGAGAGGTTTTCGCAAATCTTGCGCTACACCGCGCTTGCCAACCTGGTGCTGATCCCCGCGCTCGTCTGGGAAGGCATCGTCAAGGGCTTTGAGCGCTACAATGTCCTGCGGCTGGCCGAGGTGACCTCCACGATCGTCTATGTTGCCTGTACGATCTGGGCGGCCAACTCCGCAGCCTCGTTCGAGCTGGTGGCCTATATCTATCTCGCCAGCACCTTGATGCGCGCATGCCTGGTGTTCACCGCGGCCTTCGTCGCGGTCGTGCGCAAGGTCAGGCTCGCGATGTGGGACGCGCCGATCCGGCGCGAGCTGTTCCACCGCTGCGCGCTGTTCGCGCAGGGCAAGCTGACGGGCGGCTTGGCGCTGCCGATTCAGCCTTTCCTGGTCGGCCTCCTGTTCGGGCCCAAGGGTGTCGGGGTGTACGATACGCTGGTCCGGCTGCCCCGGGTGTCAAAGGTCGTCGTCGGTCTCCTGACGTCCGCCTTGCTGCCGGTGGCAAGCCGCCTGGACGAACGCGGCAATGCTGCGGCGTTCCAGCGCCTCGGTGAATTCGGCCTCATCATCCTGCCCATGTTCACGGTACCGCCGCTGATGGCGGCCGCCATGCTGTCGCGCGAGATCATGCAGGTATGGATTGGACCGCAGATGGCTCCCTACGCGTTCTGGATGGGCCTGGGCTTCGTGGTTCCGATCTGCGCTCAGTACCTCGCCTTCGGCAACGTCATGTTCCTGACCCGCACGGACGTGCAGTCGCGCCTGAACCGGCTCATGATCTATCAATTGGCGGTGTGGGCCGCGGTGGCGGTTGCGACGCTGCACCTGTTCGACGAACGAGCGCTGATCCTTGGCCAGGTAGTTGGGAACGCCGTCATTCTGCCGTTGCAGATCGCGGCCGTGAGCCGCGGGTTGCAGCTTGACTCCTACCGCCTCCTTAGAGCACTTCTCGCCCAGGCTGTCATTCTCGTGGTCTTGGGCCTGCTGCTCCTCGAGCTTGCAGACCATTTGGCGATCGACGGCTTCTGGGGACTCGGGCTTGCGATCGCCTCGTTCTGCATGGCGAGCTGGGCCATTCAGTATTTTCTCGTTCTGGAAGACCGCCAGCGGGCGATCTTCGCGGAACTGGGCCATCGCTTCGGCTGGGCGTCGACCTAGCTTGTTAACCTGCACCGACATGCTCGGGAGATCGATGACCGCCTTGGTTGACACGAGGAGACGTAAACGGTGCGCATAGGCCTGGTGGTCGATCACCCCAAGCGTGACCTGCCGGGTGCAGTCATGCTCGGCTATCAACTCGCGCGGCGCGGCGTCTCGGTCGTACTGGTGCCGATGTACGAGCAGGCCGTCGACGTGCCACGGCTCGGGCTCGACGCGCTGGTCGTCAACTATGCGCGCCCCGTCAATCTCGACCTGATGCGTAGCTTCGCCAAGGCTGGCCTTGCGCTTTACGTGCTCGACACCGAAGGCGGCGTGCTCGCCGAGAAGGGCGGCAACTCGCCGCCGGCGATGGCCGCGCACGTCAAGGGCAGTGGCTACGCCGACATCCTCTCGGGCTATTTCTTCTGGGGCAGCCGGCTCCACGATGCCTTCCTGGCGGCGGGAACCATGAAGCCGGACCAGCTTCACCTCAGCGGATGCCCGCGCTTCGATTTCGCAGCCCCGCGCTGGCGCGCGCTGCTCGACGGCGAGCCGCGCGGCTATCTGCTCGTCAACGCCAATTTCCCGCTGGTCAATTCGCGCTTTACCGGCAAGCCGGGCGGCGAGCGCGAGGCGATGGTGCGGGCCGGCTGGGATGGCGCCTATGTCGACCGCTTCATCGCGGACCTGAAGCAGGTCTTCACGAACTACCTCGCCGAGATCGACCGGCTCGCCGGCGCGCGGCCCGACCGCACCATTCTCGTGCGGCCGCATCCGTTCGAGAGCGAGGATGTCTATCGCAACGCGCTGGCGCGCCACGCCAACGTCCTGATCGACGGCACCGGCAGCGTGCTCGACCGCATCCGCAACGCGGCCGCGGTCGTGCACCTCAACTGCGGCACCGCCGTCGAATCCGTCCTGCTCGGGAAGCTGCCGCTGCAGCTCGAATATCTGAACACGCCGGTCACCGCCGGTCACGCCGCACTGCCCGCGCGCGTGAGCCGTGCAGTCGCTTCGTTCGACGAACTGCTCGGCGCGATCGACCACATCGAGCGCGAGACCGAGACCTTCGATTTCGCGCGTGTTCACGCCGCCGATATCGAGGCCTTCTTCCATCTCAACGATGGACAGGCCGCCGAACGGGTCGCCGACGTCCTGACTGCTGCAGGCAGTTCGCGCCGGCCTTACCTCTCGCTGCTGGCGACCGTGAAGGGTACACGCGACAAGCCGAGCATCGGCCAGATCGTCAAGGGCGCAGCCAGCGCCGTGCTCGGATCGGCCGTCACCGAACGGCTGCGCAGCCGATTCAACCCCGCCCGGCGCGACAAGCGGATCGAGCCGGTCTTCGTCAGGACGCTGCTGCAGCGTATCGCAACGCATGACCGTGCAAGCCCGTCGCAATTCACCGCAACGCGCGCGCACTGCGCGACGACAGGCTTGCCGCTCGCGAGCATTGCCATCGAACCCGCCCGATAGACCATGGCCACATCTGCAAGAACCATTCTCATCACCACGCTCGCCGAATACCAGACCCGGTTCTGGATTCCGGTCGCGCAACGGCTGCGCGCAGCCGGCGATGAGGTCGAGCTGCTCGCTTTCGACGATCGCAGCGCCGAGATGTCGGCGGCCGAGGGCGTGCCTGTCACGAACATGTACCGCGAGGGCCTCAAGACCGGCCCCGCGCCCGACGATCGCAGCGCGTTCGACGCGCGCGTCGCTGCCTACGGCCTCGACGGGACCAATTTCCTGTTCAGCCATGAGCGCTTCACCTTCGGCATTCGCGATACCGCCGCGCTGCGCCGGCGCTTCATGATCTATGCCAATGCGATGGAGACGGTGCTCGACCGGCTGGAGCGGCAAGGCAAGCGCGTCGAGCTGGTGCAGGAGCTCGGCGGCTTTCTCTCGGTGATCGCGAGCTTCTACGCCGCCAGGCGCCGCAACATCCGCAACTGGTTCATCGAGCCGTCGTTCTTTCGCGGCCGCATGTACTTCACGCCCGACACGCTTCGTGCGCCCGACGTGATGCCGACACCGGCGGACGCGGTGTCGCCGGAGGTGCGGGCTTATCTCGACGACACGCTGACGCAGCGGGCGATCGTGATCCCCAAGAAGGACCAGCATCATTATTCGGCGGCCTTCAAGAAGGTCGCGAACCTGCGCAATGCCCGCCGCCTCACCGAAAAGCTGTGGGACCAGTTCGCGCTCGGCAAGCACCAGGAGTTCGGGCACAATCTGCGCCACGCCCGCGTGCACGCCGCGATGGCGCTCAATGCGACGCGGCTGCGCAAGCTCTACAAGCCGATCCCCGAGGCGCCCTTCGTCTACTATCCGTTCCACGTCCCGGCCGACATGGCGCTGACGCTGCGCTCGCCCGACTATCTCGACCAGGTCGCGACCGTCGACTTCCTGCTGCGCACGATCCCGGACTCGCATGTGCTGGTGGTGAAGGAACACCCCGCCCAGATCGGCGCGATCTCGGCCGACCGCCTGTTCGAGCTGGCGCGCCGGTTCGATAATTTGGTGCTGCTGCCGCCGCAGACCAACAATTACACCGTGCTCAACCGCGCCGACGCCGTGATCTCCGTCAACAGCAAGTCGGGCGCCGAGGCCCTGCTGCTCGGCAAGCCGGTCGTGGTGATGGGCGATGCGTTCTACCGCTCCTGCCCGCTGGTCTACGCGGTCGACCGTCTCGCGGACGTGCCTGCGCGGCTGCGCGAGGCGCTCTCCGCCGGCCCATTCGATCCGGCCAAGGGTGCGCCCTATTTCGAAGCGGCCTGGCGCAAGTCTTATCCGGGCGAGCTCTACATCGGCGATCCCAAGCTGCTCGATACGTTTGCGGCCACCTTGCGTGCCGCGATCGCCGAGCCCGCCCGCGCGAATTGAACGGACCCGTCATGCCGCTCGTCTCGATCATTACCCCATCCTGGAACGTCGAAGGCCTGATCGAGGAGACCATCCGCTCGGTGCAGAGCCAGAGCTTTGCCGATTGGGAGCTCCTGATCGCCGACGACTGCTCGACCGACAGGACACCTGAGATCATCGCCGACATCGGCGCGCGCGATCCGCGCGTCAAGCTGATCCGGCAGGCGAAGAACGGCGGACCGGCGCTGGCGCGCCAGGCCGCGATCGACCGGGCGCAGGGCCGCTATCTCGCCTTCCTCGACAGCGACGATCTGTGGCTGCCCGAGAAGCTCGAGCGGCAGCTCGCCTTCGCGAAGGAAAAGAAGGCTGCGCTCAGCTACACCGCCTTCCGCCGCATCAACGAGACCAACACGGTCACCGGACGCCTGATCGAGGTGCCGGCCTCGCTCACTTACGGTCAGCTCCTGAAGAACACCGCGATCGCGACGCTGACCGCGATGGTCGACCGCGAGATCGCAGGCCCGATCGCGATGAAGAACGAGGGCTATGACGATTTCTGCCTGTGGCTCTCGATCCTGAAGCGCGGCCACACCGCATATGGCCTCAATGAGGATCTGGCCCGCTATCGTGTCAGGGGCTCCTCGGTCTCCAGCCGCCCGGTACGCTCGGCCAAATGGGTCTGGCAGATCTACCGCAACGTCGAGCACCTCTCCCTCGTCCGATCGGCCTGGTGCTTCGCCCATTGGGGGGCGCGGGCGTGGCTGAAGCGGCGGGAGTTCTAGGCGCATCGCCGGGCACCGAGGGCTGAAAAAAGTGCGAAAACAACCCCATGCACAGTAGGGGTATTTAAATACCTGTATCCAAGCCCACTTGGCTATTGGCGAGTCCGGCCGTTGCCGATACCACTCAGCCCGCTCCCGCCGCGGACAATCTGGAACCGATCATGCCGTTTGAAAGCTACAAGAACAGCCGCATCCTCGTCACCGGAGGCGCCGGCTTCATCGGATCGCACATCTGCGAGCGACTGCTCGATGCCGGCGCCGAGGTGGTGTCGGCGGACAATTATTTCACCGGCAGCCGGCGCAACATCGCCCATCTGATCGCAAATCCGCTGTTCGAGGCGGTCAGGCACGACGTCACCTTCCCGCTCTACATCGAGGTCGACGCGATCTTCAACCTGGCCTGCCCGGCCTCGCCGATCCACTACCAGCGCGACCCCGTGCAGACCACCAAGACCTCGGTGCACGGCGCCATCAACATGCTGGGCCTTGCCAAGCGGCTGAAGGCGCGGATCTTCCAGGCCTCGACCAGCGAGGTCTACGGCGACCCGCTGATCCACCCCCAGACCGAGGATTACTGGGGCAACGTCAATCCGATCGGCATCCGCTCCTGCTACGACGAGGGCAAGCGCTGCGCCGAGACGCTGTTCTTCGACTATTGGCGCCAGCACGGCCTGCCGATCAAGGTCGCACGCATCTTCAACACCTACGGCCCGCGCATGCAGCCCAATGACGGCCGCGTGGTGTCGTCCTTCATCGTCCAGGCGCTGAAGGGCGAGCCGATCAGCGTGTTCGGCGACGGCGGGCAGACGCGCTCGTTCTGCTATGTCGACGATCTCGTCGAGGCGATCATGCGGCTGATGCTGACGAACGAAGACATCACCGGCCCGATCAACATCGGCAACAATTCCGAGTTCACCATCCGCGAGCTCGCCGAGAAGGTCATCGAGCTCACGGGATCGCGCTCCAGGCTGGAGTTCAAGCCGTTGCCGCAGGACGATCCGCGCCAGCGCCAGCCCGATCTCACCAAGGCGAAGGCCGCTCTGAACTGGGAGCCGAAGGTGGCGCTCGAGGACGGCTTGAAGGAGACCATCGCCTATTTCAAGCACTCGCTGGAAATGGCCTGAGCCCGCTCGCAACTCCCCCTCGTCCGCAGCGAGCCTGTCCGCCATGAGCGCACCGTCCAGGATGATCAGCGACCTCCGGTCACGGCTGGACTCGAAAACTGCGCTGACGGTTCTGGTGCTGCTGCACAGCGCCCTCACCTGCCTGTCGCTGATCAAGGTCGCCACCTTCCAGTACTATATCAGCTTCAGCGTGGAGCGCCTCTGGATCGCGGTCATCGTTGCGGCCAGCTTCTCCGTCGTTTCACTGCTGTTCGTCGTCGCCCGATTCAGCTTCGGCTATTTCGTCGGGTTCTATTTCTACACGATGATCCTGGGCTTCCTCTGGATCGACGTGTTCTCGTATTACAGCTACGAGCAATTGCCCGCAGGCATCTCGGCGGCGCTGGCGCTGGTGCTCTTCCTGTTGCCGGTGCTATTCGTCAGGGCGCCGCTGCGACAGCCATTCGTGCTATCGAACGCACATTTCGAGCATCTGCTGACGCTGATCCTGGCCGTCTCGATGATCACCATCGCCGTGGCCGCGACCTACAATTTCCGCCTGGTTTCGGTCGACCACATCTACGACTATCGCGAATCGCTCGAATTTCCGGCCGCGGTGCGATATCTGACGGGCTGGGTCTCCAGCACGTTGCTGCCGTTCGCCTTCGCCTGCTACTGGCTGCTCGGCCATCGCTGGCGTGCCGCACTGGTGCTTATCCTGCTCCTGTTGTTCTACCCCATCACGCTGACCAAGTTCGCCTTCTTCACGCCAGCCTGGTTGATCGCCCTGGCTGTGCTCTCGCGCCTTCTGGAGGCGAGAACGGCAGCCATCGCATCGATCTTCGTCCCGATGCTCGTTGGCCTCGTCGTGATCGTTGCGACCGGCGCCGCCATCAACAGCATCCCCGGCAGGTACTTCGACATCGTCAACATCCGGATGATCGCGACTGCATCCAGCGCGCTCGACATCTACAACAACTTCTTCTCGAGCCACCCGCTGACCTGGTTCTGCCAGATCTCCGTCCTCAAGCCGCTGATGCATTGCCCCTACGAGGTGCAGCTGTCCATCCTGATGCACGACGCTTACGACCTCGGCAAATTGAATGCCTCGCTGTTTGCGACCGAAGGGATCGCGTCCGTCGGAATCTATCTCGCACCTTTGACCGCGCTCGCATCGGGCTTCGTGCTGGCGCTCGGCAACCGTGCGTCTGCGGGCCTGCCGCCCCGCTTCATCCTGATGTCCGCCGGCGTGCTGCCGCAAACCCTGCTCAACGTGCCGCTCTCGGTGGCCTTGCTCACTCACGGCGCCGCGCTTCTCTTCTTGCTCTGGTATGTGGTGCCCCGGAGTGTCTTTGCGCAGGAACGCTCCGCGGACGGGGGCGCTCCCGATCGAGCAAGGCCGGCTAAAGCATGATCCGGAAAAGCGCGAAGCGGTTTTCCGGAAAGATCATGCGCAAACAACGGCCCAAAGCGTGATGACGATTCATCCAAATCTCATCGCGCTTCAGCGGGCCGCTGACGCCATCGCATCCCGAGTCAGCCGGACGAAATCCGCAACGAACGCCTCGACGCGCTGCTCGAGATTCGGCAACAGATTACGGACGGTCGCAGGCCCGGCCGCCTGCGCAACCTCAGACATGTGATCGGCCAGCGTCTCGGCGTCGTGGATGCCGAAATATCGCGCACGTCCCTCGGTCTGTTCGCGATGAACGTCGATATCGGACAGGATCATCGGGACGCCGAACGACTTGGCTTCCTCGACCGTCGTGCTCCACCCCTCACATTCCGAAGGATTGATGAGAGCGATCGACGCGCGCAGGAGGGCATAGACGTGATCCAGCGGGATCATTCCGAGATGCCTGAAATTCGCATCGAGACCGCGCGACCTGACTTGCCTCATCGTCGTTTCGAACAGATCGGGGTCACGGGAGTCCTGCGTATTTCCGGACGCCGCGACGACGACGTCCAGCCCGCGGCGTTTCAAGAGATCAAGCGCATCGACGACGATCCGGTGATTCTTGTGCCGCCAGAACTGGTTCGGCAGATAGAAATAGCGTGCCGGCAGGCCGTAGCCTGCGATCACGTCGGACGGATTCGTGGTCAGCAGGCCGGCCGGCGGCTCGGTCGCAAACCGGACCACGGAGACGCCGTTCGACAAGCCGGGATAGAACCGCTTGAGATCGGCAAGCGCGCTTGTGCTGCTCACCATGATGTGTCGGCCGGATGCGATCTGGACCCGAAAGCCGAGATCGCGCCGCCAATAGGCGCTCCTGGAGAAAAGGTGCGGGAGCAGGCGGTGCTGGAAATCCGGGAACCAGGCGATCGCGGGGACCGGCAGGCGCCAGCCGAAGAAGCGCGCGGATTCGAACACCATGTCGATCTTGCGCAGCTCGAATTCGGCGACGGCGGGTCCATCCAGACCAAAGGCGATCGCGCGGGCAAGATTCGTCGCACGGGCAAGACCGGTCGCGGCGTGATCGAACACCGGCGAGCGCACGACCTCGACGGCGGGAATGCCGGCCAGCGCTGCAATCTCCTCAGGCTCGTCAGCCGTTCCGGCAAACAGCACGGGCGTCACCGCTCCCGGCGCGTATCTGTTGAGCGCCTCGAACAGATTGCGTTGATAGTTGTAGCCTCCCGCCCACAGGCGGCGCGGAATGTTGGTGAATGCGATCCGCAGCGGCGCACGCTCAGGCACGAGCTTGGCCTTTGAACCATGCGACGTAGTCGGCGAGACCCCGCTCCAGCGGAATGCGCCAGTCGAAGTTCATGGCGAGCACGCGCGCGTTGTCGGCCAGCAGGCTGGTCGGATCGCCGGGCCGGCCGACGCCGGAAAACTGCACGGCCGTTTTGCTGCCCCAATGCCCGATCAGGCCTTCGGCAATGCCGGCGACGCTTACGCCGCGCCCGGAGCCGCCATTGATCACGTCAAAATCGTCCTGCCACGCCCCCTCCGCGACGTGCGCCAGCAGGCGAACGACGTCGCGAACGTCGGTCCAGTCCCTGATCTCGGCCCCTGTTCCTCCGAGATTCAGCGTGCGCTGCTCGTTGCGCAGCCGCGAGCAGATATCCCAGAGCAGCTGCTTGCGAAGGTTGGGACCGTAGACCGAGAACAGCCGCACGACGGCGCAGCGTATGCCGAAGCTCTGGACGTAGCTTTGACACAGCTGCTCCATCATCAGCTTGTGATGGCCGTAGGGCGACATCGGCGTCAGCACCGCGCTCTCGGGGATCGGCCCGGCATGATCGGCCCCGTAGACGGCAGCGCTCGACACCACGATCAGCCGGCTCTCGGGCGCAAAGCTTCGAAGCCATTCCAGCAAACGTGCCGTGCTGGCCACGGTCCGCGAAAAGTCCTCGAACGGGCGCTCGATCGACAGTCCGACGGACGACCCGCCGGCCAGGTGGAAGACATGCGAGGGCAACCCGTGCGCGGCGGCAAGCGCGTTCAGATTGGCGGCGTCGACTTCGCCATTGATCCAGGTCTGCAAGCCGAGCGCGCGTGCATCGGCCGGATCGAGCGCTCCATGACCAACGCCATGGACAGCATGCCCGCCGTCCGCCAGCTCGCGGACGAGATGGCGGCCGATGAACCCGTTCGCGCCGGTAACCCACATGGACATGGCGTTACCTGGCTTGCGGACGGTTGGCTTGTGAGCACATTACAATCCTCGTCGTCATGGCTATTTCTCATCGCTCGTCCGGCGACAACTCCCTAACAATGGTGGCGGGATTACCAGCCACGATGGAATATGCCGGAACGTCCTTGGTGACCACGGCGCCCGCGGCGACGATGCCACCCTCACCGATCGTCACGCCTCGCATCACCATCGCACAAGCGCCGATCCACGCATCGTCGCAAATCTTGATCGGACGATCGTCGAGCGAGAGCTTGCGTGGGTGACCCAAGGTGAAAATCTGCTTTGCCTGCTCGTGCCGCTCGGCAGCACGGATCGGATGCGAAAGATTATCGAATATGTTCACTGAATGCGAGATCAGGACGCGGTTTCCGATCTCGATCGAAGCTCCCGACCAGATGCGCGTACCGACTCCGACGTAGCACCACTCTCCAACTGTGATGCTGCCGCCGTGACCGAGGATCATCAACTCACCCCGGACGTGAGAATGACTGCCAATGACGATCTTTTCGCTATCGCCCAGCGCGTTCCTGATCCGCGCGGTATGAGCCAGGAACGCTCCAGGGTGCAAGCGGCAGGTTGCCCGCCCGATCAGGCGCTGGACGATATAGTGCCAATTGATGCCGTCGATGGCATGTGCGCAATGGCGTACAAGCGTGGAAAGGCTGGACATCAGCGCACCCTCTCACGTCGCAAGGTCGAACGTGTTCGGATTCTCATGACACCTCCAACGGAGCCAACCTTCCGTCCCCCGCCGGATCAGTAAGTTGAAATTCATGCGATCAATCGGGAGA
This sequence comes from Bradyrhizobium huanghuaihaiense, assembly GCF_025200885.1. NCBI lineage: Bacteria > Pseudomonadati > Pseudomonadota > Alphaproteobacteria > Hyphomicrobiales > Nitrobacteraceae > Bradyrhizobium > Bradyrhizobium huanghuaihaiense. The sequence continues at coordinate 3,212,096 of NZ_CP104172.1, read as the reverse complement.
ACGCGCGACGAATGCTGTAGCATGGCTACAGGCGTCCTACGAGATCGACGAACGCTTTCCACTGCACGTCCTTGCCATAAATGCCGCGAATGCGCGCCCGCCCCAGCGCGGCGATCTCGGCGGATCTGGGCCAATCCTGAAGTCTGCGCGAGATGACTTCAGCGGCCTGTTCCGGAGTACCGTAGGTCTCGATCGTGACGCCGTCCTGCATGCCTTCCGGATATCTTCCGGCGTCGGACACGAGCAGCGCACCGCACCCCATCGCCTCGAAGCAGCGCATATTGCCACGATCCTCGCCGGCCATGTCGATCGCGCCATTGAGCACAATCTTGGACGAGCCGATCAGCTCATAGAGATCTCTCCCGAATACCGGGGGTCTTGCGATGGCCGCAATGGCATCGGGACGCCTGTGACGTCCCAGCGGCAGCAATCGCCCGATCGCGCTCTCGGCGAGCCTGGTCAGGCGCGACGCGTCGAGACACAGCACGATGTTGTGGTCGTCAGCCAGGCGTGCGACCCGCTCCAGTGTTCTGGCCCGTGCGCGATGATGTCGCGAATAACCGCCGACGAAGACGACGTCGATCGGACGTTCGCCGTGACCATATTCGTCCATCACCGGATCATGCGCCGGACGGAACAATTCGGCCCGGCATCCCTTGCCGCGCCATAAGTCGAGGATCGACGGAAAGTTGCCAAGCACGGCGCCATAGGCCGCGAAATCGGCATTTCCCGATGGCGCCGCGCGCCAGCACAGCGTCGTCTTCACGCAGCCCGGCAGCTTGGCAACGAATGTGCTTGGGTAGCGTACGGGATCGAGATTGTAGAACACCTCGGTGGCGTGATGCTCGATCTGCGCGAGCAGGATGGCCTCGAGCGACGGCTCGCCCGGCATGCCCTGCTCGCGGGCCCAACGGCGCTGCAAGAGCTCGTCGTCGCCATTGGTGAAGAAGGCCTCCGGCGATCCATCGAGCACCGGCTGGAGGAAATGCGCCGCGCCGAAACGGTCGTTGAGAAACACCTCGCGCCGCGCGTCGAAGCTGAGCGCCTTTGCCGCGAGTTGGTTGAACCGCGGCAGATAGGAAGGATAGAAGCAGCTATTCTGGAACAGGCGCATCGCTCAGACGTACCTTGCCAACATCCATTTCATGTTCAGATACGGCCAGATCCGCCCGGCCCTCTCCCAATCCCACGTCTTTGACGCCGTCAAACGGCTGATCGCTCGGCGCAAGGCCGCCTCGTCCACCAGCTCGGCAAACGCCGGCACCTCGCGGTCAAGCAGGTCTGCCGTCCAGCCGGCCAAAGGTCCGTTCAGCCATTCGGGCATCGGCGAATTGAAGCCGACCTTGCGGCGCGCGGTCCGGATCGACTCCGGCATCAGGTTGGCCATCGCCCGCCGGGCGACAGCCTTGGTGTAGCCGTCTGCCGACTTGCTGCTTTCCGGAAGCGCCATCGTGTAGGTCACCAGGCGCCAGTCCATGAAGGGCATACGGACCTCGACGCCGTGGGCCATCGAGAGACGATCGAAGTTGCGCAGGATCGTGGGCAGCACCGTGCTGTGAAACATGCGGTAGAGCCGCCGGTTCAGGCCGCCCCATTCACGCGGCAGCACGTCGTCCTCGGCAACCAGCGGAAGCAGGCCCGGAAGTTCGCGCAGCCCGCCACGCAGAAAATAGACGCCCTGACGCTTCAAGGAGAGTACGCGCAGGAGGTCCACGCAGCGGCGCGCCAGCGGCGATCGCGAGGCCAGGTCTTCCGCGGCATTCCGGATTCGAAACGCAGCCGCCTGGCCGTCCTGCAAATATGCCCCCATCAACTCGTCCGCCCCGTGGCCGTCGAGTGACACCGTCACGTCGTTCTGCCGCAATTGCCGATAGATCAGCCAGGCCGCGCTGGGCAACCCGATATAGACGTCGTCGAGATCGTCGAGAATCCGATCGAGGTCCGTCAACGCATCGCCCTGTCCGATTTCGAGGAAGGTGGGCTCGACCTTGGCCCAGGCGGCAGCCTCCTCGGCCATCGGCCGCTCGTCATTCGATGCGCCCGGGAACGTCGCGACGAAGGCGTGACGCCACGCGGCGCTGTCGCGCGGCCCCATCCCGGCCTGCTCATGCGCCGCCATGGTGCAGATCACCGCCGATGAGTCGAAGCCTCCGGACAGGCAGGTCCCGATCGGCACGTCGCTGCGCATCCGCAGCGCCACGGCGTCCTGGAACAACTCGCGGAAGCGGGCCACACGCTCGGATTCCGTGGCCGGCACCGAAGGCAGATGATCGATCGTCCGCCACCAGCGTCTGACGCTGACCTTGCCCTGGCGCAGCCACATGCAATGGCCGGCCTGCAGACGGCGAACCTGCCGAAACAGGGTGCGGTCGCTTCCCTCGATCCCGAAAGCGTCGAGCAACAGCCGCCGCGCCACCTCCAGGTCGACGGAAGCATCGATCAGTCCGCTCCGCACCAGCGCCCGCTGCTCGGAGGCGAAGACAAATCGCTCCGGCGAGATGGCATAGAGCAGCGGCTTGATGCCGAAGCGATCCCGCGCGAGGAACAATTCGCGGGTAGCCGTATCGAAGATCGCCAGGGCCCACATGCCGTTGAAGCGCGGCAGCATGTCTTCCCGCCAGGCCTCCCAGGCGGCGAGGATCACTTCGGTATCGGACTGGCTGCGGAACACCGCGCCCCGCGCCTCGAGCTCGCGGCGTAGCTCGAGAAAATTGTAGATCTCGCCGTTGAAAACGATGACGTGACGGCCATCCGCCGACAGCATCGGCTGATAGCCGCCCTCGCCGGGATCGATGATCGCAAGTCGACGATGGCCGAATGCGAGAGTCCGGTCCGGACTGAACCACGTGCCTTCGCCAAACGGACCACGATGCGCGATCAGGCTGGTCAGCCGCGAGATATCGGCCGGCTCGACCGCATTGCCGCGCAAATCGACGATTCCAGCGATTCCACACATGTCCTAGATGGCCTTCAGGGGCACGAAGCGACCGACAATGGCCCGCAAGTCCTGCAAGCAGGCCCTTCGATACGGTCCCAGCTGCGACACGGCAACTTCGACGACAAAGATGATCGCAGCCGTCACCGACGCGACGAGTCCCACCGACCACCAGGACGGCGCAAGGTGGAGCGGTGCGCGGTCGAGACCGGCGCGCAGCGCCAGTGCCGTCACGATCCCGACGCCGAGCGGCATCAGCACGCAATGGATGACGCGCGGCCAAATGCCGGAAATGTCAAAACTACGGCGCAGCAGCACGACGATGGTCGCCATCTGCGCGATCATGCCGGCGCAGGCGCTCCAGCCTACGGCCTGCCATCCGAAGTTCGGCAGTACGATCGCGCTGGTGCCGAGGGTGACGATACCCGTGATGAACGCGATGAGCGCGTTGGAGCGCGAGCGCCCCTGCGCCAGCAGATAGAAGCCGAACACGTTCGCACTCGATCCTAGGATACCGGCAATCGACAGGACGACGAGCACCCGCGCGGCCTCGGCTGCGACCTCCGCTCCGGTCCAGACATGCAGCAGCGGACCGGCCACGGGGATCAATGCGCCCAAGGCACTTGCGGCAAGGACATTCAATATCCACGACGATCGGAACAGCAGATCGACCCTGCGATCCTCGCTCTCTTTTTGCAGCGTGCTGAAGAACGGAAACAGGATCTCACCGACCTTGAGGATGCCGATATAGGTCGCCTCCTGCAGGCGCTGCGCCACGCCATAGAAGCCGACGAACTGTGGTTGCAGCAGCGCGCCGAGCAGATATCGATCGGCCTGCCCCGCAAGCAGCGCCCCGCCCTGTGCGGCCACCTGCCAGATGCCGAACCGGGCGAGCCTCGCGAAGGCATCGCGATGCAATGCCGGCGGTGCCAGCCACTGACCGATTGCGCCGCGGGACCACGCCACGGCAATCAGCAGGCCGGTCGCAAATCCCAGCGCCTGGCAACCAAGAAACGTCGACGCATATGGCCAGACGGGGATCAGCAGGAGCATCGAGAAAGTCGAGACCACAGTGCTCGCCATGCCGACCGAGGCAATCCGGCGATAGTCCTGACGCGCGGTAAACAGGGCAACGAAGACCGCCGACACGCACTGACATAGCCAGCCGATGCCGGCCAGTGCGAAGGCCCATCCGAGGTCGCCAGCGGCCGGACCGGCCAGATGAAATCCGAGACGCGCAATGGGAGCCCCGGCAACCAGAAAGAAAACACTGATCGGGCCGCCCGCGCCGATCGCGAGCATCACCGCGGTCGCGAACAGGCGTCGCGCATCGTCACGATCGGATGGCTCCAGTCGCTGCGCGAGTTCGCGCGCCGTCGAAAGTCCCAGCGCATTGCTGAACACCAGCGCCGGCGCAATGCAGGCGGTGACCAGACCTGCCACGCCGAACGCAGCGAGGCCGAGGTGAACGATCACGAAAGGCAGGATGGCCAGGTTCAGCACCACGGCCACCAGGAAGGCCATCGCATTCCAGGCGGAGTTCCCCAGCAGATCGGGCGGTCTTTTTCTCGAAGTCATGCCAGCCACCCGGCCGTACCCTCACCAAGCCTTTGCCACCTCGTCAATCAGGGTTCCCCCAAGCAGCGCGAATTCGGGCTAGCAGTCAGTGCACGGATTGTCGATAGTCTGCGGAGGTAACAACTGGCCGCCTGCGCCGGGCCCGTTCGGGCACGGCAAGTCGCCGGGCCGCATCACGGAATTGGGCTTCCCGATCTCGCAACCAGGCGCTCAGAGCCCATCCGACTCGCCGTTCTTCGGCGTCGAACGCGGCACGATGGGCGCAAACGACGTATCGGTCGTCCCCGGCATCATCGGCCTCCCGCCGACATCCGCAGGGGGAGCCCCGGGGGCCGCTGCCGGATCCGCCGGGCGCTGGAGCGCCAGGACCTCGCTGCGATCACCCTGCTTGAACGTCACCTCGCGCGCCTGAACCGCCGTCAGCGACCAGCCGGCGAGCGATTCGCCCTGCCGCAGGCGCACGACCTTCTGGTCGATGCGGTTGACCAGAATCGCGATGGCGTCGCCCTCGCCCACCACGGCCCCCACCAGCAGCAGCGGCGGCGGCGCCTCGACCGCCTTGGGCGGCGGGGCTGCTTGCACCTCTTCGACCGGAGACCCGGCGACCGCGCGCGGCGGTGGCCGGCGCGAGGCCGAGAAGATCGGGCGCTCCTCGGTTGCCGTCAGGGCCGAGAGCGGTACCGACCACAGCGGGTTGCCGCGGGGGACCGGTTTGCTGACAGCCGGCGCCGGCCGCGCAATCGGCCTCACCGCGCCGACATCGACGCTCTCGGCGGGACTGCCCGCGGCATCGTCGGGCAGGATGTCGATGCGCGAGGAGGTGGCAGCCCAGGTCGCGGCACTGCCCAGCACCGCCCACAGCGCAGCCAATCCCATCGCTCGAAGCCACCCGGACATTGAATTTCCTTGCAGAGGATTTCCTTGCAGAGGATTTCCTTGCAGGTCCCCTTCCGCAAGCCAAACTAGGCCCGATGGGCCCGCCCATCAACCGCCTCGTGTCCGCGCCAACTCCGGCGGACAGGCAGCAATCCGGGTCCCGCCTGTTGCGACGCGTGGAAATGTTGCCCAACAGCCACGATCGCGGAAATTGCATCCGGAACAGGCAGGAACCCTGCACTATCAAACCCCCGTTCATTGCGAGCCCATGTAAGGCCATGAGATCATGGCGCGCGGGCCGCGCTGCACGGCCAAGTTGCATGTTTGCTTTGAGTTTTTTGATTTGAGAGCACCGATGTTCGGACCGGAAATGGCGCGCAAGAGGATCGGACACCGGCTGCGGTCGGTGACGCGCCACTCGCTGGCGACCCTGCTCGCCACGACCGCGCTCGGCGTCGTCGCCGCCCACGCCGTGGACGCCACCTGGACCGGCGCCAGCACCGACTGGACGGATCCGGCCAACTGGAACCCGAGCGTGCCGGACGGAACCGCGACCTTCACCAGCAGCGGCAGCGCGAACGTCGACAACTTCAACGGCGTCGTCGTCATCGGCACGGTGCAGTTCACGAACACCGCGCAGGCCTACACGGTCACGATCGGCGATGCGTTCATCGTCAACGGCACCGGCATCATCAACGATTCGGGCAACACGCAGAACTTCGTGTCGACGTCCAACGGCATCAATATGGTGTTCCAGAACAGCAGTACCGCCAGCGGCGGAACTGGTGCCGTGACGATCACGAACAGCTCCGGTGGCACCGTCTCGTTCCTCCAGAACAGCACGGCGGGGACGGCAAGCATCATCAACGGCAGCTTCCTCACCTTCGAGGATTCCAGCAATGCCGGCAGCGCCCAGATCACCAACAACGCGGGCGGCCAGATCGATTTCTTCACCAGCGCCTCGGCCGGCAGCGCCACCATCAGCAATGCCGCGTCGGCCACGCTGAACTTCCACAACGCCACCACCGCCGCCACCTCGTCCATCATCAACGACGGAACGGTGAATTTCGACGGCTCCGCCACCGCCGGCAGCGCCACCATCACCACCAACAACGGCGCGACGACGAATTTCAGCGGCGCGGCGACCGGCGGCAGCGCGCGTTTCATCACCAATGGCGGCGGCACGGTCGATATTTCGGGCCTCACCAGCGGCGGCATGACGGCCGGCTCGATCGAAGGCGCCGGCAACTACGTGCTCGGCGCCAACACGCTCGCCACCGGCAGCCTCAACACCTCGACCCAGGTCGACGGCGTGATCTCCGGCGCCGGCGGCGGCCTGACCAAGGTCGGCACCGGCACGCTGACCCTGACCAACGTCAACACCTACACCGGCCCAACGACGATCTCGGCCGGAACGCTGGCATTATCCGGCGCCGGCAACATCTCGAGCTCCAGTGTCGTGACGGTGAACGGGACATTCGACGTCACTGCGTCCTCGTTCCCGATCATCGCCGTCACGACGCTCGCCGGCAGCTCGAGCGGCGTCGTCAACATGGGCGCCCACGGGCTGTTCATCAGCAACGGCTCGACCGAATTCGCGGGTGTCATTCAAGGCAGCGGCGGATTTGAAGTCGGCAGCGGCACTCAGACGCTCTCGGGCGTGAACACCTACAGCAACGTCACCCAGATCGACGGGGGCGCGACGCTCGCCCTGAAGGGCAGCGGCTCGATCGCAAGCTCGCTCTATGTCGCCCTCGCCGGCGCCGGCGCCACGCTCGATATTTCCCAGACCAATTCAGGCGCTTCGGTCGGCGGCCTTCTCTCCCCCAGCACCGCCGGCTTCGTCTCGCTGGGATCGAAGACGCTGACGATCACCAACGGCAGCTTCTATGGCGGCGTGATCCAGGACGGCGGCATCGGCGGCGGCACCGGCGGCAACCTCGTGATCGCGAACGGCGCGACGCAGCAGCTGTTCGGTACCAACACCTATACCGGCACCACCACCATCGCGGCCGGCGGCGAGCTCGATCTCATCGATTTCGGCGCCCTCAATGGCAGCATCGCGACCTCGAGCAACGTCATCGCCAACGGCGTCTTCGACATCACGGGCTTGCTCAATGGCGGCACCTCGATCAAGTCGCTGTCAGGCTCGGGCACCGTCAATCTCGGCTTCAACACGCTCACCATCACCAACGCCAGCGGAACCTTCTCCGGCACCATCGACGATTTCGGCTTCGGCGGCGGCCTGACCATCGCCGGCGGAACGCAAACGCTGTCCGGCAACAGCAACTACAGCGGCGCCACCACGGTGAATGGCGGCACGCTGGTGGTCGACGGCTTGATCGTGAACAGCCCGGTCACCGTCAACACCGGCGGCACGCTCGCCGGCAGCGGCGGGGTCGCCGGCGTCCAGGTCAGCGGCGGCACATTGTCGCCGGGCAGCGTAGCCGACCCGTTCGGCCGGCTGACGGTAACCGGCAGCCTGATCTTCACCGCCGCCTCGACCTATCTGGTGCAGGTCTCCTCAACCAATGCCAGCCATACCAACGTGTTCGGGAGCGCCGATCTCGGCGGCGCGACGGTGCGCGCGAACTTCACCTCGGGCACGGTCAAGAAGCAGTACACGATCCTGAACGCGGCCGGCGGCCTCGGCAACACCACCTTCAATCCGACCGTCCTGTCGAACATGCCGACGCTCAACGCGACGCTGAGCTACGACACCAACAACGTGTTCCTCAACGTCAACGTCAACTTCACACCGAGCGGCGGCCTCAACGCCAACCAGCAAAGCGTTGCGAACACGCTGACCAACTTCTTCAACACGACCGGCGGCATCCCCGCGGCCTTCGCCGCGCTGAGCCCGGCGGGGCTGACCACCGCCTCGGGCGAGCTCGGCACCGGCATCCTCCAGGCCGCGATCAACGCCGACGGCCAGTTCATGAACCTGATGCTCGACCCCACGGTCATCGGCCGTTCCGGCGGCTTCGCCAAGGCGGGCAGCGTCGCGCAATTCGCCGAGAGCGACGACGCTAGCGCCTACGCCAGGATGCGTCCGGCCAATGCGCGCGAGCGCGAAGCCTATGCAATGGCGACCAAGGCGCCGCTGCTCTCCTCGCAGCCGAGCAGCCGTTGGAGCGTCTGGTCGGCGGGCTATGGCGGCTCGGCCGAGGTCGGCGGCAATGCCGCGGTCGGCTCGCAGGACCTGACCGCACGGGTCTGGGGCGGCGCGGCCGGCGCCGATTACAGGATCTCGCTCGACACCCTCGTCGGCTTCGCGCTCGGCGGCGGCGGGCTGAACTACTCGGTCGCGAACGCGATGGGCTCGGGCTCGGCCGACCTGTTCCAGGCCGGCGTCTATGGCCGGCACAATTTCGGACCGGCCTATGTCGCGGCCGCCCTTGCCTATGGCTGGCATGACGTCACCACCAACCGCACCGTGGCGCTCGCCGGCACCGACCAGCTCCAGGGCCGCTACAAGGCCGACAGCTTCTCGGCGCGTTTCGAGGGCGGCTACCGCTTCGCAACGCCGATGATCGGCATCACGCCCTATGCGGCGGCGCAGGTGACGAATTTCAACCTGCCGAACTATTCCGAAACGAGCCTCAATGGCGGCGGCCTGTTCGCGCTGAACTACGCCGCGCAATCCCTCACCGACACCCGCTCCGAGCTCGGCCTGCGCACCGACAAGTCCTATGCCATGCAGAACGGCGTGCTGACCTTGCGCGGCCGCGCCGCCTGGGCGCACGACTACAATCCGGGCCGCGCCGTCACCGCCCTGTTCCAGACCCTGCCGGGCACCTCGTTCGTCGTGAACGGCGCCAGGGTCGATGCCGATTCCGCACTGGTCAGCGCCAGCGCCGAGATGAAATGGCTGAGCGGCTTCTCGATCGCCGGCACCTTCGACGGCGAATTCTCCGGCAACGTCACCAGCTATGCCGGCAAGGGCGTGTTCAAGTACAGCTGGTGAGCTGGCCCTATTTCCCCGCCTGCCACTGGCCGGAGACGCCCAGGATCACCCTGACGCGGCCGGTGGGCGCGTCGCCGAGCGCCGTGGTCTGCGGCACCTGGACGTCGAGCTGGTCGACGAACAGGAACGGCATGCCGGCCTCGATATCGTAGAGCAGCTTCCGCAGCGCGGGCTGCTCCAGCTCGCAGCTCACGACGAGGCCGACGAAGCCGTCCTTGGTTTGCGCACCTGATACGTCCACCTGCGAAGACTGCACCGAGCCGCCGACATTGCCGACGGCGGCTGCAACCCGCTGCAACAAATTGGCGCCCGCGACCGTCACGGTCGGCCCTTCCAGGAACGGCGTGCCGGGATGCTCGGCCGCCGACATCGCCGCGTTCTTGGCGCCGCTCTTGCGGCCGCGCAGCTGATCGAGCAGGTCGGAGCTCTCTGCCAGCGCCTGGCGGTGAGCGATGACGTCGGCGATCGAGAGGCCGGCCAGCAGCAACAGCCCGCCGGCGATGGCGATGTAGAGCGAGACCGCAATCAGCGGCGAGCCCGTCAGCGCCCGCGCCACGGCGCTTCCGCTCGCAACCTTGCTGCCCATGGCACTGCTCATGGCACGTTCCTCGGTTCGATCTGCGCCTCGATGTGGAAGCGCTCGCCGGGTTCGGAGGGGCTGCGCGTCGTCGGGGCGTAGAAGGTCGCGCGGGTGAAATGCTGGGACTGCTCGATCAGCGGGATCAGCGAGGGCGCATCGCGGGTGATGCCGCCGATCTGAATCTTGTTGCCGGCAACATGCAGCTCGGTGACATAGGTGTGATCGGGCAGCAGCCGGCTCAGCGACTCCAGCACGATCACGCTCGCCGGTGTCTCGTATTTGCGCCGCTCGAGCAGCGCGAGCGGCGAGCGCTCGCCGCCGTCACTGCCGCGCAGCGCGGCGCGGCGCTGGGTGATCTGCCGTTCGAGCTCGCTCTGCTGCGCACTGAGGCTGTCGGCCAGATAGCTTGCCGCGACCGAGCCGGTCACCGCGGCGACCGCGGCAAGCGCCAGAACGGCTTGCAGCGCGCGGCTCAGCCGCACCGGGTCGACGGCACCGCGCGATTTCTGCTCGAACACCTTGATGCGCGGGCCCTCAGCCGCCTCCGTCACGATCGCGATCGCCGAGGGGTGGAAGCCCGACAGCGCCTCGACATAGCCCATTGCCAGCCGGCGCGGCGCCGCGGCGATCTCCGTGGTGATGCTCTCGCTGCCATGCGCCACCGGCGGGCTGCACCCGAACACCGCCTCGGCGGCGCTCCACGGCGTCAGCCGGTCGATCTGGGCCCGCACGATGCCGTCGAGGAAATCGGCCGCACGGGCCGGCAGCTCCAGGGGACGAAACAGGAAGCGCGTCGGCCGCAGCACGATCTCGACGCGGCTGCCGCGGACGATCTGGGCGAGATTGGCGCTCTCGAACTTGCCGTCCTCGAAGGTAATCTCGTTCGGCACGTTCTCCGACTTCGAGGCCTCCAGCGCGAATGCGCCGGTCCCGGTCTCGACCAGCCGCACCACGCGCGGCGCCACCACCCGCTCCAGGGCGGCCACGATCGTGCCGGCCACGGTGCCGGTCCAGGCATCGAGAATGCCGCGAAGGGAATTGAGCGAGCTCATCTCACAGAGGCTTTCCGGCAGAGCCGTCGAAGGCGTTGCGCCACGACAATACACGATAGGGCTCATCGCCGCTTTCGAGAAGCAGGATGACGATTTCGGCCGAGCTGCGACGATGCGACGGGGCCTCGACGGCGACCGTCATCCGGTACGCCTTCGAGCCCTCGATCGTCGCATTGGCGCTGCCGGCAAGCCCGACCAGGGAGCGCGGGTCGATCTTGGGATCGGCGCGGTCGCGCAGCACCTGCTGCAGCGTCTCCGGCGTCATGCCGGGGAGTGCCGCCACCACCTGCGGTGCGGCGTCGAGCACGTTCACGGTGCGCATGTTGCTGAACACGGTGACGAACGGCATCACGCGTTCCACCACGGCGGGCGGAATGCCGCGGACGAGCCAGAGCTCGTCGCTGTGCGGAAACGGCGCATGACGCGGCAAGTACGGTGCGCCGAGCGTGCGATAGTAGGAATCCTCCGGATTGTCCTGTCCGGCCTCCGTCGACGAACGCCAGGCCAGGATCCGGTCGGCATAGGCCGGGGCATCACTCGCGGAGACGCCGAGCGCCGTCATCAGCCCGGCGAGCACCGGCTTCGGCGCCATGTTGAGGTCGATGCGCGCGGCCTCCGAGCGGAACGTCACGCTCACTTGCCCGGCCCCGACGCGGGCATTGAAGGTGCCGCTGGTCGGACGCGCCGCTTCGTTCTGCGCCGTCAGCCGGTAGGCGGCGAGTTCGAGCCCGGCGTTCACCAGCGCATCGGCCTGCAGCCGGTCGGCGTTGACCGCGACCGTGACCGCGGTGTTGGTGACATAGGTCAGATAGATCAGCGCCAGCGCGGCCAGCGCCGCCAGCATCCAGAGCACCGCGACGACGATGAAGCCGCGGCCGTCACCAGGCGTCGCATGGTCGTGCCTCGCGCCGCTCACAGCTGCTGCTCCTCTTTCGTCGGCTGTTGCGGCCGGCTGCCGGCCGCGACGCAGGTCACCGGATTCTTGGCCCGCGCGCATTCGGCCGGCGCGGTGATGTGCGGGATCACCGCGCCCGACACAGCCAGCACCTGCCCGCTGGCGCCGTCGCGCACCGTGATGCGGATGCGAGCCGGCAGTTGCGGCTGGCCGCGCCAGGTCGGCTGCCACTGACCGTCCTGCCCGGCATAGGCGAAGCTGACGCGGAACGGCGCCCGGATCAGCACGACCTGGTCGACGAAGCGGATCTGTCCGTCCGTCGGCATCGGCTGGAACGGCGCGCGCTCGCGCACCAGCGCGAGCCCCTGCGCGTCGGCCTTCTCGATCAAGCGGATGAATTCGAGCCCAGGGCGCGCGCTCGGGCCGAGCGCGGTGCGCAGGAACGTCACCGACAATTCAGCGCCGTCGAACAGCGGCGCCTTGGCATCGCCGTTGACCGTCATCTGCTCGGCGACCGACAGGTCGGCGATGATGCGGTCGAGCCCGGTCGCGAGCCGCTCGGCGCGCTGCACGCGGGCGATGCCGCGGTTCCAGTTCGGCAGCCATTGCGCCGTCACCGTCGCAAGGGCCGCCAGGATGACGGTCATCAGCAGCGTCGCCAACAACACTTCGAGCAGGGTGAAGCCCGCCTCATCGGCGAGTGCGCGGCGCAGGCGCTTCATGGTCGGGCCTTGAGTAGAGAAGCCCTTCACTGCGAAGCCCTCGGCACCAGCTTCACCGTCGTGATCTGGATCGCAGCGCCGTCGGCGCGCTGGAGGCGCAGATTGACGGCCAATGGCACGAAGCGATCGGTGTCGGGATTGCCACCCGTCACGCTCATCGGCGCAACATCGACGCGCCAGCGGCTGCCGGCCATTTCGCCGCTCTGCCGGCCGGGCTTCAGCAGGGCGCGCGCCGGCAGGTTCGCAAGCAGGGTTTCGGCCGTGCCGGCGAGTGCGAGACGCTGGTCGATCGCACGCGTGCCCTTCGCGGTCGTGGCGATGACCGAGCCGATCGTCCCGAGCACGACGGCGATGATCGCGAGCGCGACCAGCGCCTCGATCAGCGTGAAGCCGGCGGCGTCAGAGCAGCTTCTGCGGGACAATCTCGACGCCTCCGGTCAGCCAGTTGACGCGCACCTCGTAGCCCATGCCGGGCCGCGCCAGCGCAATCGTTCCTCCGCACGACATGCCCGACGGAAAGAAGTCGATCGATCGCCCTACTGCGCGATCGGCACAGCGCGAGGCCAGCATCGCCTGCATGACCACGTCGCCCGGCAGGCGGATGGTCCGCCCGGTGACGCCGGAACGGATCGCGCGCGCCTCCGCGTCCACCTGCGTCGTCACCCTGACCTGGCGGCGCAGCGCCGCGCTGCGGTCGGCCTTCAGCAGCGCCGCGGTCTCGACCGCGTAGCTTTCCAGCCTCGCCCGGGTCGTCGAGCGCGGGATCGCCGGCAGGATGATCGCTGCGAGCAGGCCGATGATCGCGAGCACGCACAGGATCTCGATCAGCGCGAAGCCACGCGCGTCGCGGATGTCCTCAGCGCGCGCCGCTGACAATGTCGGCTGCCGTTCCACTGCCGCCTTCCTGGCCATCCGATCCGAGCGAGATGATCTCGTAGGGCGCGCTCGCGCCCGGCGAACGATAGACGTAGATGTGGCCCCAGGGATCGCTCGGCACCACGCCGCCGCGCAAATAGGGCCCGTTCCAGCCGGACTGGTTGTTGTTGCGGGTCAGCGCCGCGAGGCCTTCATTGGACGTCGGATAGCGGCCGAGATCGAGATAATAGAGATCGAGCGCGCTGGAAAAACTCTCGATCTGGATCTTCGCAGCCTTCGCCTTGGATTCGCTGAGATAGTTCAGCACGCGCGGCCCGACCAGCGCCATGATCATCCCGATGATGGTGATGACGACCAGCATCTCGACGAGGGTGAAGCCTGCTTCCCCTCGGCGTGCGCGCCGCCGACCGCGGCTTGCTGTTGGATGTTTGGTCACTTCAAGCTTCTCCCGTTCCCTGCCTATCCGACAATCTGGCTCACCGACATCAGCGCCGTCATCACCGACGTGATCAGGCCACCGACGACCAGCGAGATCGCGATGATCGCCGCTGGTCCCGCGATGCCGACCGCACGGTCCAGCGTACGCTGCAACTTGGCTTCGTAGAATTCGGCGACCCGCCCGGACAGCATCGGCAATTGGCCGGTCTCGTCGCCGAGCCGGAGCATGCGCACGGCCATCGCCGGCAACGCCGCGGTCTCGGCCAGCGCATCGGAAAGTTTCGAGCCGTGACGGACGCGGTCGGCGGCCTCGCTCCAGACCGTGGACGGGCCGGTTGTGGCCATCATGTCGATGAGGATGCGCAGCGTGGTGGTGAGATTGACGCCGCTGCCGAGCAGCAGGCCGAGATTGCGGCAGAACAGCGCCGTGCGGTACGCGCTCATGATGTTGCGGATCGCCGGCAGATGCGTGATCGCATGGGTGATGCCGCGGCGGATACGCTCTTGCCGCAGCAGAAGCCATGTCGCGGCGATGACGGTCGCAAGGCCGGCCAGCATCACGTCGGAATTGCCGCGCAGGAAGGTCGAGATGTTGAGGAAGACACCGACGACCGGATCGACCTTGGCCCCGAAATCCTGCAACACCGATGCGAACTGCGGCAGCACGAAGGTGAGGAAGAACAGCAGCACGCAGCCGGCCGCGCCGAGCACGAACAAGGGATAGCGGATCGCATCCGACAGCCGGCGCCTCAAGGCCTCGCTGCGCGCGCGTTCGCCGGCCAGCACCTCCAGAACCTGATCGAGGGATCCCGAGGCCTCGCCGACCCGCACCAGCGCGATGTACATCGGCGGAAACAACCCCTCATGCCGTGCCAGCGCCTCGGCAAAGCTCTCGCCCGAGACGACGCGGGAACGGATGTCGGCAACGACCGGCCGCAGCCGGCCGAAATCGGGATCGGCCGCGAGCAGCTCCAATCCATCATTGATGCGGGCGCCGGCCCGCAACAGCAGCGCGAGGTCGCGGGTGAAGATGGTGACGTCTTCCGGCTTCGGCCTGTTGAACAGGCTGGTGACGCGGCCGGCAGCGCCGCCCTCCTCCGGCGTCACGTTGTCGACCAGGACGAGGCCGAGCCGCTCGATCCGCTGCGCGACATCGCTCGCCGCGGGCGCGGCAATGGCGCCGGAGACCAGTTCGCCGTTGGCGTTGAGCGCGCGGTAACGATAATTCGGCATGGATTTCTAGAGCCGCATGAGCTTGGGTCGAATGGATTGGCCGCGGGCTCGGTGCACCTCTCCCGCTTGCGGGAGAGGTCGGCGCAGCGCGCCGGGTGAGGGTTCTCGCCTCTGGGGGAGCCTTCGTTGTTGAGACACCCTCTCCCCAACCCTCCCCCGCAGGCGGGGGAGGGAGCACACCTCTCTCGTTGCGGCGTTTACACCAAATCTCATCATGTTCTAGCGCACCGTCGTGACGCGGAAGACCTCGGGCACGGTGGTGAGCCCGGCCCGGCATTTGGCCACCGCGTCCTCCAGCATCGTGGTCATGCCGCCCCGCATCGCGGCGGCGTCGATCGAATGGGAGTCGGTCTGCGGTCCGACCAGCGCGCGCACCTCGTCGGACATTTCGAGGATCTCGAACACGCCGTTGCGGCCGCGATAGCCGGTGCCGCCGCAGCGCTCGCAGCCGCCGGCCTCGTGCACGACCTCGCCGCACCTGAAGCCGATCACCGCAAGGCGCGGATCCTTGGCAAGATCGGCCTCGGTCAATGCATGCGGCACCTTGCAGCGGTCGCACAGGACGCGCACCAGGCGCTGCGCCACCACCGCGCGCAGTGTCGACTTCAGCAGGAAGCCCTCGATGCCGAGATCGATCAGGCGCGGCACGGCAGCGGCCGCCGTCTCGGTGTGCAGCGTCGTCAGCACGAGATGGCCGGTCAGCGCGGCATGGATCGCGATATGGGCGGTCTCGGCGTCGCGGACCTCGCCGACCATGATGACGTCGGGGTCCTGGCGCACGAAAGCGCGCATGGCCGAGGCGAAGGTCAGCCCGATCGACGGCTTGACCTGGGACTGGTTGATGCCGGGGATCTCGTATTCGACGGGATCCTCGATGGTGAGGATCTTTCGCGTCGGCTCGTTCAGGATCGACAGCATGGTGGCGAGCGTCGTGGTCTTGCCGCTGCCGGTCGGACCCGTCACGACGATCATGCCGTGCGGCATCGCCAGGAGGCGCGTCATCACGCTCTCGTCGCGTGCGGCGAGGCCAAGCTTGCTCGTCTCCAGGAGACCGCGATCGCGCGGCAAGAGGCGGATGACGGCGCTCTCGCCGTGCTGCGTCGGCATGGTGGCGACGCGGACGTCGAGCTCGCTGCGCCCGACACGCACGCGCGCGGCGCCGTCCTGCGGCAGCCGCCGCTCCGCGATGTTGAGGCTGGCGAGAATCTTGATGCGCGAGATCAACGCCTGCGGCGGGATGCCGTGCGGCGACGGCAGCGCACGCAAGAGGCCGTCGACGCGCATGCGCACGGCGAGTCCGGCGCGGAACGGCTCGACATGGATGTCGCTCGCGCGCAAGTCCACCGCGCGCTCCAGGAGATCGTTGAGCGCGCGCACCACCGGCGCACCGCTGGCGAGATCGCGCAGGCTTTCGATGTCGTCGTCGGACTGCTGCGCGACGCTCCTGCCGCTTCGATCGGCATTTGCGTCGTCGGCCTCGGCCCGTTGATCGAGCACCGTCGTAATGTCCTCATATGACGCTACGACGACATCGACCGGTGTCCCGAATACGATTTCGGCGGCGCGAATGGCAGCGGTGTCGGAGGGATCGGCAACGGCCAGCCGAAACGCGTCATCGGTCGAACTGAAGGGAAAAATGGTGGATTCACGCAGGAAACGGCGCGAAAAGCCGTCGAGACGAGGCGCAGCCGCGAGCAGTTGCGGAAGGCTCAGTCGCGGCAAGGCAAAATAGTCGGAGACTTCATCTGCGAATTCGGCTGCGGAAAGATCGGTGGCCTCCCACAATTCGCGCAAGGGGCGAGTCAGCGCGGGATTGGCCGACTTGTCGATATGGGCGTGTGCCCGCTGCGGCAGTGAATATTTTTCCAGGAGGTGCTGTCGGAAGCTATCTGCGGAGCGGTCGCGCATCGCATTCACAGCGTTGACCTTGTTACCTGAATGCAACAACTTAGGGGTTAAGGACGACCCTTTGCCCTTGACTTATTTCTTAGCAAAAACATAATCGTGGCGCAAACAATTGCGCGTCCGAACCGAGGGGGATCGGATGCAATTTCCAATCACTCCTAGCGTTGGCAGGCGTATTTTGTTTAGGGTGCTCCAGCCGCTTTTGCGCCTTCGCTCAGCGTTGCCTGGAACGCTCATCCTGTTGTCGTCTGCCTTCCTGCTCGGCGCTTGCATCGTCACCGCCGACCAGTCGATCGAGGCCGATCCAAAGGATCCGCGCGCCCAGGACATCGCCGACAAGATCCGTTCCCTCGACCTGCAGCCGCGGCAACCTGCGGATGCGGGCGCGAGCGGCATTGCCCAGGCGAAATCGTCCAAGCCCGCGATCTACCTCAGCGATGGTGCAACGCCGCAAGGTGGCGCGCTCGCCGAGCGCGACGATGGCGGCGGCAGCGGCTACGACCTCAATTTCGAGAATGCTCCGGTCGCCAGCGTGGCAAAGGTCATTCTTGGTGACGTTCTGAACGTCGGCTACACGATCGATCCGCGCGTGCAGGGGACCGTGACGTTGGCCTCGGTGCGCCCCGTGCCCAAGGCGGACGCGCTCTACGTGCTGGAGAACGCGCTACGCATGTCCGGTGTCGCGCTGGTCCGCGACCGCACCGGCTATCGCCTGCTCCCGGCGCCGGAAGCCGGTCCCGGCGGGGTCGATCGTTCCGTGAACGCAGCGGCCGGTCAGGGCATCACAGTGGTGCCGCTGCGCTATGTCTCGTCGCAGAACATCTTCAAGCTGCTCGATGCCTTCGGTGTGAAGGCCTCGACCATGCGTGCCGACAATGCCCGCAACACGCTGATCGTCAGCGGCAGCGGCAGCGATCGCGCGGCCGCAGTCGACACCATCCTCTCCTTCGACGCGGACTGGATGCGCGGACAATCCGTCGGCATCTTCCCGGTGCGCAATTCCTCGCCGGAGCCTGTCATCACCGAGATCGAGAAGATCATGGATTCCGGTGAAGGCGGCATGAGCCAGAACGTGATCAAGTTCCAGCCGATCTCGCGGCTCAACTCGATTCTCGTGGTGAGCCAGAAGCCGGAATATCTCAAGCGTGCCCAGACGTGGATCGCGCGGCTCGATCGCTCCGACACCGACGGGGTGAACCTGAAGTCCTATCCGCTGCGCTACGGCAATTCCAAGCTGATCGTGTCGCTGCTCAACGAGATGCTGCTCAGCCAAGGCTCGGCAAGCGGCTCGACGCTGGACAACGCGTCGAGCCAGATTGCACCGGGCGCCGGGATGTCGACGACGTCCTCCAGCAATCCCGTGGCGTCGCTGAGCGCACTGCCGACTGCTGCCGCGGGCGCGGCAACGCCGGTCACCACGCCTCCGGGATCATCGCTCAGCGCCCGTCCCGCTCCGGCCGCCGCCGCGACGCCGGCGCAGGACAATGGCCTCGGCGGTCCGCCGGGCGGCGGCGCCAAGTCCGGCCTCAACGGCATCCTCCAGAACGTGCGGATCACCGCCGACGTCACCAACAACGCCGTGCTCGTCTACGCCAATCAGGAGGCGCAGCGCATCGTCGAGCAGACCATCCGTCAGATCGACAGGCCGCAGCGCCAGATCGCCATCGAAGCGACGATCGCCGAGGTGACGCTGAACGACCAGTTGAACTATGGCGTGCAGTTCTTCCTCGCCAGCAAGCAGGGCTCGATCTCCAACACCATTTCGGGCATCAGCAACAGCGCCACGATCGGCAGCAACACCGAGCCGGCGAGCAACGCGGTCAATGCCGCCGCCGGCGCCCTGCTCGGCCGCGCGCTGCCGGGCTTCAACTTCCTGATCGGCGCCGAGAACTCGCCGCGCGTCGTGCTCGACGCGTTGCACGGCATCACCAACGTCAAGGTGCTGTCGAACCCGTCGCTGGTGGTGCTGGACAACCAGGCCGCGACCTTGCAGGTCGGCGACCAGGTGCCGTTCTCGACGGGCACTGCGACCGTGCTGACCGCCAACAACACCGTGGTCAACACCATCGACTACAAGAACACCGGCATCATCCTGCGCGTGCTGCCGCGCGCCAACGCCAACGGCAACGTCGTGCTCGACATCGAGCAGGAGATCTCGAGCGTGGCCGCCGGCAGTGCCAACTCGTTGACGCCGACGATCTCGCAGCGCCGGGTCAAGAGCTCGATCGCGGTGACGAGCGGGCAGACCGTGCTGCTCGCCGGCCTGATCAGCGAGACCGAGAACAGGCAGCGCCAGGGCCTGCCGATCCTGGATTCCATTCCCGGCGTGGGCGATGCCTTCTCGCATCAGTCCACCGCGCGTGCCCGCACCGAGTTGATCCTGTTCATCCGTCCGACCGTGATCAAGGACGGCGTCGATGCGCATGTCATCGCCGAGGAGATGCGCAGCAAGATGAACGGCCGTTTGGTCGGGACCAGCAATCCCGTGGTCACCGTGAGCCCGCCCAGGGCGGCGCGCTGACGGCGTGACGGATCAGGCGGCGAACGACGGCACGGGCGCTCCGCTCGCGCTCGGCATCGCCCTGCTGCTAGGGGTGTTCGCGAGCCTCGTCACCGCGCCGGGGGCGGAAGGCCTGTACGGCGCGTTCCTGGCTGCCCTGATGCTGGCGATCGCCGCGTACGATGCCCGCCACTACCTCATTCCGAACGAGCTGACGGGCGCAGCTTTCGCGCTCGCCTTGCTTCGCGCCGGGGCGCTCGTGCCCGATATCGGCCTGGAGGCACTGCTCTGGCCGCTCGCCCGTGCCGCAGCCGTGGCGCTGCCGCTGCTGCTGCTGATGGCGCTCTACCGGCGCTGGCGCGGCCGTGACGGGCTCGGGCTCGGCGACGTCAAGCTCGCCGCGGTGTGCGGCGCCTGGCTCGATCTCGTGACCGTGGCCGCGGTCATCGAGCTTGCGGCCCTGCTCGCGATCGCCGTCTATGCCGCCAATGCTGCACTGCGAAAGAGACCGCTGCGCGCGACTGCCTTTCTGCCGTTCGGATTGTTCCTGGCGCCGGCGGTCTGGCTCGGTTGGCTGGGCGAGACCTGGTACGCCAACTGGCCTGGTGGCTGGCCCGGCTAAGGCGCGGTGCTAGCAGGAGGAATCGTCATTCCACCGCACGCGGCAGGCGCCGCGCCGACGGTCGCCGTCTACTGTGCATGGGGTTGTTTTCGCAGTTTTTTGTTTGGGGGCGCGAACCGCCGGGGCAAGCCCGGCGCGTGAAGGCCGTCAGTGCTCGCGGCTCGGCGCCCATTCCAGCGCCCGCAGGCGGGCCTGGGCGATCTCTCCGCGCGTCATCTTGGTGGTGACGGCATCGCGGATCCGGGCCCGCGCCTCGCGCGCCGGAGGGGGCGCTGCGGCCGTCGACAGGTTGAGCCATTTGGAGGCCTCGACGATGTCCTGCGGCACGCCGAAGCCGCGGTCGTAGAGCAGGCCCAGGGAATATTGGGCACGGCTGTCGCCCTGCTCCGCCGCGCGGCGGTACCACATCGCGGCTTCGGTATAGTTCTGCGGCACGCCGCGCCCGGTCTCGAACAGGAAGCCGAGATAGGTCTGCGCGGCCGCGTTGCCGCGCTCGGCCAGCGGAATGAAGATGCGGGAGGCCGCCGCATAGTTCTGGCGCTGGAACGCGGAGACGCCCTGGCGAAGCGACTGGGCCTCGGCCGGTGCGGCGAGGGTGGGCGTCGCGAGCAACACGAGAACAGCGGCGACCCATCCTGTCCGTCGCGCAAAACCGCGCGCCGCTTCCCGCGGCATCTGTCGGCAAAACCCCTGATCGTGGCTGTCGAGGGTCCCCATCCCGCCCGCTCTCCCTGCTCCGCAGCCAGATTAGTCCGGTAGCACCGCGAAATCCAGAGTGAGTGCCGAGCACAACAATTCGCCGGGCATGGGTTGGCCTAAAGCTCGATGCGACCGAGATGAATCCGGCTCTTTCGTCTACACCAATCGGAGTTAGGAGGCTCCCGCCGAGGCGTTCGCGGTCACCTCGCTGCGCCAGTTGCGCGCTGGTCGACCGAGAAGAGTCTTTATCGCGTTCGCCACTCGATGATAGTGCCGCTCGAAAAGAAGCGAGAAAACGAATGCCAAGACGTTGGCCACAACAACCGCGACCAGCAGTCGCGACACGGTTGCATCCGTCCAAAAGCTGAATATCACACGCTGTATCGTGAGATGAATCAGAAAGAGCGAGAAGGAATAGTCTGCAACCACCTTGATGAACGAAGCCAACCGTCGCGGCACGATTCGGATCGCCTGAGTGATCTGCACCAAGCTCACGAACGAGAGGATCAACATCGGATACTGCCGCAAATTCGCATCATCACCAGGCGTACGCTGGATCAACCAAGTCGCCAGGGTGACTATCAAGGCCAAACACCAGAAGCCCACATTCGCCTTGTGTTCGGCTAGCGCTTTCACAACGAAGTAGGAGGCGAACGCCAACAGCCAAAGCGCGAACAGCGCCCGATCAGTGCCCGGCAAATTCGAGAAATATGCGAGGGGCATAAAAGCAAACATCGCGGCAACAACACAGCACAGCACTACATTTCGCCCTCGCACCAGGAAGTACAGTGCGCCGACAAAAAAGTAGATGTGAAATTCGAGAGCCACCGAAGTGAGCTGTCCCGCCGTCCCAAACGTCGATACACTCAGGCAGCAGGGCACGTTCTGCTGCATGAAGATATTGCCGATGAAGGTTTTCAGATTGGTTGGATCAGCCTTTATTTCGATGCCGTACCACCGAAGAAGCACGGTGACGAGGCCGATGAGCAAGATGGCCGGCAGATACGCCGTATAGATTCTTGCAAACCGTTCTATGCCAAATTCGACAATGCCGTAGCCCGTCGAAGCCGATTTGAAGTCAAGCGTATAGGCAATCAGAAAGCCAGATAGAACGAAAAACAACAACACGCCATCGGTGGGGATGTATGTCGTTCCAAATCCACCAAAGTTGAAAGCATGACCAACGCAAACCATTTGCGCCGCAACGGCTCTCAGCAAGTCCAAACTAACCGAGGTGTCGTTTTTTGCCGGATCTAAGCTAAACATACTCGGTCTCCCCATCCGGTCAGCCTCACTCAGGATTCCACGTTTGGTTCGGTCTTCGGCTGGAAGTAGGTGGCGAGTCGCTCGCTACATATCAGGGCCAAAGCTCCGAGTGTTGGCCCCAGTTTATTTGTCTCAGAGAAATCAGCTATCACAAAAACCATCGCTAGATAGACGAGCGCTGGCGGAAGCATCAGCGCGGTTGTCCGCGACACACCAGGCGTCCATGTTAGTATCAGCAGGACGAATAACGGCGCTGCCATACCAGCGGCTATCCGCGAGGCGGAAAGATTGCCCAGAGGCTTCGTGAAATAATCTCCATGGGTGAGGAGAAAGGAGGAGAAATCCGGCTGGACGGGAGAAAGCGCGATCAGGATTTTCGGAATGACTAACGAAATGATGAGCAGTCCAGCGAACGTCAGCCACGCCCAGGAATCCGACCAACGACGTTCAAACCAGAGTATTCCGGGGATGGCAAAAGCGGCAGCAAAAACCACGTCCGTTCGCGCGAAGCTAATGAGGAGCCCGCTCAAGAGCGCTACACCATATCTTTTGGATGCTATTAGAAACAGTTGCCAAAAGAATCCGCCTGCTAAGAAGGCCGACCCCATACGGCCCGGAACGAAGGCGGCTTCTGCGAAAAATGCAACGAAGAGGACAAAGAGAATGTGAATCGATAACGAGGCTGGCCGGACAAGGACGGTCGCCAGCGCAAACGCGGCAATGAACGACGCAGAATCGAACATATAGTTGATGGAAAGATGCGTAACGTAGGTCGAGCGTCCTGAGTTATCGTCGCCGAGAACCCACACATAACCTTGAACGATCCGCGAAATGAGCGGTCGAATGACGCCTTCCACCAAATTCAGTTTCGTAACGTACGCGATTTCGTTATCCAGGCTGTGTTGCATTGCGGCCCGGAGATAGTTGGCCTCGTTCGTGGCCACCGATAAGGCAAGACCACAACAGACCAGCAAGCCGATCCTCGTCCGAGTGGCGAAGTACTTGCGAAAATAAATCAATACCAAGAATGGGGCGAGCGCGACCGGCGCCAAGAGGGCGACCTTCATCGGCCGCCAAGGCAGACCAGTGAGCGCATGCACTACGCGCGCGGGGAACTCGCCGTAGTGCCACAAAACGACCAAGACGCTTGGCACGAGCCAATACGCAAACAGCGTTTTGAGCGAAGGTGACGCGTCGTCGGTCTCATTGCCCAGTGATGCCGACATATCCACAACCCGGTTAGCAGCGCCTCGGCACCTAGGCACCGTTGACTGATCTGAAAGAACAGGAACGACGCCATTTAGCAGAGTGGCCGCTAGGACTTCAATAGCCTGGCTATCCCCACTCCTGCTCCGGAATTGCGTAGATTCCAGCGCCTGCCGAGCTTCGGCATCCGCCGCGTGATCTCTTCCAAGATGGGCCCCGGACGGCAGTCTCGCCGAGTTCGGCAAGCAGAATGAAGACCCGCAAAGCCGCAACGTTGTTTGCCGAGTTAGGCCTCGTACGTCCCTGCGGAGGGCATCGCAGAACAACGAATCCCGAAGTGTAGGCACGAAAAAGCTCCGGGCGCGGACGCCCGGAGCTAGTCGAGCGAAGAGTCCTAGTGATAGCCGCCTGCTGTTCCCGGCGTGGTGTCCGGATTATTCCCGTTAATCTGGTTGTCCAGGTACGACAGGACGGTGCCGGTCGTGGCCGATCCGAGGTTGTTGACGATCATCGACCGGCCAACACGCAAGCCAGCCGCGCCACTCTGAGCAATTCCCGTGCCGACGTTCTCGGAGATGTTGCTCGCGTTGACCTGAACATTGGATTGGTTTTGAACGGTGAGACCGACGAAGTTCTTGTGAATGGACGTGTTGACGATCGATCCCCGGGCGCTTCCTGCAGTGGAGTCCACGAAGACGCCGCCACCGGTGGCTGCTCCGCCGTTGTGCGAGATGACGCTGTCGCGGATCAGCAGCATCGAGTTGAAATTTGCCGGCACGAACGAAACTCCCTGTGCACTGCCAGCATTGAAGTTCCTGATGGAGCAGTGGTCGATAACCACTGACGCAGCTTGCAAGACGTTTACCCCTTTGAGCCCTGTGCCGGCACCATCGATATCCAGGCCGCGCAGAACGACATGATCAGTCGCTGCTGCGTTGACATTGATTCCATTTGTGCCGGACGCCAGCACGCCACCGATGACTCCTTCGCAATAGATGGAAATCGCCTTGGTGATTGTCACAGTGCCGAAACCGGCGGAATCGAGACAATTGATTTCACCACCTGCCGCCGTCTTCGAGATCGCTCCGGCAAAGGTCTTGCACGGCGCCGTGCGGCTGCACGGATTGACGTCGTCTCCCACACCAGAAACCCAGGTTCTGGTGGCTTGGGCTTGAGCCGGCTGCGCCGCAATCAAGGGTATGAACAATCCAATGGCAAGGGCGAAGAAGGCAATTCGACGCATTTCAACCTCCGTAATCGCTGACATAGTCAGCCTGTTAGGATGCACGATGATCAACCGGCCGCGCAGCTCGCAGCCGACAACACAAACGCAACTTTCTGCTGGAACCCCGCCGCTGCCGGCGAGCGCAATTTGGCTTAGGCAGCTTCCGATACTGAAATACGCAAATACTACCGTGGGTTAAGAGACGTGAAGGTAAACTCAGTCGAGACGAGCCTCGTCGGCTATTGTGCCGGCGCGCTTGTTGCCTCGCGGCACCCGGCCGTCGATCGTCGCAAATTGTTATCTGATGGATTCATGGGAACGGAGGACCGACTACCGAAGGAGGAAATGGGAAGCTTCAGGCGATAGTGTCACGTCATATAATGTCCTCAGCCCGACAACGATATCGGGAAGCACGCTGTCACCACTCCTGCGATGTCGTGGATCGAGCTACTCAATCGCAGGGTCTTCCAGTGGTCGCACGGGATCGCGGGAGGTTCAACCTTAGCGTGACTTTTTCATTGGCAAGTCTACGTTGTCAATTTTGAATTTTCCTGTCAATCTTTGGAATCCGTCAGCCGAGCATGAAGCCGGTATCGTGGAGGTTGTGGAGAAGGTCAATCAGACTGTGGGTCATAGCCGCGTCCTGATTCCCCGCCGCATCGGCGACAGTCCCCTGCTCTGACGGGATCTGCGCGTTGGCTGGCGCAGGCATGGTGTCCGGCAGCTCAGGCAATGCGGACAGCGTCGTTCCGCCCGCACTCTGATTGAAGACAAAGCTGCCGTCGGAGACCGCGAGCGGCGCTGCGCCCACGACACCGTCCCCATTGAGGTCCTGGTGGAATACCGGCTCGAGCGCCTTCAGGCGGGAGTCCGTTCCAGCTACTTCGGGCGTGAGCGTTGAAACGAAGTTGCCGTTGCTGTCCGTGCTCCAGACCGAGAAATAGCCGGTCGAGGCATTCTTCCATGCGACGTCATAGCCGCCGCCAGAGACCTGCTCGGCGGCAACAGGCGACCAGGCGCCATAATTGCCAGCGATCACCGCCGCCCCGCCATTCTTCAGGACGGGGCCGGTGCCGCCCGCGCTCGGATTAAGGAAGTAGTTATTTGCGCTCAGGATCAGGCTGGTCGTGCCCGCATTCTCGATCGTGGTGCTCGCCAGAGCGTTCGACGCACCGATACTGCCGTCCCCGTTGAGATCCTGATGAAACGACGTCTCCAGCGATACCAGAGAGGCGTCGTTTCCCGCGACCTCCGGCGTCAGCATCGACAGGAAGTTGCCGTTGCTGTCGGTGCTCCAGATCGAGAAATAGCCGGTCGAGGCATTTTTCCAGGCGACGTCGTAACCGCCGCCAGAGACCTGCTCGGCAGCCACCGGCGACCAGGCGCCGTAGTTGCCGGCAATCACCGCCGCCCCGCCGATCTTCAGGAGGGGACCGGTGCCGCCTGCGGTCGGATTGAGATAGTAGTTGCCTGCGCTCAGGACCAGGCTGGTCGTCCCCTGGGCTTCGATGGTGATGATTGCAGCACCGATGTTGCCGTCGCCGTTGAGGTCCTGATGGAACGAGGTCTCCAGCGAAATCAGCCGGGAGTCCGTTCCAGGCACTTCCGGCGTCAACGTCGTCAGGAAGTTGCCGTTGCTGTCGGTGCTCCAGATCGAAAAATAGCCTGTCGAAGAATTCTTCCAGGCGACATCATAACCGCCGCCCGAGACCTGCTCGGCAGCGACGGGTGACCAAGCGCCGTACTTTCCCGCGATCACCGCCGCGCCGCCATTCTTGAGGATGGGACCGGTACCGCCCGCGGTCGGATTGAGCTCGTAGTTTTGGGTGTCGAGAACGAGCGCTGTTACGCCGACGGATTCGAGGGTGACAGGGCCCGTGAGCGTCGAGCTCGCGACCGTTTGATCGGCAAACTGAAAATACTCGACCCCCGTGACCGCATCGGTGCCGTCGAACGAACTGCCGCGCTGGTCGGCGATCGTGAAGGTCTGCGTCGCCGAATTGTATGAGACGACATAGTTGGCCCGGTTGCCCGAATACACCGCCGTGTCCGTGCCGGCTCCGCCGACGATGCTGTCGTTACCGCTGCCGCCGGTGATCGTGTCGTTGCCGGTGCCGCCGTTCAGCGCGTTGGCGATGGCGTTGCCGACGATGGTGTCGTTGCCGGACCCGCCAATGGCGTTGTCGATGTAGGAGCGCGCGTCGTTGTTGTAGAGGTAGGCGTTGTAGACGTTGCCCGAGGCGTAATGGCCGTTGCCGAGATTGGCGAGCTGCGTCGCAGAGAACAGCGATGACGCGCCGGGATTGAGGTTGATGCTCAGGTTGGTCGTGTAGTTCGACAGATCGTAGGTATCGACGCCGCCGCCGTCCCACACCGTTTCGTAGATGCGGTTGGCCGAGCCGCCGGCGCCGCCTCCCGGCGCCAGTTGCCCGACGCCGTTGATGAACTCCTGGCCCGTCGTCGGATTCCAGGTGTAGACCGTGCTGCCGCTCTGGGTCGTGTAGTTCGCGCCGTACATCGTCTGCAGCGCGAGGATATCGTTGGCCATATAGGTCTGCGGATATCCATACGACTCATTGGTGTAGCCGCTGGTCGTCGACGCACCGACATAGCTGCGATAGCTCATGACGGTGTATTCGCTGTCGTCATGCGCGCTCGGCACCGCGACGTTGGCGGGGCCACCCGTCTCCTGGCTGTGCTTGAGGCCGAGGGCATGGCCGAGCTCGTGCAGCGCCGTCGTGAAATAGTAGTTGCCGAGCTTGGCCAGCGAGTAGTTGTATTGGGTCCCGAACCAGATGTCGCCGCCGGACGCATAGTTGCCGGGGTAGTAGGCGTAGGAGGTCGGATTGGCCGACGGGGACTGCGCGATCATGATGTCGGCGCTTCCAGTCCCGTTATACTGGATCGTGGCGTTGGTGTAGCCGAGGATCAGCCCGATCGCGTAGTTGATCGCCGCCTGCATCTGAGTGGGCGCCGAGGCGAAACCCGACGAGGTCGGTTCGCTGCTGCCGCCGCTGTAAGGATTGGAGTAATCGCTGGGCGAATCCGGAAAGCTGTAGCTGATCGTGCCAGTCCATTTATAGCCCGACAGCAGGCCGTCGATCTCGGCGTTGTTGGTGGCACTGATGGAAACCGAGGTAGCCAATGAACTCTCCGAAGCAATGCATCGCGCGCGATTCGCCGCGCAGGGGCATGATTCTAGCTAGAGAGTTATACGTTTGGTTTAATTTGGGCGTCGGGCCCTCAGTCGGGCCGTAACGCCGTGTTAGCCATCAACGTCCGTAATGATACGGAGCAGCGACGGCATTCAGTACCGCGCCTAGCGTGTTCCGTAAAGGAAACTATGAAACTGAGCCCACTTTCGGCCGGCCTGATTGGAGCCTTAATTGGAGCCTTGGCCATGCTCGCCGGGCCGGACCGCCTGCCCATCGGAGAACAGCCTGTCATGGCCTCGAAAGCGAATGCGGACGAAAGCAGCAAGGGGAACACCAAGGGGGGACGCGCCCCCTCCATGCCAATGGCCCGCGATCCTTCCGCGGCGGTGGCTGAGGAATTCGAAGCCGCCCGTCGGACGGGAACGCGGCAGGCGTTCGAGCTCTTCATCGCGCGCCACGGCGATGACCCGCTGGCCGAGCAGGCGCGCGCCGAGCTGAAGCGCCTGTCGCGCTGATCCCTTGCGCGGCGCGACCCGCTGCGTCAGTCCAGCCCCGGCCAGTCCTTGCATTTCGACAGGCGGCATCCGCGTCGCGGCCGTCTTGCCGCCTGACGTTTCGGCACTATGGTGGCTCCGCCATCTGTCCCGGAGCCTTTCAAGATGCCTTTTCCGCATGCCTCGGAAGCCCTGTCGCGCTTCACCGTGCTCGATCTGACACGTGTCCGGTCCGGGCCCACCTGCGTGCGTCAGCTCGCCGACTGGGGCGCCAACGTCATCAAGATCGACGCACTGACCGAGGATGCCGGCGGCGAGCAGCCGGGCGGGCCGCGCCGCGGTTCCGACTTCCAGAATTTGCATCGCAACAAGCGGGCCATGACGCTGAACCTGAAGGACGAGCGCGGGCTCGCCGTGTTCAAGCGCCTCGCCGCCAAGGCCGACGTCGTGGTCGAGAATTTCCGTCCCGACGTGAAGAAGAAGCTCGGCATCGACTATGAAAGCCTCGCCGCGATCAATCCGCGCATCGTCTATGGCAGCATCTCCGGCTTCGGCCAGGACGGCCCCTATCACAAGCGGCCGGGCTTCGATCAGATCGCGCAAGGCATGGGCGGGCTGATGTCGATCACCGGCGCGCCGGGCGAAGGCCCGATGCGGGTCGGCATTCCCGTCGCCGACCTCACGGCGGGCCTGTTCTGCGCCATGGGCATCCTCACCGCGCTGCTCGAGCGCGAGGTCTCGGGCAAGGGCCAGTGGGTGCAGACCTCGCTGCTGCAGGCCCAGATCTTCATGCTCGACTTCCAGGCCGCGCGCTGGCTGATGGAGAAGGAGGTCGCCAAGCAAGCCGGCAACAACCACCCGACCAGCATTCCGACCGGCGTGTTCAAGACCTCGGACGGCTACATCAATATCGCCACGACCGGCGGGCGGATCTGGGAGCGCTGTGCGCAGGCGATCGGCGCGCCGGAGCTCTACAATCATCCCGATTATGCGACGGCCCCCGCCCGCTCCAGGAATCGCGACGCGCTCAACGCAGAGATCGAGAAGCGCACCGTGACGAAGTCGACCGAGACCTGGGTCCGTGAGCTCAACGAGGCCGGCGTGCCCTGCGGGCCGATCTACGCCATCGACCAGATGTTCGAGGACGCGCAGGTCAAGCATCTCGGCATCGCGCAGGACGTGCCGAACGACGAGGGCCGGCCTATACGCCTGGTCGGCCAGCCCGTGACGCTGTCGCGCACGCCGAGCAGGATGGTGGCGCGACCGCCGGAATTCGGCGAGCAGACCGACGAGGTGCTGAAGGAATTCGGCCTCAGTGCGGACGAGATCGCGGATCTGCGTCAGCACAAGGTGGTGTGACAGAGCGGCAGCTCTCACAGCCGCCTTTCCGATCCAGCTCGTCACGACATCACGATCGGCCGGACGCCGACGGCCTTGCGCAAGCGTCTAGATCTTGCGCAAACCGTCGAACCGCGTGTCGACATAGTGGCCAGCAGCATCGACAACCCGGCAAAGCTCTCCGCCGTCATGGTAGAGCAGAACGACCTTGGCGCCCGCTTCGAATTGCCCGGCCGGCGGCCCGCTCGGTAGACCGCGCGAGACGTAGAACGGCTGCGATCTCGCCACCTCGTGGGTGAACTGATTGGGCGGCGGCGAGATCAGGCAGTCCGACGGTATCAATGACGAATCCGGCAGCACGATCGCTTCCGGTCGCTTCATGCCCTCCATGATCCGGCATCCCTGAACTACGCAAGGCTTGGTAGTGCCTTGGCTTTGCAGCGCCTTGGCTTAGCAGCGCCTTGGCTTAGCAGCGCCTTGGCTTAAGTGTCCTCACTCAAGAGCCGAGGCTGTCCTCGGGCAACGTGATCGGAATCCGCCGGAGCACGATGCCTCTTGTGTTGTCGGCCTGCGCTGCAACTATTCCTGCTTCGGCCATATGGAGGTGATTGGGCAGGTGATACGGCTGAGCGGCGTCCATGTTCACCTGATAGCCGAGATCCTGCAGGCTGGCGATCGTCATCCGGCTCATCGGATTGCCGCCTTCATTGACGAAGCCGGTCATCATCTCCGCGCCGAACACAGTGTCGCGCCAATGCGAGTCCACCGTTCCTTCACCGCCCGTGTTTTCGACGGGAACGGGCAGTGGCGCCGCGGAGCCGCGGAGCTTGCCGTATTCGTGCATGGCGTGGGCACCATGGAACGTCGGATTGTGGGAATGGGCGCCTTTCAGCAATTTCTTGTTCGTCCAGATCGTTCCGATGCCGATCACGTGCCCCATCTCGTGCGTGATGACGTCGTTCAGGGTGCCGTCGGCTTCCATGGCGGCGAGGTCGGCCGTGTCGAATTGCATGTCGCCTGTCGCCGGCAGGAACGCGGCGGCCCCGGCATTCTTCGGGCGCAGGCGGCTCGGCCCCGCCTGGCCGAGAACATTGCCGGGCCCGTCGATGTCGGTGCCCTGCGCCGTGATACGGAGATTGTTGATCCTTTCGCCGCCGACCGTGACGTCAGGCAAATCCCCGATGATGGCGTGTGTCCACCGGTTTGCCGCGAGCTTGAAAGCGGCCTTTTGCTTGTCTGTCAGTCCGCCCAGGAAGTGAACCTCGATCGTGTAGCCTCCGGCGGATACGTCCGCGACCGCGTGTGAAATCTCGGCGCCTTTGCGAGTTCGATAGCGTTCAATAGCCATGACATTCTCCAAAAAAATGAGATCAATAAATTTCTATCTACGCTTGTATTGTGATCCCGATTAGCGTCACTGACAAGTGAGAGAAAGCGTCATGGGGTCTGACTGTTCTCATCACAAATGCGCGAAAGCCCGGCGCGGCCGCCGGGCATTCGACTCGCAGGTGCTTCCTGCGAGGACGTCGCTCAGGTGCAGCTGAAGCGGTAGTTAACGCCGAAGCGCAGGATGTTGTCGCTGGCGTGCGAGCGTTAGTTGGCGATCAGTGGTGCACCGCCGAGTGCGATGACAGGCGTCGCGAGCGAGCCAGACACCGTTCCGAGATCGACATCGAGATATTCGAGGTGGGCGCTCCAATCGTCGGCAAAGGCACCGAGCGCGCGTAAGGCACGTGGCAACGATCTCGGCCGACGGAGCAGAAACGACAAAGCCCGGCGCGAGGCCGGGCTTTGCTTCTTGTCGACGCCTTTGTTGATCTCAGTACCTGGCAACCACCGGGCCGCCGAACTGATAGTTGATGCCGGCGCGCAGGATATGGTCGGTGAAGCGCGACGAGGTATTGGCGGCAATCGCGGAAGCCGGCGCGAGCGTGAACGGACCGGCGGAGAAGCGGCCGAGATCCATGTAGAGATATTCGAGCTTTGCGCTCCAGTTCTGGGTGATCTTGCCTTCGACACCAGCGCCGACGGTCCAGCCGACGCGCGTGTCGGAGCTCGAGGCGGTCGAGGCGATCGCGACGCCGGCGGGCGTGAAGCCGGTCATGGTGCCAGTGGTCTTGATCTCGCCGAAGGCCACACCACCGGTGCCGTAGAACAGCACCTTCGGGGTCGCCAGGATACCGACGCGACCGCGCACCGTGCCGAACCACTGGAGCTTCTGGTCGATCGTCAGCGTGGTGCCGGCGAGACCGCCAGCGGGAAGGAAGGTCAGCCCGGGAAGACAGGCACCACCTGCAGGCGCGACGCCGCCGCAGTTGAAGAAGGCGCTGCCCTTTTCACCCGACCATTGCAGGTCGCCCTCGACGCCGAACACCCAGTTGGCGCTCTGCCAGTTGTAACCGGCCTGACCGCCGGCGACGCCGCCGTTCATGTCGAACGACGCGCTGGTGATGGAACCGGCCGGCGGCACGATCACCGCACCGGTCGCCGTGTTGTTGTAGGTGACGTCGGTGCGCGAACGGCCCCAGCTGTAGCCGCCGTTGGCGCCGATGTAGAAGCCGGTCCAACTCCAGACCGGTTCGACCATGACCGGAGCCTTGACATAGGGCTTTGCTGCCAGATCAGCAGCCAGGGCGCCCGTCGCGAACAGCGACATCGCCGCCGCCACCCCAATCACAATCCGCTTCATGGAAAATCCCCCTCAGCACAATTTTGTGAACGAGATATACCCCTCCGCCTGCCCAAAGGCTGTGCCGCGCCAGCAACATCTGGAAATAATCGAGCTTAAGGTAGCGCTGGCGCCGAAACACCACCGCCCCCCTAAATCATTGATTTAGAACAATATTGGTCGACAGCGCTAACGCGATGTCGCGTTAGTCCGCTGCGTCAGTCCGACACGGCCCAGTAGTCCGTCGATGACCGGCCAGAACAGCAGCACGATCGCCAGCGTGGTGATGGAGCCGACCAGGCCGTTCGACCAGAACACCTTGAGATTCCCGCCGGAGCCGATCATCGACAGGCGGAAGGCATCCTCGGCGCGGTTGCCGAGCACGAGCGCCAGCGTGAACGGCGCCAGGGGAATGCCGATCTTCTTGAAGACGTAACCGACGATTCCGAAGCCGAGCATCAGCCAGATGTCGAACATCGCGTTCTGGATGGCGTAGGCGCCGATCGCGCAGGACACCACGATCATCGGCGCCACCGCCGCGAACGGCACGCGCAGGATCGAGGCGAAGATCGGAACCGTCGTCAGCACCAGCACGAGGCCGACGACATTGCCGAGATACATCGAGGCGATCAGGCCCCAGACGAAGTCCTTGTGCTCGACGAACAGCAGCGGGCCTGGATTGAGTCCCCATACCATGAGGCCGCCGAGCAGGATCGCGGCGGTACCTGAGCCGGGAATGCCGAGCGCCAGCATCGGCAGCAGCGCCGAGGTGCCGGAAGCATGCGCCGCCGTCTCAGGCGCGAACACGCCCTCGATGCGGCCCTTGCCAAAACTCTCGGGATCCTTGGCGAAGCGCTTGGCCAGATTGTAGCCCATGAAGGAGGCCGCGATCGCACCGCCCGGCGTGATGCCGAGCCAGCAGCCGATGAAGGAGGAGCGCAGCAGCGTCACCCAATATTTCGGCAGGTCCTTCCAGACGCCGAGCACGACGCGCAGCGAGATGCTCGCCGCATGTCCGCGCAGCGCGAGGCGCTCCTCCATCGTCAGCAGGATCTCGCTGATCCCGAACAGGCCGATGACGGCGACCAGGAAGTTGATGCCGCGAAGCAGCTCGGCCGAGCCGAAGGTCATGCGCAGGTTGCCCGACACCGTGTCCATGCCGACGCCGGCGAGCAGCAGCCCCAGCGACATCGAGATGACCGTCTTGTGCTTGGCTTCGCGCCCGAGCCCGACGAAGGAGCAGAAGGTGAGCAGATAGACCGCGAAGAACTCGGGCGGGCCGAATTTCAGCGCAAAGGACGAGATCATCGGCGCGAGGAAGGTGATCAGGAGCACCGCGACCAGCGAGCCGACGAAGGAGGACGTGAACGCTGCCGTCAGCGCCTCCGCCGCCCTGCCCTGCTGGGCCATCGGATAGCCGTCGAAGGTGGTCGCGACCGACCAGGCTTCACCGGGGATGTTGAACAGGATCGAGGTGATCGCACCGCCGAACAGCGCGCCCCAATAGATGCAGGACAGCATCACGATCGCCGAGGTCGGGTCCATCGTGAAGGTGAGCGGCAGGAGGATGGCGACGCCGTTGGGGCCGCCGAGCCCCGGCAGCACGCCGACGAAGATGCCGAGCACCAGCCCGACCATCATCAGCACGAGCGTCTTCCAGGTGAGCAGGACGGCGAAGCCGTGAAGCAGGAGACCGAGAGCTTCCATCGCGGACCCGCCTAGCGGCCGAAGGCCGCTTCGAGCGGCCCTTTCGGCATGATGACGTCGAAGGCGATGTCGAAGGTGACGAACATGATCGCCGTGAACACGAAAGCGGTGAGCAGCGACTTCCACAAGGCGATCTTGCCGACGAGGCGCATGAAGCCGGCGATCAACAGGAAGCTCGCGACATAGAGGCCGAGGAACTGCATCACCAGGCAGAACAGCAGCGTCGGCACGAACACCGCCATCACGCGGCGCGCCTGGGCGCGGGTGACGAAGGTCTCTGCCGCCTTGCGGTGGGCGACCAGCGCCACGATCAGTCCGTAGAGGCTGCCGCCGCCGAGGATGATGGAGAGATAGAACGGGAAATAGCCGGGCTCGGGCCCTGTCGCATCCCAGGACGCGCCGGTACGCCAATTGTCGTAGCCGAGCGTGACGGCAAGCGTGAGAAGAAGGAGACAGACGATGATCTCGATCGTGCCGGAGGAGACGACGGACGGCGAGTCGTCTTCGGGGGCGGTCGGATCGTCGACGACGATTTCAAGATCGGTTTGGGACATGCTCTGCCAAATCAGGTTGCGCTGTCATCATCCGCGAAAGCGGATGATCCAGTACGCCGTGCAGAAGCCGTCGTTCGTCGAGCTCTGTGCAATACTGGATGCCCCGCCTTCGCGGGGCATGACGTGGAGGATGTGATTACTTCGCGACGAATCCGGCTTCCGTCATCAGCGCCTTGTTGATGGCATCGTCCTCCTCGAGGAATTGCACCATGTCCTTGCCGGTGAGGAAGATCGGCTTCAGCGCCTGCTTCTCCATGTAGTCCTTGTATTCGGCGGTCTGCGTCACCTTGTGGAACAGCTCGACGAAGAACGCCTGCTGCTCGGCCGTGACCTTGCCGGGCAGGAACATCGCGCGCAGCATCAGATACTGCACGTCGACGCCCTGCTCCTTGCAGGTCGGGATGTCGGCCCAGGACTGGGTGTCCGTCACCTTGCTGGTGTAGGAGATGCGCTCCTTGTCGAACACGCAGAGCGGACGCACCTGGCCGGCGCGCCAGACCTCGAGATTTTCACTGGGATTGTTGACGTTGGCTTCGGTGTGGTTGCCGACGAGCTGGGTCGCGGCCTCGCCGCCGGACTTGTAGGGCAGATAGGAGAACTTCGCGCCGGTCTTCTGCTCCAGGAACACGGTGAGCACGTGATCCTCGCGCTTGGAGCCGGTGCCGCCCATCTTGAACGGCGAGCTTGCCGCCTTCGCGGCCTCGATGAATTCCTTCACCGTCTTGGGGCCGGCGCTGTTGTCCCACAGCACGAACTGGTCGAGCGCGATCACCGAGACCGGCGTGAGCTCGCGCCAGTTGAACGGGATCTTCGCCGACAGCGGCAGCATGTAGATCAGCGAATAGGCGATCAGCACCTTGTTCGGGTCGCCCTCGCTGGACTTCATGTACATCAGCGCTTCCGCACCCGATGCGCCGCCCTTGAGCGAGACCACCATGGGCTGCTTCATCAGATTGTTCTTCTGGATCGCGGCCTGCATCATCCGGGCCATCTGATCCGAGGCACCGCCCGCACCCGCCGCCACGACGATCTCGACGGGTTTGGTCGGCTCCCAGCCGGCAAAGGCGGGCGTGCCGCAAAGCGCGGCCGCCAGCGCGATTGCCGCCTTCATTCCATGTCCCACGTGCGTCTTCCCTATGTTCTTGTTCGGATTGGAAATTCAGAGATGAATTCAGCGCCATTGTGCTGGCGAATCCGACCGAGTTCAAGCCACCCCGTGGCATCCCCCGTATGACTTTGGAATGAGACCGGCGCGCCACAAACGACGCGGGCCCCTTCAGGGCCCGCGCCTCAGAAGTTTCGCCGCGGCAGCTGCGGCTTAGACGACCAAGATGTCGTGCTGGCTGAGCAGCACGCCGTTCTGGACGGTAACCAACGCGACCGCCGCGCCCTGGGTCCCGTCGGCGCTGTAGTAGAGCGTCTGGTTGCCGGTGTCGAAATGGAATTGGGAGAAGCCCGAGAACACATCGTCGCCGGACGTCTCGAACGTGACGTCCATTCCCGCCGTCAACCCGCCGCCGAAACCACTCGCGGAGACGGCGATACGGTCGTGCTCGGTGGTGTTGTTGAAATCGCCGATGGTGCTCGGCGCCGACGGCTGCTGGAGGAAGGCGAAGGTGTCGTTGCCAGCGCTGCCGGTCATGGCATTGCCGCTGGCCGTTGCGATCAGGACGTCGTTGCCGCCGCCTCCGCTCATCGTCTCGGTGC
Source organism: Bradyrhizobium huanghuaihaiense (assembly GCF_025200885.1). Taxonomy (NCBI): domain Bacteria; kingdom Pseudomonadati; phylum Pseudomonadota; class Alphaproteobacteria; order Hyphomicrobiales; family Nitrobacteraceae; genus Bradyrhizobium; species Bradyrhizobium huanghuaihaiense. Next base: position 3,175,898 of record NZ_CP104172.1, on the reverse strand, counting down.
CGTTGGTTGCGATCAGGATATCATCACCGCCAGTGCCGGTGAGCGCGGTTGCGCCGGCTGTGTTGTTGATGATGGTCGCGGTTGCAGCGTTGGAGGAGGTCGTCGTCCCGTCGGAGGTCGTGTAGCTGAACGAGCCGCCGAGCGTCGCGTCGTCGGTGAAGAAGGCGTCCCCGAACTGGACGGCACTGCCGCCGGAGCTCGTGGTGATCGTGCCGAGCGAAAGGTGGTCGATGGTGTCGGGGTCGGTGTCGTTCAAGGCGAGGGCCCAGTTGGGAATCTCGACCGTTGCGCTCGCGCCGACATCGGTGATGACAGTCTCGCTCACGGCGGTCGGCGCATCGTTGGTGCCGTTGATGGTGACGGTGACGTCCTGCGTGATCGACCCGCCATTGTTGTCGGTGATCGTCACCAGATAGTCCTGGGTCAGCGTCTGCCCCTGCGCCAGGAACTGGATGTCGGCGTTGTCGACCGTGAAGTGCCAGGCGACGGATCCGGTGCCGCCGGCCTCGCTCACCGGATCGAGGGTGAACGTGCCGACATAACCGCTGCCGTTCGCCAGGAAGCTCGCGCTGTGCGTATCTCCGGTCTCGGCGTCGGAGAACGACAGCGAGCCCGCCGTGGATTCGCTGGCAGGTCCCGTCGCCGGACTGACATTGACGGAATCGAGGATCATGCCGGTGGCATCGTCCTCATAGGAGAACTGCAGCAGCGTCGACGACAGCGAGGCGTCTCCAATGAGATCGAAGGAATAGTGGTTGAGGCCCGACGGCACGTTGGCGAGCGACAGGATGGTTACGCCGTCCCACGAGACCGAGAACGGCGTGTTGACGCCCTCCGGGTCGCCGATGACGTCGAAGCTGACGAAATAATGCTGGCCGGGCGTGGTCGCGACGTTCTGCGACAATGTTTCCGGGCTGCCGCTCGTCGGCAGAAGCTCGACCGAATAGTGACCGAAACTGCCGCCGAACTCGAGCTGCGCGACGTGGATATGGCCTCCGCCGCTCACCGACCAGCCGGCGAGATTGCCGGTCTCGAAATCGCCGTTGACAATGACCGGCGGACCGGCGTCCTCGGTGACCGATCCGCTGACATTGGCGGCGGTGACCTGCGGATTGTCGTCGGCGCCGGCGATATTGAAGGTGAGCGTGGTCGAGGCCTGATGGCCCTGGCCGTCATCGACCGTGAAGGTGAACTGGTCGGTGACGTTGTCGCCGGCGAGCAGCGCGTCGACCGCCGCATTGGCGACATAGCCGTAGGAGCCGTCTGCGTTGAGCACCAGCGTGCCATAGGTGCCGGCCACGGAGTGGCCGACATTGGCGGCGCTGCCGTTGACCTCGGTGATGGTCCGCGGCGTGCTGAGGTCGACCGGCTGGGTCACGTCGAAAATGGCGCCGGTTGCGATTGCCGTGCCGGCATCAGATCCCGCGGTGTCGGATGCTGCGAGGGTCAGTGGTGTCAGAACCAGCGGATCGGCCGCACCGTCAATGGTGACGGTGACGGTCTGGGTCGAATTGGTGAAACCGTCCCAGACGTTGACGTCATACTGCACCGTCAACGTCTCGCCGAGACTGAGGAAGTCGAGATCGGCATCGGCGATGCTGAAGGTCCAGTCGATGCTTCCGGTGCCGGCTCCCGTAGAGTCATGCAGCACCGTGGAAAGCGCCGACTGGAGATCCACCACCGTTTGACCGGGGATGGCAAAACTACCGTTCGACCACACCGCCGAATCCAGCACCACGCTGACCGAATGCGTGTCCGACAGATCGACGTCGTTGAAGCTCAGCGTTCCCGTCGGCACCGGGCTCGTGGTGTCAGGCGATTGCGATCCGGTGACGCCAGGCTGCTCCGACAGCGAAGCGGCCTGCGGCCCGCTCGTGATCACCGGCGCGTCGTTGGCGCCGGTGATGACGACGGAGACCGTCTGTGTCGAGCTGGTCGAGCCGTCGGCGACCTTGATATGGTAGTTCACCGTCAGCGTCTCGTTGGCCGCGAGATAGTCGAGATCCTTGTCGGCAATCGCAAAATTCCAGTCGATGCTTCCCGAGCCTGAGCCCGTGGAATCGTGCAGCACCGTCGTCAGCGCCGCGGCGAGATCGGCCTGCGTCGCCGCCGGTGGTGTCGGTCCGGAGATCGAATCCAGCGTCACCGTCACGGTGTGGGCGTCGCTGGTGTCCTGGTCGGTGAAGGCGAGCGTGCCCGCCGGAATTGTCGGCGTCGTATCGGGCGCGGAAGAACCCGTGGTGGCATCCTGCTCGACGACGGTGGAGGATTCCGGGCCGCTCGTGATGACGACGGGATGATTGACGCCGAGGATGGTGATGGTGACGTCCTGGGTGGTGGAACCACCGTGGCCATCATCGACCGTCACGTGATAGACGAGTTTGAGCGTCTCGCCGCCGTTGAGGAAATTGGTCGAGGCATTGGCCAGCGCAAAATTCCAGTCGACCTCGCCGAACAGATGACCGGTCGAATCCTGCAGCGAGGTGCCGAACGCAGCCAGCAGCTGCGCATTCGTCAGGGGAATCGAGCCGCCGCCCGAACGGGTCGCGGTGACCGTGGTCGAGACCGCGTGCGTGTCGGCGAGATCGATGTCGGTGAAGAGCAGGCTGTCGCCGGCATGGAGGTTGCCGGAGGAATCCAGGTTCTGATCCTCGACGAGCGCGGCCGATTCCGGGCACGACAGGAACAGCGGCCTGTCGTTGGTGCCGACCACGGTCACCGTGACGGTCTGGCTCGAGATTCCGCCGGCGTGGTCATCGAGCTGGACGGTGTAGGTGATGTCGAGATGCTGGCCAGCTGAAAGATAGTCGAAAGCGAGATCGGGCGCCGAGAAGGTGGTGTTGATGGTGCCGGTCGAGGAGCCGGACGTCTTGATGACGTTGTCGACGTGGAAGAACGACATCAGCTCGGCATTGCCGAACGGCCCCGGCAGCAGGCCTGCCGTGGCGCCGGACGCGGACACGCCTGTAACCGTCGCGGTGTGCCCGGTGTTGGCGAGGTCGTCGTCGGTGAAGTTGAGCGCGACGTGAACCGTGTCCGGCGTGAGCGAGAGCGTCTGGTTCGCCTGCTCGGTGACCGTCGCCGCCGTCGTCATGTTGATCACGGGCTTGTCGTCGGTGCCGGTGATGGTGATCTTGACGGTCTGGATCGCGAAGCCGCCGTGATTGTCGGAAACCTTGACGTCGTAGGTCAGGACCAGCGTCTGGTTCTTGGCGAGGAAATCGAAATCCTCGTCCTCGTCGCTGAAGGTCCATTTCAGCTGGCCCGAGCCGTTTGCATCGCTCAGGATCTGCGATTGCATCGCGGTCTGGAACTGCGCAAGCAAGGTGGCAGGGATGACCGTTCCGCCCGACACCACCGCCGAATGCAGCGTCGCGGTGGTCGTATGGGTGTCGGTCTTGTCACTGTCCTTGAAGCTCATCGTCCCCGACAGCGTGTGCAGCGTGGTTGAATCATTGAGGTTGGCGAATTCGGTGAAGCTGCCCGTCGCGGATGACGAGCTGAAAACCGGCGTGTGGTTGGTCATGGAAAATCCCTGCCTGCGTTGCCATGAAGGCGCCGTCGCTTGAGAAAGCGGCGACGTGACTAATCGGTCCGAGAAATCAGACGAGACTCAACGGCTTTGACTCAAAGGCCTTGGTTTAAGGGGGGTGGCTTAAGGGTCTAGGTTCAGGAGCTTTGGCTTGTTCGCGAGGTCGTGCCTGGCGTCGGGATGGTCAGCAGCAATGAAATTCTGGCGCGGCTCGCATGGTCGAAACTACGTCGCTACTTCTACAGTTCGATTTCAGTTCAATGACGTCCGGTTGCAGCACGGTCCGCCGGAACGCTTCCACAATTAACGTCGCTCAATCGACTGGGCCTCAACCACCCGGCCGGACCATCGCCTCGGAAAACGAGACGGTGGAATGCAACCTCTGCGATCTTATGCCCGGGCTCGGCGTGCCGTCAACGTAAACGCGTGGACGCGCGCGTTCACAATCGCGGTTCCGAATGACGGAACCGCCTGTAACGTCTGTGATAATTGGATTTGCGCGGTCGCCTGGTGATGGATTGTCAGCAATCGCTTTGGCTCTGCACGCCGCGCACCTGGCGCAAAAAGCCGAGGGCGCGCGCTACTTACCCTTCCAGACCGGCGCACGCTTGTTGAGGAAGGCGTCCATGCCCTCGCGGAAATCTTCGCTCATATAGGCCTTGAGGATCAGATCCTCGCCTTCCTCGCGCGACAGCGTGCGGCGGATGCGGCGCACCGCTTCCTTGGTCGCCTCCAGCGTGAGCGGCGCGTGGCTGGCGACGAGCTTTGCGGTCTCCTCAGCACGGCGCTGCAGCGTCTCGACGTCGGGCACGACCTCGTTGAGCAGGCCGAGGGCGAGAGCTTCCGGCGCCTCGACCAGGCGCGCCTTGAAGATCAGATCCTTGGTGCGCGCAGGCCCGATCAGCGCGACGACACGGCTGATGTTCGACATCGAGAGACAGTTGCCGAGCGTGCGCGCGATCGGAAAGCCCATCCGCGTCGTCTCGGTGCCGATACGGAGATCGCAGCAGGCCGCGATGCCGGCGCCGCCGCCGGTGCAGGCGCCGGCGATGGCCGCGATCACGGGTACGCGGCACTGCTCGAGCGTGCCGAGCACGCGATCGATCCGCGCCTCGTAGTCGAGCGCGTCCTGCGCGGTCTTGAACGCACGGAACTGGGAAATGTCCGTGCCCGAAGCGAAGGCCTTGTCGCCCGCGCCGGTCAGGATCAGCGCCTTGATCGAGCGGTCGGCGTTGATCTCCTGGCAGATCTCCGCCATGCGATCATACATGGCGAAGGTCATTGCGTTGCGCGCCTGAGGGCGGTTGAAGGTGATCCGCGCGATGCCGTCCGTGACGGAGTAGAGCAGGTCTTCGTTGGTCGTCGTCGGTGCGTTCATCGCGCTATCACCTTCCAAGTTAGTTCAGGCCACCTGAGCCTTGGTCATCGGCACCACGTCGCGTCCCTTCAGGACGTCCATGGCCGCCAGCACGCCACCGCTCCGGTGCGGAATCTTTGCAAGATCCAGGCCCATCTCGACGCCGGCGAGCGTACCCATCAGCATCAGATCGTTGAAATGGCCGATATGCCCGATGCGGAAAACCTTGCCCTTCACCTTGTTCAGGCCGGTGCCGAGCGACATGTCGAAGTTTTCCAGCACGACCTTGCGGAAGGCATCGGCGTCATGGCCTTCGGGCACGCGCACGCCGGTCAGCGCCGGCGAATGCGCGGCGGGATCGATGCACTGCGTCTCCAGGCCCCAGACCTTAGCCGCCGCGCGCGTCGCCGCGCTGTGGCGCTTGTGGCGGGTCCAGACGTTCTCCAGCCCCTCCTCCTCCAGCATCTTCACGGCTTCACGCAGGCCGTAGAGCAGGTTGGTCGCCGGCGTATAGGGGAAGGTGCCGAGCTTGTTGAAGCTGATGACCTCCTGCCAGTCCCAATAGGAGCGCATGCCCGGATTGGCCTTGGCAACGGCGAGCGCCTTCTCCGAGACGGCGTTGAAGCCGAGGCCGGGCGGCAGCATCAGGCCCTTCTGGGAGCCCGCAACCGAGACGTCGATACCCCAGGCGTCGTGCTCATATTCCATCGAGCCGAGGCCGGAGATGGTGTCGACCATCAGCAGCGCCGGATGCTTCGTGCGGTCGAGGATCTTGCGCACCTCCGCCGGCGGCGTGACGCAGCCGGTCGAGGTCTCGTTGTGGACGACGCAGACCGCCTTGATGGCGTGCTGCTTGTCGGCGGCAAGACGCTGCTCGATCTCGGCGAGATCGGCGCCATGGCGCCAGTCGCTCGGGATGAAGTCGACGTCGAGCTTGAACTTGTCGGCGATGCCGCGCCACAGCACGGCGAACTGGCCGGTCTCGCACATCAAAACCTTGTCGCCGGGCGAGAACACATTGACCATCGCCGCTTCCCAGGCGCCGGTGCCGGACGAGGGGAAGATGATCACGGGCTGCTTGGTGCGGAACACGCGCTGCATTGAGGTGAGGACCGCGAAACCGAGCTCGGCGAACTCCGGACCGCGATGATCCAGCGTCGGCATGTCCATCGCCCGCAGCACACGGTCGGGCACGTTGGTCGGTCCTGGAATCTGTAAGAAATGCCTTCCAGTATGCACGGTCATAGGCGTCCTTCCCGGTCTAGCCTTGGTTTTGATGGCCGCCGAATAGCACCATTTGACCGGCTTGTCCCTCTCCTTGAGGCGCTTCCCATGCATAAGCGGCGGACATCCGCCGCCCCTATTCCGCGGCCACCATCTTGCCGGCCGGTCCCCTGCCCTCGACCTCCGCAAACGGCCGTTCCGGGTGCATCAGGAAGGCCGAAAAGCCGCCGAGCAGCAGCAGGCCCATCGACATCAGGAACGGCAGGTACCAGTTGCCGGTCGCATCGATCACGAAGCCCGCGACCAGCGGCGAGACGATGGCCGCGAAGGCCGAGCCGGTGTTCATGATTCCCGAGGCGGTGCCCGAATATTTCGGCGCGATATCCATCGGGATCGACCACATCGGGCCGATCACCAGCTCGGCGCAGAAGAAGCCGGCCGACAGGCACAGCGCGACCAGGGTGATGTCGTGGACGAACAGGATCGGCAGCAGCGAGAGCAGCGCCCCCGTAAACCCTGTTACGGTGACGCTGAGCCGCGCCAGGCGGACATTGCCAGTGCGGTCGAGAATCCTGTCCGAGAGCACGCCGCCGACGCTGTCGCCGACCACGCCGGCGAAGAACACGCCGGAGGCGAACAGCGCCGAGTTCTTGATGTCGAGATTGTAGTTGTTCTTGAAGAACAGCGGCAGCCAGTTGAGGTACAGCCACAGGCACCAGCCGTAGCAGAAATAGGTCAGCGTCACCGGCCACATCCGGCCGAGCAGCGCACCCCAGGGCACGCGCGGCCGCTCGCCGGCCGGGCGCGGCGGCAGCGCCGCGAGCTCGGCCTCGGTGATGGAAGCATGGTCCTTCGGCTCGTTGCGGAAATACCAGACCCAGATCACGCCCCAGATCAGGCTGACGAAGCCGAGCACGACGAAGGCGCCGCGCCAGGTCAGCCACAGGATCAGCAGCGCCACCACCGGCGGCGTCACCGCATTGCCGAGCCGGGCGAAGGAATGCGTCAGCCCTTGCGCAAAGCCGCGGCGGTTGGCCGGGGTCCAATATTGCATCGCGCGTGTTGCAGTGGGGAACGTCGCGCCCTCGCCGAAGCCGAGCGCGAACCGCGCGACGAAGAGTGCAGCAAGACCGTTGACGAAGCCGGTCATGATGGTGGCGACCGCCCAGATCATGCCGCACCAGAACAGCGTCTTGCGCGGTCCGAAATGATCGCCGACCCAGCCGCCGATCACCTGGAACAGCAGGTAAGGATAGGCGAAGGCGGAGAAGACGAGGCCGAGCTGGGTGTTCGACAGGCCCAGCTCCTTCTGGATCTCGCTCGCGGCCGTGCCGATGTTCACCCGGTCGACATAGGTGATGAAATACATCGCGCAGAGCATCGCCAGCACGACATGCGTGGCCTTGAACCGAACCCCCACCTCACCCCTCCCGTATCGCTGTTGTTATGATTGCTGCCCGCCTGTCCCGCGCGATTTAAGTGCCGACCACTTTCAGGTGCGGCGAGGCGTTGCCTTGCGGACGCTGCTCCAAGAGCTTCATCGCGACATCGACGCCACCGGAGCGGTGCGGCACGCCCGCGACCGAGAGGCCCATCTCCACGCCAGTGAGCGCGCCGAGCAAAGTGAGCGCATTGCATTCGCCGAGATGGCCGATACGGAAGACCTTTCCGGCGACCTTCGACAGGCCTGAGCCGAGCGACATGTTGTAATTGTCGAGCACGACTTTCCGGAACGCATCAGCATCATGTCCCGGCGGCATCAGCACGGCGGTCAGCACCGGCGAGAACTCTGAAGGCTCCTGGCAGAGCACTTCGAGACCCCAATGATTGACGGCGGCGCGGGTTGCGGCGGCAAGCCGCTGATGCCTGGCGAAGACGTTGGCGAGCCCCTCCTCGAGCAGCATCGCGATCGCCTCGCGCAGGCCGTAGAGCAGATTGGTCGCCGGCGTGTAGGGGAAGAAGCCTTTTGCGTTGGGCTTGAGCATCTCCTCCCAGTCGAAATAGGAGCGCGGCATCTTGTTGGTCTTGGACGCAGCCAAGGCCTTCTCCGAGATCGCGTTGAAGCCGAGCCCAGGTGGCAGCATGAAACCCTTCTGCGAGCAGCTAACGCTGACGTCGACCTTCCATTCGTCGTGGCGATAGTCGACCGAGCCGAGCGAGGAGATGGTGTCGACCATCAGCAGCGCCGGATGCGACGCGCGGTCGATCGCGGCGCGGATCTCGGCGATGCGGCTGGTCGCGCCGGTCGAGGTCTCGTTATGCACGACCATGACTGCCTTGATCGTGCGCGCCTTGTCCTCGGTAAGCTTTGCTTCGATCACCGCGGGATCGGCGCCGCGGCGCCAGTCGCCCGGGACGAAATCGACCTCGATGCCGAAGCGGCCGGCCATCTGACGCCACAGGGTGGCGAAATGGCCTGTCTCGACCATCAGCACCTTGTCGCCCGGCGACAGCGTGTTGACGATCGCGGCCTCCCAGGCGCCGGTCCCCGACGACGGGAAAATGATGACCGGGCCCTTGGTCTGAAAAATCTTCTGGCTGCCTTCGAGCACGACGCGGCCGAGCTCGCCGAACTCCGCGCTGCGGTGGTCGATCACGGGCATGTCCATGGCGCGCAGGACACGCTCGGGAACCGGGCTCGGGCCCGGAATCTGAAGGAAATGGCGTCCCTGGTGCATGAAAACCTCCCTGTCGGCGGGTTCTGGCCGGCTCTGTTGGCTATTTTGCATTCATTTTTTGTCCTTTCAATCGAAATTTGGTATTCGATTGTGGACGTCGACGCGACCTAACGGGCAAACTACTGTGCTGCAAATGAAATCCACGATTCCCGACACCGGGGTTCCGATCACCCCGCCCGCCGGCAATGGCGGCGACCGCCAGGAAAACCGTCACGAGGCCTCGCTTCATGGCGAGATCCTGCTGCGGCTGCGCGACTACGTGGTCGAAGGCAACATTCCGGAGGGCGCGCGCGTTCCCGAGCGGCAGCTCTGCGAGATGCTCGGCATCTCCCGCACACCCTTGCGCGAGGCGCTGAAAGTGCTCGCGGCCGAGGGGTTGATCGAACTATTGCCCAACCGCGGCGCACGCGTGCGCCAGCTCAGCCAGCGCGACCTCGAAGAGCTGTTCGACGTCATGGCGGGACTGGAAAGCCTGGCCGGGCGGCTCGCCTGCGAAGCCATTACAGATGAGGAAATCAGCGCGATCGAGCAACTGCATTACGAGATGTACGGCCACTACCTGCACCGCGACATGCACGGCTATTTCCAGACCAACCAGCGCATCCACGAGAGCATCGTCGCGGCCGCGCGCAACGAGACGCTGAAGACCGCCTACGCCAACTTCGCCGGCCGCATTCGCCGCGTCCGCTACTCCGCCAATTTCGCCCGCAAGCGGCAGCGCTGGGCGGAAGCGATGCGCGAGCACGAGGCTATCCTCGATGCTCTGCGTCGCCGCGCCGGCAGCGAGCTCAGCGACATCCTGTTCCAGCACCTGCGCAACAAGCGGACGGCGGCGATCGAGCACCTGACCGAGCCTCAAGAGGACGCACCGGCAGCGCCTTGAGGGCGACCGGCTTGCTCATTTTGCATTCATAATATAATCGGTCTGGAACCATAATGAATAACTCAGCAAGGCTGAGCCTCGCTGAGGCAGTCCGGGATCAGGGATGACAAACGCCTCCTCGCTCGAACGGCGCCTGCGGTCGGAATTGACCGGCGACGTCCTGTTCGACCCCTTCAGCCGCGGCCGCTACGCCACCGACGCCTCGTTCTACCAGATCATGCCATCAGGCGTGGTGGTCCCGAAGACCATGGACGAGGCCTTGAGGGCGCTGGCGATCGCCCGCGACGAAGGCCTGAAGGTCACCCCGCGCGGCGGCGGCACCTCGCAATGCGGCCAGACCGTCAATGACGGCCTGGTGGTGGATCTCTCCAAGCATCTCAACAGCATCCTGTCGCTCGACGTCGAGGGCCGGACCTGCGTGGTCGAGCCCGGCATCGTGCTCGACGACCTCAACCGGCAGCTCAAAAAGCACGGCCTGTGGTTTCCGGTCGACGTTTCCACGGCCTCGCGCGCCACCATCGGCGGCATGGCCGGCAACAATTCCTGCGGCGGCCGCTCGCTTCGCTACGGGACCATGCGCGACAACACGCTGTCGATGGAGGCATCGCTCGCCGACGGCACACTGAGCCGCTTCGGCGAGGTCTCGCGCGACCTCTCTGACGTCGATGTGCCCGACAGCACCCGCGCCCTGTTCCGCGACATGCTCGATCTCGGCACGCGCGAGGCCGACGAGATCGCGGCGCGCTTTCCCAAAGTGCAGCGCCGCGTCGGCGGCTACAATCTCGATGCGCTGGTGCCGCGCAACGCACCGAACAACATGGCGCATCTCTTGGTCGGCTCGGAAGGCACCCTCGCCTTCACCACCAAGGTCGAGCTGAAGCTGTGGCCTGTGATCCGCGACAAGGCGCTGGGCGTCTGCCATTTCGGCAGTTTCTACGAGGCGATGGATGCGGCACAGCATCTGGTCAAGCTGAAGCCGATCGCGGTCGAGCTGGTCGACCGCACCATGATCGCGCTGGGCCGCGACATCGCGATGTTCCGCCCGATCATCTCCGCTGCGATCAAGGGCGATCCCGATGCCGTGCTGGTGGTCGAGTTCGCTGAGGAGGACCAGGCCGACAATCTCGTCCGTCTCAAGCAGCTCGGCGAGCTGATGGGCGACCTCGGCTTCGGCTGGAATAACGGGACGCGCAAATGGGGCGGCGTGGTCGAGATCACCGAGCCGGCACTGCAGAGCGGCATCGCCGATTTCCGCGCCGCCGGCCTCAACGTCATGATGTCGATGAAGCAGGAGGGCAAGCCGGTCTCCTTCGTCGAGGATTGCGCCGTTCCGCTGCCGCATCTCGCCGACTACACCGCTCGGCTGAACGCGGTGTTCGCAAAACACGGCACCAGCGGCACGATGTACGCCCATGCCTCCGAGGGCTGCCTGCATGTGCGCCCCGTTCTGAACCTGAAGCTGGAAAAGGACGTCAAGGCGATGCGCGCCATCGCCGAAGAGGCCTTCGCGCTGGTCCGCGAATACAAAGGCTCGCATTCCGGCGAGCATGGCGACGGCCTGGTGCGCTCCGAATTCCACGAGACCATGTTCGGCGAGCGCTTGGTTGCCGACTTCAGGGAGGTGAAACAGCGCTTCGATCCCGCCGGCGTCCTCAATCCCGGCAAGATCGTCGATGCGCCCAAAATGGACGACCGCTCGCTGTTCCGCTTCAAGCCCGGTTATCGAGTCGGCGAGCTGAAGACCAGGCTCGACTGGTCGGCTTATCCCGGCGCCGGCGGCGGTTTCCAGGGTGCGGTCGAGATGTGCAACAACAACGGCGCCTGCCGCAAGCTCGAGGGCGGCGTGATGTGCCCCTCCTACCGCGCCACGCGCAACGAGAAGGATGTCACGCGGGGACGCGCCAACACGCTGCGCCTCGCGATCTCCGGCCAGCTCGGCCCCGACGCGCTCGCCTCCGACGAGATGATGGAGACACTCAAACTCTGCGTCTCCTGCAAGGCTTGCCGCCACGAATGCCCGACCGGCGTCGACATGGCCAAGATGAAGATCGAGGTGCTCGCGGCGCGCGCCGCCAGCCACGGCTTGAGCTTGCGCGACCGCCTTGTCGGCTACCTGCCGCGCTATGCCGGCCTTGCGGCGCGCTTCGCGCCGCTCGCCAACTTGCGCAACCACAGTCCACTGCTGCGAAAGCTGTTCGAGCGCTTTGCCGGCATCAGCGCGCGCCGGGCGCTGCCCGCCTTCCGCAGCGATGTGTTCGTGCCGCCAGCTGACAGCGTCGGCCCGGAGAGCGGCCGCGAGGTCGTGCTGTTCACCGATACCTTCAACCGCATCTATGAGCGCGAGAATCTCGACGCCGCGCTCCGCGTGCTCGCGGCCGGCGGCTATCGCGTGCACCTGCCGAAGCCTGCGAGCGGCAGCCGGCCGCTGTGCTGCGGCCGCACGTTCCTCTCGGCTGGGCTCGTCAACGAAGCCAAAGCAGAGCTCGACCGGCTGGTCTCCGCCTTCGCGCCATACGCGGCGCGCGGCGTGCCGATCGTCGGCCTCGAGCCGAGCTGCCTCTTGACGCTGCGCGACGAGCTCGCATCGCTGCGCAAGGACAACGACGCCAAGGCCGTCGGCGCACACGCCCTCACCTTCGAAGAGTTTCTGGTGCGCGAGGCCGAGGCCGGACGGCTGCAACTGCCGCTCGGCAACGTTGCCGACAAGGCCGTGGTGCACGGCCATTGCCATCAAAAGTCCTTCGGCGCCTTCAAGCCGGTCGAGCAGGTGCTGCGCCTCGTCCCCGGCCTCAAGGTCGAGACCATCGAGTCGAGCTGCTGCGGCATGGCCGGCGCCTTCGGCTATGGTGCAGACACCTACGATGCCTCGATCGAGATGGCCGAGCTCTCGCTGCTGCCCGCCGTGCGGCGCGCGGAGCCGAGCACGCTGGTCGTCGCCGACGGCACCTCCTGCCGCCACCAGATCCACGACGGCACGAAGCGCGAGGCGCTTCACGTCGCGCGCGTGCTGGCGATGAGCCTCGATCGCGCTGAAACCAATTCCACTCCCGTTACAAAGGAACCAAGCCATGGCTGAACTCACCCTCGACACCGCCCGCAATATCCTCGACGCCGCCTTCGCAAAATCCACCGAGCTGAAGCTCAAGCCCCTCGTCGTCACCATTCTGGACGCGCGCGGCGTGCTCAAGATCGCGGCGGCGCAGGACGGCACCAGCCTGATGCGCGCCGAGATCGCCCACGGCAAGGCCTATGGCGCGCTCGCGATGGGCATGGGCTCGCGCGCGCTGTTCCAGCGCGCGCAGGAGCAGGCCTATTTCATCGATGCCGTGAACACGATCGCCAAGGGCGCCTTGGTACCGGTCCCCGGCGGCGTGCTGATCATGGACGGCACGACCCTGCTCGGTGCCGTCGGCGTGTCCGGCGACACCTCCGACAATGACGAGGCCTGCGCGCTGGCAGGCATCCAGGCGGCGGGACTGAAGGCCAACGCGGGGTAGAAACTCTCCCGTAGCCCGGATGGAGCGTAGCGTAATCCGGGACCTTCGCGCCTCCAGCAAGATTCCCGGATTGCGCTTCGCTCCATCCGGGCTACAAGATCGTTCGCGGCCTCTTCATCTCCCCGTCCAGACCGGCTTGCGCTTCTCGCTGAACGCCTTCAGCCCTTCCTTGGCGTCCTCGGTCATCGCGAGCAGCGCGATCTGGCTTTCGGTGTAGGCGATGCTCTCGTCGAACGACATCGAGGCAATGGCGCGCATGGCGTATTTGCCGCGGCGGATCGCGGTCGGGGATTTGTCGACGATGCGGCCGATCAGCCAATCGACCTTGGAGTCGAGCTCGGCCGTGGGCACGACGTAGTTAAGGAGGCCCGCTCCTTGCGCCGTCTTCGCATCGAACGGCTCGCCGGTGAGCGCCCATTCGTTGACGAGCCGGGGCGGCGCGATGCTCTGCAGCAGGCTCAGCACCTGCATCGGGAACACGCCGACCTTCACCTCGGGCAGGCCGAAGATGACGTGATCGGCGGCAACCGCCATGTCGGTCATGCACAAGAGGCCCATGCCGCCGGCCATGCAGACGCCGCCAACCCGCGCAATCGCCGGCTTGGTCGCGTTCTGCGACAGGCGCAGCAGATCGGCATAGTCGACATTTGGTTTGGAATGATCCATCGCGAAGGCCGCGCCGGAGTTCTGCAGGTCCGCGCCCGCACAGAACGCCTTGTCGCCCGCGCCCGTCAGCACGATGACGCGGACGTCCTTGTCCTCATGCGCGTCGCGATAGCCTTTGCTGATGCCGGCGATCACGTCGCCGTTCAGCGCGTTGCGCTTCTCCGGACGGTTGATGGTGATCCAGAGCGCCTGCCCGCGCTTTTCGGTGACGACGGCTGTGGTGTCGGTCATGGCACGCTCGCTTCCTTGCTCCCGTTTGCCGCCATTTGCGGCAGCTCGGGTGAAGGGTGCAAGCGCAAACTGCGGCGCGGCGCCGCTTTAGCGCCTCGACGCAATTTGCGGGACGATCGAAGAGCGAGCCGCGCCTCAGGTCGCGACCGCTTTCCTGATCCAGACCTTGTTATCGTGGAACGCGGCCCCGCCGATCGGCGCGATCGTGTCCGCACCCGTCAGCATGTTGATGCCACGGCCGCCAATATGGTTCTTGTTGGGGTGAACGGACTCCGCGATCAAGACGCCACGTCGCACGCCCTCGAACAGCGTTGCGACCAGCGTTGTCTCGCCGCGGCCGTTGCCGAGCGTCACGGCGTCACCGTCGGCAATGTCGAGCGCGGCCGCATCCAGCGGATGGATCATCACGCTCGCTTTGCCCTCGCGCGCCTGCGAGGACGGCGTCTCGTTGAAGGTGGTGTTGAGAAAGCTGCGCGAGGGGCTGGTGGCGAGCCGGAACGGATGGGCCTGGTCGGCATGCTCGATCACCGCCCAATGGTCCGGCAGATCAGGCATCTTGTCGAAATCGCCCATCGTCACGCCGAACGGCGGGTGCGCCCAATCCGCCCTGAAGTGGAATTTCTTGTCGGCATGGGCGAAGCCGTCGAGGAAATGCGAGGTGCGGAAGTCCGGCTGCAGGTCGCGCCAGAGGTCAGCCTCGAGGCCGGCGATGTCGCCGTGGTTGCTCAGCTTCAGCGTCGCATCGATCAGTTCGCGCGGCGTCATCTCGAAGCCCGGGTGGCTGGCGCCAAGCCGCGGCGCCAGCGCCCGCAGGACCTCATGATTGGAGCGGCATTCGCCGGGCGGGTCGATCAGCTTCGGCCCGACCGAGATGTGCTGGTGACCGCCGCCGTAATAGAGGTCGTCGTGCTCCATGAACATTGTCGCCGGCAGCACGATGTCGGCCATCTGCGCCGTCTCGGTCATGAACTGCTCGTGCACCGCCACGAATAGATCCTCGCGCGCAAAGCCCTGACGCACGAGCGCCTGCTCCGGCGCCACCGTCATCGGGTTGGTGTTCTGGATCAGCATCGCCTTGACCGGCCCCTTGCCGCGCAGGGCCTCAGCGTCGCCGGTGAGGATGCGGCCGATCTTGGACTGGTCGAGCGCGCGGACGCTGTGGTCGATCGCGTCGTGGCCCTCGATGATGGATTCGTTGAAGTGCCACAGCGCATAATTGTTGAAGAATGCGCCGCCGCCCTCGTACTGCCAGGCGCCGGTCACCGCCGGAATGCAATTCGCCGCGTGCATCTGCACGGCGCCATTGCGGCTGCGCGTAAAGCCGTAGCCATAGCGGAAGAAGGTCCGCTTGGTCTCGCCGACCGCCTTGGCGAACGCCTCGATCTCCGCGACCGGCACGCCGCAAATCGCAGACGCCCATTCCGGGGTGCGCGTCTTCAGGTGCGCCTCGAGCTCGGCGGGGCAATCCGTATACTTGTCCATGTAGGCCCGGTCGGCATAGCCGTCGCGGAACAGGACATGCATGACGCCGCAGGCGAACGCGCCGTCGGTGCCCGGACGCAGGATGATCTTGATGTCAGCCTGCTTCATGGTCTCGTTGTCGTAGATGTCGACCGCCGCGATCTTCGCACCGCGCTCCTTTCGGGCACGCGAGGCGTGCGTCATCACGTTGACCTGGGTGTTGACGGGATTGGTGCCCCAGATCACGACGAGGTCTGACAGCGCCATCTCGCGCGGATCGACGCCGGCGATCTTGCCGGTGCCGATCGCAAAGCCGATGCGCCCGACATTGGCGCAGATCGTCTGGTAGAAGCGCGAATATTTCTTCACATGGGTGAGGCGATTGAGCCCGTCCCGCATCACCAGCCCCATCGTGCCGGCATAGTAATAAGGCCAGATCGATTCCGCGCCGAAATCGCGCTCCGCCTGGTTGAAGCGCTCCGCGATCTCGTCCAGCGCCTCGTTCCATGTGATGCGCGCGAACTGACCCGAGCCCTTCGGCCCAATGCGGCGCATCGGGAATGTCACCCTCTCCGGGTGATGGATGCGCTCGGCGTAGCGGGCGACCTTGGCGCAGACGACGCCGGCCGTATAGGTCTGCTTTTTCGAACCGCGGACGCGGCCGATGCTGCGGCCCTCGACCACCTCGACATCGAGGGCGCAGGCCGAGGGGCAATCGTGCGGACAGGTCGAATGGCGGATTTCGATCTTGGCGTGCTGGTTCATGTCTCAGTTCGTAACACCAAAATACCTGTCGGCCGAGGGCATTTATCCGGCAGTGCCCATGCGATTTGCTCAAACCGCACGCGCCGGCGGTTCCTGCCGCAACCGCGAAATGCGACCCAAATCACACCGAATCCCCTCGGATATTCCCGGCCGGATCGACTTTGTGAGGCGTCGACAGTCCGCATTCCCTGCCGCTACAGTGCCGGCCAACAAAAACGACATCAGGGAGGTGGGCATGACAGCCCGAAGCTTCATGCTTGCGCTGGCCGCCGGCCTGCTCGGCGCATTCGCCGCATCCTCCACATTGGCACAGGACTATCCCACGCACGCGGTGCGGATCGTCGTCCCCTTCGGGGCCGGCGGGCCGGCCGATGTCGCTGCCCGGCTGATCGGCAACGTGCTCCAGGAGAGCTTTGGCCAGCCTTTCGTGATCGAGAACCGCACCGGCGCGGGCGGCGTCATCGGCACGGTCGAAGCTGCGAAGTCGCCGGCCGACGGCTACACGCTGCTGATGATGTCCAACACCCAGACCGCGAATGAATCGCTGCTGACGCCGGACAAGCGCAAATACGAGCTGATGCGCGACCTCGCGCCGATCGCGCCGGTCAACTATTCCGATCTCGTCATCGTGGTGAACCCGCAAGTCCCGGTGAAGACGCTTGCCGACTTCATCGCGCTCGCCAAATCGCAGCCGGGAAAGCTGAACTATGCCTCCTCCGGCCAGGGCACGCCGTATCACATGGCCGGTGAGCTGTTCAAAGCGATGGCCGGCATCGACGTCGTCCATGTCCCCTACCGCAATAGCGGCGAAGCTCGCAGCGGCGTGATCGGCGGACAAGTGCAGATGATGATCGACGCCGTGCCGGCGATGGCGCCGAACATTGCCGAAAACCAAGTTCGCCCGCTCGCCACCACCGGCAAGCAGCGCTCCACGGTGCTGTCGAACGTGCCGACCGCTGGCGAGGCCGGTGTAGTAGGCTACGAGGCCACGATCTGGCTGGGCCTGATGGCGCCGGCCGGCACGCCGAAGCCTGTCATCGACAAGCTCAATGCCGCCGTCAACGCAATGGTGAAGCGGCCCGACATCGTAAAACTCTGGACCGAGCAAGGTGCCGTCCCCATGTCAATGACACCGCAGGAATTCGAGAAATTCCTGCGCGGCGACATCGAGAAATGGGCCGATGTCGTCAAGAAGTTCGACAAGTCCTGAGGCTGCCCCGCTCATGCCCACGCTTCAATTCCGGCTCAACGGCGCAGCGATCGCCGTGGATGCCGATCCAGACCAGATGCTGCTCGACGTGCTGCGCAACCGGCTCGGCATCACCGGAGCGCATTTTGGCTGCGGCGCCGGCGAGTGCGGCGCCTGTCATGTCATGGTCGACGGCCGCGCGATCGCCTCCTGCGACATGCCGATGTGGTCGGTCGCGGACAAGGATGTCGTCACGGTGGAAGGCCTCGGGACAGTGGAGCAGCCGCATCCGCTGCAACGCGCCTTCATCGTCGAACAGGCGATGCAATGCGGCTATTGCGTCTCGGGGATCCTGATCAGCGCAGCGGCGCTGCTGAAACGCAATCCGTCGCCGACCGAGGCTGAAGTGAGAGAGGCGCTCGATCGCAACCTGTGCCGCTGCGGATCGCATAACCGCATGGTCCGCGCGGTGTTGCGCGCGGCCTCGGAGATGGCCGCATCATGACCTCCCCTGCCCCGAAACTGCCGGTCAGCCTGGTGGCCAATCCAAGGCTGTCGTCCTGGGTGAAATTCACCGGTGACGGCCGTGTGGCGATCTCGCCGGGCAAGGTCGAGATCGGCCAGGGCATCGTCACGGCGCTGGCGCAGATCGCAGCGGACGAGCTCGACGTCGATATCTCCAAGGTCGAGATGATGCGTGCCTCGACGGCAGCCAGCCCAAACGAAGGCGTCACGTCAGGCAGCCTGTCGATCCAGCAATCCGGTCGCGCGCTCCGACACGTCTGTGCCGAGGTGCGCCAGCGTTTCCTGCTTGCAGCTTCCGAGCGTCTCGGTGTCGATGAGGCATTACTCGATGTCGATGACGGCACGATCTCGGGTCCGGGCAATGTCAGGACCAGTTATTGGGAGCTGGCCGGTGATGTTTCGCTCGACCACGACGCCACCCCAGGCGCGACAGCGAAGCTCGCCACGAGGCGCGCCGTCGCCGGGCATTCCGTCCGGCGCGTGGACATTCCCGACAAGGTGTTCGCCCAGCCCCGCTTCATCCATGACCGGGCATTGCCTGGTTTGCTGCACGGACGCGTGCTGCGGCCGGACATCTCGGGCGCCAGGCTGATCGCGCTGGACGAAACAGCCGCATGCGCGAACCCCGGCCTCGTCGCGATCGTCCGCGACGGCGGCTTTGCCGGCGTCGTCGCTGAAAGTGAGGCAGCGGCGGATGCCGCATTGAAAGTCCTGCGCAAAGGCGCGACATGGTCCGCGGGCGAGCCCCTGCCCGACGAAGATGATCTGGCGGGATTCCTGAAAAGCCAGCCGGTCGAGACCACCGTCATCGACACCACGACAGCGACCTCGCCGAAGCAAGCCGTGCGCACGCTCCGGCGGCAATACATCCGTCCCTACATCGCACATGCCTCGATCGCACCCTCCTGCGCCATGGCGCAATGGGACGGCGATCGTGTCCACGTCTGGACGCACAGCCAGGGCGTCTATCTGCTGCGCGCCGATCTCGCCATCGTGCTCAAGGTGCCGGCCGAGAACATCGTGGTCGAGCACATGGAGGGCGCCGGCTGCTACGGACACAACGCGGCCGACGATGTCGCGCTCGATGCCGTACTGCTGGCGAGAGCGGCCGGCGGCCGACCGGTCCGGGTGCAATGGTCGCGCCACGACGAGATGTCCCATGCGCCGTTTGGTGCGGCGATGGCCATCGAGATCGAGGCCGATCTCGATGCGGACCATGAGATCGTCGGCTGGCGTCACGCGATCTGGAGCAACGGCCACGCCGCAAGGCCAGGGCGTGCGGCGCAGCCCGCGCTGCTCGCGGCAACCGAGATCGCAAATCCCTATCCGCGCATGATCTCGACCAATCCGCCCGCAGCCAATGGCGGCGGTGGCGACCGCAACTCCGTTCCACTCTATGAGCTCTCGGCCTGGACGATCGCGAGCCACCGGCTGCTGACGATGCCGGTACGTACCTCGGCGCTGCGGACGCTGGGCGGACAAGGCAATGTCTTCGCCATCGAGTCTTTGCTCGATGAGATCGCCGCGCTGGGCGGCGAGGACCCCGTCGCATTCCGCCTGCGCCATCTCCGTGACGAGCGGGCGCGCGACGTCATCCGCGCCGCAGCCCGACGCGCGCAATGGAAACCTCAGAAGCAGGCCGGCATCGGTCACGGCGTCGGCTTTGCCTGCTATAAGAACACTGGCGCCTATTGCGCCGCAATTGCAGAGATCGAAGGTACCGACGACATCCGCGTGAAGCGGCTGACTCTTGCGGTCGACGTCGGCGAAGCCATCAATCCAGACGGCGTCGTCAACCAGATCGAGGGCGGTGCGATCCAGGCGACGAGCTGGGTGCTGAAGGAGCGCGTTCGTTTCGACCGGTCGCGTATCACCTCGACCTCGTGGACGGACTATCCGATCCTGACATTCAGCGAGGTGCCGGCGGTGGATGTCGAGATCATCCAGCGGCCGGAGATCGAGCCGGTCGGCGCCGGCGAAGCCGCGCACGGCCCGGTGACGGCGGCGATCGCGAATGCCGTGTTCGATTGCCTCGGCGTGCGCGTGCGCGACCTGCCGATCACGCGCGACAGGATCATTGCAGCCATGGAGCTTGCATCGTGACGACAGTGAACATCTTGAGCGGCGGCGCGGCGCAAGGCCTGGTGCGCGGCCTCGCCGAGGCCTTCAAGGCTGAGACCGGCTGTAGCATTGACGGCGAGTTCGGCGCCGTTGGTATCATGGCCGACAAGCTGCGCGCGGGTACGCCGGCCGATCTCGTGATCCTGACGCAGACCCTGCTTGCGAAGCTTGCCGAGGAGAAGCTCGTTACCCCCGCCTCGATCGCGGATGTCGGCCGGGTGGAGACCGCGCTGGCGGTCCGCAGCCGCGACCCCAGGGTGACGGTGAAGACCGAATCCGATTTGCGAGACGCGCTGCGTTCCGCAGACGCCATCTACGTCCCGGACACGAAGGCGTCGACCGCGGGACAGCACGTCGCAAAGGTGCTGGATCAGCTCGGCATCGCCTACGAGGTGGCATCGCGCCTCAAGATTTTTCCCAACGGTGCGACGGCGATGCGGGAGCTTGCAACTTCAACTGCGCAAAGACCGATCGGATGCACGCAGGCCACCGAGATCATCGCGACCGACGGGATCGCGCTGTCGGGGGCGCTTCCGCCGGGCTGCGAGCTGGTGACGATGTACACGGCCGGCGTGACCGCGCGGGCCGCACATCCGAAAGAAGCAGCCACGCTGGTCGCGTTGCTGACTGGCGCAAACCGGAAAGACTTGCGCCAGCGCATGGGCTTTGCCGGCTAGATGCGGCTGGCCGTCCTATTTGTGCAACTGGGTGAGACCGGTCGGCGGACCATCGACCGCGGTCCAGCCGCCGTCAACGAACAACGTGCTGCCGCTGACATAGCTCGCGGCGTCCGAGGCGAGATAAGCCACGGCGGTGGCGACCTCGTCCGCACTGCTCCAGCGGTTGAACACAGTGTGGCCGGCGTAAAGATTGTAGATGTCGGGACGCTGCTTGAATGGGCCGGTCAGCGCGGTCTCGGCGATGCTCGGCGCAATCGCGTTGACGCGCACGCCGGCATGGCCGACCTCGGAGGCAAAGCCCTTCACCAAGAGGCCGATCGCCGCCTTGGTGGAGCCGTAGACGCCAAGGCCGGGCTCGATGGTCACCGCGCGCACCGAGGAGCAGGCGATGATGCTCCCGCCCTTCTGCGCGACCATGATGCGGCCGAAGGCCTGGAAGAACCAGACCGTGCCCTTGACGTTGAGGTTGAGGACGCGGTCGAGATCCTCCTCGGTGTAGTCGAGGATGGTTTTGCGGATGTTGAGCCCGGGCGTCGTCACGGCGATGTCGAGCCGTGGGAACTTTTGCATCACGGTTTTCGCCAGTGCGTTGACGTCCGCAGCGCTCGCGGCATCGCAGCTGGCTGCTTCCGCCCACCCGCCCTTCTCGCGAATGCCGGCCGCGGTCGCTTCCGCAGCGTCAAGCGCGCGATCGGCGCAGACGACGCGGGCTCCTAACCCGGCCAGCGCCTCGGCCGACGATTTGCCGATCCCCGAGGCGGCACCGAGCACCACGGCCGTCTTGCCGGTGAGATCGAAGAGCTTGCGATAGTCAGTCACGGACGGATTCTCCCTGTGTTGCTGCTATCCCTTGTAGCCCATCAACAGGCGGGGCAGCCACAGCGAGAACGCGGGGACGTAGGTCACGAACATCAGAGCTGCGATCAGGGCAGCATAGAACGGCAGGATGGTGCGCATCACCGCGCCGACCGAGATGCCGCCGATGGCGCAGCCGACGAACTGCGTCGTTCCGACCGGCGGGGTGTTCAGTCCGAGCGCGCAGTTGATCAGCATCAGCATTCCGAACTGCACCGGGTCCATGCCGGCTTTCATCGCGATCGGCAGGAAGATCGGGGTGCAGATCAGGATGGTCGCCGCCATGTCCATGAACGTGCCGAGCACGAACAGGATGATGTTGATGAGCAGGAAGATCATCCAGGGCTGCGAGGACACCTTGCTCATGAGGTCGCCGGCGAAATCGGCCACCTCGTAGAGACCCATCAGGTACTGGAACATGGTGGAGACGCCGATCAGCAGCAGCACCACGCCCGTCGTCTTCACCGCCTTGGCCGCGGCCCGCAGGAAGTTCTGCAGGGTCATGGTGCGGTAGATGAAGAAAGTCAGCAGGATCGTGTAGGTGACCGCAACGGCTGCGGATTCGGTGGCCGTGAAGACGCCAGACAGGATGCCCGCCAGGATGATGCCGACGATCAGCAGGCCGGGCAGCGCGGCCGCGAGCGAGCGGAATACCTCGGCCCAACCCGGAAACTTGCCGGCCGGATAGCCGCGCTTCACCGCGACGGCGTAGGCAGCGACCAGCATGCAGACCATCAGCACCAGCGCCGGCAAGAGACCGGCGGCGATCAGCGCGCCGATCGAGACCTTGCCGCCGGCGGCCAGCGCATAGATGATCATGTTGTGGCTGGTCGGCATCAAGGCGCCGACCAGCGAAGCATGGGTGGTGACGTTGACGGCGTAGTCGGTGTCGAACCCTTCCTTTTTCATCATCGGGATCATCACCGCGCCCATCGCCGACACGTCGGCCACGGGCGAGCCGGAGACGCCGCCGAACAGCGTGCAGGCGACCACGTTCGACATGCCGAGGCCGCCGCGGATGTGGCCGACGAGATTCTTGGCGAGCTTCACGATCTTGTCGGCGACGCCGCCATGAAGCATCAGCTCACCGCTGAAGACGAAGAACGGGATGGCCAGGAACGAGAAGATGTTCATCCCCGACATCATCTGCTGGAAGATGACGGCGACCGGCAGGCCTTCGTAGAGGATGGTGCAGATCGCCGAGAGGCCGATCGCGAAGGCGACCGGAACGCCGAGGATCAGGAAGCCGAAGAAAGTGGCGCCGAGGATGATCAGTTCCATGAGGGGACGACCTCTTCGCCGCGCAGGAGAGCAATGATGTGCTCGATGGAAAAGGAGACGATCAGGACGCCGGAGGCAATCAGCGGCACGTAGCGGATCACTTCAGGCAAGCCGAGATTGGGGATTTTCACGGTGCCGACCGATGCCCCGAGAACCCAGCCGTTATAGGCCATCGCAATGCCGAATACGGCCACCAGAATGTGGATCACGATCTCGATCTTCTCGCGCACATGATCCGGAAGCATGACCAGCAGACTGTCCATGCCGATGTGGCCGGCATCGCGGACGCCGACGGCGGCACCGATGAGTGTGACGTACAGGATCAGGACCAGCGCCAGATTCTCGGTCCAGGTCGGGCTGGAATTGAGCACGTAACGCCCGAACACCTGGTAGAACACGATGGTGACGATGACGAGCAGACCGGTCACCGACAGATACATGCCGAGGCGCGCGATGGGTGCATTGATCCGCGAGAGCAGGCCGGTGGACGGCCGTCCGGCGACCGCCTCCTGCTCGTGATCTGCAACGTGTGGGTCTGTCATCCCGCGCCTCCCTCGCGAGGGTCCGGGGTCACCTCGCGGCGACGCCGGACCCGATCCGCCGTGCCTTACTTCGTGTCCTGGATACGCTTGACGAGGCCCTGCAGCTTCTCGTCGCCAGCGAACTTCTGGTACACCGGCTTCATCGCGTCGACGAACTCCTGCTTGTTGGCGATCGTGACGACCTGAACGCCGGCCGCCTCGACGGTCTTGCGGGAGGCCTGCTCGCGCTCGTCCCAGAGCTTGCGCATGACCGGCACCGATTCCTTGGCTGCCTTGCGGACCATCGCCTGATCCTCCTTGCTCAGCGTGTCCCAGACCTTTTTGGACATCACGAGAACTTCGGGGGCGAGCGAGTGCTCGGTGACGTTGTAGAACTTGGCCGCCTCGAAATGACGCGAGGATTCGTAGGAGGGCCAGTTGTTCTCGGCGGCGTCCACGAGGCCGGTCTTGAGCGCGGTGTAGACCTCGCCATAGGGCATGGGCGTCGGGTTGGCGCCGAGGCTCTGGATCATGCCGACCCAGAGATCGGATTGCTGGACGCGGATCTTCAGGCCCTTGAGGTCGGCGAGCGACTTGACCGGAGCCTTGACGGTGTAGATGGACCGGGCGCCGCTGTCGTAATAGGCAAGGCCGACCAGGCCCGCGGGCTCCATGGCCGCCAGGATCTCGTCACCGATCGGCCCGTCAAGGACCGTGCGCATATGCTGCGTGTCGCGGAAGACAAAGGGCAGGCACAGCGCGATGGTTTCGGGCACGAAGTTGTTGAGCGGCGATGCGTTGATCCGCATCATGTCGAGCGCGCCGATCTTGAGCTGCTCGATGGTGTCCTTTTCCGAGCCCAGGGCGCCGTTGGGAAACACCTTCACGCCGAGCTTGCCGCCGCTCGCCGTCGCGAGCTGCTTGCCCATGAACTTGACGGCCTCGACGGTCGGGTAGTCGGCCGGATGGATGTCAGCGGAGCGGAAATCGCGGGCGGTCGCCAAGGGCGCCGAGACCGCCAGCACGGCGGCTGCGATGATACCGGTAAGTGTCTTCATCTGGGCTTCCTCCTGAGGTGATTATGTCGTTGTCGGGCAGGCTGCGGGCCGTCTTGGGTCGCTCCACTTCAGGCGTGAAGTCAAGCGCCAATCTCGTCCCTAGGGCGGGCGGCATTCTCTGTCCAAGCCAAATCCAGCATCGATCAATGCAAGAGTTGCATCGATCGATTTCTGGCGCAATTCGCACTATGGTGGGCATGGCGGGCTGGCTCGACGTCGCCGGAGCGTGACTTGACGCCTCCAATGGAGGCCCCTCAAGATGTCCCAAACACCGGACTGTCGCGAGGGAATGCCTATGCCGCGGAAGCTGATCGATATTTCCGTGCCGCTCCGAAACGACGTGACGTCCGATCCGCCCGGTAATCACCCGACCATCAACTATATCGATCACCAGCAGGGCTTGCCGCGCATGCTGCAGTTCTTCGACGGCCTCAAGGCGGAAGACCTGCCGGATGGCCAGGGCTGGGCCGTGGAGCAGGTGTCGCTGTCGACCCACAACGGCACGCATCTCGACGCGCCCTGGCACTTCCATCCGACCATGAATCACGGCGAGCGGTCATGGACCATCGACGAGGTGCCGCTGGAGTGGTGCTTTCAGCCCGGCGTGAAGCTCGACTTCCGGCATCTGCCTGACGGCTATGTCGTGACTGCCGGCGATGTCGAGGCGGAGCTCAAGCGCATCGGGCATACGCTCTCGCCGCTCGAGATCGTGGTCGTCAACACCAGCGCCGGCGCCAAATTCGGCCAGGCCAGTTACGTCAACTCCGGTTGCGGCATGGGCTATGAAGCCACCATGTATCTGCTCGAACGCGGCGTGCGGCTGACCGGCACCGATGGCTGGAGCTGGGACGCGCCGTTCGTCTTCACCGCGAAGAAATATGCCGAAACCAAAGACGCCGGCCTGATCTGGGAAGGCCACAAGGCGGGACGCCACATCGGCTATTGCCATCTCGAAAAGCTGCACAATCTCGATCAATTGCCTTCCACCGGATTCACGGTCTCGTGCTTCCCGGTGAAGATCGAACGCGCCTCCGCGGGCTGGACCCGCGCGGTCGCCATCATCGACAACTAGACGCGACGCATCATTCGCCGTCGAGGCCGCTCTCGGCGAGCTCACGTAGCGCATCGATGTCGAGCACCACGATGGCACCATGCTCGAGACGAACCCATCCGCGACCGGCCCAGGCGCGCAATTGCTTGTTGATGCTCTCGCGTGTCATCCCCACCATCTCACTGATCTCCTGTTGGGTGATGGCGAGCGTGCCGCTGCCGGAGTCGAGCTTGCGCTCCTCGGTGAGGCCGAGCAGCGCGCTTGCCAGCCGCCCCGGCAGATTTTGCAGGATCACCTGCTCGACCTGCTGGCTGGTCCAGCGCAGGCGCGCGCAGAGCAGCTCGATGAACTTCATCGCCAGCGCTGGTTGACTCTTCACGAACGGCAGGAAGTCGCGGCGGTCGATGATGTAAAGCTCGCAATTGGTGTTGGCGGTCGCATCCGCCGATCGCGGCGCACCGTCGAGAACCGCGATCTCGCCAAAAATCTCGCCGGGGCCGATGAGATTGAGAATGGCATTCCGCCCGTCGGGCGATGAGGAGGATATCTTCACCGTTCCGGTGATCACCGCGAACAGGTTGTTGCCGGGATCGCCCTTGGCGGCGATCGTCGCACCGCGCTTCACGGTGGTGTGCTTGGCGTAGCGGCAGAGTTGATCGAGCGCGTCCGGCTCCAGATCCGCGAAGATCGGGTGCTTGCGCAGGACCGATAATTTGTTGCCCGCCGATTGTCGGGGGTCGCCGGTCTTGTCCTGAGGCACGCCGCTGGGCTCCTAAGGCTGCGAGGCACTGGAGTTCCTGCGTAGTGAGTGTTGTCCGGCTTTTCAACCGGAAAGCACGCCCACGGTTTGAGGCAAATGCGGCGAAAATGCCTCCGCCCGGCTTGAAGCCCGCATCCGAAGGATGCGCCAATGCACCCCCGCCGATGCAGAGTTGCAGGCCCCGCAGGTCATTGTTGTGTTGAGGCGCTGCCGAGCGGCCAACAGCCGACTGCGCTCGAGTGGGCGGCTAGCACATTACTAGCACATTAGACCGGGATCCACGATCGAGAGCTTCAACGCCTGGAATCGAGGTCGATCCGGCCTGCGCTGGTTTGCCGATCCGCCCACGCCAGAGCTGCGGCGAAAGTGACGAAGATCGCCACGACGACCATGGTCATCAGCAACGCGTCTGTGGGCATCATGCTCCTCCCGGATTGTTTGAGGGCATTATTTGCGACCGGTCCTCGGCGTCATTGATCGGGATCAAAAATTCGGGAGCGTTGCGGAAGTCTCTCAGGCTGCGGCGAGGGCCTCGACTCGCGCCGGGTCGAGCAGGCTGATCCCGCCGTGAATGATCTCGATCGCGCCGTGGCGTTCCAGCTTGGTGAAGGTGCGGCTGACGGTTTCGATGGTCAGGCCGAGATAGTCGGCGATGTCCTGGCGGCTCATCGGAAGCGGAACCGTGTCGGACGACGCCTTGAGTGCCAACAGCCGTTCGCGCCAGCCAAGCAGGAAGGCGGCAAGCTTCTCGTCCGCCGAGCGGCGGCCGAGCAGGACCATATGGTCGCGCGCCTGGCCCAACTCGCGAATGGCCAGCTCGTTGATCCGCCTGAGCAGCTGCGGACGGTCCTCGATGAAACGGCCGAAGGGCGCTTTTGCGAACTGGCAGACGGTCACCGCGCCGATTGCATCGGCCGAAAAATTGTGACGGCCGGAGAGATTCATCCCAAGGAAATCGCCGGGCAATGCGAAACCCACGATCTGCCGCCTGCCGTCGGGCAGCAGCTTGTACAGCCGCATGACGCCCTCGATGACGTTGTAGAACGAGGTCGTGATGTCCTCCTCGGAGAACACGGTCTCGCCCGGGGAAAAATGGACACGGCGTCCGAGATGCTCGAACTCCCTGAGCTCGGCCGGATCCAGCGACGAACAGACCGCCGATGCGCGTACGGCACAATCGCTGCAGAAATGCCCGTTCGGCTCAATCGTGATCACGGAAGGCTTCATCCACCGCTCCTAGCGTGGGTCCAGCTCCGCCCCCCGGCCGAGTCCGCCACGCGGCTGCATTTTACTGCAGCGCCACAAACGCGATTGACCCAGATCAATTTTGACCTCCCTCCCCCCTCTCTTCTGCGCCGAGAGTTCGACGGGATCCCACCTTCCATGCTCCAGCACGCGCTCCGCCAGGCCCTGATTGGCCTCTTTCTGATCACGCCTGCGCTCGCGGCTCCCACCGCCGAACAACGCGGCAAGGCCTTTGCACGGACCAATTGCGCGCGCTGCCACGCGATCGACCGCGTCTCCGAGAGCCCGCTCAAGATTGCCCCACCGCTGCGCACTCTGCATCGGCGCTATCCGATCGAGACGCTTGGCGAGGCGCTGGCCGAAGGCATCTACACCGGCCACGCCGACATGCCCGCCTTCGAGCTCAGTCCGGACCAGATCCACGATCTGCTGTCCTACCTGAAGACGCTGGAATAGCCGACCTCAGACCGCCTGTACGGTCCAGCCGATCAGCTCCTTGGCGATGCGGGCGAAAGCTGCGTCGAACGCCGCAACGGCAGCCGCCGGCTCGACCTTGTCGAGCTTCTCGCTGGCCTCGACGAGGCGTGACGCGACCACCTTGCCGTTCTTGTCGACGATCCGCGCCGACAGGGCGATCTCGACCCTTGTCTCGCCCTCCGTGGCAATCCGGAAGCGCCTGATGTCGATGAGAAGCTGGTAGTCCGCCTGGCCAAGGTCGGTGGTGCGCAAGGGCGCGTGGGCGATGTCGTAATTTTCAAAGCTGTCGATCAGCCGCGCCTGGACCAGCTTCGGGATGCTGTCGGCCCACAGGAAATCGGCAAAGCCCGGGTTGTCGCCTACGGGAGAGAACAGCATGCGCTGGGTCTGGAGCATTGCGACCGCGGTCGGCTCGGGAATGGCCAGCGACGAGGAGAACGTCTTGCCGGCGGGACCAAGGTTCTGCGGCGCGCGCAGGTCGTAGGTGATCTTCTGTGCCGGCGTCCCGCCGCCGGTCATCTTCTCGAGGCCCGCCAAAATGCCGTCGATCTTGCCGGTGTTGCGCGCGAGCCCGTCGGAGAATGTCTTGAGATTGGCGATGGTGTCCTTCAGCGGACCGGAATTGTCCTCCAGCACGGTGTCGACCCGCCGCAGCGCATCCCGCGCGGCCTGCGTCATGCTCTGGCCGGCGCCCGCCTCGGCAATCAGGGTCAGGGGCTCGCCGGATTTGGCGACGATCATGCCGCCCTCCAGCGTCACCACGGGCACGCCGGTGAGCCCCTGGAAATCGAGCCCGACCCTGGTGTCGGCGCGCACGGGCGTCGCCGAAGCAACGGAGACCGTCGCGTTGACGAAGCGCGGATTATCCGGCGCCAGCCCGAGCTGGGTCACCTCGCCAACGCGGATGCCGTTGAACAGCACACCGGCGCCGACCAAGAGACCCGGCACCGGTCCCT
The DNA here is from genome assembly GCF_025200885.1 of Bradyrhizobium huanghuaihaiense. Taxonomy (NCBI): domain Bacteria; kingdom Pseudomonadati; phylum Pseudomonadota; class Alphaproteobacteria; order Hyphomicrobiales; family Nitrobacteraceae; genus Bradyrhizobium; species Bradyrhizobium huanghuaihaiense. Next base: position 3,146,885 of record NZ_CP104172.1, on the reverse strand, counting down.
GGAATTGCACGTGATAGTTCGTACGCGGTCCGATGCCGCCGGTGTTGTTCAGCCAATAGACGAAGCCGAACACCGCGATAATCGCGGCCAGCACGAAGCTGCCGATCAGCACGTAGGGAGCGCGGGTTTCCATGTCTCATCTCATCTCGTGTTGCAGCATCTGCGAGCGCTTGCCGTGGAAATAGGCGCGCACCCAGGGATGCTCGGATTGCAGCAGTTCGCGCATCGGCCCGATCGCGACGATCTTGCCGTCGGCGAGCGCGGCGACGCGGTCGCAGACCGTGGTGAGGCTGGCAAGATCGTGGGTGACCATGAACACGGTCAGCCCCAGGGTCCTTTGCAGGGTCCTGATCAGCGCGTCGAAATCGCCGGCGGCGATCGGATCGAGGCCGGACGTCGGCTCGTCGAGGAACAGGATCGGCGGATCGAGCGCGAGCGCGCGCGCCAGCGCCACGCGCTTGGTCATGCCGCCCGAGAGCTCCGCCGGATATTTGTCGGCATCCTGCGCCCGCAATCCGACCATCTCGAGCTTGGCGATCGCGATCTCGTCCATCAGCTCCTGCGACAGGACGAGATTTTCGCGCAGCGGAAACTGGACGTTCTGGCGGACGGTCAGCGAGGAGAACAGCGCGCCCTGCTGGAACAGGATGCCCCAGGCCGTGGCCGCACCCTGCGTGCGGCCACCGATCGGCTGTCCCATGACCTCGATGGTACCGCTCCGGCGCGGGATCAGGCCGATGATGGTCCGCATCAGCACCGACTTGCCGCCGCCGGACGCGCCCACCAACCCGAGGATCTCGCCCCGTCGCACATCGAGCGACAGATGGTCGAGCACGGTCTGGCGGCCGAAACCGACCACGAGGTCGCGAACCCGGATCGCAAACTCTTCCTGCTGTTCGCTCATCGTTACATTCCGATCGAGGCAAAAAAGATCGCGAACAGGCCGTCGAGCACGATCACCAGGAAGATCGACTTCACCACCGACGTCGTCGTCTGCCGTCCGAGCGACTCGGCGCTGCCCTTGACGCGCAAACCCTCGCTGCAGGCAACGATTCCGATCACCAGCGCCATGAACGGCGCCTTCAGGATGCCGACCTCGAAATGGGTGACGGAAATGGCCTCATGCAGCCGTGCGATGTAGATCGCCGGCCCCATGTCGCCATAGAACTGCGCGACGAGGCCGCCGCCATAAAGCGCCGCAATCGATCCGATGAAGGCGAGGATCGGCAGCGCGATGACCAGAGCCGCGACGCGAGGCAGGATCAGGACGTCGACGGGATCGAGCCCCATGGTCGAGAGAGCATCGATCTCCTCGCGCATCTTCATCGAGCCAAGCTCGGCGGTATAGGCGCTTCCCGAACGCCCCGCGACCATGATGGCGACGATCAACACGCCAAGCTCGCGCAGCACCAGGATGCCAACCATGTCAACGGTGTAGGACTCCGCGCCGAACCTGCGGAAATGGAAGAACCCCTGCTGGGCGATGATGGCGCCGATCAGGAACGTGATCAGAACGACGATGGGGATTGCCTGCCAGCCGATGCGGTAGAGCTGATAGACCAGCGACGTCAGCCGCAGCGTACGCGGCCGGCGCAGCACGCCGATCACGGCCATGAACAAGGCGCCAAGCATTTGCAGGAAGATCGTGATGTCTTCGCGCGCACCGACCGTGGCTTTGCCGAGATCACCGAGCCTGAGCAGGACCGGATTTGGCACCGCTGCAGACGCCGGCGTATGGCGGTTGACCTGACGCACCTCGTCCATGAGACCGCTGAAATGGTCGGCGACACCGACGAATTCCGCCGATCTGCCGGATGAAGCGGCTCTGCGCGACAGTTTTTCCAGAACCCAGGCGCCGAGCGTATCCAGCGCGCTGATGCCAGACATGTCCAAGGTCACAACTCTCGACCGATCGACCTCGGCTCCGACCGAGCGGGACAGCGTTTCGAGCGTCGTCACATTCGCTGCGGTCCAGGGCCCTTCCGGGCGCAATTTCAGCGCATCGCCAGAGGGCGTTGCCAGCAACAGCGGTTCGGAGTTCACGCTTCCACCTCATCGGGACAACTGGTCCCCATTCAGCCGCCAGTTCTAGGCCAGCGTGTGGCGGCCGGTTTGACCTGTCTCAAGTGCAGGACCTGCCCACGTCTTGACGCAGGTCAAGCGCGGTCGTGCCGGCGGGCCCTAGGGTTCGCTTCATTCAATGGAGACATCAAATCCATGTTCGACAGCGACAGGATGAGCGAAGAACTGCGTTCGTTGAAAGTGGACGTCACGCGCCTCTTGAGCACCGCCGGCGAGGAGATGTTCGACAGTTCGAAGGAACGGGCCGACGCTTTGGCCAACCAGATCAAGGCCGCGCTGGCCGAACTCGGTGAAACCGTCAGCGACGAGCAGGAGCAGCTTCAAGGCCTCATTGCGGAGCGCCCGATGACGTCGCTCGCCTCCGCTTTCGCGCTCGGCGTGGTCGTCGGCTTCATGCTGAGGAGACACTAGGTGAATAGCGAGAATGTCGTCAAACATCTGCGCCTCTTGTGGCGTACCGACCGGATCATCGCGGACATCAGGCTGCGCCACCTCCTGATGGGCCTCGGCCTGCGCGCCTTTGCGGCGCTGATCGCGGCGTTCGGGCTCCTGATGCTGGAGCTGTCGGCCTATTTTGCGCTGGTCCAGATCTGGAGCGCCATTGCCGCGGCCGCCATTCTCGGCGCCGTCAATTTTGCCATCGCCACGGTCCTGTTCGTCATCGCCGGCCGCGCTCCGTCCGGCCGCGACATCGAACTCGCCAATGAGATTCACGGCGCATCCATCGAGGCCCTTCAGCTCGAGGCACGCGCGCTTCAGGCTCAGGTGTCGGGCGCGGTGCATCATCCGCTGAGCACGATCGTGCCGGTGCTGGTGCCCCTGATCGCGATTATCGTCAAGTCTTTGCGAACTACTGCCAAGACATCTGCCGCCTCAAATTCGGCCGAAGCGCCTTCCTAGCGGGCGCGCTCAGAGCTCCAGCCGGACATCACAGATATCGGGCTCGGTCGGATCAGGCTTGACCTCGAAACCGAGCTGCCGGCACATCTCGAGCATCACGGTGTTCTCCTGAAGCACGTCGCCCGAGATCGCCTTCAGCCCTTCCGACCTCGCGTAGCTGATGATCAGCTGCATCAGGGCCCATCCGAGCCCCCTGCCCTTGAGATCGGACCGCAGCAGGATCGCGTATTCGCCGCTCTCGTAGATCGAGTCCGAATGGAGCCGGACGACGCCGACCATCTCGCCGGTCGCCTCGTCGAACGCGATGAAGGCCATGGCGCGGGCATAGTCGAGCTGGGTCAGCCGCGCGATGAATTCATGGGTGAACTCCTTCATCGGCGCGAAGAAGCGCAGGCGAAGGTCGTGCGGCGTCACGTGACGCAGGAACTCATGGATGGTCGGCTCGTCCTCGGGACGCAATGGCCGCACGAAGATCCGCCAACCGTCCTTGAGCTCGAGGCGGCGCTCCCACTGCGACGGATAGGCGCGAACGGCGAAATTGGCGGGACCGGAGCCCGCGAATTTCCGCTGCGACGGCCCCACCGCGACACGGGCGTCAACCGCCGTCACGCCGGTCTCATCCGCGAGCAGCGGGTTGATGTCGAACTCGCGAATCTCCGGAATATCGGCCGCCATCTGCGCAAGCTTGACCAGCACCATGGCGACGGCGTCCTGCTTGACGGCAGGCACGTCCCGATAGGCGCGCAGCAGCCGCGAGACCCGCGTGCGGTCGATCAGATCGCGGGCGAGTTGCAGATCGAGCGGCGGCAGCGCCAGCGCCTTGTCATTGATGATCTCCACCGCCGTCCCGCCCCGACCGAAGACCACGACGGTGCCGAAGGTGGGATCGTCGGCAAGACCGAGGATCAGCTCGCGCGCCTTCGCCTTGACGACCATCGCCTGGACGATGACGCCGCCGATGCGAGCCTCGGGCCGCAGCTTCCTGGCCCGGGCAAGAATATCGGTCGCGGCCGCGCGCACCGCCTCCGGCGTCGTCAGATTGAGCACGACGCCGCCGACATCGGATTTGTGCACGATGTCGCGCGACATGATCTTCAGCACAACGGTCCCGCCTTGGGCAAATATCTCGTTCGCGCAGACCACCGCCTGCTCGACATCACCGGCGGCATAGGTCGGCACCATCGCGATGTCGTAGGCTTCGAGCAGGTGCTTGATCTCGACAGGCTCGAGCCATTTGCGGCCGTCGGCAATCGCAGCGGCGACGATCTGGCGGGCCGCGCGAGCATCAGGCACAAATGTATCAGGCATGGCGGGAGGAACCTGGCTCAGCTCCTCGACCACTTCGCGATGCCGGACCAGATGCATGAAACCGCGCACCGCATCGTCCTCGGTCGGGTAGTTCGGCATGCCGGCATCGGACAGCGCCTGAACGATCTTCTGGTCGGCTCCAACCCAGGCGGCCAGGACGGGCTTCGACCATCGGCCATGCTGCTTGCGATATTTGCCGACGAGCTCCGTCACGGTCGTCGCGATGTCGGCAGCCGAGGCGATCGCTGTCTGCACATTGAGGACGAGAACTGCGTCATTGTCGGTGTCGGCCAACAGCGCCTCGAGTGCAGCCGCGTAGCGCGATGCATCGGCATCGCCGACGATGTCGACGGGATTTCCGCCGGACCAGGTCGACGGCAGCACGTCGTCGAGTCTCTTGCGGGCGTCCGCCGAGATCGACGCCGGAATCCCGCCAAGCTCGACCAACCGGTCGACGGCGAGGACGCCGATGCCGCCGCCATTGGTGAGGATGGCCAGCCGCTTTCCGGTCGGCGATTCGACGCGGCCGAGCGTCTCGGCGCAGTCGAACAGCTCGCGCAGATCGGAGACCCGCAAGACACCCGCGCGGCGGAACGCCGCGTCATAGACCGCGTCGGCGCCCGCAAGCGCGCCCGTGTGTGTCGCGGCCGCCTTCGCTCCTTGCGCCATGCGGCCGGACTTCACCACGACGACCGGCTTGACGCGCGCCGCGGCGCGGGCCGCCGACATGAATTTGCGCGCGTCCTTGATCGACTCGATATAGAGCAGGATCGCGCGGGTCTTGTGATCCATCGCGAAATAGTCGAGCAGGTCGGCAATGTCGACGTCGATCTGATCGCCGATCGAGACGATGCCGGAGAAGCCGACGCCGCGCTGGGCGGCCCAATCAACCATGCCGGCGGCAATCGCACCGGATTGCGAAATCAGCGCGAGATTTCCTGCGCCCGGCATGTGCGCGGCAAAACTGGCATTGAGGCTCACTTCCGGCATCATGATGCCGAGGCAGTTCGGCCCGATCAGCCGCATGCCGTATTTGCGGGCTGCGGCGATTGCGGCGTCCTGCAGCGATCCCGGCCCATGGCCCAATCCAGCCGAGACGATCAGCGCGCCCGCCGAGCCGCGCCGCCCGGCCTGGTCGATGATGCCGGGAACCTCGCGCGCCGGCGCGGTGATGACCACCAGTTCGGGCACGAACTCCAGCCTGTCCAGGCTCTTGACCGAGGCAACGCCGGCGATCTCCGCATGGCGCGGATTCACCAGGCCAAACTGTCCCATGAACTCGGCCTTGCGAATGTTTTCCAGCACGGCGCGTCCCACGGAGACAGGACGGGCGCTCGCTCCGACGAGCGCGACTGATCGCGGCGACAGCAGGTTCTTCAGGCGATAGGTGGACATTAAAGCAAATGCGCCCGGTCGGTGGTGGTTCCGATGGTCGAAAGATCAGGCCGGAAACGAGCGGCCAGCCTAGTGAGAGATCATAACCCAGCACGGTGGCTGGCCAATGACGGTCTTCGTCACACCGCCCCAAACGATCTCATTCAGGCGCGAATGATGGTAGGCTCCCATCACGATCGCATCGACGGCATTGGAATTCGCCCAGCTTCCAAGCACCTTGCCGATCGAGCTGCCGCCGCCCGCTGCCGTTTCGAACGAGGCGTAGACACCGTGTTCCCTCAAATGGTCGACGAGCGAGGTCCCGGACTGCACGATCTCGTCGGTCTTGTCGTCCGTCACGGTCACCACGCGGACCGAGGCCGCAGCCTGAAGGATAGGCATCGCGTCGCCAACGGCGCGCGCCGCGCGCGCGGAGTGATCCCAGGCGATCATGACGTTCTCGAATTCCGGCCGCAGCACCTTCACAAGCTGTTCCGGGCACAGCAACAGCGGTCGGCCGGATTCGAACAGGAGCGTCTCGATGATGTGCTCTGTTCGGCTGTCATGCGGCTTCACGGGGACCAGAGTGAGATCACTGAAACGCGCATGCTCGGCGAGGATCGGCGCGATCTGGTCCGCCGCAACCTTGCCCGATCGGCTTTGGGCCCGAATGTTGGCGCGAGACGCCGCAACCGTGAAGGCATCCAGCAGACGTTGCATATCTCCTGCTGCAGGAGCCCCCTTTGCCTCGACGGCGTCGGGATCGTCGGGAAGCAGCACCTTCGGCCGTACGAAGAGATCTTCGTCGAGCGCGAGCGCGGTGATCCTCGCGCCGAGATCGGCCGCGACAGAAACGCATTTCTCGATCGCTGCAAGGGCCGGTCCACGCGGCTGGCCGACAAGCGGCAGAAAGACGTCCTTGATGGGCATCGGAATTCTCCTTAGCTGCCAGAATAGGCCGGCTTTCGTCGGGATGCTTGATCCTCGTCAACCCCGGGGAACTGCCCGACCGGGCAAGGACGGCATTGACGGAAGTCAAGGACTGGCCGCACGCTGCCATTCTATGGATAGTTCGATCGGAGCGGTCCGCCCCGGAGAGATTGATGCGTGCGATGGTGTTGGCGGCCCCGCGAGCGCGGCTCCGGATGGAGGAGCGCCCCGATCCAAATCCCGGCGAAGGCCAGATCCGGGTCAGGGTCAGCGCTTGCGGCGTCTGCCGAACCGATCTTCATGTCGCCGATGCCGAACTGCCCGACATCCGCTATCCCATCGTGCCCGGCCATGAAATCGTCGGCCGCGTCGATCTCCTCGGCCCCAATGTCGCAATGCATTCGCTGGGCGACCGGGTCGGCATTCCCTGGCTCGGATTCACCTGCGGAAACTGCCGGTTTTGCCGGGAGGGCATGGAGAACCTCTGCGACCGCCCGCTCTTCACCGGCTATACAAGGGATGGCGGCTATGCAACGCACGTGGTCGCCGACGCGCGCTACGCCTTTCCGCTGGGCGAGGCCGGCGACGACGTGGCCCTCGCCCCTCTGCTATGTGCAGGCCTGATCGGCTGGCGCTCGCTGGTCCTGGCCGGCGAGGCCGAGCGGCTCGGCATCTACGGCTTCGGCGCCGCCGGCCACATCGTCGCGCAAGTCGCATTCTGGCAGGGGCGATCGGTCCATGCGTTTACGCGGCGCGGAGATGTGGCCGCACAGGACCTCGCGCGCCGGCTCGGCGCCGTCTGGGCCGGCGCTTCGGACGAGACGCCGGACACGCCGCTCGACGCGGCCATCATCTACGCCCCTGCCGGCGAGCTCGTGCCGGCCGCGTTGCGTGCCGTTCGCAAGGGCGGCCGCGTCGTGTGCGCGGGCATCCATATGAGCGACATTCCAAGCTTCCCGTATGATCTGCTCTGGCAGGAACGGCAGTTGATCTCCGTTGCCAATCTCACCCGACAGGACGGTCTCGATTTTCTAAGCATCGCCCCGCAAGCCGGCGTACACACGGAGACGACCGCATTTCCGCTCGATCAGGCCAACGAAGTTCTGGACATGCTGCGGAATGGACAAATTCTCGGCGCGGCCGTGCTGAAGCCCTGACCGCATCTTGGGACACCAGCTTCGATGACAGACGAAACGGCTGCCCAGGAACGAATCTTCGCGACGCTCTGTGCGCATCCCGGCGTGACGCGGATCGATACGCATGCCGCTTCGGTCTTTCTCGACGGGGCGCGGGCGCTGAAGATCAAGCGAGCCGTCCGGTTTCCGTTCCTCGACTATTCGACGCTCGAGAAGCGCAAGGCGGCCTGCGAGGAAGAGATCAGGATCAACCGGCCGCTGGCGCCGCAGATCTACCATCGCGTCGTGGCGATCACCGAAGATCCCGACGGATCGCTGAGGGTCGACGGCAGCGGCAGGCCGGTCGAGTATGCGGTCGACATGTCCCGCTTCGACGAAAGCCGGACGCTGGATCATCTGGCCAAGGCCGGCCCGCTCGATGCGAGCCTCGCCTCGGCAACCGCCGACGCCATCGCAGCTTCGCATGCGGTCGCGCCCCGCGCCGACGGCAAGGCGTGGGTCGCCTCCATCCCCGGCCTCATCGATGGAAACAGCAACGGCCTGCGGAAGGGCAACCATCTCGAAGCCGGGGAGATCGAGCAGCTCGGCAAGGCCTCGCACGCGATGTTCCTGCGCCTGCGACCTCAGCTTGAAGAGCGTGGCCGACAGGGCTTCGTACGCCGCTGCCATGGCGACCTGCATCTTGCGAACATCGTCCTGATCGGCGAACAGCCCATCCTGTTCGATGCCATCGAGTTTGATGCGCAGATGGCAACCGTCGACGTGCTCTACGATCTCGCATTCGCCCTGATGGACCTGCTAAGCCATGATCAGGCCGCGGCAGCCAACATCGTGCTGAACCAGTATCTGACCACCGCGCCGGTCGAAACTCTCGATGCGCTGTCCGCCCTGCCGCTGTTCATGTCCATTCGCGCGGCAATCCGTGCGCAGGTGGCATTGACGCGGCTGACGCGGCCCGATGCCGACCGGAGCGGAATTCTCGCCGAGGTGCGGCGCTATTTCGATCTCGCCCGGGCTCTGATCGCTCCTCCCGCTCCGCGCCTGATTGCGGTCGGCGGACTATCTGGCACCGGCAAGTCCGTCCTTGCCCGCGCCCTGGCGCCCCACGTCGCGCCGCAGCCGGGAGCCGTCGTGCTGCGCAGCGACGTCATCCGGAAGCAGCTGTTTCAGGTGGGACATACCGACCGACTGTCACCGTCCACGTACCGGCCTGAGGTCACGGCACGCGTCTACGAGGTGCTGGCGCTGCGTGCCCGACAGACGCTGTCGCAAGGCCATTCCGTCATCGTCGATGCCGTCTTTGCGCGAGAATCCGAACGGGACCAATTGGCCATACTGGGGCGCGAATGCAACGTGCCGTTGAGCGGGCTATTCCTCGTCGCCGACCTCGCGACCCGTCAGGCCCGCATCGGTGGCCGCCATGGCGATGCCTCCGATGCCACGCAGGAGGTTGCTGCGCAGCAAGAGCACTATAATATCGGTCACGTCGGTTGGGCGACCATCGATGCATCCGGCACACAGGGGCAGACGCTCCAGAGCTGCCGGGACGCGATCGCGAGGCAAGCAAGGCAATCTGATTGACGCGGGCAAGGATGTCGCGACCCACCACGAGCTCGACCGCGCCCGCCAAGCCCACGACGCGGCGAAATGTCCTGCCTGGCCGCCTCAGCCCCGGCATGGCCTGCGATACCGCCTTCCGCATCATCGCCCGCCGGCATCTCGATGCCGTCCTTGCCCAGCACGACGGCACGTGCCGCGGCGATCCCGACGCGCTGCATCAGATCCGCATCGCGCTGACGCATCTGCGCACGGCCATCCGCTTCTTCTCCCCGATGGTCGATGACGCGCTGCGGCCGAGCGTCTGGGCCGAGCTGAGATGGCTGAACAGCCAGCTTGGCCTGGTCCGGGACCTCGATGTCGCGATCGAGCGGGTCGTCGCCGAGAGCGGCGAAGAGCTCGCCGTGGTCGCCGAGCTCCAGCACTGGGACGAGAAACGCGCCGAGAGCCACCGCCTTCTCGCGCGCGCGCTGCAGTCCGCGCGCTTTCGGCGCCTGGTCGAGCAGACCTCGACCTGGATCGAGAGCGGCCCCTGGTCGACCCGGCGCAGCAAGGAGGCAGTCAGGTTGCGCCGGTGCCCGCTGGCCGACCATGCGACGGCCCGCCTGACCGAGTGGGAGGAGACGCTGCTCAGGAGGGCCCGGAAGCTGCGCAAGCTCGACGTCGAGAGGCGTCACAAGCTGCGGCTTCTCAACAAGCGGATGACCTATTCGGTCGAGTCGCTCGCAGACCTGTTCGCCGACGAATCCTTGACGAAGCAGAAATCGATCCTCAAGCAATTAAGGAAGGCGCAGAGATCCCTTGGACAATTGAACGACGATGCGCGTGGGCAGGCGCTGGCCGCGTCATTGAACGGCGCCGGCCCCGAGGCCGGCATTCGTTTCCTCGACCGCAAACGGGAAAAGAAGCTGTTGCGGACGGCCTCGAAAGCGTACCGAAAACTGGACAAGGCCAAGCCGTTCCGCTCGTCAGATCTTGCGCCGAATTCCACGCCTGACGATTAGGTGTGAACGTAGTCGCCCGGCGCATCGGGCAGGCCGTCAATGTCTCCGCCCCCGATTGACGGTGGGTCGCAAGGCGCCCCCGAACGCGCCGCCAGCCATTGGCTCCATTCAGGCCACCACGACCCCTCGACATGCGGTGCCAGCTTCAGCCACTCTTCCGGCCCGACATAAGGCGCGTCCGCGGCTTTGGTCTTGACCTGGTAGTTGTGCCAGGACTCGTCGGGAGGCGCGACGACGCCGGCATTGTGGCCGCCGCTGGTCAAGACGAACGTCACGTCGGCATCGACCTGGTAGTGGATCTTGTAGACGGATCGCCAAGGCGCGACGTGGTCGGCGAACGTGCCGACCACGAACATCGGCGTGTGAATGTCGGAGAGCGAGACGCTCCTGCATTCGACGCGATAGCGACCTTCAGCCAGATCGTTGTCCAGGAACAGCTTGCGCAGATACTCCGAGTGCATGCGATAGGGCAGCCGCGTGGCGTCGGCGTTCCAGGCCATCAGATCGCTCGGCGGCGAGCCCTCGCCCATCAGATAGTCACGCGAGAGCCGCGACCAGATCAGCTCGTTGGAGCGCAGCAGCTGGAACGCGCCGGCCATTTGTGTCGTATCGAGATAGCCGCGCTGCCACATCATGTCTTCGAGGAAGGAAACCTGGCTCTCGTTGATGAAGAGCGTCAACTCGCCGGCCTCCCTGAAATCGGTCTGCGCGGCGAGGAGCGTGATGGTGCCGAGACGGCTATCGCCGTCGCGTCCCATGGCGGCAGCGGCGATCGACAGCAAAGTGCCGCCCAGACAGTAGCCGAGCGCGTGAACCTTCCGGCCGGGCACGATCCGACCGATCATGTCCAATGCGCCCATCACGCCCAGCTTGCGATAGTCGTCGAAGGCAACATCCCGGTCGTTCGCATCCGGATTGCGCCAGGAGATCGCGAATACGGTGAAGCCTTGGCCGGTCAGATATTTGACCAGGGAATTCTGCGGCGACAGATCGAGGATGTAATACTTCATGATCCACGCCGGCACGATTAGGATCGGCTCCGGTCGCACCTGCGCGGTCGTCGGATGGTACTGGATCAGCTCGATCAGATCGTTGCGGTAGACGACCTTGCCGGGGGAGGCCGCCACCGTTTTGCCGATGACAAACTGATCGTCGCCCGATGGCTTCGAGACGGAGAGCAGGCGCATCAGATCGCTGCACCAGTTTTGCCAGCCGAACACGAAATTCTCTCCGCCGCTCTGGAACGCCTTTTCCAGAACCTGCGGATTGGTGGCCGCGAAATTCGAGGGCGCCAGCATGTCGAGCATCTGGCGCATCGAGAACTCGACGATGGCTTCATTTGCGTGGGATACGCCGCGTATTCCAGTCGTGGCATCGTGCCACCAGCGCTCAGTGAGCAGAAACGCCTGCGCGAGCAGATTGAACGGCGCGGCTTCCCATTGCCGATCCCTGAAGCGGCGATCTCGCCCCTGCGGTCGGATGACGGACCACGGCTCTTGCGACGTCGCGTGCGCGGCAGCTTCCAGGAATCGGACGGTATCGCGCAGAATGCTGCGGGAAAGCTCCATCTGGTGCTGCGGCGCCGCCGCAAGATGCGTGCCCCAATCGAGCCAGGCGAGCGACAAGGCCACGGGCGAAATCCCACCCGTGAACCGCGCCAGCATGGCATGAAAGGCGCGGTCGAGAGGATAGGGCTCTGGTGCGGGCGGGCAATTTCCGGCAACCGGCTTCGCCGCGACCCGTTCGGGACTCGCGGCGGGGACCTCGGCAACCGGCTTGGCGGAGGGAGCTTGCAGCGGCTCTTCGGCCCGAGGAAATATCTTCACGACGCTCATGGCTGATTGTTCCTGCGGGCTTCTGTTCCACGCCTGCGGCAGGATATGGCGACGCTTCCGCTGTGCGTTGAGCTGCATCAAATCCCCGACACGGATCACGATTGCTCAATCAGGAAAAAGCGGCTTTGTCGCTTGACTTGGGTCAAACCGCACCCCGACGGACGGACTAGGTTTTGCACATTGAAATTCGACATGCCAGCGGAGCTTGCCATGCGTGCCCATCAGATCATGACCCGGTCGGTCATCTCAGTCACCCCCGACACCAGCATCGTGGAGGCGGCGAACATCATGCTGAAGCGGCACGTCAGCGGCCTCACGGTGGTGGACGACGCCGTCAGGCTGGTCGGCGTCGTCTCGGAAGGAGATTTCATTCGCCGCAGCGAAATCGGCACCGGACGCAAGCGGGGTCGCTGGTTGCGGTTCATCCTGGGCCCGGGAACGTCGGCCAGCGACTTCGTCCAGGAACACGGCCGTAGGGTTTCCGAGGTGATGACCCCCTCGCCCGTGACCATCACCGAAGATACGGCGCTTGCCGAGATCGTCGATCTCATGGAGCGGAACAACGTCAAGCGCCTGCCGGTGGTGCGCGGCGACATGGTCGTCGGGATCGTGTCCCGCGCCAATCTGCTGCAGGCGGTCGCGGGGCTCGCCCGGGACGTGCCGGATCCGACGGCCGATGACGATCGCATTCGCAGCCGCATCATCGATGCCATGGAGAAGCACGACTGGTGCCCGTTCGGCCTCAACGTCATCGTTCGCGACGGCGTCGTCCATCTCAGCGGCGTCATCACCGAGGAACGCGCGCGGCGGGCTGCGGTCGTCGCGGCGGAGAACGTCGAGGGCGTGAAGAAGGTGCACGACCATCTGTGCTGGGTCGACACCATGTCCGGCGTCTATCTGAACTCGCCTGAAGACGACGATCTCGCCAAGGCAAGCTGAGAAGCGAACTGAAGCAGCTAGCGCGGCTCAGCGGGGAATGACGGCAGTCGCCTCGATCTCGACGCGAGCCGCCTTCTCGACCAGCCGCACGACCTGGATCAGCGCCATCGCCGGATAATGCGCGCCGAAGATGGCGCGATAGACCCTGCCGAGTTCCTTCAGATTCGCCAGGTATTCGTCTATGTCGACGACGTACCAGGTCAGCCGTACCAGATGTTCGGGGCGTGCGCCGGCCTCGTTCAGGATCGCGGCGATGTTGCTCAGGGTCTGGTGGACCTGCGCGACGAAACCGTCGGCCAGCCGCTCGTCGGCATCCCAGCCGATCACGCCACCGGTGACGACGATCCGCCCTTCGGCAGCCATGCCGTTGGCATAGCCTTTCGGCACCGGCCAACCGGACGGCTGGAGGATCTGCGCCACCGAACCTGTGTCATTCTCATCGGCGGTCGGCAGCACCGCAAGCTGCGGGCTTTTCGGCGTCGTCACGGACAATTCTCTATCCTTCTCTCATTCTGCCGCGACGCCCGAGGACGTCGCCGCGGCCTGCGCGAGCTGTCGCAGGGCAAAACGTTTCAACTTGCCGGTCTCTGTCTTCGGGAGTTGCGTCACGAACTCGATTGCGCGCGGATATTTGTACGGCGCGATCTCGCGTTTCACATGCTCCTGCAACTCGGCTGCTAGCTGAGCGTCCGGCGTCACGCCGGGCGCGGCGATGACATAGGCCTTGACGATCATGCCTCGCGCCTCGTCCGGCGCACCGACCACTCCGCACTCGACGACAGCGGGATGCGTGAGCAACGCGGCCTCCACATCTGTACCGGCAATATTATAACCCGCCGACACGATCATGTCGTCGGAGCGCGACTGGTACCAGAAATAACCGTCGCTATCCATCAGATAGGTGTCGCCGGTGATGTTCCAGCCATTCTGGACGTATTTGCGTTGCCGATCGTCGGCGAGATAGCGGCAGCCGGTCGGCCCGCGCACCGCGAGCTTCCCCATCGTCCCAGGCGGCACGTCATTGCCGGCATCGTCGACGATCTTCGCTTCATAGCCTGGCACCGGCTTGCCCGTCGCGCCCGGGCGGATGTCGTCCTCGGTCGCGCTGATGAAGATGTGCAACAGCTCGGTCGAGCCGATACCGTCCATCAGATTGATACCGGTCGCCTTGAACCAGGCGTCGAATGTCGGTTTTGGCAATGTCTCACCGGCCGAGACGCACTTCCGAAGCGAGGAAATGTCGCGGCCCACGAGCTTGCCGATCATGGCGCGATAAGCGGTGGGCGCGGTGAAGCAGACCGTGGTCTTGTACTGCTCGATGGCCGTCAGCATGTCGTCCGGCGTCGTCTTCTCCAGCACCACGAAAGAGGCGCCGATGTGCATCGGAAACAACACGCCGCCGAAGCCGAAGGTGAAAGCGAGCGGCGCCGAGCCGATAAAGCGATCCTTCTGCTCGGCCCGCAGGATATTGCGGGCGTAGCCATCGCAGACGGCCAGCATGTCGCGATGAAAATGCATGGTGCCCTTGGGATCGCCTGTCGTGCCCGACGTGAAGGCGATCAGGCAGATGTCGTCGGAGGCGGTATCGACGGCCGTGAACTCGGGGCTGGCATCGGCGATCAGCGCTTCGAGCGAGTCGGGCGCGCTATTGCCCCAATAGACGACCCGCTTGAGACCGGGCGCAGCTAGCTTCGCCTTCTCCATCTCGTCGGCGAGTTTTCCGTCGCAGAGCGCCAGCGTGATCTCCGCCTTCTGGATCGGATAGGACAGCTCCTTGGCGCGCAGCAGCGGCATCGTCGCCACGCAAATTCCGCCGGCCTTGATCACAGCGAGATAGGTTGCGACCATCATCGGACTATTGGCCGAACGCAGCAGCACGCGTCCGCCGGTGACGAGACCCAGCTTGCCGACCAGCACATTGGCGACGCGATTCACGAGCGCCTGCATCTCGCGATAGGTGTAGCTCACGGCGGGACTGATGACGCAAGGCGCTTCGCCATGGCCCTGCTCCACCCACCGGTCGAGAAAATAGCTGACACAGTTCAATCGCGGCGGATAGTGCAGCTCCGGCCGCGTGAAGATGAATTCGGGCCAGAGCTCGCGCGGCGGCAGATGCTGCCGCGCGAATGTATCGACATGGGCCGTCGCGGCGTTGCCGTCATACGAGCCCGACGCTTGAACCTTCGCGGCGTTGGCCATCGCACGCTCCTTTGCGCATGGAAAGCACCCGGCAGCACTATCTAAAAACATTTTAGGCTTAAAACAATTTGGCGCAATAGGGGATTTGGGCATCCCGTGCTTTTTCCTGCGGCAAAAGGGATTGGCGGGCCGGCCCGGATGCGGGCTCAGGGCCGCCTGCGCGCGGCCGATTTCTGCGCCGACGCCTTGGTCTTGGCGAGGAGGCGCATCAGCTCGCGCACGTCCTTCGGCGTCAGGTCGACGAAGAGATCGGCGATCCAGGTCTCGTGTTCCGCGGCCATCCTGCGAAATTCGGCGCGCCCGAGCTTTGTCAGGCGGATCACCTGGACACGGCGGTCGGTCTCCGAGGTGCGCCGGTCGAGATGGCCGGATTCCACCAGACGCTCGACGAGACCGGTGACGTTGCCGTTGGAGACCATCATCCGCTTGGAGACGTCGGACAGCGTCATGCCGTCCGGCGCCTTGTCGAGCTGCGCCATCAGGTCGAAACGGGGCAGCGTGACGTCGAAGCGCTGCCGCAGGCGGCCGCGCACCTCACCCTCGATCAGGGTGGTACAGGTCAACAAGCGCAGCCACAGCCGAAGCTCATCGGCATGGTCCTCCGGCGTCTCGACGGCCTTGGTCTCGGAATCAAGCATCTGATGCGGTCATTGACGGCAGGCATTGGCGCCGGCACGGATTCCCCAACGTTTTGAGCTTCAAATAAATTGAAGCCGGCCGCAAGTCCAAAGCTGCAGCAATCGACCGCACGCCGATTTCTTTAGGCTTCAAATAATTGGCGCGCCGCTTGCATGCGCGCTTTGCCGCGGGATGGCGACGTCTTGAGCCTTGCTTGCCGCGGCAGCCATCATCGGCATAAGCTTGGATTGGAGTAGGCGGCTTGCTGCGCAGGCGCTGATGTCACGAGGGGACAAAAAATGAAAATGCAAAGAACCTTGACCGTAGCCGCCTTGCTGCTCGGCACCGCAATGAGCCCCGCCCTCGCCCAGGAGAAGATCAAGCTCGGTGTGATCGTGACCCTGTCGGGACCCGCCGCCGCGCTCGGCCAGCAGGTTCGCGACGGCTTTGCGCTCGCGGTGAAGGACCTCGGCAGCAAGATGGGTGGCCGCGAGGTCGAGGTCGTGGTGGTCGACGACGAGCTCAAGCCGGACGCGGCGGTGACCAAGGTCAAGGGCTTGCTCGAGCGCGAGAAGGTCGATTTCGTGGTCGGCCCGATCTTCTCCAACATTCTCCAGGCGATCCACCGACCCGTGACGGAATCGAAGGTGTTCCTGATCAGCCCGAATGCCGGCCCGTCGACCTTTGCCGGCAAGGATTGCAACCCGTTCTTCTATGTGACGTCGTATCAGAACGACCAGGTCCACGAGATCCTCGGCAAGGTCGCGCAGGATCGCGGCTACAAGCGCATGTACCTGATGGTGCCGAACTATCAGGCCGGCAAGGACTCGGTCGCCGGCTTCAAGCTCGACTACAAGGGCGAGATCGTCGAAGAATCCTACATGCCGCTGAACACGCTCGATTTCCAGCCGGAGCTGTCCAAGATCTCCTCGCAGAAGCCTGACGCCCTGTTCACGTTCATGCCGGGCGGCCTCGGCGTCAATCTCGTCAAGCAGTATCGCCAGGCAGGCCTTGCCGACAGCATCCCGGTGCTCTCGGCATTCACGGTGGATGAATCGACGCTGCCGGCACAGCAGGACGCGGCCGTCGGCATGTTCGGCGGCGCGAACTGGGCGCCCAATCTCGACAATCCACAGAACAAGAAGTTCGTCGCAGCCTATGAAGCAGCCTACAACATCGTGCCCGGCACCTACGCCTTCCAGGCCTATGACGCCGCGATGCTGATCGACAGCGCCATCAAGGGCGTGAAAGGCGACCTTTCGAACAAGGACGCGGTCGGAGCCGCGCTGAAGAAGGCGGATTTCACCTCGCTGCGTGGCGCCTTCAAGTTCAACACCAACGGCTATCCGATCCAGAATTTCTACCTGACCAAGGTCGCCAAGCGTCCGGACGGCAAGTTCCAGACCGAGATCGTCCAGAAGGTGTTTGAGAATTACGGCGACCGCTATGCCAAGGACTGCAAGGCGGCAAACTGAGGCCGCGCGTCGCGTCAAGGGAGGACTGCAATGAAGAGCGAAATCACCGGCATCACGCGGGCCAATGAGGGAATCCAGGGCATTTCCTGGAACATCCTCGGCCAGACCTATGTGCCGAAAAGCTACGCCGAGAACAGCTTCTCCTGGCACGCGACGCTGCCGCCCGGCACGTTCGTGCCGCCGCACATTCATCCCGACCAGGATGAGTATCTCTACATGCTGGAGGGCAAGCTCGACTTCGTGCTCGGCAATTCGGAGGCGCAGGCCACTGCGGGCGACCTGATCCGCCTCGGCATGGGCGTGCCGCACGGTATCTTCAACAAATCGGAGCAGACCGCAAAGGTGCTGTTCTGGGTCTCACCGAGCCGCAAGCTGTTCGACCTGTTCTGGGGCCTTCATAACATGAAGGAGCAGAAGCCGGAGGACGTCGTGGCGATGGCCGCCGAGTTCAACATCCACTTCCTGCCGCCGCCTCCCGGCGGTTAGCAGCATGACCCCGGAAAAGTGTGAAGCGGTTTTCCAGAAGGGTCATGCTCAATCAAAAGCACATCAAGCACGCACCGCCGCCAGTCCCGGGACAGCGGCGAAGCCCGCCTTGGTGGCATAGCCCCGCACGATCGCCTCGCGCTGGGAATAGCTCAAGACGTTGTCGACATTGTCGAAACCGTCGGGCGCGAGCTGCTCGACGGCGTCGATGACGCCCTCTGGGCCGCCGCGGCGGTTGGAGCGGACGATGTCAGCTGTCATCGGCAGGCGCTTCTTCTCATATTCGAGCAGCGCCTGGCGCGGATGCTCGGCGCGCACCAGCGCGTCCGCGAGGCAGCGTGCGTCGAGGATCGCCTGCGAGGCGCCATTGGAGCCGACGGGGTACATGGGATGCGCGGCATCGCCGAGCAGCGTGACGCGCCCGGACGACCAGTAGGGCAAGGGATCGCGGTCGCAGGTCGGATATTCGTAGAATTCAGGCGTTGCCGAGATCAGGCTCTTCACGTCGATATAGGGCACCGAGAAGCGCGCCACGTGCGGCATCAGTTCCTCGCGCCGGCCCGGCCGCGACCAGTCCTCTTTGCGCGGTGGCGGAGCGTTGCCCTCGCCGACCTTCACCAGCACCGCCCAATTGGTCAACCGGCTTGCGGGGCTCGATCCCTCCGCGATCGGATAGATCACCACCTTGGCATTGAGGCCGCCGGCCACGATCATCGACTTGCCGGTGAGGAACAACGGCCAGTCGCGCGCACCGCGCCACAGCATCAAGCCGTTCCAGCACGGCGGCCCCTCGTTCGGGAACAATGTCTCGCGGACGCGCGAATGGATGCCGTCGGCGCCGATCAGGATATCGCCTCGCGCCGTGTGAATGTGCGCGCCAGCACGATCGAAGAAATAGGCGGTGACGCCACCCTCGTCCTGCGTGAAGGCGCCGAGCCGGCAGCCGGTGTGGATTGCGGCCGCACCGAGTCGCTCCTCGACGGCTCGATGGATGACGCCCTGAAGGCGGCCACGGTGGATCGAGAATTGCGGCACGTCGTGGCCGGCGTCGATGCCGCGCGCCTCGCGCCACACCTCCTGGCCATGGCGGTTGAGGTAATAGAGCTGGTCGGTGCGGATCGCGACGTCGTCGAGCTTCTGGAGCAGGCCGAGGCCGGCAAGCTCGCGCATGGCATGCGGCAGCGTGTTGATGCCGACACCGAGCTCGCGGATGGTCTCGGCCTGTTCGAAGATCTCGCAATCCAGGCCCCGCGAGCGGAACATCAATGCCGTGGTGAGACCTCCGATACCGCCACCGACGATAATCGCCTTCATCGCCCTTACTCCACTCGAAATACGCCAGGCAATGGGGTTAACGTCGCACGGGCGGTCACTCGGCCGCAAGCGGCTTTGTCGCCTCCGCCTTCAGCTCGGCCCGGGTCTTGGGCTTAGCCTTAATTCTCAGCTCCTCGAGATCCTGCCGGTCGCGCACGCTGTTGCGGAAAATCTGATCCTTTCCGGGAAGGTATTGCGGCGGGCAGAAGGCGTCGTTTGCCCCGTACCAGGCCGCGGCCTTCATGGTGAAGAATGGATCGACCAGATGTGGGCGCCCGAGCGCCACGAGATCCGCCCGTCCGGCGGCCAAAATGGTGTTGGCCTGATCCGCCGTCGTGATGTTGCCGACGCACATGGTGGCGACACGCGCCTCGTTGCGGACCTGATCGGAGAACGGCGTCTGGAACATGCGCCCATAGACCGGCTGCGCATCGCGCACGGTCTGCCCGGTCGAGACGTCGACGAGATCGACGCCGGCCTCGGCAAAGGCGCGCGCGATCGCGACGGCGTCATTACCGTCGATACCACCCTCAGCCCAGTCCGTCGCGGAGATACGCACGGACATCGGCTTGTGCGACGGCCAGACCGCGCGTAGTGCCTCGAAAACCTCAAGCGGGAATCTGAGGCGATTTTCGAGCGAGCCGCCGTACTCGTCGGTCCTGGTGTTTGTCAGCGGCGAAATGAAGCTTGCGAGCAGATAGCCGTGGGCGCAGTGCAGCTCCAGCATGTCGAAGCCGCAGCGCTCGCCACGCTCGGCCGCCAAGACGAAAGAATCCCTCACCGCGTTCATGCTGGCGCGGTCGAGCTCGCGCGGCACCTGGCTGTCAGGAAAATAAGGCAGAGGTGATGCCGAAACCACGTCCCAGCCACCCTCGTCCAGCGGACGGTCCATGCCGTCCCACATCAGCTTGGTCGCGCCCTTGCGGCCGGCATGGCCGAGTTGCAGGCAGATTTTCGCGGCCGAATTGCCATGGACGAAATCCACGATGCGCCGCCACGCGGCCTCCTGCTCGTCGTTCCACAGGCCCGTGCATCCCGGCGTGATCCGGGCGTCGCGACTGACACAGGTCATCTCCGTGAAGATCAGGCCGGCGCCGCCGATCGCGCGCGAGCCGTAATGCACGAGGTGGAAGTCGGTCGGCACGCCCTCCTTCGCTGAATACATGCACATCGGCGACATCACCGCGCGGTTGGCGATCTCCATCTCGCGCAAGCGGAACGGCTGGAACAACGGCACTAACGGCTTGCTGGTATCAACATCGAAGCCGCTGTTGCGAACGTGCCTTGCAAAGGATTTTTCGACCTCGGCCACAAAATCAGGCGCGCGGAGTTTCAGATTGTCGTAGGTGATCGCCTTCGAGCGCGTCATCACACCAAAGGCGAATTGCACGGGATCGAAATCCCAGAAACGATCGACGTGCTCGAACCAGACCAGCGACACGTCGGCGGCGTGCTGGGTCTTTTCGACCTCCTCACGGCGACCGTGCTCATAGACCTCCAGCGCAGCCTTGATACTGGGAGCGTTCTGCATCGCCTCGGCAAGCGCGATCGCATCTTCCATCGCGAGCTTGGTACCGGAGCCGATCGAGAAATGCGCGCTCGCCTTGGCGTCGCCGAGCAGCACCATGTTGTCCTTGACCCAGCGCTTGCTGCGGATCATCGGGAAATTCCGCCACATCGAGCGGTTGGTCAGCAGCTTGTGGCCGTCGAGAAACCAGCCGAAGATGTCGGCCATCCGCGCGGCGGACTCTTGCTCGTTCAGCCCGGTCAGCCCTGCCCGCTCGAAAGTCTGCGGATCGGTCTCAAAGATCCAGGTCGAGTGCCCGGCCTCGTACTGATAAGCGTGGGCGATGAACGGCCCCCATTCCGTTTCCTGGAAGATGAAGGTGAAGGCATCGAGCGGCCTGGTCGAGCCCATCCAGGCGAACTTGTTGGCGCGGACATCAACCTCCGGGTGGAAATGGTCCACGTATTTTTCACGGAAGCGGCTGTTGATGCCATCGGCGAGCAGGACGAGATCGGCATCAGCGAAGCGGGACTCGTCGTCGATATCCACCTCGAATTGCAGCGCGACGCCAAGCTCTCGCGCGCGCTCCTGGAGGATCAGGAGCAGCTTCTGCCGCGAGCAGCCGCAAAACCCGTTGCCGCCGACCCGGTGCACCGTGCCGCGGAAATGCACGGCGATATCATCCCAGTAGGCGAATTCCTGGGTGATGCGGCGATAGCTCGGAAGGTCGTGTTTCTCGAAATTGTCGAGCGTGGCGTCAGAGAAAACCACGCCAAAGCCGAATGTGTCGTCGGCCCGGTTGCGCTCGTATACCGTGATGTCGGCACTTGGCCGCTGCTTCTTCAGCAGGATCGCAGCGTAGAGACCCGCAGGTCCGCCACCGATGATCGCGACTTTCATGGGAGCCTCGCCAATTCACCCGCCATGAAAACTATTTTAAGCCTAAAATAATTTCACGCAAGTCCCCGTCGCTGGCCTGGCTGCGGATAATAGCAGCCGGCTCAGTCGCCCCTGAAGACCGGCTTGACCTTGTTGGCGAAGGCCTCGAACGCGCGCTCGAAATCCGCCGTCGTCATGCACAGCGCCTGGGCAACGGCTTCCGCCTCGATCGCCTCCTCCACCGACATCGCCCATTCCATCGCCAGCATCCGCTTGGTCATGGTGTTGGCGAAGGTCGGCCCTTCCGCGACCTGCCTGGCCAGAATCTGCGCCTGGGGCAGCACCTGCTCCGGCGTGACGATCCGGCTGAAGAAGCCCCAGCGCTCACCCTCCTCCGCGGTCATGAACCGGCCGGTATAGAGCAGCTCGGAGGCGCGGGACTGCCCGATAATGCGCGGCAGGATGGCACAGGCGCCCATGTCACAGCCGGCAAGGCCCACCTTGTTGAACAGGAACGCGACCTTGGCACCGCTGGCCGCAAGTCTCATGTCGGATGCCATGGCGATGATCGCGCCGGCGCCGGCGCAGATGCCTTCGACCGCGGCCACGATCGGCTGCGGACAGGCCCGCATCGCCTTGACGAGGTCGCCGGTCATCCGCGTGAAGGCGGTCAGCCCCTTGGTGTCCATCTTGACGAGCGGGCCGATGATCTCGAACACATCGCCGCCGGACGAGAAATTGCCGCCGGCGCCGGCGACGACGATCGTCTTGACCGCGTCGTCAAACGCGCAGGCACGGAAGAAATCGGTCAATTCCCGGTAGCTCTCGAACGTCAGAGGATTCTTCCGTTCGGGACGATTGAGCGTCACCGTGGCAACACCGTCGACAACGGCCAGCAGGAAGTGTTGCGGCGAATAGTCCGCAAGCGGCACGGTCACAGGATTTGCTGGTCTGCTCATGCGATCTCCTTAACTTCCTTGTTCCGGCCCGTGCCTCGCACGCTAGATTTCCCCACCGGCAACGGCGATTGCCTGTCCGGTGATCGCACCGGCTTCCTCACCGCACAACCAGAGCACAGCGTCGGCGACCTCCCGAGGTGAGATCAGCCGCCCCTGCGGATTATGCCTGGCGAGTTCGGCGATCGCCTGCTCGCGGGTTCGCCCCGTCTTCTTCACGATGTTCTCGATGCTGCCGGCGACGAGATCCGTGTCGGTGAAGCCCGGACACACGGCATTCACCGTGACATTGCTGCCGGCCATTTCGAGCGCGAGCGACCGCACCAGACCGACCACCGCGTGCTTGGCTGCAGTGTATGCGCTGACATAGGCATAGCCTTTGAGCCCGGCTGTCGACGCGACCGCCACGATCCGTCCATAGGGGCGATCCTTCATACCTGGCAAGACCGCGCGGATGGCATGAACCACGCCCATAAAATTGACGTCCATCATGCGCGCGAAAAGGGCACTATCCGATTTCACGAACGACGCGGATTCGGCGCTGCCCGCATTGGCGATCAGGATATCGATCGGCTTTCGCGCATGGGCCTCGGCGATGGCGGCGTTGAGCGACACCTCGTCTGAAACATCGGCGACGGCTGCGAAATGCGCAGCTCCCGCCTCGATCGCCTCTTCAAGAGTTGCGGCATTCCGGCCGAGCACCGTCACGGTTGCGCCGGCCCCGACGAGAGCGGCTGCGATCGCGCGGCCGATGCCGCGGCCGCCACCGGTCACCAGCGCGTGCGGCGATTGCGGCAATGCGGACATGCGCTGGCTCCTCGGAATCTGTTGATCGCTCTTTCGGATATATTTTAAACTTCAAATTTTTGCAACGAAAGCGCCGATCGCGCCGTGAACAGCCGCGCGCCAGAGATCGGCCCGGAAATTGCTTTAAGTATAAAATTATCTCTTTCCATCCCCCACAGGCCTGTTAGCATCACGGGGCCAAGCAAAAGGATGTCGCGTGTCGCAGCCTGCGCCAATGATAACAAAGGATGGACGCTTCGCCTATGAAGCTGCGGGCAATCCCGGCGCAATACCCTTGGTTTTCCTGCATGGCATCGGCGGTGCGGCGCGCGCCTGGCGGCGCCAGCTTGCCACATTCGGCAACCGCTTCCGCGCGATCGCGTGGGACATGCCGGGTTATGGCGCGTCCGAACCGCTCGCCAGCGTCAGTATCGCTGCCCTGGCGGATGCGCTCCAGCAATTCATCGAGCAGCTAGGTGCGGCCAAGCCTATTCTGGTCGGACATTCCATCGGCGGCATGATCGTCCAGAAATGGCTGGTGCAATCGCCGAAACTGGCGCGCGCGGTCGTTCTTGCACAAACCAGCCCCGCATTCGGGAAGGCCGACGGCGACTGGCAGAAATCGTTCATCGCCGCGCGGCTCGGGCCGCTCGATCGCGGCGAGACGATGAAATCGCTGGCGCCCTCGCTGGTGAAAGAGCTTGTCGGCGACGATCCGGATCCGAGCGGAATGGAGCTTGCGCGCGAGTGCATGGCAAGCGTGCCGGAGGCAAGCTATCGCGCCATGATGCTGGCCCTGATCGGCTTCGATCAGCGCAGCACGCTCAAGGACATTTCCGTGCCGACGCTGCTGCTGTCCGGCTCCAAGGACAACAATGCGCCGGCGCCAATGATGGCGAAGACGGCGACCTACATCCCTTCTGCCGAATATATCGAACTCGCCGGCGTCGGCCACCTAGCCAACCTCGAGCGGCCCGGCGCCTTCGATGAGGCGCTCGGCCGATTCCTGCATTCCGTCGCGACCAAATCGTAAGGTGACTAGGCAATGACCATGCAAGTCAGCAAGACCATCGGCGCGAGCGACAAGGTGGCGCTGGATGCGCCGATCTTCGACCCTGTCGCATTCCGTCTCAGCGACGAACAGGCCGGCATCATTGCACGTGCGCGGGAGATCGGTCAGAGTGTGTTCGCCGGCCGCGCGGCGATCTACGATCGAGATGCGGTCTTCCCGACGGAGAATTATCGCGATCTGCACCGCGTCGGTCTGCTCGGTATTGCCATCCCCAAGAAGCATGGCGGGCTTGGCGCGAACTACCAGACTTATGCGCTCGCAGCCGCCGAGATCGGCCGCTATTGCGGCGCCACCGCGTTGACCTGGAACATGCATGTCTGCTCGACCCTGTGGTCTGGGCCCCTCGCCGACGATCTCGACATGGATACGGAAACTCGCGCGGAGCACGAGCGGCGGCGCGCGGTCCACTACAAGCGCATCGTCGAGGACGGCGCGATCTACTCGCAGCCTTTCTCCGAGGGTGGCGCGGCGGCTGCGGGCGGTGTCGCCTTCGGCACGGAAGCCAGGCCGGTCGAGGGCGGCTGGATCGTCAATGGCAAGAAGATCTTTGCATCGCTCTCCGGCCACGCCGACTATTACGGCGTGCTTTGCACCGAGATCGAGGAAGGCGAGAAGGCCTCGCGCCGCAACACGCTTTACCTCGCGATCTCCGCAAAATCGGAAGGCGTCTCCGTTGTCGGCGACTGGGATCCGCTCGGCATGCGCGGGACGGTCTCGCGAACGCTGCTGTTCAAGGATGTGTTCGTCCCGGATGATTCGGCGCTGATGCCGCGCGGCGTCTATTTCCAGGCTGCAATGCGCTGGCCGCACATGTTCCTGACGCTATCGCCGACCTACATGGGCCTCGCGCAAGCGGCCTATGATTTTACGGTGCGCTATCTGCGCGGCGAGGTCCCGGGCATGCCGCCGGTCAAGCGCCGAATGTACCCGACCAAGCAGATCGCGGTGGCGCAGATGCAGATCAAGCTCGAACAGATCAAGTCGATTTGGTTCCAGGCTGTGACCGAAGCACGCGCCAATCCGAGCAAGGAGCAGGTGCTGCGTGCCTATGCCGCGCAATACTCGGTGATGGAGGGAGCAAATGAGCTCGCGGCGCTCGCGATCCGCACCTGCGGCGGCCAGGCCATGCTTCGCTCATTGCCGCTGGAGCGCATTTACCGCGATAGCCGGTGCGGCTCCCTAATGCTGCCCTGGACGGCCGAGCTTTGCCTCGATCGGATCGGCCGCGAGGCGTTGTACGAGGCCGGCGAAACGGACGATTGACAGTGGACCTCTGTAGTCTGATCGACCGCAACGCGGCGTTCGCGCCAGACAAGATAGCCATTGCCTTCGAAGGGGAACGGCTGAGCTACGCGGCATTCGCCGCACGCATCGAGCGGACGGCCACGGCTTTGAAGCAGGAGCTCGGCGTCGGCCGCGGCGACCGCGTGGCGATCCTAAGCCTGAACCGGCCGGACTACCTGGTTCTGCTTTATGCCTGCGCGCGGCTCGGCGCGATGCTGGTTCCGCTGAACTGGCGGCTGGCGGTCGCCGAGCAGCTCTTCATTCTCACCGATGCTGGTGCCAAGGTGCTGGTGCTCGAGCAGGCCTTTGAGGGAGTTCTTTCCGAACTTGCACCAGCGACATCTATCGTCGGCCTCGACTTTACGCCACCACGCGGCACGACATTCGAAAGCCTGCTGGCCCGCAGCGACGGCAGCGGCCGCAACCCGCACACCGATCTCTCCTGCCCACTCCTGATCGTTTACACGTCAGGAACGACCGGACGGCCGAAAGGCGCCGTACTGCGCCAGGAAGCGTTGTTCTGGAACGGCGTCATGAGCCAGCACATGCACAACATGACGTCTGACGATCATGTGCTGACCGTGCTGCCGTTCTTTCACGTCGGCGGCCTCAACATCCAGACGACGCCAGCGCTTCAGCTCGGCGCAACCGTCACGATCCATGCGCGGTTTACGCCAGACACGGCGCTTACCGCTATCGAAAACGAACGGCCGACACTAACGGTGATGGTGCCGGCGATCATCCAGGCTGTGAGCGAGCATCCGGCTTGGCCTACGTCCGATGTATCTTCACTCAAGGCTGTGGCGACGGGCTCGACCATCGTGCCGCCTCACCTGATCGACCGCTTTGTTGAGCGTAGCGTGCCGGTCCTTCAGGTCTACGGCTCGACGGAAACCTGCCCCATCGCAATCTACACGCGGCTTGGCGGCGATCTCTCGCGTGCGGGATCGACTGGACTTGCCGGCCTGTGCTGCGAGGCGAAGGTGATCGACCAAGCCGGCGCCGAAGTGCCGGCCGGCACGCCCGGCGAAATCGCGGTGCGCGGCCTCAACGTGTTCTTCGAGTATTGGGGCAATGCGGATGCCACGCGAGACGCGCTGCACGACGGCTGGTATCGCACCGGCGATATCGGCCTGTGCGACGCGGAGGGCTATTTCTGGGTCCGTGACCGCAAGAAGAACATGATCATTTCGGGCGGCGAGAACATCTATCCGGCCGAGGTCGAACGCGTTCTGCTCGAGCATCCCGATGTCAGCGAATGCGCCGTGATCGGCCGGCCAGACCCGCGCTGGGACGAGGTGCCGATCGCTTATGTCATCCGGCGGTCCGGATGCCGGCTCGAAGCGGACGAACTGAGAGTGCATGTTCAGGCACAGCTCGCGCGTTACAAGGTTCCGCGTGACATCGTCTTCGTCACCGACCTGCCGCGTACGGCGCTGGGCAAGGTCCAGCATTTCCTGCTCAAGCAGCTTGATGCGCAGTCGCGCGCGCAAGGAGAAGCATCTTGAAGATTGCGGTTCTGGGTGGGGGAAACGGCTCTTTCGCGGCCGCAGGCGATTTTGCCTTGTCCGAGCACGACGTCCGACTCTGGCGCCGCGACGCAGACCAGGTGGCGGCACATCGTGACGCCGGCTCGCGCATCGTAGTGAAGGACCATAACGGCCGCCACGACGTGAAACTGACGATGGTCACGACCGATATCGCCGAAGCCATCAGTGGCGCTGAACTGATCCTCTGCCCGGCCCCGGCCTTCGCGCAGCCTGACATTGCCCGTCTGCTCGCCCCGCATTTGCGGGACGGCCAGGTCGTGTTTCTGCCGCCGGCAACATTCGGCTCGATGATCTTCGCCCAGGCCGCACGGGAGGCCGGCAACCAGGCTTCTGCGAGCTTTGCGGAGACCGGCACACTGCCCTGGCTCACCCGCAAGCACGGGCCATTCGAGGTCGCAATCACCATCCGCGCCAAGCGGCTGCCGGTCGGCGTCTTTCCGCTGGATCAGGCGCCGCACGCGCTCGAAGTGATCGGACGCGCCTTCCCCGATGCGATCGAGCCATGCGGCGATGCGCTGTCCGGCGCGCTGATGAATGCGGGGCCGATCATCCATCCACCGCTGATCGTGATGAATGCGGGCCCGATCGAGCACTTCGAAAGGTGGGATATCCACAAAGAAGGCACGCAAGCCGCGATCCGCCGGGTGACCGACGCGCTCGATGCCGAACGGATCGCGGTGCGCGAGGCGCTCGACTACGGCGCACCGCATTTTCCGCTCGCGCATCACTACGCTAGGGAAGGTGAGATCTGGATGTATGGCCGCGGCTCGCACGACCGGCTGACCGATTCCGGCGACTGGCGCGAACGCATCGTGCTGGCCGAGCACCGCTACATGCGAGAGGATTTGCGGCTTGGGCTGTCGCTGCTGGTTTCCGTCGCCGCCCTGGCGGGCGTGGCGACGCCGCTTGCAAGGGCTTTCCTGGCAATCGGCGGTGCGATCTGCGACGAGGATTTCGCACAAGGCGGCCGAACGCTGGATACGCTTGGCCTTGGTAGCTTCAGCAGGGCCGAATTGCAGACGCTGCTTCGCAATGGATTTTGATCGATGACCCGTCGCGCTAACATCGCCTGTGTCGGGGCCGGCCGCATGGGGCGCGGCATCGCCGTCGCATTCGCCTATGCCGGGCATACGGTGACGATGATCGACGTCAAGGCCCGTTCAGCGGAAGATTTCGCCAAGCTGGAGGCAGACGCAATCGGGGAAGTCAGGAAGACTTTTTCCAGCCTGTCAAAGTTGGGGTTGCTCACCGAGGCAGATGTCGATCCCCTCATCGCTCGTGTGTCGGTGGTGCCGGCCAGCCAAAGCGGCGCAGCGCTGTCCGAGGCCGGAATGGTCTTCGAAGGTGTTCCAGAAGTCGTTGAGCTCAAGCGAGAGGTCCTGGGATCAGCCTCGAGGCAGGTCGGTCCGGACACGATAATCGCTTCGACGACATCTACGATTCTCGTCGACGATCTCTCCGGCGCGATCATTAACCCTCGTCGTTTTCTCAACGTGCACTGGCTCAATCCGGCCTATCTGATCCCGCTGGTCGAGGTTTCGCCCGGTAAAGCCACCGATCCCGCCATCGTCGACGAGGTCAAGGCACTGCTTGAAGGCATTGGGAAGGTACCGGTGGTCTGCGCGGCGACGCCCGGATTCATCGTCCCGCGCATCCAGGCGCTGGCGATGAACGAGGCCGCGCGCATGGTCGAGGAAGGTGTCGCCAGCGCCGAAGAGATTGACAAGGCGATCCGCTACGGCTTCGGCTTCCGCTACGCCGTACTCGGGCTGCTCGAATTCATCGACTGGGGCGGCGGCGACATTTTGTACTACGCGAGCCGTTACCTCGAAGGCGCACTCGCCAGCGATCGCTATCGCGCGCCGGAAGTGATTTCAAAGAACATGCACGAGGGCCGGATCGGTCTCCGCACGGGCGCCGGCTTTCTCGATTATTCAGGCATGGACATCGATGCCTATCGGGTCAAGCGGCTGCAGGCCATGGTGGACCTGCTCCGGCATTTCGATCTGGCTCGCCCGCCCGTGCTCGACCGCAACTAGCCGAAGACATCCTGGAGCACGCCCTCCCGGACCACCACGACGCCATCGAGTTCAATGGTCGTTCCCATCATGGGCAGATCGAAATGCCCTGCCGTGTAGCGGCCGGCGAATTCGTTCGCGCCGGTGGAGAACAGGAAATTGCCGGAGACGGCACGGATCTCCGTGCCGTTGGTGTCGCGCTGGTCATACATCGACAGCGCCTCGTAACGCGCGGCCGGATTCATGCCGAAGCCGACATGCGACACGGCGTAGGCCTCGCGATCGCCCCAGGCGGCGAGATAGGCGCGCATCATCGCGGCATCCGTGCCCTCGCCTTCCAGTTCGACGACATAATCGTCCTTCAACGTCATCTTCACCGGCGAGGTCAGGTAACGTTTGAACGTGAGATTGATGTCGCCGGGCGCCATCACCAGCGTGCCGTTGATCGTCCCGCTCTTGGGGAAGCTGACCACGATGCCACCGGGCCAATGGGCCAGCGTGCCGGGCTTATCGGTCCAGCCCCACACACCGACTGTTGAAGCCCCGACCATATCGACGTCGAGCGCCGTGCCAGCCTTCGAGGTCACCCGCATGCGCTTGGTTCCGCGCAGCATCTTCGCCGCGGCGCGCACGCGCTTTTCGAGCGCGGGGTCCGGCACCATCCGTTCGAGCGCCTCCGGGTGCTCGTTGGAGATCACAAGGATTCGCGCCCCGGCTTTGAGGATTTCAGGCGTCTCCACCGCGTGCATCAGGCCTTCGATGGTACAATCCACGACAAAGCCGGCCTGTTGAAGTGCGGTAATGACCGGACCAAGCTTCTGGATCGCCTCGCTCGCCCCAGTCGAGCGGACCGGAACGATGTTTCGGTTGCGCGGCGTCGGCATCACCACATGGAACGGCCGTGCGCCCATCCGCAGCAGCGCGAGCTCGGCTAGATGAACATTCAACGCGCGCGACTGGGTTTCCGAGAGGATTGCCGCGGTATCGCCCGCCTTGACGGCGCATCGCTCAAAAATCTCGCAAAATGCGTCGATCCATTTTGCCTCGATGCGATCGGCCAGCATGCTTCACTCCCGGTATCGTGGTTTCTTGTTCAGTCAGATCACGCTTCGGGAAAGCCCCGCAAGAGATACGATCGCAAGGCGCCCAACAGCGCATTTAGAAGCAACCCCAGCAGCGAAATCGTGATCAGCGGCACGAACATATCGACGGCCTGGAACGTCCGGGCCGCCGTGACGAGGGCATGGCCCAGCCCGTCCGTCGACGTGATCATCTCAGCCAGAAACACCACGATGCAGGAAATGACAAGGCCGATCCGGCAGCCGGTCAGGATCGACGGCATCGCCGCGGGCAATACCACCTTGAACAGGATTTCGTAGCGCGGCGTCCCCGCCGCCATAGCCGACCAGATCAGCTTCTGCTCGACAGTCGATGCGCCATAGTAGGTCGACAAAAGAATGGGGAAAAGTGCGTCCGCAGTCACCAACGTGACCTTCGATCCGTGGCCGAATCCGAGCAGCAAGAGCAGTGCAGGATAGAGCGCGACCTTGGGCAACGGCGCCAGTACCCGCACGATCGGCCGAACCACGGCGTTGATTGCCGGACTGGCGGCAGCGGCGATGCCGATACTGACGCCGAGCACAACCGCGATCGCAAACCCGGCAAACAGCCGGATCAGGGTCGCCGCGATCTCCTGCTGAAACGTCCACGTCACGAGCTGTTGGAGCAACCGGCTGAAGACATAACCCGGCGGCGGCAGCAAGACTGCGGGCGCGAAGCCGAACGACACCAGACCTTGCCAGACCGCGATCACCAGAGCGATCGGCGCGAGCCCGAGGAGGAGATTTGCCGAGATGAGGCGCGATGTCATGAGAAACTCAGCGGCATATCGAACTGAGGCTCGGACCAGCGTACCAGCCTGGCGCGGATCCGCTCGAAGATCGCATCGAGGCAGATGCCCATTGCTCCCACGATGATGATCATCGCGAAGACGGTGTCGTATTGCCCCATGTCGAGCGCATTGAACAGGATGTTGCCCGCACCCGACTGACGGGCGATCATCTCGCTGGTGATCATCGTGATCAGCGCCAGCACCAATCCCGTGCGGCATCCGGTCAGGATCTCCGGCAGTGCGGCAGGCAGCACGATCCGGACCAAGCGCTGCAGGGATGAGAGACCCATCGCCGCGCCTGACCACAGCATCTTCTCTTCCACCGCCTTGGCACCCTCGAAGCTGTGATAGATCACAGGCAGGCTGACGCCGAGGAAGATCACCAGCGTCTTTGTGACGTCGCCGACGCCCAGCCACAGCATGATGATGGGCATCAAGGCTGCTTTCGGGACCGGATAGATCCCCATCAGGAGCGGATTGAAAAAGGCTGCGACGGCTCGGCTGCGCCCCATCAACAAGCCAAGTGGAATCGAAAAGAGCACGGCGGCACCGAACCCCATCGCCATGCGACGAAGCGAGGCCAGAATGTTGATCAGCGATTCCTTGTCTCCAAGGATGTCGGGGATCGCGCGGATCGCCTCGATCGCCGTTGGAAAGCTGTCGTTCTTCAGCACCAGCGCAGCGGCCTGCCATATTGCCAATAGCCCGATGCAGGCAAGCACCGGGGCGGCACGCTTGAGCACGGCGGCCGGCGACATCATGAGGGTCCCCCGGCTCCGTCGCTCTCATCGAACATGCGCTCGATGTCCACGACGTATTTCTGGTAGCGCGGGTCGAGCAGCAGCTCGTTACGGCGTCGCGGTCGCGGCAAATCGATGTCGATGATCTGCCGGATGCGACCGGGAGACTTCGACATCATCACCACCTTGTCGGATAGGAAGACGGCTTCGTCGACCGAATGGGTGACAAACAACACCGTCTTGCGATCACGCTCCCAGATGTTCAGGAGATCGTTCTGCAGACGCGTCCGGGTGTGAGCGTCGAGGGCGCCGAACGGCTCGTCCATCAACAGGACTTCGGGATGGTAGGCGAGTGTCCGGGCGAGCGCGACGCGCTGCTTCATGCCGCCCGACAGCTCCTTGGGATAGAAGCTCTCGTAGCCCTTGAGGCCGACCATCTCGATCAGCGAGCGACTCTGCGCTTCGGCCTCGCTCGCCCGCACACCCTGCTGGCGCGGCCCGTACATCACATTGCCCAACACCGTCTTCCAGGGAAACAGCGCAAACTCCTGGAAGACCGGTCCGCGATCCGGACCGGGTCCTGTGATCGCCTGTCCCTTGATCTTCGCCGCGCCACTGGTTGGGCTGACAAAGCCTCCGACGATGTAGAGCAGTGTCGACTTGCCGCAGCCGGACGGTCCGAGAATGGAAACGAAAGCTCCTTCGTCGATCGTCAGTGAGATGTCCGACAGCGCCAAATGGTCCTTGCGCGCCGAGGTCTGGAAAACCTGTGAGACGCTCTCGATCTCGATGATCGCAGAAGCCGGCTTTTGTGACGTCACCGGTCTCACCCATTCGCTCGATCTCGAAGGCACGACATTCATCCCGCTCTCACCTCACGCGTGCAACATCGCACAACCAGTTTGCTGAATGTCCTCCATCAGCGGCCCGAGCTTAGCAAGAAACTTGCCAGACTGCGGCCATTTTCGTCGCCCACGCTCCCGTCATTCGAACCAGGGCCATTCTGCCGGGCCTTCATGCGTAACCGCCCCGCCTGGCGCCTGCCCGACCAGCCGCGCATATTTTGCGAGAGCACCCGCACGGTGACGCGGCGGACGTTGCTTCCAATCACGTCGGCGTGCCGAGAGTACCTGCTCGTCGACCAACAGATCCATCCGCCGGTTTGCAGCGTCAATCCGGATCTTGTCGCCGTCCCGAACGAGCGCCAGCGGACCGCCCACGAACGCTTCGGGGGAGACATAGCCGATGCACATGCCGCGGGTGGCACCGGAGAACCGGCCATCGGTGATCAGGGCCACCTTCTCGCCCATGCCTTGGCCGTAGATCAACGCAGTGACCCCGAGCATCTCGCGCATGCCGGGGCCACCGACAGGCCCTTCATTGCGGATAACGAGAACCTCGCCCGCCCTGTAGCTGCGGTCACGAACCGCTTTGACACAGGCTTCCTCGTCTTCGAATACGCGCGCAACGCCCTCGAAGAACTGGCTCTTCAGCCCTGCGACCTTGATGACCGCACCGTCCGGGCAGAGATTACCCTTCAGCACCGCCACACCGCCATCCGGCATGATCGGGGTGCGCGAGGCGTAAACGACTTCTCCATCAGGCGCATTGGCAGCGGCATATTCCTCCGCGAGCGTTCGGCCTGTGATGGTCAGACAGCTACCATCGACATGGCCACTCTGGATCAGCTCGCGGATCACCACGGCAGCACCGCCGATATCGTAGACATCCTTTGCCGTGTATTTGCCGCCTGGCCGCAGATTTCCGATCAACGGTGTCCTGGCAAAAACCTCGCCGACATCATCGATCGTGAATGCGATGCCGGCCTCGTTGGCGATGGCTGGCAAATGTAACGCAGCGTTGGTCGAGCCGCCCGTCGCTGCAACGATCGCGGCGCCGTTCTCAAGGGATTTCCGCGTCACGATGTCGCGCGGGAGCGGTCCGCCGCGCTCCAGCATCTCCATGATTAGGCGTCCGGCGCGGCGCGAGATCTGCGCACGCTCGGCGTAGATACCGGGCACCATCGACACGTTGGGGATGGTCAGGCCCATTGCCTCCGACACCATCCCCATGGTGTTCGCCGTGAATTGGCCCGCGCACGCACCGATAGTCGGTAGGCAAGCACGCTCGATCCGCTCTAGCGTGGCCGCGTCGATCTCACCGGTCATGAAACTGCCGACGGCCTCGTAGGAGTCGAGCACCGTGAGGGTCCGCCCATCGACGCGCCCCGGCAGCGAGCTGCCACCATAGATGAAGATGGACGGCACATTGCAGCGAACCATGCCCATTATCACGCCGGGAAGCGTCTTGTCGCATCCGCCGTATCCGATCAACGCATCGTAGGCGAGGCCATGGACGACCGCTTCGATCGAGTCGGCAATCAGCTCGCGCGAAAACAGGGAAAACTTCATTCCCTCATGATTCATGCTGATGCCATCGGAGACCGACACGGTCGAGAATTCGCGCGGCGTCCCGCCGGCCTCCTCGATTCCCGTCTTTGCTCCGGCCACCTGGAAATCGTGAGTCATGTTGCAGGGCGTCTGCTCGCCCTTCATGCTGACGACGCCGACCATCGGCCTGGCAATCGCGGTGTCGTCGAGGCCCATCGCGCGCATGAAAGCGCGGTGCGGCGCCCGGTCGAGCCCGTCCGTCGTCACCCGTGATCGCAACTTCTTCATGCGTGCATCTTCTTCATGCAATGTCCAGGGCGACCGGGACGTTGCGATCTCACTCTCCAGATAGTTCGTTCGACCACCTATTGCAGCGGTGCAACGATCGTCGGATGCTTGAACTGAGCGACGTCGAGCTTCGGCAGCATTCCCGTCTCTGCGTAGATGTCGAGCATCTTTTGAATGGCGGGGAAGTTCGGCGCAGCTCCCGGGTCACGGCCGAAGTCGTTCTCCTTGAGCAGGTACGTCTCAAGAACCGGAACGGGAGCCTTCAGTACCTCGGACACGACCTTCAAGGTCTCTTCGCGGTTCGCCAGAGCCTTCTTCATGCCCGACGTGATGTCACGGACATAGGCTTTGACCAGTTCCGGGTTCTTGTCGACGAAATCGGCACGGCAGGCTTCCAAGATGTGCACGATGTTCGGCATGGCCTGCGACAGCGAGAACAGTTTCCTTGTCCCGCCCTTCGCTTCTGCGCGCGCGGCAAACGGCTGGTTCATGTTGACCGCGTCGACACGGCCCTGACGCAGCGCATCTTCAGAGACAGCAAAGCCGACCTCGACCAGCTTGATATCCTTGGCCGGATCGATGCCATTCTGCTTCAGCAGCAGGTTGAACGGCCCCTGCGTGCCGCCGCCGATCACGGAAATGCCGACAGTCTTGCCCTTGAGGTCGGCGATGGTCTTGATCGGCGAGTCATCCATCACCGCCCAATAGACCGAAAAGCCGCCGGGCTTCTCGAAGACATGCTGCGCCACGATGTAGGCCTTGAGATTGCCGCCCACCACGCCGTTGGAAAGCGACAGCGGTGCCTGCGTCGCGCAATCCAGAGCGCCCGCCGCCAATGCCTGCGTCATTGGCGCGGTGCCCTGAAACTGGGTCCATTCGATGTTGTAGGTCTTGCCAATATCGGGGAATTCAGCCGGGCGGCGCATCATCCAGTACTTGGACTCCTCGGCCGGGATCGTCCAACCGACGCGGATTGTCTGCTGCGCCCGTGAAGGAGCCGCGACCGCAATCGCGGCCGCTACCGCCCCTGTTGCCAGCATCAACCTCGAAACCGTTCGCATCGCGCCCACTCCGTTGCTCCGGCGCCGACCGGCGCCACCCAACCCGACCGACCCAAATGTTTCATGGTTCAAACAATCAGGCAAGCCATGCAAGCCGGCCCGGTTTCGTCCGAGAGCGCGCAATGTATGGTATGGCGGCGGTCGTGCGCCATTGCGCTGCGACAGGAGGAAGCAACCTATGGCTGATACGAGCAGGACAAACCCGCAGGGCGCCGAGCGGCTTGGCTATGTCGGCCTCGGGTTGATGGGAACGCCCATGACCCGCCGCCTGCTCAAGGCTGGCTATCAGGTCACAGTGTGGAACCGTTCGGAAAGTAAGGTCGCTCCGCTCGTCGAAGCTGGTGCACGGCGCGCAACTACCCCCCGCGACGTTATGACGAACGCGGATATCGTCTTTATGTGTGTGACGGACGCCGCGGCGGTTGAAGAGGTGATATTCGGAGCTGAAGGCCTTTCGGCCGCAGCCGGTGCGGGCAAGCTCGTCGTGGACTTCTCGTCGATCCATCCCGACGCTGCGCGCGACCTCGCGAGCCGATTGAAGGATACCAACGGCGCAGGCTGGATCGATGCACCCGTGTCCGCGGTACCAAGGGCGCCGAGGAGGGCACGCTTGCAATCATGGCAGGCGGAGACATTGCCGACGTCGAGAGGGTGCGCTCTTACGTCCTCGCCATGGCACGGAGGTTCACCCATATGGGACCCAACGGCGCGGGTCAGACGACAAAGCTGTGCAATCAGGTGATCGTCGGATGCGCGATGGCCGTCCTCGCTGAAGCAACCCGCCTTGCCGTGAACGCAGGAATTGATGCCAATCGGTTGCCCGAAGCGCTCGCCGGTGGCTTTGCGGATTCCATTCCGCTTCAGCTTTTCGTGCCACGGATGGTCCAGGGCATTCACTCCCCGCCGCTCGGTCACATCGCCACGATGCTCAAGGACCTCGATACGGTCGCCGCGCTCGCGCAGACGACGTCAACGCCGGTGCCGATGGCGACGCTTGCCGGACAACTTTTCAGGCTGGCCAAGGCCGCGCGCGGCGCGGATGCGGACGCGCTGGAGATCTATAAGCTCTCAGCTACAGAACATTGAGCTTCCGAATACGACCAGAGGTCCCTTACGGCGACTTCTTGCGCTCATCATCGGCCAGGAACCGGCCATATGCCCCCCGCGCAAACAGCAGAGGTTCCCTGGCATTGTAGACATAGGCCTCGACTGCTCCGAGAAAGATCACGTGATCGCCGCCATAATAGCGGTTGACGGAACGGCATTGAAAACTGGCAACGCTCTCGGCGAGCACCGGAGCGTTGCCGAGGCCCGGCGCCCAATCGACACCGGCGAACTTGTCTTCGGACGATTTTGCAAACTTGTTCGCAAGCGCCTGTTGCGACGTGCCGAGGACATGGACGACGAAGTGGCTGGCGTTCTGGAACACCGGCAGGCTTGAGGAATAGACCCCGAGGCTCCAGAGGACCAGAGGCGGATTCAAGGAGACCGATGCAAATGAATTGCAGGTGATGCCATACGGCTTTCCATCCGCCGCCGTGGCGGTGATGATCGTTACGCCCGTTCCGTATGTGCCCAGCGCATTTCGAAAATCGCGGGGATCGATCGGCGAGCTGTCGCTCGCAAGTTCGTTGGCTGGATCGGGAACGGCCGGCTGCTTCGGCAGATCATTCATCGGCCGGCCTCACAGCGTGAGATTCTCGGACGGCAGGCCTAGCGCCACGCGTCCATAGTTGGTTCCAGCCGCATCAAAATTGAAGGCGAGATGTGAGTTGATCGCGTGTGCATCGCGGAATTGCCGCTGCAACACCCCCGTCGTGAACAAGCCGCGCGCTCCGCTCGCCGCAAACAGCATCGAGACCGCATCTGTACACAAGTTCACCGAGAAGGCCCCGTCGCGCCGATATCGGGTCTTGGCTGACATATCTGGAATATGGCCACGCCTTGCGTTCTCCATGGCATCGATGCAAGCCGAACGCATGATCAGGCGCGCAGCGTCGATCTTGGCGGAAGCCTCCGCGATCTTGATCTGCGTGCTCTGAAAGTCGCTCAGCTTGGCACGGTTGTAGGTGGAAATGCGATGACGCGCGACCTCGGTATAGTCGTTCAGGCACGCCTGGGCATTTCCCAACGCAACACCGGACAAGACGTAAGGAAATAGCGAGAACACGGGTAACTTATACAGCGGATTGGAATTAACTCTGCTTCCCGGCGGCCGGCCACCGGTTAGCTCGCCAACCGCGACGGTCATATCGTCGGCTACGAAGGCGTCCCGGACCTCCACGTCGCAAGAGCCCGTGCCTCGCAGCCCGGCGACATTCCAGGTGTCGAGGACTCTATAGTCGCCCTTCGGAAGCAGGAATATCCGGTACTCGATGCCATCTGCCTCGTCTTCAGAGGAGACCACGCTTGCAAGCATGTTCCATTCGCACGACGCGACGCCGGAAGAAAATGGCCAACTTCCATGCAACCGGTATCCGCCCTTGACCCTCGTGGCGCGGCCGGCTGGAAAGATGAACGAGGAGGCAATCAGCGTATCCGGATCACGGCCCCAGACCAGATCTTGCGCCCTCTGCTCGAACATGCCGAGCATCCAGTGATGGCTCGCCAGATTGGCGAGATTCCAGGCCACCGACGCATCCGCCTGCCCAAGCAGATCGGCGCAATCAATCAAGGCGACATAGTCGAGCTCGGCACCGCCAATGCGCCTGGGCTGGAGCATCCGGAACAGACCGGCGTCGTGCAGATCCCGTTCGGTCTCGGGCGGAAGGTACCGGAGCTCTTCGGTTCGGGCAGCTCTCTCTCGCAGTCGTGGCAGGAGCGCCCGAGCGTTCGCGATCATTGCGGCGTAAGCGCGCTCGCCGGATCCCGGCCCCTCAGGCTGGCCCACGCTCGGCTCTTGACCAGGCGCCATTCCGCATCCCTCACTTTCCCACATTTATGCGGCGGGATTATCGCCAAATCAAGCCGATCGCTCCGAACCCGGCTGTCGGAAAGGAGGCGATATCGCGGACCGGCATCGTGAAGCAACGATCTGGAAGCCGCGCGACGCCAGCCCACGAGGTCAACCGCTCGGGGCTCAAACCGAAGGTTTATTTAATCCGAAGACTCCCCTCTGGACGAATTCCGCAATCCGGCGCTGGTCGTAACCAAGCGTGTCACGCAAGACGTCCAGGGTATGCTCGCCCAACAGAGGTGCGGCCACGGGATCGATCGCGGCGGTTAGACTCATGGTAATCGGCGTCTCGATGTTCGGGACCCAGTCGGCGGTAGGATGCGGAATCCGGCTCAGGCGATGGCGGTCGCGGGCCTCGGGTGCGTTAAAGCCCTCTTCGACGGTACGGAGATAGCCGACCGGGATATTGGCCAGCTTCATCTTCGCCATCCAGTTCTCGAGGGTATCGCTTGCAAAGACTTCCGCGATGGTTGCCCGCAAGAGTTCCTTGTTCTCGGAACGCGCTTTGCGCGTTGCGAATTGCGGATCGGTGATGAGATCTGACCGGTTCAGCACCTCGACGACCAGCCGGCGATAGAGACGGTCGTTGGCGCAAGCCATGTAGAGTGGCCCATCCGAAGCCTCGTAGACGCCGACGGTGGGAGATCCGCTCGGCGAATTTCCAAACCGCCCGGGATTTTGGCCGTTGATCAGATAGGCCATGCCATAAAAGCCCGTCATCGCCATTGCGATGTCGAACAAGGCGACTTCGACGTGCTGGCCGCGGCCCAGCCGATCCCGCGCCAGCAGAGCGAGAAGGATGGCGTTACAGGCTGTCATTCCCGTCGCGATATCCACGATGGGCGGGCCGGTGCGCACCGCGGGACCATCGGCAAATCCGTTGAGCGACATGAAGCCGCTTTCCGCCTGGGTGATGGGATCGAAGCCGGGGCGCGCGGCAAACGGCCCGGAGCGCCCATAGGCAGATATCGAGCAATAGACCAGCCGAGGGTTGAGCGGCGCGACCGTGTCGTAGTCAAGGCCGAATTTCTTCATGACCCCGCTCGAAAAATTTTCGACAACCACGTCGGCCCTGCGGATCAGATCCAGGGCGATCTCGCGGGCCTCAGGCACAGCGAGATCCAGTGCGATGCCGCGCTTGTTGCGGTTGAGGCTAAGATAAGCAGCAGTCTCGCCGCCGATTTCGGCATGCTCATATGCGCGTGTATCGTCACCGCCATCCGGGTTCTCGATCTTGATGACGCGTGCACCGAAATCAGCCAGTGTCTGCGTGCAGGCCGGACCAGCAACCACGCGTGTAAAATCGACGACCAGCAGACCATCGAGCGCTGCAGGACCGTCCGTGACCCGCGACGAACGTTCCGGCAATTGAGGCTTGGTGGACATCGGTGGCGCTCCCTTAACATCGGCTTATGGTCGCCGAATTTCCTGCAAGAGCAAACTTAAAGCGCGGCGCAACCAACTTCGCAAGTGCTTCAACCACATACCTGAAAACGCAAAAGGGGCCCGGCAGCCATCAAGCTGCCGGGCCCCTCGACACATTGGGCATACAAGGCTGCACCGCATTTCGTGCTCGCCGCTCTGCTCTACGTCGCGGGGCCACGTTCCGCATCACGGGAAACCCCGCGCGCCACTCAGCGCAGCCGCTTTTTCCAGTACAGCGTATGCGACCAGGCCCAGGGCACCTCGGGCTCGTACAGCAGATAGCCAGCCCTGATGAAGTTATTGGCAGAGACGGAGTTGCTCGTCGTATCGGAAACGATACTATCCCATCCGACGCGCCGGCCCCTTGCCTCGATGGCCCGCATCAGCCTGAGTTGAAGACCACGTCCCCAATGCCGCCGTATGACCCCGACCCGGCAGAAGTACCCGCTGTTTCGTGCATGTGTCGACGACACGACGCCGGCGAAGGCGACCGGGTCATCATCGTGATAGGCGAGCCACCAGGTGCCCAACTCGAACCGAGGCACGGCCGCACCATCGAAGAATGTGAGCCGGTGCAGATCGCTGAGGGTCTCGATGATCTCTTCATCGTCCGCATCGACGACGCCAATTCTGTACATGGAGCGGCTCATTGACGGAAACAATTTCGGGTCGAGCGACTGCAACGCGGTCG
The DNA here is from genome assembly GCF_025200885.1 of Bradyrhizobium huanghuaihaiense. Classification (NCBI taxonomy): domain Bacteria; kingdom Pseudomonadati; phylum Pseudomonadota; class Alphaproteobacteria; order Hyphomicrobiales; family Nitrobacteraceae; genus Bradyrhizobium; species Bradyrhizobium huanghuaihaiense. The sequence continues at coordinate 3,106,234 of NZ_CP104172.1, read as the reverse complement.
TCGCGCGGCTCATTTGCCCAACATAACTTTGACACCGAGCCAGACAGCGCCCATCAGGCCGGTAGCAATAACCATGATCACCGCCTTGAATGTATAGCTCTGCGCCTGCTCCACGCTCTTCCGCCAGCGCCGCAGATGCTGGAAGTCTGCCCTGACTTCCTTCCGATCATCATCTTCAATTCCAAATGAGGCCATGACCGACGCCACCGCCTTCAATACGATCGCGTCGATGCTGTCCTGCTGAAGCCTGTGCTGCTCGGCCAGCGTTTCCGCAACAATTGCCCTGATCTCGTCCTCTGGCATTTTCACCGCTTGATGATCCTTGCGACATTCTCGAAACCGCGCTTGGCGAAGTAGAAGGAGACCACGAGATTGGCGGTGATCGCCGCAAATCCCGCCAGCGCGTCAGTCGAACCGAAGCCAAGGACCTTGTCCCAGACCAGGAGCTTTGCGAAATAAAGCGCCACGCAATAGCCCATCAGCTTGTCGGGCTCGTACCTGCGCACCAGCCGCGCCGCCGAATTGGCGTTGCCGCCGCCGGCTGTCGCGGACAAATGCTCTTCCACCGTATCGCGCGCCAGCGTCTCGATCTCGGTCGTGCCGGTATGCGGCAGCAAGGCCCTGATCTGGCCGGCATCAAAGCCCTCCGCGATCAGCTGCGCCTCGGTCTTGGTCACGACCTCGTGGAAGCAATAATTGCAGTCGCGGATGCTGCGCGCACCGCGCTCGATGCCGAATTCTTCCGGCGGCACCCCCATCACCCGCGCCTGCGCAAGCTTGCGCGTGGTGACGATGGTCACGTCATGCGTGACAAGAGAACCCATCGGCACTGATGGTGCCGGGGCTAGCAAGGGAACGGGCATGTTTCGATTGAACTCTCAGGTTTTGCCGCACGCAGATAGGCGGCAGAAGGGCAGCAGCGGCTAATAGCCGTGATTGCGCATGTATTCCTGGATCATGCCGAGCAGTCCGCCGGCCGGCGGCCAATCGAGATCGGATGGAACGTGCCGTGTGATCGAAGGGACCTCGCCTGGGAGGTCGGCAGAAGCGCGTTGCGCGGGCGGAGATGGGTCTCTCTGCGGTGAAGACGAGGCCCATTGATCCAACGCGCGATTGCGATCGGGCGCAAGCAACGCCTCGAGTGGAAATCGTGTCGGAGGAAACGCAGGCGAACTGAACTGATCGGACGCGAACTGCAACGGCGGCAGCGTCGGATTGCCCGCCGGCACGGGCATCGTAGGGGCTTGCGAGCGCGGGCGAGGAGGCGTCAATGGTGCTGGACCATTAGGCCCACCAAGCGACGTCGGACCTTTCGCGCCGGAGACTGCAGTGCTGGGCAAGTCCTGCGGCGGCGTGACCAGGGAACGTGGAGCGCGAGCCGGCGGTGCAATTGTGCGGCCGCCTGGTGCTCCAACAGAACCGAACGGTCGTTTCGCCGAATCGAGAGGGCTCTGCTGATCGACACCGCCTGGCTGCTCACCTGAGTCCGGTGCATCCCCAGAAGGGTCCGCACCGATGTTGAACTGACGCTGGATATCCTGAATATCCTTCGGGTCTAGCAACATACTCCTGGCGCCCGGGACCACGGAGGCGCCACCGCGCATCGACGATTCGTTCAAGCCCATCGCAGCGATCAACGTGCTCGCAAACGAGTTGCTGTTTTGCCCGAGCCCCATCCATGGATAATGGATGTTCCGCGCATTTATCTTGTCGAGGACGGCCCTGCCGGCATTCCACCTCTTCATGATCTCGGCCTGATCGCCGGAGGCCAACTCGGTCTGAGCGAAGTTGGGCTTGTAAAAGCGCTGGTCGTGATACCCCTTCAATTCATCCGACGGCAAATGCCCGATCGGCTTGGGAAGTCCGTCTGCCCCCGTCGCCAGACCGTGCAGCTCCCCCATGACATTCCCATCCGGGTCGATCAGCGCAAGAAAATTGTGACCGGCAAGTCCACCGATAAGGGGAAGTTGGGCCTTGACGATACGATATTGGCCTTCCGCCATAATCCACCTGCTCATTCATCGGGAACGTAGCGTTTATAAGCTTGCACGACGGCGTCATGCGGCTTCAGATAGGAGAGCCGCACGTCGACATGATAAACTGCTCGTGCTCCGTAATCGGGACCATCGCGCGGGACATATCGCTGGTCGCTTCGAACCCAATATTCGCCCGAATAGCTGCACTCCTTGCTGGGCGCCGGGGCGCACTGCAAACCAAGAGCTTCTGCATCCTCGCGAGAGATGCCCTTGGCGGACGTCCGCTCGATGATGAACTTTTTCGTCCGTTGCTGAAGTCCATCGGCGTCATAGTAGGTGTTGCGGCCAACGAATTTCGCCAGCTCACCTTCGCCCAATCCCTCAATATTGACATCGACCCGAGGCCACGGCCCGGACCAGAAACATCCGGAGATTATGAGAGCAATTGCCAGAAGCGCGAGAATGTTGAGTATCGGAAACTTCGGCATTCCAAGTGCTTCTCCGGGCCAATACTTCATCTGCTCATCCTTCGGGAATCGCGTGTACGCTGCCTCGATCGTTCGCGATGCAAAGCGGCCAACTAACCGCACCAACATCTTTCGCCGTATAGGAGCGTGCGCTCCGCACCACCATCTATGATTTAGTAGAACAAAAGAGCAACATCGTCAAACGAGACCTTGGGCTGCCGATGCCCTCATAGTCCATCCGCACATAGTGCTCGGTGACGGGCACCAGCCGCGCCGTGGCGCCGGCGCCGCCGGGGCCGCGGATAAATGCTCTTCGACCGTATCGCGCGCCAGCGTCTCGATCTCGGTCGCTCCGGTATGCGGCCGTAGCGACCTGATCTCGACGGCATCAAAGCCCTCCGCAATCAGCAGCGACCTCGGTCTTGGTCACGACCTCGTGGAAGCAATAATTGCAATCGCGGATGCCGCGCGCACTGCGCTCGATGCCGAATTCTTCCGGCGGCACGCTCAGGACGCGCCCTGGGATATGTCCGGCTGATCCGTTCCAGCATTCATCGTGTGCGCGACGATCTTCATCGCGCCGTTCGACTCCGCGACATCCTGGGCCAGCAGTGCGAACTGATCGTCGGTGAGATCGTAATAGGTCTCGCGACTCTCCTCCTCCCGCTCCTCCCACCAGACCTTGACGATGCCGGCTTTCGACAGCAGCGCATCCTTGATGAAGGAATAGAGGACCATGAAGCCTCCGTTCTGCTGCATGAAGACGTGATTGACATAGTCCGTCTCCTGCTGCGCGGCCGCGACGTCCTCGGGGCCGACCGGCTCGAAGCGGACGACCTCGTCGGAGCCGGCGAAGATGTCCATCAATGACGGCATCAGGCCTTCGATGGTGTCGGCGACATCGGTCGACACCGCGCGCGAGCGGCCGTCCTGCGCCGGCATGTCCTTGCGCATGTCGCCGAGATAATAGTCCATCGCATCGGCGCGCTCCTCGGCAAGCCGCGCGGCCGACATTGCGGCAAGCGCGTTGGCTTTCTCGGAGGCGAGCATCGCCTTCACTTCGGAGATTGGCATTTTCGGCATGAACAACCTTTCCGATCAGCACTTGTTCGCAGCAGCGAACGGGCACGTAGTAACTCAGCGCGACACCTTAAATAGCCAAACCTGGCGGGCAAACCAGGTCTTGTCGTTCGCGCCGTTTCCGTCGTTGGAGTGCGTACCGCACCCGCCAAATCGCTCGTTGAGTCAAAAAACTGGAAGTATGGCACTGGCGAAGTACCGGTTGTGAAGACGTCCGTCGCATTCGGAGCCGAGTGCCGGGTCAGCCGGCGAATGTCGATGCGACGTGCAGCACCAGGCAACCGCGACTTATCGATCGCCCGGTGGACCCGATCGAACCACCAATTATCAATACGCTTCAGCGTCGGCGCGGTGCTGAGGATGATCTTTTCGAGGATGCATCCGGACAAATAGGCGACGGCAATACTCACGAGATACACGCCGACGCCAACGACGGGATAATAGTTGACCAGCAGCCCACCATCGGCGCTTCCGGGCGCTGAGCGCCAGAAAAAATCCGCGCGTCTTGCCGTCATGTGCGAGATAGGCCACGGCGAGCATGAACAGAACATAAGACGTATAGAGGCCAACGCAGATCAGGCGACCTCGATTGAACTTGACGCCCCTTGTCTCCTGTCATCCGGGACCACGTCCGGCTTTTGGCTCACCTGAAAGCGGTGTGGATACCCAACGCCGTGGCCAGCAACACGAGAATACAGATCCCAAATCCGATCCAGCCGGCAGCGCCCTGCCGCAGTTCGACACGTCCATTCGCATCACTACGATACCACGGCCACTGCAACGGCTGCGGAGTTGCGCTGAATGGTTCGACATAGATCCAGCCGAATGAAAGGACCGGCAAGGAAGCTCGCGCGACCGAATATCCAATCAGGTCGACCAGTATTCCAAACGCTGACATTGCAAAACTCGCGCAGCGGTAGAGATTACACCTCATAGAACATAACGGGAACATCGTCAACCGCAGGTTTTATCGCAAGCCGGCCGATCACTCACACCCATCCCTGCTCGGCATAGCGGATCGGCCGGTTGAATGCGGCTGCCCTGCCCGGCTGCTCGTAGCAGATCGCCATCAATCCCAGCGCATCCGCGGCATGGCTCGACCAGTCGTGCTCGGGGCCGAGCCCGATGTTGCGCGTCTCGTCCTTGCGCTCATGATAGAAGCCGAGCGCTTCGCGGCCGGGCTCGGTTGTCTCCTTGTTGAACCAAAGCTGGGGTGCGAGCCGCCGCAGCGCCTCGATCCGCATCATCGCGGCGCCCGGCCCCTGGTTCTTCACCGGGGGCTCGACCGTGAAGCCGGCGTCGCGCAAATGATCCTCGTAGCGCTTGCCCGTGATGTTGTTGGCGGCGATGCCGTCATGCGGCAGATAGAGGATCGCGCGGTCATAGCCCCGCGCGCGCAGCCAGTTGACGTGAAAGGCCAGCACCTGGCCGACGCTCTCATAGTAGTCGAGAACGCGAATTTCGCTGCCGACCCATTGCACGATCCAGATCGTGAAGGCATCTGCAGCGGCGCCCGCGCCGCCGATGTCGATGAAGGCGCGAAGCGGCAGCAGCGGATCCGCAGCAACCCTCCCAATCCGCCCTTGCGCGCGCGCGTCCGACAGCAGTGAGGCGAAATAAGCGCCCTCGAAGGCGCGTGCATACTCGCCTTCCCAGATGTGGTCATAGCGCTCCGGATAGAGTTTCTGGTCGAGCAAGCGCTCCTCCTCGAGCACGTCGGGAAACCAGGGATTGTCGCGCCAGTTCGCCTTGACGAGGACAGCGCCGTCGGGCCGCCGCCCGCGCAGAAAATCGTCGATCGCATCGCTCTTGCGCCGCGGATTCCAGCTCGCCCACAGTTCGGAGTCCTTGGCGCGGATCGTCGGCCGCAGCAGCGCGAGGCTGCGCGCACTCAGGCTTTGCGCCTCGTCGATCCAGGCGATGCGAAACCCCTCCAGGGATTTGATCGAGTCGGCTGTGTGATCCTGAAGCCCGCGGAAGATGATCAGCCCGTCCCCGGGCGTCTCGATCTTGTCGCTGAACGGCTTGAAGCCGTGGCCGAGACCGAGACTTGCGATCTTGCCCTCGATCAGCCGCTTCGACGATTGCGCAAGCGTCCGCTGTGCTTCGCGAATGCAGACCGCGAGCGTGCCACGTTCGGCCTGGCAAGTCTCGACCAGAAGCTCGCCGAAGAAATGAGATTTGCCGGAGCCGCGCCCGCCGTAGACGCCCTTGTAGCGCGCGGGTTGCAGCAGCGGCTCGAAGATCTTGGCCGTCGGAATTTTCAGGATGGACAATGGATGCGCTCGCTCTAGGGCAGGCCGGTGCGCCTGCGCCACATCGCGGACCAGTCTTCGGTGCCAGGAGTGTCGGGTTGTCCTTGCCGGGGTTGGTTCAGCTCAGGAGAGGGCGCGCTTTCAGAGAATGGCGGCCAAATCCCGAGAAGCCCTCCGAACTGTTTCTGCACGGCAGGCGGAAGCGTCGAAGCAGGGCCAATGTTCGGGACCTTTACCGGCTCTGAATCGAACGCCGATCCGTGCGGTCCTCTCGCGGGCATTCTCGTAAGAATCACGTGCCTGGCGTTGGTAGATTGCTCTTGTTCAGACGAGCCTCTCGTCCACCGACATAGTTGAAGTCGATAACGCGATGCGGGTTGGATGAGCCCGGCGGTCTCTTGGTCGTCTCTCCATACCCGCTCCTGACATGGGGCGGCACACCCCCGATAGGCTGCAAGATCCTTCGCATCATGTCTTCCAAGGACATACTCAACTCCGTTTCAAGCGACGTAGGCGAACGCGTTCCGTCTGCGCGCTGCGATCCGCAGCTTCGGCAAACTTTCTCAGCTCACGATAATTGCCTAACTATCTCACACGCCGGAGTAGGCCGCGCGCAACCGTTCGAACTGATGAGGCACGGGAGATTTGCGTGACGAAATGGTCGGTCCTCAAAATTCTAAGTCATGCGATGCTGGCGACATTCGCATCATCCGCCTTCGCACAAGGGCCAGCCGCCCAGGCGTTCGACAAATGGCACCCCAAGGCCGGTGCCAACCTGATGTTCAAGAAGATCGACGACAAGACCGTCATCCTCTGGATCATCAACGACTGACATTTTACCGTCTATGGCCGAAAGCTGTCCTATTGCCGCGACCAGGTGCAGCGCGCTTATGCCGGACAAGGCCGGGCCGGTAAGCAGACAAAGCACTAGCCGAGCCGAAGGCATCAAAACGAAAAACCCGCGCCGGACTGCGTCCGCGCGGGCGACACCAACTTCTGTCGATGATGCCATTCTGCCGGTGTTTTGCCCGACGGGTCAATGGTCGATCGAGGCGCGATTGCAGATCGAGATCTCCGCCGTCTCAAGATCGTGAACAGCGTCACCGCCGCCCGGCCTTGCCGGGTGCACGATGATCCGTTCGATCCGTTGGATCAATTCGAGCACTCCGTCTTCGCCATCTTCGACCGGCTGTGCGGCCTTGCCCCAGCCGCGATCCAGGATCGCGTTGGCGGCCGAGACGCGGGCCGCCGGCGTTGCGTCTTCGCTGCGCATGACGCCGACGAGCACCCTGATGGCCGTTCTGGTGTGGCTGCGCGCGAGCGATCGAATCTCGGTCACGGTGCGTGCCCTGGACGTCTTCCCGCGCGCGGGCAAGCGGACCGGTGCACGCTCGAGCTCACCTTCGATCTCCTCACTCACGACAACGTCTCCCACAGCACGATTGCAACGAGGCCCGCGAGGGCCAGCGATATCAGGTAGGCGGTCATCGTCTCTCCACGACAAGAAATGCGCGGCAGATCGCGCAATGAGGCGCAATCGTTTCGGGCGCGAACCCTATCTCCGGTCCCGGAGACCGCAGCGGCGCGGGCAACAGACCCGGCGCCGCGGGCCGGCACGTTCGCGCGTGCCCGGCCAGCAATGGTTCGGACGGCGGCACGCCGATCGGCGCTCCAAGAACGCGTATCAAGCGAGTGCGTGGCCGTGATGCGTTTGGCCGCCGTCCGATTCTGGAATCGAGACGAAAAAACCCGCAGCGGATGTCTCCGCGCGGGTGAACCAAACTCGTCTCGATGATGTCATTCTGCCGGTGTTTTGCCCGACGTGTCAAACCCCGTATTGCGCGCGATTGCCGTCACGCCAAAAGACATGAAAAAGCCCGCGAGCGGATTGCTCCGTGCGGGCCGACCCAAAGTCTTTCGATGATGCCATTCTGCCAGTGTTTTGCCCGACGTGTCAAACGAACGAATTCGCGCAAGCCGCGTTAGGCGATCAGGAGGCCCGCCATGACAGTCAAGACGACGTCACGAAATCTTCCGAGGTCAAAGCCGCGCATCGAAAAGCCGCGCATCGAAAAGGAGCGCGCCACGAAGGAAGCGATCATCGAAGACACCGGGGAAACGGAAGACAACAACCGCGATCTCGTGCATGGCGACGGCGGCACCATCGATCTGCACACAAAACCCGGCGATTTGTCGAAGGACGATTAGGCGGCGCCACGAGCGGCGCGCATCTCGATGATGCCATTCTGCCGGTGTTTTGCCCGACGTGTCAAATCAGCGCGCGAAACAGGAAGTCCCTTCCTCCCAGCTCAATATGTGGTGCGCAAGGGGCTTGCTTCAAGCCCCCTGTCATCGCGTAGAAGCCTCGACCCAACCAACAAGTCGAGGGTTCACGACATGCCTGTATTGCTTCCGACATCCCGTTCGCGACCGAGCGACAAGCGCGCGGCGGTCGCCGGCCATGCGGTCGTCATCGCCGGCGGCGGCCCGACCGGGCTGATGCTGGCGGCGGAACTCGCGCTCGCACAGGTCGACGTCGCAATCGTCGAGCGGCGCGCGGGCCAGGATCTCGTCGGCACGCGCGCCGGCGGCTTGCACGCGCGCAGCATCGAGATCCTCGATCAGCGCGGCGTCGCGGAGCGCTTCCTGCGCGAAGGACAGATCGTCCAGCTCGCCGGCTTCGCCTGGACCAGGCTCGACATCGGCGATCTCCCCACCCGCCACGCTTACGGGCTCGCACTGCGGCAGAGCCACATCGAACGCATCCTGGCCGACTGGGTCAGACAGCTCGCGGTGCCAATCTATGGGAATCGCGAGGTGACGGGCTTCGCACAAGACGAGACCGGCGTCGACGTCACGCTGTCCGACGGTGACACGTTACGCGCAAACTATCTCGTCGGTTGCGACGGCGGCCGCAGCCTGGTGCGCAAGACGGCCGGCATCGACTTCGCCGGCTCCGATCCGACGCTCAGCAACCTCATGGCCGAGGTCGAGATGGCGGAAGAGCCCGCATGGGGCCTGCGTCACGACGCGCTCGGTTTCCACGGTCTCAGCAAGGCAGAAAGCGGACGCGTGCTGGTCGTCGTGACGGAAGCAGCGCGCGAGCGCAGCGGCGAACCCGGCTTGCGCGATCTCAGCGATGCACTCGTCGACGTATACGGCACCGATTTCGGCGTGCAAGATCCCGCCTGGATCTCCCGTTTCACCGATGCGGCGCGGCAAGCCGCTTCCTATCGCAGGGGACGCGTGCTGCTCGCCGGCGATGCCGCGCACATCCATCACTCCGTGGGCGGACAGGGCCTCAACACCGGCCTGCAGGACGCGGTCAATCTCGGCTGGAAGCTGGCGCAGGTGGTCAAGGGCATCTCGCCCGAAGCCCTGCTCGACACCTACCACACCGAGCGTCATCCCGTGGCCGCGCGCGTGCTGCGCAACACCAGGGCGCAGATCACCCTGCTCCGCCGCGCCGAGGACGGCCTCACCGCCGCGCGCGAGGTCGTGTCCGAGCTGCTCGCCATGGACGAGCCGCGCAGGCGTTTCGGCGCCATGATGAGCGGGCTCGACATAAGCTACGATCTCGGCGAAGGGCACGCGCTGCTCGGCCGCCGCATGCCCGATCTCGACCTGACGATCGAAGGCCGGCCGCTGCGATTGTTCACACTGATGCACGGCGCGCGGGCGCTGCTGCTGAACTTCGGCGAGGCGCCGGACGCCGACATTGCGCCCTGGGCGGATCGCGTCAGTCTCTTCCGCGCCGGTTACGACGGCGCGTGGGAGCTCCCGGCTGTCGGGCAAGTCCTCGCGCCAAAAGCCGTGCTGGTGCGGCCCGACGGGCACGTGGCCTGGATCGGCGACGAGAAGCGGAGCGGACTTGCGGAGGCGATGACAACGTGGTTCGGACCCGGCTCGGCGTAGCGCGCGAACGTCTCACCCGCCGCCGAAACAAACAAGCCCGCGGCATCCCGCGGGCTTGTTCCGAATTCTTTCAATGATGCCATTCTGCCGGTGTTTTGCCCGACGTGTCAAACGACCGACATTGAGCTGCATAAGGACTCCATGACCTTCACTCCGGTCTAACCATCGGCCGTATCCAGCGGGAGAACCACTCCTCAGCGTCATTGTGCGGACTGCCTGGACTATCCACTCCGAAGATCGGTGGCGGAATAAGATAGCCCGGCTCATCCGCGAACGCACCGATCGGCCTGCTCGTCTGCGTTGGCTGGCCGTTAGGGGTCGACGTGGTCCAGCTGCCAAACCGATCGTTGAATTCGGTGGAAGGCAGGTACGGGACCGGCGCACTCCCGGACGAGAATACACTGCCCGCATTCGACGCGTTGACGCGGGCGAGACGGCGGACCTCGTCGGGTGCGACTGATCCGGCGGCAGGCGTGGGCGCGGCTTCTGGCAGATCCTTCGCAGGCATGGTGCCGGCTGGCGTGGTGGCCCACGCGCCGAAGCGATCTGCAAAAGTGCGGACGCCTCTGGATCAAGCGAGGAAGCTCCGCCCAGCTGCGGCCCGAACGCCGATGAGGCCGAAGAGTCGCTGCTATTAGCCGTCTTGTCGACGTTAAGCCCATCGCCGTTGGTGTTGTGCGCCGGCGCTCCTGTCGAGAACACTCCTCCGCCGGAAGTGGAAGGACCCGGCGTCGCACCGTCTGGGCTAACCTGCGCGTTGGCAGCGCGCGTAAGCGCTAAGATGCCTCCGATGCTAAGCAGCCAGGCGGGAATGAAGGGAGCCGCTGCACCGACTGCGGCCGCTCCTGCCAACCAAGGAAGAAGAGCACTATCCGCCAGAGATGTCCCGCCGGCTAACGAATTGTCGTAGAATGGAAGCGGCGTTCCGGCGTGCGGATCGGATCGGAGGACCAGCGGGTCTGTCGGGGCGGCCGTAGTGGGCGGCAATTGTCCAAAGCCTTGCGGATTGGCCACTGGGAAGCCAGGCGATCCAAAAGTCCGAAGTGGGTTGCTTGGTGCAAACCCTTCCGGCTTGTTCAACCCCTCGACAGGGGGCGGGATGAAGCCTGGCAATCGGGTATCCACAGACGGCGGAACGAGGCCCGGAAGCCCGGGGACGGGCCCGACAGCGCTGAATTGCAAGGAGATAGGCGAGCCACGCCCATACTGTTTCAAGAGTTCGATCCTGTCTGCCAGACTGAGAATGCTCGTCGGCGAGAGGAGCGGCCAACGCAAGGCCTTGTCCCACTCACTGCCTCTGTAAATTTGATCGACTGTCTCCTGCATCTGCTGGATCTGCTCTGCATTGTCGGCGGCATATTTTCTCCAATTTTCAAACCATTTTCCGTTCTCATCGTTTGCATGTTCAATCGTCATCCCGGTCGGGGTATTGGCAACCAAATGGCCATTCGCGAGCGCGTACTTGGCAGCGGCGACGAGTCCGTTCACGTCAGAAGCCAACTCGTCCAACGCACGTAGATCTCCCGCAACAGCTGCCTTGTATCTCGAAGACGCTTCGACCTCCTTCAGATATTCGCAAAATCCCCTGTAGTACGTTCCAAGATGTCCCCCGGTATGTGGGCTCGAACTGAAATTGGTTGCGAGCCGCTCCTTGGACGGCAAGGCCATAAGATTTTGAACAGATTCATGAGCAAAACGGCCAGCCAGGAGCATGATGACAGGATGGTTTGCAAATTTCTGCGGAAAGATGTGATGATCTTGGAGCATGCAGCCGCTACTTTCTGGCGCAGGCCGGCATCCGAGCTGCTGGTGATCGCAGCCGCCGGGTTTGATCTGAAATGCTTGCTGGATGGCCACCAGCGAGGTGGCCTCTGTGCTTGAGCGCTAGTTTTGATGCACTCGCAACGGGCAGGGCTCGCGTCTCGATACGCAAACGCCTTCAATGACAACGTCTGTGGACATCCTGACGAAGGCAGTGAACCCAACTGCTATGAATTGAGTCGGAGCGCGCCCCTGCTGGCGTCGTCTAGAGCGGCTGCAAAAGGGAGCCATCTACACGCAAGCAATAGATAGCCGGGGCCAGCGCAACCTTTGACGAAGCTTAAGCGAAATACTAGGGACGAAGGTTCTTATAATTACCGGACGCATCCTGGAAGCTTAAGCCTCTCATGCCTGCGGCCTTACAGGCGTCCTTCATCGCTTGGTCGCAAATGATTCTTGGCAGAAAGCGTGGCCTGAAAATATGAGCCGAGCCGATGGCCTCCTCTTTAAAGACAAAGCTGGAAATCGCCGTGTTACTGTATCGCCTGAACTCTGTCCCATCCTCCAGAATTTTGACGCACGACTTTTCTTCGTCGATAGCATCGAGCACACGCACGATACGCAAAGCCAATAGGTTGGTGCTGCGTTTCCACGTAGCGACCGCGTTTCGCATCTGACGAACGCCACACCTTCGCTATCCATAGTTTCAAGGAGGTCCTTCATTCGATCGGAGACAAGCCAAAAACTGTGAAAGTCCTCCCAATCGACGGGCGGCCGTCCGAGAGACCTATCGATAAGCAGCCGTGGCGGTTCAGAGAATGAAGGAAAACATCGCTTACCCGGTGGTGAGAGCAACAGCCCGCTGCCTCCGCTCAGGACGGCAATGTTCTCCATTTGCCAACCGGGGTTCGTTCGAAATCTGAAATCCGGCTCTACGCTATACAGCTTTCGTACTTTGGGCTTTCGCCCTTCAGTGGGAGATGCAGCCATGGATTATCGCTCCCTCCTCGTGTCTGCTCGACTGCCGCAAGGGTCGCCTGCCAAATCGAACCACAACCACGCCTCCCAACTCGCCCAATCAAACTATCGGCACCCTCGAGTCGGCGGGACCTCATTGCACACATAGTGTCCAGACCGGCTCAGAGCTTCGAGACCTCGTCAAACCGCCCCCTCTTTGAGACCCGCCGACTGCAAACGTCCTTCAGGTCTTGATCGCACATGACGTGCGCCTCACTGCGCCCCATTGAACATCGTGCCCGAACTCGTGACACGCAGCGAACCAATACCAACTGACGAACAATAAAGCCCGCGGGATGCCGCGGGCTTGTTTCGAATTCTTCGATGATGCCATTCTGCCCGTGTTTTGCCCGACGTGTCAACGAGCGAACCTAGAGCACCGAACGCGACGCCCTCTATCATCCCGCCTATTGCACCGAACCGTCGCTACAGAAAAACACGGGCAAGCCTCCGAATTGATCGGAGTTCTTGTATCTGACCGCGAAGCGCTCGTGCTCGTCGCGGCCGAACGTATTGCCGTCTTTGACCACAGGGCCGTGCTCGAGCAAATAGACTACAAGCCCGTCCACCTTGGACATCAAGGTTGCAAGTGTCAGCTTGTGGGTCTCGAACTGAATTTCGCGCTCGGCAAATGCCGACAGACCCATGGTCACCGCGCCGATGCCGGCGGCGGATCGGAACGGCAGTATGTCGACCCACAGCGCAGATGGATAGTCGGGGTAAGGCGCGAACGATTGCGTGGACATGTCGAGCCATAGATCGGCCGATCGTGCGACCTTGCCATTCCAGACCACGCCGCAACATTGCGGCATGGTCGCAATCAACGCGCCGATGACGGCAGTCGTCAGACGCGCAGCGGACAACGGTTGCTGCTTCTGGCCGAGTACCGAAACGATCAGATGGCCTCGATGCCGGGCCGCAACTGCCTCGCCCTCCGGCCATGTCGTGGCAGCGCGTGACCACAGCCCTTCATCATCTGGAATAGGTCCCGGCATCGACATCACCGCAACGAGTTCGTTGCCACAGCGTAGCAGCGGCGAGCCCTGGCGGATGCTTCCCTCGCCGCCTCCGTCCACATCCATCGGCAGTTCGGGATGTCGCGCGCGAAGCGCTCCAGCAAGCGCAACCATGTCGGGCGTTGCAGGAGTTTCCAGCAAGACCAGGGCAAGAAAAGACTTACTCATCGGCCGCCTCAGGGAAGCTTTGCGGCGTGATGTGGTCCGATCACATCTCACCTAAAGGTTGAGTTGCGATTGACTAGAACAAATATAGAACATTGTCAACTCCGTGCCAATGCAGGCATGGCACTCGGTGTCCTGCAGGATCCGGGAAGTCCCGCACACCCCACACCTCGCCGGCACGCGCAAGCCGGTCGGCAGCCCCTCGGCGAAAAATGAGTAACCAGCTCAAACAGCGCAAACCACGCCTCGTGAGAAGCCGGAATTCGCCTTCGCGCCGCTTATCAAATGATGGCGACGCCTCGTCGAAAGAGGCCTAGCCTTAACCCATCACCGCAAGGCCCTTGGCAACGATCGGTGATGAGAACGCCAATTGCGCTCCCGCCCCACTCCAGCAAGGGAGCAGAGCATGCTGACGCGGCGGCGTTTCAAGCAGACCAGGACTCTCGATCAGCGGCTTGCCGAGGAAGCGGCACGCCTTCGCGACGAGGCACGCGCGCTGCCGGCCGGGCACAAGCGCGAGATGCTGCTGCGCAAGGCGCGGCAGGACGAGACGGCGGTGCAGATCGAAGCCTGGCTTCGCTCGCCCGGCCTGCGGGCGCCGACATGATGCAGCAATATCGCGCCTATCTCGTCGGGGAGAACGGGGTGTTTCAGTCCGCCGAAGCTTTCGAGGCGCGGTCCGATGCGTCCGCGCTTCTGTTCGCGCGGCGCTTCACGCGCCGGGGCGACGTCGAGGTCTGGCAGCTCGGCCGCAGGATCGGCCTGCTGAAACAGGCGACCTCGCCCGCCGCAGCCTCGCCCGAAGACACAGGCCCCGGCAGGCAGCCGCCTCACTCCTCCGCGAGCTTCCGCTCGATATAGGCATCCACCGTTTCGGCAAAGGAGCGCTGCACACCGACCGCGGCAACATGCAGGTCGAGCGCATCGCGCTGCAGCACGCGCAGGCCGCGCCCGCGGGCGCTGACCGGCGCCGTGTTCAGATATTGGTCGATGGCGCCCTTGGCTTGCGGGATCGCCTTCGGATCGCCCCTTGCGATCAGAAGACGCAAGAGGCTCTGGCATTCGGCCAAGCCGGGCATGGGTTTTTGCCTCAGCCTTGCCGCGACTTCGGCTTCGGCCGCTTGACCGGCTGGGTGTGGGTGCCGAACAGCATCAGCAGAAACGCGACTTCTTCCTTCGAACCGACCTGGATCATGATGATCTCCCTTTCGCTTGGTTGGTCGAGACGAGCGGAAAGGGCGTTCAGGACAATCGGGTTTCGGGATTGTTTCAGGACTGTTTCGTCGTCCGCGACGGGACAGCAGCAGACCATGGGTGATCCACGCCCTCTAGATGTTGATCCAAGCTGGGCGTTTTCCCGAAATCGACGCAGGGGCTGCATTCGCTTATGTGAATCCAGTTGGGAAAAATAGGTAATGCCTCTGTTCAAAAGTGAACATAAAAAGAGTCCGGGACTATTTTAAGCTTGATCCGCCTGGTGCGCTTAGCCGGGCAACCTCCAACGGCCCCGGCATTTAGGGTTGTGCTGGGGCCGTTTCTAACTGTGCGACCGCGCGGCGTTTGACGATGTTCAACGATGCCATCCTGGACCAGCTGAGGCAGCTGGAACGTGAGGTGATTGAAGGGGAGCGGCGGCTGGCCCAGCAGGAGGCGATGATCGTCGACCTGAAACGGCAACATCAAGATCCGAGTGACGCCGAGGCCGAGCTTGAAATCATGCACGCGAACCAGCGCCAGCGTCAGCAAGACCGGCAACGGCTTCTCTCATTGATGCAGCGTTAGGAAGCGAAATAGTTTTGGGCGGTGCTTTACCCGACGGCGCAAATTTTACTCAAATCCGGCAAATCAGATTCGGCGAAACAAAATCTGTTCGCGCCAAGCTGGGACATGTCGCCCGCGAGGGGCACAGGTCGAAGAGCTTCGGAGAGACTATCGATGTATTACGTCGCCGCCGCATTGCTGGTGCTGTCGGGACTGTTCTACTCCGCGGGCCATCACGAGCTCGGCCAGTTCGGCGCGGACGTGTGCCGCTATGGCGGCACGTTCTGCGACAACCCGGTGGTCGTCTTCACCGGCGCGGCGCTGGCCGCCGCCTGGGGCATGTTCGTCAGCATCAAGTAGACGACCGCGTCTCAGGCTCGCGCGCGCCGGCCGCCGCCAGCTCCTTGCGGACGGAAGCGGCGGAATTGCCGACCTTGTCGACGGCCTTTTGCAGCTCCTCCTTCGACACGCCGAGCGCATGGGTCCAGTACTTGACCTCGAAGGCCTCGTGCATGTTGATCTTGCTGCGGTCCGGCTGTGCGCGCTTCGTCAGATTGTCCATGCGGCTGATCCTCGTTGTCGTCAGGAAAACGCGGCAAGAGGTCTGCCGTTCCTTGAGCGGGCCGACCATGCAGGCTTTCGCGCCGACAGCGTGCGCTTCAGACGCTCAGCCACAGCATGGAGGCGAGCACCGCCGAGAAAGCGAACAAGGTAATGATGGCGACTTTGAAAATCAGATCGGCTGCCAAGCGAGTCCCCTTTTCACGTCCGACGACCGCCAGAAGCACGGATGGTCCCTGCTTCTAGCCCGTCGGAAGGCCGGCAAGTGGCGTGACACGCTTTGGCCACGACCATCAAACGGCAGCGCAACGGCTCCACCGCCGTTTGGTTCCTAACTTCCAGTGCGCACCCTGCCGAATGTTCAGGCCATGTTGCCGGTGGGGCGGGCCGCGACTTAACATTTGTTAGGTGCGCCCGATCTGGAAACGCATTGTCCAGTGCGTCATCAAGTGCTCACGGCGCGAACACCTCGCCGGTGTCCATGCGCACGTTGCGGATGGCGCGACTGGCGTCCATGGTCGCGCGGTTGCACATCGGCATGAAGCTGAGCAGGAGCGAACGCCGCCGTGCGCCGGAGCGGTTGCGGCTCGCCCCGTGCGGCAGATCGGCGTCGAACACCAGGATGTCTCCTGCCTCGCCCGCAGTCATCAAGGCCAGCGTCTCGTCCGGCTCGCCTTGATCAAGAGGTCCTGGGTCGAGATGACGCGGGACAATGCGGGTTGAGCCATTGTCCGGCCCGTAGGCGTCGAGGAAAACCAGCGCCGCCACGGCTTTCATGCCGGCGCCGTCGCGATGCAGCGGCTGGTGACCGCCGTCCTTCAGTGGCTCGCGGCCCTCCACCTGGGCGAGGAAGAACGGACCGCCGAGCAGCGCGCTCGCCGCCAGCAGCAGCGGCAAGCGACAGGTTCGCTGCACCGTCGGATCGAGATCGACGAGAGCATGGCGCCAGCCGGCGCCGCGGGGCGCGGCCCATTGATCCGCGGTCCCCACGCCCGCATCGAAGGCCGCGCGCAGGGCCTCGCGCCACGCCGTGGGGACGGCGCCGCGCAGCAGCAGATAGCCGTCCCGATCGAGAGCGATCGCCTGCTCAGCCTGCAGGGGCGCAATCTTGATGAATGTCGGCTCACAGCTCATGCCGCCATCTACAACCTCAGGGTGCATTGCGCAAGTGCCTTGCACTGCATGGCCGCCGCGCGAGCGCCCGAGCTGTGGACCGGATTCAAGGAGGAGGGCTTGGCAAGAGCGGCGACCGGCGCCGCTGCATCGACAGCTCTTGCGATGGTGCCTTTATACAGGTGTTTTGCCCGACGGATCAAATCGGGATTCGCTTAATCGGAATCCGCTTTTTCCCGGACAAGGAACCATCGTTCCCCCGCGGCATTTCTTCCGGGCTTCCCCTTTCACAAACGGAACGCCGGAAAGACCCGAGATCCTACATGAGCGACAGCGCCCTCGCCCCGCCCAAATCCGCCTCCACACTGCTGAAGCGGCTGGGGCCGGGTCTCATCACCGGGGCGGCCGACGACGATCCTTCCGGCATTGCCACCTATTCGCAGGCCGGCGCGCAATTCGGCTACGGACTGTTGTGGACGGTGTTTCTGACCACGCCGTTCATGATCGCCATTCAGCTCGTCAGCGCGCGGATCGGCCGGGTCACCGGCAAGGGGCTGGCCGCCAACGTGATGCAGGTCGCGCCGCGCTGGGCGGTGCTGGCGCTCATCTTCATGCTCGTCGCCGCGAATACCTTCAACATCGCCGCCGACATCGCCGCGATGGCCGAGGCGCTCTCGCTCGTCATCGGCGGCCTCAACCATGAGCACGCCCTGATCTTCGCGGCCGGCTCGACCCTGCTCCAGGTGTTCGTTCCCTATCGCCGCTATTCGCCGGTGCTGAAGTTTCTCACGCTCGCGCTGTTCGCGTATGTCGCGACCGCCTTCACCGTGAAGATTCCGTGGAGCACGGCGCTGCTCGCCGCAGTGTGGCCGGAGGCGAATGTCAGTGCCGGCTATTTCATGATGGTGGTGGCCGTGCTCGGCACCACCATCAGCCCCTACCTGTTCTTCTGGCAGGCCTCGCAGGAGGTCGAGGAGATGAACCAGGGCGAGCGCGACAAGCCGCTTCGCGAACTGAAGCACGGCGGCAGTCCGGAGCTCGCGCGCATCAGGGCCGACACCATCGCCGGGATGCTGCTCTCCAATGGCATCGCCTTCTTCATCATCCTCACCACGGCGTCGGTGCTGCACGCAAACGGCGTCACCAACGTCAGTTCGGCGACCGACGCCGCCGAGGCGCTGCGGCCGCTTGCCGGCGATTTCACCTTTGCCCTGTTCGCGCTCGGCATCATCGGCACGGGCCTGCTCGCGATCCCGGTGCTGGCGGGCTCGGCTGCCTATGGCGTTGCGGAGATTTTCGGCTGGCACGCCACGCTCGAGGCGAAACCCGACGAGGCCGTCGGCTTCTACACCATCATCGCGACCGCGACCGCGATCGGCTTCGGGCTGGGATTCACCGGCATCGATTCCATGCACATGCTGGTCTGGAGCGCCGTGCTCAACGGCATCGTCGCCGTGCCGATCATAGCGATGATGATGCTCATCGTCTCGAGCCGCACGATCATGGGCCGTTTCAGGGCCCGGTCGTGGCTGATCGCGCTGGGCTGGCTCGGCACCGCCCTGATGGCGCTGGCCGTCCTCGCGCTGCTTGGCTCCTCAGTGATCGGCTGACTAACCTTGCGACAATGCCACTGTCTACAAGCCTCCCTGCCGCGGGTGGGCGTAATGCGCCCGGCGCGCTACAGCGGGCTTCACGCCGGTCCGTTGTTAGCCTAACAGTTGCAACCTGGGCCCTTTCGAGCTCGCCACAACAAACATAAAGCCCCGCCGGGCGACAGGGAGCGACATGACCAAATCATCAAAAGCAACAAACATCGAAATCCTCGCCTGCGATGCCGGCTGGAGAAACTACCATTTCGTCAAGCTGACGACCGAAGACGGCATCGTCGGCTGGAGCGAGTTCGACGAGGGCTTTGGCTCGCCCGGGGTCGGCGCTGCGATCCAGCGCCTGTCCGCCCGCGTGATCGGGCAGAACGTCTTCCAGCACGAGCGCATCTATGCCGAGCTGTTCGCAGCGACCCGCCCCGCCGCCGGCGGCGTCGTGGCTCAGGCGCTCGGAGCGATCGAGAACGCGCTGCTCGACGCCAAGGCAAAGTGTCTCGGCGTGCCCTGCTACGAGCTGCTCGGCGGCAAGATCCGCGATCGTGTCCGGGTGTACTGGTCGCATTGCGCGACCTGGCGGATCAATCATCCCTCCTGGTACAAGCCGCCGATCGAAAGCCTCGACGGCGTCAAGGCGATGGGCCGCGAGGTGCGCGAGAAAAAGTTCACCGCGCTCAAGACCAACATCTTCTCCTACGACGACGGCAAGCCGGCCGGCTGGCGTCCCGGCTTCGGCTCACCGTTTGCGCCGGAAATCAACGTCGACCGGAAAATCCTGCGCGACCTGCGCATGCATCTGGAAGCGATCCGCGACGGCGCCGGCCCCGATGTCGACATCCTGCTCGACTGCAACTTCAACGCCAAGACCGAGGGCTATCTGAAGATCCTGCGTACCATCGCGGACCTCGACATGTTCTGGATCGAGATCGACAGTTTCAATCCTGAGGCGCTCGGCTACATCCGCAGGCAAAGCCCGCATCCGATCTCGTCCTGCGAGACGCTGCTGGGCTTGCGTGAATTCCTGCCCTATTTCCACGAGCAGGCGATGGATGTCGCGATCATCGACACGCCCTGGAACGGCGTCTGGCAATCGATGAAGATCGCTGCGGCGGCCGAAGCGTTCGAGGTCAACGTCGCCCCGCACAATTTCTACGGCCACCTCTGCTCGATGATGAACGCGCATTTCTGCGCAGCCGTACCGAACCTGCGCATCATGGAGATCGACATCGATCGCCTGTCCTGGGACCGAGAGCTCTTCACGCACGAGCCGGAGATCCAGAACGGCCATCTCGTCATCCCGGACCGGCCCGGCTGGGGCACCGAACCGAATGAGGACGCATTGCGCGCGCACCCGCCGAGAACGAGCGGCGGGCTCCTCAACTATGGCCGCAAGAGCTGACGCGGATCACGGCGTCACGGGATTGACGGTCGGGGATGTCTTCGGCCCCGGCCGCGCCGGCTCGATCGGCGACTTCGGTTCGGTCGGAAGCACTGCAGCGCCCGCGGCGCGAGCGGCTTCGCCCGTCGTCGCATACATCGCGACATGGGCCGGCTGGGTCTTGGCACGGCTCCACGGTCCGTGGTCGACGATCAGCATGGCAGCAATCGTCAAACCAGCCACGATCAGCGCGATCACGCCGGGATGACGGAGCGCCGTGGAGATGGAGTTCGCGAAACGATCAGTCATTGAGGGGTCCGCTATTTTCCTATCGCAGGTTAATTCAATTGTGCCCCTCGGAGTTCCCCATTCGGTCTAAGCAAGTTCCGCGCCAGCCTTCGGAACTTGATCCGTTCATCGTTTCACATCCGGGCGAGCATCATCGACGAATCTGTCGCGGTTCGGCATCTTCACGGCCGCCAGCGATTTCGCATCGAGGATCGCATCCGCGCCCACCAGTCCGTTCAGGTTCAGGATAAAGGCGGACACCGCATAGACATCCTCATCGCTCAGCGACTGCGGCGCGTTCTGCGGCATGGCGCGACGGATGTAGTCGAACAATGTCGGGGCATAGGGCCAATAGCTGCCGACGGTTCGGATCGGCTTGGCCGTTCCGATCGTGCCCTGCCCGCCGGTGAGCCGATCGCCCAAACCGCCCTCGCCCTTCTCGCCGTGGCACGAGGCACATTGTTGAGCAAACACCTCGCGTCCGTGGCTGACCGAGCCGCTTCCCTCAGGAAGATTGCTGCCGTCGCGTCCGATATCGATATTCCACCCCGCAACCTCGGCGGTTGTTGCTGGTCGGCCAATGCCGTACGGGCTCTGCGCCTGCGCTCCGCACGAGAAGGCACACAGGCCGATTGCGAAGCCGATCCCGCAAATCTCACGCCAGCGCATTGGTCACCTCGCCATTGGCGGCGATGCGCCAGGGCCAGATCGCGTTGTTGTGGTAGAAGTAGTTTTCTCCGCGCACGGCAAGCAACTCGGCCAGGGTCGGCTGCACATAGCCTGTCTCGTCAATGGCGCGGCTCTGGATCACGGCGGGCTTGCCGTCCCATCGCCACGGCAGACGGAAGCGCGTCAGGGCACGCGTCAGAACCGGCTCCTGCAAGCGGGCGTCCTGCCAGCTCATCCCATCGTCGACGGACACCTCGACGCGCGCGATCTTGCCGTGCCCGCTCCAGGCGATACCCGTGATCTCGTGAAAGCCCGGTGCGCTCAGACGCTGACCGCCGGAGGGACGGGTGATGATCGACTTGGCTTCCATGTAGAAGGAGAATTCTCGCGCCGTGCCGTCGGGCAGCAGGTCGGTATACTTCGACGTTTCCTCGCGCGAATAAACCGGCTCCGCGGTCACATGCAGACGGCGCAGCCATTTCACGCTCATATTGCCTTCGAATCCCGGCAGGAGCAGCCGCAGCGGATAACCTTGCTGCGGGCGCAGCCGCTCGCCGTTCTGGCTGTAGACCAGCATCGCATCCTCGAGACATTTCTCGATCGGGATGCTTCGCGTCAGCGCAGCCGCATCCGCCCCTTCCGCGACCACCCATTTGGCTTCTGCCTTCAGCCCGGCCTCCTGAAGCACCAGCTTCAGACTCACGCCGGTCCATTCGGCACAACTCACGAGACCAACGAGGTCCGAAGCTGTCTTGCCATAGGGCTTGGTGTAGCCGGGATTGCCGGAGCATTCGAGGAAGTGGATGCGCGACTCCGACGGAAAGCGCCGGAGATCGTCCATCGTGAAGACCAGGGGACGTTCGACCAGCCCATGCAGCATCAGCCGGTGCTGCGCGGGGTCGATGGCCGGAACGCCGCCATGATGCCGCTCATAGAACAGCCCGTTCGGCGTGATGATGCCGTCGAGCTCCTGCAAGGGCGTCCGGCTGGACGCGGAGATGTATTGCTTGAGGGACTTCGAGATGTTCCTGACGACGCCCTTCTCGAACGGCGATGGCGCGCCATAGGGCTGACCTCCCGTGGCTCCCCCGGCGCTTTCATCCATTCGGGAACGTTGGGTGGAAGGTTGCCTGTCTCTGCGGCAACGGAAGCGTCCGCGCCAAGAACGGCGCCTCCCGCTGCTGCGGTGGCGGCTGTCAGAAAGCGACGGCGCGTGGTCGTCACGGAATCGTCGTCGGGAGGTGTCGTGCTGCTCATTGCGGCCCCCTCGGCTGGCGCTGAGCCCGCATCAAACAGTCCGACGGCCGCATTTGCAATTCGCAGCCGTTTCAAAAGCAGGCGATTTCGATCAGAGCTGATCTAAATCGGACGGCTGCGAGAGCAGTTCCTTCCTCGCAGCGCACAAACGCTGCCCGGCTCGATTTACTCGCCCGGAGCGATCGCATTGCTCGGCGTGGGCCGATCAGTGATCTGCTGACCGAACAGGCTGCCGATCAGCTCGACCGCAGTGCGCGCGGTCCGGCCACGTTCGTCGAGGAAAGGATTGAGCTCGACGATGTCGACCGATCCCACCACGCCGGAATCGTGCAACAGCTCCATGATCAGATGTGCCTCACGATAGGTCGCCCCGCCCGGCACTGTCGTGCCGACGCCCGGCGCTACGCAGGGGTCGAGGAAGTCGACGTCGAAACTGACATGCAGCACGCCGTTGCAGGCCTTGACGCGTTCGATGACACGCCGGATCAGCACCGCGACACCGAATTCGTCGATCTGTCGCATGTCGACAACCCTGATCCGGCGCGAGCGCATCAGCTCCTTTTCGAGCTTGTCGATCGAACGCGCGCCGAACAGATCGAGTCTATCAGGATCGATCGACGCACGCGGGTCATCGCCGAGCAGGCCATCGAGACCCGGCTCACCGCACAGAAACGCCGCCGACATGCCGTGCATGTTCGCCGTGATCGTCGTCTCCGGCGTATTGTAGTCGGCATGCGCGTCCAGCCAGAGCACGAAAAGCTCCCGTCCGCGCTCCTGCCAGTGGCGCGCCATGGCATTGACCGAGCCCATCGACAGCGTGTGATCGCCGCCGAGGAAGATCGGCAGCGCACCGGTGTTCGCGATCTCATAGCCTCTGCGGCTCAGCACGCGCGTCCAGCGCTGGATTTCGCGGTAGTGATTGGCTTTTTCAGGCGGCCTGTCAGCGAGGTCGCCGACCCCCGCCACGGAGAGATCGCCGTAATCGACGACTTCAAGATCCAGGCTCTCGAGCAGTGTCGCAAGGCCCGCGGTGCGCAGCGCAGCGGGGCCCATCAGTGTGCCGCGCTGCGAAGCTCCCATGTCGATGGGAGCACCGAGCAAGGCGATGTGCCGGGCTCGATCCGTCATGGTCCGATCGGTCACGGCGATCTCCTGTGATCAGCAAGGCTGCCGTCAGCCTAACAGAGATTCGTATCCGTCGTTTCACGGGGATCGTCCGCCTCCCGGCCGGAACAAAACCCCGCGGGCCGAATTGCCCTTCCAAGGCCGGTGCCCGCCGTCAGTTACGGCGCCTGTCGCGGATAGCCAAAGGTCGTCAGACCCGCTGTTCAAAACGAGCGCTCGCGAGGATAGCCAAAGGTGCCGGCCTCCATCGCTTCGTCGGGTTTTGGAGGTCGCAAGCTTGAGCACGGAGATACCGCATCCCGATCCCCAGCCCGGCGTGGCCGAGCGCGCCATCGATGCCGCAACCGACGTATCGCGTACGATCGGCGAGGTCGCGGGCGGCCTGCACGCCGCGGTCGATCGCCTCACCGCCGCAATTGACGAAGCTCGAAAGCCCGGCCGGCCCCTCGCGACGGTTGCAGCCATAGCGCGCGAGGCACCCTTGGCCAGCCTGTTCGTGGCTTTCCTCTTTGGCGTTGCCGTCGCGCGCCGGCGTTAAAATCGAAAGAGCGCGTTCAGGCAGCGCTGACGGCTTCGTACCCAGGCTGAAATTGCTTCTCGAATGCCTCGACAGGCATCGGACGGCCGAAGAAATAGCCCTGTCCTTCCTCGCACCCCATGCTGACGAGGAAATCGGCCGTGGCCCGGTTCTCGATGCCTTCGGCCACGACCGTGAGCCCGAGCTGCTTGCTGAGGCCGATGGTCGAGCCGACGATCGCGGCGTCGTCGGAATCGGCAAGCAGATCGAGCACGAATGAGCGGTCGATCTTGAGCCCGTCGAGCGGAAACTTCTTCAGATAGCTCAAGCTCGCGTAACCGGTACCGAAATCGTCGAACAGCACGCGGACGCCGAGCTGCTGGATCCGCTTGAACATGTCGAGCACGCGGCCTTCGTCATACAGCAGGATATCCTCGGTGACCTCGAGCTCGAGCAGCGAGGGCGTGAGCCCCGTCGCCTTGAGCAGCTCCGCAACCGAATGCGCGAGGTCGCCGGAGTCGAGCTGAGAGGGGGAGAGATTGATCGCAACGCGTACGCTGTTGCCGGACAATTCCCACGCACGCGCCTGCCGACAGGCGGTTTCCATGACCCAGCTCGCGATCCGCTCTGATAGCGCCGAGGTATTGACCACCGGCATGAACTCGCCGGGCGAAACGTAACCGCGCACCGGATGCCGCCAGCGGATGAGCGCTTCGGCTCCGAGCAGGCTGCCGTCGACCAAACGAACCTGGGGCTGGTAGAACAGCTCGAACTCGCCGCGATCCGCGGCGAGCGCCAATTCGCTCTCGAGCGTCAGCCGGTTCTCGAGCTCCTGCCTGATCGTGCTCTCGAAGATCACGTGACTGCCGCGCCGCGTCGCCTTCGCGCGGCTCAGCGCCAGATGGCCGTTGCCCAGGAGGTCGTCCGCAGTGTGTCCACCGTCGGGATAGACGGCAACGCCGATGCTGATCCGAACGCGGTGCTGTCGTGTGCCCGTGACGAGCGGCGCTTCGAACGCGCGCGCGATCCGCTCGGCGAACGCAGCAATCGGCTCGCCGACTTCCTCACAGTCGAGCGCGATGGCGAATTCGTCCCCGCTCAGCCGCGCGACGATCGCCTTGCCATCGACTTCGTTGCGGAGACGCTCGGCAACGGCCCGCAGCACGAGGTCGCCGGCCGAATGTCCGAGCATGTCGTTGATCTGCTGGAAGCCGTCGAGCCCGAGCACGAGCAGCGCGACGTCGGAAGATCGCCGCTCCGCCGTGGTGATCAAACCGGTGAGGCCCGCGTGCAGCATGTTGCGATTGGCAAGCCCCGTCAGCGCGTCATGCTCTGCCAGATACCTGACACGTTCGGCCTCGCGCTTGCGGACCGAGATGTCGCGCAGGATCGCGCCGTATTGGAAGCCGTCCGTTCCCTGCCAGCCGGAGAAGCTCGCCTCGACCGGGAAGGTCTCGCCATTCTTGCGCCGGCCTTCGAACTCGACGACGACGGCCCCGCCCGGGACCAGCAGCGCCTGACGGGCGGCATCGCCCATCGACGGCCTCGCCGCGCCGCTCGCCGGCGCGGCACAAAGTGTTTCGAACGGCTGGCCGATGATCTCGGCCGGCATGTAACCGAAGATCGCGCTCGCGCCGGGATTCCAGACCGTGATCCGGTGATCCGCGTCGGTGCAGACGAGACCATCGCCGAGCGACATCGCGATGCGATGAAAGCGGCTTTCGGCGATGCGTCCCAACAGGCTGCGGAAATCGATCTCGTCGAGCGCGATCGCGGTCAGATAGGCGATGATCGCGATGTGGAACAGCGACGTGTCGATGACGAGGGGCCATCTTGCCTGCACGAGAACCGCGGTCAGCTCGACGGCCGCCCCGGCCGTGACGAGGATTGCGACGCGAACGCCCGGTGCGAAGCGGCGCCACGAATACATCATCATCAGGCAGATTGCGCCGAGGCCCAGGATCATACCGATGTCGGAGGTCCAGCGCAGTGTCCGGATCTGGAGGATCGATTCTGCCGCCAATGCCTGAAGCACGGGTCCCGAGACGATGCCGCCATTTGGAACGCTGAACCGGTCGCCGAGCTCGAGCGCCGTGGCGCCGACGATGATCTTCTTGTCCCTGAGCTTGTCGAGAGTTGCAGTATCGCCGCGTATCACGTCGACATAGGAGACGCGCGGAATGGATGCCGCCTGAATACTGAAGTCGATCAGGAAAGGCGGTCGCCGGCCGGCGTCCTGTCCTGCCAACACGACGGCCATGGACGGCATCAGGGCATCGCCGAATTTCTCACCGAACGGATAACGACGAACCAGCCCGTCGGATTCGACCGCAACATTGACGAGGGCCGGCCACGACTGGTTGCTGAACGGCTTGAGGGGGCGATTGAGGTGAACCGCGCCACCATGGGCCGTCGGTTGCCTGAAGGACGGCAGGATCGTCGAACCGCCGACGTCCCGAAGCGCCTTGACGAAGGCCTCGTCGGAGACCGGATCCGATGGCGTGCTGAAGTCAACGTCGAAGGCGACGTCTTGCACTCCCGCCGCCTCGAGCCTGTGCAACAGCTCAGCGTGCAGCCGGCGCGGCCAGGGCCACACCCCGATCTGGTCGATCGAGGGCGCGTCGATGGCGACAACGACGACATTGCCGCTCGCCGCACGCGACTGCCAGGCGAACCGCAGATCGGTGAGCGCATTGCGAAGCGAAGCATGCCACCCCGTGGACAGCACGACCGCAAGCGCGATCACGACGAGAATATGCGGTCGATAGCGTTTCACTTTGCTCCCCTGCACCGACGGCACTTGCCGCCGAGTGCTCCCCCTATGCCGACTGCACGGTCCTAGTGATGGCCTCTGCCCCAGTACCAACCGTAATGGTGGCCGTTATTGCCATTTCCGTTGTGGCCGTTGTTGCCACCGTTACCGCTGTTGCCATTGTTGCCGGTGCCGCCGCTTCCGTTGCCGGTCACACCCCTCCCACTGCTTCCGGTCCCGGAAGTTCCGGTGGACACGTTGCCGCTCGACCCGGCGGCGGTCACAACGGTCGTCGTCGCACTCGACGACGTCGACGCGGCGCTGGCCGTTGACGCGCTGCTGCTCGCGACGGCCGCCGTCACGGTGGAGCTGTTGGAGGCTGTGGTGGTGGTGTTCGACGAGCTGTCGCTCCACACCGTAGCTGTGCCGATACTTGTGCTGGCATGTGCGTTGCGCACGCGCCCCGTTGCCACGGCTCCATGGGCGAGGCCATTCGTGACCTTGTGGACATTCAGCTTGACCTCGCCGAGCGAGCTCGAGATCCGCACGACGCCGGCCCTGGGCGCCTGGCCTCCGGCCGCCTGATGCAATTGCATCGACGCGCCCGCAGCCTTGGTCCCCTTGTCGATCGGACCCAGCGCATGGATCGCCTGGCCGTTCGCCGCGTTGCGCGGCGCCGACAATCCCGATTTCGGAACTGGAATTCGCTCGATCGTCGAGGCGCGCGGCTTGCCATGCTCGATCGGATTGAAGGTGCCGATGCCGCCCAGGCTGAGCCCGGGCTTGCCATGCTCAAAGGCGGTAGCCGCTTGTCCCGGCATGACTTGTGCGATCTGTCCGGTCTTGAAGTCGGAGACCTCGACCTGGCCGCGGAGCACGCCGACCCTGGTACTGCCCGCACCCACCGTGACGCTGAACTGCGTTCCCTTGACGACTGCGGCGAGATAAGGCGTCTCGACCTCGAAATGCTTGACGTTGCGCTTCTCGACTTCGAGCAGGATCGAACCCGCCTGCTGGATGATGGTGGTCGAAAGCCCGTCCTTCTTCTCGGCAGGTAAGCCCACAACGGAATTGGGCGAGATCAGAATCGTCTCTTCACCGCGGACAAGCAGCACCCGGCCGTTGCGTCCGGTGCGGATGGTGTTGCCGGGCTTGAGGGTCGCTTCCTGGTTCAGCGAGACCTGTTGCGCACCATCGGTCGCAACCCAGACCTCACCGGTGGCCTTGCTGACCGACCAGACGCCATCATCCGCGGCGAACGCACCGGAAGCCGTTCCCAGGGTCAGCGCCGCCACGAAGGCGCACCGCATTCCAATTCTGCCGAGCATGACGATCCTCAGTCCCCGTGACAGCCGGACCTGAGGCGTATCCGAAATGACTCAAGAGAGGATTAGCAGGAAGAGGTCAGTGGAACTGCCGCATTAACCATTCATTGACCATAAAAACCTATGAAAAATCATGCAGCTAACGATCCCTTACCGCGCCGCGGCAATCGCTCCGTCAAACTACGGAGACAGGTTTGCTGCGCGCGTTGAGAAGCGGCATTTCGCTACCGCATTGGCGCTGCTGGTACCGATTTTTGCGGGAGTTCCGCAAGCCTTCGCACAACAGGCGAACCAGCCGGGCTTTGATCCGCGCCAGCCCGAGAAATACTTTGAAAACCAAACCGAGCGGGAAACGCTGAACCGTCCCCTGGTCAAGCTCCCGACCGTCGGCCAAACCAACACCGGCGGCGACACCAAGCCCCAATTTGTCCTGCGCGACATCAGCGTCATCGGTGCTCATGCCATCCCTCGCGATCGTATCGCCGCGGTCTATCACCCCTATCTCGGCAAGAAGGTCTCGCAGGCGGACCTCGCCGCGATCGCCGGCGCGATCAGCGACCTCTACCGCGCCGATGGTTTCCATCTGAGCCGGGCCATCGTGCCGCCGCAAGACATTGTCGATGGCCGCGTCCGGATCCAGGTGATCGAAGGCGCCATCGTGCAGGCCGAGCTGAAAGGCGACGGCGCCGAGCAGTTCGGCGTGAGGCCGATGCTTGGGCCGGTTCTCGCCGAGCAGCCGTCGCGGCTGGCAACGGTCGAACGCCAGCTCTTCCTCATCAACGGCAGGCCCGGCGTCCGGATCACCGATACCGCGCTGGAGGAGATCGGCGGTACGACCGGCCGTTTCCGCCTCATCGTTTATTTGAAGACATGGCACGTCTTCTCGTCGTTTGGCCTGGACAATCTCGGCTCGTCCTCGGTCGGTCCATGGCAGACCTACGCGACGGGCGCGTTCAACTCCTACCTCACGCCCGGCGATACGCTGGCGGTCAACCTGTCGACCATTGCCAACGACCCGCGCGAGCTCGGCTTTGCCCGGCTGTCCTATGACGCGCCCGTCGGCGTCGACGGTGTGCGGCTCGGCGCGTCCGTGCTCTACAGCGCGGTCCGGCCGGGCGACGCCCGCCGCCTCGACAGCGACATCACCACGACCGAGGCTTTCGAGGTGCGGGCAAGCACGGTGCCCTTCATGTCGCAATCCTCGGCGCTGACGCTGACGCTGGCCGGGACCTTCAGCAACGTGTCGGAGCATGACCTGTACGGCCCCTGGTACAACGACCACATCAGGACCGCGAGCCTGACCGCCGACTACCGCCTCCAGGATCGCTTCGGCGGCACCAACTTCGCGACGCTGACCTACCGCCAGGGCCTCGACGTCTTCGGCGCCTCACATTTCGACGACGATCTGCTATCGCGCGACGGCGCCGCGTCGAACTTTTCGGTGCTGAACCTCTGGTTCACGCGCTATCAGGTGCTCAACGACGCCTGGTCGCTCAAGCTTTCCGCGGCGAGCCAGACGGCATCGCGGCCGCTGTTCACCTCGCAGCAATTCTACCTCGGCGGCGCCGCCTTCGGCCGGGGCTATGGCGCAGCCGAGATCAGCGGCGACAACGGTCTTGCCGGCTCGCTCGAGCTGCGATTCGACCAGAAGCTCAATTTCCGCTACTGGAGCGGCTATCAGCTCTACGCCTTCGGCGACGCCGGCGCAGTCTGGAACGACGGTTACAGGCTGAGCGACGGCCTGTCGCTGACGTCAGCCGGAGCCGGTGTGCGCTTCTTCCTGTGGGACGACCTCCAGGCCGATCTCGGCGTGGCAGTCCCGTTGAGCTACCGGGCGCCGGACAATGAACGCCGCAGCCCGCGCTTCCTGTTCACGCTGTCGAGCGCTTTTCGGCTGTGCCCCGAGCGCGGCCGGGGCGGCTGCCTGTAGCTCGTTTCCTTCGTGGAGCTGACCCGGCACATCACCGATTTGCGGTCTTGCGCACAGGCTTGCCTGAATTTAATCCCGTAGCCTGCTCACGATCGCTCGATCCGGGGGGCTCCAATGACCATTTTCAGTCGAAAGTGATTGGGACGGAATTATGAAGAGGGTGTTTGCAATCCTGGCGTTTTTTTGCCTGCTCGGGGTCGGCGAATATTTCATCGTCAGCCGGTTCGCGATTCGCCACGAGGCTTTGACCCTGTTCGACGCCTCGCGCCAGCGGCCGATCTCGGTCGAGATCGCGGTGCGACGCGACTACGAGACCAAGGCCAATCTCGGTCTCTGGAAGCTGCCGCTTGCCATCATCAGCAACGGCAATACCGTCAAGGCCACCGAATATTCCTTCCTCGCCAACGCGCTCGCCGCGCGTGGCTATCTCGTTGCCAGCGTCCAGCAGGACCTGCCGAGCGACCCGCCGCTGATGACCCATGTCGGTCAGCAATATGTCGGCCGGCGTGAAGTCTACATCCGCTGCGAGGCCAACATCCTTTTCACCCTGGGCGAATTGAAGCGGCGGCAAGAGAACGTCGACTACGACCACATCACCCTCGTCGGCCATTCCAACGGCGGCGACGTCTCGATGTATGTCGCCCATCAGCACCCGGAGCTGGTGTCGAAAGTCATCACCCTCGACAATCTGCGGGTGCCTTTCGTCCTCAGCGACAACATGAAGATCCTCACGTTCCGCTCGAAGGATCCGCATTTCCTCACCGACTCGGGCGTGCTGCCGACCCCGGAAGAGGCCAAGGCGCGCGGCATCGACATCGTCCACACCGGTGCGCAGCATAACGAAATGAGCGATCGCGGTCCCGATGCGGTCAAGGAGAAGATCCAGGCGACGCTCGACCGCTTCCTGCGTGACAGCGCAAGCAGCGCACTCGCTCCGGCTGATACCAAAAGTCCGATGATCATGAACCCCGGCGACTATTAGCCGGAAGCGCCTTTGCGGCAGATCAAGGCAGCTCCGGGCCTGCAGGCTAGAAAGGCCATGCAGCATCGGAGAGGCACGTGTCGCACTATACCGAAAGTCTTGGTACGAAGGGCCTCGGCCTGCCCGCAACGAGAACGCCGTCATTCGTGCGGCATCTCTATCGTGCGACCCGCAGGCTGCTGCGGTCGATCATCGCCCGCATCGATCTCTCGCAATTTCCGGGATCCTGTTGCGGATGAGCACGGCCGCAGGCGAACGCGTGAAGGTTGCCCCATGCACCAGCATTTGAGACGAATTTGCCTGCTGCTCGTCGTGACGTCGAGCTTGGGCTCGTCCTCTGCTCTGGCCGCCGACGCCGGTCACGGTGCCGACCTCGCCAAGCGCTGGTGTGCAAGCTGCCACGTCGTGGCCAGTGGCCAGGCGCAAGCCAGCGCCGACGTCCCCTCCTTTGCATCCGTTGCGCGGCGACCGGAGTTCAGTTCGGAGAAGCTCGCGTTCTTCCTGCTCGACCCGCATCCGAAGATGCCGAACTTTCCCCTGAGTCGGAGCGAAGCTGGCGACATCGCGGCCTACATCGGATCACTGCGTCCTTAGAGGCGGGACGATCGCGATACCTGCCACAAATGCAAATCCCTGCCGGAGGACCGACAGGGATCAGCAGAAAGGATGATGGACGGCGAATGAGACCTCATTCGGTGGCCCATCATGGACCTGCGCCAGCAGCGAAATGCGGATCTTCATGCCGCGCAAGATCAATTTGTAGGCAGCCGGCACACAGTCGAGGAATCAGGATTTGCCCTTGCCTGACTGCATGAGACTGCCGGTCATCTGGCGCATGTGATCTCCGGCGCTGGTGAACTGGCTGCGCAGGAAATCGGACTGGATCCGCATCGCTTCCTGAAGGTCGGTGGCATGCACGAGCTTGCGTGCATGCTCGAATGCCGACTTCATGTTCTGCTCGGTGAAAGCAAGCGCCTGCTTCGACACCTCCGTCCCGGCTCCCGGAACGGACGTCATCGATTTCGTGGCGGCTTCGAAAAACATGCCGAACGCTTTTTCTGCCTGGTCAATTGTCTTCTCGGCCAGGTCGCGCAGTTCGGCCGGAACTTCGAGCTTCGGTTCGATCATGGTCGCACTCCTCCCTTTTTCTGACTGAATATCACACTTGCCGGACCGGCTTCCAGCAGCGAACGCCGGGGCAAACACCCCCCGGGAGGCGGCTTGGGCAGGAAACGGAGGGAAAAAGGCGTGAGACGCGCGGTCCGGCTCAGGACAAGGGGTGTTCGGGAAGGGCTTCTTCGGTGGCGAGGTCTTCGACGAGTTTGATCACCTCGAAACGCTGTCGAGGCGCAAGCTTCAGGAAAGCGCGGAGCAGGCGCAGGCTTTCGACCGTGCCGGTCGCAGGCGCGCCGAGCTTGAGGTGCAGTTCAGCCGCGAAGTTGAGGTTCTTCATCTCGCACCTATGACAAGCATCGGCCATCCTGAACTGACATCGGGCTCCACGCGAGGGCCGAACACCACAACCAGACACCGTGGCCAGTTCGAACTCTCGGCCGGAGGGCCCGGCAGGTTAGCACCCTCAACGACGCATCCGGGCTCAACCGAGGAGGTTGCAATTATGCCAAGGAACAACCCATCCGGCAAGCCCAACCACCGGCGTGGCAATGCTTCGCCTGCATCGCTCCACCGCAATTCCGGATAACAGGAATATGGGCCGTCGTCACCCACCTGCGTCAAGAAGCTGCATTAAATCACGCGCGCAGCACCGATTGCTGTCAACCGCACTGCGTTTCGCCGTGTTTCAGGTGTGAATGGGCATTGGTGAAGGCGCCTAGCGCTTCTTCAGCGTATACACGTAATTGTTGAGTCCCACCTCGGCGGTTGTATCGTCGACGAAATGAACGTCGATCTCACAGCCGGTTTCCAAAGTCTTGATTGACGCGCCGGCAAAGCCGAGGGAGGCAGCAAGCGCCTTCGGATCGGCCATCTTGTCGACACGCTGCATCTCGTCGAATGCGCCCTGGAAGATCATGTCGGGGCCATAATCGGTGACCTTGTACCGCGGCTTGGCACAGGCAAAGGGGCGCGGCCCCGAGATCTCTTTCGCCTTCAGGACGACCGCCTTGCCCAACAGCCGCTCCCGCTCGGTGCCGTCAGGCTTGCGCTGCGAATCGGCCCACGGCGCGACCACGGCGGCCGTGAATGTCCAGGTGCCGACGTAGAAGGGATCTGCGGCCGCAGCAGTGCCCGTGGCGCCGACACAGACGAGAAGGTAAACGGTTCCGGCGAATTTCATAGAACGTATCCCCTCGAGCCTTCGGCTTGGACTCGCATCTTCGCATCGAGGTTCATCGCTGCCGGGATATTTCCGCCCGTGAACCGTTGTCTAGGATCGAACGACCAAGCGTTTGCGAAACGGCCACGCAGATCACGGGCGCCATGGCTAATGAACTGATCGATTCGGGCGCGCCTCAGCACAAGGACGACGGCATGCTTTCTCGCTGCGATCTCATCAAGGGCGCCGCGGTCGCGCTTCTCACCTTCTCGATACAAGGCGCATGGGCGCGGGAGACCAAGATGAACCTGTTCAAGATCGTCACCATCAAGGACGAAATCGTCGTCGGATTGTCGGCGGAGGAGCTGCAGGCACTCGGCGGCAATGACGCGAGCGCCGTTGCACATGCGCTCGCACAGAAGGGCGACCTCACCGTCTGGCAATACAACGTGCATCGCGGCCCGAATGGCGAATTGCAGCAGGCGCCGACCGCCAAAATCGGGCTTTTGGCCAACGCCTCGCTGCGGGTCGAGCCCTACACCACGCCTTACCAGATCGTACCTCATCCGTAAGGAGCAGAACGGCGCCCCGGCGGTCGGACCGCCGGCGCGCCGTAGTCACCTGCGCCAGCCCCCACGCTCTGTCCCCGTCTCTGTCGCAAAGCCGTAGATCAGCGCCAGCCGGTCCAGGCATTCGCGAAAGCGCCGCCCGAAATAATCCTTCCAGCGCAGGGTACGAACGGCACGACGCTGCCCGATTTGGTCCATGGTCAAACCCAGCACCAGCGCATCGTGCACGAGCGCGGCGCCGTCGGTGCCGAGTTCCCGCTCGACCCGATTCAGTCGCAGCACCGCCTGGCGCTGGCTCTCCGTGACCGGCTCGCGCGTGCCGGTCCCATCGACATATTCGCGGGTCGTATCCACCGCCTGAGGTCCCCGCTCCGCCCGCTCCCAATCGTTCTGGAAGGCGCGCCCGCCGCGGTATTGTGCTTCATCGATCTGGTGATGTGCGTGCAGCCGGCCGAGCGGATCGCTGCGGATCGACCGAAGGGCCAGAATCTTCTCGCCGGAATCGAGCGCCAGCGGATTGTCGACCTCCACCTCCGCCACCTCGGCATTGAACGGCACCTCCCGGGACCGCCGGTCGTAGATCTGCGTCAATTTGTAGGACTTGTTGCGTCGGGGACGTGCCACTCGGATGCTCCTTGCAAGACTGACGATTGAATGGACGGTGCGGCTTCAGGCGCGGGAGACCAGCCTCAGCGCGACCGGAGTTGCGATGCGAGCTGACGCAGCTCCGGAACGGCGCGTCAGGCGCGTATGCGGTGCGCAATAGCTAGAGCCCGGTTGGCGCGGATGGCCGCAGAAGGTGATTTCCTCCCCGTCCTTGTCGCCGCCGTAGGGATAGCGGCAGTCGGCCGCCTCGAGCTCGACCAGCTCGATCAGGCGCGGCTGGACGCCGACGCAGCGTAACTTGACCCGTGCGGCGGGCTTCATTGCGGACTTCGGCGGCAGGTTCAGGTTCGGCAGTGCCGAGCGGCGTGGCGAAACCAGAGCCTCGCCCGGCAAAGGCGGGACGATCGAGGGGCTCGTCATCCATTCCGGCACGACGAGTCCGAGCCGCTTGGCGCGGCCGATCACCGCGTTGCGCGTGTAAGCCGTTCCGAATCTTGCATTAATCTGCCTTCCGATCTCCGCATAAGACATTCCCTTGAGAAAATAGTCGCGAAGCGCGTCGGAGTGTTCCGACGGCCAATGGCCCGGTTCCATGATGCTGTCCTGTGATGCGCCTCCTCCGACCGCACGATCCGGGGGCGGGACACACATTCCGCTATTCCGAAGTTGGCGTCAAGCGGAAATTCTGATATTCATAATTGCATCAATTCCGAATTTCGGATTACAAGAGACGACACGATGGGCAATCGAGGGAATCACCATGTTGGACGTTGCTATGATCGAGCGGGGCCTGGAGAAGACGGGCAAGAGCAAGGGCGGCCTGGCGGCGGCCATGGGCGTGCGGCCCGGCGCGGTGTCGGAGATCCTCGGCGGCGAGCGCCTGGTGAAGGCGTCAGAAATCATTCCGATCATGGAATATCTCGAGCTCAACCTCGCGCCGATCATGGGCCGCGTCGGGGCCGGCGCCGTAATCGAGCCGGATTATGAACAGGTTCCTCCGGAGGGGCTCGGCGATATCGCGCTGCCCTTCCCGATCATGGAGGAGACCGTCGCCTTCGAGATCGTCGGCGATTCGATGCTGCCCAAATACGAGAGCGGCGACGTGATCGTGGTCTACAAGGACCAGCGCCATCCGCTGTCGAGCTTCTATGGCGAAGAGGCCGTGGTCCGGCTCAAGACCGGCGAACGCTATTTGAAGACCATCGAGCGGGGCAAATCTCCCTCCGTCGTCAATCTCACCAGCTTCAACGCCAAGCCGATCGTCGGCGTCAAGCTCGACTGGGTCGGCGAGATCTGCCTCTCCATGCCCAAGGGCCAGCTCGAACGACTGCGTGCCAAGTCGGCGCGTCCCCGCAAGAAGGGCAAGTAGGCAGAGGATTTCCGATTTTTGGAAATCCAACTTGACTTAGTTCTGTTTTTCGGAAATACTCTGCCGCGCACCGACCACGGCGCGGCAGGATTGCAAGATGCAGTATTTCGTCGTGATGATTGACTACGGGCGGCGTGGCCGCGAGGCGGTCGTCGATCCTGAAATCACCAGGCGCGAGGTCATCTCCCGCCTCGCCTCGGGTGAGTATCGGAACGTCTCGTTCATCCACGAGATCGTGGAGAACTCAGTCGAGGACGTGACCGAGGCCATCCTGGCCGAGGCGGCCCTTCCCCGGGTCGAGCCCGAGGACGTCGACCTCCAGGCGATCCGCCTCGACCACGCCCGCGACCTGCGCAAGCACGAACGGACGTGATGCAGGCCGCGGCGGCCTGCATCACGTCTGGACGAATATTACACCAGGAGAACGGTCGATCCCGTCGTCTTGCGCGCGGCAAGATCGGCATGCGCCTTGGCCGCGTCCTTCAGCGGATAGGTCTGGTGCACCTCGATCTTCACCGCACCGGACTTGACGACGTCGAACAGCTCGCCCGCCATCGCCACCAGGTTCTCGCGCTTGGCAGCATAGGTGAACAGCGTCGGCCGGGTGACGTAGAGCGAGCCCTTCTGGGCGAGCAGGCCGAGATTGAGCGGCTCGACCGCCCCTGAGGACTGGCCGAACAGCGCAGCGACGCCGAGCGGCGCGAGACAATCCAGCGATTTCAGGAATGTGTCCTTGCCGACGGAATCGTACACCACCGGCACCTTCTTGCCGCCGGTGATCTCGTCAACCCGCTTCACGAAATCCTCGCGCGTGTAGATGATCACATGCTCGCAGCCATGCGCCTTGGCGAGCTTCGCCTTTTCGTCGTTGCTGACCGTGCCGATCACGGTCGCGCCGAGATGCTTGGCCCACTGGCTGAGAATGAGGCCGACGCCGCCGGCCGCAGCATGGAGCAGAATCGTGTCACCGGCCTTCACCCGATAGGTCTGCCGGATCAGGTACTGCGTCGTCAGTCCCTTCAGCATCATCGCCGCCGCGGTCTTGTCATCGACGCCATCCGGCAGCTTCAAGAGACGGTCGGCGGGGATCAGCCGCGCCTCCGAATAGGCACCGAGCGGCGAGGCGCCATAAGCGACGCGATCACCAGGCTTCAGATCGGTGACACCCGGACCGACCTCCTCAACCACGCCGGCCGCCTCGCTGCCGAGCCCGCTCGGCAATTGCGCAGGATAGAGACCGGAACGGTTGTAGATGTCGACGAAGTTGAGGCCGACGGCCGTGTGGCGAATGCGCGCCTCGCCAGGTCCGGGCTTGCCGACACTGACCTCTTCCCAGACCAGGACCTCAGGGCCGCCGGTCTTGTGAAAGCGAATGGCATGCGTCATGGGGTTGCTCCCTTATCGTTGCAGTGATGGTCCGAGAACCGGATCGGCCTGTGAAATAGGCATTTGGTCCGCCCGTTACAGTACAGAGCCGTAACAAGAATGTCACAGCGAACGACAAACACCGGCCGTTCCGCCTCTGTTCGAAAGAGTTGATGACGGCCTTGGGGCAACCGGCAGTACCTTTTGCGCGGGGATTGGTGGTCGCCTGCGAAGGAGAGCCGGGATGCCAGCTTATGTACAGCTTCATCAGGACATCGAAATCGCGCCTGTAATTTGCCCGACGTGCATGGGGTTCCTGCCGATGTATGTGCGCGAGGTCGAGCCGCATTGGAGCCTTGCCAAGATCGACTTCGTCTACGAATGCGCCGATTGCGGCGCCGAGGTCCGGCAGACGATCCGCAAGCCGGAGCTGCTGCGGCACTGAGCGCGACCGAAGAACTGCTCAACTATTTGCGCTGAACGGAAAAAACGCCGCTCACGCGGATCTGATGTCTCCCAAACGAGGCTTGTTCTTTGCCGGGAACGCAGGCAGAACAAGCCTCAAGCAAGACCTTTGGGAGCGCCATTTCGTGGCAGAACAGAAGGCCTCGACGTCGATCGAGGCAGTGGAGAGCGGCCTCGCCGCGCAGGGTTATATCGCGAGCCGGCAGATCGCGACCGCCGTCTATTTGTCGCAACAGATCGAGAAGCCGATCCTGGTGGAAGGCCCCGCGGGCGTCGGCAAGACCGAACTCGCCAAGGCGATCGCCGCCTGGCGCGGCATGAAGATGATCCGCCTGCAGTGCTACGAAGGCCTCGACGAGGCCAAGGCGCTCTACGAGTGGAAATACGCCAAGCAGCTTCTCTACACGCAGATCCTCAAGGATAAGCTCGGCGAAGTGCTCGGCGGCGCGCAAACGCTGCACGCCGCGCTCGATCAACTCCACGATTTCGGCGACGTGTTCTTCTCCAAGGAGTTCGTCGAGCCGCGCCCGCTGCTCCAGGCGCTGGAACAGCTGGGCGGCTGCGTGCTGCTGATCGACGAGATCGACAAGTCGGACGCTGAATTCGAGTCGCTGCTGCTGGAAATCCTGTCCGACTTCCAGGTCACGATCCCCGAACTCGGCACCGTCTCGGCGATCACGCCGCCAACGGTGATCCTCACCTCCAACAGCGAGCGCGATCTCGGCGACGCCCTGAAGCGACGCTGCCTGCATCTGCATATCGGCTTCCCCGAGCAGCGGCTGGAGGAGCGCATCGTCGAGAGCCGTGTGCCCGGCATCTCGCAGACCTTGCGCCGGCAGATGGTCGGCTTCATCCACGAGATCCGGTCGCTCGATCTGAAGAAGCTGCCCTCGGTCAGCGAGACCATCGACTGGGCGCGCGTGCTGGTGCTGCTGCAGGCGACCGAGCTCGACACCGACATCGTCAAGGACACGCTCAACGTGCTCCTGAAATACGAGGCCGATATCGAGGCGGCGGCGCCGCAAGTGACGACCTTCATTGCCAAGGCAGCCCGATCCAACGTCTTCGGTTGACGCCGATGCGCGAGAACCTCCATCGTTTCTTTCGGGCGGCGCGGGGCGTGGGCGTCCACGTCTCGCCAGCCGAGAGCATCGATGCGATGCGCGCGGTGTCGCAGGTCGGCTTTTCCGACCGGACCATCCTGCGCGACGCGCTGCTGCTGACGCTCGCCAAATCCCAGGACGAGAAGCTCGCGCTCCGCGACTGCTTCGATCTGTTCTTCAGCCAGCCCGAACCGCGACAGGAGCAGCCCGAGGGCGCCGACCAGGACACCGCACAGGACGCAGATCAAGCGCCCTCCTCCGGCGCGGCCAGTGATGCTGGCGGCGGTTCACCGCAGCAGGAACTGGGCCCGCTCGCACAGATGCTGCTGTCGCAGGATCGCAATGCCATCGCGGCCGCGATCGCCAGTGCCGCCGGCGCCGCGTCCCTGTCGGACATCCGCTACTCCACCCAGCGCGGCATCTTCTCCAGCCGCATCCTTGATGCCATGGGTCTCCAGCGCCTGCGCGACGATCTCGACGAGCTCACCGCGACCAATCCGTCGCTCGCCGAGCGTCTCCGCGCCGCGCTCGACGCCTTGCGCGAGGCGGTGCGCGACACGGTCTCGCAGGGGCTTGCACTCTATGCCCGCGAGGAAGCCGAAAACCTCCGCAACGAGATCCTGCGCAACGCGCCGCTCGCGCGCATCGAGCGGCGTCAGGTTGCCGAGATGCGTGCCCTCATCCGTCAGATCGCGCGCCGGCTGCGGGAGCGCTATTCCAAGCCGCGCAAGCGCCAGCGCCGCGGCCATCTCGACGTCCGCCGCACGCTGCGCCGGAACGCGGCCTGGGGCGGCGTGCCCTTCCTGACCGCGTGGAAGCGCAAGCACCGCGACCGGCCGAAGATCGTGGCGCTCTGCGACGTCTCGGGCTCGGTTGCGCAGGTGTCCGATTTCTTCCTGCTGCTGATCCACTCCCTGCACGAGGTCGTCGACGACGTCCGCTCCTTCGCCTTCTCCTCGCATTTGATCGAGGTCAGCCAGATCCTGGAATCAAAGTCGCCGGAAGAGGCGATGGCCGAGATCATGTCCAAGGTCGGTTTCGGCTCGTCGGACTACGGGTCCTCGCTGGTCGATTTCGAGAAGGAGTTCATGAGCACGCTGACACCACAAACCACGGTGATCGTGCTCGGCGATGCCCGCAGCAACAACCTCGACCCGCGCGCCGATATCCTGCGCCGCATCTCCGAGCGCTCGAAGCGGCTGGTCTGGCTCAATCCCGAGGGGCGGCTCGCCTGGGGCTTTGGCGATTCCGAGATGCCGCGCTATGCGACCTTTTGCAGCGTCGTGCGCCAATGCGCCACCGCGCAGCAGCTCGAGCGCGCGGTGTCCGACATCGTGGCGACTTATCAGTAGGCGGCGACGACGACCTCTCGCGTCAGGCGGCGGTCAACTCCGCCTGGATGAGATTGCACTCCCGAAAGTGATACGCGATTTCGTCGAGCGCGCGCTGCTCCCACTCCTGGGCCTGCGCGAGCCAGAACACCCGGCGCTCCGAATCCAACGCAGCGCGCTCACGGCACAGGGATTCCTGACTGCGAATTTCGACCAGCCTGTTCATGCACTCCACTCCTGCCGTGTGAAGCCATTCCCCGCGAATCAACGTAACAGAGTCCCGAGCCCCCGCCTCATGATTTCTGTGCATATCGCGACGCAGAATGGGACAGCGATACTTCCCGTGCACCGCGACAATTCGCAGCGCAGCATCAAATGCGGATCATCAATTAGTGATCGTCGGGACGATATTCGCGCGCAAACGATCTTAACTCCTGTGGCCGCAACGAAGTGAGGCAATTTGTGAAGAGATGTTCTAAACAGCTGACCGAATTCCCGACTCATTGTCGTCGCACGGTCTTCATGCGCCGCCGCTAACAGGGGCACGCGAACCGGACGATCGCCTGAGGCAACATGAGCAACGATTTCGACTTCGATCTTTCATCCGACCAGTGGGAAGCGCTGAAGGCGCTTCGCAACCCGGTGTCGAACGGTCGCCTCGCGAAGGCCCATGTCGTCGGAAGCCTGGTTGAGCTTGGCCTTGTCGTGGTCAATGACGGCGTTCCGGCAATCACACCGGCCGGCCGCAGGGCGCTGGTGCGCGGATCGTGCAGATTGCTGGACCTCGCCGCTTAACGCAGGCGTCAAAAGATCTGCGCGATCACGATCGCGTAGGCAACGAACACCGCCCCAAGTCCCCACACCATCGCCGGAATCTGCGACCGCCGGCCGACGGCCACTTCCAGGGCGATGTAGCTCAGCGTGCCCAGGGCCATTCCGTTGATAAGGTTGTTGGTCAGCACGGTGACGAGCAGCGTCAGCACGATCGGAACCGCATTGACGAGATCGGTGATGTCGATGCGGGCGAGCCCCTGCATCATCAGCACGCCCACGAGCACCAGCGCGGGCGCGGTCGCTTGCGCCGGGATGATGACGAAGATCGGCCAGAAGAACAATGCGAGAAAGAAGAATCCCGCGACAGTCAGCGAGGTCAGGCCGGTGCGGCCGCCGGCCTGCACGCCCGTGATCGATTCGATGTAGGCCGTGACGACGGACGTCCCGAGCAGCGGTCCCACCACCGAAGCCGTCGCATCGGTCGCAAATGCTGCAGTGGCGTTCGGGATCGAGCCATCGGGCTTGCGTAAGTTGGCAGCCCCCGTCACGCCGATCAGCGTGCCCAGCGTCGAAAAGAATTCGGCGCACAGGAAATAGAACAGCAGCGGCAGCGCCACGACGAAGTGGCTGAAGAGATAGCCGATGTCGAGCGCCATGAAGGTGCTGGTCGGCCAGCGCGGCCACGCCATGATGGCTGATGGCACCGAGGTCACCATCTTGCCGTTGGCACCCGGAACGAAGAAGCCGATCAGGGTCAGCACTGCGATCGACAGGATCAGCGCCGCCGGCACCCGGCGCGCCACCAGGACCGGCGTGAGCAGGAGGCCGAACAACGTCAGCAGCACCGGCGGGCTGCGCAGGGATCCCATGGCAATGTAGGTCGACGGGTTCTGGACGACGAACCCGGCGCCCCGCAGCGCAATGAAGACGATGAGGGTACCGACCGCCGCCTGGATGCCGATCTTCAGCGCTTCCGGCACGTCCTTCGCGACTTTCTCGCGCAGCTTCGACAGGCTGAGGATCAGGAACAGAACGCCGGTGAAAGCGACCATCGCGAGCGCGCCCTGCCAGGGCATGCCCATCTGCTTGACGATGACATAGGTGAAGATGACGTTCGATCCCATTGCGGGCGCAACCGCGAGCGGCAGGTTGGCCCACAGCCCC
This sequence comes from Bradyrhizobium huanghuaihaiense, assembly GCF_025200885.1. NCBI lineage: Bacteria > Pseudomonadati > Pseudomonadota > Alphaproteobacteria > Hyphomicrobiales > Nitrobacteraceae > Bradyrhizobium > Bradyrhizobium huanghuaihaiense. The sequence continues at coordinate 3,064,302 of NZ_CP104172.1, read as the reverse complement.
ATCATGACGGAGCCGAAGATCGCGGCGAGCGCCGTGGCGCTGACGAGATCGGCGCGATCCATCCCGGCGTTGGACATGATCGCGGGGTTGACGGCGATGATATAGGCCATGGCTGCGAACGTCGTTGCTCCGGCCATCACCTCTCGGCCAATGCTCGTGCCACGTTCGGTGAGGCCAAAGGTGCGATCGAGCAGCCCGGAGGCTGCACGCGGTGCCGGCTCGGCGGGAGCGGCTTGCGGCTTCGTCATCTCGTTCATCGCAGTCTTCCCCTACCAGACCACCGGATGCGCTTCGCCGGTCTGCACGTTGATGAAGCCGAGCGGCGCCTGCTCGCACGGCGCCACCAGCACCCAGCTCCAGGGCGCACAGGTCAGCGTTGCAAACATGAGCCGCTCTGGGAATCCCGAATACCAGCGCGGACGGAACGTCGGCTCGTACATCCAGTCGACCTTGCGGCCTTCCGCATAGAGCGCCTGCATCTCGGCATCGAGCGCTTGCGCGGAACGACAGCTCATCAGCCCACCGACCTCGAAGCGTACGGTGGCAACGAGCTCACCCTCGCGCACCAGCGCCCATCCGCCCTGAAGCTCGATCAGCGCGTTGACTGCCTTTGCCATCGCCGCGTCGGACGAGCCGACCACCCAGATATTGTGCTTGTCGTGCGCCACCGAGCAGGCAACTGCCGTCTCCGGCGTGCGCGGTCCGCAGCCGCGCCAAAACATCTTGGCCACACGCCCGTCGCCGGAAAAGCGATCGACGATGGCAAATTTGGTGATGGCCTCGCTCTCGTCGCGCTGCACGGCACCGTCACGCACCGGCAGCTCGAGCGTGTAGAACTCGGGATGCCAATGGAAGGGGCGGATCACGGCCGCCTTCATCGTGCTTCGGCCGGGTTCGGCTCGCAGCTCGAAATCCTGAGACTTGACCGTGCGCTTGATGTTGACAGTCTTCGTTGCCCAATCCGGCCACTGGATGTCAGGCACCTTGCCGAGATAGCGCTTGCCGTCGGAAACCTGCGCGCCATCGGCCCACACTTCGGCAATCGTGAGCTTGGCAACATCCGAGAGCAGCACCACGTCGCCGAAACGCCCAGGAGCCAGGCTGCCGACGAACGGCGTAAGGCGCATGTGCCGCGCCGGATTGATGGTGAGACACTGGATTGCGATTTCAGGTGCAAGGCCGGCCTCGATCGCGACCCGCGCATTGTGATCGCTGGCGCCGAGCTCGAGCGTGTGGCTGGCGCTGCGGTCATCCGTGGTGAACGCGATCTGCGACCAGTCCTGAAGGCCCTTCGCGAGGAGCCATCTGACGATCTCGTCCATGGCATAAACGCGCAACTCGACGAACAGGCCGCGCGTGAGCTTGTCCCAGGTCTCCTCCGGCGTCTGCACTTCGTGGTCGGACGCGAGCCCGGCCGCGGCAAACGCGTTGATGGAGGGCAGATCACGCAGGCCGGAAGCATGGCCTTCGACAACTCCCCGCGCCGCGAACGTCGCCTCGATCATGCCCCAGAGCCGCTTGTAGGAGGGATTGTCTGGATTCCAAACCGCCGGCCAGTCCATGACTTCGTCGAGCCCGGTGACCATCAGGCTCTCGCCCATGAAGCGCGCCTGCTCGTCGTGGCCGTACCAACCGCCACCCCATTCGTAAGCCGTCGGCGGCACCGCCGAGCCCGGCTGCGGAAAGATTTTTAGCGGCGAGCCGCGGCGGCGTGCCTCGAACCAGAATTCGAGATTGCGCGCGCCGTTGACATTCGAGAATTCGTGGCTCGCCTCGCAGGTCCAGGTATTGCCATGCGGCAGCACCAGCGCCGCCTCCCATTCAGGCGTCAGATGCGAGCTTTCAATATGCTTGTGCACTTCGCCGAAGCCTGGGACAGCCGCAAGATCCGGCCGATGCACGCGCACGCGCGCGTCGCCGGGATAGCTGCCGGCCGGTCCAACCCAGGCGATGCGGCGGCCCTTGAAGACGATCTCCTGATCCTCATTCCAGGTGCGGCTGTGCACGTCGAGTAATTTGCCGACCCGCAAGGAGCGATCGGCCGGGCGGCGGCCGAGCGCCGTCAGCACCAGGTCCTGGCGGATGCGAACCTCGTCGGGCGCGTTGATCAGGAGATCATCGGGGATCGCGTTCATGGCTTGCCTCGCTCTACGCCAGCGCTTTCGCGCGCCGTGCTTCGCTTGCGCGGCGATTTTCCGGTCTTGCCGGCGCGCGCCCCAGCGGCATCGCGCCGACGGACATCCTTCAAAAGCGTCGTGAGCGCCCATTCGATCGCGTCGGCGATCTCGGCGCTGGACATGTCAAAGTCCTCGCGCATCGCATTCCAGGCCAGCACGTTGTTGAGATAGGACGCGAGCGCCTCCGCCTGGCGGACTTCCTTGGCGGGAAGATGCCGTACCAGCGGCGCCATTGCCTTGCGATGCTCGTCGATCAGGTGCCGCCGGAAGCCGGCGCGCACCGTCCGGCCCGCCCGCGTCATCGCAATGGCACGCGCCAGATGCGGATGACGGTCGAACCGCTTGCACAGCTTGCGGAAAATATCCGGCAGTTCGTCGGGCGAGGTGAAGGGAATATAGCTGAAGACGTTGTCCTCGATCCACTCGCCGGCCGCAACGAACAACTCCGCGCGGGTCTTGAAGTGGCGATAGATGGTTCGCTCGGCCACCTTGGCGCGCTTGGCCACCGCGGCCATGGAAACGTCGTCGGCCGCCTCGTCCTCCAGCGTCTGGACAAAAGCGGCGACGATGCGCTGCCGCGTCATCTCGGCATATTCGTCGCGAAGACTGGCGATATGTCGCTTTGCTGTACTCATGTCATAAGTCTGACATCAGACAAATTGGAGGGTCAAGCCGAGAGTTGAGGCAGGCCGCGCCGCAACAATGGGCGTCGGCCCCGCGCGTGGGGGCCGGCGCCCCACGCGAGCTCATCGATCGCCCGCCGCCTGAAATATGGACTTTTGCGCGTCGCCAAAATCGGATTTGCTCTGCCGAGAACTGCGCGCAACGGCGCCGCGCGGACGGCAAGGGAGCTGATCATGAACGGGCTCGGCGGGCTGAACAAATCTCCCAACGGCGTGGTTGTCGGACTTGTGCAGCTGCAACTGCCTAACGTCGTGACCCCCGCCGATCTGGCCAAGCAGGCCGAGCGCATCGTCTGGATGGTCGGCAAGGCGCGCCGCAATCTCTCCACCATGGATCTGGTGGTGTTCCCCGAATACTCGCTGCACGGCCTCTCGATGGACACCAATCCCGAGATCATGTGCCGGCTTGACGGACCGGAGGTCGCCGCCTTCAAGAAGGCCTGCGTCGACAACAAGATCTGGGGCTGCTTCTCCATCATGGAGTTCAACCCGCACGGCAATCCCTACAATTCCGGCCTGATCATCGACGATCACGGCGAGATCAAGCTCTACTACCGAAAACTTCATCCCTGGATTCCGGTCGAACCGTGGGAGCCCGGCGATATCGGCATTCCCGTGATCGAGGGACCGAAGGGCGCGAAGATCGCCCTGATCATCTGCCATGACGGCATGTTCCCGGAGATGGCGCGGGAATGCGCCTATAAGGGCGCCGAGATCATGATCCGCACTGCCGGCTACACCGCGCCTATCCGCGACGCCTGGCGCTTCACCAATCAGGCCAATTCGTTCCAGAACCTGATGGTCACGGCGAACGTCTGCATGTGCGGCTCGGACGGCTCGTTCGATTCCATGGGCGAAGGCATGATCGTCAATTTCGACGGCACCGTGCTGGCGCACGGCACCACCGGCCGCGCCGACGAGATCATCACCGCCGAGGTTCGTCCGGACCTCGTGCGCGAGGCCCGCATCAATTGGGGCGTCGAGAACAACATCTACCAGCTCTGGCACCGCGGCTATGTCGCGGTGAGGGGCGGCGCGATGGACTGCCCCTACACGTTCATGCAGGACATGGTCGCGGGCACCTTCCGATTGCCGTGGGAAGATCAGGTGAAGGTCACCGACGGCACCTCGTGCGGCTTCCCGGCCCCGACGCGGATGTTTGGTAGGACTGCCAAGGCGGCGGAATAGCCCCGGTTCCTCGGGCGTAACCGCGACATTCTGGCACGGTTGTTGCTCCTTTTTGACGTCCAAGACGCGTCAAAGGGGAGTTCTCATGTCGACAATCGCCGCGGCACCCGCCGTCGAGCCGAAGCCGCTTTACACCTCACTGTTCGTCCAGGTCCTGGCCGCGCTGGTACTTGGCGTCATCCTGGGGATGGCCGTCCCGGATTTCGCGATCGGGCTCAAGATTCTCAGCGACGCCTTCCTGAAGCTGATCTCGATGATCGTGGCGCCGATCGTGTTCTGCGTCGTCGTCCACGGCATTGCCGGTGCCGGCGACCTCAAGAAGGTCGGCCGGGTCGGCGTCAAGGCGCTGGTCTATTTCGAGGTCATGACGACGGTGGCCCTCGTGGTCGGCCTCCTTCTCGCTTATCTCTTCGGCCCCGGCCACGGCATGAACATCGATCCCTCGACGCTGGATGCCAAGGCGCTCAACACCTACGCCGACAACGCCCACAAGCTGTCCGGCGGCGGCATTGGCGCCTTCCTGATGAACGTGATCCCGACAACCTCCTTCGATGCGCTGTCGCGCAACGACGTGCTCCAGGTGCTGTTCTTCGCCGTGCTGTTCGGCGTCGGCCTCGCTCTGGTCGGCGGCGAGAAGGGCGCGCTCGTCACCTCCATCATCGACGCGGCCTCCACAGTGCTGTTCCGCATCATGGGGCTGATCGTCCGTGTCGCACCGCTCGGCGTACTCGGCGCGGTCGCCTACACCGTCGGCAAATACGGCGTGGGCTCCTTGAAGCAGCTCGTGTCGCTGGTGATGCTGTTCTACGTCTCGGTCGGCATCTTCGTGCTGGGCGTGCTCGGCGGCGTCATGGCGCTCGCGGGCATCAACATCCTCAAATTCCTCGCCTACCTGCGCGAGGAGCTCACCATCGTGCTCGCGACGGCGTCCTCGGACGCAGTGCTGCCGCAGATCATGAAGAAGCTGGAGCGGATGGGCGTGAAGGATTCCGTGGTCGGCCTCGTCATCCCGACCGGCTATTCCTTCAATCTCGATGCCTTCTCGATCTACCTGACGCTGGCCGTCGTCTTCATCGCCCAGGCGACCAATACGCCGCTATCGTTCGGCGATCTCCTGCTGGTGCTCGGCGTCTCGCTGATCACCTCAAAGGGAGCGCACGGCGTGCCGGGCTCGGCGATCGTGATCCTGGCCGCGACGCTGAACGCGGTGCCGAGCATCCCCGCGATCGGCCTGGTGCTGGTGCTGTCGGTCGACTGGTTCATCGGCATGGCCCGCGCACTCGGCAACCTCGTCGGCAACTGCGTGGCGACGGTCGTCGTCGCCGCGTGGGAAGGCGATCTCGACCGTGCCAAGGCTGCCAAGGTGCTCGAAGGCGGCGAGCTGGTGGACGTGACGGCGGGATAGTTCCGCCGATCAATCATTCCAGCGGAGGAGCGGCGTTCCATACGCCCTCCTCCAGACCGACAGGAAGCGCGGAAACCAGGAGTGGGCCACCGCGCCCTTGTAGGCCCAGGTGCGATATTTCAGGCCCTGCTCCGAGATCAGCTCCTGATAGCCGCCGTGGACTTCGGTCGCCGTGCGAATGTCCTTCAATATCCCTTGCGCGCAGGCCCGGTAGGTATCGCTCCCCGAGGCCTCATCGAAGTCCAGCATGCGATCGGCGAATTCGACATTGAACGTCGGCCACGACGAACGCCCCTGATAGGCCGGCGCCGCGATCTTGTGGATCATCTTGTTGCGAGGATTATCCGCCGACACCAGGAAGTGGAATGTGCTGGGGATGCGGAAGCGCGGCTCGGCGATGATCAGGTCGGCCGTCGCAGCAAACAGCGCGCGCTCGCTGGCATCGCTCATATTCCAGAAACCGCGGTGCACGCTGACGAAATCGAGCGCGACCAACGACACCGGCGCGCCCGCCGGACTATCCAGGGAATGCCTGATATAGCCGTCCTTGCCAAACAGGCGGAGCAGGTCCCTCTTGTACTGCGCGAGGTCGCGTCCGAGCAGCCGCTTCAGCTCGTTCTCGCCGACGATCCCGAGCTGCACGCCCCACAAGAACGTCGTGTAGACGCAGGCATTGGTGACGAAACGCCTGCGTTCGGCACGGGTATCCGTTGCCGCGGAGCGCGGTCCGCTGGCGTCGCACAGCAAATATCTGGTGCCGTCAGCCTCGAACGACTCCAGCTCGCTTGCAAGCTTCAGGATCGCACGCTTGAGGTCGGCGCCGTACTCGGCCAGCAACAGACGGCCGGCATGCGCGCATTGCGACATCGCCAGATAGGACGACGCCCTCTCCTCGGCAGAGAGCATCTGCTGGAGGCCGGCGATAATGCCGAGCAGCGTGTCCGAGGGCCGCGAGAAATAATTCACGCCGAGATACCGGCCGCGTCCCGCCGGAACGATGGTCGTCGTGACGACGTCGGCGCGGACCGCCTCCAGCAACAGACGAACGCTCTTTTCGAGAAGGCGGGCCCGGCGCACTGCGTCCTGCGCATCCATGATGGTTTCAGGATCGAGCACATCGGGATAGAACCAGGCGAAGTCGCGCGGATAATAGGCGGAGGCGTGCGGTGCGCCGGTGACGAGGAAGGCTTCGGTCACCGAAAAGGCGCTGTCCATCGAGTGCCGGTAAAGGTCCTCGATGGCCGACAACGAATGGGGCGATTGCCTCAGGAATCGATCACCAAGAAAATTGACGGCCTGGAGAGCGTTGGCGACAAAGGTCGCAGCCATCCCCTGATAAAACCGGTTCTCACGATGTGATGAAAAAGAGAAATCGCTGTTCATGTCCGTCAATCGGCTGATGTCTCGTGACCCTCGCGATGATGGCCACCATTTTAAACATGACTGATTCGTATCTCTACCCGGTGACTTGCGGGTTCGTGACGCTTGCCTCGGCCGCCCGCGGCCTGAAATTCTCGATCACCCTGAGCAGCACCCGTGCGCCGGCGTCGGCATCGGCAAGCTCGACGTGCTCGTCCGGGTGATGGCTGATGCCGCCGCGGCAGCGGACGAAGATCATGCCGACATCGGCGATATCGATCATGGCCATGCCGTCATGGCCTGCCCCGCTCGGCAGCTCGTACACGGAGAGACCTTCCGCAGCGATCGCCTGCGCGATCTGCTGCTTCAGCCAGGGTGCGCAGGGCGCGGTGCGATTCTCGTGGGTGACATCGAGCTGGAGGGCCAGTTGTCTGCGCTTTGCAATCGCCTCGATCTGGCGGACGACGTCGGCAACCGCGCGCTTGCGGTGCATGTCGGTCGGCGCGCGCATGTCGATGGTGAACGACACTTCGCCCGGAATGACATTGGTCGCGCCCGGCCTCGCCTGGATGTAGCCGACAGTGCCAACGAGGCCGTCCACGTCGGTGCGGCAGAACTGCTCGATGGCGCCGATGCATTCGGCAGCGCCGGCGAGCGCGTCCCGGCGTAGCGCCATCGGCACCGTTCCGGCGTGACCGGCCATGCCGGTCAGCTGCGCGGCAAGCCGCGTTGCGCCAGCGATCGCGGTGACAACGCCGACCGGGAGGTTCTGCGCTTCCAGCACCGGTCCCTGCTCGATATGCAATTCGAGATAGGCGAGCAGCTCGCGCCGAGCCCGCGCGGCGGCGCCGACATGGTCGGGATCGAGCCCAAACTGAACGAGTGCATCGCGCATCGACACGCCGTCACGATCGCGCGTGTTCAGGACGCTCTCGTCAAAGGTGCCGGCCACCGCACGGCTGCCGAGCAGGGTCGAGGCAAAGCGCACCCCCTCCTCGTCGGCGAAGCCGATGATCTCGATCGCAAACGGCAGGCGCTTGCCGCGGCGATTGAGATCGGCGACGCAGGCGATCGCGGTGATCACTCCAAGCGGCCCGTCCCATTTGCCGGCATCGCGCACGGTGTCGTAATGCGAGCCGAGCATCAGGCAGGGCGCGCCCTGCCGCTCACCTTCATACCGGCCACAGACATTGCCGATCGCATCGAGATGCGCGCTCATGCCGGCGTCACGCATCCAGCCCAGGATCAGGTCCGCGGCCGTGCGTAATTCCTTGCTGAGGTAGACGCGGGTGAGCTTGTCGGGCTCTTCCGAGATCGCAGCAAGCTCGTTGACGCGGCGGACGATCTCCTTGCCGAGCGATGCATCATGAACAGTACCAGCACCCATCTCGGCGAGCTTTCCATCTTCTGAGGACCACGGCAGCGGTCCTGACGACAATCGATACAAGTTCGGTGCCAGCGAAAATCCTCCGGCGCCACCCGAGTCAGCGCGTGGTTAGCATGAATGCGCCTTGTCGGCCGACCGTCCGAAGCCAGTCATGCACATGTGGGGAGCCGGTTAAGACTGCTTAACTCCACTGCATACAATTACAGGATAGTGCCTATAAATTAATCTGCTGCTTTCCTCGCCAAGTTCTTGATGCAGATTATATCATATGTATTTCAGATACTTATGAAGAATTGCACTCTTCCTAGTCTCTGGCACGAAGCTTGCGACATCTGATCCCGGCTCCGCCAGGCCGGCGCAGCCGCGAGATCAAGGCGGGTCATCCGCCAAGGGGAGCGAGCAATGGATATTGGCAGGATTTCACGACGTCATTTGTTGCAGGGCGGCGCGGCCCTCACCCTCGGCGCGGCGGCGGGCCTCCGCCCGGCCTTCGCGGCCGAGACCACCATCGGCTTCATCTATGTCGGCTCGCGCGACGACTATGGCTACAACCAGGCGCATGCGCAGGGCGCGGCGGCACTGAAGAAGATTCCCGGCCTCAAGGTGGTCGAGGAGGAGAAAGTGCCGGAGACCGACGCGGTCGAGAAGACGATCGAGTCCATGATCAATCTCGATGGCGCCACCCTGCTCTTCCCGACCTCGTTCGGCTACTACAATCCGCACATGATCAAGATGGCCAGCAAGTACCCGAAGCTGCGCTTCGAGCACTGCGGCGGCCTCTGGAGCGACAAGGATCCCAAGAACGCCGGCAGCTATTTCGGCTACATCGACGAGGCCCAGTACATCTCGGGCATCGTCGCGGGCCTGACATCGAAGAGCGGCAAGCTCGGCTTTGTCGCCGCCAAGCCGATCCCGCAGGTGCTGCGCAACATCAACGCCTTCACGCTTGGCGCCAAGTCCGTCAATCCAAAGGCCACCACGCAGGTGATCTTCACCGGCGACTGGTCGATGCCGGTCAAGGAGGCCGAAGCCACCAACAGCCTGATCGACCAGGGCGTGGACGTGCTCACCTGTCACGTCGACGGCCCCAAGACCATGGTCGAGAACGCCGCGCGGCGCGGCGCTTTCGTCTGCGGCTATCACACCAACCAGTCGGCGCTGGCACCCAAGGCCTATCTCACCGGCGCCGAGTGGAACTGGGAAGCGCTCTATCCGAAGTTCGTCAAGATGATCGCCGCCGGCGAGGGCATCCCGAATTTCTACCGCGGCGGCCTGAAGGAAGAGATCGTGAAGGTCTCGCCCTACGGCGAAGCTGTCTCGGCCGAGGCGCGCAAGGCGGCCGACGAAGCCAAGGCAAAATTCCTGTCTGCGGAGGGGTTTGCCATCTTCAAGGGCGGCCTCGTCGACAACAAGGGCAAGACGGTGATCGCCACCGGCACCGACCGAGGCCAGAAGGATCCTGAACTCGAGAAGATGGACTACCTCGTCGAAGGCGTGATCGGAGCGACTTCGTGACCGCGGAAACGGCGGATTCCACGGAAGCGGTCGGGACAGTTGCCCCGGCCGCCGATTCCGGCTTCCTCCAGCGTTACGGCGGCACGATCGAGTATGTCCTGATCCCGGGCGCGGCGCTCGCCGGCGCGCTCGCGGTGTTCGGCATCTTCGTCGCGATGTTCGGCAAGAACCCGCTCGATCTCTATTTCTACATGTATTACGGCGCGTTCGGCACCTGGTTCTCCTGGCAGAACACGCTGACGCGCGCGGCGCCCCTGATCCTCACCGCGCTCTGCACGGCGCTGCCGGCGCAACTCGGCATGGTCATCATCGGCGGCGAAGGCGCGCTGCTGATCGGCGCACTGTCGGCGACCAGCGCCGCGCTCATGCTTCAGGGCATGCCGCCCTTCGTCGTGCAGATCGCCATGGTCTGCGCTGGCGTAATCGGCGGCGGCTCGTGGATCATGCTCTCCGGCGCCTTGCGGCAATATCGCGGCGTCAACGAAACCATCTCGAGCCTGCTGCTCGTCTACATCGCCCTCGCGATCCTCAACCATCTCGTCGAGGGGCTGATGCGCGATCCCGCCAGCCTCAACAAGCCGTCGACGCGTGAGATCGGCGCCGCCAACATGATCGGCTCCATTCCCGGCACCGACGTGCATTGGGGTCTCGTCTTCGGCCTGATCGCCGCGATCGCCTCTTACATTCTGATCTATCACACCGTGTTCGGCTTCGCCGCGCGGGTTGCGGGCGGCAACATTCGCGCTGCGAAGATCGTCGGCCTCGGGGTCAGCAAGCTGATCCTGACCGTCTGCTTCCTCGCCGGCGGCGCGGCGGGTCTTGCCGGCATGGTCGAGGTCGCCGCCGTGCAGGGGCGCACCAACGCCAACCTTGCAGCGGGCTACGGCTTCACCGGCATCCTCGTCGCCTTCCTCGCACGGCAAAATCCGCTCGCAATCATTCCGGTCGCGATCCTGCTCGGCGGCATCAGCGCCAGCGGCGGCCTGCTGCAGCGCCGTCTCGGATTGCCCGATGCGTCCGTGCTGGTGCTGCAGGGCATCATCTTCGTCTTCGTGCTCGCCAGCGATGCGCTCTACGGCCGCATCGGATTCCTGAAAGGCAAGTCCTGATGGCGGACGGATCGATCGGCCTCTGGACCGTCCCGCTCGCCGTGCTGGGCGGCGCCATTCGCGTCTCCACCCCGTTCCTGTTCGTGAGCCTGGGGGAATGCATCACCGAGCGCTCCGGCCGCATCAATCTCGGCCTCGAAGGCACGCTGGTGATGGGCGCGATGAGCGCCTATGGCATCTCCTATCTCACCGGCTCCCCGTGGCTCGGGGTGCTCGCCGCGGGCATCACCGGCGCGCTGCTGGGCGCACTGCATGCCGGCATCTGCTCGCTGCCGCGCGTCAATGACGTTGCGGTCGGCATCGCCTTGATGCTGTTCGGCACCGGCCTCGCCTTCTATCTCGGCAAGCCGCTGATCGAGCCGACCGCGCCGCGACTGCCCGCGATCGATTTCGGTTGGTGGAGCGACATCCCTCAGGTGCGCGCCGCGCTGCGCATCAACGTGCTGTTCCTGATCGGAGTCGCGCTGGCGCCGATCCTTTATTGGGCCTTCCGCACCACGCGCTGGGGTCTTCTGATCCGCACCGCCGGCGAGAGCTCTGATGCCGCGCGCGCGATGGGCCATTCCGTGCTGCTGATCCGCCTGCGCGCCACCATGGTCGGCGGCTTCCTCGCCGGCATCGGCGGCTCGTTCCTGTCGCTGTTCTATCCCGGAAGCTGGAACGAGGGCCTCTCCTCGGGCCAGGGCATCACCGCCGTTGCGCTCGTGATCTTCGCGCGCTGGGATCCCCTGCTCTGCCTCTGGGCCTCACTCGCCTTCGGCGGTGCCGCGGCGCTGGGACCGGCACTGCAATCGGTCGGCGTCACCTCCGGCTATCACCTCTTCAACGCCGCGCCCTACATCCTGACGCTGGCGATCATGATCATCACCTGCTCGCCGAAGCGCACGCTGACCGGCGCGCCCGCCGAACTCTCGATCACACGGTAACACGCACGAGGTCGTCCATGCCCGAGCGCTACATCAAGTCCGAACCCTATGCCTGGCCCTACAACGGTGATCTCTGCCCCGAGAACACCGCGCTGATCATCATCGACATGCAGACCGATTTCTGCGGCGTCGGCGGCTATGTCGACAAGATGGGCTATGACCTCTCGCTGACGCGGGCGCCGATCGAGCCGATCAAGAGGCTGCTCGCCGCGATGCGGAGCCAAGGCTTTCACATCATCCATACCCGCGAGGGCCATCGCCCCGATCTCTCCGACCTGCCCGCCAACAAGCGCTGGCGCTCGCGCCAGATCGGCGCCGGCATCGGCGACCCCGGCCCGTGCGGCCGCATCCTGGTGCGCGGCGAGCCTGGCTGGGACATCATCGAGGAGCTGGCGCCACTGCCTGGCGAGCCCATCATCGACAAGCCCGGCAAAGGCTCGTTCTGCGCCACCGATCTCGAGCTGATCCTGCGCGTCCGCGGCATCGAGAACATCGTGCTATCAGGCATCACCACCGACGTCTGCGTCCACACCACCATGCGCGAGGCCAACGACCGCGGCTTCGAATGCGTGCTGCTGCACGATTGCTGCGGCGCCACCGACAAGAGCAACCACGATCACGCGCTGAAGATGATCAAGATGCAAGGCGGTGTGTTCGGAGCGGTCTCGACGTCGGACGCCTTCATCGGAGCGATTTCGTGATCATCGGCGAAACGCCACCGCCGTCAGGTGCCTTCGGCGTCGATGCCATCGCCATGACCATGCGCTTCGGCGACTTCCTGGCACTGGACAATGTCGAGCTGAAGGTGCGGCCAGGCTCGTTCCACGCCCTGCTCGGCGAGAACGGCGCCGGCAAGTCGACCCTCGTCAAATGCATCATGGGCTACTACCACGCAACCGAAGGCGACATCATCGTCGGCGGCCGCGAGCAGGCCATCGCCAATCCAAAGGACGCGCACGCGCTCGGCCTCGGCATGGTCTACCAGCATTTCACGCTTGTGCCGGCCATGACGGTTGCCGAAAATCTCGTGCTGGCGCGCGACAATGTGCCGGCCATGGTGAACTGGCCCAAGGAGATGAAGGAGCTCGAGGGGTTCCTGGCGCGGATGCCCTTCAAGGTGCCACTCTCCGCCAAGGTCTCCGACATCTCCGCCGGCGAGCGCCAAAAGTGCGAGATCCTGAAGCAGCTCTATCTGAAGCGCCGCTTCCTGATCCTGGACGAGCCGACCTCGGTGCTGACGCCGGCGGAAGCGGACGAAGTGCTCGGCATGCTCCGCGATATGGTGGTCAGGGGCGAGCTGACCATCCTGATGATTACGCACAAGTTCCGCGAGGTCATGGCCTTCGCCGACGAGGTCACCATCCTGCGCCGCGGCAAGCTCGCCGGCGCCGGCAAGGTCGCCGAACTGACGCCGGATGCGATGGCGCGCACCATGATCGGCGCCGAAGAGCTGACCGTGCAGCCGCCGCGCACCGGCGAAGCCGGACAGGCGCGGCTGGAACTTGAGAAGGTTCGCGCGCTCGACGATGCCGGCGCCGTTGCCGTGCACGATGTCTCGCTCACGGTGCGCGCCGGCGAGATCGTCGGCATCGCCGGCGTCTCCGGTAACGGCCAGCGCCAGCTCGTCGAGGTGCTCGCCGGCCAGCGCGAGGCCGAGAGCGGCGAGGTGCGCGTGGCGGGCGATCCCTATCACGCCAGCCGCGAGGAGATGCGGCGCCACAGGATGTCGCTGCTGCCCGAAGAGCCGCTGAAGAACGCCTGCGTCGGCGGCATGAGCGTCGCCGACAACATCGCCTTCCGCGAGTTCGACCGTGCGCCCTTTGCAAGCGGTGGCTGGTGGCTCAATCGCAGCGCCTTCCGCAGCGACGCCAGGAAGAAGATCGGCCAGTACAAGATCAAGACCCGCTCGCCGGACACGCCGATCTCGGCGCTGTCGGGCGGCAACGTGCAGCGCGCCGTGCTCGCCCGCGAGCTCGGCGGCGACGTCGAGGTGCTGATCGCGGCCAATCCCTGCTTCGGCCTCGATTTCGCGGCGGTCGCGCAGATCCACGCCGAGATCATGGCGGCCCGCAACCGCGGCGCCGCGGTTCTGCTCGTCAGCGAGGATCTCGACGAACTGCTCGAACTGTCTGATAGGCTGGTGGTGATGTTCCACGGCGAATTCGTGTATGAAGCACGGACCAGCGAAGCCGATCTCACCGTAGTCGGCCGGCACATGGCGGGACATTGAACGGAGGACCGATGGACGACGCATCAGGGCGCGACGAGCACTTTCTGCGCCTGTCCTTCGCGGTCGCCCGCCGTTCCCTCACCCACGGCAACCATCCCTTCGGCTGTATCGTCGTCGATACCGACGGCAAGGTGCTAATCGAGACCGAGAACGGCTACATGCCGGATCACGACGGCACCGCGCATGCCGAGCGCCTCGCAGCAACCCAGGCCTGCCGTACGCTCGACCGCGATGTGCTGGCCAAAGCCACGCTCTATTCCTCGGCCGAGCCCTGCGCCATGTGTGCCGGCGCAATCTATTGGGCCGGCATCGGCCGCGTCGTCTATGGCCTCAGCGAGCACCGCCTGCGCGGCGTCACCGGCAACCATCCGGAGAACCCGACGCTGGACCTGCCCTGCCGCGAGGTGTTTGCAAGCGGCCAGCGCCCGACGGAGGTCCTCGGACCGCTGCTCGAAGACGAGGCCGAAGCCCTGCACGATGGCGTTTGGACGAAGTAGGTACCCAGCAAACAGTGCCGTAGGGTGGGCAAAGGCGCCCTTGCGCCGTGCCCACGATCTGACTTCAACATCGGTAGACGTCGTGGGCACGCTTCCCTTTGCCCACCCTACGGCAGCTTTCTCCTTGGCAAACACGAATGACGCCGCGCATCCCTGCGCGGCGCCATCCGAACCTTGGAGAGCGTCAGTCGATCAGAACTTCACAGTGACGCCACCATAGACGGTCGACTCGGTGCAGCTCTTGGTGCTCTGGCCGGTCGCGGCGATGGTGCAGACGCCGGGCATGGCGTTGTGGTCGAGGCCGAACTTGTTCTGCCAGTAGCGGTAGGAGACCCAGAGGTCGACGAAGTGCGAGTACTTGTCACCCCAGACCGCCTTCGAGGCGTCGAAGGTCAGGCGGATCGGTTCGCTGTTCAGCTCGGTCTTCGAAGCGGTCGAGAACCGGCCGACGCCCGAGAGCGCGGGCAGGCCGTTGGAGTCGCCCTTCGGACCGTACCAGCCGGCGCGGCCGCTGATCGACCAGAACTGCATGTTCGGCGGCAGGAAGCCGAGGTCCATGTAGTAGTTGATTTCGACGGCCCAGGTCGGACGATAGCTGACATTGCCGTCCGAGTTACAGGTCACGCCCGGCACGCCCGGTCCGAACAAGCCGCACTGGGTGAAGGCGTTGTGGTTCAGGAACTCGTAGTACATCAAGGGCGCGACGTTGAAGTAGCCCTTGTAGGGAAGGTCGAAAGCGAACTGCAGACCGGCGACGACGTCGCGCTTGGCCGGCGCGAGGAAGTTGTTCTCCGTGTTGCCGTCCATACCGACTTCGAACGAGATGTTGTGCAGCGGTCCCATGGTGAAGGCCTTGGTGTTGAACAGCTCGTTCCAGCCGAAGGTCGAGCGGAACAGGCCGTAGATCTCGGTCGCGCCGGCGCAGTCGGCGGCACCGCCGGTAATGGTCACGCCGGGCGCGACGCAAGGGCTGGCAGGGTCGTTCTTGCCCGACTTGAACATCGAGATGGTGAAGAAGTTGGTGCCGTAGGCCCAGAGGTCGAAGTGCGTGAAGGAGTAAACCTGCTTGGCGGTGGTGCCGTTGATGCTGCCATCGGGACGGACGCTCCACATGCCGGGATCGGTGCCCTTGGGCATCCAGGAGAACGTGACGCGATTGTCGATCACCAGGAAGAACGGAAGGTCCGGCGCCTTCTTGGCGGCCTTGACCGGCAAGTCCGCCGCGTGAGCCCAGCCGCCGATGGCCAGCGTAGCAAGTGACAGCGCCGTTGCTGCAATTGCCTTGAAACGAAACGACATCCTGAATACCCCCAAGTTTGGACACGTAAAAATGAACGCCCTTGGGTGCGACACTTGCGCCGATATCCCGGAGTGAGAAGCCTCAACTTTTTTCAAGGCATGCCGCTTGTTTCGGCAGTGGACGACGCCTCCCTTCGAGATTTTGAGTGCATTTGCGGGCCATGCGCATTGTCCCCGCGGCTGGCCATTGCCAGACATTCCCATTTGATTTTGTTCGCATTTCGTGTCGAACGAACAAGGCGGGCCGAATTACCGACGGCGCATGATGCGGCGATCCGACATTGCATACGCGTTCTGGCGCGATTTTGCTCAACGTCAGGTCAAGGCTGCACAGTGGGTTCCGATTTGGTTTGTACCGTCACAAATTTGCAACAGGCGTCGCGCGCGAGCACCGC
Organism: Bradyrhizobium huanghuaihaiense; assembly: GCF_025200885.1. Taxonomy (NCBI): domain Bacteria; kingdom Pseudomonadati; phylum Pseudomonadota; class Alphaproteobacteria; order Hyphomicrobiales; family Nitrobacteraceae; genus Bradyrhizobium; species Bradyrhizobium huanghuaihaiense. Next base: position 3,048,132 of record NZ_CP104172.1, on the reverse strand, counting down.
CCTCATCGGACGGTCCGAAGGGCGCGCGAGCACGATCCGCGCCCGGCGAGAGCCACGACTCGCCGACACCACGCGCCTGCCGAAGCGTTGAGCAAGGGATGACGCTTTTTCACACCTTACGCGGCGGTTCAAACTAGCCCACTATTGAGGCACTTCATCCCATGCAAGCGCATCAGCGAATGTTAGATCCGACGCCTAACGGCCTGCATTCCGGCGAGTCCCCGTTGCTTCAGACGCTCGGGCTCACCAAGCGCTATGGCGATTTCCTCGCCAACGATTCCATCGATATCGACATCTGGCCCAAGGAGATTCACGCTCTGCTCGGCGAGAACGGCGCCGGCAAGTCGACGCTGGTCAAGGCGATCTACGGGCTGATCCAGCCGAGTGCCGGCGAGATCCGCTGGCAGGGCGAGCGAATCGTGCTGTCAGGCCCGTCCGAAGCGCGCAGCCGCGGTATCGGCATGGTGTTCCAGCACTTCTCGCTGTTCGACAATCTCACCGTCGCCGAGAACGTCGCGCTCGGCCTCGACGGCAAGGAGTCCTTCAAGGACATGTCGGCGCGGCTGGAGCAGGTGTCGAAGACCTATGGACTGCCGCTCGATCCCAAACGCGAGGTCTGGCAATTATCGGTCGGCGAGCGCCAGCGCATCGAGATCGTCCGCGCCCTGATGCAGGACCCGAAATTTCTGATCCTGGACGAGCCCACCGCGGTGCTGACGCCGCAGGAGGCCGACCAGCTCTTCATCGTGCTGGAGCGCCTCAAGGCCGAAGGCCGCGCCATCCTCTATATCAGCCACAAGCTGGAGGAGGTGAAGCGTCTCTGCGACACCGCAACGATCCTGCGCGGCGGCAAGAAGGTCGAGACCTGCAATCCCCGGCTTGAGACCGCAGCTTCGCTCGCCCGCATGATGGTCGGCGGCGAGATCAAGGAAGTGAAGGCTCCCGCCGGCCGGCAGACGACGGTGCCGCGCCTCGTCGTCAACGATCTCTCGCTCGCGCCGAGCGAGGCCCACGGCGTGCGGCTCGAGCATATCTCGTTCGAACTGAAGGGCGGCGAGATCCTCGGCATCGCCGGCGTCGCCGGCAACGGCCAGGACGAGCTCTTTGCCGCGCTCTCCGGCGAGCGGCTGTCCAGGGATCCCGGCACGGTGGTGATCGAGGGTATCGCCGCCGGCCACCTCTCGATCACCCAGCGGCGCAAGCTCGGCGCGGCCTTCGTACCCGAGGAGCGGCTCGGCCACGGCACCGCGCCACGCATGAAGCTGTCGGAGAACGCACTGCTCACGGGGCACGCCGCGAGTGGCATGGTCCATCACGGCTTCATCGACACCGCGGCCACGCTGAAGACCGTCGACCGCGCAACCGAGACGTTCGACGTCCGCAAGGCCAAGCGCGATCCCGAGGCCGCGAGCCTGTCCGGCGGCAATCTGCAGAAGTTCATCGTGGGACGCGAGATCCTGCGCAACCCGGCGGTGCTGGTGGTGAGCCAGCCGACCTGGGGCGTCGACGCCGGCGCCGCCGCGGTGATCCGCCAGGCGCTGCTCGATCTCGCCACCGCAGGCGCGGCCGTGCTGGTGACCAGCCAGGACCTCGACGAGCTCGCGGAGATCGCCGACCGCATCGCCGTGATGTTCCACGGCCGGCTCTCGGCCCCGCTCGCGACGAATGAAGCGACGCGCGAAAAGCTCGGCCTGCTCATGGGCGGCAGCAGCCTGGAGCCGAAGGAGGCCGCGCATGCAGTTGGTGCTTGAGAAGCGCGCCGAGCGCTCTGGCACGATCGCGCTGGTCTCGCCGCTGATCGCGATCGGCCTGACGATCGTCACCATGGTCATCCTGTTCGCGATCCTCGGCAAGAATCCGCTGCTCGCGCTGCATGCCTATTTCATCGCGCCTCTCACCGACAGCTATTCGCTGCAGGAGATCGCGGTGAAGGCGACACCGCTGGTGATGATCGCGATCGGCCTGTCGCTCTGTTATCTCGCCAACGCCTGGAACATCGGCGCCGAGGGGCAATTCCTGATCGGCGCAGTCGCCGGAAGCTGGATCGCTGTGAAGACGCAGGGCACCGATGCCGGCGCCTGGGTTCTCCCGGCGATGCTCGTGCTGGCAGCCGCTGCAGGCGCGCTCTATGCGCTGATCCCGGCGATCTGCAAGGTGAAGTTCGGCGCCAGCGAGATCCTGACCAGCCTGATGCTGGTCTATGTCGCCGATCTCTTTCTCGACTATCTCGTGCGCGGTCCCTGGCGCGATCCCCACGGCTTCAATTTCCCGACCACGGCCGAGTTCGATCCGGTCGCGACGGTGCCGCTGCTGATCGAAGGCGGGCGGCTGCATCTCGGCTCGATCATCGCCCTGCTCGTCGTCGCGGCGGCCGCCATCCTGCTCGGGCGCACCATCAAGGGTTTTGAGATCCGCGTGGTCGGTGCCGCACCGCGCGCAGCACGGTTCGGCGGTTTCAACGCGAACCAGCTGATCATCCTGACCTTCGCCGTCTCCGGTGCACTCGCGGGTCTCGCCGGCATCATCGAGGTCGCGGGTCCCGTCGGGCACCTCCAGCCCGGCATCTCGCCCGGCTACGGCTTTACCGCGATCATCGTCGCCTTCCTCGGCCGGCTGAATCCGCTTGGAATATTAATTGCAGGCCTTTTTCTCGCACTGACCTTTATCGGCGGCGAGCAGGCGCAGATCGCGATGAAGATCCCGTTGGATGTCACCAAGGTGTTTCAGGGCATTCTGCTGTTCTACGTGCTCGCCTGCGACTCGCTCATTCTCTACCGCTTCAAGCTGGTGTTCCCGAACCGACAGGTGGCCCGTGGAACTCATTGAAGCCATCATCCTCGCGATACTCGCCGCATCGACGCCGCTGCTGATCGCCGCGACCGGCGAGCTCGTGACCGAACGCTCCGGCGTGCTCAATCTCGGCGTCGAGGGCATGATGATCGTCGGCGCGGCCTGCGGCTTTGCCGGTGCGTGGCTCACCGGCTCGATTCTGATCGGCGCACTGTTCGGCATCGTGGCGGGCACGCTGATGTCACTGGTGTTCGCATTGATGGCGCTCGGGCTCGCCGTCAACCAGGTTGCGACCGGCCTCGCACTGACCATTCTCGGCATCGGACTGTCAGGCCTGATCGGCGCCGGTTTCGTCGGCGAGCGCATCACGCCGGCCGCGCATCTTTACGTTCCCGGCCTAACCGACATTCCGCTGATCGGCCGCGTGCTGTTCGGCGAGGACGGCTTCGTCTATTTCTCGGTCGCATTGATCGTCGGCGTCTGGTGGTTCCTGTACCGCACGCGGGCGGGATTGGTCCTGCGCGCCTGCGGCGACAACCACGTCTCCGCGCATGCGCTCGGCTATCCCGTGCTGCGCATCCGCACCTTCGCCGTGATGTTCGGCGGCGCCTGCGCCGGACTTGCCGGCGCCTATCTGCCGCTCGCCTATACGCCCTTCTTCATTCCCGGCATGACCGCTGGCCGCGGCTGGATCGCACTGGCACTGGTGGTGTTCGCGTCCTGGCGGCCCGGCCGGCTCGTGGTCGGCGCTTATCTGTTCGGCGCGGTGACGATCCTGCAACTGCATGCGCAAGGCTGGGGCGTCGGCATTCCCTCGCAATTCATGTCGGCGCTGCCTTACCTCGCGACCGTCATCGTGCTGGTCCTGCTTTCCCGCGCGCGCACCGGCGGCTCGACCGCGCCGGCCGCGCTCGGCACCGTGTTCGTGCCTGACCGCTGAGTTTCATTTCCGCGGCATGCGCGATGGGGCGCGCACGCTGCGGATCGTGGCTTTCCCCTGATGTTTGGAGATTGATGATGAGGAAATCACTTCTTGCGCTGGCTTCCGGCCTTTTGCTTGCCGGGAGCGTCAGCGCAGCCTCCGCCGCCGACAAGCTGAAGGTCGGCTTCATCTACTTGGGTCCGATCGGAGACCTCGGCTGGACCTACCAGCATGACGTCGGCCGACAGGCGCTGGTGAAAGAATTGGGCGACAAGATCGAGACAACCTATCTCGAGAACGTGCCCGAAGGCCCCGACGCTGAGCGCGCCATCGAGCAGCTCGTTCGCGCCGGCAACAAGCTGATCTTCACCACATCGTTCGGCTACATGGACCCGACGCTCAAGGTCGCCAAGAAGTATCCGAACGTGCATTTCGAGCACGCCACCGGCTACAAGCGCGACAAGAACATGTCGACCTATTCGGCCAAATGGTACCAGGGCCGCTACATCCAGGGCCTGATCGCGGCCAAGATGTCGAAGTCCGGCGTGCTCGGCTATATCGGCTCGTTCCCGATTCCCGAGGTCGTCTCCGGCATCAACGCGACGATCCTGGCGGCGCAGACCATCAACCCGAACATCAAGGTCAAGATCATCTGGGCCAACACCTGGTTCGACCCGGGCAAGGAGGCCGACGCCGCCAAGGCGCTGATCGACCAGGGCGCCGACGTCATCATGCAGCACACGGATTCGCCGGCCGCGATGCAGATCGCCAGCGAGCGCGGCAAGCTCGCCTTCGGCCAGGATTCCGAGATGATCAAGTTCGGGCCCAAGACCCAGCTGACCTCGATCCTCGATACCTGGGGCCCCTACTACATCGAACGCGTCAAGGCCGAGCTGGCCGGAACCTGGAAGTCCGAAGACACCTGGGGCGGCCTCGACAGCCACATGTTCGCGATGGCGCCCTACACCAACATGCCTGACGACGTGAAGAAGATGGCCGAGGATGCCCAGGCCGCGATCACCGCGGGCAAGCTGCACCCGTTCAAGTGCCCGGTCATTGGGCAGGACGGCAAGGAGGTCGAGTGCAAGGGCGGCGCCAACCTCGCTGACGGCCAGATCCTCGGCATGAATTTCTACGTGAAGGGCATCGACGACAAGCTGCCGGGCAAGTAGCACGCTTCTTGCATTGCCTAAATCACCTGCTCCTCCCGGAGGAGGTTCGGAGGGGGTGGCCAGAAGCACCCGGCACTTGTGGTCGCCCCCTCTTTCAATTTTCGGTCTTACTATCCCGCCTGCATGGCCCGCGCCGCCGAACTGTGGCGGCGGATGAGATCGGCGACATCCAGGCCCGGGATGGCCCCGTCGATCACCGCCCATTGTCCCGCCACCATGACCCGGTCGGCCAGATGCGCCCCGCACAGCACCAGCGCGGCCAGCGGATCGCCATGGCCGGAGAAGCGCAGCTCGTCGAGCTTGAACAGCGCCAGGTCCGCCGCCTTGCCGACCGCGATCTCGCCGAGCTCCGAGCGGCCGACGCAGGCCGCCGAGCCCTTGGTGGCCCAGCGCAGCGCATCCTTGTGGCTGACCTTGGTCACGCCGTAGCGCGCCCGTTGCAGCAGGAACGCCGCACGCACCTCCTGCATCAGGTTCGATCCGTCATTCGAGGCCGAGCCGTCGACCCCGATGCCGATGCCGACGCCGGCCTCCTCCATCTCGCAGACTGGGCAGCACCCGGACGCCAGCAGCTGGTTGCTGCAGGCGCAATGGCTGACGGTCGTGCCGGCCTTGCCGAGCCGCTTCATCTCGTCCGGATTGAAGAAGATTCCGTGAGCGAGCCAGGTCCGCGCGTTGAGCCAGCCGCATTGCTCGAGATAGTCGAGCGGACGGCAGCCATACATCTGCTGGCAGAATCTGTTCTCGTCCTCGGTCTCGGCGAGATGGGTGTGCAGGCGCACATCGAGCTTGTCGGCGAGGTCGGCGGTGGCGCGCATCAGCGACGTCGTCACCGAGAACGGCGAGCACGGCGCCAGTGCGATCTGCACCATCGCATCCGCGCCGCGCTGGTGATGCTTTGCGACCACGCGCGCGCTGTCGGCCAGGATCGTGTCCTCGTCCTGCACGACGCTGTCGGGCGGCAGGCCGCCGTCGCGCTGCGACAGGTTCATCGAGCCGCGCGTGAGCAGCACGCGCATGCCGAGCCGCTTTGCGACGCCGACTTCGATGTCGACGGACTCCTCGAGGCCCGCCGGAAAGACGTAATGATGATCCGTCGTCGTGGTGCAGCCCGAGAGCAGCAGCTCGGACATCGCCACGGTGACGCCGAGTTCCAGCCGCTCCGGCGTCAGCTTCGCCCACACCGGATAGAGCGCCTGGAGCCAGGGAAACAGCTCGCGGTCCATCGCCGCCGGCAGCGCCCGCGTCAGCGTCTGGTAGAAGTGATGATGCGTGTTGATGAGGCCCGGCAGCACGACATGCTCGCCCGCGTCGAACACCGCTACATCCGCGGTCGCAGGCGTGACGCCGGCCGGCACGAGCTCGACGATCCGGCCATCCCTGACCACGATTCCACGCTCGGCACCGTCGGCGAGGATAGCCAGCGGATCCCTGATCCAGATCGGCTTTGCATCGCTCATGAGCCTGCTTTCTCCTCACATCTGCTGACGACAGACCTGCGAGCCGGACGCCAGCCCGAACAGGGTCGTTCACCACTTTGCTTGTTGCGACTTGGCTCCGGTCTTGCAAGACTCTATCGCACGATTCACCGGCGGAAGCTTTCGGCGCAGCCATGGATTTGAATACCATCACAGCGGTCGCCCATCCGCAAACGCGCGCGCAGCTGCCCGTTTGGACGCCAGGTGATGCTTGGCTCGCAGGCGGCACCTGGCTGTTCTCGGAGTCGCAAGCGCACCTGAAGCGGCTGATCGATCTCACCGATCTGAAATGGCCCGCGCTGACGATCACGGACAGCCATCTCTCCATCGCCGCCACATGCACCGTCGCGCAGCTCGATGGCCTCGCCTGCCCGCCCGACTGGCTCGCAGCACCGCTGATCGGCCAAAGCTGCCGCGCCTTCCTCGCCTCCTTCAAGATCTGGAAGACCGCGACCGTCGGCGGCAATCTCTGCATGTCGCTGCCGGCGGGGCCGATGATTTCCCTCACCGCCGCGCTCGACGGTGTCTGCACCATCTGGAAGGCCGGCGGTGGCGAGCAGCAGATCACCGTCGTCGACTTCGTCACCGGCAATCAGCGCAACCGCCTGACGCCAGGCGACCTGGTCCGGCAGATCGATATCCCGATCGCGGCCTTGAGGCGCCGCACGGCGTTTCGCCAGATCTCGCTCGCGCCAGTCGGCCGCTCGGCCGCGCTCCTCATCGGCAGCTTCGATGCCGATGGCACGCTGACGCTGACGGTCACCGCATCGACAGTGCGGCCGATCCGATTGTCGTTCCCCAAGCAGCCTGATGCGAGCACGCTGCGCGATGCGATCCTGCAGCAGATCACCGACGACCTCTATCACACCGACATCCACGGCAAGCCGCTCTGGCGCAAACACATGACGCTGCGGCTCGCAGAGGAGATCCGCGGCGAGCTCCTGGGGGCAACATCATGAGCTTCGAGGTCAATGGAACGACGTTCACGCACGAGCCGCGCGCCGGGCAGTGCCTGCGCACGTTCCTACGCGAGCTCGGCCATTTCGGCGTCAAGAAGGGCTGCGATGCCGGCGATTGCGGCGCCTGCACCGTGCTGCTCGATGGCGAACCGGTGCATAGCTGCCTGATCCCGGCCTTCCGTGCCGAGGGCCGCGCCGTGACCACGATCGAAGGCCTCGGCAGCGACCGCGGCGCGCATCCAATGCAGCAGGCCTTCCTCGACGCGCAGGGCTTTCAATGCGGCTTCTGCACCGCCGGCATGATCCTGACCTGCGCCTCGCTGAACCAGGCGCAACGCACCGATCTCGGCGCCGCACTGAAGGGCAATATCTGCCGCTGCACCGGCTATCGCGCGATCGAGGACGCGCTGCTTGGCAAGACCAATGTCGAGGAGAGCGTCGAGGCCGGCGCCGCCTTCGGCCGCAGCCTGCCGGCGCCCGCAGGTCCTGACGTCGTGCGCGGCAAGGCGCGCTATACCTTCGACACCGCAATCGAGGGCCTGCTGCATATCAAGCTGCTGCGCTCGCCTCATGCCCACGCGCGGATCGTCGCGATCGACACGTCAGAAGCCCTTCGCGTTCCCGGCGTGCATGCGGTGCTGACGCATGAGGATGCGCCGACCGTCCTGATCTCGACCGCGCGTCACGAGAAGGACTGGATGGATCCCGAGGACACCCGCGTCCTCGACGACGTCGTGCGCTTCATCGGACAGAGGGTTGCCGCGGTCGTGGCCGAGAGCGAGGGCGCGGCCGAGGAGGCCTGCCGGCGGATCAAGGTGGAGTACGAGATTCTGCCCGCGCTGATCGATCCCGAGCAGGCGATGGCGCCGGGCGCGCCGATCATCCATCCCGACCGCACCACTGCGAACCGCATCGCCGATCCCCAGCGCAATCTCGCGGCGGAGACGCATGGCGAATATGGCGATGTCGCGGCCGCGCTCTCCACCTCCGCCGTCACTTACGAGGCCACCTTCCACAGTCATCGCGTGCAGCATGCGGCTCTCGAGACCCATGGCGGCCTCGCCTGGCTCGATGAAGCGGGCGTGCTCAATGTCCGTACCTCGACACAGGTGCCGTTCCTGACCCGGCGCGCGCTGTCGGACATCTTCCGTCTTCCGATGGACAAGGTCCGCGTGTTCTGCGAGCGCGTCGGCGGCGGGTTTGGCGGCAAGCAGGAGATGTTCGTCGAGGACATCCTTGCGCTGGCCGCGCTCAGGACCGGGCGACCGGTGAAGCTGGAGCTGACCCGCGAGGAGCAGTTCATCGCGACCTCGACGCGGCATCCGATGCGGGTCCACATCAAGGCCGGCGCGGATGCAGGCGGCAAGCTCACCGCGCTCCAGCTCGACGTGCTCTCCAACACCGGCGCTTACGGCAATCATGCCGGGCCCGTGATGTTCCACTCCCTGTCGGAGTCCATCGCCGTCTACAATTGCCCGAACAAGCGGGTCGACGGCTACGCGGTCTACACCAACACGGTGCCGGCGGGCGCGTTTCGCGGCTATGGCCTGCCGCAGACGCTGATCGCGATCGAGGCCGCGATCGACGAGCTGGCCAGGCAGCTCGGCATCAGTCCCTACGAGATGCGTCGGCGCAACATCGTCCGGCTCGGCGACCCCATGCTGTCGCCGCCGCCGTCCGAATTTCATGACGTGCTCTATGGCTCCTATGGGCTCGACCAGTGCCTCGACCTCGTCGAGCGCGCGATGCAGGCGGACGGCCCGCAGCCGGACCTGTCGCCGGAATGGCTGATCGGCGACGGCGTCGCGCTGACCATGATCGACACCGTGCCGCCGGCCGGCCACATCGCCGATGCGATGATCGCGCTCAATGACGACGGCGGCTTCGACTTGACCGTCGGCACTGCCGAGTTCGGCAACGGCACCAGCACCGTCCACCGCCAGATCGCGGCGACGATCCTGGCAACCACCGTCGACAGGATTCGCCTGCGCCAGTCCGACACCGCCCATGGCGGCCACGACACCGGCGCCTATGGCAGCGCTGGCACCTTCGTCGCCGGCAAGGCGACGCAGGCCGCCGCCACGCAGCTTGCGACCGAGCTGAAGGCGGCCGCCGCAGACGCCTGGCTGTGTGACGTGGAGAGCTGCATGCTCGATGGGGACGCCGTCGTCAGCGGCGTGCGACGCATGTCCTTTGTTGAACTGGCTAAGCTTGCGCGCGAACGCGGCCGGCCGTTCACAGGCACCGGCAATTCCGGCGGCACGCCGCGCTCGGTCGGCTTCAACGTGCAGGGCTTTCGCGTCGCGGTGAACAAGGGCACCGGCGAGCTCAGGATTCTCAGGAGCGTGCAGACTGCGGATGCCGGTGTCGTCGCCAACCCCATGCAGTGCCGTGGCCAGGTCGAGGGCGGCGTCGCACAGGCGCTTGGTGCTGCGCTCTATGAGGAGATGGTGATCGATACGACCGGCCGAGTCACCAACCCGAAATTCCGCGACTACCACCTGCCCTCCTTCGCCGACGTGCCGCGCACCGAGGTGTTGTTCGCAGAGACGTCGGACACGATCGGGCCGCTTGGCGCCAAGTCGATGAGCGAGAGTCCGTACAATCCGGTTGCCGCGGCCCTTGGCAACGCGATCGCGGACGCCACCGGAATCCGCTTCACTGCGCCGCCCTTCAAGCCGGACCGGCTGTTTCCGGCACTGCTCGAGAAGTTCGGCAGTTAGCTCCCGCGATAGGTCGCGTAGCTCCAGGGCGTGACCAGCAGCGGCACGTGGTAGTGATTTTCCGGCTCGCTGATGGCAAAGCGCAGCGGAATCTCGTCGAGGAATGGCGGGTCTGACAGCGGCACGTTGCGCTCGGCGTAATATTTGGCGACGCTGAAGCGGAGCTCGTAGCGGCCGATCGGCAATGGACGTCCGCCGATCAGCGGCTGGTCGGTGCGACCGTCCGCATTGGTGACGGTGCGCGCAATCACGCGGCTCTCGCCGAGCGCGGCGAGCTCGATGAGCTCCACCGGGATGCCGGGCGCAGGCTTGCCGGCGTGGTTGTCCAGCACATGGGTCGAGAGCCGGCCATGCACCTTCAGCTTGTCGTCGGCGACGACGAGCTGATCGAGCCGCAGCGCCGAGATACGGCCGATCTCCTCGATCGCGCGCCGCGTCTCGGTCTTGCCGATGTTGAGCAGCCGCGTCTCGAAGTCGCGCAGCACGGAATCCTTGGTGTGACGGCGCACGCAGACGATATAGGGGAAGCCGAACTTTTCACGATACGCGTTGTTGACGCGTTCGAACGCGGCGTATTCGGCCTCCGACAACCGGTCGAGGCCGGCGCTGTTCTGCTCGTCGGTCGATTCCGCCGTCAGGCCCGCCGCACGCTGGGTCTTGTTGGCGAGATCTGGATGCGCCCGGATCAGCGCCAGCTGCACGTCGGGCTCGGCAGCCTGGATCGCCGCCATCAGCGCCGTGTGCAACTGGTTGATGCCGGTGAATGGCCGCAGCTCGGCAAGCTTCTCCGCAATCCACGGCGAGTATTCGACGACGTTGGCGAGTGCAGCGACGAAATCGGCCTTGCTGGCAGCATTGAGATCGGCGAGCGAAATCTGCGGCATTGTCCTCATCCGATCTCGAACGCATCGGCGGCGAGATGCGCGTGCTTGTCGTGCCAATGCTGCGCGATCTGGAGACGGGTCGGCACCCAGACACGCTCGTGCTTGCCGATGTAATCCAGGAAGCGGATCAGCCCCGCGGCGCGGCCGGGCCGGCCGGCGAGACGGCAGTGCAGCCCCACCGACATCATCTTCGGCGCAGTCTCACCTTCGGCATAGAGCACGTCGAAGGCGTCCTTGAGATAGGTGTAGAACTGCTCGCCTTCGGCAAAGCCCTGCGGGTTGATGAACCGCATGTCGTTGGCGTCAAGCGTATAGGGAATGATGAGCTGCTTGCCCTTGGGGCCCTTGACCCAATAGGGCAGGTCGTCGGCATAGGAGTCGCAGAGATAGTGGAAGCCGCCCTCCTCCATCAGCAGCCGGTTGGTGTTGATCGAGGAGCGCCCGGTGTACCAGCCGAGCGGCCGTGCGCCGGTCGCCTCGGTATGGACGCGAATGGACTCGGCGATCTCGGCGCGCTCCTGCGCCTCGGTCATGTCCTTGTGCTCGATCCATTTCAGGCTGTGGCTGGCGATGTCCCAGCCCGCCTCCTTCATCGCGGCTACGATTTCCGGATTGCGCTTGAGCGCGGTGGCGACGCCGAACACGGTGGTCGGCCACTTCCGCTCGGTGAACATCCGCCACAGCCGCCAGAAGCCGGCGCGCGAGCCATATTCGAACATGGATTCGATGTTGGCATGGCGCTGGCCCGGCCAGGGCTGCGCGCCGAGCACGTCCGACAGGAACGCTTCCGAGGCCCGGTCACCGTGCAAGATGTTGTTCTCGCCGCCCTCCTCGAAATTGACGACGAACTGCACCGCGACCCGCGCCTCACCCGGCCATTGCGGGTGCGGCGGGTTGCGGCCGTAACCGCGGAGGTCGCGCGGGTAGCGGGCGTCAGTCACTCAGACTTCCTCGAAGCGGATCGGCAGGGCGCCCTTCCAGAGCACGCTCTTGCCGAGGGTCGCCAGATTCTCCAGGCCCGAGGTCACCGTGATGAAGTGATTGCCAGCGAGCTGGCCCATCTTGCTGGCGAAGCTCACACCGCCATAGGCCATCAGGATCTCGGTCTCGCTGATGCCGCCGGGATAGAGGATGATCTGGCCGGGCGCGGGATAGCTGGTGTGGTTCTCGTAGCCGACGCCGAAATCGAGGTCGCCGAGCGGCATCCACACCGCCTCGCCGCTCCAGCGCACATGGATGATGTGGCTTTCGAACGGCATGGCCTTGCGGAACGCGGCAACGGTCTTGGGTGCCGCCTGCTCCTCGAAGCGTGCATCGAAGGTGTAGTCGCCGGCGCGGATAACGAGTTTGCTCATCTCATCTCTCTGAATCGGGGGCGATGCGCCCCGCGGGGAACTTTCAGCAAAAAGCACTCCATCGGGCTTCGCGCAAGGGGCGCGGTCCGTCACCTGCGGTCGTAGGACCAGCCGAAAATGCCGCTCCGCCGCACCTCCGGCTCCGGCTCGGCGGCCGGCGCAGCCGCGGCCGGTGCTTCCTTCAGTTCCGCCTGCGGCAGCGGTGCGGGCGGTGCCGGCAGGTTCTCGCACTTCATGGAATAGACCAGCTTGCCGTCCGCGGTCCGCCCGATCGGCGCGCAGGGGTCCGGATGCGCCGCTGAACTCTTCGGGGTGGGTTTGACCTGCGCCGCCGCCGGTGCGGCGATCAGGAGAAGGACCAGCAGATATTTCGACATCGTTGTCGCCTGGAAAGCCAATTCGCCCCATTGAACCGGATTGCAGCGGGCAAGTCCATCGGCGCCGTGGGCCGGTTGCCGAATATTTAGCCGGGACCAAAAAATTTGCTCGCTCCAACGTGAAGGCGGCATCCGCTGATATTCGGAAGGGCGCATCGCCATCTCAGCCGCGACGACAACAACATTTCTCACAGCCGGAACGTCGTCGCGGGAGAAACAACGATGCAAAAGACTTTCGCCCTTCTCGGCGCCATGCTGATTGCCGCCGCAACCGTCCAAACCGCCGCCGCAAGCGACCGTCACCACGCTCGCAAGGCGCACCCTGCTCCCATCACCCAATCGGTGCGCGACTCCAACGCCGCCATCTGGCCGTCGCAGCCGAGCGTGCCAGACTGGTCACGCTACGCCAACGGCGCGATGTCGGCGCCTGCGGGACGGTGATGTTGGAAGCGTAGAGCGCTGTCCCGTCCCTCTCGTGTCCCGGACGCGCAGCAGCGTGTAACGCTGCTGCGCAGAGCCGGGACCCAGAAGCCGCAGGATGCAGTGCCGCGACATGGGCCCCGGCTCTGCAGCGCACCGTCAGAGAGACGCTGCGCTGCGTCCGGGGCACGAGAGCCGAGTGTGGCGTCCCACTGCTCCAACGTCGTCATTGCGAGCGCAGCGAAACAATCCAGAATTCCTCCGCGGTAAGACTCTGGATTGCTTCGCTGCGCTCGCAATGACGGAGCATGAGGCAGCAGCGTCGCTCTTTCGGCTCGCATTTCGAATCGCAGACACGCCTACGCATCCTCGCGGCTGATTTCGCCCGAGCTTTGCGTCGTCACTCCACCCTCTCGAGCCAAGAGGGCGCAGGGAAGGCCGGGTGCTGACCTCGCACCCGCGGTCCGCTGCGCGAAGATGTAGCGCAAAGGAACCGCACAGCAGCATACAGGTGGTGCCAATCACTCGGCCTTCCCTGCGCGATGGTCGGACGGCTTATGCCGCGCTCTCCCGGGAGCCGAGTTCGTTCTGGCCTCCCTCACTCCCGCGAAATTCACCGGCACCGCGCCGGTTGACGCGATCACCGCCTCCGCAAGAGCTTGACCGTAGCAACGACGGCCAGGACCACACGGTTTTGCCGTACGCGCGGCCCGCCATTTCCGCCGCAGTTTTTCCAGCCCCGTCGACGAAGCCGCAAACTTACAGACGAGACGAACCTGTCAGCGCCGTTCGTCCGCGCGCGGCCGCGGGCTCACCGGGGACTACCCTCCCTGCCCGCACCTTTCGCGCCCGACGCTGCCGCGTCCACCGCAAGCCCAGCTCGCGAAAATGACGACCTCATGATCGCCCCTCAAGAATGAGCCGGGATGGGCGACACATACGACATTTCCGAATTTCGGTAAAGCGGAATATTTTGGCACCGGTCGATTGACCCAGCGATCGCGTGTTTTGCCTGACAGGCAGCCCAAGGTCTTGTAGCCCGGGTGGGCGAAGCGATACCCGGGACAGAATCCACGCCGCCCCCGGATGTCGCTTCGCTCATCCGGGCTACAAGCTGGTCGCGCTATTCCAACGGCGCAATGTCGGCGCCTGCAGGACGATGATGTGAAAGTGGGAATGCTGCGGACCTAGCTTCCCGACACGACTGCGAAGCGACAAACAAAAAGGAGTGGGTTCCGCTTTCGCGAACCCACTCCATGGCAATCCCTGCGAAGCTGTCCGGCCCGACAGCCGCGTCCGAACTCAATGGTCGTAATTGCCGCAGACGGCCGAGGGGCCTCCGCCGGCACAATAGCCCCCAGGGATGTAAGGGCCCGAAGGACGGTTCGGCCCCCGGTAATAGTGGGAGCCGCCGTAATAGGCTGGACCACCGTAATAGCCAGGGCCCCGATCGTAATAATAACGATCCTCGTAATAGTCGCGGCGCCGGCTTTCGGCGATCGCGCCGATGGCCAGACCGGTCGCCGCGCCCATGATGCCGAGGGCGGCAGCATTCGGTCCGCGGCGATAATAACGGCGCCTGGCCGCGCTGAAATCGGTGGCGTCGGACGCAGCGTGGCCAGCGACGGCCGCCTTGGAAGGAGTCCCGGACGAGGCTGCAGCGGATGGCGTCGCGGAGGCCGCGACCAGGGCGAGGCTTGCGAATGCGGCCAGCACCGTATTGCGGCCGGCTGCTGAAATCATAAGGCCAATCATCTTAACCTTCCTCTGTTCTCGCCCAAAGTGACATGTGCAAACGAGCCATAACGCGCAAACCACTGAAATGGTTTCTTGATCGCGGCAATCTGCCACGCTTTGAACGATTGTAAACCGAACGATCCGATCCAGCTTGCACCACTCAACCTGAGCGGATAATGAACAGCCGCGCCGTTTTTCGGTCGCCGTAAGCGTTTCACGTGAACCAACGCATCAACCGACGCCGTCGGGATCGATGCCAATTTTTGGGTTCAACGTGACTGACGCGTCCTATTCTTCAAGAGAAATCAGATGATTGCGGTTCGCAAACTGCCGGCGCGCTATGCGCCGTTCGTGATGCCATTCGTGCTGTCCATCCTCATGACAGCCGTGGTGTCGATCATTTCGACACTCCGGAGCCTCGGCGCAACGCCAGCGTTCCTGGCGACGTGGCCGGGCGCCTGGGGGCTGTCATGGCTCGTCGCCTTTCCGACGCTGCTGATGGTGCTGCCACTGGTCCGCCGGATCGTGGCCTACCTTGTCGCGTCCCCATCTCAACCAGGCCGATAGAAGGCGCGGGCGGCGCGCATGAAGCACGCCGTCCCGCTTCCATGATTATTCGACATCTTGGATCGAGCTTCCACTCTCTCTACCCGTTGCCTTGTCGCGACATCGTCGACTGCTGCTCTACATCGCGTCGCGAACCCTGTCGGAATGCTCCTATCAAGTCGCTCACCGCGGCGATTGGCTGGCAGATCTGTGCACGAACCGGCAGCGCCTATTCTCTCGGCCTCGCAGGGCTCGATCATCACGCGGATTGCGATGGGCGCCATACGATCAGCGGCGTGACCGCCGTCTTACTCGGCGCGATGCCGGCGGTAGTTCTCGGCGGCGTCGGCACCATCGATGTGGGGCGATCGTTGTCGTGAATGCGGCCGCGACTACGGGCCCATATCGATCGCGACTATTGTCGCGCCGATTGCAGCAGGACCGGGGCCGCCCGTCGCACCGCGGCATGCGGTGACGACGTTGCCGGCGCCGGCTTGGGCGTCTGGGCCGCAGCCGGACGTGGCGCAGGCACTGGTGCTGCGCTCGTCTTCTGCCCCGCGTTCGACCGGTCGGTCGTTTTCCCGGCGATCTTGTTTTCAGACGCCTTGTCTTCAGGCATCTTGGCGACGAGCCGCACCATTTGTTCCTGGCCTGCCTTCAACTCATCGGCAAGCCTGAGATTGTCGAGCGACATTTGCTCCTGGTTCGCTTTCAATTGCGCATGGCTCGCCTTGAGCTGATCGATGCCTTGCTGCACGTTTGCGAGATCGCTCGCTAGCTTCTGCAGCAATTCGGTCAACTCCGGCGGGAGCGTGCTGCCGGTTGGCGCGACTACCTCCGGTATGGTTTCGGCGGCAGATGCCGGTTGCGGCGATGCCTCGGCCAATTGAGCAGTCGGGCTCGTCTCAGCTTCGCGCGCCGGCTCTGCTTGCAACTGCGACGATGTCGCAGCGTGCAACGGCGCCCAACCTGCGATCATCTGCCTGACCGTATCACCGTGGGATGATTGCGAGACCAAGGCAGCGATGCCAATCCCCGCAGCCAGCCCGAGACCGACGAGGCCGCGCAGCGCTGGCCCGCCACGCCGCGGGCGACTGCGCACGGGATCGCGCTCCAGCCGGGCAAGCTGCTCGCTGGCGCGCGCGATCTCTTCATCCACGCTCTTGATTTTCTCGAAGGTATGCGTGAGCTCTGCGTCCATGCGCGCGGACAGCGCATAACGCGGCTCGATCGGTGTCGTTACGGAGTTCATTGGCGCTCCCCTTCCCAGCCCAATGTCGCCCGAAGGCGTCCGTCGCATTTGCTTGCCCTGATCATCGCTGACGCGGTTTGTCCAAAGCAAGACGCCTTCAAGGAAATTCGGAGGCCGGGTGACTACGGGTGCCATGGTCCCCTCCCCCAATACCTCACTCGCCCCCGAGGCCGCAGACCCTTACGACAATGCCCCGAGCACGCCGCGCGTCGCCTTGTCGATCTCCTCGACATAGCGGCGGCGGGCGAAGGTCTCGGTGAGGAAGCCGACCACCTTGCGGCTGTCGGTGGAATCGACCACCGCCAGCATCTCTGCCTCGGCCTCGTCGAACACCGCCATCGCCGATTTCACGTTCATTTCCGGAATCAGCACGATGTCGATCAGGCGGGCCAGCTCGATCACCTGGATGTCGTCGGCGATGGTGTCGAGATCGCTGGAGTACAGGTCGGGCAGCAGGACGAGGCCGACATATTCGTCCGCGTTGTTGACGATGACTATACCGGGCCGCGACCCCAGCGCGAATTCGCGGCGCACGGCCGCGATCGTCGTGGTCGAAGGCACCTTGCCGACATCCGAGCGCATCAGGCGCTCGACCGTGAGATTGCGCAGCCAGCCGACGTCGTTGGCGCTGCGGATGGTCTCGCCGCGCAGATGCAGGCGCCAGGTCGAGAAGGAGTGGCCGAACATGAAGCGCACGCAGATCGAGGTGACGATGCAGCCGGCCAGCACCACGGCAGTGACGTCGACATTGCGGGTCATCTCGAGCACGAGGAACGACATCGTCAGGGGGCCGCCGACGATGGCGACGCCGAGCGTCGCCATGCCCGTCAGCATCGCCACCAGCGGATCGATCACGAAGTTCGGGCTGATCAGTTCCAACAGCTCGGCGAAGAACTTCCCGATCAGACTGCCGACGAACAGCGAGGCGAAGAACAGACCGCCGCGGAAGCCCGAGGCGAGCGAGATCAGGCAGGCCGTCACCTTCAATGCGATGATCAGCGCGATCAGGCCGATCGTCATGTCGTGAAACAGATCGAGCACCATTGCGCCGTGGCCGGCCGCCAGCACCTGCGGCGTGACAATCGCAAAACCGCCGACGATGAGGCCGCCCGCCACCGGACGGAGCCAGACCGGCAGCCAGGCGAACAGGCGCTCGAACATCGGCGAGGAACGCATCACGGCGATGCCGACGCCGCTGGTGATGAGCGCAAGCCCGATCAGCGCCAGATATTGCTCGACGCCGACGGCGCTGACCTTGGGGATCTCCAATGAATACGGTGCGCCGCCGAGCCATTGCGCGGTCAGCGCGCCCGCCAGCGAGGCCGCGAGGATCGGCGCAGCGCTGCCAACCGAATAGACGCCGACGATCAGCTCGCAGGCGTAGAAGGCGCCGGTGATCGGCGCACCGAACGCCGCCGCAATCGCGGCGGCCGCACCGCAGCCGACCATCAGGCGCAAATCGTTGCGGCGCAGATTGAAGAACTTGCCGAGCAGCGAGGCGATGCCGGAGCCGATCTGGGTATAGCCGGCCTCGAGGCCGACCGACGCACCGCAGCCGTTGGAAATCAGCGTCTGGCTCGACACCACCACGCTGTCGCGCATCGAGAGATTGCCGCCGCGCAGGGCGTTGGCCTCGATCGGGTCGACCGCGTTGGAGATCTTCATGCGCCGCCGCGACCATTCCATGATGCCGAGCGCAAGTCCGCCGAGCGCAGGTGCGAGCAGCGCAGCCCAGGGGCTCACGCGCGCATTGGCCGACAGGCGGACGTCGACGGGGATGCCGTAGATCACCACATGGGCGATCTGCGCGATCTCGGCCATCAGCGTCACGATCGCGCCGGCAAGCGTGCCGATCACGAGCGCCAGCGGGATCAGGTAGAACTCGTTGCTGCGCAGCAGCGCGCGCAGCCGAACCATGGTGCGGTTCGTTCCCTTGCGATCGACGAGACGCCTGAGCCGTACGAACACCTTCTACCCGCCCCTACCCTTCCGACAGGCCGTAGCCGGTCATGCGCTGGCGGACCCGTTCGATCTCGTCGCTGGAAAGCAGCGGCGGTTGTCCGATCTGGAGGCAGCCGTGATATTGCCGCGCGAGCGTCTCGACCTCGACTGCGAGCCACATCGCCTTGTCCAGCGTCTTGCCGATCGCGATCATGCCGTGATGGTCGAGCAGGCAGGCGAGCCGCCCCTCCAGCGCCCGCACCGCATGCTCGGACAGTTCCTCCGTTCCGAAGGTGGCATAGGGCGCGCAGCGGATGCTGTCGCCGCCGGCAGCCGCGATCATGTAGTGCACGGGCGGGATCTCCATGCCCATGATCGCCAGGATGGTGCAATAGGTCGGATGGGCGTGGACGACGGCGTTGACGTCGGGCCGCGACTTCAGGATGTCGCGATGGAAGCGCCATTCGCTGGACGGCTTTTGATGGCGCGCGTGCGAGCCATCCATCGCCATGAACACGATCTGCTCCGCCGTCATGGCGTCGTAGGGCACGCTGGTCGGCGTGACCAGAAGCCCGTCCGCATGCCGGACACTGATATTGCCTGAGGTGCCCTGGTTTATGCCGAGCGCGTTCATGCGACGGCAGGCGTCGATGATGGCCTGTCTCTTGGCGAGTTCGTCCGCTGTCATCGACATCCCGATGTCCTGGCGCTGGTGAAAGGGGAAGTACGTCAAAGCAACGTGGCAGTGCAAGCGAAAGCGACCGGTCCGTCCCACCGCTGGACGGCGCGCATGCGCCCTCTCGAAATAGACCGTAAAATCAACAAATTAACAGATTGTCGCAGGCCTAGGCGAGGCTCGCCCGGACGGCGGCTATGCCGTTGATCACGAACTGCACCGAATAGGCCGCGAGCAGCATGCCGAGCACACGCGAGAGCACGGCATTACCGGTGCGCCCGAGGGTGCGGGCGATCAGGTTTGCGGAGAGGAAGCAGAGCATGCAGAGCAGGCACACCGCGAGCACAATCGCGATGATGATCGCGAGCCGCGCGCCGTAGCCGGCGTCGCCCGACAGCAGCAGCGTGGTCGCGATCGCGCCGGGGCCGGCCATCATCGGGATGGCCAGGGGAAACACCGCGACGTCGGAGGCATGCTCCGAGGTCGCCTTGTCGGCCTCGCGCGCCTCGCGATGCGGACGGTCGCCGAAGATCATCTGGTAGGAGACGCCGAACAGCAGCAGCCCGCCCGCGATCTGGAAGGCGGGGATGCCGATCCCGAGCTGGCGCAGCAGCCAGTTTCCAACCAGCGCAATCACGACCAGGATCGAGGCCGCGATCAGCGGCGCCCGCAGCGCGATCGTCCGCTTGACCTTGTCAGGCATGCCGGAGGTCGCGGCCAGGAAGGCCGGCGCAAGGCCGACCGGATCGACCACCAGCAGCAGCGTCACGAAGGCGGACAGGGCGAAGTCGAGCATTGGAAAGCGTCTCTGGCGTAGCTCAGGCAGGAAGCCATAGCGGCTCGCGGCCGCCTTCGCGAGGAACATTTGCTCATCCCGACTCTTGATCGCCTGTGGATTTGAGGAAGGCGACGCCTTCCCGTGTCACCTCAAGAGGAGGATGTATGGCTAGACGAGCGAAGAAACGCACGAGCAAGACCGCGGCGCGCCGGCCGCGTCAGGCGCCGAAGATGCTCAGCGACCTGTTCCTGGCAACGCTAAAAGACATCTATTTCGCCGAGAACAAGATCATCAAGACCCTGCCCAAAATGGCCAAGGCCGCGCAGTCGAAGGACCTCACGGCGGCCTTCAACAAGCATCTGCGCGAGACCCAGGGGCAGGTCAAGCGTCTCGACCAGATCTTCAAGATGCTGGGCAAGCCCGCACGCGGCAAGCCTTGCGAGGCCATCAACGGCATCGCGGACGAGGGCGCCGAGATCATGAAGGAGTTCAAGGGAGCCCCCGCCCTCGACGCCGGACTGCTCGCAGCGGCGCAATCGGTCGAGCATTACGAGATCTCCCGCTACGGCACGTTGCGCACCTGGGCCGAGGAGCTCGGCATGCAGGACGCAGCAAGGCTGCTCCAGGAGACGCTGGACGAGGAAGAGGCGACCGATCGCACGCTGACCGAGCTCGCCACCTCCGTCATCAACCTCGAAGCGGAAGACGAGTATCGCGCCGCTGCCTGATGCCGCGCGGCGCTCTCACGACAGAACGCCGCGGCCAGGCCGCGGCGTTTGCTTGTTGGATCGCACGATGGCGCATGGCACGTCAGCGCCACTGCACTGGATTTCCGGGGAACCAGCCCCATATGCAGGCTTTCCCAGCCCCGAGTCCGCATCATGCAACCCAAAAATCCCCTCGACTGGATGCTGTCCGAAGCCCTGGACTCGCTGACCCGCGCCGAACGGCTGCGGCACCAGTTCGGCCGCCAGGAAGCCTGCTGGGAGCCGCCGATCGACGTGCTCGAGACCGAGCATGAGCTTTTGATCCTGGTCGCGCTTCCCGGCGTCAATCCGGACAATGTCGAGACCGTCATCCATGACGGCGTGCTCGTGATCTCCGGCCAGCGCACGCTTCCGCCGGAGCTTCGCAACGCCCGCATCCACCGGCTTGAGCTGCCGCAGGGGCGTTTTGAGCGCCGCATTGCATTGCCCCTTGGCCGCTACGCCATCAGCCGTTTCGTGATGGACGGCTGCGTCGCACTGCGCCTCGCCAAATCCTGAGGTCGATCATGGCCACCGAACAGATGAATACCGCACAGACCAATTCCCAAGACGGCTCCGACGTGAAGATCCCCGAGGACGCACTGATCATCATTCCCGTGCGCGAGATGGTGCTGTTCCCCGGCGCCATCGCGCCGATCGCGATCGGCCGCGCGAAGTCCATCGCCGCCGCGCAGCAGGCGCTGCGCGAGCAGCGCCCGGTCGGCATCGTCCTGCAGCGCAGCCCCGAGATCGAGGAGCCCGGCCCGGACGATCTCTACCGGGTCGCGACCATCGCCAACATCGTGCGCTACATCACCGCGCCCGACGGCACGCATCACATCGTCTGCCAGGGCGTGCAGCGCGCGCGCATCCTCGACTTCCTGCCGGGGACGCCGTTCCCGGCTGCGCGGATCCAGCAGATTCCGGAGCCGACCACGAGCTCGCCCGAGATCGAGGCGCGTGCGCTGAATTTGCAGCGCCAGGCCATCGAGGCGATCGAGCTGCTGCCGCAGGCGCCGCCCGAGCTGGTCGCGATGTTCCAGAGCACGAGCGCGCCCGGCGCGCTGGCGGATCTGGCGACCTCGTTCATGGACATCAAGCCGCAGGACAAGCAGGAGGTGCTGGAAACCATCGACCTCGCGCTGCGCGTCGAGAAGGTGTCGAAGCATCTGGCCGAGCGGCTGGAGGTGTTGCGCATCACCAATGAAATCGGCCAGAAGACCCGCGCCACGTTCGACGAGCGGCAGCGCGAGGCGATCCTGCGCGAGCAGATGGCGACCATCCAGCGCCAGCTGGGCGAAGGCGACGGCAAGGCCGCCGAGGTCACCGAGCTGACGGCCGCGATCGCCAAGGCCAACATGCCGCCGGAGGCGGAGGCGCATGCCAAGAAGGAGCTGCGTCGCTACGAGCGCATGCCCGAGGCGGCCGGCGAAGCCGGCATGGTCCGCACCTATCTGGACTGGCTGATCGAGCTGCCCTGGGCGCTGCCTGCGGAGAAGCCGATCGACATCAAGGAGGCGCGGCGCATCCTCGATGCCGATCACTTTGGCCTGGAGAAGATCAAGAGCCGGATCATCGAATATCTGGCGGTGCGCAAGCTCGCCCCGCAGGGCAAGGCGCCGATCCTGTGCTTCGTCGGCCCGCCCGGCGTCGGCAAGACCTCGCTCGGCCAGTCCATCGCACGCGCGATGGATCGCCCCTTCGTGCGCGTCAGCCTGGGCGGCGTGCATGACGAGGCCGAGATCCGCGGTCACCGGCGTACCTATATCGGCGCGCTGCCCGGCAACATCATCCAGGGCATCAAGAAGGCAGGCAGCCGCAACTGCGTCATGATGCTGGACGAGATCGACAAGATGGGCCGTGGCGTGCAGGGCGATCCCTCCGCAGCCATGCTGGAGGTGCTCGACCCCGAGCAGAACGGGACGTTCCGGGACAACTACCTGGGCGTGCCCTTCGACCTGTCGCGCGTGGTGTTCATCGCGACCGCCAACATGCTGGACCAGATCCCGGGTCCGCTGCTGGACCGCATGGAGCTGATCAGCCTCGCCGGTTACACCGAGGACGAGAAGCTGGAGATCGCGCGGCGCTATTTGGTGCGGCGGCAGCTGGAGGCCAACGGCTTGACGGCCGAACAGGCCGAGATCGAGCCGGAGGCCTTGAAGCTGATCGTCAAGGGCTACACCCGCGAGGCCGGCGTGCGTAACCTCGAGCGCGAGATCGGCAAGGTGTTCCGCCATGCCGCAGTGCAGGTTGCCGAAGGCACGACTACCAAGGTCGTGGTGACGACGAAAGACATCGCCACGGTGCTCGGCCAGCCGCGCTTCGAGGGCGAGATCGCGCAGCGCACCAGCATTCCGGGCGTGGCCACCGGCCTTGCCTGGACGCCGGTCGGCGGCGACATCCTGTTCATCGAGGCCTCGCGCGTGCCCGGCCGCGGCGGCATGATCCTGACCGGCCAGCTCGGCGAGGTCATGCGCGAGAGCGTGCAGGCTGCGCTGACGCTGGTGAAGAGCAGAGCCAACCAGCTCGGCATCGATCCCCAGCTGTTCGAGAAGAGCGACATCCACGTTCACGTTCCGGCGGGTGCGACCCCGAAGGACGGACCGAGCGCAGGCGTCGCCATGTTCACGGCGCTGACGTCACTGCTCACCAATCGTACGGTGCGCAGCGACACCGCGATGACCGGCGAGATCTCGCTGCGCGGCCTGGTGCTGCCGGTCGGCGGCATCAAGGAGAAGGTGGTGGCTGCGGCCGCCGCCGGCTTGAAGCGGGTGATGCTGCCGGCGCGCAACAAGCGGGACTATGACGACATCCCGCAGAGCGCACGGGACAATTTGGAATTCATCTGGCTGGAGCGCGTCGACGAGGCCATCGCCGCAGCGCTCGAGCCGGCGGAAGCCCAAGCCGGTGCGAACGTCGAAGCGGCGGAGTGATGCGATGAAGAAACTGCTGGAAGAAGCGAAGAGATCGCGGAAGACGCAGCGGCTACGCCAGCTGCTCGATCGCGCCATCGACCGGGTTCGCGATGCGCTCGCAGGCCCCGGGCCGCGGCTTCAGCCGGTCCCGGTCCGGGTGAAGCGCCGCAAGGGTTGAGCCCTCCGTCTCAGGCCCTCGCGGCTGCCCCAAATAAAAGGCCCCCTCGTTGCGAGGGGGCCTTTGCGTTTATCAGGCCACGGCGTCCTTGGCAGCCTTGACCGGGCGGGCGCGGACGATCTTCCGGGCCGGCTTGGCCTTGAACATCATCTCTTCACCCGTGAACGGGTTGGTGCCCTTGCGCGCCTTGGTCGCGGGCTTCTTGATGACCACGAACTTGGCGAAGCCCGGCACCAGGAACAGGCCGTTCTTCTTGAGCTCCTTGTGGCCGACGTCGGTCAGCGTCTCCATGACGCTCTTGACGTCGCGCTTGGAAAGCTCGGTGGCGGTCGCAATCTTTTCGATCAACTGCGATTTGGACATTTGGGCTGGCATCGTGTCTCCTCTGATTCGTTGCCGGTTGCATATTAGACCAAGCGGCGAAGGCCTATAGCCTTCTGCACAGTTTTGTCGCGATTTTACGGGCTTTTTTGGCCCCCTGTGGCAAAAAACCCTGCTTTTTAGCTACTTCCGGAGCGGAAGAAGCCTCGGGCAGCGGATTTTACCTTGTTTCAAAGGCCCGCACGCAACCTTGCTAAAGCTGATTCGCGGCTTTCGACAAGCGACGACCGAACGACCGCACGCGATTCACCCTGAAAAATAAGGGTGGATCGCACTGCAGCCGCTTTTTCTCCCCGTTTTTACGGGGGAGAAGTGAAGAGGAGGAGGCTAGACGCGCTCGATGATGATGGCGGGCGCCATGCCGCCGGCGGCACACATGGTGACGAGGCCGCGCCTCAAGTCGCGCCGTTCGAGCTCGTCGAGCACGGTGCCGATCAGGATCGAGCCGGTCGCGCCGATGGGATGGCCGAGTGCGATCGAGCCGCCATTGACGTTGACCTTGGCGCGGTCGAGCTTGAGGTCGCGGATATATTTTTCCGCCACCACCGCAAAGGCCTCGTTGATCTCGAACAGATCGATGTCGTCGATGGAGAGGCCTGCCTTGGCCAGCACCTTTCGCGTCGCCGGCACCGGCGCGTTCAGCATCAGGGTCGGCGAGTCCCCCATATTCGCCATCGCGACGACACGGGCGCGGGCTTTAAGGCCATGCGCCTTGGCATAGGCTGGCGAAGCCAGCAGGATCGCGGCGGCACCGTCGACGACGCCGGATGAATTGCCGGCGTGATGCACGAAGTCGATCTTCAGGTCCGGATATTGCTGCAGGATCAGGCCGCGATAGGTGGTGCCCTTGTCGTCGAGCGCATAGTCGGCGATGGCAGGGAACGCCGGCTTCAGGCTGCTGAGGCCTTCCATCGTGGTCTGTGGGCGCGGATATTCCTCGTGGTCGAGCGCGAGGCTGCCGTCCTCGCGATGCACGGGCACGAGGCTCTTCTTGAAATGGCCGTTGGCCATCGCGTGCGCGGCGCGCTTCTGGCTTTCGAGACCGAGCGCATCGACGTCATGGCGCGTGATGCCTTCCAGCGTCGCGATCGCGTCGGCGCAGACGCCCTGATGCGACTGCGGATGCTTTGCCCGCAGGCGCAGATTGCCGGAGTCCATCATCATCGGCCCGCCGCCGCGCCGTCCTTCCATCGACATTATCTCGCAGCCGCCGGCGATGACGAGGTCTTCGGCGCCCGCCATGATCGAGGATGCCGCCATGTTGACGCTGGTGATGCCGGAACCGCAGAAGCGATCCAGCGTCACCGCGCTGGCGCGCACATCATAACCCGCATCGAGCGCGGACATGCGGCCGAGATCGCCGCTTTGCGTTGCGACCTGCGCGCTGCAGCCCCAGACGATGTCGTCGACATCGGCGGTATTGATGCCGGTGCGATCGGCGAGCGCACGCAGCACGGTTGCACCCAGCTGCTGCGGATGAATGCCCGAGAGTGCTCCCTTGCCGGCCTTGCCGACGCCCCGCGGGGTACGGCAGGCATCGATGATCAGCGCGTCGGTCATGGGCGTTGTCCTCTTGTTATGAGTGTTGAGGACGTTTTGAATAAGGGGGAGAGTGGTGTCAATGCGGGACCCCTGCCCTTCGCCTCTCCCCGCTTGCGGGGAGAGGTCGGATTTTACGCGCAGCGGAAAATCCGGGTGAGGGGGAGCTTCGGCAAGGACGGTGACAGATGGACTCGCGGAGAGAGCCCCTCACCCCTGCCCTCCCAGCGCGAGCGACGCTCGTCGCGCCCCCGTAAGAACGGGGAGAGGGAGAAGAGCTACACCCCCGCCGCGTTCTTCGCGATCACGTTGCGATAGAAACTCGCGCTCAGCTTTGCGGTGCGGACCTGGGTGTCGAAATTGACGTGGTAGAGGCCGAAGCGCTTGCTGAGGCCGAACACCCATTCGAAATTGTCCATCAGGCTCCAGAGGAAATAGCCGCGCACCGGCACGCCCTCGGCGGTGGCGCGCTGCAGCTGGGCGAGATAGTTGCGCAGGTACATGATGCGGTCGGTGTCGTAGATCTTGCCGTCGGGCGAGACCACATCGTCGCCGGAGGTGCCATTCTCGGTGATGTAAATCGCGTCCGTCTTCCAGATCTTCGCCGCAAGCTTCGGCACCCAGTAGATCGTCTCCGGGGCGATGCGGAGCCAGTCCGAACTCATGTGCGGGAACGATTTCGGGATCGGCAGCGGCCTGAAGCCCGCACCCTCCTCGGACGGCACCACATAGTTCTGCGGCGCGTAGATGTTGAGGCCGAGGAAATCGACCGGCGAGGAGATGATCTTCAACTCGGCGTCGGTGTATTTCGGCGCGTCGGCGCCGGCGTATTTCAGGAAGGCGTCGGTGTAACGGCCTTCCATGATGACGTTGAGATAGCCGGCATTCATCTCGCGCAGCGCGATCTCGGCGGCAAGGACATGCTCGGGCGTATCGATCGCGGGAACGCAGACGTCGATGTTCTCGGCAGGTCCAACCCTGGTGCCGCGGCGGCCATGGGCCCGCACCGCCTGCACCGCGAGCCCATGCGCGAGCGCGCTGTTGTGCCTGACCTGGTTGACCTCTCGTTGCGGCAGCGTCAGGCCGGGCGCGTCGATGCCAAGGCCATAGCCGAACTGCACGAAGCGGCCGCTCTCGTTCAGCGTGAACACGTTCTTGACGCGATCGGTCAGGTGCTCGGCGACATAGGCCGCATAGTCGCCGAAGATCTTGCAGGTCTCGGTCGATCGCCAGCCGCCGAAGCGGTCCTGGAGCGATTGCGGCAGGTCCCAATGATAGAGCGTCGCCCACGGCTCGATGCCGTTCCTGAGCAGCTCGTCGATGAGCCGATTGTAGAAGTCGAGCCCGCCAGCGTTCGGCTTGCCATCCCCATCCGGGAACACCCGCGGCCAGGCGATCGAAAAGCGATAGGCCTTGCAGCCGAGTTCCTTGATGAGCGCGATATCCTCCTTGTAGCGGTGGTAGTGCTCGTTGGCGCGGTCGCCGGTCGAGCCGTCCTCGATCTTGCCGGGGATGCGCACGAACTTGTCCCAGATCGAGACCCCTCGCCCGCCCTCATTGACCGCGCCCTCGACCTGATAGGACGAGGTCGCCGTGCCCCAGAGAAAGCCTGCCGGAAAGCCGCTGTCGCGCGAGGCCGCGGCCGCCGGCCTGGCTTCGGCGCCGTCCAGTGGATTTGCGATTGCGGCCGCGGACAATCCCGCCAGCGCGGCAAACTGGCGACGCGAGACCTTGTCCGACATGTGATGCTGCCCCGAGGTGGTTGATGGGGCCCCACAATGACCGGTCACGGGCAATTTGAGAAGCAGTGGAGGCAGGAGCTGACGATACAAAAATGCAGAAGCGCGCCCCCGCGCCGCAGCGCACTATTCAGGCTCGATGCCGAGCCCCTGGATGATCTTGCCGGACGAGGCGAGCTGGTCGTCGAGGAAGCGTTTTGCGCCTGCCGTCGTCACGGCATCGCCGACATGGACATCGAAGCCGAGGGTGGGTGCGCGCTCGCGCACATCGGACGATTCCAAGGCGCGCGCGATCTCGGCGCTTAGTTTTTCGACGATATCGGCCGGCGTGCCGACCGGGGCCATGAACATGAACCAGCCCTGGAGATCGACGCTTTGCAGCATCTCCGCAATCGCAGGAACGTCCGGCAGGGAGTCGATCCGTTTGGAACCTGCAACGGCAACAGGTCGCAGCGTACCTGCCTTGATGAAGGCCTCGGCGATGGATGCCGATTGGATCGTCACCTGGATGCGACCCGAGATGGCGTCCTGCACCGCATTCGTGGTCGTGTTGTAGGGGATGAGGACAAAACCGGTCCCGGCGCTTTTGTTGATGGCCTGAGCGATCAGGCCCGAGAGGTTGCGCGCACCGTCGACGGCAAGGCTCAGCGAACCGGGCGACGATTTTTCGAGCTTGATCAATTCCGGCAGCGAATTGGCCTTCACCTCGGGATTGACGAGAAGGACATGGTTGCTTTTTGCCACCATCGCGACCGGCACGAAGTCTTTCACGGGATCATAGGGGAGCTTCTTGAATGTGTAGGGATTGGTGACGAGCGCCGCCGATGTGGCGAACAGGAACGTGTAACCGTCTGGCGCTGCACGGGCGACCGCCTGCGTGCCGACCAGGTTTGCGGCGCCCGGACGATTCTCGACGACGAACTGCTGCCCGAAGGTCCGCGAGAGCTTCTCGGTGATGAGGCGACACATCACGTCGGGGCTGTTGCCTGCCGGCTGCGGCACGACGACGGTCACGGGCCTCTGCGGCCAAGACTGCGCCAAGGCCGGAAGAGAGCAGCAAAGCGCAACGCCGGCGAGCAGCAGACGACGCGATAGTCCGGACATGGTGTTCCTCCCTGAAAGATGCCGCTTTGCGGGCTTTTATTGGTCGTTCGCAGGCCGCAGCCGTTGCCGGCTGCGGCCGCTCGATCAGGCTTCGTCCGCGACGACATTCCTGAGCACACCGATGCGCTCGACCTCGATCTCGACGACATCGCCCGGCTTCATCCAGAGCGGCGGCTCGCGCCGTGCACCGACGCCTCCCGGCGTTCCGCTGACGATGACGTCGCCGGGCTCGAGCCGCGTGAAGGTCGAGCAGTATTCGATCTGGCGCGGGATATCGAAGATCATCTGCTTGATCCGCGCTTCCTGCATGACCTGTCCATTGAGGCGGGTCTGGAGCTTGAGCTCGTCAAGCGGACCAAGCTCGTCCGGCGTCATCATCCAGGGCCCGAATGCGCCGGTATCCGGAAAATTCTTGCCCGGCGTGAATTGATGCGTGTGACGCTGGAAATCGCGGATGCTGCCGTCATTGTAGCAGGAATAGCCGACGACATGGTTCATGGCATCCGCGCGGGAGATGTAGCGGCCGGCCTTACCGATGATGACCGCGAGCTCGCCTTCGAAATCGAGGTCGGTCGAGACGCGCGGCCGCACGATCGGCCGCAGATGTCCGGTCTGGCTGTTGGCATAGCGCGAAAAGATGGTGGGGTGTTCGACCTCGGCGCGGCCGGTCTCCTTGCGGTGGGTCTCATAGTTCAGGCCCACGCACAGGATCTTGTCCGGGTTCGGGATGACTGGGAGCCAGGTGACTTTTGAGATCGGAACGGCCGCGGCGGAGGTCTTTGCATCCGCAACGCCGGCGAAGGCGGTGCCGATGGCGGCCTTGAGATCGGCATAGCGCGCTTTGAGCGTGGCGCCGACATCAAAAAAGGTCTCGCCTTCGACGATGCCCCAGGTGGTGCGGCCGTCGATCGCTACGGTGGCAAGTTTCACGGTATTCTCTCCATTTTCAGATCGGGAATCTTGTCTTGCTCGGCCGGGACGTCGCGACGACGCAACTCGACCTCGCGCAGAAGGTCGCCGAGCTCGGTGGCATCGCGCGCGGTTCCGAAGACGTAATGATCGGGTCGAACGACCGCCGCGACGACAGCGTGACGGTCGAACCAATTCGCGAGCACACCCTCGGTCTCTTCGAGCGCATCCGGCAGACCTGCGCCGGCAGGCGCGACTGCCGCCGCCGATACGTCCGGGCACACGGCACAGAGCGTGAGCATCGAAGCGGCATCATTGCTGCGACCGTCGATCAACACGCGCCAGCCGGCCCCGGTCACTTCGTCCAGCAAGCGAGCCGTACTGCCGTTCGCGATGCGCGGCTGCGGAAACAGAGTGCCGCGCGCCGGCGTTTCGTGATGCGACAGGCATCCTGCGCGGAGCGGCGGAATGATTTCCTGCCGCGTCAGCAGCAGCGGCTTGCCGCCACCTTCGGCCAGGATGTGCGCATCGCGCCGCCGGGCAGCGGCCGGATCGCGCTCGCAGATCGACTGGCCGATCGCCTTGATCTTGCCGGTCAGCTCGATGACGTGCTGCTTGCGTTCGACCGTGTAGCTGTCGAGCAGGCTGCCAGAGGAGACGCCCTTGAGCACATGATCCAGCTTCCAGACGAGGTTCGTGGCATCGCGCAGGCCCTGGCACATGCCCTGGCCGATGAAGGGAGGCTGCTGATGCGCGGCGTCGCCGGCAATCAGGATTCTGCCGCTGCGCCAGTCGGCGGCAACGAGGGCGTGGAAGCGATAGGAGGCCGCCCGCCACAATTCCCCGTCCTGCGGCGTGAGCCATGGCGCGAGCAGCTTCCAGACATTGTCGGGCCGCTCCATCTGCCGCGCGTCCTCGCCCGCCAGCAGCATGATCTCCCAGCGGCGGTGGTTCTTCGGGCCGATGAGGAAGCTCACGGGGCGCGCTGGATTGCAGAATTGTGCGGAGCATTGCGGCAGACGGGCAAGCGCACTCTCGTTCACGCGCACGTCGACCACCAGCCAGGGTTCATCGAAGATGAGATCCTCGAGCGCAAGACCTGCGATCTGACGCACGGTGCTCGAAGCGCCATCGCAGCCGAGCACATAGCGCGCCGTCACGGAACGAAGCAGTCCATCACTGTCCTTCAGGCGCGCCTCGACGCGATCGGACGTTTGCACGAGATCGAGCAGCTCGACGCCGAGCTCGGCCCGCACATTGGAAAAACCGGTCGCATGGCGGCGCAGCTCGGCCTCGACCGCGGGCTGGCTGAACACCATGCTCGGCGTGTAGCCGAGCGGATAGGGCCTTGCGACCATGTCGATCCGGCGGATCAACTGCCCGTCGACGCCAAAATGCTCCGATGCGGTGAAAGGCTCGATATGGGGCGAGATTGCCGCGGTGAGGCCCATATTGTCGAAGTGACGGAAAATCTCGTGATCGAGCGCGATCGCGCGCGGCTTGTCGTACACGTCGGTCAGCCGGTCGATGACCAGCGTGCGATGACCGAGGCGGCCGAGCAGGCCTGCGGCAACGGCGCCGGTCGGCCCGAAGCCGACGACGAGCACGTCATTGTCGATGGCGCCAGCCGTATCCGTCATGCGCGCGCCGCCGCGAAGGGAATGGCGAGCTGCGCCGTCTTACAGGCCTCCGACTTCGGCGGAGCGATACCCCATTGATCGGTTCGGCCGGGAGGCCAGACCCAATCGCTCGGACCTTTCGCGACATAGCTGTCGTCGATCTGCAAAACCTCGGCGGTGTATTCGATGACGCTACCTGCCGGATCGACGAAATAGGCGAACACGTTGTCGCCCGGGCCGTGACGGCCGACGCCCCAGCCGATCGGATAGCCGTGATCGATCATGCGACCGGAGCCGCGCATGACGGACTCCAGATCAGGCATGAGGAAAGCCACGTGATTGAGACCGTTGCGAGGGGCCTCCGCCAGCACGATCGCATGGTGGTCGCTGCTGCAGCACAGGAACGCCATCAGCTTGGACCGATCCGATAGCCGGAATCCCAAGGTCTCCTGATAAAATGTCGAAAGCGTTTCGATGTCGGCGCTGTTGATGTTGACATGCGCCAGCCGCTCGGGGCGATCGGCGATCACGCGCGCCGGCCTGGTGCGATCGCCATGAACGAACTCGATGACGCAGCCCTGCGCTTCGCGAACCACGAAACTTGTCCCGCCCGACGGCGCTGGCGACGGCGCGGGTGAGCTGATCACCTCACAGCCGGCCTGCCGCGCACGCGCGAAAAGGTGGTGCAGATCATCGTGCGAGCGGGCGCGGAAACTGATCTTGCGCAGCGATGTCGCCTCACCCGGCGTGAGCTCGAGGACGTGGAAGTCGCTGCCCGTCGCAGCAAGGTACACGGTGCCGCCCGCTTCCGCCGCGACGTCGAGGCCCCAGACCTTGCTGTAGAACTCGACCGAGCCGGCAAGCTGCGACGTCGTGACCTCGACGCTGCGCAGGGCCGTCACGGGAAAGTCGGGCATTGGGCGTCCTTATCAGGGGATGCGAACGTCACTTCATTAATATGTACAAAATCACACGTAAAGCATAAATTTATAAATAATCGCCAAGAACTCTGCTAATGTACATAAGTGCTGGAGATTCTGATGGATGCCCATGAGAACTGACATGAGCACTGACATGAGCACTGACCTGCCAAGCCAGAGGGTCGAGCAACCGGCAACGCTGGCGACCACGATCTACGCACGCCTCAAGGCCGACATCCTGACGACGCGGCTCGAGCCCGGTCGCAAGCTCCAGTCGCGCTTCCTGATGGAGCAGTACAACGTCGGGCAGACCCCGCTGCGCGAGGCGCTCAACCGCCTGACCACCGAAGAGTTCGTCGTCGGCATGGAGCAGCGCGGCTTCTATGTGAAGGAGGTCAGCAAGGAGGAGCTCCAGGAGCTGACCAAGACGCGGTGCTGGGTCGAGGGTCTGGCGCTGCGCGAGTCCATGCAGAATGCGACCCAGACCTGGGAAGAGGCTCTGCTGGTTGCGCATCACCGGCTCGATCGTACGCCGCGCTCGCTCAAGCCCGACACATTCGAGGACAATCCGGATTGGGAGAAGGTGCACCGCGCCTTCCACGCGACGCTGATCGGACTTTGCGGCTCACGGCCGCTGCTCGGCTTCTGCGAGCAGCTCGCCGACCGGCTCTATCGGTATCGCATGATGTCGATTGCGAAGGCCTATCCGGCGCGCAAGGTCGGCGCCGAGCACAGCGATATCCTTCAGGCGGTTCTCGCCAGGGACAGCGAGCAGGCCGTGCGTCTGCTTCAGCAGCACTATCAGCGTACGGCCGACGTCATCTATTCCGATCTCGACGGATTGCTGGCCTAGCTTCGTCTTGGAGACATGGAGCGCTGCGGTCAGCGCGAGCGCTTCGGCAGCTTTGGAAGCTTGTGAGGATCGAACGCCGGCAGCTGTCCGGTTTGTTCGGGTACCGCCGGAGGCTGCTCCGTCAGAATGAGCGTGCCGTGGAGAACCATTCCCGGCACTTGTTGTGCCGTAGCCGTGTAGGTCGCGATCTTGCCGGGGCAGCTTCCCTCGATGTCCAGCGTCAGCTCGTCCTCGATGCCGAAGACCGTTGCACGTCCGTCGGTATGACGCTTCGTCGACACGGTGGCGGTGAAGCGATCTCCGTCCACTTTGCAGGAGCCGTGATAGGTCATCAGGCTGTCGCGGCCCCAGATCTGGCCGTCTGCAACATGGACGATCCCGGTGCCCTGATCGATCGGCGTCTTGTACCAAGCCGCGTAGGTGCCGTCCTTCAGCATGGGAGCAGTCTCCCCTGGTAGTCCCACACAGACAATCCGCACGATCAGCGCTAAGAAAGCGTTAATCACGCGGCCCGTGACATTCCGGGACGTCCCTGCGCAGCTCCTCTTCAAGCTCCTCGATGATGCTGTGAAGCAGACACGCGGCAAGCGGGTCGGTCACTTCCAGCTCCAAACGCCGGTAACGCGCGATCTGGAATTGCCGCTCTTTCAACTGGTGCTCTGTCATCAGATGGGCCCTCCGGCGAAATGACGCGGAAACAGCCCAGCAGTTTCGTTAAAGTTTTCGGATCATTTGACATGGTTTCCGATCGGTAAAGGCTACGCGCCGGCTTTCGCCCGCGCGCAGGAGCCTCTCAATCCTACGGCACCTCGCCGCTCCTGCGCCTCTCGCCGATGCTGTGAGGCTTGTTGAGGAAAAACTCCCGATTGCCGAGAGCTGCTTCCGCGTATTGATCGATCGCGACCTGGATCGCTTCGACGTGCATGCGGCACCAGCCTTCGAGGCAGGACAGGCGCCGCGCGTGCTCGAGAGCCTTCAGAAATTCCGGAGGCTCCTGCATGTCGGAGAAGTAGGTCGGCCTCTCTCCCTTCATGCCCGCGCCACCTCTCTTGGCGGAACAAGGCGGCGCTTCTCGACACCGATGCGCGATGGCGCCGGCCGCCGGCGGGGAACGAAGAGGCTGGCGACGACGATCGGGTCGGTGTCCCCGAGTGCAGCCCGCTCCTGGACGAGCCCGCTCATCACGGTGCGCATCTTCATGACCTCCTCAGCCACGAAGGTGCAGTCTTCGTCCCGGTTGATTTGCTCATGCATGATGGCCTCGGCCTCACGCATGCTCACACGTAACGCCCTGATGATCTTGCGGATTTCATTGATTCGGTTGTCCATGGCTCGCTCCTTGGCTGGACGTCCAGCATAAGAACAAATCATGAACATTGAGTCAATCGGCCGGAAGTAGAACCCAGCCCGGCTCACCTCCCCTTACGGGAGGCGTCGCCGCGGCGAAGGGTGAGCCTCGCTAGGACGACAGTCGAAGCCAGACGTCCTTGCTCACCAGCGTACCGCTCGGCGTGGCGATCTCCATGTCCACGACATGCAGGGAGCCGGGCTCGTCTGCATAGATGTACCTGAGGTGCCACATGCGGCCGAGGTCCGGCGAAATGACGAAGTCGTCCAGTCCGTCGGTGATGGCCCTGATCGCCTCGCGGTGGGTCAAGGGCGCGGAAAACATCGCATCGATCAGGTTGGCGAGGGTCATGCCCTCGACGAGCATGAGGCGCGCGACCTCGTCACCGTAAATGTGTCGGAGCGCCGCGACGATCGCGGCGACGGCGTCCGGATTTTTCAATGACACGACAAAGCGAGCCTCCGGGCCCATGATGCCGGAGGCGGGATATTCTACGCAAGCTGTCTGCGCATGGCGGACGGAGTATGTCCGCCCTGAGCTCCCCTCCTCTCCGTCCGGGACCCTCGGCGCGCCTAGAACGTCACCCGCATCCCCGCATAGAACGCGCGCGGCCGGGCCGGGCTCAGCGAGCGCGGATCGGTGAAGTCGGCGCCGCCATTGGTGAAGTTGGGCAAGGCTTCGCGGTCGAAGAACTGTCCGTAGGTGGCGTAGCGCTTGTCGAAGATGTTGTCGACGCGGCCGTAGAGCTGGAAGTTCTTCGTCACCTGATAGGAGGTGTGGAGATTAAACACGGTGTAGGATGGCAGCTTCGAGTACTGGTTGGATTCGTCACCGACGAAATACTGGCTGGAGACGAACAGCGCATTGCCGCCGACCTTCCAGACGTCAGTGACGTTGTAGTCGATACCGACCTTGACCCGGTGGCGCGGGATTGCGGGGATCTGATCGCCGGGCAGGACCTGGATCGTCTCGGTCACGGGATCCCTGAACGGGCTTTCAGAGCCGAGCTCGAAAGCGTCGAGATAGCGTGCGTCGACGAAGGCGTAGCTCGCCTGGAACTGAAGCGTGGGCGATTTGATGTTGACCTCGGCCTCGAGCCCCTGGCGCCTGGTGCGGCCCACGTTCGTGAAATAGCCGAAGCCGGTGCGCCCCACTGCGGGAACGGCGACAATGTCGTCATAGTTGGTGGCGCGGAATGCGCCGACCTTCCATCCGAGCGAGCCGATGTTCAGCTCCTTGGTGCCGCGGAAGCCGGCCTCCACGGTCTTGGACACGACCTGCTTCAGCGGCGGATCCGAAACCAGAAACGCTGCGAGCAGGCAGGGCCGGACCGGGTCGGCGCAGCCGAGCTCGAGCGGCGTCGGCACGCGGTTGGCCTCGGAATAACCGGCATAGGCCGTCAGCTCCGGCGTGATCTTGTAAGTGCCGCCGATCACCGGATTGAAGCGGGTGAAGGTGTGGTCGCCGTTGAGACTGGTGCCGAGCTGGTCCTCCAGCGTGATGCGCGCCACGTTGAAGCGGCCGCCGCCGGTGATGGCGAAGGCATCCGTGACGTTGAACGTGTCCATCGCATAGAGGCCGTTATATTGATTGACGGTCCGCAGCGAGACGGGACCTGCGACGGTGTCAGGTACGCCGGTCGGCCCGAGGAAGATACCGCTGCCGCTGACGACGTAGTTTTCTCCCATCGTGCCGATCTCGGCGGTCGCGTTGTAGCGCGTGACACTGGCGTCGTAGCTTGTGCCCATGACGAAACGGTTGTCATGCCCGAACAGCTGATCGGTGTTGGTGGCCTGCCCCGACACGCCGAAGGTGGTCGAGCGTATCGAGCTGCGGTCGATCTCGCCGAGGATCGTTCCCGGCGCAAAAGGATTGGCGAGCTGCACGCCGTTGGTGCCGTTCGCCGGCGTCGTATCGTCGCCGAAGCAGAGCAGCGTTGGATCCGCACCGCATTCCTGCACGTCGGTCGGATTGCCGTCGACCAGCTTCTGCTCGTACCTGCGCAGATGCGCGGTGCCTTCCAGCGTCCAGGTCGGCGTCGCATCGACCTTGCCGGTGAAATTGAGATAGCCAACGCGGTTGCTCGTGGTCTGCGGCGTCGTGTAGGTCGCGCCCCAATATTTGTCGAGCAGCTCGGCCGGAACGGTGGCGCTGGCGCCGAAATCGTTCTTTGCAAGGCCCATGTTGACGTGGAATTCGCTGTCGCCTTCCTTGTAGCCGACATCACCGTAGAAGCGCCGCACGGTCGATTGGGAAAAATTGCGAAAACCGTTGTCGCGCAGGCCTTCGAGCGCGGCATAGACGCCGTAATTCTTGTCGACGGTCTTGCCCCATTGCGCCGAGCCCTGGACGCGGCCGAACGAGCCGCCCATCAGATCGAGCTCGGCACCCTGATAGGTGAAGCCGTCCTTCATTTGCAGGTTGAGCGCACCGCCGAGCGCATTGAGGCCGAAGGCGGGGTTGTTGGTGACGAGCGTCACCGACCTGATCGCGGCGGTCGGGATCAGGTCCCAGTTGACGGCGTCCGAGAAGGCCTCGTTGATGCGCACGCCGTTCTGGTACACCGCAAGGCCCTGCGGCGTGCCCGTCACGGGCGAAGCGACGAAGCCGCGGAATTCGACATCGGGCTGAAACGGATTGCCGGTGACCTCGGTGATGTTGACGCCGGCGATGTTGTCGCGCAACGCGTCGGTGATGTTGAGCGAGCCGGTGCGCCTGATCTGGTTGGCATCGACCGCGTTGATGGCCGAAGGAACCTTGTCGACGTCGAGCCCCCTGCCGGTGCCCGGCGAGGTCGGGTAGACGTAGATTCGTGACTTGGGGCGATTCGACGATGAAGCTCCAGCTTGGGCCACCGGCCGCGTTGGCGTCGTGCGCCTCGCTGTCGACGGCGACGGTGCCGACACTTCGACCGGCGGCAGGTTCTGGACGTTGGTTTCCTCGTCCTGCGCAGCCCCGGCAGGGCTCGCGACGACCAATCCCGACAACAGCCCCGTCGACACCGAGGCCATCAACCAACGACGCTTGATCCGAAAACGCTTGCCCATCCCAGCCTTCCCACCCGTAACCACCGGCTGTTCTGATCTTCGCCGTTTGGTGCAGACGAGTGTAATCGGCAGCAGCTCACGCGCCAGCCACAAAAGGTCGGGCGATATCCGCACCCGTTTTCCCGACCAAATCGGGAATTTTTCCCGATCGTGTCGCGCCATCAGGCCGCCGCCGTCGGCACCAGCGCCTCGACGGTCAGGCCGCCGTCGCCGGAGACGACATTGAGCGTGCCGCCCAGCGCCAGGATCCGCTCGCGCATGCCGACAAGGCCGAAGCCGAGCTTCTGGCCCGGCTCCATGCCGCGGCCATTGTCGCTGACGCGCACCCGGGCGCAGAGCCGGCCGTCGCGCGTGAGCTGCTCCGCGGGCTCGATGACGACATTGACCGCGGTCGCGCCGGCATGGCGGAACACGTTGGTGAGCGCCTCCTGCACCACGCGGTAGATGGTGAGGTCAGCGGTCTCGCCGGTCGCTCCGAGCCGTGGCGAGATCGTGGTTTCGATGGTGACGTCGGGATGCGACTCCCGCCACAGCCGGGACAGCGATTCCAGCGCCTGGCCGAGGCCGAGCTCGGCAAGGCCGACGGGGCGGAGGCGCTCCAGCACGCGGCGCGTGAATTGCTGGAGCGCGTTGATCTGCTCCAGGAGGGCACTGCCATGCTTGCGCACCGCCTCTGCGCTTGGCGCCTTCCCGTCCGCGAGCTTTGCCAGCGCGCTGGCATGGGCGCGCAGCGAGAACAGATAGGGCCCGAATTCGTCGTGCAATTCGCGCGCAATCTCCTTGCGCTCGACGTCCTGCAGCGACACCGCGCGCTCAGCGAGGCGCCGCTTGTCCTCGACCGCCTCGCCGAGCGTTGCAGCAAGATGATTGAGCCTGGTGCAGATGGCAGCGAGCTCCGGCGCGCCGCCCGGCGCGACACGCGCCTCGTAGTGCCCGCCTTCGAGCTTCCCCATCACCTCCGTCAACGACTGGAGCGGTGCCAGCGCCCGGCCGACCACATTCATCATCAGGAAAAACAGCGCGAGCGCGATCACCGAGCCGACCTCGAGCTGGGTCACGATGCCGTCCCAGATCTCGGCAATCTCGTC
This sequence comes from Bradyrhizobium huanghuaihaiense, assembly GCF_025200885.1. Classification (NCBI taxonomy): domain Bacteria; kingdom Pseudomonadati; phylum Pseudomonadota; class Alphaproteobacteria; order Hyphomicrobiales; family Nitrobacteraceae; genus Bradyrhizobium; species Bradyrhizobium huanghuaihaiense. The sequence continues at coordinate 3,009,736 of NZ_CP104172.1, read as the reverse complement.
GTCGGGATGCGAGGTGATCCGGAGCGAGCCCGGCCTGCCATGGATCGACACCGGCACGCTCACCGCGGTCTGCTCGGGATGCACCAGGCTGACGAACCAGGCCGGCGGGGCGCGGGTGTCGTCGTCGGCATCGGGCCGCGGCGGCGTCAGCGGGTTCCCGCCGGCATCGTGAAGCGCGATGCTGACATGGCGCAGGCGGCTGAGATCGCGGGCGATCTGGTTCAGCCGCGCATCCGGATCGGGCGCCTCGTTGAGATCGGCAACGATCATCTCGATGAATTCGCGCGCGAGGCGGATCACGCTCTGGTCCTCGGCCTGCACGCGCGGGCCAGCCTCGGCGACCTGGCGGCCGATATTGACCGCGAGCCCCAGCGCCAGCAGCAGCGCCAGCAAGAGGTTGATGCGCCCGCGCAAGGATAGATTCTGCCACATTGATGTCGCCCATGCCTCGCGAAGGTTGGCCCGCGCCTGTCCGATGACGTTGACAGGGGCGAAGCGCCCGATATCTAATCGAAAGCGTACAGCAATCCCGACCGGGTTGCATGAGGCGACATGAGGGCGCGCGGCGCTCCTGTTCGGTATCATGCGGCGCGACAACAGGCCGGCGCTGTTACGGGGAAACGCCTATGCGCATTCTGATCGTCGACGATCATCCCATTGTCGCCTCCGGCTGCCGTGCCGTGCTGGCCGACGAGGGCGAGATCGAGATCCTGGAGGCCGCCGACGCCGAAGACGGCGAGAGCATCTTCATCGTCGAGCGCCCCGACCTCTGCATCATCGACATCAACCTGCCGACCGTGTCCGGCTTCGAGCTCGCGCGCCGCATCCTCGAGCGCGCGCCCGAGGCCCGCATCATCATGTTCAGCATGAACGACGATCCCGCCTTCGCCGCGCGCGCGATCGAATGCGGCGCCAAGGGCTACGTCTCCAAGACCGGCGATCCCGACGACCTCGTCGAGGCGATCCGCGCGGTGGGCGGCGGCGGCACCTATCTGCCTACCGCGATCGCGCGCAGCATCGCCTTTGCCGGACCGGCGCTGACGCAAAGTCCGCTGTCCAAGCTAAACGCACGCGAGATGGAGATCCTGCGGCTGCTCAGCGCCGGCAAGAGCCTATCCGAAATCGCCTGGCTGGTGCAGTCGTCCTACAAGACGGTGGCCAACACCTCCTCGATCATGCGACAGAAGCTCGGCGTGAAGACCTCGGTCGAGCTGGTCCGGCTGGCGATCGACAGCGGCGTCGCCTGACGACGCGCGCCGCCGCAAATTCGGTCACACAAGCGTTGCAATGTTGATGTGGTTAAGTGCCACTGGAGCTAAGGGCATGACGATTCAGACTGTCTCGACCAACAAATCCTACGGCGGCGTGCAGGGCGTCTATCGCCATGCGAGCCAGGCGACCGGCACCGACATGGTGTTCTCGGTCTATGTTCCGCCGCATGCCGACGGCGCCAAGCTGCCCGTGATCTGGTACCTTTCCGGCCTCACCTGCACGCATGCGAACGTCACCGAGAAGGGCGAATTCCGCGAGGCCTGCGCCGAGCTCGGCTTGATCTTCGTCGCGCCCGACACCTCCCCGCGGGGGCCCGACGTGCCCGGTGATGCCAACAACGCCTATGATTTCGGTCTCGGCGCCGGCTTCTATGTCGACGCCACGCAGGAGCCGTTCGCGCGCAACTATCGCATGTGGAGCTATGTCACGGACGAGCTCCCCAAGCTCGTGGCGGAGAACTTTCCCGTCGATGCCAAGCGGCAGTCGGTGATGGGGCATTCGATGGGCGGCCATGGCGCGCTGACGGTGGCGCTGCGCAACCCGCACCGTTTTCGCGCCGCGAGCGCCTTCGCGCCGATCGTGGCGCCCTCGCAGGTGCCCTGGGGCATCAAGGCCCTGACCGGCTATCTCGGGCCGAACAAGGATGCCTGGCGCAACCACGACACCGTGGCGCTGATCGAGGACGGTGCGAAATTTTCCGGCTTCCTGGTCGACTATGGCGATGCCGACAATTTCCTGAAGGAGCAGCTCAAGCCGGAGCTGCTGGACGCCGCCTGCAGCAAGGCCAACATCCCGCTGACCCTGCGGCGCCAGGCGGGGTATGACCACAGCTATTATTTCATCTCGACCTTCATGAGCGATCATCTGCACTGGCATGCTGCAAGATTGACGGCGTGATCTTTCTTACCCTCCCCTGGAGGGGGAGGGTCGCTTCGCATCGAGCGAAGCGAGAGGTGAAGCGGGGTGGGGTGATCTCTCCACTCGGGCACCGCTTCAAGGGAGAGACTGTCACCCCACCCCGCTCGCGCTTCGCGCGATCGACCCTCCCCCTCCAGGGGAGGGTCAACAACCCCTACTCCGGCTTGCCGTAATTCGGCGCCAGCAGGCGGTTGCGGATCAGGTAGCTCATCGTGCGCGTCCAGGATTCGTCCGTGTTGCCGCGCATGTCGGCGCTAGCGGCCGTGATCATGCTGCCGGTCTTCACGTCGCGCAGATAGACGTTGAGATTGATGATCAGGTTCGAGACCTTCTGCACCATACCGGTGATCTCGAGCTCGGCGCCGAGCTGGCCGGCAAGCTTGAGGTCGCAGCCGCCACAGGCCTGCAAATTGGCATGACGGGCGGCGTCCCTGACCGGCGCGATGTCGAGCACCTGGAACTTGCCCGACTCTGCCAATTCCTTGCGCAGCTGCTCGCTGATGCGCTGGAGCCGCGCCTCTTCCGGCTTGGAGCCGTAGAACTCGCCGGGCAGGCTGGTGTCGATCAGCTCGAAATCGAACACGGCCAGCTTCGGCGGGTCGGCGAATGCAGCCGAGCCCGTCAACAGCAAAGCGATGAAACATGTCAGCGCTCGCATGATCGTGATTCCGCCTCCTCTCGCCGCGACGACGAAATGCGGGGTTGCATGCCCTGACAAATCGGTCATGCTTGAAGCAGAAACAATTCTCCACCGGCGGTCAAGCCGGGGAGAACGCCTGGAGGAAATATGATCCGATGGTTGGTCGGCCTGGTCGGCTGGAGTCTTGCCGCGACGAGCGCGCTCGCGGCCGACCCTGTCACGATCGGCGTCGGCTATCTCGGAATCGCCGGCACCAGATCGACGCTGTCGCTGGTCGAGCAGCCCGCCGAAAATGACGGCGTCGCCGGCGCGCGCCTTGCCATCGAGGACAACAACACCACCGGAAAATTCACGGGCCAGCGGTTTGCCCTGGAGGAGCGACGCATCAGGGAAGGCGAGGATCCTGTCCAGGCCGCAACCGCGCTCGCCGAAAAGAATGGCTTCATCATCGCCGACCTGCCGGCCGATGCGCTCCTGAAGGTAGCCGACGCCCTGCGCGAGCGCGGCACGCTGCTGTTCAACGCCGGGGCGATCGATGAGCGGCTGCGCGAGGCCGATTGCCGCGCCAACGTCATCCACACCGCACCGACGCGCGCGATGCTGGCGGACGCGCTCGGCCAATATCTGGTGTGGAAGAAGTGGTCACGCTGGCTTCTGGTGGTCGGCTCGCATGACGAGGACAAGCTGTTCGCCGACGCGCTCCGGCGCACCGCGACGCGGTTCGGCGCGAAGATCGTGCAGGAGCGGACCTTCGAGGACAAGGGCGGCGCGCGGCGCACCGACTCCGGTGTCACGCAGATCCAGCGGCAGATGCCGGTGTTCACGCAACAGGCGCCCGCCTACGACGTGCTGGTCGCTGCCGACGAGAGCGAAGTGTTCGGCGCCTACCTGCCCTATCGCACCTGGGATCCGCGGCCGGTCGCGGGCTCGGCCGGCCTCGTGCCCCGCAGCTGGGACGCTTCGCAGGACCAGTGGGGCGCGATCCAGATGCAGAACCGCTTCATCAAGCTGAACGCGCGGCGCATGACTGCGCTCGACATGCAGGCCTGGACTGCGGTGCGCATGATCGGGGAAGCCACCTCGCGCACCAATTCCGGCGACGTCAAGAAGGTCACCGACTTCATCAAGGGCCCGGACTTCTCGGTCGCCGCCTTCAAGGGCACGCGGCTCACCTTACGCGACTGGAATCTGCAACTGCGCCAGCCCATTCTGCTGGTCGACGGCCGCATGGTGGTGTCGGTGTCGCCGCAGGAAGGATTCCTGCACCAGGTCTCCGAGCTCGACACGCTCGGCTACGATCGCCCGGAGAGCAAATGCAAGCTGAAATGAGCGATGTGATGAGATCGAGCCCTCGCCGCGACGACGCTGCGCTCCCTCCCCCGCCTGCGGGGGAGGGTTGGGGAGAGGGTGTCTCCACGCGCGATAACACCCAAGAGGAGAGAGCCCTCTCCCGTATCGCATCTAGCGATGCGATACGACCTCCCCCGCAAGCGGGGGAGGTGAAGACAGCTCGCGGACAGATGTCGCGCATGCTACGGGCGCCGTTGCTGTTGGCTCTCGCGCTCGCCGCCACGCCCGCGCATGCGTTCATCGCCTATGTCTCGAACGAGAAGAGCAACACGGTCTCGGTGATCGATACCGACAGCTGGACCGTGACCAAGACCATCAAGGTCGGCCAGCGCCCGCGCGGCATCGATTTCACGCGCGACGGCAAGTTCGTGATGGTCGCGGTCGGCGACGACGACACCATCCAGGTGATCGACGCCAAGACGCAGGCCGTGGTGGACAGCCTGCCCTCCGGCCCCGACCCGGAATTATTCGCGCAGGATGCCGCGGGAAAAGTCCTCTATGTCGCGAACGAGAACGACAACACGGTGACGGTGATCGACCTCGAGAAGCGCGCGCGCCTCGGCGACATCCAGGTCGGCGTCGAGCCCGAGGGCATGACCATCAGCCCTGACGGCAAAACGCTGATCAACACGTCCGAGACCACCAACATGGCGCATTTCATCGACACTTCGTCGCGCCAGATCGTCGCCAATGTGCTGGTCGATGCGCGGCCGCGCTTTGCCGAATTCAAGCATGACTCTTCGGAAGTCTGGGTGTCCTCGGAGATCGGCGGCACCGTGTCGGTGATCGATCCAAAAAAGCACGAGGTGATCGGCAAGGTCACATTCGAGATCCCGGGCTTGCGGAAGGAGGCGATTCAGCCGGTCGGCATCGGCATGACCAAAGACGACAAGACCGCCTTCGTCGCGCTCGGCCCCGCCAACCGCATCGCCGTGGTCGATGTCGCCTCGCGCAAGGTGACGAAATATTTGCTGGTCGGGCAGCGCGTCTGGCACATGGCATTCACGCCTGACGAAAAATACCTGCTCACCACCAACGGCGTGTCGAACGACGTCTCCGTCATCGACGTTGCCGCGCAAAAGGTGATCAAGACCATTCAGGTGGGCGAACTGCCCTGGGGCATCACGATCGCGCCATGACCAGCCCTGCCCTCATCACCGAACCACGCGAGACGCCGAAGCCTGATGCGGTCGTGGTGCCGGCGCTGTCGATCGACGGCGTCAGCCATTCTTACGGCCCGCGGCGCGCGCTGATGGACGTATCCTTCAACGTGCAGCCTGCGAGTTTTACGGCGCTGCTCGGGCTCAACGGTGCCGGCAAGAGCACGCTGTTCTCGCTCATCACGCGGCTGTTCGGCATTCAGAGCGGCCGCGTCGGCATTTTCGGGCATGACGTCAGCAAAAGTCCCGGCGAGGCGCTGCGGCTGCTCGGGGTCGTGTTCCAGCCGCGCACGCTCGATCTCGACCTGTCGCTGACGCAGAATCTGCTCTATCACGCTGCGCTCCACGGCATTAGCCGCCGCGAGGCCTCAGCGCGCAGCGCGGAGCTGCTCGGCCGCATCGGGCTTTCCGATCGCGCCGGAAGCAAGGTCCGCGACCTCTCGGGCGGCCAGATGCGGCGGCTGGAAATCGCACGTGCGCTCTTGCACCGGCCGCGCCTGCTCCTGCTGGACGAGCCGACCGTCGGCCTCGACGTCAAGGCGCGCGCCGACATCATCAGCCATGTCCGCCAGCTCGTGACCGAGCAAGGCATCGGCGTGCTCTGGGCCACGCATCTGTTCGACGAGATCATGGCCGGCGACGATCTCGTGGTGCTGCATCAGGGCAAGGTGCTGGCGCAGGGGCCGATGAGCCGCGTCATCGCGGAGGCCAGCGCGCAGGACGTCAACACCGCCTTCATGCGCCTGACCGGCGCGCAAACCATGCCGGGAGGCGGCGCATGAGCAGCATCACCACGCGCGATGCGCCGCGCGGCTTCTCGTTACAGGAGTACATGACCTGCCTCACCGGCATCGTCTGGCGCGAGGGCCTGCGCTTCCTGCATCAGCGCGAGCGCTTCGTCTCGGCGCTGGTGCGGCCGCTGGTGTGGCTCTTCATCTTCGCCGCCGGTTTCCGCCAGGTGCTCGGCATCTCCATCATCCCGCCCTACGAGACCTACATCCTCTACGAGGTCTATATCGCGCCGGGGCTGATGGCGATGATCCAGCTCTTCAACGGCATGCAGTCCTCGCTGTCGATGGTCTATGACCGCGAGATGGGCAACATGCGCACGCTGCTGGTGAGCCCATTGCCGCGCGGCTTCCTGTTGTTCTGCAAGCTGCTTGCGGGCACAGCGGTGTCGCTGCTCCAGGTCTATGCGTTCCTGCTGATCGCCTGGTTCTGGGACATCACGCCGCCGCCGTCGGGCTATCTCACGGTGCTGCCGGCGTTGATCCTGTCGGGGCTGATGCTGGGATCGCTCGGCATGCTGATCTCGTCGGGCATCAAGCAGCTGGAGAACTTCGCCGGCGTGATGAACTTCGTGATCTTCCCGATGTTCTTCGCCTCCTCCGCGCTCTACCCGCTCTGGCGGGTGGAGGAGGGCAGCCCCTATCTCTACTATCTCTGCGTGGCCAATCCGTTCACCCATGCGGTCGAGCTGATACGTTTTGCACTCTACGGGCAAATCAACTGGATTTCGCTGGCGGTGGTCGCAGCCTGCACAATCGTCTTCATGATCGGCGCAATTCTGGCCTATGATCCCTCGCGCGGGCTGGCGCGGCGAGGGCCCGCGGGAGGCGAAGGATGACGGTTCGGGTTCTGGCGACGGCTGTTCTGGCGCTTGCGCTTGCGAGCACGGCCGCGCGCGCGGCCGATCCGCGCTATCCGGACTGGCCCTGCACACAGGCAAAAGTGCCGGAGATCTCGCTTGCCGCTGTCTGGGCCGGTCCTGCGCTCGGTGACGCCGAGACCAAATGGAAGGACGACGCCAAGGTCAGCGCGCTGGTCTCGAAGCTGGCGGCGCGCAAGACTCCGCTGGATGAGGCCGAGAAATCAGTGAGGGAGTTCCTGAGCGGCTCCGCCGCCGACAAGTCCGCGAACGCCAAGCTGCTGTTCGCCGGCCTGTTCGACACGCTCAACGCCCAGCGCTCCCAGGTCATACTCGGGCTCGAGCGCGTCAGCCGCAAGCAGCGCGACGCCGCCGACAAGATCCGCGAGGAAACGCTTCAGCTCCAGGCGCTGCAGGGCGCGACACCGCGCGACGAAGCCAAGGTCGAGGCGCTCAGCAACGAGCTGATCTGGAAGACCCGCATCTTTGAGGACCGGCACAAGGTGGTGCGCTTCGTCTGCGAGGTTCCGACCTCGATCGACCAGCGCCTGTTCGCGCTCGGCCGCGTGATCCAGCAGGAAATGGAATAGCGTCAGCCAAGCTGACGGCTCACGAAAAGTTCCCGCGATCGCCTCGGGAACGTTAACTTTTTGCCGCGCTATGTGCCGGAACCAAACCGATTTATGATGGCTTGTCGAAGTCAACTCCAGACGTCGGGAGACCTCGATGGGAACAACAAGATTCATCTTCGCGGGCGCTGCGGCCCTCTGCATGCTCGCATCCAGCGCTCTCGCTGACGACATGACCGGAATGGTCACGCGGATCGATCGGCTCAACGGCACGATTTCGATCCAGCAGACCCAGAAAGGCACGGTCGGCACCAGCGCCGGCGGCGCCGGCGCGCTCCAGGAGTACAAAACCAAGGATGCCGCAATGCTGGATGCGGTTCATGCCGGCGACAGGGTGACGTACTCGGCGACCGACACCAACGGCACGGGGACGCTGACGAAGCTGCAGAAGCAGTAAGGTGATCTCTTCGCCTCTCCCCGCCGCGGGGAGAGGCCGGAATTCGCACGTAGCGCTCTGCCCACAACGTCATTGCGAGCGCAGCGAAGCAATCCAGCATCTTTCCGCGGAGGGACTCTGGATTGCTTCGCTGCGCTCGCAATGACGCGGAGAAGGCTGCGTCTCTCTCTGACACCTCCCCCGCGGAGACTCCCCCCACTCTGCAAGCGGCGCGAGGGAGCGGACCTGCAACGTGGCCACAGCCTCCTGCATCACTGCTCCGGCCGAGGCTCCGGCTGCGCGTCTTCCGTCGGAAGCTTCGCGTGCTCCCAGCCGTCGGTGCCGTCAGGATACCAGGCGATGTTGGAATAGCCGTAAGCCAAGGCGCGCTTGGCGGCGTTCCAGGACATCCAGCAATCGGCGAGGCAATAGATCACCAGCAGCGCGGCCTTGTCGCCGCGCGAGGCAGCCGCGAGGCCGCGCCGGAGATAATCGTCCATGGCCGGCGGCAAATTGCCGTAACCGGAATCGGGCAGCCACAGGCTGCCCGGAATGTTCCTGCGCGGGGCATCGCGCCACACCGTGCCCTCGGGCAGGTTCTTCGGCTTCGGCGGACGCGGCATTACGTCGATGAACACGCCGCTTTTCGCGCGCCATATGGCCTCGGCGTCAGCTGTGGTGAGCACGCGCGCGCCAGCAAGCGTCGCCGGCACCGGCGCGCGGTAATTATCAGTGCGATAGCCCTCGGGCTCGAACGGCTCCTGCTGCTGCGCGAATGCCGGCACCGCCAGAATGGCGGCAACCAGCACAGCGGCAAGACGCTGTCTCATGGCGTCTTCTTGGCGGTCTCCGCACCGAGCGGCCGGTCGCTCTCGTCCAGCAGCGGCACGCCGAAGTCGAGCAGGATCTTGTTGATCTCGCCCTGGTTCTCCTGGATCAGCTTGTTGAGCTGCCGCTTCCAGTTCTGATCGGCGGGCCGCACGCCCATGCCGATGCGATAGACCAACTTCGGGCCCGTCGTTTCCTTCACCAGCGGCGTGACATGGAGCGAAGAGCCGGCCTTCTTGGCGTAGTAGCCGGCCATCGGCCCCCACAGCACGCCGGCATCGATCTTGCCGGCGGCGAGGTCGTCGATCATCGCCTGCGCCGAATTGTCGAAGCGCGTGTCGATCATCAGCGGATATGGCTTTGCGTCGCCCATCAGGCCTGCAAGCGCCATGTTGGTCGCCGGCGGCGTGCCGGCGACGATGCCGACGTGCTTGCCCTTGAGGCGCGCGTCCTCGAGCGTGTCGACGTCCTCGAGCCCACTGCCGGCCTTGGCGACGAGCGCATAGGTCGTGCGGTAGTAGGGATTGGTGCCCTGCACGAGATCGTCGCCTTGCGGGAAGCCCATGATGACGTCGCAGCGATGCGCGCCCAGCGTCATCCGCACGAAGCCGGTGGCCTGCGGGAAGAACACGTAGTCGAGCTTCTTCTGCAGCTTGTCCGCCAGGAATTCGGCGAGCTTGTTCTCGAAGCCCTCGCCCTTCTCGTTGGAGAACGGCAGATTGCGCGGGTCGGCGCAGACGCGGAGCACCTTTGGATCGACCAGTTCGAACGAGAGATCGCCGGTCTCATTCGTCTGCGCAACGGCGACATCGCCGAGTGTGCAGCATGCAACCAGGACCCATAGTGAAAACAACCAGCGACGATGTCGTCCGGCCTCCGTCATCGCGCTTCCTCCTCGTTTTGTTTGAATGTTATCCATGCAACGCATGACGCGCCATGTTTTGCCAAGCTTTGTGCTGGCTTCGCCTTGCTGCAGTGCAATGCGGAAAACCCTTTGAACTGAGGCGGAAAAGTGTCTCGCATTGCTCTCGTGATCGCAGCCTTGTCCCTCGGAGCAGCGACGCTAGCACGCGCCGGGGCAGCCGAATTGCCTGTGAGCGAAGTCGCGCCGGGAATCTTCGTACACTCCGGGACCATCGCCCTGATGAGCCGCGAGAACGAGGGCGACATCGCCAATGTCGGCTTCATCGTCGGCGATGATGCCGTGGCCGTGATCGACACCGGCGGCAGTTTTCGCGAGGGCGAGGCGCTGCTGGCGGCGGTGCGAGCGCACACGTCCAAGCCGATCCGGTACGTCATCAACACCCACGGCCATCCCGACCATGTCTTCGGCAACGCCGCCTTCGTAGCCGACGGAACCAGCTTCGTCGGCCACAGCAAGCTGCCGCAGGCGCTGGCGAGCCGCGGGCCGTTCTATCTCGACAATTTCAGACGCATCATGGGCGGCGAGCTGATCGATCCCGTGAAGATCGTGCCACCCACCCTGCTCGTCACGGACACACTGGCACTCGACCTTGGCTCGCGCCGCCTGACCTTGCGGGCATGGCCGGCCGGGCACAGCGACAACGATCTGACCGTATTCGACGAGACCACCAAAACCCTGTTCGCAGGCGATCTCGTCTTTCTCCGCCACATTCCGGTGATGGACGGCAGCATCCGCGGCTGGCTTGCCACGCTGAAGGCGTTGGAGGCCATCCCGGCACGGCGCGTCATTCCCGGTCACGGCCCTGTGAGCGAGTGGCCTGCGGCGCTGAGTGATGAACGGCGTTACCTGTCAACGCTGTTGTCCGACGTCCGCGCACTGAACAAGAACGGCGAGCCAATCCGGGCCGCCGCGGACAAGGCGGCCGCTGCGGAGCGGCCGCAGTGGCAGCTGTTCGAGGACTACAACGCCCGCAACGCAACTGCAGCATTTTCGGAAATTGAATGGGAGTAGCTGGCACGCTACGCTCAGGCCGAACTCTGCTTCGCGCGTAGGACCATGACCGGACCATAACCATGACGGGATGCACACGCCGCCGCCTGCCCCTGATCGCCCTGCTCCTCGGCATCGCCTTCGCCCTGCCGGCGCAGGCTGAGGAGGCCTACGATCCCTGGCCGGGCCTGGTGCAGGACATCTTCAGCAACCGTCCGATGAACGACGGTGCCGACATCATCGGCATCGAGATGCCGTATCGTGCCGAGGATGCGGCGATCGTGCCGGTGACCCTGCGCAGCAAGCTGTCGCCGGCTGATAGCCGCCGCATCCGCTCGATCACCCTGGTGATCGACCGCAATCCGGCGCCGATGGCCGCGAAGTTCGAGCTCGGCCCGGAGGCCAATGTCACGGAAATCTCGACCCGCGTGCGCGTCAACAACTATACCGACGTCCACGCGGTCGCCGAGCTCAGCGACGGCCAGCTCTACGTCTCGAAAGTCTATGTGAAGGCCTCCGGCGGCTGCTCGGCACCGGCGGGAAAGAACATCGAGGAGGCCAGGAACCGTCTCGGCCAGATGCGCTACCGGCAATTCGCCCGTGAGGACGGTCCCGCGAGCCGCGTCCGCGAGGCGCAGATCATGATCGGCCATCCCAACAATTCCGGGCTACAGATGGACCAGGTCACGCAGCTCTACATTCCCGCCTTCTTCATCAACCAGCTGAGCCTGACGCAGGACGACAGCCCCGTGCTGTCGATGGAAGGCGGCATCTCGATCTCGGAAGATCCCAACCTGCGCTTCACCTACGTCTCCAACGGCGCCAAGCGTTTTCGCGCGGAAGCCAAGGACACGGACGGGCACGTGTTCCGGAATGAATGGGACGTGGAGAAGCCGGGGACCTAGCTGCGTTTCTTGCTGTCATTCCGGGGCGCGCGAAGCGCGAACTCCGGTGCGCGATTGCGCACCTGAGAATCTCGAGATTCCGGGTTCGGCCCTGCGGCCCGCCCCGGAATGACAGTGCCAAATCAAAAACACCTCACCTCAGCCTCCGCCTGCGCCCGGCGCAAATCATTCACCGCCGAGTTGGCCTGCTCCGAGGTGCGAAACTGCACGCCGAGATTGCCGCGCACCTGGGACATGCTGAGCGCGGTCTCTGCGGTCACATAGCGCTCAAAGGGCATGATCGAGGCGACCACGTCGATCGAGCAGGAACATTGCTCGATGGACTGCCGGCTCTCGCCATTGGCCTTCATGCAGCCATAGACGTACTCCGCGCGCGCCGACGTCGGATAGTCATTGGCCTCCCCGGCCCGCGCCACGCATGCGGTCGCCGCCAATACCGCCAATGCGGCGACAATCGGTCGTAGCTGCCCGGCCAGTTTCATGCGCGTCCTCCCGCTGGTTGCGACCAAAGCTATGCTATGCGTATTGTCCTGAAAAGCATTCTGTCAGAGGAAGCGGCTCACAAGGTGACGAGAGTTTTGGGACGACTATTGGCGCTCGCGGTGACGCTGGTGCTGACGCTGGCTGCACCGGCCCGCGCCGCGGATACCATCCGCCTTGCGGTGCAGAAGACCGGAACATTCTCCTGGGAGCTGGCCGCGATCCGCAGCGCCGGCCTCGACAAGGAGGCCGACCTGTCGCTGGAGGTGACCGAGCTCGCGAGCACCGAAGCCGGCAAGATCGCGATGCGTGCAGGCAGCGCCGACATCATCCTGTCGGACTGGCTGTGGGTGTCGCGCGAGCGCGCGCTCGGCGCGAAGCTCACCTTCTATCCCTATTCCAGCGCGCTCGGCGCGGTGATGGTGCCGGCGTCCTCGCCGCTTCAGACGCTCGCCGACCTCAAGGGCCGCAAACTCGCGGTCGCCGGCGGGGCGATCGACAAGAGCTGGCTGCTGCTGCAGGCGCGGATGAAGCAGGACGGCATCGACCTGAAATCGGACGCGACCATCGTCTACGGCGCCCCGCCCCTGATCGCGGCCAAGGCACTCGATGGCGAAATGGATGCGAGCCTCAACTTCTGGAATTTCTGTGCCCAGCTCGAGGCCAAGGGCTTCAGGCGCCTCGCCGGCATCGAGGAGATTTTGCCGAAGCTCGGCGCCAAGGGCGCGGTATCTGCGGTCGGCTACGTCTTCGACGAGAGCTGGGCCGCGAGCCACAAGGATGCCGTCGCCCGCTTCATCGCGATGACCCGCAAGGCCAAGCAGCTGCTGGTGACGTCGGATCCCGCCTGGGACAAGGTCGCGCCGCTCACCGGCACGTCCGATCCGGCCATGCTCAAGACCTACCGCGAGCGCTACCGCGACGGCATTCCGCACCGGAGCATCGACGACGAGGAGAAGGACGCACGCGTGCTCTATCGCGTGCTGGCCGAGATCGGCGGCCGCGATCTCGTCGGCCCCGCGGCCGAGCTCGATCCCGGCACCTTCTACCACGCCATCCCCGGAGACTGAGGTGCTGCGCCTTCTGTCGTTCGCCCTGTTTCTCGTGATCTGGTGGATTGCCGCGCTCCTCGTCGGCGGCGCAAAACTGCCCTCCCCGCCGGCCGTGCTGCAGGTGATGGTCGCGGAAGCATCAAGCGGCGCGCTGTTCCTGCATCTCGGGGCGACGCTGGCCCGCGTCGCGCTCGCCTTCATCTTGGCGATGTCACTCGGCAGCGCCATCGGCTACCTGATGGGCCGGGTGAAGCTTGCCGACCGGCTCGGCGATCCCTGGCTGATCCTGCTGCTCAATTTGCCGGCGCTCGTCGTGATCGTGCTCGCCTATCTCTGGGCCGGGCTGACTGAAGCCGCCGCGATCGCGGCAATCGCCATCAACAAGCTGCCGACGGCCATCGTCACCTTGCGCGAGGGTACGCGCGCGCTCGACCGGTCGCTGGACGAGATGGCGAGCGTGTTCGCGATGCCGCGCTGGCGCGCGTTCCGCCACGTCGTGCTGCCGCAGCTCGCGCCCTATATCGCGGCCTCGGCCCGCTCAGGATTGTCGCTGGTGTGGAAGATCGTGCTGGTCGCCGAGCTGCTGGGACGGCCGAACGGCGTCGGCTTCGAGATCGGCATTGCCTTCCAGCTGTTCGACACACCGCGGCTGCTGGCCTATTCGCTGACATTCGCCGCCGTCGTGCTCGTCATCGAGACCTTGCTGGTGCAGCCGTTCGAAGCCCGCGCAAACAGGTGGCGGCCCCGTGCGGCTTGAGGTCGATATCACAGGCAAGACCTTCAGGAGTGCCGCGGGCGGAACGCACGAGGTGCTGGCGCCGGTCAAGTTCGCGCTTCAGTCAGGCGAGGTCGGCGTGCTGATCGGCCCGTCCGGCTGCGGCAAGAGCACGATGCTGCGCATCATCCTGGGATTGGACCACGACTTTGCAGGCCGCATCGCGCGGCCGCCGGAGGCGCGGATCGGCATGGTGTTCCAGGAGCCGCGGCTGCTGCCGTGGCGGTCGGTCGAGCAGAATGTGCGGCTGGCGGCGCCCGATGTCACCGAAGCCAAGCTGTCCGAGCTGTTCAGGATCTTGGAGCTGGAAGCCCATCGCAGCCACTTCCCCGGCGAATTGTCGCTGGGGCTTGCCCGCCGCGTCGCGCTCGCGCGCGCCTTCGCGGTGGAGCCCGATCTACTGGTGCTCGACGAACCCCTTGCCTCGCTCGACGACGCCCTCGCCGGCCGCCTGCGCGACGAGATCGCGACGCTGGTGGCGAGCCGCCCAGTGATGACGCTTTTGGTGACACACAGCCTGGACGATGCAGTGCGCCTGGGCGACCGGCTGTTCTTCCTGTCGCCACGGCCGGCGCGGATCGTGGCCGAGGTGCCTATCGGTATTCCGCGCGACAGGCGCGGCGACGCCGAGATTGCGGCGATCAAGACCGGCCTCGCCCAACGGATTCATGGCGACCGCACTGAGCGAGATGTCTCATAGCCGGTCGCCTGGCGGACGTGCTAGACAGACCGGCGGCGGAGTTGACGATGACGCGAACGGCCACCTTCGCAACGCTTGGCCTTGCAGCGCTCAGCCTCGCGCTCGTCGCGATGACGGCGAGCGCGCAGGACATGATGCGCGACGTCGACCTCACCTCTCCCGCGATGGTCTCGGCCGAAATGACGAGGCCAGAGGTCGAGGCCGTGCTGGCCAAAGCGAGCCCAAAGCAGCCTGCCGATTTCACCGGCAAACGCCTGTCGGGCCTCGATCTCTCGGGGCTGGACCTGTCCAACGCAATTTTCCGCGCCGCGCGGCTCAACAAGACGATACTCCGACACGCCAGGCTTGACCGTGCGATCCTCGATCAGGCGTGGCTGCTGGATGCGGATCTGACCGGCGCGAGCCTGAAGGGCGCCAATCTGTTCGCCTCGCAAATGGCCCGCGCGCGCCTCGACGGCGCGAACCTGTCGGGAGCGCGCATCGCTGCCGACCTCACCGGCGCCAGCCTGGTCGGCGCCTCGATCGTGGACGCGCATCTTGGCGCCGATATGCGCAACCAGTCGATGGGGCTGATGCGCGCGGTGCTGAGATCCGCCAACCTGGAACGGCTGAACGCGCGCAACGCCGATTTGTCGCGCGTCGACCTCGAATTCGCCGTCCTCAGGGGCGCCGACCTGAGCGGCGCATCACTGAAAAACGCCCAGCTCGGCGGAGCCGATCTGACCGGCGCCATCGTCATCGACGCCGATTTCGACGGCGCCGATCTCGTCTCGACGAAGCTGATCGCACCGAACGGACTTGACCGCGCCAAGAATTTCGACAAGGCAAAGAACCGCGAGCGCCTGATCAGGGAATGACGGCGCGCCCTTGGGAGGACTGGCTGATGCGTTGGGTTCTGGCTTTGATCGCGTTGTTGACGCTTGCCGGCGAAGCCGCCGCGCAGGCCAAGGGCAAGGGCATCCGGCTCTGGAATCTGACGACGGAAACGATCTCCGGCTTCCAGCTCTCGCCGGCCGGCAAGACCGACTGGGGACAGAACCAGTGCCTCAACGACAAGGACAAGGAGGTCGACCACGACGAGCGGCTGCGCATCACCGGCGTCGAGCCGGGCCGCTACGACGCCAAGGTCAGCTATCCCAATGCGCGGCAGTGCATCGTCCGCGACATCGAGATCAGGGCGGATGCTGTGTTCTCGATCGCCGACAAGGATCTGAAGGACTGCACGAAGTAGCGCGCCGCAAGCACCTCGCCTCATCCTGAGAGCCTGCGAAGCAGGCGTCTCGAAGGATGGCTGCGGGCGAGAGCCGGGCCTACATGGTTCGAGACGCGCTTCGCGCTCCTCACCATGAGGATCTTAGAGTAGCGCGCCCGACTTACGCCTTGTCGTTCGGGTGCGGATATTCGCAGCGCCAGCGCACCGCCTGCCATTTCGGATGCTCGCCGACCCATTGCGCGATATAGGGCGGCGCGGCCATCACGCATTGACGGGGCGACCCCGAATAGTTGAACACCAGATGCTGCTCCTCGCAGGTCGCAGGCGAGAGCACCGCACACACAGTCACCACTAGGTCAATCGGGTTCATGCCGGGATCCTGTCGCAAGGGGCGGTGGAGAATAGCATGAAGGGTTACGTTCCAGGGAGCGGGAAGTTTCAAACGGGGGTGAGAAACGGATGTTTCCCTCTCCCCGCACGCAAGGAGAGGCGAAGCAAGCACGCTAAAAATTCACCCCGAACACCAACCGCGCCTGGTGCCGTTCGAAATTGACGAGGTCGAGATTGCCGCCCGCGCCGGCCGGGCGCCCCCAGGCCTGCATGCTCCAGCTCAGGGTCAGCCGCGACTTCTCCGATAGCTGGAAATAGGCCGTCGGCCCGACAAACAGAGCCTGGCCTGAGAACTCCCCGAGGCCGATGCCCTCATATTGTCGGAAATAGCGCATCTCGCCGCCGAGCAGCACGTTGGGGCGCACCCGCGCCAGGGCGGCAAACGCCGCGCCGATGGTCGAACTCTTCTCCGACGTCCCCGCCACCTCGAAGCGCGCCCATTCCGGCTGATAGATCAAATTGAGCGCGCCGATGACGAAGTTCGGCACGAGATCGCGGTCGAAGGCGAGCGTGAAGTCGGTGCCGTACATCCGCCCCTTGGCGCCACTGGTCTCGTCGATACGGTCGCCATGGAGGTCGGCGGCGATGGTGAGACCGAACGGGGCACGCTCGCGATCAAGCAGGCGGTAACGCAGGTCGAGCGAGGCGCCCTGGAAATTGAACTGGCGGCGGTCGTCGATGTCGGGGACGCCGGTGATGTCGTGCAGGCTGGCCGTGCCGCCGAGCTCGATGCGGAAGTTCGGCAGCGGCACCACTTCGATCTCGACCTCCTGCGCGAGGGCACGATAGGCGCCGCCGCCCTTGCCGAAGCGGCCCGTGGTCTGGGTCTGAAATTCGCGCTCGCCGACGTTGCCGACATCGGTGCCGATCATGAAGCCGAAGATGTGCTCGGTATCAAAACCCTCTTCGGCGCCTGCGCATGCCGGCGCGAGCGCGACCGTGCACGCGACCGCCATCCAAATTGTGTGGGCTCCAATGCGCATCCGGCGAACACTACCACGGCTCCGATGGCATTCGCCACCGAAGCCGCGGCAGGTTCGTCAGTCTTACTTGCGCGCAGCGCAGGCGTACATGTTGATTTCCATGCCGACCGGCACTTCCACGATCTTCGGAGCTTTCCAAGCCATTCGGGGTCTCCCAAGGGATTGAGCGCGACATCGCGCGGGGCAAAACCTAGGGCTGCATCATGCACAGCGCAAGCTGGAATCGAACCGCTGTTACAGCGAACTGTCGAATATTGCTTGCGAATTTCGCTCTCGTGCAAATCGCCTTCGCTCCCAGTCAAGCGCTACCGCAGCAATCGCAGCAGCGCGCGGCCGGCGCGCGAGTTGAGCTCCTTTGCATCCAGCGTTCCGTCCTTGTCGGGATTGGCCGCATTGAAGCGCTGCTCCACCACGGACAGATATTCGTCGAGCGTGAGAGTTCCGTCGCGATCGGGATCGGCCGCGGCGAGCTCCTTCGCCGTTAACCGTCCGCGCAATTCGCGCGCGTCCAGCGTGCCGTCGTGATCGGGATCGAGCTTTGCGAACAGCGCGCTCGCAGCCTTCTTCACCTCGGCCAGATCGAGCGTGCCGTCATTGTCGGTATCGAACATCTTGACGGCGGATGCCGACCAGGCCGGGTCGGACAGAACTGCAAGCGTGAGCGCAAGTGCAACAGAGCGACGCGATATCATCAAGACCTCCCAGACCAAGAGCCCCGATTCGAGCGGGATCAGAGCAACATAAGTCGGCAAGGCGAGCCCAGGTTCAAGCAGAATTACAACCTGCGCGCCGCAACCTCAGGGAACCCAGGTGCCCGCACCTGTGCCCGAGCACTGCGTCATGCCGCGGAATTTTTCCAGCGCCTGCACGCAAGTGAGAGTCGTCTGTAAGGTCTCCGTCAGGTGACTGGCATCCGGCGCTCAACATATCCGCGTCGCGATTACGACTTTCGTATTGACGCGTTTTGCATTCGGGCGGAGTGTTGCCGTCGCAGCGTCAAAAGGCGCGCATATTGGGAGGAACGGATGAAACGCTTTGCGATGGCCGCGGGCCTCGTCATGCTTGCATCGACGTGTGCGTACGCACAGACCACCGAGCAGCTGGTCAAGGGCGCGACCGATACATCGAACGTTCTCAACTATGGGATGGGCTACAATCTGCAGCGCTTCTCGACGCTGAACCAGATCAACAAGGACACCGTCAAGAACCTCGTCCCGGTCTGGAACTACTCCTTCAATGACGATCGCAGCGAGGAATCGCAGCCGCTGGTGTACCAGGGCGTGATCTACGTGACCTCCCACAACGCGACCATGGCGGTCGATGCCAAGACCGGCAAGCAGATCTGGAAATCCAAGATCGAATATCCCGCCGAGACGCCGCGTATCGTCTGCTGCGGCATCATCAATCGCGGCGCGGCGCTCTACGACGGCAAGGTGTTCCGCACCACGTTGGATGCCAACGTGATCGCGCTCGACGCCAAGGACGGCAAGGAGCTGTGGCGGCAGAAGGCGGCCGACATCAAGGAAGGCTATTCGATGACGGTGGCGCCGCTGGTCGCCGACGGTGTCGTCATCACCGGCATCTCCGGCGCCGAGTTCGGCACCCGCGGCTTCATCGACGGCTGGGATCCGGCGACGGGCAAGCATCTCTGGCGCACCCATTCGATTCCCTCGCCGGACGAGCCCGGCGGCGACACCTGGAAGGGCGACACCTGGAAGCTCGGCGGCGGCTCGACCTGGATCACCGGGTCGTACGATCCCGAGCTGAACACGGTGTATTGGGGCATCGGCAATCCCGGCCCGTTCAATTCGGCGGTTCGCCCCGGCGACAATCTCTACACCTGCTCCGTGCTGGCGATGGATCCCAAGACCGGCAAGATCAAGTGGCACTACCAGTTCTCGCCGAACAATCCGTTCGACTATGACTCGGTGGCCGAGATGGTGCTCGCCGACATGAACGTCGAGGGCAAGCCGACCAAGGTGCTGATGGACGCCAACCGCAACGGCTTCTTCTACGTGCTCGACCGCACCAATGGAAAGCTGCTCGCGGCCAACCCCTACGTGAAGGTCAACTGGGCGACCGGCATCGACATGAAGACGGGTCGTCCGATCGAGACCGATGTCAGCAAGGACGCGCGCGAAGGCAAGAAAGTGACGGTCTATCCGTCGATCCTCGGCGGCAAGAACTGGGAGCCGATGTCGTTCAACCCGCAGACCGGCCTCGCCTACGCCAACACCCTCGCCTTCGGCGGCAGGTACAAGACCGAGCCCGTCACCTTCAAGCAGGGTGAATGGTATCTCGGCATGGACCTCACCGACCTCTGGGAATGGGGTGACGGCGCGCGCGGTCATCTGAAGGCGATCGATCCCATGACCGGCAAGGCCAAGTGGGAAGCTCCCGCCGACATTCCGCGCTTCTCCGGCGTGCTGTCGACCGCGGGCGGCGTCGTCTTCACCGGCGCGCTGACCGGCGAGTTCGAGGCATTCGATGCCGACAGCGGCAAGAAGCTCTGGCAGTTCCAGACCGGCTCAGGCATCGAGGGACAACCGGTGACCTGGCAGCAGGACGGCGTGCAGTATGTCGCGGTCACGAGCGGCTATGGCGGCGTCTACTCGCTGTTCTCCGGTGACGAGCGGCTTGCCAAGGTGCCGCCCGGCGGCTCGCTGTGGGTTTTTGCGGTCAAGCAGTAACCACGGCACGATGCGGAGAGAGGTATCACACAGGACGGTGGCGACGATCGCCACCGTCGCGGTGCTGACGGTCGCGCTTGCGGCGACCGTCCGCGCCGCGGATGACGCAACCGGCAATCCCACCCAAGTGCAGATTGACCACGGCAGGTCGACCTATGCTTCGAAATGCTCGCACTGCCACGGCCCGAACATGATGAACTCCGGCACCATCACGCCGGATTTGCGCGCCTTTCCCGACGACAAGACGCGCTTCGTCACCACCGTGAAGAACGGCAAGAACAACAAGATGCCGCCCTGGGGCGATATCCTGAACGACGACGAGATCGGTGATCTCTGGGCCTTCGTCTCGAGTCGGAGGAAGCCATGAGACGCTGGCTCGCGGTGTGGAGCGTTGCTGCGATGCTCGCGGCGGCCACCGCGCATGCGGCCGATGATCCGCTGAAAATCTGTCTCGACGAGGACCGGCCGCCGCTCTCGGTGCATCACAAGGGCAAGCCGGACGCCGGCTTCGACATGCTGCTGGCGCAGGCGATTGCGGAGCGGATGGGACGGCCGCTGAAGATCCAGTGGTTCGAAAGCAAGCTGGACGAGGATTCCAGCCCGCAGCTCGAGGCCAATGCACTGCTCTCCGACGGGCGCTGCGCGCTGGTCGGCGGCTACGCGCTGACGACGGATTCCCTCGTCAAGCCCGGCATGAAGACGGCGCGCCTGCCGGACTTCGCCGGGGCCACCCGCGATGACCGGCGCCGCCGCGTCGCGCTCGGCGTGCTCGCGCCGAGCCGGCCTTACGTCTATTCGCCCATGACGGTGGTGCTCGGGCCGAAGGCGCAGGGGCGCAAGATCGCCGACATCGGCGATCTCGCCGGCCTCCGCCTCGTGATCGAGAGCGGCTCGCTCGGCGATGCCATCCTGATGACCTTCGACAAGGGACGCCTGATCGACGGCATCACGCATCTCGTCCCCGGCCGCGACGATCTGCTCGGCGCGCTCAACCGCGGCGACCATGACGCGTCGCTGATCGACCTCGGCCGCTTCGACGCCTATCGCGCCGCGCATCCCGATACGGCGATCACCGCGTCCGGCTACTACTACCCGATCGGCGCCAATCGCGGCTATGTCGGGCTCGCCAGCGAGCCCGCGCTGATCGAGGCGGTCAACAAGGCGCTGACGGAGCTTGCCGCGGAAGGCAAGATAGCAGAGTTCGGCAAGCAGGCCGGCCTGACCTATCTGCCGCCGCGCGAGCCGGCGATCCTGGGCGATGTCTGGATGAAGATCATTCAGCGGTAGAGGCTCTCGTGTCCCGGACGCGGTGCGGCACGCAGTGACGCTCCGCAGAGCCGGGACCCAGCAAGCCACGCAATTCGCTGCTGCGTGGGCCCCGGCTCTGCAGCGCACCGTCGAAGAGACGCTGCGCTGCGTCCGGGGCACGAGACCTGCGTTTTTGCGCACGACTATTTCCACATCGTCATTGCGAGCGTAGCGAAGCAATCCAGAGTCCCTCCACGGAAAGATTCTGGATTGCTTCGCTGCGCTCGCAATGACGGCGCGTGGAGCCCGACATCGACTCGCCTAGCCCCGCCCTGAACGGCTATAATGTTCGCAATTCATTCGCCCCTTGGGTGCCCCGTGAATTCCCCCACCATGCCGCCTGCTACAGGCCTGCGCGACGTCCTCTCCCGCGAAATCAAGACCCGCGAGCTCTCGCGCGCGCTGATCGTCGTCGGCCCGATGGTCGCGGCCTATTTCATCGCGCGCGAGACGGCGCTGCTCAATCTCGCCCTGGTCGCGGTCTCGCTGCTCATTCCCGCGCTCAGGCTGCACCTGCCGCCCAAGGTGATCGCGTGGCACTACCTTGCCATTCTCGTCACCTTTTCCGCGCTCTTTCTTGCCGCTCCGATCAAGCCGTTGTTCGCGGTGCTGACGGCGCTCGCCGGCTTCCTGGCGGTGGCGGGGACGCGCTATGGCGAGCATTTCCGCACCCTCGGCAATTGGGTGTTCATTCCCGCCGTCTATCTCGCCTGTGAAGTGCGGGAAGGTGTCAGCGCGCCCGAGGCGCTGCGCCATGCCGGCGTGATCATCGTGTCCTCTCCGATCGCGCTGGCGCTGGTCTGCGCCATCCAGATTTACGACCGGCGCCGGCGCGACGGTGCCGCTTCGACCTCGTTCGGGCCGCCCGCGGACGCGTGGTTTCTGCCCGCGCTCGCAACCGCCATGGCGGTGTTCGCTGCGGCCGCGCTGGTCGAGATGCTCGACCTTGCGCAGGGGCAATGGGTGATGTGGTCGGCCGCAAGCGTCGTCGTCGGCGATCTCGCCGCCTCGACCGGCAAGCTGAAGCAGCGGGCGATCGGCGCCCTCGTCGGCGTGCCGCTCGGCTTCCTCGCCGGCATGGCGCTGCCGCAGAGCCGGGTCGGCTATGCGGTCGCTGTGCTCGCGGCCACCCTCACGCTGATCTCGTTCTCCCGCTATATCGTCGGCTTCGGCCTGCGCTGCTTCTTCATTGCGCTGGCTGCGTCCTTTGCCGGCGGCGCCAGCGGCATCGCCGAGGAGCGCATCGTCAACGTCCTGATCGGCGGCACCTTCGGCCTGAGTGCAGTGGCGCTGACCGAAATCGTCTGGCTGCGGATCGTACGAAAGGTGCGACCGTCCGGGTGACGCGCAAATGAGCAGCGCCGCTCTCTCGAATGCGCCAATCTGTCTCGCCCACCGGCCATGCCGGCGCCAGCCCGATGCAGTACCTTCGGCAAAAACCGGGAGAGAATCATGTCCGCCAAACTCGATCGCCGTCACTTTGTCGCCGCCGGCAGCGCCGCACTCGCGATGCCCTTTGTCTCGGGCAGCGCCTCGGCACAGGGCACATCGCAAGGCACCTGGCCGTCGCGGCAGATCCGCATGATTTGCAGCTATCCCGCCGGCGGGCAGACCGACCTGCTCGCACGCGCCTACGGCGAATTCATCTCCAAGCAGACCGGCAAGACCGTCGTCGTCGAGAACAAGCCCGGCGCCTCCGGGGCGATCGGCACCGCTGAGGTCGCCCGCGCGGAGCCCGACGGCCACACCATCCTGTGCTCGATCTCGACCACCTACATCATGAACCGGGTGGTGATGAAGAACCCGGGCTACGACATGGACAAGGATCTGACGCTGGTCAGCATCATTCCGGGCGCCGGCCTGTTGCTGGTGGCGAACCCGAAAACCGGCGTCAGGACACTGGAGGATTTCGTCGCCTTCGCGCGCAAGAGCGGCAAGGTGAATTTCGGCACCTACAGCGCGGGCTCGGCCCCGCACATGACGATCAACGAGCTCAACAAGCAGTACGGCCTCACCATCGAGCCGGTGCACTATCGCGGCGAGGCGCCGATGTGGACGGGCATGCTGGAGGGCACGCTCGATGCCGCCATGGGCAGCTACACGGCCGCGCAGTCGGTTCTGCAAAGCGACCGCGGCACCGTGTTCGCGGTGCATTCGAAGAAGGTCGACGCAATTCCGAGCGTCAAGACTCTCCCGGAGCAGGGCGCGACCTCAAAGTTCTTCACGGTGAGCGGTTTGTCGGGCTGGGCGGTGCCGAGGGCGACGCCACAGCCGGTGGTCGACCGCCTCGCCGAGCTCTGCGTCGCCGCCAACAGCGATCCGAAGGTGAAGGAGGTTCTCGCGACCTTCGTGCTCGAACCCGCGATCGGCTTCAAGGAGACCAACGAGCTGTATCAGCGCGAGCTGCCGATCTGGATCGAGAGCGCAAAGTCGCTCGGGCTCGAGCCGGCCTGAACCTTGGGCAAGGCGCAGCGGAGAAACGTCCGCTGCGCGGCCCGGCGTCCGACCAAAGCCTAGTGTTGGAAACGCATTTTCACGCTATGATTGTGCCGTTGCCGGGGGGCCGCGTGGGGCGGACAAGAAGGGCCGATCGCATGACACCGGATGCAGTCGCTGTCGCCGTTATGGTCATCCTGCTCTTTCCGATGGGCTATTTCACGCTGGCATCGCCCGCCTTCCTGCTGGTGAAGCTCGATATCCAGCCCGTCGCGCAGTTGCTGCGCGGAATGTTCAACGCCCATTTCCTGGTGATGCGCGTTGCCGGAATCATCGGAACGGTGATTCTCCTGCTCGACGGCCGCCTGCTTGCCGCGATGGGCGTCGGCGTGCTCGCGGCCCTGGCGATCTGGGGACGCCGCTGGTTCATGCAACGGATGGACGACCAGCTCAGCGCGAGGGACGCCGGCGATACCGAGGCTCCGCGTCGGTTGCGCCGGCTGCATTGGAGCGGAATGCTGGGCAACGCGGCGCTGCTCGTCGCTCTCGTGGCCAGCATTCCCTATATTGCGACGGCTGCGTAAGCGCGTCGGCCGACGCGCCGGAAGTTCTCCGGCGTGCGCCTAATGCTCCCCCGAGGCCGCCGTGCCCTGCTGGGCCTTGTGGATCGAGGACGGCACCACGCCGAAATATTTCCGGAACACGCGGCTGAAATGCGATGAGCTGGAGAACCCCCAAGAGAACGCCACGTCGGTGATGGTCTTGCCGGCGTGCGCCTCGAGCTCCTGGCGGCAGTTCTGCAGGCGCGCCTGCCAGATGTAGTCGCTCACCGTGGTGCCGCGCTCGGAGAACAGCATGTGCAGATAGCGCTTGGAGCAGCCGAGCTCGGCGGAGATCTGGTCGATGCACAGGTCCGGATCGCGCAGGTGCTCGCGGATGAAGAACTGGGCGCGCACATACATCGCTTCGGGCCCGACGCGGTCGAACATCGTGTCGGCTTCGCGCAGCGGCAGCAGCAACAGGTCGATCAGCGAATCGGCGACGCCGACCGCGCTGTTCGCGGACAGTTTTGCCGCCTCGTCGAAGGTCGCATGGACGAAATCGTGGGCGATCCGCCCCGTCCCCGTCTTCGCCGACAATTTGCACGCGGGCATCCGCTGCGAGGGGAAGCCGCGGTCGCGCAGCAGCGCCTTCGGCACGATCACCACATCGTGACGCGTGAAGGCGGGGCTGATGATCGAATGCGGGCAGGAGACGTCGTAGGCGATGATGTCGCCCGGATTGATTTCGATGTGGCGGCCTTCCTGCTCGAAATAAGACACCCCGTAGGTCTGGAAGTGAATTTTTATGTACGGGTGTTCATTGGCCTTGGCGCGCGCCATCGTGTGCGCGATGCGATGCTGGCTGACCTCGATCTGACAGAGCTTCAGGCGCGAGACCGTGGTGTAGTCGATGCGGCCCTCGAGCGAGGACGCCTCCAGCGGATCGACGTCGAAATACCCGCACAGGCTCGTCAGCCCGTCGATCCAACTCTGGATCTGCCGCTTCGGCGTCATTCCAGTCGTCGAAAGCGTGTGAATGGTGTCGGACATTAATCCAGCCACTGGTTTGATCCGGAGATTCGACGCGAATCGCGACCAGCGCCACCGGAGCCCTCAGCCGTGATTGCGTGACGTTTACCTCGAATTTGAGCGGTCTTTTGCAACGAGCGCCATCGTTCCATTGCCACTCTTGAAACTTAATCCTCCGCCTTAGTTGCAGCGCCGTCAAGGGGAACCTGAGCGTTGAAGGCGGTGCAAAAGGCTTACCGAAGCCGCTGAATTCGCTACTGCAAAATCAAAATCTTCGCCTCCGTGCGCTGTCAAGCAAACCGCCTTCTCTCTTGGGCAAGTTTCCCGATGGCGAAGTGGTTAGGGATTGCGGCAGGAACAACAAGAACGGGCCGCTCCTGCACGTGGACCCGTGGCTCTCATCAGGAGGAGGAAACACCACAGCATCGTTTCTGGTCCCAAAGTGACCGCCCTGCACGAGCAGACGCCGGACGAGAAGCCCGGTGATTGAGCAATGCTTCGGAAACAATAAACGAGACCAACGGAGGAAATGACTATGCGCAAGGTGCTACTGGCGACCTATCTTGGCTCCGCGGCGGCTCTCGCCGTCGGCAGCGCTTCAGCCAATGACGAGCTGATCAAGATGTCGCAGAACCCGAAGGACTGGGTAATGCCGGCGGGGGACTACGCCAATACCCGCTATTCCAAGCTGAACCAGATCAACGCACAAAACGTGGGCAAGCTCCAGGTGGCCTGGACCTTCTCGACCGGCGTACTGCGCGGCCATGAAGGCGGCCCGCTGATCATCGGCAACGTCATGTACGTCCACACGCCGTTCCCGAACAAGGTCTACGCTATTGACCTTTCCAACGAGAACAAGATCATCTGGAAGTACGAGCCCAAGCAGGATCCGAACGTCATTCCGGTGATGTGCTGCGACACGGTGAATCGCGGCTTGGCCTATGGCGACGGCAAGATCATCCTGCATCAGGCCGACACCAACCTCGTCGCGCTCGATGCCAAGACAGGCCAGGTGGCCTGGAGCTCGACCAACGGCAACCCTGCGAAGGGTGAGACCGGCACCTCGGCGGCGCTCGTGGTCAAGGACAAGGTCCTGGTCGGCATCTCCGGCGGCGAATTCGGCGTGCAGTGCCACGTCACCGCTTACGATCTGAAGAGCGGCAAGCAAGTCTGGCGCGCCTTCTCGGAAGGTCCGGATGACCAGATCAAGGTCGATCCGGCCAAGACGACGTCGCTCGGCAAGCCGGTCGGAGCCGACTCCTCGCTGAAGACCTGGCAAGGCGATCAGTGGAAGATCGGTGGCGGCTGCACCTGGGGCTGGATGTCCTACGATCCCGCTCTGAACCTGGTCTATTACGGGTCGGGCAACCCCTCGACCTGGAATCCGAAGCAGCGTCCGGGCGACAACAAGTGGTCGATGACCATCTTCGCGCGCGACGCCGACACCGGCATGGCCAAGTGGGTCTATCAGATGACGCCCCACGACGAGTGGGACTATGACGGCGTCAACGAGATGATCCTCTCGGATCAGCAGATCAACGGCCAGGCGCGCAAGCTCCTGACCCATTTCGACCGCAACGGTCTCGCCTACACCATGGACCGTGAGAACGGCGAGCTGCTGGTCGCCGAAAAGTACGATCCGAAGGTGAACTGGACCTCCGGCGTCGACATGGACAAGAACTCGCCGACCTATGGCCGTCCGAAGGTGCTCGACGCAGCTTCGACCGACAAGGCCGGTGAAGACCACAACGTGAAGGGCATCTGCCCGGCCGCGCTCGGCACCAAGGACGAGCAGCCGGCAGCCTACTCGCCGGAGACGCAGCTGTTCTACGTCCCGACCAACCACGTCTGCATGGACTACGAGCCGTTCAAGGTGAGCTACACCGCGGGCCAGCCCTATGTGGGTGCGACGCTCTCGATGTATCCGCCGCAGGGTGAAAGCCACATGGGCAATTTCATCGCCTGGGACGGCAAGACCGGCAAGATCGTCTGGTCGAACAAGGAGCAGTTCTCGGTCTGGTCGGGTGCGCTCGCAACAGCCGGCGGCGTGGTGTTCTACGGCACGCTCGAAGGCTACCTGAAGGCGGTCGACGCCAAGTCCGGCAAGGAGCTCTACAAGTTCAAGACTCCCTCCGGCATCATCGGCAACGTCACGACCTATGAGAACGGCGGCAAGCAGTATGTCGCAGTGCTCTCCGGCGTCGGTGGCTGGGCCGGCATTGGTCTGGCCGCAGGCCTGACCGATCCGACCGCCGGGCTCGGCGCAGTCGGCGGCTACGCGGCCCTCAGCAACTACACGGCGCTCGGCGGTACGCTGACCGTGTTCTCGCTGCCGACGAACTAGGCCCGTTCAGTATCGCTCCGGCGCGTGGATCAACTCCACGCGCCGGCTCGTCTCCACCGAACGCCTTCGAGGAAAAATCTCTTGCGTAAAATCTGCTTTGTCATTGCTGCGATGATCTTCGTTGGGTCGGGAGGAATTGCGACCGCGGACGGTCCGGGCGACCCGGCCGCCGTGAAGAAAGAAGACGACGGGAAATGGCTCGATAAGGAAGGAAACCCGACCTACAAGATTTCGGCCGACGGCACCGTGGACTGGTTCACCTATTCCGGCTACCGCCGCTATCACTCCGACTGCCACGTCTGCCATGGCCCCGACGGCATGGGATCCACCTACGCGCCGGCGCTGAAGGATTCGGTCAAGACGATGAGCTATGGCGACTTCCTTGGCGTCGTCGCCTCCGGTCGCAAGAACATCTCGACTGCGCAGGAGAACGTCATGCCCGCCTTCGGCGACAACCCCAACGTCGCCTGCTACATGGATGATCTCTATGTCTATCTGCGCGCGCGCTCCGACGAGGCGTGGGGCCGACAGCGTCCCTCCAAGAAGGAGGAGAAGAATGAGGCCTACACCAAGGCCGAAGACGCCTGCATGGGCAAGAAATGAACGTTGCGAGGACCGCCGAGACTACGTCCTGGCGTCTTACGAGAATTTGAGGAGCCACCAATGAAGACACGTGCCGCCGTCGCTTTCGAAGCAAAGAAGCCGCTCGAGATCGTCGAAGTCGACCTGGAAGGGCCCAAGGCCGGCGAGGTCCTGGTCGAGATCAAGGCAACGGGCATCTGCCACACCGACGCCTACACGCTCGACGGTTTCGACAGTGAGGGAATCTTCCCGTCGATCCTGGGCCATGAGGGCGCGGGCATCATCCGCGAGATCGGCCCCGGCGTGACCTCGGTGAAGCCGGGTGACCACGTCATCCCGCTCTACACGCCGGAATGCCGGCAGTGCAAAAGCTGCCTGAGCCAGAAGACCAATCTCTGCACCGCGATTCGCGCGACGCAGGGCAAGGGCGTGATGCCCGACGGCACCAGCCGCTTCTCCTACAAGGGCAAGCCGATCTACCACTACATGGGCTGCTCGACCTTCTCGAACTTCACCGTGCTGCCGGAGATCGCGGTCGCCAAGATCCGCGAGGACGCCCCCTTCGACAAGAGCTGCTACATCGGCTGCGGCGTCACCACCGGCGTTGGCGCCGTGGTCAACACCGCCAAGGTCGAGCCGGGCGCCAACGTGGTCGTGTTCGGCCTCGGCGGCATCGGGTTGAACGTCATCCAGGGCGCCAAGATGGCCGGCGCCGACAAGATCATCGGCGTCGACATCAACGACTCCAAGGAGGATTGGGGCCGCCGGTTCGGCATGACCCACTTCGTCAACCCGAAGAAGGTCACCGGCGACATCGTCCAGCACCTGGTCGGCCTCACCGACGGCGGCGCCGACTACACCTTCGACTGCACCGGCAACACCACCGTGATGCGGCAGGCGCTGGAAGCCTGCCATCGCGGCTGGGGCACCTCGATCATCATCGGCGTCGCCGAAGCCGGCAAGGAGATCGCCACCCGCCCGTTCCAGCTCGTCACCGGGCGCAACTGGCGCGGCACGGCGTTCGGCGGCGCGCGCGGCCGCACCGACGTGCCGAAGATCGTCGACTGGTACATGAACGGAAAGATCCAGATCGATCCGATGATCACCCACGTGCTCAAGCTCGAAGAGATCAACAAGGGCTTTGACCTTATGCACGAGGGAAAATCCATCCGTTCAGTCGTCGTGTTCTAGCTCGAAATCGTCACCCCAAAGGAGGATCGACCCATGACTGTTGCACTCCATCCCTCGATCGATAACGGCGTCAAGCAGGGCAGCGGCAGCTTTGCCGGCGGCACGTTGGCCTGCAAATGCGCGGACCATCAGGTCAAGGTCGCCGTCAAGGGCGACGTCGCCCACAACCACGCGTGCGGCTGCACCAAGTGCTGGAAACCGCAGGGCGCGATCTTCTCGGTCGTGGCCGTGGTGCCGCGCCAGAACATCACCGTGCTCGAGAACGGCGACAAGCTTCAGATCGTCGATCCCTCCGCGGTGATCCAGCGCTACGCTTGCACCGGTTGCGGCACGCACATGTACGGCCGCATCGAGAACAAGAACCATCCGTTCTACGGCCTCGACTTCATCCACGCCGAACTGTTCCAGGAGCAGGGTTCGGCAGCGCCGCAATTCGCCGCCTTCGTCTCGTCGGTGATCGAATCGGGCGTGAAGCCGGAGCAGATGGGCGGAATACGGTCTCGGTTCAAGGAGCTTGGGCTTGAGCCCTATGACTGCCTGTCGCCTGCACTGATGGACGCGATCGCGACCCACGTGGCCAAAGCCAAGGCCGCCTGAACAAGGCAGCTTGAACTGAACGGGCCGCCTCAACCGGCGGCCCACGCTCTCGCCACGCCCGTCCGATCGCTGGTTGCCCCACTCCCAGCGAACCGGACGGGCCTGGCCCTGGACGATCGCGGCGAAGCCGCCTCCTCGCCTTCGATGGACTGGCGAGAACCATCGGCTCCCTCAGTCCTGGTCTCTGAAAGACTGCGCAGGGCCGCCAACTTCCTCTTGAAGTTTGCGGCGCTTGCGTTTCTCCCTCCCTCGACTGAGGCATCCTGCTTCGTCCGCGCAGTCTTCCTGGCGGACGAAGCTTTTTTCGTTGCCCATCCGCGGGTGCGCGTGGCGCGATGTCGCGCCCTGCTTTTGACAAACCATCGATGCAATCTTTTCCCGGTGAGAACACTCGCCTGTGAACGCCGAGCCGGCGCGATCTCTGCTAGGCTTGCGCCGTCACGATGCCGCACGACGTTCAATCAATTAAGAACAACACGGGGGGATCGAGCACATCCAGACATCGCCATCGGCGTTCCTGCCTCCCTCCGGGATTTGCCCGCGCGGGATGACGGCGGGATGTGGCGCCACGACGCACGAACCACCGCTGACTCACGTCGGCGATTTGAATTTGGCATGCTTATGAAGAGCGAGGGACGATCATGATCAAGGTGAAGATCAACGGCCAGGAACAGAGCTGGGACGGCGACCCGGATCTCCCGCTACTCTGGTTCCTGCGTGACGAGGCCGGACTGACCGGCACCAAGTTCGGCTGCGGCCAGGCCCTGTGCGGCGCCTGCACCGTCATCGTCGACAAGCAGGCCGTGCGCGCCTGCATCACGTCGGTGAACGACGTCGCCGGACGCGAGGTCACGACGATCGAGGGGCTGCACCCGAGCGGCGATCACCCGGTTCAAAAGGCTTGGCGCCAGGTCAACGTTCCCCAATGCGGCTTCTGCCAGGCCGGCCAGATCATGCAGGCCGCCGCGCTTCTGATGGACAATCCAAAGCCGTCGCACGACCAGATCCGCGAGGCGATGGCCGGCAACATCTGCCGCTGCGGCTGCTATCAGCGCATCGAGAATGCGGTCCATCTCGCATCGACGGGAGTGTGACATGAATTTCATCGACAATCCCCGCAAGCTTCGCGGCTTCGAAAACCATATCAGGGTCGAGAAGATCTCGCGCCGCAGCATCCTGAAGGGGCTCGGCGTCACCGGTGGCTTCGTGCTTGCTGCGCCCGTGATGTCACGCCAGGCCCTCGCCTATGAGACAGGCGCCGGCAAGATGCCGCACGGGGTCGTGATCGATCCGCGCGTGTTCGTTTCGGTCGCGCCTGATGGCATCGTCACCATCGTCGGGCACCGCTCCGAAATGGGCACCGGCGTGCGCACCAGCCTGCCGCTGATCGTGGCCGAGGAAATGGAAGCCGACTGGTCCAAGGTCAAGGTGCAGCAGGCCCATGGCGAC
This sequence comes from Bradyrhizobium huanghuaihaiense, assembly GCF_025200885.1. Taxonomy (NCBI): domain Bacteria; kingdom Pseudomonadati; phylum Pseudomonadota; class Alphaproteobacteria; order Hyphomicrobiales; family Nitrobacteraceae; genus Bradyrhizobium; species Bradyrhizobium huanghuaihaiense. Next base: position 2,978,334 of record NZ_CP104172.1, on the reverse strand, counting down.
GAGGTCAAGTTCGGCAACCAGGACACCGACGGCTCGCGCAGCACGCGGCACTATCTGATCCCGATGCGCCAGATCGGCGCCTCCGCCCGCACCATGCTGGAGCAGGCCGCGGCGAAACGCTGGAAGGTGCCGGCGACCGAGGTCAAGGCCGTCAATCACGAGGTCGTCCACAGCGCCAGCGGACGCAAGCTCGGCTTCGGCGAGCTTGCTGCCGACGCCGCCAAGGAATCGGTGCCTGCTATCGAAGGCCTCAAGCTGAAGGACCCCCGGGATTTCCGCTATCTCGGCAAGGGCCAGATCGGCATCGTCGATCTCCACGACATCACCACCGGGAAGGCGCGATACGGCGCCGACGTACGCTTGCCCGGCATGAAGTACGCGGTGATCGCGCGGCCGCCGGTGACCGGCGGCAAGCTGGTCAAGTTCGAGCCGGACGAGGCGCTGAAGGTGCCCGGCGTCGAAAAGGTGATGCAGGTGCAGGGCTGGCCGTGGCCCTCGAAATTCCAACCGCTCGGCGGCGTCGCCGTGATCGCGCGCAACACCGGGGCGGCGATCAAGGGCCGCGATGCGCTGAAGCTGACCTGGGACGACGGCCCCAACGGCAAGTACGAGTCGGCCGCCTATCGCAAGGAGCTCGAGGAGGCCTCGCGCAAGCCCGGCCTGGTCCTGCGCCAGGAGGGCGATGCGGACGCCGCCCTGAAGGGCGCCGACAAGGTCATCGTGGGCGAGTACTACATCCCGCACCTCGCCCATGTCAGCATGGAGCCGCCGGTGGCGGTGGCCGACGTCAAGGGCGACAAGGCCGAGATCTGGGCGCCGGTGCAGAGCCCGGGCGGCACGCGCGAGGATGTCGCCAAGACACTCGGCATTCCGGAAGCGAACGTCACCGTCAACGTGACGCTGCTCGGCGGCGGTTTCGGCCGCAAGTCGAAATGCGACTTTGCGCTCGAAGCCGCGCTCCTGTCGAAGGAGCTCGGCGCACCGGTGAAGGTGCAGTGGACGCGGGAGGACGACATCCACAACGGCTTCCTGCACACCGTCTCGGTCGAGCGGATCGAGGCCGGTCTCGACAAGAGCGGCAAGGTGATCGCCTGGCGCCACCGTAGCGTGGCCCCCAGCATCGCCTCGACCTTTGCGGCCGGCACGGTGCATCAGGCGCCCTTCGAAATCGGCATGGGCCTCGTCGACATGCCGTTCGAGATCGCCAACATCTCTTGCGAGAATCCGGAGGCGGCCGCGCACACCCGCATCGGCTGGTTCCGCTCGGTCTCGAACATCCCGCGCGCCTTCGCGGTGCAGTCGATGGTCGGCGAGATCGCGCAGGCCACGGGCCGCGACCAGAAGGAGACGCTGCTCGCGCTGATCGGCAGCCCGCGCATCGTCAAGCCGGCGGTGAAGGACCTCTGGAACTATGGCGAGCCCTTTGACAGTTACCCGATCGACACCGCGCGCCTGCGCAAGGTGGTCGAGCTGGTCGCCGAGAAGGGCGAATGGGGACGTCAAGTGCCGAAGGGGCACGGTCTCGGCATCGCCGTGCACCGCAGCTTCGTCAGCTACATCGCGACCATCGTCGAGGTCGCCGTCGATGACAAGGGCAAATTGACGGTGCCGCGAGTCGACACCGCGATCGACTGCGGGACTTATGTCAACCCCGAGCGCATCGCCTCGCAGATCGAGGGCGCGGCGATCATGGGCCTGAGCATCGCCAAATACGGCGAGATCACGTTCAAGGACGGCAAGGTGCAGCAGAAGAACTTTGACGACTTCCAGGTCGTCAGGATGGATGACTCTCCTGTGGTGACCAACGTCTATATCGTGCCTCCCGGCCCGGACACGCCGCCGAGCGGCGTCGGCGAGCCCGGCGTTCCCCCGTTCGCGCCGGCGCTGATGAATGCCATCTTCGCTGCGACCGGAAAACGCATCCGGAGCTTGCCACTCGGCAAGCAATTGGAGGCGTAGATACGGAACAGAGGCGGCCTCGCGCCGTTTCCATCGATCTGACAGGAGCAGATCGATGATCAACATCTCAAGGGCGCTCGCAGTCTCGCTGTCGGGCGCCTTTCTTTTGGCTGCCGCAGGCGCATCCGCCCAGAGCAACGCCACGCCCCCGACCACAGCCACGCGCCCCACCGCACCGGACCAGAACTCGCTGCCCAACGCCAACGCTCCACCGGCGTCGACGACCCAGACCACCGGGCAGAGCAGTCCGGATCCGAAGGTTCGGGAGATGAACCAGAAGGAGAAGGACAAGGTGGATCGCCAGGGGAAGTAGCGGTTTGGCGCCTGCGCAATTGATATGTCCCTTCCGCTTGCGGGCAGGGCTGAAGAAGCGTGGCGGATAGCTCGCCCGCGGCCCATCCTTCGAGACGCCTGCCGATGGCGGGCCCTCAGGATGAGGACGGAGTGTGCGGCAGCAATTTCAACGGGCCAATGCTGCTTAGCCTCATCCTGCTTTGTGGGGAAGGCGACGACGCTTGTTGCCAAGGGGAAGGACGCAGGCCCACGCAAAAATGCGGCGGACGTTGCCGTCCGCCGCATTCGCCACCCCCCTGCTGCTCCGCCTTCGTCGATCCGCCCGCGGAGCTATTTCTTCAGCGCGAACACCCAGATCACGCCGCCCTGCGGCACGTTGGCCTCGATACCGATGTTGTTGGTGACCAGCGCATCCTGGATGCGCTGCGCATCCACGCCCCATCCCGACTGGATCGCGATGTACTGGACGCCGTCGACCTCATAGGACACCGGCATGCCCATGATGCCGGAGTTGGTCTTCTGCTCCCACAACAGCTCACCGGTCTTGGCGTTGAAGGCGCGGAAGTTGCGGTCGTTGGTGCCGCCGGCGAAGACGAGATCGCCCGCGGTTGCCGTGACCGATCCGAACAGCTGCGACTTCGGGAAATTGTGCTGCCACACCTTCTTGCCGGTGACGGGATCCCACGCCTGCAGCTCGCCGAAATGATCGGCGCCGGGCTTTGTCTTCAGCCCGATGTCTTCGGGCTTGGTACCAAGCCAAAGCTCACCCGGCTTGAGCGCAACCTTCTCGCCGGTGAAGCCACCGCAGAAGTTCTCGTTGGCGGGCACGTAGACCAGCTTGGTCCGTTCGCTATAGGCCGCCGACGGCCAATCCTTGCCGCCCCACAGCGACGGGCAGAACTCCACCCGCTTGCCAATGACCGGCTTGTGCGCGGGATCGACGATCGGCTTGCCGCTCTCGGCATCGATGCCCTTCCAGACATCGGTCGAGACGAATGGCCAGCCGGCGACATAGTTGATCTTGGTCGGCGTGCGCTCGAGCACCCAGAAGATCGCGTCGCGTCCCGGGTGGACCAGGCTCTTGATGTTGCGGCCATCGCGTTGCAGGTCGATCAGCATCGGCGCCTCGACCTCGTCCCAATCCCAGGAATCGTTCTGGTGATATTGGTGATAGGTCTTGATCTTGCCGTTGTTCGGATCGAGCGCGAGCACCGACGAGGTGTAGAGATTGTCGCCGGGATGAGTCTCGCCGGGCCATGGCGCCGCATTGCCGACGCCCCAATAGATCGTCTTGGTGTCCTTGTCGTAATTGCCGGTCATCCAGGCTGAGCCGCCGCCGTTCTTCCAGTCGTCGCCCTGCCAGGTGTCGTGACCGGGCTCGCCTTCACCGGGAATGGTGTAGGTCCGCCACAGCTCCTTGCCGTCCTTGGCGTCATAGGCGGCGACATAGCCGCGCACGCCGAACTCGCCGCCGGAGCCACCGACGATGACCTTGCCGTCGACGATCAGCGGCATCAGGGTCATGTACTGGCCCTTCTTGTAGTCCTGTACCTTGGTGTCCCACACCACCTTGCCGGTCTTGGCATCGAGCGCGACGACGTGGTCGTCGGTGGTGGCGAGATAGAGCTTGTCCTCCCAGAGGCCGACGCCGCGGCTGGTCGGATGCAGCTGGAACAGATCATCCGGAAGTTGCCGCTTGTAGCGCCAGTATTCGTCGCCGGTCTTCGCGTTCAGCGCGATCACCTGCCCCATCGGGGTCGCCACGAACATCACGCCGTTGTTGATGATGGGCGGCGCCTCGTGGCCTTCGACCACGCCGGTGGCAAAGGTCCAGACCGGCGTGAGATTCTTCACGTTCGAGGCGTTGATCTGGTCGAGCGGGCTGTAGCCCTGCCCGTCATAGGTCCGCCTGTAGAGCATCCAGTTGGCAGGTTCCGGATTTTCCAGCCGCTGCGCGGTGACCGGCGTGTAGCTCTCGATCGGACCGGCGATTGCGGCGGTCGCGGCAAGACAGGTGAAGGCGACGAAGCCGGACAGGTACCATTGCTTCCTGGTCATGGACGTTCCCCTTTTCATCCGTTTGAATTCTTGTTGTGAATTCTTGTCGTTCGTCCCGTCGTCCGCCCGTCGGCGGATGCGGCCTCTCGTGACGCGGGCATACCCCGCACCGTCCATCATCCCGGCTGCGCGCCACCTACCTTTCCGACGAAGTTGCCGGCGACGCTGAGCGATCCATCAGCGAGCGCGAGCGGCAGCGCCGCGAGCCGCCGCGGCGCCGGTCCGAACACGACCTGCGCGCCCGCGCGAGGATCGTATTCGGAGTTGTGGCACATGCACTTGAACACCTCCTTGTCGCCGACATCGCTCTTGACCCAGGCGGTGACGGGACAGCCGGCATGCGAGCAGATCGCCGAATAGGCGAGGATGCCATCGACGGCACGCTCACGGGTCTTTTCGTCGAGCTCGTTGGGATCGAGGCGGATGATCAGGATCTCGTTGAGCCGGGATGCGCTGCGCACCACCGATGTCTTGGGGTCCTTCGGCCAGGCATGCACCGGCGGCCCGCCGGCCGCCAGATCGGCCAACGTGACCGGCTTTCCTTCCTGGTCGCCTTCGGAGAAGACGAGCACGTCACCTTTCTGAGGCCGTTCGTCGGAGCCAGGCGCATCCTCGCCGGCGCGCGCCTGGGTAGAACAGCCGAGGCATGCGGTGGTGGCGAGTGCACCGAGCAGCAGCGTTCGCCGCGTCTGCTCGGTGCCCGCGTCAACTTCAGGTTCCGCAGCACTCTCGGAGGGTGAAGATGTGGTGTTGAACGATGCGCGAGCCATGCCCGCTAGCAGGCGCTGGAACTCTGCCGAAAACAAGGCGAAGAATTGGCGCCGCAGTGCATCAATATGGCTTTGCTCGCGTTGATTGAATGAGAATGAACGCGAGCAAGCGTGTTTTCGCAAATTCTACTTCGCATTGCGCGAACAGCATGATGATTTTGCAGATCAGACCGATGCTACAGGAATTGGTGCAACGCGCCATCACGCGATGCGTGCTGCACGTTTCTCAGGCACGCATTTTGTATTCACGACCTGAGCACGTGACGCGGTGAAGCGATGCGGCCTGCAACAGTTGCCGACGCCATCTCAAAACTGTCGGCGATACGACGGGCCTTGTCGATGAAGAGCGCGGCCGCCGGAGGCGGGCAGACTTCGCGTGCGGTCTGTTCGAACAGATCGAGCCAGCGATCGAAATGGCCGCCGACCAGGCTCAGTGGCAGATGCGCCCGCATCGGCGAGCCATGATAGCGGCCGCTCATCAGCACGACCGACGACCAGAAATCCGTGAGCTTGGCGAGATGCTCGTCCCAATTCTGCACGATCGCGAACACCGGCCCCAGCAGCGCGTCCTTGCGCACGCGCCCGTAAAAGCGGGTGACGAGTTCCCCGATCATCTCCTCAGTGATCCCGGTGCGCTCGATCGCATCCTGGGTCAACAGGTTCCGTCGCACAGCCGCAGCTTCGCGCTCGGCCTTCAGTCGATCCGACATGTCCTTTGTTTTCCGTTCCGTTGTTCCCGCAAGGCCGCCCGTTCGACATTGTCGGGCCAATCGCGCGCGGCGTCTTTGTCGCAGCGCAAATTGCGGGATCTGGCGGCGGACGCTCGACGTCCGCCGCCGACGCCTCGATCAGGCGTTGTAAGTGTAAAAACCCTGCCCGGTCTTGCGACCGAGATGGCCGGCATCGACCATCTCTTTGAGCAGCGGCGCTGGCCGATATTTAGGATCGTTGAAGCCTTTATAAAAGACCTCCATGACCGAGAGCATGGTGTCGAGGCCGACGAGATCGGCGAGCGCCAGAGGCCCAATCGGATGGTTGCAGCCGAGCTTCATGCCGGCGTCGATCTCTTCCGCGGTCGCGATGCCTTCCTGGAGCGCGAAGATCGCTTCGTTGATCATCGGGCAGAGGATGCGGTTGACGGCGAAGCCCGGGCTGTTCTTGGCGGTGATCGCCACCTTGCCGACGCGCTGGGCGAAATCGAGCGCCTTGGCGTGGGTGTCGTCGGAGGTCTGCAAGCCGCGGATGAGTTCCAGCAGCGCCATCACCGGCACGGGGTTGAAGAAGTGCATGCCGATGAAACGGTCGGGACGATCGGTCGCGGCCGCGAGCTTGGTGATCGAGATCGAGGAGGTGTTGGTGGCAACCAGCGTGCGCGGCGACAGGTTGGCGCAGAGATCCTTCAGGATCTTGACCTTGAGCTCCTCGTTCTCGGTGGCGGCCTCGATGACGAGGTCGCAATCCGACAGCTTCGCGCGGTCGGTCGTGCCGGTGATGCGCTTGAGCGTCGCCTCGCGGTCGGCCGCCGACATCTTCTCTTTCTTGACCAAGCGCTCGAGGCTGCCGCCAACGGTCGACAGGCCGCGGTTCACCGCCGCGTCGGAGATGTCGACCATCACGACCGAGAGCCCGGCCGCGGCGCAGATCTGCGCGATACCGTTCCCCATGGTGCCTGCCCCGATGATGCCAACGCTCTGGATCATTGCCTCATATCCTTCATCCTAGCGGGCCAGCCGGCTACCGGCCCGGCCCCATTGTTTCTGCATCAGGGTCTAGCACCGCCAAGGGGCGCCTGCGACCTGATCCTGCCCCTTCCTTAAAGCATCCAAGGAGGGAATAAAGCCGTTCGTCCGCGGCGAAAAGGCATGATTTGGCACCGTTGGAGCCTGTTTTGCCCGGGTTTGCACCACATCCCACCTCCGCCGACCCTCATCTCACCCGAGACGCAGCACCTTGCCCGGATTCATGATGTTGTCGGGGTCGAGCGCCCGCTTGATCGTACGCATGATGTCGAGCTCGGTCCTGGCGCGATAGTGCTGGAGTTCGTCGAGCTTCTCGATGCCGATGCCGTGTTCGGCCGAGATCGAGCCGCCCATGGACGTGATGAGGTCGTTGACGGCCCGTGTGATCGCCGGGGAATACTGGCCGAGCGTGGCGCGATCCATGCTCTTCGGACCCATGAAGGAGAAGTGCACATTTCCGTCGCCGATGTGGCCGAGCGGATAAGGGCGGATCGTCGGCAGGATGCCGAGCGCGGACTTCAGACCCTTGTCGATGAATTCGGGAATCCGGGAGATCGCGACCGACACGTCGTAGCTCAAACCGGGCCCCTCGGCGCGCGAGGCCTCGGCCACGCTTTCGCGAATACGCCACATGTTACGCGACTGCGTTTCGGTTTGCGCGATCACCGCATCGAGCACCCGGCCCGCATCGAGCTGATCAGCCAGAAACTGCTCCATCCTGTCCGACATGCCTGCACCGCCGTCCTGCCGCGGGCGGGCCGACGACCATTCGAGCAGGAGATACCAATCGGTCTCCGCCTTGAGAGGATCCTGGGCACCGGGAATATGCCGCAGCACCATATCGATGCATGCGCGGCTCATGAGCTCGCAGGAACTGACATTGTCGTCGGAGGCCGCATGCGCCTCCGACAGGAGCTCGATCGCGGCGCTGGGATCGCGGATCGCGAGCCATGCCGTGCAGACGTCCTTCGGCGTGGGCCAGAGCTTCAGCACCGCCTTGGTGATGATGCCGAGCGTGCCTTCAGCGCCCATGAACAGGTGCTTGAGGTCGTAGCCGGTGTTGTCCTTCTTGAGCGCACGCAGCCCGTCCCAGACATCTCCGTTGGCCAGGACGACCTCGAGGCCCAGCACCAGATTGCGCGCATTGCCGTAGCGCAACACCTGCACGCCGCCGGCGTTGGTAGAGAGATTGCCCCCGATCATGCACGAGCCCTGCGCGCCCAGGCTGAGCGGAAACAAGCGATCATGGCGCGCGGCCGTGTCCTGAAGCGTCTGGAGGATGCAGCCCGCCTCCACGGTCATGGTGTAGCCGACTGGATCGACATGCAGCACGTGGTTCATGCGGCCGAGCGAAAGCAGGATGCCGCGATGCACGGGCCACGGCGTGGCACCGCCCATCAGGCCCGTGTTGCCGCCCTGCGGCACGATGGCAATGCCATTGTCGTGGCAGAGCTTGACGACCGCGGAGACTTCCGCGGTGCTGGCTGGTCGCACGACCGCTGCAGCCTGCCCGGTGAGCTCGCCGCGCCAGTCGGTCACGAACGGCCGTTTGTCGTGCTCATCCAGGATGAGGCCCTTGTCGCCCACGATGGCTCGCAGGCGGTCGAGAACGGCCGGCGTCACGGGCACGGTCGGAATGGAGGGAGCGGTGACAAGGGCGGCACCCGGCATGTGTTCCTCTCTTTGCGGCTCTTCTGCGCAGCCTTGGGCTGCGCCGGCCTTCTTTGTTGTTTTCAGGTCTTGCGTTTGCACGATGAGGCTAGCATGAAGGCCGCGCTTGGGGGAACGTCGCCCGACATGAGGCCCGCGCGGATCTGTCGAGGATGCCGACGGCAAGTGCCCTTCCTCCGAGGCCCCGCATCCCCTACTGTGCCGGATCAACCCGGATTGGAGATCATGAGCCGCTTCTGGAGTCCGGTCGTCCACACGCTTTCGCCCTACGTGCCGGGCGAGCAGCCGAAGCAGGACGGCGTCGTCAAGCTCAACACCAACGAGAATCCCTATCCGCCCTCGCCGCGCGTGCTGACGGCGATCGCATCGGCTGCGGAGCGGCTGCGCCTCTATCCCGACCCGCACGCCACCCGCCTGCGCGAGGCGATCGCGGCCTACAGCGGCGTTGCGCCCGAGCAGGTGTTCGTCGGCAACGGGTCGGACGAGGTTCTGGCTCACACCTTCCAGGCGCTCCTGAAGCACGATAAGCCGCTTCTGTTTCCCGATGTCACCTACAGCTTCTACCCGGTCTATTGCCGCCTCTATGGCATAGCGCATGAGGAAGTGCCGCTCGATGCCGCGATGAGGATCGAGACCGCCGGCTACAGCCGGCCGTCGAGCGCCATCCTGCTCTGCAATCCCAACGCGCCCACCGGTATCGCCCTTTCGCGCGAGGCAATCGCCGCACTGCTCGCGGAAAATCCGGACCGGCTGGTGGTGGTGGACGAGGCCTATGTCGATTTCGGCGCCGAGAGCGCCGTGCCGCTCGTTGCGCGCCACGACAATCTGCTGGTCATCCAGACCTTCTCGAAGTCGCGCTCGCTCGCGGGCCTCAGGGTCGGATTTGCCATCGGCCAGCGGCCGCTGATCGAGGCGCTGGAGCGCGTGAAGGACAGCTTCAACTCCTATCCCGTCGATTGTCTCGCCATCGCCGGCGCCGTCGCCGCCATCGAGGACGACGCATGGTTCCTCGAGACCCGCGCCCGCATCATTGCAAGCCGCGACGTGTTGGCGCGCGATCTCGGGCAACTCGGCTTCGAAGTATTGCCGTCGCTTGCGAATTTCGTGTTCGCACGTCATCGCAGCCGGAGTGGCGCCGATCTCGCGACCGCCCTTCGCCAGCGTGGTGTACTGGTCCGGCATTTCAAGAAGCCGCGCATCGAGGACTTCCTGCGCATCACCGTCGGAACGGAGGCAGAGTGTAGCCGGCTGATCGACGTGCTGCGTGGGTTGATCTAGCTCAGCGAAGGCGGTGGCCGCCGCTTGAACACAATGGCATTTGCAGGGACCAGTCCGTGACGCACCTTCGCCGCCTCGACATCGACGCCCCGGAGGCACGCGCTCGAACATCGAAGCGCGGGCGCGGATGAACGACTTCGCGCGATCCATCGGCGCCGCCTTCACGCTGATCGGCGAGGCCGACGCCGAGCTTCTCGGCATCGTCGCATTGTCGGTCCGCGTCAGCCTGACCGCAAGCATCGTCGCGCTGCTGATCGGCGCGCCGATCGGCGCACTCCTCGCGATCAGCCGTTTCCGCGGACGGCAGGTCATCATCGTGCTGACCAATGCGCTACTCGGCCTGCCGCCCGTCGTGGTCGGGCTCGCGCTCTATCTGCTGCTGTCACGGTCCGGCCCGCTCGGAGCGGCCGGGCTGCTGTTTACGCCCACCGCCATGGTGATCGCGCAGACGCTGCTCGCCACGCCGATCGTGGTGGCGCTGGTGCATCGGCCGGCGAGCCTGCTCTGGGCGGAGTATGGCGATCTGGCGCGGATCGACGGTCTGTCGGCCCTGCGCAGCATGGCGCTCCTGCTCGCGCTGGGACGGACCTCGCTGCTGACGGCCTTTCTCGCGGCCTTCGGCCGCGCCATCGCGGAGGTCGGCGCCATCATCATCGTCGGCGGCAACATCCGCGGCTTTACGCGCACGATGACGACCGCGATCGCGCTGGAGACCAGCAAGGGCGACCTGCCGCTGGCGCTGGGTCTCGGGCTGATCCTGCTCGCACTCAGCGTTGCGGTGTCGACCGTCGCCTTTCTGCTAGTTGGCCGCGTTGGGGAAAAATAGCTGCTCGCCGCCGACCTTGTAGCCGGCAATCGCCTGCTGTCCTTTGGGAGACACCAGCCAGTCGATGAAGGCCTGCCCGTCCTGTGCCTTCACATTCGAATGCTTTGCCGGATTGACCAGCATGACGCCGTACTGGTTGAAGAGCCGCTTGTCGCCCTCGGTGAGGATGGCGAGTTCGCCGCGATTCCTGAACGACAACCAGGTACCACGATCCGACAGCAGATAGGCGTTCGAGGACGAGGCCATGTTCAGCGCGGGCCCCATGCCCTGGCCGATCTCGCGATACCAGGTGTCCTTGCCGGAACTGACATCGACACCCGCCTCCTTCCACAATCTCAACTCGGCTGCGTGCGTGCCGGACTTGTCGCCGCGCGATACGAACGGCGCCTTTGCCGCAGCGATCCTGCGCAGCGCATCGGTGACGTCCTTGCTGCCGGCGATCTGCGCCGGATCGCTTTTCGGGCCGATGATGACGAAGTCGTTGTACATCACGTCAAAGCGCTTCACGCCCTGCCCTTCCGACATGAACTTGTCTTCGGCAGGCCTGTCATGGACGAACACCACGTCGGCATCACCGCGCCGCCCGATGTCCAGCGCCTGGCCGGTGCCGACGGCAACGACTTTCACGTCGATGCCCTCGGCCTTCGAGAACAGCGGCAGCAGATGGCCGAACAAACCCGACTGTTCGGTCGACGTCGTCGAGGCCACCGTGATGGTGCGATTCTGCGCGAATGCAATGGTGGACCAGAGCAGAACCGCTCCGATAGCGACTATTCTTTTCATGCCTCGTCCTCACACCAGATGCCCGGGAGTTCCAAGTTAACCTTGAGACCGCACCACAGGGAACCCCCACATTCGGCACAACTCACATTGCTGCGACGCGCCACGCCCGAGTTTGGAACGCCCCCTCCACGCACAGGTTGTCTCGGGCAATGCAGGAGAACAACATGAAGAAGATCATTTTGGCATCGGCGTGCATCATGGCGCTGGCAACCGGCGGCGCCTTCGCGCAGACACAACCCGCTCCAGGCGCATCCAGTCAGGGCGAGGTCGGTCCCTCATCGCGAGGCCCTGCCACCAAGGGGATGACGACGGGGCGCTCCTCGAACATGCAGAACGAGGCCGCCGACAGCAAGGGCAAGCAGTCGCCTTCGGCCGGCGGCAGCAACACCAACAACATGGGCAGCCAGGCCGGCGGTGGCGCAGGCTCCGGGAAGTAACCGCGAGATCGTGAGAGGGGGCGGATGTCCCCTCCTCTCCCACGGGAAGGCAAGATCGATCGGCATTGTCGCGCCGCGCCACAGATTCGAACCGAGAAGCTAGCCAGCGGCGCGTGCATGTTCTGCAATTGGTCCCATCTACATTGACATCGGTGTGACGGCCGGGGCAGTTTTTCACATTGCTGACGAATCAGCGATTGCCTCACGCCGAGTACCTCTTGGACAACTCCCAGTGCTTTCGAGACTGATATCGTTGCTGCACCGCATCCCTGCGGTGAAATGGGCGTTGACCCGGCTTCGGCCCACGCCGCACGGCGGCAGCATCGACGCCGCCCCGATTGCCGCAGAAAGCTCGCCAGTTCTCATCGTCGACGCTGCAGAATCTGCGCCGGCTCCGAGCATTAGCGCCGATCCACCGCCCAGCGACGCAGTCGTCGCGGACGAAGCCGCGATCCCTGTCGTCGCGGAGAGCCCATCGGCCGCGCCGGCTGATGGGAACGTCACCGACGATTCATTGCCGGAGACGCCGACAGAAGCCGAGCCGGTCGTCGTGGCCGAGGCTGCAATCTCACCGGTCGACATCGCACCCGAGCCGACCGATATTCCCGAGCTCATCATCGACAACGATCCGCCGGCGGAAGATTCGGCTGACGTTACGCCCGACGAGGCCGAGCAGGCCGCGGCTGCATCTGTCGAGGCCGAAGAAGAATCGGTCGACGCCGAGCCCATTGCTATCAGCGGCGATCCATCTCCCGAGCTTCCGGCCGGCATCGAGCCCGTCGTCGCGGAGGAGACCGAGGTCGTGTCCGTCGACGTCGCGATCGCGCCGGTTGACGCCCTCGTCGTCAACGACGATCACTCCCCTGGCATTCCCGCTGATGTCGAGCCCGCCGTCGTCGACGCATCCTGTGTCGCGCTTGCCGGAAGTGACGTCCCGGTGGAGGACGCTTCCGAAAGCGGCATCGACAACGCGCCGTCCTCCAGCGTCGCGGTCGAGATCGAGTCGGTTCCCGCCAACGATCCTGCGCCGGTCGTCGCCGCAGTCGTCACTGAGACCTCCTCGGAGGACACGCCCGGCGTCGTCGCGGACATCGCGCCGGAGCAGGAGTTGGCGCCTCCAGCGCCGGAGGTCCGCAGCACACCGAAAGTTCGCGCCAAGCCCGCGGAACCGGCCGATCGTGCCGCGCTGATCCGGCAGCGCTGGGCCGAGACCGGGGTCAGGATGTGGAATCCGCGGCTTCACGGCACCGGCGATGCCACGCTGAACATCCAGGGCAGCATCGAGCTGCTGCCGCCCGCCCCCGGCGAGACCCTGCCGCGCTACGACAAGCTGGAATTCAGGATGCTCGGCGGTCAGATCGTGTGCGAGGGCGTCATCGTCGAGGCGCCCGTGCAGGCGAGCCATCGCAGCTTCACCCGGCTCGCCGAGCCGCGAGTTCCGGACCGGGTCCGTGAATCCGTGCGGGAGCGCCAGGCCGCACTCGCCTGATCCTTTTCTCCGAAGAATGCTTGCCATATGCTAGGCTGATGCCCCGGCTATGGGAGATCGCATGCGCGCGAGATCGTTGCGATTGATCGTCATCGCGGCCCTCTGCTTCTCGCAAGGAGCCTTTGCAGCGTCCAGCAAACGGCCGCGTCACGTGCCGCCAACCGCGCATGCCGCCGATGTCGCAGCGAGCTACAAAGCCGACCGGCTCTCGTCCTCGCGTGGCGAGACGATCCTCAACACGCCCGGACAGACCACCGTGCTGACGCGAGAAGTCCTCGACGACAAGAAGGCGACGAGCCTGCGGGACGCCATGCGCTCGACCGCGGGCGTGACGATCGGGCGATAGGCTCCGCTCCGCTTTCAGCAAACCCGCGCTATTCCCGCAAGGCCTACGCATTTTTGCGGACACAAGACTGTTGCCCTCAACGCCCGCCACGACGTAACTTGCGCACCGCCCGGGCCACGACGTCCGCGCCCGACCAAAACGACAAGAACACTGCGGGAGGCAGACTATGAGAAGGCTCGCGGCCGCGCTTTGTGCACTGGCCCTGCTCTCGACTGGCGCGCAGGCGCAGACCATCAAGGATTTCCTGGCAATCGCCATGAAGAAATGGACGGCCCCGTTCGAGCCGTTCCAGCTCATCGGCAACATCTACTATGTCGGCACCGACGGCATTGCCGTCTACGTCATCAAGACGTCGCAGGGGCTGATCCTGATGGATACGGCGATGCCGCAGTCTACCGGCATGATCAAGGACAACATCGCCAAGCTCGGCTTCAAGGTCGCCGACATCAAGATCCTCCTCAACTCGCACGCGCATCTCGACCACACCGGCGGCTTTGCCGAGATCAAGAAGGAGACCGGCGCACAGCTCATCGCCGGCGAGCGCGACAAGCCGCTGCTCGAAGGCGGCTATTATCCGGGCGACGAGAAGAACGAGGATCTCGCCTTCCCCGCGGTGAAGGTCGACCGTACCGTCAAGGAAGGCGACAAGGTCACGCTTGGCGACACAACGCTCACCGCGCATGCAACGCCCGGCCATTCACCGGGTTGCACCAGTTGGGAGATGACCGTCAAGGACGGCAGGGAGGACCGCGAAGTGTTGTTCTTCTGTAGCGGCACCGTGGCGCTGAACCGGCTGGTCGGCCAGCCCACCTATCCCGGCATCGTCGATGACTACCGCGCGACCTACGACAAGGTGAAGGCGATGAAGATCGACGTGCTGCTCGGACCGCATCCGGAAGTCTATGGCATGCAGGCCAAGCGCGCGGAGATGAAGGACGGCGCACCGAACCCGTTCGTCAAGCCGGGCGAGCTCGTAACTTACGCAACCAGCCTCTCCGAGGAATTCGACAAGCAGCTCGCGAAGCAGACCGCTGCGCTGGAGAAGAAATAGCGGCCGGCAGGTGCTGCGCGCCTCTCCCCGGCGAGGGAGGGCGGCGGCAACACGTTGTGCTGGCGCCATGGTTAGCAGAGTGTAGCCTCGGCTCTACAGCACTTCGCAGTTGATATGGCTCGCCTCCCCCGCCCTCGTATCGTTAACGCAGCCTCACCAATGCACGCGGCCTGAAATTCCTGCGGCCGCGTGCAACCTGTGCTGGCCTTTCGGCATGGAACCCGTCTAACGCGCCCTTTACCCCTGCCGTGCAAGATCGCTCCCGTTTTGAAGGGATCCGGGGCGCGTATTGCAATGCCTGTCGCCAATTTGAAGTCTCATATCGCCGCCGCGACGCGGCTGTTTCGCGTGCCGGCCGACAACCCGGACCTGACGCGCGCGCAGTTCGACGCCTTCTCGAAGCAGATCCCGCTGCTCTACTTCATCCTCATGAGCAATACGATCGCCGTCGCCTACACCTTTGTGAACGTGGCGCCGGACTGGCTGACGATGATCGTGCCGAGTGTGCTCACCGTGCTGGCGGCTCTGCGTACCTTCTGGTGGCTGCGCCAGCGTCATCTCGTGCGCAGTGATGCCGACATCCTTCGCAATCTGCGCGCCACCAACTGGATGACGCTGCCGATCGGCGCGGGCTTCACCGCCTGGTCCTTCGCGCTCTTCCCTTACGGCGATCCCTTCGCCAAGAGCCAGGTGGCCTTCTACATGGCCGTCACCGTGATCGGCTGCATCTTCTCGCTGATGCATCTGCGCTCCGCGGCGCTGATCGTGACGCTGGTCGTCGACGTGCCCTATGTGCTGTTTTTCTGGGCCACCGGCGAGCCGACGCTGAAGGCGATCGCGGTCAACAACCTGCTCGTCTCGGGCGCGATGGTGACGGTGCTGGTCATCTACTATCGCGACTTCGCCGATCTCGTCGCCAGCCGCAAATCGCTGCTCGCACAACAGGCTGCGACGCAAGCGCTGTCGGACGAGAATTTCCGCCTCGCCAATCTCGATTCCCTCACCGAGCTGCCAAACCGCCGCCGCTTCTTCGCCGAGCTGTCGAGTGCCTTCACCGATGCCGAGCGCAGGAACGTTCGCGTCGCGGTCGGCATCATCGATCTCGACGGCTTCAAGCCGATCAACGACAATTACGGTCACTCGGTCGGCGATCGCGTGCTGATCGAGGCCGGCCGGCGCATCCGCGAGGTCTGCGAGGGCTTTGGTCCGCAGCGGGTGGAATTCGCCCGGCTCGGCGGCGACGAATTCGGTCTCGTCGTGTGCGGCGATCCCGATGATGCGGATCTGCTCCGGCTTGGCCAGCGCATCGGCGACCAGGTCAAGCTTCCCTATCAGCTCGACACCGCCCATACGGGGCTGTCCTGCTCGATCGGCTTTGCGCTGTTCCCGCAATCGGCAACGACGGCCGAAGCGCTCTACGAATGCGCCGATTATTCGCTCTATCACGCCAAGCGCCATCTGCGCGGCCGCACCGTGATCTTCTCGAGCGAGCTCGAGGCCGAGATCCGCAGCCGCGGCGTGATCGAGAACCTGCTGCGCACCGCCGATTTCAGCACCGAGATGGACCTGGTGTTTCAGCCGATCGTGGACGCCATGAGCGAGCACACCGCCGGTTTCGAGGTGCTGGCGCGCTGGCACAGCTCCCGCCTTGGCCTCGTGTCGCCGGCCGACTTCATCCCGGCCTCCGAGCGCATCGGCCTGATCCGGCCGCTGACGCAGGCGCTGCTGGTTCGCGCGCTCGCGGCGGCCAAGACCTGGCCCGACCACATCCGCCTGTCGTTCAACCTCTCCGCTCACGACGTCTGCGCGGCCGAGGGCATCCTGCCGCTGATCTCGATCATCGAGAAGAGCGGACTGCCGCCGCACCGGATCGACTTCGAGATCACCGAGACCGCCGTTACCTTCGACTTCGTGCGCGCACAGCAGTCGATCGCAACGCTGAAGGCGATGGGCTGCGGCATTTCGCTGGACGATTTCGGCACCGGCTATTCCTCGCTGAGCCACGTGCACCGGCTGCCGCTCGACAAGATCAAGATCGACCGCAGCTTCGCCGCCGACATCAACGACAATCCGGTGAGCCACAAGATCATCAAGTCGCTCACGGGCCTGTGCGACGACATGGAGATCGCCTGCGTCGTCGAGGGCGTCGAGACGCGCGCCCAGCTCGATACCCTGCGGCGGCTGGGATGCGACTTCATCCAGGGCTATTATTTCGCAAAGCCAATGCCGGGCGACGCGATCGGCGACTACCTCGCGAACGAAGGCCAGCGCCTCGGCGGCGCGGGAGCCAAGGTCGTAGCCTGAGGCGCGGCTACTTCGAAAGGCTCGGCAGATCGAGCCCCTTGTCGCGGGCGCAGTCGATCGCGATGTCGTAGCCGGCATCGGCGTGGCGCATGACGCCGCTGGCCGGATCGTTCCAGAGCACGCGCTCGATGCGCTTTGCAGCCTCAGGCGTGCCGTCGGCGACGATCACCATGCCCGCGTGCTGCGAATAGCCGATGCCGACGCCACCGCCATGATGCAGCGAGACCCAGGTCGCGCCGCTGGCGCAATTGAGCAGCGCGTTGAGCAACGGCCAGTCGGACACCGCATCCGATCCGTCCTTCATCGCCTCGGTCTCGCGGTTGGGGCTCGCCACCGAGCCGCTGTCGAGATGATCGCGGCCGATCACGATCGGCGCTTTCAACTCGCCGCGCGCCACCATCTCGTTGAACGCAAGACCGAGACGATGGCGATCGCCGAGGCCGACCCAGCAGATCCGCGCCGGCAGGCCCTGGAACTTGATGCGCTCCTTGGCCATGTCGAGCCAGTTGTGCAGATGCTTGTCGTCGGGCATCAACTCCTTGACCTTGGCATCGGTCTTGAAGATGTCCTCGGGATCGCCCGACAGCGCGGCCCAGCGGAACGGCCCGACACCGCGGCAGAACAAGGGGCGGATATAGGCAGGAACGAAGCCAGGGAAATCGAAGGCGTTCTTCAGGCCCATGTCCTGCGCCATTTGGCGGATGTTGTTGCCGTAATCGAGCGTCGGGATTCCTTGCGCGTGGAAATCCAGCATGGCCTGGACGTGCTCGACCATCGACGTCTTCGAGGCGCGCTCGACCGCCTTTGGGTCAGAGGCGCACTTGGCTTCCCAATCGGCGAGCGTCCAGCCCTTCGGCAGATAGCCGTTGATCGGATCATGCGCGCTGGTCTGGTCGGTGACGATGTCGGGCTTGACGCCGCGCCGGACCAGCTCCGGGAAAATCTCTGCGGCATTGCCGAGCAGGCCGACCGAGACAGCTTTCTTCGTCTTTGCGGCGTCCACCATGATCGCGAGCGCTTCATCGAGCGTTGCAGCCTGTCGGTCGAGATAGCCGGTGCGCAAGCGCATCTCGATGCGGCTCGGCTGGCATTCGACCGCAAGCATCGACGCGCCGGCCATGGTCGCGGCCAGCGGCTGCGCTCCGCCCATGCCGCCGAGGCCGGCGGTGAGGATCCATTTGCCGGCGAGGCTGCCGCCATAATGGCGACGGCCGACCTCGACGAAGGTTTCGTAGGTGCCCTGCACGATGCCCTGGCTGCCGATATAGATCCACGACCCCGCCGTCATCTGGCCGTACATCATCAGGCCCTGGCGATCGAGCTCGTTGAAATGATCGAGCGTCGCCCAATGCGGCACGATGTTGGAGTTCGCGATCAGCACGCGCGGCGCATCGGCATGGGTGCGGAAGACGCCGACCGGCTTGCCGGACTGCACCAGCAGCGTCTGGTCGTCTTCGAGCTTGCGCAAGGCGGCCGTGATCCGGTCGAAGCTCTCCCAGTCGCGCGCGGCGCGGCCGATACCGCCGTAGACAACCAGCTCGCTCGGACGCTCCGCCACGTCAGGATCGAGATTGTTCATCAGCATGCGCAAGGGCGCTTCCGTCAGCCAGCTCTTGGCGCTGATGTCGCTGCCGCGCGGGGCGCGAATGGTGCGGTCATTGTCGAGTCGGCGGTTCATGCGGAACACCCTTTAGCCAAATCGCGGAAATGGATCGGTTGAAAGCTTGGTGAGCGCCACGGTCGGCAGCGCATCGGCTTCGATCAGCGCAGCGGCCTTGGCGAGATCGCCGGCCATGTAGCGGTCGGCCCCGAGTGCGGGCACCTGCTCGCGCAGCGCGGCGATGACGGCGACCAGCGGCGCGCTGGTCGCATGCGGCGCACGCAGCGTGATGCCCTGGGCTGCCACCAGCAGCTCGATGCCGAGAATGGCGGCGAGATTGTCGGCCATGTCGGAGAGGCGCCGCGCCGCATGCGCGGCCATCGAGACGTGGTCTTCCTGGTTGGCGCTGGTCGGTGTCGAATCGATCGAGCATGCGAGCGCGCGCTGCTTGTTCTCGGCATAGAGCGCGGCCGCCGTCACCTCGGCGATCATGAAGCCGGAATTGAGGCCGGGATCGGGGGTGAGGAACGGCGGCAGGCCGAAATTCAGCGCAGGATCGACCAGCGTCGCGATGCGTCGCTCGCTGATCGCGCCGATCTCCGAAAGCGCCAGCGCGATCGCATCAGCGGCGAAGGCGACCGGCTCGGCGTGGAAATTGCCGCCGGAGACGATCTCCCCGGTCTCGACCAGTACCAGCGGATTATCGGTGACCGCATTGGCCTCGACGATCAGGGTGCGGGCGGCCTGCGTGATCAGGTCGAGCGCCGCGCCGGCCACCTGCGGCTGGCAGCGCAGGCAATACGGATCCTGAACGCGTTCGTCGCCTTCGAGATGCGACAGGCGGATGTCGCTGCCGTCGAGCAGCGCGGTCAGCGTCGCGGCCGCCGCGATCTGCCCGGCATGACCGCGCAACGCCTGGATCTCCGGGCGGAACGGCGCCGTCGAGGCCATCGCCGCATCCACCGACAGCGCGCCCGTCACGAGCGCGGCACGGGCGAGGCGAAATGCGCGCAGCACGCCCGATATGGCATAGGCAGTCGAGAACTGGGTGCCGTTGATCAGCGCGAGGCCTTCCTTTGGCCCGAGGGTCAGCGGCACGAGACCGGCGGCGGCGAGCGCCTCGCTGCCGGACACCGTTTTACCGTCAACGATCGCCTGTCCCTCCCCGATCATCACCGCGGTCATATGCGCAAGCGGCGCGAGATCGCCAGAGGCGCCGACCGAGCCCTGTTGCGGCACCAGCGGATAGACGCCCCGCGCCAGCATGCCCTGCAATTGCTCGATCACCGCGCGCCGCACGCCGGAAGCACCGCGCCCCAACGAAACGATTTTCAATGCCATCATCAGGCGGACAATTGGTTCCGGCGTTGCCGGGCCGACGCCACAGCAATGCGAGACGATGAGGTTGCGCTGGAGCAGCGCGGTCTGGTCGGGTGGAATGCGCTTCGAGGCCAGCTTCCCGAAGCCGGTATTGATGCCATAGACGGGAACATCGGCCTGCGCGGCTCGCGCAACGATCTGCGCAGCCGCCTCCACACGCGGCCAGAACGACGGATCGAGGACGACAGGGGCGCCTGCGAGCACGCGCACGAGGTCGTCGAGGCTCATTGTGGCCGGCTTGACGACGATCACCGCGCCCTGTTCCGTCACTGCGCCCTCCATACCCGCCGATGCAGCGGATTGAAGCCGATGCGGTAAACGAGCTCGGCGGGACGCTCGATGTCCCAAATCGCGAGATCGCACCATTTCCCGCCTTCCAGCGTGCCGGTCTCATCCAGCACGCCAAGTGCACGCGCGCCTTCACGGGTGACGCCGGCGAGGCACTCGGCCACATTCATCCGGAACAGCGTTGCGCCCATGTTCATCGCGAGCAGCAACGATGTCAGCGGCGAGCTGCCGGGATTGCAGTCAGTCGCGAGCGCCATGGGAACGCCGTGCTTGCGGAATACCTCAACCGGGGGCTTCTGCGTCTCGCGGATGAAGTAGAAGGCGCCGGGCAGCAGCACGGCCACCGTTCCGGCTTTCGCCATCGCCGCCGCACCGGCTTCATCCGTGTGCTCGAGGTGATCGGCCGACAATGCGGCGTATTTTGCGGCAAGCGCAGCGCCGCCGAGATTCGACAGCTGGTCGGCATGAAGCTTCACCGGCAGACCGAGCCGTCTCGCGGCCTCGAAGACCCGCGCGGTCTGCTCTGCCGAGAACGCGATCCCTTCCATGAAGGCGTCGACGGCATCGGCAAGGCCAGCTTTTGCGACCGCCGGCAGCACCTCCTTGCAGACCAGATCGATGTAGCGATCCTTGTCGCCCTCGGCCTCCACCGGCAGCGCATGGGCGCCGAGGAAGGAGGTGCGGATCGTGACCGGCCTCTGACGACCGAGGCTGCGCGCGGCCGCGAGCTGCCGCATCTCGGTTTCGGCATCGAGGCCATAGCCGGACTTGATCTCGACCGTGGTCGCGCCTTCGCCGATCAGCGTATCCAGCCGCGGCAGCGCGCCTGCGACGAGCTCGGCTTCGCTCGCCTTGCGCGTTGCCGCCACCGTCGAGACGATGCCGCCGCCGGCGCGGGCAATCTCTTCGTAGCTTGCGCCCTTCAGGCGCAGCTCGAATTCATGCGCGCGGTTGCCGCCATAGACGAGATGGGTGTGGCAGTCGACGAGACCCGGCGTGATCCAGCGTCCCTCGCAATCGATCCGATCGATCGCCTCCGCATCAACAGGAAAATCCGCCAGCGCGCCCGCATAGACGATGCGGCCGCCGCGCGCGGCGATGACACCATGCTCGATCTCTCCGAGATCGGGACGATCGGCCCGCATCGTTGCGAGGCGGGCATTGTGCCAGATCCGGTCGAAGCGCTCTGCCATGCGGATATCCATTCGCCGTCGGATGCTTGACTTATATGTCTAGACATATAATCGTAAGGCGGTTCTGTCCAGCCGGCGTGTCATCATGTCCCGACTGCATTTCGCTTCCGCGCTCCTGCCTTCGGGCTGGGCCAATGACGTGCAGGTGGTCGTCACCGCCGGCGCGATCGCGGCGGTGACGACGGGCGTGGCGCCCGCCGCCGGCGACGAGCGCCACGCCATCGCGCTTCCCGGGCTTGCGAGCCTGCACAGCCACGCGTTCCAGCGCGGCATGGCGGGGCTCGCGGAACTGCGCGGCGAGTCCACCGACACCTTCTGGACCTGGCGCGAGACGATGTATCGCTTTGCGCTGGCGATGACACCGGACGACGTCGCGGCCGTTGCGACGCTGCTCTATGTCGAGATGCTGGAGCAGGGTTTTACCCGCGTCGGCGAATTCCATTACCTGCATCACGATCGCGACGGTTCGCCCTATGCCGATATCGCCGAGACGGCCGCGCGGATCGCGCAGGCCGCCGAGGCCTCCGGCATTGCGCTCACGCTGCTGCCGAGTTTTTATGCGCATGGCTCTTTTGGTGGCGCAGCGCCGCATGCCGGCCAGCGCCGCTTCATCTGCACGGTCGATCAGTTCGACGCGTTGATGGAGGCCTCGCGCAAGGCCATCGCGAGCTTGCCGGGCGCCAATATCGGCATCGCGCCGCATAGTTTGCGCGCGGTGACGCCGGACGAACTGACCGCGATCATTCCGTTCGCTGAGGGCGGGCCCATACACATTCATGCAGCCGAGCAGGTGAAGGAAGTCGAGGATTGCCTGGCCTGGTCGGGCCGGCGCCCGGTGCAATGGCTGCTGGAACACGCCCCCGTCGATCAGCGCTGGTGTCTCATTCATGCGACCCACATGACGACTGAGGAAGTGACGGCATTCGCGAAGACCGGCGCGGTCGCTGGCCTCTGCCCGATCACGGAAGCAAGCCTCGGCGACGGCATTTTTGCGGCACGCGAGTTTCTCGACGCGGGCGGCCTCTTCGGTGTCGGCACCGATTCCAACGTGCTGATCGGCGCCGCCGACGAATTGCGCCAGCTCGAATACGGTCAGCGGCTCAAGCACCGCCAGCGCAACGTCCTCTCCGGCGGCGCGGGTCGCTCCACCGGGCGCTCGCTGTTCGATGATGCGCTTGCCGGCGGAGCGCGGGCGCTGGCGCAGCCGACCGTCGGCCTCGCACCCGGCACGCGCGCCGACATCGTCACGCTCGACGCCGCACATCCATCGCTCGCAGGGCGTACGCGCGACGCTGTCATCGACGGCTGGATCTTTGCCGCGGGCGGCGCTGCGATCGATTGCGTCTGGGCCGGCGGCAACAAGGTGGTCGAAGGCGGGCGGCATCGACTGGGCCAGCGAGCGCGCGAACGCTTCAACGCCGCGGTGCGGAGGCTCGTTGCATGAGCCTCACCGCAGACGCAGCCGACCAGCCGACGCTCTACAAGCGCATCCGCGCCGATATCGAGAAGCGCATCCTGACCGGCGAGTGGCCGCCCGGGCATCGCATTCCGTTCGAGCACGAGCTGGTCGCGCGCTACGGCTGCTCGCGCATGACCGTCAACAAGGCGCTGTCGGAGCTGGCGCAGGCCGACCTGATCGAACGGCGGCGACGCGCCGGCTCGTTCGTGCGCCCGCCTCAGCATCAGTCGGCCGTGCTCAAGATCGCCGACATCCGCGCCGAGATTACTGCGCTCGGCCGCGCTTACGGCTACGAGCTGATCGGCCGCAAGCTGCGCGCGGCGACCGCTGCCGACCGCGACCGTCTCGGTGTCAAGAAGGCCGGCAAGGTAGTCGCGATCTCCTGCCGCCACAGCGCCGACAACGTGCCCTTCGCGGTGGAGGACAGGCTGATCGATCTCTCCTCCGTGCCGAGTGCGGCGACCGCCGATTTTTCGCGCGAGCCGCCTGGCTCCTGGCTGCTTCACCATGTCCCATGGACAGAGGCCGAGCATACGATCAGCGCCATCGTTGCGGATGATCGCACGGCGGAAGCGCTCGACATCGCCGTCGGCGCGCCATGCCTCGTGATCGACCGCTACACCTGGCGCAGCGCGCGCACCATCACCGCGGTGCGGCTGCTCTATCCCGGTGACTCTCACCGCCTTGTCGCCCGATTCAAGGGAGGCTGAGAGGAGAATGTCGGCACAATTCGTGCAATGCTTCGGGCAACGGTCTGCGTGGACCAATAGGGATCAACAGGACGTCAATCCATCGATCGGCAAGAGGACGACAATCATGCGTAGTTCGACAATTTTTGCGACAATCATTGCACTTGCGGCTGCCACTCCGGTGCTGGCCGACGACGTCAAGGTCGGCGTCGGCATCTCCGGGTGGACCGGCTTCGCGCCGCTGACGTTGGCGAAGGAAGCCGGCATCTTCAAGAAGAACGGCCTCGACGTCACCATCAAGAAGATCCCGCAGAAGGACCGACACCTCGCCATCGCCTCGGGCGACATCCAGTGCGCGGCCACTACGGTCGAGACCTGGATCTCCTGGAACGCCAATGGCGTTGCCACCAAGCAGATCTTCCAGCTCGACAAGAGCTATGGCGCAGACGGCATGGCCGTGCGCAACGACGTCGCCGCGATCAAGGATCTGAAGGGCAAGACGGTTGCGGCCTCCGCGCCGGGCACGTCGCCCTATTTCGCGTTGGCCTGGATGCTCAAGAAGAACGGCCTCACCACGAAGGACGTGACCATCGTGAATCTCGAGCCGGCTGCGGCCGCGCAAGCCTTCGTCTCCGGCCAGAACGATGCCGCGATGACCTACGAGCCCTATCTGTCGACCGTGCGCGCCGCACCGGACAAGGGCAAGATCATCGCGACCACGCTGGACTATCCGATCGTCATGGACACCTTTGGCTGCACGCCGAAATTCCTGAGCGAGAATCCGAAGGCCGCGCAGGCGCTCGCCAACAGCTATTTCGAGGCGCTCGACATGATCGCCAAGGACCAGGCCAAGGCCTATGAGATCATGGGCGCGGACGTGAAGCAGACCGGCGAGCAGTTCGGCAACTCGGCAAAGTACCTGCGCTGGCAGGACAAGGCCGCGAACCAGAAGTTCTTTGCCGGCGACTTCCTCACCTTCAATAAGGACGCTGCCGAGCTCCTGCTCGAGATCGGCATCATCAAGGCGGCGCCGAAGGTCGAAGACCTCTACGACGCCAGCTTCATCAAGTAAGCTTCACCGAGCTGTCGGTCCCGCCACGAGGCGGGACCGGCGCGTGACCGACCACCCGGATAGACAGTTTGATGCGTCCCCTGGATCCCGTGACATCGAGGCAGCGCGTGGCCTTTGGCCTCGCGTTCTTCGTGCTTTTCGTTGCCCTCTGGTCCTGGGCGACCTTCGGCGGCCATGTGTCGAAGACCTTTCTCGCCAACCCGCTGACCATGGTGCAGGAAGGTTTTGAGCTGCTGACGAAGCAGGGCTTCGTATTCGACATCGGCATGACGATCTGGCGCGTCGTCGGCGGCTTTGCGCTCGCGGCGATCATCGCGGTGCCGCTCGGTGTTCTGATGGGCGCCTACAAGCCGGTCGAGGCCTTCCTTGAGCCGTTCGTCTCCTTCGCGCGCTATCTGCCCGCGTCCGCCTTCATTCCATTGTTGATTCTTTGGGCCGGTATCGGCGAGATGCAAAAGCTGCTCGTCATCTTCATCGGCTCGGTGTTCCAGGTCATCCTGATGGTCGCCGTGACCGTCGGTGCCACGCGACGCGACCTGGTCGAGGCGGCCTACACGCTGGGCGCCAAGGACCGCGGCATCATCCGGCGTGTGCTGCTTCCCTCCTCTGCGCCGGAGATCGCTGAGATCCTGCGGCTGGTGCTGGGCTGGGCCTGGACCTATGTCATCGTCGCCGAGCTGATCGGCTCATCGTCCGGCATCGGCCACATGATTACCGACAGCCAGGCGCTGCTCAACACCGGCCAGATCATCTTCGGCATCATCGTGATCGGATTGATCGGGCTCGTCTCCGACTTCCTGTTCAAGGCGTTCAACGCCTGGCTGTTTCCATGGAAGCTCGCATGACCATTCTCAAGATCGAACAGGTCTCGCGCACCTTCCCCGCCCGCCACGGCAACGCGCCGACCAGGGCGCTGGAGCCGACCGACCTCACCATCGGCAACAACGACTTCGTCACCATCCTCGGCCCGTCCGGCTGCGGCAAGTCCACGCTGCTGCGCATCGTTGCCGGCCTCGACCGCCCGACCGGCGGCCGCGTCACGCTCGACGGGCGCGAGGTGACCGGCCCCGGCGCCGATCGCGGCATGGTGTTCCAGTCCTACACGCTGTTCCCCTGGCTGACCGTGCGCGAGAACATCGCCTTCGGCCTGCGCGAGCGCGGCGTGTCCGAGCAGGAGCGAAACAAGATCGCGGATGCCTTCATCCGCCAGGTCGGACTGTCCGGCTTCGAGAACCACTGGCCCAAGCAGCTCTCCGGCGGCATGCAGCAGCGCACCGCGATTGCGCGTGCGCTCGCCAATGATCCAAAAATCCTGCTGCTCGACGAGCCCTTCGGCGCGCTGGACAACCAGACCCGCGCCTTGATGCAGGAAATGCTGCTCGGAATCTGGGAGCGCGACCAGAAGACCGTGCTGTTCGTGACCCACGACATCGAGGAGGCAATCTTCCTCGGCAGCCGCGTCGTCGTCATGAGCGCCCGCCCCGGCCGCATCAAGGCCGAGATTACCGTGGACCTGCCGCATCCACGCTCGTACAAGATCAAGACCACGCCCGAATTCGTCCAGCTCAAGGAGCGGCTGGTCGAGGAGATCCGCACCGAGGCGCTGAAGGTTGCCGAACATGCCTGACACTCAGTCCCACGCCAATGGCGAGCGCGTCCTCGCCGATCTCAATGCACTGCGCGCCATCGGCGCCTACAAGACCGGCGTGCACAAGCCGACCTTCTCCGAGCCGCACAGGCAATCGCTGGACTGGCTGGTTCAGAAGCTGCCCGACGCGGGCCTCTCGGCTACGATCGACGGCATCGGCAATGTGTTGGGGACGAGCACGAAGGCTGGACCGAAGCTTCTCGCCGGCTCGCATCTGGAGAGCCAGAACTACGCCGGCTGGCTCGATGGCCCGCTCGGCGTCATCTATGCGCTTGAAGCCGCCCGCGTGCTCAATGCCGACCCCTCCGTGAAGGGCGCCGTCGAAGTCGCCGCCTGGTGCGACGAGGAAGGACATTTCGGCAGCTTCCTCGGCTCGCGCTCCTATGTGGGGCAAGTGACGGAGGATGAAATCGACGCCGCGCGCGATCGCACCGGTGGTCGCGCCATGCGCGATGCCCTCGCCGAGATGGGTCTCTCGGGGCGCGCACGTGTCGCTGTCGAGCCGAGCCGACACGTCGGGTATCTGGAGGCGCATATCGAGCAAGGCGACACGCTCGAAAGCAGTCATCTTGCGGTTGGCGTCGTGACCTCGATCGTGGGCATCTGGCAATACCGGATCAATTTCAGCGGCGAGCAGAACCACGCCGGCACCACGCGCATGGCCGTGCGCAAGGATGCCGGCCTCGCGCTGGCAAAATTCTGCGTCGCGATCGACGAACGTTTCCCGGCCGCATGCGGTCCGCGCACGGTCTGGACGACCGGCCGCATCACGCTCGAGCCGGGCGCGCCGAGCATCATTCCGGGCGGCGCTGAGATGCTGTTCCAGATCCGCGATGACAATCCCGCCGTCATCGCACGGCTGGAGGAACTGCTGCGCACGATGGCGAACGAGGCCAGTGCGAAGGGCCCCTGCACCGTCACCGTGGAGAAGATTCGCACCGGCGCACCGGCGATGATGAACGCGGGCTTTCAGGACGCGATCGAAGCTGCGAGCAAGGCGGTTGCCGGCGGCCGATCCATCCGCATGCCCAGCGGCGCCGGCCACGATGCGCAGATGCTCGCGACCGTCATGCCGGCCGGCATGCTGTTCGTGCCGTCGATCGGTGGCATCAGCCATCACTGGACCGAGAATACCGCAGACGTCGATATCGTCACCGGCGCGCAGGTCTTCGTCGATGCCTGCCGGCGCATCCTGAGCGCTTAGCCGGACGCGGTCCTCCGCATCGCGCCGACAGGACGGCAACCAATCACATTCGTTCCACCTTGAACGCGCCTTGAGCAGGATCATGCAAGGCCCGATCGCTTTGGGAAAGACGCCGGTTCGCACAACGCCTAGCCTGCCCGCCCCACGCGAGAAGGCTCACATGTCCAACGTCCCCGCCGCAACGCCCGCCTCCATCGTCGACGCCCTGAAGGCCGTCGCCGGCAATCCGCCGAAGGTCCGCGCCAGCTTTGCCAAGGGCTGGTGCGTTCGCGGCACCTACACTCCGTCGGACCGGGCAGGCGAAGTCACGCGATCGCAGAGCTTCACAAGGCCATCGCGCGTGCTGGCACGCTTCTCGGTCGGCGGCGGTAACCCTGCCGTCGCCGATACCAACAATCTGGTGCTGCGCGGCTTCAGCTTCAAGCTCGGCGACGACGATCACCGCTCGGATATCCTGGTGGAGAGCGCGCCCGTGCATTTTGCGCGAACGCTCGACCAGATGCTGGCCTTCCTCGAGGCACGCAGGCCGGGGTCGGACGGCAAACCTGATATGGCCAAGGTCAAGGCTTTCTCGGCGGCCAATCCTGAGACGCTCAATCAGGCGAACTACATCGCCGTGCGTCCGCTGCCCGGAAGCCTTGCCGGCACCACCTATTGGGGCGTGCATTCCTTTCCTGCGACGAATGTCGCGAATGAGACGCGCTTCATCAAATTCAAGGTCGTTCCGGCCGGCGGCGAGATCACGCTCAACGCGGACGAGGCCAGAACGAAGCCGGCCGATTTCCTGCGCGACGATCTGGGTGCGCGGATCGCTACAGGCAATGTCCGCTTCAACGTCATGGCGCTGCTCGACCGCCCGGGCGATCCGACCATGGACGTGACCATACGCTGGCCGGATGAGGATCATCGCGAGGAGGTGCGGCTCGGCACGATCGTGATCACGGGCTTCGAACCGGATCAGGCCTGCGACGCCTCCATCTTCAATCCGGCCAATCTCGCCGACGGCATCGGTCACCCGCCGGACGAGATCTTTGCCGCGCGGCGCGCCGCCTACACCATCTCTCTCGCGAAACGCCGCTGACGACGCAGGCGTCCGGCTTCACGCCTCGCCGCTGGAAGCACCGAGCGCCTCGCGACGCCACACGGCCGGGCTGACCCCGGCGATCGAGGAGAATACGCGCGTGAAGTGGCTCTGGTTGGCGAAGCCGGCCGACATCGCGATCTCCGACAGCGGCAGGTCGCGGACGCCCATCAATTGCTTGGCCGCCTTCACGCGCTGATGCAGCAGCCATTGGTGCGGCGGCATGCCGACGGAGATGCGGAACGCGCGCGAGAAGTGGCTGACCGAGAGATCGAGCTCGGCCGCAACCTTCTGCAGCGAGAGCTTGCCGCCGAGATCCGACTCCAGCCGCTCGCACGCGCGCTTCGCCTGCCAGGGTGCAAGACCGCCGCGCGCGGGCGCGGACTTACGCTGCAGCCCGCCATAAGTCTGGGCGACATGGGCGGTGAGCCCGAGCATCATGTGGTCGATGAAGAGCTGATTGGCCTCGTCCGGCCTGCGCAGCCCTTCCTGCAGCGACGCGCCGATGTGGCGGATGATTCCGTCATCATGGCCGACACCGACCTGGCAGTCGAGATCATCGACCCGAGGCACCTGACTCTGTTCGGCGATGCTGTCGAGTGCCGAGCGTGGAATATAGAAGAACAGCGAGTGGAACGGCTTGTCGATGACGTAGCGCGGATCGCGCTTGAGGTCATAAAGATAGGTCGTACCGGCGCGAACGTCCGCCCTCATGACGGATTTGCCGCGCTCCCAGAGCTCGCAATCCAGGTAATCGTGCAGCTTCAGGCTGACCAGGAAGGCGTCCTCCGCGGCCAGCGAGCCGGACAGGCCGCGCTCCGGATGGTCGTTCCGGGTCTCGGTGACTGCCAGCTCGGCACTACGCAGCGAGCGCGCCACCAGCGCGGGCGGCGCGTCCTTCAAGCGCAGGAACTGCCCAAGCCTCTGCCCGTAGGCGCCAGCCTGTGTCATCGGGATCGTCCTTCTGCGGAAGCTCAAGTGCAGGCCCCAGGGCCCACAATTTGCAGGACACATTATCGGACATTCGCCAAGGGCTGTCCACGCACTCGCGCACCGGCCCTATCACAGATTTTCACAAATGCACGACGGATGCCGAGACTCCCCGCCGCAGCGCCGCGACCTAGAAGGAGGTGCCGCCTCCGAACCTGAACTCCTGGACAATGTCGTATTTGCCCTTCGTGATCGGTACGGCGTAGTCGAAGCGCAGCGGTCCGAACGGCGAGGCCCAGATCAGGCCGACGCCGACCGAGGAGCGCACCACGTTGCCGTCGTCATATTGCAGCCCGCAGGTCGGACAGGCCTTGGTGTTGACCTCGCCGGTGGCCGTCCACGACGTCGGCCCCTGGTAGCCCCAGAGCGAACCGGCATCGGCATAGACCGCGCCCTTCAGACCGACCTCCTTCGGCAGGAACCAGAATGGCATCTGCAATTCCATGGACGCGCCCCAATATTTCGTGCCGCCGAGCGCATCACCGTTGGAGCCGTAATTATAGTAGGTGATGTCGCGCGGGCCGATGCCGTTGGAGGCGAAGCCGCGCACGAGGTTCGGGCCCATCTGGAAATGATCGAGCATGCGCAGATCGTTGTTGCCGATCTTGTTGAGGATGCCGCCCTGCAGGTGGATCACGTTGACGATCTCGGACACCAGCGGCGTGTAGTATTTGGTGTCCACCGCAGTCTTGAGATAGGTGACGTCGCCGCCGACACCGGCGAAATCCTGGCGGAAGTCGATCAGCAAGCCGTCCGTGGGGTTCTTGGTGTTGTCGAGCGTGTTGTAGTTCAGCGTGTAGCCGAGCGCCGACGTCCAGGTCGCGCCGTTCGCCAGCTCTTTCCGGACCGGCAGGCTCGACTCGCCGCCGCCGTAGCAGCCATAGCCATAGACGCCGGAATCCGTGGCATTGGTCGGGTCCACGCCGCCCAGAACATTCTTGATGTAGGCCGGCGTCGGGTTGTAGGCGAGCGACGTATTCGACGCGTTGTTGTTACAGTTATTGTACGCGCTGGCGAGCGTGATGCTCTGCTGATAGAGCGAATAGCGGAGCTGGAGCGAGAGATCCTCGCGCAACGCAAAGCCCAGGCGCGGCGAGAAGCCCAGCGTCGTCACGCCGTAGCTCGTATAGCTGTTCGACAATTGCTGGCGCCAGTAGGTGTCGAATCCAAGCGCCAGCCGGTAATCGAGCAGATATGGCTCGACGAAGGACAGCGAGATGCCGCGCGAGTACTGGCCGTAGCTGACGGATGCCTTGGCGTAGAGGCCCTTGCCGAGCAGGTTGCGCTCGGAGACCGAGACTTCGGCGAGCGCGCCGTCGGTCGTGGAATAGCCGCCGGAGATCGAGAAGTCGCCGGTCGATTTCTCTTCCATGTCGACGACCAGGATGACGCGGTCGCTGGAGGAGCCCGGCTCGGTGACGATCTTGACGCTCTTGAAATAGTCGAGATTCTTCAGCCGGCGCTCGGCACGGTCGACCAGCGCGCGGTTG
The DNA here is from genome assembly GCF_025200885.1 of Bradyrhizobium huanghuaihaiense. Lineage (NCBI taxonomy): Bacteria > Pseudomonadati > Pseudomonadota > Alphaproteobacteria > Hyphomicrobiales > Nitrobacteraceae > Bradyrhizobium > Bradyrhizobium huanghuaihaiense. The sequence goes on along the minus strand of NZ_CP104172.1, from coordinate 2,947,235 downwards.
TAGGCATCTCCTTCCGCGATGTCGAACTCGCGGCGGATGACGTAGTCCCGCGTGCGCGTATTGCCGCGCAGATTGATGCGCTCGATATAGGAGCGCGGGCCTTCGTCGATGTTGAACACGACGGACACGGTGTGCGCCTCGAAGTTGCGGTCGCCGCTCGGCCGCACCACGGCGAAGGCGTAGCCGCGACGCGAGGCCTCGATCTGCATCTCCTCGGTCGACTTCTCGACCGATTCGACGTTGTAGAGCGAGCCGACACCGACGCGTGAATAGGAGCGCATCGCGCTCGCGTCGAAATTGGCGATGCTGGAGCGGAAATCGACCGAACCGACGCGATACTGCTGGCCCTCCTCGATCTTGAAGGTGACGTTGAAACCCTTCTTCTCCGGATCATATTCGGTGAGCGCGGCCACGACCTGGGCGTCGGCGAAGCCGTTCTTGAGATAGAACCGGCGGATCAGGTCGCGATCGGCCTCGATGCGGTCGGGGTCGTAGATGTCGTTGTTGCCGAGGAAGCTGAGCAGATTGCTCTCATGCGTCTTGATCACGTCGCGCAGGCGCGCGGCCGAGTAGGCGCTGTTGCCGATGAACTCGACCGACCTCACTCCGGTTTTGACGCCTTCCACGATCGTAAAGATGAGATCGACGCGGTTGCTCGGCTGCTCGATGATCTCGGGTGTGACGCGCACGTCGTAGCGGCCCGAACGGCGGTAGATCTCGGCGATTCGCAGCGTGTCGGACTGCACCAGCGCCCGCGAGAAGGTCCCGCGCGCCTTGGACTGGATCTCGGCCGAGAGCTGCTCGTCCTTGATCTTCTTGTTGCCCTCGAAGGCGATGCGCCCGATCACGGCATTCTCGACCACCGACACGACGATGCGACCGCCGGCCTGGTTGATCTTCACGTCCTGGAACAAACCTGTCGCGATCAACGCCTTGAGGCCGTCGTCGATCGCCGGCTGGTCAAGGCGCCCGCCCGGGCCGGGCCTAAAATAGGAGCGCACGGTCTCGGCCTCGACGCGGCGATTGCCCTCGACGACGATCGTCTCCACCGCCTGTGCGGCCGCCGGCTGCGGCAACAGCGCGACAGGACCCGAACTCGCAATCGATACACCGCACATCACCACCGCGATCAGCCAGGGCCGCAAAAACGACATTCCACACCTCAAGAGCACCTAGCCTGCTCTGAAACGAGACGGCTGTGGCCGCGGTGTGGCTTTGTGATTTCTGCATTGTTTCCGGTCGTTCAATTTGATTGGCGGATCAGCACGCAAAACGCAGCAGCCGTGACGATCGCGCGGGCCTGCGGCGGTGACTGAATGGCATGGAGCCCGCTGCGCATACGGCTTGCCCATGCAGGCCTTCAGCAACATCGCGCAACGCCCGGATTCTTTACAGAGGCTTAAGCCGGTGCGAGAGGCGACGACATCAGGAACTTGCATGGGTATTCGTCGATGAACGCGTTTGTCATGACCAGAGCGGTGCTGGTCGCCCTCCTCGCCTCGACCTTGGCCGCTCATGCCGGGACGACCGGCAAGCGCGATCAACGACAGACGACACAAAATGCGGTCTATGAGTACGGTCCACGCGGCCCCAACCACTCCTATCAGTCCGGCCCGCACACGCGCATCTATCTCAGCAAGCGGTCCTGGCTCGATGGAGGGACCGAGTTGCTCCCCGGCGAGCGCAAGTTCAGCGACTACGCCTTGCCGCCCGGCATCTCGTTCGCACGCGAGAACAACAACCGGCCGCTCGATCGCCAGCCGCTGAGCCCCGACTCGGATCTGGGCGGATTCGTACCGAGAATCCCGATCTCGTGGTGACCGGCTTGCGAAAACTCTGCTCATCGTCTCGATGAGCGAAACGACAGTCAATGCGTTGCTTCCATCAGTATTGCGTCGGTCGTCCGCTGGCAATCGCGCACGAGCGGAGATGACGTGCGCGTGCGCGCATCTGCCGCACGCGATTTCATGTTCTCCACATTCATCTCGAACCATTCCAAATCCGCTCATCGCAGCTTCAAGCAATTCTATTTTGCGCGTGTGGAATTCCGATCGCTTCACCCATAGAAGTCCGCATCGCTCGACGCGCATCAGCACGCAGCTGCGCGCGTTCGCGTGATTCAGTTCGGCGAAATTGGGGATCATCATTGGTGGGCGTTGCTTTGTCGGAGAGGAAACTTCGTTGGTTTGGAAGCGCAGCAGCGATCAACGCCACGATGTTCGGTTCGATCGTTTTCGTGTCTGTTGACGTCTTGGCTTCCCGGGCACAGGCCCAGAGCAGCAACCTGCCACCGGTCAGCGTCGAAGCGCCGAGCGCGCCGAAGACGCGCAACAGCACCGCGTCCAATCAGCGCGCGCGGTCGCAACGCGCGGCCACGACGAATCGGCGCGGCAATTTGGCAGCCGATCAGAATCGCGCACCGCAGGCGGCTGGAGGCGCGGCCGGTACGACGACCGGCTACGTCGCGACCAGCGGCACCGCCGGCACAAAGACCAACACGCCGCTGATCGAGACGCCGCAATCCCTCTCCGTCGTGACCAAGAAGGAGCTCGAAGATCGCAACGTTCAGACGCTCAAGGACGCCGTGAACTACACACCCGGCGTCACGACCACGGCATTCGGTTACGATCCGCGCTTCGACGCCTTTTCCATCCGCGGCTTCGACGTGACCTATACCGGCATCTATCGCGACGGCCTGCGGCAAGGCGGCGGCAATTTCGCCATTCCCAAGATCGAGCCCTATGGAATCGAGCGCGTATCTATCCTCCGCGGCCCGGCCTCCGGCCTTTATGGCCTCGGCTCCCCAGGCGGCATCGTCGACGTCACGACGAAGCGGCCGCCGCAGACGGCGTTCGGCGAGGTGCAATTGCAGGCCGGCAATTACGATCGCTACCAGGGCGCCTTCGACGTCGGCGGCCCGGTCCCCGGCAGCGATCAGTTGTATTACCGGCTGACGGGCCTGCTGCGCGACGCAAAAACCTGGTTTCCCGGCAATGACGACGACCGCGCCTATATCGCGCCTGCCCTGACCTGGAAACCGAACCTCGATACGACCTTCACGATCCTCAGTGAGTATCAGACCAGCCGCACCGCTGCGAGCATCGGCAACGCGCGCACGGTGGATGGCAAGCTGACCAACATCTACTCGAACGATCCGGCGTTCAGCGCGATGGACCAGAAGCAGTTCCGCGTCGGCTACGCGTTCGTGCACAACGTCAACGACACTTGGACCGTCCGGCAGAATTTCCGGTTCTATCAGGTCAACACCGACGCGAAATACACCCAGATCGATAATCTCGACTTCGCGACCCAGACCGCGACGCGTTCGGCCTGGCGAATTCTCGACAATTTCAAGACCGCCACGCTCGACAACCAGGCCGAGGCCAAGTTCATGCTCGGCGCGGTCAAGAACACCGTCCTGTTCGGCGTCGACTACAGCAATTCCCGTTACGACGACAAGATCGGGTACGGCCCGGCGCCCGATCTCAATCTTGCGACCATGAACTACGGCACGCAGGCGATCGCCACGCCGGCATTCTCGATTTTCACCAAGCAGTCGACCAACGAGATCGGAGTCTACGCGCAGGAGCAGGCCAGGCTCGGCGGATTCATCCTGACGCTCAATGGCCGCCAGAGCTGGGTCTCGCAGAGCACGACGACGACGCTGGACGGGACCCCGGACACCCAGAAGCCGTCGGCCTTCACCGGCCGCGCGGGCCTGAGCTATGTGTTCGACAACGGCGTTGCACCCTATGTCAGCTACGCCACCTCGTTCAGCCCGCAGACGGGCGTCGACGTGACGGGAGCCGCCTTCAAGCCGACCACCGGGGAGCAATCGGAAGTCGGCGTCAAGTATCAGATGCCGAACGTTCCGCTGCTGCTCACCGCCGCCGTGTTCGACATCAAGCAGGACAATGTCCTGCGCACCAACCCCGACAACATCGCAGTCTTGGCGGCCACCGGACAGATCGAATCGAAGGGGCTCGAGCTCGAGGCCAAGCTGGCGCTCACACCCAGCTTCGACCTCACCGCGGCCTACACCCATCTCAACGTCGTGATCACGCGGGGCAATTCCGATACGACGGGCCATGAGTATTCCGGCATCCCGAGAGACTCGTTCGCGGCGTTTGGCAAGTACACGTTCCAGTCCGGCACACCGGTGGAAGGACTGGGACTTGGCCTCGGCCTGCGCTATATCGGCGCGAACTTCGGCAACGACCAGAATACTTTCGAGAATGCCGCTGTCACGTTGTTCGACGCCGTGGTCGACTACGATCTCGGCAAGCTCGACCGGAGTTTTCGCGGCGCCTACATGCGCGTGAACGCCACCAACCTGTTCGACAAGAAGTATGACACCTGCCAGTCCGGCTATTGCTACGCCAGCGCACGGCGTCAGGTGATCGGGACGTTGAGCTATCGGTGGTAGCTCAATTCGGCAAGTGCCGTAGGGTGGGCAAAGCGAAGCGTGCCCACCAATCATCACTGGTGGGCACGGCGCTTTGCGCCTTTGCCCACCCTACAATTCCGCACTTGTGGCACGCAGCCTCCTCAATCTCGTCATTGCGAGCGCAGCGAAGCAATCCAGAGTCTTTCCGCGGAGGGATTCTGGATTGCTTCGCTGCGATCGCAATGACGGAGTATGAGGCACGGCTTCGTCCTCCAAATACCGCTGTCATTCCCCGCGAAGGCGGGGAATCCAGTACGCCGCAGCTTCTCGGCTTAACCACAACAGCCTCTGGAATCTGGATCGCCCGCCTTCGCGGGCGATGACAGTGAGTATGTGTCGCAGACACGTCTTCGTATCCTCGCGGCTGATCCACCCGAGCTTTGCTTCGTCTCGCCGCCCTCTCGATCCAAGAGGGCGCAGGGAAGGCCAGGTGCTGACCTCGCACCCGCGGTCCGCTGCGCGAAGATGTAGCGCAAAGGAACCGCACAGCAGCATACAGGTGAAGCCTAACACTCGGCCTTCCCTGCGCGATGGTCGGACGGCTTATGCCGCGCTCTCCTGGGAGCCGAATTCCTTCTGGCCTCCCTCACTCCCGCGAAATTCACCAGCACCGCGCCGGTTGACGCGATCACCGCCTCCGCAAGAGCTTGACCGTAGCAACGACGGCCAGGACCACACGATTTTGCCGTACGCGCGGCCCGCCATTTCGCCGCAGTATTCCCAGCTCCGTCGACGGAGCCGAAAACTTACAGACGAGACCAACCTGTCAGCGCCGTTCGTCCGCACGAAGTTTTGGGCTCACGGAGAGCAATCCGCCCTGCCCTAACCTCTCGCGCCCGACGCTGCCGCGTCCACCGCAGACCGGCTCGCGAAAATGACGACCACATGATCGCCCCTCAAGGATGAGCCGGGATGGGCGAAACATACGACAAATCCGAATTTCGGTAAAGCGGAATCTTTTCGCCGGCAGCCCTTGACTCGGCTGCGAAACAGGACCGATGTCGCCCCTGGCCGCCCCCTCTCGCAGCCGCCGAGATGCCACGCAACATCTGTTTACATTCAGCAACATTCGGGCTGCCGAAAGGCCACGATCCCTAGGCTAGTGGTTCCCGCCTCGTCCTGCCTCTCCGAGGGCCGTGAGCGCCCTCCTCCTTCCCGGGCGATGCCAATGAATCTCAGCCGATTTGATGCCGTCACACTCGTCCGTCGAAATCCCCGTGCCTTCCGCAAAGGAGAACCGTCATCCGACGCCCCTTCCGCTGCGCGAAGTTCTGTCCCGTGGCGGATCGGCTTGTCTCGCGCTGGCGCTGATCGGCTCATTGGCGGGCTGTGCGGTCGGGCCGGACTATGCCGGCCCGCCCAGGCTCGACCTGCCGTCGCACTGGAGCACCAAGACCGCTTCGCGGCGCGGCGCAGGCACGCTCGATCGCTGGTGGCTGCGCCTGCGCGATCCCTTGCTCAACCGCCTGATCGAACAGGCCGTGGAGGCCAACCCCGATGTCGCCAAGGCGAAGGCGGTGGTGCGCGAGGCGCGGGCAACGGTGCAGCAGACCAGCGCCGGCCTGTTTCCGTCGGTCAGCGGCTCGGCCTCGGTGACCGACAACAAGACCAGCTCGGGCTCCGCATCAGCCGTCGTCGACAGCGCGCCCTACACGCTGCACCAGGCGAGCTTCGATTCCAGCTGGGAGCTCGACCTGTTCGGTGGTACGCAGCGGAGCATCGAGGCGGCGGTGCGCGGCGCGCAATCGGCCGAGGAGGATCTGCGCGACAGCCTCGTCACGCTGATCGGCGACGTCGCCGCCTATTACGTCGAGGCACGCGGCCATCAGGCCCGGATCGCGCTGGCGCAGCGCACGTCGGTCTCCCAGCGCGACACCGAAAAGCTCACCCGCAGCAAATACGAGGCCGGCAGCGGCAACGCCGTCGATCTCGCCAAGGCCACCGCACAGGCCGCGAGCACCGAGGCCAACGTTCCGACCTATCAGGCCGCGCTTGCAGCCGACATCCACCGGCTCGGCATCCTGCTCGGGCGGCCGCCGGATGCCGTCGCGACGCTGATGGCGCGGTCCGCGCCCGTGCCGGCACCGCGCATGCCGCTGCCGACTGGCCTGCCCGCCGATCTCCTGATGAGCCGTCCCGACGTCGCCAGCGCCGAGCGCAAGCTGGCGCAGGCCACTGCCAAGATCGGCGCGGCCGAAGCCGATCGCTATCCGGCGGTGTCCTTGACCGGCTCGGTCGGCACCTCCGCGCTGCGCGCCGGCGATCTCGCGAAGTATTCCAGCGTGAGCTGGTCGGTCGGCCCTTCCGTCACCGTGCCGGTGTTCGATGCGGGCAAGCGTCTGGCCACGGTCAAGATCGCGGAAGCGCAACGCGACCAGGCGTTCGCGACGTTCCATTCGACCCTGCTCACCGCGCTCGAAGATGTCGAGAACGCGCTGGTGTCGCTGTCACAGGAGCGCGTGCGCGCGACCAAGCTGACCGAAGCGGCGAAGAACTACCGCGAGGCCGCAAAGCTGTCGCGATCGCTGTTCGAGACCGGCAGCGCCAGCTTCATCGACGTGCTCGACGCCGAACGCTCGCTCTATTCGGCCGAGGATTCGCTGATCCAGAGCAAGGTGTCGGCGGCCAAGGATTACATTTCGCTGGCAAAGGCGCTCGGCGGCGGCTGGGCCGATCCGGTGGACGTGTCGACGCCTGTTATCGTCGATACCAATACGGGACCTCACGTCCGGGAGGCGCAGAAGTGACTGGGATCATCACCGTCAAGCGCGTGAAGATCGCGGCCGCGGTGGTCGCCGTGGTCGCGACCGGCATGGTGCTGGCGACGCGTTCGCCGGGGACGTCGAGCAAGGCGCAATCCTACATCACCGCGCAGGTCGCGGTCAGCGACCTCCGCGAGGAGGTGCTCGCCAGCGGCACGCTGAAGCCGGCGCGGCTGACCGCCGTCGGCGCGCAGGTGTCCGGCCGGATCACCGCGCTCAACGTGCGCGTCGGCGACACGGTCAAGGCCGGCGACGTCATCGCCCAGATCGACCCCGTCACCAAGCAGAACGATCTGCGCAACTCGGAAGCGTCGCTGAAGAATTATCGCGCGCAGAAGGCCGAAAAAGAGGCCGCGCTGGTGCTGGCCGACGCCAACCTTGCGCGCCAGCAGGCGACGCTTGCGCAGCGCGCGACCTCGCGCAGCGATTTCGACAGCGCGGAAGCGACCGTGCGCCAGACCCACGCCCAGATCGCAGCGCTGGAAGCGCTGATCGTCGGCGCCGAGGCCAGCGTCGAGACGGCGCGGGTGAACCTCGACTACACCCGCATCACCGCGCCGATCGACGGCACGGTGCTCGCGACCGTCGTGCAGGAGGGACAGACGGTCAACGCGGTGCAGTCCGCGCCGACCATCGTCGTGCTCGGCCAGCTCGAGACCATGACCGTGCGGGCGGAGATCTCCGAGGCCGACATCGTCAAGGTCCGACCGGGACAATCGCTCTACTTCACCATCCTCGGCGACCAGGATCATCGTTACGAGGCGCGGCTGGAGCAGATCGAGCCGGCGCCGGAGTCGATCAAGAACGACGCCAGCTTCTCCTCGACCTCAACGACGACGAGCTCAAGCTCGAGCTCGTCGAGCTCGACCAGCACGGCGATCTACTACATCGGCGTCTTCAACGTCCCGAACAAGGATTATGCGCTGCGGACCTACATGACCGCGGAGGTGCACATCATCACCGGCGAGGCCAAGCGGGTGAAAACGATCCCTGCGCTCGCCGTGATGCGCAAGTCCGATGGACGCAGCACGGTGCGCACCCTCAGCACGTCGGGCGACGTCAGCGAGCGCGAGGTCAAGACCGGCCTCAACGATCGCACCACCGTCGAGATCAAATCCGGCTTAGAGGCGGGCGAGCGGGTCGTGACCGGCGAGGCCAGCGAGCAGACCGCATCGCGCGGCATGCCGGGCGGACCTCCCGGCGGGGGAGGTCCCTGACATGACCGATCCGATCATCGACCTCCAGAACATCCGCCGCGAGTTCGCAGCCGGCGACACCATTGTGGTGGCGCTCGATGACCTCTCACTGAGCATCCAGCCCGGCGAGATGGTCGCGATTATCGGTCAGTCCGGATCAGGCAAGTCGACGCTGCTCAACATCCTCGGCTGTCTCGATCGTCCGACGTCGGGCGCGTATCGCGTCGCCGGCAAGAACGTTGCCGAGTTGGATGCAGACGAGCTGGCCGCGCTGCGGCGCGAGCATTTCGGTTTCATCTTCCAGCGCTACAATCTGCTCGGCGATCTCACCGCTGCCGCGAACGTCGAAATCCCCGCCGTCTATGCCGGCATCAATGCGCGTGAGCGCCGGACGCGCGCGAGTGCGCTGCTCGAGCGGCTCGGCGTCGGCACACGCGGCGGTCATCGCCCGAACCAGCTCTCCGGCGGCCAGCAGCAGCGTATCTCGATCGCACGGGCCCTGATCAACGGCGCCGAGGTCATTTTGGCGGACGAGCCCACCGGGGCGCTCGACCGGCGCAGCGGCGAGGAGGTGCTGAAGATCCTCAAAGAGCTGCATCGCGAGGGACGGACGATCATCATCGTCACCCACGATGCCGATGTCGCCGCCCGGGCCGAGCGCATCATCGAGTTGCGGGACGGCAGGATCGTTTCCGATCGCCGCATGGAGAGCGCGGGCGCGTCGGAGCCGGTCGCCCGCACAGCATCGAACGGCGGCGTCGGCTGGACCGGCGCGTTGGGACGGCTGCGCGAGGCCTCACGCATGGCGCTGGTGGCGATGGCCGCGCACCGGCTGCGCGCGTTCCTGACCATGCTCGGCATCATCATCGGCATCGCCGCGGTATCGTCGGTGGTCGCGCTCGGCAACGCCTCGCAGCGCAAGGTGCTGTCGGACATTTCGAGCCTCGGCACCAACACGATCGAGGTGTTTCCGGGCAAGGACTTTGGCGATGCGCGCGCCGGCAAGATCAAGACGCTGGTGCTGGACGATGCCCGTGCGCTCGACCGGCAGGGCTTCATCGCCGGCGTCACGCCGACAGTCTCGACCAGCTCCACGGTGCGCTATCGCGGCAACGAATCCAATGTGCTCGTCAACGGCGTCGGCGAGAGCTATTTCCTAGTCAAGGGCGCCAAGCTGGCGAAAGGCCGCCTGTTCGACGCAGACGCCGTCCGCAACATCGAGCGGCAGGCGGTCATCGACGACAACACGAGAAAGACCTTCTTCGCCGACGACCAGACCTCCGGGATCGGCCGCGTGATCTGGCTCGGCAAGGTGCCGTGCCGCATCGTCGGCGTGATCGCGCAGCAGCAGGGCGGCTTCGGCTCGAATCAGAATTTGGCGGTGTACCTGCCCTACACCACCGTGCAGGCCCAGTTCACTGGCGGCCGCGCATTGCGCAGCATCCTCTTGCGGATCAGCGACGAGGTCTCGACCAATCTGGCGCAGGACGCGGTGACCACGCTCCTGACGCAGCGGCACAACACCAGGGACTTCGTCATCCTCAACACCGACGACATCCGTCGCACCATCACCAGCACGACGCAGACGCTGGCGTTCCTGGTTGCGGCGATCGCGGTGATCTCGCTGGTCGTCGGCGGCATCGGCGTCATGAACATCATGCTGGTGTCCGTCTCGGAGCGAATCAGCGAGATCGGCGTGCGCATGGCCGTGGGCGCGAGGCGCAGCGACATCCTGCAGCAATTCCTGGTGGAGGCGACCCTGATCTCGTCGATCGGCGGCATCGCCGGCATCCTCATTGCGGTCCTGCTCGGCGTCGCCATCAACGTCGCGGTGCCCGGCTTCGAGGTCAGCTATTCGCCGTTCTCGATCGGCGCGGCATTCCTGACCTCGACCGGGATCGGCATCGCCTTCGGCTTCTTCCCCGCCCGCCGCGCCGCCTTCCTCGACCCCGTGGTGGCGCTGAGCCGTGACTGACCGTAGGATTGCACCATGACCGTCATTCTTCGGACGAGACAATCGTCCGCAAATCGACCAACGATCGGCGCCCCCGATGCGATCTCAACCATGACCAACGGCACGCCCAACATCTTGATCGTCGAGGACGACCAGCCGACCCGCGATCTCATCTCGCGTTATCTGCGCGAGCATTCGTTCGCGGTCAGCGCCGTCACCAACGGCAGGGAGATGGACCGCCACCTCTCGCAGAACCGCGCCGACCTGATCGTACTCGACCTGATGCTGCCGGGCGAGGACGGCCTCAGCCTCTGCCGCCGGCTGCGGATGGAAACGACGACGCCGATCATCATCCTCACCGCGAAGGGCGAGGACCTCGACCGCATCCTCGGCCTCGAAATGGGCGCCGACGACTATCTGCCAAAACCGTTCAACCCCCGTGAGCTGCTCGCCCGGATCAACGCGGTGCTGCGCCGGCACGCCAGCGGCCTTGCGGCCGCCTCCACCGCGACGCGGCTGAAGTTCCAGGGCTGGACCATCGATCTGCGCCTGCGGGAGTTGCGCGACCCCGAGGGAGCGCAGGTGCCGCTGACCAGCGCCGAGTTCGACCTGCTGCAAGCCTTCTGCGAGCGCGCCGGCCGTGTTCTCGGCCGCGACAGTCTCTTGAACATGACGCGCGGCCGCCCCGGCGGAAGTTTCGGCCGCAGTGTCGACGTGCTGGTCAGCCGTCTCCGCCGCAAGCTCGACCGCAGCGAAGACACCTCCATGATCAAGACCATCCGCACCGGCGGCTACATCTTCACACCAAGGGTGGAGGAAGCATGAGCCGCGCCGCCGACATCCTGGCGCTGTTCAGCTTCAGGCGGATCAGCGGTCAGATCGCCGCCCTGATCCTGGTCTCGCTGATCCTGATCCACGTGCTGATCGCCGGATATTTCCTGCTCAACCAGCCGAAGCTGCTCGCGAACTCGCCGGTCGAGCAGTTCGAGCTGATCGCGCGGATCATCACCAACACGCCCAAGGCGGAGCGCGCGCTCGTCCTCGGCAGCATCAGCCGGACCTTTCCGGCGCTCAAGCTGCAATTGCGGGACGGTGTTTCGACTTCCGTTATGCCGCTGCCGGCGCGGACACCCCTGCCCATCCCGTCCGCACTCGGCGGCCGGGCGGAGCTCATTCGCGGCAGCGGCGCGGAACAGGATCGCGTCTGGTTCTATCTCGCCAAGGACGACGTGCTCGAAGCGACGATGGGATTGCCCCAGATACCGGCCTTCGTCAGCGGCCTCTGGACCTCGACGCTGCTGTTCCTGGTGGCGAGCGTCACGTTGCTCGGCGTCTGGGCCGGCCGCGCGCTGTCCTCGCCGCTGTCGGCCTTCGCGCGCGCGGCGGAGAATTTCAGCCTGAACCGGGCCTCGCCGCCGCTGCCGGAAAACGGGCCGGAGGAGATCAGGTCCGCAGCCAGAGCGCTGAACCGGATGCGCGAGCGCATCACCGCTCTGATGAACGACAGGACGCGCATGCTCGCGGCCATCAGCCACGATTTGCGCACGCCGATCACGCGGCTGCGGCTGCGCTCGGAATACATCGAAGATCCGGCGCAGCGCACGCAGACCGTGCGCGACCTCGACCAGATGCAGTCGATGCTGGAATCGGTTCTGTCCCTGCTGCGCAGTGAAAGCCCGGTGAAGCCGACACTGGTGGACGTCGCGGCGCTGCTGCAGATGGTGTGCGAGCAGTTTTCCGATTGCGGCCATGCGGTGACTTATTCGGGCCCCGATCGCGCCGCCTTCGTGCTGCGGCCGGACGAGATCATCCGCGCGGTCACCAACCTCGTCCAGAACGCAACGCGCTTCGGAACCAGGATCGACGTCGCGCTGTCGATATCGGGGGATCATCTCGTCATCGACGTTTCGGACGATGGACCCGGCATTCCCGACGACAGGAAGGCGGCGATGCTGGAGCCCTTCGTGCGCGGCGAGGACGCCCGCACCATGGACGAGACGACCGGATTCGGCCTCGGCCTCTCGATCGCGCAGGCGATCGTGACCGCGCATGATGGAACCCTCGAGCTGTTCGACAACGCGCCGAAAGGCCTGTGCGTGCGCTTGCAGCTCGCCAGGACCGGCGCGGCGCCGGAGGCGTCCCGGCCATAAAGTCGCGGCAATCGTCGGGCTTGTCGGCCTCGCCTCCTTCATCGTGCTTCCCCGGAGTTCCAATGTCTTCCGCCGACCGGCCGGCGACACGCCTTGCGACGCGGCTTGCCTTCCTCGTCGCGGGCTTCGGCATGGCTTGCTGGGCACCGCTGGTGCCGTTCGCGAAGACGCGGCTCGGCGTCGACGACGGCATGCTCGGGCTGCTCCTGCTCAGCCTCGGCATCGGCTCGGTCGCCGCGATGCTGCTGACCGGCATCATGAGCGCGCGCTACGGCAGCAAGCCGATCATCGTGGCCGGCGGGCTTGGTCTGGCACTGGTTCTGCCTTTGCTCGCGATCGCGAGTACGCCCGCATCGCTGGCACTGGCGCTGCTCGCATTCGGCGCCGCGCTCGGCTCGATCGACGTCGCCATGAACATCCATGCGGTGGAGGTGGAGCGCGCCGCAAAAATTCCGCTGATGTCCGGCTTCCACGCGCTCTTCAGCATCGGCGGTTTTGCCGGATCTGCGCTGATGACCGCGCTGCTGTCGCTACAGCTCGGCGCGCTCGCCTGCACGCTGATCTGCTCCGCCCTGATGCTGGCCGCGATGGTGGTGACGTCGCCGCGCCTGCTTCGCTCGGTGCAGGTGCAGGACGGACCGCTCCTGGTGCTGCCGCACGGATCGGTGCTGCTGCTGGCGCTGCTCGGCGCCATCACCTTCCTGGTCGAAGGCGCGATGCTCGATTGGGGCGCGCTGCTCGTGATCGGCGCGGGCCTCGTCCCGGAGGCGCAAGGTGGGACCGGCTACATCGTGTTCTCGATCGCGATGACAGTGGGGCGGCTCGGCGGCGACGCCGTCGTCGCGCGCATCGGAGACCGCGCGACATTGTTCTGGGGCAGCCTCATTGCGATCGGGGGCTTCGTGGTGCTGCTCACAGCTCCCGTTGCGGCGGTTGCGATGGCCGGCTTCCTGCTGATCGGCCTCGGCGCCTCGAACCTCGTACCGGTGCTGTTCCGCCGCGCAGCCTGGCAGACGGTGATGCCAACGGGGCTCGCCGTCGCCGCGATCACGACCGCCGGCTATGCCGGCATCCTGGTGGGCCCCGCCGGCGTCGGCTTCGTCGCCCGCCTCGGCGGATTGCCGATGGCGTTCTGGCTTCTGGCCGCGCTGATGTGTCTGGTCACATTGTCGGCGCGTATCGTCACGCGCCCCGCGGGTTGAGTCGCCTCAAAACCTCTCCAGCCCGATCGATTTGATCATGCCCGCAAGGCTCGCCGAAGTCGCCTCGACGAGGCGCTGGAATTCGGCCGGCTTCGAATCGCTGTCCGGCTCCATGCCCTCGGCGCGGTAGTTGGCCTGCATCGCCTTGTCGGCCATGGCCATGCGCGTCGCCTGCGCGATCCGGTCGATGATCGCATCGTCGGTCTGCCGGGGCGCGAACAGGCCGAACCAGCCGTCATAGCGGAGGCCCGGCATGCCGGATTCGATGGCGGTCGGGATATCGGGGGCAACGCTCAGCCGCTTCTCGGTGGCGACCGCGATCATCCGGATCTTGCCGGCCTGGCTCCACTGCTGCAATTGCACCGACATCACTGCAATGATGAGGGGAATCTGGCCGGCGAGGAGGTCGTTGCTGGCCTGCGCGATGCCCCGATACGGGACATGGACGATGTCCAGCCCGCCCGCCTGCAGCTTGAAGGCTTCGCCGACGAGATGATTTCCGCTGCCGATTCCAGGGGTCCCGTAGGACAGCTTTCCCGGATTGGCTTTTGCGTAGGCAATCAGCTCAGGCAGATTTGTGACGGGCACCGACGGATGGACGACGAAAACAAGCGCGCTGGTGATGAGGCGGCTGATGGCGCGGAAATCGTCCATCGCATAGGACGGATTTTGCGATAGCAGCGGAATGGCCGCCTGCGTGCTGTCGTTTCCGAGCAGCAGGGAGTAGCCGTCGGGTTTGTCGCGCGCGACCGCCGCTGTCCCGATCGCGCCGCCCGCACCGGTGATGTTTTCGATGAAGACGGGTCCAAGCAGCGACGACATCTTCTCCGCCCAGGGACGCCCGATCTGGTCGCCGGATCCGCCCGCCCCATAGGGAATCACCAGTCGAATGGGGCGAGAGGGATAATCGGCGGTCTGCCCGATGCGCGGAATCGCCGCGAGCACCGCCGCCGCCGGTAATGCATGGACGAAGTGTCGCCGCGAGAAGGAAGACATGCCCGAATTCCGGAAGCGGTTGGTCACGGCCGAGCCGGGACCGGCTCCCGGACGATCCCATCGCAGCAATCGGCGACCGACGTCAATGCTCCATCCGGACTATGCGGCGGCGTCACCGCCATGTCGTGTGCTCTAACCCGCTGCTTTTAAAACAATATTTCGGAAGGCGGCCGACCCACGCGGTCCACGCAGGGCTGCCGGCCCTGCCCAGTGCTTTCGGCCAGTTTACTGTACGGTTCGTTCTGATAGACCACAAAGAAATACCTTTTGACTCCCGTCGCGGGGGTAATGGCGCGTGCCAGATCGTAGCGAAGACTCGTCCATTTCATTTGGGCCATTTCGACTGTTTCCAAAGTCCCGGCTCTTGGAGAAGGAGGGCGTGCCGCTCCATGTCGGCGGCCGCGCGCTCGACATCCTCATCTTCCTGGCCGAGCGGCCCGGTGAAGTCGTCGACAAGAGAGAGCTGGTCAAGCGCATCTGGGCCGACGTCAATGTCGACGAAGGCAGCCTGCGCTTCCATGTCGCAGCGCTGCGCAAAGCGCTCGGCGATACCGGCAAGTCGGCGCGCTACGTCGTCAACGTGCCCGGCCGCGGCTATTGCTTCGTCGCCTCGCTCGCCCCGCCGGCCTCGCCCGCCACGCAGCCGACCATCGACATCCTGCCGCCCCGCGCCCTCCCCGCGCCGCTCTCGAAAATGGTCGGACGGGAGGAGGTCGTCGAAAAGATATCGAGCGGACTCTCGCTCCATCGCTTCATGACCCTGGTCGGCCCGGGCGGAATCGGCAAGACGGCCGTCGCCATCGCCGTCGGACACCGCCGCTCCCAGGATTTTCGCGGGCGCGCCTTCTTCGTCGACTTCGGCCCGCTCCGGGATGCCAGCCACGTCGCAACCACCATTGCCTCCGCGCTCGGCCTGACCATCAGCGCAGAGGATCCGACGCCGGCCCTGTTGACGTTCCTCAAGGTCGGCCCGGCCCTGCTGATCCTCGACAGCTGCGAGCATGTGCTGGACAATCTGGCCCCACTCGTCGAGCACATCGTGCGCGAGGCGCCGCAGCTTCGTGTTCTCGCAACCACCCGCGAATCGTTCCGCAGCGAAGGCGAGCGCATCTTCCGCCTGTTCCCGCTGGATTGCCCGCCCGAGCGCGAGGGGATCGATGTCGCCGAGGTCCTCGCCTATCCCGCCGCCCAGCTCTTCGTCGAGCGCATCGCGCAGAGCTCCGGCCCGTTCCAGCTCAGTGCGGACGAAGCGCCGCTGGTCGCGAGCATTTGCCGGCGCCTCGACGGCATTGCGCTCGCGATCGAGCTCGCGGCGGGGCGCGTCAATGCCTACGGCATCGCCGGCACCGCCTCGCTGCTCGACAGCCGCTTCTCGCTGCAATGGCGTGGCCGGCGCACGGCCGTGCCGCGGCACCAGACCCTCGCCGCCGCGCTCGACTGGAGCTATGACCTGCTGCCTGCGGCCGAGAGCGCGACCCTGCGCCGGCTCTCGGTGTTCGCCGGACCTTTCGCGCCGGAGGCGGCTGCCGCGGTTGCATCCGGTGACGGCCTCAGCGCATCGGAAACGCTGGAGGCCATCGACAGCCTGGTCACCAAGTCGCTGATCTCGCCGTCCGGCGCGCGGACGCTGCGCTATCGCCTGCTCGACACGACGCGGGCCTATGCGCACGGAAAGCTCAGCGCGCTCGGCGAAACCAGGCAATTCGCACGCCGTCATGCCGAGTACTTTCGCGATTTCTTCGCGCATGCGGAGGCCGACACGTCGACGCCGCTGCCCGAATGGCTCGGCATCTATGGTGCGGAGCTGGACAATGTGCGCGCAGCGCTCGACTGGGCTTTCGCGCCCGACGGCGACACCGAGCTGGGAATCGCGCTGACGGCGGCCGCGGTCACGCTGTGGGTGCGGCTCTCCCTGTTCGCCGAATGCCGCGAACGAAGCAAGATCGCACTCGCGGCGCTCGGCGACACCGGCGACGACCGTATCCGCATGCAGCTCCTGTCGGCACTCGGCTGGTCGCTGATGTATGGCGAGGGCCGCGCGCGCGAGGCGCGCCCGATCCTGGAGACGACGCTCGAGCTTGCCGACAGGCTCGACGACAAGGATTTCCGGCTGCGCGCGCTCTGGGGCCTGTGCATCGACCAGTTCAACAATGGACAGTTCGGCAAGGCCCGTGCGTTCGCCGATCGTTTTGCGAACGCGGCCGCGAACTCTCCCGACAGGACCGACGTGATGCTGGGCGACCGGCTCACGGCCGTCGCGCTGCATTATCTCGGCGACCAGAACGACGCACGGCTGCGCATCGACCGGGTGCATGCATCGCTGCATGTGCTGGCGGAGAAGCCGAAGATCTTCCCGCTCGATCTGAGAATCTCCACGCAATATTTCCGCGCCCGCATCCTGTGGCTGCAGGGTCTCGCCGACCAGGCTCAGGCGCTCGCCGCCAGAAACATCGAGGAGGGCCGCGCCAACGGCCACGCGCTGACCTTCTGCAGCGTGCTGGGACAGGCCGCCTGCCCGATCGCCTTCTGGTCCGGCGATCTCGACGCTGCGGAACGCCACGGCACCGAGTTGCTCGAACATACCGAACGGCACGCGATCCGGCTGTGGGGACTGTGGGCGCGGGCCTTCAATGCGGCGGTGATCGCCAGGCGCGGCGACGTCGCGAGCGGCCTGCCGCTGCTGCGCGAGGAGCTCAACCGCGCCGGCGATGCGCGCTTCCTGCCGCGCTTCCTTCCCCTGCTCGGCGAGCTCGCGGCGTGCTCTGGCGAGGCCAACCAGGTCGACCGTGGCCTCGACGTGATCGAGGACGTCTTGACCCGCTGCCACGACCGGCAGGAGCTCTGGTATCTGCCGGAGCTGACCCGCATCAAGGGAGAATTGATGCGCCGGAGCGCGAAGGATTCGGGCGACGCGGAAGCCCACTTTCGCGAGGCCATGGGCATCGCGGCCCAGCAGGGCGCGCGCTTCTGGGAGCTGCGCTGCGCGACCAGCCTCGCGCGGCTGATGAGCGAGGCCGGTCGGAGCGCGGACGCTCTGGCCATTCTGGAGAACGTCTCCGGATCGTTCACGGAGGGTGCCGGGATCGCCGACCTGCGCACCGCGCGCGAACTGATCGCGCAACTACGGAACTGACCCGCGCGCTGATGCACGCCAAAGCGTGATGAGATTTCGATGAAGCGTCATCGCGCTTTAGGTTGTTGTTTGAGCATGATCTTTCCGGAAAACCGCTTCGCACTTTGCGCTACGCGGCCCTTCGGGTCCGGATCATGCTTTAGCCTCCCGCCGCCACCGCGCGGCGCGGCAGCTTCCAGTCCGGCCGGATGAAGTGACAGGTGTAGCCGTCCGGATAGCGCTCGAGATAATCCTGATGCTCGGGCTCGGCTTCCCAGAACTCGCCCGCGGGCGCGACCTCGGTGACCACCTTACCCGGCCACAGGCCGGAAGCCTCGACGTCGGCGATGGTGTCTTCGGCAATCCGCTTCTGCTGGTCGCTGGTATAGAAGATTGCGGAACGGTAGCTCGTGCCGAGATCATTGCCCTGGCGGTTGAGCGTGGTCGGGTCGTGGATCTGGAAGAAGAACTCCAGCATGGTCCGGAAGTTCGTCTTCGCGGGGTTGAAGATGATCTCGATGGCTTCGGCGTGGCCTTCATGATTGCGATAGGTGGCGTTCTTCACATGGCCACCGGTGTAGCCAACGCGGGTGGAGATCACGCCCGGCTGCTTGCGGATGAGATCCTGCATGCCCCAGAAACAGCCTCCGGCCAAAACTGCGCGCTCAGTCGTCATCTGATGCTCCCAATTGATCGCTCCTGTCGGTTCTGCCGCATCATAGGCTCTCGGCCGCCCCGCCGAAAGCCATCCATTGAGCGCATGTCCACCCGGTTCCTAGAGCCGGGTGGACCCAAATTGAAAGCTCGCCCCTAGCCCAGTTTGGCGTCGAGCGTGATCGCGGCGTTGAGCACCTTCGACACCGGGCAATTCTTCTCGGCTTCGCCCGCGATCTTGGCGAAACCTGCTTCGTCCAGGTTCGGCACCCTTGCGCGCAAGGTCAGCGCCGACTTGCTGATCTTGAAACCCTTGCCCTCGGGCTCGAGCGTGACGGCCGCTTCCGTCGAGAGTTCGTCCGGTGTGAAGCCAGCGAGCTGAAGGCCGAAGGCGAGCGCCATGGTGAAACAGCCGGCATGGGCCGCGGCGATCAACTCTTCGGGATTGGTGCCCTTCTCGTTCTCGAAACGGGTCTTGAACGAGTAGGGCGTGCTGGCAAGCACGCCGGATTCGCTCGACAAATGGCCTGCGCCATCGCGACCGGTGCCCTTCCAGACTGCTGTTGCCTTGCGGATCATCTCAGTTCTCCTTGTTTGTTGTTGACAACCGGCGCTCCGTACCGGCCGAAGGCGACATCAGCGTGACCGCCTGTTCGCCGACGCGCGAGGCCCAAGTCATCGCGCGCCTGGTCTAAGAATGCAGTTGCTTCAGGTTGGCAGCTCCTGACCGGCCTGCTCGCGCACGATGTAGTCGGCGTACCAGTCCGCCCAGTTCTCATCGTGTCCGCCGGTGCGCTTCTCATGCTCACCATGAGCCACCGAGGCGCGGCGCAACGCCGCGGCGAGATCGGTTTGCGATGCGAATGTCGTGTCGTCTGCCGCGATGCGTCCGGGCAACCGTGTCGTGACCTCCTGGAACAGCCAGCCATTGCCGTCGGGATCGCTGAACGAGGCGAACGAGCTGTAGCTGCCGCGCTTCGGGTCAGCGCCGCTGACGCGAACGCTGCCGAACAGATACGGCTCATCGGGCCCTGCATGAACATCGCCGGCACCGTGGAAGGGTTCGCTGACGGCAATGCCGCGCGAGAGCAGATCGTTCCGCGCGGCCTCCAGATCAGAGACGATCAGATACAAGCCGCGCGCCGAGCCTGGCGCCGCCGCCGTGACGTTCTTGCCGAAGATCACCGAGCAGGCCGAGCCCGGCGGCGTGAACTGGATCACGCGCCAGTCGTCGCCTGAGGCGAAATCGGCATCCAGTCGCCAGCCGAGCCGCGCATAGAACGCCTTGGCGCGGTCGACATCGGACACCGGAATGACGACGACTTCGAGCTTCAGATCAACGCTGCGCGATGTTGAAGGCTTGGCCGCGGCGTCGCGGTCGATTTCGAGTGTGGCCATGTCGAGCTCCCGTGGTGCGAGTTGAGGCGATCCTTCAGGCGGCGGCCGGCATCACGATGCTCACCCGCGTGCCGCCCTGCCCAGCTTCCCCATGCAGCCGTGCATGGATGCTGTGGGCGAGCCCTTCGAGGATACGGCTGCCGGTGCCCCGGAGCGGACCGACCGCACCAATGCCGTTGTCGGCCACCGTGCAGACCCAGGCGCCCTCGCGGCGCGCGACGTCGATGCGGATCAACCCGCCATTCTTGTTCGGGAAGGCGTGCTTCGCCGCATTCGTGACCAGCTCCGTCAGCATCAACGCGAGCCGATGACATTGCGAGGACGGCAGTGTGTCGTCTTCGATGGCGGCTTCGCAGCGGATACCCGCCGGCTCCAGCACCGCCTCAAAGAGCGCCCCGCACAGATTTTCGAAGAACGGCGCGACGGAGACCGGCGACGGATCGTCGTTGTCGGACAAGAGCTGATAGAGCCTGCCAAGGGCAATGATGCGCCGCTCGAACCGGTCCACCGCCAGCGAGACGTCCCTGGTGGCGGCCCGCGTGAAGTCGCGGCGGACTGACGCACCCAGCATCGTCAGCGTGTTCTTCATGCGATGGTGGGACTCGCGCAGCACGAGCTCCCAATCGCGCGACTGATCGTCGCGACCTGCGGCGAATTGAGATCGAACGGCACTGCCGTTCGGCGAGCCGATGGCAGACATGACAGCCTCCCGCTGCAATGAGACCTAACTCGAAGGCTATACTGAATGCATCGCCTGCGATTTGCTCGTTAGACTTTGCAAGATTCTGTTATGATCGGCGGCGTCACAATCCGGCATCGGAGACCGTCGTCGCGACGGTCAAGCACACTGACGAATTGTCGCGGGGCGCGTGATAAGCCTCTCGCGTTTAAGCAAAATTTGCGAGTGTTACACTCGGGGCGCGCTCCGGCGATCGCCACGCCATTTCGCCACTTTCGACCAGTTTACTCGCGATGTCGCTCTGCTAGACCAAAGTTGCAGACAGCATCCCCTTCATTGGAACCATTGGCTCGTGCCGGACACTAACGACCAGGATTCGGCAATCTCCTTCGGACCATTCCGGCTGTTTGCAAAGTCGCGGCTGCTGGAGAAGGACGGTGTTCCGCTTCATCTCGGCGGCCGCGCGCTCGACATCCTGATCTTTCTCGCCGAACGCGCCGGTGAGGTCGTGGACAAGCGGGAGTTGATCAAGCAGGTGTGGTCCGACGTGAACGTCGACGAAGGCAGCCTGCGCTTCCATATCACGACGCTGCGCAAGGTCCTGGGCGACGCCGGTGAGGGCTCGCGTTACGTCGTCAACGTTCCCGGACGCGGCTATTGCTTCGCTGCTCCGCTGCTCCGCCCTGCTGCTTCGGACGGCCGGGCCAGCCCAGTCGCTTCGCCCCACGCGCTGCCGTCACCTCTTGCGCGGATGATCGGGCGGGACGATGCCGTCGCGAAGATTTCCGCCGAGCTCGCCCTGCATCGCTTCGTCTCCATCGTCGGCCCCGGCGGGATCGGCAAGACCTCGGTCGCACTCGCTGTCGCGCATCGCGAGCTGGACGCCTTCCACGGCCAAGTGTGCTTCGTCGACTTCGGCGCGCTCACGGACACCCGCCTCATTCCCGGAACGATCGCCGCAGCCCTCGGCTTGACGGTCAATTCCGACGACCCGATGCCTGGCCTGCTGACTTTCCTGCGTAGCCGGCGCACACTGCTGCTGTTCGACAGTTGCGAGCACATTCTCGACGAGCTCGCCCCGGTGGCCGAGCGTCTCGTCCAGGAGGCGAGCGAGCTGCACATTCTCGCCACCAGCCGCGAATCCTTTCGCACCGAAGGCGAGCGCGTGCACCGGCTGTTTCCGCTGGATTGCCCGCCCGAGCGCGACGGCCTCGGCATTGCCGACATCCTTGCCTATCCTGCAAGCCAGCTCTTCGTGGAACGTATTGCCGAAAGCCTCGGCGATTTCGAGCTCAGCGAGGAGGATGCGCCGCTCGTCGCCGAAATCTGCCGGCGGCTGGACGGCATCGCGCTCGCGATCGAGCTCGCGGCCGGACGCGTCAACGCCTATGGCATCGCCGGGACCGCCTCGCTGCTCGACGGCCGCTTCTCGCTGCTGTGGCGGGGACGGCGCACCGCCATCCCACGGCATCAGACCTTGGGCGCCGCGCTGGCCTGGAGCTATGATCTGCTGCCAGAAGCCGAAAGCGCGACGCTGCGCGGATTGTCGGTGTTCGTCGGGCCGTTCACGCTGGAAGCCGCACTGGCCGTCGCATCCAGCCAGGGCATCGGCGAAGCCGAGGCGGTCGAGGCGATCTCGAACCTGCTCTCCAAATCACTGATCGCAACCTCGCCTGCGGAGCGGCGGCTGCGCTATCGTCTGCTCGATACCACCCGCACCTTCGTCGGCAACAAGCTCGTCGAGAACGGGGAAGCGGACCGCGTCGCGCGTGCACATGCCGAATATTTCCGCGATTTGCTGCGCGACATTGCGCTCAAATCCTCGGGGCTGCAGACGGCGGGCGGCTTCCTGCCCTATGCGGACCATTTGCCCAATGTCCGGGCCGCGCTGACCTGGAGCTTTTCGGACGGCGGTGACCGGACGCTCGGCGTGGAGCTGGCGGCCTCGGCCGCGCAGTTCTTCCTCGAGCTGACCTTGCTGACGGAGTGTCTTCGCTGGACGCAGCAGGCGCTGGCCGCTTCCGATGCGGGCACATTGGACCGCCGCCAGGAGATGACGCTGCAGGCCGCGCTCGGCGTCTCCGTGATGTTCACGCAAGGCAATACGGAAGCCGTCCGCTCCGCGTTCACGCGCAGCCTGCAGCTCGCCCGCGAGCTCGAGGATTTGCACTGGCAGCTCTGGCTGCTGCGCGGCCTGCACATCTACCTGACCAGGGTCGGAGATTTTCGCGGCGCGCTCGGGATCGGCGTCGACGGCGAGAGCGTTGCGCGCAAGCTGAACGATCCCGCTGCCGCGCTGAACGTGGAATGGATGCTCGGCGTCGCGCATCATCTGATCGGCAACCAGGACAAGGCGGTGCAGTTCTGCGAGAGCGCGATGGTGCACAATCCCGGCTCGCAGCGGCTGAATATCGGACATCTCGGATATGACGACCGCATCGTCGCGCTGGTGGCGCTGGCGCGCGGGCTCTGGCTCACCGGCCGGCCCGATCACGCGGTCGAGGCGGCCAGATACACGGTGCGCGAGGCCGAGCTGCTCGAGCAGCCGCTCACGCTCGGCATTTCCCTGATCTGGACCATCTACGTGTTTCTCTGGGTCGGCGACTGGGCCAATGCCGAAGCCCTGATCGATCGGCTGATCGATCATTCGGCGCGGCACTTCCTCGGGCCCTATCACGCGGTCGGGATCGGCCAGAAGGGCGAGCTGATGCTGCGCCGCGGCGATCTTGCCGGCGGCATCGAGCATCTTCGCCGCAGCCAGGCAACACTGCATGCGACGCGGCACCGGATCATGACGACGGTGTTCGCGACGGCGCTCGCGGAGGGTCTCGCGGCGCAGGACCAGACCGGCGAGGCCTTGCGCACGATCAATGAGGCCATCGCCCAGATTCCCGATCACGGCGAATCCTTCGACATGCCGGAAATGCTCAGGGTCAAGGGCGATATCCTGGCCCGGTCGGGCAACGCGGCGGAAGCCGAAAGCTGCTTGCGCAAATCGCTCGATCTGTCGCGCCGGCAATGCGCTCTCGGCTGGGAGCTTCGCGGAGCGATCAGCCTCGGCCGCATCTGGCACCAGGCCGGAAAAGTCCGCGAGGCACGCGACCTGCTCGCCCCGCTCGTGGCGCGTTACCAGGAAGGCCTCGCGACTCGTGATCTGGTCACCGCAACGGGACTGCTGGGCGCGCTGAATTGACAGCGTGTTCAACGAGATACTGCCCAAATCCCGGCTCGCAACTCCTAACAACTTCTAACACGCCAATCCGCAAGCGCCCCGCCATGGTGGTGGCACTTCACGGCGGATGTGACGGGACATGGCTCTTCTCGACGATGTAATCGATGCCAGCGGCGGTCTGGCGCGCTGGAACAGCTTGAACCGGTTCACGCTCCATTTGTCCGTCGGCGGAACGCTGTTCGCAAGCGCCGGACATGCCAGGGAATTCAAGGATGTGACTGCGGAAGGTTCGACCCGGACGCAATCCGTCCGTTTCACCGGCATCACCGGCGGGGAATACTCGGGCTCGTTTCAACCGGATGCGATCACGATCGAAAGTCCCGATGGCGAGGTGCTGCGGGCCTGGAGCAATCCGAGCCTGGCGTTTCCCGAGACCGGCTCTGCTGCACTCGCGGACGAGCTGCACCTCGTCTACTTCTGCGGCGTCGCGATCTGGAATTATCTGACCAATCCATTCCTGCTCGCCCACCCCGGTGTTGTGCTGGAGGAACTGCCGCCATGGCGCGAGAACACCGAAACCTGGCGGCGGCTGCGCGCGCAATTTCCCCCGAGCCTGATCACGCTCGCGCCCGATCAGATCTTTTATTTCGACGAGAACGCGCTGCAACGGCGAACGGATCACGATCTCTTCGGGACGAAGGTCGCTCACTACTCCTGGGCCCATGACAGTTTCGGCGGCATCGTGGTGCCGACGCTTCGGCGCGCGCAGGCGCTGCAGCCTGACGGGACCGTGATCGCCAAGCCCGTGCTGATGGACGTGGAGATTTTTGATGCCGTATTCGAGTAGCAGCGGCGGCGGGGCAACGAGCGCGCAGGCTTCGGCAGACCATGTGCGATCAAGCCGCCGCTCGATCAGCTATCACAGCGTTGACGTAAACGGCCTCAAGATCTTCTACCGCGAGGCTGGGCCCGTGGACGCTCCGGCCGTGCTGTTGCTTCATGGCTTTCCCTCCTCCTCGCGGATGTGGGAGCCGTTGCTGCCACTGCTCGCGGACAAATATCATCTGATCGCGCCAGACTATCCCGGCTTCGGCCACAGCAGCGCACCGCCGCCATCGGACTTCAGCTACACATTCGACAACATCGCCGGCGTGATCGGCGAGCTCGCAGTGAAGCTTGGTCTCGCCAGCTACGTCCTGTTCATGCAGGACTATGGCGGACCGGTCGGCTTCCGCATGGCGCTGGCCGATCCCGAACGTATCCGCGGCATCATCATCCAGAACGCCGTTTCGCATGAGCAAGGATTGAGCCCGCTGTGGGAAGCGCGCCGCAAATACTGGGCCGATCCCGCGCATGAGCTCGAGGCGCTCAGGGCCAACTTCACGTCTCTGGAGGCGACGCGGCAGCGCCATCTCGGCTCCAGCCCGCATCCCGAGCGCTACGACCCTGACACCTGGATCGACGAATACGCATTTCTGACGCGTCCCGGCCAGGCCGAGATCCAGACCACGCTGTTCCTGGACTACCGGACCAACGTCGCGTCCTATCCGAAGTGGCAGGACTGGCTGCGCAAGACGCGGCCGCCGACGCTGGTGGTCTGGGGCAAATACGATCCCTCCTTCACCGTCGCCGGCGCCGCCGCCTATCGCGACGATGTGCCGGATGCCGAAGTCCACATGCTCGAAGCCGGTCACTTCGCGCTGGACGAGGCGACCGACGAGATCGCCGGGCTCGTGCGCGACTTCCTCGCACGGCTCGGTGGGCGCACGAGCTGAACGGCGACGGCGTGGCGCTCCGTCGCACCGCGCGCAAGGCCGGTCGAACTTCCCTGCGCCGTCCTCGCACCACGCCGGCCGGCGCAAGAAATTGAAAAGCTTGACGAAGTCAGACCAAATGCGACGAGCTGTCACATCCTGTGCACTCGCACAAAATCTAACACATCCTAATCACCCCTAACGGGCTTCTTGTCGGGCCCACGCCTATCCTCCGAGCATGGAAAGCCTTCTCGAAAGCCTGGTGACAGGGGGCTTGAGAGTTTGCCGGTCGCCACCAGCGACCGCGATGCGGAGAGAATGAGCGATGTTTACCGATTTGCAGGCGGCACATGCCTGGATTGATCTTCAGGCCAGCCCGCGGGATCACCAAGAGCATCAGGCCGCACAGCCGATTCCCAGGGAGAGCGGATGGCGCCGGCTCGAGCGCGGCCCGAATGCGGCAATCGAGGACATCACGATTTCGCGGTGGGAGGATGTGAGAGACGGCTCGTCGCACGAGGCGACGACACCCGGGGATCGGTATTTCGTCGGCATCGCGCTGAAGAGCACGCGCGCGAAATTGACGCGGGACCGCCAGATCATTTTCGACGGCACCATGCCCGCAGGCACGCTCTATGTCAGCGCGCCGTCGAAGTCTCTCCGTGCACAATTCCAGGCGCCTTGCGCCTTCCTGCACTTCCACATCCCGGCTGACCAATTCCCAGCGCAATCGCCCGCGACCGACGGGCTTGGCGACCTCGTCCTGCTGCGCGACCCGCTCGCCGCCGAGCTCGCCAAGGCGCTGATCGAGCATGGCGATGCCGCGGACCGTCAATTCGCGCGCTGTATTGGCCAGACCCTTGCGATGCATCTTGCGCGGCTGGAGCTGCCGCGCGCGCGGGTCAATGCATTGCCGAAATGGCGGCTGCGACGCGTCGAGCAGCATATCGCCGATCATTTCGACCGCAGCATCAGCCTGTCCGAACTCGCCGGCGTCGCCGGGCTTTCCAGGATGCACTTTGCCGCGCAATTCCGGGCGGCGACCGGCTATCGTCCGCGCGAATACCTGCTCAATCACCGGATCGAACATGCGAAGACGCTGCTGGCGACGACCGGGCGGCCGCTGGCCGAGATCGCGCTGGCCGTCGGCTTCTCGACGCAGGCGCATTTTTCGACCGTGTTCAAGCGGATCAGCGGCGAGTCCCCGGCGCGTTGGCGCCTCGCCAGCAACGGCGAGCGCCGTGAGATCGAAGCGCTGCCACGGCATCGGCCTGCTGTGGACAGGAACTGGATCGCCAGCGCGGCTGCCTAGCCCGTCATTCCCTGCCTTTGGCACAGGCGCCCTGCCGCTTGCGCCGGCTCGCACCCTCTTCCTCCCGGGTCTGTGAGCCAGTTGGGGCCGTCCCTGCTCCCTCACAGGACGGCCCCTTTTTCTTGGCGTCGGGTATCACCCATGCGCGCCGGTGCGGCCCGACTCGTACAGGAACCAGATCCGCCGCTCGGCCTCGTCGATCCAGTTCTCGATCAGGCTTGCGGTTGCGACATCGCCATATTCGTCGCAGAGCTCGTGCACGCGCCGCATCTCACGCGTGAGCTGCTGGTTGTCGCTGCGCAACTCCGCCAGCATGTCCAGGGGATCGACATAGTCCGCATCGTTGTCGAGGATGCGCTGCTCGCGCGCGATCTGGCCGATCGAGCGCAGCGTCGTGCCGCCGATCTTGCGGGCGCGTTCTGCGATGTCGTCGGTCATCGCAAAGATCTGGTCGGCCTGCTCGTCGAGCAGCAGGTGATAGTCGCGAAAATGGCTGCCCGACATGTGCCAGTGAAAGTTCTTGGTCTTAAGATAGAGCGCGAAGACGTCGGCGAGCAAAGCGCGCAGCGCGGCGGGAATGTCGCGGTTCGCGTTGGCGCCGAGATCGGTCGGGCCCTGAAGGTCTGCTTTGGTCATGTTCGTTGATCCGTCGGTGAGGAGACGAACCCTTAGCAGCGCCGCGCGTGTGGTTCTTCCCTCATGCGCGCGACGATTTCGAATTCGCACGAGGGGCGGAAGTGGGACCGATGCTATTTCCACACCCATTGCGAGCGCAGCGAAGCAATCCAGAATCTTTCCGCGGAGGGACTCTGGATTGCTTCGCTTCGCTCGCAATGACGGAGGAGGACGAACCAATCCCTACACCGGATCGAACGCCCGGATCGGCGGCAGATTGCCGGTGAACTTCTCCACCTCGACCGTTGTCAGCTGCCCGGTGCAACCCTGCGCGAAGGCGGAGGTGCCGAGGTCGCGGGTGAGGACGTTGGGATTGCCATGGACGCAGAGCGGGGCGTCGTCCTCGGGATCCATCGGATCGTACCAGGCGCCAGTCGGCAGCTGGACGACGCCGGCCGCGATGCCGTCGGTGACGTGGACGGCGGCCAGGCAGGCACCGCGGTCGTTGAACAGGCGGATGATATCGCCGTCCTTGATGCCGCGCGCGTCGGCATCGCGCTGGTTCATGCGCGCGACCTCGCGGCCGCGATGCTTTGCTCCAAGCGAATGGCCGCCGAAATCGAGCTGGCTGTGCAGACGCGTCACCGGCTGGTTGGCGACGAGGAAGCACGGTGCACCGGGCTTGGGCACGTCGGTCTTCTCCAGCCAGACCGGATGGCCGGGACAATCGGCATCGCCATGGGCCGCGATCTTGGTCGAGAAGATTTCGATGCGGCCGCTCGGCGTCGGCAGGGCGTGATTGACCGGATCCTCGCGGAAGCGGCGGAGCCGGCCGCCGTCATCGGGCTGCTGCGGCACGACCAGGCTGCCGCGGCGCCAGAACTCATCGAAGTGAGGGGCCTCCAGGCCACGCTTGGCGAGCGAGGCGCGGGTCGGCTCGTAGAGATATTCCAGCCATTGACGAGACGTGCGGCCCTCGGTGAAGGGTTCACGCGCACCGAGGCGCTCGGCGAGATCGGCGAAGATATCGTAATCGTCGCGCGCAAGGCCGAACGGCTCGGCGATCTGGTGCATCGCGACCATGAGAGGATCGTTGGTGGAATAGCCGATGTCCTCGCGCTCCAGCGTCATCGTCGAGGGCAGCACGATGTCGGCGTGCCGCGCCGTCGCGGTCCAGGCGAGCTCGTGCACGACGAAGGTGTCTGCCTTCGCAAACGCCTTGCGCAGACGGTTGATGTCCTGGTGGTGATGGAAGGGATTGCCGCCCGCCCAATAGACGAGGCGGATGTCTGGATAGGTGCGCGTCTCGCCATTGTAGCGATAGGTCGTGCCAGGATTGAGCAGCATGTCGGCGATACGCGCCACCGGAATGAAATCGGCGACGCCGTTGCGTCCCTGCCCGAGCGTCGGCCCCGGCACGTCGTTGACGCGGCGGCCGTAATAGCCGATCGCACCCAGCGAATAGGCATAGCCGCCGCCGGGAAGACCGATCTGCCCGAGGGCTGCCGCCAGCACCATGCCCATCCACACCGGCTGCTCGCCATGCTCGGCGCGCTGGAGCGAGTGCGAGACGGTGATCAGCGCGCGCTTTCCGGCAAGGCGGCGCGCCAGCTTGCGGATCGTGCCCGCATCGACGCCCGAGATCGCGGCGGCCCATTCGGCGTGCTTCGGCTGCCCGTCGCTCTCACCGGTAAGATAGCGCAGGAAGACGGGCCAGCCCTCGGTGTACCGATCGAGGAAAGCCTGGTCGTGGAGATTCTCGCTGACCAGCGTATGGACGATGCCGAGCATCAAGGCGGTGTCGGTGCCGGGCAGGCAGGTCATCCATTCAGCGCCGGCTTCGACCGGTAGATCGTCGCGCAGCGGGCTGACCAGGATGAACTCGCAGCCGCGCCGGCGCGCAGCTTCCATGGCGCCGCGCTCGACATGCTTGCTGATCGAGCCGCCGGCCACCATGGAGTTCTTCAGCGCCATGCCGCCGAAGGCCAGCACGACGTCGGTCTCGGTCGCAATCTGCTCCCAGGTGACGTTGCGCTTGGTGATGTCCTCGTAGCCGCAGAGGATCTGCGGCAGCAGCACCGAGGACGCGCCGGAGGAATAAGTGTTCACCGAACGCACATAGCCGCCCATCGCGATGTTGAGGAAGCGATGCACCTGGCTCTGGGCGTGATGGAAGCGGCCGGCGCTCGACCAGCCATAGGAGCCGCCGAACACGGCGCCGGGCCCGCGCGTGTCGCGAATGCGGCCGAGTTCGTCACCGAGGAGGTCGAGCGCCTTCTCCCAGCTCACCGACACGAATTCGTCACGGCCGCGGCGATCGTCGGGGCCGGGGCCACGCTCGAGCCAGCCGCGGCGGATCGCCGGCTGCGCAATACGCGCCTGGTGGCGGAGCGCGCCGGGGAAATTGTCGATGATGCCGTTCGGATCGGGATCGCCCGCATAGGCCCTGACCTCGAGCCCGGCCGCGCCGTTGCGCGCCGAGAATACACCCCAATGGGAGGTATGGGGCTTGAAGCCATCCGAGAGGTCGAGACCGGGGTCGGGGAAGCCAATCGTATCGTCCATCATCTGATCCTGGTTCCGGGGCGTGGCACGGTTCAGCCGCGCCCCGAGTCAATTCCGGTGGCAGTATACCGATCCACCCACCGATGTCGTCGGGCTCAGGGTCGGCGGAAATGCTGGGCTCTCGTGCGCAACTACATCTTGGTGAACATTCGGCGGACGATCGACGACGATTCCACCGTCAATTTATTCTTTTATTTTCAAAGCCTTATCGGATCATCTGCGGAGCGCCCGGTCGAACCCATTTTGCAGACGCGCGAAATCTCCTGCAGCGACACCGACAGGGAAATGTGCGATATGCCCGCCCATCCCCTTAAACCAACATCGGTCTCATCATGATCCAGCGCGTCCTGCCCTACGAAGGTCTGCTCCACGAAGTGGTCGAGCATAACGGCGTGCTTTACATCGGTGGAATCGTCCCCGAGGACACAAGCCTCGACATGTCGGGCCAGGCGAGCGACGTCCTCGGGCAGCTGGCGCGCCTGTTGAAGACGCTCGGATCCGACCTCGCCAACGTCCTTCAGGTGACCATCTACATGACCAACCTGAAGGAGAAGGCCGAGTTCAATGCGGCCTGGAAGGCGCATTTCACAGAAGCGCATCTGCCGGCGCGCGCCGCAATCGGCGTGGCCGATCTCGGTCCGGGCGTGAAGCTCGAGATGACTGCGATCGCTGCGCGACAATAGCCGCGCGCGCGGCGCGTCAGATGACCTTCGCCTGCGCGAGGCGATCGATCTCGTCCTCCGACAGACCGAGCCAGTGCTGGTAGATCTCGCGATTGTCCTGGCCGATATCGCCGGCGGATGTTTTCAGCTGTGCGCGGTCGACCGTGAAACGCGGCACGACATTGGACATCGCCACCGAGCCGAAATGGCGATCGGGTACGCGAGTGATCATCTCGCGCGCCAGGGATTGCGGATCGGTCGCGATCTGGTCGATCGCGTAGATCGGCGCCAATGTGCCTTCCCCGGCCGCGAAGGTGGCAAGCACCTCTTCGAGCGGATGGTCGCCGCACCATTGCGCGAAAATTGCGTTCAACTCCTCTGAATGGTCGACGCGCCGCGCATTGTTGGAAAAGCGCGGGTCCTCGATCAGGTCGGGCCGGCCGATCGCCCGGCAATTCGCCGCAAACAGCGCATTGGTCGAACCCGCAAGCGTGACCCAGCGATCATCGCGGGTCCGGTAGATCGCCGCCGGTGCGGAATAGGCGTTGCCGTTTCCGATGCGGCCGCGCACATCGCCGAGCTGGTCGAACTCGATGGCGAGAACGTCGAGCAGCCGGAACACCCCCTCGGTCAACGCGAGATCGATCTCCTCGCCGGGCGCGTCCGGATTTTTCGCCCGCTTCCACAGGGCTGCGAGCGCGCCGACCGCACCGAACAGGCCACCGATCGCATCGCCGAGGGGATAGCCGGGGTGCATCGGCTGGCCGTCGGCCTCACCGGTGATGTAGGTGAGCCCGCCCATCGCCTCGAAGATCCGCGCAAAACCCGGCCTGTCGCGATACGGCCCGTCCTGGCCGAAGGCAGTGGCGCGCAGGATGACGAGGCGCGGCTGGATCTGCCACAGCACCTCCTTGGACAATCCCCAGCGGTCGAGCGTCCCGGGCCGGAAATTCTCGATCAGCACGTCGAAATGCGGCAACATCCGCTTGAACAGCTCGACGCCTTCCGGCTTGCGGAGGTCGAGCGTTGCGAACTTCTTGTTGCGGTTGACGGTCTTCCACCACAACGGCTTGCCATCCTTGAAAGGCGGAAAGGCGCGCACGCCGTCGCCCTGCCCCGGCATCTCGATCTTGAGCACATCGGCGCCGTAATCGGCCAACAGCGTCGCGGCGAACGGCGCAGCGACGATGGTCGCGATATCCAGGACCTTCAACCCTTCGAGCGGCCCGCTCATTTCACTTCCCCGAACCCATTGAATTGGCTTGCCGGCTCACGCCACATCCCGCAGCAGCAGGCGCGCGATGTTGAGCTGGTGGATCTGGCTGGTGCCCTCGTAAAGCCGGAACAGCCGGACGTCCCTGTACCAGCGCTCGATCGACGAATGATCGGCGATGTAGCCGGCGCCGCCGAACATCTGCACGCAGCGATCGGCCACGCGGCCGCACATCTCGGTCGCAAAATATTTGCACATCGACGCTTCGAGCGCGATGTCCTCGCCGCGGTCGCGCTTGCGCGCAGCCTCGAGGATCATCGACTGCGCCGCGAATATCTCCGTCCGGCAATCGGCGATCATCGCCTGAACCAGCTGGTAGTTCGCGACCGGCTCGCCGAACTGAACGCGGCTGCTGGTATGACGGACCGCCATGTCGAGCATCCGGATCGCCGGCCCGGTCGACAGCGCGGCCAGGTGAATGCGCTGCTTGTTCAGCACCTTCATGATGGTCTTGAAGCCCGCGCCTTCGCGGCCGCCGATCAGATTGGCCGCGGGCACCCGGCACTGGTTGAAATAGACCGCGCTCACGGGCGAGCCGGCCTGCCCCATCTTGCGATAGGGGGCGCCGGTCGCAAGGCCTGCGCTGCCGCGCTCGACGATGAAGGCCGAGACGCCCGCCGCACCTTTAGACTGCGGATCGGTTCGCGCCGTGACCGTGAAGACGTCCGCGACGGGCGCGTTGGTGATGAAGCATTTCTCGCCGTCGAGAACATAATGATCGCCTTCGCGGCGAGCGGTGGTCCGCACGTTCGAGGCTTCCGAGCCGGCGTCGGGCTCAGTCACGGCGAGACAGCCGGTCCATTCGCCGCTGGCAAGGCGCGGCAGATAGGCCTTCTTCTGCTGCTCGGTCCCGTCGGCGACGATGCCCTCCGAACCGATGCCGGTGTTGGTGCCGACGCGGGCGCGAAAGGCGACCGAGCATTGCGACAGCTCGAACGCCGCCAGCACGAGTTCCTCGGTGGTGAGCCCGGCCCCGCCATAGGCCTCGGGAATGCTCCAGCCGAAGAAGCCCTCTTCGCGCATGGTGGCGACGATGTCCGCCGGGACCTCATCGCCGTCTTCGACGCGCGCCTCGGCCGGAATGGCGATGTCGCGGACGAAGCGCCGGACGCGTTCCAGCAGGGCCTCGAAGGCAGCAGGTTCACGGATCATGGCACGAGCCTTCCGATGTCACTCATTCCTGGAGCGCTTCCTCGCGCCGCGCGCGGATCGTCGGCAGCATGATCAGGATGATCGCGATGGCGGCCGCGGCCAGGAGGCTCGCCGAGATCGGCGACGTCAGCAGCACGGTGGCATCGCCCCGCGACAGCACCATGGCGCGGCGGAAGTTCTCCTCGATCGCCGGGCCCAGGACCAGCCCCAGCAGCAGCGGCGCCGCCGGCAATTGCAGCTTGATCAGGACGTAGCCGAACACGCAGAACACGGCCGCCTCATAGACCTCGAACGTCCCGCTGTTGATGGAATAGACGCCGATCGAGCAGAACACCATGATCGCGGGAAAGAGATAGCGATAGGGGATGGTGAGCAGCTTCACCCACAGCCCGACTAGCGGAAGGTTGAGGATGAGTAGCATCAGATTGCCGACCCACATCGAGGCGATCAAGCCCCAGAACAGCGTCGGGTTCTTCGTCATCACCTCCGGACCCGGGTGGATGTTGTGGATGTTCATGGCGCCGACCATCAGCGCCATGACGACGTTGGAGGGAACCCCCAACGTCAGCAATGGAATGAACGAGGTCTGGGCGCCGGCATTGTTCGCGGACTCCGGACCCGCAACGCCTTCGATGGCGCCCTTGCCGAACTGTTCGGGATGCCGCGACAGCTTCTTCTCCAGCGTGTAGGACGCAAAGGACGACAGCACGGCGCCGCCGCCGGGTAGAACGCCGAGCAGCGTGCCGAGCGTCGTGCCGCGCAGCATCGCCGGGACCATGCGGCGGAAGT
This sequence comes from Bradyrhizobium huanghuaihaiense, assembly GCF_025200885.1. Lineage (NCBI taxonomy): Bacteria > Pseudomonadati > Pseudomonadota > Alphaproteobacteria > Hyphomicrobiales > Nitrobacteraceae > Bradyrhizobium > Bradyrhizobium huanghuaihaiense. The sequence continues at coordinate 2,913,391 of NZ_CP104172.1, read as the reverse complement.
CGTCGCGGGTCGGAAACAAATTGGTGATCTTCTGCGTGACCAGCGACAGCTTGTCGTCCTGCTCGAGGTTCTTGACGATCTCGGCGAAGCCGAAGATGCCCATCGCCAGCGGCACGAAATCGAGGCCGTCGAACAGCTGGGGAATGCCGAAAGCAAAGCGCTGGCTGCCGCTGTTCAAATCGGTGCCGACGAGGCTCAGGAGCATGCCGAGCACGACCATGCCGATGCCCTCGATGAACGGCCCGCTCGATAGCACTGAAGCAAGGATCAGGCCCAGGATCATCAGCGCGAAGAATTCCTTGGGACCGAACAACAGCGCGGTCGCGGTCAGCGGACCCGCAAGCGCCGCAAGAGCGAGCGTCGCCACGCATCCGGCGAAGAACGAGCCGATGGCGGCGGTTGAGAGCGCCACGCCGGCGCGGCCCTGCTTGGCCATCTGGTAGCCGTCGATCGTGGTCACGACGGACGAGGACTCGCCGGGCAGATTGACCACGATGGCCGTGGTCGAGCCGCCATACTGCGCGCCGTAGTAGATGCCGGCGAGCATGATCAGCGCGGCGTCCGGTTGCAGCGCATAGGTGATCGGCAGCAGCATCGCGATGGTCGCAAGCGGACCGAGTCCGGGAAGCACACCGATCAAGGTGCCGAGCAGGCAGCCGAAGAAGGCGTAGAGCAGGTTGGCGGGCTGGGCCGCCGTGGCAAAGCCGATCGCCAGATTGTGGAAGAGATCCATCGCCCGGCTCGCTCAGTTGAGAAGGGAGGGCCAGACGGGCAATGGCAGCCCGAGACCGTAGACGAAGACGGCAAGGCACAGCACGATGAGCACCGCCGCGTTGGTCAGCGCGCCGGTCCAGGTGAATTCGTGACTGGCCCTGCTCGACACCATGATCAGGACGAACAGCGCGCCGACCAGGCCGAGCGGAAACAAGAGGGCACCGAACAGGATCACGGATCCGGTGATCCAGGCGAGGCCCTTGAGGTCCCATGCGCGCAACACCTGCCGGTCCGCGGCCGGCTTCATCGCACCGAACATCACGGCGAGTCCGATGGCGGCGAGCACGATCGCGAGCAGGCGCGGGAAATAGCCCGGCCCCATCTTCGCGGCCGTGCCTGCCGGGTATTGCAGCGCCGTCACGAAGAAGAAGATTGCAAAGGCGAGGAACAAGGCGCCGGAGGCAAAGGCCCTATGATTGCGGATTGCCAATCCCTTCATTCCGGTCCTCCCTCGCCTGCACCGGCCTTCGCGGCGCGCTCCTCGAGCGCTTCCATCAGAACCGGCACGCCGATGGCGCAGGCATGCACGCCGAGATGCGCGGCCATCTGGAGAACCTGACGAATCTCCCGCTGCTCAATGCCGAGCCGCAGCGCCCGCCTGATCTGGACACGCAGCCCTTGCGGATTGAGCGCGGTGAAGCAGGCGTTCAGCGCGAGTGAGATCAGACATTGCGAGCGTCGGTCGAGGCCGTCGCCTGCGGACCGGTCGGCGAGGAGATCCAGCAGGACGGCGAAATAACCGGGATCGCTCCGCAGCCATTGCTCGCAGAAATCCGGCCAGTCCCCGAATTGCGCGACGTAGGCTTCGCGTAGCGCCAGCTGCTCTGTCGTGAGTTCGAAATGATCGGGCTGGAGACCGGCGCTCGCCAATTCCTCGGCCAGAATGCCGATACCGACGTTGCAGCCGTCCAGCCCCTGCATCGTCGCGAGGCGAAACACGTCGATGATCTCCCGCGCCGTGGCGCCCTCCTGAAGCGCGAGGCGAAGGTGCAGCGCGAGGCCGGGGCGGAACAGATGCGTCGCCGATCCATCGAGCGCGACGTAGATCAGCTCGCACATCTTGCGAGACAGCGGTCCCTTCTCTGCGGCATGGCCGCCGTATTTGCCGTAGGCTTCGAGGAACACCGGATCGAGCCGCAGCAGGCCCTCGGTCCAGGGCCGCCAATAGCCGCGCGCCTTGACATAAGCTTCCTTCAGCGCCTGCTGTTCGGGCGTCAGGTCGGACATCGCGATAGCCCCGTCAGGCAATGTTGGTCAGGGTGATGCCGCCATCGACGGTGAGCACCTGCGCCGAGATGAAGCCGGCCTCGTCGCCGGCGAGGAAGCAGATCGCCTTGGCAATGTCGTCGACCGTGCCGAGCCGGCCCAGCGGCGTTCGCGCGACGCGGCGCGCATCAAGCTCGGCATTGCGATTGCGCATGGTTCCTTCGGTCGGGATCGCCGAGGGCGCGACGGCATTGACACGGATGTTGCGCTCGCCGAGCTCGGCAGCGGCCGCCCGCGTGATGCCCATGACGCCGGCCTTGATGCCACTGTAGACGATGCTGTTCTTGGCCGAGATCAGACCGGCGACCGAGGCGACGTTGACGATGGCGCCGCCGCGCTCCGCATTCATGACCTCCGCGGCGGCCTGAATTCCCCAGATGATCGCCTTGAAGCCGATGTTGAGCATGCGATCGACGGTTTCCGGAGCGATGTCCGGGACGGATTGATAGCGCACCCACGCGGCGTTGTTGACGAGGATGTCGAAGCGCTTCTGGCTCTCCGCCAATCCCAGAACCGCCTGCCGCATGCCGTCGCGGCTGGAGACGTCCTGCGTGACGGCAACGGCGTTGCCGCCGGCTGCCTTGATCGCCTCCACGGTGCTACCAACGAATTCCGGCTTCAAATCATTGACGCCGACGATCGCACCGCGCGCGGCGAGCTTGAGTGCGGTTGCGCGGCCGATGCCGTTGCCGGCGCCGGTGACGAGTGCGACGCGGCCCGCGAGCGTCTGATCCCTGGTTTCGGTCATGGCTGTCTCCCTTACGCTCCTGCCTCGGCAAACGGAGCAACTTCCGATACGTAACGGCGGCCGAACGCACTGATCAGGCCGCTGGCATCGCCCTGGGCCTGGAGCGTGCGAATGCGACGCAGATGGCGATGCACCGGCACGTCCCACGTGAAGCCCATGCCACCATGGATTTGCAGCGCGCCTTCGCTGATCGAACTGCCATAGGTCACTGCTGCCAGGAACGCGGCATCGCGCTGCACCGGACCGCCATCCCTTGACAGGCTGCGCGTGATCGCATGACGGATGCTCTCGAGGCCGAGCTTCTGGCGCGCCAGCGCGTGGCGGATGGCCTGGTTGTAGGACAGAGCGTGGCCGAACTGGCGGCGCGTCGAGGCATGCTCCTGCGCGAGCGCCAGGCACGCCTCGGCCGATCCCAGGATGGCCGCGGCACGCAGCACGTTGGCATCCGAGCTGAGCAGATCCCAGGTGCCGGCCGGCAGGATGGAGCCGATGGGGACCTCGACCTTCTCCAGCCGCACCACATGCTCCGGCACGGTGAGATCGAGGCCGGCCGCGTCCTCCACCACGACGCCTTTGGCGTCGGCCGGGATCAGCGCCGCGGCGCCGCCGCTCATCCGCACCAGGATATGGTCGACCGACGCCGCGCTGGGAGCGCGCGCGAGCGAGCCGTTCAGCAGCAACAACCCGCCTCCCCTTTCGGGAACAGCCTCACCCTGCCACGCGATCGTTGCCAACTTCTCGCCGGACACGATCGCGGCCGCAAGACGCGTCAGCGATGACTGCAGCAGGCGGGTGACGAGAATGGTCTCCAGCAGCGGAAAGCCGAGCAAACCCGAGTGAGCGGCGGCGATCACCGGCACCGCGAAACCGAGCGGCAGGGCCAGTCCCCCGACCTCTTCATCCGCGATGATTCCGAGCAGACCATCACCGGCGAGATTTTGCGCCTGCTCGCGCACGCCCAGACCGGCGCACGCGGTCACAGCGCGTACCGCGGTTGCCGCGAACTCGTCGGGCTGCAGTCCTTCGGCCATGCTCATCATCGTCCTCTCTAAAACCCTTGCGACACCAATCGTTCACTAGGCGAGATAACCGCCGTCGACCGGCAGGATGACGCCGTTGACATAGGATGCCATCGCCGACGCCAGAAAGATCACCGGCCCGGCGATCTCGTCGGGTTGTCCCACACGCTTCATCGGCGTGCGCGCCATCAGCCCGGACAGCCGCGCCGGATCGTCACGCGTGATCTCGCTCATCTCGGTCGCGATGATGCCGGGCGCGACAGCGTTGACGCGGATGCCATCAGGCGCGAGATCGCGGGCGAGCGCCTGTGTGAACAGCCTCACCGCCCCCTTCGACGGCGAATAGCCGAGCGCACCATTCATGCCGCCAAAGGCCGCCGCGGAGGCAACATTGATGATGGTCCCGCGCGTCTTGCGCAGCGCGGGGATGAACGCATGAACGACGTTGAAGGTGCCGTTGACGTTGACGTCGAAGACCTGGCGCCAGTTCTCGTGGGCGCGCTCGCTGTCGATCGACTCCCGAATGATGATGCCGGCATTGTTGACGATAACGTCGGCGGGGCCGATCTCCTCGTCCACGCGTTTGGCCACGTCACGACAGGCTTGAGCATCTGTCACATCGAGGGAATAGGCGATCGCCTCTGTGCCTCCGTCCCTGATCTCGCGGGCGGCGGACTCTGCCCGGTCCTGCCGCAGATCGGCCAGGACCACCCTTGCCCCGGCAGCGGCGACGCCGAGCGCGATGGCGCGTCCGATCCCCTGGCCTGCCCCCGTCACCACGACGAGACGACCGAGCAGCAGGCCCGCGACCTTGCCCTGGGAGGTCATCATTTGCCTCGCGACAGCTGGAGAATCCGGTCGGCGATGATGCCGAGCTGGATCTCGGTCGTGCCGGCGTAGATCGTCTCGGCGCGGGCCGCGAGATAGATCGCCTCGAACCGTCGCCGGGCCACCTTGATCGCGGGGTTCTGCGGCAGCGATGCCTGCGACAGCAATTCGATCGCGAGCGCGGCAAAGCGCTGATGCGATTCGCTCCAGTAGAGCTTCGCAAGACTGCCGCGTGCTCCGATCTTGTCACCGCTCGCGAGTGCCTCGACGGCGGTCTCGACATGCGCCTTCAGCACCTCGATCTCGACGGCGACCTCGCCGAGCCTGACCGAATAGTGCCGGTCCGCAACCATCGCCGACAGCGCCGTGTCAGTCTTGCAGGCCGAAATCAGATGGCGCAGCTCGTTCTCGAAGCGCCAGGCGCGATACATGCGGTTGGTCGCCCGCTCGATCTCCAGCACGCGGATGGCCGCGGCCCAGCCCTCATCGGGCGCGCCGATCGCATCTTGCTGGGCAACCTCGACCTCGTCGAAGAAGACCTCGCAAAAGCTCTCGCGACCGTCGATCGACTTGATGGTGCGCACGCGCACGCCCTTGGCATCGAGCGGCACCGCGAACATGGCAAGGCCGCGATGGCGATCCTCCAGCGGACCGGTGCGGGCGAGCACGAGACAGCGCTGCGAGCGATAGGCGCCGCTGGTCCAGATCTTCTGGCCGTTGATGCGCCAGCCGTCACCGTGCCGGGTCGCACGCGTGCGCAGGCCCGCAAGGTCGGAGCCGGCTTCGGGCTCGGAAAAGCCCTGGCACCAGGTGTTGCGCATCTCGAGGATCGCGGGCAGGAAGCGCCGCTTCTGCTCCTCGGTGCCGACCGCCAGGATGATCGGACCGGCGAGCTCCTTGCCGATCGAGTTGACGCTTTCCGGCATCGCAAGCCGGCCGATCTCCTGATTGGCGATGAGGTGTTCGCGCAAGGAGCGGCCGTGCCCGCCATAGGCCTGCGGCCAGGTGATGCCGGTGAGGCCGGCGCGGTACATCGCCGCCTCCCAGGCCACGGACTGCTGCAGCGTGGGCGACGCGAACGCGGCGCTGTCGCTGCGGAAGCTGGCAGGCAGATTGGCATGCAGCCAGCGATACGTCGCATCGCGATAGGCTTCGCCCGTCAGGTTCTCACCTGCGACGGATTGCGTCGATACCGCTTCAAGTACACTCATCGCCTGCTTCCCGCTTTCGCCATACGTACCGTCAAGTCCTGCCGGCTATTCGTTCTTCACTGCGACTTTGAGAAGGTCGCAGGCGCTCTCCGAGGCCGGCCGCCACGCATCCTCGGGCGCGATCGTGCCGGTGATCTCGTAATAATCGTAGGTGTATTTGGATTCCGCCGGTGTCTTGATCCGCGCGACGTAGAGCGGACGCATCACCTGGCCGTCGGCCCGGATGCTCACGTTCTTCATCTCGAAATCGTTGACCGGCGTATTCTTCATCTGCCGCATCACGGCATCGCCATCGTCGGAGCCGGCCGCGGCCACCGCCTTCAAATAGTGCGTGATGGCGCTGTAGGTGGCGGATTTGCCCTCGTTGAGCAGCTGACCGCCCGTCGCCTCGGCATATCGCTTGGCGAAGGCCCGGCTCTCCGGGGTCATATCCCAGTAGAACGGCGTCGTCAGCCGGACGTTCTGGAGGTCCTTCAGGCCAATCCCGTGCGTCTGACTGATCATGAGGCCGAGCGGAACGAGCAACTGCGACTTGGTCAACCCGAACTCCTGCGCCTGCTTGATCGTATTGGCGAAATCAGAACCCGAATTGGCGACCGCAATCGCCTTGGCGCCGCTGGCCTGCGCCGTCAGCAGGAACGAGGAGAGATCCGACGCATTCAGAGGATGCAGCACCGAGCCGACCACCTTGCCGCCGCCGGCCTTGATGAAATTGGTCGCGTCGGCCTGCCAGGCCTTGCCGAAGGCGTAATCGACGGTCAGGAAGAACCAGCTGTCAACGCCCTGCGCCAGCAGCGCCTTCACCGTGGCCTTCGGCTGCGCGTAGGTGTCGACCACCCATTGCGTGGTCATCGGCGAGCATTTGTCGTTGGTGAAGAACGAGCCCGCCGTGCCGGCCAGCATGTAGGGCTTCTTGCGGTTCTTCATGAGCTCCTGCACCGCAAGCGCGATCGAGGAGGCCGAGCAGCCGACAATGGCATCGACACCTTCATTGTCGACCCAGCGCATGGCGATGGCGACGCCGACATCTGGCTTGTTCTGGTCGTCTGCGATGACGAGCTCGATCTTCTTGCCGCCGACCGTTCCGCCGAAATCGGCGACCGCGAGCTTGGCGGCCGCGACCGAACCAAGACCGCAATTGTCGGCATAAGGACCGTTCTGGTCGTTCATGACGCCGATCTTGACGACGTCGCCCGAGATGCCCTGTGCGGACAGGGGCGCGTGCGCGAACAGCAAGGCAATCATGCCGAGCGCCGCAATCGTCAATCTCCTCATTCTATCCTCCTGCTCCTTGCGTTTCCTCTGGGCCTGCTTCTGCGGCCTCTTTGTCGTTGAGTTCAGTGATCTCTAGCCGGCCGCTCTCCATGCGGAATCAGCAGCGCGTCGAGCGCCACGGCGCCCTCGCCCCTGGCGCGGAGCAGCAGCGGGTTGACGTCGATTTCGGCGATCGTGTCGGCATGCGCGGCGGCAAAGCGCGACAACGCAGCAACGGCCTGCGCCGCGGCGTCGAGGTCGGCGCGCGGCCGCCCGCGCGCGCCATCAAGCACGGCGAAAGCCTTGAGCGACTTCAGCATCGCCATGGCCTGCGCCTCGCTGACCGGCGCCATCTGCACGGCCGAGTCCTGCAGGATCTCCGCAAAGATGCCGCCGAGACCGACCATCACCACCGGCCCGAACACGGGATCGATGCGGCTGCCGAGGATCAGCTCGGCGACACCCTTGGCCATCGGCGCCACGATTACACCATCGATCGCAGCGTTTGGTGCCCTGGTGGCGACGCGGTCGCGCATCTGGGCATAGGCGCGCCGGACATCGGCTTCCGAGCCGAGGCCCACCACCACGCCGCCGACCTCCGTCTTGTGCGGCAGATCGGGCGAGGCGATTTTCAACACCACGGGATAACCGATCTCGGTGGCGGCACGCGCCGCCGCATCCGCATCCTGGACCAGACGCTCGGCCAGCACCGGCACCCCGGCATCGGCCAGCGCGCGCTTGGCGCCAAGCTCGTGGCGAAAAGCGTCGGCAGCAAGCGGTGCCGCCTGCGCGACCGCCGCAGGCTTGCCCTGCGGACGCTGCGCCGCGGCCCGCAACCGCACCAGCGCGGCGACAGTTGCGCAACATCCGTCGAAGCTGGCGATCGTCGGAAAGCCCATCGCATGCAGCTCGGCCAGCGCGTCCTCGGGACCGTCGACGCAGAGGACGATCGGACGGTGAGGAAATTGCGCGCGCATGTTGCGCAGCGTGTCCATGTAGATGGAGCGCAGGCGCGGCAGATGCAGCGAGAACGGCAGCGGCAGAATCACCGTGTCGGTGCGCTCGTCCGCGACGACCGCGGTCATGATCTTCTCCAGAAGATCAGGACGGCTCGACATCTGCGCGGTGGCGTCGACCGGATTGCGGGCCGAAGCAAAGGGCACCAGCTCCAGAATTTGGCGCTGCGTCTCCTCACCGAGCTCCGGCAAGGTCAGCCCGACCGACTGCGCGGCGTCCGCGAGCAGCACGCCGAAGCCGCCCGACGCCGTGAGGATTGCGATGCCCGGTCCCTTCGGCAACCGATCCGGCAACAGGATCGATGCGGCGTGACCGAGATCGATCAGCTCGTCGACGCTGCGCACGCGCACCGCGCCGCAACGGGCAAACAGCGCATCGAACACGGCATCCGACCCGGCCATGGCACCGGTGTGCGAGGCCGCTGCGGCCTGACCTGCCGCAGACGTTCCGATCTTCATGGCAATGACCGGCTTGCCGGCATCGCGCGCCTCTTCCAGCGCGGAGATCAGGCGGCCGGCATCGCGGCATGCCTCGAGGCAGCACAGGATCACCCTGGTGGCGGGATCGCGCGCCATCCAGGCGATGCCGTCGGCAATGTCGATGTCGCACTCGTTGCCGGTGGTGATGAAGCGGCTGACGCCGACGCCGCGCTCACTGGCCAGGCGCATGGTGTAGCTGCCGAGATTGCCGCTCTGCGACACGATGCCGAGCGAACCGGCTGCCGGCATGCCGTGCTCGAGCACGATCGAGAACGTCGCGATGCTCTTCTCGGCGATGCTGACCGCGCCGAGGCAGTTCGGCCCCAGCAGGCGCATGCCGCTGTTACGCGCAGCAACACGCAGCCGCTCCTGCATGGAGCGGCCCTGCGCGCCGAGCTCGGCAAAGCCCGACGAGAACACGACGACGCTGCGGACTCCGCGGGCGGCGCACTGCTCCACGGCGTCGCCCGCGCGCTCCGCATCGACCGCTATGATCGCGAGATCCGGCGCTTCCGGCAGCTCGGTGACGGACGCATAGGCCTTGAGCCCCTGCACCGTCGCAGCCTTCGGATTGACCGGATAGATGCGGCCCGCATAGCCGTGACGGCGCAACAGGTCGACGGGCCGGCCACCGATCTTGGTTGCCTCCTGCGAGGCGCCGATGACCGCGATCGATTGCGGCGACATCAGCGCGTCGAGACCTTCTCCCGGCCGCATCTCAGCGCCCCTTGAACACCGGCGTGCGCTTTTCCAGGAACGCCATGCGCGCTTCCTTGGCATCCTCCGTCTTGGACAATGCCATCGTGATGTTCTGCTCGAAGCGGTAGGCATCGCGCGGCGGCATCAGCTCGACCATGTTCGCCGCGTTCTTGGCGTACTCCATCGCGATCGGACTCTTAGATGCGATCTCCCGGGCGAGCTTCATCGCTTCGGGGAGCAGGTTTTCCTTGGTGGTGCAGGCCTCGATGATGCCGAGACGATAGAGCTCGGCGGCCGGCACGCGATAGCCGGTGAAGAACATGCGACGCATCAGCGAGCGGCCGAACAATGTGTTGAGCATCGCAGCGCCGCCGGCGAGCCCGACATTGATCTCGGGCATGCCGAAGACGGCTTCCTCGCAGGCGTAGAAGATGTCGCAGGAGGCCATCAGGCCGACACCCGCGCCCAGCGCGACGCCGTTGATCGCCGCGATGACGGGCTTCGCGCATTCGCGGATGCAGTTGCCGGTCTCGCGCGTGATGCGGTTGTGGCTGTGAAATGCGCCGATCTTGTTCGGGTCCGGCCGGTCCTTCAGATCCGCGCCGCTGCAAAACACCTTTCCGGCGCCGGTCAGGATCGCGACCCTGACGTCCTGGCGCTCGGAAATCTCGTCGAACACGGCGACGATGCGGTCGCGCATGGCACGATCGAGCGCATTCACCGGAGGCCGGTTCAGCGTCACCAGCGCAATGTTATCGGACACTTCGAGGGTGACGATATCTCCTGACATGGGCTTCCTCCTTTGGCTTCTGTTCGTATTGCTTGCGACCGTCCTGACGGCCTGACCGATCGGTCAGCTTTTTGCGCTGATAACACCAACCGCTTCCACTTGCAATATCCTGCTGCTCATCTATTGACCGACCGATCGGTCAGCCGATAGATTTCACGGCAAACAAGAATGAGCTTGAGGAGGATTTCCATGCCCAGGATCAGCCGACGCCAGGCGACAGCTCTGATCGCCGGCGCTCTCGCCGCGCCGCTTGGCGCGCCCGCCATCGTCAGGGCGCGCGCGTCGCAGATCTTCATCATCGTGCCCTATGCGCCGGGCGGCTCGATCGACAGCCTGATGCGCTCGATCGCAAAGGCCATGGCGGAAAACCTCGACCAACCGGTCCTGGTCGACAACAAGCCGGGCGCCAACGGCATCGTCGGATCGCAATACGTCGCGCGCGCACCGAAGGACGGATCGGTTCTCTTGGCCGGCGGCACCGGCCCGATTTCACTGAACGTCCTGCTGCGCAAGAACCTGCCCTACAAGCTCGAGGACTTCGCCTCCGTCGCCATGCTCTGCAACGGGCCGCTGTCACTGACCGTGAACGCGCGGACGCCAGCCACCGACGTCAAGAGCTTCGTTGCCTACGCCAAGGGCCGCGACAAGCCGCTGTTCTACGCCACACTCGGTCCGGGCAGCGTCACGCATTTGTTCGGAATCATGATGGGCAAGTCGATGGGATTTGCCGTCACCGAGGTTGCCTATCGCAACAATCCGGCTTCCATCATGGAGACGCTGTCGGGGGAGTGCGATCTCAATTTCGCAACGCCCGCCGCCGTGATCGAGCATGCGCGCGGCGGTCAGCTCCGCATCCTCGCGGTCTCCTCCGAAAAGCGCATGGCGAGCCTTCCAGAGGTACCGACGCTGGCCGAAGCCGGCTATCCCGACCTCACGGCCTCGTTCTGGACCGCCCTGCACGCGCCCGCGGGCACGCCGCGCGACGTCATCGCGCGGCTGAACGCGGCGGCCAACGCCGCGATGCAGAAGCCGGAAATCGCAAAGCAGCTCGAGACCGACGGCCTGATGGTCGATACCGGCGCACCGGAACGGCTCGACGCCCAGTTGACCAAGGACGCGGCGCTCTGGGGGCCGGTGATCAAGGCGCAGAACATCGTTCTGGAATGAGAGGCCGCCGCCCGCCCGGTCAGCGCGATTTGCGCCGGCCGGCCTTGGGCGGCTCCGTCGCCGGAAGTTCGACAAGCTCGCCGCTGCGCAGGCCGTTGAAGATCATGTCGAAGAAGATCTCCGCGATCTGCTCGGGGGTCGCGGACTTGTTGGGATTGTACCAGCGATGCATCCAGTTGAGCGAGGACAGGATCAGCCGGCCGGTCATGGGAACATCGACCTTGCGGATCTCGCCGGCATCGATGGCCTCCTGGATCAGGCCGCGCAGGAAGTTCTCGAAGCGGTCGCGGCGCGTCAGCCGTTCCTTGTGCCGCTGGCGATCGGGGTCGTTCCAGAACGCGGTCGTCGAGGCGATCCAGGCCCAGCGGTAGCGGCGGAAATACTCCGCCGTGGCGACCATGAACGCGCGGATCTTCTGCGACGGCGGCCCGTCGGGAATCCGGTCGCGCACGAACAAATAGAGTTCGAGGGTCGAGCCGACCGCGACACGCGCATAGATCTCGTCCTTGTTGGAGAAGTGATGATAGAGCAGCGACTTGGAGATGCCGCAGGCGAGCGCGATGTCGCGCATCGAAGTACCCTCGAAGCCCTTGCTGGCGAACAGCCTGCCGGCCTCGGCGAGGATCTGCAGGACGCGGTCGGAGGCCTCCGCCTGGTTCGCAACGCCGTCCTTCATCGTTGACAGTTCAGTCATGAACTCCGCAATCCATTCGTCAGCCAGAAGAGTCTTTAGAATGAAACTAGGTTTTCACCGACCGATCGGTCAAGCCCGGCGATTCCCGCGGAAGGAACCATGAGCGCAGTCCGCATCAGGCGCCTCGGCGTCACCAGGGACCTGCTCGGCGAGAGTCCGGTGTGGGACGAGCGCCGGCAGCGCCTCTACTGGATCGACTCTCTGGCCGGATTGATCCACGCGCTAGACCCCGCGACCGGCGCGACCGAGCAGTTCAGCGTGCCCGCGCCGATCGGCTCGCTGGCGCTGCGAGGCGACGGCGGCACGGTCCTGGCCCTGCGCAACGGATTTGCGGCTTACGATTTCGACAGGCGCGCGCTGACGGAAGGCCCAATGATCGGCCTCGACCACCCGAAGGTGCGGCTGAACGACGGCAAGGCCGATCCCCAGGGCAACTTCCTCGCAGGTACGATGCACGGCGATCGTGCTCCCGATGAGGCGCCGCTCGGCGGCCTCTATCGGCTGGACGCAAAGGGCACGCTGCAACTCCTGGAGACGGACCTCGCCGTGAGCAACGGACCGTGCTTCAGCCCGGACGGCCGGACCTTCTACATCGCCGACAGCGCAAGGCGGATCATCTGGGCCTATGACTACAGCGCGGATAGCCCCCTCGCGAACAAGCGCGTCTTCGTCGACACGGAAGCGCAAGGGTCCGGCTGCGACGGCGCAACGGTCGATGCGGACGGTCATCTCTGGTCCGTGCTCGTGCGCATCGGCAAGATCGCGCAGTTTGCACCGGACGGAAGGATCGTGCGGACGATCGACATGCCGGTCCGTCATCCGACCAGCGTGTGCTTCGGCGGACGCGATCTCGATGTACTCTACGTCACATCGATCTCGCGCAGTCACGCTCTCAGGGACGATCATCCCGATGCCGGCGGCCTGTTCGCCGTCGAAGGCCTCGGCGTTCGCGGACTGCCGGCGCACAGATTCGGCCCAGGCTAGCCTTCCCGGCTACCGCGCCGATCTCTTGACCTGCTTCGGCACGTGCTCCGCCATGTAGTCCACGAACACCCTGATCTTTTCCGGCAAGTAGCTGCTCTGGAGAAACGTCGCATACATGCCCTCGTCGAAGGTGGAATTCGTCACCCGGAGGCCCGGCAGCAGCCGTATCAGGCGGCCACGCTTCAACTCCTCGGCCACGGTGTAATCATCCAGCAGGGCGATGCCGTGTCCGCCGGCGGCGAGATCGCAGAGCACCACCCCGTTGTTGCTGCTGAAGGACGACGGCACCACGATCTCGCGCAGCCTGTTCCTGTGCATGAACTTCCAGACCACGTCGTCCGGGCCCATCCAGTAGGTCAGGCAATGGTGGCGGGTGATGTCCTCCGGTTCGCGCAATTTCGGCATCCGGGCGACATAGTCCGGTGAAGCCACGAGAATCCGCTCGCTCCTCAGCAGCCTTCGCTGCATGAGGGCCGGGTCTTTCGCCGCCTGGATCTGGAAGTCGACGTCGAATTCATCTTCGCGAAGCTGGGGGCGCCGCTCGGACAGGCGCAGCTCCACTTTCAGCTCCGGATAGAGCTTCTGAAAGCCCGGGATCAGCGGCGACAGCACCTTGATGCCGAACAGCGTCCGCGAGTGCACCCGCAGCGTTCCGCGGGGTGCGGTCTGCAGCGCGAGCGCGGCGGCTTCGGCATCCTCGATGCCGTGCAGCACCTGCTCGGTGCGCTGGAAGAAGATCTTGCCGGCATCGGTCAGTCCGAGATGGCGTGTGCTGCGGTTCAGAAGCTGCACGCCGAGCTGCGCCTCGAGCTCGCCGATATAGCGGGACACCGACGCCGGCGAGAGCCCGACGCGGCGCCCGGCGGCCGAGAAGCTGCCCTCGCGGACGGCGCTGACGAACAATTCCATGGCCTGGAGGCGGTTCATCGATCTTTTCAGATTCTGCAAAGGACATGCTCAGAATACGTCAATTGTTCGAAAAAGCTCAAGCCCCTAGCCTGATGAGAACGCGTCGCAACAGCGACCGATTAGGTGGAGGACGCAACCAATGGAATTCGGCGTATTCATTCTGGCGCAGCAGCGCGGTTATCACCAAACCTCGCAGCAGGTCATTAACAACGCCGTCGAGCAGACGGTTATCGCCGAGCACGCGGGCTTCGATACGGCCTGGTACGCCGAGCACCATTTCAACAATTACAGCCTGTGCCCCTCGCCGCTGATGATGGTGGCGCATTGCGCCGGCCTGACCAAGCGCATTCGCCTCGGCACGGCCGTCTGCGTGCTGCCGCTGTACAATCCGGCGCGGCTGCTCGGCGAAATCGGCTTTGCCGATACGGTCTCGAACGGACGCCTCGATCTCGGCATCGGCTCCGGCTATCAGAAGTTCGAGTTCGACCGCTTCGGCGTGGACCTCGACCATTCGCATGCACTGTTCGCCGAGTTCTACGACGTGCTTCACGCCGGCATGCAGCAGCGGATCTTCTCTTATTCCGGCGAGCATCTGAAAATGCCGCCGACCGCGATCGCCGTGCGCACGGTGCAGAAGCCGATGCCGCCGATCTGGGTCACGTCCGGCCATGGCGAGACGCTCGGCCGCGCCATTCGCGACAATCACAACCTGTTCGTCACCGCGCTCTTGAACGGGCTCGACGCGATCAAGGCCCTGCGGGAACGTCTCGAGGGGATCGCGGCGACGGAAGGACGCTCCATCGACGACACGCGCTTCGGCTTCCTGCGCTGCGCCTATGCCAGCGACAATGACAGCGAGATCCAGTCGTATCTGGACAACGCGCGCTTCCAGCGCCGGTTGTCCGAAAGCCTGAAATTCCGGCGCGCCCAGAGCGACGACGGCTACCTGATCAAGGAAGAGGCCGGCCCGAACGACATGAGCCTGGAGACGATGCGCAGCAACCTGCCCGTCGGCAGCGTCAACCAGGTGATCGACCGCATGCTGGAGGAGATCAGCATCCTCAAGCCGACCCACATCGCGCTGCAGACCCAGCTGGGCGATTTCGATCAGCGCACGATGCTGCGCCAGATCGAACTGTGGGGCAGCAGGATCATTCCCGCGATCCGGAAAGAACTGAAATCCGGCCGCGGCAAGGTCGCAAGCGAAGCGGTCTCGGCGTAAGCGCAACCGGCGAGCGCGAGGTTCGGAGGCACGTCATGGGATGTCAGATGTCTCAAATGACCGATTTCCGCTCGGTCGAAGCTGCCGAATTCCGGCTGGCCATGCGCAACCTCGCGAGTGGCGTCGCCATCGTGGCGACGGGAACGGAAACCACACGGCGGGGGCTGACGGTCAGCTCTGTCACCTCGCTGTGCATGGACCCGCCCTGCCTTCTCGTCGGCGTCAATTCAAGCTCCGAAACGCACGCCGCCATCCTCGCCAACGGTCGCTTCGGGATCAGTCTGCTCGGCAGCGGGCAGGAGGATCTGGCACTGCGTTTCGCCGGCGGCGCCAAGGGCATCGACCGCTTCGCGACGGCGCCATGGGAGCAAGGCATTCTCGATGTGCCGCTGTTCGGACCGGCGATCGGCGCACTGGAATGCGTGCTCCACCATCACCAGGTGGTAGGCACGCACGGTCTCTTCATCGGCAGGATCGTGGCCACCCGCGGCGGCAACGGCGATCCCCTCGTCAATTTCCAGGGCGCACTGCGCGCGCTGCCGCAAGCCTAAAGCGCGATGAGATTTGGATGAAGCGTCATCGCGCTTCAGGTTGTTGTCTACGCATATCTTTCCGGAAAACCGCTTCGCACTTTTCCGGATCATGCTTTAGCCGCATCCTTTGTGGCGATCCTGCTATCATCACCCAGCAGGCCGTAAGCGCGAGAAGGAGCCGCGTCGTGATCATCGAATGCCTGGACGGCGGCGCCGTCCGTCTGACAGAGCCATCCGACTTCAGAAAGTTCAAGCTGGTGCTGCGCGCCGATGTCCGCACGGACACACAGAGCTGGAATGGCATTACGCTTCTTGACGATCGCAATGCGCTCGTCTCGATCGATCTGGTCCCGACCCTGCCGGGCCGTCCCGACGATGCAAGCTGGGACCAGGACTACGCGGTGATGGTGGCCAAGGCCCGCGAGCATGGCTGGATCGATGCCGAACGACAGGCGATCCGCGCACATATCGAACGAGTGCCCTAATCGCAGTCGTCCCAAAGTCAGTCCAGCTTGATCCAGACACCCTTCGTTTGCAGGTATTCGTCGAGCTGCTCGGTGCCGCCCTCGCGGCCATATCCGCTCATCTTGTAGCCGCCGAACGGCATTGCGGGATCGATTGCGTGATAGGTGTTCACCCACACCGACCCTGCACGGAGGCTGCGCGAGATCACGTGCGCCTTGCTCACGTCGCGCGTGAAGACACCTGCCGCGAGCCCGTACGGCGTCGCGTTGGCTCTTTCCACGGCCTCGTCGAGGGTGTCGAACGGCAAAGCGGAAATGACCGGGCCGAAGATCTCGTCACGGGCAATCTGCATGTCGTCGGAGACGCCGGCGAACACGGTCGGCTCGACGAAGTTGCCCTTCGCAAGACTGCCCTCCTTTGCGCGCCGTCCGCCGGCCACGACCTTTGCGCCTTCGTCGCGCCCGCTTTGCAGGAAGCCCTCCACCTTGTCGAGTTGTCGCTGGGAGACGAGAGGCCCGATCTCCGTCGCCGGATCCGCGCCATCGCCGATCTTCAGCGCGGAGGCGAACTTGCCGAGCCGTTCGACCAATTCATCGTGGATTTTACGCTCCACGAACAGGCGCGAGCCGGCGATGCAGATCTGGCCCGAATTGGCGAACGCGGCCATCGCGGCAACAGGCACGGCCTTGTCGAGATCGGCATCGGCGCAGACGATGACCGGTGATTTTCCGCCAAGCTCGAGAGACACCCGCTTGAGGTTGCCGGCCGACGCGCGAATGATCGCCTGGCCGGTCGCGGTGGAGCCGGTGAAGACGATCTTGTCGACACCGGGATGCTCGGCCAGAGGCGCGCCGGCCTCAGGCCCGGTTCCGGTCACCACGTTGACGACGCCGGGCGGCACGCCGGCCTCGTTCATCAGATCCGCGATCAGCAGCGGCGTCAGCGGTGCCTCTTCCGACGGCTTGAGCACGATCGTGCAGCCGGTCGCGAGCGCAGGTCCGATCTTCCAGACCGATGCGGCCGTCGGTGCATTCCACGGAATGATGGCGCCAACCACGCCGATGGGCTCCTTCCGCGTGAACGAGACGATATCCCCCGGCAGCGAGTTATCGATGGTCTGCCCGTGGAGCGCGGTCGCCATGCCGGCGTAGTAGCGCAGCATGCCGATCACGCGGAGCTTGTTCGCCCGCGTCCGGACGATCGGCATTCCCATGTCGGCCGTATCGGACTGGCTGATCTCCTCCCAGTGCTTCTCGAACAGGTCGGCGACACGCAGCAGCAGCGCCTGCCGCTCGAACGGCTTGAAACGGCTCCATGGTCCCACGAAGGCGCGACGGGCCGCGGCGACCGCGGCGTTGATATCGGCCGCCTCGCCGCGCGGGACTCGACCGATGACGTCGCCGGTCGCCGGATTGCGCGTCTCGAAGACCTTGCCCGAGCGGGCTTCCACCCAGGCGCCGTCGACGAACATCTTTCGGGTTCGGCCGTCGACCGGAAATCGGATCTCAGCTTTCGTCATCGAAGTACTCCTGTCTCGACGGAGGCGAGGATGGATGCCCCGCCGCCGTTTGAATTCGCGCTTTCATAGCTGTTATTCTTCGCCTCGGGCAGGGTCCGCAACGATGGCGGGGACTGCATTCTGATGCTCCGCGGTCTTCGGGTCGAACATGGGAGCGGGCGTCATGGCGAATGTCAGGGCTGACCGGCCTTGGAAGGATCGATCGAGATCTGGCGCTTCAGCGTGCGCAGGCCGAACGTCGTTCGCGACTGCCGGATGCGCGGTATCCTGTACAACGCCTGTCGCAGGAAGCGCTCGTAGTGATCGGTGTCCTGCACGACGACCTTGATGAGATAATCGTATTCGCCGGTCACCAGATAGGCTTCCATCACCTCCGGAATTCGCGACAGTGCGGTGCCGAAGCGCTCGAGCACCTTCTCGTCATGCTTGTCCAGCGTGATCTCGACGAAGGCAATGTTGTTGTAGCCAAGATTGGCGTGATTGAGCACCGCGACGTATTTCTCGATCGCGCCGTTTTCCTCCAGGCGCTTCACCCTGGTCCAGCATGGCGAGCTCGAGAGCCCGACCTGCTCCGCCAGCGCGCTCGTCGTCAGGCGGCCGTTCTCGCTCAGAGCCGAGAGAATGCGGCGATCGAGCTGATCGAGCTCCTCGACGGGGCCGCGCTTGGCAGGCATCGGATAATCCTTCTGTATCTTGGTCATGTTACGGGAAAATATCCCGAAATTTTGGCCAATCCGTCGGAATTTTGGGAAATCTTTGCGAATGAAGAGATTATCATTGTGCCGCGAGAGAACCTGACATGCAACCTCAACAGCGCCGCAGCGTCAGCGTGACGGCCACCACGTCCGACCCTTTTGACGGCATCGTCCGGCTTGTCCTCGACGCGGGGCGGTTCGGCTTCGGCCTCGACCAGATCTCGATGACCACGCGCTCCGACGGGAACCGAACCATACGGATGGTTCTTGAAGTCCAGCCGTCGGCCGATTGCGCGGACCTTGCGGAACGGCTGTCACGGCATCCGGCGATCACGGACCTTCGCATCGCGGAGCTTTCGCGCGAACAGTCCGATCAACCGGGTGTTGCCGCGTCACACCCCGCAGACGAGCGGATGCTCCCATGACCAGCCCCACGCTCCTTCATTTTCACGTTCCGGAGCCTGCAAGCCGACCGGGAGGCAAGCCGGATTTCTCCGGCGTCTCGATTCCGAAGGCAGGCTCGGTCCGGCGTCCACCGGTCGACGTGCTCCCTGAGGAGATTCGTGACCTCGCCTACTCGATCATCCGCGTGCTCAATCACGAGGGCCGGGCAATCGGGCCATGGGTGCCGGACCTCTCCCAGGACGAGCTGGTCGCCGGCCTGCGCCACATGATGACCCTGCGGACGTTCGACGCGCGCATGCAGATGGCGCAACGACAGGGGAAGACGTCTTTCTACATGCAGCACACCGGCGAGGAAGCGGTGAGCTGCGCCTTCCGCATCGCGCTCGGCCCCGACGACATGAACTTCCCGACCTACCGTCAGGCCGGCCTGCTGATCGCGCATGACTACCCGCTCGTCGACATGATGTGCCAGATCTATTCCAACGAGCATGATCCGCTGAAGGGCCGGCAATTGCCCGTGATGTACTCTTCGAAAAAGCACGGCTTCTTTTCGATTTCGGGCAACCTCGCCACGCAGTTCGTCCAGGCGGTCGGCTGGGCCATGGCGTCGGCGATCAAGCGCGACAACCGCATTGCCGCCGCCTGGATCGGCGACGGCTCGACGGCGGAGTCGGATTTCCATGCGGCGCTTGTCTTCGCCTCGACCTACAAGGCGCCGGTCGTCCTCAACGTGGTCAACAATCAGTGGGCCATCTCGACCTTCCAGGGCATCGCGCGCGGCGGCTCGGGCACCTTCGCAGCGCGCGGCCTCGGCTTCGGCATCCCCGCGCTCAGGGTTGACGGCAACGACTATCTCGCGACCTATGCCGTCGCAAAATGGGCGATCGAGCGGGCGCGGCTCAACCTCGGGCCAACACTGATCGAATACGTCACTTACCGCGCCGGCGCGCATTCGACGTCGGATGATCCTTCCGCCTACCGGCCGAAGCACGAATCCGAGGAGTGGCCGCTGGGCGATCCCGTGATCAGGCTCAAGCAGCATCTCATCGCAGCCGGCGCCTGGTCGGAGGAGCGCCACAAGCAGACCGAGGCCGAGATTCTTGCCACCGTCATCGCCGCGCAGAAGGAGGCCGAGGCCTTCGGCACCCTGCATTCCGGCGGCAAACCCTCGGCGCGCGACATCTTCGAGGACGTCTATGCCGAGCTGCCGCCGCATCTGCGCCGCCAGCGCCAGCAGATCGGGGTCTGAGCCATGCCGCGCATGACGATGATCGAGGCAATCCGCTCGGCGCTCGACGTCTCGATGGCTCGCAACGACGACGTCGTGGTCTATGGCGAGGACGTCGGCTTTTTCGGCGGCGTGTTCCGCTGCACGCAGGGCCTGCAGCAGAAATACGGCGTCTCGCGCTGTTTCGATGCGCCGATCAGCGAATGCGGCATCGTCGGCACCGCGATCGGCATGGCCGCCTATGGCCTGCGCCCCTGCGTCGAGCTTCAGTTCGCCGACTACATGTATCCGGCTTACGACCAGATCGTCTCGGAGGCAGCGCGCCTGCGCTATCGTTCGGCCGGCGACTTCACCTGCCCCCTGGTCATCCGCATGCCGACCGGCGGTGGCATTTTCGGTGGGCAGACCCACAGCCAGAGCCCCGAGGCGCTGTTCACGCATGTCGCGGGACTGAAGACCGTGGTGCCGTCCAATCCCTATGATGCGAAAGGCCTCCTGATCTCGGCCATCGAGGATCCGGACCCCGTCATCTTCCTGGAGCCGAAGCGGCTCTACAACGGCCCGTTCGACGGTCATCACGATCGACCGGTCACCGCATGGGCCAGGCACGAGCTCTCCGAAGTGCCGGAGGGACATTACACCACGCCCCTCGGCAAGGCCGTGACGCGACGCGCCGGCGAGGCTGTCACCATCCTTGCCTACGGAACCATGGTTCACGTCGCCCTCGCGGCCGTCGAGGAGACGGGTGTCGATGCCGAGGTGATTGACTTGCGCACCCTGCTTCCGCTCGATCTCGAGACGATCGCGGCTTCCGTCGCCAAGACCGGCCGCTGCATCGTGCTGCACGAAGCAACCCTGACCTCCGGCTTCGGCGCGGAACTGACGGCGCTGGTGCAGGAGCACTGTTTCTATCATCTCGAAGCGCCGGTGATGCGCGTCACCGGCTGGGACACGCCCTACCCGCATGCGCAGGAATGGGACTATTTCCCCGGCCCTGTCAGACTCGGGCAGGCGTTGCGCGAGATCGTGGAGGCACGCTGATGGGCGAGCGCAGCGTCAAGCTTCCGGATATCGGGGAAGGCATTGCCGAAGCCGAACTGGTCGAATGGCACGTCAAGGTGGGCGATCTCGTCCGCGAGGACGACCTGCTTGCCACCGTGATGACCGACAAGGCTTCGGTCGAAATTCCATCGCCGCTCGCAGGCGAGGTCAGCTGGGTCGGCGCCCAGATCGGTGAAGCGGTCGCGATCGGCTCGACGCTCGTGAAGCTCAAGGTACCCGGCGACGACGCCTCGGAGCCGGCGGGCGAGGCGCCGACGAAAGACGTAGCAGTGCCATCGGCCGTGACGAAAGCCGAAGCCCCGGACGCTCGGCCGGCGCCCGCTGCCCGCGTTCACTCCGCGGCGATCGAGGCCCGGCCGGCGATCACATCTGCGGCGCGCCGCGCGCCGGGCGAAAAGCCGCTGGCCTCGCCCGCGATACGCCTCAAGGCGCGCGAAGCCGGCATCGACCTGCGTCAGGTCCACGGCACCGGCCCCGCCGGACGCATCACCCATGAGGACATCGACGCCTTCCTATCGCGCGGTCCGGCACCGCTCCACGGTCGCGGCATGAGCCCGAAGACCGCCGTCACCGACGTCAAGGTGGTAGGCCTGCGCCGCCGCATTGCCGAGAAGATGGCGCTGTCGAAGTCGCGCATCCCGCACATCACCATCATCGAGGAAGTCAACGTCTCGCCGCTGGAGGATTTTCGCGCGTCGCTGAACAAGAAGCCCGCGCCGGAGCATCCCAAGCTGACGCTGCTGCCGTTCCTGATGCGCGCCATGGCCAAGGCGCTTGCCGAGCAGCCCGCACTCAACGCGCTCTATGACGACGAGGCCGGCATCGTGCATCAGCATGCCGGCATCCATATCGGCATCGCGACGCAGACTCCGTCGGGCCTCGTCGTGCCCGTGGTGAAGCATGTGGAGGCGCGCGACTTGCGGGACTGCAGCATCGAGCTGAACCGTCTCGCGCAACGCGCCCGCGATGGCACCGCGACGCGCGAGGAACTGACCGGCTCGACCATCACCATCACCTCGCTCGGCGCACTCGGCGGCCTTGCGACCACGCCCGTGATCAACCATCCGGAGGTCGCCATTGTCGGCGTCAACAAGATCGCGGTGCGTCCGGTCTGGGACGGCACGCAGTTCGTGCCATGCAAGATGATGAACCTCTCCTCCAGCTTCGATCACCGCGTCATCGACGGATGGGACGCGGCCGTCTTCGTGCAGAGGCTCAAGGAGCTGCTGGAGAATCCGGCGACGATCTTCGTCGACCCCTGAGGCGGAAGAAGCAATGACCGAGATCACCTGTCAGCTCGTCGTTATCGGTGGCGGCCCCGGCGGCTATGTCTGCGCGATCCGCGCCGGCCAGCTCGGCCTCGACACCGTTCTCGTCGAACGCGGCAAGCTGGGCGGAAGCTGCCTGAACGTCGGCTGCATTCCCTCGAAGGCGATGATTCACGTCGCCGAGGAATTCGAGAAGCTGACCGAGGCGGCGAGTGGCAAGACGCCGTTCGGCCTGACGGCGGCAAATCCTGCGCTGGACTTCAGGCAGGCGATCGCCTGGAAGGACGGTATCGTCCAGCGGCTGAACAACGGCGTCGCCGCGCTGCTCCGCAAGGCCAAGGTCAAGATCGTTCAGGGCCATGCGCGCTTCCGCGACGGCAAGACGATCATTGTCGAGACCGAGACCGGTCCGAAGACGATCAAGGCGGAGACGGTTGTGATCGCGACCGGCTCGGCGCCCGTCGAGTTACCGTCCCTGCCGTTCGGCGGCAGGGTGATCTCCTCGACCGGCGCCCTCTCGCTCGCAGAAGTGCCAAAGTCCCTTGTGGTCGTCGGCGGCGGCTATATCGGACTCGAGCTTGGGACCGCCTTCGCCAAGCTGGGGAGCAAGGTGTCCGTGGTGGAGGCGCAGGACAACATCCTGCCGCTCTACGATGCCGAATTGACCGCTCCGATCACAAGACGCCTGAGCGCGCTCGGCGTCGAGGTGCTGACCGGCGCCCGGGCGCTCGGCCTGACCGCCCAAGGCGACGGATTGCGCATCGAGACGGCCGACGGTCGCGAGCGCAGCCTCTCGGCTGACAAGATTCTCGTCACGGTCGGCCGCGCGCCGGTTACCGCAACGTTGGGACTGGAGCAACTCGTGCTCGACATGGACGGCCGCTTCATCCGCATCGGCCAGCATTGCGAGACCTCGATGCGCGGCATCTATGCGATCGGCGATGTCACGGGAGAGCCGATGCTGGCCCATCGCGCCATGGCGCAGGGCGAGATGGTGGCGGAAATCGCCGCCGGCATGCCGCGCGCATGGGACAAGCAGTGCATCCCGGCGATCTGCTTCACCGATCCCGAGATCGTCTCCGCGGGCTTGTCGCCGGAAGAGGCTCGCCGAGCAGGCACCGACATCAAGCTTGGGCAATTTCCCTTTGCAGCCAACGGCCGCGCGATGACGCGCCATGGCGAGCCTGGCTTTGTGCGCGTCGTCGCCAGGGCCGACAATCAACGCGTCCTCGGTATCCAGGCCGTTGGACAGGGCGTGTCGGAGCTTTCTGCCGCGTTTGGCCTGGCGATCGAGATGGGCGCGGTCTTGCAGGACATCGCCGGCACGATCCACGCGCATCCCACGCTGGGCGAAGCAATCCAGGAAGCCGCCTTCAAGGCACTCGGCCACGCGATCCACGTCTAGGCCCGTCCCCGGGCGGAGACCAGACGAAGTGCGGCTCAGGCGCCAATGACCTCAGCCATTGGCGCCAGCGTCACTGCGGCTGCGGCAAGGCGTGCCTTCAGGCGCTGCGCCATCGCGACCGCACCCGGCGTATCACCGTGGACACAGACGCTGTCGATGCGGGTCGGCAGCTGCGCTCCCGACAGGGACGTGATCGCGCGATCCTCGATCATGCGAATGACCCGTTCGGACGCGACCTCGGCATCGTGAATGACGGATCCGGCGAGGCGGCGCGACACCAGATTGCCATTGTCGGCATAGGCGCGATCGGCATAGATCTCGCGCACCAGCGGCAGGCCGAATTTCTCGCCGGCCCGTTCCG
The DNA here is from genome assembly GCF_025200885.1 of Bradyrhizobium huanghuaihaiense. Taxonomy (NCBI): domain Bacteria; kingdom Pseudomonadati; phylum Pseudomonadota; class Alphaproteobacteria; order Hyphomicrobiales; family Nitrobacteraceae; genus Bradyrhizobium; species Bradyrhizobium huanghuaihaiense. The sequence goes on along the minus strand of NZ_CP104172.1, from coordinate 2,889,389 downwards.
TCTCCTGGCCGGGCATCACCACGAAGATCAGGTTGCGGTCGATGGTGCGGATCGCACGCGCCACGGCTTCGGCGAGGTCGCGATCCTCCGCGGCGATGTTGCCGAGCGCACCGTGGGTCTTGACGTGGCGGACGGGGTGACCGGCGTCGGACGCCAGCGCCATCAGCGCGCCCACCTGGTAGAGCACGATCTTCTCGATGTCGGCGGGGCGTTCGCCCTGGATGGGCCTGCGGCCAAACCCCCAGAGATCGAGGAAGCCGGGATGCGCACCGGCCTGCACGCCGTTGGCCTTCGCCTCGCTCAAGGTGCGATGCATGACGAGCGGATCGCCGGCATGAAAGCCGCAGGCGATGTTGGCGGAGGTGACGGTCCGCAGCATTTCGGCGTCATCGCCGAGGGTATAGACGCCGAAACCTTCGCCCATGTCGCAGTTCATATCGATCAGAGTCATCGTCGTCCTCATTTGGCGTGCAGATTGGATATACCCGTGATACGCGGTGTGCGTCACGACAAATTCGGCCCGCCCCTTGCATGGGGCGGTGACGTTTTTCGAGGAACATGTCTACGTCCAACGACCTCACAGGGCCTCAATGAGCAAGGCCAATGATGCACTCTACGCGGTGCCGCGCTTCCGCCGATCGGGCGATACCGCACTGACGGTCGAGGTCGGCGACGGCATCGACGCCGATGTCAATGCGCGGGTCGTCGATCTCGACCGTGCGCTGACCGAGCGTGCGCTGCCCGGCATCGTCGAGATCGTGCCGACCTACCGCACGCTACTGGTCTGCTTCGATCCGGTCATGCTGTCACGGCGCGACATCGAAGCAGAGATCATGGCGCTGTGGCCGCCGGTCGCCCCGAAGGGACAGGTCCGCCGCCGCTGGACCGTTCCCGTCGCCTATGGCGGCGACAACGGCATGGATCTCGACTGGCTCGCACAGCGGCTCGACACCACCACGGACGAGATCGTGGCGCGGCACAGCGCAGCCGAATACCGCGTCTACATGATCGGCTTCATGCCGGGATTTGCCTATCTCGGCGGGCTCGATCCCGCGCTTCACGTCGACCGGCGCCCGGAACCCCGGCTCGTGACGCCCCCATGCAGCGTCTCCGTCGGAGGCCAGCAGGCCGCGGTTGCGCCGCCACTCGCCGCGCCGAGCGGCTGGCACATGCTTGGGCGCACGCCGGTGCGCTCCTATGACCCGCGACGCACGCACGAACCCTTCCTGTTCCGCGCCGGCGACCTGCTGCGATTTCATCCCATCGCTGCCACCGAATTTGCCGCGCTGGAGCGCGCGGCCGAAGCAGGCGCGATCGTCGCCGAGAGAGAAGAGTTGCAGGTCTGAGCGGCGCAATGTCTGTCGATCTCGAAATCATCGAGCCCGGTCTTGCTACGACCCTCCAGGATCTTGGCCGCCGCGGCTTCCAGCGCTTTGGCATCTCGGCGTCGGGCGTGATGGATCCGATTGCGCTGGCAACCGCCAACGCATTGGTCGGCAACAAGCTTGAAACGGCCGCCCTCGAAATCACCCTCGCGGGACCCACGCTCACCTGCGCCGGCGCCGATATCCGCTTCGCGCTTGCAGGCGCGGACTTCGCTATCGCGATCGACGGCCGGCCGGTTTCGTCGCACGAAACACTCGATCTGAAGGCGGGCCAGCGCCTCTCGATCGGAACCGCGCGGGATGGCGCACGCGCCGTCCTCGCCGTCTCCGGCGGATTTCAGGTCGCGCCGATGCTCGGCAGCGTCTCGACGCATTCGCGCAGCCAGCTCGGCGGGGTCGACGGTGGTCCGCTGCGTGCGGGCGATCGATTGCCGCTGGCAGCTCCCGGACTGCCGGCGCGGCCACATCTGATGGTGCCCCCGGCGCACCGCCGCCGCGCGCAAGGCCCAGTTCGCGTCCTCCTCGGCCCGCAGGACGATGCCTTCAGCGCGGAAGGCATCGCGACGTTCTTCGCCTCCGACTACACCGTCACGGCGCTGTCCGATCGCATGGGATGCCGGCTCGAAGGGCCGCGGGTTCAGCATGCGGGCGCAGTGGGTATCGTCTCCGACGGCACGGTGTTCGGCAGCATCCAGATTCCCGGAAATGGCCAGCCGATCATCCTGCTCGCCGATCGCCAGACCACCGGAGGATATCCAAAGATCGCAACCGTGATCTCGGCGGACCTGCCGCGGCTTGCTCAGCTCCGCCCCGGCGAACGCGTCCGTTTTCAGGCGATCGAGGAGGACGTCGCCGTGCAGCTCGCCCGCGACATGCGCGAACGGATCAGGCGCATCGACGCATCCTTGATCGAGATCCAGCGTACCGCCGCGCCCACGAGCGACCATCTGCTGGCGTGCAATCTCATCGACGGGGTGATTTCCGCGCTCGATTGAACAGAGGTTGCGCCGAACGCCCTCGCGTCACTTCGGGTTAGGCTCTTCCAATCCTGCACCCGGTTCATCCAACCGGCCGTCCCTCGCAAGCCGGATCGCATTTCCCAGCGCGCGTGCCACGTTCAGCACTTCCTGCTGAAATTCGCGGTCTTCGTCCAGCTCCCGATGCGAGGTGGCATATGTCTCCATATGACCGACGTAGCCGTCGAGCTCGCCGAAGCGACCGGCCGAGATCAGGTGCATGTCCGTCAGCCAGTCAGACAGGGTTCTGCGCACGCCCTCGGTGCCGACACTGTCGCCGTGAACCACGAGGCCGAAATGGCGGCCGGCGAGATGACGCGGATAGGGCCAGCCTTTCAGCTCGATCGCCTTGGCCTCATCCACCTTCTTGCCGTGCGTCGAGGTCGGATCGGGATTTCCTCCATCGGCGCACACGAGCCGGTCCATCATCGCCTTGAGTCCGGCCGGGACATGGTACCAGTTCACGGGCGTCACGATCAGGATGCCGTGGGCGGCAACCCAGAGCGGATAGATCTCGTTCATCCAGTCGCTGGTCTGGCCCAGCGCGTAGTTCGGATAGCAGCTGCACGGCCAGTGGCAGAGCGGCATGGCGGTGGACACGCAGGCTTTGCAGGGATGGATGTTCTTGCCCAACTCCGAGGTCAGGCGGGAGAGATCAAGGATGTCCACGGCAAAGCCCATCTCGATCAAGACCGGCTCGGCCATCTTGACCATGCGCCAGGTCTTGGACATCTCGCCAGGACAGGTGTGCTCGCTGCGCGCTGACCCGTTGATGATGAGGACGCGGGCAGGCGCACGGGCGTCATCATGCCGCCGCTGGGCCTCGAGGACCGCGGACCGGGCATTCAGCCAGTCGACCGCGAGCTCGTAATCCGGATCGGAGAAGCCTGGTCCTGCCTTTCGGGTCACCGGGGCTTTGCGCGAATGACTGTAGGCATCCCAGGCCGCTCCGATCACAGCATCCAGCTCATGCTGCAGGGGCGCAAACGAGGGATCAACGAACTGGTCCCTGTAGCGGCGTTCAAACTCCTCGCGCGACAGTTTGACGGGCGGCATCCCCTTGCGAATGTCCGGATCCGTCATGCTGACTCCTGTGGATATCGGTGCGATCCGATCAACCGGAGAGTGCCGCATGCGGTTCCTAAGGCGAGGGCCGAAACGAAAAGCGCCCCTTGGACGCAACATATCCGGCGCCGGGACGTTTGCCGACGAGGGAGCGTGGCGACAGATGGCTCGCGTACATATCGGAACTTCGGGCTGGCACTACGCCTCGTGGCGAGGCCCATTCTTTCCGAGCGATTTACCCCTGAAGCAGCAACTCAGCTATTACGCCGGTCAATTCCACACGACCGAGCTCAACGGCGTCTTCTATCGCACGCCGACGCCAGAAGCCGTCAGGACCTGGCGGTCTCAGGTCGACGGAGATTTCGTATTCGCGTGGAAAGCCTCCAAGTTCATCACGCACTGGAAACGGCTGTCCGACAACTCCAGGAACAGCCTAGCGCTGCTGGAGGATCGTATCTCCTTGCTCGGTCCCGCGGCGGGGCCGATCCTGTTTCAACTTCCGCCTCAGTTCGAAGCAAACGCCGACCGCCTTGCCTCTTTCTTCAAGCTGCTGTCCACCAAGCGCCGCTACAGTTTCGAGTTTCGTCATCCGAGCTGGTATCAGCCTCGCATCCTGCGAATGCTGGCCGACGAGAACATCTCGCTTTGCCTGTCGGACCATCACGACGCACCGGCGCCGTGGCGACGGACAGCGGATTTCGTCTACGTACGTGGGCACGGGCCGAGCGGACGCTATTACGGCCACTACCGTCGGCCGGTGCTTGCCGAATGGGCCAAGCGCATCAAGTCATGGAAGCGCCAGGGCTGCGACGTCTATGTCTATTTCGACAACGACCAGAAAAGCGCGGCACCGAGCGATGCCCTGAAGCTTCGGTCGCTGCTATAGGCCGCGCGCAGGACTCCATTGCTATTCGCGCCAGAATTCCGCGAGCTCCTCGGCGGTCACCAGATCGACCTGACCATGGAAGCGCGTGCGATACATCGTCATGAGCGCGTCATGGCCGACGTCGGATGAACTGCACAGAGCGTCCTCCACGATCACCACCCTGAAGCCGAGATCGACCGCGCTCAAGACCGTCGACAGGACGCAAACGTCGGTTTCCGCGCCAGTGACGACCACCGTCCCGATTGCTTTTTCGATCAAGGAGGTCGCCAGCGCCGGATTGCTGAACGCCGAATAGGCCGGCTTGTCGATGACGCGAGCCGGCGGAACGTGGCGCGCCAAGGCCGGCACGAGGTCAAGCGCCGATGCCGGGAGATGGTTGCGGGTGGCCTGCTCCCAACGCTGGAAATAGCTACGCCACTGCCCGGGACGGTCCTCCGGGTGTTGCGGCGTGATGAAGCGCGAAAACACGGTTCTCACCTCGTAGCGCGACACGATCGTAACGATCGTTGGCAGGACTCGCTCCATCCACGGCGTCTCCCAGAGACCGCCGGGCGCAAAGATGTTCTGCATGTCGATGCAGAGATGAACGGCGTCGCGAATCTCCGCGACCTCCGACTTGCCATCCCTCATTATCTTCCACCGTTCGCCTGCGTCACCCGTACTCACGAGCCCGACCGGTCCGCTTGCAGCGCCCGCGCCAGGAGGTGCGGTGCGACGCGCAGACTAGTTTCCGGCCACTGCAGGCCTGCCCAAGAAACCTGAAACCAGAACGCTGGTTCCAAGACGCATCTGCGAGGAACAAGCAGGAGCCAGGCTTCTTAACCGGACAGAACGACGTCGGAGGTCAGCATGGGTGACACCACGATCAAGAAGGTTTCCGCCAGCCACTCCCCGGTCGGGGACATGGGACAAACGTACTTGGTCTCCGGAAAGCACGTTTCAATGCGCTTGTGGCAGAACGAGGCGCCGCAACAGGGCGCGACGACGCAGCGAGAATACGAGACCGTTGGCTACGTCATTGCGGGGCAGGCCGAACTCACGCTTGAAGGCCAAACGATCAATCTGAAATCCGGCGATTCCTGGCTTGTTCCTGCGCAGGCAAAGCACGCCTACCGGATTCAGAAGACCTTTACCGCGATTGAGGCGACGGCACCGCCGGCGCAGGTGCACGGGCGCGACGATTGAACGGCCGCGCCGATTGGCGCGAATGTGGACCGATCAAGCTGTCATTCCGCGGCGCTCCTTGCGCCGATCGTACAGCCTTGGGTGTAGGACAGCAAAACCGGCCGCCTTCCCGGTGAAAAGTACGTACCACTGACCGCTCCATGAAGCGAGCCTACCGCGACGTGGATGTCGTGCGGACGGTCTTCCCGGATCATCCACCGGCCTGATTAGGAACCCTCACGTCAACACTGAATTGGTACCGCACAATTCGGAGGACTTCACATGGATGGGATCATTTATCTCGTTGGGTTGATCGTTATCATCATGTTCATCCTGTCTCTGTTCGGCTTGCGGTGATCATCATGGAAACGCTGGTGAGAGCCGAAGACGCGACGGTGCGCGAGCAAGGCCGATTGCAACCGTGGAGTCTGCAATGGACGCCTGTCATCGCCGGCGCCCTGGCAGCATCGGCGCTTTCGCTGATCCTGATCTCGTTTGCCGCCGCCCTCGGGCTTGGCGTCGCCTCGGCGGCTCCGACCTGGCGGGACACCTCGTTTGCGCTTTGGCTGCTCTCGGGCGTTTATCTGATCTTTCAGGCCCTCATCAGCTTCGGTTGCGGCGGCTATTTTGCCGGGCGCATCCGATCGCCCTATGCGTCCGTCAACGAGGACGTCGCAACTCGCGACGGGATGCATGGCGTTGCCTCCTGGGCGCTTGCCGTCGTGATCGGCGCCGTCCTGACCGCCTTGGTTGCATGGGCGGCCAGCAAGCCGTCCTCGTCTATGCAGACGTCTTCGGCTTCCGAACCATCGGTTCTCAGTTTCGAGCTCGATCGCCTGTTCCGCGCGCCGCGTCGGCCGCCGAACGTCGATCTGAGCGCCGAACGAGCCGAAGCCGCACGCATCCTGATGACGTCGTCCAGCCACAGCGGCGTTGCGACCGACGATCGTGCTTACCTCGTCCAGCAGGTCACCGCGCTGACCGGCCTGACCGGGCCGGATTCGGAGAAGCGGGTCGATGCGACGATTGCGAATGCCAAGCAAACCATTTCCAGGGCGCGCGCGGCGAGCATCATCCTGGCTTTTTCGGCCGCTGCTGCGCTGCTGTTTGGAGCCGTTGCCGCCTGGGCTGGCGCCGCGGCAGGCGGACGGCACAGGGACGGCCGGCCACTTTCTGCCTGGATGATGCATTCGAACCGCTGGTCGAGCCGCCCGGCAGAGACGCCGCAATCCATGCCTTAGTGCGAATTGAAGGACGATCGCAAAAAAGGGCGTCCCGGTAACGGGGCGCCCTCGTTCGTCAGAACACAACGACAGGCGACCGCAGTCAGCAGCCCTCGTCGGCAGCGGTCGACTTGCTGGCATCGGCCGCAGTGGACTTGGTCGATTGCTCGGCAGCCGTCGGCTGGCTCTGCATCTGACGCTGGGCATCCTGCGACGAGGCCGCGGTCCCCTCGGTCGCTTTGTTCATGGCCGAGGTCGGCGGATGCTCCTTGGCATTCGATGAAGCAACTCCCGTCGTTTCACCGGCTTTCCCGGTTGTCACCGGCCCGGAGCCGGCATCGCGGCTGGCCGTATTGCACGGACCGCCGAGCGCGATGGTCGAACTGAGCGCGAGCAGAGCGCCCACCAACATTGACTTCTGAAACATGACAATCTCCTTCCTCGCTTTCACCGGCTAGTGCTTGGCGGAGCCGGGTTCCGCCATCTTGCGATGCGATCTCAACGTCGTCCCGCACCCCACGTTCCAGGCGCGGACGCGCGTCGCTATCGCTCATCCGGCTTCGCGGCTTGTGTCTTCGTTCGCTTCGCTGATTTCTGGCGAAGCTGGTCCATGCGGCATTGCGAAGGCTTCTTGTCCGGGCGCCAACGCAGGATCTTCGTGCCGTGGCGAAACCGGCCGCCGGACACATGGTCGTAGCAGACCTCGACGACGTGAACCGGCCGCACCGGCTGCCACTCGGCAGATCGCCTGGTCGACCATCGGCTGGGCCCGCCCGGAGCCTTGCCGGTAAAGCTGCTCTTGCTGACGATCTTCTCGAATTTCTCGGTGAGGCCCACTCTGTCGGACGCCTTGATCGCCGAAGTGAAGCCGACGTGATGCAGGCGGCCGGCGTCGTCGTACAGGCCAAGCAGCAACGAGCCGAGCACCTTCCGTTTGCCCTGCTTCTTCTCGCCATATCTGAAGCCGCCGACCACGCAATCGGCCGATCGCAGCAGCTTGATCTTCTGCATCCCGTCCCGCGTGCCGCTGCGGTAGGCAAGGTCCAGCCGCTTTGCGACGACGCCGTCGTGGCCATCCTCGACATGCTGGAGCCACCGCTTCGCCTCGGCAAAATCGCGGTTCGCCGGCGAAAGCTCGAATACCTCGTTGCCCCGGAAGTAGCGCCGCGCGAATTTTTCAAGCGCAAGCCGTCGTTTTGCCAGCGGCAGCGCTCCGACATCCACCTCCGCCGACCGCAGCAGGTCGAAGGCGATGAAGTGTGCTGGCGTTTCCCGGGCAAGACGCTTCACCCGGCTGGCTGCCGGATGGAGGCGCTGAAGCAAGGCGTCGAACGAGTAGCCCTCCTCAAGCTGGATGATCAGCTCTCCGTCGAGCATGAAGGAGCCCGCAGTTATGGCCGATGCGGCGGAAGCGATCTCCGGAAAATAGCGGACGAGGTCGCGGCCGCCTTTCGACCGCATGCGAACGCCTCGGCCGTCGCGAATGAGCAGGCAACGGAAGCCGTCCCATTTCGGCTCGTATTGCCATTGCGCCCCGCGCGGAAGCTCGGTGACGGATTCGGCTTCCATCGGCTCCATGGTCAACACTCGCAAAACGCTTCGATCAGCGAGACGTTGTTCGTCCCCCGTTCAAACAGGTTTGGCTGGATGTACCGTGCGCGGATGACGATCGTGCAGCAGCCGCGCAAGCGCTTCCCGCTCCGAGGCATGCCCCTTCATCGCCGTCTCGAACAGCGCCTCCTGGACGTCGCGCGGCATATCACCCCATACGTCCATGGCGGCCTGGCCCAGCAGATAAGCAAAGCGTTCGTCGGCCATGTCGACCCTCCCTCTCGTGCCTGAGGATAGGAACCGCAGGCGCCTGCCCGCGTTCCAAACCCATCAAGCAAGTCGAGCGGCTCTAGAAGGTGGATTGTCTCGGGTCGCAAACGCCAGATCCCTGGCGGTCTAAAGACCTGAATTGGCGGACCGTCCGTCATCGCGTGCTGAAAGGTACGGGCGCGGCAATGGTTAGCTTGACGCCGGCTGCGGCGCGTCGGCCAATTCGATTTAGCCAAGCGCCTGGCTTGCGAGCGCGTAGGTCACAGGTGTGTCTCCGGAGCGATCGTTCGGATCACGAAACTCTCCGCCCAGCGACATCGTCGTGACGGTGTCGAAAAAGACGAGGCCACACCGTGCCAGGAAGGAGCAGAACTCCCCGTCAGCCAGATGCGTGTCGATCCTCAGAAACTGTCCTTCGTGCACCGCGACATGCGGCGCGACGACCAGGATCGCATCCTCGTCGCTCGACGCGACGACGGGCCCCACGACGTGCCCTCGCCCAAACGGGCGGCACAATGCGAACGCTTCGAGACGACCAAGCCGATAGAGTCCAATCCCGGCAGATTGTCCGAGCAGCGCCGCAAGCAAATCGAGGCGCGAGGCGCCAAACGCCTGCGCATCCAGTTGAGCGATGGCCGGCAGGTCCTTCCGATCCAGCTCCCGCAGCTCGGCCCCTTTGGAAGGGCTAGGCACCTCACCGAACTGCTGCGCCTCGGCTTGCCGCTGGAACACCGTTCGTTCGCGACGAAAGCCGAGCGAGAGATAAAGCTTGCGCGCTGCACGCGTGGCATTGAGGCGGAGATTACGTCCCTTGGCGGCGGACAGAATGCGCTTCATGAGCCATTGGGCTGTGCCAAGCGCCTGAAGACGGGGCGAGGTGATGACCATGCCGACGGTGGCAAAATCCGCCCCGTGGGGAAACCACATCGCCGATCCCAGCACCCGCCCGATTTCATCATGAACGACGATGCCGTGGCCGGTGTCGCGCAGAAACTGCCAGTCCTCCGGGCGGTGCGGCCAGCCGACGCCGATCGAGAGGGTGTAAAGCTGATCGAGCTCGACCGTGTCGATGTCAACCGCACGCGCATCGAATGCGTCGATCGTCAGCGAACGGGTCGTGCGGGACTTCATGTCTCCCCCTGATCGGCCTGACCTTGGTCGCGGTAGTGTGTTCCGAGCTCGCTCCAGGGCCGCTGTGGCGCTCAGCATAAACCGAACCTCGCCGCAGATTACGTTTCAGAACAGCCATCTGGCGAAACAATCCACCAAATCGCGCTTGCCTTCGGCACCGGATGGAACACCGCTCCGATAGCATAGTGCGATCGGGTGACCCCGCCATGCCCTGCGTGTCCAAAACCCCGGCGGACAGCGCCACTCGCGCGGTCATCGACAACATCAAGCGATATGAGGCGGCTCGACCTCGTCGGGCTGCTGGATCGGACTTGTGGTTACTGAGAGGAGCCCAACTTGCTGCTGAAACGGATTGATCCCAACCCGACGTTCGCCCCGGAGGAATCCGGCCCAATCCCGGAGCGGCTCATTGCCGGCGCGCCGCACTTCAAGACCTGGGCGCAGGACGAGGCCAAGGGTGAGCTGGTGCATACCGGCGTGTGGGAAGCGACGCCGGGCGAGACGCGCTCCATCAAGGGCGAGACCTTCGAATTCTGTCACATCCTCGCCGGCAGGATCGAGATCACGCCGGATGGCGGCGAGCCGATCACGTTCAAGGCCGGCGACAGCTTCGTCATGAAGCCCGGCTTTATCGGCGTTTGGAAGACCATCGAGACCGTCCGCAAGATCTACGTCACGGTGTCATGAGCCTGAGCGTCGATCCCGAGGAGCGCAGCGAAGCGATCAGCGCAGCCGTACTCTCCCGTCTCTCCTGAAACGACAAGGCACAACAGATGCAGAACCTGAGCGACCAGCAACTCTTCCGCCAGCAGGGCTTGATCGGCGGCCAATGGCAAGCGGCGCTTTCGCGCGCGACGATCGACGTGATCGACCCGGCGACGCAAACCGTTCTGGGGACCGTGCCGGATATGGGCCGGGACGACACACGCGCCGCCATTGCAGCGGCCGCGAAGGCTTACGCGACCTGGCGCGCGAAGACCAATGCCGAGCGCGCCGCGCTTCTGGAAGCCTGGCACGGCCTCATGATCGCGCATCTCGACGACCTCGCGCGCATCCTGACGCTGGAACAGGGCAAGCCGCTGGAGGAGGCCAAGGGCGAGATTCGCTACGGCGCCTCCTTCGTCAAATGGTTCGCAGAGGAAGCCCGGCGGATTGCTGGCACCACGATCCCCTCGCCCACACCGGACCGGCGCATCGTCGTGCTCAAGGAACCGGTGGGCGTGTGTGCGATCATCACGCCCTGGAATTTCCCGAACGCGATGATCACCCGCAAGGTGGCGCCCGCCCTCGCGGCGGGATGCACCGTCGTGATCAAGCCATCGGACTTCACGCCCTATTCGGCGCTGGCTCTCGGCGTGCTGGCCGAGCGCGCCGGCATTCCCGCCGGTGTCATCAACATCGTCACCGGCCTGCCGACCGAGATCGGTGCCGAGCTCATGGCCAACGAGACGGTGCGCAAGATTTCGTTCACCGGCTCGACCCGCGTCGGCTCGCTGCTCATGCGCGGTGCCGCTGACAGCATCAAGCGCGTCAGCCTCGAGCTCGGCGGAAATGCGCCCTTCATCGTCTTCGACGATGCCGACCTCGACCTCGCGGTCGAGGGTGCAATCATGTCGAAATTCCGCAACGGCGGCCAGACCTGCGTCTGCGCCAACAGGATCCTCGTGCAGGCCGGCGTTTATGATGCCTTTGCGGACAAGCTCGTCGCCCGCGTCAAGTCCATGAAGGTGGGATCGGGTCTCGAGCCGGGCGTGGCGATCGGGCCGATGATCAACGAAGCGGCGATCAGCAAGATCAATCGCCATGTCGCCGACGCACTGTCGAAGGGCGCCCGTATTGCCGCCCAACCGGCGAGCCTGCCCAAGGGCCCGCAGTTCACCGCGCCGATCGTCCTGACCGGGGCGACCACCGACATGGTGCTGGCGCACGAGGAGACATTTGGTCCCGTGGCGCCTCTGTTCCGCTTCGAGACCGACGAGGAGGCGATCGCCATCGCAAATGCGACGCCCTTCGGCCTCGCCGCCTATTTCTATACGCGCGATCTGAAGCGGTCCTGGCGCGTTGCGGAGGCGCTCGAGGCCGGCATGGTCGGCCTCAACACCGGCATGGTGTCGACCGAGGTGGCGCCCTTCGGAGGTGTCAAGCAATCCGGCCTGGGGCGCGAAGGAGCACAGATCGGAATCGAGGAATACCTCGCGACCAAGGCCTTCCACATTGGTGGGCTGGGCTAGGCGGCAGCGGGCGAAAGGCGTAGCCCTTTCGCCCTACTGCACGCGATCAAGCATCTTGTAGTACAATCCCACCAGCGGCAGGAACCACGGCTTGCCGAAGTGACCGGGCACCGCGGGCCAGTCGAGGTCCTTCATCGGATTTCGATCTTCGCGTCCGAGCATCGCATCGGCGATGATCATGCCGAGATGGGTCGACAGTTGCGCGCCGTGACCTGCATAGCCCATCGCATACCACAGCCCGTCCTGATAGCCGGCGCGCGGGAAGCGGTCGCTGGTCATGTCGACAAGCCCACCCCAGCAATAGTCGATCTCGATGCCGGCGAGTTGCGGGAAGGTTCGCGTGAGACCGTCGACGAGAATGGCCCCGCTCTTTGCGTCGGAACGCTGGTCCGACGTCGCCGAGAAGCGCGCCCGTCCGCCGAAGATCAGACGGTTGTCGGGCGCGAGGCGGAAATAGTTGCCGACATTCATCGACGTGACGCACGTGCGGTTGCCCGGCATGGTGGCCGCGATTTCAGCCGCGTCCAGCGGACGGGTCGCGACGATGAAGCTGCCGACGGCAACGAGGCGCCGCCGGAAGTAGCCGAAATTCGGCGTCGTGTAGGCGCCTGTCGCCAGCAGCACCTGATCGGCGGTGACGCTGCCGCGAGGTGTGGTCAGGCGATGGCGCGATCCCTCGCGCACCTGCGCGGTGACTGGCGCCTGCTCGAAGACGATCGCGCCGCGGCGCTTGGCGGCTTCGGCCAGCCCGATGCCATAGCGTCCCATATGCATCATCGCGCTCTTCTTCGAGAGCATCGCGCCAAAGAAGGGCGAGCCGATTTCGGCGCCGAGATCCCCCGCAGACAGCAATGCGGTGTCCGGATCGACCTCGCGATGAATCGCTTCGAAATTGCGCGCGATGGCGTCGAGATGCTTCGGCTTGGAGGCGAGCTTCAGCTTGCCTGCGCGGCGAAAATCGCATGCAATGCCCTCCTCCGCGATCAGCGCCTCGAGCGTGTCGATCGAGGCATCGAGCGCGTGGTAGAGCGCGACGGCTCGCTCTTTGCCCAATTCCGCCTTGGCGGCGAGATAGCTGTGGGCGAGACCGTTGTTAAGATGCCCGCCGTTCCGGCCCGATGCGCCGCCGATCACCCGGTCCGCCTCGAGCACGACAACCTTCGTTCCCGCCTTGGCGAGCTGGCGCGCGGCTCCGAGACCTGTGAAGCCACCGCCGATCACCGCGACCTCATAATGCCCTTCGACGGGGCCTTCGGCGCCGCCGGAAAAGCGCGGTGCGGTATCGTGCCAATAGGAGACGTATTTCACCGCAGATCCCGCCGGCTCAGAGTCCGAACACACCCGGCAGGCCGCCGATATCCTTGATCTCGACGTAGCCGTAATAGGGATTGGCAGGCTCGTGCCCCCGATTGACCCAGACCTTGTTCTTGATGCCGAGGTCGTGCGCGGTCATCAGGTCGTAGCGGAAGGACGAGGAGCAGTGCGCGACGTCCTCAGGCCCGCAACCCAGCGTGTCGAACATGAATTCGAAGCCCTTCATGCGAGGCTTGTAGGACCGGGCCTGTTCGGCGGTGAGCGCGGCGTGAAAAGGCGCCCCGAGCTTGGCAACGTTGGACGGAAGCTGCGCATTCATGGCGTTGGAGAGAATGACGAGCGGAATCTCCTTGGCGACCTTGGCAAGGCCGGCAGGAACGTCGGGATGCGGTCCCCAGCTCGGCACGCGGTCATAGACCATCTGCCCGTGCTCGGACTTGAAGGCGACGCCGTTGCGCTTGCATGCACGCTCCAGCGCGTTATGGATCACGTCGGCATAGGGCTTCCAGTCGCCGAGAATCTCGTCGAGCCGATATGCCGCGAAATCGCGCACGAGCGCGGTCATTTGCGCTTCAGGAAGGTGCGCGCGATAGAGATCCTGCGCCGCTTCCGCCATCTGGAAATTCGTCAGCGTGCCGTAGCAGTCGAAGGTCACGTATTTCGGGCGAAACTGGCTCATCATCCTATCCTGGTGCGCTCGCGCAATGTCAGGGCTGCAACCATAGAACGTCAACGCGGCATAAGATGCGGCTTTTTCGTCGGCTGCGGTGGAAGATATCGTTCGCGCCGGGCCCTTCAGACGATCTGCACGTCGCCGAGATAAGAAACTGGTGCCGGACAGGAACACGAGTCAATGACCCAGAGCACCATATCGCTCACGGCCTTTCGCCCCGACCATCTCGAGGGCGCGTTACGTCTTTCGCGCCAAGCCGGATGGCCGCACCGCCTCGAGGACTGGCAACTGGCGCTCGACCTCAGCGCGGGGGTCGTCGCCCTGGATACGGATGCTTCGACCGTTGTCGGAACGATCCTGATGACGCCCTACAAACGGGATGTCGCGACCGTCAACATGGTCATCGTCGATGAATCCGCCCGCGGCCGCGGATTGGGACGCCAGCTCATGGAAGCAATCATCGAGCAGGCGGGATTGCGCGCGCTGAGGCTGGTTGCGACCGGCGAGGGCCTGCCGCTCTATCAAAAACTCGGCTTTCACAGGACCGGAACGATCACCCAGCACCAGGGAATGGTCTTGCCCGTCGCCACGCCCGTCAATGTCCGGCCGGCCGGGCCGCACGACATCTTCGGCATCATCGAGCTCGACCGAAGCGCGTTCGGCGCCGACCGCAGATGTCTGCTGCGGACGCTCGCGGAGGTTGGCCAACTGGCCGTGCTCGATCGCGGCCGCGGGGTCACCGGATTTGCGGCGTCGCGTGCCTTCGGTAGAGGTGAAGTGATCGGACCTGTGATTGCAGCGAATGTCGATGACGGAAAAGCCCTGCTCAGCTTCTTCATGGCCCGAAGCGAAGGGCGTTTCGTTCGCGTCGATACTGCCGAAGCCTCGCAATTGAGCGCCTGGCTCTCCGAGCACGGGCTGGTCCAGGTGGGCGACGGCATCGCCATGCAGCGCCCCGTCGCGGTTCAGTCCAGTCCCTCCACATCCACGACATTCACGACATTCGCCCTCGCCAGCCAGGCTTTTGGATAGACGGAGACTTTGATGCTGAGCAATTCGCTCGTCGAGCTCGACCGGGCTCACCTCATCCACCCGGTCGCATCCTACCGGGGTCACGAAGCGGCCGGCGTCAAGGTTCTCACGTCGGCCAGGGGAGCGACCGTGACGGATGCTTCCGGACATCAGCTGATCGACGGCTTCGCCGGCCTCTGGTGCGTCAATGCCGGCTACGGACACGAGAGCATCGTTGCGGCCGCTGCCAGCCAGATGCGGGAGCTTCCCTACGCGACGGGCTATTTCAGCCTTGGCTCGGAGCCCGCGATCCGCCTTGCGGCCGAGTTGGCGCAGCGCGCGCCCGGCGACCTCAACCATGTCTATTTCACGCTCGGCGGTTCGGACGCCGTCGACAGCACGGTCCGCTTCGTCCGCTATTACTGGCACGCCCGGCGCGAGCCGCTGCGCGAGCATTTCATCTCGGTGGAACAGGGCTATCACGGGTCTTCAACCGTCGGTGCCGGGCTGACGGCCCTGCCCGCCTTCCATGCCGGATTCGGCGTGCCGCTGAGCTGGCAGCACCGGATTCCCTCGCATTATGCCTATCGCAATCCGGCCGGCGGGGACGACGACGCCATCATCGCAGCCTCGCTCGCCGCGCTCGACGCGAAGATCGAGGAGATCGGCGGCACGCAACGCGTCGCCGCGTTCTATGCCGAACCGATCCAGGGCTCAGGTGGCGTGCTCGTACCACCAAAGGGCTGGATGAAGGCCATGCGCGCGCGGTGCAAGGCGCATGGCATCCTCTTCGTCGCAGACGAGGTCATCACCGGGTTCGGCAGAACCGGGCCGCTGTTCGCATGCAGCGAGGACGACATCATCCCCGATCTCATGACGGTCGCAAAGGGATTGACCTCGGGATACGTCCCTATGGGCGCGGTCTTCATGTCGGATCACGTCTACGACGCGATTGCCGATGCCGCAGGCTCCAGCGCCGTCGGCCACGGTTACACCTACTCCGCCCATCCAGTCAGCGCCGCGGTCGCGCTGGAAGTGTTGCGCCTCTACGAAAACGGCCTGCTCGAGAATGGCGCGAGAGCGGGTGCGCGTCTGATCGCTGGGCTTCAATCGCTCAGGGATCATCCCCTGGTTGGAGACGTGCGCGGCCGCGGCATGCTGGCCGCCGTCGAACTCGTCACCGACAAGCAACGCAAGACGCCGCTTCCTGCCGCGGCCGAGCCGGCGAAGCGCATCTTCGACCGCGCCTGGAAGAACGGCCTCGTCATCCGGGCTTTCCCCACCGGCGTACTGGGTTACGCCCCGCCGCTCTGCTGCTCCGAGTCCGAGATCGACGCCATCATCGAGCGCACCGCCAGGACACTGGACGATACTCTGGCTGATGCCGAAGTTCGCGCCGCACTGCGATAATAATAGGCACGCACAACGAGCGGGCTGGAGGCAGGTCCGAAACACTGGAAACAGAGACATCTTCGCAATTTTGTGCCGCGGCTCGCGGGTTTTTCGGCCAAAGCCGCCGAACTATCCTGCGAGACTTTGATCGCAGGAAAGAAGTGCAGTTCTGAGTGGAGACAGGGCACCGTCGTTACGACGGACCACGCCGGCATCCACCACAACGGCGCGGCAGAACAATCTGCCGCTCACCGCAGTACGGGTCGTAGCCTTAGCCAGCGAGGGGATTGACATGAGCGACACGACGAACTGGTCCTGTTCAGACGATGCCACGATCGAGAACGCCATTCGGCGCGGGGCTTCGCGCCGCGATCTTCTGAAGCTGATGCTCGCTAATGGCGTGGCCATGGCGGCAGCCGGCACGATCTTCGGCCGCGCGTCGGAAGCGGTGGCGGCGACACCCGTGAAAGGCGGCGCCTTGAAAGCCGCGGCCTGGTCCTCCTCGACCGCCGACACGCTGGACCCGGCCAAGGCCTCGCTCTCGACCGACTATGTTCGCTGCTGCTCCTTCTACAATCGCCTGACATTTCTCGACCAGACCGGCGTGCCCCAGATGGAGCTCGCCGAATCGATCGAGAGCGGCGATGCCAAGACCTGGACGATCAAGCTCAAGAAGGGCGTCACCTTCCACAACGGCAAGGAGCTGAGCGCCGACGACGTCATCTTCTCGCTGAAGCGCCATCTGGACAAGGCGACCGGATCGAAGGTCGCTGCGATCGCGTCCCAGATGACCGGCTTCAAGGCCGTCGACAAGAGCACCCTCGAGGTGACGCTGGCGAATCCCAACGCAGACCTGCCGACGATCCTGTCCATGCATCACTTCATGATCGTGGCCGACGGCACCACCGACTTCTCCTCGGGCAACGGCACCGGCGCCTTCACGTGCAAGCAGTTTACCCCCGGCGAACGCTCGATCGGCGTGCGGAATCCGAACTACTTCAAGGGAGGGTCGAATGTCGATTCATTCGAGTTCTTCGCGATTCCGGACGAAAACGCGCGGATCAATGCCCTGTTGTCCGGGGACATTCATCTCGCCGCCTCGATCAACCCACGATCGGTGCGCCTCCTCGACGGCAAGGATGGCCTTGCGCTGTCGACGACCACGTCGGGCACCTACACCGACCTGAACATCCGCATGGACATGGCGCCCGGCAACGTCAGCGATTTCGTGGAGGGCATGAAATACCTCGTCAACCGCGAGCAGATCGTCAAATCGGCTCTGCGCGGCTTCGGCGTCGTCGGCAACGACCAACCCGTCTCGCCCGCCAACGCCTACCACAATGCGGCCCTCAAGCCGAAATCGTTCGATCCGGACAAGGCAAAATTCCATTTCCAGAAGGCCGGCGTGCTGGGTCAGACCATCGAGGTCATCGCTTCCGAGGCGGCCGGTTCGTCGATCGACATGGCCATGATCGTCCAAGCAAGCGCCGCCCAGATCGGCATGAAGCTCGATGTGAAGCGCGTGCCCTCCGATGGTTACTGGAGCAACTACTGGCTGAAGGCGCCGATCCATTTCGGCAATATCAACCCGCGTCCGACACCCGACATCCTGTTCTCCCTGCTCTACAAGTCGGATGCGGCGTGGAACGAGAGCCGCTTCGTCTCGGAGAAATTCGACAAGATGCTGGTCGAGGCCCGCGGCTCGCTCGATCAGGCCAAGCGGCGCGAGATGTACAATGAAATGCAGGTCTTGGTGTCGGAACAAGCCGGGACCATCATTCCGGCCTATATCTCCAACGTGGACGCCATCACCGCCAAGCTGAAGGGACTGCAGCCCAACCCGCTCGGCGGCATGATGGGATACGCCTTCGCCGAATATGTCTGGCTGACCGCCTGACCGGCGCACGGCGAGGTCACGCCTCGGGATCCCGAGATTGGAGCCCGAGCTGAATGAAATGACGGGGGGCGTGGAGAACGAATGTGAGAGGACAAGTTTCGTCGCTTGTGGTGAGGCGGCTACTCATCGCCTTGATCACGCTCGTAATCGTTTCCTTCGCCGTCTTCTTTGCGACCGCGCTCCTGCCCGGCGACACTGCCACCATCCTGCTCGGGCAGTCCGCGACGCCTGAAGCCGTCGAGGGCCTGCGCAAGGCCATGCATCTCGACGATCCCGCCATCATCCGCTTCCTGAGATGGATCGCCGGCCTCTTCCAAGGCGATTTCGGCAAGTCTTATGCAAACAATGCCCCGGTCGCTACTCTGATCAGCGGACGGTTCGTCAATACGATGAAGCTGGCTGGACTGACTGCCGCGATCGCAGTCCCTCTTGCGCTGACGCTCGGCATCACCGCTGCGATGTGGCGCGGCACGCTGTACGACCGCATCGTGACCGTCGGAACCATCGGCATCATCTCGGTGCCGGAGTTCATGATCGCAACGTTGGCTGTGCTGCTCTTCGCGGTCTACCTCAAATGGCTGCCGGCGCTTTCTCTCACCAACGAGGTCAAGTCGTTCCATGACCTGGTGCGGATCTACGCGATGCCGGTCATGACACTCACGTTCGGCGTTTCCGCGCAGATGATCCGCATGACACGCGCCGCCGTGGTCGAAACATTGAACACACCCTATGTCGAGATGGCGCTGCTCAAGGGCGCCTCGCGTCCCCGGCTCGTGCTGCGACATGCCCTGCCCAATGCGCTCGGCCCCATCGTCAATGCGGTCGCGCTCTCGCTGTCGTACCTGCTCGGCGGCGTCATCATCGTGGAGACCATCTTCAACTATCCCGGCGTGGCTAAGCTGATGGTCGATGCCGTTTCGACCCGTGACCTGCCACTGATCCAGACCTGCGCGATGATCTTCTGCCTGGGTTATCTGGCACTGATCACGGCCGCCGACATCATTGCGGTCGTGTCCAATCCGAGGCTCCGATGACGAATCCGACTTCGTCAGGCCGGCTCAGCATGCGCTTGGGCTATCGCTTCAATCTCGTGGGCGTGTCGGCCCTTGGCATCATCCTCCTCTGGACCGGCGTCGCCCTGTTCGCTCCGCAGATCATCCCGCATTCCGTGGGCGAGATCGTCGACGCCGACTATTTTGGCCCCATGAGCCGGGACCTGTGGTTCGGCTCCGATTATCTCGGCCGGGATATCTTCTCGCGCATCCTGATGGGCGCGCGCTATACGCTTGGCATCTCGCTTGCGGCCGTCTCCATTGCCTGCTTCAGCGGCGTCGCGCTCGGCATGACTGCGGCAGTCGCCGGAGGTTGGTGCGACAGCATGCTGAGCCGCTTTCTCGATGCGCTCAACTCTATTCCCAGCAAGCTGTTCGGGCTCGTCGTGGTCGCCGCGGTCGGCTCGTCGATCCCGGCACTCATTGCGACGCTCTCGGTGATCTATACGCCCGGCGCCTATCGCTTCGCTCGCGCCCTCGCCGTCAACGTCAATACGATGGACTTCATGGTGGTCGCCCGTATCAGAGGCGAACGCCTGCCCTATCTCATCGCCTCCGAGATTCTTCCAAACATTCTCGGCCCCGTGCTCGCCGATCTCGGCCTGCGCTTCGTCTTCATCGTGCTGCTGCTCTCCGGCCTGTCCTTTCTCGGGCTCGGCGTGCAACCGCCCTACGCGGACTGGGGCGCACTGGTTCGCGAGAACATCGGCGGGCTGCCCTTTGGCGCGGCGGCGGTGATCTTCCCGTCGCTCGCGATCGCAAGTCTCACCATCAGCGTCAACCTTCTGATCGATAACCTGCCGCGCAGGATCCGCGACCGGAGCGCCGAATGACGGGAAACCTCGTCGAGATCCGCAACCTCAGGGTTGAGGCAACGACCGACGCCGGCAGGCGGGTCGAGATCATCAAGGGCGTCAGCCTCGACATTGCCGAAGGCGAGATCGTCGCCCTCATCGGCGAGAGCGGCTCGGGCAAGACCACGATTGCCATGACGCTGATGGGCTACGCCCGGCAGGGCTGCGCGATCACCGGCGGCGAGGTGCGGGTGGGCGGCGTCGACATGGTGAAGCTTTCGGAAGCGGAACGCGCCGGCATTCGCGGGACGGGCGTCGCCTATGTGCCGCAGAGCGCCGCGGCCGCGTTCAACCCTGCGCTCACCATCATGGACCAGGTCATCGAGGTGGCGCGGATCCACAGGCTCATGTCGGCCACTGAGGCACAGGCAAAAGCCCTCTTGCTCTTCAAGGCCCTGTCGCTGCCGCACCCCGAAACGATCGGCAACCGCTACCCGCACCAGGTCTCCGGCGGTCAGCTGCAGCGCCTTGCCGCCGCGATGGCCCTGATCGGCCAGCCGAAGGTGGTCATCTTCGATGAGCCCACCACGGCGCTCGATGTCACGACGCAGGTCGAGGTGCTGCGGGCCTTCAAGTCCGTCACGGCGCAGCACAACATCGCCGGCGTCTACGTCTCGCACGATCTTGCGGTCGTTGCCCAGATCGCCGACAGGATCGTCGTGCTCAAGGACGGTACGGTCCAAGAAATGGGAGCGACCAACGATATCCTCGAGGGGGGCCAGCACCCCTACACCAGGGAGCTGCTGGCCGCGTTCAGGCCAAAGGCCCAGCAACGGGAGCCTGACGGCGAGAGCGCGACGAAGCGCCCGTTGCTGGAGGTCGACAATCTCACGGTCGGCTACGGACCTCGCTCGCGCGATGGACAGCCGCTGATCAAGGCCGTGCAGGCGGTCAGTCTCAAGCTCGATCAGGGGCGGAATCTCGGCATCATCGGCGAATCCGGCTGCGGCAAGTCGACGCTTGCCCGGGCGATTGCCGGCATCCTGCCGGCCCATGCCGGCGACATCATCTTCAACGGGCGCGAGTTGGGGAAGGCCGGCCGCAACCGCACCCGCAACGAGCTCCGCCAGATCCAGATCGTGTTCCAGCACGCGGACACCGCGCTCAACCCCGCAAAGTCGGTGGAAGACATCCTGAGGCGTCCCCTCGCCTTCTACCACGGCATGAGAGGCAAGACGCGCGATGCGCGCGTCAACGAGCTGCTCGATCTGGTTCGGCTGCCCAAATCCGTGCGGCATCGATTGCCGGGAGAGCTGTCAGGCGGCCAGAAACAGCGCGTGAACTTTGCCCGGGCACTCGCCGCCGAACCGACGCTCATCCTGTGCGACGAGATCACATCGGCCCTCGACACGGTCGTGGCGGCCGCGGTGGTCGAGCTGCTGAAGGAGTTGCAGCGCGAACTCGGCATCTCCTACATCTTCATCAGCCATGACCTGTCGGTGGTCGAGGCGATCTGCGACGAAATCATCGTGATGTATCGCGGTCAGAAGGTCGAACAGATCGCGTCAACCCGCCTGGCAGCACCGGAGCACCCTTATACGCGGCTGCTGTTCTCTTCGGTGCCTAAGCTCGATACCCGCTGGCTCGACAATCTGGAACGGGATGCCGAACAGGTCCGGGCCTATGGCCATCCGTAGGCGCAGCCGGCATCAAGCCGGAAACAGGCTGGTCAGCGGCATCTGCGACCGGACGATGGGCGATTTGAGGACGACGAAGCTGAAATACTTGTCGATGCCGATATCCATGTCCGTCAACCGTTCCATGATCGTCTGGTACTCGCCGATGCTGGCGGTGACGAACTTCAGCATGTAGTCGTACCCTCCCGAGACCAGATGGCATTCGATCAGCTGGTCGACCTTGTCGACCGCCGACAGGAAGCGGGCGAAGTCGATCTGTCGATGGTTCTTCAGCGTCACTTCGGTGAACACCGTCAGCGTCTGTCCCAGCTTGCGCACGTTGATCTGGGCGGAATACCCCTCGATGTAGCCCTCGGCCTGCAGTCTCTTCACGCGCATGAGACACGGGCTGGGCGACAGATTCACCAGCTCGGCAAGCTCGACATTGGTGATGCGACCGTTCTTCTGGAGTTCGTGGAGGATCTTGATGTCGATCCGATCCAGCTTCATTGGTCTCTCTCCATCGAGCAGGCGCCAGAAGGCACAACAGAAAATTTGGTGCAATGAGCTAAAGGCTCACCTTGCCCGCAACCATCGTTTCCCATCGAAGTCATATTGTTCGAGAAAAACGTGGTTTTGCGATGCCTTGAGGATACAGCATAAAATGCTGGACTACCATCAAATCCAGTGCCGCTCGCGCCGATGGGCGATTTACCCTGTGACGAGCGAAATCTAGGAAACCAGGATGCCTGCCCCACTCAGCCATATCGAGACCTCGCCGGATCTTCCCCATAGCGCCGACGTGGTGGTCATCGGAGGCGGCATCATCGGGGTGTTCGCAGCTTACTATCTCACCCTGCGGGGGCTTGGCGTCGCCCTCGTGGAGAAGGGACGAATCGGGGCCGAGCAGTCCAGCCGCAACTGGGGCTGGTGCCGGCAGCAAAATCGCGATGCCCGCGAGCTGCCGATGGCCACGAAGAGCCTGGACCTGTGGGAGAAGTTCGGGAGTGAGAGCGGCGAGAGCACCGGCTTCTCCCGCTGCGGCCTTCTGTATCTCAGCAACGACGAGGCGGAGCTCGAGGGCTGGGCGCGCTGGCGCGACTTCGCGCGGACGGCCGGCGTCACCACGCACATGCTCGATGCGACCGCGGCGACCCGGCGCGGCACGGCGACGGGACGCGCCTGGAAGGGTGGCGTGTTCTCGCCGACCGACGGCATCGCCGATCCCGCCGAGGCTGCGCCGGCGGTGGCGCGGGCGATGCTCAGGCGCGGGGGCACGGTGCATCAGATGTGCGCAGCGCGCGGGCTAGAGATCGAGGGCGGCTGCGTGAGCGCGGTCGTGACGGAGCGCGGTACGATTCGCACGCGTATCGCCATATTGGCGGGCGGCGCGTGGTCGTCGTCGTTCTGCCATCAGGCCGGCATCCGTCTGCCACTCGCCTCGATCCGCTCGTCCATCCTGTCGGTGTCGCAAGGTGCGAAGGGCTTGCCGGATGCACTCCACACTGCCGCTGTTTCGGTGACGAAACGTGGCGATGGCGGCTATACGCTCGCCATCAGCGGCCGGGGCCGGGTCGATCCGACTGCGCAACAGCTGCGCTTCGGCCCGCAATTCCTGCCGATGTTTCTGCGGCGCTGGCGCAGTCTGCTCCCGGGCGGCCTCGAAGGCGTCAGGTCCGGACACGAAACGCTGCAGCGTTGGCGCGTGAGCGAGCCGACACCGATGGAGCGCATGCGCATTCTGGATCCCACACCCGATCGGAACACGATCGCGCTCACGCATCGGCGGGCACTCGAGCTGCTGCCCGCCCTGAAGAACACCAGGATCAACGCCGCGTGGGGCGGCTACATCGACTCGACGCCCGATGGCGTGCCGGTCATCGGAGAGACGTCCGGCCTGCCTGGATTGGTCCTGGCCGCGGGCTTCAGCGGCCACGGCTTCGGTATCGGTCCGGGAGCCGGGCACCTCATCGCGGACATTGTGACCGGCGCCGCGCCGATCGTCGATCCCCAATCCTATCGGCCGGATCGCTTTGCCGGACTTGCGGTCGGAAAGGTCTCGGATTTCTAGAAAAGGTCGTCATACGCACCGAAGCGGTGCGCCACATCAGCATGGGTTCAGGGTGAGACCAGCTTCTTGCGGACGGCATAGCGCACCAGCTCGGCGGTGGACGACATTCTGAGTTTGCGCATGGCCGAGGCGCGATGGGTCTCGACGGTCTTCACGCTCAGATTCAGGATCGCGCTGATGGATCTGTTGGTATTCCCTTCCGCGATCAGCTGGACCACGCTCTGCTCGCGTGATGTCAGCAGCATGTCGGCCCGGTTCTGCTTGTTCGCCTGGTAATCATGCAGCAGCTTCTCCAGCAGCACGCTGGTGAAGTAGGGCCTGCCGTCGAGCAAGGCTTCGATAGCGGAAATCAGGTGCTTGCGGGCATCGGACTTGAACAGGAAGCCGCGAATGCCGGCCAGGATGGCCTCCGTCAGGAGCTCCTCGCTTTCGTGCATGGTCAGGATCAGCACCTCCGTTCGCACGTGCAGCGTCCTGAGGCGGCGGCTGACCTCCAGGCCGTTCATGATCGGCATGGAGTAATCGACAATCACGATGTCCGGTCGGGTTTCGAGCGCCAGCGCGACGGCCTGCTCGCCGTTGGTGGCCTCTCCGCTCACGATCCAGTCGGACCGCGTTCCAACGATCGCGCGCAGGCCGGAACGTACGATTTCATGATCATCCGCAATCAAGATGCGTTTCACGACATCGTTCCCGTTTGCCGGCTCCTATCCGACCGGGCGGACAACGGCAGTGACCGGCCGTAGGCTCGAACGATCATACGGCGCCCCGCGGCCAGCGTTATCCAACAAAACCCTGAGATGTCCCGGCGAAGGTACTGACGCCCAGGGTCGGTTCGCCGACGTCACCGTTCAGGCCTCGACCAGCCCGGTCCGGACCGCGTATCGGACGAGGCCCGCCGTCGAATTCACCTCGAGCTTGCGCATCGCAGCCGCCCGATGCGCCTCGGTTGTCTTGACGCTAAGATTGAGGATCGCGCTGATCCCCTTGTTGCTGTAGCCTTCCGCAACCAGCTTGACCACGAGCTGCTCGCGCGCCGTCAGCTCGTGATGCCGCTCGCCGTTGGCGCCCGAGCCGCGGTCGAATTCCGTCACGCAGCTCGTGGTGCAGAACGGCCGGTGCAGCAGCAACGCCTCGACCGCCGCAAGCAGCAGCTTGTTGGCGTCCGACTTGACCAGGAACGCACGCGCGCCGGCCTCGAATGCCTGCTGCGCGATCAGGCCCGAATTGTGCACGGTGAAGATCAGGACCTCGGTCTGCAATGGATGGTCCTTGATCCGCCGCGCCGCCTCCACGCCGGTCATGCGGGGCATCGAGAAATCGAGGATGGCGACGTGAGGCTGGCTCTCGATCGCCGCAGCGACCGCCCGGCCGCCATCGGTGACCTCGGCCACCACCTCCCAATCCGCCCGCTGTTCGAGCACCGCACGCAAGCCAGACCGCACCGCTTCGTGATCGTCAGCTATGAGAATTCGTTTCATGGCAGCACGCTCCCAATCCTTCACGGCGGTTCGGCCGCCCATCCGGCCTGCCGCCGCGGGCTAGTGTTCTTTCGCTGATCGTGTGCCTGCGTGGGCCCTCATGATGGTCGTGGCTCTTCGCCGGTTCCGCCTGTTCGCCGCAAAGCGACGCGGAAACATCGCGCACAGGATGGTTCCGGAAAGTGGCGCGGTCCGGCTGGACCGGATGTCGAGCGTACCTCCGATCTCATGCAGCCTCACCCGCATCGCGGGAATGCCGACCCCGACCGATACCGCCTTGTGGCCGCGCCCGACCACATCGGGAAGACCGCGTCCATTGTCGCTGATCGTCAGCACGAAGCGGCTGTCGGCAAGGTCGAGGGCGATGGCCACCTCCGTCGCCTTCGCATGGCGGTAGACGTTCGTGAGCCCCTCCTGAACGACGCGCAGCAGCGAACGCTTCGTTTCATACGGCAGCCGATCGACATCCGGCACGATGTTCACGGTCACGCGCAACGAAGTGCGCGCCGCAAATCCTTCCGCGTATCGCTCGATCGCGGCCTTCAATCCCTCACCCGCCAGATTCCGCGGATGCAGGAGATAGGCAAAGGCGCGGAGCTCCCGGAGGGCTTCGTCGATCGACGCGTCAATTTCGTCGCAGAGCCGTTCCGCGAGGGCCGCGTCGCCCACATTGCTCCGCATCCGCATCAGGCCGAGGCTGGCGGCGATCAGATGCTGACAGGTCGAGTCGTGCAGATCGGAGGCGATCCGTTGCTGGATGCCTTCCTGAATGGCGAGCAGGCCGACGTCGATATCGAGTCCATCGTCGCATGCGGCGGCGTGCTCGAAAGGACCGTTGCGCAGCTCGCGGTGGCTGCCGATCAACCGGACCACGCCGCCGTCCACGATCGGCGTGACCGTCGTTTCCATCGCCCGCGGCGACCCGCCAAGCGCGAGCCGCTGGCGGATCCTGACCTCCGTTCCCTCCGCGAGGCCGGCCTGAAGCGCCTCGCAGACGGACCTTGCGTCGTCCGCGCTCATGCAGTCGAAGACGTCCATGTCGCTGACGTCTTCCGACGATACGCCGAGCTGGGACTCGAATGCCGGATTGATTCCCTCATAGGCGAAGTGTCCGCGGAACGACGGACGCGCGGCGAAGAGCAGATCTGCCGAAGACGTCCAATAGAGCTCGTCGATCGATTCTTGCGAACCTATGCGCAACCAGTTTTTCAGACCGGTTCGATCCGACTCACTGTCGGGGCAGCCATGTGGCTTCACGGTACGCACTCACTATATTCCGGCGACGCCCGATATCGGCGACTATATCGCAGGTCCCCTCCCCGCCCCACCGGCGAGACATCCGCCACCGGATCCGGAAGACGCACGCCATTGGGGCCGACCAATCATACACCCCGTCGCGCGACCACACCATCAGGTAGTATAATTTCCAGATTGAAATCTCGAATTCGTGAGGCATGTTTTCAGCACGGGGCAATATGCAGTTTGTGCCACGCCCGCGACGTCAAATCCGATGCAACAGAGATTCAAAATCAAGATGTGGATGGCCGCGAGGTCACTGTGGCAACGTGGTTGCTCCGATACGCAGCAGCAAGCCTGCCGCAATTTGCCAGCAACATTCCCGGCCCGCTGGCCACGGATGCGCGACCAGCCTAGCGGCTGCTGCTCGTGCCCGGCTTCTTCTTCCTCACCGCCTTCGCCGCTGGTGCGGGACGAGTCGGCGCAAGATCGAGAGGATGCGACGGCTGCTTCAGACGGTGTATCGCGGCATCATCCCGAAGCGCATCGGTATCGAGACGCTGGCCTCGATCCACCGCATCGCGCGGATCGGCGACCGCCATCGATGCCGCAAGGCTTCCGGCGACGATGCAGGTCAGCGTCAACAGGCGTCTTGCGGGCATCTTTCAGGTCTCACTCAAAAGGCGAAATCCAGGCGAGGGCCGATGCGAACGTCCCTGTACCGCCGCAACGGAACGTTCGACGTTCGCGCTTCGTATAGCACGGTGGTCGTGAGTGACACATTGCTGGCGAAATTATACTTCAGGCCCACATCAGCCGAATAGAGCTGATCCTGGCGGCCGCTATTGAGCCCGTCGGTGAACCAGTAAGCCTCGAACAGCGGTGTGCTCACGATCGACCATCTGGGATCAAGCTTGACCTCGATGCCGAGCACTGCGTCAAAGCGCCAGCGGCGCGCTTCCGCGAGGTCTGAGAACCGATAGGTCAGCAGCAGCAGCGGCGAGAAAATCGCGTTGTCGATGCGGAAGTCGCGCGCCACCGAGCCCATCACATCATGGGACGTGAATGCGAGGTCGCGGTAGACCCCGTCGAAATCATAGCGATTTTCATAGATGGCAGAGAAGCGCCAGCCGTTAAAATTCTCGGTCAGACGCGCGCCCATGCGCGCCACGGCGAAGTTGCCATCCTTCTCCCGCGAAAAGGCCTCGTACTGGGCCCGTGCATAGAGCCGGTAGGACAGATCATTGGTGAGGTTTCCGTCGAGCCTGACGCTGACGTCCGGCTCGTAATAGATGTCCGATTTGCGATTGTCGCGGGTAAAGAGCGCGTTGTCGGTGAAGGTCGGCGAAACGGAACCGACGACACTCCAGGACGGTGCGGAATAGTAGGGTACAGCGGCAATCGGGCCCGTCTTGAACTCGGTGAGATCAAGGTCCGCCGCCCCGGCTGTGCCCGCACCGAGTAAGCCGAGGACGGTCATGCCGACGATCGGCAGAAGAAATCCAGAGCTTCGCATGGCGCCCCACCTCCGATGCCGCTGCGCAGACCGGTTTCGCGTCACGCTGCGCAATGATTGTGGCGTGTTAATGTCACAATTTTAAATCACTGGTTGATGCGCTCAACCAGCGTTGGTGCAGGCCGCCAGACCGCGCACGCCTAGTAGTCAACCGCATCTCTGATGATCGGGCACGTCATGCAATGACCACCGCCGCGTCCCCGTCCGAGTTCCGCGCCGACGATGGTGATCACCTCGATCCCCTCCTTGCGCAGCAGCGTGTTGGTGTAGGTGTTGCGGTCATAGGCGAATACGACGCCGGGGGACGCGCAGACGAGATTGGCGCCACTGTCCCACTGGGTCCGCTCGCGCAGATACGCGTTCCCGCCGGTCTCCACGACGCGCAACTTCTTCAGGCCGAGCGCTTCTGCGACGACGTCGACGAAGGGCTTCTCGTCCTTGCGCAATTCGAGGCCGGCCGGATTGTCCGCGGGCCGATAGGAGAATGCGGTAATGTTGTTGACGATATCGGGATAGAGCAGCACGCAATCGCGGTCGGCGAAGGTAAAGACGGTATCGAGATGCATCGCAGCGCGGAGCTTGGGCATCGCCGCCACGATCACCCGCTCGGCCGCCTTCTTCCTGAACAGCGCCGCAGCAAGCTGGCTGATCGCCTGCCGCGAGGTCCGCTCGCTCAGTCCGATCAGAACGTTGCCCCTGCCGATCGGCATCACGTCACCGCCTTCCAGCGTGGCGAGGCCGTGATCCTGCGTCGGATCTCCCCACCAGACATTGACCTTGCCGGCGAAGTCCGGGTGGAACTTGTAGATGGCAGCGGCGAGGATCGGCTCCTCATGGCGCGCCGGCCAGAACAGCGAGTTCAGGGTCACGCCGCCATAGATCCAGCAGGTAGTATCGCGTGTATACAGCGTGTTCGGAAGCGGCGGCAGCAGATATTCGGTCATGCCCGCCGCTTCCCGAATCAGCCGAAGCATCTCGCCGCCATGGGCCTCGGGAAAATCGTGGGTCGACAGTCCGCCGATCAGGGTCTCCGCCAGCTCACGAGGCTTGAGGCTTTCCAGATAGCTGCGCAGCTCGTCGATCAGCCCGAGCCCGACCTGGTTGGGAACGACCTGGTTGTCGAGAATCCACTTCCTGGCCTCCGGAATGGCCACGGTGTCGGTGAGCAGATTGTGCATCTCGACGACATCGATGCCGCGGTCGCGCATCTTCTGCACGAAGTCGAAATGATCGCGCTTGGCATTGTCGACCCACAGCACGTCGTCGAACAGCAAAGTATCGCAGTTCGTGGGCGTGAGGCGCTGATGCGCGCGGCCCGGCGAGCAGACCATCACCTTGCGCAGCTGACCGACTTCCGAATGAACACCGAACGGGATCCTTGAATCCGACGCCTGTGCTGTCGCCATGGGAGATGCCTCGCCTAGATGGTGATGTAGCCGGTGGCCAGGCCATGAATCCCGACCACGGCGCCGATCACGGCTGCGATGAAGATGACCCAATCGATCGACGTGAAGATTTTCGCCTTCTGCTGGAGGCGCGCCCAGAAATACAGCGCCGTGCCGGGAGCGTAGAGGATCGCCGACAGGAGCAGATATTTCATCCCGGCGGCATAGATCAGGAACAGCGTGTAGACGACGGCGATGCCGGTGAAGATCAGGTCGCGTCGCCGTTCGCCCGGGCTCTTTTCGTAGGTCTCGCCCCGCTTGACCAGCAGGAGCCCGTAAGCGGCCACCAGGAAGAACGGAATGAGGTTCATGACGCTCGTCAAATTGAGCATCAACGCGAAGGCATCCCGCGACCAGTACGTGCTGATGACGAACAGCTGCACGACGATATTGGTGAGCCAGAGCGCTGCGGCCGGCACCTTGTTGGCATTTTCGGTGCCGAACACGCGCGGCATATCCCTGGTACGGCCCGCGGCGGAGAGCACCTCGGCGCAAATCAGCGACCAGGCGAGATAGGCTCCGAGCACCGAGACCAGAAGTCCGATGCTGACGAACACGGCGCCCCAATGCCCGACCACCGCCTCCAGCACCGTCGCCATCGACGGCTGCCGCGCGTCGGCGATCTCCGCGCGCGGCAACGCGGCATAGGGCAGCATCGTCACGAGCACCATGAGGGTCGTAACGACCGCGAAGCCCATGATCGTCGCGACGCCGACATGGGACCGCTCCTTGGCGTAGCGGGAATAGACGCTGGCCCCCTCGATCCCGAGAAAGACGAACACCGTGACCAGCATGGTCGCGCGGATCTGATCAAACAGACCCTTGTCCGGCATCCCCTCGCCGCCCCAGAAATTGGCGCGGAACAGATCGGCCTTGAAGGCAAACGCCAGGATGACGATGAAGATCAGGATCGGCACGATCTTGGCGACGGTGACGATGGTGTTGATCGCCGCGGCCTGTTGCACGCCACGCAGGATCATGAAGTGGAATAGCCAGATCCCGATCGAGGCGACGATGATCGCGGTGACCGTATTGCCGTCGCCAAACACGGGAAAGAACGCGCCGAGCGTCGACTTGATCAGGACCCAGTAGGACACGTTGCCGATGCAGCTGCCGGTCCAGTAGCCGAGCGCCGACAGGAAGCCGGGATAGTCGCCGAAACCTGCCTTCGCGTAGGCGTAGACGCCGGCATCGAGATCCGGCTTTCGCTCGGCCAGAGTCTGAAACACGCGCGCCATCGTGTACATGCCGCCGCCTGCGATGCACCAGGCGAAGATGGCGCCGAACGGGCCGGTGGCGATGCCGAACGTCCGCGGCAGCGAGAAGATGCCTGAACCGACCATGGAGCCGACGACCATTGCCGTCAGTGCGAACAACGAAAGCTTTTGGACCGTTGGCGTCGCAGTCATGGGGAGACCTCGAACCGCGAACGATGACCGATGCCGTGACCGATCGGCCTGCTCATTCCGAGGCCGAACCATGCGCCCAGGCATGATGGCGGCCTATCAGGTGATTACCTAGTCGGAGTCCGGGATTACCCTCACGGCCCGACGCTCAGGCCACGCTCGCCGCTTCGGGAGCCGCGACCGGCTCCTTTCCGCCCGACCAGGCCACATACAAGGTCGGCAGAAAGACGAGCGTCAGAACGGTTGCGACGAGCAGCCCGCCCATGATCGCAAAGGCCATCGGCCCCCAGAAGACAGTCGGCGCAATCGGAATCATGCCGAGGACGGTGGAGACCGCCGTCAGCATGATCGGACGAAAGCGGGAGCTGCTGGCATCGACCGCGGCCTCCCAGGGTCCCTTCCCTTGCGCGCGTTCGGCCTCGATCTGCCCAATCAGGATCACCGCGTTCTTGCTGATCATCCCGAGCAGCGCGAGGACGCCGAGAATGGCGACGAAACCCAGCGGCCGCCCTGACAGGAGCAGCGCCGCGACCACGCCAATCAGACCAAGCGGTGCAACGCTGACGACCATCAATAGCCGCGGGAAGCTCTGCACCTGGACCATCAGAACCGTGAACATGACAAACAGCATCACCGGCACGACCGCCATGACGGAGGCCTGGGATTTCCGGCTCTCCTCCACGGTGCCGCCGACCACGACATCATAGGACGGCGGCAGCGTCGTCCTCAGCTTGGCGATGGCGGGCGCCAGCGTATTGACGATCCTTTCCGGCAGTACCCCGTCGGGAATGGCAGCTCGCACCGTCAGGGTGGGCACGCGGTCGCGCCGCCAGATCAAGGGGAATTCCTGATCGTACTCGAAGGAGGCAAACTGGCTCAGCGGAACGGTCCGCCCACCGGGGATCGGCACCTGCAGCGTTCGCAAGCTCGCCAACGAGACACGCTGTTCGTCGGTCGCGCGGACCACCACGTTGACCAGATAGATGTCGTCCCGAACCTGTGTGACGGGCGTACCGGAGATCACGGTGTTCAGGACGGTGGAGATCGCCTGTGAACTCAGACCGAGAAGGCGTGCCTCATCCTGATTGACGCGGATGCGCACCTGGCGATCCGGCTCCATCCAGTCGAAGTTCGTGCTCCTGGCGCTGGGGTCGGAGCCGAGGATCCGCGCCACCTCGAGCGCGATGTCGCGGACTCGCTCGACGTCGGGGCCGCTGACGCGATATTGCAACGGCCATCCAACCGGGGGGCCGAGACCGAGCGGCGAAACCGACGAGATCGCGTTCGGGAATTCATTCGCCAGGAACCGCTCCAGCTTTGCATGCAAGCGCTCACGCGCCGCAACGCTTCTGGCGACGACGACGGCCTGGGTGAAGAACTCGTTCGGCAGCTCGACGCTGAGAGGCAGATAGAAGCGGATCGCGCCGCGGCCG
Organism: Bradyrhizobium huanghuaihaiense; assembly: GCF_025200885.1. NCBI lineage: Bacteria > Pseudomonadati > Pseudomonadota > Alphaproteobacteria > Hyphomicrobiales > Nitrobacteraceae > Bradyrhizobium > Bradyrhizobium huanghuaihaiense. Next base: position 2,857,070 of record NZ_CP104172.1, on the reverse strand, counting down.
ACATTGGTGCTCCAATGCGCAACGTCGGGATCGCCGGTCAGCGCCTTGTCCAGGCGCCTGGCCGCAGCTTCGCTGGCATAGATCGAGGCGTTCTGCGGCAGGCTGATGTCGACGAGCAGCTCCGGCCGGTCGGACAAGGGAAAGAACTGCTGCGGAATCAGCGGAAGCGCGAGCATGGATGCAACGAAGAGCGCTGCCGTCCCGCCCAGCGTCAGCCATTTGGCGCGGATCGCCAACACCAGAAAGCGCCGATACAGCCGGAAGACCGCTCCGGGAGCCGGAGCGCCCGTCTGCTTGGGCGGCAGAAGGATGGCGACACCCAGCAGCGGCGCGAAGATGACCGCGACGAACCACGATGCCAGCAGTGCGATCGCGACCACTGCGAACAGCGAGAACGTGTATTCGCTGGCGGCGCTGGCGGCAAAGCCGACCGGAATGAAGCCGGCGATGGTCACCAGCGTACCGGCCAGCATGGCGAGCGCATGGGTGCGGAAAGCATAGCTCGCAGCCGCCATCTTGCTGTCGCCCAGCGCCAGCCGGTTGAGCGTGGCATCTGTGGTCGTCATGGCGTCGTCGACCAGCAGCGCGAGTGCGATGATGAGAGCGCCGAGCGATATTCGCTGCATATCGATGCGGAGAAGGTCCATGGTCGGAAACACGATGGCAAGCGTGAGCGGAATCGCCAGTGCGATGACGAGGCCGGGACGCAGGCCAAGGCTGACGAAACTCACCGCGAGAATGATGGCGATCGCCTGCACCAGCGAGGTCATGAACTCGCCGATCGCCTTGTCCACCACGACGGCCTGATCGGCAACCAGGCTCGGCTCGATTCCGATCGGCAGGTCGGCGGTGATGGCCGCCATCGCAGCTTTGACGTTCCTGCCGAGAGCGAGGATATCGCCGCCGTCGCGCATGGCGATCGCGAGCCCGATTGCCGGATGGCCGTTGACCCGGAACAGCGGCTGCGGCGGATCCGCATAGCCGCGCCGCACCGTCGCAAGATCGCTCAGGCGGAGCATGCGACCGCTGGCCGCGAAGTTGATGCCGGCGATGTCCTGCTCAGACTGGAAGCTTCCTGACACCCGAAGCGAGATTCGCTCGGAGCCGGTCTGGATCGTCCCGGTCGGCATCACGACATTCTGAGCCTGCAGAGCGGCGATCAGAGCTGTCCGATCGACGCCGAGATTTGCGAGCTCCTTCTTGGAGAACTCGACGAAGATCACTTCGTCCTGCGCGCCCAGCAGCTCGATCTTCGCAACGTCGGGCACGCCCAGGAGACGCGATCGGATCGCCTCGACCCGGTCACGCAGCTCGCGCTCGGTAAACCCGTCGCTGGTGAAGCCGTAGACGATGCCGAAAGTGTCGCCAAAATCGTCGTCGAATGCCGGGCCGACAACCCCCGCAGGGAGCGTATGGCGAATGTCCCCGATCGTCTTCCGCACCCGATACCAGGTGTCGGAGACATCTCGTGCGTTGGCGCTCCCCTTCAGGTTCACGAAGATCGTGGTGAGGCCGGGCCGGGTGAAGCTGCGCAGGAAGTCGAGATGCGGCGTCTCCTGCAGTTGACGCTCGAGCCGCTCCGTCACCTGCTTCATCGTCTCTGCGGCCGTCGCCCCTGGCCACGCCGCCTGGACGACCATGGTCCTGATGGTGAATGCAGGGTCCTCGTTCCGGCCGAGGCGGACATAGGACAGTCCGCCGGCGAGCACGGCGACGAGCATGAGATAGATGACGAGCGAGCGGCGCTCGAGCGCCCATTCCGAGAGGTTGAAGCCGGTCATGGCTCCGACCCGAGCACGCGCACCTTCTGCCCCGGGTGAAGTGCCTGAACGCCCGCGGTCACGACGATCTCGCCAGCGTCGAGCCCATGCGAGATGATCACCTGTGCCTGATCGAATCGCAGCACGTCGACGTTCCGGGCAGAGACCGTCTTGGTCAGGGGATCGAGGATCCAGACGGCCGGCTGTTGGTTCATCCTGGTCAGCGCAGTTGCGGGAATGTCGATCATCGGTCCGGCGCTCGCCACGGCGCGACCGATCACCGTGGCCCCCAGCCGCATCGCGGCGGGCGGATCGCTGAGTCCCACCCTCACCTCGAAGGTCCGTGTGACCGGGTTTGCCTGCGCGGCAACCTGCCGGATGCGCCCTTGCGCGGTCACTGCCGGATCGTCCGTCAGGCTGACGGTCACTTGCAGATTGGCGGGAGCCGCTCGCACCAGCTGGGCAGGGACCTCGAAGACAGCATCGCGGCCATCCTGCCGCGCAATCCGGGCAATGGTCTGTCCGGCCTGGATCACCTCGCCGGCGGCGGGCCCCGTCTCGGTGATCTTGCCGGGCGCATCGGCCCGCACCTCGGTGAAGTTGACATGGTCGTGGGCGGCGCTCAACTGGGCCTCGGCCGCGTCGACCTGGGACTGGGCCGTCTGTTGCGCCTGCGTTGCCGTCTCGAAATTGGCGCGCGTGGTCCATCCCTGCGCGAGCAATGTCTGCTGACGTTCGAAATGATTGCGGGCCTGGGTGAGCTGTCCTTGCGCGGCGGCGAGAGCCGCTTGCGCCTGACGCAGCGCGTTCACTTCATTCTGCGATTCCAGTTGCGCCAGAAGCTGGCCGGCCTCGACGCGCTCGCCGAGCCTGGTGTTGTTCGCGAGCAGCCGCCCCGAAATTCGGAACGCAACGCTGATCTCGTCTTCGGCTTCGACATGTCCAGTGAAGACGAACGGCGTCGGCGACTCCCGCTTCTCGATCGTCGTCGTGCGAACCGGGCGTGGCGCCGGCGCGACGTCGCTGGCCGCTTCCCTTTCGCAGGCCGCCAGCAGCAGCGATGCCGCGCCGGCAATAACCATTGTCCTGAGCGTCGGCATGAGATGATCACCGATCGACTTCACCGGACCTGATTTTGCCGAGGAGCCATCGTCCTTGTATCGGTAAATCTACTGAGCGCCCGCGGATACAATCGTGGTCGACGCTTCTTGCCCAAATTCTTACCCAAGGTTCTTGCCCAAGATTCTTGCCAAAGACATGATCGACCGCGCGGCAGGGACTGGATGATTCCCTTTCCCGCGTCAGGCAATCACCCAATAGCGTGAGCCTCGCACGCGGCGCATAACACGTGCGCCGGCCATCATGGTGGCGCGACCTGCGTCCGCCAAGACCGCCGGCGCGCGACGGAGCGGGTTGCTCGGGCTCCGGACGCTTCACTCGAGGACAGGAGGACTCCCCATGAAAAAGCTGGCTTTGCTGGCAGCCGCGATCACCATGACGCTTGGCGTCATGGGCGCGGCTGCGCCAGGACGCGCGCAAGATCTGGCGTGGTGCACGAAGATCAAGGGAATGACCAACTGCATGTACTCGACGCGCCAACAATGCCGCGCATCCATCAGCGGACGAAACGGTACCTGCGTTCGGAATCATCGTTCGGGGCAATAGGGATCGGCTCGTCCAGGCCTCGCCGGTCGGGCGTCGCTAGACGATTTTCCGGTCGTCTCGCGCCGCCCGAACTCCAAAGCGGGCCACGGTGCGGGCGCACCTATTGGGACATTCATCCGCCTGAGGCAGGGTTTCCTCTGATCCCGGAGGTGCCGCCCGCGGGATACCGTCCGCACCAACATTTTGGTCCGCATTTTCGATCCAAGGGAGGTCTTCATGTCCGATCTGGTCGCGATCGTGTATCCGTCCGAGGCAAAAGCCGAAGAAGTGCGTCAGCGGCTGCTCAAGCTGCAGAAGGAATATCTGATCACGATCAGCGACGCCGTGATCGCCGTGAAGACGGATTCGGGCGGCATCAAGCTCAATCAACTCGTCAACACCACTGCCATGGGCGCGATGACCGGGAGCTTCTGGGGCCTCCTCATCGGAGTCCTCTTTCTCAATCCGATCCTCGGGGTCGCCGTGGGTGCCGCGTCGGGCGCGCTGGGCGGCGCGCTGTCCGACTTCGGCATCGACGATTCCTTCATGAAGAACCTGTCGGCCAATCTCCAGACCGGCAACGCCGCCCTGTTCGTCCTGATCAAGCACATGACCGCGGACAAGGTGATCAAGGAGATCAAGGACGCCGGCGGCGTCGTGCTCAAGACCTCGCTCGATGAGACCAAGGAAGCGGCGCTGCGCGACGCGCTCGCCAGTGCGGTGGAGCGGCCGGCGGCCTGAGCCGCCGTCCTCTCGCGCCTCAACGGCGGCCGCCGGCAAGTCGCAGCAGCATCATGAACAGGTTGAGGAAATTGAGATAGAGCGACAGCGCGGCAACGACCGACTTGCGGCCCGCGGCGGTGTGGTCATCCGAGATGTCGTACATCCCCTTGATCCGCTGGGTATCGTAGGCCGTCAGGCCGGCAAACACGCCGACGCCCACGATCGAGATCAGCCAGTCGAGTGCGGTCGACCCCAGGAACAGGTTGATCAGGCTCGCGATGATGATCCCGATCAGGCCCATGAACAGGAAGGTGCCCAATCCCGAGAGGTCGCGCCGGGTCGTGTAACCGAGGAGACTAAGCGCGCCGAACATTGCGGCCGCGATGAAGAAGACGCGGGTGATCGACGAACTCGTGTAGATGTGCAGCAATATCGATAGCGATACGCCGACCAGGGCCGAATAGACGAAGAACAGGATCCGCGCCGTGGACACCGACAGCGTGTTGATGCGCGAGCCGATGAAGAACACCAGGCCGAGCGGCGCCAGGATGAAGACCCACATCAGGGGACTCTGGAGCAACTCGGGGCCGATGGCCTGATAGGTCACCCAGGCGACGACGGCGGTCAGGCCGACACCGGCGGCCATGTAGCCGTAGATCCGAAGCATGTAGTCGCGCAATCCGGCATCCACCGCGACGCCGCCGGCGGTGTCTGTAGCCGTCAGGTTGTGATCATAGTTCGACATCGCTTGCCTCCTCTGGCGCTCGCCGAGTGGGGCCACGTTAGCCTTCGAACCTGCAGACCAACATCGGACAATCCCCCGAGCGCCATCAGTGAAAACCACTGCCTTGCAAATGGCACGGCGCCGCCGGAGCGCCCACGGCTCCCCTGTTCATTACCAATCCGCAAGTGGGGAACCTCTTTTGCGCCTCTCAGCCTTTTGGCGGAGGCACCTTACGCCGTTGTCACTGGAGGCCCGCCGCGGCCCGGCCTAATCGGGGGCATGCGCTTCTTCTTCCATATCGCTGACAAATATGGTGTCTCGACCGACGGTATCGGATGCGAGTATGCCGGGCAGGACGCAGCCGTCCTGCATGCCAGCCGCCTTGCCGCCGAGCTTGCCAAGGCCGGCGAATTCTTCCGTGGCAGTGTCGTGCTCGTTGCCCGGACGACGGAGTTCCTCTCCTGCTCCGCGAGCGAGGACGAGGCGTTGCTTCCCAAGCCCTGACGACGGTACCTGACGACCGTACCTGACGCTTCGCGCCCGCCGATTTCCTGCCCTGCTCCCTACAGAGAATCCCTGATGGGCGCACGGGGTGCGGCCCTCTAAGGTCCGCGCATGAGGCGGTCGCTGCAACTGCGGCCGCCTTGGATTGGAAGGCCATCCGTCATGGCGGCGAACGAGGCCGATCAGAAACTCTCGCGCAACGCGCTGATTGCGCTTGTGATCGGGTCGATGGTCGGCTCCGGCATCTTCGCATTGCCGGCCCAGTTCGGACGCACCACCGGCGCGCTCGGCGCGATCATCGCCTGGGTGATTGCCGGCACCGGCATGCTGACGCTGGCCTTCGTGTTCCAGTCGCTGTCCCGCCGCAAGCCGGAGCTCGACGCCGGCATCTACGCCTACGCCAAGGACGGCTTCGGTGACTATATCGGCTTTGCCTCTGCAGTAGGCTATTGGATCGGCTGCTGTCTCGCCGACGTCGCCTGCCTCATCCTGATCAAGGCCACGCTCGGGCAGTTCTTCCCCGTCTTCGGCGACGGCACGACGCCGATCGCGATCGCCTCGGCGTCCCTGCTGCTGTGGAGCGTCCATGTCCTGGTGCTGCGCGGCATCAAGGGGGCTGCCGCGCTCAACACGGCCACGACCTTCGCGAAAATCATTCCGATCATGCTGTTCATCATCGTGGCCGCGATCGCCCTGAACGGCGAAGTATTCTCCGGGAATTTCTGGGGTGCGGAGCGGCCGGACGCCCGGGACCTGCTGTCCCAGGTCCGTGGCACGATGCTGCTCACCGTGTTCGTGTTCGTCGGCATCGAGGGCGCGAGCGTGTATTCGCGCTATGCCAGGACGCGTGCCGACATCGGCATCGCAACGGTGACCGGCTTTCTGACGGTGCTCTGTCTTCTCGTGCTCGTGACGCTCCTGTCCTACGGCATCCTGCCGCGGAGCGGTCTCGCGGACCTGCCGACACCGTCGATGGCGGGCGTGATGGAAGCGATGGTCGGCCGCTGGGGCGGGGTGTTCATCAGCATCGCCTTGCTGATCTCGATCCTCGGCAACTACCTGTCCTGGTCGCTGCTTGCAGCCGAGATCCTGCACTCGGCGGCGAACCAGCGCACCATGCCGGCCTTTCTCGCGCGCGAGAACGCGCACAAGGTTCCTGTCGGGGCGCTCTGGCTCACGAATTGCGTGATACAGGCATTTCTCCTCGTGAGCTGGTTCGCCGAATATGCCTTCACGCTCGCCCTGAAGATGACGAGCGCGATGACGCTGATCCCGTATTTTCTCGTCGCGGCGTACGGCCTGAAGCTCGCATCGACCGGCGCGACCTATGATGCCGGCGAGCGCGCCCGCACCACCGACGGGATCGTCGCAGCGGTCGCGACGCTCTACGCGGCCGGCATGATCTACGCCGGCGGACCGAAATTTCTCCTGCTGTCCGCAATCCTCTACGCGCCGGGAACGCTGCTGTTCCTGATCGCCAAGCGCGAGCGCAAGGAGAGGCTGTTCAGGCCGGTTGAGTCCGTCCTGTTCGCGGCGATCGCCATCGCCGCCGGCGCCGGAATCTATGGGCTGGCTGTCGGAGCCATCTCGATCTGACCGATTGTCGCTGACCGCATGGAGGCGAGTATGAACATCTGGACCGTGTATCGCACCTTGATCCTGAGCGCAGTGGTGGCCGTCGCCGCACCGTCGACCATTTCCGTGGCTCAGCCGAAGGACGGCACCGTGGCGGCGCCGAAGCAAACCGGCGCGGCTGCGCCAAGCGATGCAAGACCCAACACCAATACAAATCCGGTCAAGCACCGCTATTGGCGTCATCGCGGCGGCAAGCATCCGCATTACGGCAGCCGCCGCGTTCGCACCTGAGACAAGGCCACATGACGGCGGACCGATCAATGAGCGAATCCAGGATCGGACCAGAGCGAGTCCACGGGGTCGTTCTGCACGCGAGCCCCGTCGACGAATCCGGGCAAGCCGGAGGGCCGAGCCTGCTCGCGATCGGACTCACTTTGCTCGCTGCAGCCGTTGCCCTGTTCCTGGTGTGGCAAACGGTGTCCAGCCTGCTCATCGTCTTCGCGGGGGTGCTGTTCGCAGCCTTTCTGGATGCCGCGGCGCGGGCTCTGGCGCCGGTCCTTCCGCTCAGCCGCATCTGGCGTCTGACATTCGTTCTCCTGCTGCTCTCGGCCTTGTCGGGCTTTGGACTGGTCTGGGGCGCCGGCAAGCTGCCGGAGCAGACGCGCCTGCTGCTGAAGGTCATGGATGCCCAGGTCGATATTCTGCAAGAGCACCTGTTGTCCTATGGCGTGGACCTGCTCGGCCCGGAATGGGGGCGCGACTTCGCCCAATGGCTGTTCGCCGATCAGGGCCGGTTTCTCAGCCACGCGCAATTCCTGCTGGGGGGTGCCTCGAGTCTTCTGACCGGTGTGCTCGTGGTCGTGTTCCTGGGGATTCTCTTTGCCTTCGATCCCACCAGCCACCGCGAGAGCCTGGTCGTGCTGGTCAGGCCATCCTACCGCGCCCGCATGCGCGCCGTGATGGACGAAATCGGCAACGTCATGCGGCTATGGCTCGTCGGCCAGTTGATCCGCATCATCCTGATGACGCTCTGCGTCTGGCCGGCGCTCTATCTCATCGGGCTGCCGGGACCGTTCCTGCTGGGACTGCAGGCGGGCTTGTCGAATTTCATCCCCTATCTCGGGCCGATCGTCGCCGCGATCCCGATCGCGCTCGTGGCGATGCCGCTCGGCGCCTCGCTGCTGATCTGGGCCGTCGCCGTCTACACCATCATCCAGTCGATCGAGGGCTACGTGATCGGCCCCCTGATCCAGCGCCGGGCGGTCGAGACACCGCCCGCCTGGACGCTGGTTGCGATCGTCCTGCTCGGTGCCCTGTTCGGCGTCATGGGCATTGCGCTGGCGATGCCGCTCGTCGCCGTCGGGCGGGTCGCGATCATCCGGTTCTACGTCGAGGACTATCTCGGCGACGGTCGCGCGCCGGCAACCGAAAATCGTGAGTGACGCACCATGAGCGAAACCGATGCACAGCAACGCGAAGCTCCCGAGCCTCCCCTGACGCGCGCAGGGGCCGGCCGTTTTCTCTGGCAGCAGCTTCCATACGCCGTTGCCCTGCTGCTCGCCATCGCAGGCGTCGCCTATACGAACGTCTCGCACCAACCGCTGGTCGGCTATTGGGAATTCCTGGCGCTTGCCATCGGCGTCGTCTGCGTCATCACCAAATGGCCGGAGACCGAAGGCAGGGACAGGCAGATCCGCCTGGTGTGGACCCAGGCGCTGCACTGGATCGCGGTCCTGATCACGATGAACATCATGCTGGTCTCCGGTGTCCAGCAGATGCTTCCGACCCCGGCGACCGGTCTCGTGCTGTTGACGCTGCTTGCACTCGGTACGTTCCTTGCGGGCATCAGTCTCCTGTCGTTGCAGATCGCCTTTCTCGGCCTTGCGATGGGCGCGGCCGTCCCGGCGATATCCTGGCTGAAGCAGTCCATCTTCTTCTTCCTGCTCGGCGCCGTGCTGCTGATCGGTCTCGCGATCTCGTTCTGGCTGCGCCAGGACAGCCGCCCGTCGCGCGGCACGACGAGAGCCCAACACCAGACGGAGGGTTGAATGCGAACATTACGATTTGTTGCGGTCATCTGCGCGTTGACCGTTCTTTGCACCACCACGTCCGCGCGCGCCGAGAGATTCAGGATTGGCAGGCTGCTGTGCTTCTCCGAGCCCCGCGTCGGGCTGGTGCTGGGATCGACACAGGCAATGCGCTGCGTGTTCAGCGCGATACGTCCGCCGCGACAGTACGTCTACGAGGGACGGATCAGGCGCGTCGGCCTTGACCTCGGCGTGACCAGCGCCGGCACTCTGTCCTGGGCGGTCTTCGCCCGGAATTCACGGATTGGCCCCGGCACGCTCCGCGGCAGCTATGTCGGCGCGAGCGGCAATTTTGCATTGGGCCCCGGTCTCGGCGCCAACGTCCTGATCGGCGGCTCGCGGAGGAGCGTGATGCTGCAGCCGATCTCGATCGAACGTTCGATCGGGCTCAATCTCGCGACTGGCGTGACCCATCTGACGTTGGGACCGCGCGGCCCGCAATAATCCGCATCCTGTCTGGTGGTTCGATGAAAACGACCTGGACCATGACACGCAATCGGAAACGCTGGCTGATCGCCATCCTCGTCGCGGCTGTCTGCGCAGGCGGGTACTTCGCCTGGCAGACGCTTGGAGGCGACAGACTTCCGAGCGGGTTCGCCAGCGGCAACGGGCGCATCGAGGCCGTCGAGATCGACATCGCCACCAAGACGCCGGGGCGCATCCGCGACATCCTGGTGCGGGAAGGCGATCTGGTCTCGGCGGGACAGGCGCTCGCACAGATGGATACCGTGCAGCTCGAGGCGCAGTACCGCCAGGCCGAGGCCCAGTTACGGCGAGCCACGATCGGCATCGAGACCGCCCGGAGCCTCGTGACCCAGCGCCAGGCCGAGAAGAAAGCCTCAACAGCCGTTGTCGACCAACGCGGTGCAGAGCTGGACGCTGCCGATCGAAAGCTGCAACGCTCCGAGCAACTGATCAGAACCAATGCCGTTCCTCAGCAGGTGCTCGACGACGACCGCGCGGCTGCCAACGGCGCCCGTGCAGCCGTCGCGGCGGCAGAGGCCCAGCTCGCCGCCTCGGGCGCCGCCATCAGTGCGGCCGAGGCACAGGTGGTCGATGCGGAGGCTGCGGTCGAGGCGGCGAAAGCGGCCATCGAGAGCATCAAGGCCGATCTCAACGATTCGACGCTCCGCGCACCCCGCGACGGGCGCGTCCAGTTTCGCGTCGCCCAGCCGGGCGAGGTTCTCAGTGCTGGCGGACGCGTGCTCAATCTGGTCGATCTCGGCGATGTCTTCATGACCTTCTTCCTGCCGACGGCACAGGCCGGCCGCGTCGCGATCGGTTCGGAGGTCCGCCTCATCCTCGATGCCGCGCCGCAATGGGTCATCCCGGCCACGGCGACGTTCGTTGCCAGCGTTGCCCAGTTCACACCCAAGACGGTCGAGACCGAGGAGGAGCGGCAGAAGCTGATGTTCCGCGTCAGGGCGCATATATCGCCGGAGCTGCTGCGGCGAAACATCGAGCAGGTCAAAACCGGCCTGCCCGGCCGCGCCTTCATCCGCATCGATTCCAACGCCGCGTGGCCGGCAGAGCTGACGGAACGCCTGGTCAAATGAACAACGCGTCGTCCGAACCTCGATCCTCGCTCGCGCCGGTGATACGCCTCGAGGCGGTCGGCCTGCACTACGGGGCGATCCGCGCACTCGATCGCATCGCCCTCGATATTCCCGCCGCACGCATGGTGGGCCTGATCGGACCCGACGGCGTCGGCAAATCCAGCCTGCTCTCGCTCGTTGCCGGGGCTCGCGCGATCCAGGATGGCCGCGTTCACGTGCTCGGCGGAGACATGGCCGACGCCGCCCACCGGCGGCGGACCTGCCCGCAGATCGCCTATATGCCGCAGGGCCTCGGCAAAAACCTCTACCCGACGCTCTCCGTATTCGAGAATGTCGATTTCTTCGGCCGCCTGTTCGGTCATGACAGGCGCGAGCGCGAGGAGAGAATTCGGCAGCTCCTGGGGAACACCGGCCTTGCGCCGTTCGCTGACCGGCCCGCGGGCAAGCTGTCCGGCGGCATGAAGCAGAAGCTCGGGCTCTGCTGCGCCTTGATCCACGATCCGGACCTGCTGATCCTCGACGAGCCAACCACCGGCGTCGACCCACTCTCGCGCCGCCAGTTCTGGGAGCTGATCGACGAGATCCGGAAGGATCGCCCCGGCATGAGCGTCGTCGTCGCGACCGCCTACATGGAGGAAGCGGCGCGGTTCGACTGGCTGGTTGCGATGAATGACGGGCATGTGCTCGCCACCGGGACGCCGGCCGAGTTGCTGCGACAGACCGGCACCGACAATCTCGATGCCGCCTTCATCGCACTGCTGCCCGAGCAGCAGCGACGGGACCACAGGGAGGTGGTCATCCCGCCTCGCGCAAGCGATCACGACGATGACATTGCGATCGAGGCCAAGCATCTCACCGTCAGATTCGGCGACTTCACGGCGGTCGACAATGTCAGCTTCCGCATCGCCCGTGGCGAGATCTTCGGCTTTCTCGGCTCCAACGGCTGCGGCAAGACCACGACGATGAAGGTCCTGACCGGACTGTTGCCGGCCAGCGAGGGCGATGCCCGGCTGCTCGGGCGCGAGGTCGATCCCAGGGACATGGATGTGCGGCATCGCGTCGGCTACATGTCGCAGGCGTTCTCGCTCTATTCCGAGCTGACGGTCCGCCAGAATCTCGAGCTGCACGCGCGCCTTTTCCGACTCGCACCCGATACGATCGAGGATCGAGTCCACGCCATGGCCGCACGCTTCGACCTCACCAGGGTGATCGACGCGCTGCCCGACGCCCTGCCGCTCGGCGTTCGCCAGCGCCTGTCGCTGGCGGTCGCGATGATCCATGCGCCCGATATCCTGATTCTGGACGAGCCGACGTCGGGCGTCGATCCCGTGGCGCGCGACGGCTTCTGGCAGATCCTGTCCGACCTGTCGCGACAGGACAGCGTCACGATCTTCGTTTCCACCCATTTCATGAACGAGGCAGAGCGCTGCGACCGCATCTCGCTGATGCATGCCGGCAAGGTCATGATCAGCGATACACCGGAACGGATCGCGGCACGGCGCGGCAATGGAAGCCTCGAGGAGGCTTTCGTCGCCTATCTCAAGGACGCGATCGCCGCGACGGAAACGACCAAGGCAGCTCCCGCGCCGTACACGGCCACCCCCGCAACCGCAAAGACGCATGGAGCGGTGCATGGCGCATTGAGCTTCTTCGATCCGCGCCGCATGTTCGCCTACACGCAACGGGAAGCGCTCGAGCTCAAGCGCGATCCGATCCGCGCCACCCTCGCGATCCTCGGCAGCCTCATCCTGATGTTCGTGATGGGCTATGGCATCAACATGGACGTCGAAGACCTCTCCTTCGCCGCCATGGATCGCGACGATACCACGGTCAGCCGGGACTATATCCTCCAGATCGCCGGCTCGCGCTATTTCACCGAGCTTGCGCCGATCACCGACTATGACGATCTCGACCGGCGCATGCGCAGCGGCGAGCTCAGCCTCGCCATTGAAATTCCTCCGGGCTTCGGCCGCGACGTCGCGCGCGGCAGCAACGTTCAGATCGGTGCATGGGTCGACGGCGCAATGCCGTCGCGTGCCGAGACGGTGCGCAGCTACGTGCAGGCGATGCACGCGACCTGGCTGGCGCAACGCGCCCGGCTGCTCTATGGCGATGCCGCCACGACCGGCGACTTCCAGCTCGAGGTCCGCTTCCTCTACAACCCCGACATCCGGAGCATCGTCGCGATGGCGCCGGCCGTGATCCCGCTCCTGCTGCTGATCATTCCGGCGATCCTGGCGACGCTGAGCGTCGTGCGCGAGAAGGAGCTCGGATCGATCATCAATTTCTACGTCACGCCCGTGACGCGGATCGAGTTCCTGGTCGGCAAACAGCTTCCCTATGTCGCGCTCGCCATGCTGAACTTCTTCCTGCTGACCGCCTTTGCGGTATTCATATTCCGTGTCCCCTTCACGGGTAGCTTCGTCGCGTTCACATCGGCCGCGCTCCTGTACGTCGTCATCACCACCGCGATGGGTCTGGTGATCTCGTCATTCATGACAAGCCAGATCGCCGCGATCTTCGCGACCGCGCTGCTCACCATGATTCCGGCCACGCAATATTCAGGGCTCGTCGATCCCGTGTCCTCGCTCCAGGGCGCGGGCGCGATCATCGGGCGGATCTATCCGACCGCGCACTTCGTCACTATCACGCGCGGCACCTTCTCCAAGGGGCTCGACTTCGGCGATCTCTCCGGACCGTTCCTGGCACTTCTCGTCACCATCCCGGTGCTGCTCGCCCTCGGCGTCGCGCTCCTCAGAAAGCAGGCGAACTAGATGCGCGGAGGCAACATCGTTCAGCTCGGCGTCAAGGAATTGCGCGGCCTCGTGCGCAATCCCATGATGCTCGCACTGATCATCTATGCCTTTACCGTCTCGATTTACACCGCCTCCAGGGCCCAGCCGGAAACGCTCAACCAGGCGGCACTGGCCATCGTCGACGAGGACAGATCGCCCGCCGCCACGCGCATCATCACGGCGTTCAGCCCGCCCTATTTCGCGGTTCCGCGGCTGATATCGCAGTCGGACATGATGAACCGCATGGACGCAGGCCTCGACACCTTCGCGCTCAACATCCCGCCCAACTTCCAGCGCGACCTGCTTGCGCGGAGATCGCCGGCCATCCAGCTCAATGTCGATGCGACCCGGATGTCGCAGGCCTTCACGGGAAGCGGCTATATCCAGTCCATCGTCAGCGACGAGGTCAGCGAGTTCCTGTCCCGCTATCGTTCGGCTGCCCCCTTGCCGATCGATCTGGCGCTGCGCGCACGCTTCAATCCCGAACTCAACAAGAGCTGGTTCGGAGCCATCAACAACATCATCTCCTCCGTCACGATGCTGTCGATCATCCTGACCGGGGCTGCCCTGATCCGGGAGCGCGAGCACGGCACGATCGAGCATCTGCTGGTCATGCCGGTGACGCCCTTCGAGGTGATGGCGAGCAAGATCTGGTCGATGGGCCTGGTCGTCCTCGTCGCGGCCAGCGTGTCGCTCATCTTTGTCGTGCAGGGACTGCTGGCCGTCCGGATCGGCGGCTCGGTCCCGCTCTTTCTGTGCGGCACCGCTCTTTATCTTTTTGCCACCACCAGCATGGGCATCTTTCTCGCCACATCCGCCGGCACGATGCCGCAATTCGGTCTGCTCCTGATGCTGGTGCTGATGCCGCTGCAGATGTTGTCGGGCGCCACGACACCGAGGGAGAGCATGCCCGAGCTGATCCAGAACATCATGCTCGCCGCGCCGAACACCCATTTCGTGATCATGGCCCAGGCCATCCTGTTCCGCGGTGCCGGGCTCGCCGTCGCGTGGCCGCAGCTCGCGGCATTGCTGGTGATCGGCGGACTGTTGTTCTTCCTGTCGCTGCGTCGCTTCCGGCAATTCCTGCAGTGAGGTCCCGCGGGATCATCTTGCGTCCGACCGGGTACAGACCCGAAGGGGGATGCGAACATTCCCGCCCGGCGGCTCAGGGTTTCGTCTGATGTCGGCATGGCGGGTTCGCCACTAGGATTCACCATCTGTCGATGGAACCATCGTTGTCCGGGAGGATCGCATGACAGCCTATGACAGCCGGTCCGGCATCGCAGCGCTGGGCCCTCCGCCACTCTGGGTCTGTGCGCTCCTCGGCGCGGTCTTGATTGCCGCCGGCTTCTTTGCGCTCGGCGACCTCGCCTTTGCCACCATCATCAGCGTCAAGTTCATCGGACTGACCGCGATCGCCGCCGGCGGATTCGAGATCGCGCATGCGTTCTGGACCAAGGAATGGGGCGGCTTCCTGTGGCGGATCGTTCTCGGCGCGCTCTACCTCGTCTTCGGCCTCATCCTGCTGACCCAACCGGCCTCCGGCGCGCTGATCCTGACCTATTTCCTTGGCGCGGTGCTGTTCGCGTCCGGCGTCATTCGGTGCGTGCTGAGTTTTGCCTACTGGCATCAGAACGGCTGGATGATGTTGATCTCCGGCATCTTTGCCGTCATCGCCGGCGTGCTCATCCTGTTCGGCTTCCCCGACATCAGCGTCTGGGCGCTTGGCTTCCTGCTCGGTGTCGACCTGATCTCGCATGGCCTCGCATGGTTGCTCTATGCGCTGCAGTCGCTGCGGACGGCCGAGTCACAAAGGAGAGAAGCACAATGATTGCTCCCAACCGCCGTGCCTTCCTCGGTCTTGCAACGAATGCCATTGCCGCGGCCGCAATCGGCACCGTCGGCGCGCGCCTCATCGGCGTCGCGGAGGCGATGCCCTTCGACCCCGATCCCGGACGGGCCGGCGAGTCAGCGCTCCCTGTCATGCCGGCGCAGTGGGGACCGGGACCCGGCCCGGGCTGGGGCAGCCCGGGCTGGGGCGCCCCGCCACCGCGTCCCGGTTGGCGTCCCCCACCGCCGCGTCGTCGTCGTCGCTGGGTGTGCTGGTGGCATCGCGGTCGTCGTCATTGCGGATGGCGCTGGCGCTAGGACGCGTCCCGAGCCCTTGCCAAGGTGATGGAGGGAATCGTGCGCAACAATTACCAATGGGTCCTCGCCGCCGTGCTGGCCGCGCTTCTCGTTGCGGCGACCTGGTTCTGCGTGTCGGTCTGGCGCTCGACGCCGGCGATGCCGGTCTACGGCAACGTCATCCTGGCCGGGGCCGCGGTCCTCGTCCTGGTGTCGGGCTGCGGGCTGATCGCATTGATGTTCTACAGTCATCGCAAGGGCTACGACGAACCCGCGCGCAGCGACAGGGCCGCGCGGGACTGACCCCAGTCCGCTGTTCTGAGCCTGGAGCAAGGAGCGGACGATGAACCATGCGGACGTCCCGATCCGATTGCTGGCGGCAGGTCTCATGATCGTGCTGACCGGCGGGGCCGCCCGGGCGCAGCCTGCCGCCTCCGCGCCTTCAGTCGGGGTCGTCGAAGCAACACGGCGTCCGATCACCGAGAGCAGCGAGTTTCTCGGCCGCATCGAGGCGATCAACCGGGTCAACGTTGCCGCCCGCGTCACCGCTTTTCTGGAACAGCGGCTCTTCAACGAGGGCGCGGAGATCAAGAAAGGTGACCAGCTCTATCGCCTCGAACGCGGTCCATTTGAAGCCGATCTTGCGGCCAAGAAGGCGCAGGTGGCGCAGCTCGAGGCCACGCTGGAGAATGCAAGGCTGACGACCGAGCGCGCACGGACCCTGCTCGGCGGACCGGCCGGGCAGCAGTCGACCTATGACGCCGCGATTGCAAACCAGCGCAGCCTGGAAGCCCAGGTGCAGGCCGCGCAGGCGCAGGTCCAGGCCTCGCAGATCAACCTCGACTACACCGTGATCAGCGCGCCGATCGACGGCAAGATCGGACGCACGGCGGTGACGGAAGGCAACATCGTCAGCCCCTCGTCGGGCGTGCTTACCACGATCGTCAGCCAGGATCCGATGTACGTCACGTTTCCCGTGCCGCTACGCCAGGGACTCGAGCTGCGCGAGCGATACGGTCCGCAAGGCGGACTTGAGGCGGTGGTGATCCGATTGCGGCTGCCCGACGGGCGCATGTACGGCCAGTCCGGCAGGCTGAACTTCGTTGACAACAGCATCGCGCAAAACACCGACACGATCACGGTGCGGGGTGAGATCGCCAATCCGATCCTCCGCGCCTCCTCCGCGGCAGGCGTCATCACCCACGAGCTGACGGACGGCGAGTTCGTGACCGTCGTGCTCGAAGAGGTCCAGCCGATCGAGGTGCTGGCGATCCCGCGCTCGGCGGTGCTGTCCGACCAGCGGGGCGACTACGTCCTCGTGGTGGGCACGGGCAACAAGGCCGAGCAGCGGCGTATTCAGCTCGGACAATCGACAACGACGATTGCCGCGGTCATCGACGGGCTTGCGGCCGGCGACAAGGTGATCGCGGAAGGCCTGCAGCGGGTTCGTGCGGGCCAGACCGTCACCCCGGATCCGGCAAGCGCACTCATTCTGTCGAGCATGAAGGGCGCAGCGACCGGACCGGCGCCACCGGCTGACCACGGCACCCGCCTCCCGACACGCCCGGCGGACGGCAGCCCATGATATCGGACGTCTTCGTCGACCGCCCGCGGCTATCGATGGTGATCGCTCTCATCATCACCATCGCCGGCGCGCTGGCGCTCACGCAGATTCCGGTGGCGCAGTTTCCGGATATCGTGCCGCCTCAGGTCACCGTGGCCGCGACCTTCCCCGGCGCCTCGGCCGAAGTGGTGGAAAGCAGCGTCGCCCAGCCGCTGGAGGCTCAGGTTATCGGCGTCGACCGCGCGCTGTACATGAAATCGACCAGCGCCAACGACGGCAGCTACACGCTGACGGTTTCGTTCGCGCTCGGCACCAATCCCGACATCAACACCGTCAACGTCAACAATCGCGTGCAGAGCGCGTTGTCGCAATTGCCCACGGAGGTGCAGCAGCAGGGCGTGACGGTGCAGAAGCGATCCTCCTCGATCCTGCAATTTCTGGTGCTGTACAGTGCCGATGGCCGGCAGGATCCGCTCTTCATCACCAATTACGCCATCATCAACGTGCTCGACGCGATTGCCAGCACGCCCGGGGTCGGCCAGGCCAATCTGTTCGCCAAAATGAACTATTCGATGCGGATCTGGTTCGATACGCAGCGGCTCACCAGCCTCGGCCTGACCCCGACGGATGTGATCGCCGCAATCCGCGCGCAGAGCGTCCAGGCTCCCGTCGGCCGTATCGGGGCGCGGCCGATCAGCAACGATCAGCAGTTCCAGTTCAATGTGCAGACACTGGGCCGGCTCGCCACCGTCGACCAATTCGCCAACATCGTGCTGCGCGCCAATCCGGACGGATCATCGCTGCTGGTAAAGGACGTCGCCCGCGTCGAGATGGGCGCACAAAATCTCGACAGCGAAGCGCGGATCGACGGGCGCGCCGCCGTCCCGATCGCGATCTATCTCGCGCCGGGCGCCAATGCGGTGACCACCGCGCGCGCGGTGGCGGAGACGATGCAGCGGCTGTCCGCCCGGTTTCCTCCAGGCCTCAGCTATCTCGTGCAATACGACTCCACGAGTTTCGTCCGCGACACCATCGCGGAGGTGTTGCGGACCCTGGGCGAGGCGTTCGTCCTCGTGGTGGTCGTTGTCTATTTGTTCCTCGGAAACCTCAGAGCCACGGCGATTCCGGCCGTCGCCGTACCGGTCAGCCTGGTGGGCACCTTCGCCGTCCTGCTGACCTTCGGCTATTCGGCCAACACCGTGTCCCTGCTCGCCATGGTGCTCGCCATCGGCATCGTCGTCGACGATGCCATCGTCGTGGTGGAAAACGTCGAGCGCGTCATGGCGGAAGAGCCCGACCTGTCGCCGGCGGAGGCCAGCAAGAAGGCCATGAGGCAGATCACCGCGCCGATCATCGCAATCACCCTGGTGCTGCTCTCGGTGTTCGTCCCGATCGCATTCATTCCCGGCATCTCGGGCACGCTGTTCCGTCAGTTCGCGGTGACCATCAGCGCCGCCATGATGATCTCGGCATTGAATGCGCTCACGCTCTCGCCGGCGCTGTGCGCCCTGCTGCTGCGCCACGGCGGCCCGCGCCGAGGTCTCATCGGCCGCGTGCTCGGCGGGATCGACTGGGTGCGCGATCGCTACAGCGGCGGCGTCCGCCACCTGGTGCGTATGGCCGCCTTGTCACTGCTGCTCGTCGCGGTCTTTGCCGGCGGGATCTTCGGCCTGTCGCTGGTCACGCCGACGGGCTTCCTGCCGGAAGAGGACCAGGGTGCCTTCTTCACCTCGGTGCAGTTGCCCGATGGCGCTTCGGTGGCGCGGACCAGCGCGGTCACACAGCAGGTCGAGGACATCCTGAAACAGATACCGGCCGTCGACCACGTCCTGGCGGTGATCGGCTTTTCGCTGCTCGACGGCGCCTCCGAGCCGAACAGCGCGCTGGTGGTGGCGCGCCTGAAACCCTTCGCCGACAGAAAGGCGGCGGCGGATTCGGCGCAGGCGCTGATCGCCAGGATGTTTGCAGCCGGAGCTCAGATTCGAGAGGCCAACGTGCTGCCGTTCAACCTGCCGCCGATCATCGGGCTCTCGACCGGTGGCGGATTCGAATATCAGCTGCAGGCGCTGGAGGGACAGAGTCCGGCCGCGATCTCCAGCGTGACGAACGCGCTGATCGGCGCCGCCAATGCCGATCCAAGGCTCGCGCGCGTGTTCTCGACATTCACCGCGACCAACCCGTCGCTCTATCTCGATATCGACCGCCGCAAGGCCCAGGCGCTGGGCGTCACCATCAGCGACATCTTCACCGCGCTGCAGGCCACGCTCGGCGGCATCTACGTCAACAATTTCAACCTGTTCGGCCGAACCTGGCAGGTCAATCTTCAAGGCGAGGCGTTCGACCGCGCCGACACCTCGGACATCTGGCGGATCTACGTGCGCAACAGCTCCGGCGAGATGGTGCCGCTGCGATCGCTGGCCGGGCTGAAGATCGTCACCGGACCGCAGGTCATCACCCGCTACAACAACTATCGCTCGGTGACCGTCAACGGCAGCCCGGCGCCGAACATCTCCTCGGGCACCGCGATGGCTGCCATGACTGAGATCTCCGATGCCGTGCTGCCGTCGGGCTACACGTTCGCATGGACCGGCACCGCCTATCAGGAGCAACAGGCCGCCGGCCAGACCGGCATCGTGCTGATGCTCGCCGTCCTGTTCGCCTATTTGTTCCTGGTCGCGCTCTATGAGAGCACGGTGATCCCCATCCCTGTGCTGCTCTCGGTCGTCGTCGGCGTGCTGGGATCCTATCTCGGCATCAAGGTCGCCGGGCTCAACCTCGATCTCTATGGCCAGATCGGCCTGGTCGTCCTGATCGCGCTCGCCGCCAAGAACGGCATCCTGATCGTCGAATTCGCGAAGGAGCAGCGCGAGGCCGGCATGGCGCTCGATGAGGCCGCGGTCCAGGGCGCCCATATGCGCTTTCGCGCCGTCATGATGACCTCGGCCGCCTTCATCCTCGGCCTGCTGCCGCTCGTCGTCGCAACGGGCGCAGCCGCGCTCAGCCGTCGCGCGGTGGGCACGGCGGTGTTTGCCGGCATGCTGGCCGCGAGCTCGATCGGGATATTCATGGTGCCGATGCTCTATGTGGTCTTTCAACGCATCCGCGAACGCACGAAAGCGGCTTTCAAATCAAGCCATCGGCCGTCTTCGCCCGACCGCAATGCGGTCTAGACCCAGCCATTGGCGATGCCCATTGCATCCGGCATACCCGCCACCCGAAAACGACCTTCGGCCCGCACGCCGCACCCGGTTCGTGCGATGAGCGAAAAAGCGCGGAGATCTTTCGCAATCCGTCCTCCGGACGAGGAACGAGCGAGCCGCACGTCGTTGAAAATCTCGCAGCATCTTTCGCCCCGGATCCTTCCGGCATAACCTGCGTCATTTCGGAGCGATCCAGAGCCGCAAGGCGAGCGAAATCAGCGCCACCGTGCCGACGCCACCGAGCCAGAGTGCTACGAACCACAACAGGCGTTGCGCGAGCGGGTGCGGATTCCGATCGGGTTGCATCAATGATACCCGCTTTCAGGCCGTACCTTGCCGCGAAACACCCAATAGGCCCACGCGGTATAGCCGAGGATCAGGGGGATCAGCACGGAGACGCCGAACAGCAAGAAGATCTGGCTGTTCGGCGGCGCGGCCGCCTGCCAGATCGTGATGCTCTGCGGCACGATGAAGGGATACATGCTGATGCCGAGCCCGGCATAGGACAGCGCGAACAGTGCAAGCGACAGAAAGAACGGCTGGTAGTCGTATTTGTTCGCGAGCGCGCGGAGCAGCAACACCGTGACAGCGGCGACCGCGATCGGCACCGGCGCCGTGAAGATGATATTCGGCCAAGCGAACCAGCGCTGCGTGTACTGCACATGCAGGAGCGGCGTTGCGATGCTGACCGCAACGATCGCCCCCAACATAGCAAACAACAATAGCCAGCTCAGGCGATAGGCGCGGTCGCGCAATCTCCCTTCGGTCTTCATGACGAGCCAAGTCGCGCCGAGCAGCGCATAGCCGATCACGAGCGACACGCCGGTAAGGATCGAGAACGGCGTCAGCCAATCCCACCAGCCGCCCGCATAATGCCGCGCCTCGACTTTCACGCCCTGCAGGATGGCGCCGAGCGCGACGCCCTGCGCCAGCGCCGCAAGCCACGAGCCGCCGGCAAAGGCGAGGTCCCAGGGGTTGCGTTCTCCTTGCGCCCGCCAGCGGAATTCGAAGGCGACGCCGCGGAAGACGAGCGCGATGAGCATCGCGATCATGGGCGTATAGAGCGCGGGCATCAGCACGGCGTAGGCGAGCGGAAATGCCGCCATCACGCCGCCGCCGCCGAGCACGAGCCAGGTCTCGTTGCCGTCCCACACCGGCGCTACGCTGTTCATGACCACGTCGCGGTCGGCTTTCGCCGGAAACAACGGAAACAGGATGCCGAGCCCGAGGTCAAAGCCGTCCATCACCACATAGACGAACACGGCAAAGGCGATGATGAGCGCCCAAACCGTTGCGAGGTCGATGGCGAGGCTCACTGGCTCACCCCTTCGATCGCGGGCGTGATGCCCGCCGTACGTGTCGGCATCTCGTGCGGTGGTCCGACTTCACCGGGATGCGGGGGCTGCGCCATCAGCCGCAACAGATAGGTCACGCCGGCGGCATACACGACGAAATAGACGATGACAAAGGCGAGCAGTGAGGAGCCGACGGCAGGGGCCGCCAGAGGTGAGGCGGATTCAGAAGTCCGTAGCAGATTGTACACCGTGAACGGTTGCCGGCCGGCCTCGGTGGTGATCCAGCCCGCGAGCACGGCGATGAAGCCGGCCGGTCCCATCAGAACAGCAAAGACATGCAACAACCGCGAGTCGAACAAACTGCCACGCCAGCGGCACCAGAGGCTGAACAGGCCGAGGCCGAACATCAGGAAGCCCATGCCGACCATGATCCGGAACGACCAGAAGGTGATCGGCACCGGGGGCCAGTTTTCACGCGGCACGGTGTCGAGGCCCGGCATCGGCGCATCCGGCGAATGTTTCAGGATCAGCGAGCCCAGCTTGGGAATTTCGAGGGCGTATTTGACCTTGCCTTCCTGCTGGTCAGGCAGGCCGAACAGGATCAGCGGCGCACCATCGGGATGGCTCTGGTAATGTCCTTCCATCCCCATGATCTTCACGGGCTGGTGCTCCAGCGTGTTGAGGCCGTGCTGGTCGCCGGCGATAATCTGGATCGGCGCCACCAGGGTGGCCATCCACATTGCCATGGAGAACATCACGCGGGAGCCGGCGAGATGTGGGTTGCGCAATAGATGAAACGCGCCGACCGCGCCGACCACCAGCGCCGTGGTGAGGTAGGCCGCCAGCACCATATGGACAAGGCGATAGGGAAAGGACGGGTTGAAGATCACCTTGAGCCAATCCGCCGCAACGAACTGGCCGTCGGCGTTCACCGCATAGCCAGCTGGGGTCTGCATCCAGGAGTTGGAGGAGAGAATCCAGAACGCCGAGATCAGCGTGCCGATCGCGACCATCAGCGTCGCCAGGAAATGCAGCCGGGGGCCGACGAGCTTGAGGCCGAACAGCATCACGCCGAGGAAGCCGGCCTCGAGGAAGAACGCTGTGAGCACCTCATAGGCCATCAGCGGGCCGATCACGGGGCCGGTCTTGTCGGCGAAGGCCGACCAGTTGGTCCCGAACTGGTAGGCCATCACGATGCCCGACACCACGCCCATTCCGAAGGCGATCGCAAAGATCTTGAGCCAGTAATTGAACAGGTTGAGGAAGACTTCGCGTCCGGTCAAAAGCCACCGCGCTTCCAGCACCGCGAGGTAACTTGCAAGCCCGATCGAAAACGAGGGGAACACGATGTGGAACGACATCGTGAACGCAAATTGTGCGCGGGCGAGCGTGACCGCATCCCATCCTTCGAACATGAAGCACCTCTATCTTCGATCCAGCACGTTCCCTTTCGGACTCTCGAACCCAACGCACGTTGTCGTCGCACGCGCGATCAGCCGGTCCTTTACATCGGTGATGCCACGCGCCATGCCGGGCCCGATGCACA
Source organism: Bradyrhizobium huanghuaihaiense (assembly GCF_025200885.1). Classification (NCBI taxonomy): domain Bacteria; kingdom Pseudomonadati; phylum Pseudomonadota; class Alphaproteobacteria; order Hyphomicrobiales; family Nitrobacteraceae; genus Bradyrhizobium; species Bradyrhizobium huanghuaihaiense. The sequence goes on along the minus strand of NZ_CP104172.1, from coordinate 2,833,970 downwards.
TATCATTCTTCAGAAAGGGGGTTGCCGGGTCAAGCCCGACAACGACAAAAGCAACTACGCTCGCTTGGCTTCGGATCGTCCGCGCTACTCGGCCCCGACCTTGTGCGGGGAGACCGTCTTCCGACGGTTGCTGCGGAGTTCGAGGAGACCGAGCAGAATCTCGTCCCGCTCCGCCTCCAGCTCTTCGACGCTGCGCGATCCGATCTCGGCATGAACACCGTCGATCAGCTTCTTCTGCACCTCAGGAGTGAGGTCGGGCGTACCGAGGGTCTTCCACGTTGCGGTAAACGGGCCGGCAAACTGGTGCAAGAAATGCTCGATGCCGCCCGGGCCGCCGCCGAGATGATTGAGCATCATGTTGCCCATGATACCCCAGCGCAGACCAGGCCCCCAGGACAAGGCGTCGTCGACGTCGGCAGCGCTCAGCACATCCTCGGCAACGAGGTAGTAGACCTCCCTGGCCAGTGCGCCCTGCAGGCGGTTGGCGACATGGCCCGGCATTTCCTTGTTGAGCCGGACCGCCTTCTTGCCGATCGACTTGTAGAATGCGATCGCACGCTGGATCGTCTGCTCCGAGGTCCTGGTCCCGCCTACGACCTCGACCAGCGGGATCAGGTGCGGCGGATTGAAGGGGTGACCGATGACGCAGCGCTCAGGATGCAATGCAGCGCCCGACTGAATGTCGCTCATCTTGATCCCGGACGAGCTCGACGCGATGATCACGTCCGGCGGCAGCAGCTCGTCGAGCTGCTTGTACAGCTTCTGTTTGAAGTCCAGCCGCTCGGGTCCGTTCTCCTGCACGAGATCGACACCGACAACCGCTTCGGCAAGGTCGGCGGTGAACTTCAGCTTCGCCTGCGATGCGCCAGGCGACAGGCCCAGCCGTTCGAGCGCCGGCCAGGCCGAGTCCACGAACTTCCGCAGCGCGGCCTCCGCGTCGGGCGCGATGTCTGTCGCGACGACGTCAAGTCCCTTGGCGAGGTACTGCGCGGCCCAGCTCGCGCCGATCACGCCAGTGCCGATGATTGCGACGCGGCGAATGGGTTTGGTATTGGTCATGGGGATGCTCCGATGCGTTTGTCAGATTTCGACGTATGCGACGCCGGTGAGATTTCCCTGGGCGGCGAGAAGCATCCGCTTCTCCGTCCCGTCGAGCTTCGCCGCATAGAGCGAACCGGCGAAATCGGTCACGAACATGCGGTTGCCAGAAACATCCAGCGCGATGCCGATCCCTTCCATCAGGTCCGAGACCACGATCTGCGGCACGTTTTGCGCGGGCCTGGCGTCGATCGGCGCGCGGTTCACCGTGTTGCCCCGTGGAGGATTGCCGCGATCGGTCCAGTAAAGGATGCGATGCTTCAGATCGATTTCGAGATCGATCGGTTCGGGAAGCCCGTTGAAGAAGACTTCGATGTCGCTGCGATCAACCGCCGTCTCACCCTTCGGGATCTCGATCCCGGCGCGCAAAATGCGTCCGACTTCGGCGTTGTCGCCGCCTTTTTGCGTCCAGTAGATCTGTCCGTGTAGGGGATCGACGGCGATCCCGACGCACCATCTGTTCTGATCGCGGCGGTCGTTCTCGCCCTGGCCCGTCTGGACGAGCGTCTCGATCTGCGAACCGTCGAGATTGGCGCGCATGACTCGCATGCCCTCGCGATCGGACCAGTACAGCTTGCCGTTCGCCTTATCGAGATGCAGCTGCTTCGGCGTGAACGTGCCGCCGGGCGCGACGACGAACCTGCGATTGCTGCCATCGAGGTCGGCGCGTTCGATCGAGCCGTCGTTACGGCTGGGAACGCCCATATTGGTCCAGTAGACGTGACCAGCCGCCACGTCGACGACGATCCCGTCCGGATGCGGGCAATCGGCCGCGATGACGTAGGGATGCGAGCCGTCCGGATTCATCGACAGGACGCGCCCGCCGCTCAAGTCGAGGAGGAACAACCGGCCAGATCGGGTCGCGCCCGATACGGCTTTTGTCTGCGTGGCATGGAGTACGGTCATGGTCTGTCCTTTGGTGTCGCTTCGCTGGCGCCGGACTATTCGGCCGCGCGGGGCTTCGGCAGGTTGGTGAAATTGGGCGCCCGCTTCTCTCGGAATGCCGTGAAGGCTTCGGTGGCTTCCGCTGAGTGAACTCGTGCGCTGAACTCATGGCTTTCGAACTTCGCGGCCTCTCTGAGCTGGCCGATAGACGTCTGCTTGAGGAGTCGCTTGGAAGCGCGCAACGCGCCTGCCGGCTTTGCCGCAAGTTTCTGTGCCGTCGTAGAGCCGGCGAGGCTCGTGTACATGCCGGCCGTCATCGCGTTCTTCTAGGCCGGGCGATTGAGCTCGACCCGCAAGATGCTGCCGGAACGCTCGGTGATGATGTCGCTCATTGCGTACTTCCTTTCCCGATGGTCTTGCGGCGGTCAGACCGCGCTTTCCTGCTTGCGCGGTGGCGCCGCCTTCGCGATGGCGCCGCTTTCGCGCAGGTTGATGATACTGTTGGCGTCGAAGCCGAGTTCACCGAGGATCTGCTCAGTGTGCTCGCCGAGGTCGGGCGCGCGCTGGGCCGGAGCCTTGGTGACGCCATGCACCGTGATCGGGCTCGAGATCGTCGAGGTCAGCTTGCCGCCGGCGCCGTTGAGCGGCACGACGATATCGTTGGCCGCGAGCTGCGGGTCGTTGACGACCTCCTGCGGCCCGCGCACTTCGCCAAAAGTGACGTTCACTCCGGAAAACACTTCATGCCAGTGCGCCATCGGTTTGGCGCCGAAAACCTCGTCGAAGATTGCCGTCAGTTGCGGCATGTTCGCGACCAGATGCGCAGGATCGGAAAAGCGCGTGTCGGTCAGCAAGTCGTGCCGGCCCATTGCATTCACGACGGGGACAACCTTGTCCGGCGTGACGATGAGGACGAACCACGTGCCGTCGGAGGAACGATAGACGTTCGCCGCGGCGTTGGCCGGATGCGTGCGGTCGTGCATCGGCGGAAACTTGGCGCCGGCGAGAGCTGCCTGAATGGAAACGCTCGCAGACCACACGCCCTGGGCCAGCAGCGAGGTCGTGACATAGGATCCTTTGCCGGTACGCTCGCGCCGGTACAGGGCGGTGACGATCGCCGCGTAGAGACCGACGGCAGTGGCGTTGTCGCCGCTGCCACCCACCGGCCAGGTCGGCGGCGCACCGGCATCACGCGTCATCGACAACAGACCGCTGCGCGCCCAGTAGGAGGTGATGTCGAAACCGGGCAGTTCGGCGTCCGGCCCATGCTCGCCGAAGCCCGTGAGGTCGGCATAGATCAGGCGCGGATTCCATCCCGCGACGTCTTCATATTCGAGCTTCAGCTTCTTCCGCGCATGGTGCGGCGTGTTGACGATGAACACGTCAGCCCAGTTGGCGAGCTCGAAGATGATCTGCTGCGCGCCCTGTGACTTGAGGTCCAGCGCGAGGCTGCGCTTGTTGCGGTTGGCGAGATGCCACTGATAAGGATCGTGGGCGCTCGGCTGGAATGGGACCTTGTGCCCATTGCGCCAGGGATCGCCGTGCGGCGGCTCGACCTTGATGACATCGGCGCCGAAGTCGGAGAGGATCACGGCCGCGCCCGGTGCGGCGACAAAGCTCGAGAAGTCAACGACCTTCAAGCCAGAAAAGATGTTTTCGTTTACCATTGATGGCTCCTGAGTTCGATAGTGGCTTGCAATCTCAGCGGCCGTGAAATTGCGGCGCGCGCTTCTCGAGGAAGGCCGACGTGCCCTCCTTCTTGTCTTCCGTGCCCGCGCACAGCCCGAAATAGGAGGCTTCGAGGGCGAGGCCTTCGCTCTGGCTCGTATCCATTCCCTTGTTGGTGGCCTCCAGCGCGAACTTGACGGCGAGCGGTGCGTTGGCGGCGATCTCGCTCAGGATCGCTTCGGCTCGTGGGATCAGGTCGGATGCGGGGACGATCTCGTTGACCAGCCCGATGCGGTACGCCTCCTGTGCGCTGATGATCCCACCCGACAGGATGAGCTGAAGCGCGCGGCCCTTGCCGATGAGCCGGGGCAGCCGCTGCGTGCCGCCCCCGCCGGGCAGCAGCCCCAGCTTCACCTCCGGCTGGCCGAACTTCGCGTGCTCCACCGCGATGCGGATGGTGCAGGCCATCGCGGTCTCGCAGCCGCCACCGAGCGCAAAGCCGTTGATCGCCGCAATCACCGGCTTGCCGAGATTCTCGATGAGATCGAGGACCTGCTGTCCGAAGCGGCTGGACCGCTCGGCGTCGATTGCGGTCGCTTGCGCAAGGCCGCCGATGTCGGCGCCGGCGATGAAGGCCTTGTCGCCCGCTCCCGTCAGGATGACGCCGCGCACAGTCGGGTCGCTTTTCGCATCCTCGAATGCGGTCGACAGGTCCTGCCAGGTTGCTACGTTGAGAGCGTTGAGCACCTTCGGCCGATTGACCGTTACACAGGCGATCGCGCCCCGTGTCTCGTAGAGGACGTTCGCAAGCGGCGGCGCAGCAACTGCTGATGTTGACATGTTGATCGATCCTGGTTGGGGGACGGCCGGCAGCCGAGTGCCGGCCCGTTCGTGACATCAGACGAAGGCACTGAACCCGGTGATCGCCTTGCCGACGATCAGGTTCTGCATCTGGTAGGTGCCTTCGTAGGAGTAGATCGCCTCGGTGTCGGCGAAGAAGCGCGCGACGTTGTAGTCGACCAGGATCCCGTTGCCGCCCATCAGCTCGCGGGCCCAGGCGACGGTTTCCCGCGCCTTGGACGTGCAGAACGCCTTGACGATCGCTGCCTGCGCATCCGTCAGCTTGCCTTCGGTTTCCAACTGCATCGCGCGGACCAGCATGCTTTGACAGGCCACGATGTTGGCAAGCATCTTCGCCAGCAGCTCCTGAATGAGCTGGAACGACCCGATCGGCTTGCCGAACTGCAGGCGCTCCTGCGCGTATTTGAGGGCGTTCTCGTAGGCGCCCATCTGGGCCCCGGTGATTTCCCAGCCGACGCCATGGCGGGTGCCACGCAGCACCAGCGCGGGATCGCGGAACGTTCCCTTGCCGCCCTGCAGACGGTTCGCATCGGGCACGCGGCAGTCGGTCATCGTGATCTGGCCGTTCTGCACGACCTTCAGCGCGATCTTGTTCTGCATCTTCTCGACGCTGAACCCGGGCGTCGTCTTGTTCTCGACGATGAACCCCTTCACCTGATTGTCGGCCACGTCGCGCGCCCAGACGATCGAGATGTCACACCACGGAGCGTTGCCGATCCAGCGCTTCTGGCCGTTGAGGACCCAGGTGTCGCCTTCGCGCTTCGCCGTCGTCGTGAGACCTGCACCGGTCCCCGAGCCCACCAGCGGTTCGGTCAGCGCGAAGCATCCGACCTTTTCCATGCGCGCCATCGGCGGCAGCCATTTCTGCTTCTGCTCCTCCGTGCCCGCGAGGTAGATGGAATTCATCGCAAGACCCGTGTGGACGCCGTGGAAGGTGCAGAAGGAAACATCGGTCCGTGCGATCTCCAGGGCGACCAGGCCGACCAGCAACGGGCTTCCGCCGGGGCAACCGTAACCGTGCATGCCGAGGCCGGCGATGTTCAGTTCCTTGTAAGACGGGAGCAGCTCGAACGGGAATGAGTCCTCGACCCAGTGCTTGTTGATGATGGGAGCAACCTTCGTCTCCATGTAGGCGCGCACCTTCTTGACGATCGCCCTCTCCTCCTCGCCCAGCGTGTCGGCGAATTGAAAGAAGTCGGCGTTCGGCGGAGGAAGCTGTTTCGGTGCCGAAGGTTTCAGTGCAGCAGCGGTGGCCATTTCGATCTCCGTTTCGATGTGGGGCCTGCGACTGCAGCAGGCGTCTCGCTCCAACGCATCGAACATAGGGAAGCGGCCCGCATGCGGCTTTGCATCGCGTGCTGTCGTTTTGTCATTTGTTGCTGGCGAGCGAGGTGGCAGATGCAAATGCGGGACAATTGGCCGCGCCGTACTCAAGATGTCTGCGATTATGGCGGGCTACGAAAATGCCGAACGTGTGCTTCGATCAGGTAGGCATCACGGGAGCACTCGGACATATTCAGATTAGGGAAGAGCTCGTCTTAGGCCGTGTACCTATAAACACGGCGGCGTCATGTGACTGGTGACTCCGTCCGCTTTGCTCCTATAGCGACCAAATTCGTGCGGCAGCACAATATGTCGCGATGGGCCATTAGCGGAAGTTGCGATTATTCGATCACCTCGTTGCCAAGGCGAGTACCTTGGCCGAGATAGTCATTCGGGCAGCCCTGCTTGCCGCAATCCCTCTTCATATCGCGCGACGTCCTCAGCACGTCGATAAGGGCCAAGCACTTCCTTGAGATTGGAAAGGCGCAGCGTGGGGCTCAGTTCTCGCAGCCGAGCCACTGCCTTGTGTGCTTGCTCCGGCCGACCGGCCATTGCGTTGCTTGCGGCGGTGACACGTAATCCAGGTTGATAGTCCGGACTGCACTGCAGTGCCATTGCCGCCCATGATGCCGCTTCGTCATAGCGCTCCAAAAAAATGCGCATATGCGGTCCCGGCTCGCATGCCCATCAGCCACGGATCAAGTGGGCTCAGGCGAATGGCACGCGCGAAGCGCTCGATCGCCGATTCCGGCTCGCCGAGCCAGAGTTTTACCCAGCCGCCGAAATTCCATGCCTCAGCCAAATTGGAATTAAGCGCGAGCGCGCGATCAACCAAGCCGGCACCTACCCCGAGATCCCCAGCAACAAAAGCTAACGCATTCCCGGCAGCGGAGAGCGCGATCGCGTCATCCCTGCCCAACTCAACTGCCCGTTGGGTGAGCTTCTTCACTTCGGCAATCGCGTTCGCTGTGTCCGGAATCCAGCCATTGATCCTGGCAATGAGGTAGCAAGAGGCTGCACGACCGTAGGCGGTGGCAAATTCCGGGTCGAGCTCGATCGCGCGGTTGAACAGACGCAATGCCTCGTCGTTCGCTGGCCGGTTACCAAACTGATGAAGCCGGGCCAAACCGCGCAAATAGAGGGTATAGGCGTCGAGACTAGCGGTCGGCTTGCGTTTGGCGCGCTCGATCTCAGCTTTTTCCACCGCAGGCGCGATCGCCCCGACAACGCTCTCAGTCACCTGATCCTGCAAATCAAAGATGTCGCCGAACTCGCCATCAAACCGATCGGCCCAAATATGTGCTCCGGTCGCGGCATCGATGAGTTGTCCCGTAATGCGCACTCGGTTTGCCGCCTTGCGAACGCTCCCTTCCAACACGTAGCGCACCCCAAGCTCGCGTCCCACCTGCTTCACGTCGACGGCGCGCGACTTGTAGGTGAAGCTGGAGTTTCGGGCGATGACAAATGGCGCCTTGAAACGGGACAGTGCCGTGATGATGTCCTCGGCCATTCCATCGGCAAAGTATTCCTGTTCGACATCGCCAGACATATTCTGGAACGGAAGCACCGCAATGGAAGGTCTGTCGGGCAGCGGAGGCGGGCTCTCGGCCTCGGCAGCAAGAACTGGCGCAGCATCTCGCGCTTCAGCAGGCGCACCGACCTCAAAGGCCCTGACATGTCGAACGCCAGGATCCGCACCCGGCTCTGTGACCGAGGCTCGCGCGGGCATTTCGTCCTCAATGACCTTGCCAACAAACCGGAGGCCTCTGCGAGAAACCGTTCGGATCAGGCGTTGCTCCTTGCCGGTATCCCCGATTGCCCTGCGCACGGCATTGACGTGGCTGGTCAGCGTGGATTCGGACACGATCCGTCCTTCCCACACCGCCTTCAGAAGATCGTCCCTTGTGACGACCTGTTCCCGGTTCTGGACCAGGAAGAGCAGCAGATCGAACACCTTCGGTCCAACGGGGATGAGCTCGGAGCCTCGCTTGAGCTCGCGCCGGTTAGCGTCGAGGCAATAATCTTCGAACAGAAACGGCACTTCTGATCCTTCTTGGACAAGAAGCCACGGAAAACCCAATCGCAATTCAAGCCGGCTGCAAGGCTTTTTCCGCTCGGAACAGTACACGTTTTCTCACCCTTCGGGAACAAGCCCGGTTCGAGAAATGGTTGGCCCGGTCCGCACCCGACGCACATTGAGCTTCGCGATTGACGCAAAAAATCCGGCCACCCGGCATTTCTTCCCGCCACCCGCATCGCATCCCCAATGCGAGGATACGTTCATGAACAAGCATATCTTGCGCGATTCCTTGGAGGACGCGTCAGTTGCGCCTGAGGCGTGCCAAGTAATCAGTCCGGCCAATGCCGAGCGCCCTCACGCTGGTGCGGTAACGGCGCGAGTGCTCGGCATTTCGCATGGCTTTGGATACCTCCGGTGCCGCGATAGCCCACCGGAAATACAAACGAGTGCACGACGTCTGCGGGCCCAAGAGCCACCACGTCATCATGGCCTACAACGGCTCGGCGCAGCGCATGGAACGGCGGTCGGGACGATCAGTTGCGACCGGAACGTTCCGCCCCGGGGCTGTGATAATCATTCCCGAAGGATCAAGCTCCCGATGGGACATTCCAAAACCTGTTGATGTCGTTGAGTTCTATCTTCCGCACGCGACGCTCGAGCGCATGGCCGAAGAAGCCGACACCGCCGGACCGGTCAATCTCCTGGAGCGAACGGCGCATCCCGACCCCGTTACATCCCGATTGCTCTTGACCGCGGCAGATACCCTGGAGGGCAATGAGGCCCTGGATACGCTGTTCAGACGTCAACTGACAAGCCTTCTAGCCACGCGTCTCCTGGCTGCGCACACCGGCTTGCCAACCACGATCCAGCCGACCATGGGTGGCCTTTCGCCAAAGGTGCTGAGCCGCGCCATCGAGCGCCTGCGCCCAGAGAGCGATGCGGACGTCTCTCTCGCCGCGCTCGCCTCGGATGCCGGTCTGTCGCGCTTCCACTTCTGCCGCGCTTTCAAGAAAAGCACCGGGCTGTCGCCGCATGCCTGGCTGCGTCAGCACCGGCTCGAGGAGGCCAAAAACATGCTGCGCGACACCGACGCGTCGGTCATCTCGGTCGCAGTCGCGCTTGGCTATTCCTCCCAGACCGCGTTCGCCGCTGCCTTCAGGAAGCTGACCGGCGAGACCCCGAGCAATTGGCGACGGCGTGCACGTTGACAGCATCGCCGATGCGGGGAACTGCATCATTGTTAAAGACGGAGCGGAGAGCCTGCCTCGGCCCTCGACGCCCGTTCTCATGCGGGCGGAAGTCGCGTGCGCAAGACCGGTGCTGCCTAGAGCACGGATCGCAAGTGTCCAGGCCCCGTGACACCGATGAAGCTCGGGCGTCAGATGACGAGGCCGCGGAGGCAAGCATGCTCTAACGGCCAACGCGAGCCAGTAGGATATATGCGATCTCCCGAACAACGCGACCAGGCGCTACCTGCTAGTCTGCCCAAGGGGAGTCATCGCCGCCTGCCCGCCGCCCATGCGGCTCATAGCGTCAGCCGACTTAATAGGATTGGGCTCCGGGGAGGTCGCAACCGCGCTGCTTACGATGCGACCCTGCAGCGGTTTGGGCATCAGCTCGACCATCGCTGCATCGGGACTTCCCGCCCGAGCTACCTTATCGGTGGTGACGAGATTGGTCAGTCGCAATTCATCCCGAGACAGTTCATGCAGATCTTCCCACGGTGGCACGTTCAGCGACAGCGACAACAGATCGCCCGCGCCGCCCATATCGAAGGTGTACTTGGCGAGACGCCCGATATCGCGTTCCACGATCATCAGATCATCAGCGCTGTAGGTTGCGGCCTTGGCGTCATTGGCACGGTCCCCAAGCCAGATCTGATGTACCCGGACATGGGCAGTCTCGGGCACGTAACGCGTCTTGCCCGACAGCAGAAGGAACACGCACATCGATTCGCAATAGGCTACGGGCGCTATATTGGCAGGAGCACCTTGAGCGGTATTGGTCTGGACGCTGACGCCGACGGTGGTCAGTGCCCCAAGCTCGCGGAAACGCCTTCCAAGCGCGATGGAGGCATTGACCGAACCGCCGCTGGAATCCAGCACGATGGTCGCGCCGCCGAGTTGTCGCCCATGGGCGAATTCGTCAAAGTCCGTTGGACTGTCGGCGGTCACGATCCCGGCTGCACGGACCCAGCCCCGGCAATTCGGCTGGCAATCGACCCAAGTGAACTTCATCGGCAGTTTGCGTTCTTCGAGGGCGACGCCGGCATGGACCGAACCGCTCAGCACAGCCATCAATGCGATGCAGAGGAAGGCGCCAACGAGCAGCATCCATCCTCGGGTTTCCGCCCAACGACTGTGATCCGAAGCTCGATTGGAGATGCGGATGCGCTCCGAGGTGTCGACCTTCGAGATTGTCGCCAGGTTGATCAAGAGCGAAACGGCCAGCAGGTACACTGGAATCACGAACATGATTGCGTAACCTCGATGGACTGTCGGATGGGGTCGGCCGTGCCGCGCTGGCGTACATACACCGGCGACAGCTGATGGTGCCCGGCTGACGGTACGGCTTCAGAACCGGCGCTTTGCCTGGGTTGATGCTTGGCCCGCCATTTTGGGCCGGGGCCTCGCAGGTTGTGCAGTTCGGGCCGGTAGCTGTCGCGCACGTCCATGATCAGGTTGTGAATGACGCCGGCGAAGTTGGATGCTGACTCAGCCGTCTTGCGAGCAAAACCTGACAGTGCGCTTGCATCTATGATGCTCATCACGGAACTCCTCAGTCGTCTTGCCGTTCGAAATCGGCGCTAGGCAATCGCTGGACATTTCGTGTGCCTTGCTTCGTCGCGATCGAACATAGTTAAGGGACCGGGCGAATTTCTTTGCTTCGCATGCTTTCGTTTTGTCATTTTTTGCTGGCCGGAGATGACAGATGTTGAATCACCAACAGCAAAGGGTGAGGCCGTTGCGAGCTGCGGATTCACGCCAGCATGAGAGCCTGCTTGATAAAAGCCGGTGACGAATCGTGTTGTCGCAATCCAAACTCGCGGCGATATTGGCCCGGCGCCTGGCCAGTTGCTTGCCTGAATGCTCGCGTGAAACTCGCTTGGTCGGAAAAGCTGAGCGCCAGCGCGATATCCGCCAATGACCGCTCGCCTTGCATCAACAAGGCTTTCGCATGATCAAGGCGTCTGGCGCTAACGTAGCGATGAGGAGGTTGCCCGACGGCTTGCTTGAAGGCACGGGCAAAATGGTATCGGCTCAGGCAAGCAATGGATGCCATGAGGTCGAGGGTGAGATCCCCTTCCAGGTTCGTTTCGATGTAATCCAGCACACGCTCGAGCCTGCGTCGATCCAGCGCGCCACTTGTGCGAGGGACCATGGACTGGCCGGCCGGTGCCCCGATGCACTTTTGAACCAACCTCGCCGCCAGGCTGGATGCAAGGTTCTCGATGAGCAGACTGCCGGCGGACGTTTCGGCCTGCAATTCCGCCGAGATTGCACGTCCGATCTCGGCCAGCAGCGGGTCTTCGAAAGCGCTTTCGTAGCTCAGCGCGTGGACTGCGGCCAGATCGATATTGATATTGAAAGGCGCGAAGTGGCTGAGTGGAAGATAGATATGCAGAATTCCCGACATATCTTCGGCGATGTCAACCGAACCTTCCTGCAGACCGGGAGGAGACAGCCAGACCGTACCTCGCCTTGCGATGACCCGGCTTTCGATGCCTGGGGCGCGCCGCGTAACCAGCGATTCGTTGCCGTGAGTATCGAAGCAAATCCTGATGTCGGATTGTGGAGTTCTCCATGGGATCACCCCTTTGCGAACGGTCCCACACAGCTGGGCCGACAGGCCTGACCAACCTCGATCCGCCGAAGATGACAGGACCCCCTCGAAACCGTAGTGCTCCAATCTATATCGGGTTGCAGTAGCCGCCTGATCAAGTTGGATGTCCAAGACACGCTCCTACAGAGTTAGAGCTTCAACGTTGTTCAGCCCGGAATCCGGGAGACTGAGGTCCTGAGATCGGCGGCGTCCCCCATCATGGCCGGTTTTGCAAGCCAGGTTTCCTCATGCCGCAGCTTTGCGCAGAACAACAAGCCTGGCTTTCTGAACCAGAACAACGTCGCCGCGCTGGTTTATCGTCCGGCTGAGAAGGACGATCGTTCCGCGGTCGGGCCGCGTGCGTGACGGCGTGACTTCGACGACTTCGCTCTCGACGTGGAGCACGTCGCCGGGACGGACCGGTGCCGCCCAGCTCACTTCGCCCCCGGCGCCGACGAAGCCGCCGGCGAGTGGCGGACCGCTCTCGACGTTCAGACGCATCGTGATCGCGGCGGTGTGCCAACCGCTCGCAGCTAAGCCCTTGAAGAAGGTCCGCTCGGCGGCGTGCTCGTCCGTATGGAAGGGTTGCGGATCGAACTGAAAGGCGAATGCCTTGATCTGTGCTTCGTCGAGCCTGTGCGTTCCGGTGGTGAAGCGTTGTCCGACCTTGAGGTCGTCGAGATAGAGCTGATCTGCTGGGATTTGTCTTCCAGCCTCGCGGCTCACTTGGACCATGGTCATGTCGGCCTCCTCAGGCTGCGATGCTGGAGCGGCCTGCATCCGCACGCCCAGCTTTGTTCCGGGCTTCGATGGCCCTGACGGATTCTTCAAACGCCTTGTCCTGAACCCGCCTCCCGATCGTTCCGAGCACGAAGCCGAGCAGCCGCCCCGTCAGATTCTTGCCGTCGCGTATGACGACCACATCGATGTCTGTCGTGCCGTCGGGCTGACGCGTGAAAGTGTGGATGTGCCCCGACGCGCCACCCCACACGTTGGAATCGATCGTCGTGAGGACGACGCGGGCAGGATCGGACCAGTCGTAGTGCAGGCGCTCCCAGATCCCGCCCGAGCCTTCCGTGACATCGGCATGCGAGCCGCTCTGATGATGCACCTTGAGATACGCATCGCTGCTGTTGCCAAACAGCTTCGAGCGGCCGGGTCCGAAATCGGTCAGGCCGGCCACGTACTGCTCGGGCGTCGCAGTGGTCCTCCGATGAAGGCGGATGGTGGACATGTGTAGTTTCCCTGGCTGCGTTCCGCTTGGCGAACGCAGCCGTTCGAGTCGAAGTTCAGTTCGAGGCCGTGCTCGGTTTGCGAACGAGCACGCTGTCGCCTTCCCGGCTGATCTCGATCACGCCCGCTGGCTTCGGTGTCGAGAGAAGCAGGCGCTGACCAGGTGCGAGGAGAGATACGACGCGGAACGGTGTTCCTGTCTCGCCCTGCGCCAGAGTGGCGACCACGCGAAAGCCATCGCGCTCGACAGTGTAGTAGGCGACCCCCGATATCCCGCCGAGGTCGATGCTCTTAGCCTCGATTGGACGCAGCCCTTCTGCCTGGGCGGCCGTCAGGGAGACGAGACCGAATGCAACGGCGAAAAGCGTGTTGCGGATTGACATGACGATTTCTCCTAATGGTTGACGATCGAGCACAGCGAAGTTGTTGACCACGACAACGGTTCGCCGCCCCGATGAATCCAGGTTCCGTTGATGACGATTGGTGCGTTGTCGGGCTGCCCGCTGACCGGATCGGCCGGCGGGAACACACTGTCGTAGATCGCGCGGGCTTCTCGTATCAGGCGGAGCCGTTCGCGCTCGGCCTTCGGGATAAATTGAATGACTTCACCCATATTCGCCTCCAGTTCGTAACGCCGTTGTCCGGCACGTCATGACTGGCAGGTGGGGCGAAAGGCCTGGGTCAACAGGCCGGGAAATCGGGAGTCATCCTTCCGGAATTTGGAAGCCCGACAGCGGAGCTCACACTGTCGGAATCTACTCCGCAAAAACTCGCTTCAGCCGCGGCGCCGCAAAGTCCAGGAACGCTCTTACTTTGATCGGCAGAAACCTGTTGGCCGTGTAGACGAGATTAACCGGCATTGACGGTGGCTGGAATTCATCCAGCAAGGTCGTCAATGTTCCCGCTTCCGGACCGGCCTCGAGTTGGTAGGCAAAGGCGATGGAAATTCCCACGCCGGCGCGGGCTGCCGTACAAGCCGCCTCCGCACTGCCCACGGTGAGCCGCGTATGCACCGGCGCTGCGATGGTCGCCTTGCCTTTGACGAATGTCCAGACATCGGGGGGCGAGAAGCCGGGATAGCTGATGCAATCATGTCCGGCCAAATCTTCCGGCGTGCGCGGCGTTCCGCGCGCCGCCAGATAGGCGGGACTCGCGCACACCACCCGGCGCGTCCTGCCGAGCCGCAGCGCGACCAAGCTCGAATCCGGCAACTCGCCAATGCGCACCGCGACATCGATTTGCTCCTGGGCCAGGCTCAGCTTCTGATCGGTGGGGATCATCCTCACCTTGATGTCCGGATAAGTCTTGAGGAAGTCCGCGATGATCGGCATGAGGATGATGCGCCCAAGGCCCAATGGGGTCGTCACCGCCAGCTCGCCTGTCGGCGTGGTATACTCGCCGGAGGCGGTACGCTCCGCTTCGAGCACATCGGTGAGGATGCGCTTGCAAGCCGCAACGTAGGACGTGCCCGCATCCGTCAGCACCAGCTGCCGGCTCGATCGGTTGAAGAGCTTCGTCCGCAGGTGAGCCTCGAGCTCGGATACGTTGCGACTGACTGTTGTGAGGGGCGTTTTCAATCGCCGCGCCGCCGCGGACAGGCTGCCCTGCTCGACCACGGTCAGAAAGGTCGACATCGCTTCCAGGCGATCCATCGGATCCCCTTCCATAATTCGGGAGGATACCTTCCGATTTTGCCATATCGCCCCGGACTTCGGAAGACGACGTCGCCCCTATCGAGCGAACCTTCCGCTGCCTGGAAGGACCCTTTCCACGTACGACCCTTTCTCAGGCGGGCTCTCCAATCGATCTCCTTGGATGATGGCGTGGGAAACGCCGTCCTCAACACTGACAAGGAGAGTTCAATGACAGCGCATATCGAATCCTATCGGTACGAAATCCAGTACAGCGACGACGCCGACTTCGTTGCGTATCAGCGCAAGTCGAGCGACGGCGTCTGGCAGACGGTTTCGGCGTGGACGATTCCGGATTCGGCGGATTGCTGAGTGCCGGCTGGCCATTGCACAGCCGACCGGTCTTCCGTGTCGGCCGGCTTCGACAATCCGAACTGGCCGAAGCTCGACATATTGTACTCGGTGCAATGTTTGGATTGTACCGATAATTGCATCAGATCATTCTGCTCATCCGAGGAGCTCATATCGAGAGGCCAGCGTTCAGAACCATTTCCCGAGCCATTATCGGCGCCAGCCGACGAATGTCAGCCTCTCGGAGCATTGAAATCCTAGCTCGGAGCATTGGAGACCAAAATGTCTGCGATAGTCTCGACGACCATCCTTCCTGCTGCCATCAAGGGGTCCGGGATCGCATCTCGGCTGCTTGCCGGCGCTTGCGAGAGGTTCTCGGGCTACCTCGGCCGGCGGACCGCCATTGCCTGCCTTCACGATCTCGACGACCGCCCACTGCGGGACATCGGCATCCGCCGTTTTCAGATCGAGGCCGCTGTCGACGGTCTCATCACAGTCTCTGCTCAAGCGGACGAAGAGATGGCGACCCCCGCGGCGGTAACGATTTCACGCGAGCGCCGGCGCGCGCCAACCTTGGAGTCGGCGCCATGGAGCTGACCGTCGCCACGATACTGGTTACCTTTGCCGGCGTATTCCTGATCTGTTTCATGAAGGGCGCGTTTGGCGGCGGATTCTCGATTGTGGGCATTCCGCTATTGTCGCTCGTGATGGATCCGGTCACCGCCGGCGGCCTTCTCGCGCCATTGTTCATCGCGATGGACTTGTTCGCCCTTCGCTACTGGAAGCCTTCGACCTGGTCGAAGCCGGATCTTCTGCTGCTGTTGCCGGGTCTCGTGACCGGCATCGGACTGGGCTATCTGCTGTTCCGCTTCCTGGACCACCGCGCCATCGCGATCGCGATGGCCGCGACCACGTTGATCTTCGTGGCACTGTGGCTTGCTGCAGGCGCGGAAGTGATAACTCGTCCACGTTCAACGCCGAAGGCGATCACCGCCGGTCTCGCCTCGGGAGTCACGACAATGGTAGCGCATTCGGGCGGACCGCCGCTCGCGATGTATCTGCTTCCGCTCGGCCTCAGCAAGGAGATCTATGCAGGAACAACCAGTCTGTTCTTCACTGTCGGCAACGCGACCAAGGCAGTGCCCTGGCTCTTGCTGGTGAAGCCGACGGGAAACGTCTGGACGTTGATGGCGCTTTGCCTGCTCGCCATTCCCGCTGGCGTATGGGCGGGTTGGCGGCTCCACGGGAGCCTGGACCAGCGCCAGATCTATCGGGTTTGCTACGGATTGCTGGTCGTGACGGCGCTGAAGCTACTGTGGGATGGGGTCTCCGGCTATCTCGTGTGAGCCGATTGTTGGCGATGTGCGAGACTCGCAAACCCTAACAGCCTCTAACAACCGATAACGAGCAAATTGCGCCGCCTATGCCAAGTTAGTCTTGCACAATGTTGATGCGATCCTGGAGCGCCCATGGAGTTGCAAGCGAAACAGCCGACCGTCGAAGCCCGCCATGAGACGCGGCCGCCTCGTAGCGTCCGAAAGCCGGTTTGTGCGACCTTGCTTCTGTCTTCGGCGGATCGCCCCTGGTCCGGCCTGTCGGCCGACTTATGTGCTGCTAGAAAAGGCGAGATCCCATGGAGAACTCCACAATCAGATATCAGGATCTGCGTCGCTGTCCGTAGCGACAAAACGATTGTCACGCGGAAGGCGCCAGGCATCGAGAGTCAATTGGTCGCTGAGCAGGGCACGGTTTGGCTTTCGCCTCCTGGCATGCAGGAGGGGTCGATCGATTTTGCTCAGTACATACCGGAATTGCTTCATATCCATCTTCCACTCAGCCACTTCTCGTCGAGCGAATTCGACAACGACACCGGCAATTGCGCGATCGACGCGCTAGGCTACGAAGAAGCTTACGAAGACCCGCTGCTTGCCGAGATCGGATATGCAGTCGCCTCCGAACTGAAGACCGAGACTTCCGCCGGCGGACTGCTCGTCGAATCCCTCGCATCCAGTCTGGCGGCGAGGCTGCTTCAGAAGCGCACCAGCGCGCCACGCACTCAGCTTCTTCCCTGCCGTACACATCAGGGGCTCGATCAGCGCAGGCTCTCCCGCGTGCTGGACTATATTGATGCAAACCTGGAAGGCGATCTCAGCCTTGAATGCATGGCAATGATCGCGTGCCTGAGCAAATACCATTTTGCGCGCGCCTTTCGACAGGCCGTCGGAGATTCTCCCCACCGCTACGTCAGTGCCAGGCGCCTCGAACGCGCGAAGGCCTTGCTGATCCGTAGCGACCGCCCCCTGGTGGACATCGCGCTTTCGCTCAACTTTTCCAGCCAGGCCAATTTTACGCGGGCCTTCAAGCAGGCGACGGGACACGCGCCCGGTCGATATCGTCAAGCAGCCGGATACGTCCACCCGAGCCCTCTCTGACGAATATCCCGCAATCGCTTCCGGCTTCGGCTTGAGATTGCATCTCACCGGCGCTTTGGCGGTCAGCAATAAAGGACAAGACGGCAGCACGCGATGCAAAGCACGCGGGCCGTCATCCGACTATCTTCGCCGTGGTAAGTCGCTGAGAGACCGCTTGCCATGCCGATACGTCAGTACTTTGTGTGGGTGGGAAGCGTCCTGCTCCTGTCGCTGTTTGCAGCCGATTGGTTGCTTCCAGCGCCCCCTGCTCATTCGCATTCCGCGATCGCTCCGAGCGAACGGGCCAATCTGCGCATTCGTTCGGATCACAAATGGCCGGAACGGGTGGTGTTCGACACCGCGCATGCGGCGGTGTCGCTCGCTGCTGCGCCCGGGCCCGAGCCGAACGCCGTTCACGACGACCTTCCCCTGACCGCGCAACGCAGTCCACGCGATGCGTTCGCGGCGGTGGAAGAAGCTCCGGCCACCACTCCGACAGCAACAAATGAAAACGGACCGGCAATCCGGGCAAAGCCGCGGCGGCCCAGAGCTCGTATGACCAGTGCAGCCAAAACCGATTGATCGGGAGCTGACATGAAAGACGTTCTGTGCCTCGCCGTGTTCGCTGGCAAGATTCTATGCCTCTTGATGTTCGTGAACGTCGTGAAACCCGACGTCGTCGGCATCCTCCAGATGTCGGCGGCTCCTGTCGACTGCAGGGAACGTTCAGGACTGCGGGACTGCGCCTCGAACCTGTTTGCGACAGCTTCGCTAGCCGACGCAAAGTCATGCATCGCACATAGAAACATCGCTCACTGCTGAAGCAACCGTCCGCCGACGCCACGATCGCCATGACCAAAATTGCCTCATTCCGTGACCGACACGCCGCCCTCATCTTCGCGCTGCGGACCTTTGCGGCGGCGATGCTGGCGTTCTCGATCGCGCTGCTGCTGGACATGCCGCGTCCCTATTGGGCCATGGCGTCGGTCTATATCACCTCGAACCTGTTCACGGGGGCGACCACGTCCAAGGCCGTCTACCGCATTCTGGGCACGCTGATTGGCGGGGCAGGAACGATCGTGCTGATCCCGAACCTCGTCAATGCGCCGGAGCTGCTCAGCCTCTGCATCGCGCTGTGGGTCGGCATCTTTCTATATCTCTCGCTGATCGACGGCACGCCGCGCAGCTACGTCTTCCTGCTGGCCGGCTATACCGTGGCGCTGCTCGGATTTCCCATCGTCTCGACGCCCCAATCGGCCTTCGACATCGTGGTTTCCCGCGTGCAGGAGATCGTGCTCGGAATCGTCTGCGCGAGCGTCGTCGCGATGCTCGTGCTGCCGCGCAGCGTCGCCTCCGCAGTCACCGCACAAACCGACGCATGGCTCGCCGGCGCGCGCCGGCTCGCTGCGGACGTCCTGACGGGCCGCGGCAGCGGTCAGGAGCGTGACAGCGAACGCATGCGTCTTGCCGCTGCGGCCTCCGAAATCGACCAGCTTGGGCGCCATCTCGGCTATGAGGCGACCGCTTCTGCAAATACCGGGCGAGCGCTGCAGCGCGTCCGGCAGCATATGCTATCGCTGCTTCCGCTGCTTGGATCGATCGAAGACCGCAAGCTGCCTCTCAACTGGCATGAGGGGGCGGCTGCGCGCGTTGCCTGCATGTGCACAAAGACAGCGGCATGGCTCGACGCGGGCGGGCGCGATGGACAGCAAGCAAGTGCGTTGCGCACAGCACTCGATGAAATACGACCGGTGCTGGGCGTAGATGCCGACTGGACCGACATTGCGATCTCTGGTCTCGTGGTCCGGCTGCGCAACCTTGTCGACGTCATGCAGGATTGTCGGCTCCTGCGTGAGGCCATCTCCGAGGGGCGCAATCCCGAATCGCTTCCACTCGCCTTCTCTCCTGGCGGATTGGCTGTTGTCATCCCGCATCGCGACCACTGGTCTGCGCTCCTGGCGGCCGGCTCCGTGGCCCTTGCGGTGCTTTGCTGCAGTTGCTTCTCCATTGCGACCGGCTGGTCGGACGGGGTTGCTGCTCCGCTCTTCGCAGCCGTCGTCGGCAGCTTTCTGGCGGGCGTGGACGATCCGCTTCCGGCGTTCCGCAATTTCTACGGAGTGTTCGTCGCCGTTATCGCCGTCCATGGCATCTACCTGTTTGGCGTGTTGCCACGGATTACGACTCTCGAGGTGCTCATCGTCGCATTGATGCCGACTTTCCTGCTGTTCGGCTGGATGGCTGCGCGGCCCGCGACCGCACGCCTCGGCTCCATACTTGCCATCTATCTCTCGGTGCAACTGGCGTTGACCGAGACCTATTCGGCCGACTTTACCTCCTATGCCAACTCCAGCATTGCGCTGATGCTGGGCGTGGCGCTGACCGGCGTGACCTGCGGCATCGTTCGCCTGGTCGGGGCTGACTGGATCGCAAACCGATTGCTGCGAAGCAATTGGACCACGCTTGCATCGGTCGCCGAGCGCACGTCGGATCAAGGTCCCTTTGCGCTTGCCAGTCTCATGCAGCATCGCCTCGCCCTGCTTGCTGCGCGTATCACCGTCGTTCCTGCCGATGCAAGGAGCGGCGCAGCCAATCTTCGCCAGCTGCGGACGGCGCTCAACATTGTCGGCGTGAGGCGCGCGAGCTTGGGCCTGTCACGCTGCACAAGAGCGGCAGTCGAAGCCTTTTTCGCCCGTCTTGCCCCGATTTGCAGGACCCATACGGCCGGGCCGCTTCCAGATGGCCTAATCGGACAGCTCGATAGCACCATCGCATTGACGTTGCAGGAACCCTCGAGCGAAGCCCGCGATCACGTCCTGATCGGTCTCACAGGCGTTCGTTCCGGGCTCTTTCCGGAGTCGCCGGCCTATCAACCGCAGCAAATCGAATCTGGGACGATCGCCGCATGAAATACCAACTTGACCTTTTCGGCGTGCTCGTTCCGACGCTCCTGCTCTGGAGCGTGGTTGCCTACGTGCTGGCGCGCGTCGTCAGCAAGCTGATTGCTCGTATCGGCCTCTATCGATGGATCTGGCATCCCGCACTCTTCGATTTCGCGCTTTTCATCTGCCTGGTCACCGGCCTCGTCTTAGGCTCCACGGAGTTATTCTCATGACAGCACCCGTTTCGCTCCAGAAAGCCTTATGGCGCGGGTTCACGATGAAGTGCCCGAACTGCGGCCAGGGCCGTCTGTTCGGCCGCTTTCTCAAGGTGGTCGGCAACTGCGAGGTTTGCGGCGAAGATTACACGCCGCAACGCGCCGACGACCTTCCGGCCTATCTTGTGATCGCGATCGTCGGCCACCTCGTCGTGCCTGGGCTTCTAGCCGTCGAGATGACCTATTCACCTCCGGCCTGGCTTCAATTGCTGATCTGGCTCCCGGTCACCGGGCTTTCCGCATTCTTTCTGCTGCAGCCCGTGAAGGGGACAATTGTCGGCCTGCAATGGCAGACCGGCATGCACGGCTTCGAGGCCGCCAGACGCCGCCGGGATCGAGAAGTCCCCGATGGCGTCACGCCCGTTTCTCACCTCGCCTCCAAGGAGTTGGTGTCATGAAAGCCGTTGTGAATTTGCTGCGTCCTTTTGCGCTGACCGGTCTCATCGTGCTGGTCGCGCTTTGGGCCGGTTACAAGCTGTGGGATTACTACTTTGATGCGCCCTGGACCCGTGACGGACATGTGCGGGCCGACGTGGTGCCCGTGGCTCCCGATGTTTCCGGCATTGTGAGCGAGGTCCTGGTTCGGGACAATCAGCAGGTACAAAAGGGCGACGTGCTCTTCCGGATCGACCGGGCGCGCTATGAAATCGCGCTCAAGCAGGCAGAGGCGGTACAGGAAGGCAAGCGCGCCACGCTCGACAATGCCAATGCCGATCTGAAGCGCTACAGTGCGCTGACACCCGGCGTCGTGGTTTCCACGCAGCGGATGGACCAAGTCGTCGCCATCCAGGGCTCGGCCCAGGCGGCCTATGACCAGGCCGTCGCGGACGTTGCGCTTGCGAAGCTCAACATCGAACGCAGCGAGGTGCGGGCCTCGGTCAGCGGCATTGTCACCAACAACGAGCTGCGGCCGGGCGCCTACCTCACCCCCGGAAAGGGCGTGATGGCGCTGCTCGATACCGACACCCTGCACGTCCAGGGCTACTTCGAGGAAACCAAGCTGCAGCGCATCCATGTCGGCGATCCCGTCAACGTGCGGCTGATGGGAAGCAGCCGTGCCTTGCTGGGCAAGGTCGAGAGCGTTGCAGCCGGTATCGAGGACCGCGATCGCAGCAACGGCTCAACCCTTCTTGCCAACGTCAACCCGACCTTCAACTGGGTCCGCCTGGCGCAACGCGTCCCGGTCCGGATCGCGCTGGACGGCACCGAGCGAAACGAACTCGTTGCGGGCGCCACCGCGACGGTCGAGGTACTCGGCTCCGGATCACGCAGCTATGCGACCGAAGCCAAAAATGAACGCAGGACGGCACAGCCCGCCAGCTGCCACATGGCGCGAACTGCGATCGCGGTCGTACCCTCGTGCGGCTGAAAGCTGATCAGATAAAGGTCTATCAAGATGTTGGTAGCGTTTCTGGCAATGCTGAGCACGGGCATCTTCGCGGCCCATATTCTCGAAGCGCTGCACACGGGCCTGTCATCGGCGCACACACGCCGAAATCGAACCCGATAACCCACCGAGGTAACCTCTGATGCGCACTCGCCGGACCAGCTATCGATCCTGGTTGTCGCTCGGCGCCGGCACCGGCCCTAACCGCCACTCAATCGCTTCGCAGGCTCTGCAACCTCAGCTTCCGGAGGCGCGACCGCGAACACCACGGAGTGTCCGCTTTGCTCGCTCGAATATCCTATTCTACGACGAAGGCGTCATCGGGCTGTGCGGTCGGGTCTAGGAGCTGTATCGACGGGTGAAGCCGCAAAAAGAACGAGCCAGTCGCTCAGCAGTCCGGCGGTGCGAGGCTCGACCACGGGAACGTCGCACGAGATACGCTCTGTGCTCACAGCCGGAACGAAAAACCCTGCATCAGCAGGGCTTTGGAATGGTGGGCGCACCAGGGCTCGAACCTGGGACCCGCTGATTAAGAGTCAGCTGCTCTACCAACTGAGCTATGCGCCCGAAGGCCGGTCAAAGCCTTGCGAGGCCGGTCGTTTAGCAAAGCGATCCGGGTCTGGCAAGCGATGTGGCGCATGTTTTCCAAGGTTCTTCCACAGCCGCAAAAAAGCGAAAAGCCGCTGGATTCCAGCGGCTTCGCCAAGGCTGATCCAAGGTTAAATCCCTCGGAAAATACGGGGTGGCTCAGAGCCGGCCCTCGCGATCCCGGTCCGGGCCGCCGTCGCGGTCGAAACGGTCCCGGTGGAAGTGCTCCATGCCCCTCTCCATCATCCGGTCCATGCCGCGTCCCATGAAGTGGTGGGGCGGGCCGTCCTCGCCGCCGCCGAACGGGCCGCGGTGACGGGTCAGCACGGCGAGGCGCCGCTTCTGGCCCTCGTCCAGGGTCTTGTAGAGCGGATCGGCGGCATCGGCGATCTTCTTCAGGGCAGCGGAACTGGCGCCCATGTCCTCGGCGCGCTGGCGCAGGCGGGCGATCGGATCGTCCGGCTTGTCGGCATCCCTGTTTGCGTCACCTGGGCCTGCGTTCATGCGCGCATTGGCGCGATCGATGCGCAGCTTGGCGAAGTCGCGCACGGCGGCCTCGACCGGCGGCCACAGCTTTTCCTGATCGGCGTTGAGCTTCAGCCCGGCGTGGACGGCGGCGATCCGCGCGTCGACGAAGGCGGCGCGGTCTTCCGGGTTCATGCGGATGTGGCGGAAGTGCTCCATCCACGGGCGATGATATTGGGCATAGACCGCGCCCGAGCCGGCGATGCTGAGCGCGGCGATGGCGGCGATGGTGAACTTTTTCATCCGAACCTCCTCTGGAAGGATGCCCGCAAGGATGAGCGCGAGGAGGCTGACGCGCAACTTACAACTTGGACAGGGAGCGCGTTCTAACGGAGATGTAACTGCCGTGAATGTCCGTTCAGATGCATACTGAAATGATTTGCAACAGAAAGGGCTTCCGTGCCGACACGGAAGCCCTCTGTTCATGCATTATTTATCCGCCCGCCACGCGCGCGTCAGTTCGTCGTGCTCTTGGCTTCCTTCAGGAACTCGTCGATCAGCGGCTGGCCGACGCGGCCCGCGGCGTCCTTGTAGACCGGCTCCATCGCCTTGCGCATCGCCTCGTCCTGCGCGCCCGTGAGCTTGATGATCTCGCTCTTGCCGCTCTTCTTGATCTCGGCGAGCGCGTCGTCGTTCTCTTTCTGCGACTGCGCGTTGTTGAAGTCGGTCGCTTCCTTCATCGCCTTCGACAACTGGTCGCGGATGTCGGCCGGCAAATCGTCCCAGAACTTCTTGTTCACGATCACGACGTAGCCGATGTAACCGTGATTGGTCTCGGTGATGTACTTCTGCACCTCGTGCATCTTCTGCGTATAGATGTTCGACCAGGTGTTCTCCTGCCCATCGACCACGCCGGTCTGCAGTGCCTGGTAGACCTCGCCGAAAGCCATCACCTGCGGCAGCGAGCCGAGCGTCTTGAACTGGGCCTGCAGCACGCGCGAGGACTGGATGCGGAACTTGACGCCCTGATAGTCGGCGGGCGCAATCAGCTTCTTGTTCGCGCTCATCTGCTTGAAGCCGTTGTCCCAATAGGCAAGGCCGGTGATGCCCTTGGTATCCAGCAGCTTGAGCAGGCGGAGGCCGAGCGGCCCTTCCGTCACCTTCCGCAGCGTCTTCAGGTCGGGAAGGATGTAGGGCAGATCGAACACCTCGAACTCGCGGATGCCGAGCGGGCCGAACTTGGAGTTGGACGGCGCCAGCATCTGCACGCTGCCGAGCTGGAGCGCCTCGAGTTCTTCCTTGTCCTTGTACAGCGTCGAGTTCGGGTAGACCTCGACCTTGACCTTGCCGCCGGTGTACTTCTCGGCGAGCTCCTTGAACTTCTCCGACGCCTTGCCCTTCGGCGTGTCGGTGGCGACGACGTGGCTGAACTTGATGATGATCGGCGACTGCGCCAGTGCCGGCCCGGTCAGGCCAAAGTTCAGACCAAGTGCCAGGACCGCGATGGACGCGGCGATCGCGAAGGTGCGCATAGTCTCTCCCTGTTGTTTTTTGGGCCGCCCGGCGCGCAGGCGGCCAATCCTTATGCCGGCAGCATCAATAGCGGCTGGGAGAGACAGCCGCTATTGGCCCTTAGCAGGGCAGGTATTCATGATGAATGAATGCCGTCATTCCGGGGCGATGCGAAGCATCGAACCCGAAATCTCGAGATTCCGGGTTCGGCTCTTCGAGCCGCCCCGGAATGACAAGCTTCGCGCCTCAGCCCGCAGCCGCCGTCGTCACCGTGTCGCGCTGGCGCTTCATGACGATCTTGTTGAGCGCGCCGAGATAGGCCTTGGCCGAGGCCACCAGCGTATCCGGATCCGCCGCCCGCGCCGTCATCGAGCGGCCGTCCTGCGACAGCCGCACCGAGACTTCCGCCTGTGCATCGGTGCCTTCGGTGACCGCGTGAACCTGGTACAGCTCGAGCTTGGCCTCGTGCGGCACCAGACGCTTGATGCAGTTGAACACCGCATCAACAGGACCGTTGCCCTCGGCTTCCTCGATCTTGATCTGGCCGTCGACATCCAGCTTCATGGTCGCGCGCTGCGGACCATGGGTGCCCGCGATCACGGTCAGCGAGGTCAGCTTGATGCGGTCGTGCGAGGCCGCCATCTCCTCGTCGACCAGCGCCTCGATGTCCTCGTCGTAGATGTCCTTCTTGCGGTCGGCGAGCGCCTTCATCCGTGTGAACGCGTCTTCCAGCTGGTTCGGGCCGAGCTTGTAGCCCATCTCCTCCAGCTTGTGCACGAAGGCGTGACGGCCGGAGTGCTTGCCGAGCACCAGCGAGGACTGCTTCAGGCCGACCATCTCGGGCCGCATGATCTCGTAGGTCGAGGCGTCCTTCAGCACGCCGTCCTGATGGATGCCGCTCTCATGCGCGAAGGCGTTCCGGCCAACGATGGCCTTGTTGTACTGCACCGGGAACGACGTCGCCGCCGACACCACCTTCGAGGCACGGGTCAGCTGCGTGGTGTCGATCTTGTTCCAGTACGGGAATTTGTCGTTGCGCACGTTGATCGCCATCACGATCTCTTCGAGCGCAGCGTTGCCGGCGCGCTCGCCGATGCCGTTGATGGTGCACTCGACCTGGCGCGCGCCGCCGACGATGCCGGCCAGCGAGTTCGCTACCGCCATGCCGAGGTCGTTATGGCAATGCACGGAGAACACGGCTTTATCTGAGTTCGGCACGCGCTCGATCAGCGTCTTCATGAAGTGGGTGTATTCCTCCGGCACCGTGTAGCCGACGGTATCGGGGATGTTCACCGTGGTGGCGCCGGCCTTGATGACGGCCTCGACGATGCGGCAGAGGAAATCCATCTCGCTGCGGGTGCCGTCCTCGGCCGACCATTCGACGTCGTCGATCTGGTTGCGGGCGCGCGCGACCATGGCGACCGAGGTCTCGAGCACTTCTTCCGGAGTCTTGTTCAACTTCACCCGCATGTGCAGCGGCGAGGTCGCGATCACAGTGTGGACGCGGCCGCGCTTGGCGAATTTCACTGCTTCGGCGCAGCGGTCGATGTCGGCCGGATGCGCGCGGGACAGGCCGGCGATGACGGAATTCTTGGAGCGGCGGGCGATCTCGCTCACCGCTTCGAAGTCACCCTGCGAGGTGATCGGGAAGCCGGCCTCGATCACGTCGACGCCCATGTCGTCCAGCAGCTCGGCGACCTCGAGCTTCTCCTCGAAGGTCATGGTGGCGCCGGGGCACTGCTCGCCGTCGCGCAGCGTGGTGTCGAAAATGATGACGCGGTCCTTGTCGGACTTGTTCGCGGGGGCCATTGCAAATTTCCTTTTGAGCTTTTGGCGCCGTCAGTCTTCTGGGCGCCTGAGGTGTCCGGTGATCTCGACCAACCCCTGAGCGCCCAGGCGCGTTGCGCCCAGCCGGCCCTCAGGGGCAGCTAAGAAGAAGCCCGCCAAGAAGGAGGGTGGGCAGCGCGGCCGGGATCGTGGCGGCGGCCAAAGCCACCTCCTTCGAAATCCCATCGATTTGGCCGCGAATCAGCATTGCCAGACCCTTTTGAGCCCTCAAATCCTCGGTCAAAACCGTTGACGGTTGGTTGCCGGGAGGCCCGATGCGGCTGTTTCTAGACGAGAAACGGGCGCAACTGCAACGCCAAAAGATGGTCAGGAAGACTGACCTGATTGGAGGTCGACCCATGCCTCCCTCAGCAGGCGTCCCATCAGCCCCGTCATCCTGAGGCGCGAGTGGCGCGATGCGCTCAGCATCGCGCCGGGAGCCTCGAAGGATGAGCGGCCGGGATGCATCCGGGCCGTCGCCCTTCGAGGCTTGTCCTGCGGCGCAATCGCGCCGCGAGGCGCGCACCTCCAGCGACGAGCGCTAAGCGCTCGCGCGGGGTGACGGTGATGCAGGAGAGTTCGCGATAGCCTCCGCGTCCTTGCGATACAAAGGCCCCGGCTTGATTGTGCTTCGCTCCATCCGAACTGGGAAGCAACGTCGCGCTATCCCGCGCGGCGGGCGCGGGCCCTGCTCTCCCAGCGATCCAGCATCTGCCCGAGTTCGCCGGTGGCTACCTTCGCAACTGCGTTGGAATTCGCGGCTTCGTTGGTGTTGGCGGGCGCGGCGGCGCGCAACCAGCCCGGCTCGCTATATTCGCGCCAGCGCTGCGCCTCCGCCCGACGTTTGCGGGAGACACGATCGCGGGTGAAATAGCCGGCGGCGAACGCGACGGCGAGCGCAATGACCAGTGCAACAACGGCTAACACAGTGAACTCCGGAAATTGCCCCGCGCACCGTTCTGCCAGCATCGCGCGCGAGGTCAAGGCTTGACAGACCCCAAAACCGGCCCCGGTTAACAGCCCGCGGGCGAGGCGAATTGTCGCCCTGCAGCTCGCGCAGCCGCAATGCGGCAATGTTGCGGCGATCTCGCGGCATCGCGCGGAGGCTGCGAACCTGCCCTCGCAACCTGACGCGGACCGGACTAACCTTCGCCTCGCTTGGCCGGATCAACCGGCCAGCCGAACACGACCGGGAGGACGCGATGACACGCCAGGAGGCTCCTGAGCAGGAGCAGCGTGCGCAGGATGCTGCGCTTTCACGACGAACACTTGTCCGGGGATTGGCGCTCGGCGCCGCGGCCACAATGGCCGGCCCCGCGCTGGCCCAAACGGGGCCTGCCGCACCGCCGACGACGATCACGACGCCGCCACGCGATTTCGGCCCGAACGGCGCGCCGACCACCTATTTCTGGGACCCCGACATCGTCGCGGTCGATCCGTCCTTCAACGATCTCGCGCAGCCCAACACCGCGATCAAGCGCCTCTATACCGGCCTGTTGTGGGCGGAAGGTCCGGCGTGGAGCGCACAGGGACGGTACCTGCTCTGGAGCGACATTCCCAACAACCGGCAAATGCGCTGGACCGAGGACGACGGCCGCGTCAGCGTATTCCGTTCGCCCTCCAACAATTCCAACGGCAACTCCTTCGACTTCCAGGGCCGGCAGCTCTCCTGCGAGCACCTGACGCGACGGGTGACGCGCTATGAGCATGACGGCACCGCCACGGTGCTGGCAGATTCCTATCAGGGCAAGCGGCTGAACTCGCCGAACGACATCGCGGCGCATCCCGACGGCAGCTACTGGTTCACCGATCCGCCCTATGGCGGCCAGCTCTATGAAGGCGAGCCTGACGTCGCGGGCGGTCCGAGCAATGCGGGCGGCAAGCTCAATCCGCGGATCGGACAGCCGGCCGGTTTCGTGCCGGGCAAGCGCGAGCTGCCGACCAACTGCTACCGCATCGATCCCTCCGGCCGCATCGATCTCGTCGTCACCGAGGACCAGGTGCCCGATCCGAACGGCCTGTGCTTCTCACCCGACTACAAGAAGCTCTACATCGCCTCGACCGGCAAGGGACCGGGCGATACCGGGCCCGGCGGCAAAGGCGAGATCTTCGTCTTCGACGTCGGCACGGACAACAAGCTCTCGAACCTCAAGAAGTTCAGCGATTGCGTGATCGACGGCGTGAAGTGCGGGCCCGACGGCCTGCGCTGCGACGTCAACGGCAATCTCTGGGCCTCCAGCAACGCCGGCCGCGCCGTCGGCTACAGCGGCGTGACGGTGTGGTCGCCGGAAGGCAAGCTGCTCGGCCGCATCCGTCTGCCGGAAGTCTGCGGCAACGTCTGCTTCGGCGGCCCCAAGCGCAACCGCCTGTTCATGGCCGCGAGCCAGTCGCTCTATGCGGTGTATACGGCGACGCAAGGCGCGGGGCCGGGCTGAACGATGCAAGCTGAATGCGACGAGGCGTCAGCGCACCCCCGCTGGCGCCTCAACTATGAAGCCGATCGTTCAGCGGGATAACGAAGTGACTGTCACCGCCCGTCCAATGACCTCGTCCAACCCAATCTAGGAACGCTTAACTATGCTCACCGTCTATGGCGAAGGTCGTGGCTTCCGTGTCGTTTGGCTGCTTGAGGAATTAGGGTTGGCTTATCGGCTGCGGCCGGTCGATCTGCTGGCAGCAGAGAAGGATCGCGATTTCCTCGCGATCAACCCCGCCGGCTTCGCACTGCAGGATGGCGAGACGATCATGGTCGAATCGATCGCGATTCTTGAGTACCTGCTCGCCCGCCACGGCTCAGGTTCGCTTGCCGTCGCCCCTGATGATCCCGCCTTCGCTTCCTATCTGCAATTTCTCCACTTAGGCGAGGCCGGGCTCGCCGGGCCGATGAATGCCGTCCTTGTCGGTCGTCAACTGGCGCCCGAAGCCGAGCGAAATGTCCGGGTTACCTGCTGGGCACTCGAGACCTTCGAGAGCCGGCTGGGGTTGGTTATCCGCCGCCTCGCGGATTGCCCCTATCTCGCCGGCGACCGGTTCACTGCTGCCGATATCTCGGTGAGCTACGCGCTCCTGCTCGGCCTGCGAACTGGCAACTACGTCCCCGGTTCTACCGAGCGGGACTATCTCGCTCGCACGACGGCACGCCCTGCCTACGCCCGAGCGATGGAAAGCTGCCAGGCCACCAAGGCTTGGGCGGCGAGATCACCGGGGTTGTAGTCGCCTTGGCCTTCCGCAGGCAGCACGTGACTTCCGGACAGCGCGCGTGATAATTGAGCCATGGCAGACAAAATTCGCGTGGTTGTTCTCTATGGCGGCAGGTCCGGCGAGCATGAGGTCTCGCTGAAATCGGCGGCCTCGGTGTTCAGGCATCTCGACCGCACCCGCTTCGAGGTGATCCCGGTCTCCATCGACAAGGAAGGTCGGTGGCAATGGAACGATCTTCGCTCGCTCGATCAGGCGCAGACGACGTCCTTGCCGATCCTGCCCAACGCGCCGGAGATAAGGCTTGCCAGAGAACCTGATGGACGCGTCGCTCTCATGCCGATTTCCGCAGGGACAATGGACCCGCTCGAAATCGACGTCGTCTTTCCGGTCATCCACGGCCCGCTTTGCGAGGACGGCACCGTGCAGGGCCTGCTGGAATTGGCTGACGTCGCCTATGTCGGATCCGGCGTTCTCGCCTCCGCCGTCAGCATGGACAAGGATGTCGCCAAGCGGCTCGCTGAATTCGCCGGCATTCCAGTCGCGCCATATCGCGTGCTCACGCGCAAGGCCTTCGTGCAGGACCGATCTTCATCGCTTGCGAAGGCGGCCGAGGGCCTGAGCCTTCCGGTCTTCGTCAAGCCGTGCAACATGGGCTCCAGTGTCGGCATTCACAAGGTGAAGGATTGGGATGCGCTCGCAGCCGCGCTCGACGATGCGTTTCGCTATGACGTCAAGGTGCTGGTCGAGCAGGGCATCGACGCGCGCGAGATCGAGGTCGCGGTGCTCGAGGGCGAGACGCTGTTCGCGAGCCTCGCCAGCGAGCTGAACCCCAACGCCCATCACGAGTTCTATTCCTACGAGGCGAAGTATCTCGATCCTGACGGCGCTCGGGTCGACCTTCCGGCCAGGCTGGATGAAGCACAGATGGAGCGCGTGCGATCGCTGGCGACGCGGGTGTTTGCGGCGCTCGAATGCAGTGGCTTCGCGCGCGTCGACTTCTTCCTCGACCGGCAGGGCGGAGAGTTCTGCTTCAACGAGATCAACACCCTCCCCGGCTTCACGTCGATCAGCATGTATCCGAAGATGATGGAAGCCTCGGGGGTCCCCTATGGCGAGCTGCTGACCCGCCTCGTCGATCTGGCGCGGGACCGGCACCGGCAGCGGCAATCGCTGGAACGGGGTTACGCGAGCTAGGTTGTCTCCGCTCGGGAGCAAAGCGCCCCAGCAATTGACGCGAGCCAGGGAGCCCATCATGCGCGTTGTGATCTGCGGCGGCGGCGTGATCGGAGCCTGCACGGCTTATTTCCTGCGCCGCCGCGGCATCGACGTGACTGTCGTGGAGCGAACCGATGTCGCGGCCGCCGCGTCCGGCAAGGCCGGCGGCTTCCTGGCGCGCGACTGGTGCGCCGGCACGCCGCTCGATGCGCTGGCCCGGCGCAGCTTTGCGCTTCACGCGCAACTGCCTGGCGAGATCGCGGGTGACTGGGGCTACCGGCCGATGACCGCCTATAGCGGTTTCGTCGCGTCCGACGGTGACACGCGCCGGGATGCACCATCCGCGCTTGGCTGGCTCAGCGACGGTGTCGTCATCACACAGCGCATCGGCACGACGAAGACGACTGCGATCGTTCATCCCCGCAAGTTCACGTCGGCCGTGATGGACGCAGCGCTCGCGCTCGGCGCGGAGCTTCATCCCGGCCGCGTCACCGGCCTCGTGCGCGACGGCGATCGTGCGAGGGGTTTCGAGGTCGAAGGTCGCGTCATCGCGGCTGATGCCGTCGTGATCGCGATGGGACCGTGGTCGCTGCTCGCGGCGCAATGGATGAGCCTGCCGGCCGTCTACGGCCAGCGCAGCCCGAGCATCGTCTACGACACCGCCTCCGACGTGCCGGCCGATGCGCTGTTCCTGGAGTATGAGGGCGACGGCGGCGCGGTCTCGATCGAGGTCTTCCCGCGCGCCGATGGCAGCACACAAATCACGGCCCTGTCCGACATCGCACCGCTGCCGCTCGATCCTGCCGCGGTGACGCCGGACGTTGATGCGATCGCGCGGCTGCAAGGCATGTCCGAGCGGCTGTCACCGCTGTTCCGTCCCGAAAGGATCATCGCGCAGCAGGCCTGTTTCCGTCCGGTGACGCAGGACGGCTTGCCGCTGATCGGCAAGGTGCCGTACAGCGAGGGCCTCTATGTTGCGACCGGACACAATGTCTGGGGCATCCTCAACGCACCCGCCACCGGCGAAGCCCTGGCGGGCCTGATCGCCGACGGCGCAACGCGCGAGGTTGATTTGTCGCCATTCGATCCTGCCCGGCTGACACCGCTCGATCCATCCCTGCTGCAAGCACGCTGAACCGCCAACAGTTCGCTTTCTTGTAGCCCGGATGGAGCGAAGCGAAATCCGGGACCTCAGTGCCCATTGGTGAGAATCCCGGATTGCGCTTCGCTCCATCCGGGCTACAGGAGCTTCAAGCGTGCTGAACGCTTGACGACATCGCGGCTCGCCGATCGCCCGCAGCCGTTGATACTCACGCATGCCCATCGACGGAATCTGCATGCCTGCGCGGCGCAATGAGCGTCGCGCATCTTTTCCCGCCCGCAAAACGCACAAGCGCTCAACTTTAGTCCGCCTCTCACAATCCTGAATGCGGTTTCACTTGCCGAGAAACTCTCCGCCGGTATAGTCGCGACACAATGGCTCACAAGAGGCCTGTTCAAAGGGAGAGAACAACATGAAGAAACGACTCTCTGTTGCGTTGCTTATAGCGTGCGACACGGCCGCGACCGGCGTGCCGAAGGACGTTGCAAAGGCCGACGCAAAGGCCAACGTCTGGCTTCCGAGCCTCATCAAACCCATCACAGGCTGATCGGGACTGCTCTCCGGGCGTGAGCCTGGAAGCATTCACACGCGCTCCATCCAGCACCTTCCCTCAAGGAGGCAGCTCGTCTGCCTGGCCAATCATCTATGCGAGCTTTCCAGATCTTGATCGATGGCTTTGCCATCAGCGCTCTCTACGCCCTCGGTGCCACCGGCTTCACGCTGATCTTCGGCGTCTCGGGCGTCCTCAACCTCTCCCACGGAGCCATCATGGTGGCGGCAGCCGTCGCCGCCTGGGCCGCCGCGAGCATCCTCGGCGTCGGCACCTATGCCGGCGCGCTGATCGGCGTCGGGGTCGCCCTCCTCACGGCCTTTGCCACCTATTTCGCGGTGGTGAAGCCGATCCAGGACTCCCGGCGCATCCCGAACGAGGAGAAGGAGATCTTCGTCCTCACGGGAACGCTGCTCTGGGGCATCATGATCCAGGAGCTGATCGCCTATTTCTTCACCAACAACGCCAAGACCGTGCTGCCGATCGTCGAGGGCGTGGTCGAGATCCTCGGCGTGCGCACGCCGCGCAACGAGATTTTTACGGCGATCGTGTGCTGCCTCGTGATCGCGCTGCTGTGGCTGCTGGTGAACCGCACCCGCACCGGCAAGGCGGTGCTGGCGGCCTCAATGAACCCGCGCGGCGTGACTTTGCTCGGGCTCGAGCTCACCAACATCTACATCGTGGTGTGGGCGATCTACGGCATCCTCGCCGGCATCGCCGGCGTGCTGCTCGGCATGTTCCTCGGCGTCAGCTCCTACAGCGTGGGACCGCTGACCGCGAGCGCGTTCTCGATCGTCGTGCTCGGCGGCCTCGGCAGTGTCTCCGGCTCGCTGATCGCCGCT
Source organism: Bradyrhizobium huanghuaihaiense (assembly GCF_025200885.1). NCBI lineage: Bacteria > Pseudomonadati > Pseudomonadota > Alphaproteobacteria > Hyphomicrobiales > Nitrobacteraceae > Bradyrhizobium > Bradyrhizobium huanghuaihaiense. Next base: position 2,800,824 of record NZ_CP104172.1, on the reverse strand, counting down.
TTCGTGGTCGGCTATCTGGAAACGCTGACGGCCTATCTGGTCTCGCCGGCCTATCGCACCATCCCCGCGCTCTTGCTGCTCGTATTCGTGATGTACATCCGGCCCCAGGGCCTTCTGGGGAGGCGCTGAGATGTCGAACTTTTTCACCTCGCGCCTGTTCTTCATCTCACTGGCCCTGGTCGTGATCGCGGCGACGCTGCCGCTCTATGTCTCCGGCTATGTGCTCGGCCTGCTCACCGTCGCATTCTATTTCGGCGTGTTCGCGATGGCCTGGGACCTCTTGTTCGGCTTTGCCGGCGAGGTCAATTTCGGCCCGACCTTCCTGATCGGCGTCGGCGCCTACACCGCCGGCATCCTGAACGCCCAGTTCGGCTGGTCGGTCTATGCTTGCATCGTGCTGGGCGCACTCGCCTCCGTCATCGCCGGTCTCGTTCTGGCGCTGCCGGCGCTGCGGGTGCGCGGGCCCTATTTTGGCCTGACCACGCTGGTCGCGGTCTTGATGCTGCAGAACTTCATCGTCGTGTTCGCCGACCTCACCGGCGGCGAGATCGGGCTCACCATCCCCGACGTCATCAGCATCAATGCCGGCACGAACTACTGGATCGCGCTTGGCTTCATGACCATCTCCGCCGCGATCCTCTACGGCCTGTCGCAATCGCCTGTTGGACTCGTGCTGCAGGCGAGCGGCCAGGACCCGGTGCAGGCCGGCGCGCTCGGCTTCAACATCGTCAAGCACAAGCTCGCGGCCTTCATCGTCTCTGCGTTCTTCTCGGGACTATCAGGGGCGCTGCTGGTGTTCTACTTCGGAACTGCCTCGGTCGGCACCGTCGTGGACGTCGCGGTCGGCGTCAACGTGATTGTCTCGGCTGTGCTCGGCGGCCGGCGCACCGTGCTCGGTGCGGCGCTGGGCGCGATCTTTCTGATCGTCGCCGGCGAGTTCCTGCGCCCCACCGGGGAGCTCGCCACCTTCATCGTCTCGGCGGTCGCACTTCTCGTCGTGCTGTTCTTCCCCGGCGGCTTCTTAGGAGCGGCCCTCTCGCGCGAGGCTCGCTCGTGATGGATATGAGGCTTTCAAACCGCGCCGTGCTCGAAGTCCGCGGCCTGACCAAGCGTTTCGGCGGCCTGACGGCGGTGAAGAATCTCGGCTTCGAGGTCAACAGCGGCGAGATCTTCGGCCTGATCGGGCCGAACGGATCGGGCAAGTCGACCGCGATGAAGAGCGTGATGGGCATCGAGCGCCCGACCTCGGGCGAAGTGATCTTCGAGGGCGAGGACGTCGCCGGCCTGCCCGCGCACAAGATCGCGCGCAAGGGCTTCGGCATGGTGTTCCAGCACTCGCGGCCGCTGAACCGGCAGACGGTGCTGGAGAACATCATGGTGGCGCTCTTGCCGGACAGCCTGTTCATGCTGTTTCCGGACAAGGCGCTGGTCGAGCGCGCCAAATGGATCGCCGAGCGCGTGGGCTTAGGCAACGTTATGAACCGCCGTCCGCCGACGCTGCCCTTCGCCGACCTGCGCCGGCTCGAGCTCGCGAAAGCCATCGCCCGCGATCCCAAGGTCGTGCTGGTGGACGAGCCCTTTGCCGGGTTGACGCGGGCCGAGGTTGATATCTTCTCCGACCTGATCCGCAGCTTTCGCGACGACGGCCGCGCGGTGATGCTGGTCGATCACAACGTCAAGAGCGTCGCCGCGCTCGTCGACCGCGTGCTCGCGATGTATCTCGGCGAGGAGATCGTCACCGGCAAGGCCGAGGACGTCATGCGAAACGAGACCGTGCGCCGGGTCTATCTCGGCGGCGCCATCGAGACCCATGCCCGGCCCGAGACCAGCTTCAGGGATAAGGTGCCGCTGCTCCAGGTCGAGAATGTCAGCGTGTTCTATGGCAAGGCGCAGGCGCTGGAGAACGTCTCGATCCACGTCCACGAGGGCGAGTTCGTCTCCGTGGTCGGCCTCAACGGCGCCGGCAAGACCACGCTGTTCAACACCATCTCCGGCTTCCTGCCCTACACCGGCGAGATCGTGCGCGGCGGCGATAAATTGCGCGGCACCAGTCCGGCAAAGATCGCGCGCAGCGGCCTCGTGCAGTGTCCGGAATCGCGCGAGCTGTTCGGCGAGATGACGGTCCGGGAGAACCTCGACCTCGGCGGCCAGCATCTCGCCGACGACAAGCGCGCCGCGCAGCTCGCCTGGCTGTTCGAGCTGTTCCCGATCCTGAAAGAACGTCAGGGCCAGATGGCACAGACCTTGTCGGGCGGCGAGCAGCAGATGCTCGCGATCGGACGCGCGCTGATGATGCAGCCGCAGATCCTGATCCTGGACGAGCCGACGCTGGGCCTTGCCCCCGTCATCCTCGAGCAGTTGTCCAAGGCGCTGACCAAGCTGCGGCAGACCACGGCGATCACGGTGCTGCTTGGCGAGCAGAACGTTACTTTCGCGCTGCCGCATGCCGACCGCGTCTATGTTCTGGAGCACGCCAGGATCGTCTGGGAGGGCGATCCCGCCCGCTTCGCCAGCGAAGCCGGCGCCGATTTTCTGTAAGTCCGTCAACATCAACAAAAAGCATAGAAAGGGAAACGACCATGCGACCTTCAGTTCTCAGCGGCAGCGTCCTCGCCTCCGCGCTGGCGCTCTGCCTTGCCGCGCCCGCCTACGCCCAGTCGAACGACCCAATCAAGATCGGCGTCATTGCCGAGGTGCAGTCGATCGCGGGCGCCGCGACACCGGGCGGCGCGCAGATCGCCGCCGACGAGATCAACGCCAAGGGCGGCATCCTCGGCCGCAAGGTCGAGATCGTCACCTATGACAACAAGAGCTCCTCGGCCGACTCCGTGCGTGCGTTCCAGCGCGCGGTGAGCGAGGACAAGGTCTCCGCGGTGATCGCAAGCTACATCAGCGAGGTCGTGCTGGCGCTCGAGCCCTGGGCGGCGCGGCTGAAGATGCCGCTGATCACCCCCGGTGCCGCCTCGAACGAGATCACCAAGGCGATCCACAACGACTACGAGAAGAACAAGTACACCTTCCACGGCTATCTGACCTCGGCCGCCCAGGCCCAGCTCGTCTGCGACGCCGCCAAGGACCTCCTGGTCGACAAGCTCAAGTTCAAGACCGTCGCGATCATGAGCGAGGACGCCGCCTGGACCAAGCCGCTCGACGTCGGCTACGAGGCCTGCCTGCCCAAGGCGGGGCTGAAGGTGGTCGAGCATGTGCGCTTCTCCCCGGATACCACCGACTTCACGCCGATCTTCAACAACATCGAGGGCAAGAAGCCCGACGTGATCGTGACAGGCATCTCGCATGTCGGCGTGCAGCCGACCGTGCAGTGGAAGAACCAGCAGGTGCCGATCCCGATGTTCGGCATCAGCGCGCAGGCGCTGAGCCCGACCTTCTGGAAGGACACCAATGGCGCCGCCGACGGCGTGCCGTCGCTGGCGGTTGCCACTCCTGACGTCGCCGTGACCTCCAAGACAAAACCGTTCGCGGCCGCCTTCAAGGCCAAGTTCGGCTCGCCGCCGGCCTATACCGGTTACACCGCCTATGACGAGGTCTACATCATCACCGACGCGATCAAGCGCGCCGGCTCGACCGATCCCGACAAGATGGTCACCGAGCTCGAGAAGACCGACTACGAGGGCACGATCGGCCAGATCCAGTTCTACGGCAAGAACGACGAGTTCACCCACGGCATCAAGTCCGGCCCGGGCACGATCACCGGCCTCGTCTTCCAGTGGCAGGACGGCAAGCAGGTCGTGGTCTGGCCCGAGAAGATCGCCGAAGGCAAGATGAAGTTTCCGAATTTTGTGAAGCTGTCGCAATAACATCCGGGGCCGGCCCGCTGCCGGCAGCCCAACACCCGAGCGAGGCCCGTCGCATGAACGCGGCGGGCCTTCGCTTTGTGAAGAACGGAACTGCCCCGCTGGCATCAAAGGACCCATCCTGCGATCTTGCCGTTAATGCCGGATGTAGCCGGAGGAGCCAGATGGACGACCGACCGAGACAATCCGAGAGCCTGATGCAGGACGATGGCTTCGTCCGGGTCCGGGGCGCCCGCGAGCACAATCTCAAGAACGTCGACGCCAAGATTCCGCGCAACGCCCTCGTCGTGTTCACGGGGGTCTCGGGCTCCGGCAAATCCTCGCTCGCCTTCGGAACGATCTACGCCGAGGCGCAGCGGCGCTATCTGGAATCGGTGTCGCCCTATGCGCGGCGCCTCTTCCACCAGATGCAGATCCCTGAAGTCGACGACATCGAGGGCCTGCCGCCCGCCGTCGCGCTCCAGCAGCAGCGCGGCGCGCCGACGACGAGGTCGTCCGTCGGCAGCGTCACGACCATCTCGAATCTGCTCAGGATGCTCTATTCCCGCGCCGGCGATTACCCGCTGGGGCAACCGATGCTCTATGCGGAGTCGTTTTCTCCCAACACGCCGGAGGGCGCCTGCCCGACCTGCCACGGCATCGGCAGGATGCTCGACGTCACCGAGAAATCCATGGTGCCCGACGACACCAAGACGATCCGCGAGCGCGCCGTGGCCGCGTGGCCGAGCGCCTGGCAGGGACAGAACCTCCGGGACATCCTGACGACGCTGGGCTACGACGTCGACAAGCCCTGGCGCGAGCTGCCGAAGAAGGACCGCGACTGGATCCTGTTCACCGACGAGCAGCCGACCGTTCCGGTCTATGCCGGCTACGACGCAGCTGAAGTCAAGCGAGCGCTGCGCCGCAAGGAGGAGCCGAGCTACCAGGGCACGTTCACCGGCGCCAAGCGCTACGTGATGCAGACCTATGCCAAGTCCGAGAGCGCGATGATGAAGCGCCGCGTTGCGCAGTTCATGATCACGCAGGACTGTCCGACCTGTCATGGCACGCGGCTGAAGCCACAGGCGCTCAAGGTGAAGTTCGCCGGGCTCAATATCGCCGAGATCTCGCACCTGCCGCTGAAGCAATTGCAGGAGCTGATCAAGCCGTTCGCGAAGGCTTCGCCGGACAGGTCGGAGAAGGCTGTCGTCGCCCGGCGCATCTGCGAGGATCTGTCGGCACGCCTCGCCGTCCTGCTCGACCTTGGCCTTGGCTATCTCGCCTGCGAGCGCAGCACGCCGACGCTGTCCCCGGGCGAGTTGCAGCGCTTGCGGCTGGCGACGCAGGTCCGCTCCAACCTGTTCGGCGTCGTCTACGTGCTCGACGAACCATCCGCTGGCCTCCACCCCGCCGATACCGAGGCGCTGCTGCGTGCGCTCGACCGGCTGAAGCACGCGGGCAACTCGATCTTCGTGGTCGAGCACGAGATCGAGGTGATCAGGCATGCCGACTGGCTGGTGGATGTCGGGCCCGACGCCGGCGACGGCGGCGGACGCATCCTCTATAGCGGGCCGCCCGCAGGGCTCGGCGACATCGCGCAATCGCGAACCGCGAGCTATCTCGCGCATCCGCGGAAGAAGCTGCCGACGACCCGTCGCGAGCCGAACGGCCATCTGAAGATCAGAGGTGTGGTCCGCAACAATCTCCGCGGCCTCGACGTCGATATTCCGCTGGGCGTGATCACTGGGATCACCGGCGTGTCGGGCTCCGGCAAATCGAGCCTGATCAGCCAGTTCCTCGTCGAGGCCGTGGCCGGGCATCTCGGCCATACGCTGGCCACCGATGCGGATGACGACAGCCTGGCTCCGACGGTCGAAACCCTGGGCGGCAAGATCCTCGCCGGTCTCGACCGTGTCGATCGCCTCGTCGTCGTCGACCAGAAGCCGATCGGCCGTACGCCGCGATCCAACCTTGCGACCTACACCGGCCTGTTCGACCACGTCCGAAAACTGTTCGCGGCAACGCCGCAGGCCAAGGCCCGCCGCTACGATGCCGGGCGCTTCTCGTTCAATGTCGCCAAAGGCAGGTGCGCCACCTGCGAGGGTGAAGGCTTTGTCTGCGTCGAGCTCTTGTTTCTGCCCAGCGTCTACGCGCCCTGCCCGACCTGCAAGGGCGCGCGCTACAACGACAAGACGCTCGAGGTGAAGATCGACGGTAAATCCATCGCGGACGTGCTGGCGATGCGCGTCGACGAGGCCTTCGACTTCTTCCGCGGCGATGCCACCCTGAACCGTTCGCTGTCCGTCGTGCGCGAGGTCGGCCTCGGCTATATCCGCCTCGGCCAGTCCGCCACCGAGCTGTCCGGCGGCGAGGCCCAGCGCATCAACCTCGCGACCGAGCTGATGCGTCCACAGCGCGGGCACACGCTCTATATCCTGGACGAGCCGACCACAGGCCTTCACCCACGGGATGTCGAGCGGCTGATCGCCCAGCTCGATCGGATCGTGGATGCCGGCAACAGCGTGGTCGTGGTCGAGCATGACATGGATGTCGTGGCTCACAGCGACTGGATCATCGATCTCGGTCCCGGCGCCGGCGACGAGGGTGGCCTTATCGTCGCAGCGGGGACACCGCATCAGCTCGCCAAGGCGGGCGGGAAGACCGCGCGCTATCTGGCGCGCCGCCTGGAGCACTGATTGCACGATTTCGCGGCATCATTTCGCAATTGCGTTCCAGGCCGTGGAGGACGGACCCAGACTTTCGCGATGTTGACTTTCCGCCGCCCCCCTCCCCATACTTCGAAAAAAATAACAACCAACGGTTTTGAGGGAGGATAGGATGCCGACTTCACGCAGGCAGCTGCTGAAGGGTACGGCGGCTGCCGCCGCCACACTCAGCCTCGATTGGACCAGGGCCCAGGCGCAAGCGGAGACATTGCGCATCGGCCTGATCTACGACCTCACCGGCCCGTTCGCCGCCGGCGGCTCGGTCGCCTCGTCGATCGGCGCGCAGATCGCGATCGATCTCGTCAACGAGAAAGGCGGCGTCGGCGGCAAGACCAAGATTGCTCCGGTCGCCGCAGATTCCCAGAGCAAACCCGACGTTGCGATCAACGAGGCCGAACGCCTGATCAGTCAGGAGAAGATCGACATTATCAACGGCGTCTATGCGAGCTCGCATGCGGTGCCGCTCGCAGCCAAGGTCGAGCAGCAGAAGAAGATCCTCTGGATCACGACCGCGGTCTCGACCGCCGTGTTCAAGGACAAGAACCTGCAATACGTGTTTCGCGCGCAGATCCATTCGGATCAATACGGCCAAGCGTTTGCGGGCTTCCTCGCCGAGCACGCCAAGGCCAAGCTCGGCATGGAGCCGGGCGAGGTGAAGGTCGCGCTGATCCACGAGGACGGCCCCTACGGCGTCGGCGTCGCCGCGGCCGACGAGGCCTATGCCAAGCAGGCCGGCATCCAGGTGGTGCTGCGCGAGGGCTATTCGGCCTCGGCGCCCGACCTGTCGGTGCTGGTCACGAAGATCAAGCGCGCCAAGGCCGACGTGATCTCGCATGCCGGCTACAACCCCGACATCACCCTGTTTCTGCGCCAGGCCCGCGAGAGCGGATTGCGCTTCAAGATGCTGTTCGGCGCCGGCGCGGGCTACAGCCAGCTCGACAAGCTGCGCGCCACCTTCGGCGCCGACATCGACAATTTCTGCAACATCGATCCGGTGCCGGCGCAGCTGCTCGATCCGGCGAAGCTCGCGCCGGGTATCGGCGATCTGACCAACGCCATGGTGACGCGCTACAAAGCCAAGACCGGCGCCACCGACGTTCCGCCGCACTGCTCGATGGGCTTCAACCAGACCTGGGTGCTGCTCAACAACGTGCTGCCGGTCGCCAAGGAGAAGTACGGCAGCTTCGAGCCCGAGGCGATCCGCAAGGCCGCGCTCGACGTCGACATCCCCGCCGGCGGCACCATCCAGGGCTATGGCGTGAAGTTCTTCCCGCCGGGCACGCCGATGTCCGGCCAGAACGAACGCTCGACGCCGGTGGTGATGCAGAACGCCGGCGAGCACATCTCGGTGGTGTGGCCGACCAACATCAAGACGCAGGACCCGGTCTTCCCGCTGCCGAAAGGCTCGACCTACGGGGCGTGAGGGGGCCCTGCTCCCACCCTCCCCTGGAGGGGAGGGTCGCTACGCATGCAGCGAAGCGGAATGCGTGGCGGGGTGGGGTGATCTCTCCTCACGGGCACTGCCCGATTGGAGAGATCACCCCACCCCGCTCGCGCTACGCGCGATCGACCCTCCCCCTCCAGGGGAGGGTAAGCGTACCGATCCCCTACAACACCACCCTTCTTCCCTCCTCCGCCGCCCAGTACCCGGCGTAGTTCACCTTGATCGTCTCGTAGGCCAGCGCGAGGTCCGACAGCGGCTGCCGCCCGGTCGCGGCGCATTCCATGAAATCCTGGATCTCCTGGAGAAAGCCGCGCGTCCATTCCTCCTCGAGGCAGACATATTGCCAGCCGGTTTTGCGGTCGACCTTTTCGGTGATGTAGACGCTGGCGAGCTTCTCCTCGCTGGTCTGATAGCTCATCAGATGATTGTTCGGCGTGATGTTGGCGAACAGCGAGCCGCCGCTCGTGTAGGTCTCGATCAGGTTGCGCACGCCGCCCATGATCATGTCGCCGGAGAAGATGGTGGCCTTGGTGCCGTCGGAGAAGGTGGCGGTGAGCGTGCCCCAATCCTCGACGTCGACGGGATTGGCCTTGATGTAGCTGCGCTCCTCCGGCTTGAGCGCGGCGGTGACGTTGCCGACGTCGCCGGTGACGCTGGCGACATGGATGCTCTCGCCGCGCGCCCTGGCTTCCACCTGCTTCAGATACAGCACGGCGGAGAGCGGATGGCAGCCCATGCGGATCAGCGAACCGCCGCCGGTCATCGCCCACTGCGCCGCATGCGCGGCGTGCGAGCCGGAATGGCTCTCCTCCCCCTTCATGAACAGGATCTTGTCCTTGGTCGCCTTGATGATCTCCGCGGTCTTGGTCACCGCTGGCGCGTAGATCCAGTCCTCGGCATACATGAAGAGTTTTCCGGTGCGCTCGATCGCGGCGCGCGTCCTGTCCATCTCTTCGATCACGCGCTCATACATCAGCGCCTTGGGCACGTGCTTGCCGATCGGCTGCGTGTCGCCCTCGCGGCCGAAATAGCCGGCGAACGGCTTTTCGCAGATGACGTGCTTACCGGCCTCCATGCTGGCGACGATCATCTCCGCATGAAGGCTCGGCGGCGTGCAGATGTCGATGACATCGAGCTCACCGTCCGCGATCAGCTCGTCGAAACTCCGATAAACACGCGGAATATTGTGATGCCGGGCGAACGCGACGACCTTGTCGCCGCGCGCGGCGACCGCCGCGACCTCGACATCCACGCCATAGACGCGCCGGAACGCATACATGTGCAGCTCCGACACGAAGCCGCAGCCGACGAGTCCCACCCTGATCCCGGTCATAGCGCCCCCCTTGCTTCGGGCGGCACTATAGCGCGCTCGGAGAGCTAATCCACCGACACGCGCACCACGCCGGCGCTCATCATGCCGAGCGCGCGGGCGGCGGGTACCGAGAGATCGACGATGCGGCCGCGGATGAAGGGGCCGCGATCATTGACGCGGCACTGGATCGTGCGCCCGCTGTAGGACACCCTGAGCACGCTGCCGAACGGGCGTGTGCGGTGGGCGCAAGTCAACTCGCCGCCTTTGCCCGCCCTTCCATATCCGTAGTAGGAAGCAAGCCCGCTTTCGGCGTTAGCGACGGAGATGAAGGCGGGGAATGAAGTCATCAAGCAAAACAGTAGAGTCGTCTGCGCGCGCACGGCACCGCTCCCGGTTAACCCTGCCCGGCGCTGCAAACGTGGTTTTGTTCCCTCAGGTTCCAGGAACCCTGCCGGAAGAGTCCGGCAGGGTCATCACAGTTTGTTACTGCCGGTGAAACACCAGCGTTCGGACCTCGATGCTTTCGCGGGGCGCCGCATCGGCGGGCGTGGTCGGATCCACGAACGCAGTGTGCGGCCCGAAACGGGTGCGGCCATCCGTTGCGGAATCGTAGCACTTCAGCAGCAGCGCCTCGTCCGGCGTCATCTCCGGGAAATAGAACCAGCGGTGGTTCGGATTGTATGTCACCGAATAGGTCTCGCCGCGACGGTTGGGATAGATCAGGTCGGATGCGACGAGATCCTCGGGCTTAACCGTCGTGCCGTCGGCCATGGCGAGCGGTGAATCGCGCAAGGGTCCGCGGATCGGCCGCCACAGATTGATCACCTGCACGCGTCCCTTCAGCAGCTCCTCGGCCTCGTCAGGCAGATGCTCGCGAACGCGGTTGGCGCCGGACGCAATTGTCTGATCGACATGGGCGCGCGTCGCCGGCTGACGCGGCCCGCCGCCACGAATATCCGGGGCGCCCTCGACGCGCTTGCGCACGGTATGGTCGAAGATGACCACACGATCGGCCTTCAGCGTCGCGCGAAGGAAGGCTTCGACGGCGGGATAATAGACCGCGCGGATTTCCTCCTCGTTGTAAAAGTCCTTCACCTGTGTCGGGTGACGCACCAGCGCAAAGCCCTCGCGATCGAGCGAGAAGTTTTGCGCGATCAGCCGCGCATCGAAGATCGGAACCTGGTGCGGCTCCGGCAGCGACGTACTTTTCGGCTCACCCGGCGGCGGATCGAAGGCGTAGGTGCGCGGCTTGGCCGATGTCGGCGCGAGATAGTTGAGTTCGGCGGTGACGAAGGGAAGCGATTCGATTCTTGTTTCTTGCAGGCCCATGGCCGGTCTCCCGATGTGGTCGTCGAATTGATTTTTGCGGGGATGTGATGGGGCGCAAGGGAGCGGGTGCAAATAGCAATGAGGGGTTGTCGGCGGTGCAAACAGCAGAACGAATAATTCGAGGAAAGCTACTGCGATGGAAGCCATCACCTCTCCTCACGAGTCCTTGAGATGCTCGTGAGAGCGCTTCTTCCTCTTACCCTCCCCTGGAGGGGGAGGGTCGATCGCGCGCAGCGCGAGCGGGGTGGGGTGATCTCTCTATGCGGGCAGTGTTCGACGTGGAGAGACTGTCACCCCACCCCGTCTCACATTTCGCTGCGCTCAACGTGAGCCGACCCTCCCCCTCCAGGGGAGGGTGAGACCGTCCGGGCGACGCGAGTGCGCGCTACAACCCCGCCTTCGCGATCGCGTCCGCAAACGAGCGATCCACGATCTCGGCTGCATCGAGCTTCTGCTTGATCAGCCCCCAGCGGAAATACAGATCGATCGTGCTCTGCTCGTCCGCGACGACGCCGTCATCGATCGGCGCGATGCTGATTTTTGCGCGCGACAGCCAGTTCTGCGGCACGGCGGTGGGGATGTTCATCAGTCTGCCCCAGGTCGCGGCGTAGCTGTCGAGGTTGTTCAGCGACCACGCCCGCGCCGCGGTGAGGCGCCGGACGAAGTCGGTCAGCTCGGCGCGCTTGTCCCTGATAGCGTCGGGCCGCGCCACCTGGAAGCTCAGGCCCGGCGTGAGGCCTTCGGACGTGATGATGCGGCGCGATTTGAACAGCACCTCCTCCTGGCTCACATAAGGCTCCCACGTCGACCACGCATCGACCGAACCTTGGGTGTAGGCGATCTTGGCGTCCGACGGCGCCAGGAACGCGATCTGCACGTCGCTCGCACTCCAGCCGTTCTTCTCGAGCGCGGCGAGGATCAGCTGATGGCCGATCGAGCCGCGGCCGGTTGCGATCTTCTTGCCGCGCAAATCGGCAAAGCTCTTGATCGGCGAGGTCTCGGGCACGAGGATGGCGAGCCCCTCGCGCGTCTGCCGGATGGCGGCAATCGCTTTCACCGGCGCGCCGGAGGCGGCGGCAAAGGTGAAGGGCGCGTCCCCGACGAGGCCGGTCTCGATCGCGCCAGCGCTCAGCGCCTCAAGCAGCGGCGCCGCCGCCGGAAATTCCTTCCATTCGATCTTGTACGGCACATCCTTGAGCACGCCGGCCGCTTCCATCACGGCCTGCGCATTGCCCTTCTGGTCGCCGACACGCAGGGTGGTTTGCGCCGCCACGAGTTCAAGCGAACCGAACAGCAGCGCGCCGGCCAGCATGAGGCGGATCATTCTGCCGCCTCGTCGCGAACCGCCTGGCGCTTGGCGACCAGCTCGCGCGTCAGCGGGATCAATTCGCGGCCATATTCGATGGCGTCGATCAGCGGATCGAAGCCGCGGATCAGGAAATGGCTGATGCCGAGGTCGTAATAGTCGCCGAAGACCTCCGCGACCTGCTCGGGTGTACCCACAAGCGCCGTAGTGTTGCTGTTGGCCCCGGTGAGCTTTGCGATCTCGGTCCAGAGCCGCTTGTCGATGCGGCTGCCCTGGTCGGCGAGCGCGAGCAGGCGCCGCGCGCCGGCGGTGGCATGGCCGTCGGCGGGCTTGCGATACCCCGTTTTGTCCTGCAGCGCGGTGGCGCGCGCCAGAATTTCCTCCGCCTTTTCCCAGGCCTGCTTTTCGGTCGGGGCGATGATCGGCCGCACGGACAGGCTGAAGCGCGGCGTCGGCCGCCCCTGCCGCACCGCGGCGTTGTGGACGCGCGAGGTCACATCGCGCACCTGCGCATAGGATTCGCCCCACAGCGCAAACGTGTCGGCGTGCTTGCCGGCGACGTCGATCGCCGCATCCGAGGCGCCACCGAAATAGACGCGGATGCCTTCGGGGCGATACGGCTTCACCTGCGAGAAGGCGTTCTCGACCTGGTAGTACTTGCCCTTGTAGCTGAACGGCTTGTCGCTGGTCCATTCCAGCTTGAGCACATCGAGGAACTCGGAGGTGCGGGCATAGCGCTCGTCCTTGTCATCGAGCGTATTGCCGTCCTGCCGCAGCTCGGTGGCATTGCCGCCGGTGATGACATGGAGCGCAACGCGGCCGCGGGAAAACTGGTCGAGCACCGCGAACTGCCGCGCCAGCAGCGTCGGCGCGGTGAAGCCCGGCCGCTGCGCGATCAGCACGTTGAGCCTCTCGGTGTGATTCAGCACGTGCTGGGCGACCTGGAGCGCGTCCGGCGAGGTCGAATGGAACGCCAGCAGCGCACGATCGAAGCCGGCATTCTCGTGCGCCTTCGCCACCGTCTCGATGTGGGTGGGGTTGAGGATCGGCCCCTCGCGCACGACGGTCTCGGACGAATTGTTGTTGCTGATGAAGCCGATGAACTCGATCGACATGATCGTCTCCCCGATTGTTTTGCGGAAAAGCTAGAGGCCCAATGCGGCGCGGCCGAGGCCGATCCGGGTGGAATCGTCCTGCGGCGTGTGCACGCGCCCGCACAGCACGTCGCGATAGTGCCGCTCCAGCGGATTGCTGCGGGACAGGCCGTGATTGCCGGTGAGCGAGAAGGCCTCCTCGACCACGGCCACAGCGTTGTTGGTGACGGTCAACTTGATGACGTTGGATTCGCCGGCGGACAACTGGACCCCATCATCGAAGTCGCGGGCGAACGTCTCAATCAGCCGCGCATTGACCGCGAGCCGCGCCTCGATCGCGCCGAGGCTCTCCTGCGCGCGGGCCAAGGTCGCCAGCGGCGCGCCGAGGCTGGCGGGAGCGCGCTGTCTCAGGAACGTGATCAGCCAGTCGCGCGCCGCGCGGGCGACACCGTCATAGATCGCGGCGACGAAGACCGTGTGGACGGTCGCCTGCGTGAGGTCGGGGGCCCGCCAGTCAGCCGGCTTGCGCACGTCGACTTCGGAATCCAGCGGGATCACCACATCGTCGAAGATGACGTCGTGGCTGCCGCTGGCGCGCAGGCCATGGTGGTCCCAGGTCTCGACGATGCGCGTGCCCGGCAGGCCTGCCGGCACCAGGAACTGTCCGACGCGGGGCTCGGCCTCGTCGGTCCGGGCCCAGACCAGGTACCATTTCAGGATCGGCGAGCCCGTCGAATAGATCTTGTGGCCGGAAAGGCGCCAGCCGGTTTCGGTGCGCCGGGCGATCGTCGCCGGCAAGCCGCCGCGCGTGGGCGAGCCGAGCTCCGGCTCGACGCGCAGCGCATTGATGAGCGCAAGGCCTTCGACGCTCTCGCGCGCGAGCTTGCGCGACAGCCGCGCCGGCCAGGCCGGGCTGCGCGCCATGACGAGATGATTGATGTAGTGCATCGACAGCACCAGCGCGGTCGACGGATCGGCCTTGCCGAGGATACCGATGACGCGCGCGGCGTATCGCGCGCCCGCCCCGCCACCGCCATGGGCCGCCGGCACCGTCAGCGACAGCAGGCCGGCTTCGGACAGTTCGCGAAAATTCTCGAACGGAAAACTGCCGGTGCGGTCGTGCTCGGCCGCGCGCGCGGCGATGGTTTCGGCCAGCACCTCGGCGCGCGCGATGTAGTCGGGTTCACTGTGAGCCGTGCGGCCCTTGGCTGCAGGCGTTACCATGTGGCGTCCAACCCCAGCAGACCAAGGATCTGGCGGCGCAGATCGGCGAGATACGGATCGCCGCGATGGCGCGGATAGGGACGGTCGACACGGATGTCGGCCTTCACGCGCGCGGGACGCTCGCTGAAGACGACGACGCGGTTGGCAAGCACGAGCGCCTCCTCGGCGTCATGCGTGACCAGCAGCGTGGTAAAGCCCTTGCGCTGCCAGAGCGAGACGAGCTCGGCCTGCATGGTGATGCGGGTCAGCGAGTCCAGTTTTCCCAACGGCTCGTCGAGGATCAGGATTTTTGGATCGTTGACCAGCGCACGCGCCAGCGCGACGCGCTGCGCCATGCCGCCGGAGAGCTGGTGCGGATAGGCATTGCGGAACGACGACAGTCCAACCAGATCAAGCGCATCATCGACGCGCTGCCGCTGGCTCTTCAGGATGCCCTGGGCTTCGAGGCCCAGGGCGACGTTGTCCCAGACCGAGCGCCAGGGAAACAGCGTCGGATCCTGGAACACGACGACGCGCGATGGATGGGGGCGTCTGATTCGCTCCTCGTCCTCCCGCAACCTTCCCGCCTTGGGCTTGTCGAGCCCGGCAACGAGCCGCAGCAAAGTCGACTTGCCGCAGCCGGACGGCCCGAGCAGCGCGACGAATTCGCCCGGCTCGACCGAGATGCTGACATCGCTGAGCACCGGCAGCTCGGCGCCATCGATGTCGAAGGCGTGGCTGACCTGCTCGATGTCGAGCGCGGCGCCGGCCGCCGGATGCGTGAGCGCTTCGGCAAGAGCTGCGGCTACCATTTGACGGTCCCCTTCTGCCAGACCAGCAGGCGATCGCGGATCGAAAACAGCAGCGTGATCGCGCCGGAGCAGAGCAGCGACATCACGATCAGCGCCGCGTACATGTTGGCGTAGGCGGCCCAGCCCTGGGCCCATTGCAGGTACCAGCCGAGGCCGGCCTTGACGCCGATCATCTCGGCGACGACGAGCACGGCAAAGGACGAGCCGAGCCCCATGAACAGGCCGACGAAGACGTGCGGCAGTGCCGCGGGGATCGCGACTTTCAGCACAAGGAAGGACGGCTTTGCACCCAGCGTGCGCGCAACGTCGTAATAGGCGTTGCTGACGCTCGCGACGCCCGACCAGGTCAGCACGGTGACGGGAAAGCCCGTCGCCAGCGCGATCAGGAAGGTCGAGGCGCTCCAGCTCGACGGGAAGGTGAAGAAGGCGATCGGCAGCCACGCCGTCGCCGGCAGCGGGCCGATGAAGCGCAGCACCGGATGCACCCAATAGCCGACCGCACGCGACCAGCCGATCGAGACGCCGGTCAAAAAGCCGATCGTCGCGCCGATCAGATAGCCGCCGAGCTGGAGCTTGACTGAGGCAAAGACGCTGTCGAGCAGTTTTGGCAGATCGTCGGTATAGACCTCGATGATCGATTGCGGCGGCGGAAAGAACGGCAGAGGCAGCCAGGCGAATTTCGCGGTCGCAACTTCCCACACGGTCAGGAACGCGCCGAGCGCGACCAGCCAGGGCGCACGCTTGTGCAACGCCTGCCCCGTCGATCCCAGATAGTCGGCGCCGACGGTCCCGAACAGTGCGATCGCTGCAATGATGAAGGCGGCAATGCCGAGCGAATGCGTGCGCGACCAGTCGCCGACGTCCTCCCACCACAGGCAGGACAGGCCGAAGGCGATCCAGGCGATGCTGGCGAGAACGCCGACGCCGGATTCCCGGATCCAGGTCGCGAGCAGCGGCGCGCGCGAGGTGCGCGGCGCGCCGGAGGCAAGGCCGTCAGACAGCGAATACGTCGACATAGATGCGCTCCGCGAATTTGGCGGTGTCGGTGCTCTGCTTGAACACCTGCACGCCCTTGAGATCGTCGGCATAGGCCTTGAGCTCGCGCTTGAGCACGTCGCCGACGGGATGATGATGATGGGTGTGGTAGCGCACCATGCCCTCGATATCGGCGAGCGATGCCGTCTTTGGCGCGTAAGGCTGGAACGACTTTGCCGTCACGGCCGGGTTCTGCGCGGTGAACATCGCCGCATCGAGCAGCGCCTGCGTGAGGGCACGCGCGACCTGCGGCTCCTCGCGCACCAGACTGCCGCGCAGGCCGAGGATGCAGCAGCTCTTGTCGCGATATTCGCCGTCGAGGTTGGAGGCGACTTCCTTGTACTGGCTGTCCTTGAGCCAGAGATAGCCGAGCGGATCGGACGACAGGAAGGCCTGCACCTCGCCCTTCTCCACGGCGACATTGAGCAGATTGCCGGGATAGGCGCGCCAGTCGACATCCTTGTTGGGGTCGATCCCGAGCTTGGCGAGCTGGACGGAGAAGAAATTCTTGTCGGGGCCGCCGAGGTCGCCGACCGCGACGATCTTGCCCTTGAGGTCGGCGAGCTTGCTCACGCCGGAATCAGTCCGAGTGAGGACGCGCATGCAGCCGCCATGGGTGCCGGCGGCGATCTTGACGTCAAAGCCCTGCTCCAGCGGCTTCAGCCAGCGCAGCGCCATGCCGAGGCCGGCATCGCTTTTTCCTGTCGCGATCGCCTCGAGCAGCTGGTCGGTCGAGCCGGAATAGTTGATGAGCTCGATGTCGAGATTGTGCTTCCGGAAAAAACCGTGCTCGATGGCGACCGGCACCGGGGCGAGGCACACCGCGCCGGCATTCCACGACAGTTTCAGCTTGCGCGGCGCGCCGGTGAGCGCGGGCGCGTCGGAGGCCGTGCGGCACAGCGGAAACTCCGAGAGGTCGACGCCGGGCGCGATGGCGCGCGGTGCAAAGGCCTGTGCCGCGCCAAAGGCGCCAAGCGGCGCGGCGAACGCCGCAGCGAGCCCCGCCTGCAGCAGATGACGCCGGTCAAGGCCCGATCCGCCGCGCTTGTTGTCGTTGTCCATCAGCCCCGCTCCTGAGTTGGCACGGCTCCGCCGTTCGCGCAACGCATTGCGTTGCGCATGTTCCGTACGGAGATGCGTTGAGAGAATATTTTTCGCCGGCGCTTCCCGCGCCGCGTTGATGCGATGCGCAAATCATGCGGCGCGGCCGCCGCATCGTCAATGAAATGGAATTTCGAATGTGACGCGAAGCGAAGTCATTCTCTCCATCTGCAAGTCCGGGAACGATGAAACGATTTTCGCCGCCGCATCGCCTTGCAAAGTGGGCGGCGAGTCCGCCGCCTGCTTCATCCGTGCGCGTCTTCCGCTGCGCACACTGCACGTTCTCGAAAGCAGCACTTCGCTGAAACGTCCTTGCCGATCACGCGCGCAATACGGTTGGCCATTTCATTGACTGCGTATCGCGCGCTCATAGACTTGATCGTCTCGCTGCATCGTCCGCTCACGCATCGTGAGCGACGCAACAAGACGGATCCAATGAGCATCAACTCCCACGACCATTCCATCACCCGCCGCCTCGCGGCATCGCTGCTGGCCGCCGCCATCACCCTATCGACGGCGGCTGTATCGCTCGCCGCCGACACCGTCGTGCTGCGGGTCGGCGATCAGAAGGGCGGCAACCGCTCGCTGCTGGAAATCTCCGGCTACGCGAAGGACCTGCCTTACAAGATCGAATGGTCGGAATTCCCCGCGGCCGCGCCGATCCTCGAAGCGCTCAACGCCGGCGCGCTCGATGTCGGCTACACCGGCGACCTCTCGTTCCTCTCGGTCTATGCGGCGGGCGCGCCGATCAAGGCGATCGGCGGCACGCGTTCAGATGCGAAGACGCAGGCGATCCTGGTGCGCCAGGATTCGCCGATCAAGTCGGCCGCCGACCTCAGGGGCAAGCGCCTCGCCGGCACGCGCGGCGGCTGGGGCCAGTTCCTGATCGACGCAACGCTGGAGAAGGCGCAGATCAAGCTGGAGGATGCGACCTTCGCGCCGCTCGGCCCCGTGGATGCCAAGATCGCGCTGGTCGCGGGCTCGATCGACGCCTGGGCGGTGTGGGAGCCCTATGTCTCGTTCGCGACGCTGAAGGACAAGGCGCGCGTGATCGCCGACGGCGAAGGCTTGACGCCGACCATCACCTTCATCGTCGCCTCCGACAACGCCATCGCCACCAAGCGCGCGGCGGTGCAGGACCTCGTGCAGCGCCTGAACAAGGCGCGGCTGTGGTCGCTCGACCATCTCGGTGAATACGCGAAGAACACGGCCGAGCTGACAAAACTGCCGGAGGACGTGCTGCTGTCGGCTTACACCGCGCAGCGCACCAGTCCGATCGTGATCGACGAGAACGTGGTGAAGGAAATCCAGGCCGCCTCGGATCGCTCGACGCGCTACGGCATCCTGCCGAAGCAGCTCGACGTCAGCAAAGCCGTGGACCGCAGCTTCACCGCCGCGGCCGCGGGATCAAACTAAACGGAGGCGGCGGGATGCACAGGCCTCGCCTCAAGGCCGGCCCGCTGCATCTCGCCGCGATCGTGCTCATGCATTTCGCCTGCATGAGCCTGATCGTGTGGCTCTCGCTCTAGCTCCGCGAGGCGCTCACCAATATCCGCGGTAATAGGGCCGGTAGTAGCCGTAGCGAGGGCCATAATACGGACGATAGGCCCGATAGCCATAATAGGGACGCGCGTAGTAGCCGCCATAGCCGTAGCCCGGTCCATAGCCGTAGCCGCCGTAATAGGCCGGCGCATAGCCATAGCCGTAGCCCGGATATCCATAGCCGCCGCCATAATACGGTCCGCCGCCGTAGTAGCCGTAGCCGTATGGCGCGCTGCTGGCGATGGCGCCGCCGATGATTGCGCCGGCCGCGAGGGCGCCGAAACCCAATCCCCAGCCGCCACCCCAGCCGCGGCCGCGCCAATAGACCTGCGTGACATCATCGCCGACTGCCGCTTTCATGGCCGCGACATTGGTCGGCAGCGGGGCTGCTGCGGCCTGCCCGATTTGGCCGACCATGACCGCGCCCGCCAGTGAACAGGCAATTGCAGTTCTCCAGATCCTCATCGTCTTGCTCCCTGTCTGACGTTTCGCTTGGAAAAAGGATCGCAGGCCTATGATCGGGCATCGTTGCGCCAAGTCAAAGCCTCGATTTTGCGTGCGGCGCACAAGAGAGCGGGTGCATGCCTCAATTATGGTCAAGCGGGATCGCGCCGATATGACCCCGATACGACGGCGCCCGGTCCCGGCGACCACGGCAAAGCATTAAGCTTCCCGCGCGTTCGCAACCAACAACCATCTTCCTGATTTACTATTCGTACCGTTACTATCGGTTCCAATGGTGCGCGGCCGGGACGCATCCCGCGACGCGTCAGAGGTGTGGGGAGGATTGCATGAGTGCCGTGGGTAGTGAGCCGCTCGCGCGTCAGGCGCTGGCGTTCGTCCTGGCTGGTGGACGCGGCAGCCGCCTGTTGGAGCTGACCGATCGGCGCGCCAAGCCCGCGGTCTATTTCGGGGGCAAGTCCCGCATCATCGATTTCGCGCTGTCGAACGCGGTGAATTCCGGCATCCGCCGCATCGCGGTCGCCACCCAGTACAAGGCGCACAGCCTGATCCGCCATCTCCAGATGGGCTGGAATTTCTTCCGCCCCGAGCGCAACGAGAGCTTCGACATCCTGCCCGCGAGCCAGCGCGTCTCCGAGAACATGTGGTATGTCGGCACGGCGGATGCGATCTACCAGAACATCGACATCATCGAGTCGCACGCCTGCCGCTTCATCGTCGTGCTGGCGGGCGACCATATCTATAAAATGGACTACGAGGTGATGCTGCGCCAGCATGTCGAGAGCGGCGCCGACGTCACTGTCGGCTGCCTGGAGATGCCGCGCACCGAATCCTCGGGCTTCGGCATCATGCATATCGACGAGAACGGCTGGATTCAGCAATTCCTGGAGAAGCCGAAAGATCCCCCGCCGATGCCGGGCAAGCCGGACGTCTCGCTCGCCAGCATGGGCATCTATGTCTTCAACGCGAAGTTCCTGTTCGACGAGCTCAAGCGCGACGCCGAAGACCCGAACTCGAACCACGATTTCGGCAAGGACATCATTCCCTATATCGTCAAGAACGGCCGCGCCATCGCGCACCAGTTCTCGACGTCATGCGTCCGCTCCGGCAGCGACGAGCGCGCCTACTGGCGCGACGTCGGTACGGTCGACGCCTATTGGGCCGCCAATATCGACCTCACCGACGTGGTGCCGGAGCTCGACCTGTTCGACCGCGCCTGGCCGATCTGGTCCTATGCGGAGATCACCCCGCCGGCGAAATTCGTCCATGACGAGGAGAGCCGGCGCGGCCAGGCGGTGAGCTCGCTGGTCTCCGGCGGCTGCATCATCTCCGGCGCCTCGCTGCGCCGCTCGCTGCTGTTCACCGGCGTGCGCATCAACTCCTATGCCAATGTCGAGAACGCCGTGATCATGCCCTACGTCAATGTCGGGCGCGGCGCACGGCTCAAGAACGTCGTGATCGACCGTGGCGTCGAGATCCCCGAGGGCCTCGTCGTCGGCGAGGATCCCGATATCGACGCCAAGCGCTTCCGCACCACCGAGCAGGGCATCTCGCTGATCACCCAGCCGATGATCGACAGGCTCAATACATGACGCCTGTTCGCGTCCTCGCGGTCGCCTCTGAAGTCTACCCCATCGTCAAGACCGGCGGCCTCGCGGATGTCGCCGGCGCGCTGCCGCTTGCGCTGAAGGCGCACGGCGTCGAGATGCGCACCCTCATGCCGGGCTATCCCGACGTGATGCGGCTGATGTCCGATGCAGAGGAAGTCCGGCGCTGGCCGGATTATTTCGGCGGACCGGGCCGGCTGCTCGCCGGCTCCCGTGACGGGCTCGACCTGTTCGTGCTCGACGCGCCGCATCTCTATGCGCGGCCGGGTAATCCTTACGTCACCGCCGAGGGGGTCGACTGGCCGGACAACGGCGTGCGCTTTGCGGCGCTGTCGCGCGTGGCGGCCGATATCGGCCACGGCCTCGTTCCGGCGTTCGTGCCTGACATCGTGCATGCCCATGACTGGCAGGCGGGGCTCGCACCGGCCTATCTGCACTATGACAATCGCCCGCGGCCCGGCACCGTGATGACGATCCACAACATGGCCTATCAGGGCAAGTTCGCGCGCGAGCTGATCGGTGCGATCGGCCTGCCGTGGAGCTCCTTCGACGTCAACGGCCTAGAATATTTCGGCGGCATCAGCTTTCTCAAGGCCGGCCTGCAATTCGCCGACCGCATCACCACGGTATCGCCGACCTATGCCCAGGAGATCCAGAGCGACGAGGGCGGCATGGGGCTCGGCGGCCTCCTGCGCGCACGCGCGGGCGCATTGAGCGGCATCCTCAACGGCATCGACACCGAAGTCTGGAATCCGCAAACCGACGCGCACATCGCCTATCGCTTCGGCGCGGAGGACCTGACGTTCCGGGCCGCGAACAAGGCGGTGCTGCAGCAGCAATTCAATCTCGATTCCTCGGATGAAGCGCCACTGCTCGGCGTTATCAGCCGGCTGTCCTGGCAGAAGGGGCTCGATCTCCTGCTCGAGGCCATTCCGACCATTTTGCGCGAAGGCATGCAGCTCGCGCTGCTCGGCAGCGGTGACCGCGATCTCCAGGACCGCTACCAAGCCGCCGCCCGCGCCAATCCCGGCCGGATCGGCGTCGTGATCGGCTATGACGAGATTTTGGCGCATCTGATCCAGGCCGGCTCGGACGCGCTTCTGGTGCCGTCGCGCTTCGAGCCATGCGGCCTGACCCAGCTTTGCGCGCTGCGCTATGGCGCGGTGCCGATCGTGTCGCGCGTCGGCGGCCTCGAGGATACCATCGTCGATATCGGCGAGGCCGACGCATCGGAGCGCGATGCGACCGGCTTCAAGTTCAGCCCGGTGACGGCGGATGCCTTCGCCGGCACGCTGCGCAAGGCCAACACCGCCTTCCACGACAAGTTGACCTGGCGGCGGCTGCAGCGAAGCGGCCTAGCGACCGACGTCTCCTGGCGCAACCGCGCCGGCGACTATGCCGCGCTGTATCGCGGCCTCATGGCGGCCCGCGCTTGAGGCATGGCGTCGAATCCATGCTATAGAGCGCGCATGGAACCCTTCATGATCAAGCTGATCGGCTTTGCCGCTGCCACCTGCACCACCGTGGCCTACGCGCCGCAAGCCATCAAGGTGTGGAGGACCCGCTCCACCGGCGACATCTCGCTCGGCATGTTCCTGGTCATGGTGCTGGGCCTCGCGCTCTGGCTGATCTACGGCCTGCTCTCGGGCGATGGGCCCCTGATCGCCTCAAACGCCGTCACCATGCTGCTCGCCGGCGGCATCCTGGTGATGAAGCTGCGATACGGGTGAGGCTTTCTTCGCCTCTCCCCGCGTGCGGGGAGAGGGAGAAGAGATCATCATCCAAACATATACGACGCCATCGCGACGCTCGCGACCTCGTCGACGAAGACCCGCTTGCCGACATCCTTGCCGGCTGCCCCGGCTGCCACCATCAGCGGCAGCAGATGGTCCTCGCGCGGATGCGCCAGCCGTGCGCTCGGCGCGTTTTCCCAATCGACCAGCATCGCATTGCGGCGCGCCGCATCGGGGTTGCTGATCGCCTCGTTCAGATAGGCCTCGAAGTCATAGGAGACCGGCTTCGATTCCGGCCGGTTGAAACCGCGCATGTTGTGATAGGTGAGCCCGCTGCCGACGATGAGAATGCCTTCGTCGCGCAGCGATGCGATCGCCTGCCCGACCTTGATGTGCTCGGCCGCATCGTAGCTCGACTTCAACGACAGCAGCACGATCGGCATGTCGGCATTCGGATACATCAGGCCGAGCGGGACGAAGGTGCCGTGGTCAAAACCCTGATTGGGATCTTCCCGGCAATCGACGCCCACGTGCTTGAGCAGCGCCCTCACCTCGACGGCAAGCTCCGGTTTGCCCGGCGCGGGATATTTGAGGTGATAGGTATGCTCGGGGAAACCGTAATAGTCGTACACCATCGGCGGATGCGCCGAGGTCGAGACGGTGAAGGCGTCAGCCTCCCAATGCCCGGTGATGACGAGCACGGCTTTCGGTCTTTCCGGGAGAAGCTGCGGCAGCCGGCCGAACTCCTCGGCGGTCCTGGCATATTGCACCCGCCGGTCCTCCATGAAGGGCCAGGGGCCGCCGCCATGCGACAGGAAGAGGGTCGGAAATCGCGTCATGGTAATGGCTCGGCTCAAAGACAACATACGCGCGGTGCGGTCCCGCGCGACCGGCGGCGAGCATAGGCAAACTCGTATGGTTAGCAAGTCGTTAACGATTTGCCTTCCAAAATCCCCGCCGTGGCCGAAGGAGTCGGCCAGAAGACGAGGACGTGAGATGAGGAAGTTTTCGCTGGGGGACGTCGTCAACAGTGACAAGGGCCGCCGCGGCGTCGTTCGCGCTGCCTTCAAGTCGCGGGAAGGCCAGCAGTTCTATGCCGTCGAGAAGGACGGCGCGATGGACTATCTCGAGGAAGACCGGCTGAGCCCGGCCCCGCGCGTCGAGCTCGCGGCTTAAGTCCAACTCATTTCCTGCTCTCATCTGCGAACCGGTCGAGGCGCTCCGCGAAGGGATCGTCTCCGCTCGCAATGCGATCGTTCGCGATCAGCAGCAGACGATCGCTGCCCGCCGCCGCGTCCCAACGCGGCAGGTCCGGGCCATTGGGATCGCCGCTTTTTGCAAAATTGATCCAGTAGCCGCGCATGCGGCTTGCGACCTCGCGATCACGCCGCGACAGGATGCCAGCACCGGGGACGCCTTCCGCGCCGAAGATGAATTGCAACTCGCGTCCGTGGCCGCCCTCGGGATTGGCGCGTCGGGCCTCCGGCACATAGGCGAAGCGATAGCGGTAGGTTGGCGCGCCGATCGCGGCATGCAGGCGCGCGAGCAGCCGCACGGGTTCGGAGAAGACCTTGTCGGTGTAGAACCGCGCTGCAAGAGAAGGCCTGGTGAGGTCGGGATAGAGTTGTTCGGGCGCCGCACCTGACGATGCCATCGCCTCCGCGATCTCAGGCTCACTGTCGAAGCCGGTCTCGTCATCGTTGGAGCCGACGATCAGGGGAATGCGGCTTTGATGTCCGGCCGCAAAGCCTGCGGCGATATCTTCCGCCACGAGACCCCCGTCGATCACCGGCGCGAAGCCGTGCGGGGATTTCGCCAGCAGCTTCCTTTGGGCGGCAAGCAGCGGCGCAGCCGCGATCGTGCGCAGGTCGGCGCCATCCTGTCCGAGCGTCGCGACGAATTGCAGGCCCCAGGCCTCCGCCTCCTGCCGTGAGCGCAGGCGCACACGGCCGGGCAGCGATTGCAGGATGGCTTTCTGAAATAGCTCACGCGCCTCGCCGCACAGCATCAACAGCGCGATCGATGTCGCCCCCGCGCCACTGCCGAACAGCGTGACGTTGCGCGCATCGCCACCGAATGCCGCGATGTTGTCGTGGACCCAATGCAGCGCCGCGATCTGGTCCATCAACCCGTAATTTCCGGATCCGCCTTCGGACAAGGCAGGATGCGTGAGCCAGCCGAGCACGCCCAAGCGATAGTTCACGGTGACCACGATGAGCCCGGCCTGCGCGAGCCTCGCGCCGTCGAACAGCGGATCGTTGGCGGTGCCGTTGACGAAGGCGCCGTCATGGATGAACACCATCACCGGCAGCGGGCCGTCGACGCCGAACGGACGAAACACGTTGAGCGTGAGGCAATCCTCGCGCGCGTTTGGCAGCGACGGTTGAAGGCACGGCGCAGCGTACTCATAGGCCGTGCGCATTTCCGAGCTTTCAGGCGTGACCTGCGGCGGCCGCCAGCGCAGCGGCCCGACCTGCGCGGCTGCATAAGCCAGTCCCTTGAAGAAGGCCACCTCGCCTTCGACGCCGCCGAGCATCTGGCCTTCGCGCGTCAGCGCAAACGGAAACTGTCCGACCGGCTGGGCGACGCCCGGGCCAGCAAGGCAGAGGAATCCGGAAGCCGTAACGAGCGCAAGCAGGGATCGCATCTTGGGGATCTCGATGCGCGGAAAGGTTCTCTGGAAGGTTACGTCTGCGGTACGCGAAGAGGCAAGCCGCGTCTTACCTCTCCCCGCTTGCGGGGAGAGGTCGGATTGCATCGAAGATGCAATCCGGGTGAGGGGGTACAGGTCCCTCGATAATCTCCTCGTGCGGAGAGACGCCCCTCACCCCAACCCTCTCCCCGTAAGAACGGGGCGAGGGAGCACACCGGCGGTGCGGCCAAACTGCAACTCAACCAGTGCGCAGCTAACCGCCCTTGGCCAAAATCTCCGCCAGTGCCCGTCGCGCGATGATGCCGAGCTCGCCGAGCGTGGAGTGTCCCGCCTGCGCCGCCTCGATCAGGCGCTCGGCGATGAACCTGCGGCTGTCGTGATCGCCGCCGTGCGGCAGTTGGCGGCACGTCTCCTCCAGGACGACGTCCATGTTGGCTTTGGTCCGCTCACTCAACTCTGTCATGACGCCCGGCCGGCACGCGTGGCTTGTAACCGCAAGCATACACAGAGGGATCAGGCATGATTAGCCCGGACAATCACGGCCATTGTGCATCGCGATGCGTGCAATGGAGCAACGTTCGCGCCGCTTTGGTGACATCGAAAACGACTACCGAGGATTGCACTTGGTCTGATGACAAGCCGGGCCTGCAGGACTAGCCTGCCGGCAAAACAAAACGCACGGGAGGAAATGCCATGCCGGAAGCAATGGTTGCTGCGCGTGAGTCCAAAGCGGCGGGTGGAACAGCAGAGCAGGTCGACGTCGCCGTGGTCGGCGCCGGGTTTGCCGGCCTCTATCTGCTCCAGCGCCTGCGCAAGGCCGGATTCACGACCGTTGCCCTCGAAGAGGCCGGCGATGTCGGCGGAACCTGGTACTGGAACCGCTATCCCGGCGCGCGCTGCGATATCCAGACCATCGACTACAGCTACACCTTCGATCCCGACCTCGAGGCGGCCTGGACCTGGTCGGAGAAATACGCGACCCAGCCGGAGATCCTGCGCTATCTCGGCTTCGTCGCCGACCGCTATGATCTCCGCCGCGACATCCGCTTCAGGACCAAGGTCACCGAAGCCAGATGGGACGAGGCCGCCCAGCGCTGGCACCTCACCACCGACAATGGCGCGCCTGTTTCCTGCCGCCATTACATCATGGCCACCGGCTGCCTCTCCGCGCCGAAGCCGCCGGAGATCGACGGCGTCAAGGACTTCAAGGGCGAGGTCTATTTCACCGGACGCTGGCCGCATGACGGCGTCGATCTCGCGGGCAAGCGCGTCGCCGTGATCGGCACGGGATCGTCCGCGATCCAGTCGATCCCGCTGATCGCCGAGCAGGCCGCGCACCTGACCGTGTTCCAGCGCACGCCGAATTTCGCGCTGCCGGCACACAATGGTCCCGCTCCCTCCGACCGCATGAGCCTGCTGCAGGGCGATCGCGCGGCCTATCGCGAGCAGGCGCGGCAGTCGATGGCCGGCGTGCCCTATCCTCAGCAGACGGTCGTGAGCTGGCAGTTGAGCGATGCCGAGCGTCGCGAGCGGTTCGAACGTGCCTGGGCAGCGGGCGACCTCGTCCACATCCTGACGCAGCTCTGGGCCGACCAGGCCGTCGATGTCGACGGCAACAAGATCGTCCAGGACCTCATCCGCGAGAAGATCCGCGCCGCCGTGAGGGATCCCGAGACGGCTGCGGCACTCACACCGCATGACCATCCCTTTGGCGCCAAGCGTCCCTGTCTCGACACCAACTATTACGCCACCTACAACCGGCCGAACGTCACGCTGGTCAATCTGCGCCAGGAGCCGATCAAGGCGATCACCGCGAGCGGCATTTTCACGAACGGCCGCAGCTTCGATGTCGACGTCATCGTGTTCGCGACCGGCTTCGACGCCATGACCGGCGCGATCCGCGCCGTGCATCCGATCACCGGGCGCGGCGGCAGGTCGCTCACCGATGTCTGGGCGCAGGGGCCGCAGACCTATCTCGGGCTCACGGTGGAAGGCTTCCCGAACTTCTTCATGATCACCGGGCCCGGCAGCCCGTCGGTGCTGTCGAACATGGCGGTGTCGATCGAGCAGCATGTCGACTGGGTCGTCGATCGCCTTGCCGCGTTGCGCGATGCCGGCTTCACCACGATGGAGCCGACCGAGACGGCGCAGGCCGGCTGGGGCCAGCACATGGCCGACTGCTCGATGCTGACGCTGCACCGGCTCGCCAACACGTGGTACACGGGCGCCAACGTGCCCGGCAAGGTGCAGGGCCTGATGCCCTATACCGGCGGCGTCGGCCCCTATCGCAGCATCTGCGACGAGGTGACGAGCCGCGGCATGCTCGGCTTCAGGCTCACCGGGCCCAACGGCGCCGCGCAATGCAATGACGGCGAGGTGGTGCGGCTGCAACCGGACGTGCGGCTGGTGCTGAACCTGCTGGCAACGCTCAACCTGCCACCGATCGAGTCGATGGGCGCAGCAGGCGCGCGCGCCTTCGTCAACCAGTTCAACAAGGGCCGTCCCGCCGGACGGCCGATCGGCGAGATCGTCGACGGCACCCTGCCCGGTGCTGCCGGCCCGCTGCCCTACCGTGTCTTCAAGCCAGCAACAGCAGGCCCGCATCCGGTCGTGGTCTATTTCCACGGTGGCGGCTGGGTGCTCGGCGACGAGCAGTCGGACGAGCCGTTCTGCCGCGACATGGTGCGCAAGACCGGCATGATGTTCGTCAGCGTCGGCTATCGCCACGCACCGGAGCATCGCTTCCCGGCCGCGGCCGAAGACGGCTATGCGGCGACGCGCTGGATCGCGGAGCACGCCGCCGAGCTCGGCGGCAGTCCGGGCCCGGTGCTGGTCGCCGGCTGGAGCGCCGGCGGCAACATCGCCGCCGTCACCTGCCAGCTCGCGCGCGACCGTGGCGGTCCTGACATCGCCGGCCAGCTCCTGATCTGTCCGGTCACCGACTGCAGCTTCGATCGTCCCTCCTACAACGACAATGCGACCGGCTATTTCCTGACGCGCTCGTTGATGGACTGGTTCTGGGACATCTACTGCTCACCGGCCGACCGCACCGATCCGCGCGTCTCGCCGCTGCGCGGCAAAGTCGCGGGCCTGCCGCCGGCCTTCGTCGTCACCTGCGAGTTCGATCCGTTGCGCGACGAAGGCATCGCCTATGCCGAGGCGATGCAGGCTGCCGGTGTCCCGGTCGAGCAACTCAAGGCGCGCGGCCATTTCCACTCGTCCTTCACGATGGTGGATGTGGTGATCACGGGCGCGCCCGGCCGGATGCAGATGGCCGAAGCCCTGCGACGCTTCGCCGGACTGCCGCCGGAGGTCAATCGCGGCGATGAGAACAGCCACGGTCACACCAGCCCGGGGCATAAAATCGCGGCGGCTGCGAGTTGAGCTGCAACGGATCGGCGGGCTACGGCTGGTGCTCCGGCAACAACAGCGAAGCCGCGATGAGGCCGCCTGCCGATCCAGACGCGGCAAGAAGCCAGGGCCACACGTAGCCGGTGGCCATTCCTTGGTCCGGCAGCGTTGCGCCGAGCGCCGCGATGCCCAGCGCAAATCCGGCCTGACGCATGACCACGGTGACCGCCGAGGCCATGCCTGTCTGCGCCGGAGGCACCAACGCGACGACGGCGCCAGATAATTGCGGATGCGCAAGCACGGCGCCAAGGCCGATCAACAGCATGCCGATCGCCGTCGCAGCAAGAATGACGTCCATGTTCGGGAGCCAGCCGCTCGCCGCCAGCACCAGAACGAGATTGCCTGCCAGAAGCACCAGCATCGCCGTCGCGAACAGCCCGCGCCAGCCCCAGCGTTTCGCCAGGCGGGCACCATAGGGCGGCAGCACGAGCATCGGCAATGTCGCGGAGAGCAATGCGACGCCAACCGACGAGCCTGTCCAGCCGAACGCTGCACTCAGGAACGGCGGCAGGTAGACGAGGACAGCCCAGTATCCGATGGATACGGCGACCAGCACCAACGAAATGCCGGCCATGACCGGCCGACCAAACACGGCCGGGTCGAAAATCGGCGCGGGCCGGCGCCGCTGCTGGATCCCGAAGATGACGAACAGGCACATACTGCCTCCGAGACCAACCGCAATCCAGGCCGGTGCCGCACGTCCCATCAGCAGGCTCTCGATCGCAAGACCAAGAGCGAGCGTGAGAAGAACGACGCCGCCCCAATCCAGCGGACGGCCGGCGGGATCGCGCGACTCTGCGACCAGCCTTGGAACGGCGAGAATGACAAGCAGGCAAAGCGGGATGTTGGCCAGGAAGATCCAGCGCCACCCGATCCAGCTCGACACCAGCCCGCCGAGCGTCGGCCCCAGCGCCATGGCAACACCCGAGATTACACCCATGATCGCAAATGCGCGGACGCGCTCGTCGGGCCGGGCATAGGTGCTCGCGAGCAGCGCAATGCCGCCGGTCACGACGAACGCCGCACCAAGGCCCTGGACTGCGCGGGCTGCCCATAGCTCCGGACCTCCCGTCGCAACACCGCAAGCGATCGAGCCCGCCAGGAACACGATGTTGCCGCCAAGCATGGCTCGTCGTCGTCCATACCTGTCGGCCAGCGCGCCGGCGGCGAGCAGTCCACCGGTGAAAGCCAGGCTATAGGCGTCCATGACCCATGCGTAGGCGGCAGCGCCAAAGCCGAGTTCAGCCGCCATGGCCGGCATCGCGACGACAACCCCCGTCACGTCGAATTGCGTCAAAAAAGCCGCCATGCCGAGCGCCGAGGCTGGCAACAGGTCGCGCCAACGGCGCTGCGGCTGCTTGTGGAGGTCGGATTCGGCCATCGTTTTCCCATCGTGGAGGCGTCTGTCCGATATGCACGCGCGCGGGCGCTCCGCGCCAATGCGACGTGTTCACATCGCCATGAAAATAATTCATAGTGATGCAATGCGCTCATTTCCTCCATTCGATGGCCTGATTGCATTCGAGGCGGCGCTGCGACATGCGAGTGTCACCCGTGCCGCGGTAGAGCTCGGGCTCACGCAGAGCGCGGTCAGCCATCGCCTCCGCAAGCTCGAGGATTTCGTCGGCATGCCCCTGCTCGTTCGGCAGCCGGGCGGCTTGAGCGCCACGCCCGCCGGTATAGCCCTCTCGAACGAGTTGGCGGGCTTGTTCGACAGGATGGCCGATTTCCGCGCGCTGTGCCGCGCCGCCGCGCCGCCTCCGGCCTTGAAGGTAGGCGTCGGCGCAGCGCTCGCGGATTACTGGCTCGTGCGCCGCTTGCCCGAGTTTGCGAAAGCCTGTCCCGGCATACCGGTCGAATTGATCATTATCCAGGGCGATGGACACGCGAGGTCGGCCGATCTCGATGTGAAGGTGCTGTGGCAGCAGGCGGCCGGCTTGAGGCCAACGTCGACGCAGCGCCTGCTATTCCGCGAGCAAGTGTATCCTGTCTGTCACCCGCGCCTGCTGCCGGGTCGGAGGCCACTGAGCGACGTGACGCGACTGAGATCATTGCCGCTCCTGCACAAGGGCCGAGCCGGCGAAGACAGCGGAGCCGAGTGGTCATGGACGACCTGGTTCGAACGATTGGGCCTCGGCCGTCCGCCGCCTGCGGAGATACGGTTTGCGACAATAGCCACCGCCATAGCCGCGGCCCTCGCGGGCAACGGGATCGTGCTCGCGCGCTCGCTGCTGGTTCAGGATGCGCTCAGGGACGGCAGGCTGCTGCGCGTGCTTCCGCCGTCGTGGGACTTGCCATCAAGCAAGGTCCAGATCGTCCGCTGGGCCCCGGCCATGGCAAATGACGCCCGGGTGAAGGCGTTCGTCAATTGGATATTGCAGATTCCGAAGATTCCCGGCGATTGAGCGCCAAGCCCTGCGACAGAGGCTTTGCGACGGAGCAGCAGGGAACCTCTTCACGACTGCTGCGTTAGGTAGCCGTGGCATTGAGATGCAGCGATAGGTGTAGGCCCCGGCGTGCAGATCCGCGCGCTGGGGTTCTTTTTGCGTGAGGCGGGACGATGGGGGACGTTGTTGCGGAGTCAAAAGTCGATTTCGGCGCGCTTGCAGCGCTGCATAAATGGCCGTCACTCGCCAATCAGCGCCGCCCGGACCGCGAGCCCTATCAGGTGAGCGAGGGGACGCTCGACGAATGCATCTCGGCCTTCATGAAGAAGCCGGCGGCAACCCGGCACCTCTATGAGATCCGCACGGCGCCGCAGCCGCCGCTGGTTACCGCCGTTCTCTCTCCCGAGCACGTCATCGAGCTATCGCGCTGGCGGGAATTTCTCTGACGGCCTTCACAAGCACGTGCGTAGGAACCTTCTTCCGGTTTTTCCCGTTGTCGGAGATCGGAAGTCAAATCGTGAGCGCCCCACATGCTTGAAGCTGGCGTTGCATCTCCCGTCGTGCCCTATGGCGCGGACCAAACCCTCTTCGTCGTCGTCGACCGTCTCGACATTGCGACTGAAATCCGCATCGAGCGCAGCGATCTCGAAGCCACCATCGGCGAGTTCGTCGCCGGCTGCTTCAACGATCCCGTCAAGGTGATCTCGTTCAACACGCTCGAACACTGGATGAAGGACATCTCGACCGACGTCGCCGGCGCGATAAAGGCACGCTGCGACATCTATGGCATAGAGCTGCCCGACTATCTCAGCGACTTCGTCGAGAGCCATAGCTGAGGGCGCATCGCGCCTCAAACGCTGCACATCGCGCCCAACAAAAAAAAAGCGCCGCTTCCGCGGCGCTTTTCGTGTGGCAACTCAATGGTGCCAGAACAATGCCAGCAGCAGAATGATCGGCAGCGGCACGCCAAGCAACCAAAGCAAAGCACCTCGTCCAAAACCCATGATGTCCTCCTCCTCTCTCACTGCGCAGATGACGCAGGAGACGAGCGGAAGTTCCGCGCTTCGCGGGGAGCACGGATGCGCTCACGGCATGGGTTACGGGAGTTATGCGCGCCGATACTTGCCGGTGATGACCTCGATCTCGCGGCGGCGTTCGCCGGCGAAGGTCAGGAGCTTTTCGATCGTCAGCGTATCCGTGATCCTCTTGGCGAGCCG
This sequence comes from Bradyrhizobium huanghuaihaiense, assembly GCF_025200885.1. NCBI lineage: Bacteria > Pseudomonadati > Pseudomonadota > Alphaproteobacteria > Hyphomicrobiales > Nitrobacteraceae > Bradyrhizobium > Bradyrhizobium huanghuaihaiense. The sequence goes on along the minus strand of NZ_CP104172.1, from coordinate 2,768,659 downwards.
CTCGGCACGCGCGGCCTGATCTTCGAGATACTGGATCGTGTTCAAGCGTCCGCCTCCCCAAAAGCCCCGAATTGTTTGGGCAGCCATGGTGCTTGAGAAGCGCCTAACAGCCGGTTAAGCGCGGTGCCTCACCTCGACGAAACGCGCTTGATTGTTTGAGCATGATCTTTTCGGAAAACCGCTACGCACTTTTCCTGATCATGCTCTATCGCACGACGTCGAGGCGGACATTGGCGAGGCCCTTGTCGACCATGCCGAGCGCTTCGGCGGCGGACGGCGAGATGTCGACCACGCGCCCGCGAACGAAGGGGCCGCGATCGTTGACCCTGACGGTGACGAAGCGGCCGGAGGACACGTCGGTGACGCGCAGCTTGGTGCCGAACGGCAGGCTCCGATGCGCCGCGGTCAGTTCGTTCTTGTCGAACTTCTCCCCGCTCGCGGTTTCGGTGTCCGAGTAGAAGCTGGCGAGACCATGCGAGGCGGTTCGCCTTGCCTCACCGTCGGGGACACGCGCCCGGCTGATCGGCCGCGGATGCAATGCCGCCACCCGGTGCGGCCGCTCGACTGTGGCCTGCCGGCTCGTTCCGGCGAGATCGGCTTTCTGGCGGCCGACCGGCGACTGCGCGCAGGCGGCGAGCGATGCGGCACTCAGGACAGCGAGCAACAATCGGCTCGAGGTTGCCAGCGACATTCGGGCAGTTTCGGCACGTGCAATGCGAGACATGATGCGCCCTCCGAACAACCCCAAGTTTCGGTGGGCAATCGGGGCAGAACCTTGTCGGAACAAAAGCGGCCGTGCGGCCGCCACCGTTTCGCGCCCGCTGTGACGATTCCATCACAGTTAATGTCCTGAATCGGGACAGATCAGCGGAACTATCAGCCCGATACGGTGCGCAAGATGATCGGGCGCGCGTCCGGCCGATCCTCATCGGCACCGACGTCTCCCCGCAGCAGCCGCATCAGCTCGCGGCGATAGAGCCGCCGCCAGCCGGTTTTCAGGCTGGCGAGAAAGTCGAGCTCCAACTGTGTCAGTGTGCACATGAACCCGATCCGGTTGCGAAAGGCGCGTCGTCAGCCGACGAGGCCTCCCATCGGTTTGACGTCAGTGCTGCCGGGGAAGACCGTCTCGGCGAGGATCTTCTCCTCGACGCGCAGATGATCCCTGAGCAGGCCTTTCAGCACGGCACGTAAGTCAGTGGTCGGCTTGAGATCGCGGTCCTCGAACATTTGCGCGGGCTTCAAGCCTGGCCAGTCCGCGATCACGCGGCCGCCGGCGAGCCCGCCGCCGATGAGGAAAGCAACGGTGCCCGTGCCATGGTCCGTACCTTGCGTGCCGTTGATGCGCGCGGTGCGGCCGAACTCGGTGACGACGGCGACCACCGTCTCGTGCCAGACATCACCCATGTTGCTTTCGATCGCCGCGAACGCGCCGTCGAGCGCGCCGAGCAGATTGTAGAGCTGGCCCGAGGCCGCGCCTTCGGCAATGTGCGTGTCCCAGCCGACGAAGCCCATCGCGCCGACGCGCGGGCCGTCGGGCTTGGCGAGATAGCGCGCGGCGGTGCCGGCCGCCTCGGCGAAATAGGCGCGTACGCGCGCAATGCCGGGCGGTGCCAGCGTCGGATCGTCCGACATCGGATCGCCCGTGCCCATCGCGCCGTCGAGTGAAGCGAGCTTCATGCGCGCCTGGAGCACGGTCGCGAGCTTCGGATCGGTGTGCTGATAGAGATCGAGCAGGCGGTTCTGCATGTCCTGGCTCGCCGGCAGGAGTTTTTGCGGCACCCATGTCATGACGGGGGCAGAGCCGCGCACCACCAGCGGCGTCACTGAGCCGATGCCGAGCGCGCGGCTGCCGCGCGGATCGACACGGCCGCCGGACTCCATCGCGAGCAGCGCGCGGTTGAGCCATCCCGACGCGGTCGCACCGGGCCTGGTGAAGCCGCTCTCCAGCACGTCCTGGCCGTCGAAATGCGAGCGCTCGCGATAGGGCGTGGCCGTTGCGTGAACGATCGCGGCCTTGCCGCTCTTGTAGAGCCGATGCAGGTTCGGCATCGCCGGATTGAGCGCGAAGAAGGAATCGAGCGGCAGCGCCGGCGGCTTGCCGTCGAGCAGCAGCGCGCGATCGCCGCGCAAGGCGACCCAGTCGGGATCGCCGACCGGCGCCACCGCGCCGAGGCCGTCGAGCGCGCCGCGCAGGATGACGACGAGCAGGCGCGGATCGCGCCCTTCCGCGCGCGCGATCCGCGGCATCTGGCTCCATGCGAACAGCGCGCCCGAGCCGGCCAGAAGCTCGCGCCGCGTGGGCAGATAACGATCAAGGCCCATGCTCACCTCCTCTGAAAATCCGCCGACATGAACAGGAGCGCGAGCGCCTGCTGCCGGCTCTCGGCACGGCCGACCGCCTGCTTCACCTCGGGTGCGATCTCGGATGCAAAGACGTCCTCGATGATGATCTGCGGATCGGCCATGCCGGTGATGCGCTCAGCGAAGTTGTTGGCGATGTCGAGCCGCCGCCCGACCCCGTCGATCCAGCTCGCCTCGTCGTCCGGATAGCCTTTTGGCGCGGACGGACGCCACAGCGCCTCGCCGAGCAGCTCCTGGCCGCCGGTGTAACGGACGGGATCGACGGTCGTGATGCCGGTCGCGCGCACCATGCCGGCGACCCATTCGCCGGGCCGCTTGAGCTTTGAGGGCGGCCCACGCCATGCGTCGTCCGACGACACCATCGCGATCGCGACCTGCTTGAGGTCGCCCTCGGTGTCGCGAAAGGTCTTCGCCATCAGCTCGATCAAAGCCGGCGGCGGCTCGTCGGCCACGAAGTGCCGCGCCAGCTTGGTCGCGACATGGGTTGAGGTTGCCGGATGCGCGGCGAGATCGCGCAGCACGGCGCGGCCCTGCTCGGCGTCCTCCTGCTCGTAACGCTTGCCGAGCACGGTCTGCCCGCCGGGCTCGTGCAGCCGCGGATTGAAGGTGAACTCGCCGCCATGCTGGGGATCGACGCCCGGCGGCACCAGCGTCCAGCCGGTCATGACATTGGCGAAGCTGATGACGTCGTCCTGAGTGTAGCCGGTGCGCACACCGAGCGTGTGCAGCTCCATGATCTCGCGCGCGATGTTCTCGTTGAGGCCGCGGCTGCGATTGATGCCGGCGATCGAGTTCGCGCCCATCGATTCCAGATTGTCCAGATAGAACAGCATCGCCGGATGGCCTTCGACGGCGAGCAGGAGATCGACGAAGCGGCCGAGCGCATTGGCGCGAACCGCCTCGCGCTCATAGGCGCCGGACATGCTCTGGATCTTGTTGGCCGAGACGCAGAAATGGTTGGACCAGAACCACACCAGGCGCTCGGCAAAGCCGATGTCGGCGGCGAGCGCTGCCTCCGTGCGCAGCTTGGCTTCCTGCAGATACATCGGGCGCCCGGGATCGGGAACGGCTTCGGCGGCCTGCTTGGCCGCCATCTCGGCCGCGTCCTTGTCCTGGGCTTGACCTTGCGCCTGCGTCTGGTCTTCCGACATCGCCTGCGCAGCCGCCATCTGCTGCTTCTTCGCCTGCTGCTGCGCCTGCTTGACCCGCGCCGTCCGCCGCGCATTGGCGTCGGCAACGGTGCGGTATGCCTTGGCGCTGGTGGGAAGCCCGGCCGCGGCGGTCAGCGTAAGCGGCCGGTCGAGCTCGGCGATCAGCGCGCCGCGCGGGTCGCTACCGACAGCGGCGATCGATCCCGGCCGCGGCCCCATGCCGAAGCGATGCAGCGCCAGCACGGCCTCGGCCTTTGCAGAATTGCTCATGGCGAACGCCCAATTCTCTCGCGCCTGCCGACATCGCGCCGCGCGAGGCTACGAACCGTAATGCTACACACCGTAGCACTTGAGATGTGCCCGGGCAAGCGGAGATTGCGGCATCCCCGTTCGACTATCGCCCGCCGCCCATCCGGCACGACGGACGGGCAGACGCAGCGATCCTAGAAATTGGGCCCGAGCGCGATCTTGGTGATCGTGCCGTTCCTGACACCGATCCGCCATTCCGCCGAGCCGTTGGCGAACTGGGCGATGTAGATGTCGCTGTCGAGCGCGGTGACGCCGCGGAACGACACCGCACGCAGTGCACCGAGCCGCGCCAGGATGGCCTGGTCGAACGGAAGCTGCTGGCGCGTGATGTCGGCGACCTCCGGCGTCATGTGCTCGTAATCGGGCTGTCCCTTGCCGACGCCCTCGATGTAACGGCGCAGCATCTCCTCGCCATTGGCGATCGGAACGGCGCGGCGCGCGGCGCGCCCCGTCTTTGCGCCGAGGTTTGAAGCTTCGACATTGTGGAAGCGCGTCTGCCGGCCCGGCATCAAGACCTCGAGACACCGCCCCGACTTGTCGGCGATCACCCAGGCATTGTTCACGGTGGTCGTGGCCGCCCAGCTCATGTTGGATCTGACCACGCTCTGGCTCTTGCGATTGCCGTCGGCGTCGAGATTGAAGACACGAATGTCGTCGCCGAGTTCGTTGTAGACCATGATCCGGATCGGCGAGGTGCCGGCGCGGCCGCGCACATTCGCCTCTTCCGAGCAAGGCAGGATGCCGCCGAGCTCGTCGTTGCCGTCGGCCCGGAAGATGACGTCGCCGGCCTTGCCGTCGGGCTCGAGCAGCAAGCGGAATTCAGCCGTGCCGTTCTCGAACTTGGCGCCATAGATATCGTAGCCGCCGGGGCCGACGCCGCGGAAGAAGATCGACTCGAGGGCGCCGAGCGCCACGAAGGTCGCCTGCGTCTCGTTGAGCTGACGATGAATCTTCGCAGCCAGCGGCGCGCTCATCCGGTCGTAGTTCGGCATGCCCCGGCGCAGATCCTCGATCCCGCGCAGGATCATCTCCTTGCCGCCGGCGACGGGGACCTGCTCGCGGAAACGATCCGGCACTTCCGCAACACGGCGCGCGAAGTCGGCTTCGATCGCCTGCGCGGTGGCCGCATCGATCCGCGGCGCGAGACGGGCGCCGAACACCGCATTCTGGACCAGCACGCGCGAGACCCTGGCCTGCTCGTCGCGCAGGAAGATCAGGAGGTTGTCGCCATGGATCGAGAAGACGTCGGCACCTTCGGCGAGCAGCGCGGCCCGGCCCTGCACCGTTTCCTGCACCTGTAGCCGATCGCCGTCGCGGCGCACGGCGAGAACGCGGTTCGGCGCAACCTTGTACCAGCCGACATATTGATCGAGTGGCGCCGATCCCGTTGCCGGCGTCGGCACCTCGGCGAGGCGGACCGCGCGGATGTCGCGGCCGTTCATGCGCAGCACCAGCTCGGCCGAGCGGCGCTCCGCATCGAGCGGAAACGTGATCTCGCCGGACGAGGCCGCGTAGGACGCGGTGCCGTCACTGCCGACCGTCAGGCGCAGTTTGCGCTGCCCGGTGAGCTGGCCGTAGAGTTCGCCGCCCTCGCGGAAGATCGCGAACACCGAGGCCGGGCCCATGGCGTAGAAATTGACGAAGGGGCGATAATGCTCGGCCGGCACCTCGCCGCTGTCCGCAACGGCGGGCGCAGGGTCCGGCGTGCGATAGGCGATCATGCCGGTCGAGACGATCAACGCCGGCACGATCGCGGCCGCGATCCACAGCCGCTTGCGCCAACCGACCGCGACCGGCAACGCGGCCGCCGCGATGATGCGCTCGACGCGGGCGCGCACGGTCGAGGCCCGCGCCATCGCGAGCTCGACGGGGCGCGGTTTCACGCTGCTGGCAAAGTCGAGCAGGATCTCCGCATAGGACAGCCGGTCGTCGATCACCTCGATCGCCTGCGCGTCGCTGATGATCTCGGCGAGTTCGGCGAGATGCGCGAGCTGCCACCAGGAGAACGGGCTGAACCAGAACACCGCGCGATTGAGCGAGGCCAGCAGGAGGATGTAGAAATCGCGGTTGGCGACATGCGCGCTTTCATGGGCAAGCACCGCGAGGCGCTTCTTGGCATCCCATCCCGCAAATTGCGGCGGCACCAGAATGGTCGAGCCGAAGGTAACAGGGCCGCCGACGTCGCGGCTGACGCGGATGTCGGCATCGATCAACTGCGCACCCTTCACCGGCTTCGCCGCGCGCGCCAGGCGCCAGGTCAGGCCGAGGCCGATGGCGAGCCGCAGCAGCAACAGGCCGGCGACGCCGGCATAGACGCTCGTCGCCACCAACCACCAGTCGATCGAGACGCCGCTTTTCGCCGGCGGCGCCACGGCAGCACCCGGCGCGATCGGCAGCGCCGGCTGCGGCGTCTCCAGCATCGCGATGTCGGCCGGCCACATTTCGCCCGGCACCGGAACGGAGGCGGGCAACCGGTCGATGGTGAGCGTCGGCCAATGCATCACGAACGGCATCGCGAGCGAAGCCATGAGCACGACGACCCACGCCGTCATGTGGACGTGCGGATTGCGCACGCGAAACAGGATGAGACCGAACCAGACGACGCCTCCCAGCACAAAGGAGCGCAGCGCCGCCTCCGCCAGAGTTGCGATCATTCTTTCTTCACTCCCCTCGCCTTCTTCGCCTTGGCCACCTGGTCGGCCAGCGTGCGCAATTGCTGCTGGTCGAGCATCTTGTTGTCCACCATGCCGACGAGGACCTCCTCGATCGAGCCGTTGCAGAACCAGTCGACGATGCGCTGCACCGCCTTGGCCGCGACCCGCGAGCGCTCCTCGGCTGCGTGATAGACGTAGGTGCGGCCGTCCACCGTGTGGTTGGCATAGCCCTTCTCTTCGAGCCGGCGTAGCACCGTGCGCACTGTGGATTCCTTCAGGCGCCGCGACAACCGCTCCCGCACGATTTCGGCCGTGACGGGACCATGAGCCCAAACCAATTGCATGACCTCACGCTCGAGGTCGCCGAGTTCAGGCAAACGATCGTCCATGGCATCTGACCTTGCGGATTGAGTTTTCTTGTAACGCTACAGACTGTCGCATATACGGCCGCGCGGCACAACGGCGATTCCACCTGAAATGGTGGCGATGGGCTGACCTAACGCCGGTCTAGAAACGTGTGGGGAGTCGGATGGACCTCCGACGCGATTGGCAGGATGCCCTGCCCCTCACCCGGATCGTCCGACGACGCTTCGCATCGTCGGAGCGATCCGACCTCTCCCCGCAAAAGAGCGGGGAGAGGTAAGGAGGGCACACTCTCTCACTCCCTCTCCCCGTTCTTACGGGGAGAGGGTTGGGGTGAGGGGCTGCCTCCGCGAGTTCAACTTGAATTGTAAGCCTCAGTACTTCGGCTCGTACATCTGCGACTGGACCAGGGCCTTCACGTCATTCGGCGCGGGTCCGTCCGCCAGTCCGCGCTGATAGGCGACGTCGGCAACCGCGGCGGCGATACGGACAGAGACCTCGCGGATGCGGGGCAGCGCCGGATAGAGGCTGCCCTGGGCGAGGTCCTCCTTGCCGACGCAATCGGCCAGAGCATGGGCGGCCGCCATGAACATCTCGTCCGTCACCAGCCTGGAGCGGCTGGCGATGACGCCGAGGCCGACGCCGGGGAAGATGTAGGAGTTGTTGCCCTGGCGCGGCACGAAGGTGCGGCCGCTCAGCGTAACTGGATCGTACGGACTACCGCAGGCGAACAGCGCGCGGCCCTCGGTGTAGCGATAGGCGTCCTCCGCCGAGCATTCCGCCTTGGAGGTCGGGTTGGAGAGCGCGAACACGATCGGCTGCTCGTTGAGCTCGGCCATCGCCTTCAGCACCTCGGGCGTGAAGGCGCCGCCGACCGCGGCGACGCCGATGATCGCCGTCGGCTTCAGCGTCTTGATCGCGGTGAGGAAATCCGCAATCGGCGCCTGGCCGGCATGGGCATAGCGCAGCTTGTGGCCGGAAAGACCCTCACGGCCGCTGACGACGAGGCCGCGGGAATCCACCAGCCAGTTGCGCCGGAGCGCTTCGGCTTCCGTGGCCCCCTCCGCCATCATGGCGGAGACCACGAGATCGGCGATGCCGGTCGCTGCCTCGCCCGCGCCGAGGAACAGGATTTTCTGATCCTTCAGCTTGCCGCCGGAGACGCGCAGCGCCGAGAACAGGCCGGCGAGCGCCACAGCCGCAGTGCCCTGGATGTCGTCGTTGAAGACGCAGGCCTCGTCGCGATATTTGTGCAGCAGCTTGAACGCTGAGTGATTGGCGAAATCCTCGAACTGGATCAGCACGTCCGGGAAGGTCTTTCGCGCTGCTTGCATGAACTCGTCGACGAAACTGTCGTAAGCCTCGCCCGTCAGCCGCCGCTCGCGCAGGCCGAGATAATAGGGATCGTTCAGGAGCTCTTCGTTGTTGGTGCCGACGTCGAGCACAACGGGCAGGCACTGCTCGGGATGAACGCCGGCGCAGGCCGAATAGAGCGAGAGCTTGCCGACCGGAATGCCCATGCCGTTGGCGCCGAGATCGCCAAGCCCCAAAATGCGCTCGCCGTCGGTAACGACGATCAACTTGGCCGGATAGGGCCAGTTTTTCAGGATCTCGGCGATCTGGCCGCGATCGCGCGAGGAGATGAACATGCCGCGCGGCCGCTGGAAGATCAGGCCGTATTTCTGGCAGGCGAGCCCGACGGTCGGCGTGTAGATGATCGGCTGGATCTCGTCGATGTTGTCGACCACGACACGGAAGAACAGCGCCTCGTTACGGTCATGCAGCGCGTTCAGCGCGACGTATTTTTCGAGGTCGGTCGGCAGCGCGCGCAGATTGGTGAGCACGCGCTCCGCCTGGGTCTCCATCGTCAGCACGCAGGGCGGCAGCAGGCCACGCAGGCCGAGCGCGGCGCGCTCCGCTTCCGTGAAGGCGGTGCCCTTGTTGAGCAAGGGATCACGCAGCAGCGTCATGCCGTGCGCGGTGTCGGATGATGTCGAATGGGCGCTGACCCGAGCAGGTCTATTCACGAAATCCCCCAGGGAGTTTCTTATTGAAGGGCAACCATTGTCGGCCAGCGGTCCCCCGAGATCAAGGACGTAGCAACAGGCGCCTTGATTGTGATCTCGCACCGCAGCGAGATTGGCGCGGAAACTGGCAAAATGCGCACGCGAAAAGGTTAACGGCGCTCAGCTACTCATGATGAGGGATTGAGAGCGGCCCCTCTCTCCCCTCGTCATTCCGGGGCGCGCGTCAGCGCGAGCCCGGAATGACGAGAAGGCCTCACTATCTGTCAGGATGAGGAGCAGTGCTCGTGGTGCCTCGAAACTACTCAGGCTTGATGTCGGCGGCCTTCACAATCGGCCACCATTTCTCGGTCTCGGCTTTCTGGAAGGCGGCGAGCGCTGCGGGCGTTTGCTGGGCTGCAGGCGGAATCTCCTGCCCGAGTTCGGCAAAGCGCTGCTTGACGGCGGGATCGGCGAGCACGGCGACAATGGCCGCATTGAGCTTTGTCACAATCTCTTTCGGCGTGTTCTTCGGGGCCCAGATGCCGTGCCAGTAGGAAATATAGAGCCCGGGCAGCCCCGCCTCATCGACGGTGGGAATATCGGGTGCGGATGCAAGCCGTGTCGGCGAGGTCACGGCGAACGCCTTGATCGCGCCGTTCTTGTATTGTGGCAGCGAGTTCGAAGCCTGGTCGAACATGATGTCGATCTGGCCGGCGACCAGATCGATCATCGCCGGCCCGGCGCCGCGATAGGGCACGAACTGGAAATCGGTCCCGGTCTTCTCCTTGAAGAAGACGCCGGCGACATGGGCGCCGGTACCAGCACCCGCCGTACCTGCGGTCGCTTTGCCGGGATGGGCCTTCAGCCACGCGATCATCTCCTTCAGGCTGTTCGCCTCGAGCGACTTTCGGCCGACGATGAGCTGCGTGCCCATCGCGATGGTCGCGACCGGCTCGAAATCGGCGATCACGTCATAGGGCAGCTTGAAGATCGCGCCGTTCAGCACGTGCGTGCCCCAATGGCCGATGGTGATGGTGGTGCCGTCAGGTGTAGCCCGCGCGACGCGGGCGCCGGCGATGCTGCCGGACGCACCCGCCACGTTCTCGACCACGACCGTCGTGTGCAGCTCGGCCGCGATCCGCTCGGACAGGATCCGCGCCAGCGTGTCGGTGGGGCCGCCCGCGGCGAACGGCACCACGAGGGTGATGGGGCGCGACGGAAACGTCTGCGCGTTGCCTGGTGCGGTCCACACCGCGCATCCGATCAGCGCGCAAATGACGAACACATGACCACGACATCCGGCCCACAGCCCCCGCATCAGTCTCTCCCACCCTTTTTGCCGCCCGCATTGTTAGCGGGCTGAGGCTGGAGTGAACGCTGCCGGACGAGCGCAGGCAAGCTGGAATTTTGCGGACCGGTTACCCGGCCGCCGCCCGCCGCGGCGTCAGATTTGCGGCCCCCTCCGCCGGCGGCGCGATCTGCATCAGAATGGTCTGGGTCGCGGAGGCAACCTCGATGCCGTGCTGCTGGAAGCGCTGCTTCATGCGGCGGTTGAACTCGCGCTGCACCGGCCAGCGGCCGGCCTCGGTACAGCGGATCTGGCCGACGATCGACACCATCGCGCCGTCGACCTTGTCGACGCCCCACAGCTCGAGATCGCCGCGGATCAGCGCACGGAAGTCCGCCTCGCGCCGCATCTCGTCGACGATCTCCTTGAGGATCTGGCCGGCGCGATCGGTGTCCTCCTTGTAGGCGACGTTGACGCTGACGGAGGCGTTGCCGGCGCCGCGGCTGGCATTGGTGATGGTGGTGACCGCGCTGAACGGAACGATGTGGACGGCGCCGTCGCCGGCGCGCAGGCGGATGGTGCGGATCGAGACGTTCTCGACGACGCCCGAGAGCCCGGAGACGCTGACGGTGTCGCCGACCTGGACCGTGTTCTCCAGCAGCAGGAACAGGCCGGTGATGAGGTCCTGCACCAGCTTCTGCGAACCGAAGCCGATGGCGATGCCGACGATGCCGGCGCCCGCGAGCAGCGGGGCGACATTGACGCCGATCTCGCTCAACGCCGTGAGGCCGACGACGGTGGCGATCAGGCAGAGCAACGCGGTGCGCAGCATCGGCTGGAAGGTGCGCAGGCGCGCGGCACGGGCGTAATGGCCGTCGCGTGACAGCGCATTGATCTGGCGATCGAGCAGCGCGTTACTGATTTCCCAGATGGCGGCGGCGATGAACACGGCAATGCCGATCGTCACCACCGCCGAGATCAGCCGGCCGCCGATCTGGCCGCCATAGAACCAGACGATGGCGTCCACGCCCCAGACCTCGAGCACGGCCACGAAACCGATGAAGGCGATCACGCCGGAGACGATCTTGCGCAGCAGCGGCAGATAGCGGTTGGCGCGGGTCTCCAGTCCCGGAAAGCGCTGCAGGATCTCCGGCTTGATGCGGAAGCCGCGGTCGATCAGGCTCAGCGTCAGCATGATGGCGACGCGCGTGATCACCGCGACCACAACGGTACCGACGAAATATTGCAGCAGCAGCGAATAGCCGTTGCGGATGTTCAGCGCCCACACCGCCCATAGTGCCAGATCGAGTGCGATGGCGAGATAGTGCCAGCCGCCGGCGATGCGGTTGCGCAGACGCGCCGCGATCCCCTGCCGTTCCGCCGGCGCGCGGATGGCCTCGGCGACCTGGCGGCGGCATTGCAGGATGATGACGACGATGAAGAGGTGAACGACCAGCATCACCATGCGCAGCAGCGCGGCATAGCCGGCACGATGCAGGCCGAGCAGCAGCGCCACATTGGCGAAGGCGATGCCGGTGACACCGACACCGACGATGCGGCGCGCCCAGATCTCGATATAGGCCGCCGTCTCGGCTCGCACCGGAAACAGGCCGAACGGCCCCGCCAGCGCCCGGACCAGGCAGATCAGCCCGCGCGAGAACGCATAGGCGTTGACGACCGCGAGAATCACGAGGCGGACGGTCGTCGGCTCGCCGATCTCCGTTCCCAGCAGCGCGGTGGCGACGCCGACGAACACGAACATGGGAAGCAGCTCGAGCACGAAACGGCCGAGCACGAAGGGCAGCCGCAGCATGACCTGCCAGATCCGCGCCAGACTGTGACGTCGCTTCTGCAACTCAGGTGCCGGCGTCACGTCGGCGACCGACGATGGCGGATCGGCGATCGGCAGCGCCTGCGCCGGCAGGCGCGCGGTCTGTGGCACACGTCCTTCCAGGAACACGACCGGACGGCGGATTAGACGGAAGATCACCCATTCGGCCGCGAGCGCGCAGCCGAGCACCAGCGCGAGCTTCCAGGCAATCTCGATCAGGAGATTGTAGGCCGCCGGATCGTTCGCCGTGCGCATGATCCAGTAGTAGAACGCCGGGAAGTGCGTGAGCGTCCGCGTCATGCTGGCGATCTCGCTCGAGATCTCGCCGATCTGCTCCGACACCGTGAGCATGAGCTGCGCACCGAGGCCATCGGCCGCAAGCGGGATCGGCGATTTCTGTTCGGGCGCCGGCTGCTGCTGACCGGACGCATTGGCGATTGCACGCAGCGTGTCGATCATCTGCGCGCGCTTCTTGTCGTCCTGAAGGGTCTCCAGCGCGCGCTTCGCCTCGTCGGGCGACAGCGCGGCGGCATTATTCGTCGCCGGCCGAGGCGGCTCGGCGCGGGCGCTGGAGAGAGAAAGGATCGCGAGGAAGAGAGCGGCGAGGAGCGCCGGGGCGAGCTTATGCGACACGAGGATTCCCTGGAAAAAATGAATGCGCGCCGGCGGCGTCGGGATCGTCACCGCCGAAGCACACGCGTCATGTCGGATTGCAGCTATTCGCCCCGGCCCTGTGTCGGAAATGGGCCAATGAGGCGACATTCTCTTGGCATTTGCCGCAATGCAGGATCAGGGAACCGCGCCTCGGCATAGCTGGCGCCCGTCAGATCGACGCACAAAAATCTCTACCGTCATTCCGGAATTCAATCCGGAATGACGGTGAGGAGGAGGAGAGAGAAGCAGGATGTCGAACGGCACATGTCGCGACGACCATCTCGGTCATCCGACACGATTGATTGTGATGCAAATTACAGCGCCGGGAAGGTAGGGGCTATGCCTCACTGATGCAGCCCGCTAAACCTTGACCCGGCGTGCCGTTCGCGGTTTGCGCCGCTATGCGATAGTCCGAACGAGCTCCATCGCAATTAACGCGGCTGGATTTGCGGAGGTGGTGTCATAGACCTCCCCTTGCTCTGAGGTGGACGTTACGCGTCGCGTATTCGCGACCGTTGCGATGCTCCTCCTGAGACATAAAACTGTCAAGCGGGAACGTCGACGCAATCGCGAGATTTGAACGGCAGCAACCGGGTTCCATCCAGGCCATTTCACAACCTCAAGCTGCCCCGCGCGCGGCCGTTTTGACACCGGCGCAATGCCGGCGCTAGCTTGCAGCATATTGCGTCGATCATTGTGGTGACACGAATGGATTGGCGCGAACTCGTGAGACTTCTCGCCGGAATTTTGCTCCCACGCCCCTCCTCCCTTGCTGGACAATCAAACATGAAGCCAATCCATTGCCTTGCCGTTGTCGTGGCCCTCGCGACCGGATCGGCCTCCGCGCAGACCCCACCGCAGACCTCGACCAGGAAGGTCGACGGCACCGACAACGTCTACGTCTTCCGCTATGGCGGCCATCAGTCGATGTTCGTGGTGACGCCGCAGGGCGTGATCGCGACCGACCCGATCTCGTATCTGCGGCCCGCGAAGCCCTATATCGACGCGATCAAGGCCGTCACCGACAAGCCGATCAAATACGTCATCTACAGCCACCATCACTACGACCACATCGCCGGCGGCCAGCCCTTCAAGGATCTCGGCGCCACCTTCATCGCGCACCGGCGAACCAAGGAGCGCCTGCTCGAGCTGAAGAAGCAGAAGTCCCTGCTCGCCGACGTCGTCATGCCGGACCAGGTGGTGGACGACAAGAAGAGCATCACGCTCGGCGGCACCACGCTGGAGCTGAACTATGTCGGCCGCAACCATTCCGACAACTCTCTGGTGATGCGGCTGCCGAAGGAGAAGATCATCTTCGTGGTCGACTTCGCTCCGATCGAGAGCGTCCAGTTCCGCAACATCCCCGACAATGCCTCGCCGCTGGAGTACATCGCCTCGCTGAAGAAGCTGGCCTCGCTCGACTGGGAGCGGATGATCCCCGGCCATCCCTATGCCGGCGGACGCTTCGGCACCAAGAAGGACGTCGAGGACGACATTGCCTACATGGAGGACCTCTCCACTGAAGTGAAGAAGGCGGCGGACGCCGGCAAGTGCTTCGACACCGCGATGAAGGAGGTGAAGCTGCCGAAATACGAGAAGTGGGCGAATTACGAGGCGAGCCTCCCCGCCAATGTCGAGCGCTTCTGCTACTGGTGGGGACGGGGATACTAACCGGCCACTTGCAGAGACCCGGTAGGTGGGCAAAGCAACGAGACGCGCCAAGGCGCGGCTCGATGCGTGCCCACCACCTCTATCGAGTCAAAGATTGGTGGGCACGCTTCGCTTGGCCCACCCTACGAGATCGGGGATCGCGGGGCCCGACAAGCCGCTTGGCGAGAACTCGTAGGGATGGACAAAGCGACGAGACGCGCAAGGCGCGGCTCGTTGCGTGCCCACCACGCCAGCGGCGATCGTGGAGAGATGGTGGGCACGGCGCAAGGGCGCCTTTGCCCACCCTACGAGATCAAAGATCGCGGCTACGAGCGACGGCGAACGGGTCGCTTTGCCCACCCTGCCCCGGTCCGCGGCGATGATGACAACATACTCCTGTTTTGCCCGACGGGTCAAAACGCATTTCTCTAAATCCGAACATCGACAGCCAGCCGCCAAGCCATTGATTCCGCTGGCACCGGCTACTGTGCATGGGGTTGTTTTCGTACTTTTTTGTCGATGGCGATCAGCCGCCTAGAGAAACATGTCGGCCAGGTCGACCGTCGAGGACTTTCCGATCTGGTCGAAGTTACACGCCAGCCAGCTTCGCGCCGCATCGCGGCCCTCATCGCGCAGGCGGCACAACAGGCTCCATTCGGGGTGGAACTGCGTGGCCGTGCCGAGCTGCGACATCAGCAGGTCGTTGCCGATCCAGTGCATGTACATGCGGCTATGCTTGTCGCTGTCGAGCTCGCCATCGTCGATCAGCCGTGTGGCGAAGGCGATCGCGCGCATCTCGCGCATCAGGGACGAATTGAAGCTGATCTCGTTGATGCGGTGGAGGACGTCGGCCGCACTGGTCGGCAGCTCGTTGCGCCTGATCGCCGTGACCTGCACGATGATGACGTCGTGGCTGCCCTTGCGGTAGATCAACGGATAGATCGCGGGATTGCCGAGATAGCCGCCATCCCAATAATGCTCGCCGTCGATCTCGACGGCCTGGAAATAGGGCGGCAGGCAGGCCGAGGCGAGCACGGTCTCCGCCGTGAGCAGCGGGCTCTGGAACACCTTGATCTTGCCGTTGCGGACGTTGGTGGCATTGAGAAACAGCTGCGGCGCGTCGGGCGAGGAATTGAGCCGGTCGAAATCGACCACGCGCTGCAGCAGCGCGCGGAGCGGATTGAAATGAAAGGGATTGAGCAGGCCCGGCGGCAGCGTGTGCGTCAGCGTGTGGATGATGGCGTGGACCGGATGATATTCCGGCGGCAGCTTCAGGGCCTGGATCCACTGGTTCACCGGCGACATCAAATCGTACGCCATGTCCATGCGCGACACTTCGTACCAGAATGCGTGCAGGCTCTCCCGCGCGGCGTCCGCGCCTCCGTGCGCCATGCCGGAGGCCATCGCGACCGCATTCATGGCCCCGGCGCTGGTCGCGCTGATCGCCTCGATCGCGAGCCTGCCATCCTCGAGCACCTGGTCGAGCACGCCCCAGACGAAGGCGCCGTGCGCGCCGCCGCCCTGGAGCGCGAAGTTGACGGTCTTGCGGTCGGCGGTCCGGTTGGCTGTCACTTTGCTTTCTTCCTGCCTCCCGTCTCCTCTTTCTCCAGCGCCTTGCGCACCTGCTCGAACTCTACGAGGGAGGCCTTGTCGGCACGGGGAAAGCGCAGGTCGAGCTTTTCCAGCGCGGCATTGATCACCGAGCCGATCACGACGCGGGCGAACCATTTGTGATCGGCGGGAACGACGTACCAGGGCGCATGGGCGGTCGCCGTGTGCCGGACGATGTCCTGGTAGACCGCCTGGTAGCGCGGCCACAGCGCGCGCTCCTTGATGTCGTCCATGGAGAACTTCCACTGCTTGGCCGGATCCTCCAGGCGGTCGAGGAAGCGCTCGCGCTGCTCGTCCTTGGAGACGTTGAGGAAGAACTTCAGCACCACGGTGCCGTTGCGGCAGAGATAGCGCTCGAAGGCGGAGATGTCCTCGAACCGCTCCTTCCAGATGTTCTTGGTGACGACCTTTGGCGGCAACTTCTCCTTGGCGAGGATCTCCGGATGCACGCGCGTCACCAGGCATTCCTCGTAGTGCGAGCGGTTGAAGATGCCGATATGGCCACGCTCGGGCAGCGCAACGACGTGACGCCAGAGGAAATCGTGGTCGAGCTCCTTGCTGCTCGGCGCCTTGAAGGCCGTGACTTCGCAGCCCTGCGGGTTGATGCCCTCGAAGATCGCCTTGATCGCACTGTCCTTGCCGCCGGCGTCCATCGCCTGGAACACGATCAGCACGGACCAGCGGTCCTGGGCGTAGAGCTTCTCCTGGAACTCGATCAGCCGCTTCTTGTTGGCGTCGAGAATCGCCTGCGCCTTCTCCTTGTCGAGATCGCCCTTCTCGTTCGTCTTGTGCGCCTTGAGGTGAAACTTGCCCGAGCCATCGTAGCGGAATGGCGTGATGTAGCGGTCAAGCTCCTGGGCGAGCGATTTGGACGGCTTCTTGCTCATGAGCGCGGGATACCTTGCGTTGCGGCTTCAATCGGTCGAGCAAGCTACCAAGGATGCCCTTGGGAAGGAATATGATGAAGAGCACGAGCAGCACGCCGTAGACGAGGTTGTCCCAGCCGACTGCCTTGGTGCCGAAGCCGATGCGCAAGGTTTCCGCCAGGAGGATGGTGATGATGGCGCCGACAGTCGGGCCGAGCGAGACGAACAGGCCGCCGACGATCGCCGCGAACACCATCTGCAGCGACACCGCGATGCCGCTGACCGTGTCGGGGGTGATGAACATCTGGTACTGGCAGTAGATCGCACCGGCGAGCGCCGTCATCAGCGCGCTGAGCAGCGTGATCTTCAGCTTCTCGGCGGTGACGTCGACGCCGGCCGCGGCCGCGGCGTCCTCGTCCTCCGAGATCGCCTCCAGCGCATAGCGGGCCATGCTGCGGTCGACCCAGTGCCAGACCACGATGCCGAACAGCCAGACCGCAAGCGCAATCAGGTACCAGGTGATCTTGTCGTCGAATTGCAGCGCCAGCAGCTTGTTGCCGGACGCGCGGTTCGGGGTGTAGCCGAGCGAGCCGCCGGTGTAGTCGCGCGTCGCCGTGATGACCTGAAGCACGATGCCCGACAGCGCCAGCGTCACCAGCACGAAATAATGCCCGGTGATGCGGAAGCGGAAGCAGGGATAGCCGACGATCATCGCCAGCGCGCCGGCCGCCGCCATGCTGATGGGAATGCCGATCCAGGGCGACAGTCCCAGATGATTCCACAACAGCGCGGTGACGTAGGCGCCGATGCCCATGAAGCCGCCATGCCCGAGCGAGACCAGGCCGAACCGCCCCATCATCGACCACGACGTATAGGCGAACGACCAGATCAGGATCAGCACCAGGATGTGCAGATGATAGGGATCGCGATAGACGAAGGGCAGCGCGACCAGCGCCGCCAGCCCGATCCCCCAAGCCGCAAGACGTCCCTGCCCCGTCATCGGCGCCTCGCAAGCAGGCCCGCGGGCCGGATGAACATCATGACGATGAAGAAGGCGAAGGCGAGCACATAGCCCCATTCGAGGTCGGAGAACAGGCCGCCGAGCGAGATGATCTCGGCGAAGAGGAAGGCCGCGATGAAGCCGCCGATGAAATTGCCAAGGCCCCCGAGCACGCAGATCAGGAAGGTGATCGGCCCGAAGGAGAGGCCGACGAAGGGATGCACGTCGTATTGCAGCACCAGGAGGCAGGCGGCGAGGCCGGCGAGTGCGCCGCCGAGCGCGGAGGTGATGAGATAGATGCGCTTCGTGTCGACGCCCATCAGCGCCATGATCTGCCGGTCCTGCGAGATGGCGCGGATCGCGGTGCCGGTGAAGGTGCGCGTCATGAACAGATAGACCGCGACCATGCCGACCAGCGCGGCCACGAACGACAGCAGCCGCGCGTAGCTGAAATTCATGTCGCCGAAGGCGAGCACCGGCAGGCGGATGCCGAGATTGCGGAAGTCGATGCCGAAGGCGACGGTGGCAAAGCTCTGCAGCACGAACAGCACGCCGCCGGTCGCCAGCAGCTGGTTGATCGGAGGTGCTGTGAGCAGCGGCGCGATCACGAGGTAGTGCAGCGCCGCGCCGAGCACGGCGACCAGCAGGATTGTGAGCGGGGCGGAAACGAAATAGCTGACGCCGTAATACTGCACCATGAAATACATGGCGTACATGCCGATCATCACCAGCTCGGCGTAGCAGATCCAGGTCACGTCGATGACGCCGAAGATCAAATTGAGCCCGAGCGCGAGCAGCGCCAGCACGCCGCCGAGCAGGATGCCGTTGATGACGGCCTCGAGCAGATAGATATCGAAAATGTCCAGGAACGCCTGCATGCCCATCACACCCCGAGATAAGCTTCCTTGACCGTGTCGCTCGCCAGCATCTCGGCCGAAGTGCCGGACGCCCGGATCGTGCCCGCCTCGATCAGATAGGCGCGGTCGACCACCTTCAGCACCTGCTGCACGTTCTGCTCGACGATCAGCACCGTCAGCCCGCTGGCGCGGATCCGCTTCACCAGCTCGAACACCTGCTGCACCACGACCGGCGCAAGTCCGGCCGACGGCTCGTCGAGCAGCAGCAGCTTTGGATTGGACATCATCGCGCGGCCGATCGCGCACATCTGCTGCTCGCCTCCGGACATGGTGCCGGCCATCTGGTGGCGGCGCTCCTTCAGGCGCGGGAACAGGTCGAACACCACCTCCAGCCGCTCGGCATAATGGCCCCGCGCCTCCTTCATGAAGGCGCCCATCTTGAGATTGTCGTCGACCGTGAGTTGCGGAAACAGCCGCCGGTTCTCCGGCACATGCGCAATGCCGAGGCTGACGATCTTGTGCGGCGGTGTCGCGACGACATCGACGCCTTCCATCGTGATCGATCCGCGCGAGGGACGGATCAGGCCGGAGATGACGCGCATCAACGTGGTCTTGCCGGCGCCGTTGGGGCCGATGACGCCGACCGCCTCGCCGGCCTTCACGTCGAGATTGACGTCGAACAGCGCCTGGAAGGTGCCGTAGCCGGCATTGACGCCGCGAAGCTCCAGCATCATTGGCCTCCCGCGCGGCGGCGCGCTTCGGCGGCCGCGGCCTGCGTGGTCTCGGCATCGGTGCCGAGATAGACCTCGATGACACGCGGGTCGCCGGCGACCGCGCTCGGCAGGCCTTCCGAGATCTTCTCGCCGTGATCGAGCACCATGACGCGGTCGACGACGCGCATCAGGACGCCCATGATGTGCTCGACCCAGATGATGGTGATGCCGAGCTCGTCGCGGATGTTGCGCAGCATGTCGGCGGCCTGGTCCATCTCGGCCTCGTCGAGGCCGCCGAGACTCTCGTCGGCGAGCAGCAGCTTTGGCGAGGTGGCGAGCGCCTTCGCAAGCTCGAGCTTCTTCAGCCCCGCAGCGCCGAGGCCATCGACGCTGGCATGGCGATCGGTCGGCAGGCCGACCATCGCCAGCGCACGCTCGGCCGCCTCCTCGGCCTTGACGCGGCTGTGGCGGCCCTGGCCGTAGAAACCGGCGAGCGCGACGTTCTCGAAAATGGAGAGGCGACGGAATGGCCGCGGAATCTGGAAGGTCCGCCCGATGCCGCCATTGATGATCCGGTGCGGCGCAAGGCCCGCGATCTCGTGGCCGGCAAACAGGATCGAGCCGGAGGTCGGGGCCAGCGTGCCGGAGAGCATGTTGAAGATCGTGCTCTTGCCCGAGCCGTTGGGGCCGATCAGGCCGAGGATCTCGCCCTGGTCGACCCTGAACGACACGTTGTTCACGGCGGTGAAGCCGCCAAACCGCTTCACCAGCCCGCTGACTTCCAACACCGGAGCACTCCGCTACTGGTTGCTGTAGGTGGTGCCCTTGGGCAGCGGCAGCACGGCCTCGCGCTGCGCCTGGCTCTTGGGCCACACCACGTGGGACTTGTCGTCGAGATACTGGATCACGACCGGGAACGAGCGCTCGTTCTGGCCCGCCATCGGCGTGCCCTCGCCGTAGAACTTGACGCCGAAGCCGAGCATGGTGCCGCCTTCGGGGATGTCGGTGTCGAGCGCAGCCTTGCGCAGCGCGTCGGGATCCACCCCACCATATTTCTTGATCGCGCGCGGCAGCACGTCGCTCATAAACACATAGGTGTTGGACGCGCCGATGCCGACGTGTGCCGAGCGGATGGCGACCCCTGGCTTGATCCTGTCGAACTCCTCGCCGACCATCTTGATGACGGGCGGAAGTTTGGGATCCATGGTCTTCTGATTGGAGAGCCAGATCGAGATCGGATCGGCGTTGAAGATGTAGGTCGCGTCCGCGCCCATGCCCTCCTTCAGCTTCTCATACACGCCGTAGCCGGCGCCATGCCCCATCAACGCAGCGAATTTCAGGCCCTGCTCGCGGGCCTGGCGCAGCAGCAAGGTGATGTCTGGATTATAACCGGTGTGGAAGATCACATCGGGCTTGGCGCGCTTCAGCTTGGTCACCAGCGCCGACAGATCCGGCGCGGTGGCCGAATAGCCTTCCTTCAGCACGACGTTGAAGCCGGCCTTCTTCGCGCCGGCCTCGTTGCCCTTGGAGACATCGACACCATAGGCGCCGTCCTCGTGGATGATGGCGACCCGCAGGTCCTTCGGCTCCTTGCCGAGCTTCGCGCTGGCATTCTGCGCGATGAAATCCATCGTCATCATGCCGAACTGGTCGCCGCTCGCCTGCGGGCGGAAGACGTATTTGTAGCCCTTCTCGTTGAACACGGCCGACGAGATGCAGGTCGTCATCCACATGAACTTCTTGAGCTGCTCGACACGGGCCGCCACCGGCACGCATTGCGCCGAGGAGAAGAAGCCGAGCACCATGTCGACCTTCTCCTGCTCGAGCAGGCGGACGGATTCATTGATGGCGATGTCGGGCTTGCTCTGTGCGTCGGCGTAGACCGCCTCGATCTTGTAGCCCTCGACGCCGGACTTGGCGAAATGGTCGAGGATGATCTTGGTGCCGACATAGTTCAGCTCGGAGCCGCCGCCCGCGAGAGGCCCGGTCAGGTCGAAAACGACGCCGATCTTGATCTTTTTCTCTTGAGCATGGGCGGACACTGCCAAGCCCGTCGCTGATATCGCGACCAACAGCCCACGTACCAAGCGGGCAGCCATGCGCAGGCGCATCTAAACCTCCCTGGACGATTGTGCATTGCATTCTTCTTGCTTTTGCTTTTTTGCCCATCACATGGGCTGCGCGCGGCGATGTCAAGCCTCGCGCTCAGCGCGAGGCGAGCTGCTGCTCGACGAAGGCCGTGACAAATCGCGGCATGGCCGGCGTGAGATCGCTCATTCCGCGCACGAGATGAATGGCCGACAGTTCCGGCTCGGTCTCGCGTGCAAGATTGGCCTCGATCCGGGCGCGGGCAACATCGCCCGGCACATCCAGGTTGATGACCTGCAGCATTGCAATCGAGGGACCGGTGACGACGCAATGCCAGCCCGGCTCGACCCGGTAGTCGGCTACGGTCAGGCCGGTCTCCTCGCCGAGTTCGCGGACGACGCTGCCGGGAATGTCGAGCGTGCCGTCCCTGACGTCGTCGAGATCCGGCGTGCCCGAGGGGAAATAGATGCGGCCCGCATTGGCGGTGTGGGGCGCCATCTCGCCCATGACAAACGCGCCGTCGGAGGCGCGCAACGCGCCCATGCCAAAACCGTTGAACACGGCCTTGTCGGGAAAGCCCCAGTCGCGCCAGGCGAGGAAGCTTGCGAAATCGGTCTCGAAATAGGTCGCGGCAAGATGACCGTCGCTGAACACGGCATCGCGCCCGAGCAGGACGCGGCCGTTCCAGATCTTCGGCCGCTCACGCTGCTTCTCGGCGAAATGCGCCGCGATCTCGGCGCGCCGTTCCTCCGCGAACGGCCAAACGATCGGCCGCACGGCAAGATCAAGCGTCGTGACGCGATGAATGACCGGTGACGTCATGACACCTGGTACCACGCCTTCGCGTCAGCTATTTGGCGCTCCCCGTGGTCTTCTTGGCCTGGTCGACGTATTTGTTGGTGAAGGTCTTGCTGACGTCGATCTTGGCGTTCGCCACCTCGGGCGAACCGACGCTGAACACCGCAAGCACCGCGTCGGCACCCTTCGGGTCCATCTTGCCGGTCTCGGAGAACATGGGAATCGTGTTCTTCAGCGCGGCGAGATAGAGGTCCTTGTTCTTGCCGACCATCTCCTCCGGCATCTTCGCCATGATCTCCTCGGGCGAGTGCGAATGGATCCAGGCGAGCGTCGCCAGGATCGCATTGGTCAGCGCCTGCGTCTCCTTCTCGTGGCCATTGACCCAGGCCACCGTCGAATACAGCGCGCCACCAGGATATTCGCCGCCAAACGTCTCGAGCGTATCCTTCTGGGTGCGCGTGTCGCTGAGGATGCGCAGATCCTTGTGGCTGCCCTGGAGCACGGTCACTGAGGGATCGAGCATCACGGCCGCATCGATCTGCCCCTGCTCCATCGCGGCGACCGCGGTGGCGCCGAGGCCGACGCCGATCACGGCCGCGCTGGTGGGATCGAGCCCGTTCTTCTTCAGCATATATTTGAGGAAGAAGTCGGTGGAGGAGCCGGGCGCACTGACGCCGACCTTCTTGCCGGCGAGATCCTTGACCGACTTGATGTCATTGGTGCGCGAGGGCGCGACCACCAGCACGAGGCCGGGATAGCGGTCATAGACCACGAAGGCCTGCAGCTCCTGCTTCTTGGCGGCGAGGTTGACGCAATGGTCGAAATAGCCGGAGACGACGTCGGCGCTGCCGCCGAGCACGGCCTTGAGCGCGTCCGAGCCGCCCTTGAGGTCGACCAGCTCGACATTGAGGCCGGCCTTCTCGTACTCGCCGAGCTGCTTGGCCAGCACCGTCGGCAGATAGCACAGGCAGGCCCCACCGCCGACCGCGACGGTGACCTTGCTTTGGGCTGCGGCAAGCGAGGTGGTGAGCGTCAGCGCAAGCAGCGCGCCGGCGAGCCTGGCAATCGTGTTCTTCATTGGTTTCCTCCGTTCGGCCGGCGGCACCATAGAGCAGCGGGACTGGCTTGAGAAGCACTGCCTAAGTGGGCTGGCCATCCGCCCTTCGGCGCAATAGCATGGCTGAACAAGAACAATTCCTGATGGGGAGAATGATCCATGAATCGCCTTGTTGCCGGGCTGTCGCTCGCCGCCGCCTTTGCCGCCGGGTGCGGCGCGAACCAGTTGCTCCGGCCGGCGCTGGCCGCCGAGAACATCACTGCACAGCTCATCCACACCGGCGAGATGGAGGGCGATGCGCTCGGCCCCGCCAACGCCGTCGGCTTCCGCTCAAAGATGTTCGCGAGCGCCGACGGCGCCACCATCTCGATCCAGGTCGGAAACGTGCCCAAGCATATGCATCCCAACACTAACGAGATCCAGTACATCCTGGACGGGACCGGGACGATCTGGCTCGGCGACAAGGAGGTCACGGTCAAGCCGGGCGACCTCGTCATCATTCCGAAGGGCACGCCGCACGGCGGCACCAAACCGGTCAGCGGCCAGGTCAAGGCGATCGCCATCAAGACGCCGCCGCAGGCGCCCGACGATACCAAGCTGCTGGATTGAGCCTCCGCGATCGGGGCTCGCGCCGATGCGGGCCCCACCTCGCGCCTAGCCGCGCCCATCCGCCGCCGTCGGCCGCCACACCAAAAGGCGCCGCTCGACCAGCGTCACGCCGTAGTCGATCAGGATGACGAAAGCCGACAGCACGAACATGCCGGCGAACACGCCGGCGACGTCGAACACGCCTTCGGCCTGCTGGATCAAATAGCCGAGGCCTGCGGCCGATCCCAGATATTCGCCGACGACGGCGCCGACCACGGCGAAGCCGACCGAGGTGTGCAGCGAGGAGAACATCCACGACAGCGCCGACGGCCAATAGACGTGCTGCATCAATTGCCGCTCGCTCATGCCGAGCATGCGGCCGTTGTCGAGCACGGTGCGGCTGACTTCCTTGACGCCCTGATAGACGTTGAAGAAGACGATGAAGAACACCAAGGTCACGCCGAGCGCGACCTTCGACCAGATGCCGAGCCCGAGCCACAGCGCGAAGATCGGCGCCAGCACCACGCGCGGCAGCGCGTTGACCATCTTGACGTAGGGGTCGAACACCGCCGCGACCACCGGCTGGCGCGCAAACCAGAAGCCGACCAGCACGCCGCCGAGCGATCCGATCACGAAGGCGAGGATCGATTCCGCCAGCGTGATGCCGAGATGCTTCCAGATCACGCCGGAGGCGAACCATTTCACGATCTGGCTGAACACGTCGAGCGGATTGGAGAAGAAGAACGGCGGCAGCAGGATCTTGCCGAACACGGGGACGGTCGACAGCACCTGCCACAGCACGATGCACACGACCGCGACCAGGACCTGCAGCGCAAACAGCGTCGGACGAGACATCAGACCGCCTCCGCCGCGTGAGTGGACTGCGCGTAGCCCTTCATCACCTCGTCCTTCAGCATGCCCCAGATCTCGCGATGGAGCGCATGGAACTCCTTGTCGAGGCGCACCTCGAAGATGTCGCGCGGGCGCGGCAAGCTGACGCGCCAGTCGCCGATGATGCGCGAGGACGGCCCCGCCGACATGATCACCACGCGGTCGGCGAGTGCGATCGCCTCTTCCAGATCGTGGGTCACGAACAGCACCGCCTTGCGATCGGCGTTCCACAAGTCGAGCAGCAGATTGCCCATGACCTGCCGCGTCTGCGCATCGAGCGGCCCGAACGGCTCGTCCATCAGCAGGATTTTTGGATCGCGGATCAGCACCTGCGCCAGAGCCACGCGCTTGCGCTGGCCGCCGGAGAGCATGTGCGGATAGCGGTTCGCGAAGGCGCCGAGGCCCACGGAGGTCAGCCATTTCCGGGCCTGCGGCAGCGACTCGCTGCGCGGCGTGCCCTTGATCTCGAGCCCGATCGCGACGTTGTCGAGCGCGGTCTTCCAGGGGAACAGCGCGTCGGCCTGGAACAAATAGCCGGCCTCCCGGTTCAGCCCCGCCAGCGGCTGGTCGAATATCCTGACGCTGCCGGCGGCCGGCTTGAGCAGGCCCGCGGCGACATTGAGCAGCGTCGATTTCCCGCAGCCGGTCGGGCCGACGATGGCGACGAACTCGCCCTGCGCGACCGCAAGATGCGCCTTCTCCACCGCCGTATAGACCCGGCCGTCCCCCAGCCGGAACGCGACCTTGGCATCTTCCAGCGCCACTGCCGTGGGCGTTGTCATGTGTTTCCTCCGAACTCAGGCCGATGCCTTAGCCTCTCGCGCGGCCAAGTTCAATCAAGCCGCCAAGCGTGCTACGCATGGGGTCCGTCATCCCCTTCACCCTCCCCTGGAGGGGGAGGGTCGGTGCGCATGAAGCGAAGCGGAATGCGAACCGGGGTGGGGTGACGGTCTCTCCACGTCCAACACTACCCGTGTTGAGAGATCACCCCACCCCGTCTCACATTTCGCTGCGCTCAATGTGAGCCGACCCTCCCCCTCCAGGGGAGGGTAAGAGCGAGCCCACCGCGATGTCTTCCAAGTTGGCGATCAGCTACCAAACAGCCACCAAGAGCTTCGGCTCCCTTAGGGCTGTGGACGATGTGTCGCTCGACATTGCGGAGGGCGAGTTTCTGGCCGTCGTGGGCGGCTCCGGCTCGGGCAAGACCACGCTGCTGCGGCTCGCCAACCGGCTGATCGAGGCCGATAGCGGCACCATCACGGTCGAGGGCGAGGACGTGCGGAATGTCGATCCGGTCGCGCTGCGGCGCCGGATCGGCTACGTCTTCCAGAGTGGCGGGCTGTTTCCTCACTTAAGCGTCGCCGACAATATCGGCATCACGCCAAAGCTGCTGGGCGAGCCGGCAACGACTATCGCAACGCGCGTCGACGAGTTGCTGGAGCTCGTGCAGCTCGACCGCGCATCGCATCGCGACCGTCTGCCCGAGACACTCTCCGGCGGCCAGCGCCAGCGCGTCGGCGTGGCGCGCGCGCTCGCTGCAAAACCCCGCATCGTGCTGATGGACGAGCCGTTCGGCGCGCTCGATCCCCTCACCCGCGATACTCTCGGTGACGACTATCGCACGCTTCACCGCAGGCTCGGCCTGACCACCGTCATGATCACGCACGACATGACCGAGGCGATCCTGCTCGCCGATCGGATCGCGGTGATGCGCGGCGGAAATGTGCTGGCGCAGGGCACGCCCGCAGAGCTCTCGCGCAGCAGCGATGCTTATGTGCTGGAGCTGCTGCGCACGCCGCGGCGCCAGGTCGAGCGGCTGAATGCACTGCTGCCGCAGAGCGGTGCGGCATGAGCCTCTTCACCGATCCGCGCTGGGGCGAGGCGCTGTCGCATCTGCCTGATTATCTCGGCAACCATGTGCGGGTGAGCCTTGCCGCGCTGGCGCTTGGGCTTGCCGTCAGCCTGCCGCTGGCGATCCTGACACGCAACCGTCCGGCGCCGCGCGGCATCCTGCTCGCACTCGCCAGCATCGTGCAAACCGTGCCCGGGCTCGCGCTGCTCGCGCTGTTCTATCCGCTGCTGCTCCTTGCGGCCTCGGTCACGCTCGCCTGGTTCGGCGTTTCCTTCTCGGCGTTCGGTTTCCTGCCGGCGATGCTGGCGCTGGCGCTCTATTCGATGCTGCCGGTGCTGCGCAACGGCATCACCGGCCTCAACGGCATCGATCCCGCGCTGATCGAGGCGGCCAAGGGCGTCGGCCTGACGGCGCGACAATCGCTTGTCATGGTCGAGCTGCCGCTGGCGCTGCCGGTGATGATGGCGGGCATCCGCACCGCCGCGGTGTGGGTGATCGGCACCGCGACGCTCTCGACGCCGATCGGGCAGACCAGCCTCGGCAACTACATCTTCGCCGGGCTCCAGACCCAGAACTGGGTGTTCGTGCTGTTCGGCTGCGTTGCCTCGGCCCTGCTCGCGCTCGCGGTCGACCAGCTGCTCGGCCTGATCGAGAGCGGCCTGCGCCGCCGCAGCCGCTTGCGCAGCGGGCTCGGCGCAGTCGGAATCGCCGCGCTGGTCGCCGCAACGCTGGTGCCGACCATGGGACGCTCGTCGCAAGGCTATGTCGTCGGGGCCAAGACGTTTGCCGAGCAATATGTGCTGTCGGCGTTGATGAGGGACCGCCTCCAGGCGGCCGGCCTCTCGGCCACGGCGCGGTCAGGCCTCGGCTCCAGCGTGATCTTCGAGGCGCTGAAGGCGGGCGACATCGATCTCTATGTCGACTATTCCGGCACGCTCTGGGCCAACCAGCTGCATCGCACCGACATCAAGCCGCGCGCAGAACTGGTGGCGGAATTGAAGACGGCGCTCGCCAAGGACAACATCACCCTGCTCGGCGAGCTCGGCTTCGAGAATGCCTATGCGCTGGTGATGCCGAGGAAACGCGCCGAGGCGCTCGGCATCCGTACCATCGCCGACCTCACCGCGCATGCCGCGACGCTGTCGATTGCCGGCGACTACGAATTCTTCTCGCGTCCCGAATGGGCGGCACTGCAAAAGGCCTATGGGCTGCAGTTCCGCGCCCAGCGCCAGATGCAGCCGGACTTCATGTATGCGGCGGTCGCCAGCGGCGAGGTCGACGTCATCGCCGGCTACACCAGCGACGGTTTGATCGCCAAATACGAGCTCGTCACGCTCGACGATCCCAAGCACGCGATCCCGCCCTATGACGCCATCCTGCTGCTGGCCCCGAAGCGCGCCGGCGACGAGCGGCTGCACGCCGCCCTCCAGCCGCTGCTCGGCAAGATCGACATCGCCACCATGCGCGAAGCGAATTTGCGCGCCAGCGGCAACGACGCGAACTCGTCGCCGGATGCAGTGGCGAAATGGCTGTGGGAGAAGATTAAGCAGTAGGTCCGCTGCACACCCCGTCATCCTGAGGCGCGAGGCGTGCGCTGCGAAGCAGTGCGCGCGGAGCCTCGAAGGATGAACGGCCACGATGCAGCCGGGCCGTACATCCTTCGAGGCCTCCGCTACGCTCCGGCACCTCAGCGACTGTGTTCTTCGTCAAGCGGTTTGCCATGGTTTTCGGTCCCTGAGCATGGCGTTGAGGGTGGTCAGGAGCTTGCGGGCAACGGCGATGAGGGCGACCATTTTCGGCTTACCGGCGCTGACCAGGCGGCGATAGAAGACCTTGAGCTGCGGATGGCACCGGATCGCCGAAAGAGCGGCCATGTAGAGGGCCGCCCGCAGGGCGGATCGGCCTCCGCCGATCTTGCTCCTGCCCTTCCATCGGCCGGACTGGCGGACGAACGGGGCAAGTCCGGCGAGGCTTGCGATCTGGCGCCGATTGAGCGCGCCAAGCTCGGGGACTTCGGCAAGGAGGGTGCGCGCGAGTGTGTTGCCAACACCGGGAAAGCTGATCAGCAAATCCTCCTTGTCCCGCCAGACCGGCGAACCGCGCACCAGTGTGTCGATGTCGTTGTCGATATCCGGCAGTTCCTTCTCGAGCAGCTTGATGTGGCGAGCAAGGCCCTTGCGGATGCGGACGTTCTCAACCCGTTGCTCGCGCTGGCGTTCGGCGACGATCATCTCAATGATCTGCCGTCGGCGAGCGACCAACTCGGCCAGCAGCCGCGCCTGCTGATCCGGGACGGGGCGCAAGGCCGGCTTCACCGCCTCGACGAACCTTGCGATCACTGCCGCATCGATCGGATCCGATTTGGCGCGCTGACCGATGGCCTGTGCGAAATGCCGGATCTGGGCCGGATTGATCACCACCAGCGGCAGCTGGGCGCCGGCCAGTGCCGCGGCGACGACGGTCTCGAAGCCTCCCGTCGCCTCCACCCCAACCAGCGTCGGCGAACAGCTCAGAAGGCGCGCAACAAGTTCTTCCAGGCCCTTGCCATCGCGCGCTACGGCAAACACTTCTCCGATCGGACGGACATGCACGTCCAGCCGGTCCTTCGACACATCAATGCCAACATAGATCGCGTCCATCTGCACCCATCCTTGCGCAACCGGGCTCGCCAGGCGGCCCCCGCGACTGTTCGGGTTCAATGGAACAACGGACGGGGCGCCGCGCTGAGGAACGGGCTTCAAGGCCCTTGGATGAAGCGGTCTCCCGTCCGTTACCGCATCGGACACTCTATCCGATCCAGTGAGTCGTGACTTACAAGGATGACGGTGACAAAAAACTACAATCCCCGGATCATTCCCGCGTTGATCAGCAGCCGGTTCAGCCGCCGCGCCTCGGCGCCGTCCTTGCAACCGTAGAAGAGGCCCTTGCAGCGGAGCATGATCGCCTTCTGCTCGGCGAAGGACGGGTCAAGCGGGATGCCGGCGGCTTCCTGGATCACCAGCGGCAGGTAGGGGCCGTCGATCGTGTCCATCACGGCATCGCTTTTCACCGGCTCGAAATTGACGGCGTCGATCGCGTAATAGGTCGCGTAGAGGCGCGGATCGTAGGCGTCGAGCTTCTTGCCGATCGCGCCCTCGTCGAGCCCGGGCTCGAGCAGGTTCGGCGCAAATTCGGGCTGATGATCGCCATAGCGCACGATCAGGAAGGGCTCGCCGGGAAAATTCTTCTTCAGCCCCGCGACGAACGCCTTGTACTGCTCGGCGCTCATCGCCTGCCGGCGCAGATATTCGTCGATGGACGCCACATTGCCCGGCGCGCGCCAGTTCGGCAGCAGGTCCGGGCGGAAGCGCGTCTCCCAGGGGAAATGATTGGCACCGAGATAGATGAAGGTGAACAGCGGCTTGTTCGGCGGCTGCTGGCCCATCAGCTGAAGCGCCTTGTCGTAGAAGAAGCTGTCGGGCTCGACATCCTTCGCGCCGAGGTCTTTCGAGTCGAGGAAGCGCTCGATGCCGGTCGTCATCTGGAAGCTGCGCGCGCCCATGAAGCCGCCATAGGCGGGATAGAGCGACATCGTGTCGTAGCCGCAGCGGCGCAGCGCCAGCGGCAGGCCGCGCTCGACACGGCCTGTTGCGATGCGCGTCACGAAATAGGCGAAGCGGCCGAACGAGCGCGAGGAGAGCCCTGCGAGCACGTTGTACTCGGTGAACCAGCTCGGGCCGCCATTGCTCTCGGCAAGGAAGGTGCGCTGCTTGCCGTCCCACGACTTGAAATGATCGCCATAGCGCGACGGCACCTTGATGCCCTGCGCGGCACGGATGTCGAAGCTGGATTCATCATGGATCATGATGATGTTCGGCCGGCGGCCGGCAGGATGGCAGGCATCGACCAGCGGCATGTTGAGCCGCTCGTTGGTCGACGCCGCCGACTCCATGAAGCCGTACTGCGCGAAGTCTGAAACGGCGGTGACGCCCGAGCGAAAGAACTTCGAGAGATAGCCGTCGTCGTAATAGCCGCGCCAGGCCTCGTCCGGATGATAGAGCGAATAGCCGACCAGGGCGGCAAGGCAGGCGAGCTTGCAGGTGAACGCCGGCAGGCGACGGATGCGGAACGGATCGAGCCACCACAGCGCATACATCAGCGGCAGCGTGACGAGGCCGGCCAGGATCACCGACCAGCGCAAGTTCGGGAAGATCGTGAACAGGAAGGCGACCGTGTCGCGGTCGATCATCATCAGGTCGATGAAGTTGACCGTCATCTGTACGACGTCGTGCTTGAGCCGCGACAACAGCACCAGCACGACGACCATGGTCAGCGACAGCGCGCCCGACAGCGCCGGCCGACGCAGCAGCGTGATCCAGAAGAAGTTGAGGATGCCCCAGGCGAGAGCGAAGGACAGGCGCGAGCCGAAATCGGTCTCGGTCTCGTACATCAGTGCGAGCGCGGCCAGATGCGGCGCTGCGACCGCGAGCAGCCGCCAGATGCCGAGCGCAACGACGCTCGCCAGCACGGCGGTTGTGGCAGAAGGACCTGGATTCGGCGCGGACGCCATCGACGACACGCAACTCTGGTCCGGCGCGGGTATGCAAAGCCGTCTGGCCGGTCCCAAGACGGCTAGGGCGTCCGGCGCAGCCGGAAACCTGCACCGTGTCATAAAATTGTAACGGAACAGTCAAGAACAGGCAACGTGCGCCGCGGTCCGACCTTCGCTTAATGGTGGTGGGTGGCGAAGCGCCGTCCGCCTTATCCCTCAGCGCTTCGCGATCCCCGCGATGAACAGGTCGATCACCGCTTCCGCCATCCGCTCGATCTCCCCCTCCTCGACGCCCCAGCGCGGAAAATGGCCGTCGAGGTTCATCCGCGCGAAACCGTAGACCAGGGCGCGGCCGGCGATCTGGATGCGCTTGAGGTCGGCCGACCGCAGCAGGCCCTGCGCGGCCGCGTCAGCCAGCATCTGCTCCGTCAGCGCGATCAGCTCGGCATTGTCACGCGTCAGCTCCGCCGAGCTGCCATGGGCGAAGTAACGCCCCGTCGAGATGATCTCGAAATGCGCGGGGTTGCGCATCGCCCAGCGCAAATAGGCGAGGCCAAAGGCGCGGAAGCGCAGAAGCGGGTCGGCGGCCGGAGCCTCGGCCAGCGCCGCCTCGATCTCGGTCCGGAAGCGCCGCTGCGCCTCCCCGGCCGCGGCTGCCATCAGCGCATCGCGGTTGGGGAAGTGTCGGAACGGCGCTCCCGGGGACACCGCAGCCCGGCGCGCGGCCTCACGTACCGAGACTTCGGCGCCTTCCGATGCGAGCTGCAACGCAGCGTCGATCAACACACGACGGAGGTCCCCGTGGTGATAGGGCCGGGCTTCAGATATCTGGCGGTGTGCGCGCGGCTTGGAGGTCGGACGGGCGGACATGGCGCCTTCTAGCATCACCCCATCGTGAATGTAAGCAGCGATTACACCATTGACGGATGGGCGATCCCCAAATGTAATCAATGATTACATAAAGAGGGAGATCGTCATGTCGCAACGTCAAGGCTGGCTGGAAGGCTGGCGGCTGCTGGCCGCGCTCGTCGTGAGCCTGATCGCGCTCAGCCTGTGGATCGCGGCGATGCGGCACTTCGACGTCGAGGGCGTGCGGATGGTGATCCGCTTCACGGCGCGAAGCTCGCTCACGCTGTTCTGCCTCGCCTTCAGCGCCGCGGCGCTGGCGCGGCTGTGGCCGAATGCCTGGACGCGCTGGCAGCGCCGCAACCGCCGCTATCTCGGCCTCAGCTTCGCCGCCTCGCACACCATCCATGCGGCTGCCATCGTCGCCTTCGCCAGGATGGATCCAGCCGGCTTTGCCGAGGCCACCTCGGCGGCCTCCTACATCTTCGGCGGCATCGGCTATGCCTTCATCGTCGCCATGAGCGCGACCTCGTTCGACCGCACCGCCGCGCTGCTCGGGCCGCGCGCCTTTCGCGCGCCGCACCTTGTGGGCGGCTATTACCTCTGGCTCCAGTTCATGGTGTCGTTCGGCAAGCGTGTGCCGGCGATGCCGCTTTACGCCGCCTTCCTCATTCCGCTGCTCATCGTGATGGCGTTGCGGCTGATCGCGATGGCCGCCCATCCGCGCGGACGGACGGCGGAGGCGAGCTGAACGTCGGTCACCCCTGCGGCAGCAGCCCGAGCCGCTTGGCGATGATGCGATCGACCGTCCGCTTCGGCAGCACGGCGCCGATCAGGTGACGCAGCGGATCCGGCGTGATCTGGTAGCGCACCTTGGGGCTCGCCGCCGTCAGCGCCTCGAACACGATCTCGGCGATGTGCTCGGCCGGCAGGCCCTTGGCGCCAAGCTCCATCATGAAGGCCATCACCTTGTTCAGCGCCGGCAGATAGGGCGAGTTCTTGTAAACGGTGAGATCGATCTCTTCGGCCTTGCTCCAGATCGGCGTCTTGACCGCGCCGGGGGCGACGATGATGACGTCGATGCCGAACAGCATCAGCTCGCGGCGCAGGCTTTCCGACAAGCCCTCGACGGCGTGCTTGGAGGTGCAGTAAGGCGCCGACAGCGGGTTGCCGTTCTTGCCTGCGACCGAGCTGATCATCACGATCCGGCCCTTCGGCCCCTTCAGCGAGGGATCGGCGCCGAGCAGCGGCCCGAACGCCTGTGTCGCGATCACAGGCCCGATAACGTTGATGTCCATCTGGCGGCGGAAATCATCGGCCGACAATTCGAGCACGGGACCGGCGACCGCGATGCCGGCATTGTTGACGAGGCCGGCCAGCGTCTCCCCGACCAGCACCTCGCGGACTTTTCGCGCAGCAGCGAGGACTGCGGCTTCGTCGGTGACGTCAAACAGGAGCGGGGTGAAGTTCGCACCGAACTCCCCCTGAAGCCGGTCGGCGTCGGCCTGCTTACGGACGCTGCCGAAGACACGATAGCCGCGCCCGATCAGATACTTTGCAACGGCCCAGCCGATGCCGGTGGATGCGCCGGTGATGACGACGGATCGCATGGTCCCCTCCCCTCGAGTTCCCGCGATCATGTAGGAGGAAGGCACGGTCGCGCAATGCCGTCCAACGCTCAAGAAGGTGCAGCCAGTGTCGGTTCTTAAGATGAAGCGGCGTGCGAACGTTGCGACAGGAGGTCGAAGCGCCTTAAACAAGCGGATAAAGCGCCGAATCCTTAGCCCTGAAGACGCACGGCTTTTGACGAACCCGGACTTCTAAAAAAGTTCTGAAAACGACGCGATGCCAAGAATGTGGTTTAAGCGTCAGTTCTTGGTCTCAAGGAGCACGTCAACTCGCGAAGAATTTGAATGAAGCAGCAATGCTTCGCGCGAGAAGGCGAGAAGGAAAGAGCGAGACCGCTGTCTGCGATCTCGCTCCACCATAGCCGCGAAGGTTTTAAGATTTGGTTTGGCAAGCGAAGCTTGTGCTTCGCTCGTCATTCCGGGGCGCGTTCGCGCGAACCCGGAATGACGGCGTAGCCGTCAGTTCTTGCTCTTGTCGACCAGCGCGCCCTTCTTGATCCAGGGCATCATGTCGCGGAGCTTCGCGCCGACTTCCTCGATCGGGTGCGCGGCGAGCTTGGCGCGGGTCGCCTTGAACGAGGTCTGGTTGACCTTGTTCTCGAGCATCCAGTCGCGGGCGAACTTGCCGCCCTGGATGTCGGCCAGAACCTTGCGCATCTCCTTCTTGGTCTCGTCCGTGATGATGCGCGGACCGGTGACATACTCGCCGTACTCGGCGGTGTTGGAGATCGAGTAGTTCATGTTGGCGATGCCGCCTTCATAGATCAGGTCGACGATCAGCTTCACTTCGTGCAGGCACTCGAAATAGGCCATCTCCGGCGCGTAGCCGGCTTCGACCAGGGTCTCGTAGCCGCCCTTGATCAGCTCGACCAGGCCGCCGCAGAGCACCACCTGCTCGCCGAACAGGTCGGTCTCGCACTCTTCCTTGAAGGTGGTCTCGATGATGCCGGCGCGGCCGCCGCCGACGGCCGAGGCGTAGGACAGGCCGAGGTCATGAGCGTTGCCCGAGACGTCCTTGGCGATCGCGATCAGGCAGGGCACGCCGCCGCCGCGCTGATACTCCGAGCGCACGGTGTGGCCGGGGCCCTTCGGCGCGATCATCAGCACGTCGAGGTCGGCGCGCGGATCGAGCAGGTTGAAGTGGACGTTGAGGCCGTGCGCGAACACGAGGGCGGCGCCCTTCTTCATGTTGTCGTGCAGGTGCTCGCGATAGATGTCGCCCTGGAGCTCGTCCGGGGTCAGCATCATGACGAGGTCGGCCCATTTGGCGGCTTCGGCGACTTCCATCACCTTGAAGCCGGCGGCTTCCGCCTTCTTGACCGAGCTCGAGTCCTTGCGCAGCGCAATGGCGACTTCCTTGACGCCGGAATCCTTCAGGTTGAGCGCATGGGCGTGGCCCTGGCTGCCGTAGCCGACGATGGCGACCTTCTTGCCCTTGATCAGGTTCAGGTCGGCGTCGCGATCGTAATAAACACGCATAGGTCGTTTCCTCGTTCAGGGCCGAAAATCGGCCGATGGTCAGTGTCCGAAGGGTGAAATTTGCGGATTTCGGGGGCTGTCTAGAGCATTTTCAGCCCTGAGGGAAACCCGTTTCTGCATGGAAATCCGCGGCATCATGCATCCATGAAAACGGGGTAGAGGGAGGCCAGCAGCAGGATCGCCATCAGGATGTTGAAGGCGCGGACCAGCCGCTCGGAGGTCAGGATCGGCCGCAATGCAGTGCCGAACAGCGCCCAGACCACAGTCGAGACCGTGCCGACGAGCAGGCTGATCAGGGTCTGGATCACGATGTTGATGGGAAACTGGGCAATCGCCGCGTAGGCGGTGATGGTGCCGATCACGATCACCCAGCCCTTGGCGTTGATCCACTGGAACATGGCCGCGCCCCAGAAGGTCATCGGACCGCGGCCGCTGTCGCCGCCCGGCGTGG
Source organism: Bradyrhizobium huanghuaihaiense (assembly GCF_025200885.1). Classification (NCBI taxonomy): domain Bacteria; kingdom Pseudomonadati; phylum Pseudomonadota; class Alphaproteobacteria; order Hyphomicrobiales; family Nitrobacteraceae; genus Bradyrhizobium; species Bradyrhizobium huanghuaihaiense. Next base: position 2,733,136 of record NZ_CP104172.1, on the reverse strand, counting down.
TCGGACTGGACATGGCGATCACCGCAGCAAGATAGATCAGGTAGACCGCACCGGCATATTTCAGAATGGTCTGGAGGATCGGATAGGCCAGGAACACGGTGCCGAGCCCGAGGCCGACGGTGGCGACCATGAAGGCAAAGCCGATGACGATGCCGACGATGTGCGGGATGGTGCGGCGGAAGCCGTAGGTCAGGCCGGAGGACAGCAGCATGATGTTGTTCGGCCCGGGCGTGAAGTACATCACCACCATGAAGGCGAGGAAGGCATAGAACAGCGAGTAGGCCATGTTCACCTCACGCGGTCTTCGGCAGGACTTGCGGGCGCCTCGCCAGCACCATCACGGCGATACCACCGATCACGGTGAGCATGCCGGCGAGGCGCAGCGGGCCGAACCGTTCACCGAACACGATGCTGGAGGCGGCGGAGCCGACGAACGGCACCAGCAGCGCGAACGGCACCACCTGGGCCGCGGGATAGTCGCGCAAGAGGCGGCCCCACAGCCAATAGGCGATGCTGGTGGAGATGCCGCCGAGCATCAGCATGCAGAGCGCCGACGCGAGCGACAAGTGCGTCAGGGACGTCCATGTCGCCACCGGTCCGTTGGCGATCAGCGCCAGCACGAACAGCGGCACGGCCGAGGCGAGGCACAGCCAGGCAAACAGGTCGAACATCGGCACGCCGCGGGCGCCGCGCAGCAGCAGATTGCCGACGGCAAAGCTGAGCGGCGAGATCATCAGCACCGCAAAGGCGGCAACGCTGAAATCATAGCCGACGGTGCCGCAGATCATCAGCAGGCCGATCGCAGCAACGACGATGCCCAGCGTCTGCATCGGCGTCGGCCGCTCGCCGAACGCGAGCGCGGCAAAGCCGATCGTGAACAGGGCCTGGCTCTGCACGACGACGCTGGTCAGGCCCACCGGCACGCCGTGGGCAATGCCGTAGGCCTGCGACAGGAACTGACCGAGGAACAGCGTGAAGCTGATCGCGATCAGCAGCGACCAGGCGACCTTCGGCTTGGGAATGAACAGGCACGGCACCGCGGCGATGGTAAAGCGCAGTGCCGTCATCAGCTCCGGCGGCAGCTCGTCGAGCGCGATCCGGCTCGCCACGAAGGCAAGCCCCCAGATGATCGCCACCATGACGGCGATGAGGATGTCGGCCGGCTTCATTGTTGTTTCCGGTTCTGCTTTGTCCTGCAGCCCTGTTTGTTGTTCTGGTCTAGCCTTGCTCGCCGGCTTTCGGTTTCCGCAGCAGATACGTGCCGTGCATCGGTGCGTGGTAGTCGGCCGAGACCAGCGTGAAGCCGACGTCGGTCAGCATCCGCTCCATCACCCAGCCGAAGGTGGAATATTCGTCGCGCATATGCGTCACCACGCCCTCGCGCGAGAAATCGTGGTTCTTGATCTGGAAGTCGGCCCATTGCTCGACGTCGCGCTCGACGGCGTCAGGCATCGACGCATAGACGATGTCGCGCAAGTAGAAGCTCGCACCCGGCTTCAGCGCGCGATAGATCCGCGACATCGCCACCGCCTTCCAGAAATCCGGCAGATGGTGCAGCGTGAACTCGCTGACGATGAGGTCATAGGATTCCGGCCGATAGGCGAAGCTGAGCAGGCCGGCGGACTGGGTGCGCACGGGCGCCTTGCGGTCGCGTGCGTAGATCTCGGCGAGCGCCAGCATCGCCGGCGAGATGTCGATGGCGTCGACCTCGGCGCCCATCAGCGCCGCTTCGGTGGCGAGCACGCCGTTGCCGCAGCCGATGTCGGCGATGCGCCAGCCGCGCTGGACCCCGAGCATTTTCAGCGCGGCGCGCGCCCGCAGATCGGCATCGTCATGGTTGTCGTAGATCGACGCCACGGCGGGCTCGATCCCCATCCGGTTCCGCTCGTTGTAGTACCAGTCGCGCGCCAGCATGGCTCACATCCCTTCAGGCCCGCGACCGATCGCGGCAACACCCGTACGCGACACCTCGACAAGGCCGAGCGGGCGCATCAGATCGATATATTGATTGATCTTGTCCGTATTGCCTGTGATCTCGAACACAAAGCTCTCGGTGGTGGCGTCGATCACCCGGGCGCGGAACGCGTCCGCGAGCCTGAGCGCCTCGACCCGATGCTCGCCCTGCCCGCGCACCTTCACCATCGCGAGCTCGCGCTCGATCGAGCGCTTGGTCTGAGTCATGTCGACGACCTGGTAGACCGGGATCATGCGGTCGAGCTGGTTCTTGATCTGCGCGATCACCATCGGCGTACCCGTGGTGACGATGGTGATGCGCGACAGATGCTTCTGGGCCTCGGTCTCCGAGACCGTGAGGCTCTCGATGTTGTAGCCGCGACCCGAGAACAGGCCGATGACGCGCGCAAGCACGCCCGGCTCGTTCTGCACGAGCACCGCAAGCGTGTGCGTCTCGTTGGGATCGTGGCGGTCCTCGATGAAATAGGCGGATGCGGGCTGGTTCATTGTCGTCCCCTCTTGTCTCTCCGTCACGCCATCGCTGGCGCGTCCGTCCCGACCCAACGGCGGAACAGATCGAAATCGATATTGCCGCCGGACAGCACGAGACCGACGCGCTTGCCCTTCAGCTTGCTCTTTTCCTGCAGCGCCGCGGCCAGCGCGGCGGCGCCGGCGCCTTCGGCGAGATTGTGGGTGTCGGTCCAGTAGGCGCGGATCGCGGCGGCGACCTCGTCGTCGCTGACCTCTACGATGCACGAGGCGCCCTTGCGGATCAGCGCGAACGCATCCTCGTCGGGGATGCGCGTCGCCATGCCGTCTGCGAGTGTATTGGCAGTCTCGGTCGTCACGATCTTGCCGGCCGCCAACGACAGCGCATAGGACGGCGCTTCCGTCGACTGCACACCGACGATCTCGGTCTTCAGGCCGAGCAGGTCGCGCGCCATGATGCAGCCGCAGATGCCGGAGCCCTGCCCGATCGGCACATAGAGGATGTCGAGATCGGGCGCGGACCTGAACAGCTCCAGCGCGTAGGTCGCGACACCCAGCACGAGGTCCGGATGGAACGACGGCACCATGTGGAGCCCGGCGAACTGCGCGCGGCGCTCGGCTTCCTCGCGTGCCGCCTGAAAGTCCTCGCCGTGCTCGACGAGCTCGGCACCAAAGGCCTTCATCGCGCGGTTCTTCTCGACCGAATTGCCGCGCGGCACATAGATCACCGCCGGCACGCCGTGGCGGCTCGCGGCAAAGGCCAGGCTCTGACCGTGATTGCCGCGCGTCGCCGAGATGATGCCCGGTGTGTTCGGCCGCTCGCGCTTCAGCCGGTCGAGATAGACGAGCCCGCCGCGCACCTTGAAGGCGCCGATCGGCGTGTGGTTCTCGTGCTTGACCACGACCTCGGTCCCGAGGCGTTCAGCGAGCAGCGGCCAGCCGCGCGCCGGCGTTGCCGGCACCGCCTGCCCCACGATCGCATGTGCGCGCTCGAGCTCCCTCAGGTCGAACATGGCCTCACACCAGCGCCTTGCCGCCGGCGAACGCCTTGGCGGTGGCTTCGTCGTTGGCCTGCTCCGGCAGCAACATCTCGTTGTGCGCCTTGCCGGAGGGGATCATCGGGAAGCAGTTTTCGAGCGCGGCGACGCGGCAGTCGAACAGCACCGGGCGCTTGACCGAGATCATCTCCTGGATCGCGCCATCGAGATCGCCCGGCTTGTGCACCTGGAGGCCGACGGCGCCATAGGCTTCCGCGAGCTTGACGAAGTCCGGCAGCGCCTCGGAATAGGAATGCGACAGGCGGTTGCCGTGGAGCAGCTGCTGCCATTGGCGCACCATGCCCATGTACTGGTTGTTGAGGATGAAGATCTTGATCGGCAGCTCGTACTGCACCGCCGTCGACATCTCCTGCATCGTCATCTGCACCGAGGCGTCGCCCGCGATGTCGATGACGAGGCTGTCCGGGTGCGCAACCTGCACGCCGACCGCGGCCGGCAGGCCGTAGCCCATGGTGCCGAGACCGCCCGACGTCATCCAGCGATGCGGCTCCTCGAAGCCGTAGAACTGCGCCGCCCACATCTGGTGCTGGCCGACCTCGGTCGTGATGTACGTATCCTTGCCGCGCGTCGCCTCGAACAGGCTCTGGATCGCGTGCTGCGGCAGGATGACGTCGTTGCTCTTCTTGTAATAGAGCGAGTTGCGGGCGCGCCACTGCGCGATCTGCTGCCACCACGACTTGATGTCCGGCTTCTTCGCCTCCGCCTTGAACACCTGGAGGATGTCGCCGAGGATGTTGCCGCAGTCGCCGATGATCGGCACGTCGACGCGGATGTTCTTGTTGATCGAGGACGGGTCGATGTCGATGTGGATCTTCTTCGAGCCCGGCGAGAACGCGTCGACGCGGCCGGTGATGCGGTCGTCGAAGCGCGCGCCGACGCACAGCATGACGTCGCAATCATGCATCGTCATGTTGGCCTCGTAGGTGCCGTGCATGCCGAGCATGCCGAGCCAGTTCTTGCCCGAGGCCGGATAGGCGCCGAGGCCCATCAGCGTCGAGGTGATCGGAAAACCGGTGACCTCGACGAGCTCGCGCAGCAGCTTGGTCGCTTCGGGACCGGAATTGATCACGCCGCCGCCGCTGTAGATCACGGGACGCTTTGCGTTCGCGAGCAGCGCGACCGCCTTGCGGATCTGTGTCGCATCGCCCTTGACGCGCGGCGCGTAGGAGCGGTGCACGTCGGACTTGCGTGGCGGATGATAGGTGCCGGTCGCGAACTGCACGTCCTTGGGCACGTCGACCAGCACCGGGCCCGGACGGCCCGAGGTCGCAACGTAGAAGGCCTCATGCAGGACTTTCGCGAGGTCGTTGACGTCGCGCACGAGCCAGTTGTGCTTGGTGCAGGGACGCGTGATGCCGACGGTGTCGCATTCCTGGAAGGCGTCGTTGCCGATCAGATGCGTCGGCACCTGGCCGGAGATGCAGACCAGCGGGATGGAGTCCATCAGGGCATCGGTCAGCGGCGTCACCATGTTGGTGGCACCGGGTCCGGAGGTCACCAGCGCAACACCGGGCTTGCCGGTCGAACGCGCATAGCCCTCGGCGGCGTGACCTGCGCCCTGCTCGTGGCGGACCAGGATGTGCTGGACCTCGCTCTGCTGGAAGATCTCGTCATAGATCGGAAGCACCGCGCCGCCGGGATAGCCGAAAATGTCGGTCACGCCGTGATCGATGAGCGCGCGGACGATCATCGCGGCGCCGGTCATCTGGTTCGGATCGTGGCTCTTGTCGCTCATTGGCTTGCTCCGGATGCGCTGTTGTCAGCGGCTTCGTTCTGGGTTCGGGAAATAAAAAAGGCCCCGAAGAGGGCCCATGCACACCGCCTGTCTTGTGGATGGCAGCTAGCCATCCCCGGCGGTGTGCCTGGGTACGACGGCGATAAGGAGTTTGGTAATAATGTTACGCATGGCAGGCGCCCGGCTTCCCAAAGGTTGCGCGAAACATAGCGGCCAAAGCCCGGATGTCAAGGCAATGTGGCCGTTCCCGCGCGATTTTGGCAGTGTAGCGGCGTTCCCGGGGTTCGGCGAGAGGTAAATTCGGGAACCCGGCACAAATGCGCGTCAGCGCCGCCCTCTGACGTCATTCCGGGCGATGCGAAGCATCGAGCCCGGAATCCATAGCCACAGGCCGTCCGTAGGTCCGAGGTAGGTGCCGGCAGCCATCGCCACATGAGCGCCTGGGATTATGGATTCCGGGCTCGCGCTGCGCGCGCCCCGGAATGACGACAGAGCGAGGCTCTCACCTCTCGTCTCCGGCCGCGCTGACGCTGGCAGCTAACCATCCCCTCGCCTCTTCCGGCTTGACCCACTCGAATTCCGGCAATTGGTGCCGGAACCAGGTGAACTGGCGCTTGGCGTAGTGGCGGGTGTCGGCGCGGCCGATCGTGGCGGCCTCGTCCAGGCTGAGCTCTCCGCGCAGATGCCGGATCAGGGCCGGCACGCCGTGGGCCTTCATCGCCGGCAGCAGCGGATCAAGACCGCGCGCGGCGAGCCGCTCGACCTCCCTCAGGGCGCCGCCCCCCAGCATGGCATCGAAGCGGGCGTCGATGCGGGCATAGAGGTCGTCGCGCTCGGGGGCGAGGAATACCGCCCGAAAACTGTCCCTCGGCAGCAGCGGCGGCTGGCCCTCCTGGTGCCAATCCAGCAGCGAGCGCCCGGTCGCCTCGACCACTTCGAGCGCGCGCGCGATGCGGGTGCGGTCGCGCAGGTTCAAGCGGCCAGCCGCGCGCGGATCGCGGGCAGCGAGTTCCGCATGCAGCGCCTCGACGCCGTTCCGCTCCAGCCGCGCCCGCACGTCTTCGCGCAGCTCGGCGGGGATGGGCGGCACCACGGAAAGGCCCGCCGTGAGCGCCTTGAAATAGAGCCCGGTGCCGCCGATGAAGATCGGCAGCCGGCCTTCGGCACGCGCCTCCTCGAGCGCCTTCGCTGCGTCGGCAACCCAGGCCCCGGCCGAGAAATTGACGGCCGCATCGACATGGCCGTAGAGGCGATGCGGCGCTCGCGCCTCATCGCCATGGGTCGGACGTGCCGTGATGATGCGGAGGTCGCGATAGACCTGCATGGAATCCGCGTTGATGACGGTGCCGCCCGCGCTGAGGGCAAGCTCGAGCGCCAGCGCCGACTTGCCGCTGGCGGTCGGGCCTGCGATAAGCACCGCCTTGCTCGAATGCCCCTCGCTCACAAAAACCTCAAATGTCCCTCGTCGCCACGCTGATCTGCAACCCTGACAATCCCGCGCTCGACTCTACCATCGTCGACGGCGCCCGCGCCGTGCTGCCCCAGGCAGCTCCCGCGCACTGGCTGTTCGACGGGGTTGCGGTCGACATTCCCTTCGGCGCCGACAGTAACCTCGAAGGCGACCGTCACGCCATCGAGCAGCGGTTGCGCGAGCTTCGCGGCGACCTGCCCATCGATATCGTCGTGCAGCCTGCCGGCTTCCGGCGCAAGAAGCTTTTTCTCGCCGACATGGACTCCACCATGATCGGCCAGGAATGCATCGACGAGCTTGCCGATCTCGTCGGCATGAAGGCCCATGTCGCCGCGATCACCGAGCGCGCGATGCGCGGCGAGATCGAGTTCGAGCCGGCGCTGCGCGAGCGCGTCGCGCTGCTGAAGGGCCTTCCCGCCAATGTCGTCGACGAGGTGCTGGATAAGCGCATCACGCTGACGCCGGGCGGCCGTGCGCTGGTCGCGACCATGCGCGCGCACGGCGCCTACACCTGCCTCGTCTCCGGCGGTTTCACGCTGTTCACGAGCGTCGTCGCCGCCAAGATCGGCTTCCAGGAGAACCGCGCCAACGAACTGGTCGTGCGCGACGGCAAGTTCACCGGCGAGGTGAAGGAGCCGATTTTGGGCCGCGCCGCGAAGCTGGCGACGCTGGTGGATCTGATGGAGTCGTTCGATCTCGACGACGTCGACTCGGTCGTGGTCGGCGATGGCGCCAATGATCTCGCGATGATCCAGGCGGCTGGGCTCGGCGTGGCCTATCACGCCAAGCCGACGGTGGCAGCAGCCGCAGCGGCGCGGATCGATCACGGTGATCTCACCGCGCTGCTCTATGCGCAGGGTTATCGGCGGGACGAGTTCGTGGAGGGGTAGCCTCTGCAATCGTTGCTACACGCTCCGCAGCCGTAGGGTGGGCAAAGGCGCACTTGCGCCGTGCCCACCGCTCGTTGAGACGGCAGAAAGATGGTGAGCACGCTTCGCTTTGCCCACCCTACGAGACCATGCCGCGGTGCGAGACCGTGCCTCGACTACTGCACGCTCAGCGCGACAAACCGCAGCTCGCCGTCGGCGTTCGAGACCAGCAGCAGCACCGACTTCTTGCCGTCCTTCTTGAGCTGGTCGACGCGCTTCTGGATGTCGGCACCGCTGGAGACGGCTTCCTGCGCGACCTCGACGATGACGTCGCCGGCCGAGAGACGCTTTTCGGCGGCATCCGAATTGGCGTCGACATTGGTGACGACCACGCCCTTGACGCTCTCCTTGATCTTGTAGCGCGTGCGCAGGTCCTTGTTCAGCGCCGCGAGATCGAGACCGAGCGCCTTCTGCGTCACCGGCTTCTCCGGCGCCGGCTCGTCGGTCTTCACCACGGCCTGCACCTTCTCGGGATCCTGCAGACGGCCGAGCGTGACCTTCTTGGTCTCTTCCTGGCCCTTGCGGATGATGACGACGTCGACCTCCTTGCCGACCGCGGTGTCGGCGACGACGCGGGACAGGTCCTTCGGATCCTTGACGTCCTTGCCGTCGAACTTGACGACGACGTCGCCGGGCTCGATGCCGGCGGGCTTGGCCGGGCCCTTGTCATCGACGCCGGCAACCAGCGCGCCGCGCGGCGGCTTGATGTTGAGGCTCTCGGCAATCTCGTCGGTGACGCTCTGGATGCGCACCCCCAGCCAGCCGCGGCGCAGCTCGCCGAACTGGCGGAGCTGGTCGACGACGCCCGCGACCGTCTTCGACGGCACGGCGAAGCCGATGCCGATCGAGCCGCCGGAGGGCGAGATGATCAGGGTGTTGACGCCGATGACGTCGCCTTCGAGGTTGAACAGCGGGCCGCCGGAATTGCCGCGGTTGATGGCGGCGTCGGTCTGGATGTAGCTGTCATAGGGACCGGACGAGATGTCGCGGTTCTTGGCCGAGACGATGCCGGCCGTCACCGTTCCCCCCAGGCTGAAGGGATTGCCGATCGCGACCACCCAGTCGCCGAGGCGCAGCTTGTCGCTGTCGCCGAACTTCACCGCAACCAGCGGCTTGGTCGGCTTGAACTTCAGCACTGCGAGATCGGTCTTCTTGTCGACGCCGACCAGCTCCGCCTTGATCTTGGTACCGTCGTTGAGGATGACGTTGATCTCGTCGGCGTCCGCGATGACGTGGTTGTTGGTGACGACGACGCCTGACGTGTCGATGATGAAGCCGCTTCCGAGCGAGTTGGTCTTGCGCGGCGGCGGGCTGCTGCCGCTGTCGCCGCCCTTGCCGCCGCCACCGGGGCCCCTGCGGTTCTTGAAGAAGTCGTCGAAGAACTCCTCGAAGGGTGAGCCGGGCGGCAGCTGCGGCATGGTGTTGGCGCCGCCCTTGGCCTCGACAGTCTGCGAGGTCGAGATGTTGACGACCGCGTCGATCACCTTCTCGGCGACGTCGGCGATGCCCTCCGGCCCGCGCGCCTGAGCCGGGGTGCCAAGCGCGCCGAAAGCGCTGATGGCGAGCGCGGCCAGCCCAATTCGCACACCATGGCGCAAGCGGGTCGGGGCAATGATGGCAGCGGTCATTGTGATCTCCAGAGAAATAAGGATTCGGCGCCAGACTGCGCTCGAACGGGGGCACGGCGCAAGCGCGGACCTTAACGGGTCTCAAGACCCGGATAATATGGCGAAAACCGGCTTCTCGCCTTCACTTTGGCGTTGGCTCTTCGGCTAAATCGGACGGCGCATCACCCAGATCAGGATCAGGCCGACGACGGCCGAACCGATCCCGACCGCTCGCAGGATGTGGTCGGGAGTGGCCATCGCACTCTTCATGGCCTTGCGCATCCAGTTTGGACTTGCCGCAAACATCAAGCCTTCCAGCACGAACAGGATGCCCAAGCCGATGAGGAAGTCGGCGAACGCAATGGACCTCATCGGATTGGAACCTCCCGTAGTGCTGTTCTTGTCTGGACGAAGGGCGGCAGAACTGCCGCCCCTGTCTAGCTTAAGGCTTCGCCGGCGTCTCGGCCGCCCTCTTGCCGGTCGGGTTACCGAAATACCGGAAGAAATCCGACTCCGGCCGCAGCAGGAAGCGGGTGTCGTTCGCACGCAGCCCGTTCTCGTATGCCGTCATCGACCGGTAGAAGTAGAAGAAGTCGGCATCCTTGCTGTAGGCCTCGGCGAACAGGCGGTTGCGCTCGGCATCGCCCGCGCCGCGGGTCTGGTCGGCCTGCGAATTGGCTTCCGCGATGATCACGGTCGCCTCGCGGTCGGCCTTGGAGCGGATCTCCTGCGCCTTCTGGCCGCCCTGCGCGCGGAACTCGGCGGCCTCGCGCTCGCGCTCGGTCTTCATGCGCAGATAGACCGCCTGGCTGTTCTGCTCCGGCAGGTCGGCGCGCCGGATCCGGACGTCCACCACCTGGATGCCGTAGCCGTCGGCCTCGCGATCGAGCTGGTCGCGGATGCGCTGCATCAGCTTCTCGCGATCGTCGCGCACCACGTTGATGAAGGTGACCTCGCCGAGCACGCGGCGCAGCGCCGCGTTCAGGAGCGTGGTGAGCTGGATGTTGGCAGCCTGGATCGAGCCGACGCTCTGATAGAAGCGCAGCGCGTCCTTGATGCGGTAGCGCGCGAAGGCGTCGACTACGAGCCGCTTCTGGTCGGACGCGATCGCTTCTTGCGACGGGTTCTCCAGATCGAGAATCCGCTTGTCGATGTTGATCACCGAATTCCACGGCGCCTTGAAGTGCAGGCCCGGGGCGGTGACGACGTCGACGGGCTTGCCGAACTGCAGCACGATGGTCTGTTCGGTCTGTTGCACCGTGAACAGCGACATGTAGCCGACAATCACGACGAGCAGGAGACCGAGCAGCGTGACGATACCTGTGACCGGAGACCTCATCGGGTACCTCCGCTCGAGGGCTGACCGGTGGTAGGCGGCCGCTTGGTCGTCAATTCGTTGAGCGGCAGGAAGGGCACGACACCCTGGCCCGAGGGACCGCCGTCATAGACGAGCTTGTCGGCACCGCCGAGCACGCGCTCCATCGTCTCGAGATAGATCCGTTCACGCGTCACGTCGGGCGCCTTCTTGTATTCTTCGTAAACCTTCAGGAAGCGCGCGCTCTGGCCCTTGGCCTCGGCGATCGCCTGCTCCCTGTAGCCTTCGGCGGCCTGCTGGATCTGCGCCGCACGACCGCGGGCCTGCGGCACCACCTGGTTGGCATAGGTCTGCGCTTCGTTCTGCAGCTGCTCGAGATTGGCGCGCGCCGCCTGCACGTCACGGAAAGCGTCGATCACCTGCGCGGGCGGGTCGACCTTCTGCATCTGCACCTGGGTGACGAGAATGCCGGCGCCGTAGCTGTCGAGCGTCCGCTGGATCAGCTCCTGCACGCCCTGCTCGATCGTGTTGCGAGCGCCGGTCAGGATCGGCTGGATCTGCGAGCGGCCGATCACCTCGCGCATTGCGCTCTCGGCGACCGCCTTCACGGTGCCTTCGGGGTTCTGGATGTTGAACAGGAAGTCGCCGACGCCGCCGGCATCGGGCTTGATGCGCCACAGCACGGTGAAGTCGACGTCGACGATGTTCTCGTCACCGGTGAGCATCAGGCTCTCTTCCGGCACGTCACGGATGGAGCGGCCGCGCCGCGCCGGATCGTCGATCAGGGTCATGCCGATGGAGGTGGTGTTGACGCGCAGCGCCTTCGGCAGCAGCACGGTCTCGATCGGATAGGGCAGATGATAATTCAGGCCGGGGTCCACGGTGCGGACATGCTTGCCGAACCGCAGCACGACGCCGCGCTCTTCGGACTGCACGCGGAAGAAGCCCGACAGCAGCCAGAACGCGATGATGAGCAGGATGATCAGCGTGATGCCGACGCCGGAGAAATAGCCGCCCGGCATGATCTGCTGAAGGCGGTCCTGGCCGCGCCGCAGAAGGTCTTCCAGATCCGGCGGCCTCGGCCCAACCGGTTGCGGGCCTGAGCCCCACGGTCCCTTCGGACCCGAGCCCCATGGGCCACCGCCCTGATTCTTCCACGGCATTCGACGCTCTCCTCGGCAGGGTTGAATTGCCCCCGCCCGCTTTGTCCGGTCCGGCTTTATAGGGGACAGGCAGGTCCCTTACAACGCAGCCCTCGCCACCTTCCGAGCTAAGCCCGAAGGCAGAAAAGTCAATGTTAACATTGGCGAATGCGGTTAACGGGGCGGCCGCCGACGATATGTCACATAGGAGTAGTCGGCGCTGTCGTCGGGCCCGGCAGGATGACGGATGCGCGCCATCTCGTCCCACTCCGCCCTGTCGATGTCGAAATGCGTGTCGCCTTCGGGCCGCGCATGCACTTCGGTGATTTCGAGGCGATCGGCACGATCGAGCCATTGCCGGAAGATCTCGGCGCCGCCGATCACGGCGATCTCGGTGACTGAACGCCGCAGGGCATCGCCAAGCGCAACCGCGCCGGCATCCGCGGCGGATGTCGTGACGATGGCACCAGCGGCGCGATAGGCCGCATCGCGCGTGACGACGATGTTGGTGCGGCCCGGCAGGGGACGGCGGGGCAGGGATTCGAAGGTCTTGCGGCCCATGATCACGGGCTTGCCGATCGTGAGCGCCTTGAAGCGCGCCATGTCGGACTTCAATCGCCACGGCATCGCATTGCCCGCGCCGATGACGCCGTTTTCCGCGATCGCGACGACGAAGACGATGTCCATCAAGCAGAGCTCCCGGCAAGCTGCGTCAGCGCAGGCCCGGTGACGCGGCACAGCGTCCAATCGTCCATCATGACGGCGCCGAGCGATTTGTAGAACGCGATCGACGGCGCGTTCCAGTCGAGCACCGCCCATTGCAGGCGCGACCAGCCGTTCTCGACGCACTCCCTGGCAAGATAGACCAGCAGCGCCTTGCCGAGGCCCCTGCCCCGATGCGACGGCCGCACATAGAGATCTTCGAGATAGATGCCGTGGCGGCCGCTGAATGTGGAGAAATTGGCGAACCAGACCGCGAAGCCGACCGGCTCGCTGTTCCACTCGGCGATCGCGCAATAGAGCTGCGGCCTCTCGCCGAACAGCGCCTCCGCGATGTCAGCCTCGGTTGCCTCGACCTCATGGGACAGCTTTTCGTATTCGGCGAGCTCGCGGATGAAAGAGAGAACGAGACCGGCTTCGCCCGGGCGCACGCGGCGGATGTTGACCGACATCCGCGCTAGACCGCGACTTCCGCCTTGATGTGCGGATGCGGATCGTAGCCGACGAGCTCGAAATCCTCGTAGCGGAAGGAGAAGATGTCCTTCACATCAGGGTTGATCCGCATCACCGGCAGCGCGCGCGGCGCGCGCGTGAGCTGAAGCCGCGCCTGCTCCAGATGGTTGGAGTAGAGATGAGTATCGCCGAGCGAGTGCACGAAGTCGCCGGGCTTCAGACCGGTGACCTGCGCGACCATCATGGTGAGCAGCGCATAGGAGGCGATGTTGAAGGGCACGCCGAGGAAGACGTCGGCCGAGCGCTGATAGAGCTGGCACGACAGCTTGCCGTTCGCGACGTAGAACTGGAACAGCAGATGGCAGGGCGGCAACGCCATCTTCTCGACGTCGGCCGGATTCCAGGCAGTGACGATCAGCCGGCGGGAGTCCGGGGTGCGCTTGATCATGTCGATGACATTGGCGATCTGGTCGATGCTGCGCCCGTCGGCTGTGGGCCAGGAGCGCCACTGATGGCCGTAGACCGGGCCGAGATCGCCATTGGCGTCGGCCCACTCGTCCCAGATGGTGACGCCGTTGTCGCGCAGATATTTGATGTTGGTGTCGCCCTTCAGGAACCACAACAGCTCGTGCACGATCGCCTTCAGCGGCAGCCGCTTGGTGGTCAGCATCGGGAAGCCGGCAGACAGATTGAAACGCATCTGATGACCGAACACCGACAACGTGCCGGTGCCGGTCCGATCGGTCTTCTCGGCGCCGTCTGAAAGAATCCGCTCGAGCAGGTCCTGATATTGGTGCATGTGCGACTGAGCCTTTGGGAGGCGGCGAACTTAACGGCCGCCCCCGCGCTGCGACAGCAGCGATTCGCTGCTCCCACAGATTATACAAGGAAAAGGTGAGCGTTCCCGCGGCAAACGACAAGGGGCGGAACTTGCGTCCCGCCCCTCGCCTATCGGCTTGAAAGTGCTGATTAAGTTGCCGGCTTGAGCACCGGGGTCCACTTCGCGATCTCGTTCTTGACGAGGGTCGCCAGGGCCTCGGGCGTCCGGTCCTTGGGCGCCGGGATGACGCTGCCGAGCTCGAGCAGGCGCTTCTTCACGGTCTCGTCGTCGAGCGCCTTGATGGCGCCGGCGTTCAGGCTCGCAATGATCGCGGGCGAAGTTCCCTTGGGCGCGAACATCGCGTTCCAGGCCTGGGCCTGGAACGCAGGCAGTCCCGCTTCAGTCGTGGTGGGCACGTTCGGCAGCGACGGATTGCGCTCCGGCGTTGCGATCGCATAGGCCTTGATGGTGCCGGCGTTGATCTGCGGCACAGCATTGACGATCTGGTCGCACATGTAATCGACCTGCCCCCCCACCAGCGCATTCATCGCGGGGCCGGTGCCGTTGAAGGGCACGCCGACCGGCTTGACGTCGAGGATGGAGTGCAGGAGCTCGCAGGAGACGTGCGAGACCGAGCCGACGCCGGCATGCGCCGCGTTCACCTTCTCGGCATTGGCCTTCACGTAAGCCACGAACTCCTTCAGGTCCTTCGGCGGAAAGTCCTTGCGCGCGAGGATCAGGATCGGTGTGCCCGCGAGCAGCGCGATCGGCTCGAAATCCTTCTCGGGATGATAGGCGAGCTTCGGATAGAGCGGCACGGACGCCGCGTGCGTACCCATATGCCCGGTGATGAGCGTATAGCCGTCATTGGCGGCACGCGCCGCACGCGTGGTCGCGGTGGTGCCGCCGGCGCCGACCACGTTCTCGATGATGATGCTCTGACCAAGCGTCTGCGCCATGTGTGCGGTGACGATGCGCGAGATGACATCGGTCGGCCCGCCCGCGGCGAACGGCACGATCATGGTGATGCTGCGCGTCGGATAGTTTTGCGCCTTCGCAGGTGCAACAAAGGCGCAGAGCGATGCGAGCGCGGCAGCACATGCGCCCGTAGCAAGCGCGCGAAGAGAGGTCATATCGTTTCCCCGGGACACAAACAAAAATGCCGGCCACAAGGGCCGGCATTTTCATGTCACGAAGACATCACATACGTCGATTCGACTTCCGAATGCGGCGCGCGGACGCAGGGCGCCGCGGCTAGTTCTCCGACTCGGTGAACACCTCGTCGCGCTTGGCACGCAGCGTCGGCAACACCGTGAGCACCAGCAGGCCCAGCGAGATCGCCAGCAGCACCGCCGACAACGGACGCGTCAGGAACACGCTCCAGTCGCCGCGCGAGATCAGCAGCGCACGGCGCAGGTTCTCTTCCATCAGCGGTCCGAGCACCATGCCGAGCAGCAGCGGGGCCGGCTCGAAATCGTGCTTGATCAGCCAGTAGCCGACGAGCCCGAACACGCCGGCGAGGATGACGTCGACGGGCGCGTTGTTCACCGAGTAGATGCCGATCGCACAGAAGATCACGATCGAGGGGAACATCAGCCGGTAAGGCACGCGCAGCAGGCGGACCCAGATGCCCACGAGCGGCAGGTTGATGATGATCAGCATCAGGTTGCCGATCCACATCGAGGCGATCATGCCCCAGACGAGGTCGGGCTGCTTCTGCATCACCTGCGGACCCGGCACGATGCCGTGGATGGTCATCGCGCCAACCATCAGCGCCATCACCGCGTTCGGCGGGATGCCGAGGGTGAGCAGCGGGATGAAGGAGGTCTGCGCTGCGGCGTTGTTGGCGCTTTCCGGCGCCGCCACGCCTTCGATCGCGCCGCGGCCGAACCGCTTCGGATCCTTCGCGAGCTTCTTCTCGAGCGTATAGGCCGCAAACGAGGCGATGACGGCGCCGCCGCCCGGCAGAATGCCGAGGATCGAGCCGAGCACGGTGCCGCGCAGGATCGGTGGCGTCGAGTCGACCAGGTCCTTCCTGGTCGGCATCAGGCCGGTGATCTTCTGCTGCACGAGGTCGCGGTTCATCTCGGCGCCGGCGTCGAGATTGCGGATGATCTCGGCGAAGCCGAACACACCCATCGCCACCGTCGCAAAGCCGAGACCGTCGGCCAGCTCCGGAATGTTGAAGGCCATGCGCGAGGCGCCGGTCTCGATGTCCGAGCCGACCATCGAGAGCAGGAGGCCGAACACGATCATCGCGATCGCCTTCAGCACCGAGCCCTTGGCCAGCACCACTGCGAAGATCAGGCCGAGCACCATCAGCGAGAAATACTCAGCCGGACCGAACGCCAGCGCCAGCTTTGTGAGCGGCGCGCCGAGCACGGCGATCAAGATAGTTGCGACGCAGCCGGCGAAGAACGAGCCGATCGCGGCGATCGCCAGCGCCGGGCCGGCACGGCCCTGCTTGGCCATCTGGTGGCCGTCGATGGCGGTGACGACGGATGTCGCCTCACCGGGAATGTTGACCAGGATCGACGTGGTCGAACCGCCATATTGCGCGCCGTAATAGATGCCGGCGAGCATGATCAGCGCGCCGACCGGCGGCAGGCCGAAGGTGATCGGCAGCAGCATCGCGACCGTCGCGATGGTGCCGATACCAGGGAGAACGCCGACCAGCGTGCCGACGAGGGCACCGATCAGGCACATCAGCAGGTTGATGGGAGAGAGCGCTACGACAAAGCCGTGAGCGAGGTTGGCAAAAATATCCATCACGCCCTCACTGGATCAGGAAACGCGGAAACATCGGCATCGGCAGTCCGAGCACGTAGGGGAACAGGATCGCGCAGCCGAGCGTCAGACAGGCGCCGACGATCGCGGCCTCCAACCAGCGTGTCTCATGCGACCCTGTCGCCGCGATCATGAAGCTCACGAACGCGGTGACCACGAGCCCGAGCGGCCGGATCGCCAGCGCGAAGAACAGGATCGCGACCATCACGAACAGCGGCCCGCGCCAGGAATAATGCGCCATCGACGGCCCGTCGGCCAGAAGGCCGGTCAGGGCGATGGCGGCGGACAGGGCGACCAGAAGCCCGCCGAACATCCGCGGCGCGGTGCCCGCGCCGAACGAGAAGCCGCGCATGCCCTGCAGATCGCTCGACGCCCACAGCGCGAACAGCGCGACCGCCATCAGAATGACGCCGCCTACATAATCCTGCGCCGACCGGACGGTCATGAACAGCGTGACGATCGCCACCGCAAGGATCGGATAGGAATAGATCAGCGCCAGCAGCACATCGGAGGACGCCTTCTTGGTCTCACCGCCGGCCGCTCCGATCAGGGCCGCGGGAGCACCGGCGACCAGCGCGGTAGCGTGGCTGATCAGCACGGTGGCCGGGCCGCGTCCGGCACCCCAGCCGAAGATGGTCCCGATCGACCAGATGAATTCGAAGATCTGTGGCGCTATCGCCAGCAGGCAGAAACCGATCACCACCTTGGTGTTTCGGGTGGCTGTCGCTGAGTGGCCCATCGTCTCGGCCATGCATGTCTCCTCCGCGACCCGTAAGTCACGAGCACTGTTGTTCTAAATCGGCTGGAAAGGGATCCCCGGGGCCGCAGCACTGCCTAGCGATTTTCATCACACAATGCCAGCAAAACCCAACAGGCCGCCGGCGAGCAAGAGCCAGAGAGGATTGATGCGCGAGATCGATGCGATCACCGCAACCATCGCGGTCAGAAGCACTGCAGCAATCGTCCGGTCGGTCGACTGGGCCAGGATCAGGGCACTCGCCGCCATCAATCCGATCGAGAGCGGAACCAGTGCAGCCTGGATCAGGGCCGGCCAGCGCGACTGGCTGGGCCGATTGAGGAGACGGCTGACATAATAGGCAACCAGCGCGATCGGCAGGCACATCGCCAGCGTCGCCGCGAGCGCACCGGGGATGCCGGCGACGGCATAGCCGATTAACGTCACGATAAGTACGTTCGGACCCGGCGAGAGTTGTGCGATCGCATAGGCATCGGCGAACTGCTTGTCGGTCATCCAATGATGCACGTCGACCGCGATGCGGTGCATCTCGGGCACCGCCGCGGCGGCGCCGCCGACCGCGAACAGCGACATCAGGCCGAAGGTCGAGATCAGTGCCCAGAGCGGGCTCTCGGCGTTCACGCTGCTACCTTCCGCCGCAGGAGGAAGGTCGCGCCGATGCTCACGGGGATCGCGACCAGCAGCACGGCCTGAAGCGGCAGGCGGAGCACGCCGATGGCGAGGAAGACGCCGAGCATCAGGATCAGCGCGACCGCTTCCATCCGCTTCAGGAGCGGCGTCATCATGCGGAAGACCACGGCGATCAGGAGGCCGACCGCGGCGCAGGAGATGCCTGCGAGGATACGACGCAGCACCTCGAGGTCGCCGAACCGGGCGTAGGCGATCGCGAGCACGGTCATGATCAGCGTCGGCGGCAGCAGCAACCCGGCAAAGGCTGCAATGCCACCCGCGATCCCGCGCAGCCGCGCGCCAAAGACCATCGACAGATTGACGATGTTGGGGCCGGGCAGGAAGTGGCAGAGCGCGAAGGTCTCGTTGAACTCGTCCGGCGTCATCCAGCGGTGCTGCCCGACGATGGCCCGCCGCGCAAACACCAGGACCCCGCCGAAACCCGCCAGCGACATCCGGGCGAAGGCGGCGAAGAGCGCGGTCAGGCTGGGCGGGGCGGCAGCGCTGGTCGGATGGTCCGGCTCTTGGGCGGCCGGTGCTGAATCGGCGGACATGTCAGGAGCTTAGAACCGAGGCCGCGGCGCGGCCAAGATCGGATCAGCCGCCATCCGGAACCTATCCAAAGGGAACCGCACATCGCCGCTCGAAACCTCTGTTTTTTGAAACCTTTGCCCCCTATATTGGGGGTGCCGGTTCGCCGGCTATGGAAATAAACGGTCGTCGCAATAAACCATTCGGACCCGGGGGCGGTACCCGGCGCCTCCACCAAAGCCCACATCGGGCAGGCCCTGAACGCGGGCTTTGGCGGGGGCGAAATAGGATCGACGAGGGCGTAAAGGGCGTACTTTTTCCCGGTATTGTTCCGCCGTTATCGGGCTACTGCAATAGTTGCCAACGACAACTTTGCTCCGGTTGCTCAGGCTGCGTAACGCAGTTTGAAAGACCACTTTAAAGTCCTAGCGGGTTAAGCTCCGCTAGGCGGGGTTCGGAGGCACCTGGCAACAGAAGCCTCCACTTACATTTCATTTCTTCCCGGCGGGGACTCCTGCTGACCCATCAGGCGCGGTACTATCGCGGCTTGGCGAGTCGGACCGGCAGGGTCCGGCTTGGGGGATGCAACAGGACCACCATGGCGACCGATCATATCCGATACGATGTGCTGGCCCGCGACGCACTGCGCGGCGTGCTGCGGAAGGTGCTGACCGACGCCGCATCCCATGGCTTGCCGGGCGAGCACCATTTCTTCATCACCTTCGTATCGAAGGCCGAGGGCGTGAAACTGTCGTCGCGGCTGCTGGCGCAATATCCGGAAGAGATGACGATCATCCTCCAGCACCAGTTCTGGGACCTGACCGTGCTCGAAGACCGCTTCGAGGTCGGCCTGTCCTTCGGCGGCATTCCGGAGCGGCTGGTGGTGCCGTTCAGCGCCATCAAGAGCTTCCTCGATCCGTCCGTGAAATTCGGCCTCCAGTTCGATACGTCCGACGTCGCCGAGGTGGCGCCGGAGAATTTGCCGGCAGCGCCTGCCCCGTCGGCTGTCGCCGTGCCGGCGCCCGCCGCCGAGAAGGCGGAGACCGCCGAAGAGCCGACCCCGCCGAACCAGGGCGGAGCCGAGGTCGTGCGGCTCGATCGTTTCCGCAAGAAATGATCTAGGCTGTCGCGCGGAGCCATCGCGCCCGGTCAAACTGCCTGTATAGAAGAGCGCATGAAGAGGCCGCACGGCGTTTCGCGCGGCAGAATGGATGTGCTCATGGCCAAAGCTGCCCGCTCGAAGACCGCCCGCCCCGCAACTCGCATCGAGACCGACAGCTTCGGTCCCATCGAAGTGCCCGCCGATCGCTATTGGGGGGCGCAGACCGAGCGGTCGCGGCAGAATTTCCGCATCGGCACCGACCGCATGCCGATCTCGCTCGTGCATGCGCTCGGCATGGTCAAGCTCGCTGCCGCGCAGTCCAACCTCGAGCTCGGCCTGCTCGACCAGCGCCGCGCCAATGCCATCATCCGCGCCGCGCGCGAGGTGATCGAGGGCAGACTGGACGACCATTTCCCGCTTGTCGTGTGGCAGACTGGCTCGGGCACGCAGAGCAACATGAACCTCAACGAGGTGATCGCCAACCGCGCCAATGAGCTGCTCGGCGGCGAGCTCGGCGCCAAGAAGCCGGTGCATCCCAACGACCACGTCAACATGAGCCAGTCGTCGAACGACTCCTTCCCGACCGCGATGCATATTGCGGCGGCAAGCCGAATCAACGTCGATCTCGTTCCCGCCCTCGGCGAGTTGCTCCGCGCGCTGCGCAAGAAGGAGAAGGAATTTTCCAAGATCGTGAAGATCGGCCGCACCCACACTCAGGATGCGACGCCGCTGACGCTCGGCCAGGAATTCTCCGGCTATGCCGCGCAGGTCGAGAGCGGCATCGCGCGGCTCAAGGTCGCGGTGAAGGATCTCTACCCGCTGGCGCAGGGTGGCACCGCGGTCGGCACCGGCCTCAATTCGAAGCCGCGCTTTGCAAAGCTGTTCGCAAAGCATGTCGCCGGGATCACGAAGCTGCCCTTCACCAGCGCCGCCAACAAATTCGAGGCGCTGGCCTCGAACGATGCTTATGTGCTGGCGCACGGCGCCATCAACTCGGTCGCGACCGGCCTGTTCAAGATCGCCAACGACATCCGCCTGCTCGGATCGGGTCCGCGCTCGGGGCTCGGCGAGCTGATCCTGCCGGAGAACGAGCCGGGCTCCTCGATCATGCCGGGCAAGGTCAATCCGACGCAGTGCGAGGCGATGACCATGGTGTGCTGCCAGGTGTTCGGCAACCACACCGCGATCACGGTCGCCGGCAGCCAGGGCCATTTCGAGCTCAACGTCTACAAGCCGGTGCTGGCCTACAACATGCTGCACTCGATCCGCCTGATGGCGGATGCCGCGCGCTCCTTCACCGAGCATTGCGCCAGCGGCATCCGCGCCGACGAAAAGCGCATCAGGGAGCTGATGGAGCGCTCGCTGATGCTGGTGACGGCGCTGGCCCCCAAGATCGGCTACGACAACGCCGCCAAGGTGGCCAAAACCGCCCATGCCAACGGCACCACGCTGAAGGAGGAGGCGCTGCGGCTCGGGTTCGTCTCGGCCGACGAATTCGACCGCCTGGTGCGCCCCGAGAAGATGACCAGCCCGGGCTAGATTTCCGAATTCCGATAGTCATCCGTAATCATACGGACGCTGGACGCTCAGAAATATGCGGTTTTGGGGGCGGGACTTGATTACCGTCAATGTTCCGGGGGGGCGGCGTGTTACGCAAGCCCCACCGCCCTGACGGGGCGAAATTCATCGTTTGATGGCCCGAAGGGCCGATTGACGAGGACGAGCGAATGACCATCAAGTCTTTTGGGGCGCAATGCCGCCCCCTGAATATTTCATCCTGCCTGCCGAGGATCGGGTGATGGAGACGCGGCATGGGGAACGTCATCAACCTGAATCGTTTCAGGAAACGCGCCGAGCGGGAAGCCTCGGCGAAGCAGGCGGACGCCAACCGGACGAAGTTCGGCCGCACCAAGGCGGAGCGGTCGGCGGAGGAGACGCGCGCGGACAAGGCGAAGGCGCACCTGGACCAGCATCAGATCGATCGCGAGGAGCAGCCATGAAGTCGCCCGTCGTGAAGCGATCGATCGTCGTCGCCGGCCACAAGACCAGCGTCAGCCTGGAAGAAGCGTTCTGGAACGGCATGAAGGAGATCTCGGGCCTGCGTAACATGACGCTGTCCGAGCTCGTCGGCGAGATCGACGGCAACCGCCAGCAGGGCAATCTGTCCTCGGCGATCCGCCTGTTCGTGCTCGACTACTTCAAGAGCCGGGCCATGGCCGCCCAGCCGGACAAGGTCCCGGCGCAATAGCCGCCGGGGCGTGTTTCCGGCGCGACTCCGGCGTCTGCACTTTAAAATCACTCTAAGGTGCAGTTTCGGCCGCCGAGTGCGCTTGACCTCAATGCCCTGCGTTGAAAATACAGGGCATGACCGACCATGATGATACGCGCCCGCATATGCCGCTGGGTCTGGCCCTGCGCGGCTATACCGGCGTCATCCAGCACCTTTCCACCAAGGATACGGGCTCTGCGCTTTCGGACATCGAGCTCGAAAGCCGCCTGATCGAGCTTGGCTTCGTCGAGGGCGCCCGGGTCGAGGTCCTGCACGAGGGGCTGGTCGGGCGCGACCCGATCGCGGTCAGGGTCGACAGCATCACGATCGCGGTCCGCCGGCGCGAAGCCATGGCCATCATCGTCGCCTAGTCAGCGACCGGATAACTGCCCCAGGCCTTTGATCCCATGGAAGCACCCCTGCTGCATCTCGCCCTGGTCGGCACGCCCAACAGCGGCAAGACCTCGCTGTTCAATGCCCTGACCGGCAGCCGGCAGAAGGTCGCGAACTATCCGGGCGTCACCGTCGAGCGCAAGGAGGGCTTCTTCGTCACCCCGCTCGGCCGCCAGGTCTCCGTGGTCGACCTGCCCGGCACCTATTCGCTGCGCGGCCGCAGCCCGGACGAGGAGATCACCCGCGACTTCGTGCTCGGCAAGGCCTCCGGCGAGATCGTGCCCGATCTCGTGCTGTGCGTCGCCGATTCCACCAATCTGCGCCTGACCATCCGCCTGCTGCTCGAACTGAAGCGCACCGGGCGGCCGATGATCCTCGTCCTCAACATGTTCGACATCGCGTCCCGCCGCGGCATCACGGTCGACGTCGAGCGGCTCGCCAAGGAGCTCGGCGTGCCCGTGGTGACCTCGATCGCGGTGCGCAAGGGCGGCACGGCCGACCTGCTGGCGCTGACCGACGAGATCTCGGCCAAGCTCGCCAGCGAGCCGCAGGAGAACAGCTGGCGTGCGCTCAGCGTCTCCGAGCTGCGCGCCACCCAACGCGAAGCCGACCGCATCATCGCCGACTGCGTCAGCCTGCCTGCCAGGCCCGACACCTGGACCGCGCGGATCGATGCCGTCGTGCTACATCCGGTCGGCGGGCTCATCGTGCTGGCGCTGATCCTGTTCGTGATGTTCCAGGCGGTGTTCGCCTGGGCGCAGCCGGCGATGGATCTGCTCAAGTCAGGGTTCGACGCGCTCGGCGAGCTCGTGAAAGCCACCCTTCCCGACGGCCTGCTCCAGAGCTTCCTTCAGGACGGCGTGATCTCCGGCGTCGGCAGCGTCATCGTGTTCCTGCCGCAGATCATCCTCATCTTCCTGTTCATCCTGCTCTTGGAAGATTTCGGCTACATGGCGCGCGCCGCGTTCCTGATGGACCGCATCATGGGCGGCGCCGGCCTGCACGGCCGCGCCTTCATTCCACTGCTGTCGAGCTTTGCCTGCGCCATTCCCGGCATCATGGCGACGCGCGTGATCGACAACAAGCGCGACCGGCTGACCACGATCCTGATCGCGCCGCTGATGACCTGCTCGGCGCGCATTCCGGTCTACACGCTGATCATCTCCGCCTTCATTCCGGCAAAGGACGTCTGGGGCTTCATCAACCTGCAGGGCCTCGTGATGTTCGGCCTCTACACCACCGGCATCGTCAGCGCGCTCGCCGTCTCGTTCGTGATCAAGTTCTTCATGATCCGCGACTATGCGCCGGCGCCGTTCATGCTGGAGCTGCCGGACTACAAGATGCCCAGGCTGAAATCGATCGCGATCGGCATCTACACCCGCGCAAAGATGTTCCTGCAGCGCGCGGGCACGACGATCTTCTCGATGATGGTGCTGATCTGGTTCCTGGCCTCGTTCCCGCAGCCGCCGGCAGGCAGCACCGAGCCCGCCATCGACTTCAGCCTCGCCGCGATGATCGGCAAGGCGCTCGAGCCCCTGCTCGCCCCTGTCGGCTTCAACTGGCAGATCGCGGTGGCGCTGATCCCCGGCATGGCCGCCCGCGAGGTCGCGGTCGCAGCGCTCGGCACCGTCTACGCCATCGAAGGCGGCAAGGAAGCGGCCGAGCAGATCGGCCAGGTGCTGGCGACGAAATGGTCGCTCGCCACTGCGCTGTCGATGCTGGCCTGGTACATCTTCGCGCCCCAATGCGCCTCGACGCTGGCCGTGATCCGGCGCGAGACCGGAAGCTGGGGATGGATGGCCGTCACCTTCACCTACATGCTGGTGCTGGCCTATGCGGCGAGCCTCGTGACGTACAACGTCGCCGTCGCACTCGGCGCGGGATAGCCCCTCTCAAAACTAAAACTGCGAAAACAACCCCATGCACAGTAGGCAGGGGCTGTGAAATCAATGGGTTGCGCGGGTGCGATTCCGTAGCCCGGATGGAGCGCAGCGAAATTCGGGAATCTCGCCGAAGAGCATCACCGGACCCGGATTGCGCTGCGCTCCATCCGGGCTACGGACTACGCCGGTTGCGCCGTCGGGCAAAACACTGGCATGATGGCACCATCCCGAAAATCATCGACGCTGCACACGCTTGATCTCGTGAAGCGCGGATCATGCGATTGGGCGAAGGCGTTCGGTCATGCGGAGCGTGGCGAGGTACCGCCTGCCCGATAGATGGCGCATTCTGCCAAGAGCGTCACCACGGCGCGTTGCTTGCGCTCCACCCCGGAAGTGCGACCTTTGATTTCGGTCAATGGTAGGGCTCATCGGCATGTCACGTTTTCTCGTCGTCCTGCAAAGGGAGAGAATACATGACCAGACATGCCAAGCTGCTTGGACTGTTCGTAGTCGCCGCGCTGTTCACGGTAACGCCCCTGTCGTTCCGCTACTCGCCGGTGGACGCGTTGACCGTGTCCACTGACACAGCCGAGGCCCGCGTCGGGCGTCCCCTTACGCCCGGAAGCGTTGCAGGTGTCAATCGCAGGGTCCATCGACGCGCCTACTATGGTGCAGCAGCGGCCGGAGCTGCAGCCTATGGGGCTTATGGTGCCTATGGCTATCGCCGGGCTTGTGGATATTACCCCTACCCGCCCTGCTATTGAGGAGCGCGCGATCGCAGGAGCTAATACCGGACATCCTCGCGTTGTCCTTGCCCCATGAAAAAGGCCCCGGTCGATGCCGGGGCCTGAGTTCACTGGAGAGATTTAGGTTCAATAGCGCGCCGTGACCGGCGCACCGTAACCGCCGAAGCGGTAGTTCACCCGAACCGTGACCATGTCGACGTCCTGGGTGACCCCGCTGCCCGTGAGGATGAACCCACCGGGCGTGACCACGCCCGCGAAGGAGGTGTTGTCGCGCCCCATCCAGAGATGATCGTATTCGACGCCGACCGACCAGTTCGGGGTGAAGCCATACTCCCAGCCAACACCCAGCGCACCGCCCCAGCGCGTGTGACCTACCGAAGCGAGGCCGACGCCGGTGACGTTGTTGAAGATGTCAAAGCGATTGCGCGTCACCGCGGCGCCGCCCTTCACGTAGAGCAGCGAAGCGTTCCATGCCCAGCCGAGCTGGGCCGTGAACAGCCCGATCGCATCGATCTTGCCCGTGGTCGAGATCAACGGATCGACCAGGCTGACGCGGGTGTTCTTGATCTCGGCCCAATCGCCCTGCGCTTCCAGGCCGAGCACGAACTGATTGGTCTGCCAGCGATACCCGATCTGTCCGCCGGCGAGGCCTCCGGAGCGATCGGCGCAGCCACTTGCGACGGCGCCTGCGGGCGTTATCAGATCCGCACAGCCGTGGCTCCACCCATAACCTCCGTTGGCGCCAATATAGAACCCGGTCCAGTTGTAGACCGCCACCACCGGCGCCGGCGGCGGCGCTGCCTTCACAGCCATATCGGCCGCCATGGCCGGAGCCGCCATGCTCAGTGCCGCGAAACCGATCGCAGCGATCGAAAGCTTCTTCATTGTCTCGTCCCCTTTGCTCAAATTTCTTCGTCAGAAGCGAGCTCCTATGCCGGCTGGCGTGCATAAGTGCTGCAAACATCCTGGAGTCTATGCGCGAGGGGAGTTTCAACCCGTACCAAAATGGCAACACTCAAGCGTGACGGCTATGCACGAGAAAGTGCTTAGTCGTCACTTGAAGCACCGGGCGCCGCGGCGCCGTCCTGTTCGTCGGCAAGCCACGCGTCGATGCCGGAGGACGGGATCAGCCGCTTCGGAAGGTGGGGGTTGATCGTGCCTGCAAAGACGGAGAGTCCCTCCTCACGCCTGGCGCGCGCAAACAGCCTCGCCTCATGCTCGGTCGCAAAGGTCTTCGTCTCACGCGGACTTCGTTGTCTCGGCAGAACGCCTCGCTGTCGCACTTCGAAGGTGACGTACCAGGTTGGAATCATTGCGCACACCAACAGATCACCAGTCCCTGAAGTCGCGTTGTGGTGTAGCCGTCATCCGCGTGCTTGATTCAGATCAAGCTGCCGCTCGACCCCTTTCATCCGAGCGCTGGACGCACCGGGATACGAACTGGGCGTCGGTTGACCCGCCGGGCAGAACAGGGGCACGATGGCATCATCAAGATCGCGACCAGCTCCAAAGCGACGAACTGTTTCCATGGATCACTTCAGCACCGACAGACTCCTCGTAGGATGGGTAGAGCTCTTGCGAAACCCATCGCGCTTCGACACGCTCGGAAACAATGATGGGTTTCGCAAGAGCTCTACCCATCCTACGGACTGCGTGCGATGCGCGTGTCCGTGACAGCAGGCTGTGGCGCGTATGGCTCACGGCTCCATCGTGTAGGAGCGCCCGGGTTCGAGCACATAGATGGTCAGGAAGCGGAGCGGACGGTCCGGGTCGCAATTGCGAAAGTGGGTGTGCGGAACATCGGCCCGATCCTGCAAGGTCTCGCCCGCCCGGTATTGTCGCGGCTCATCGCTGCCATAGGCGGATTCGGCAACACCTTCGACGATGTAGATCGCGCCCGCAACGGGATGCCGGTGAAGCGGCGCGACGCCGCCCGGCGGATAGGTGACCTCGACGACCATGAGCTCCTGCTGCTTGCCGGGCAGCGGAAGACGTTCGAGAACCTTGCGCGTGACACCGGCAAACCCGGCTTGCCGAGCGCCTGCCTGACCGTCGCTACGTTCATTCATTAGGCACCTGTCGTTCGAGAGTTGTAGCCGTCGCCACATCGCGGTGAACGACAATGGAACGTTTTACGCAAGGCGACAGAGTGGAAGGCATAACCGCTCACTCAGCATTCTGCCTTATATGCGACAGGGCGTTCAAAGCCTCGTGTCATCAGGTCCACCCGGAACAGAGGGACTCGCCCTGGCGCGGTTCCGTCGGGAGCTTCGACGAAGCACTCGGATGCAACCGACCTGAACAGCCATTCAAGAAAGTTTCTTGCCCGTTCCTGCAACAGGCGATGGTGGCGGTCGTTGACTCGCGACGGACGCAAGCCAAGGAGGAACAGATGAAGAAGCTGACTTACGCTCTTGCAGCGCTAGCGACGCTTGTAATCGGTACGCCCACAATCGCCAACGCGGCCGGCTTCGGAGTCTATGTCGGCGGCGACAGGGGCTATTATGACGGCCCCCGCGCGCGCATCTACGAGCATGACCACGGCTGGCACCGTGGCTGGTACCATCACGACCGCGACTACGACCGCGGTGTCGTGATCCGTCGTTATCATCACTGGGACGATTGATGCGAGCCAGCACGATCGAACAAGGAGGCCCCGCTTCGGCGGGGCCTTTTTGTGTTTTGCACTCTTTGTATTTTGCGTTGGACGCAACGAAGACGCCGCCCAGCACGGCGGCCTCTTGGCCGACGTCAGATCACTTTGCGCGGTCTATCAAATCGCTTGTGTCGCTACTTCGTATAACCCTGGCTCGTACACCACCACATGGCGTCGGCCGAGGTCGAGCCATGCTCGATGACGTATTTTCGGCACGCTTCGTAGTTGACGGCATAACGCTTGGCACACGGGACGGAGGAAATCGTGCCGCCGCTCCAGGAACACTTGTATTGAGCATTGGCTGCCGGCATCGATAGGGTTGCGACAGCGAGCCCGACGACGAGAAACGCGAAGGTCTTCATGACTATCTCTCCCAAATCCAGGGATTAGCGAGTGCTATCCCAGGTGGTACGATATCATGCTTTCGACTGCGCAAGCTCGACGCATGCCCATTCGGGATCGAAGGGGTGCCTTGCGGAAATGCCGACTCTCACACCCCACGGCGAGCTAACGAAATCCGGGCGCGATCCACGACGTGCCGGCCTCCGCCGTACTCGGTCATTGCGAGCGAAGCGAAGCAATCCAGGATCTTTCCGCGGAGACAGTCTGGATTGCTTCGCTGCGCTCGCAATGACGGTGTGGAAGCAGCACGGGTCCGCCAGCTCCATCCGGGCTGCAGCAGCTTACCTGAAATACCCCACGACGAGATCGACATCCGAGCTGCGGGCCGCCGTGCCGTTCAGCTCGGCATCGATGACGCGCCGGCAGGCCTCGATCGCGGCGTGGTCGCCGAGGTCGTTGGCGGCTTCGAGCACGAGCCATGCGGCGTCCACCGAGGCCTTGTCGGGCGCTCCGCCGCCGAGATCGGTGGCGACAGCATTGTTGAGGTTCTTATTCTTGCGAACTGCGGTGCCGAATTGAGGCAACATCTGCAATACTCCCCTCTCGAATTCCTGCTCAGTGAACCTGTTCAGTGAACCTGGAGCTCGGGCTGACGGCCCGAGGCGGAATCGGCACCCGCGCTGTTCTTGCGCGACTGGTAGAACTTCAGGATGCTGCGCGAGGTCTCGATCTTGAGCCGGCCGAACTCGCGCTCGTTGTCCTGGAGGTCGCGGGCCGTGATCAGATGATCCTTGGCGCCGAGGAAGAGCAGCGACATGGTCGTGTCCCAGGAGAAATCGAGCGCCTTGCACAGCACCAGGATCATCTCGCGGTTGCGGTCCATCAGCGCGCGTTCGATGACGTCGACCGGCAGCGCCGACAGCAGCGACAGGCCGATCTGCACCTCGTCGAAGCGGTGCTGCCGGGCATAGTTCGAGATCGAATCCTGGTTGAGATTGCCCTGGCGGTACTGCGTCGTCACCACGCGCTTGGCGACGAAATAGCTGCGCGAGGACGGGCCGAACTTGGATTGCAGATCGCCGGTGACCTCGGTCACCGAGCTCTGGATCTGCGCCATCATCTCGGGGCGCTCGGTCTCGAGGCGGCGGCGGACGTCTTCCGACGCCTTGGCGATCAGCTGCTGGAAGATGTGACGCGGCACGTCCTTGCGGAGGCCAAGCTGCTCGGCAAGGATCGAGTCGCCCTCGGCGCGGCGGACCATGTGCAACAGGCCGGAGCCGGAGAAGCGCGCGCCCTCGTTCTTCGCAACCGAGGTCACGACCTCCTGGTTGCCGCGCTTGACCAGCACATCAGTCACGGCCTCGCCGATCGACTGGCGCTGCGAGATCGCGAGCAGATGCGCCTGGCCCTTGGTCATGGCGCTCTCGACCAGAACCTTCTCGTCGATCCGCGTGGAATCGCGCAGCACGGGGCCGGCGACCTCGATCGCGTCGTCGAAAGCGAGCTTCTCGATGACGTTGAGCGGAGCGTGGTCGCAGGCCGACATCAATTCGGAGAGCTGCACGCGGGCGGCGACCTCGATCTCGTCGGCGAGCCGGCCGATCACCTCGCCGAACATGCTGATCTCGTCGTCGACATAGCGGCCGGTGATCAGAAGATCGGTCGCGTGCCACAAGGCGCGTGCCCGGCTTTCGTCGGTGCCGCGCGCGATTGCGTCGTCCAGATCCTGCAGAAGCGATTTCGCCCCGTTCATCTCGATACCCCAGTTCTTGGTCGTTCTTTGGCGAACCGTTGCGCCTCATCTGGCGCGACGCCGAATTCCTCTGGGATCCAACGCTAGAGATGAAACGCGAGAATTCGGTAAAATCGGCAAATCAGTTTTGCCGACTAAAATTCATTCAAATGCGAGAGAATGGGTTAACCGGCGGGCAAGGGGCTGCGCGGGACGTGCGCCCCCTCTCCCGCGCGGCTCTCAATTCGCGCAGACCAATCCGCTCACGGATTCTGCGGCGTCAGCACCAGCGGCGGCTTCGGCTTGGGTTTTGCGGGCGCAGGGCCGGGCGCCGGCCGCACCTCGATCGGCGGCGGCAAGGGCGCGACCTGCTGGCTCGCGAGTGGAGCACTTGTAAGTGGAGGGCTCGTCAGTGCAGGACTTGTCAGTGCTGGACTTGGCGCGGCGGGCGCGGCCTGCGGCGCCTTCGGCGTCGGCGCAGCCTTCGCCTTTGGCTGCGCGCGGCGCGGATCCTGGCCCGGCAGCGGCACATTGATCGGCGCCGGCTCGGGCGCCACCTCCGGCGACACCAGCGTCGGCAGAGCGGCGGTGGCCGGCGGCGGCTCGCCGCGCTCGATCGCATCGAGCCGGCGCGTCTCGCGGTCGATCGTGCGCACCGCGAGCCATGACGACAGCGGCGCCAGGTCAACGGTGCGGCTCAATCTGTCGGGCGGACCTGCCGCGAACAGCTGGATCTCGGGCGGCGCGCCGGAGAGCCCGGTCATAATCGGCGTCAGGCTGGCGCGGATGTCGGCCTGATCGGCGGGAATGTCGTAGCCGCCGGAGACGATGGCGCGGGCATTCTTCGCCTCCAGCGGCGTCGCGCCGACCCGCAGCCGTCCGTCGCGGATCGTGAACGGGATCTGCGCCGAGGCGACCGCGATGGGGCCTGCCGAGAGCGCGGGCTCGACCAGCTGCCGCAGGCGGTTGTCGTCGCTGACCTGGCCGCCGTCACTGGCGCGGATGGCGATCTCGAAGGCGCGCGGATTGAGGCCGCTGATCTCGGCGGATTCGAGCGTCACGGTGCCGTTGCCGGCGAGCGCGCCGGTGAGCGCCGCGACGCTGCGGCCCTGGCTGGTCAGCGCCATCTGCACCGAGGCACGCCCCTTCGGCAGCGCGAGGTCGCGGTAGCGCAGCACGGTCGCATCGACATTGCTGAGCTCGATGCGCGCGTTCAGCGCCAGGCCATTGGCGCCATTGCGCGCGTCGAAGCTCGCTGATATCTCGCCGCCGCCAACGCCACCCTTGAGGCCATCGAGCGCGAGCGACTGGCCATCGCTGCGGATCGTGCCGCCGAACGGGCGCAACTCGATGCCGCCGGGCATCATGCCGCGCAGCGCCTGGAAGGCGATGCGGCCGCGCCAGCCACCGAGCAGCCCCGCACTCAGCGGCTCGCCCGCATCGCGTCCCGCCGCGCCGATCGCCATCGCGAGCGCAGGCCCAAGGTCGAGCGTATCGAGGCCCATCTCGCCGTCGACGCTCTTCTCCGGATCGAGCGTGACCGCGAGACGCCCGCGCAGATGCGAGCTGCCTGCGCTGCCGTCGAGATCGTTGAAGGTCAGGCGGTTGCCTGCCAGTGTGAGGCGCGAGGACAGGCTGACGCCCTGCACCGACTTGTCGGCCGTGCCAGTCCCGAACAGCGGCGCGAGGTTGACGTTGCGCACCCGCAGATTCACGCTGGCTTTTGGCTCCGACAGCTCGACGGTCCCTTGCGCATCCGCATCCAGCCCGCCACCGCTGATCTTCGCGTTCAATTGCAGCGGCCGCCGCCAGGCACCGCTGAGCTTGCCTTCGAACTGCGACGCGCCCTCGCCTGCGGCGACCACGCGATCGAGCCCGAGCAGGGCCAGCAATGCACTGGCCTGCGGTGTCGAGACTTTCGACTCCAGCGTGAACTCGCTGCTCTGCAATTTGTCGAGATCGATGCCGTTGACGGCCGCTACCGGCGTCTGCGCGGCCAGCGTCGCGGTCACCTTGAGCTGCGGCGCGTCGAGATCGAGCACGGCGCGGGCGTCGCTGCGATCGGCATGCTCGGCGTTCTTGTCAAGGCTGAGGTCGAGCTTCAGGCGGGTTGCGCCCGGCAGTGACGGGAGGGCATCGAAGCGCGCACGCACCGACGGCGCAAACGGCTCGATCAGTGCGGTGAGCTCGTGCAGTGAGCTGCCTGAGGATTTCAGCGCGAGCTTGCCGGTGGCCCTGGTGCGGTCGAAGCTGCCGCTCGCTTCCGTGGTCACGTCGCTGGTCTGGCCGAACCGCAACTGCTCCAGCGACAGCGAATTCGGCCCGTAACCGAGCTTCGCCGCGAACGGTCGCAACTCCTGGCCGGCGGAGATGGCGCGGCCGACATCGAGCGAGAGCCTTGCCTCCTCCGGCCATTCACCTTGCGGCCCTGCGAGCGCGCGGACAAAGCTCGCGGCAGCGTCGAGATCGAGCCGGTCGGCCTTCAGCTCGGCATCGATCCGCGAGCCCTTGCTCGCGCCGCTCTGGACGAAGGCAATCCGTCCCTCGATGGCGCCGCCTTCGATGTCCGCCTTCAGGCGGTCGATGGCGAGATGGTTGGCGGCGATGGTCACGTCGCCGGCAAGGCGCAGCGGCCGGGTGCTGCGGCGGTTGATCTCGCTGCGGCCCTGGAGCCAGGCCACCAGCGTATCGGGGTCGGAGGATTCGACGTTGAGGCGGCCGCTGAAACTGTCGGCGCCGGGCGTTGCGCCGTTGAGCGAGAGCTGCGTCGTGCCGGGCGCGCGCAGCTCGAGCCGCCGGAAGGTCCAGGAACGGCCGTCGGTCGCAAGCTCCGCCGCGATGTTCTGGAGCGGCCGGCCACCGAGCATGATCTGGTCGGAGTTGAACTCGATCTGCGCCGGGATCGGTGCCTGCGGGATCGCGGCGAGGCCTGCGCGCAGCGCCGGCAGGATGCGCAGCGGCTCGGAATCGTTTTTGGCCGCCAGCCTGTCGGCATCGATCTGGCGGGCCGACAGCACCGCGCGCAGCAGCGGTGAAGCACCGAACCTGAGGTCGCCGACGCCGCCGACTTTCAACGCGTTGTCATCAGTGCCGATGCTCGCATCGATCTGGTCGAACTTGGCACCGGCCGGGTCGGCCTTGAGTTTTGCGGTGAGCTTCCACGGCGTCGGCCCCGCCTCGCCCGGCTTCTTTGCCGAAGGCACCGCGAGCGTCAATGCGCCGTCGAATTTCGGCAGGCGGTTGTCGAAGGCGAGCACGCCTTCGAGATCGGCCAGGATCGCGCGCTCGCCGGGATCGACGTTGAGATGCAGGCGCGTGGCGCTGCCGTCGGCGCTCGGGCCGGAGGAGACGCGGAACGGATAGCGCGTGCCTGACACCTTGAAACTGCCGTCGCCTCGCACCGAACCGGCGAGCGAGCGGACGTCGCCGGAGAATGCGATGTCGGTCAGCTCCAGCGTCGAACGGCTGGCGGCATCATGCAGCGCGATGCGGCCGGTGAGGTTCACCCGCTCGATGGCGAGCGAGCCCAGGTTGAAACTGCCGCTCGCGGTCGACGGTAAATCGACCCGGCCGCGCGCATCGAGGCCGAGATCGACCGCCATGCCGCCCACGCTCAGCTCGGTGGCGCGCCATTCGCCGCGCATGAGAGAACCCAGGCTGAACTCGACGTCGAGCTTGTCGGCCCGCAGCCGGCCGAGATCGTTGTTGCCGCCGAAGGTCACGGAACGCAGCCGCAGGGTCGGCGCCGGCAGCAGCCGCGCGTCCAGTTCGCCCGCCACCCGTACCGGCACGCCGATGATCCGGCCGGCCTCCGCCTCGAACTGGGGCCTGAACTGGTTCCAGTCGATGAAGTAAGGCCCGATCAGCGCGGCGAGCAGCGCTAAGATGAAGGCAATCGCCAATCCGAGCAGCGTCGTCTGCACGGGTCTCCCCTCGGCCAAACCGGCACCCGGGCCAAACCTTGACCCCTGCAAACCTTGGCCTTGAGGCTTCAGGCGCGCCGGAACAGCCCCTTATATAGAGGGAAGTGTGGCGAAGTCACAGCGACTGTTGCGCGCGGAGGTTAACGGTGGGGCCTCACCAGCTCGCGGGGAGCTGCGTCAGGCCGCGCAGCACGAAGGTCGACCGCCATTTGGGGTTCTCGACGTCGTCGATGCGCAAGTCAGGCAACCGCCGGAGCAGCGTGGCGATGGCGATCTCGGCCTCGATGCGCGCCAGCTGAGCCCCCAGGCAGAAATGGATGCCGCCGCCGAACGACAGCGGCTTGACGTTCTGCCTGGTGACGTCGAGCCGGTCCGGGCGATCAGGGTAAACGGCGGGATCGCGGTTGGCCGAGCCGAGCAGGCAGAGCACCGTCTCGCCCTTGGGGATCTGCCTGCCGCCGAGATCCTCGATGTCCTCAAGCGTGACACGCCCGGTCATCTGCACGGAGGAATCGTAGCGCAAAAATTCCTCGATCGCGCCCACCATCAGCTCCGGCCGCGCCTTCAGCAGCGCCAGCTGGTCCGGATTGCGGTGGAGCGCCAGAAGGCCGTTGCCGATCAGATTGACGGTGGTCTCGTGACCGGCGCCGAACAGCAGGATGATGTTGGCGGTCAGCTCCTCATTGGTGAGCTTGTTGCCGTCCTCCTCGGCTTGCACCAGCTGCGTGATCAGGTCGTCGCCGGGATTTTTGCGGCGGAGCTCGAACAGCTGCTGGAAATACATCTGCGCCATCATGTTGCCGGCGTTGCCCTTGGCGATCTCCTCCGGCGAGAGCGGCACGGGGTCGAGCAGCCGGCCGCCGTCGCGCGAGCTCTTGTAGAAGACCTCGCGATGGTCCTCGGGGATGCCGAGCATGTCGCAGATGATGGTGACGGGCAGGCGGAAGGCGAAATCCTCGATCAGGTCCATGTGGCCGCGCGCGATCACGGCATCGATGGCCTGGTCGACGATCTCCTGGATGCGCGGCCGCATGTCCTCGACCCGGCGCGCCGTGAAAGCCTTTACGACGAGGCCGCGCAGGCGGGTGTGATCCGGAGGATCAGACTGCAGCATCCAGTGGCTCATGCTGCGGAACACCGGCTCGTCCATGATCTTTTCGCTGTAGCGGCGCTTGGAGCGCTCGACGAAATCCTTGCCGAAGCGCTTGTCGCGCATCACGAGGCTGACATCGGCGTGGCGGCTGGCGACGAACTGGCCGAACGGCGTCACGTGGATCGGATCGATCGCGCGCAGCCGGTCGTAATGTGGATAGGGATCGCGGATGAAATCCGGCGACAGCGGATTGAACAGCGGATCACCGCCGGCGGGTTGCACTTGCTCGTTCATGGTGACCTCAATCGGTTGCCGCATGACACGCATACGCAAGGCAGCCCCTGCCCGGCGTAACCCATCCCTGTTATTTATCAACTCGATACATTGTTGTATCGAGTTGCATTCTGCCCTAAGCTGCGCCGATGTCAAGGGTGAGAACCAGGCCGACCAGGGACGACACGCGCGACAAGTTGTTCGAGGCGGCCGCGCGCGTGTTCGAGGAGGACGGCATCGGCGGCGCCAGCATCGAGGCGATCGCGGCAGCGGCGGGTTTCACCCGCGGCGCGTTCTATTCCAACTTCAAGAGCAAGGACGAGCTGATCATCGCCATGCTCGAGGACCATGTCGAGCAGTCGATCCGCCGCAACATGGACATCCTCGCCCAGCACGACAATCTCGACGATTTCATCGCGGCACTGAAGACAATGGACCGCAGCAAGCAGGACCCGCTCGGCCGCGCGCCCCTCCTCCACATGGAGATGATCCTCTACGTCGCGCGCGCCGAGAAGCGCCGGCCCGAACTTGCCAAACGCCTGCGCGCGCGGCGCAAGCTGGTCGCCGACATCGTCGAGGCGACATTGAAGGGCAACGCGAAGGGCGGCACTCTGAACCCGCCCTGGATGGCGTCCGTCGTGCTGGCGCTGGAAGACGGCTTTCGCCTGCACCGGCTGATCGATCCGGAAACGACGCCGGCCGACAGCTTCTTACGCGCCATCACGGATCTGCGGCGAAGGACGGGGTTGGCGTCGGACTAGGGCGGCTACGTATGTGCCAAACCGCCGCAGCCTCGGGAACAAACGGCGCGACGCGATCAAGAAATGTCCGCGGAACAGCGTGGCTGATCGATCCCTTCAACCGACGCGATCAGCCCTGAAGCGACCGCCATCAGGAGACGCGAGACCATCGAGATGAACGCGCATTTATCTTCATGACTCTTTGCCTCTCCTGATTGCACGTTTGCAACTTTTGCCCGTCCTTGATGTTGGCACGGCATCACAACACCAACGAGGAGGACAGCACATGAAGACCGCGCTAGTTCTGGCAACCGTCGGCACGCTCGGCCTGAGCGCGGTGGCAGCACCAACGCCCGCGGAAGCCCGCTGGCGTGGCGGCTTCGGTCCGGCTCTGGCAGGTGGATTGATCGCAGGCGCCGTGATCGGCGGCCTGGCCTCTTCCGCTTACGCGTATGGGCCGGGTTACGGCTACTATGGCCCGGGTTACGGCTATTACGGCGGCGGCTACGCACCGGCGTATTACGGCGGCTACGAACCATATCCCTGGGGCGGCTACACCACGACCTACTACAGCACTGGTTATGCCCCCGCCTATTACGGGTACGGCTATCGCCGCGTCGTGCGTCCGGCCTACGCCTATTACGGCGGACCGTTCCCGCGGCGGCACTTCCATCACCATCGTTGGCACCACTGGTGATGTGAAGCGCCAAGACAGGCCCAGCGCGGAACGCTGAGCCCTCAGGAATGATGATCAGGCCGATGCCGTCCGGCTTCGACCGGGAAGTTCAATGCGCGCGGTCGCGTCAGGACCGAACCTGAGCAATTGCAGCGAGCACATCAAGGAGATCTCAGATGAACACGAGGAAGAACAAGTTTTTGCTGACCACGGCAGTGCTTCTCGCCGGCGTCAGCCTGGCATCGGCGCAGGGCATGCGTGAAGGTGCCAGCGGAGGTGCTGCGGAACACGGACAATCCGGCGACGCGAAGTCGCACGGCGCCGCTGGCGCCTCGCGCAGCGAAGGAATGACCCAGGGCCGCGCGGGCGGTCGGGCCGAAGGCTCCTCTGCGGCGCACGACAGCGGCCGAGCCGCGGACAAGAGCGACAAGCAGACCATCGGTCAGGGCCGCGACGGCGCGCGTCAGTCGCAATCGGAGCAAAGCAAGCAAGGCAAGGACCAGACGGTCGGCCAGAGCCGTGGCGACAGGGACCAGGCGCGTCAATCCAAGTCCGAAAGCGACAAGAGCGGCAAGCAGACGATCGGACAGAGCCGCAGCGACCGCGACCGTACGCAGTCGCAGAGCACCGAACAGAACAAGAGCACCACGACGGGCGCCAATGCCAGGGACAATGCCCGGGATAAGAATGCGCAAGACAAGAATGCCCAGAGCAAGAACGCGCAGGGCCAGAGCACGACAACCACCGGCGCGAACACCAAGGGCACCGCCCAAGACAGGAACGCGCAAGACAGGAACGCACAAGGCACGAACGCGCAGAGTCCGAGCACGACGACGACCGGCGCGAACACTGGTGGCAGCGCCCAGGGTAACGTCCAGAACCAGAGTGCCCAGCAGGGTCAGGGCACGACGACCGGCACCAACGCGCAAGGTCAGGCCAACGCTCAGGCTCAGACCCAGGGCGCGACCACCCAGAGCATGTCCGGTCGCGTGCAGGTGAATGCGCAGCAGCAGACACAGCTGCAGCAGTCGGTGCTCAGCTCACGCAATGTGGACCGCGTGCGGGTCAACACCAATGCCATCAACTTCCGGATCAATGCCGGCGTGGTCGTGCCGCGGAACATCTCCGTGGTCTCGGTCGCGGCTTATCCTGCGTTGATCGACGTCTATCCTGACTACCGCGACGACAGCTTCTTCGTCGTCGACGACGAGATCATCGTCACCGACCGCGGCCGCAGGATCGTCGACGTCATTCCCGCCGGGCCGCGGACGCACTATGCCCGCAGTGGTGGCTTGAGCGGAGGTGGCGGCAGCATCGCTGCGCTGGATCTCAGCCCCGACGAGATCCGCGTTGTTCAGCGGGTCCTGATCGAACGCCACATGCTGTCCGGCGAAGCCGACGGCGTCCTCGGGCCGGGTACACGTAGGGCATTGATGACCTTCCAGAGACAGGAAGGCTTCCAGGCCAGCGGCTCGATCGATACCCGCACCGTTGCTGCGCTCGGCGTGTCCAACCAGATCCGCGCCACGCAGGGCCAGTCGACCACGGTCGGCCAGGGCGGCAACAACCAGTCGGCGCCGCAGAACACGACCGGGCAAAGCACCGGCCAGGGCAACGCGCCGGCGCAGCAGAACCAGACCACCGGTCAGGCTCCGCAAAACCAGCCGTCCACAACCGGCCAGGCTCAGCAGAACCAACCGGCCACCTCGGGTCAGGCCAACACTCAACCGCCGTCGGGCCAGACCACCGGCCAGGCTCCGGCACAAAGCAGCACTCCGTCCACCAGTCAGCCCAGCACCAACCAGAACACGCAGACTGGACAGACCAATCAGAACAGTGCGCCGCCGCCTTCGACGTCGAGTCAGCCAACCCAGAAGTAGAGCGGCTGACCACATGCTTCCGAGCCCCGCCTCCCGGCGGGGCTCTTTCGCTGCGGCCTGCAGCATTGAAGGCGAGGACCAACAGCAGGCAGAACGCGGTTATGTCAAAACGCAACGGCAGGTATTCGGACGACGACGCCTCATTCGGGCCTGTCTCGCGCGCTTGCGATCAAAAGGACACACCCGGCGTCCGGCGCCGCATACTGTCACAGATTTAATTTGCACCTCGCGATTGCAGGACGTAACTGCCATTCAAGAGCGACGTGATCCGGGAATAACCGGACGAGAAGGCGCTGCACCAACAAGCAAGAAAAGCAAGCACAGCAGCTACTTTTCGTTCAGGAGAATTCATTGCCCGGCATCGTCCATGTCGTGGATGACGACGCATCGTACCTATCGGCCATCCAACAAGTTCTAGAGGCAAGCGGATACCGCGTTGCCACCTATGCATCGGCGCAGCAATTGCTGGAGCAGCGGCCCGACGAAAGCAAGGGCTGCATTCTGCTGGATGTCAGGATGCCGGGCATGAGCGGGCTCGAGTTGCAGAGCCGCCTGACCGAGCGCGGCTCGACACTGCCCATCATCTTTCTGAGCGCTTATCCTGATGTCAGCATCACCGTGAAGGCGATCAAGGCGGGAGCGGACGACTTCCTGATCAAGCCTGTTGGCCCGGATGATCTCTTGAAAGCCATCGCACGCGCGATCGCGCGGCATCGCAACGCGCGCGAACTTGACGGCGAGCTTGAAGCGCTTCGGGCCCGGCTTTCAACGCTTACCCCGCGCCAGCGGCAGGTCTTTGAGATCATCGTCCAGGGCAAGACGAGCAAGCATGCCGCGCGCGAGCTCGGCAGCACCGAGCGGACCATCAAGGCGCATCGGAGCGCGATCATGGACAAGCTGCAGGTCCAGTCGGTGGTCGAACTGGTCAGAATCGCCGAGCGGCTCGGCGTGCTCGGCGAGAAGGACGAGCCGGGGACGGCGGTATGAGCATGACGCGGCGGTTCACGGTTTTGCGGGTCGACATCAGCGACAAGTCTCGCCGCCGCTCAGCGGTGGCTGATCCGGGTGACGGTCGCAGCCCATTGCCTTCCCGGATGGTCGCTCACGGCAATCGCAATTCACCCGCTATGTCGGTCGGCGTAGTCAATGCGCGAGGTCGCGCCGTATTTCGTCGAGAAGATCTGCTCGACCTCGCGATGCATCGTGCCATGACATTCACACGCTGCGGCCGCGAGTCTTGCTCGGTCGATCTCGATGCGGCCTCGTCGATCAGATCTGATCGCGCCGGATGCACGCAGATTGCGCATCAGGAGCGTCACGGTCGTTCGGCGCACACCGAGCATTTGCGACAGCGCCTCCTGGGTGAGAGGCAGGACATCGTCGTCAATGCGGTCGCAAATGTGCATCAGCCAGCGTGCCATCCGGGCTTGCACCGGATGTAGCGCATTGCAGGCTCCGCCGCGCTGAAGCTGCACCAGCATCGCCCTGATGTGAATCTGGATCGCGTGCCGGATCGCGGAACTTCGGTGAAATGCCGCGTGAAATTGCCGCGCCGGGATTCGCGAGGCGGTCCCCGCCGCACGAACGATGGCGGTAAGAGCCGAGGACGACGGTCCAAACACGGAGAGAGTACCTATTGCCCCCTCGCGACCGATCAGGGCGCTGGCAACGGTCTGGCCGTCCGCCAAGTCGACCATCAGCGAGACGGCACCGCTATGAGGAAACAAGACATAGTCGACCGGATCACCGTTGTGCGAAATCGACGCGTCCTCAAGGAGCGCGACTGTCTCCAGCTCGGGCGCCAGCAGATCGAAATCGGCAGACGGTAGTGCTGCCAAGAGGCGATTACCAATTCCGCCAACTTGTCTCACTGCGGGTGAACCGCGAAGTATCCGCTTTCACCACTCCGAGCGGCGCGAAACAGCGGTCTCAGCATTTGCTCGGATCTGTCTTCGCGACCCGCACCAAGATCCAGTTCACTGACAAGCATCCTCACTCTCAACGACAAAACCGCTTGCCACGAGGCGAAATTTCCTCGTGCGCTCAATGCGATCTAGATGCAGGCGAGGCGCGGATTACACAACTGCAAATCAGGTATGGGTAACACCGTACGGGGCAAGTTCCGTCGGCCAGCCGTTCCTCTCGGTCCTCGGGTTCCATTCGGTTGCGCACTCGGCAGCGGCCCGAAACAGGCGCCTTTCGGGGGCTGAAAGGACAAGCGGACGGGCCGATTGTCTTTCAGGAGTTCATACCTCCGCCGACCACTTTCACCGCAGCCACGCCAACCACCGCAACATCGAGTCTTCTCAGCATCGCCCTCGCCTGCTCGGCGCAATGCTCGATCAGCCAGCGCTCGAAGGCGGCGGGTGCCAGCGCCGGCGCATAGAGGAAGCCTTGCACGACGTCGCAGCCGAGCTCGGCCAGCGTCCTGCGCTGGCCTTCGGTCTCGACGCCTTCGGCGACGACGGTCATGCCGAGGCCCTGGCCGACGCGCACCACGGCGGTGGCGATCGCCAGCGCGCCCGCGTCACGCTCGATATCGCGCATGAAGCTGCGGTCGATCTTGAGCTCGCGGATCGGCAGATGGGCAAGGCGGCTGAGGCTGGAATAGCCGGTGCCGAAATCGTCCACCGAAAGCCCGACGCCGAGCTCGCGGATCGCATTCATGGTCTCGAGCGCGGCGACGCTGTCCTGCATGAACGCACCCTCGGTGATCTCGAGCATCAGGGCGTCCGGCGGCAAATCGTATCCGACGAGGATGTCCTTCAGGCGTGCGGCCAGCGTGACGCTGCGGAAGTTGATCGGCGACAGGTTGACGGAGACGCTGGGGATATTGAGCCCGGCGCGGCGCCAACTCGCCATCTGCCGGCAGGCCTCGCGCACCGACCACAGACCGATCTGGTCGATCAGGCCGCACTCCTCGGCAAGCGGGATGAATTTCGCCGGCGAGACATCGCCGAGCTCGGCGTCGTGCCAGCGTGCCAGCGCCTCGACACCGTGGACGGCGCCGTCGCAGCTGCGGATCTGCGGCTGATAGCTCAGCGTCAGCGCGCTGTCCGCGATGGCACGGCGCAGCGCCGCGATCAGCGCCAGCCGCTGCTCGGTCAGCCCGTTCATCTCGGCGCTGAACAGGCGATGGGTGGAGCGGCCGGCCTGCTTGGCCATGTACATGGCGGCATCGGCCTGCTGCATCAATGTGTCGATGTCGGTCGCGTGATCAGGATAGAGGCTGATGCCGATGCTGGCCGACATCGGCATCAGCTTCGACCCGAGCCGCAAGGGTGCGGCCAGCGCTTCGGTGATCCCGGCCGCAATGCGCTCGGCGGCCTCGGCGTTGCGTTGCGGCAGCAGGATGACGAATTCGTCGCCGCCGAGCCGTCCCAGCATGTCCTCGAGACCGATATGTTCGCGCAGGCGCTGCGCCAGTTGGATCAAGAGCTCGTCGCCGGCGGCGTGGCCGAACGTGTCGTTGACGTCCTTGAAGTGATCGACGTCGAGGAAGGCCAGCGCGACATGGCTGCCGGTCGGGCAGGCATCGATCGCGGTCGTGATCAGGTGGCGCAACTGTGCGCGGTTCGGCAGGCCGGTGAGGATGTCGTGATAGGCGAGCCGCGCGATCTCGGCGCGCGCTTCCTTGCGCTCGATCGCGAAGGCGCCGAGGTTGACGCAGGCCTCGACGATGCGGCGATGCCAGTTGCTCGGCGCGCGCGGCTCGCGATAGTAGAAAGCGAAGGTGGCGATGACGCGGCCGTCCTTGGCCTTGACCGGGGTCGACCAGCAGGCGCGCAGGCCGATTGCGAGCGGCATGGCCTTGTAGGGCTGCCAGCGCGGGTCGGTGTCGAGATCCTCGGCCAGGACCGGCACGCCGTAGAAGGCCGCGGTCCCGCAGGAGCCGACATTGGGGCCGATCGCGATGCCGTCCAGCGCGCGGGAATAATCGTCCGGAAGGCTCGGGCCGCCGAGCGGATGGACCAATCCGGCGGCATCGACGTGGAGCAGCGAGCAGACCACGTCGGGCGCGATCTCCTCGACCCGGCGACACAGCCTGTCGGCGATGTCGGTGATCGGGACCTCGTCGGCGAGCGCGCCCATGATCAGCTGCTGGAGGGAGCGGAGCTGCTTGGTCTCGGTGATGTCCTCGAGCAGCGCGAAGATGTGCTTGACCCGACCCTTCCTGTCGCGAAAGGCATCGATCCGGGCGCAGACCCAGATCTCCTCGCCGTCCTTGTCGTAGACCAGCGTCTCGATTTCGCTGCTATGGCCGCCGGCCAGCAGGCGCTTGACCAGCTTTGCGACGGCGTTGCGATCGGTGTGGCAGCCGGCGATCAGCTCGCCGGCGCGGCGCCCTTCGGCCTCCTCGCTGGTATAGCCGAACAGCGCCGTGAACGCGGAATTGACGTAGACGATGTTCTGCTCGACATCGGTGATGATCACCACGCGGTTGGTCTGGTCGGCGACCGCGTGGAGAAGCTCGATCCTGACGCGGCGCTCCGCATCGAGCGTGACGTCGCGCGCGAACACGATGCGATGGGGCCGGCCGTCGACCGTCGCCGACGAGATCGCGACCTGCACCTTGATACGGCTGCCGTCGCGCCGCACCAGGCTGAACTCGTCGCGGAGATCCGCGGTCGCGCCGGCCTCGAGACATTTGACGGTGAGAACGGCGACGGCGCGGCCGAGCACCTCGGTGGCGGCGAGCTTCCAGATCCGCTCCGCGGCCGGGTTGAAATGCGTGATGCGATGCGCCTCGTCGACGATGACGATGCCGTCGTCGGCGCGTTCGAGCGCGGCGCGCATAACGTCCGGAATGTCTGTGACAAGGTGATCGGAGGCGGACATCGTCTGAACCGGCGGCATCGGGAAATGCAGGCAATCGGCGAGAGGTTAACGCTCCGATGGTGTCCAAGACGTTTTTGCAATTCCGTCGCGCCGCGCCAAGGCGGGACATGCTTAACGTCCCGCGAAAACGGCAGACGTATCTTGATGCGTCCGGAACCTATTCGGATGCCGGTTTGAGCTTATGCAGCCGCCCGGCTACGGCGCGCACCTTGCCCGGCGAGGCCCGCCACACCGACAGCGCCGACAAGCCGCTCACGACCATGGCGATGGCAAAGGCGAGCGTGTAGTCGCCGGTGCGATCATAGAGCAGGCCCGTGAGCCAGGGACCTGCCGCGCCGCCCGCCAACGCCGCCAGCATGATGGTGCCGAAGATGCTGCCCTGGTGCCTGCCCTGGAAAATCTCGAACACCACCGCGCCCATGATCGAGGTGAGGCCGTAGCCGAGCGCGCCTTGCGTGAACACCATGACGTAGACGAGCCAGAGCGACGGCTGGAACTTGAGCGCGATCAGCGCCGCGAAACAGATCGCAAAGCCTGCGCAGCTGATCGCCCACACCCACTCGCGCCCGATGCGATCGGAGACGTGACCGAGCAGGATCTGGCCGGGAATGCCGAGCAAGCTGACGATGCCGAGCGCCCACACCGCGACATTGGGACTGAAGCCGATATCGAGCAGGAACTTGGTCTGGTGCACCTGCACGGCGTACCAGATGTAGAGGCCGGAGAAATAACCGACCGCAATCCACCAGAACCGCGCGGTCGCGACGGCGCGTTTCAGCGTCCAGTCGGTGTTGACCCAGACGGGGTCGACCACGTTGGAGACCGGCTTTGCAGCGCCGGCGCCAGGTGCCGCATCGCCGTCCGGCCGCAGGCCGATATCCTCGGGGCGCTTGTGCAGCAGCAGATTGATCGGCGCCAGCGCGATCAGGACGAGCAGCCCCATCGCAGTGCAGGCGGTGCGCCAGCCGGTCTGCTCGATCATGTGCTGCACCCACGGCAGCAGCGTCACCGAGCCGATGCCGACGCCGGCAAAGGCGATGCCGATGGCAAAGCCGCGCTTGCGGATGAACCAGTTCGGCAGGAACAGCGACTGGCCGGAATAGCCGAGACAGACGCTGCCGGCGCCGACCATGACGCCGATGGTGAGATAGAGATGCCAGGGCTGGCTGGTGAGCGGTGCCAGCAGCAGCCCGCCGCCCATCAGCACCACGCCGAGCTCCATCACCGCGCGCGGACCGGCGCGG
Organism: Bradyrhizobium huanghuaihaiense; assembly: GCF_025200885.1. Classification (NCBI taxonomy): domain Bacteria; kingdom Pseudomonadati; phylum Pseudomonadota; class Alphaproteobacteria; order Hyphomicrobiales; family Nitrobacteraceae; genus Bradyrhizobium; species Bradyrhizobium huanghuaihaiense. Next base: position 2,688,909 of record NZ_CP104172.1, on the reverse strand, counting down.
TCCATCAGACGGCCGATCAGCGGGCTCGCAACGCCGGATGCCACGAAGCCGAACGAGAAAGCGCCGGCGGTGACGCCGCGCTCCCAGCCGAATTCGGAGATGATCGGCGGAAAGAACAGAGAGAACGCGGTGCGCGCGTTGACGCCGATGGCCATGGTGACGAAGGTCACGGCGACCACGACCCAGCCGTAGAAGAACGGAAGCCGCATTTTTTCTATTTCATCCCTAGACGATCCTTCGGACCATCTGAGGGTGTCCGGGTCAAGCGCTTTTCGCGCATGCCCATCGAGCGGTGATGTCAGGCGGCGTCGAGCCGGGAGGATTCGGCCGCATCCGGCTCGATCTCGCCGACCGGCTGCGGGCGCCCGAACAGATAGCCTTGGGCAAAATTGACGCCGAGCGTTCTCAGCCGCTCGAACTCCTCGGCGGTCTCGACGCCCTCGGCGGTGACCGACATGTCGAGCCCTCGCGCCAGCGTCACGATCGAGGAGATGATGGCGGATGAACGCGGCTGGTGCGTGAGGTTGCGGATGAACGACTTGTCGATCTTGATCTTGTCGAACGGGAACGCGACGAGATAGCTGAGCGAGGAATAGCCAGTGCCGAAATCGTCGAGCGCGAGCTCGATACCGATGCTCTTCAGCCGCTCCATGAAGGCGAGGTTCTCGACGCCGCGCTCCAGCAGAACCGATTCCGTGATCTCGATCTCGAGCCGCGGCGGCGGCAGGCCGGAATCGGCGAGCGCCGCGCAGATCATCTCGAACAGCTCGGCTTCCTTGAACTGGATCGGCGAGAGATTCACGGCGACCATCAGGTCGGAGGGCCAGCCGGCCGCATCCGCGCAGGCGCGCCGCAGCACGAATTCGCCGAGCGGAACGATCAGCCCGGTCTCCTCGGCTAGCGGAATGAACTGGTCCGGCGGAATCAAGCCGCGGCTCGGATGCCGCCAGCGCACCAGCGCCTCGAAGCCGCGCCGCACGCCGCCGGTGGCATCGACGAACGGCTGGTAGTGCACCTCGAGCTGGCAGCGCGCGATGGCGTCGCGCAAGTCTCCTTCCAGCGTGTTGCGCGCCTCGAGCTCGGCCGACATCGCCTCGTCGTAGACGGTGAAGCAGTTGCGGCCCGCCGATTTCGAGCGGTAGAGCGCAAGGTCGGCCTTCTTCAGCAGCTGCTCCTGATCGCTGCCGTGATCCGGCGCGATCGCGATGCCGATGCTGGTGCCGATCTCGACGCGATGGCCGGGCAGCAGGAACGGCTGTGCCACGAGCTTGGCGACCCGCCCCGCGAGCTCGGTGGCGCAGGCGCGCTGATCCTCGCAAGCCCCCTGGATGATGGCGAACTCGTCGCCGCCGAGCCGCGCCAGCACGTCGGTGGCGCGCAGCGCGGATTTCAGCCGCTGCGCCACCTGGCGCAGCAGCACATCGCCGGCGCCGTGACCGAGAGAGTCGTTGACGTTCTTGAAGCGGTCGAGGTCGAGCATCAGGATCGAGAAGGTCGCACCGTTGTCGTCGAGCTGTCGGTTGAGCTCGTCGAGCCGGGCGAGGAAGAAGGCGCGGTTCGGCAGGCCGGTCAGGATGTCGGTCTGGGCGAGTTCGAGCACCCGCCGGTTCGCCAGCGACAGCCGCCGCGAATTGCGGCTGGCGAGCATGAGATAGGTCGACAGCGACAGCGTCAGCAGCATGCCGACGATGAGGACCGCGACCGCGCGATCATAGGCCGTCTCGAGCGCGCCGCCGGCGGTCGGCATCGCGCGCACCTGCCAGTCGGTATCGCCGATCTTGAGACCGCCCGACCAGTGCAGGGTCCGCGCGACGTCGCGCATCGACTGCGGCGCGGTGGCGGCGGACGAATAATCCGGCAGCATGTCCTCGAGGCTGACGATCTGGCCGGTGAAGGGCGGATAGACGTTCACGCTGACCGCGGGGCTCGCGCCGGTGGTCACGCGGATGGACTGGATCAGCAGCGGCAGATCGAAGACGCCAACCACGAAGCCGGCCAGATTGCGGCGCCGGTCCGCGACCGTCTCGCGCGACGTTCCCTTGGCGTAGACGGGAATGGCGACGAGGACGTCGGGCAGCCGGCCGCCTTCCCTGGGCTCGTAGAGACGGGTACGGACGGCCGCAACCCGATCGTTGTCGCTGGCACGCTCCAACACCGCAAGGCGTTCCGGGATGCTCGCGTAGTCCATGCCGTAGACCTGCGACGTCTTCGGCTGCGTCGAATAGAACACCGGGAAATATTCGTCGCTCTGCGGCGCCACCGCGAGAGCATCGCCCTGGAGCGACTTGATGCGATAGCCGGACACGCCGTCCGCGACCGCGGCGGCCTCGTAGTCGGTGCGCTCCTTGCGGTTGACGCGCGGCAGCCAGGCGATGCGCAACATGCCGGGATGGCGCTCGAACAGGCGCGCGCTGAAAGTCTCGAATTCGCTGCGGGTGATTTGCTCGTTGGTGGATTCGAACAGCGTGCGCAGCGCGACGAGCCTGGAGATGTACTCGCCCATGCCGTGCTGCATGACGATCGCTTCGGTCTCGGCCGCGTTCTCGAACTCGATCCTGTTGACGCGGTTTTCCCAGCGCGCAACGGCGGCCGCGCCCACGATCGAGAACAGAAGCCCGACGGCGACAGCGACCAGCGCAGGGCGATAGAGCCCGAGCAGCGGCGCGGCACGCCACCATCCGGTCTTCCGCTTCCGATCCTGATCGTTCTGATCGCGGCCGCCCATCTTGATCCGCACGTCCCCCTTCGGCGCGGCGGCACGAACTTCTGGTTGAGCCGCCGGAACTTCTATCGGACAAGGATCGGGGTTAAGAACTGCACAATTTCGGAACCCGGGCGTGCCGGATTGCGCGCCTTAGTTAACGACTACCCTGCAAACCGCGGCAGACTGGAAATAACTTGCCGGTTTTGCCCGACGTCGCGGACGAGGACGAGGTTCAAGTCAGACCGCGTTCTCAGGGCCGGCGCGTCCAGCGCTCGGCATTGACGGCGCCTTGCGGCACCTCGCCCCGCACGATCGCTTCGACCTGTCGCACGGTTTCCAGCGACTGGTACTCGATCGCCTGCGGCGTCAAACCGCCGACATGCGGGGTCGCGATGACGTTCGGCAGCTTCGCGAGCTCGGGCGACGGCATCTGGTCCGGTGCACGGCCGACGTCCATCGCCGCACCGGCGATGCGGTTCTCACGCAGCGCGCGTGCCAGCGCGGCCTCGTCGACGAGATTGCCGCGCGAGAGATTGATGAACACGGCATGCTTCTGCATGCGCGCCAGCGCGGCCTCCCCGATCAGATTCTCGGTCTGCTCGTTGGCGATGGCGAGGCAGACGACATAGTCCGATGCGGCGAGAAGCTCGTCGAGACCGACCTGCCTGATTGCGGCATCACTGACATCAGCGAAGGGATCGGAGACCAGCGCCTCCATGCGCAGCACTTTTGCGATCTCGGCGAGATAGCGCCCGATGCTGCCATAGCCGATGATGCCGACCCTGCTGCCGGCGAGCTGGCGGCCCATCCGTGCCTCGGGCTTGCGGCCGGCCTGGTAGTCCGCCGTCGTCCGCGACACGCCGCGGGAGAGATCGACCATGAAGCCGAGCGCGAGCTCGGCGACCGCCTGCACGAAGCCGGGACCGGCGCGGGTCACGAGCACGCCGGCTTGTGAAGCCGCATCCACGTTGACGTTGCGGATGTCGACGGCGCAGCGGATGAAGGCGCGCAGGCGCAGCAATTGCGCGAAGATTTCCCCGCGGCCTTCGGTCATACGGTCGGCGACGATGATGTCGGCATCTTTGGCGGCGCGCACGAGGCCGGCTGCATCCAAAGTCTCATCGCTCTCGTGCAGGATCACCTCGGCGGCCGCGCGCAGGCCGTTCAGGCTGCGATCGCCGTAGTAATTGCGCCGCATCTCCGGGGTGTGCGCGAGCAGGACCTTCACGACAAAACTCCTTCAGTAGCCGAATGCCCGCGGCAGCGCGGTCGAGAGCCATGGCACGAAGGCGATGACGAGCAGGCAGAGGAACAAGAGGCCAAGATAGCCCATGATCGGCTTCACCGTCTGCTCGATCGGAACGTTGCCGATCAGGCAGGCACCGTAAAGCCCGAGCCCGAGCGGCGGCGCGAACAGGCCGATGCCCATCGCGATGACCAGCACGACGCCGAAATGCAGGGGATCGACGCCGAGCTGCACCGCCACCGGCAACAGCAGCGGCCCGAAGATGATCAGCGCGGCCGCGCCCTCCAGCACCGAACCCATCACGATCAGCACGACGATGGCGAGCAGGATGAACATCCAGACGCCCGAGGTCTTCGACAGTCCCAGCATGAAATCGCCGACCGCGTGCGGGACCTGCTGCAGGGTCAGCGTGAACGCCAGCGATTGCGCGGCGGCGACGATGAACAGCACGAGCCCCGCGCGCGTTGCGGCCTGGACGAAACTATGGGCCGCGGTCTTGAAGCTGAGCTCGCGGAACACGACGCTGCCGACGACCAGCGCATAGGCGACGGCAAAGGCGGAGATTTCGGTCGCCGTGGCAAAGCCGCTCTTGAAGCCGAAGAAAATCATGAAGATCAGGCCGAACGCCGCGATCGCGCCGCTCCAGAGCCCGGATACCGGCGCCTGCGGCGCGACGTCCTCGGCCTCCGCCGGCGGCTTGCCGAAGATGATGGAGACCGCGATCAGCACCAGCGCCATCAGCGCTGCCGGCAGCAGCCCGGCCATGAACAGGCCGCCGATCGACAGGTTGGCGACGAAGCCGAGGATGATCAGGTTGATGCAGGGCGGAATGGTTTCCGCCATCACCGCGGAGGCCGCGAGCAGCGCCACCGCGCCGCCCGGATTCTGCTTGGAGCGGCGCGCTGCCGGGATCAGCACCGAGCCGACCGCGGCGACATCGGCCATCTTCGAGCCCGAGATGCCGGAGAACAGCACCATCGAGGCCACCATCACGACGTTGAGGCCGCCGCGCATGCGCCCGACCGCACGCTGCAACAGCTCGATCAGGCGCACCGACATGCCGTTAGCTTCCATGAGGTAGCCGACGAGGATGAAGAACGGGATCGCCAGCAGCACGAAATTGTCGATGCCGCGCGCCATCTGCTGGGCGAAGATGACGCCGGGCAGCGCGCCCTCGACCCAGATGAAGATCAGCGCGGCGAGCGCCAGCGCAAAGCCGATCGGCAAGCCGCCGAACAGGGTCGCGAAGAAGCCGATCAGCATCAGCGTGCCCGCCGACGGCACCGAGGCCGGCGACAGATAATCCCAGGCGAGATAAAGCCCGGTCACGACGATGATCGCAACGAGGCCCCTGACGATATCAGGCAGCGGCCTTGCGCAGAGATGGTCGATCGCGAACACCGTCATGAACAGCGCGCCGACACCCATGGGGTAGAAGGTCAATTCCAGCGGCAGGCCGGAGCCGGTGGTCTGGCCGGCGGTCAGCGAGCCCAGCTTGATGGCGTGATAGGCGACGTAGCCGGAGATCAGCACGATCAGCAGGGCGCTGGCGGCATCGACCAGCGTGCGCAGCCGCACCGGCAACAGGTCGCGAAAGAAGGAGACGCCGACATTCTCGCCGCGCGCGAGCGCGCTCGCCGCGCCGAAGAAGGCCGAGCCGACCATCAATCCGCGCGCGACGTCGTCGGACCATTCGACCGGCGCGTTGAAGAAGAAGCGCAGCAGCACGGAGGCGCAGACGACCACGAGATCGGCGGCGAGCAGCACGGCCGCGATCCCGTCGCTGAGGCGAAGCAGAAGTATCATGCTGCCGTGGCGGCCGCCCGAAAGCGGCACGGCGGCTGTCATCGCCATTTCGGACTTCGCCATTGGGACTTGGCCATCAGGCTTGCGTCGCGCGGATCATGTCGATGACCGGCTTGGATTCCGGCCGCGCCTTGATGAAGTTCTCGATCTGCGGCGCGACGCGCTTCTTGAAGGCTTCGCGGTCGCATTCGGCGACCGTCACGCCCTTCTCGCCGAGTGTCGCCAGCGCCTCCTTCTCGACCGCAAGGCCATGAGCACGGGTGTCGACCGCGGCCTTCTTCGCGGCATCGAGGAAACCCTCGCGCAGCTTCGGATCCATGCGGTTGTAGGTCATGTCGCTGAAGTAGATCGCCAGCGGCGAGAAATTGTGCTGCGTCAGCGCGTAGAATTTGGCCGTCTCGAAGAACTTGCTGGCGAGGATCGTCGGCGGATCGTGCTCGAGGCCGTCGAGCACGCCGGCCTGCAAGGCCGTATAGATCTCGCCGAAAGCCAGCGGCGTTGCGGCCGCGCCCATCAGGCGCAGGCATTCGGTGATGACGGGATTGGGCAGGGTGCGGATCTTGAGCCCGGCGAGATCCTCCGGCGTCTTCACCGGCTTCTTCGCCAGCACGCTGCGCGAGCCGAAATTATAGGCCCAGGCGATGATGCGGATGTTGCCGCCCTTGAGCAGCGCATCCTCGATCGGCTTGGCGGCGCCGGAATCGAACGCCTTGGTCTGCTGCGGGAAGCTCGAGAACAGGAAGCCGAGGTCGAAGGTGCCGACCAGCGGCACCAGATTGGCCGAGATCGACGAGCCCGACACCATGAGGTCGATGACGCCGAGCTTCACCGAATTGATGACGTCGATTTCCTGGCCGAGCTGGTTGTCCGGAAAGAACGCGACCTCGACCTGCTCGCCCAGCCCGTTGCCCTTCAAATTCTTGACGAGGTTGTCGTAATAGACGCGGCCATTGGCGAATTTCGGATCGTTCGGCAGCGAGGAGGAGCATTTCAGCTTCAGCGTCGCAGCTTCGGCACGGCCGATGATCGCGGGAGAGAGCACGAGGCCGGCGGTGACCGCCGCCGATGACTTGATGAACGCGCGGCGGTTCACGGGCACGATGGTCATGGTGCGGTCTCTCCCCAATTATTCTTTTTGCAGCCGCGATCATTGTCGCGGCGTCTTGGCTCGACAGTATGGCCAAAGCGACGACACAGGCAAGGGATGCGCCCGGCGGCGCCGCGATGGCGCGAGCGACGGGCGCACTGCAGAAATCGCGACGGAACGCCTTTATTTATCGGTGTTTTCGCGCATCCCGCACGGCAGCGACGACGCCTGCCGTGCAGGATTGAGAGGGATCGATCCAATTCAGGTATGGATCAATGCCGAACGCATATCGATCGGATTGTACGAAGCAGACGAACGAAAGCCGCGGGATCGTGATCCCGCGGCTCGCAAGGTCGGAGCGAATGCGGTGTCGTCAGCGCGAATGCGCGCCGCTGAGCTGGCCGCCCGCAGCCTGCACATCACGCGAGGGACGCAGCGCATAGGCGCCGTCGCCGAGCAGGGCCTGCGCCGCGAGCGCGATCGCCCAGAAGGCGGGGAATTCCCAGCCGCCCTTCGGATTGGAGAAGAAGAAGCCGGCCGCGCCGTGCACCGAGAAGATCGCGCCGAGCAGGATCGGAATGCCCGCGAGCGCCGCGTAGCGGGTCCAGACGCCGAGGATCAGGGCAACGCCGCTGAGCACTTCCACGGTCATGATGAGATAGGCGAGCTCGGGCGGGAAGCCGAGGCTGCCGAAGAACTTTGCGGTGCCAGCCGGGGTGAACACGAACAGCTTCAGGCTGGCATGGGCGAGGAACAGCGCGCCCAGGGTCACGCGCAGCACCAGCGCGGCGTAGGGGGCGGTACGGGAATCGATCATGGCGGTCTCCTTTGCGGCGCACCATGATCTATTCTCAAATCGATAATAATCTGCTATTTTCGAAATATACTTCACACTAGCAGAGTGAAATAGTTTGCTCGACCGCCTGACCAGCCTGGAAGTCTTCGCGAGGGTGGCCGCAGCCGGCAGCCTCTCCGGCGCGGCCCGGGCCATGGGCCTGTCGCAGACCATGGTGACCAAGCATGTCGCCTCGCTGGAGACGCGGCTCGGCACAAAACTGTTCCACCGCACCACCCGGCGGCTCTCCATCACCGAGGCCGGACGGAGCTATCTGGAATCGGCCGAGCGCATCCTCGCCGACATGGAGGCCGCCGACGCCGCGATCGCGCGCGAACGCGTCGAGCCGCGCGGGCTGCTGCGCGTCAACGTCCCCGTCGTGTTCGGCACAAGGCAGATCGCGCCTGCGATCGCGGAGTTTTCGGCCGCCCATCCCGAGGTCACCGTCGAGCTCGGTCTCAACGATCGCCTCGTCGACCTCGCCGAGGAAGGCTGGGACCTCGCGATCCGCATCGGCAGCTTGCGCGACTCCAGCATGGTCGCGCGAAAGCTCGCGCCGAACCGCCTCGTGGTCTGTGCCGCACCTTCCTATCTTGCCAGGCACGGCACGCCGCGTACCGTCGCCGACCTCGCCGGACACAATTGCCTCGGCTACACGCTCTCGCAGCAGGCGAGCGCGGCGGAATGGCTGTTCGGCGCCGAGGGCGAGATCCGCGTCCAGGTCAGCGGCACCTTGCGTGCCAACAACGGCGATGCGCTGCGCGCGGCGACGCTGGCCGGCCTCGGCCTTGCGCGCCAACCCACCTTCATCATCGCCGACGATCTGCGCTCAGGCGCGCTCGTCGCGCTGCCGCTCGATCAGCCGGAGATCCAGACGTCGGCGGTGCATGCGGTCTACCTGCCCGACCGCCGGCCGCCGGCCAAGGTGCGCGCCTTCATCGACTTTCTCGCCGCGCGCTTTGCGCCCGTGACGCCCTGGGACCGCGGACTGCCTTGACGGCGCACGGCCGGACGCGCCCGCCGGGCAGACATTCTGCCCGATTTGTCGCACGCCAAGCGTGAGCCAGCGCACAGACGGCGTCATGGTACGGATCTAGAAAAGGTGACATCATCGCGCGCATTGCCGATGGAGGTGACATCATGCGCCGTCCAGTCCTTTCCAATTTGCTGCTTGCGTCCGGCCTTCTTGCGCTCACACAACTGACGATGCCGACCGATGCCGCGGCCGAAGCGCGGCTTGCGCTGGTGATCGGCCAATCCGCCTATCGCACCGTGCCGGAACTGCCAAATGCCGCCAACGACGCCAAGGGCATGACGGAGCTGCTCGGCAATGCCGGCTTCACCGTCACGTCGGCAGCCAACCTCGGCCAGAACGAGATGCGCGCGGCGATCTCGGATTTCGCCGGCAAGGTCAGCGCCAGCGGCGCCGACACCGTCGCGTTGGTGTTCTATGCCGGCCACGGCCTGCAGATCGACGGCGAGAACTATCTGGTGCCCGTCGACCTCGACCCCAAGCGCGAGGCCGACATTCCGCTGCAGGGCGTGCGGCTGAACGACATGCTCAACACGCTCGGCGCACTGCCGACGCGGGCGCGCATCTTCATGCTCGATGCCTGCCGCAACAACCCGTTCCCCGCGCTCAGCGGCGCCGGCCACGGGCTTGCGATCGTCGACACCAAGGCCGGCGCGCCCGGCTCCTTCATTTCCTATTCGACCTCGCCCGGCGCCGAAGCCGAGGACGGCAACGGCATCGACAGCCCCTACACCACGGCCGCGCTGACCATCGCCAAGCAGCCCAATCTGCCGATCGAGGAGGTGTTCAAGCGCATCCGCGTCGCGGTGGCGCAATCGACCGAAGGACGGCAGATCCCCTGGGAAAGCTCGTCGCTGACGACCGACTTCAAGTTCTTCGGCGGCGAGAGCAGCGGTCAGCCGGCTCTGCCGGGCGCATCCGCCATGGCGCTCGCCAGCGGCACGCGCAGTGTCGCGGACTGGCGCCGGGATTTGCAGGGCAAGGAGCCGAAGGCCGCCTATGAGCTCGTGATCACTGATGACACCGTGGAGGCGTATCAGGCCTATATCGAGCTGTACGCGCAGGACGCCCGCACGCCGCGCCTGCGCACGGTGGTGGAGCGCCGGCGCCAGATGCTGGCCTGGGAGCGCGCGGTCGCGATCAACACGCGCGCCTCGTTCGAGGCGTATCTGGCGAACTGGGACAATAGCGATCTCGCGGCAACCGCGCGCAGGCTGCTTCTCCGCGTGCAGAACCGCAACTATGCCTTGCCCGTGGCCGCCGCGGCCACTCCTGCTCCGATCGCCGTCGCGATGGCGCCGACCTGCCCGTGCTCGACGCCCACGCCTCCGGCCTCTCCGGTCAACCCGGCGGTAGCGCCTCTCATCAAGAAGCGCGTCGACGAGACGCCGCCGAAGCGCAAGGTGGTCGAGACGCCGCCGAAGCCGCGCCGGCCGCCGCCTGAAGACGTGGTCTATGAGCGCGCACCGCCGCCGGATCGCGGCCCGCCGCCCGGCGCCATCATGCAAGGCATCGGCATCGGGATTGGCCTCGGCATGGGCATGGGTGGTGGCGGCCGCGGCGGCGATTATCACAACGACCGCGGCCGGTACTGAGGGGGACGCGCGCGATACGGAGGACAGTATGTCCTCCGTCATTGCGAGCGCCGCGAAGCAATCCAGAGTCTCTCCGCGGCGGGATCCTGGATTGCTTCGCTGCGCTCGCAATGACGACGGATGTCGAGAGATTGCGTCTTCCGCCTTCCAATCCGGAAATGCTGTAGTCTAATCGATCGACACAGGCTTTCCGGGGACCTCGATGCCGCACGACGCCGACGCCAAGAGCTCAAAAGAGCACGCATGGCCGCTGTTCCGCTCGCTCGCCTCCTATTCGCTGCCGGGCGACCTGATGGCGGGGCTGACGCTGGCTGCGATTGCGATCCCGGAGCAGATGGCCACCGCGCGGCTTGGCGGCTTTGAGCCGCAGATCGGCTTCTTCGCGTTCATGGCCGGCTCGCTCGGTTTTGCGCTGCTGGGCGGCAACCGCTTCCTGTCCTGCGGCGCCGACTCCACGATCACGCCGATCTTCGCCGGCGGACTTGCGGCGCTCGCCGCGGTCGGCTCGCCGGAATATCAGGGGTTTGCGGTCGCGCTGGCGCTGATGGTCGGCGCGATGATGCTCGCCGGCGGCGCCTTCCGACTTGGCGGCATCGCCAACCTCCTGTCGGTGCCGGTGATGGTCGGCTTCCTCGCCGGCATCTCCGTCCACATCATCGTGTCGCAATTGCCCGGCGTGCTGGGACTGAAGTCGCCGAGCGGGCCGACGCTCGATCGCATCGGCGTGCTCGCCGACGAGCTCAACCGCAGCAATCCCTTCACGCTGTGCATCGGCCTCGGCGTGCTGGCAACGGTCTTCGTCTCCGAGAAGATCAGCGCGAAAATTCCGGGCGCGCTGATCGGGCTCGTCGCCGCGACGCTGGCCACGATCGCGCTCGGCCTCGAAAGCAAGGGCGTCAGCGTCGTCGGCAGCGTGCGGGGCACGCTGCCGCGGCTCACCCTGCCCGAGCTTGCGCCGGAGCATTGGGTGCATCTGGTGTCGCTCGCCTTCGTGATCACGGTCGTGGTGATGGTGCAGACCGCCGCGACCACGCGCTCGTTCCCGTCCGATCCCGACAAGCCTGCCGACGTCGATCGCGACTTCCTCGGCGCGGGCGCCGGCAGCGTGCTGTCCGGCCTGTTCGGTGCGTTTCCGGTCAATGCCAGCCCGCCGCGCACCGGGATCGTCGCCGAGACCGGCGGACAATCGCAGCTCGCAGGGCTTGCGGCCGCGGCGATCGTGCTGGCGCTGCTCGCATTCGGCACCGGACTGTTGCGGCACGTTCCGGACGCGGCGCTCGGCGGCATTCTGCTGTTCGTCGCGCTGCGCATCGTCCGCACGAAGCAGATCGTCACGATCTACCGCCAATCTCGAAGCGAATTCCTGCTGATCCTCGCCACCGCCGCCCTGATCATCATACTGCCGATCCAGCAGGGCGCGTTCCTCGGCATCGTGCTGTCGCTGCTGCACGGCATCTGGAGCACGACGCGGGCGCGGCTGGTCGAGTTCGAGCGCGTGCCGGGCACCACGATCTGGTGGCCGGCCCATTCCCACATCAGCGGCGAGCACATCGACGGCGTTGCCGTGATCGGGCTGCAGGCGCCGCTCTCGTTCCTCAACGCACCGGGCTTCCGCAGCGACGTCGCGAAGGTGCTCGGCACGGCGACGCCGCAACTCCTGGTGCTGGAAGCGAGCGGCATGGTCGAGATCGACTTCACCGCCGCGCAGATCCTGCTCGAAATCTTCAAGGCGTGCAACGAACAGGGCGTCACCGTCGCGCTGGCACGGCTGGAATCGGTGCGCGCACAGGACGCGTTCGAGCGCTTCAGATTGTACGACGCCCTGCCCCGCGAGCGCATCTTCCACAGCGTGGACGAGGCCGTGCGCAAGCTGGCCAAAGCGGAATAGTTGGGGACGCTGGCCGAGCCGCGGGCTCCCAACCTCTCCCGCTTGCGGGAGAGGTCGCGCCGAAGGCGCGGGTGAGGGCTTTCGCCTCTTGGGGATTGTCCCGTTGCGGAAGCACCCTCTCCCCACCCCTCCCCCGCAGGCGGGGGAGGGAGCGCACCTGCCTCGCGGCGACACTCTTTCTCTATGACGCGAGTGTCGGATGGTCCCGCTGCACCGTCTCGCGGATCCAGCTGGCATGGATCGCGCGAAACAGGATCTGCGCGGTCTTGAGGTCGCCCGCCTCCATGCAGAGATCGACGATGCGATGGACCGCATCATCGCGCATCAGTCCATCCGAGATCTTCATCGCGATCTCCATCGCGACCTTGGCCGCGCGCTCGTAGCGCGCGCTTTCGCGCCTATCGTTGCGTGCCGCCCCTGCAGCGCTCGCGGCCGCCGCCTCGCAGATCGCACGAATGCGCGCGGCGGCCTCGATGTCGCCGAGCGGCCCTTCGATGGCTTCGTCCCAGATGTCCTGTCGCGTCTTGCGCGCCAACCACTTCATCGCCTCACCATCCGCGGTCTTCGCGCCGTCATATTGCCGCGCTGCCGCCTCTCCCCAGCATAGAGAGGCCTGCCGAGATCGGCGAGGCGGATTTTTCCGTCACACTTGATACGCATTCAGGACGTCCGACGTGGGCCGATGGCCTCGAACTGCGCCTTCTGTTCGTCATTCAGCGTGGCGTAGAAATCCTCCAGCGCCGCGCGCACCGATTTGACGCCGTCGAGCATCACATCGAGCCGCTTGCGGACCGCGGCCATCCGCGCCGGCGGCGTCATCACCTCGCTCGGCTGGCAGGCCGCCTTGAGCGATGCGCTGACCTTGGCGCTGGTGTCCTGGAGCACCTGTAACGCGGCGCGCTGCGTGTCGTTGGGATGAAGCCGGGCCTCGATGTCGGTGCCGGGCCAGTCAATCGCAGCAGGCGCAGCGCAAGTCTGCACTAGCGATCCCCCACTGCCGTTGGACGCCGTCCCACGACGCTGATCTTCAGCCAGCGCATTGAAGCGCGCCTTCTGCTCGTCGGTGAGCGAGCCATAGAACCTATCGAGGGTAGGCTGAACGAGATCGACGGCTTTCACCATCGCCTCGACCCGCTGCTGCATCGCCGCCAGCCGGCCGGGTGCTGTCGCCGCGACCTGAGTCGGACAGGATGTGCGGATCAGCGCGGCAGCGTCGATCGAGGCACTGCCGAGTGCATCGAGACTGGCGCCTTGCGCCTCGGTCGGCTGCACCGCCGCGGCGATCTGGTCGATCGGCAGACCGACGATCTCGCGCCGGTCGCTTCCGCACAGCTGATCCAGCGCAACGCCGCGCGCTTGCCGCCGTCCCTGCGGGCGCTGCGGCAGATAGGCTGACAGACCATCATAGCCGTAGGGGCCGAAGAGGCCGGCATAGATGTCCGGATAGCCGTAGCCCCAGAAGCCGACACCGTCGCCCCAGATCGTGTAGTCGTAGAGATCGTTATAGGCGAACGGCCAGAACAACGGTCCGACCCAGCCGTAGCCGCCGCCCGCATGCTGCCACCATCCGCTGCTGGCGCCATGCCAGCCCGCGAGCGCGGCCGCCGCCGTGATCTGGGCGCGCGCCGCGGGGTTGCCGATCAGACGACCGTTGCGGAAGGCGCTGGAATGCACGTTGAGAGCGTTGCGGAAGTTCGCAGGGCGCACGGACGCATTACGGATCTGGCCGAAATTCGAGCCGTGCCGGGCGCCGGTTGCAAACCGCATCGCGCGATGATGGCCGCCACCATACGCATGCCCGAAGCCGTGGCCACGGAAATGGCCGCCGCCGTGATGGCCGCCGCCGTGATGGCCACCGCCATGCCCGCCGCCGTGACCACCGCCATGGCCGCCACCGTGACCGCCACCGCCCTTGCCCAGAGCCGTTCCCGCCAGCAGGCAGGCAATCGCCATCACGGCAATTCCAATGACCGGTCGCAACATCGCATCCTCCCGCAAGCCGCGCCATTGAGGCATCGGAAATTGTCGGGAATTGGAACCGCTCCGGCTGCCGAAAGTTCCCGGACTGCGTTACGCCTCCGGCACGATCTTGCCGGGGTTGAAGATGTTGAGCGGATCGAGCGCCTTTTTCAGCGCCCGCATCGCGTCCAGGGCCTCGGGGCCAAGCTCGGCCTTGAGGTATTTCTGCTTGCCCTGGCCGATGCCGTGCTCGCCGGTGCAGGTGCCGTCCATCGCCTGCGCACGCTCGACCAGGCGATGCATGAACTCCTCGCCGCGCGCCATCTCGCCGGCATCGTTGGTGTCGCAGACCAGAGAGCAGTGGAAATTGCCGTCACCGACATGGCCGACGATCGGCGACAACAAATTGAGGCGCTTGAGATCTTCCTCGGTCTCGCTGACGCAATCGGCAAGCCGCGAGATCGGCACGCAGACGTCGGTTGCAACCACGCCGATGCTGTCACCGGGGCGCAGCGCCTTCACCGACCAATAGGCGTCGTGCCGGGCTTGCCACAGCTTGGTGCGATCCTCCGGCTTGGTGGTCCAGGAGAATTCGCCGCCGCCGCAGTCCTTTGCGATCTCGCCGAACGCCTTGGACTGCTCGGCGACCTCGATCTCGCTGCCGTGGAATTCCATGAGGAGCAGCGGCGTCTCCGGCAGCGTCAGCTTCGAGTACGCGTTGCAGGCCTTCACCTGCGCGGCATTGAGCAGCTCGATGCGCGCGACGGGAATACCGGTCTGGATCGCCAGGATCACGGCCTGACAGGCTCCGTGCACGGTCTCAAACGACACCGCGCCGGCCGCAATCGTGTCAGGAATGCCGCGCAGGCGGATCGTCAGTTCCGAGATGATGCCGAGCGTGCCTTCGGCGCCGACGAACAGATGCGTCAGGTCGTAGCCCGCGGACGACTTCTTGGCGCGCGTGCCCGTCGTGATGATCTCGCCGTCGCCGCGCACCACCTTCAGCGCCAGCACGCTGTCGCGCATGGTGCCGTAGCGCACCGCGTTGGTGCCGGAGGCGCGGGTCGAGGCCATGCCGCCGAGCGAGGCATCCGCGCCGGGATCGATCGGGAAGAACAGGCCCTGGTCGCGCAGATGCTCGTTCAGCGCCTTGCGGGTGACGCCGGGCTGGATCACGCAGTCGAGATCCTCGGCATGCACCGCGAGCACCTTGTTCATGTCGCGCAGGTCGATCGAGATGCCGCCGGCGGGCGCGTTGACCTGGCCCTCCAGCGAGGTGCCGGTGCCGAAGGCGATCACGGGCACGCGGTTCTTCGCGCAGATCCGCACCACGTCCTGGATGTCGGCGGTCTCCTGCGCCATCACCACGCCGTCCGGCGGCTGGTTGACGATCCACGTGGTGGTATGGCCGTGCTGCTCGCGGACAGCCTGCGAGGTGACGAGGCGGTTGCCGAAGCGTGCGGCGAGCTGTTCCAGCGCGCTCGCGAGGGCTTTCGGCTCCGGCCGCGGCGGATTATTGGTGATGGTCGTACCCACGGAAATTCCTCCCGACAGAACAACCGTGGCAAAGGACATATAACCGGTCAAGTCAAGGGACCGGACGCATAGCTTGGGAAGGACACATGCCGGAGACTGCCGCCACGGCGCCCGACGCGGAGCCGTTCCGCTCCTCGATCATGCAGATCGAGCCGCAATGGATCGACTACAACGGCCATCTCAACATGGCCTATTACAACGTCATGTTCGACCGGGCGATCGACGAGTTCTGGCTCGAGCTCGGGATCGGTCCGATCTACAAGAAAGAGCGTCACGGCTCGACCTTCACCGCCGAATGCCATGTGCGCTATTTGCGCGAGATCCATCTCGGCGATCCCGTGCAGATCCTGGTGTGGCTGCTGGAAGCCGACGACAAGCGGCTGCACACCTTCGAGGAGATGAGGCACGGCACCGAGGGCTGGCTGTCGGCGACCTCGGAGAACATGTCGCTGCACATGGACATGAAGGCGCGGCGCGTTGCGCCGTTTCCGCCCGACATCCAGCAGCGCATTGCTGGGGTCGCCAAGTCCCACAGCGCCCTGACGCGACCCGAGGGCATCGGCAGGAATGTGGCGATGCCCTCGAAGCGGTAGTGCATGATCCGGCGCGCTATATCCTGTTGCGGCCGCGCGCCAAGCCGACCACGGCCGAGACCAGGAACAGGACGACCGCGATGAAGAAGATGATCTTGGCGATCTCGATCGAGGCGCCGGCGATGCCGCCGAAGCCCAGGATGCCGGCGATCAGTGCGATAACCAGAAACGTCACAACCCAGCCTAGCATGGTCAAACCCTCGTCTTGATGTCTCTCGGCACGGCTGGCCGCGCCACCTGCCCAGACAATCTCGACGCGGGAACGAGGTTCCGGGACGCATAACGGCGAAATTCGCACCTCGCGCAGGAACAAATCGGCCGGCCGCGTACGTGGAAAACCTCGCACCGGCGCCCCATATAGGCACCAATCCCTGTTAAGAAGGCTCCCTCCCGTCACCCCGCGGTGCCATCGTGGGGCCAAATGATTCGCATGACCGAGCCGAGCAAGATCACCAGCGTTCCCGACCACCAGCCCGCAGCCGGCGGCATCGCCGCGCGCGCGCGCGCCTCGGTGGGCCCGAAATATTTGTCCGGGCTCAATCCGGAGCAGCGCGAGGCGGTGGAGACGCTGGACGGCCCGGTGCTGGTGCTGGCCGGCGCCGGCACCGGCAAGACGCGCGTGCTGACCACGCGCATCGCCCATATCCTGAGCCAGGGCCGCGCCCGCCCCGCCGAGATCCTGTCGGTGACCTTCACCAACAAGGCCGCGCGCGAGATGAAGCACCGGCTCGGCCAGATGCTCGGCCACGCCGTGGAGGGCATGCCGTGGCTCGGCACCTTCCACTCCATCGGCGGCCGCATCCTGCGCTTCCATGCCGAGCTGGCGCAGCTCAAATCGAACTTCACCGTGCTCGACGTCGACGACCAGGTGCGGCTGCTCAAGCAGCTGCTGCAGGCCGAGAACATCGACGACAAGCGCTGGCCGGCGCGCATGCTGGCCGGCCTGATCGACGGCTGGAAGAACCGCGGCCTGATGCCCTCGCAGGTGCCCTCGGGCGAAGCCGCGATGTTCGCCAACGGCAAGGGCGGCAAGCTCTATGCGAGCTATCAGGAGCGGCTGAAGATTTTGAACGCCGCCGATTTCGGCGATCTCCTGCTGGAGAACATCCGCATCTTCCGCGAGCACCCGGATATCCTCAGGCAGTATCAGCAGCGCTTCAAGTTCATCCTGGTCGACGAGTACCAGGACACGAACGTCGCGCAATATCTGTGGCTGCGGCTGCTGTCGCAGGCGCCGTCAAAGCCCGCTGCGCAAGCCGTCATTCCGGAGCGCGTCGAAGACGCGAACTACGACGCGCAATTGCGCGTCGGAGAATCCGGAGATGAGTCCTCAGCTCGAGATTCCGGGTCTGCGCCTTCGGCGCATCCCGGAATGACGGAGCGGGCGGCACTGGCGGCTGCTCCTGCAGCCCCCACCAAAAACATCTGCTGCGTCGGCGACGACGACCAGTCGATCTATGGCTGGCGCGGCGCCGAGGTCGACAACATCCTGCGCTTCGAGCACGATTTTCCGGGCGCCAAGGTGATCCGCCTCGAGCGCAACTACCGCTCGACCGGCCACATCCTCGCCGCCGCCTCGCACCTGATCGCGCACAATGAGGGCCGGCTCGGCAAGACGCTGCGCACCGAGGACGTCGAAGGCGAGAAGGTCACCGTCACGGGCTCCTGGGATTCGGAAGAGGAAGCCCGCGGCATCGGCGAGGAGATCGAGCAGATCCAGCGCCAGGGCGAGAAGCTCAACGAGATCGCCATTCTCGTGCGTGCCTCCTACCAGATGCGCGAGTTCGAAGACCGTTTCGTCACGCTCGGCCTGCCCTATCGCGTGATCGGCGGCCCGCGCTTCTACGAGCGCGCCGAAATCCGCGACGCGCTGGCCTATCTGCGCGTCATCAATTCGCCCGCGGACGACCTCGCCTTCGAACGCATCGTCAATACGCCGAAGCGCGGCCTCGGCGATGCCACCGTGCAGATGCTGCACGACCACGCCCGCAAGCGCCGCATTCCCCTGTTCGAGGCGGCGCGCGCGGTGGTCGAGACCGACGAGCTGAAGCCGAAGGCGCGTGGGTCCTTGCGCGACCTCGTCGCCCAGTTCGACCGCTGGCGCGCCCAGCGCGAGGTCACCGCGCACACTGACCTGGCCCAGATCGTGCTCGACGAGAGCGGCTACACCGAGATGTGGCAGAAGGACCGCTCGGCGGACGCTGCGGGCCGGCTGGAGAACCTGAAGGAGCTCGTGCGCTCGATGGAGGAGTTCGAAAACCTGCAAGGGTTTTTGGAGCACATCTCGCTGGTGATGGACCGCGACGGCGGCGCCGAGGAGGACGCGGTGTCGCTGATGACGCTGCATTCGGCCAAGGGCCTCGAATTCGACAACGTGTTCCTGCCCGGCTGGGAGGAAGGCCTGTTTCCGAGCCAGCGCACGCTGGACGAACAGGGCCGCGCGGGCCTCGAGGAAGAGCGCCGGCTCGGCCATGTCGGCCTGACCCGCGCGCGCCGCCGCGCCATGATCTATTTCGCGACCAACCGGCGCATCCATGGCACCTGGTCGACCACGATCCCCTCGCGCTTCCTCGACGAACTGCCGGCGGCCAATGTCGAGATCACGGAATCCAAGGGCGGCTCGGCCTGGGGCGGCACCGGCGGCTACGGCGCCTCGCGCTTCGACGACATGGAAGCGTTCGGCTCCAGCTACACGACGCCGGGCTGGCAGCGGGCGCAAGCCAACCGTAACCGCGGCGGTGGCCGCAATAGCGGCGGCAGAAGCGGCGGCTTCGAGGAAGAAGCCGCGACGTTCTCGTCCTCCTCGTCATCCGGACCGGATTTCGGCAGCTTCTCCTCGCGCCGCCGCGGTCCCCTGACCATCGAGGGCGAGCTGGTCGCCAAATCCACAGGAACGACCTCGGAATTTTCGCTCTCCGACCGCGTCTTCCACCAGAAATTCGGCTACGGCCGCGTCACCAAGATCGACGGCAACAAGCTCACCATCGCCTTCGACAAGGCCGGCGAGAAGAAGGTCGTGGACAGCTTTGTGCAGCGGGCGTGAGGCCCGGTATGGCCCACTACGTCGCCATCATCGAGGACGCCGGCCCGGACGACGTCAGCTTGTGGTTTCCGGATCTGCCCGGCTGCATCTCCGGCGGCGACGACGTCGATGAGGCCCTGGAGAATGCGCCCGAGGCGCTCGCATTCTATGCTCAGGAGTTGACGGAGGATGGCCGCCAGCTTCCCCCGCCGAGGACGCTGGAGGAGCTCAAGGCCGACCCTGAATTGGCCGACGACCTCAGGAACCACACGGCCGTCCTGATCGAATGGCCGCCCCTCGCCGATCCCGAGTGAGGACTGTTCGCCGCACTTGCCGGACTCTCGACAGTTCTCCCCCGAACAGCCCTTGACCCCCGCGAACTTCCCCGTATCAGATAAACCCATGGTCCGGGGCTCCATCACATTGATCGTGCTGGCATTGGTTATGCCGTCGCTTGCGGCGGCGGAAACCATGAGCTTTGGCGATTCGATCGGGAAGCTGGCAGCGAGCTGCGGCGCGGAAATCGTCGCCAATTGCCGCGGCGTCAATCCGGACTCGACCCGGCTGAAGGAGTGCCTGTCGCGCAACCGCGACGTGCTCTCGCCGCAGTGCCAGAGCGACTATCTCGGCGTCTTCGACGCGATCCAGAAGCGCGTCGCCGCGCGCGTCACGGTGGCGAACGCCTGTCAGCGCGAGATCGTCAAGGTCTGCGGCGGCTCGACCAAGGAGACCAGCAAGTCGATCCCCTGCCTGGTCTCGACGCCCAAGGGCATCAGCAACAACTGCCTGAAGGCCGTCGACGATGCGGGGTATCGCTGATGCGTGCCAAGGGGTTTTCCAGCGTCGGACTATGCGTCGCGCTCGGTCTCGTCTTGCTTGCGGGCGCCGCAAGCGCACAGACGGCGGCGCCGACCCGCGACGACATCGTCGGCAAGCTGAACCATTTCGAAGAGGCCGGCGAGGTCGATCTTCCCGCCTTGAAGCAGCAGGTGATGGAGCGCGCCAAGGCCAGGATCAAGAACGATCCGGGTCCGGTGAACCGGCCGCCGATCGCGCCCGATCTCGCCAAGCTGTCCGCCTTCAACGCGCAGATCCAGTTCGATGCCGACACGCCGATCATCCAGCCGGCGTCCTACCAGACCGTCGGCCGCATCGCGGACGCGCTGGTTCACTCCTCGCTGCTGCCCTACACCTTCCTGATCGTCGGCCACGTCGAATCCAATTCGAAGACGCGCGAGGCCAACGCGATCCTGAGCCAGCGTCGCGCCGATGCGATCCGCGACGTGCTGGTGAACACGTTCAAGATCTCGACCAAACGACTGCATCCGATCGGGCTCGGCGAGGAGCAGTTTCTCGACCGGGCCAAGCCGACCTCGGCCGTCAACGGCCAGTTGCAAATCCTGACCTATGCGAAGGTGCCCGAGGACGCCCCCGCGCATCCGGCTGCGGCACCTGCGCCTGCGGCGAAAAAGCCCGCCAAGAAGCGGTAAGCAGACGCTCCCAGGCGTCCGACGGAACCCTTTGAAGTCCTGACCGTTTTGTGATCTGTCGCACAGCGCGACGGTATGGTCTTGCGCGACAATAGTGCCGGTTTGTGCACTGCTCTATCAGGTGCTATAGGCTCTGTTCGTCCTTCCCCGACCCCGTTCTGCATGAGACCAAGATGGGTGGCTTTTTTCAACGCCAACTTGCCGTTTATGTCGAGTACCATCGCGATCCCCGGAACACGGCGATGCATGTGGTGGGCATCCTCCTGCTGTTCACCGGCGCGGTGATGCCGCTGACGCTGGTGAAGGTCCCGCTGTTCGGGTCCGAGGTCAGCCTGGCGGTGATCCTGGCCCTGCCGGTCCTGATCTATTGGCTGCTGCTCGATCTGGCGCTCGGGGCCGGCATTCTGGCGGTCTCCATCGTGCTGTTCTCGATCGCGTCGACCATTGCGGCGCAAGTCAGCACCGTGACGATGTGGGCGATTTTTGCCGCCCTGGTCGCGCTCGGCTTCGCCGCGCAGGCCATCGGCCACAAGGTTTTTGAGGGGCGCGAGGCCTCGCTGTTCACGTTTCCCTCGCATCTTTTGCTGGGACCGATGTTTGTCATGGCAAAATTATTCATTGCACTGGGCTTCCGTCGCGACCTTGCCGCGATTCTGGCGCCTCTTCCGACCAATTCCCTTTCAACCCGATAGCTCCAGAAGCGAAACAGCAAACCTTCTTCATGGCTCTCGTACTGGTTACCGGTGGCAGCGGTTTCATCGGACATCATCTCGTAGAATCGCTCCGCGCCCGTGGGCAGCGGGTGCGCGTTCTCGATGTTCGTCCGCCGGCCGCGCCGAACGCCGACGTCGACTATGTTCATGGCTCGGTGCTGGACTGCGCCGCGGTCGATACCGCGCTGTCCGGCGTCGATCAGGTGTATCATCTCGCCGGTCTGCCCGGCATGTGGGTCGCCAACAAGCAGGACTTCCACGACGTGAATTGCCGCGGCACCGAGGTCGTGCTGGCGGCCGCGATGAAGCACGGCGTGTCGCGCTTCCTGCACTGCTCGACGGAATCGATCCTGTTCCCCTATACCGACCTCAAAGGCGCTCCGGCCGAAGAGGCGCTGCAGCCGGCCGAGGCGATGCCGGGCGCCTATACACGGTCGAAGTCGCTCGCCGAGCATCATGCCGCCAAGGCTGCGGCCGAGGGCTTTCCGCTGGTGATCGGCACGCCGACCATGCCGATCGGGGCCGCCGACCACAATCTGACGCCGCCGACGGCGATGCTCTGGTACTTCCTGCAGAAGAAGGTGCAGCCGCATCTCAACTTCCTGGTCAATCTGGTCGACGTCCGCGACGTCGCCATGGGCCTCGTGCTGACCATGGAGCGCGGCCGCATCGGCCAGCGCTACATCCTCGGCGGCGACTGCGTGCCGCTGGGCAATATCCTGCGGATGATGTCGGCGATGAGCGGCCGCCGCCAGTTCCCGGTCGTCGTGCCCGGCAAGATCGCCGAGCTCTCCGGCATCATGCTCGAATATTTGTCCGACAACTTCACGCGCCGGCCGCCCAACGGCACCGCCGAGGGCGTGCGCATCGCGCTTGCCGCGAGCGATCTTTCGATCGGCAAGGCCCGTAACGAGCTCGGCTATTCGCCGCGCCCGATCGAGCCGGTCCTGCGCGAAACCATCACCCATCTGCTCGCCCGCAACGGCCAGCAGCCCTCCGGCGCCATCGAGCATCACGCGCTGTCCTCGCGCGCGGGCTGAAGCCGCCGCCCAACGCAAAGAACCTTCATGTCCTTCGATTTCAGCAAGCTTCTCTCTGTCGCCTGGGGTGGCTGGACCACGGCCTGGCCGACCGAACTCCTGGCCCTGATCTGGCTCGCCTTTCTCCTCAGCTGGGTCGGCGCCTCGTTCTGGCAGGGCCGGACCAAGAAGCAGGTCATGACGTTGGAGTCGCAGCGCTACAGCCTGCCGATCCTGGTCGGCGGCATCCTGTACACGCCGTTTGTTGCGGAGCTCCTGGGCTGGAAGCCGCTCTGGGTGCCCGGCAATACCGGTGTCACCGTCGCCGCGATCCTCTCGATCGCCGGCATCGCTTTCGCCTGGTGGGGCCGGCTGCATCTCGGAAAGTTCTGGTCCAACACCATCACCCACAAGGAAGACCATCGCGTCATCGACACCGGCCCCTACGGCATCGTGCGCCATCCGATCTACACCGGCTTGATCTTCGGCATGCTCGTCACCGGCATCGCAATCGGCCTGGTCACGACGATCCTCGGCGCGATCCTGATCTCGCTCGGCATGTGGCAGAAGGGCCGGATGGAAGAGGTGTTCCTGTCGAAGGAGCTCGGCGAGGACGCCTACGGCGCCTATTGCCGCCGCGTGCCGATGATCATTCCGTTCACCTCGCCGCGGTGAGCGTGTAGCAGCGCTCGTAGCCCGCATGAGCGCAGCGACATGCGGGACCAGTCGCCCCGGATATCGCTTCGCTCATCCGGGCCACGGCAGTCTCCATACGGCTACGCAGCGTTGCTGCTAATCCCGTCATCCCCGCGCAATGGCGAAGCCATTGTCGCTGGAGGCGCGAGGTTTGCGATGCGCATGCATCGCGAGCCGAGCCTCGAAGGATGCACGGCCGAGATGCAGCCGGGCCGCTCATCCTTCGAGGCTCGCAAGAGCTCGCACCTCAGGATGACGGTGATGGAGCTTGCCATGCAAATTCGGCTTGCTGCCATTTGCGCCATAAACGGCCCGAAGCGGGCCCACATAGGTTGACCTTTTTACCGCCAGCCAGTTGGATGCGCGCGCAACGAGGCACGACGACATTCTATCGTGGATCTGGAGAGGTCGACGATCAGGCCTGAGCCCGCGCGGGGTTTTGGGCGATCCGCCGTGGACGGTGCCTCAGAGTTCGACAGGGGCTTCTCATGACCTTTTCCAGCATCTTCGCGCAGTTCGTTGCCCTCCTCGGCGGCATCGCGCTGCAATGGCGCAAGCTCTCGGGCACCGAGCCGCCGCCCGCCTGGGGCCAGACGCCCGCCATTCCCGAAGCCAAGCCGCAGGGCGCGATCCCGACGCTGAAGATGCCGACCGCGCGCGGCTGGAACGAGGGCCAGAAGCCGACCGTCGCGCCCGGGCTCAAGGTCAATGCGTTCGCAACCGGCCTCGACCATCCGCGCTGGATCGAGGTGCTACCCAACGGCGACGTCCTGATTGCGGAGGCAACCCAGATCGCAGGTGCTCCGCGCAGCGTGTTTCACTACGCGATGCAGGCGACGATGCGACGCGCCGCCGCACTCGGCGTCTCCGCCAACCGCATCACGCTCTTGCGCGACAAGGACGGTGACGGCGTCGCCGAAGTGCGTGGCGCCTTCATGGAGAATCTCAACCAGCCGTTCGGCATGGCGCTGGTCGGCGACATTTTCTACGTCGGCAACACCGACGGCGTGATGGCCTTTCCTTACGTCGCCAATGCCGACCGCATCACTGCGCCGGGCAAGCGGCTGACCACCTTCAAGCCGGCCGGGCACTGGACGCGCAGCCTGCTCGCGAGCCCCGACGGCAAGAAGCTCTATGCCGGTGTCGGCTCGCTCAGCAACATCGCCGAGATGGGCATGGAGGTTGAGCAAGGCCGCGCCGCGGTCTACGAGCTCGATCTCGCCGCCGGCACGCATCGCATTTTTGGCGCGGGCTTGCGCAACCCGGTCGGTCTTGCCTGGGAGCCGAACACAGGCGTGCTCTGGACCGTCGTCAACGAGCGCGACGGGCTCGGCGACGAGACGCCGCCCGACTATCTCACCTCGGTGCGCGACGGCGGCTTCTACGGCTGGCCCTATTGCTACTGGGGCAAGACGGTCGACGACCGCGTGCCGCAGGATCCGGCGATGGTCGCCAAGGCGATTCAACCGGACTATGCGCTGGGCGGCCACACCGCCTCGCTCGGCCTGTGCTGGATGCCGGCGGGCACCCTGCCCGGCTTCCCCGATGGCATGGTGATCGGCCAGCACGGCTCGTGGAATCGCAGCAAGCTGTCCGGCTACAAGCTGGTGTTCATCCCGTTCGAGAACGGCAAGCCCTCCGGCCCCGGTCGCGACATCCTGTCGGGCTTCCTGTCCCCGGACGAGAAGGAATCCTACGGCCGCCCGGTCGGCGTCGTGATCGGCCCCGACAAGAAGTCGCTGCTGATGGCCGACGACGTCGGCAACGTGATCTGGCGCGTGACGGGCGCGTGAGACGAAATATGTGGAGATAGGCGCCACGGCGATCGCATATTCGTTCCGTCATCCCCGCGCGAGCGCATAGCGCTCGTCGCTGGAGGTGCGAGACACGTGGCGCAACGCGCCACGTGGGGAGCCTCGAAGGATGAACGGCCGCGATGCAGCCGGGCCGTCATCCTTCGAGGCTTGCTCTGCGGCGCATCTGCGCCGCAAAGCAAGCGCCTCAGGATGACGGTGATAGAGCGCACCGCCGTACAGGCAAATTAAGCCTCAACCCATCACGTCCCCACACACAACGTGGCGCGCTGCTTGCGCAGCAGCGCGATCACGGACAGTGCGGTGATCAGTCCGGTCTTGGGATTCTCGGACGGGATGTTCTCGATCGACATCGAGAAGCGCGCCGAATCCGCCTCGACCTCGACGCGATGAACGTTGCGCGTCACGGTCGGGTCGGCCCAAACCTGCATCCGGGTGCGATCGGGGCCGATGCCCGCCAGCGACAGCGCGACGGCGACGTTGACGTTCGCCGGAAAGCCCTTCGCCGCCTCGCGCGCGCTGCCCTCGAACAGTTTCAGCGGCTCGCGCAGATTGTCGATGTCGATGCTGTTCTGGACAATGAAGGGCGCGCCCTTCAGTCCGTCGATCGGCTTGCGCGTCACCATCTTCACCGAATGGATGGTGCCGACCGCGGCGGCGTTGACGGCATCGAGGCCGATCAGCGCGCCGGTCGGCACGATGATGCGGCCGCCATTGGCGCGGGCGAGATCGACCAGATCGAAATTGTCGAGCAGCCCGCCGATGCTGACCACGACCGCGGCCCTGCCGCGCTTCACCGCGGGCTCGACAATCGCACGCAATTGGCTGCTCGGCGCGCATTCGACCACGATGTCGGCGGCGTCGCCGAGCCGGTCGAGCGGCAGGATTTTCGGCGAGCGACGCAGGCCGTTGATGAAGGCCTGATGCTTGGCAGGATCGCGCACGGCCACCGCCGAGAGCGACAGGCCCTCGATGCCCTGATCGAGCGCGGCCGCAACCTTGGTGCCGATCGAGCCCAGGCCCGCGATGGCCACCCGCAATTCGCTCGAAGCTTTCTGATCCGTCATCGCATCACCTTCTGTCCAGGCCGATGTCATAGCCTCTCAAGCCTCCCGCGCATAGCTGCGTAGGCGCGCCTCCAGCACGGCCAGCATGGCATCGCGGGCCGGATCGCGCGAGCCGCGCAGCCAGGCGGCGGCGAGCGGCAGCCGGCCGACCGGGCCGCCCTGCTTCGGCCGAAGCGGCACGAAGCGCACGCCCGAGACCGCCATTCGCGTGGTCCAGCGCGGCACGATGGCGACGCCGAGCTTCGCTGCGACCAGGTTGATGATGGTCTGCTTCTCGTCGGCGACCTGCACGATGCGCGGCGTGCGGCCGGCCTGCTCGAACAGCTTGATGGTGAGGTCGTGGCTGTGCGGCCGCGAGCGGCGGTCCGGCACCAACATCGCCTCGTCGGCGATCTGCGCCAGCGTGATCGACTTTCGCTCGGCCAGCGCATGCCGCTGCGGGAACGCCACGATGGCGGTCTCCTGGAGCAGGTCGCGGAATTCGAGACGCTTGTCCGCACTGTCGGGCGGGCGGACGAAGGCGAGATCGAGCGCGCCGGTCAAAATCTTCGGCAGCAGCCGGACCGTCTTGTCCTCGAGCAGCTGCACCGCGATGTCGGGATGCTTGTCGCGGAAGTCGCGCAGCAGCGGCGGCAGGAGCCCGGCCGCCGCGCTGTCGATGGCGCCGATCCGCAGCCGCCGCGCGGCCCCCGCACGCGAGCGGTTGCGTAAGTTGTTCTCGACCGCCTCGACCTTGGCGAGGATGGCGCGGGCATCGCGCAGCAGCGTGGTACCATCCTCGGTGAGCGACACCGCGCGCGTGGTTCGCGCAAACAGCCGTGTGCCGAGATCCTCCTCCAGCAGCCTGATCTGGCGGCCGAGCGCGGAGGGCAGCATCTGGAGCTGCTGCGCCGCATGGCCGAAATGTAGTTGTTCGGCTGCCGCCACGAAGCATCGAAGCTGATGCAATTCCATTCCGGATCCTCTCGTCTCGCCTGGCGAGGATTATATCATTTTTTTGTATAAACTAGCGCCGATTGAGTCCCTCGGCTTCCCCCGCCTAGGCTTGTTGCAGGCAGGGCCCCTTGGGTCCGCCGACACAACAACAAGCCGGAACCGAGGAGGCCAGGGTGGCGAGCGAGATTCAGACGCGCGTGCTGCGCAAGATCACTTGGCGCATCGTTCCCTTCATCATGCTGCTGTACTTCGTGGCCTTCATCGATCGCGTCAATATCGGCTTCGCCTCGCTGACGATGAACAAGGACATCGGTCTGTCACCCGCGGTCTACGGCTTCGGCGCCGGCATCTTCTTCTGGGGCTATTTCCTGTTCGAGGTGCCCTCCAACATCATCCTGCACAAGATCGGCGCGCGGATCTGGATCGCGCGGGTGATGATCACCTGGGGCCTGGTCTCGGCCGCGATGGCGTTCGTGCAAGGGCCGACCAGCTTCTACATCCTGCGCTTCCTGCTCGGCGTTGCGGAGGCCGGCTTCTTTCCCGGCATCATCCTCTACCTCTCCTACTGGTTCCCGGCGCGGCAGCGCGCCGCGGTGACCGCGCTGTTCATGGCGGCGGCGCCGCTCTCGACGGTGCTGGGCTCGCCGATCTCGGGCGCGCTGCTGGAGATGGACGGACTGCTCGGCTTCAGGGGTTGGCAATGGCTGTTCGTGCTGGAGGCGCTGCCGGCCGTGCTGCTCGGCTTCGTCGTGCTCGGCTTCCTCACCGACCGCCCGGAGAAAGCGAAATGGCTCACTGATGACGAGCGCCGCTGGCTGGTCGAGACCATGAATGTCGAGACCACCAGCAAGGCCGCGACCGCGAGCCACAGCATCTGGCGGGGCCTCGCCGATCCGCGCGTGCTGGCGCTGTCGCTGATCTATTTCGGCACCTCGGCCGGCCTCTACACGCTCGGCGTCTGGGCGCCGCAGATCATCAAGCAGTTCGGCCTGTCCTCGCTCCAGGTCGGCTTCCTCAATGCGCTGCCGGCGACCGCCGCCGTCGTCGCCATGATCCTGTGGGCGCGGCATTCGGACCGCACCGGCGAGCGCACCTGGCACGTCGTGTGGGCCTGCCTGATCGCGGCAGCCGGGCTCGCCTATGCTGGCCTTGCGACCGGCGTCGTCGCCGTGCTGGTTGCGCTCGCGCTCGTCAACATCGGCATCTCCTCGGCAAAACCGCCGCTGTGGAGCATGCCGACGTTGTTCCTGTCCGGCCCTGCGGCCGCGGCCGGGATCGCCACCATCAACTCGATCGGCAATCTCGGCGGCTTCGTCGGCCCCGCCATGATCGGCTGGATCAAGGACCAGACCGGCAGCTTTGTCGGCGGTCTCTATTTCGTCAGTGGCCTGCTCGTTCTCTCCGCCGTCCTGACCCTGCTATTGTCGCGCGCGAAAACCGCGCCCGTCGAACCCGTCCCGCAATCCCACTGATCTCTCAAACGGAGCCTTCCCATGCGCACCCATTCGATCGCAGCCATTCCCGCCGACGGCATCGGCCCCGAGGTGATCTCGGCCGGCGTCCGCGTGCTGGAGGCTCTGGCAAAACGCAGCGGCGATCTCGCCTTCAACGTCAAGACATTCGATTGGGGCTCGGACTATTACAAGAAGCACGGCGTGATGATGCCGGCGGACGGCCTCACTGAGCTGAAGAAGTTCGACGCGATCTATTTCGGCGCGGTCGGCGCGCCTGATGTCCCCGACCACATCACGCTGTGGGGCCTGCGCCTGCCGATCTGCCAGGGCTTTGACCAATACGCCAATGTGCGGCCGACCAAGATTTTGCCCGGCGTCGCCTCGCCGCTGCGCAATGTCGGCGTCGGCGATCTCGACTGGGTGATCGTGCGCGAGAACTCGGAAGGCGAATATGCCGGCATGGGCGGCCGCGCTCACAAGGGCCTGCCTGAGGAGGTCGGCACCGAGGTTGCGGTGTTCACCCGCGTCGGCGTCACCCGCATCATGCGCTATGCGTTCCAGCTCGCGCAGTCGCGGCCGCGCAAATTCCTGACCGTCGTGACCAAGTCGAACGCGCAGCGCCATGGCATGGTGATGTGGGACGAGATCGCAGCCGAGGTCGCCGGCGAATTCCCCGACGTGACCTGGGACAAGATGCTGGTCGACGCCATGACGGTGCGGATGACGCTGCATCCGAAGAGCCTCGACACCATCGTCGCCACCAACCTGCACGCCGACATCCTCTCCGATCTCGCCGGCGCGCTGGCCGGCAGCCTCGGCGTGGCGCCGACCGGCAACATCGATCCGCAGCGCCGCTTCCCCTCGATGTTCGAGCCGATCCACGGCTCGGCCTTCGACATCACCGGCAAGGGCATCGCCAATCCGGTCGCGACGTTCTGGACCGGCGCGCAGATGCTCGAGCATCTCGGCGAGAAGGATGCGGCCAGCCGATTGATGGCGGCAGTCGAGCGCGTCTGCGCGGCCGGCGTGCTGACGCCCGACGTCGGCGGCAAGGCGACGACGAAGGACGTGACGGATGCCGTAGTCGATGCGATCCACGGCTCGAACGTCTAGTTGGCCAACGCGAGTTTCGGTGAGCCAATCCCGACGTCACTGCACGCCGTAGCGGGCGAACGCGTCGGCGATCTTGAGGTCGATGAGCTTTGCCGCCGAGACGTCACGATCGCCGCCGGCGTTGTCGCCCTGCCTGAGCCTGGCAAGTCCGCGTCCATAGAGCGCGCTTGCCAGGTTTGGCGCCAGCCGCAGCGCGGAATCGTAGTCGTCGATGGCCGCGGCGAACTGCCCCATCTTCAGATGGATCAGCGCGCGTGAATCGTATGTCGCGGCATCGTTGGATACCGACTGAATCACCTTGTCGCAATCGTCGAGCCCGGCCTGCAGGTCGCCGATGATCGCTCGCGTCCAGCAGCGTCCGCTCCGCGCCCACGTCAAGTTCGGATCGAGGCGAATGGCCTCGTCGAAATCCCGCGCGGCCCGATCATACTGGTTCAGCTTCAGGTGGGCTTCGGCGCGGTTGGCGAAGGCGTTGCCATAGGCCGGGTTGAGCCTGATCGCCTCGTCGAAGGACTTGACCGCGTCCTCATATGCTCCCTTCCTCAAATAGGCGACGCCGCGATTATTGACCGGCTTGACATAGCCTTTGGCGAGCTCGATCGCCCGATCGAAATCGCTGATCGCGCGGTCGTACTCCGCCGCGGCGGCATAGGCGTTGCCGCGATTGTTGTAAGCCAGAGCCAGCGCCTCCGGCTTGGCATCGCCCGAACTGATGAGCGCCGTACAGCCGGCGATCCGAACCTGGGCCGGAATGCTGTCCGTACCGTTGCACTGCGCAATGCTCTGGAGATGACTTTTCTTCTGCGGCTGCTGCGCGACCGCG
This sequence comes from Bradyrhizobium huanghuaihaiense, assembly GCF_025200885.1. Taxonomy (NCBI): domain Bacteria; kingdom Pseudomonadati; phylum Pseudomonadota; class Alphaproteobacteria; order Hyphomicrobiales; family Nitrobacteraceae; genus Bradyrhizobium; species Bradyrhizobium huanghuaihaiense. The sequence goes on along the minus strand of NZ_CP104172.1, from coordinate 2,658,480 downwards.
GACGAGCCGATCGACAGCAGCACGAGAACGGGCGCTACGCTGTCGATAATGGCAGCCCTGATCGTCATGTCCGTGCCGCTTCAGCATCCTCTGCAGATGTTCAGCCTGGGACCACCGCTCCCCTGCTCGGGCGCTGCAGCAGTCACGCGCTTCTTCACCAATTTGCTCTTTCCCTCTTCGATGAGAGTCGAGAACCTGACCGCGCCGTCATCCGCGACTTCGATATGCGGCGTGGTGCCCCGGATCCCCATCGTTGCAACGGGCGTATCGACTTTCATATCGCCGCTCTTCGCGATCTGGCCTGCAACAAAGGTCGCCGTTCCCTTGGCCAGATTGAAGAACGTTGCGTTGGACTTGCCGTCCGGCTCGTACACGTACTCGTCCAGGGTCATACGCGCGTTGCTCGATAGATTGAACGACGAGCCATCGCTGAAATTGATGCTGACCCGACTGTCCGCCCCGGTTCGCACGACGTCGCGCAGATACACGACATCGCCGACCTTGGTTTGCGCAGCCGGATCGCCGAGCTTCGCCTGAACGACGACCGCACCTGCATGCTCGATCGAGACCGAGCCTGCAACGGCGACGACCTTGCCGATGGGTTTCGGCACAACGTCCTCAGGGCCGCGTGTCGCGGGATTGATTTGAGCCTGCGCTGGCGCAGCGAGAACGCTCGCCGATGCCCAAATGAAGCCAGTGACCAAAACTGCAATCGTATGCCTGCACATGACCCGCCCTTTCCGAGAAGATCTGCATGGCGCTTGATGGGAGCTATGTGAGCTTCGACCAAGCTCGCAATTCGTGCATCGTGAATATCTACAACCTGGGTCGGTCCTAACGGACCTGCCCTCCAGAAGAAGCAATTCTTCCGCGCTTGATCTTAAGCCCAAGCCGTTTGCCTGGCCAGCGAAAGTGCGCTAGATATCGCATAGCTCAAGCGTCAACTTCTTGAGAGCGCAAATTGCTGTGGCGGAGAGATATCTCCGCTGAACCTGCCATCACCTTGGCAATACCTATAAAGTTCGCATTTCATATCAGACGTTTTCGGCGTGCAGGCCTGGGGTTGCTAGCGCCAAAAATTGCGCCCGCGGCGTAGCAAAACCGACAAGAAGACCGCGGCACCGCGCCGAGCCGGAATTGTTCGGCGCGCGAGGCTACGGCCATGTCAGTTGCGTTTGGCGTTGGACCCCAGAACGGGGTCACTCAGACTTTTCCCCTCCAGATCATCGGCATCGTTCAAAGCACGTTGGGATACATTACCCTCACGCGCGAGAAGGGCCCAGCCACGCAGGTCAGCATTGACGACCTAATCTGCCGCCATGACGTAATCGAGACGGCTGCGGATGCGCAGATCGGGATTCGGCTTCTCGACGGCACCATATTCAGCGTCGGCAGCGGAGCTCGCGTCGAACTGCGCGAGTTCGCCTCCGAATCCGACTGCGCTTCGCGTTCGACCGTCGTTGCGGTCACCAGCGGAAGCTTTGCGTTCGCGGCCGGTCGGCTGCCAAACAGCTGCACCCTGACGGTCGACACACCTCTTGGCAGCGTTCGCGGCCGCTCCCATGCGACCGGCTTCGGCATCCTGACGATGGCGGCGCTGACTTTCTCGATGGTGAAAGAAGCGCAGGGCTCGGACCCCGACGCCGCGTATCTCGATAGCGATACGCTCAGTTACAAAGACCTTCAGCACGGCTCCTTCGAGCTCATCACCAAGGAGCGGGTGCCGCGGCACATCATCGTCGACGATCCAGGCGAAACCGTCATCCTGAACAGGATCGGCTCCTCGGTCAGCGTGAGTCAGGTTGCCAACAGCGCTGCTCGCATGGAGGAACTGCACGCAGCTCAACAGGACGTGCTCGCCAATCTCACGCGCGGTCCGACAGGATCCAGTACGCCACCTGGCATCATTGCCCCCTCGCTGCAGCACATCAACTTCAACCCGGATAACGGGCCTGCGCCGCCAAACCTGCTTCCGCCACTGCCGCCGGCCGACATCCCCTTGATCGTACGTCCGCCGCCGTCACTGAACGTTCCTGCCGGGCCGACCGAAATCGACACGATCGCATTCAACGACACGTTCGCCGCGACAACCGGCACTTTCTCCGCCAGCAGCCCGATCGGTGCCGTCCTCACCTACGGTCTCAGCGGCGGGACGGCGGGCACCACGGTCCTGGATGGACAGACCTACGATCTCTCGCAAACCGGTGCGTATGGCACCCTCTATCTCAATAGCGCGTCCGGCGCCTACACTTTTGTTCCGAACGCGGATGCCATCAATGCCCTGTCGTCGCCGACGACCATGAGCTTCATCATCACGGTCTCGGACACCGGGTTCTCGACGAGCCGAACCTTCATCGTCAACATCCACGGCGTCAACGACACTGCCATCATCTCCGGCAACGCCGCCGGCACAGTGGTGGAGGCGGGCGGCGTCGCCAATTCGGCGCCGGGCGCGCCGAGCGCAACCGGCACGCTGACAGACGCCGATGTCGACAATCCGCCCAACACCTTCACGGAGGTCAGTTCGCCGACCAGGAGCGCGGGCGGCTACGGCACGTTCACGATGACAGTCGGCGGCGTGTGGACCTACACGCTCGACGATAGCAACGGTACAGTACAGTCGCTGAATGTCGGCGACACCCTGATCGATCGGTTCACCGTGACCACGATCGACGGCACCCCGCAGCTGGTGACGATCACGATCAACGGCACGAATGACGCCGCAATCATCTCCGGGACGACGACCGGTTCAGTCGTCGAGGCGGGCGGCACTTCGCCCGGCACGCCGGTCGCGACGGGCACGCTTCTCGCCGCGGACGTCGACAATCCCGCCAACACGTTCGTGGCGGTCAATACGCCGACGGCAAGCGCGCACAGCTATGGCAGCTTCACCATCACCGCGGCCGGCCTGTGGACCTACACGCTGGACAATAACAGTACCGCAGTGCAGGCGCTCAACAATGGCGCCACGCTGACAGACAGCTTCACGGTGACCTCGGCCGACGGCACCGCACAGACAGTGACGATCACCATCAACGGCAGCAACGATGGGGCGATCATTTCCGGAACGACGAGCGGCGCGGTGATCGAGGCCGGAGGTGTGGCCAATGGCACGCCCGGCACGCCGACCGCGACCGGCACGTTGACCGATCTCGACCCTGACAATGCGTCGAACACCTTCACCCCGGTCACCACGCCAAAGGCCAGCGTGGGCGGCTTCGGCACCTTCACGATGACGGCGCTTGGCACGTGGACCTACGCGCTCGACAATAGCAACGCGACGGTACAGGCGCTCAATGTCGGCAATACGCTGAACGACCAGTTCACCGTGACCACGGTCGACGGCACGCCGCAGCTGGTGACGATCACGATCAACGGCACCAATGACGCCGCTTCAATTTCCGGAACGACGACGGGTTCGGTGCTCGAAGCCGGCGGCATCGCTTCCGGCACGCCAGTCGCGACCGGCACGCTCACCGATACCGACCTCGACAATCCCGCCAACACCTTCACGGCGGTGACCTCGCCCAGGGCCAGCGACGGCGGCTACGGCACTTTCACGATGACCGCGTCCGGACTGTGGACCTATACGCTCGACAACGGCAACGCCGTGGTCGACGCGCTGGATGTCGGCGACACGATCACCGATCATTTCACGGTGACGTCAATCGACGGCACCACGCAAGAGGTGACGATCGCCATCCATGGCGCCAGCGACGCCGACCCCAACGACTTCGACAATCTGGCGACGGGATCGACCGTCGTCTCCGATCCCCCGTTCGTCTTCGGCACCCCTGGACACGACAGCGTCGCCGGTGGCGGCAGCGTTTCCCAGATCGTCTACGGCGGCGCCGGCGACGACACCCTGAACGGAACCGGCGTGAACGACACCATCTACGGCGGATCCGGCAACGATACGATCAAGGGCAACAACGGGGCCGACATCATCTACGGCGGCTCCGGGCAAGACACGATCGCCGGCAGCAACGAGAACGACACCGTCATCGGCGGCTTCGGTGCGGACAATCTCACGGGCAGCAACGGCGATGACGTCTTCGTCTATCTGTCGGCGGTCGATTCCAGAGCCGGCCAGTTCGATACGATCACCGATTTCAGATCGGGAAGCGACAAGATCGATTTGACGGCGATCGGCGCGCTCGGATTCGTGATCCTGGCATTGAGCTCGACAAGCTCGTCCGTGCCGCCGCACACCATCGCCTGGATCTACGACAGCTCGGCCAACGAAACCATCGTGTATGTCAATCCGACCGATCAAACCCTCCAGATCGGCGATTCCAGCCTGGTGGAAGTTCATCTCCAGGGTGTCGCGACCATCGATTCCTCGGACTTCATCGTGGATCAAGCCGCGGCACCGGTCCAAGCGGTGAGTGACAACCTCGATCCGGCCGCCGCCACGCAAGGCGATGCGGCGGTCATGGCCTTGAGTACCTCCGATGCCTCCACGGAGGCGACGACAAGTGGCGGCTCTGTTTCGTTGGTCGGAAGCTCGCCCGCAATCGATGTGAGCTACCCCTTCGATATCAATCGGGATCACAGCGGGTGGAGCCACGAGATCACCGCTTCCACCCCGGACGAGACTGCAGCACTCCCCGGCCTGTCACAACCGGCAATCCATTCGCTATCGATCGAGCCCGTCAAATTTGTCTTCGAACCACCCCGGACCGACGACAGCATCCATCCGAACGTAATCGGCGCGATCGGCATGACGGAGCAAAATCAGGTCGTCGCTTTCAGCATGCCAGATGCGCTCCTTGCCATCGACCAGCATCCAGAGAACGGCAAGGCTGCAGAGGCTCATGGCCATGTAAGCCTTGCCGATACCGCCAGTGCGCTTCTCGATATCGCCTCGCAGAAAGGCCTCGGGAACGGCGGCAACCCTCATTCGAATCAATCTCAAGAAAGCAAACACAGTCATGCTTCGATGGAGACGCCCGACAAGTCCAATGGACAACCTCATTCCGCGGCAGACGACACGCACGGCCCACACGGAAACGCGCAGGCCCATCCGTCCGGACCGGGCGATTCCTTCAAGTTCGTGACTCCGGCGATCGAGAAGTCGGGCGTCGCATTTGTGGACGATCTCACGGCGCCGCCCGATCATCATGAAGGCGTGGCACATGCCTACGGACATGGTGGCGCCGCTGCAGCGGACGAGGTTCCGCAGCTGGACGATGGCGCTCACGGCGTGGGCGGCTCAGGCGGGCCTCATGGGCAGCACGATCTCCTGGTGTGAGCTCGATCTGCTGAAACCGCTCTTCCTTTACTTCCGCCCGGCGGGCGGCGGCGTCGCCATCGCGGCGGCAGGCTCCGGCGGCGTCAGATGGCGCGGGACGATGATGGTCTGACCCGGGGAGAGCTGCGCGTTCTCTGCAAGCGAGTTGCTCTGCGCGAGCGTCCACAGCGGCACGCGATTGGCTGCGGCGATGCTCTCCATGGTGTCGCCGCGGCGCACCGGCACCCGCACGCCGCTATCCCACAACTCGACCAGCGTATCGGCGGGCACGAGATAGCGCAGCGGCACGGCATCGGCCTGGGTCTGCGGCGGAATGCGCGGCAGCTGCGCCACCATCTCGACGATCTGGCGATGGATGTCGTCGGACTTCTCGATGTTGATGTGCGAGACGCGGCTGTTTTCCTTCAGGTCGTAGCTCGCGTAATGGCCGCGATAGCCGGGCACCGCCACGACGTCGCCGCCGCCGAGCACGCTATCGGACAGGAAGATGTTGATGAAGCGCTCGACATTGAGCGGCACGTCGCCGGTCGCATGCGCGGGATCGATGGCGATCACGAGGCTGATCGGGATGTTCTCCTTGGCCGCCATCTCGGAGATCACCACCGAGCACAACCCGCCCATGGAGTGGCCGATCAGCACGATCGGCGCCGGGCTCTCCTTGTAGCTGGCGATGGCGCGGTTGCCGATCAGCCGGCAGATCGTGAATTCATAAACGTCGGCCGAGAAGCCGGCCTGCGTCAGTTTCTCGCTGAGCCGGTCCATGCCGGTCGAGAAGATCGGCCCCATGGCGCCGCGGAACAGGTAGATTTTCGGCGGCGGCAGCGGCTCGGCGGGCGGAGCCGGAGGCGGCGCTGTGGCCGTCACGGCCGGGCGCTTCGACTTGGCGGGTGAGGCCACGGCTATGCCGTTGCCCAACGCGAGCAGCGCCACCGCTGCCAGCACGACTAGCCGCCTCAAATCAATCATCGATCCAGCAGTCCCACCACGGGAGGCAAGGGCCTCCCCCAAACCGGCTTAGTGACGACCGATTTGGCGGATTTTGGGGCGCGGGAACCGGGACGCGACGCACCGCCGCGCGCATCAAGGCTATGTGACCTGCCGGATGGGCCACGCTCCGGCCCGTCACTGCCTGCCCTTGAGCCGGCTGCGATGTGCGGCCTGCTTGGCGCGGTTGCCGCAGACCGCCATGATGCACCACCGCCGTGCGCGCCTGCGGGTGTGATCGGCGAACAGCATCGTGCAGTTATGGCCCTCGCACGCCTTCACGTCGGAAAAGTCTTCCTCGCAGACGAACTTCGCCATCGCCTCGCCAATGGGCAGCAGCAGAGCTTCGGCCGATTGCCAACGCCGCATCCTCTGCAGCGCAAGTCCTTCCTCGCCGTGGCGGGGCGCGATTTGCAGGAACGCCTCATCGCGCTGCAGGATGCTGTTCAACGGGCCAAGCTCATGCAACGCCTTCGCGGTCAGCGGCCGACCCGCATGCTCCAGAACAAAGCCCCTGAACCACTCGCGCAACGCGCGGGCCTGATCGGCGACCTTGTCGAGCTCAGCCGGCCTCGCACGCGCCTTCAGCGCGTCGAGCTCCTCCGCCGGCACCAGCTTCGCTTGCGACAGCCAATCGATCAGGCCGTCGCCATCGTCGAGCCAATCGACGGGCGTATCGACTGGCGTTGCCACCGAATTGAGAAAATCGAGGCCGAGCGAGTCGGCGATGAACATGGCGGGCGGGCGATCCATGAGCGCGGTCCTTGGCCGTCAAAACAAGGCTACTCGTAGTAACCAGTAAAAAGCCTATTGACAAGTTACTCGCTAGCTACGTAACCTGTAAATAGGATTTTAACAGGTTACATCCAACAAAATGGAGATGGCCATGCCCCCGACCGCCTATCGCACCGCCGACGTCGATGGCTTCAAGGTGTTCTATCGCGAGGCCGGCTCTCGAGGCGCGCCGAAGCTGCTGCTGCTGCATGGCTTCCCGAGCGCCGGCCACATGTTCCGCGACCTGATCCCGTTGCTCGCCGACAAATTCCACATCGCCGCACCGGACCTTCCCGGCTTCGGTCAGTCCGACATGCCGGCGCGCGAAAGCTTCCGCTACACCTTTGACAACGTCGCGCAGGTGATCGAGCGCTTCACCGAAGTGATCGGCTTCGACCGCTTCGCGATCTACGTCTTCGACTACGGTGCGCCGACCGGCTTCCGGCTCGCGCTGCGTCACCCCGAGCGGATCACCGCGATCATCTCGCAGAACGGCAACGCCTATGAAGACGGCCTCAGCGACGGCTGGACTCCGATCAAGGCCTATTGGCAGGATCCCTCGCCCGCCAACCGCGAGGCGCTGCGCGCCTTCCTCACGCCGGAGGCGACGCGCTGGCAGTACACCCATGGCGTTCCCGATCCGACGACAGTGTCGCCGGACGGCCAGAACCTCGACAATTTCTATCTGGCGCGTCCGGGCTCCGATGACGTGCAGCTCGATTTGTTCGGTGACTACAAGAGCAACGTCGCGCTCTATCCGTCATTCCAGGACTATTTCCGCAAGCACAAGCCGCCGTTCCTGGCGGTCTGGGGCAAGAACGATCCGTTCTTCATTCCGCCCGGCGCCGAAGCGTTCAAGCGCGACAATCCCAATGCGGTCGTGCAGTTCTTCGACACCGGCCATTTTGCGCTTGAGACGCATGCGAAGGAGATCGCGGACAGCATTCGCGCGTTCCTGAAGTGACGTGAGCTGTGGCGATCGTCGATCGCCACATCGCGCGCCGGCCTAAAGCGGCAGCATCCGGTTCAAGAGGTCGAGCAGTGTGCGCTGCTCGGACTCGCTCAGCGGCGCCAGCATCTTCCGGTTATAGGGCTCCGTCAGCCTTGCCCCCTCGGCAATGAGCTTTGCGCCCTTTGGCGTCAGCATGAGCTCGACCGCACGGCGGTCCGCCTTGGAGCGGTTGCGCTTGATGAAGCCGGACGATTCAAGCTCGTTCAGGATCTTGATCAGGTTCGGCAGCCGCAGCCGCAGCAGGCTGGCGAGGCTGCTCGGCGGCACGCCGGGATTGTCACGGATGACGGCGAAGATCGCATAGGTTGCCGGCGTCAGGCCCAATGCGGCGAACTCCTCGTAGAAGCCTTCGAAGAACTTCAGCTGCGCGAGGCGCAGCATGAAGCCGGGCGTCCGCTGAAGCGCACTCAGATCCAGCGTTTTCTCCTGCTGCTCAGCAGATTTGGCTCCGGCTTTCGGGGTCTTCGAGCTCATGATTTGCAATCCAAGGCGGGGGCGAATTGACACTCTCAAAAATAGCTATAAAATATAACTATTATTCAGCGGCACCAAGACCGCCTATGGGAGGGACACAATGAACAGCAAATTCCTGCATAAATTGTGCATGTTGGCCGCAATGCTGACCACGGCACCGGCGTTCGCGCAGGACGTGGTGAAGATCGGCATCCTCAACGACCAGTCGGGGCCGTTCGCGAGCTATCAGGGCATCGGCTCGGTCGTCGCCGCCAAGATGGCGGTCGAGGATTACGGCGGGAAGGCCGCCGGCAAGCCGGTCGAGGTCGTCGCGGCCGACCATCAGAACAAGACCGACATCGGAATCGGCATCGCCCGGCGCTGGTACGAGAACGAGAGCGTCGATGCGATCTTCGACATCCCGAACTCGTCGATCGCGCTCGCGGTGGCCGGCATGAGCGCCGAGAAGAACAAGGTGTTCGTCGGATCGGGCGCCGGCACGGTGCTGCTGACCGGCGAGAAGTGCACGCCGAACACCGTGCACTGGACCTACGACACCTATGCCTATGGCCGCGGCCTCGGCAAGGCGATCGTGCAGCAGGGCGGCAAGAAGTGGTTCTTCATCACCGCCGACTACGCTTTCGGTCATGATCTGGAGAAGCAGGCCGCGGAGGCCGTGAAAGCATCCGGCGGCGAGGTGCTCGGCAGCGTGCGGCATCCGCTGGGAACGGCCGACTACGCCTCCTTCCTGCTCCAGGCCCAGGCATCGGGCGCGAATGTCGTCGGCTTCGCCAATGCCGGCGACGACACCATCACCTCGATGAAGCAGGCCGCCGAGTTCGGCCTGACCCGGGACCACAAGCTGGTCGGATTGATCCTGGGCATGAACGGCCTTCCCGCGCTCGGCCTGAAATTTGCGCAAGGCGCGCAGATCATGAATCCGTTCTACTGGGATCTGAACGACGGCACACGTGCGTTCGCAAAGCGCTTCACCGAGCGCATTCCGTCGAAGGCCTACCCGAACGACATGCAGGCCGGCGTCTATGCCTCGGTCATCCACTACCTCAAGGCGGTCGACAAGGTCGGCAGCGGCAGGGACGGCAGGGCCGTCGTCGCCGCGATGAAGGAGATGCCGACCGACGATCCGCTGTTCGGCAAGGGCTACATCCGCAAGGACGGCCGCAAGATCCACCCGCTCTATTTGCTCCAGGTCAAGGCACCGGAGGAATCGACGTCGGCCTGGGATCTGCTGAAGGTCGTCTCCACCATCAAGGGCGAGGACGCATTCCGCGCCGAGAGCGAAGGCCAGTGCCCGCTTAGCAAGCAATAGAGGCGGAGCTGACCATGAGCGGCAATGCATCCAGCCCGGTCGACCCGTTTGCGCCCGACTTCCTGATGGATCCCTATCCTGCCTATCAGGCGCTGCGCGCGCATGGGCCCGTGTTCGAATTGGAGCGTTATGGCGTGTGGGCGATGGCCGGCTATGCCGAGGTCGAGCCGGCGCTGAAGGACTGGAAGGCGTTCATCAGCGGCGAAGGCGTCGGGCTCCACGGCATGAATCCGGCGCTGCCAAGACCGCTGACGCTCCAGATCGATCCGCCCGATCACGACAAGGGCCGCCGGGTGCTCGGCCGCACGCTGTCGCCGGGCGTCGCAAGGAAGCTGCGCGAGACGTTTCAGCAGGAGGCCGAGAAGAAGGTCACGGAGCTGATCGACAAAGGCACGTTCGATGCCGTGACCGATCTCGCCGAGGCCTATCCGATGAAGGTGTTTCCGGATGCGATCGGCATCCGGCCCGACGGCCGCGAGAAGCTCCTGGCCTGGAGTACGTTCGTGTTCAACAGCTTCGGCCCGGAGAACGAGATACTCGCGGCTTCACGGAAAGAGGGTCTCGCCGCCCAGAGCTGGATCATGGAATGCTGTGCGCGAGATGCGCTACGGCCCGACAGTCTCGGCATGATGATCTACCAGGCCGCCGACGAGGGCGAGATCACCGAGCACGAGGCGACGCATCTGGTGCGGCCGTTCCTCACCGCCGGGATCGACACCACCGTCAACGGCATCGGCAATACCCTGCTCGCGCTCGCCACGCATCCGGATGAATACCGCAAGCTCCACCACAAGCCGGAACTGGCGCGCAACGCGTTCGAGGAAGGTCTGCGCTACGATTCACCGGTGCAGACGTTCTTTCGTACCACCTCGCGCGACGTCGAGATCGCAGGCGGCGTGATCCCCGCCCACCGCAAGGTGCTGCTGTTCATGGCCTCCGCCAACCGCGATCCCGCGCGGTGGGATGGACCCGATCGCTTCGACGTCGAGCGGGTCGCAACCGGGCATGTTGGCTTCGGCGCCGGCATCCACGCCTGCGTCGGCCAGATGATCGCGCGTCTGGAAGGCGAATTGATCTTCGGCGAGCTTGCAAGGCGCGTGAGGACGATCGAGCTCACGGCTGAACCGAAACGCAGGCTCAACAATTCCCTGCGCGGGCTGGAGAGCATGCCGGTGCGTGTGACGGCCGCCTAGGCGGCCTCGCACGACCCGGGCATGCGCGTGTATCAGTTCCTCGCCGGAGCTGTTGCCGCGGCGGCGCGCGCGGACCGCGGCGCGCCGGGTTCGGCGACGGGAGCAGCCGGAGCGCGCGAGCGCATGATCGCGGCGTCGATCTCGGCGATGACGCGGCGCTGGATCGCCTCGTTCTTGTCGATCGAGATGTGGCCGACGCCGGTGCCGCGCACGTCGACATTGTCGAGCTTGCCGCGCAGACCCGCTGCGGCCCGCACCGGCTCGCCGGGACCGTCGCCGATATAGATGTTGATGTAGCGCTCGGCGCCGGTCGAGAGCTTGGTCTTGAACACGGAATCGAGGCCGATCGCGAGCTTCACGGGCACGCCGAGCTGGTTGAGCTTGGCGATCATATCAGGCAGCGCGGTCGCGCCGGAGGAATGGCCGACCAGGATGATGGTCTTGATGCGGCCGGCCTTGTAGGCGGTCGCGGCTTCATCGGCGAGCGAGGACCAGGACACGAAGTTGGCAACGGTCACCGGGACGCCCTGCGCCTGGAGCCGGGCACCGATCGTGTCGAGCCCGAGCGAGAAGATGTTGAGCACGCCGCGCAGCAGGTAGACATGCGTCGTCTGGGCCGCAGCCTGGGTCGGCGCGGCCTTGGCGGTGGTCGGGCTGATGGCAACAGCTGACAGCAGGAGCAGGCCCATCGCCCACACACGGAGGGCGGACAATTGGCTGGCGCCGGCGGTGTGACGGCCGTTCGGTCTCATCGATGTTTTCCCTGGGGACAATACGCTTCGCGATTGGCTGGAATCGTAGCCACGGCCTGCTCGCAGACGCAACAAAGAGCCGCGTGAACGGCAATCTTAGCCACAGCCCGTTGCGGTTGCGCAACACTAGCCCGGAACCTGCCACCGAAGGGCCTGTTTTGAGACCATTTTTCCCCAGCCAATTGCGACCGGGCAAGGGCATTCCTATCTCAGGGCTCCGCTGACCGCCCTCCCGGGCCGGTTCCAGCCTCCCTTCCCACCCTGCCGGCTATCATGTCCTCCATCATCTCCGTCGCCAATCTGTCGAAGACCTATGGGTCCGGCTTCAAGGCGCTCAAGAACGTCAATCTCGACATCAAGCGCGGCGAGATCTTTGCGCTGCTCGGGCCGAACGGCGCCGGCAAGACCACGCTGATCTCGATCATCTGCGGCATCGCCAACCCGAGCGAAGGCAAGGTCCTCGTCGGCGGCGAGAACATCCAGACCTCCTACCGCAAGGCGCGCTCACTGATCGGCCTCGTGCCGCAGGAATTGCACACCGACGCCTTCGAGAGCGTGTGGGCGACGGTGAGCTTCTCTCGCGGCCTGTTCGGCAAGCCGAGGAACCCCGATCACATCGAGAAGGTGCTGAAGGACCTCTCGCTCTGGGACAAGAAGGACAACAAGATCATCACGCTCTCCGGCGGCATGAAGCGCCGCGTGATGATCGCGAAAGCGCTGTCGCACGAGCCGCAGGTCCTGTTCCTGGACGAGCCCACCGCCGGCGTCGACGTCGAGCTACGCAAGGGCATGTGGGAAGTCGTGCGCACGCTGCAGCAGTCCGGCGTCACCATCATCCTCACCACGCACTACATCGAGGAAGCCGAGGAGATGGCCGACCGCATCGGCGTCATCAACAAGGGCGAGATCGTGCTGGTCGAGGACAAGGCGACCTTGATGCAGAAGCTCGGCAAGAAGCGGCTGACGGTGCACTTGCAGGGCAAGGTCACCTCGCTGCCGGAAAGTCTCGCGCACTACGAGCTCGACCTCTGCGACAATGGCGCTACGCTGGTCTACGACTACGACACCAAGGGCGAGCGCACCGGCATCACCAGCCTGCTCAGCGACCTCCGCACCGCCGGCATCCGCTTCAACGATCTCGACACGACGCAGTCGTCGCTCGAGGACATCTTCGTCGACCTCGTGAGGACGTCATGAATCACCGCGCCATCCGCGCCATCTACCTGTTCGAAATGGCACGCACCTGGCGCACGCTGCTGCAAAGCATCGTCTCGCCGGTGGTTTCGACCTCGCTCTATTTCGTGGTGTTCAGCGCGGCGATCGGCTCGCGCATCAGCCAGGTCGAGGGCGTCAGCTACGGCACCTTCATCGTGCCGGGCCTGATCATGCTCTCCGTGCTGACGCAGAGCATTGCGAATGCCTCGTTCGGCATCTACTTCCCGAAATTCACCGGCACGATCTACGAGATCCTGTCGGCGCCGATTTCGTACTTCGAGATCGTGCTCGGCTATGTCGGCGCCGCCGCGACCAAGTCGATCATCCTGGGCCTGATCATCCTCGCAACCGCCGGCCTGTTCGTGCCGCTGCACATCCATCATCCGATCTGGATGCTGACTTTCCTGGTGCTGACGGCCGTGACGTTCAGCCTGTTCGGCTTCATCATCGGCATCTGGGCCGACGGCTTCGAGAAGCTGCAGATGATCCCGATGCTGGTGGTGACGCCGCTGACCTTCCTCGGCGGCAGCTTCTACTCCATCGACATGCTGCCGGCGGGCTGGCGCACGGTCGCGCTGCTCAACCCGGTCGTCTATCTGATCTCCGGCTTCCGCTGGAGCTTTTACGAGATCGCCGACGTCAGCGTATCCGTCAGTATGGGAATGACGGTGGCGTTCCTGGTGATTTGCCTGGCGGTGATCTGGTGGATTTTCCGCACCGGATATCGGCTGAAGAATTGATGGCTGTCCCGTAGCCCGGATGGAGCGTCAGCGTAATCCGGGACCGGCGTCATGTCAGGCTCCAGCGGCCCCGGATTTCGCTTCGCTCCATCCGGGCTACGGAAGTCTTCACCGATAGCAATGGAAGCGGTGGTAACCGTCGTAGTACCCGTGACAGCGGTGGCGATAGTGGCGGTGAGGAATGCCGAATACACCCTCCACCGCACCGACGGCGCCGCCGACACCGGCGCCGACCGCGCCACCTACCACGCCTCCCACGGGACCGGCGATCCGGTTACCTTCATAGGACCCTTCCTGGGCGCCGCGCACGATCCCTTGAGCATGACCAGCTCGAGGCAACGACAGCAGTGCAAGCAGGATGGCGGCGGCTGCGAACAGCAGGCGGACGGGAAAGCCGGCCGGCAGGACGGCGGCGTTGACGCGGGCTTTGTTCATCTTCAGTCCCAGGGAAGTACAGAGTAAACGGCGGCGAAAGCCACCAATCGGCAGGCCATCATCAACGCACCGCGCGGCCAAATGGTTGCGCCTTTGTGACGAATTGTCGGCGATGTGAACGCATGTCCACTCGCGAAAATGTCAGCATCGCCGCTGGCCGCACGGCACAAAGCGGCCTTGCTTACATCAGACATCACGTTAACGATGGGCGGGCGGGCCGCTGGAACGGAAGCCGGATTGCGGGCATATTGCATGCCGGGGGACGGAGAGCCGCGGTGTTATTGTTTGAGCATGATCTTTTCGGAAAACCGCTACACACTTTTCCGGATCATGCTCTAGCGTGAACAGGCCGGAGGCCAGAAGTCAGATGCGTTCGTTCTTTATTGCTTTCACCTCTCTGATGCTTTTGAGCGCGGGCACCGCGCAGGCCAAGGTCGAGATCACCGTCGACAAGGACAATCAGCAGATGACCGTCGCCGTCGACGGCGTCGCGCGCTACCGCTGGCCGGTGTCGACCGGCATCCCTTCGCGCGAGACGCCGGGCGGCGCCTTCCGCGCCTTCCGCATGGAAGAGGATCACTACTCCAAGGAATTCGACGACGCGCCGATGCCGCACGCGATCTTCTTCACCAAGGTCGGGCACGCCATCCACGGCACGGATTCGGTCGGCCGGCTCGGTTCGCCGGCGTCACATGGCTGCGTGCGGCTGTCGCGCCAGAACGCATCGACGCTCTATGCGCTGGTGCAGCAGCAGGGCGTGCTCAACACCACGGTGACGCTGACCGGCTCGGCGCAGGTGGCGCTCGCGCGCAATCCGCGCGGTCGCACCAACACTGCAGTGGCCCGCGCTCCGCAGCAGCCTGCCGAAGAGCAGTATGCGACCACCGGCGATCCCGTGAACCTGACGCCGCCGCAGCAGTCCGCGCGCCGCTACATGCCGCAGGACGACAATTACATCTATCCGGCCGACGGCAGCGACACCGGCGCGCGTTATCCGGCGCCGCGCCCGATCACGCGCCCCTATGGCACGCAGGCCTATCAGCAACTGCCGCAGCCGACCTACGACCAGGGCTATGGCCAACAGGGCTACTATTATCAGCAGCAGCAGCCCCGCCAGTATTATCAGCCGCGCAATTATTACTACCAGAACTGATGCTATTATTTGAACGCGGCGTCGCCGCGTTCGACGATCTTTCGTGCCGCATCGACGAAGGCCCGCGCGACGGGCTCGAGGATCTCGGGCCCGGTCGCCGTGAGATCATCCGACGGCGTGTGGAAGGTGCGATGGCGGCCGGCCATGCCGAGGAAATTGGCGTAGCCCGCCGCGTGCACGTCGCGGAGCTCGCCGACCGCCTGCTTCTCCGTCACCAGACGTTTTGCCGCGACTTTTGCAAAAGCCTCGTCGGTCAGCCCGACCGCGGATTTGCTCAGCACCAGATAACGCTCCTCCTCGGGCCGCTCGGTGCGGACTCCTTCCGCAAGGGCGTAACAAGCGTTCGACGAGCCGAAATGAATCCACGCCAGCGTGTCCTTCGGCGCCGGCGCGCCGTGCTTCAGGAACAGCTCCATCCCGCCATGTCCGATCTCGTGTCCGGCAGTGGCGATGAAGACGAAATGCGCGGGCCATTTCTCGGCGGCGACGGTGCGCGCCAGCGCGAGGAAGTTGGCGATGCCGGGGCCGCGCTCGCAGACGCAGGTGTACCAGCCTGTCATCGGCGTCGAGACGACGATGGTCCGGCCACGGCCGGCCCCGATCTCTGCAATCACGTTCCGGCCGGCGACATCGCGCTCGTAATAGCCCTTAACGTCGACGGTGACAGGCGCGCCCGCAGCGAGCGCGCGCTCGAACGCCGCGCGCGACGTCGCGCCGACCACGATCACCGGCACCGGCCAGGGCGCATCCTCCTGCGTGACGTTGTAGGCGAAGCGGTCGTCGGCGGGATTGCCGATCATCAAAAGGATCGCCGCCGGCTTCTTCGCCGCCGCTTCACTGATCGCGGCGCGATGGGTGGGCCCCAGATAGGCGCCGCGATCAAACGGCAGATCGAGCCACAGGATCTTGCCGGCAACGTCGCCGGCGCGTGCGAGGGGCGCGGACAGGTGGAAGCTCGCGCGGTCCTCCGGCGGCCACCAGAATGGCGTCGCCTCGACAGCGGTGCCGGCGGCCTCGGCCCTGGCCTGCTCGACGACATATTGCCGGCCGAGTACGACGGGCTGGAAGCTGACATCGAAACCCGCCTGCTTCATCTCCCCGGCGATCCAGTCGGCGGTCGCGCGATCGCCGGGCGAGCCGAAGCGGTGCAGGCCGAAGGAGGCATAGCGCGACACATCTTCATAGAGGCTCGCACCCGAAAGCACATCCCTGGCTGCCGCCTGCCCGACCATGAGAACCGCCATTGTTGCGATGAAGACAAGCCGCATGTGAGTGGCTCCCTGAACTCTGTTTTTTGAGGCGCAGTTTCCGCCTTCCACGGCCGCCGTCAACCGCAAGGCTGGACGAAACGCGCAAAGATTTCATAAGCTCCTGTTTTCACGAGCGCTGTGAATCTTGATGCCGTCACGTGCCACGACAATCCTGACCGTGCTCTCTGTTCTTGCAGCGGGACAAGCCATTGCAGGAAAAGCTATGGCCTTTGATCTCGAGGCGCATCGCGGCGGGCGGGCGCTGCTGCCGGAGAACACCCTGCCCGCCTTCGCCAACGCGCTGTCGATGGGCGTCGACACGCTGGAGCTCGACGTCGGCGTCACCGCCGATGGCGAGGTCGTCATCTCGCATGAACGCGGACTCAACCCCGATATCGCACGGGATGCGAGCGGCGTCTATGTGGCCGCGCCCGGCACGCCCTTCGTCAGGCTGCGGCTCGACGACGTCAGGACGTACGACGTCGGCCAGATCCGGCCAGACAGTTCTTACGCGAAGCAATTCCCCGAGCAGCGCGCCGTGCCGGGGGCCCGCATCCCCACGCTGAAGCAATTGTTCGCGCTGGTGCGCAAGTCGGGCAACGCCAATGTGCGTTTCAATATCGAGACCAAGATCGATCCGAACCGTCCGGACGAATCCCTCGATCCGCAAGGTTTCGTCACTGCGCTGCTCCGGCTGATCGACGCCGAAAAATTCTCCGACCGCGTCATGATCCAGTCGTTCGACTGGCGGACCCTGCAGCTCGTCCAGCAGCAGGCGCCGACCATTCCAACGGTGTACCTGACGCTCCAGCGCGGCTCCGGCCAGACGGTGGCGCTCGACAAGGCCACCAACTGGACCGCGGATTTCAACCCGGCCGACCACGGCGGCTCGTTGCCGCGAACGATCAAGGCTGCGGGCGGGGCGATCTGGTCGCCCTATTTCGGCGACGTGACCGCGGCGCTGGTCACTGAAGCCCATGCGCTCGGATTGCGCGTCGTGGTCTGGACGGTCAACAAGCGGGAAGACATGGTGCGGATGATCGAGATCGGCGTCGACGGGATCATCTCGGACAATCCGGACCTGTTGCGGCAGGTCGCCGGCGAGAAGGGAATTGCCTTGCCGGCGGGGACGCCGGTGGAGCCGTAAGCTTCGATGTCGTGTCCCGGACGCGACGCAGCGCGCAGCGGTGCGGCGCAGAGCCGGGACCCAGAGTTGTGGGCCCCGGCTCTGCAGCGCAGCGCTGAAGAAGCGCTGCACTGCGTCCGGGGCACGAGACCGCTCGTAGCGCGAAGACTACTCCCCGTCCCTCA
Organism: Bradyrhizobium huanghuaihaiense; assembly: GCF_025200885.1. Taxonomy (NCBI): domain Bacteria; kingdom Pseudomonadati; phylum Pseudomonadota; class Alphaproteobacteria; order Hyphomicrobiales; family Nitrobacteraceae; genus Bradyrhizobium; species Bradyrhizobium huanghuaihaiense. The sequence goes on along the minus strand of NZ_CP104172.1, from coordinate 2,640,624 downwards.
AGCGCCGGTACAGCGCGCCCAGGATGTTGGAATAATCATCGGTCCAGACCCGCACCCTGTCGTCGGCCTCGGTCTGCTCCCACGATTTGGAGGCGGCGAGCTTGCCGACATCTTCCTCCTCGCGCGCGGAGATGACGACGTCGGTCGAGAAGATGTAGTCGGAATCGCGGCCCGAATCCTCGTTGAAGACCCAGCTCTTGAGATCGTTGGCGTCGGCGATGCCGACCACGACGGTCTCGAGATCGAGGTGGCGGTTGGAGACGTGCATCACCACCGCGCCATGCGGCGCGAGCTTGTCCTTGTAGATCTTCATCGCCTCTTCGGTGGCGAGATGGATCGGGATCGCATCGGATGAATAGGCATCGACGATGATGAGATCGTAGGCGCCGTCGGCCTCCTTGGCGAAGGTGAGACGCGCATCGCCGATGACAGGCTTCAGGTCCGGCAGGCAGCTCGAGATGTAGCGGAAGTTTTTGGGATCACGCGCAGCATCCACCATCGACTGGTCGATCTCGAAGAATTTCCAGTCCTCCCCTCGCTCGGCGGCGCAGGCGAGCGTGCCCGATCCGACGCCGATCGCGGCGACCTTGAGCGGCGCCCCCTTGCGCTCCCGGATCGCGGTGACGGCCTGACCGATGCCGCCGTCCTTGTGATAATAGGTGATCGGCTCGGGCCGGCCGGTGACCGGCGTGCCGTCATTGTTGCGGAAGCGCTCGGCGCCGTGAATGGTGGTGCCGTGCATCAGCACGTGGAAATAGCCGCCGGGCGTCTCCACGATCTTGTGCACGCCGAAGAAGCTGCGCACCGTGGTGACGCGGCCCTCGTCTGCCGGATAGATCCGGATCAACGCCAGCGCCAGGGCCACAGTGGCAAAGATCTTCCAGCGCCCGGCATTGAGCGCCAGGGTCAGCAGCGCGGCGAGCACGCCGACCGAGCCGGCGACCCAGACGCGGTGATCTTCGAACCAGGTCGAGAGATTGCCGGTGGTCGTGGACGGCGCGATGAGTGCCACCGCGAGGGCGGCGAGCGCCAGCCAGTACCATTTGACAATGCCGGCAAGACGCTCGTTCGCGGACGGTCGGCACAGCGCGGCGAGCGCGATCAGGATCGGATATTCGGCGATCCACGAGAAGGTGAAGGGAGCAACGAGGCCCGCAAAGAGGCCGCCGACCATGCCGCCGAACGACAGCGCGACATAGAAGCCCGTGAGATATTTGGCGGCCGGCCGGGTCCGCGCCAGTTCGCCATGACAGGCCATGGCGATGACGAAGAAGCACAATTGATGACCGCCGAGCGTCAGCAGCAGATTCTGCTCACCCCCGAACGCCAGCAGGAAGACCACGCCCGCGATCGCGACCGGCTGGAGCATCAGCATCCATTTGTGCGGCAGCAGCGGCCGCGACTGGAACACGACCACCCAGGTGAGCAGGTACAGCGACAGCGGCAGAACCCAGAGCAGCGGCGCCGCCGCGACGTCGGTCGAGATGTGCGCGGTGACCGCGATGAGCAGGCCCGACGGCACCGCGGCGAGGAAGATCCAGCGCAGCCGCGTCACCAGGCTTGGTGCCGGCGCATTGACGCCCTCGCTTCGCGCATCGGCGACCGCCAGCTTCGGCGAGCGCAACAACAGCACGCCGCAGGCGCCGATCAAGAGAATCAGCAGACCATAGCCGGCGGTCCAGAAGCGGTTCTGCGTGTGAAGCGTGAACATCGGCTCCAGCAGGAACGGATAGGACAGCAGCGCCAGGAAGCTGCCGATGTTGGAGGAGGCATAGAGGAAATAGGGATCGTGCCCGGCCGGATGGCCGGTGCGGACGAACCAGGCCTGCAGCAGCGGATTGTTGGCGGCCAGCGCGAAGAACGGCAGGCCGATCGAGACCACGAACAGGCCGAGCAGCCAGAACGCGTAGCCCGACGCCGGCGGCTCGCCATAGGCCGACGCAATGCCGAGCGGCAGCGTGGCGAAGGCTGCGATGAGCAGCACCAGATGCACCGCGACCGGAACGATGCGGTTCCTCGCCTGCATCAAGAGATGCGCATAGGCATAGCCGGCCAGCAACAGCGACTGGAAGAACACCATGGCCACCGACCACACCGCCGGCGAGCCGCCGAGCCGCGGCAGCACCATCTTCGTGAACAGCGGCTGCACCGAGAACAGCAGCAGCGCGCTGACGAAGATCGCGGCGGTGTAGACCGTCAGCAGCAGCCGGTTGCGCGACGACGAAGCCTGCTCCGTGGCGGCGGGTTGCACGATCGAATCCATGAAAGCTCCGGCTCAAACCCCGGCGGGCGCCGGACCGCGCGCAATGGAGCACAAGGCGCCTGAACGGGCAATAAAGGGGCTCGTGATGTTGCAGCAAGGAATGCTTGATATTACAGGGTCGTTCCGGGGCGATGCGAAGCATCGAACCCGGAACCTCGAGATTCCGGGTTCGCGCTTCGCGCGCCCCGGAATGACGGTAGGCAGAACAACTCGAATCTCTCATGACCGAAACCGACGTTGTCATCATCGGCGCTGGCCATAACGGCCTCACCTGCGCGGCCTATCTCGCGGGGGCGGGCCTGCGCGTGCGCGTGGTCGAACGGCGCAAGGTGGTCGGCGGCGCAGCCGTCACGGAGGAGTTTCACCCCGGCTTTCGCAATTCGGTCGCGGCCTACACGGTGAGCCTGCTCAATCCGCAGGTGATCGCTGACCTCAAGCTCGCCGAGCACGGCCTGCGGGTGGTCGAACGGCGCGCGCAGAATTTCCTGCCCGCGCCCGACGGCAGCTATCTCCTCACCGGCGAGGGGCGGACCAAAGCGTCGGTGGCGCGACTCAACGCGCGCGATGCGGAGGCGCTCGACGGCTTCTCGCGCGAGTTGGAGGACATCGCCGACGTGCTCCGGCAATTCGTGCTGCGCGCGCCGCCGAACCTGCTCGACGGCTTTGGCACGAACGCGATCCGCGAGGCCATGAACGCATTGCAGAGCGCCAACATCCTGCGCGGCCTGACGCTGGAGCAAAGCCGCAGCCTGCTCGACCTGTTCACGCGCTCGGCCGGCGAGATGCTGGACGAACGGTTCGAGCACGATCTGGTCAAGGCGCTGTTCGGCTTCGACGCCATCGTCGGCAATTACGCCAGCCCCTACGCTGCCGGCTCGGCCTATGTGATGCTGCATCACGCCTTCGGCGAGGTGAACGGCAAGAAGGGCGTCTGGGGCCACGCCATCGGCGGCATGGGCGCCATCACGCAGGCGATGGCGCGTGCCGCCAGGGATCGCGGCGTCGCGATCGACACCGATGCGGGCGTGCGCGAGGTGATCGTCGAGCGCGACCGCGCCGTTGGCGTGGTGCTGGAGAACGGCGAGACGATCCGCGCGAAATATGTCGCGGCCAACGTCAATCCAAAGCTGCTCTATACGCGACTGATCGCGGCCGACGCGCTGCCGCAGGACTTCCTCGCCCGCATCCGGCACTGGAAGAACGGCTCTGGCACCTTCCGCATGAACGTGGCGCTGGACCGCCTGCCCTCCTTCACGGCGCTGCCTGGCGAGGGGGATCACCTCACCTCCGGCATCATCCTCGCGCCGAGCCTTCCCTACATGGACCGCGCCTATCTCGATGCACGCGCGCAGGGCTGGAGCCGACAGCCTGTCGTCGAGATGCTGATCCCCTCGACGCTCGACGACACGCTCGCGCCCGCCGGCAAGCATGTCGCAAGCCTGTTCTGCCAGCACGTCGCGCCGGAGCTTCCCGACGGAAAATCGTGGGACGATCATCGTGACGAGGTCGCCGATCTCATGATCGCGACGGTGGATGCTTACGCGCCGGGTTTTGCGTCGAGCGTGCTCGGCCGCCAGATCCTCTCCCCGCTCGATCTCGAACGGCAGTTCGGCCTGTTAGGCGGCGACATCTTCCACGGCGCGCTGACGCTGAACCAGCTGTTCTCGGCGCGGCCGATGCTGGGCCATGCCGATTATCGCGGGCCGCTGAAGGGCCTCTATCACTGCGGCTCCGGCGCCCACCCCGGCGGCGGCGTCACCGGCGCCCCCGGCCACAATGCCGCGCGCGTGATCCTGCGGGACCACCGCGCGCTGTTCGGAAGCCGTGGATAGGGCTGTGGATGGGCTGTGGACAGACTGTCGAGATGTCTGTGGTCAGGCGGGGAGCCCGATCCGGACATCGTGAGGAAAAGGCGGTGGATAACCGCGGGACAGCTGGAGGATGAGCCGGTGGATGACGCCCTGATAAAGGGCTGACGGCCTGTGGACATCGCCGAGCCCCCAAACGAACTCGCCCGCCGAGGGCAATTCCCCGCGCGGGCGCTCGTCTGGAATTCTATGAAGAAAGTAGCCCCCGCTGGAAATCGAAGGCGGAAATTACTTCAAGGAGGTGCTAATCGAACCGAACTTGTCGTTCATCGTGCTGCCCAGGCTGTTCACCACGGTGATGATCGCCAGCGCGATGCCGGCCGCGATCAGGCCGTATTCGATTGCGGTCGCACCGGATTCGTCGGACCAGAACTTCAAAACCATGCGCTTCAAGACGTGCCTCCGTTTCAATTTCAAGCTGTGTTGGCCAACCCCAACAGCCGCAAATCTACGGGGTGCGACCTTCGGTCCAGTTAATCCCGAGATTCAACTTATGCGGAAAATTGAGCGCAAAAGTTCCCAAAATTGAGCCGATGGAACCCTGAGAATGCAGCCTTCCCCCACCCATCGCGCCAGCTTCTCGATCGGTACCGAAGCCGCCGCAAGGCGCGTCGTCGATGTGCTCACCGAGATGTTTTTCGAGGGCGACGCAGCGGTTGCCGCGTTCGAACGGCCGGACGGCCAATGGGACGTCACGCTGCATTTCGCTGAGGCGCCGGACCAGGTCTGGCTGCGCGAACTCATTGCTACTTCAGCAGGAAATGAGATTGCCGACACACTTGTCTTCGACACCGTCGAGGCCAAGGACTGGGTCAAGGCGAGCCTGGAGGATCTGGTCCCGGTGCCGGCCGGGCGCTTCGTCGTGCACGGCAGTCATGACCGCGATCGCGTGGCGCCGAACAAGCTCAAGATCGAGATCGAGGCGGCGCTCGCCTTCGGCACCGGCCATCACGGCACCACGCGCGGCTGTTTACTCCTGCTTGACCATGTCCTGAAGAGTTCCCTTCCGCGCAACGTGCTCGACCTCGGCACCGGAACCGGCGTGCTGGCCATCGCGGCGGCCAAGGCGCTGCATCGCGCGGTGCTGGCCTCCGACATCGACCCGCCCTCGGTCCGGGTGGCGGCCGAGAACGGCCGGCTGAATGAAGTGGGTCACCATGTGCGGGTGATCCGCGCCACCGGCTTCGCCGCGCCGGATTTTGCCCGGGCCGGGCCGTTCGACCTGGTGCTGGCCAACATTCTCGCCAACCCGCTGCGGCAGCTGGCGAGCCCGATGGCGCGGCACCTTGCGCCCGGCGCCCGTGTCATCCTCTCCGGCCTGTTGACGCATCAGGCCCCCGCCGTGATCGCCGCCTATCGCGCGCGCGGGCTCGTGCCACTGCGGCACCTGCGGATCGAGGGGTGGAGCAGTCTGTTGTTGCGGAAGGTGGGGTAAAACGAGGTGCCGTAGGGTGGGCAAAGCGAAGCGTGCCCACCATAACGATCGATAATCATGGAAGATGGTGGGCACGGCGCAAGAGCGCCTTTGCCCACCCTACGACATTCCCGTTGCCGCGCTACTCCGCCGGCTTCTCGTCCCGGCGCACGGCGCGCTTGCCCTGCAAGGCGCGCCTTGCACGGCGCTCGGCGAAACGGTCGATCATCTGGCTGATGAGGCCGCGCGGCTTCTTCGGTGCCGTTGCGGCCGGGGTGCGGCGCGCCGGCGGCGAGATCTTCTCAAACGTGAACGCTGGCATCGTGTGTCCCCTCGCCGTTGAGATGAACCACTTGCTCGAATTTCCCTGTCATCCGGACGAAGCGCAACTGCCGCATCCTTTACTCCACTCATTCGAATGGAACATTTTCAAGCACAGTCCATGCCAGATGCGATGGAAATGCGTCTAGATTGCGGACCGATGCCCATGATCCTAGAGTGATCCACATGTTCGAAGCGCACTTCCAGACATTCGAGGAGCCTGAGGCCGGCGTCGCGTTGACGGCGCGCCTTGCCGCACTCCGCGAAGAACTCGCCCGCCGCAAGCTGACCGGCTTCGTCATTCCGCGCGCCGATCAGCAGCAGAACGAATATGTGCCTCCGTCGGAAGAGCGGCTGGCCTGGCTGACCGGCTTCACCGGTTCGGCGGGCTTTGCGGTGGTGCTGACCCGCGAGGCCGCCTTGTTCGTCGATGGCCGCTATACGCTGCAGGCGGCTAAGCAGGTCGATGGCAAGGCCTGGGCGGTGGAATCGCTGATCGATCCGCCGCCGGAAAGCTGGGTGACGGCCCATCTGAAGGCGGGCGATCGCCTCGGATTTGATCCGTGGCTGCACACTTTTTCGGCAACCGAGCGCTTGGCCGCCGCCTGCGCCAAGGCCGGCGCCGAGTTCGTCGCCGTCGACGGCAATCCGGTCGATGCGATCTGGCAGGACCGGCCGCAGCCGCCGCTGGCTCCGGTTGCCGTGCACAGCCTCCAGCATGCCGGCGTCACCGAGGCCGAGAAGCTGACGCAGATCAGGGACGAGATCGCCAAGCTCGGTGCCGATGCGCTGGTGCTGTCGGACAGCCATGCCGTGGCCTGGACCTTCAACATCCGCGGTGCCGACGTCGCACACACGCCGCTGCCGCTGTCCTACGCGCTGGTGCCCAAGGACGGCCGTCCCACGATCTTCATCGACCACCGCAAACTCTCCAACCTCTCGCGCGACCATCTCGAACAATCCGCCGACGTGCGCGAACCCGATGCGATGGCGCCGACGCTGATGGCGCTGGCCAAGAGCGGCGCCGCGATCGCGCTCGACAACGCCACCGCCGCCGACGCGCTGAGCCGGCTGATCGCGGGCGCCGGCGGCAAGCCGGTTCGCGGCAGCGATCCAATTGCATTGCTCAAGGCAGTCAAGAACGCGACCGAGATCAAGGGCACCAAGACGGCCCATGTGCGCGACGCCGTGGCGTTGGCGCGCTTCCTGGCGTGGATCGATCGCGAGGCACCAAGTGGCAAGCTCACCGAGATCGACGCGGTCGAGGCGCTCGAAACATTCCGCCGCGACACTGGCGCGCTCAAGGACGTCTCGTTCCCGACCATCTCTGGAACGGGGCCGAACGGCGCCATCGTGCATTACCGCGTCACCCGCAAGAGCAACCGGCGCATCGCGCCCGGCGATCTGCTGCTGATCGATTCCGGCGCGCAATATGAGGACGGCACCACCGACGTCACGCGCACCATGGCGGTCGGCGAGCCGACTGCCGAGATGCGCGACCGCTTCACCCGCGTGCTGCGCGGCCACATCGCGATCGCACGTGCGATCTTCCCCGACGGCACCACTGGGGCGCAGCTCGACACGCTGGCGCGGCAATATCTCTGGGCCGCCGGCGTCGATTTCGAGCACGGCACCGGCCACGGCGTCGGCAGCTATCTCTCGGTGCATGAGGGGCCGGCCCGGATCTCGAAGCTCGGCACCACGCCGCTGAAGCGCGGCATGATCCTCTCCAACGAGCCCGGCTACTACAAGACCGACGGTTTCGGCATCCGCATCGAGAACCTCGAGCTCGTCGTCGCCGCCGAGATCAAGGGTGCCGAGAAGGCGATGAACGCCTTCGAGACGCTGACGCTGGCGCCGATCGACCGCCGGCTGATAGACGCCGCGATGCTGAACAAGGACGAGCTCGACTGGCTCAACGCCTACCACGCGCGCGTAAGGGCCGAGGTGCGGCCGGCGCTGGACGAGGCGACCGGGGCCTGGCTCGATCAGGCGACGGCGGAGCTGAAGGCGTAGCGCGCATAGCGCTACGCGACCAGCGCAACGCTTGGCCACTTTCGTCCGCAATCCCGGTGGCCTTGGCACACTCCTTGTGCAGCTTCTCCGTAAAACAACGGCTTCCCTCGCACTGTTATTATAACAGTCCCGAAATCCGAATAGCCGCATTCCGAAACGTCGATATCCGTCTTGCGTGAGCAGGCTACAGTCGATTCGACTTCGAAAGACGGACAGTTATGCACGGCATGATCAGCAGGCCGCCGGACGCGGCAACGAAAAACATCGCGAGCTCGCGCGTGATGCTGCTGTTGCTCGTCTGCATGACGGGCGTCGCGCCGATCTCGCTCTACATGCTGGTTCCGGCGCTCCCCGTGCTGGCGACGAATTTCGGCAGCGACATCTCGATCGCGCAGATGACGGTATCGCTGTACATGGTCGGCATCGCCTGCTCGCAACTGATCATGGGCCCGCTGTCCGACAAATTCGGGCGGCGCCCGGTGCTGCTCGCAGGACTCGCGCTGATGGTCACGGCGAGCATCGGCTGTGTCTTCGCCGGGAGCCTGCCGCAACTGATCGCTGCACGTTTCTTCCAGGCGCTCGGCGGGGCGACCGGCATGGTGGTGAGCCGTGCCATCATCCGCGATCTCTATGAGCGCGAGCGCGTCGGCGCCATGATCAGCCTCGTCATCGCCGTCATGATGATCGCGCAGATGCTCTCGCCGCTGACCGGCGGCCTGATCGAGACCGCGTTCGGCTGGCGCGCGATCTTCTACGCGATTACCGCAGGCTCTCTTGCGGTCGCGATCGGCATCGCGCTCGCGCTGCCGGAGACGCGCCGCGACCGTGCCGCCGGCAGCGGCTTTCGCGGCGATGTCGGCAGCCTGATCAGGAACCGCGCCTTCGTCGGCTACGTGCTGTGCCAGGTGCTGGCCTCGCAGATCATCTTCACCTTCGCCGGCGGCGGTCCGTACATCGTGGTGACGCAGATGGGCCGCACCACCGTCGAATATGGCGCGTGGTTTGCCACCAGCAGCCTCGCCTTTCTCGTCGGCAATCTGCTCTGCGTGCGCTTTGCGCCGCGTCACTCGCTGGAGAAGCTGATCTGGTTCGGGCTGGCGCTGCAGCTCGGCGGCAGCATCTTGAACCTGCTCTGGAGCTTGACGGGACTGAACGCGGCCCCGCTCTGGCTGTTCGGCACCCAGATGATCGTGATGGCCGGCAACGCCATCGTGATGGCAAATTCCGCGGCCGGCGCCATCAGCGTCCGCCCCGAGGCCGCCGGCACGGCGTCGGGCGCGATGGGCTTTCTGCAACAGGGCCTCGGCGCGCTGATGTCGCAATTCGGCGCCTATCTCGGCGGCCACTCGACGACGACGCTGCCGCTGACCTCCGCGGTGCTCGCGATCTCGCTGCTCTGCGCCTGCACGATGATCTTCGTCGTCCCGCGCCGCGAGGTGGTGGTGAGCGAGGCGCTGATCGAGCAGGCGGAGGAGGAAGAGACCGGGATGATGTGAGAGGCGGCACCCCGCCCTCCCCGTCATTGCGAGCGCAGCGAAGCAATCCAGACTGTCACCGCGGAAAGATTCTGGATTGCTTCGCTGCGCTCGCAATGACGGAAGAAAGCATCACTCCCCGATCAGCTTCAGCCACTCGTCTTCCGTCAACACCTTGACGCCGTGCTTGTTGGCCTCCGCGAGCTTCGAGCCTGCGCCGGGGCCGGCGACGACGAGATCGGTCTTCTTCGATACCGAGCCCGACACTTTCGCACCTAAACGCTCCGCGGTCGCCTTCGCTTCATCCCGCGTCATCTTCTCCAGCGAGCCGGTGAAGACCACGGTCTTGCCGGCGACGGGCGAGTTGCTCTTCGGCTTCTCGGCGTCGACGATCTCGACCTCCCTGGTCAGCCGCTCGACGATGCCGCGATTGTGGCTCTCGCCGAAATAATCGGCGATGCTCTTGATCACGGTGTCGCCGATCTGGTCGAGCGCATCCATATCCGCCATCGCCTCCTCGTCGCCCTTGGCGACCTTGAGGCAGGCGTCATGGAACGCGTCCCATGAACCGTAGCCGCGCGCCAGCGCCAGCGCCGTGGTCTCCCCGACATGGCGCATGCCGAGCGCATAGACGAAACGCTCCAGCGCGATTTTGCGCCGGCTCTCGATGGCGCCGAACAGATTGCGCACCGAGGTCGCGCCGTAGCCCTCGATCTCCTCGAGCTTGAGCTTCGCATTGCGCTTCTCCAGCGTGAAGACGTCGGCGGGCTCCTTGACCCATCCTTCATCGAAGAAATACTGGAGCTGCTTCTCGCCGAGACCATCGATGTCGAAGGCGCGGCGCGAGACGAACAGCTTGAGGTGTTCGATCTTCTGATAGGGACAAGCGAACTCGCCGGTGCAGCGCGCGCGCGAGCCCTCTTCGCCCGCCGCGGTCTCCTCGCGCGTGACGTCGGTGTGCAGCGGGCACGGGCACTTCTTCGGGAACTCGAATTCCTTGGCACTCCTCGGCCGCTTGTCGAGGACGACGTCGACCACCTGCGGGATGACGTCGCCGGCGCGCTGGATCACGACGGTGTCGCCGATCCTGATATCGCGCCCCTCGCGCAGCACTTCGCCCTTGTTGCCGATGCCCTTGATGTAGTCCTCGTTGTGCAGCGTGACGTTCTGCACGATCACGCCGCCGACGCCGACCGGCTCGAGCTTGCCGACCGGTGTGAACGAGCCGGTGCGGCCGACCTGGATCTCGATGTCGCGCAGCACCGTCATGGCGCGCTCGGCCGGGAATTTGTGCGCAATGCCCCAGCGCGGCGTGCGCGAGACGAAGCCGAGCCGCTCCTGCCAGTCGATGCGGTCGACCTTGTAGACGACGCCGTCGATGTCGTAGTCGAGTTTTGCGCGCTGCTCCTCGATCGCGTGATGAAACGCGAGCAGCTCCTCGACCGAGTGGCACAGCTTGGTCAGCGGATTGGTCTTGAAGCCGCAGCGCTCGAACCAGCCGATCATGCCGCTCTGCGTATCCTCCGGCATCGCGCTCATCTGGCCCCAGGCATAGGCGAAGAAGCCGAGCGGACGCGAGGCGGTGATGGTCGGATCCTTCTGCCGCAGCGAGCCCGCGGCCGAGTTGCGCGGATTGGCGAAGATGGTGTCGCCGGCGGCCTTCTGCCGCTCGTTGAGCGCGAGGAAGGCCTTCTTGGTCATGTAGACCTCGCCGCGCACCTCGCAGATGTCGGGAACGTTGCGGCCCTTCAGCTTCTGCGGCACGTCTTCGAGGGTGCGGATGTTGGCGGTGACGTCCTCGCCCTCCGCCCCGTCGCCGCGCGTTGCCGCCGTGACGAGCTCGCCTCCCTCGTAGCGCAGCGACATCGAGAGGCCGTCGATCTTGGGCTCGGCGGAGAAATCGATCTTGTCGTCGTCGAGCTTCAGGAACCGCACGATGCGGCCGACGAAGTCGCGCACGTCCTCTTCGGCAAAGGCGTTGTCGAGCGACAGCATGGGCACGGAGTGCCGCACCTTCCTGAAGCGCCCGGACGGCGCCGCGCCGACCTTCTGCGACGGCGACTCTGCGCTGACGAATTCAGGAAAGCGTTTCTCGATCGCGTTGAGACGCTGACGCAGGGCGTCGTACTCGGCGTCAGTGACGGTGGGCGCGTCCTCCTGATAGTAGCGCTCGTTGTGTCCCTCGATCTCGAGCGACAACCGCATGTGCTCGACCTTGGCCTGCGCCTTGGTGAGATCGGCGACGTCGCGAAGCGGTTTCGATTTTGCTGCTCTGGCCATGGTGCTTGGATACGACGGAGCGGGTAGCACGGTAAAGGCGTGTGGAAATCTCGTGCCCCGGACGCAGCGCAGCGCGAAGCGGTGCGCTGCAGAGCCGGGGCCTATGTGACGAGGCATTCTGGGTCCCGGCTCGCGCTGCGCGCGTCCGGGACACGGAGGCCTAAGCCGTCGCCGCCTTCAGCAGCCGTTCCGCCGCCGCCCGCGCCTCGGCCGTGATCTCGGCGCCGGCGAGCATGCGGGCGATCTCCTCGCGGCGGTGGTCGGCGGCGAGCGCGTTGACGCGGGTGGCGACGCGCTTGCCCTTGTCGAGGGCGTCCTTGGAGATCAGCAGATGCTGGTCGGCCCGTGCGGCGACCTGCGGGGCGTGGGTCACGGCCATCACCTGCACCTTGCCGGCAAGCCGCGCCAGGCGACCGCCGATGGCATCCGCAACCGCGCCGCCGACACCGGTGTCGATCTCGTCGAACACCAGCGTCGGTGCCGAGCCGCGGTCGGACAGCACGACCTTGAGCGCCAGCAGGAAGCGCGACAGCTCGCCGCCGGAGGCGACCTTCATCATCGGGCCCGGCTTGGTGCCCGGATTGGTCTGCACCCAGAACTCGACGCGGTCAAAGCCCTGCGGGCCCGGCGCGGCCTCGTCGGTCGCGACCTGGGTCATGAACTTGGCGCGTTCGAGCTTGAGCGGGGCAAGCTCCGCATTGACGGCCTTGTTGAGCTTTTCCGCCGATTTCTGCCGCGCCAGCGACAGCTTCTTGGCGGCGGCGGCATAGCGGCCATCTGCCTCGATCGCGGCCTGCTCGAGCTTCTTCAACCGCGAAGCGCCCGCGTCGATCAGCACGACGTCGGCAGCGTATTTGGCGGCAAGCGCCGCGAGCTGGTCGACCGGGGTCGAATATTTGCGGGAGGCGGCGCGCAGCGCGAACAGCCGCTCCTCGATGCGTTCGAGCTCGGCCGGGTCGAAATCGGTTGCGGCAAGCGCGGCCAGCAGATGCTGGTCGGCTTCCTCCAGCGCGTTGATCGCGGCGTCGATCGCCTTCACCGCGGGCTCGACCAGCGCCGGCGAGTTGACGCCGCGGCGCTCCAGCCGGCGCACCGCCGCCGACAGCGCCGCAACCGGCGAATGATTGCCGCCGACCGCCTCCTGCGCCTCGCGCAGATCGGAGGCGATCTTCTCGCCCTGCATCATCGTGGTGCGGCGCTGGGCCAGAGAGGTCTCCTCGCCCTCCTTGGGCGCGAGCTGCTTCAGCTCGTCGGAGGCGTGGCGCAGATAGTCGGCCTCGCGCGCAGCGCGCTCCATGCCGGCGCGATGCTCTTCCAAAGCCGTGTTGGCGGTGCGGCGGGCGTCCCAGAGCTCCTCGACGGCCGCGACGTCCTTTTCAAGGCCTGCGAAGGCATCGAGCAGGCGGCGGTGCGTGGCGGCATCGACCAGCGCGCGCTCGTCATGCTGGCCGTGGATCTCGACCAGCGCGGCGCCGACGGCCTTCAGCGTCTGCACGCTGATCGACTGGTCGTTGATGAAGGCGCGGGTACGGCCGTCGGCGAGCTGCACGCGGCGGAGAATCATCTCTCCGGTGTCGTCGAGTCCGTTCTCGGCGAGGATCTTCGCCGCGGGGTGATTCTTCGGGATATCGAAGACGGCGGTGACCTGCCCCTGCTCCGCGCCGTGGCGCACGAGGCCGGCATCGCCGCGGCCGCCGAGCGCCAGCGCAAAGGCATCGAGCAGGATGGATTTGCCCGCCCCGGTCTCGCCGGTCAAAACCGCAAGGCCGGTGGCGAATTCGATATCGAGCCGTTCGATCAGGACGATGTCACGGATCGACAGACGCGCCAGCATGGAACCCCAAAATTTCCTAGCCGAGGCCCATCTTCTTGAAGGTCTTGCTGATCCAGGACCCCTGATTCTCGCTCGGCTCGAGACCACCCGATTTTACAAGATTATAGGCGTCCTTGTACCAGCGGCTGTCAGGAAAATTGTGGCCAAGCACGGCGGCGGCGGTCTGCGCCTCGCCGACGATGCCGATCGCCATGTAAGCTTCGGTCAGCCGGTAGAGCGCCTCCTCGACATGGCGCGTGGTCTGGTACTGGGTGACGACGGCCTTGTAGCGGTTGATCGCGGCGGTGTAGTCGCGCTTCTGCGCGTAGTAGCGGCCGACATTCATTTCCTTGCCGGCGAGCTGGTCGCGAGCGCCCTCGATCTTGGCCTTGGCGGAGGTCGCATATTCGGACGTCGGATATTTGCGTATCACCTCTTCCAGCGAGGCGATCGCCTTCTCGGTGCGGGTCTGGTCGCGGCTGATGTCGGGGATCTGGTCGTAGTGCGAGGCGGCGATCAGGTACTGCGCATAGGCTGCATCCGGGCTACCGGGATGCAGCGTGACGTAGCGGGTGGCAGCGCCAATGCAGCCGTCATAGTCGCCGCCCTGGTAGGAGGCGTAGGCCGACATCAGCAGCGATTTGCGGGCCCAGTCGGAATAGGGATGCTGGCGATCGACCTCCTCGAACTTCTTGTTCGCCGCCTTCATGTCCTTCTTCTCGTTCATGAGGTACAGGCCCTCATTGTAGATCTTGTCGGCAGGCTCCTCGACGAAGGTGTCGTCCTTGGCGGTGAACTTGTCCCAGAGATCGCCGGTGCCGCAGCCGGCCAGCGGCAGCGCCAGCAGGACAAAGGTGGCAGCCTGAAGCAGCCCACGGGCGGCAATCGAGGCCTTAGGCGAAATCGAAAGAGATCCGCGCGTCATACGCTGTGCCGACATGAGTTTTGCCCTGACGCCCTGTGATGCGGTGCCCGCCAGCCCATGAACCCCGCCATGAGCGCGAAATGGTGCCGTGGTGCCTGCCATGCGACCACGCCGATGTATCCAAAAACGATCCTAACCAACCGGATAGGCAGGCATTTCGCCCGGATTAAGGCGAACTCGCCGCAATGCTAGCCGATCATGGTTACCAGGAGTTTCCACGGGGCAAGCCGTCGAAGGCCGGCGACAGCAGGTCCCTTCAGGACACGTCCGGCCCGTAGGCGGCGGCGATCCGGCCGCCGACAATGCCGCGACCGACTTCGCCCACCGGACGGGTGGTGCGACGCACCGCCTCGCCCTCGACCACGCGCCAGGCGGTACGGTCGGCCAGCAGCGCGGTCAGGACGGCGTGGTTGAGCTTGTGGCCACCGCGGACCGAACGGTAGGCGCCGAGCAGCGGCAGGCCGGCCAGCGCGAGGTCGCCGATCACGTCCAGCACCTTGTGACGGGCACATTCGTCGGCGTAGCGCAGGCCCTCGGTGTTGAGCAGCCGCTCCTCGTCGAACACGATGGTGTTGTCGAAGGAGGCGCCGAGGGCATAGCCCGCGCTCCAGAGCCGGGCCACGTCGCACATCAGACCGAAGGTCCGGGCACGGCCGACTTCGCGGCGGAAGCGCTCCGGATTGAGGTCGAAGGCGTAGCTTTGCTGACCGATGACGGGATTGGTGAAGTCGATCTCGACCTCGGCGCGGAACCCGTTGGCATAGGGCCGGATTTCGCCGAAGGAGTCGCCGATCTTGACCGAGACCGGCTTCAAAACCTGGATGAAGCGGCGCTGCGCCGACTGGGTGACGATGCCGGCCTGGTCGATGGCGGCAACGAACGCTGCGGCGCTGCCGTCCATGATCGGTACTTCCGGCCCGTCGAGCTCGATCGTGGCGTTGTCCACGCCCATGCCCCGCAATGCAGCAAGCACATGCTCGGCGGTGGAGACGAGCGGACCGTTCCGATCGCCGAGGACGGTGGCAAGGTCGGTCGCGATCACCTGGTCGGCGGTCGCCTGAACTTCGCGGTCACTTCCCTCAAGGCCCGTACGGACAAAAATAAAACCTGCGTCGATAGGCGCAGGCCCAAGCGTGAGAGTGACGGGAAGACCGGAGTGAACGCCGACGCCGGCCACGGTGGCTTGCGCACGAAGCGTTGTTTGCCGGCTAAATTTCATCAGGAACCCGCCCCACTACGACCCATTGCGACTTATACTCGACCCGACCGATCGGCCTAGACCGTCGTGCGAATCCGTATCCCCAAGTCACGGCAAACCATAGTTGCTGCCTCAAACAGCGCCAACTCACGGTTTTTTACCGATTGTTACCCCAAACCTGCCGTATTCGCGCCAAGGCTTAACCAAATTGCGCCGGGGTTTTGGGCCGCTGCCGGCGATTTTACTGAACCACCGAATACATAATTAATGATTTAAAATCAGATGCTTGACCGTGCAATCCGGGTACTCCCGGGAGAAAAGGAAAGGTCCCGGCAAGCTTGTCGCCGGGACCTTTTTTCGTCTGCCTTATTGTAACAATCCTCAGGTCGCCTGCCGCCGCAGGAAGGCCGGGATATCAAGATGGTCGTCACCCTGTGGCGCCGGCGCAACAGGTGCGGGGCGGCCATGCATGTCGAGCCCCTGCGGCGCGGGACGGCGGGCATACTCCGATACCGGCTCGCTGGCCGCGATCTGCTGCGCCACGCTCTTCTGTGGCCGGCGATCGGGCAGCGGCGGCATGGCCGGGCCGGCGGTGCGGGCGGCGACCGGCGGTTCGCTCTCCTCGTCGCGGCGGCCGAGGCCGACATTGGCGAGGCGCTGCAGCAGCGACAGGCGGGTCTTCTGCGGGGTCTCTTCCTCGACCTCGCCGCGGGCCTGGCGAAGCTCGGCCTGGGCCGGCATCGGCAGCTCCTCGATTCGCGGCATCCGCGGCGCGCGGACCGGCGGGCGCTCGGCCTGCGGCGGGATGAAGTTTTCCGGCATCATCGGCTCCTGCATCGCGACCGGGGCCATGTCAGGCTCCGGAAACAGGGTCGGCTTCTGCGCGATCGGACGCACGGTGACGTCGCCATAGGTCTGCGGCGCGGGAGCCTGAGGGACTTCCGCAACGGCAGCCGCGATGGCGGCGAGCGCCGCGCGCTCGACGTTCGGGCGCGGCGCGACCGGAGCAGCCGGGGCCGGAGCGGTCGCCGGGACCTGGGCTTCCAGCTTCTGGGCGCGCTCGGCCAGGCGCTGATTGTCAGCGCGCAGGCGCGCGGTCAGGTCGGCGAGACGGCTCTCGGCAACGGCGGCGGGGGCAGCAGGAGCCTGCTGCACCTGCGGCGCCGCGTTCGCGACCGGCGCGGAGGTCGCCTGGCTGTTGCGGGCGATTGCGGCCTGCTCGATGCCGGTGGCAACGACCGAGACCCGGATCAGGCCGTCGAGGGCTTCGTCGAAGGTGGCGCCGACGATGATGTTGGCGTCCTGGTCGACTTCCTCGCGGATGCGGGTCGCGGCCTCGTCGACCTCGAACAGCGTGAGGTCCTTGCCGCCGGTGATGGAGATCAGGAGGCCCTTGGCGCCCTTCATCGACGAGTCGTCGATCAGCGGGTTGGCGATCGCAGCTTCCGCGGCGGTCAACGCGCGCTTGTCGCCGGAGGCTTCGCCGGTGCCCATCATCGCCTTGCCCATCTCACGCATCACGGCGCGGACGTCGGCGAAGTCGAGGTTGATCAGGCCTTCCTTGACCATCAGGTCGGTGATGCAGGCAACGCCCGAATAGAGCACCTGGTCGGCCATCGCGAAGGCGTCGGCGAAGGTGGTCTTCTCGTTGGCGACCCGGAACAGGTTCTGGTTCGGGATGATCAGGAGCGTATCGACGACCTTGTGCAGCTCGTTGATGCCGGCTTCAGCGGTGCGCATGCGGCGGCCGCCTTCGAAGTGGAACGGCTTGGTCACGACGCCGACGGTGAGGATGCCCATGTCGCGCGCGGTCTTGGCGATGACGGGTGCAGCGCCGGTGCCGGTGCCGCCGCCCATGCCGGCGGTGACGAACACCATGTTGGCGCCCGAGAGATGGTCGCGCAGCTCGTCGATCACCTCTTCCGCCGCCGCGGCGCCGACATTCGGCTGCGAACCTGCGCCGAGGCCTTGCGTAACCGCCGTGCCCATCTGCACGATGCGCTGCGCCTTCGACATCGTCAGCGCCTGCGCGTCGGTGTTGGCGACCACGAAGTCGACGCCCTGCAGGCCCGCCGTGATCATGTTGTTGACGGCGTTGCCGCCGGCGCCGCCGACGCCGAACACGGTGATCCGGGGCTTCAGTTCGTGAATATCAGGAACATTGATGCTGATGGTCATGGTTGCCTCTCGATCACGCGCGCGTGGGTTCGCCCCGGCCGGCGGCCGCGGGAGTTGGTGAAAATGGGAGATTGCGGAAAGGAGTCATCAGAAGCCCTCGCGTAGCCATCGTCCAACCTTTCCAAAATAACCGCCGGTCCCTGTTCTGACCTGCTGCCGCGTATGCCGCGGTTCGACATGTTCCTGGTGAACATATTGCGGGTAGACGAGGAGTCCGGCCGGCACCGCGAACGCGGCGTTCTTCGCCTCGTTGGGCAGCCGGCCGAAGCCGAGGGGACGTCCGACCCGCACGGGCCGGCCGAGAATTTGTGTTCCGAGTTCGACGAGACCGGTCAGTTGCGAGGCACCGCCCGAGAGCACGACGCGGCCGTTGGGCTCTGACGCGAAGGGCGAATCCTTCAGCCGGTCCCGGACCATTTCGAAGATTTCCTCGGCACGGTGCTTGACGATGTTGGCGATAGTGGCGCGGGAGACGATCTGCGGCAGATCCTGCTCGTCACCGGCTGTCGGTACAGACATCAGCTCACGCGAGTCCGATCCACCGGTGATGACCGTCCCGTATAAAGTCTTGATTCGCTCGGCATCGGCAATGGTCGCGGAGAGTCCACGCGCGAGATCCATCGTGATGTGTTGCCCGCCGACCGCAAAACCCGCCGCATACACGAAACGGCCGCCGGAATACACCGCGATCGTCGTGGTGCCCGCGCCCATTTCGACGACGGCCGCGCCGAGATCGGCCTCGTCGTCGGTCAAAACCGACAAGCCGGCGACATAAGGGCTCGCCGCCATGGCTTCGACATTGATGTGGCAGCGTTCCACCGCGAGCATCAGGTTCCGCGCCACGGTGGCATCGCAAGTGACGACGTTCATGTCGACGCCGAACTGGTGCGCGACCATGCCGCGGGGATCGCGGATGCCCTTGACGCCGTCGAGTGTGTAACCGACCGGCAGCGCGTGCAGCACGGTGCGGCCCTCGCCGGTCGCGTGGCGCATGCCGGTGGAGGTGACGCGGCTGACGTCGGCGGGCGTCACGGCGCCGCCGCGGATGTCGGCGGCGGCTTCGACCAGCTGTCCGGAGAGCCGGCCGCCGGACACCGAGAGCAGCACGGACTCGACCCGCACCTTGGCCATCTTCTCCGCCAGCGCGACGGCCTGGCGGACCGCCTGCTCGCATTCCGTAAGATCGACCACCGCGCCGGCCTTCATACCGCGCGACTGGATCTGGCTGTAGCCGATCAATTCCACCGCGTGGGTGCGGCCGCGCAAGGCATCGCTCGGCGCCGACGGCTTCAGCCGCGCGATCATGCAGGCGATCTTGCTGGTGCCGATGTCGAGACAGGCGACCAGGCCGCCGCGCTTGTGCGGCATCTGGCGCGTCTTCGGCGTCTGGGTGCGATCAAGACCGGTCATGCAGCGTCCCCGGCCTTCTTTTTCTTCTTGTCCTTGAACTGCTCTTCGCGCGCCTTGGCGGCGTCGTCGGACAGCTGCACCACCAGGCGATCCGGCAGGCGCATGTCGACGGCGACGATGTCGCGGGAGAACAGCTTGTCTTCCTTGTCGAGCCTGGACAGCATCGCGAGCGCGTTGCCGACGTCCTGCTCGGGCAGGCGGATGTCGAGGCCGTCCTTCAGCCTCAGGTTCCAGCGCCGCTCGCCGACATAGACCGCGGCCTTGGTCACCGCATTGACCTGCGGATAGCGCGCCAGCAGCGCCAGGAAATCGCGGGCCTGGGTGTCGGCGCCCTTGCCGACCACGAGCGGCAGCGACAGGAAGCGGCGCGAGACGTAAGGCTCGAGCACGGCGCCGTCGTCGGCGATGACGGAGAGGCGGCCGGCCTCCTGCCACAGCGCGAACGCCTTGCGCTCGGTGAGCTCGATCATCAGCTGGCCCGGATAGAGCTTCAGCACGGTCGCATCCGCAATCCAGGGATTGGCCTTGAGCTTGTCGCGCACGGCGTCCGCATCGAGGAACAGCAGCGAGGAGCGGCCGCTGACGCCGCCGATGGCGAGGATCTCGTCCTGGGTGAGCTGCTTGCGGCCGTTGATCACCACGGAGGTGATCCGGAAGCCGGCGGAATTGGCCATGGCGTTGCGGGCGTCGCTGACCGCCGTGATGAAGTCCTGGAGATGGCCGCCCTTGACGATGCCGAAGCCGCAGCTTCCGAGCAGCAGCAGCACGGTCATGGTGATCCCGACCCGGCGCGGCGCATAGCGCTCGACCAGCGCGACCACGCGCGGCGGCGGCTCGCGCTCGACGACGACCTTGGCCCTGGCTTTAGTCTTGATCTTGGCGGCAGCGCGCTTCTGCTCGCGCCTGGCGTCGAGCTTCTCTTGCACCCACTCGCGCAGAAGCACGACCGCTCCGACAGCGGCCGCCTTCAGGTCAGCTTGGGGCCTCAGCGATCTGAAAAGCGACCGGGTGAGGCTTCCTGCTCCATCCATTGCACGAGCTCGTCAACAGTTTGCCCGCGACATCGCGCGGATCCTGGCGAACATGACGTCTCGGTGCCGGGCCGGGTGCTGGTCTTCAGCAGAAGAAGCCTCTCCCCTTCAAAGCGTTCGCTGGAGGTGACATCACCCGCCACAGCTCACGCGCCGGCAGCCAAAGCGCCATATGCGCCGCCAGCGTTAACCTTCGGATGTCCTGGTAAACAAAAGGTAAACTTCGTTAACGCCGGACGCTTTTTGCCCAGCCATGTGAGGTATTTATGCCGCGATGTCCGGCATTTTACCGGATTTGGGCCCCAAACCGGGCCGTTTCGCCGGTCCGGCCGTTAACCAGTCCTAATTATTTCCGCACGCCGGGCACGGCGAGCTCGATCAGCCCATGCAGGAACTCGACGAACTCGATGCCCTCGGCTTTCAGCGCCTTGGGGTAGAGCGACGACTTGGTCAGCCCGGGCAGCGTGTTGGTTTCGAGATAGACCAGGCCCCGCTCGGAGACGATGAAGTCCGAGCGGGAATAGCCGGTGCAGGACATCGCCCGGTGCGCCAGCATCGCCTGCTCCTTGAGCGCTAAGGTGATCTCGGGCGAAAAGCGGCCGGGGCAGATCTCCTGGGTCGACTTCAGGAGATACTTTGCGGCGTAGTCGAAACTGCCCTCGCCCGGAATGATCTCGATCGGCGGCAGCGCGATGATCGTGCCATCGGTGCGCTCCAGCACGCCGCAGGTCGCCTCGACGCCGGCGATGTAGGGCTCGATCACGTACTCTTCCTGCTTCGCCGCGTTGCGGACGGCGACGAGGTCCTGCTTGGCATTGACGAAGATCAGGCCGTAGCTCGACCCGTCGCGCGCAGGCTTTGCGATCAGCCGTCCATATTCGGCGAAGGCCTCGTCGATGTCATCGAGCGCGACGTTGGCCGGCGGCGTGACGCCGCCAAGCGCAGCAAAGCGCTTGGCCGCGATCTTATCGAAGGCGAGATGCGAGGAGGCCGAGCCAGAGCCGGTGAACGGCACACCGCGCGCCTCGCACATCACCTGCAATTCGCCATTCTCGGCGCTTCCACCATGCAGCCCGAGCACCAGCACGCGATCTTCCGCCTTGGCCTTGTCCAGCGCCTGCGCGATCGGGATGCCGGATGTGCCCGGCTTGAACTCGTCCTCGAACGGGCGGGCATGCTCGAGCAACTGCCTGGACTGCACCACATGCACCTTGTCCTCGACGTCCCACCACCAGAGGTCAGCGTCGGGCAGCGCCTGATGCAGCGCCTGCGCCGAGGCGACCGAAACCAGACGCTCGCGGTTGGAGCCGCCGAAGAGGATGGTGATGCGCATGTTCTCAATTACCTATCTGCTTCGTCATTCCGGGATGCGCCGCAAGGCGCAGGCCCGGAATCCATACTCCCGATCGTGGTTATGGATTCCGGGCTCTCGCTTCGCGAGCCCCGGAATGACGGCGATCATGAAACCCCGATCCGCTTGATTTCCCAGTGCAGCTCAATTCCCGAATTCGCCTTCACGCGCTCACGCACGGTCTCGCCGAGCGTCTCGATGTCGTGCGCGGTGGCATCGCCGGTGTTGATCAGGAAATTGCAGTGCATCTCGGACACCTGCGCGCCGCCGACGCACAGGCCGCGGCAGCCGGCGGCATCGACCAGCTTCCAGGCGGAATGGCCGGGCGGATTCTTGAAGGTCGAGCCGCCGGTCTTCTCGCGGATCGGCTGCGCGCTCTCGCGATGGCTTTGCACCTCCGCCATGCGCGCGCGGATTGCATCAGTGTCCTTGATCTCGCCGCGAAAGCGCGCGGAGGTGAAGATGACGGAGGGATCGACGCCGCTGCTGCGATAGACGAACTTCATCTCGGCGTTGGAGAAGACATGCTTGGTGCCGTCGCGACCGACTCCCCTCGCCTCGATCAGCACGTCCTTGGTCTCGCCGCCATTGGCGCCCGCATTCATGCGCAGGGCGCCGCCGATCGTGCCGGGAATGCCGAAGAAGAATTCGAGCCCGCCGATATTGGCGGACGCCGCCACCTCCGCCACGCGCTTGTCGAGCGCGGCAGTGCCCGCGGTGACGATGTCGCCACTCGCGGTCGCCTCGCCGAAGGCGCGCGGCGCAAGACGGATCACCACGCCGGCAATGCCGCCGTCGCGTACGATCAGGTTGGAGCCGACACCGATGACATAGACGGGAATGTCGGCGGCAAGATGCGCGAGGAAATAAGCGAGATCGTCCTCGTCCGCGGGCGTGAACAGCACCTGCGCAGGACCGCCGACGCGAAACCAGGTCAGCTCGGCCAGCGACTGGTTCGCCAGCAGCCGGCCGCGCAGGTCCGGCATCGCGGCTTTGAGTGAAGGGGTGATGTCGGGGAAGCTCACAGCCTTACCCCAGCGCCTTCAATTCGCCGGGCAGCGCATACGCCCATTGCGTGATGTTGCCGGCACCCAGGCACACGACGAGATCGCCGGGCTTCGCCGATCCCTTGACGATGCCCGCGAGCTCCGAGGCCGCCGGCAGCGGGATCACCTCGCGGTGGCCGTGCGCGCGCAGGCCGGCAACGAAATGATCGCGGTCGATGCCTTCGATCGGCGCTTCGCCGGCGGCATAGACGTCGGCGACGACAACCGCGTCGGCATCGTTGAAGCAGGTGCAGAATTCTTCGAACAGCGATTGCAGGCGGGTGTAGCGGTGAGGTTGCACAACGGCGATGATCTTGCCGTTGGTGGATTCCCGCGCCGCCTTCAGCACCGCCGCAATCTCGACGGGGTGATGGCCGTAATCGTCGATCACGGTGACGCCGTTCCATTCGCCGGTCTTGGTGAACCGGCGCTTGACGCCGCCGAAGCCCGCGATCGCCTTGCGGATCGCGTCGTCGGAGACACCGAGCTCGCGCGCGACCGCGATCGCGGCTGTTGCGTTGGAGGCGTTGTGGCGGCCCGGCATCGGCAGCATGAGATCGGCGATCTCGTGCACGTTGCCGGTCTTGCGATCGCGGAAGGCGACCTTGAACTTCGATCCGCCGCCCATCGGAGTGAGGTCAAGCAGCCGCGCATCGGCCTGCGGGTTCTCGCCGTAGGTGATGATGCGGCGGTCCTCGATTTTGCCGACCAGGCTCTGCACCACGGGATGGTCGATGCACATCACGGCAAAGCCGTAGAACGGCAGGTTCTCGACGAAATGGCGGAACGCATCCTGCACGGCGTCGAAGGTCTTGAAGTGATCGAGATGCTCTGGGTCGACATTGGTGACGATCGCCACGTCCGTCGGCAGCTTCAGGAACGTGCCGTCGCTCTCGTCGGCTTCCACCACCATCCAGTCGCCGGCCCCCAGACGCGCGTTGGAGCCATAGGCATTGATGATGCCGCCGTTGATGACAGTCGGATCGAGCCCGCCGGCATCGAGCAGCGTTGCGACCATCGTGGTCGTCGTGGTCTTGCCGTGGGTGCCGGCGATCGCGACGCAGCTCTTCAGCCGCATCAGCTCGGCCAGCATCTCGGCGCGGCGCACCACGGGAATGCGGCGCTCGCGCGCCGCCATCAGTTCCGGATTGTCGCGCTTGATCGCGGTGGAGACGACGACGACCTCGGCACCATCGACATTCTCGGCCTTGTGGCCGACCGATACCTTCGCGCCCTTCTTGCGCAGACGGTCGAGATTGTAATTGTCGGAGGCGTCCGAGCCCTGCACGGCATAGCCGAGATTGACCAGCACCTCGGCGATGCCGCTCATGCCGATCCCGCCGATCCCGACGAAGTGGATGGGTCCGATCTCGCGCGGCAGTCTCATGCTCTGTTCCCTGACCTTGCCGCCGGAAAGGCGGCATCTGGCGAAGGTCACGGCCAAATCAGCCGCGCGCCCTTCCTACTGGATGCCCCGCTTTGGAAGGCCATGACAAGGGCTTTTTCGCGTCAGATTCCAGCGACCTTGACCACCAGATCGGCCAGCCGCTCCGCGGCATCGAGCCGCCCTGCCCCCTTCGCGGCCGCGGCCATCGCGGCAAGGCGCG
This sequence comes from Bradyrhizobium huanghuaihaiense, assembly GCF_025200885.1. Taxonomy (NCBI): domain Bacteria; kingdom Pseudomonadati; phylum Pseudomonadota; class Alphaproteobacteria; order Hyphomicrobiales; family Nitrobacteraceae; genus Bradyrhizobium; species Bradyrhizobium huanghuaihaiense. Next base: position 2,616,428 of record NZ_CP104172.1, on the reverse strand, counting down.
CCGGCTCGGCGGCGAAGCCGGAGATTTCGGCGGCGAGGCGGTCCGAGGTGAACTCGGTCTGCGGGATGCGGATGGCGCCATCGACCTTGGCCAGCACGCCGGCATTGGCGAACTGGTCCTGGTCGATCGAGCCCGGCAGCGGCACCAGGATCGAGGGCCGGCCGATGGCGGCAAGCTCGGCGACGGTGCCGGCGCCGGAGCGCGACACGATCAGATGATTGGAGGCGAGCCGCGCCGGCAAGTCGGTGAAGAACGGCGCGAGCTCGAACTTGATCTTGAGCTTGTCGTACACCGCGCGGACGCGCGCCATGTCCTCCTCGCGCACCTGCTGGGTGAGGATGAGACGGCTCCACAGCGCAGGCTCGAGCCGCTCGATCGCGCCGGGGACGATGTCGGCCATGATGCGCGCGCCCTGACTGCCACCGACGACGAGCAGGCGCAGCGGACCGTTGGTTTCGGGCGCGGTGTATTGCACGGCAGCTGCCGCGAGGATCGCGGGCCGCATCGGCGTGCCGACCGTCGTGGTCTTAGGCGACAGCGCCGGATCGCGGTCGAGCACGCCGGGCAAGGATGTCGCGATGGCACGGACACGGCGCGACAGGAACCGGTTGGCGCGACCGAGCACCGCATTGGCGTCGTGGATGATGCCGGGCACGCCGGCGAATTTCGCCGCGACCAGCGGCGGCAGCGTCGGATAGCCGCCGAAGCCGACGACGGCCGCCGGCTTCAATCGCTTGATCAGGCTGTAGGCCGACAGCGTTCCGGCGGCGAGCGTGAGGCCGGCATAGGCGAGCTGGAGCGGATTGCGGCCGCGCGCGGTCTCGCTTCTGACGACGTCGATCATGTCCTTGCTGAACAGCCCGCTATAGCGCAGCGCGCGCTCGTCGGTGACGAGGCGGACGCGAAAGCCGCGCCGGATCAGCTCGACGCCAAGCGCCTCGGCCGGAAACAGATGGCCGCCGGTGCCGCCCGCGGCGAGAAGAATCAGGGGGGAGGTGTCCATAAACGCCCTTTTACAAGGCCTTTGCCGTCATTGCGAGCGCAGCGAAGCAATCCAGGCTGTCCCCGCGCTCGCAATGACGAAGGACTACGCGTAACTCCGCATCGCCTCGGCGTGGCCGCTGGCCTCGACCTCGGTGCGCGGGCGCAGCCGTGTCAGCGCCAGCATCATGCCGACACCATAAGACAGCGAGACGATCGAGGAGCCGCCATAGGAGATGAACGGCAGCGTCATTCCCTTGGCGGGGATAAGCTGCAGGTTCACCGACATGTTGATCGCCGCCTGCACGCCGAACAGGATCGCAAGGCCCGAGGCCGCAAAGCGCGAGAACATGTCCTCATTGGCATAGGCGCGCGACAGCGTGCGGATAACGACGAAGGCGAACAGCGTCAGCATCGCAAGACACAGGACGATGCCGAACTCTTCGGCGGCGACCGCGAACACGAAGTCGGTGTGGCTGTCCGGCAGGCTGCGCTTGGCGATGCCCTCGCCCGGCCCGAGGCCGAGCCAGCCGCCGTTGTAGAAGGCCTCCATCGCGGTATCGACCTGGAAGGTGTCGCCCGAGGCCGGATTCATGAAGCGCTTGATGCGCCCCGCCACATGCGGAACGAACAGATAGGCGCTGAACAGGCCGGCGGCAGCGGCGCCAGCAAGGCCGAACACCCAGATCATGCGCATGCCCGCGATGAAGAACAGCGAGCCCCACACCATCAGGATCAGCATGGTCTGGCCGAAGTCCGGCTCCATCACCAGCAGCGACACCAGCATCAGAAGCAGCACCAGCGCCATCGAGGTCGCCGGCATCTCCGGCCGCTTGGTCGATTCCGCGAACAGCCAGGCCGCGATGACCACGAAGGACGGTTTTGCGATTTCGGAGGCCTGGATGTTGACGCCGAGCAGCGTGATCCAGCGCCGCGAGCCCTTGACCTCGGGGCCGATCGCGAGCGTCACCACGATCAGGATGATGCTGACGGTGAAGATGATCAGCGCCGAGCGGCGGATCGCGCGCGGCGACAGGAAGGACACCCCGACCAGCACCATGAAGGACGGCCCCAGGAACATCACGTGACGGCTGAAGAAGTGGAAGGGATCGAGCCCGATGCGGGTCGCAACCGGCGGGCTCGCCGCCAGCGACAGGATCACGCCGGTGAGCATCAGCGCCAGGATGGCGCCCATCAGCGGCTTGTCGACGGTCCACCACCACTCGGAAAAGGGGGTGCGTTCTTCACGGGAGAGCATGGGCGGCCGCTTTCGGACAGAGGTCCGTCCATTGGTCGCCGAGGTTGGTTACCGGGGGGTTAATGGGATCGATCAAGTTGTGGAGAGTCTCGTGCCCCGGACGCAGCGCAGCGCGCCGCCTCTTCGCGGCGTGGTGCGCTGCAGGGCCGGGGCCCATTGCGGCTTCTGGGTCCCGGCTCGCGCTACGCGCGTCCGGGACACGAGAGCGCGCCTCACACCACCGGCTTCACACCCGGCAGGGCCTGCACCAGCTCGCGGAACTTGGCGCCGCGGATCTCGAAATTGCGGTACTGGTCGTAGGAGGCGCAGGCGGGCGACAGCAGCACGACGGCGTCAGCAAGCCCCGATGCCTCCGCATCGCGCGCGGCGTGCTCGACGGCGACGTCGAGCGTCTGGCTGATCTCGTGCGCGACCGTGCCGAGCGTTCCCGAAAACTCCTCCGCGGCCTCGCCGATCAGATAGGCTTTTCGGATGCGCGGGAAGAAGCGTGTGAGGCTCGTGATGCCACCCGCCTTCGGCTTGCCACCGGCGATCCAGAAGATGTCGGCAAAGGACGACAGCGCATGCGCGGTGGCGTCCGCGTTGGTGCCCTTGGAATCGTTGACGAACAGCACGTTGCCGCGGCGACCGACCTGCTCCATGCGGTGCGCCAGCCCCGGAAAACTGCGCAGGCCATTTTGAAGCACGTCCTGGCTGATGCCCATCGCGAGCACGGCGGCGGCGGCGCAGGCTGCGTTCTGCGCGTTGTGCAGGCCGCGCAGCGACCCGATACCGCCGAGCGCGGCGACCTCGCTGCGGGCACCGCCCGAGGCGCGCACGATGTTGCCGTGCTCGAAATAAATGCCGCTCGCCAGCGGATTCTTGACGGAGATGCGCACCACATTCTTGCCGGCGCGGTCGAGCCGGTCGGCGATGTCGCGGCAATAGCCGTCATCGACACCGACGATCGAGGTGCCGCCCGCCTGCACGCCGGCAACGAGACGCTCCTTGACCGCGGCATAATGCGCGAGCGTGCCGTGACGATCGATATGGTCCTCGCTGACATTCAGCAAAATGCCGACCGAGGGATCGAGCGAGGGCGTGAGGTCGATCTGGTAGGACGACATCTCGATGACGTGGACGCGGCCCATGCGCGGCGGCTCCAGCGACAGGATCGCGGTGCCGATATTGCCGCCCATCTGGGTATCGTAGCCGGCGACTTTCGTTAAGTGCGCGATCAGCGCCGTCGTCGTCGACTTGCCGTTGGTGCCGGTGATGGCGACGAACGGCGCGTTCGGTGCATGGCGCCGCCGTTCGCGGCAGAACAGCTCGATGTCGCCAATGACCTCGACGCCGGCTTCTCGCGCCTTCAGCACGCTCCAGTGCGGCACCGGATGCGTCAGCGGTACGCCGGGCGCGAGCACGAGGGCTGCGAAATTCGCCCAGGAGACGTTGCGCAAGTCGGCAGTGATGAAACCGGCCTGCGCGGCCTTGGCGACGTTCTCGGCACTGTCGTCGGCGGCGACCACCTCGGCCCCGCCAGCCTTCAGCGCATGGCAGGAGGCGAGCCCCGAGCCGCCGAGGCCGAACACGGCGACCGTCTTGCCGGCGAAGGATGTGACGGGGATCATCGTGGTACCATCAGCGCAGCTTCAGCGTCGACAGGCCGGCGAGCGCCAGCATCACCGAGATGATCCAGAACCGGATCACGATCTGCGGCTCGGTCCAGCCGAGCTGCTCGAAATGGTGATGGATCGGCGCCATGCGGAAGATGCGTTTGCCCGTGAGCTTGAACGACACCACCTGCACGATGACGGAGACCGCCTCCAGCACGAACAGGCCGCCGATCACCGCGAGCACGATCTCGTGCTTCACCGCGACCGCGATGGCGCCGAGCATGCCGCCGAGCGCGAGCGAGCCGGTGTCGCCCATGAAGATCGAAGCTGGTGGGGCATTGAACCAGAGAAAACCGAGACCGGCCCCCAGCAGCGCGCCGCAAAGCACCGCGAGCTCGCCGGTGCCGGCGACATATTTGATCTGCAGATAATCGGCGAACACGGCGTTGCCGGCGAGATAGGCGATCATCGCAAAGCTCGCGGTCGCGATCATCACGGGCACGATGGCGAGGCCGTCGAGGCCGTCGGTGAGGTTCACCGCATTGCCGGCGCCGACGATGACGAAGGCGCCGAAGACGACGAAGAACCAGCCGAAATGCAGCACCGTGTCCTTCAGGAAGGGAACCGTCAGCGCGGTCGACGCGGGATCGCGGTTCAGCCGCACCAGCGCGTAGCAGGCGACCAGCGCGATCGCCGCCTCGATCAGCAGGCGGAGCTTGCCGCCGAAACCGGTCGTGGTCTGCTTGGTCACCTTGAGGTAGTCGTCGTAGAAGCCGACGAAGCCGAAGCCGAGCGTCACGGCGAGCACGATCCAGACATAGGGATTGAGCGGATTAGCCCACAGCACGGTGCCGACCGTGAGGCCGGACAGGATCATCAGGCCGCCCATGGTGGGCGTGCCCTTCTTGCTCAGATGCGATTGCGGGCCGTCAGCGCGGATCGGCTGGCCCTTGCCCTGGCGGATGCGCAAGTGGTCGATGATCCAGGGCCCGAACAGGAACACGAACAGCGCGCCGGTGACGATCGCGCCGCCGGTGCGGAAGGTGATATAGCGGAATACGTTCAGGAGGGTGCGAAACGCACCCAGGCTCGGAAATGTATTGGAGAGCTCGATCAGCCAGTAAAACATTCAGACGGTCCTATGGCGCCTTTCGCACGCAGCCTTGTTCCTGGCCCCGACGTGCCTCACGCGCATTCGCTTCATCATGGGTCGGGCGACCTCAATGGACGGCTTGGTGCCGCAAACGGTGGATTGGGAACTGCGCCTTCCAAGCAGTTTACGCCTTTGCCTGCAAGGCGGCCACTAGGCCCGGCACAAACTTGTTGACCCAGAACATCTTCTTGCTGCCCTTGACAACCACGACATCGCCTGCCTGCAGCAGGCTTGCGACCTCGCCCGGCTTCAGCGTGGCGGGATCGTCGTGCCAGCCGAGGCCCTTGCCTGATGGCAGCACGTCATAGAGGTTGCGCATCAGGGGACCGACGCAATAGACGCCGTCGATGCCGTCGAGATACTTGGTGAGGCCGGTGTGATAGCCAGGTGCGTCATCGCCCAGCTCCAGCATGTCGCCGAGCACCGCGATGCGGCGACCGCCCGTCATGTGGCGTGCCTGCAGGCTTTGCAGTGCAGCAGCCACGCTGGCCGGATTGCCGTTGAAGCTGTCGTCGATCACGGTGATGCCGCCGACCGCCTGCTCGACGCCGCGGCCGGTCATGATGCCGACGCGATCGAGCTTGATCGCGAGCGTCGCCGGATCGAGGTTGGCGGCACGGATCGAGGCGAGCGCGGCGAGCGCATTCTGGACGCGGTGCGGCGCGCCCGGCGTCAGGCTGAAGGCGATCTCCTTCTTGCCGATCATGGCCACGACCTGCCAGCTCTCGCCGTGCGGCGCATGCGCGACCTCGTGCACCTCGGCATGTTCGCCGAAGCGCACCACCTTGCCCTTCCACTCCGCCGCCTTGATCCCTGCGGGCAGCACCAGCACGCCGTCCTCGGGCAGGCCGAGCGCGATCGACACCTTCTCGCGGCGGATGGCTTCGAGCGAGCCGAGCTTTTCCAGATGCACCGGCTGGACATTGACGACGAGCGCGACCGTCGGCCGCGTGAGTTCGCTGAGCCGCGCGATTTCGCCTCGCTGGTTCATGCCCATTTCGACGACCCACAGGCTGGCGTCTGCCTTCGCATTGCACAGCGTCAGCGGCACGCCCCAGAAATTGTTGAAGCTGGACGGGCTGGCATAGGCGTTCGGATAGGCCGCCAGGAATTCCTTGGTGCTGGTCTTGCCGGCGCTGCCGGTGAGGCCGATCACGGGCCCGTGGAAGCGCGCGCGGGCGGCGCGCGCGAGACCCCAGAGACCGTCGATCAGCGTGTCCTTCACGACGATCTGGGGAATGCGGATGCCCGCGATCTCGTGCGGCACGATCATCGCCACTGCGCCTGCGGCTTCCGCCTTGTCGGCGAACTCCCAGCCGTCGCGCGCGCTGGCGAAGGCCGAGACGAAGCCGCCGCTCGGCGTGCCGCTGAGCGCGACGAACAGGCTGCCCGGCTTCACCAGCCGGCTGTCCTGGGTGACGAAGTCGATCGGCGTGTCCGGAAATGATCCGGCGGCGCCCAGCGCACGCGCGACCTCGGCAACCGTCCAAATTGGCGCGCTCATGCAACCCTCGACGCTAGTGCGGCGGCGACCGCCTCGTGATCACTGAAGGGCAGCACTTCGCTGCCGACGATCTGCCCGGTCTCGTGACCCTTGCCGGCGATGAGCAGTGCATCGCCGTCTTCCAGTTCCTCGATCGCGACGCGAATGGCCTCGGCGCGGTCGCCGATCTCGCGCGCGCCTTTCGCCGCGGCGAGGATCGCGGCGCGGATCGCTTCCGGCTTCTCGCTGCGCGGATTGTCGTCGGTGATGATGACGCCGTCGGCATTTTCGGCCGCAATCCCGCCCATGATCGGGCGCTTACCGGCATCGCGGTCGCCGCCGGCGCCGAACACGACGATAAGCCTGCGCTTCGCATAGGGACGCAGCGCCTGCAGCGCCTTTGCCAGCGCGTCGGGCTTGTGCGCGTAGTCGACGAAGATCGGCGCGCCGTTGCGCTCGCCGACGCGCTCCAGCCGCCCCTTGGCGCCTTCGAGATGCTCGAGGCTGGCAAACACGTCGGCGGCGTCGCTGCCGGTTCCGATGGCAAGACCAGCCGAGACCAGCGCATTCTCGATCTGGAACTCACCGACCAGCGGCAGCCGGATCGCGTAGCTCCTGCCGCGATGTTGCACCGTCAGCTTTTGAGAAAAGCCTTCGACAACGGCCTCGGTGAGACGAATGCCCTCGCCTACCCCATTGCCGTTGCGTCCGACCGCCATCACGCGCAGGCCGCGCGCCTTCGCCGCTTCGATGGCTTCGGCTGAGCAATCGTGATCCGCCGAGATCACGGCAGCGCCGCCGGGCGGCACCAGTTCACGGAACAGGCGGAGCTTTGCGGCAAGGTAATGCGCGACGGTCGGATGATAATCCATGTGGTCGCGCGAGAGATTGGTGAAGCCGCCGGCGGAGACGCGCACGCCGTCAAGGCGATATTGGTCGAGCCCGTGCGAGGACGCTTCGAAGGCGAGATGCGTGACGCCGTCGCGCGCGATCTCGTCGAGCTGCCGGTGCAGCGCGATCGGATCCGGCGTCGTCAGCGAGCCGTAGACCGTGCGTTTCGGCGAGACGAGCCCGATGGTTCCGATGCTGGCGGAGGCATGCCCGAGCCGCTCCCAGATCTGCCGCGTGAACGCGGCGACCGAGGTCTTGCCGCTGGTGCCGGTCACTGCCGCAATGGTCGCGGGCTGCGACGGAAAGAATCTTGCCGCAGCCAGCGCCAGCGCGCGGCGCGGATTGGCGACGGAGATGAACGGCACCTTGCAGGCGGCCGGCGCGTGATCGCCGACCACGGCGACCGCGCCTGCCGCAATTGCGGCATCGATGAAGCGGGCGCCGTCGGTCTTGCTGCCTGCCAGCGCGAAGAAGAGGTCGCCGGGCTTGACCACGCGGCTATCGAGCGCAACGCCCGTCACCTCGAGCGCCGCGACGGCGGGCTCGATTGCGGCATCATTGCCCAAAATATCCTGACCCAGGAGGTCGCGCAGCTTCATGGTCTTCCAGTCGACATGCCGCGCCGGGAAGCCGAATCGTCAGGAAAAGCCGAATCAGCACCGGCGATGGCCACCCCGGTTGATTACTGGGTTGTCCTGGATGCTGCAAGAATAAGGCGCTCGGACGGCGGCAGGTCGAACCGCGGCTCGACGCCCAGCAGCGGCGCGATCCGCTCGATCACCTTGCCGCCGGTCGGCACCGCGTTCCAGCCCGAGGTGATGAAACCCTTCGTCTCAGGGATCGCCTGCGGCTCGTCCAGCATCACCAGGATCTGATATTTCGGATCGTCGCAGGGCATGATCGCGGTGAAGGAGTTGAGCACGCGCTTTTTGGCATAGCGGCCGTTGATGACCTTTTCGGACGTGCCGGTCTTGCCGCCGACGTAATAACCCTTGATGTCGGCGGTCTTGGCGGTGCCGATTTCGGCGTTGAGCCGCATCAGGAACCGCATCTTGTCGCTGGTCTCGGTCTTGATCACGCGCTTGGCTAGCGCCGCGGCTTCCTCGGGGGTCCGCTTCATGAAGGTCGGCGGGATCAGATAGCCGCCGTTCACCAGCGAGTTGATACCCATCACCGCCTGCAGCGGCGCCACCGACATGCCTTGGCCAAACGCGATGGTCACCGTATTCAGCTCACCCCAGCGCCGCGGCACCAGCGGCGCCGCGCTCTCCGGAAGCTCGGTGCGCAGGCGCGTCAACTGGCCCATCTTGGCGAGGAACGCCTTGTGCGCTTCGACGCCCTGGCCGAGCGCGATCCGCGCGGCGCCGATGTTGGACGAGTATGTGAACACTTCCTTGGTGTTGATGAAGCGCCCGAGCGGATGGCTGTCGTGGATGGTGAACTTGCCGTAGTGCAGGTTTCCGCGCGCATCCCACGACGTGTTCAGGTTGATCTTTCCGGAGTCGAGCGCCATCGCCAGCGTGAACGCCTTGAAGGTCGAGCCCATCTCGTAGACGCCGGTGGTCAGGCGGTTGATGCGGTCAGGGTCGTGCGCTTCCTTCGGATTGTTGGGATCGAAGTCCGGCAGCGAGACCATCGCGACGATCTCGCCGGTCTTGACGTTGGAGACGATGCCGGAGGCGGCCTTGGCGTGGAACTTGTCCTTGGCCTTGAGCAGCTCGTCGCGCAGCGCGTGCTCGACGCGCAGGTCGATCGAGAGCTCGATCGGCTTCTGCAGCCGGTCGGTGGCAAAGCCCGCGCGGTGGAGATCGGCCAGGCCCTGATTGTCGAGCCACTTCTCCATGCCGGCGATGCCCTGGTTGTCGATGTTGACGAGACCGATGAGGTGGGCGACCTCATTGCCGGTCGGATAGACGCGCTTGTTCTCGCGCAGGAAGCCGATGCCGGGAATGCCGAGCTTGTGGATATCCTGCTGCTGCTTGGCCGTGACCTCGCGCTTGAGCCAGACGAAACCCTTGCGCGTCCGAAGGCGCTCGCGCACCTCGGCCTCGTCGAGATCGGGCACGGTCGCGGTCAGAAGCTCGATCGCCTCGTCCTTGTCGATGATGCGGCGCGGCTCGCCGAACAGGCTCGAGGCCTTGACGTCGGTCGCGAGGATCGCGCCGTTGCGGTCGACGATGTCGGGCCGCGCGGTCGCGACCACCTCCTGCGACGCCGCGCGGCGCGCACTGTGCGCGTCGGCGCCGATCGCGAACATCACGAGCCGGCCGCCGATCAGGGCGTAGACCGAGGCGAAGGCGAGCATCGCGAGACCGACGCGGGCGCGCGCCTTGGCCGCGCGGTCGACGTTACGCCCGTAGAGCAGGCTGCGGATCAGCCGCTGCCGCCAGGGTTCGGTCGGCTTTTCCATGGGTTTTGCAGGCGTTGCCGGGCTCATTGCTTGTCCTCGGGCTGAGGCACGGAGCCCGTCACGGTGTCAGGATCGCTCGCGGCTTCGATGGTGTTGAGCATGGCCCCGATCGGGTCGGGCTCGCCGGGCCTGAACATCCGCGGCGGACGCTCGGGCAGATTCTTCAGCGAGTCATATTGCGTGCCGTTGACCGGCTTGAGCGGCAGATGGCGCTCGGACAGGCCCTGCAGGCGCAAGGGCGCATCGAGCTTGGCCCATTCGGAGCGCAGCGAGGCGATCGCGTCGCGCTGCTCGCGGATCTCCGCATGCAGCCGCAGCACCTTCTCGGTGCGCGCGGTGGAGTCCATCTTGATCCGATAGACATAGGCCGCCGCGAAGATCAGCGCGCCGATGACGAGGAGGTGGATGATGCGCATGGGCTAGCCTCCCCTCATTACGTCGGAGAGTTTCGGCCAGGGCGATTGCTCGTCGTCATCATGCGCAGGTGCAGTCGTGCGCTCGGCGGCACGCAGCTTGGCGGAACGCGCGCGCGGATTGTTCGCGACTTCTTCTTCGCCCGCGACCACGGGCCGCCGGGTCAGCAGCTCGAAGCTCGGCGGGACTTGCGCCACCTCCGGCAGATGCCGCGAGCCACCGCCGGTTTTGGAACGCCCGGCAAGGAAATTCTTGACGATGCGGTCTTCCAGCGAATGGAACGAGACGACGACGAGGCGGCCGCCAGGCTTGAGCACGCGCTCGGCAGCCGCGAGCGCGGTCTGGAGTTCGTCGAGCTCTTCGTTGACGAAGATGCGCAGGGCCTGGAACGTCCGCGTCGCGGGATGGATGTCGCCGGGCTTGGACCGCACGATCCTGCCGATGAGATCGGCGAGCGCGCGCGTCGTCGTGAACGGCGTCTCCTGCCGGTCCGCGACGATGGCGCGGGCAATGCGGCGCGACTGCCGCTCCTCGCCGAGCTGATAAATGATGTCGGCGAGATCGCCTTCCGAGGCACGCGCGACCACGTCGGCCGCGGTCGGGCCCGTCTGTCCCATCCGCATGTCGAGCGGGCCGTCGAGGCGGAACGAAAAGCCGCGGCCGGCCTGGTCGAGCTGCATCGAGGACACGCCGACATCCATCACGACGCCGTCGACGCCATCGATGCCTTGCGCGGCACAGACCTCGGCGAGATTGGAGAAGCGGTCCTCGACCAGCGTCAGCCGGTCTGCGGCGCGCGCGACCAGCTCGGCACCGCCTGCGATCGCGGTGCGATCACGGTCGATCGCGATCAGCCGGGTTCCCGGCACGTCGAGGATGGCGCGGCTGTAGCCGCCGGCGCCGAAGGTGGCGTCGACATAGATGCCGCCCGCGCGCGGAGCGAGATGATCGATCGCCTCGCGGCCAAGCACGGGAATGTGAGGAGCGGTGCTCATGCGCCACGCCTGCCGAACGACCATGACAGATCGGGGGCGAACCAGCCCATAACGCCTCGAATGATTCCGCGTCGCGGCGGTTCCACGACCAAGCCCCAGTCCAACATGGTTACCGAGCCCGGTCGTCCCGGGCGCCAAACCCAGAGTTCCCAGTGGAATTTGACGGGCAGCCATGGGATTTCGAGCCAAAATACGCTTTGGCCGCCTCCGGACGCGGGTCGGCTCTTCATCTCTCAGTAACGGCCCTTAGCGTTAAGAAAGCGTTGATCGGCTCGTTACAAGTCGAAAAGGTGAGGCGATGGTGATGCCTCATCCACACACCCTGTTCAAAATGCATCCGTTAACCGCGTCGCGCGATTGCGTACGGCGGAGGGTAAAGGAATAGTAAAGAGAAGGGCTTGGCCCACTCTCCTGTCCGACTTGAGCTGCCTATGTCGTCCGGTTCGCCGTCTGGATCTGATTCGAAGCGTCAGCGCGTCCTCCCGGTTCCCAAGGCCGCGGCGAACATGCGCACGTTCGAGCCGGATTCCTCGATCGTCTCCGACATCATCCCCTCGCCGAACCATGGCGAGCGCAACAAGGGTCGGCAGGCGGACATGATCCTGCTGCACTACACCGGCATGCCCGACGTCGAAGGCGCGCTGGCGCGGCTGTGCACGGCGGGCACCGAAGTGTCGGCGCATTACGTCGTGCTGGAGGATGGCCGCATCGTGCAATGCGTGCCCGAGGCCAAGCGCGCCTGGCACGCCGGCGTCTCGTCCTGGGCCGGCGAGGACGACGTCAATTCCTGCTCGATCGGCATCGAGATCGTCAATCGCGGTCACGACTGGGGCTATCCGGAGTTTCCGCTGCGCCAGATCGCCGCCGTGATCGCGCTGTGCCGCGGCATCATGCTTCGCCGCAAGGTACCCGCGCACCGGGTGCTCGGCCATTCCGACGTCGCCCCCGCGCGCAAGAAAGATCCCGGCGAAAAGTTTCCGTGGCATTCGCTGGCCAATTCCGGCGTCGGTCATTGGGTGACGCCGGCACCGGTCGTACGCGGCGAGACCCTGATGCTCGGCACCATCAGCGACGCGGTGTTGAGCATGCAGCAGGCGCTCGCAAAGTACGGCTATGGCGTTCCCCTCAACGGCAAATACGACGCCGCGACGATGGAGGTCGTCACCGCCTTCCAGCGCCATTTTCGCCCGGCGCGACTGGATGGTGTTGCGGATCATTCGACGCTGTCGACCTTGCAGGCGCTGCTGGCGAGCCTGCCGCAGGATGGGACGACGGTCGCGTCGAAGTGACGGCGGCTGCCGCACACTCCGTCATTGCGAGGAGCACTTGCGACGAAGCAATCCAGACTGTCTCTGCAGAGCCAGTCTGGATTGCTTCGCTACGCTCGCAATGACGGAGTGTGTGGCGACTACCCCATCTCCCTCACCCTTCGCGCATAGAGCCGCCGCAACGGCTCCAGCTGCGTCGCCGCCGTTGCCGCACGATAGGCCTTACGCGCCTCTTCCTTCCGCCCTAACCGCCGCAACAGATCCGCGCGCACCGCAGGCAACAGCGCATAACCGTCGAGCCCGCCGCGCGCGGTGATCGCATCGACGAGATCGAGCGCACGTGCCGGGCCGTCGACCATCGACACCGCCGCGGCGTGGTTCAGCTCGATCACCGGCGACGGGTTGATGCGGAGCAGCACCTCGTACAGCCCTGCAATCTGCGGCCAGTCTGTCGCCTCGAAGCTCGGCGCGCGCGCATGCAGCGCCGCGATCGCGGCCTGCACCGCATAGGCTTGCGGCCGGCCGGGTATGCGCAGCGCCTCGTCAACCAGACGCGAGCCCTCCTCGATCTGCGTGCGATCCCAGAGCGTGCGATCCTGCTCTTCCAGCAGCACGATGTCGCCGGCGGCCGTCTCGCGCCCGGCGCGCCGCGCATCATGCAGCAGCATCAGGGCGAGCAGGCCCTTGATGCCGCTGCGACCGGGCATCAGCCGGTCGAGCAAGCGGCCGAGCCGAATGGCCTCAGTCGCGAGATCCGGCCGCATCAGATCTGCGCCCGAGGTTGCGACATAGCCTTCGGTGAAGACGAGATAGATCACGGCGAGCACGCCATTGAGCCTGGGCGCCAGCGCCTCGCGCTCCGGCACCTCATAGGGAATGCCGGCAAGCCTGATCTTCTGCTTGGCGCGGACCAGCCGCTGCGCCATCGCCTCCTCACCGACGAGGAAAGCGCGCGCGACCTGCGCGGTGGAGAGCCCGCACACGGTGCGCAGCGTCAGCGCGACCTGGACCTCGGGCGCGAAGGCGGGATGGCAGCAGGTGAAGATCAGCCGCAGCATGTCGTCGTCAAGCGTTGCCGGCGGCTCGTCGGTGTCTCGTGCGTTGAGTTCGAGCTCATGCACCAGCGCCTGCTGCTTGCCGCGGAAGACGGCCTGGCGGCGGATGCGGTCGATCGCCTTGTTGCGGGCGACATTGACCAGCCAGGCGCGGGGATTGTCAGGGACCTCGCACGCCGCCCAGCGCTCCAGCGCTACCGCGAACGCGTCCTGCAGCGCGTCCTCGGCGAGATCGAAATCGCCGACGAGGCGGATCAGCGTGGCCAGCGCCCGCCCCGCCTCGTCGCGGAAGATGGTTTCGATCTCGCTCGGGGTCATGTCATGCGATCACTTGACTCCACCGTCATTCCGGGGCGCGACGCAGTCGCGAACCCGGAATCTCGAAGTTGTCGAGCGAGATTCCGGGTTCTCGCTTCGCGAGCCCCGGAATGACGAATGTAAGAATGATCACTTGTCGTACACCCAGATCGGCCGCACCTCGATCGAACCGACACGCGCGCTCGGAATCCGCGCCGCGATCTCGATCGCCGCGTCGAGGTCCTTCGCCTCGATCAGGTAATAGCCGCCGAGCTGCTCGCGCGTCTCCGCGAACGGGCCGTCGGTCGTCAGCGTCTTGCCGTCGCGCACGCGCACCGTGGTCGCGGTCGTGGTCGGGCGGAGCCGATCGCCGGCCTTGAAATTGCCGTTCCGAATGATGGATTGCGTAAAGGCCTCATACTCAGCCGACATCTTCTGGGTGGTTCCCGTGTCAACCTTCGCGTACTCGACCTCGTTCTGGTAGATCATCAGCAGATACTGCATCGCTTCACTCCTGTTGTTCGGCTGTGTCGCCGACATCCAGTCGAACGGGGCGCGCTCCAAACGACATCTTCAGGATAAATTATTTTCGAGAACGCGTGCGCGGCGATCTCGGCTTGACGGAACCGTCACAAATGCGCCATGCGTAACCCGTCAGTCGGCCGGACGGCCGCTCCGGCAGGTGCCGAAAGGCCGCCGGGGAGGAAAGTCCGGGCTCCCTTGACATGCGGTGCCGGATAACATCCGGCGGGGGCAACCCCAGGGAAAGTGCCACAGAGAACGAACCGCCCGCCTTCGCCCTTTGGGCTTCGGCGAGGCAGGCCCGCCGGGCTTGCCACGTCGTAGCAGCGCAAGCTGCGTAGACGGGTAAGGGTGAAAAGGTGCGGTAAGAGCGCACCGCGGCGCCGGCAACGGGGCCGGCATGGTAAACCCCACCGGGAGCAAAACCGAATAGGGACGGCGTAGCGGGCTGTTCGCGCAAGCGATAACGCCGCGGGGCGATGTCAGGCCCGCCGTCCGGGTAGGTTGCTCGAGGCCATGTGCAAACATGGTCCCAGAGGAATGGCCGTCACGTATCGTTCGCGCAAGCGGGCGGTGCCCTACAGAACCCGGCTTACAGGCCGGCTGATATTCTAAAGCGCTTTCGAGCGAAGTGGAGTTCCGGTTCGCGTCAAGAAAGCGCGTCTTAACTAGGAAGCAACGAGGGGTTCGATGCCAGCGCATCGGACCCCTCACCATTTTTGCCGATGTCATTCCGGGCTCAGTCCCCCGAGACGCCGGATATCTGCCTCCATAACGAAGTTTTCGTAAGCGCTGTCAGCGATCTTGAAATGCGTAGAGCCAACCTTCTTGAAGCCATGCCGCAGATAGAAGTCGATGGCCCGGCCATTCTCCGCGTTGACCTTCAGCCAGACACGTTCGCCACCGATGCTCCTGCAATGATCCATGGCACGCTGCAAAAGAGCGATGCCTCTTCCGCCCGACTGGTGCCTTGGTTGAACATACAGGGTCATGATTTCCAGCGGTGAGCAATTGGGCAGCGGCGGCGCAGCCATCGAGCAAACCGTCACGAAACCATCAATTCCTATCCGGTTCTCCGATACCCAGATCGACAGGTTTGGATCGCTAAGAGAGCTTCGAAGTCTTTGCGCCGTGAACTCTGCAAGAACGTAGTCCGCGAAAAATGAGCTCACTCCTTCCCGAAGATACGTGCTCAACCAGACTTCAATGCTCACCGCTGCCAGACTGGAGGCGTCCCGCTCTTCAGCTTTCCTGATCACATTGCACCGTCCAGCACCGCCATCAGCGCCTCCGGCGCCGTGACGTTCGGCGCGTGGCTCGCATCGAGCTCGAAATAGCGCCAGCCATCCTCGTTCTTCGCCCGCTGCGCAAACTGACCGAACACGTCGCCCGGCGGAATGCGCGTGCAAGAGATGTAGCTGCGCGGCATCGCCGGCTCGCCATGTTCGAGCCTCAAGCTGGTCTCGAAGCATTTGACCGGCATCGCCACACGGCGCGCGTCGAGCCAATCGAGATCGGTCTGCGGCGTATCCGGCGGCGGCGGGTTCGGCAGAATACGGTAGCCGTCGCCGGAGCTTGCTGCCTTGCGCATCGGCTCGCGCCCGGCCTCGTTGAGGTCGAACAGCGACTGGCCGTGACGCGGCACGAAGGCATCGAGATAGATCAGCTGCGTCACGCGCTCGCGCGCGCGGTCGGCGACGCCGGTTGCGACCATGCCGCCATAGCTGTGGCCGAGCAGCACGATGTCGTTGAGGTCCTCGAAGGCGATGACGTTGAGGATGTCCTGGATATGCGTCTCGAGGTCGATCGCGGGATTGGCCAGATGCGCGCGCTCACCGAGACCGGTGTAAGTCGGCGCCACCAGGCGATGGCCCGCCTGCGCCATCAGCGGATGCATCTTCTTCCAGGCCCATCCGCCCGACCACGCGCCATGACAGAGCAGGAAAGTTTTCGCGCGTGCGGCCATCGGCGTTTCCATCGTTCTTGTTTGTACGATGGAGTGTAACGGCCGCGCGCGCGATGTAAACGCCGCCGCCGCGTTAGGCCGCGCGCGTATTCACTTTTGCGAGGACGAGCGCACCGGCCTCGCGCCGCAGCTTGCTCGCCTCGAAGCCATGCATGCCGAGCTGCCATTGCAGGCCGACGATGGCGCCCTTGGTCGGTTGCAGCAGCGCGAGCGAGGCGAACAGCGTCACCGGCAGCCACACCGCCAATTGCAGCCAGATCGGCGGCGCGTAGGCGGTCTCGATTGCGAGGATCGCAGGCACGACGAGGTGACCGACCACGACCATCACCAGATAGGCGGGAAAATCATCGGCGCGCTGATGGAACAGTTCTTCGCCGCAATGATCGCAAGCCTCGGCGACTTTCAGGAAGCGTCCGAACATATGTCCTTCGCCGCAGTTCGGGCACTTGCCCAAGAAGCCGCGCCACATCGCCTTCGCCAGAGAGATTGAACCGGTCGCCATGACCACACCTCTTCCTTTTTGATGATCCATACAATAATCTCTTGTATCCATACATTCAAAGAATATGGGCCTGAATTGCATGGACTGGACCCCTACAATCTCGGAGCTGAGCGGGCCGCGCTACCAGCGCATCGTCGACGCCATGGAGGCCGACATCGCCGCAGGCCGGCTGGTGCGCGGCCAGCAGTTGCCGACACAGCGCGCGCTGGCAAAGGCGCTCGGCATCGACCTCACCACAGTGACGCGCGCCTACACCGAGGCGCGGCGCCGCGGCATCATGGAGGCCCGGGTCGGACAGGGATCGTTCGTGTCGGAGACCAGCGCGCGACGCGCGGTCGACCTGCCGCATCCGGTCGCGATCGACCTCTCGATGAACGTGCCGCCGCATCCGCTCGAAGCGCAGCTCGACGAGCGCATCATCGCCGGGATGGAAGCCCTCCGCGCCCAATCGGGCCTGACCGCGTTCCTGAACTACCAGCCGCCCGGCGGCAGCGCGCATGAGCGCGAGGTCGCGGCGCGCTGGATGCGTACACGCGTCCCGCACGCGCACGCCGACCGGCTCGTGATCTTTCCCGGCGCGCAGACGATCCTGTTCAACCTGCTCGCCCATCTCACGCGGCCCGGCGACGTCGTGCTGACCGAAGCGCTCACCTTCCCCGGCATCAAGGCCGCCGCCGCGCGGCTCGGCGTCAGGCTCGTCGGCGTCGCCATGGATGACGGCGGCATCCTGCCTGATGCGCTGGCAAAGGCCTGCCGCACGCACAGGCCGAAGGCCGTCTACCTCATTCCGACGCTGCATAATCCGACCACCGCGACGCTTCTCCCCGAGCGGCGCAGCGCCATTGCGAAGATCCTCCGCGATGCCGATACGATTCTGATCGAGGACGACGCCTACGGGCTGCTCGATCGCGCGGCTTCGCCGATCGCGAACCTCATCCCGGAGCGGACTTATCTTGCAACCACGCTGTCAAAATGCATCGCGCCGGCGCTGCGCGTTGCTTATCTGATGACGCCCGACAACGCTGCGCAGCAAGAGATGCGCGCCTCCTTGCAAGCGACGGTGCAGATGCCAGCACCGCTGATGGTCGCTCTGGTGACGCACTGGATCGAGAGCGGCATTGCCGATCGCATCATCACCGCCATTCGCAACGAGGCGGTCGGCCGCCAGCAACTCGCGCAGCGGGCACTGAAGGGATTCGAGTTCCTGGCCAAACCCGCCGCCCATCATTTGTGGCTACGATTGCCGGAGAGCCGGCCCGATGTCGCGGCCTATCTGCTGCGCAATGGCCTCGCGATCGTCGCCGGCGATGCCTTCACCGTGGACGGAACACCGCCGCATGCGGCGCGCGTCTCGCTCGGCGCAGCGCGTAACAGGGCGGAATTGACCGAGGCGCTGCGCATCCTGGTCGGCGCGCTACACAAGCCCGCCGACACCAGGCAGATCGTCTAAACTCTTCTTATTGATGGTGACGACGGTGGCGTGGACGAACGACAGGCGCAACGGCTGCGGGATAAGCCGCGTAGGCCTCGCTCGGGACCACCGTCTCGCCACGTGCCGCGCGCCCCGCGGGCGTGAGCTGGCCGCCATTGAGCACATCGCGGTCGGGATGCGCGGCCTGATAGGCGGCAGGCTCTGATAATTGCGCCTGCGCCAATGTCGGCGTCAGGGCGGCGGCCGACAACAATGCGGCCGCAACGGCAATGTTCACGCGGGTCATGATCACGCTCCATCATCTCGTCAGGGACGGTGCGGCGTGACGCCCGGCAGGCCCCCAGGATTAAAGTACAGGCGTCATGTAGGAGCCGCTTCGGCGAACGCTCGCCCTTGACCCGCCCTTGCGGATCACGCTTGCGTGCGGTTTTGAAATTGACCTTCCCGGCCGCATCTGTGCTATGCGCCAGATGACGATCAAAAGCGGCGATCGAAGCTCGGCATCGCCGCTAACAACAGGAAATGATTGGTGGAAACGTCCACTTACGCGCTGCTGCTGTTCGGCGCGCTGGCCGGCGGCTTCGTCTCGGGCCTTGCCGGATTCGGCACGGCGCTGATGGCGCTCGGGATCTGGCTCTACGTCCTGCCGCCCTCGCTCGCGGTGCCGCTGGTGCTGATCTGCTCGGTGATCGCACAGACCTCGACGCTGCCGTCGATGTGGAAGAGTTTTGATCTTTCGCTGGTGTGGCCGTTCCTGATCGGAGGACTGATGGGCGTACCGCTTGGGATCATGATGGTCGCCTCCGCGGATCCGAAAGTCTTCAAGCTGAGCGTCGGCGTGCTGATCCTGATCTTTTCGAGCGCGCTCTACCTGAACAAGAGACCGCTCGCCTTCAAGTTCGGCGGCCGGATCGCGGACGGCGCGATCGGTTTTGCCGGCGGCATTCTGGGCGGGCTTGCCGGACTGTCCGGGCCGCTGCCGATCCTGTGGGCGAACATCCGCGGCTGGAACAAGCACGAGCGGCGCGGCATCTTCCAGCTCTTCAATTTCACGGTGCTCGCGACCGCGCTGGTGTTGCAGACCGCGTCCGGCCTCGTCGCCCTCAAGGTGGTCTGGCTCGCTGCTGTCGCCTTTCCGGGCACGCTGATCGGAGCCTGGGCCGGCGCGCGCGTCTACCACGCGCTGAACGACAAGCATTTTGGCGATGTCGTGCTCGGCCTCCTGTTTCTGTCGGGCCTCACACTCGTCTGGAACAGCGTTGGCGCGCACTGACGCGCACGCCAACACAACAATCAGCCGTCGCTACGCCGGTGCACGCGCGGGAGGCGCTTCAGGCTCAGCCTCCATCTGCGCCGGAACCTCGGGAGGCCGCAATGGCGCCAGGCGCTTGCCGAACTCGCGGTATAGCAACCACACGCTCAGCGCGGCCTGAAGCGTCGTTGTCGCGATCGACAGATACCAGACATGCTCCATCCGAAACCCCGGCCACGTCGAGAGCCAGATCGACGGCAGGGAATAGGTGAGGACCCGCATTGCCGAGGTCACCAGCACGGGCTTGGTGTTGCCGAGCCCCTGGAACATGCTGGAGGTGGTGAAAATCAGCCCCTGCGCCACCATGTTGAACGAGACAATGCGCAGGAAGAGCGACGCAACTGCCATCGTCTCCCGATCATTCGAGAAGCCGGCCAGCAACAGACCTGGCGCGAGCTGCGCGAGGATCAGGAAGACAATCATCACGGCGGTCGCGACAAGCGCCGCCTTGACAAAGGTCTCCCGCACGCGCGCACCATTGCCGGCGCCGAAATTCTGGCCGGCGATGGGCCCCGCAGCCAGCGCGACGGCGAGCGCCGGCATCTGGATCAGGCCGAGGAGACGCGTGCCGATACCAAATCCGGCCTGCGCCGCCGGGCCGAAAACGCTCAGCACATAATAGCCTACGGCCATGATGATGAAGACCATCACGAACTCGCCGCCGGCGGGCAAGCCGACATTGAGGATTCTCTTCCACTGCCGAAGCTGAGGCCGCCATTGCGCGGGATGAAAGGCGACGTAACGCTCCAGCTTCAGGAAATACGCGAGCAGCATCAGCACGCCGATGAACACCGCAATCGAGCTTGCGAGGCCGGCCCCGGCGACGCCGAGCGGATGCCCGGTGCCCCAACCCGAGATCAGGATCGGCGCCAGCGCAATGTTGATGCCCACGGCGAGCGCCTGCACCAGCATGCTCGGCCGCACGATGCCGGTCGCCCGCAACGCGGACGCCATCACTTGCGTCGCGAATTGCAGCGCCAGTGCCGGCGTGAACCAAAGCAGATAGACGGTGCCGGCTTCGACCGTTGCCTCGTCGGCCGCGACCGCGCGCATATAGGGACGCGACAGCACGAAACCCGCAACCAGTGTCAGCAGCCCGAACAGAACCGACAGGACGACCGACTGGTTGAACACCAGATTGGCATCGCCACGGTCCTTGCGGCCCACGGCATGCGCTATCAACGCAACTGTACCGACGCCGAGCACCTGCATCAGGGCATTGACGAGAAAGCCGGCGTTGCCGGCCGCGGCGACGCCCGCGATCGCAGCCTCGCCCAGACTCGAGACGAAGTAGAGGTCGACGAGCTGGCAGATCATGATCGTGATCATGCCGACTACGATCGGCGGCGCCATGCTCAGGATGTGGCCCACGATGGAGCCGCGCGTCAGGTCTTTCATGTCAGTCCATCCCTGCCCTAAATCCTTCGCCGCCTACGGACGCTCTCCTTCGTCCGCAGGCCGCGCCTCACTCCGCCGCCGCGATATGTCCAAGCTCCACCACCTGGCGCTCGAATAGGCCGCGATAGATGCCTCCCGGCTTGCCCGCGAGCAGGGCATGCGTGCCCTGCTCGACGATCTCGCCGCGGTCGAACACCAGGATCCGATCGAGACTTCGCACCGTCGACAGCCGGTGCGCGATCACGATCGAGGTGCGGCCTTTCATCAGCCGTTCCATCGCCTGCTGGATCAGCGCCTCCGATTCCGAATCGAGGCTCGACGTCGCCTCGTCCAGTATCAGCACCGGCGCATCCGCCAGGAATGCGCGCGCCAGCGCCACGCGCTGCCGCTCGCCGCCCGACAGCTTCACGCCGCGCTCGCCGACGAGCGTGCCGTAGCCCTTAGGCAGGCGCAGGATGAAGTCGTGCGCATTGGCGAGCCGCGCCGCCTGCTCGATCGCCTCGATGCTGGCGCCGGGCCGGCCATAGGCGATGTTCTCGGCGAGCGAGCGGTGAAACAGGATCGGCTCCTGCTGCACGATCGCGATCTGGCTGCGCAGCGATTGCTGCGTCGCCAGCGCGATGTCCTGCCCGTCGATCAGCACGCGACCATCGGTGACGTCGTAGAGCCGCTGCACCAGCTTGACGAAGGTGGTCTTGCCGGAGCCGGAGCGGCCCACGAGACCGACGCGTTCGCCGGCACGGATCGTGAGCGACAAGCCGTCATACAGCGGCGCGCGATGGCCGCCATAATGGAACGTGACGTCGTCGAACACGATCTCGCCGCCCTCGATCGCGATCGGCCGGGCGCCCGCGGCATCGACAATCCCGATCGGCTCGTCATGGATCGCCACCAGCTCGTCCATGTCGTTCACCGCGCGCTGCAGATTGTTGATGTGCATACCCACGTCGCGCAAATAGGCGTGGATGACGTAGTAACTCGTCAGCACATAGGTGACGTCGCCGGGCGAGGCATGCCCCGAGATCCACAGCAGCACCGAGCCTCCGATTACCGAGGCGCGCAAGGCCAGCAGCAGCGCGAGCTGCGCCATGGCCGTGTAATTGTAGCGGAACCAGGTCCGCCGCACCCGCGCGCGCCAGCGGTTGATGACGCGGGCGAGCCGCGCATCCTCCCGCGCTTCCGCGCCGAAGGATTTCACCACCGCGTTGCAGGTCAGGGCGTCCGCCAGCGTGCCGCCGACCTTGGTGTCCCAGGCATTGGAGACGCGCGCGGCCGGCGCGATGTACCGGGTCGAGAACAGCACGGTGATAGCGACGTAAAAGAGCGCTCCCACCGCGATCACCGCGCCGAGCGACGCCCAGTGCAGGCCGATCAGGACCACAGAGCCCATCAGCACCAGCAAGGACGGCGCCAACGCCATCAGGATGGTGTCGTTGAGCAGGTCGAGCGCCCACATGCCGCGCGTGACCTTGCGCACGGTGGAGCCGGCGAAGGCGTTGGCGTGCCAGTCGGTCGAGAAACGCTGCACGCGCATGAACGCGTCCTGCGCCACCTCCGTCATGGTCTTCAGCGTGAACGGCACGATCGCCTGGAGACCGATCAGCCTGAGCACCATGGAGGCTGCACCGAGCGCCACGATGGCGCCGAATGCGACCAGCGCGGCGTGGCGCGCATCGGGGTCGGACGAGCCGCGCGTCAGCGCATCAACCAATTGTCCGGAGAAGACCGGCATGAACAGGTCGGCGACGGTCGCGCCCAACAGGCCGCCGGCGACGACCAGCGTACGCCCCGGCTGCTTCAGCCAGTGCTTGAACACGAAGGGCAGCACCACGCGTATCGCCGCGGGCTTCTTTGATAGAACGGTCATGACATCATCCGGCCGCTTTTGGCGCGGGCCGGCTCCATCGATGGACGCAAGTCGGCCGCAAGGGCCGGGACGGCGTCACGTAAGACTGATATTGACTTGGGAAGAGGAGCGATCGGGACGAAGCGCCCAATCGAATCTGGCGGAGGAGGCCTCTAACAGGCCGCGTACATACCGAACCAGGAGATCATCGAGCGCGGGCGTACGATCTGCGAGTGCGACGAAATCATGCAAATCTCCCCGGTTCGAATGAATGAGGTGCGCTTTATAGATGTGCCGTGGGAGATTTGCAACGGGGCCCACGCGAGATCACGGATGAGTGTTGCAATTTGGTCCGGGGCGCCTTGGTGAGCGTCGCCCTCGCCTCAAATCTCCGCTGTCATGCCCCGGTTTGACCGGGGCATCCAGTACGCCGCGGCGGATGTGGTGAGAGCGAGATCTCCAACGCAGGCCTCTGGAATACTGGATCGCCCGGTCGAGGCCGGGCGATGACACCGATTGTGTGTCCCGATTAATGCGCGTCGCCACCGCCGGCCAGCGAGGCCGGCTTGTTCAGCAGCGTCACCAGCAGGCTGAGGCCGAGATAGAACACCGTCAGCACGAAGAAGGCATCGCCAAAGCTCATCACCACGGCCTGGCGGTGCACGATCTGGCTGAGCTGCTTCATCGCCATCAGCGCGGAATCGCCGAGCCCCTGGAACTTCTGCTGGAGCATGGTCAGGGTCTCGGTCGCGGTCGCATTGCCCCAGGTCACGCGCTCCTGCAGGCGCGTGATGTGCAAATCGGTGCGGTCGTTCAGCACCGTGTTGATGACGGCAAGGCCGACCGCGCCGCCGAGATTGCGCATCAAATTGAACAGGCCGCTCGCGTTCTTCACCCGGTCAGGCGCCAGCGTGCCGAGCGCGATGTTGTTGGTCGGCACCATCGCGAACATCATGCCGACGCCGCGCAGGATCTGCGGCACCAGCAGCTCGTAGAAATCGTAGTCGCGCGTGATCCAGGTCATCTGGTACGAGCCGATCGCGAACACGACGAGGCCGAACGCGATCATGTAGCGCATGTCGATCTTGACCATGAGCCGGCCGACCAGCGGGGCGACCAGGAACATGGTGATGCCCGAGACGAACATGGTCTCGCCGATCATCAGCGCGCTGTAGCCGCGCACCTCGGCGAGATAGCGCGGATAGATGTAGGTCAGGCCGTAGAGGCCGATGCCAATGCAGAACTGCAAGACGCAGCCGACCGCGAAATTGCGGTTGGAGAAGGTGCGCAAATTGACGATCGGCTCGGCCGCCGTGAACACGCGCCAGAAGAAGGCGATCGCCGAGATGGCGCAGATCCAGGCGCAGATCGCCACCGACGTGTCCTGCATCCATTCATATTGCGGACCTTCCTCCAGCACATATTCCAGCGTGCCGAGGAAGCCGGCCATGAACAGCAGGCCCCACCAGTCGAAGCGCTGGAGCAGCTCGAAATGCGGCTCGTCGAAATCGACCAGCGCCAGCACGCCCAGCGTGATGCCGATGCCGGGCACGACGTTGATGAAGAACAGCCAGTTCCACGACATCAGGTCGGTGATGTAGCCGCCGACCGTCGGCCCGATCGTGGGAGCCAGGGTCGCGACAAGCCCGATGATGGGACCGACGATGTGGAATTTCGTGCGCGGGAACACGGTGTAGGCCGAGGCGAACACGGTCGGGATCATGCCGGCGCCGAGGAAGCCCTGCAGTGCGCGCCAGAGGATCATCTCCTCGATCGTCGTCGCAAAGCCGCAGAGCAGGCTCGAGGCGGTGAAGCCGGCCGCCGAGATCGCGAACAGCAGCCGCGTGCCGAAGGCGCGCGACAGGAAGCCCGACAGCGGAATCGCGATCACCTCGGCGATCAGATAGGCGGTCTGAACCCAGGAAACTTCGCTGGAGCTCGCCGACAGGCCGGCCTGGATTTCGCTGAGAGACGCCGAGACGATCTGGATGTCCAGGATCGACATGAACATCCCGAACACCATGATGATGAACGCGAACAGCCGCTTCGGCGCGATGCGCTCCGAAGCGGGGTTCGCCATCATGGCGGGTGAAGCGGTCGTGGCGTTGGCCATGGTCTGACCTCGCAGCGCTCGGGTTATGCTACTGCGGATGGATCATGGTGGGATCGTCGAGATCGACCTCGCTGTCGGCGTCGGCCGCGCCCTTGTTGGTGTCGACAGTGGCGTAGACCGACATGCCGGCGCGGAGCAGGTTCTGCTTGGCCACCGACTTCGGCACGCGGATGCGGACCGGCACGCGCTGCACGATCTTGGTGAAATTGCCGGTGGCGTTGTCGGGCGGCAGCAGCGTGAACACCGAGCCTGCGCCCGCCGCGATGCTGTCGACCACGCCGGAGAACTTGCGCATGCCGTAGGCATCGACCTTGATCGTCACCGGTTGGCCGGGACGGATGCGCTTGAGCTGCGTCTCCTTGAAGTTGGCGTCGATATAGACCTCGTCGAGCGGGACGACGTTGCCGAGCCGCTGGCCGACCGCGACGAAGTCGCCAGCGTTGACGAGGCGGTTGGAGAACGTGCCGCTGACCGGCGCGCGCACCGCGGTGAAGGCGAGGTCGCGCTCGGCCTTGGCGAGCGAGGTCTTGAACTCGGCGAGCTGAGCCTGCGCTTCGGCCTGCTGCGCCTTGGCGACATCCACATTGCTGACCGCGACGTCGTAGGCGGCCTGCGCGGCCTTGACGGCGGCGGCGCCCTGGTCGCGTCCGGCTTCCGAGCTCTCGAAGGTGGCGCGCGAGGCAAAGCCCTTGCTGCTCAGCGCCTGCTGGCGCTCATAGTCGAGGTCGGCGCGCTTGAGACCCGCTTCGGCCGAGACGAGCTGCGCCTTGGCCTGCGCGACCTGGCTGTCGAGAGCTGCGACCTGGCGGCCGATGCGATCGATCGTCGCCTGCTGGGTCGCGATCTTGGTTGCTGCGGCATCGACCGCGATCTTGTAGTCGCCGTCGTCGATGCGGAGGATGATGTCGCCGGCGCGCACCGTCGTGTTGTCGCCGGCAAGGATCGAGGAGATGTGGCCGGCAACGCGCGCGCCCAGCATGGTGTTGTTGGCGCGCACATAGGCATCGTCGGTCGAGATGTAGAAGCGGCCGACCAGCGTGTAATAGCCGGCATAGCTCGCGGCCGCGAGCGCCAGCACGAGACCGACACCCATCAGCACGAATTTGCGCTTGCCGGGTTTCGGCGCGCCGGCAGCGGGCGCGTCCGGCGCTGGGGCCGGTTTGTCCGTTACGGGGGTCTCGGGCGCCTCGCTGCGGCGCTTGGTTTCCTCGGCCACATGGGAGCGCAACTGCTCGGCAAGGGCTGCGGGCGTCTCGGCCGCAGCCGCATCGTTCGCCGACATCGTCTCCACCGTTTCCTGGCGAATGACCCGCGCAGCCTGATCTCTCGATACGGCCATAAAGGCCTCCCCAAAAAAAGCGCGACCAGGGACCGCCGCCTCGCGGCCTGTTCCCTCTCGCTCATTTCCAAATATCATTGACCGAACCGTTCGGTCAATATAGATAATATTACCGGGCCGGGACCCTACTGGCCCGAATCCTTTATTTGCGTTTCATAGGTCGGCACCTCGCCCAGAAACCTTCCGAGACCCTGAACCAATGGTTGTAGCTGCCGGCGAACATCTGCACGTCATCCAGGAGGAGGACAGCTCCAAGCGCCGCCAGATCCTCGACGGCGCCCGCAAGGTGTTCATGGATCTCGGTTTCGACGGCGCCAGCATGGGCGAGATCGCGCGCGCCGCGCAGGTCTCCAAGGGCACGCTCTACGTCTACTTCGCCGACAAATGCGCGCTGTTCGAAGCCATCCTCGAGCAGGAAGCGCTCCAGCACGGCCAGGTCGTGTTCAATTTCGATCCGGTGCGCGATGCCGAGACCACGCTGAAGGAGTTCGGCCGGGCCTACATCCACCTGCTGTGCCGCCCCGGCGGCGGATCAGCGATCCGCACCGTGATGGCGATCGCCGAGCGCATGCCCGATGTCGGCCGCCGCTACTATGCGCGGGTGCTGGACAAGACCATCAACCGCCTCTCCGACTATCTCAAGATCCATGTCGCCTCCGGCGATCTCAGGATCGACGATTGCGACCTCGCAGCGTCGCAGTTCATGGAGCTGTGCAAGGCCTCGCTGTTCCTGCCCTTCGTGTTCCAGGCCGCGCCCGCACCGTCGGAAGAGCGCATGACCGAAGTGGTCGACAGCGCGACGCGGATGTTCCTGGCGGCGTACCGGGCGAAGTAGCGGCAAGCGGGCCGCGCGTTGCGCGGGCCCGTCTCACGGCACTATATTTGAGCCATGTCCCGTGATCTTCGCCCGCCTGTCGATATCCTCCATTACGAGATCGTCCAGGAACAAGCTTCGGCGCTTGGACGGATGGGCCGCACGCTCGAACAGGCGCTGGCGCGTTTGCGCGAGTTCGACGCCGCCCACGCCGCCACGCCGACTGCGGCCTCGACGCAGCCGGCGAGGCGCGAGCTGGTGTTGGAAGCCGGCCAGGCGCTGTGGATGTTCGTGGTGCAGCGTGAGGCGACCGGCCTGCGCGACAGCCGCCACATCATGCGCACCTACAACGTCCCGGCCGAGGTGCAGCGCTGCATGGGGCTGGCCCCTGCACCGTCGAAGCAGGGATCGAAATGATTTTGCCGCGTCCGCCCGTAGCCCGCATGAGCGAAGCGACATGCGGGAACACCGTGCCCGGATCGCTTCGCTCATCCGGGCTACGCGACCGTTAATCGTCCGCGTACTCGTCCTCTTCCTGCTTCCGCGTGCTCTTGCGCGTACCGAGCGAGCCGGTGACATAGGGATCGCGCCTGCCCGCGTAGGGATTGCGCTGCTGGGCGCGGCCCGCGACCTCTTCGCCTGAGACCGCGGCGGGCTGGCAGATCAGGCGGCGGCTGGCGCGGCGCATCAGATCGACGTGGATGTGATCGTAGTGATAGACGTTCGACCCCGGCGCCAGCACCGTGGTGAAATGCGCGCACGCGCCCGACTGCACGTCGCGCAGAAAGCCCTGCTCTTCCGGCATGCCGCGCCAGCCGTCCTTCACGGTGACGCGGCGGCCGTCGGCGAGCACGAAGGCGGAGATGTCGAGTGCGTTGCCGAAGGCGTGCTCGGAGATGTGGGCATGCGAATTGCCGTTCATGCCGCGGCAGGAATAGGCCGAGATCTGCTTGATCTCGGCAACGCGGACGCCGAACCAGCGCATCGCCGAGGGCTGCACGGTGTCGGCGAGCCAGCGGTCGAGTTCCGACACGATCGGACAGGCGAGCGTCGCGGTCGGCTTGATCGCGACGGGGCCGACGGCGGTGACGGGATTGCCCTGCGCCGGACCAAGGCGCGGCAGCGGCTGCTGTGCCGGCGCTTGTGAATAAGGCGCGGGACCGGGCTGCCGCGCCGGATAGCTCGGCGCATTCATGTAGCGCGCTGCGCCCGCGGCATCGGTGCCCTCGGGCGGCAGATCGATCTCGTCTTCCTGCGGTGCGACGCCGGGCGCGTTGAGCGACATCGGGCCGGAGGATCCACCATAGCCCGAGGGCTGGCGCACCGCGCTCTCGGGATAGTTCGGCCGCTGCGGATAGGACGATGCCGGATAATTCTGGCTCTGCGGATAATTCGACTGCGGCTGCACCGGCCAGCGCGGCTGGTTGCCGATGCTGCCGGGCGGGCGCAACGTCTCGTCGGCAAAGCCGTAGCTGCTGGAGGCCTCGCCAATGGCGGCGACTTTCAGCGGATACTCGGCGCCGCACATGCCGGGCCCCGAGATCGGGTCGATGCGGACGATGTCCGCGCTCTCCTTGACCGCGCCGGATTTCAGGCATGCGGCTTCCGCCTCGGCCCGCCATGGTTCACGTTCGGCCTGGAAGAAGCCGCGTCCGCAACCCGCTAGCGAAACAAGGACGATGGAGCCGACGAGATACAAACGAACTCCGCGCGTCATGGACGCACGTTCGGTGAATTTACTTAAAGACTCTTCAACACGTTGATTTCGGTGTTCTTTAACCATAGCGGGCGCGGCAGTGCGGACTGCTGACGATGACGAGCGACAGCGAGGCTGACTTTTTCGAAAAGAGACTTTCTGTTAACCATAAGGACTGCGCGCCAGGCAGCGCGCATGGAGGGACGACCTCATGACGTTCGCCGGGAGACTGAGCGTAGTCACCGCGTACCTCGCCATGGCCTTCGTCGGCGCCATCGTGCTCGGCATGATCTAGCGCATCAGTCCGACCACACCACAGGCTGGCTTGCCCTCTTCCCTCCCTCAGGGAAGAGGGCGCGTGCGCGCGTCGACATAGCTACGACCGCACGTCCCACTGCCGCGACGTCGTGACCATCTTCTCCTGCTGCTCTTCAACGCGCGTCCAGTCGTTGCCCGAGCACCAGAAGCGGCCAATCACGCAGGCCTCGACATGAAGCGTGCCGGAGCTCAGCGTGATCTTCCCGTAATAGGTGCTCCCGCTGGAGCGGCTGTAGATGCTGCCGGTCCAGACGTCGTGCGATTTCGGCTTCATGTTGACGAGCACGCTCTCGCCCCGGCTCGACGTCTCGGTGAGCGCATAGCCGCACAGCGCAGGGCCGCAGCGCTCGATGCGAACCGTGCTCTTGGCACCTAGGCTCTCCCACTCACCCAGCGGCAAATAGGTGGCCTCGCCGTCGCTACGCTTCGCGATCGCTGTGCCCTGCTTGCTCTCGGGCCTCGAGGCAAGCACCGGCGCCTCAACTCTTGATGCCTCGAGTCTTGGCGCCGATGGCGGCACAACGGGCTGCGACGTCGTCGCGGCAAGGACGGGAGCGGTCGATGCCGGTGATGGCGCGACCACAATCGGCTGCGGCGGCCGGATCGGGACGGCCGGAGTGACCGGCTGCGGTGCCTGAACAATCGGCGCGGGCGCAGGCGACGGGGCCGGTATCGTGTTGGCCTCTTCCCGCGGCCGAAGACTGCGGCTGGACACCGAAACACAGGCGGCGGATCGGCAATTCCTGGGCGCCTCGATATGGAACCGGTGACCGCCGATCGAGAAGGCGTAGGAACCGGCCTGGGCCGCGGGCGCCATCGCTGTCAGTACGATCGATAGGCCAAGCGAAGTCGCAAGCCGCTGCATCGGCGCCTCCAGTCGTGTCGCGACGAGGTTACGCAGGACGAGCCGGGGCTGAATGTGCGCTGCCTCACCCAGACGCGCGCGAGCCGTTGTGACGTCCGTCACGGAAGGCGGGACCGGCCCGGCATAGGGTCGAACCACGCTTCATCCACCAGCGACTTCAGTCCATCTCGGGACCGCGCCATTTCGGAGGTTGTCATGAACAAGCTCACCATCGCCGCCACCGCGCTCTTCCTCGCTTCGACCGCCGCTGCGCATGCCGGCAATTCGATCTCGTTCCAGATCGAGGGCCAGCACATCCGCATCGAAACACCGCGCAACTGCGCCTCGCTCGATTGCGTCACCATCGTTGCGCCGGGCCTGTCGGACAAGCCGATCAAGCTGAACAACATCAACCTGAAGGGCCTCGGCGGCTCCAAGGATGATGACGTCGACACCACGCCGGCTCCGGCCACGGCCACCCAGCCCGCGCCGGCCCCGGTGCAGCAGCAGCCCGTGCAGCAGGCGCCGGTTCAGGCGACCGCACCGGCCGCTCCCGTTGTTGCTCCCGCCGGGCCCGCGCCGACCGTTGCCGCCGCTCCGGCCGCCACCTACGACAACACGGCCCAGCCCGCGCCTGTCGCGGCTCCCGCTGCGGCTGCGCCGGTCGCAGTCGCTCCCGCACCGGCTCCCGTTGCCGCCGCGCCCGTGGCCGCCCCGAACTCGCCGATCGGCGTGTGGGCGACCGAGGAGAACAAGGGCAATGTCCGCGTCGAGCAGTGCGGCGCCAATCTCTGCGGCTATGCCCAGAAGACCAACGAGCGCATCCTGATCAACATGAAGCCCGATGGTGCGAAGTGGAGCGGCCGCATCCACGATCCCGACTCCGGCCGCAACTACGACTCCACGATCGCGATGAAAGGCCCGAATGCGATGCGCGTGCAGGGCTGCGCCTTCGGCGGCATGTTCTGCGGCGGCCAGACCTGGAAGCGCGTGAGCTGACGCGCGGAGCGCGTCATCCCGGGGCGATGCGAAGCATCGAACCCGGGATCTCGCGCGGCAGACTCCCACTACAATTTCGAGATTCCGGGTTCGCGCTATCGCGCGCCCCGGAATGACGAGCAACGGGGCGCCACGTCCCTCGCAGGACGTGGCTCTTGAGCATTCCCCCCATGCGACGTTCATCCGCCATTCAGCCTCATACGGCTGATATCGGCCGATCTCGCCTCGCGTTCTCACCGGGACATCCTCGTGACTTCAATGGTGGCTTGGCGCCGCTCCGTGTTCGCGCTCGTGCTGCTGGCCTTGCCGGCCGCCGACAGCAGCGTGGCTTTCGCATCCGATGCAATCGAGCTTGCGCAGGCTCAGCCACAGGCACAGCCGACGCCCACTCCGTCACCGACGCCATCAGCTTCACCGACACCGGCGGCAGATGCGCAATCCGCCACCGTCGAGCCGATCGGCAACGTCGCGACGGCGACAGGGATCGCGACCGTGATCCGCGACAAGAATTCCTATCCGCTGCGGGTGCGCGACGACATCTATCTCAACGACGTCGTGCAGACCTCGTCGAACTCCTCGCTCGGCATCACCTTCAACGACGCGACCACGTTCAACCTTTCGGCCAGCGCCAGGATCACCATCGACAATTACGTCTATGAGGACGGCGGCAAGCAGAACTCGGCGATCTTCGACGTCGGCAAGGGCACCGTCGCCTTCGTTGCGGCTGCGGTGGCGAAGACCGGCGACATGAAGATCGCGACGCCGACCGCGACGCTCGGCATCCGCGGCACCACGGGCGTCGTCGACGTGCCCGAGAACGCTGCAGCCGGCGCTGCGAACAACGTCAACATCAAGCTCTATCCCGACGCCGACGGCCGGGTTGGCCACATCGAGGTCAACGACCGCAGCAGCGGCACACGGATTGGCGCGCTGACGCAAGCCGCGAGTGGCTTCGCGATCCGGCCTGGCCCAGCCGTTGCCGGCGTGATGCGCTTTGCCGCCGTGCCGATCACGATTCCAGCGCAGCAGATCGCGCGCGACCGCGGCTTCGTCAGCCAGGTGCATCTGGCCCAGACCACGGGCCGGCAGATCGTGACCGAGCAGCGCGACTTCCGCCGCGCCAATCCGGCCGCGATCAGTCGCATTCCGCGGCCGGCGCAGCCGCCGCAGCAGCAGCAATTGCGGCCGACGACGGCGCCGGGCCAACAGCGGCCGAACGGCCAGCCCGGCCAGAACAACCGTCCGGGCCAGCAGCAGCCGGGCACGCCGGGCCGGCAAGGAACACAGCAAGGCGCCCAGCCGCCGCAGCGGCAGGGCCAGGGACAACAAGGCGGCGCGGTGCAGTCGGGTGGCCAGCGCGCGGGTCAGGGTCAGCAGCAACGTGGCCAGCAACAGGGCGCAGGGCGTCCAGGTGCACCGCGCGCTGGAGAAGTCACGCCGCCCAATCGCACGCCGCAAACCCGGCCCCAGCGCGGTGGACAGATTCCACCCGGAGGAGTCGTGCCGCCGCATGCGGGCGGACCACAGCAGCCCGGCGCACAACCGCAAACGCCGCGCACCGGCGTGCAGCCCGGCCAGCCGCCCGCGGCTCAACAGCCGGGCGGCGTGCAGCGGCAGGGCGGCTTCCAGCAGCGCGTCCCAGCCGCACAACGCCCCGCAGCGCCGCGCAAGCCGGCGCCCGCTCCGAAGGAGAAGGAGCGGCGGTGACCTTTGAGCAACCAGCGACATAGGTAACGGTTCAGTGCGGCGACGACTTCCGCAACGATGGTGCGAGTGAAGCGCTTCTCTGTTTCCTCTTCGTCATTGCGAGCGCAGCGAAGCAATCCAGAATCTTTCCGCGGAGGGACTCTGGATTGCTTCGCTGCGCTCGCAATGACGGCTTGGAGAGAGCTGAGGCTCTGCAGGCATACTAGCTCGCGGAGACTGACTCACCGCAAGCTAGGTGGCGTGAAAAGGCCTCACGCCTCGCCGCGCAGCCAGGCCTTCACCTTCTGCAACAGGCCATGTCGCAGCTCCTCGACAGACGCCGCTTCCGCCGGTGTCAGCGTCTGCAAGGCGGCATCGATATCGTCGGCCGCCAGCGATGGCGCGGGCGATGCTGCCAGTCCCGCCGCCGCGAGCGCAATCGGGCCGATCTGAGTCAGGAACGCGCGCTCATATTCGCGCGACAGGCGGGCGATCGCATCGTCCAGCGTCAGCCAGTCGACCGCCTTGATGTCGTTCATCAGCTTGCGAACCTGACCGCCGTCGGCCTCCATCCGCCAGAAGTGCACGACTTTTGAGCGGCCGCCGGACTGGTAGACCAGCGTGCCCAAAAATTCGTGGATGGCGACGTCGTGGCCGGTCTCCTCCAGCACCTCGCGGTGCGCCGCTTCCTTCGGCGTTTCGCCGTCGTCGAGCTTGCCCTTGGGCAGGACCCATTCATTGCGCTTGCGCTGGCGCACGACCGCAACCAGCGGCGGCGCGCCACGCCGCAGCACAATACCACCCGCCGCCATCACCGGCGCCCGCGCCATCGCTCACATCCAGTATCGTCGTCCCCGAAAGACGATATAGGCGGCCGGCGCGGCGGATTGAAGGCTACTTTCTTCTGAGCAGCGCTTGACCGGCGCGAATGCGCGTGCCTTCGGCGATGCCATCGCAGAAGGTAAAATCGCCGGGCGCGAGGATGATGATGGTCGAGCCGTGCTCGAACCAGCCCAGCTCCTCGCCCTTGCTCACCTTGACGTCGCAGGGAAAGTTGACCGGCCCGCGCGTCTGCGCGTTCAACACCATGTCGAGGAAGTGCAGGCGGATGCTCGCGACCAGGATCGCCGCCACCGGCACCAGCGTCACGGCTTCGCCGGTCGAAAGATGCGTGCGGATCACCGCGCGCTCGTTCTTGCAGAACAGACGCTCGACCCGCTTCAAGGCAATCGGGTTGACGTTCCAGACATCGCCATGGATCAGCGTGACACGCTCGATATGCGCGTCATAGGGCGCGTGGAAGCGATGATACATGCTCGAGGTCAGCCGCAGCGTGACGAAGGAGCCGTTGCGGTGCTGCTCGACCAGCGCGGAGTCACCAAGCAAGTCCAGCAGCGAATAGGGCGCGCCCTTGACCTGGAACAGCTCGGTGTCGGCGATCTTCCCGTGCGCACCGACGATGCCGTCGGATGGGCTGGCGACAATGGATGGGTCGAGATCAAAGGGACGCAGGCCCGGCTTGAGCTCCCGGGTGAAGCAGTCGTGCAGGCTCTTGAAATGGGTCTTGCGCGCCTCCGACAAATCGAGGTCGGAGAACAGCTTCCACAGCGCGATCGAAAAGTCCCGCACGAGGGGATTCTCGATCTTGGAGAACCAGCCCATGAAGCGGGTCAGCGCCGCGCGCGGGATGCGGTTGGTCAACAGGAAGTTGAGGTCTTCCTGCTGGGTGAAAGAGGCGATGAGGGCTTTGACTGTCATGAATCTGTCAGCTCACAGTATTAGCGCTTGTTGTCATGGAAACGACACTCCCGATTCTCTCGATGTCCGTGGCCGCCGCAGCTTCTGCTGCCGCCGTCCTCCCGAAGATCAAGGCGCGGGTCGAATTGTCCCGCGCCAAGCACCGGTCGCTCGCCGGGCACTCCAAGATGTCGCGCCGGGTGGCAAAGCTGCTCCCGTTCTACGAGTTCGAGGGCGACAAGTACTTCGGATGTGACGGCGCGCCCGCGAACATCGTGGCCCAGCGCAAGGACGCCTTCTTCCGGCTCGCAGCTCTCTACGCCGAGCGCTACCCCAGGGGTCGCGCGATGACGAAGGAAGCGGCGGAGACGATCTCCGACCTGAACTTCACCGAGAGCTACCGCGTGCCGTTCCAGTTCTCGCGCCTCGTGCGTGAGCACCTGGGCACCTCGACCTTCATGGAGTCCTCGAGCGGCGTCACCGTCACCGATGTCGACGGCAACACCTCCTACGACCTGACGGGGTCCTACGGCGTCAACATCTTCGGCAACGACTTCTACAAGGAGTGCATCGAGGGCTCGGAGAAGCGGGCGCATGCGCTGGGTCCCGTGCTCGGCCCCTATCATCCCGTGATCCTCGAGAACGTGCAGCGGCTCTGCCAGATCTCGGGCCTCGACGAAGTCTCGTTCCACATGTCTGGCACCGAGGCCGTGATGCAGGCGGTGCGGCTGGCGCGCTACCACACCAAGCGCACGCATCTGGTCCGCTTCGCCGGTGCCTATCACGGCTGGTGGGGTGACGTGCAGCCCGGCGTCGGCAACCCGATTCCCGCGCACGAGACCTACACCCTCTCCGAGATGTCGGAGAAGACGCTGCATGTTCTGAAGACGCGCAAGGATATCGCCTGTGTGCTGGTCAACCCGCTGCAGGGCCTGCATCCCAACAGCAACGCGCCCGGCGATTCCTCGCTGGTCGATTCCTCCCGCGGCGGCAATTTCGATCGCGCCGCCTACACGGAATGGCTGAAGAAGCTGCGCGAGGTCTGCGACCAGCGCGGCATCGTCCTGATCTTCGACGAGGTCTTTGTCGGCTTCCGCCTCGCCGCCGGCGGCGCCCAGGAATATTTCGGCGTCAAGGCCGACATGGTGACCTACGGCAAGAGCCTCGCCGGCGGTCTGCCGGTCGGCGTGGTCTGCGGCAGACGCGAGCTGATGCGCCGCTTCCGCGACGACCGCCCCGCCGACATCTGCTTCGCCCGCGGCACCTTCAACTCGCATCCCTACGTCATGACGGCGATGGACGAGTTCCTGAGCCGGCTCGCCAGCCCGAATTTTCGCGCTGTCTATGACGGGCTGGAGGAAACCTGGAACGGCCGCGTCAAGAAGCTCAACCAGATGATGGAGAGCGCCGACCTGCCGGTGCGGTTCGCCAACTTCTCCTCGATCTGGACGGTGAAATACACCACGCCGTCCCGCTACAACTGGATGCTGCAATATTACCTGCGCGCCGAAGGCCTGGCGCTGAGCTGGGTCGGCACCGGCCGCCTGATCTTCAGCCTCAACTACACCGACGCCGACTTCACCGAAGTCGCCGAACGCTTCGTCCGCGCCGGCGAGAAGATGAAAGCCGACGGCTTCTGGTGGCACGACGGCGTGCTGACCAACAAGCAGATCAAGCGGCAGATTCTGAAAGAGATGCTGGCCAAGCGCTTTGGGCGCTGAGGCTGGTTCCCTCCACATAATCACAGTCATTCCGGGGCGATGCGAAGCATCGAACTCCGGTGCGCAATCGCGCTCCTGAGAATCTCGAGATTCCGGGTTCGGCTCTTCGAGCCGCCCCGGAATGACGGCGTGTGCGGCGAGGCCCACAGCATTCGCAGCCCCCCAGACGTGGATGCCCGGGACAAGCCCGGGCATGACGTAACCATCAGACATCGGAGTGTGTCGTATGCGCCGCGCGCTCAGGCGTGCTGCTCTTCGAGCACGGGCTCATCGATGAATCCCAGCGTGTGCTCGGGGTTGAGGTGCAGGCCGGGGTCCATCAGCTCGCCGCGCATCAAAGCGAGCGGCGCGCCGCGATAGAGCATCAGGTCGTGGAACGGGTCGGTCAGGATCTTGGTCATCCAGACGAGCCCGGTCTCGACGTCGCGGATGAAGAACAGGTGCACGGTCCGGAACAGAAGGCCGCCGCCGCCGACCACGAGCCAGATCTTGGCAACCTGACGCATGAAGTCGGTCGCGCTCGCCCAGGGGGTGAAGAGGCCGAACAGCGTCGGATCGGCGAACAAGACCAGCGGCGAGAGCGCCCAGATCGCCATCAGCACCACCTTGCGCTGCAGGTTATAGCCGACCTTGATCTCTTCCTTGTACTCGTGCGTCGCCTGGTTGATGTGGTCGTAGGTGTGCGGCTCGAAGAAGAAGTGACCGGCCTGGCGCGAGGTCATCGATACCAGCCAACCGACCAGCGCGGAGACCACGGGATCGATGAACAGCCAGACATAGGCGAAGAGGAAGCTCAGCGCGCTGACGAAGTGCAGGCTCTGATTGATGCGGCTATGGTGATAGTAGCGATGGTCGTCCCAGCGCTGGATCCGCAGCTGCTCGAGATAATTCTTGATCATGC
Source organism: Bradyrhizobium huanghuaihaiense (assembly GCF_025200885.1). Classification (NCBI taxonomy): domain Bacteria; kingdom Pseudomonadati; phylum Pseudomonadota; class Alphaproteobacteria; order Hyphomicrobiales; family Nitrobacteraceae; genus Bradyrhizobium; species Bradyrhizobium huanghuaihaiense. The sequence goes on along the minus strand of NZ_CP104172.1, from coordinate 2,579,482 downwards.
TCTCCCCCAAAATGCTTTCGGGTACGGGATTTACAGGGATTCGATGTAGGCCGTATGACATCATCATTTTGTCATGTGACGATGTGCAGCGGCGCGATGACGCACGTGAACGCGTGAGCGGCGGATCGTGCCGCCGCTCTTACGCAGGCTGCTCAAGCCGCCTTGGCGACGTCGACCTTGCGGAAGCGCACCAGCGAGAAGTGACCGAGCGGCGGGATCAGGCGGCGCTCGGCGAGCTCGATGCCGTTGGCACCGGAGAGCCACTTGGCATAGCGCGACCAGGCGAACTCCGCGGTGCGGAAGCCGAGCGGACGCACCACCGGCTGCAGCTTCTGCTCGATGAAGCGGCGCATGCCGGCATCGGCGCTGACACGGGTGAGGATGATCAGCTCGCCGCCCGGACGCAGCACGCGGGCGAATTCGTCGAGCGCCTTCTCCGGATTCGGCACGGCGGTGACGACGTACTGCGCCATCACCACGTCGAAGGAATTGTCGGGGAATTCGAGCTTCTCGGCGTCCATCACCGCAAGGCCCTCGACGTTCTTCAGATTGCCTTCGGCAACGCGCTGGCGCGCCTTGTCGAGCATGGCTTCCGAAATGTCGGTGCCGAAGATGCGCAGGTGCGGCGCGTAGAGCGGCAGCGAGATGCCGGTGCCGACGCCGACCTCGAGCACGCGGCCGCCGATCTTGTTGGTGGCCGCGATCGCGGCCTGCCGGCCCTTGGCGAACACGCCGCCGAACACGAGATCGTAGACGGGCGCCCAGCGGTCATAGGCCTGCTCGACCGTGCCACGGGTGAGGTCGAGCTGCTGGGTGCCGTCAAGGTTCATGATCTTAGCCATCGATGAGGTTCTCGCTGTGGATCCAATGAAAGGTCAACCGCGCACCGGTCGCCGCGCCATGCGAGGCGAGGCGCGCAGGACGCGGCTGGGCTGAAGTGACGTGAGATTTCCGACGAACTGCCGCGCGCTGTTCTCCCAGGAACGCTCCAGCGCAAAATTGCGGCAGGTCTCGCGCGACATGGTGAGCGCGCGCAGGCACGCGGTACGCAGATCGTGGTCGATCGCGCCGATCGGATGATCCGCGATGACGTCTTTCGGACCCGTCACCGGAAACGCCGCGACCGGCGTGCCGCAGGCAAGCGCCTCGAGCTGCACGACGCCAAAGGTGTCGGTGAGGCTCGGAAACACGAACACGTCGGCGGCGGCGAGATGCGCGGTGAGATCGGCGCCCTTCTTCTCGCCGAGGAACACCGCGTCCGGATACTTCTTCTCCAGCGCCGCCTTCTGCGGGCCGTCACCGACGACGACCTTGGTGCCAGGCAGATCGAGCGAGAGGAACGCTTCGAGGTTCTTCTCCACCGCGACACGCCCCATGGTCATGAAGATCGGGCCCGGCAGATCGAGCTTGGCGGGATGATCGGGATGGAACAGCTCGGTGTTGACGCCGCGCGTCCAGAAGCCGAGCCGCTTGAAGCCGCGCTCGGACAGCTCCTGCCGCAGCGAGGGCGTCGCCACCATGGTCATCGCGGCGGCGTCGTGGAAATGGCGCAGCACGGCATAGCCGACGGCATCAGGGATACCGGTCCGCACCGAGACGTATTCCGGAAAGCGCGTCGTATAGGAGGTGGTGAAGGCGAGCCGGTTGCGCCGGCAATAGGCCCGCGCCGCCCAGCCGATCGGCCCTTCGGTCGCGATGTGCAGCGCTTCCGGCGCGCACCTCTCGATCCGCCGCGCGATCTCTTTCGCCGACGGCAGCGCGATGCGCAGGCCCGGATAGGTCGGCAGCGGCCAGGACGGAAAGCCGTCCGGGGTGAGGAAGTCGATCTCGACGTCGAGCGCCTTGGCCGCGTTCGCCAGCGATGTCAGGGTGCGGACCACACCGTTGACCTGCGGATGCCAGGCGTCAGTCGCGATTAATACCCGCATGGGGAAATCCCGAGAGTTTGATGATTCTCGGCTTTCGACCATCAACCAAGGATATTTCAGGCGTGTGACGTCATAGAAGTGTCGGCCCGCTGTTTTGTTCGTTAACGGAGCCCTGCAGCCACGAAACTGTCATGAAACAATCCTTGCCGCGATGAAACCGTTTTCGGTTTTCCGCGCAAACGTCCCGAAACTTGTTTCCGTTAGTGACTTACGCAACGGAGCACCGCAACGGTGCCGGGGTGGCCAAGAACACCCGCGCAAACAGGGGCGACCAATGTTCAATCTGGACACGTTCAAGACGTATTCGCGCGCCGTTGCTTTCGGCGCAGTCGCGATCTCCGCGATCGCATTCGCAGGTCCGGCCGAGGCCGCGCCGGTGCAGCTCTTCCCGTTCTTCCAGCCGCTGCCGCCGATGGCCGCGCCGCAGCCGATCCAGCCCTATCAGCCCTACCAGGCGGCGCCCTCGCAGGCCGCGCCGTCGGAAGATCAGGACACCGTCGAGATGCCGGCCCGCTTCCGCCGCCAGACGGTCTCCTATGCGACGCGCGAGGCGCCGGGCACCATCATCATCGATACGCCCAACACCTATCTCTATTACGTGCTCGGCAACGGCCAGGCGCTGCGCTACGGCATCGGCGTCGGCCGCGACGGCTTCACCTGGTCCGGCATCCAGTCGGTGAGCAAGAAGGCCGAGTGGCCGGATTGGACCCCGCCGCCGGAGATGATCGCCCGCCAGCCCTATCTGCCGCGCCACATGGCCGGCGGCCCCGGCAATCCGCTCGGTGCCCGCGCCATGTATCTCGGCGGCACCATCTACCGCATCCACGGCACCAACGCGCCTGAGACCATCGGCAAGCACGTTTCGTCCGGCTGCATCCGCATGACCAACGACGACGTCACCGACCTCTACTCCCGCGTCAACGTCGGCACCAAGGTGATCGTGCTGCCGATGACGGAACGCCGCGCGGATCTCGGCGCCGCGACGCGCTAACGCGACAGGACATTGTGACGCGAACGGCCCCGGAACCCACCGGGGCCGTTTTCGTTTGCCCTCGACATCCCGACGCGCGCTCGCTGCGGCGCGGTCCCCGACGGAGGCGCAGATGCAATCATGCCTGCTAACATCGCCAAGCGCCTGGCTGCGCACGATTGTCAGTGCGGCAGCATTGACATCGCTCCTCTCCGCGACCGCCTCCGCGCAGCAGCCGTCGAGCGACGCGGCGGCTCAGCAGGCCTTCAACAATGCCTGCCGCACCTGCCATTCGGTAAAGGAAGGCGACAACCGCCTCGGTCCCAACCTCAACAAGATCGTCGGCCGCAAGGCCGGCGCACTGCCGGACTACAACTACTCTCCGTCGATGAAGGACGCCGGCTTCGCCTGGGACCAGGACAAGCTCACCCGCTTCATGGTCAAGCCGGACGAGGTCGTGTCCGGCAACAAGATGCAGCCCTATGGCGGCATCTCTGCGGAGGAAGCAGGCAAGATCGTTGCTTATCTTCAGGCGGCGGGTGGGCAATAACGCCCCCACCGCTCCGCGATCAGCCTCAGCCACGCGGCCGAATGAAACGCGCTCATCAAGAGGTACATCGGCACCATGCCGCCGAGCAGAGACCCCTGCCCGGCGCCACACAGCATGTCCGGGCCGCCGCCGGGCGCGGCGGTCAGCACGGCCATGACGGCGAAGGTAGGCGTCGCCGCCAAGGCCAGCCATCTGGCGAGACGGCGCGCGGCCGTCACGCCATCGCAGCCGGCGGGCGCCGTTGCGCTGGCGGGACTAGTCACGACCTTCCGCGGCCTCCTTGCGAAACGCCTTCTCGCCGGCATCCGTGACCTCGACCCATCTCTTGTCGGGCGCGGCACCTTCCTCGTAGCTGTCGTGCCAGTTCCACCATTTGTAGGTCGGCGTCTGCGGATAGCCCTTCGGTGAATCCTCCCAGACCTCCTGGCGGCCGAGCGGGGTGATGTCGAGATAGTTCCAGGTGCCGCCCATCTGCTCGTCGCCGCGGCTCTTGACGAAATAGGTGCGGAAGATGCGCGTCCCATCGCGGTAGAACACGTTGGTGCCGTGCCACTCCTCCACGCCGAAATCGGCATCGAAGCTGTCGGTGACGGTGACCCAGGGCATGGTCCAGCCCATCCGCTTCTTCAGCCTGATGATGTCGGCCTGCGGCGCGCGCGAGGCGAACACCAGCGTGGTATCGCGGGCGTTCAGGTGCGAGACATGGGCGACCTGGTCGGCCACCATGGAGCAGCCGCGGCAGGCATGATCGGGCCAGCCGAACACGCCGGGCTCGAAGAAGGCGCGGTAGACGATCAGCTGCCGCCGGCCCTGGAACAGATCAGCCAGACTGACCTTGCCGCCGGGCCCCTCGAACGCATAGGTTTTGGCAACTTCCATCCATGGCATGCGCCGACGCTCGGCGGCCAGGGCGTCGCGGGCACGGGTATGCGCCTTTTCCTTCACAAGCAGTTGCTGGCGGGCGGCCTCCCAGTCCTGCGCCGACACCACCGGCGGGGTCTGCATGGCGGTCTGTCCGTTGGTTCCGGCCTTTTCTGCTGATGTCATCATGACTCTCCAAAGCGTTTGCTTGACGTCCTGCCAACGACTTCTGGCACCAAGCGGTTGCGCGGTGGGAGTAACAAGTGTGGCGGGATTGACATGGAGTCGCTGATCACCGCCGCCGCCCGCGCACTCGAAGCCGGCGATCCGCTCGGCGCGCTGAACCGCGTGGCGCTGCGCAACGATGCACCGTCGCTGGCGCTGCGCGGCATCGCGATGGCGCAGCTCGGCGATCTCGCCAAGGCCAAGACGCTGCTGCGCAGCGCTGCGCGCGCCTTCGGTCCGCGCGAGGCTGTGGCGCGTGCAAGATGCGTGGTGGCCGAAGCCGAGATCGCGCTCGTCTCACGCGACCTGAGCTGGCCGGTGAAAACGCTCGCAGCAGCACGCGCGACGCTCGAAAGGCACGGCGATCTCGCCAATGCGGCCCATGCGGGCCACATCGAAGCGCGCCGTCTCCTTCTCCTCGGGCGGCTCGACGAGGCCGAGCGCACCTTGGCCGCCCTCGGCAACTCCGCGCTCCCGCCGGCATCGCACGTCGTACGCGAGCTCGTGGTTGCCGGCATCGCGATCAGGCGGCTGAAAACAGGGGATGCCCGCACGGCACTCGACCGCGCAGGCCGTGCAGCGCGGCAGGCAAAAATCCCGGCGCTCATGGCCGAGGTCGACAATGCAAACCTGGTCCTCGACACGCCGGCAGCTCGCCTGATCAAGCGCGGCGAGGAACACCCGTTGCTGCTCGGAGAGGTCGAACGGCTGGCGAGCTCGACGGCGCTCGTGGTGGACACCTTCCATCATGTCGTGCGCAGGCAGGGCGTTGCCGTGCCGCTCGGAACACGGCCGGTGCTGTTCGCGCTCGCCCGCCTTCTGGCGCAGGCATGGCCCGCGGATGTCACGCGGGACAGGTTGATAGGCGGTGCGTTTCAGGCAAGGCACGTCGACGAGTCGCACCGCGCGCGATTGCGCGTCGAGATCGGGCGGCTCCGCACCCAGCTCAAGCCGCTGGCCGACATCAGCGCGACGAAACAGGGTTTCGTGCTGGCGCCGCGGAAAACGCGCGACGTCCTCGTGCTGGCGCGCCCCAATGAGGAGAAGCACGCCGCCCTCCTCGCCTTTCTCACCGACGGCGAGCCGTGGTCGAGCTCCGCGCTCGCCCTTGCGCTCGGAATCAGTCCGCGCACGGTGCAGCGGGCCCTCGAGGAGCTGGCGCGGTCGAACAAGGTCCAGTGCTTCGGGCACGGGCGTGCGCGCCGCTGGATGACGCCGCCCGTCCCGGGTTTCCCGACAGGCTTGTTACTCCCCACGCCGCTGCTGAAGACGTAAGCTGCATCACCTCACAGGGACCAGGCACATGAAGCGTTCAGCCGCCGAGATCGTCAGGGAATACGGACCTTTTGCCGGCGTCGAAGCCGTGCATGGCGTCACCTATGACGGCACCCATGTCTGGTTCGCATCCGGCGACAAGTTGAACGCGGTCGATCCCGAGAGTGGCAATATCGCGCGCTCCATCGACGTCGCCGCACATGCGGGCACGGCATTCGACGGTCGGCACCTCTTCCAGATCGCCGAGGACCGCATCCAGAAGATCGATGCGGCGACGGGCAAGGTGATCAGCACGATCCCGGCGCCCGGCGGCGGTGGCGATTCCGGGCTGGCCTGGGCGGAAGGCTCGCTCTGGGTCGGTCAATACCGGGAGCGCAAGATCCATCAGATCGATCCGGCCACAGGGAAGGTCCTCCGCACCATTGAAAGCAAGCGCTTCGTCACCGGCGTCACCTGGGTCGACGGCGAGCTCTGGCACGGCACCTGGGAAGGCGAGGACAGCGACATCAGGCGGGTCGACCCTGATACGGGCAAGGTGCTGGAGCAGCTCGACCTGCCCGCTGGCACCATGGTCTCGGGCCTGGAGTCCGACGGCGGTGACCGCTTCTATTGCGGTGGCGGAGATCGCGGCAATGTGAGAGCGGTCCGCCGTCCGCGGCGCGGCTAGGTGCGCGATACGCGGCAACGGCGCGTTAGCGACCGTTAACCTGTTCGCCCCAATTCCACCCCCTTGGTGCGCTCTAGCGCCCTCCTCGCCCGCCCTGTAAAATCCCCACCGGGGCGGCTTGGGGGATTGATGCGTCTGACGTTGAATCTGAAGACTATCCTGATCGCCGTCGCGGTGCTCGCGGCGTCGTTCTTCATCAGCCTGAAGGCGATGGACTTGCTGTCGCCGCGCGCGACGAACTCCGCGCCGCCGGTCGCGCAACTGCCGCCGCTGCCGCCGGTCGCGAAGAGCTCGATCGTGGTCGCGCCGGTCGCCATCGCGCTGTCGGCGATCCGCGAGCAGGCCGAGAAGGCCGCGCCGCGCAATTTCGCCGGCAAGGCCGACAATCCGATCTCGCAGATCCTGGAGAACGCCGATATCGGCTGGACCGCGGTGCGCGGACCGATGGCGGCCGCCGGCGACAAGGACGTGCTGACCATCTCGACGCCGCTCTCCGGCAAGCTGAACGTGACGGGCTCGCTGTCGGCGAAGGCCACAGGCGCGCTCGGTGACGCGCTCGGCAGCGTGCTCGGCGGTGACGCGGCGAAACGGATTGGCGCCGTCAACATCAAGAATTTGAACGCCAGCGCCGAGATCAAGGGCAACGTCATCGTCACCTCGCGTCCGAAGCTCGCCGCGAACTGGCATCTCGAGCCCAATCTCGGCGCGCAGGTCAATCTCGGCGACACCAACCTCAATGTCTCCGGCGCCAAGGTCAACGTGCCGGCGCAGGTGAAGCCGCTGATCGACAAGAATGTCGGCGAGCAAATCAACATCGTCTCCGAGCGCATCCGCAACGATCCCTCGCTGCGGGAGAACGCCAAGGTGCAATGGGCCAAGGCCTGCCGCTCGATCCCGCTGCAAGGCTCGGGCAGCTCGGCGGCGCTGCCGCCGCTCTGGCTTGAGATGAAGCCGGTCCGCGCCATCGCGGCGCAGCCGCGGGTCGACGCGCAGGCGGTGACGCTGCTGCTCGGCCTCGAGGCCGAGACACGCGTGACCTCGAGCCCGACCAAGCCGGACTGCCCGTTCCCCGACAAGATCTCGATCGTGCCGCCGACCGGCACCGGCGTGAACATCGGCGTGCCGATCGACGTGCCCTTCACCGAGATCAACAAGCTGATCGCCGCGCAGATGGTCGGCCACACCTATCCCGAGGACGGTTCGGGCCCGGTCGACGTCACCGTGAAGAGCGTCAACGTGTTCCCGTCGGGCGACCGGCTGCTGATCTCGCTCCTGGTGCGCGCCAAGGAAAAGAAGAGCTGGCTCGGTCTCGGCGCGGAGGCGACCGTCCACATCTGGGGCCGGCCGATGCTCGACCAGGCGCAGCAGACGCTGCGGCTCGCCGACATCCAGCTCGCGGTCGAGTCCGAGGCGGCCTTCGGCCTGTTGGGAGCGGCGGCGCGCGCGGTCGTGCCGCAGATGCAGCAGGCGCTGCTGCAGAAGGCGACGCTCGACCTGAAGCCGATCGCCGCCAACGCGCGCGAGAAGATCGCGGCCGCGATCGCCGACTACCAGAAGAGCGAGGACGGCCTCAAGGTCGACGCCAAGATCGACAGCCTGACCCTCGCCGACATCGCCTTCGACTCCAAGACGCTGCGCGTGGTCGCGGAAGCCGGCGGAACGCTCAACGTGTCCGTGACGAAGCTGTCGGGCATGTAGCGCACCCCGCACGCCTCGCTTGCGCCGCTGGCATTCTCGCCGCAGGATGCTAGTCTCACACGGCACTGTAGGGGACAACGCGAGGACAACATGGAAGCCGGCATGGTCACGCCTGCGCCGGCATTGGTGCGCTTTTCCGGCATTCAGAAGACCTACGATGGCGAGAACCTCGTGGTGAAGAACCTCGATCTCGACATCAGGAAGGGCGAGTTCATCACCCTGCTCGGCCCGTCGGGCTCGGGCAAGACGACCACGCTGATGATGCTGGCTGGCTTCGAGGTTCCGACCCATGGCGAGATCTACCTCGCGGACCGGCCGATCAAGAACGTGCCGCCGCACAGGCGCGACATCGGCATGGTGTTCCAGAACTACGCCCTGTTTCCGCACCTGACGATTGCGGAAAATATCGCCTTCCCGCTCTCCGTTCGCAAGACGAGCAAGGCGGACGTGCAGGAGCGCGTCAGCGCGGCGCTACGCATGATCAAGATGGAAACCATGGCGCAGCGGCGGCCCGGGCAGCTGTCCGGCGGTCAGCAGCAGCGCGTGGCGCTGGCCCGTGCGCTGGTCTTCAATCCGCAACTCGTGCTGATGGACGAGCCCCTGGGTGCCCTCGACAAGCGCCTGCGGGAGCAGATGCAGTTGGAGATCAAGCAACTGCACGAGACGATGGGCATCACGATCGTCTACGTCACCCACGACCAGAGCGAAGCGCTGACCATGTCGGACCGCATCGCCGTGTTCAACGACGGCATCGTGCAGCAGATCGACAGGCCCGACGCGCTGTACGAGCATCCGGTGAACAGCTTCGTCGCCCACTTCATCGGCGAGAACAATGTGCTGGCCGGTACCGTCGAGACCATCGACCAGGGCTATTGCCGCGTCGCGCTGGCCGGCGGCGGCGCCGTCACCGCACGGGCGGTCAATGTCTCGGGCGCGGGCGCATCGACATCGCTCTCGGTGCGGCCGGAGCGTGTCGCGATTGTTCGGGATGGCGACGCCGGCGAAGGACCCAACCGGCTGCCGGCAAAAGTGCAGAACACCATCTATCTCGGCGACCACGCGCTGGCCGTGCTCGAGGTCGCCGGCAATGGGGAGTTCATGGTCAAGCTTCAACCGGGAGCGCATCACAGCCTGCAACCTGGCGAAGGCGTCTTCATCACCTTCCGGCCCGAGGATTGCCTCGCCCTCGATCCCGTCTGATCCAGCGATCAACATCAACGCAATGCACATGTAGAAGGAACAACGACCATGCTGAAGCGCAAGATTGGCAAGATCGCTCTGGGTTTCGCCGCGGCACTGAGCGCCAGTGCTGCGCTGGTTACGGTCGGAGAGGCGCGCGACCTCACCGTCGTGTCGTGGGGCGGCGCGTATCAGGATGCCCAGAAGAAGGTCTATTTCGAGCCGTTCAAGAAGGCGTCGGGCGCTCCGATGAACGACGAATCCTGGGACGGCGGCGTCGGCGTGCTGCGCGCCAAGGTGCAGGGAGGTGCCGCGACCTGGGACGTCGTTCAGGTCGAGAGCGACGAGCTGGCGGTCGGCTGCGAGGAAGGCCTGTTCGAGAAGCTGGATTATTCCAGGATCGGCGGCGAGGCCGCCTATATCCCGCCGTCGGTCAATCCTTGCGGCGTCGGCGCCATCCTCTACGATTTCGTTCTCGGCTACGACAAGGACAAGCTGAAGGACGCCCCGAGCGGCTGGGCCGACTTCTTCGATACCAAGAAGATTCCCGGCAAGCGCGCCTTGCGTCAGGGCCCGAAGACCACACTGGAGATCGCGCTGATGGCCGACGGCGTCGCGCCGAAGGACGTCTACAAGGTGCTGGCGACCGACGAGGGTGTCGATCGCGCGTTCAAGAAGCTCGACACCATCAAGGGCGACATCGTGTGGTGGAAGGCCGGCGCCCAGCCGCCGCAATTGCTCGCCTCCGGCGAGGTGGCGATGACCTCGGTCTACAACGGCCGCATCGACACCGCGAACAAGAACGAGAAGAAAAATTTCGGCATGGTGTGGGACGGCGCGCTCTTCACGCTCGATAGCTGGGTCATCCTGAAGGGGAGCCCGAACAAGGACGCGGCCTACAAGTTCCTCGACTTTGCAGGCAAGGCGGAGAACCAGTCCAAACTGTCGGAGAACATTGCCTATGGCACCTCGAACAAGGACGCTGCCGGTAAGCTGCAGCCCGCCGTGCTGAAGGACCTGCCGACGGCGCCTGACAACATCAAGAACGCGGTCGAGATCAACGTCGCCTTCTGGCTCGAGAACATCGACCGCCTGACCGAGCGCTTCAACAAATGGGCCGCGAAATAAAGCGCCCCACAAGTCTCGCCCAATGACGGATACGCGCTTGACCAGCGCCAATGCATCGACCGAGGTGCCGCTCAAGCGCCGATTGAGGCGTGCGGAGCGGGCACGCCAGGTCAAGGCATTGGCGCTGGTAGCACCGCTTCTCGTCTTCCTGCTCTTCACCTTCGCAGGCCCCATCGCCGGCATGCTGTGGCGTGCCGTCGATGACCGCGAGGTGCGCCAGGTTCTGCCCCAGACGGTCGCGGCTCTCGCCAATTGGGACGGCAAGGACCTGCCGGACGAAAAGGCCTATGCGGCGCTGGCCAGCGACATCCTGGCGGCGCGCGCCGCCGGCACCGTTGCGATTGCGGCCAAGCGGCTCAACTACGCACTGAACGGCTTTCGCACGATCCTGACCAGCACGGCCCGCAATCTGAAGGCGATGCCGGAGCCCGGCTCCGCCAAGGAGACGCTGGGCAAAGTCAATCCGGCCTGGCGTGAACGCACGACATGGACGACGATCAAGAATGCCGGTGGCCCGGTCACCGGCTTCTACCTTCTCGCCGCGCTCGACCTGACGCGGAATGCGGACGGCGCGATCGTCGCGGCCCCGCCGGATCAGGCCATCTACCGCGACATTTTCGCCCGCACCTTCCTCATCAGCCTCGGTGTCACCGCACTCTGCCTGATCCTCGGCTTTCCGGTCGCCTATCTGCTGGCAACGCTGCCACCGGGCCGGTCGAACCTGCTGATGATCTTCGTCCTGCTGCCGTTCTGGACCTCGCTTCTGGTCCGCACCTGCGCCTGGATCGTGCTGCTGCAGAGCAAGGGCGTCGTGAACGACAGCCTGCATTGGCTCGGCATCATCGACGAGCCGCTCCGCCTGATCTACAACCGCTTCGGCGTCTGCGTGGCCATGACCCACGTGCTGCTGCCGTTCATGATCCTGCCGCTCTACAGCAGCATGAAGGCGATCTCGCCCGCCTACATGCGCGCCGCCGCCTCGCTCGGTGCGCCACCCCTCACCGCCTTCCTGCGCATCTACCTGCCGCAGACCCTGCCCGGCATCGGCGCCGGAAGCCTGCTCGTCTTCATCCTGGCGCTCGGCTACTACATCACGCCGGCGCTCGTCGGCGGCGCCGCCGACCAGATGATCAGCTACTTCATCGCGCTGTACACAACCGAGACGGCGAATTGGGGCCTTGCCTCGGCGTTGGGCGCGGTGCTGCTGCTGGCCACCGTTCTGCTCGCTCTCGTCTACGGCAAGCTGGTGCAGGGCCAGCAGGTCACGGGAGGGATGAAGAATTGAGCGACAATTCTCTCCGCACGCCCAGCCAGCGCATCGCGTGGACCACGACCATCGTTGTCTCGACGCTGGTGTTCATCTTCCTGATCGCGCCGATCCTTGCGATCATGCCGCTGTCCTTCAGTTCGGGCTCGTACCTCACCTATCCGCTGCCGGGCTTCTCCTTGCGCTGGTACGACGATTTCATCAATTCGCCGCGCTGGATGAACTCGTTGAAGAACAGCATGATCATCGGCGTCGCCTCGACGCTATTGTCCATGGTTCTCGGCACGCTGGCCGCGCTGGGGCTGGCGCAGTGGAAGAGCCGGTTCAAGCCGCTCGTGCTGGCCTTCGTGCTGTCGCCGGTCGTCGTGCCCGGTGTCATCACCGCGGTCGGCCTGTACTTCTTCTTCGCGCCGATCGGGCTGACCGGCAGTTATCTCGGCCTGATCCTGGCCCACACCGCGCTGGCGACGCCCTTCGTGGTGATCACGGTCGGCGCGACGCTGCAGAGCTTCGACACCAATCTGGCGCGCGCCGCCGCCTCGCTCGGCGCCTCGCCGCTTCAAGCGTTCCGACGCGTGATCCTGCCGCTGATCCTGCCGGGTCTCGCCTCGGGTGCGCTGTTCGCCTTCGCGACCAGCTTCGACGAGGTGGTGATCGTGCTGTTCATGGCAGGTCCGGAGCAGCGCACTTTGCCGCGCGAGATGTTCAGCGGCATCCGCGAGAACATCAGCCCAACCATCACGGCAGCGGCGGTGATCCTGACGACGGTATCGGTCATCCTCCTCGCGACGCTGGAAGGCCTGCGCCGGCGCAACGAACGGCTCAAGGGCGGCAGCGCTTGAAGGGCGCTCTTTTCTTCCTTCTCCCCTTGCGGGAGAAGGTGGCGTAGGCGGCCTTCGGTCGCCGTTCTTAAGAACGCCGAAGCGAAGCTTCGGCTACGGCGCCGGATGAGGGGTCTCTCTCCGCACGCTCTACTGCGAGACGGTGCCTCGCGGAGAGAGACCCCTCACCCGTCTCGCCGCTACGCGGCGAGCCACCCTCTCCCGCAAGGGGCCTGTTGCGTTATCGGCTTTTGAGGCTGAGGAGGTCAGGAGAGAAGGCCGCGGTCACGACAATTGCCAGCCAATTCTGTAGTTGTCGCCCTCGGCGGGCGGCTCAGGCGGCGATCGTGGCCCAGCGCCTCATGTTGAAGGCGATCGAGGCGAGCAGGACCTGCCCGCTTGCCTTCATGAGACCGACGTAGCGGATGCAGGTCAGTCGCATCCGGCGTTTGAGAGTGGCGAAGGTGGTCTCGACCTGGGCTCGTCGGCGCGCGATGAGGAGGTTGTAGCGTTTGAGCCTTGGCGGCAGTTCCGGATGATGTCGGTTAGGACGGAACGCGATGCGGGGCTTTTTCCCCGCCGCTTTCAGCCGGGCTCGTCTGGCATGCGTGTCATAGGCCGCATCGGCCCACACCACGGCCTCATCGCCGCGGATCAACTCATCGGCCGGCGTGGTGTCGTTGATGTTGGCGGGCGTGGTGAGCACTGTGCGGATCAGGCCGGAGCCTTCATCGACACCGACATGGGCCTTGTAACCGAAGGTCGAGCCGCCTTTGCCCTGCCGCTTGGTGAACCGGGCGTCAGGGTCGTTTGAGGGGCGATCCTCCTTCGGAGGAGCCGACACCGCCTGGATCAAGGTCGCATCCAGCATCGTGCCGCGCTTGAGGATGACGCCGGCATTCTCAAGCTGGCGATCCAGTTCACTAAACAGCTTCTCCAGCAGCCCTTGTTCAACGAGCTGGTTCCGGAAGCGGTTCAGAACCGTGTGGTCGGGCGTTGCATCCTCAAGGCTCAGACCGACGAAGCGCTTGAACGACAACCGGTCGCCCAGCGCTTCCTCGAGTTCGCGCTCCGAAAGACCATAGAGGGACTGCAGCAGCACAGCACGAAACAGCACCAGCACCGGATAGCCCGGACGACCGGGGCTCCCTTCATCCCGCAAATGGCCGATCAGCTTCTCGAACCGGTACCACTTGACCAGGCCCGCCAGCCGATCCAGCGCCGCATTGGCGCCGGCCCCCTTCGGCATCAGTGCTTCCACAAAGCTCGGCTGTCCCGTCCGCTTCACCGCCATCGTCATTCCCCTAAGGCTTTGCCCTAGAGAATCACAACCGACGGATTACGCAACAGGCCCACAAGGGGAGAGGGTTAGGAACACCGGCCACCCCTTCTGATTTTGCATTCTGCTACGGCGCACACCGCTTAGCTGCCACGACCGATTGTCGCTAGAACAGTCCCCGCAAATAACGCCCAAACAACAACACACAGGGAGAAACAACATGCAAAAACTCATTGCCGCGGTCGTGGCCGGTCTCGCGCTCGCCGCGACCTCCGGCGCCGCGCAGGCGCAGGTTTCCGACGATGTCGTCAAGATCGGCGTGCTCACGGACATGTCGAGCCTCTATGCGGACGCGACCGGCAAGGGTTCGCTCGCCGCCGTCGAGATGGCGGTCGCCGATTACGGCGCCAAGGTCGCGGGCAAGCCGGTTCAGGTGGTCGCCGCCGATCACCAGAACAAGCCCGACGTCGGCGTCAACATTGCCCGCAACTGGTACGACAACGACAAGGTCGACGCGATCTTCGACGTGCCGACGTCGTCGGTGGCGCTGCCGATCTCCGCGCTGACGCGCGAGAAGAACAAGATCAACATCAATTCCGGCGGCGGCTCCTCCGACATCACCGGCGTTGCCTGCTCACCCAATACCGTGCACTGGACCTACGACACCTATGCGCTGTCGAACGTCGCCGGCAAGGCGATGGTCAAGCGCGGCGAGGACACCTGGTTCTTCGTCACCGCCGACTATGCCTTCGGCATGGCGCTGCAGCGCGACGCCGCGAACGTCGTCAAGGAAAGCGGCGGCAAGGTGCTCGGCGAGGTCCGTCATCCGCTCAACTCGTCGGACTTCTCCTCGTTCCTGCTGCAGGCCCAGGCCTCCAAGGCCAAGGTGGTCGCGCTGGCCAACGCCGGCGGCGACACCACCAATGCGCTGAAGCAGGCGGCCGAGTTCGGCCTGACCCAGGGCGGCCAGAAGATGATCGCGCTGCTGCAGGAGATCACCGACACGCACTCGCTCGGCATCAAGGCGACGCAGGGCCTGATCGTCACCGACGCCTTCTACTGGGACATGAACGATGAGACGCGTGCCTTCTCCAAGCGTTTCAACGAGAAGGTCGGCCACATGCCGACCATGATCCAGGCCGGCCTCTATTCGGCGACCATGCACTATCTGAAGGCGATCGAGGCCATCAAGACCGACGAGGCGCCGAAGGTGATGACGCAGATGCGCGCGACGCCGGTCAACGACTTCTTTGCGAAGAACGGCAAGATCCGCATCGACGGCCGCATGGTCCACGACATGTATCTGTTCGAGGTCAAGAAGCCCGAGGAGTCCAAGGGCGAGTGGGACCTCTACAAGCTGATCGCCACCGTGCCCGGCGACGAGGCGTTCCGTCCGCTCGACAAGGGCGGCTGCCCGCTGGTGACGCATTAGTTGCCGTCATTGCGAGCGCAGCGAAGCAATCCAGAAATGCATCCGCGGAGTTAGCTCTGGATTGCTTCGTCGCAAGAGCTCCTCGCAATGACGAGAGACGCGACAGCGCGCCCGGTGAAAACCAGGCGCGCTTCGTTCAGCCGACTAGAAGCCCATTATTCCGAGTACTTGAACTCGGGCATGTTCTTCAGCTCGTCCTTGCTCGCATTGAACACGGCGTGGTCCGGATACCACTTCGAGGTGGACGACGTCGTGGTCGCCGCAGGCCTGTCGGTGCCGGTCGCAGCGCCCGTCGTCGTGGTCGCGGCGGGCTTGGCGCCCGGGTTCGTGCTGGCGCCGGTATAGGCCACGGCCTCGTTGACGAACTTCAGCTTCTCGTAGGGCACGGCGACCAGATGCTCGCCCATGCCGAGGAAGCCGCCGACGCCGATCACGGCGATCTTGATGGCGCCGCTCTTGTCCATCAGGAGATCGTTGATCGAGCCGATGTTCTCGTTGGCTTCGTTGTAGACCTTCAGGCCGGACATCTTCGAGGCGCGCCACTCGCCCGACGCGGTCGTGGTTGTCGTTGTCGCGGTGGCTGCAGGCGCTGCCTTGTCGGTGGTGGCCGTCGGGTTTTGCGCGAACGCGGCGGTCGCAAGCAGTGCAGTGCCGGCGAGGCCGGCGACGATCGATTTCATCAACATTGTTGTCCTCTCCTTCAGCAGCAAACTCGTGAGGAGAGAACAGCGCTGAACACGCGCGGTTCCTAAAGATGCTGCAATTTCGCCGTGCAATGATGGCGCTGCACTGCGAGGAAAGTTCCTCCAGTCGCGCAGGAAACTCCCCGGGCGCACTGTTCCCCGCCGACGATCATGCGCCCTGGGTGAAGCACGATCGCGGCGGGGAACGCGCCGACCCGCGTCGCTCGGGGTCAGCTCTTGTAGTCGATCAGGAGCGCGGAGAAATTCGAGCTGCTCGATGAGCTGCCGTTGGCGCCGTAGGACGAGCTCGACGATTGCGACTGCTGCAACGCCTGCAGGAACTGCTGGAGGATCTCGGCCGTGGTCTGGTCCGTCGAGCTGCTGCTCGTCGAGTCCGTCGACGACGATGAATCCGAAGAGCTGTCGTCCGGCGGCGGGCCGGGCGGCGGTCCACCGGCGCCGCCGGGACCGTTCGCGAAGGCGGACTGAAAGACGTTCTTCAATTCCTCGGCCTGGTCCGAGGTCAGCGTCCCGTTCGACACTTCGCCGGAAATGAGATCGTCGATCTTCGACTGCATGTCCTCCTTAGAGGGACGTGTGCCGCTCGACTGGTCACTCGACCGGCTCTGCTGGAGCGCGGTGTCGATGTCCGTCAGCGCCGTCGAGAGCGCGGACTGGTCCGACGACGAGATCGTGCCGGCGGAAACTTGCGATTGCAATTCCTGCTGCAGCCGCTGCAAGGGCGACTGGTAGCTACCGGCGGATGCCGCCGAAATCGAAGTCATGATGGCTCCGTGGATTTTGCGGGGTTTCTTGTGTGACCGCGCCACGGTATGGTTAACGGCCTTAACGAGACCTTGCCGCTTCCCTGCCCGGACGTGTCCCCACGTTGCAGACAGCCCCGCGGAAACAATCTGAAACAAAAATCTTCGCCATTTGGCCCGAATCTTGGACAAACAAAGCGCATGGCCATTCCCAATCCCAACATCCTGGTCGTCGAGGACGACCGCGAAACCCGGACGTTGATTGCGAAGTACCTGCGCAACAACGCCGGCAACGTCACCGCCGTGAGCGACGGCCGCGAGATGTCGCGCGCCATGGCCGATCACCGCGTCGACCTGATCATCCTCGACGTCATGCTGCCGGGCGAGGACGGGCTCAGCCTCTGCCGCAAGGTGCGCTCGGAGACGCAGACGCCGATCATCATGCTGACCGCGCGCGGCGAGGACGTCGACCGCATCGTCGGCCTCGAGATGGGCGCGGACGACTATCTGCCGAAACCCTTCAACCCGCGCGAGCTGCTCGCCCGCATCAACGCGGTGCTGCGCCGCCAGGCCGCGGCGCAGGCGGCAAGCTCGATCGAAGGCGCGAGCACGCTGGCCTTCGAGGGCTGGCGCATTGATCTGCGCCTGCGCGAGCTGCGCAATCCCGACGGTGCGCGCGTCGCGGTGACCAGCGCCGAGTTCGACCTGCTCCGCACCTTCTGCGAGCGGCCCGGCCGCGTGCTGTCGCGCGACAGCCTGCTCGACCTCACGCAAGGGCGCAACACCGGCTCGTTCGAGCGCTCCATCGACGTGCTGGTCAGCCGCATCCGCCGCAAGATCGAGCCCAATCCGGCCGATCCCACCATCATCAAGACGGTGCGCTCCGGCGGCTATCTGTTCACGCCGAGAACCGAGGCGGTCGCGGCCACCCTGAGCAGCTGAGGGAACGGCGACGATGAAGCCGTTCGGGTTCTTTCACCTCAGGGGTATCGGCGGGCAGATCGCCGCGCTGGTGCTGGCCTCGACCGTCGCGCTCCATCTCGTCGTCACCACCGCCTTCCTGATCAGCCGGCCGGACCGTCCGGACACCCCGCCGGACGGCGCGCATCAACTGACCGATGCCGCGCTGCTGCTCGGCTCTGCCGAGCAAGCCGAACGGCCGCGCCTCATTGCCGATCTCGCCCGCGCTTTCCCGAAGCTGAACATCGAGATGCTCGCGCCGGGCACGGCGAGTGTCGTCGAAAACAACGACAGCCAGCACCTGCGCGGGATCCGCCGCCACCTCGGCCACGACTACAAGGTGGTGCAGCTCGTTCCCGAAGGCGGCACACATCGGGTCGGCGTGCAATTGCCCGACGGCACGGTGATCGCCGGCCGTGTCGATGGGGGTTCGCGGCCGTGGTTCTGGGGCGCGCCGTGGCTGACGACGCTGATGTCGGCCTTCATCTGCGTCACCGTGCTCGGCCTGTGGGCGGCGCGCGCGCTGGCCGCGCCGCTGTCCTCCTTCGCCAGGGCCGCCGAGAATTTCAGCCTGGACGGCGGCGCGGACCCGCTGCCCGAGCGCGGGCCGGAAGAGATCCGCTCGGTGGCGCGCGCGCTCAACCGCATGCACGAGCGGATCGCACGGCTGATGTCGGATCGCACGCGAATGCTGGCCGCGATCAGCCATGATCTGCGTACGCCGATCACGCGGTTGCGCCTGCGCGCCGAGTTCATCGAGGACGAGGGCAACCGCAAGCGCATGCTGATGGATCTCGACCAGATGCGCTCGATGCTGGAATCGGTGCTGTCCCTGCTGCGCAACGACCGCAAGATCGAGGCGGTGACCCTGGTCGACATCGCCAGCACGCTGCAGCTCGTCGCCGACCAGTTCGGCGACATGGGCCACGTCGTGCACTATGAGGGTCCCGTGTCGGCGACTGCCGCCGCGCGGCCCGACGATCTGCATCGCGGCGTCACCAATCTCGTCGAGAACGCGGTGCGCTTCGGCGCCGAGGTCACGATCCGTCTCGACATATCGGGCACCAAGCTCGTCATCGACGTCGAGGATGACGGCCCCGGCATTTCGGATGCGCGCAAGCAGGAGATGCTGGAGCCGTTCGTGCGCGGCGACGACGCGCGCACCATGGACGACTCCACCGGCTTCGGACTCGGCCTGTCGATCGCGCGCGCGATCGCGGTCGCCCATGGCGGCGAGTTGTCGCTGCACGACCGCGAGCCGCACGGCCTGATCGTGCGGATGCAATTGCCGGTGTGGCAGGAGCCGCGGCTGGCGGCCTAAGCCAGCAACTCAGGCGGCGAGCGGCGGATGCTTGATCGCGTGCTCATCGAAGATCGCTACCGCCTCGAAGCGGTAGCCGCAGGCTTGGCACTTCCAGAGATAGGAAACGCGGCCTTCGCCCGGCTCGATCCAGTCCGGAAATGGGATCGGTGTGCCACATTGTGCACAAGGGTTCTGCATGGGAATGTCGTCGATGTCTGCTGGGGTCATGGACGTCCTCCCGAGTGCTTCTTGAATTGCGATTGTTGGGCGAATGCGCGAATGGACAGACCCGCTGTCGCGTAAGGCACTCCACCAGCTCCGAACTTAACCTAGGTTTAAGTCGTAAAAGCGACGGGCCGGCGAAAATCGCCGCGGGTGGCATTTCGCCACATCATCGCCGTGTTCCCGCGGCCTAACGCGCGAGGGTGCAGGTCCGTTCTGCCGAGGAATATTTCGATGAAAACTTTGCATATTGCCGCGCTTGCCGCGGCAGGGTTGATGATGACGCAGGCCGCATTCGCGGGCGAAGCCGAATATGCCGAGATGGTCGCGATGCATGCCCGCGCCAACGGCGTGCCGGAGGCGCTGGTGCATCGCGTCATCATGCGCGAAAGCCGCTACCAGCCGGGCCTCGTCGGCCGTGGCGGCACCATCGGGCTGATGCAGATCAAGCTCGCGACCGCCCGCGGCGTCGGCTACACCGGCGATGCGGCCGGCCTGCGCGATCCCAACACCAATCTCACCTATGCGGTGAAGTACCTCGCCGGCGCCTATCGCGCCGCCAATGGCGACCACGCACGAGCTGTGCGTTATTTCGCGGGCGGCTATTACTACGTTGCAAAGCGGCAGCGGCAGGAGATGGTGCAGCAGGCGAGCAACGAGACGAACTCCCAGGCTTGGCTGGAGCCGAACGGCAATCCGCAGCCGATGTTCGGCAACGTTCCGCACAGGAAGCTGGCGCAAGGCGTCCGCAACGCGCGGGCGCAAGCGCCAAAGTAACTTTCGCGGCCCGGGCGCGCTGCAGCGTGCAACGCTGCTGCGCAGAACCGGGACCCAGCGCTCCACGCGAAAATGGGCCCCGGCTCTGCGACGCACCACGCCGCCAAGGGCGGCGCGCTGCATCGCGTCCGAGGCACGGCTGCGGTTCCCGCCAAGCGCGTTGACCACCCCGCCTCCCTGGCATACATTAGACCCGTTCCGAGGGGTGCTCCGAGGAGGAGCTGAGATACCGCTAAATGGGCAATACCGCCCAGGACCGCGGTGACCCTTTGAACCTGATCCGGGTCATGCCGGCGAAGGGACAGGGATGTTGCAGGCGACCAAGCGACCGGATTCACCGGTATCCATCATCGGCGCAGGCATTGCCGGCGCCTGGCAGGCCCTGCTGTTCGCGCAGGCCGGCCACACCGTGACGCTACACGAGCGCGGTGACGCCGGGATGACCGATTCCACCAGCCACTGGGCCGGCGGCATGCTGGCGCCCTATTGCGAGGCCGAGGTCGCCGAACCCATCATCAGCCGCCTGGGCCTGCGCTCCCTGGACATCTGGCGGCGCGAATTGCCGGATACCCCCTTCAACGGCTCGCTGGTCGTCGCCCATCCGCGCGAGCGCAGCGATTTCGAGCGCTTCGCCCGCATGACCGAAGGCCATCGCCGGCTCGATGCCGCTGGCCTCGCCGAGCTCGAGCCGTCGCTGGAGGGACGCTTCCGCGATGCACTGTTCTTCCCGACCGAGGGCCATGTCGAGCCGCGCCGCGTGCTGCCGAAGCTGCATGAGCGCATCAAAGCTGCCGGCGGCACCATCAAGTTCGACAGCGACGTTACCGCAGAAGATCTCGACGGCATCGTGATCGACTGCCGCGGCCTGTCCGCACGCGAGGAGCAGCCTGGCTTGCGCGGCGTCAAGGGCGAGATGATTTTGATCGAGACGGACGAGGTGCAGCTGTCGCGCCCGGTGCGGCTGATCCATCCGCGCTGGCCGCTCTACGTGATCCCGCGCGAGCAGAACCTGTTCATGCTCGGCGCGACCTCGATCGAGACCGAGGACACCGGCGTCAGCGTGCGCTCGGCGCTGGAGCTCTTGGGCGCCGCCTATGCGGTGCATCCGGCGTTCGGCGAAGCCCGCATCGTCGAATTCGGCTCGGGCCTTCGTCCCGCTTTTCCCGACAATCTGCCGCGCATCGGCATCCGCGGCGAGAGGATCGCCGTCAACGGCCTCTACCGCCACGGCTTCCTGATCGCGCCGGCGCTCGCCGAGCTGACGCTTGCCTATGTCCAGCGCGGCCAGATCGACAACGAGGTGATGCAATGCGCGTGATCGTCAACGGTGAGCAGTGCGAGGTGAGTTCGGTCAGCGTCGACGCGCTGCTCGCCGAGCTCGACTACGAAGGCACCCATTTCGCGATCGCGCTGAACTACGACGTCGTGCCGAAAAGCCGCTGGGCCGAGACGAGCCTGAAGGCCGGCGACGAGATCGAGATCATCACGCCGCGGCAGGGAGGGTGATGATGATGCGGGCACACTCTTTCCACGTCGTCCCGGCGAAGGCCGGGACCCATAACCACCGCCCTTTATTGGGACGGACGATCTCTCCCTGCGTGCCCCGAGCGAAATCACGCGGTATGGGTCCCGGCCTTCGCCGGGACGACAATTAAGGAGACACCTCCCACATGGTGACCTTCTACGGCAAATCCTTCGCCTCCCGCCTCCTCATCGGCAGCGCGCTCTATCCCTCGCCCGCGATCATGCAGGAGGCGATCCGCGCCTCCGGCTCGAACATCGTCACGGTGTCGCTGCGGCGCGAATCCGCCGGCGGCAAGACCGGGGACGCGTTCTGGAATCTGATCCGCGAGCTCGAGGTGACCGTGCTGCCGAACACCGCCGGCTGCCGCACCGTGCGCGAGGCCGTGACCACCGCCAAGCTCGCGCGCGAGCTGTTCGGCACCAGCTGGATCAAGTTAGAGGTCATCGCCGACAACGACACGCTGCAGCCCGACGTCGTCGGCCTCGTCGAAGCCGCGACCATCCTGATCAAGGACGGCTTCGAGGTGTTCCCCTATTGCACCGAGGACCTCTCGGTCGCCAACCGCCTGGTCGATGCCGGCTGCAAGGTGGTGATGCCGTGGGCCGCGCCCATCGGCAGCGCCAAGGGCATCACCAACCGCGATGCCCTGAAACTGCTGCGCGAG
Source organism: Bradyrhizobium huanghuaihaiense (assembly GCF_025200885.1). Lineage (NCBI taxonomy): Bacteria > Pseudomonadati > Pseudomonadota > Alphaproteobacteria > Hyphomicrobiales > Nitrobacteraceae > Bradyrhizobium > Bradyrhizobium huanghuaihaiense. The sequence continues at coordinate 2,557,304 of NZ_CP104172.1, read as the reverse complement.
CGCCTGCCCGACATCACGCTCGTGGTCGATGCCGGCATCGGCGCACCCTCCCACGCCGCGCAGGCGCTCGAGCTCGGCTACGACGCCGTGCTGCTCAACACCGCCATCGCAAAAGCCGCCGATCCCGTCGCGATGGCGAATGCCTTCCGCCTCGGCTGTGATGCCGGCCGCACCGCTTACGAAGCCGGGCTGATGAACGCGCGCGACTTCGCCTCCCCCTCCACCCCTGTTGTTGGGACCCCGTTCTGGCATGCCGTATCCTGATCGCTTCTATCCCGTCGTCGACAGCCTTAACTGGGTCGAGCGCCTGACCAAGCTCGGCGTCGGCACCATCCAGCTTCGCGCGAAGGAGCTCAACGACGCCGACGCGCTGCAGATCGTCACCGACGCGCTGGCGATCACTGCGGGCACGCAAGCCAAGCTGGTCGTGAACGACTATTGGCGCGCGGCGATCGTCGCCGGCGCGAAATATCTGCATCTCGGCCAGGAGGATCTGGCGGATGCGGACCTGAAAGCCATCCGCGAGGCCGGCGTTCTCCTCGGCATCTCCACCCATGACGACGCCGAGCTTGAAACCGCGCTTGCCGCCAAGCCCGATTACGTCGCGCTCGGCCCGATCTTCTTCACCACCTTGAAGTCGATGCGCTTCGAACCGCAGGGCATTCCAAAAATCACCGAATGGAAGAAGCGCATCGGCAACATCCCGCTGGTCGCGATCGGTGGCATCAAGTTCGAGCACGCCGCGGAGATCTTTGCCGCCGGCGCGGATTCCATCGCCGTGGTGTCCGACGTCACCCAGAACGCCGACCCGGACGCACGGGTGCGGCAGTGGCTCCGCCTGAAGGAGGCTGCATGACCGAAAATCTCTCCGCTCGTCATTGCGAGCGAAGCGAAGCAATCCAGAGTCTCTCCGGAGAGGCAGTCTGGATTGCTTCGTCGCAAGAGCTCCTCGCAATGACGGAGACACCCTCTTCATCCCGTCACCCTGAGGTAGCCGCTTCTTCAGCGGCCCTCGAAGGGCGACGGCCCGGCTCTTTCATCCTTCGAGGCTCGCCCAGCGGCGCTTTCGCGCCGCTGGTCTCGCACCTCAGGATGACGAGAACGAACACTGCGAACACGAATTAAACCGGAGGACCCCATGAACATCCGCTCCAACCCGCAACAGACCGTCCCCGCCGTCACCACCGGCCCGCTGCCTTCCTCGCGAAAAATCTTCGCCTCGCCCGACGCCGCGCCGGATATCCGCGTGCCGCTGCGCGAGATCATCCTCTCCGAAGGCGCGGGCGAGCCGAATCTGCCGGTGTACGACACCTCGGGCCCCTACACCGACCCGAGCGTCACCATCGACGTCAACGCCGGCCTTGCCCGCAGCCGCAAGCAATGGGTGCTGGAGCGCGGCGGCGTCGAGGAATATGAGGGCCGGCAGATCAAGCCGGAGGACAACGGCAGCGTCTCCACCGACAAGGCCGCGCGCGCGTTCTCGGCCTATCACAAGCCGCTGCGCGGCCTCGACGGCCACAAGATCACGCAGCTCGAATTCGCCCGCGCCGGCATCGTCACCAAGGAGATGATCTACGTCGCGGCCCGCGAAAACCTCGGCCGCAAGCAGCAGCTCGAGCGCGCGGAAGCAGCGCTTGCCGACGGCGAGAGCTTCGGTGCCTCGGTGCCCGCCTTCATCACGCCGGAGTTCGTGCGCGACGAGATCGCGCGCGGCCGCGCCATCATCCCCTCCAACATCAACCACTCCGAGCTCGAGCCGATGATCATCGGCCGCAACTTCCTGACCAAGATCAACGCCAATATCGGCAACTCGGCGGTGACATCGTCGGTCGAGGAAGAGGTCGAGAAGATGGTGTGGGCGATCCGCTGGGGCGCCGACACCGTGATGGACCTCTCCACGGGCCGCAACATCCACACCACGCGCGAATGGATTTTGCGCAACTCGCCGGTGCCGATCGGCACCGTGCCGATCTACCAGGCGCTGGAGAAGTGCAACGGCGATCCGGTGGCGCTCACCTGGGAGCTCTACAAGGACACGCTGATCGAGCAGTGCGAGCAGGGCGTCGACTATTTCACCATCCACGCCGGCGTGCGCCTGCAATACATCCACCTCACCGCCAACCGCGTCACCGGCATCGTCTCGCGCGGCGGCTCGATCATGGCGAAGTGGTGCCTGGCGCATCACAAGGAGAGCTTCCTCTACACGCATTTCGACGAGATCTGCGACCTCATGCGCAAGTATGACGTCTCGTTCTCGCTCGGCGACGGCCTGCGCCCGGGCTCGATCGCCGACGCCAACGACCGCGCGCAGTTTGCCGAACTCGAGACGCTCGGCGAACTCACCAAGATCGCGTGGGACAAGGGCTGCCAGGTCATGATCGAAGGCCCCGGCCACGTGCCGATGCACAAGATCAAGATCAACATGGACAAGCAGCTCAAGGAGTGCGGCGAGGCGCCGTTCTACACGCTTGGACCGCTGACCACCGACATCGCGCCGGGCTACGACCACATCACGTCGGGCATCGGCGCTGCCATGATCGGCTGGTTCGGCTGCGCCATGCTCTGCTACGTCACGCCGAAGGAGCATCTCGGCCTGCCCGACCGCAACGACGTCAAGACCGGCGTCATCACCTACAAGATCGCCGCCCACGCCAGCGACCTCGCCAAGGGCCACCCCGCAGCCCAACTGCGCGACGACGCCCTCTCCCGCGCGCGGTTCGACTTCCGCTGGACCGACCAGTTCAACCTCGGCCTCGACCCGGACACGGCGAAAAACTTCCACGACGAGACCCTGCCGAAGGAAGCCCACAAGGTCGCCCATTTCTGCTCGATGTGCGGCCCAAAATTCTGCTCGATGAAGATCACGCAGGACGTGCGCGACTATGCGGCCACGCTGAACGATCCGAACTCGGTGGGGATGTCGATCAGCGGGACGGCCGAGGACGGCATGAAGCAGATGAGCGCGAAGTTCAAGGAAATGGGCAGCAGCGTTTATCTGGATGCGGAGAAGGTGAAGGAGAGTAATCGGGTGTTGTGAGGGCAATCAGCGTTATCCGCAGCCAGTCGCATTGCAACCGAAACTTTCAAGGCCGGGCGAAAGCCCGGCCTTCCTTTTGGCATCATCGGTCGGATTGCAAATTTCACGACCTTGGGTAGAGTTACATCATCAGACAAGTTGAAGCACCCAGGACTCAGATCATTCAAGTATTTTCGTCTCTGGTGCATTGCCGCGAAGATGCGGCAGAGCAGCAGGGCTTTTGCAAGTTAACGCGCGAGCAATACGCCCATGCCACGTGAGATCTTGGAATTCCGGCTAGTTGTTGCATCTCCTTCGGACGTGTTTGAAGCCCGAAGGGCCGTTTTCGACGGCGTGTATGAACTCAATCGAGCGCTGGAGCCTCAGCGCATCTCAATTCGGGCGATGGGATGGGAGGAGTACGTTACCCCTGGAATCGGAGCCGAAACGCAAGATGTGATCAACAGGCAGCTCCTGCGCGACTATGACATTCTGGTCGCAATCTTTGGTACCAAACTAGGAACTCCCACTGCCGGCGCTCTATCTGGCACTGTAGAGGAGATTGAACATGCCATCTCTGACACTACAAGTGTTATGGGGCAGCATCGAGTTCAGGCTTATTTTCTAGATAGAATTGATGGTACAGCGAGCATTTCGATCGATGAACTCAAGCGAGTTCACGATTTCCGCAAGTCACTCGAACCACGCGGCGTACTCTACCGTCTGTTTAAGACTGAGCAAGAACTCCAGCAGGAGATACGTGTAAATATTCATAGATCGATCATCGAGTACCTAAGCAGGCTGCCCCAGAGGTCCCTTAGCACCTCTGAACCGCAGACGGAGCAGCCGCCGAATGTACAGGCTTCCGCTCGCCCAGATGAAGGTGTGGGCTTACTCGATCTTCAGGAAGAGGGCGAAGAAGCGATAGCATTAGCAAGCGCGGCCGTCGCACGCATCGGAGAGTTTATTGATGAGATCACCCAAGCAACAAACCATCAGACCTCTGAAATAGAAAAACTTTCGCTAGCCAGCGCCAAGGAGAAGAAGCGATCCATAAACGAATATGCGACGTTCATTGAGCTGCGAGCGAATGCGATGAAGAGGGAAGCTTCAACAGCACGCGAGAACTTCGCGATCTTTTCCCAAGCGGCAATTGCTCTTGCAGCCTTGCAAAAGCAGTCCGCAGACGCGCAACAGTACCAAAACGAAGTGACAGTTTTACTGAACTCAGCCGAAGCAATGCTCTCGGTACTTACCACTAGCCGGACAAGCATTGAAGGGTTCAAGTCCGCAATACAGAGGCTTCCTCGAATAACGACTCAGTTCGACAGGTCAAAAAGGCTTTTGATTGAGGCGACCGATGAATGCATCGACCTCGTTAATGATACTGAAAATAGAATGTATCAAATCGCGGGACGCACTTAGAAGCTAGGCGGAATAGGCGAAGCCACATCTGGGTTGACAACCTTATCGCGACCGCCCATGCGGCTACAACGTTACTGTTGGTTGATTTGTCCAAACTCGCCATAGACCGCCTCCCCGACCAGCTCCGTCCCAACCTCCGCCTCGTCTTCGTCGGCACCGCCGCCTCGACGCGCTCGGCCGGGCTCGGGCACTACTACGCCCATCCCGGCAACCGCTTCTGGCGCGCGATCCATGAGGCCGGGATCACGCCGCGGCGTTATCAGCCGGGCGAGTTCACATCGCTGATCGCGCTCGGGATCGGCTTCACCGATCTTTCCAAGTCGGGCGCGGGGATGGACCACCAGATCGCGGCGGAGACGATCGACGTGGCGGGGTTCAGGGCGAAGATGGAAAAGTATCGGCCGCGGACGATTGCGTTCACGAGCAAGAAGGCGGCGAGCTTGTTTTACGGCAGGCCGTCAGCTGCGATTGCGCTGGGGCGGCAGCCGCGTGACGGAAGCTGGCCGGAGATTTTTGTGCTGCCGTCGCCATCAGGTGCTGCGTCGGGGAGTTGGACGCTGGAGCCGTGGCGGGAGCTTGCGGCGTGGATTGCTGCGTAGGGTGGGTTGGCGCTGGCGCCGCAAACTCAGTCGTCGTCCTGGCGAAAGCCAGGACCCATTACCCCAAGGAGAGGTTTGGCGAAGACTCGTGGTCCGGTACTGCGACCAATCGCAATCGATAAATCACGCGGTATGGGTCCTGGCTTTCGCCAGGACGACACTGTGGGTCTGGCTTGCGAACCTGCTCAAACACGAAGGCCTCGTAGGGTGGGCAAAGGCGCGTCAGCGCCGTGCCCACGATTTCTCCGTGGGTCCCGACAGTGCGTGGGCACGGCGCGCGAAGAGCGCGCCTTTGCCCACCCTACGGTACCGTGGCCCCCTCAGCCCGCATACGCCCTGTCCAGCTCCGCGATCACGATCTTCCGCATCCCCATCATCGCCTGCATCACGCGGTTCGCTTTGGTGCGGTCGGGGTCGCCGAGATAGCGGCCGAGCGCCGCCGGGATCACCTGCCAGGACAGGCCGAATTTGTCCTTGAGCCAGCCGCACCTCGACTCCTCGCCGCCGTCGGCGGTGAGCGCTTTCCAGAAATAGTCGACCTCGCCTTGCGTCTCGACGCTGATGAAGAACGACACCGCCTCGTTGAAACGATATTGCGGCCCGCCGTTGAGCGCGTTGAAGCGCTGCCCCTCCAGCTCGAACACCGCCATGAAGTCGCTGACGGTCTCGACCCTGGCATTGGGAAACACCGACTTGTAGAACGCGACGGCCTCGGGGACGTTGTTGTCGAACCAGAGGAACGGCGTGATCGAGGTCATGAATGGGGTTCCTTTCGGCTTGGGCGGGGCGCGCGGGTGCTCCAAGGACGCGGCCGGGAGGGGCGTTCCGACAAGGAGAAGCGGATTTTTTCGCCGGCCGTAGGATGGGTAGAGCGCAGCGAAACCCATCAATCGGGCCGAAACCACGGTGTCGCGGTTCAATGGCGCTGTGACGAAGCGATGGGTTTCGCTTCGCTCTACCCATCCTACGCATTGGAAAACCGGATAGCTTGTCGGAAACAGCCCCTGCCATTCGTCCTCTGAACACAGCAGGCAACCACCCCGGAGCCTCCCATGCCCACCATCACCGCCTTCGAAAACTCGCCCGACCGCGGCCGCGGGCAGGCGCGGGACATGCGCGTGCGCTGGGCGCTGGGCGCTGGAGGAGGTCGGCCAGCCCTACGACGTTCGCTTGGTCTCGTTCGCGGCAATGAAGCAGCCGGCGCATCTGGCGCTGCATCCGTTCGGGCAGATCCCGACCTTCGAAGACGGCGATCTCGCCCTGTTCGAAACCGGCGCGATCGTGCTGCACATCGCCGAGCGTCATGGCGGGCTGCTGCCGACGGATGCGAATGCCAGGAGCCGCGCGATCGCGTGGATGTTTGCCGCGCTGAACACGCTGGAGCCGCCGATCGTCGAGCTCGGCATGGCCATGCTGTTCGAGCGCGACAAGAGCTGGTACGCGGAGCGGCTGCCGATGCTGCAGGATCGTGTCCGCACCAGGCTCGGCGAACTGTCCCGCCGCCTCGGCAAAGCCGACTGGCTCGACGGCGCATTCAGCGCCGGCGATCTCATGATGGTGACGGTGCTGCGCCGGCTGAACACCTCGGGCCTGCTGGAGGAATATCCCGACATCGCCGCCTATGTCGCCCGCGGCGAGGCGCGGCCGGCGTTCGGACGTGCGTTCGATGCGCAATTGGCGGTGTTTCAGGCGGCGTCGCGTTCGTAGGAGAGCAAGGTTCGGAGCGGCGCCACACACTCTATCGTCGTCCCGGCGAAGGCCGGGACCCATACCCCCAGGGAGAGGTTTGGCGAAGACTCGTCGTTCGGTACTACGCCCGCCCACCACACTTAGATCACGCGGTATGGGTCCCGGCCTTCGCCGGGACGACAGCGTGGACTTGGCAAATTCCGTCCCCCATTGCGTCCATCTCCCCACCCCTGCATTCTACCCCGCCACCCCGGAGGAGCCGCCCCATGCTGACCCTCTATTCCTACCCGCAACTGTTCGGCGTCGCCGACAACAACGGCTACGGCCTCAAGGTCTATGCCTTCCTCAAGCTTGCGGGCGTGCCGTTCGTGCACGAGCACATCTTCGATGCCTCCGCCGCGCCGCGCGGGCAGCTGCCTTATATCGTCGACGACGGCGAGACCATCGGCGACAGCGAGACGATCATCGCGCATGTCATCGCCAAATATCGCCTGACCATCGATGCGGCGCAGTCAGCCGAGCAGCGCCGGACCAATCATCTCGTCACGCGCATGCTGGACGATCTCTACTGGGTGATGTCGTTTTCGCGCTGGAAGGACGAGCGCTTCTATCCCGCGTTCCGCGACGGTTTTATCGCGCAGCATCCGCAGGTCAGCGCCGAAGGGTTCGAGAAGGCGAAGGCGTATAACGCGCAGCGCTATCATTACCAGGGCATCGGCCGCTACGCGCCCGGAGAGGCCTATGCGCGGGGGCTTGCCGACCTGCAGGTGGTGGCGGAGATCGTGCCGGCCACAGGCTTCGTCCATGGCGCGGCGCCGACCAGTATCGATGCCGGCATCTACGGCTTTGTCGCCAACATCTATTATTTTCCGATCCCGACGCCGCTGAAGGCCTTCGTCGATGCGCATGCAAACCTCGTCGCGCATTGCGAGCGGATCCATGCGGCGATCGGAAAATCGTAGGGTGGGTTAGCTCGCGGCCGCGCAGAGCGCGGTCCGCGGGCGTAAGCCACCTCTTCTTTTTCCGCGGCGGCAGAAGTGGTGGGTTACGCCCTGCCGATGCGCTTCGCGCATCCGCAAGGCTAACCCACCCTACGGCACCGCCCCTACCGCATCGTGATCGCGAGCCCGCTCAGATCCGCATTCGCCATCAGGCCGACCTGCGTGCCCGTGAGCTCCAGCACCGCGCCCTTCTGGTTGGTGAGCACGATGGCGCGGGCGCCGCGGCCGACGGCGAGGCCCGCGCCGGCCGCGCCATAGACGCCGGCGACGTCGGAGGGACGGTTGATGTTGGAGACGCGGCCGCGCAGCACGGTCTTGGATCCGCCGAACACGAGGCCGTAGTCGAGCCCGCCGGTGGAGAGCCCATAGGAGCGGCCACGGAAGTTCAGCACGCCGGAGCCGCCCGAGCCGCCGATGATCCAGCCCGCCTTGTAGATCGTCAGCACCACGGTGCCGCCGTCGGCCAGCGCCGAGGTCGAAAGGCCGGCGAGCGCGGCAATGGCGACCAGCGCGGCGCGAAGGGTGCTAGCGATCTTCATGGAGTGTCTCCGGGGGCTATTTTTTTGGGAGGGAAACGAATCAGACGCGGCCAATCTATCCGATCGATCGCGGCGGCAACATGATGGCAGGGCGTTTCCGCCAGTACGGCGGCGGCTGGACTCGCGGACGGTCCCTCATTCTCCGTCATTGCGAGCGCAGCGACTTGTCCGCCGAAGCCTCGGCGAAGGCGGAAGCAATCCAGAATCCTTCCGCGGGGCCAATCTGGATTGCTTCGCGGAGCCTGTCATCGGGCCGCGCTTCGCGCGGACCCGGTGGCTCGCAATGACGGGGTGGCTGCATTCCGGCCTTTCCTGCCAGCGGCTGCACGCGGGGAGAGGCGAACCACCGCGCTCGCGGACAACCACCGCCACCATGCCATTATGCCCCTGTTTTGCCCGACGACGCAAACGAATATTTCGCTCTTCCCGAAATCGAAAAAGCCCAATGATTTCGGCCTCATCTCTACTGTGCATGGGGTTGTTTTCGCACTTTTTATTTTTGCGCCCTCCGATGCCGATTGCAACTCCCCCGCATCCCGCTACGCTCCTGCTCCCGACACGCCCACGAGGTGATGCCATGCCGATCCAGCATTTCGCGGCCCCGCCGCACGTCAAGGCGCCGCCGCTGTCCTTTGCGACACGCGTCGGCGACCTCCTGTTCGTCTCGGGCATTCCCGGCTTCGACGCCCATGGCGCGCTGCCCGACGGCTTCGAGGCGCAGTTCGCCAATGTCGTCGTCAACATCAAGCGCGTGCTGGACGAGGCCGGGGCGACCTTGCGCGACCTCGCCAAGGTCAACGTGCTCCTGACCCGCGCATCGGACGTTGCCGCCATGAACGCGCTCTATGCCGGCGCCTTCGGCCCGCCGCCCTACCCCGCGCGCACCACATGCGTGGTGCATGCGCTGCCCGATCCGAAGATGCTGATCGAGATCGAGGCGGTCGCGTCGCTTTTGAAGTAAGCACGTGTGGCTTGCCGGGCACGCGGCCGAACCAAATGCCCTGCGCCGCCTGACGTATCCGTGAAACGGCACCTCCCCGGCTTGCCAAGGGCCGGCTTTTACCGCACGAATTTTCGGGTCACACTTCCCCACAAGGAGATATTTCATGCGTCGCGTTCTCGCCCTCTGTGCCGTTGCCGGCATCGCTAGTTCCGTGTTCGCCTTGCCCGCCTCGGCGGCAGTCGGCTATTACGTGATCCGCTGGGACAACACCGGCATCTGCCAGGTCTGGAACGAGGACCTGAAGTACAAGCCGTTCCAGTGGGGCGTGTCGACCTACAAGGTCGTCAGCAAGCCGGTCCCGACCTTCCAGGCCGCGTCCGACCTCCAGATCAAGATGCGCGCCGAGCGCCGCTGCACGCTCTAGGCTTGAGGCGACAGATCGGATTCGAAGGGCGGATCGCACGCAGCGGCCCGCCCTTCCTCTTTTTGGCGGAGCCCTCTTTTTCAGCCGAATACGCGCATTTCCAGCGCCTGCGCTTTGAACCTCGTCAGCGCGCGGAACTACTCACCTCTTGTCCGGGGCGCAGGCCAAGAAGCACCCCGCGCCACGCCTCCCCATCGTTGTCGGGAGGCGCATCACATCTTTCATTTTTAGGAGCTGATCATGCGTCGTCTTTCCATGCTGTGCGCTGCTGCGGGTCTTGCCGTCACTGCCTTCGTCGCCGCGAGCCCTGCCGAAGCCAGCTATCATCTGATCCGCTGGCAGGACACCGGCTTCTGCCAGATCTGGGACGAGAGCATCCCGACCGCGCCGTGGCCGGCCGGCTATCACCGCGCCAGCGCGACCGTGCCGACCTTCCTCGACGCGCTCGTGGTGAAAGACAATGCGCTGAAGACCGGCCACTGCAGCTGGTAAGATTCGATCGGCGGACGACAAGGGCCGGGCAAGGATGCGATGCTAGCATCCTTGCCCGTTCGCGTTTCCATCCAGCGTTTCATTCAGCGTTTCTATTCAGACCTGGCGGGATCAATCGATGCGCAGGCTCACCACGACGGCAGCCATCTTCGCCTTGTCGCTCGCGCTCGTCTCGACAGCGCCGGCGCAGGCGCCGCAATCCTTCCGCGTGATCTCGCCCATCTTCGGCCAGCTCGTCAGTTTCGCGATGCCGTCGAATTTCGCGGTGGTGTTCGAGAACACCAAAGGGGGCCACTACATCCGTGAAGCCGTGCTGAAGGGCGAGACGCCCGAGCAGTGGAGCCAGATGATCACGGTCACGGGCGAGAAGGGCATGACGCTGACGCCGGATGCATCGCCCGAAAATTTCGCCGGCACCATCGCCGGCGGCTTCAGATCGGCCTGCCCCGACAGCTTTGCGGCGCAGCCGCTCGGCGCCATGACGTTCGGCCGCTTCGAGGCATTCGCCGCCGTGATCGGCTGCGGCCGCATCGACAGCGGCCCGACCCGTCACAGCGAGACCGCGCTGCTGATCACGCTGAAAGGCAGCACCGATTACTACACCATCCAATGGGCCGAGCGCGGCCCCGAGACCGACGAGCCGCCGATCAGGGACGAACGCTGGCAGGCGCGCCTGAACGATCTCAACCCGATCGCCCTCTGTCCGATCGTGCCAGGCGAAGCCGCGCCCTATCCGAGCTGCGTGAGCAAGGGGTGAGGATTCAGACCTTGTAGGGTGGGCAAAGCGGAGCGTGCCCACCACTCCATCCGTCGCGAACACGGTGGGCACGGCGCTTTGCGCCTTTGCCCACCCTACGAGATCCCGCTCGATCCCTCACGCGTCCTTGTGCGCGCCGGGATGGATCAGGACGTCGCGCGCGGCGGCGAGGTCGATGAAGGCCTGCGCGGTGCCGCCGTGGTCGGGATGCATGCCCTTGGCGGCACGGCGGTAGGCCTGGTTGATGTCGTCGCAGGTGAGCTGCACTGCGAGCGGCAGGCCCAGCATCTTGCGCGCGCGATCCTCGCTGGAGAGCTTCTTCGGCATCGCGTTGCGGCGGCCGAAGCGCGGCGCGGTCAGGCCATGAACGACCTCGAGCACCACACCGAGCCGGCGCTGGGCCGCCTGCGTGACGCTGTGATCGTCGTTGACCACGGCCTGGCGCAGCACCGGAAGCGCCTGCTCGGCGGCCTGTCGCAGCGTCGCATCCGTGCTCATCCGCACGATCTCGGCCACGACCCGGCCAGCCTCGGCCCAGTCGGCCGGCTGTGCCGACCGCAGGCGCTCGAGAGCGAGTTTCCAGGATTCAAGCCGTTCCATCATGCGCGCAACGTTTAGCAACACGGATCAGTATGCCAAGGCCGCCGTTTCCGACCCCTTAATTTCGGGTTAGCCTTTCATGAAACTTAGAAACGAAATCGGGAGGAAAATGTCATGGCATTGCTCGCAAACCACATCGCTGTCGTCACGGGCGCCGGGTCCGGTATCGGCCGCGCGATCGCGGCCGGCTATGCCCGCGAGGGCGCGCACGTGGTGCTGCTCGACGTCAACGCCGACACGGTCGCGGAGGTCGCCCAGGAGATCCGAAAATCGGGCGGCAAGGCCGACAGCTTCGCACTCGACGTGACCAAACGTGATGATTGCTTTGCGCTGGCAAAGCAGGTCGCGGGCAAGGTCGGGCAGGTCTCGATCCTCGTCAACAATGCCGGTATCACCCGCCGCAACGCCTTCACCGCCGAGACCGAGACGGTGGCGAAGGACTGGAACGACATCATCTCGCTCAACCTCAACGGCGTCTTCAACATGGCGCAGGCCTTCCTCGCGCCGTTGCGCGCGAGCAAAGGCCGCATCGTCAATATCGGCTCGATCCAGTCCTTCGTGCATCTGCGCACGCCGAGCTCGGCGGCGTATACGACGTCGAAACACGGCGTGCTCGGCTTCACCAAGGCGCTCGCGGTCGAGCTCGGCAAGGAAGGCGTGCGCGTCAACGCGATCGGACCGGGATTAATCGAGACCAACATCAACGCCCATGTGCGTGCGACCAATCCGGCGCTGGTGCAGGCTTTCGTCGACCACACGCCGCTGGCGCGCACCGGCAAGCCCGAGGACATCGTGGGCCCCGCGATCTTCCTCGCCTCGGATATGTCAGCCTATGTCACGGGCACGATCGTGATGGTTGACGGCGGGTACCGGACGGTGTGAGGCGCGGCCCTCTGTCATCACACGCGGTGTCATCGTCCGCTTCCCGGGGCATGACTCCGTGTTTGTCGCGCGCGAGATAGGTCCGCATCGCCATGCATCTTCTGCCAAACGCGGCCGCTTCGCGGCATTCCTGAGGTCATCTGGTGCGATCGTCCGCAATTAACCTTTCATTAACCAAACCCGCCCACCGTGGTTCTACGGCCTGGGGGTCGTTGTTCTCGATCCGCTTCCAGCGAAGGAAGCGGGCGTTGATCGGGGTGTGTTGATGACCACTGTTCATGTCGCGGCGCCGCAGGACGCACAATTCCTCGCTCCGAACCAGATCGTTCCACTGCTGATCGGCGCAACCGTCGACGAGGTCGAGCGCGAGCTCGTGCTCCAGACGCTCGCCCGCTGCGACGGCAACCGCACACGCGCATCGCGCGTGCTCGGCCTGTCGGTGCGCACGCTGCGCAACAAGATCAGGCTCTATGCCGCCTCCGGCATCGAGGTGCCGACCTGTCAGGAGTAGTGCGCAACTGCGTGCGGACGATCAATCCGCCTGCGAGGCTGTGCCGCCAGACAAGCGGCGCAGCCCGCGCTGTGCACACATGCCAGCCAGCATCGCAAGTGCGATGACCGCGACCGCCGCCGCAATCAGCTCGATTGCGCGAAGAGCGAAAGCCGTCATGACGGCCCATGCCGGCTGCGGCTCCTCGGCGAAGGCAATCGGCACGATGTCAGGCACGAGCAGCTGGGCGATGACGACGGCCGCGGCAAGGACCGCGACGGACAGGCAGAACATCTTCAATGCTGCGCGCATCGATCGCTCCTCGCGATGATCATGGCCCTGCGCAACTCAATGACACGTCGCCTCGCTCCGTCGATTGATGTTGATCAAGCGCAGCACGATGCGCCGGTGGAATTGCTGCTGTCGTCAAACGCCGCTAAGTAGCTTGCTTCCGGTCAAGGGAGCAGTGGTGTGGCAGACGATCAGGGACGGCAGGGACCTCCGGGTCCGCGTGGGCGGCAGGGCGAACCGGGACGGCCGGGACCGCAGGGTCATCCGGGCAAGCGGGGCCCGGACGGCGCGCGCGGCAAGCCGGGGCCGCAGGGCAAGCCGGGACCGATCGGAAAGGCGGGACCGCTGGGCAAGGCCGGTCCGCAAGGCAAGCAGGGCGAAGCCGGCCCGCGTGGCGCGGCCGGCCCGCAGGGTTCGGTCGGACCGGCGGGGCCGCAAGGTGCGCGCGGCGAGCAAGGTCCGCCCGGCCCGCTGCCGTCGATCGAGCAGGTGCTGCCGTGGCTCGACCAGCTCTTCGACGCCTGGGACGAGCGCCGCCGCCAGCGCGAACGTGAAGCCGCCGAGCGCGCGGCGCTCGAGGCCGCCGTCCAGGAGGCCGGTGAGCCGATCGCCGATGACGAGGGCGACGACGGCGAAGCCGACGATCACAGGAAAAAGAAGAAAAAGAAGAAGCACGGCAACAAGAGCTAGCGGCCGCACACGTGCCCCGGACGCAGCGCAGCACGCAGTGATGCGCTGCTGAGCCGGGGCCCACGACGCTGAAACGTGGAGGCGACCTCTAGGTCTCGGCTCTGCGTCGCACCGCTAGCGCGCTGCGCCGCGTCCGGGACACGCAGAGCGATCAAGAAGCCGCGGAGGAATCATCCCGGCGCGACAGCATGCCCATGCGCTCGAACTGCCAGCGCATGGCGCGATACCAGAGATAGCCGACCGCTGCGCCGCACAGCGCAAGGATGACGACGCTCGCGCTCGAGAACGAGCCGCTCCACCACATCATCCACGCGGTCCACAGCAGCGTGAAGATGATGGCACCTGCCTTGAGAGGAAGAAGGGGGCGGCTCATGGTCGTGCTCCGGGCTGTCAAAACCCCGGCAGGCACCATCGCAAGGTGAGACGCCCCTTACCGTGAGCCAGATCACGGAAGAGCCCCCTGGAGCCTCTAACCGAACCGCAACCGCGAACGCTCCTTCGCCTTCTCCGCCTCGACCTCGCGGTCGCGCGCCGGGGCATGGGTGTGCAGCGAGACCAGGAGCTTTCGCGCGGCTTCCGAGACCTCTGCCACGGCGAGGTCGAAGGCGGCCTCGTTGGCCTGCGACGGCTTGTTGAAGCCGGACAGCTTTCGCACGAACTGGAGCGCGCTGGCGTGGATCTCGTCCTCCGTCGCCGGCGGCTCGAAGTTGAACAGCGTCTTGATGTTGCGGCACATGCGGCGTCTCTCTCCCTGGGTTTCCATAAGGACGATCGGCGGAGGCGAAATCCTACATCCTTCCCCGCACTTCTGCTAAGTTCCGCCGCAAGGCGGCCGCTGAGCATGAGCCGCACGGGGAGAGAGACATGAAAGCTTCTTGCGCGGCGCTGGCAGGCGCTCTGCTGTCCTTTTCGACATGGGCGGTGGCTGCCGATTATCCCACGCCCAAGCAAGGCGACTGGGTCGCCAGGGACTTCAAGTTCCACACCGGCGAGGCCATGCCGGAGCTGAAGCTGCACTACACCACAATCGGCGAGCCGACCGGCCAGCCAGTATTGGTGCTGCATGGGACGGGCGGCTCCGGCGCGAGCATGCTGACGCCGTCCTTTGCCGGCGAGCTGTTCGGCGCCGGGCAGCCGCTCGACGCGTCCAAATATTACATCATCATTCCCGACAGCATCGGCCACGGCAAATCGTCAAAACCGTCCGACGGCATGAAGACGAGCTTTCCAAAATACGATTACGACGACATGGTCGAGGCGCAATATCGCCTGGTGACGGAGGGCCTCGGCGTCAAGCATCTGCGGCTCGTCATCGGCAATTCGATGGGCGGCATGCACACCTGGCTGTGGGGCGAGAAATATCCGAAGGCGATGGACGCGCTGATCCCGATGGCCTCGCAGCCGACTGAGATGGCATCGCGCAACTGGATGCTGCGGCGGATCATGCTCGACACCATCCGCAACGATCCCGACTACAACGGCGGCAACTACACCAGCCAGCCGCGCATGATGAAATACGCCATCACCGCCTACGGCATCGCCAGCATCGGCGGCACGCTGGCCTATCAATCGCAGGCGCCGACGGCGGCCAAGGCCGACAAGATCGTCGACGACCGGCTGGCGACGCCGATCACGGCGGATACCAACGACTTCCTCTACCAGTGGGAATCCTCACACGACTACAATGCGAGCGAGAAGCTCGAAGCCATCGAGGCCTCGCTGCTGCTGATCAATTCCGCCGACGACGAGCGCAACCCGCCCGAGACCGGCCTCACGGACGCTGCGATGAAGCGCGTCAAGAACGGCCGCCTCTACCTGATCCCCGCCAGCACCGAGACGCGCGGCCACGGCACCACCAGCAATGCAAAGTTCTACAGCGAGCAAATCAGACAATTTCTGCAAACCGCGCCGCAGCGGACGATGTAGGACGACGGGGCGCAAATCCACATATCGCAATGCATCATATGCGGCGCCTCGGCGCCGCATATTATTTGAGCATGCAATGCGGCGGCAGCTCGGGCTTAATCGCGTCAACGATACGAATCGACGCGCGGGACAGTCGCGCGCCAATGAACGATGCGCGAGGAGGAAGATCGCATGCACAGGCTCGCACTGTGCGTCTGGCTGGCCGCGCTGACGAGCGCCGCGTTCGCATTCGACAACGGGCAATACGATCACGTCCCGCCCGACATTCGCGCCTGGTTCAAGAGCGTGATCGCGCCGAACGGCGTGCCCTGCTGCGACATCTCCGACGGCCATCGCACCGAATACGACGTGCGCGGCGGCACCTATTGGGTCCCGATCGAGGGTCAGTGGATGGAGGTCCCCGAACGCGCCATCATCCGCGATCAGGGCAATCCGGTCGGTCAGGCCGTGGTGTGGTACGTCCGCCATCGCGGCGCCATCATCATCAGCTGCTTCGTGCCGGCCGATGCGGTGTAGCGTGTCGTGGTGGATTTCATTGGCTGGAAGCAGATCGATCGGGTAGTTTGACGCCGAGCCGACAGGGAGGCACGCCGTTGACCGATCTTTGCGCCGAAGACCTCGCCACCATCTATGCCAAACCGACGCCGCGTGTGATCGCGAAGGCACGCCCCGCGATCGATGCGCATGCGAAGAAGTTCATCGAGATGTCGCCGTTCTGCGTGCTCGCAACGTCGGGCACTGACGGGAGCGTCGACGCCTCGCCGCGCGGTGGCGGCATCGGCTTCGTCCGCGTCGCCGGTCCCAACCAGTTGCTGATGCCCGACCGCTCCGGCAACAACCGGATCGACAGTTTTCGCAACGTCGTCGAAGGCTCGGGCTTCGTGCACCTGTTGTTCTTCGTCCCCGGCATCGACGAGACGCTGCGCGTCGGCGGACGCGGCACGCTGTCGGCCGATCCGGACCTGCTCGCCTCCATGGTGGAATTCGGCAAACCGCCGCGCGCGGTGCTGAGCGTCGCCGTCAGCGAAGTCTATTTCCACTGCGGCAAGGCGCTGATGCGGTCGAAGCTATGGTCGGGGGACAAGGTGCAGCGCTCGGTGATGCCGAGCATCACCGAGGTCATTCACGAGCAGACCGGCCTCGGCGAGCCGGAAAGCCAGGCGATTACGGAAGAGCGCTACAAGGCGCAGCTGTAGGTGGCGCGGCGACTAAAGCAGCCACAGTGTCGTCCCGGCGAAAGCCGGGACCCATAACCCCAAGGAGGGGTTTGGCGACGACTGGCAATGAAGAGTTCGTCCCGCGGTACTAACACCGGCGCTTGCAGATAGATCACGCGGTATGGGTCCCGGCCTTCGCCGGGACGACACCGGAGTATGCAGCTAACGCGGAGTATGCGGCTAGCGCCGGAGCTTAATGCCCCTCGCCCTCGAGCCCGCCGACGTGCTTCTGGGTGTAGAGCTCAAGGCCGATGCGGCCGATCAGGTCGAGCTGGGTTTCGAGGAAGTCGATGTGATGCTCCTCGTCGCTCATCAGCTTTTCGAACAGGTCGCGCGTGACGTAGTCCTTGACGCTGTGGCAATAGGTGGCCGCTTCCTGATAGAGCGCCCGCGCGCTCATCTCGGCGGCGAGATCGCACTCGATGATCTCCTTGACGTTCTGGCCGATGCGCAGGGGATCGAGCACCTGCATGTTCGGGAAGCCGTCGAAGAACAGGATGCGCGCGGTGAGCTTGTCGGCGTGCTCCATCTCCTCGATGGACTCCTTGCGCCAGACCTTGGCCATGTCGAGGAGGCCCCAATTGTCGAGGAAGCGATAGTGCAGCCAGTACTGGTTGATCGCAGTCAGCTCGTGACGCAGTGCCTTGTTGAGATAGTCGATGACTTTTGCGTCGCCCTGCATGGTTCACTCCAGCTCTTGCAGTCCAAAACGGCCCTAACCGTATTTAGAATGCTTCTAAGTCAGTTCGAAGACCAGAGCAACCGGCTACGCAGACGCAGCCGGGGAAAAGCTCAGCCGATAGTGCGGAAGATTTCAGCAGGCCGCGAGTGCGAACTTGGCGGGCTCGGCCGTCTCGTCATTGGCGGCCACGGTGTGGGAATGCGGACAGCCGGCACAGCAGGACTTGGCGCAGGGACCAAGCGCTTCGTCGATGATGGTCTTGATGGTCCGGGCGCAGCGGCCGCATTCGGCGCTACAGCCGAGACATCCATAGACCTGCTTGGCATGACGCACGGCGTCGTCGGACTCGGCGACGGCGGCGCGGATATCATCATCGCTCAACACGTTACAGGAACAAACGATCATGGAAGCGGCAGGCCCTTCGGTGATGCGCCATCATCGATATTTAACGGGCCAGCCGGATGCAAAGGGAAAAACCGGTATTTGAAGCTATTCCAAACTGGCCCGGAAACAGCCTAGAACGGCTCTAAAATAAGGTATTGCGGTGGATCAAGATTGCAACGCCTAGTCGCCGCCACCGCCTCCCCCACCGTCGCCGCCGCCCCCGCAATCTCCGCCACTGCTGCCGCTGTCGCCGCTCGAACAGCTGCCGCTGTCGGTCGAGCTGCTCGAACTGTCGCTGGAGAACCAGCTGCCCAGCGAGAAGCCGTCACTGGTCCCCGAATAGCTGTCGCCACCGGCTCCTCCATCACCGCCGGCCCCTGCGCGCGAGCGCCGCTGACCGCGGTTCTTGAGATGGGTGATCCAGCCGTAACCGACGGCGAAGATGACCCCGGCCGCAATCAATGCATTGATCATCGCGTTGCCCATCATCGTCTCCCTGGCGACCTGCGGTCCTACCAATTGGTCGTCCCCGGCAAAGGTGCCGTTCATTGATCATTCAAACGAAGTATGGAACTCTGTTCCCCAAAGAGTTCCCGCGTGCTTATGCAAAAGGTCAATCGATGAAGAAGTCCCTCCTGACAGTCGCTGCCCTCGTCACATTGGCTCTGACGGCCGGAACCCCGGCCCAT
Organism: Bradyrhizobium huanghuaihaiense; assembly: GCF_025200885.1. Taxonomy (NCBI): domain Bacteria; kingdom Pseudomonadati; phylum Pseudomonadota; class Alphaproteobacteria; order Hyphomicrobiales; family Nitrobacteraceae; genus Bradyrhizobium; species Bradyrhizobium huanghuaihaiense. Next base: position 2,538,568 of record NZ_CP104172.1, on the reverse strand, counting down.
GCCCAGCGCGGCGTCGCTGCCGGCGTGGCGGCGGGGATCATCGGCGGCGCCATCGTCGGCGGCGCGCTGGCTTCTCCGTATTATTACGGACCAGGCCCCGGCTATTACGAACCGGGCTACTACCCGCCCCGCTACTACGCGCCGGGCCCGGGATATGTCGCCGACGACTATTACGGCGGCTGCGTCTGGCAGAAGCAGCGCTTCTGGGACGGCTATGCCTGGCGCGTCCGCCGCGTCCGGGTTTGCGGCTGAAGCGCTTGAGCCGGCTCGTTTGCAGCGCTTGCCTGGACCGGTTGACTACGGATATGCCGTTCATCTTGGAGCCCGAAAAAGACCGCTTTTTCTCGTCACAGCTCCGTGTGCGTTTACCGTGGATTGACCATTTGCGCGCTTCCTAGCCGCAAGGCCATTTCCATCAGAGTGTGCGTGAACCTTTGAACCCCGGGCGCCTCTAACAAGAGGAACCCATCTCCCAGGAGAGCCAAGAGCATGAAGAAGACTTTAGTTGCCGCCCTCACGGTTGCGACGGTCGCCGGTTCGCTGGTGACCGCCACTCCGTCTGCCAAAGCCGGTGACAACATCGGCGCCGGCATCGCAGCCGGCCTGATTGGCGGCGCCATCGTCGGCGGCGCCATCGCGTCGAGCCGGCCCGCTTATGGCGGCCCCGTTTACGTTGCCGAGCCCCCGCCGCCCGCGCCCTGCTACTGGCGTCGTGAGCGCTATTGGGACGGCTACGGCTGGGTCAGCCGCCCGGTTCGCGTCTGCTACTGATCTGATCGGCTGGCGCATGCGCGCCGCGATCAAGAAGCCCGGCCGAGAGCATCGGCCGGGCTTTTTCTTTGGTGAGACGCTAAAGCGCGATGAGATTTGGATGAATCGTCATCGCGCTTCAGGTTGTTGTTTGCGCATGATCTTTCCGGAAAACCGCTTCGCACTTTTCCGGATCATGCGTTAGCGCGCCGCCTGGATCGAGCGCAGCACCTCTTCACTCGGCCAGCAATCGACCTTGAGTCCCGCCGACTTCTGATAGGCGCCGAGCGCGGCACGCGTCTGCATGCCGGCCTTGCCGTCGATCTTGTCCTTGTAGAGCCCGACGCGGGTGAGCCCGCGCTGCATGGTCTCGACATCCTTGGTGCGCAATTGCTTCGAGGCCGACCAGGGCGTCGCGAACGGCAGCGGGCTCGTCATGCGATCGCTGAGATGGCCGACGAACAGCACGTAGAGATCGGAGAAATTGTATTCCTTGATGACGAAATAGTTCTTCGTCGTGAGGAACGACGGACCATAGATGCCTTCGGGCTGAAGCAGCGAGGCCGGCTGCGCCTGCTCTGCGGCGCTGAGCTTTTGCCCGCGCACCGGCACGAAGCCTTCACGCAGCCACTGGCCGATCGGCTTCGTCACCTCGGGCACGCCCGTCGTGCAATCGACCTTCGCCGGCGCCTGCACCTCGTAGGCCCAGCGCACGCCGCTCTGCCAGCCCTTGTTGACGAGCTGCTGCGCGGCGGAAGCGAGCGCGTCCGGCACCGAATGCCAGATGTCGATGCGACCATCGCGGTCGAAATCGACGCCGTGCTTATAATACTCCGACGGCAGGAACTGCGTGAGTCCGGTGGCGCCCGCCCAGGACGAGCGCATGTCCTTGCGCGTCACCACGCCTTCGCCGAGGATCTTCAGCGCCAGGATGAACTCGTTGCGATAGGTGTCCTTGCGCCGACCGACATAGGCCTGCGTCGCCAACACACGAACCAGATCATAGGGCAGCGTATAGCGGCCGTAGTCGGTCTCGCGTCCCCAGATCGCGAGCATGACGGTCGCGGGTACGCCGGAGCTCTTCTCGATCTCGGTCAGCGCCGGACGATACTTTTGCAGGAGCCGCTGTCCCTCGCCCGCAAGCCGCGCGATCGAGGCGTCCTTGACGTAGTCGGCCGGCACCTGCACGAACTCGGCCTGCGACGGCGCGCCGGTCGCGGGCCGTCCCGGCAGGATCAGATCGGGCAGCTTGTAGTCGGGCTCGAGCCCGCGCGTCTGCTCGTCGAACGTGGCGCGCGAGACGCCGGCGGCCTGCGCCTCCGGCCAGAGCGAGGCGATGAACTGCGTGAAGGCCGCGTCGGCGGCGCGGGCGGACGACCAGCCGCAGGTGACGACGATCACCGCAGCGATGAGCGCCCGCCGCATCATGCCGTCATCACCGCGTCAGCTTCTTGTACTTCACGCGGTGCGGGATGATGCTGTCCTGGCCGAGCCGGCGCATCTTGTCCTTTTCGTAGTCCTGGAAATTGCCTTCGAACCATTCGACATGGCTGTCGCCCTCGAAGGCCAGGATGTGGGTCGCGATGCGGTCGAGGAACCAGCGATCGTGGCTGATGATGACGGCGCAGCCGGCGAAATCCTCCAGCGCCTCTTCGAGCGCGCGCAGCGTGTCGACGTCGAGATCGTTGGTCGGCTCGTCGAGCAGCAGCACGTTGGCGCCGGACTTCAGCATTTTTGCAAGATGCACGCGGTTGCGTTCACCGCCGGAGAGCGCGCCGACCTTCTTCTGCTGGTCGGCACCCTTGAAGTTGAAGGACGAGCAATAGCCGCGCGAGTTCACCTCCTTCTTGCCGAGCAGGATCAGCTCGTTGCCGCCGGAGATCTCCTCCCAAACGTTCTTGTTGCCGTCGAGCGCGTCGCGCGACTGGTCGACATAGCCGAGATGCACGGTCTCGCCGACCGTGATCGTGCCCTTGTCAGGCGTTTCCTGCTTGGTGATCATCTTGAACAGCGTGGTCTTGCCGGCGCCGTTAGCGCCGATCACGCCGACAATGCCGCCGGGCGGCAGCTTGAAGGTGAGATCGTCGATCAGGAGGCGATCGCCATAGCCCTTGCTGAGGGCTTCGAAATCGACCACGTTGGCGCCGAGCCGCTCGGCGACGGGAATGATGATCTGCGCGGTCTGGGTCTGCTTCTCGCTGGCCTGCTTGAGCAGTTCCTCGTAACGCTGATAGCGCGCCTTGGACTTGGCCTGGCGCGCCTTGGGCGAGGACGCGACCCATTCCTGCTCGCGGGCGATCGTCTTCTGATGCGCGGCGTCCTCGCGTCCCTCCTGCTCCAGCCGCTTCTGCTTCTGCACCAGCCAGGACGAGTAGTTGCCCTCGTACGGAATGCCCTTGCCGCGATCGAGCTCGAGAATCCAGCTCGTGACGTTGTCGAGAAAGTATCGATCATGGGTCACGATCAGGATCGCGCCCGGATAGGTGCGCAGATGGCCTTCCAGCCACGACACCGACTCGGCATCGAGATGGTTGGTCGGCTCGTCGAGCAGCAGGAGTTCGGGCTGGTCGAGCAGCAGCCGGCACAGCGCGACGCGGCGGCGCTCACCGCCCGAGAGCTTTTTCACATCGGCGTCGTCGGGCGGGCAGCGCAGCGCGTCCATGGCCTGGTCGACCTTGCTGTCGAGATCCCAGAGGCCCTGGGCCTCGATCTCGTCCTGCAGCTTGGTCATCTCGTCGGCGGTCTCCTCGGAATAGTTCATCGCCAGCTCATTGTAGCGATCGAGGATGGCCTTCTGCTTGGCGACGCCCAGCATGACGTTCTCGCGCACGCTGAGCGCGGGATCGAGATGCGGCTCCTGCTCGAGATAGCCGACGCGGGCGCCCTGCGCGACCCAGGCCTCGCCGTTGTACTCCTTGTCGAGGCCGGCCATGATCTTGAGCAGCGTCGACTTACCCGAGCCGTTGACACCGAGCACGCCGATCTTGGCGTCCGGGTAGAAGCTCAGATGGATGTTATCGAGCACCTTCCGGGTCGGGTAGCTCTTGGTCAGGCCCTGCATGAAATAGATGAACTGGCGCGCCATCGGTCCCGTGAAACCTTCGATTTGAGGAAATTTGCTTGCCGCCGATGTAACGATCCCGCCCCCAAAGGGCAACGTTTTCCCTCCGTTCACCACGGATGAATACGGGACGGACACCATCCGGACGCAGATCCGGACAATTGAAACCATTTTTTAATAAAGCAGGCCAAAGCTCGGTTTCGCGCGGAAACAGCGCCGCCCGTCAGAACGAACGGGGAGCACAGCGAGGCCGCATCATGGCTCTGATCGAGACCCATTCCCTTCCCGTTCCGGCAGAAGCCGGGCACGTCTCCGGCTTCGCCTCGGAGATCAAGGCCTTCTGGAAGCGCTTCTTCACCACTGCCTTTAACCCCTACCGGCCCGAACTGCATTACATGCGCGGCCCCGGCCCCGCCTGGCGCGCCAAGCATGGCATGGATGCGCCGATCCGGCTGAAGCCCCGGGACCTCTAAAGCTCCCTTGCCTATCGGATTTTTGAAGACGCAGGCTGCTTGCGCACGAGGCTGATTGCGCGCAACCATGGCCCGGTTCCGACGATGGCGCTTCCCGCCCGGCGCCGTCACCTCTCGCCATGGATGAACGCTGATGAGCCGGCTGCGCTGCGCAATTCTCGACGACTATTTCAATCTCGCACTCGACGTCGCCGACTGGCCGAAATTGTCCGACCGCGTCGACGTCACCGTGTTCAGCCATCCCTTCGCCTCGGAGCAGGCGGCTGCCAGTGCGCTGGCCGATTTCGAGATCATCTGCGCGATGCGCGAGCGCACGGCGTTTCCCAAGAGCCTCTTCGATAACCTGCCGAAGCTGAAGCTGCTGCTGACATCGGGCATGCGCAACGCCTCGATCGACATGGAGGCCGCGAAGGCCAAGGGCGTCGTCATCGGCGGCACGCAATATTCGCGCGATCCCACCGCCCCGCTCGCCATGGGGCTGATCCTGGAGCTGACCCGCGGCATCGGCCGCGAGAACGCGCGCATGCATGCGGGCGAAGCCTGGCAGACCTTTGCCGGAGTCGAGATCGAGGGGATGACGCTCGGCATCATCGGGCTCGGCAAGCTCGGCACCAAGATGGCGGGCATCGCCAAGGCATTCGGCATGAACGTGATTGCCTGGAGCCCGAACCTCACGCCGGAGAAGTGCGCGGCGGCAGGCGTCGGCTATGCCACCAAGGAGGAGCTGTTCGCGAAGGCCGACATCGTCACCATCCATGTGGTGCTGAGCGAGCGCTCGCGTGGCCTCGTCGGCCGCGCCGATCTTGCGCGGATGAAGCCGACGGCCTTCCTCGTCAACACCGCGCGCGGGCCGATCGTGGACGAGCAGGCGCTGCTGGAAGCCTTGCAGCAGCGGAAGATCGCGGGCGCCGGCATCGACGTATTCTCAATCGAGCCGCTCCCGGTCGACCATCCCTTCCGCAAGCTCGACAACCTCGTGCTGACCCCGCATCTCGGCTACGCGACCGAGGACGGGTTGCGCATCCATTACGGCCAGATGGTCGAGGCGATCGACGCCTTCACCAAGGGCGGCGAGCTGCCGCGCAAGCTGGCCTGAAACGAAAAGGGCGCGCCGACGGCACGCCCTTCGCAGTTTGATCTCGTTCGAAGCGCTCAGCGCACGGTGACCGGCGCGGGCAGCGGCGGCACCACCGTCGGCTGCGTGCCGGGGACCGGGCCGGCCTGGGCGGACATCGGAGCCGGTGCGGGCGCTGCGGACGCCGTCGCCGTTCCCGGCGGCGGGCCGCCCGGCATCACGACCACGCGGGTGCCGACCTTGACGCGATCGAACAGGTCCGAGACGTCCTCGTTCAGCATGCCGATACAGCCGGACGAGACGAACTTGCCAATCGTCGAGGGCTGGTTGGTGCCGTGGATGCGGTAGACGGTCGAGCCGAGATACATCGCGCGGGCGCCGAGCGGGTTGCCGGGGCCGCCGGCCATGAAGCGCGGCAGATACGGCTGACGCTCGATCATCTCGGTCGGCGGATGCCAATCCGGCCACTCCGCCTTGCGGGTGATCTTCTGCACGCCGGTCCAGGTAAAGCCGTCGCGGCCGACGCGGACGCCGTAGCGGATCGCGCGACCGCCTCCGAGCACGTAATAGAGGTAGGTGTTGGGCGTATCGACCACGAGCGTGCCGGCCGGCTCCTTGGTCTGGAACGAGACCTCCTGGCGGCGCAGGTTCTGCGGCAACTGCGCCGGCGCAGCATCAGGCTGCTCCTCGGGCGGCAGCGAGGCGATCGTCATCGGCCGGCCATCGGCGCCGACGGGCGCCTGCCCGGCCTGGACCGTTCCGGTCGCGGCGGGACCACCGACTGCTTCCGGCGGACGCAAGCCGTCACCCGTGGGTGCCTGGGCCGGACGGTCGGCATAGATCACCGGCGGCGGACCGGCGGGGCGGCCGTAGCGGGGATCATCCGGCGACATCACCGGTCCCTGCGGCGGGGCAGCCGAATAGACCGGCGGAGCGCCGGCCGGACGGCCATAACGGGGATCGTCCGGCGACATCACCGGCCCCTGCGGCGGGGCCGCCGAATAGACCGGGGGACCTGCAGGGCGGCCGTAGCGCGGATCGTTGGGCGAGGTGATCGGACCACCCGGGCCGGGCGGCGGCAACGCGGCCTGCGGCATCGCGTCGTCGTCATCTTCCAGCGCGTCGAAGTTCGGCGTGCGGTCACCGGGCCGATACTCGGCCGGGGCGCCATAACCCGGCGCCTGCTGGACCGGATAGCTTTGAGCCTGCACGAGCGAGGTTCCCGCCGCAGCGACTGTTGCGGCAGCGCATATCGTCAGAAAATGTTTGATCATCATCGCTCTTGTATAGCCCCGGGGCCCCATCAGGACCGTTAACGGCCAGATGACCGAAGATAGCGGCACATTCAAGACATATCAGGCCGGTTTGCGCCGGATTTGCCGAATTGTGATCCGCAAGATTACCGTTGCCCCGTTGCATCACGGGGCGGAAATCGTGTTGCGCCGTCAATTGCCGGAGCTTCGGCCCCGATTTTTAGGGAATGGGCCGGAATCGTTGCGGTATGTTCGAATCAGCCTGATTCGCCTCCGCTTTGAGCTCCGATCCCCGCGTGGCGAACGCGGCAAGCAGTACCGTCACCGCGTTCAGATGGCTCTTGGGTCCCGGTCGCCACCCGCCGGGGCGGAAATTCGTAACCCGTCCGATGCTTCCCGGCTTTCGCTTCCTGTTTGCCGCGATCGTGCTGTCAACCTCCATCCTGGTGTTCGGCCTAGGGGCCGCCGCGCTGCTGCGGGCGACCCATGAGCAGTATGTCAGCAACCCCTCCTGGCGGAACGGCCCGCAGGAGCAGGTGTTCGCGCAAGCGTCCGAGCCGGTCCAGCCGGTGCTCGCAGCCTTGCGCGCGGAGCCGGAGCCGGCCGAGCCCGCGCCGACGCTGCGCGACCAGGTGCCGACCATCGGATTGCCGGTCCAGGAGCCCGAACAGCCGGCCCCGGTGGCCAGCGAGGCCGAAGCGGTGGCACCACAGGTCGCCGCACCCGCGGCTGACATCCCCGCCACCGAGCCGGCCAAGGCCGAGACCACGACGGAAGCCGCAGCGCCCGCCGCGACAGACACGCTCACGCCCGCCGATACCACGGCATCCGTTCCCGAGGCGAAGCCTGCCGCGACCGCCAGCGTACCGGCGCCGGCTGATCCCGATGCCGCTCCAGCCTCCCCTGCGGTCGACGTTGCCCCGGCCAAACTGGCCGCACTGAACGATCCCGCGACCACGGCCTCGAAGGATGCGCCGGCGAAGGCCAAGGCCGACGTCAAGGCCGACGCCAGCAAGCCAGAGAGCAAGGCGACCAAGCCCAAGGCGAAGAAGCGGCATCGCGTCGTGGTGCGGCGTCCGCCGCCTCAGCAGTTGCGGCAACAGCTCGATCCCTTCGGGCAGCCGCAGCAGACTTTCGCGACGACGACGGCCACGAGGACGCGCCAGTAGCTCACGCCGGCCCGGTCGCGATCGGCGGGCCCTTCTCCTGGCCCCATTCCGACCATGAGCCGTCGTACAGCGCGGTATCGGTGATCCCCAGACGATAGAGCGCGAGCGTGAGCACGCCCGCGGACACGCCGGAGCCGCAGCTCGTCACGATCGGCGCATCGAGCTTGACGCCGGCGCCGGTGAAGGCGGCGCGCAAGTCGTCGAGCGGCTTCATCTCGCCGGTCGCGGCGTCGAACAGGAGGTTGTAGGGCACGTTGCGGGCGCCGGGGATGTGGCCGGAGCGGATGCCCGGCCGCGGCTCGGGCGCACGGCCCTCGAAACGATCGGCGGCGCGCGCATCGATCACCTGCTCGGCGCGGGTTTCGACGTTGGCGATCAGCTGCTGCATGGTGCGCACGCGCTTCGGATCATAGCTCGCCTTGAAGCTTTGCGGCTTCGGCTTCACCTCGCCGCTCTCGACCGGGCGTCCTTCCGCACGCCACTTCTTCAGGCCGCCATTGAGGATGCGCACATTGCTATGGCCGAAGGCCAGGAACATCCACCACGCACGGGGCGCTGCGACCCAGCCGCCGGCATCGTAGAGCACGACGGTGTCGCTATTTCCGATGCCGAGACCACCGCCGTCGCGACCGAACTGCTCGGCGCTCGGATACATGTGCGGCAGCGGGTTGGAATGATCCGACACCGCGTCGACGTCAAAGAACACAGCGCCAGGAAGGTGCGCGGCGAGGTAGTCATCCTTCGGCAGCGGCAGCACGCCCGGCAGCTTGAAGCTGGCGTCGAGGAGCTTGACGTTGGCCTCGCCCATGTGGGCGGCGAGCCATTCGGTGGAGACGAGGGGGTCGGTGGCGGTCATGCGAGGTCTTTCTTGTCATTCCGGGGCGTGCGCAGCACGAGCTTTGATGCGCACTTGCGCATCTGAGAATCCATCGTGCGGCTGAGTTGGTGGATGAATGGATTCCGGGCTCGCGCTTCGCGCGCCCCGGAATGACGAAGGGGGAGAGTTAGCCCTTCTTCTTCGGCTCCCACTGCTCGGTCGGGCCGCCGGCATCGCGCCAGGCGGCGTAGCCGCCGGCGATGTGGGCGACGGGCTTGAGGCCCATGTCCTGCGCGGTCTTGGCGGCGAGCGCGGAGCGCAGGCCCCCGGCGCAGTGGAACACGAACTTCTTGTCCTCCTGGAAGATCGGCTTGGCGTAGGGGCTCTGCGGATCGATCCAGAATTCGAGCATGCCGCGGGTGCAGGCGAAGGCGCCGGGGATGCGGCCGTCGCGCTCGATCTCGCGGGGATCGCGGATATCGACGATGACGACGTCGCCATTCTTGGAGATCTCGATGGCGTCCTTGGCGGTGAGCGTCTCGATCTCGGCATTGGCCTCGTCGATCAGCGCCTTGATGCCGCGTGTGATGGTCTGGGGCATATGGTTCTCCCTCTCGTTGTCATTCCGGGGCGCGCGTAGCGCGAGCCCGGAATCCATTGATCTACGCGTGCTGCGGCCCGATGGATTCCGGGCTCGCGACTTCGTCGCGCCCCGGAATGACAGCAACGCTAGTGCGTCAATTCCTTCATCGCACTCTCCAGCCCCTCGATCGTGATCGGATACATCCGGTTGGCGAAGATGCGTTTGATGATGGTGGTCGATTCCGAATAGTCCCAGTGCTTCTGAGCGACCGGGTTCAGCCACACCGCATGCGGATAGGTGCGGATGATGCGGTCGAGCCAGATCGAGCCGGGCTCCTCGTTGACGTGCTCGACCGAGCCGCCGGGCACCATGATCTCGTAAGGCGACATCGAGGCATCGCCGACGAACACGACCTTGTAGTCGTGCGGGTATTTGTGCAGCACGTCCCAGGTCGGCGTGCGGTCGGTGAAGCGGCGCTTGTTCTGCTTCCAGACGCCTTCATAGAGGCAGTTGTGGAAGTAGAAATACTCCATGTGCTTGAACTCGCTCTTCGCCGCCGAGAATAGCTCCTCGACCTGCTCGATATGCGAATCCATGGAGCCGCCGATGTCGAAGAACACCAGCAGCTTCACCGCATTGCGCCGCTCCGGGCGCATGTGCACGTCGAGATAGCCGTGATTGGCGGTCTCGCGGATGGTGGTGTCGAGATCGAGTTCGTCGGGCGCGCCGGTGCGCGCGAATTTGCGCAGGCGGCGCAGCGCCACCTTGATGTTGCGGATGCCGAGCTCGACATTGCCGTCGAGATCCTTGAACTCGCGCTTGTCCCACACCTTCACGGCGCGGTTGTTGCGGTTCTTCTCCTGCCCGATGCGGACGCCCTCGGGATTGTAGCCGTGCGCGCCGAACGGCGAGGTCCCGGCCGTGCCGATCCACTTGCTTCCGCCCTGGTGGCGGCCCTTCTGCTCCTCGAGGCGCTTCTTCAGCGTCTCCATGAGCTTGTCCCAGCCCATGGCCTCGATCTGCTTCTTCTCTTCCTCGCTGAGGTATTTTTCGGCGAGCTTCTTCAGCCACTCCTCCGGGATCTCCGCCTTCTCCATGGCATCGAGCAGGCTTTCCAGCCCCTTGAACACCGTGCCGAAGACGCGATCGAACTTGTCGAGATTGCGCTCGTCCTTCACCAGCGAGGTGCGCGACAGATAGTAGAAATTCTCGACCGAATAGTCCGACAGGTCGGCGTCGAGCGCCTCCATCAGCGTGAGGTATTCGCGCAGCGTCACGGGGACCTGCGCGTCGCGCAGAGAGGTGAAGAATTGCAGGAACATGGGTGACAGATTGCCCGTCGGGGGGCGAACGTCAAGGGGCGGAGACCGGCGCTCTGCGCTGGACCGGCAGGCTTTTTGCTCTAGAATTGACCGCCTCAAGGGGTTGTTTTGGGGACGTTTGCAATGGGAATTCTCGCAGCGCTCATCATCGGCGCGATTGCCGGCTGGCTGGCCGGCAAGATTGTCCACGGGGCGGGATTTGGGCTGATCGGCAACATCGTCGTCGGCATCATCGGCGCGCTGGTGGCGGGCTGGATTCTGCCTCAGCTGCACATCCAGCTGGCAACGGGCACGGTCGGCGCCATCGTGGACGCCACCATCGGCGCGGTGATTGTGCTGGTCATCCTTTCGCTGATAAAACGGGTCTGAAAGCCTGACCGAACCAGGAACGGCCGCCGCGAGCGGCCGTTCGCTTGTCGTGACCAAGGCAATGAAATTGGCAATGCCTGGGACGACGACCAACAAGGACCCGCGATGAAATTTACCGGCACCAAGGACTATGTTGCGACCGACGATCTCAAGGTCGCGGTCAATGCCTCGATCGTGCTGGAGCGCCCGCTCCTCATCAAGGGCGAGCCCGGCACCGGCAAGACGGTGCTGGCGGAGGAAGTGGCGAAGGCGCTGAACGCGCCGCTGCTGACCTGGCACATCAAGTCCACCACCAAGGCGCAGCAGGGCCTCTACGAATATGACGCGGTGTCGCGCCTGCGCGACAGCCAACTCGGCGATGCCCGCGTGTCCGACATCAGGAACTACATCAAGCGCGGCAAGCTGTGGGAGGCCTTCACGGCCGAGCAGCGCCCGGTGCTGCTGATCGACGAGATCGACAAGGCCGACATCGAATTCCCGAACGACCTGCTGCTCGAGCTCGACCGCATGGAATTCCATGTCTACGAGACCGGCGAGACGATCAAGGCCAAGCAGCGCCCGATCATGATGATCACCTCCAACAACGAGAAGGAGCTGCCGGACGCTTTTCTCCGCCGCTGCTTCTTCCACTACATCAAGTTCCCCGACGCCGACACGATGGGCCGCATCGTCGACGTCCACTTCCCCGGCATCAAGAAGCGCCTGGTCGAGGAAGCGCTGCGCATCTTCTTCGAGGTGCGCGAGGTGCCCGGCCTGAAGAAGAAGCCGTCCACCTCCGAGCTGCTCGACTGGCTCAAGCTGCTGCTCAACGAGGACATGAGCGTCGAGCAGTTGAGGGAACGGGATCCGCGAAAGCTGATCCCGCCGCTGCACGGCGCGCTGCTGAAGAACGAGCAGGACGTGCATCTGTTCGAGCGACTGGCGTTCTTGAGCCGACGGGAAGTGTAAGGCCGGCCGCCACCCACACACTCAGTGTCGTCCCGGCGAAGGCCGGGACCCATACCGCGTGATCTATCGATTGCGAACAGTCGGCGTACCGAACCAGCAGTCTTCGCCAAACTACTCCCTGTGGTTATGGGTCCCGGCCTTCGCCGGGACGACATTGGGGAGACATTTGCGCACTGCTTCAACTTCGTCATTTTGAGCGCAGCGAAGCAATCCAGAATCCCTCCGCGGAAGCAGTCTGGATTGCTTCGCTGCGCTCGCAATGACGGAGCAAGGGGCAATGGCGCCATTCTCCAACTCGCATCCTGATCGCAGACACACCGTCGCAGCCTCGCGGCGCATTTCGCCCGAGCTTTGCTTCATTCCTCGCCCCTCAAAGAAAGAGGGCGCAGGGAAGGCCGGGTGCCGACCGGCACCCGCGGTCTGCTGCGCGAATGGTGCGCAGAGAAACCGCACAGCAGCATACAGGTGTAGCCAATCACTCGGCCTTCCCTGCGCAGTGGTCGGACGGCTTATGCCGCGCTCTCCCGGGAGCCGAACTTTCCCTCTGGCCTCCCTCACCTCGCGAATTGACGATGCCGTTGACCCGGTTGGGCTCGCGCACATCTCCGCAAAGGCTTGACCGTAGCAACGACGGCCAGGACCACACGTCTATATTTTGGCATTCGGTGAAACACGCCGAAACTAAGAAAACCCTTCAAAACCAGCGCTTTTCGACTACCCTGATGCGGGCTGTTTCAGCGGGCTTCACCAAAATAAGGGCCCGGCCCTAAGCCTTTCAGCGTCCGCACGACAAACTGAAAGCCCCAAAGCCGGGCCCTTTGGTCCCAAGCCTTAGGAGCCGAAACCACATGGATACTACCACTGCCCCCTCCCCAGCCGGCAAGCGGGGCCGCAATAGCAGCGTCATCCTGACTGACCGCCTGTGCGAGAAGCGCGTCCCCAAACGGACCAAGTTTTACGACCGCAAATGCCCCGGTCTGTACGTCAGCATCACGACGGCGGGCGTCGCGACTTTCTCATTCAAGTTCACCGACAGGCAGACCGGCAAGCAGCGCACCGGCTGGCTCGGCGTCTACAATCCGGAGACCTTCACGGTCGAGGACGCCCGCAGCAAGGTCTACGGCCTCAAGGCCACGGGCGGCGATGCCCTCGCCGAGACCTTCCGCGACCAGAAGACCGCGAAGGTGAAACGCGGCAAGACCGTCGCCGAGATCATCGACGAGCGCATCAAGTGGATGAAAACGCCCGTCAAGAAGCCCGACGGTGAGATGCGCCCCCGGTTGGAAAGCTGGGAGAATACTGCCAGCCATCTCAGCCGCTTCCTCCGCCCCGGCCTCGGCAAGAAGCTGGCGACGGAGGTCACCAAGCACGACATCGCAACGCTCTCGAATGACATCGTCGCGGGCAAGTTCGGCAAACCTTCGGTCAGCAACGCCCGCCATATGCGCAAGGCAGCCTCGGGCCTGTTCAATTGGGCAGCCGAAGCCGGCCGCGACTACGTGACGGCTAGCCCCTGCGTCAATCTGCCGAAGCTCGACCCCGAGCATCCCCGCACACGCGTCCTGTCCGAGGGCGAGATCAGGATCTTCTGGCACGGCCTCGACCGCGACGACCTCCCCTATGACCGCCGGACGCGGCTGGCGCTCAAGTTCGAGCTGGTCACAATGCTGCGGTCGCGTGAACTGCTCGGCGCACGCCGGGATGAGCTGTTCGACCTCGACGGCGAGCATCCCCGCTTTGATGTCCCCCTTAAGCGGGTCAAGAAGCGGCGGGTGGTCCAGCAGCCGTTGTCTGATCTGGCGGTCGAGATCATCAAGGAGGCGCTCGCCTCGGATGATCAGCAGTTTGTCTTTGAAAGCGCCATGTACAAAGGCCAGCCGATCCACCGCAAGGCGATGGCCGATGCACTGCGCGGCACCAAGCACGAGAAGAACAAGGATAAAACCAAGACCGCCGGTCTTTGCGAATTGCTTGGCCTCAAGCCGTTCACGCCGCACGACCTACGCCGGACGGCGGCCACCTTGGCGGGCGATCTCGGCTTCGACGATGCATGGATCGCGAAGTGCCTCGATCACGCCCCCAGCAAAAAGTCCGAGGTTGTCGTGCCGACCGTCACCGGAAAGGTCTACAACCATTCCAAGCGTATGAAGGAGAAGCGCGCGGTGCTGGACGGCCTGGCAGCCGAGTTGCGGCGGATCGTCGGCGCGCCTGTGCCTCTCGCCATCAGTCCAGAAAAGAACGAGCCGAGCCTCGCGGCCTGAATGCGTCGCCTATTGGGATCTCAATCAGATCCCTTAGGTGCCTTTGCTTGCATTCCCCCGCGCAGGGAGTGCTTGGTGAGGAAAAGCGATGTGAAATCAATGCCATGATCGGGTTGTGTCCCCCGTTGTGTCCCCGATCCGATGTTCCTCAAAAATTTACGTGGGGATCGTCGCCGGTTCGGCGACGACGGGGCACTGGCCGCTACCGGTTTCGGCCAACCATTGGATGTGGCTTCAGCCGGTTGAGCCCGCCGCTTAGCAATTCCGGCACCACTTAGAATTAGAGGAATCTCAGGAATCCTCACGCGCATAGCTGCGCATCCGTTTGCCTTCCCGTCAAAGCTGCGGAATCGTGAACTTTCGACCACATGGACGATTCGCGATGTCGGACGACCTCAGACCTGTAAAGCTCAGAGATTTCTTAAGCGCTCTCAATGTTCCTGACCTTGATCAGCTGCCGCTAATCCATACGACGGAAAGTTCGCGAATTTTTAGCATTCTCAATCAGGGCAAGCTCAAGGCCACACCCTGCAACGTGTTCAAGGGCGAGGACCTCTGTTACTTCTTCGTTGGACGGCCCGCTTACAAGGCAAAATTGGCGGAGCCCAACCCGTACTATTGGCAGCTGCCGATGGTCTTCGTTGTCAAATTCCACACTGCTTTACAATCGAAGCGGATTTTTCCGTTTGACAGCGGGGCATTCGCCAACTCCAAACTGCCAAGCCATATTCTTAGCTTTGACATCGCTGACTACGACTTGGCCCCTAATTCAGCGCTAGTCACCAAGCTGATTTCCACTTTCTATGGCTCGAACACAAATTACTTCAACGCTGTGGGGGTGAAGCCAGAAGACCTCGAAATGCGCCACGTTCTCACACCAATGCATTTGCAAATTCTCTCGCTCGCTCAGATGTACGCCCAGCCACGCACGATTGACAGCGACGACCGTAAATCCACCATTGAGTTGCAAATCGAGGGAGACGTCGAAATTGAGGGCGGCGATTTGCTGGGCGTGATCCTTCCAGAGGAGTTTAAACGTGCTCCAGAAATTGTCGCGAAGCTAAATTCATTCGGCTGCCAAATCGAATACTACCCGTTTTACCCACTGCGCAGCGACCACTTCTATTACGCGATTTACGATAGCGTCGCGAAAGTCCTCAAAGCGAACGGGCATATTTAGTGCGTGTCTCTTCGGCAAAAATGCTCGGCGCTGTGCGACTGACCGAGGCTGCCGATGGCATCGGTATCGCACTCTTCGGATTCAGCAACAGCAACGAAACATATGTCGCTGAAACGGACTACGAGTTGCGGATCACGGATTTCGTTCCGGTCAGGCCTGATGAATATCCCATCGACTATTCTATAACGAGAGAGGCTCAAGCAGCTCCTGTGCAGATAGGGGACGCCTGTCCTATTCCATACTGGATCGACAATAAGCCCGGCCTGTTGCGCGGAAGCGTGTCCCTGAGTGAGTTCGACGAGCATTTTGGAGAAGCCAGCTCGACCGAAGGCGTTATTGCTGAGCTACGCGAAATAATCTCCAGGAGCAGAACGCGTCACTACCAAAAACAACGCCACTTGGACGCTGAGAAGCAGGTACTCAAGGATTTCGAGGACATTTTCAGTGATTATCCGGTACACTCTCGGTACTGGATTTCCAGATTTCGGGCAGCGGTCCTCAACGCGATTCAATTGGATGACGAGCAGCAAGCCAGTATGCGCACGCGGCTGCGGCATCGGATTCTCGAATGGGTTGAGAGGTTCCGGTATAAGAGCCAGCTGCGCTTGTTAAGCACCGCCCTGTCCAGCGCTCAACCTCATATCCTGGACCGACTGGAGGTGCAGCTTATCCTCTTCGACTATCTCGCACAGCGATTTGATAAGCGCGACATCGCGGCATTGCGCAGGCCTGATGTGCGGGATGTCATTCTGGAGTACTTCCCCAAGGGCCTGCATGGCTTCATTACGGAGGACAAGCCAGAGATTCTACGGATGCTCGGGGAGCGGAGCGCTGAGTTTGCTTACGATACCCTTTGGGTTGGCAGCCGGGTCAACTTGGTGCTTCGCTTTCTTCAGATGTTCCCGGAAAGTGAGACGGGTGACTTCCGCGATGTGATTGTAACTAGCTCGGTCATTTTCGGCTCTTCAGAACTACCCGCCGAAGTGTACGATCGGGTCGATGCCGCTTACACTGTTCAACTGTTCCAGCTCCGAGATGAAATCGGTTACGCATACAGGGTCATCTTTCGTGATCGAGCTCAAGCCGAGCTGTGGGCCGACACGGCTGAGGACCTTTTGCGGAAAATCAGCGACCTGTACGGACTGCTAAGGCTAAGGGAGGGTGTCTATCGTCTATCAGGCAAGATACCCGTAAGTGAGCGTCCGATATCCGATAGAGTTGTGAACGAGCTGCGCGCCTATGCCACCACGCCCTCTAAGGCGAAGTGAACTTCGAGCATCGAGTGGACAATTGATGCTTCTTCAATCGTTCAGGCCGGATGCCAGCGTCTATTTCCGCTAATGCAGCCTCTGATGAGGAGGATGAACCTCACTCATCTGCTCCAATCTCAGCTCCAACCGCTCATTCAGCAGCATCAGCGCTCTCAGTGCGCCGCGCCAATCACCATTACAAGCTGCGACGATCTCATCGACCGCAAGCTCGTATTGATCAAGAGCAGAGTTGGTGCGTTGGCGTGACATGCGAACAACATCCAAACAGAAACCTGAGTAGATCGTGTCAATAAGGGGTCATTTTCCCCGCAATTCACAAGCAACATATGTTGTTGCGAGGCTGCAACGTGCGCGACCATCCTAGGTCCTAGGCTGGTCCATTGATGCGACCAAAGCGCATTTCATTCTTGGTTCAATTAATAGATCGCGGGGGAAACGTGTTTGACGTCTATCGCAACGGGACGACTAACCTGCTCGTTTTAGAATTAGGCTCGCCGATCCCGGCAGCTTACTCCGGCAAGAGGTGGCGCAAGAGCAGAAGAAGAATTCTAAAGGTGAGCGAAGAGATCAAATCGGCAGTTCAGCAGCAGGGCTATTACGTGCGTAGCTTGCGGCCCACAAGAGAGTTGGTGGTCGAAGTTGAGTAGATCGGCGATCAGTGAGGCGGCCAAAGCCGAGATAGAGCGGAGCACATGGAATTCAACGACCCGCTGTTGGGTAAGAAGATTGATCCAGCGGGCGTGATCGTGTTTCGTCACCGACCCAGCGAGCCAGAATTGAACAAGGTGTTTCCTTTAATTGCGGCGGATCGCCCGGACTTGTTCAACCACCGTCCCCGGCCGGCGGCGCAAGAACGGTTAGCTCTTCTGGCGCGAACTCTTCTTTGCAGTGATCGCAGCGGCGTTGGATTTAGCATCCCCGCACCTGCTCACGCGATTGTAATTCGGTAAAGGCCGCCGGAATGAACCCCGCTGGTCAGTTGGTCTGGAAAACACAAAAAGTCGCGCCGCCAGAAAATGGGCGCGACTTTTCTCGACGCCAACTCGGTCGGGAACGAGCTGTTGATTACTTACTTCTCTTTGATAACGGTCGTGCTGCTGCTACTACCGACTGTCCCTTCCTCGCAGACTTTGGTCTGCTTGATGCGATCTTCGGCTTCCACGCGGCTCTTGAAAGCCATCGGACCGATCTGTGTTACGACCTCCTTGTCCGCCGGGCGTGTGGTGGTAACCGTGCATTGGCGGCTCGGACCTTGCACGACATAGTACTCATCGGCCAGTGCTGGGCCGGTGCATCCGATGATTAATGCGCCAGCAAGAAGAAGTGGTGCTTTCATTGTCGCCTCTCTCTGTTCAAGTGCTGCCGAACAATGCGATATAAGAGAATGCCGGGCGCTACCGCGCACACGACCTCTCATTCTTCTTTCGGCGGCTTTGTAACTTGTTTAAGAGTGGACAGTTCCTCTATTTTGGCGCTTGGAAGCCAGCACCAAAGCGGTTGCGATGGCATCCCGCCGTGCCTGAGGCGAAGACACGGCGCGCGAAACCTCTACGTGAGCG
This sequence comes from Bradyrhizobium huanghuaihaiense, assembly GCF_025200885.1. Classification (NCBI taxonomy): domain Bacteria; kingdom Pseudomonadati; phylum Pseudomonadota; class Alphaproteobacteria; order Hyphomicrobiales; family Nitrobacteraceae; genus Bradyrhizobium; species Bradyrhizobium huanghuaihaiense. Next base: position 2,520,477 of record NZ_CP104172.1, on the reverse strand, counting down.
GAATAGCGTCCGCTGCGTCTTTTGCCGGAAGCCGCGACGCGTCTGCGGGTGGATTTAGGTTTTTTGTTTCTCGACTGCGCTTTTTCCATCGGAGCTCTTAGAGCGCTCTTCGAAACGATCAACGCCCTTAGCTAGATCGTGCCCCGTCTTGCTCTCGTTTTTTGCTTCCTCGTTGGAAGCTGCTTTACGCAAGCCTTCAGCGGCCCGTTCCCCCGCTTTCGATGACTTTCGTTCGTCTTCCATTGTAGTCCTCCTCATCAAGATGCTTCCCAGCGAACTAGTCCTCAGCTGGGATAACCGACCAGCGACGTGCACAGTTCCTACAGTCCGTCTATATGACGTCCCGTTGCGGACGCGGCCCGGGACGCATTTGCGCAAAGGAGAAGAAACAGCACGCGCTCCGCCTTGTACCTTGCGGCCGCGCGACTGCATTCCGACCCAGACATCACGGCTTCTCCACCGGCCGCGCAGACGGTCCACTTCCAACGGCCGCGCCCGCGCTGTTTCAATACGATGTCGTAGCCGGCGTAGCGCTCCTCATCGGCCTCGAAGTTCATGCCGCGAACCGTCCCGGCAGGCCGTCCTGAATCTGGTCCATCATCCGCTGCTCGCGCTCGATCCGGCTCAGATAGAGTTCTCGCTCCCTCTCTGTCTTGGCGCCGCTAAGCAGCAGCCGGTAATGGGCGATGACCTTTTCGCTGCCGCGGATCAGCATGTCCCGCAGGTCCGTCATGGCGCAGCTCCCATCGTTGCGGGCGAGACTGGCCTCGGGGGCATGGTAAGCGCTATGGGAAAGGTCTGGGACGTCAACGCCTCCAGGGCCGAGCTCTCCTCCGATAGGCGCCGTTCGATGAACTGTCGCTCGAGGTCCGACAGCTGCGTCGCAAGTAGGCTGCGATAGCGGTGAATGTTGTTGCGATGAGCCCGGATGCGGGCAAAGTTCTCATCGAGCATCTTCGTCGCTCCCTCACCGTCACCTAGGCCGCTGCCCGCTCGACCGAGCGCAACCGCATTGGCTTTCCGCCGGGAGGATTCCGGGGGCGTTCGTCCAGCGCGCAAAGCGCCTCAAGAATCTCGTCGATCCTGACCGTCGCCTTCAGTCCCTCGGGCGCCCGCAGTGACGGGCACGATGCGATCGCAGAAGCGTCCGATGCCCACGAAGCCAGGATAGCGCGTTTCTCAGACAGGCTGAGGGTCGGATGGGAGACCACGTCCCGCGGATGTTCGAAAACCGTACCGGGATGGATGATGGCGTTGAGATCGACAACGTTGTCGTGAAGAGCGGTCGTCGGCCGCATGGCTTCCTCCATTTCCAAGACGAATTGAGGGAGAGCCGCGCGGGAAGGCCCGCGCGGTTTGGTCGCTGTTCTGTAGGATGGCCTCAGGCCGCCTTGGATTCGATCTGCGCCACGTTATTCGGCCCGGCGCCGTTGATCGCAATGCGACGCGGCTTCATCGCTTCGGGGATTTCCCGCTGCAGGTCGATGACCAGCAGGCCATTCTCGAAGCTGGCGCCCTTGACCTCGACGTGGTCGGCGAGCGTGAACTGCCGCTTGAAGTTGCGGGCCGAGATGCCGCGATGCAAGAAGGTCTTGCCGTCCTTCTCGCTCTTGTGGCCTTCGAGCGTCAGGACGTTCTGCTCGACCGTCAGGACGACCTCGTCAGGGCTGAAGCCGGCGAGCGCGACCGAGATCTGGAAGCGGTTCTCGTCGAGACGCTCGATATTGTAGGGGGGATAGGTCTCCTCGCCCGCGCGCTGGGCGGCTTCGGCGAGATCGAAAAGACGGTCAAAGCCGATGGCCGACCGGAAGAGGGGCGAAAAATCAACAGTGCGCATAGCCAGATCCTCCTGGGAGCAAAATGGTTACGAGCGGCACCGGACACGACCGGTGCCCGTCTCAGTGGCGGGACCCGAACGGCATCCCGATCGTCGTACGACGACGCCGAAAAAATTTGGAAGCCAGGGAAAAGTTTCAAGACCCGCGGACATTTTTTTCGCAAGGAATCGCGGTCGTTAACGAGAGCATCGGACCTATTCTCGGGCTTTCCTGAGAGCCGCCCGGAGCCGCTCCCTTTCCTTTGTCCCACCGCTCGTCCTCGGCCTGCGCCTGCTTCTCGAGAGCCTCGATCCCGAACCTGATAGACTGCGCCCTGTCCGCGTGCCTCCGCTCGGCCGCGTTGAGGGCACTGCGCTTTCGCCGTGGCCTTCTCGCGCCGCTCCCGCTCCTTTTCGCGAGCGGCCTCTTGCCGCCGGCGCTGCGCCGCTTGGCGCTTCTGCTCCTTCTCGAACTCGACGGCGGCCTTTCCGGTATGGCCAGCAAGGCTCGCGGATCTAGCGCCCGGCGACTGCCAGAGCGCTTCAAGATTGGAGACAAAGCCCGGGACGAACAGCAGGTCGCGCGGACCGTCACCAATCACCTGATAGGCAATATGGACGTCGTCACTTTTGACATAGCGAGTGGTCGGGATGTCAGCCATGCTGGCCTATTGCGTGACAAATCCGCACGGCGCGAGTGTCGCACCCCATTCCGCGTCAGGCCAGCGAAATTCGTTGAATATTGATGCGCTCGAGAGCCGCTAGGTCGCCAGGGCGCGCAGCGATTGAGAGAATTGATGTCGCACGCTACTACAACCGCGACGTCTGCTTCGGGTAAATGGCTGCCTTAGGCAGCTCCACGACGCTATTCCGCGCAACTCTCCAAAGCAGACAGTGCGAGGCCGAGAGCGAAAGTCAGCTAAGGGCCCAAAAGCTGCCCTTCCTCCGCGATCAACTCGTGACGTTTCACCGCGCCCAGCGCACGCCATCTTGAGATAGACTGGAGTACCTAGAGCCGGGAGGAGCCCATGGACGTCGGGGCCTGGCTGTGTGGTCTGGGACTGGGACAGTACGAACAGGCGTTCCGGGAGAACGACATTGACGCCGAGATCCTCATGGACCTCACGGCCGAGGATCTGGTTGGACTCGGCGTCGCCTCTATAGGCCATCGCCGCAAGCTGCTCGCCGCCATTGCTGCCCTGCGCGCCGGCTCTATGTCGGCGACCACCCCTGTTACGGCCGCACCTACCGCTGTCTCCGAAAAGTCCGCGCCTGCACCGGAGGCCGAGCGCCGTCAGCTCACGGTGATGTTTGTCGATCTGGTCGACTCGACTGCACTCGCGGCCCGGCTAGATCCGGAGGAAATGGCCGAACTCCTACGTGCCTATCAGAGCGCAGTGGCGGCCGCGATCGCGCGGTTCGAAGGGCATGTGGCGAAGTACATGGGCGACGGTGTGCTGGCCTATTTCGGCTACCCGCGCGCCCACGAGGATGAAGCCGAACGCGCGGTGCGGGCCGGGCTGGCCGCGGTTGCTGCGATGCACGGCCTAAGATCGGCGCATGGTGAGAGGCTGGCGGCCCGAATAGGCATCGCGACCGGCCCGGTGGTTGTCGGCGAGTTGATCGGCGAAGGCGCGGCACGCGAGGAGACGGTGGTCGGCGATACGCCGAACCTCGCGGCCCGGCTGCAAACCCTGGCCGAGCCGGGCACGGTCGTGAATCTCCGCTCGCACCCGGGAGCTCGTTGGCGGGCTGTTTGAACTCGCCGAGCTCGGGCTGCAGATATTGAAGGGATTTCCCGTTCCGGTCCGGGCATGGCGGGTGGTCGGAGAAGGCACCGCCGAGAGCCGGTTCGAGGCCTTGCACGGTGCAGACCTAACACCGCTCGTCGGTCGAGAGCACGAGATTGGTCTCCTGCTCGAGCACTGGGAGCGAGCCAAAGAGGCGGAGGGTCAGGTGGTGCTGCTGGCGGGCGAGCCTGGCATCGGCAAATCACGCCTTCTGCGCGCGCTGCGCGGGCGGCTTGAAAATGAGCCACATACGCCCTTGGGGCACTATTGCTCACCGCACCATCAGACAAGCCCGCTTTATCCGGTAATCGGCCTGTTGGAGCGGGCGGCGGGCTTTGTTGCGGACGATCCCCTCGCAGCGCGTCTCGATAAGCTCGAGGCGTTGCTTGCCCTATCGACCGATGATGTCACCAAGGTCGCGCCTCTGATCGCGTCATTGCTGTCACTCGAGACGGATGCACGCTACCCGCCGCTCGACATGAGCCCGCATCGGCAGAAGGAGCGGACGCTTGAGGCGCTGGTCGATCAGGTGTTGGGCCTGGCAAGGCGCCGGCCCGTCCTCGCCCTGTATGAGGATGTGCACTGGGCAGATCCGACCTTACTCGAGCTGCTCGATCTCCTGGTAGACCGGGTGCAAAGCGCGCCCGTGCTCGTCCTCATCACCTTCCGGCCCGAGTTCGCGCCGCCCTGGATGCGCTATGCCCACGTCTCCGCGCTGACCCTCAGCCGGTTGAGCCGCCGGCAGGGCGCGGCCATCGTTGCGCGGCTGAGCGGCGGGAAGGCGCTGCCTCCTGCGGTGCTCGACCAGATCGTCGCGAAGACAGACGGTGTGCCGCTGTTCGTCGAGGAACTGACTCGCGCTGTGCTAGAGACCAATCTGCTCCGCGATGAAGGCGACCATTACGCGCTCGTGGGGCCGCTCCCGCCCATGGCGATCCCAACCACCCTCCAGGAGTCGCTGTTGGCCCGGCTCGACCGGCTCGCCCCGGCTCGTGAGGTGGCCCAGGTCGCGGCCGCTATTGGCCGGGAATTCTCTCACGAACTGCTCGCGACGACGGCGCAGTTGTCGGAGAGCGAATTGCAGGCGGCATTGGATGACCTCGTCGGCTCCGGCCTGGTATTCCGGCGCGGGATGCCGCCTCAGGCGACCTACAGCTTCAAGCATGCACTTGTGCAGGACGCTGCCTATGCGACCCTGGTGCGCCCGAAGCGGCAGCGCTTGCACGCCCGGATCGCCGCGGCGCTCGAGCAGCATTTTTCGGAGACGGTGCAGACACAGCCGGAGCTTCTGGCTCATCATTTCGCAGAGGCCGGGCTGATTGCACCGGCGATCGACTATTGGTTGAAGGCGGGACAAGCAGAGATCGCGCGCTCGGCCACAGCAGAGGCGATCACGCAATTGACCAAAGGGCTCGACCTGGTTCCTGCACTCCCCGACGACGCCCCACGATGGCGGCGGGAACTCGAACTGGAAGTTGCCCTCGGTGTCGCGCTGATGGCTGCGAAGGGGTGGGCGGCACCGGAGGTCGGGCAGGCCAACGCACGCGCCCGAGACTTGTGCGAGCGCCTTGGCGACACGTCGCGGCTCTTTCCTGTGCTCTATGGGGAATGGGTTTTTCACGTCGTGAGGGCGGAGCTCGAGGCCGGTCGGACGGCAGGCGAGGACTTACTCCGCCGTGCCCAGGAACAGAACGACGTGGCCGCCGAAACCATTGGCAACCGCATCGTCGGAACCGCTGAATTGCTTCGCGGCGAGTTAGCGGCTGCTCGCGACCATCTGGAGCGGACGCTCGCTCTCTACGATCCCTACGCGCATCGGTCGCTCGCCTTCCTGTTCGCGCAGGATCCGCGCGTGGCAGGACTGTCCGTTCTGTCTTGGGGACTGTTCGCCCTCGGCTATCCCGAGCAGGCGCAGGCGAGGAGCGAACAGGCATTGACAGCCGCGAAGGAGTTGTCTCATCGCAATACCCTCGGCTATGCCCTGCTTTACGGCTGCACCCTGTCGCAGCTCCGCCACGACATAGACGAGGCCCGATATCGGGCGAATGCGCTGATCGCACTTGCAGCCGAACAGGATTCCCCACACTTCCTCGGAGCCGGCATCATCATTCGTGGCTGGACGCTGGGCGAGGTTGGGGATTTTGGGGCTGGCATCGTGCAGATCCGAGAGGGGCTTGCGATGTGGCAGGCCACCGGAGCGGGTTTCCTGGTGCCCTATTTCCGAAGCCTGCTGGCCGAGGTCCACGGCCGGTCGGGCGCTGTGAACGAGGGCTTGGATCTCATTACCGAAGCGCTCGACCGAGTGAAAAAAACCGGCGAGCGGTGGTTCGAGGCCGAGCTCCATCGGATGATGGGCGAGCTGATGCTGCGGCTGCCAAGGCAAGATCCGACCGCCGCGGAAGCACGGTTCGAACATGCGGCTGCAACCGCGCGCCAGCAAGGCGCCAAGCTCTGGGAGTTGCGCGCAACCACATGCCTTGCACGACTTTGGATAGAACGGCGCCTGCGCGGCGAGGCTCACGATCTGCTCAGTCCGCTCTATGGCCAGTTCACTGAGGGCTTTGGAACACCGGATCTCCAGGCCGCTAGAGTAATACTTCGAGAGATCACTGCCAACTCCGAGCCGAAGAACCCGACCCCAGGTCCCAGCAGCTAGTTCTGCATACGAGCATCGCAGCTCCCTAGCCAAGTCGGCTGCAAGGAATCTCTCAGCGGTGGCATGAGGCGGCCTGCCTCGGAACACCGGCTCCGGGTCAAAATGCGGAGGACTCAGGTTGAGCAAATCTGGTCCGCTCTGGCTCAACGAGCGGACCTCCGTGGGAACGCAACCTCGCTGATGGGCCATGAGCTGACAATCGACGCAAACGCACGTCAGTCCGTTCACTGCGGCAGAAATGCTCCTGCTATTGATCCGATGACCTCGCTGCTAGCTGCCGGTTGATAGGATCGGGCGAAAATAAAACGAGATGTCAGAGGTATCTCCGCTTCGGATCGACCATCCTGGCCGATGAGTATCAATCCGGCGCCGCCATTTGCGACATTCAGAATAATCGGCTCGCCGCTCCATGTCTTGATCGGGGCCATTCCTATGATGAGGAATTCGCCGACAGGCTGGTCGAAATATTGGATACGCAATTGCGGGCCGACTTCGGCCGCAGCAAGTTCAAGGCCGAGCTGCTGGGCCCGTGCGTAAACGCTAGCCAGGCTCACGGTATCGGACGTGAACCCAAGCTGCGCAGGCGATAGATCGACAAGTTCCACATTTGTCTTCCGAGAGCTAACGATGAACGTCGGCCGAGCAAGGATTTCAGCGGCCTGACCACCGACATTGCAACCCTTGCTATCGAGCTCGTTACGCAACGCAAGAAAGTCAGCGAAGGTACCTATTGTGACCGTCTTCCATGTCGCAACGTCGCGCCCGGACTTGATAGTCTGTTGCGACGCTGGGTCCGAGCGCGGCTTGAGCTTCAGCTGGTTCTGCAACACATCGCGGGCTGCGCATTGAGCGGACGCGGCGCTCGCAAAGGGAATGACGCAGACCGCCCAGAGTGCGGAAGCGAAAACGTAGGGGCAAACTCGCCTTGAATGGTCATTATGTGCCGCGCACCGGGCTCGGCTTCTGAAAGTAGACATGGCAAATAGCTTTTCTAAAACGTTGGACGGAAAAAAGCTCGCCTCCGAGTCAATGGGAAGAACGGAGATAAATGAGTCCAAAGAACATTTCTGCGGCCGACTTTGAAATAAGTCCGGAGGCGGGGGCCTATGGCCAAAGTAGTCCAACTTCCAAATGGCGGGCGGCAGTCCGTAAGCCTGAACCATCAGTCCTAACGGGAATGATGTCGCCGAAAGATAGCACCCGGAGCAAATCGGCTCAACGCCAAAGTCGGCGGTGGGTCAAACTCGCCCTGAACGGTTGGTCTGGCCGGAGTCCGATCTACCTCAAAAAGCCGAACTCAACCTTAGCTTCCTCCTCGACAGCAACGGGCCAATTCCCGACTCATGCAGCGCAGCAATTGTCGGGCCAATTATTCGATCACCTCATCAGCGCGGGCGAGCAACGATGGAGGAACGACCAAGCCCAGGATCTTTGCAGTCTTGAGATTTATCACCAGTTCGAATTTGATGGGCTGTTCGACCGGCAAATCGGCGGGCTTCGCACCTTTGAAAATCTTGTCGACATAAATAGCGGCCCGGCGCCAAAGGTCCTGAAGATCAGCACCGTAGGTCAACAGGAAACCGGCGTCAGCGAACTCTTTCTGACCGGAGGTGCCCGGCAGCCTGGTCCTTATAGCCGCTTCCGCGATCTGACCACGATAGTTGTACAGCACGCTGTCTCCCTGCACGATGAACCCCTGCACTCCCTCTTTACTCATCGTCGCAAATGCTTGGTCAAATTCATCTGACTTACGGGCTTCGACCGGGACAATCGTCAGTCCGAGGGACTGAGCCGTCTGACTCATCGGAATCAATCGGTTCCGATTGAGTGCAACGTCCGGGTTCCAAAGAACACCGACACGCGAAAGGTTCGGCAGTGCTTCCTTCAGCAGCTCAAACCGCTTACCCACAATCTCGTCGCCCGTGTCTGCCGTGAGCCCCGTGACATTTCCACCAGGGCGCGCAAGGCTGGCAATAAGCCCGGCCCGAACTGGTTCAACAACAACGGTCGTGACGATCGGGATGGTTGTGGTCGCTTTCATGGCCGCAACGACAACTGGAGTGACCCCGGCAACGATAATGACATCCACGCCGCGACGAACAAGGTCCGCAGCAAGCGCGGGCAGTTGTTCGATCTCCCCCTTAGCGAAACGATATTCAATGACGACATTTTCGCCTCGGCGGTAGCCGAGACCTCTCAGGCCTTCTTCAAACGCGTGGATAAGGTCGAGCGTCTGCTCTCGGGACGCTATTGAGAGATATCCCACCTGGTAAGTCCGCTCCACGCGCCGTTGCGCAAATGTGGCAAGCGGCCATATCGCTGCCGTGCTGCCAACAAGCGTGATGAACTTTCGCCGGTGCATGTGTCCCCTCAAAAGAACACGTCAGGTTCTGCGTTGCAGCATAGCACCTTGCCCCTTGCTCCGCGAATAAGAAGTAGCTTCCCGCCTTCAGCCACTCGTCAGGCGCGATGTCTCAGTTGGGTCAACAGCGCCATTTGGGAGGTCGACCTGTCACTTTCCGGTCTACACCGAAAAGCGGACCATCTCAGAGTGCGCCCGAACTTCGCATTCGGGCCATGAGCCGACCTGTGCGCCACCGGCCAGTTGGGTGAATGCGTCACCCTCAGCGAGCTCAGGGAATAAGCGCGGCCGGCAGTGGTCCTGTTGGCAGCGGTACAAACTGATTCTGCTGCCCCTGAGCCATCGCCAGGATCGCCAACGCAAATGCAAGGACCACCAAGAGTTTGGTCATCAGTCAAATCCGCTGAAATCTTGTTCGTGCATACGAGATCTCGGCTTTGCGCTCCTTCGGAAAGGCAATCGTCGAACAGCGACCAAAATAGACCGCTCACAATCAATACATGCATGCTGAAGAAATCAGCACTGTGAACATGTCGACGTCGAACTCTTTCTCCAAGCTCAGTCCGAACCGCTCTAGCCATTTAGCTTGAGCCAGGTAGGCCGTCTTCTCTCGCGCCTGTAGGCAATCAAATTTGAGCTCACCTAGATTCTGAAGGTGATGGACCATTTCGTGTACCAGGACCGATTGGTCCGTCGGCGAAGTCCCACCCCAATCGTCAGGAAGCAGGATCGTTCTCGTGTGGTTGTCGTAGAGTGCGACAACCTCGCGCTGAGCTAATTGCCCATCGTTTCCTATGAAGCCTTGCGAAGAAGCAAGGTCCCTGGCACGCAACCTCGCAAGCTCCATCCTCGACGCAAATTCAATAGCGGGACGTTCTTTGATGGCAGGCAGGTCAAAATTTGATGAGAGCCAAGCCACAACGTCATCCAATAAAACTTCCGTAGGTTGAGTTGCATCAGAATGCAACGAAGCCGAACGCGACCCGGTGGACCCGCTGCGCTCCAAAGCATATTCGCAATGGGCTCTCGAGGATGTCGCTAACGTGAGGGAGGCAATTGCCGCGACCAAAAGGAATTGTTTGAACATGACCCTCTCCTAGAGGCTGTTCGGAATAGAGACCCTCTTCAAAACAATCAGTCAGCAGTTGAATGGCCGGAAGCATAGCATTCGCTTGGCGACGCCGTTGTGAACCCATTCACACCAAAGAAGCCACCACGCCCGTCACCGAGTATGATGCCCGCCCGTCGAACAATGATGTAGTACGCAGCAATCGGCGCCCTGATCAAAAACTACGCCCATAGCAACCTCTCTTGCGCGAGGTGCGTATGGATGATCAGAAAATTGTTCAGTATCAGTCAGTCCGGCCCGCTTCGTAAGAGGCGACCCCATAAAGTATTTCCTGCTTTAAAGTCAAAGGTTCAAGCGCAAACAGAATCTCTTGTGGCCGCGGAGGATCGTGATCCGGCGCAACCATTCTGACCAAATTTGCACCGAGGCCAAGGCGCGCAAGCATAATCGAACGATGAGGGCACATAGACTGATGGCGTTTGCGATCAAACCACACGCACGCCGACGCACCAATGGTTCGCCTTGCCCGCGACCACAGATGACCGCTCCGGGTCAAAATGCGAGGTGGCGGCCATCTCGCAGCCCGTCAGCTTATCTCTCAGAAGCAGACGTCGGTCGACACGATGCGTAGGTCCGCGACGGGCCACATCCGGACTCATGCAGCGCAACAAGATACGCACTCGGCCGATCACTTTATCAGTGCGCGCGAGTACCATCGGGAGACGAACCTTGCAATTCGATTCGAATTGCGCGGCGCTTCATTCGGCTAACTTTGTGCGTCGGCGCCAAGTTCGAGGCTATGTCCTGCGATTGGTTGAATCTTGGCCTCCAGGCTCCGCGCATCACCGGCTCCAACGATCCGATCTCAGGCGCCAACACTAGTTCAACACTCTCACCAGATCATCAGCCTCGCGCAGATCGCGGGAAGTTTCCGCGGATGCGAATTTCGCCCGAGTCGATATTAGCAGGTCTCGTGCCTCAGCGCGTCCGGATGCGCTCTCGCCTGCGCTGACCAGGCGCGCGATGCTGATCGCCGTGCGCAATTCCCAACCGACCGCCCCGAGCTTCCTGGCAGAGGCAAGCGAGCGCTTGAACAAGCGCATGGCGGCCCGGTCGTCCCGCGATGGATCGCAACACAGCAGCGAGCCGTGGATCCGGTAAATCTCGGGAGCAGCCCAGCGCTCTCCGGTTTGCTTCACCAGGGCCTCAGCCGAGGCAGCGAAGTTTCGAGCCCTATCCATCTGCCCGATCCGTCCGAATTCCGTGGCAAGCAGAATTCGATAGAGCGGCATCTGGATGCACCGGTTCTCGGCGGGCAGCTTATCGAGCAGGCCGCATAGCTGCTCGAGCACGTCCGGCGCGGGGCCTCGTGCCGCCAACGCTGCGGTTGCCCACAATGGACCGATGACCCGGTACATCGGATAGCCATACTCGTCAGCGACCTTCAGACCGCGCTTCACGCTGGCAAGGTTCTCCGGAAGGTCACCTTCATACCAGTGATCGGCGACGCCGAGAATGGAGGCAAAAGCCACCATGAACGGATGTCCGATCTCGTTCGCGAGCTGCCGCGCCGTCACGCAGCACTCTCTGGCCCGGCCGGGCCGGCCCAACAGCCATTCAATGTGTCCGGAATAGACGAGCGATACAATCAATGGATCATGCTGATAGATCTGGACCAGCTTGCCGTGCTCGCGCGGATTGTAGCGAGCGCTGACCAGAGCCGCGAGCTCACTCGCCTGCTGCAAACGACCGAGGAAGAAATTGGCGATCACGGCGGCGGTGTAGGCCATGAGGGCGGCTTCGTCGTTGCGCCACTCTTCTGCCCGCCGGACGAAATTTTCCGCGTGTTCGAGGCCCTTGGTGAGCTCGCAGTTGACCAGCTTGGCTATGGTACTTCCCCACAGCACCGTCGCCTTCTCGCGAATGGTGCCATGGCTCGCGCAAAGCTCGAGTGCACGACTGTAGGGGCCATAGACGTTCGGGTCGGACCATCCGGCGTTGGCCGTGTACGCCATCGCCAGATTGGATTGCAGTCCGATTTCAGCCTCGAAGCGCCGCGGCGACGCCGGCATCTTGGATATCAGCGAGAGGCCTTCGCGAAGGTGAGCCACGGCTTCCTTGGTGGCGGATCTGCGCAGCGCGGATTTGCCAGCCTGGAGCCAGGCCTCGATCGCCTCCGGAATGTTGCCTGCGCGCGCATAATGATAGCCCAATACCGCCGGCTGGCCGCTTTCTTCAATGGAGGCTTCCTGGAGCAGCCACGATGCCACGCGCGCATGGAGTTCACGCCTTTCCTCCATGAGCAACGAGGAGTAGGCGACTTCCTGTATCATCGCATGTTTGAACGTGAAGACCTCGCCTTGAGGTTCCTTGCTGCGATACACGATCCCCGCTCTCTCGAGAGCTCGCAACGCCTGTGGCAGCGTTTGGCTCTTATCCGGAAACACGTTGAAAATGCCTCCATAGTCGAAACGCCTTCCGAAAACGGAGGCGATCTGGGCGACGCGCTTGGCAGGACCGAGACGATCAAGGCGCTCCATCAGGGAATCGTGAATACTTGACGGCACCAGGGGTTCCGGCAACTTCGGCGCAGGGCTTTCGGCGGCCAGCGGGACCGCACCGGCATCGACGACGGCCCGCGTGAACTCCTCGACAAAGAGTGGCACGCCGTCGGTCCTTTCCACGATCTGGCTGGTGATCTGGCGCGGCACGAAATCGCTGCCCGCGACGGCTGCGACCATCTGCTCGCATTCATGCGCTGCCAGCTTCTGGAGGGGGACCCGTCTAATTGCCGTGCCTGACAACCAGTCGGCCTTGTAATCATCGCGATGCGTGATCAGGACCATGATCCGCTCGCCAGGACAGCGAGCCATCACGCGTACCAGCAGTTCGATGGTGGTCGGGTCCATCCACTGGACGTCCTCGACGATCCCGAGGATCGGCTGCTTGCGCGAGGCGGCGACAAGAGCGTCGACGAACACCTGAAACGCACGCTCGCGCTCCAGGGGAGATCCGAAATCCGCGGGCTCGTATCCCGCGCATGCGGGGATCGACAGCACCGCCCCGTAGTAACGAAGCGCCTGCTTGAGATCGGTGACGGCGCTCGCCAACAGCGATTGCAGTTTTGCCAGCGCGAGTTCCGCGTTGTCGGTCTCGTGGATGCCGGTCGCACGTATGAGGCGCTCGATTTCCGGGGCAAGCGGCGTGTTGATGTGGAACGGCGAACATTGCAGCGACAGAACATCACGCGGAGACGCACCGAGCGAACTGCGGAACTGGCGGATCAAACGTGACTTGCCGATGCCGGGCTCGCCGGAAATGACGCCAACTTGCCCCGAGCCGGCGAGAGTCTGCTGCCACATCTCGGCAAGTAACGCACTTTCGCTGGTTCGGTTTATCATCGGGGCAAGAGGCGACCTCCGCGCGCGGTCGAACCTGCTTTCGTTTGACCCAAGCGCCTCTGCACGCCAAGCCTCGACCGGCTCCTCCACGCCCTTGAGAGCTTGTCGGCCAAGCGGCGCATAGCTGAAGGTTCTGCGGGTCAGGTCGTAAGTGCTCGAGCCGACTACGATACCGTTCTCACTCGCGAGTCCTTGCAGGCGGGCAGCGACATGCGCCGTACTGCCGAACACTTCCCGTCGATCGGGGGGCTCGCCGGGCACGCTGCCGACGACGACGACCCCGGTGTTGACCCCGATGCGCACGCCCAGGCGAACGAAGCTGCCGTCCGACAGCAGAAACTTGTGTTCCTTGATCGCCGCGGCAATCGCCAGAGAGGCGCGGACCGCGCGCTCAGGATCATTTTCATGGGCTTGCGGGACGCCAAAAAATGCGAGCAACCCGTCACCAATCATTCTAGCGATATGACCGCCGTAGCGGCGAATCTGCTCATCGCAGATATCGCGGTAAGTTCTGATAATCGCGAAGAACTCCTCGGGATCGATCCGCTCGCTCAGGGGTGTCGAACCGACGATGTCGATAAATGTCACGGTGAGCTGGCGGCGTTCGGCATGCGGAGCCTCATTCTCGACATTCGGCGGCCCCTGTGTCCGCTGAAGTCCGCCCAAACGATCGGGCTTCGGCTCGCTGCTCATGACCCACCAAGTTCACTTTCCGCCGTACCTGCCGTGAGGCAAGATAGAACGCGAGCCGCATCCAGTTGACGCTGCCGAGCGGCCAGTGCCCAGGCAGACAGTTCCAGGGATTGAATACCATGTGCTCGCAGTCGTACAGCGCATTCTGCGTCAAACTCTTGAAATGGCAGGCCATCCAGCCGCACTTTAGGACGGGTCCATGGCCGCGAAGCGTCCCCAACGTCATCCGACGTGACGGCGTGCCGTACCCGTTTGGAGAAATCGAACACGACGTCATCGCCGCCTTGTTGCGTGCGCGGGTGCGGATCCCTCACAAGCGATTCCTGAAGAAAGCTTTTCGATGGGCCCAAAACGCAAACGTCCACCATCTAATGTCCTCATTTGACCACCGGGAGGACCGACCAAATAGCGCACGACCTTGTGCTCGCCGATCTCGGGTCACAAGCTGCGATCACGCTCGGGCCGACCCATGTCCGGTTGATCCCAGCGAGCCGACCTACGGATGGAACATGCGAACTTCGGCAACCGGGCCACAAGCGGTAAAGCTCGGAACGGACAGATGTCTTCCGGTTCACCTCCAATTGCGACCGGTCGAGCGGGTATCCCCTATCGGCACCGTGCTTACGTTCGCCCAGCCGAGACTTGGCACGCTGGACGGCGAGCAGGAGAACGGGTCATCGAAGGTCGCCCGCCGGTAGTCTTCTCGACCTGCGCCGCGCTGTTCTGTCTCGCCAGCACTCCGCTGCTGCCGCTTTACCCGCAAGGTAGATTGGGACAGACTGACTTTGCAAATGGGTGACTGGCGGTGCGAGCCAGCGGCTTTGCTCCATCGCTCTGGAGTGGGAGCGTCAGCATGCCCGATTGGCCGAACGAACGGGACCGACCCAGTCGCGGCACTGAAAGCGTCCGCATCGCTCTGGCGCGGCTTAGCCCCCAGACACAGCAAGTGCAAACCAGTGGAAGTTCAGCGACGACATTGACGTCGCGTTTTCTCCCGGTTATTTGCGCCGCCATTGCGGTTGGAATCTTCATCGCTGACACTGCTACCCCCGCTGAGATCGCTTTCGGCGTGCTGTACGTCGGCGTTGTGCTGCCAGCGGCAAGGTTTCTTCAGTGGCGTGGTGTTGTACTCGCGACATTGGGATGCATGGCGCTGACGGTACTAAGCCATGTTCTGTCGCCGCACGAGCAATCGCTAAGCATCGCTGTTGCAAACAGACTTATCAGCCTTGTAACGATCGGCGTTGCCGGTTTCATCGCCGTACAAGGCCAATTCAGAGAACTGGTGCTGCGCGAGCAGGCCAGCCTCCTCGACCTCACCCACGACACCATCTTCGTGCGCGATATGGACGACGTCATCGTTTACTGGAATCGTGGCGCCGAGGAACTGTATGGATGGAAGAAAGCGGAAGCCATCGGTAACGTCACTCACCAGCTCCTGCAGACGGTCTTTCCCGTGCCACTTGAAGAGATCACGGCGGGGTTGCTCCGCACGGGCCGCTGGCAAGGTGAACTCGTCCACACGAAGAAAGACGGCACACCGGCGATGGTGGCGAGCAGGTGGTCTCTGCAACGGGACGCGCGTGGCCATCCCGCCGCGACCTTGGAGACCAATAACGACATCACCGAGCGCAAGCGGGTGGAGGATCTGACCGGGCAGGTGTTCGAGAGTTCACCTGACGGAATCGCCGTCATTGGTCGAGACTACCGGTTTCAGCGCGTCAACCCGGTGTACGAGCGGATTTGGCAAATACGGGCCGACGGGTTCGTCGGGCAGCACGTTGGGGATCTGCTGGGTACCGAGTTTTTTGAGCAGGAGGTCAAACCGTATTTGGACCGCTGTCTCACAGGAGAGGGCGTCAGCTTCGCGGGATGGTTTGCCTATCCGGTCGGCCGCCGTTACCGGGTCGTGTCCTATTGGCCGCTGCGGCTGCATTCGGAGCAGGTCGAGGCCGCGCTCGCGATTGTTCGCGACCTCACCGAACATGCGCTGGCCTCCGAAGCCTTGCAAGCGGCGCAGGCTGAGCTCGCGCATGTCAATCGCGTCACTACGATGGGCCAACTGACGGCCTCGATCGCCCATGAGGTGAACCAACCGATCGCCGCCGTGGTCACCAACGCAGACGCCGCCTTGAACTGGCTGAACGCTCAGCCGCCCAACCTGGACCAGGTCCGGGAGATCCTCGGCCAAATCGCTAATGACGGCAACCGAGCTGGCGACGTCATCGGCCGGATCCGCACCCTTATCAAGAAGGCGCCGCCGCGCAGGGGTCGGTTCGACCTCAATGAAGCCATCCTCGAGGTCATCGCGCTGGCCCGCAGCGAGGTTCTGAAGCATGGCGTCTCGCTGCAAACCGGGCTCGCGACCGGCCTGCCGGCGGTGGACGGCGACCGCGTCCAACTCCAACAGGTCATCCTCAACCTGATCCTCAATGCGGTCGAGGCCATGAGCGGCGTCGACGAGGGAGCACGGGAGGTGCTGATCAGCACAGAGGCGGATGCCGCGGGCGGCGTGCTCGTCACCGTGCGCGATTCCGGTATGGGGCTGGACCCGAACGATGCGGACCGCCTGTTCGAAGCCTTCTACACGACCAAGCCGGAGGGCATGGGCATGGGCCTGGCCATTTGCCGTTCGATCATCGCCGCTCACGGCGGGCGGCTGTGGGCGACCGCCAATGAACCTCGCGGCGCGGTGCTTCAGTTCACCCTGCCTCCAGAATTGGACGAGACCGCTCTCGCGGAGCGCGCCGGGCACATGCCGGTGGTGTGAGGTTGCAGGTTTGGGCGAAACCGGTCTGTTCTCGGCGGCGGCTGTCTTTACTGCGCTCGCCATCCGGTCGAACGTCGGGTTCGGGTCAATCGCGTCAGTTTGGCGCTCTGCCAGCGACTTCCGATCTACCCCAAACTCCAGACATGCTGCTGCATCGCATTGAGTGACGTGATGGGCCAGAATGAGACCTTCGGCGGTGCGAACGACCTACGAGGCAAAATATCAGGCTGCGTGGTGCGCGTCGCCAAAGCGGGGCTCAATCCGTTGGCTGCGGGCCGTCGTAGCCTTCGATCACGATGATATCGATGTCCACGGCGCCCGCGCGCAGTGCCCTCGCCTTGGTGTATTCCGGTGAGCGGTAGCAGGCGAGCGCGGTTTCGTAGTCCTTGAACTCGATCACGATGTTGCGCTCGCGCGCCTTGCCCTCCACCGCCTCGAAGGTGCCGCCGCGCACCCGGAATTTCGCGTCGTATTTGCGGAGCACCGCCGTGAGGGCGGGGCCGTAGGCTTTGGTGTATTCGGGTTTGATCACATCGATGCGCCCGATCCAGTACCCGTTCGGCATGTTGTCCTCCTCATCTTTGCATTCTCAAATCAAAAGGGGCCACTGGGGGTCGAATTGCTCTGCGTGCCAATGGTTCCGTCGGGTTGACGACACCGTTGCGGCTTGAGGTTAGTGGCGCGGCGGGGCAAGTCTAATCGAGCGTCGAGGTCCGTTCAGGGTCAATCGCGTCGGTTTAGTCCTCGCGCGATGATTTCCGGTCTGCCCCGATCAGCGGACAGCCTCGCCGTCCATCGCGAGGTCTCAAACGGGCCAAAAGCTGCCTTGGCCCGCTCACATCGCCCAGTTCAGGTCACCTACCGGAAGCAGACCTCTAAGCGCTTTGAGCTAAGGTCAGGCACGGGCCAGTAGGCGACATCGCAGGGCTTGGCATCATGATAGAAGGTATCAAGCGGACGTTGCGGCTTGTATCCGGCGAGGCAAAAATTAGGGGGAGTACCCGACAAGGCAAATGTATCCCGCGACTTTCGTAACGAAAGCGATCTTCGGGAGTTTTGTCAGTCCCGGGACGAGGCGATAGATAGCTGACCTCTGAAACAACTCCCTCTTGGGCCTTGGCTAATTCTTCCCCATACGGCTTGCCTGAAGCGTCCTTGCTATCTTTCTGAACAATACCGAGGCGCGCGGGATTTGGATTGGCAACCATCTTGCCGTCTGGCCCCGCGCAGGTCGGATACAAATCCCTGTCGCTGAACGTCGGGGCGCCTTTGTTGATTTGCTCGATTGTCGCGACTGGGTCAGCCTTTATGCCCGCAATAACCCTTTCGAGCATGGCGCGCGCCTCACTTGCGGTACCGTACTGTTGACCAATGGCTGCTTGCGTGAACAAAAGCGAGGCAACGCCTGAAAGAATGATCCTGATCATCGTTCACCCTCTATATTTTTTTAAATATCAATCCCCTTCCCTCGCAGTTTCGAATCGACCTGTCCAGATTCAAATTAATGCTTGCTCTCCGCTTCTATCGCGATCGGCAAAAGGTCCGCCTTGGGTCACAGGCTGCCTTGGCCAGCTTGTATGGCGCTGTTCGGGTCACCTTTAGAAAGCAGACCTCTCGGCGCTTTGAGCTAAGGTCAGGCACGGGCCATCAGCAGACCTGTTGATCAGGCTTCACATCATTCCGGGAGCCCGGCTGCGCGCAGGGCTTTGCCAAGCTTCGCCGCCAGTTCAGGCGCGCAGGCGACCCCAGCGAACTGGCCCGAGATGCGGAAGGTCGGCTGTAGTTCCAGCACGCAGGCCGCAGCCGCCCTCGCCTCCTTCAGCCGCCCGAGGGCAGCGAGTGAAGCCGCGAGCTGCACCCACGTAATGCTGTGGGCGGGATTGGCGAGGTTAGATTTGTAGGCTGCGCGCGCAGCCTCCGCATGACGATCGCGACAGAAATGGCCGAGCGCCTGCGCATCGTAGGCGGCAAAAGCCCATGGATCGAACGGGCTCAACCGCAAGCCGCGCTCGCTCCAATCGATTGCGCGCTCCGCCTCACCAACCCATCCCGCGACAACGCTGCCGAGGATCCACGCGAGCGCGGTCGAGGGACTCAAGGCGAGCGCGGCCTCGAATGCGGCGAAAGCGGCCTGGCGATCATGGGCGTCCATGCCAAGCGAGAAGCCAGCGAAGGTTAGCGCCATCGCATCGTCGCGCCCGTGCTCGATGGCAAGGCGCGCGTGGCGCACTGACGCGAGGCGATCCTCTTCCTTCAACCCGGCGCGTAAAAAACGATTGTGATAGCTCATCGCCGCAAGGCCATGAGCGAGCGCGTATGCGGGATCGAAGGCCAGAGCGCGCTGTAGCTGTGGCAGCGCGAGTGCGGCGCGATCGGGCATGCCTGAATCGACATCCGGCTGCGCACGCAGCACGAGTTCGTAGGCGTCGAGACTGTCGGTCCGCTTGCGGCCGATGCGGTCGACCTCGGCGCGTCGTAGACTTGGCTCTATCGCGCCCATCACGGCTAGCGCGATCTCGTCCTGTAAAGCGAAAATGTCGCCCACAGTGCGGTCGTAGCGCTCGGCCCAGATCTGTGCGCCGCTGGCGGCATCGGCGAGCTGTGCGTTGATGCGGACGCGGTCGTCTGCGCGCCGCACGGTGCCTTGCAGGACATAGCGTACGCCGAGATCGCGACCGACCTGCTTCACGTCGGCAGTGCGGCCACGCCAGACGAAACTGGAATTGCGCGCGATGACAAACAGCCACCGGATGCGCGACAGCCCCGTGATGATGTCGTCGACCATGCCATCGGCGAACCAGGCGGCTTCGCCGGAGTGCTCGAATGGCAGCACGGCGATCGACGGCTTTTCCGGCACCAGCAGCGCGGCGTGATCGGCCTCGTCGGCATTCGCGCCGATTCGCGTCACCGGCGGGCCGATATAGCGATAGCCACGGCGCGGCAGCGTCTCAATCCAACCTCTCCCACCGCCCGGCTCGAGCGCGCGGCGCAGCGCAGCGATCTGGACGGTGAGATTGCTCTCCTCGACAGCGAGTCCCGGCCACGCAGCATCGATCAGCGCGTCCTTGCTGACGGGGGACGCGGCGCGCTCCAGGAGGAGGCGCAGCAGCGCGGCCCCACGCTGACCCAGCAAGCTCGGCACGCCCTCGCAAGACAGCGCGCCCGTCTCGGCGTCGAGTGCAAAAGAGCCAAATCTGTAGGTACCTGGTGGGAGCCGTTGGGTCATTTCGGAGACATTTTGCACCAATTTCGGAGATGTTTCACGACCTTTGGATGAGGGAAAGGCAGCCTGCGGCACCCGATCACGCCAACTTGGAGGGCCAATATGAGTGGACAAGCCATCATCCGAAGACCTGGTGAAGGGAAGTCTGTGAAGTTCGCCGGCCAGCCCATGGCATTTCTGGTCACCGCCAATGACACCCGGCATACCTCAATGTTCGAGTGGACGATTCCACCAGGCTTCTTCACCGGGCTGCATGTCCATCGCGTGCAGGAGGAAACATTCTATGTGCTGGAAGGGGAGTGCGACTGGCAAGTCGGCAACGAACGCGTGCGCGCCACGCCCGGCACCTATCTTTTCCTGCCGCCGGGCGTGCCGCACAACATCGGTAACGCCTCCGACAAGATTGCACGCGTGCTCATGACAGTGTCCCCGCCCGGCCACGAGCGCTATTTCGAAGAGCTGGCCGAGACTGTAGCACGTGGCGGCGCGGCCGACCCCGGAACGATTGCTGAGCTTCGCGCACGCTATGACACGGATCAGCTGTCGGCACTCAGAAGCTAACATCTCTTCCACGATCGAAATTAGGAGCACGTTTGGCCACGATCGCGTGGTCAGACGTCTCCTTTGGGTCTTGGCTGTGTGAAAACACCAGGGCGCCTGACGGCGATAGAATACGTTATTCGTTCAACACCGTCTTAGCGGTCAACCTCGCAAGCGCATTCAACTCAGGGAACGAACTGAAGAATGTAATTCTAGCGGCGTTTCGATCTTTCGCGTTTTTATACAGCCAGGGTCAAAGGCTGACCTTGGGCAGCTCCACGATGTTATTCCGCTCAGCTTCCGAAGGCGGACATTGCCAGGCGAGGAGCGTAAGTCAGCTCAGGGCCAATTCCTGACCCTGAGCATCTGCGACGAGTTCGTTGGCTGAGGATGGTTACTCGATCACTTCATAGGCATAGGAAGGCAGTGACGGCGCCCCATGCCTGAAGGCTTGTAATCGCACGGCATCGACATCACTTCGCTTCCTTCTGACGCTCGACAACCAGCCGCTTCTCGGCGCCGGCTTGCAAATCGTCGAGCTGCTTGCGGAAACCTGGCAAGTCTACAAGAGGATGCGGATCAGTAGGCTTGCGCGTCTTCAGCAGATCTTTCGCTTCGGTGAGACCCGTCGAGAAGCCATGTGTCGTGAGATGCAACTCCACGGGGCGTGTACCATCCTGCGTGAGAGTGCGGATACGTTTTACACTCGCGATGAATGCCTCCACTTGCTCCGGCCCGCGTATGCGATTGAGCCCAAGGCCGCCAACCGTGAACGCGCGGTAAGTGCGGGCGCCATCACGTGCATCGAATGCGAATGAGGCGGTGCCCATCGTGTGACCAGGTGTCTCGAACGCCTGAACTGCAATGTCGCCACCGGTGACCGTCTGACCATCGGTGAGCACGATGTCAGGCTCAATCATGATCCACGGCCACCGCGGATGCGGTGACTCTTCCGCACCTTCGCGCCAACCCTCTTTGGTCATGGCAAAGCGTGTTCCAGGCGCCAGCTCCGATTTGAGTTGGCCAATCCCGCCTGCATGGTCGACGTGACCGAGGGTGACAACGACCAGCTTGATGTCCTTGGGTTCGAACCCCAGCGTGCGAATGTTTTCCAGCAACTGGCTGGTGTACGGCCCATAGAGCGTGTCGATCAGCACGTGGCCATTCGGCGAGGTGATCAGCCAGGCAGAGACCCAACAGATGCCGACATAGTAGACGTTATCGAAAGCCTTGTAGGGCTCGATCTTGTTCAATGCCGCGTCCCCAACAAACTTGGCCATGTTCGGCGGCATGCGGCCGGTCTCACTGAACACGGTAAAGGCAGCCATCAGCGGCGCCGATTCGCATCTTGTCGTCAGCGGCTGCTCTTGTGCAGACGCTTGAGCCGATAGCAGAGAGAGAGCTGCAACGGCACTTCGGATATAGGCAAACCTCATGGTCGTCCTGCCGGGTCAAACAAAATGTACCGACATCGAGACGAACTGCCCGGTGTCCCGCGTCGCCGTGATGCCGGTTCAGGGAGAGGGCACCGTCGACTGCGTCGGAACAGCGCTGCGCCTAACCTCACAATCTCATCACAGTTATCGGACCAAGACAACGAAGTATCGTAGGGCCGCGGCGCAACAATCGCTGCTCCGCAATAGGTGTTAGTGACCCATGACTGCAATGGGTCAAACACCGAATAACTCAGGTTTGAGCAAGTCTGGTCCCTCTGGCACAACGAGCGGACTTCCGACTGCCGAGGCGCTTCGCAGATGGGCCACACGCAGCCATCTCTCCTCAAGTCTTTGTGGGCGGATCCGTACAGGTTTCCTCGGCGCTGTAGTTAGCCACACCTGTTTCTGACTTCACATTCACGGCAACTTCCATTCCGACTTCGTCATCGGGTTCACCCCAATATGTCCCCCACAGTGGAATGGCCTGCTGCGGCGTCCGGGCAACGCCGACCCTGATCAGATCACGATTTCCGACGATACCGTTGGTCGGGTCGAACTCGACCCAGCCTGAGCCGGGAATGTAGATCGAGCACCACGCGTGCGTCGAGCCGCCGCCAAGTCGCTCCGGCCCGTCTCGGTCGGACACATATACGTAGCCTGTAATGAAACGCGCAGCGAAACCAAGCGAGCGCGCCCCCTCCATCATCAGCAGGGCGAAATCGCGACACGTCCCCTGCTGCAGCGCGAGCGTCTCGGCAGGGCTCTGCGTGCCCGGCGATGTCCTGCGCAGATAGGAGAAGCCTTCGGCAATCGCCTCGTTGAGCGTCATCAACAGGTGGCCCGTCGGCCGGCTCGCGTCACGCACAACGAACTTCGACAACCAATCATCGACCGCGTGGTCGTTCGGATGATGGCGCCGCATGTACGGCACGAGATCCGGCAACTCGTCGTCACCATACGAGAACGGATGCTGGCGGGCGTATTCCTCGATCCGAAAGTCCGGCGCGTTCTCCGGCGTGTGTTCGAGGCGAATTATCGTATCGAATTCCAGGACATCACTCGACGCATTGAAATCGATCAAGGTCTGGCAGTTGCCGAACACGTCGTGGATCCAACGGATCTCAGCTGGCTCCGGCCGCACTGTCAGTTGGCAGTCGAGCAATCGCTGATCGAAACTGTCACGGGGACGGAAGAGGAGCTGGTGGCGCCCTAGTTTGACCGCTCGGTGGTAGCGATAGACTGTGCTGTGGTGGACGGTGTAGATGGTCATCACACGCGCTCGGTCCCCGCCCAATATGGCCTCTTTTCACCGATAGTTCCACTTCCGCAAGCGAACCCCATCTGCCTGCTGTTTCGGCACTTTGCGAGAGGGTCTCGGAGGGAACCCGACGGAGCTGCGGCGCTTGTAGTTCAGCGTCAACGCTGACGAACAGGGAGAGCGCATCTTGAAGATTCGCGCCGGCTACGAGCTTGCATTCCAATGCAGTCAGGACCTCCCGATGGTACTCATGCTGAGTGTCCATCCATCCCGCCGAAAAGACCTTCTGACGGATCATGTTATTCGCACTCTTCCCCGCGTGCGAACCAGGGAATACCTAGACGGCTTCGGTAATATCTGCACGCGGCTCGTAGCGCCCGCCGGCCTGATCCAGATTCGCAACGAATTCGTGATCAAGGATAGTGGGCGGCCGGACGCCGAGGCCCTCAACGCGCCCCAAGTGGCGCTTCAGGACCTTCCCGACGAAACGCTGGTCTATCTGCTGGGCAGCCGCTACTGCGATACCGAAAAGCTCACCGATCTTGCCTGGACGATGTTCGGTGCCATCGAAGGCGGCTGGGCGCGTGTTGAGGCGGTCTGCGATTACGTCCACAACCGCATCCAATTCGGTTATCACTTCGCGCGCAACGACCGGACGGCCTCGGAAGCTCATGAGGAACGCGTTGGGGTCTGCCGCGACTTCGCCCATCTGGCGGTGACTCTGTGCCGATGCGTGAATATCCCGGCCAGATATTGTACGGGTTATCTCGGCGACATCGGGGTGCCGCCCGATCCGGCGCCTATGGATTTCAGTGCTTGGTTCGAGGTCTATCTTGGTGGACGCTGGTACACATTCGACGCGCGACATAATCATCCAAGGATTGGTCGCATCTTGATCGCACGCGGCAGAGACGCCGCCGATGTCGCGATCTCCACGACATTCGGCCCCGCCCAACTGGTGCGCTTCACGGTCGTCACCGAGGAGGTCCCGGAGAGCAATCAGCAATGCCGAAATTTCACTTCAAACTCTGCGATACCCGCATTGTCGCCGATCATGGCACCCACGAGCTCGCCGGTGCGACAGCCGCCCGGATAGAAGCAATCAGGCTGGCCCGCTCCATCCGTGAGGCCAGACCCGAGCTGGCCGGCAGAAACTGCTCAGTGTCCGTCACCACCTACACCGGCGAGCCGGTCTGCAGGATTTCCATCGATGACGTAATGTAGCCCGACCATCTCGCGGACAGCCTCAATACTGAAACAGTCCGATCGAGCCGCAGGCTAGGTCATAAGCAAGCGCAAAGCCTGAAGTTGCTGCAATCGAGCATACGTGCATCAACGGTTCAAATTCACCGTCATTCTCGAGCTTTTGGTGGCGTCCGCCTTCGATACTCCTACGGCAGAGCTCGCTTTCTCTGGATTTCCCCAGAGAAACCAGATCACCAACCCAAACGAAAGAAGGCCTGTTAGGACTACACTTAGGTCGCGCTTCATCAGAGTGCACCTAGCACAGCGTCAAGGACCGGTGTGACTGTAGACGACGTACCGAGCCGCCTCAACTTTAGGCTGTTTGCTAAGGCAATACGGGGAGGACGGCGATGTTCTCTGCAGAAACCCCGCTTCCAGCGCTCGCGAAATAGATAGCCATCAGTAAAATTGCCGCGAAGGCAGCGTATCCGAGCATGATCCAGCTGTCGAAGGCGCGTTGCTCGGCGAACACTCCATTGGCCCGATGTGCAATCTGCATTGTCATATCTCCTTTGAATAAGTGTGGGCACCACTCGTCCGGTCACCTGCCCGGTTTCTAGGCTCATTTTGATTTTGAGTATGGCGGCTCTGATCTCTTGAGCGTTTCCACGCTGTCAAAACCAGAATGGCCACGCAGCCGACCGTATTTGCTGAAAAAATGGCTACCGCAAGCAAATCGTGCGTAACCGTAATCGAGTAACTTACGGTTGCAATGTTGGCCGCGGTAAACAAGAGCCAGGTTGATATCGAGACTGCTCTTGCGCCCGCTTTGTCCCGGTGAACTCGCATGATTTGAGGGATGTAGCCCAGCAGCCTCGCCGTGTTAAGGATAGCAAAGGCGCCAAGAGAGCAATCTGCCAAGTTCATGACGTTCACCAGTGCCAAGGCATGTAGAAAAAACATAAAGGAAGGTGCGATGCTGTGTGTCATTCAATAAACTTGCGCTCTTGAGAAAAAATTCCGACGCAGTCCGATTTTTTTATGCGATTTCACGTTTTGAGCCGGCTCTCGTTTGATCGCTCTCTTGAAGATGATGTTTGGCAAGCTCTGCCTCCGGCTCCGCGCTTTCATCCGTGCAGAGCAACCTGCTCAAGTTTTTCGAACTGAATGGGAATTTTTGGTTCCGTTTTGAGTCAACTCAATAGGGGGACGCTTGAACCCGGATCCGACCACCAGGTTCAGAACACTTGTGGTACCTCATCTTGCAGACGCGTTGGCTTTCGCCCGATGGCTCACGCGCGACCGGGCAGATGCCGAGGACGTCGTGCAGGAAGCCTTGGCGCTCCGGCCGCGCAAAAAGAAGCAGCGACCTCACGCGTCACCAACCAAACAGCACTCGGGAAGATAAAGACTTCGGACGCCGTAGACGATTATTCCCCGCCGCCACAATTGGTTCGCGGTTCGCCCCGCAAAACCCAGCTGCGCCTCGGAGAAGGATTTTCCAAAAGCGAACATGATGAGAACGGCAGGCACGCAGCGATTACTTGCCTCTTTGTTGGGCTCACCATCCATTGCGGCACCCTCGCTCGAGAGTAGACGAGCAATCACTTCATGCCGATATTCACCCGTCCTACCAATTCATGACGTTGGGCCACCGCGCCAATCTGCGAATGCGCGTAGGCTCTATCGAGCCCATCGAGCCATATCTCTGCCATGTCTCGTCTAGCCTGGACTGCTGACGTGCCGGACGTCTTGCGGCAATCCGACTTCTCGATACCTGGTGCGCCTGATATACTGGACGATGTCCCAGCGCCTGGATGCAGATCGCCGCTGGATGGGGTGAGCGCATGGTTAATGGCGCTGCGTTGGTGTGCATCGTCGGCGCTGGTCCGGCAGGCCTTGTGCTCGCCCACATCCTTCACAGGTCGAACATCTCGTTCGTGATCCTGGAACGTGAGCAATTAGGCGAGCTGCGCAGCCGCACGAAAGCCGGACTGATCGAGCAACGCGCGGTCGCCGCACTCCGACCCTTCGGTCTTGCCGACACCATCATCGAGCGCGGAGGCCGCAACGGCACCTGCGAATTCCGGATCGATGGCGAAGTTATCGTCTGCAACTACGGGGCTCCCAGCGATGATGGTCAGGGTCACTACATCTACCCGCAACAGGAGCTTGTAGGCGACTGGGCCGATGCACTTGTCGCGAAGGGCGGTCAGATCCGTTTTGGGGTTAGGGTTGTCGACATTGCGCAGAACGAGACAGATGTCGAGGTGCGGGCGGTTACCGCAGCGAATGGTGAACCTTTCACGATCCGTGCCGAAGCTGTCGTGGGCTCCGACGGCGCCGGAAGTCTGGTCGCGCGCGCAGCGGGCTTCAAGACGTTCGAGATTGCCCACCCGTTCCGCTGGCTTGCGGTAATCGCTGCGATTGCCCCTCCGAGCCCCCGTACGGTTTATGCACTGCATCCCAAAGGGTTCGCAGGACAGTTTCGACGCTCCGCGACGTCGACGCGATACTACCTGGAAGTGCCTGTTACCGACACGGTTGCCGACTGGCCCGACGAACGCGTTTGGGCAGAGCTGGAAGAGCGCATGGCAATTCCCGGCCAACCGCCCCTGGTCCGCGGCGATCTCATCGAGCGGGATTTCCTCGATCTGCGCGTTCGTGTGCGCGAGCCGATGCAGTTGGGGCGTATATTCCTCGCCGGTGACGCCGCTCATATGGTGACGCCGGCGGGCGCCAAGGGCATGAACATGGCTATTCAGGATGCGGTCGAACTCGCGGCGGGCCTATGTGAGCGTTACGGCGATGCCGCCAGCGGCGACCGCCTCAAAGGTTACACGGCTTCGCGGCTTCCGGACATTTGGCGCTATCAGGAGTTCTCAAATTGGGTGCTCAGCCTTCTCCACACCGGGCCTGCGGCGCAGGGGGGGATGACAGAAAAGCAGGACTTCGTCCATCGCTTGCGCCGGGCACGGCTTGACCGAATGATCAATGACCCGGATTACGCGCGTTGGTTCGGCCGCACCTACAGCGGGTCCTAAGCTCCAATTCCAACGATAGCTGGACACGCACACTGCTGCGTCACTGCTCCTATGAAGTCCGTTATGGGTCAACGGCTGCCCCTCGGCACCTCCATGACGCTATTCCGCTTCCTCGGAAGCGGACAGTGCGAGCACAAGAGCACTAGTCATCCACGGGCCAAATTCGGACTCAGCGTCTTAGCGCTTGGAGGCAAATGTCTGAGGTCGCCTAGTATTCTGCCCCATATTTGAGACCGATTGCGTTGATCTGCTCCCGCGTCAATTCTTTTCGCGGTTCGCCGGGCCGGCTGCAGGTCTCGCGAAAGAAACCGTCGAGGCCTGGGGGCACCATGATCCACAGCAGAACCAGTTCCTGATCTGGACTACTGAAACCATGCCAGGTGTTCCTGGGTATGAAAATCGTTCCGCCTCTTCCGCAAGAGTGACGCACATCGTTCAGCGTGACCGTGCCACTGCCTTCCAGAACGTAGAAGGCTTCGTCCCTGTCGAGGTGTCGGTGAACTGGAATGCCTGAGCCCTTGGGTAGCTGCTGAATGCCGAGGCCAAGATTATTGGACCCCGTTACCGGGTCGGCCTTGATGAAGATGTTGCCGCCATCACGAAAATGGATCAGGTGTTCACCCTCTCCGGGACCAAGCACAAAGCCCTGTGGCACCGGGCTGTGCGACTTCGTCTCGATCTCCTCGCTGTTTGGCATCGCGTGCTCCATTGGCCGATATTCAACAATGAAAAAGCCACAATAGCAGAATGCTGCACCACGAGCGACGCCCATGGTCAAAGACGGCTTTTTGTCAAAGGCTGCCCTCGGCGTCTCCACGATGGCTTTCCGCTCAGCCGTCGGAAGCGGGCGGTGCGAGGCCAAGAGCGGAGGTCAGCCACGGGCCACATCCGGACTCATGCATCGCAGCAAACCCTACACTCTATTCGATTACTTCGTCGGCGCGAGCGAGGAGATAGGGCGGGATAGTAAGGCCGATGTTCTTTGCTGCTTTGATATTGATCGCCAACTCAAATCTGGTCGGCTGTTCGATCGGGAGGTCGGCGGGTCGAGCGCCGCTCAGAATCTTTCCTGTATAGTCGGCAAGTTGACGCTGAACATCGGTAATGCGAGGCGAATAACTCATTAGTCCGCCGGATCTGACGAAAAACGACCATTCATAACTCGCGGGTATCCGATACTCCTCGCACAGGGCCGCGAGTTGCTCTCGGCGTGCAATATAGAATGCATCGGGACTGACAAAAAGGGCGGCATGCTTCCGGTTTCTAATTTCGCCGAAGGCAGCAGAAATTTGCTCGTCGGTGCTCGCCTTCAGGACGTGAATTTCTCGGCCAAGCGACTTGGCCGCAGCTTCGGCATCCGCGACCACTACATTCGCATTTGGGTTCGTTGGGTTTACCAGCATGGCGATTGTTCCGCCTCCCGGCGTCAACTCCGCCAATAGCTCAAGTCGCTTGGCGGTGAGTTGCGGAGTGTACATGCTCACGCCAGTCGCGTTTCCTCCCGGCCTGTTCAAACTGGAAACAACACCGAGATGTACCGGGTCCATGGCAATCGCAAACACGATCGGTATCGTCTTAGTCGCTGCCGTTGTCGCCAAGACTCCGTTTGTACCAGTGGCGGCGACGATCACTCGAACGCGACCCTGAACGAGATCTGCGATCAATTCCGGAAAGCGATCATACTTTCCATCAGCGAAGCGGTACTCGATTGTGACGTTTTGGCCTTCTACGAAGCCCTTGGCGCGGAGACCATCCCGAAAGGCGACGAGCAACTCCTTACTTTTCTCGGCTGAGTCGAAGCCAAGATAGCCAATTGTTGGCAGTGCGCCCTTCTGCGCGTATGCCGCACAAGGGGCGATAGTTGCCGCGACGCTGAAAAGCGCAATCAACCCTCGCCACTTCATTGAACCCTCAAGGTCGTAAGTCCAAGGCGGCTAAGCCAGTATAGGCAAGCTCCTCGTCGCGCGCCACGCAGGATTGTCGTACGTCGAAATGCTGCGGCGCACTAAGTCAGACCAAATTTGGGTCAAAATGCAAAGAATTCAGCGTGAGCATGTCTAGAGTCCGCCATGCCTCGCGGAGCAGAGATCGAAGAGGCGGCTCATACTTCGCTGATGGTCAGAAGCTGCCTTCAACACCTTGCACTGGCCTGGTCGGCTCACCTCCCAGAAGCGACGTCGGGTTCATTCGCAGGGCTTTCGAGCGGCCTTCCCGTCCCCCTCACCGATCAGCGTTGATCACCGTGAACCTGCCCATCGAGCGCCGTCTGGACTGCCAAGGCTCCGCGTCAGACTTCCGATGCATGTGAAGTTGGCGCGCCGGCGTCAGCAAGAAAGACCATCGCCCCAAACGGTGCTTTTGCGCCCCAATCTCAAGCATTGCATCGCAACATAATACTCCGCGAATGCCTCGCCAAGTCGGTGACCGAAAAATTTTGCCGCGCGGTGTTGCGAACGTTTGGGTTGCCTCGTTTGGGGGATGCCAGGGGGGAGCATGCGACCACCTCATTGCGCCCCTGTCAGCAAGTTGCTGCGCCGACCATAGCTTTACGTCTCATCAATGATAGGAATCTTGATTTTCGCAACCTTTGTAACATACTGACGTTCGTCTACATGTTACGAGATGGATAAATGTTACAGCCTATCGTCGCCTACTATCGCGTCTCCCGA
Source organism: Bradyrhizobium huanghuaihaiense (assembly GCF_025200885.1). Classification (NCBI taxonomy): domain Bacteria; kingdom Pseudomonadati; phylum Pseudomonadota; class Alphaproteobacteria; order Hyphomicrobiales; family Nitrobacteraceae; genus Bradyrhizobium; species Bradyrhizobium huanghuaihaiense. The sequence continues at coordinate 2,490,565 of NZ_CP104172.1, read as the reverse complement.
GAGAAGCAAGGCCGCTCTGGACTTGGTCTTGACGGTCAGCGCCGCCTCGTCTCGACCTTCGCTTCCAATGAGGCGATGGAGATTGCCGGTGAATTCACCGAGGTGGAGACGGCCAAGGGTGCAGACGCGCTGGAGAGGCGCCCGCAACTTGCGGCCGCCCTGCGGAAGGCCAAGAAGCTGAAATGCCCTGTTGTAGTGGCCAAACTGGACCGCCTTTCGCGAGACGTCGCATTCATTGCCGGCCTCATGGCCAAGCGGGTGCCATTCATAGTCACGGAATTGGGCAAGGATGTAGACTCATTCATGCTGCACATCTACGCGGCCGTGGCCGAGAAGGAACGCAACGTCATTGCTGAACGGACTCGCCTCGCCCTTGCTGAGGCCAAGCATCGCGGCAAGCGGCTTGGCAACCAGAGACAGGCGGACATTAACAAAGCCGCTGCAGCGGCTCGGGACGCCCGACTGGAGCCTATCCTGAAGACATTGTGGGACCTGCCCTATCGCGAGATTGCACAAGAGCTGACTGATCGCGGTATCCCCTCGCCTCGCGGCGGTGCGTGGAATGCGATGACGGTGATGCGCGTCATGAGGAGGCTGGGCATCGCGGCAACCTGACGGCCGCCTGTTCAAGCCCAGCTCTGGCGGTCCTCGGCACGACCGCCACGTTATATTGTACGTTTCCTCACGTCTTGTCTGAGTCGTGAGATTGGCGAGCGTGTGAAGCTAAAGTGCGGTGACGACCATGTGCCTTCCGCTGGAAGCGCAGCCGGGCAACCAGCATTCTTCCACCATGGCATTGGCACACGCTCACTCCGCGCATGGCCAGATTGCCGCAAATCTGCCCGTTGCGTTTCAACGCCCTGCAGGTGGGAAATCCTGGCCGCCCACGTCTAAAGCGGTACCTCACCGCAACGGCTTGCCAGATCGCGTTTCCAGAGCCGGATGTCTTGCCACCCATTTTGCGACGCTCGCTGATATTCAACTGTCGCAGAGCGCTCTCGCCTGCTGCGACAGTTCTCCATCCTCTTATAGGGATGGAGAACAACTGTCGCAATGGCAGGCGACCTCTCCGAATGCGTAGTCATGTCATCAACTTACTGCACATTTCAGGTCTCCGACAGACCAGGATCGGGACTGTCGCAGCACGATGGCATTGGTGAAACGGTTGGTCGGTGTCGCGAACTGTCGCACTGTCGCAGCCCACTTAGCTATCATGCGACACTTCATCGGGCTGTCGCGAACTGTCCCCGTCTGTCGCAACCCACCAAAACCTTTTCTCACCTGCAATTTCGTCGAACTCGACCATCTGTCGCAATCTGTCGTGTCGTTTCGGCTGCCCTTTGACCGCCACGATGCCGAGCAGATCTTCAACCGCCCGCTCGAATGAGCGATCAACAGAACGCTCCTTCTTGTCGAGGGGGACGTCCCGTTTGTATTGCTCCTTCCAATCACGCCAGCTAATCGCTTTGACTTCCGCCCAATTGGACTTCGGGGACTGCACCTTTTTCCATTTGCCATCTTCGATGCACTGCCAAAATGCCTTGCGCGCTGGCTGCCAGCGCTGATTTCGAGCTGAACGCACCGCATTTCCGACGGCATTCGAGTGGAAGGTCGGCACCACGTCCGAAGCCTCGAGCCCATCGTCACCGACATAGCGGTGAGTGCACAGGTTGAAGATCAAGGGCTCTGGTCTGGGCCCTAACCTATTCTTCTCGATCTCCAACAACAGCCCACTCGTTTGACCCGTCTCCGCCTTGATCATCATGGTGATCTCTGTCGCGGCGGGCTTTGCCGTCGATCCACGCACGCCCTTATCCGGATCTTTCCCAGTATGATCCAACACCAGGACCGTCGAATTGAACTCCCGTCCGATTGTGATCAGCTTGTCGTAAATGAGCTCCGCCAGGTGGCTTTTGTCGGGATCCACAGGACCGGCCATGCGCGAATAGGTGTCCACCACGATCAACGCGGGCGCCAGCTTAAATCGTTCAACAATAGCCTTGCTAGCCCACTCCATGATCGTACGCATCGCCTGCACAGCCAATGGGTCGTTGAGCTTCGGAAGTTCGCCAGAAGGTACCACAGCGATAGGTGTGGCGAGCTCCGTCTCCATATTGTTCGGCCTGTAACCGCCGATAGCCTGCTCGATGCAGCGCAAATAAGGAACTGCTTGGAGCTCTCCTTCGGCTGCAAACCACACAACCCCGCCAACACGGTTCACTGGATGCGCCGGGTGGAACACGTGCCCAGTGCCGACGCTAAAAGCGAACAGCTCAGTCAGTTTCGTTTTGCCAACCGACGTGGGTCCTGCGAGAATCTGAATGCCACCATCGATCAATAGCCCCTCGATCAGATACTTCGGAGGCACGACGATCTGCTTTTCCCAGGCGAGAACAATATTCGGCCTACGCTTCCGATCAGCAAAAGGATCATGGAAGCCCTCATCGAGGGTGTCGCGAAAGCCAGGTTCAGGCGAGATACCCATTCGACCGTCCTTCTCGGCGCAATCATTGATCCGCTATGCCAATGTCGCCTATTCCACGAGGTCACTCCCACCTACCGTAACAGTGCATACTGGGCACGCCCCAGCGTGGTGCCATTAGGAACGCGGGTGACGGTCACCGAGAACCGTCCGGCTTGGCCCGAGCTGCCTCCTCGCAATAACGGGACCAGAGAACAGAACGCGTGTCAGCGGGAAGGTCGTAAAACGACACCCACATCTCCCCGCCCTGTGCACGCGCGAAGTAATGACGCCCCCACTGCGACACTCGAGCGGGAGGCTCGTCGATAAAGTAGGGATCGAGGGTCGGCACATACTTGTAGATCACGGTCGCGGTCTCGGGCTCGATCTTCAGCCCTTCCGCCTTTCTGATCGCATAAAAATGGTTGACGTCGAAATTGCACTCTCCGAAGTCGGGCCCTCCATAGAGCCAGGACTGGTGCGGGCCGCAGTCGATCTGGCCGTCGGACAACCGGTGCACGGAAAGGATCATCAATGCGTCAGCCGGCTCCAATTGGTTGAACGGAACAAAAAAACAGGACTGCCCCGAAGGCAGCTGGACCCAATATTTCGCCTGCTGGCCATCAAAACCCGTGATCCATCCCAAAGGCGGAATTGGACGCGGGCCGCGATGCATCAAGAGGAACCGATCGTTCGCGTTATCGTGCGGATGCAAAACCAGCCCGAGGTTGGGCCCGGTATATCCGGTCTCCCGCACGTGCATCCACTCACTTCGCCGCTTTGTCGTTCGATGAGTTGTCATTGGTCACTCCACAAATCAGGTTGCTCTACTTTCGAACTCAGAAGGTCCGGCCTGTCGGCCAAATAGCCGCCAGCGCATTCGATGCGCGCGTGCGACTGTTGCAAGCAGTTGGGGATTCATGACCGATCTGCCGCACTGTTGGCTTTGGCGAGGACCGGGTGTAAAAGGCGGGTTAGTGCTATCGACCGCCACCACACCCGGTGGAAACAAGAAAGCGCCGCCCTCTCGCCAAGGGCGGCGCTTTTCTATGCGCTGCGAACGCCATCGCGCGTCGCGGCGGACTCCTCCGATGCACAGACATTCTTGCTGGTCGCCTCAGTCTCGCGCGCAGCAATCCATTCAACAGCAGCGAGCTGGCTGATGCGCACCGCCCAGCCGATGCGCATTTCACGCGGCGCCAGTCCTTGACGCTTCAGCTTTTCATAGGTCGAACGGCTGATGCCGACAGAGCTGCAGAATTCGTCAACCGACCAGCTCAGTCGCGGCACTGGGTGCTTTTCGATGTTCTCAGCGATCGAGCGAGCCATCGTTGTCCTCCTCTATCCACGGCGCACTGCGGCACCTTTCCTACAGAATGCAGTCGCTGATCGAGAGAAGGAAGAGCTGATCTTGGGGCCTCGGTGTCAGCTTGTTTCACGGTGGTCACGCTCACAAGCTTTTGAGTCAGACCTCGACGCGCACCGCGCCACCGATCTCACGCACATCAAACGCCGCGATCGCCCACCAGAGAGAACAACAGCTCTGCTGGAATGAAGCTTTGCTTCGGGACGTTGAAGCTTTGCTTCACGAGGTGCGATTCTGAAGCTTTGCTTCAATCTAGAAGGCTCCATCGGACATCTGCTACAACGAGGATGTCGCCGCTACATCAAGCGCGCCCGAGCTGTTTCACATCTGGAGCCGAAGGAGTCAGAATGTCCGAAGATTCCGCGAAGCGTCGTGGACGCATCATCACCGAGAAAGAGGTCCTCGAAATCATCCGACTGAGCCGGACAACTCTCTACCGTCTGGTGAAAGCAGGAAAATTTCCGCCGCCTCATTACGCCACTGAAAACAAGAAGACCTGGCGTGACAGCGAAGTCTACGCTTGGTGGGAAACGGCTGATGCTCGCAATCCGAATCGGAGACGCGGTGGGGGACGTCGCCCGAATCCGCGCAATTCGGCGCGGTAAACACCGCAAGTAAAGTGGAGAGTCATATGACCAATCAGACCACGAATGAAGCGATCGCCGCCGGCTACTCAGAGATGGCGCCGACCTACATCGTCAAGCCGCGCGACGATGGTCTCAACGCAGATGTCCCGAGTTTCCTGACACATGTTGCCGTTCCCTCGCGGGATTTCACCAAGCGCATGCGCGGAATTGAGATCGACCGCGTTGTCTCCCCTCGGAAAGGGTGGAGAATGGCTGAGGAAGGTTACAGCCGCTTTGTCGCCCGGCAGTACCTCGTCACGGCCGAACGGCATCCCAGCGGCTGGACAATTGACCGTATCAATCTGCACGCAACACCGGGCGAACCTAGCTCGATCGCTGCTCCGGAATTCTTGTGCACAGATGAAGGTATGCCCGTGCTGTATCCCAGCTTGTGGTTCGCCGCGGCTGCAGTGGAGAATGCTGGTCAGCTCGGGCTGACGTGGAAGGCCTATGCAGGCTGGGAATAGGAGGTATCGAGCTCCACGTTCCGCCGATTGATTGCACCGCCCGCCTTACGCTGTTAGTGCCGGAGCGAGATGCGCAATCGATCGGCGGCGTTGTAGGTGCAATACCGCTGTTACTAATTCGGATCGGTCAGCGCGTCATCATTACACGCACAACTTCAACCCGGTCCAAGCTGCTCAGGCAGATGTCGGTGAAGCGGATGACGGGCGCACTCCACAAGCCGACGGGGTCGAAGAACGAAAAATCTAGGACTTAACTGCGGCGGTGCTCCGGTCAGCGTTCGATCTATGAATCGGTCGGCCGTGTGCCCAGCCGCGAATTAGCAGGATCAAGCATCGTCACCGGCGTGAGCCAGCCGCGCCAGTGCGGTGACGACGTGTTGCGGATGTTGGTCACCGGCGGGCCGCCGGTCCGCGGCGGCGGCACGTCCCAGCGCATCAGGGTCATCTGGCACCCAAGTGTTGCGCATTACCGGCGCGGGATAGTCTAAAAATACTCCCTGCATCGCAGCGAGGTTGCCGATGTAGCAAATTGACCATCTGGAAGAGATGGATGATGGCCTCTTGGCTCGTTGTGTTGAATTAAGGCGCGGAGAGTACCGAGAATAGTCGCAGACGTGAGGACCGAGCAGCTCGACTTGCAGAGTGGCCTTACTTCTTGAGAATGCCGATATCCGTGTTGCCTAAGTTCTTTATGGCGCGCTCGGCGGCGGGCGTATCCACCGCGTTGTCGTGGGAGGCTGGAGCCGGACTAACGGAGGAAGCATCCACATCACCGGTCGCGGCGTGGCTGAGCGCATTGCCCACGTTGGGACGGGAGGAGCCCGCAGTACCGCTTACGGTATGACCGGTCGATAGGGTGCCGCCCACATAACCTGTGGAGCCAGTTGCCGCGCTTCCACTCGCCGCGGAGCCGCCACTGCTCGATCCACCCGTACTCTGGCCGAACGCGAGCGAAGCGCCGCCAACGAGTAAGATCAAGATAACGGCGAAGTGGTTCACAGAGCGGTCCTCTACGTGAATAACCGCTCAATAAGTTGCACGTCCGAAAGTTCCATAGAGCCAGGGAGACGGTCTGATTGGTATCGCGGCCAAGACATCGGACTTCGAGATAGCAGTATCCAGCATTGAGCGCGCCACCCAACGTCGGCGAGGGCTGCGCCGGACCCTTGAAGCCGAGCATGCGCAGGGTCCATGCCTCGCAGGCAAAGCCGGTCGGCTTGCTTGCGTGCTTCCGCCGCTAGTTCCGCAGCCGCCCTGACCGAGCCGCCGTAATGCCAGCAGGGCTCCAGGGAGGCTCCAGAGCGCGCGGCCACGAGACCAGCATTTGATCGTTCGAGCATCACGAACGCGCACCGGGAACCCCTATTCGGTTTCTGGTCCTTTGGGACCGGCCCTCCGACAGGCCTGTTCGCGGGCGAAACATTCGCCCAGCTCATGTGCTTTATCGCCGCTATCCCTGCCTAGGAAGTGAGATGTGACATTCGAAGGGAGCGTGCGGGATTTGCGCCTGAGATCGAAACGTTGTCACCTCTTCCGCGAGGACAGTTAACGTGCTGGCCTGATTGAGGAGTGTTCTGATGCGCCTTCCAGTCCTTGCAATTCTCGTCAGCGGCGCACTCTACGCCGCCACATCGGTGCAGGCGCAGACCTACGATCCCACTTACCCGGTTTGCCTCCAAGTCTACACGGGTGGCTTCATGGATTACTATTTCGAGTGCGCCTACACCAATATGGCCCAGTGTCAGGCCTCCGCATCGGGCCGCGCGGCATCATGCGTGGTCAATCCCTACTATGCCGGGAAAGGAGGAAAGCCCGCAGTGCGTCACAAGCGAACGCATCATCAGTGACGATGTAATGCCGTCTGCTCCCGGTGCGCGCCGCCTGCCGCTATGTGACGCAGATCCAAATCCGTCACTGTGACGGATTTGCCCAAGATCTTGACGCGGGTCGATGACGATGCCGCGTTCAGAACAGCGTACGCCTTGGCGGAACAACATACCGACGCGGAAATTTAGTTGCTCGTTAGCCCTTCACGCGGGCTGGCCTGAAGGGTTGGCAGGACGGCTCCGGGTCCCACCCCTGGGCTAACCGGAGCCGTCTTCTCGCTCCGAATTTAATCTGCGATATTCGTCATTTGGTACATACGAACAGAAATCTCAGGCTGAGATTACTGCCAGCGCATGCGTTTCGTAGCGTGCGTTGGCGGCCCCCGGCTCGTCCCCCTCCAGCCCCAGAGATGGGCTTGGGGCCGTTCCGAACCCATACACTGCACGCGAGTGCTGGCGCACCTCCGATTCGGATTGCTTGTTCGCTCTTCAGGCTGGCAGGGCGGCCTCGGCCATTGCCTCCAGTGCGTCGGGGCCGTCTCTCACCGGGATGGGGCCGCGCTCCGAAACCGTCCTGCCTTTGCTGGCCAATGTTCGCCAAGCGCGATGTCTGAGCGGCCGGTGTCGAAGATTTCGCTACGTGAGCAGCGGCAGCAACGAAACTGGACGAGCCGATAGAAGCCCGGCACAAGACCAGAGACCGCCATCGGCCAAGCCGCACAGCTTGGACAGGATGGCAGGATGCAATCGGAAAACGACATGACGCAAACTCGGTTCGTGGCCCGCTCGGACGAACCGGATTTATTCGCACAAGTTCCAAAGGCCAGCTCCCGCGCCCGCGCGAACGCTGGTCGAGACCCGGATCATTGCTTCTTCGTCAGCAACATAGGTTATCGCCCGCGACCCGGCGCAGGGGCATAGTGATCTTGGACTAGCGGAGAGCCCTCTGCTAGCCCCTGTGCTTTCGGCCTCAACTTTGCCTGCGAAGGGTTGGGGCCGCTTTTTTTTGCAAGGGGCTGGCGGCTTGCCGACCGCCAGCAATGCAACTGATACCCCAGAATTGGTCCTGCACGCGCCTGTAGGCGGGCCGCTTGCGGTTCTTCATTTACTTAAAGGGTACCTAGGCGACCAGCTCAGGCTGAACGGCGGGAGCTCCCATGGGGATGGTGCTTAAACAGGAGATCAAGCTTCACAGGTTCGCCGGTATCTCGCCAGAACAATCTTCTGCCCATGCTGCCCGCCACCGCCAGGCGATGGTGGCCGCCGAGCAGAATATGATCATCCGTTGCTATGGCGATGACCTCGCCGTCTTCGTCGACGATGACCTTCATGCGCTGCCTCCGATGCAACGCCCCTCATCGCAGCCGCCACGCTCCGCAATTTATCATCTAATCTCGTGCCTGGGCCAGCGTTCCAATGCACGAAGTTCACGAATCTCGAATTGAGATGCTGCGCGGCCCATTGTGTACTTCAGCACAAGTAAGCGCCCAAGCAGAGCAAGTAAGTCCCGTAGGTGGTTAGTCGAAGGGACAGCTTTACTTTCGTTTGCGTCGTGTTGGTCTCCGGCTGAGCCGTTTGGCGTTTGCCGCGACCTTCCTTCGGTACTGCTCAACAATCTTGTCTGCGGATGCGCCAGCCATCAGACTTTTACCGGCCTTCGCCGCCGCAAAGATTTTCTCACCCACCATGAGTTGGGCTTCACGTCGAGCAGCTTTGCCGCCGCCCATCAGCTTCGCCATCCGCAGGCCGATAACGCGGTTGCTTTCCAACCCGAGCAACATCCAGTTCCACATGCGGCGATATTCCTGGCGAGGCGGATAATTCCGGATCACATCAAGAGCCATGGCGTGCGCGGGGTCCAATCAAAGCCGCCTGGCTCGCTACGACGGGCAGCGATCTACAACAATCTGCTGGCGCCAGGGCTAGTGCAATGGTTCCTTCACCTTGATCCGGGGATACATCCGAATGGGCGATAGCCGGAAATCGCTTCGCGCTGAAGAATAAGCGCTGCTGCTGGGGGCCAACGGAGATGTCCGATGGGTGTGGCAGGCTTGCGCTTCGCGCATTTGAAGAGAACTCTCCGCGTTCGGGCCGTCGCTATTGGCGTGCTGGAAGAACTACCGTTTATCTGCCCAGTGGCGGTCGCAATTGGCTCGCTGATCATGATCGGCATCACGCTCTGCAAGGATTGGCCGCAGTGAGGTATGCCCGAAGGCAGCTATTGACCCTGAGCCGCCATTCACAGGCAGCACGCCACTCCTTAAAACCGCCGCGGTTCAGGTCTCCGCAACGTTCGGCGATCAGCCATCCGTCGATGCCTCCGGGCAGCTTGACGTCCGTGATAAGACCGTCGGCGATAGAACGGCCGAGACTCAACGCGCGCAGGGCTGATTGTTCTCAAACTGACACCGTTGAGCATAGGTCTGGAAGATCGCTAGCTAGACGTTTGTTGGTTGGAGTTGCTACCTAAAGTAATCTCGACATTGCAGAACGCGCGATTGATCTCGGTTTATGGGAGCTCCGACAATCTGACTTGGAACGCCACATCACAATCCCTGTTGACCTTTTCAGAAATGAAGTCGCCCCCCATTTTCTTGGAGCGTCAGATGAGCAAACGCAAACCGGCGACAGCGCTGAAGCGCGCCCGCAATCCGAAATTGGCCGCGCGGGCCCAACGGAATAAGCAGGCCATTGTTCGAAGCCAGAAAGAGGATTTACTTCGCTCTGTTGCGGCAGTCCCGATTGAGCCGCCTCTTGGGCTTCATGATGATCCTAAAGAGCCTCGGGTGGATGCCTTACCCGATGACCTCAGTCAGAGAATGACGGGTAGCGATCCAATGAAAGGCTTTGCTTTAGCGACGGCAAACATGCAGGCGTATCAAGCAAAGCTTCTTGAGATTGCCGGGGCCAACGCGCAATTAGCTTTTGAATTCGGCCTCAGACTTGGGTCGATCAGGTCACCAACTGAATTGTTCGGCGTCATTACGGAGTTTACAAACAGGCGGTTCGATATGTTCGGGCAGCATTCGAAAGAACTGGCGGCATATCCGTTCTGGCGCATCAATCCGCCCCGAGATACGGCTCTGCCGGGATGATTACTGGCATCGACGCAAACGCGGATCACGCACGCGCCGGCCACGGTTGGTTGCTCTCGGCTGGGGAGCGCGGCTTACAACGAGGGAGTCGAATCAGTGCTTGCCATCGGCGAATAGGTTGACACCATGTCCACAACTGAAACCGTGCTGCTGATCGTTTTGGCCGGACTCGTCATTCTGATCCTCGCCAACATCGCGTTTCAGGCGGTAGCGGAGCGAAAGAATCCCCCGATCGGCGTCTTCACCGATTGCGACGGTGTGCGCCTTCACCATATCGAACGGGGCGATGCCGCCGCGCCTTGCGTGGTCCTGTTTCACGGAAATGGCACCATGGTTCAGGATCTCGTCATAAGCGGTTTGGTCGACCGCCTGGCCCAGAGCTATCGCGTCGTTTGCTTCGACCGTCCAGGGTTTGGCTATAGCCACCGTCCGCGCACACGCATCTGGACGGCCACAACGCAAGCTGCCTTGTTCGCGAAGGCTCTTGATCAGCTTGGGGTGCGCAACCCCGTGGTGCTTGGCCACTCCTGGGGAACGCTGGTGGCGATCGCGCTGGCGCTGCGAAGCGGCCATGCCGTGAGTGGGCTGGTGCTTGTGTCCGGCTACTATTTTCCAACCGCTCGGGCGGACTTTTGGCTCATGTCAGCTCCGGCACTGCCGCTGCTCGGCGATCTGATGCGCTACACTATCTCGCCGATCATAGCGTGCGCCATTATGCCGAAGCTGATGCGCACCTTGTTCGCGCCGCGCGCCATCCCGCCGGAATTCAAGAACGAATTTCCGATCTCATTGGCTATCCGACCCAAGCAGTTGAGGGCGGCCGCCGAGGAGAGTGCGTTCCTTATTCCAGCTGCTGCGCAGTTGCGGCTTCAATATCGGGGTATCCGGTGTCCAGTTAGGATCGTGCATGGAAAGGCTGACCGGCTCATCGAAGCCGACCAGTCGCGCCGCCTCCACGCGGTGTTGCCCCGCTCCCTGCTTCATCTGGTCGAGGATGCCGGTCACATGGTTACCTATGCAGATGCGGCGGGAATAGCGGATGCCGTGGCGGCGCTGGCGCCCACCGAACCAGTGAGGACCGTATAGGCTTTCTTGTTGCATTGCGGGCGTCCGGAAGTGGCCCTAGCGGACATGTCCCGGCCGGAGGGGGAGCCTTCCGAGGGGAGCTACAGGACACCGGCCCAACGGTCGCGCCAACGCGCAGGAAGGGCCGTAGAGCTAAGGGCACCGGGGCCGGGGCCGCGCCAGGGCCATGTGAAACTAGGGCCTATTAGGGCCCGGCCGGTTTAGGCGGGCCGCTCACTAGCCAGGCGGCAACCGAAAAATGCCTTTATTTTTCGTCCCTTCCGGCGTTTTCAAGAGGCCCGGAATAGAGCTTGCAGCAAGGACCACACGGTTTTGCCGTACGCACTCAGCGCCGTTCGTCTACACGCGGCCGCGGACTCACAGGGACTACCCGCCCTGCCCGCCACCGGTCGTGCCGACGCTGCCGCGTCCACCGCAACCCGGCCCGCGTTTCGAACGACTCGCGAACCGCCCCTCTTCGTCGGGCCGGGCTGTTTCGACTTATGCCGCAATTCCGAATTTCGGTAAAGTGGAATATTTTTGCGCAGAGGGGTTGACGGAGTGCGAGGTGTTTTGCCCGACGTGAGACCAGTTTCGTAGGATGGGTAGAGCGAAGCGAAACCCATCGCGTTCTTTCCGCGGTGATGGTGATGGGTTTCGCTTCGCTCTACCCATCCTACTGCTCCCTCAACTCCGCTCTCCGAACTTGGCTCCGTCGTCGCATTGCGACAGATCTCCGGCCCAATCTGCCGGATAGTTGCCGATCTCGACGTGGCGATGGAATGACGTCGGTGCCCAATCGCAGACCCGATTAACCAGACCGTGCTTGACGGGGTTGATGTGCACGTAGTCGATGTGCCGAGCATAATCCTCCTCGTCGCGGATGGTGTGCTCCCAATAGCGGCGCGGCCAGATGCCCCGCTCTGCCCTGCTGACGCGGCTCGCTGAGACTACTTCGCCGGGCACGAGGTGGCGGGAGAAGGCGGATTTGATTTGTCGCCAGCGCATTGCAAAATCTGCATCTCCGTCAGGCATCGTCCAGACGGTGTGAAGATGCTCCGGCAGCACCACGATTGCATCGATCATGAAAGGATGCCGCTGGCGAACTTCGCGGAAGGCCGCGCGCAATAGGTCGATGTTCGCCGTCAGAAGCGGAAGGCTCCGATCCGCCAAGTTGACGGTGAAAAAGAAGCTTCCGCCGGGAATGAAATTGCGTCGATAGGAGGTCATGCCTCATTTTAGCACAACCTTGCAGACGATTCTAATTCCGACCTCAACCTATAGTGAAGGGCTTGTAGGATGGGAAGAGCGCAGCGAAACCCATCGCACCTTCAAAGAACGCGGCACGATGATGGGTTTCGCTTCGCTCTACCCATCCTACGAAGATCTCACGCCACCGCCGCGTCCGGAATGCGCGCGGCTTCCATCGGCTGCTTGCCGCGGATCAGGTCCGAGGCGCGGTCGGCGATCATCATCGTTGACGCATTCAAATTTGCCGAGATCATGCGCGGCATGACGGAGGCATCGATGACGCGGAGGCCTTCGAGGCCGTGGACGCGGAGCTGGTCATCGACCACCGCCCAGGTCGAGTCCGCCGGGCCCATGCGGCAGGTGCAGCCGGGGTGGAAGGTGGTGGTGCCGCGCTCGGTGGCGGCGTGCAGGAATTCGTCGTCGGTGTTGACGTTGGGGCCGGGGAAATCCTCGTAGGCGTAATAGGGCGACAGCGGCGCGGACTTCAAAAGCCGCCGCGCGAGCTTCATGCCGCCGACGATCACGCGGCGGTCGAGCTCGGCATCGAGATAGTTGGTCTGGATGATCGGCGGCGCGAACGGATCGGAGGAGCGGATGCGGACATAGCCGCGGCTCTCCGGGCGCTGCTGCCAGGAGGCGACCGTCATGCCGGGCTCGTCCTCGAGCTGCCCCTGCACGCCTTCCTTGTAGGAAGCGGGCGTGAAGGTGAGCTGGAGATCGGAGCTCTCAGCGCTCTCGCCGGAGTGCCAGAAGCAATAGACCATGGTCGGCGACAGCGACAGCAGGCCGCGGCGCGCGGTCGCCCATTTCAACGCCTCGATCCACAGCGAGAAGCCGCGGCGGAGCTCGTTGATAGTCTTGATGTCTTTCACGCGCGCCACCGTGCGCGGGGCGTAATGGTCCTGAAGGCCCTCGCCGACGGGCAGCGCGTGACGCACCGCGATGCCGTGCTGCTGCAACAGATCCGGCGAGCCGACGCCGGAGAGCTGCAAGAGCTGCGGCGAATTATAGGTGCCGCCGGAGAGGATCACTTCCTTGTTGGCGCGCACTTCGACGGGCTGGCCGCCACGGCCGCCCTTGGTGTAGCGCACGCCGACCGCGCGCTTGCCTTCAAAAATGATCTCGGTCGCATGCGCATGCGTGTGCACATGCACGTTGGGCCGCTTCATCGCGGGCTTGAGGAAGGCGGTCGAACCGGAGACGCGCAGGCCCTTGTCGATGGTGCGCTGACAGTAGGAGACGCCCTCCTGGGTCTTGCCGTTGTAGTCGGGGTTGCGGGGAATGCCGAGCGAGACCGCGCCTTCCATGAAGGCTTCGCAGAGCGGATCGCGCCAGTCCATCGTGGTGACGATGAGGTTGCCGTCGCGGCCGCGATAGGTGTCCTCGCCCTCGCCGACCCGCTTCTCCAGGCGCCGGAAGTAGGGCAGCACGTCGGCGTAGCCCCAGCCGCGATTGCCCATCTGCGCCCAGGTGTCGAAATCCATGCGCTGACCGCGGTTGTAGATGTGGCCGTTGATCGAAGACGAGCCGCCGAGCGTCTTGCCGCGCGGCGCGTAGATGCTGCGCCCGCCGGTGTAGGGGCCCACCTCCTGCTGGTAGGCCCAGTTGATGCTCTTCATGTGGAAGGTCTTGATGAACCCCGCCGGCAGATGAATGTAGGGGTGCCAGTCGCTGGGCCCGGCTTCGAGCACGCAGACGCTGACATTGGGATCTTCGCTGAGCCGGCTGGTGAGCACGCAACCGGCGGAGCCCGCGCCGACGATCACATAATCGAATCTATCCATGGTCCCTCGGCCGCCCCTAGCGCGGCTTGTCGTTGAGTTGAAATTCCAGATGCGCCTGCACCGTCGGCCATTCGGCGGCGGTGATGCTGTAAACTACAGTATCGCGCAGCGTACCGTTCGGCGCGACCTGATGGCTGCGCAGGATGCCGTCCTGCTTGGCGCCCAGGCGCTCGATGGCGCGGCGGCTCTGGTGGTTGAAGAAATGCGTACGGAACTCGACCGCGATGCAGTTCAGCGTCTCGAAGGCATGCCGGAGCAGGAGCAGCTTGCACTGCGTGTTGAGCGGCCCGCGCTGCGCGCTCTTGCCGTACCAGGTCGAGCCGATCTCAACGCGGCGGTTGGTGGCATCGATGTTCATGTAGGTCGTCATGCCGACGATATTGCCGCCGGCGTCGAACACGGTGAAGGGCAGCATCGAGCCGGCGGCCTGCAGGCCGAGGCGGCGGTCGATCTCCTTGCCCATGTTCTCCGGCAGTGGGATCGCAGTGTACCAGAGTTTTGACAGCTCGCCGTCCTTGACGGCCTCGACCAGTCCCTCGCGATGCTGATGCGACAGCGGCTCGAGACGGGCATGCTGTCCGCGCAGGGTGATGGGATCAGGCCAGGGCATTGAAGTCGCTCTCCGTTGTCATTGCGAGGAGCGAAGCGACGAAGCAATCCAGACTGTCACCGCGGGGGCATTCCTGGATTGCTTCGCTTCGCTCGCAATGACGGTCACTAGCACCGTTTACTTGTTTAGGAAATTGAGAGGCAAACCGCCGCGCGGCCAGTCCATGGCGATCAGCTCGCCCTTGCCTGACAGCGTGATGTAGGCGGTTTTCAGCCCGGGGCCGCCGAAGGCGATGTTGGTGGTGACGCGGTCGCCGGTCGGGACCTGCTCGACCAGGGTGCCGTCGGGCGCGATCACCGAGATGCAGCCGGAGACGAGGGTGGCGACGCAGACATTGCCGTTTGCTTCCACCGCAAGCGAGTCGAACATCTGGTAGCCGCCGAGGCCGCAAATCGGCTTGCCACGCTCGCCGCGATAGATCGCGTCACGCGGCTTGAGCGTGCCGGGCGCGGAGAGCTCATAGGCCCACAGCCGCCCCGTGGGCGTCTCCGCGATATAGACGGTGTTCTCGTCCGGCGACAGCCCGATACCGTTGGCCGGCAGCACGCCGTGCACGATTTCGACGATCTCGGTCATGCCGGGCTTGAGGTAATACATGCCGCCAACATCCATCTCGCGCGCGCGGCGCTTGCCGAGATCGGAGAACCAGAGGCCGCCCTGCCTGTCGAACACGAGATCGTTCGGCCCGCGCAGATCGTGCTCGCCGCATTTCGTCACGACGGTCTCGACCTTGCCGGATTGCAGGTCGACGCGCTGGATCGAGCCGCCGAGATAATCGTCCGGCTGCGGGCCGGGCATGATCATGTTGCGGGTCGGAATCCAGGAGAAGCCGCCATTGTTGCAGATGTAGATCTTGCCGTCGGGCCCGAGCGCGGCGCCATTCGGGCCGCCCGGAATTTTCGCCACGATCTCCTTGCGGCCGTCGGGATAGACGCGCGTCAGGCGCTGGCCGCGGATCTCCACCAGCACCACCGAGCCGTCCGGCATCACGACCGGCCCTTCGGGAAATTCGAGGTCGGTGGCGAGAACGCGGACGTTGGACATGTGGGACCCTCCCGGCTGCTTGTTATGGCTTGCACGGGATGTCCGGCACGGGCCCCACACGCAAGATTTGCCTGCGGTTATGACAAAGTCACCCCCGCTTGCCAAGCAAGCGGGATGGTATGCCAGCCCTGCAGCTTACTCCCGCACGGGCACCCAGATTTCGAAGCCGCCATTGCCGGTCGCGGGATCGAACTTTTCGTCATAGCGCTCGAAGTTCGGCGCATCGGCCGCCTTCAAGCCGGAGGCCGGCAGCCATTGATTCCAGATCGTATTCACCGTGCGGCGGATCGAGGCGACGTGCTCGGTGTGGGTGAACACCGCATAGCGCTGCTCGGGGATGCGGATGCGACCGAAGCGGCGCGGCAGGTCGGAGAAGTCCGCGACCTCGACGCCGGCGATGTAGTCGAAATTGCCGGCATCATCACCGTTGCAGCAAACGCCATAGGCGACATTGCCGATCCGCGCGGGAATGTCGGCGACCTCCTGATGGAAGCGGTGCCACAGGCCCGGGATCATGGCGCCGTTGTCGCAGGCGATGCGCTCGGCAGGGCCGGCGACGAGGAAGGCCTTCGCCGTCTCGAAACGCGGTGCGGCAAGGTTGTCGAGCATGGTGGAGTCCATGAGGATTGGCTCCTGAAGCTTGAGATGGCTGACGCATGTCGCGGTCCGCACAGCTTCGGGCGTGGTGCCGAACTGCTCGCGGAACGCGCGGGTGAATGCTTCGTGCGAGCCGTAATCCGCCTCCAGCGCGATGCTGAGGATGTCCGGCGCGCCGTTCGCAAGGCTGCGCGCGGCCTCCGTCAGCCGCCGTGCGCGCAGGTAGCGCATCGCCGGCAGGCCGGTGGCTGCGGCAAACGCACGCACCAGGTGGAACCGCGACACGCCGGCGACCGCGGCGATCTCGTCGAGCGTCATCGGCTCGGCCAGATGGCTCTCGATGTACCAGAGCGCGCGCTGGGCTGGGTTCATGACGGTCGGACCTCGTTCGAAGCAAGGCCATGATGCACCGAAGGCCGCCGGCTTCGCTTGATCGGCGTTGCGGTCCTTTAGGAAGATAGCGCCGGAACTGCCACTGGCAACGTCCGGGCGTTCGTGGCTACATTCGACAACTCAAAACCGCTCACAAGAAAGCAGGAGGAACCGCCACATGAAGATCACCGATGTGCGGGCGCACCATATCCGCATCCCCTATGACGCCGGGGTTGCGAGCTTCCGCCAGGGCGCTTCCGCCATCACCGCCCTCGACATGGTGCTGGTCGAGGTCACGACCGATGCCGGACTGACCGGCTGGGGCGATGCCTTCGCCTATGTCAGCCCGCGCACCACGCGGAGCGCCGTCGAGGAGATGATCGCGCCGCAGGCCATCGGCCTCGAGGTTCCTGACGCCGCCGGCATTGCCGCGGCGATGGAGCAGATCCAGCGCAATCTGCATCTGTTCGGCCGCTACGGCATCACCATGTTCGCGATCTCCGGCCTCGACATCGCGCTGTGGGACCTCGCCGCGAAGATCGAGGGCGTGCCGCTGCACCACCTGCTCGGCGAGATCAGGCGCCCGGCCATTCCCGCCTATGCGAGCCTGTTGCGGATCGGCTCGCCCGACAACATCGCCGGTGAATGCCGGAAGGCGCTCGCGCTCGGCTATGGCGCGATCAAGCTGCACGAGACCACGCTGCCTGCGGTGTTCGCCGCGCGCGAGGCGATCGGGCCCAACATTCCCCTGATGGTCGACATGAACTGCCCGCTGTCAGGCGAGCAGGCGATCGCATTCGCGAAGGCGTGCAAGGACGCGCAGCCGATGTTCCTGGAGGAGCCGGTCTGGCCGCCGGAGGATTTTGCCACGCTCGCCGACGTTCGCAGCAAGGGCGGGCTCGGCGTCGCAGCCGGCGAGAATGCCTGCACGGAATATCAATTCCGCCAGATGATGGATGCCGGCGCCGTGAGCCACGCCCAGCCGTCGGTGATCAAGGTCGGCGGCATCACGGAGTTCCTGAAGGTCGCGGCGCAGGCCGATCAACGCGGCGTCAAGATCGTCCCGCATTCCCCCTATTTCGGTCCCGGCTTGCTGGCGACGCTGCATCTGCTCGCGACGCGCGAGGACGGGCTGGTCGAAATGTTCTACCTCAAGCGCGAAGCCTGCCTGTGGGGCGGCCGCGCCGATGCCGATGCCACCGGCCATGTCGCGGTGCCGGCAGGACCCGGGCTCGGCTATGAGCCCGATCGCGACGTGATGGAGCGCTATCGCGTGGCGTGATCGACGCGCCTATTTCGCAGCGTCCTTTGGCGGCGGCGCGTCCTGCTTCTTCTTCAAATCTTCGGCGGTCTTCGCCTGCGCGGCCTGGAGATCACTGATCGTCTTCTGCAGGCCGGCAACGCTCGTCTTCAGCGCGTCGATCTGGCGACCTGCCGCATCCAGCTTCTGCTGATGATCGAGGTTGAGCTTGGTGATCGTCTTCTGGAGGAAGTCGATATTGCTCTGGAGACAGCTGGTGCGGCGCTCCATGGTCTTCTCGACGGTGCAGATCTCGATGCCCGGCACGTCCTGCGCGCGGAGCGGCGCAGCCGCCAGCGTCGCGAGCAGCAACATCGGGAAAAAAATGCCGGTGCTTCGAAGCGGCATGCAGGGTTCCTCGCCAAATGATCACAGCAATGTGCGCCGATTGCGCACAGCGGCCGGACGCTACCACACTCGTACCGCATTCTCGCGTTGAGCTTGGCTTGTTCCCTGGGACGGGGAGCAGTGAACCGCACGCGAAGGAAGTGGGCGCACTTTCGCGGCTTTGTTTAGGGGAGATTTTTACAATGGCAACGCGCGATAGACGTCTGGCGGAGTTCGATGGCGCTGGAGAACCGCCACCTGGCCTGCCGGTCGAAGTGCTGTGCGAGGATCACAGCGGAACATATCAGCTGCCGTTCGCCTGCCGCTATGTCGGAGGACGCTGGCAAAACCACGAGGCCGGCATCGCAGTCGAAGCGACCGTCATCGGCTGGCGCCTGCCGCGGGTGAAGCATTCGGGCGTCGCCTGACTGCGGCTTGTGTTCCAAAATGCGACGGGGCCGCGCTCCGCCTTAACCAACGGAACGCGGCCCGAACGAATCACGTCCGAATCAGCGGAGCGGCCCCGTACACAGCTGTTCACGGCTAGATGTCGCAACCGGCCCGCGCGGCCATACAATATCTGCGTACCATGGGACCGCCTGGTCCCCGGGGCGAGCGCCAAAAGTTAACGGCTTCAATGACATGGCTACCGTGGGCGGCGGCGCGAGGCCTCGCTCCCAAAACAGGCAGGGCGACGTCGCTCCTGCCTAATATTCGACCTCGAGCTCCTCGATCTCGGCCGGCTCTTCCTTCGCCGCCGCGATCCACTCCCTCATCTCGGGCATCGCCATGATGGTATCGGCATAAGCCTTGAGGCGCGGCTCGAGCTTGACGTCATAGGTGACGAAGCGCGTCACCACGGGGGCGTACATCGCATCCGCCATGGTGCGCCGCTCGCCGAACAGGAACGGACCGCCGGATTTCTCCAGACAGTCGCGCCAGATGAACCAGACGCGGTCGATGTCCGCCTGCGCGCGCGACCAGATCTTGAACCCGGGGAAGTGGCCCTTGAGATTGACCGGCAGCGAAGCGCGCAGCGTGGTGAAGCCGGAATGGATTTCGCCGCAAATGGAGCGGCAATGGGCGCGCTGGACGCGGTCATCCGGCAACAGCCCGGCTGACGGCATCACCTCGTTGAGATATTCGGCGATCGCAAGCGTATCCCAGACTACGGCGCCCTCGTGCCGCAGGCACGGCACCAGGATTGACGACGACAGCAGCAGGATCTCCGCACGCGCCGATGCGTCATCCGGCGCGGTCACAACTTCCTCGAAGTCGAGCCCGGAAAATTTCGTCAGCAGCCAGCCACGCAGCGACCAGGACGAATAGTTCTTACTGCTGATGGTCAGTGTCGCTTTCGCCATATGGCCTCTTCCCTCACGCCTGTGACCCGCACCCCGCCCGGCCGCGGATTTGCTCATTCGCTGAGCTTCCCGGTGTCCTCACCCCGCTTCCGGAGCAAGCGATGTGCCAATTTTGCGGGCGGTCCTGCTCCCGTCTGGCTTCGATATTGCATGACGGCAGGGAACAGGGTGGGCAATTCGGTATGATGTCGATGTATTATCAGGCCTTTCAGAACCATATGGATCTGACGGCGCCGTGGCGGGCGGGCGCCTCGTCCGCGCTGAAATTCCTCAATCTGGCGCCCCAGGGCATGTCGCACCAGGTGGTCGGCCGACTCTCGGCCGCGCTGGAGCTGATCTCGCGCTCCACCCTCACCTATGACCGCCCGGCCTATGGCATCGACAGCGTGATGGTCGGAAACCGCGAAGTCGCCGTGCGCGAGGAGATCGCCTACGCGACGCCGTTCGGCTCGCTGCTGCATTTCAGGAAGGACGACGTGGGCGAGCAGCCGCGCATGCTGCTGGTGGCGCCGATGTCCGGCCATTTCGCGACGCTGCTGCGCGGCACCGTGAAGACGCTGCTCCAGGACCACGACGTCTACATCACGGACTGGCACAATCCGCGCGACATTCCGCGCAGCGAAGGCCGCTTCGGGCTCGACGAGTACACCGAGCATCTCATCGACTTCCTGGGACAGCTCGGCCCGCGCCCGCACATGGTGGCGATCTGCCAGCCCTCGGTCTCGGCGCTCGCGGCTGCCGCGATCATGTGCGAGGACAATCATCCGTCGCGGCCGGCGACGCTGACGCTGATGGCGGGGCCGATCGACACGCGCATCCAGCCGACCCGGGTCAACGAGTTCGCCAAGAGCCGGCCGATCGAGTGGTTCGAGCGCAACCTGATCAACTACGTGCCGATGCAGTGCCGCGGCGCGCTGCGCAAGGTCTATCCCGGCTTCGTGCAGCTCACCGCCTTCGTCTCGATGAATCTCGAGCGCCACATCAAGCAGCATCTCGACCTCGCCAATCACATCGCCAAGGGCGAGAAGGAGAAGGCCGCGACCATCAAGACCTTCTACGACGAATATTTCGCGGTGATGGACCTGCCGGCGGAGTTCTACATCGAGACCGTGCGCGACGTGTTCCAGGAGCACCTGTTGCCGCAGGGCAAGCTGATGCACCGCGGCCGTCCCGTGAACACCAGGGCCGTCAGCCGCATGGGGCTGATGACGGTCGAGGGCGAGAAGGACGACATCTGCTCGATCGGCCAGACGCTGGCGGCGCAGGACCTCTGCACCGGCGTGCGCGCCTATCGCCGCGTCCACCACATGCAGGCCGGCGTCGGCCATTACGGCGTGTTCTCGGGCAAGCGCTGGAACAACGAGATCTATCCGCTGCTGCGGGATTTCGTGCACGTGAATTCGTAACCGTCATCCCCTGCCGCCAGGACGGCCAGCCAGCCAGCGGAAGCGGCACGTGCCTAATGCGCTTGCGCGAGCAACTCTTTTGCTTCCACGAGCTCGGGAAGATCTCGCTCCGTCTCGAATCCAGCGAGCACGGGAGCGAGCAGTTCGGACACCCTACCTGCTCGGCCATTTGTCCTGTGCAGGCGGGCAAGCCCAAGAGCGCTGCGCAGCTCGAAGGTCTTGGTCTGCTGGTGTCGCGCGATGTCCAGCGCTCGCCTGAGGTCGTCTTCGGCGCTGGATTCGCTCGAAGAACCATGGCGCGACAAGAGTTTACCGCGGACACGATGCAGCTCGGCATCAAGCCAATGCTGGCCGGACTGTTCGGTCCGGGCGATCAGTTCGTTCAGGATCTCCAGCCCGGTCTCGACTTGGCCGACCTCTGCATTCGCCACGGCAACATGCATCCCCCAAAACGGCTCGCACAGGTAGCAATCGTTCTCGTGCAGCAAGCTCCAGCCCTGACGCATGTCCGCCAGTCCGGCCATTCGGTCGCCGGCCCGCCACTTGGCGAGGCCATTCAGGTAGGTGCCCGCGGCCACGTACAACGGCATCGTGTGGTCGCGCGCGAGACCGAGCGCCAGGATCGTCTCTGTTTGCTGCAACATGCCCCCGCATACCCCGTCGAACACGGCGCGATGAACCAGCGCGTTGGCCTGGGACAGAGCGCGCTTTTCTGCCGAAGCACCCACCGCTTCGGCAGCGAGCTTGCGTGCGCGCGCGACGATACCGAGCGGCCAGAGCACCAGTGCAAGGAATCTCATGATCACGAACGGCAGATCCAGCGCCGAAGCCCTGAATGTCGCGGGATCCGGTTCGGCGCCATAGATCGCGAGCGCCCGCTCGAGATGCGTTCGCGCGTTCAGGTAATCGCCGGCGAACCAGCTGGTGACGCCGCCCGTCCAATGAGCGACAACGGCGGCCACCGGCGAGTCCGGTCGTCGGTCAGCGGCACTCCTGATGGCATCCGCCAGCTCGCGCATCGGAGCGAGTTCGCCGTGCGTCAGGCAGGCATTGAAGAGCCCCGAATGGATCGGCGCAAGTTCAACGGGATCATCGATGTCGACTGCGAACTGGCGCGCACGCGTCCACGCCGCGACCGTTTCGGGAGCGCTGTGCCCGAGGCTGCCACGCAAGGCACGGCCATACGAGATTTGAAGGTGCAGCCTGCTAATCATCCGGCGAGGATCGTCAGGCAGCTCGTCGGCGGTCGCAATGGCCTTGCCGAGATGCGCGATCGCTTCGGAATAGGCAGAGCGTTTCAGCGCCTGCTGGCCCGCCTTGCGCCACCATTCGAGGGCGACCTCGCTCAGCCCCGCTTCCGTGAAATGGTGCGCGAGAACCTCCGGCTCGGTCTCGGCGACGACTGGAAATTTCTCGCGCAGGACATCGCCAATTCGCGTGTGAAGCAGCTGCCGTTTGCTCTTGAGCAGGCTCTCGTAGGCCGCTTCCTGAACTAGGGCGTGCTTGAAACTATAATTTGCTTCGGGCGGAGCCCCGCGGCGAAGCAGCAGTTCGGCCTCTTCAAGCTGTGCCAGCGCATCGCTCAGCGTCAGATCATCGCGTCCCGCCACGGTTTTCAGCAGCGCGTATGAGAAGTCGCGCCCGATGGCGGCGCCTATCTGCGCCACCTCCTTGACCGGAGCGAGCCGGTCGAGCCGCGCCATCAGCGAATCCTGCAGCGTGGCGGGAATAGCAAGCGACGGGAGCGGACTACTCAGGCGATAGCGCCCGGCATCTTCGACGAGCAGGCCGGACTCCAGCACCATCTTGGTCAACTCCTCGACGAACAGCGGGACGCCATCCGTCTTGTCGATGATCTGCTTCATCATCTCGCGCGGCAGCTGGCGACCGACGACCACCTGTTCGACCAGCGCGCGCGTGTCCTGCCGATCGAGCCGATCGAGTCGCAACAGACCGACGTTGGCAAGGCCCGACCAGGAAGGCTCGAACTCCGGCCGGGATGTCATGAGCACGAGTATCGGCAATGCCCTGATCCGATCGACCGCGAGATCAAACAGTTCAAGTGTCGTGGCATCGGCCCAATGCAGATCCTCGCAGATGATCAGCAGAGGCTGATCGCGCGCCAACCCCTCAAGCTGATCGAGAAGGGCGGCAAATGTCTGTCGCCGCAGCTGCGCCGGGCTCAAGCCAAGGGGCGGGCAATGGTCACTGGTTGGAATCGAAAGCAGGGCCGCAATGAGCGGTGTTGCCCGGGCGACCTGCTGGGTCCCCAGGGCCAGCATTGCCTCGAGCTTGCCGAGCTTTTGTTCTGGCGTGTCGTGCGAGCGGATTCCGGCGGCGCGCTCGAGCTGCGCGACAAAAGGATGCAGGGCACTGTTGGTATGGTATGGCGAACACTGATATCGCACCCGACGGTGTGTCCCCAACGAAGGACTTTCGGACAGCGTTGCGACAATGCGCGACTTGCCGATGCCCGCTTCGCCGGAAATCAATACGATCTGGCCCTGGCCCTGCCATGCCTCACGCTGGCGCGAGAGAATGAATTCGATCTCGTCCTTGCGGCCGACAAAGCCGATCGAGCGCGCGGCGCGGACCGCCTCGAAGCGGCTCTCGGATGCGGTCGCTCCTTCCACCGCCCACACCGCAATGGGTTCGCCTATCCCCCTGACTTCGCGGCGGCCGAGATTGCGAAAGGTGAAGAGATCCCCAAGCAGCCGGCGCGTCGACGATGCAACGACGACCACACCCGGCTCCGCCAGGCTCTGAAGCCGCGCGGCGAGGTTTGGCGTATCTCCGACGGTCGCGTGCTCCTCCGATGCATCCCCGCTGATGAGGTCGCCGACCACCACAAGCCCGGTCGCAATGGCGATCCGCAGCTCAACCTTCTCGCCGGCGCCTGTCTTGAGCTGGCGAATTACGGAGATGATGTCGAGGCCCGCTCGCACTGCGCGCTCCGCATCATCTTCGTGGGCGCGCGGATAGCCGAAATAGACGAGTATCCCGTCACCGACGAACCTGGCTATCCTGCCGTCATAAGCGGCAATGACACGCGCGCATGCGGCGCGGTAGGCCCGGATCACTTCCCACATGTCCTCGGGATCGAGACGCGCCGAGAGCGCAGTCGAGCCGACCAGATCGCAAAACATCACGGTGAGGTGGCGCCGCTCGGCGTCGTGAGGAGGAGCGGGCGATGCGATCAACGCGGCTGGATCGAGGTCGGCAATGGCACGCTGCATCTTGCGGCGATGACCGAGCAGGACTCCGAGCTTGTCAAAGTCCTCGTCCATCAGCTCGGGAAGGACGCCCACGTCGATCCCATTCTGGGCAAAACGCTCTGCGTATTGCCCAAGCCCCAGCTTCCCGAGCCACTCCGCAATCTGCATGGCTCCACCGATGTTGTGGCTGGCAGTTAGCAGAATCTTGGACCACGGCCGCGCGGAGACAATATCCCAACGCCACCATGATGGCACGTCTTGTTTGCTGCGCAAAAATTTAGGTTATTCGATACCGACAAGGTATCGACCGGTACAGTGCTCGATGCGAACGGCCGCGCTACCAAACATCGTTGGCACGCAGCGTTGGACGGCAGAGGTTGCGATGAGCCGTCACTGCTCACTCCAGACCAGAAGCCGAACCAACACTGCGGCTTTCGCTCACGTGCGATGCCAAGCCGACGTCTTTCCGTGAGCGCACTTCCTTCATTGGCTCATTCGCGGACGCTTCGTGGCTGCGAGCCATCGTGCCCGCTGCAACCTGAAGCGAAGAGCCAACCACCCAGCAGCCGGCAACAAAGCCTATCAGGCCGTTGGGCAGATTTTGATCAAGGACAAGGATGCTGACGGACAAAGTTGCGGCGATGGCCGCGCCGAACGTTCCGGCCGCGCTCATGATCTCAGCCGGCTCGGAGCCGGTCCATTCTTCCGAGATGCTCGATGTCGGCTTCCGCGAGACATTGCCGGACAAATCAATTCCGACATAACAGCTGACAGCTCCGTAGAGCATTGTCAGGAGCACAATCCAGCCGCTTTCGAACAATCCGCCTTTCTGACGCAACAGGGTTGCACCGACATAGAGGCCGCAAGAGGCCCCCACGGCCGCCAGCCCAATTCTTTCAAGGATATGGGCCGACTTGATCAGACTGGAACGGGCGATCCCAAGACTGCCGACGTGCCTCTTGAGGGAGAATGCGCTGGAAATTGCGCTGCTAATCTTCATTGGGGGGCTCCTTCTGAGTAATTGGCAGCCTACTGGCTGACCCCAAATAGAAGCTGCCTGGACGCGTTTCTCGATGCCCTCGATTCCCACTTCTGAAAAATCTGTGCTGAGTGATGGGGCTGGCTTGCTCGTGCGCAAGACGAGGAGCCAATCCAAAGCTGCGCGCACGCGGCTGCGCAGGCATTGCATCTCACCCGTATTTGTCGAATTCGAGTCCGGGTGCGGCAATTTCTTGCCGGAGTGTTAGTTCAAAACGAGAGGGACGAACTATGAAGCGGTTCACACACCGCTGTTTCCTGTCGCTCCATCCGATCACGAATTCCGGAGGACACATGAAGTTCGCAATCAGGCCGACCACTCCTCACCCCACACCTGCACCACGTGGCCAGGCGATACTTCGCGATACTGCCGTACCGGCGGCTGGTAATCCGGTGCGCGCACCGGGCTTCTGATCTCGTCGTTGGAGGCTTCACGCTTGGTGCCGCGGCGCGACGGGTCTGGCACCGGCACCGCCGCCATCAGCTTCTTGGTATAGGGATGCTGCGGATCGCCGAACACCGAAGCGCGAGGGCCGATCTCGACGATCTCGCCGAGATACATCACCGCGACGCGGTGGCTCATCCGCTCGACCACCGCGATGTCGTGAGAAATGAAGAGATAGGCAAGGCCCATGCTGGCCTGAAGGTCGAGCATCAAATTAACGACCTGCGCCTTGACCGAGACGTCGAGCGCGGAGACCGCCTCGTCGGCGACGATCAGCTTCGGCCCGAGCGCGAGCGCGCGCGCAATGCAGATGCGTTGGCGCTGGCCGCCGGAGAATTCATGCGGGAAACGCGCGGCCATGTCGGCGGCAAGACCAACACGCACGAGCAGGTCCGCGACCTTGTCGCGCGCCTGTGACGCGGTGGCGAGACCGTTGGCGAGCAGCGGCGCGGCGATCGCCGTTCCCACCGACATGCGCGGATTGAGGCTCGCGAACGGATCCTGAAACACGATCTGCATGTGCTTGCGGAAATCGCGCAAAGTGCGGCCGTTCATGGCGAGAACATCCTGGCCGTCGATCAGGATCGTCCCGCTGTCGGGCTCGAGCAGCTTGAGGATGGAGCGGCCCGTCGTCGACTTGCCGCAGCCGGATTCGCCGACCAGCGCCAGCGTCTCGCCGGCGCGCAAGGTGAAGGAGACGTTCTCGACCGCGTGCACACGGCCGGAGACTTTTCCGAACAAGCCCGAGCGGATCGGAAAGCGCGTGGTGAGGTTTGAGACTTCCAGCAGCGGCCGCTCGGCGATCGAGACCGTATCGGGGGTCTCCATCGGCTCGTCCGATGTGCCCGTCACCTTGTCGACGATCGGAAAACGCATCGGCCGGTGGCGCCCGTCCATCGAGCCGAGCCGCGGCACGGCCGCGAGCAGCGCACGGGTATAGGGATGCGAGGGCGCGGCGAAGATGCGCGAGGTGACATCCGTCTCCACCGCCTGCCCGCCATACATCACCACGGTGCGATCCGCGATCTCGGCGACCACGCCCATATCGTGAGTGATGAAGAGGATCGACATCCCCTCCTCCTGCTGAAGCTCCTTCAGCAGTTCCAGGATCTGGGCCTGGATGGTGACGTCGAGCGCGGTGGTCGGCTCGTCGGCGATCAGGAGCTTCGGCTTGCAGGCGAGCGCCATCGCGATCATCACGCGCTGGCGCATGCCGCCGGAGAAGCGGTGCGGGTGCTCGTGGAAGCGCGATTTCGCCGCCGGGATGCGGACGCGGTCGAGCAGACGGACGGTCTCGGCCTCTGCCGCCGCGCGCGACAGGCCGCGATGCTGGATCAACGCCTCCGCGATCTGAAAGCCGATGGTGAGCACGGGATTGAGGCTCGTCATCGGCTCCTGGAAGATCATGGCAACGTCGTTGCCGCGAATGTCCTTCATGCTCGCTTCGGGCAGCGTCAGGAGATCGCGCCCGGCGAGCGTGACGCGGCCCTCGATGCGGCCGATCTCCTTCGGAACGAGCCGCATGATCGAGAGCGCAGTGACGCTCTTGCCCGAACCGGACTCGCCGACGATCGCCACGGTTTCGCGGGGCGCAATCTCGAACGAGACGTTGCGGACGACGGGGACCCATTGCCGCTCGAGCATGAACGATGTGGTGAGGCCCGAGACGGACAGCACGGGGGACTGTGCTTCGGCCAGGACTTGATCTGGTCTCGTTGCACCAATGTTCATGCGGGGCCCCCTGCACGTGCCCAGGCGGAGGTCCGCCCCCTCTCCCGCTTGCGGGGGAGGGTTGGGGAGAGGGTGTCTCCGCTGGCGAGGACCCCCAAGAGGAGAGAGCCCTCACCCGCGCCTTCGGCGCGACCTCTCCCGCAAGCGGGAGAGGTGCACCGAGTCCGCGGCTGCATCGATGTTCCCATCACCACCACCCCTCAATAGCCGCGCGTACGATCGACCAACCCCGGCAGGTCTTCGCCGCGGCGGTGACGTGCGATGATGTCGAGCACGTAGTCGACGGCCGTATCGGGCGTGGTCATGCTGGCATTGTGCGGCGTCAGCAGGATGCGCGGATGGCTCCAGAACGGATGGCCCGCCGGCAGCGGCTCGGGTTCGGCGACGTCGAGCACCGCGCCCGACAGTGCGCCACTGTCGAGAGCGGCGAGGAAATCGGCCTCAATGAGATGCGGGCCGCGTCCGACATTGACGAGACAAGCACCGCGCGGCAGGCGCGCGAAGAGGTCCGCATTCAGGATGCCGCGGGTCTCGTCGGTCAAGGGCAGCAGGCAGACGAGAATGTCGGTCTGCGCGAGAAAATCCGGCAAGGCCTCAGCACCTGCATAGCAAGTGACGCCTTCGATCTCGCGCGCCGAGCGATTCCAGCCGAGAAGCGGAAAGCCGAACGCCTTGAGCCGTTCGAGCACGGCCTGGCCGAGCTGGCCGAGCCCCATCACGCCGACACGCCGGCGCTTGGCCGGCGTGATCCGGATCTCGCGCCAGACCTGCTCCTTCTGCTGGTTGATGAAGTGCAGGAGGTCGCGATGCAGGGCGAGTACGCTCATGGTGACGTATTCCACCATGGTCTCGGCGATGCCGGGCTCCAGCATGCGCAGCAGCGGTATGTGCGGCGGCAGCTTTGTCACATCGAACTGGTCGACGCCGGCGCCGACCGAGAACACCAGCTCGATGTTCGGGAACGTCGTCGCGATGTCATCGGGCGGCACCCAGGTCACGAGATAACGAACATCGGCGGGATCGCCGATGTCGGGCCAGAGCCGGAACGGCATGTCGGGCGCGCGCTCCGCGAAGAAACGCGCCCACTCCGCGCCGCGCACCGTGTTGGCCTTGTAGAGAACCGTCATGTCACGCCCGCCCTCAGAACGGGCTGACCGGCGCGAGCCGGCGGCCGTCGATCATGCGCTTGTGGCTGTAGGCGGCGGGATCGACCAGCGGCGTCGATCCAGTCACGATATCGGCGGCGAGCTTGCCGGCCGCCGGGCCGATGCCAAAACCGTGGCCGGAGAAGCCGGTCGCGAGGAAGAAGCCCGGCAGCGCATCGACCGGCGAGATCACGGGAATGGTGTCCGGCGTGCAGTCGATCGTGCCGCCCCAGGCTTCCGCGATCTCGATGTCCTTCAGCTCCGGGTTCGACTTGATCAACGAAGCCAGCGCCGCATTGACCAGCGACATGTCGGGCGCGGGATCACGCACACGCTCGGCCTCGAACGGCGACGGCTTGTCAAAGCTCCAGCTCGTGCCGCGCATGATCTGGTCGAAGAACGACTTGCCGAACGACAGCTTCAATCCGTTCTTGCGATGCAGATAGGTCGGCCAGAAGGTGCGCGCGTAGCGAAACAGATCGGGCGACAGCTCGACCGTGCCGCGGTTGCGCAGCGCCAGTGTGAAGCCGCCGTCGAGGCGGCGGCGGATGCAATAGAAGTCGGTGCCGAGCGCGCCCGAGGTGATCTCGGGCGCCGGCGTGGTCCGGCATGCGGTGGCATTGACGAGGCCGATCGGCAGCTCGATGCCGTGGCGGCGGCAGAACAGCGACGACCATGCGCCGCCCGCCAGCAGCACGGACTGCGTGCGAATGGTGCCCTTCTCGGTGACGACGGCGCTGACCCGGCCGCCGGTCGTTTCCAGCCCGCGCGCGGCGCAGCCCTGATGGATGGTCACGCCGTGCTTGCGCGCGGCCGTGGCGAGCGCAGGCACGGCCATCGACGGCTCGGCGCGGCCATCGCTCGGCGTGTGCAGGCCGCCGACCCATTTGTCGGCATTATCAGGCAAGTGCTCGGCAACCTCGGCCGGCGTCAGCACGGTGGAGTGGACCTGCTGCTCGCGCGCGATCGCGGCCCAGCGCTCCCAGCCGGCGAGCTCGTCCTTGCTCTTGGTGAGGAACAGGACGCCGGTGCGGCGGAAGCCGGCATCGACGCCGGCGTCGTTCTGCATGTCTTCCCACAGCCGCAGCGCCTCGCGCGCCAGCGGGATTTCCTCGCGTGCGCGGCCTTGCTGGCGGCACCAGCCCCAATTGCGGCTCGATTGCTCGCCGCCGACATGACCTTTCTCGACGAGGGCGACGGAGTGGCCCTTCTTCGCCAGATGATAGGCGGCGGACACGCCGATGACGCCGCCGCCGATGACGACGACGTCCGCCTGCGCCGGCAGGCGTTCGTCGCTATTTATACGGGTGAGCGGCGGGGACATGGGGCACTCCTGGCATTCAGTTCGGTCGAGCTCTTGCTCGTCATGGAATGTTCATTCGCGGATCCAGCGCATCGCGCAGGCCGTCACCGAGGAAGTTGAAGCTGGTCACCGCTAGCGTGATGGCGACACCCGGCACGATCGCGAGCCACGGCGCGCTGGTGAGATAGATCTGCGCGTTGTTGAGCATGTTGCCCCAGCTCGCCGCCGGCGGCTGGATGCCGAAGCCGAGATAGCTGACATAGGATTCGAGCAGGATCGCCTTGGCGACGTTCAGCGTCGCGGCCACCACGATCGGCGCGATCGCATTGGGGACGAGCTCGCGGAACATGATCCGCAGGTTCGACGACCCGAAGGCGAGAGCCGCCACGGCGAACTCGCGCTCGCGCAGCGAACGCACCTGGGCTTCGACGACACGGGCAACGGCCATCCAGGCGGTGGCTGCGATCAGCACGGTGGTGGTGACGAGGCCGGGCTCGGTGAGCGCCGCGAGCGCGAGCAGCAGGAAGATGGTCGGAAAGCACAGCACGGCGTCGACGAGCCGCATCAGGACCGCACCGACGGCGCCGCCATAGAAGCCGGCGAAGGCGCCGACCACGATACCGACCGCCATCGCCATCACCATCGCGACGATGCCGATCGAAAGCGACACCCGTCCGCCCATCATCAGGCGCGCCAGCACGTCACGACCGAGCTCATCGGTGCCGAGGATATGCGCGCCCGACAGCGGCGGCGCGAACCGCTTCATGATGTCGATATAGGTGTCGTCGAACGGCAGGAAATAGGGACCCAATGCTGAGCCGAGGACCAGGACGAGAATGATCATCGCACCGGCAAGCGCAAGGCGATGACGGCAAAAGCGCCGCCACGCGGCCTGACCGGGCGTGCGCTGAACGGTGGAGAGGGCCGCAGTCGCCATCGCCTAGCCCACCCGGATGCGCGGATCGACGACGGCATAGAGGATGTCGGCGAGCAGCGAGCCGATCAGCACCATCGTCGCCGAAAACATCAGGATGCCCATCACCACGGGATAGTCGCGGTAGCCGATGGAATCCAGAAACAGACGGCCCATGCCGGGCCAGGTGAACACGGTCTCGGCCACCAGCGCGCCGCCAAGCAGCGTCGGAAACTGCAGGCCGGCCACCGTGATCATCGGCAGCAGCGCGTTGCGCAAGCCATGCACCGTGAGGATGCGCCATTCCGGCAGGCCCTTGGCGCGCGCGGTGCGGATGTAGTCCTGGTTGATGACCTCGAGCATCGAGGAGCGCATGAAGCGCCCCCACATCGCGGTCTCGACCAGCGCCAGCACCATCGCCGGCGCAATCAGATGATGCAGCAGGTCGAGGAAGGAGCCGTCGCCGACGGTCTGGCGATTGCCTGCCGGGAGCCAGCCGAGCTTCACCGAGAACACGTAGATGGTGACGAGGCCGAACCAGAAGGTTGGGATCGACAGCGCGATCATGGCGCCGACGGTGGCGAGCGTATCGAACACCGAATAGCGGCGCAGCGCGCCAAGGATGCCGATCCAGCAGCCGAGCAGCACTGCGATGATGGTCGCCGTCGCCATCAGCTCCAGCGTCGCGCCGAGATGCGAGGAGATCACCGACAGCACCGCCTCGCCGTCCCGATAGGACTTGCCCCAGTCGCCTTTCAACATGCGGCCGAACCAGTCGAGATACTGGATTGGCAGCGGCCGATCGAGGCCGAGCTGCCTGGTGACGCGATCGAGATCCTCCTGCGTCATCTGGCCGGAGACGGCAAACTGCGAGAGCGGGCCGCCCGGCGCCAGGTGCAGAATGGCAAAGCCGATCGCCGAAACGATCACGAGCAGCATGATCGCCTGTGCCAGGCGATTGGCGACGTAGCGGGCCATCTCAGGCGATCCAGCCGGCCTGAGACATCAAGCCCAGTACCATTCGCGCATGTTCCAGCTGTTGATCGACATGTTGATGTTGGGACGGAAGCCTTGCAGCCCCTCCTTGATGCCCTCGGCGATGAAGCTCTGGAACAGCGGCAGGATGGCGAGGTCGTTGCGGATGAGCTTTTGCAGCTCGCCATAGGTCGCCTTGCGCTGCGCCAGGTCGAATTGCTTGGCGCCTTGAGACAGCAGCCGGTCGGCCTCCGCACTCTGGTATTGATAAGTGTTGTAGCCGCGACCGCCCTTGGCGGGAATGGCACCGGAGCCGAAGCGCGGCGTCACGTCGGGGTCGCTGCCCAGCATGAAGTTGACGCCGACGATCACGGAATTGAACTTCGATTGCTGCCAGAAGTCGCCCCAGATCACGGCCGCCGGCATGTTGTTGACGCGCATCGCCGCGCCAATGGCCCGCCAGTCCTGGATCAGGAGCTGCTGGCACTGCTCGCGCACGGCACTGCCCGCCGTCGTCGAGTTGGTGAATTCGAGCTTCACGCCGCCCTTTTCGCGAATGCCGCCGGAGCCGCGAACCCAGCCCGCAGCGTCGAGCAGCGCATTGGCCTTGGCAGGATCGTATTTGTGCTGCGGCAGCCCCTGCTGGAACGACCAGGCCTGCTGCGGCACGAAGCTCTCGGTCTGCGTCGGCAGGCCGTAATAGAGCGCATCGATGATCGCCTGCTTGTTGATGCCGAGATAGAGCGCCTCGCGCACGGCGCGGTCGGTGAAGGGACCAAAATCCAAATTGGGCGCGATATGCTCTACCGAAGACGTCGAAGAGACGAAGATCTTGCGACCCTTCAGCGTCTTCGCCTCCTGCACGAAGTTCGGCAGGATGCCTGCAAGGCCCGTGTAGTCGACCTGTCCGGTGCGGAACTGGGTGTAGAGCACGGTGAGATCGGGAATGTATTTGAAGACCACACGTTCGACGTACGGCCCCTTGCCGTGATAGCCGGTGTGGGCATTCAACTGGATATGATCGCCAGGCACGCGCTCGCCCCAGCGGAATGGACCGGTCCCGACCGGCGCATTGTGGAACGGCGAAGCGTTCGGATCGGACACCTTCTCCAGGATGTGCTTGGGCACGATGAAGGTGAACGACGCCAGGATCGACATGTACGGCGAATAGGGCGCTTCCATCCGCCAATGAATCTCGTCGGGCGCGACGACGGTGATGTCCTTGACGAGGCTATGGCCGACCCGGCTGCGCGCGCGGAAACCGGGATTGTTGATCAGCTCGATGGAGAATTTGACGTCCTCCGCCGTGAACGGCGTGCCGTCATGCCATTTCACGTCGCTGCGGAGCTTGATCTTCCAGGTCAACCCGTCGGCCGACAGGCCACCATTCTCGAGGGTCGGGACTTCGCGGGCGAGGTCGGGAACGAAATTCCCGTCGGGGTCGATGTACCAGAGCGGCGAAAACACCTGCCACCAGATGCCCTGATCGACCTCGATGCCTGGCATCAGCGGATGGAAGACGGTCGGCTCCTGCGACAGCGCCGCGATCACCTGGCCGCGCGGCTTGTCCGGCGGACTGGTCGGGCGCTCGGTCTGCGCGAAGGCGCTGCCTGCAAGACTCCATCCCGCCGCGGCGCCGGCGCCGAGCTGGAAGAACTGACGGCGATTCGGAACTCCGAGATGCACTGCCCCAACGCCGAACCTGCCGGTGTCGTCTGCCATGACCACTCTCCTTGTCGCACGCGGCACCGTCTCCCGCGCCCCCGAGACCCCGGCAAGGGACAAGGAGTGGGCTTTAGTGCTTCTAAATTTTTCGATCAAAAGTTCATCATGACTAAATACAGCTGTCAATCACATTGCTAGGATGCGCGACCTTTTCACTGTGACTGAACCTCGGACCCGATGCGGTCGCGGGGTGAGACGATGCATGGGAGAGCGACATGGATGGTCGCGGCGACACGAACGGCACCAAGGACGTCCCGGCGATCGAGGCCGACGATGCGGTCGACCAGCGCCTCGGCGAGACCGTGCGGCTGCTGCGCCAGCGCGCCGGGCTCTCGATCCAGGACGTCGCCAACAAGACCGGCCTCTCCAACGGCATGATCAGCCAGCTCGAACGCGCGCGCGCCATGCCGTCGATCCGCACGCTGCGCCTGCTCAGCATCGCGCTCGATGTGCCGATCTCCTACTTCTTCGAGACCAGCGATCCCGACAACGTGCAGCGCTACATCGTGCGCAAGAACGCCAGGCGCCTGCTGCGGCTCACTGCCAGCGGCGTCGTCAAGGAAGCCCTCACCCCCGACGGCAAGGGCCAGCTCGAGCTCTACGAGCTCACGCTCAATCCCGGGGCGTCCTCGGGCACCGACTTCCTGCAGCACACCGGCGAGAAGGCCGGCTACATCCTGTCGGGCAGCCTGCGGCTGTGGCTGGACAACCAGGCCCATCTGCTCGAGGCCGGCGACAGCTTCCGCTTCCCGAGCATCGTGCCGCACATGTTCGACAACCCGACCCAGCAGGTCGCGCGCGCAATCTGGGTGACGACGCTGCTCAAGACCGATTCGCCGCCAGGTTGAAGCATGTTTCCTGTTCCCGGCGGCCTCGGGGGCGCAAATTGACCCTCGACGGAGAGCCGGGCAGTCTGTAGCTCACATGATGCCGGGCTCGTCGACATGCGCGGCTGACGTCTTTGGTGTGAGACATGAAACTCAGGGGGCTTCTGACACTCGCGATGGCCGTGCAGGTCGTCGTGACCGCCGCAGCCCTCCTCGCCTCCTATGCCGTGACCGGAGCCGCCGGCGGCTTCGGCACGCCCCAGATCATTGCCCTGCTCGCAAGCACTGTCATTGCGGCGCTGTTCGCGCGTCTGTGCACGCGTGCGATCGAGACGACGCAGCACGATCAGGCGAAGACCGTCGCCGAGAGCGCGCAGATCACGCAAGCCATCATCAAGACCGCGCTCGACGCCTTCGTCCAGACCGATGAGCGCGGCATCGTCCTGGAGTGGAGCTTCCAGGCCGAGGCCCTGACCGGGTGGTCGCGACAGGAAGCGCTCGGCGCCGACGTCGTCGACCTCCTCATCGCCGCGCCGCTCCGCGACGGCTTCCGGCAACGCATGATGCGGCTGCTGCCCGAACTGGCGCATGCGCCGATCGGCATCCGCTTCGAGGCGAGCCTGCTACACAGGAATGGCGGCGAGATCCTGATCGAGGCGTCCAGCACGGCGCTGCGTCTCGGGGAACGCCAAATCATCAACACCTTCGTCAAGGACGTCACGCAGAAACGGGCCGCCGAGGAGCAGCTGATCCAGGCCCAGAAGATGGAGGCGGTCGGGCAGCTCACCGGCGGCATCGCGCACGAATTCAACAACATGCTCACCGTGATCACCGGCACGATCGAGATCCTCGCCGACGCCGTGAAGGACAATCCGCCGCTTGCGACCATCACCAAGCTGATCAGCGAGGCCGCCGACCGCGGCGCCGCGCTGACATCGAGCCTGCTGTCCTTTGCCCGCAAGCAGGCGCTCCAGCCGGCCGAGATCGACGTCAACGAGCTGCTCGAGGAACTGGCCAAGCTGCTGCTGGCGACCTTCGACAAGAAGATCGAGATCGTGACCAAGCTGGACGCCAATGCCTGGCTGGCTTTCGCCGATCGCGGCCAACTGAGCTCGGCGCTGCTCAACCTCGCCATCAACGCCCGCGACGCGATGCTGGGCGGCGGCAAACTCACGCTGACGACGCGCAACGTGGTGTTCGGCGTCCGCGAGGCCGTCGCGGTCGGCGCCGGCTATGCCGGCGACTATGTCGAGATCGAGATCGCCGACACCGGCACCGGCATTGCCCGGGCCATTCTCGAACGCATCTTCGATCCGTTCTTCTCGACCAAGGAAGTCGGCAAGGGCACCGGGCTCGGGCTCAGCATGGTGTTCGGCTTCGTCAAGCAGTCCGGCGGCGGCATCAAGGTCGGCTCCGAGGAAGGCCGCGGCACGACATTCACGATCTACCTGCCGAAGGCCGAGACCAGCACGCTTCGCCCGGCCGGCTATGACGAGCGCAAGATCGTTGGGGGACAGGAAACCATCCTCTGCGTCGAGGACGACCGCGACGTCCGCCAATACGTCACGGTGCAGCTCGAGAGCCTCGGCTATAAGGTCATCCCGGCCGCGAACGCCACCGAAGCGCTCGCCGTCGCGGCGGAAGGCAAGGCGTTCGACCTGCTGTTCACCGACATCGTCATGGCCGGCGGCATCAACGGACGCGAGCTCGCCGAGCAGATGGTGGCCGCGCGGCCCTCGCTCAGGGTGCTGTTCACCTCGGGCTACGCATATGACTCGCAAGCTCTGGGCCGCGCCACGATGAGCGCACCGCTGCTGACGAAGCCGTACCGCAAGGCCGAGCTCGCGCGCATGCTGCGCCGCTCGCTCGACACCGCCGTCGATTCCGCGGGCGATGCAATCCCGACGCCCTACTCGGTGCAGGCGGACGTCGACGGCTTCTTGCGCAGGCAGGCGGCTGAAGACGGCGGCACCACGCGATCGCGAAAATAGCTCCGACTAGCTCATCCTTCGCCGCAGCGTGGCCGACGGCGTCTCGCCGAATTTTTCGCGGTAGGCGCCGGCCATGCGGCCGAGATGGGTGAAGCCGAGGTCGAAGGCGATCCCGGTGATGGAGGCATCGGGCGCGGCCTGGGCGAGACGCGCGTGCAGGCCGGCAAGGCGCATGTCGAGCAGCATCTGTGAGATCGAGACGCCGAAGTGACGGCGGAAGCCGAGCTGGAGCGCGCGGATACCGATGCCGGAGGCGCAGGCAAGCTGCACGAGGTCGAGCGGCTCGCCGGCATTGTCCGCAAGATGGTCGCGCGCTGCGCGCAGTGCGCGCGGCAGTCGCTCGGCTTGGCCCGAGAACGTCCGGATCGCATCCGACAAGCCATGCCGCTGCCCGTTGAGGAGGTGATCGAGCATCGCCTCGCGCCAATCGGCCATCGCGACCGGCGACAGCCTGCCGGACGGCCCGAGGCGCTCGGCAATCAGCATCAGCTCGGCAAGACTGGATTGCAGGCGGCGCCCGGACGGTGCGTCCAGGTCGATCGCAGCATCGAACTCGACCGCACAAGCCGCCCTGCCCGACAGCGCCGCGGCGCGCTGCTCGACCAGACGGCGGTCGAGCAGCAGGATCGCCTGCGCGCAATCGGCCCACATCATCCGGGTCGGAATAGTCGGCGACAGCAGCGATGCCGTCCGGCCCGGACTGGCATCGAGCTCCCCGGCGCCGGCACGTATGCGGGCCGAGCCAGTGAGCGGGACCTGCACCAGGAAGAAGCGCTCGAGGCATCCGGGATCGATGCTGACCGATCCGCCATAGGCGACGTAGTTGATGGAGAAGCCATCGAAGGCCGCGCAATTGTGCCGGGCGGAGAAGCCGGCCGCCCGTGGCCGCGTCGGTGTGAGATCGTGCGGGCAGAAGATGCGCCCGATCTGCTCGGCCGCTTCGTCGACATCATCAGTGGTGACGCAGGCGAAATCCGCAAGCCGCTCGGCTGCGGACGCCCTTGCGCTCACCTCCTGCACGGTTGCGGACATCGTCGACCACGCTTCGCGTCACGGAATTGCTTTAAGCCTATAATAGTCCCCCGAACGCGAAAAGGGCCGCCTCCGCAAAATCGTCGTGCTGCATGGCAATAGCCGCATCCGGATTCGTTTAGCGGATAGACAGGCGGCCCATGGCTGGCCGAAGCTCCCTCCCCGCCGGAATCCATGAGGAGCAAGCCATGACTGCACTCGAAAAGGGCATTACCGCTAGCGGCACGGGCTATGGCGGCAAGAGCTGGAACATCCTTGGCCAGGTCTATTTCCCCAAGGCCGTCACCGATTCCACCTTCGCGTTCGAGACCAACAGCGATCCGGGCCAGTTCGTGCCGGTGCACATCCACCCGACCCAGGACGAGTTCATCCTGGTGCAGGAAGGCACGCTCGACCTCAAGCTCGACGGTCAATGGGTCAAGGCCCATGCCGGCGACCTCGTGCGCATGCCGCGCGGCATCCCGCACGGTTATTTCAACAAGTCCGACAAGCCGTGCCGCGCGCTGTTCTGGGTCTCGCCGATGCAGAAGCTGGAGGCGCTGTTCAACCAGCTGCACAATCTGACCGACCCAGCCGAAGTGGTGCGCATCTCGGCGCTGCACGAGGTCGACTTCCTGCCGCCCGAGGCCAACGACTAGCCGTCGCCGCCTCGTCCACTGTCATCTGCTTGCAGGTCTTGCCGGCCGCGCCTAGCGGCCGAACGTGGCCGCTTGCGCGCGAACACATCGAGCAATCCCATGATCAGTCCCAAGCATGTCTGCGTGATCGGCGCCGGCGTCTCCGGCCTTGCCGCCGCAAAAGCGTTCGCCACCCGCGGCCACCGCGTCACCATCGTCGAGCGCAGCGGCGATCTCGGCGGCGTCTGGGAGCCCGCGCGCTCCTATCCTGAGGTGCAGACCCAGAGCCCGAAGGATCTCTACCGCTACACCGACCGCGCCATGCCGGACGCCTATCCGGAATGGCCGACCGGCCCGCAAGTCCACGCCTATCTCTCCGGCTATGCGAAGAGCTTTGGCCTCGACCGCATGCTGCGCCTCAACACGGAGGTCGCTGGCATGGCGCGCCGCGCCGACGGAAGACCAGGCTGGACCCTCGCCCTGACGAGCAAGGGCGACACGACGAGCGAAGATTTCGATTTCGTCGCTGTCTGCACCGGGCAGTTCAACGAGCCGCGCGAGCTGCATTGTCCGGGCGAGGACGGTTTTCTGGCGCTGGGCGGCCAGATCCTGCATTCGTCGAAATACGGCGATCCGGCGCTGGCGAAAGGCCGCCGTGTCGTCGTGCTCGGCGGCTCGAAATCGGCGACCGACATCGCCGTGAACGCGGTGAAATCAGGCGCGCGCGAGGTCACCATCGTGATGCGCGAGCCGGTCTGGCGCATCCCCTATTTCATCGGCGGGCTCGTGAACTTCAAACGCATCCTCTACATCCGCGCACAGGAGGAGATGTTTCCGGGCTGGGGCGCGAGCGCGATGGCAAGGCTTGCCCATCGCATCGCCGCGCCGCTGGTCTGGGCCAACTGGCGCGGGTTGGAGAGCCTGCTCAAGGCGCAGCTCAAGCTCAAGCAGTGCAAGATGGTCCCGACGGAGCGGATCGAGGACGGCGTCAACTGCTCGGTGCCGATCGCAACGCCGGGCTTCTATCCAATGGTCGCAGATGGCCGCATCAAGGCGGTGTTCGGCACGTTCGATCATTATGAAGGCGACAGCATCGTGATGAGTGGCGGCGAGCGCGTCAGTGCCGATGTCGCGGTGCTCGCGATCGGCTACAAGCTCGGGGTGCCGTTCCTGC
This sequence comes from Bradyrhizobium huanghuaihaiense, assembly GCF_025200885.1. Lineage (NCBI taxonomy): Bacteria > Pseudomonadati > Pseudomonadota > Alphaproteobacteria > Hyphomicrobiales > Nitrobacteraceae > Bradyrhizobium > Bradyrhizobium huanghuaihaiense. The sequence continues at coordinate 2,451,473 of NZ_CP104172.1, read as the reverse complement.
CCGAGATTTATCGGCAGAAATTGGTCGATGCCGACGGGCAGTACCGGCTCTATCGCCTGATCGCCAATCCCGATCTGCCCGAGCTCGGCTTCGTCGGCTTCAACTCCTCGTTCTGCACCGTGCTCTGCGCCGATCTCGCGGCCAACTGGCTGGTGCGCTACGCCGACGGCCAGCTCGCCAACCAGCCGACGGCGCAGGCGATGCGCGACAACATCGAGATGATGCTGCATTTCAAGCGTGTCGAGCGGCCGGCGGCGGGCGTCTATGGCGGCCTCTGCGTCGCCCCCTATCACTACCGCCATTTCGACGAGCTGATGGCCGATATCGGCGCGAAGCACTGGAAGCGCGGTGGGCTCGCAGGCCGCTTCCAGCCGCCGGACGCAGACGCCTATGCCAAGTTCCTGGCGACGGCGCCGGACTACCGGGCGGCATGAGAGGAGAATTGCGGCTGCTCGCGTCTGGTGCTTACGATCTCCCTGGCCATCGAATCGACGGGAACCAGCCATGGGATCGAGACGCCTTGCCGCCGCGGCTTTCGCGGCTGTTGCTTTCTTCGTCGCGACGCCCGCCGTTGCACAGAGCGGCGCGCCGACGCCGAAGCAATCCGAGGCGCTTGCCACCTACGAGCGCGCGCTCGGTGATTTCAAGTCGATCCTCGCCGAGCGGCGGCGCCAGATCGAGGCAAAGGAGCCGCTGCCGAACCTGCCGGGACAGGCGCTCTATCTCGCACGCGTCGCCGTGATCAGCAGCTACAAGGATCTCACCGATGCCATGCCGTCGCGGATCGGCCGGCCCAACAAGTTCGAAATTCCTCCCGCCTATTTCGATGCCGAGATCGAGCCGCTGGTCGACGAATACGGAAAGTTATTCGACATCATGGAGGCGCCGCCGGCCAATGCGCAGAACTCGGCGACGCCTTTCAAGGACGTCGTCGATCTCGCGGCCGCGATCGCGCGCGCCAAGGGGCTTGCACCGGTTCACGCCGAAGCTGCGGGCCGGATCAGCCTCGGGCTGTTCTTTGCGGAGACCAACGGCAAGCAGAATGTCCGCAACGGACGCTCGAACACCTATATGGGCAGCTTCCAGACTGGTCCGTCCGAGGACCGCAACGGCCGCAGGAAATGGGAGACCATCAAGGGCGAGATCGCAGCGATCGATCCCGAGCTGAACGCGCGTGACGACAAGGAAGAGGCGCGCGCCCGCGGCACCGATCATCGCTTCAACCACTGGACCAATGTGCGCGACGGCCTGATGAACGCGCACGCCGATCTGTTCCGGGAGATCCCGGGAATCGTGAAGACGTTGCCCGACCCAATCGACCAGATGAAGCTGTTCGAGCTGATCCAGATCGTCCCGACCCCGACAAGGTCCGCGCTTAAATCGGGCGATCTGCTGAATTACAGGGTGTCCAGTCCCACCATCATGAAGCACCTGCGCAACAACAGCATTTTTGCGTTCGGGCAGGCCGACCGGGCGAGAACCTCAGCCAGCTTCCGCGAGATCCTCGCGGCGATGTGGCTGTTCAACCGGAAGTTCGAGCGGGCGATGGCGAAATATGCGGAGATCAAGTCGCGCTGAGGAAGCGGTTTGCAACTGCTACCGGACGTCGTAGGCTCCCTCTCCCACTCGTCATCGGGAAGGACGCGCCACGATGCCATCGGCCATCTCATGCGCCTGCTAATCCTCGGCGGCAGCCAGTTTCATTTCGTCGGACTTCCCAAGGGATGGACAACAACCAGAAGGAATCGCTACAAATAATCACACTTGGGCAGGGAGCGCGAATATGGCCGACACCAAAAGGGTTGAAGAATCACCCGCTGGCAAGGAATGGAAGATCATCGGCGCGTTCGGAACGACAATATGGGGTCTCTTCAGCGTCTATCAGAACAAAACCGGCGACGCGATCGTAATGTTTGTTTTGTCGATTTCGTTCCTGCTAGGTGAGTTGGGTTATCCTTCGACCCATATCACCAAAGCTATTGGCGGTTATATTGTCGTCCCCCTTAGAAGGTTTTTCGGATACGGTGACGGTATCGCTCGAATATTGATGATAGTCATTGCAGTCGGCGGCACAGCACTCATTGTAAAAAAGTTCTTTGAAGTCTCTCTGATACCTGACTCGATCGACTTCATTATAAAGCGAGGGGGCATCAGCCTTCTTGGAGTGACGGTTATCCTTTATATCGCAATGGTAATAAGCAAATTTTCGTTTGAACTATCTCACCTAAAGTATGATCGATCGATTTTCCGCCACGAGCTGGCATTCTATGTGGCAAGCGTCCTTCTCTGCATTTTGTGGGCCATCGTCAATGGCGGCAACGGCTTTTGGGATAATCTCTTCACCAGTCAAGCGAAAAGGCGTACTCCCGAATACATCTTGGACGATGGTTCAATACGCGTTCTTTATTGCTTGTGTGCGGTCAGCTTTGTCTGGTCCATTTGCTTTGCGCTGAATGTTCTCTCGCGGATTTTCGAATGGTATATGAGGGATCGCTTGGAAGCCAAGTGAGCACAATCAACTGCCTTGATGGAGCTGACATCGGATCGGCGCCTCCTTAGTGCTGCACCCAATGTGGCAGTGAGCACATCGCGGGACGCGGACATGTCTTGCCACTCATACTCCAACGCTCACGCGACACCGGCTCCAGATCGCGAAGGGCCCACGGCGCTTAGCCTTGGGGCGGTGTCGAGGCAATTGCGATCTGATCTTCAGCGCGAATAATATCGGTAGAGTCGTCAGGCCCCGCCGCGACCATGGATGCCATTGAGGGGTGTGACCACCTCGGACATTCTGACCAACTAGTTCTCCACCTTGTAGCCGTCCGTCAGCGTCTTCAGGAACGCGATGATGTCGGCCTCGTCCTGCTCGGTCATCGCCGGCTTGTCACCGGGGTGACGGTCGAAGGGCGGATCGGTGACATCCACATTGGCGTGATATTTTGGCGGCAGGTCGTCGTACTTCAGCACCGTGCCGTCGGCGGCGCGCGGAAACACTTTTTCCGGATTGGTGTCGCGGAAATTGTAGAAGTCCATCACCTGCTGAAGGGTGCTGAAGACGCCATTGTGAAAGAAAGCATGACGCGTCGCCGTGTTGCGCAGCGTCGGCGTCAGGAACATGCCGCAATATTGCGTCTGCTCGGAAATGTCGGTGCGCTGCGGGCCGCAGACGCCGAGGTCGAAGTAATTGGGATCGCGATTATTGGCGAGCGCGGCATTGCGCGGCGCGCCGAGGGCCTCGTATTGATGATCGGTGAACAGCGGCGGCAGGCCGTCGCGCGTCGGGGCCGAGGTATGGCATCCCGCGCAATTGGCCTTGTCAGGATCGTTGAAAACCTGCAGGCCGCGCAGCTCGCTCTCGGACAGCCGGGCCTTGCCTTCGAGCCAGTAGTCGTACTTGCTGGTGTAGGGATGGAAGCTCGGCTCTTCCACCTGATAGCGCGCGACCGCGAACATCGCCTCCGCGATCAGGAGCCGCTGATTCCTGAGCACACCGGCACCGAACAGCTCGGCGAAGCGGTTGGTATAGGGCGCGCGGCGCAGCTTGTCGGCGACGATCTCGGCACTGCCGCCGTCCATCTCGTTGGGATCGAGCAGCGGAACCAGCGCCTGGTCCTGCAACGTGTCGGCACGACCATCCCAGAACAGGCCGCCCTGCGGCACGATGTTCGTCGATGCGCCGGTGCCGCCCGCGGTCTTGGTCGTGCGCGCGGCCTGCTGCCCGATTGCGGCCATCTGCGCGAGGTCGATGATGTTGTCGTCGTCGCCCTTGTCGGGGCCGATGCTGAAATTCGGATGGCGCTCGAGATAGGTCAGCGACGGCACCGCGCGTGCGCCCTGCCGCGACAGGGTGGCGCCGCCGAGCATCACCGGCCCGTCACTGGGCGGCCCATAGGCGTGATCCGGGCTGTGGCAGGAGGCGCATGACAGCGCTCCGGACGAAGAGAGCGAGGCGTCGTAAAAGATCTCCTTGCCGAGCTGTGCCATCGCCGACAGAGGAGCGACGGGCGGGCGCATGAGACGGACCGGGTTCGGGTTCACACCCACTTTATTCGTCTCTGCAAATCCTTTCGTTCCGGCAGCAAAGACGGCGCCGGCCAGACAAAGTAGGCCGGCGCCGAGGAGCCACGTAGTGCGGCCGTTCATTAGTCGCATCCTATTGGACTAGTGGTGGTGGTGCTCGTCCGGCGGGCTGGTGATGACGGTGCCGGAGGTCGGATCGAGGAACAGCGCATCGGCCCGTAGGTCGTGGCTGTGATCATGGTCGAAGTCGAACAGGTCCATGATCGATCCCGTGGTGGCGTCGAATGCGCCGCCGCCGAGACGCTGGCCGCGCAGCCAGTTGTCCTCGATGAAGCGAACCACCGAAGCCTGCGTCGTGTAGGTGTGGCTGACATAGTTCGTCCTGGCGTAGGGCGAGACCACGATCAGGGGAACGCGCGTGCCCGGACCGCAGCGGCCGTTGACCGGCTGGCCTTCGAGCCCCTTCGGCGCCGGCTGCTTGCTGGCGCCAAGGCCACAGAGGCCGGGGCCATTGACCTGATCGGCGGTCGGATCATACGAAGCGTTCTTCGGCGCGACGTATTGATGGTCGTACCAGCCGTCGGAGTCGTCATAGGTGATGATGACCGCGGTCTCACGCCACTCCGGCTGTTTCTGCAGGAAGTTAATCAGCTCGACATTGCCGACCTGCTCGTCGAGCGGATCGGAGTTGCCGGCATGACCGTCCTGGAAAGCCGGCATCTTGATGTAGGAGACGGCAGGGAAATTGCCGGCCTTCACCGCGGCATAGAAGTCCTCGAGGTCGTAATTGTGATTGGCGGGATCGACCTTGCCGTTGAGGTCATGGGTATGGCCGATCGCACGGACCGAGCTCGGCCGCGCATGGGTCGGGTTCGCCGTCGACTTATGATACTGGAAGAAGGCGTGATGCGGGACGTAGTCCACGATCGTGCCGTTGACGTTGCTGGAGAAGGTGCTGCGGGCGCAGCCCGTCGTCCCGTTGGCATTCTTGAGCGTGAGGTCGAAGCCGCCCATGAAGCTGCCCCAGCTGATGTGCTCGGCGTTGAGCAGGTCGCCGATGTTCTTGCCGCCCATCAGCATGGTGCTCGTCGCGCTCGAGCAGACGTCGTTGCCGGGGTCGGTGTCGCCGGTCAGTGTCAGACCGCCCTGACCGTCGGCGATCGACGATGACGTGCCGATGACCGGCTGCACACCGTTGGTTTGCGCGGCGACCACTTCGAGCATGCCGGGCGTCGACGGACCGAACGTGTCGGTCCAGTTGTTGTCGCTCATGGCGAAGTGCTGGGCGTAGTTCCAGAAGGCAGTGACGGTGTTGCCGTCGAAATAGCCCATCACCTGCCCGTTCGTGCCGAATGCGCCGGCGCCGCCGGCGGTGCCGCGCCCGGTGAATTTCGGGAACAGGTCTGCCTTGCCGTTGTCCACGGCCTGCTGCTCGGGCGTATAGGAATGGTTCTGCGAGCGGGTGTTGGCCTGGGTGCGGTCGAGGCGGAACGGGTCGGTCGCGCCAGTGCCGTTGGCCGGACTGTCGTTGGGATTGTTGACCAGCAGATTGGCCGTGACGAGGTTGTTCACCTTCGGGGTATGCGGCTTCGGCACGAAGGGAATCGAGCCGGACGGATTGGCCGCGTTCGGATAGGTCGCGAAATAATGGTCGAACGAGCGGTTCTCGTTGAAGATGATCACGAGATGCTTGATCGGCGTTTCCGTATGAATGTCGTGCGGATGACGGTGATGATCCCGATCGTGGTCCCGGTCCCGACCGAAATCGTCCGCGAGGACGGGAATGCTGCACGCGAGTGCCGTCGCGGCCGCGAAGAACGCGACCGTCGTCAGAAATCTGGTTTTCATTGTTGTGTTGCCCCGAAGGATTGACGCCGACGCTCGGGAACGTAATGGCGGCGGATGACAGGGCTGTGTCAGTTTGACGCACGAGACACTTTGCGCAGTAGCCGAGACGCGATTTTTCACGCAGCCGCCTGGTTCGCGCCGTCCTTGCCGAGGCATGCAGGTTTATTCCGTGGGCGATGGCAAAAATGATCGCGTCCAGATTGTTGCGCCATGCGCCCGGTTGCATTTAGCTTGGCCAGACAAGAACAAATCCTCGGGGGAAACATGAAAGCCGCTCCTCGCATACGCGTGCGCCATGTCGCGTCAGCTCTGGTCGCGACGTCCCTGGCTGGCCTTGCCAGTTTTGCCGCCCACGCCGAGATCGTCGTCAGCGCCAATGACGGCAAGATGGTGCTGGAGAACGGCACTGCCGTGGTGCGCAAGCAGCCGCTGCCGGATACGGTCAGCGTCATCGACTTCACCGACGGCGCGTTGAAGCTGCTGGGCGAGGTGCCGGCGCCTGCCAGCGTCGTCGGCCCGCCGCCGAGTGTGGCAATCGCGCCCGACGGTGCCTTTGCGCTGGTGACAGGCGCGATGAAGATCGATCCGGCGGATCCGACCAAGGCGGTGCCCGACGACAAGCTTTCGGTCATCGACCTGAAGTCCTCACCGCCAAAAGTGCTCGCGACCCACCAGGCCGGCGCGGGCGCGGCCGGGGTCTCGATCAACCGCGCGGGCACGCTGGCGCTGGTTGCGAACCGCAGCGAAGGCACCGTCTCGGTGTTTGCGATCAGCGGGAGCACGCTGACGCCGGCCGGCAAGGTCCAGCTTGGTGATGCCAAGTCGGGCCCGAGCCACGCCGTGTTCTCGCGCGATGGCGCGACCGCGCTGGTCACCCGCGACGGCGACAACAAAATCTCGCTTCTCACCGTGGACGGGACCAAGGTGGAGTACGCCAAGCGCGACCTCTCCGCGGGCATCCGCCCCTATGACATCGACCTCACCGGCAGCGCTGCGGCCGTCGTCGGCAATGTCGGCGCCGGCAGCGGCGACAACGACACGATCAGCCTGATCGACATGACAGCAAAGCCGATCCGCATCGTCTCGACCGTGACCGTCGGGCAGACGCCGGAAGCGGTAAAGATGTCGCCGGACGGCAATCATGTTGCCGTCACAGTCATGAACGGCTCGAACAAGCCGTCGGCCTCGCCGTTCTTCAACGATTTCGGCCTGCTCAAGGTCTACCGGATCTCGGGGACCGAGCTCGCGCCGGTGGCGGAAGCCAAGATCGGCCATTGGTGCCAGGGCATGGTGTGGTCGAAGGACTCCAAGCATGTCGTGGCGCAGTGCATGGTCGAGAACGAGCTGATCGCATTCGCGTTCGACGGCAAGGCGCTGACCAGGACGTCCACGCTCAAGCTGCAGGTGAGCCCCGCGGGGATCAGAACCGCGGAGCCATGAGATCAGCGCGCGGCGCAGCCACCCTGCGCCGCCTGCCCTACTCCGTCCGGATCGGCGTGTCCTTCAGGCCGTTGTTGTCATAGGCCTTGCGCAAAGTGCCGTTCGACACCGCTTCGTTCATGAATTTGCTGACGAAGGCGAGCGCCTGGCCATGGCCGAGCGGGACGGCGACGGCGGTCACCGTCTTCTTGAAGGTCTCGTCGAGCACGCGTGTCCCCGGAATCTTCTGCGCCATCTTGTTGAGCTGGTCGCGTGACAACGCGAAGGCGTCGATCTCGCCGCTCTTCAGCAGGCCGGAGATTTCATCGTATGTCTGATAGCCCGTCACCGTCGCGTTCTTCAGATGCGCAATGGCGCCGCGCATGGTGGTCGTGGCGTTGACGGCCGCAACCTTGATGCCCGCCTGGTCGAGCGTGGCGAAATTGGTGATGCTCGAACCCGGCTTGACGATGTAGGTGGCGTCGGCGACCTCGTAGATCGGGCCGAACAGCATCTTGGTCTCGCGCTCGGGATCCTTGGGCAGCCATGTAACGTCCCAGGTGCCCTTTGAGGCGGCGTCGGTGATCTGTCCGGAATTCTGGTGCACGACATATTCGACGGGTACACCGAGCTGCGCGGCCATCTCCTTGCCGAGGTCGACCGGCACGCCGGCAAAGCCGGATTCCGTCCTGGTCGACCAGAACGCGCCGCCCGCCGGGCTGATCGCGATCGCAACCCGGAGCTTGCCGGTCGGCGCGATCTCGTCCTTCAGGCCATCGGCTAGCGCGGGCATGACGAGGGCCGCTGCGAGAACGAGGCCGGCAAGGGCCGAGTGGAGGATCGTGGGCATGTCATGTTCTCCTCACCTTTTTTCTTCTTTCAACTGCTCCGTCTCCGGCACACGGCCTGACACAATTCTGGTCGATCGTGCGCGCGGTGAAAAGCGGTTTGTCATGACAAACCTGCCAAAGGCCACGGCGCGGTTTGCAGTGCAAGGCCGGCGACTGCCATGGCTATGGTGTTCCACGGCCGGGCGTTTATTGGTAGCCTGCGGCACCGACAGACAGAAATCGGGGGCCACCGAATGACCTGCGCGAATCCCACATCGCTCGCCCATCGCAATGGCGCGTGGAGACATGTCGGACGGGCGCTGGCCGCCGCGAGTGCCGTGATCGCGCTCGCCGGCTGCGAGGACAAGAACGCCTTCGTGGCGCCGCCGCCGCCGAAGGTGGACGTGGCCACACCGGTGCAGCGTCCCGTGACGCGCTATGTCGAGGCCACCGGCAACACCGCGCCGATCAAGAGCGTCGATCTCGTCGCGCGCGTGCAGGGTTTCCTGCAATCGATCGACTATCAGGACGGCAGCTTCGTCAAGCAGGGCACCCAGCTGTTCACGATCGAACCGGAGACGTACAAGCTCAAGGTCGAGCAGGCGAAGGCCGCCGAGGTCGGCGCGCAAGCAACGGTCAAGCAGGCCGAAGCCGATTACAAGCGGCAGGTCGATCTGGTACAGCGTCAGGCGGTCTCGCAGTCCACCCTGGACACCTCGACATCGACCCGCGACAATGCCCAAGCCAGCCTCCAGCAGGCCCAGGTCAATACCAGGCTCGCGGAGGTCAATTACGGCTACACCAACGTGACCGCGCCGTTCGACGGCATCGTCAGCGCGCACCTGGTTTCGGTCGGCGAGCTTGTCGGCGTCTCCTCCCCGACCCAGCTCGCGACCATCGTCGCCCTGGACCCGATCTGGGTGAACTTCACGGTCAACGAGCAGGACGTCCTTCGCATTCGCGCCGAAGCGGCCCGCCGCGGGCTGACCGTCGCCGACCTCAAACAATTGCCGGTCCAGGTGGGCCTGCAGACCGAAACCGGGTATCCGCATGAAGGCCACCTCGACTACGTCTCGCCGACCCTCAACACATCGACAGGCACCCTCGCGGTGCGCGGCGTCATACCCAACGACAAGCGGGCGCTGCTGCCCGGTTATTTCGTTCGCGTCCGCGTGCCCTTCGACCAGGAGAAGAGCGCCCTCCTCGTCCCCGACACTGCACTCGGCAGCGACCAGGGCGGCCGCTATCTCCTCGTCGTCAACAAGGACAATGTCGTCGAGCAGCGCAAGGTGCAGATCGGGCCGACCGACAACGGCCTGCGCGTGATCGAAAGCGGCCTCAAGCCGGAGGACCGCGTCGTGATCGCGGGGCTGCTTCGCGTGATCCCGGGCCAGAAGATCGACCCGCAGGTGACGAAGATCGACCAGTCCCAGGCGTCCACCAAGTAGGAGCCGCCGGCCATGATCTCAAAGTTCTTCATCGAGCGGCCGGTCCTCTCGAACGTCATCGCGCTCCTGATGATCCTGATCGGCGGCGTCGCGCTGTTCAACCTCGCGATCGCGCAATACCCCGACGTGGTGCCGCCGACGGTGCAGGTCACCACGCGCTATCCCGGCGCCAGCGCCAAGACCGTGATCGACACGGTCGCCTTGCCGATCGAGCAGCAGGTCAACGGCGTCGAGGACATGCTCTACATGCAGTCCTACAGCGGCTCCGACGGCACCTACACGCTGACCGTCACCTTCAAGATCGGCACCGACCTGAACTTCGCGCAGGTGCTGGTGCAGAACCGTGTCTCCAGCGCGCTCGCGCAGTTGCCGCAGGCGGTGCAGAACCAGGGCGTCACCGTCCAGAAGAAATCGACCGCGATCCTGCTGTTCGTGACGCTGACCTCGCCCGAGGCGAAGTACGACAGCCTCTATTTGAGCAACTACGCCACCATCAACATCCGCGACGAGCTCTCCCGCCTGCCCGGCGTCGGCAACGTCACGGTGTTCGGTGCCGGCCAATATTCGATGCGGGTCTGGCTCGATCCGAACAAGCTGCAGGTCCGTGGCCTCGTGCCGCAGGACGTCATCAACGCAATCCAGCAGCAGAGCCAGCAGGTCTCCGCGGGCCAGGTCGGCGCACCGCCGACCCCGCCGGGCCAGGCGTTCCAGTACACGCTCAACGTCAACGGACGGCTCGACGACACCACCCAGTTCGAGAACATCATCGTCAAGACGGGGACCAGCGGCGACGTCACGCGGGTGCGCGACGTCGGCTGGGTCGAGCTCGGCGCGCAGACCTACAGCCAGATCTTCTCGCTCAACAAGCAGCCCGCCACCGGCATCGGCGTGTTCCAGTCGCCCGGCGCCAACGCACTCCAGGTCGAGCAGGCGGTCGAGAAGAAGATGGCCGAGCTCGCCAAGCGCTTCCCGGAAGGCATCAAATACGACACGCCGTTCGACACCACCAAATTCGTCGAGGCCTCGGTGCACGAGGTCTACATGACGCTGATCGAAGCCGGCCTCCTGGTGCTGGTCGTGATCCTTGTCTTCCTGCAGGACTGGCGCGCGATGCTGGTGCCGGCGACGACGGTGCCGGTCACCATCATCGGCGCCTTCGCCGCGATGGCGGCGCTCGGCTTCACCATCAACATGTCGACGCTGTTTGCGATCGTGCTCGCGATCGGCATCGTGGTCGACGACGCCATCGTGGTGGTGGAAGGCGCCGCGCACAATATCGAGCAGGGCATGAACGGCCACGACGCCGCGATCAGGGCAATGGACCAGCTGTTCGCGCCGATCGTCGGCATCACCCTGGTGCTGATCTCGGTGTTCCTGCCGGCCTCGTTCCTCGCAGGGCTCACCGGCCGCATCTATTCGCAATTCGCGCTGGTGATCGCGGCGACTGCGCTATTGTCCGCCATCAACGCAGCGACCTTGAAGCCGACGCAATGCGCATTGTGGCTGCGGCCGGCGGTGCCGCCGGAGCAGCGCAACTTCTTCTATCGCGGTTTCAACAACGTCTATAACCGGGTCGAGCGCGGCTATACGCGGCTGATCACCTTCCTGGTCAGGCATGCCACGGTGTCGGTCGCGGTTGCTCTGGTGCTGATCGGGGTCGGCGGCTACGGCCTGTCGCGGGTGCCGACCGGCTTCCTGCCGATCGAGGACCAGGGCTATCTGATCGCCGCCATCCAGCTCCCCGACGGCGCCTCGCTGGAGCGGACCCAGAAGGTGCTCGATCGTGCCAGCGATATCATCAAGGATGCGCCGGGCGTGGCGCAGGTCATCACCATCGCCGGCATCTCCGCGCTCGACAGCAGCGCAAGCCTTGCCAATGCCGGCGTCGCCTACATCATCCTGAAGGATTGGGATGCGCGCAAAGGCCCCGGCGAGGATCTGCGCTCGCTGGTCTTTGGCCTCAACGACAAGCTCGCCGTGATCATGGAGGCGCGGACCATCGTGCTGCCGCCGCCGCCGATCCAGGGCATCGGCAACGCCGCCGGTTTCTCGATGCAGGTCGAGCTGCGCGACGGCAACAGCGATTTCGCCAAGCTGCAGGCGATCACCGGCGCGATGGTCACCAACGGCCAGAGCCAGAGCGCGCTGCAGCGCGTGCAGTCCTCGTTCCGCTCCTCGGTGCCGCAATTCAACGTCGAGATCGACCGCATCAAGACCCAGACGCTGCACGTCACCACCGACCAGGTGTTCTCGGCGCTGTCGACCTATCTCGGCTCATCCTACGTCAACCAGTTCAACAAGTTCGGCCGCGTGTTCCAGGTCTACACGCAGGCCGATCCCGCCTTCCGCGTCACCGAGCGCGACATCGCCAACATGCAGGTGCGCAACTCGAACGGCGACATGATCCCGATCGGCACCGTCGCCACGATCACGCCGGCGACGGGGCCGTCGTTGATCAGCCTCTACAATCTCTATCCCTCCTCGACCATCATCGGCCTGCCGGCGCAGGGCTACTCCTCCGGCCAGTCGCTGAAGCTGATGGAGGAGATCGCGGACAAGACGCTGCCGCCCGGCACCGGCTATGAATGGACCGCGATGTCGTACCAGGAGAAGGCGGTCTCCAACCAGATCTACTGGGTGTTCGGGCTCGCCATGCTGCTGGTCTATCTCGTGCTCGCCGGCCAGTATGAGAGCTGGTACGCGCCGATCTCGGTGATCCTCGCCGTGCCGCTGTCGCTGATCGGGCCGATGCTGATCCTGAGCGGCCTCAAGATCGACAACAACCTCTATTGCCAGATCGGCCTGATCCTCCTGATCGCGCTGTCGGCGAAGAACGCCATCCTGATCGTCGAGGTCGGGCTCGAGCTGCACGTCCGCGACGGCAAGCCGATCCTGGAGTCGGCGATCGAGGCGGCCCGCGCCCGCTTCCGCCCGATCCTGATGACGTCGTTCGCCTTCATCCTCGGCGTGGTGCCGCTGGTGCTCGCGACCGGCGCCGGCGCCAGCGCCCGCAAGTCGATCGGCATCACGGTGTTCTCGGGCATGCTGGCCTCGACCTGCCTCGCGGTGCTGTTCGTGCCGGCCTTCTTCGTGGTGGTGCAGCGCTTCGAGAACTGGCGCGCGTCGAAGAAGGCGCCGAAGCCGCAGCCGGTGGCGGAGGTGAAAGGATAGACAACGGCTATCGACCGCGATCGTCATTGCGAGCGCAGCGAAGCAATCCAGAGTCTTTCCGCGGAGACAGTCTGGATTGCTTCGCTGCGCTCGCAATGACGTTGGAGAGGGATCGGCGAAAAGGGGAATGTCCCAATGAGGAGATACCCTCTCCCCGGCCCTCTCCCGCAAGCGGGAGAGGGGGCGCACCGCCTGCGCGGCTACAGCCCCTCACTAGGCCTTCTCCGCCGACGTCTGCCGTGCCTCGCCGCTCGACACCAGCAGCACCGAGACCTTCGACTGTCTCAGCACGGCGTCGGCGACACCGCCGAAGGAGAGATGATCGGCCTGGATGCGGTCGACGCCGATGACCACGAGATCGACGTCGGTGGTGTCGATCTCGCGCAGGATCGCAGCCTCCGGCGACCGGTTCACGCGCAGCGTCGTGATGATATCGACATCGTAGCGGGCGGCGAGATCGCTGGCGTCCTTCAGGATGCCCGTTTCCTGGCTGAGGCCACGCGACACCCCGCGTTGCGCGCCCTTGTCCCGCGTCGTCGCCACATAGATCACACGCAGCGAGCCTGATCCGGCCTGCGCCAGCGCGACCGCGACCTCGGCGCCGCGCTTGGAGACGGCGCTGCCGGAGACCGGGACGAGGATGTTGAGCCCGTCGGGCACCGGCTGCTTCAGGTGGCTGCCCTTGGCCACCACGATCGCGAGCGGCCCTTCGAATTGAGCGGCGATGTCCTCGACCTTCCTGTCGAAGCGATCCCTGGTCGCGATGACCTTGTCGATGCCGACGACGAGGAGATCGAAACCCTTCTTCGCTTCCTCGCCGACCGCTTCGCCGAGGTCCGATCTGCGAACCCGCGTCGTCACATCGACGTTCCCGGCCTCGGGATCGGAAGCGACCGTTTCGGCCGCCCGCTTCACCACGGCTTCATGGCTCCCCTCCCCGCTGCGGCCCCTCTCCTGCTCCGTGGCGCGCTTGCCGACATGCAGCACGGTGATCGGCAGTCCGCGCATGCCGGCGATCAGGCCCGCGATGTGGGCGGCAAAGGTGGCGTTGACGCTCTCGTCCACGGCGAGCAAAGGGCGTTCGAGATTTGCGACGAAGCCGCGCCTCTCGAATTCCTCGCGCTCCAGGCGCTCCTTCTCCTCCTTGCTCATCGGCAGCCTGGCCAGCGCCGCGCGCAGCATCGGCGGCATCGCCATCGTGGTCACGATCGCCATGGTCACGATCATCGTGAACAGGTTCTGGCTGAGCACGCCGATGGACAGGCCGATGGTGGCGATGATCACCTCGGTCGAGCCGCGCGCGTTCATGCCGCTGGCGAGCGCGAGCGACTCCCGATAGTTCAACCCGCCCACGGTGCCCCCGACGAACGCGCCGCCGAACTTGCCGACGCTGGCGATGACGACCAGGAGGCCGGTGAGCATCAGCAGCTCGGGATCGCGCAGCACCGACAGATCGGCGGCAAGGCCCGCGAGACCGAAGAACACCGGCATGAAGAAGCTCGAGATCAGCCCGCGCAGACGCTCGTCGATCTGCCGCGTCAGGATCGGGGATTCGCCGACCAGGATGCCGGCGACAAAGGCGCCGAGCACGGTGTGCACGCCGATCAGGTGCGTGATCAGCGCCATCGTGCCCCTCAGCAGCAGGATCACGGTGATGACGGGCGCGGTGCTGACGAGAGTGTCGTTGGCCCAGCGAATCAGCTGGAACACCAGGCGGCGGCCGATGGTGAAGCTGAGCACGAGAAAGGCCAGCGTGCCCAGTACGGCCTTGGCGACCGAGGCCACGTCGAGCGTGCCTTGCGAGGCCAGGCTGAAGATGACGGCGATGATGATCCAGCCGATGGTGTCGTCGATCACGGCGGTGGCAACGATGATCTGGCCGACATCGCGGCGCATGAAGTTCATCTCGCGGATGACCACGGCGACGATCTTCACCGAGGAGATCGACAGCGCCGTGCCCATGAACAGCGAGGCGACGAGGCGCGCGTGCGGATCGGGCAGCAGCGCGTCAGGCAGGAACTCGCCGAGGGCGAAGCCGCAGGCGAAGGGCACGACGATGCCGGCGATCGAGATCGCGATGGCGGCCTTGCCGACCTTCCTGACCAGCTTGAGGTCGGTCTCCATGCCGGTCAGCAGCAGCAGAAAAAGAATCCCGAACTGGGCGATACCGTCGATCATCGCCTTCTGCTCGGGGGTCTTGGGGAAGATGGCGTGCTGCGCCTCCGGCCAGAGCCAGCCGAGCAGCGACGGCCCGAGCAGGATGCCGGCGAGCAGTTCGCCGATCACCGAGGGCTGGCCGATGCGCTGCATGATCTCGCCGAGGCCGCGGCCGACGACGATCAGCAGCACGATCTGCAGAATCAGGAGGGACTCGGAGGGGCCGGCCGATTTGCCGCCTTCGGCGCCCGCTGCAATGGTGGTGAGGACGAGCACCGCGGGGACGAGGCCGACCGGTCGGAGCAGGCTCCACTGCATGCAGGTGTCTTGTCCCTTTTTGCTGTCCCGGCAAGGTTGCCGGGCCACAGGGATAGAACCCGCGGGAGGTGGAGCGGGTTCCCGTCGCTCGCGGCGGGGATTAAGGGGGTGAAAACAAAAAGTGCGAGAACAACCCCATGCACAGTAGAGATGGCGTTGAAAAAGCTCGAGAAAATTTCGGTGTTCCCGAAACGGCTTGCTCCGTCGGGCAAAACAGGGGCAGAATGGCATCATGGGTGGCATGGGCCGGGTGCCTCCTCATCCCCCGTCATTGCGCGCGCAGCGAAGCAATCCAGAGTACCTCCGCGGAAAGATTCTGGATTGCTTCGTCGCAAGCGCTCCTCGCAATGACGAGTGGAGAGAGTTGCGGAAGGGGCCGCCACATCCCCCGTCATTGCGAGCGCAGCGAAGTAATCCAGAGTCCCTCCGCGGAAAGATTCTCGATTGCTTCGTCGCAAGCGCTCCTCGCAATGACGAGTGGAGAGAGTTGCGGAAGGGGCCGCCACATCCCCCGTCATTGCGAGCGCAGCGAAACAATCCGGAGTCCCTCCGCGGAAGAATTCTGGATTGCTTCGTCGCAAGCGCTCCTCGCAATGACGAATGGAGAGAGTTGCGGAAGGGGCCGCCACATCCCCCGTCATTGCGAGCGCAGCGAAGTAATCCAGAGTCCCTCCGCGGAAACATTCTGGATTGCTTCGTCGCAAGCGCTCCTCGCAATGACGAGTGGAGAGAGTTGCGGAAGGGGCCGCCACATCCTCCGTCATTGCGAGCGCAGCGAAGCAATCCAGAGTCCCTCCGCGGAACGATTCTGGATCGCTTCGTCGCAAGCGCTCCTCGCAATGACGAGTGGAGAGAGTTGCGGAAGGGGCCGCCACATCCCCCGTCATTGCGAGCGCAGCGAAGCAATCCAGAATCCCTCCGCGGAAGAATTCTGGATTGCTTCGTCGCAAGCGCTCCTCGCAATGACGAGTGGAGAGAGTTGCGCAAGGGGCCGCCACATCCCCGTCATTGCGAGCGCAGCGAAGCAATCCGGAGTCCCTCCGCGGAGGGATTCTGGATTGCTTCGCTTCGCTCGCAATGACGACGTGGTGAGAGTCCCGGCCTTACGCCCCCGTTCGTGCCCCGGACGCAGCGCAGCGCCACTTCGGCGGTGCGCTGCAGAGCCGGTGCCCATGCGAGACGGGAATTCGCGGCGTCTGGGTCCCGGCTCTGCGCCGCAACGCTCCCGCGTTGCAGCTTGTCCGGGACACGGGAGCGATGCGCCCTCACGCCGGCTGCGGCGTCCGGATCTCCCGCGGCAGGATCAGCGCAGCGACGATCGCGAGCAGACAGAGTGCGGCGAAGGCGTGCAGCATGGTGACGAAGCCGCCCTGCTCGTAGAGCCAGGCGACGAGGCCCACGGACGCGCCGGCCGCGGTGAAGCCGACGAAATAGCGCACGGCATAGGCGCGCGAGCGCCACTCTTCCGTGGTGTACTTGCCGACCATGGCATCGTTCACCGTGACCTGCCCGAACGCGCCCATGACGATGCCGATCGAGACCAGAATCAACGGCAGGTTATCCAGGCTCGCGGCGAGATACAGGAACGGCGCAAGCATGAAGGACAGCGGCAGCGCTACGGTCTTCAGCGAGTAGCGGTCGAGCAGCCGGCCGATCGTGTACTGCGTCATCGCGCCGAACACGTAGACGCAGGCCGCGATGACGCCTAGCAGCGCCGGGCTTTTGGTGAGATCGGCGAGCCGCTCCGCGAACAGCTTCGGCAGCGCGACGGTGACGGCATTGAAGGTCGTGGAGATCGCGATGACGACGATCAGCAGCGCCAGGATCACGCGCCACATGTCTTGTTTTGCCACCCGCGCCTGCGCCGCCGACTGCTTCGAGCCCTTGCGGTCCTCGTGCACGACCATCATCGCGAAGGCAATGCCGATCAGGACCGTGACCACGCCGGGAACGATGAAGGCAAAGCGCCAGCCGAGATATTGGCCAATCACGCCGGTCACCAGCGCGGACGAAGCGACGCCGAGATTGCCCCAGACGCCGTTGATGCCCATCTCGCGGCCGAGCCGGTCGGCATATGACACGATCATGGCGGTGCCGACGGGATGGTAGATCGAGGCGAAGATGCCGATCGCGAGCAGCGCGGCGCCGAGCTGCACGGGCGTCTGCACGAAGCCGACCGAGATCATGGAGGCACCAATGCCGACGAAGAAGATCAGCATCATGTGGCGGCGGCTCCAGCGGTCCCCGAGCCAGCCGGTGAGCAGCGAGCCGGCGCCGAAGGCGATGAAGCCCGGCGTCGCGTAAGGCAGCAGCTCCGAATAGGCCATGCCGAGCGCCGGGCCCATGATGATCACGGCAGCGGCAAAGATCAGCATCGAATAGTGGTCGATGAAATGGCCTGCGTTGACGAAACTGATGACCCGGCTGGGGCTGTTCATTACGAATCCTCTCCTGCTCCGAAATGAGTTATATGTCGGACCCATGACGGGATGCTGCCAATGACTGTCTTGGAAACGCCAATCTTGGAAACGCCAATCCTGCGGGAGGTCCGGAGCAACCATCGCTCGCCCGCGGGCGTGCATCTGGTCGCGCGCGACTATCCCAAGGGCATGCGGATCGACCTGCACATGCACCGCGAGGCGCAGCTGATCTATGCGGCACGCGGCACCATGCAGGTGACGACGCCCGGGGGACGCTGGCTGGTGCCGCCGGACCGCGCGGTCTGGGTGCCGGCCGGGCTCGAGCATGCCCTCGACCTGCTCGCCGACATCGAGATGCGCACGCTGTATTTCGACCTGTCCTGGCTCAAGCGCGAAAAGCGCTATGAGGGATTGACCCGGGAATTCGTGGTGCGGGTGTCGCCGCTGCTGAACCAGGCGATCCTCGCGCTGTTCGACGCGCGGAATACCGAGGAGCGCACCGAGCTGCTGGTGCGGCTGGTGATGCTGGAACTGCACCAGGCCGAGGATTCCGCGACTTTCGTGCCGCTGCCGCGCGAGCCGCGCTGCCGCCGTGCGGCGATGATCGTGCTCGACGATCCTACCGGCCTGCACGACATCGACACGCTGGCGCGCGAGGTCGGAACTTCCGCGCGAACGCTGTCGCGGCTGTTCTCGAGCGAGACGCAGCTGAGCTTCAAGAGCTGGTGCCAGCGCGCCCGCATTGCGGCAGCGATCCAGCGGATATCGACGGATGCGAGCGTGTCGGTGAAGCAGCTCGCGACCCAGCTTGGTTATGCCAGCGTGCCGGCGTTCTCGGCGGCGTTCCGTCAGGTGACGGGGCGAACGCCGACGGAGTTTGCGGGGAAGTAGGGCTGCCCAACCTCGTCATTGCGAGCGCAGCGAAGCAATCCAGAATCCCTCCGCGGTGGCAGTCTGGATTGCTTCGCTACGCTCGCAATGACGGCGCGTGAGGCAGCCGCCTTGTTTTCCACACGCCACCGAGCCGTAGGGTGGGCAAAGCGAAGCGTGCCCACGACTTTTTCGCTATCGTCGAGAGATGGTGGGCACGGCGCAAGTGCGCCTTTGCCCACCCTACGGCAGCGGTGCAAGCCGGGACATGCGGCCATTCTCCAAACGCACGGCCCAACTAAAGATACAAAATTCCCCTGCTTGATTGTGATCGGCTTCCGCCTAAATCCCGTGTAAGCTTCGGCACCGCACAAAACCGGATTCGAAAAGTCCAGATGGCCAACGCCTTCTTCTCCGACCTGCTCGCCACCATCTCCGAGCGCGGCCGCACGCTGCTTCGCCGCGGCGACAGCGCGGACACCAGACAGGATGCCGACGGGCTGATCGAGCTCTGCGGCGCGCTGCTGTCGGGCCGGGGCGAAGCCTCCGGCACGGCGATGGCACGCGAGGTGCTCGATCTCTACCGGGATCTGGATGCGGCGGGACGCCGCGCCTTCTTCGAGGCGCTGGTGCGCGACTTCGGCCCGGACCGGGAACGCCTGTCGGCGGCGATCGAGAAGTGGCGCGCCAAGCCGACCGACGAGGACGCCAGCTCGCTGCATTTCGCCTCGGAGCCGCGACGGCAGGAGCTGATCCGCCGCCTCAACCGCGCGCCCGGCGGCACCGGCGATCTCGTCGCCATGCGCGCCGACCTGCTCGGGATGATGAACGGGCACACCGATCTCGCCGCGCTCGATCGCGACGTCTCGCATCTCCTCTCTTCGTGGTTCAACAGGGGGTTTCTCGTGCTGCGCAGGATTGACTGGTCGACCCCGGCCAACATCCTCGAAAAGATCATCCGTTACGAAGCCGTGCACGAGATCAGCGACTGGGACGATCTGCGCCGCCGCATCGATCCGGTCGACCGCCGCTGCTACGCCTTCTTCCATCCGGCGATGGTGGACGAGCCCTTGATCTTCGTCGAGGTGGCGCTGACCGAGACCATCCCCGGCGCGATCGCGCCGCTGCTTGCCGTCGATCGCCAGCACCTTCCCATCGAGAAGGCGCGCACCGCCGTGTTCTATTCGATCTCGAACACCCAGCGCGGCCTTGGCGGCATCTCCTTCGGCAGCTTCCTGATCAAGCAGGTGGTGGAGGAGCTGCGCCGCGAGACGCCGAAGCTCGACACCTTCGTGACGCTGTCGCCGGTGCCGGGCTTCATGCAATGGGTGAAGCAGGACAAGGATTTGCCGCTGTCGGACGAGGACCGCGAGGTGCTGAAGCGCCTCGACGATCCCAAATGGTTCGAGAGCCCCGAAACCACGACGCTGCTCCGCAGCGTGCTGGAGCCGCTCGCCGCCTATTATTTCCTGAAGGCGCGCACGCCCAAGGGCCGGCTGATCGATTCCGTCGCCCGCTTCCATCTCGGCAACGGCGCGCGTCTTGAACGCATCAACTGGCTGGGCGACCTCTCGCCGAAGGGCGTGCGCGAGTCCGCCGGCGTGATGGTCAACTACCTCTACCGCCTAGACGACATCGAGAAGAACCACGAAGCCTACGCCAATGACGGCGAGGTCGTGGCGTCCAGCGCGGTGAAGAAGCTGCTCAAGGGCGAAGGCCGGCGGCTGCTGGATATGCGGCTGTCGTAGGCATCTGGTCATTGCGAGGAGCCCTTGCGACGAAGCAATCCAGACTGTCTTCGCGGGGAGACTCTGGATTGCTTCGCTGCGCTCGCAATGACAGAGGATGTGGCGACGGCTCACGCAAGTCCACCGGGCCTAGATGCCTACGAGCGGCGCAGCTCTCTCCACCGTCATTGCGAGGAGCCCTTGCGACGAAGCAATCCAGACTGTCTCCGCGGAGAGACTCTGGATTGCTTCGCTGCGCTCGCAATGACGGAGGATGTGGCGACGACCTGCGCCGGACTGCCCAAGCTGGACGCGCGGTCAGATCAGTGTCTCGTACAAATCCGTCCAGTCTGGATTGAGGCTCTCGATCAACGCGAGCTTCTTTTCCCTGCTGCCACCCTTGATCTGCTTCTCGCGCGCAATCGCGTCGGTCATGGTGGCGTGCAACTCGTACCAGACGAGGAGCTTGCACCCGTACTTCGATGAAAAGCCCTTTACTAATCCCTGGCGATGTTCGAACGCGCGGCGCGGCGGATTGGAGGTGACACCTGTGTAGATCGTCCCATTGCGGCGATTGGCGAACATGTACACGCAGGGTTGCTTCATGATCGTACTCGGCTGAGGATAGCCTCTACGATATCACAACCAAGAGATGATTGCGAGGATTTCGCCACCTCGTCATTGCGAGGAGCCCTTGCGACGAAGCAATCCAGGCTGCCTCCGCGGAGAGATTCTGGATTGCTTCGCTGCGCTCGCAATGACGGAAGCTGTTGCTGCAGCCGGGCTACTCCGCCAGCGCCTTCATTTCCTTGTACAGATCGGACTTGCCCTCAAACCCGATGCCCGGAAGATCCGGCATCGTGATGTGGCCGTTCTCGACACGGACGCCGTCGGGGAAGCCGCCGTAGGGTTGGAACAGGTCGGGGTAGCTTTCATTGCCGCCCAAGCCTAAGCCGGCTGCGATGTTCAGCGACATCTGGTGGCCGCCGTGGGGGATGCAGCGGCTTGGCGACCAGCCGTAGGTTTTCAGCACCTCGAGCGTGCGCTGGTATTCGCAGAGGCCATAGGACAGCGCGCAGTCGAATTGCAGCCAGTCGCGGTCGGGGCGCATGCCGCCGTAGCGGATGAGATTGCGGGCGTCCTGGTGGCTGAAGAGATTCTCGCCCGTCGCCATCGGGCCGGGATAGAATTCGGCGAGGGCTGCCTGCAGCGCGTAGTCGAGGGGATCGCCGACCTCCTCGTACCAGAACAGCGGGTAATCGCGCAGCATCTTGGCGTAGGCGATGCCGGTCTCGAGGTTGAAGCGGCCGTTGGCGTCGACGGCGAGCTGCGCGTCCTTGCCGATCTCCTTCAGCACCGCCTCGATGCGGGTGCGGTCCTCGTCGATCGACGCGCCGCCGATCTTCATCTTGACGACGTTGTAGCCGCGATCGAGATAGCCGCGCATCTCAGCCCGCAGCATCGAGAGATCCTTGCCGGGATAGTAATAGCCGCCGGCGGCATAGACGAAGACGCGCGGATTGGCCTTGACGCCGTGGCGCTCGGCGAGCAGGCGGAACAGCGGTTTTCCCGCGATCTTGGCCACCGCGTCCCACACCGCCATGTCGATGGTGCCGACCGCGACCGAGCGCTCGCCATGACCGCCCGGCTTCTCGTTGGTCATCATCGCGGCCCAGACCTTGTCGGGGTCGAGATTGTCGCTCGCGCTATCCAGCAGCGATTTCGGATCGGCCTCCAGGATGCGCGAAGCAAAACGCTCGCGGATCAACCCGCCCTGGCCGTAGCGGCCGTTGGAGTTGAAGCCGTAGCCGACGACGCGCTTGCCGTCGCGCACCACGTCGGTGACGACGGCGACGAGGCTGGTCGTCATCTTGGTGAAGTCGATATAGGCGTTGCGGATCGGGGAGGAGATCGGTTTTGTGATCTCGCGGACGTCGACGATGCGGACGGACATGGGGGTGGCCTCAGTAGTTGTTTTCGTCATTGCGAGGAGCGAAGCGACGAAGCAATCCAGACTGCCACTCGCGGAAAGATTCTGGATTGCTTCGCTTCGCTCGCAATGACGAGGAGAGAGCAGCGCGCTCAGCTCAAACTATTTCTTATCCCGAAAATACGGCTCGACCGGACCATGCACCTTGATGGTCAGCGGGTTGCCGTGGCGGTCCTTGGCGTTGCCGGCGGTGACGCGGACCCAGCCTTCGCTGATGCAGTACTCCTCGACATTGGTCTTCTCGATGCCCTTGAAGCGGATGCCGACGTCGCGCGCCAGGATGTCCGCGTTGTAGTACGGGCTGTTCGGGTCGACCGACAGGCGGTCGGGAAATTCGTCGCTCATGATTGTCTCGCTCACAACAGTGTTTCGATTTGATTCCGCAACCCTTCGGGCCGGGCCGTCGGCGCGTAGCGCGCGATCACCTTGCCGGCACGGTCCACCAGGAATTTGGTGAAATTCCATTTGATGGAGGCCCCCAGCAGGCCGGATTGCTGACGTTTCAGGTACTCGTACAAAGGATGCGCATTGGCGCCATTGACGTCGATCTTCTCGAACAGGGGAAAGGTGACGTCGTAATGGGTCGAGCAGAATTCCTGGATCTCGCTCGCCTGCCCCGGCTCCTGCGCGCCGAACTGGTTGCAGGGAAAGCCGAGCACGGAGAAGCCGCGCGGCGACAGATCGCGATAGAGATCCTCGAGGCCGCGATATTGCGGCGTGAAGCCGCATTTGCTCGCGGTGTTGACGATCAGCAGCACCTGTCCCTCGAACCGGCGCATGGGCACCTCCTCGCCGGCGAGCGAGTTGGCCTTGAAGTCGTAGATCACCGACATCGCTAACCCACGGGATCGATCGGCGACGGCGGCACGCCGCCCGCCTCGATCGCTTCGCCCGCGAGGAGACAGAGGTCCTCGCGATAACGGCCGGAGACGATGTGCACGCCGACCGGCGCCTTGCCGACGAGGCCGGTGGAGACCACAAGGCCCGGCAGGCCCATGAACGGAATCGCGATCTGCGGCAGCTGCGCTTCCCAGACGCGCTTGAAGGACTCCTCATCCTTGCGGTCGAGATGATCGGGGAAAGGCAGCTCGCCGGAGACCGGCGTCAGCAGCACGGCGTATTTCTCGAAGAACAGCATCCAGTCGCGCGTCAGCGTGGCTCTTCGGGTCAGCGCCTTGGCGTAGTTCGCCTGATCCATCGGCGTGACCCTTGCGCGATTGCCGCGCAGGCAGGCCAGCGCGCCGGGATCGCCCTCGCGCTCGGCCATTTCAAGCTGCGCCTCATAACCGTCGCCGAGCCACAGCTTGATCTGCCACTCGACCGCCTCGCGCATCGGCGGGGTATCCTCGATGACGTCAACGGTCCAACCGGCGCGCTCCAGGCGCTTGCCGGCATCGCTCACCGCAGCCTTCACCTCCGGCGTCGTGGCAAGGCCGTTCGGATTGAGGCAGAGCGCGGCGCGCTTGGGCCGCGCCGGGCCTTCCAGCGGGGCCGGCACGAACCAGGGGTCGCGGACGTCGCGGGCCGACATCGCTTCGAGCGAGATGCGCAAATCGTGGACGGTGCGGGCGAGCGGGCCCGAGACCGCCATGATCTGCGGCCCGATCGGGCGCTCCGGCAGCACCGGGTTGAAGGCCGGGATGCGGCCGAGCGTCGGGCGCAGGCCGTGCACGCCGCAGGCATAGGCGGGATAGCGGATCGAGCCGGCGATGTCGGTGCCATGGGCGATATGGCCGATACCGGCCGCGACCGCCGAGCCGGCGCCGCCGGAGGAGCCGCCCGGCGTCAACGAGGCGTCGCGCGGGTTCTTGGTGTCGCCATGGACCAGATTGGTGGTGAACCAGCGATAGGAGAAGGCCGGGCAATTGGTGCGACCAAGGAGAATGGCGCCGGATTTGCGGAAATTGGCGACAACCGGATTGTCCTCGTGCGCGATCAGGTCGCGCTGCAGCTTGAGGCCGTTGGTGGTGGCAAAACCCTCCTGATCGACATTCGCCTTGATGGTGACGGGCACGCCGGCGAGCACGCCGGGGTCCTCGCCCCGGCCAATGGCGGCATCGACGGCGTCGGCCTGCTTGAGCACATCCTCCGGGCGGTGGTCGATCACGGCGTTGAGCGCAGGGTTGACCGCGTCGAGGCGGTCGAGGCCGGCCTTGGAGGCCTCCCTGGCGGACACCTTTTTGGACCTGACGAGGGTGGCGAGGTCGGCGGCCGACAGGCGCCAGAGATCTTGCATGGCTTGCTCCGTATGACCGGCGTCTTTTAGCGCCGGGAACGCGGCAAAGCCATGCGGATTTCGCAGGGGCGAAGGGCGGGTTTGGTGCCGGGTGGTGCCTCATTCCCCGTCATTGCGAGGAGCTCTTGCGACGAAGCAATCCGGACTGCCTCCGGGGAGGGATTCTGCATTGCTTCGCTACGCTCGCAATGACGGAGGAGAGAGCTGGGGGCCTCTAATGCCTTGTCGCCGACTGGTCCGGCATGTCCAGCAGCGCCTCGGTGAAGGGAAACTCCAGCACGATGTCCCCGTCGGAATCGGTGACCTCGATGACCGCCTCCAGCAGCGCCGGCTGGGTTCCTTCCGATTTCAGGACCTCCAGGATCATCTGGCGGGCGACCTCCCAGGCGCGATCGGGATTGCGCAGATCCTCGCCGTCAGGATCCACGATCAATTCGTCGCCGATACGGGTGTTGAAGAAATATCTGGGCATGCCTGATCCAATGGGGTCGCCTGTGGCCGATTGGAAGCCGTTCTATACTCACAACTGGTTTATCCCGACAGGGATCACGACCTATCGGCAATTTTGCGGATGTCATTCGCTCATCTTTACGGCCGCAATACGCTCTCTTTGCGGTGCAACAATCCTGCCGTCTACTACCTAGGTCGGGAAAATTTCACTGGCGAACTTTTCCGCCCGCATTACTTTATCTGCGGGCGGATACGTCCGGTTTCGCGAAAATGGAGAGCCAAATGGCCTGGAAAGCCCCGAAGATCGTCGAAGTGCCCTGTGGCATGGAAATCAACATGTATGTGAGCGCTACCCGCAAGTGAGCGGTTGGTGAGTACGCGTTCTGCGCAGGTGGTTCTTGCGGTCACGATACGTTTCCGGGGGACAGAAACCTTGTCCGAAACTGTCTCGGCCTGAGATCCACCTCGCGACGTTCCCTCCAGGAGACGGATCATGCTTCGCGTCGTCGTCCTGGGCGCAGGGGCCGGCGGCGGTGTGCCGCAATGGAATTGCGGTTGCGAGGGCTGCCGCGCGGCCCGCAGCTATGGACACGAGCTCCATCGAACCCAGGCCTCGGTTGCCTTCAGCGGCGATGGCGAGCACTGGTTCCTGATCAACGCCTCGCCCGATCTTCGCCAGCAATTGAACGCCACGCCGCAGCTGCATCCCAAGGCGGGCGCGCTGCGCCATACGCCGGTTGCGGGCGTGATCCTGACCAACGGCGAAGTCGATGCCGTGGCCGGCCTGCTGTCGATGCGCGAGGGCTCGCCCTTCACGGTCTATGCCCATGAGAAGGTGCTGGCGATCCTTGCCAGCAACAGCATCTTCAACGTGCTGAACGAGAAGAACGTCAAGCGCCAGCCGATCGGTGTCAGCGAGCCGTTCGAGCCGCGGCTGCCCGACGGCGCCCGCTCGGGGCTCGAGGTGCTGCCCTTTGCCGTACCCGGCAAATCGGCCTGGTATCTCGAAGGCAAGGCCCATCCGGGCGGCGAGACCGGCGACGGCGATACGCTGGGCCTCAAGATCACGGACAAGGCCACCGGCAAGTGCTTCTACTTCATCGCCGCCTGCGCCGAGGTCACCGACGCGCTGAAGGCCGAGATCGACGGCGCGGCGCTGGTGTTCTTCGACGGCACGGTCTGGCAGGATGACGAGATGATCAGGGCCGGGCTCGGCCACAAAACCGGCAAGAGCATGGGCCATGTCGCGATGTCCGGCGCCGACGGCGCGATCGCGCGGCTCGCCGATCTCGATATCGACAGGAAGATATTTCTGCATATCAATAACTCGAACCCCGCGCTGCTGCCCGGCTCAAGCGAGCGAAAAACGGTCGAACAAGCGGGCTGGCAGATACCTGGGGATGGAACGGAGATCGTGCTGTGAATGCCGCGTCAATGACTGGAATGACCGCGCTCTCGATCGGCAAGGACATCAGGCTCACCAGCGCCGAGGAGCTCGAGGCGACGCTGCGCCACATCGGAGCTACGCGCTATCACAGCCTGCATCCGTTCCATAAGCTGCTGCACGGCGGCAAGCTGAGCAAGGGCCAGGTGCAGGCCTGGGCGCTCAACCGCTACTATTACCAGAGCACGATCCCGATCAAGGACGCGGTGGTGATCTCGCGCTTCCGCGACCGCGCCACGCGCGTGGAATGGCGCCACCGCATCGAGGACCATGACGGCGATGTCGGCTCCGAGGGCGGCATCGAGCGCTGGCTGAAGCTAACCGAAGGGCTCGGGCTCGACACCGCTTACGTGGAATCGACCGAAGGCATCTTGCCGGCGACGCGGTTCGCGGTGGAGGCCTACGTCCACTACTGCCGCGAAAAAAGCCCGCTGGAGGCGATCGCCTCCTCGCTGACCGAGCTGTTCGCGCCGAACCTGCATGAAGAGCGCATCTCCGGCATGCTGGAGCATTACGACTTCGTCAATCCTGATATCATGAGCTACTTCAAGCGCCGCCTGACGCAGGCGCCGCGCGATGCCAATTTCGCGCTCGACTACGTCAAGGCGCACGCCACGACGCCGGAGCAGCGCGCGCTTGTGTGCAACGCGCTGATCTTCAAGACCAACGTGCTGTGGGTGCAGCTCGATGCGCTCCAGCACGCCTATGTCGAAGGCAACATTCCGCCGGGCGCGTTCGTGCCCAAAGCGAGCTGAGGATTAGAGCAATGGCCGGGCCGCGGAACATCAGCGTCAGCGAGGCAAGCCGCCCCGTGCTGCCGCGGCATGCCAAGCTGAAATATGACGAGACGCGACAAGTCTGGGTGATCCTGGCGCCGGAGCGGGTGCTGGCGCCGGACGAGATCGCAGTCGAGGTTCTGCAGCTCTGCAACGGCGAGCGCAATGTCGGCGACGTCGCCGATCAATTGGCCGCGAAATACGCCGCGCCGCGCGAGGCGATCCTGACCGACGTCATCGCCATGCTGCAGGATCTCGCCGACAAGGGCTTCCTCACCGAGGTCCGGGAGAAGACGTCATGACCGACGTGCTCGGCAACATCCAGCCCGGGATGAGCGACAGCCTCGCGGTATTGGAGAAACAGCGCTCGACGGCGGAGACTTTTGGGATTCCGCTCGCGGTGCTGCTGGAGATCACGCATCGCTGCCCGCTGCAATGCCCCTACTGCTCCAACCCGGTCGAGCTCGACCGCTCTGGCAAGGAGCTGACCACCGATGAGTGGAAGAAAGTGCTGAGTGAGCTCGCCGAGATCGGCGTGCTGCAGGTGCATTTCTCCGGCGGCGAGCCGACGGCGCGGAAAGATCTCGTCGAGCTGGTGAAGCATGCCAGCGACGCCGGTCTCTACACCAATCTCATCACCTCGGCCGTGCTGCTGACGCGCGAGAAGCTCAGCGAGCTCGCCGACGCCGGGCTCTGCCATGTCCAGATCTCTTTCCAGGGCGTCGAGGAAGGCCTTGCCGATCGCGTCGCCGGGTACAAAAACGGCCATCGCAAGAAGCTTGAAGTCGCGAAATGGACGCGCGAGCTCGACCTGCCGCTCACCGTGAACGCGGTGATGCACCGGCAGAACCTGCATCAGCTCCCCGACATCATCCAGATGGCGATCGATCTCGATGCCGACCGGCTCGAGGTCGCCAATGTGCAATATTACGGCTGGGCGCTGAAGAACCGCGCCGCCTTGATGCCCACCGTGGCGCAGCTCGATGAGTGCACCCGCCTCGTCGAGGAGGCGCGCGAGCAGCTCAAGGGCCGGCTGACCATCGACTACGTCGTGCCGGATTATTACGCGCTGCGGCCGAAGAAGTGCATGGGCGGCTGGGGCCGGCAGTTCTTCAACATCTCGCCCGCCGGCAAGGTGCTGCCCTGCCACGCCGCCGAGAGCATCACGGGGCTCGATTTCGAATCGGTGCGCTCCAACCATTCGATCGCCTGGATCTGGCAGAACTCCGAGGCCTTCAACCGCTATCGCGGCACCGGCTGGATGAAGGAGCCTTGCAAGTCTTGCGAATTCCGCGAGATCGATTTCGGCGGCTGCCGCTGCCAGGCCTTTGCGCTGACGGGCGATGCCGCCAACACCGATCCGGCCTGCGCGCTGTCGCCGCTGCACGAGACCATCTTCAAGCAGGCCGAGCGCGAGGCCGAGGGCGAGACCAACCGCTTCCTCTACCGCAACTTCGCCGGCGGCACCCTGGAATCCGAGAATGACGCCTGACGCCGACGCAGGCACAGCGGTCAGGCGTGCCGACCCCTTTGCGCCGCTGACCTCCGACATGCTCGATGTCGGCGACGGCCATGAGCTCTATGTCGAGAGCGTCGGCCGCGCCGACGGAATCCCCGCGGTCTATCTGCATGGCGGGCCCGGCAGCGGCTGCCAGCCCGATCATCGCCGGCTGTTCGATCCCGACCGTTTCTGCGCCGTGCTGTTCGACCAGCGCGGCTGCGGCCGCAGCCGTCCCAAGGGATCGCGCGAGCACAACGCCACGGCGCACCTGGTCGCGGACATGGAGAAGATCCGCGAGAAGTTCGGCTTCGAGCGCTGGATGGTGGTCGGCGGCTCCTGGGGCGCGACGCTGGCGCTGGCGTATGCAGAGGCGCATCCCGAGCGCGTCTTAGGTCTCGCGCTTCGCGCAACCTTCCTGGGCACGCGGGCCGAAGTCGTGACGGCCTTCACGACGCGCCTGTCGCAATTCTATCCCGCGCTTTACGGGGACTTCCTCAGCGTGCTGCCCCCCGAGGAGCGGGACCAGCCGGTCGACGCCTGTTGGCGCCGCATCCTCGATGCCGACCCGGCCGTGCATGGCCCGGCGGCGAAGGCCTGGCACGACACCGAGCGCATCTTGTCCGAGCACAAGCCTGCAAAGACACGGCTCGACCTCGCGTCGCTGAACGTCTGGCGCACATTGCCGGCGACCCCGTTCATGGAAGCGCATTATTTCGTCAACGACAGCTTCATGACCGAAGACCAGTTGCTGCGGAACGCGGGCCGGCTCAAGGGCATCCCCGGCATCATCGTCCAGGGACGCTACGACCTGTTGTGCCCGCCCGAGACATCGCATGCGCTTGCAGGAGTCTGGCCTGGTTCCGAGATTCGCATCGTGGAAGAAGCCGGGCATTCGCTCTATGATGGCGGCGTGAGGGACGCGGTCATGAAGTCGATCGCGGATCTTGCTTCGAAGGCCGCGCGCTGAGGCGCAATAACAGGACCACAAGAAAATGCCGCTCGCCGGGAAAGGCATGCTGCTGACGTCGATGAACATCGACGCTTCAGATGAGGCCGAGTTCAATCGCTGGTACGATCGCGAGCATCTGGAAGAGCGCGTCGCGATCGAGGGTTTCCTGGAAGCGCGGCGCTATGTCGCGCACGCCGCCAATCCCAAATATCTCTCCCTGTATTCGACTGCGACGCTCGACGTGCTCGACAGTCCGGCCTACCGGGCGCGGCTCGCCAACCAAACCGAATGGTCGCGGCGGAGCATGGCGCGTTTCAATGACATGCTGCGCGTCGTCGCGCGCATCACCATCAGCAACGGCACGGGCCGCGGCGCTGCGCTCGGCATGGTACGGCTGCGGCCGACGCCTGAAAATGCTGGGGCATGGCGTGATGCACTGCAAGAAAAGCTGACGCCAGGGGAGCGCGAGGGCATCATCTCGATGCATCTGCTCGAGAGCGAGCCGGAATTGTCGGGCGCAACGGCGGACATTCCAGCGGTGCGCAACGAGGGCGCGCGCGACTGGTTCGTGCTGATCGACGGCACCCACGTCGGCGCAGTCTCGGCTGTCATCGCCGAGCGCTTTACCGGTCCCGCCGCATCACCCTTCCCGCTTCCGGTCTCGGTCGGCACCTACTGCCTGATGTGGGACCTCGCGAAGAGCGATATCGCGCGGAGCTAACGTGGGCCTATTGCTGCGCTGCCCGCCAAGCCGTCATTGCGAGCGCAGCAAAGCAATCCAGACTTGCAGCCGCGGCGACACTCTGGATTGCTTCGTCGCAAGGGCTCCTCGCAATGACGAGGATGGAGCGCATCGCAACATATTGCACCGCCGCATTGCTGCGCGCGGCGCGTTAATGCTGTGCACGCGCAGCTCCCATGAAAGGCGGTGATCACCCAAATTTGCCGTTGTGCTTCGGAATGGTTCTAATAAGCTAACCCAATGACGTCATTCAGAAACCGGATCGAAGCGCGATAAAGCGCTCGCCAAGCTCAAGAAAAGGCCGCGGGGGTCTTTGAGCCTGCGCGGATAGGGTAGGAATGAAACCGACCGATATCGCGGCCCCCGACTACTTTCACAAAGTAGTCGATTGCCAGTGGGCCTGTCCTGCGCACACCCCGGTTCCCGAATACATCCGACTGATCGCACAAGGCCGCTACAGCGACGCCTACATGATCAATTGGAAATCGAACGTGTTTCCCGGAATCCTGGGACGCACCTGCGATCGTCCGTGCGAGCCGGCGTGCCGCCGCGGACGCGTCGAGGACAATCCGGTCGCGATCTGCCGCCTCAAGCGCGTCGCCGCCGACTTCAAGGATGACATCAAGCAGCGCCTGCCGCGGCCTTCGCCGAAGAACGGCAAGCGTGTTGCCCTTGTCGGCGGCGGTCCGGCGTCGTTGACCGTTGCACGCGATCTCGCGCCGCTCGGTTATCATTGCACCGTGTTCGATGGCGATCCCGAAGCCGGCGGCATGATGCGCTCGCAGATCCCGAAATTCCGCCTGCCCAACTCGGTGATCGACGAGGAGACCGGCTACATCCTGGGTCTCGGCGTCGACTTCAAGGGCGGCCATCGCATCGAGAGCATGAAGTCGCTTCTGGCGGAGAAGTTTGACGCGATCTTCGTCGGCTCCGGCGCGCCGCGCGGCCGCGAGCTCGACATTCCCGGCCGGAAAGAGGCCGCCGCCAACATCCATATCGGCATCGAATGGCTGGCCAACGTGTCGTTCGGCCATGTCGACAAGATCGGCAAACGCGTCATCGTGCTCGGCGGCGGCAACACCGCGATGGATTGCTGCCGCACCGCGCGCCGGCTCGGCGGCGAGAAAGTGACGGTGGTCGTGCGTTCCGGCTTCGAGGAGATGAAGGCCTCGCCCTGGGAGAAGGAAGACGCGCTCCACGAGGACATCCCGATCCTCAACTACATGGTCCCGGTGGCTTTCAAGCACGTCGCCGGCAAGCTGATCGGCGTCACCTTCCAGCACGTCAAACCCGAATACGACGCCAAAGGCCGCCGCAATCTGGTGCCTTCGGGAGACCCCGATCAGACCATTCCCTGCGATGACGTGCTGGTCGCGGTCGGGCAAGAGAACGCCTTCCCCTGGATCGAGCAGGATTGCGGCATCGAGTTCGACAAATGGCACATGCCGAAGGTCGATCCGAAGACGTTCGTCTCGACCAACCCGAAAGTCTTCTTCGGCGGCGACGCCGCGTTCGGGCCGAAGAACATCATCTGGGCGGTCGCGCATGGCCATGACGCCGCGCTGTCGATCCACAAGATGCTCTCGGGCGAAGACATCACCGAGCGCCCGCTGCCGGAGGTGCAAATCTCCTCGCAGAAGATGGGCATCCACGAATGGAGCTATGACAACGACATCTCCAACGACAAGCGCTTCAAGGTGCCGCATCGCGACAAGGTGATCGCGCTGAAGGACATCCGCGCCGAGGTCGAGCTTGGCTACGACGTCAAGCTCGCACTGGGCGAAGCCGAGCGCTGCCTGAACTGCGACGTCCAGACGGTGTTCTCGACCTCGCTCTGCATCGAGTGCGACGCCTGCGCCGACATCTGCCCGATGGACTGCATCACCTTCACCGACAATGGTGAGGAAGACGATCTGCGCCAGCGCCTGAAGGCGCCCTCGCCGCGCCCGGACCAGGACCTCTACGTCTCCAGCGACCTCAAGACCGGGCGCGTGATGGTGAAGGACGAAGATGTCTGCCTGCATTGCGGGCTGTGCGCCGAGCGCTGTCCCACCGGAGCCTGGGACATGCAGAAATATTTCATCGATATGACCCACGCAGGTTCGACATGTCCGACAAAAAGCCGATCAGCAGCGTAAACGACTTCGTCGTCCGTTTCGCCAACGTCAACGGCTCGGGCTCGGCCAGCGCCAACGAGATGTTCGCGCGTGCGATCCTGCGCCATGGCGTGCCGGTGTCCCCGCGCAACATCTTCCCATCCAACATCCAGGGCCTGCCGACCTGGTATGAGGTGCGGGTGACGGAAGACGGCCATCTCGGCGCCCGCGGCGGCGTCGACATGATGGTGGCGATGAACCCGCAGACCTGGGACAAGGACGTCGCCGGCATCGAGCCCGGCGGCTATCTGTTCTACGATTCCACCAAGCCGATGCCGTCGACAAAATTCCGCGACGACATCTCCGTGATCGGCGTGCCGCTGACCGCGATCGCCAACTCGACTTACACCGATCCGCGTCAGCGCCAGCTGTTCAAGAACATCATCTATCTGGGCGCGCTGTCGGCATTGCTCGACATGGACCCGAAGCTGATCGAGCATCTGATCGGCGAGCAGTACAAGGGCAAGGAGAAGCTGCTCTCCTCCAACGTCCATGCGCTGCATCTCGGCCGCGACTGGGCGCTGCAGAATTTGAAATGCCCGATCGGGCTTCGCGTGAAGAAGTCCGACAAGGTCGGCGACCGCATCTTCATCGAGGGCAACAGCGCCGCCGCGCTCGGCGCCGTCTATGGCGGCGCCACCGTGTGCGCGTGGTATCCGATCACGCCCTCCTCGTCGGTAGCGGAGGCCTTCACCGCCCATTGCAAGAAGTACCGGCACGATCCGGAGACCGGCAAGGCGAAATACGCGATCGTGCAGGGCGAGGACGAACTGGCCTCGATCGGCATCGTCATCGGCGCCTCCTGGAACGGCGCGCGCGCCTTCACCGCGACCTCGGGCCCCGGCATCTCCCTGATGACGGAATTCATCGGCCTCTCCTACTTCGCCGAGATTCCGGCCGTGATCATGAACATCCAGCGCGCCGGCCCCTCCACGGGCATGCCGACGCGCACCCAGCAATGTGACATCATCGCCTGCGCCTATGCCTCGCATGGCGACACCAAGCATGTGCTGCTGTTCCCGGAAGATCCGGCCGAAGCGTTCGAGTTCGCGGCTGCCGCCTTCGATCTCGCCGAGCGTCTCCAGACCACGATCTTCCTGATGCTGGACCTCGACATCGGCATGAACCACCGGCTCTGCCGTCCGCTGAAGTGGGATGACGCCCGGCAATATGACCGCGGCAAGATCATGACCGCGGAGATGCTGGAAGAGGGCCGCGACTTCGGCCGCTATCTCGACGTCGACGGCGAAGGCATTCCCTATCGCACCTATCCCGGCACACATCCGACCAAGGGCTCCTATTTCACCCGCGGCACCTCCCGCGACCGCTATGCGCGGTACTCGGAGGAAGGCACCGTCTATGCCGACAACATGCAGCGCCTGGTGCGCAAGTTCGAGACCGCGCAGGACCTGGTGCCGCGGCCGCTGCAGGCCAATGCGGAACGGCCGACCAAATATGGCGTGATCTATTTCGGCTCGACCTCGCCGGCGATGGACGAAGCGATCGGCCTGCTGGAGGCGCGCGGCCATCAGCTCGATCGCCTGCGCATCCGCGCCTTCCCGTTCCACTCGAGCGTGGCGAGCTTCCTCGCCGAGCACGACTTCGTCTATGTCGTCGAGCAGAACCGCGACAGCCAGCTCCGTCAGCTCATCGTCAACGAGAACGGCATCGATCCCGTCCGGCTCGTTCCGATCGTGCATTACGACGGTTCACCGATTACCGCCCGCTACATCGCAAAAGCCATTGGCGACCACCAGGATCACCTCAAGGTGACCCCGCTCCGCAAGGCCGTGTCATGATGGCAAACTGCATCCACATCGTCATTGCGAGCGCAGCGAAGCAATCCAGACTGCCTCCGTGGAAAGACTCTGGATTGCTTCGCTTCGCTCGCAATGACGGAGTGCGGTTGCGACAGCCCGGCCGTGTGCAAAGAGACGTCGGATTGCGGCAAGGGAGCAGAGAGAAACGGTCATGACCTATATTGCCAAGCCGAAATTCCATCATCCGGGCCTGAAGAAGAACGAGCTCGGCTACACGCATCGCGACTACGAGGGCAAGATCTCGACGCTGTGCGCCGGCTGCGGCCACGATTCGATCACGGCCTCGATCATCGAGGCCTGCTACGAGCTCTCGATCGAGCCGCATCGGGTTGCAAAGATCTCCGGCATCGGCTGCTCGTCGAAGACGCCGGACTATTTCCTCGGCAACTCGCACGGCTTCAACTCCGTGCACGGCCGCATGCCCAGCGTGCTCACCGGCGCCAACCTCGCCAACCGCGACCTGATCTATCTCGGCGTCTCCGGCGACGGCGATTCCGCCTCGATCGGCTTCGGCCAGTTCGCCCATTCGATCCGGCGCGGCGTCAACATGACCTATATCGTCGAGAACAACGGCGTCTACGGCCTGACCAAGGGCCAGTTCTCGGCCACCGCCGACCGCGGCTCGAAGAGCAAGAAGGGCGTCACCAACACCGACAATGCCATCGACCTGGTCGCGATCGCGCTGCAGCTGGGCGCAACCTTCGTGGCGCGCTCGTTCTCCGGCGACAAGGGCCAGCTGGTGCCGCTGATCGCAGCCGCGATCGGCCACAAGGGCGCGTCCTTCATCGACGTCATCAGCCCCTGCATCGCCTTCAACAACCACGCCGGCTCGACCAAGAGTTTCGACTATGTCCGCGAGCACAATGACGCCGTGAACCGGCTTGACGTGCTGGTCGGCCGCGATCCGATCGCGGTGGACTACGCGCCGGGCACGGTGCAGGTGGTCGAGCAGCACGACGGCAGCAAGATCGCGCTGCGCAAGATCGACGCGGACTACGATCCGCATGATCGTCTCGGCGCTCAGACCTTCCTCGCGAAGCACGCCGCCAAGGGCCAGATCGTCACCGGCCTGCTCTATGTCGACCCCGACGCGGAGGACCTGCACGAGCACCTCAATACGGTCGAGACCCCGCTCAACACGCTGGAAGCGGACACGCTCTGCCCGGGCTCGGCGGTGCTGGACAAGATCAACGCCAGCCTGCGCTGATCACTTGCCGGCAACTGGTTGCCTGACACGTATGGTGATCTTCTCGGACACGATGGGCGGCTCGAACGGATAGTGCTTGGCGTCGCCGAGCACCAGTTGCAGCGTGTGCGTTCCGGGTGCAAGTTCGAGCTGGGTTTCGGTCTGCCCGGCGCCGAAGTGCAGATGCGACTTGTCCTGCGGAATTGGCTCCTTGGGATCGATGGGATCGTTGACGTCAACGAGCAAATGGTGATGGCCGGCGTTCTGGTAGTCGTCGCCGGCATGCGTCACGCCCATGTTGCGCAAACCGAACCGGACCCAGAATGCACCGCGAACCTTCTGCCCGTCACGCGGGCTGATGAAATAGAGCTTGGCGTCCTTGGGCGCGGTCTTGCCTTGCGCGTAGGCTCCGCCGGGAGGCAATGCGAGCGCCGCCGCCAATGCGGCGCAAAAAATGATCTTCATCAAACCCCCTCCAGGACTTACGGACTGAGCGCGACGCGGAATCCATGCGTGGGATAACGAACATTGGTGTCGTAACCATCGCGGTTGGATGGCCGCACATATCGCGAATCGTTCTTCCAGGAGCCCGAGCGCAGCACGTGCGAGGAGCAGTCACCGCCGGCCCATGCCGAGCCGTCGCCGGGCGCGCCTTGATAGGTCTTGTGCCAGCAATCCTCGACCCACTGGTCGATCCCGCCGCCCATGTCGTACAGGCCGAACGGGTTTGGCTTGAAGCTGCCGACCTTCGCCGGCTGCTCGCTGGCGAGGTTGCCGCAATCCTTGCAGCCGGCCATGCCCGGCTGGAGCTTGTCGCCCCACCAATACTTGCTCTGCGTTCCGCCGCGCGCCGCGTACTCCCATTCGGCTTCGCTCGGAAGCCGATACGGCTTCTTCGTCGCCTGGGAGAGATACGCCACATATTGCTGCGCGTCGGTCCAGCTCACATTGCTGACCGGCGCGTCGTCTTTGCCGGTGGCCGTGAAGGAGCAC
This sequence comes from Bradyrhizobium huanghuaihaiense, assembly GCF_025200885.1. Lineage (NCBI taxonomy): Bacteria > Pseudomonadati > Pseudomonadota > Alphaproteobacteria > Hyphomicrobiales > Nitrobacteraceae > Bradyrhizobium > Bradyrhizobium huanghuaihaiense. Next base: position 2,415,002 of record NZ_CP104172.1, on the reverse strand, counting down.
GCCTTCGCAGCGGCGCATTCGTTCCACTCCTGCACGGTCACCGGATATTTGCCGATCGAGAACGGCTTGATCGTGACCTGGTGGACCGGGCGTTCCGTCGGATCGTCATTGCTTCCCATGGCGAAGCTGCCGCCGCGAATGGCGATCATCTCGGGTTCTCGGACCGCCGTCACCGATGGAACGGATGCCGGAGATGGTGAAGGCGATGCGGCGGGCGACGGCGTCGTTGTGGGCAACGGCGAAGCCGCGGGTGCGGCTTGTGGCGCCGGTACCGCCGGGCTCGGAACGGATTGCGGCACCGGCGAAGCTGACGGCGCCGCGATCGGAGGAGCGGCAGCCTGTTGCCCCACCTGGCTGCGGTGCTGCACCAGCACGTACCAAAGCACGTAGCCGGCAATCACCAGCAATGCCATGATCAGAAGAAAGAGCAGGATGCTCTCGCGCCGGCCGCGCGTCCTGCCGACTGCGTCTGCGTCCGGCAGCACGCGATAGACCCGCACCGGATCGGTGATGTTCTTGACCTTGCGGTCCCCGAGCGATTCATAGCCGCATACGACCTTGTGCTTGATCTGCTCGTAGATCGCACCCGAGATATAGACCTGACCGGGCTCCGCAATGCCTTCGATGCGTGTGGCGATGTTGACGCCATCGCCGTAGATATCGTCCGGCTCTACGATGACGTCGCCGAGATTGACGCCAATCCGGTATTCGAGCCGTGAATGCTTGGGAAGCGGGGCGTTGCGGCCGAGGAGATTCTGCTGGATGACGATGCTGCATCGAACGGCCTCGACCGGGCTATCGAAGATGGCGATGAAGCCGTCGCCCGTCGTCTTCACCAGCGTGCCATGGTGCTCGACGATGCTGGGCTGGATGATATCCCGCTCGATCCGCTTGACGCGGACATGCGTTCCCTCCTCGTCGGCCTGCATGATGCGACTGTAGGAAGCGATGTCGCCGACAATGATCGCCGCAAGACGACGGGGCATGGGGCCGTGTGGGGGCTGCCCGTCCTGATTTCCGGATCTGAAGTTGCGAATTTCGCCCATTGCGGGGACTCCACGCGCGACGAGAGGCGGCCCCACTCTACGACTGCCAAGAGCAATCGCCTGTGAAGGCTATCACATCGACGAACGGGGACAATGTCGAATGGCTGACGGCATCGGGTTCCCAAAAAACGAAGGCCCGCGCCGATTGAACCTTCCTGGCTTGAGGTTCGACTAAGGCCGCACATGGAACCAGGCCGCCTCGCTCCGCTCTGCGCGTGGAAGCGAGTTGAACGCGTCACGCATGCGGCGACTGCCAACACGCAATGTTTCGTGAAGGCAACGCGGTCGGCCTCGACTGCGGCCTGGACTAGCCGACAGGCTCGGGCTCAGCTGCGGCGCGACCCGTATATGCCAGCCGTCCGACCGTCCAGTATTGCTTGCAGGTCTCGAACAGCGTTTCGCCGTCCACGGTCAGGCCGCCCGTGACGAGCACGCCGTCCGCACCAATGGGCTTGTTCAGCAGCGACAAGACGCGCTTCAGAAAGCCGCCTTCGAACCGCTCGGCGAGAAGAGGATCGACCTGAAGAACGACGATCCTCTGGCTGCGATACCGAAAGATCGATATGTCCCTCACCGATCGCCACGAGATGGTGTCATCGGCGATCCTGGTGTCGCGAATGCCGATACGGGTGATGAAGAGGACCGGCTCCCTGGCGGAGATCAACGTCCAGAGCGTCCTGCAGGTGGCCAGGCCGAAAAACACGACGCCGAAATAGCTGAGTGCGATCTGGATCGTGGCGATGTCCTTGCCATAGTGCCAGCTGAATGCGAGCGCGCCGCACAGCAGCGTCGCCAACAGGCCGGCTCCCAGCAACTTGAACAGCCGCGGAAGGGAATAGCCGATCGCAAGGTTGGGCAAGCTCTGACTTACGGACATTCTGACCGCCACCAGTCATCTGCAACAACCCGGGGTTTACCAGCGCCCCTCCTTCCAAATTGTTAAAGCGGGAACCTTGCGTGAGGCTGCCCGCAAGGCGGGCGGCCAGGAACGCTTGAACGCAGGACTTTCCGCCCGCGACTAAATGCCAGTCGGCTGTCACCCCGCGCGCTGCGGATGGACGACGGTTCACACGCCCTGGTGCGATCATGAAGCTTGCCTCATCCTTCCGCTTGTCCTTGCCGCCTTCGTCGGCGCGGCCCGGGCCGAGGAGGCCGACGACATCCGTGAGGCCACCAGGGCCGAGGCCGACACCTTCAACGCGCGCATGTATGCGGGCAGGCCCGGCGACAAGGCCTATGCCTGCTTTGTCCGCCGTTACGACGCCGAGCATCTGGCGCGGCACCCGAAGCAGAAGGTCGCGTCGATGAAGCTGCTGATCTCCGCGGAGGTCGACAAGGAGGACAAGCAGCTCCACAACTCGTTCCGCCTCGGCTTCAGGTATCGCCACCGCAGCGGCGATTTCGATTCCAGCGGCTCCTGTAACCACGCCGTGTTCACCAAGGACGGCACCGAAACCCGCCTCGGCTGCGGCGTCGACTGCGAGGGCGGCGGCATCGGGGTTGCGCTCTCCAAGGACGACAGGTCGGCGATCGTGCGCCTCGCGCGGGTCAGGGTCTGGCAGAACAACAAGCCGGACGACGATGCCGAGCGATCGCTGGTCGCCGGCGCCGACGACGGGATCTTCCGTCTCGATCGCACCGACACAAGCGAATGCGCTTCGCTGGTGACCGACCGCAAGGAACTCGCGGCCCTGCGCCACAAGTGATATGTCCGGCAAAATCAGGCAATCCAGGGAGACTGCCATGAACCGCCGTAACATCCTGTGGAGCGCCGTCTCGACTTTGGGTGCCGCGCTCGGCGCCTCCAGCGCGAAGGCCGCGATCGAGGCTCCACCGTCGAACAAGCTGAAGGTCGTCTATCACCTCAGCGACGCCGAGAAGGTCAATTTCGTGCTCGGCAACATCCAGAACCACATCGACGGCGTTGGTGGTCCGGCGAACGTGACAATCGCGCTGGTGATCCACGGTCCGGCGCTGAAGCCGTTTCACTCGGCGCGGGCCAACCCCGACATCAGCAAGCGCGTCAGCGAATTCTCCAAGGATGGCGTCGAGCTCGCCGCCTGCGGCAACACCATGAAGGCGCAGAACGTGACGCTGACGGATCTGCTGCCGGGCTTCGTCAGCGCGGAGAAGGGCGGCGTGGTCAGGTTGGCCGAGCTGCAGTCGCAAGGGTATCTGTATCTGCGGCCGTAGCGTTGCGGGAAGACGGTGCGCTCCCTCCCCCGCTTGCGGGGGAGGGTTGGGGAGAGGGTGTCTCCGCAGAGGGACAACCCCCTAGAGGAGAGAACCCCCACCCGGCGCTTCGCGCCGACCTCCCCCGCAAGCGGGAGAGGTAAGGCGGAGGCCGCGGATCCCCTTCCCAACTCATCGCCAGCCCACTTGACTTACCCATAACCCCATGGTTATGAATTAACCCATAACCTCTGAGTTATGGATTAGCCATGTCCTCCGCCCACGATCTCCTGTTCAGGACGCTCGCCGATCCGACCCGGCGGGCGATCTTCGAGCGGCTGTGCCGCGAGGGCGAGCAGACGGTCGGGGCACTGACGCTGCGATCCGGCGTTTCCCAGCCGGCGGTCTCGAAACATTTGGGCGCGCTGAAGCAGGCGGGCCTCGTGCGCGACCGCCATGAAGGACGCCAGACCCACTACAGCGCAGAGCCCGGCGCGCTCAATCCACTGGTCGACTGGACCAGCCAGATGACCGGCTTCTGGCAGAACCGGCTCGACGCTCTCGATGATCTCCTGAAGAGGATGGACCAATGACCGAAACACGATCCGTCGTCGTCGAGCGCGAATTTGCCTTCCCGGCGGAACGGCTATGGCGCGCGCTGACACAGCCGCATCTGATCGAGGAATGGCTGATGAAGAACGACTTCAAGCCCGTGGTCGGTCATCGCTTCAACCTGCGCGGCGAATGGGGCGGCGTGCTGGACTGCGAGGTGCTCACCATCGAGCCGCAGAAGGCGCTCGCCTATACCTGGAATTTCTCGCACGAGGACGCCGCGTTCGACCTGAAGAGCGTCGTGACCTTCACGCTGACGCCGACGGGCGCGGGCACGCATCTGCGCGTCGAACAGGCGGGCTTCAGCCCGACGCAGAAGCAGGCCTATGGCGGGGCGCATGCCGGCTGGAAGCAGTTCTTCGCCAAGCTGGACGAACTGCTGGCGCGGGCTGAGTAGCTCGCCGGCGTCTCTTCCATACATTTTCCAAAGGAGGTCCCAATGAGCACGAACATGTGGATTCGGCGGATTCATCGCTGGCTGTCGATGGCGTTCACGGTCGCGGTCATCGCCAACATCGTCGCCATGACCATGCAGGTGCAGGCCGTATGGATCGGCTTCCTGGCGCTCGTGCCGCTGATCCCGCTGCTCGCGACAGGGCTGTATCTGTTCGCGCTGCCTTATCTCGGCCACCGCGACGGCGCGCGGCAAGAGGCGTGATCATGAAGAAGGCCGTCACCGCAAAGAAGAGCAGCGCGACGAAGACGGACGGCGCCTCGCCCTCCAAATTGATCGACGGCCGCATCAGGGAGCTCGGCGACTGGCGCGGCGAGATGCTGGCGCGGATCCGCGGCCTGATCAAGCAGGCCGTCCCTGACGTCGTCGAGGAATGGAAATGGCGCGGCGTTCCCGTGTGGGAGCACGACGGCATCATCTGCACCGGCGAGACCTACAAGGAAGTGGTGAAGCTGACTTTTGCCAAGGGCGCGGCGCTGGACGATCCCGCGGGCCTGTTCAACTCCAGCCTCGACGGCAATGTGCGCCGCGCGATCGATATTCGCGAGGGCGAGAAGATCAACGAGAAGGCGTTGAAGGCGCTGATCCGCGCGGCGGTGGAGCTGAATGCGTCCAAGAAGAAGCCGGCCAAGAAGCAGCCGGCGTAGAGCGCCACGAGTTCCGTTGATCGCTATAGCAGCCGCGGACTGGCTCCAACCTCTCCCGCTTGCGGGAGAGGTCGGCGCGTCCCGGGCGATGCGAAGCATCGTCCCGCGCGCCGGGTGAGGGTTCTCTCCTCTGGGGGAGTCCCACTGTGGAGATACCCTCTCCCCGGCCCTCCCCCGCAAGCGGGGGAGGGAGCGCACCTCCGTGGGGGCGATATTGGAGTCTCACAGCGTCAGACGCTAGACGATGCCCTCAGGCTACCGCTGCCGGAATCGGACGCGGGCTCACGACGTATTCGCGCAAAACCTTGTCGTTGGCGTCGACCTCGATCAGCGCGACGTCGTAGGTCCAGAGATCGGCCAGGTGCTGAAGCACGCGCTTGGCGTCGGTCTCGTTGAGCTGCGAGCCCTTGATGACGTGGTGATGCAGGATCAGCCGGCGGTCGCCGGAGAGGTCGACATCGACCACCTCGATATTGGCGTCGATGTAGCCGACGTCGTGCTGTCGCGCCAATTCGCGCCGGACGCGGCGGAAGCCGCGCTCGTCGTGGATGGCATCGACGCGGATGCCGGCGCGCTCCTCGGGGTCGTCGTGGAGATGGAACATGCGGAAGTGCCGCATCAATTTGGGGCTTAAGAACTGACCGATGAAGCTCTCGTCGCGGTAATTGGCCCAGACGTCGCGCAGCACGCCCATCACGTCGTTCTTGCCGGCGATGTCGGGGAACCATTCGCGGTCCTCGTCTTCGGGCCTCGTGACGATGCGCTCGATGTCCTGCATCATTGCGAAGCCGAGCGCATAGGGGTTGAAGCCCGAGAAGCGCTGATCGTCGAATTCGGGCTGGAACACCACGTTGGTGTGCGATCCCAGGAATTCGAGGAAGTTGCCATCGGTGATGCGGCCCTGCTGGTGCAGCTGGGTCATGATGCGATAGTGAACGTAGGTCGCCGTCCCCTCGTTCATCACCTTGGTCTGGCTCTGCGGATAGAAATATTGCGCGATGTGGCGGACGATGCGCAAGAGCTCGCGCTGCCAGGGCGCCAGCCGCGGCGCGCTCTTCTCCAGGAAATAGAGCAGGTTCTCCTGCGGCAGGCCGAGCAGCTTGCGGCGCCGCTCGACGCTGAGCGCCGAACGGCTCTTGCTCTTGCCGGCCGGCACGGTACGCCAGAGATCGTTGAAGACCTCTTCCTCGTGCTGGCGCCTGCGCCCCGCCCGCTTCTCCTCGGCGCGCAGATCCAGCTTCTTCTTGCCGGGATAGCGGTCGATGCCGTGCGACATCAGCGCATGCGCGGCGTCGAGTGTGCGCTCGACCTCGGTGCGGCCGTAGCGCTCCTCGCATTGCATGACGTAGTTCTTGGCGAAATCGAGATAGTCCAGGATGCCCTCGGCATCGGTCCACTGCTTGAACAGATAGTTGTTCTTGAAGAAGTGATTGTGGCCGAAGGCGGCGTGCGCGATCACCAGCGTCTGCATCGTCGCCGTGTTCTCCTCCATGAGGTAGGAGATGCAGGGCGAGGAGTTGATCACGATCTCATAGGCGAGGCCCATCAGGCCCTTGCGGTAGGAGGCCTCGTGGAACGCGAAATGCTTGCCGAAGGACCAGTGCTTGTAGAACAAGGGCATGCCGACCGACGAGTAGGCATCCAGCATCTGCTCGGCGGTGATGACCTCGATCTGGTTCGGATAGACGTCGAGCCCGAGATCCTTCAACGCCACCTCTTCGCAGGCATCGGTGATACGCTGCAAGGTGCGAAAATCCCAATCCGCGCCTTCGAACAAACGTTCCGTCATGGAGCGGCTTTCTCCTGAGCAGTGTCGCGGCGCTGGAACAGGTCGTGGAACACCGGGAATATCTCGCTGCGCTCGGAGACCTTGCGCATCGAGAGCGGTGCGCCGCTGTTGCGCAGGCGCTCGTAGAGGGTCCAGAGCGAGGAGTCGGAGAGATCGAAGGCGCTGCCGCCGGATTCCCCGACCTCGAGATAGGCAAAGAACTGGCAGACCGGCAGGATCTTGTCGGTCAGCAGCAGCCCCGTGAGCTCGCCGTCGGAATAGGAATTGTCGCCGTCGGAGGCCTGCGCGGCGTAGATGTTCCAGTCCGAGGGATTGAAACGCTCGCGCACGATCTCGTGCATTGCCTGCAGCGCGCTGGAGACCAGCGTGCCGCCCGAGGCCGGGCCGTAGAAGAAGGTCTGCTCGTCCACCTCCTCGGCGCGGTCGGTGTGACGGATGAAGACGATCTCGACATGCTTGTAGCGCCGCTTCAGGAACACGTAGAGCAGCATGTAGAAGCGCTTGGCGAGATCCTTCATGTGCTCGGACATCGAGCCGGAGACGTCCATCAGGCAGAACATCACGGCCTGCGCGACCGGCTTCGGCACCATCTCGAAGCGGCGGTAGCGGATGTCGAGCGGATCGATGAAGGGAATGCGCTTGGACTTCGCTTTCAGTGCTTCGAGCCGGGCGATGAGCTCGGTACGTTCGTCCTCGTCCGTGCAGGCGGCGATCGCGGCTTCAAGCTCCTCGATCTCCTCCTTGCGGGGACGCTTGAGCGCGATGCGGCGCGCCAGCGCGAGCTTCACCGTGCGGCTCACCGAGATGTTGGCGGGTGAGCCCGACGTGGTGTAGCCGGCGCGCTGGATGCCCTCGCTCTCGGTCTGCGCGATCTTGCGCTTGGCGAGATCGGGCAGTTCGAGGTCGTCGAGGAAGAGATCGACGAATTCGTCGCGGCTGAGCACGAAGCGGAAGGCGTCCTCGCTGTCGCCTTCGCCGGGACCGGAGTCCTTGGCGCTGCCCTGGCCGGAACGCTGGAGATAGTCGCCCTCGATGAACTTCTTGTTCCCGGGCAGCACCATGTCCCGCGTTCCGCCTTCGCGGCGGAAACGCGGCTCATGCATCCCGTCGAGCGGGATCGTGACCTCACCACCCTCCAGGACGTCCTTGATGTCGCGATCCTGCGAGGTCTTCTTGACGGCGCCCTGCACCAGGGATTTGGCCCGACGCAAGAACCGCTGCCGGTTCTCAAGACTCTTGCCGCCTGGATTCAGGCGCCTGTCAATAATGTGAATGGCCACTTTCCCATCCGCCTCAACCGGCCTGCTTCACGCGCATGTACCATTCGACGAGCCGGCGAACCTGACGCTCGGTGTAGCCGCGCTCCACCATGCGTGCGACGAACTCGCCGTGCTTCTTCTCCGTCTCGCCGTCCTTCTTCGACCCGAAGGAGATGACCGGAAGCAGGTCCTCGACCTGGGAGAATATCCGCTTTTCGATCACGTCGCGAATCTTCTCGTAGGAGGTCCAGGTCGGATTCTTGCCACTGTTCTGAGCCCTGGCCCGTAACGAGAACTTGACCACCTCGTTCCGGAAATCCTTCGGATTGGCGATGCCGGCCGGCTTCTCGATCTTGGTCAATTCCTGGTTCAAAAGCTCGCGATCGAGCAACTGGCCGGTGTCGGGATCCTTGAAATCCTGATCCTCGATCCAGGCATCGGCGTAATCCACGTAGCGGTCGAACAGATTCTGGCCGTAATCCGAGTAGGATTCGAGATAAGCCTTCTGGATCTCGTTACCGATGAACTCGGCATAGCGCGGTGCCAGCTCCGCCTTGATGAACTCCAGGTAACGTTTCTCGGTTTCCTCCGGCAGCTGCTCGCGGCGGATCGACTGCTCCAGCGCATACATCAGGTGCACGGCATCGGCGGCGACCTCCTGCGGATCGTGGTTGAAGGTCGCAGCCAGGATCTTGAAGGCAAAGCGCGTGGACACGCCGTCCATGCCCTCGTCGACGCCGGCGGCATCGCGATATTCCTGGACGCTGCGCGCCTTCGGATCGGATTCCTTCAGGCTTTCGCCGTCATAGACCCGCATCTTGCCGAACAGCGTGGAGTTCTCGTGCTTGCGCAGACGCGACATCACCGAGAACCGCGCCATCGTTTCCAGTGTCGACGGCGCGCACGGCGCCGACGCCAGCTCCGAGCCCTGGATCAGCTTCTCGTAGATCTTCTGCTCTTCGGTGACCCGCAGCACGTACGGCACCTTGATCACGCAGATGCGGTCGATGAAGGCCTCGTTGTTCTTGTTGGCCTTGAAGCTCGCCCACTCCGCCTCGTTGGAGTGCGCCAGGATCACGCCGGTGAACGGGATCGCACCGATATTCTCGGTGCCGATGTAGTTGCCCTCCTGCGTTGCGGTCAGCAGCGGGTGCAGCATCTTGATCGGCGCCTTGAACATCTCGACGAATTCAAGGATGCCCTGGTTGGCGCGATTGAGGCCACCCGAATAGCTGTAGGCGTCGGGATCGTTCTGCGCGTAGGTCTCGAGCTTGCGGATGTCGACCTTGCCGACCAGCGACGAGATGTCCTGGTTGTTCTCGTCACCCGGCTCGGTCTTGGAGACCGCGATCTGGCGCAGCCGCGACGGCTGGATCTTGGCGACGCGGAATTGCGAGATATCGCCGCCGAAGGCTTCCAGTCGCTTGTAGCACCACGGGCTCATCAGGCCGGTGAGACGCCGGCGCGGAATGCCGTATTTCTCCTCCAGCATCGGCCCGAGATGATCGGGATCGAACAGGCTGAGCGGGCTTTCGAACACGGGCGAGAGTTCATCGCCGGCCTTGAGCACGTAGATCGGCTGCACTTCCATCAACGACTTGAGCCGCTCGGCGAGCGAGGATTTGCCGCCGCCCACGGGGCCGAGCAGATAGAGGATCTGCTTGCGCTCCTCTAAGCCCTGCGCTGCGTGCCGGAAGAAACCGACGATACGCTCGATGGTTTCTTCCATGCCGTAGAAGCCGGCGAAGGCCGGATAGGTGCGGATGGTGCGGTTCAAAAAAATACGGCCAAGGCGTGGGTCCTTGGCCGTGTCAATCGTCTGCGGATCGCCGATCGCTGCTAGCAGTCGTTCGGCCGCGTTTGCGTATTTCATGGGATCGCTTCGACACGATTCCAGATATTCCGCCATCGACATGTCGTGCTGGCTTCTCGCCTCGAACGACCGAGCGAAAGCGTTGAATAGAGAATCGTTGTACATGATCCCTCTCCGCGTGAGTTCCGCTACAAGCTGAAACGAAAGCAGTTACCGGAGCGTTCCTCAGGCCGTTTCGAATCAGCGTGAGCACATGACGATCATTGGACACCCGGGGACCGACTCGACGCAACGCACAACGTAGGCAACCGGGTGAGTTACGAACAGGCACCTGCCTGTTATTTATGCGAATCTATGTATATCTTCGCTCATTTCCAGAAAATGTCACTCGGCCGCCACATCCGGGCATTACCGGGGATCAGCTCATCCGGCGGTGCAGCATAGCCGTCGGCCGGCGGCAGCTTTATGACGCTTGTACGGCCAAGCCTTGTGCACCGGAGCCTTGTGCACCCGAGCCTTGCGTGCCTTGATCGCGATCTCGCCGCAATGCGGTGCGTGCATCGCTGGCGGCATGGCACTCACGGCAAGCGCGGAGCAATGTATCAAAATCGGTCGCCAGCCCCTCGGTGGAAATGGCGATCCGATCGTCCCGCGCGCCGCGCGATGTCGCCCGCCTCCTGCCGCGAATAGAGGAGAGCTGTCGCTGCAACGCCGGCGTCGGCGTCAGCACGATCAATCTGTGCCCGCGGCGATCCTCGGCCGAAATCTCCGCAATCGACTCCCACAGCAGAAATTCATTGCCGATGCGGAGATCGCGGATGCCGTAGGGGGTGACGATCACCACCGGTCCACGTTCGCCGGGAAGCAGCCAGATCAGCCAGCCGGTGATCAGGCCGAACACCGCAACGCCGGCATAGCCGACCGTCGTGTCGTAGTCGCCGAGGCTGTCCCACCAGTCGAAGGCGAGGCTGGCGCTGAACAGGATCATCGCGAACCCCGCCGCGACCAGCAGTCGCAAGCGCGTGGCGCATTGGTTGATTTCGAGATCGTAGGGCACATCGATGCGCACGGTCGGCGTGATCGATTGCGGGCTGTCGGAGACGGCGGGCGGAGGGCCGTCAGGATGTACTTGCATGCTTTCCCCCAGCACGGCCATTCGCGACCGGTTCACCAACGATCGGGCAGACCGGAATCTGCTGACGACACGCTGTGCAGCGGCCGACAGACGTTACGCAGCGAGACCTCGGCCGAACCTTTCCGGCCAACGACTTTTTACGCAACACAGCCACTGCCGCCTGGATCGCCATGATCGCGACGGAGTTACACTGAGAGTATGACGCTCAGACCCTTGATTGGTTCCCTCCCGGGTGCATGTAAGCTAGAGGATAGCGCGTCAGGACCGGCGCGGAAACCCCTCGCCCGCAGGCTTGGAGATAAATAAGCATCATGAATCCCGTCAAAGAACTGGAAAAGCACGGACAGGCCGTCTGGCTGGACTTCCTGGCCCGCGGTTTCATCGCCAAGGGCGACCTGAAGCGGCTGATCGACACCGATGGCGTCAAGGGCGTCACCTCGAACCCGTCGATCTTCGAGAAGGCGATCGGCAGTTCGGACGAATACGACGCCCCGATCGGCAAGGCGCTGAAGCGCGGCGACCGGACCGTGGCCGACCTGTTCGAGGCCGTCGCGGTCGAGGACATCCAGAATGCCGCCGATGTGCTGCGCCCGGTCTATGACCGCCTCAAGGGCGGTGACGGCTATGTCAGCCTGGAAGTCTCGCCCTATCTGGCGATGGACACCGCCGGTACCGTCGCTGAGGCACGGCGGCTGTGGAAGGACGTTGGCCGCAAGAACCTGATGGTGAAGGTGCCGGCGACGCCCGAGGGCCTGCCGGCGATCGAGACGCTGATCGGCGACGGCATCAGCATCAACATCACGCTTCTGTTCTCCAAGGCGGTCTATCTCGAGGTGGCGGAGGCCTATCTGGCGGGTCTCGAAAAATACGTCGCCGGCGGCGGCGATCCGTCGCATGTCGCCAGCGTGGCGAGCTTCTTCGTCAGCCGCATCGACTCGGTGGTCGACAAGCAGCTCGACGAGAAGATCGCGCGCGCCAACGATCCGTCCGAGAAGGAGCGGCTCGCCGCGCTGAAGGGCAAGGTCGCAATCGCCAATGCCAAGGTCGCCTACCAGGATTACAAGCGCCTGTTCTCGGGTCCGCGCTGGGAGAAGCTCGCCGCCAAGGGCGCCAAGCCGCAGCGCATGCTGTGGGCGTCAACCGGCACCAAGAACAAGGACTACAGCGACGTCCTCTATGTCGAGGAGCTGATCGGCCCCGACACCATCAACACCGTGCCGCCGGCAACGCTGGATGCGTTCCGCGACCACGGCAAGCCGCGCGACAGCCTGGAAGAGAATGTCGAGGACGCAAGGCGCGTGCTGGAGGAGCTGGAGCGCTCCGGCATCTCGCTGGATGCGATCACCGAGGAGCTGGTCAGGGACGGCGTAAAGCTGTTTGCGGATGCCGCCGACAAGCTCTACGGCGCGGTCGCCCACAAGCGCGCCACCGTGCTCGGGCCGGCGCTCGATCGCCAGCAGCTTTCGCTCGGCGACGGCCTCGGCAAGGCTGTCGCCAAGAGCACCGAGGAATGGCGTGCCTCGGCAAAAATCCGCAGGCTCTGGCAGCGCGACAAGTCGGTCTGGACCGGCACCGACGAGGACAAATGGCTCGGCTGGCTCGACAGCGCCGCCAAGGCGGACGTTGCCGACTACGAGGATTATGCAGGCCGCGTGAAGGGCCAGAAATTCTCCGACGCCGTCGTGCTCGGCATGGGCGGATCGAGCCTCGGACCCGAGGTGCTGGCCGAGACCTTTGGCAAGAAGCCGGGCTTCCCCAAGCTGCACGTGCTTGACTCCACCGATCCCGCGCAGGTGCGGGCGATGGAAGACAAGATCGACATCGCCAACACCGTGTTCATCGTCTCCAGCAAGTCCGGCGGCACCACCGAGCCGAACGCGATGAAGGATTATTTCCATGATCAGGTTGCCAAGGCGGTCGGCCCGAAGGTGAAGACCGGCCATCGCTTCATCGCGGTGACCGATCCCGGCTCCTCGCTGGAGAAGGCGGCGAAGACGCTGAACTATGCCCGCATCTTCCATGGCGAGCCCTCGATCGGCGGGCGCTATTCGGTGCTCTCGCCGTTCGGCCTGGTGCCGGCGGCAACTGCCGGCATTGACGTCAAGACCTTCGTCAAGCACGCGCTCTCCATGGCCCGCTCCTGCGGACCGGACGTGCCGCCGTCCGAAAACCCGGGCGTGCAGCTCGGCCTTGCCATGGGATTGGCCGCGCTCGATGGCCGCGACAAGGTGACGATCCTGTCGTCGAAGAAGATCGCCGATTTCGGCGCCTGGGCCGAGCAGCTGATCGCGGAATCGACCGGCAAGGAGGGCAAGGGCCTGATCCCGATCGACGGCGAGCCGCTGGGCGATCCCTCGGTCTATGGCAATGATCGCTTCTTCATCGACATCCGCATCGACGGCGAAGCTGACGCTGCACACGACTCCCAGCTTGCCGCGATCGAAGCGGCCGGCCATCCCGTGGTGCGCATCGTCATGAAGTCGATCGAGCATCTCGGCCAGGAGTTCTTCCGCTTCGAGCTGGCCACGGCCGTGGCAGGCTCGATCCTCGGCATCAACCCGTTCGACCAGCCCGACGTGGAAGCGGCCAAGATCAAGACCCGCGAGCTCACGGCGTCGTTCGAGAAGACCGGCAAGCTGCCGGCAGAAGAGCCGGTGGTCAGCACCAAGGAAGCCGATCTCTACACCGACGAGGCCAACGCCACGGCGCTGCGCGCCGCCGGCGCCAATGGCGACCTCACGTCCTGGCTGAAGGCGCATCTGTCGCGCTCGGGCGAGGGCGACTATGTCGCCCTGCTCGGCTACATCGCGCGCGACAAGGCGACGATCGATGCGCTCCAGGCGATGCGGCTCGGGGTGCGCGAGAAGCGGCATGTCGCGACCTGTGCCGAGTTCGGCCCGCGCTTCCTACACTCCACGGGGCAGGCCTATAAGGGCGGGCCCGACAGCGGCGTGTTCCTCCAGATCACCGCCGACGACGCCAAGGACCTGGCGGTGCCGGGCCAGAAGGCGAGCTTCGGCGTGATCAAGGCGGCGCAGGCGCGCGGCGATTTCGACGTGCTCACCGAACGCGGGCGGCGCGCGCTGCGTGTCCACCTGAAGGGCGGGCTCAAGAAAGGTCTCGCGGCGCTCAATGCGGCGCTCAACGACGCACTGAATTAAGGGAATCTCTCACATGCAACTCGGCATGATCGGCCTCGGCCGGATGGGCGGCAACATCGTTCGCCGCTTGATGCGCCAGGGACATTCGACCGTGGTCTACGACAAGGACGCCAAGGCCGTCGCGGGCCTTGCCGCAGACGGCGCAGTCGGCTCGGCGACTCTGGAAGAGTTCATCTCCAAGCTCGAGCGTCCGCGCACGGCCTGGGTGATGCTGCCGGCGGGGCGCATCACCGAGGCGACGATCGACACCATCGCGGGCGTGATGCAGGAGGCCGACGTCATCATCGACGGCGGCAACACCTTCTGGCAGGACGACGTCCGCCGCGGCAAGGCGCTGAAGGCGCGCGGCATCCACTATGTCGACGTCGGCACGTCGGGTGGCGTGTGGGGCCTCGACCGCGGCTATTGCATGATGATCGGCGGCGAAAAGGCCGTGGTCGACCGGCTCGATCCGATCTTCGCTGCGCTCGCGCCCGGCGCCGGCGACATTCCGCGCACCGAAGGACGCGAGGGGCGTGATCCCCGCATCGAGCAGGGCTACATCCATGCCGGCCCCGTCGGCGCCGGGCACTTCGTCAAGATGATCCACAACGGCATCGAATACGGCCTGATGCAGGCCTATGCCGAAGGGTTCGACATTCTCAAGAACGCCAATATCGACGCCCTGCCGGCGGATCATCGCTATGATTTCGATCTCGCCGACATCGCCGAAGTGTGGCGGCGCGGCAGCGTGATTCCGTCCTGGTTGCTCGACCTCACCTCGACCGCGCTCGCCGACAGCCCGCTTCTGTCGGAATATTCCGGCTTCGTGGAGGATTCCGGCGAAGGACGCTGGACCGTGAATGCCGCGATCGACGAGGCCGTGCCGGCCGAAGTCCTGACCGCGGCGCTCTACACACGTTTCCGTTCCCGCAAGGAACACACCTTCGCCGAGAAAATTCTCTCCGCCATGCGCGCGGGTTTCGGCGGCCACAAGGAGCCGAAGCAGCCGGGCGCTTCGAAACCAAAGTAACAAGTAACAGAGCGAAGGCCGATCGTTCGTGACAAAAGACCCGCAAGCCAAGCGCAAGCCGGAAAATTGCGCCTTCGTCATCTTCGGCGTCACCGGTGATCTCACCCATCGCCTGGTGATGCCGTCGCTCTACAATCTGGCAGCGGAGCACCTGCTGCCGGAAAAATTCTGCGTCGTCGGCGTGGCCCGCAGAGGCCAGTCGGATGACGAGCTGCGCGACAGCCTGCTGAAGGGACTGCACCAGTTCGCGACCCGTCCTGTGGACGACGACGTCGCAAAGAAGCTGCTGGAATGCGTGACCTTCGTCGAGGCTGATCCGAAGGATCCGCCATCCTTCGACCGCTTGCGCGAGCATCTGGATTCGCTGGAATGCGCGCAGGACACCGGCGGCAACCGGCTGTTCTACCTGGCAACGCCGCCCGCGGCGTTTGCGCCGACCGCGCGCGAGCTCGGCCGCACCGGCATGATGAAGGAGAACGGCGCCTGGCGGCGGCTCGTGATCGAAAAGCCGTTCGGCACCGACCTCGCCTCGGCGCGTGCGCTGAACGGCGAACTGCTCAAGATCATGGACGAGCACCAGATCTACCGGATCGATCATTACCTCGGCAAGGAGACGGTGCAGAACATCCTGGTGCTGCGCTTTGCCAACGGCATGTTCGAGCCGATCTGGAATCGCAACCACATCGACCACATCCAGATCACCGTGGAGGAGAAGCTCGGCGTCGGCCATCGCGGCGGCTTCTACGACGCCACCGGCGCGCTGCGCGACATGGTGCCGAACCATCTGTTCCAGCTGATGTCGCTGGTGGCGATGGAGCCCCCTGCACGTTTCGACGCACATTCCGTGCGCTCCGAGAAGGCCGACGTCCTCACATCGATCCAGCAGCCGAGCCGGGAAGAGGCGCTGAAGAATTCGGTGCGCGCGCAATATCTCGCCGGCCGCGTCGGCGACGACGCGATCACGGACTATCGCAAGACCGAGGACGTCAAGCCCGACAGCACCACCGAGACCTTTGTCGCGCTCAAGCTGATGATCGACAATTGGCGCTGGGCCGGCGTCCCCTTTTACCTGCGCACCGGCAAGGCGCTGGGTCACAAGCGCACCGAAGTCGCGATCAAGTTCAAGCAGGCGCCGCTGTCGATGTTTTCGGGCACGGACGTCGATCGCCTGTCGCAGAACTTCCTCACCATCGGCATCGCGCCCACCGAGACCATCGAGCTGCAGTTCAACGCCAAGATTCCGGGACCGAGCATCACCATCGACGGCGTCGAGATGAAGTTCCGCTACGGCGACTATTTCCGGGCCGATCCCTCGACCGGCTACGAGACGCTGATCTACGACTGCATGATCGGCGACAACATCCTGTTCCAGCGCGCCGACGGCATCGAGGCCGGATGGCAGGCCGTGCAGCCGTTCCTGGATGCCTGGAAAAGCGAGGGCACCAACGGCATCGAGACCTACGAAGCCGGCAGCGACGGCCCCGCCTGCGCCGACGAGCTGCTCCGGCGCGACGGGCGAAGCTGGCGGAAATTTTCGTGATTGCGGCCGGACTGCCGAAGCTGATCGTCGCAGCCGATGCCGAGGCGCTGGCGCAGACCGCGGCCGAACGGGTGATGGCGCGGATCGGCGCCAATCCCGGGCGTATCGCGATCTGCCTCACCGGCGGGTCAAGCCCGAAAAAGCTCTATCAATTGCTCGGCAGCGACGCCTGGCGCGACAAAATCCCATGGGACCGCGTGCACTGGTTCATCGGCGACGAGCGGTTCGTGCCTGAAAGCGATCCTCTCAACAACATGGCGGTGGCGCGGGCGGCATTTCTCGATCGCAATGCGCCTGCCGGCCATATCCACCCGATCCCGACCACGGCCGAGAATCCCGATGCCGGCGCCCAGGCCTATGCGCGCGAGCTGCAGGCCTTCTATGGCGCAGACCAGCTCGATCCGGCGCGGCCGCTGTTCGACCTGGTCCTGATGGGCGCAGGACCGGACGGCCACACCGCCTCGCTGTTTCCCGGCTTTCCCGAGATCGAGGAGACCACGCGCTGGGTCGTCGGCGTGCCCAAGGCCAATGTCGCCCCGTTCGTGCCGCGGGTGTCGCTCACCCTGCCCGTGCTGGCCTCGTGCTACGAAATGCTGTTCGAGATTGCCGGACACGACAAGCGGGCGATCTTGACGCGCCTCCTCAATGGCGAGAATCTGCCGGCCTTACGCGCGCGCTCGTTTGGTGAGACCGTCTGGCTGGTCGACAGGGCCGCGCTTCCGGAGGAAATTCGTGGGCCGCGTTGAAGCACCTTGTGCGTTGATCGTGATGGGCGTGTCGGGTTCGGGCAAGAGCACGGTTGCAGGGGCGCTCGGCGAGCGGCTCGGCTGGCGCTTCGAGGACGGCGACAGCTTCCACCCCGCCAGCAACGTCGAGAAGATGCGGGCCGGACATCCCCTCACCGACGAGGACCGCTGGCCCTGGCTCAACGCCATCGCCGACGAGATCGAGCGGGTGTGCGGACGCGGCGAGCATGTCATCATCGCCTGCTCGGCGTTGAAGCATACCTATCGCGACGTGCTGCTGCGCGGACGCGATGACGTCCGCTTCGTGTTCCTGAAGGGGACGAAAGAGCTGATCGCCGAGCGGCTCGCGCAGCGCAAGGGCCATTTCATGCCGCCCGGGCTGCTGACGAGCCAGTTCGACACGCTGGAGCCGCCGGAAGCGGGCGAGCACGTCCTCACCGTCTCGATCGACGAGACGGTCGAGGCCATCGTGGACGGCATCGTACGGCAATTGAAACTGGGCGGGGCAATACCCAAGGTTCTGCCATGACCCCCATCTCACTCGTGGTCTCCGACGTCGACGGCACGCTGCTGACGAAGGACAAGACGCTGACCGAGCGTGCGCGGAGCGCGGTGCAGCGGCTGCACCAGGCCGGCATCGGGTTCACCATCACTTCCAGCCGCCCTGCGATCGGCATGCGTTTCCTGATCGAGCCGCTGGCGCTGTGGTTGCCGGTCGGCCCGTTCAACGGCTCCTCGATCGTCGATCCCGAGATGCGGCCGGTCGAGCAGCACCTGATTCCGCCGGGTGCTGCCGAGCGCTCCTTGCAGATCCTCCGCGACTACGGCGCGGACATCTGGCTGTTCACCACCGACAAATGGCTGATCGACAATCCTGATGGTAAATATGTCGCGCATGAGCGGCACACGATCCGCTCCGATCCGACCATCGTGACGGATTTTTCGCCGTACGTTGCGAGCGCCTGCAAGATCGTCGGCGCCAGCGCCGACGCGGCCGGGCTCGCGGCTTGCGAGAAGGCGATGCAGGAGGCGCTCGGCAGCGCGGCCACCGCGGTGCGTTCGCAGACCTATTATCTCGACATCACGCCGCCCGGCTTCAACAAGGGCACCTTCGTCGAGGCCATGGCCAGGCGCCTCGACATCTCGACCGACGCGGTCGCCACCATCGGCGACATGCAGAACGACCTCCCGATGTTCCGCATCAGCGGCACCTCGATCGCCATGGGCAACGCCGCCGACAACGTCAAGGACGAGGCGACCCACGTCACAGGGAGCAACGAGCAGGACGGTTTTGCCGAGGCGATGGAGATGATCTTGAAGCGGAACGGGGTGGGCTGAGCGGGCCGCGGGTTCGCTCAACCTCTCCCGCTCGCGGGAGAGGTCGCCGCGTAGCGGCGGGTGAGGGTTTTCTCCTCTCGGGGGTTCTCGCCTGCGGAAGCACCCCCACCCCAGCCCTCCCCCGCAAGCGGGAGAGGGAGCGCACCTCCGCTCTGGATACACGCAAGGCTAATCCAAATTCACTACTTCGAACGCTGCATCGCCGGCTTCTCGCTTCTCTGCCTCGCCGCCGAAAGATTATGCGCCGTGTTGATCAGTGCGATGTGGGTCAGCGCCTGCGGAAAGTTGCCGGTCTGGCGGCGGGCCGCGGAGTCGTATTCTTCGGCGAGTAGCCCAACATCGTTCGCAACGCCAACCACGCGATCGAACAAGACCTGTGCCTTGTCGAGATCGCCCGACAGCACATAGGCGTCAGCCAGCCACAGGCTGCAGGCGAGGAACGCGCCTTCGAGCGGCGGCTGGCCCGCGGGCACTTCGCGCGGATCGTGCCGCAACACGAAACCGTCGCGCATCAGGCGCGTCTCGACCGCTACGATGGTGCCCCGGATGCGCGGGTCTTCGGCCGGCAGAAAGCCGACCGACGGCAGCAGCAGCACGCTGGCATCGAGCAGTTTTGAGCCGTAGGACTCGACGAAAGCGTTTTCTTCAGCATCGAATCCGTTGTTGCAGACGTCGCAATGAATGGCTTCGCGCAAGGTGCGCCAATGCAGCAGCGGCGCCTTGAAGCCAAAGGTCTCGGCGCTCTTGATGCCGCGGTCGAAGGCGACCCAGGTCATGACCTTCGAGAAGACGTAGTGCCGGGGCTGCCCGCGGCGCTCCCAGATGCCGTGGTCGGGCCGGTCCCAGACTTCGGCGAGATGGTTGAGCACGTTGCATTCCAGCGCCCAGCTCTCCTCGTCGAGCTTCAGCTTGGCCATGCGCGACTGGTGGAAGGCGTCGATCAGCTCGCCGTAGACATCGAGCTGGAGCTGCGCATGCGCGGCGTTGCCGACACGCACCGGCCGCGCGCCCTCATAGCCGGCGAGCCAGGCTGCTTCCCATTCCAGCAGCCGCCGCTGGCCCCAGATGCCGTACATGATCTGCATGTTCGACGGCGAGCCGGCGGCCGCGCGCAGCAGCCAATTGTGCCAGGCCGAAGCTTCCTCGGTGTAGCCCGAGTTCATCAGCGCCAGCAGCGTGAAGGTGGCATCGCGCAGC
Source organism: Bradyrhizobium huanghuaihaiense (assembly GCF_025200885.1). Taxonomy (NCBI): domain Bacteria; kingdom Pseudomonadati; phylum Pseudomonadota; class Alphaproteobacteria; order Hyphomicrobiales; family Nitrobacteraceae; genus Bradyrhizobium; species Bradyrhizobium huanghuaihaiense. The sequence continues at coordinate 2,395,081 of NZ_CP104172.1, read as the reverse complement.
CAGCAGAAGCGGTAGTCCCAATTCCTGGCGCCACCGAGCTTCTCCGGCAGGGAGGTGGTGGGCGCCGCGACGATGCCGCCGGTGGGAGCGAAGGTCAGCGCCTTCAGCGTGATCAGCGAGCGCACGATCAGGTCGTGATAATCGCCGTCGCGGGTGCAATGGCTGCACCAATCCTGCCAGAAATTCTCGGTCTCCTTAAGCGCGACCTCAGGATCGATCGGCCCGGGCGGCTCGAGATGCGAGGGACCGTAGGTCAGCACGAAGGGAATGGTCTCGCCTGCCCTCACCTCGAAGTCCGACACCGTGGTCAGATCCTCGCCGCGGGTCTCGACCGGCGTGCGCAGCACCGTCATGTCCTGGCCGGCGACCGCAAGCAAGGCGTGGTCGATCCGCCGCACCCAGGGAATGTCGACGCCGAAGCCGAAGCGGATGACGAGCTCCATTCGCATCTTGACGGTGCCGCCGACGCCGCGAACCAGACGCACGATGTCGGACGCCTTGCCGCGCGGCGGCATGAAGTCGATCAACGCGACCGTGCCGCTTTCAGTCTCAAACCGCGTTTCAAGGATGAGGGTATTGCCGAGATAGCGGCGCGAGATCGCGGTGACGTCCTCGCTTGGCGCGACCAGCCAGCGGCCATTCTTGCGGTTGCCGAGGATCGCGGCAAAGCAGGCGTCGGAATCGAAGGCCGGCCAGCACAGCCAGTCGATCGAGCCGTTGCGCCCGACCAGCGCCGCGGTCTCGCAGTCGCCGATCAGCGCATAGTCCTCGATCCTCTGCGTCAATGTCGTACAAGCCTGGGAAGCCCCGGCTGTTCAACTCCCGCCGGTCAGGGAACGTTCCCGCGTTGCCGCTCTCAAGGCCGTGAGATCAACCTTCGAGGCGATCTTGTCGAGCGCGACCGGCAGGCGCTGGCGCCAGTTCGGATGCTCGTCGATCGTGCCGGGAATGTTGGGCTGGTCGATCACGCCGAGCAGATCCTCCATGGACACCGCGAGCAGGCGCGAAGGCGTGCGCGACAGGAAGGCGAGCACCGAATAGAGGTCGTTGGCATTGATGCCGTTCTGCCGCAAAATCTCGTCGAGTGCACCGAGCGCATCCCAGCGGGCCTGGTCGTTCTCGCCGGGATCGAGCCCGAGCGAGCGCTTCATCTTGAGATCGCTGAAGGAACGCCAGCCCGCATAGGTGCACAAATCATGCGTGTTCAGCGTCACCAGCGCGTTGGGCCGGTAGTGATCGATATTGCGGAAATGGCCGCCATCGTCGCGCTCGAACATCATGACGAGATAGGACCAGATGCCGAAATCCTGCATGGTCTCGCGAAAGCCTTCCGGCACGGTGCCGAGGTCCTCGCCGATCACGATGCATTTGTGGGCCGCGCTCTCGCGCACCACCGCGGCGAGCAGCGCCTCGAACGGCATCTGCACATAGGCGCCGTTGTCCGGCTTGAAGCCGCGCGGCACCAGATAAAGCCGCTTCAAGCCGAGCACGTGGTCAAGCCTGATGGCGCCGGCATGGCGCATCGAGGCCGCCAGCATGTGGGCGAACGGCACGAAGGATTGCGCCTCGAGGCCACCGGCGTTGAAGCCGGCGAGGCCCCAGTCCTGGCCGATGGTGTTGAGCACGTCGGGCGGAGCGCCGACGGCGAGGTGGCGGGAAATCGCGGTCTGCTCGTTCCAGGCATCGAAGCCGTTGGACTGCACGCCGACGGCAACGTCGAGATAGAGGCCGACGCGCATGCCGAGCTGGCCGGCCAGCTCCTTGGCGGCATGCAATTGGCTGTCGGCCGTCCATTGCACGAATTCGACGAACTCGACATCGCGCTTATCAGGGCCATTGCGCAATTCGGCGCATTTGGCTTCGTCCGGCTGCTGCCATCCGGACGGCCATTCCCACCATGGCCGGTTGAAGCGATGCCGCAGCACCTCGAAGCAGGCAAAGCGGGACAACAGCGGCGCGCGGGCGGCGCGGAAGGCATCGAACTCCTTGCGGCGTGCCGCGCTCGCGCTCGTCACGAAGCTGTTGAAGGCCGCGCGCAGGGCCAGCCATTTCAGCGCTGCCATGTCGGCATAGGGCACACGGTCGCCTTCACGCAGCCGCGCGGCGGTCGCGGCCGCATCGGGGACGAGATCGGCGGAAAATTCCGGGATCGCCTCGACGTCGATATAGAGCGGATTGAGGAACAGCCGGCTGTTCGGCGAATAGGGGCTGCAATCGGCCGGCTGGTCGTCGAACAGCACGTGCAGCGGATTGAGGCCGACGCCGTCGGCACCGAGTTGCCTGGCGAGCCGGACGAGACCGGCGAGGTCGGTGAAATCGCCGATGCCCCAATTGCGATTCGAACGGACGCTATAGAGCTGCACGGCGAGCAGCCAACCGCGATCGAAATCGCCGCCGAAGGCGCGCTCGGGCGCCACGATCATCGGCACGTCTTCGCTCGCACCCCCGGCATCCGTCAGGGTCAGGCGGTGGTAGCCGAGCGGCAGGCCGGCAGGCCAGGCGATGACCGGCTCGCGCGTCTCGCCTTCCGCGATCACATTGCCGTTGCCGACGATCTTCCATTGCAGCGGCGGCGTCCCGGTTGCCGCCAGTTCAGTGCGCGGATGTCCCAGGGCGCGCACCACGACCGGCCCGCTGACGAAGCGGTAGACCCGCTTCTCCGGCAGGGCATCGAGGATGGATTTGAGCGCCTCAGGCGCGGTGACCCGCAGCTTGCCGAGGGCGTCGATGAATTCGGACTGAACGCCCTTGATCCGGGCTTGAGCTAAAAGATCCATTCGGCACGCAGCTTGCAGGCCATTATTTGGCCGGGGGCAGGGATTTTAACGAGGTCGCGGAAGAGGTTAGTCAGGGGTAACTCGCAAACTGCGCTTGCCGTTCCCAAGGGAACCAATGACACACAAGCGGCTTTCTATAATGGTACCAAGCGTGGGTTCCCGACAAGGGAAACGGGCTCCTGCTTTCTTGTCAATGGCATCACCGTGAACAAGACAATTCAAACTGTCGAGAGTGCCGCAGCCGGCAGCGCTTTCCTCATCGAAGACGTCTATCCCTTGATCGACGGCGGCCGCTTCGCCGTGAAGCGGATCGCGGGCGAACGCGTCGAGGTCTGGGCCGACATCTACCGCGATGGCGACGCCGTGATCAGTGCCGCGCTGATCTGGCGAGGAGAGCAGGACCGCGAATGGCGGAGCGAGCCGATGACCCCTCACGGCAATGACCGCTGGTCCGGCGCGTTCACGCCCGCTGAGCCCGGCCAATTTGTCTATGCGATCGAAGCCTGGACCGACGAGTTCGCGACTTGGTCGCACGCCGTCGCGCGAAAACGGCGGACCGGGGTCGATGTCAGCCTCGATGCGATCGAGGGCGCCGGACTGCTGACCAAGGCACATGTCGCGCGGCAGGACGCAGCACAGGTCATCACCAGGCAATGCGAGGATTATCTCCAGACCGGCGACGTCGCTCCGCTGCTGGCAAACGAGCTCGGCAAAGCGATGGCCGAGAGCCAGTCGCGGCCCGACCTGACGTGCTCGCCGCTCTTCCCGCTGATCGTCGACCGCGACAGAGCGCGCTTCGGCGCCTGGTACCAGATGATGCCGCGCAGCCAGAGCGAGGTCCCCGGCCAGCACGGCACCCTGCGCGACTGCATCGCGCGCGTGCCTGATATCGCCGCCATGGGCTTTAACGTGCTCTACTGCACCCCGATCCACCCGATCGGCCACACTCACCGCAAGGGCCGCAACGACGCGCCGGTGGCGAGCGAGGGCGATCCCGGCTCGCCCTATGCGATCGGCGCCGCCGAGGGCGGGCACGATGCGCTGCATCCCGAGCTCGGCACGATCGAGGACTTCCGCGCGCTGGTCGCGACCTGCCTCGAGTACGGGCTCGAGCTTGCGCTGGACTTTGCCGTGCAGTGCTCGCCGGACCACCCCTGGCTGACCCAGCATCCGGAATGGTTCAAATGGCGGCCGGACCGCTCGGTGCGGACGGCGGAAGGGCCCTATTCGGACATCGTCATCCCCGATTTCGGCTGCGTCGATCGCACCGGGCTGTGGAATGCGTTTCGCGACGCCATGCTGTTCTGGATCGACCATGGTGTCACCATCTTCGCGATCGACAATCACGACACCGCGCCACTTCCGTTCTGGGAGTGGCTCATCGGCGACATCCGCCGCCGGCATCCCGAGGTGATCCTGTTCTCCAAGACCTTTGCACGGCCGAAGCTGATGAAGGGCCTCGCCAAGCTCGGCTTCGCGCAGTCCTTCAGCTATTTCCCATGGCGCACGGCGAAGTGGGAGCTGGAGCAGTATCTCGGCCAGCTGACCGGCTATCCCGAGCGGGACTTCTATCGGGCGAACCTGTTCGTCAACACCGCCGACCTCTTGCCCTATCATCTCCAGAGTGGCGAGCCCTGGATATTCAAATCACGGCTCGCGCTGGCCGCGACGCTGTCGGGCAATTACGGGATCTTTGGCGGATTCGAGCTGCTGGAGCACGAGGCGATTCCCGGCCACGAGGAATATCTCGATTCCGAGAAGTACCAGATCAAGACGCGCGAGTGGAACGCGCCCGGCAACATCAAGCCCTACATCGCCGCGCTCAACCGCATCCGCAACGACAACGCGGCGCTTCAGCAGACTGCGGCCTTGCGCTTCCTCGGCATCGAGGACGGCGAGACGATCGCCTTCGCCAAGGAGGCGGCCGATCCCGCCAACACGGTGGTCGTCGTGATTGCGCTCTCGCGCCATGCGCGCGAATTCTGGCTGCCGCTCGGCGACGTCACTGTTGACGCCGGTGGACAGCGACACCATGTGACGGCACTCGAAAACCTCCTCACCGGCGAACAGTGCCGCATCGAATGGGGCGGGATCAGGTTGCGTATCGATCCCGACCGCGATCCTGCGCTCCTGTTCCGCTGCCTGGCGTAAGGGGTCACGCCATGAATGTTCTGTCTTCCGTCGACACCAAGAAAGTTGAGGCTGCCGAGATCGTGGATGAGCTCTGGTACAAGGACGCGATCATCTACCAGCTCCACGTCAAGGCCTTTGCCGACAGCAACCATGACGGCATCGGCGATTTCGCCGGGCTGACCGAGAAGCTGCCCTATCTGCAGGAGCTCGGCGTCACCGCGCTGTGGCTGCTGCCGTTCTACCCCTCGCCCGGCCGCGACGACGGCTACGACATCGCCGACTACGGCTCGGTCAATCCCGATTTCGGGACGATGAAGGATTTCAAGCGCTTCATCCAGGAAGCGCAGAAGCGCGGCTTGCGCGTCATCACCGAGCTCGTCGTCAACCACACCTCGGACCAGCACAAATGGTTCAAGCGCGCGCGCCGCAGCCATCCCGGCTCGAGCGCCCGCAACTGGTATGTCTGGAGCGACACCGACCAGAAATACCAGGGCACACGCATCATCTTCACCGACACGGAAAAGTCGAACTGGACCTGGGATCCGGAGGCCGGCGCGTTCTACTGGCACCGCTTCTTCTCGCACCAGCCGGATCTCAATTTCGACAATCCGCGCGTGGTCAGTGCGCTCATCCAGGTGATGAAGCGCTGGCTGGACGCCGGGGTCGACGGCTTCCGCCTCGACGCGATTCCCTATCTCTGCGAGCGCGAGGGCACCTCGAACGAGAACCTTCCCGAGACGCATGCGATCATCAAGCGCCTGCGCCAGGAACTGGATTCGTATTCCAAGGGCAAGCTGCTGCTGGCCGAGGCCAATCAATGGCCGGAGGACGTGCAGGAATATTTCGGCCGTGGCGACGAATGCCACATGGCCTATCACTTCCCGCTGATGCCGCGCATCTACATGGCGATCGCGCAGGAGGACCGCTTCCCGATCACCGATATCCTGCGCCAGACGCCTGATATCCCGGCGAGCTGCCAATGGGCGCTGTTCCTGCGCAACCATGACGAGCTGACGCTGGAGATGGTCACCGACGTCGAGCGCGATTATCTGTGGACCACCTACGCCAACGATCCGCGCGCCCGCATCAATGTCGGCATCCGGCGGCGCCTCGCGCCGCTGATGGACAACGACCGCCGCAAGATCGAGCTGATGAACTCGCTGCTGCTGTCCTTCCCGGGCACGCCGATCATCTATTACGGCGACGAGATCGGGATGGGCGACAACATCTATCTCGGCGACCGCAACGGCGTGCGCACGCCGATGCAGTGGAGCCCCGATCGCAACGGCGGCTTCTCACGCTGCGACCCCGCCCGTCTCTACGCGCCGCTGATCATGGATCCGGTCTACGGCTATGAATCGGTGAACGTGGAGGCGCAGTCGCGCAGCCTGTCCTCGCTGCTCAGCGCCACCAAGCGGCTGATCTCGGTGCGCAAGTCGACGCTCGCCTTCGGCCGCGGCACCATGACCTTCATCCGCCCGGCCAATCGCGCCGTGCTGGCCTATGTCCGGCAGTATCGCGACGAGGTGATCCTCTGCGTCGCCAATCTCTCGCGCGCCGCGCAGGCGACCGAGCTCGATCTGTCGCCCTGGAAGGACCGCATCCCGCAGGAGATGCTTGGACGTACCCGTTTCCCGGCGATCGGCGAATTGCCCTACATGATCACGCTGGGGCCCTACGGCTTCTACTGGTTCCACCTCACCGAGCGCGACAAGTCCGAGCCGGTGACGCCTCGCGCGGTGCCGGAGTTCGAGACCCTGGTCGTGCCGGTCAATTCGAACTGGGTGTCGCTCGCGCGCGAGCGCGGCGTGTTCGAGCGCGACGTGCTGCCGGGATTTTTGGCAAGGACACGCTGGTATCCGGAGCACAATCCCAAGCACATCCAGACAGCGCTGACCTCGGCGGTACCTTTCAGCGATATCGGCGACAACAGGCCATGGATCGCGTTCTTCGAGACCACGCGGGACGACGTCAAGACGCGCTACGTGCTGCCGCTGCAGATCGAATGGGTACGCTTCGACCGCGAACGCTTCAACCCGAAGGCGCTCGCCGCCGTGCGCCAGGGTGCGCGCGAGGGCACGCTGCTCGACGTTGCGACTGAGCAGATCTTCATCGGGCTTTTCCTGCGGGGTCTGTCGCAAAACCTGGTGGTGGACGAGAACAATCTACGCCTGGAGTTCAAAGCCACCAGCCGGTTCGCCGATTACACCATCAAGGAGCCCCAGCGCATCCGCGCGATCGAGCAGTCCAACAGCACCGCGCTCGTGGACAACCAGTATGTCGTCAAGATCCATCGGCAGCTCGAAAGCGGCACCAGTCCCGAGATCGAGATCGGCCATTATCTCACCGAGGTGGCTCACTTCGCCAACACGCCGGCGCTGCTCGGCAGTGTCGAGCTGGTCGAGGACGCTCGGCGCAGCACGCTCGGCGTGCTGCATGCCTTTGTCGAGAACCAGGGCGACGGCTGGACCGTGACCACCGGTTATCTCGATCGCTATATCGACGAGCAGCGCGTCTTGCCCGCGGGCGAGGCGCCGCGCGAGACCCAGGAGCAGGCGCCCTACCTGCACTTCATCGCGCAGATCGGCCGTCGGCTTGCCGAGTTGCATGTCGCCCTGGCCGCGGCAAAGCCGGACAATCTCGCTCCGGAGCCGATCGGCTCCGAGCACGCCAGGCGCTGGGTCTCCGACCTCAAGGCGCGAGCCGAGCACGTATTCGAGCACCTGGCCAACAGCCGCGACGGCCTGCGGGAGGCGGACCGGCCGCTGATCGACCAGCTCGGCGCAGCGCGCGCGGCCCTGCCCGGCCAACTCAATGCACTATTGCCTTCCGCCATCGGCGGGTTGAACATCCGTCATCATGGCGACTTCCGCCTCGGGCAGACTTTGATCGTGAAGGACGACATCTTCATCATCGACTTCGACGGCAATCCGCGCCGGCCGCTGGCCGACAAGCGGCGCAAGCTGCCGGCCGCGCGCGACGTCGCAGGCCTGATCCGCTCGATTGATCTTTCGGTTAACGTCGCCCTCAACCGGGCGCTCACGGGCGCCTCCGACGAACAGGACCGGCTTGCAGCCGCGCTCGGCGAATGGCGCGAACGCGCCACCACGACGTTCCTGCACGCCTATCGCGAGGCCATGACCGACCGGCGGCTGTGGCCGGACAATCCGCAAACCGCGCAAGGCCTGTTAAGGTTTTTCCTGCTTGATCAAGCGTTCGACGATGTGGAGTACGAACTGTCCCACCGGCCCGAGGGGCTCCATGCGCCGCTGACCGGACTGCTTCGCATTCTGTCCAGTGCCGAGAGCGAAGCCCATGCCTAAACTGCCAGCCGAAGCCTACGCGATCATCGAGGGCCGTCACTCCGACCCCTTCCACTATCTCGGGCTGCATCCCGAGGGCGGCAAGAGCGTGGTGCGCGCCTTCGTGCCGGAGGCCTCCAATGTCGAGGCGGTCGGCGAGCATGGCGAGGTCGCGCCGCTCGACCGCGTTCATGACTCCGGCCTGTTCATCGGAGCCCTGCCCAACGGCTCGAAGCACTACCAGCTGCGCGCGAAATTCGGCAACAACGTCGTCGAATTCGAGGATGCCTACCGCTTCCCGCCGATCCTCACCGATTTCGACCTCTATTTGCTGGGCGAAGGCACCCACCAGCGCCTCTACGACAAGCTCGGCGCGCACCCGATGCGGCTCGACGGCGTCGACGGCATCGGCTTCGTGGTGCTCGCGCCGAATGCGCGGCGCGTATCGGTGGTCGGCGATTTCAACTTCTGGGACGGGCGGCGTCATCCGATGCGGGTGCGCGGCAGCGGGTACTGGGAGCTGTTCATCCCCAATGCGAAGATCGGCGATCACTACAAGTTCGAGATCGTCGGCCCGCACGGCCATCTGCTGCCGCTGAAATCCGATCCGATGGCGTTTGCGAGCGAGGTGCGGCCGAAGACGGCTTCGATCGTGCTCGACGAGGCGCATCTGCCGCGGCCCCGCCCGGCGCCCGGCGGCATCAACGCTCTGTCGGCGCCGATGTCGATCTACGAGGTCCATCTCGGCTCGTGGCGGCGCAAGGACGACAATGAATGGCTGACCTATCGCGAGCTCGCCGAGCAGCTGCCGGCCTATGCCCGCGACATGGGGTTCACGCATCTCGAATTCCTGCCGGTAAGCGAGCATCCGTTCGACGGCTCATGGGGCTATCAGCCGACCGGGCTCTATGCGCCGACCAGCCGGTTCGGAAGCCCTGAGGATTTCGCCGCGCTGGTCGACGCCTGCCACCGCGAAGGCATCGGCGTGCTGCTCGACTGGGTGCCCGGCCATTTCCCCGACGATCCGCACGGGCTCGGCAGTTTCGACGGCACGGCACTCTATGAACACGCCAACCCGCTCCAGGGACGCCACCTCGACTGGGGCACGCTGATCTACAATTACGGCCGCACCGAAGTGACGAACTTCCTGGTGTCCAACGCGCTGTTCTGGATGGAGCGCTACGGCATCGACGGCTTGCGCGTCGACGCGGTGGCGTCGATGCTCTATCTCGACTACAGCCGGCCGCCCGGCGCGTGGATTCCGAACCAGTATGGCGGCCGCGAAAACATCGAGGCGATCAACTTCCTGCGCCGCTTCAACACGGAGGTCTTTGCCCGCTTCCCGCAGGCGACCACGGCCGCGGAAGAATCCACCGCATGGCCGCAAGTCTCGCGCCCGGTCGAATTCGGCGGGCTCGGCTTCGGCTACAAGTGGAACATGGGCTGGATGCACGACACGCTGAACTACATCAGCAAGGATCCGATCCACCGCAAGCATCATCACGGCGAGATCCTGTTCGGCCTGCATTACGCGTTCTCGGAAAACTTCATCCTGCCGCTGTCGCATGACGAGGTCGTGCACGGCAAACGCTCGATCCTGGGCCGCATGCCCGGCGACGAATGGCAGCGCTTTGCGAATTTGCGCGCCTATTACAGCTTCATGTTCGGCCACCCCGGCAAGAAGCTGCTGTTCATGGGCGCCGAGATCGCGCAGAGCCGCGAATGGAATCACGACCAGTCGCTCGACTGGCACCTGCTCGAATACAAGGTGCATTCCGGCATCCAGGCACTGATCCGCGACCTCAACCGGCTCTACCGCGCGGTCCCGGCGCTGCATCAGATGGACTGCGACCAGGCCGGCTTCGAATGGCTGATCACCGATGATGCCAACCGCAACGTGTTCGCCTGGCTGCGTAAGGGCTTTGACGAGCACGCGCGATGCCTCGTCATCGTCAACTTCTCCCCCAATGTCTATCGCAGCTATCGCGTTCGCGTGCCCCTGGCCGGCAAGTGGAAAGAGGTGTTCAATTCCGACTCCGCCCATTACGGCGGCAGCAATGTCGGGAACATCGGCGAGGTCCAGACCGTTGACGGCAAGACGCCCGAGCTCCGCCTCACCATTCCGCCGCTCGCCGCGATCTTCCTCGTTCCGGAAAGCTGACATATGCGCCTGACCGCCGGATCGCCCGCACGCCTCGGCGCAAGCTGGGACGGACGCGGCACCAATTTTGCGCTGTTCTCCGCCAACGCGCAGAAGGTCGAGCTCTGCCTGTTCGACGCCCAAGGCCGCCGCGAGCTCGAGCGCGTCGAACTGCCTGAAAGGACCGAGGACGTCTGGCACGGCTATCTCAACGACGTCTCGCCCGGCCAGCTCTACGGCTACCGGGTGCATGGTCCCTACGAGCCCGAGCACGGCCACCGCTTCAATGCCAACAAGCTGCTGCTCGATCCCTATGCGAAGCGGCTCGCGGGCCGGCTGGTCTGGAGCGATGCGCATTTCGCCTACCGCACCGGCTCACCGCGCGAGGACCTGTCGTTCGACCGGCGCGACAATGCGCGCGGCATGCCCAAGGCCGTCGTGGTCGACGAGACCTTCAACTGGGGCCGGCGCGAGATCCGGCCGAACATTCCGTGGGAAGACACGATCATCTACGAAGCTCACGTCAAGGGCCTGACGCAGAAGCGCGACGACGTGCCGCCGAACCTCCGCGGCACCTATGGCGGCCTGTCCTCGCCGGCGATGATCGAGCACCTCAAGAAGCTCGGCGTCACCACGATCGAGCTGCTGCCGATCCACAGCTTCGTCGACGACCGCATCCTGGTCGAGAAGAAGCTCGTCAATTACTGGGGCTACAACTCGCTGTCCTTCTTCGCGCCGGAGCCGCGTTACGCCCAGGACAATGCGCTCGATTCCTTCCGCACCACGGTCGCGCGCCTGCACGATGCCGGCATCGAGGTGATGCTCGATGTCGTCTACAACCACACCGCCGAGGGCAACCACCTCGGCCCGACGCTGTGCTACCGCGGCATCGACAATGCCTCCTATTACTGGCTCAACCGCGAGAACCCGCGCTACTACGACGACTTCACCGGCTGCGGCTCGTCGGTGAACCTCACCCATCCGCGCGTGCTGCAGATGGTGATGGATTCCCTGCGCTACTGGGTCGAGGTCTGCCATGTCGACGGCTTCCGCTTCGATCTCGCCACCACGCTCGCGCGCGGACCGAACGGTTTTGATCGCGGCAGCTCGTTTCTGACCGCGATCCGGCAGGATCCGGTGCTGGCCGCCGTGAAGCTCGTCGCCGAGCCCTGGGACCTCGGCCTCGGCGGCTACCAGGTCGGTGCTTTCCCCTCGCAATGGTCGGAGTGGAACGACCGCTATCGCAGCGCCATGCGGCGCTACTGGAGCGGCGAAGGCAGCCTGATCGGCGACATCTCCAGCCGCATGACGGCGTCCTCCGACCTGTTCAATCACGACGGAAGGCGGCCGCGCGCCAGCATCAACCACATCACGGTGCATGACGGCTTCACGCTCGCCGACCTCTTCAGCTACAACGAGAAGCACAACGAGGCCAATGGCGAGGACAATCGCGACGGCTCCAACGACAACCACAGCAACAATTGTGGCGTCGAGGGCCCGACCGACGATCCCAAGATCCTCGGCCTGCGCCGGCAGCTTCGCAGGAACGTGCTGGCCTGTCTGATGCTGGCGCAGGGCGTCCCGCTGATCCTCGCCGGCGACGAGGTCGGCAATTCGCAGTCCGGCAACAACAACGCCTATTGCCAGGACAACGAGATCGGCTGGGTCGGCTGGGACAATCTCGGCAAGGATGATGAGGACATGGTCGACTTCGTCGCCGACCTCGCCGACATCCGCCGCCGCTTCTCGCAGCTTCGCAGCCATCGCTGGCTCGACGGCCGTCCCAAGGACGGTGTCTCCTACGGCGCACTGTGGCTGACGCCTGAAGGTAACGAGATGACGGAGAGCGACTGGACATTCCCGGACGGGCGGTTTCTCTCCTATGTGATGGGGCCGATGGAACCCGGCAGCGCCGCGATCTTTATCGTCCTGAACGCCGCCCCCGAAGAGATCGCATTCAAATTGCCCAAAATGTCCGAATACAAGAGCTGGCAGCAGATCCTGAACACGACCGATGCCAAGCTGAACACCATCGACTTCCCGTCCGGAAGCGACAGCAAGGCGCCGCCGCGCTCCGTGCTCGCCTTCGCGGGGGCGCCATGAGGCCATCCTTCGGGGCGCGGCCGACCAAGGACGGCGTGTCGTTCCGGCTGTGGGCGCCCGGCGCGCGCCGCGTCGATCTTCTGCTCGACCGCAGGCACGCGATGCAGCGCCGGCAAGACGGCTGGTATGTGACCGAGATCGTCGGCCTCACCCCTGGCAGCCGCTACAAATTCAGGATCGACGACGAGATCGACGTGCCCGATCCGGCCTCGGCCTTCCAGCCTGAAGACGTCTTCGGCCCGAGCGAGGTGATCGACCACGACGCATTCGCCTGGCGCGCGCAGGATTGGCGCGGCCGCCCCTGGGAAGAGACGGTGCTGATCGAGACCCATGTCGGCACATTCACGGGCGAAGGCAGCTACCGCGCGATGATCGACAAGCTCGATCATCTCGCAGCGACCGGCATCACCGCGCTGGAGTTGATGCCGCTGGCCGATTTCGCGGGATGCCGCGGCTGGGGTTATGACGGCGTGCTGTGGTATGCGCCCGACGGCGCCTATGGCCGTCCCGACGATCTGAAGACGCTGATCGACGAGGCCCATCTGCGCGGGCTGATGGTGTTCCTCGACGTCGTCTACAATCACTTCGGTCCCGAGGGGAATTATCTCGGCCGCTATGCGCCGACCTTTTTCACCGACGCGCATACGCCCTGGGGCAGCGCGATCGACTACCGCGTGCCGCAGGTGCGCGCCTTCGCGGTCGAGAATGCGCTGTCCTGGCTGACCGACTACCGCTTCGACGGACTGAGGCTGGACGCCGCCAACCACATCATGGCGATCCCCGGCGAGCAATCGATGCTGCAGGACCTCAGCGTGACCGCCGGCGAGCTTGCCAGGGCGACGGGGCGGCACATCCATCTCGTGCTGGAGAACGGCGACAATCGCGCCAGCCTGCTCGACGCCGCACAGGAGCCGCCGAACGGAAAATATCGGGGACAGTGGAACGACGATTACCACCACGTCTGGCACGTCATGCTGACCGGCGAGCTCGCCGGCTACTACGGCGACTACCAGACCCCGCGCATGGACCTCGCGCGCGCGCTCGCTTCCGGCTTCGTCTACCAGGGCGAGATCTCGGAATTCTGGGGCAAGAAACCGCGCGGCGAGCCAAGCGGCGAGCTGCCGCCCGCGACCTTCGTCAACTTCCTGCAGAACCACGACCAGATCGGCAATCGCCCGCTCGGCGAGCGGCTCGAGAGCCTGGCATCGCCGCAGCAGATCGAGGCGGCGCTCGCCGTGACCCTACTCGCGCCGATGGTGCCGATGCTGTTTCAGGGCGAGGAATGGGGCTCGAAGGTCCCCTTCCCGTTCTTCTGCGATTTCCAGGGCGGACTTGCCGATGCCGTGCGCAAGGGCCGCAAGCAGGAATATGCCTGGGCCTACGAAAAATACGGCGACGAGGTGCCCGACCCGCTCGATCCGGCAACACTGCAATCGGCTGTGCTCGACTGGACCGGCCACACGCAGGAGCAGAACGCGCGCCTGGCTTTGGTGCGTGACCTGCTCGCGCTTCGCCGCAAGGAGATCATGCCGCGGCTCAAGGGCGCAAGCTTCGGTGATGCCGAGGCGGCCGACAATGGCCTGCTCAGCGCACATTGGCGCATGGGCGACGGCACGACGCTGCGCCTCATCGCCAATCTGTCGGACCACGAGATCACCTCTACCGTCAGCACGGGCACGCCGATCTGGGGCGGCGTGATCGGCGATCTGCTTCCGCCCTGGTCGGTGGTCTGGCGCCTCGGAGGTTGACATGCCTCCCGCCATTCCGCTTGCGACCTACCGCCTTCAGCTCACCGCAGATTTCGACTTCGACAAGGCTGCCGCCGTAGTGCCGTATCTGAAGGCGCTTGGGATCACACATCTCTACGCCTCACCTGTGATGAAGGCCCGCAAGGGCTCAACGCATGGCTACGACACCGTCGATCACGGCCAGCTCAGTCCCGAGCTCGGCGGCGAAGCCGGCTTCGCGCGGCTGAGCGAGGCGCTCAGCAAGCACGATCTCGGCCTCATCATCGATTTCGTGCCCAACCATGTCGGCGTGCACTTTGCCGACAATCCCTGGTGGCTGGATGTGCTGGAATGGGGCCAGGCCTCGCCGCACGCGGCCGCCTTCGACATCGACTGGGACCTCTTGCCCCACCGCGCCCGCGGCGGCGTGCTTCTGCCGATCCTCGGCTCCTCCTATGGCGAGGCGCTGGAGCGCGGCGAGATCGAGCTGCGCTACGATCCCGAACAGGGCAGCCTTTCCGCCTGGTATTTCGAGCACCGCCTGCCGATCGCGCCCGAGCGCTATGGCGAAATCCTGCGCGTGATCGTGAAGGAGGCGGACGCCGCCGAGACAGAGGCAGGCAAGCGTCTGCTTGCGCTCGCAACCCGCTATACGGGGCTGCGTCGACCCAACCGCAAGGAAGCGCCGGCCTTCAAGGCCGAGCTCAAGGAGATCGCAGGCGCCGCCGACATCATCAGCCGCGGTCTTGCCGCCTATCGTGCCGCCAAGGACCGTCCCGCGCAGACACTGGCGCTGCATCACCTGCTGGAGCGCCAGCACTACAAGCTCGGCCATTGGCGGCTTGCCTCCAGCGACATCAACTATCGCCGCTTCTTCGACGTCAACGGTCTCGCCGGCCTGCGCGTCGAGGATCCCGGCACGTTTGCCGCCACGCACCGGCTGGTGAAGCAGCTCGTCGCCGACGGCAGATTGCAGGGCATCCGCCTCGATCATATCGACGGCCTGCGCGATCCCGCGCAATATTGCCAGCGGCTGCGCCGGCTGGTGCGCGATGCGCAGGGCAAGACAAAACCGTTCTATACGGTGATCGAAAAGATCCTCTGCGAGCACGAGCACCTGCCGCATTTCGCCGGCGTCCAGGGCACCACCGGCTACGAGTGGATGAACGTCATCACGCAGGTGCTGGTCGACGCCAAGGGGCTGGAGGCGCTGGACGAGACCTGGCGCCAGATCAGCAACCGGCCGCCACGGCTTGCGCCTTACGTCAAGGAAGCCAAGCGGCGCGTGCTGGAGACGCTGCTGACCAGCGAATTCACCGTGCTGACGCGCCTGCTCGCGCGCATCGCCAACGGGCATTATTCGACGCGCGACTTCTCAGCCGACAGCCTGCGGCAGGCGCTCGAACTCTATGTGCTGCATTTCCCGGTCTATCGCACCTATCTGACCACGGCCGGGGCGACCGCCCACGACCGCAAGCTGATCGAGGACACCATCGCGCGCGCCCGCGCCGAATGGTTCGCCGCGGACGAGGGCATCTTCGACTTCCTGCGCGATGCGCTGACCATGGACCTGCTCAAGCCCGGCCGGCCCCCGCACAGCACGCCACGCGTACGCCGCTTCGCACTGAAGGTGCAGCAGTTCACCGGGCCGGTGATGGCGAAGTCGCTGGAGGACACCGCGTTCTACCAGTTCCATCGGCTGCTGGCGCTGAACGAGGTCGGCGGCGATCCCGCGAGCACCGGCCTCACCGTTCCCGCCTTTCACGAGGCGATGCGGGCGCGCGCCAGGGAGTGGCCGCAAGGGATGACGGCGACCGCGACCCACGACACCAAGCGCGGCGAGGACGCGCGCGCCCGGATTGCGGCACTCAGCGAAGTTCCCGGCGAATGGACCAGCGCGGTATCGCGCTGGAAGGTCCTGAATGCGCCGCATCTCGCGCTCCACGGCCATCTGCGCGCGCCGTCGGCGACGTTCGAATACATGCTGTACCAGACCCTGCTCGGCGCCTGGCCGCTGCAGGGGCCGCTTGATGAAAGCTTCGTCGAGCGCATCCAGGCCTATGCGCTCAAGGCCGCGCGCGAAGGCAAGGAGGAAACGAGCTGGCTCAACCCGCACGAGGCCTATGAGAGCGGCATCAAGAGCTTCATCGCGAAGATCCTCGACCCCGCGCTGTCAGGCGAATTCCTGGAGGCGTTGCAGACCCTGGCGCGCCGTCTCGCGCTGCTCGGCGCACTGAACTCGCTGAGCCAGCTCACGCTCAAGGCGACGCTGCCGGGCGTGCCCGACGTCTATCAAGGCACCGAATTCTGGGACCTCTCGCTGGTCGATCCCGACAACCGCCGCCCCGTGGATTTTGCCGCGCGCGACGCGGCGCTGACGGCACTGGAAGCGCCGGACTGGAGCGGACTGATCAAGTCCTGGCCAGACGGCCGGCTCAAGCTCGCCTGGACGCGGCAACTGCTCAGGCGGCGCAACGAGCTCGCCGACGTCTTCGCGCAAGGCGACTACCAGAAACTGGAGGTGCGCGGCACGCACGCCGAGCACGTCATCGCGTTCGCCCGTCGCCGCGGCCGCGCCGCCGCGATCGTCGTGGTCGGACGCCAGTTTGCGGCGTTCACGCACGCGGGCCGGGAGTGGCCCGCACTTGGAGGCTTCGACGCGACCGTCGATATCACAGGCTATGCCGCGGCGGGACTTGCGGGCAACGCACTGCCGATCGCACAGGCTTTCCGTGATCTTCCGGCAGCCGTCATTCCGGCCCGCGCAGCAAGCGCCATCAGGCCGGCACGGCAGCGCGTAAGCGCCTGAAACTCACTTTCCGCCGTCCTTGGTCAGCAGCAGTTGCCCGCGCTTCTTGATGGTCGCCTGCGCCATCTCGGCAAAGCGCTGCAACAGCCACGGCAGGACCACCTGGACCTTGACGTGATCGTCGGCGACGTCGACCTGACCGGTCGCGATCTGCCCGAGCGCGCGGATGCGGAAATTCATGCTGTCGCCGCTCCAGCGCTCCTCCTCGACCTGCATCACGGGAATGCTGGCGGCCGCGCGGCCAAGCCCGGACTTGAGCCGGCGCACCGCCTCCTCGCGGCCGAGACGATGCGGAATGGAAACGACAAGCGGTGCTGACATGGCTCTGCCCCGTGCTGCTTGATCCTCACTTAATGATGCCGGCTGCGACCATAAAGGTTCCATGCAACTTGCAACTGTCGCCCCGTTTCAAAACCGGAACTTTAAAACCTGCGGCAAGTTGCCCTCACACACGGGACAGGTGCAAGCAACCCTTTCTACAAGGGCTGGAGGAGACTCGCATGTCAATCGGCACGATCATTCTGATCATTCTGGTCATCGCCCTGCTCGGCGGCTTCAGCGGCATTGGCGGCGGCCCGTTCTACGGCACGGGCTATTACGGCGGCGGCGGCCTTGGGCTTGTCATCGTCATCCTGCTGATCCTGCTGCTGATGGGACGGATCTAGCGACCCGGCGAAGACCTCGTAGGGTGGGCAAAGGCGCTCTTGCGCCGTGCCCACCTTCCTCGCCGTTAAAAAAAGGATCGTGGGCACGCTCCGCCTTGCCCACCCTACGGCAGTTCTCCCTGTGGCAGAGACCTACTTCACCTTCCCCGCCAGCTTCTTCATCGCGGCCTTGATCGGCGCCGCCGCATCGTCATAGCCCTCCCAGGCCTTGGACCGTCCTAACAAGCCCGGCACCGTCCGCACCGTGTATTTCTTCGGATCGAGATCGCTCTTCACCTGCGCCCAGGTTACGGGCATCGACACGGTGGCGCCGGCACGCGCGCGCGGCGACAGCGGGGCCACCGCCGTCGACATGCGGTCATTGCGCAGGTAATCGAGGAAGATCTTTCCGTTCCGCAGCTTCTTCGACATGTTGAGCAGATAGCGCTCGGGGTCGTCATCGGCCATCCTCTGGCAGATACCTTGCGCAAACGCCTTGGCCTCTTTCCAGCTCACCTTGTCGCGCGCCCCGTGGAGCAGCGGCACCACGACGTGCAGGCCCTTGCCGCCGGTGGTCTTGCAGAAGCTCTCCATGCCGACGTCGGCGAGCCGCTGTCGCATCTCCTTGGCGGCCTCGACGACGTCGGCAAAATCCACGTCCGGCGCCGGATCGAGATCGAACACCAGCCGGCCCGGCGTGTCATAGGCATAGGGCGCGCAATTCCAGGGATGCAGCTCGACGCCGCCGATCTGCGCCACCGCGGCGAGCCCCTCGATCCGATCGATCTGCAAGTAAGGCTTGCGATCGCCGGAGACTTTTGCGAGCTCCAGAAGATTGGACGTTCCCTGCATGGCGTGACGCTGGAAGAAGCATTCGCCCTTGATGCCGTCGGGGGCACGGATCAGCGAGCATGGCCGCCCCTTGAGGTGCACGATCATCCATTCGCCGACCGCTTCGAGATAGCGCGCGAGATCCAGCTTGGTGACCGGGTTGCCATCACCATCCTCGGGCCAGAGCTCCTTGTCCGGCTTGGAGATGACGACGCCCATCACTTCCGCGGTGCCGGCGTCCTTGGATCGCTTCGCGGTCTTCGCGGCGCGCTTTCTTGCCGAGGGCTTGGCAAGCTCCGTGTCGACCGGCGTCTCGGCCTCGACCTCCTCGGCCGGCTTGTCCTGCCGCAAGCCCTTGAATGCGGCCTGGCGGATATTGCCGTCGGCGGTGAAGCCGGCGAACTCGATCTCGGCGACGAGCTCCGGCTTCAGCCAATGCACGTCGCGCGCCTTCTTCGGGGCATTCTTGCCGCCGAAGGGACTCTCCTTGCTCTCCATCGCCTTCAGCGACGGCATGATGCGCTTGACCGTGTCGGCGCCAAAGCCGGTCCCGACCATGCCGACAAAGGCGAGATGATCGCCGCGATGCACGCCCGCCATCAGCGAGCGGAATTTGCCGTTGGTGGTCTTGTAGCCCCCGATCACGACCTCATGGCCGGCGCGGCATTTGGCCTTGATCCAACTCTCGGTGCGGCCGGAGCGGTAGGGTGCGTCGAGCTTCTTCGACACCACGCCTTCGAGCTCGAGCTTGCAGGCCGATTGCAGTACGGCGTCACCGCCGCTCTCGAAATGCTCGACATAGCGGATCTGCGCCGATTTCCGCTTGCGCGCCTCCAGCAGCGCCTTGAGCCGCTCCTTGCGCTCGCCGAGCGGCAGCCGGCGAAAGTCCTGATTTTCCGCGAAAAGCAGATCGAACGCGAAGAAGATGAGGTCGTCGGTCTTGCCGTCGGACAGCGCGGCCTGGAGCGAGGAGAAATTCGGCGCGCCGTTATGGTCGAGCGCGACGATCTCGCCATCGATCATGGCATCCGGCAGCGAAGTCGCCTCCTTCGCGATCGAGCCGAACTTGTCGGTCCAGTTCAGGCCCTTGCGCGTCTTCAATGTGGCCTCGCCGTCCTCGACCCGGAGCTGCACGCGGTAGCCGTCGAACTTGATCTCGTGACACCAGCCCGCGCCGGGCGGCGGCCGCTCGACCGGCGTGCAGAGCTGCGGCGCGACGAAGTCCGGTATCGCCGAGACCTTTTTGGCGTTCGTCGCCGTCGTCGTCTTCTTTCCCCTCTTTCCGACCTTCAACGCCGTGCGCGGCGCCGGCTGCAAGGTCCTGCCTCTCGTCTCCTCCGCACGATTGGACTGCCACACCGCGTCCGCCTTGGCCTTGCCTGCGCCCTTCGCCAGCATGAACGGCTTTGGCGCGCGGCCCTTGCCTTCGGCAATCTGCTCCATCGCGCGGCCGGAGGCGACCGAGGTGTCCTCGTCGAGAATGTCGTTGTCCGCGCCCTCGCGGGCATAGTCGTCGCGATGCTTGATCAGGAGCCAGTTGGTGCGCTTTTCGCCGCCGCGGTTGCGCATGCGCACCAGCACCCAGCTGCCATGCAGCTTGTCGCCGTGGAGCGTGAACTTGAGATCGCCCTTCTTGAAGCCGGCTTCCGGATCTTCCGCCTCCCACGTACCGCGGTCCCACAGCATGACCGTGCCGCCGCCATACTGGCCTTCCGGAATCGTTCCTTCGAAATCGCCATAGTCGAGCGGGTGATCCTCGACTTCGACCGCCAGGCGCTTGTCGTGGGGATCGAGCGAGGGTCCTTTCGTCACGGCCCAGGACTTGAACACGCCGTCGAATTCGAGCCGGAGATCGTAGTGCAGGCGCGTCGCGTCATGCTTCTGGATCACGAAACGGCGCTGTTCCGACGGCGCCACCGCGGTCTTGCCGGATGGCTCGGGCGTCTTCTCGAAATCACGCTTCTGTCGGTAGGTGGAGAGTTTTCGCAGCACGACCGGTCCCGCTTCTCTTTCGGCTTTCGAGCCTATCACGGCAAAAGTCCCACCCGGAACCAAAACCCGATGGCGAGGTTGGGGTTCCAAATCGTCCTGAAAACACTGGAGAATGGAATGGCCCCCCGTGCCTATTGGAAGGGAACGCTGAAGCTGTCGCTGGTCAGTTGCCCCGTCGTGCTCTATCCCGCGACGACGGCGGCCGAGAAGACCCGATTTCACATGATCAACCGCGAGACCGGCAACCGTCTCAAGCAGCAGATGATCGATGCCGAGACCGGCGACGTCGTCGAGAGCGACCAGAAGGGGCGCGGTTACGAGCTGCGCAAGGGCAAATATGTCGAGATCGAGCCGGAGGAGCTCGAGGCGGTGCAGATCGAGAGCAATCACACCATCGACATCGAGAGCTTTGTACCGAGCGAGGAAATCGACCAGCGCTATCTCAACCATCCCTACTACATCGCGCCTGACGGCAAGGCCGCGGCCGACGCTTTCGCGGTGATCCGCGATGCCATGAAGGACCAGGATCGCGTGGCGCTCGCCAAGATCGTACTCACCAACCGCGAGCACATCATCGCGATCGAGCCGCTCGGCAAGGGCCTGCTCGGCACCACGCTGCGCTATCCTTACGAGCTCCGCGACGAGGACCAGTTCTTCGACGACATCAAGAGCCCGAAAATTACCAAGGACATGGTCGAGCTCGCCGGCCACATCCTGCACACCAAGGCCGCACATTTCGATCCCGGCGAATTCAAGGACGAGTACGAGAACGCGCTGAAGGCGCTGGTGAAGCGCAAGGCCAGCGGCAAGAAGATCGAATTGCCCGAGCCCGAGGAGCGCCCGAGCAACGTCGTCAGCCTGATGGATGCGTTGAAGCAGAGCCTGAAGGGGCGCGGCGGGAAGAAGACGGCGGCGAAGTCGCATGCGCGGCGCGCGACGGGGCGGCAGCGCAGTGCGCGGAAGACGCACCGGGCAGCGGCGAGGCATCGGAAGGCGGGCTGATCCGTCATTGCGAGCGCAGCGAAGCAATCCAGACTCTTTCCGCGGAGGGACTCTGGATTGCTTCGCTGCGCTCGCAATGACGATGTGGATACAGTTTTCGTAGGATGGGTAGAGCGAAGCGAAACCCATCCTACGCATTTTCCAAAGTCAATCCCCCGCCTTCAACCGGTAGCCGATCCCCGTCTCGGTCAGCACATATTGCGGACGCTCCGGATCGGCCTCGATCTTCTGCCGGAGCTGGCGGACATAGACGCGCAAATATTGCGCATCCGTCAGTTCGTCCCACAACTCCTTCAACAAGAAGCGATGTGTCAGCACCTTGCCGGCGTGCTGCACCAGCACGCGCAGCAAATCGTACTCCTTCGGCGAGAGTTTGACCTCGCGCTCGCCGACCTTGACGATGCGGCGGACGAGATCGACCGAGAGATCGCCGGTGCGGAACACCGGGCGCTCGCCCTGGACCTGGAGCTGGTGCCGCAGCGCGGCGCGCAGGCGCGCCAGCAGCTCGTCCATGCCGAACGGTTTTGTCAGGTAATCGTCGGCGCCGAGATCGAGCGCCTGCACCTTGCCGGCCTCGTCGCCCCGGCTCGACAGCACCACAATCGGCACGGCCTCGTTGCGGGACCGGATGGTCCGCAGCAGCTCATGGCCCTGGATGTCGGGTAGGCCGAGATCGAGGATGATCAGTGCTGGCCCTTCAGCGAGCTTTTCGAGCGCGGTCTTGCCGTTCGGTGCTTCCAGGATCTCATAGCCCTGCGTGGTCAGCCCCATCCGCAGCAGTTTGCGGATCGGCGGCTCGTCGTCGATGACCAGGACCTTGATGGCGGCGGCGCTCATGCGGCGGTATCCAATGCGTTGGTCTGGGCCGGAACCGGCAGACGGATGGTGAGGACCGCGCCGCGCCGGTCATTGCGGTTGGCGGCCGAAATCGTGCCGCGCATGGCTTCGACGAAGCCGCGGGAGATGGCGAGCCCGAGGCCCGTTCCGGGACGGACATGATCGCCCTTCTGCGCCCGGTAGAACTTGTCGAACACGCTCTCGAGCTCGTCAGGCGCAATGCCGTCGCCCTCGTCGGCAACCTCCAGCACCACCTGATCGCGCTCGCGTCGGCTCCGGATCGAGACGGTGGTGTCGGGCGGCGAATATTTCGCTGCATTGTCGAGCAGGTTGAACAGCACCTGCTCGAACAGCACGGCGTCCAGCTGGAGCATCGGCAGATCGGCGGCCAGCACCAGCTCGACCTTGTGCGCGGTCAGGATCTTGCTGGCACGGCGCAGCGCGCTGCCGATGATCTCGCCGAGATCGTGCAATGCGGTGTTGGGCACGATGGCGCCGGACTCGAGCTTGGTCATGTCGAGCAGATTGGCGATGAAGCGGTTGAGCCGCTCGGACTCGTCGATCACGGTGGCGAGCAGGTCGCGCTTCTCAGTGTCGGACAAGGCACCGGCGAGATCGCGCATGGTCGAGGCCGCGCCCAGCACGGAGGCGAGCGGCGTCTTCAGGTCATGCGAGATCGAGGTCAAGAGCGCCGAGCGCAGCCGCTCGGATTCGACGGTGCGCTTGACGCGATCCATGTCCTCGACCAGCAGCACGCGCTCGATCGCGAGCGCGCCCTGGTCGACCAGCGCGTCCAGCAGCCGGCGTTGATCCGGCGTCAGCAGCGGGCCGGTGCGGTCGTCGTCGATGCCGATGACGCCGATCGGGCCGCGCCCGGTGCGCATCGGCAGGAACAGCCGCTTTGCCCCCGGCAAGGTGTCCGAGCCGCGACCCGCCGTACGATCGTTGCTCCAGGCCCAGTTGGCGGCGGCAAGATCGGCCTGGTCAAGTTCATCCTCCGGCGGATAGCCGGATTTGACCGTCAGCAGGCCCTCTTCCGGCAGTAGCAGCACCACACGGACCTTCAGCATCAGCGCGATCTGATAGGCCGTCGCCCACAATACGTCGTCGAGGGTAGCGGTGCCGGCGAGCTTCCGGCTGAAGGCATAGAGCTGCTCGGTGGTCCTGATGCGGCCGATGGCGGTGTCGGCTTGCGTGCGCACGCGTCCCGCAACGTTCGACACCACGAACGCAATCAGCATGAAGAAGAAGAACGCCGCGACATTGGTTGGATCGGTGATGGTGAACGTATAGACCGGCGGCAGGAAGAAGAAGTTGTAGGCCAGCGACGCAGCAACACTCGCAAGCAGCGACGGCCACAGCCCGTAGCGCACGGCAACCGCCACCACCGCGGTGAGGAACATCAGGTCGACGTTCTCGACACCGAAATACGGTTTGATGGCCACGGCGGCAGCAAGGCCGGCCGCGGTGATCCCAAGCGCCTCCAGATAGGGACGCGCATCGAACGGCTCGGACCGCGCCGCGGTCTGCACCGCCGTCTTGGGCACCGCCTCTTCGGCGAGCTCGTCGCCCGGAATGACATGAACGCTGATATTGCCGGCGCGGCGCACCAGATCATGCACGACAGAGCCGCGCGTCATCTCGAACCAGCGCGAGCGGGTCGACTTGCCGATCACGATCTGGGTGACGTTGTTGCCGTGGGCGAAGTTGATGACGTCGTCGGCAATGCGGCGGCCGACGGCGGGAATGGTCAGCGCCTCGCCGCCCAGCGCCTCCGCGAGCCGCAGCGTATCGGCGAGGCGATCGCGCTCCTCGTCGGACAATTGCAGGGATCGCCGGGTCTCGATCGAGATCGCGGTGAAAGGTGCATGCAACCGATCGGCCAGCCGCTTGGTGTAGCGGACGAGGCCAGCCGCGCGTGGATCTTCGCTGACGCAGACGAGGATGCGCTCGCCCGCGGCCCAGGGGCCGGCGATCGCATTGGCCTGCATGTGGGTGAGCAACTGCTCGTCGACCCGTTCGGCCGTCCGCCGCAGCGCGAGCTCGCGCAGCGCGGTCAGATTGCCGGGCGAGAAATAATGCTCCAGCGCCCGCTCGGCCTGTTTGGGGACATAGACCTTGCCCTCTCTCAACCGCTGGATCAGATCGTCGGGCGTGAGGTCGATCAGCTCGATGGCATCGGCACGGTCGAAGACCGAATCCGGCACGGTCTCGCGCACCCGGACATGGGTGATCTGGGCGACGACGTCGTTCAGGCTCTCGATGTGCTGTATGTTGACGGCGGTGTAGACGTCGATGCCGTGGGACAGCAATTCCTCGACGTCGAGATAGCGCTTGGGATGACGGCTGCCCGCCGCATTGGTGTGGGCGAGCTCGTCGACCAGCGCGATTTGCGGCCGCCGCGCGATCACGGCATCGAGGTCCATCTCCTCGACGATCTGGCCGCGGTAATCGAGCCGCTTGCGCGGGACGACTTCGAGCCCGCGGACCAGCGCCTCGGTCTCGGCC
This sequence comes from Bradyrhizobium huanghuaihaiense, assembly GCF_025200885.1. NCBI lineage: Bacteria > Pseudomonadati > Pseudomonadota > Alphaproteobacteria > Hyphomicrobiales > Nitrobacteraceae > Bradyrhizobium > Bradyrhizobium huanghuaihaiense. Next base: position 2,370,276 of record NZ_CP104172.1, on the reverse strand, counting down.
CGGCCATGGGTCTCGACGAAGCCGACCACGACGTCGATGCCGGCCTTGCGCCTGGCGTGGGCGCTCTGCAGCATCTCGTAGGTCTTGCCGACGCCGGGGGCGGCGCCGACGAAGATCTTCAGCTTGCCGCTCGCGCTTTCCTCCCGGCGCGCAGCTTCCAGCAGCGCCTCGGGAGACGGACGTTGTTCGGGATCGCGGCGCTCTCGGACCATGTTGTCAATATAATCATCTGCGGACCGCGAGCCTAGACCGCTACTTGGCTGCGGCGCGATCCAGCGCGAGGTTCAGCGCCAGTACGTTAACGCGGGGTTCGCCGAGCAAGCCGAACAGACGGCCCTGGACGTTGGCAGCCACGATCTGCTTCACAGCGTCCTGCGGCATATTCCGGGCCTTGGCGACGCGCGGCACCTGGAATTCCGCGGCCTCCGGCGAGATATCGGGATCGACGCCGCTGGCCGAGGTGGTGACCAGATCGACCGGCACGGAAGCATTCGGATTTTCGCCCCTGAGCTTGTCCACATCCTCCTTCAGCCGGTCGGCCAGCGCCTTGCTGGTCGGGCCGAGATTGGAGCCGCCCGAATTGGCGGCATTGTAGGGCGCCGAAACCGTCTTGGTCGAATCATTCGGGTCTGGCGCCAGCGTCGCCGAGGGGCGGCCGTGGAAGTATTTGTCGTCCTTGAACTCCTGCCCGATCAGGGCGGAGCCGACCACCTTGCCGTCGCGCTCGATCAGGCTGCCTTGCGCCTGCGCCGGAAAGATCGCCCCGGCGATGGCGGTCATTGCGAGCGGATAGGCCAGCCCCGTGATGGCGGTGAGCACCAGCAAGAGGACGATGGCGGGGCGGATTTCTCTGAGCATGTATTTTCTCCGATTTCTTCCGTCATTGCGAGGAGCGAAGCGACGAAGCAATCCAGGGCTTTCGACCGCGGAGGCATCTCTGGATTGCTTCGCTTCGCTCGCAATGACGGGGTCAGGCCAAGTGTAGGGCAACAACGACGAGATCGATCGCCTTGATGCCGATGAAGGGAATGACGATGCCGCCAAGCCCGTAGATCAAGAGGTTGCGGCGGAGCAGCGCGCCGGCGCCGACCGCGCGATAGGCGACGCCCTTCAGCGCGAGCGGGATCAGCGCAATGATGATCAGCGCGTTGAAGATGATCGCCGACAGGATGGCGCTCTGCGGGCTCGACAGGTTCATGACGTTGAGCACGTTGAGCTGAGGGTAGAACGCCAGGAACATCGCCGGGATGATCGCAAAATACTTGGCGACGTCGTTGGCGATCGAGAACGTTGTCAGCGCACCGCGCGTCATCAAGAGCTGCTTGCCGATCTCGACCACCTCGATCAGCTTGGTCGGGTTGGAGTCGAGGTCGACCATGTTGCCGGCTTCGCGGGCGGCTTGGGTGCCGGTGTTCATGGCGACGCCGACATCGGCCTGGGCGAGCGCCGGCGCGTCATTGGTGCCGTCGCCGCACATGGCGACCAGCTTGCCCTTGGCCTGCTCGTCGCGGATCAGCTTGAGCTTGTCCTCGGGGGTTGCCTGCGCCAGGAAGTCGTCGACGCCGGCCTCCGCCGCAATCGCAGCCGCCGTCATCGGGTTGTCGCCGGTGATCATGATGGTGCGGATGCCCATGCGGCGCAGCTCGGCGAAGCGCTCGCGGATGCCGCCCTTGACGATGTCCTTGAGCTGGATGACGCCGAGCAGCTTGCCGTCCCTGGCAACCGCAAGCGGCGTGCCGCCGGCCTTCGAGATCTCGTCGGCAATGGTCTGGATCTCGCGGCCGACCTCGGAGAGCCCGCTGGGCTGAATGGCGCGCGCGGTATTGCCGGAGGCAACAGCCATCGGCGCGCCGCCGCCGACATAGTTCAGCATCGCATCGACAGCGCCCTTGCGCACCGACGAGCCGCCGGCATCGACGCCGCTCATGCGGGTCTGCGCCGTGAACGGGATGAAGGTGGCACCCAACTCGGCCATGTCGCGGCCGCGGATGCCGTACTTCTCCTTCGCCAGCACGACGATGGAACGGCCTTCCGGGGTCTCGTCGGCGAGCGAGGCGAGCTGGGCGGCGTCCGCCAGCTCCTGCTCGGTGACGCCGCGAACGGGACGGAACGCGGTCGCCTGCCGGTTGCCGAGCGTGATGGTGCCGGTCTTGTCGAGCAGCAGCGTGTCGACGTCGCCGGCGGCTTCGACCGCGCGGCCCGACATCGCCAGCACGTTGAATCGCACCAGGCGGTCCATGCCGGCGATGCCGATCGCCGACAACAGCGCACCGATGGTGGTCGGGATCAGCGTCACGAACAGCGCGACCAGCACGATCACCGAGATCGAGCCACCGGCATAGGCCGCATAGCTCGGGATGGTGACGGTCGCGAACACGAAGATGATGGTGAGGCCGGCGAGCAGGATGTTGAGTGCGATCTCGTTCGGCGTCTTCTGCCGCTCGGCGCCTTCGACCAGCTTGATCATGCGATCGATGAAGGTCGAGCCTTGCGCGGCGGTGATGCGCACGCGGATCCAGTCGGACAGCACCTGCGTGCCGCCTGTCACCGCCGAGCGGTCGCCGCCGGATTCACGGATCACGGGCGCGGATTCACCGGTGATGGCGGCCTCGTTGACGGAGGCGACGCCCTCGATCACCTCGCCGTCGGAGGGAATTGTGTCTCCCGCCTCGACCAGCACGACATCGCCGACCTTCAGGCTGGTGCCCGGGACCAGCTTGAAGGCCTGGCCGGCGCCGGTCAGGAGCTTGGCCTGGCTCTCGGTGCGGGTCTTGCGCAGCGATTCGGCCTGCGCCTTGCCGCGGCCTTCGGCCACCGCTTCAGCGAAATTGGCGAACAGCACCGTGAACCAGAGCCAGAGGATGATCTGGAAGGTGAAGCCGAGGCTCGCTCCGCCCGTGACGATGTCGCGCAGGAAGATCACGGTGGTGAGCGCGGCCACGATCTCGACCACGAACATTACGGGGTTCTTCACCATCAGCCGGGGATCGAGCTTGGTGAAGGACGCGCGGATCGCGGGGACCACGATCCTGGGATCGAGCATCGCCGACATCGGAGCGCGTTTTTGCAGTTTCATCGTATCCATGGAGGTCACTCCAGACAATCAGAGTCAGAACACTTGGCGATCAGAACACTTGGCCGGCGTTCATCGCGAGCTGCTCGACGATCGGGCCGAGCGCGAGCGCCGGGAAGAAGGTGAGGCCACCGATGATCAGGATCACGCCGACGACGAGGCCGACGAACAGCCCGCCGGTGGTCGGGAAGGTACCGGCCGACGGCGGAACCGACTTCTTGGCCGCGAGCGAGCCCGCGATCGCCATCGCCGGAACGATCATGAAGAAGCGGCCGACGAACATCGCGGATGCGAGCGTGAGGTTATAGAAGAAGGTGTTGCCGGTGAGGCCTGCGAAGGCCGAGCCGTTGTTGCCGGTCGCCGAGGTGAAGGCGTAGAGCACCTCGGTGAAGCCGTGCGGGCCGGCATTCGCCATCGAGGCGACCGCCGCCGGATAGACCACGCCGACCGCGGTCCAGCCGAGATACATCAGCGGCAGCACCAGGATCGCGAGCATCGCCATCTTGACCTCGCGCGCCTCGATCTTCTTGCCGACATATTCCGGCGTGCGGCCGACCATCAGGCCCGCGACGAAGATCGCGAGCACGACGAACAGCAGCATGCCGTAGAGGCCGGCGCCGACGCCGCCGATGATGATCTCCCCGAGCTGCATGTTGATCAGCGGGATCATGCCGCCGAGCGCAGTGAAGCTGTCATGCATGGCATTGACCGCGCCGCAGGACGCAGCCGTCGTGATCACGGCGAACAGCGAGGAGGCGACGATGCCGAAGCGGACTTCCTTGCCCTCCATGTTGCCGCCGGCAAGGCCCAGAGCGTGGAGCGTCGAGGTGCCGTTCGCTTCCGCCCAATAGGTCACAGTGACGCCCGCGACGAAAAGCACGCCCATCACGGCGAGGATCGCCCAGCCCTGGCGCTGGTTGCCGACCATGCGGCCGAACACGTTGGTGAGGCCAGCGCCGATCAGGAAGATCGACAGCATCTGCACGAAGTTCGACAGCGCGGTCGGGTTCTCGAAAGGATGGGCGGCATTGGCGTTGAAGAAGCCGCCGCCGTTGGTCCCAAGCATCTTGATCGCGACCTGCGAGGCGACCGGGCCGACCGCGATGGTCTGCTTGGCGCCTTCGAGCGTCGTCGCATCGACATATGGCCCGAGCGTCTGCGGAATGCCCTGCCAGACCAGGAACAGCGTATAGACGACGCAGATCGGCAGCAGCACGTAGAGCGTGGTGCGGGTGACGTCGACCCAGAAATTTCCGACCGTGCGCACCGAAGCGCGCGAGAAACCGCGGATCAGGGCAACTGCGAGCGCGATGCCGGTGGCCGCCGACAGGAAATTCTGGTGCGTCAGGCCCAGCATCTGCACGAGATAGGAGATCGTGCTCTCGCCGCCGTAGTTCTGCCAGTTGGTGTTGGTGATGAAGGAGATCGCGGTGTTGAAGGAGAGATCTTCGGCGACCGCGCCCTGCCCGGCGGGATTGAACGGCAGCATGGCCTGGAGCCGCATCACGCCGTAGATAATGAGGAAGCCACCGACATGGAACAGCAGCATGGCGACCGTATAGGTCAGCCAGTGCTGCTCGCGTCTCTCGTCGACGCCGGAAATCCAGTAGATGCCGGCCTCGATGGGGCGCAGCACCGGCGACAAGAACGAGCGCTCGCCGTTGAAGACGCGCGTCATGTAGCCGCCGAGCGGTTTTGTAAGCGCGACGATGATGACGCAGAAGAGAACGATCTGGAGCCAACCGATCACAGTCATGACATTAACCCTTCAGGCATTGTGTCCGGCGCAAAAGCGGCAGGAGCATCGCAAGCAGGCCGGCGACGAGCACAGCGTCCGCCAGCAGCAATTCGGCAAGCAGCAACACGGCTCAGAACCGTTCCGGCCGCAGCAGCGCATAGGTGAGGTAGACCAGGAGGCCAAACGAGACGGCGCCGGCGAGCGCATAATCGAAGATCATGGGGTGCTCCCTCACAACCGTTCGCAGGCGTAGGTGTAGCCGATCGCGAGGGCGAAGAAGACGAAGCCCAGCGCCAGCATCAGAACGTCCATCATGGCGATACTCCTCAATACGAGACGATATCCGGCATTGCCTGTCTCTGGATTCCCGGCAGGCCGCTTGCTGCAAGCAAATGCAACACGTGTCTCTCCCGGCCGGGAACTTCACCGCGCTGAAGTGCCATTGCGCACATAGGTTTTCGAGATGGGGCCTATGGCGACGTTATAGGAATCTCATAAAGGCCGGCACGTCGTGCCATCCATCATGTGACACCGACAACGCATTCCGGGAGCACGCGCTTTGCAAGCCGTGCAGCGACGCAATCCACCGACGCTCTTGCTTCTCGTTGGTACGGCAGGCGACGGCCAAGGTCTTTTCAAAACGCCCTGCCTCCATAGGCCTCCACCTTCGGCGGAGACGGCCGCCGCGAATCTGTCGGTCCTATCGGGAAGAATCCGGGCACTTATGAAATCCCTATATCTCTCGCCCGATCCCCATCTCGTTTTCAAACACCCTTCCAGCCATCTTGGAGAGGCCGGCCGACTGACCGACGCCAACTCCAGGAGGCCAGACATGACCGCCGTTCTCCGTCACAACGATCCACCATCGCTCAGTGCGCGCCTTCGTCACGCGCAGGCAATGACCCGGCCGTTGATGCTCGACATCATCCTAGCCTGCCGGCGCTTCCCGTCGCTCGGCCAGAGCGAACGCACCGCGCGCGTCATGCGCCTGATCGATGCGGAGGCCTGGACCGATGCGGCGCTGGCGCTGATGGAGCTCGAGCTGCCGGTGTGGCAGATCCGCCGCATCGCCTATGACGAGGGCGAATGGCACTGCGCGCTCTCGCGCGAGCGCGAATTGCCGGACTGGCTGGACGCGGCGGTCGAGGCGCACCATGCCGACCTCTCGCTCGCTTTGCTGTCGGCGTTCATCGAGGTGCAGGCGTTGGCCGTGGAGGTATCGCGGCCAAGCGTTCCCACTGTGCGCCCTGCCCCGGATTTGCTCTACGAGCCGGTTGCCTGCGAGAACTTCAGCTAAGCCGGCCGGACAGGTTCGCGCCTTGCCGCAATCGTCGAACACATCGCAGGCTTTGAGCCCGGCGCGGGTGATCGCGCGCTTTGCCGTGCGCGTCGTCCTGCTCGGAGCCTTTGCAGCGTTCGGCAGCATCGGCTTCGGCCGCAGCCTCGCCACCCTGCTCTTGATGTCGATCATCCTCTGCGCCGCCGTCGCGATCCTGCGGCGCGAGCAGCTGTTTGGCGCCTTCCTCAATCATTGGGACGAATGCGCAGCATTCGGCGCGCTGTTCGCGCTGGTTCATCTTGTCAACGCGCAAAGCTGAACAGGAAGCTTTATGAGCTTCCTATGAGATCGCCGCAGCGCCTCACTCGAAATCATATTCGCTTGAACAGATATTGATCGAACGGTTGCGGGCTCGCGCCCGCCGCCGCTGTCAATCGGAAGGATTATGTCAATGAAGCTCGTCGAACCTCCCTCTTGCAGTTCCCCTTCAACCATCGTCTTCATCGGCCGCAACCGCAGGGGGCAATGGGTCGCGCAGGAGCAGAACGGCCTCTATGGCGGCCTGTTCGTCAGCCGCGCCCAGGCGGTCAAATACGCGCTGTTCGAGAACGGACAGCATCCCGAGACCATCGTCGAGCTGCCGCGCGAGATCGAGCTCGACATGGGCAAGCGCCCCGACATCATCGTCTCGCAGCGCGCCGCCTGAGCCGGCGCCAACAGGCGACATACCATGTTCATCCCGCCCTCAGCCTGGTTCACCGGCTTCATTCCGGACCTGCCGACACCGTTCGACGCGGCTGACGCGATCGATGTCGAGGCGTTCGCCGCGCTCTGCGAGCGCCAGGTCGCAGCCGGTGTGCCCGCAATCGTAGTCTGCGAGACGGCCGGAGAAGCGCCAACGCTCTCCCCGGCCGAACAGGAGCTCGTCATCCGCACCGCGGTCGACGTCGCCCGCGGCCGCGTGCGGGTCATCGCCGGCGCGGTGTCGAATGCCACCAGCCACGCCATCGCACTTGCGCGGCGTGCGGAGGCGGCCGGCGCCGACGCCGTCATGGCGGTGGTACCCGCCTACAACAAGCCGATGCAGGAGGGCATGCTCGCGCATTTCCGCGCCATTGCCGACGCGATCGGCCTGCCCGTGATCCTGCACGACGTTCCCTCCCGCACGCTGCGTCCGCTTGCCGACGAAACGCTGCTGCGGCTCGTCGAGTCCCGCCAGTTCGTCGGCCTGTGCGACGCAAGCGCCGACATCACCCGCCCGATGCGCCTGAACCGGCTGCTGCCGGCCGGCTTTCGCCTGCTCTCCGGCGACGACGTCACCGCCTTCGGCACTATCGCGAGTGGTGGCGACGGCGCGATCTCGGAAGTCTCCAACATCGCCCCCGATCTGTGCCGCATGATCTTCTCGCAAGTCAGGCAAGGCCGCCTGCAGTCGGCACGTTACCTGCACAAGCGCCTCATGCCACTCATCACCTGTCTCTCCAAGGACAGCCCTGCCCCGCTCAAGAGCGCGCTGAGCGTGCTGGGCCTGATGTCGCCGGCGACAAGGCTGCCGATCGTGCCGCTGGACGCGGCCGCACAGAGGGAGGTGGTGCGCGCCTTCGCCGCGATCGCTGACGAGGAGCTGATCGACAGCGTCGGCGCCTGACACCTCGCGCAGTCGTTCGGATCTCGCATGCCTCCATCAGTCGAAGACCATCACAGGCTGCTCCGCGCCTGGCAGCTGGCAGTGCTGCGCTTTGCCGTGACGCGAAGCGAGTCCGACCGGGTCAATGTTACCGCGCTCGCGGCCGAGCTCGACCGTCTCGGCGGCCGGCGCAGCGGCGAGGATTCGCTGCACTTCTTCCGGCGCACCAGCTCCCATCTCTGCGCCGCCATCTGCGGCCAGCGGCAGGACGCGGAAGCAACCCTGGACTGTTTCTGCAAGCAGATCGACGAGCCGCGGCTACGGCTTGCTTTCGCCGCCGCCGTCGGGCTCGCGCGATCGAAGCCGGCACGATCCAAACCGCAACCGAAACGCGACCCGAACCTCTTCAGAGGACTGCCGGCGCGGCCGCCGGCGCCTTTATGACTTTCCTATACGGCGGCTGTGGCGGTCACCTCGCAATCCTACGCAGCGATGGCCATCATACGAGACAGATCGGAGCGGCCGTCTCGCCGCACCGGATAAGGACTGAGAAAATGTCGATCCTGACACATGGCCTTGACCGCCCCTTCGAACCCGAACGTTCGGCGCGCATCTCCGAGACGCGCAAGACGCAGCTCAGAGGTTTCGCCCTCGGCGCACTGACGCTGCTCTCGATGGGGAGCGTGCTCACCGCGCTGATCGCGCTGAGGACCGCAATCTATGTCTGGCACATGCACGGCTGACCCGCAGGGAGGCCCCTATGACCTTGCAGATGTGTGAAGAGGCCGCCATGGCCGCAATTGCCCTTCAGGCCTCGCGTCGCCGCCCCGACACCAGGCAAGCGACAGCGCTCAGGCCGCTCGATCCGGATGTCGTCAGTGCCGCCATCCCCGCCTTCTTCATTGGGCGCAACCGCGCGGGCCTCTGGGTGGCGCGCGAAGCGAATGGACGCATCGGCGGCCTGTTCCTGTTCAAGAGCTCGGCGGTGGATTTCGCCAAGCAGCAGAACGCGCCGGCGCGCTGCGCCCTGGTATTCCCTGTCGAGACCTTCGAGCTCGACATCGAGAACCGCGGCAATCCGCTGATCGTGCTGGCGGAGGGAGCTAGGCGGTTCCTCGCGCGCACGATCACGAGGCAATCGACATGATCGAGCTCAAGATCGCCATCCTGGTTACGCTGATGGGTGCATTGCTGCTCGGCATGCGCGTCGGTGCAACGCTCGCCCCGGACAAGTAACGTGCAGCTCCTGAAGGGAAATCTCGAGCACGCCGTCACCACGACCATCCTGACCATGACGCTGAGCCTGGTCTGGGGCGCGGTCCTGACGATCGTGATCACGCTTGTGGCCCGTGGGCTCGGCGTCTAGCGCCCCGTCTCGGTCTCGATCAGCCGTGCCAGTTCTGCCGCGGTGACCTCGATCGGCCGGCCGCTGCGCTCGACGCGGGCCTGGATCAACGCGCCCTGGAGCGCCGACGTGCAAAGCACGGCAAGCGATTCCGCCCGCGGCCTTGCGAACCCATCCGCAATCAGCCTGTCGCGCAGCAGTGCGATCCGTGCCGCATAGGCCTTGCGGCCGGCCTCCGCGACCGCACGTTCGCGCGGCGCCAGCTCGAGCAGCACGGTCGTGATCGGGCAGCCGTTGCGGAAGCCGGAGCCCCGCATCCATCCCGCCAGCATCCGCGCATGGGCACGCAAAAGCTCGGCGGTCGAACCACACTCCTCCGCGAGCCCTGCGACGGTCGCAGCCACGCGGCGGCCTGCCTCCTCCACCGCCGCCACCGCGATCGAGGATTTTCCATCCGGAAAGTAGTGATAGAGCGAGCCCTTCGGCGCGCCGCTGACATCGACGATGTCGTTGAGGCCGGTGCGGGAATATCCGTGGCGGCGGAACAGCGTCACCGCGGCATTGATGATGGGCTGGCGATGCTTTGGCACGGCCGGCATGGCGCTCTCCTTCCGGTCAAAAATTATATTGATTGGTCTACATCAGCCTCCGACAGTCAAGGCATGACAACGGCAGGGAGAGGCAGATGTCTGAGGGAGTGACCTACGAGCTCAACGACGGCGTGTCCCGGATCGTCCTCGACGACGGCAGGGTCAATGTGATGTCGGCCGCGACGCTGGGCGGCATCGGCGCCGCCCTCGACGTCGCCGAAAAGGAAGCCGAGATGGTGGTGCTGCGCTCGGCCCGGCCGGGCATCTTCTCCGCCGGATTCGATCTGAAAGTGTTCGCCTCGGGCGATGCCGCCAAGAGCCTCGAGATGGTCCGCGCCGGCGCTGAGCTTGCGCTGCGGCTGATGGCATTTCCGCATCCGATCATCGGCGTGATGGAGGGCCATGCCTATCCGATGGGGACCTTCCTGCTGCTCGCCTGCGACGTCAGGCTGGGCGCGCGGGGGCCGCACCGCATGGGACTGAACGAGGTCGCGATCGGCATCGCACCGCCGAGCTTCGCCATCGAGCTCGCACGGAGCCGCCTTCATCCGGCCTGGCTCAGCCGCACTGCGACGCTGGGCGAGATGTACGAGCCCGACGATGCGCTCACGGCAGGCTTCCTGGATCGCGTGGTTGCGCCGGAGGCCGTCGACGACGCCCTCGGGGAAATCGTCGCGGCCTTGCGCGCGATCCACAAACCGTCGCACGCGACCGCAAAGAAGCGCCTGCGCCAGGGGGCCATGGATGCCATGCGGGCGGCGATCGACCGTGAATTGACCATGGCTGCCTATGAGGCAAGCAACCGGGCGCGCAGAGCGGTCGCGATGCCGGCCTGAGGCCCCGTATCCCGCGGAAAAAGGCTTGGCCTAAAAGTACTTGCCGATCTGGCGCAATTTCACGGAACCGTGTAGAGCGGTTTCATGAGCACAAGCAGCGTCAACGTCGTCGCCCACCCCCTGGTCCAGCACAAGCTCTCCCTGATGCGGGAGAAGGACCGCTCGACCAAGAGCTTTCGCGAAATCCTGAACGAGATCGGGATGCTGCTCGGCTACGAGGTGACGCGCGACCTGCCGCTGGAGCTGGTCGAGATCGAGACGCCGATCGCGGCGATGCAAGCGCCGAAGATCGCCGGCAAGAAGCTCACGCTGGCGCCGATCCTGCGCGCCGGCGTCGGCTTCCTCGACGGCATGCTGGCGCTGATGCCCTCGGCGCGCATCGCCCATATCGGGCTCTACCGCGACCCCGAGACATTGCAGGCCGTGGAATATTACTTCAAGGCGCCGCAGGACCTATCCGACCGCACCGTGATCCTGATGGATCCGATGCTGGCGACCGGCAACTCGGCCTGCGCCGGCGCGTCCCTTCTCAAGGATCGCGGCGCCCGCGACATCCGCTTCGTCTGCCTTTTGGCCGCGCCCGAGGGCATCGCCAGGTTCCAGAGCGAGCATCCCGACGTGCCGGTCTGGACCGCCGCGATCGACGAGCGGCTCAACGACCACGGCTATATCGTGCCGGGCCTGGGTGATGCCGGCGACCGGATGTTCGGCACCAAGTAGACAGGTTTGCGCGATCGGGTTACTCCGGTTGCCATGAGCGCCGACGACTATTCGCTGCAATCGCTGGTCCGGGCTGAGGCGGCTGCCGATCCCGCCTTCGTTTTCGACGGCACGCCGATCTCACGCGCGGAATTCCAGGGGAAGATCGAGCAGACGGCGGCCTGGCTTGCGGCCCAAGGCATCGGCAAGGGCGACGTCGTCGCGGTCTGGCTGGTCAACCGGATCGAATGGATCGCGCTGCTGTTCGCCGCCGCCCGCCTCGGCGCCGTCGTCGCTGCCGTCAACACGCGCTACCGCAGCGCGGAAGTCGCGCATCTGCTCAAGGTGTCCGGCGCCAGGCTGATGGTGGTCGAGGCCGCCTTCCGGTCGATCGATTTCGCCGCCATTCTCGCCGATGTCGCCAAGGCCGAGGTGCCTGCGCTGCAAAAGCTTGCGGTCGTCGGCGCGGATGCGATCCCGGCGCACTGGCCCTGCGTGCGGTTCGATGCGTTCGACAAACTTTATCCGTCAGCACCACCCGCCAAGGACGATATCGACCTGCCCGTGCTGCTCTACACGACGTCGGGTACGACCAAGGGACCAAAACTCGTTGCGCATTCGCAGCGGACGCTGGCGAGCCATGCCGTCTCTGTCGCCAGGGCGCTCAAGCTCGATCCGGAGCGTCATTCGCTACTGGCGATGCTGCCGTTCTGCGGCACATTCGGCATGACGAGTATGCTCGGCTTCATCGCGGCGGGCGCGACCGTCCATGTACTCGACGCCTTCGAGGCCGCGCCGGCTCTCAAAATCCTCACCGAGCAAAAGATCACCCACTCATTCGGCTCCGACGAGATGTTCCGCCGCATTCTCGCCCTCACCGATGCGCCACCGCCATTTCCGCATCTCGAAGTCTGCGGCTTCGCTGCGTTCCAGCCCGGCTGGCGCGAGCTTGCTGCGGAGGCCGAGACGCGCGGCCTCCCGCTGTTCGGCCTCTACGGCTCGAGCGAGGTGCAGGCGCTGTTCTCGATAGCCCTTGCCAGCGACGCCTTCGCCGATCGCATCGAGGGCGGCGGCTGGCCGATGTCGGCGGAGGCGAAGGTGCGCATTCGGGACACCGAGACCGGCGAGCTCGCGGCCCAAGGCGTCTCAGGCGCGATCGAGATCAGCGCGCCCTCGTGCTTCCTCGGCTATTTCAATAATCCGGACGCGACGCGCGATGCGATCACCGCCGACGGCTTCTTCCGCACCGGCGACATCGGCCGGCTGCGCGGCGATGGCTCTTTTGTCTATGAGACCCGCGCCGGCGATGCGATGCGGCTCGGCGGTTTCCTCGTCGCCCCCGGCGAGATCGAGGATGAGCTCAAGTCCTGCCCGGGCGTTGCCGATGCCCAGGTCGTCGCGGTCGATCTGAAGGGGCAGGCGCGCTGCGTCGCGTTCGTGATCCCGGTGAAGGAGCCACCGCAGCAAGAGGCGCTGACAACCCGACTGCGGGAGCGTCTTGCTAGCTATAAGGTGCCCGCACGGATCTACGTGGTCGACGCCTTCCCCGTCACCGACAGCGCCAATGGCGTCAAGATCCAGCGCGCCAGGCTTCGCAGCATGGCCATGGAACGGATCGCGGCGGAATAGCGTCCGGCGAGGAGCATCCACACAACGCGTTGTCATGCCCCGCGAAAGCGGGGCACCCAGTATTCCAGAGACGGTGGTGATAGGACCGACAGGCCGCGGCGTACTGGATTCCCCGCCTTCGCGGGGAATGACACTGGGTACGTTGAGCCTATTTCAGGTAGCTCGCGAGGTTCAGACTCAGGATCTTGCCGAGCGCCGAATAGGATGCCGTGAGCTGGGTCTGGTAGGTCGACAGCTGCGCCGTGACGGCGGCAACGTCGACGCTGGTCAGGTCATTCGACAACGTCTCTGCGTAGCTCTTGTAGTCGGCCTGGCGGGTGCTCGCGGTCTCGATCGAGGACGCCGAACTCGACAGCTTTGCCTGCACGGCGGCGGTGTCGTCGAGCGCCGTGCTGGCGAGGTCGAGCGCGCTGGTGATGTCCGAAGAAGACAGCGTGGTGCTGTTCGCCACGAACTTCAGCACGCGCATCACCTCCTCGAACGCCGAATTGTCGGCGGTGACGCCGTAGGACACGGTTTCATCGGCCGCGACCCGCACCGACGCAACCTCACTGTCGCCATTGTAGTAGCTGGTGTCCGCCGTGGTCGTCGAGCCGGCGCCGGACGAGAAGCTGGTGAGATCGACCGGCGCCGTCTCCGTCTTGCCGCCGGCGAAGACGTACTGGCCGTCATATTGCGTATTCATCAGCGAGCCCATCTGCTGCAGCATCTGCTGGGCGGAGCTGATCACCGAATTGACCTCGGTCGAGCTTCCCGTCGACGCCGCACTGAGCTGGGAGCGCAGCTGGGTGAGGATGTCGGTGACCGAGCCGACCGCCGAATACATCACCTGGACCTTGCTGTCGGCGAGCGTCGCCGCGTCGATATAGGATTGCGCGCGCGTCACCGAGACCTGGAGATTGACGACGTGCTGCGCATCGGAGCCGTAGCCGCCGAAATCGGTCGAGACGACGCCCGAGGATTCCTGGATCTGCTTGTTGGCCATGACCGACTCCACGCGCATCGCGTCGGCGATCATCCGGTTCGACTGAGCGAAGGTGGCCACCCGCATCGCGACCATGCGCGTGCCCTCTTACGTCGACTGCACGGCGGTGAGCAGCGCCGAGTACATGGAGTTGATGGCCTGGATCAGCGCCGACGCCGCCGAATATTTGTTCTGGAGCGTGCTGAGGTTGGCCGATTCTTCGTCGAGGTTGACGCCGGACTGTGACGACAGCGAATTCGCATAGGTCGACTGCGCCGTCTCCTTGGCGGTGTAATCGGTGGACGCCTGCGAGGCCTTGCTCGCGACATCGGAGACGATGGCCGAGGCATAGTCAGCCAGCGACCCCGTGGTGGCGGCAAGGCCGCCGGTCGACGCGAAGGTCCGCGAGTCCGTCAGGGCATCATAGAAGGCGTTGATCACGGTGGCGGAGCCAGACGACAGCACGTTGCTGCCGACCGTCAGGCTCGACGAGGAGTCGAGCGTCGCGAGCTGCAGCTCGTTGGTGCCGGACAGGATCTTGCTGTTGACCGCGATGTCCGACGCGCTCGTTCCCGTGACAAGGTCGTTGAGACCGAAATACTCGGAAAATCCCTCGCCGGAGCTCCCGACCGAGCTCGTCATCTCGTTGATGGCGACGCCATTGCCTGAGCCGGTCGCCGTGATCGCGAGATGGCCGTCCGCATCGACCGACGCCGACAATCCGGAGATGCCGTTGATGGCGGTGACGAGATCGCCGACCGTGGCATAGGACGACAGGTCGAGATCACTATAGGAGACCAGATTGCCGCTCTGGTCGGTGACGGCGAGGCGCACCGTGCCGGTGGCCGACAGCGCCGTGCTGCTGGTGACGGACGTCGTGCCGGTCAGGCTCGTCGGCGCCGGTACTGAAGAGGCGCTGTTCGAGACGCTGTTCATCGCGGAGGCAAGTTGCTGGGCGAGCTGATCGAGCTGGGACTGCGCATCCGGCAGCGTGTCGTCGCGGAGCGTGATCAGCGCGCCGATGTCCCCGCCCGTGATCTGGGAGGTGATGTCGACGCCGTTCACTGTGATCGCACTGAAGCCGCTCGACGACGAGCCGGCCGTGTAGGTCGTCGCCGCCGTCACATTGGCGGCGGCCGTATAGCTGATCGTGTGCGCGGACGAGTCGACCAGCGCCTGGCCTGACGTCGTATAGATATGGAGATCGCCGTTCGACGCCGTGAAATAGCTGATGTTCATCTTGGAGGCGAGGTCCTGCAGCGCGGTGCTGCGCTGGTCCTCGAGGTCCGCCATCGACTGACCCGCCGCGGCGGTCTGCTTGATCTGGGCATTCAGATCCGCGATCTGCTGCAGGTCCGTGTTGACGTCGTCGATCGAGGACGCGATGTCCTGGTCGGCGTCGGAGCGCAGCTTCTGGATGCCGCTCGAGGTCTCCCGCAACTGGCTTGCGACGTCGTCGAGCGCGCTGACGACGTTGGACTGCAATGAGGCACTGCTCGGCGTGCTCGCCAGCGATGACAGCGCCGATTCCACCGATGCGATGCTGTTCGCAAGCGACGTCCCGGACGAGGAATCGTCGCTGCTGCTGATCGAGCCGTAGAGTTTCTGAAGCGACGTCAGATAGGTGTTGGTGGTGTCGGCCGCGCCGAGAGCGGAATCCGCACCGACCAGCGACTTCAACAGCAGCTTGTCGACCGTCGAGGTGATGCCGGTCACCGTGACGCCGGTGCCAACGCCATTGGTGACGCTGCTCGACTGGTTTGCGGACTTCCTGGTATAGCCCGTCGTGTCGGCGTTCGAGATATTCGACGACGTCACGCTGATCTGCACGGACGTCGCCGACAGCCCGCTGAAAGCGATCGATCGTGCGATATCGAGTGACACGGCAGGCTCCTCGAACCGTCAGGCGCTGCGGCTGGTGCCGCTGGAGACCGCCCGGGCTGCGGCGACGCGGCCGGACGCGCCATAGGGCGACACCGCCGCGATCTGCTCGCGGATCGCCTGCATGACGGCCTCGATCCGGCGGTTGCTGGCTTCGATCGCCGCGCGCAGCCGCACCAGATTCTCGTCCATCGCCACACGCAGCTTCAGGATCTTGTCCATCAGCTGCTCGCGCAGGATGCGGTCGCGCACGTGCAGGCTGGTCGTGCCCGCCGCGCATTCGGCAACGATCCGCTCGAACGTCTCCGCCAGCCGGTTCTTCTCGTCGACCTGTTTCAGGCGCGAGGCCGGGAGCCCCTTTGCGAGCTCGGCATTCTCCTCGGCGACAAGCGCGGTCAGCGTGTCGATCAGTGTGATCAGCGACTTGATCCTGACGTCGCCATTCGCAGCGTTCGTCATCTTGGCTTGAGCTACACTCATGGTCATCGCCTTCTTCTAGTTATGCCGGTTGCCGCGCTGGACTTGCGAGTTGCGCAGGTAAGCGCCGATTGCAGTCGCCCTGACGGTTGCCTGCCGCATCACGCCTTCGATCTCCGCGCATTCCCGGCGTGTCGTCTCGACGTCGTCGAGCAGAGCAAGGAGCTGCTTGCGGTCACGCCCCTTGAGGCTCGCGGCCCGCGCCAGCAGCCGCTGCATCCGGCGCAACAGCGCTTCGCCGGCCGCGCCTGCCTTTTCACCGGGCATCGCTCACCTCATCGCCGAGATCAGGGTGTCGTACATCTTGTTGACGGTGGAGATGACCTGGGACGCGGCGGAATAGGCCTGCTGCGCCGAGATCATGCTCGAGAACTGGCTGGAGGTATCGGTGGTCGAGGATTCCAGCTCGCTGCCGTAGATCGTGCCCGCGCCGTTCTCGCCGGAGGCCTGCAGCGAGGCGTTGCCCGACGTCACGGTCGCCGAATAGAGCCCGTCGCTGGAAGCGGCAAGCCCGTTGGGATCGGCAAAGGTCGCCACCGCGATCTTGTAGATCGCGATGGTCTCGCCATTGGAATAGGTGGCGTCGACCACGCCGTTCTTGCCGATCGAGATGCTCGACAGCTTGCCATAGGACAGACCGTCCGAATCGATGCTGGTGACGTTGACCGAGGGCGTGGTCTCGCCGGACGCGTATTGCGTCAAGCCGTCCGTGCCGCCGACCGTGCCGAGGTCCATGGTGATCGTGCTGTCGGTCGCGCCGTCGGTCCAGCCCGTGATCGAGACGGTCGCAGGGTCCGGGCTGGTGCTGGCCAGCGAGCCATCGCTGTTGAAGGTGATGTCGATCGTGCCCGAGGCGGTGCCCGTCGCGGTCGTGGTGTCCGACGACGATGTCGGATTGGCGAAGCTCGCGCTCCAGGCGTTGGTGCCGGTCTTGGTCCAGGTGATCTGCATCGTATTTGCGGCACCGAGAGAGTCATACACCGTCATCGAGCTGGTATAGGTGTCGCCGGTGGCGGCATCCGACGGCAGATTGGCCGCGATCGTTGTCTTGGTCGTGGCGCTGCCGCTGGTCGAGGCGACCTGGGTGTTGATGGCCTCCAGATTGCTCGCCGACTCGCTGCCGACGACATTGCCGTCCGCGTCGGTGCGCCAACCCTCGAGGTAGCTGCCGTTGTTCTCGAGATAACCGGCATTGTTGATCGTGAAGGCGCCGTTGCGGGTGTAGGACGTGATGCCGCCGGACGCGGCGCTGGTCACCACGAAGAAGCCCGAGCCCTGGATCGCGACGTCGGTGGCATTGGACGTCGCGGCCAGCAGGCCCTGCTGGGTAATGTTGGAGCGGCCCGAGACGGTGACGCCGCCCGATGCGTAGGAGGTGGTGTTGCTCGAAGCCGTCACCAGCGCGTCAAACATCGCCGACGTCGTCTTGTAACCGGTCGTATCGGAGTTGGCGATGTTGTCGCTGATCATCGACAGGGACTGGCTCTGCGCGCCGAGCGCCGAGATCGCCGAGGACAATGCACCGGTGAGACTCATGATGAAACTCCGAGAAAAGCAGGCGGTGAGATCAGGACGTGACGCCGAGGATGTTGGCGGCGCTGACGGCGACGCCGTTCACCGTGAGCGAGGGCGTGGACGTCGAGGTGTCGATGCCGGTCACCGTGCCGGTGACGGTCGTGTAATTGAGGACCGAGTTGCCGGCACTGTCAGTCGCGGTCACCGAGATGGTGTACTTGCCGCCGTCCGAATCCTTGCCGTCCCAGGTGAAGGTGTTCGAACCCGAGCTTCCCGTACCGGTGCCGGTGTAGACGACGTTGCCGGACGAATCCGAGATGCTGATCGAGACGTTCGAAGCGGCCGAGGACAGCGAATAGCCGAACGTCGCTGAGCCGTTGCTGAGGGTTGACGTATCGGTCTTCGCCTCGACGGTGTGGCCGATATAGTTCACCGAGTTGAGCGTCACGAGGCTCGAGAACGAGCTCGCGAGCGAGGACATGTTGGAGTTGATCGACTGCTGCTGGGTGAAATTGGCGTAGGAGGTGAGCTGATTGATGAAGTCGGTGGTCGAGGTCGCGTTCAGCGGATCCTGGTTCTGGAGCTCGCTGACCAGCAGGCTGAGGAAATCGCTGGAGGTGAGCGACGAACTCGACGACGTGCTCGATGACGATGACGTCGTCGTGGTCGCGGTCGTCGCAGAACTTACGGCGGAAACGGTCATCAGAAACTCCGACTTTCCTGCGCTGCTTGCGACCGGATGCCGGCCGGCTGCGCTTGAAATCTGTGTGCTGATGAAACGCGTGGGCGCGCGGATTCAGGCGAGGATTCGCGTGTGTGGAAATGGTTTTCGACACGGCAAAATCTGCCGCATGCGAATTAGAAGCGTAGTGAGGTTGCGATCGATTGTTGCGGCAGCCACGCGGCGCATGTCAGAGATACGCGCTCCCTCCTCCTCGTCATTGCGAGCGCAGCGAAGCAATCCAGCGTCCCTCCGTGGAAATATTCTGGATTGCAGCGCTCGCAATGACGGTGTGGATGGAGCGTCGAGCGTATCAACCCAAGGACTCGCGGAGAGTCCCCCTCACCCGCTTCGTATCTTCGATGCGATCCGACCTCTCCCCGCAAGCGGGGCGAGGTGAAGGAAGCGACGATGCCAGAAAGAGCCGCTCAGCTCTCCGCCGTCTCGCCTTCCGTGCGCGGCTCGGCGGTGTCGCCTTTCATTTTCGCGGCGGCGACGACGATGCGGTCGGCGAGGCCCTTGGGCGCGCGGACCGGGGGCGCTGCGAGCGCCTGGCGCAACGCGCGCGCTTCGTCCAGCACGGCCTGCGCGGCGGGAGATTGCGCCAGCAGCGCTTCGGCGGGCAAACGTCGGTCGTCGGGCCAGAGGGAGAGATCCTCGCCCAGCCGATCGATCAGTTCCTCAAACTCGGTGACGTCCATCGCCCGCCGGTCCCGCCTCGGTCAGGCCCGTCATAAAGCATTGCACGCGCGGCGGAAACCGGATTTCAACGGCTTCAGGCGTCAAAAGCGGCCGCAGCACTACGGAAAGCGGTGGAAACGGCCGACCGTCCGCGACCTGCCTCCCCACCTCGCGGAGGAGCAGGCGTCTTCAGCCCCTGCGAGCCGAATCGGCTGGGCCCGGCTTGCCGTTCCGCACGGTCCCGTCGACGAACTCCCAGGCCTCCCGCAGCTCGGTCAGCCCGGCGATGATGCGGCCGAAATTTTGGCGGGCGTGCGGACGGCCATAGGCCTTGAGGTTCGCCAGGATCATCGCGTTGTAGGTCTGGAACAGTCGCTCCGCCACGTCACCGCCCCTCGTGAAATCGAGGTTGTGGCTGAGCCCGCGCAGGATCGCGGTCGCCCTCATCAGGTAGTCGTGTCCCTCCTCGAAGCGCTTTGCCTCCTGGGCGGCCAGCGATTTCTGCAGAAACGTGATCGTGCCGCCAAGCAGCATCGCGACCGCCTTGAGCGGCGGCACGGTCGTTGCCGTTCCCCGATAGGCCTGGTTGGCCATGTACGCCATCGGATTATGCATCATCAATCACTCGAGCTGGAATTGAGCAGGGCCTTGAGATAATCGAGCGTGCTGTTGGCACTCTCGATCGCGGCCTGGTACTTCGCGTATTGCGTCTGAAGCTGCGACTGCAGCGTCGAGGCCGCGCTGTTGATGTCGTCGACCTTCTGCTGAAGCTCGTCGTCGCGGTTCGTCAGGCTGGTGATCTGCGTTTGCAGCGCGCCGGATGACGACGAATAGTTCTTCGCGACCTGATAGATCTGCGATGCGATCCCGGTGGTCGAGGTCACCGTGATCGACTGCGAGGTCGAGCCGCTATAGGTGAAGGCCATGCCGGCATAGATCGAGCCGGCGGCGCCGATGATCGTGGTGCCGCTCACCGTGAACAGCGAGGAATCGCCCCCGACCGAGGCCGAGGTGAGATTGCCGTCGGAATCGACGGTGAGATCCAGGGTGAAGGATTGCGGCGACGTCCCGGTGTTGACGACGCTGAGCTGGCTCGATGACGTCGTGGTCTGCGCCGACAGCAGCTTGGTCACGCCGCTCAGATTGGTGCTCAGGATCTCCGACAGCGTCGAGGTGTCGAGCTCGAGCTCGTTCTTCTCGTTGAAGGACAGGCCGAGATCGGCCATGGTCATGTCGCCCACGGTGCTGTTCAGGGCATTCTGGAGCGCATCCATGATGTTGCGCATCGTGCCGTCGCCGAACAGCACCGCGCTCGAGTCCGCCGTGCCGTCGGTCGCGGTCGCCTGTTGGGCGATGACCTCGTCGCGAAAGGCATTGTAGTTGGTGACGAACGTCTGCAGCGCCGATTCGATCTGGCTGGTGTCGGTCTCGATGCTGATGTTCAGCGAAGTTCCATCCGGCGTCGCCTGGAGCAGGCTGAAGGTGACCCCGCTCAGGACGTCGGAGATGTCGTTGGTGTCGCGGGTCATCGCGATGCCGTCGAGCGTGAATTCGGCCGACTGCGCCTCCTGGATGACGTTGGTGAAGGTCCCTGAGCTGTCGGTTACGCCGAGCTCGTTCATGATGTCGTCGCCAGACGTGCTGGAATAGGTGATGTCAGCGGCGTCCTCGGTGCCGGTCAGCACCATCTGGTACGACGTGCTGGACACCTGCACGATGGAAGCCTGGACATTGGTCGTCGAGGTCTGGGCATTGATGGCATCGACGACGTCCTGCAGCGACATCGTGCTGGTGACGGTGATGTCGGATGTAGCACCGCCCGAAAGGCCGATCGAAAACGTGCCGGAATAGCCGAGCTCGTCGGTCTGGCTCGATTGCGCGGTGCCGGACACCTTGTGTGCGGTCGCGAGCTGACTGATCGTCAGCGTGTGGTCGCCGACCGCAGCCCCGTTCTTGATCGTCATGGACAGCGCCGAGGAGGCGCTGACATCGCCGGTCGAGCTGATGCTCGCCGCGCGCGTCGCGAACGCGCTGGTGGAGAGCGAGTTGACCACCGCGGTCGAAAGCGACGACAGGCCCGAATACAGCGTCTGCAGATCGGTCTGCAGCGTCTGATAGGCCGCGATCTTGGCCTCGTTGCTCGTGATCGTGGTCGAGATCGTGTCCGCCTGCGCGGTCTTCGCGTCGACGGCGGACTGGATCAGCGCGGACCAGTCGATGCTGCTCGAATTGGTCGTCCCGCTGGTGGTGACGGTGACGCCGGAACTTGTGCTGCTGCTGGTCGAGCTGACGCTGGTCACTTTGCCTGACTATCCCCTGGCAGGGAGCGGGCCGGCGTCACGCCGGCCCGCTCGGATCATCATCAGCCCAGCAGCTTGAGCAGGTACTGCGGCATCTGGTTCGCCGCGGCGAGAGCGGAGACGGCGGCCTGGGTCTTCACTTCCGCCGAAGACAGCTTGGACTGCTCGGCCGCGATGTCGACGTCCTTGATCGCCGAATTCGCGGACTGCAGGTTCTGGGTCTGGGTCGAGATCGAGTCGGCGCTGAAGTTGAAGCGCGATTCCTGGGCGCCGATGCTGGCGCGGGCCGCGGAAACCGTGTCGATCGCCGTGTCGAGCGTGGTCAGCGCCGAGGTCGCATCCGACAGCGTGCTGACGTCCAGCGAGGAGACGCCGAGCGAGGATGCGGTGAGGCTGGTGAGCGTGATAGTGATGGTGTCCGAACCGGACGAGCCGACCAGCACCGAGACGCCCGAGGCGAACACGCTGGAGCCGTCGAGCAGGCTCTGGCTGGAATAACGTGTGCCGGAGGCGATCGAATCGATTTCGCTCGTGAGCTGCGTGAATTCCGAGTTGATGTAGGCACGGCTGGAATCGGTCGTGGTGCCCGACGCGGACTCGGAAGCCAGCGACTTCATGCGGGCCAGAATGTCGGAGATGTTCGAGGCGCCGCCGTCCGCGGTCTGCAGGATCGCGGTCGCCTGCGAGGCGTTGGTCGCGGCCTGCTGCAGCGTGGTGACGTCCGAGGAGATGCGGGTCGAGATCGCAAGGCCGGCAGCGTCGTCGGACGCGGAGGTGATGCGCGAGCCGCTCGACAGTTTCGAGAGCGAGCTGGTTTCCTGCGAGGAGTTGATGTTGAGGTACCGGACCGCGGCGTTGGCGGCTGTATTGGTATTAATTGCGGGCATTGGAAGCTCCTGTGCTGATGGGCAAGCGTGCCGCATCGTTGAAATCGACTTACGACGACGCGGACCGCAGCCCCGTCCGTTCGCTCAAACGGCGGAGCGCAGAGAGATCAGGCGCGAAAATTCCTGCGAGGCGAATTTTATGGTTAGCAATCGGTAAACGCGGTGCGGATGTCGCGTTCGTGCTTGCGCAGCAGTTGGCGGAGCTGCTGACGTCCACGCTTGAGCAGCGACTCCACCGCGGCGACCGTGGTGTCCATCACCTGGCGATCTCGCCGTTGCTCATGTTCTCGTGGTAGGAGAAGATCACCGCGATGCGCTGCTGCTCGGGCAGGCGCTGCATCGCGAGCTCCAGCATGCCGTTCAGCTCGTTGCGCTCGATGATCTCGACGGCGCCGGGCTGACCGTCGGCGACTTCCGGCACCGTCTCGACATTCTCGTTGCGCGGCTTGCGCCTGATGTCGATGCAGCGGTTGGAGATGACGCGGTAGAGCCAGGTCGAGAACTTGGCGCGGCCGTGCTGCCAGCGACCGCGATGGCTCCAGACCTTGAGCATGGTGTCCTGCACTACGTCTTCGGCATCCGCCGCGTTGCCGACGATGCGCAGGGCGATCGCATAGGCGCGATCGATATGACGCTCGACCAGCATGCGGAACGCCGCCTCGTCGTCGGCAGCGAGCCTGTCGAGGAGTTCGCTGTCTTCATCGAAGACGACATCGTCGGCAGCGGGCACGCTGTCCGGCGCGAGCGGCACCGACGGCGCGACCTGCACGATCGCATCGACCGGCGCCGTCGTCGTGATCTCGGCCTCGGCGGGAGCCCAGACATCAGCAGCGTAACTCATCCCGCAACCTCCAACCCGCAATGCCGGAGGCGCACATGCCACACGGCTTCCAGGCGTTGAACGGGCCACCAAAACAATCCAGGCGAAGACTTTTCGTTATTTTTCAAGATGTTAGCCGGTCGTTTTTGCCGAGTGTCGGGCAATAATTGCCGACTGCGCGATCATCTCGCGCATCAAACCTGCAATCATCACATCGTCTCGCGCCATGGCGGATCATCCATCCTGAACAGATGTCGTGGAGAGAAAACGCTGACATTACGCGGCACTAGGCGATCGAACGCGACACGCGCACAGCGCATGAAGATGCGATTGTTTCCGAGTGTGAATGAACGCGAGACGACTTCCGCACTCGGCAATTTTTTCCGAATCACCTTTTTCGAACCTAGCGATTTTTTTGAATCTGTCAGTCGCGGCGAATGCGTTTTTGAATCGCGCGTGAACTTTTTTTGCGCGTGTAGCGCCTGACTCGTCAAATGCGCACGTTAATCGACATGTTGGACGGGGAATTGCCGCATGACGATCGCAACGACCGGCGCAGCGCGCCGCGCCCAAATTGTTTCTGCTTGGTCGTTCGATGTTTTCGATACATTTCTGGTTCGCGCCTGCACGACGCCAGATGGTGTATTTGAAAGGACTTACGAGCTCTCGGGCATTTCAAGAACTTGTCCGAATGTTTCCGTCAGTTTCGTTCAGCATCGCATCCAGGCCGAAGGGCGCGCACGCAGGGCCGCGAAGGACAAGCGCGGCGCGGTCGAAGTTCACATCGAGGACATCTATTCGTTCTTTCCGTTCAATCTGTTCGGTCTCACGCGCCGCGATCTGAGCGACCTCGTCGAATCGGAGTTCGCGGCCGAGCTCGAGCTCTGTCGCGTCAATCCGGACATGCTTCGGCAATATTCGGACATGAAACGCGCCGGCTATCGCGTCGGATTCATCTCCGATACCTATTGGGATTCCGAGCGGCTGGCACGGCTGCTGCGCGCCTGCCGTCCCGAGCTGACATGGGACTTCCTCTATGCGTCCTGCGATCACGGCAGCGGCAAGAGCGAAGCCCTGTTCGCCACATATCTCTCCGAGCAGGGCATCGATGCCGGCTCCTCCTTTCACGTCGGCGACAATGAAAAGGCCGATATCAAGGGCGCGAAGCGCCACGGCATTCGCCCGCGCTACTATCCGCAGGCGAGCGCGCAGCTGGCCTCGACGTTCCAGCGCGAGACGGCACTGTTCGGGCTGCTGTGCGCGGGTTCGCCATCGCGACTCGATCACGGCGCGCGCACGTTGCGGCGCATGGTCGCCGCGCGGAGCGCCGAGAAGTCTGCGGCGTTCAACCTCGGGCTGACCGTGCTCGGTCCGGTGATGGCCGCGTTCGACGCCTTCGTGACGCGGCGCTGCGAAGAAGCAGCCGGCGCCGGCCGGAAGGTTGCCCTCGGCTTTCTCGGCCGCGACGGTTTTCTGTCGCACCGGGTCTGGCAGAACCTGCACGGCGAGACGGCGGCCTATGTCGAGATCAATCGCCGCGTCAGCCTGATCGCCTCGGCCGATACGATGCAGCCGCTGGTCGATCTCCTCAGCAAGGTGTTCAAGATCGACGCGCCGACCTTTGGCGACATGGTGAAGATCATGCCGCCAAAGGTCGCGACCTTCTTTGCCGGCTTTCCTGGCGGCATCGTCTCCGGCGACGCGCTCGCCGAGGCGCTTCCCGAACTGATGGACCCAGCTGAAATCGTCGAGCTCGCCGCAGGCTTGCGCGCCCGGCTGCTGGCTTATCTGCGCCATGCCATCCCCGGGTTCGACGACTGTACCGACCTCGTCCTCGCCGATGTCGGCTATTCCGGCAGCGTGCAGAAGGCGCTGCGCCGCGTCTTCGACCTGGAAGGCATCGATATCCGCCTCCACGGCGCCTATCTGATGTCGCTGGACGACACCTTCGACGACATAGCCGAGCAGGACAGCGCGGCAGGCTTCGTCCGACCTGGTGGTCACGCCCCATGTCAAGCGCATGCTGATCCGCAACGTCGCGCTGCTGGAGCAGGCCTGCTGCTCCGCCGACGGCTCGGTGCGGGACTACGACGGCGGCGCAGTGTTGCGCGAGATCAATCCACGTCCTGCGGAGCAACTGGCGTTGGCCGCGGAGATCCAGGCCGGCGCGCTCGCCTTTGCGGCGAGCGCGGACGACGTCGCGCGCGACTATGGCCTTGCTCCCTATGCTGCGCCCGATGTCGCCGCGCGCTGGTGCGCGGCGACGCTGGCGCGGCTTCTGCTGCTGCCTGACCATGACGAGCTGGCGCTGCTCGGCACATTGAAGCACGATGTCAATCTCGGCACCCACGCGCTCGCGCTGTTGCGCGACGAACGATTCGTGCGCGACCAGATCACCGCCCGTGGGCTCTCGGCTGCCTGCACCGCCGCCGCGCCGCCGATGTGGCTCGCCGGCAGTTTTGCCGGCCTATCGCCCTCCCACGGCTATCTCTATGTGCTGTTCGGCGCCAACCGTCTGCCCGCCGACGTCTTTGAGGAACGGCCCTGCGGCCCCGTTCAGGTTGGACTGTTCCGTGCCGGCGGCGATGCGACGCTGGAGCCTATCACCGTTTATCGCAATGGCCTCGGCGAGCTGCGCCTGCGTATTCCCCTGTCGCGGACCATGGCGGTCGCCACGATCGCGCTGCCGCTGGCGAAATTCGCCCCTGAGGGCCTCATTCATGGCGTGACCGTGCAGCAGGGCGATGACGTTCGCGACGCCGCCGAGAGCCAGGACGTCACCGGCCTTGCCGATGACAGCCTGATCTTCGCCGGTCTGCAGCGGACCGGCAGCCATTATCGCGCTGAAACCGACAACGGCTGCCTGCTGATCCCGGTAGCGCCGATGACGCAGGAGATCGCGATCTATACCGTCGCGATCACCGTGCTCGGCGCCGGCCCCAAATAATGCGCCTGATCGCGCCGCCCCGGACGTTGAAGTCCAAGGCTGGCGCGAGGGGGCAGGGAATTGACGGACGGGACGCTTGAAAACCTTGATCGGCTGCTGCAATCCGGCGGTGTCAGGCTCGGTCCGATCCAGCGCGACCGTCTGGGCTGGCTGGTCGAGCAGTACGGTGCGCCGATGCTCGATGGTTTCAGCGAGGGCCGGCGGAACGGCGTCATCATCCTCAAGGAGCCTCTGAGCGGGGCGGCCGCCGAGTTGCTCTACCGCTCGCTCACCCCCGGCTGCGCCGTCGTCATTCCCAGAAGCGAGAATCCCGGCTTCGATTTCCTCAAGTCCAAGCTGACCGAATTCGGCACCGTCGGCCCCTGCGGCGCGGACGGCCCTCACGAGATGTGGTGGGGCGGCATCGGCTGGTCGAAATTCCTCACCGCAGCCGACACGTCCACGGTCCGCCCGCGGATCGTCTCCTGCTATCCGCGCGGGGGCGATGCGACTGCGGCCTTCGCGCTCCGGCACTCGCTCGAGCGCTTTGATCTCACCTGCCACATCGAGCCGATCGATACCCAGCTCGGCGACCGCATCCTCTGCTTCGAGAAGGCGGAGTTCATGATGCGGATGTGGAACAAGTATCGCGAGCCGCTGCTGTTCGTCGAGGTCGGCGCGGTGTTGCGCGAGGCGCCGCTGCTGCCGTCCTTCCTCGGCTGCGACGTCGCGCTCCACAAATGGAATCGCTGGGAGATGTCGGCGCGCACGCTCTATCTCGGCCGCACCGAGGCCGCCGAAATGCTGCTGCGCGCCTGGCAGCAGCTCGCCGCGTCCTATCCTGCGATCTGGGAGGGCTATCTGCTCGACCAGGCCTGGAGCCTGACCTCCTCGCAGCTGCCGCTCGATACGGTGTGGCTCCCCCGCTCATATCATTCGCTGAAAGGCGACCTCGGCGCGATGCGCGCCACGATCCTGCATGACCAGCAGACCACGACACTGGAGCTCGGTCCCGATCCCGGCTTTGCCGGCATCGCGCGCACGGCCCGTCGTGCCGGCCGCACCGGCCCCCGCGATGCCTTCATCGTGATGACGTCGAAAGCCGAGACCGGCGACGGCATCGCCGTGATCCTGCGCGACGTCTCGACCAGCGACGCGGGCGCGGTGGCTGCAACCGTGGAAGCCGTGACTGGTGCCTATGCCGCCGATTGCGGCGGCTACGGCCGGCTGGAGCTGTCGCTCTGTGCCTGGCAGGACGATGTCGGCGTCGCGCGCGAAGCCGCTGCCCTCGCGCGCTACCGCATCCTGGAGATCGCACCGGGACAGCGCATCGCCAACGATTTCTTCGCCGCCCACGCTGCCGACCAAGCGGTCATGACCGCCCGCCATCTCTTCCCCTGACGGATATCAGACGATGCTCAAGACCATCATCCTGCTCACCGATACCGTGCAACAGCAGCAGCCGCTGGCCAACCTGCTCCGCGAGCACAATCGCGATCTCGTCTTCTGCTCCGCGCTGCGCGCAGCGGACCTCGGCGCGATCGAAGCGGACGTGCTGAGCGAGGCGAGGCTAGTGTCCTTTGCCGCCGACGTCGCTGTCCCCGAGAAATTCCTGCTCCGGCTCGGCTATGGCGCCTACAAGTTCTACGCCGCGCCGACGCAATATCCGGGTTTGCCGCCGGCGCCCGACGACAGCGACGAGGATCCGCGCTGCTATTCGGTGATCGCGCAGTCGATGACGATCTGGCCGGACTTCAAGAAGGTCGTCGGCCTGGAGACGGTGACGATCCCTGACGGCACCGTCCCTGCCGAGCGCGAGCGGCTGGTGTTCTCCCGCCTTGCGCACCTGTTCTGGCAGATGTCGGGCATGATCGCCGGCGAGACGACGGATATTCCTGCAATCATCGGGGCCGGCGAGAACCAGCGCCCGACGCTTGCGATGATGAACTGAGCTAGCCGGAGGGCCGGCGAAGTTGCGCCGACAGCGCGTCGCGGTGCTCTGGCGCGGCAATCGCGATCATGCGGCGCGCCCGCTCGGCGAGGCCGCAGCCGCGCAGCTCCGCAACGCCCCATTCGGTGACGACGGCATCGACATCGGCGCGGGGCGTCGTCACGGTCTCGACATTGGCGACGATGCGGCTGGACCCGCCCGACGCCGTCGCCGGCAGCGCGATGATCGCCCTGCCCCCGGACGACGCATTGGCGCCGCGCACGAAATCGAGCTGCCCGCCGATCGCGCCGACGTGAACACCATTCAGCGTCTCGGAATTGACGCTGCCGTCGAGCCCAACCTGAAGCGCCGAGTTGATCGCGACCAGCCGGTTGATCCGCGCCAGCACGCCTTGACCGTGCGTGTATGACGTCGGCCGCACGGCCACCGCCTTGTTCTCGTGCACGAAGCGATAGAGGCGCTGCGTGCCGATCACCTGGTTGGTGACGGTGATCCCGGCATCGATGCCCTTCTCCTCATTCGTTACCGCGCCGCGCTCGATCAGATCGACGACCGCGTCGTTGATCAGGCCGGAATGGATGCCGAGATTGCGTGCGTGCGAGAGCGAGGTAAGTATCGCGTCCGGGATGCGGCCGACGCCGAACTGGAGTGTGCTGCCGTCGGCGATCAGGCTCGCGGCATGGGACGCGATCTGCCGAGAGACGTCATCGAGCGGCGTCGAAGCCAGTTCGACCGGCGGACGGCGGGCAGCGACGCGCATATGGATCGGCACATCTTCCGGCCATTCCTCACCGAACGTGAAGGGCGCATCCGGATTGATCTCGGCGATGACGAGGCGTGCGCCGCGCGCGGCATCGATGACATAGTCGTTGGAGAGGCTGGCACTGAGCCTTCTCTTTGCCTCCGCAAGCTGCACCAGGACGACATCGGCCCTGTGGCGACGCGCGGCGAAGTCGGCGCAGAAGGCGCTGTAGTTGCTCGGGATCACATCGAGCCGTCCGGACCTGGCAAGCCGCCGCGCATTGCCGATCACGCCATAGCTCTGGAACGACACGTGAGGAGCGCATGCCACGGAAAACGTCTCCGAGAACACCGGCCCGATCATCATGCGAAACGGCGGAAGCTGCGCCGCCTGCGTCATCAGCGCCTCGGTCAGGGTGACGGGCTCCGCCGTCGCCTGCCCGCACACCACGAGATCGCCTTCCCGGATCAAGCCGGAAAAATCGATCGGCGGCGTGTTCCCGGACATTGCCGCCTCAGCCCATCGGGGTGAGGCGCGCGGAGGCATCGCCGAGCAGCGTGCGCAGCTCCGTCTTCACGATCTTGCCGTAGCTGTTCTTGGGCAACTCAGCGGTGAGGTAGTAATGCTTGGGACGCTTGAAGCGCGCGATCCAGGCGCTGCACATCTGGTCGAGCTCCTCCCGCGTCACCGCCTTGCCTGCAACGGGAACGACAACGGCCACGACCTCCTCGCCCCATTCCGGATGCGGCCGGCCGATCACCGAGACTTCGGCGACGGCTTCGTGCCGCAGCAAGACCTCCTCGACCTCGCGCGGATAGATGTTGGTGCCGCCGGAGATGATGACGTCCTTGGAGCGGTCCTTCAGCGTCAGGAAGCCATCCGCATCGAAGGCGCCCATGTCGCCGGTATAGAGCCAGCCGTCGCGCAGCGTGCTCGCGGTCGCATCCGGATTCTGCCAGTAGCCGGACATCACGGTATCGCCGCGCACGATGATCTCGCCGATCTCGTCAGGCGCAACGTCCCGGCCCGCTTCGTCCACGGTACGCACCTGCACCACGCCTTGCGCGATGCCGACCGAGGCGAGACGCGCTTCGTAGCGCGGATGGCCGGCGTCGACATGCATGCTCTTCGGCAAATACGTGATGGTCATCGGCGTCTCGCCCTGACCGTAGATCTGCGCGAGCTTCGGTCCGAACACCGCAAGCGCGGCCTTGCAATCAGCCACGTACATCGGGCCGCCGCCATAGATGATGGTCTTCAGCCCTGGCGCGGTCGCGCCCGCCGCTTTCGCGGCCACCGTCAGGCGCCGCACCATGGTCGGCGCGGCGAAGAAGGAGATGTTCTCGCGCTTCGTCGTCAGCTCGAGAATTTCGTCCGGCTCGAAGCGGCCGCTCTCCGGAACAATCTGCGCGCCCATGCCGAGCACGTGCGGCACCATGTAGAGACCGGAGCCGTGCGACATTGGGGCTGCATGCAGCAGCGCCTCCCCAGGCACAATCGGATTGATCTCCGCCAGATAGTTCAGCGACATCGCAAGCAAGTTGCGATGGCTCAGCACGGCGCCCTTGGGGCGGCCGGTGGTGCCGCTGGTGTAGAAGATCCAGGCGGGATCGGTGATGGCGACATCGGCGATGGCGATGCCATCGGCCTTCTCCATACCGAGATGTTCGGCCGATCCGATCTCGATCACGCGCGGCTTCGCCGTGCCGAGTGCCAGCGCTTCCGACGCGACACTTGCCATGTCCTCGGTCACGAACATGACCGCAGCGCCGGAGTTGTCGAGAATGAAGGCGACCTCGCGCGGATGAAGCTTTGCGTTGATGGGAACGGCGACGAGACCGGCATGCCAGCAGGCATAGAGGCAGGCGACATAGTCGGGCACGTTCTTCATCAGCAGCGCGACGCGGTCGCCCTTGCCGAGGCCAAAGCGCTGCTGCAGTGATGCGGCCAGCGAGGCCACGGTCGCGGCGAGCCGGCCGTAGTCCGCGACCGGCGTAAGTCCCTTGAGCAAGGCTGGCGCGGACGCGTCAGCCTTGGCAGCGCGCAGGAGATGGTGAGCGAGGTTCATGGCAATCCTCCCCGAGCCCCCAGCCTAGTAAGACTTCGCGAGCCCGAGCACCTTTTCCGCAATGAAGCTGAGCGCGAGCTGCGGGCTGACCGGCGCGATGCGCGGGATCAGCACTTCGCGCAAATAGCGCTCGACATGGAATTCCTTGGCGTACCCAAAGCCGCCATGGGTCATCACGGCCTGCTCGCAGGCATGGTAGCCGGCTTCGCCTGCAAAGTATTTCGCGGCATTCGCGCCGGCGCCGCAGGGCAAGCCCTTGTCATACTGCCAGGCCGCCTGCATCACCATCAGCCAGGCCGCCTCGAGCTCGACCCAGTTCACCGCGAGCGGATGCTGGATGCCCTGGTTCTTGCCGATCGGACGATTGAAGACAACGCGCGTCTTGGCGTATTCGGTCGCGCGCGACAGCGCTAGCTTGCCCAGACCGACGGCTTCCGCCGCGATCAGGATGCGCTCGGGGTTCATGCCTTCGAGGATGTACTGAAAGCCCTTGCCCTCTTCGCCGATGCGGTCCTCCATCGGAATTTCAAAGTCCTCGAAGAACAGCTCGTTGGAATCGACGATCTTGCGGCCCATCTTCTCGATCTCGTGGACCTTGATCCTGTTGCGGTCGAAATCGGTGTAGAACAGGCTGAGGCCATGGGTCGGCGAGCGCACCTCCTCTAGCGGCGTGGTGCGCGCCAGCAGCAGGATCTTGTGCGCGACCTGCGCGGTCGAGATCCAGACCTTCTGGCCGTTGACGATGTAGCGGTCGTTCTTGGCGACTGCGCGGGTCTTCAGTTGCGTGGTATTGAGGCCGGTGTTGGGCTCGGTGACGGCGAAGCACGCCTTCTCGCGGCCCTCGACCATCGGCGGCAGCATGCGCTTGCGCTGTTCTTCCGTGCCGAACACAACGACGGGATTGAGACCGAACACGTTGATGTGCACTGCGGAGGCGCCGGACATGCCGGCGCCGGATTCCGCGATGGTGCGCATCATGATCGCGGCTTCGGTGATGCCGAGCCCGGAGCCGCCATATTCTTCCGGCACGCAGATGCCGAGCCAGCCGGCATCCGCCAGCGCCTTGTGAAAGTCATGCGGGAAGCCGCCGTCGTGGTCTTTCTTCAGCCAATAGGCATCGGGAAAGCCTTCGCAGATCTTGGCGATGGCGTCGCGAATGGCTTCCTGCTGATCGGTGAGCGCGAAATCCATGGTCTTGATCTCCTTCTTGGGAGCCGGGCTCCGATCCTAGCGCCCCATCTGCGAGGGCAGCCAGAGGATGATAGAGGGAAACGCCACCAGGATCGCGATTGCGATCAGGTGCGCGATGAAATGCGGGAAGGTGCCGTGAAACACCTCGGCCACCGGGCGCTTGGCATAGCGGGCGACGATGAAGCAGTTCAGCCCGACCGGCGGCGTGATCATGCCGACCTCGGCGGTGACGATCTTGATGACGCCGAACCAGATCGGGTCGAAGCCGAGCGTCTTGATCAGCGGCAGCACGATCGGCACGGTCAGCACCAGGATCGCGATCTGGTCCATGAACGAGCCGAGCACGATATAGCCGCACAGGATCAGCGTGATGATGACCCAGCGCGAGGCCGGCAGCGACCCGATCCAGGCGACGAGGTCCTGCGTCACGTGGGTGAGCGTGAAGAAATAGCCGAAGATCGAGGCACCGACCAGGATCATGATGATCATGCAGGTGCCGTGGCAGGCGCGCAGCAGCGTGTGATAGAGTGAGGACGGCGTGATCTTGCCCTTGACGATCGCGAGCAGGAAGGCGCCGAACGCGCCGAAGGCGGAAGCTTCCGTCGGCGTGGCGACGCCGAGATAGATCGTGCCTGTGACGATCGAGAACAGCACCACCATCGGCGAGACCTGCCACAGCAGCGCGAATTTCTCGCGCCACGGCACCGATTTCGCGGCTGGCGCGCGCGAGGGATCCTGCCAGACCAGGAAGTAGATCGTGGCCATGATGGTGATGGTGACGAGGATCGCGGGGATGATACCGCTGATCAGCAGCTTGCCGATGTTGACCTCGGCCAGCAGGCCGAAGATGACGAGCGCAACGCTGGTCGGCAGCAGCATCGACAGCGTGCCCGAGATCGCGACGACGCCCGCGGCCATCTTCGGCTCGTAGCCCTGGCGGATCATCGCCGGCAGGCTGGTCGAGGACAGCGTCGCGGCCGAGGCCGTCGAGGTGCCGCAGATCGCGCCGAAACCGGCGCCGGCGAGCGCGGTCGCCATGCCGAGCCCGCCGGGAATGCGGCCGACCCAGGCCGACGCCGTCTTGAACAGATCGTCCGCGACGCCCGAGAGCAGCACGAGGTCCGCCATGAGGAGGAACATCGGGATGGTGATCAGCTCATAGGACGACACCGTCGAGAGCGGCGCGGTCTGCAATATGCCGAACAGCGTCGACCATCCGCCGACCATGACGAGGCCGACCGAGCCGGAAAAGGCCATGGCGAAGCCGACGGGCGTGCCAAGCGCGAGCAGGCCGAACAGCAGGGCGAGAACGATGAAAGGTGTCATGGATATCGCCCGTTACTCGAAGCTGCGCGCTTCACCGACGCCGGTCACCGGCGGCAGCGGATAAAGGTCACGCCCGCTGACGAGGCTCAGCACATTGCCGACGAACTGAAGCGTCAGCCGCAGCACCAGCACGCCGCAGCCGAACGGCACCAGCGCCGCCGAGATCCAGGTCGGCCAGGCAATCGCGCCGGCCAGCACGTCGTGCTGCTCGTAATTCTCCAGCGCGCGCTCGAACCCGACCTTGCAGATCAGGACGAACACGACCAGGCCGGCGAGCGCGGTGATGATCTCGGACAGCCGCCGGCCCGCCGGCGAGAAGCGCGAGAGCAGGATGTCGACGCCGACATGCGCATGCTCGCGCAAGCCGTCGGACAGCGTGAAGAAGAACACGCCGGCCAGCAGATAAAGCCCGATCAGATCATAGGTGAAGGCAAACGGACGGTTCAGCACGTAGCGCATGAACACGTCGGTCACCACCAGCAGCATGATCACGAACAGGAACACCACCGCGATCACCGTCAGCGCGCGTTCCAGCGCGCCGAGCACATCTCCCGCTCGCTTGATCACCTCTGGCACCTCCTTCTTTGTCGGATGACTTGCCGCTTTACTTGCCGCCGGCGGCGAGCAAATCTTCGAACTCCTTCAGCGCGGCGGATGCCTGCTTGCCGCGGCTGTCGAGCCCGCTCGCCCATTCCTTGCCGACGCCCTTGAGCTTGTCCTTCATCTCGGTTCGGGTCGCCTCCGGCAGCGGATCGAAGCTGACACCCTGATCCTGAAGGTGCTTCTTGGTGGTCTCCGTCTCCTTGTCGACCTGCGCGCAAGCGGTCGGCTCGATCGCCTCGGACGCCTCGTTCATCGCCTTCTTCACGTCGTCGGGCAGCTTGTCCCAGACCGACTGGTTGATGGAATAGGCGACGATGAAGCTGCCGAAGCTGACGCCTTCGGTGGCGTGCTTGACCAGCTTGTCCAGGCCATAGGCCACGACGCTCTCCATCGGGAACAGCAGGCCGTCCATCGTGCCGCGCGACAGCGATTCATAGGCATCGGGTGCGGCCATGCGCACCGGCACCGCGCCGAGCGCACGCAATGTCAGATCCTGCGCGCCGCCCGTGGTACGCAGCTTCAGGCCCTGCATGTCCTTGGTCGCGTCGACCTTGGCTTTCGCGGTCCACACCTGATAGGGCGGCAGCACCACCTCGAACAGCAGCTTGATCTTGTTGGGCGCATATTCCTGCTTGGCCAGAACGCCTTCGCGCGCGGTCTTCCAATAGGCGAGCGTACCCTGGCAACTCGTCTCAAAGGCCCCCGGCAGTTGCGCGACTTCCGAGAGCGGCATCTTGTCGGAGACATAGGACGGCCCGATGTAGCCGATGTCGACCACGCCGGACTGGGTTAGACGCAGCATGTCGGCCGCTTTGCCGATCTGCTGGTTCGGATAATAGGTGAAGGTCACCGCGCCGTTGGTGCGCTTGGTGACGTCGTCCATCCAGGGCTTGAGCATCAGGCGGACGAGATAGTGACCGGCGGGGAAGCTATCGGCGACCTTCAGCTCCAGTGCCTGCGCCTGAAGCGTCGAGACCGGCAGCGAGAGTGCGAACGCCGCGGCGGCCCAGACCAGTTTCGTCTTCATCTTGTTCTCCCTGACGCGTCCCCAAACGGAAGGCGGCAGCGAAACGCTGCAGCACCGCCCGGTCCTCGCTCCAATTCTTGCTTGAGGAAAATGTACATATATGTGAATTTATCTGTCAAGTATATGAACTATGCATGGGGCCATGCGCGTCTGGCTGACGACGTCGAATTGACACTGAACTTTTATGAACTCTAACTCCACGGATATGAATTCATCCCAAGAGGGCCCATGGGACCGCTCGCCGGCTTCACCGTTCTCGACCTGACCTCGGTGCTGATGGGCCCCTACGGCACCCAGGTGCTGGCGGACATGGGCGCCGACGTCATCAAGGTCGAAAGTCCCGAGGGCGACATCGTTCGCCAGATCGGCCCCGGCCGCACGCCCGGCATGGGCGGGATGTTCCACAATGCCAATCGCGGCAAGCGGAGCATCGTGCTCGACCTCAAGAAGACGGAAGGTCGCGACACGCTGCTGCGGCTGGCCAAGCGTGCCAACGCGCTGGTCTACAATGTGCGCCCGCAGGCGATGGCGCGGCTCGGCCTCGACTACGAGACGGTTGCCGCGATCAATCCCGCCCTCGTCTATGTCGGCGCCTTCGGCTACGGCCAGTCAGGCCCTTACGCTGCAAAACCCGCCTACGACGACCTGATTCAGGGCGCGGCGACCATTCCGACGCTGTTAGCTGCCGCCGGCGACGGCACGCCGCGCTATGTCCCCGTCACCATCGCCGATCGCATCGTCGGGTTGATGATGGTGAATGCGATCATGGGCGGGCTGATGCACCAGCAGCGCACCGGCGAGGGCCAGCGCATCGACGTGCCGATGTTCGAATCCATGGCGGAGTTCGTGCTGGTCGATCACTTAGGCGGACTCACCTACGATCCGCCGCTCGACCATGGCGGCTACGCCCGCCTGCTGTCGCGCTACCGCCGCCCCTACAAGACCAGCGACGGATATCTCTGCGTCCTCATCTACAACGACAAGCACTGGCGCAGCTTCTTCGAGGCGATCGGCCAGCCGCATTTCCTCGATCAGCCGCGCTTTGCCAACCACGCCGCGCGCACCAAGCATATCGACGAGATCTACGAGGAGATCGGCCACATCTTCGCGACGCGTACCGCCGCAGAGTGGCGCGAGCTGCTGGAGCGCGCCGACATTCCGGTGATGCCGATGCATACGCTGGAGACGATTTTGGACGACCCGCACCTCAAGGCGACCGGTTTCTTCAGGACCGTCGATCACCCCGTGGAAGGCCGCATCCGCCAGATGCGCGTGCCCTCGACCTGGAGCGTGACCCAGCCGGAAGCCGGCGGCCCCGCACCGACGCTCGGCCAGCACGGCAGCGACATCTTGTGCGAGGCCGGTTTCTCCGCTGAGGAGATCGAACGGCTCGCAGAGCAAAAGGCAGTTCATCTGGCCGCGCCGCCTTAAATCGCAGCGCGGGCCAAAATCGCTGACACAGGGAGGAAACCGCGATGGCCGGGCTTTATTTCGAAGACTTTTCCGTGGGCCAGGAGTTCAGGCATCCGCTGACCCGGACCGTCACGGAAATGGACAACACCATGTTCAGCCTGCTGACGCTCAACCCGCAGCCGCTGCACATCGACGCGCATTTCGCCGAAAAGACCGAGTTCGGCCAGCGCATTTTCAACAGCCTTTACACCCTCGGCATCATGATCGGCATGACGGTCTATGATACCACCATGGGCACAACCGTCGCCAATCTCGGCATGACCGACGTGACCTTTCCGAAGCCGGTCTTCCATGGCGACACCTTGCGGGCGACGACGAAGGTGCTTTCGTTGAGGGAATCCAAATCGCGCCCGAAAGCGGGCATCGTCGAGTTCGAGCACCACGCCTTGAACCAGAACGACGAGATCGTCGGAAAATGCCGCCGGATGGCGATGATGCACAAGAGGCCGGTCTGATGCGTTCGATGCTGTTCGTGCCGGGCGATTCCCCGCGCAAATTCGAGAAGGCGAGCGAAGGCAAGGCCGATGCGCTGATCATCGACCTCGAGGACTCCGTCGTCACCGAGAAGAAGCCGGAGGCGCGCGGGCTGACACTGGCGATGCTGAAGAGCCGTCCCCGCCCGCATCAGCTCTATGTCCGCGTCAATGCGCTCGACACCGGCATGACGCTCGCCGACCTCGCCGCGGTGATCCCGGGCAAGCCCGACGGCATCGTATTGCCGAAATCGCAGGGCGGCGATGATGTGCGGCAGGTCGCGACCTGGCTCGAAGCTCTGGAAGCAGCAGCCGGCATTGCGATCGGCACGACACGCATCGTCTGCGTGGCGACGGAAACGGCAAGCTCGATCTTCGGGCTCGGCAGCTACAAGGGCTGCTCGCCTCGCCTCGCCGGCCTGATGTGGGGAGCGGAGGATCTCTCCGCCTCGCTCGGCGCCACCGAGAAAGCGAGTGGCGGCGTGTTCCACAGCCCCTACCGCCTCGCGCGCGATCTCTGCCTGATGGCGGCGGCCGCAGCCGAGGTCGCGCCGATCGACACGGTCTATACCGACATCGACAATCTCGCGGGCCTCGAAGCCGAAACACGCGCGGCGAGGCGCGACGGTTTTTCGGCGAAGGCACTGATCCACCCCAAGCATGTCGATGTCGTCAATGCGGCGTTCGCGCCGACGGACGCCGAGCGCACCTGGGCGGAAAAGGTCATCGCCGCATTCGCGAGCAATCCCAATTCCGGCACGCTGCGGCTCGACGGCCAGATGATCGACAAGCCGCATCTTCGCGCCGCGCAAAAAATCCTCGGCCAGCCCTAGATCGGAACGCAAGCCTCGTCATGATCGTTCGTCAAGCTGCAAATGTCCTGGAGATCATGGAATTCTTCGCGCAAGTGAAGAAGCCGGCGACGCTTGCCGAGATCGCCGATCATTTCGGCTGGCCGCGCTCGTCGACCTTCAACCTGCTCGCGACGCTGTCGGAGAAGGGCTATCTCTATGAGCCGCGGCCGCGCGCCGGATTCTATCCGACGCCGCGGTGGCTGGCGATGGCGCGGATGATCTCGGAGGTCGAGCCGCTGCCGCCCTGGACGCATCAGCTGATCTCCGATCTCTCGGCGGAAACCGGCGAAACCGCATCCATCGTGGCGCCGGCCGGCGTGATGGCGGTGTTCATCGATGTCGTCGAGTCCAAGGCGGCGATCCGCTATTTCGCGACCATCGGCCATCGTGTGCCGATCCACGCCACCGCAAGCGGCCGCGCGCTGCTGCTGCAATATTCGCAGGACGAGCGCGACTCGGTCTATCGCAAGATCGAGTTCAAGCAGTACGGGCCGTCGACGCCGATCAGCATCGAGGCGGTGGAGACCGAGCTGCGCAACTCCATCTCGCGGGGCTATTGCCAGAGTTTTGCGGACTACAGCCGCGATCTCGCCGGCGCCGCGATCCCGCTGCCGATCGGCGATCGCAGACTGTCGGTCGTCGTGGCCGGGCCGGAGTTTCGCATCGGTCCGAAGGTGCCGGAGGTGGCCGCGCTGATCGCGCGGACGGTCGACCGGCTGCGGCCGAAGACCTCTGCGGCCTGAGGCCGAGGCCTTATTCGAATCCCTGAACGGGCGGCTGCGAAGTCTCCGCCGGCACGGCAGGAGCGGCCTCAACAGGCTGCGCCACCGGCGCGGCTTCAACCGGCGGATTGCTGGCGGCTCTGATCTGACCGTTGGCGTTCATCGCCTGGCGCGTGCGCGGCGGAGCGCCGGCTGCGCGATTGGCCTCGCGACGCGGCGGCTGGCGATGTCGTGCCGAGCGCGAATCTCTCGCGCCCCATGACCGGGCGATCGCAGGTCCGGCGGTATAACCGACCACCGCGCCGGCGACGGCACCGATCGGCCCCAGCACCACGGCGCCTGACACGGCTCCGATTGCTGCAGCACCAGCACGCTCCTGTGCGGCAGCGCCCGCAGGCACGCCAGCTAACAGAACGACGGCAGTGATCAGAGCTTTCTTCATCGGAGCGCCTCCCTCAAGGGGAGATCACTCTTACTCAAATATGGCCACAGGACGTTTGTCCGTTGCCCAACACGGGGCAATCGCCGATGGAACTCCGGCAATTCGAGGGCATAGCTCGACAGAAGCCGATCGGCGCAACTACGGCGCGACCTTGTCGCTAGTAGTCCCGTTGCCGTCGAGTGCAAAGCGCCTCTCCCCGCATCCGCCTTCGCTAAAGCTTCGGCGGACAAGCGCGGGAAGAGGCGAAGACAATCAGACGATCTTGATCGACATGTCGGGCAAGCCCTCCAGCTTGCACAGCAGCACGTCGCCCTTCACCACAGGCCCGACATTCTCCGGCGTGCCGGAATAGATGATGTCGCCGGCCTTGAGCTCGAACGCTTCCGACAGCTTTGCGATCTGCTCGGCGACGCTCCAGATCATCTTGCTGAGATCCGAGCTCTGCTTCACCGTCCCGTTGATCGCGAGCGAAATGGCGCCCTTCTCGAAATGGCCGGTCTTGCTGGCCGGGTGGATCGGACCGATCACCGCGGCGTGGTCGAAGCTTTTGCCGATCTCCCAGGGCTTCTTCTCCGCGGCCATGCCGTTCTGGAGATCGCGCCGGGTCATGTCGAGGCCGAGCGCGTAGCCATAGACATGGTCGAGCGCCTTATCGACCGGGATGTTGGTGCCACCGGATTTCAGCGCAGCGACCAGCTCGACCTCGTGATGATAATTCTTGGTCAGCGAGGGATAGGGATGGTCGGCAACCTCGCCGATCGCAACGTTCTGGATCGCGTCCGTCGGCTTCTGGAAGAAGAACGGCGGCTCGCGGTTCGGGTCCGAACCGCGCTCGATCGCGTGCGCAGCATAGTTGCGTCCGATACAGTAGATGCGGCGGACCTGAAACACCTGCGTCTCGCCGACGATGGGGATCGCGACCATTGGCACCGGGAAGATAGGCTTGGGGGCGGCCTGCGCGGCGGCCGGCGCGCTATCGGCGATGGAAGCTGCGGTCACGGCGGCGGCGGTCGCAAGCAGGTCCCGGCGCGTGGTCTTTTTCATGTTTTTGCTCCCTCATGGCCTCGTTGAGCGGCGTTCTTGCGCGCCGATCCGGCTGATAACCGATATTCAGTATGCCAGCAACGCTGGACGGACGTGGCATCGTCTTATTGATGAGACCGGCCGCTTCGGCGACCCTGCGCCCCGGGGCGCCCCGCGCAAATCTGCTAGCATGGAACTTGCATAAATTCTGGGCGACATGGATGCCACATGAACCTCATCAGCCTCGACATCCGCATGCTCCGCTCGCTGATCTCGGTGGTCGAGACCGGCAGCATCACCGAGACCGCGCGACGGCTTGGCCGCACCCAGCCGGCGATCACGCTGCAATTGCAGCGGCTGGAGGAGCTGACCGGCAAGCAATTGTTCGAGCATGGCGGCCGCAGGCTGACGCTGACCGACGACGGCACCACGGTCCTGACCTACGCAAAATCCATCCTGAGGTTGCATGACGAGCTGATCTCGCAGCTTGCGTCACAGGAAATCGAGGGCCAGGTCGTGCTCGGCACGCCCGACCTCTATGCGGCGTTCATGCTGCCGCAGATCCTCAGTGTGTTTCGAAAGTCATTTCCGCGGGTGCAGGTCGAGCTCAACTGCGCGCTGTCGACACCGCTGGTCGGCCTCGTCAAGCGCGGCGACGTCGACATCGCGCTCGTCACCCGCATGAACGATTTCACCGGCGGCCAAGTGGTTCGGCGCGAGCAACTGGTGTGGATGACCGGCGAGCAATCCGCCGCGCACCAGGAGCGCCCGATCCCGCTGGCGCTCTTGCCGCCCGGCAACATCTATCGCGACTACGCCATCGACACCTTGGAGCGCGCGAATTTGCGCTGGCGTATCGCCTGCGTCAGCGAAAGCGTCGGCGGCCTCCAGGCCGCGGCGTTCGCCGGCATGGCGGTCACCGTGCTCGGCCGCAGCGCACTTGTGCCGGCAATGCGCGAGATCGGCCCCAACGAAGGACTGCCGCCGCTGCCGAAGATCGAGCTGCTCCTTTATAAATCCAGCGGCGCGACCTCGAAGGCCGCGACCGCCTTGCACGACTACCTCGCGCACTATCTGCGCCTCGACGAAGAGCTCAGCGGCCGCGGTGCGCCGATTGAGCTTTCCTGAAGTGTATCGCAGAGGTGGTCAAAAAAACCTCGAAGCTCAACTGCGTCCGTCGATCACGCGGCAGGTCGGACATTGCTCGGCGTCTGCTTTGACCTCCGTTTTTGATCCAATTCATAAGTACGCCCTAGTCCAGCACCGGCCCGGTATGCTTTGATGCGTAAGCAGGAACCGAGACGCAAGGGTGGCCTGATGTTCATACTCATTCGAAAGTACACCAAGGTTCGTTCGGTCGCGGATGCTGCCCGCCGCGCCAAAAGCGGCGTCGGTCAGATCCTGAGGGAGTCGCCCGGCTTCAAGTCATATTATGTGTTGGATGGGGGCGAAGGCGTTGGTGTCGCCGTGACGATATTTGAGGACCGCGAAAGCGCGAATGCGGCGAACGCCAAGGTGATGGGATTCATTCAAGCAAGCTTGCATGACCTTGATCTTGGGGATCCCGAAATCATCGCCGGAGAAGTTTTGGTGAATATAGAATCTGCTGCGTAGACGCTCGCAAGACTCTTCGTCAGCGACCTGCGCAAGAAGCGCCATTTGACCCGCGGCGCACCGATCGAGCTGTCGCAGCTCCTGCGACAGCAGATGTTCGGCGACGCACCGCAATCCTCTTGACACGGAATTCCGGCTGCATATTTTTTGCACCGAGAAAGCTCTTTCTCACCCTCAAAAATCAAAGGACCTAACGCGACCGTCTGGAGAGACGACGATGCTCGATGAGAACTTGGCCCGCATTCGTGCACACCGTAACAACATCCACCGCTACCTGCGTCTTCTGAAGACCAAGCTGTCGGAGCTTGAGCGTCAGTTCATCGAGAGACGTCTCGCGGAAGAACGCAGCGCGCTTGAAAGCCTGACCGCGGCGACCTTCCCGGTTTCCTTCGGCGGCGCGAATACGCCGGCCGAGATGAGGGCGACGCAATGAACGGCTACCGGGAGCTGCTCATTCGAGGCAGCGAAAAGGTGATCGGTCACTACGAACTGCTCCTTGCAAGCGCCAAGACCGAGCACGAGCGCGAACTCTACCGCCAGCGCATCGAGCGCGAGCGGCGGCTGATCAAGGACTTGCAAGGCGAGCTGGACTACCGCGCTGCTTGAGCCATATTCCTCGCGGCTTGACGATCAGTCATGCGTCTCGCTCCTCCGCGGCGGCCCAGGGCCGCCGCAGCCGCATCGGGACGCCGCCACCGCGCGGCGGGTCGTCATTGTCATTGTCGCCGTCGAGCTTGCGCAGGGCGGCCAGGATATCGGCGAGCCGAACCGTGTGGCTCATGCCGGGGATCTCGCGCAAGGCTGGACAGGACTCGACTGCGTACATGTCGGACGCCCAGGACGACAGAATGATCCGCTTCTCCGGTGGAGAGAGTTCTGTCGCATTCAGGACGTCGGCAGGCGAGTCGTAGTGGGCCGCGGGATGAAACAGCGGATTGAGAGTGCCGGCATTGCTATTCACATTGCTCATGGTGGTACCTCCCCTCATGCTCCTTTCCAAGGGACGGGTTTGTTGACGATGGGACGGCGGCGACAATCGCCGCCGCCGCTCGGCGCTAATGCGTGTTGATCGCGATGCGCTTGACGCCTTCGCGCGCCTTCTCGGATTTCGGCAGCGACACGGTCAGGACGCCGTTGGTGAACGACGCCTCGGCCTTGTCCTCCTCGACTCCCTCCAGCGGGATCTGCCGCTCGAAGGCGCCGTAATAGCACTCGGTGAAGTACCTGCCTTCGCCGTTGCGCTCCGCCTTCTTCTCGCCGCGGACGGTCAGGACGCCATTGGCGACCTCGACCTGGACGTCCTTCTCCGTCAGGCCGGGAAGCTCCGCCGAAACGGTAAGCGTTTTGTCTGTCTCGCTGAGTTCGACCTTCGGCCAGCCGAAACGGCCTTCCATCAGCGGCGACCGGCTGGTCCCGCCGAAACCGCGGAAGACGTCGTCGAACAGA
The DNA here is from genome assembly GCF_025200885.1 of Bradyrhizobium huanghuaihaiense. Classification (NCBI taxonomy): domain Bacteria; kingdom Pseudomonadati; phylum Pseudomonadota; class Alphaproteobacteria; order Hyphomicrobiales; family Nitrobacteraceae; genus Bradyrhizobium; species Bradyrhizobium huanghuaihaiense. The sequence goes on along the minus strand of NZ_CP104172.1, from coordinate 2,327,333 downwards.
CGGTTCATCTCGCGGTGAAGCGTCAGGAACGGATCGAAATTCTCGCGCGCCGGCGCAAGATCCTGGTTTCTCGACCAGGGAATGAGATCACGAAAACCCATGATTGCCTCCTTCATGCATCGGGAGCGCGGCCCGCGCATTCGCGCGCCGCGTTCCGCCATTGGATCGATCGAGCGCTCAGGCCGCCTTCTTCTGCTCGATCTGCGATGCCGCAGGAGCGCCGTTCGTGATCGCGATCCGGCGCGGCTTCATGGCTTCCGGGACCTCGCGGACCAGGTCGATGATCAGCAGCCCGTCCTGGAACGAGGCCTGCTTCACCTGGACATAGTCGGCGAGATTGAACACGCGCCGGAACGGACGCGCGGCGATGCCTTGGTACAGATATTCGTGCGCAGCCGTCTCGGGCTTCCGGCCCTCGATGGTGAGCGCGTTCTGCTCGGCCGTCACCGAGATGTCGCTGGCGCCAAAGCCCGCCACCGCAAGGCTGATGCGGTAGTGGTCCTCGCCGGAACGCTCGATATTGTAGGGGGGATAGTTGTCCTCGGTCGCCTGGCGCAACGTGCTGTCGACGAGGTCAGCCAGATGATCGAAGCCGATGGTGGAGCGCCACAGGGGCGCGAAGTCGAAACTGGTCCTCATAACCAAGTCCTCCTGAGAGCAAGATGGATACGAAGGAGCGCAGGACAGGGATCAGACAGGTCCGACGACCAGTCCGGCGCCCGCGCCGGACCCGATCTGGCGTCCGGCACACCGCTCTCGCGGCGAAAAATGACTTAGAAAAACCGATATCGATTTCAAGGGGGCGCTCTAAAAATTTTCGAGCCGCGGGGACGAGGCCGTCCGGTTCCGGCCCACTACGCTTTTGCCCGCACTCGCCCTTGCTCGCTCAGCGCCATCGACGGCCAGAACTTCGCCCAGGGCTGCGCCGCTTCGAACGCTGCGGCGATGCGGAAGATCGTGGGCTCGTCGAGCCAGGGCGCGACGATCTGCAGGCCGATCGGCATGCCGTCGCGGTCGAAGCCGCAGGGCAGCGTCGCGGCCGGAAGACCGGCGAGATTGATCGGCCAGGTGAAGGGCGACCAGCCGAGATGCGGATCGACCTCGCGGCCGTCGATCTTGCCGACGCCGATCTGCCCGGCCTCGAACGCGGTCACCGCGACCGTCGGGGTCACCAGCGCATCGACACGCTCGAACAACTTCAGGAACGCATTGCGCGCCTGGCCGCGGCGATAACCGGCTTCGACATAGTCCGTGCCGCTGTAGTGACGGCCGGCGCTGACGACGTCGCGATAATCGGCTTCAGAGCTTGCGAGATCGGCCGTGGTCTTGCTCGCGACAGCCGCCGCCTGTTCGGTGAAAGCAATCGGCTTCAGCGTATGCTCCAAAATGCCGGGGTCGAGGCCCGGACCATCCATGGTCACCTGTGCGCCGCAGGAATCGAGAATGGCAAGCGCCTTGTTGAACGCGGCGCGCACGTCGGGACTGACTGCGGCATAGCCGAGATCCGCGCTGGCGCCGATGCGGATGCCGTTCAATGACGCGGCGTTGGTATCGAAGCGGCGCGGCGCCACCGGCAGGCTGGCGGGATCGCGCAGATCGTAACCCGCGATGATCTCCAGCGTCAGTGCGGCGTCTGCGACGGTACGCGTGATCGGCCCGGTATGGGCGAGCGAGGCCCATGACGGCGGCGAGAAGCCCGGCGAGCGCGGCACCAGGCCAAAGGTCGGCTTGAGCCCGAACACGCCACAGAAGGACGAGGGCACGCGGATCGAGCCGACGCCATCGGTGCCGATCGCGATCGGCCCGCAGCCGGCGGCAACGCCGGCTGCCGCGCCGCCGCTCGAGCCGCCGCTGGTGCGATCAGGGTTCCAGGGATTCCGCGTCGTTCCCGTGACCGGGCTGTCCGCCGTCAGCTTGTAGCCGGACTCGCAGGTGGTGGTCTTGCAGGTGATGATCGCGCCTGATGCCTTCAGGGCCGAGACCACGGCGGCATCGACGTCTGGCACGAACGCCTTGTTCATCGGCGAGCCGGCATAAGCGGGCACGCCCGCGACGAAGACGAGATCCTTGATCGTGACAGGCACGCCGGCAAGCCGACCCTTGGCCTCGCCAGCACGCATCTCCCTGGTGAGACGATCCGCCTCCGCCCTCGCCTGCTCGTACATCGGCGTCACGACCGCATTGCAGGCTTCGTTCGTCGCCTGAAGCGCGGCGATGGTGTCGTCGACGACATCGCGCGGAGTGAACGCCTTGCGCCGGTAGCCGGCCATGATCTCGGTTGCAGAGAGCGCGCCAAGGCCAGTCGGCGCCGGCGGGAAGGCCGCTCGGCCGGAACCATCAGTCATCATCAACCCTAAAGAGCTAGCTGAGCGCCGCGTCGACGGCGCGCTTGGCCATCACCGTGACGAGATGCGCACGGTAATCGGCTTCGGCATGGATATCGGAGGTGAGGCCGTCGGTATCGATCTTGATCGCCGCGATCGCGGAGGCATCGAAATTGCCCGACAGCGCCGCCTCCATTGGCGGCACGCGGAACACGCCTGGCCCCGCGCCGGTGACGGCGACGCGAACCCCATCGGCGAATTTCGCGACGAACACGCCGACCAGCGCATAGCGCGAGGCCGGCGCCTTGAACTTTGCGTAGCCTGCCTTGAGCGGCACCGGGAAGCGGATCGCGGTGATGATCTCGCCCGGTTCAAGCGCGGTCTCGAACAGGCCGAGGAAGAACTTGTCGGCCACGATCTCACGTGTGCTGGTGATGATGGTCGCGCCGAGACCGAGCACGCCGGCAGGATAGTCGGCCGCCGGATCGTTGTTGGCGACGGAGCCGCCGATGGTGCCGCGGCTGCGCACGGCGGGATCGCCGATCATCGAGGCCAGCGCGGCCAGCCCGGGGATTTTCGTCTGCACCAGTTTTGAGGCCGCCACCACTGCATGCGGCGTCATCGCGCCAATGGTGATGGTGGCGCCCTCATCTGCGACGCCCTTGAGGCTTCCGAGCTTCGACAGATCGACCAGCGCGACGGGGCTCGCCAGCCGCTGCTTCAGCGTCGGGATCAGCGTCATGCCGCCGGCAACGAGCTTGCTGTCCTCGATCGAGGTCAGGAGCTTGGCCGCATCGGGAATCTGGCCCGGCTGATGATAGGCAAACGGTTTCATTGTTGTCCTCCCTATTCCGCCGCGACCGGCAGCGACGCATTCTGCAACAGGCGCCAGATCCGGTTCGGTGTCGCCGGCATGTCGACATGGGTGACGCCGAGATGCGAGAGCGCATCGACCACCGCGTTGATGACGGCGGCGGGCGAACCGATGGTGCCGACCTCGCCGCACCCCTTCACACCCATCGGCGTGTGCGTGCACAGCGTCGAATGCGTCGCGACCTTCATCATCGGCAGATGGTCGGCGCGCGGCATGCAGTAGTCCATCAGCGAGCCCGACAGCAGCTGGCCGGAGCCTTCGTCATAGACTGCGTTCTCGAACAGCGCCTGGCCGACGCCCTGCACGATGCCGCCATGCAGCTGGCCCTCGACGATCATCGGGTTGATGACCGTGCCGACGTCGTCGACCGCGGTGTAGTTGACCAGCGTCACCGTTCCGGTCTCGGGATCGACCTCGACCTCGGCGATATGGCAGCCACCGGGATAGGTGAAGTTGACGGGATCGTAATAGGCCTGCTCCTCCAGCCCCGGCTCCAGCACTTCGAGCGGATAATCGTGCGGCACGTAGGCGGCGCCCGCGATCTCCTCGAAGGTCTTGATGCGGTCCGTGCCCGCGACGGAAAATTTTCCGGCCTCGAACTGGATGTCGGCTTCGGACGCTTCGAGCAGATGCGCGGCGATCTTCTTGCCCTTGACGATCACCTTGTCGGTCGCCTTCGACAGCGCGGCGCCGCCGACGACCAGCGAGCGCGAGCCGTACGTGCCCATGCCGAACTGCACGCGGTCGGTGTCGCCAAAGACGATGTCGACATTCTCGAAGGCGACCCCCAGCTTGTCCGAGACGATCTGCGCGAAGGTGGTCTCGTGGCCCTGGCCGTGATTGTGCGTGCCGATCATGACCGTGACCTGGCCGGTCGGATGCACGCGCACCGTGGCGCTCTCGTAGAGGCCGCCGCGCGCCCCTAACCGTCCCGCAAAGCGCGACGGCGCAAGGCCGCAGGCCTCGACATAGGTGGAGTAGCCGAGCCCGCGGAATTTGCCCTTGCTCGCGGATGCCGCCTTGCGCACACCGAAATTCTTGACATCGGCGGCGACCAGCGCGCCGTCGAGACAGCCCATGGGGTCGCCGGAATCGTACTGCACCAGCACCGGCGTCTGGTACGGATAGGCTTCCTTCGGGATCATGTTGCGGCGGCGGAGCTCGACGCGGTCGATCCCCATCTCGCTGGCTGCGACATCGACGATGCGCTCCAGCACGAAGGTCGCCTCGGGCCGGCCCGCGCCGCGATAGGCATCGACCGGCACGGTGTTGGTGAAGACCACCTTCACATTGCAGTAGATCGCGGGCGTGGTGTAGACGCCGCCGAGCAAGGGACCATAGAGATTGGTCGGGATGTTCGGCCCGAAGGTCGAGAGATAGCCGCCCATATTGGCGAGCGTGTTGACGCGGAAGGCGAGGAATTTCCCGGTCTCGTCGAGCGCGAGCTCGGCCTCGGTGACGTGGTCGCGGCCGTGGCGATCGGAGACGTAGCCCTCCGAGCGGCTCGCGACCCATTTCACCGGCCGCATCACCCGCTTGGCCGCCCAGGTGATCACGGCCTCCTCGCCGTAATGGAACTGCTTGACGCCGAACCCGCCGCCGACATCGGGCGCGACCACGCGCAGCTTGTGCTGAGGAATGTTCAGCACCAGCGCGCCCATCAGGAAGCGCACGACATGCGGGAACTGGCTGGTGGTCCACAGCGTGAAGCGATCCGTGCCCGGCTCGTATTCGGCGATCGCCGCGCGCGGCTCCATGGGGTTGCCGATCAGGCGGTTGTTGACGAGGCTGAGCTTCGCAACATGCGCCGCCTTCTTGAAGGCAGTTTCGACCGCGGCCTTGTCGCCGAGCTCCCAGTCGCAGCAGATGTTGTTCGGCACGTCGTCGAACAGTCGCGGCGCATCGGGCCTGACAGCTTCGAGCACACCGACCACGGAGGACAGCACCTCGTAGTCGATCTTCAGAAGCTCGGCACCCGCATTCGCCTGCTCCGGCGTTTCTGCGATGACGAAGGCGACCATGTCGCCGACGAAGCGCACCTTGTCCTGCGCCAGCATCGGGAATGGCGGCTCCTTCATCGGCACGCCCTTGGCGTCGGTGATGCCCCAGCCGCAGGGCAGCGAGCCCAGTCCGTCGTCGGCGACATCGTCGCCGGTCAGCACCGCGATGACGCCGGGCGAGGCCAGCGCCGCGCTCTTGTCGATGCCGCGGAGCACCGCGTGGCCATGTGGCGAGCGCACGAACACACCGGCCGTCATGCCCGGACGCTTGATGTCGGAGACATAATTGCCGCGGCCGGTGAGGAAGCGCTGGTCCTCCTTCCGCTTCGGTGCGGCGCCGATGCCGATCACATTGCCCATGATCACTCTCCCTTGGCGTTCATGGCGGCCGCGCCAGCCATGACCGAGACGACGATGTTCTGGTAGCCGGTGCAGCGGCAGATATTGCCTTCGAGGCCGTGACGGACGTCGGCTTCCGTCAGGTCCGGCTTCTCGGTGGCGAGCGCAACGGCCGTCATCAGCATGCCCGGCGTACAGAAGCCGCATTGCAGGCCGTGATGCTCGCGAAACGCCTCCTGCATCGGATGCATTCGGTTCGAGCCCGGCACGCCTTGCAGACCTTCGATGGTGAGCACGCTCGCGCCATCGAGCGCGGGCGCAAGCAAGGTGCAGCTCTTCACGGGAAGACCGTTGAGGTGCACCACGCAGGCACCACACTGGCTGGTGTCGCAGCCGATATGGGTGCCGGTGAGGTTGAGCTGCTCGCGCAAGAGCTCGGCGACGAGCGTTGCCGGCTCGACATCGACGGTGGTTGGCCGTCCGTTGAGTGTGAAGGATATCTGCACGGTCATACTCCTGTGCGCGACGGGTCTAGGCGAGTGGAAGCGCGCTGCCGGTGGCCCATGTGGCCATCACGACATCGCCGACGGTGAAGGGATCTGCGAAGAAGGTCTTTTCCGGCACATAGGCCACGAACTCGTCGTCCGGCACGGTGTCGAGCATGACCTTGACGAAATAGCCCTGGTATTCGATCGCGAGCACGCGGCTCGGCAGCGATGTGGTGCAGCCGGGCGGCAGCTCCCTGCCGGGTCTCACCAGCGCCACGTCGTCGCGGCGCACGGCGATATCGACCTTGTCGCCGATGCTGACGGTCGGGCGGGCCTGAAGCGGCACCTCGATGCCCGAGGGCGCGGCCTGCGCGAGGGTGAAGCTCGCGCCGTTCACCTTCTCGACCCGCCCCGACAGCACGTTCTGGCCACCCATGAACTCGGCGACATAGCGGTCGTGCGGATGGGCGTAGACGTCGCGGGCCGGCCCGGCCTGCTTGATCCTGCCCTGCTCCATCACCACGACGAGGTCGGCAAGCGCGATTGCCTCGAGCTGGGTGTGGGTGACGTGGATGAAGGTGATGCCGAGCTCCTGCTGCATCCGCCGGAGCTCCTGGCGCATCTGGACGCGGAGCTGCTCGTCGAGCGCCGACAGCGGCTCGTCGAGCAGCAGCACGCGCGGCTCGGTGATCGCGGCCCGCGCCAGCGCCACGCGCTGCTGCTGGCCGCCTGAGAGCTGGGCCGGCAGGCGGTCGGCGAAGCTCGTCAGCCGCACCTTCTCGATCATGGCGTCGGCAGACCGCAGCCGATCGGCCTTGGACATGCCGCGCACCCGCAAGGCAAAGGCGATGTTCTCGCGCACGGTCAGATGCGGAAACAGCGCATAGGACTGGAACATCATCGCTGTGCGGCGCTGCACCGGCGCGAGCCCGACGACATTCTGACCGCCGATGACGATCTCGCCCGCGGTCGGGTCCTCATGGCCCGCGATCATGCGCAAAATCGTGGTCTTGCCGCAGCCGGAGGGACCGATGAAGCAGCAATAGGCGCCGTCCACGATCTTGAGATTGACGCCGTCAACCACATTGGTCACGCCGTCAAAGCTCTTGCAGACGCCCGCCAGTTCGATATCGCCGCGATCGTTCTTCATTCCTGACCCTTTGTGCGGCTGCCGCGCTTCTTCTGGATCAACACGATGGTGCCGAGGCTGGCGCCGATGACGAGGAAGGAGACGATGGTGGTCACCGTGCCCAGCGCATAGAGCGAGGGCGAGGTGACGTTCAGCGTCATGCTCCAGATCTCCAGCGGCAGCGTGTTCAGCGAGCCCGCGGTCTGCAAACTGCGCGCGAACTCGTCATAGGACAGCGTGAAGCCGAACAGCGCGACCGCGACGAGGCCGGGCGCCAGCACCGGGATCATCACCAGCCGGATCGACTGCCAGCGGCTGGCGCCCAGATCGTAGGCCGCCTCTTCCCAGACATGGTTGAAGCGCGACATCACCGCGAACATCACCAGGACACCGAACGGCAGCGTCCAGGACAGCTGCGCGCCCAGCGCCGAAGTGTACCAGCTCGCATTCAGCCCGAGCGCCTGGAACAGCAGCCCCGTGCCGAGGCCGAGCACGAGGCCGGGCGCGACCAGGCTGCCGATCATCATGTAGAAGACGACGGTGTCGCCGCGGAAACGCCTGCGGAAGCCGAGGCCGGCGAGGAACGACACCACCACCGTGATGACGGTGACGATCGCGGCGAGCTTGATCGAACGATCGAACGAGCCCTTGACGTCGCCGGTTCGCACCTGGGTGAAGAGGTCGACGAACCAGTGCATCGACTGGCCCTTCATCGGGAACACGAGGCCGCCGCGAATGTCCTGGAACGACAGGATGTAGATGCAGAACATCGGGCCATAGAGCGCGAGCACGTAAGCCGCAAACAGCGTCGCCAGCACGTAGAACGTCCAGGGCCTCCCGCCCTTGCTCGGCGCGATCGCCTTGCTGGTTGCAGGGGCAATCGTCTCCGGCATGTCGGCAAGAACCGCGCTCATCGCGTGATCTCCTGCCGGATGTCGACGGTGCGCAGGATCAGCGAGACGATCGCGACCAGCACCAGCGTCAGCAGCACGGCGCTCGCCGCCGCCGTCGGATATTGCAGCACACCGACGTCCTCGTAGAAGGCGCTGACCACCGAGGCCGAGCCGCCGCCGGACATCACCTTGACCACGAAGAAGTCGCCCATCACGATCGAGACCACGAAGATGGTGCCGAGCGCGATGCCACTCTTGGACATCGGCACCACGATCAGGCGCATGATGTCGAAGCGGCTGGCGCCGGCGTCGATCGCGGCCTCGATCAGCTTCTTGTCGATCCGCGCCATCGAATTGAAGATCGGCACGATCATGAAGATCGTGAGCTGGTGGACATAGGCGATCACAACCGCGAGGTCGGAGAACAGCAATACTTCCAGCGGCTGGCGGATCACGCCGGTCGCGAGCAGGGCCTGGTTGATCAGGCCTTCCTTGCCGAGCAGCGGAATCCAAGAAATCATCCGGATGATGTTCGAGGTCCAGAACGGCACCGTGCACAGGAGGAACAGCCCGATCGCAAGCAACTGGTTGCGGACGTGGAACACCAGGAAGTAGGCGACGAAGAAGCCGATGATCAGCGTGAAGATCCAGGTCAGCACCGTGAACTTGATCGTCGCCAGATACAGTTTCAGCGTCAGCGCGGAGTGCAGCACCTCGACATAGCTCGCCAGCGTGAAGCCGGGTGTGAGCCCGCCAAACCCGTCGGCGGCAAAGAAGCTCGCCGCCAGCACGACGAGGATCGGCGCCACGAAGAACGGCACCAGCACCAGCACCAGCGGCGAGACGTAGAGCCAGCCGGCCAGGTTGGATCGCGATGGAGTTGGACTCGGCTGCATGTCAGCGAACGCCTCGACGTCGATCTCACCCGCCGGCGCGTCGCCGCGCCGGCGCCTTTCGTCAGGGAAAGCAGGTTTCAGGCCACCTTGAAGTCGTTCCAGCGCTTGTTCATGTAGGCGGCCTCGTCCATCAGCGTGTTCCAGCACGAGATGTTCTTGACGCGGTCGAGGAACGAGCCGCCGTCACGCTTGGTGCCGGCCTTCTCCATCGCGACTCCGTAGGGATCGTTGACGACCTCCGGCGCGGGCTGGCCCTCGTACCAGAACGCCCATTCGGCGGGAGTGAGGAATTTCTTCGCGGTCGAGGGCACCGGGCTGTAATAGCCGTAGCGCGCGACGAAGCCGCCCTGCCATCCCGAGAGGTACCAGTTGAGATATTCGTAGGCGGCGTCGAGCTTCTTGCCGGTAAGGTGCTTCATCAGGCCCATGCCGTTGCACCAGCCGCGATAGCCCTCCTTGCCGTTCTTGACGTTCACCGGCGCATAAACGCAGGGAATCTCTTTCACGCGCACCGCGGCAACTGCCGGCGACCACATCGACTGGATCACCACCTCGCCCGCCGCCATCAGCTGCACCGACTGGTCGAAGGTGGTCCAGGTCGCGCGGAACTGGCCCTGCTTCTTGAGCTCGATCAGCTTGTTGCAGGTGAAGTCGATCTCCTCCTTGGTCATGTTGCCCTTGTTGCCGTACTTGATCAGCCCGGCGCTTTCGAAGCAGAGCGCGGCGTCCATGATGCCGATCGCGGGCACGTCGAGGATCGCTGCCTTGCCCTTGAATTTCGGATCGATCAGGTCCTTCCACTCGGTCACTTCATGGCCGACGAGGTCGGGGCGGTAGCCGATGGAGTCGGCGTTGTAGACCTGCGGCAGGAAGGTCGCCCATTCGGTGACGCCGTCGTTGAGATCGGTCGCGTCGGGCTTGGCGATGTACATGGCTTCATAGGGCGAGATGCCCTGGCGCGGGATCTTGTGGCCGTCGATCTCGCCCTTGGTGAAGATCGGCAGGATGTTGTCGAACTCCTTGATCTTCTTGACCTCGATGCCCTGGATCACGCCGCGCTTGGCCGCCAGCTTGGCCTGCCAGCCCTCGAGATCGGCGATATCGACCGTATTAGGCTGGCTTATGAAGCGGTTGATGGCGGCGGAGGTGTCGAGGTTCTGCATCGTCACCTTGAAGCCGAGATCCTTGGCCGCCTGGTCGCCGATCGCCTTGACCACCGAATAGGACACACCGACATGGCGCAGCTCGATGTCCTTGATCTCCTGCGCCCAGATGGTCGGGAATCCGCGGATCGCGTCCGACCCGGCGGCTGCGCCCGCAACTGCGGCCGCCCCCTTCAACAGCGTGCGCCGGCTCAGGTTTTTCGTAAGTGCCGCTTCCGTTCCCACCGGATCGGAAGTGGATGTCCCCTTAATCCTGTCAGACATGGCAACCCTCATTGGTTACGATGAACGCTCGCCCCGATCGCCACTGATCGGCCGCGGATGTGATCAGTTGCGCGTGAGGCTATGGCTGAGTTTTTGCGAAGTAAAATTGGAAGTAAAAATTCGCGATATAAACGCGGCTAATGGATCGGACCGCTGCATCTGCTTTTGGCAGCGCGCATAAGAAGGCATCAGGACGTGCATACTGGGACGGCGATCGGACGATGCGGCAACCTCCGCATCGTCAGCATGATCGGTGCCGCATTGCTCGTCGCGGCGACAGGTCGCGCAGCGTGCGCGAGCGAAGTCGTGATCGCACCGTCGCGCATGAAGGCGATCGGCACGGTCGATGCGCGCTTCCAATCCTACAATATCGAGATGGTGGAGGTGACGGGCGGGCGTTTCTGGAAGCCTTACGCGCAAGACGGGATGCAGAGCGATCGCTATAGCGACAGGCCTCCGATTGATCTCGCCAACCCTCGCCTGCGCAAGCTCGCGGCGGCGCTGTCGCCGGCCTATATCCGCATCAGCGGCACCTGGGCGAACGCGACCTATGTCGCGGACACCGAGAGCGCGCCGTCCGCTCCGCCTGCCGGCTTCAACACCGTGCTCAGCCGCGCGCAGTGGCGCGGCGTCGTCGACTTCGCCCGCGCGGCCGATGCGGAGATCGTGACGTCCTTTGCCATCAGCCCCGGCAGCCGCGACGCAAATGGCGTGTGGATGCCGGACCAGGCGCAGCGCCTCATCGATGCCACGCGCTCACTCGGCGGCCGCATCGCCGCCGCCGAGTTCATGAACGAGCCGACGCTGGCGGCGAACAACGACGCGCCGCCGGGATATGACGCGGAGGCGTATGGCCGCGACTTCAGGATCTTCCGCGCGTGGATCCGGCGCTCGTCGCCGGAGACGTTGATCCTCGGACCCGGCTCAGTCGGCGATTCCCCATCGCCCTCAGCTCCCGGCCTCCACACGCGCGATCTGCTCGCAGCTTCAGGACCGGGTCTCGACCGCTTTTCCTACCATCACTACGGCACGCTCTCGCTCCGCTGCGGCGTCCATGACGATCCGTTGCAAGCGCTGTCGGACGACTGGCTTGCCCGCGCTGACGCGACGCTCGCCACGTACCGCGCGCTGCGCGAGGCGTTCGAGCCGGGCAAGCCGATCTGGTTGACGGAAACGGCGGACGCCGCCTGCGGCGGCAATCCCTGGGATGCCACCTTCCTCGACACGTTCCGCTATCTCGATCAGCTCGGCCGTCTGGCAAAGGCCGGCGTGCAGGTGGTGATGCACAACACGCTCGCGGCCAGCGACTACGGCTTGCTCGACGAGTGGTCGTTTCGTCCGCGGCCGAACTACTGGGTCGCTCTGCTATGGCGGCGGCTGATGGGAGCGACCGTGCTCGAAACGGAAACCGCCTCGATGCCCGGCCTTCACACCTATGCGCATTGTCACCCCGTCACAAAGGGCGGCGTCTCCGTGCTCCTCATCAACACCTCGCGGAACGCACCGCACCTCGTGACGCTGGCAGGTCCTGCCGAGCGATACACGCTGCAAGCTGATCGCCTGCAAAGCGCGACCGTCCGATTGAATGGCGAGCCCCTGAGATTGGCCGCCAACGACGACCTTCCGCGCCTTGCGGCGCGCACCGCGCCTGCGGGCCGGCTCCGGCTGCCGCCGGCCAGCATCACCTTCCTGGTGATGCCGGACGCCGCGGCCTGTCGCTGATGCAAGCTGCTATTTCAGGTCGTCGCGCGCTGTCTCCGGCGCCAGCAGGGTCGCGATGATCGTGATGATCGAGAGCCCGATGATGTACACCGACACAGCCCAGTACGATCCGGCCCACGCCAGCAGCGCGGTTGCGATCAACGGCGAGAAGCCGCCGCTGAGCGCAGCCGCGACATTGGCACCGAGCGATGCGCCGCTGTAGCGCACCTGGGTGCGGAACAGCTCCGGCATGAACGCCGCCTTCGGCCCGAACAGCAGCGCATGGGTCAGCGTCATCGTGACGACGAGCGCGAGCGTGATCAGCGCCGGCTCTTTGGTGTCGAGGAACCAGAACAGCGGAAACGCCAGCGCCACCGAGAACACGCCACCGGCGAGATACAGCGCCCTGCGGCCGAAGATGTCGGAGAGCCAGCCGGCGAGCGGCAACGTCGCGAACTCGACGATCGCGGCATAGACCACCGCGTTCAGGATCACCTGGCGCGGCAGGCCGAGCTTCGTCGTGGCGTAGACCACGGTGAAGACGGTGAGGAGATAAGCGAGCCCGACCTCCGACACGGTAATGCCGACCGCGAGCAAAAAGCTGCGCCAGTCGCGGCGAAGCACCTCCAGCACCGGCTGCGCCAGCACCTCCTTGCGCTCGACGACTTCCTTGAAGTGCGGCGTCTCGGCCAGTCTGAGCCGCACGATGAAGCCGACGCCCACCAGCACAATGCTGATCCAGAACGGCACGCGCCAACCCCAGCTCAGGAAGTCGGCCTCGGGCAGCTGCGTCATCAGCGCAAAGATGCCGGTGGAGGCAGCGACGCCGACGGGAAAGCCAATCTGCACCAGGCTGCCGTAGAAGCCGCGGCGGTTGCCGGCGTGCTCGATCACCATCACGACCGCCCCGCTCCATTCGCCGCCGAGCCCGATGCCCTGGACGAAGCGCAAGGCGATCAGCAGGATCGGCGCCCAGACGCCGATCTGGCTATAGGTCGGCAAACAGCCGATCAGGAAGGTGCCGAGCCCCATCGCGATCATGGTCGCGACCAGCATGGTCTTGCGGCCGAGCCGGTCGCCGTAATGCCCGATGATGGCCCCGCCGATCGGCCGCGCCACGAAGCCGACCGCATAGGTCGAGAACGCGACCAGCGTGCCGACGAACGGGTCGAAGCTCGGAAAGAACAGCTTGTTGAAGACGAGTGCCGCGGCCGTGCCGTAGATCAGGAAGTCGTACCACTCGATCGCGGTGCCGAGCGCGCTCGCCCACACCACATGCGCCGTCGTCGATCTCTCCGTCGCCGCGGCGACCCCCGTTGCTGCCGTCATGCCATGCCCCAAAAGATTCCAGACGGCATCATGGCTAAACGCAGGGAGGGTTGCAACCTGCGGACGCAGTTGATCACTCTCGTGCCCCGGACGCTGCGCAGCACGAAGTGATGCGCTGCAGAGCCGGGGCCCACGCTTCCTTCGAAAATTCGGGCCGCATGGGTCCCGGCTCTGCGCAGCAGCGCAAGAGCGCTGCAGCGCGTCCGGGACACGAACGTGCCGGGTGCCGCCACATCCGTCATTGCGAGGAGCCCTTGCGACGAAGCAATCCAGACTGCCTCGGCGGAGAAGGCCTGGATTGCTTCGCTGCGCTCGCAATGACGGTGGTGAGGCACTGCGCCCAATTCGTTCTCAGTGTCGTCCTGGCGAAAGCCAGGACCCATTACCCCGGTCAGCGTTATCAAACACGCACTGTGGCTACAGCGTCCGAAACAAAGCCTCTTGTGGTTATGGGTCCTGGCTTTCGCCAGGACGACACGCGTAGAGGGCACCGACATTCCAACTCACCGCTCTCAGCCCTGCCCCCGTGGAACCCATCCCCACCCTCCTATTCGCCATTGACAAACTAATTCGCTAATATCTAACTTACCGCCAGAACAACCCGCCGCCCCAAGCGGCCCATAAAAAGCGAGGGAACGACGATGAGAGTGTTTCTGGCCGGCGCCATGCTCGCGGCCATGACTTCGACTGCCATGACCACTGCGGCGACCGCGCAAGTCTCCGACGACGCCGTGCGGATCGGCGTGCTGACGGACCTGTCGAGCTGGGGCCGCGACAACAGCGGGCCGGGCTCGGTCGAGGCGGCCAAGATGGCGGTGGAGGAGTTCGGGCCAACCGTGCTCGGCAAGCCGATCGAGATCATCAGCGCCGATCATCAGATGAAGACCGACGTCGGCGTGCAGATCGTGCGCGGCTGGTTCGACAACGGCAAGGTCGATGCGGTCGTCGACATCCCCAATTCCGGCATCGCCATCGCCGTGCACAACATGGTGCGCGAGCGCAACAAGATCGCCCTGCTCTCCGGCCCCGGCGCGAGCTCGCTGACGGACGAGCTGTGCAGCCCCAACACCGTGCACTTCACCTACGACACCTACGCGCTGTCGAAGGTGACGGCCTCCGCCGTGATCAACGAAGGCGGAAAATCCTGGTACTTCATCACGGCGGATTACGCCTTCGGCCAGCAGCTCGAGAAGGACGCGACGCGCTTCATCAACGAGATGGGCGGCAAGGTGCTCGGCGGCGTGAAGCATCCGACCAACACCGCCGACTTTTCCTCCTTCGCGCTGCAGGCCCAGAGCTCGAAATCCGACGTGGTCGCCTTCGCCAATGCCGGCCAGGACACCGACAACGCCATCAAGCAGTCCGGCGAGTTCGGCCTTGTCCAGGGCGGCCAGAAGCTGGTCGGCCTCCTGATGTTCGACACCGACGTGCATGCGATCGGGCTGAAGGCCGCGCAGGGCACCTACATGACCACGGCCGCGTACTGGAATATGGACGAGGCAACCCGCGCCTGGTCGAAGAAGTTCTACGAGCGCACCAAGGTGATGCCGACCATGATCCATACCGGCGTCTACGGCTCGGTGCTGCATTATCTGAAGGGCATCAAGGCCGCAGGCACCGATGATCCCGCCAAGGTCATGGCGAAGATGCGCGAGCTGCCGATTGAGGATATCTTCGTCCACGGCGGCAAGTTGCGCGAGGACGGCCGCGTCATCCGCGACATGTATCTCGCCAAGGTGAAAACGCCCGAGCAGTCCAAGGAGCCCTGGGATTATCTGGACATCGTCAAGACCGTGAAGGGCGAGGACGCCTTCCGTCCGGTCTCCGAGTCCAAATGTCCGCTGCTGAAGAAGTGAGGTGAGCGATGACCGGCAACGAGCACAACGCAATTGAGACTTACGAGTGCGACGTGCTCGTGGCCGGATCGGGTTGCTCCGGCATGTCTGCCGCGATCACCGCGCGCTACCGCGGCCTCGACGTGCTGATCGTCGAGAAGGAGCCGCGCTTCGGCGGCACCACCGCTCGCTCCGGCGGCTGGCTCTGGATTCCCGGCACCTCGCTGGCGAAGGCATACGGCATCGAGGAAACGCCGGAGCAGGCGCGCACTTACTTGCGGCACGAAGCCGGCAACAATTACGACGCCGCACGCGTCGACGCCTTCCTCAGCGCCGGCCCCGAAGCCGTCGATTTCTTCGCCACCAGGACGGCGCTGCGCTTCGACATGCCGCTGGTGTTCCCGGACTATCATGCCGAAGCACCCGGCGGCGCCCAGGGCGGCCGCTCCATGGTGACGCGCCCGTTCGACGGCCGCGAGCTTGGCGACCAGATCAAGACGCTCGGCATGCCGCTGCCGGAACTCACCGTGTTCGGCATGATGCTTGGAAGCGGCAAGGAGATCATCCATTTCATGCGCGTGACGAAATCGCTGACTTCGGCGGTCTATGTCGCCAAGCGCCTGTCGCGCCATCTGATGGACGTACTGCGCTACGGGCGCGGCATGACGCTGACCAATGGCAATGCGCTCGCGGGACGCCTTGCGAAGTCCGCACTCGATCTCAAGATTCCGATGTGGCTGTCTTCGCCCGTTCGCGAGCTGACCGTGGAGAACGGCGCTGTCACCGGCGCCATCGTCTCGCGCGAGGGACGCGACGTGCGCGTTCGCGCGCGGCAGGGCGTCGTGCTCGCCTGCGGCGGCTTCCCGCATGATGTCGAACGGCGCAAGAAAATGTTCCCGCACGCACCGACCGGCAATGAGCATTTCTCGCCCGGCCCGACCGGCAATACCGGCGATGGCCTGCGCCTTGCGGAAAGCGCCGGGGGACGCATCGAGGACCGCCTGCCAAACGCGGCAGCCTGGGTGCCGGTATCGCTGACCACGCGCAAGGACGGATCGAAGGGCGTGATGCCGCACTTCATCGACCGCGCCAAGCCCGGCGTGATCGCGGTGATGCGCGACGGCAGGCGCTTTGCCAATGAGGGCAATTCCTATCACGACTTCGTCCAGGCCATGATCAAGGCCGCCAAGCCTGGCGACGAGATCGCGGCGTACCTCGTCTGCGATCACCAGACGCTGCGCAAATACGGCCTCGGCTGCGTGCCACCCTTCCCGGTGCCGCTGGGTCATCACCTCAATACCGGCTATCTCATGCGCGGCGATACGCTGGAAGTGCTGGCGGCAAAGGCCGGCATCGATGCGAAGGCGTTCACCGAGACGGTCAAGCAATTCAATGCAACCGCGCCGTTGGGACATGATGCCGCCTTCGGCAAGGGTTCAAA
Source organism: Bradyrhizobium huanghuaihaiense (assembly GCF_025200885.1). Classification (NCBI taxonomy): domain Bacteria; kingdom Pseudomonadati; phylum Pseudomonadota; class Alphaproteobacteria; order Hyphomicrobiales; family Nitrobacteraceae; genus Bradyrhizobium; species Bradyrhizobium huanghuaihaiense. Next base: position 2,310,657 of record NZ_CP104172.1, on the reverse strand, counting down.
AGCCTATAACCGCTATCAGGGCGACGCGCTGCATGGCCCAAACCCCTGCGTCGCGCCGATCGAGAACGGTCCGTTCTACGCGATCAAGATGGTGATCGGCGATCTCGGCACCTATGCCGGCATCGTCACCGACGAGAACGCACGGGCACTCGACGGCGAAGGCCGTGTGATTCCCGGCCTCTATGCCGCCGGCAACGACATGGCGAGCATCATGGGCGGCAATTATCCGGGTGCCGGCATCACGCTTGGGCCGGCGCTGACCTTCGGCTACATTGCCGGCCGTCATCTCGCCGAGAGCGCCGCGAGGCGCAACGCGGCGTAAGCGCGACGCCAGGAGGCGCATGAAGAGAGAAAGCCGCGGCATCCAGTCGATCGAGGTCGGCGGAGAATTGCTCCGCGCGCTCGCCAGAAGCGGCGAGCCGATGATGCTGCGCGATCTCGCGCGCGAGGCCGGCATGACGCCGGCCAAGGCGCATCCCTATCTTGCCAGCTTCTCCCGCATCGGGCTGATCGAGCAGGACGAGACCACCGGCCGCTACGAGATCGGCGCGCTGGCGCTGGAGCTCGGGCTGATCAGCCTGCGCCGCCTCTCCGGCGTTCGTATCGCCGGACCGAAGATCGCCGCGCTCGCGAGCCAGATCGGACATGCCGTCTCGCTGGCGGTGTGGGGCACGCATGGTCCAACCGTGGTGCAGCTGGAGGAACCCGGCCAGCCCGTGCACATCGTGATGCGCGCGGGCTCGGTGATGGCGCTGCTGGAGACCGCCACTGGCCGCGCCTTCGCCGCCTTCCTGCCGGAGAAGACAATCAACGCCGCGCTCGAAAGCGGCCTTGACCGCCATGGCGTCGGCTACAATCCGAAGCGGGCGGTCAAAGGCGCGAAGGTCGCCGACATGCTTACCGAGGTGCGCAAGCACGGCCTCGCCCGTGCGCTCGGGGACCCCCTGCCCGGCGTCAACGCGTTCTCGGCGCCGGTGTTCGACCATTCCGGCCATGTCGCGCTCGTCATCACCGCGATGGGCCCGGAAGGCACTTTTGATGCGCGCTGGGACAGTCCGATCGCCCATGCGCTGCGCGATTGCGCCGGTGGTATCTCGAAACGGCTTGGCTACGGGATGACCGTTGCGGCGGAGTGAGCTCTATGAGTCGTCCTGGCGAAAGCCAGGACCCATTACCCCAGGGAGCAGTCGTCGCCCAAGCTGGCGACCACGAGCCTTCGCCAAACCACGTCTTGTGGTAATGGGTCCTGGCTTTCGCCAGGACGACATCGAAAGCGTAGCAGCAGCGTCGCTCCCACTGCGCCTTCGCCCCCTACTTGTCCTTCACCGGCACCGTGTAGTTCAGGATCAGTCTTCCACCATCCGGATAGATCGTCTGCCCTGTGATGTAGGACGCATCATCGCTGGCGAGGAACGCGACGACGGAGGCGACCTCGCTCGGTTCGCCGCCGCGGCCGGCCGGCGTGCGTGACATCACGGTCTTGCGGGCATCTTCGGACGTGTAGATGGAGGACGCCACCATGTCGGTCAGGATCGTGCCCGGCCCGACCGCGACGACACGAATGTTGTGCGGGGCGAGCGCGACGGCCGCGACCGACGTCAGCTGCTTCATGCCGCCCTTCGACATCGCGTAGGTCGCAAGCGCCGGGATCGCCAGCAGCGCGTTCACCGAGGACATGTTGATGATGACCCCGCCGCCGCCCTGCGCGATCATCTGCTTCGCCGCCGCCTGTACGCCGAAGAACGCGCCTTTCAGATTGATGCCGATGATCTCGTCGAATTCCTCTTCGGAGATCTCGAGGATGTCCCGGTTGCGGGCGACGCCGGCGTTGTTGACCATGATGTCGAGCCGGCCGAACTCCTGCACGGCGGTTGCAACGAGCTTATCAACGTCCGCGCGCTTGGCGACATTGCCGACGACGGTACGCAGCGCATCCGGCCGCCCGAGCTCGGCGGCCGTCGCGGCAAGTCCATCCGCATCGACATCCGAGATGACAACCTTGACGCCGTCATCCAAAAACCTCTTCGCACAGGCCTTGCCGATGCCGCGCGCCGCGCCGGTGATGGCGGCGACCTTGCCGTTGAGCTTCATGTGTGCGCCTCCCGAAAACAGGACGCCCTGTCGGGCGTCAATTCGCCGCTGACCTTGCCGCGGCCGGCATGTAGATCTGCGCGTAACCCTCCTTGATCGCGGCGGTGATGCGATCGAGGCGGCGGTCGATGTGCTTTTCCAGCACCGACACGCAGGTCGCTTCGTCGCGCGCCTTCAGGCCTTCGACCACGGCACGGTGCTCGGCTTGCGTATTCGAGCGGTTGATGCGGTCCATGTCGATCCAGCGCACGAAGCGGATGCGGGCGTTGACGTTGCGCAAGACGCGCAGCATCTCGGCATTGTTCGACATCCCCATCAGCCGCTCGTGGAAAGTCTCGTCGAGCTCGACCAGTTCCACCGAGGAGCGCTCGCCGGGATCGGGGCCGGTGGCTTCGAGGAATTTCAGCAGCGCGTCGATGTCCTCGTCCCTGGCACGCTTGATGGCGAGGCGGATCGCGGCGACCTCGATCGACTTGCGCAGCTCGTAGAGATCGAAGATCTCGTGCGCGTCGAGCTCGCGGCAGAAGAAGCCCTTGCCCGGCGTGAAGCGCAGGAAACCTTCGGTGTTGAGGCGGTTGAGCGCCTCGCGCAGCGGCGTGCGGCTGACGCCGAGGCGCTTGGCCAGTTCGCCCTCGTTGAGCCGCTCGCCCGGCTTGAACTCGTAGCTCACGGCCATCGCCTTGAGCTGTTCATAGACGCGATCGACGATACTGTCGGAAACCAGTTCCACGTTGCTCATCATCAGCTGCATTCATGCCCGAACACAGCCCAATATACCGGGGCTGCTTGGCCGATGGCAATGCAAACCAGAGATTAGCAGAGCTTGTTCAGAGCTTTGCGACAGCTGGAATCAGGCGAAGGCGCGCGGGCGCAGTCCAGCATGAAACCAGGTGATCATGGAATAGATGTCGTAGACGGGCAAGCCGACCTCGGCCTGCAGCGCTGCCGCATAAGGCGGCATGTTGGTGCATTCGAGCACGATGGCGCCGACATCAGGGTTTTTCGCGACAAGCTCCTTGCCGGCCTCGACCACGTCGCGCTCGGCCAAGCCGACGTCCATGTCGTCCTTCTCGGCCTTGATCAGGACGCGGAAGAACTCCTTGCCGTGCTCGGTGCCGACCAGCGGCGTATCGAGCGGCACGCCGGCGCCTTCGAGATGCGCCGGCGTCAGGGTCGAGCCCGACACCGTGACGAGGCCGACGCGCTTGCCGGGGGGCAAGGTCGCCTGCACCCACGGCACCTGCATCAGCGACGAGGTCGCGACGGGAACGCCGACGGCCGCCGCGATCTCCTTCTGGAACAGCGAGAGGAAACCGCAATTGGTGGTGATGGCTTCGGCCCCGAGCCGCACCAGGTCTTTCGCGGCATCGATGAAGTCGGGCAGCAGGCCGGCCGCACCCTTCAGCACCACCTTCTCCGGCGAAGCGCCGCTCACCACGCGATAGAGCACGGGGAACGGCCAGGTCGTGCCGTTGCCCATGTCGCCGGGGATGCGGGGGAAGCGCGCTTCCAGCATCAAAATGCCGAGCGGCGCGCCGTAGACGGCCTTGCCGCCGCGGGCAATGCGAGAAGGCGAGTTGGCAGGATAGGTCATGGGCGCGATCTCAGAGGAAGCGAGTGGGTGCGAACGGCGCGAGCGGAATTTCGGGCGGCTTGCCGCTCAGAAGCTGGGCGACGAGACGGCCGGTGCGCGCCGAGCCGACCAGGCCGACATGGCCGTGGCCGAAGGCATAGACGATGTCGCGCGAGGCGCGCGCATGGCCGATGCAGGGAAGTCCATCCGGCATGCTCGGCCGATGGCCGAACCAGGTCTTGATGCGTGAGGCCGGAATGTCCTTCGGCAGTTTCGGGAACATGCCGAGAAGGTGGTTGCGCAAAATCTCGGCGCGCTTCCAGTTCGGCGCGGCCTCGAGGCCGGCGATCTCGACCGTGCCGGCGGCGCGCAGGCCCTTGTTGGTCCAGTTCACCACCATCTTGGCGTCGGAGGCCATCATCGAGCTGCGCGGACCTGATTCCGGATTCTCGATCATGACGTGATAGCCGCGCTCGGTCTCGAGCGGCAGGGGATCGCCGACCGATGCGGTGAGCTGCTTCGAGCGGGCACCGGCCGCGACGACGGCAGCATCGCAAGCGATCTCGCCGGTCTCGGTGAGAACGGCCACGAGCTTGTTGCCGGACAGCTTCAGCCCGGTCGCCCTGGCCCGCACGTGCTTGGCGCCGCCGGCGATCGCATGATTGGCGAGAGCGGCGACATAAGCGCCGGGATCGCGGCAGCGCCCGGCCTCTTCCACCACCACGCCAAAGGTGTAGCGCGGATGCAGCTCCGGCTCGCGCTGGCGCATCTCGTCGGCGTTGAGCTCCAGCCATTCGACGCCGACCTTCTTGCGCAGGCGCCAGCCGAGATCGTTGTCGAAATTGCCGCGCGACGGGAACACATGCATCACGCCGTTGCGCTCGACCAGTTCAGGCACACCCGCCTCTTCCGCGAGCTTCCTGTGCAGCAGCGGCGCGTCCTTGAGAAGATCGCGCAGCGCGAACGCGGTCTTCTCGACCCGCGCCGCGGTCCAGCCCGATAGCAGGTACTTGATCAGCCAGGGCAAGGCCTTCGGCAAATAGGACCAGCGGATCGCGAGCGGCCCGAGCGGATCCATCAGATAGCCCGGCACCTTCTTCCAGACGCCGGGCTCTGCCGGCGGGATCACCGAATGCGAGGACAGCCAGCCGGCATTGCCATAGCTCGCCGCCTGTTCGCCGCCGGGCTCGCCCGGATCGATCAGCGTGACGCGATGCCCCTCGCGCAGCGCCTCGATGGCGCTGATCACGCCGACCGCGCCGGCTCCGATGATGGCGACGTGGCGGCCTTCAGGCATCGCTTACGCCTTCACCGCGGGCGTGAAATCCTTGCCGACCGAGATCGCCCTGGAATCGATGATGCAGTGGAGGATCGACGGCTTGCCGGAGGCCAACGCGCGCTCGAACGCCGGCGCAAACTCTTCGGTGCGCTCGACGCGCTCACCATGGCCGCCGAACGCTTTCGCATACATCGCGAAGTCGGGGTTCTTGAGCTGGGTGCCGACGACGCGGCCGGGATAGTCGCGCTCCTGGTGCATGCGGATGGTGCCGTATTGCGAATTGTCGACGACGATGACGACGAGCGGCGCATCGTACTGCACGGCGGTCGCGAATTCCTGTCCGTTCATCAGGAAGCAGCCGTCGCCGGCAAAGGCGACGACGACGCGATCCGGGAACTGCCGCTTGGCGAGCACCGCCGCCGGTACGCCATAGCCCATCGACCCCGAGGTCGGCGCGAGCTGGGCGGCAAAGCTGTGGAAGCGGTGATGGCGGTGGATCCAGCCGGCATAATTGCCCGCGCCGTTGCAGACGATCGCGTCCTTGGGCAGGCGGTCACGCAGCCAGGTCGTGACCTGACCGTATTGGAACGAGCCCGGCAGTTCGCGCGCCTTGTCGGTCCAGGCGAGGTAATCGGCATGCGCCTTGGCCGCCTCGCCCTTCCAGGCAACGGCACCTGAAGGCTTCAGCGTCTCGACGGCGGCGGCGAAGGCGGCGGGCGTCGCCTGGATCGCGAGTTCAGGCTGATAGACCCGGCCGAGCTCCTCCGAGCCCGGATGCACATGGATCAGCTTCTGCTTCGGCGTCGGGATGTCGAGCAGCGTGTAGGACGAGGACGGCATCTCCGACATGCGGCCGCCGATCAGCAGGACGACGTCGGCATTGTCGATGCGCGCCTTCAGGCCCGGGCTCGGCCCGATGCCGAGATCACCGGCATAGTGCGAATGATCGGCATCGATCAGCGAGGCCCGCCGGAACGAGGTCGCGACCGGCAGGTCGAACCGCTCGGCAAAGCGCGCGATGCTCTTGGTGGCCTCCTCGCTCCAGCGCGAGCCGCCGAGGATGACCAGCGGCGCCTTGGCGCTGGCGAGCATCGCGCCGACCTGCTCGATATCGGAAGGCGCCGGCCAGCTCACGGCCGGCTCGATACGCATCGCATCGGCAACGGCGGCGGTCTCGGTCAGCATGTTCTCCGGCAGCGCGATCACGACGGGACCAGGACGGCCCTGCATGGCGACGCGGAAGGCGCGCGCGACCAGCTCCGGGATGCGGTCGGGGCGATCGATCTCGACGGCCCATTTCGCCATGGGACCGAACACCGCCTTGTAGTCGAGCTCCTGGAATGCTTCGCGCTCGCGCATGCCGGTATCGACCTGGCCGACGAACAGGATCATCGGCGTCGAATCCTGCATCGCGATGTGGACGCCGTGGCTGGCATTGGTGGCGCCGGGGCCGCGGGTGACGAAGCAGACGCCGGGCCGGCCCGTTAGTTTGCCATAAGCCTCCGCCATCATCGCGGCGCCGCCCTCGGCGCGGCAGATCACGACGTCGATCGGGCTGTCATGCAGCGCGTCGAGGGCCGCCAGATAGCTCTCGCCCGGCACGCAGGTGACGCGCTCGACGCCTTGGGCGACGAGCTGATCGATCAGGATCTGGCCCCCGGTGCGGGTGTTGCGAATGGTCATGACAGCTCCCTGCAGGCTTTGGCGATGCGCATCACGGCATCGCGCAAGTTTTGTTCCGGGGTGGCGTAAGACAGGCGGACATCAGGTGCAAGGCCGATGCAAACAGTGCAGACGGCATCGGCACGCATGTCAGCCGCGCGCAGCGATTGCGATCACCTCGATGCGGTAGGCCGGATCGGCGAGCTCGACCTTGCCGCAGGCGCGGGTCGGCGCGTTGCCCGGCACGACCCAGGCGTCATAGACCGCGTTCATGGCGTCGAAATCGTCCATGGTCCTGAGCCAGACCTGCACGCTGAGCAGGCGCGACTTGTCGGTGCCGGCGCGCGCCAGCATGTCGTCGACCTTGGCCAGCGCTTCCTTTGTCTGCTGGGTGATGTCGGCGGCCTTGGTGTCGGCCACCTGGCCTGCGAGGAAGACGAGATCGCCGAACACGGAGGCGCGGCTGCGGCGGGCGTTCTGGTCGATGCGGGTGATATCTGACATGGGATGTCCCTTTACTTGCCGGTGGCGATGATGCGGCGGCAGTGATCGAGTGCGGCGCCGATGAGGTTGTCGCTCGCCTCCGGCGTGCGGAACGCCGAATGCGCCGACAACGTCACGTTCGGCAGTTTTGTCACGGGATGCCCGGCCGGCAGCGGCTCGACGGTGAAGACGTCGAGACCGGCATGCGCGATGTGGCCCGAACGCAGCGCCTCCAGCATCGCGTCTTCGTCCACGATGGCGCCGCGCGCGGTATTGATCAAAATGCTGCCCTTGCGCATCTGCGCGATGCGCTCGCGCGACAGAAAACCCTTGGTCCCGTCGTTGAGCAGAAGATGCAGCGAGACGACATGGCTTTCGGCGAGCAGCTTCTCCAGTGAAACGAACGCGACACCCGGATGCGTCTTCGGCGTCCGGTTCCAGGCGATCACCTTCATGCCGCAGCCCACCGCCATGCGTGCGGTTTCCGCGGCGATGCCGCCGAAACCGATCAGGCCGAGCGTCTTGCCGGTGAGCTGCATCGCGTCACGGCGCAGCCAGTAGCCCTCGCGCATGCCGCGGTCCATCTCGCCGAAATTTCGCGCGGAGGCCCACATCAGCGCGATCGCGCATTCGGCAACCGCGGTGTCGCCATAGCCCTTGATGGTGTGCACGGAGATGCCGCGCTGGCTAAGCTCTTCCGGGTTCATGTAGCTGCGCGCGCCGGTGCCGAGGAAGACGACATGCTTCAGCGCCTTGCACTTCCCGGTAATCTCCGTCGGCACCGCGGTGTGATCCACGATCATGATCTCGGCATCGCCGAGCAGGCCGGGCAGGTCGTCGGGCTTGATGGAGGGATTGCGGTTGATGCTGACAGGCAGATTGGCCGCACCCAGCAGCTTCTCGGTGACCGCGGCCAGCGTGTCGTTGGCATCGACGAAAACAGCACGCACAGACTTTCTCCTCTCAATCCCGGATCGCAGACCGGACCGCGAGCCGGCCGGGTCTCACGCAATTTTCTCTTGCTTTGCCAACGGACTAGGCTCCGAACTGCCTCATCGCTCAAATCACCGGCAAAGTCGCAATACCATATTGCATTACGATCTGAATACAGAAATAGTCCACGAGCCGGAGCTGTTGATCATTCCCCAGGGGAGCACTGACCATGAACCGCAGGGACGCACTCACCACCGTCGCGCTGGCGGGCGCCGCAATGGCCGCGACCGCCTCGGCCAAGGCCGATACCGCGCCGACCTCCACGCTCGATCGCATCAAGAAGACCGGCGTGCTGCGGATCGCCGTCATCGCCGGCCAGGACCCCTATTTCCACAAGGACCTCGCGACCAATCAATGGTCGGGCGCCTGCATCGACATGGCGAACGACATCGCGGGCAAGCTCGGCGCCAAGGTCGAGCCGCTGGAATCGACCTGGGGCAACCAGATCCTGGATCTGCAGGCCGACAAGATCGACCTCGCCTTTGCCGTGAACCCGACGCCCGAGCGTTCTCTCGTCATCGACTTCTCCACCCCGATCCTGGTGCACTCCTTCACCGTCATCACCAAGAAGGGCTTTGCCAAGCCTGCGACCTGGGCCGAGCTCAACAAGCCCGAGGTCAAGATTGCGGTCGACATCGGCTCGACGCACGAGACGATCGCGCGCCGCTACTGCCCGAAGGCGAACATCCTCGGCTTCAAGACGCGCGACGAGGCGATCCTCGCGGTCTCGACGGGCCGCGCCGACTGCAATGTCTCGCTGGCGGTGCTCTCGATCTTCACGCTGAAGAAGAATCCGACGCTCGGCGAGCTCGCGATCCCGCGGCCGCTCCTGACGCTGCCGACCAATCTCGGCATCCGCGCCGAAGCCGATCGCCGCTACAAGGATTTCCTCAGCGCCTGGGCCGATTACAACCGTTCGCTGGGCCAGACCCGCGAATGGCTGCTGAAGGCCTATGAAACCGTCGGCCTGAGCGCCGACGACATTCCGGGCGAAGTGCAGTTCTGACGGCGATCCTAAAGCGGAACCCCTTGTGGGGGACGCTATCGCGGATGGCTTCTTGGGGACGGGCGGAGCAAGCGCCTCGTCCTTCGAGACGACCGCTTCCCGCGGTCTCCTCACAGGATGAGACTAAGAAGCATTGCCCCCGTTGAAATTGCCGCCGCGCACTCCGCCCTCATCCTGAGGGCCCGCCATCGGCGGGCGTCTCGAAGGATGGGCCGCAGGCAAGCTGCCCGCCACGTTTTTCTTCCTATGCGATCGCCCTACCGAGGTTGTGCCAATTGCGGACATCCTGATCGCGGTACAGTGAACCAACAGGTTGATTTACCTCAAGACTGCAGTCGGAACGCGAGCTAGCTTATCTTCGTAAAGGCAAGCGATACGTCCGGACAATCGGGAGGTAGAGCATGTACCGGCACATTCTCATTCCGACAGATGGGTCTCAGCTAGCGGAGCGCGGGGTGGCGCACGGATTGGCACTGGCGAAATCCCTTGGAGCCACCGTATCCTTCATCTTCGTTGTGGAACCATTCTCCGAAGTCTCAGGCCGGTTCCTCGAAGCAGTCGCAACATATGCCGAGTTGCGCAAGGAACAGGCCGCGAGCGTATTGGAGGGCGCGGCAAAAGCGGCCAGGACGGCCGGCGTTTCCTGCGAGACGATTCAAGCGGAGAGCGGGCAACCCCATCAGGCCATCATCGCAGCAGCCACGGACAAGGGCTGCGATCTCATCGTCATGTCGTCGCATGGGCGCAGCGGACTAGCCGCGCTTCTCATCGGGAGCGTGACGAACAAGGTGCTGACGCACGCACAGACCCCCGTCCTGGTCTGCCCATGAATGTGAGCCCCAAAATGTACACCCGGATTCTCTTAAGCACGGACGGATCGGACGTCGCAAGAAACGGCATCAAGCATGGGATTGCTTTGGCAAAGGCCTTGAAGGCCAAGGTGACGGTCATCGCCGTGACGGAATCACTGCCGATCGACTACGGGAGCGGACACGCCTCGGGATGGATACCGTCACAGCAGGAAATCGATAGCTTCGACGCGGCCTGCAAGGAGCGTGCGGGCAAACTCCTCGACGAAGCGCGCGCCATGGCAGAGCAAGCCGGGTTATCCGCAGAACTGTTGCACGTTCCGAATGCGCACCCGGCCACCGCGATTATCGAAACAGCAAAGTCGGGAGGCTGCGACTTGATCGTCATGGGCTCTCATGGGCGCCGCGGTCTCAAGAAGTTATTTTTGGGGAGTCAAACGTCGGAGGTCTTGGCCGACGGAAGCGTGCCGGTATTGGTCATACACTAACGAGCGGAAACGATAGCACAGGCTTGGTGAAAGCCGGCTTCCAGCCCGCGGAGCCAAGTCACGCCGCCCGGCCTTCTTGTTCGATAGGCTCATCCCGCCTCCCTGATTTTCTTCTTGTCGTTGTCGCCCGCGCTCAGCTCCGCCCACAGGCTGGAACGCACGCCCTCATTGAGCGGCACAACATGGAACGGCTGGCCGAAGACGGCGAGCGCTTCGTGAGGCGGCTCGAACCGCGGCCAGGCTTCCGCAACATCGGGCACACCTGATGTGACAAAGCGCAGCAAGCTCGCCTGAAACCGCGCCGCGACGTCGATGTCGGCAGGCGTCATCGGTCCGCCCTTGCGCTTCAGGATCGGGCGATCGATGAAATCAGGCAGATGCGCCCAGAGGCACGCGTTGTCCGCGCCGTGGGTCGGCCCCTGCGACAGGAACGGCTCCAGCGCCGGGCGATGGTCGAACCGGCTCAGCCACACCGCGCCGCCGGCCGCGGCATGAAGCCGCGCGAGGTCGGCCAATGGTCGGTGCCAGAACGCATCCGACAGCAGCGCCTCGTACGGATCCTCGTCGGGACGCGCCGTGGCGCGGTAGTAGGACAGCAGGCGTCCCCAGCCGGCATCGCCCAATGCCATACGCACCTGACGCTCGGTGGTGCGGATCATTGCGGCGGGCGGCGTGCTCTTCAGGAACATCACCATCTCGTCGCGGCAGGAGCCGAGCCAGAGCGGAATGTCGCGCAAAGTCCCGTCGGCGAAGACGTCCCGCGGCTCGCGCGCGATCACGATGCCATCGAGCACCGGGCCGAATACGGTCCCCGATTCCGTTTCATCCGCGAGCCTGCGGCCGACCCGCTCCACCGCCGCGAAGAGCTCTGGCAACGGCACGCTCGCGATCTCAGCTGGATCGCCTGCCAGCGCGAGCTCATCGAGCACACGGCGCGCGATCTCGTCAGCGTGATCGGCGCTCATGATGTTGCGCCCGGGCGCGCTCAGCGCGAGGGCGCGGATGAACTTGCCCCTCGCCTGCGGCAGGGTTGCGAGCGCAATGACCATGGAAGCGCCTGCCGACTGGCCGGAGAGCGTAATCGCATTCGGATCGCCGCCGAAATTCGCGATGTTGGCGTGCACCCAGTCGAGCGCGGCGAGCGCGTCCTGGAGCGCGAGGTTGTTCGCCTCGCCCAGGCCGTGACGATGCAGTTGCAGGAAGCCGAGCGGGCCGAGCCGGTAGTTGATGGTGACGATCACCGCCGGGCCATGCTTGGCGAGGAAGCCGCCGTCATAATCGGCGCCGCCGCCGGTGACGAAGGCGCCGCCGTGAATGAAAACCAGCACCGGCAGCGGCCGATCCACCCCTGCCGGCGCCCAGATGTTCAAGCTGAGACAGGACTCCTCCGCCTGGTCGAGATGTCCGGGCTGCGGCGCATAAGCGCCGTAGTCCGTACAGCGGCGCGGCTCCGTCCACGCAGGCGGCCGCGTTGCCTTGGCAAAGCGTCGCGCGGTCGCGAACGGCACACCCTTGAAGGCACGCACGGCCTCCTGCTCGGCCCCGACGACGGGGCCACTCGTGGTCGGAACTGCATTTGTCAGCATGCGACGCCCTGCCCTTCGCTCAACCGCGGCGCTTGCCGAGATCGGCGATGTCGACGGTGTGGGTTTCGCGCGCGGTCGCAGCAGCCGCCGCCGAGATCACGCAGCAGCAGGCGACGAAGATCGCGACGGGAATCCACCCCTGAGGCCCCTCCCCGACGAGGCTTGCGCTCACCAGCGGCGTGAAACCTGCGGCGAGGAAGCCGAGCTGGGTGCCGATCGCGGTGCCGGAATAGCGCACGCGCGCCTCGAACATCTCCGCGTAGAACGACGGCCAGATCGCGTTCGGCGCGGCATAGACCACGCCGGACAGGATCATTGCAGCGGCGAAGATCGCGATCGTGTTGCCCGACGTCACCAGCATGAAATAGGGGAACAGCAGCACGGCGCAGCCGAGCACGCCGCCGATGAACACCGGCTTGCGGCCGATCTTGTCCGCGAGCAGGGCCCACAGCGGCTGGGTGATCAGCGCGGTGACGTTGCCGAGCACGCCGGCCCACAGCATGGTCGGACGCGCGACGCCGAACTTGGTGGTGGCATAGCCGAGGGCGAACACGGCGGTCATGGTGCTGACGGTGGCGATCAGCGCGCAGACGATGACGCGAAGCACATCGGGCCAGTAGTCGCGCAGCAGCGTGACGACGGGGAAGCGGGCCACTTTCGCCTTGTCCTTGATGTCCTCGAAAACAGGCGTTTCCGGCATGGTCCGCCGCACCAGATAGGCGACGAGCAGCACGAGCGCGGAGAGCAGGAACGGGATGCGCCAGCCCCAGCTCAAGAGCTGGTCTTCCGGCAGGCTCGACACCGGGATGAACACCAGCGTCGCCAGGATCGCGCCGGCCTGGGTGCCGCTCAGCGTCCAGCTCGTGAAGAAGGCGCGGTTGGAATTGGCGGAATGCTCCAGCGTCAGCGAGTTCGCCCCGCTCTGCTCGCCGGCGGCCGAGAGGCCCTGCAACAAGCGTAGCAGCGTGAGGATGACGGGAGCGGCATTGCCGATCGATTTCGCGTCGGGCAACAGGCCGATCGCGAGCGTCGAGCCGCCCATCAGCACCAGCGTGAACAGTAGCACCGTCTTGCGGCCGATGCGGTCGCCGAAATGGCCGAGGATGACCGCACCGACGGGCCGCGCGATATAGCCGATGCCGAAGCTCAGCAGCGCGAGCAGCGTTGCTGTGCCGGGATCGACATTGGCGAAGAACACCTTTGGAAATATCAGCGCCGCCGCGGTCCCGTAGATGAAGAAGTCGTAGTATTCGAGCATGCTGCCGACGAAGCTTACGAGCGCGGCGCGCTTGGGCAGCTTGTTTTGCGTGGCTTCCGCGCTGGATGATGCGTGCAGCGGCGCGGTTGACGTCAACGTCATGAAATTCCTCCCGTGTGTCCCGTGCGGTGCTCACCAGGGCGTCCGCCCCGCGCGCATTTTGTGGTTCTGGTTGCCGCAACCCTTGGTCTCAATTCATAATGTACGAACTAGTACGTTTATGCAATACGCGTTGGATCACGGCCGGGACGGACGAAATTTGCCTTCACCTTCAAGGTGATCCGTGGAAACTGGCGGGAGAAACAGCAATGCTCGAGCGCATGCCGCCCCCATCGAAGCGCACCAACGACCCCGAGCGCACCAAGCGCGACATCCTCGAAGTGGCGATGGCCGAATTCGCCTCGGAGGGCTATTCCGGCGCCCGCGTCGATGCGATCGCGGCGCGGACGCGCACGTCCAAGCGCATGATCTATTACTATTTCGGCGGCAAGGAGCAGCTCTATCTCGCGGTGCTGGAGGAGGCCTATCGCAGCATCCGCGCGCTGGAGGACCAACTCGACATCGAAAGCTGCGACGCCCGCGAGGGCTTGCGCCGGCTGATCGAGGCGACCTTCGACCACGACGAGCGCAACCCCAACTTCATCCGCCTCGTCTCAATCGAGAACATCCACCACGGCAAGCATCTGAAGCAGAATTTGCAGCTGCGCCAGCTCAACGCCAGCGTGATCGCGACCCTCGACGGCATCCTCAAGCGCGGCCGCACCGAGGGCGTCTTCCGCGATGACGTCGACGCCATCGACCTGCACCTCGCCATCTCCTCTTACTGCTTCTTCCGCGTCGCCAACCGCCACACCTTCGGCGCCCTGTTCGACCGCGACCTCAGCGAGCCGAAGGTACTGGCGAAGAGCCGGACACAGATCGTGGAGATGATTTTGGCTTGGCTGGGGGCGAAGTGAGAGACCCGTAGCCCGGATGAGCGAAGCGATATCCGGGACAAATGGCCCCGCATGTCGCTTCGCTCATGCGGGCTACGGCAACCTCACCCACTCCTCTTCTGCCGCGTGCTCGCCAGCAGCACCAGCATGAAGGACGCCGCCGTCATCAGCGTCGAGATCGCGGCGATGGTCGGGTCGATCTCGTCGCGGAGTGCGGTGAACATGCGCTTGGTCAGCGGCTGATACTGGCCGCCGGAGATGAACAGCGCGACGATGGTCTCGTCCATCGCCGAGATGAAGGCGAAGATGCCGCCGGCGACCACGCTGGACTTGATCTGCGGCAGCGTCACCGCGAAGAAGCTGCGCAGGCGGTTCATGCCGAGGCTGCGCGCCACCATCTCCTGGGCGGGATCGAAGCTCTGCAGGCCGGCCAGCACGGAGATGACGACATAGGGCAGGCCCAGCATCACGTTCGCCAGCACGAGGCCGGGCATGGTCGCGACCAGGCCGACCTTGGCATAGACGAAGAAGATGCCGACCGCGGTGATGATGATCGGCACCACCAGCGGCAGCAGCAGCGCCATGTGGATCAGCCGCATGATCCGCAGCTTCGACTGGCTGATGGCGTAGGCAGCGGCCACGCCGAACGGGGTCGCGATCACCACGGTCAGCAGCGCGACCGTCAGCGTCACCCGCGTCGCCTGCATCCAGGCGGCGTTCGAGAAATATTGCTCGTACCAGCGTAGCGAGAAGGACGGCGGCGGGAAGGTCAGGAAGCGCGCGCTGGAAAACGAGATCGGCGCGATGATCAGCACGGGCAGGATCAGGTAGACCAGCACCAGCGCGCTGATCACGTAGAGGGCCATTCGGGCGGGCGAGGCGCGCATCATTTCTGCCCCAGCACGCGATCGAGCGAGATGAAGCGGCTGACGACGAAGAAGATCGCGAGCACGCTGAGGAGCAGCACCACGGCAACCGCGCTCGCAGCTCCAAACTGGTTGTAGAGCTCGACATTGCGGCTCACCAGCATCGACACCATCACGGTGCGGCCGCCGCCGAGCAGCTCCGGCGTGATGTAGAAGCCGAGGCAGAGCACGAACACCATGGTGCAGCCGGCGAGCACGCCCGGCAGCGACAACGGCAGGAACACGCGCATGAAGGTCAGCGACGGGCTCGCGCCCAGGCTGGCGCCGGCCTGCATGAGATCGTTCGGAATCTTCTGCATCGTCGCATAGAGCGGCAGCACCATGAACGGCAGCAGGATGTGCACGGTGGCGACCACCGTACCGAAGGTATTGTGGACCAGAGCGAGCGGCTCGGAGATGACGTCGAGATAGCGCAAAAACTGATTGATCACGCCGGTGCGCTGCAGCAGCGCCAGCCAGGCATAGGCGCGCACCAGCACGCTGGTCCAGAACGGCAGCACGACCAGCGACAGGATCAGGATGCTCCACCCCTTCGGCACCGAATTGGCGAGATAGGCCACGGGATAGCCGAGCAGCAGCGCGATCAACGTCACCGCAAGGCTGATCTCGAAGGTCAGCGCAAAGCTGCGCCAGTAGACGTCTTCGGTGAAGACGCGGCGATAATTCTCCAGCGTGAAGCCGTCATGATAGATCGACTGCCAGGCGAGCCAGCCGACCGGCAGCACGATCAGGGCCAGGATCACCAGCAGCGCCGGCGACACCAATGCCAGCATCAGGCCGTGCTCGCGGCGCTGATGCTTCTGGGAGGGATCTGGCACGGATGTCGTCAACGCTGCCTCGCCTTACTTCTGCATGAAGGACGCCCAGCGCTTCTCGGCGGCCTCGCCGGCCGGCGAGGACCACCAGGCGTAGGACATCAGCGCCTGCTTCGCCGCATTGGCCGGCTCGCTCGGCAATTGCGCGGCGCGCTCGGGCTTGATCACGCCCGTCTCGAACGCCTTCGGATTGCCCGGACCGTAGTCGATGTGCAGCGGCAGATTGGCCTGGTGCACGGGATCGACGGCCTCGTTGAGGAACTTCACGGCCGTTTCCAGATTCGGCGCGCCCTTGAGAATGCAGAGCGAGGTGCTCTGCAGGATGCCCTGGTTGTAGGTGAAGGCGACTTTGGCGCCTTCCTTGGCGACGGCGCTGACGCGGCCGTTCCAGGCCATCTCCATGTCGACTTCGCCGTCATTGAGCAGCTGCGCCGACTGCGCGCCCGAGGTCCACCACACCGTGATGTGCGGCTTGATCTCTTCCAGCTTCTTGAAGGCGCGGTCGACGTCGAGCGGATAAAGCTTGTCGGGTGCGACGCCGTCGGCCATCAGCGCCGCCTCGAGCGTGGCGAACGGGTGGTTGCGCAGCGCGCGGCGGCCGGGGAATTTCTTGACGTCCCAGAAATCGGCCCAGCTGTTCGGCGCGTCCTTCGGGAAGGTCTTCTGGCTGTAGGACAGCACGCTGGAATAGAACTCGTAGGACACCGAATAGGGACTGCGATAGGCCTCCGGCATCGCCGCGCCGTTCGGAATCTTCGAGAAGTCGAGCTTCTCGATCAGCCCCTGCTCGCCGCCGCGCAGGCAGTTGCCGGTCGGCGTGTCGACGACATCCCAGATCGGCTTGCCGCTGCCGACCTGCGTCTTGATCGCGGGCCAGGCGTCGGGAATGGAGTCCTGGTTGATGGTGATGCCGAGCTTCTTGGCGGAGGGATCGAGGATCGCCACCGTCTGCGCCTGCTGATAGGCGCCGCCCTGCGAGACGAAGGTGATCTGCTCGGCGGCATCAGCCGCACTGGTCAATCCGATTGCGCCCAGCAGCGCGCAGCCCAGTCCGAAATTGCGCTTCATATTCATCCTCACCTCCTCCAAATGATCTCACCGACCGATTGCATCGAGAAACTGGTACCAGCCGGCGACCATGCGCACGGCGGGCTCGCGCAGCGGATAGAACGGTATAGCCTTCATGCGTCGCGCATCGAGCAGGCCCATGTCGGGCGTCTCGCCGCGCACGAAGGCGGCGAGATACCGGCCCATCAGGCTCGACATCGCAACGCCCGCGCCGTTGTAGCCGACCGAGAACAGCGTGCGGTCGTCGAGCCGACCGATATGCGGCACCGAATCCAGCGTCATCGCGACGAGGCCCGACCATTTGTATGCGACCGGAACGTCGGCGAGATCGGGGAAGATGCCGACCATCGCCTTGCGCAACGCGTCGAACGCGGCTTGCGAATCCTGCTTGCCGAAGGCGCCGCGGCCGCCAAAGATCACGCGGCTGTCGACCATGCGGAACCAGCGCATCATGCGCTTGGTCTCGGTGTAGGTGCGCCCCGTCGGCATCAGTTTTCCCGCGAGATTGCCGGGGAGCCGCTCGGTTGCGACCATGGCGCTGCGGAACGGGATCAGCGTGCGCTGCAGATGCGCGGTCGCGCCGGTCAGATCCGAATAGCTGTTGGTGGCGATGATCGCCTGTTTTGCGCGCACTGCGCCTTGCGGCGTCTCGGCGACGATGCCGCCGTTCTCGCGCCGCAACCGCACGACCGGCGACTGCTGGAAGATGGGCACGCCGCGGCGCGCCACGCCGTCGGCGAGACCGCGCAGATAGTTCAGCGGGTGAATGCCGCCCGAACCGGGATTGAGCACGCCGCCGACGAAGGTGTCGGAGCCGGTCTCATCGCGCACGCCGTTCTTGTCGAGAACGCGCACCTCGGCCGAGCCCATCTCGCGCGTCATCCAGTTGGCTTCGTCGATCGCGGCCTTCAGCGTCGTCTCGTTATGCGCGGCCTTGACCTGGCCGGTGCGGGTGAGGTTCGCGCTGGTGATACCGAATTCGGAGACGAGCTCCTCGACCATGTCGGTCGATTCATGCGCGATCTCGTACATGCGGCGCGCCATGGCGCGGCCATGCACGGCGTCGATCTCGCGGAACGACAAGCGGAACTTTGCGGTGATCACCCCGCCATTGCGCCCGCTCGCGCCCCAGCCGGGACGGTTGGCCTCGAGCACGACGGGGCTGAGCCCGCTCTTGGCGATGTGATGCGCGGCGGAGAGGCCGGTGTAGCCGGCGCCGATGATCACGACATCGGTCTGTTGCTCGCCCGACAGCACGGGATAGTCGCGCGCCGGCTCCGCCGTGGCTTCCCACAGCGAATTGACCGATGGCAGCGCGCGCCAGTCCCGTGTCATGCCACAGCTCCCCGTTACGCCGCCGGACCGATCGCCGCATCCGCGAGCGCCTTCAGCGTCGGGAAATGGAAGTCCGGCTTGGTCAACGTTTCAACCGCAGGCGTACCGCCGAAACCGGCGATACCCTGGCGGCGCTCGATCCAGCACACCTTGTAGCCGAGCTTCCGCGCGATCCCGATGTCGTGATACTGGCTCTGCGCGACGTGCAGGATGTCGGACTGCTTGTAGCCGAAGGCGGACTGACGACCCTTGTTGTAGGCGAAGAACTCCGGATTGGGTTTTGCAACGCCGGTGTCGTCGGCGCAGACGGTGTCGTCGAAGGGATTGCCCAGCGCATGCGCGTAGCACGAGAGCGCGACGCGATCGGCATTGGTCATCGCGACCAAGCGGAACTTCGTGCGCAGCCGCTTGAGCGCCTCAACGGAATCGGGGAACGGGCCCCAGCGCAGCACAGCAAGCTGGAACACGTCGCAGGAGGCGTCATCCGCCGGCAGGCCGAGCTCCTTGGCGAGATAGCGGTAGACGTGAAACATCACCTCGCTCGAGCGCTCATAATGCTCGTCGCGGCCGCGCTTGTAGGATTCGAAGATCTTGTCGTCGCTGAGCTCGGCCGGCGTCTTGCCCGAGATCCTGCGCACCGCGGAGAGCACGCCGGTCTCGAAGTCGATCAAGGTGCCGACGACGTCGAAAGTGAGAACCTTGAAGTTGCTGAACGCGGCTTGGGTCGACATGTGGTTTCTTCTCTCCGGTTGGACGCGGCTTGAATTCAGTCCCCCACCCGGGGCACCACGATGGTGTCCTCGGGGTGGAGCGTGACGGTGAGGCTGCCGCCGAGCGGCGGAATGCGGTGATAGGCTTGGTGGTAGCTCGGCTGGCGCAGGCTGAGCGCGATGCCGTCGGCGAGCGCGAGGAAAATGCGCAGGCTCTCGCCCTGGTAGACGATGTCGGTGACGGTCCCGGTCAGCCGGTTGCAGGCGGCATCCTGCGCCCCGTCGTCGATCAGCAGCTTCTCGCTGTGCACGGCCAGCATCAGCGCGTCGCCATCAGGGATCGCACGCGCGCTGCGCAGCAAGGCATTGCCGAGAGAGACGCTGGAGGCATCGACGCGGCGGACCGGCAGCATCGTCGCCTCGCCGATGAAGCTGGCGACGAAGGAATCGGCGGGATGATCGTGCAGCCGCGCCGGCTCGTCGATCTGGACCAGCCGGCCGTCCTTCATGACGGCGACGCGGTCGCTCATGGTCAGCGCCTCGCGCTGGTCGTGGGTGACATAGATGATGGTGGCACCGATGCGCCTGTGCAGCGCGCGCAGCTCGATCTGCATGGATTCGCGCAGCTGCTTGTCGAGCGCGGAAAGCGGCTCGTCCATCAGGATCAGGCGCGGCTCGAAGATCATGGCACGCGCCAGCGCCACGCGCTGGCGCTGGCCGCCGGAGAGCTGCGCGATGCCGCGCTCCTCATAGCCGGCGAGGCCGACCATGCTGAGTGCCGCGCGCACCTTGTCCGGCCAGGAGGATTTCGGCAGGCGCCGCGCACGCAGCGGAAAGGCGACGTTCTCGCCGACGCTCATATGCGGAAACAGCGCGTAGTTCTGGAACACCACGCCGATGTCGCGCTTGTGCGGCGGCATCCAGGTGACGTCGCGGCCGCCGAAGAGAATCGTGCCTGACGTCGGCAGGATGAAGCCGCCCAAAATGCCGAGCAGCGTGGTTTTGCCGGAGCCGGAGGGGCCGAGCAGCGAGACGAATTCACCGGCGCCGACATTGAGCGAAACGTCGTCGAGGGCGCGAACGGCGCCATAGGCCTTGCTGGCGGACCTGATCTCGACGCTTTCCGCTCGCTTGTCCAACGATCGACCTCGCCATGTCCCTTAGCCGCCGTGCCTCACTGCACGCCATAAGCCTGCTTTATAGACAGGGGTTTGGAGCATTCACCGCCGAAGCGTGCGCTGCACCAAATCTTCTCTCGAAGGCCCTGTCTTTAGGCTGTCATCCTAATGACACCAGACTTGCCAAAACTCGGCAATTGCCAAATTCTCACCGCGCCCATAACATGACGTTATGCCCGAGCTCCGCCGCATGCTGCCGTCCAGTAACGCCCTGTTCGTCTTCGACGCAGCGGCGCGCAATGGCAGCTTCACCGCGGCGGCCGCCGAATTGAACGTGACGCAGCCGGCGGTGAGCCGGATGCTCGGCCAATTCGAGGAGCATCTCGGCGTTCGCCTGTTCGATCGCAAGGCGGGCCGCGCGGTGCTCACCGAGGAAGGCGAGCTCTTGTATCGCCGCGTGCTCGAAGGCTTCCGCAGCATCGAGAGCGGGCTCGTCGAGATCGAGCGGCGCCGCAAGGGCACCGAGACGGTGACGCTGTCGGTCTCCTCCGCCTTCACCACGCACTGGCTGATGCCGCGCATCGACAAGCTGCAGAAGCAGTTTCCGCAAGTCGACCTGCGCTTCCAGCTCATCTCCGGCGCGCTGCGCGGGCCGGTGGAGAATGTCGATCTCGGCATGCGCTTCCGCGATCGCGAGGAGCCCTCGTCCGGCGGCACGCTGATCATGAAGGAAGTGATGCTGCCGATGTGCAGCCCCGGCTATCTCGGCGAGACCGATCCGACTGAAGGCAACACCATCATCCGCCTCGCCGAGACGCCGGGCGACTGGGCTGCGGATTACGCATCACTTCTCACCGGGCGCCGCGGCGCGGCCAAGGCGCTCAGCTTCACCGATTATGCCGTCGTGGTGCAGGCCGCGCTGCTCGGCCAGGGCATCGCGCTGGGCTGGCTGACGGTCGCCTCGCACTGGCTGCTCACCGGCGCGCTGGTGCCAGCCTCCGACACGCTCACCACCACGCGCCGCATCTGCGAATTCCTGCCGCCGCGCAACCGCTTGATGCGCCCGATCGCCGCCGAGATCCGCGACTGGATCATCGCCCAGATGAAAAGCGAGATCGCCGCGATCGACCGACTCTATCCGAAGCTCGGCGCGATGGACGCGTGTTATTGAGCTTCCTCTCTCTCCACGTCATTGCGAGCGCAGCGAAGCAATCCAGAATCCCTCCGAGGAGACAGTCTGGATTGCTTCGCTCCGCTCGCAATGACGATGTGGATACTACCGATGCTCAATCGCCCTGATGGCGCCACGCAACTCCGCGAGGCCGCGCAGGCGGCCGATCGCGGTGTAGCCGGGATTGGTGCGCTTGGTGGCGGCGAGATCGTCGAGCATGCGGTGGCCGTGGTCGGGGCGGAACACGATCCTCTTGTCCGGCGAACGTCGCGCGTTCTCCTTCAGCAGCGCCTTGAGCACCGCGACCATGTCGACGTCGCCGTCGAGATGATCGGACTCGTAGAACGACAGGCCATCCGCCTCGCGCTTGGTCGCGCGCAGATGGGCGAACGCAATGCGCGGGCCGAAGCGTTCGGCCATTTCGGGCAGATTGTTCTCGGCGCGCACGCCGAGCGAGCCCGTGCACAGGCAGATGCCGTTGGCCTTCGACGGCACGGCATCGAACAGCGCCTGATAGTCGTCGGCGCTGGAGGCAATGCGCGGCAGGCCGAACAGCGGCCGCGGCGGATCGTCCGGATGCAGCGTCAGGGAGACGCCGAGCTGCTCGGCGACCGGCGTGACACGCGCGAGGAATTCCGCGAGGTGCTGCCGCAGGATTTTCGGCGTGATGTCGCGGTAGGTCTCGAGCCGGTCGCGGAATTGCGGGATCGTCATCGGCTCCGTGGTCGAGCCCGGCAGCGCGCTGGCGATGACCATGACGAGATAGTCGATGTCGGCCTGGCTCATCTGCTCGAACAGCTCTTTCGCGCGCGCCTGCTGCTCGGGCGAATATTCCTGCACGGCCGCCGGGCGCTTCAGGATATGCAGCTCGAAGGCGGCAAAGCGATCCTGGTCGAAGCGCATGGCGCGGGCGCCGTTGGGAAGCTCCCATTCGAGGTCGGTGCGGCACCAGTCGACGACAGGCATGAAATTGTAGCAGATGATCTTGATGCCGGAGGCGGCGACCGCCTCCAGGCTTGCGATCCACGCCTCGATCGACTTCGTCGCCTTTCCGCCGAGACGCTTGACGTCGTCGGGGATCGGGATCGACTCCACCACCGACCAGGTCAGCTTTGAGCGGCCAGGCTGGCCGTTCTCGATAAAATTCTTGCGCTCCTCGACCGCCTTGCGCGTCCAGGCCTCGCCGATCGGCACCTGATGCAGCGCCGAGACGATATCGCTCGCCCCGGCCTGCCTGACGTCATCGAGCGAGACGGGATCATCGGGCCCGTACCAGCGCCATCCCTCCAGCATCATGCGCGTTCTCCAATCAGTTCGCGGTCAGCACGACCTTGACGCTCTGCGAGCGGTCGAGCGCCAGCCGCAGCGCGTCCGGCGCGGTCGACAGCGGCCGCTCGGCGGTGACCAGCGACAGCACGTCGACGCTGCCGTTGCCGATCAGTTCCACCGCGGTCATGAACTCGAAGCCGAAGCGGAACGAGCCGCGCAGGTCGATCTCCTTGGCCATCACGGCGTTCGACGGCGTCGGGATCTGGCCGCCCGGCAGATTACCGATCTGCACCACGACGCCGCCGCGCCTGACGATGCCGATCGCGCTGGCAAGGCCCGCGGCCGTACCCGAGACCTCGAAGGCGACGTCATAGGGACGCGCCGCGGCTTGTGCTTTCAAGCCTTCCTCGCCGGCGGAGACATTCTCGACATGCGAGGCGCCGAGCTTGGTCGCAAAAGCCAGCGGCGCCGGCGCGATGTCGGCCACCGTGACGTCGGCCATGCCGGCGCGGTGCGCGGCGAGCATGGTCAGAAGCCCGATCGGGCCGGCCCCGAAGATGATGCCGCGCTTGCCCTCGATATTGCCGGCGCGCGCGACCGCGTGCAGGCAGACCGAGAGCGGCTCGGCGAGCGCCGCGGCCTGGTAGGAGACGTGGTCCGGAATCTTCACGCACTGCGCCGGGATCGCATCGAAGTAATTGGCGAAGCCGCCCTGCATGTGCGGCGTCTTCGAGGCCGAGCCCATGAAGTAGATGTTCTCGCACAGGTTCGGCCGGCCCTCGCGGCAGGCGACGCAATGGCCGCACCAGCGCGACGGGTTGACGGCAACGCGGTCGCCGATCTTCAGGTTGGCGGCGGCGCCGGAGATCTCGACCACCTCGCCCGAGATCTCATGGCCGAGCACCAGCGGCGACTTCACCACGAAGTCGCCGGTGCGGGCATGGCGGAAGTAGTGCATGTCCGAGCCGCAGATGCCGCCGGCACCGAAGCGGATACGCACCATGCCCTGGCTAAGCTTGTCGAGCGGATGCTCGATCATGCGCAGGTCTTCGGGGCCGAACAGGGTTGCGGCGAGAGCGGTCGAGGTCATTTGGAGAGTCCCATGTATTTAGGCAGCCAGAGGGTCAGTTCGGGAATGTAGGTGATCGCGATCAGTGCGAGCATCAGCGGCACCAGCCAGGGCAGGATGGCGACCGTCGTGCGTTCGACCGAGAGCTTTGCGACGCGGGCGAGCACGAACAGCACCATGCCGAGCGGCGGATGCAGCAGGCCGATCATCAGGTTCAGCGTCATGATCAGGCCGAAATGGATCGGATCGATGCCGAGCTTGAGCACGATCGGCAGCAGGATCGGCACCAGGATGGTGATCGCCGCCGTGGTGTCGATGAAGCAGCCGACGAACAGGATCAGCACGTTGGCGAGCGCCAGGAACACCCATTTGTTGTGGGTGATGCTGAGCATCCAGTCCGACAGCATCTGGGCCGCCTGCGACACCGTCAGCAGCCAGGCGAAGATCGAGGCTGCGGTCACGATGAACAGCACCGAGGCCGTGGTCTCGATGGTGTCGAAGGTCGCCTTGGCGACGGTCCGGAATGTCATGGTCCGGTAGCGGACGAGGCCCAGGAACAGCGACCAGATCACCGCGGCGACGGCGGCTTCGGTCGGCGTGAACCAGCCGAGCGTCATGCCGCCGATCAGGATCACCGGCGCCATCAGCGCCATCACCGCCGAGAAGTCGAAGTACCAGTCGATAATGAGCAGCGTGCCGAGACCGATGACGACCGCCATGTTGACCGAGAGGCCGGCGAGCACCATCAGCCAGATCGCCATCGGGAACGACAGCACGATGACGATCTCGAGACCGGCCGAGCCAAGCTGCGGCCACGAGAACGGCGTGTCGCTGCCCCATTTGTTCTTGTGCGCGAAGTAGGTGACGGTCGCCATCATGAACAGCGTCAGGACGACGCCGGGAATGACGCCGCCCAGGAACAGTGCGCCGATCGAGACGTTCGCCATCATGCCGTAGATCACGAAGGGCAGCGACGGCGGAATGATGGGGCCGAGCGTTGCGGACGCCGCGGTGACGCCGACCGAGAATTCGGTGGAGTAGCCGTGGTCCTTCATCGCCTTGATCTCGATGGTGCCCAGGCCGGCGGCGTCCGCGATCGCAGTGCCGGACATGCCGGAGAAGATCACCGAGCCGATGATGTTGACGTGGCCGAGGCCGCCGCGCATCCAGCCGACCAACGCGACGGCGAATTTGTAGATGCGGCCGGTGACGCCGGCGATGTTCATGAGATTGCCGGCCAGGATGAAGAACGGCACGGCGAGCAGCGGAAAGCTCTCGACGCCGGCGATCATGCGCTGCGCCAGCGTGACATCAGGGGTCACGCCGCTGACCAGGATATAGAGCAGCGACGACGCGGCCATGGAAATCGCCACGGGAACGCCGAGCAGCATCAGGATGAGAAAGCCTCCAAGCAACAGCAGCATGTCGTTACCCTTCAAAACCGTCGTAGGCGCCGGGACGTTCGAGGATCGAATAGCCCTGTCGCAGATGTTGCAGCGCCACTTGCACGGAGCGCACGAACATCAGCACGAAGCCGGCCAGCACGGCGTAATAGACGTAATCCTTGGGAAGATTGATTGTGGTCATAGACTCATCGCCGATGATCTGGATGTAGACCCAGACCAGCTTGATGGCGTAGCCGAAGAAGGCGATCCGGATCAGGTCGATGATGGTCGACAGCACGCGCGCGACGGCATGCGGCAGATAGCGGTAGACCAGGTCGACCTGGATATGCCGCGACAGCCGCACGCACATCGAGGCGCCGATGAAGACCACGCCGATCAGGCAGTAGGTCGCGATCTCCTCGGTCCAGGCATAGCTGTCGTTGAGCACGTAGCGGGTGAAGAACTGGAGGAAGACGGCCAGCGCCATCACCCAGAAGATCGCCAGCGCCACCCAGTCCTCGAAAGCATAGACGCCAAGATCGACCTTGGGCGTCGCCTCCTCCTCGAAGGTGTTGGCGATCTCGTCCGCGGTGATCTGCCGGTGTATTTCGGCGGTCGACATGGGTGTGCTCCTCAAAACTCGCTCACGTGATTTGCTCGCGTCATTCCGGGGCGGCTCGAAGAGCCGAACCCGGAATCTCGAGGTTCCGGGTTCTCGCTTCGCGAGCCCCGGAACGACGGCGCTGCTTATTTCACGTCCTGGATCTTCTCCCAGTCGGCCTTGCGATAGCCAAACGTCTCGAACGCAACGTTCTTCAGCACGGTGTCGCGGAACTCGTTCTTGTCGACCTCGGTCACGGTCAGGCCCTTCTCCTTGAAGAAGGCGACCAGCTTGGCCTCGTTCTGCTTGATCTCCGCGGTCGCTTTCGCAGCGGCCTCCTGCGCGACGTCGGTGAAGATCTTCTTGTCCTCGTCGGAGAGCTTCTTCCAGAGCGCCCCCGCCACCACCGTGTTGAGGTGGTCGA
The DNA here is from genome assembly GCF_025200885.1 of Bradyrhizobium huanghuaihaiense. Taxonomy (NCBI): domain Bacteria; kingdom Pseudomonadati; phylum Pseudomonadota; class Alphaproteobacteria; order Hyphomicrobiales; family Nitrobacteraceae; genus Bradyrhizobium; species Bradyrhizobium huanghuaihaiense. The sequence goes on along the minus strand of NZ_CP104172.1, from coordinate 2,284,603 downwards.
CGATATGGCCGGTCAGCACGATGTGCTTCTGCACTTCGTAGAACTTCTTGGCCTCGATCGTGGTCAGCGGGTTCTCCTGGGCCTCGACGGTACCGTTCTGGAGCGCGAGATAGACTTCGGCGAAGGCAATCGGCGCGGTGTTGGCGCCGCAGGCGCGCGGCATGGCGAGGTAGGCCGGCACGTCGGGCACGCGCATCTTCAGGCCCTTGAGGTCGGCGCAGCTCTTGATCGGCTTGTTCGAGGAGGTCTGGCGCACGCCGTAATAGGTCACGGCGACGATGTGGTGGCCGCTCTTGTCCTCATAGCCCTTGGCGAGTTCCTTGAAGATGTCGCTCTTGGTGTAGGCGAGGAGATGGTCCGAGTCGCGGAAGGTGTAGGGATAATAGGTCACGCCGATCGGCGCGAAGCTCTTGGCCGCGAAGCTCGAGCCGGAGATGATGATGTCGACCGAGCCGAGCGAGAGGCCCTGGTTGATGTCGGCTTCCTTGCCGAGCTGCGAGGCCGGATAGACGTCGACCGTGTAGCGCCCGTTGGTGCGCTTGCCGATCTCCTGCGCGGCCCAGACCGAAGCGGTGTGGAACGGCTCCGAGGTCTCGTAGACATGGGCCCATTTGAGCTTGGTCTGCGCCATGCCGGCATGGGTGGTGGCAAGCATCGCCGCGGCGGAGACCGCGAGCATCATCGTCATCTTCTTCAACACTGACTTTTCCTCCATCGTTAAAGTCTGCTTCTTGTTCGCCCGCATCTTGAGCGGATGCGGGCCGCCCAATCTCATCGCCGTCGCGCGCTGCTTCTCTTGGCGCGTTCTTTGGCCTGCTTCTTCGAGGCCCGCTCTGGTTTTGCCGGCTTTGTCGCCGATCGCGCCGTCCGGCTCCGGGCCGGCGACGATCCGGCCGCGGTCTCGGCGCCAAAATTCTGGGCGAAGCGCTCCTGGGAACGCGCCAGATGATCGCGCATCGCCTTGCGTGCGGCGTCCGGATCATGCGCCACGATCGCGTCGCGCACGGCGCGATGCTCGTCGAGCGCGGTGCGCCACGTGCCCGGACTCTCGAAATAATGCGCGAGCTGCGCGAAATAGGGATTGAGACGCTGGTCGAACAGCTCGCCGACCACGCGCACCAGAACGGCATTGCCGAGACTTCCGGCGATCGCGACATGGAACGCGCGATCGTGCACCATCGAGGCTTCGCCGGGATGCTCGACGTTCTCCATCGCGACGAGCGACGCATCGATGCGGGCGATATCGTCCTTCGTCGCGACGCGCGCGGCCTGTTCGGCAATGGCGCTTTCCAGGAATTCGCGGGCGCGCAGCAGCTCGAACGGCCCCTCGATGACAGCAGCGGCTGCGGGCGCCGCAACGGCGGCAGGCTCGATCACATAGATGCCGGACCCGACGCGGATGCGGAGGCGGCCTTCGACCTCGAGCGCGATCAGGGCTTCGCGCACCGTCGGCCGCGACACCTTGAGCTGCTCGGCCAGCTCGCGCTCGGTCGGCAAGCGGCTGCCGACCGCGTACTCGCCGCTGTCGATCAGGCTCCGCAATTGATCGGCGACCTGGCGATAAAGCCGTCTCGCCTCCACAGCTTCCAGCGGCACGCTGGTCCTCCCGGAAGGGTCGCGCGAGGCTGTTCAGACCCGCGGCCCGCCAATTTTTGGAAAATTGGTCTTACCAATTGACCGGAGCATTGACCGAGGACGGGCGCCATGTCAAGCAGCGGCAAAGCAATGGGGGAGACGTCCATGCGCCTTGGCAGCGCCAATCTCGACTGCTTGCCGCCGGCCATCCGCCGCCCGGCCTACGACCGCTCGCGCGTCACGCCCGGCATCGTGCATCTCGGCCTCGGGGCCTTTCATCGCGCGCATCAGGCCGTCGTCGTCGACGATTGCCTCGCTAGCGGCGCCATGTCCTGGGGCATTGTCGGTGCGAGCCTGCGCAGCCCGGATACGCGCGACGCCCTCGCCCCTCAGGATCATCTCTATACTGTTGCCGTACGCGCCGCCGAAGGCACCGAGCACCGCGTCATCGGCGCCCTGCTCGACAGCGTCGTCGCGCGCGAGAAGCCGGCAGCACTGGTCGAGCGGATGGCCGACCCCGCCATCCGCATCGTCTCGCTGACCGTCACCGAGAAGGGCTATTGCCACACGCCGCAGACCGGCGATCTCGACGAGCGGCATCCTGACGTCGTGCACGACCTCAACAATTTTGACGCGCCGCGCTCGGCGCCCGGCTTCATCGTGGCTGCGCTGGCGCGCCGGCGCGCACAGGGACTAGCACCCTTCACCGTGCTGTGCTGCGACAACCTCGCCGCCAACGGCCACACCGTACAGCGGATCGTGACGCAGTTTGCCGCGCTCCGCTCGAAGGATCTCGGTAAGTGGATCGCGGATGCGGCCGCCTTTCCCTGCACCATGGTCGACCGCATCGTGCCGGAGACGACGGACGCCGACCGCGACGCGGTCTCGAACGCGCTGGGTTTTCGCGACGCCTGGCCGGTCATGACCGAGCCGTTCACGCAATGGGTGGTCGAGGACCGCTTCACCGCGGGCCGGCCCGACCTTGCCGCCGCCGGCGTCGAGCTCGTCACCGACGTCAAGCCGTTCGAGCTGATGAAGCTGCGGCTGCTCAACGCCAGCCATTCCGCGCTCGCCTATCTCGGCTATCTCGGCGGCTACGAGACCATCGCCGACACCATGCGGGATCCGCACTTCGCGCGCCTCGCCGCGCGGGTGATGGAAGAGGCCGCGGTGACGCTGACGATGCCATCAGGTACGGATCTCGCTGCCTACCGCGCCTCGCTGCTCAAGCGCTTCGCCAACCCTGCTTTGCATCATCGCACCTGGCAGATCGCGATGGACGGCTCACAAAAGCTGCCGCAGCGCCTGCTCGGCGCGATGCAGGATCGCCTTGCGAGGGGCCTGCCGATCGCAACACACGCGCTCGCGGTCGCCGGCTGGATGCGCTACGTCACCGCGCTGGACGAGCAAGGCCGCGCCATCGACGTGCGCGACCCCCTCGCCGCCGAGTTCGCAGGCATCGCGCGCGAGGCTGGTCCCGTAGCCGAACGGCTCGCGCCGGCCCTGCTCGGGGTCGAGAAGGTGTTCGGACCGCTGGGCACCGAGCCGCGCCTGCGCGAGGCCGTCACCGCGGCGCTCGGCCGTCTCTATCGGGATGGCGCGCGACGGGCGGTGGAGACGCTGGTTTCGGCCTGATCACAAAGCAGGCAGCGGCCTCCCCAATGCTGCACTGCGGTCAAAATCGAACGCAAAATCAAACGCAAGTCGCGCTTGATTTTTGCCTGTCATTGCCGCACCCGAGAGGCATGGCAAAGGACAGCAAGGTCATCGCCGCGAACGCGGCCTTCTATGCCGCCTTCTCCACCGGCGACGTCGCGGGCATGGAGCGGATGTGGGCGGACGACGACGGCATTTCCTGCATCCATCCCGGCTGGCCGGCCATCATCGGGCGCGCCACGGTGATCGGAAGCTGGCGTGACATCCTGCAAAACCCGCAGCGGCCGCAGATCGTCTGCGCCGAGCCGCAGGCCATCGTCGACGGCGACAGCGCCCGCGTGCTCTGCATCGAGATCGTCGACGGTACCGCTTTGGCGGCTGCCAACCATTTTCGGCGCGTCGGCGACGGCTGGCGCCTGGTGCATCACCAGTCGAGCCCGATCGCCCAGATTGTCGAGCAGGCTGAGGACGATAGAACGAGCCGCCGCGTCCACTGAACGGGGTGAGCACGCGGGCGTGACCTACTGTGCATGGGGTTGTTTTCCGACTTTTTTGTTGGCGGCCTCATCCAAGCCCCGCCAGATCGTCCAGCACCACCCGCGCCGCGCTGAAGTCGTCATCCCCGAAGAACATGCTGCGGGTGATGAGAACCGGAATTCCGGCCCGTGAGGCCGCAATCAGGCCGTTGGCTGAATCCTCGATCGCAACACAATCGGAGGCATCGAGCTTCAGCCGCGCCAGAATCTCGAGATAGACGTCCGGCGCCGGTTTCTTGTGCCTGACATCATCGCCGGCGACGATGGCATCGAAGTCCGCGGCCCAACGCGTTCCCAGCGCCTGCGACAGCAGCGCATCGATGTTGCCGTGCGAGGTCGTGGTCGCGATCGCGAGCCGCTGACCGCGCGCCTTCGCCGCAGCGAGCAGTTCCGCCACGCCCGGCCGCAACGGGCAGCAGCCGGTCTCGACCAGCTCGGCGTAATGCGCGGTCTTGATGCGGTGAAGCTCCGCAATGTCTGCATCCGACAATGCCTGGGCAATGCCCAGCCTCGCGTGGTAGGCGCGCATGCGCTCCTTGCCGCCCGTCACCCGCAGCAGATCCTTGTAGACGGAGCGGTCCCATTGCCAGTCGAGACCGGCGCGGGCAAAGGCGTGGTTGAAGGCCAGCCGATGCAGTTCCTCGGTCTCGGCCAGCGTGCCGTCGACATCGAAGATCAGCGCGGCCGCGTGCCGGATCAGCTCGGCCGCATCCACCGGCGCCAGAGCGAACGCTTCTGCCTGCATGATCGATGCCTCCCTGTGCCAGGCGAGCATCGCCCGGGCTGCCGGGCGAGACAAATCGCAATATCTTTTGCCGGACCCAAAAATCTCTTATGAGCGACTGGCGCGCAGCTGGCGCGACGGGAACTCGGACCTGCACGGGAGACGCATGCGGCTCTTCATCCTCGGCCTCGGCTACAGTGCCCGGCATTTCGCCCGCAAATTTGGCGGCAGCTTCTCGCATGTCGCCGGCACCGTGCGCGATCCCGGCGAGCGAACCGACCTGCCGGATATCGAGGTGCATGCCTTTTCCGGCAGCCGCCCCGCGGACGCGACGCTCGAACGTATCAGCGAGGCCGATGTTGTTCTGGTGTCGATCCCGCCCGGCAGCAATGGCGATCCCGCCATCGCGGCGTTTGGCGGCGTGCTGGCGGGGCGTCACCGCAAGATCATCTATCTCTCGACCATCGGCGTGTATGGCGATCATGGCGGCGCGTGGGTGGACGAAGGCACGCCACCGCAGGCCGCCTTCGAGCGCACGCGCCTGCGGCTCGCGGCCGAGCAGGCCTGGACCGATAGCGGGTACGGCAATGTCGCAATCCTGCGGCTTGCCGGCATCTATGGTCCCGGCCGCAACGCGCTGGTGACGCTGCGAACCGGCACGGCCCGGCGCATCATCAAGCCGGGGCAGGTCTTCAACCGCATCCACGTCGACGACATCGCGAGCGCGATCATGGCCGCCATTGAGCACGGGCGCGGCGACACCTTCAACGTCTGCGACGACGAGCCCACGCCGCCGCAGGACGTGATCGCCTATGCCGCGCAGCTCATGGGCGTTGCGCCGCCGCCGGAAGAGGCGTTCGAGACGGCCGAGATGTCGGCGATGGCGCGCAGCTTCTATGCCAGCAGCGCCCGCGTCTCCAATGCGAAATTGAAGCGCGAGCTCGGCGTCAAATTGGCTTATCCGACCTATCGCCAGGCGCTGGATGCGTTGTGGCGCGCAGGCGAAGGACGATAGGTTCCGCTACATCCGGCGCCTCCCAGACATGCCCTGGCCGCGCTTGACTTCGCTCCGGCGCGGCCGTGATCTAGGCATGAGCGAGCCATCCGCATAACGAGCTCGCCTGGGAGGATTGAATGAACAAGACGATCGCCATGATCGCGGCGGCGGCTGCCGCCATCACGCTCAACGCAGCGCACGGCGCGCCACTGCTCGAAGCCAATCCGGATGACGCCGGTTTCTCGAAGCAGGGTCTTGCACGGCTCGACAGCTTCTTCGCACGCGAGATCGCGGCCAAGCGCGTGCCCGGGGCAGTCGTCGCGGTGGCGCGGGACGGCAAGCTCGTGCACTACGAGGCCTATGGCATGCTCGATCCGGACAAGGGCACGCCGATGCCGGTCGATGCGATCTTCGCGCTGGCCTCGATGACCAAGCCGATGGCGGCAGTCGCGGGCCTGACGCTGATGGAAAGGGGCCAGCTGCCGCTCCAGGCCAAGCTGTCCGATTACTATCCGGGCTTTGCCGACATGAAGGTCGGCGTGCCCCAGAGCGACGGCTCGCTCAAGCTCGAGTCGCAGGCCTCGCCGATCTTCATCCACGATCTCTACCGACACACGTCCGGATTGATGTATGGCGGCCGGCCGGACTCATCGAGCCCGGTGGCGCGGCAATATCCCGATGGCGTCGCGCCCGCGATCGAGGGCGACACCCAGGCCTTCATCGACCGCATGACAAAACTGCCGCTGGCGCATCAGCCCTCGACCGAGTTCGAGTACGGCTTTTCGATCGACGTGCTCGGCGCCGTGGTCGAGAAGGTGAGCGAGCAGAAGCTCGGCGATTATCTCGCCGCCAATGTCTGGCAGCCGCTCGGCATGAAGGATGCCACCTTCCACCCGACCGACGCGCAGCGTCCTCGTCTTGCCCGCCCGTTCGCGAACGATCCGCTGACCGGCAAGCCGCAGGCGATCAAGCTGCTCGATACCCCGACACAATTCGACTGCGGCGGCGCCTGCTCGTTCGCGACGGTCGGCGACTACATCCGCTTCGGGCAGATGCTGCTCAACGGCGGCGAGCTCGACGGCCAGCGCATCCTCGGCCCGAAGACCGTGCACCACATGACGACCAATCATCTCGGCCCCGAGATCAAGAACAACGTGGCGAATGTCGAGCCGCATCGCGGCGGCTTCGGCTTCGGCCTGTCGGTCGCGGTCCGCACCAGCGAGGGCCTGTCGTCGGTGCCCGGCAATCCCGGCGAGTTCACCTGGAACGGCGCCTACGGGACGCAGTTCTTCTGCGATCCGAAGGAGCGTCTCGTCGTCGTCGTGGGCACGGCGGCGCCAGGCGAGCTCCGCAAATATTATCGCGAGCAGGTCCAGGACATTGTCTATGGCGCGATGGTGAAGTGACCGTGCCTCGATAAGGAAAGGGCGGCCACTCGGGCCGCCCTAGAAATTTGGCGTCAGCTCAACACGCCGTACTTCTTGAACCAGGCCTCGGCCTGCTTCCAGGCATCATCCGCCGCGTCCCTGCGGTAGCTGCCGCGATAATCCGCGTGGAAGCCGTGCGGCGCTTCAGGATAGATCTTGAACTCGGCGGTCTTCTTGTTCTGCTCGAGCGCTGCCTTGAGCTGCTCGACCTGGGCAACGGGGATGCCGGTATCGGCACCGCCATAGAGGCCGAGCACCGGCGCCTTCATCTCCGGGGCGAGCTGCATCGGGCTCTTCGGCCACAGCGGATTGGCGGGGTCGACCACCGTCCCGTAGAACACCACACCGGCCTTGAGCGTGCCGCTATGGGCGGCATATTCCCAGACCGTGCGCCCGCCGCGGCAGAAGCCGATGATGCCGAGCTTCGCGGTGTCACCGCCCTGCGATCCCGCCCAGGCCACCACCGCGTCGAGATCGGACAGCAGTTCGGCGTCCGGCTTGGCGTTGACGATCGGCAAGAGATCCTTGACCTCGGTGACCCTGGTCAGGTCGACGCCCTTGCGGAAGTAATAGTCGGGCGCGATGGCAAAGGCGCCGAGCTTGGCGAGGCGGCGCGTCACGTCCTTGATGTATTCGTGCAGGCCGAAAATCTCCATCGCCACGATGATCACCGGCGCCTTGGCGTTGCCGCCGGGGCGGGCGAAATAGGCGGGCATCTCCTCGGAGCCGACCTTGATCTTGGCATCGCCGGCCTGGAGGCCGTTGGTGTCAGTCGTGATGATGTCGGCACGGACCGGACCGGCCGCGAGCGTGTAGCCAGCCGCGACGGCCGCGGTGGCGCTCATGAATCCGCGGCGCGAGAGCGGGGCGACTTTCGTCAGCCCGACGACGTCGGATGTCATGGTGGTCTCAAAGCTCATCGGTCTTTCCCTTCCTGCTTCCCATGCTGATGCCCCTGGGGCGCCGCATTCGCCAATAGTTGTCGGACAAACGCAAGTCACCAGCCTGCGAGGACGCGGCTCTCCGCCTCATCCCTTCGTTGGCGCGATCACCTCGGCAGCCTCCGGCCGCCGAAGGACCACGCGCGCCACCCGACCAGATCAGCCGTCCGCCGGTGACTGATCGTGTGCAGGCTTTAACCGCGTGGCCGCACTGCGGCGCAACATCCATTAACCCAAGATTGTGGTTCTCCCGCCCCACTCCACGCCGTCAGAAGTTGCAGATCCGCCGCCGCTTCGCCCATTTCGAAACGCCCCGCCGCAACAAATGGGCTGCGCAGTGGCCGCAACGACACATCATGTTGCCCGGATGTTGCGCGCCATCGGATTCCAGCACGCGATGCGCAGTCATTTGACTGAAATTTTCGGAAGAGTTGAGCCGTCCGGTTTACTCGAACTTTCTTTGTGACGCTCTAGTTCCACGGCCGGAAGTTCCATTTCCGGCAACGGAGAGCGGTCCTCCGAGGCACGCTCCGCCGTCCGGCCAAGCACGAAGGATCGCCCGAGAGCTTCATTGTCGTCCACCAGATTGCGCTACCCAAGGCTCAATTGAATAAAGCTTTATCCGAACCGGAATTGAAATGAATTTGGCTCGCGAATCGATCGAACTGGTGGAGCAGGTCGCACGCATCCTGTGGTTCGAAGGCACCAAGCACGGCTTGCGCGATCGCGAGTGGATGGCGCTGCGTTTCCTCTCCCGTGCCAACCGGTTTTCCCGCACGCCCTCGGCGCTCGCGAGTTACGTCGGTACCACGCGCGGCACCGCCTCGTTCATCATCGGCGAGCTCGAACGGCTCGGCTATATCGAACGAAAGCGCTCGGCCAAGGACAAGCGGTCGGTGTTGCTGAGCGTCACGCAGCAGGGCAAGAAGTTCCTGGCGCGCGATCCCGTCAACGTTCTCGTCGACGCGATTGCCGTGCTCGACGAGGAGGCCAAGATCCGCTTCCGCGACGCGCTCCGCCACGTGCTCGATCAGTCCGACGCGGCCGAGCAGCGGCACCATACCGACGTCTGCAAGCGATGCATCTTCCTCCGGGAAGATCGCACCAGCGCGGACGGCAAGACGACGGTCGAGTTCTCCTGCCGCCTGTTTCGCGCGCCGATCGCCGAGCCGGAGGTCGAGCTGCTCTGCACCGGGTTCGAGCATCACCGCCCGTAGACGGCGGGCTTCGATCAGGGCGTAGCCTTGCGCGACGAATAGATGACGCCGCCGCTGGTTTCCACCACCAGGCGTCCGTTCTCGCTCCGGATCTCCTCGATACGGCCGAGGCCGGGCACCTGCTGTCCCAGCACGGCCTCGATGACGCCGTTCGGACTTTGCAGGATCGCGATCCCCTCATAGGCCTGGCGCACCGACCAGCCCTTGACCACCTTTCGCGGTGCCGCCGTACGTTCCGAGGCAGGCACCGACCCCGTGTATTCCGGCACAGCGACCGAGGCCATCATCGGCATCGTCGGCGAGGGTGGCTGCGAAGCAACGGTCGCCGGCGCCGGAGCCTGGGCTTGCGCGAGCTTGTCGAGCTTCACCGTGGAGGACGAGCTCACCCGTTCGATGCGGTCGAGGTTCTCGGCGAACCGGCCGAAGCGGTCATTGGTTGCCTTGCTGGATTGATCGACCGCGGTCCGCAGGCCGTCGAGATTTTCCGACACGCCCGACACCTGCTTGCGCAACTGGGCGACCGTCTCGCGCAGAATCCTGATCTCGGTATTGGCCGCGACATTGTTCTGGGCGGGCTGCGTGGTGAGATAGGCGATCACGCCGGTGCAGGCGCACACCACCAGGACGGCGGCGACCGCCAAAGTCGCGAGAGGCACCACCCAGGTCGGACGAGGCGGCGGCGGCTTGGCCACGATCACCGCCGGCTTGATCACTGTTGGCGCGGGCTTGGGTATCGCCATCTTGTCGAGGCGCGCCTTGGCACGAATGCGCTTCAAGCCCTCGAGCGCCTCCTTTGCCAGCGTTTCGTCGTTCGCCACAGCCGACATCCGCTTTGCACTTGCTGCGGGCTTGGCCGCTTGCGTCGGGTTCGTCTTGGGCGCTTCCGGAGCCGACTTCGCCGCCGCGGCAACATCGGCTGTTGCGCCGGGACGAGCTTGTCCATCGGACGACATGTGAAAATGCTCCGTTCGCTTCGATCTTTCGAGCGACGAATTTATTTGGCGAAGCTTGCCTGAAACGTGCGCATCGAAAACTTTTCAGCACGCGCAATGCGACGCCGAATGAGTCGAAAGCGTCACGCACGCGGCGAGAGTGCGACTCGAAAGACACACACTCGCCAAGATTTCGCCAAGCTGGAGCCGGCGCGCCACACATGAGTCGAATTGTCGCATGTGGAAACCCGGTGGATAGAGTCAATCCCGGGTTGAAAACCCCCCCATATGCGTGACCTGCATCATCGCCCAAAATAGCAGTGATTATACAGGGATGCGGAACTATAGACCCAGCGTGATGCAAAAGTAGTTTAGTATCCAAACCAACTGGTGTGAGTAGATATATCAAGAAACAACTCGCAACAAACCAACAGCATCAAACACGCATAGCAACCGCTTTGTTACGCGCGCTTGATCGGGAATCGGCAATTGTTACGGTCCTACTCAAGTGATTCTCGCCAGTTGGCGAGGAGATCGGCAAAGTTCAGTAGCGTTCGGACGCAATAGGCAACTTGGCGCAACTGTTCTAGGTCGCTGTCTCAATCCGCCCCGCGAGGTGATCCGTAAGACACCCGCCGGGCCTCACGCAGTAAGCGTTCAGTATCGAGTCGAAGTAACAGGCCCGCGGAAAACGCAGGCACTGAATGCGTAGGGCTGCCCGCGAATATCGAAACCATAACAACGGTTCGCGGGATGGAAATATCGTCAAACAGCATGGTCGCCGAGCCGGTGCATCACAACAACCAGCCGGCCGCGACAAGTGCGAAACAGGGGCGAAAGACTAATGTATATTATCGTTGATGATCGCGAGAGCGTCACGAACAGCTACGTTGGAGGGCTCGTTCGCGAAGGCGTATCGTCGATCGGCTTCTCCTCCGGAGAATTCTGGGACTGGCTGCAATCTGCGAGTGAATCGGACCTGGCAGCGGTCGACGCGTTCCTCCTCGGGGATTGCGATGCCCGCGGAAGTCTGCCGCGGGCGATGCGCAAGCGCTCCGCGGCTCCCATCATCGCCATGAGCGGCCAGAAGATGCTCAAGAACACGCTAGAGCTGTTCGAATCGGGTGTCGACGACGTCGTGCACGTGCCGATTCACCTGCGCGAAATCCTCGCCCGGACGGCCGCAATCGCGCGCCGCCGGGTGGGCGAACTGCCGAGGCCCTGCGAGACCAGGATCCAGGTCTTTTTCAACGGGCGTGACCCCGAGATTGCGGGCCACGCTCTCACCCTGCCCCGCCGCGAACTGCGCATTCTCGAATATATGGTCAGCAACCACGGCAAGTGGATCACCAAGACGCAGATCTTCAACGCGGTCTACGGCATCTTCGAGTCCACGTTCGACGAGAGCGTGATCGAGAGCCACGTCAGCAAGCTGCGTAAGAAGCTCCGCGACCGCCTCGGCTTCGATGCGATCGTGGCCCGCCGCTACGTCGGATACCGTCTCAACATCCCGGCCGGCGAAACCATCGACGTGCCGATGCAGGAGCTCGACGAGGTCGGCATTCTCCTCAACAGGGCGCATGCCGCCCCGGCGGCATATCCGGCCGGAAACTGACGCGGCAGAGCGCCGTCACGAAACCGACAACGGCCTCCGCGGAGCATCTTCGCGGAGGCCGTTGCACTTTCGGGAGCCGCGCGCGCAGAACGCGGGCCTTGCACCGCGGCCGCGGCCGCAGCAAGGCGCGACGACATGAGAATGGCGCCTCAGGATCTCATGCGGACGTGATGCTTCCGCAAAAGCCGCCTCACGCCTGTCCGGTGAAGCCTACGGCTTCGACTGGAATTCTTCCTTGGAGACGTAGTTGAAGTCCTCGACCAATACGTCCTGGACGACGTCGGCCTGCATCCGCTCGTTGACACGCTGCTTGATGGCCGTCGTGAGGATCGAGAGGTCGTAGCGGGCGAGCTTCCTGAAATCGAGGCGGTCGTCGGCATAGATCCGGCGGAATGCCTCGTCGACCACGAACGGCTCCGGCGGAACATTCAGCTGGTGCATGGTCCGCGCCTCCACGGTGTAGACGAAGCGCGCGACGATATAGCCCTGCACATTGCCGTTCTCGACCATGGGCACGCTCAACGCCCGCGTCTTCTGGTACTGGAGCCCGTCCAGATAGGCGTCCTTTGCCGGCAAAAGGCTGCCGTTTTCCTTCCAATAGGCCACGGCGTAGCTCGTGCCCGCCGTGAGGATGCAGACCCAGAGCCCGGCCAGCACGAGTCTGATCATTTTCCGTCCTGCGCTGTGCGACCGGTATAGGTCCCGTCCGACTCGGCTTCCTTGATCGCCTTGACGATGATCGACGCAACCTCGCGCACCGCGTCGTAATGCATCTCGAGGACGGACCGGTTGCGCTCGAGCTTCTCGCGCAGGCGCTGGATCTCCTCGGTGACCTCGACCTCGCTGCCAAGATGCATCCGCGCCCGCATCAGGCGGACGAACTCCAGCATGCTGCGGCTCTTGCGGGCGCTGAAGTCGTCAAAGTCGATCTTCTTGCCCGTCGTGAGCGCGACCGTCTCCTCCTCGACGATGTTTTCGAGCCGGCGGATCGCCGCCAACAGGCCGCGCACCTCGTCCGATCTCACCGCATCTGCGCCCTCGATCACCGCCTCGCCGCTGACATTGGGTAGCAATACCGGCAACAGCGCATCGGGAGATGCTGCAGCAATCGTCATCGCCTCGGTGTCCACGACCGGCTGCTCCATCACCAGGGCTGTCGCGCCTTCTTGTGCCTGCATAGGAAATTCACCCCTCAACTTCTGTCACCCATTCCGGATCATGATCCGGCCTTCCCCGTCACGTCCGGACCCGCCGGATTTGCTGCGGCGAGTTGCTTCGCAATGCCAATGCCCTTGCCCTTCGCGAGCTGGTTGCCGAGTTGCTCCGCCAGCATCGATTTCCAGACGCTGCCCGCGGTCCCCTTGCCGAACAGCTCCTCGGACTCCTTCGGCAGCATCGTTTCGACGAAGCTCTGGAGGATGAAGGCTTCGAACTTCCGGTAGACCTCGCCGGACGCCGGCGCCTTGATCACCTGCACCGGAGGTCCGTTCACCGCGCCTGACTGCGCTTCGGCGACCTTCGCCGCGGATTGATCCGCAGCCGCAGCCGCGGCCGCTTTGCCGACCTCGGCGTCCATCGTGGCAGCGAAATCGGCGCCCGACGATTTCAGCGCATCGAGCTTCGCGGTCGCCGCGCGCTGCGTCACGGGATCGGCGGCCTCGAGGACGTCGAGGACGAGGTCGGGCGTCGCTGTCACGATCATGTCTTGGTCCGGCTGGCTGGCCGTGGCGTCCATGCGCGCACGGTGAGGCTTGTTCCCGTCATCTCCTCGAGCGAACGCTTTTCGGCGTCGCGAAGCTTCTCCGCGAGCGCCGCCTTGGCGACTTCCTCGAGCTGTTTCACGCGGCGGGTCTCGCGGCGAACCTGATCGAGCTGCCGCGAGGCCTGCTCCTGCACGGCGCGCGCGCCGACGCTTGTCCTGTTGAGTCGCCGTGCGATCGACTCGCTCGACGATCCCGCCGGCGGCTTGCCCTCGTTCAGCGCGCCGACCAGCCATTCCTGCTCGTCCTGCAAGCTTTGCTCCTGTTGCCGCAGGTACGCGAGCTGCCATTCGGACAGCCGCAGCTGGAGCTTTACCAGCGAGACCATCCGACCAAGCTTGTCCGCGCGCGACTTCATGTCGTCACTCCGCCAGCCAGGAGGAGACGCCGAGGATGAACTGCGTCAGGAGCTCGTCGCTGGTGAGGTAGAGCAGCAGGAAGCCGCCGAACAGCACGAAGGGCACCGAGATGAAATAGACCGGGATCGCCGGCGTCAGCTTGTTGATCAGTCCGACCGCGAAGTTGACGATGACGGAATAGACGATGAAGGGGCTGGCGATCCGCAGCGTCAGCACGAACGCCTCCGACAGGCGGCCCACGAGCTGGTCGAGCGCCATGCTGCCGCCGATCCTGCTGCCGGGATGCCAGACGTCGTAGGAGTTCATCAGCCCGCGCAGCACCTGCCAGTGCTGGTCGGTCATGAAGAACAGCGTGGTGACCGATGCCATGATCAGCGGCACCAGCGCCGGCGCCGGATCGGTGTCGCCGACCGGCGTTCCCGGGATGTTGCTCAGTCCGATCGCGCTCGCCATCACGGTTGCCATGGTCTGGAGCGCGAGGAAGAACACGCGTCCGCCGAGGCCGATGACGCTACCGACCAGGATCTCCGTGCCGATCAGCAGCGCGAGCGACAGCGGTGCCGCGTTGTCGGTCAGAGGTTTCAGTACCGCGATCAGGATCGGCGTCAGCGCGAACGTCGTGACCAGCGCGATGAACAGCCGGACCTGGGCCGGGACGTTGACGCTGGAATAGCCCGGTACGAACATCAGGCAGGCGCCGATGCGGCAGAACACGATGAACGTCACCAGCACGCTGTCGGCGAGGCCGCTGATCACGATATGGCTCCGAGCGCACGGATCTCGGAGCTGCGCGCCACTTCGACATGCGACAGGATCGGCAGCGTCGGGAACACCCGCTCCAGGATCATCCGGACATAGGGGCGTGCTTCGGGGGTCACCGCCAGCACCACGCTGGTGCCGTTCTCGGTGAACTTGCGGATGGCGGCGCTGGCTTCCGTCGCGAACTGCTCGATGAGCCGCGGATCGGCGTCGAATTCAACGACGTCGCCCTTGGCATCGCGCTTCAGGCTCTGGTGGAAGGCGAGATCCCAGCGGTTGCCGAGGCGGACCACGTTGAGCACGCCATTGTCGGAGAGATCGCCGCAGATCTGCTGGGCAAGGCGCGTGCGCACATGCTCTGCGACCTGCTCGGAGCGCCGCACATGGGGCGCGATCTCGGCAATCGCCTCGAGGATCAGATGCAGGTTGCGGATCGACACGCGCTCGGCCAGCAGGATCTTCAGGATCGCCAGCAGGCCGGAGTAGGAGATCTGCGAGGGGCAGAGATCCTCGACCAGGCGCTTGTATTCGGGATCGAGCCGGTCGAGCAGCCCGCGCATGTCCTTGTAGGACAGGAGCTGGGCGAGGTTCGCCCGGATGACTTCGCTCAAATGCGTGAGCAGCACCGACAGATTGTCGACCGGCTTGCAGCCCTGCCGCCTGACCTCGTCGGCGAAGGCTTCCGTCACCCACAGTGCCTTCATGCCGAAGGCGGGCTCGATCACCTCCTCGCCGGGCACGTCGGGCTTGCCGTCCTTGTCGACGAGCACCAGCACCTCGCCGAGTCTGAGCTCGCCGTGGGCGACGCGGGTGTCGTGGATGCGGATCTGGTAGCTCTTGGGATCGATTGACAGATTGTCGGTGAGCTTGATCTCGGGAATCACGAAGCCGTATTGCTTGGCGAACTTCTTGCGGATCTTGGCGACGCGGTGGCCAAGCTCGGTGCGCGAGCCCAGGAGGTGGACCGAAAGATGGCCGCCGAGCGCCAGCTCGATCTCCGCCGTCTTCAGCGATTCCTTGACCGATTCCTTGGCCTGGGCCTGGGCGCGCTCGTCGGCCTTGCGCGCATCTTCCTTCTGCTTCTCGGCCGCCTGCCGCTTGGGCAAGGTGTAGCCGACGAAGGCCATGACGCCGCCGAGCAGCACGAAAGGCGGCATCGGCAGTCCCGGCATCAGCGCGAGCACGAACATCATCAGCGCGGCGGCCGACACCGCGCGGGGATAGCCGCCGAGCTGCCGGAGCACGGCCTGTTCCGCCGAACCCCTGGTGCCACCCTTGGAGACCAGCAGGCCCGCGGACAGCGACACGATCAGCGCCGGCATCTGCGACACGAGACCGTCGCCGACGGAGAGCTTGGTGTAGACGTCGGCGGCGCGCGACAGCGTGAGGCCGTGATGGGTGACGCCGATCACGATGCCGCCGAAGATGTTGATCGCCGTAATGAGCAGACCGGCGATGGCGTCGCCGCGAACGAATTTCGAAGCACCGTCCATGGCGCCGAAGAATGCGCTTTCCTCTTCGAGCTCGCGGCGGCGGCGCTGGGCTTCCTTGTCGTCGATCAGACCCGCGGACAGGTCCGCGTCGATCGCCATCTGCTTGCCGGGGATGGCGTCCAGGGTGAAACGGGCGCCGACCTCGGCGATACGGGTTGCGCCCTTGGTGATCACGACGAAATTCACCGTGACCAGGATTGCGAAGATGATCAGGCCGATGACGAAGTCGCCGCCCATGACGAATTTGGAGAAGCCGGCGACGACATAGCCCGCGGCGTGCTCGCCCTCCCCGCCTCGTGACAGGATGAGGCGCGTGGTCGCGATGTTGAGCGCGAGGCGCAGGATGGTCGCGATCAGCAGCACGGTCGGGAAGGCCGAGAAATCCAGCGGCCGCTGGATCCACAGCGCGACCATCAGGATCAGCGCCGACAGCGCGATCGAGAAGGCCAGGCCTAGATCGATCAGGATCGGCGGTATCGGCAGGAACAGGATCGTGAGCATGGTCACGATGCCGGCCGCAAAGAAGGCGTCCGCCCCGAATCGGCGGGGGCTGGGCAGGCTAGCAGCTAACGTATCGGCCATGGGTCACCGGCAGAGGGTCCGCCCCGTAATCTGCCGCGCAAAGCTTACGCGAGGGTGGTGGCCGCCTCGCGGCTCAGAAGCCCCGCTCGATATGCGAATAGACCATCTCGGTGAAGGTGGAGAGATGGGCGCCGATGAACGAGCCGGAGACGGCGACGACCACGAGAATGACGATGATCTTCGGAACGAAGGTCAGCGTCACCTCCTGGATCTGGGTCAAGGCCTGCATCAATGCAATGATGGTGCCGACCAGCATTGCCGCGCCGACCGCAGGCCCGGAGGCGACGATGATGGTCCAGATCGCCGCCTGGACGATGTCGAGGGCGTCGCGCTCGTTCATGACTGGCTGATCGTGAGACCGGGCCCGACGGCGACCTTCGTGCCGTTCTCGAGGGTCGCGATGGAGCCGTCGCCGTTGATGGAGATGGACTTGACCTTGCCGGAGAAGGTCGCGCCGGTCGAGTCGGTGAAGCTGACGGTCTTTCCGATCAGTGCGTCGGCCTGCGACAACGACTGCGAGGACAGCAGCGCGTCCAGCTTCGTATTGGTCTGCATGGCCTGCTCGACCGTCGAAAGCTGGGCGAACTGGCTCATATATTGCGAGGTGTCCATCGGATTGGTCGGATCCTGGTTCTTCATCTCGGCGACGAGAAGCTGAAGAAAGGTATTGTAGTCGACGCTGTTGCTCGACGTGGTCGTCGTGGTGCTGGTCGACTTGCTGGTGCTGTCGGTCGCGCTGGTGACGTTCATGTGCCTCTCCGCTGTCAGGCAGCCTGGAATGGGGAAACGATCGTGGCGCCGGCCAGGATGGCCTGCTCCACCGGGAACAGCGCCCGGATCCGCTTGAGGGCCTCGAAATAGCGTGTCGCCTCGACCAGCTCGTCGACCGCGGCGAGCCCCTCCAGCATCTCGCGGCTTTCGCACACCGCGACCAGGGCCGCGTGGTGCTGCGCGTAGAGCGCCGAGGCGTCGCGGACATCAGTCGGGTTCATCAGCATGAGCTGAACGATGAAATAGAGCTGCCGCATCGCAGTAGTGGCGTCGGACGCTTGCATGATCTGCCCTTCGAGCAGGAACATGACGTCGTTGACGAGCTCGACGGAGACCTTGCGGTCCACGCGCAGCACCGCGCCGTTGATGTAGATCCGTTCGCCCGCCCGCAAGGATATCTTCATTAGAGCGCGTCTCGGATCAGGCGGTTGATTTCGATGAGCTGCGCGACGTCATCCGACCTCTCTTCGCGAAGGCGATCGGCCTCCTTGATGACCCACAAGCCGATCGAGATGATCTCCGCGCGCAGCTTCTCGGGAAGCCCGTTTTCCGGATGCGAGAGATCCTCGATGAAGATCGTCCACAGCCGCCGCACATAGAGCAGGCTCTGGACGTGATCCTCGAAACTGTAGCGTCCCTTCTGAAGCCGCTCGAGGCGATCGATGCCGAGACTGAGCGCCTGGCGCTCGCGGCCTCTCGCCTCATAGCCGCTCTCGTCGACGACCGATGCATAGGCTTCAAACGTCATCAGGACCACTCTGCGCAGGAAACGGAATAACAAGACAAGGGTCGTGAACCTCGAAAAAGCGAGCTTGGCTCAGAGATAGTTGATGAGGCTGATCTTCTGAAGCTGTGAGGTCAGCGCCAGCGCCGTCTGGATCTGGGTCTGCAGGGTGTTGACCCGGACCGAGGCTTCCGTCGGATCGACCTTCTCCATACCGACGATCTGATTGTTCAGAATGTCCTGCTGCGTCTTGAGCTTGTCGGTTGCGGAGGTGATCCGCTGCTGGACCGTGCCGACGCTGCCGCCGAGGGTCGCGAGATCAGAAATTGCGCTGCCGACGAGGCCGATGGCCTTGTCCACGACGACCTGGAACGTCTCCTGGCTCAGCTTCGCGTTACCGAGATCCGCCATCATGGTGTAGGCCTCGGCGAGCTTGCGGAAGCCGGGCTGGTTGGCGCTGACGGACGTATCTGCGATCTCGGTCGTGGAGATGCGGCTTTGCATGACCTGGTCGGTGGCCGATGACCAGTTGGTGTTCCAGGCCGGGCTCGCGAACTCGGCATCGAAGGTGGTGTTGAGGAACGTCTGCATCTGTGCGGGGGTTATGCCGCTCACGCTGGCCGAGGATTGCGAGAAGCCGAAGGTCGCAAGGAAATCGGCGTCGACCCGGTTCTTGCTGGCCGAGCCCGTGGCATAGGGCGTGACCGGCTGGTTCTGCGTGTTGACGCCCGAGAAGAGATACGAGCCGTTATAGGAGACGTTCAGCGCGCCAATCAGATCCTGCAGGTTGGCGGACGCAGGCGGCAGAACGATCCGGCCGCCGTTGTCGGTGCTGCGAGCCGCGATCAGGTCCTTGAGGAAGTCCGTTGCGGTCGTGCCGAGCTGGGTGATCCGGGCTTGCGTCACGTCGAGGCGTCCCGAGACGAGCTCGTTGGTATCGACGAGCTGATCGGCGAAGCTCCAGTCCGCCCGCAGGGTGAGGTCGCTTCCCGTCGTGGCCCCAAGCTCGAGGCCCACATCGTAGAAACGGCCGGTGGTCGCTTCCGTCGACGCCTTGCTCAGCGCGGCCTGGTTGTTCGTGATTGACGTCCTCAACGACGAAGACAGCATCAAGGTCGAGATGTAGTTCGCGCTCATCATGGCTTAATTCCCCACGGCAGCCAGCAGGCTCTGCAACATTTCGTCGACGGTCGAGATGATCTTCGACGAGGCCGAATAGGTGCGCTCGACCTGAAGCATCAAGGACATCTCGTCGTCCATGTTGACGCCGCTGACGTTCGACAGCGCCGCGGTGCTGCGGTCGAGCAGCGTTTTCTGGTAGGTGACGTTGGAGTCCGCGGTCTTCCGCTGGTTTTCGATCCAGCTCGTCGACGACGACGCATAGTCGATCAGGCTGCCGTTCGGCTTGCCTTGCGTGGTTGCATCGAACGGCTGCGCCGCATCCATGCCGCCGATGAGCTGCTGCAGCCGGGCCGAGTAGCCGCCATTGCCAGCGGTGTTGTATCTGTATGCAGGGTTGCCGCTGATCGCGCCGTCGCGCAGCAGATTGGGATTGCCGCCCAGCGCCGGATCGACTGACGCCGCGACGCTGATCAGGCCGGCAAGTCCGACCGAGACGGTGGCGCTCGCCGGCATCGCCGGCGCGCCGGGATAGGTGAAGAGACCGGGAACATCGGGCAGCGCCGCAGCGGTCTGATCGCTCTCCCTGAAGGTGTTGATCAGGCCGCGCGCGATTTCGTCGAGCTGACTCTGATAGGTGACGGTGTCCTGGTCACGCAGCTGAGCGAGACCAGCAAGCTTGCCCGACTTCAGCGGCATCACCGAATTGGCGCCGGTCACCGGGACGCCGTCGATGACGACCGCGTTGCCCGTGGTGCCGGGCGAATAGATGTTGGTCGCCGTGAAGCTGACCGTTCGCGCCGTCTTGTCGAACAGCACGACGCCGCTGTCGGTATAGAGCGCAGCATCGCCGTTGGTGCGGATCGACATCGAGACGCCGACCTCCTCCGACAGCTTCGAGACGATGCTGTCGCGCTGGTCGAGATAGTCGGTGACGTCGTCACCGGCAATCGTCCCCCTCACGATCGCATTGTTGACCTTGTCGAACTGGGAGAGGAGCTGGTTGATGTTGGCGACCGAGGTCGCCATGTCGGCATCCGCTCCCTCGCGAACCGATTGCACGGTCTTGGTCGCCTCGTTGAGCGAGGTCGCCATATCCTTGGCGGACGTGACCGCCGCCTGAGCCAACGTGGTGTTGTCCGGGGCGTTGGCATATTGCTGCAGCGCCTTCTTCAGCGCATTGAGCTGCGAGGTCGGCGACTGGTCGAGCTCCGGATCGTCCACCGTGGCAGTTGCGATCTTCTGGAGACCGTCATAGATCGCGCTTTGCTTGGCCGACGACGAGGTCGCGGTCAAGACGTTGTTGTAGAGACCCGAGCTGGCGGCGCGCTGGATCGCCGCCACATAGACGCCGGCCCCGGGCAGATTGTCCAGCACCGCGATCTTGCGCGAATAGCCGGTGGCGCTGGCACCGGCGATGTTGCGCGAGATCGTCGAGGACTGGATGCCCGACGCCATGAGTGAAGCGCGGGCGGAGTCGAGAGCGGCGGTAAGGGACATGATTTGCTCTTGCCCGGAACGGGCGCTGGAGAATTCAGCGCTTCAGGTTGACGACGACGTCGAGCAGGTCGGCGCCGGTCTGGAACGATTTCGAGTTGGCGGTGAAGCCGCGCTGGGCCTCGATCATCCCGGTGAGTTCGTCCGCGAGGTCGACGTTGGAGTCTTCCAGGGCGCCGGACTGGATCGTGCCGAGGCCGCCGGTACCAGCATTCCCGGCCTGCGCGTTGCCGGAATTCATGTTGGTGGAGTAGACGTTGCCCGGCTCGGGCGTCAGATTGTCGGGGCTCGCGACGTCGGCGAGCATGATGGTGTAGAGCGTCATCTGCTGCCCGTTCTTGAGCACAGCTGTCACGTACCCGTTCTCGTCGACGTCGACCTTGTCGATGGCCGATGGAGCGCTGCCATTGACGGTCGCCTTGAAGCTGAAGTCGGTTCCGGTCTGCGTCATGTTCGACAGATCCAGGGTCGTCGCCGCACCGCCGGGGACGGTGAAGGAGAGAGTCGTCGGGCTCGCCGCAGCCAGCGCGCCTTTGCCGGTTGCGGTCGTATCGAAGGTGAAAGTGGTGGCGGCGCCGACCGACGCACCCGTCGCGGAGTTGTAAGCCTGAATCTGCCAGGTGTCCGAGCCGGCGGCCGTCGCCGTGTGGGACATGTAGACGTCGAGCGTAACGGCCTGGCCGATATTGTTGTAGGCCACGATCGAGCTCTTCGACGAGTATGACGCCGGTCCGGGCGGACCGGCGATCACAGCCGCTTTCGGATCCAGATTGCCGGTCGTGAGTGTCCCCGCCGTCGTCGGCACGGGCACTTGCGAAACCTGGGCAATGTTGACGATCTGCATGCCAGACAGGCTGTTCTGCGAGAAATTGGTCACCTTACCGGGCCGACCCAGAAGGTAGTAGCCGGCCGCGTTGACCAGATTGCCCTGGGCGTCCGGCACGAACGAGCCGGCGCGCGTCAGATATTGCTGCGTGTTGTTGGCGTTCGACACCACGAAGAAGCCGTTGCCCTGGACGGCGAGGTCCGTGGTCGACGTGGTGAACTGCGTATGCCCGGCGTCGCTGATGGCGTAGCGCACCGTCGTCTCGACGGCGCCGGAATCGTAATTGCCCGAACCGCTCTTCAGGATCAGCGAGGAGAATTCGGTCGAAGCCCGCTTGTAGCCCGTCGTGTTGACGTTCGCGATGTTGTCCGAGACCGTCGACAGCTTGTTGGATTGCGCAGACATGCCGGAAACGCCGGTGCGCATAACACCATACAGGCTCATGAATTGGGCTCCTTTGGTAGGTTGCAGCTACAATGAGGGTTCTTGCTTGCGCGGGGCTGATGGTCGGGAACCATGCACAACTTCATGTTGTCAGGTCGTTTTCGGCTGACAGAACGAGCGCGCCTTGTCGGTCCAGGCCCCGAAGCCGCTCGATACGAGATGAGCGACGATGTGACAGACATAGCGCTTCTGCGCCGGCTGGTTGTTGGGGCCCGCATTGTAGCGGGCGACCGCCATGGTCCAGCTGCCCTCGCGCTGCTTCAGCTCCTTCAGGAAGCGCGCGGCGTATTCGACATTCTTGGCGGGATCGAACATCGCCTGCACGGAGGCGAACTTGTCGCCATGATAATAGTGGTTGATCTGCATGCAGCCGAGGTCGATCAGCTTGATGCCCTTGGCTCGCATCGCCTCGAAATTCGCGATCGCATCGGTCATGTCCTTGGCGAACACGGTCTGACCGTCGGCGCCGAGCGCATAAGGATGGAGCGCCCCGCGCCGTCCGGTCTCGGTGAGGCCGACGGCGTAGAGAATGCCGAGCGGAATGCCGTGCTGCTGGGCTGCACGCGCCATCTCGCGCTCGCAGGGGCGTGCGCTGTCGGCGGCAGCCTCCGCGGCGCCCGCGTTACAGATAAACAGGGCCGCGACGAATCTGCGGCGCCACGTCCTGGTCATGACGCGTCTCCTGGTTGGACTGGCGCTCCTGCCGGGCCTGTCTCGCATCGCCGTCCGATTGTCCCGACGACGTGCTGGCGCCGTCGAACGTGCCTTGCTGCTGTGAGGATGACTGCTGCTGGCCCGAGGGCTGTGGCTGCGGCTGCGACTGGCCGGAGCCGCTCTGAAAACCATCGAGCGAGCCGTGCTGGACGGGTGCGACGTCGGCGACGTAACCGGCCGACTGCATCAGATCGCGGATCGAGTCGCGCTGCTGGTCCAGCATCTGGCTCGTGTCCTTGCGTTCGGCCGCGAGGTGGATCGAGACCTCCGAGCCGACCAGGCGGAGGCGCACGGTGACATTGCCGAGCGCCGGCGGCTCCAGGTTGACGGTCAGGATCTTGAGCGGCTGGTCCGGCGCATTGTTCTGCGCCCCGGCGAGATCAGGGGTTGCGGACGACGCCGTCGGCACTGAGGATTCCTTCAGTTCCGCGACCACCGCATTGGCGACCTGTTGCGGGGCGTTGAACTGCGCCGGGGGCAGATGGGTCTCCTGCTGGACCACGGTGACCTTGGTGGCCTCGGGCAATGCGTCCCGGGCCGAGGCCTTGACGGCGCGTTCGACATTGGCCGTGACGGCCTCGAAGCCTGACGTTGCGGGCAATGCCTTTGACGGAGCCTCGTTGTCCTGCTGCGCGGCGACTGCCGCCTGCGAACGCGCGCCGATCGGGGCGGCGGCGGGCGGCGCGGGATCAGCGGCGGCAATCTTCGCCGCGCCCGCAGCCTGAACCTCGCGCTTCGACGTGGAGGAGCGCTCGTCGCGCGCGGAGGCGTCCTTCCCGTCACCCGCCTGCGATTGCACCTGCGACCTCACGGCTGGTACGGCGGCGAGCTCCTGTCCGACGATCGCGGGCATGCTCGACCGGTTCGAAACGTCCGTCTTCGCGGCATCATCGACCGGACCTTGGGTCTGCGACGCGTGGTCGGTCTTCTGTCCGGACGACTTGTGACCGGAGCTGGCCTCGTCGACCACCTCGGTGCGTTCCTGCCCCGTTTCGTCCTTCCCGGCCTGATGCGCCAGGCGCGCGCGCAGCGTTCCGGCTTTCACGGTCGTGCTGCTGGCCTCATCGTTGAGCGCCCGCTTTGCCAGGTTCGAGACGGTGTGAAGCAGATCGTTGAACGACGAATCCGCCTGCGATTTCGTCCCTGCTGCTTTTGCCGAGCGCGATGTACCGCGCATGTTGAGGCTCTCGGCGAGGCCTGAGAAGAGCTGTCCGGAGGTTCCGCTGAGTTTGGTCATGGGCGGCGATCCTTGGCGAGGAGTTCGAGTTCGCCGAGCTGCTTCTGCGCGCGCGCGAGTATCGCGTTCGATGATGCGAGATCGAGGCGCGCCGGCGTCACCGGAGGCTTGTCGGCGGTGGCGGCGGGGCCGCCTGCAAATGGTTTGCGAACGTCGAGCGCGAGCTGCAACGTCGCATTCAGGAGAGCAACATCGCGCTCGGGCAGCTTCGACCGATCGAGCGCCTTCAGCTCGGCGAGACCGCCGTCATATTCGTCGGTGAGCGCCCGCGAGGCGCCGCGGAAGAAATGTGCGCGCTCGCGCTCGGCGGAGGCATCGGCGCTGAGCGCCAGCGCACGCTCGGCCGCGAGCCGGGTCACGGGCATCAGTCCACGCAGCATCGCGTTGCGCGCGATCATGAGATGCAGCTTGATGCGGCTGGCGCGGTCGATCTGGTCCAGCAGGGTGACGATGCGCGCAAAGCGGCGCTCGTCGAGAGCCAGGCTCGATTGCGTCAGGCCCGTGGAGAAACGCTGCCAGAAATCGCCGGCATAGATCGAGTTGCGATAGTGACGGATGTAGGCCAGCGTAAGGAACTCGAACTTGTCGAAATCCTCGGCCTGCCCGACCAGCAGGATCTCGCGCCGCAGCGCCGCCTCTTCCACCAGCGTGCCGGGCAGGAGCAGACGCGCATCGTCCAGTCGCTCGATCGCAAGCGATGCCTCGGTGCGTGCGAACAGCGCGCCCTGCACCAGCGCGACCTGTCCGCCCAGGCCCGACGGAAGCGTGCGCGGCTTGACGTCCTTGAGCAGCTCGCGCGCTTCGTCCTGACGGCCCTCGACATAGGCGAGCGCGCCGTCGAACAACCGACCGTCGACGCTCATCTTGTCGCGTGGCAGCTTGCGGACCAGTTGCGGCGCGCCGCCGCTGAGCAGGTAGATGACGACGGCCTGACCGTTCTGCGGATTGCTCCACACATTCGCATCGGCGGCAAGAAACTTCTCGCCGATCTGCCGGATCAGCGCGATGTGACTGCCATGCGCCGCGGTGTCGCCGTTGGCGATGCCGTCCTGCACGGCCTGCAAGGCACGCACGAGCTCATACGGTTCGCTTGACGTCGCGGCAGCGACCGGCGCCGGATCGGCAAGCGCGGGCGCCGCCGTCGGCGGCAGCACCATCAACAGGGCAGCGCAGAGGAGCGGCCTGATCACGGACGCTTCTCCCGGATCAGGATCTCGATCCGGCGATTCTGTGCGGCTGCCGGGTCGCTGGGAAGTTTCGGCCGCCGGTCGGCATAACCTTCGACATGTTCGATTCGCAGTGCATCGACGCCGGAGCGGACCAGCATGTAGTAAGCCATCTGCGCACGGGCGGTCGACAGCCGCCAATTGTCGTAGTTCTCTGACTTGTACGGCCGATTGTCGGTGTGGCCGCGGACGATGATCATGCCGGGACGCTTCGCCAGCAGCGGCCCGATCTTGTCGATCACCCGGATGAGCTCGGGCCGCGGCTCGGCCGAGCCGACCGCGAACATGCCGAAGCTCGCATCGTCGGTCAGGCTGACCAGCAGGCCTTCCTCGACCTGACGCACCTCGGCGACCGGTCCCGCACCGGCCTTGATGTCCGACAGCGCATCCGCGATCGCGGACTGCAGCTGCTTGACGGTGGGCTGCTGTGTTTGCGCGGCCTCGCGCGGTTCGGAATCCTTCTTCGCGTCGTTGGGACGCGCCTGCGCGCCGGACTGCGCGTTCGCCTGGGCGCTGCCCTCGCGCGATGACTGCGACGGCGCGGGCCCCGGCGGCAGCAGGGGCGACAGGCTCGCGGACGATGCATCGGCGTTCGGAGCGATGCTTCCGCCGGCATCGTCCGTCTTGGCGCGGCGCGCCTGCGGCTCGCCTTGACCGGCGCCCGACATGTTGTCGCGCGCGGACGGATTGGGCTTCGGCTCGCTCTCGATGATGCGATCCGCGTCCTTCGATGCCTGCGGCGCCAGCTTCCAATAGCCGGGATCGAAGGGATCCCGATAAGCGTCGCCGCCCTTGAGACCGTCCTCCTCCGCGGAGGTCAGCGAGCCGGCGCGGCGCTGGCCCGAGGCCTCGTTCGCATTGTTTGCGATCTCGGCAAGCGTCGCATAGGGATCGCGGAACAGGACCTTCTCCTCGTAGAACGGCGGCTTCTCGGCCGTCGGGGAGTCACCGCGACGTTCCTCGCTCGGCCCCCCCGGCTGACGCCGGCCCTCCTGACCGTCGAACGTGGTCGGCTCCTTCTTGGTGAGATCCTTCAGACCTTTCGGTGCCGGCGCATTCTCGGCGAGCTTGATCGGGTTGAAGTAGCTCGCGACCACCTGCTTCTGGTCCTGGTTGAGCGCGTTGAGCAGCCACATGACCAGGAAGAACGCCATCATCGCGGTCATGAAATCCGCATAGGCAATCTTCCATACGCCGCCGTGATGCGCCTCCTCGGCGAAGGCGCTGCGCCGGCGGACGATCACGAGCTCCTGCTTAACCTCTTCCACCATGGCTGCTACCGGCGCGCTTCCTTCAGGCGTTCGCCCCAGGCTGTGATCTGCGTCTCGATCACGGTCTGGTCGGCGACGACGCGGACCTCAGAAGTCTCGGCAACCTCGTACTCGACTCCCGTGCGCCTGCTAGCCTCGAGCTGGGTCCTCACGAGGTCGAGCAGCTCGCTCGGGCCGGTGACCTTGAACACCGGGACCGGCGAATTGCCGGTCAGCGCAGCGATCTGCTCGACAAGCGATCCAACCGCCTTGTCGCGGACCGCATCGGCGAGGAAAGGCAGCAGGATGCGCGCGACGGAGCTCGCGATGTTGGTCTCGATCTCGCGGCAAGCCGCCTCGAAGCCGCCGACGATCGCGACCGCCTGCTGGTCGGACCACTTGGCCCGCTCCTCGCCGAGCCGGATCGCGCTGCGGACGCGCTCCTCGGCGACCCTGGCATCGCCCTCGGCAACGCCGGCGGCATGGCCGCGACGATAGGCATCGTCGAGAAGATTGACCGGTGGAGCTTCCGCCTCGGGCGCCGGCGGCGGCGACTGAAGCTGCGGCTGCGATTGGGGCTGACGCTGCGGCTGGGCCGGCGGTTGCGGCTCGCGCCGCGCCTCCTTTGGCCTCGTCAGCACGTCCTGGATCTTGGGCGGCGGTGGCGGCGGTGGCGACTTGATCCGGCCGTTCGCGTCGAACTGCGTCAGGAGTTTTCCGATTGCCGCGTTCATGCCGCCTCCTCGCGTCGCATCCAGTCTTTAAGGATCGCTGCCGCTTGCGTCTGATCGAGCCGGACGATCTGCTCGAGCCGCTTCTGCGGTGTTCGCTGCATCTTGCCTTCGAGATCTTCGACGAGGTTGAGCTCGGGATCCTGACTCTCGGCCAGCGCAAGGGCCGCGGCGGCTTCGAGCTCGGCAGCCTCGGCCGCCTCGGTCTGCTCCTGCGCCGCACGATGGGTCAGAATGCCGTTGACCGCGGGCCGAAGCCCGAACCAGACCAGCATCGAAGCGACCGCCAGGATCGTCACCGCGTTGATGACGCTGCCGAGCTGCTTGTTGATCATCTCGACGAAGCTGATCGGCGGCACCGGCGCGAGCTCGCGCGAGCCTTCGATGAAGTCGACGGCCGTGACCTGGATCTGGTCGCCGCGTGCCTTGTCCAGCCCGCCGGCCGTGGCGGCGAGCGCGCTGATCTCGGCGAGCTTGCTGTCGACGATGGCCTGGTTGCTCTTGTCGCCGAGATCGGCGACGAGCCGCGCACGGTTGACCAGCACGGCGATGAAGAGCTTCTTGACCGAATAGCCGTCGCTCACCGTTGTCGTGGTCTTGGACGAGACCTCGAAATTGGTGACGTCCTCGCGGCGGGTCTTGTCCTCGCTGGAGTTCTTGGTGCCGCCGGCGTTCACCTGCTGATCGGGCAGGTTCTGCTGCACCGTGGTCGGCTGCGAACGGTCGGCGTTCTGCGATGATTCCTTCTCGCGCACGTTTCGCACCGAACGCTCGGCGCGTCCCTCCGGATCGTAGACGGTCTCGTTGGTCTGGCGCTTGTCCGTGGAGAGCTGCGGGGCGACGCTGACCTCGAAATTGTCGAGGCCCAGATACGGCGTCAGCGCCTTGCGGATGTTCTCCTGCACCATCCCGCCGACCGTCTTCTGCAGGCTCGCCATCTTGGTCGGCGCGGCGCTCGCCTCGTCTTCCTCGGCGAGCAGCATCGAGCCGTCGGCATCCAGCACCGTCACCTTGTCGCGGCTCATGCCGGGGATGGCCGCCGCGACGAGATGACGGATCGACTGCGCCGTGCGCGCCTCGATCGCGCCGTCGGTGCGCAGCACGACCGATGCCGAAGGCGGCTGCTGGGTCGCGCGGAACGAGCCGCGCACCGGCAGCACGATGTGCACGCGCGCCGCCTTCACACCCTTCATCAGCTGAACGGTGCGCGCGATCTCGCCCTCGAGCGCGCGCAGCTTCGTGACTTCCTGCATGAACGAGGTCAGGCCGAGCGAGCCGATCTTGTCGAACAGCTCGTAACCGGAATTGGCGCTGGTCGGCAGGCCCTTCTCGGCAAGCAGCATCCGCGCCTGCATGGTCTGGCTCGGACGCACCGAGACGGCGTCACCGGCGGTATTGACGTCGAATGCGATGTTCTGCTCGCGCAGCGCAGCGCCCATCCGCGTCACGTCTTCGCGGGTGAGGCCGGTATAGAGCGTCTCGAACTCGGGCCTGCTCAAATAGTACGCACCGCCGACGACGGTGACGAGGACGGCAAAGCCGATCAACCCCAAGGCCATCAGCCGTCGTGGCCCAAGCTCCAGCAGATTGTTGAGCAGTTGCTGTATCTGCGCACGACTGAACAGCATGTGACCTCGTACCAATGCGAACGTAGAGGACACTCCGCTGCCAACCTTGTCTGAAGGTTGCGCGAGGCCACGAATGTGTCGGTTCGCGGGCGAGGCGTGGTAAATTTACAAGAAATCGGGGAGACGCTATCGCGCGTATCGGCAACAGATGCACAACCGGACTCATCGCGGCGCGATCGGCTGCGGCGTACTGCCCGATATCTGGCGTCAGGGGATCAATTGCAGGCACATCTTGTGCCGTCGTATCCGCCGTTCATGGCGGAGACCGTGCTCCCGTGGGAGCACGGTCGTTTCCAAAGCCGAGGCCTACTTGAACAGCGACAGGATGCTCTGGCTGTTCTGGTTGGCGATCGAGAGCGCCTGAACGCCGAGCTGCTGCTGGGTCTGAAGCGCCTGCAGGCGCGTCGATTCCGCGTTCATGTCGGCGTCGACGAGCTGGCCGATACCGCGATCCACGGAGTCCATCAGGTTCTTGACGAATTCGGTGTTGGTCGCGATACGGTTCTTGATGGCACCGAGATTGGCGGCGGCCGAGGCAACCGTGTTGATCGCTGCGGTGACCTGGTTGATGTAGCCGTCGAGCTTGGCCTGGTCAGTCGCCGAGTCAGTCAGCGAGCCGATGGCGAGCGTGGCGACCGATGCGAACCCGGTCGTGCTGTTGCCGGTCACCGTATCCAGGATGCCGGACGTGGTTGAGCCGCCGGTGGTGTAGAGGGCGAAGGTGGCGGTCGTCACCGTGATGGAGCCGATGGTGGGCGTACCACCGACACGCGAGTACGACGACACGAGGTTGAAGGTCGTCGGCGTGGCCGTGGACGACGAGGGCGTGATGTCGATGCTCAGCCAGTTGATGCCGTTGATCGTGGCCGAGCTGGCCTTCAGCTTCATATCCTGCTGGATCTGGGTGACTTCCGACTGGATCTTGGTGCGGTCGATACCGGCGGTCTTGGCTTCGACCAGCAGCGCCTGGAGCTTGGTCAGGCCGGAGTCCTTGTCGCCGATGACCGTGTTCAGAGCGGTGTATTCGGTGTCGACCATCGCGGCCGACAGACCGAGCGAGTCGGAGACCGCGGAGAGCGCGGCGTTGTCGGAGCGCATCGAGGTCGCGATCGACCAATAGGCGGAGTTATCCGAAGCGGTCGACACGCGCTGGCCGGTCGAGATCCGGTTCTGCGTGGTCGCAAGCTGCGAGCTGACGTTGCGGAGGGTCTGCAGCGCGGTCATTGCAGACGAGTTGGTGAGCAGACTTGAACTCATTCTTGACGCCCCTTTGACGATTGAATTGTTAGGGACATACCGGGCTTACACCGGTACGACAGGGCGGCATCATGCCTTTGGGCTGCGGAAAAGCGCTCAACCTGACGTAACCGTGGCGATAGCATGCGAAGTTTGTGCGAGGCTTGTGCCCCGTGACCGGACCGCAACAGGGTGCGTCAAATCGACGTACGAGGGGCGAGGTGCGAAAGTCATGGCAGGCGACCAACGCACACCAAATGAAAAAGGGCCGCGCTTCTCGCGAAGCGCGGCCCTCTGCGATGGCTTGAGGCTTAGCGGAACAGCGACAGGATGCTCTGGCTGTTCTGGTTGGCGATCGAGAGCGCCTGAACGCCGAGCTGCTGCTGGGTCTGAAGCGCCTGCAGGCGCGTCGATTCCGCGTTCATGTCGGCGTCGACGAGCTGGCCGATACCGCGATCCACGGAGTCCATCAGGTTCTTGACGAATTCGGTGTTGGTCGCGATACGGTTCTTGACGGCACCGAGATTGGCGGCGGCCGAGGCAACCGTGTTGATCGCTGCGGTGACCTGGTTGATGTAGCCGTCGAGCTTGGCCTGGTCAGTCGCCGAGTCAGTCAGCGAGCCGATGGCGAGCGTGGCGACCGATGCGAACCCGGTCGTGCTGTTGCCGGTCACCGTATCCAGGATGCCGGACGTGGTTGAGCCGCCGGTGGTGTAGAGCGCGAAGGTGGCGGTCGTCACCGTGATGGAGCCGATGGTGGGCGTGCCGCCGACGCGGGAGTACGACGACACGAGGTTGAAGGTCGTCGGCGTGGCCGTGGACGACGAGGGCGTAACGTCGATGCTCAGCCAGTTGATGCCGTTGATCGTGGCCGAGTTGGCCTTCAGCTTCATATCCTGCTGGATCTGGGTGACTTCCGACTGGATCTTGGTGCGGTCGATACCGGCGGTCTTGGCTTCGACCAGCAGCGCCTGGAGCTTGGTCAGGCCGGAGTCCTTGTCGCCGATGACCGTGTTCAGAGCGGTGTATTCGGTGTCGACCATCGCGGCCGACAGACCGAGCGAGTCGGAGACCGCGGAGAGCGCGGCGTTGTCGGAGCGCATCGAGGTCGCGATCGACCAATAGGCGGAGTTATCCGAAGCGGTCGACACGCGCTGGCCGGTCGAGATCCGGTTCTGCGTGGTCGCAAGCTGCGAGCTGACGTTACGGAGGGTCTGCAGCGCGGTCATTGCAGACGAGTTGGTGAGAAGGCTAGAACCCATTTTTGATGTCCCTTTGACGATTGAATTGAGTTTGGGGACATACCGGGCTTGCACCGGTACGGCAGGGCGGCGTCATGCCTTTGGGTCACCGAAATGCGGTGATGGACCCAACCTGTCGTAGCGGTGAGGCTACCCGTCGAAGCTTGTGCGAGGCTTGTGGCTCTGTGCCTCAGTTGCAACACCGAGCCTGGATCATGGCGCGGACGCGGCGTCACGCCAAAAAAAGGGCCGCGCTTCGCGAGAAGCGCGGCCCTCCTCCAGATGACTTGAAGTTTAGCGGAACAGCGACAGGATGCTCTGGCTGCTGTTGTTGGCGATCGAGAGCGCCTGAACACCGAGCTGCTGCTGGACCTGGAGCGCCGACAGACGGGTGGACTCCTGGTTCATGTCGGCGTCGACGAGCTGGCCGATACCACGATCCACCGAGTCCATCAGGTTCTTGACGAACTCCGTGTTGGTCGAGATGCGGTTCTTGACCGCACCGAGATTGGCGGCGGCCGAGGCAACCGTGCCGATTGCGGCGGTGACCTGCGCGATGTAGCCGTCGAGCTTGGCCTGGTCAGTCGCCGAGTCGGTCAGCGAGCCGATGTTGAGCGAGGAAACCGACGCGAACCCGGTCGTGCTGTTGCCGGTCACCGTATCCAGAATGCCGCTGGCCGTTGAGCCGCCGGTGGTGTAGAGCGCGTAGGTGGCGGTCGTCACGGTGATGGTACCGATGGTGGGCGTGCTGCCGACACGCGAGTACGACGACACGAGGTTGAAGCTCGTCGGCGTGGCCGTGGACGACGAGGGCGTGACGTCGATGCTCAGCCAGTTGATGCCGTTGATCGTTGCCGATTGGGCCGTCGACTTCAGCTGCGCCTGGATCTGGGTGACGTCGGCCTGGATCTTGGAGCGGTCGATACCGGCGGTCTTGGCTTCGACCAGCAGCGCCTGGAGCTTGACCAGGCCGGAGTCCTTGTCGCCGATGACCGTGTTCAGAGCGGTGTATTCGGTGTCGACGGTCGCGGCCGACAGACCGAGCGAGTCGGAGACCGCGGCGAGCGCGGCGTTGTCGGAGCGCATCGAGGTTGCGATCGACCAATAGGCAGCGTTGTCCGCAGCGGTCGACACGCGCTGGCCGGTGGAGATGCGGGTCTGCGTGGAGGCGAGCTGGCCGCTGACAGACCGCAGGGTCTGGAGCGCGGTCATGGCGGTCGAGTTCGTAAGCAGGCTTGACATTGCGAATGTCCCTTT
Source organism: Bradyrhizobium huanghuaihaiense (assembly GCF_025200885.1). NCBI lineage: Bacteria > Pseudomonadati > Pseudomonadota > Alphaproteobacteria > Hyphomicrobiales > Nitrobacteraceae > Bradyrhizobium > Bradyrhizobium huanghuaihaiense. The sequence continues at coordinate 2,252,129 of NZ_CP104172.1, read as the reverse complement.
ATGTACGCGTTACATTTTCACGAGGGGACATACCGGGCTTTCACCGGTACGGAGGGGCGGCATCATGCCTTTGGACTGATGTGGGTGAGGTCCAACCCGCCGTGCCGCATTGCTAGCACGCGAAATCTTGCGCGCAGATTAAGATCGGCTTGAATTTCTCAGCAAAATCATATGGTTACCATTACCCTCCAGTAACCATAAGCCGGTACTTCTCGCTAACCATAACCTGCCGGCTGACGATCGCGTCGCTTACGAGAACGACCTCACCAGTCCGGAGGCCAGCAGGTTCCAGCCGTCGATCAGCACGAAGAACAGCATCTTGAACGGCAGTGCGAGGATCGTCGGCGGCATCATCATCATGCCCATCGACATGGTCAGCGTCGCCACGATCATGTCGATGACGAGGAACGGCAGCATGATGAGGAAGCCGATCTCGAACGAACGCCTGAGCTCGGAAATCATGAAGGCCGGAATGATCACGCGCAGATCGACGCGCTTGTCGTCGAACTTCTTGCGAAAGCTTTCGGCGGCAAGCGACTCGAAGGTCTGCAGATCCTTGTCGCGCACGTGCGCCAGCATGAACTCGCGGAACGGATCGGTGATCTTCAGATAGGCCTCCTCCTCCGATATCTCGTTCTTCATGAGAGGCTGGACGCCGGTCTCCCAGGCGCGGTCGAAGGTCGGCGCCATCACGTAGAAGGTCATGAACAGCGCGAGGCTGACCATCACCAGATTGGCCGGCGTGGTCTGGAGGCCGAGACCGGAGCGCAGGAACGACAGCGCCACCGCAAATCGCGTGAAGCTCGTCACCATGATGAGCAGCCCCGGCGCTACCGACAGCACCGTGATCAGCGCCATCAGCTGGATGATGCGGCCGCTGGTCGAGCCATTGCCGGGCGGCAGCAGCGAGTTGAGGTCCGGAATCTGGGCGAGCGCCACCTCGGGCAGCACGGCCAGAAGCAACGCAAGCAGCAGGACTTTCACTCTCACTGGATCACCAACGTCTCTATGATCAATTCGCGAACCTTGCCGGACGAGCGGATATTGGCGCGCTCGGTCAGGTCGTCGCGCAGGTGCTGGAGGCCGCGCGATCCCTCGAATTGCGTGACCGACGAGGAGCGCAGATAGGTCACGATGTCCTCGCTGATATGGGCGGCCAGGATGCCGGCATCCTCGTCGCTCATGCTCTCCGTCACCATGGAGGCTTCGACGCGGGCCCAGTTGTTGGCCGGCGCGGCCAGATTGGTCACGATCGGGGACAGTTTGCGAAGTCGGGCGCTGCCGGCGTAGCTCGACGCGATCGGCGGCTCCGAGGCGCTCTTCTTCGCGTCGGCGACGCGCTCGGCGGCCGCGAACAGATGCAGGCCCGCGAGTGCTCCCGCACCGATCGCGACCAGGGTCAGCGCCAGGATGGCCGCAATCAGGCGCATGGCGTCCCCTGCCCTCGCAGCGCGGTCATGCCGCCACGAACCTCAGAACGGTGCCACGGTGTCATAGATCCGATGCCCCCATCCAGGCTGCTGCACGTCAGACAGGTTTCCGCGACCGCCATAGGACACGCGCGCCTCCGCGATCTTGTCGTAGGAGATCGTGTTGGTCCGAGAAATATCGCGCGGACGCACGATGCCGCCGACATTGAGCACGCGCATCTCGGTGTTGACGCGGAATTCCTGCGAACCGCTGATCATCATATTGCCGTTCGGCAACACGTCGGTGACGATTGCGGCGATGGACAGCTTGATGTCCTCGGTGCGATCGATCTGACCGTTGCCCTTGATCTGCGTGTTGGTGCTGAGGTTGGCGCTGGTGGAGCCCTTGTCGCTCCATCCCGCGACGTCCATCAGCCAGTCCAGCCCGAACTTGATCTGCGAATCGCGCGAGCGATCGGTCTTGTTGTCGAGCTTGGCCTTGTCCTGCATCGAGATGATCACCGTCACGACGTCGCCGGTGCGCCGCGCGCGGGGATCGCGGTAGAGGTCGGTGCCATCGTCCCAGGTCGAGCGGTAGCTGACGGGCGTGCGCACGCGCGGCGTCACCGGGATCGGATCGGCCTGCGTCCTCAGACCACTGCCGACCGGCGACAATCGCGGACCGGTCAGGACCTCGGCCGGGTCACCGACGCATCCGGCAAGCATCAGGAGCGACAGGATGAGGATCAGATTCTTCATCTATTTGTTCTTTCCGTCATCCACGCGGCGCATTCCGCCGAGCACGTCGGCAAGGTGCGCGGCACGCGCCGTATCCATCTCGTTGAAAATTGCGCTCGAGCTCCTCGGGCTGAGCTTGGCAAGCACGGCTGCAGCGGTCTCGTCCGACATGCCGGCGATCTGGGTGGCCGCGGCGTCCGGCTTCATCCGCGAATAGATCTCGACGACCTGGGCCTCGGCCTTCTTCAGGAAGTCGTCGCGCAGCGCCATCCACTTCTCGTATTCGGCGCGCTTGGCCTCGACCTCGGCGATCCGCTCGCGGAGCTGTATCTCGGCCTTCTCCATTTCCTTGATCTGCCAGGCGAGCCTCGCATCGACGGCGGGATCGGCCACGTTGCTGCAGAAGAGGGCGACCTCGTTGTCGGCGGACACAGCGGCCTGCTGCGCTGCAGGCTTCGGCGGCGCCGTGACGCTGCCGGGCTTGGCCGGACGCGCGGGCGCGGCTGCTGGTGCGGGTGCCGCTGCACGGGCAGGAGCAGAAGCAGGAGGCTCGGGTGCCGGCACCGCGCCGGTAGTCGCGGGCCCGGAATCTTCGGCCGCCCACGCAGCCGCCCGGATTGATGCATTATCGCCTGGTATCGGCGACGCGGGGGCCGGCTTCTGCGGTCCTGGCGCGCGAGCACGCGCGAAGGAAAGCAGGTTGAGCGGCTTCGACGCCTTGGCTTCATCCAGCGCAAGCACGGGCGAAGCGCCCGTGAGCGCCACGGCCGCGACCAGCAGAAGGAGTTTGGCTTTGTGATCCAGCTTCAGCATCGGAGCGCGTGCGATTCTCGGTCGAGACCTGAGCATTGAGCGACCAAGCTTGCACGACGCTTATGCATCATTGGACGATGACATCGGCCTGCAGCGCGCCGGCCGTCTTGATCGCCTGGAGAATGGCGATGATGCCCGATGGCTTGAGGCCGATCTGGTTCAATCCGCGAACCAGGCGCTGGAGGTCGACGCCGCTCAGAATGGCCACCTGCGATCCGGCCTCGTTCGCCTCGACCACGGTCTGGGGGACGACCACCGTCTGGCCCCGCGAGAACGGTGCCGGCTGCGACACCACGGGCATCTCGGTGACGCGGACCGTCAGATTGCCGTGCGTCACCGCAACCGTCGATATCCGCACGTCGCGTCCGATCACCACCGTACCGGTGCGCTCGTTGATCACCACCCGCGCCGGAGTATCCGGTTCGACCGTCAGCTCGCCGATTTCCGCCAGGAAGCGGACCGGGCCGACATGGCGCGGCTTCGACAGCACGATAGTCCGATAGTCGCGCTCGAAGGCGATCTGCGAACGGTAGCGGCCGCCGGCGTAACGGTTGACGGCGTCCAGGATGCGCGTCGCGGTGACGAAGTCGGGGTTCTTGAGCTCCAGCACCAGGAATTCCATTTCATGGAGGCTTCCCTGCACCTCGCGCTCGACCAGCGCGCCGTTCGGAATGCGTCCGGCGGTCGGCGTGCCCTGGCTGACGCTCTGGGCCTGGCCGCCCACGCTGTAGCCGGCAACCGTGACCGCGCCTTGGGCCACCGCATAGACCGCACCGTCGGCGGCGCGCAGCGACGTCATCACCAGCGTGCCGCCGAGCAGCGAGGTCGCATCGCCGAGCGAGGACACGGTCACGTCCATGCGCTCGCCCGCGCCAATCGAGGGCTGCAGGTCCGCGGTCACCATCACGGCCGCGACGTTGCGCGTGCGCAGCGTCGTCGGGCGCGGAGGATTGTTGGTGCTGGTGGTCTCGTTCCTGACGTTGATGCCCATGTTCTCGAGCATCGATTGCAGGGACTGCTCCGTGAACGGGGCGTTGCGCAGCGTGTCGCCGGTGCCGTTCAGGCCGATGACGAGGCCATAGCCGACGATCTGGTTCTCGCGCAGCCCCTTGATGTCGGCAATGTCCTTGATGCGGACGGCGGCCTGGGCGCTGGCGGCGCAAAGGAGCAGGGCGAGCGCAAGCAGGACTCTGGTCATGATCCGTCCACGACCTTGACGGTGCCGTCCGGCTGGACGACGCCCCTGATGATCACGCCGGTATCGGTGTTGCGTACCGGGATGAGCGCGCCGGCCGCGCCCGACTGCATTGCCGAACCGTAAGTGACGATCGACAGCCCGCTGTCTTCGACGACGACCTTGACCATGGCGCCGCGGGCGACGGTCCAGGGATCCTCCACCGAGTTGGTCGGGATCGGCTGGCCCGGCAGCAGCGCGCGCCGGGCCATGCGACCGACCAGGACCTGGCGTCCTTCGATGAACATGGCGACGCCGAGCACGTTCGGCGCGAAGGCGCGCTCCGTGATCATGTCGTCCCGGATCAGCTCGCCGGCACGGATCGAGACGGCAGGCACGGGAAGCCGCTTCTCCTCGGCGACGGCGACGCGCACCGAGGCGAGAACCAGCAGCACGGCGGCCAACCCGCGCACGATCAGGCCCACCCTGTTCAACATGGATACACCGGAACTAGCGGAGGCCCTTCGATACGGTCGAGGCCATTTCATCCGAGGCCTGAATGACCTTGGCGTTCATTTCGTAGGCGCGCTGCGCCGAGATCAACTCGGTGATTTCCTTGACGGGATCGACGTTCGAGGCTTCAAGATATTTCTGATTGATCTTGCCGTAGCCGGCATCGCCCGGCAGCCCGACGACCGGCGTGCCGGACGCCGTGGTCTCGCGATAGAGATTGCTGCCCAGCGGCTCGAGGCCCGCTTCGTTGGCGAAATTGGCGAGGTTGAGCTGACCGATCTGCCGCGGGTTCACTTCCGTGTCCAGCTTGGCAAATACCTGGCCGGTAGCATTGACCGTGACTTCGACCGTCCCCTGCGGGATGGTGATTGCGGGATCCAGCAGATAGCCGTCGGTGGTGACGAGCTGACTGTTGGCGTTGACGTTAAACGAACCCGCGCGGGTGTACTGCACCTCGTTGTTGGGGCCCAGCACCTGGAACCAGCCGCGACCGTTGATCGCGAGGTCGTAAGGGTTTCCGGTCTGGGTGAGCGCACCCTGGATGTGCAGCTTGCGGATCGCCGCCGACTTGACGCCGAGACCGAGATTGGCGCCCTCCGGGATCGGCGACGAACCGTTGACGTTGGCGACGCCCTGCATGCGGTCCATCTGATAGAACAGATCGGTGAATTCGGCGCGCGCCCGCTTGTACGACGTCGAGTTGATGTTGGCGATGTTGTTCGCGATGACTTCGATATTGGTCTGCTGGGCATTCATGCCCGTGGCCGCAATGGCGAGCGATTTCACTTAACCCACTCCTTCAGATCAAATCGACATCCGGACGACTTCCTGGTAGGCCTGCACGACCTTGTCGCGAACCGCGACCGCCGTCTGCAGGGCCTGCTCGGCCGACATCAATGCTTCCACGACCTTCCGCGTCGATTCCTTGCCCTGCATCGCCGAGATCGACGCCGCTTCGCCGGCCTTCAGCGTGCCGATCGCGTCCGTCGTCACCTGCTTCATCACCGACTCGAATCCAACATCGTCGATCGACTGGATTGACGTCGGCGCAGCGGGCGCGATGGCCTGCGTTTCGGTGGCGCGGGATGCCGCTTGGCCTGCGGAAATCGCGGTGGATGAAATCGCCTCAAGCATTGTCAGCTCCTCAGAAGGTCGATGGTCATGCCCAGCATCGACCTCACCTGCTTCACCACCTGGAGATTGGCTTCATAGGATCGGTTGACTTCCCGCATGTCGGCCATCTCGATCATCATGTTGACGTTCGGCAGCTTGACGTAGCCGGCCTTGTCGGCGGCGGGATGCCCGGGGTCGTACTCGACGCGGTACGGTGTTGTATCGACGCCGATTTCCTTGACCTTCGCGAGCTGCGCGCCCGAGGCACGGTCCATCGCGGCATCGAACGTGATGGTCTTGCGCTGATACGGATCGGCGCCGGCAGTGCGGCCCGTCGAGGTCGCGTTGGCGAGATTTTCCGAGACGATGCGCATGCGCGTCGACTGCGCCTCGAGCCCGGAGCTCGCAACCGTCAGAGAGGCGCTCAGTGAGTCCAGCATGTCAGTTCACCTCAGGTCTTCACGCTCGACAGCAGCATGCGGTGGAACGAGCGCACGACCGCCGAATTCATCGAGTAGTCGCGATTGACGTCGTTGCCCTTGATCATCTCTTGCTCGAGGCTGACGGAATTGCCGGAGTGCACCACTTCCCAGCTGTCCTTCTTGGCCGTCGCGCGCGTGTCGGTTTCGGCCGCGGACAGCTGCAGGTGTGACGGCGATGTCGCCGCAAGCCTGACCGGCATCGTGTCGAGCACCTTGTTGAACGGCTCGACGTCGCGCGCCTTGAAGCCCGGCGTATTGGCATTGGCGACGTTGGTCGCGATGGTCGACTGGCGGAGCTCGAGGTACCGCGCCTGCGACGATGCCAGTTCGAAGAGATAAAGCGGTCCCACGACAGCCCCATTCTGGTCCATTCGGGAGAACCCTAGGGCGTTAAGCTTTCGTCAAGCTGTTGGGCGAAGCACCATCCTCGGAAATCTACTGAACCTTCTCGGGGCGCGGTGCCTGCTTCGACTGCAGGAAGTAGATGATCTCGGCGACCGGCCGGAAGAATTCCGCCGGAATCACCTGATCGACCTGAACCGCCTCGTAGAGCGCGCGCGCCAAGGCCTTGTTCTCGATCACCGGGATCCTGTTCTGCTCGGCGACCTCGCGGATCTTGAGCGCGATCACGTCCATGCCCTTGGCCACGACGAGCGGCGCCGGGTTTTCTTCACGCTTGTAGCGCAGCGCGATCGCGAAGTGCGTCGGGTTCGCGATCACGAGCGTCGCGCGCGCAGCGGAAGCGATCATCCGTTGCCGCGAGCGGTCGCGCGCCAGCGAGCGCAGGCGCGCCTTGACCAGCGGATCGCCCTCGGCCTGCTTGTGCTCGTCCTTGATCTCCTGCTTGGTCATGCGCAGCTCGCGCCGCCAGTGGAAGCGCGCCCAGGCGAGATCGATCGCGACCAGGACGATAGTCGCGATGCAGATGGCCGAGACGATCCGCATCGCGATGTTGAGGATCATCTCCGGCAGCGCAACCGGATCGGTATACATCGCCTCGAACGCCTTCGCTTCGGACGAGCGCAGCACGAAGGCGACGACGGCGCTCACTGAGCCGAGCTTGAACAGCGACTTGGCGAACTCGACGAGGCCCTGCGTTCCGAACAGCCGGCTCCAGCCGCCGATCGGGGAGATCCGCGACAGGTCCGGCGCGATACGCTGCAACACCAGGCGCGGCGCATTTTGCAACAGCGATGCAGCGAGTCCGAACACCACCAGGATGACGAGCAGCGGCACCAGGAATCGAAACGCCTGAAGCCCCACCACGGTGAGGAGGTTCAGCGCGTCGGCCCCGGTGCCGAGGGGAAAGCCTTCGGGATCGTCGAGCAACCCCTTCAGCGTCGGCACCAATTGCTGCACGCCCTGGCCGATCAGGAATGCCTGGATCACCATCAGCGCGGCCATCGAGGCGAAGATGGATGCCTCCCGAGAGACCGGAATTCTGCCCTGTTCGAGCGAATCGCGGACTTTCTTCTCGGTCGGCTCTTCTGTCTTGCTCTCCTGATCGGATGTTTCTGCCATGCCCGTTCAGCGGTCAGCGGAAGACCAGCTCATCCTCCTGGTCGGGGTTGAGCTCGATTTCGCCCTTCTCCGCAAGGTCGAGTGCGAGGTCGGTGATCACACGGCGCGCCTCAAGCACGTCGCGCTGGTTCGACGGCTCGCCGATCGCGAGCTCGGCCTCGACGACGCGGCGGACGCGCGAGGCGACCGCGGACAGGATCAGCTCGCGGAAGTGCCTGTCGGTGCCCTTCAGCGCGACCACGATGCGGTCGGTCGGAACCTGGTCGAAGATCATGGTGCGCGCCTTCGGCGCCAGGTTGATGACGTCGTCGAAGGTGAACAGCAGTTCCTTCAGCACCTCGGCCGACTTCGGTCGCTTCTCCGACAGGCTCTTCAGGATGTCCTCGATGTGGCCGCGCTCCATCTTGTTGATGATGTCGGCGACACGGGCATAGGTGTCCGCGCCGAGGTTGCGGGCGAAGTTCAGCGTCAGATCTTCGTGCAGCGTCTTCTCGAGGACCTTCATCGCGTCGTCGACAATCGGCTTGAGGCTGAGCACGCGCCGCATCAGCTCGTTGCGCAGGCTCGACGGCAGCTGGCTCATCACCTTGGCGGCGCAGGACGGCTTGACCTTGGACAGGATGAGCGCCGCGGTCTGCGGATGCTCCTTGGAGAGGTAGGTCGCCAGCGAATTTTCCGACACCGACGAGACGCGGTCCCACACCGACCGGCTCGAATTGCCGAGCAGGTCCGTCATGATCGCCGAGACCTGGTCGGCCGGAAGCACGTCGCCGAGCACGGCTTCCAGGCCGCCGAGGGTGCCGAGAATGTTCGCGCCCATCGAGAACTGCTGAGCGAACTCCTCGACGATTCCCTCGAGCTCCTGCGCGGTGATCGGCCGCAGCTCCGCCGCCGCCTTGGTGACGATGCGGATCTCCTGCGGCTCGAACTGCTGAAGCACGCTCGCGGCCGCCTGCCGGCCCATCGCCAGCAGGAGCGCGGCGACCTTTTCCGTGCCGCCCAGCGTGGTAACGCCTCGCTGCTTGACGGGAGCGATGCCGACCGGTGCCGCCATGGTCAGGTATCACCCTGCCCCAGCGGCCCGACGATCTCCGTGAGCGAGACGCCGAAGCGGGAATTGTCCTCTTCGACCACGACCACCTCGCCGCGGGCGACGATGCGGCCGTTGACGACGACGTCGACGGGCTCCCCGACCCGGTGATCGAGCGGAACCACCGCGCCACGGCCGAGCTTCATCAGGTTCGCCACCGGGATGGTCGCCGAGCCGAGCACCACCTGCATGGTGACGGGAATGCGCAGGATGGCGTCGACATTGGCGAACTTGCCAGTCTCCTCAGCCGTGCGCTGGGCGATCTCCGCCAGCCGCTCCAGCGGGGACGTCTCGGCCTCTCCCGATGCAGGTGCAGACTCATAGTCGAAGGATTGCGCCATTTGGTATCGCCTCTTGGGTATTTCCACTCCCGGAACGCCGCGACGTCCCGATCGTCATTGTTCCGCCAGTCCGGGCTTCAGTGCTTGTTCACGTCCGCGCCGCCGGCAGCTGTGACCGGTGCGAGCCCGCTTCTGGCATCGAGCGCCGCGATCGCCTCGTGAGCCTGGTCGATCTTCGCGCTGAGCACGTTGGCGAGTCGCCCGAGGTTTGCCGTGGAGTCATGTGCCGCGGTGATGACCGTGTCGAAGGCGCCCGCCGTCTCGTGGACGACGGTGGAGAATTCGCCCTGATAGCTGCGCAACCGCGCCAGCTCGCGGTGCATCTTGGTCACCCGCATGCTGGTGAAGGCCAGCGCAATCAGCAGCACGGCATCAACGAGATAGGATATCATCGACGAACTCCCGTTTCTGATCGACGGGATCGGACACCTGCATGGCGTAATAACCATCCAGCTGGCCGATCTGACACCAGAACAGCACCTGATTATTGCTTTCGAGACGAGCCAGCGTGCGTGGCGTGGCTTCGAGCTCGAGCACCTGCCCGACCTGGAACTTCACGACGTCGTCGAGGGTCACCATCTTCTCGTCGAGCACGGCAGTCAACGTCACTTCGGTCTTGTTGACCTCGCTCTCCATCTGCTCGCGCCAACGCGGATCCGACGCACGACCGTCGCTGACGACGACATGGGCGAGCTTCTGGCGCAGCGGGTTGAGCGCAGAGTGCGGAATGATCAGGAACATCTGGCCGCCGCGATAGAGCGCCTGCACCATCATGTTCGCGCAGATCGACATATTGCTGCTGCGGCCGATCGCCAGCGACGCCATCGCCGTCTCGACCCGCTCGACACGGAAGGTGACGTTGGACGTGCCGGCAAAGGCGCCCTGCAGCGCCTTGGCGAACCGCTCGAACAGGGCCTGGACCAGGCGGATCTCGATGTTCGAGAAAGTGCGCTCGACGTCGAGCGGCGGCTCGGCGCCGTCGGAGCCGAACATCGCCTCGACCATCGTGAACACGAAGTCGCGATCCAGCATGATGATGACGCGCGAGTCCCACTGCTCGGCATAGAGCACGGCGGCGACCGCGTTGCCCTCGTAGTCCTTGATGATATCGCCGAGGGGGTCGTTGGTGATGCCGTTGACCGAGAAATAGCAGGGAGTTCCCGCCATCGGCTGCAGGCTGTCCGTGCACGACGCCGCCATGCGATCGAAGATCACATTGAGCATCGGCATGCGTTCGATCGAGATACCCGCCGCATCCAGCAGATAGTTCGGCAGCTGCTTCCGCTGATCGACCTCGACGTCTTCCATCGTCATGCGCGGGCCGCCTTCGGTTCAGCTTCGGTCGGGACGGCCTTGGGACCTGCGATCGTCTCGTTCTCGACGACGTCGATCGAGGGACGCTCGTTGCTCGAGATCATCTTGCGGCCGTGCTCGACCGCGATCTGCGGCATGGCGCCGTTCATGAACGCCAGCAGCGTCTGCTTGACGATGATGTAGGGCCGGCACTTCTTCTCGCGCGTCATCTTGATCTTGATCGCGAACGGCGAAAGGACGCCATAGGATATGAAGATGCCGGCGAAGGTGCCGACCAGGGCCGCGCCGATGAAGCCGCCCAACAGCTTCGGCGACTGGTCGAGCGCGCCCATCGCCTTGATGACGCCGAGCACCGCGGCGACGATGCCGAGGGCCGGCATCGCCTCGGACACCGTCACCAGCGCATGGTAGGGCGCCAGCTTGCCCTTCACGATGGTGTGGATCTCCTCGTCCATCAGCGCCTCGATCTCGTGCGTGCGCGCGTTGCCCATGATGATAAGACGGACATAGTCGCAGATGAACTGCAGCAGCGAGGGGTCGCCGAGCACGCTGGGGAACGCCTTGAAGATCTCGGACGACGAGGGATCGTCGATATGCGCCTCCACCTCGTTGCGGCCCTTGCCCCTGAGCTCACGCATCAGGGCGTGCAGCGCGCCGAGCAGGTCGAGGTAATAGCGCTGCCCCGGCACCGCGTTTGTGATGGCCTGCATGCAGGCGACCCCGGTGTCGACGACCGTCTTCCATGGATTGGCCAGGATGAAGGTGCCGACCGCGGTGCCTATGATGATGACGAATTCCCACGGCTGCATCAGCACGGCCAGATGCCCGCCCATGGCGGCAAATCCGCCAAGCAGCGCCGCCACCGTGATGAAAATCCCCACGAAACTGAGCAACGCGCCACTCCATCGCCGATCCCACCGGAAATATCTAGTCGGCGAGCCTTGCGCGAAGCTGGCTTCCCGCATCGCCAGCCTCGCGCAAGCAATTCACGGCAGCTTGGGACGATGTCGCCATTGCGGCCAAAGGGACGCGTGTCATGCTATCCACCATCGCGGATTACACCAGACTGACCAAGGACCTGGGCAAGTCGATGACCCAGGTCGCGCAGGAGCCCGACGTCAGCCGCGAGACTGATTATTTTCTTAGCCATATCGGCAATGTGAAGACGATCGACGACTTCCTGAAGGACTACCGCCTCTACAGCTATGCGATGAAGGCCTACGGCCTCAGCGACATGACCTATGCCAAGGCGTTCATGCGCAAGGTGCTGACCGAGGGGGTCTCGGACAAGGACGCCTTCGCCAACAAGCTCACCGACACCCGCTACCGGCAGTTTGCGACCGCCTTCAACTTTGCCGCGCTCGGCGACCAGGCGACCCAGGCCGCGGCAGCCACGACCGGTACGGCGACCCAATACGTCACGCAGACGATGGAGGAGAAGGCCGGCGACCAGAACGAAGGTCTGCGGCTGGCGCTCTATTTCACCCGCAAGGCCTCCACGATCACCAACGCCTACCAGATCCTCGCCGACAAGGCGCTGACGCAGGTGGTGCAGACCGCGATGGGCTGGCCGGCGACGATCAGCTCGTCCGATATCGATGTCCAGGCCAAGATGATCACGGACAAGATCGATCTCACCGATTTCCAGGACCCGACCAAGGTCACCAAATTCGTGCAGCGCTTCGCGGCGATGTGGGATGCGACCCAGGCCCAGAGCGACACCTCGACCAATCCCGCGCTGGTCCTGATCGCCGGCGCAGCGACGTCGGTCAGCATGGATACCAACGTGCTCACGACGCTTCAGAACATCAAGTTCAACAGGTAAGTCATGCAATCCGCTCTCTATGTGGGATTGTCGGCGCAGGTCGCCCTCGAAAAGCGCCTCCAGACGATCGCCAACAACGTCGCCAACGTCAACACGGCGGCATTCCGCACCGACGTGGTGAAGTTCGAGACCGTGCTGTCCAAGGCCGGCGCGAACCCGGTCGCCTTCTCCTCGCCCGGCGACAACATCATCTCGCGCGAGCAAGGCAACATCACCGAGAGCGGCAATCCGCTCGACGTCGCCGTGGTGGGACAGGGCTGGCTCGCCTTCGCCGGTCCGAACGGCACGGTCTATACGCGTGACGGCCGCCTCCAGATCGCCGCCAACGGCGACCTTCAGACGGTGTCCGGCTTCCCCGTCGTCGATGCCGGCGGCGCGCAGATCACGCTCGACCCGAACGGCGGACCGGTCTCGATCTCGCGCAGCGGCGCGATCACCCAGGACAACAACGAGATCGGCACCATCGGCCTGTTCAACATTCCCGCCGACGCCAATCTCGAGCGCTACGGCAATTCCGGTGTCACGCCCGACCGGCCTGCGACCGCGATCGCCGATTTCTCCCGCGACGGCTTCAAGCAGGGCTATGTCGAGGGGTCCGGCGCCAATCCGATGATGGAATTGACCAAGCTGATGGCCGCCTCGCGCGCCTTCGACGGCACCAATTCGATGATCGAGGGCACCGAGAGCTCGCTGCAGAACGCAATCCGGACGCTGGGCGAGCCGGGCAAATAGACTTGCAAGTAGACTGCGCCGCGTGCGCAATGAGGGTGGACGGTTTCCTTGAACGCTCTTCGGCAACTCGAGTGGGCGCTGCTGGAGCTTCAGCAGAGCACTCCCCTGGCCAGCGTCAGCGGCGCGATCTCCGAGATCGCACCGACGCATTTCCGTGTCTCCGGCCTGTCGCGCTTCGTCAGGCTGGGTGAGCTGATCGGCGTCAATTCCGGCGGCAAGCCCCAGATCGGCGAAGTGGTCCGGATCGACAGCGACGGCATCATCGCCAAGCCGTTCGACCGGCAGTTCGGTGGCGGCCTCGGCTCGGTCGCCTATCGGATGCCGCCGCTGTCCTTCGCGCCCGATCCGAGCTGGAAGGGCCGCGTCATCAATGCGCTCGGCGCCCCCTTGGACGGACAGGGTCCGCTCACGCCGGGATCGCGTGCCGTCTCGGCGGAGGCCGAGGCGCCGTCGGCCATGAAGCGCGCGCGCGTCCACAAGCCGCTGCGCACCGGCGTACGCGTCATCGACCTGTTTTCCCCGATCTGCGCCGGCCAGCGCGTCGGCATCTTCGCCGGCTCCGGCGTCGGCAAATCGACGCTGCTCGCCATGCTCGCCCGCAGCCAGGGTTTTGACACCGTCGTGCTGGCCCTGGTCGGCGAGCGCGGCCGCGAGGTGCGCGAATTCATCGAGGACGTGCTCGGCAATAACCGCAGCCGCGCCGTCACCATCGTGTCGACGGGGGATGAAAGCCCGATGATGCGGCGACTGGCGCCGAAGACGGCCATGGCGGTTGCCGAATATTTCCGCGACCGCGGCGAATCGGTCCTGCTCATGGTCGATTCGATCACCCGCTTCGCCCACGCGGCGCGCGAGGTCGCGCTCGCCGCCGGCGAGCCCGCGGTGGCGCGCGGCTACGCACCGACGGTCTTCACCGACCTGCCGCGCCTCCTGGAGCGCGCCGGCCCCGGCGAGGAGGGATCCGGCACGATCACCGGCATCTTCTCCGTGCTGGTCGACGGCGACGACCACAACGAGCCGATCGCCGACACCATCCGCAGCACGCTCGACGGGCACATCGTGCTCTCCAGGCACATCGCCGATCAGGCCCGCTATCCGGCCGTGGACGTCCTCGCCTCGGTCTCCCGCCTCGCCCACAACGTCTGGGACCCCGAGGAACGCGAATTGGTGAGCAAGCTGCGCACCATGATCGCCAAATACGAGGACACCCGCGACCTGCGCCTGATGGGCGGATACCAGCCCGGACGCGATTCGGGCCTCGACCAGGCGGTCGACATGGTTCCGCGAATCTACAGCGCGATGCGGCAGGACGCCTCCGCGCCGCCGAGCGCCGACCCGTTCCGCGAACTCCGGGACATGCTCAAGGGCGACTGACGCGCGATGAGATTCGGATGAATCGTCATCGCGCTCTAGGCTGTTGTTTACGCATGATCTTTCCGGACAACCGCTTCGTATCTTGCGCTAACGCCGCCCTCCGGGGCCGGACCATGGCTTAGCAGGCCGGGACGGGGCGCGCGGCGCCCGCGATTTCGCCTTGCTCACGATCCCGACAGCCGTTCACGCATGCCGCCACGCTGTCGACGCATGCACACCCCATGCTGCCGCCCTTCCTCTCATGAGCGCTTCAACCGTTTGGAGGAGCATGGGCGGCCGCAAGGGCAGGCGAAGCGAATCGTCGATTCTCCGAATCGCGCCCACAACAACTGCCGCGTGCAATTCCTTCGGGTTCCCTCGGGCAATTCTCCCGCAGATCGCACAAGTTGTGGATGATTCATCAACACAGATCGCCTTTGTCATGCACAAGCTTCGATCAACCTGCATCAACGGCAGACATCAACATGCTGTGCAATCAAACCGTCGTATAGTTGCGCGCATGTTGCGCGCGGGACAGCGTATTGCGTTCACCATCATGTGTTCCTGAGAGCGAGATTGTCTTGAACGTTACATTCGCCTGCGACGACATCCAGTCTCCGAGAGCGTCTCTACTTGATTTTGTTGAGAAGCTCATTCATCGTTTCGGCGGAAGATAAGAAACGTGTGCGTGTGACTGAACTTCAGGGGCTTCGGTTGAACAACTCCGATCCATCATCCGCTGGTGACGGCAACCCGGGCTCCCGTGCGACGACGCGATTGGCATGCCATCGGCAACGTAGCCTCGCGCTCCGGACTGCACCTCGCTCACTGGTCCGTATCGGGCGCATTGCAGTCTCTGCCATCGAGCGGAGGCCGGGCACCACGTGCTCATCGGACGCCTCCAGAGGTCTGACGTTCCTCGAAGGATTCGCGAGCCAGGGCGCAAGGCGGCTTCGGGACGCCGCAGACGAAGTTCCGGGGGCGAGGTAGGAATCCATGCCATTGGCAAGAGAAGCCGTCGAGCTGCTGGTCCAGGCGGCGCGGGCTTGGTATTTCGAAGGCAATCAGCATGGATTGCGCGATCGGGAATGGATGGCGCTGCGGTTTCTCGGACGCGCCAACAGGTTTTCGCGCACACCGTCCGCGCTCGCCGGCTTCATCGGCGCCACCAGGGCGACGGCATCGCAGATCGTGAAGACGCTGGAGAGCAAGTCCTTCCTGGTGCGCAAGCCCTCGCATGAGGACAAGCGCTCCGTGGTGCTCCATGTCACCGCGCAGGGCGAGAAGTGCCTGAGCCAGCACGATCCGATCAACCACGTGGTGAATGCGGTCACGGCGCTCGGGACCGACGAGTGCATCCGCTTGCGCGACTCGCTGCGGGAGATCCTCAATCATCTCGACGCCGCTCATCAGCGACTCGACGCCAGCATCTGCAGGGACTGCATGTTTCTCGCCGAACGCAGCCCAGGCCTCGGACCAGCCGCGGCAAAGGGACGTACAACCGCCGAGTTCATGTGCCGGTTGTATCGCGCCCCTGTTTCGCTCGAGGAGACCGAGCTGCTCTGCACCAGCTTCGAGCGCACCCGCGACCGCCCCAAGATCGAGGAGCATCTCGATCGCGCGCGCGTGGCAAGCCAGGGCTGAGGCGCGCGCAATTTCCGGGCGACTCGCTTCATCATCGTCATTGCGAGCGCAGCGAAGCAATCCAGAGTCTTTCCGCGGAGGGATTCTGGATCGCTCCGCTGCGCTCGCAATGACGGAGTATGAGGCAGCAGCGTCGCTCTTTCCGCTCGCATTTCCAATTGCAGACACGCCTTCGCATCCTCGCGGCTGATTTCGCCCGAGCTTTGCGTCGTCGCTCCGTCCTCTTGTCCAAGAGGGCGCAGGAAAGGCCGGGTGCCGGCTGGCACCCGCGGTCCGCTGCGCGAATGGGACACGCAGAGAAACCGCACAGCAGCATACAGGTGTAGCCAATCACTCGGCCTTCCCTGCGCGATGGTCGGACGGCTTATGCCGCGCTCTCCCGGGAGCCGAATTCCTTCTGGCCTCCCTCACGCTCACGGAATTCACCAGCACCGCGCCGGTTGACGCGACGCCGCATCCGCAAGAGTTTGACCGTAGCAACGACGGCCAGGACCACACGGTTTAGCCGTACGCACGGCCCGCCATTTCGCCGCAGTTTTCGCAACTCCGTCGACGGAGCCGCAAACTTACAGACGAGACGAACCTGTCAGCGCCGTCCGTCCGCGCGAAGCCTTGGGCTCACGGAGAGCAATCCGCCCTGCCCTTGGCCATTCGCGCCCGACGCTGCCGCGTCCACCGCAAGCCCGACTCGCGAAAATGACGACCACATGATCGCCCCTCAAGGATGAGCCGGGATGGGCGACACATACGATATTTCCGAATTTCGGTAAAGCGGAATATTTTTGCGCGGGCGGATTGACAGCCGGGCGGGTGTTTTGCCCGTCGGGTCAACCAGCGTCCCGTAGCCCGGATGAGCGCAGCGACATCCGGGACCTTCGCGAGAATTCCCGGGTATCGCTGCGCTCACCCGGGCTACGGGACTTCGGCGCTCCCGGCCGCATCTGCACAACAAAAAACACCCGGCGGTTTCCCGCCGGGTACTCTTTCAGATCTTTCGACAGATCTTACCAGTTGCGCTGAGCGCGGAGGATCATCGCGATCGAGTCCTGATCCTTCAGCTCGTAGGTCGCGGCCGGCTTGGCGGTCGTGCTGGACGGCGCGATGGCAACCACGCCAGAATACTTCTGGTCGAGGTGGGTCCAGGAGAGGTCGGCCGAGAAGGTCAGATTCTTGACCGGGGTCCAGCGGGTGACGATACCGAGCTGGCCGATCGCGAAGTCCGGGTTACACGAGGTGACACCAGCCAGGCTGCCGAACGTGCCGCCAGCACCACCGGCGCCGCAGATCGAGGTCTTGGCCAGCGTGCCGAACTGGGCCTGAGCGTAGGCA
This sequence comes from Bradyrhizobium huanghuaihaiense, assembly GCF_025200885.1. Classification (NCBI taxonomy): domain Bacteria; kingdom Pseudomonadati; phylum Pseudomonadota; class Alphaproteobacteria; order Hyphomicrobiales; family Nitrobacteraceae; genus Bradyrhizobium; species Bradyrhizobium huanghuaihaiense. The sequence continues at coordinate 2,234,738 of NZ_CP104172.1, read as the reverse complement.
CCGTAGAGCGCCGAGTTCCAGTAGGGATCCCAGTTATGGGTGTAGGCGCCGCGGAAGCCCCAGGTCTTGACGGTTTCCTGCGAGCTGCCGGTCACGAAGACCGTGTCAGGAGCGTTGGCGAAGCCGACGCTGCCGTAGGCCGTGCTCGAGCTACCGAACAGCGCGTAGCTGCTGCCCGACAGGTTCTGGAAGTTGTAGCGGGTCGCACCGTCGGTGTAGACGCCCTGGATGTTGATCGTGTCACCCGCGCCGGTCGGGATGTTCTTGATCGACAGAGCGAGCTGAACCGCCCAGCCCCACTTGTCGTCGGGGTGGCCGGTGGTTTCGGTCGCGCCGTAATAGCCCACGTGGTTGTCATGCGCAGCCACCGACGCCTGGAACAGGCCCCAGGCCTGGTCGACACGCACCTGACCCACGAGGTTCGGCGAACGCGAGCCGCCGATTGCGTTGGTGCCGTACGAGCCGCCGAGGATGCCGGAGGCGGTCGCGCCGGTCATGTTGAGGTTGCCGGCCTGATAGTACGCGGTCGCATCTTCAGCCGAGAACGACGCCGTCACGCCCTGGCCGAAATCGGCCGTGTAGGTGAACTGGGTGACGCCGGTCACGGTGCCGCTGCCGCCGACGAGGTTGTCGGTGATGTTGCCGGGATAGTTGGTCCAGGGCGCGTCGAACTGCGACACGGCCTTACCCATCGTGAAGCCAGCGAACTGGATGAAGGCGTAGTACACGCCGAGCGCACCGGCCGAGGTGTTGCCGTCGGTGCCGTTGACGTTGCCGCTGCCCGAGCCGACGAGGCCGGTGCCAGCAGCGTTCAGACCGAGCGTACCGCTGTACTGGGTCGCACCCGTCGCCGAACCGGTGGGCGTATAGTTGCCGGTCGTCCAGGTGAACACGCCGTCGAAGAAGGTACGGACCACGCCGTATTCGGTGGCCGTGCGCGTGTCGATGTTCAGGTCTTCACGAGCGCGGAAGGTGTAGTAGTTCATCAGGCGGTTGCGCGCACCGGCAGTACCGCTCTGGTTCGGGTTGAAGTCCGAGTTGGAGCCCAGCACGGCGTCAGCGCGCAGGTAACCACCGAGCTTGATGCAGGTGTCGGTGCCCGGGATGTAGTAGAAGCCGGCGCCGTACAGCGAGCAGACCTTCACGTATTCGACCGCCTTGGCCTTCACGGGGAGATCGGCTGCGAACGCACCGGAGACGGCCATCAGGCCGGCTGCCGAGCCGAGAAAGAGTGTCTTCGTCAACTTCATTAGATAAACCTCCAGGTCGGTTCAGGGGGCTCGGCTCCTCGGTGGAGGCCGCTTGACCCTCTCAATTTCCGTTCAATTCAGGTCCGCACTGAAGGTCCGGACTGAAACGACAGCGAGGTGCCCCCCCTCCGTCGTGGATTCACATATAGTTTATAAAAACAATGGCCTCAATTCATTGATTTGCTGAAGCGCAAGTTCGGAAAAGGCTGTTGCCTGCAAGCAACAGGAGACGCGGGGCGCGGTGCAAGCAACTGAAATAAAAGAAAAAGCCCTCAGGGGGCATCCCGAGGGCTTTCTTGGAGGTCTCACATCGCCGTCCGTTGACAGAGGTCAAGAGCAGCAAATTCTGAGTGAAAGAGACGTAACTCAATTAATTGTTTTCTGCAAGTATTAAGTGCCGGCACGATTCCCAAATGAAGTGTTCCACGCAACGATAGGCGAGACGGCTTGCCAATATCCCGGTACAAGACCGATCAAGACAAAAAGAAAAATGATCGAGGCCAAGGGGGGGAAGCCACATGATCGAGAAGAAGCTCGACCGGGCGATCACGGACTTCATCTGGAATATCGTTGAAATCCACTCGCAGCTGGAGGACATCCACAGCAGCTGGGCCGGACTGCTGGGCATCACCGAGCCGCAATGGCTGATCCTGATGGCCATCACCGAGCTGGACGAGGGACGAGGCGTCGCCGGAATCGACATTGCGAACAAGCTGCGGATCCACCCCGCCTTCGTAACCAACCAGACCAAGAGTCTCGAGAAGGGCGGCTTCCTGTTGCGACGGCCGGCGGCCGACGACGCCCGCTTCGTTCTGATGTCGCTGACGGAAAAGGCGACAACGGACATCGAAAAACTGTCCAAGCGGAAGCTCGCCCTGAATTCGACCATGTTCAACGAGCTCGACGAGAAGACCCTTGCCGATCTGAATGCCGCGCTCGCGACCATCGCCAAGAATGCCCGGCTCGCTGCACGGCTGCTGGCCATCGACGTGTCGTGATCCGCGGCTCCTCCCGACGCAGCCAAGGCGCGACGGCATGGGAAAGAATCCTCGGCGCGCATCAGGCCGTTGTCCCCATATGACTGTGCCGCGTTCGCCGCGAGAAGACCGCGGCTCAGTCATGCCGCTCACGCGCTAGAGATAGGTGACGGGGTCGAGGCGACGGGCCGCTCCAAGTTTGGCGTCGAGCCACTCGAAAATGAAGTCATCCACCGTGACGAAGTTCTCGACCTCGCCCAGAGGATACGGGATGCGGTTCGGCACGACGACCGAGCAGTCGGCTCCGGCCTGACGATAGCCGGCTTGCAGTTCGAGCGCCTCCTGCTCGCGCATCATCGAGCGGCTGCCGACCACCATGAGAAGCGGGCAGGCCATCCGGCGCGACGACGGCAGCGGACGCATCGGGACTTCGCCCGCGGCAACCTGCTCAACGCCTGTCATCCAATGAACCGATGCACGCTGCGTGACCAGCCGCAAAAGGCCGCCGTCGCACACGGCGGCGGCTATCCTGCGATCCGAGAGGACGAGGCGGGAGGCATGACTGGCGCCCGCCCCTTCGCCGTAGATCGCGATCCGCTGCGCGTCGACATCCGGGCGAGCCTCCAGATAGTCCAGCCAGCATTGGAGGATATGCTCCTGTTTGAGCGGGCGACGAACAGGCGAATTGCCGGGATCGATGAGCAGAAGCGACATGTTCCGGCGCAGCGCGGCGGGCAACAGCCTGCTCACCATCGAGGCCAGGGTGATGTCCTCGTCGGCGACGCAGATGACCGCGGGCGCGGAAGGCCCGTGACGGAGCGCCGGCAGGAAGTAACCGGTCAACGCGCCCTGATCGAAGCCGTCAATCTCGACGCGCTCGATCGCGTGAACCGCATCGTCCGCGAAGCTTCTCAGGCTGAGACCGACCTTGTCCGCGAAGTCGGCGCTCGCCAGATCTCCCGGAGACGACAGGCTTCGCGCGACTTCGAACGCCATGAGCGCGCACATCCATGCTTCGCGCGCGATCCGGCCGGCACCATCTGCGCGCGCGGATTCGGCGGAGCTCCGATAGTCTTCCGCGAGCCTCAACCAGTCTGAAACCCACAGATGCCTGTGCGCCTCACGCGCAAGCTCCGCGACAGACAGACTTTCGAAGAATTCGGACGCGCGCTTTCGCAAGCGTACCAGGCCTCCGCCGGCGCCATCGCTGGCGCCGTGAGGCCAATAATGACCTTCCATTTCTTTCCCCGAACGGCGCCGTCAGCGATTGGCCAGACTTGCCGGCTGCGCCGTCAGCGCAACGCCGTGCACGCCTGCTCGATGCGATCCCAGGCGTACCTGGTCGCGTGCATCACGCTTGCGTCTGCTGATGCTGTCGGCCTCGTCGATGTGTTTCGCTGCCATTCCGCGCAGGGGCAGAGCACCCCCCGCGCGGGATCGAGCCTTAGGTGAAGCGAAATCCCATCCGATGTTCAGTTCGTCTTCGCTTCGCGCGGGCACTGGGCCACACGGTGTGCCGCCCCCATCAGTCGGTCTCAACACAAGTTGCACGCCGACTCCAACTCAATCGTCACGTCTCAGCTCCGTTGCTGATCTACAGTTATGGCCCCGCGCCACTTTGCCATTTTTGCAGCCTTCCGTTTGCAGTTTTTTGTTGCGGCTAACGACTAAAATTTGGATGTCGTTTGATGACAGAAGAGGCATGACCCGTATCGGCGTTTCATGAACTTCTTATGGGTGCATGCGGCGCGCCGCCAATCACGGCAGCGATGACGGATGCGGCCGATTGCCGCTTCGTCGCTGACGATCGTCTTCGCCCGGAATTCTGACTGTCGACGTGCCGGAAATCGACGAGTCGGCTCCCTGAGCGCGCTCATTCGCATACAAACGTTCCGAACGTCCGGGAATAAACTTGTTTCAAGCAACGAGCGAATCTGCAGCCGTCGCCGGGCCGATTCGTCCGCGCTTCGGTGGCCACGGCGGGACCGGGGCTTGCCCGCCCTGCCGTCCGGCGCCTTGTATGCATTATCCCAGTTGCCATTGCCGGCCACTTCGCTTTACATGCCCGGCAAACGCCCCCTCGGACGATGGCCGGGCGCAAAAATCACATGACATCTCCAAGGGACGAAACATGGCGCGTAACATTCTGATTCTCGGGGCTTCCTACGGCTCCCTGCTGGGCACGAAGCTGCTGATGGCAGGGCACAATGTGACCCTGGTCTGCCGCGCCAAGACTGCAGAGCTCATCAATCGCGACGGTACCGAGGTGCGCATCAAGTTGCGCGACGAGGCCGTGCACCGGGCAATCTTCTCGCGCAACCTGCCCGGCAAGCTCGATGCCGTGACGCCGGCCAACGTCGATCTCTCCCGTTACGATCTGGTTGGCCTGGCGATGCAGGAGCCGCAATACACCAACCACACGGTGCGCGTCCTCATGGTCAAGATCGCCGCGGCGAAGCTGCCGTGCCTGTCGATCATGAACATGCCGCCACTGCCCTACCTGAAGCGGATTCCGGCGCTGGCCGACATGGACCTCGAGGAGGCCTACACCAACGCGCAGGTGTGGGAGCGGTTCGAGCCGGGGCTGGTGACGCTGTGCTCGCCCGACCCGCAGGCCTTCCGCCCGCCGGAGGAAGCCGCGAACGTGCTTCATGTCGGCCTGCCCACCAATTTCAAGGCATCGGTCTTCGCGGACGAGAAGCACAACAAGCTGTTGCGCGAGCTCGAAGCCGACATCGACGCGGTGACGCTCGACGGCCATGACGTGCCGGTGAAGCTGAAGGTGTTCGATTCCCTGTTCGTGCCGCTGGCGAAATGGTCGATGCTGCTCACCGGCAATTACCGCTGCATCACCCCGAACGAGCCGCAATCGATCCGCGACGCCGTGCATGGCGACCTCGCACGGTCGCAGACGATCTACGACCATGTCGATGCCCTCGCCCGCCGCCTCGGCGCCGATCCGCAGGACCAGGTGCCGTTCGCGAAATACGCCAAGGCCGCCGAAAGCCTGCTCAAGCCGTCATCGGCCGCGCGCGCGGTCGCGAGCGGCGCGCCCTTCATCGAGCGCGTCGACCTCCTGGTGAAGCTGATCTCGCATCAGCTCGGCGTGCCCAATGCCGAGATCGACCGCACGGTGGAGACCGTCGACCTGAAGCTGAACGAGAAGATCGTGCAAGGCGGATCCGGCGCACAGTAGCGGACCGGCGTCCGCACTTGCCGACGTCGCCGGCATTCACGCGCTCAGGAAGGATTGAAGCCAGATCAGGCCGGTCACGGCGACGAGCGTGACCGCGCCGGTGCGCGTGATCAGGTCGGGCCGCCCGCGACGACGGGCACCATGGCCGAGCGTTGCACCCAGCGTCACCCACGCAGCGCCGGCCGTGACGATCAGAGACGCGATCATACCGAGCCGGGGCAGCAGCTCGATCAGCCCGGCCTGAAGCGGCAGCAGCAGGAAGGCGAACACCATCGCCTTCGGATTCAAGAGCGTCGTAAGCAGCACCTGGCGGAACGTCACCACCGCGCCACGGCGCAGCTCGCGCGCGTTGACGCGCCAGAGCATGACGGCAAGGCCAAGGATGTAGACGGTCACCGCCACGCGGAGCACGACAGCCGCGAGCGGGATGCCGCTCACGACGGGCCCAAGCGCCAGCCGGAGCAGCACGATCGCGGCGAGATAGCCGCACAGCTCCGCCGCGAGCAGATGGAGCGAGCGCGAGATACCGATCCCTGCCCCCGATGTCGCAAGCAAGGTGTTGGTCGGTCCCGGCATGGCGAGAAGGAAACAGGTCGCCGTGAAGAAGGTCAGGAAGTTCATCCCCTCGGCTAGCAGGCAACGCGCGGGCCGGCCTTGATCTGGGTCATGCGATGATGGGGTGTCCCTGTCGTGCCACGACAGACTGTTCCCAGTGTGATGCAGCAGCAACGCGGCGCGATGTCCCGGTCCGCCGCTCCTCATCACGCAAACGTGTCGCCTCGCGCGGCGCGAGCGTACGCACCGCGATATCACGACTGCGTGACGACAATGCGTGTCGCGCCTTCACTGCTTGCGCTGCGCGGCGCCGAAATGGCAGCGTTTGAAGGCGAATTGAGCCGGGCCGCCAGCGTTTCGCGTTTGCAACCGACATCGCAGGCGATCGTGACCGCCATGCCTGATCCCGCATTTGCGCAAGTGCAGCATGCGTGCGTGTCCGGCCCGGCTTGTTTGTTTGGCAAAAAGGAGAAAGATAGCTTTTGGAGTAAGCCATTACTTTCACAACCGGCAATCCGCCGCCTCTCCCGACACCCGGCCTGCGATGCCGGCGGCCGGGATCGCACCGACAACCACAAGAAAAGACGATGGACCAGGCGATGCTGAGCGTCGTCCGCGCGGTGGAAGCGGGCGCGACGACGATGAAGGGCCTGATCGACGCCACCGGGCTCTCCCGTCTCAAGATCGAACGTGCGTTGACCGCGCTGGAGAAGCAGAAGCTGCTGGTCCGCGACGGCCAGGGCTTTCGCGCGACCGGCCTGCCGAAGGCGGCGCCGCTGGCCCGACAATGCGGATCATGCAACGCGTGCTGCGACATCCTCGAAGTGGCCGGCGTCGACAAGCCGGTGAACCAGCTGTGCCGGCACTGGCAGGCCGGCACCGGATGCACGATCTACGAGCGCCGTCCGCAGATGTGCCGGTCGTTCGTCTGCGCCTGGCTGCAGGGCCATCTCGACGACGACTGGTTCCCGGCGAAGTCGGGCATCGTGGTGCATTTCAGCCAGGACGCCGTCAACGTCACCGTCGATGACGATTGTCCCGACCGCTGGCGCGAGGAGCCGTATTTCAGCAAGCTCGCCGAATGGTCGCTGAACGGGATCAGGCGGATCGGAAATCGCGGTTATGCAACCCTTGTCGTCTCCGGCGCCGAGCGGTTCCTGCTGCTCGGACGCACCGTCGTTCCCGAGCCGACATTGTTCGGAACGGCGTTCCTGCCGCTCACGGCCGACACATTCCGGTTCTGGCGGGCGCGGTCGCCTGAACATTTGCAACGGCTGCACGCGCGCATCGCCGAGATCGAGCGGATCAGGCAGGAATTCGGCTCGTGCGCGATTCCAGAGAACGAGGACGACGACCCGCAGGCGCCCTACCGGCCCGCACTTCTGCGGCTCTCGAATCACGCCTGAACGCCGCCGTGGGCAACGCGGCCTGATTCGCGCTGCAGCGCTCGACGCGCAGCGGCGGGATTGATAAGCCCCTGTCCGCGGATGATGGGGACTTGAGTCGGGGACATGACGGTTGCGATCGAGATGGGGCAGACCACGGCAGGCGCCGCGGCGGCCATGGACCTCGAGGAACTGCTGGCGACCCGCCTCCTGGTGCAGGGCAATTCGGGCTCCGGCAAGTCGCATCTGCTGCGGCGGCTGCTGGAGCAGAGCGCGCCCTGGGTGCAGCAGGCCATCATCGATCCCGAAGGCGATTTCGTCACGCTGGCCGAACGCTTCGGCCATCTCGTGATCGACGCCGAGGACCACACCGAGCGCGGCCTCCAGGTTGCGGGCGAGCGCGCGCGGCTGCATCGCGTGTCCACCGTGCTCAATCTCGAAGGGCTGGATGCCGAGAACCAGATGCGGCGCGCCGCAGCCTTTCTCGGCGGGATGTTCGACGTCGACCGCGATCATTGGTACCCGATGCTGGTGGTGGTGGACGAGGCGCAGCTGTTCGCGCCGGCCGTCGCGGGCGAAGTCTCGGACGAGGCGCGAAAGCTCTCGCTCGGTGCCATGACCAATTTGATGTGCCGCGGCCGCAAACGCGGCCTTGCCGGCATCATCGCGACCCAGCGCCTCGCCAAGCTCGCCAAGAACGTCGCGGCGGAAGCCTCCAACTTCCTGATGGGCCGGACCTTTCTCGACATCGACATGGCGCGCGCCGCCGATCTGCTCGGCATGGAGCGGCGACAGGCGGAGGCCTTTCGCGATCTCGAACGCGGCCAGTTCATGGCGCTGGGACCTGCGCTGTCGCGCCGTCCGCTGCGTCTGAACATCGGCGCGACCGACACCCAGCCGCGCAATTCCACGCCGCGGCTGATGCCGCTGCCGGAGGCGACGACGGAAGATATGCGCGCCGTGATCCTGGCCGCACCGCCGCCCGATGCCAGCCGGCCGCAGCGCCGGCCTGCGCCCGACCTGCTCGAGCAGCTCCGCGCTGCGAAGGCGGCTGCCGTGCCGGAAGCACGCGCGGAGCCCATCGAGTTGCCCGTCAGCGCCGAAGAACTCGCCGAGCGGCGCGAGCGCGTGGATCGCACGCTCAGGGCCGTACTGGCCGAGCCCGACGCCGGCTTCCGCGCCATCGGCGTGCTCTATCAGGAATTCGTGGTCCGTTGCCGCATCGAAGGCTTAGGGGCGGCCGTGCCCGATCTCAACGAATTCCGCCGCATGCTGACGCATGCGCGCGCCGGCGTCGGTACCGATCTCACTGAAGACGACGCCTGGCAGGACGTGTCGCTGCGCGCCTCGATCCTGCCCGACGACATGCAGGGCGTGTTCATGATGATCGCGCGCGCGGCCAAGGAAGGCTGGCCCTGCCCCGGCGACGCCGCGATCGCGCGCGCCTATGGCTCGCACTCGCTGCGCCGCGCGCAGCGCCTGCTCGGCTATATGGAGGAGCAAGGTCTCATCGTCGTCCAGCTCGACGGCGGCGGACGCAGGATCGTGACGCTGGTGGAATTGGCCTGGGCGACCGCACCCGGCGATCCCAATGGCGACGATCTGCCGGCGGAGCCGGCGCAGAGCGCAGCTTCCGCTTGAAACGTTAGGCGGCCTCGGAGCCGCCGAGATAGGCGTCGCGCACCCGCGGATCGTCCTTCAGCGCCCGCGCCGGGCCCGACAGCACGATCTTGCCGGTCTGCAGCACATAGGCTTCGTGCGCGATCTCCAGCGCGAGGCTGGCGTTCTGCTCGACCATGAACACCGACACGCCTTCCTGGTTGATGGTGCGGATCAGCTCCAGCACGCGATCGACATAGAGCGGCGACAGGCCCATGGTCGGCTCGTCCATCACGATCATCCTGGGCCGGCTCATCAGCGCGCGCGCCATCGCCACCATCTGCTGCTCGCCGCCGGACAGGGAGCCTGCGCGCTGCGACAGCCGCTGGCCGAGTTTTGGGAACAGCGTCAGCATCTTGTCGAGATCCTGCGCCACGGCATCGCGGTCGTTGCGCACGAAGGCGCCCATCAGGATGTTCTCGCGGACGCTCATGTCCGCGAACAGCCGCCGTGCCTCCGGCACCGAGGCGATGCCGCGGCGGACGATCTGCGGCGTGGAAAGGCCGATCAGCGAGGCACCATCGAAGGTCACATCGCCCGAGCGCGGCTTCACCAGCCCCAAAATGATCTTCATCGTCGTCGACTTGCCGCTGGCATTGCCGCCGAGCAGGCAGACGATGTGGCCGCGGGCGACCGTGATCGAGAGGTCGAAATGCACCTGGGCCTGGCCGTAGAAGGTGTTGACGCCAGATAGCGCCAGCAGCGCTTCGGGGACGTTCGCCGTCATGCCGCGCTCTCCTGCTCCGCCGTCCCTGATAGCCCGTGGCCGAGATAGGCCTCGATCACCTTTGGATCGGTTCGTACCTCTTCGCCCGGCCCTTCCGCGATCTTCTTGCCCTCGTCCATGACGATGACACGGTCGGACAGGCGCATCACCATCTCCAGCTTGTGCTCGATCAGGAGGATGGTCAGTCCCTCCGCCTTCAGCTCGGCGACGAGGGCCTGCATCTCCGCAGTCTCGGTCGGGTTCATGCCGGCGGTCGGCTCGTCGAGCAGCAAGAGGCGCGGCTTCAGCGCGAGCGCACGCGCAATCTCGACGCGGCGGCGGTTGGCGTAGGACAGGCTATAGGCAGGCTGGTCGATACGCGGCAGCAGCCGTTCGCCGAAGCGGGCGAGGATGGCCTTCACCTCCTCGCGCAACCGCTCCTCTTCCGCCTTGACACCGGCCGGGCGCACCAGCGCCAGGCCCAGTTCGAGCAGCGGGCCGATCACCGGCACCGCCGGCTTCACCGCGCGCAGCCGCGTGTGGGCACCGATCAGGACATTGTCCATGACGCTGAGATTGCCGAAGACGCGGCCGAGCTGGAAGGTGCGCGCGATGCCTTGGGCCGCGAGCCGTTCCGGCGACAGGCCGGTGATGTCCTGGCCTTCGAAGCTCACAGAACCTGCATCCGGCCGGTCGAGCCCGGTCACGAGATTGAACAGCGTCGTCTTGCCGGCGCCGTTGGGGCCGATGATGCTGATGAGCTCGCCCCTGGCGAGGTCGAGATCGATGGCGTCGACGGCGGTGAGGCCGCCGAAACGGCGCGTCAAGCCGCGCAGGGACAGCATGGGCGTGTACTCGGCCATCAGATCGTCCCCAACAGGCCCTGCGGCCTGAACCGCACCAGCAAGAGCAGCACGATGCCGTAGATCAGGATGCGATACTCCGCCGCGATCCGGAACACTTCGGGCAGCCCGACCAGCGCCACCGCCCCGACGATCGCGCCGACGACATTGCCGAGGCCGCCGAGGATCACGACCGTCAGTGCCAGGATCGATTGCTGCGTGTTGAAGGTCTCGTGGTTGATGTAGGAGTAGAGATGCGCGGCGATGCCGCCGCTGACGCCGGCGGCGAAGCCGCCGAAGATGAAGGCCAGCGACTTGTAGCGGTTCAGGCTGAGGCCATAGGCGCGCGCGGCAATGTCGTCGTCGCGGATGGCACGGAAGCTACGGCCGAGATGCGAGCCGAGCAGGCGTCCTTGCAGCAGCGCCAGCACGACCATCACCGCAAAGCTGAACCAGTAGATCGAGGATGGGCTGATCAGGTCGTAGCCGAACAGCGACAGCGGCGGGATGCCGGAGATGCCGATCGGACCGCGCGTGACGCTCTCCCAGTTCAGGATCACCAGCGAGACGATCTCGCCGATGGCGAGGGTGGCGATCGAAACATAATGCCCGCGCAGGCGGAAGGACGGCGAGATCAGCAGCGTGCCGAGCGCGGCGCTCATCAGGCCGCCGCCGATCACGGCCAGGCCGACAGGGACGGAGAGCGTCAGCGACAGCAGCGCCGACGTATAGGCGCCGATCGCGAGCAGCGCGGCATGTCCGAGCGAGACCTGCCCCACCGTGCCCGCAACCAGCGTCAGGCTGAGCGCGAGCATGCCGAGCAGCCAGGCATTGATCAGGGTCTGGAGCACGTAGAAGGACACCGGGAAAAACGGAAGAACCGCAAAGCCGGCGGCGGCGACAGCCAGGGCCCAGCGTGGAATGCGCACGGGGCGGCTCGGCGCGATGAAGGTGCCGGTGAGCGGCTCGGGCGGCGCCTGCCGCGCGCTGGCGAAGAGGCCGTTCGGCCGCAGCACCAGCACGACGACCAGCAGCAGGAACGCGAACAGGTTGCGATAGCTGGTGCCGAACACGGCGACGCCGTAGCTTTCGACCACCCCCAGCAGCAGGCTGCCGATCACGGCGCCCGGCACATTGCCGGCGCCGCCGACGACTTCGGCGACGACGCCCTTCAGCGTCGCCTGCAGGCTCATCGCGGTGTCGATCTGGTTGTAGTACATGCCGACCAGCATGCCGGAGACGCCGCCGAGCGCGGCGGCGATGCCGAACACCGCCTGATTGACGCGGTTGACGTCGACGCCCATCTGCATCGCGGCGTCGCGGTCCTGCGAAGCGGCACGCACCGCCCAGCCGAGCTTGCTATAGCGCAGGAATACGAACAGCAACAGCGCACTGGTGAGGCCGACGCTCGCGATCAAGAGATCGAGCGGACCGATGGTGCCGCCGCCGACCTGAAAGCGCACGTCCGGCAGCTGGCTCGGCAGCGCACGCGGATTGGGCGAGAAGGTCAGCATGACGAGCTGGTCGAGCACGAAGCTGATGCCGATCGTCGCCAGCAGCGGCGCGATGCGCACCGAGTTCTGCAGCGGACGCAGGCCGAACCGCTCGATGATCAGGCCGACCACCGCCGCGGCCGCCGCGACCACGATGATGGTGAGCGGCAGCGGCGTGTGCAGCTGCACCACCGCGACCCAGCCGATATAGGCGCCGACCAGATAGATCGAGCCTTGCGCGAAGTTGATCAGCCGGCTGACGCCGAAGATCAGCGCGAGCCCGACCGCCACGAGGGCGTAGACATTGCCGACGATCAGCCCGTTGATCGTGTAGTCGAGCCAGGAAGACACGCTGAGGTCCCAATCAAGAAGAAATGGCCGGAGCCCGAAAGCGCGATGAGACCATCGCGCTTTAGTTTGTTTTTACGCATGATCTCTCCGGAAAACCGCTTCGCACTTTTCCGGATCATGCTTTGGTCCGGCCATCAGGTCAGGTCGGCTTGCCGTCCCAGAGCGCGAACTGGCCCTTGCGCACGACGAGCTCGGCGTTCATGGCGCCCTTGACGCGGCGGGTCGCGACGTCGAACGTCGCCGTGCCGAAGATGACGCTCGGGATGTCCTTGACCTTGGTGAAGGCGTCGCGGATCGCCTTGCGATCGGTGCCGCCGATCCTCACCACCGCAGCCGCCATGTTCATCGCGTCGTAGGCGTAGGCGTTGAAGGCGTCAGGCTCCAGCCCGTTGTACTTCTTCTTGAAGCCGGAAATGAACTTCTGCACTTCCGGCCGCGGGTCTTCCGGAAAGTAGCGCGTGCCGACGTGGACGTCCTCGACCGCCTCGCCGCCGAGCTCCAGAAACTTCGGCGAATAAACCGAGCTGGCGGCGCAGATCACCTGCTTCAATCCAACCTGCCGCGCCTGGCGCGCGATCAATGCGCCGTCGGAATAATAGGAGATCAGGATCAGACCGTCCGGATTGGCGTCACGCACACGCACCAGGGTGGAGCGGAAGTCGCGCTCCTCCGCGATGTAGCCTTCGGTGACCGCAATCTCCGCGCCATACTCCTTGGCGGCGTTGACGAAGTAGTCGCGGCTGGTGCGGCCCCAATCGGTGTTGAGGTGCAGCACAGCAAGCTTCTTCAGGCCGAGGCGCCTCACCGCGTAGGACGCCAGCAGCGGCTGCTCGTCGGCCTGGCTGACCGAGGTGCTCCACATGAAGTCGCCGCCCTTGGTGAAATCAGGATGCGAATTGGTGAAGCCGAACTGCACGAGGCCGGCGCGCTGGTAGATCGGCGAAGCCGCCATCGACGCGGGGCTGGAAAAATCGCCGAGCTCCAGCACGATGGCGGGATTGGAAACGAACTTTTGGGCGATCGCCACCGACTGGCGCGGATCGCTCTGGCTGTCCTCGAACTGGTAGGCGAGCTTGCGGCCGTTGACGCCGCCGGCAGCCGTGATCTCGTCGAGCGCGAGGTCAAAGCCCTGCTTCCACTGCGTGCCATATTGCGCATTCGGTCCCGTCAGGGGGCCGCTGACGCCGAGCAGGATCGGCTCGGAGGATTGCGCGAAGGCGGCGCGCGAGAAGGTAGTACCCGCCATCATGGCGGCGAGCGAGCCCTTGACCAGGGTACGACGATCGATGTTGCTCATGCACGGCTCCATCCACTTTAGTTGTTACAGGCAGCAATTCTTGTGCCGGTGAGATTGCCTATTTCGAGAGCTCGCCGAGCGACAGCATCAGCCGGTTCGCCCAGTTGAAGAACGAGGCGCCGTTGATGACGTCGACAATCTCGGCGTCGTCGAGCCCGGCGCGGCGCAGCTCCGCGATATTGTCAGGCCCGAACGCGATCGGCGTTTCGGCCAGCGCCACGGAGGCCTTGACCACGGCATTCCAGCGCTCGCCGAGATCGGCGCCGACACCCTCGTCGAGCAGGCGCTGCACGTCGTCGCGGCGCTTGGAATAGGTGCTGGCGAAACGCGCATGCACGGAGGCGCAATAGATGCAGCCGTTGTAGCGCGAGGTCGCAGCGGCTGCGAGCTCGCGCTCGGCACGCGGCAGGCCGTCGGCAACGTTATAGAAGATGTCCTTGTCGGTCTTGGTACGCGCCTCCAGGACCTCAGGGTCGCGCACCAAGAGACGAAAATATTCCGACTTGGCGCGGGCACGATCGACGAGACCGGCGAAATGCCGCTCGGTCAGCTCGGCCTCGGGCAGCGGGTCGATCCACGACACCCAGCCGAGCTCGTCCTGGCTGAAGACGACGGGCGGATTGATGGTGCTCATGATTGCTGCCTCCTACGCGCTTGTCGCTGCGAGCGTGCGCAAGCCGCTGACGACGCGGACCTGAAACGACAGGAACGCAACGAGCTGCGAGAACGTGACGATGCCGGTGGTCGACCAGCCGGCAGCCAGCAGCGCCTTCATGTCGGCGGATGCGGCATCGCGCGGGCGGAAGACCAGCAGATGCGCATGTTCAAGCGCCGCAACCAGCCGGTTGCCGAGCTGCGGTTTGCGTTCGGCACTCACGCGGTAGATCAAGCCAGCCTTGTTCTCGGCCGACAGCGGTCCGGCCGGAAAGGCGCCATAGGGACCCGTGGTTTTTCCGCGCTCAATCTCGATCTGGATCGGCTCGACCAGCGCCGCCCCATCCGCATTCGCTCCAAGCTTGTCGCGATAGAAGGCGGCGACGGGGGACTCGCCATGCAGCCCTGTCACGAAGGCCGCGACCGCGGCGCGTTCGGCAAGCGAGAAATCGCCGGCGTCGATCGGCTCGAACAGCGAGAGATAGCCCTTCTGCGCATTCTCGCGCGCCTGCAGGCGGCGCGCGCGGATGGCGTCGAGGGTGGAGCCGGGCTCGATGCCGGCGAGTGTGTCGATGATATCCTTCGGTGCCATCATTCAGCCTCGTGTCGCGCGATCACATTCATCCCGGCTAGCCTGCGAGAGCAACGTCTTTGGCCGCCGTCCGGGTCCAGCCCAGCGCGGGCGCCACCTTCTCCGCGACCAGCTCGATCGAGCGCAGGACGTAGGGATGCGGCGCATCGACCGAATGCACCTGGAAGACGAGATCGGTCACCCGCTCCAGCGTGGCATCGGTGCGGAGCGAGGCGATCACCTCGTCGGCGGCGCCGACATGGGTGTCGAACGCCTCGATCATCTCCTCCAGTGTCTCGCCCGGCGGAAGGTGACCGCCCTTCATGAATTGCGGCAGCGCGCGGCGCAGTCCGATATCGGCAAGCCGCATCGCCTCGCGATGGTCGTCGGCAACGAAGACGCTGCGCGAGGCCATGATGCGCGGCTCGCAGCCCGGCGGCAGCGCTTCGAGATAGGCGTCGATGATCGGGTTCTGGATCTCGGCGAGCGTCGCGTTCGGCGCGTCCTTGGATCGCGGCTGGGTGCGCGACAGCAGGAGGCCGTCGCCGGCCTTGCCCGCCCGCGCGCCGCCGGCGACGGAGAATGTCGCCTGCCAGATGCGCTTGTCCAGTTGCGGCCGCTGCGGATAGAGCGTGTCGCCGCCGTCGAGCTGCTTGCCGGTCAGTGCCTTGCGGACGATGTCCAGATTGCGTGCAAAGATCTCGTTGCGCTGGGCGCCGTCGAGGCCGAAGGCGGCAAAGGCCGACGGATTGCCGCCGGTGCCGACGCCGAGCTCGAAGCGGCCGTTGCAGAGGAGATCGAGCACCGCGGCGTCCTCCGCAACCCTCACTGCACTCTCCAGCGGCAGCGTCACGATGCCGGTGCCGAGGCGGATGCGCGAGGTTTGGGCTGCGACATAGCCGAGGAAGGTGAAGGGCGACGGCAGGCCGCCCTCGCGCTCGTGAAAGTGATGCTGCGCGATCCACGCGGAATCGAGCCCGGCCTTCTCGGCGCGCACGATCTGCTCGGCCGCAAAGCGGTAGCGGTCCGCCGCCGGCGCCTCGTCGAGCAGCCGCGTGAAGAAGCCCAGGCGTTTCAGGTTTGCAAAGCGTTTCATACGATCCCTGTCGGGCGAGGATGGGCCCCGATGATGTCGGTTGCCGCAGCTCCAGACAAGCGGGCATTGCGCAAGGCTGCCCGCCGGATCATCCCTCCTGCGCTGGACTCTGGCTGGGCAGACTGCCTACCAGCTCGGCAGCACCGCGCCCTTGAACTTGGTCAGGACGAACTCCTTCACCTCGGGCGTGTGATAGCTGTCCACGAGGATCTTGACCCAGGGCTTGTCCTTGTCGGCGGTGCGCACGGCGATCAGGTTGACATAGGGCCCCTTCGGGTCCTCGCGCAGGATTGGATCCTTGACCGGATCGAGGCCCGCCTGGGTTGCATAATTGGTGTTGATCGCGGCTGCGTCGACGTCGTCGAGCGCGCGCGGGGCCTGCGCCGCATCGACCTCGATGAACTTCAGCTTCTTGGGATTCTCGGTGATGTCGAGCACGGTCGGCTTGAAGCCCGTGCCGTCCTTCAGCTTGATCACGCCCTTGTCGCGGAGCAGCAGCAGCACGCGGCCGCCATTGGTCGGATCGTTCGGGATCGAGACCTTGCCGCCCTCGGGGATATCAGCGAAGGCCTTGTGCTTCTTCGAATAGACGCCAATCGGGAAGTTCACGGTGAGACCGACGGCCTCGATCTTGTAGCCGCGGTCGGCCTTCTGGTTGTCGAGATAGGGCTGGTTCTGGAACGAATTGGCCTGGATCTCGCCGGCATCGAGCGCGGCGTTCGGCACCACGTAATCGGAGAACTCGAGCAGCTGGATGTCGAGGCCCTGCTTGGCGGCGATCGGCTTCACCGCCTCGAGGATCTGCGCATGCGGCCCCGGCGTCACGCCGATCTTGATGGTCTCGGCCGCGGCTGCGGCGGACCATGCGGCGAGCACGGTCGCGAGGATCAGGGGAAGGCGAAACGACATCTTGGTCTCCATCACTCAACGACAATCATTGGAACCGTATTCGCTTCTCCGCGAGGCGAAATCAATGAAATGGAAATCCAAATTGGCGGCCTGCGTGGGCAGCCTTTCTCCATTCGGCACGAAACAGGAAACGATTTCGCGGCGACGACAACGTCTCGCGCTGTCAGCCGGCGGTGAGACGGACGAGCCGACGACATCGTCAGCCCGACGCTATTTCGCCGTTCCGCTTCTGCTGGAGGCGTCCGATCGTCGATCGCCGGCAAGGCCGAGCACCATGTCCGAGAAGCGCTCGCCCTGCACGAGAACGTGGTCGTGAAGCCGCGTCGCGGCGAGCTGCTCGTCGCCGGCGCGGATCGCTTCGAGAATCCCGGCATGCTCCTGGAGCGATTGCAGCAGACGATTGCGCGCCCGAAGCTGGATGCGGCGATAGGCGCTCAGGCGCTTGTGCAGGGCGAAGGCCTGATCGGCCAGGAAGCTGTTGCGGCTTGCGCGATAGATCGCTTCGTGAAAATTGCGGTTGTCCGCGTAGTACTGCTCGCTGTCGCCCTCGCGCGCGGCGATCTCGCAGGCACGGTGAGCCGCCTCCATCGCCGCGTCATTGTCCGGCGTCAGCCGACGCGCGGCCAGCCGCCCGCACGCGCTTTCGATCTCGGCCATGGTCTCGAACATCTCGAACAGCCGGGTCGGTGACGGGACGCTGACGATCGCGCCCCGGCGCGGGCGGACATCGATGAAGCCTTCGGCGCCGAGCTGAAGCAGCGCCTCCCGGATGGGGGTGCGCGACACCCCGAATCGCTCCGCGAGCGAGGCCTCGTCCAGGCGGTCGCCCGGCAGGAATTCCCCTGCAATCACAGCGTCTTCGATCGACTGCTTCAGTCTGAAGGCCTGGCTCATTGTATGCACCTTATAGGCCAATTCCATACCACAAGCTTGACAAAACATACAGCATGCAGTTGATGTGCTAATTGTATGCAAGATTAGAAATAAAAAATGCAATCCAGCAGCGGGAGGTATGGAATGAGGATTTCGAGACGCCAAGCCCTGGCTTTGGGGATCGCGGCCCCGGCCCTGCTCCGGTTCGGAGAGGCGCGCGCGGCAACGGCCCTGAAGATCTCGCACCAGTTTCCAGGAGGCACCGCAACCGAGGGGGACTTCCGCGACCGGCTCTGCCGGCGCTTTGCGGCGCTGATCCAGGAGCGCAGCAAGGGCGCGATGACCGCCGAGATCTATCCGGGCTCGTCGCTGATGAAGACCAACGCGCAGGTCTCGGCGATGCGCAAAGGCGCGCTCGACATGAGCCTCATCCCGATCTCCTACGCCGGCGGCGACCTTCCCGAACTGAACATCGGCCTGATGCCGGGCCTCGTCACCGGCTACGACGAAGGCCTCGGCTGGAAGAACAAGCCGATCGGCCAGGAGTTCAGCAAATTCCTCGCCGCCAAGGGCCTCGTGATCGTCACCTGGATCTGGCAGGCCGGCGGCGTCGCCAGCCGTGCGCGTCCGCTGGTCGAGGTCGGCGACGCCAAGGGCATGAAGATCCGCGGCGGTTCGCGCGAGATGGATCTCGTGCTGCAGGCTGCCGGCGCCTCGGTGCTGTCGCTGCCCTCCAACGAACTCTATGCGGCGATGCAGACCGGCGCGTGCGATGCCGCCCTCACCTCGTCCACCAGCCTGACCTCCTTCCGCCTCGAAGAGCTCGCCAAGCATCTGACGACCGGGCGAGCGAAGAGCTACTGGTTCATGCTCGAGCCACTCGTGATGTCGAAGGCTGTGTTCGACCGGCTTTCCAGCGAGGAGCGCGACATCATCGTCTCGGTCGGCGCCGAGCTCGAAGCGTTCGGCCGCGCTGCGGCGGTGGAGGACGACGTCCGCGTGGCCAAGGTCTACCAGGCCGCCGGCGCGACCGTGCACGATCTCGACGAAAAGACGGTTCAGGCGTGGCGCGAGCTTGCGCGCGACACGGCCTGGAAGGACTACGCCAACAAGAACGAGAACTGCGCCCGCCTGATCAAGCTTGCCATGGAGGCCGGCTCATGAGCGCGCACGGCATCGATCTCGGCCATTCAGCCACAGTGACGGCAGCGCGCCCCGGTTCTCCGGTGGGACGGATCGCTCGCGCGATGACCGTGCTCAACAGGGCGATCGTCGTGCTCTGCTCGATCGCGCTCATCGTCGCGAGCACGATCCTGAGCTACAGCGTCGCCGCGCGCTACTTCTTCAACGCGGCAACCTATTGGCAGGACGAGGCCGCGGTGTTCCTGCTGGTCGGCGCCACGTTCCTGTCCACCGCGTTCGTGCAGGCCGGGCGCGGCCATATCGGCATCGAGGCCCTCACCGGCTACCTGTCGAAACGCGGCAATGCGATCCGCATGCTCGTGGTCGACACCGCGAGCCTGCTGTTCTGCTGCTTCTTCGCCTGGAAATCCTGGACGCTGTTCCACGAAGCCTGGGTCGACGGCCAGGTGTCCGGGTCGACCTGGGCCCCGCCGCTGTGGATTCCCTACAGCATGATGTCGCTGGGCATGACGCTGATGACGCTGCAGATCGCGCTTCAGCTCGCCGCGAGCGTCGACGCATGGAGGAGCAAATGAGCACGCTTGCCGTCGGACTGATGTATGGTGGTGCGACCCTCGCCGTCATGGCCTCGGGCATGCCGATCGCGCTGGCGCTCGGCGCGGTTGCCGTCGTCTTCATGTATTACTTCATGCCCGCCGCATCGCTCGATACGGTGACGCAGAACGTCTACGAGGAGATGGCCTCGATCACGCTGCTGGCGATCCCGCTCTTCATCCTGAAGGGCGCCGCGATCGGCAAGTCGAAGGCGGGACAGGATCTCTATAGCGCGCTGCATGTCTGGATGGGCCGCATTCCCGGCGGCCTCGGCATCGCCAACGTCTTCGCCTGCGCGCTGTTCGCCGCGATGGCAGGATCGTCTCCGGCCACCTGCTCGGCGATCGGCTCCGCCGGCATTCCCGAGATGCGCAAGCGCGGCTATTCCGGCGGCTTCGCCGCGGGCGTGATCGCAGCCGGCGGCACACTGGGCATCCTGCTGCCGCCTTCGATCACCATGATCCTCTATGCGGTCGCCGCCGAGCAGTCGCTCGGCCGTCTCTTCCTCGCCGGCATCGGACCAGGCTTGCTCCTGGTGCTGCTGTTTGCAACCTACGCCGTGCTGAGGTTCAGGTCCGAATACGCCGCGGCGCAGCGCGCCTATGCGGCCGATCCGGCGCAGCATCCGATCCTGTCGAACGAGCGCTTCACCATGGCGATGCGGTTCGGCGCGCTGCCGCGCGTGCTGCCCTTCGTCGTGCTGCTCAGCGGTGTCATGATCGCGCTCTATGGCGGCTATGCCACGCCGTCGGAAACCGCCGGGCTCGGCGGCATCCTGGCGCTGGTCCTGATCGCCTCGATCTACGGCGTATGGCGCCCGCGGGATCTCGGTCCGATCCTGGAATCGACGCTGAAGGAATCGACCATGCTGATGCTGATCATCGGCATGTCGCTGCTCTACTCCTACGTGATGAGCTATCTCCACATCAGCCAGGCGGCGGCGCAGGCGATCGTCGCGATGCAGCTGTCGCGATGGGTGCTGCTGGGCGCGATCCTGGTGCTGGTGGTCGTGCTCGGCTTCTTCCTGCCGCCGGTCTCGATCATCCTGATGACCGCCCCGATCATCCTGCCGCCGCTCAAGGACGCCGGCTTCGACCTGATCTGGTTCGGCGTGGTGATGACGATCGTGATGGAGATGGGCCTCATCCATCCGCCCGTCGGCCTCAACATCTTCGTCATCAGGAACATCGCACCCGACATCCCGTTACGGGACGTGATCTGGGGCACGCTGCCCTTCGTCCTGCTGATGGCGTTCGCGGTCGTCCTGCTGTGCCTGGTGCCGTCGATCTCCACCCTTCTGCCCAACCTCGTGATGGGTCCGCCATCGCGATAACCCGAGGAGGCACGAACCATGCTGAACGACATCCGATCCGGACGCATCGCCGCGCCCGAATTCCTGCAAGGGCTGATCGACACGTTGACGCAACGCGGCCGCGCGGTCCTGGGCATGAAGGCGGAACGGGACGGGAGCGAGGATCGCGACCTCGAGCTGCTCGGCGAGGCACTGCTGTCGCGGCGCGGCGAGGCCTCCGGCGTTGCGATCGCGCAATCGCTGCTTGCGGCCTTCGAGCGGGCGGCCGAGCCGCAGCGGCTCAAATTCCTCTCCTCCCTCGCCGACCGGTTCGGGCCGGACCGTCGCGCGATCGAGCTTGCGATCGCCGCCTACCAGCGCAAGGAGGGCGGCGACGGCGCCAGGCTCGAGGCGCTCCATGCCGCCGCGGAGCCGCGCCGGCAGGAGCTGATCCGGCGCCTCAACCTCGCGCCCGGCGGAACGTCGTCGCTGGTGCGGATGCGTGAGGTGCTGCTCTCGCTGCTGCGCGAACATCCCGAGCTTCAGGCCGTCGACGACGATTTCGTCCATCTGTTCTCGTCCTGGTTCAACCGGGGTTTTCTCGTGCTGCGGCCGATCGACTGGACCACCTCGGCGAATATCCTGGAGAAGATCATCAGGTATGAGGCCGTCCACGCGATCCAGGACTGGGACGATTTGCGCAACCGGCTCGAGCCGCCGGACCGCCGCTGCTACGCGTTCTTTCATCCGCAGCTGGTCGACGAGCCGCTGATCTTCGTCGAGGTCGCGCTCACGAAGGAGATTCCCGGCGCGATCGGACCGCTGCTGGACAGATCGCGCCAGGCGATCGCCGCGCGCGAGGCGACGACCGCCGTGTTCTACTCGATCTCGAACACGCAAAAGGGCCTTGCCGGCGTCTCATTCGGCAATTTCCTGATCAAGCAGGTGGTGCAGGATCTCGCCCGCGAGCTGCCGAACCTAAAGACCTTCGTCACCCTGTCGCCGGTGCCCGGCTTTGCCGGCTGGGCGAGGCGCGAGCTCAAGACCGAGGCCTCCGCGGCGATCGACGAGGATACAAGGCGGGCGATGGCCGCACTCGATGAGGGCGGCGACATCGCGCAGGCGAAAGAGCCGATCACGGCGCTTGCCGCCTATTACTTCCTCAAGGCAAAGCTGCCGTCGGGCAAGCCGGTCGACCCGGTCGCCCGCTTCCATCTCGGCAACGGCGCGCGCCTGGAACGGCTGAATTTCCTGGGCGACAGCTCCGCCAAGGGCGTGAAGCAGTCGTACGGGCTGATGGTGAACTATCTCTACGCGCTCGAGCACATCGAGGCGAACCATGAAGCGTTTGCCGAACACGGCACCGTCGTGGCGTCCGACAAGGTGAAGAAGGCGCTTCGCGCGAAATTGTCATCGCGCGACCTCGTACCCAGTCCTCACACCAACTCGCAACGGAAGATCTCGTCATGACCTCGAACCTGTATGATCGCCTGCTCGCCGGCGCGGAGTCCGACCAGTCCATCTGCATCGAGAAGGACGACGGCACGACCTTGAGCTATGCCGACCTTGCTGCGCTGAGCGGCAGGTGCGCGAATTTCCTCGCCAAGATCGGCATCGGCCCGAACCACCGCGTCGCAGCCAAGGTCGAGAAATCCGTCGAGGCCGTCGCGCTCTATCTTGCGACGCTGCGCGCCGGCGCCGTTTATCTGCCGCTCAACACCGCCTATACGCCGACTGAGACCGAGTATTTCATCCGCGACGCGCAGCCGACATTGATCGTGTGCGATCCCAGGGAAGAGGCCGATTTGCGCGCCATCGCCGCCAAGGCAGGCGGACGGGTCGAGACGCTCGATCACCGCGGCAAGGGCTCGCTCGCCGATGCCGCGGCAGACTTCCCGGCGGGATTCGACACCGTCGCCAGGACGCATGAGGATCTCGCAGCCATCCTCTACACCTCGGGCACGACCGGCCGCTCGAAGGGAGCCATGCTGACACACGGCAATCTTTCTTCGAACGCCCTGACGCTCGTCCAGGAGTGGCGCTATGCGAGCAAGGACGTGCTGATCCATGCCCTGCCGATCTATCACGTTCACGGGCTCTTCGTGGCCTGCAACGTCTCCTTCGCCGCACGCGCGCGCATCCTGTTCATGCAGAAGTTCGACGCCGAACGCATTCTGGCAACGATGGCGCGCAGCACCGTTCTGATGGGCGTGCCGACTTTCTATGTCCGCCTGCTCGAGAGCGCGAACCTGAGCAAGCAAGCCACCGCCAACATGAGGCTGTTCGTCGCCGGCTCGGCGCCGCTGCTGGCCGAGACCCACCGGGCCTGGAAGGAGCGGACCGGGCACGCGATTCTGGAACGCTACGGCATGACCGAGACCGGCATGATCGCCTCAAATCCCTACGAGGGCGCGCGCATTGCCGGCTCGGTCGGCTGGCCGCTTCCCGCCGTCGAGGTTCGCGTCACCGATCCCGAGACCGGCGCAATCCTCCCCGTTGGCGACGTCGGCATGATCGAGGTGAAGGGGCCGAATGTGTTCGCCGGCTACTGGAACATGCCGGACAAGACCGCGGCCGAATTCCGCAGCGACGGCTTCTTCATCACCGGCGACCTCGGCAAGCTCGACGCGCGGGGCTATCTCCACATCGTCGGCCGCGGCAAGGATCTCATCATCACCGGCGGCTTCAATGTCTATCCGAAGGAGATCGAGACCGAGATCGACGCCATTGACGGGGTGTCCGAAAGCGCCGTCGTCGGCGTGCCGCACGCCGACTTCGGCGAAGGCGTCACCGCCGCCGTAGTCCGCTCGCCCAATTCGTCGGTGGACGAACGCGTCATTCTCGATGCGCTGTCGGGGCGCCTTGCGAAATTCAAGCAGCCCAAGCGCGTCATCTTCGTGGACACCTTGCCGCGCAACACCATGGGCAAGGTGCAGAAGAATCTGCTGCGCGAGCGCTTCGCCACGATTTACACGACCAAGGCCGGCTAGACCGAGCAGCGCCGGAAGGAGCAGGCTGCCTGCTGCAAGTGTGGCCATTTCCGGGCTGCGGCAACGAATCTGTCGTCGGAGCAACACTACGAAACTTGATGCGTTTGCACGGGACGGGTTAGCGTTGTCTCGCGGCCTTAGAACTTCCCCAAGTTCCTCTAGATCGCACTGGACCGCCGCCTGAACGTTTCAGTCGGCGGTCCAGTCCAGCCGCATCAGCTAGATGATGCCGCTCTGCCGAAGTGCTGCGATTGCAGCCGTGTCATAGCCGAGCTCGGCGAGGACGCGATCGGTATGCTCACCGAGCGTGGGTGGACGCGCCGAAATCTCTCCCGGCGTCTCCGACAGCCGCACGGCGGCACGCATCACCGGCGCGGGTTTCGGCAAGCCGGGATAGTCGACCTCCTGCATGAAACCGGCGGCGCGGATGTGCGGATGATCGAGCGCCTGTTGCGGGCTCAGCACGGGCCCGGTCGGGATCATCGCCTTGCCCAAGGTGTCGACGGCCTCCTGCGTGGTGCGCTCCGCGCACCAGCGCGCCATCCGTTCGCTGATGACGGCGCCGTTGTTGCCGCGGCTGATGTCGTCGGCAAAGCGCGGATCGTTCAGCCATTTGTCTTCCTCGCCCATCAGCTTGGCCCAGCGCTTGAACAGTGGATGTCCCGTGACCTGGCACAGCACCCAGCCGTCTTTGGTGCGGTAGATGTCGGCGGGCGCCGCGGTCTGACCGAGATTTCCGGTCGGCACGCGGTTGACGTTGATGACGGCCTGCTCGATCAGCGTGGCATTGGTGAAGGACAGCGCGGTGGCCAGCAGGGCACCCTCGACGATCTGCCCGCGGCCGGATTTGCCGCGCTCGATCAGCGCGGCGAGCGTCCCGAACGCGCAATGCAGCGCGGTACCGAAATCGACCCAGTTCACCGCGGCCCGGTAGGGCGGATCGCCGGCGCCGGTCATGTAGACCGAGCCCGACATGACCTGGCCGACACCGTCGAAGCCGACGCGATCGGACCATGGCCCGGGCCCGCCGAATGCCGTTGCCGTGGTCAGGATGATGTCCGGCTTGATCGCTCGAAGCGAGTCGTAATCGAGCTTCATCGCGCGCAGGGTCTGCGGCGGCAGATTGGCAACGACCACGTCGGCGGTCGCGATCAGGCGGCGCATCACCTCCTGCCCCTCCACCGTCATCGGATCGAGCGTGATGCACTTCTTGTTGCGGTTGATCTGGAGGAACAGCGCCCCTTCGCCGCCCTCGCCGACCGGCGCGACGAAGCGGTCCTCGCTGCCGTCGCGCTTCTCCACGCGAATGACCTCGGCGCCGAATTCGGCCAGCAGGGTCGCGCAATACGGCCCCGCGATATAGCGCCCGAAATCGAGGACGCGCACGCCTTCCAGAACTCCCCCCATCGGTCCTTTCCTTGATGTCTTTGGCCCAGATTACAGGGACTGGTTGCCGCGGCAAGGTGGCGAAAGGCGTGAATCCCGCCCTCAAGATGTGATCGCCGAACCGTTTCGGCTGGCGGAAATTGTGCTCTAGTATGGCTTTTCCGTCCTCCCACCCAGAGCGCATAGCCATGCCGCAACAATTCGATCGATCCGCAGAAGATCTCGGCAACGCGATTCATTTCGAGCACGTCAACATCCAGGTCCCGGACCAGCGCCTGGCGACATTATTCTACGTCACGGGGCTGGGGCTCACCCGCGATCCCTATCTGATGGTGTCCGACACCAACATGTGGATCAATGCCGGACGGAGCCAGTTCCACCTGCCGAGCGGCAGGCCGCAGGTGCTGCGCGGCCATACCGGGCTCGTCATCGAAGGACGCGAGGCGCTGCTGGCGCGACTGGCATCGGTCGCGAAGAAGCTCGAAGGCACGGCGTTCACCTTCACTGAGCACAATGACCATGTCGAGGCCGTCTGCCCGTGGGGCAACCGCATGCGCGTTTACGAGCCGGACGCGGCGCGCTTCGGCCGCATCACGCTCGGCATCCCCTATGTCGAGTTCGACGTGCCGATCGGAACGGCGCCGGCGATCTGCGCCTTCTATCCGGAGGTCATGGGAATGCCCGCTGGTTTGCGCAATGGCGACGGCACCGTTGCGGCGGTGAATACGGGCCGCGACCAGCATCTGTTGTTTCGCGAGACCGACCGGCCGCAGGGCGACTATGACGGGCACCATGTGCAGATGTACATCACCGACTTCTCCGGCCCGTACCGCAAGCTGCTCGCGCGCAATTTGATCTCGCGCGAGGACAACCAGTATCAATATCGGTTCTGCGACATCGTCGATCTCGACAGCGGCAAGCCGCTGTTCACGGTCGAGCACGAGGTACGTAGCGCCACCCACCCGATGTTCATGCGGCCGATGGTCAATCGCAACCCTGTGGTCAACAACCGCAATTACGCGTACGGCCACGATCAGACGTCGTGGGCGATGGGGCCGGATCAGTACGACGGATAGGAAGCGGCCTTACGCTTCGCGGTAGTCCAGCAGGATCAGCCCGACCAGTATGAAGGCGACGGGCCAGATCCAGGCTGCGGCACGGCTGACGCGGCCGTCGAGCCGCAATTCGAGCCAGCGCGCCCAGCCGGCGGCGACACCGCAGAGCGCGAGCGGGGTGTGGCTCATCTCGATGAGCAGCTGGTCCTTGATGTTGGCGATCGCATGGGAATGCGTGAGCAGCAGCGCGCCGCCGAGCGCCGTGGTCAGGGGAAACACCAGGGCCGCTCGCCCGGCCCTGCTGCCGCGTGAGCGCACGCGCCATTCGAACACGCCGAACACGGCGATCAGCAGCACGAAGATGCGATGCTGCGCCACTTCGGGATCGCGCAGCGACTCGAAGAAGCCGGCAGGACCAAGTGGCCAGGCCTGCTCGTCGGCGCGGAAGAACAGGAAGGCCGCCATCACAAGGAAGAGCAGCGGCCAGTGCCTCGCCCAGCGGCCCCAGCGAAAATGCTCGAGCAGCGCCAACAGCCCGATCAGCACCACGAAGACGCCGGCCCAGTGATGGTTGTACTCGGACCAGGCGATGTCCTCGGCATTGCGCGGCAGGATCGTGCCCTCGCCGGGAACGTAGGCCGCCTGTGCGTTGGCGCGCCCGGCGTCCGCAAGCGTGATCCTGGCCTGCAGCTGCGCGACGGTGAGCTTGTCGTAATCCGGGCTGGTCAGGCGCGGCGGCCATTGCGGCGTCGCGCGCTCGACGATCTCATGCCAGGCGAGGCGATCGTGCGGGAGATCCACCCCCGGCGGCAATGAGGTCAGGGAGGCCGCAGCAAGCAGCACGGTGAGGCCGATGCCGATCTCAACCTCGGCGAAACGCTTGAGGCGGAGGATCGGCGTCGTGGGGTCGCGGCGCAGCCGCTCGACCAGGAAGTAATTGCCCGCACCAAGCATCAGCAGCATCAAGAGCAGGCCGAGCTTGGCCAGAGTCATGACGCCATAGGCGGTGCCGTAGATCGCGGCGACCGAGCCGATATAGTTCGCCGCCATGACCAGGCCGCCGCAGACGATCGCTGCGACCGCGACCATCGACATCAACGAATAGCGGCGCGCGATGAGGCGCCAGTCGCCGGCGTCCTTGCAGCCATTCAGCGCGATCAGGAAATAGGGCAGACCGCCGATCCAGACCGCCGCCCCCGCCATGTGGCCTGCGTCGGACAGCAGCAGCGGCCAGCGCACGTCCGGCCGGCTGGCTGCATGCGTAAGCCGGGTCTGCATCGCCAGCGCCAGCACCGACAGGGCAAGAAGCGCGGCCGACCGCAGCCGGTGCGCGGGACCGTTGGCCAGGATTGCGATGCCCAATGCACAGGCCGCGATGACGATATCCGCGCGGCCAAAATCGGCACTGACCGCCTCGCTCCAGGGCACCTGGAGCGTCCCGACCAGCGCGGCCGCATTGAGCGCCAGCGAGGCGACTGTGAGGAGCGCCCATGCGAAGGCGCTGAACCGCAGGAACGCGCGGCATCGCTCCTCGATCGTGAGGCCGAAGACGGAAAGCTGCGGCTGCAACGGCCCCCACAGCAGCAACTGAAACGCGAGACCGCCGAGGGTGAACGACTGGGCGATCAGGATCAGGCCCCGCAGGACCACCGACAGATAGCCGAAAATGTCGAGGAGCAGGTACACGTCAGTGGACAGTGAACGGAATGTCGCCGCGGGTGATGTGGCCGTCGACGCTCAGCACCTGCCAGCGCAGGTGCCATGCACCCGCCGGGAGCCGCGTCGCGTCGGCATTGAGCTCGTCCGCGGGCGCGTCGGAAGCCGGCGTCAGGGCGCGCGCCGCACCGTCCGGCGCCAGCAGCGTCAATTTGGAGCGCGCGCGATCGATCCGGCTGTTGAAGTGAAGGCGGATCGCGACGGTGTCGCCGGATACGGTCGCGCCGGCGGCCGGCGAGGATGAGACGATGATGGCGTGGGCCTGGGATGCGTTCGGATGAGCAAGAAACCACAGGGCGGATAGAACGAACGCGATTCGGAAGAACGCGCGCATGATGCTCACTCGCTGTCGACAGCCGTCTGTTTCACCCGCCCCCTGGCGTGTGATCTTTACCGGACGCTATGTTGGCGCGAGTTGGTTGTTCGCAAGGGCGCGAGGAATTTTGTTCTGACCACGGATCGCGGAAAGTCGCCGATTGTTGCCGTTGCGACACACTGAGGTGCGATCAGCCCGGCGCGGCGTCCCTGCTCAACTCGTCAGGATCGACCATGCGCCGCCGGCCGCTCGGAGCCATGCGGCGATAGAGCACGACCGAGAGCAGCCATGCGATCACGAACAACGTGATCACGGCAAAGCCGACATTGGCGAGCGAATCGTTGAGGGCCTCGACCAGCGACCACGGCCCGCCCGACAGGCCGAGCCGGTCCGCGATCAGACCCAGCGCCTCGATGCCGCCGACCAGCAGCGCGACCGCGACGGAGGCGCCGGTAATCGTGAGGTTGTACCAGAGCTTGCGATAGGGATCGACGAAGGCCCATCGATAGGCGCTCACCATCAGCGCGGAATCGGCGGTGTCGACCAGCGCCATGCCGGCGGCGAACAGCGCGGGGAAGACCAGTACCTGCGCAAGCGAGACGCCGCGCGCAGCTTCCGTGGCGGAGATGCCGAGCAGGCCGATCTCGGTCGCGGTGTCGAAGCCGAGCCCGAACAACAGGCCGAGCGGATACATGTGCCAGGGTTTTGTGACGAGGCGGAACATCGGGGCGAGCAGCCGCGCCAGGAAGCCGCGCGACGCGAGCAGCGCCTCGAGCTGCGCAGCATCGTGAATGCCCTGCTCGCGCACCTCGCGCAGGATCCGCCACAGCCCGGCGAAGATGGCGAGATTGATTGCCGCGATCACCAGCAGGAACAGCGCCGACACCGAGGTGCCGATCAGGGAGCCGATCTCCTTGAGCAGGCTGTCGCCGCCGAGGCTCACGACGCCGAGCGCGAGCAGCATGGTCGCGACCAGGACGACGGTGGAATGGCCGAGCGCGAAATGGAGACCGGCGCTGCGCGGCGTATCGCCCGCCTGCATCAGCTTGCGCACGACATTGTCGATCGCGGCGATGTGGTCGGCATCGACGGCATGGCGCAGGCCGAACACCCAGGCCAGCAGCGCGGTCGCCATCACTGTCGGCCGGTCACCGAACGCTGCGAAGGCGAAAGCCCATGCGGCGATGTTGGCGGCGATCAGCCCGCCGAACAGCACGCCAGGCTCGAACGCCTGCCTCAAGACACCACCTGACCGAACCACGCCACCTCCAAGTATGATGTTTATACATATCCATCATACTGCCCGGCAAGAGCCGGGCCATGTTGCTGCGGCGCGGCCGATCGCCCGGGAACGCGCATCTGGGCGCGTTCGTCATTTCGCCGCAGGGTATCCCTTTGACTCCACGACATCAGGCGTCCCAAGCTAGAGTGCACGTAACTTGCATGCCGTTGGCGACTTTTCTTTGTGAAGGTGGAGGTCATCTGATGAACGAGAACGACATCCGGGGTCTGATCGCGGAGGTGAAGCAAGGCACGCTGTCGCGACGCTCGTTCATCCGGTCCATGGCTGCGGTCGGGATCGCAGCGCCGGTCGCAAGCCAGATCCTGCTCTGGAACGACGTGGCGATGGCGGATGCGACGCTCGCATACAAGCCGACCAAGGCCGGCGGCGGCGGCGCGCTCAAGATGCTGCTCTGGCAGGCGCCCACTTTGCTCAATCCGCATTTCGCGCTCGGCACCAAGGACCAGATCGCCTCGCGCATCTTCTTCGAGCCGCTTGCCGGCTGGGACAAGGACGGCAATCTCATCCCCTGCCTTGCCGCAGAGGTTCCGACCAAGGCGAACGGCGGCCTTGCGGCCGACGGCATGAGCGTGATCTGGAAGCTGAAGCAGGGCGTCAGATGGCATGACGGCAAGCCCTTCACCGCCGACGACGTCGTCTTCACCTGGCAATACGCCGCGGATCTCGCAACCGCGGCCTACACCACGGGCTCCTACAAGGACATCAAGGTCGAGAAGATCGACGACCACGCCGTCAAAGTGATCTTCAGAGCGCCGACGCCGTTTTGGGCCGACCCGTTCGTCGGCGGCCAGGTCGGCCAGATCCTGCCGAAGCATCATTTCGGCGATTATATCGGCGCAAAGTCACGCGAGGCTCCCGGCAATCTGAAGCCGGTCGGCACCGGCCCATACAAATTCGTCGAGTTCAAGCCGGGCGATTTGATCCGCGCCGAACGCAATCCCGACTATCACATCAAGAACCAGCCGTATTTCGACACGATCGAGGTCAAGGGCGGCGGCGATGCGGTCTCTGCGGCGCGCGCCGTGCTGCAGACCGGCGAATACGACTTCGCCTGGAACATGCAGGTGGAGGAGGAGGTCCTCAAGCGCATGGAGGCGGGCGGCAAAGGAAAGCTCGACATCACGCCCTCCGGCAATGTCGAGTTCATCATCCTCAACACGACGGACCCCTGGACCGAGGTCGACGGCGAGCGTTCAAGCGTCAAGACCAAGCACCCGACGCTGTCCGATCCCGCCGTTCGCCGCGCGATCAATCTCTTGATCGACCGCGACTCGGTCCAGAAGTTCATCTACGGACGCGGCGCCATCGCAACCGCGAGCTTCGTCAATGCGCCCACGCAGTTCAAGTCGCCCAAGCTGAAATACGAGTTCGACATCGACAAGGCCAACAAGATCCTCGACGAGGCCGGCTGGACCAGGGGCGCGGATGGCATCCGCGAGAAGGACGGCAAGAAGCTCAAATACGTGTTCCAGACCTCGACCAACGCCCCGCGGCAGAAGACGCAGGCCATCATCAAGCAGGCCTGCCAGAAAGCCGGCATCGAGATCGAGGTCAAGGCGGTCACCGCATCGGTGTTCTTCTCCTCTGATGTCGGCAACCCCGACACCTATTCGAAATTCTACGCCGACATGGAGATGTACAACACGACGCAACCGCAGCCCGATCCGGAGCGCTTGTTGAACCAGTGCGTCTCCTGGGAGATCGCCACCAAGGATAACAAATGGCTCGGCCGCAACAATTCGCGCTATTCCGATCCCGAAGCCGACAAGGCCTACAAGGCCGCACAGAACGAGCTCGACCCGGTCAAGCGCGCCGCGCTGCTGATGAAGGTCGACGAAATCTTCTGCGAGGCCCACGTGTTCCTGCCGCTGCTCTCGCGCCACATCGTCAACGCCGGCGTCAACAGCCTGATGGCCGACATCTCGGGCTGGGACACCATCACGTGGAATCTGGCGAGTTGGTACCGGAGTTCGTAGCTCGCAGAGGACGTAGAATGCGTAGCGTCGCGGTCCGTTTATCGTGGCGCTTCGAAATTCAGCTCGGATGGCTGAACAGGTCCGTCGTGGCGTGATCGACTGCGATATCGACCAGCGCGGGACCGTTTGAAACCAGCGCTTCCGCCAGGATGCGGTCCACATCGCCGGCATCGGTGACGCGCTGCCCCGCGCAACCCATTCCCCTGGCGAGCGCGATGAAGTCGAGCCCGGGCAGGTCGATCCCGGGCGGGCGATGTGCCTGCATGAGCTGGCTGAAGGCGCGCATTGCGCCATAGCCGGAATTGTTCATGATCACGAAGGTGATCGGCAGCTGGCGTTGCGCGGCGGTCCAGATCGCCTGGATGCAGTACATCGCCGATCCGTCGCCAATGAGGGCGACGATGCGGCGGCCGGGCCGTGCCAATGCAACGCCGACCGAGGCCGGCAGGCTGTAACCAAGTCCGCCGCTCGCCATGGTGTAGAAGCTGTCCGCGCCGCGCATGGGCAGGAATTGCTGGATCGCGGGACGATGCGATGGCGCCTCCTCGACCACGACCGCATCGCGCGGCATCAGCGCCGACAACCGGCTCAGCGCATAGGCGGGCGGAATCGGATTTCTCGCGGCGGGAGCAGCAGGCCGCGTGCGCGCGGCCGGCACCTCGCGCGTCGCAATGTCGGGCAGCGCCGACTGAAGCGCGCCGAGCGCCTTGGGGAGCGTGCTGATGATGGTGTCGCCCACGGCCGCGGACGCCGCTTCGGTCGGATCGTCGGTGATCTGCCAGACCGGCGTTCCGTCATCGAGCAGTTCGCATTGCCCCTCGACGTGGAAGGTGAACACCGGAGCTCCGACCACGACGATCAGATCGGCGCCGCGCAGGGCACGGGCGAGACCGCCCGGAGCTGCGGGAAGGAAGCCTGCAAATTGCGGATGCAATTCCGGAAAGCTCGACCGGCTCGACATCGGGCTTGCCCAGACGGCCGCCCGCGCCTGTTCGGCGACCGCAACCATTGCGTCGACACTGCCATTGCGATCGATCTCAGGGCCAACAACGAAGACAGGTCGCTTGGCCGCTCCGATCGCTGCGCCGAGCCGAACGATCGCCGCCGGATCCGGCGCAAATTCGGTCGCGATGTGGCGGACCGGCGGAGCCACGGCAGGCCGCGCCCAATCATCCGACGGCACGGACACGAAGGTCGGGCCGCGCGGATGCTGCATGGCCGTGTGGAAAGCCTGCGCAATGGCCGCAGGAACATCCTCAGGCCGCGCCGGCTCCGCACTCCATTTCACATAGGGTTTTGGAAACTGCTCGGCGTCTTCGGCGAAGAGGTAGGGGCGCATCCGCAGCAGGCTGCGCGCCTGCTGCCCTGACGTCACGACCATCGGCGTCTTGTTGCGAAAGGCCGTGAAGAGATTGCCAAGGGCATGGCCGAGCCCGGCGGCCGAATGCAGATTGACGAAGGACGGACGTCCGGTCGCCTGAGCATAGCCGTCGGCCATGCCCACCACGCAGCCTTCCTGCAGCCCCAGCACGTAGTCGATGTCGTCGGGCCAGTCGCCCAGGAAGGCAAGCTCGGTCGAGCCGGGATTGCCGAAGACGCGATCGATGCCGAAGGAGCGAAGCACATCGAGGGTCGCTTCCCGAACCGTAAGAACTTTCGAATTCATGAACAGACGTCCTGGTGGGCTTCGTTTGCGGCGTAGTTAGAACGGATAGTGCTGCGGCTGCGTCTCGATGGTGATCCAGCGCAGATCGGTGAATTCGGCGATCCCGGCCTGACCGCCGAAGCGGCCGTAGCCCGATCCCTTCACGCCGCCGAACGGCATCTGCGCCTCGTCATGCACGGTCGGGCCGTTGACATGGCAGATGCCGCTTTCGATGCGCTGCGCCACCGTCAGCGCACGCGCGACGTCGCGGCCGAACACGGCGGCCGAGAGGCCGTACTCGGTGTCGTTGGCGAGCCGCACGGCCTCGTCGACGCCGCGTGCGCGGATCACGGAGACGACCGGACCAAAGCTCTCCTCGGTGTAGATACGCATGCCTGGCGCGACGCAGTCGAGCACCGTTGCCGGAACGACCGTGCCGGTGCGCTCTCCGCCCGCGACCTTGACGGCGCCCTTGGCGATGGCGTCGTCGATCAGGGCAACGACCTGCCTGGCGGGAGCTTCATCAATCATCGAGCCGACAACCACCGGGCCGGAGCGCGGGTCGCCGGCGGGAAGCGCGCTCGCCTTCTTCGCGAGCTTCTCGACAAAGGACGCAGCCACCGCCTCGTCGACGATTACCCGCTCGGTCGACATGCAGACCTGGCCCTGGTTGATGAAGGCGCCGAATGCCACGGCCGCGACGGCGGCATCGAGGTCTGCATCGTCGAGCACGACCAGCGGCGCCTTGCCACCGAGCTCGAGCAGCACCGGCTTGAGGTGACGTCCGGCGAGCTCGGCGATGACGCGGCCGACGCGGGTCGAGCCGGTGAAGTTGATCCGCCGTACCGCGGGATTGGCGATGAGACGTTCGACCACAGCCGGCGCATCGGTGGGCGCGTTGGTGAGGACGTTGACGACGCCGGGCGGGAAGCCTGCGTCCTTGAACACCTCGCCGACCAGCCGGTGCGTGCCCGGGCAGATCTCGGAGGCCTTGAGCACCACCGTGTTGCCGCAGGCGAGCGGCGTCGCCACGGCGCGGACGCCGAGAATGATCGGCGCATTCCACGGCGCGATGCCGAGGCACACGCCCGCCGGCTGGCGCACGGACATCGCGAGGCATCCCGGCTTGTCGGACGGGATCACCTCGCCCGCAATCTGCGTGGTCAGCGATGCCGCCTCGCGCAGCATGCCGGATGCGAGCTTGACGTTGAAGGCCGACCAGACCTCGGTCGTGCCGATCTCGGCCATCATGATCCTGATGAAGGCATCGCGCTTGGCATCGAGCGCGTCGGCGGCCTTCAGCAGCAGCGCCCGCCTCGCGTTGGGGCCGAGCGCCGACCATGCGGGAAGCGCGGCGGAAGCTGCGGCCACCGCGGTGTCCGCATCCGAAACCGTCGCAGCAGCCGCCCGGCTTGCGACCTCCTGCGACAGTGGATTGCGCCGCTCGAATATCTTGCCGGTCGACGCGGCCTGATCCTGGCCGTTGATGAGAAGACTGACGTCCATGAGAACCTCCCTGATGTCTTGCTGATGTCTTGGCTGGGCTCAGCCGAGTAGCCGCGATTTGCTGGTTTCGTGCGCGAAGCCGAGCGCGATCATCGCTGCGAGCGCGAGCGCGACGTAGTATCCCGTGATCGCGTAGGTGGAGCCCGTTTGCGCAAACAGGCTGGTGGCGACGAGCGGCGCGATGCCGCCGCCGAGCACCGTGCCGAGCTGCTTGCCGATCGACACGCCGGTGAAGCGGATGCGGGTCGGAAACAGCTCCGGGAAATAGCTTCCCTCGGTGCTGAACATCAGCGGATGGATGATGCCCGCAGCAAGGATCACCGCGCCCATTATCAAAAGTGTGTCACGGCTTGCGACCACGCCGTAGAACGCAAACATCGAGGCCGCCGCGAGCACGACGCCCGCCAGGAACAAGCGCTTGCGTCCGATCCGGTCGGACCAGGCGCCGATCAGCGGCATGGCCACGAGCCCGACGAGATTGGCAAACAGCACGGTCTGCGTGATCACGTCCTTCTGGACGCCGAGCTGACGCGTCGCGAAGGAGATGGTGAAGATGGCGGTCAGGTAGAAATAGGACGTTTGCGCCATCTCGGCGAAGAACACGATGAGGATCGGCCGCCAGTGTCCCCTCATAGCTTCGACGGCCGGCACCGCTTCGGACTCTTCGGCGTCGCGGAACGTCGCGCTCTCCTCGATGCGCCAGCGCATGTAGACGCCGAGCGCGACCAGCACGGCGCTGATCAGAAACGGAACGCGCCAGCCCCATGACAAAAGGTCCGCCTCCGGCAGCCGCGAGATCGCGAGTGCCGCGAACGAGGCGAGCACGACACCGACGGGACCCGCGGCCTGGATCACCGCGGCTGAGAAACCGCGCTTATTGGCGGGCGCCGTTTCGATCGCCATGAGGATCGCCGCGGTGGACTCGCCGCCGAGCGCAAAGCCCTGAAGGAAGCGCAGCACGACCAGCGCGACGGTCGCGCCCACACCCGCGCTGGCGTAGGTCGGCAACAGCCCGATCGACATCGTCGCAAGCCCCATCAGGAGCAGCGTGCACAGCAGGACAGATTTGCGCCCCAGGCGATCGCCGAAATGGCCGAACACGAGACCGCCGAGCGGACGTGCCAGAAATCCGACGGCGAACGTCGCGAACACCGCGATGGTTGCGGTGAGCTGGTCGAACTTCGGAAAGAACAGCTGGTCGAACACCAGCGGCGCGATCAGGCCGTAGATGAAGAAGTCGTACCATTCGATCGCGGTGCCGATGGTACCGGCGATCAGAATGCGCCGGCGGCTGCTCGCGGTCTGGCCGGCGCCGGCGGTAGCGGCATGATCGTCGTAATCCTCGAATGCTCTTGTGGTCATGTTTCCTCCTCCGGTGTTGTTGTCGTCTTGTTATTGTTGGCCGTACTGGCGCAGATTGAATGCGGGGCGAAGCTCTGCTCAGCTTGCCAGTCGCGCGCTGTCGCTCACGCCATGCCCGAGCGCGCGTGCAAGGATGTGTCCGATCGTCCCGGCTTGTGACGCGCTGCCGCGCCAGGCGACGATCTGGTCGGGACGTATCAATGCGAGGTCCGCCTCATAGAGGTCGCGCAACGATGCCGGCAGCGTCACCAGCTTCACGTCGACCCCGAGCTTGCGGACGGCATCCGTGACCGCTGCGCGAGCCGGCGCGACCTCGCCGAACTGCAGCAGCGTCCATTCGAACCCGAACAGGTCGTACAAGGACCCGCCGTCCTCCAGCCAGGCATGCGGTGCGCGGCCGCCCGGACAGGCGCTCGGGATGTAGACGTTGGCAGCATCCGGCGGCGGCTGGCTGCCATCGGAGACGATGATCGGCGAGCCGTCGTAACGTCCGCCGAAGGTGACGCCGGGGATGTTGAACTCGGCACGAGCATGCTGCTCGAGATAGACGCCCGCGATCCGCCGCGCCTCGCTGCCCTCGTCCGTGGCGTCCTCGATGTCAGGCGCGGGCGCGAAGAGACCGAGGGAGTCGGCGAAGCGCCGCGCATAATCGGTGTTGCGGAGCGCCACCGGCCGCCGCTCGACCTCGTAGCTGTCGAGCAGTGTCACCGGGCTCACGCCCTTGACGACGCTTGCGAGCTTCCAGCCGAGATTGACCGCATCCTCGATCGCTGTGTTGTAGCCGAGCCCGCCGGTCGGCGTGAACAGATGCGCCGCATCGCCGCCGAGGAGCACCCTGCCCCGCTGCATCCCGTTCGCGACCAGCGCGTGACCGGCGGTCCAGGTCAGGAACGACAGCACCTCACACGGGATGGGCGCGCCGCAGGCACGCTGGAACGCAGCCCTGGCCTCGTTGAGCGTGATCGCGCCCTCGTCCTCGCCCGGCCGAAGCTGCGTGTGAAAGGCGAATTCGTCCCGCCCGTTCACGGAGGCCATGAAAGCGCGGCGGTCGCCGTTGAAGCAATTGTACATCCACGCCTTGGCGTGCGGGACGCTGGCGTAGAACTCCGGCGCGCGAAGATAGACCGCCAGCATGCGGCCGCCCATGAAGTCACGCTGCGCCCCGGTCTCGCCGCCGTAAACTATACCCAGCGATTGCCGGACCATCGAGCGCGGCCCGTCGGCGCCGACCAGGAAGTCGGCCCGGACCTGGAAGCGGCTGCCATCGTCGAGACGTTCGACCTCGCCGACGATGCCGTCATCGCTTTCGGTGTAGCCGATCAGCCGGTGACCGTAGTTGAGCTTGATTCCGGGGAGCCGTTCGGCATGGCGGCGCAGCACCGCCTCGACATATTTCTGCGAGACCCGATGCGGCAGCTCCGCCGCGCTCCAGGAGCCGGACATGCCCTTGATCAGCTCGCCCGCGCGTGACGATGACGGCAATGCAAAGCGCGCCAGCTCGTAAGCCGCATAGCGCGTGAAATAGGCAACGTCGGTCGGATAATCGGCGGGCAACCCTTCGCGCCTGATCTCGTCGGCAAAACCAAGCCGCCGGTAGTGCTCCATCGAGCGCGCCTGCGTCGCATTGGCCTGCGGATTGAATGCCGTGCCCGGCTTTTCATCGACCAGGATCGCGGACACGCCGCGCCGGCCGAGCTCGTTGGCCAGCATCAGCCCGCAGGGCCCCCCGCCGACGATGAGCACCGCGGCCGTCAGACGTGTTTCCAAGACGCTTCTCCCTACCAGCATTATTCTGCATGGTAAGGTAGCCTGACGATATCGTCAAGTCGCCTGACTAATTGGCATCCTCGAGCGTGTCGAACCTCTCACCATAGACCGCCAGCCCCTTCAGGATCGCGTCCATGGTGGCCTTGCCAAGCTCGGCGCGCATCTCCTGCTCGGCGATGTCGACGGCATCGCGAAACGCATCCAGCCATTTGCGCCCGGCCGGCGTGAACATGACGATGCGCGCGCGCCGGTCGGTCGGGTCAGCGATGCGATCGACGAGGCCGAGCTCGGCACATTGATCGACCAGCTCGCCCATCGCCTGCTTGCTCATGGAGGCGCGGCGGGCGAGTTCGGTGAGCCGCGTCCCCTCCACGTCGAGATTGCGGGTCAGGCTGACATGGGCGATTCGCGTCTCGTCGTGTCCGCGCTCGCTCATCAATTCGAGCACGCGGCCTTCGAAGCGCCGCACGGCGTTGTTGAGCAGGCGACCGATATTGGCATGCCGCCACGCGGTGCCGGATATCCTGGCTTTCACGAAATCTGCTTTCCGAATCGACCAATCGAGATCGTGCCACGCTAACACAACAGGCAGCGCGGCGCGCTCGTACGGCCGATCAGCGCAGGTGCGTTGGCGGCGGGCGGCGTCGAGCAAGCAGCCCGCCATCTCGTGTTTCGGCCGTTGGCGGTAGCGGACCGCGTCTTACTGCGAGCGATCCGAGGTCCAGCCCTTGTACTCGGCGACGTTGTCCCGGGTCACGAGCTTGGACGGCAGGAGCTCGACGGTCGAGGCCGGCTTCTGGCCGTTGAGAATGCCGACACCGACCTGGACGGCCCGCCGCGCCATGAAGAACGGGTCCTGCGAAGCCGAGGCCTGGATCTGCGGCGACTGCGGATCCTTCAGCGCCGCCTCGATATCGGGCGCGCCGTCCACTGCGGTGATGACAATGCCCGTGCGGTTTTGCTGGCGAGCCGCAAGGTCGGTACCGATCGCCTGCGGATCGTTGATGGCGAAGATGGCGTCGATCTTGGGGAAGCGAGTCAGATAA
The DNA here is from genome assembly GCF_025200885.1 of Bradyrhizobium huanghuaihaiense. Taxonomy (NCBI): domain Bacteria; kingdom Pseudomonadati; phylum Pseudomonadota; class Alphaproteobacteria; order Hyphomicrobiales; family Nitrobacteraceae; genus Bradyrhizobium; species Bradyrhizobium huanghuaihaiense. Next base: position 2,195,828 of record NZ_CP104172.1, on the reverse strand, counting down.
CCCTGCGCGACGGTGAGACCGCCCTCGCGCGAGCCCTTGCCGTCCTGGTCGTTCGACAGCACCTTGATGCCGGGATTCTTCGCGAAGACATTCTTGCAGCCGACGACCCGGTCGATCACGGCGGAGACCTGCGGCCCGTTCTCGATGATGACGTCACCCTTGCCGCCCAGTTTGTCGACGATGTACTGGCACGAGATCTCGCCGGCCTGCACGTTGTTCGTGGTCACGGTGGCGTCGGCGCCTTCGGCCGCGGTGTCGACCGCGACGACGACGATGCCCGCCGCCTGCGCCTTCTTGATGGCCGGCCCGATCGCCTTGGGATCGCCGGGGTTGAGCAGGATCAGGTCGACGCCGGCGGCGATGAAATTGTCGATCTGGGTGACCTGCTTGCCGAGATCGTATTCGAAGCCGACCGCGGTGATCTTCACATTGGGATTGGTCTTCTTCGCCTCGAACTCGGCGCCCTTCGACAGCGCGACGAAGAACGGGTTGCCCATCGATCCCAGCGAGACGCCGATCGACTTGAGCTCCTTGGCGAAGGTCGGCGCGGTGGTCAGGGCGAGCGCCATCGCGGCGCCGGCAAGCGTGATCGTCTTCAACATGGACTTCCTCCCTGGTCTGTCTTCGTCCCCGGCGCGGCAGACCAGTTGCCGCAACGGAATTTCGCATCAGCCTTGCACTGACAGGTGCGCACCGAACCTTCAGGTTCTGGCTGAGCCCCTTAGGTTCTGGCTGAGCCTTGCAGCCGGTAACGGTCCAGCGCCACGGCGCCGATGATCACCAGGCCCTTGATCACATATTGCCAGATGTCGGAGACACCGATGAGGATGAGGCCGTTCGAGAGCACGGCGATGATCAGCGCGCCAACCAGCGTACCCCAGATCGAGCCGATGCCGCCGACGAAGGAGGTGCCGCCGAGGATCACGGCGGTGATCGCGTCGAGCTCATAGGACTGACCGAGCTGCAGGCCATTGGCCGCATAGAGGCGCGCCGCCTGCATGGCGCCGCCGAGCCCGGCAAAAAGGCCGGAGACACCGTACACGAAGATCAGCACGGCCCAGACCTTGATTCCGGCAAGCCGCGCCGCGCTTTCATTGCCGCCCACCGCATAGATGTGCACGCCGAGCACGGTCCGGCGCAGCACCAGCCACGAGACGAAGATGACGAGCAGGGCAATCACGGAGAGCCACGGGATCGACGCGACGCCGGGAATGAGCGTCAGCGAGCCGTTACCGATGAAAGCATAGGGAATCGATGGATTGAACACGGTGGTGTCGGCGCCGAGCAGTCGCGCCAGGCCGCGCACCGCGGTGAGCGAGCCGAGCGTGACGATGAAGGGTGGCAGGCGGAGCAGCGCAATCAGCGCGCCGTTGACGACGCCAAAGCCGAGGCCCGTGAGCAGCGCGGCCGGCAGCCACAGCATCCCGAGCTCCGGCATCTTGGAGAGTGTCAACCCGGCCATCGCGGAGGCCGCCAGGATCGAGCCGACCGAGAGGTCGATGCCGCCGGTGAGGATGACGAAGGTCATGCCGGCGGCGAGCACGGTGTTCACCGCGGCCTGCTGCAACACGATGCCGAGATTTTGCCCGGTGAAGAAGCGGCCCTCTGACAGCACGTGGAAGCCGATGCAGAGGATCAGCAGCACCGGCAGCATGCCGAGTGCGCTGATCAGCATCCGCATCCGCTGGCGCCTTGTCTCTGCGGCGGCGCCGTTGGTCGTCGTCGGGGCTGGCTTGGCCTCCGAAGCAGCATTGTCAGGCATCGAGATGCTCCATCCCCGTGGCAAGCGCCATAATGTCTTCCTGATTCAACGGCGCCGTCTCGGTTCGCCTGACCTCGCCGGCGATGTGCCCGCTACGCATGACGACGACGCGGTCGCAGATGCCGATGATCTCGGGCAGATCGGACGAGATGACGAGGATCGCGGTGCCGGCCTTGGCGAGATTGTCGATGATCGAATAGATCTCGGACTTGGCACCGACGTCGACGCCGCGCGTCGGCTCGTCGAGGATGAGGACCTTTGGCGCAATGGCGAGCAGCCGCGACAGCAGGACCTTCTGCTGGTTGCCGCCGGACAGGCCTCCAGCGGCAACGCCGACATTGGCGGCGCGGATGCTGAGCCCTGCGAAGGCCCGGTCGGCGCGCTCACGCGCCTTGTCGCGATCCAGGACCCAACCGAGCTTCGCATCGCGCCCGAGCACGGCGAGATTGATGTTGTCGAGGCACGACATATCGAGAAACAGGCCGAGCGCCTTTCTGTCTTCCGTCAGGTAGGCGATGCCAGCCTCGAGCGCCTCGCCCGGCGTGCGGATCTCGACCGGACGTCCCTCCAACTCGAGCCGGCCGGAGGTTTTCGACGCCGCGCCGATGATGAGATGCGCAAGCTCGGTGCGGCCGGCGCCGATCAGGCCGGCAAGCCCGACCACCTCGCCCGCATGCACGGTGAGCGAGCAACCCTTGACGCGCTGGCCGTCGGCCATATCGATCGCTGCGAGCACGGGATGTCCCCGCCCCGCCTCGGGATCGTGATCCTTCTTGTAGAACGAGGAAACGTCACGCCCGACCATCAGCCGGACGATGGTGTCGGCGCGAATCTCAGGCTTGTCGAGCGACCCGACCAGCCGACCGTCGCGCAGCACGGTGACGCGGTCGCCGAGCGCGTAGACCTCGTCCATGCGATGCGAGATGTAGATGATGGCAAGCCCCTCGGCGCGAAGCTGGCGGACCAGCGCGAACAGCCGCTCGCTTTCGGCGGCCGACAATGAGGTGGTTGGCTCATCCATGATCAGGATCTTTGATCTGGCGTGCAGCGCTCGGGCGATCTCGACCAATTGCCGCTGGCCCATGGACAGATGCGCCACCAGCGTCGATGGCAGGAAATCCGCGCCCAGCCGCTTCAGGATCGGCCCGACACCCTCTCGCATCTCGCCGCGGGCCAGCAAACCCGCATGCGATATCTCCCGGCCCAGATAGATGTTCTCGGCAACGCTGAGATTGGGAGCCAGCGACAGCTCCTGGTAGATGATGGAGATACCCGCGGCGCGGCCGCCGAGCGGACCTTCGATCCGCACCGGGCTGCCCTCGATGCGGATCTCGCCACCGGGATCGGGCCTGTATGCGCCGGACAGGATCTTCATCAGCGTCGACTTGCCGGCGCCATTCTCCCCCATCAGGGCATGGATTTCGCCGGCATAGACCGTGAGATCAACCGTGCGCAGCGCCTTGATCCCAAAGAAGGTCTTTGAGACCCCGCGCATCTCGAGGATCGGATCGTTCATCGTGCCTCCCGGCGCACAATGCGTTTCCCACCCGCGTCTCGTTAGCGCGGTTTGGTTATTAAACAAAAGCGAGTGACGCAGGGCAATACCGAAGGCGAGTATACTGAAGTATGCAAACCAGATTGGGCCAGCTAGTGGCGCGGCCGATACAGTTCGCGCCAGGCGGGAAGCCGCTCGGCATAGGCATCGGTCAGGCCAGCGTCAGGTTCAAGCGTTTCGACGCGCTGCGGCCTCGTGCACACGGCGGCGATCGCCTCACCCGTGACAGCAAGCCGCCCCAATCTTGCCGCACCGAACGCCGCGCCGGTCTCGCCTCCTGCGAAGCGATGGATTGGAACATTCAAGACATTGGCCAGCACCGCAAGCCAGAATGAAGACCTTGAACCGCCGCCAATGACATCGGCATCCGCAATGGCAATGCCGGCATACGCAAGCGCGTCGCGGCAATCGGCAAGCGCGAAGGCAACGCCCTCGAGCACCGCCTGCACGATCGCACCGCGATCGGTGCCATGGCTCAAACCGTCGAGCATGCCGCGCACGGCGGGATCGTCATGGGGCGTCCGCTCACCCGCAAGATAAGGCAGGAAGCTCACCGGCGACGGCGCCTGCGGACGCGCTCCAAGCGGCGCCAGCAACTCGGCCTCCGCGACGCCGAACAGGCGCGCGACCCAGGCGAGGCAGGAGGCGGCCGCGAGGATCGCGCCGGCCTGAATCCACATGCCGGGAATGGCGTGGCAGAACGTGTGCACGACGCGATCGGGGTTGGCGGCTATTTTGTTGGTCGGTGCCAGCAAGGCACCGGAGGTTCCCAGCGATATGAACGCGGTTCCCGGCTCGATCGCGCCGATGCCGACGGCGCCAGCCGGATTGTCGCCGGCGCCGCCCGCGATGATCGGCGGCCTCGCCATACCCCAGCGCCGCGCGAGTTCGCTGCGCAGCGTCGTTGCAGGCGCGCATCCCTCGACCAGACGCGGCATGTGATCGCGCGACAGGCCAGTCGCTGCCAAGGCCGCATCCGACCAATCCCGGCGCGCGGCGTCGAGCCACAGCGATCCCGATGCGTCCGAGACATCCTCGATGGCCTCGCCTGATAGCACCAGGCGCAAATACGCCTTTGGCAGCAGGACGAGTTTCGTCGCCGCAAAAATCTCGGGCTCGTGCGTCGCGATCCAGAGCAGTTTTGGCGCGGTGAATCCAGCCATCGCCTTGTTACCCGTCACCGCTCGCAACGCGGGCCAGCGCTGCTCCAGAACGCGGCACTCCTCGCCGGAGCGGCCGTCGTTCCAGAGGATGCAAGGCCGTAGCGGCTTCGAACTTGCATCGAGCAGGGTGGCGCCATGCATCTGGCCGGACAGTCCGATGCCTTCGACCGCCGCCATCGCCCCGGCATGCGACGCCTTCAGGGCGTCCAGCGTGGCAAAGGTCGCATCGATCCACTGTGCGGGGTCCTGCTCGTAATAGCCTGGCTGCGGCGAGGCGGTCGCGAGCGCCCGGCTCTCGCTTGCAATCACGCGCTGGGCATCATCGACGAGAACGGTCTTGACCGCCGAGGTGCCGAGATCGATGCCGAGATACATGGATGCTTCCCGTTTACTTCGTCGCGTCGATCCAGATCCCGGGCTCGGAGTGCTCGCGGATGTGAGTGACCAGGAAGTCGGAAAAGACCCTGATCTTGGCGGGAAGCCGAACGCGGTTTTGATAGGCGATGTTCATGGTGAGCAGCGGCAGCTCCCAGCCCCTCAAGACGGGCACCAGCCGGCCGGCTGCGATATCGCTCTGCACGATGTAGAGCGGCTGGATCAGGATGCCGAGCCCGGCGCGCGCCGCGCCGCAGATGATCTGGCCGTCATTGCTGTCGAGCGTCGGCGCGATCCGGACGGTCTGCGTCGTGCTGCCCTTGCTCAGCCGCAGCGAATAGGGATCGTTCGCGAGGTTGTAGATCAGCATGTTGTGGCGGGCGAGATCGGCGGGGTGCTCCGGCCGGCCGTGCTTCTCCAGATATGACGGTGCGGCCGCCAGCACGCGGTGCATCTGGCCGATGCGGCGGACGACGATGTTGGAATCAGGCTCGTGCTCCCGCGTGCGGATTGCGACGTCGATGCCGGCCTCGATGAAGTCCAGATAGCGGTTCGCGCTGATGATCTGCACGCTGAGATCGGGATAGAGCGCGCGGAAGGCGGGCAGCATCGGCGCGAGATAGATCATCGCGAAAGACAACGAGCTCGTCACGCGCAGCATCCCCTTCGGCGACAGCGCGCGGTCGGAGACGGCGTCTTCGGCTTCGGCGAGCTCGTTCAGCAGCGTGCTGCAGCGCTGCAATAGCTCCTGCCCTGCCTCGGTCAGCCATTGCCGGCGCGTGTTGCGCTCGATCAGCCGGACCGCAAGGCGCTCCTCCAGTGCACTGAGATGGCGGCTGGCGGCCGCGTTCGACATCCGCAGCATTTCGGCGGCCTTGGACAGGCTGCCGAGCTCGGCTGTTTTGGAAAAGACTTCGAGTTGGAGCAGCCGGTCCATTTTTGCGAAAACAGGAAAAGAGACTTACAAATTTTGACCTTTATTTCCGATTTCTGCAAGGCAAAATGGCGTCAACAAAGCACAATGGCAGGCGAGGAAATCAGGAAATGTCGGGCCCGATCAGGCACATCGTGATGTGGCGGCTGCGCGGGGAGACCGCCGAGGAGCGCTCCGCCGCCCGGATCAAGGTCAAGACCCTGTTCGAGGGCCTCAAGGGCCGGATCGACGGCCTCACCCATATCGAGGTCGGCATGGACGTCAGCGCCGTCGACTACGCCTGCGACGTGGTGCTGTTCTCCGAATTCAGCGATCAGGCCGCGCTCGCGGCCTATGCAAATCATCCGGAGCATCTGCGCGTACGCGAGGCGCTCGGCGACTTGCGGATCGGACGCTTCCAGGTCGATTATCCCATCAAAGAGACCGGCGCATGATCGGTTCGTTCACCTTTGAAAACCTGCCCTACCGCGTCGTGTTCGGCAGCGGAACGCTTGCCTCGGCCAAGGCCGAGGTCGAACGGCTCGGCGGCAAGCGCGCGCTGGTACTGACGACGCCGCAGCAGGAGGCTCAGGGCAAAAGCCTTGGCGCCGCGCTCGGCCCGCTCTATGCCGGCATCTTTCCCGGCGCCACCATGCATACCCCGGTCGAGGTCACGGAGCGCGCGCTCGCGGCGATGAAGGCATGCGAAGCCGACTGCGTCGTCTCGCTCGGCGGAGGCTCGACCACCGGCCTCGGCAAGGCGCTGGCCTTGCGCACCGGAATCAACCAGCTCTGCATTCCCACCACCTATGCCGGCTCGGAGATGACCCCGATCGTCGGCCAGACCGAGAACGGTCTGAAGACCACGGTGCGCGATGCGGCGATCCTACCGGAGACCGTGATCTACGATGTCGATCTCACTCTGACGCTGCCGGCGAGCCTGGCCGCGACCTCCGGCATCAATGCGATCGCCCATGCCGTCGAAGCGCTCTATGCGCGCGACGCCAATCCCGTGACGTCGCTGATGGCGGAAGAAGGGATCCGCGCACTGGCACGCGCCCTGCCGGCCATCGCTGTAAAAAGCGACGACCGCGAGGCCCGCACCGAGGCGCTTTATGGCGCCTGGCTCTGCGGCGTCTGCCTCGGCACCGTCGGCATGGCCCTGCATCACAAGCTCTGCCACACGCTCGGCGGCACTTTTGATCTGCCGCATGCCGAGACCCACACCATCGTGCTGCCGCATGCGCTCGCCTACAACGCGCCGGCTGTGCCTGATGCGATGGCGCGGATCTCCCGCGCGATCGGCGCGGCCGACGCATCGCAAGGACTCTACGGCCTCGCCAAGCGGCTGGGTGCGAAGCTGGCGCTGCGCGATGTCGGCATGCCCGAAAGCGGCATCGACAAGGCGGCCGATCTCGCCGTCACCAACGCCTATTGGAACCCGCGCCCGCTCGAGCGCAATGCCATCCGCGACCTGATCGCGCGCGCCTGGGCCGGCGAGCCGCCGGGCGCCGTCAAAGCGGCGTGACGCGATGCGGCGCACGCTGATCAGATCGGCCACCGTCATCAGCATGGATGACGCGATCGGCGACCTCGGCACCGGCGATGTGCTGGTCGAGGGCAGCCGCATCGCCAGCGTGCGGCCATCGATCGACGTTGCGGCCGACACGGAGATCATTGACGGCAAGGGCCGCATCGTCATCCCCGGCCTGATCAACGCGCACATGCACACCTGGCAGACGGGCTTGCGCGGCTTTGCCGCGAACTGGACGCTGCTGGAATATTTCCGCCGCATGCATGCCGGCCTCGCGACCGTGTTCCGGCCCGACGACATCTACATCGCGACGCTCGTCGGCGCGCTGAACCAGATCAACCACGGCGTCACCACGCTGGTCGACTGGTGCCACAACAACCCGACGCCTGATCACACCGACGCCGCGGTCCGCGGACTGATCGAGAGCGGCATCCGCGCCGCCTTCTTCCACGGCTCGCCCAAACCCGAGCCGAAGCCGGGCGAGCCGCATTTCTCGGAAGTGCCGCATCCGCGCCGCGAGGTCGAGCGGCTGCTGGCAGGCCCCCTCGCCGACCGCGACGGCCTCGTTACCCTCGGGCTAGCCATTCTCGGTCCGCACTACTCGACGCTCGACGTCGCCATGCACGATTTCCGCCTGGCGCGGGTGCTGAAGCTGATCGCCTCGATGCATCAGGGCGGCGGACCGGCCAAGACGCCCGGCGGCTGGGAGAAGCTGATCGAGGCCGGCCTCGTCGGCGCGGGCGTCAACATCGTCCATGGCAATGATCTGCCCGACGATCTGCTGGATCGGATGGTCGATCTCGGCGTGTCGTTCTCGGTGACGCCCGAGAACGAAATGATCCAGGGCCACGGTCTTCCGATCACCGGGCGGCTCCTGAAGCGCGGCGTGCGGCCGACCATCGGCATTGACCTCGAATCCGTGCTGGCCGGCGATCTCTTCTCTGCCACGCGCGTCGCGCTCTCGATGCAGCGGGCGCTCGACAATGCGGAGGCTCGCAAAGTAAGCGGCGCCATTCCGGCGACGACCACGATACCCGTGCGCGAGGCGCTGCGCTGGATCACGACGGAAGGCGCCCGCATGATCGGCCGCGAACACCAGATCGGCTCGCTGACACCGGGCAAGCTTGCCGATCTCGTCATCATCAACGCCTCCGATCTCAACCTTGTCCCGATGCACGATCCCGTCGCGACCGTGGTGATGCAGACGAGTCTCGCCAATATCGAAGCCGTCATGATCGGCGGCGCCTGGAAGAAGCAGAACGGCCGGCTGCTGGTCGAGGCGCTGGACGCGAAGAAAGAGCTGCTGGCGCAATCCGGCCGGCGGCTCGTTGAGGACATCGAACGACAGGGACGCGCCGCCTGAAGGCGCCAATGGACAACAACAATGACTGACACCTCAAAAAAAGTCGCGTTCATCGGAATTGGCAAGATGGGCCTGCCGATGTCGGTGCTCGTTGCCAAGGCCGGCTATGCGGTTACGGCCTTCGACCGGAGCGCGGCGCGGCTCGATGAGGCTCGCGCGCAGGGCATCTCGATTGCTGCTTCGACGGCCGAAGCCGTGAGCGGCAAGGCGGCAGTGATCACGTCTCTGCCCGACGACGCCGCCTTGCGCGGCGCGTTGCTCGGTCCTACCGGCCTGATTGCGGCGATGGCCCCCGGAGCCGTTCTGATCGAGACCAGCACCGTGAGCGTCGAAGCCTCCACTGAGGTTGCCGCCGCAGCGCAGGCACGCGGCATCGCCTATCTGCGTGCGCCGGTCTCCGGCAATGCCAGCATCGTTCATACTGGCGCCTTGACCTGCTTCGTCTCGGGGCCGAAGGACGCCTTCGAGAACGCAAAGCCGTTGTTCGCAGCTTTCACCCGCGCCCAGACCTATCTCGGGTTCGCCGAGGAAGCGCGCTACGCAAAGCTCTCGGTCAACCTGATGATCGCGGTGTCGGCGGCGATGATGGCGGAGAGCCTGGCGCTGGCGCGCAAGGGCGGCATCGCCTGGCAGGATATCTTGAAGGTGCTCGACGACAGCGCGGTCGCTTCCCCCATGGTCAAGTACAAGACTGCGCCGCTTCGCACGCGCGATTTCGAATCCACCTTCTCCTGCAAGCAGATGGCCAAGGATCTCGATTTGATCCTTGGCGCCGGCCACGCCGTCGGCGTGCCGCTTCAGCTCGCAGCCCAAGTGCGCGAGACCTACGGCTCGCTTGTCGCACAGGGCGACGGCGACACCGACTTCATCGCGACCGTCAGGCATCTCGAGCGGCTGTCCGGCCTCGGCGAACCGAAACTGTGATCAACGGAGATGGTCATGCGTAACTTCAACGAGAACACGATCACGGATGCGGTGCTGGAGCGGATCGCAGGCGCAACCGACCCACGCATCAAAGAGGTCAGCGAGGCGCTGGTGCGGCACCTTCACGCCTTCGTCCGCGAGGTGCGGCCCACCCAGAAGGAGTGGGAATACGGCATCGACTTCCTGACCCGCACCGGCCACATGTGCGACGACAAGCGCCAGGAGTTCATCCTGCTGTCGGATACGCTGGGCGTCTCCATGCTGGTCGACGCCATCAACCATCCTGTGCCGGAAGGCGCGACCGAGACCACGGTGCTCGGCCCCTTCTTCGTCCAGGCCGCGCCGGAGAAGGACAGCGGTGCCGATATCTCCGGCCCGATGGAAGGCGATCCGATGCTGGTCACCGGCTCGGTCTCGACCGTCGATGGCAAGCCGCTCGCGGGCGCAGTCGTCGACGTCTGGCACTCCGACGATGACGGCTATTACGACGTGCAGCAGCTCGACGATATCGGGGATCTCGCCATGCGCGCGCGCTTCCATACCGACGGCAACGGCCGCTTCCATTTCTGGTCGATCAAGCCGGCCGCCTATCCCATTCCGCATGACGGCCCGGTTGGCGACATGCTGGAGGCCCAGGGACGCCATCCCTGGCGTCCTGCACATGTGCATTTCATGATCTCTGCGCCGGGCTTCGAGCAGCTGGTGACGCATGTGTTCGTCGCCGGTGACGAATATCTCGACAGCGACGTGGTGTTCGGCGTCAAGGACAGCCTGATCCGCGAATTCGTCCGTCAGCCGGCCGGTCGTGCGCCGGATGGTCGCATGGTGGACAGCGACTATTTTCATCTGAACTATGATTTCGGTTTGAAGCAGGTTGCGAGCAGCGCAAGAGCCGCCTAAGCCGAACGACAACTCAGCGGACCGGCAAGAGTCCGTGGATCGGAGCGAACAGGGAGCAAGGATGGGACCACGGGTCACCACGAGCATATTGGCCGATCGCCTCACCGGCATGATCGGCCCGCGCGCGAGCGTTGCGCGCGGCGTGCTCGATCAGCATGGGCAGAGCGAGTCGCATTATCGCAATTTGCCGCCTGACATCGTTGTCTTCCCGGAAACGACGCAAGAGGTCGCCGAGATCGTGAAGCTGTGCGCGAGCGCGGGCATGCCGATCGTTCCGTTCGGCGCCGGGACCTCGCTCGAAGGCAATGCTGCGGCGATCGCGGGTGGCGTCTGCTTCGACTTCGCGCGCATGAACAAAGTGCTGGCGGTGCACGACAGCGACATGGACGTCGTGGTGCAGCCCGGCATCACCCGCAAGCAGCTCAATGCCGAACTGCGCAATACCGGCCTGTTCTTCCCGATCGATCCCGGCGCCGATGCCTCGATCGGCGGCATGACGTCGACGCGCGCCTCCGGCACCATGGCCGTGCGCTACGGCACCATGAAGGACAACGTCATGGCACTGGAGGTGGTGCTCGCGGACGGGCGCGTGATCCGGACCGCGAAGCGCGCGCGGAAGTCGGCTGCCGGCTATGATTTGACACGCATGTTCGTCGGCGCCGAAGGGACGCTCGGCGTGATCACCGAGATCACGTTGAAGGTGCACCCCGTGCCGCAGGCGATCTCGGCTGCGGTGTGCAGCTTCGACACTCTGCACGATGCCGTCGACACCGCGATCTCCGTGATCCAGTCCGCGATTCCCGTGGCACGGATCGAGCTGCTCGATGACGTCATGATGCGCGGCATCAATACCTACGCCAAGCTCGGCTACCGCGAGGCGCCCACCCTGTTCCTCGAATTCCACGGCTCGGAAGCCTCGGTCGGCGAGCAGGCCGAGGCCGCGCAGGCCATCGCCGCCGACCAAGGCGGCCATGGCTTTGCCTGGGCGAAGGCACAGGAAGACCGCAGCCGGCTCTGGCATGCCCGCGACAACACGCTCTATGCCGGCCTTGGCCTACGTCCCGGCGCACGCGCGGTGATTACTGACGTCTGCGTGCCGATCTCGCGGCTGGCGGAATGCCTGACCGAGACAAGGCGCGATGCGGATGAGCACGGTTTTACCGCGCCGATCGTCGGCCATGTCGGCGACGGCAATTTCCACATGCTGATCCTGATCGACCCGGCCAAACCCGAGGAGGCCGAAGGCGCCAAGGCGCTGCAGGCCCGCATGGTCGCCCGCGCCATCGCCATGGACGGCACTTGCACCGGCGAGCACGGTATCGGGCTCGGCAAGATCGACTATCTGGCCGACGAGCTCGGCGAAGCCGTCGATGTGATGCGGCAGATCAAGACCGCGCTCGATCCGAATGGGCTGATGAACCCTGGAAAGATCTTTGCGAGCGGAGCCAAAGCATGAGCGACGCGCTCCCGATCGAAGTCACCTCGCCTGTCCCACTGCTGGAGCTGCGCGGCATCAGCAAGGAGTTTCCCGGCGTCAAGGCGCTGGATGACGTGTCCTTTGCCGTCTACCCCGGCGAAGTCCACATGCTGCTGGGCGAGAACGGCGCCGGCAAGTCGAGCCTCATGAAGGTGCTGTGCGGTGCCTACCGCGCCGATGCCGGGGAGTTCTATCACAAGGGCGAGAAGGTCGCGATATCATCCACCGCCGATGCGCAGAAGCTCGGCATTGCCGTGATCTTCCAGGAATTCTCGCTCGTCCCCTACCTCGACATCGCGCAGAACATCTTCCTCGGGCGCGAGCCGAAGGGCCGCATCCCCGGCACCATCGACCGCCGCAGGATACTGGCGGACGCAAAGCGCGTGCTCGATACGATCGGCTTCGACATCGATCCCTCCACCATCGTCGACAAGCTCGGCGTCGCACAGCAGCAGATGGTCGAGATCGCCAAGGCGATCAGCCAGAACGCCCGCATCCTCGTCATGGACGAGCCGACCGCGGCGCTGTCCGACCGCGAGACCGAGCTGTTGTTCGCGCTGATCGCGCGGTTGAAGGCCGACGGCGTCTCCATCGTCTATATCTCGCACCGCATGGCCGAGGTGTTCGCGCTCGGCGACCGCATCACGGTGCTGCGCGACGGCCGCCGCATCGACGGCGTCAGACCCGCCGACGTCTCGCCGGACCAGCTCGTTCGCATGATGGTCGGCCGCAACGTCGACATGACCTACCCGCGTAACTTTGCCGACAAGCCCGGCGAGCTGCTGCTCGAGGTCAAGGGCCTGACCGCGCCGTCCGGCATCTCCGACATCAACATAGAGGTGCGCCGCGGCGAGATCGTCGGCCTGTGCGGCCTGGTCGGCTCCGGCCGCAGCGAGGTCGCGCGCGCGATTTTCGGGGCAGATCCCGTGACGTCGGGCGAGATCGTCTTCGACGGCAAGACCATCTCCGGCGAGCCGGATCTCGCCGCCCGCCGCGGCATCGCGCTGATCCCGGAGAGCCGCAAGAGCGAAGGCCTCGCGCTGCTCCGTTCGGTCGGCGACAATCTCGTGGTGTCCGCGCTGAAGAAGCTCTTTCCGAGCGGCCTGTTCGACCAGCGCAGTGCGCAGCGAACCTCCGACGGTCTGATCCGGCAGTTGCGCATCGCAACGCCGAGCGCGCGGCAGACCGTCGGCCTGCTCTCGGGCGGCAACCAGCAGAAGGTCGTGATCGGCAAGTGGCTGGCGGCCGGCTCGAAGCTCTTCATCTTCGACGAGCCGACCCGGGGCATCGACATCGGCGCCAAGTCCGAGATCTTCGCCCTGATCGATCGGCTCGTCGCTGAAGGCGCGGCTGCCCTGATGATCTCGTCCGAACAGGTCGAGATCTGCCATGTCTGCGATCGCGCCTATGTGATGCGCGAGGGGCGCATCGCCGGGCACCTGCCCCGTAACGAACTGACCGAGGAGAACATCGTGCGACTGGGGATGCATCATGCGTGAAGCCGCGGTCGTCGCAGAGCCCAATCCGCTGCAGCGGATTCCCGGCGTTGCCATCGTGCTGGTGCTGCTGATCGCGCTGTTCAGCGCGATCGCGCCCGGCTTCCTGTCGGTCGCCAATCTCTCCAACGTGCTGGTGCAGTCGACCATCCTGACCATGCTGGCGCTGCCGATGACCTTGATCATCATGACCGAGGGGCTGGACCTGTCGATGGGCGCGGTGCTGACGCTGACCTCGCTCTGCGTCGCCATCGTCTCGCTCGCGACCAAGTCGATGCTGCTGGGCCTTGGCGCCGGCCTGCTGGTCGGCGCGGCTTTCGGCGTCGCCAACGGCTGGCTGGTCGCGATCCTCGGCATCCCGCCCTTCGTCGCGACGCTCGGCACGCTCGGCATGGCGCAGGGCCTGTCGCTGATCGTCAGCGACGGCCAGAGCGTGGTCGGCATCCCCCACAGCGTGCGCGACATCTATTCGGCGACGCTGCTCGGCATTCCCGTGCCGATCGTGATGGCGCTCGTGACCTATGCGGCGTTTCACGGCCTGCTCTATCACACCCGTTTCGGCACCTACATCTTCGCGCTCGGCGGCAACCGCGAGGCGCTGCGCTATGCTGGCCTCTCGCCGAACCGGCTGCTGATCGCGGTCTACGCGATCGGCGGCGCCATGGCCGGCATCGCCGGACTGTTGATGACCGCGCGGATGAACTCCGGTCACCCGACGGCGGGTCTTGGCCTCGAATTCGATGCCATCGCGGCCGTTGCCGTCGGCGGCACCTCGTTCGAACGCGGCAATGGCTGGCTGCTCGGCACGCTGCTCGGCGTTCTCTCGGTCGGCGTGCTACGCAACGGGCTGAACCTGATCTCGCTGCCGTCCTCGGTGCAGGTCGCAAGCGTCGGCGTCCTCGTCATCGTCGCCCTGTTCCTCGACGGCCTCAGGAGCCGTGCATGACCGACATCACCAAAGAGACGATGATGCCATCCCGCTCGTTCCTGTCGCAGGACGCCGTCCAAGTGTTCTATCGCCTGCTCGCAGCGCTGCTGATCTGTGCAGTGCTGGCGGTGTTGAGCGACTCCTTCCTCAGCCTCGGCAACATCCTCAATGTGCTCCGGCAGGCCAGCCTGACCTTCTTCATCGCCTCCGGCCTGACGCTGGTCGTGCTCACTGCGGGCCTCGATCTTTCCGTCGGCGCCAATGTCGCGCTGTCCGCCTGCATCGCCGGCACCGTGATCCACAAGACCGGCTCGCCGGCGCTCGGCATCCTCACCGGGCTTGCCTGCGGCGGCATCGTCGGCCTGCTCAACGGCATCATGGTCACCGCGCTCCGCATCCCCTCCTTCATCGCCACCTACGGCATGCTGTGGGTGCTGAACGGCCTCACCTATTGGTACATGGCGGGCGAGACCCTGCACGGCTTCCCGGCAGGCTTCCGCCAGATCGGCAGCGGCTATCTGTTCGGTCTGCCCATCCCGGTCTATCTGCTGCTGGTGTTCCTCGGCATCGGAACGCTGTTCGCGCAACGCACGATCTGGGGCCAGGAGATCTATGCGATCGGCGCCAACCCGGTCGCGGCCCGTCTCTCCGGCATCCCGGTCGCCCGGCGCCTGTTGCTGGTCTACGCGGTATCAGGGACCATGGCGGGCCTCGCCTCGATCATCTTCCTGTCGCGGCTCAATTCGGCGGAAGCCGACATCGGCGAAAGCCTGACGCTGCCCGCAATCGCGGCCGTGCTGATCGGCGGCACCTCGCTGTTCGGCGGCGTCGGCACCGTGTTCGGCACCTTCATCGGCGCGCTGATCCTGACGCTGGTGCTGAACGGCATGAACCTCTTGTCGGTCAGCGCCAACTGGCAGCCGCTGGTGACAGGCATCATCGTCATTCTCGCGGTCTGGCTCGACATGAAGACCCGCCGCCGCGCGCAATGAGTTCTCGGAAATCCAACAAGCAAAATCAGGGATGGAGGCAATATGAAATTGAGACTGGACTATCTGGCGCTGCCGCTGCTGATGGCAGCCGCGTTCACCACTGGGGCGCGCGCTGACGGCGAGACCATCGCCGTGTTCACCAAGAACCAGACCAACCCGTTCTTCCAGACGGTGCGGGTCGGCGCAGACAACATGGCGAAGGCGCTGAACGCGAAGACGCTGCAGTACATCCCGACCAAGCCGGACTCGATCCCCGAGCAGCTCAGCCAGATCGAGGACGTGGTCGTGAAGAAGCCGAGCGCGATCGTGTTCACGCCGGTCGACTACAAGGCGATGGTGCCCGGCGTCGAGAAGATCAACGAAGCAAAAATCCCCGTCGTGAACATCACCGACCGTTCCGCGGGCGGAAAATTCCTGTCCTTCGTCGGTGCCGACGATTACAGCCTCGGGCTCGAGACCGCGCGCTTCCTGCTCAAGACGCTCGGCGGCAAGGGCAACATCGTCATCATCGAGGGCGTCAAGGGCTCGCTGACCAATGTCGATCGCGTGCGCGGGTTCAACGACGCGCTGAAGGAGACCCCAGGCGCCAAGCTGCTGGCTTCGCAACCCGGCAACTATCAGCGGCTGCAGGCGCTTCAGGTGATGGAGAACCTGATGCAGTCGAATTCGCAGATCGACGGCGTGTTAGCGGCCAACGACGCCATGGCGGTCGGCGCGATCGAGGCGCTCGACGGCGCCAACCGCAAGGCTCAGGTGATCGGCATCAACGGCACCAAGGAGGCGATCGACGCGATCAAGTCCGGCAAGCTGCTCGCGAGCGGCGATTACAACGGATTCGCGCAAGGCTGCCTCGGCACCATGATGGCTGTCCGCGCCTTGCGCAATCAGCCCGTCATCAGCGAGATCGTGCTGAAGCCGACCGTCATCACCAGGGACAATTTTGGGCCGTTCGACGTCCCGCTGGAGCAGCGCACTTGCCCGACCTTCGAGGACGCCGGCAAGCTCGGCGCCAAGTAGATCAACAGATCGCGACAAACCTGGACGGCCGCCCCTCGCGGCCGTCCCAAGAACCAGCCAAGAAAACGGAGACACCATGCTGTTCGCCATTCACGCCCTCGACCGCGCCGGCGCGCTGCCGACCCGGCTTGCCAATTACGACGCCCATAAGACCTTCCTGAGCGACACCTCGCGTTTCGGCATCAAGATTGTGATGTCGGGGCCGCTCGTCTCCGACGACGGCGGGACCATGATCGGCAGCCTGTTCCTGGTCGAAGCCCCCAGCCGTGCGGAAGTCGAGGCCTTTAACCGCGCGGATCCCTTCGCAGCGGCCGGCATCTGGGAGAAGGTCACGATCAGCGGTTTCGTGCGGCGACAAGGATAGATCGCCAGGCCTCGACTGGAGCCATGGATGACCAAACGCGGGCCCGGGCTGGCGGTCCGCATCCCCTTGCGCGATCCCAAGCGCAGCCTTTGTCCGCGGCCAGCGGTCCTGTATAATGCTCGCGAGGAGGGATCGCGATGAAGGCTTTCATCCTTGCCTGTGTTGCGACGATCGTCATCACGATGGCTGGAGTTGCCGTGCTCGACAGCGTACAGCTCCCCGTTGCAGAGGCCTTTTCGACGACGGGCGTCCGGCTTTAGGCAATATTCCGTCAGCTCTATTCGGCCGCGGACGCAGCATGGCGAGGCTGCGGCTGAGAATCGTTCGGGCCGGTCCGTGCCATCTCCTGGTCGAGCCACAGGCTATGGTGCTCGCGCGCCCAGTTGACATCCACCTCGCCTGATCCCATCGCCTCGAAGGCACCTTCCATCCCGATCGTGCCGATGTAGATGTGAGCGAGCATCGCGGCGATGAACAGCACGGCCACGACGGAGTGAACGATCTGGGCCATCTGCATGCCCTCGATCCCCGTCACGTAGAACGGGAACATCAGCACATAGCCCGTCGCGACCACTAGTCCACCGCCGATCACAACGATCCAGTAGATCCCCTTTTGACCCGCGTTGAAACGGCGAGCCGGCGGATGATCGTGACCGATCAGGCCGCCTCCGCGCTTGATCCACTCCAGATCCACCTTGCTCGGGATGTTGCCGGCGATCCACATCAGAAAGATCAGCACGACGCCAATCGTGAAGGGAAAGCTCAGGTAGTTGTGCGCGAATTTCGCCCATTGCGACCATTCCGAGAAGGCGTCAAATCCAATCAGCGGAAGCAGCAGCGGCCGCCCGAACGTGATGTTCAATCCCGAGATCGCCAGGATGATGAAGCAGGTCGCGGTCATCCAGTGCACGAAACGCTCGAAGGTGTTGAACCGCACGATGGTGCGGCCGGATCTTCCGCTTTCGAGGCGGACCATGCCGCGTGTCAAATAGAAGATGACCAGCACCGCCAGCATGCCAAGCATGGCAACGCCGCCGATCCACCGCAGCGCCACGTTGCGGAATTCACGCCATTCGCGGCCAGCAGGTTGCATCAGCACGCCGGAGCGCTGGTCGGGGATGCTGACGCGTCCCTGGATCCGATCCATCTCCTGCAGCAACTTCTGCTCATTGACCGAGCTCGCCGTCGGATTGATCTGCTGGGCCGGCGACGGTACCGGAGCTGCCATGATCAACAGAAGCAACGCCCACGCGCCGATGGCTGGTCGAATGAACCTTGCAAATGAGGACATCTGCTCCTCCCGGCATTTGTGCCCCGGCGCGCGGCGCCTTCAGGACTCGATTGTTTCGCGATAGGCGGTCTTCCAGCCCCATGCGCCCGAACCATAGCCGCGCTTCAACACGCGCTCCTTATAGATCTGGGCGATGATCTCGCCGTCGCCGGCGAGCAGAGACTTGGTCGAGCACATCTCTGCACACAGCGGCAGCTTACCCTCGGCCAGGCGGTTCGCACCGTATTTCTCGTATTCCTCCTTGCTGCCGTCGGCTTCGGGACCGCCGGCGCAATAGGTACACTTGTCCATTTTTCCGCGCGAGCCGAAATTGCCGACTTTCGGATATTGCGGCGCGCCAAATGGACAAGCGTAGAAGCAATAGCCGCAGCCGATGCAGAGATCCTTGGAGTGCAGGACCACGCCATCGGCGGTGGTATAGAAGCAGTTCACCGGACACACTGCCGCGCACGGCGCATCCGTGCAGTGCATGCAAGCCATCGAGACCGATCGTTCGCCCGGCTTGCCATCGGCGATGGTGACGACCCTGCGGCGGTTGATGCCCCAGGGGACTTCGTGCTCGTTCTTGCAAGCCGTGACGCAGGCGTTGCACTCGATGCAACGGTCGGCGTCGCAGAGAAACTTCATACGTGCCATCGTCGTTGCTCCTTATGCCGCCGCGATCTGGCAGAGAGTGACCTTGGTTTCCTGCATGTTCGTCGCGGGATCGTATCCGTAGGTGGTGATCGTGTTGGCGCTTTCGCCGAGCACGATCGGGTCGGTGCCCTTCGGGTAGTTACCGCGGAGGTCTTTGCCCGCAAGCCAGCCACCGAAGTGGAAGGGCATCCAGGCAACTCCCTTGCCGACGCGCTCGGTGACGAGCGCCTTCATCCTTGCCCGGGAATTGTTCTCGGCTCCCGTGACCCAGACCCAGCCGCCATCCTTGACGCCGCGCTCGGCGGCGTCGGCAGGGTTGATCTCGATGAACATGTCCTGCTGCAATTCGGCGAGCCACGGGTTGGTCCGGGTCTCCTCGCCGCCGCCCTCATATTCGACCAGGCGGCCGGACGACAGGATGAGCGGGAACTGTTTTGCAATTCCCTTCTCGACCGCAGCCTTCTGCACGGAGAAGCCGATATTGGGCATCCGGAATTGCTTGGCGTCGGGCAGCGTCGGGTATTTGGCGACGAGATCGACGCGCGGCGTGTAGATCGGCTCGCGGTGAACCGGGATGGGATCGGGCAGGCCGAAGGCATGCATTCGCGCCTTGCCGTTGCCGTAGGGAACGCAGCCATGCGCCAGCGCGACGCGCTGGATGCCGCCCGACAGGTCGAGCGCCCACGATACCGCATCCGGAGTGGCGGGGTTGACCTTGTTGATCACCGCCATTTCCGCTTCGGTGAGCTCGCTATCCCAGCCGAGCTTCTTCAAGCTCGCGAGCGTAAATTCCGGATAGCCGTCCTGGATGCCCGACCCCAACGAGTACGAGCCATCCGCCAGCAGGCTCACCTTGCGTGTCGTGCCGTCCGGCAGCTTCTCTTCACGCTCGACGCCGAACCGCGGCCGGAACGTGCCGCCGCCATCCATCACGTGCAGATTGGTATTGTAGAGCAGCGGCGTGCCGGGATGCTTGACCTCCGGCGATCCCCAGCATGGCCAGGGCAGGCCGTAATAGTCGCCGCCGACCTCGGGATCGTCCTTCGGCGCGCGCATCGTCAGCATGTCGAACTTGGCCTGGTTCTTCATGTGCGCCTTGAGGCGCTCGGGCGATTGCCCGCAATAGCCGGTCGACCAGCTGCCGCGGTTCATCTCGCGCAGCACATCCTCTGCTTCAGGAAGATTGTTCTCGACCTTGATCTTCTTGAACATCTGGTCGGCGAATCCGAGCTTCTTCGCCATCAGATAGATGATCTCGAGATCATCCTTCGACTCGAAGATCGGCTTCACGATCTGCTCGCCCCATTGCAGCGAGCGGTTGGAGGCGACGCGCGAGCCCTTGCACTCGAATTGCGTGGCGACCGGCAGAATGTAGACGCCATCCTTGCGCCCCGCTTCGATCGCCAGCGAGGCCCAGGTCGTCGGATGCGGGTCGGCGATGACGAGCAGATCGAGTGCCTTCAGACCGTTGAGGGATTCGGGAATACGGGTGATGCTGTTGGAGGCGTGTCCCTGCACGAACACCGCCCTGACATTGTCCTTCTGCGCGACCTGATCCTTCGGCAGCGTCGCCGCTTCGAACCAGCGGGTCAGCGGGATGCCTGGCGTTTCCATGATCTGCTTGGAGTCGAAGCGCGACTTCAGGAAGTCATAGTCGACCTCCCAGACCCGCGACCAATGCTTCCAGGCGCCCTCGGCGAGGCCGTAATAGAACGGCAGCGTGACGATATCGAGCCCGACGTCGGTCGCGCCTTGCACGTTGTCGTGGCCGCGGAAGATGTTGGCTCCCTTGCCCTCTCCGCCGACATTGCCGGTCATCAGCAGCAGGATGCAGCTGGCGCGCACGTTGGCGGTGCCGACGGTCTTCTGGGTCTGGCCCATGGCCCAGATCAGCGTTGCCGGCTTCTCGGTAGCAAACATCTTGGCGACGCGCTTGAGCTGCTCGCCGGGAATGCCGGTGACGCGCTCGACTTCTTCCGGAGTCCACTTCTCGACCTCCTTCTTGAGGTCGTCGAATCCGTAGACCCGCTGCCGGATGAACTCCTTGTCCTCCCAGCCGTTCTGAAGGATGTGCCACATCATGCCGTAGAGTATGGGGATGTCGGTGCCCGGCCGCATCCGCACATATTCGGTCGCATGCGCGGCGGTGCGCGTCAGGCGCGGATCGATGACGATGAAGTTGGCCTTTTGCAGCTCCTTTCCCTCGAGCAGGTGCTGCAGCGAAACCGGATGCGCCTCTGCCGGATTGCCGCCCAGGATCATCTGCGTCTTCGCATTGCGGATGTCATTGTAGCTGTTGGTCATCGCGCCGTAGCCCCAGGTGTTGGCGACGCCGGTGACGGTGGTCGAATGGCAGATGCGAGCCTGGTGATCGGTGTTGTTGGTTCCCCAGAAGGCGCCGAGCTTGCGGAACAGGTAGGCGCCTTCATTGGTCATCTTGGCCGAGCCGAGCCAATAAACGGAGTCGGGGCCCGACTTCTCGCGCACAGCCTGAATCTTGTCTCCAATCTCGTTGATCGCGGTATCCCAGGAGACGCGGGTCCACTGACCACCCACCAGCTTCATCGGATAGCGCAGCCGCCGCTCGCTATGCACGAGCTCACGCACCGAGGCGCCCTTGGCGCAATGCGAACCGCGATTGATCGGCGAATCCCAACTCGGCTCCTGGCCGATCCATACCTCGTTCAGGACCTCGGCCGTAACCGTGCACCCCACCGAGCAATGCGTGCAGATGCTCTTGCGCACGGTCGCGCCTGCGGTGAGTGGACCTGCCATCGCCGCTTCCGCCTGGCGCACGCCGCCGACCGGCAGCGTGCCGAGCGCGGCGAGCGCACCACCGGCAAGACCGGATTTACGCAAGAAGCTGCGGCGGTCAAGACCGCCGGCCTGCCCCGCAAGGGACTCGGCAACGGAACCATGGCGCAGGGAATGCTGGTTTGTTCGCTTGATCAGCACGGTCAACCTCCCTTGGCCGGATAACGATTGACGCGATAGAACGCCTTGACGTGATCGGTTTCCTTGTAGCGCGCCTTGCGCTTCTCATCGTTGGTTTCGCTATCAGCCTGCGCGGACCCGACCAGCGGTGTCGCAAGCGTCGCGCCGGCGCCCACCGTGCCGACGCCGACCTTGCGCAGGAAGGCGCGGCGCCCGACTGTGGTTTTCTTGTCTTCACTCATCGCATCTCTCCTGGACCTGCCGGTGCAGGTCAGTTGGCGAACGTGAATGCTTCCGTCTCGATCTCGACAAAGGCGCGACCGAGCGCGCCGACCGCACGATAGAAGATGGCGCTCTCCGCACTCTCGATGTCGGCAAACAGCCGCCCCATCCAGGGCGCGATGTGCTTCTCGAAGAAGGCGCGCTGCGCGTCGGACGTCGCTGCGAAGCGGCCTCCCGCGAACCCTGCCATGACCTCGCACAGGATGGCCGCGTGATCCTCCGGCTCCGAATTGTTCGCGACGCGCTCGATCCCAAGCGCAGCGAGATCCGCGCGCAAGCGCGACAGCGGCCGCTCGTTGAGAAATCCTGTCAGATAGTAGGAGGCATAGGGCAAGAGCTCGCCGCGGCCGAGACCTGTGAACAGATCGAAATATTCGCGTTCGACCTTCGCGGCGACTGCATTGGCGGCGGCTGCGGCCAGCGCGGCATGCGCGCGCCCGAGCGGCGTCGCATCACCGCTCAATGCGGACAGTTGATCGAGCAGCTTCTCTGACGGTGCTGCAGACAAGAGCGTCGCGAGCAGCAGATACTCCTGCGCACGCGCCGCATCGACGGGATCGATCGGCTCTTCGGACAGAAGCGGCTCGCTGTACAGATCAGGCCGCAGATCATTGCGCGATACGCCGGTGGCCGCTTCGACCGCAATCACCCGTTGTGCAGGCACCTTGGTCCAGTTCGAAACGGAGGGTTGGCTAATGCCGATTTTGCGCGCAAGCCCGGCAACGCCGCCGGCGGCGCAAATCGCTCGTTCAAGGCCATCATCACGCACGTGGACCTCCATCCAAGTCCCGGGTGCTGATTTTTCTTTTGCTACAAAGCGCTAGGCGAAGCGTAGTCCCGGCGGAACCGAGGGTCAATCGCCTCCCATAGTCTGCGGCTATGGCCTTTCGTCGGGGAGCCCTAGCGGGGCAGCGCGCCGCCATGCGTGCGGCGAGGAATCGACAGCTGCTCGCCTCCGGTGCTTTCGGCGACCGCTCGTTGCGTTGCAGCAGGAGCAGGTGCTAACTCGGGTCGCACTTCTTCTTCGGCGACGATCTCGTCACCTGGTCCCTCGACCTGACGCAATTCCCGCGAAGAATCCGCGACTTCAACCGGGATCTCGGACAGCGCCTCGGCTGACTTGCTGATGCCGCCGATGATCCTGTCCACGAACGCAGCCAATTCTGCTTCCGAGCAATCCAGCGGCCCAAATCCCGGCATTGCGGAGGGATCGTTGAAGTCCCATGCGTTTTCGGCAAGTCCTACGAAGTCACGTATGGCGGGATCAGCGCTCCAGGCGCGACGAAGCGCCGCACGTGTCAGCTCCTGCGGAATCCCCTTGCGCAAGAACGCCTTGATATCGGTCGCTGATGTGATCGAGTCGATCGAAGGCAGGCTCGCAAGGTCGAACTCCACGTCGTCGTCTTTCGCAGCTGGCGGCGGGGCCGACTGGATGTCGTCGTGCATTGCCGGATCCGGCTGCGCGGCGTTCGCCTTTGCCTCGTGCTTGAGCCGGGACCAGCGCGCCAGGAACTTATCCTCGCTCATTCGTGTCCGCCTTCATGCTGCCGGCGCGCCAGCGCCTCCGGATCGGCCTGCCGCCGCTTGCGTTTGAAGAACTCCCTTTCGACGTGGTGCTCGGCAACGAAGCTTTCAATCTGCTCGCGCAGAACTTCCGGCATGGGAACGGCCTCGACCAGATTGGCACCGGCCTCCGTGAACGCTTCGCCTTCCGCAGGATCGGCGGTGGCGGCAGCCACCGAATAGGGCCAGGCGCCTTCGGCGGGCGACAACACCGTCCAAATGCTCGGACTCCCCGACGCGAGATTGTCGCGATAGCGCGCCGTCTCGGAACTGTAGAGATCGACCATAGCGCTGCCGGCATAAAACAGTGTCCCGCCTCGTTCTTGACGGAGCACCGTCCAGGGTCTTGTGTCCGGCTCGTCCGGCAGCAAGGCGACAGCGCGCCAGACAAAGTCCGTCCACGGCGAGTCCGCCTTGTGCCGCTCGACCACGACGCCGACGGGAATGCGCACGAGCGGCAGCGCAGCCGGGCTCATGTCACCATCTCCAGATGTTTGATCGGCAACCCCGTCAGCAAATTCTGCGGCTTCATCCGGAGCTTCTGATCGGAATTCATCGTCAGAATGAGATAGATCGGCTCACCCTGCATCTCGTCCGCGGCCGCACTCTTGTCGACAAATGTCACGCGGAACAATGAAAGCACGCGGCCGGCGCTGCGGTCATCAAGTTGCTCCCCGTGCCAGAGACGGTCGCCCAGCCTGGTCGCATCAGCGTCGAGCCCGACATACCAGGTGAGCCGCGCATCACGCAATTCGCGCAGCGGCTCGATGTCGACGTCGATCCCGAGCAGATGGGAGATCCAGCGCGACATCGCCTGCGCCAGCGCCCCCGGTCCGCGGCCGCTTGCGGTGAGGTCGAACGCCATGTCGAAATCGTCGCTGCGGTGCCAATAGTCGTCGGCATTGTCCTCACTCAGGACGTCGAGCTGGGCATCGGTCGCGGCCCCCAGCATCGACATCAGCGACAGCACCGGGGTCGGGCTCTGCCCACCGACGACCTCCTCATCTCCGAGCAGCAAGGCCTGCTCATGCGGCAGGATGCGCTGCGGGCGGAAGAACAGCTCGGCCGCGCGCAGCACGAAGGGATCATCGCAGCCATCGAGCGCATTGCGCAGGATCACATGGACGAGCTGATTGACGAACAGCGGCGGCAAATCGTTGGCCCGCGACCGGACCGCGGCAAGATAGGCGGCCTCGAGCGTCGGATGCCGCACCAGGAGATCGCGAAAGGCCAGCACGAACCGCCAGTTCTCCCGGGCATCCGCATCGACAATCGCTGCGACCTCGTCAGCGCCGACCGGCCGGCGGGGAGCGGCAAGCAGCGCGCGGTGCAGCCGCCGCTCGACCGGACATGCTTCGTCCGGCGGAATCAGCTCGGGACGGGCAAAATAGGCCTTCAGGAA
Organism: Bradyrhizobium huanghuaihaiense; assembly: GCF_025200885.1. Lineage (NCBI taxonomy): Bacteria > Pseudomonadati > Pseudomonadota > Alphaproteobacteria > Hyphomicrobiales > Nitrobacteraceae > Bradyrhizobium > Bradyrhizobium huanghuaihaiense. The sequence goes on along the minus strand of NZ_CP104172.1, from coordinate 2,170,957 downwards.
CTCGTCGGTAACGCAAAGCCCGCCGCTCTCGTTGCGATCGAGCAGATGGTGGCCGCACGCGATCCAGAAATCGTTCATCGGTGCTGCCGCTCCCGGCTCATATCGGCAAGCCTGAGATTGCTGTCGGGTTCGACGTCATCCTCGGCTTCCATGAACGAGAACGCCTTGCCGTGCCCCTGCCCTTGCCGCAGCTGCAGCCTGCGGAACGACTCGCGGACCTCGCCGCCGCTCACCGAGCGGTGAACGGCAATGAGCGAACTGATCGGATGGGTGCAGAGCGACTGCACAAAGGCAACCTCCTCTTCGGCCGCCGTCCGCGCGGTTGCCGGATCCGGCGCGCCGAAACGATCGATGAGTTGGCCGGCAAGGAGCTCGATCAACGCCCGGCAGTCGCTCTCCGTTGCCGGCACAATCTGCGCCAGCGTCGACCAGCCCCAGGATTGCACCCCGAGGAAGCCGCTGCGAAACGCCGCGCGCGCCTTGCCGCTCAGCGTCGCGGGATCCTGGTCGCAGAAGCGGAACGCGCCGGAGACGGCCCATTCGCCGGGCTCCGCCGCCGCATCGAACACGAAGGTGTCGGAGGGATCGAGCGCGATGGTGCGCAGCAGCTTCATAGCCGCGGTCCCCCGAGTTTCGGATCGAGCCAGGACGGGGTCGCGAGCGCCTTGACGAGCTCGCGCCGCTCGACCCTGTCGGTGCCGACGCGGCGCGTGAAGAGATCTCCGTTCTCGTCGATGTTCAGGACAGTCCGCCGCTCACGGGGAACCCGACTGAGATAATCGCGTGCGACACTGTCAAAGCCATCGACCTGCCAACAATCGATCACCCGCATCAGGTGCCGTGCAAAACTCTCGGTCACCTCTGCGGCTCCCGCTTCGCCAAACCCCTCCTCATCCAGCGCGGACGCGAGCGGATGAATGCCGGGCCCCCGGTCGGCCATTGCGACCGTCCGGATCATGGCGCCGAACACCAGCCAGGCGGGCGGCTCGTCCTCGCGCGCGGACGACGGCCATCCCATGCGCGCACCGCCGACCAGCCCGCCATCGATCTCGACGGCGTCGGGCCAGCCGATTGCGACGGTCTTGTTCGGCGGCGCGTAGGCGCGAAGAGCGTCGGTGAGCGCGACCATGCCGGCGTAGAAGGCGCGCCGCGCGGTGCGCAAGGGTTCGCCCGGCTCGAGCACCACGGCGAATTCAGCAAGATCGAACCGCCCGACATACACCAGCGTGCCGGCGCCGCTCTTGGGTGCGATGCGGCAAGCGTCGGCAAAAGCGTCTCTGCTCTCACGCAACCGGACGAGCGTGAAAGGCGGCGGCAGCTGGACCGGCTCCGCCAGGGAGACGTGGCTAATTGGGGTCGACCGCAAGGCCGTCCTCCACTTTCCTTTTCTTCCCGATAGTGAATATCTATACGAGGTGCAGGAATGGCGCGAGTCCGCAAATCGGCGCCGCACTGGCGGAGGGATTGACCTGAAGCAGCCAGCGAAAACCGTCCTGATCTGCTCGTGTGAAGACACGATGCGCCTCGACGTGGCCACGATCCGGCGTGGATGCCCCAACTGCGAGATCAGGAGCTATCGTCATCTCTGCGGCGCGGAGCTCGATCATTTCCGCAGCGCGGCAAAGGCGGATGGCCCGCTGACGGTCGCCTGTACGCAGCAGGCTGCGCAGTTCACTGGTGAAATCGACGAACGCCCCGGCGGGATCAGCTTCGTCAACATCCGCGAGACGGCGGGCTGGTCACGCGACGGCGCGAATGCGGGCGCGAAGATGGCGGCGCTGCTTGCTGCGGCCGAGATTCCGGCGCCGGACTATCCGCTGGTCACATTGTCGAGTGACGGCGTCATCCTGATCTATGGACAGGACGAGGCTGCGATCGAAGCCGGGCGGCTGCTTGCCGATCATCTCAACGTAACGGTCATGGTCAAGCAGCCGGCAGGCGTGACGCCGCCTGCCGCGGCGGTGTTCCCGATCGTGAAGGGCACGATCCGCAACGCGCGGGGCCATTTTGGCGCATTCGAGCTCACGATCGACGATTATGCGCAGCCGCGCCCGTCTTCGCGCGACCGCTTCGTGTTCGAGGCCCCGCGCAATGGGGCGAGCTCACGCTGCGATCTCGTGCTCGACCTCTCCGGCGGTGCGCCGCTGTTCCCTGCGCACGACCTGCGGGACGGCTATCTCCGTGCGGATCCGCGCGATCCCGCGGCAGTGCTGCGCGCCGTGCTGACCGCTCGCGATCTCGTCGGGAGTTTCGACAAGCCGAGATACGTCGACTTCACACCCAGCCTCTGCGCGCATTCGCGCTCGAAGCTGACCGGATGCCATCGCTGCCTCGATTTATGCCCGACCGGCGCGATCACGCCGGACGGCGACCATGTCGCCGTCAACGCAGACATCTGCGCAGGTTGCGGGCAATGCGCGGCCGCCTGCCCGACGGGAGCCGCGTCCTACGCGCTGCCGCCCGCCGACACCCAGTTGCAGATGCTTCGCGCCATGCTGCTTGCCTATCGCGACGCCGGCGGTGCGGATCCGGTCCTGCTGCTGCATGACAGCGGGCACGGCACGCCGCTGATCGATGCGCTCGCCCGTCATGGCGACGGATTGCCGGCCAACGTGCTTCCTCTCGTCGTCAACGAGTTGACGCAGGTCGGCCTGGAGGCCGTCATCGGCGTGTTCGCGTATGGCGTGGCGGCCGTGCGGTTCCTCCTGCGCGCCAAGCCGCGACACGGCGTGACCGGGTTGTTGCAGACGATCGCCATGGCCGAGACCATTCTTGCCGGGCTCGGATTTGACGGCCGCCGCGTGGCCACGATCGAAACCGACGATCCCGACATTCTGGCTGACCAGCTGACAGGGATTGGTCCCCTCGCCGGCCTCGAAACTCCCGCAACTTTCCGGACGGTCGGCAAGCGCGGCGATCTGCTTCGCTTTGGCCTCAGTGAATTGCATCGCCTTGCGCCCAAGCCTGTCGACGTGATCGCCTTGCCCGCGGGCGCACCGATTGGTGCGGTCACCGTTGACGCCGGCGGTTGCACGCTGTGCCTGTCCTGCGTGTCGGCCTGCCCGACCGGCGCGCTTCGCGCCGATCCCGAGCGCCCCGTCCTGAAATTCGTGGAGGACGCCTGCGTGCAGTGCGGCCTGTGCCAGAGCACCTGCCCCGAGAAGGTCATCACGCTCACCCCGCAGATCGACTTCCGGGCAAGGCGCGCGCCGGCACGGGTGATCAAGGAGGAAGAGCCGGCCCTGTGTGTTCGCTGCGGCACGCCCTTCGGCGTCAAGAGCACGATCGATCGGATCGCGACAAAGCTCGAGGGGCGCCATTGGATGTATCCCACCGGGGACCGCCGGACCGAGGCCTTGCGGATGTGCGCCGATTGTCGCGTCATCGTCATGAGCGAACAGCAGTTCGATCCGATCCAGGACGTTCCGGAACGCGCGCCGCCACGGACGACGGACGACTATCTGCGCCAACGCGAGAACAAGGACTAACCGCATGCCTCGTTTCATGATGGGTTTTTCGACGTGCCTTGCCATCACGGTTCTCGCCGGCACGGCCGCCGAGGCCGCCGCCCTCACCAGGGCTGAAAAGGTCGCGCTCAAACAGGCGATCGTCGCCTGCAAGGCCGAGGCCAAGGGCAAGAAGATCAAGTGGCCGTCACGCCGGAAATACGTCAACCAGTGTGTCGTGACGGCGCTCAAGGAGCATCCCAGCATCGACGTCGCTCGCATGCTCCAGGAGAAGCCGGAGCTGACGAACATTCCGGTGGAGCAATGGCCGGCCTATTAGAGCGTTGTTGCCAGCTATTTCGACGTCGCACGGGCCAGAAAGTCCGTGAGCGCGCGGCGATCCGCGGCCGAGCCGATGTGCTGCTCCGGCATCTTGGTGCCGGGCGTGTAGGCGTTCGGCCCGATCTCGAACAGTTTTGAGACGGTCTCCGGCGTCCAGACGATATCCATGGCCTTGAGCGCGTCGGAGAAGCGATAACCCGGCAGCGAGGCGATCTTCCGGCCGAACAGTCCCGCAAGCGTCGGCCCGGCACGCTGGACCTCGGTTTCCGACAATGTATGGCAGGCCACGCAGGCCCTGAAGATTTCGGCGCCGTGATCGCCGGCATAGGCCGCGAGCGGATCCGCCGGCGTGCCCAGCACGTTCGACCCGACCGCCGCGCCGGTCAGCGCATTCCAGCGCCTGATCTTGCCGTCACTCCCGCCAGTCAGCAGCGTCGCGCCATCGGGTAAGAACGCGACGGACCAGACCGGCGCGCCAGGCCCGGCGAGCGTGCGCATCACACTCCTCGCTTTGCGATCGACAATTGCGACAGTGCCGTCTATGGCCCCCGTGGCAAGCAAGGCGCCGTCTTGCGAGATCGCCAGGGCGACGATCGGCCTGGCGCCAACCATGACCTCGCCGGTCTGACCGCCATCGGCGGTCATCATGCGCAGCTTGCCGTCTGCCGCGCCGGTGATGATTTCGCCATCAGGCGAGATGGCAACGACGTTCAGCGGTGCCGGCATCACGATGGTCTCGGGGCTGCCGTCCGGCAGCGGCCAGATCCGCACCGTCAGGTCGTAGCCAACGCTCACCAGCGATTGTCCATCGGGAGCAAAGGCCACGCCGTTCACACCTTGTGAGTGGCCATGCAGCACGCGCGTCCCGCCGTCAGAGAGCGATGAGATCCGCACCGTGTTGTCCCATGAGGCCGATGCGAGCTTTGACCTATCGGAAGAGACGGCGAGCGCGACAATGGGTCCCGTATGACCTTCGACAACCTGGTCCGGTTGCGGCTGGCCCGGCCTCCAGATCGCAATCTGGCCGTCCGCACCGGCCGTCGCCATGCGTCCGTCTCCGAGGAAGGCTGCCGCGTTCACCGCACCCGAATGGAAGCGCAGGACCTGCTCGGCGGTCTCGGTAGCGAGGGACCACCGGATGGCTGCCGTGTCGAAGCTGCCCGACAAGAGGGTCTTGCCATCGACCGAAACGGCGATCGCGCGGACAGGCCCGCCGTGCCCCGCCAATTGCGCCTGCGTGGGCCGCAGCGGGAGAAGCAGCGATGCCGTCAGAAGGACGGTGGCAAGACGCAGGCGCCTCGACATTGGCCTTTTGGGCAAAAACGTCCCCCTTTGATCCAGCTCAACGAGCGCAGCTCGTATCCGGTTCCAGGTGCGACAAGCGGCGCCTTGAATGGCGATCAACCTGGTCGCAGTCTCGCCAACGGCGCCTCAGAGACCGAGGCCGAACATGCAACTGCACCCGAGAGCCTATCTGCAATTCATCTCGCGGTTGTGGCACTCTCTCGCGCTGCCGCCGCGAAATCGCGATCCCGACACGCAGGGCGCATCGCCACTGCTCATCTACATCGTCGTCGTGTTGGCGCTGTTCCTGATTATCCTTCAAGCCGACGTCTACCAGCTTACATCCCTGGGGCTGCCCGGCAATCCCAACGGGATCAACCCGATTTTCCTCAGTCCTTGAGACCGAGCGTGCATCAATTGCGGGGCACGCGCGACCCGACCAGTCGCATGGCGAACTGTTCGAAGACATGCGAGCCGCCCAGAACGTCCAGCTCGATGATTGAATGAGGCGCGACAGCAGGATTGTCTCTACGGCTGCGTTCCCCCTGGAAACACAAGAGATCGATCTGCGAACTCTTGAACCGGAAGCCCGCCCTGTTGCGCCTGCCTTTGCATCTCTTGCACCGAAGGCATCCCTGCCGCCGTTGTGCTATTCACCGGTAACGGATGCAATCGCGGCATATTCGACGCGGCCACGACAGCTGTCAGCGCGGCCAGGGCAGAGATCATCAGGAGCTTCATGCGAACCTCCGTTGGTTCGAAAAGAGTCAAAGCCCTGACTAGTGCAGGACTCGAGTTCCCCGTGTGAGATCCCTCACATCTCTCGTTCTCTTGATCGTCGCTGGTGCGGCCTGCGCCGCGCTCGCGAGACGCAGCTCTGCATTCTCGCGGCTGATGTCACCCGAGTCTTGCTTGATCGCTCCACCCTCGAAGCCAAGAGGGCGCAGGGAAGACAGGGTGCTGACCTCGCACCCGCGGTCCGCTGCGCGAAAGGTAGCGCAAAGGAGACCGCACAGCAGCATACAGGTGGTGCCAATCACTCGGCCTTCCCTGCGCGATGGTCGGACGGCTTATGCCGTGCTCTCCCGGGAGCCGAATTCCTTCTGGCCTCCCTCGCCCTGCGAATTGAGGATGCCGTCTGCCCGGTTGGGTTCGCGCGCATCTTCGCAAGAGGCTTGACCGTAGCAACGACGGCCAGGACCACACGGTTTTGCCGTACGCACGGCCCGCCATTTCGCCGCAGTATTTCCAGCCCTGTCGACGGAGCCGAAAACTTACAGACGAGACGAAGCCTAGCAGCGCCGCTCGTCCGCACGCGGTAACGAGCTCACAGGGACTACCCGCCCTGCCCGCACCCTCTCGTGCCGACGCTGCCGCGTCCACCGCAAGCCCGACTCGCGAAAATGACGACCACATGATCGCCCCTCAAGGATGAGCCGGGATGAGAGGTAAATACGACAAATCAGAATTTCGGTAAAGTGGAATATTTTTGCGGAGAGGGGTTGACGGGTATCGGGTGTTTTGCCCGACGGGAGGATCCAGTTCCCATTGTGTGAAGCAGGTCACTGCAAGATCGAGTATTTCCCCCTACAAAGACCGAGCATGGCCGCAAACAAGGTAACGGCGGTACGCACGAGACTGTAGAGCGATCGACAGCTATGGACTATTCGAAGCCGCCAGCGTGAAGAGCCCGGCGGCTTTCTTCTCGCATGCAAGGTCACATGCGATTGGTAGCGGGGCAGCGCTACCGCTTTTCCCCACACGAACCTGCGACACCTTCTGCATCTTCCATATGACGCAGGTCGCAGCAGCCTGAGCCGGCTGAGACTTTAGGCCGCGAAGACGTACGAGTTCGTCTGCGCATGACGGGTTAGTCGCTTCAGAACATCCCGTTCGGGTTTGCAGCAGGTACATTCGGGGCATACCAATTGGCTGCGCTTTCTGGAGTGCCCACGACCTGCAACGCATCCCAATGCTCGATAGCCTTTCCGTCGGAGTCCATCTTGAAGATATCGACCCCGGCGATGCCGGTGTCTTGCGGATCGTCATTGAACAAATTGCGGAAATTGACGTGCGACCAGACGTAATCGCCTACAGCGATGATCTTGTGGACATCGACCCGCGCTCGGGTGCGCCCATTGATAACTTGACCGAAGAACTTTCCGAGTGAGTCTGCGCCATCCGGAATGAGCGGATTGTGCTGGACGTAGGCTGGTGCCATGAACCTTGCTGCCGCTTCCTCCGGTTTTCCCTGATTGATCATCAGATCATACATTCCGAGAATGTTGTCCTTGTTCCTGATGGCGCGGGCATCTTTGGGATCGATAAGAACGAGCACGGCCAAGCTCCTCTCTTTCATGTTTCGGGATGGCTGCGATATCGCTCTGGCGAGCGGATCAATTTGCTAAAGGCCGACGATTTGAAGACGACGGGCGTCCTGTTCAGCGTCCGAGTGTTCGCGGACGAAGCGCAGTATGTCTTCGGCATCCGGCCCCACGCCCGCCTTGCTCGGCGCAGGAACTTGTTCGGCGATCTCAATGACGCGCCTGGCCGCCGCAACTGACTCCAGCCCGCTCTCCTGCATGCTATTCAGTTTGTCCGCAAACATACCGAAGGTCGGCCCGTACAATCGTTTATGTTCGGGAGTCATGCCGTCAGCGATGCGCTTGAGCGCGGCGGTGGTCTTGGCCGGCCCGCCCGTTTTCATGTTGCCGGCTGCTGCGACCACCACATCGATACCAAACGGCTTGAGTTCTGCGCGGTACACGGCCGCAAACGCCTCCATGGCCGCTTTCGATGCGCCGGACGGTCCGTTGAAAGGCAGCGGCAAGCTCGCCGTCCACGTGCTGACCTGAACGATGCGGCCGCGCGCCTTCCGTAAGGCCGGCAGAAGCGCATTGATGACCGACAGGGCTCCGTAGACGTTCACCTCAAATTCGCGATGGATAGCGCCTAGCGACAGCACCTCCAGAGGCCCTGGCGTCAGGATCCCGGCATTGTTGATCAGAAGATCGAGCCCTTCTGTCCGGCTCTCGACTTCGCGAGCCCAGCCGTTGACGGCGGCTTCGTCCGTCATGTCGCAGACTGTTAGGCTGACGGTACCGTTCGAAGCCTGCTTGAGATCGGCGACCTCGTCCGCGGAAAGGGCCGTTCCAAACACGCGGTAGTTCTTCGCCGCAAGACCCAGTGCGATGTCGCGACCCAGGCCACTGCCGGCTCCGGTCACCGCAGCCGAACCTCTGCTTTGGATAGCTGAACGAGACATGAGACATTCTCCTCACAGAAACGACGGACGAATGGGCTCACGCCGGGACGGGGACGGACTTGCGGCGATTGTCCAGGCTGAACGCACCAGCGCCGAAGGCGACCACTTGTAGAAGCCCGCCCGTGATCGCGATGTTCTTCAGGAAATGGATCATCTGGTTTTGATCGGCCATGTTGTTGTGGAACAGCACAGCGGCCGCCAGTGTGAAGATTGCCAACATGGTGGCCGCAAGGCGGGTTTGAAAACCAAGCAGCAGCGCAAGCCCACCTCCCAACTCCACGAGCACCGCGATCGCGAAAGCGGCTGGAGCAAATGGCGCGCCGGCCGACTGGATGTACGCCATCGTGTTGGCTGGCGCGGCAATCTTTGACAGGCCAGACATGACGAAGATCAACGCGATCAACAGGCGACCCAGCGCAGGAAGGTAGGCAGGCGTGGACATCGAAGAATTCTCTCTGTTTTGAGACACGGGGATTGATGAGGATTTCCGACGATGAAGGTGGGCGCGATGGGGCACGTCAGATCTCTCCCATCCGGCCCGCGTGATAGTCACGGACCGCCCGTTCAAGCTCGGCAATGGTGTTCATGACGAAAGGACCGTGGCGTACGACGGGAGCGTCGAGCGGATCGCCGCCGACCACCAGCAACTCGCTATTGTCCTCCACTGCGACCTGAAGCGTGTCGCCCGATGTAAGGCGGGCAAGCTGCCCGGCCTCCATGGCCTGCCCATCGATTGCAACCCCGCCGGTCATGACATAGAGGGCAAGCTCACGAGGATGCGACACATCCATGTGCAGCGTACCGCCGGCGTTCAAGCTGGCGTGGACGAGGAAGGGATCGCCGGAGGTCCGGACGGGACCGGCGACATCGCCGATCTGCCCTGCAACCAGGCGAACTGTCCCCGTGTGCGGGAGTAGCGGAATTTCTTGCGCCCTCACGTGCCTATAGGCAGGCTCGGCATGCTTGGCGCCTTTCGGCATGTTGATCCACAACTGCACCCCGTGCAGATGGCCACCTTCGCGACGCAGGATCTCGGCCGGCGATTCATCGTGGATGACGCCGCGTCCGGCGCGCATCCATTGCACCTCGCCCGGCCCCATTGTGCTGGTGTTGCCGAGGCTGTCCTTGTGAACCGTCCGGCCTTCGAGCAGCAGGCTCAGCGTCTCGATACCGGCGTGAGGGTGGGCCGACGCGCCTTTGGCTTCGCCCGGTCGCACCTCGATCGGACCAAAATGATCAAGGAAGATGAACGGCCCGATGGCTTCAAAGGCAGACGACGGGATCGCGCGGCGAACCTCGAGGCCATCCCCCTCGATGGCATGGAAGGCGGCATGGAGTGTCGCGATTTTGCGCTCGCGGGCGCGCGTGAGGGTATTCATGGGCAGTCTCGTTTGAACAGCAACCGAGCGATACCCGCCTTCCACATTTCAGAAAATACGGATAATATAGAATAGGCTATTCAGGATAATAGAAATGAGAGTTGGCACCCCCACGGTCGATCAGCTGCAGATCCTGGCCACAGTGGTCGAGTGCGGCAGCTTCGCAGCGGCCGGCAGGCGGCTGAGCCGCGCCACCTCCGCGATCGCTTACGGGGTCGACAATCTCGAGGAGCAGCTCGGTGTCACTGTCTTCGACCGCTCTGGAACCAAGAAGCCTGAATTGACCGAGGCAGGGCGCGCGCTGCTCGCCCACGCACGCTCAGTCCTTCAAGGCGTCGAGAAGATGCGCGCGAAGGCTGCGAGCCTGCGCGAGGGCGAGGAAGCCGAAGTCTCGCTGGTTACCGACGTGATGCTCCCGACGGCCCGCCTCGTCGACGCTTTGCAAGGATATCCGACGGTTCAGTTGCGATTGCACGCAGAGGCGCTTGGCGCGGTGACCCAGCTCGTAGCTGACGGTACCGCGCGATTGGGGATCAACTGCGCGATGCATCCGCTTCCGGATGACATGGAGAGACAGCTGATCGGCCATGTCAGGCTGATCCCGGTGGGGTCGCCTTCGCATCCGCTGGCACGCGCGCGGCGGCATTCGCCAGGTGATCTGCGAGACCATATCCAGCTCGTTCTGAGCGATCGCTCGCCACTCACGCGAGGCCAGGATTTCGGTGTCTTCAGCAAGAAGACGTGGCGGCTGGCGGATCTCGGCGTGAAGCATGCGTTGTTGCTGGCCACCGTCGGCTGGGGCCTGATGCCTGAATTCATGGTCCGCGGCGATCTGGAGGCAGGGCGGCTGATCGAACTGGACATACCGGGCTCGAAGGATGCGCTGTATCCGTTACAGGCAATTTGGCGCGTGCAAACGCCGCCGGGTCCCGCAACTCAATGGCTGATCGATCGATTGGCAGGTCAGGTTTGAGTTTTGGGATCCCCGTTTTGAAGCGTGACTGATCTCAGATTGAGATATCAGCCGGGCCTCAGCTCGTAGGATGGGTAGAGCAAAGCGAAACCCATCCTCCTTGCCGAACACCGTTCGTACGGCGTGTTCGAAGGATACGCGCCAAGGACTGCGCCGCCACAGGGATCGCGGCGGCTAACAAGGTCGATCTCGCGAACGCGCGGCACCTTCCACCCCACCATCATTCCCATCGTGTGATTCAAGTCACAGCAGAATCGGCTACCCCGCCTACACTGACCGAGCATGGCCGCAAACAAGGTAACGGCGGTACGCACGAGGCTGCGGAGGCGATCAACAGCTTAAGGACTTTTCGAAAGCCGCCAGGTGAAGAACCCGGCGGCTTTTTCTTTCTCGCGAGCAAGCGGGCGACCGCAGCGACGCTGCTTGCGGCGGACGGAGGTACCGCCTGCGCCGGCACCCGATTGCCTATGAAGCGCCCGAGCCCTTCCTCTCCTCGCGTTCCGCCTCGATCTCCCGCTCCGCTTCGAGCCAGAAGTCCAGGTCACGATCGGTCGGTCGGCCGGCCTGCTCCCAGAGCTCGTACGCACGCGCGCGTACCTCGCCGCGCCGCATCATGCGAAAAAGCTTTCGCTTCAGCTCCTCCGCGAAGCTTCTGAAGCGCTGTCCCGTGGTCTCGTCCTTGACGAGCGCGGCCGCTCGCGTTGCGAATTCGATCTGGCGCTCGATCTTCTGCTGCTCGTCCACTGCGAACACTGCCGTAGGAACCGGTTGTTTCAGAACCCGTGCTGTTCAAACACCAAATCTTTTCCGCCGAGTTCTGTTCCTTGAGATGCAGTTCGCAGGACGGATGGGGCGAAGCGAAACTCAAGCCTCGGCAATGGAGCAGCATGGAAGCGGCGGGCGCCGCCTAGTGCCACGTCGTGTCGGCTTCGACGATCACCACCCTTGTTTCGGGATCTTCGGTCGTGTTGCAGGTGCAAGGCATGCCCTCGCCGCAGCGGCAGCCGCCGAGCTTTTCGCTCCAGACCCGGAGCGGATGGTTTTCGCAGACCCATCCCAGACCCTGGCAGAATGGGCAGGTCTTGCCGGTCACAGCGTATCCGGCGTCCGCTGCGTGTTGGACTTGTCCTCGTTGCGCAGCTCCTGCTGGGCCGCGCGCCAAAACTCCTCCTCGCGGCCTTCGGGCTTACCGGCCTGCTCCCACAGGCGGTGCGCGCGTTCTCTGATCTCTTGCTCGGTCGGCTCGGACAATTGCATCTCCTCCTGTGAGCACGGCCCGCCCTTGGGTATGGGGGGGCTTGGAGGCAGGCCGTGCAGGCCAGCGCTCGGCAGCGAATCTGGCCCGCGGAGTCAAGCATTGACGGTTCGCAAGAGTTCCTAGTCGATCGTACCGACGCGGCACGCCCCGGGGCCGACGCGCTGTCCCGCGCAACCCGTCCCCCTGGCGAGCGCGACGCATCCGAGCCCGGGCAGCCCGATCAACGACTGCATCGATGCATAACGCGCGATGCCGCCGGCGGCGAACCTGCAGAAGCTGAGAGTGACGCGACCGTAGAAGACGCCTGCTCCGGGCTCCGAGGATGCGAAACGATAGGAGGCGCCGAGACCGCGGGCGATCGCCAATAGTCCCATGATCTCGTGGTGCGTCAGGGCCGAGTGAATGCCGAGCAGTGAAAGCAACAGGGCTTGAATGCCGAGGCTGCTCATGACGGCCTCGCCTCGATGCGCGGCATCGGCAGGAATTGCGCGAGATGGGCGCTCCTCCACTGATATGGCGTATCGCCGGCGAAGCGCTTGAACACCGTCGTGAAATGAGCCTGCGTCTGGAACCCGACGGTCAAGGCGATGTCGACGAGCGAGGCGTCGGCCCGCTGCAGCAATTCCTGGGCTCGCTCGATCCGCCGCTTCAGCAAATAATCGTGCGGCCGCATGCCGACGGCCGCCCGGAACTGCGCGGCGAAATGCATCCGGCTCAGGCCGGCTACGGCGGCCAGATGCTGCAAGGTGACCTTCGCGTCCAGATTGTCGTCGATGTACTGCATGACGCGCTTGAGACGCCATTTCTGCAGCGACCGCACCGTGCGGCAGGCCTGGCCTTCGCGGTCGTCCTCGGCCGGCTCGGACTGGCCACTGACCACCGTCCGCCGGCTGGCCTTGCAGGTCAGCATGGCCAGACGCAACGCGTCGACCAGGATGGCGGAATGGGGATGGTGCATGGCCTTGGTGGCCGCGAGTGCATCCGAGAGGCGCCGCATCACGGGGTCCGTGACCTCCTCGGCACCTGCCTCGCGGTCGGAGTCGGCGGACGCGCGTGCAAGACGTTTCGCGGAGACCCTGAAGCTCGGCCCCCCGTCGGCCGATCCTCGCACCTCCGCCGCTGGCGCCTCGATGGCCAGCGCGACATCCAGATGCACGAGGGAGAGCGTCATCGCCTCCTCGCCGGAGCGCGGCGAACGTTTCGATGGCCGCAGCGGGCCGTCGATCGACGAGACGTCGAGTGCGGCGGCGACATGATCCTTGGCGGCTTGCGGGTATGACATCATCAGCGACATCGTCGAAACTCCTTGTCCCAGTTCGCAGCGGCAATGCCTGGCAGGCGATCCGGATGCGATGGGAGCAGAGTAGTTCGGCGATCCGCGCGCTCCATTCTACGCGCGGGTGCATGGATAAGGTCTCGGGTTAACCGCGTCATACCTAGGTATGATCGCAGCGCGGCCACGGGACGATGGCGCGAGCGGAACTCCTCGTCCGCATCCACGGACGTGCGAGTCCGATGGTGCGGCGCGCCTGCGATAGTTTGACGCGCCCGCGTTCGGCGGGATCGCCGATCAGCCTTGTTCTGCCCGAGAATCCCTTGTCGGAACTCACGCCGGATTCAACTTCACACGAGGTCTTCCAAGAGAGCACGAAAATCACCGGGCTGGATATTGTGGACGCGATCAAATCGCGGCATCAACGCGGCTGCGATGAGAAGAAACACCGCCTGCGACGATGACGAACCTTGATCGGCCTACGGGTTCATCCATGAGCCGCGCCGGCTTGCGGTTCTGGTCCGCCGTCCTCGCCTTCGCGGTCTTCATGGTCGACGTGCTGACGCCGCTCGAGGGCGCGGTCGCGGTGCTCTATGTCGTCGCGATCCTGCTCGCGGCGAGGACGAACCGGCGCAACGACATCATCATTGCCGCAGCCGGCTGCATCGTCCTGACCATAAGCGCCTATCTGACGTCGCACGGTCTGCAGACGATCGCCTCGCCTGCCCTTCGCGCGCTGGTGAGCCTCGCGGCCATCGGGATCACGACCCTGCTGGTGCTGCAGAATCACGCGGCGCACAGCGCGCTGGTGCAGAGCGAGCAGCGATACCGCCGGATGTTCGACGCAACCCGGATCGGCGTCGTCGAGGAAGACTGGAGCGGACTCCGGGCCGCGCTGGATTCGCTACCGAGCCGCGGGGCGGACCTGCGCGATTATCTGGCACGACATCCCGATTTCATCCGGCATGCCCGCGGGCTCGCCAGGATCGTCGACGTCAATCCGGCCCTGCAGAAGATGGCGGGCGCCAGCAGCTCTGCGGCCTTCATCGAGAACGTGGACAAGCTGCTGGGCGAGAACGATCGCAGCTTCCTCGACGCCCTGGTCGCATTCGCGCAAGGAGAGCGGTTTCACGAAGGCGAGACCGAGCTCGTGCGGCTCGACGGACGCAAGGTCCCCGTGCTGTTCACGATCACCTTCTCGCCCCGATCCGGCGAAGATCATGACGTGCTCGTCTTCGTCGTCGACATCACCGAGCGCAAGCAGGCGCAAGACGCGCTGCTCGCGGCGCAGGTCGAGCTCGCCCATGCGGCCCGCGTTGCCACCCTCGGCGAGCTCAGCGCCTCCATTGCGCACGAGGTGAACCAGCCGCTGGCGGCGATCGTCACCAGCGGCGAGGCCGGCTTGCGCTGGCTGCGGCGCGACGTCCCCGATCTCAAGGAGGTTGCGACCACGATCGGCCATGTCGTGGCTCAAGGCCGCCGTGCCAGCGAGGTCGTGACCCGCATCCGGACCTTCCTGAAGAAGGCTTCGCCCCAAAAGGACATGCTCCACGTCGGCGAGATCATCGACGAGGCGACGGCGCTGGTCGCGCGCGAGGTCGCCAAGGACGACGTCGCCCTCATCGTCGAGACGGAGCCTGACCTGCCGTCGGTTCGCGGCGACCGGATCCAGCTGCAACAGGTCCTGGTCAATCTCCTGATCAACGCCGGCCAGGCCATGTCGGGCCGCCCTGGTTCCCGCACCATCACGCTGCGCGTCAGCACCGCGAACAGCGAGACCCTCGCGATCACGGTGCAGGACAGCGGCCCGGGTATCCACCCTGACGACCTGCCGCGCCTGTTCGATCCGTTCTTCACGACGAAGGACGGCGGGATGGGCATGGGACTTGCGATCTGCCGAACGACGGTGGAAGCTCACGGCGGCCGATTGTCGGTGGCGAGCACCCCGGGTTCGGGCGCGACATTCCACCTGACACTGCCATTTAGCCAAGAACACGCCCTGCCATGACACGACAAAACCAGGCCCAACCGCCGGCGCCTCCCTCCAGCGCGATCGTCATCATCGTCGATGACGATGCGGGCATCCGCGCCTCACTCGACAGCCTGTTCCGATCCGTCGGCCTCGAGACGCGGCTGTTCGGCTCGCCCGCCGAACTGCTCGGCAGCTCGCTGCCCGACCGCCCCGGCTGCATCGTGCTGGACGTCCGTCTTCCGGGCGTGAGCGGGCTCGATCTGCAGGGCCAGCTCGTCCGGCAGGGCATCAGCTATCCGATCATCTTCATGACCGGCCATGGCGACATTCCGATGTCGGTGCGTGCCATGAAGGCCGGCGCCGTGGACTTCCTCTCCAAGCCGTTCCGCGACCAGGACATGCTCGACGCCGTGACGGCGGCGCTCGAGCGCGATGCGCTGCACCGCGCCGAAGCCGCGACCAAGGACGACATCCGGGCCCAATACGAGACCCTGACGGCGCGCGAGCGCGAGGTGATGGGCCATGTCACCGCCGGCCTGATGAACAAGCAGGTCGCCGCCCTGATCGGCCTCAGCGAGATCACGGTCAAGATCCACCGCGGGAACGTCATGCGAAAGATGGGGGTTAGGTCACTGGCCGACCTCGTTCGCAAGGCCGAGGCGCTCGGGGTTTCCCAAACCCGCAGGTCTACGGACCAAACCTGAGTATAATTCCGGCGGGCCCACCCCAGGGTGCATAAGGCGTCATCGGCCGCGCAACGGGAGATATCCTCCTTGCCTTGCGGAACACCGCGGTCAGGATTGTGCGCGAATGGCCAAAACCCCCGTGATTGCGATTGTGGACGACGATGAGGGCGTTCGCACTTCGCTTGCGAGCCTGGTTCGCTCGCTTGGCTACGAGGCCGATGCCTACGAGTCCGGCGTCGACTTCCTGCGGCATGCACCGGGAGACGATCCGGCATGCATGATCGCCGACATCCAGATGCCTGTGATCACCGGCGATGAATTGCAGGCGCAATTGATCGCGTCCGGCCGCCGCTTCCCGATCATCTTCATGACCGCATTTCCAAGCGAAGCCGTGCGTCAGCGCGTGATGGCCGCCGGCGCGCATTGCTTTCTCGGCAAGCCTTCCAGCGGCGACGAGATCATCCGCTGTCTCGAGAACGCGCTGGCAGGCTACGGCGCAGCGCCGTAATCCATCCGTCCCTCGCTCGCGCGGCACCCTCGTCCCCCAAGCGTGCATTCTGGCAACCGGGTTGGTGGACCGGAAATACCGGCAGGCCCGGCCAACCTCATAGTCGCCGTCGATATTGTCGATATCGGCAGGGCGGGCACGCTCTGCCGAAGCGGATGGGGAAACATGCCAGTGAACGCCACCAGTGCTGCCGCGCCGCGCCCGCTGGTCTTCGCCGGCGTTCCGGCGAGCTCCTGGGCCTTCGCGTTGCGCGTCTGGCTGGCGATGCTGCTCGCGCTCTATGTCAGTTTCTGGCTCGAACTCGACTCGCCGTCGTCGTCCGCCCTCACCGTGGCCGTCCTTGCATTGCCGACACGCGGTCAGGGCATGGAGAAGGCCGGCTACCGGCTGCTCGCAACCGCCATCGGCGTTGCCGCATCGATCGCAATCGCGGGCCTGTTTTCCCAGACCGACGGTCTCCTGCTCGCGGTGCTCGGCATCTGGGTCGGGCTCTGCGTCTATGTCGCCGGGATGCTGGACGGCAATCGCGCCTATGCAGCGGCGCTCTGCTGCATCACCGTCGCCCTGGTCGATATCCAGCAGATCGACACGCCGCTCCAGGTGTTCCCGGCCGGCGTCGCACGCGGCGCCGCCATCGGCATCGGCGTCCTTGCAGTGGCGCTTGTGAACGAGTTTTTGGCCGCGCCGAACTACCATCCGGTGCTGGCAAGCCGCATCGAGGCGCTGTACCACCGGGCCGCGGACCTCGCACAAGGCGCCGAGCGCGCCTCCGCGCCGGCTGCGGCGAGCCTGTTGCATGACATCGCGGCACTGCGTCCGGAGATCGCCAGCCTTGCGACGGAATCCAGCATCGGCACGGCAAGGACCGAAGCTGCGCGCGCCGCGCTGGTCGACCTCGTCAGCGCGCTCTCGCTCGGCCGCATGCTCGCAGCGCTCCCCGCCGCCACCCCGGATACAGCCGGACTGATGGCGATGTCCCGATCCTGGCTCCAGACCGAGATCGGCCGAAAGAACGCGCAGGTCCGCAGCAGCCTCGACGCGCTGCGTGAAGGGACGCGGCCGTCCCATGCATGGCGCGCCCCGCTCTATCGCTCGCGCCGCATCGCGGCGGAAACCGGCGCGCGGGCCGCGATCTCGTTCACGCTGATCGCGGTCTTCTTCGTGCTGACAGGCTGGCCGAGCACCGAGCTCTGCCTCTCGCTCGTGGCGGTGATCATCGGTCTTGGCTCGACGACGCCAGCGCCACGCAGCTTCACGCTGGTGACGTTGACGGCGATGCCGATCGCCTGCGCGCTGGCCGGCATGCTGAAATACCTCGTCTTCAACGGCGTGTCCGAATTTCAATTGCTGGCGATCGGTCTTGCGCCCGTCGTCATCGGCCTCGCGTTGCTGATCTCATTGCCGAACCCGACGCTGTCGTCGCTCGGCCGTCTCGTCCTGGTGTTCACGATCGCCGTCCTCGTACCGACCAATCCGCAGAGCTACGATCCCGAGGTGTTCCTGGTGACGAGCCTCTTTGCCTGCCTGTCGGCGGTGCTCGTGTTCGCGGCGCAGATGCTGCTGCCTCCCCTGTCCGGCGACCGGCGGGTTCGGCTGCTGCTGGGAGAGGCCAGGCGCGAGCTGGACCATCTCGATCGCGGACGAACCCGACACCTCGCGCCGGAAGAAGCCGCGTTTCGCGACGCGGCCCGGATCGAACAGATCCTGACCGCGAACGGCGCCTTGCCTCTCGATGGTCAGATCACGGCCAAGGCGATGCGCTGTTTCGGCCAGGCCGAAGCCCTGCGGCGCTGCCGCGCCGAACTGGACCGGCTGCGACTGGGGCCGCTCGCCGAAGCGGCTCAGGACGCGCGAGAGGCCCTCGCGCAGCGGAACGGCGGCGCCATCCTCGCTTCTGCCGACGTGCTCCGCGAGGCGGCGGTGCGAAGCAACCTGTCCGCCAATTCGGCCATCGCCATCCTGATCGCAGCGAGCGGCGCATTCGCACCGTCACAGCCTGAAAACCGGGGCGAACGGCCATGACGAACACCTATCGGGAGCTGGTCGTCGGCGGCGTGCTCATCGCCCCCATCGTCACCTATGCGGCAATCGCGCTGCTTGCGTTCCTGCTGCTCCGTCCGCTGCTGCGCTTGGTCGGATTCGCAAGATTGTTCAGCAACCCCTCGCTGGCCGAGCTCAGTCTCTACATTGCGATGTTCGGCCTGCTCGCAATGTTCTTCTAGGGAGAAATGAGTCATGGACGTCGCGGTGGTCCGTTTCGTCCGCGATGCCGGCAAGCATCTTGCGACCCTCGGCATCGCACTGGTCGCGGTCCTGATCGCGGTTGCGACCTGGCAGTACTACGTCACCGCGCCCTGGACGCGGAACGGCAGTGTCCGTGTCCAGGTCGCCAACGTCGCGCCGCAGGTTGCGGGCAAGATCGTGGAGCTGAGGGTGGCCGACAACCAGTTCGTCCACAAAGGCGACGTCCTCTACGTGATCGATCCCTTCGACTTCGAGGTCGCCGTCCGCGTCGACAAGGCGCTGATGGACCAGCGGGCCGCGGACCTCGTGGTGAAGCAGGCCGAGTACGAGCGGCGCCAGCATCTGTCCGACCTTGCGACGACACCCGAAGAGCAGCAGATCTATGCCGGCAATGCGGCGCAGGCGAAGGCTGCCTACGAGTCGGCGGCGCACCAGCTCGCGCAGGCAGAGCTGAACCTGAAGCGCACCAGCGTGATCAGTCCGGTCGACGGCTACGTCACCAATCTGCTGCTGCGTGCGGGCGACTACGCCGTCACCGGCGTCAGCAACATTTCCGTCATCGACTCCAACAGCTTCTGGATCGACGGTTATTTCGAGGAGACCAAGATGGCGCGGGTCTGCGTCGGCGATCGTGCCGAAGCGCATCTGGTCGGCTATCCCAGGCCGATCCTCGGGCATGTGAAGACCGTGACGCGCGGCATCAGCGTGTCGAACGCGGCCGTAGGCACGCAAGGCCTGCCCAACGTCGATCCGATCTACACCTGGGTGCGGCTGGCACAGCGTGTACCGGTTCGCCTCGCCATCGACACGGTGCCGCCGGATGTGCCGCTCGTCTCCGGCATGACAGCGACGGTGACGATCCGGCAGCCGTCCGAGGGCGCCGGACAAACCTCGTTCGACCGGTTCCGCGCGAGCTTCGTCGATCCCGTCTTCGATCTGTTCGGCGCTGGACGTCCGCCCCGCCCCGATTGCCTGCAGACGACATCGCAGCAGCGCCCCGAGATTGAAACGCTTCCCTACACACGCGAACCTGCGGTTCCGCCGGCGGAGAAGATCGCACCCGGCCTCACGCCCGGCATCGACGCCTCGCCGCGCCTGCCCTGAGGCTGACGAGCCACCTGACATTGGGCGAGACGCACCTCGCGTCTCTTCGGTTCGCGTCGCCCGCTAACACCGGGCGCTCGTCCCAAGTGCTTGATCGCTTTGATCCAATTGAAGCATTTGCGACACCCGGTCGCAGTCTGCGCACTTGCAACATCTAACACCCTTTAAGCATCCGTAACGAGCCTTGCGACAGCTTCAGACTTATCGTTCGAGCATGAGCCAATTGCATTCTGCGAGCCGACAGCGGCAGCAGAATCCAGGACACGGGACGAACGATGTTCACTGATCTGCAAGCGGCCGGCGCCTGGTCGCCCTCTCAACCCAACCGTCATGAACCCGATTCCCCGCTCGGGGCACGCGCAATTCCGTGCGAGCGAAGATGGCGTCAGCCCGGCCAACACGCCGGCACGCCGCCAGAGGACATCACGATCTCGCGCTGGGTCTGCACGCAAGCAGACATAAGGCAGGAAGAAGCGACGACGCCTTGCGACCGATACTTCCTCGCCATCGCCTTGAAGACGACCCCCCTCAAATTGAGCAGAGGCCGTCGCACCATCTTCGACGGCATCATGCCGGCAGGCACGCTCTATGTCGGCGCGCCGTCGCAGCAGCTCTGCGCGTTGTTCTCCGCGCCGTACGATTTCCTGCATTTCCACCCCGCCGCCAGCGTCTATTTTCCATGCCCGCGCCCCGGCGCGGTTCCCGCCTCGTCCGAGATTTTCAACGACCTCCTTCTGCTCCGCGACCCCTTCGCCGAGCAGCTCGCGAAGGCGCTCACCGAACATGGCCATCTGGCCGACCGCGAATTTGCCCGCTGCATCGGCCGGACGCTGGCCATGCACGTTGCCCGGCACGAGCGTCCGCACACGAAAGTCAACGCGCTGGCGAAATGGCGGCTGCGGCGCGTCGAGGAGTATGTCGGGGCACATTTCGAGCGCTGCATCAGCCTGTCCCAATTGGCCAAGGTCGCGGGACTGTCCCGCATGCACTTCGCGGCCCAGTTTCGTGTCGCTACGGGCTACCGACCGCGGGAGTACCTGCTGCACGAGCGCGTCGAACGCGCCAAATCGATGCTATCGAGCTCGGACACGCCTTTGGCCGAGGTGGCGCTGGCCGTCGGCTTCTGCACGCAGGCGCACTTCTCGACCGTGTTCAAGCGCATGACGGGTGACACGCCCGCGCGCTGGCGGAGCGCCGTGCGGAACGCGTCCGCTTCGTCCAGCCGCTCGGACAGCGATCCCGCGTCGGCGCACAAGGCCATGTCGCGCGTGCTGGGCGTGGACCTCTCGTGAATCATGCGAAATGAGAAACAGCAGGGGTTCGTGAAATACGCCGGCTGCGGGATCGGCGATGATGTGCGTGTTACGTGACTTAAGACCCCCAAGTCACGGCTCGAGCCTTCCTCCTCCCTGGGCAACGAGCATTTTAGGGGCCGTCCTCCCCCAAAGGACGGCCCCCTTTTTTTCGACAGCCACGACGCGATCGACCGTATCATCGCTTCGGGACTTGCCGGCTCTAGGAGCTGAGGTGGCGCATGAGCCAGCTGCGGACGCCCTGAAGACTTCGGAAATCGTCCAGCGAGCGCGCTGGAAGCGTGGGGGCGATTTCCGCGGCCATGCCGCTCAGTGCATGTCCCGGGCCGAGCTCCAAGAAACCCGTCGCACCCGCCTCGACACAGGCTTGCAGGCAATCGGCCCATTGCACGGTTTGCGAGATCTGCGCGGCGAGCTTGTCGAGACCGGTTTCGCGCGAGACGACCGGAGCGGCATCGATTCCGCTCAGAATGCGCGCACCGTTCCGCGACGGGAACGACACCGGCGCCATATTTAAGGTCTCGCGAAATGCGACGGATGCGCCGGCTAGACGCTGGGTGTGGGAGGCAACCTCGACCGGCAAAGCGACGATCCTTGCGCCGTGCATTGCCCCCGCGTCTGCGGCGATCTGGTTCAATGCCTCCCGGCCACCACCGATGACAAAGGCATCGCCCGGATTGACGATGGCGATCGCTGCACCGTGGCGCCCGCAAAGGCGACCGGCCTGCTCTCGCGTAAGGCCGCGGACGAAGATCAGCCCATCGCCGGCATGCGTCGCCGCATCCATGGCCTCAGCCCGGCGCGCGACGAGGTCGAGCGTGAGGATCGCGTCGAACAGGCCGCCGACGCCCCAGGCCGCGACCTCGCCGACACTGTAGCCGGCAATGATCGCGCCGCGCGGAATGGCATCGCCGAGTGCGGCCATCGCTGCGAGCGCCTGCAAAGTACACAGAATCTGGCCGGCGCGATTGCGGTGCAGGGCCTCGTCGGGTTCGCGGCGCACGAATTCGCGCGGATCCCCGCCACCGAGCAATGTCGCCGCGTGCGCAAACAGGCGCTCAGCTTCCGGCGCATCGCCGGTGAGGGCGAACATCTCCCGGTGCTGCCTGCCTTGTCCCGAGCACAGGATCGCGAGTGTCATGGCTGCGGCCTAATGGGGAGAGAGCATCGCGATCGCAATCGCGAGGGTCACGATGCTGAAACCAGTGCTGGCGATGACCATGGAGCCGATCGTCGCGGAGTCCAGCCGGTAGTTGACGGCAAACAGAATGCCGAAGAAGCCCGACGGCAACGCCGCGAGCAGAATCGCCGTCTTCGCGGCATCGGGCGGAAGGTGCAAGCCGTAGACGATGCCGACCGCCACCAGCGGACGCAAGACGTCAGCAGCTCCCGTTGCGGCAACCACTCTCCAATTCAGGCGGAGCGACTGGGCAGACAGAACGAGGCCGGTCAGGAACAGCGCAACGCCTGCAGCCGCGCTCCCGATCAGGGTGAGACAGGCATGGACAAGTGGATCGAGATTCATGCCGGACAACGACAGCACGACGCCGAGCGCCGGCGCCCACACCACCGGCTTGATGAGCGCGCGCCGCACCGCCATCAGGACCGGATGCGACGGCGCATCGGCGCCGCGGGTCTTGGCGGCGCTCATCTCGACGATCACGAGGGTCAAGGGGCTGACAAGGATCGAGCCGGTTGCGAGCGCAACGGCGACCGGGACGACGCCTGTCGGCCCGAGTACGGTCGACAGGATCGGGAGACCAACGCCGGCAAGATTTGGAAAGCCGACCGTCAGAGCCTGCACCGATGCGTCGGACCTCGTCACCGCAAAGAAGCTGCGCTCGAACCAGTACCAGCCGGCATAGATGACCAGCATCGTCACGCCGAACACCAGGAAGACCGGAGCCTGCCCGGTGATCCCATCGCGCGGGGCCGATGCGGTTGCGGCGAACAGCGAGGCCGGCAGGGCGAAATCCATCACAAGCGCGTTGAGACCTTCGACGTGACCGTTGTCGACGATGCGAAATCTGCCGGCGCCGTACCCCAGCAGCAGGACGAAGAAGACCGGCACCAGCGCCATCAGGATGACATTCGACGTCATGAGGTCGGCCTCTCATGGGCGTCGACGAAGAGCGTCATGGCAAGCAGATCGGCCGATCCGCCCGGACTGAGACGGCGGGCGACGAAGCTCTCGTGGATCGATTGCGCCCGTGCGCGCCAGCCGGGCGCGCAGGCGCCGCCCGAAGCAATGAAGCGACGCGCGGCGTCATGCGCAAAGCGAAGGCCATCGAGCCCGCCGCGATGCAGGAGGTTGGTGTCTTCGACGGTTGCGATCAGGGCGAAGCACGCCTCGACCCGTGCGGCTTCCGTGTCTTGCGGCACGACAGACATTGCCCTCCGCAAGGCGGGCAAGCCGATTCTGTAGATACTCGGAAATCCTGACGCAGCCTCGATACGCGCACCGCCGGCGCGAAAGCGGCGGCGGGCCGCGCTGCCATGGCTGTGCAGCAGCACCGGACCGTCGAGGATGCTGTCGCCCCACAGGCGCGTCACGACATCGCCAAGCGGAAGCCGGGGATCGGCCAATCCACCGGCTCTCGCGCCGGCCGCCGCGCACAGCAGGCCGAGCCCGAAGATCGCGCCACGATGCGTGTTGACCCCCGACGTTGCCGCGAACATGGCGCGCTCCGCCTCGAGGCCGATGATCCGCAGCCGGCCCATGCCGCAGCCAAGCGCGCCCGCATCGGCCAGGCGTTGCAGATAAGGCCTGATCGCCACAGCGCTGCGGCGAAACGTGCCCGCATCCATGTCATCGTGACTGCCGTTGTCGACGTGGCTTACCAGCCCCGGCTTCGGCCAGGTTTCCAGCTCCTTGACGAGGCAGTCCGAGGCGACAGCGCCGATCGCGGAGACATCGGGCGCGATCTGCGCTCGGCGCAACTCCGTCCGTTCCACACCTCTCGCGGCTGTGGTGATCATGATGCCATCGCTCCCGAAATGAACTGATGCCTGCCGAGCAGCCCAACGCTGTCGATGCTCTTGACCAGAAGCTCGCTCGCGCCGCCGTGAAACTCGCGCCAGTTGACCGCGGCGCCGTCGGCCCCCATCAGCTCACCATCAAGCCGCATCGGCACATCGGCCTCGATCGCGGCGACATCGGCGACGAGGCGATCGATGTCGGTCTCGGTTCGAAACTCGAACAGGACATCGAGATCGGAACGAGTGGTCACGTAGTCGAGCCCGGTCAGCGACTGCCAGGCCAGGCTGCCGAAGGCGCGCGCATCCACCGCATCGCGTCGCGCCAGCGCGTCGAGCCGGTCGAGCGTCGGCCACCAGTTGCGCGGAGCGTAAGCCCGCGCCTGCCGCAGCAATGGCGGCCGCTCGACGGAGGTGACGTGGTCGTTATCAACCAGGAGGGAGATCCGCTTCTTGCCGGCCGAGGGCGGCAGGGGCAAGCCTAAAGCGAGCCCCTTTGTCTCGCCTGGCAAGGCGCGGCGCCTGATGGTCGGCCATCGCATTTTGGGCCAGCGCGCGACCAGCGCATCGGTTGCGAGATCGCCGCGTGCGTCCAGCATCGTGCGCCACCCTGCCGGGCTGACGAAGACGAGGTCGTGACGACCCGGTGGACGCTCAGCGTGCTTGCAGGGCGAGGTCACGAACACGCTCCGCGATCTCGGCAGTCTTGAGTCGGCCGCCACGCGCCTTGCCGAGCGCATCCCGCCGGTCCCGCGCGGCCGGCATATCGGCCAGCAGCGCCTCCAGCTGATCGGCGAGGGAGGTGGCATGGCTCCATGTCATGTGAACCGCGCCCATCTGCGCGAGATTGGACAGTCCCGGAGCGAACACCGGCGTCGACTTCGCCTTCTCCTCCAGCGCTTCCATCGACAGCTTGGTGACCTTCGCCATCGACGGCAGGTCCATCACCGCAGGGGCCGCCCCCGGCAATCCGATCAGCACGCGCGTTGCAAGGCCCGTCGCAAGCAGCGCGCCCGCCGCCGAATGACCGTAGAGAAGGCCGATCGTCGGCCGGCCGTTCATGTCCGCGTGGATCAATACCTTGGCGAGATGCGCGAGGAATTCGTTCAGCCCGAGCAGCTCATCGCGCTTGCTCATGCGCTGGCTGTCGCTGTCGACGAGCACCAGGATCGGACCGCTGTCCCGGCCGATCGACCGGAGCACATGACCGGACAATCTGATTGCCTCGTCGACACCCAGCGCGGTCCTATCAGCGACACCGAGGACGAGCATTGTGTCGCCGGATCGCAACGTCGCCGAGCCGAGAAGGACCCCTTTGTCGTTCCGGACCTCATGGCCGTCAGGGAACAGCGAAGTGATGATATCATCGAGCGTCACGGCTGGTCCTCCCGATCCTGTCAGCAAGCGCAATGAACTGATCGGCCGGCAGCTCCGGAACCGTTTCAGCATGTGCGATGCCTTCCGTCGTCCAGATGTCGACGGCATCCTCGCAGGCGCCGAAGCGGCGCAACCGGTCGGCAAGCCGCTCCTGCTCGGCCTTCAGGCTGTCGAGACCGAAAGGTCCGACCACACCCAGCAGCTCCAGCGCGGCCTCGCGGAAATCCTGCACATTGTCATCGGCAAAGACGTCGGCAGCGCCGAGCAGGCGGCGATGCTTGCCGCCCATGGTGCGCCAGACCAGCGCGCGGTCGCGGGAGTCGAACTCCTCGACGCCGCGATTGGTCTCGATCACCTCGGGGCCCGATACCGCGATGCGCCCGGGCTCCGAGACGGCAAGCGCGGAGCAGCAGCCTGCGATCAAGCCACCGCCGCCATAGCATCCGGACCTGCCGCCGATCAGGCCGATCACCTTCACGCCGGCATTGCGCGCCTCCATCACCGCCCGCATGATCTCGGCGATGGCGAGCTCGCCGGCATTGGCTTCCTGCAACCGGACGCCGCCGGTGTCGAACAGGATCAGGACGGGGATCGAGCCGATCTGGCGCGCCGCGCGGAGCAGCCCGGTCAGCTTGGCGCCGTGCACCTCGCCAAAGGCGCCGCCCATGAAGCGGCCCTCCTGCGCGGCAACGAACACCGGCGAACCGTCGAGGCGGCCGTGACCGACGACGATGCCGTCGTCGAACTGCTCGGGAAGATCGAATATCTTCAGGTGCGGACTGACCTCGCGCTGCTCCGGCTCGATGAACTCGACGAAGCTGCCGGCATCGAGCAGCAGCTCCAGCCGCGTCCGGGCCGATGCCTCGTAGAAGCTGGTGCCGCGGGCGCGTTCGGCCGGGGTGATGTCCTTGAGCGGCGCGGTCATTGGCCGTTCTCCGCGATCAATCGCACTGCCTGCGCCAGCCGCAGCGAGACCGTATCGGGGCGCGCGCCGCCGTCGTTGATCGAGAATCTTAAGCCGCCGGGCGAATAGCGCTCGACGAAATCGCCGATCACGGCGGTCCACACCTCGCCGAAGCCAGTCGCTGCGGTCTTGATGTCGAGGGCGCATTCCGCATCGGGCAGCACGCGCTCCACCAGCACTTCGAGATTGCCCGAAGCGACCACGCCGACGATCGCGCTCTTCCTGATGCCGCCGGCCCGTGCGCGAACCCTGTGCTGAAACCTGAGATCTTCCATGGCCCGTCCTCACCAGTTCCTGAATTTCGACGGCGGCGCGTAGAGGCCGCCCGACCAGCGCACAAGATCCTTGATCGAGCGCGCCGCCAGCAGGCTGCGATCCGCATCGAGCGGATTGATGCCGAGATCCTCCGGGCGGCGGATCACCCCGCGCTCGCGCAACTGCGCGACCATGTTGCGATCCCGTCCGCGGCCGACATCGGTATAGCCCGCGACACCGCGGATGGCCTGCTCGCGCTCCTGCGCGGTACGGCATAGCAGAAGGTTGGCCACGCCCTCCTCGGTGACGATGTGCGTGACGTCATCGCCATAGATCATGATCGGCGCGAGCTCGAGGTTCAGCTTCTCCGCGAGCTCGATGGCGTCGAGCTTCTCGACGAACAGCGGCACGTTCTTGTCCCCGAACGTCTCGCCGATCTGCACAACCAGCTTGCGGCCGCGGCGCATCAGGGCCGCGCCATCGGGGTCGGCCTCGGCTCCGGCTTTGAGCCAGGGCTCGCTCGGATGACGGCGGCCGCGGGCATCCGCGCCCATGTTCGGCGCACCGCCGAAGCCCGCAATGCGCGAGGTGGTGACGGTCGACGAATTTCCCTGCAGATCGATCTGCAACGTGGAGCCGATGAACATGTCGCAGGCATAGAGGCCGGCGGTCTGGCAGAAGGCGCGATTGGAGCGCAGCGAGCCGTCAGGACCGGTGAAATACACGTCGGACCGGGCGCGGATGTAGTCATCCATGCCGACCTCCGAGCCGAACGAGTGGATCTGCCGCACCCAGCCGGACTCGATCGCCGGAATCAGCGCGGGATGCGGGTTCAGCGCAAAATGGGTTGCGATGCTACCCTTCAGCCCAAGGCGCTCGCCGAAGGTCGGCAGCAGGAGCTCGATCGCGGCCGTGCTGAAGCCGATGCCGTGATTGAGCCGCTGCACGCCATAGGGCGCGTAGATGCCCTTGATCGCGAGCATCGCGGTCAGGATCTGTCCCTCGGTGATCGCGGCCGGATCGCGCGTGAACAGCGGCTCGACGAAGAACGGTTTGTCGGACTTGACGATGAAGTGGACGCGGTCCGCCGGGATGTCGACACGCGGCACCGTCTCGACGATCTCGTTGACCTGCGCGATCACGATGCCGTCCTTGAAGGCGGTCGCCTCCACCACGGTCGGCGTGTCCTCGGTGTTGGGTCCAGTGTAGAGATTGCCTTCGCGGTCGGCGCTGACGGCGGCGATCAACGCGACCTGCGGCGTCAGGTCGATGAAATAGCGGGCGAACAATTCGAGATAGGTGTGAACCGCGCCGAGCTCGATCTTGCCGCCGAACAGCATGCGGGCGATGCGCGCCGATTGCGGCCCGGAATAGGCATAGTCGAGGCGCCTGGCGACGCCGCGGTCGAACAGGTCAAGATGCTCGGGAAGAACGACGCCCGACTGCACCATGTGCAGATCGTTGACCCTCGCGAGATCGACGGCGAGAAGCGCGCGGCTGAGCAGATCGGCCTGCTTCTGGTTGTCACCCTCGAGGCAAACCCGGTCGCCTGACCTGATCACGGCCTCCAGCAGGCGCGTGGCGTCGCTCGCCTCCACGACCTTGCCGCGCGCAAACCCCGCGCCGGCCGCGATGCGCGCATCGCGCGCGGCGCGGTTGTTCTGCCAGTTGGTGCTCACGGAATCCTCCTGATGGGACAGTCGGACCGGCGGGAGTGCTGTCTCTCCCGCCGTCCTTCCTTCTGCCGGCCGTGCGTCAGGACCGGCAAAAACACATCGTCAGCGCGTGGCCGGTTGATCGATGCTGCGTGCAGCGCGAGTGATGACGGCAGCCACTTCCTTCGGATGCGACTCGTAGACGGAGTGGCTGGCGCCGGGGATCACGGTGGTCTGGCTCTTGGCGCGCTCGTAGTACCAGCGCTCGAGATCCGGATTGATGATCTGGTCGCTGCCGGCAACGATGCCCCAGCTCGGCTTGGTCTTCCACGCAGCCGCGGTCAGCGGCGTGCTGAACACCTGGGTCGCCGCCAGGACCTGGGAGCGCGCAACGAACTCGGCCCGCTCGCGCGGCAGATCGGGCGCGAACAGTTTCGGGAACTGCACGGGATCGAGATAGGTGAACTTGTCGGGCGTGACCTTGATGACGCCCTCGGTCTTGCCGAGCACGCTCGGCGTCTTCTTGCCCAGCGCCGATTCATCCTCGCCGACGTCGGGCGCGTGTGCGGCGACGTAGACGAGGCCGACGACGTTGGGATGGACGCCGGCCTCGGTGATGATCGAGCCGCCATAGCTGTGACCGACGAGGAGCGTCGGGCCGTCCTGGAGATCGAGAATCCGCTTCGCCGCGGTGACGTCGTCGGCGAACGAGGTTTCGGGCTCCTGCACCATCGTCACGCGGAAGCCTTCCTTGGTCAGGATCTCGTAGACCGGCTTCCAGCCCGACGCATCGACCCAGGCTCCGTGCACCAGGACGATGTTCTTCGGGGGTTCCGCGCGCGCCGGGACGGTCGCGAACAGGGAGAGGGCGGCAGCGAGGGCGAGGCCAGCGTTGAGGGGTTTCATGTCGGGATCACTCCGGGGTTGGAATGACGCGACACTAGGTTCGTCGCTCCCTTGCGTATTTCGGCAAACAACGGCGCTTGCCACTTCGCACGCCGGCAAGTCCGCCGCGGCTCGGATCCCGCTCAAGTCCGGTTTCTCTGATGGCACGACCTCGCGCGCGTGCAGGGCGGCTGACGTTCGTAAGCGAAAGACGGCTCGTATCGGTTCTGTCATTCGAGACCGACGTTCAACCATCGACACGAGAGGATCGACAATGACATCGAATTCACTCATCCCGATTGCAGCTGCCATGATAATCCTCGTGGATGCGGCCTCTCCGGTTCATGCAGCGTCCTGCGAGGCTTCAATCGGACATGTCCAGGCAAAGCTGGACGCCGCCATCGAGAAGAATGCCGGCGCGCATGGCTGGGGCCCGGAGAGCCTCAGTGCGCTGCGCAGTCATCAGCCCACGCCGCGATCGCTGGCGGAGGCTGAGGGCGCGAGCGGAGCGCAGCTTCGGCTCGCGCTCGATGCGCTCGATCGTGCGCGTGCCGCGGACCGCTCCAGAGACATCGCCAGGTGCCGCCGGGAGCTGTCCGAGGCAACGCTGCTGCTGCAAAAGCAGTCACAATGAGGGAGATGCTTCCCGATCGTGCGGTGAGACAGCGGGACGTGCTTTCAGGAAATACCGGGTCGCCGGCCGCTCCCTATCGTCCCGCGCAAATGAAAGACTCCGGAGCAGCCCATGCGAGAACAGCCCTCATCGAACAGGTTCGGATGCCGCCGGCTCGCATCGATGCATCTGCGCGCGGCGCTCGCAACTGGCCTGATATGGCTGATGCCGGCTGCGGCAGATGCGCAAATGACGCTGCCGACGACGCCGCCCTCCGTCGGCATGTCCGCGACCTCGCCGCTCAACCTCGGCGCGACGCGGCCTGAAGGCATTCCACTCGGCTCGACCGAAATCGCAACGCCCGGCATATCCCCGATCAATCCTTCGCTGGGCATGACGAACTGCGCGCCATCGGGCAATGCCGGATCGTCAGGCGCCCCGTTCGACGGCGGCGGGCTCTCCGGAAGCTCGTCGCTCGCGTGCCAGAGCGGCACGACGACGCCGTCGGCCCTGCCTCCCCAGACATCGACGATCGGACGCGTCGGGATTCCGCTCGGGTCCACCGAGCTCGGCGGTGCCGGAATCAGTCCATCCGTGCCGGTGCCCGGCCCCACGTCCATGGGCGGCACGACGTCAGGTAACAGCTCCGGCAATCCCTGAGATCAACAAGGACATCATTGTGAAGCGGAACCTCACCCTTGCACTCGTCGCTCTCGCCGCGATCCTGATCGGCGGAACTCTCTGGTTCTTCAGCCGCGACCAGAAGCCGGCGGTCGCCGCCGCGCCGGTGCCCGTCGTCGTGCCGGTGGTCGCCGCCACCGTCTCCGGCAAGGACGTCCCGATCTATCTGCGCGGCATCGGCACGGTGATCGCCTACAACACCGACGTCGTGCGCAGCCAGATTCAGGGACAGATCGTCAAGATCGCCTTCACCGAAGGACAGACGGTCAAGTCCGGCGACCTGCTCGCCCAGATCGACCCGCGCCCTTACGAAGCACAGATCGAGCAGCTGACCGCCAATCGCGACAGGGACCAGGCGCAGCTCGCCAATGCCGAGGCCAATCTCGCACGCTACAACCAGCTCGGCGACAAGGGCTATGCGACCCCGCAACTGATCGAGACGCAGACGGCGCAGGTGGCGCAGCTCAAGGCCGCAGTGAAGGCGGACCAGGCCCAGATCGACGAGGCCAACGTCCAGCTCAGCTACACGCGCCTGACATCGGCGATTCCAGGCATCACCGGCGTTCGCCAGATCGACGTCGGCAACGTCATTCATCCGACCGATCCCAACGGTCTCGTCGTCGTCACGCAGATCGAGCCGATCTCGCTGCTGTTCACCCTGCCGCAGACCGACCTGCCCGTGATCCAGCAGCACGCCGCAAAGGGAGAGCTGAAGGTCATCGCCTACAGCCAGGACAACAAGATGAAGCTCGACGAGGGCACGCTGCTGCTGGTCAACAACGAGATCGCGGGCACGACCGGCACCGTCCAGCTCAAGGCGGTGTTTCCGAACCACGAGCATCGGCTGTGGCCGGGCCAGCTGGTGAACGCGCGCCTGCTGCTCGAGGTTCAGAAGAACGCGCTCACTGTCGCCGGCTCGGCCGTGCAGCAGGGGCCGAACGGCAGCTATGTCTATGTCGTATCTCCCGACCAGACCGCGGCCTTGCGTCCCGTCCACGTCGCGCAGATCAGCGACGGCCAGGCGCTGATCGACCAGGGGCTGAAGTCGGGCGACGTCGTCGTGGTCGACGGCCAGTATCGGCTGACGGAAGGTAGCCGCGTCCGGGAGTTGCATGGCAAAGCTGCGCGCGAAGCCGACCTGCAGAGCGCCGTGCAGGACGCGCTTCCATGAACCTCTCCGCGCCCTTCATCCTGCGACCGATTGCAACCGCGCTGCTGATGGCCGGCCTGCTGCTGCTCGGCCTTGCGGCCTATCCGCTGCTGCCGGTCGGAGCGCTGCCGAACGTCAATTACCCGACGATCCAGATCTCGGCGCAATTGCCCGGCGCCGATCCCGGCACCATCGCCTCATCCCTCGCAACGCCGCTCGAGCAGCAGCTCAGCCAGATTCCGGGCATCACCCAGCTCACCTCGTCCAGTGCGCTCGGCGTCGCCCAGCTCACGGTGCAGTTCGAGCTGTCGCGCACCGTGGACAGCGCGGCGGTGGACGTGCTGGCCGCGATCAACGCCGCCAGCCCCTTCCTGCCACCGAACATCCCCTACCCGCCGACGATCAGGAAGGTGAATCCGGCGGAGACGCCGATCATGCTGATCGCGCTGACGTCGGACTCGTTGCCGCTGACGACGGTGGACGCCTATGCCGAAAACATCCTGCTGCCGAAGATCTCGCAGGTGCCTGGCGTCGGCCTCGTCGGCATCGGCGGCCAGCAGAAGCCCGCGATCCGCGTTCGCGTCAATCCGCAGGCGCTCGCCGCCCGCGGCATCGGCCTCGAAGACGTCCGCACCGTCATCGCCGGCGCCAATGTCGACCTGCCCAAGGGCACGCTCAACAGCCCGCGTGTCACCTACACGCTGAACACCAACGACCAGCTGCTGAAGCCTTCCGCCTACGAAGACCTCATCATCGCCTATCGCAACGGCTCGCCGGTGCGGATCCGCGACGTCGGCACGGCGATCGAGGCGCCCGAAAACGACCTCCTGGCCGGCTGGTACGGCAAGGATCCCGCCATCATCCTCGCCGTCCAGCGCGTTCCCGGCGCCAACGTCATCGAGACGGTCGACCGCATCAAGAAGCTGCTGCCGCAGCTGCAGGCCTCCGTTCCGCCGGCGATCAAGGTGACGATCGCGGCCGATCGCACCGCCACCATCCGCGCCGCGGTCTCCGACGTTCAGTTCACGCTGATGCTCACGGTCGCCCTGGTGGTGATGGTCATCTTCCTGTTCCTGCGGAATTTCTGGGCCACCGTCATCCCGGCGATCACGGTTCCGCTGGCGCTGATCGGGACGTTCGCGGTGCTTTATGTGCTCGGCTACAGTCTCGACAACCTCTCGCTGATGGCCTTGTCGATCGCGGTCGGCTTCGTGGTGGACGATGCCGTCGTGGTCATCGAGAACATCGTGCGCCATCTCGAGCAGGGCATGACGCCGCTGGAGGCGGCGCTCAAGGGCTCCGCCGAGATCGGCTTCACGATCGTCTCGATCACGCTGTCGCTGATCGCGGTGTTCATCCCGCTGTTCCTGATGGGCGGCTATGTCGGCAAGCTGTTCCAGGAATTCGCCGTCACCATCACCACCTCGCTGCTGCTCTCGCTCGTCATCTCGCTCACCCTGACGCCGATGATGTGTGCGCGTCTGTTGAAGGACGAATCGCGAAAGAAGCACGGCCGGATCTATCTGCTGTTCGAACGCGGCTTCGATGCGCTGCTCGCGCTCTACGCGCGGGGCTTGCGCGTCGTGCTGCGCCATCGCTTCGTCACGCTGCTCGTGATGCTCTCCACCATCGCGCTGACCGGCTATCTCTACGTGATCATTCCGAAGGGTTTCTTCCCGCAGCAGGACACCGGACAGATCGTCGGCATCACCGAGGCCGCCCAGGACATCTCCTTCCCCGCGATGTCCGAACGCCAGCAGGCGATCGTCAACATCCTCCTGAAGGATCCGGCAATTCAATCGGTGGCAAGCTATATCGGCCCCGGCGGCCCGACGGCGACGCTCAACCAGGGCCGCATCTTCATCGTCCTGAAACCGAAGCCCGAACGCCGGGCCAGTGCGGACCAGATCATCAACCGCCTGGGCCCCCAGCTCGCCCACATCCAGGGCATCAGGCTCTACATGCAGGCCGCGCAGGACATCACGATCGGGGCACGGCTCTCGAAGACGCAGTACCAGTACACGCTGACGGATGCCGATTCCAACGAGCTCACCCACTGGTCGGCGATCTTCCTGGAGAAGCTCCGCGCCCTCGACGCCATCACCGATGTCGCGAGCGATCAGGCCAATGCCGGTCCGCGGCTGGAGGTCACCGTCGATCGCGAGGTCGCCTCCAGCTTCGGCATCCTGCCCACGACGATCGACAACGCGCTCGACGACGCCTTTGGCCAGCGCATCGTCTCGACCATGTTCACTTCGCTGAACCAGTACCATGTCGTGATGGAGGTCGATCCACGCTTCCAGTACGGGCCCGAAGCGCTCAAGGACATCTATCTGAACTCGGCCTCCGGCCAGCAGGTCCCGCTCAGCACGCTGGTCCACAGCGTCATCAAGCCCGCGCCGATCCTGATCAATCACCAGAGCCTGTTTCCCTCGGTGACGATCTCGTTCAACCTGAAGCCGGGCGTCGCGCTGGGCGATGCGGTGACGGCGATCCAGAAGATCGAGAAGGACACCGGCAAGCCCGCCTCGCTGTCGACCTCGTTCCAGGGCAACGCCCAGGCGTTCCAGTCCTCCCTGTCGGGCACGCCGCTCCTGATCGGGGCGGCGCTGATCGTGATCTACATTATCCTTGGTGTGCTCTATGAGAGCCTGATCCACCCCATTACGATCCTGTCGACGCTGCCGTCGGCCGGCATCGGCGCGCTGTTGCTGCTGCTCGCGGTCCACATGGATCTCAGCGTCATCGCGATCATCGGCATCATCCTCCTGATCGGCATCGTGAAGAAGAACGGCATCATGCTGGTCGACTTCGCCCTCGAGGTGGAACGCCAGAATGGGCTGAGCCCCGAGGAGGCGATCTACCAGGCCTGCACGCTTCGTTTCCGGCCGATCCTGATGACCACGATGGCGGCACTGCTTGGCGGCGTGCCGCTGATGATCGGCTCCGGCACCGGTGCGGAGCTGCGCCAGCCGCTCGGCTATACCATCGTCGGCGGCCTGATGCTGTCGCAGATCCTGACGCTGTACACCACGCCTGTCGTCTATCTCTATCTCGACCGGCTCAGCAACTGGCTCACCGGGCGCAAGCCTCGGTCCGAAACATCCACCCCATCCAAGACCGAGGCAGAGACGGGAATGAGCCATGAATCCGCTTGAGAAAGTGACAACCGGCATGACGGCGGAAAAACTGGTGACCGTCACGCGCGAGATGACGGTCGGCCATGCGGTGCCGGGCATGCCTGCAGTCTACGGCACGCCGATGATGATCCTGCACATGGAGATGGCCGCGGGATCGGCGGTTCAGCCGTTGCTGCCTGCAGGTCATGTCAGCGTCGGAATGATGGTCAATATCCGCCATCTGGCGGCGACGCCGGTCGGCCGTACGGTGCGCGCGACGGCACGGGTCGTCGCGGTCGAGTCGAGGAGCATCCTGTTCGAGGTCGAGGCCTGGGACGGCGACCGCAAGATCGGCGACGGCACCCACCGCCGCGGCGTCGTCGATCTCGCCGAGTTCGAGCGGCGGTTCGGCGTGACAATATCCGTGGCCGAGATAGCCTAAAGTCGCACGCGGCTCGGCGGCAGCTTCGTGCGTTTTGGCAAAGTGCCTGCGAAAACACAAAAGACCTCCCCTCGGCGGCGCGCTAGACCTTCCGCATGACGCTCGAACGCCTGGATGGCTCTCATCCCGTAAAGCCGCAGCGATGGTGGCGCCGTCTGCTGCCGATCCAGACAATACAGGACCGGATTCTGCTGTGGGCTTGGGGTAGCCTTGTTTTGACCCTGCTGTCCTTCGCCTGTTCACTGCTTGGCGACAATTTCACGGCGATCGCTTTTGCCGCTTTTCTGGCCGCTTCGCTGACGCTCGTCGGCGCGATCATGGATATCACCGCCCTGAAGAAGGCCCACGTCGAGCTGGAGCGGAGCGAGCTGCGCTACCGCCATCTGTTCGGCCGCATGCCGATCGCGTTCCGGCAGCTCGACGCCAGCCGGCTCGTCGCGCTGTTTCGAAAGCTGCGCGCCGAAGGCGTCAAGGATCTCGGCACCTATTTCGACAGCCATCCCGAGTTCCTGCGGACCTGCATGGATGCGCTCACGTTCCAGGAGGCCAATGAACGCGCGATCCAGATGTTCGGCGGAGGCAGCGAGGGCTATGTCGGACGTTCCCTGGCCGACACCTGGAAGGAGCGCCCCGACACGTTCCGCCGGGCGATGGAGTCCCGCTATCGCGGCGAGACGAACTTCGAGGAAGAAACCAAGATGGTCACGTGGGACGGCCGCGTCGTCGACGTTCTCTTCACGACCGCCCGCGTCGGCCCCATCAACGATCTCGAGGTCAGCCTGGTCGGCACGATCGACATCTCACAGCGTGTTCGCGCCCAGCAGAAGCTTCAGCAGGTGCAGGCCGAGTTCGCGCATGCCGCGCGGGTCTCGATGCTGGGCGAGCTCACCGCCTCGATCGCGCACGAAGTCAACCAGCCCCTCGCCGCCATCGCCACCAATGGCGCCGCCGGGCTGCGATGGCTGAACAGGCCGGCTCCGGATATCGTCGAGATCCGCAAGACCATCGAGAACATCGTCGTGGATACAAAGCGCGCCGCAAACATCGTGGCGCGCGTTCACGGCATGGCCTCGCGGAAAGCGCCCGAGCAGGCCTCCCTGTCGTTTGACGAGATCGTTCGCGAAGCCCTTCTCTTCCTGCGGCACGAGATGGAATCCCGCAGCGTAACAATCCTGCACCGGCCTGATCCGGCCGCACCGCAGGTGCTCGGCGACCGCACCCAGCTCCAGCAGGTGATCGTCAATCTGGCCATCAACGCGGTGCAGGCGATGACACAGGCGGGATCTGACGATCGCAGGATCGTCATCAGCACGGTCGCGCAGGACGCGGCCACGCTGTGCTGCTCCGTGGAGGACAACGGACCCGGCATCGCCGGCGAACATGCCGGCCGGCTCTTCGACAGCTTCTTCACGACCAAGGAGAGCGGCATGGGCATGGGACTTCCCATCTGCCGGTCGATCGTCGAAGCACATGGAGGGCGGATCGGCGCCGAGGGCAGCGCCGCGCAGGGCGGCGCCCGTTTCTGGTTCACCCTGCCGATGTCCGTCGCGGCGGATTCGCCGCGGTCCGATCTCAGTGTGAATGCCTGACCGCAATTTTTCCGCGGTTACCTCTGTTGCTCCGGTCCGGCCGAGCGCACCAGACGGATCGGAACCCCCTTGTATGACGGAGTGAAACTGAGGGGGTCGCGGGCATAGAGCGGCACCAGCGGATTGGTTTCCGGATAGTACGCCGCACAGCAGCCGGTCGGGAAGGAATAGGCCACGACGCGGAAGTTGCGCACGATCCGCTCGGCGCCGTCGGTCGAGGCGGTGATGAGGTCGACGCGGTCGCCGTCGGCCAAGCCCCGCCTCTTCAACTCATACTCGTTGAGGAACACGACGTCGCGCTGGCCGAACACGCCACGGTAACGGTCGGACATCGAATAGAGCGTGGTGTTGTACTGGTCGTGGCTGCGTATGGTGGTGAGCCACAGGAAATCGTCATCGCTCTGCGGTGGATCCTCGCCGCAACCCGGAAAGACCAGGAAGTTGGCCTTGCCCGACGGCGTCGCCCAGATGCGTTCGCGCGCCGTCGAGGTAAGGTGGAAGCCGCCGGGCACGCGGATGCGGGCATTGTAGCCCTGGAAGATCGGGAACACCGCCTCGATCGCATCGCGGATGCGGTCGTAATCGGCAACGAAGCCGTCCCAGTCGACCACCGTGCGCTCGCCCAGCGTCGCCCTGGCGACGCCGGCGATGATCGCGACCTCGCTGAGGAGATGCTCCGAGGCCGGCTTGTTGCGGCCGCCGGACGCATGCACCATCGACATCGAGTCCTCCACCGTGATCGACTGCGGCCCCGATGCCTGGATGTCGATCTCGGTGCGGCCGAGACACGGCAGGATCAGGGCGGCACGGCCGTGGATCAGGTGGCTGCGGTTGAGCTTGGTCGAGACATGGACGGTCAGATCGAGCTTGCCGAGCGCCGCCTGGGTTGCCTGCCAGTCCGGAATGGCCGCGGCGAAATTGCCGCCCATCGCGAAGAAGGCCTTCACCTCGCCGCGGATCATCGCTTCCAGCGCAGTCACCACATTGTGTCCCGGTGCAGCCGGCGGCTTGAAGCCGAAGCGCTGCTCCAGGAGTTCGAGGAAGTCCGCCTTGGGAACCTCTGTGATCCCCACGGTGCGGTCGCCCTGCACGTTCGAGTGGCCGCGAACCGGGCAGACGCCGGCGCCTTCGCGTCCGACATTGCCGCGCAACAGCGCGAGGTTGGCGATCTGCTGGACGTTGTTCGCGCCGCGCCAGTGCTGGGTGATGCCCATGCCGTAGACGAGGATGGCGCGCTCCGCCTTCATGTAGGCGCCGGCCGCATATTCCATATCCTCGCGGGTCAGGCCGGACTGGCGTTCGATGTCGGGCCATTGCGTGCGCTTGAGATCATCGATCAACGCCTCGATGCCGACGGTGTGACCGCGAATGAAGTCCCAGTCGAGGATCTCCGGCTGCTCGGCTGCTTGGGCGGCCTCGTCGGCCTCCACCAGGATCTTCATGATTCCCTTGAGGGTGGCGACGTCGCCGCCGACCCGCACCTGGAACAGTTTCGAGCTGATCGTCGTCGACGACAGCGTGATCATCTCGACCGGACTCTGCGGTGCCTGGAAACGCTCCAGCGCCCGCTCGCGGAACGGATTGAAGGAGATGATGGAGGCGCCGCGGCGGGCCGCATTGCGCAGGCTGGTCATCATCCGCGGGCTGTTGGTGCCCGGATTCTGGCCGAAGATGAAGATGCAGTCGGCCTTGTCGAAATCCTCCAGCAGCACGGTGCCCTTGCCGACGCCGAGCGAGTGCGGCAGGCCGACGCTGGTCGCCTCATGGCACATGTTCGAGCAGTCGGGGAAATTGTTGGTGCCGTATTCGCGCACGAAGAGCTGATAGAGGAAGGCGGCCTCATTCGAGGTCCGTCCCGAGGTATAGAACTCCGCCATGTTCGGATCCGGCAAGGCCCTGAGCTCACGTCCGATCATGTCGAACGCATCGCTCCACTCCACCGGGAGATAGCGGTCGGATGCGGCATCATAGGCCATCGGATGCGTGAGCCGCCCGACCATCTCGAGATCGTAGTCGCTCCAGCTCGCGAGCTCCGTGACGGTGTGCTCGGCGAAGAATTCGGGCGTGCATCGCCTCGACGTCGCCTCCCACGCGATCGCCTTGCCGCCGTTCTCGCAGAATTCGAACGAGGAGGTGTGCTTCGGATCGGGCCAGGCGCAGCCGGGACAATCAAAGCCTTCCGGCTGATTCATCCGGCTCAGCGTCGCCGCGCCCTTCAGCGGCACGCGCTGCACCAGGAGCGCTTCGCTGAGCGCCTTGAGCGCGCCCCAGCCGCCGGCGGGTTCACGGTAGGGACGAACCGATTTCGTGGTCATCTCGACATCTCTCGATCTTGCCATTCTCCGGGCCAGTTAAGGATCGCGCAGGCAGCGCCGTCTTCCCAAAACAAACGCAATTCCTCAATTGCACACGTTCGGTCCCGGCCGCCCTGCCGCAGCAGCAGCCAGTGCATTCCGGCAAAAATAGCGCCGTTCCCGGAAGCTGAAACCACAGGCGGAAACTAGGCTTGGCGGTTGGAGCCCCATCGCGACGGAGGGCTTTCGACAATTTTCAGGAGCGACCCAAGATGTTTTCAAGACGTGATCTGCTGGCCATGTCCGCGGCAGGTGCCGCCATGGTCGGCTCCAGTGCGCAGGCCGCAACATTCGGCAATCCCGATGAGCCGCCGCAGGGCGCCATCAACGCCAAGAGCCCAGGAAGCCTGACCGATCCCGGTCCGCAAAATCCCGACCTGGCCAGGCAATTCCCCTCCTCACAAACGCCGCCGGCGACGGACGTCGGCGGGCTGCCGATGGATTGGGCCTCGTTCAACAATGCGCCGCGACGCATCCAGAACGGCGGCTGGGCCCGTCAGGTCACCGTCGAAGACTTCGCCATCTCCAAGGAGATTTCCGGCGTCAACATGCGCCTGGCCGCCGGCGGCATCCGTGAGCTGCATTGGCATCAGGCCGCCGAATGGGCGATCATGACCTACGGCAGCTGCCGCATCACCGTGCTGGACACGCAAGGGCGCCCTTATGTCGGCGACCTCAAGGCCGGCGACCTCTGGTATTTCCCGCCGGGCGCGCCGCATTCGCTGCAGGGCCTGGGTCCCGACGGCTGCGAATTCGTGATCTGCTTCGACGACGGCCACGCCAATGAGTTCAACACGCTGCTGGTGACGGACTGGCTCGCCCATACGCCGCCCGAGGTGCTGGCGAAGAACTTCGGCGTGCCGGCCGACGCCTTCGCAAAAATCCCGCTGCACAATCGCTGGATTTTCCAGGGCACTGTGCCCGGCGATCTCGCCGCCGATCGCGCCGCAGTCGCAAGGCAAGCCGAAGCACCGCCCTATCCCTTCATCCACTCGCTCGGCAGTTCTGCTCCGGTCAAGGAGAGCTCCGCCGGCAGCATCCGCGTCGCCGACAGCAGCAACTTCAAGGTGGCCACCACCGTCGCTGCGGCGCTGGTGACGATGCCGCCGGGCGCGGTGCGTGAGATGCACTGGCACCCGAACGCCGACGAGTGGCAGTACTACATCAAGGGCAAGGCGCGGATGACGGTGTTCGACACCGGGCCCAACGCGCTGACGACGGATTTCTCGGCCGGCGACATCGGCTATGTCCGGCGCAATCTCGGCCATTATGTCGAGAATGTCGGCGACACCGAGCTGCAGTTCGTCGGCGTGTTCCGCGCGCCGCGCTACGAGGAGGTCTCGCTCTCCAACTGGCTGACACACACGCCGCCCAAGCTCGTCGCCCAGCATTTCAACATCGACGAGAAGCTGGTCGCGCAATGGCCGGACAACAGCCCCGGCGTCATGCCCAAGTCCTGAAAACAAAATTCCAAGCGAGAAAGGCGCCGAAACCGGCGCCATTCTTTTTATCGATTGTGGCCCACAGCAACTTCGGACGAGCAGCCATCAATAATGATCCGCCGCCGCCGTCTTGCCCCGGAAGACACGATAACCGACCGCGACGTAGAGCAGCATCAGCGGGAAGACGAACAGGCCGGCGCCCCAAAACATGAAGGCGAGACTTGCATGCGGCGCCGCGGCCTCGTCGATCGTGACGACGAACGGGATCATATAGGGCCAGAACGACAAAGCGAGCGTGCCGAACGCCGCCGCGAAGATCAGCGAAACCATGTGGAAGGGCCAATAATCGTCGTGGCGCAGGATGCTCGTGGCGAGCACCGCGGCCGCGCCTGCGCCGGCGAGGGGAAACAGGAAAAGATACGGCCGCTCGATCCACCGGCGCAGGATTGGCAGATGTTCGATGAGGGCGTGGGTGAAGACGACGAC
Source organism: Bradyrhizobium huanghuaihaiense (assembly GCF_025200885.1). NCBI lineage: Bacteria > Pseudomonadati > Pseudomonadota > Alphaproteobacteria > Hyphomicrobiales > Nitrobacteraceae > Bradyrhizobium > Bradyrhizobium huanghuaihaiense. The sequence goes on along the minus strand of NZ_CP104172.1, from coordinate 2,129,922 downwards.
GAGGAAGGCCAGCACCGCGACGGCGAGCAACGGGATCTGACGCCGCGTGGCCTCGCGGATGGACCCATCGCACTTCCGCACGAGCCAGCAGGCGCCGAGCAATGCATAGCCGAAGCACAGGCCGATCCCGCACAAGACCGAGAAGGTCGTCAGCCAGCCGAAGGTGCCTCCGGCATATTCGCCGTTCGAGAATTGAAGTCCCTCGACCAGCGCCCCGACCATGGCGCCCTGCATGAAGCTTGCGGCAAACGACCCCGCAGTGAAGCTGACGTCCCAGATCCAGCGCGTGCTTGACGCCTTGCCGCGAAACTCGAACGCGACGCCGCGCAGGATCAGTCCCAGGAGCATGACCAGGACCGGGATATAGAGCGCGGATAGCAGCATGGAATAGACCACGGGGAACGCGCCCCACATGATCACGCCGGTGACGATCAGCCAGGTCTCGTTGCCGTCCCAGACCGGAGCGACCGTGCGCAGCATCGCCTCACGCCTCGTCTCGCTGCCTGCAAGGCCAAACAGCATCCCGACGCCGAGGTCGAATCCGTCGAGAAGAAGATAGATCAGGATGCTGATGGCAAGCAGCGCAACCCAGAACGTCACCATGGCTATTCTCCCGCTTCGACGACTGCCGGCATCTTGTCGGCAAGCGACATCGGCCGGTTGGGCACCGGGACATGGAGCGGCTTGCCGCCGAGTCCCGCCGGGCCGGCGCGCAGCAGCCGATAGATGTAATAGGTCCCGAACGAGAAGATGAAGGCGTAGACCGCGACGAAGAGGATCAGCGAGGTCAGCGCGGCGGACGCCGTGAGGAACGGCGTCACGGCATCGGCGGTCCGCAACACGCCGTAGACGGTCCAGGGCTGGCGGCCGACTTCCGCGGTGTACCAGCCGGTCAGGATCGCGATCCACGGCAGCGGGAAGCTGAGGAAGATGCCCCACAGCAGCAGGCGGCTGCGCTCGAGCCGATGCTTGAGGCCGAGCCAGCTCCCGAACCAGGCCAGCCCCAGCATCACGAAGCCGCAGCCGACCATGATGCGGAAGGCGAAGAACGGGATCGCCACGGGCGGGCGATCCTGCGGCGCGAAGCTGGTCAGGCCGACCTCCTTCGACGTCAGGCTCATGCTGCCGATGATGCTGCCGAGCACCGGAATCGAGATGGCGTATCCGTTCGACTCAGTTGCGGAATCGGGGATCGCGATCAGCACCTCGGAGGCCGGCTGCTCGTCATGCCAGCGCGCCTCGATCGCGGCGAACTTGGCGGGCTGGTAGTCGTGGACGTAGTCGCCGACGAGATGCCCGATGAAGAGCTGGACCGGAAGCAGCACCGCCGCGAGCGCAAGACCCATGCGCAGCATCACATGCGCCTCGGCCCGATAGGTCCGCCGCAGCAGATACCACGCGCCGGTCGCCGCTACGCAGAAGGCACCGGTGAGATATGAGGCAAGCAGCATGTGCGGAAAGCGGACCCAGACCACCCGGTTGAAGATGATCTGCGCCCAATCGTTCGGCACGAACTGGCCGTTCTCCAATACGTAGCCGGTCGGCACCTGCATCCAGCTGTTGTTGACCATGATCCAGAACGCCGAAAGCGTGGTTCCGAGCGCGACCATCGCAGTGGAGAACAGGTAGAACCAGGGCGGCACCCGCGGCCGCCCGAAGATGAGGATGCCGAAGAAGCCCGCCTCCAGCATGAAGGCGGTGAACGTCTCGTAGGAGAGAAGCGGGCCCTGGATCGGACCCGACATCCTCGACAGCACGCTCCAGTTCGTTCCGAACTGGAACGCCATCACCACGCCCGATACCACCCCCATGCCGAAGGCGACGCCGAAGATCTTGAGCCAGAACTCGAACAGGGTCCGGTAGACGGGCCTGCCGGTGTACTGGTGCATCGCTTCGAGCACGGTGAGCCAGGCCGCAAGCCCGATCGTGAACGCCGGGAAGATGATGTGGAACGAGATGGTGAAGGCGAACTGCAGCCGCGAGAGGAGAAGCGCCGTCGGGTCCATGGCAAGCCCCCTCTCTTCCTACGCTCGCTTGGCGACCGCCGGCGCACGCGCGGCCGGCTGCGGGATGTTGTCGACCTTGAGCACCTCCGCCGTCGCTGCGCGGATCTGGCGGCAGAAATCCGCATCCTCGATCAGCGACACGCCATAGGACGGGATGATCTGCTTCAGCTTCGGCAGCCAGGCACTCGCCGTCAGCTCGCCGGCGAAGCACTTCTGCAGCACGCTGATCGCAATGAACGCCGCGGTGGAGGCGCCCGGCGAGGCGCCGAGCAGGGCGACCAGCGAATGATCGTCGGCGCCGACGAGCTCGGTCCCGAACTCGAGCAATCCGCCGCGCTTGACGTCGGGCTTGATGATCTGGACGCGCTGGCCCGCCACCTGCAGCCGCCAGTCCTTCGGATCGGCCTTCGGGAAATATTCGTCGAGTGCCGCAAGACGGTGGCTCTCGGACTGCAGCACCTGCCCGACCAGGTACTCCGTGAGGCCGAAATTGTCGCGCGCCACCGACAGCAGCGGCTTGACGTTGGCGGGACGAACGGACTCGAACAAATCGAGCAGCGAGCCGTGCTTGAGGAACTTGCTCGAAAAGCCGGCATAGGGTCCGAACAGCAGCGAGCGCTGGCCGCCGATCACGCGGGTGTCGAGATGCGGCACCGACATCGGCGGTGAGCCGACGGCGGCCTTGCCGTAGACCTTGGCATGATGACGTTTGTTGATCTCCGGATCGTCGCAGCGCAGCCAGATCCCGCTGACCGGGAAACCGCCATAGCCACGCCCCTCCGGAATCCCGGACTTTTCGAGCAGCGGCAGCGCACCGCCGCCGGCGCCGATGAAGACGAACTTGGCGCGCACCGATCGCGTCTCGCCGCTGTCGGTGTCGCGCACCTCGATGCGCCAGCGACCGTCCTGCTCGCGAGCGAGATCGGTGACGCAGCTCTTGTAGTGCGCCGCGCAGCCCGGCTGGCCGACGAGATGACGGACCAGGAGATGGGTCAGCGAGCCGTAATCGACGTCGGTCCCGGTGATGATGCGCGTCGCCGCGACGGGATCGCCACTGGCGCGGCCCTCCATCACCAACGGCGCCCACTCGGCGATTTTCGACGGATCCTCGCTGTATTCCATACCCTCATAGCAGTGATGCGCCGCCATCGCCTTGAACCGCTTCCTGAGGAAGGCGACGTTGTCGACACCGTGCACGAAGCTCATGTGCGGCACGGGATGAATGAAGGATCTGGGATCGGCGATCGCGCCGCGCGCGACGAGATAGGACCAGAACTGCCGCGACAGGTCGAACTCGACATTGACCTCGAGCGCCTTGGAGATATCGATGCTGCCGTCGGACCGCTGCGGCGTGTAGTTCATCTCGCAATTGGCCGCGTGGCCGGTGCCGGCATTGTTCCAGGCATCCGAGCTTTCGAGCGCGCAATCCTCGAGGGCCTCGAGCATCTGGATCGTGAGCGATGGCTCCAGCTCCTTGAGAAAGACACCGAGGGTGGCGCTCATGATGCCTGCGCCAATGAGGACGACGTCGGATTCGGAAGTTCCTTGCATGGCAGTTCTCTTCGTTTGGTTGGGGTGCGATGGTGTGCTCTGGATGGCCCGGTCAGGCCCGCGCCGGCTGACGCGCCTTGGCGCGGAACGGCACGTCGGCTCCCGGCCGCAGCACCACATAGGCGCGGCGCCAGGACGAATCGTCCGTCAGCTTCCAGCTGTGCCCGGAGCCCGCGGTGTCTTCCGCCAGCAGGACATTGCCGGGATGGATGAGGAAGTGGTGGCCGTCACGCGTCTGGAAATCGAGCGTTCCGCTGAGCGTGATCACGAGCTGGCGCACCGGCGCGGTGTGCCAGGCGAAAGCGCCGCCCGACTCGGTCTCCTGGAAGGAGACGCTGGCGGCATCGATCTTTCCGGTCAGGAAGTCGCCACGCTGGCCCGGCTCCAGCTCGAGGAAGCCTTCCTCGAAATGCGAGTTGTTGTCCTGTCCGGTCCATAGACGTACACAGCGGATCATCGTTCTCTCCTTTCAGCCGGCTTTCGCGCCGATCGTGAGCGGCACCTTGATCTCGGCAACGTAGGGTCTGACCATCTTGGCGGGATCGACGATGCGGTCGAACTCCGGCTCGGTCACGAAGCCGAGCTTCAACGCCGCCGATTTCAGCGTGAGATCGTTGTCCATCGCGTAATGCGCGATCCGCGACGCCTTGTCGTAGCCGATCACCGGTGCGAGCGCGGTCACCAGCATCAACGATCTCTCGACATATTCCTGGATCTTCTTGTGGTTCGGCTCGGCGCCTTCGACCAGGAAGGTGCGGAAGTTCGTGCAGCCGTCGGCGAGAATGGTGACGGACTGCGCGATGTTGTGGATGATCAGCGGCTTGTAGACGTTCATTTCGAGATAGCCGCCGGCGCCGCCGAAACCGACGGCGACGTCGTTCGCCATCACCTGCACGGCGATCATCGTCAGCGCCTCCGCCTGCGTTGGGTTGACCTTGCCCGGCATGATCGACGAGCCCGGCTCGTTCTCGGGGATCAGCAATTCGGCAAAGCCCGCGCGCGGGCCGCAGGACATCAGGCGGATGTCGTTCGCGATCTTGTAGAGCGAGCCGGCAAGCGTGCGCAGCGTGCCCGACAGCTGCACCAGCGCATCATGCGCGCCCTGCACGGCGAACTTGTTGGGCGCACTGACGAAGGGAAGACCGGTCAACCGCGCGATCTCGGCCGCGACGGCCTCCGCGAAACCCGGCGCCGCGTTGATTCCGGTGCCGACGGCGGTGCCGCCGAGCGCGAGCCGGAACACGCCCTTGAGCGCATCGTCGATGCGCGCCAGGTTGTCCGCGAGCATGCCGGCGTAACCGGACCACTCCTGCCCCAGCGTCAGCGGGGTGGCATCCTGCATGTGGGTGCGGCCGATCTTGACGACGTCGTCCCACTTGTCCGATTTCTCGGCAATCGCGTCGTGCAGCGCCTCGACGGCGGGCATGAGCCGCTCGGTCACGTTCGTGGCCGCGGCGATGTACATCGCCGACGGGAAGCTGTCGTTCGACGACTGCGACATGTTGACGTGATCGTTCGGATGGACCGGATGCTTGCTGCCGAGCGGCGTGCCCGCGATCTGACAGCACCGGTTCGAGATCACCTCGTTCACGTTCATGTTGAACTGCGTTCCGCTACCGGTCATCCAGACGTGAAGCGGAAACATGTCGTGGTGCTGGCCGGCCAGGATCTCGTCACAGACATGGACGATCAGCTTGTGAAGCTTGCCGTCGAGACGGCCACCGGCGTAGTTGGCGATTGCCGCGGCCTTTTTCAGAATCGCGTAGGACTGGATCATCTCGCGCGGCATCAGGTCCTTGCCGATGCTGAAATGTTCGAGCGAACGTTGCGTCTGCGCGCCCCAGAGCTTGTCCGCGGGAACGGACACTTCACCCAGGCTGTCTGTCTCTTTGCGAAGGTCGTTCATCCTTGCCTCTCGTGGCAGTTGATGTCGGAAGCGCCATCCCGGCACTTGCTGGAAATGATACGGCGCGCACCGCGCTACCTGCTTCCGCGAACGAACGTCGCTTTGCCGAATGGCATGGTGTGACGGCGCACAGCGGAGGACAAACCGCTCAGTCCGGATCGCGGCCGATCCGGTTCCGCCAGCACAGCAATAGCGCGCATGCGGACAAGGCGATCGGCACCGCAAGGCTGGCCGCGCCGAGCCGCATCGTGACAAAGCCGCCGATGGCGGCGCCGCACAGGAACATCAGGCAGAGCACGAGCATGGCGCCGCCGCCATGCGAGGCGTCGCGATCGGGCGTCGATACGAACTCATCGATGGCGCGCAGCATGTTGCCGGTGACGGTGACCGAGAGATAGCTCCAGCGTTCGACGTGCCTGAAGCTGGCCGATTGCAGCGCTACGCCGAAGGAGATGCCGAGAATGGCGAGCGGATCAGGGATCCGGTGCAGCAGCAGCATCACGGCCGCGAGGCAGACGATCTGCGCAACGAGACAGCGCAGCGGCGCCTGGATGCGGATCGCCACCCATGCGCCGAGAAGAAAGACGACGATCGGAAGCAGATGATGCGCCGCCCGCTCCCATTGCCCCGAAAGGGCGTCGATGCCGAGGAAGACGACATTGCCGGTCTGCGAGCTCGCGAACACACCGCCCAGCGAGAGCCAGGTGAAGGCATCGAGAAAGCCGCCCGACATCGTCAGCAGGGCCGCAACCGGCAGCGATCGTTCCGGAGCGTGCGCGGCGACCCGTAGCTCAGCTACGGGCTCCGGAGATGCTGCCTGCATCGCCATGCTGGCCAGCCCGCAATGTCAACATCCCGCGCGCGGCGCAGCCTCGTCAGGCAGCAGAACGCGTCGCGGGTGCGTGAACACGCCATATCCGTCGTCGCGGGCAATCGCCACAAGGGTGATGCCCGCTTCCTTCGCGGTCTGGATGGCGAGCGCGGTCGGAGCGGATACGGCCACGACGACCGGCACGCCCATCATCGCCGCCTTTTGCACCATCTCGACCGAGACGCGGCTCGTCAGCAGCACGGCGCCATCACGAGCCGGGCTGTCATCGCGCATGATGGCACCCGCGAGCTTGTCCAGCGCATTGTGGCGGCCGACGTCCTCCCTGACCGGGCCGATGCCGGTGCGGGGGCTCCAGAACGCCGCCGCGTGCACGGATCGCGTGTGCTGGTTCAACGTCTGCAGGGGTGACAGCGCCTGCATCGCGTCGAGCAGGTCTCGCGCGTGAAAGGCAACGCCGCGGCCTTCCACCCGCGAGGGCGTGCGGCGCGCCTGTTCGAGGCTTTCGATGCCGCATAGTCCGCACCCGACAGGACCGCTGATGGCGCGACGACGGGCGGCCAGCGTCCCCGCGCGGTCGCCATCGAGCCACATCCGCACCTCGATGCCGAGCTCGTTCGGGATCAGATCGATGCTTCTGATCTCGCTTCGTCGTTCGACGATGGCTTCCGTGAGGCTGAAGCCGATACCGAAATCCTCCAGATCGGCCGGCGTCCCCATCATCACGGCATGGGTCGAGCCGTTATAGGTGAGCGCGATGGCCGTCTCCTCGGCCACCAGCCGCGAGGTCGACCGTGTCTGACCGCCGCGCCAGGCGATCTCCCAATGCCGCGTGAATGTCGAACCCGTCATCATGGCTCACACCGTCGCCGGCTGGGCCGAGTGGCGCGACGCCCGGCTTCCGAGCGCGAAGCCCAGTGCAACGAACCAGCCCCATTTTCCGCTGATCGCGTGGAAGGCCCTTCCGAGCGACGCCTTCGAGTTCGGCATATCCGTCATGGCTTGTCCCTTGCACGCGCAACCGGTCTTCCGGTCATGGATGGGAGCAAGCGTACAAGCGGGCCCTGCGGCTCATCTTTCGCGGAAACGACGATATTATTGATCTGCACGATGCGGAGCGTTGCGCGGCGAGCTTGTACGCACGAGCGGCGAGCTTCCCGGATTGAACGCCCGCCTGCGCGCTCATTCGGCGGGCTCCATCCGCTCCCGCTGCGGCAGGGGCGAGATCGTCGCGAACACGCCATCGCGACGGATCAAGGCGTGGAACAGCGCCGCCGCCAGGTGCAGCAGCACGAGGGCGAAGAAGGCAAGGCCCAGATAACCATGGGCGTTCCAAAGCAACGTATGCCCGCGGTCGCTCTGCTGCAGCAACGCAGGAATTTCAATCCCGCCAAACAGGACGACTGGATAGGCTGCGGCCCAGAGCATGCCTAGCCCAAGCAAGGGCATGACGATCATGAAGCCGTAGAGCAGCAGATGCGACAATTTAGCGCCGAGCTTCATCACCGGCGGAAGATCGGCCGGCAAAGGCGGCGCGCCTAGGCGAAGCCGCAGCGCCAGCCTGATCAGGACGAGGATGAGGAGCGCAACGCCGAGCGTCTTGTGGATCAGGATGAGCGGCAGGTATTTCGGCGCCACGGTCGACACCATGCCGACACCGATGAAGAGCATGGCGATGATGCAGAGCGCCATCAGCCAGTGCAGCAGCCGCTGGATCGGGGCGAAGTGATGCGGAGCACTGGTCATGGCTTGGCGGCCCCGTTTCTCGGATAGTCCCCGGCTTCGGACGCCCGCAGATCGTAGGATTTGCGGTAGACCGACGAGCGCGCAGCCGGGAAAGGATCGTCAGAGACGCGGACTCCCTGCGGCAGCACGGTCGGGTCGAAATTGATGTCGCGGCAGGGTCCATCCCGCTCCGCTTCAATTCGCTGCACCGCGAGCGTTCCGACCTGCACCTTGCGCCGGTTCTCCGGCCAGGCCCTGCTTGGATCAGCAGTCGGATCGCCGGGATCGGCAACGGTGGTGACCATGGTCCATCGTTGCGGGGCGGACCGCACCCGGTCCGTGATGTCCTGCTCGAGGAAATCGGGGCCGCGCTTCTGCAGATCCGCCTGCGCGATGGGAACAGTCACTGCCGTGGGAACGAGCGACCATCGCACGGTGTGCTCATCGCCCTTCGCATTGGTGAAGACGAAGCTGTTGAGACTGTTGTAAGGCTCCTCCGCATAGCTTGCGGTCCAGGGCGCCGATTTGGCCCAGGCTGCGAACGCGCCGAACTCCGGATTGGCGCGGGTGAACGCTGTCATAGCTTCCGGATCCTTCTTGCCGGCCGCAACCAGCAGCTCGTGAAACGCCTCGGGCGTGGAGACCGCAAAGAACGGCGGGTCGATCATCGCCATTCGCCACTCCTCGCCGTCCGCCGCCGATATCTGCAGCCCGATGCCGCGCACGCGCACGGTCGCATCCACCGCGTTCGGATCGGCGGTGCCGAGATTGAAACGACCGAGGACCGGATAGCGGCCCTGCGCGAACACCTTGGCGCGGGAGAGCTCCACACCATTCCCGTTCGCTTCGAACGTGCCGGTGAAGCAGATTCCCTTGGCATGATTCCGCCGGTGTCCGAGTGGCGGGCCGCTCGGCGGCGTCAATGCCGCGATCATCCGATCCGGCGTGAGACGCCCAGGCGAGAGCCAGCCCGCGGTGTATGCGAAGGCCGCGGCACTACAGCCAAGGACGGCTGCAATCAGGATGAGCGATCCAACGCTCGAACGCTCCAGTCTGCCTGGCAGTTTCATCAGGTCTCCTTGCAACACGAAGGATGCCTGGCGATCGAACGCGCAGCTCTCCGCTCGAATGACATCAGGTCTTTCTAGCGGGGCGACGCTGGCGCGATCTTCCCAAACGCACCGTAAATTTCGCGAAGGCACGGCGGTTCACATCGTTCTCGGCGGCCACCACGAATCTGTTCCGGCGTTCTGAAAACGGCCGCGAGGTCGCGGTCGAACTTGCCGCCGAGGCTGCGGGCAATCCGGATACAAGCGCGCGGAATGGGAAGATCGCCCCGATCCATCAAAGCATGCTGATCCCGCAACAAGTTGCAGAACGTTCCGGAGCACGGGGGATGCGGCGCTCACCGAGGCCGCAACGGCATCGGATGACGCCCCCGGGGCATCCCACTGCAGCGAGAAGCTACGACGTCGAGAGTTCCGCGATCATTGCTTGCGCGCGTTTCAGGTCCGAAGTCTCGAAACCTTCGGTGAATTTGTCATGCACGGACGCAACAACGCGGCGTGCGTCCTCGGCACGGTTCTGACTCATCCTCAGCCGTGCCAGGCTGATCGCCGTTCGCAGCTCCCAGGACAGCGCGCCCTGCTCCCGCGCCACAAGGAACGCATTGTCGAAGGCCTGCTCGGCGGCGGCAACCGAACGGCATTCGCCCGGATGCAGCAACAACTCGCCCTTGATGCGCCAGAGCTCGGCTGCATACCAGCGCTCGTCCCTCGCCTCGCACCTGGCAAGCGCCTGGTCGGCGGTTGCGAGCCCCTGCGACACCTCGCCGGCCTCACCGAGGCATGCCGCCAGTTCGCCGAGTGGTAGCAGGAAGCGCGGCAGGAAGCGCGCCTCGCCCGCCAGCTCGAGCGCCTTGTGAAGCAGCGGCAATCCGGTGCCGACGTCGCCGTTTCGCACCATCACCACGCCGCGGAATGCACGCGCCCAGATGTTCCACAGCCGGATTGGATGACGTTCGGTGTGCTCGATCAGCATCGTGCAATAGCGCTCCGCCGCGCCGAGATCACCGGCAAGGAAGGTGACCGGGCAGGCGCCCTGGCCCAATATGCTGCAGAATGTCAGAGCGTGACCGCTCGCCCTCCCTTCCTCGACATTACGCTCGACGACACTCAATGCCTGATCCGGGCGACCGAGCAGCCACAGAATGCGCGCCTGGAAATAATGCGCCGAAGCTCTCAAATCGAAGCGGAAGCGAATGACCTGCGGCTTCGCAGCGAGGTCCGAGAGGCGCGACAAGGTCCGCTGAATGCGATGATGCGCCAGTTTCTGATCTCCGAGAAAGTGCAGCGACGTGGCGAGCAGCCGGTCGGCCATCATCCGGTCGACGGAATTGCTGCAATCGGCCGCGGCCTCGGCGAAACGGTGTGCGAATTCGAGCGCCTTGCGGAACTCGCCATTGTTGAACTGATCGATGCATAGTCCCCAGAGCGCTCGAAGCAGATAGTCTCTGTCGCCGAGTTGCTCGGCAAGCTGCAGGGCCGCGGCCCAGGCAGGTCCGGCCTCCCGGGCTCTTCCGACGCCATACATCAATGCCCAGCCCCGCGCGGCCGACAATTGCATGCGGAGCCGCGATGCGTTGGCGGCGCTCTCGTCGAGGCTGGCCAAGGCCAGTTCGGTCCGCTCGCGGCACTCGGACAGGAGCGACAATTGCACCCATAGCGGAACCGCCGCCGCAGTCAGCGCCGCTCCGACTTGCGCGTCTCCGCCAGGCGAGAAGGACCAGTCGAGGCACGCTCGTACGTTGTCGATGTGCCGGCCATAGAAGGCAAGCCACTCCGACTGCGGCTTCACCTCGCTGTCGGTTTCCGCGCTCGCGAAGAAGCCGCAATAGTACTTCGCCTGACGGCGGGCCGCGTCGGCAGCTTCTCCGCCGGTATGAAGCTTTTCCATCGCGTAAGCGCGCGTGGTATCCAGCAGGCGATAGTATGGGCGGTCGCCCCTGATGTCGGCGAGGACGAGCGACTTTGCCACCAGATTGGCGAGCTGCCCGGTGACATCGCCGATGTCCTCGCCGGCGACTGCGATCACCGCTTCGAGCAAGAACTCCCCGGCAAATATGCCGAGCCGCCGCAGCAGGCGGGCCTCAGACTCCGGCAGCAGGTCGTAGCTCCAGTCGAGCGTCGCGCGCAACGTTTGCTGCCTCGGTAGCGCCGTACGCCGGCCGGTCGTCAGGAATCTGAACCTGTCGTCGAGAAGGGCGGCGATCTTCGGCGGACTGAGCATCGCCGCGCGCGCCGCCGCGAACTCGATCGCGAGCGGAATGCCATCCAGCCTCCGGCAAATGGCGGCGACGGCATCGATGTTCTCGTCGTCGGACGCGAAGCTGGAACCCAAGGCCCTTGCTCGCGTCGTGAACAACTCCATGGCGGCATACGCGGATGCTGCGCCGGGTTCGAGCCGGGTTTGGGGCGGCACGCCGAGGGGAGTAACGCGATAGACATGCTCACCATCGATGCGCAGTGCTTCCCGGCTCGTCGCCATGATGGTGGTCTCGGGACAGCGACTGACGATGGTCTCCGCAACCTGGGCCACGGTGTCGACCACATGCTCGCAATTGTCGAGAACCAGCAACAATTTTCTGGCGCCGATCGCGCGCGCGATGGACTCAGGCGACACCTCTTCGCCTTCGAGCTTGATGCCGAGCACGCTCGCAACGGCGGAGCAGACGAGCCTGGGATCGGACAGCGCGGCCAGTTCGACCAGCAATCGATCTGCGGGAAAGCCTGCCGGCGGTTTTCTGGCGGCATCCAGTGCAAGCGCCGTCTTGCCGATTCCACCGGGGCCGACGAGGCTCACGACTCGATAGGCCGACATCAGCTCCCACAGATGCGTGGTCGCAGCCGCGCGGCCGATGAGATTGAATGACGCGTTGGGGATATTGGTCGACGACAGCTGTGCGGGTGCGGCAGATTGTAGCGGGGCGTCGGTCTGCCTGATCTGCCACACGCCCACCAGGCGATAGCCGCGGCCGACCGTGGTGACGAGCATGTCGCGTCCCGAACCGAGGGCCTTCCGGATCGCCGCAATGTGCACGCGGAGTGCGCTGTCCTCGACGAAGACGTCCTGCCACACGCGTTCGGTCAGATCGTTCTTGGTGACCAGTTCGCCCTGGGCCTGCGCCAATTCGGCAAGGATCTCAAAGGCACGCCCTCCCAAGGGAACGGGCGCTCCCATCGAGCGCAACTCCCGTCGGGCAAGATCGACTTCCCATTCCCCGCACACATACACGGGTCGCTGGCCTGGCTCAGCCATCATCGACAGCCCCAAGCGGTTCCTGGATCTCGTGCTCAGCCTACCACCAACCTTTCCAAAAAAAACACCTCGCCCGGAAGCCAATTCCGGCGTCAGCCTACGCTAATCACGCTTCGATGCGAAAATCTCAGCAGCCGCGGCAGATCGATCCTTCAAGCATCTTCGCGAGCCGGGCGTCTTCCTTGTCGATGGTCCGGTCCGTGCCGAGCAACGGCCCGCCCATCGCGTGACCGCCGCTCTCGGACGACGAAAGCGCGGTACCGAGCGAGTTCGTCCCGGGCCTGCCGGCACTCGTACCGAGCGCACCGCCGCTCGCCATCGACATCGACGAGCCGACGCCGCCGCGGGCAAGCGCGGCGCCGGAGAGAGCAAGGCAGGTGACGACGCAGAGAAACGAGATCAGTCTCATGGCTGCACTCCCAATTCTGTATGACCTGAATCGAGAACTGGGCGCCGCGCGCGATTTGACCATGCACGATCGCGCGATCGTTTCTGACATCGGTGACAGGATTCCATGCGACACGCACAAGGTATTCGTCGATAGCCTGGGCACCATGTCCTGCACTCGGCCATCTTCTCGCGAGCGTGATGCACGCGCACGGGTTTTGCCCGCAGGGCGACCTATATATCTCGACATAGAAGACAATTTTCGGAAACGCCACCAGCCGAGCAGCGATCCCCGCCAAGCGACTCTCCGCACGAGACAACAATGGAGAATCGCTATGAGCGCATTCAAGATCCTGATCGCTACGGCACTGATCTCAACAGCAACAATTTCATCGGCTTCCGCCGCCTGGTCCTTCGCCGACCAGGAGCCCGCGGCCTATGCCTCGATGTATCCCGACCGCGACGTGCTGAATGGCGGCGCGTTGACGCCGGCAGGACGTATGGGACTCGAGCGCCCCGGTGGCGCCGCTCCCGTGTTTGGCGCAGGCCAGGTTCACGGCTATCACTGGCGCCGATGACAAGGCGGGACGAGCAGACGCGATGCAGCCTGCAGATACAGGCGACCATCGTTCGCGTGCTCGAACGGAGTGCGACCGCGTCGTGCGCGCGCAATCGCCATGGATATCGCGCGCATGACTCCGTGCAAAGACGAAAATCATCGTTCGTTTGATACTGCGGATGGAGAGCACGCATGCACATGTCTGGCGAGCGAGCCGAGGCGTTCCCGGCATCGCTTTGTCAAGGAGACGTACGATGACGACACTGAAACTGCTCTCGGCCGGATTGATCGCCGCGGCGATGGTTGCTTCCCCGGCGATGGCGCGCGAAGGCAATACGAATGCGCGCCGGACGAATGTCGATGCCTACGCATCGGCGCAGCGTGTTCCGGTCACCTCCAAGCGCAGCTGTACCCGGGCTCCGGACGTCGGCTCCTATGCAACTGCCCCGTGGCGCCGTCCGCCTTGCGAGCCCACGTCCGGTTACTGAGCGGAGCCGGACGACGCTCCTTCGACGCGACGCGATCGCGCGCACCGAGCCAAAGCGGACCGCCGCACAGTCTCGCGGCTTTTCCATCTCACGCTGGAAGGAGGAATGGCAGCTCCTCGTGGCGCTGTCATTCCTCCGATTGCGATTCGGCAAATGCCGGATCGTTCACTCTGTCTCCGTCGCCGCTCGGGCGGTCGAGGACCGCCATCAGGAAAGATTGTCGCGACCCGGCAGGACGAGGTCGTACGGCAAGGTCCCCGTGGTCTCGAAACCCGCCGCAGCCGCGTTTCGCCACCGGCTGGGCGTGTTGCCGGTGAAGCGCCTGAACGTTGTCGTGAAGTGGGCCTGGCTCTGAAAGCCCACCGCGAGCGCGATTTCGACAATCGGCATCTCACAATCCCGCAGCAGATCCTTGGCCCGTCGTATCCGCTGCCGCAAAATGAACTCGTGCGGCCTGCAGCCCGTTGCCGTCCGGAACTGGGCCGCGAAATGCATGCGGCTCAAGCCCGCGGCCGCCGCCAGATCCGCCAGCGCGATCTTTCGACAGAAATGATTGTCGATGTAATCGAGCACGCGCTTCAGGCGCCATTTCTGCAGCCCCTGGATCGGCCGCTCACCTCGCTCGGCGGGCTGCGGCTGCCCCTCGGACCGCAATGCGAACAGTCTGGCGAGCACCGCAAGCCGCAGGGCATCGGCACAAAGGGCTGTGTGAGCCTCCTGCACTCTCTCGACGGCGAGGAGAGCTTCGGACAGGCTTTGAAGCACGGGATCGTCAGACGGCGCATCGTGAAGTCCCGCGCCGGCTCCTTTACCGGTGATGAGCGCCAGCCTCGCAGAGCTCAATCTGATTCCGGATGCGGACTGCGGCGGGATTTGAACGCGCAGCCAGCCGATATCACGCGCCGGTTCACGCGGCGGCGTCCCGGGATGACGCTGCGGGTGCGCATCGATGGCAATGACCAAGGCGAGTTGCTCAAAGGCTATTGTACTCGTGTCCCGGACCGCGAGGCCATGATCGCGCGCAACGGCAGCATGACCGACCGCATCCGAGAGCGATGCGAACGACGCCGGTGCGATGGCAAACGGCAACCCCACTCCTCCTTCATCCGCGATGGTCGTTGCCGGGACGTGTCCATCATTCGGTCGTCGCGAGGGTTGGGGCATGATCACGACTCTTGCTGTGTTACTCGGACTAGAAAGGAGGGCTGCGCAGGCCTGGCGTGCAGGCGACGGAGCTCTTCGATCGCGATGAGGGTAGCAAGGTGAGAACCGCTCGCCAGTTAAGAGACGCAAAATCAGGAATCTTCAGGTGCTCCAGTCCTCACGGAACCATGCATCGGATTCGCAAGGCGGGGAGCGGCGCGATCGGTCGATCTGATCGCTCGATCGATCCATTGGCGATACCGATCATCTCTCGATGCCGCGAATGCAGCACCTGACGGAGTCCGGAATGATGACGATCTAGGCTGCGCTGCTGTGAAGGTGGGCAGCAAAAGCCCTGAGCTCTTCCTCGGCGATCTCCCACCCTCGGTGAGACAGGGTCGCCGGACCCGAGCAGGCCAGAGCGGCCGGACGAATTCCGAAGCAGCCGGCAGGAAGTGGAATCGCAATGCTGCGCAGACCTTCGGCATATTCCGAGAGCGTGCTGACGAACCCGCTCTCCCGGGCGTGCGCGATGTCCCACATCAGCGACGACAACGTCGTTCGGGTGTTGGATGCCAGAGCGACCAGTTTGCCGCGGCACAACTCCTCCACCTCGGCATCGGCAAGCTGCGACAGGATCGCCTTTCCGGCCGCCGTGGCGTGAAGCGGCACCTTCTCTCCCAGCATGCACCGCGACGTCAGCGGCGTCGACCCTTGCCTGCTTGCAATGACAACCATCGCGCCGCATTGCAACGCACCGACATCCGTCGTCAGCCGCGTCGCCGCGCTGAGCTCTTCGACCTTTTGAATGACGACGCCGCGGAGCTCGCTCGCCGCGACGTAGACAGACGCAAGCTGCACCGCGAGCACGCCGATGCAGAAGCGATCGTCGCCGGTCCGCTCGAGCATGCCGATTTCGGTCAGGGACACCAGGAAGCGATGCGTCGTACCGTCGTCCCAACCGAGATGGCGCGCGATATCCTGCAGTCTGTAGACCGTGCATGCAGCACGTCCATCGACGACTTCGGGAATGAAGAGCTGGAGCAAGCTGCCGAGCTTCTGAACGGTTGGAACACGAAATCCCCTGCTCTGCGCTCCTCCGTGATCGCGTTTTCCGTTTCCTTCAGCCGCCCCTTCCACTTTCGTCATCTCCGATCGCCGTCACGAATTCGTGTAGCAAACGATCAGTGCGTCGATGCTTCCATCACGCAGTGATGGAACGCCGACTACTGAGAAGGTCTTCTTGACACGCCAACGATGTTCCCTGTACGACACACACGCGCATTCACGCTTTCAAATTCTTGCCAAGGATCGGTGATTTCCGGGTGGGTCCATTGCCTTTCACCGGATCACGGCAGTGAAGCTGATCCACGGACCCCTCTATGTCGCCTTCACAGGCTGGTCGAACCTACTCTTTCAAGAACTGGCTCATCGATTGCCAGCGCAGAGAACTGAGATACGACAACATCGCTGTACCGATCGGAAGCCGCGCATTCGAGATCCTCGAGAGATTGGCCGGTTCCGCCGGCCACCTGGTGACCAAGGATGACCTGATCGTAAGCGTCTGGTCAGGCCTCTCCGTCGAGGAGAACACACTGCAGGTCCATATATCCGCGGTCCGCAAGGCGCTCGGCGCGGATCGCGATCTGCTCAAGACGATTTCCGGCCGCGGATATACTCTCGCGGGGACCTGGCGAAGCGGAGAGCCGGATCGCTTCGCAGCCACGCCGGTATCCATCCCGACAGACTCCTCGTTCGCAAGCAACCTGCCGAACACGCACGCGCCTCTCATCGGCCGCGAGGATTGCCTGAACGAGCTGGCCGACGTGTTGTCCGCGTTCCGGGCCGTGACCCTGGTCGGCCCCGGAGGCATCGGAAAGACGAAGCTTGCGGTCGAGGTCGCGCACCGTGTCGCATCCTCATTCGACCATTCCGTTGCGCTGGTCGAATTCGCGACCTTGCAGGATCCGGCACTCGCGATATCCGCGACCGCCCGCGCCTTGAGGCTCGTCTTGAACGACAAGGAAGTCTCGGCCGCGGGCGTTGCCCAGACCATCGGCTCGCGCCGTCTGCTGCTCGTCCTCGACAATTGCGAGCACGTCATCGACGTCGCCGCGCAGATCGCGAGTGCCGCGCTTCGCTATTGTCCGAACGTCACCGTTCTCGCAACCAGCCGCGAGGCCCTCCGCATCGAGGGCGAATACGTCGCTGCGATCCCGCCGTTGTCGGTTCCCCGTCTGGACGTGCGCGAGCCGGACCTGCTTCTGCAGGAAAGCGCCGTGCAATTGTTCGTCGCTCGCACGCGGGCGTTGCGCACGAGCTTTGCTCCTGATGCGGAGGACCTCGTCAAGATCGCGGCGATCTGCCGCCGGCTCGACGGAATTCCGCTCGCGCTCGAGTTTGCAGCCGCCCGGGCCGCAAATCTCGGGGTGGATACCGTATCGCTTCGCCTCGACAAGCGCTTCGAGCTCCTGAGCGGCGGACGCCGTGATCAGCTGCCCCGGCACCAGACGCTACGCGCGACGCTGGACTGGAGCTACGATCTGTTGTCGCCGGAAGAGCAGCAGCTGCTTTGCCGGCTTGCGATGTTTCCCGCCGGCTTCACGCTCGATGCAGCCATCGCAATGATGGACCAAGACGCGTCGCGGCCGGACGTCATCGAGACCCTGTCCAATCTGGTCGGAAAGTCCCTCGTTTCCCTGGATCCATCCTTCGACGGGCGATGGCGCCTGCTGGAGAGCACCCGCGCCTACGCGCTGGAGAAGCTCGCGGAGGCTGGGCTCGTTGAGCAGGCCGCCCGGCGGCAAGCGGACTTTCTCAGGCAGCTCATACAGTCGCCCGGCGGCGGCACTGCAGCCTCCGACGACTCCTCCCGGCTCGCCCAGGAGATCGGAAACGTGCATGCGGCGCTGGATTGGACGTTCTCACCAGGCGGAGATGCCGCACTCGGGATCGCGCTGACGGCGGGATACGTCCCGGTATGGATGCAGCTGCTGTCCTTCGCGGAATGCTCGACGCGGATCGAGCATGCTCTTGCACATTTCAACCCCGAACTGGCCTGCGATCCCGGGCTCAAGGCGCAGCTCTATGTCGCGCTGGGGTTCGCGCTTCTCAACACGACGGGCTCGGCGGATCGCATGAAGGCGGCGCTGAACATCGGGCTCGTCCTCGCCGAGGAGCTGCGCGACCTCGAGCTTCAGCTCAAGGCCGTCTGGACGCTGTGGAGCTACAACCTCAATTCCGGCCAATACGGCGCGGCTAAGGAAGTCGGCGAGCGATACCTCGAGATCGCGCTGCGCACCGGAAATGCCGCCAACGAGACGGTGGGCCGGCGCCTGATCGGCGCCGCGACGCACTTTTGCGGCGCGCAGGAGGATGCGCGACGTGAGCTGACCCTGTCTCTGGATCGTTCGGCGCATGGGTTGAAGGACGGCACGAACCAGATGTGGTTCCTGCTGAACCAGAGCGTCCTGGCCAAGGCCATGCTGGCGCGCGTCCTACTACTGCAGGGAAAGATTGCTCAAAGCAGATTCCTGGCCGCCGAATGCCTCCAGGAGGCGGAGAGCGAGAACGACAAGCTTGCGATGGCATACGCCTTGCGGAATGCCGTCTGTCCGATTGCATTGATGACGCATGATCTCGACGCTGCCGATCGCGCGATCTCGTCGCTCCTGAAGCTCGTCACGCGCGAGGGCATCGCTTTCTGGGCGAGCTGGACATCGTGCCTGAAGGGGCAGCTGCTCGTTCTGCAGGGCGAGCATCGCGACGGAATTGCGCTGCTGCGCGATGGATTGAAAGCCCGGGCCGAGAACGGATGGCTGATGCGCAATCCCGAGTTTCTCGGATCGCTCGCCGAGGGCCTGTTCGCGACCGGCGAGAACGCACAGGCCCTGGCCGCCATAGAGGAAGCCCTGAACATGTCCCGGCAAGGCCGGCAGTTGTGGTGCCTTGCCGATCTGCTGAGGATCAAGGGCGAGGTTCTGCTGGCCGAAAGCACATCCGATACCGCCCGGGCGGAAATGCTGTTCTCGGAAGGACTGTCCGTCGCACGAGAGCAGCAGTGCCGCTTCTACGAGCTGAAGGTTGCGGCGACCTGGGCGAGGATCATGGCAGGGTCGAAACGCCGCCAGGCGGCACTCGACCTCGTCGGTCCGCTCAGCGCCCTGTTCGATCCGGAAGTCGATCTTCCCGCCCTCACCTTCGCGCGTGGCCTTGCCGCTAGACCGGGCATCGCTGCATCGCCCGGCGACCGCCCCCCTTCTCCCACCTGCCACTAGACCTTGCAGCGACGTGGTCAGGGCAACTTGTCCCGCACGTTCGTTCAATTCTCGGGACCGAACGTGATGAGCATCTCCAGACGACAGGTTTTGGGCGGCGTCGGCGCGTCATTGTTTTCGCCCGCCATCATCCGCGCCCAGGGCACGCGACCGATCAGGATCGGCGAAATCAACTCCTACAGCAGCGCGCCTGCGTTCACGTTGCCTTATCGCCGCGGCTGGCAGCTGGCGGTCGAGCAGGTGAACGCCGCAGGCGGCCTTCTCGGTCGCGAGCTCCAGATCATCAGCCGGGACGATGAAGGCAAGCCGAGCGTCGCGATTCGTGCCGCGGAGGAGCTCGTGCACAGGAACGGCGTCGATCTCCTGGCGGGGACATACCTGTCGAATGTCGGATTGGCGATCAGCGACTTCGCGCGGCAGAACCGGATCTTGTTCGTGGCGAGCGAGCCGCTGACGGACGCGCTCGTTTGGGATCGAGGACACCGATATTGTTACCGGCTGCGCCCCTCGACATACATGCTGGCAGCCATGCTGGTGGAAGAGGCGGCGCAACTGAAGGCGACACGATGGGTGACGATCGCGCCGAATTACGAGTATGGACATTCCGCCGTCAAATGGTTCACCGAGCTTCTCAGCCGCCGGCGTCCCGACGTCCAGTTCATCGACAGCCAGTGGCCGCCCCTTGGCGCAATCGATGCAGGGGCGGTCGTGAACGCGCTCGCCCAGCAGAAGCCCGAGGCGATCCTCAACGTGACCTTCGGACCCGACCTTGCGAGGTTCGTCCGTCAGGGCAATGATCGCGGCCTGTTCGAGGGGCGAGACGTCGTATCCTTCACGACCGGCGAGCCCGAATATCTGCATCCCCTCGGACAGGACGCTCCGAAAGGATGGATCGTGACCGGTTATCCCGTAACCGAGCCTCTGGGCGAGGCCAACAATGGTTTCGTTGCCGCCTATTCGGCGAGATATGGCGAGGCTCCGACGATGGGCTCCGTGGTCGGCCACGCCCTGATCAGCGCGATCACGGCGCCGATCGAGCGGCTCGGAAGCCTCGACACCGAAATGATGGCCGACGGCTTTGGCAATGTCGGCTTCACGACGCCGTTCGGACCGGCGAGCTGGCGTTCGATCGATCACCAGAGCACGATGGGTACGTTCGTCGGCCGCACAGCCCTCAAGGGCGACAAGGGTGTCATGGTCGACTGGACTTACCGGGACGGCGGAACGATGCTTCCATCGGACGCCGAGGTTCGCAAATTGCGCCCGTCGGCCTGAAGCGCCTGTAGATCCCTCGCATCTTTCGCGTCGCTTCAGGAATCTTCACGGCAACGACAAGGACATGCGCAGCCGCTTGGCTCATGGTGCGGCCCTGACCATGATGGTGGGGGCCGCAGATGATTCCCGAGCCGGATTCGCATGATCAAACGTCTGGCAAGTTGCGCGGCGGACCAGGCGCGGGCGGCCCGGGCCGGCCGGTTCTTGCCGAGTGGCAGTTGCGGCGCATCAGAGAGGCGATCGTATCCACCGATACGCCCTGGACGCTGGAAGCCATGGCGGCGCTGGTCGGCATGAGCCCGGATCGCTTCTGCAAGCGCTTTCGCGCCGCGACGGGATGTCCGCCGCATCGCTGGCTGATGCTGCAACGGATCGAGCGGGCCAAGCAACTGCTGGGCGATGGGAACCTCACATTGACCGACATCGCCTATGCCTGCGGCTATGCGAGCTCCGCACACTTCTCGACGAGCTTCGGACGCGCGACGGGCACGACACCGAGCGAATATCGACGGCTGCACGTCCGCGCATAGTTGCGCAGCCCGGTGAGGTGAGGCGATTATCGCTGCGCCGCGCACTCCTCAGCAGCCCGGCGGCAAGACCGGCGAGACTCCGGGCGTTGGCGCCGCACCTGTTGCGTTGGCCGGCAGCACCATTGCAGGCGACGTCAGATTCATCGTCATCCCTTCCGCGCAGGCCGACGCGTTGGGGCTGGGTGCGACCGCGGCGTTTGGATCGATGCCCGTGCCGCCGGCGTCGGTGATCGCCTGCGGGATCGTACCGGGCGAGGGTCCGGCCGGCACGTCCGCGATCGAGAGCGGCAAGGATGCGGCGCTCACGACAGTTCCGCCCGGCGTCGAACTGCACGCGGTGGCCGCCGCCGTCCCCGCCGGCGCAGCCGCGGAAACTGTCCCGATCGAGCTGGTGTTTTGCCCGATCGGCGGCGCGATCAGCGCCAAACTGCCTGACGCCGCCAATCCCGTGCTCGATACGGTCGGGGTCGCCGGCACAGGCGTCGGTGACGTTGATGGCGGCGCACAGACGACGACCGTACCCGGCGTCGTCGGATTCAGGGCGAGCGGCACAGGTGCCAGCGTGGTGTCGGGCGCGCCCTGTACAGTTGCTGCGGAAAATGGCCCCGGACTATTGAGCGGTGACGTGACGATCGCGCCCGGCACGGTCGGAAGGTCCATCGCGGTGCTGCCGGTCGTCGCCACCTGGGCTTTGCTGGCAGAGCAGCCGAGCAACAAGGCAGCGAGCGCCGCGCACGCGATCCGGATCATGTCTGCGCCCCCTGGCTTGCATCCTGCTTGCGAATGGTGACCTTGCTGCCCTCGGTCAGATTGACCGGCGGATTGAGCACAACTTGATCGCCGGGGTGCACGCCTTCACGCACTTCTATCGACGTGCCGAAATCCCGCGCGATCGAGACCTTCTGCAAATGAACGATGCCGTTGCGCACGACCGCGACATGAAGGCCGTTCTGATCGAAGACCAGCGCATCGGCCGCAACCGACACCGAC
The DNA here is from genome assembly GCF_025200885.1 of Bradyrhizobium huanghuaihaiense. Taxonomy (NCBI): domain Bacteria; kingdom Pseudomonadati; phylum Pseudomonadota; class Alphaproteobacteria; order Hyphomicrobiales; family Nitrobacteraceae; genus Bradyrhizobium; species Bradyrhizobium huanghuaihaiense. Next base: position 2,107,939 of record NZ_CP104172.1, on the reverse strand, counting down.
GGCGTCTTGCGCGGAATCGACAGCTCGACCGTGCAGTAGATGCCGGGATTCAAGGCGCCGTCCGGATTGGGGACGTCGATCTCGGTCAGCAGCGTTCGGCTTCCCGGCTGCAAGGCTGTGGCGATGCGCGTGACCTTGCCCGGAAAGGTCCGGCCCGGAATCTCGGGGACGCGAATTTCGGCATCGACGCCCGGCGCCACGCCGAAGGCCTCGTCCTGCGGCACGAAGACCTGCGTCCGGATCACGTTCGAATGCATCAACGTGAACATGAAGGTCGATCCGGCCGAGACGAGGCTGCCGTTATCCACGTTGCGTTGCGTGATCACGCCGTCAAACGGCGCCACCACGCGCTGATAGGCCTTCTCCTGCTGCAGCACGCGAATCTGCGCCTCCTGCGCCGCGATGTTCGACTGCGCCACGTTCACGGCTGCCTGCTGCGCGCGCAGGGTGAGACGGTCATTGTCGCCCTGCTGGGCCGTCAACCAGCCCTGCTTGACCAGATTGCTGTCCCGCGCATTGGTGACGTCGGCAAGCTCCCGGCTCGCCTGCGCCTGCTGCAACGCGGCCTGGTTCTGTGCCAGCGTCGCCTGCGCCTGCGCGATCTGCTGGTCGAGCTCCGGCGCGGTGATCTCCGCAAGGAGATCGCCCTTCTTCACGCGATCGCCGATATCGACGTAGCGCTTCTCGATGTAGCCGCTGGCCCGCGCGAAGATGTTCGCCGCCTCGAACGCCGTCGTGGTCGCCGGCAGCGTGACCTTCATGAGGTCGCCGCTGGCACGGACCGTGGCCACCCGAACCTCCGGAATGGCGGTCCTGGCCTGCTCTGCCGATACAGCAAGATCGCGTGCAGCCTGATAGTGCCGCCAGCCGCCGACGCCGAGGCTACCCGCAAGGAGCAGGAGCACGGCGCCGCCGAGCCAGGCGCCGCCGTGCCGGCGCCGTGGCCGCGCGTCCTTGCCGGGCAGCTCCACGATGCGGCCGCTCTCCGGATCAGGCCGGCCGCTCACACCGTCGCTATTGGTCCGTACGCGAACATCGCTCATTCCGGTTGCTCCTCGAATACGCCGTGCTGAGCCTTGCCGTCATTGCCCTTGCGCAGCCAGGCGAAGAGATATGGCACGATCAGCAATGTCGTCGGCGTCGCGAACAGCAGTCCGCCGATGACGGCGCGGGCGAGCGCTGCGTTCTGTTCCTCGCCCGGGCCTCCGATCGCCATCGGGATCATGCCCACGATCATCGCGGCGGCCGTCATCAGCACGGGACGGATACGCGTGCGGCCTGCACTCAGCGCAGCATCGAACGCCGACTGCCCCTTCAGTTGTGCCTCACGCGCGAAGGTCACGAGCAGGATGGAATTGGCCGATGCAACGCCGACCGCCATGATCGCGCCCATCAGCGACGGCACGTTCAGCGTCGTCCCGGTAATGAACAGCATCGTCACGATGCCGCAGAAGGTCGCCGGCAGCGCCATGATGACGACGAAGGGATCGCCGAAATTCTGGTAATTCACGACCATCAGCATGTAGACCAGGATGGCGGCAAACAGCAGCCCGATGCCGAGATCGCGGAACGATTGATGCATGCTCTGGATCTGGCCCAGGACCTGGATCGAATTTCCCGGCTGGAGCTGCTTCTGAAGCGTCGAGGTCACCTTGTCGATCTCGGCCGCGACGCTGCCGAGATCGCGCCCCTGCACGCTCGCATAGACGTCGTACACCGGCTGGACATTGGCCTGGTTCAGATTGGTCGGTACGGTCCCGCGCTTGAAGGTCGCGACATTGCTGAGCAGGCCAGGCACCGTCTGTCCGCTTGCGGCCAGCGAGGCCGACACCGGCGTGTTGCCCAGCGCATTGAGTGAATTGGCGCGGTACTCCGGCGTCTGCACGGCCAGATAATAGGGGATGCCCGACGTCGGATCGGTCCAGAAGTTCGGCGAGACCTGGGCGGACGAGCTGAGGCTGACATTGATGTTGGTCGCCACCGTGCTGGCGTTCAGTCCCAGTTGAGCGGCCCGGGTCCGGTCGATGTCGGCATAGAACGCCGGTGCATCCACCTCCTGCTGGAGATGCGCATCGACGATCCCGGGAATTGCCGCAAGATTCTTCTGCAGTTCCTGCGCCACCGACAGATTGTTGGCGCCGTAGCCGACGGTCCTGATATCGATCTGCGCCGGCAGGCCGAAATTCAGGATCTGGGTGACGATGTCGGCCGCCTGGAAATAGAAGACGTCTTCGGGGAAGGCCTCCGGCAGGACCTGGCGCAGCTTCTTGACGTAGTCCGCGGTCGGCCTGTGGCCGTCCTTGAGCGATACGAGGATCGTTCCGTCGTTCACCCCGATCGTCGAGCCGTCGGTGAAGGCCAGATTGTAGGGACGCGCGGGCAGTCCGATATTGTCGACGATCAGCCCGCGATCCCGGTCCGGAATGACCTGGCGGATCTTGTCCTCGACCGCCTGGAAGATCGCCTCGGTGCGCTCGATGCGGGTCCCGGCGGGCGCACGAACATGGAGCTGGATCTCTCCGCCGTCGATCAGGGGATAGAAGTCCCTGCCCACGTAGACGAACATGACGGCCCCGAGGGCCAGCACCAGCACTGCAGCGACCGGCACGATGCTGCGCCGCCGGAGCAGGGTCATCAAGAGCGCGGAATAGCCGTTGCGCAGACGCTCGAAGCCGCGTTCAAACGCGGCCGAGGCGCGCGAAAACAGCCCGGACGGCCTCTCGCCCTCGCCATGGCGCCGCTCCCCCTTCAGCAGCAGGCCGATCGTGATCGGCGTGAGCGTCCGCGACAGCACGTAGGACGCCAGCATCGCGAACACCACGGCAAGGCCGAGCGGCGTGAACAGGTACTTTGCCGGTCCTTCGAGGAATACGACGGAGGTGAAGACGCAGCTGATCGCGAGCGTGGAGACCAGCGTCGGCACGGCGATCTCAGCCGCACCGTGCAGCGTTGCCTCCGACAGCGGCATCCCCTCCTCGGTCCACAGCCGATGCGTGTTCTCGATCGTCACCGTGGAATCGTCGACCAGGATGCCCACCGCGAGCGCCAGCCCGCCCAGCGTCATCGTGTTGAGGGTCTCGCCCAGGAAATGCAGGACGATGAGCGAGGACAGCATCGCGAGCGGGATGGAGATCAGGACCACGAGCGTCGAGCGCCACGATCCCAGGAAGACCAGGATCATCAGCGCCGTGAGACCCGCGGCGATCGCGCCTTCGCGCAGCACACCGTCGACCGAATGGGTGACGAAGACCGACTGGTCGAACAGCTCGCTGATCTTCAGCCCGGCAGGAGCCGACGCCCGGATCGACTTCAGGGCATGTTTGACACCGTTGACGACGGCAAGCGTCGAGGCGTTGCCGTTCTTGATCACGCTGAGCAGGACCGAGCGATGGCCGTCCTCGCGCACGATGTTCTGCTGGACCTGCGATCCGTCGCGGACCTGGGCGACGTCCTTCAGCAGGATGGTCGCACCGTTCGCGAACTTGACCGGGATCATGTTGAGATCCTTGATCGAGGCGGGCGTCGCGTTGGTCAGAATGGCGTACTGGGTGCCGCCGATCTTCGCCGTGCCCGTCGGCAGCGTCAGGTTCTGGGTGTTCACCGCATTGACGATGTCGAGCGGCGTCAATCCGCGCGACAGCAGCTTGTTCGGGTCGATATCGACCATGATCTGCCGATATTTGCCGCCCGCAGGCGTCGGCAGCGTCACCCCGGGAACCGGAGCCAGCTGCTGCCGGATCCGGTAGATGCCGAAGTCGTACAATTGCTGCTCGTTCAATTTGTCGGACTCGAGGCTGAGCTGCAGCACCGGTACGCTCGAAGCGTTGAACTGCACGATGACGGGCGGCTGAATGCCCGGCGGCATCAGGGCGCGGATGGCGTTCGTTGCCGAAACGATCTGCGAGATCGCTAGGTCGAGATTGACGTCCGGCTGGAAGTAGATCTTCTGAACCGACAGGCCATTGAGCGTCTGCGCCTCGATGTTCTTGATGCCGCTGACATTGGCGCTGATCGAGTACTGGCTGTACGTGCTGACGCGCTGCTCCATCTCCGGCGTCGAGAGGCCGGTATAGCTCCAGATCACCGTGACGACGGGAATGCGGATCTCGGGAAAGATGTCCGTCGGCATCGACCAGACCGCGATGCCGCCGAGGAACAGGATCAGGGCCGCGAGCACGTAGAATGTGTGCGGAAACCGGAGCGCGAAGCGGACAATTCCCATGATGACGAATGCCTGAAGCAGGTTGCGCGAAATCTCTGTTCAGATGGCGGCGACGCGCGACCGTTCAAATGAAAACGCGTTCAGCATCGCTGGCGGTTGGCGCAAGGGATGGTGATTGCGTGGCAAGGATGGCGGCGCGCCGGACCTTGGCAAAGGCGCGAATCTCGATTTGCCGAACGCGTTCGCTGGAGATCGAAAGCTCCCGGGCGAGTTGATCGAGTGTCGGAGGATGCTCCGCGAGCCGCCTTGCCTCCAGCACGCGCCGCTCACGCCCCGTGAGGGCTTTCAGTGCAATGCGCAGGGCGCCGGCCCGGCGCTCCGTCTGGTCCTGATCGGCAAGGATGGTCTCGGCGTCGCTCGTCTCGTCCACGAGCATGGCCTCCCACTCGGCACCGTGCTCGTCGTCGCCGACCCGCGCATTCAGCGACAGGTCGCCGTGCAGGCGGCCATCCATCTCGATCACATCACGCGCGGACACTTCGAGCTTCACGGCAATCGCCTCGGCGACTTCGGGCGTGAGCCCCGCCATCGCACCGCCGGCGGTCTTTCTCATCTCGCCGCGGAGCCGGAAAAACAGCTTCTTCTGGGCCGCCGTCGTGCCAATCCGGACCAGCGACCAGGAGCGCAGGATGTAGTCGTGAATGGCGGCCTTGATCCACCATGTCGCATAGGTCGAGAACCGCGAGTTTCGGCCCGGCTCGAACCGTGAGGCGGCGATCACGAGCCCGAGATTGGCCTCGGCCATGAGATCGGCGAACGGCAGGCCGTATCCCCTGTAGCTCCGCGCGACCTTGGCGGCGAGGCGGAGATGGCTCGTGACCAGCGTGTTGGCGGCATCAGCGTCCCGCGTCTCCTGCCAGCGGCGCGCAAGCTGCTGCTCTTCTTCGCGCTCGAGCAGGTCGTAACGGCCGATGATCGTGGAATACGCATTGGCCACACCGGCCGATGTTCGCCGGCCCGGCACGTCCATATCGATCTTGCTCAAACCCGCCTGGCGTGTTGGCATCTCATGCTCCCACATTCGAACCGGCGAACGGAGCGTAAGAGGCCTCCGACTGACGGCGCCAGTAAATTGCACTTAACAAGCCTGAATTCGCTTTCAGAGATCACGCCGTGATTTCCGCTTCGCACGCATCGCGCACGACCCTCGCGGTCACATCGGCGCGAGGCTCGCGTGACGCGCGCGAGCCGGATCGGATGCCGCGGCCTCGCGTGAGGTCTCCTCCGCCGGGGCGAAGATCTCCACCCGTCCGCCGGGCGCCGGGTAGATGGTCAGACGGAAGCCGTGCAGCTTGACGATGGCGGCGACGAGGCTCAACCCCAGTCCCACGCCCGGCGTGTTGCGCATCTTGTCGGAGCGGTAGAACCGCCGCAGCACCGCCTCGCGCTCCCCCGCGCCGATGCCGGGCCCGCTATCGCTCACGACGACGCGCGCGGCCTTGTCGTCGGACACCAGCGCGAGCGTCACCCGTCCACCGCACGGTGTGAACTTGACGGCGTTGTCGACGAGATTGGCGATCGCCTCGAACAGCAGGTCCGGGTCGCCCCGCACCTCCGCCTTGCGATCGATGGCGACGCGAAGCTCGACGTCCTTGTCTTCGGCGATGGGTTCGTAGACGTCGCACACCTGCCGCAGGATCTCGTCGAGCGCGACGTCGCCGAATCCGGCGGTGCGGCTGCTGCTCTCGATCTCGGCAAGCCGCAGCAGCGCGGTGATGATCGCGAGCGCCTGGTCGATGCCGGCAATCGCCTTGTCCACGACGTCCTGAAGGTTCTCCAGCGTGGCCGCGTGCGTGCGGCCGCGCTCCAGCGCCAGGCGGACCCGCGTGAGCGGCGTCCTGAGATCGTGGGCGATGTCGTTGCCGACACCGGCCAGTGCGTTGATCGTCGTCTCCATCTCGTCGAGCATGCCGTTGACGATCCCCGCCAGCCGCGCAAACGGGTCATCCGTATTGGTCTGCGGCAGCCGCTCGCGCAGATCGCCGGCCACGATGCGTTGAACATGCCGGTTCACCTGCTCGACGCGGCGCTGGGCGCGGATACTGAGCCAGGCCCCAGCCAGCAGGCAGAGGCAGAAGGCCGGCAGCAGGCCGAGCAGCAGCGCCTGCCCGACGACGATGGATATCTCGCGCGTCTCATCGACGTTCCGCCCCATCACCAGGATATGGCCGTCGCCGAGCCGCCTGCCGGCAGCCTTGACGACGGCATCGTGAGCGGCCTGCGGCGCGATCCGGGCGAGCCGCACGTTCTGCACCGGCCCGCCGAGATCGAGATGCGGCGGCAATCGCGCGATGTTGCCGGCAAGCCGGGTGCCTGTTCGATCGAACAGGCCGGCATATTGCACGCCCCTGGAATCCTGCTTGAGATGATCGGAGATCGCGTCATTGAGCCGGCCGGGCGGCAGCTCGGCCAGGAAGTTGAGCTGCGTTGCGATCATGCGGTCGGATCGCATGATCAGGTAGTCGTCGATCTTCCAGTAGATGAAGGCGAACAGGGCGGCGACGAACAGCGCCATCGCCGCCGCCACCGCCGCGGCCCAGAGGAAGGTGTTCGAACGGATGAACTCGATCTGGCGCATGATCCGCCGGCCTGTCAGCGAACGCGCAGGATGAATCCCGAGCCGCGAACGTTGTGGATGAGCTGGGTTTCGCCGGGGCCGTCGACCTTGTGACGGAGGCGGCCCATGTGCACGTCGATGAGGTTGGTGGTCGCCGGGACGAATTTGTAGTTCCAGACCTCTTCGAGCAGCATCGCGCGCGTCAGCAGCTGATCGCTTCGTCGCATCATGTATTCGAGCAGGCGGAATTCGCGCGGCAGCAGGTCGATCTCGCGCTCGTCGCGCCGGGCGGTCCGCTCGATCAAATCGAGCTCCAGCGGGCCGGCATGCAGCGTGGTCTCCCGGTTGTCGCTCGGACGGCGCAGCAGCGCCTCCACCCGGGCGACGAGCTCGACCAGCGCGAACGGCTTGGTGAGATAGTCGTCTCCACCGACGCGCAAGCCGCGCACCCTGTCATCGACCGCGCCGAGCGCGCTCAGCACCAGCACCGGCGTCCTCACCTGATCCTTGCGCAGGGCCTCGATGACGGTAAGCCCGTCCATTCCGGGCAGCATGCGATCGACGATCAGGGCATCGGGCGAGGATTCGCGCGCGCGGTCGAGACCGCCGATACCGTCGGGCGCCCATCGTACCTCGAACCCACGCTCGGTGAGCTCGGACACGATCGCGTCGGCGGTCTCGGTGTCGTCCTCGATCAGGAGAATCCGCGTCATTGTGCTGGTCCCACGTGCTGCGAGACGTTGAGGCCGGCGGCGAGGCATGGGCTCGCTGGTCCGCGACGACATGTTCAATACCCCTCCGGGCCGAACATGCGGGGCAGCACCGTCATGCGACGCGCCGCCGGCTCGTATTGCAGATAATCCCGTGCGGGACCGCGCACCATTAAATAGCGTGTCAAGGACGGACGTGCGGCCGCTGCCGGCGACGGCGCGCGCGCGACCGGATGTACCGTCGCCGTGATCATCTCTCATCTCCAAGCAGCAGGACGCTCCTACAGATATGCCCTTTGGGAGCCCGTTGTTACGCGCCGGCACCGCGAACATTGCCTGTTTGCACGATCGTGCTTGCCGGCAACGCCGCCATCACGGGCCGTTGAAGGCGGGTGAGCAATTCGTGCGTTTGGTTCACGCCCAATCGTACGCACCTTCCTCTCAGGCCGGCCTTGGACTGCCTGCTGTCACACAAGGAGAATCCCAATGACCACTCTCAAGCTGTTGTCGACCGGACTGATCGCAATCGCCATGCTCGGGGGACCCGTCCTGGCGCGCACCAGCCATGCCGTCACGCATCCATCCGCCATGCAAGCCGATCCGGTCGCATCGGAGGGGGTCGTCTATCAGGGCGGCCGCGCCTGCGTTCCGGCACCGCGTGTCGGCGCGTTCGCGACGGCGCCGTGGACCGGCAACAATGTTCCCTGTGAGCCGGGCACCGGCAGCTTCTGATCACGGCGACCTCGCGGCCGGCCGGGCGGGCGCCTCGCCCGGCCGTTCGCCGTCCAACGATGCGGGCGGGCCCGATCTCGGGCCCGCCATTGCTTTGCGAAGCGGGCCGGCGATGCGCCGGATCATCTCGTCGATGCTCAAGCGTTGCTCCTGACATCGAATTCAGTGGGACTGCCACGCGAGCTTCCTATCTTATTTCACGCAGGGGCTTGCCGACGGCACGAGGCGCAAGCGAACGCATCGGCCGCCGCGCATCCGGACACGAAAGGAGTCCCCTCATGAAACGAGCATTGATCATTCTTGCGACAGCGGCGCTGGCATCCACACTGGCTGTCGGAACGGCCGAGGCGCACGGCGGCGGTGGCGGTGGCCATGGCGGCGGCTTCGGCGGCGGCGGCCATATGGGCTTTGGCGGCGGCGGGCATTTCGGCGGCATGGGACATGCCGGCGGATTCGGCGGCGGACACTTCGGCGGCGAGCATCTCGGGTTCGGCGGCCATGTCGGCGGCCTGCGCCAGCACGCGTTTCACAGCTTCGGCCACCACCACGCCGGATATGGATTCTACGGCGCCTATCCGGATTGTTATGACTGGTACGCCTATCATCCCTACCAGCCGCTGCCGCTGAGCTGCAGCTAGGCACTCATGCACGGTGTCGATCGGTCCGGGCCACACAATGTCGAAGTGCCGGCCGATCGCACCGCGCTGGTTCGAATGCGCGGGCGTCGCGATGCATTGCGAGGCAACACGGCTTCGCATTCTCGCGGCCCATTTCGCCCGAGCTTTGCCTGGTCACTCCACCCTCTTCAAACCAAGAGGGCGCAGGGAAGACCGGGTGCTGACCTCGCACCCGCGGTCCGCTGCGCGAAGATGTAGCGCAAAGGAACCGCACAGCAGCATACAGGTGGTGCCAATCACTCGGCCTTCCCTGCGCGATGGTCGGACGGCTTATGCCGCGCTCTCCCGGGAGCCGAGTTCGTTCTGGCCTCCCTCACTCCCGCGAAATTCACCGGCACCGCGCCGGTTGACGCGATCACCGCCTCCGCAAGAGCTTGACCGTAGCAACGACGGCCAGGACCACACGGTTTTGCCGTACGCGCGGCCCGCCATTTCGCCGCAGTATTCCCAGCTCCGTCGACAGAGCCGAAAACTTACAGACGAGACGAACCTGTCAGCGCCGTTCGTCCACGCGAAGCCCTGGGCTCACGGAGAGCAATCCGCCCTGCCCCTGGCCATTCGCGCCCGACGCTGCTGCGTCCACCGCAAACCCGGCTCGCGAAAATGACGACCTCATGATCGCCCCATCAAGGATGAGCCGGGATGAGCGACACATACGACAAATCCGAATTCCGGTAAAGCGAAATATTCTTGCGGGGGAGGGTTGACGGAATGGAGGGTGTTTTGCCCGACAGGCAAGGCAACGGCTCGTAGCCCGGACCCAATCGACACGGAGACTCCGAATTTCGCTGCGCTCAATTTAGGCGCAATCATCGAGACTGGAGCTGGGTCACGGTTACCGAGGCAGCCGTCTCATGCAGGCGTAAGCTGAACCTGAAAAGGTGTAATGCGGCGGTAATCTCGCCCGCCGACTGTTTGCTCCCTTTCAAGTTGCTGACAGAGTTATGATGACAAGCTCGGATCGATGCGGTGAGGAGAGTCGGGGTACTCCGGTTGGGTTTTGGCTGATCGCTTCCATGACAGGGGGCCTGATTGGTGTGGTCGCGGGACATCGCATATCGCCGCTCACCGCCGCGATAGCCGGCTGCCTTATCGGATCTTTGCTTGGATGGTGGCTGCGATACGAATGCAGCTTGCTTGAGGATGATGAATGAGGGATCGGTTCGTTGACAGCACCGCTTGGTCCGACAGGCGCGCCTGGGAGAACTGGCGAAGTCGCAGCCATGTTGCGGGTGTGATGCTCACCGGCACACCGTTCTTGTTGTCCGGGATGATCGTCGGCCTTTTCCTGAGCGGGCAGTTCACGAGTGCAGGTCTGGCCTACGTGAGTCTTATCGTGTCCGGTGCTTTCGGATTTTGGCTCTGCGGTCTTTCAACGCCGCTGAGGACGCACGACCCAAGAAGATAGATCCCTCCGATGTACGCGAGACCCCGACCGTGCAGATTGGAGGCCGATCTGTGCACGACGGCGCCTCACTCGCCGATATCGTGACTCGAGCTGCAGCCAACAGGGCGTCAATGGAGGCGCCTGGATCGCAAAGACGTTCCGACAACTGCCCCGGATGCGCTCGTTAATGCGTCGCCGGGGATCGCGCAGCTCGATTCTGGATCAGACGCAGGAGCGTTCCATCCAGATCGATCAAGGCGCCCATTCGTCCACCCCCATCCTGCTCTTCGGGCGGATGAAGGCGGGGATAGCCGCTTCCCTTCTCTTCTAAGCCGGCCGACTTGCACAGCTCGTAGAACTCTGAGAGCTCATCGAGCCTCAGACAGCAGCTGAACCAGCTGGCCAGAGGGTCCAGGCCAGGATGCGCAAAGAATTCCAGCACCACCCGACCGCGATTCAGAATCATCCACTCATCGTCTCGGTACGCAAGGGTAAAACCTAGCCGCCGGTAGAATTCCTGCGTCCGATCGAAGCTGCGTGAGGGTAGATTGGGAATGGCGAGGTCGTTCATTCAGATCACTCTGGGTTTGACGCGCATATCAATCGCTGCGAGGCGCAGCGGGCGGCCTGCCGGCAGATTTTTTCGACCCCTTATCGCCTGGATCGTTGGCCATGAACCCAAATGAGCGCGGCCAACCTGACGCGATCCGGCCCGGAAACAATGGACGGCGCCAGTCGAGTCCCACTGCAGGCCGCTCGGAAGTGCGGGGCTGGCGTCACTCGCCGAACGGCCTGCATCTGGCGATGCGCGCAGAGCAGACTAGCGCGACCGCCGAACCTGCCCGGATCGAATGTCAATTTCGTCGTCGCACATTACGGATAGATTACGGAGCTCGCGATCGTATGGGAATTCAGGCACCGGACGATGGACGGCCTCGTCGTCGGTCTGGGTCTATCTGTGGCGCGCGCTATCGCGGAGGCCCATAACGGCCGGGCCACATACAAGGCATCTGCGACCGGCGGCTCAATTTCTGAGATTATTCTGCCTCTCAATGGCGTCAACGATGCCGCGCCATCCCGGTCCATGCAGCCCTGATAGCGGTTAGAGAACAGCGCTCAGCCTTTGACGGGTCTCATTGCGCGAACAACCACACCCTCCCGGAGCGAAGATCGACGGAGATCACGTAATACGTCTGCAATCGACATTCGCCAGTCAAGGGGACGGTCTCGTTTCGACAGGGGGCGAGAGGGTGTTCTGGCATTCGATGCGGCTCCCCTCTTTGGGCTCCTGGCATTGAGGTAGCGAATAGGGCTCTGGCGCGAGCCGCCTCGGTTCGTTCGCAAACCCCATGATCCATCCTGCAATGTCAGAGGGTTCTCCTTTGGTTAACGAACGGTCGCATGGAGTTGGATGACGGAGGCAAAGAATGGCCCATTTTCGAAGCCTGTGGCGCGCAGCTCGGCGACAGGCCGACCGGGAGCCGGCCCAGCCGACAGATGGCGGTAATCCTGTTGTAATGTTACAGTCATCCTTCAGTGCGCCAGGATCGCCGGAGGAGTTTGTATTGCGACTACTTGTCGTCGAGGACGATGAACAGCTGGGACCCTGGTTGAAATCCGAACTGGCCGGCGCCCTGGGTGGCGCAGATCTCGTCACAACGCTTGACGAGGCTTTGGCGGCAATCTCAGTGCGTCAATTTGACTTGATTGTGGTCGACAGGCGTTTACCCGACGGCGATGGCGTCGAGCTACTTGCGCGACTGAAGCAGTTGCAACCGCGGCCCGGAGTGCTCGTTCTGACGGCGCTTGACGATCCAAACGACATAGCGCGCGCGCTTGACGCCGGAGCTGACGATTATCTGGCCAAGCCTTTCGAGCCGATCGAGCTGATTGCGCGCGCCAAGGCGGTCATCCGTCGGCTTCAACTGGATCAAAGAGGCAGGGTAACGGTTGCCAATCTGATGTTCGATTCCACGTCAAGAATGGCTTATATCGACGGCGAGCCCATCGTCATCCCAAGGCGCGAGCTTGCCCTGCTGGAAGCGCTCGCGCGAAGATCCGGGCAAGTCGTTTTGCGGGATACGCTGGAAGCGGCCGCCTACGGCTTTGACGACGAAATCCAATCGAACGCAATCGATGCGCATATCTCCCGATTGCGAAAGCGTTTGCGCGACAATGGTTGCTTGGCCAGCATCAAGCCATTGCGCGGCCTTGGCTACCTCTTGTGCGACACCAGATGAACCGCATCCGCGGCTCGATCACGCTCATCGCCGCAGCGCTTTTGAGCGTTGTGATCGCCGTTATCCTGTCATGTGTATTGGTCCTGCAGTTCAGTCTCCTGGACGATGACGGCACCTTCGCACATTCCGACGCTGCGTCGGCAATTAAGGCCGCGCTTGGTCGTGACGAACGCGGAGGGCTGATCATCGACGAGCATGGCACGAAGGCAGCCAAGGTTGCGCCAACGCTCCTCGAGTTCAAACGCATGTTTTCGGGCTTTTGGTACGTCATCTCCGATGGCCGGAGCGTGATCGAGTACGGACCAGTGCCTAGGCGTGTCTTGGCAGGCTTGGCTAACGAGCAGAAGAAGTCGTCGTTTTCCGAATATGCAGTGAACGATACATCGATGCGGCGCTCTCTTTCGGCGGTGGTTGACCAAACGGATGCCGGCGAGATTCTGATCGAGGTCGGCGGAGCCGCCTATAGTCAGTGGCAGATGTTTATGAGCACGGTCCAGGATACTTCATATATAAGGATACCTATCCTTATCGTGCTCGTTGGCACAATTCTAGCTGCAATCGTCATTGTGCCAATGTTGATCGCGCGCCCCGTGCGCCGCGTCGCGGTCGCAGCCGAATTGATCGACGGAACGCGCGAGGGTGTCCGCTTGCCCGAGAACAGCGCGCCGTTAGAGCTCGTCCCGATGGTCAGCGCGTTCAATCGGGCGCTCGAGCGCATTGACGCGACGACCTCGGCACAGCGTCGTTTTCTGTCCAACGCAGCGCACGAATTGCGCACGCCGTTGGCACGGGCGCGGACACGGCTGGAGGGGGTCGACGACAAAGCACTGAAAGCAGCGCTGGTATCCGACCTGCAATCACTGTCTTCCATCATAACAATGCTTCTGCAACTGGCGCGCCTATCCTCGGCGCCGGTCCAGGAAACGGAAATCGACCTCGTCGCAACAGCGAAGCGGATCGCCGCAGAACATGCGCCCAGCGCGCTGGATTCCGGCGTTGAGATCGAATTCTCGGCTCCGGGCGGGTCCGTCAAGACCTACGGATCCGACCAGGCGATCAGGATTGCGCTCGCCAATATCGTTCGCAACGCGCTGCGGCATTCCCGAGAAGGTCAGCAGGTTTTGGTGGAAGTGGAGGCTCCTGCGACGGTGCGCGTGATCGACCGCGGTCCGGGAATCGCACCAGGCGACCGATCCGCGGTACTTCAACCTTTCGTACGCGGCCGTCAGGACGGCGATGGCACGGGACTTGGTCTGGCAATTGTCGCACAAGTGATGGCCTTGCACAAAGGGCTGGTGGAGATTGGCCATACGCCTGGCGGCGGCGCCACGATCGTCCTGAGATTTCCACCGGTTGAAGTGTCGTCAAATCCGGCTCGCGACTGCGAGCACGAAAAAGCACCCACCTAATCTGGCCGCATCGACATAGCCGGCGATTGCACTTGAGGGTGCAGCGCACCCCCGGCACGCTGCGCGGTCTGGAATTTCGGTCGCACTGACTCGATGGCGTCCCACTCATCGTCGACGAAATTGTGGCGCGTGTTAGCGACTTTGAGCTGCGTCGTTTTCATGCGCCAAAGTCGTCACTCGCAGGCATGCCACGGATGACCGTTGCGGCAAACGTGCGCAGCAGGGACTGCGTAATGTTATGGCAATGCTCCAGGCCCAGCGTCCCAGTATGACTACGTCGTCTTCCGACAAAAGGAACTGATATGAAGAAGCCAGCATTGATGGGAGCCGCGGCCCTGATCGCTATGATCTCGTTGTCGCCAACACGCGCACACGCAGGCGATGGCGCAATCGCGGCGGGCATCATTGGCGGCCTCGCAGTCGGCGCACTCGCGGGGAGCGCGATCGCGAATCCGCATCGGCCCCCTGTCTATGTCTATGATGACGCCCCGGTCTATCGGCCGAGGGTTCGCGTCTACAGATATTACGAAGCGCCCTATTACTCCGGGTACGATCATGATTCGGGTTATGGGTACTCGTCGGGGTATCGTGACGGCTACAATGACGCAGCGTCGGACTGGTGAGGCTGAGGGCGCCGTCGCGAAAGGTGCCCCTGCGGCCGACCATCGCCATCGGATCTGACGATCACTGGGTCGTCAGTGCCTCCGCCGTGTAGCCCCGCCCCCCCGAGGATCTACCTCCTCGGTCAGGATCAGGCATGTTGGCGAAAGGAGGCAAACCTGCATATCCACCAGGAACTGTTCATGCCGCGCCCCCGGCGGGGCACACCATGAGCATCGCCGGAGCGAAGGAGCAGCGATTACATGTCCACGGTCATCGACAGGAGATAGGTGCGCGGCGCTCCCAGGTAGAACGTTCCGAATGAAGCCACGCTGGACCAGTAACTCTCACCGGTCACATTCTGGATGTTGGCGCGGAAAATCGTGTTCTTGCCGTTGATGGTCGTCGTGTAACGAGCGCCGAGATCGAGCCGCGTCCAATCCGGGATCGGCTGCTTGTTCGCGGAATCGACGAACTGCCTGCCCGTGTAGATGACTGCCCCATTCAAGGTGAGCCCCCTCATCCACGGGAGATCCCACTCGGCTCCAAGATTGGCCTGAACGTTCGGAACGCCGATCGGCGTGTTGCCCACGTTCGCCGCGACGGCGGTCTTCGTCAGGGTGCCATCCAGCAGCGAAACGCCTCCGAGGACACGAACATCGGGCATGAGTTCGCCGAAGACGTTGAATTCGAGCCCACGCACCTGCGTTTCGGCGGTCGCCGCGAAGCGCCCGGCCGACAGTTCGCCGCTCGCCTTCGATATTTCGAAAGCGCTGAAGGTGGTTGCGACCCGCCCGAAGTCCACCTTGATGCCGGCCTCGTACTGCTTGGCGATGTAGGGCGAAAGCACTTCGCCGGAATTGGAAACACCCGACTGCGTCGGCGCAATATCGCCCCGGCTCAGGCCTTCGATGTAGTTCGCATACAGGGAGACGTCTTCCAGGGGCCGGACCACGAGGCCGACCACGGGAGTGGTCGCGCTCTTGTCGTAGGAGTTCAACGGCGTCCCGACATTGGAGACATAGTTGTTCACCTCGATACCCTGGCGACGGACACCCAAAGTCAGCAACACGCGCTCGTCGAGCACGGACAAGGTGTCGGCAATCGAGAGCCCCGTGAGCTGACTGTCCGAGAGCCGAGGGCGCCCGGGGATCTCATTTGCGAACTGTGTTGGCGCTACCGTCGGACTATAGATGTTCGACGCGACCGGGCTGCCATTGGTGAGCCGCCGGTACAGCTCGTCGTGATAGACCGAGGCCTGGACGGCGACGGCATGATGGACGAATCCGGTATCGAAGCGGGCGCGGACGCCGCCATCATACGTGTGCCGATCGATGCTGAGCCCAAAGAATTGCGGCGTCGAGGTGGTGTTGCCGCTGGCGCTGGTGATCGTCGGAAGACCGAAGAACCGCTCGACGTTGGTCCGCGATCCGCCGACATCGGCGAACAGTGTAACCTGATCGCTTACATCATATTCGTTGCGCCACAGGACAGACTGATCGTTGATGCGCGACCATTCCCAGGGTTGCGTCACGTTCAGCCGGGCGTCCGGTGCCTTTGGTACTTGCAGGCCGGGGGCCATGAGGAATGGACGTGACGGAGCGTCGAAGCGATCGGTTTGGGCGATGAGGTAGAGCCAGGACCTGTACCGTTCGCCCTGATAGTCGAGGGCCAGCGATCCGACGCCCGTCGTCTCGGACTGGCGGTCAATCGGCGTGTCGCCGTCGCGGAGACTACCACTGGCTCGCACGCCCCATTCTCTGCCGTCGCCGTAACGCCGCGCAACATCCCAGTGGCCGCCAAATCGTGCGGTCGAACCGTAGCTCGCAGTTAGGCGGGTCAAGTCCTCTTCCGCGCGCTTAGGCACGACATTAATGACGCCGCCAACGCCACCGTTTGGCGCAATTCCGGAGAGCGCGGCCGAGGGACCCTTCAGCACTTCGATGCGTTCGACGTAGTCTGTGAAGATGCGGTATGTCGGCGCGATCCCGTAAAGGCCCTCGAAGGCGAACTCACCGTTGTTGCCTTCATTGATCGGGAAACCACGAATGTTGAATGAGTCCACCACACCGCCCGTTGGGTGGGAACTTCGCACCGAAGGATCGAGGATCAAGGCATCCGCACCCGTCGCCGCCTGCTGATCCCGGATCAATTTGTCCGTGTAACTCGTCACGTTGAACGGTGACTTCATTGTGTCGGAGTTTCCGAGCAGTCCCAGCCGCGCGCCTCGCGCAACCTGGCCGCCTGCAAAGGCAGGCGCAACACCCGACCGCGACGGCTGCGGTTGCGCCGTGACGGTTTCCGGTTGCGGAGCGCGAGGCGCCGCGGTGCGGCGTGGAGCTGATCGGACCCGGGCCGCATTTCGGTTGATCGGTGCGCGGCGGAGCGACTGCTGCGTCGGAGCATCGACGGTGACGGGCGGAAGGGAGGTGGCGTCTTGCGGCGTTTGGGATTGAGCAGGCGATTCGAACCACGCCAACAACGCCACTCCACCCAGCAGTTTCGCACCCAAGCGAACCACCGTCCCAACCTCACCCGCACGTCGCATTTCCAGAAAGTCCCTCAACGGCAGCACATCGCCCAACGTGAAATAGCTCCACGCTCGGCCTGCAACGACCTATGGATCGAAGATCGAATCTCCGCGTCCGCGCTCGGCCGACACTCATCGCCCGCGCTTCAGCTCCTCTGCAGACTCACATTCGGGTCAATTGCCTACGTTATTATCGGCAACGTCCGATCGCTCTTCATCTGCATCGCTTCCTTAAAAAGACGCCATCGCGACCGCAACTCAAATGCGTGCGCCACGACTTAGAATCTCTCGATCATCTACGACTCGAGTCAGCGGGCTCGCCACGAGCGCAGTCAAATGGATGCGACAAAATGCGCCAGATGCTCGGCATCAAATTGAATAGTCGGCCGCTCGACTTATGAAGCGCGCTGCGTCGGACGAGTGACGGCGATCCCTGGCTAGCTGTGCCCTGCGGTTGACGAGTACGGCAGCATGCGGACGAGAATCTTGTCACGGCGAACCAGGTGATGAAACAGGGCCGCAGCTATGTGCAGGCCGACGACAGGCCAGGCGATCCATTTTCCGACGAGATGATGAATGGCGTCGACAGGCGGCTCGAACGCTTCCCAGCCGATCCCGCAGGTGACCTCGATCCAGGCGAACAGCGCCGTTTCACGAAAATTCGGCACCTTGAACAGCCCAAAGTCGGTATCGGCATCCGTGCCGATATAGCCGGTGAGTGGCATCAGGATCATCAGTCCGTAAAGCCCCCAATGCGCCGCCTGCGCAATTCGCTTCTCGAGCTCCGAAGTCTGCGCCTCCCCCGGCTGTACGTTCAGCAGCCGCCAGTACAGACGCGGGACAACCAAGACACCGACGAATATCCCGAGCACCCAATGGATGTTGAGCACCGGCAATGAGTCCGGCGAGCTGTCGTCCATAAACCAGATGACGTAGTAGACGACGACATAAGCACCGATGAAGGCGGCGGCGACAGTCCAATGCAGGAATTTGGCCAAAGCGCCGAATTCCTGCTTCGTGTTCTTCCATTGCATTGCGCGATCTCCTTGCGGCCCGCCGTCTTCTTACGCCATCGCGTCGATCGCTCGAACCGACCCGCCGACGCGCGCTCTTCTACGCGGTCAGGGTCGCGAATGGCAAACCTGCGTCGAAGCAGCAGACGTGGCGTCCCATTTCGCCATGCCGTCGGCAGTTTGGGCGTTGGCCTGATGGGGCGCGGCATCCTCAGGTGACTGCCCTGCACCCAGATGGACAATGGCTCGCACAGACTGCTGGCTTACGTCCGCGGCGTTCGCCTAGATTGTGGATGAACCTGAACCTTTTGCTGGAGAGTACGCTGGGCTGCCATGTCTGACGAACAGGTAGAGGCGAATAAGATTGCAGCACGATTACATTCACCTCTGACGCACTTGCGATACGGAGGCGCTGTCCAAGCAGTCCGCGATTTGTCGTTCAACAACGACGTTCGAACGCTCGAGGGGCGGGAATACTTCCCGACCATCGAGGGACTTCTTCCCTGAGATTGCGATGGTATTGACTCCAGCGGATGTCCTCTGCTGTGCGTGAGCGAGCATCGACACCGCACCGTTTAGAATGGAGTCAAATCGCGCGCCTCGGCGGAGGCCGCGTAATGTTACGATAATGTATCGGTAATGGTTGGACCGCACCGTTGGGCATCGGGGGCGGATTCAATGCGGGTTTTGGTAGTTGAGGACGACCCAAAGCTGGGACCCTGGCTATGTGATGTCCTTGCCGATGTGTTCGGTTCATCCGACATCGTGAGAACGCTGGATGAGGCGCGAGCAGCCGTGGCTGTTCGGCCCTTTGACCTCGTCGTCATCGACCGTGGCCTTCCCGACGGCGACGGACTCGGTCTTCTGACGGACTTGAGGCGTCAGCAGCCAAGCCCTGCGACGTTGGTCCTCACGGCACTCGATGAGCCGGCCAAGGTCGCCCGCGCACTCGACGAGGGGGCGGACGATTACATGTCCAAGCCTTTCTCGCCGGTCGAGCTGATCGCGCGTGCGAGAGCCGTCCTTCGTCGTCTGCTCCTGGACAAGGGCGCGATCGTTACAATCGCCAATATGAGCTACGACATCGTCAACCGTGCGGTATGCGTCGATCGGAAGCCCATCATGGTACCAAGGCGTGAGCTGGCAATTCTGGAGGCCATGGTGCGCCGTGTCGGCTGGGTTGTTGAGCGCTCGACCCTGGAGCTCGCTGCCTACGGCTTCGAAGACGAGATTCAATCCAACGCAATCGAAGCTCATGTCTCTCGCCTGCGCCGGCGTCTTCGTGAAGCCAGGTGCAATGTGACGATTCGGCCGATCCGTGGCCTTGGCTATGTGTTGAATGACGAATAGCGGCGCGAATTGGTTCGGCTTAAGCCGCATTTTTCGCTCGATCACGTTGACGGCAGCAACGTTGATCGGCGTTGTGACGACCATCATGTTGGTGTGTGCCGCGGCTTTGTTGATCCGCTTGGGTGGCGACGACGATGGCACGTGGGCCGCCGCCAACGTGGCCAACACTTTGGCCGCAGCTGCAGCACGAAACGACCAGCGACAATTGATCATCACGCAAACGCCGAAGCTGCAGGAGATCATTAGCGAATTCCCGTCGTTCTGGTATGTCGTATCCGACCAGACATCGGAAGTATCCGCCGGACCGGTACCCATATGGCGACCGCGGAAATCCGAATCGCAACGCAACGGAACGAGTTTTCTTGCATTTGCGATTGATGGCGACACGAGAAAGCTCAAGAGGATCACCGCCTCGAGAAATACGCCTGTCGGAGAGATCTGGATTGAAACGGGCGGCGTGGCCTACACCGCCAGACAACTCGTGCTTGGGACCCTCACCGAGGCGACGATCGTCGTGCTTCCAATCCTTCTCCTGCTGATGACAACCGCGCTGGCGGCCCTCGTCTTCGTTCCGGCGCTGATCGCTCGTCCAGTCCGCGCGGTTGCGGCGGCGGCGGAAACCATCGATGGCGTACCCGATGGTCGCCGCCTGCCCGAGGAGAACGCGCCGACGGAATTGTTGCCACTGGTTCTGGCGTTCAATCGCGCGCTCGCGCGCATCGACAACGCATCGAAGCTGCAACGGAATTTCTTGTCGAATGCCGCCCACGAGCTTCGAACACCGCTCACCAATGCACGTACCGCGCTCGAACAAATCCCGGACGCCGCACTCCGCGCCAGGGTCGTTGCAGAAAACGAAAAGTTGTCGGCGATTGTCACGATGTTGCTCCAACTCGCCCGCATTTCCATGGAGCCAGCCGAGTTGACCAAAGTCGACCTTGTCGCGCTCACGCGACGAATCGCAGCTGAACATGTGCCGATGGCCTTGAAGAACGGCAGCAGTATCGTATTCACAGAACCTGGACATCCTGTTTCGGCCTTAGGCTCCGAGACCGCAGTTGCAATCGCGCTTTCGAATCTGATCCGAAATGCCATACATCACGCGGAATCTGATCGGCCCATCCTCATCGAAGTGAGTGAACCCGCGCGCATTTGCGTCATCGATCACGGCCCTGGCCTCGGATTGTTCAAGCCCGACGCTTCGTTTGAACCATTCAAACGCGGCAATACAGCAGCGCAAGGCATGGGACTTGGTCTCTCGATCGTCTCTCAAGTCATGACCACCCATAACGGCGGCATTCGGGTACAAGAGACGCCAGGTGGCGGGACGACCGTCGAACTGAATTTCCCGGCAATGCGTGATCCTCCCGAACTCTGAGGGCGGAACAGTCCAAAGGAATCCAGGCGCGACCTGCCATCCATGGATAGGGCCTGCCTAGACGACCGGCCCATCGATGTCAGAGCCGTGGGGTTCGGCGT
Source organism: Bradyrhizobium huanghuaihaiense (assembly GCF_025200885.1). Taxonomy (NCBI): domain Bacteria; kingdom Pseudomonadati; phylum Pseudomonadota; class Alphaproteobacteria; order Hyphomicrobiales; family Nitrobacteraceae; genus Bradyrhizobium; species Bradyrhizobium huanghuaihaiense. The sequence continues at coordinate 2,087,033 of NZ_CP104172.1, read as the reverse complement.
AACCGTCATCAGTAGTCATTTGCAGATTTTGCCTGGCTATATGGAGAGGGGCCTGGCTTGGGCACTTCGCGCGGCTCGATGGTCCGCCAGAACGGCCGTTCGTGCACGACACACAAAGAGCTGTTGCCCTGCATCGACGGACGGCTCAACCTGGAGCCGGGCGCGCCGCGCGTCAAAGTGCTGCAACGACGGAAAAGCCGTGTTCTGCCGCGTCGAGTGCCGCGGCGATGTCCGCTTCGCTATGGGCGGCGCAGAGAAACATATTGTGCTTGGGATGGAAGTACACGCCCCGCGCAAGCATCGCGTTACAAAAGGCAAAGCCCTTCCGGCAATCCGGATCGTCGTCGAACAGAAGAGTGGGCATTTGAACAGGGCCTGATTGACGAATTGACAGGCCGAACTGACGCGAACGCGTTTCGAGGCCCTCACGGAGTAATTGCCCGAGGCGCGCCAACCGCGTCGGCACATCGTCCCTGCGCACGACCTTCAATGTCGCCACGGCGGCTGCCATCGCGACGGCGCCGGCCCAGAATGATCCGGTGACAAAGACCTGGGATGCGGCGTCGCGGAGCCGATTGGCTCCGGTGACAGCCGCCAAGGCGTAGCCATTCGCGATTGCCTTGCTCCAGGCGGACAGGTCGGGGCGGACACCCAGCCCTTCCCAGCTGCCCGCGGCATTCAGACGGAAGCCTGCGCGGACCTCATCGATGATCAGCGCTGCGCCTCTGCCGTCACAGATGCGGCGCGCCGCGCGCGCGAACTCTACGGTCGGAAGCTGCTGGTCGAACCCAAAGTCGTGCCGGAACGCCGAGACCAGGATGCCGGCGAGATCATCGCCAGCGATCTTTGCCGCAGCCTCGAGACTCTCGACGTCATTGAAAGTGAAATAGACGAGATGCGCGCGATCCTCCGCGGCCACACCGAGCAGTGAGGGTGAGCACCACGGCACAGCCCCATGATAAGCCCCCTTGGCGACGAGGATCTTTCGTCGGCCCGTCGCGGCCCTCGCGATGGTGACGCACGTGGTCGTCGCATCGGTGCCGTTCTTCTGGAACTGGGTCCAATCGGCATGGCCGACCATATCCACCACGAGCTCGGCCAACTCGACCATGACTTCGGCCGGGCCGTTCAGGCAGTCGCCGTCACGTCGCTGGCGCTCGGCGGCTTCCTCCACTTCGGGATGGTGATGGCCGAGCAGATTGGGGCCCCAGCTACACATGAAGTCGACATAGCGGTTGCCGTCGACGTCCCAGAGCACCCCGCCCTCGCCCCGGCGGAAGAATTGCGGATAGGCCTCCGGCAGCTTGGCCGCATGGAGATGGCCCCACATCCCGCTTGGCACGACCTTGTTCGCGCGTTCGCGCAGCGCTGCGTCCCGTGTTCGGCTCAGTTCCGGCATAACGGCCTCTCCTCGGTTTTCGAGATGATATATCATATATTGCGCGGCATATTGCAAGCGGCGGTCATCTCGGTGTGTGTGCAAAGGGCGTCTTAAGGACGGAGCACGGCGCGCTTTCGCGTCGATCAGCACATCGGCCGATGGTTTGGGAAAACCCGGCGGCCTATATTATATATAAAGTGGATTCGAGTGGTTGGCGGGTCGGCCCGCGCCGGCCGCCCCTTGAGGGACCGAAATGAGTGACGTCGAACAGAAGCCAGGCGAGAGCGGCGTTGGCCCCGTCGCGCGCGATAGCCTGACGAGCCTCGTCTACAACAATCTGCGCCAGGCGCTGATGGAGGGCCGGTTCTGGCCGGGCCACCGTTTCAAGATCCGCGACCTCGCGGCGACCATGAACGTGTCGGAGACGCCAATTCGCGAGGCCCTGATGCAGCTCGTGCGCGGGCGCGCCCTCGAAATGCAGGCGGGGCGCTCGATCATGGTCGCCCACATGACGGCCAAGCAGTATATCGAGCTCAGGACCGTCCGGCTGTTTCTCGAAGGTCTCGCCGCGGAACACGCCACGACGCGCATCTCCGAAGCCGGCATCGACAAGATGGAGGCGATCCATCACGAGCTGATCAGCGCTGAAAAAGAGCACCGATGGTCCGACGCGGTTCGTGCCAACTGGCAATTCCACCGCGGCCTGTACGACGGATCGGGCCTTCCGGAGGTGCTCGCCATTCTCGACGACATCTGGATGCGCAACGGTCCGTTGTTGAATTTCCACTACCCCCATGCGCCGCCGATCTATCCGAACGAGCATCAGCACTTGTCCGTGCTCAACTATTTGCGACAACGCCGTCCCGACAAGGTGCGGGAAGCGATTCAGGCCGACATGATGGAGGGCGGCCAGAATCTCGTACGCCTCCTGGAAAAACATGGCGGCACGCGCAACATGACGCCGGGAGAGGATTGATCTCAGTTGCGCTTCCTTTCGCGCGCCGCCTTCACGGCGTCGACGATCGCGCGTTCCGACAAGCCGTACTTCTCGAAAAGATAGGCGGTCGAGCCGCCCTCGGCGAAGACGTCGCCGATGCCGACGCGGCGGAATCCGACATCGACGTCGGCTTCCAGCAGCAGTTCGGCGACAGCGCTTCCCAGTCCGCCGATGATGGAGTGGTTCTCGGCCGTCACGACCAGCGGCATGCCGCGCGCCAGTTCCGCAAGGTCCGGATCGAGCGGCTTCACGGTCGGCATGTCGACCACGGTCACCCACAGCCCCTCGCGAGCAAGCGTCTCGGCCGCGCATAGCGCGATTTCAACCATCATTCCGCAGGCGACCAGCAAGCCATCCACGCCTTGGCGCAGCACCCGCATCCTGCCGATCTGGAAGTCGGGCGTCGCCTTGACGCGCTGTCCCATGCCGTCCGCGCGCTTCAGCCGCAGATAAACCGGTCCCTCATGGGCGGCAACGGCTGCAACGGCCGCGCGCACGTCGGAAGGACCTGCTGGCTCGATCACCGTCATGTTGGGCAGGGCGCGCATCAATGCGAGATCGTCGATTGCCTGGTGCGACACGCCGAGCAGGGTCGTCAGCCCCGGAATGACCCCGACGATCTTCACGTTCGCGCGCGGATAGGCGACCTGCATGGCAATCTGATCGTAACAACGCCGGGTCGCGAACACGCAGAAGCTATGGACGAAGGGGATTTCGCCGGACCGGGCAAGTCCGCCGGCGATGCCTATCATGTTGGCTTCGGCGATGCCGACCTGGTGAAACCGGTCCGGCAGCATATCCCTGAATACGTCGGTCTCGGTCGGGAGCGTCAGATCGGCCGTCAGGCAGACGATGCGCGGATCACGCCGTGCGGCCTCGACCAGGGCTTCACCGTAGTGCTTGACCGCAGGTGCGACGCTCGTGTTGCGCTCGGTGAAATCGAGCACCTCCAGGGACTCGCGATCGGATGCGGCCGTCATGTCACGTTCTCCGCGCGCAAGTCCGACAGCTCGGCCAGCGCCTCCGCGGCCACCGACGGCGGTAATTTCAGATTGTGCGCCAGCACCCCTTCGAGCGACCGCACGCCTTTGCCGGCAAGCGTGCGCGCCACCAGACAGGTCGGCAGATCTCGTCCGCGCGCGCGCTCGAGACTGCCAAGCAGCGCAGGGATGTCGTGGCCATCGACCGTCTCGACCGCCCAGCCGAAGGCGGCAAATTTCTGGTCGATTGGGGCCACGCTCACGACCCTCTCGATATGCCCTTCGACCTGCATCTGGTTGTCGTCGACGATCAGGCAAAGATTGGAGAGACGAGCACTTCCTGCAAAGAGAGCCGCTTCCCAGAGCTGCCCCTCCTGCAGCTCGCCGTCTCCCAACAGCACATAGGTGCGTGCCGCAGATTGCCGGCGGCGCGCCGCCAGCGCCATGCCGATCCCGACGGACAGGCCCTGCCCCAGCGACCCGAGCGTGGCCTCGATCACCGTCCCCACCCGCTCCGACGCGTTGATTTCGAACGGCGATCCGTCGCCGCAATAGGACCCGACCTCGTCGCGGTCGACGAGGCCGCGCGCCGCCAGCGTCGCATAGAAAACGGCCGTGTTGTGCGCGGTCGACAACAGGAAGCGGTCGCGATCGACCCAGTCCGGGTCCGACGGATCGAGGCGCAGCTCCGCGAAATACAGGACCGCGAACAGGTCGGCCGCCCCCAACCCCTGCTGCACGTAGCCCTGGCCTGTCGGCGCGACCAGCTCGATGACATCGCGCCTCAGACGCCTTGCGATGCGTTCAAGCTCGTTGATGTCGGTCGTGCGTGGGGCGGGCTGTCGTTCGCGCGTGGCCTGCCCGATCATGCCTTCTCCTCGTGCGTCGACGACGTGAACCGGTCGAGAATGTTGCGGGTGATCTTCTGCGTGAACGGGTCGCCTCGCTTCAGCCCCATCACCCATTCGCAGGTCGCTGCGGTCAGAACCTCGCCCTTGCCGCGGGTCATGTGCACCATCATGCCCGAGCCGTACTTGTAGCGAGCCAATCCCTCCGGCGTGACCTCACCGGTGATGCATTCCACCAGGCCTTCGTGATCGCTGCTGCGCACATAGTAGCGAAAGCCTTCGCCTTCCGGCTCGTCCTCGGCGAGGACGGCGGGTGCCATGGCCAGGATCTGGATGGTCTCGGGTTGCCCGGCGGCGGGAACAGGAAACGGAAGCCCGTTGCGGAAGGTGTAGTCCAGCCCGTCGACCTCATAGGCAAAGATGTGCTGCTTGTCGCCGAAGATGTCCGCATAATGCAGCCCGGTGCCGGCGAAGGCCCAATGCTCGGGGCGGTAGACCGTAAAACCCCTCTGGCCGTTCGGCGCAAAGCCTCCCCAGGACGCATAGAGGCCGTGGGCTCCGTTCACGCCCACCGTCGAGGCGCCGGGCCAACGCACGTTGCGGTCTTCCCAGGCCGACGTCATGAGATGCGCCTGGCCGGTGCCGACGATCGGGTCCTTGTGGATCGCCTTGAACTTGTGACAGATCTGCTGCTTGCCGTTGTCTTCGAGCCGGATCTGCCACAGGAAGTTGGCACCGAAACGCGCGAGCCGCCCGCCGCCCTCGACATAGCGCTCGATCGCCTCGCGCATCTGCCATGTCCAGTACTCGTCATGACCGATGATGGTCACGCAAGGGTAGGCATCGAGCAGTTCGGGCCGGTAGTGGAGATCGGTCTGGGTGATCACATCGAGGGCATAGCCTTCCTTCTCCGCCCACAGCACGAAATGGCGGTCGTACTGGGCCCAGCCCGAGGCCGCGTAGTACTGGCCAAACCCGTTGGCGAAAGCCCACTCCTTCATCGGATAGCGCGGCGCATCTCCCATCTCGGGCGCAGGATCGGCGCAGATACGCGGCGCGCCGGCAGGCAGCCAGACCATGCCACGGGTCCACGGCCGCTCGAGTGACAACACCGGCGACGGCTCGTCGCGGTTCGGACCTTCGACACCGAAATAGTGATTGGCGCCGCCGAAATCGTTGTAGGCCGTCCAGGTGCCGGTCGGCAGGATCATCAGGATCTTCGCGCGCCTCGTGGCTTCCGTCGGGCGCACGACGAAGAAGTGATGCTGGACGAAGCGGCCGCCATTCGCCCGCTCGCAGGACGAGATCACGCGATAAAATCCGGAGCGCAGATCGGACGGCAGCTTCCACCGGTGCGAGACCGGCCAGTTGCAGCCATTGCGGTAGGCGTCCGGCGGCGTGGGCGCGAACGCACCATCCAATGCTTCGACCTCGTGCACCATCTCGGGGGCGAGGCCATCGCGATAGATCTGCAGCCGCCAGGTCTTCGCCGTCGCGCTGGAGTGGAATGCAACCTCCTCTCCCGGGTCGTACGACATCGCATCGGTATAGGTGTAGACCTCCGGCACGTCAGGGTCTTCGCGCGGCGCTTCGTACCAGGGCTGGCTGGCCCAATGCTCGTCCGCATGCATCGGGCGCACCTTGCGAGGCGCGACGTTGACTGCTCCCAATTCCGGAGCCTGGAAATGGCGTTTGTCAGTCATGGGATTCCCCTCTGCTCGAGGCCGTGTCCGCGCGCTAGTCCTGGGCGGGGATGACGAACGGCGCCGGATCACGGAACCGGTTCACGACGTTCAGGGTGATTGCGCTGATATTGTTGTCGTAGTTGTTGTGGCCCAGCGACATGCCGAACGTGATCGAACCGGTCGCGAATACCGCCCCGCCATTGGCGGTCTCGAAGAATACCATGTCGGCACGGACCAGGGCGTTCTGGGTACCGTCCAGTCCGTCGACCACGGTGCGAAACTCTTCCGGCGTCGGCAACGCGCCTGCGCCGAGGCCCTCGGAGGTCGCGATCCGCAACGCGTGCGGCGGCGTTCCCAGTTCGAGATCGTAGCGGTCGATCTCGCTGCCGACCGCACCATTGTAGCGAAAGCCGAAATCGCCGAGCTTATCGTCGCGGTCGACGCCCTCGAAGATGAAGGCGGCGCGCGCGTCCTCGCTCTCGACCGTGCGCAGATAGTAGCCGCATGTGTCGTTGATCATCGCCGAGAAGCCGACGCCGACGAGCTTCTGCGGCGCAAGGCCCGAGTGTCGCCACAGCGAGCCCGGCTCGCCGGTGCCAGCAAGGTGAACTTCACCCGGCTCAGACTCCCAGGTCCGCGTCCCGGCCATGCCGCGTCGAACCTCCAGCGCCGCAGGCGCGGCCGGATGAAAGCCGCAGCGCCAATAGAATGCGTTGCCGCCCATCGAGATGTGCCGCCCCCCGGCGTTCTGGTACGCCATGATCGCGTTCATCATGTTGAAGCTGAAATATTCCGGATGGGTCGGCGTCATCATCACCCGATAGGGTGCAAGGGCCCGCGCGCCTTCGCGGTCGAGTTCGACATCCGTGATCAGATCGTAGTCGATCCCCTTCTCCTCGAGCCAGTCGAGGATGTGGGTGTCGTTGATCAGATTGAACCAGTAGCCGCGCGGCCGCATATTGAGGATAGGCCGCAGCCAGGAGCTATAGGCGCGCCCCGAGCCGTCGACATGACAGTCGTAGGTCGACTGACCGATCTCCGGGTTCTCCTGCATGAAGACGTCGTCCTGCGGCAACCACAGAACATGCTCCATCAGGGTTTCGAAATGGACCTGATAGAGACGCAGCGCGCTGTTGGCGTATGCCAGATAGGTCGCGACCGACGCGACGATCACGAGATCGGCACGCCTGGACGTCCTGCCGGGCGTCACGAAGAAGGTCACGTAGCTTTCGCAGTCCGCCTCTGGAGCGTCGCCAGCCGGCGTCAGGCGAAGTGCATAGACGCCAGAGCGCCACCCGGCCGGCACATCGAGGGTGCATGTCGTCTGCCACCCGCAATCGTAGATGTCGTCGCTGTGGAAGTGGATCGCGGCATATTCGCGCGGCGAGAGTCGCCAGTCATGGACGCTGCCCGACCAGTGAAAGCCGGTGACGCCCCTGCGAGGTAACTGGCGGAGGCTGCCATGCAGGCAGTTCGGCGAGAGGTCCTTGACGGACAGGCTCGAGATTCCCTCCGAGAAGTCCCAGAAGGCGACGAGACCAGCATGCGTCGCGCCGGTCCGCGGCTGGCAGTCGAATGTGCGCAGCGCCTCCGCGTCCAGCGGACGGGCGAAAATCCGCGGCGCCTCGATCTTGCCGTCGAAATGAGACGTGTATTGCCGCTCGTCGTTCCGATGATGGGCTGCGATCAGGAACGGCAGTCCGGAGTCGAGCGCAAGCGCTTGCGGCAGAACGAACGATTTCGAACGCGCGACGACCGGCCGAACGCCGTCCGCAGGAACGACGACCGACAATGTCGCCGATCGCTGCGCGAGGTCGAGCGCGCACGATACGAACGCCCAGACGCGCTGACGCAGCTTCACGTCGAGAGTGAAGCGGGCCGGCACACCGATCGACTGGCCAAGCACCAGAACCGGACGTCCCTGCTCGTCGAGCTCGAGCGCATAACCGCGCGCTGAGGCCTCGCACCAATTGCCCATGACGGCCTTGGCGTTGTCGGCGATGCGCGTCGGATGAACGTAGGCTCCGAAGCACCAGTGATGGCCGGCAGGAACCAGTACCCCGTCATGCTCGATGATCGCGTTGGACCCCGGACGGATCGGCTGATCGCGACAGGCATGCTCGCCGTCGATATTGCTCGCCATCACCTCGCGCTTGAAGCCCGGACCATTGGCATCGACATCGCCACAGCGCAGCCGCAGCACCTCGATCTTCACCTTGGACCGCTTGCTGCTCAGCTGAAAGGAGACGCTCTCGCCGGCCGGAACGCTGATGCGGTCCGGATAGCCGAGATATTCATTCGTCTTATAGATCACCCGAAACCTCCGCAGGCAGCGTCACGCCGGTCATTTCCTTCCAGCGGAGCTTGAAGACGTGCCACTCGGCTTCGGCGAGCGACGTAAAGATCCGATCGTCGACAAAGGGCATCGGGTCGCCCCGCCGCGCGGGAATACGCGACAACCGCCACGCCTTGCCGGGCTCGAGCACGATGAGGACGAGCCGCCCCTCCGGCCGGCCCCACCGCATCCGTGCCAGCAACTTGCGCAGCTCCGGACTGTGCACACCGAGCGGGCTCGCGCGGAACTCCTCCACGAGATCGAGCCTGTCCGGATCGATGACGTAGCGCAGTGCATTGGGGTCACTGGTGTGATCCATGGTCATCCTCGTCGTGCTGGCCGCAAGGCCGATGGGCTCGCTGTGCCGACTATCGGGTCAGCCAGGCCATCCAGCGCTCGCGCAGTTCGTTGCGGCGCTCGCCGATCCAGGCGAAGTCGGGCTTGACCAGCTTGGCGTAGTTCTCCGCCGAGGTAGCGTAGAGATTGCGCTCTTCCGGCTTCATCAATTCGATGGCCGATTTGCTTGCGGTTGCATAGTTGACCGCGCGCATGAACGGCACGTGGGCGTCGGAGTTCGCGTAGAAATAATCGAGATAGGCCATGGCGGCGTTGAGATCAGGTGCGCCCTTGAGAACGGCCATGTAGCCGGTATCGCGAATGGCCTGATCCCAGGACATGGCGACCGGCGCCCCTTCCTTCACGACGGCGAGCGCACGACCCGAATAGCTCATGGCCATGACCACTTCACGGCTGCGCATGATCTGCTGCACCTGATCGCCCGTCTTCCACCAGACCGAGACATTCGGACGAATCTCGTTCAATTTCTTGTAGGCGCGATCGAGATCGAGCGGGAAGAGCTGCTCCGGCTTGACGCCGTCAGCGAGCAGCGCGGCGGCGGGAACCCACCAATCGCTGTCGCCGGTGTCGGGCAGGCCGCGCGGCCCCGGGAATTGCTTGACGTCCCAGAAGTCGGCCCACGTCTTCGGCGCCTTGTCCTTGAACGCATCCGTATTGTAGGTGATCAGCATGCCGCCGGTGGTGCGGGCGACGCCATAGGGTTGGCAAGCATCGGAGACACCGAACTTCTGGACGCTCGGCAGCTTCGCACAATCGATCTTCTCGAGCATGTCGGTGCGCCCGACCAGGTCGGGACCGGTGGCCGTGACGATATCAAACTCGATCTTGCCGGTTCGCTGCATCGCCTTGGCACGCGCCCACTGGTCGGGGACCTCGATCGCGACCGGGACGACCTCGACGTTCTTCGCCTTGTTGAAGGGCTCGTAGAAGTACTTCGCCAGCGTGTTGCCCATCAGGCCACCCGTCGTGGCAATCACGAGCTGGTCTTCGAGCTTTTGAGCGGCAGCCGGCAATGTTACGGAAAGGGTGGAGATCAGAGCAAGAAGTGCTGAGGTTCGCTTCCAGGTCTTCTTCGACATCGACGTTCTCCTCTTGGGGCTTTCACCCGGCGCTTGACTGGGTCTTGCTTCGCGACCTGAGGGCATGGCCCCCGAGCAAGATCGCGATGGACAGGACGATCAGCAGCGTCGCGATCGCGGGAATGACCGGCGTCAGGTTCTGCTCGATGTCCTCGAACATCCGGCGCGGCAGCGTCTTCTGGCGTATGCCGGACAGGAAGAACGACACGACGGGTTCGTCGAAGGAGATGATGAAGGCAAACAGTGCACCGCTCGCGAGACTCGGCAGGACCAGCGGCAGCGTCACGAAGCGAAAGGCCTGAAACCGCGTCGCACCACAGCTCATTGCCGCCGCTTCGAGATTGGCGTCGACCTTGCCCAGAGCCGCCGCCATCGTGAACACGACGAACGGCAGCGTCAGGACCGTATGCGCGAGCACGAAGCCGGGAACGGTTCCGGAGAGACCGATCGTCTGGAAAAACAGATAGAGACCGACGGCGAGCGCGATGTGCGGCACGATGATCGGCCCGATCAAGAGTATCTGGAACATGGTCACGAGCCGACTGCGACCTCGGACCATGGCGTAGGTGGCCGCGGTTCCGATCAGTGAAGCGCAGATTGCAGTCAGAAACGCCACCTGCACGCTGAGCCAGGTGGCCGCGCGCCACTGCCTGCTGTCGAAATACTCGGCGTACCATTTCAGGGTGAAACCCGTCGGCGGGAAAGCCAGGTAGTCGTTCTGGCTGAACGACATTGGAATGACGATGACCAGCGGCACGATGATGAACGCCAGGACTGCATAGACATAGGCGCCCAGTACGAGGGACCCTCGATCGGTCGGCGGTTTCACGAGGCGCCCCCCATCAGCCGGTCGAAACGCAACGTCTTGCTGAACACGATCGCCAGCAATGTCACGAAGGCCGTCAGCACCCCCACCAGTGCGGCGGCGAAGGGCCAGTCCAGGACCTCGCGGATCTGCTTTGACACGAGGGTCGAGATCATCATCTCCTGCGGCGAGCCGAGAAGTGCGGGCGTGATGAAAAATCCGAGCGCAGTGAGAAACACCAGCAGCGAGCCGGAAACGACGCCTGGCAGGCTCAATGGAAGGATGACTTCGAGAAAGGTGCGCAGGCGCGACGCGCCGAGCACGGCAGCCGCCCGCGCATAATCGTTCGGAATGCTGCGCAAGGCGCCGTAGATCGGCAGGATCATGAACGGCAGCAACACGTGGGTCATGGCGATGACCACCGCACTCTGGGTATAGAGCAGCTTGAACGGCTCCGAGGTCAGGCCGAGGGCCATCAGCGCCGAGTTGATCAGTCCGTTGCGCTGGAACAGGAAAGACCAGGCAGCGGTGCGCACCAATACGCTGGACCAGAGCGGCAGGATCACGCAGACCGCTACAAAGGCGGCGAGCGCGCCCCTCGCCCGGCTCATATAGTAGGCCACCGGAAAGCCGAGAACCACGGACAGGGCTGTCACCAGCGCGGCGGTCCAGAGCGTGCGCATCAGGACGCGCGCGTGAACCGGGTTGTCGATGACGCGGGCATAGTTGTCCAGGGTCGGATGCGGCTCTATGAAGCTGATCACGAGGAGCTGCGCGATCGGATAGATGAAGACGAAGGCGATGACGGCGAAGAACGGCAGCAGCAACAGCAGTGTCGACAGGCCGCTCAGCCTGCGGCCATCGGAATGCCAGAACTGCGATCGCACCGCCTTCGTCATCGCCGAGTTCCTCGGTAAAGCAGGATCGCCTCTCCGGGAACGGTAAAAGTGGCAACGTCGCCGGGAGCCAGAGCGTCGAGCTGCGAGGCACCGGGGATCCGCGCGCGGAGCTCGGTGCCATCCGGCAGGCGGCCGATCAAGAGCATGGCTGCCCCCGCATAGACGATGTCGCTCAGCGTGACCTTGACGACCTGACCCGCGGCACCGGTGCCGAGCCGTAGCCGCTCGGGCCTCACGGCCATCACCGCCGCTTCCCCGACTGTCGCCGCATCGACCGCCGCGGTCGCCGGCAGTTGCCACGTCTCCCCCCATGGCAGCCTCACCGAGACGACGTCGCCGACGCTTTCGACGGTGACGTCGACGAAATTCATCTCGCCGACGAATCCGGCGGTGAAGAGATTGGCGGGTCTTTCGTAGAGCTCGCGTGCCGGCCCGATCTGCTGGATCTTGCCGTCCTTCAGCACGGCGATCCGATCCGCCATGGTCAGGGCCTCACTCTGGTCGTGAGTGACGAAGATGACGGTAATGCCGAGCTCGGCATGCAGACGCTTGATCTCGAGCTGCATGTCCTCACGCAGATTCTTGTCGAGTGCGCTGAGCGGCTCGTCCATCAGCAGAACGCGCGGCTGATAGACAATCGCGCGCGCCAGAGCCACACGCTGCTGCTGGCCACCTGAGAGCTCGTTGGGACGGCGGCTTCCGTAACCGCCCAGACGCACCGTCGCGAGCGCGGCCTCGGCGCGCGCATGACGCTCGGCTTTCGGCAGCCCACGCATCTTCAGGGGAAAGGCGACGTTGTCGAGAATCGTCATATGCGGGAACAGCGTGTAGTTCTGGAAGACCATTCCCAGGTTGCGCCTGTTCGAGGGCACGTAGGTGAGGTCTTCGGAATCCACCTGGATGGTCCCGCTGGTCGGAAACTCGAAGCCGGCAACGCTCATCAGGATGGTGGTCTTGCCGGAGCCGGATGGTCCGAGCAAAGCGATGAACTCGCCGGCGGCGATATCGAGATTCACGCCGTCGACGGCGAAAACCGGGCCGAAGCGCTTCTCCAGGCGGCTGATGCGGATGGACGCTCCCGCTGCTGCTGATGTGGTCGATGCAGGCTTCACGAAGATCTCGTTTCCCATCTTTCCGTCCGGTACGCCCCAAGAGGACAATGCCCCCATGGTTTATGCCGGGGACTTCGGTCCGCGACCAATTCTCGATATAATATTTGATATATCAGGCTAACGTGCAATAAAGCGCGCGACAAGGGCCATTTGCGCGTCGAGCATCGGCTTTCCGCCGACGGTTCTCGCGCCCTGAGCGGCGGCCCGCGCCAGAAGCCGGGTCACCTCGGGGGTGACGATAATGTCGCTGACGGCGGTGTCCGGCCCCACCCCATCGATATCCAGCGGCAGCGGATCATCCGCCTTCATGCCGAGCGACGTCGTGTTGACGACGAGATCGAAGGCGCGCGCCTCCGCGCGCCCGGCGCTGACCTTCGTCTCCGGGTAACGCTGCGACACCGCCTCGGCGAGCGCCTGCGCCTTCGCTCCATCCCGGTTCATGATGGTCAGTTCGCGCACGCCGGCCTCAGCCAGACCGAAGGCGGTTGCACGCCCGGCACCGCCTGCTCCGACCTGCAGCACTTTCCGGCCGCGCACGGCAATCTGATGCTGTGCGAGGCTGGTCACAAAACCCCGCGCGTCGAGATTATCACCGATGAGGCGTCCGTCCGCCGTTCGCTTGACGAAATTGACGGCGCCGATGAGCGCCGCCGCGGGTGTCGTCTCATCCAGATGCTCGATCACACATGTCTTGTGCGGGATCGTGACACTAAAGCCGACCACATTGCGCATGCGCCTGATGCTCGCGAGAACGGCTCCCAGATCGGCCGGCAACACATGGAGCGGCGACGCCGCCACGTCATCGCCGATCGACTGAAAATAGGCATTCAAGACGGCGCTTGCGCGAACATGGTCGATCGGGTCCGCCAACACGAACATGATCTTGGTCTTGCCGGTGATCTCCACAACAACGCTCCTCGATCAGGCCGGCAAAGGTGCCCGGCCGTAGCTGGTATAACGCTCGATAACGCGAACCATCTCATCGTCGGGAAGGATTGCAGGCTTACCGGCCTGACAGGCCAGCAGATATTGCCTGGCGAGAGTCTCGAGTTTCACGGTGAGATCGAACGCCCCTTGCAGGCTTGTCCCCGTCGCGATCATGCCGTGATTGGCCAACAGACAAGCCTTGCGCTCGCTGAGCGCGGCAACCGCGCCATCTGCGAGAGCTCGCGTTCCAAACGTCGCATACGGAGCGCACGGCACATCGTTTCCACCGAAACTGGCGACCATATAGTGGAAGGCGGGTATCGGCTTTGCGAGGCAGGACAGCGCGACACAGCAATCGGCATGCGTGTGCACGATCACATTCACGTGCGGATAGGCGTTCATGATAGCCAGATGCATGTGCCATTCGCTCGACGGCAAGCCGCCATCGCGTACGGTGCCATCACGTCTCAGCCGCACGAGCCGATCGGGCGTCGTATTGCCGCTGTTGCCGCCCGTTGGCGTGATGAGAATGTCTTCGCCGATGCGGCAGCTCACATTGCCGCTGCTGCCATGGTTGAAGCCCCTGACTTCGAGCTTCATCACGAAATCCAGCAGGGATTGTCTCAGCTCAAGCTCGTTCAATTTATCTTCTCCGGATGCAGCATGGACTCCAGCGTCGTCATGAACAGGTCGACCGGGCCGAGCTTGCCGGACTTGAGGCAAAGGGCAATCGGATCCGCCTCATCGGTGGTGGCCGTACCGATACCCGGACCGCCATACGGACCAACCCGCAAGCTACGAATGCCGAGGTGATCAACGATCGACCCCGAGGTCTCGCCACCTGCAACGACGAAGCGGCGAACTCCGGCGGCACGAAGCGAAACAGCGAGACGGCCGAGGATGGTCTCGGCAAGTTGCGCAGCGCCTTCGCGCCCATATCGTTCCTGAACCAATTTGACGATCTCGGGCGATTCCGAGGTCGAGATGGCGACAGGCCCGTCCTTCAGCCGCGGTCGCGCCCAGTCGAGCGCCGATCCGACCGCCGACTCGACATCATCGGCAGCCAGGAGATTCATCCGGAACACCGGACGGAATTTTTCGAATTCGGCAAGTTGCTCGAGCGTGCGTTCCGCGCAACTGCCGGCGAGAACCACTCCGCTCCCATTCACAGCAGGCAAGCGCGCCTGATTGCCGGTCGGCGCGACGAGTCCCTGCGCCCTCCAGATCGCCGGGTAATGCTGAACGATCGTTGCGTTGCCCGTCATCAGCTTCCAGTCGGACGTCAATGCGGCGAGCACATCGAGATCGCGATCGTAGATCGCATCCGTAATGAAGTAGCGAACACCCTGACCGGTCGCGGATGCGATCGCCCGCTCCAGATCCGCAGGGCCCGCACTGACCAAAGGATGAGCGAGAAGGCCGACCCTGGTCGGCGTCTGTCTCTGCAACACGCGAACGAGGTCGGGATCGGTCATCGGCGTCAGCGGATCGTTCCGCTTCGGCGAGTCCGAGATCAACTCGGTCCCGAGAAAGAGATGGCCGTTGTAGACGGTGCGGCGAAGCGAGGGAGAGGCGGGGCAAAACGCAGTGTGGTCCGCGCCGGTGAGCCGCATCAGCATATCCGCGACGGGGCCGATATTGCCGCGGTCGGTGGAATCGAAAGTCGCGCAATATTTGAAGAATATCTGACGTGTGCCGCGCGCGAGCAGAGCCCGCGCTGCCTTCTCGTTCCTGGCAACGGCCTCGCCAGCCGGGATGACGCGCGTCTTCTGCGCAACCACGATGGCTGGGACGTCGCCAAGGGTTGCGACAAGATCAGGGTCAGAGACGAACGCGCAGTCGATACCGGCCGCGATGAGCATGGCGGCGGTCTCCATGCCGCCGGTCAGATCGTCCGCCACCACCCCAAGAACTGGTTTCATGATGCCCAATGCAGGAGATTTCACCTACGTCCCGCATTTTGATACATGATATATCAAATATTGCAACAGGGCTTCTGCCGAGGAGCGCCTCGGCTTCGGTCGCCGGTGCATGGTCCAGCCACTGCGCAACATGACGTGGAAAATGAACCCGCCCATTGATGCGGCCAAAACGTCGTTCGGGTGCAGGATCTACGCCCGCGGCGCGGAGCCAACGAGACTGGCTCGGCTCGAAGCAAGCTGAGCTCGCGGCGGCTTGGTAGCCGGGTCGGCCACCGCCATCAGCAGTACAAAATCGCAGGGAATCGCAGATTGTCGTGGGAAATCGTAGCTATGGTAGCGGAGGTCGATCCTTCATTCCCTCCGAGGCGAGCTATCCGAATTCGTAATCTCGATCAGCCGACTTCCGCCGACATATCAAAGGGTGAGCTCGGGGGGAGTGATGGTAGCGGGAGAGGGACTCGAACCCCCGACCCCAGGATTATGATTCCCGTGCTCTAACCAGCTGAGCTACCCCGCCACAGGGATCGCGGCGGCGAATAAGGCCGATCTCGCGAACGCGCGGCATATAAAGAAGGGGGCGGCGGGAAGTCAATCCGCGTTTGCTAAAAGCTTCCGCCTTCGCCGAGGCTTCGGCGGGACAAGCCGGCGGGAAACGACGGTTTTTCGCCAGATTCGTGGAATTTCCGGCACCAGACTCGCGGAGAGTCCCCTCACCCGGATCGGATCTGCGATGCGCTCCGGCCTCTCCCCGCAGGCAGGGAGAGATGAAGGAGGAAACCAGCCTATTTCGGCCTTACATTCGGGTCGCCGCCGGGGCTGCCGGGGGTGGGATCACCGGGGTGTTGCCGCCGGTGTCGGGGGCCGGGGCGTGCATGTCGGGGTCAACGCCGGCGGGCGGGCAGAGCACGCCGTCGGATTTGGCCAGCTTGTCGCCGAGCGGTTCCCGGGACTGGCCGGTGGTGGTGCCGTCGGCCTGACGGTTCGGGCGGTCCTGCGGGGTGCAGTTGGCCGCATGCTGCGGGGACGGCGGCGCGGTCTGTTGCGGCGGCGTCGCAGGTAGCGGCGGGGCCTGCGCGATCGCGCTGCCTGAGGCAGCGATCAGGAGGCCCGCCAATATGATGTTTGATGTCGTGCGCATGGGAGGAAAACGCGCCGGCCTTGGCGCGTGTTCCCGCGGCGCGATCACGATTTGCGGTAGCGGATCAGCGAGAAATGCCCCATCGGCGGCATCGGGCGGCGCTCGGTGAGCGTGACGCCGCCGTGTTTGGCGGCCCAGTTGACGAGCCGGGCCCACGGGAATTCCGGGCGCCAGCCGAGGCGGCGGGCGATGGGGGCGAAGGCGAGCTCGGAGAGCTTGCGAAGACCCTTCTCGGCGCCGATGTGGTTGACGAGGATCAGCTCGCCGCCCGGCTTGAGCACGCGGACGAACTCGTCGAGCGTTCCTTCGGGATCGGGCACAGCGGTGATGACATATTGCGCCACCACCGCGTCGAAGAGGTTTGCGGGGAAGGCAAGGTTCTTCGCGTCCATCACCGAGAGCACTTCGACATTGGAGAGGCGCAAGCTCCGCACGCGCGCCTGCGCCTTGCGCAGCATCGGCTCGGAGATGTCCACGCCGCAGATCTTCGTGGTGCGCGCGTAGTCGGAGAGCGAAAGACCCGTGCCGACGCCGACGTCGAGGATACGGCCGCCGATGCGGTCGGCTTCCGCAATGGTCGACTGCCGTCCGGCGTCGAAGACCTTGCCGAACACGAGATCATAGACCGGCGCCCAGCGGCCATAGGCCTTCTCGACCCCGGCCCGCGAGATGTCTGCTGCCATGCCCCCTGCCCTTACGCGAATTCTTAGAATGTAATGAACATTGGTGAGATCGATGCCAACCCCGACGTTGGTGCACCTCCCCCGCTTGCGGGGGAGGTCGGCGCGCGCGCGAGCGCGGCGGGTGAGGGCTTTATCCTCTCGCGAGATATCGCGTGCGGAAAGCGCCCTCTCCCCAACCCTTTCCCGCAGGCGGGAGAGGGGCGCACTTCCGGTGTCGCGTGAGTGCGGTCCGATCTCATGATCATTAGCCGCGCACGGCTTCCGCGAGCGGGCGTGACGTGTGGCCTGCGACCTTCGCCGCGGCGCTCTGAATAAAACCGCCGCCGAGCACGCGGGCCTGGCCCGAGGGCGCGTCGTAGAACACGCAGGCCTGGCCGGGCGAGACGCCCTCTTCGCCGGCGACGAGCTCGACCTCGTAATGACCATTGCCGCCGCGCAGCCAAGCCGGCTGCGGCGAGCGGGTCGAGCGCACGCGCACGAACATCTCTAAGCCGTTGCCGATCGCGCGGTCGATGTCGCCGCCGCCGATCCAGTTGACGTCGCGCAAGCTGATGCTGTGCATCTTCAACGCATCGCGCGGGCCGACGACGACGCGGCGATTGGCGGCGTCGAGCCGCACCACGAACAGCGGCGAGCCGGAGGCGATGCCGAGGCCGCGGCGCTGGCCGACGGTGAAATTGGCGATGCCGTGATGCTGGCCGAGCACGCGGCCGTCGAGATCGACGATGTCGCCGGGGTCCATCGCGTTCGGCCGCAGGCGGGTGATGATGTCGGTGTAGCGGCCCGTCGGCACGAAGCAGATGTCCTGGCTGTCGTGCTTGTCGGCAACGCTGAGGCCGAAGCGGCGGGCGAGCTCGCGCGTCTCGGGCTTGGTCATGTCGCCGAGCGGGAAGCGCAGGAAGTCGAGCTGCTCCTGCGTGGTCGCGAATAGGAAATAGCTCTGGTCGCGATCGGCGTCTGCCGCGCAGACCAGCGCGCGCGAGCCGTCGTCGCGCCGACGCGAGGCGACGTAATGGCCGGTGGCGAGCGCTTGCGCCCCTAACTCGCGGGCGGTCTTCAGGAGGTCGCGGAATTTGACGCTGCGGTTGCACTCGATGCACGGCACCGGCGTTTCGCCTAGCGCGTAAGAGTCGGCGAAATTGTCGATGACGGACTCGCGAAAGCGGTCCTCGTAGTCGAGCACGTAATGGGGAATGCCGAGCTTGGCCGCGACGTCGCGGGCGTCGTGGATGTCCTGGCCGGCGCAGCAGGCGCCCTTGCGGTGGGTGGCCGCGCCGTGGTCGTAGAGCTGGAGCGTGATGCCGACGACGTCGTAGCCTTCAGCCTTCAGCAGCGCAGCCGTCGTCGAGGAATCGACGCCGCCCGACATGGCGACAACGACTCTGGTGTCCTCGGGACGGCCTTCGAGATCCAGACTGTTGAGCATGGGTTCTTAAGCTGTGACGGCGGCGTTCGGCGATCCGCGATTTGCTTCTGGCCGGGACATGAACGGTCCCGGGGAACTTCGGTTCCCGCGGGGCGCGACTTGCCCGGTCGAAAGCGGCTGAGAGCTGCCTCTTTAATATAGGCCGCATTCCGGTGAAGCAATCACGCCGGCCTCAAGCTTAGGGCAATTCTTGCCGGGGCGGCAGAAATGGCGGGGCTTCTGCGCTCCTCGCAGCCGAGGCACCGATCTGACAATACATTGATTTCATTATATAAAATCGTCATTCAGGAGGTTGGCCCGCTCCTTGCTACCCCTCTGCCGAAGATGTTTCCGAGAGGTCGCCTGTGGTCGGTGTTTCGTCAGATCTAGCTGCCAGCGTCCAGGTTTCGAGTGCGCAACAGAAGCCTGCGCGCTCGCAAGGGCACAAGGACACGTCCCCGAGCGACTCCTTCGGCTCGCTGGTCGACAGCAACACCCAGGCGATCAGCAACAACGCGCCGGCCCAGGACACCGCGCCGCGCCGGACCGATTCCGCCTCGTCGTCCTCCGCCTCCGACCGCAGCTCGCGCGACGCCGCTTCCACAGATTCCTCCGCGCAAAGCAAGGCCAGCGACGACACCGACACCTCCGCGCCCGCCAAGAGCGAGGCCACGGACGATCAGGTCAAGGATCCCGCCAAGACGGGCAAGACCAAGGACAAGCTAGAAGCCTCCGACGCCAAATCGGCCGACAAATCCGAGGAGACCAAGGGCGACAAGACCGACGGCAGCGACAGCCTCGCCGGCGCCGTCGATGCCGCAACCGCGGCGCAAGTCGACGCGACGCAGCCCGCCCTGCCCGATCCGAACGCGGTCGTCGTCGCCGCGCCCGTGGTGCCGGTCGATCCGAATGCGGCCGCAAGCCAGGCCAGCGATGCCGCCGCCTCGCCGCTGACGATCGCCGCTGCCGGCATCGCCGCCAGCGCTTCCACCGCGGCGCAGATCGCCGGCACCAAGACCGACACCGCAACGCCCGGCGACAAGAGCGCCAAGACGGCCGGCGCGAAAGTCGATGCCGACACTTCGGCGACGCTGGCCGATGCCGCGACCGGCGCGACCGACGGCACCGAGGGCACCGCGACGGAGGCCAAGACCAATGGCGGGCTGATCGCCGCAGTGGACCAGGGCACGCCAAAGACCTCTTTCAAGGCTGCCGCGACCGCCGCCGGCGCAAGCGACGTCTCCAATATCGGCCAGGACGCGGGCAAGGCGAACGCCGCGCTCACGCCGGCAAATGCGACAGCCACCAACGCCGCGCATCCGCAAGCCGCCAAGCCGCAGGCCGATGGCAGCGCAACCGACGCGAAGGCCGACGTGAAGGCCGGCTCGACCGACGCGGCGCCCGCGGCGACGAACACGCACGCGCATGCGGGCGCTCAGGCTGTCGCGGCGCAGGTCGACACGAGCGCGCAGGCCGCCTCCGCGGTGCAGGCCCCGCTGACCACGACGACCTCGGCCGCGACCGCCTCGACCGCAACGTTGACCGCGACCGCGGCGACCTCCGCGGCGGTGCCGATCAATGCCGTCCCGATCGAGATCGCCGCCGCCGCGCGTGCCGGAAAAACGCGCTTCGACATCAGCCTCGATCCGGTCGACTTGGGCCGTATCGACGTCCGCATCAATGTCGACCGCAATGGCCAGGTGACCTCGCATCTGACGGTCGAGAAGCCGGAGACGCTGCAGATGCTGCGGCAGGACGCGCCTCAATTGCAGCGCGCGCTCGACGATGCCGGCTTCAAGACCGGCAGCAACGGGCTGTCCTTCAGCCTGCGCGACCAGAATTCGTCCGGCCAGCAGTCCGGCCAGAACAACGACAATGGCGGCAATGCCCGCCGGCTGATCATCAGCGAGGACGACAGCGTTCCCGCAGCGCCCGTGGGGCGCGGCTATGGCCGCATGCTCGGATCGAGCAGCGGCGTCGACATCAGAGTGTGAGGAGTATTCGCCAATGACCACCACGAATGCCGCCACCGCCCCCTCCGTCGTCTCCGGCACGACCGACATCCCGAAATCGTCCACATCGAACTCGCTGAGCTCGAGCACGGGATCGACGCTCGCCGGCAATTTCCAGACCTTCCTGACGCTGCTGACGACGCAGCTGCAGAACCAGAACCCGCTCGATCCGCTCGACACCAACCAGTTCACCCAGCAGCTGGTGCAGTTCGCCGGCGTCGAGCAGCAGCTCAAGACCAACGACTCGCTGGCCCAGCTCGTCACCCTGCAGCAGACCACGCAGGCGACCCAGGCGCTGGGCTTCGTCGGCAAGACCGCCCTGGTCGACGGCTCGACCGCGACCATGAAGAACTCGTCGGCGACCTGGCATCTCAACGTGCCGAGCGATTCCACCGTCGACATCACCGTCGCCAATGCCAGCGGCCAGACCGTGTTCACCGGCAAATACACCGCCTCCGCCGGCACCGACATTCCCTTCACCTGGAACGGCATGGGCAATGACGGCACGCAATGGCCCGACGGCAAGTACACGATCTCGGCCACGGGCAAGGACGTCGCGAACAACACTGTCGGCATCGCCGCGCAGGTGCAGGGCACGGTGTCGTCGGTCGACCTGACGCAGTCGCCGCCGCTGCTCACCATCGACGGCGCCAGCTACACGCTGAGCCAGGTGAAGAGCATTATTGCGACGAGCAATTGAGGGCGAGCGCGCGAGCCGCATATTCGGTGTCGTCCCGGCGAAGGCCGGGACCTATAACCACAGGCAGAAGTTTGGCGAAGACCAGTGGTTAGGAAGTCAATTTCCGGTACTGCTACCTGCGTCTGATTGATAGATCACGCGGTATGGGTCCCGGCCCCCGTGCGCAATTGCGCACTAGGTGTGGTCTTTCAGGAGGTTGTCCATCTGGTCTGAACCGAGGAAGCTGAGGTTGCGAAGCTTCAGTGTTCCAAGGAGAGACCAGATGAACGTGCACAAGAATGCGCCTTTGACGCCCAAAGGTCGAGAGGCGATGGTCCGAAGCGTGGTGCAAGGTGGGCTAAGCCAAGCTGGCGCGGCCGACCTGTTCAATACGACGCCGAAGACGGTCGCCAAATGGGTCAAGCGGTTCCGCGCGGAAGGTGTAGAGGGATTGCGAGATCGGTCCTCCAGGCCCCTTTCATCGCCAAGCCAAACCCCGGTCGCCACGTGCACCGCTGTGGAGGCGTTGCGCCGGCAGCGCCACACCGGCAAGCAGATCGCTGCCGAGGTCGAGGTGTCACCGGCCACCGTCAGCCGCATCCTGCGCCGCTTGGGATTAAACCGGATACGCGACCTGGAGCCGGCCGAACCGGAGCGCCGCTATGAGCGCGAGAACCCAGGCGAGATGCTCCACATCGACATCAAAAAGCTCGGGCGTTTCGAGCGTGTTGGCCACCGCATCACCGGCGATCCGAGTGGTCCAAACAAGAGCCGCGGCGCTGGGTGGGATTTCGTCCACGTCTGCATTGACGATCATTCCCGCGTCGCGTTCTCCGAGATCAAGCCCGACGAGACAGCGGACAGTGCTGTTCCCTTTCTCAAGGCGGCTGTGGCTTATTACAAAAGCCTCGGCGTCACCGTCACGCGCGTCATGACCGACAATGGCAGTTGCTACCAGTCCTTCGCCTTCCGCGACGCTTGCCGGGACCTGGGCATCAAGCACATTCGCACCAAGCCCTATACGCCCAGAACAAACGGCAAGGCCGAGCGCTTCATCCAAACCGCGCTTCGCGAATGGGCCTATGCCAAAGCCTATCCAACATCAGATCGGCGCGCCCAAGAGCTGCCGTTCTGGCTGCACCAATACAACTGGCATCGGCCCCACGGTGGGATAAAATCTCAAACGCCGATCAGCAGGCTCGGTTTGACCAAGGACAACCTCTTGAGGCTCCACAACTAGGCCGGGACGACAGTTAGGGGCCTTGCGACAGCACCGCAGCCCCAGTTCGTTAGTAAAGTATTTACCTTCTGCCCGCCTGGCCGGCCCGAACCATGCTGTTTCGCCCGCCAGGCCGGCCGCGTTCCCGCAAGTTTCAACGAGAATTGTATTGAAGCCTTAGGCTTAGCGGATTTTTAAGCCGCGGGGGTTACGGTTACTGCGTGAGTTCAGTGGTTGAGAGTTTGTGAGTACGCCATGACAGAACCCCATCGCCCGAGGGTAAAATACGTCATCGGGCCGGACGGCAGTCCGCTGACGATCGCAGATCTGCCCGCACCCGGCACCAAACGCTGGGTCATCCGCCGCAAGGCCGAGGTCGTCGCCGCCGTGCGTGGCGGACTTCTCTCCCTCGAGGAGGCCTGCAGCCGTTATACCCTGACGGTCGACGAATTCCTCTCCTGGCAGTTTTCCATCGACCAGCACGGTCTGGCGGGTCTTCGCACCACCCGCATCCAGCAATATCGCCAGTAAGCGATCCGGAAATCTGCGGCTATTGACGAAAATCGGCCTCGCCCAGCGAGGCCGATTTTTTTCATGTTTGCTTTTGGGGCGACTTTTGTCCGACCTCTTAACCTTCGTTAACCATATCGAAACCATCCCCTAGGCAATAATTGCCCAGTCGGCCGCTCGGTAGCGGGTCGAAGCTTCGGGGCGGTTGCTTGCAAGGTCTTGCGGACTTCTTAAAAAGTATCGGTGCCGCCCGGTTCGGGGCGATGATCGCGGTCACCGCCGCGCTCATCGGCTTCTTCGCGTTCGTCATCATGCGGGTCACGACGCCGCAGATGACGACGCTGTTCACGGACCTCAGCGTCGAAGATTCTTCCAGTATTATCAAGGACCTGGAACGCCAGGGCATCCAGTTCGAGATCCGCAATGAGGGCTCCATCGTCATGGTGCCCAAGGACAAGGTCACGCGCCTGCGGATGAAGCTCGCCGAGGGCGGCCTGCCCAAGGGCGGCGGCGTCGGCTACGAGGTGTTCGACAAGTCGGACGCGCTCGGCACCACCTCCTTCGTCCAGAACATCAATCATCTGCGCGCGCTGGAAGGCGAGCTCGCCCGCACCATCCGCGCCATCGACCGCATCCAGGCCGCCCGCGTCCACCTCGTGCTGCCGGAGCGGCCGCTGTTCGCCCGCGAGGCGCCGGAGCCGTCGGCCTCGATCGTGGTGCGGGTGCGCGGCTCGCTCGAAGCCCAGCAGATCCGCGCCATCCGCCACCTCGTCGCCTCCGCCGTCAACGGCCTGAAGCCGCAGCGGGTCTCGATCGTCGACGAGGCCGGCCAGCTGCTCGCCGACGGCGCCCAGACCGATCCGGAGCAGGCGCTCGGCGACGAACGCCGCACCGCCTTCGAGAAGCGGATGCGCAAGCAGGTCGAGGACATCGTGTCCTCCGTGGTCGGCGCCGGCCGGGCCCGCGTCCAGCTCTCCGCCGATTTCGACTTCAACAAGGTCACCCAGACCTCGGACAAGTACGACCCCGAGGGCCGCGTGCTGCGCTCGAGCCAGACCCGCGAAGAAAGCAGCATGACCGCCGACAACAACGGCCAGGTCACCGTCAACAACGAGCTGCCCGGCAACCAGCAGAACAACGGCGTCGCGGCCAAGGACCAGAGCAAGAAGACCGAGGAGACCAACAATTACGAGATCTCCCGCACCACCAAGACCGAGGTGACCGAGGCCGGCCGGGTCAACCGCATCTCGGTCGCGGTGCTGGTCGACGGCATCTACACCAAGAACGACAAGGGCGAGCTCGCCTACACGGACCGCACCAAGGAGCAGCTCGACCGCATCGCCACCCTGGTGCGCTCGGCGATCGGCTTCGACCAGAAGCGTGGCGACCAGGTCGAGGTCGTCAATTTGCGCTTCGCCGACGCCCCCTCCACCGCACCGATCGGTGAACCCTCAGGCTTCCTCGGCATGCTGCAGTTCACCAAGGACGACGTCATGTACTTCTTCGAGCTCGGCGTGATGATGCTGCTCGGCCTCGTCGTGATGTTCATGGTGATCCGCCCGCTGGTCAAGCGCATCCTCGCCTCCGACGAGGTCGCCGCGGCCATCACCGGCGTCCTCTCCGGCCCCGCCGCCTCGGAAGAGGCAGCGCCCGCCGGCCCTGCGCTCCTGCCGGGCGGCGCCGCCAGCGCGATCGACGTCGCTACCATCCAGGGCCAGGTCCACGCCCAGTCCGTTCATCGCGTCGGCGAGCTCGCCGAGCGCAACCCCAACGAAACCGTCGCCATCATCCGCCAGTGGCTCACCGAGCCAACCAAGTAACCGCCAAGTGAATCAAGAAGTGATCTGACATGGCCGCCTCCTTGCAAAACGCCAACTCCAACGACATCACCAGCGTGATCTCCACGCTCGGCCAGCGTGCCGGCAGCCGCACGGGCAAGGCCGAAACGGTGGCGGGACCGAAGCGCGCCGCGATCCTGATGCTGGCGCTCGGCGAGCAATATGGCGGCAAGATCTGGTCGCTGCTCGACGACGACGAGGTGCGACAGCTCTCGCTGGAGATGTCGACGCTCGGTACCGTTGAGGTCGACACCGTCGAGGACATGCTGCTCGAGTTCGTCTCGCGCATGTCGGCCTCCGGCGCGCTGATGGGCAATTTCGACGCCACCGAGCGGCTGCTCCAGCAATATCTGGCGCCCGAGCGCGTCAACGGCATCATGGACGAGATCCGCGGCCCGGCCGGCCGCAACATGTGGGAGAAGCTCTCCAACGTGCAGGAAGAGGTCCTCGCCAATTATCTGAAGAACGAATATCCGCAGACCATCGCGGTGGTACTGTCGAAGCTGAAGCCGGAGCACGCCGCGCGCGTGCTCGGCATCTTCCCCGAGGAACTCGCACTCGACGTCGTCAACCGCATGCTGAAGATGGAGGCGGTCCAGAAGGAAGTGATCGAGAGCGTGGAAAAGACGCTGCGCACCGAGTTCATGTCCAACCTGTCGCAGACCCGCCGGCGCGACGCCCACGAGGTGATGGCCGAGATCTTCAACAATTTCGACCGCCAGACCGAAACCCGCTTCATCACCTCGCTGGAAGAGGAGAACCGGGAATCGGCGGAGCGCATCAAGGCACTGATGTTCACCTTCGACGACCTCGTGAAGCTGGATTCCGGCTCGGCCCAGACCCTGATGCGCAACGTCGACAAGGACAAGCTCGGCGTCGCGCTCAAGAGCGCCAACGAGGACGTCCGCAACTTCTTCTTTGGCAACATGTCCTCGCGCGCGGCCAAGATGCTCCAGGACGACATGGCGGCAATGGGCCCGGTCCGCCTGCGCGACGTCGACGAGGCCCAGGCGCTGCTGGTCAACCTCGCCAAGGACCTCGCCGCCAAGGGCGAGATCATGCTGACCAAGAACCGCGCCGACGACGAGCTGGTGTACTGATGGCCGCTCCGGCAAAATTCCTGTTCGATACCGACTTCGCGGCGCCCGAGCGGACGACGCGCGAGAAGCCTGCGACCGCCGCCGAGATCGCCCAGAAGATCGCGGAAGCCGAGGCGCGGGCCTATCAGGACGGTTTTGCCGCCGGCCAGCGCGAGGCCAAGGCCGAGAGCGACCGCCGCGTCGCGCTCGCCATGGAGGAGATCAACATCGCGATCCGGGGCATCGCATCCGGCATCGGCAACATCGAATCCAAGATGGAGACCGAGGCGGTCGACGTCGCGGTCGCAGTGGCGCGCAAGCTGTGCGCCGACCTCGTCACCGCCGAGCCGCTCGGCGAGATCGTCGCGCTGGTCAAGGACTGCTTCTCGCATTTGGTCGCGACGCCGCATCTCGTCGTCCGCATCAACGATTCGCTCTACGACAGCGCGCGCGAGAAGATCGAGCGGCTCGCCAAGCAGAGCGGCTTCGAAGGCCGGCTGGTGATCCTGGCCGAGCCGGAAATTGCCACCGGCGACTGCCGGATCGAATGGGCCGACGGCGGTGTCGTGCTGGAGCGCGGCGCCATCGCGGCCAAGATCGACGACATGGTCGGACGCTATATCGCGTCCCGGAGGGGGAGCTAAGCCATGAGCGACACCGACGGACAGGTCCCGCTGCCCGATCTCAACGGCCCGATGCCGCCTGCCGGCACCGATGTCGGCTACAACGAGGATGAATATGCGGCGCGCGCCGCCGCCGACCTCGAGGCCGTGTTCGACGTACCGGTGCAGGTCTCGGCCGTGCTCGGCCGCTCCAAGATGGACGTCAGCGAGCTATTGAAGCTCGGACCCGGCACCGTGCTCGAGCTCGACCGCCGCGTCGGCGAGGCCATCGACATCTACGTCAACAACAAGTTGGTCGCCCGCGGCGAAGTCGTCCTGGTCGAGGACAAGCTCGGCGTGACCATGACCGAAATCATCAAGACCGAACGCACGTGATGACGCGCAATAGCGCGACCAGACGGACAGGAGACTGACATGCGGCTTCTCATCGTTGGCACATTGAAGGGCCAGCTCACCACCGCCACCAAGATCGCGATGGAGAACGGTGCGACCGTGACCCACGCCGAGGATCACGAGCAGGCGATGCGCGTGCTGCGCGGCGGCAAGGGCGCCGACCTGCTGCTGGTCGATGTCGCCCTCGACATCCGCGACCTCGTGATGCGGCTGGAAGCCGAGCACATCCACGCTCCGATCGTCGCCTGCGGCATCACCAACGACGCCCGCGCCGCAGTCGCCGCGATCCACGCCGGGGCCAAGGAATACATCCCGCTGCCGCCGGATCCGGAGCTGATCGCCGCGGTGCTGGCCGCCGTCGCCAACGATTCCCGCGAGCTGGTCTATCGCGACGAGGCGATGGCGAAGGTGATCAAGCTCGCGCAGCAGATCGCCGGCTCCGACGCCTCGGTGATGATCACGGGTGAATCCGGCACCGGCAAGGAGGTGCTGGCCCGCTACGTCCACAGCCGCTCGGCCCGCGCCAAGCGTCCGTTCATCTCGATCAATTGCGCCGCGATCCCCGAGCACCTGCTGGAGTCCGAGCTGTTCGGCCACGAGAAGGGCGCCTTCACCGGTGCCGTCGCCCGCCGCATCGGCAAGTTCGAGGAGGCGACCGGCGGCACGCTGCTGCTCGATGAAATCTCCGAGATGGACGTCCGCCTGCAATCAAAACTTCTGCGCGCCATCCAGGAGCGTGTGATCGATCGCGTCGGCGGCACCAAACCCGTTCCAGTCGACATCCGCATCATCGCGACCTCGAACCGCAACCTTGCCGAGGCCGTGCGTGAGGGCACGTTCCGCGAGGACCTGCTGTTCCGCCTCAACGTCGTGAACTTGAAGATTCCGCCGCTGCGCGAGCGTCCCGCCGACATCCTCGAGCTCGCCCAGCACTTCGTGAAGAAATATGCCGAGGCCAACGGCGTGCCGATGCGCCCGCTCTCGGCGGAGGCGCGCCGCGTGCTCTCCACCAACCGCTGGCAGGGCAACGTCCGCGAGCTCGAAAACACCATGCACCGCGCCGTGCTGATGGCGCAGGGCGACGAGATCGGCCCCGACGCGATCATCACCCCGGACGGCGATCGCCTCGATCTCGCCAAGACCGCGCCGGCCGTGGCGCACGCGACCATGGCCGCCGAGCAGGTGACGCGCGCGCTTGTGGGGCGCACCGTCGCCGACGTCGAGCGCGATCTGATCCTCGAGACGCTGAAGCACTGCCTCGGCAACCGCACCCATGCCGCCAACATCCTCGGCATCTCCATCCGCACGCTGCGCAACAAGCTCAACGAATACGCCGACGGCGGCATCCCGATCCCGCCCGCGGGGACGCCGGGCGAATATCCGCGCGTGCCGATGATGGGGTGAGCCCTGATCTTCAAGCTCGACGTCTGCACAAAGGCCCGGAGCGCCGCAAGCGTTCCGGGCCCGATCATGTCGCGATCTGTCCGAACTATTTGCCCGGCGGGACGTAGGAGCTTGCGAGCTTCGCGGCCTTTTCCGCGATGCTCTTGAATTCGCCCATCTTCCAGGCGCGCACGGTTTCGATCTTGGAGACGGCGCCACTGGCGGCGGCAACCATTCCAATCGCAATAGCATCGGAGCCGTCGGGAAACTCCGTGACGAGCACTGCGTCGTGCTGACCGGTCGTCATGAAAGCTCCCTGGAGCTTTCCGCCGGCTTTTTCGACCAGCGCACCGATGACTGAGGTACGATCGATCGGCTTGTCGACCATCCCCTTGATGCCCGCGTTTGAGTATGAGACGTACGAGATGAACAGCGGCATGGTTTCTCTCCGTCGAAGTTAGAGCGACAACACCTGTAATTTTGGAAAGAGCCCTCCGAGCGAGAGCAAGGCACGGCCTGCCGACAGCATGCGAGCTGCCTTGAAGATAGAGCTGCGGACCTCGGCACATCCAACTGGCAGCTTGCGCCGATTGTAACCGACTCAGCAATACTGCGCGAACGGTCAGCCAAGCCTACCCATTTGGAGCGCGACTATCGTGCCGCCGCGAGTGAAGCAGTTCACTATCGATGCGCATCAGGATCGGTAGAATTCTGGAGTGAGATGGCGCGTCCGCCTTCCGAAAGGCCTTCAAATCGAAAGGGCAAGTCATGAAATACCCTTTGTGGACGATCTCCCGCCTGTCGCTGATTGCAACGCTGATCACAGCTTCAGCGCCGCTGGCGCGCGCCGATGTGATCATGGACTGGAATGCAAAGGCCGACGCGATTGCTGCCGAGAAACAGATTCCTCCGGCGCCGCACAGCCGCGCCTTGTCCTTGATGCACGTTGCAATGTTCGAGGCGGTCAACGCGATTGAGCACCGCTATGCGCCATACAAGATCTCGTTGTCGGCAGATCGTTCGACGTCGCGGGAAGCTGCAGCCGCAGTTGCGGCGCACGATGTGCTGCTGTCGATCTATCCAGACCTCAAGCCGGACCTGGATGCGACACTGACGAACGCGCTGGCGCCGATTGCCGATGGCGAGTCCAAGACCGCCGGCATCGCCCTCGGGAAAGAGGCGGCAGTGCAGATCATCCAGCTTCGCGCTAACGATGGCAGCGCCGCCGTGGAAACGTACCGGCCCCTGACCACGCCGGGCGCCTATGTCCCAACCGTGGTCCCGCTTTTCTCGACCACGGGTGCGACGACGCCCTGGGTCATGACGTCGGGATCGCAGTTCCGTCCCGGACCGCCGCCCGCGCTCGATTCAGAGGTCTGGACCAGGGACGTGAACGAAATCCGCGAGGTCGGCGGCCGAGGCAGCGCGACCCGGACGCCCGAGCAAACGACGATCGGTCGATTCTGGTTCTTTGTCGGTGCCCGCACCTACAACCCGATCGTGAGGCAGGCCGCTTCGGTCAAGGGAATGGATCTCGTCGACTGCGCCCGCCTGTTCGCCCTGACGTCGATCACCGGCAACGATGCCATCGTCGCCGTGTTCGACGCCAAGTATCACTACAATTTCTGGCGCCCGATCACGGCCATCCGCAACGCCGATCTGACGTCGAATGCCGCGACGCCTCGCGATGCCTCCTGGCTGCCGCTCGGGGACACGCCGATGCATCCGGAATATCCCTGCGCGCACTGCATCGTCTCGGCCGCGATTTCGACCGTGCTCCAGACCGTGGTCGGAGATTTTGGCGAGTTCTCCCTGACCAGCCCGACGGCACCCGGGGTCACGCGCAAATGGTCGCGGCTGCAGGACTATAGCGACGAAGTCTCCAATGCGCGCATCTGGGCCGGCTTTCACTACCGCTTCTCGACCGAAGTCGGCAAGGACATGGGCCGAAAGATCGGTGCGCTGACCGTCGCGACGCAGCTTCGCGGTGTGGAGGCAATGGCGCAGCCAAGCCGCTAGGCCGGCGGCCGTTATGGAGCACCGAACACATAGCCGCACCGCATCCGGCGACTATGTCACGCCTGCGCAAGGTCCTATAACCGTGCGTGAGAACCACGAGGGTACATATGTCTGAAGCTCAAATCACGGACTGGCTGGCGTCGCAGAAGCAGGCGATGATCGATCTCTTGCGCGATGTCGTGAACGTCGATTCCGGATCCTATGACAAGGAAGGCGTCGATGCGGTCGGTACGCGGTTCGAGCGGCACTTTGTCGAGCACGGCATTCCGGTCCGGCGCGAGGCCAACACCACTTTCGGCGATGCGATCCATGCCGAGGTGGCAAAGCCCGGCAGCAACGAGAAGCCGGTGCTGTTGATGGGCCATCGCGACACCGTGTTCGGCAAGGGCGAGGCCGGGCGGCGTCCGTTCACGATTCGAGACGGTCGCGCCTATGGGCCGGGCGTCGCCGACATGAAGTCGGGCCTCGTCATGAACGTGTTCGTGGCGACCGCCTTCCATAAATTCGGCGGCAGCCCGCACCCGATCAAGGTGCTGATCACCTCCGACGAGGAGATCGGCTCGCCCGCCTGCCGCCCCATCATCGAGCGCGAGGGACGAGCCGCGCGCGCCGTGTTCAACTCCGAGCCGGGTCGCCCCACAGGCAATGTCGTGACGGGGCGTAAGGGCGGCATCTTCATGCACATGGCCATCACCGGCAAGGCCGCGCACTCCGGCGCCAATTTCGCCGCGGGCGTCAGCGCGATCGGCGAGCTCGCGCACAAGATCGTGCAGATCCACGCGCTGACCGATCTCGACAAGGGCATCACGCTGAATGTCGGTCTCGTCTCGGGCGGCCAGTCCGTCAACACCACTGCGCCTTACGCCGAAGGCCAGATTGATCTGCGCTATGTCGATCCGGCCGATCGCGCGCGGATCATGGCCGCGATCGAGACCATCGTTGCAACCTCC
The DNA here is from genome assembly GCF_025200885.1 of Bradyrhizobium huanghuaihaiense. Taxonomy (NCBI): domain Bacteria; kingdom Pseudomonadati; phylum Pseudomonadota; class Alphaproteobacteria; order Hyphomicrobiales; family Nitrobacteraceae; genus Bradyrhizobium; species Bradyrhizobium huanghuaihaiense. The sequence continues at coordinate 2,055,775 of NZ_CP104172.1, read as the reverse complement.
TACGTGCCGGGCACCAGCGCGACGCTGACGATCAAGGGCGAGTTCGTGCCGGTGGTGCAGAGCGCGGAGTCGAAGACGCTGTTCGAAGGCTATCAGGCCGCCGCAAGACAGGTCGGCCTCACCACGCTGCAAGGCGAGTTCTCCGGCGGCTGCGCCGATTCCGGCTTCACCGCCGCAGTCGGCACGCCGACCATCTGCGGCCTCGGCCCCGTCGGCGGGCTCGCGCACACGCCGGAGGAATATCTCGAGATCGACAGCATCGTGCCGCGCGCGCAGGCGCTGGCGCTGGCGATTTTAAGGGGGTGAGAGAGGTGCCGTAGGGTGGGCAAAGGCGCACTTGCGCCGTGCCCACCATTATCTTCATCGGATGGAACTGGTGGGCACGCTTCGCTTTGCCCACCCTACGAGACCTGCCGGGTTCTACGAATAACTCGGCGCGTCGGGCTTGCGGAAGATGTGGATGGGATCGCCCGGCACGATCGGGCGCCCTGAGAACATCGCGTAGGCGTAGAGCGCGAGATAGGCGATCGCGAGCGCGCCGATGGCGTAGAAGGCTAGGGTCGCGACGCGCTTCATCGATCCGCTCCAATGCCGTCCCGGCGGGACGGCTGAAGCAGCGCTTCTAGAGCGATGAGGCGGAAAAGGCCAGCCGGCGCCTACCGGCGGCGATCAAATGCCGCGCCGGGTGCGCGCGGGAAGGCTGACATCGGCGAGCCTTGCGGCGTCCTCGTCCTGGTCCACCGCCACGTACTGGCCGTGCCAATAGGCGAGCGCCGCGTTGCGCGTCGAGTTCCTGACGTCCCTGACACGGCCGATGACGATGCCGTGCGAATGCCGCTCGACGATCTCCTCGACCTCGCAGTCGAACACCGACAACGCACCGACGAGGAGCGGAACGCCTGAGACCGCCGTCACCCATTTGGCGCCGGCAAAGCGGTCGGCGCCCTTCAGCCCGCCCTTGCCGGCAAAGCGCTCGGCAATGTCGAGCTGATCAGCGTTGAGGATGTTCACGCCGAAGGCGCCGTGGCGCTTGATCAGCGGGAAGGACGAGGCATCGCGGTTGATGCTGACCAGCAGCGTCGGCGGCTCGACCGACAGCGAGGTCACCGAGGTCACCGTCATGCCGGTGATGTCCTTGCCCCGCCCGGCGGTGATGACGCTGACCCCGCCGGTGAGGTGGCGCATGGCGCCGCGAAAATCGGCGGGCGAAACGGGGATTTCGGTCATGAGATCGCGGGGCACTACATTCATGGCATGGTCCCCGAAATGGGGTTCCCCTGTATTTAGGTACGATCGTCCGCCGACAAAAGGTGGCTCAGGATCGAGCCTTCGAGCCCCGCGAGCTCGGCCGAGCCGCGTTCCCGCGGCCGGGCGGCGTTAACCACGACGTCATGGGCGATCCGGCCGTCCTCGATCACCAGCACCCGGTCGGCCAGGGCAACCGCCTCGGAGACGTCATGGGTGACCAGGATCGCGGTGAAGCCCTGGTCGCGCCAGACCCGCTCGAGGAGGCGCTGCATCGAGATGCGGGTCAGGGCATCGAGCGCGCCGAGCGGCTCGTCGAAGGCGAGCACGCGCGGACGGGAGACCAGTGCGCGGCCGAGCGCGACGCGCTGCTTCTGGCCGCCCGACAGCACCGAAGGCCACTGGTCGCGCTTGTCGGCAAGACCGACCTCCGTCAACGCCTGCTCGGCGCGGGCATGCACATCTTTTGAGGCGCGATCGCGGCCGAGGCCGACCTCGACATTGGCGAGCACGCGGGCCCAGGGCAACAGCCGCGGCTCCTGGAACATCACGCGGATGTCCTCCGGCTGAACATCCTGGCCGAAGCTGATGCTGCCGGCATCGATCTTGTCGAGGCCGGCGATCAGGCGCAGCAGCGTGCTCTTGCCGCAGCCGCTCTTGCCGACGATGGCGACGAACTGCCCGGCGGGGATGTGCAGATCGATGCCGCGCAGCACCTCGTTGCTGCCGAAGGACTTTCGCAGGCCGCGGATGCTGAGCGGCAGGCCGGTGATCTGCGCCGGACGCTCCTCGCGCACGATTCGGGCGTGAGGGGCGAAATTGGCGCGGCTGGCGAGCTCGGTTTCGGGAAGGGACGTACGAAGCGCTGTCTGCATGTGATTCCCAGTATTTCTGCTCAACGTTTCTGGAAGGCGGGGTGCCAGGAGAGCGTCGCCCGCTCCAGCACGCGGGAGGCGCTGTCGGCGAGCTTGCCGAGCAGGGCGTAGATCAGGATCGAGAGCACGACGACGTCGATCAGCATGAACTCGCGCGCCTGCATCGCCATGTAGCCGAGGCCCGACGACGCCGCGATGGTCTCGGCCACGATCAGCGTCAGCCACATGATGCCGAGCGCGAAACGGATCCCGACGAAGATCGAGGGCAGGGCGCCCGGGAAGATCACGCGGCGGAACAGCTCGCCGTCGGTCATGCCGTAGATGCGGCCCATCTCGATCAGCTGCGGATCGACGGTGCGGATGCCGTGCAGCGTGTTGAGGTAGATCGGGAAGAACACACCCAGCGCCACCAGGAACAGCTTGGCGCTCTCATCGATGCCGAACCACAGGATGACCAGCGGGATCAGCGCCAGATGCGGCACGTTACGGACCATCTGCAGCGTGGTGTCGGTGAGCTTGGCCGAGAGCTGCGACAGACCGTTGGCGAGCCCGAAGGCGAAGCCGATGCTGCCGCCGATCAGGAAGCCGATCGAGGCGCGCCAGAACGAGACCCAGATGTTGCGGACGAGCTCGCCGGAGAGCAGCAGCTTCCAGCCCGCCAGCGCGACGTCGCTCGGCGCCGGCAACACGCGCGTCGGCACGAAGCCGGTGACGCAGGCGATCTGCCAGATCGCGATGATGGCGAGCGGCACGATCCACTGGACCAGGCCATCGACCCGCGGCAGGCGGACGCTGCGCGGGAGAGAGATGCTGTCGATGAGGCTCATGATTGCGATGCCTGTTTGTGCGGGCGGAAGTCGTTGCCGACAGTCTCGCCGAACGGGCCATGGTTGGGATGCAGCCGCGTCACGTTGCTGCCATGACCGAGCGAGAGCAGCGGGAAGACGAGCTCGGCGAAGCGATAGGCTTCCTCCAGATGCGGATAGCCCGACATGATGAAGGTATCGATGCCGATGTCCTGGTATTCCTTGATCCGGGCCGCGACGGTCTGGGCGTCGCCGACCAGCGCCGTGCCGGCGCCGCCGCGGACGAGGCCGACACCCGCCCACAGGTTCGGCGCGATCTCGAGCTTGTCGCGCTTGCCGCCATGGAGCTGCGCCATGCGCTGCTGGCCGACGGAGTCCATCCGCGCAAAGTTCTTCTGCGCAGTGGCGATGGTGTCGTCGCTGACATGCTTGATCAGCTCATTCGCGGCGCGCCAGGCCTCTTCATTGGTCTCGCGGACGATGACGTGAAGACGGATGCCGAAGGAGAGCTTTCGGCCACGCGCCGCGGCGACCTCCCTCACCTTCGCAATCTTCTCCGCAACCAGGGCCGGCGGCTCGCCCCAGGTCAGATATTTGTCGACGGTGTCGACGGCGACGTCGATGCCGGCATCGGACGAGCCGCCGAAGTAAAGCGGCGGCCGCGGCGACTGCACCGGCGGGAACAGCAGCTTGCCGTCCTCGATGCGGATGTGCTTGCCCTCGACATTGACCACCTTGCCCGCGAGCAGGTCGCTATAGACGCCCAGGAACTCGCGGGTGACCTCGTAGCGCTCGTCATGGGCGAGGAAGATGCCGTCGCCCTTGTTCTCGACGGGATCGCCGCCGGTGACGACATTGATCAGCAGCCGGCCGCCCGTGACGCGGTCGAGCGTCGCCGTCATGCGCGCGGCCACGCTCGGCGATTGCAGGCCGGGCCTGACAGCCACGAGGTAGCGCAGCCGCTCGGTGAACGGCGCGACTGCGGAAGCGACGATCCAGGAATCCTCGCAGGACCGGCCGGTCGGCAGCAGCACGCCGAAATAGCCGAGCTGGTCGGCGGCCTGTGCGACCTGGCGCAGATAATTGAAATTGACCTCGCGACCGCCGATGCCGGTGCCGAGATAGCGGCCGTCGCCATGCGTCGGCAGGAACCAGAGGATGTTGGCGCTGGATTGGCTCATGGATGTGCCCCTAGCCGTAGGTCGTGCCGACGGCGGCCGCGACGATGCCGATCGACATGACGATGGCTGCGATCAAGCGTTGAACGATGCGCTTCATGTTCAGACCTTTTGAGATGGGAAGATCGGTCGGCACGGTCAGGCTGCCGGATTGCGCCAGACGATGTCGCGGATGACGATCGGCTTCGGGATCAGGCCGAGCTTGTAGAAGCGGTCGGCGACGCCCTGCTGGGTCGCGACGATGTCGTCGGTGACGGGACCGACCACGAAGGACGAGCGGTTGGCGGCGATGGTCTGGATATCCAGGGGGATGCCGGTGACGGCGGCGAGGGACTTTGCCACGTCATCGCGATGCAGCTCGGCCCATTTGGCGGTCGCGGTGGTGACGTCGACGATCTGCTGCAGGATGGCGCCGTGGTTCTTCGCGAAGTCGCGATTGGCGATGTAGAACGAGTTGGCCTTGGTGACCTCGCGCGCGTTGATCAGGATGCGGCCGTTCTGCTTGGTCTCGCCGATCGCGAAGTAAGGATCCCAGATGGCCCAGGCCTCGATGCTGCCATTGGCGAAGGCCGGGCCGGCGTCCGGCGGGGTCAGGTAGACCGGGGTGATGTCTGCATAGGTGAGGCCCGCCTTCTCCAGCGTCTGCACCACGATGTTGTGGGCGCTCGAGCCCTTGGTGAAGCCGACGCGCCTGCCCTTCAGTTCGGCGATGGAGCGTATCGGCGAATCCTTCGGCACCAGGATGCCCTGGCCGTTGGTGATCGGCTGTCCCGCGGCATAGACGATCGCGGCGCCCGCGGCCTGGGCGAACACCGGCGGGGAATCGCCGACGGCGCCGTAATCGACGCTGCCGACATTCATCGCCTCCATCATCGGGGGACCTGAGGAGAACTCGACCCATTTCACCTCGATGCCCTGGGCCGCGAAATGTTTTTCCAGGGCGGCCTGCTGGCGCGTGATGACCAGCACGCCGTTCTTCTGGTAGCCGATACGAATTTCCTTCACCGCGCCTTGTGCGATGGCAGGTGACGCGAAGGCAGCGGCGGCTGCTGTTCCAATCGACAGTTTCAGAAAGTCCCGACGCTGCATTCCACACTCCCGGCCGCATGCGGCCGTCATTTCATCTGCGTTCGGGAATGATGGTGCGCCTTATCGGAGGTGTCGAGACGTGCAGAAAAATAGCGATGCGAGCACTGCGCGTGTGGCCGAGTGCATGATTAATCTTTCAAGCGGCCGCGACGATGCAGACGGAATTTTTCCGCACGCGAATGTGAGAGCCATCCGGATTCGGTCCGGGGCCCTGACGGCCTGAACAAAAAAGTCGCAAAACAACCCCATGCACAGTAGCCGGGGTATGCGAAAACAATGGCTTACGTATTATCCGAAGCTCGTTTGACCCGTCGGGCAAAACAGGGGCATAATGGCATGATCGGGGACTGGGAGTTGCTATGGCGCGAAGGGTCTTCCAGCTCCGCTGTCATTCCCCGCGAAAGCGGGGAATCCAGTACGCCGCAGCCTCTCCGTATCCTCGCACTGCCTCTGGAATACTGGATCGCCCGCCTGCGCGGGCGATGACACCGAACGTATGATGGGATGCGTGCCACGGTCCCCGGTGCGCGCAGGCATGGGCCGTCCTAGTGCACCCACCTCACCGGCAAATTCTGCAGTCCGCGGAACGCCCAGCCGCCGATCCGCACCGGCTCGTCATCGGCGATCTCGATACGCCCCGCGCGGGCGAACAATGTCGGCAGCGCGACGTCGGCGATCATGGCGCGCGAAGCGAAGGCGCCGGCGCAGAAGTGTGGGCCGGCGCCGAAGGCAACGCTTTTGGTGGTGTCGCGTCTCACATCGAATTCGTCTGCGCGCTCAAAATGCTTCTCATCGCGGTTGGCGGAGCCGAACATCAGGAACACGCGCTCGTCGGTTTCGAATGCGACATCGCGGATAGTCCACGGCTTTGCGATGCGACGCGGCGACATGCCGATCGGCGAGATCCAACGGGCATATTCCTCAAAGGCCTGGAGCCAGGTCACCTCACCGCGCAGGACCAGATCGAGCTGGTCGGGATGGGTGAGCAGCGCCCACACCGTGCCGGCAATCGCCTTGCGCGGCTCGTTCTGGCCGCCCGATATCGCGAGTTTTACATTCGCGCGCACACTCTCCATGGCCATGCCCGAGGCAAGGAGCACGCCCAAAATGCTCTGGTCGGGATGCTCGCGCATCACCGGCAGGATGTCGTCGATCGCCGCATCGATGCCCGACGTCGCGGCGTGGCAGCGCGCCTCGACCGCGGGATCGCCGGCATAGTTGGCGATGCCCTCGATCATGCCCTGCGACCACGCGTCCATGTCCTCAAAGCCGATATTGGTGAGGCCGGTGATCGATTTCAGGCATTCGCCGGAGAACGGCAGCGCGAAGTCGCGCATGAAGTCGATCCGCCCCGGCCCGATCGCGTCGAGGATGCGATCGGCATGGGCCTGGAACAGCGCAGTCCAGTAGCCCTTCACCGTCTTCGGTGAGATCGTCGGGAACATCGCGCGCCGCTCGATCTGATGCGCCTCGCCATCCTTGCGCATCATGTTGTGACCCATCAGCCGGTTCATCAGGCCGGCGGGCTGGTGCGAGGAGAACACGTCGATCTGCTTCTCGGAGATCGAGATGTCGTCGCGGCTCGTCAGCAGCGTCGAGCCGAGCTGCGGCACGAAAGCGATCGGCGCTTCCTTTCGCATCTTTGCGAGCATCGGATAGGGATCGGCCCAGAACGAAGCAGGGTCGATGTCGATGCGCGGCGCGGTGCTCAAGGCTCGCTCCCTTGTTGTCTCCTCGATGCCAAGGCTAGCGCCTTCGTAGGTCGCCGTCTGTCCCCAGCGATTGGGACAGGCGGCCTGCTAAGACCCTCAAATAGTTAAAATATGGACATGATTTCTGCTAGGCGTCCATCTGGGCCAACCCGGGAAAAAGTAGCAATTGAGTTCCGCTGAAGGGGGGTATCAAATGCCTTGGACGAGCGAAGCACGAAGGTTCATGCAGCAATGCACGCCGCGCGTTTGAAAGATCGGTCGAATCTGATGGGTCCAGCGCGGCAATGACGGGCATCGATTTCGAGCAGATTGTGGATCGGATCCATGAGGCCGCGACTGTCCCGGAGCTCTGGCCGGACGTCCTGGAGGAAATCGCTCATGCCGCAGGTGCGCATGGAATGGTCATGATCACCACGGACTCCGATCAGTGGTCCGGTGTCTGGAATGGTGTGGTGACGTCGCCGTCGATCCGCGAGGCATTCTCGGCGTTCCTGCGTAGCGACCTCTCAAGCCGGACGGAGACGACCCCGAGACTCCTGGCGCTTGATCATCCCGGCTTCGTCGGCGAGCATGAGGCGTTTTCGCCGGAAGAATGGGAGCGCGATCCCTATCGGGTGGAATGGAATAAGAAATGGGGCTTCGAGCACGCTTGCGCGACGGCCGTCCGCAGCCCTTCCGGTGAGATCATCGTGTTCCATATGGAGAGATTGGCGGGCCGCCCCGCTTTTTCGCGGCAGGATCTCGATTTTCTCGACCGGTTTCGCCCCCATCTCGCGCGGGCAGCTCTGCTGTCGACGCGCTGGCGTCTCACCCGGATGCGGGCGGCGACCGAGGCGTTGTCGCTCGTCGGCTTGCCAGCCCTCGCGATTGCGCGCTCCGGACGGGTTCTGGCAGCGAACGCCTTGATCGAAGGCATGACGGACGTTCTGCACTGGTTGCCGAAGGACCGGATCGCCATCAGGGACCGCGCGGCCGACACCCTGCTGCGCGCCGGCTTGGCTCAGCTGGATTCGCCGGACAAAGCCGTGTGCTCCTTCGCCGTGCGTCGCACAAGCGATCTTGACCGGGTGGTCCTTCATCTCGTCCCGATGCCGGGTGAAGCGCGCGATTTGTTCGATGGGGCGGTTGGCCTCCTTGTTGCGACGCCAGTCACCGCCTCCCAGGCGCCGAGCCTGGCGCTCATTCGGGGCCTGTTCGATCTCACCCCCAGCGAGGCGCGCGTTGCCCGCGGAATCGCGCAAGGACAGACGATCGGCGACATCGCGGCGCATCACGGGCTAAGTCGCGAAACGATCCGCACGCAGATCAAGGCAGTGCTTGCCAAGACGGGAACGCGCAACCAGAAGAGCGCAGCTGCGCTCTTCGGTGCCATCCCCAAATTGCCGCTAAAAAACTGAAGCCGGACTCCTCCAGCCGGATCAGATCTACCTGGTATAAGCAAGCTCCTCTTCACCCAAATGGGTGAAGACACAAATCGGCCCTCCGGGTTCAACTCCGCCCAAATTGGATGCCTGACGAGAAGCGGCGGGGATGGTGACACCGGAGTTTCCGATTTTCGAAGTGACCCTGGCACGGCGCAGGCGGAGGAAATGGAACTGGAGCGTCTGCACCGTCCAGGGCGTGGTCGTGATGCGAGGCCGGGAATCCAGTCGACCTGCCGCAAAGTACCAGGCGGAAAGAGCGCTTTTCATGCTGCTGCTGACCGCGCCCTATCGGTCGCAACTTTCCGTATAGCGCAACGGTCACTTCCGCGGAAGGCAGAGAGGCTTACGCCTGCGCAGGCCCCTCATTGCTCACGAACGCCCGCTCTTCTAAGTCCCTCGACAATGTCGTCGTACTCACGACGAAACTGCGGATTGCTCGACCGTGCGTAGCCTATTCTCTGGAACCATTGGACCGTGAAGTCCGGTCTGATTGCATTCAATTCGGCCACCATTTGCTGGGCCATTTCCGACTTACCAGTAGCTCCATATGCTGAAATCAGATCCACATAGGGAAACCAGTCTAGTTTGTTCAAATTGATCGAGCGCCTGCATTCCTCAATGCCTTCGCTATATTGGTGCAGATGCACGTGAGCATGACAAAGGAAAAAGCGCCAAGTACTAGCGGCAGGATCCTTGGGGCTTAGGCGCAACGCAATCTGAACAGGCGCAAACGCTTCCCGCGCGCGTCCCGCCGTAATAAGTGCGATCCCCTTGGATGCATAGGCGACAGGCGAATTGGGATCAACTTCCAGAGCTGCGTCGTATTCAGGTAATGCTATCTGAGGATCTCCGTAGTTCAAGATATTTCCCTTGCCTATGTACGCGTTTGCGGTGGCCGGGCGTTTTGCAATAACTTGATCGAGTAATTTGATCGCGGTCTTTTTGTCCTCAACGGCGGACGTTGACCATCCGTAGATCACGTCATGGGCTATGCACCACGCTTTCCCGAGCATTGCATCGACGTTGTCCGGATCGAGGCGCAGCGCGCTGTCGAACATGTCTTTGGCCTGTGCGTTGGTCGACCTGATCCGGGGTTCATAGAGTTTCGCCCAGCCACGCATGCTGAAATCCACCGCATCTGGATTCCTTGATTGGTCCATTTGGCTGCGCCGGCTTTCAGCCTGGACGAGTTGGACGTTGAGAGAGCGGGCGAGCCGAGCCGTGACCTGCTCCTGCAGGGCGGCAAGATTCGTCCGATCACTGTCGAAGCGGTCCGACCAGACGTCGCGGCCGGTTGACAAGTCGGCAAGCGACACATTCATCCGGACCTGATCGCCGGCCCGCTGCACGGAGCCTTGGACGGCCCAGCGAATGCCAAGGTCCTTGCCGAGGGTTTTGAGATCGACCTGCTTGTTCTTATAGGTAAAGGCCGTCCCGCGCCCGATCACAAATGTACCGGGCATCTGTGCGAGGTCGGTCGTCAGGTCAGTCGTAATACCGTCCGCGAAATAGTCCTGCTCGGGATCGTTGTTGAGGTTCGCGAACGGCAGGACGACAAGGGACAAGCGGGGAGCGATATCGGGCCTGACCGCTGCTTCCTTTTGTGTGTTTTGCCCTTCCCGTAAGACGTCAGTGCGGATCATCTTCAAGAGGACGAGGCCGCCGGCCACCGCACCGACGGCGACAATCGAGGCAAGCACGCCGCGGACAGGCATCAGACGCACTCGCATCCGACCCGCATGACCAGGCCTTGAAAGCGCGCCCCGTCGCGCGCATTCGGCCTGGGCGGCCGGGCCAGGTCCATCCCGAACTACGGCATAGGCCCGCACCGCTCGATCGATATTCTTGAGATTCTGCTCGCCCAGATCGGCGAACTCAACGCCGACCTTCCCCTGGACTTGATCGTAAGCAGAAGCCGAGACGCAGATGCCGCCCGGTTCTGCGATACCCTCCAACCGCGCCGCAATGTTGACGCCATCTCCAAAGATGTCGTGGGGCTCGACGATGATGTCGCCGATATTGATACCCACGCGAAACGCAATGCGCCTATCTTCAGCATCTCCGATCGTCAGTTCATGGACGCGAGCCTGGAACTGTACAGCGCTTCGAACTGCTTCGACTGCGCTTGGAAACTCTGCCAACAACCCGTCGCCGGTGTTCTTCACGATGCGACCGCCGTGCTCGGCAATTGCGGGATGGACAGCTTCCATCAGGAGAGCCGTCAGTTTGGCATGCGTGACCTCTTCGTCTTGGTGCATGAGCCGCGAATAACCAGTCACGTCGGCGACCAATATCGCCGACAACCTGCGCTCGACCCGGTCCGGCCGCTCTTGCACCATGCCTGCGATCCAACCTAGACGCGATGTTGTACAACAGGCCACCTGAGATGCCCATACGGGCTGATGCCGCAATTGGGTCACAAGGCGACGGCCTCGGGGGCGGGCTGCGTGTCCGCTTTGCTCCCGGAAGCAGAGATTGCAGGCTCGGAGTATCCCTCAGTTCAAGCTGCCGGGCCCGGCCAGCAGCCGCAGCACGATCGCAAACAATTCATTCTGCGAAGAGATGCCGAGCCGCTCATAGGCGCGCTTGCGGTAGGTCAGGGTCGAATGCAGGCTGATGCCGAGTCCTTGCGAGATAGCTTCGGAGCTGAAGCCTTCGAGGATACGCCGGCAGACCTCCTGCTCGCGCGGCGTCAGCGCGGAGAGCGGCGCGCGCGTTGCGAACACGGCGGCGAGAGACTGGTCGGACGTTGTCCTCTCCTGAAAATGACGGGCGACGCTTGCCGCGATCGCCGGTGCGATGGCCTCGAGCCGGTCGCGCTGCGCGGCGCTGAAACGGCCCTGCGCGGCGATGCGATAAAAGTTGACGTAGAAGCAGGTGTCGCCGGTCCAGATCGCGGTCGCGCATTTGTCGACGATGCCGGAATCCTGGAAGAAGATTTTTCGGTAACGCGCGCCGTACATGCGCGGCGCGAATGTCGGCAGCATGATCGGCGCGCCGCCCTCGCCTTCGAATAGCGCATCACGGTTGGGATCGGATTCGTGGAACTGGCCGGCATAGGCCGCGCCGAGATCGCCGCCGATCGGGATGTTGCCGGCATCGAGCAGGCAGCTCGCCAAGCCGGCGCGCGTCAGCGCGAACACCATGCAGTGACCGACGTCCGCCTGCCGGCGCAGGGTATCGATCAGGATTTTTGGGAAATCGGAGCGGCCGATGGCAAGCACCGCGGACGTGACATCACCCGCCGCCAACCCTGAGCCTGTCCCGTGGGACCGCATCGCTTCCTCTGTCAGACGTTGTTTTGCGAAAGGATAGCAGCAACGGGATATCGACGGAAGCCGCGGCGGCCTCAAGTCCGCCTACGAGCGGTCTACTTGCCATCGTTCCATATGTCGGTGGTGAGCTTCCAGTCATTTCCGACCTTTTCCCAAACAACGACGTACTTCCCGGTCACGTCCTGCGGCGTCGGCGCCTTGGTCTTCAGAGCAAACGTGCCGATCTCGCGCGCCGCCAAAGGGCCAAGCGCCTTCACGTCAACAGTCGCGAGCTTGGGATCGCCGACCTGCTCCGCCATGCTTTTCCACATTCCCTCGATGGCTGCTCGACCCTGCACCATCGAAGAACCGGGCGGCAGCACGATCGCATCGTCGCTATAGAGCGAGGCAATGCCGGAGAAATCGCCCTTGTTGAACAATTCAACAAATTTGGCATTGATCGCTTCAATCTCGGGCTTCTGTGCCAATGCCGGAGCCGCCAGTGCGATCACAAATACAATCACCAACCCGATGTTGCGCATAATCACCTCCAACTCAATCTACGACTCGAATGCAGCGCGGCCGTTGCACCACAGGGGATGCGTTGAATGCCGCATCCCAGACCGCGTTTGACGAAACAGCAACACCGGAGGATTACCGTAAGCCATATTGACGAGATGCAGGATGCGGCAAACGAGATGACCGGCGTGACAAGTGTCCGCCGAAGAACCGAGAGCCGGCCGCGAATTCGCTCAATGGCGCAACAGCACGATATCGCGCAGCGCGCGGCTCGAGCTTAAGACAGAGCCAATTCCCAAGGCCATCAGCAGCAGGCCCACCCAGGTTGCCATCCAGCCCCCCTCGTCGGCCGCCTCCGCAACGCGGAGGCTCACCGGTGGCACCTGGATAGAGGCGGCGTCGCTTGCGGGCGCACCAAGCTTTTGCACATCCCCTATGGCGGGCGCGGCGTTCTCGGGCGTGAGCTGGCCGGCTGGAAGAGGGGCAGGGGTAGCGGCCGCGGCCGACATCGAGGGCGTCGTGCTCGTATCGACAACGAAAGCGGCATCAGCGACCTTGACCTCGCGTGGAGGCTGCGGCGGCTCGACGCCCTCTGCCGGTGCGGAGCGCGCCAACTCGGCGCGCGCATCAACGACCGAGATCCGCCGCCTGGGCGGCGCAGTTTCGTTCTCGACAGGATTGGCGCGGCGATGGGCCACGCGACGATAAGCCGGCTTTTTCACCGTGCTGACATGCTCGGTCAGGAACCAGCATCTGCGGCCCTGGTCTCGCCGATAGACCCAGTGCTGGTCCGCACCGGCCGAGTTACCGGGCCGCGACAAGCATTCGGCCTGCGCCGGAGCGGTCGCCGCCGGCTCGCGCGCAGGGCTATTGAAAAGATCGGCAAATGGGTCGGAGAACGCAGGTTGCGCGGCCAGAACCCCAACAAGAACCAAACTCGCCTGACAAAGTCGCAAATGACCGGACATCGAAAACTCCCGGTGTTGCGCCCCCACCGGCATGACCCTTCTCGGCGAGATGGGCCGCCATGCGGCTCAAATCTGGCGGAGCCATGGATTCATTGTGCGCGGGTAGCGAGGAACCGTCGGGCGAATGCAAGGCCCGCCCAGTAGCGCCCCGGTGGCAACGCGATGCATCTTCTTTGCTGCGCCGGAACGAACCCCAAAAGGAGTTCGGAGCTTCCGACATTGAGAAGCGGTTGGCAGGTGGGCTGCGAGCCATCAACGGAAGCCGACAGCTGGTCGACTAATTCCGATTCACCAGTCCAAGCCCAAGCCTACCTAGGTATGTCCCCTTCATACCCCTGCGCAATGGCGCCAATCGAGGGCCTGATGCTACCAATAAGTCCAGAGTGAAAAGCAACGGAACCGGTCTTGCGGGCCGGCAGTTGCGGAGCAGGGTCGGCGGCGTAATGCCCGCCGGCCTTCCTCGACCAGGCGGACTGCCACGGCTAACTGCAGAGAGTACGCCATGAGAAACATCGCCGATCTCCTGATGCGGTTTTGGCAAGGGAACCAGTCCACATCCCATACCGAGGTTGTGGCTTTTGCCGAAAACCTGGATCGATCCAGCATGGCTGATTTCGTCCGGATCCTGCAGTCCTACGATCAAGACCAGTACGGCAGGAGCTAGAGGCGACCGCGTCAGTCCGTGATGCGATTGTCAGAGCCATCGAAGCTCAGGACTTGAGACCGCCCGCGTCCAGCTTTTCATGTCTGCCACATCCGTTGCGGGTCGGAAGTCACCCGCGGTGCGGGAGCCATCAAAGTGGCCCCGCTGATCGACGTACACGACCTCTTCCGCGCAGGATGATCAGCCCACCGGCCCCAGTGTCCAGTTGTCCCCTGCAAGCGGGCTGACTTTCACGTCCTTGATGACTCCGCGCTCCAGGCTTGGATCGAAATGGCGCATCGTCCGCTCGTTGAAGTCGATGATGCGGCCGGGCCTGAGTGGTCCCACGTCATTGATCTTGACGATGACCTTCTTGCCGACGGCCTCGACCAACGCAAATTTCGGCCTCGCACCAAATAGCACTCCACCGAATTTCCGACGCAAGGTCGTCTTGATCGCAGCCGCCCAATCGGAGGGATCATAGCGCTCGCCGGAGGCTGTCTTCGGACCGCCCTCCTCCTTGCCGGGCTTGAACGGATTGTACGTGGATGCAGCGCCAACGACCGCCTCCCCGGAGGCGGCATCGACGACGGCGTTTGCGTGACCCCCACGCGTTTCACTTCGAGCAACGTTGACAGAAACGGCAAGCGCAATCAGGGCGCCGCAAAGTGCGGCGCTCGAGCGGAACAGCATCATAACTCCTGTGTTTTTTCGTCGACCGGTTCCCGTCCCCGCAAACAGGGCAAGCGAACGCGAAAGCGTTCATGAAGCTTGCGCCGGATTTTTACGGGTTCGTGCCAACCCCTTGGCTATGGAACCGTTGTGCGAACCAAAATGGTTCCCACGCAGTGTTTTACGTTGTCGCCGGTTAAGACAGAGATTGCGTCAGCAACATGACCTGACGAGCGGCCTATTCCGCCGCTGCTTTCACTGGGGCGACATTGATCGCGAGCTTGCCGTAGCGATCCGTAAAAGCCTCAGTGTCAATTTCTTCCAGCTTGATCTCACCGCTCATCACGCCTTGCTTCCACGCAGCTTGTGCCGGATCGTTCTGGAACTCCGGCATCACTTCGCGACTAAACAACTCCAGCGATTCGCAGATGTGTTCGTGGCTGTTCTTGCCCGCTTGATTTAGCAGGATGACCTGATCGATATGCGAAGACTGGAAGCGCTTCAGCTTCCTTCGGATCGTCTCGGGCGAGCCGATCAGGCCGCCGCGCAGCGCCGCCTCCTGCGCTTCCGGGTTATCGCGCTTCCACTTGTTGTACTCGTCCCACATGTTGACGGTGTAGGGCGCGGGACGCTGGCGATTTTGCGCGGCGCCGTAGTAGCGCAGCGCGAACTGGAAGAAGGTGGCGCCGTCGGCGCGCGCTCGCGCCTCTTCGTCGGTCTTCGCGCACATGAAGAACGACACCAGCGCCATGTTCGGGTTGATCTCGTAGTCCGCGAGCTTGTGCAGCCGCTTGGTCATCGCATTGTAGTAAGCATGCACCCAGGCGTGCGCGGCATCGGCACTGACGAACTGAAAACCGAGCGCACCAAAACCGTGGCGGCCGGCGCGCTCGATGGTCGGCAGTTGCGAGCAGGCCATCCACAGCGGCGGATGCGGCTTCTGCACGGGCTTCGGCACGACGTTGCGCAAGGGGATGTCGAAATACTTGCCGTGATGCTCGCTGCCTGCGTCCTTGAACATCGGGAAGATCGCGGCGACGGCCTCCTCGAACACCTCCTTCTTGGTCTCCATGTCGCGGCCGAACGGCGTGAGCTCGGTGATGGACGCGCTCTCGCCCATGCCGAACTCGCAGCGGCCGTTGCTGAGCAGGTCGAGCACCGCGACGCGCTCGGCGACGCGCGCCGGATGGTTGGTGGTGAGCTGGAGGATGCCGTGGCCGAGGCGGATGCGCTTCGTGCGCTGGCTGGCGGCGGCGAGGAAGGATTCCGGCGAAGGCGAGTGGGAATATTCCTCGAGGAAGTGATGCTCGACCACCCAGGCGTGGTCGTAGCCGAGCCGGTCGGCGAGTTCCATCTGCGAGAGGGCATTCTGGTAGAGCGCGAGCTCGTCGCCGGCCACCCAGGGCCGCGGCAGCTGCAGCTCGTAGAAGATGCCGAACTTCATGACGCCTCTCCCGCTTATTGTTGTTGAGGTCATCGTAAAGTGTGAGGCGGAGCTGTCTACGGAGCGGCAATTCCACCGTGCGGGAGAATGATCCCGGGCCTGATATGGCCACGCATGCCCGCCCCGGCGCCGCCGCTGCGACATCCGCGCAAGTCGAGAGATTGATCCAGATCAACGCCGCGGCGGCCCAATTGCAGCAAAAGTGCTGCAAGGCAACGGCCCGGATGCCGTCCCGATGATTCCCATACCATCCCGAAGAGACCGAATATGTCGGCCCCTGACGACACGACTTCGCGCGTGCGCCGTAAGCGCATGGAGATTTTTGCGTTCCTGTTCCTGACCGCGGTCGTGATGCCCGTCCTCGCGGTCGGAACGGTCGGCTCCTACGGGCTCGGCGTCTGGATCTACCAGATGTTTGCCGGCCCTCCCGGCCCGCCGACCTCCGCGCATTGATCGTCCGAACAGCGAAAGACAGGCATCATGGCCCAAGCCAGAGTCACCAGAGCCAAACTCAACCGCCGCGCCCTGATCACCGGCCGCGTGCTCGGCGCCGACCGAATCGTGCCGCCGCCGGGCGCCGAGATCGCCAGTATCATCGTGCAGGCGCGCCCCGAAAAGCTCGCCGAGGTCGAAGCCGAGATCACGGCGATGCCCGGCTGCGAGATCCACGTGCGCGACGAACGCGGCAAGCTCATCGTGGTCACCGAAGCACCCGATGCCGGCAGCCTCGGCACCATGCTCAACACCATCCAGTCGCTGCGACACGTCTATTCCGCGGCGCTGGTCTTCCACGCCATCGAAACCGCCTGAGTCAGGAAGAGCCATCATGACATCGCCGAAGCTCGACCGCCGCCAGATGCTGAAGCTCGAGGCTGCCGCGATCGCCGCGGCCGCTGCCGGGCTCCCGGCGCCGGCGCTCGCCGCCAACCTCGCCGCCGAGCGCGAGGTGAGCGAATTGAAATGGGACAAGGCCGCCTGCCGCTTCTGCGGCACCGGCTGCTCGGTGATGGTCGCGACCAAGGACAACCGCGTCGTCGCCACCCATGGCGACATCAAGGCCGAGGTCAATCGCGGCCTCAACTGCGTCAAGGGCTACTTCCTCTCCAAGATCATGTACGGCCACGACCGCCTGACCCAGCCGATGCTGCGCAAGACAAACGGCAAGTACGACAAGAACGGCGACTTCACGCCTGTGTCCTGGACCGAAGCCTTCGACATCATGGAGCAGAAGTGGAAGGAGGCGATCAAGAAGCGCGGGCCGAACGGCGTCGCCATGTTCGGCTCCGGCCAGTGGACGATCTGGGAAGGCTATGCGGCGTCAAAGCTGTTCAAGGCCGGCTTCCGCACCAACAACATCGACCCCAATGCGCGGCACTGCATGGCCTCGGCCGTCGCCGGCATGATGCGCACCTTCGGCATCGACGAGCCGGCCGGCTGCTATGACGACATCGAGGCGACCGACGCCTTCGTGCTGTGGGGCTCCAACATGGCGGAGATGCACCCCATCCTGTGGACGCGCCTCGCCGACCGCCGGCTCTCCGCGCCGCATGTCCGCGTCGCCGTGCTCTCCACCTTCGAGCACCGCTCGTTCGACCTCGCCGACATCGGCATGGTGTTCGTGCCGCAGACCGATCTCTACATCCTCAACGCCATCGCCAACCACATCATCACGACCGGCCGCGTCAACAAGGACTTCGTCAACGCCCATACCATCTTCAGGCGCGGGCAGACCGACATCGGTTATGGCCTGCGGCCCGAGCACCCGCTGCAGAAGAAGGCGACCGGCGCAGCCAAGGCCAACGACTCCACCGACATGAGCTATGACGAATACGTCAAGTTCGTCTCGGACTACACGCTGGAGAAGGCCGCAAAGATGTCCGGCGTGCCGCTGAATCGGCTCGAGGCGCTGGCGGAGCTCTATGCCGATCCCAAGACCAAGGTGATCTCGTTCTGGACCATGGGGTTCAACCAGCACACCCGCGGCGTCTGGGCCAACAACCTCGTCTACAACATCCATCTTCTGACCGGAAAGATCGCCTCGCCCGGCAACAGCCCGTTCTCGCTGACCGGCCAGCCGTCGGCCTGCGGCACCGCGCGCGAGGTCGGCACCTTCTCGCACCGCCTGCCCGCCGACATGGTCGTGACCAACAAGGAGCACCGCACCAAGACCGAGCACATCTGGCAACTGCCCGAAGGCACCATTCCCGACAAGAACGGCGCACACGCCGTGCTGCAGAGCCGGATGCTGAAGGACGGCCTGATCAATGCCTATTGGGTGCAGGTCAACAACAACCTGCAGGCCGGCCCCAACGTCAACGAGGAGACCTATCCGGGCTTCCGCAACCCCGACAATTTCATCGTGGTCTCGGATGCCTATCCGACCGTGACGGCGCTCGCCGCCGACCTGATCCTGCCGACCGCGATGTGGGTGGAGAAGGAAGGCGCTTACGGCAACGCCGAGCGGCGCACCCAGTTCTGGCACCAGCTCGTCACCGCGCCCGGCGAGGCCAAGTCGGACCTGTGGCAGCTCATGGAATTTTCAAAGCGCTTCAAGATCGAGGAGGTCTGGCCCGAGGAGCTGATCGCCAAGAAGCCGGACGTTCGCGGCAAGACGCTGTTCGACGTGCTCTACAAGAACGGCCAGGTCGACAAATTCCCTGTGACGGAGATCGAGCAAGGCTACGCCAACGAGGAAGCCAAGGCGTTCGGCTTCTACGTGCAGAAGGGCCTGTTCGAGGAATATGCCCAGTTCGGCCGTGGCCATGGCCACGACCTCGCGCCGTTCGACACCTATCACCGGGAGCGCGGCCTGCGCTGGCCCGTGGTCAACGGCCAGGAGACGAAGTGGCGCTTCCGCGAGGGCAGCGACCCCTACGTCAAGCAGGGCACCGACGTGCAGTTCTACGGCTATCCCGACGGCAAGGCGCGCATCTTCGCGCTGCCTTTCGAGCCGGCGGCGGAATCGCCCGACAACGACTATCCCTACTGGCTCTCGACCGGCCGCGTGCTGGAGCACTGGCATTCCGGCACGATGACGCGCCGCGTGCCCGAGCTGTACAAGGCGTTCCCCGAGGCCGTCTGCTTCATGCATCCGGACGATGCGCAGGACATGAAGCTGCGGCGCGGCGATGAAGTGAAGGTGGTCTCGCGCCGCGGCTTCATCCGCGCCCGCGTCGAGACCCGCGGCCGCGACCGGCCGCCGCGCGGCCTGGTGTTCGTGCCCTGGTTCGACGAATCCAAGCTGATCAACAAGGTGACGCTGGACGCCACCGATCCGATCTCGCTGCAAACCGACTTCAAGAAATGCGCCGTGCGCATCGAGCGGGTGAACCTGTCATGATGAAACGATTTGGTATCGCCCTGCTCGCGGTCGCGATTGCCGCCGGCGCGAGCTCGCTGACCGCGCAGACGGTGACCTCCGGGCTGCGCGGCGCAGCGCCGCTCAACGACGAGGGCCCGGCGCCGCCGATGCTGCCCAACCGCAACACGTCCGAGAAGGAGGTGCGCAACTATCCGGAGCAGCCGCCCGTCATCCCGCACACGATCGACGGCTACCAGATCGATCTCAACGGCAACAAATGCCTGTCCTGCCACGCGCGGGCGCGGACCGCGGAATCGCAGGCGCCGATGGTGTCGATCACGCATTTCATGGACCGCGACGGCCAGTTCCTGGCCTCGATCTCGCCGCGCCGCTTCTTCTGCACCGAATGCCACGTGCCGCAGAACACGGCCAGTCCGCCCGTCAGCAACGATTTCACGGACATCGACACGCTGCTGTCGCGCGCAAGCCCGGGTGGCCGGCGATGACGACGACTGCTGACGAGCCCAAGGAGAAGCTGGAGACCAAGCGCGGCTTCATCGCGCGAAGCTGGGATTTTGCGCTCGAGCTCTGGGGCGTGCTGACCCGCCCGAGCTCGGTGTTCGCGCTCGGCACGCTGGTGCTGGCGGGCTTCGTGGCCGGCGTGATCTTCTGGGGCGGCTTCAACACCGCGCTGGAAATCACCAACACCGAGAAGTTCTGCACCGGCTGCCACGAGATGAAGGACAACGTCTTCGCCGAGCTGAAGTCGACCATCCACTTCACCAACCGCTCCGGCGTGCGCGCGACCTGCCCGGACTGCCACGTGCCGCACAACTGGACCGACAAGATCGCGCGCAAGATGCAGGCCTCCAAGGAGGTCTGGGGCAAGATCTTTGGCACGATCGACACGCGCGAGAAATTCCTGGATCACCGGCTCGAGCTCGCCGCGCATGAATGGGCGCGCTTCAAGGCCAATGACTCCCTGGAATGCCGCAACTGCCACAGCGCCGATTCCATGGACATCACCAAGCAGTCGCCGCGGGCCTCGGTCGCGCACCAGCGCTTCCTGTTCACCAAGGAAAAGACCTGCATCGACTGCCACAAGGGCATCGCCCACCAGCTGCCGGATATGCGTGGCGTTCCGGGCTGGCAGTAGGGGCGCGGTCAGCCGGATTCGCCCCGCTTGAACCGGCGGGGCGAATGGTTAGTTTTGGGGGATGGCGAATCGCCTCGTTTCGCCCCTCCTCAAGACAGACATGGCCACTTTCACCCCGCATCAGGATGCCGCGCTCAAGGCCGTCGGCGATTGGCTCAAAGCCAAACCGGGACGGGGCGGCACGCCGCCCGTCTTCCGCCTGTTCGGCTTCGCCGGCACCGGCAAGACCACGCTGGCGCGGCATATCGCCGAGGGCGTGGACGGCGAGGTGAAATTCGCCGCCTTCACCGGCAAGGCGGCCCTCGTGATGCGCAACAAGGGCTGCGACGAGGCCTCCACCATCCATTCGCTGATCTACCGCGCCCGCGAATCCGGCGAGGAGCAGCCGAGCTTCGAATTGTGGGACGACGCGCCGGCCTCGAAGGCCAAGCTGATCGTGATCGACGAATGCTCCATGGTCGACGCCGAGCTCGGTCGCGACCTGATGTCGTTCGACTGCCCGCTGCTGGTGCTGGGCGACCCCGCGCAGCTGCCGCCGATCCAGGGCGGCGGCTTCTTCACCAATTCAGAGCCCGACGCGATGCTGACCGAGGTGCACCGCCAGGCCCAGGACGACCCGATCGTGCGGATGTCGATGGACGTCCGCGAGGGCCGCGAGCTCGACATCGGCCGCTACGGCGAGAGCGAAGTGGTGTCGCGGAAAGAACTCGACCCCGATCGCGTCATGGGCGCCGACCAGGTCCTGGTCGGGCGCAACAACACGCGGCGCGCATACAACATGCGGGTGCGCCAGCGCCAGAACATCGAGGATGTCTTTCCGGTTGCCGGCGACAAGCTGGTGTGCCTGCGCAACAACCGCAAGAAAGGCCTGTTCAACGGCGGCCTGTGGCGCGTGAAGTCGCGCAACACCTCGCGCTCGAAATCGCGCATCCTCTCCATGCGGCTGTCGCCGGACGAGGATTTCGGGCACAAGGTGACCAAGGTGTCCGTGCGCGCCGACTGCTTCGAGGGCGGCATCGAGCAGATCGCCTGGGAGCAGCGCAAGCCCTATGACGAGTTCGATTACGGCTACGTGCTGACCGTGCACAAGTCGCAAGGCTCGCAATGGGACGACGTCGTGCTGTTCGACGAGAGTTTTGCGTTTGGGGAGAGCCGGGCGCGTTGGCTGTATACGGGGATCACGCGGGCGGCGAAAAGGTTGAGTATCGTCGTCTAGAACTCCGCTGCCGTAGGGTGGGCAAAGGCGCAGCGCGCCGTGCCCACGATCTCTTTCCATAAGCAAATAAAACGCGTGGGCACGCTTCGCTTTGCCCACCCTACGGCACCTTTGCCCACCGTACGGCACTTGTAGCCCGGATGGAACGCAGCGTAATCCGGGGTTGGATCCGCGATCGCGATTCCCGGATTTCGCTGCGCTCCATCAGGGCTACGGCCTCCCTCCAAAGCCTCACTTCCCCGCAACAAAATAAAAATCCTCGCGGCCCGGCGGCGAGCCATACGTGAACGGCTGCTGCTCGTGCTTGGTCGCGGCCCAGACGTCGTCGCGGACGATGTCGAACAGCTTTCGGATCTCGACCTTCGGCTCCCTGATCTCGCGGGCGAGCGCGGTGGCGAACGGGCTGTTGGCGGCACCGTCGCCATCCATCGCGGTCTCGCCGTGCTTGGCGGCATAGACCACCATGAAGCCGGCGCCGGGCTCGATGTTGGAAAAACCCTTGTCGACCAGCTTCAGCGACAGCGTGCGCTGCATGGCCGGCGCGAACGGATTGTCGCGGCAGGCATCGAGGACCACGAGCCGCATTTTTCGCGCGGCACCGACTGCGGCGATGACCTGCTCCAGCGCGACGGCCTGCGTCTCGGCGTCCTTGTCGGCGGCGAGCTTGGCATCGACGGGGACGAGATAGTTCACCCCGCCGATCTCAAAGCCGTGGCCGGCGTAATAGACCACGGCCCAGTCGGCCTTCTCCGCCTCCTCCGCGAAGGTCTTGAGCGCGTCGAAGAACTTGTCGCGGGTGAGATCGCTGACGGAGATCACGGTCTGGAAACCGACATCCTTCAGCACGCTCGCGATCAATTTCGAGTCGCGCGGCGGATTGGGCAAGGCGTGCACGTTCTTGTAGGCGCCGTTGCCGATCACCAGCGCGACGCGGCGCCCGCTGGGCGTGCCCGCTGGGGTCTGCGGCGTCAGCGCGGCGAGCCGCTCCTGCGCGATGGCGCGGGCGCGCGCGACGTCGATCTCGTCGAACCTCGTCAGCGAGTAGGCCGCCGCGCGATAGTCGGCTCTAGCCTGGGCGAGATCCTTCCTCCGCTCGTAGATCTGGCCCCGGCCGGAATGGGCCCGGACATTGTTGGGATTGATCTCGATCGCCGTGTTGTAGTCCTTCAGCGCGGCGTCGAGATCGCCCTTCATCATCGCGACGTCGGCGCGATTGTTGATCGCGAAGACGTTCCTGGGCTGCTTCTGGATCAGGCCGTTGCAGTCGGCAAAAGCCTGCTCAAACTTGCCCATCATGCCCCAGGTGATGCAGCGGTTGCTTACGATCTGAGGCGCGGCCGGATCGATCTTCTCGGCTTCCGCAAAGTCGGCGATCGCGCCGTTGAAATCCTTCATCAGCGTGCGCACGCGGGCGCGATTGGTCCAGCCAAGCAGAAATTTCGGCGTGTACTTGATCGACAGGTTGAAATCGTCGAGCGCGCTTTGCAGCGCGCCACGGCGCAGCTGGATCACGCCGCGATTGTTGTAGGGCACGCCATAGGTCGGCCGCTTCTGGAGCGCGAGGTTGTAGTCGGCCATCGCGAGGTCGTCCTGGCCCTTGCGCTCATAGGCGAGGCCGCGCAGGTTGAGCGCAATGACGTAGTCAGGATCGAGATCGACGGCCATGGACAGGGTCTCGATGGCGTGGACGTAGTCGCGCTTGTTGATCAGGGTGTTGCCGCGCACGGACAGCGCGACGGCCTTGTCCTTGCCGGTGAGGCGATCGGCGTTGAGCAGATTGTCGCAGGCCGGTGCGCGGACCTGCATGTCGGCCTGGCGGTCGCGGCAGATGGCGAGATCGTCGCTGACTTGGTCTGCCGAAGCAACGGCGACACTGGCGATCAGGGTGACGAGGGTCAGGGAAACGACGCGCAGCATGTTGTCAGGCCAGCTCCAGCCACCACTTTTTTAGGTCGATCGTCGATCGCGCGGGTTCATCTACCGCGGAGTTCCCAACCCTGCCAAGCCGGCTGTTTCAACCCGCGTCTTTCACAGACTCGTGTCCGTATCGGCGTAACAATCGGTCCCTGCCCCCGTATCTCCAGTGACTGAAATGCGGCCGGGCAGGCTGTTCGCCCGGTGCCAACCGACCTAGACTGTCGCAACCTTCCGCCAAAGAGGCTCCGCCATGCGTCGTCCTGCCCTCCTGACCCTGCTCGCCGCCACCGCCGCCGCGACACTGGCCTTTGCCGTGCCGTCCCGGGCCGCCGAGGACGCCGTCGTGATCCCCGCCCCGGCCGTGGACGCAAGCCCGGCGAGCGGCATCCAGACCGCGGTGGTCGCCGGCGGCTGCTTCTGGGGCGTGCAGGGCGTATTCCAGCACACCGCGGGCGTCGTCAACGCGGTCTCCGGCTATGCCGGCGGCACCAAGGCGACCGCCGACTACCAGACCGTCTCGGGCGGCCGGACCGGCCATGCGGAATCGGTCGAGATCAAATACGACCCGAAGAAGATCTCTTACGGAAAGATCCTCCAGATCTACTTCTCGGTGGTGCACGACCCGACCCAGCTCAACCGCCAGGGCCCCGACATCGGCACGCAATATCGCTCGGCGATCTTCACCACCTCCGACGAGCAGAAGAAGGTGGCGGAGGCCTATATCGCCCAGCTCAACGGCGCCAAGGTGTTCGGCAAGCCGATCGTGACCAAGGTCGGCGCGCTGGAGGCGTTCTATCCGGCGGAGGCCTATCATCAGGATTATCTGACGCTGCACCCGAACCAGCCCTACATCGCCTATAACGACCTGCCCAAGGTCGAGAACCTGAAAAAGCTGTTCGCGGATAACTACATCGAGAAGCCGACGCTGGTGAATGCCAGCAAGGCCACCAACTGATCGCGAGATCATCGAAGCAAGATCACTGAAGAAACGGGAGACCCATGCCCGACACCAAGGCGAAAACCACCGACGACAAGGTCATCAAGAGCGAAGAGCAGTGGCGGCGCGAATTGACGCCGATGCAGTACGCGGTGCTGCGCGAGAAGGCGACCGAGCGTCCCTTCACCGGCGAATATGAGCACGACCCTCGCGCAGGTACCTATGTCTGCGCCGGCTGCGGCAACGTTCTGTTCGAATCCGACGCCAAATTCGATTCCGGCTGCGGCTGGCCGAGCTTCACCGCGCCTGCGGTCGAGAGTCATATCGACGAGGAGCGGGATGTCAGCCACGGGATGATCCGCACCGAGGTGCTCTGCTCCAAGTGCAGCGGCCATCTCGGCCACGTCTTCCCCGACGGCCCCGGTCCGACCGGCCTGCGCTACTGCATCAACTCCGCGGCGCTGAAGCTCGAGCCCAAATAACCCAGCGCGCCGTCGGGTTCCCCCATGGAACCCGACGGCGCGATGTGCTTTTCTTCCTTGGCGGTTCCTTGGCGGTGCGCCGATTAGCGCATTCCGGCGGGCCGCCAGGGAGGATGCCATGACCCTTGGGACCGTCCTGATCATCCTGGTGATCATCTATCTCGTCGGCGGCCTGTCCGGCCGGTTCGGCGGCTACGGCTATGGCCTCGGCCATTCCGGCATGGGCATTGGCGGGGTCGTTCTGGTGGTGCTGATCGTGCTGCTGCTTGCTGGCAAAGTTTAACCCAATAAGCCATTGAAATAACTTATGTTTATGCGGCTGCGGGGCTGCCATGCGTTGATTCATCATCTCGCATCGCGGGGGTCGCATTTCTGTCAAAACGGCCTATATTAGGGGGCGAAAATGACATGTGCGGCGGGCCCACCCGACGGTGGCCCCTGCCCTCCCAAACCCCACGCGCTTAAAGCCCCAGAGAGATCACGAGGTCTTTGACCATGCGTCCACTGCGTCCGTTCAACTTCAACACTTCCGCCGAACTCTTCCCCGCTGCGATCCGCAAGAAGAAGCGCGCCGGCTTCACCTATCGCCGGTTCGGCACCGCGGCCGAGGCTGTGCAGTTCGCGATGGAGCAGTTGCCGACGGACTCGCTGAACGGCGCCTATCTCCAGGTCGAGGAAGCGCGCTTCGACCAGAACGGCATCCGCTCGCTCTATGAGAGCGAAGCCTTCCCGCTGCCGCGCCGCCCCCGGCCGGCGCCGGCCGCAGAGACCGACGCCGACGCGGCGTAAGTTTTCGCAAAAACTCCGATGTGCACGCAAAGCGCGATGGCCGAACGGCTGTCGCGCTTTTTGCGTTTTGGGGGCTCTCTCTCCCCCGTCATTGCGAGCGCAGCGAAGCAATCCAGAATCTTTCCACGGAAGGGAATCTGGATTGCTTCGCTACGCTCGCAATGACGACGCAGAGAAATCCGGCGCATTGTCGACCAGATGGAATCGTGGCGAGCGCTCTTACATCCGCGGCTGCTTGTCGAGCCAGCGGCGGAGCAGGCGGACGTTGCGCATGTTGGCGCGGAACATGACGTCGAAGGCATCGCCTGCGAACGGGACCATGCCGACCACGCCGTCGACCGCGACATTGCCGAGCATGCGTGCGGTGATGTACCAGGGCGCCCCCAGCGCCCTCGCCTCGCGCACCAGCCACAGCGAGATCGCGGTCGTGATGATGTCGCCGACCACGGGGATCAATCCGATCAGCCCGTCGATACCGTAGCGGATCTTGGTGCCGGGCAGGATGAAGGCGACGTCGAGCAGTTTTGCGATGGCCTCGAGCCGCGCGATGCGCTGCTCGCGCGTCAGATTGCCGAACGGATTGCCTTGCCCGAACTCGAAGCGAAACTCGCGAAAACCCTGCTCCAGCGTCTCCGGGCGGATCTCGTGCCCTTCCTGATCGATGATCGGTCCGCGCGCCTCGGCGCCTGAAAAGGTCGTGCGCGAATGGCTCCCGGAACGGGATTTGCGGGGCGCAAGAATGTCGTCGTCGGACATGGTCATAACCTGATGGAAACGCGCCAACGCGGCGGAGGTTGCTGCACCGCGCCCGAACGCCGCGCGTTCAGGTCGGTGCCGCCGCGGATTGCGGCTCCTCGACATATCTATGCACGAGCCAGGAGGAAATCACCGACGGCACGAAGCCGACCATGCCGTACAGGATGAACTGCACCACGCCCGAATCCGGCCCGCGCGAGCTGTAGGTCAGCGAGGCCAGCACGAAGGCGAACAGGCCAACGAGGAGCATCCGCAAGGTGGGGCCGATCCGGCGGATGTGGATCAGGATGTCGTCGACCGCGCCGATCATCAGCGAAGGCAGGAAGCCGAACAGATAGCTGTATTGCAGGGTCTTGAAGAACACCACGAACAGCTTGCCGACCTCGCCGAGAGTGGTCTGGGTCCAATAGCCGGATTGATACGTCGTCGTCAGCAGCAGCAGGAACCCGCCGACGAACGGTCCAACCAGCGCAAACACCAGATAGCGTTTCATCAAATGCCCTCACACATCGCCCCGTTATAGCAGCGCGGCGGGAACCTTGAACAGCGGGGCGCCGGCCGCCTCGAAGGGGAACAAGTAGCAAGGCGACGAGTTCAAACAGGGATCTGAATCATCCCAGTCGGACTGGAGCCGCCGATGTCCCATAAATTCATTCTGGCGACGATCACCGTGGTCGCCCTGAGCGGCCTGCCGGGCGCGCCCGCTTTCGCCCAGGGCCACATGGGCACGCCGCAGGAGCAGAATGCCTGCTCGCGCGATGCGTCGCGGCTGTGCCGCAAGGAACTCGGCAATGACGGCGCGGTGCAGAGCTGCCTGCAGGCCAACCGGGCCAAGCTGTCGAAAGGATGCAGCAAGGTGTTCGCCAGCCACGGCATGTGAGGATCGAAAAACGCCCCTGCGAACGGAGAGTGAAGCCATGCTGCGTGACGAACAACTCTCGATCCTCAGGGACATCAGCCAGTCCGTCGCCTTCGCCGACGACAGGCAGGGCAAGATCGGCGAGTTGATCGCCGACGGCTATGTGATGAAGGACGGCGATCTGTTCGAGCTCACCGCGAAGGGCGTCACGGCGGTCGAGGAACATGCCGCTTCGCTCGGTGCTGATGATGCGGAACAGGCGAGCGCATCATCAGACCGGCTGATCTGATCGCGCCACCTCGCTTGTTGCGTGACGTGCGTGCAACAATTGCGAATTCCTTTGCGCTGACCATTGCAGGCCCGTGACAATGGCGCATACTTCGCTCGGGCGGCGCAGCACTTTCGATTCGACATCAAGTAATCGAGCGACCACATGCGGGATCAGGATCCCGGCGTGAAGGCTGTGACATGCGGCAGGTCAAGCCGCGTGCGGCGCCCCAAAACCAAGCGGCTCAAGCCCTACGGAACTCGGGGACCCATCCTTCATGACACGCTATCAGACCATCGCTTCGCTCGTCGCACTCGCCACCACCCTCGCACTCCAGACATCGCCCAGTCTCGCCTTCTCGCAAGAAGCCCAGCAGATGTGCTCGGGCGATGCGATGCGGCTGTGCTCCAGTGAAATCCCTGACATCCCCAGGATCACCGCCTGCATGGTGCGGAAAAAGGCCCAAGTCAGCCCCGGCTGCCGCGCCGTGATGGACCGCGAGCACGCGGCCGCTACGGCGGCACGGAAGCGGGAAGCGGCGGCGCAGTAGGAGGGGTGGCGACGCCTGCCGCTCCGCCGTCATTGCGAGGAGCGCTTGCGACGAAGCAATCCAGGACTGTCACCGTGGAAAGACTCTGGATTGCTTCCGCCTTCGCCAAAGGCTTCGGCGGACTAGTCGCTTCGCCCGCGATGACGGAGTGTGTGGCGACGCCTCCGGCCATGCAGGCCGCGGTCTCTCGGAGCTAACCTAATCGCCCCACTGCGCGAAGGCGTCGTTGAAGGCGCGCTCGCCCGGGGCGCCCTTCTCGATGGCGATGATGGCGCGGCGCTGGTTGGCGTAGACCAGGGGCACGTCGAACCAGGAACGCTCCTTCAGGAGCTGGACGTTGCGGGCGCGGTCGGCGTCGACATTGGAGAGGCCGACCAGGAAGAAGCCGTCGGTGACCTTGACCGCGAGGCCGGCGAGCGGCGTGCCGCGGGCCTGCTCGTTCGACTTCATCAGGATGCCCGGCACGTTGGAGACGCTGCCGCCCGGAAAATCCGGCGGCAGGATGAAGGTCAGTTCCGCGGTGTGGCTCGCCGGCAGCGAGGAGTCGGTATTGCGGCGGAACGACATCGTCATCTTGAACTTGCGGTCGGGGATCTCGATCTCGGCGCGCACGGCGACGTCGGCCTTCTGGTTGCCCGACGCCTTGATCGGCTCGAGCCGCCACACCACCGAGCCGACATATTGCTTGCCCTTCGGGTCGGACGGATCCTCGTCATAGAGCACGACCTTCTGCGCCACCGGCGCAACCGGCTGGTCGCTGGCCGAGGGCTGGCCGACACGGTCGGGGATCTTCGGCTTGCTCTGCGGCTGCGAGGTATCCTTCGGCGCCTCCACCACCTGCGTGGGCGACGACTTGAATAGATTGGTCGCGGTCTTGAGCAGCGACTCGCGCGCGACCATTCCGACGCCGACCAGGATCAGCACGATGCCGACGGCGATCGCGCTCTTGAACGGGAACGCGGAGCCGCGGCGCTTGGCCTTCTTGGCGTCGCGGTCGAGGACGGGGATGTGCGGGCGCGGCGACGGCGGCTGCGGCGTGTAGCGCTCGGCCTCCTCGATCGACTCGTCATAGGAATAGGGCGCGTCCTGCTCGCCGACGCGGTTCTCCAGGCTCGGCTCGAGCCGGTCGAATTCCGGCGAGGGCGAGGGCACGTTGGCGTAGGTGCGGCGCGCGGCGCGGTTGGCCTGCGCGGCCGCGCCGCCGAGATCGTTGGCATCAGCCGTGATGTCGCGGAAGCCGCGCACACCCGGGGCCGGCGGCAGCGCCGGCGGCGGTCCGATATCAGGCGGACGGCGCCCACCCGCACGGCCTGCCGGTGGCGGCGCCGGCGGCTCCGGCGTCGGCGGCGGCCCAGGCGGACCCGGCTGGCGCGGCGCGTCGAAACGCGGTGCGCGCGGCGGACGCTGGGCATCGCCCTGGTCATCGACGTTGAAGGACGGGCGGTCGGCCCGCGGCGGTGTCGGGGCCGGACGGGTGCGCGGCTGGGACGGGGGCGGGCCCGCCTCGGTGGCACGGGTGCTGGCGCGGCGGAAGGCATCGCCGCTGCCACTGCCGCCGCTGCGGCCGCCACCACCACCACCGGGGCGCGAGGCGTCGCGGGCGCGCTGGGCGGCCTCCGATTCGACCTTGCGAACGGCCTCTTCCAGCGACAGCCGTTCGCGGGTGATCTCGGACTCGGAGAGCGGCGGCTGCACGCTGCGCAGCTGCGCGATCAGTGCCGTGCGCGCTCGCTCATAGAGCGCGCGACGGCTTTCGCCGGGAGCGTTGGGGTCCAGGGCGGCAATAGCGCGGGCGATCAGCGGATAGTAATCAGCCATTTCTACTCAACTATACGCGCGTCCCGGTAAGATATCGTTAAGCCTCAAACGGATTTTGCACCAGGATAGTATCCTCGCGTTCGGGGCTGGTGGAAAGCAGCGCGACCGGACACCCGACCAATTCCTCGATCCGGCGGACATATTTGATGGCCTGGGCCGGCAGTTGCGCCCACGACCGGGCATTGGCGGTCGGCTCCTTCCAGCCCTCGATGGTCTCGTAGATCGGCTCGACCCGGGCCTGGGCGCCCTCGCCGGCCGGGAAATGGTCGATCTCCACGCCGTCGAGCTTGTAGCCGGTGCAGACCTCGATCGAATCGAAGCCGTCGAGGATGTCGAGCTTGGTCAGCGCGAGACCGTTGATGCCGCAGGTGCGGACCGCCTGGCGGACCAGCACGGCGTCGAACCAGCCGCAGCGGCGGGGCCGCCCGGTATTGGTGCCGAACTCGCGGCCGCGCTCGCCGATCTTGCGGCCGATCTCGTTGTCCTGCTCGGTCGGGAACGGGCCCTGGCCGACACGGGTCGTGTAGGCCTTGCACAGGCCGAGCACATAGCCGACCGCGCCCGGCCCGAGGCCGGCACCGGTCGCGGCCTGCGCCGCCACCGTGTTGGACGAGGTGACATAGGGATAGGTGCCGTGGTCGACGTCGAGCAGCGCGCCCTGCGCGCCCTCGAACAGCATGCGCTTGCCGGCGCGCCGCTCGATGTCGAGCAGGCGCCACACCGTCTCGACATAGGGCAGCAGCTGCGGCGCCAGCGCGCTCAATTCCTTCAGGATCTCCTTGCCGTCGAACTCCGGCAGGTTGAGACCGCGGCGCAGCGCATTGTGGTGCGCCAGCAGCCGGTCGATCTTGTGCGGCAGGGTGTTGAGGTCGGCGAGATCCATCAGGCGGATGGCGCGGCGGCCGACCTTGTCCTCGTAAGCCGGACCGATGCCGCGGCGGGTGGTGCCGATCGCGGTTGCCGCGTTCGAGGACTCGCGCAGGGCGTCGAGCTCGCGGTGCAGCGGCAGGATCAGGGTGACGTTCTCGGCGACGCGAAGATTGTCCGGGGAGACCGCGACGCCCTGCGAGCGCAGCTTGGTGACCTCGTCGAGGAAGGCGGTGGGATCGAACACCACGCCGTTGCCGATCACCGACAGCTTGCCCTCGCGCAGCACGCCGGAGGGCAGCAGCGCAAGCTTGTAGGTCTTGCCGTTGATCACCAGCGTGTGGCCGGCGTTATGGCCGCCCTGGAAGCGGACGACGATGTCCGCCTGCTCCGACAACCAGTCGACGATCTTGCCCTTTCCTTCGTCGCCCCACTGGGCGCCGACGACGACAACGTTGGCCATTCGCGGGTAATCCCTGTTCAATCTGTCTTCAGGAGGCATGATCCTCGCGGAAAACCGGTGTCCACTCTTCCGGGATCATGCCTGGCGCCCAGCCGATCCGCGGCCCAGGACCGCTCGCACGCAAGGCAGCCAACCGGATAAAGGAAGCGGCCCCTCTAGGCAAGCAAGAACGGGGCTTTTTCGAGGTCCCGAGGCCGGTCCAAGCCTTTGATATCCCCTTAAAATCTCGCAACCTTTGCCGCCGGCGCCAGGGCTTCGACCAAAGCCTGAGAAGCCACCTTCGCCGCGGCATGGGCGCGATGCATCCGCCCCCCGTTGATGCAACCGCGATTTCCGTGTCTTTGGACCGTGCCGGGCGATCGAAGCCGGCCCGGATATCGCCGGGCCGGGGCCTCGGCGCATGACGCGGGGCCATAACAACCACAATGTCCGCCACCGGCCAGACCACGAGCGCCGACACATCCGGTCACAACTGGGTCGCCAACCAGCCTTATCTGCTGCTCAGCATCACCGCACTGTGCTGGGCCGGCAACGCCATCGTCGGGCGGCTCGCCGCCGGCCATATCCCGCCGGTGACGCTGTCGTTCCTGCGCTGGCTGCTCGCCTTCCTGCTGGTGCTGCCGTTCGCCTGGAAACACCTGGTGCAGGATTGGCCCGCGATCCGTGGGCGGCTCGGACTGATGGTCACGCTCTCGATCACCGGCATCGGCGCCTTCAACACGCTGCAATACTGGGCGCTCGAGCACACGCAGGCGCTCAACACGCTGCTGCTCCAGTCGGCCGCGCCGCTGCTGGTGGCGCTGTGGTCGCTGGTCATCCTCGGCATCCGCCTCACCGCGGCGCAGGCCTTCGGCGTGCTGCTGTCGATGTGCGGCGTGCTGACCATCCTCCTGCATGGCGACTTCACCACGCTGTCGAACATCGAGTTCAACAAGGGCGACCTGATCTTCCTGCTCGCGCTTCTGATCTTCGCGCTCTATTCGGTGCTGAGCCTGAAGCGGCCGGCGATGCACGGCCTGTCGTTCCTCGCCTTCACCTTCGGTGCCGGCGCCGCTTGCCTCATCCCGCTGGAGATCTGGGAGCTCTCCGCGCGTCCGGTGATGAAGCCCGATGCGCAGAACCTGCTCACCCTGCTCTACGTCGCGGTGTTCCCCTCGACCCTCGCCTATCTCTGCTTCAATCGCGGCGTACGCCTGATCGGCGCCAACCGCGCCGCGCCGTTCTTCCACGTCGTGCCGGTGTTCGGCTCGATCATGGCGATGGTGTTTCTCGGCGAGCACCCGCAGGCCTTCCACTTCATCGGCTTCGCGCTGGTGCTGTCAGGCGTGTTCGCGGCGTCGAGGAAGCAGGCGGGTTAATTCGCTCTCGTAGGGTGGGCAAAGCGAAGCGTGCCCACCATGCCAGCTGCAACGGAGAGGATGGTGGGCACGGCGCGCGAAGAGCGCGCCTTTGCCCACCCTACGAATCTGTCAGACGCGGAGAGCCAAGCCTTCGATGTTCAACATATTAGCCGCCAATGACACCTCCTCAGGTGATGCGCGCATTGTAGCATTGCGGCCCTGTGACTTGTGCCACGGCGGCGATCGGGCGCAAGTTGTATCCGACACCCATGACGATTGCTTCGCCCGCGCCACCGGCCGCCAATCCGGCCAGCTGGCTCAACAACCAGCCTTATCTGCTGCTCAGCCTGAGCTCGCTGT
The DNA here is from genome assembly GCF_025200885.1 of Bradyrhizobium huanghuaihaiense. NCBI lineage: Bacteria > Pseudomonadati > Pseudomonadota > Alphaproteobacteria > Hyphomicrobiales > Nitrobacteraceae > Bradyrhizobium > Bradyrhizobium huanghuaihaiense. Next base: position 2,022,867 of record NZ_CP104172.1, on the reverse strand, counting down.
TCTGGGCCGGCAACATCGTGCTCGCGCGCCATGTCGGCGCGCATGTGCCGCCGCTGACGATGACCACGATCCGCTGGTTCGGCGTGTTCCTGATCCTGTTGCCGTTCGCCTGGCCGCATCTGAAGCGCGACTGGCCCGCACTGCGCAGGAGCCTGCCGCTGATGCTGTTCCTGTCGCTGGTGGGCTTCGCCTTCAACAACGCGATCTCGTACTGGGCGATGCAATACACCGAGGCGCTGAATGCGCTGCTGATCCAGTCGGCAGGTCCCCTGTTCGTGGCGCTGTGGTCGCTGGTGCTGTTCGGCGTGCGGCTGACCGGCGGGCAGCTCGCCGGCATCGCGATCTCGCTGCTCGGCGTGCTGATCATCATCCTGCGCGGCGATCTCGCCGCGCTCGCCGGCATCAGCTTCAACCGGGGCGATCTCATGTTCGCCTACTCGCTGATCGCGTTCGGCCTCTACTCCGCCTTCATCCCGCGCCGGCCCAAGATCCACCAGCTGTCCTTTCTGTCCTTCACCACCTGCTGCGGCGCCGTGATGCTGCTGCCCACCGCGATCTGGGAAGCAATGAGTGGCCGCGTCCTGCATTTCGATGCGCTGACGCTGGCAACGCTGGGCTACATCCTGATCTTCCCGTCGACGCTGGCCTATCTCTTCTTCAACCGCGGCGTCGCGCTGATCGGCCCGAACCGGGCCGCACCGTTCTTCCATCTGGTGCCGGTGTTCGGCTCGGCGATGGCGATCGTCCTGCTCGGCGAAAAGCTGCAGCCGTTTCACCTGATCGGCTACGCGCTGGTGCTCGCCGGCGTCGTGATCGCCTCGCGCCAGGGTTCGGCGGCGAAGTAATTCCGCAGCGCGGACGCAAGTCTCGTGTCCCGGACGCGGCGCAGCGCGAAGCGGTGCGACGCAGAGCCGGGACCCAGATTGCCGCAGAGATGGGCCCCGGTTCAGCAGCGCATCACTACGTGCTGCGCTGCGCCCGGGGCACGAGACCAAGTTGACTCACGTCTTCCGATTTTTACGAGGACAAGCTAGGTTCCCCGCCAACGAAAAAGAGGGAACGACCAGACATGCTTTCAGCGTTGATCCGAAACCTGCGCATCGTCGGCACGGCCGCGCTTTGTCTCGCCGCGTCAGCCGCCCAGGCCGACAATTACCCCAGCCGCAACATCACGCTGGTGCTGCCGTTCGCGGCCGGCAGCGGCACCGACACCACGACGCGGCTGATCTCGCAGCATCTGTCGCAGGCGCTCGGCGTCGGCATCGTGATCGAGAACAAGGCCGGCGCCAACGGCATGATCGCCGCGACCTTTGTCGCGCGTGCCGCTCCCGACGGCTACACGCTGCTGGTGACCACCAACACCACGCATTCGGCCAATCCCTATCTGCTCAAGAGCCTGACCTACGATCCGGTCAAGGATTTCACCCCGATCGCGCGCACCGGCGATCTGCCCTTCATGCTGGTCATTCATCCCGACGTCCCGGCCAAAACCGTCGGTGAGCTCGTCGCTTACGGCAAGGCCAATCCGGGCAAGCTGAGCTACGCCTCGGGCTCGTCCTCGGCGATCGTGTCGGGCGCGACCTTCGCGCACAATGCCGGGCTCGACCTCTTGCATGTGCCCTACAAGAGCTCGCCGCCGGCGCTCAACGACGTCATGGGCGGCCGCGTCTCCATGATGTTCGTGGACATCCTGACCGGCCTGCCCCACGTCCAGGGCAACGCACTACGCGCGCTCGCCGTCACCACCAAGGACCGCTCGCCGCTGGTGCCGAACCTGCCCTCGATGCAGGAGGCCGGCGTGCCTGATTTCGACATCTCGTCGTGGCAGGGCTATTTCGGGCCCGCCGGCATGCCGAAGGAGATCGTGACGCGGCTCAACGCCGAGATCCGCAAGATCGTCGAGAAGCCGGAGATCAAGGCCCAGCTCGCCACGCTCGGCATGGACGCCTTCTCAGGCACGCCGGAGCAGCTCGGCACGTTCGTGAACGAGCAGCTGGTGCTGTGGGAGAAGCTGATCACCAACGCGAAGATCGAGAAGCAGTAGGACGGTCTCGTAGGGTGGGCAAAGCGCAAGCGTGCCCACCGAGACGTCACCGCGAACTCAAAAAGAGAAGGTGGGCACGACGCTTCGCGTCTTTGCCCACCCTACGAGATCAGGGGGGAAATTACGCCGCCCGCACCTTGGCGAGGAAGCCATCCACCGCGTTGCGCAGCGCGCCGGATTGGCTGTCCAGCTCGCGGGCGTTGGTCAGCACGTCGCCGGCCGCCGCTCCGGTCGCTTCCGCGGCAGAGGTGACGCTGCCGATATTGGCGTTGATCTCGCTCGAGCCGGCGGCGACCGACTGGATGTTGCGGGCGATCTCGCGGGTCGCCTCGCCCTGCTGCTCGATCGAGGCGGAAATGCCCGCCGTGATCTCGCTCATCTCGGCGATGGTCTGGGTGATGCCGCCGATCGCCGCGACCGCATCGCTGGTCGAGGTCTGCATCGCCGCGACCTGGGCCGAGATTTCCTCGGTGGCCTTGGCGGTCTGGTTGGCGAGCGCCTTGACCTCGGAGGCGACGACCGCGAAGCCACGGCCGGACTCGCCGGCACGCGCCGCCTCGATGGTGGCGTTGAGCGCGAGCAGATTGGTCTGCGCCGCGATCGAGTGAATGAGCTTGACCACCTCGCCGATCTTCTCGGCGCCGGTGGAGAGTTCCTGCACCGTGGCGTTGGTACGCTCGGCGTCGCTGACGGCGCGGCTCGCGACTTCGGTCGAGCGCGTCACCTGGCGGGAGATTTCCGCAACCGAGCTCGACAGCTCTTCGGCCGCCGCAGCAACCGTGCCGACGTTGCCGGAGGCCTTCGACGAAGCGGCACCAACCGTTGCAGCACGCGAGGAGGCGTCGCTGGCGGTCGCGGTCATCGACTGCGCCGTGCTCTGCATGCCGGCTGCGGCCGAGGAGACCGAGCGGACGATGCCGTTGACGCTGCGCTCGAAGTCGCTGGCGATCTCTTCCATCGCGCTGCGACGTTCCGCCGCGGCGCGTTCCTTGGCATCCGCCTCGGTCTTCTCGAGGTCGCGGATGCGGACCGCGTTGTCCTTGAAGATCTGGACGGTCGCGGCCATCGCGCCGACCTCGTCGCCGCGACCAACGCCGGGAATCTCACCCTCGAGCTTGCCGTCGGCGAGATCCTTCATGCGCGTGCCGAGCAGCGCCAGCGGACGGCTGATGCTGCGGCCGATCATCCAGGCGACGCTGCCGGCGACGATGACGATGCCGAGCATGGCGAGGCCGAGCAGCCAGTAGACCGGACCCATCTTCTCGTCGATGTCCTCGAGATAGGCGCCGGTGCCGAGATACATCTCGAAGCCGGGGACGGCGACCGCGTAGCCGAGCTTGCGGATCGGCTTCTCCTGGCCGGGCTTCATGTATTCGTAGAAGAGCAGGAGTTCACCGTTGGCCTTGACGCCGTCCATGATCTCGCGGGACAGCTTGCGGCCGTTCGTCTCCACATCCATGCGGTTCTGGCCGATCACCTTCGGATCGGGCGCAAGCTGCGTGATGCCGTCATAGCTGGTGCCGAACAGATAGCCGGAGCCCTTGTCGTAAGTCATCGCGTTGCCGTAGCGGCGCAGTTCCGCAAACGCGGCGTCCTTGGTCATCTCGCCGGCATTGACCCGCTTCATCAGCGTCGCGGCGTAGTTGCGGGCCAGCTCGACGATCGCCTTGGTCTGGTCGATGCGCGCATTCACCATCTCGCGCTTCATCAGGTAGCCGGCGAGAACTCCGGAGATGCACAGGCCGAACAAGGTGACGCCGACAAGGATGCCAAGCTTGGGGGCGATCTTCAGATTGCTCAACTTCACGGGATAGCTCCGGCAAAAAAGGGATACGGGCACGCGAGTGAATCGATCGAAATTGAGTCAACCTTTAGTGTGAGACCCCTTAGCAAGTTACTTACGCGCCTCCGTAGAAGCCCCGACAATGCCGGCAAAACCGGCAATATTCATCGCTCGGGACAACCGGCAATTGTACGCACCCGCCTCGATTTCGCGTAAAAGACGCAAAGGCCCGGGAGAAGGCCGGGTCACAACAAGAAACCAAATCGGGAGCAGGAAATGCCGAAATACAGGGTGGTGACGCCAAAGGGCGCGAGCTTCACGGTCGCGGGCAGCGATTATTCCTTTGAGCGCGAGGCGCTCGATCCGATCGATGCCGAGATCGTCGAAGCCCCCGCGAGCGAGGCCGAGTTCATCGCCGCCGCCAAGGATGCCGATGCCATCTATGCCAAGGGCATCCCGATCACCAAGACCATCATCGACAGCCTGCAGAGCTGCAAGGTCATCACGCTCGGCTCGGTCGGCGTGGACAGCGTCGACGTGAAGGCCGCCACCGCCCGCGGAATTCCCGTCACCAACATTCCCGATACTTTCATCGAGGAGGTCGCCGACCACGCCATGATGCTGCTGCTCGCCGGCTTCCGCCGCCTGGTCGAGCAGGACCGCATGGCGCGCGACGGCCGCTGGGCCGAGGGCCGGCCGGCGCTGCTCAAGATCCCGAGGCTGATGGGCCAGACGCTCGGCTTCATCTCGTTCGGCCGCGTCGCGCGCGCGGTTGCGAAACGCGCGGCGCCCTTCGGCCTGCGCATGATGGCCTACGATCCCTTCATCCAGGAAACGCTGATGTACGACCACGGCGTGATCCCTGCGACACTGGGCGAGGTGCTGTCGCAATCCGACTTCGTCTCGATGCACGCACCCGCGCGGCCCGAGGTGCACCACATGCTGACCGAGAAGCACTTTCGGCAGATGAAGAAAGGCTCGATCTTCATCAACACCGGGCGCGGCGCCACGGTGGACGAGGAGAGCCTGATCAAGGCGCTGCAGGAGGGGTGGATCGCGCACGCCGCCCTCGACGTGCTGGAGAAGGAACCGCCCTCGCACAACAATCCGCTGCTCGGCATGGAGAACGTGACCCTGACCGCCCATGTCGCCTCGGCCTCGGCACGGTTCGACGAGGCGCGCAAGCGCCGCGTGGGCTACGAATTGTCACTGGTGCTTCAGGGCATGTGGCCGGTAAGCTGCGTCAATCCGTCGGTGCTGCAGAACACCGCGCTCCGCCGCTGGCAGCCCGTCAGCATGGACCGCGGACCGAACAGCTAGGCGGCCGGCGCAACAAGCGCCGAAGACCGAAACGGCCCTTCACCGGCGATCAACGCCGGGAAGGGAACACATAGGGAGGTACTGATGAGGAGCGACATCACACGTCGTGATGCCTTGGCGCTGGGCCTGTCCGCTGCAACGCTCGCGGCCACCGGTGCTGCAGCGCAAACATCCAATATCAAAGCGGCCGATGTCACGGCCCCCAAGTTCGACATCGAGAAGGGCGCATCGCTGCGCATGCTGCGCCCGGTACGCTTCGTCCAGGCCGACGAGGACGTGTTCCGCGCCAATGCGGCCAAGTTCACCAAGGACACCGGGGTCGAGGTCAAGGTCGACTTCGTCGGCTGGGAAGACATCAACCAGCAGACCGCGGTGACCTCGAATTCCGGCGCCGGCCCCGACATCATCATCGGCTTCTCCGACGCGCCTCACATCTACATCGACAAGCTGATCGAGCTCACCGACGTCGCCGACTATCTCGGCAAGCGCTATGGCGGCTGGCTGCCACTGGCGCAACGCTACGGCAAGAAGAACAAGAGCGAGGCCTGGATCGGACTGCCGTTCGGCGCCACTGCGGGTCCCCTGATCTACCGCAAATCGGCCCTGCAATCGGTCGGCTTCGACAAGGTGCCGGAAGATCATGCCGGAATTCTCGACCTGTGCCGCAAGCTGCACAAGGCCGGCAAGCCGGCCGGTTTCGCACTCGGCAACGCCAAGGGCGACGGCAACGGCTTCGCCAACTGGGCGCTGTGGTCGCACAACGCCTCGCTGCTCGACGAGGAAGGCAACGTCATCATCAACAGCAAGGAGACGATCGCCGCCCTGAACTGGGTCAAGGAGGTATACCCGACCTTCATCGCCGGCACGCCGTCATGGAACGACGTCAGCAACAACCGCGCCTATTCCTCGCAAGAGATCTTCCTGACCGCCAACGGCGTCTCGCTGTATTTCTCACTGAAGAACGACCCGGCGACGAAGGCGATTGCCGAGGATAGCGAGCATCAGCTGCTGCCCAAGGGTCTCGCCAAGGTCTCGCCGATGGCGGGCCTGACGCTGAACGCCATGGTGTTCAAGCACAGCCCGTACCCCAACGCCGCAAAGGCCTTCCTGCAATACATGCTGGAGAAGGACCAGTACGAGCCGTGGCTCAATGCCAACTCGGGCTACTGGTCGCAGCCGCTGGCCGCCTATGCCGAGGCCGCCGTGTGGTCGCAGGATCCCAAGGTGAGGCTGTTCAAGGACACGATGAACAGCACCTACTATGACGGCTACAAGGGCCCGATCTCGACCGCGACCGGCGCGGTCAGCGCCGATTATGTGCTGATTCAGATGTGCGCGTCCGTCGCCACCGGCGCTGCCACGCCGGAAGCCGCGGCTTCGGAAGCCGAGCAGCGCTGCAAGCGGTACTTCCGGCGGCAGAGATAGAGACCGTCATTGCGAGCGAAGCGAAGCAATCCAGTCCGTCCCCGCAGTAACAGCCTGGATTGCTTCGTCGCTTCGCTCCTCGCAATGACGACGTGGTGAAAGCTTAGAACAGGACAACGCCCTAATGTCCGTGACGACCCTCTCTTCCCCCGCGCTGGCGCAGCGGCAGCCGAACTGGATCGTGCGGCTGTTCGACTACAAGCCCTTCCTGATCGTGATGTGCCTTGCACCGGCGCTCGGGCTGCTCGCCGTCTTCCTCACCTACCCGCTCGGCCTCGGCGTCTGGCTCGCCTTCACCGACACCACGATCGGGCGGCGCGGCATCTTCGTCGGCCTCGAGAATTTCCAGTATCTGCTGACCGATCCCTTGTGGTGGAACGCGGTGTTCTACAGCGTGTTCTACACGGGGATCGCGACCTTCGGGAAGTTCGCGCTCGGCTTCTGGCTCGCGCTGCTGCTCAACAACCATTTCCCGTTCAAGAGCGTGCTGCGCGCCATCGTGCTGTTGCCCTGGATCGTGCCGACGGTGCTCTCGGCGCTGGCGTTCTGGTGGATCTACGATCCGCAGTTCTCGATCATCTCGTACCTCCTGGTCGACGTGCTGCACTGGAAGTCGAGCAATATCGACTTCCTCGGCTCGCCCTGGCCGGCGCGCTTCTCGCTGATCGCCGCCAATATCTGGCGCGGCATTCCCTTCGTCGCGATCTCGCTGCTGGCGGGCCTGCAGACCATCTCGCCCTCGCTCTACGAGGCCGCGATGCTCGACGGCGCCAGCGCCTGGCAGCGTTTCCGCTACATCACCTTTCCGATGATGATGCCGATCCTCGCCATCGTCATGACGTTCTCGATCATCTTCACCTTCACCGACTTCCAGCTCGTCTATGCCATCACCCGTGGCGGTCCGGTGAACTCGACCCACCTCTTGGCGACGCTGGCGTTCCAGCGCGGCATCGCCGGCGGCGAGCTCGGCGAAGGCGCCGCGATCGCGGTGTCGATGATCCCGTTCCTGGTGTTCGCGACGCTGTTCTCCTATTTCGGCCTGGCGCGCCGCAAATGGCAGCAGGGAGAGGCCAATGACTGACACCGTCGCGCAAGGCGCCACCGTCGCCAAAGCCGCACCCGACACCATGGCCTGGGATTCCGGGCTGCGGCGGCTGATGATGATCTATCTGCCGCTCGGCTGCTTCGTGCTGATCCTGCTGTTCCCGTTCTACTGGATGGCGATCACCTCGTTCAAGCCGAACGCGGAGCTGATGAACTACCGGGATAACAACCCGTTCTGGATCTCCTCGCCGACGCTCGCCCATATCAAGCATCTGCTGTTCAACACCGCCTATCCGCACTGGCTGAAGACGACGATGCTGGTCGCGATCGGCTCGACCACGCTGTCGTTGATCGCAAGCACGCTGGCGGCCTATGCGATCGAACGCCTGCGTTTCCGCGGCAGTCCCTATGTCGGCCTCGGCATTTATCTGGCCTATCTCGTGCCGCCCTCGATCCTGTTCATTCCGCTCGCCACCGTCGTGGTGCAGTTCGGCCTGTTCGACTCGCCGCTTGCCCTGATCCTGGTCTATCCGACCTTTCTGGTGCCGTTCTGCACCTGGCTCCTGATCGGCTATTTCAAGTCGATCCCCTACGAGCTCGAGGAATGCGCGCTGGTCGATGGCGCCACGCGCCTCCAGATCCTGCGCCGGATCACGCTGCCGCTGGCGGTGCCCGGCCTGATCTCGGCCGGCATCTTCTCCTTCACGCTGTCCTGGAACGAGTTCATCTACGCGCTCGCCTTCATCCAGAGCGGCGCCAACAAGACCGTGCCGGTCGCGATCCTGACCGAGCTCGTCACCGGCGACGTCTACCAATGGGGTGCGCTGATGGCGGGCTCGCTGCTCGGCTCGCTGCCGGTCGCGATCTTCTACTCGCTGTTCGTGGACTACTATGTGTCGTCCCTGACAGGTGCGGTAAAGGAGTAATCTGCAGGCAGCTTTACAGGTGACGATCGCGTGCATAGGCTCCAGAACATTGCTTTTTCATTTTCTGGAGCATTTGACATGAAGACATTGGCGCTGATCGTGGCCGCTGTTCTGCTGCTCGCCCCTGCATCCAGCGTGCAGGCTCAAACCGGAAGCTCGACTGCAACCAAGAAGAACACCAAGCAGCCGCAGACGAAAAACCTTCCCCGATGCAGCCGCGCCATGCAGATGTCCGGCAAGCCGTGCTACGGCGGCTAACGCCCAGCGCCAGGTGCGACAAGGCTGCGGAGCATCACGCCGGAGCGTTGCGCCTGCGGCCTTTCGCCCGGCTTCACAAAACTGCAACACGCGATCCGCATAAGGCGTCGTCCGCCAAAAGGAGACGCACATGCGCGCGACTTTTCTCAGCACCGTCGCAACGATCATTCTCACCGCGAGCACCGCGCTCGCCCAGAACGAGGGCGAATTTCCGGCCAAGCTCGCCGGCCACGTGGTGATGCCGGCCGCCACCTTCATCGACGCGCCGGCCGATGCGCCCGCCGATCTCAAGACCTCCGGCAAGTACACCACGGGAAAACGCGTCGACGCGCTCGGCACCGTCATGGGCAAGTCCTATGAGCGTCCGACCGGCGTGTCGCTGCCGTTCAAGGGCCAGCCGCTGCAGGGCCATTCCGGCATCAAGCATATGCCCGACGGCAGCTACTGGGTGATCACCGACAACGGCATGGGCGCACGCGCCAACTCGCCGGATTCGATGCTGTACCTGAACCGCTACAAGATGGACTGGGCCAACGGCAAGATCGAGCGCCAGGAGACCATCTTCCTGCACGACCCCGACAAGAAGGTCCCGTTCCGCATCGTGCATGAGGACACCCAGAAGCGCTACCTCACCGGCTCTGACTTCGACACCGAGGGCTTCCAGATCATCGGCGACACCTTCTGGATCGGCGACGAGTTCGGCCCCTACATCCTGAAGGCGGACAAGACCGGAAAAATCCTCGGCGTGTTCGAGACGGTTGCCGACGGCAAGCCGGTGCGCTCGCCGGACAACTGGGCCGTCGCGACGCCGGGCGCGCCCGGCGCGACCTACACCAACGTCAACCTCCGCCGCTCCAAGGGCTATGAGGGCTTCGCCGCGTCGAAGGACGGCAAGTTCATCTACGGCCTGCTCGAGGGGCCGCTGTGGGATGCCGATAAGAAGGACTGGGAGAAGGTCGACGGCAAGGAAGCCTCGCGCATTCTGGAATTCGACGTCGCCGCCGAGAAGTTCACCGGCCGCTACTGGCAGTATGTGTTCGAGCAGAACGGCAACGCCATCGGCGACTTCAACATGATCGATCAGGCCTCCGGCCTCATCATCGAGCGCGACAACGGCGAAGGCACCGCCGACAAGGCCTGCCCGCAAGGCCAGCGCGGCGAGAACTGCTTCCCCGACATCGCCAAGTTCAAGCGCGTCTACAAGATCGAGCTCTCCGACGCCAATGTCGGCAAGCCCGTGCGCAAGATCGGCTATATCGACCTGATGAAGATAAAGGATCCCGACAAGAAGGCAAGGAAGCCGCTGAATGACGGCGTCTACACCTTCCCGTTCTTCACCATCGAGAACGTCGATCGCGTCGACGACACCCACATCATCGTCGGCAACGACAACAATCTGCCGTTCTCCTCCAGCCGCGATCCCAACAAGGCCGATGACGACGAGTTCATGCTGCTCGAAGTCGCGGACTTCCTGAAGGCGAAGTAAGGCGACGCTCTCTCCTCTCCCGCCTCGCGCGGGAGAGGAGCCCGGTCACCTCCCGAAGATCACCGGGATGTTGATCGGGACCGTCGCATAGGTGATCTCGGGCGGCATTGCTGGAAATGGTTGCGCCTGACGCATCATTGCCGCGGCCTGGGCGTCGAGCGCCGCAACGCCCGACGATCCGCTGACGCGGCTGGACAGCACCTGGCCGCCGCGGCCGAGCGTGAAGCTCAGCCCGACGACACCTTTCTGACCATTGGCACTTGCCGGATACTGGTGGAAGCGCATCAGGTGCGCACGGACGCGCTGGTAATAGGTCGCCATCGCGGAAGCGACCGCGCCCGCACTCACGGCGGAGGCCAGCGGGGCCTGGCGTTCCGCACGCGGCGGCGCGCTGGTACGGGGAGCGGGCGGCGCCTCCGACGGCTTCCGGGCGTCGGGGCGCACCACCCTGGGCTTTACCGGCGCCGGCTTCTCCACGGGCTCAATTTTCGCAGGCTCAGGCTTGGGCGGACTTGGCTCGAGCTTCTGCTCCGGCGGCGCAACCACATCCGGCTTTTCCTGCGGCGGTGTCGGTGCAAGCATCTGTTCGACCGCCTGCTGCTGCACCAGCTCGGGCGGCGACGCATCCGCCTGCTCCATCACCGGTCCCGGCGCGATATCCAGCGGCGTCGATTGCGGCGCCGACGTCTCCGGCGTCATGTCGACGAGGATCGCCGGCATGTTGACGCCCTGGTCCGGCACCTGCTTCAGCCAATTCATCGCAAGCAGTGCGACGGCAAGATGCAACGCCACGATCACCATCGCCGATACGCCCCAGCGCGCGGTTTCGCGTTCGCCGGGCGGTTCGTGCAAGGCAAAGGCGTTCGCGGCCATCAGCTGCGTCCGTCGAGGCCGACCAGAGCGACCTTGAGATAGCCGGCATTGCGCAAGGTGTTCATCACCTCCATCAGGTCGCCATAGCTCACGGCCTTGTCGGCGCGGAGATAAATGCGCTCGTCCTTGCGGCCCCTGGTTGCGGCGTCGAGTGCGTTGACGAGACCATCGCGGGTCATTCTGTCCTCGCCGACGGCAACGGTGAGATCCGGCTTCACCGTCACGAAGGTCGGCTTGTCCGGCCGCGGCTGCGGCTCGGCCGCGGTCGCGGGCAGCTCGACGCCGATGTCGACGGTGGCGAGTGGAGCTGCCACCATGAAGATGATGAGCAGCACGAGCATCACGTCGATGAACGGCGTGACGTTGATCTCATGGGTGACGTCGAGATCACCGGGGTCGCCGCGCTTGAGTGGCGAACGTGCGCCGAGCTTCGCAGCCATGGCCTACTCCGCCGCCCGCGCCAGGCGGAACTCCCTGTGGTCGCGCTGGCGGCTGACCAGCAGCATGAGTTGCGCCGAGGCGTCGCCCAGCAGCGCGCGGTAATTGGCGATGCCGCGGACAAGATGGTTGTAGATCACCACCGCCGGGATCGCGGCGACGAGGCCGAGTGCGGTGGCGAGAAGCGCTTCCGCGATGCCGGGCGCGACCACGGCAAGGCTCGTGGTGTGGCTCTCGGAGATGCCGATGAAGGCGTTCATGATGCCCCAGACCGTGCCGAACAGGCCGACGAAGGGCGCGGTGGCGCCAATGGTCGCGAGCACGCCGGTGCCGCGCGCGATCTGCCGCGACATCGCCGCCTCGACGCGCTCCAGCCGCAGCGCCACGCGTTCCTGAAGGCCGTCGTCGATGATGCCGCCGGAGAGCTCCGCTTCCTTCGCGCATGACTGGATGAGCTGGGCGACGGCATCGTGCGCATCTCCGGTCCGCTCCGCTGCCTCAGCGAGCTTCATCCTGCCTTCGAGCGCGCGCGTGCGCGCTACGGCGAGCGTGCTCTTGCGGCGCAGCTCGATGGTCTTGGCGAGCCACACTGTCCACGTCACCAGCGAGGCGACGGCGAGCCCGACCATCACCGTCTTCACGACGATGTCGGCACCGAGAAACATGCCCCAGGGCGACAGATTGCGCGGCAGCAACGCCTCGTCGATGGCGAAGGCCGGCGCCGGCGCGAGCGTCATCGCGGTTGTTAGGATCACGTGCCGAAGTCTGGACCTGCTTTGCATCCTGATCTCCCGACAAAAACAGAAGCTACGCCGCGATCCGATCTGCGAGCTGACGGAACCGCTCCAGTTGGTCGCTGCGCAGCGCGCGGGTCTCGTCGCGGCCGACGAACACCTTGAACATGATGCCGCCGTCGGCATTGACGAAGGCGATGAAGGCGGACGTCTTGCCCATGAAGGGCCGCTCGACGAGAGCGACGGCCGCGCAACGCTCGTGGCGGAGATGACCGTGCAATCCCTTGGGCTGCATCAGGTTGAAATAGCCGCGGCCGATCTCGCCCGCGGGAATTGCGCCCGTGAACTCGAAGATCGCGTCATCCGTGTGGACGATCAGCGTCACCTCGCCCCATTCCACGATGTCCTGCATGGCGGCGGCGAAATGCTCGCCGCTGCCGATGCGCACCATGGACGGCGGCAGCGCCTCGATCACCGCACGCGGTGCGACCTTGCGCTCGCGCGCAACGTCCTCAATCACCGCGCCGGGATTGTCGGCCATGTATGCCTTGAGATCGGCGAGATCGGTGCTCAGCATGTCCGGCTTCCTTCCGTGATCGGCCGCGATCTCAAGCGGCTGCGCTCGCCTTGCGCTCGGTCATGATGACCTCGAACCCTTCGAACCTGGGGTGGCCGAGATAGAGGCTTTCTCCGGTCTTGTTGTCGGCGCGCGCATGCGCGCGGCGGAATTCCTCCGAACGCGTCCAGGCCTCGAAGGCCGCCTTGTCGACCCACACCGTGTGCGAGGAATACAGCGTGTGGTCCTCGGCGACCGGACCCTTCAGCAGATGAAATTCGACGAAGCCGGCCATGCTGCCGAGATAGGATTCGCGGGTGCGCCAGACGGTCTCGAACGCGGCCTCCGAGCCGAGCTTCACCTGGAAACGATTCATGGCGATGAACATAAAGGTCTCTCCTTGTTATCAAGACGAACGGGTTATCAAGACGAAAACGCACTGAGGCCGCGCTGGAGCATCAGCGCGGCCCGGCGGAAGTTCATGGTGTTGCGGCGCCTTCCGGCTTACGCACCTCCGAAGTGGATCTTCATGCCGGCCTTGTAGACCCTGCCCGGTCCCGGGCTCGTCCACAGCACGTCGTTCTGTGAGGTGCCGTCGGTCGAGCTGCCGGGAATGGCGTAAGGCCGGTAGTACTGGTTCAGGAGATTGTCGATCGACGCCGAGAACACGATGTCCTTGGTCGCGTTGTAGGTCAGGTACAGATTGACCAGCTCGTACCCGGTCGCCGGCAGATAGCCAGCGGGCACGTCGTTGTTGGGACCGAACGAGGCCCACTGCGCCGACAGGATCAGCGTGCGATCGAGCAGGCGGACACCGCCGGTCGTGACCACCTTGCGCGGGGTGATGGTCGCGAGCCCGACATTGGTGACTGCATTCTTGCCCTGGATGTAGTGGCCGGCGACCCCGACGAACCAGTTGCCGGCATCGTACATCGTCTCCGCCTCGAAGCCCTGGATGCGGGCCTGCGCGATGTTCTGATACTGGTAGTACTGCGCGAACGAGCCGACGCCCGGGAACGTCACGAATCCGAACGAGACGAGGTCGATGTAGTCGCTGACGTCGTTGCGGAACAGGTTGATCTTGCCGCGGAAAGAGTCGGAAGCGGTGAAGATGTTGTCGTACTTCAGATTGAAGCCGACTTCCTTGTTCTTGCCGACCTCGGGGCGGAGGTTCGGGTTGGGCAGGAAGCAGAACAGGCCGACGGTGCCGTCGGGACAGGGGAAGAGAGCCGGTCCGCCACCGGTCGCGTGAGCGCCGGAGATCACGGTCTCGGTGATCGACGGGGCACGATAGCCTTCGGCATAGCTCACATAAGGCTGGAAGCCCGGCACCGGCGTGACGCCGAGCGTGATCTTCGGCGAGAAGCGGTCGCCGCTGCCGTTGGTCTTGCCCGATTCCAGATCGTAGCGGTCGTAGCGAATCGCGCTCACTGCCTCGAACCAGGTGCTGTAGTTCTGCTTCAGCTGAAGGAAGCCGCCCGACACGGTGCGGATGCCGCTCGGCGTGGTGATGTTGGAGTTGCCGCGGCTGTCGGTCGTGATCACATCATCCTGGAAGGCATCGAAGCCCACGGTGAGTGCATTGCGCCAGTCGCCGACGTTGAAGCGCGTGGTGTTGTTCGCGTCGATGCCGTACGTGTTGAGGACATAGCCACGCTTGTCGCCGACACAGCCGGAGATGTTGTTGCCGAAATTGCCGGTGCCGCACAGGGCCGCGCCCGACGTCGAATAGTGATAGGTCTTGGTCTGGTCGTTGTCGACGCGATTGCCGTAGATCGACACGTGCGAGTCGAACAGATTGTCGCTCGGCAGCGAGTAGTTCCAGGTCACCGTTCCCGTGTAGTTCTTGGCGTCAGACGCATAGACCGACGAGCCCTGATACAGCGCGCGCTGTGCTGCGGTCGCGACCGGCCCTCTGTTGAACTGGCCGATATCGTATTGATAGTCTTGGAACACCGCGCCGAACTTGACCTCGTGACCGAGGGCGGGACGCACCGTGAGCTTCATCAGGCCGGCCTCGACCTGGTTGCCGGTGTTGCCGATCTCGGTGCCGTTGCCGTCCTTGTAATTGCCTTGCGTACGGTAGACCGCGCCGCCGAAGATATCGACGTCGGGCGTGGCGCGCACGCCGCCGAAGACCGAGCCGAGGCCGCGATTGTTGTTGGAGCCGTAGGAACCCGAGAGATCGACGCCCCAGCGCTCGCCGGGACGCAGCACGTCCTCGATGTCCTTGGTGCGGAACGAGACCAGGCCGCCGATCGCACCGGAGCCGTAGATGTTCGCGGTCGGGCCCCGCACCACGTCGACGCCGCCGATCAATTCAGGATCGAGGAAGAAGGAGCCGTTGGCGTTGTGACCGGTGCGCTGATAGTTCTGCCGCGCGCCGTCGACGACCACCGCGACGCGCCCGAACTCCTGCAAGCCGCGGATATTGATGACCGTCGCCGGATCGTCGCCGCGCTCCTGGAACGACACGCCGGGAATGGCGTAGAAGATATCCGACAGCCGGTTCGGCTGCAGCCCCTGGATCTTCTCGAGCGTCACGGTGCTGACCGGCGCGAGCGAGTCGATCGCACGCTCCTCGACCTTCGTTGCCGCAACCGTAATCGCGTCGAGCGTCTGAACGGGTGCAGCGCCACCGGCCTGCGCACGGGCGTTCAGGACTTCAGGCGTTGCTTGCTGTGCGGCTTGCGGCTTGGACGGCTTGCGCTTGGCCTGCTTCGGGGACACGTTTTCAGCCCGCGGCGATGCGGTCTGCGCAAAGCCGCTTGCCGGCAGCACTGCCGCAATTGAAACCACCGACGCGCCCAAAATCAGGACGCGCGAATACCTAGCCCCGTCAGCCATATCAGCCCCAGCCTGCACTTCACTTCAGTTTTGTTGTCGTAGTTTTGTTGTCGTCTGGCTGGCGTGCGCCGCACGGCGCGGCGACTGGCTGGCTGATTTCTCGAGGCGCGGATATCCGTCCGCCGCCGTATTTGGTTACGTGGCAACACTCTGACGGTCAATGACGCCGGGTTGCAGTTTATATCAATTGTAAATTGCCGCCGTTGGAATGCGCCTGATGCCGCCTATACAAGCAGGCAGCATCTGAATTTACGAAAGCGCATCACACCCAATATGTCGGCAACATCAGGAGACAATGGCGGCGATGCGGCAGGGCCGACACAAAGCCCTTCTGCGACAACGAGAACTCTCACCATGCGCGGAAGCCGGATCGACAGCCGCGAGCTGTTCGCGCATGAGCGCGAGATCATCATCGCACATGGCGAGGACAGCTATCGGCTTCGCCTGACCTCGCAGAACAAGCTGATCCTGACGAAGTAACCTGCAATGACATTTTGTCGCACCCTTGCAAACTTCATGCTCACTGGCACCCTCGCGCTTGCGTCCAGCGTGCACGCCGCAGGCATCACGGTGCATGACGCGCGCAATCGCGACGTCACTGTCGCCGACTTCGCGCGCACGGTCTCGATCGGCGGCGCCATCACCGAGATCCTCTATGCGCTCGGTCTGGAAAGCCGGCTGGTCGGCGTCGACACCACGAGCCTCTATCCAGCGGCAGCGCTGCACGACAAACCCAATGTCGGCTACATGCGCCAGATCTCGGCCGAGGGCGTGCTCGGCCTCAATCCGACGCTGATCCTCGCGATCCAGGGATCGGGCCCGCGCGAGACCATGGACATTCTGGAGACGGCGAAGGTGCCGCTGGTGCTGGTGCCCGAGAGCTTCTCCGAGGAAGGATTGATCGAGAAGATCAAGCTCGTCGGCCACGCCATGGGCGTCGATGCGCGCGCCGAGTGTCTCAGCGCCGCGGTCGGTGCCGATCTCAAACAGCTTCGCGCGCTGCGCGCCAAAGTGGCGAAGCCGGTGCGCGTGATGTTCGTGATGTCGCTCCAGAACGGGCGGGCGATGGTCGCCGGCCACAAGACCGCGGCGGACGAGATCATCCAGCTCGCAGGCGCCGCCAACGCGGTCGACGATTACGACGGCTACAAGGTGATCGGCGACGAGGCGATCGTGGCCGCAAAGCCTGAATTCGTGCTGTCGATCGAGCGCGGCAAGGATTCGCTGCAGGCCGATGCAGTCTATGCGCATCCCGGCTTTGCGCTGACGCCGGTCGCCGCCAACAAAAGCTTCATCACGATGGATGGGCTCTATCTGCTCGGCTTCGGGCCACGCACGGCCGCGGCGGCGCGCGATCTCTCGGTCAAGCTCTATCCGGCCCTGGCCGATGGCGACGCATTCGCGTCGGCCCTGTCGGCGGCGAATTGCCGGCAATGAGCGTGGCGGTCGGGACCGAGGCACGGAGCCTGCGACGACGTGCAGGACGACGGTCCGCATCGTTCGCGATCCCTCTTCTGCTTGCGGTGCTGTTCGCCACCGCCATGGTCGCCCTGACGGTCGGAGCCGCCGGCATTCCGCTCTCCAGGCTGCCTGCGGCACTCGGCTTTGCAGGCAACACGACCGCCGATGCCATGACCGCGCGTGACCAGCTCGTGCTGTGGTCGATCCGCATCCCCCGCATCGCCGCGACCGCGATGGTCGGCGGGCTGCTGGCGGCGGCCGGCGCGATCATGCAGGGGCTGTTCCGCAATCCGCTCGCCGATCCCGCCCTGGTCGGTGTCTCCAGCGGCGGCGCGCTCGCCGCCGCGAGCGCGATCGTGTTCACGGATTCACGCTTCGGCGAGGCGCTGCGCTTCCTGCAGACCGAGCTGCTGCCGCTCGCCGCCTTCGCGGGATCGCTGGCGACGACCGCCATTCTCTACGGCATCTCCAGCCGCTCGGGGCGGACCTCGATCGCGATCTTCCTGCTTGCGGGCGTCGCCATCACCGCGATCGCCAACGCGGGCATCGGACTTCTGGTGTTCATCGCCGATGACCGCCAGCTGCGCGACATCACGTTCTGGATGCTCGGCTCGATGAGCGGCGCGACCTGGACCAAGGCGGCCGTGCTCGCGCCGGTTCTCGTCATCGGGCTCGGAGCCTGCGCCTTCATCGCGCGCGACCTCGATTTGCTGGTGCTCGGCGAAGCGGATGCCTTTCACGGCGGGGTCGACGTCGAGCGTCTCAAGCGGATCTCGATCGTCATGGTCTCCGCCATGACCGGCGTTGCCGTGTCGATCAGCGGCGTGATCGGTTTCGTCGGCATCGTGGTGCCGCATCTGCTGCGCCTCCTCATCGGACCTGCGCATCGGCTGCTGCTGCCCGCCTCGATACTGCTTGGCGCGATCCTGATGGTCGGCGCCGACACGCTGGCGCGCACTATCGTGGCACCGGCGGAGATGCCGATCGGAATCCTGACCGCGGCAGTGGGCGCACCGGTCTTCCTCGGCATCCTGCTGCGGCAGCGCGGGCTCGCTGCGCTATGAGCGCGGTGATCGAGGCACGCGGCCTGGTCAAGCGCGCCGGCCGCACGACGTTGCTCGACGGCGTCGGCCTGACGGTTGCGGCCGGCGAGATGGTCGCCATCATCGGCCCCAACGGCGCCGGCAAGTCGACACTGCTGCGGCTACTCTCCGGCGACCTCCGCCCGAGCGAGGGCGAGGTGCGGCTGAAACAGCGCGACATAGGCAGCTACACGCCGCGCGAGCTTGCCGCGCGCCGTGCGATGCTGTCCCAGCACATCAACGTCACCTTCCCCTTCACGGTCGAGGAGATCGTCCTGATGGGCGCGGGCGAGCGCAGCCCGCGTGACACCGGCCCGCTCGTCGACGTCGCCCTGGACGAGGTGGGCCTTTCGCATTTCCGCGAGCGGCAATTGCCGACGCTGTCGGGCGGCGAGCAGCAGCGCGCCCATTTCGCCCGTGTGCTGGTGCAACTCGCCTGCGGCGAGGCCGAGCATGGACCGGGACTTCTGCTGCTGGACGAGCCGACCTCGAGCCTCGACCTGCGCCACCAGATCGACCTCGTCGAAGCCTCGCGCCGCCGCGCTGCCAGCGGCACCGCCGTGATCGCGATCCTGCACGACCTCAATCTCGCGATCCGCTTCGCCGACCGGCTGGTCGTGCTGAGCGGCGGCAGGCTCGCCGCCGACGGCCCGCGCGCCGAGGTCGTCACGCGCGCGAGGATTCGCGACATTTTCGAGATCGACGCCGTCGTCCATCAGGCCGACGGCGTGCCGTATGTGCTGCCGCAGTCGATGCGAGCGGCACCCCGGTGAAGGTGCGCTCCCTCCCCCGCAAGCGGGGGAGGGTTGGGGAGAGGGTGTCTCCACAACGGGACAATCCCCTAGAGGAGAGAGCCCTCACCCCAGCCCTCTCCCGCAAGCGGGAGAGGGAGCGCACTTCCTTCGCGGCTAGCGTCCTACCCCGCCGGCACGATCACCATGCTCTTGTCCTTCGGCCAGCGGATGCGCCAGGCGAAGTTGATGTCCTTGACTTCGCCCGGCTTGGCGTCGAACGACCATTCCAGCACGCCGCGCCTGTCGCGGATGTTGCTCGCGGTCGGCGCGGTGGTCGAGGGCAGCATCTCGACGACGATGTCCTCGTTCTCGCTGACCGGCAGCTGATCCTCGATCGCGACCTTGATCGGGAAGTCGTGACCGTTGCGGATCGTGGTCTTGAATGAACGCTCGTCGGTCTTCGACGTCGTAACGAGCAAGCCCGCCGAACCTTCGTTGCGCTTGAGCACGGCGCGTTCGATCTTGATCTTGTCGTCGGCGCCGAAACCGAGCCGCACGATGTCGTCCTTGGCCGAGGCAGAAATCTTGCCGCGGCCGACGAAGACGCCGTCGCGATAGATCGCGACCTTGCCCGGCAGCAGGGTCGCCTCGTCGGTCTGCTTGAAGCTGGCTTCGAGGAAGGCGGTCGGATCCATCACCGGCGCGGCGCGCACCGCGAGATCGGCGGGCACGCTCATCGACGCGATGCGCAGGCTCTTGGCCCCTTCGGCGGCGCCGAGGCTGACGCGGCCGGGAATCTTGAAGGTGGCCTGGAAGTCGCCGATCTCGGCGACGGCCTGCTGCTCGTCGGCGCGCTCGCGCAGCTCACCCGCCTCGGCGACTTTTGCCGAAAGATGGGGTTGCATCTGACGTGCGACCGGGGCGGGCCGCGCCAGATCCGAGGCCGTACCGAGCGCCATCGGCTTCGGCACTTGCGGATATTGCGCCATCAGCGAACCCAGTTCGGGCGCGCTGCCGCCGCGGCTGATGCGGACCGTGGAGACGCCCAGCGTCACGTTCGACCAGTCCTCGCCGGTCGATTGCGTGATCTCGGCGCGGCGGACCAGCTCCAGCTGCGGCTTGCGGTCCTTGGCGCCGGTGTCGAGCCGGGCGTCATAGAGCGGTAGCCAGCGCGCATTGCGCACATTGTAAGTGACCCGCAACGTCGCCTTGGTCGCGGCTGTCGCGGCGATGTCCATGCGGACCTCGAGCTTGCTCGGCGGCTTGGCCTTGCGCTCGACATCGAGCTGGGCGATCTGCCGGTCGATCTCGCGCATCTTGCGCGTGGCGTCACGGATTGTGGTATCGGCGCTCGCAATTTCGTCGCCGACTGCGGTAAAGGCCGTACGCCATTCGGCGATCGGCCGCGCCTCGCCCTTCTCGCCGATGCCGACGGGGGCGGCTTCCGCAAAATGCTCCGCAAACTTGCGCCGTGCGTTGGCCGAGTCGATTGCGCCCTGCAGATCGGCGCGCTGGTCGTTCAGCGCCTCGATCCGCTTGTCCAGCTCGGGCAGATTGACCGGCGCCGCGCGCGGCGGCCGCGCGTCGATCGTGCCGATGGTGAGCTTTACGCCCCCCTCCCCCTCGACGCGGATGGAGGACGCATCGAGACCGAGCGGGAAGTCCTTGGCCACCAGCGTCGAGTCACCGGACGGCAAATCGACCGTGATGACGCGGGTGACGGTGGCGCCATCAGGGTAAACCGTGACGGTGTCGATCGCCGAATTGGCGTCGAGATCGGCGGCCCATGACGGCGACGCAACTGCCATGGTCACCAGAACAAGGCTCGTCGTTGCCAAACATCTTGCGGTGATGCGCATCAAGTCCCTCCTGCCGTATCGCCGCGCTGCCAGCCGGACGCGCGATCAAAATGCCTCGCCAACATGGTTGGACGCGGCAGCGAAGGAACCGGTTCGATTGGGGTTTCCGTGGGGCGCCGCTGCGGCAGCACCAAGGCCGCGGAACGTGTCATCGCCCCGCGACGGCGGCCGTCAGACCTGGGCGGGCGAGCCCTGGCCGAAGATGCGGCGAAGCAGATCGGTCACGTTCTTGGCGCCGGCCTTTTTCAGGATGCTGGCGCGGTAGCCTTCGACCGTCCGGGCGCTCAGGTGCATGCGCCGGGCGATCTCCTTGTTGGTGAGACCGGCGGCAAGATGCTCGAGCACGTCGCCTTCGCGCCCGGTCAGGGGCTCGCAGCCGGGCAACCAGCGCTGCCGGCTCGAACCGGGCTGCGCGACCTCGTCGATGGCGGCATCGATCCGGCCAACGATGTCGTGGGTGCGGAACGGCTTTTCGATGAAGTCGGTCGCGCCGCTCTTGATCGCATCGACCGCCATGGCGATGCTGCCGTTCGCCGAGGTCACCAGGACCGGCGCCATGCAGTTCTCCTCGCGCAGCCGCTTCAGCACGTCGAGCGCAGAGCGATCCGGCGGCATCTCCAGCAGCACGCAGGCCGGCATCCGCGCCTTGGCTTCCGAGAGCAGGGACGCCCCGTCGGCAAAGCAGATCACGTCATAGGCGCTCTGTTGGAGCGCGATGGAAAGTTGTTCGCGGGAGGCGGCGTCAGTTTCAATGACGAATACCTCACCCTTGGAAAGCATGTTCCCCGGCATAGTCCCGATCCAGCAATGTCTTGGTCAAATGGTCCGAGACGGCCGGGGGCCCCGTCGCGCCCGCCGTCATACGCACGGCATTCACGCCCGTGCTTCGGTTTCCCTTATGTATGTTCCGTCCTGTTCCGGGATTTGACGGATGGGGACAGAAACTTTACATTTCGGGACATCTGCGGGAATGGCTGGCAGGAACGGTTCGCATGACCGACCTCATTCGCAGCGCAAGCTTGAGCTATTACGCGGAGGTCGCCCGGTCGGTCGGGCTCGACCCCAGGCAGATGATGCGCAAGGTGCGGCTGCCGCTGGCCGTGCTGGACAAGCCCGATACGCCGATTGCCGTGACCAGCCTGCGCCGCCTGCTCGAATTGTCGGCAGAGGCCTCGGGTGCTGAAGATTTCGGCTTGCGGCTCGCCGAGCGCGGCGGACTCACCAATTTCGGAGCGGTCGGCCTGATCGTGCGCGAACAGGCGACCGTCGGTGAAGCCATCAAGGCGTTCTCGCGCTTCATCCATGTCCATCACGACGGCATGAAGCTCGACGTCACCAGCGACAAGCAGACGGTGAAAGTCACGCTGCACCTGCGCGGCCGGCAGCCGCGCGCGCCGCGGCAGTCGATCGACATGGCGCTCGGCAGCGTCCACCGCATCATCCAGTCGCTGTTCGGCAGCGATTGGCGGCCGCAGGCAGTGCACCTGCACTATCCGCCGCCGCACGACCGCAAGCGCTATCGCGACTTCTTCGGCTGCCGCGTGACCTTCAATGCCGATGACGATGCGATCCTGCTGTCGGCGCACGACATGGAGCGCCGCATCCCGAGCGCGCATCCCCTCATCGCGAATTACCTGCGCAAGCGGATCGAGGCGATCGAGACCCGGCCGGCAAGCTGGGAGGGAAAGGTCGACGAGGTGGTGCGGACCCTGCTCGCCAGTGGCGAGTGCACCGTCGAGCGCGTGGCCGAGCATCTGGCCTGCACCCGTCGCACCATCCACCGCCACCTAGCCGCGTCAGGCACCAGCTTCTCGGCCATCCTCGACGCGCAGCGCGCCGATCTCGTGATCCAGCTGATCGACGATCCCGACCGGCCGCTGGCCGATATCGCCGCGCAGCTCGGCTTCTCCGCGCAAAGCGCGATGGCCCGCTGGTTCCGCGGCCGCTTCGGCTGCACCATCACCGCATGGCGCAAGGGCGTGCGGCCGCTGGGAAAACCGGACGATATCCCCTCGGCGACCGCGGCTTAGGTTCAGCGTGCCGGAGCGGGCACGCCCATGATGGCAAGGGCGCGCCGGGGGCTGCCGGCGAGCAATGGGCCGAACGCGATCGCAAAGCCGAGGAACGCAGCGACCCAGCCGAAGGCCGCGACATGCAGCAGCACATCACCATGCGCAGGCACGACCACTGCGCAGACCCGCGCCAGCGCCGCGACGACGATCGCGACATAGATGGCTTGCGTCGCCGGTGAAGCCGTCAGCGCCTGCCCGGTGTGACCGAGGCTTGCACGCGTCATCACCGCGAGCGTCATGGTCCCTGCCGCGCCGGCCATCCAGGCATGAATGCCCGCGCTCGGCGGCAGTTCGCCGAAGGCGGCCAGGGCATTCAGGATGAAGCCGAGCGGCACGAAGACGTAACCGACATGGAGGATCAGCAGCAGCCGCTCGCGCGTGGTGCGGTCGCCGGCCCAGCGTGCGAGCCGAACCAGATGCAGCACGCCGACCACGGCCATCAGAACGCCGGTGAACGTGTTCAGCGGCGCCACGATCCACGCGATCAGTGCCAGCGCGCTCGCTCCGATCACCGCGCCGTCAAAACGTCCGAACGGTACCGGCAGGCGTCCGGGATTGAACTTGACCAGCCAGTTGCGGGTGAAGCTCGGAATGATGCGGCCGCCGATCAGCGCGATCAGCAGCATCACCACACTGACGCCGACGCGGATGCTGACATCGGCCGCGCCTTCGAAATGCGCTTCGAGATGAAAGCCGACATTGCCGGCGAGCAGCATGAGCACCAGCACCACCACCGGCAGGTTGCGCCAATTGCCGCCCGCGATGATCTCACGCGTCGCAGCCGCAACGACCAGCGCCAGGAAAGCAGCATCGACGACCAGCGCGAAGGCCCATCCGATATCGGCCGACAAGGTCACGGCAAGGCGTCCGGCCAGCCAGACCACCAGCAGCGCGCCGAGCGAGGTCCCCTGGATCGGCAGCCGCCCGGTCCAGTTCGGGATCGCCGTGAACAGGAACCCGGTGATGACAGCCGGCAGGAAGCCATAGAGCATCTCGTGGACGTGCCAGTCGCGCGGCGCGAAGGCTGAGGTCACCGACAATTCACCGTAGAACATCGGCAGCCAGGCCAGAATCGACAGCCCGGCCTGGATGGCAGCGAGCAGGAAAAAAGGCCGAAAACTGTTCGCAAACAGCGGCCAGCCCGCAAAATTGCGGGATCGGGCGCCAGCCATGGGGCAACTCCTGTCAATTCAGATCGTCGTTTGGAAAAATACTGCCGTCCGGGGCGGCCGGTTTTGCGCTATCGCAAATTGCAGGACGATTGCAGGTGCCATCACACTCCGGAGCGCCAAGGAGGCAGAATGGCCAAGGTCGACACATCGCTGGTTGCGCATTTGCCGCTGTTTGCCGGGGTCGCGCCGGACGCTCTGGACGAGATCCTGCGCGAGGCCCGCTCAGTGCGCTACCCGAAGAACACCGCCATCTTCGAGCAGGGCGCAGACGCGCAGTCGTTCTTCCTGCTGCTGCACGGCCATGTCCGCGCGGCCAAGACCACGCCGACCGGCGAGCAGATCGTGGTGCGCTATGTGGCGCCCGGCGAGACCTTCGGGCTCGCGATGGCGATCGGAGCCACGCGCTACCCAGCCACCGCGATGGCCGTCGACGACAGCGTGGTGCTGATCTGGCCGACCTCGGCCTGGCCGCGGCTGATCGAGCGGTTTCCCTCGCTCGCCGCCAACACGCTCCAGACCGTCGGCGCGCGGCTGCAGGAGAGCCACACCCGCATCCTGGAAATGTCGACCCAGCAGGTCGAGCAGCGCATTGCCCATGCGCTGCTACGCCTCGCCAAGCAGTCCGGCAAGAAGCTCGACCAGGGCATCGAGATCGACTTCCCGATCAGCCGCCAGGACATCGCGCAGATGACCGGCACCACCCTGCACACCGTGAGCCGCATCCTGAGCGGCTGGGAGAGCCAGGGTCTCGTCGAGAGCGGCCGTCAGCGCATCATCCTGCGCGAGCCGCACAAGATCGTCGTGCTGGCGGAGCGGACTCCCGACAGCGGCGCGGCGTAGTTCTTCTCCCTCTCCCGTTCTTACGGGGCCGCGACGAGCTCCGCTCGCGCTGAGAGGGTTGGGGTGAGGGGCTCTCTCCACACGCGCGATCGCGGTGAGAACTGTCCCCCCTCACCCGGATTGCATCTGGCGATGCAATCCGACCTCTCCCCGCAAGCGGGGAGAGGTGAACGCGAAAGATAGGGGTGAGGGCGCTTCCGCTCGCGGCAGAAGCTTGACCCTCACCCGGGAATCCGCGCGCGCCCGCGCGAACTCCGGATCGTCTCACGCCGGCACGCAGTCGCAGAGTGCAGCGAGGAATTTGTCGCGGTCGATGCCGTGCTCACGGCAGGCGTCTTCCACCGTGTGGAAGGTTGCGATCGGGCAGCCGACGCAGGCCAGCCTGAAAGCAAGAAACACGCGGATCGTGTGCGGCGCCGTGCGCATGATGTCATCGACCAGATCGTCGGATCCAAAAGGCATGGACAACTCCGTTCGGAAACGACGATAGCGGAGCGGGGGCCGGTTTCTTTGTTGGAGCGCAAGCTGGGTTGTCATTCCGGGGCGCGCCGTTAGGCGCGAGCCCGGAATCCATCATGCAGCGGATATCGTGGATGAATGGATTCCGGGCTCGTGCTTCGCACGCCTCGGAATGACGGAGAGAGTCTACACCGCCCTGCTGTGCAGCTGCTTTCCCGGATCCAGATGCGCGTCGAACGCGGCGGCGACGCTGCGGACCAGGAAGCGCGAGTCGCTTGCGACTGCGAGCCGGTCGCCGTCCAGCCTGACGACGCCGTCCGAGATCAGCGGCTTCAGACGCGACGCCGATTTGAGCATCGGGCCGGCCTCGACACCATGGCGCGCGCAGATGTCGCCGAGATCGGCGCTGAACTCGCACATGATGCGCTCGATGATGTCGGCACGCAGCCGGTCGTCGTCGGTGAGCCCGTAGCCCTTGGCGGTGGCGAGGCGGCCGCCGGTGATGTTTTGGGCGTAGGCGCCGATCTGCACCTCGTTCTGCACGTAACCCTGCGGCAGATGCCCGATGGCACTGGCGCCGAAGCCGAGCAGGACTTCGCCCTTATCGGTGGTATAGCCCTGGAAATTGCGCCGCAGCGTGCGCTCCTCGAAGGCCACGGCCATGGCATCGTCGGGTCGGGCGAAATGATCGAGCCCGATCTGCACATAGCCGGCCTCCTTCAGCGCATTGGCGATCGCGCAGGCCTGGTCGTGACGCGCAAGACCGTCGGGCAGGACCGCCTCGTTGATCATCCGCTGGTGCTTCTTGAAAGCGGGCACGTGCGCATAGCCGAACACTGAAAAACGGTCGGGTGCGAGCTCGAGCGCGCGCCGCACGGTGTCGAGACAGGAGGCGACGGTCTGATGCGGCAGTCCATAGATCAGATCAAAATTGATCCCTGCGATGCCCGCACCCCGAAGCATCTCGACGACGAACGCCGTCTGCTCAAAGCTCTGCACGCGGTTGATCGCGCGCTGCACAACGGAATCGAAGCTCTGCACCCCCAGGCTGGCGCGGTTGACGCCGGACAGCCGCATGGCCTCGACCATGTCGGCGGTCAGCGTCCTCGGGCCGATCTCGACCGCGATCTCGGCCGTCGGCAGCACGAAGAACGAATGCCGCATCGCCGCCATCAACTCGGCAAAGGCCTCCGGCGCCATGATCGTCGGCGTGCCGCCGCCGAAATGGATATGCTCGACCTTGATGCGGCGGCCGATGGTTTCGGCGACCTGGGAGATCTCGCTGCGCAGCGTGCGCTGATAGGCCGCGATCAGCCCGTCACGCCGCACGATCTGGGTATGGCAGCCGCAATACCAGCACATTTCGCGACAGAACGGCACGTGCAGATAGAGCGAGGCGCTGGCACCGGCAGGGAGCTCGGACAGCCACCGGGCGTAGGTCTCGGCGCCGATTGCCGCCGAGAAGTGCGGCGCGGTCGGATAGCTCGTGTAGCGCGGCAACCTCTCTTCGCCGTAGCTCGCTGCGAGATCTAGTCTCATGTCTTACCCATTCGTGAATCGATGCCGCGGCGTGGCGCGGCAAATCCCGGTTGGCATTGGATTACCCGTTTTCGAGCGAGCGACCTTGCGCTCGCTCAAAGTCTGAGCGCCTGACTTGGCCGATGATGACGTTTAAGCGTTGCTTCCTGGAGATAGGCCATGGCGTCGTTCGCGCTCGATCTCGTTGTTTGGCTCGCCGGCATCCGCGGCCACATCCCGCGCTTCGACGATTTCCGTCCTGTCCCTGCCGCGCCCGCAAGCGGTGCAAATTATCTCGCGCGCGTTCTGGCAATCATGGCCACCGTCTTTGCCGCGTTGTCGCTCGCAGTCTGGGGCACGGTCTGGATGGCGATACACCTGCTTTGATCGACCACATCCATACGTTCACGACCGAATGCAGCTGAACATGCGAACGATTTGCCGCTTGCGCGGCTGACGATGCGCGACGTCGATGCGACTTCGGCGCACCTCGTAAGGAATTTACCGGAGGCGAATCCGGCAGAAGCTTGTCGCAGCGCAAACACTCTTGCCGCAACAGGCGCACACTGCATCCGTCATCAAGACCATTTCAGATGAAGGATGCTTCCGATGTTCACCCGCAGAGCCGCATTGATCAGCGCCGCCGCGACCGCCCTGATGCTGGCGACACCCGCCCTGGCTGCCGATGATCTCAAACTGCCGCGTCAGAAGGTCGAGCTGGTCGCTCCGCCCTTCGTGCATGCGCACGAGCAGGCGACCAAGCAGGGTCCCAAGATCATCGAGTTCAAGCTGACGATCGAGGAGAAGAAGGTCGTCATCGACGAGAAGGGCACGACCTTCCAGGCCATGACCTTCAATGGCTCGATGCCGGGCCCGCTGATGGTGGTGCATGAGGGCGATTACGTCGAGACGACGCTGGTCAATCCCGCGACCAACACCATGCCGCACAACATCGACTTCCATTCCGCGACCGGCGCGCTCGGCGGCGGCGCGCTCACGCTGATCAATCCCGGCGAGCAGGTGGTGCTGCGCTGGAAGGCGACCAAGACCGGCGTATTCGTCTATCACTGCGCGCCGGGCGGCCCGATGATCCCCTGGCACGTCGTCTCCGGCATGAACGGCGCCGTGATGGTGCTGCCGCGCGAGGGACTGAACGACGGCAAGGGCCACGCGCTGAAGTACGACAAGGTCTACTATATCGGCGAGCAGGACATGTACGTGCCGCGCGACGAGAAGGGCAATTTCAAGTCCTACGACTCGCCGGGCGAGGCCTTCACCGAGACCGAAGAGGTGATGAAGAAGCTCACGCCCTCCCATGTCGTGTTCAACGGCAAGGTCGGCGCACTCACCGGCAAGAACGCGCTGACGGCCAATGTCGGCGAGAACGTGCTGATCGTGCACTCGCAGGCCAATCGCGACAGCCGTCCGCATTTGATCGGCGGTCATGGCGACTATGTCTGGGAGACCGGCAAGTTCGGCAATGCGCCCGAGGTCGGGCTCGAGACCTGGTTCATCCGCGGCGGGTCGGCGGGAGCTGCGCTGTACAAATTCCAGCAGCCCGGCATCTACGCCTATGTCACGCATAATCTGATCGAGGCCGCCGATCTCGGTGCCACCGCGCACTTCAAGGTCGAAGGCAAGTGGAACGACGATCTGATGATGCAGGTGAAGGCGCCTGCGGACATCCCGGCCAACACCAACTAGACGCGACAAGGGGCCGGTGATCCACCGGCCCCTTCTTCCTTTCGGGGGACGACCATGCTGATCGCATTCAAGCTGAAACTGCTGCTCGCCTGCGCCGCCGGGCTTGCAGGGCCGATCGCGATGGCGCCCCTGGTCTCGGACATGGCGGTCCACGGCACGGCCGCGGAGCCCGCGATCGTCAGGATCGCGCCTAGCAACGTCTCCTATCGCGAAGCCGGCGATTTCACGCGTGGCGGGCAGCAGGCGGAAGCACCGCTGCGCGCGATGCGGTTCACGAGGCCGCTGCACATCATGCGCAATCAGGTCTCGTCGTCCGACTATCAGCTTTGCGTGCAGGATGGCGCCTGCCGCGCGCTCGATCGCGGGGTAACGGTTGCCATCGATCGTCCCGCTGTGCAGGTGAACTGGCACGATGCCGAGGCCTATGCCGGCTGGCTGTCACGCAAGACCGGCCAGACGTGGCGCCTGCCGAGCGATGCGGAATGGGCGTTTGCGGCGGGCTCCAGATTCAAGGACGATGGCGCGCCGGTGGACCGGGACAATCCCTCGAAGCGCTGGATCAGCCGCTATGAGCGCGAATCCGAGCGCGATCCCTTCGACACCGCGGCCTATCCGTTCGGCAAGTTCGGCGTGAACGAGCACGGCATCGAAGATCTCGCCGGCAACGTCTGGGAATGGACCTCGACCTGCTTCGTGCGCTCGCGCGTCGACGAGGCCGGCAATGCCGGCCGGGCGACCGTGAACTGCGGCGTGCGCGTCGCCGAAGGCGCGCACCGCGCCTATGTCACCGACTTCATCCGCGACGCCCGCGCCGGCGGCTGCGCCCAGGGCGTGCCGCCCGCCAATCTCGGCTTCCGCCTGGTGCGGGAGGAGCGGACGTGGATGGCCAACGTGTCGGCGCGGTGGGGCAAGGCGTGGGCGAGGTCGTGATTGCGTAGCCCGGGTGAGCGAAGCGACACCCGGGAAAGTAGACCCGTATGTCGCTTCGCTCATGCGGGCTACTGCATATCACATCGTCCGCGCAAACATGCGAAAGCCGGGCGCGCCGATGATCGCTTCGAACGCCGGATCGCGCTTCTCTTCCGCGAAGGCAAACCCGGCCTTGGCGTAGGCGCGCTCGGCGGGCTCGTTGCCGATCAGGAATGATATCGTCGCCCGCTTGAATCCGGCCGGCCGCCCCTTCTCCAGCGCATGCGCGAGCAGTGCCTGCACGAGACCACGGCCGCCATAGGCTGGATCGGTCGCGACATGCTCGATCATCCAGTCGCCCTCGCCGCCCTGAACCCAACAGCCGCGGGTGTAGGTGCCGCGTCGGCGGATGGCGTCCACCTCTGACGCAGCGAGCCCGGTTTCGGCTGCGACCTCCTCGATCGCGCGCCAGGCCGCGGGACCGGTGCCGGCCGCAGGCACGGCACAGAGCGCCGCGCCCGGCTCACCCTCGACCTCCGCGATCCAGAACTGCGAGACGTGCCACATCGACACCGCACGCGCTGTTGCGACGCGCGCGATGAAATCCAGGCACTGGGCTTCGGGCCAGCCGAGCGCAACGTCAAACCAACCGCGCGGCCGGTAGCCGCGCATCGACCGCAGGATAGTCTTGGCGATGAATTCGGCGTCTTCGGGACGCGCAGACCGTATCGTCATGCGCGCCCCATCGCGAACCCTTACGTGTTCTTCAGCGCGACGCGGAATTCGGCTTCGGTCTTGGCCTTGACCTCGTCGAGCGAGACGCCGTCGGCGAGCTCGATCAGGGCCATGCCGCCGTCGCCGTGCTTGTCGATGGTGAAGACCGCGAGATCGGTGACGACCATGTCGACCACGCGCTCGCCGGTCAGCGGCAGGTTGCACTGCTTCAGCAGCTTCGGGCCGTCCTTGGCCGAATGCTCCATCACCACGACGACGCGCTTGACGCCGGCGACGAGATCCATCGCGCCGCCCATGCCCTTGACCATCTTGCCGGGGATCATCCAGTTGGCGAGATCGCCGTTCTGAGCCACCTGCATGGCGCCGAGGATCGAGAGGTCCATGTGGCCGCCGCGGATCATGCCGAAGGAATCCGCGCTCGAGAAATACGAGGTCGAGGGCAGCTCGCTGACGGTTTGCTTGCCGGCGTTGATCAGGTCCGCGTCCACCTCGTCTTCATAGGGGAACGGGCCCATGCCGAGCATGCCGTTCTCGCTCTGCAAGGAGACGTCCATGCCGTCGGGGATGTAGTTCGAGACCAGCGTCGGGATGCCGATGCCGAGATTGACGTAGTAGCCGTCGCGCAATTCCTTCGCGGCGCGCGCAGCCATCTGTTCACGGGTCCAGGCCATGTGAGTCTCCTGTTACGCTTAAGCGGCGGTACGCGGGCGGGTGTTGCGGAATTCGATGCGCTTCTTGGCCGTGCCGACCTCGACGATGCGCTTCACGAAGATGCCGGGCGTATGGATGTGGTCGGGATTGAGTTCACCGGCCGGAACCAGATGCTCGACCTCCGCCACCGTGATCTTGGCGGCGGTCGCCATCATCGGGTTAAAGTTGCGCGCGGTCTTGCGGTAGATGAGGTTGCCGGCGGTGTCGCCCTTCCAGGCGTGCACGATGGCGAGGTCGGCGAACAGGCCGCGCTCCATCAGGTACTTCTCGCCGTCGAACTCCTTCACTTCCTTGCCCTCGGCGATCAGCGTGCCGACGCCGGTCTTGGTGTAGAAGGCCGGGATGCCGGCGCCGCCGGCGCGGATGCGCTCGGCCAGCGTGCCCTGCGGGTTGAATTCGAGTTCCAGCTCGCCGGCGAGGAATTGCTGGGCGAACAGCTTGTTCTCGCCCACATAGGACGAGATCATCTTCTTGATCTGCCGGGTTTCCAAGAGGCGGCTGAGCCCGATGCCGTCGACGCCGGCATTGTTGGAGACGACCGTCAGCCCCTTGACGCCCGATTCGCGGATCGCGTCCGACAGCTCCTCGGCAATGCCGCAGAGGCCGAAGCCCCCCGACATGATCATCATGTTGTCTTTCAGAATGCCGTCGAGCGCCGACTTGGCGTCGGGATAGACCTTGTTCATGCAAAAAACCTCGACTGAACCTTCGGCTTGCAGCCGCCGCACCTTGTTGGCGGCGATTATTAGGCGAAATCCGCCAAAGCCGTCAATGATACGGGGTTCTCCGCTCCGCGGGGCGGTGGTAGAAGCTGCCCAGCCCGTGGGCAGAACCGCCCGCGGCCTTGAAAGCGACAAGAAAACCCATCAAGTTGCGGCACTTAACCTAACGGGACTTGTGACCTAACAAGACTTGTAACCTGACCGAACTTGTAGCCTAACAGACCTTGGGCGTGGGGCGCGCAGGTTTCCCGGCTCGCCCTTCTGGACCCAACAACCAACCCGATCAGGACATGCCATTGACCATGGCCCAAGGAATGAAGCGCCTCGGGACGCCGATCGCGGCGCTGCTCGGCATCGCGCTGATCGCCCTGGTCGCGACCTCATGGCTCATCAACCGCGACGCGCTGCGCAAGGCGGTGGAGGCGCAGATCCGCGACGTCACGGGCCTGGAGCTCAATGTCGCAGGCAGCATCGACATTTCGGTGCTGCCGGCGAGCTACATCTCCTTCCATGACGTCGGCCTGAAGGGTGGCGGCACCAGCGATCCCGCGCTCCATGTCGACGTGCTCACCGCCAATCTGCGGCTGTTGCCGCTGCTGCTGCAACGGTTCGAGATCGCCGACCTGACGCTGCTCAGGCCGCGCATCCATGTCAGCCTCAAGCCGGACGGCGAGAGCAACTGGACGCCCTTCATCCAGACCATTGCCCGCACCATGAAGCCCGGGGCCGACAACCAGGTGTCGTTCTCCGAGATCAGGATCCAGGACGGCCTGCTCAATTACGAGGACGCCGCCACCCGCGCCACCGAGAAGTTCGAGGACATCGACCTGTCGCTGGCCTGGCCGTCGATCTCGCGCTCCTTTGCCGCAACCGGGCAGTTCGACTGGCGGGGCGAGCGGGTCGACGGTTCGATCAGCTTCTCCGATTTCGTCGCCGCCCTCTCGGGCGACCGGTCCGGCCTGAAGGCGCGGATCGCCAGCGCGCCGCTCAAGCTCGCCTTCGACGGCAGCGTCGCCAACCGCACCAGCCCGATGATGGAGGGCACGCTCACCATCGACAGCCCGTCCCTGCGCAACGCGCTGCGCTGGACCGGACAGCCGCAGCCGGCCAGCGGCGGCTTCGGCCGCTTCGCGCTGAAAGCGCGCGCCAACGTGGTGGGCGCCTCGATCGCGCTCACCAATGTCAATGTCGAGCTCGACGGCAACACCGCCGAGGGCGTCATGACCTACGCCAATAACGGAAGGCAGACGCTGCAGGCGACGCTCGCCGCCGACGCGCTCGACTTCACACCTTATATCTCGACCTTCCGCCTGCTCGCGAGCGGCGCCCGCGACTGGAACAGGCAGCTGTTCGATCTCAACGGGCTGTCGACCACCGACCTCGACATGCGCCTGTCGGCAGCGCGGCTGACCGTCGGACCGACGAAACTCGGCCGCACCGCGATCGGCGCCAATTTGCGCAACGGCACGCTGGCGCTCTCGGTCGGCGAGGCCCAGGTCTATGGCGGCATCGCCAAGGGTTCGTTCGGCATCGCCCGCACCGACAGCGTCGCCGACATCAAGGCGCAATTCCAGTTCACCGACGTCGATCTGCAGGCCTGCGCCACCGAGCTGTTCGGCCTCAACAAGCTGTCCGGCCGCGGCAACATCAACGTCTCCCTCCTTGCCTCCGGCTCGAGCCCGTTCGGCCTCGTTCAGTCGCTCGACGGCAGCGCCACGGTCACCGGCCATGACGGCGCGATCTCCGGCTTCAACGCCGAGCAGCTCCTGAAGCGGCTGGAGCGGCGGCCGCTGTCCGGGGGCGGCAATTTCCGCAGCGGCTCGACCCCTTACGACAACCTCACCATCGCGGTGAAATTCTCCGACGGCATCGCCACCGCCGAAGACATCCGCGTCGAGGGGCCGGCAGCGAAGATCACGCTCACCGGCACCGCATCGGTGCCGACGCGCGAATACGACATGAAGGGCGTGGCGAGCCTCAACAGTTCATCGGGCTTCGAATTGCCCTTCGTGGTGCAGGGGCCCTGGGATGATCCCCTGATCTTCCCCGATCCGGAAAGCCTGATCCGCCGCTCGCCGGCTTCCGCGCCCCTGCTCGACATGCTGAAGGACCGCAAGGGGAGCGATGCCGTGCGCTCCGCGATCGAGCGCATCACCGGCGCAGGCAAGCGTCCCGCACCGGCGGAATCGCCGACGGCGGAGAACGCCAAAGAAAACGCTAAGGAAAACGCCAAGTCGAACTGACGCCGCTCTCTTCGGGTTCAAGCGGCCGATTGCGTCGTCGAAACCCAGCTCGCGTTCTCCTGCACCACTGGCGCTCCGCCGATCGTCGTCCCGGCCGCGGCCTCAAGAGTGGCGCCCTGCCCCAGTTCACGGGCCAATACTTCGCGGTCACAGGCATCCTCCCACAGCGAGATGGTGATGGCTGCGACACAGTTGCTGATCATGCTGGTCAGCGCCCGCGCCTCCGACATGAAGCGGTCGATGCCGACGAGCAGCGCCACGCCGGTCACGGGCAGATCCGGCATGACGGAGAGGGTCGCGACGAGTGCGACGAAGCCGCTGCCAGTGACACCTGCCGCCCCTTTGGACGTCAGCAGCATCAGTCCAAGCATCGCCGCGATCTGCCCCCACGACAGTTGAATGTCGCAGGCCTGCGCGATGAAGATGGACGCCAGTGTGAGGTAAATGGCGCTGCCGTCGAGGTTGAAGGAGTAGCCCATCGGCAAAACGAGCCCTGACACGCCTTTGCGGCATCCGAGCTGCTCCAGCTTGCGCAGTGCGGAAGGCAGCGCCGGCTCGGACGAGGACGTGCCGAGCACGATCAGCAGCTCTTCCTTGAAGTAGCGGATCGTCTTCCCCAGGCTGAAACCGTTCAGCCGCGCCAGCAAACCAAGCACGACCACCACGAAGACGGAGCAGGCGATATAGAAGGTCAGGATCAGCAGTCCGAGCGAGCCGATCGAACGGATGCCGTAGCGGCCCGCCGTGAAGGCCATGGCGCCAAACGCGCCCAGTGGAGCGAGCTTCATGATGAAGCCGAAGGATACGAACAGCACATGAGAGAATGAGGCGACTGCGTTTGTCACCGCGACACCACAATCGCCGGCTCGGCTCAGGCCGAAAGCGATCAGGATCGAGACCAGCAACACCGGCAGCACTTCACCGTCGGCGAAGGCCCCAAAGAACGAATGCGGGATGATGTGCAGCATGAAGTCCGCAAATCCGGTCGCCCCTGCCTGCTTGCTGAATTTCGCGGCCACCGACGGATCCAGCGTATTGACGGACACGTGCATGCCAGCGCCCGGCTGGATCAGTGACACGGCGATGAGCCCGGCCAGCAACGCGAGCACCGTCAGCAGGTAGAACAGCGCCATGGACTTCACCAGCGTGCGGCCGACCTCGCGGGAATCGCTGATGCTGTTGATGCCGCTCACGATGGTGCAGAACACGATCGGCGCGATCATCATCTTGACCAGCTTGATGAAGCCGTCGCCAAAGGGCTTCAGCGCAGCGCCGAATTCGGGCCAGAAATGGCCGGTGAGGACACCCAGCGCGAGGCCGATCAGCACCTGAACATAAAGAATCCGGTAGAAGGGTTTCCCAGCCTCGGTGCTCGCGTGAGCGACCAGCGTTTCCTTGTGCATTCTCATCTCTCCCATGGCTCTGATTTTTGTGACGGTTTCGGAAGCGGCGGGCTTCAGGCCGCCAGCACCGAATGAGGCACGTGCGATCGACGGGCGAAGACGTGGCCCTCGAAGATTCGCCGGGCGGTCCGCAGCACCCTGGCAACCGGGCCGGGCTCCAGCCGAACCACGAGCTGGCCGGAGGGATGGGCAAGGGTGACCGGCAGCGGGGGCGCCAGTGGTCCGACCATCTCTGCTGCAATCGTCCCTGGCGTGACGCACGCCGTCGCGATCGCGACCGCGCCGGTCACCGCCAGCGCGCTATGGCAGTCATGCGGCATGAAGTACCTGGTGTTCAACGTCGCCTCACCCCCGCGCGCGATCAGGACCGGCTTCGGGATCACCATGTTCGCGGAATCCGGAAAGCCCATCCGCCGTCCAGCCTCGATCCGCAGAGCTTCGAGTCGCGCGCGAAATCCGCCGTCGGCGAAGTCCGAGGGAGCCTCGCGGCCGGTCCATCCCAGATCCGCCGCGCGGACCAGCATGACGGGCATCGCCGCGTCGATGCAGGTCACATCGATCCCTTCGATGCGATCGACCGGTCGTCCAGTGGGCAGGAGACGACCGGTGCGTGCGCCGGCCGCGTTGGGGAACGACAGTTCGATTGGCGCGGCCGTTCCCGGCACACCGTCGATCCGCGCCTCGCCGTCGTAAGTCACGCGCCCTGCGGGGGTCGGCACGGTCGCGTCAATCAGCTTGCCGGTGTTAACGTTGTGGATGCGCACATGGGTGCGATCTACGGCGGCGGCGACCAGACCGGCTTCAATTGCGAATGGCCCCACCCCCGCCAGCATGTTTCCGCAGTTCGGTGAGGTATCGACGATGCCTTCACGAACACGCACCTGGGCGAACAGGTAATCGACATCGGCGCCGGGCACCGATGCCGGTCCAATGATCGCGGCCTTGTTGATGACGGCATTGCCGCCGCCGATCCCGTCGATTCCAAGATCGTGCCCCCCTCCCATCACAGACAGCAGGATCGCGTCGCGCAGTTTCGGATCGGCGGGAAGATCGCGGGCCAGGAAAAATGGCCCCCGCGAGGTGCCTCCGCGCATGACCACACAGGGAATGGCAATCTGATCGTTCATGGAGCTCTTCCGTCGGCGACAATTCGCACGAACCAGAACATTCACCGCCAGAACTCTTTTGTGAAATGCAAATATCTGAGGTATTATTCCGATTATCGATATAATGGAGACCGGCCAATGAACGCGGAACTACTCGACCTCAAGGCGTTCATCACCGTGGCGGAGACGGGAAGCTTCGTCCGAACCGCCAGGGCGCTGAACCTGTCGCAGCCGGCGCTCAGCCGGCGCATCCAGAAACTGGAAGAAGGTCTCGGCGCGCCGCTGCTCGAACGCTCGACGCGCCACGTTAATCTCACCATGACCGGCCGTGATTTCCTGCCGAAGGTGCGCCGCCTCATCGACGAGTTCGAGACCTCGGTGCTCGCCATCCACGATATCGGCGCGCGAAGTTCGGGCCTCGTCTCGGTGGCTGCGGTGCCGACAGCGGTGTTCTATTTCCTGCCGCGTGCGATCGGCCGGTTTGCCGAAGCGTATCCACGCATTCGCATCCGAATTCTCGACATCGGCGCCAATGAGGGATTGGAAGCGGTCGCGCGCGGAGAAGCCGACTTCGGCATCAATTTCATCGGTGCGTCACATGCCGAAATCGAGTTCGAGAAATTGGTCGAGGATCCTTTCGTTCTGGCCTGCCGTCATGACCATCCGCTGGCATCGCGCAAACAGGTCACCTGGTCGGAGATCGTGCCGCACCGGGTCATCACCGTCGGTCGCAACAGCGGCAATCGCGCGCTGATCGACAATGCGCTGGCGCGGCACGGCCTGCAGCTGAACTGGTCCTATGAAGTCGCTCACCTCTCCGGCTCCCTCGGCCTCGTCGAAGCGGGACTGGGCATCGCGGTGCTGCCGAGGCTTGCGACGCCAGCGGCCGGTCATCCCATCATCCACACCATTCGGTTGAACGAGCCGGAAGTGTCGCGGACGATCGGAATCGTCCGCAGGCACGGGGCCACACTATCTCCTCATGCGAGCCAGTTTCTCAAGATGCTCCTCGAGGCCTGGCACACGCCTTCCGGGACGAGCGGGCAAGACAAGCCGCGGCCCCGATCCGCTCAGGCAAATTCGAATGCCGTTTCGGCGGGCCGGAAGGAGAAACGCTGATAGCTCGTCGGCGCAGCGCTGTTCCCGTCGACACGGAAGTTCCTCGGATCAGCCCCGCCGGCATTTCGGCTCCTCCGGCCGCAGCAGCGTGGTGGCCGGCCAAGTGCGTTGCGTTCAGTCTTCATACCGCTTACAAAGCCCGGCTTCGCCGGTCGCGAGCAGGTATGGAATTGCGCATGGTCACGCGATCAGAACGCAGAACCCGAATTAATTGCCGCGAATTGATGCGGCGATTGGATCGATGCGCACGTTAAGCATCTCCTCCGGCGCAAGGCCCACGACCTAGGTCTGACAAGATGCCGCTAGATCGGCTCTCCGCCATGCGCTAGTGTTTTACACGACCGGTTAAAAACACCGGCCGTTTGAGGGAGAAAAACGTGAGATCCAAGGTTATTGGCGCAGTGTCACTGGCGGTCGCTGCGGTTGGGCTGTTCGCGGTCACTGCACCCGCCTTTGCGCAGCAGAAGACGATTACGGTCTGGTGGGGCAAGGGCTTCTATCGCTCCGAAGACGACGCGCTGATCGATACGATCAAGAAATTCGAAGCCAAGACCGGCATCAAGGTCGAATTGTCGCAATACGCGATCCAGGACATGATTCCGAAGACGGTTGCCGCGCTCGATGCCGGCACCGTCCCCGATGTGGCCTATTCCGATTCCTATGACGTGCAGGCGCAGGGCAAGTGGGCCTATGAGGGCAAGCTCGAGGACCTCTCGGACGTCATGGAGCCGATCAAGGACCGGTTCGTGCAGAACACGCTGGACGCCTCGATCCTCTATAACGACGTCGCCAAGAAGAAGGCCTATTACGGCTTCCCGCTGAAGCAGCAGAGCATGCACGTCCAGATCTGGAACGACATGCTGGAGAAGGCCGGCTTCAAGCAGAGCGACATCCCGAACGACTGGACGGGCTACTGGACGTTCTGGTGCGACAAGGTGCAGCCGGCGATCCGCAAGGCCACCGGCCAGCGCATCTACGCCGTCGGCCAGCCGATGGGCGTGGAATCCACCGACGCCTTCCAGTCGTTCTACACCTTCATGGACGCCTACCACGTCAAGCTGGTCGACAACGACGGCAAGCTCCTGGTCGACGATCCCACGGTTCGCGAGAACCTGATCAAGGCGATGAAGGACTACACCGACACCTACATCAAGGGCTGCACGCCGCCCTCCTCGACGACCTGGAAGGACCCGGACAACAACGTCGCCTTCCACAACAAGACCATCGTGATGACCCACAACTTCACGATCTCGATCGCGGCGAAGTGGTTCGAGGACTCGCAGAACCAGGCCCTGACCCAGGAGCAGCGCGACGCCGGCAAGAAGGCCTACGAGCAGGACATCGTCACGGCGTCCTTCCCGAAGGCGCCTGATGGCTCGACCATCCGCTACCGCTCCGACGTCAAGACCGGACTGATCTTCACCGCGGCCAAGAACAAGGCCGAGGCCAAGCAGTTCATCAGCTTCCTGCTCCAGGAAGAAAACGTCCGTCCCTATATCGAGGGCGCACTCGGCCGCTGGTTCCCGGTGACGAAGGAAAGCCAGGAAAGCCCGTTCTGGCAGGCTGACAAGCACCGCAAGGCCGTCTATGCGCAGTTCAAGGGTGGCACCGCGGCGTTCGACTTCACCAAGAACTGGAAGTTCACGATCCTCAACAACGAAAACGTGTGGGCGAAGGCGATGAACCGCGTCGTCAGCGAGAAGGTTCCTGTCGACAAAGCCGTCGACGAACTGATCGCCCGCATCAAGCAGGTCGCGGGTTAAGGTATATCCCTTCCTCTCCCCGCATCTCGCGGGGAGAGGCGAAACGCTAACACCGGCCGCCTCGTGCGGCCGGAAGTCCTTTCAAAGAGTCCGAAAAGAATGGCGATCACGCTCTCTGGCGATCAGGCACTCCCCGGCCCGCCCCTGTCGTCGCGGCTGACCCCGGCGCAGGTCTGGGGCATTATTCTGCTCGCGCCCTATCTGCTGGTCTTCCTTGCCTTCGTCGTCTATCCCGTCTGCTACGGGCTGTGGCTGGCGCGGGACCCCGCGAACTATGTCGCACTGTACAACGATCCGATCTTTGCGCGTGCCGCAGTCAACACGCTGATCTTCCTGGTCATCGGCATCAACATCAAGATGCTGATCGCGCTGTTCCTGTCCGGCTTCTTCGCCATGCAGCGCACCTGGATCAAATGGCTCTCGGTGATCTTCATCCTGCCCTGGGCGGTGCCGTCGATCCCGACCATCCTGTCGGTGCGCTTCATGTTCAATCCCGAATGGGGCGTCATCAACCACCTGATCTTCTCCTTCACCGGCGATGACGGCCCGAACTGGCTGAACGACCCGGCCGTGGCGCTCAGCATGGCGATCGGCGTGCACATCTGGAAGTCGCTGCCGTTCTGGACGCTGATCCTGATCACCGGACGCCTTGCGATCTCGCACGACCTGTTCGAGGCCGCCGAAGTGGACGGCGCGAGTTGGTGGCAGAAATTCCGCTTCATCACCTGGCCGTCGATGCAGACGCTCTACGTGACCTGCACGCTGCTCTCGATGATCTGGACGCTGGGCGATTTTAACAGCGTCTACCTCCTCACCGGCGGTGGCCCGGCCGACCTCACGCACGTGCTGGCGACGCTCGGTATCCGCTATCTCCGGCTCGACCAGCTCTCGCTCGCGATGGCCTCCATCGTCTGCGCGATGCCGTTCGTCCTGCCGCTCGTGTACTTCATGATGAAACGGTTGTCGCGATGAAGCTTCCCTCTCTCCGTGACGTCGCGACGGAAGCGCGGCTGCTCCTGATCGGCATTCCCGTCTTCCTGTGGACGATGATCCCGATCTACCACATGTTCCTGTTCGCGATCTCGCCCAAGGAGGACGCGTTCTCGGGCAAGCTGTGGCCGGACCATCCGACGCTGCACAACTTCGAGATCGTGTTCAAGCAGCAGCACTACTTCCTGCGCGACTTCTACGTCCAGTTCTGGAATTCGACGCTGATCGCAGCAGCCGTCGGCGTGCTGACGCTGTTCATCGCCACGGCCGCGGCGTTCTCGATCTCGCGGCTGAAGGTGCCGGGCGGGCGCATGGTGCTGAACCTCGCGCTCTTCACCTATTTCATCCCCGCGGCGTTCCTCGCGGTGCCGATGTATCGCACCATGGGCAATTACGGCCTGCTCAACAATCACTGGTCGCTGATCCTGGCCATGGTGACGATCGCCTCGCCTTACGCGATCTGGGTGCTCAAGCAGGCCTCCGACAAGCTGCCGGTGGAGCTGGATGAAGCCGCGGTCATGGACGGCGCCACCACGCTGCAGATCTTCCGCCTGGTCTATCTGCCGCTGATGATGCCCTCGCTGGTCGCGATCGGTACCTATGCGGTGCTGCTCGCCTGGAACGAATACCTCTACGCGTTCCTGCTGCTGTCGAACGACCGCGAGATCACCCTCCCCGTCGCGCTCGGCAACTTCCTCGCCGCCGACGACTCGCCGTGGGAGCTGCTGATGACCACCGGCTTCATCTACGCGCTGCCGCCGGCCGCGGTCTATTACGCCTTCCGCCGCTACATGGTGGGCGGGCTCACGGCGGGTGCGGTGAAGTCCTGACGCGACAGGACGCACCGGGTCGCCGCAAGCACAGCGCTTGAGCGACAACGCGAGCAATTGCGAGTTGTCTGCGCCTGCTTTAACCTCCGTGCCCCAATGTTACGGGGCACGGCAGCATGCGCAGCAACGACGCGATCCATCTCGGCCTGATGCTGCTGGCGCTCGCGGCCGCGTATCTGGTGCCGTTCGAGCTGTTGCTGCTGGCCTATGTCGTGCTCGGCCCCGCGCATTATTTCACCGAGATCTCGTGGCTGCACGACCGCAGCTACTACCTGCCTCACCGCGGGATTGCGGTGGTCCTGGCCATCGTCGCCGTGGTCGCCGCGCTGATCGACAACGCCTCGTGGTTCGGCTTCGCGATGTGGAGCGCGCTGGTCGTCTGCGCCATGCTGGCGGCGACCGCCACAGCGATCGAGAGCATGCTGCTGTTCATGGTGGCGATCGCGCTGTCCGCGATCATGTATTCGAGCGGATCGTCGCTCGCCGTCATCGGCATCCTGATTCCGACGCTGATCCACGTCTCGCTGTTCACGCTGATCTTCATGGTGCTCGGCGCCTATCGGTCCGGCAGCCGCGTGCAGGCCGCGCTGGTGGTGATCTACCTCGTCGCAATCGCCACGATCCTGCTGCTGCCGCCGGCCGCCGAAATCCGGATCGCGAGCTTTGCGCGCGTCGGGCAGGACTATTTCGGCAATGTCGGCCCGGCACTTAGCCGGCTGTTCGGCGTGCCCGGGCTCGTGCTCGACACCAGGCTGACCAGCCTGCTCGCCTTCGTCTACACCTATCACTACCTCAACTGGTTCATCAAAGCCGACGTGATCCGCTGGGCTGAGGTGCCGAAGGCGCGGCTGGCGGCGATGGCCGCTGCCAGCGCGGCGTCCACCGCGCTGTATTTCTACGACTATGCGTTCGGCTTCACCTTCCTGCTGGCGCTCAGCCTGATCCATATCCTGCTGGAATTTCCGCTCAACAGCCTTGCGCTGCGCCAGCTTGGATCCGCTATCCAGGGCACAGTGCGCGCGCGCTACGTCGGGCCCGTCGTGGTGACCACGACGCGGTCGCGCTCTACCGGCACAAAAGCCTCGAAACGAGCCCCCCGGTCGCGCTGATCACCCCGCCTTGCGCACGGTCTGCAGGAACTCCGCCACGTCCTTCTTGAGCGCGCGTGCCTGATCCTGCAAGGCCGAGGCGGCCGTGAGTGCGGCTTCGGCGCCGGCATCGGTCTCGCCGGCCACGGTGCGGACGGCGCCGACCTGGTCGGTGACCGCCGCTGTCCCGTTCGCGGCCTGCTCGACATTGCGCGCAATCTCGCTGGTTGCGGCCCCCTGCTCCTCGACGGCGGAGGCAATCGTCGTCGCGATCTCCGTCATCTCGGCGATGGTTCTTCCGATCTGGCCGATCGCAGCGACCGACTGTCCGGTCGAGCCCTGGATCTCGGCGACGAGCCCTGCGATCTCCTCGGTGGCGCGCGCGGTCTGGGTTGCGAGGCTCTTCACCTCGTTGGCGACCACGGCAAAACCCTTGCCGGCATCGCCGGCCCGTGCCGATTCGATCGTGGCGTTGAGCGCAAGAAGGTTGGTCTGGCTCGCGATCGCCTGGATCAGCTGGACCACGGTACCGATCCGCTCGGCTGAATCCGACAGCGCCCGCATCAGCGCCTCGGTGCGCGAGGCCTCCTCCTTGGCCTGATCCGATACCGATACGGAGCGTGCCACCTGGCTCGAAATCTCCTTGATCGAGGCGGCGAGTTGATGCGTCGCCGCCGCAACGGTCTGCACATTCGAGGACGCCTGGGCCGATGTCGCGGCGACCTGCTCGGCAAGCGAGCGCCCCCGCTCGGCGACTCGCGCAAGACTTCCGGCGCTCTGCCCCATCTCTTCGGCACGGCTCGAGACGCCGCCAATGACGCCCTCCATGCCGCGATCGAAGCGGTCGGCGAGCTGCGTCATCATGGCCGCGCGTTCCGTCTCGGCTGCGGCGCGCTGCGCGGCAGACTCCTGTTCCATGCGCCGGACGGTCTGTGCACTCTGGCGGAATACCTCGACCGCGCCGGCCATGTGACCGATTTCGTCGCCGCGCCCGCCGCCCGGGATCGCCTCGTCGAGTTCGCCCGCCGCAAGGCTCTGCATGCGCAAGGTCATCTGGCCGATGGGGCGCGAAACGCTGCGTCCGATCAGCCAGGCCAGCAATGCGCCCAGGACGAGCGCGACAATGGCCACCGTGAACACGAGATTGCGGGTTTGCTCGACCGATCCAGCCGTCCGCCGGCTCTGCTCGGTGCGCGTTGCGCCGAGGGCCCGGCTGATCTCGGCCGCCTTGGCATCGATCGCGCTGCTGGATTTGACGAGATCGCCCTGCGCCTTGCGCAGCTCGCTCATCGCGGCAGCAAGCTCCTTCAGCGTCGCCGATTGATCGGCGAGCACCTTCTTCAGGGCCGCGATCAGATTCTTCAATCGCGGCGCCTCGGCATCGGCGATCTCCGCCTCGCTATCGGCCACCGCGGCCAGTGCATAGCCGATCGTCAGCCCGCTATCGTCGGCGTCGACCTGGGCCTGGGTGATGGTGAAACGCAGCATCGCCACGCGTATCGCATCCACCGTGCCGGCCAGGCGCAGCGGCTGGAGCAGGCGGTCGGGCTGGTTGGCGAGCGTCACATTGATCGCGCCGACTGCGAGGCCTGCCGAGGCGCCGAGCGCCTCGCTCTTGGTGCTGGCGGCGCGCAGACGATCGACGGCGGCGGCGACCGCCGTGAAGGATTGTCGATAGGTGCCAAGCGCGTCCACCAGCGCGCTCCGGCCAGCGGCAATCGCCGGCAGGCGAGCGAATTGCTGGTCGACCTGGTCGAAGGTCTGGCCAAAGCCGTCGATCGCCTTCGTGGCGCTATCGCGGTCGCCGAGATTGCGCGTGCGGACGAATTTCTCGACCGCGACATTCGACGAGAGCAGCGCGGCGTGCACCCTCGCCATGCCGGCATCGCCATCGGCGCTGGTGACGAGCTCTCCGACGGTGCCGCCGATCTCGGACAGCCGCATGACGGCGAGCAGCGCCAGCACGCAGAGGAAACCCAGGACCAGCGCGAAGCCGCCGAAGATACGCGGGCGGATGCCGATGCGCGACAGAAGCAATGACAGGTTCATGATGTTTCCCGCGATTACGGCGTAGCCCGGATCCGGGCGAGCAGATCCTTGCCGAAGCGCTTCTCGAATTCGGGCTCCAGGGACTTCACGGCGTCGATGAAGGGCTGGCGATCGACCTTCTCGATGATCTCCATGCCGCCCTTGCGCAGCTCCTCCAGCTTCTTCGTCTCCTCCGCGACGCCACTCTGCCAGGTCGCCTCCGCAGCGGCCTTGGCCGCGGCGATGATGGCGGCCTGGTCGGCGGGCTTCAGGGCCTGGAACACCTCGCGATTGGCGACGAAGGCGATCGGCGCGAAGAAATGGCCGGTCAGGCTGGCATATTTCTGCACTTCCTCGAGATGGCTGGCGGCGATCGTCGCGACCGGGTTCTCCTGCCCGTCGATGCGACCGTCCTTCAGCGCGGAATAGACCAGCGTGAACTCCATCGGCACGACCTCGGCGCCCAGCGCCTTGAAGGTCATCTGATAGACCTCGTTCGGCAGCACGCGGATCTTCAGGCCGCGGAGGTCCGCAGGCGAATGAATCGGCCGCTTCGAATTCGTGACATTGCGAAAGCCCTGCTTGCCGATCGCGAGCAGCACCAACCCCTTGTCGGCGAAATGCTTGGCGAACAGCGCGCCGACCGGGCCCTCTGCGACTGCCTTGGCCTGCGCCGCATCGCGGAACA
The DNA here is from genome assembly GCF_025200885.1 of Bradyrhizobium huanghuaihaiense. Classification (NCBI taxonomy): domain Bacteria; kingdom Pseudomonadati; phylum Pseudomonadota; class Alphaproteobacteria; order Hyphomicrobiales; family Nitrobacteraceae; genus Bradyrhizobium; species Bradyrhizobium huanghuaihaiense. Next base: position 1,977,897 of record NZ_CP104172.1, on the reverse strand, counting down.
AGAACGGCACGTCGAAGACGCCGAACTCCGGCACAGCGGAGCTGACCACCGAGCCCGACAGCGTCGCCATGTCCACCACGCCGCTGCGCATGGCGGCCAGGATCGCCGTCTCGCTGCCCATCGCGTTGCCAGCGCGTTCATCGAGGATGACACGGCCCTGTGCGATCTCGGCGAGCTTGCGGCGAAATTCGTCGGAGCCGATCTGCTGCGGCGACTGCGGCGAGCCGTTGTACACGAGCGACACCATCTGCGTCGCACCGGCCGACGGCTGAACAGCAAGACAGAGTAACGCCAGAACCGTGCTGGCCACACCAATATAAAGCCGCTTCATCGCCCCTCTTCCCCAAGCAAGGCGACGATAGCCAGATAAGCTATATGAATTGTTAACTATGTCAGGCGGTGCCTGAGCACCACAGGCGTTCGGCTTCACCCTGCAGTTCGGTTGCGCCGATCATTCCTCCGCGCGCTTGCGTCGATACGCGACCAGCAGCGCGATGGTCGAGCCGATGAAATAGCCGGCGGTGGCGCCGGAGACGGCACGTCCGATGATGATCGCAAGCGTGCGGTCGCTGGCATCGATCGCCGAAATCACACCCACCGCGTATTGCAAGACAAACACGATGAGATTGCGGATCAAGGCGAAGTTGCTGCCGGGACGGATGATCTCGCCTGTCTTATGATCCACGTCGAACGGACGCGGCGTCAGTACGCCGACCGGCAACAGCGCAAGCGCGGCCGCGGTCCAGGCGACCATCGGCCATGAACTGTCCTGATGTCCGAGGCCGATCCGTGAGACGCCCCAGACGATGAACACGACCGGCACAATCAACGCCCGCCAGATCGATGTCGTGCGCGGCTGCATCGCCTTGATGCCCTGCCAAACAAGATAAGCCAGTAGCATCCAAACCCAGAGCGGCGTGTGGATCAGGACCTGATAGGTGAACATCATGGCCCGTCTCCCTTCCTACAGCGGCGCGGCGCTCTCGCCCTGCGAGCTCGAGAGTTTCGAGGCCAGCGAGGCGATGACGATGACGACCGCGATCAGGGCGATCACCAGCGTGCAGATCGCGTTGATCTCGGGCTTCACCCCGAGCCGCACCTCCGAATAGATCCGGATCGGCAGCGTTGCCGAGCCGGGGCCGGTGGTGAAGCTCGCGATCACGAGATCGTCCAGCGACAGCGTGAACGCCAGCATCCAACCGGCGACGATCGCGGGCGCGATCAGCGGCAGGGTGACGGCGACGAATGCGCGGACCGGGTTGCAGCCGAGGTCCATCGCCGCCTCCTCCAGCGAGCGATCGAGCGAGCCGAGGCGGGACTGCACGACCACCGCGACGAAGCACATCGTCAGCGTGGTGTGGGCGATCGTCACCGTCCAGAAGCCGCGCTCGGCGTTCAGCGCCACGAACAGCAGCAGCAGCGACAATCCGGTGATCACCTCCGGCATCACCAGCGGCGCATAGAGCATGCCGGAGAACAACGTGCGGCCGCGAAAGCGCTCGCCGCGCGACAGCGCCACCGCCGCGAGTGTGCCGAGCAGCGTGGCGATGGTCGCGGAGGCGACCGCGACCCTCAGGCTCATCCAGACCGCCTCGATCATGGCGCGGTCGTTGAAGAAATCGCGATACCAGCGCAGCGACCAGCCGCCCCACACCGTCACCAGACGCGAGGCGTTGAAGGAATAGAGCACGAGGATCAGGATGGGCAAATAGAGAAACGCCAGCCCGAGCGCCAGCGAGGCGATATTGAAGCGGGACAGGCGGGAGACCTTGCGCATCATCTCAGCGCCCCTGTTCGAGCTGCCGCTTCTGCAGCCGCTCATACAGCAAGAGAGGCACCAGCAGCACGACGAGCAGCACGATGGCCGCGGCGGAGGCGACCGGCCAGTCCTTGTTGGTGAAGAATTCGAGCCACAGGGTCTGGCCGATCATCAGCGAATTGGAGCCGGCCAAGAGATCCGGAATCACGAACTCGCCGACGATCGGGATGAAGCACAAGAGTACGCCGGCGCCAACGCCGGGCAAGGACAGCGGAAAGGTGACGAGCCAGAATACCTGCCACGGCGGCGCACCGAGATCGGAGGCCGCCTCCTCCAGCGCCGGCTCCATCTTCGCGAGCGTGGCGTAGAGCGGCAGGATCATGAACGGCAGATAGGAATAGACGATGCCGATATACATCGCGGTGTCGGTGGAGAGCCACACCACGGGCTGGCTGACCAGATGCAGCGCCAGCAGGATCTGGTTGAGCAGGCCGTCATGCTGGAGGATGTTGATCCAGGCATAGATGCGGATCAGGAACGAGGTCCAGAACGGCACGATCACCAGCACCATCGCCACCGCCTGCCAGCGTTTTGGCAATCGCGCCATGCCATAGGCGATGGGGTAGCCGATCAGGAGCAGCAGCGCGGTCGCCGTGACGGCAACGGTGAGACTGCGGACATAGGCAAAGACATAGATGTCGTCGGAGCCGAGCAGTTTGAAATTGTCGATCGAGAGCGCTGCAAAGGCCGCCTTGAGCGCTTCCCATCCTGCAGTCAGATCAAACACCGGCTCGTAGGGCGGCTGCGCGATCGCGGTCTGCGACAGGCTGATCTTGAGCACGAAGGCGAACGGCACCAGGAAGAACAGCGCCATCCAGACATAGGGCGCGATCGCAGCGAAGCGCGCCGGCCGTGCGAAGATGCGGCGGGAGCTCATGACGGCAGCACCACGCAATCGTCGGGCGTGAACCAGGCGACGACGTTCTGATTCAGGCTGTACGCGTCGACGTCGGTGCGTGCGCTGTTGGCGACCGAAGCCTGCAGCATCCCGCCGGTATCGAGCTTCACCTTGTAGGTGGTGGTGCCGCCGAGATAGCAGATATCGGCAATGACGCCGTCCAGCCGGTTGATCGCCGTCTCACGACCGGCCTCGCTCACCGGGCCGCGGCGCGACAGCTTGACCTTCTCGGGGCGGATCGCGACCGCGAACCTTCCCGCGCCGACCGGCTCGCGCGGTTCGGCCACCACCAGCGTACCCGCATCACGCGTGCCAATGACCAGACGATGGCCGTCGCGCAATCTGGACTCGCCGTCGAACAGATTGATGTCGCCGACGAACTCCGCGATCCAGCGCGAGCGCGGTGCCTCGTAGAGCTCGCGCGGGGGCGCGATCTGGGCGAGCTTGCCTGATTTGATCACCCCGATCCGGCTCGCCATCGTCATCGCCTCCTCCTGGTCATGAGTGACGATGATGAAGGTCATGCCGAGCCGGCGCTGCAGCTCCATCAGCTCGCCTTGCATGCTCTCGCGCAGCTTCTTGTCGAGGGCTGCGAGCGGCTCGTCGAGCAGCAGGAGTTGCGGCCGGCGCGCCAGGGCGCGGGCGAGTGCCACGCGCTGGCGCTGGCCGCCGGACAGCTGGTCGGGCTTGCGCTTTTCCAGCCCATCGAGCTTCACCAGCGCGACCATTTCCCCAACGCGGGTAGCGATGTCCGCGCGCGCCATGCCGGCACGCTTCAAGCCGAAGGCGATGTTGTCGCGCACCGACAGGTGCGGAAAAAGCGCGTAATTCTGGAACATCATGTTGATCGGGCGCTCATGCGGCAGCGCCTGCGCGATATCCTTGCCGCCGAGCAGGATGCGCCCCTCGTCCGGCGCCTCGAAGCCGGCGAGCATGCGCAAGAGCGTGGTCTTGCCGCAACCGCTGGGGCCCAGCAGCGCGAAGAACTCGCCGGCCTTGATGTCGAGCGACACGCCGTCCACAGCCCGGAACGTCCCAAAGGTCTTGGCGACGCCCTCGATGCGCAGCAGCGGCTGCCCCGCCGCTGGAAGCATATCTCCGCCGGCTGCATCCGCTTGAACATCCCTTCCGGGCAACTCTTCCGCCATGATCCCTGCCAACCCCGATTCCGCCGCACGCTAGCGGCCGATTGGCCTTTGCTCAACCGGTTCGGGGGGAGATCATCCCAGATAGGCCTTCATGCCGGACGTCAAAGGGCGTATGATCGCGACATGACCAAGTTGCTGGATCACGCCCTGGACATCGCGCGCAGTCTGCCGACGGATGCACAGGACGACATCGCTCGGGTCGTGCTGCAGCTCGCCGGTGAGGAAGCATCTGCGCCCGTCATCCTCTCGGATGATGAAAGGTCGGCGATTGCCGCATCCAAGGCGGCGACTAAACGGGGTGAAGTCGCAACCGAAGCGCAAGTCCGAGCGACTTGGGCCAAGCACGGACTGTGAAACTCCGCTACACGCTCCCGACGCCGGCCGACCTCGATTTCATTCTAGCCAACATTGCGGTCCCGTAGCCCGGATGGAGCGCCAGCGTAATCCGGGACGGTCCATCGGCGGAGAGACTTTCCCGGATTGCGCTTCGCTCCATCCGGGCTACGCCATGAACGCCGCCAGCTTGTCGCGGTCCGCCGTCGGCATGGTCAAGCCGAGCTTGGAACGACGCCACAGGATGTCCTCGGGGAAGCGCGCCCATTCGTGACCCATTAGATAACGCACCTCGGCGCCAGTCAGCTCGGGGCCGAAGGCGGGGCCGAGCGCGTCGCGGCTCTTCGCCTCGCCGAGCACTGCGGGCAATCGCGAGCCGTAGGCCGCGACCAGGCGCTGGGCCTCCGGCTCCGACAGAAAGCGCCAGCGGTCGCGCGCAAGGTCAACCTCGGTGTCGAAACGATCCCAGGCGAAATCGCCACCGGGCAGCGCAGCGCCGGCGGTCCAGGGCGGCGACATCGGATAGAACGGGGTCAGCTTCGTCACCGCCCGCTCTGCGCGGAGGCGCGAGGTGGTGACGTCGCCGCCGAACATCGTCAGCAGCGGCGCCTTGCGCCGGCGCGCATGGAACAGCGTCGTGCCCTCGCGCCCGCGCGCGGACGCCAGCGCCAGATTGACGCCGGAGACCGTGCGGACCACGTCGGTCGGCCCGACGCGCTCGCGGAAATAGCGGCTGGCGGCCTCGCAGAGATAGCTGACCTCGGCACCGGGCATCGCGACGATGGCAGGATCGCCGGTGAAAGCATGGGTGACAGTGCCGATCAGCGTGAAGTCGCGCTCGAAAGGCCGGGCGAAGATCAGCCGCCCGTCAGTGTGCTGGAAGACGTAGACGTTTTCAGAATCGAACAGGCGCGGCACGACGATCTGGCTCATCTGCATGGCCGCCATCGGGGCTTGCTGCTGCCGCAGCACGGTGTCCGCGACCATCGAGGTCCAGGCGCCGGTGGCGTTGGCCAGGGCCCGCGCCGTGACGATACGCCGATAGCCGCGATCGACCACGGCGAGCCGCCAGGTCTCGGTTCGATCGGCACGCACGCAGCGCGCCCCGGTCCGGATCGCAGCGCCACGTTCGGCGGCATCCAGCGCCGTGAGCACCACCAGGCGGGAATCGTCGACGACGCAGTCCCAATATTCGAACGCCGTGCCGAACGGACGTTTCAGCGCGTTGCCGACCGGATGATGCGTAATGTCGAGGGTCGCTGACGGCGGCAGGCCGCCCCGGTTGGTGAGGCCGTCATAGACATAGAGACCGGCGCGCAAGAGCCATGGCGGACGCTCCTCGGAATGCGCGGGGATCACGAAGCGCATCGGCCGGACCAGGTGGGGCGCGATGGCGAGCCAGATCCGGCGCTCGGCGAGCGCGCGGCGTACTCGCCAGAAGCCGCGGCGCTCCAGCACCGACAGGTCGCCGTGGATCAGCCGCGGTGTCGCCGACGACGCGGCGCCGGCGAGATCGCCCTGCTCCAACAGAATCACGCGCAGGCCGCGGCCGGCCGCATCGCGCGCGAGGCTGACACCGTTCAGGCCGCCGCCGATGATCGCAAGGTCGTAGTCCGCCATGAAACCGTCGAGAAGGAGCCAAGCCCTCTCATCACTAGAGCCATTTCCGCTCCGATGAAATCGGAACAGGCTCCAGATTTTTGTTTCGGCGCGTTTTCTTGACGCAAACCGGCATCCACTTTGCTCGAGGACGCTCTAGCCGGTCTTGAGCGCAAGCTCCATGGTCTCAGCGCGGCCGACGAGATCGGCATATTTGCCGATCGGCAGCGGCTTGCCGAGCAGATAGCCCTGCACGCCGTCGCAGCCCTCCTTGGCGAGGAAGGCCAGCTGTTCGAGCGTCTCGACGCCCTCGGCGATGATCGACATTTCGAGGCCGTGGCCGAGATCGATCACGGCACGCACGATCGCCGCCGATTGCGGGTTGCGGCCGAGATTGATGATGAAGGCGCGGTCGATCTTGATCTTGTCGAACGGGAACGCCTGGAGATAGCTCAACGAGGAATAGCCGCTGCCGAAATCGTCCATGGAGATGCGCACGCCCAGCGCCTTCAAGCGGCGCAACAGCGCCAAGCCGCGATCAAAATCCTCGATCAGCACGCCCTCGGTGATTTCCAGCTCGAGCCGGCCGGGCGCAAGGCCGGTCTCGATCAGGATCGAGTGGACCAGCCCGACCACGTCGCCGTGCATGAACTGCACCGGCGACAGATTGACCGCGACCTGGAGCGGCTTCGGCCATGAGGCCGCCTCGCGGCAGGCCTCGCGCAGGATCCACTCGCCCATCTCGACGATCAGGCCGCTCTCCTCGGCGATCGGGATGAATTCGGCCGGCGAGACCTGGCCGCGTACTGGATGCTGCCAGCGCGCCAGCGCCTCGAAACCGATGATCTCGCTCTCGGCGACGCTGTGGCCCGCGGCCCCCTGCGGCTGGAAGGCGAGCGAAAGCTCGCCGTTCTTGATCGCCATCGAGAGGTCCTGGTGCAGCACGCGGCGATCGCGGATCTGCTGGTCCATCTCCGGCTGGTAGAGGCTGATCGTGCCGCGCGACTTCTGCTTGGCGCGGAACAGTGCCGCGCCGGCATTGGCGAGCAGCGAGGCGCCATCCGTGCCATTGTGCGGGAAGATCGCCATGCCGGTGGTAACGCCGGCACGGACCGGCCGGCCGTCGATCTGGAACTCCTGCGCGACGGCTTCGCCGATCTGCTGCGCCAGTGCGAGACCCGCTTCCGGCTGCTTGCCGTCGATGATCAGGCCGAACTCGTCGCCGGACAGGCGCGCCACCACGCCGCCGCGGGCGGAATCCTGCAGCCGCTGGGCCACCTCGACCAGGAGCTTGTCGCCGAGCGCATGGCCGAAGACGTCGTTGACCTCCTTGAGCCCATCGAGGTCGACGCAAAGGACGGCGAACTCCTCGCCGGTGCCTTCGCAGGCCTCGATCATCTGGGTCAGCGCCTGCAGGAAGGCGGCGCGGTTGGGCAGATCGGTGAGGCCGTCGTGGTAGGCCATGTGCGCCATGCGCGACTCGGTCTGCCGGCGGTCGGTGACGTCCTCGTGGGTCTTGATCAGATATTGCGGCTCGCCGGCATCGCTGAGCACGGTGGCGCGGCGGGTCAGGAACAGCCGCAGGCCGTCCTTGGTGGAGATCGGATGCTCCTCGGTGATCATCCCGCGCTTCTTGATCGCCGCCTCGTCGCGGGCGATGATCAGCTTGGCTTCCTTGGGATTGAAGATGTCCGACGCGGTCAGGCCCGTGGCTTCCTCGCGCCGGCGGTTGAGGATCGTCTCGGCGCTGCGGTTGGCGAGCAGATAACGGCCGTCCTTGACCTGCTCCACGATCAGCGCGACCGGGATATTATCGACGACGAGCTCGAGGAACTTCTTGGTGCTTTCCAGCTCCTGCGACAGCGAGCGACGGTCGGTGATGTCCTCGAACACCAGCAGCAGGAATTCGGGCTTGTTGCTCTCGTTGCGGACCACGATCCGGATCGAGGCGACCATGCGCCGCTCACCGCCGCGGTCGACCTCGAATTCATTGCGGAATTGACCATCCGGCGCCGCCAGCGCCGCACGGTCGGCCGCCTCGATGCTCGCTGCCGAGCCCGGCGCAAACAGCTCCCGCGCGTTCCTGCCGACGGCGTAGTCCCGCGACAGTCCCCAGAACCGCTCATAGGCGCTGTTCGCGAAGATGTAGCAACCGTCGTCGATGTTCTTGGCGGCCACGCAGGCCGGCACATGGTCGAGCACCGATTCCAGAAACTGCTTGGTGGAGGCGAGCTGCCGCGACAGCTTGCGCTGGTCACTGACGTCGAGATGAGTCGCGACCGATCCGCCGTTCGGCAGGATGAAATATTTCACCAGGATGGCCCGCCCGTCGGGCAGCTCGGTGATCAGGCCGTTGGGGCTTGCCGCCTTCTCGTAGAATTCGTCGTCCGAGATGCCGCCGAGGACGCCCCGCTTGCGCCTGAGCTCGAGGATGTCGTAGCCGTTCATGCCGGCCCACAGGTCCGAGCGGGTCAGGCCGTAAATATCGAGATAGCGGTCGTTGCAGAAGATGATGCGCCGCTGCGCATCGGTCATCACCACGCCCTGGTTGAGATTGTTCATGGCGGAGGAGACGAAGGCGTTGCGCCGCAATTGCAGCCGCCTCGTCCGGCGCAGCGCCGAATGGACCCACAAGGCGACGGAGGCCAGGAACGCGCAGATGACGATGCCCGCGATCAGGACTTCCCAGATCAGGTTGGGATCGAGCTGGCCGATGTAGCTCGGCGGGGCGAGGCCGTCCGAGAGCGCAAAGGCGCGCGCAGGCGCGACCGCGCTGGCCAGGCACACGACGGCCTGCACAGCAATCGGAAGCGTGCTGCCCACGTGCCAGTTCTTCTCAGCCATCAGCCACCCGCGATTTCAACGTCGGATTGTCTGGCCTCGCGGGTTTGGATCGGGTAAACGCCTGTACGTGCAACAGAAAAATGTGACGCCAAATACGGCAATTGCCCTGACATGATAAATGCTTCCTTAACGGAAAACGGCCCCAAGCCCTCGTTCTCAGGTCCAATTCCACCGGCGCTTCCAGCGGACGTCCTGCACAACCATGGATAAGGTCGACTGCATCGTCATCGGAGCCGGCGTCGTCGGGCTTGCGGTGGCCCGGAGGCTTGCGCAGGCCGGGCGCGAGGTCATCGTGCTCGAGGAAGCCGAGGCCATCGGCACCATCACCTCCTCGCGCAACAGCGAGGTGATCCATGCCGGCATCTACTACCGCGCCGGAAGCTGGATGGCCCGGATGTGCGTCAGCGGCAAGCACGCGCTCTACCGCTACTGCGGCGAGCGCGGCATCCCCCACAAGAACTGCGGCAAGCTGATCGTCGCGACCAACGCGAAGGAAACCGAGAAGCTGCAATCGATCAAGGCGCACGCCGAGGCCAATGGCGTGCTCGACATGCAGCTGCTCACGGGCGAGGCCGCACGCGCGCTGGAGCCTGCGCTGGCCTGCGACGCCGCGCTGCTCTCACCTTCGACCGGCATCATCGACAGCCACGCCTACATGCTCTCGCTGCGCGGCGAGGCCGAGGAGGCCGGCGCGGCCTTCGCGTTTCACACGCCGCTGCTCCGCGCCAAGGCGGCGGCCGGCGTGATCGAAGTCGAGGCCGGCGGCGAGGCGCCGATGACGCTGCAATGCAGCCTCCTCGTCAACGCTGCGGGACTCTCCGCGACGACGGTCGCACGCAACATCGAGGGCATGCCGCTGGACCGGATTCCGCCGGCTTATCTCGCCAAGGGAAACTACTTCAGCTGCAGCGCCAGGGCGCCGTTCTCGCGCCTGATCTATCCGGTGCCCGAGCCCGGTGGGCTGGGGGTGCATTTGACGCTTGATATGGCAGGGCAGGCGCGTTTCGGTCCTGATGTCGAGTGGATCGAGACGATCAACTACGAGGTCGACCCGTCACGTGCCGAGCGCTTCTATCCGGCCATCCGCAAGTACTGGCCGACGCTGCCCGACGGCGCGTTGATGCCGAGCTATTCGGGCATCCGTCCGAAGATCGTGCCACCGGCGGTCGCCACGCAGGATTTTTTGATGCAGGGGCCGCGCGATCATGGCGTCGCAGGCCTGATCAACCTGTTCGGCATCGAATCGCCGGGACTGACGTCCTCGCTCGCGATCGCCGATCACGTTGCCGAGCTCGCAGAGATCTAGGCCACGCGCAACGATGATTGCGCGAGGTCTCGCACCTTGCAGCAGGGATGAGCGCAAAGGCTCTCATCCCTGCTGCAAGGGTACGATCAACTCAACACTGTTACGGGGGTTACTAGTGGAGCGTATCGCCTTGCTTCAGACGCTCGATCTGGTCCTTGACCATCAACTTCCGGCGCTTCAACTCAACAATTTGCAGGTCGTCTGTTGAAAGGTGCACGAGAGCTTCGTGCAATTCGTTTTCGAGAAGTTTGTGTTTCCGCTCCAATTCAACAAGATGTGCCTGAATTGTCATTCGAAACCTCCTCGGTAGGGTTGAACCTCAGGATTCGATCCGGACGGCGAAGTCTACATCACCGATTCGTTCTGTCGATGGGTATCCGTCGTCGCTCCGTCATTTTTGAAAATTCATATGTAATAAGGCGTGAGTACGGAACCGCGCGGGAAAAATCCATGATATCAATGCGCTTGCGCAGTGCCGCAGCGAACCGTTGAAATATCTTGCGGGAGATCGGTGCGCGACGGCCCGAGATCGCTTGCGGTCCCGCCGCGCAAGGACGATAATTTCCACAGGGCATCCACAGCCCAGATCACACGCCTATCGGTTTTCGGCCACCGCAGACATGACCCATGAAGACGAGCGTGAGCTCGAAGCCGAGCTCACCCGGTTGCAGCAGGAACACCGAGATCTCGATGCCGCGATCGATGCACTGCATCAATCGCCTGCCCCCGACCTATTGCGGTTACAGCGGCTGAAGAAGCGCAAGCTGTTGTTGCGCGACCGCATCGCGTTCATCGAAGACCAGATCACCCCCGACATCATCGCCTGATCGCGTCTCGCGCTGTCGTGACGCCTCCCCGCGCCTGAATCCGCTTGACTCAAAAAGAACAAAATAGGAACATTCCTGCGACCGACGCCCCCAGGAAACTCCCAACGGAAACGCCCAAGGGAAACTGACGAGGACAACGCAGATGCCGGCACCCGCCCTTTTGGACAACAGCCACTATGAACAGGCCTGCGATCAGGCGATCGCGATGTGCGACGGCAATCTGCGCAGCACCATCAAGGCGCTGATCATGGCCAACGAATATCTGGAGGCGGAGCTCGAAGAATTGCAGGCGGCAATTTCCGCCGGCTGCATTCCCGAGACCACGCGCAGCAAGGTGCGGAGCAAGAGCAGCGCCGCTTAACTTTCAACATTGGAGCAACGCCATGTCGGATGTGACCTATTACGTTGCAATGCCCTTTTTGATCGATGCCGACGGATCGCCGGTCGCAGGCGCGGCTGAGGAGTGTCAGTCCTCGTCGGCAGCACTGCGGCGCGCCGAGATTCTGGCGCGCGGTGCCGGCCATATCGGCGCGGTCGCCTTCAGCCGCAGCGGCGATCCCATGACCGGCGAATTCGGCGACGCGACGCTGCTGCGCAAATTCGGCAACGTGCCGGAAGATCTCGCCACGCTGTAAGAGTAATTGTTTGAGCATGATCTTTTCGGAAAACCGCTTCACACTTTTCCGGATCATGCTCTAGCTGCTGATGAGCCTGATCCGCGGCTCGTGTCGGCGACGCGCCTTGCGCACGTACATGGCGGCATCGGCCTCCTCCAGGGCGCGGCCTGCATCGGAATGCGGACCGAGCAAGGCTATTCCTGCGGAGGCGCCCGCGGTCACGTGCTGCCCGCGGAAGTCGAAGGACAATTCGTCGATCGCCTGCTCGAAGGTCGCGGCCTTCGCCTTGGCATCGGTCTCATTGAGATTCCACAACAGCAGCGCGAACTCGTCGCCACCAAGCCGGCCGACCACGTCGGAGGCGCGGACCTGCCGCGTCAGCGTCGCGACGATCGCCTTGAGCACCACGTCGCCGGCGGCATGGCCGTAGGAATCGTTGATCGGCTTCAGCCGGTCGACATCGAGCACGATCAGCGCGCCGCTGGCGCGATACCGCTTCATGTAGGCAATGGCGCGCGTAAGCTCGCGCTCGAAGCCGCGCCGGTTGGGAATCTCTAGCAGGAAGTCGGTGTCGGCGGCCGCCTCGAGTTCCGAGACCCGCAGCAGGGCCGCCTTGAGCTTGCCCCTGAGGTTTCGGATGGTCGCTTTGCTGTCATCGGCAGCCGGCGCTCTGCGCGAGGCCAGCCTGGCCGGGCGATTCGAGACGGCTTTGGATCGGCCGGCGCTGGTCTTCCGGCCCTTTTTGGCCTTCGCAGCGCTTGCCCTTTTTGGTTTCTTCATGGGCATCCTGCTCAATGAAGGCTTGCGGGGATTCACCAAGACAGGATAGTGCATTCCCTTCTCCTTGCCACCGCCTTGCGAGCCGCCGGCCGGAACCGTTAATCTGGCCTATGTTTCTGTTTTCCCGAGCACAATTGACGTCATGACCGCGCCGATCGCCATCATCATGGGAAGCCAGTCGGATTGGGACACGATGCGGCATGCCGCCGAGACGCTCGACGCGCTCGGCGTCGCCGCCGAGACCCGCATCGTTTCGGCCCACCGTACTCCCGACCGGCTGTTTGCCTTCGCCAAGGGCGCCAAGGCGGCAGGTTACAAGGTCATCATCGCCGGTGCCGGCGGCGCTGCGCATCTGCCGGGCATGGCGGCGGCGCTGACGGAACTGCCGGTGTTCGGCGTTCCCGTCGAATCGAAGACACTCAAGGGCCTCGATTCGCTTTATTCGATCGTGCAGATGCCCGCGGGCATCCCGGTCGGCACCCTCGCCATCGGCAAGGCCGGCGCGATCAACGCGGCGCTGCTTGCGGCCGCCGTGCTGGCATTGTCCGACCCGGCCCTGTCCGGCCGCCTCGCCGCCTGGCGCAAGGCGCAGACCGACGCGGTTGCCGAGCGTCCGGAGGACAAGGCGTGACTGACGCAAAGCAGGTGAAGCTGAAGCCCGGCGACACCATCGGAATCCTCGGCGGCGGACAATTGGGGCGGATGCTGGCGATGGCTGCGGCGCGGCTCGGCCTGCGCTGCCAGGTGTTCTCGCCCGATCCGGATTCGCCGGCCTTCGACGTCGTGCTCAACGCGACTTGCGCCGAATATGCCGACGTCGAAGCGCTGGAGCTGTTCGCCCACGACGTCGACGTCATCACCTACGAATTCGAGAACGTGCCGGCGGCCGCCGCGATGGTGCTGGACGCACGCCGCCCGGTGCTGCCCAATCGCAGGATCCTCGAGACCACCCAGGACCGGCTCGCCGAGAAGGATTTTGTGACGAAGCTCGGCATCGGCACTGCGGCCTATGCTGACGTCACCTCCGTCACCTCGCTGCGCGAGGCGATCCTGAGGATCGGCCTCCCGGCGGTGCTGAAGACCCGCCGCTTCGGCTATGACGGCAAGGGCCAGGCCATCATCCGCGACGGCGACGATATCGCCAAGGTGTGGACCAGCCTTGCCACCAAATCGGCGATCCTGGAAGCCTTCATCCCGTACGAGCGCGAGATCTCCGTGATCGCCGCGCGCTCGGCCACAGGTGAGGTCGAGTGTTTCGACGTGACCGAGAACGAGCACCGCGACCACATCCTGAAAATATCGCGCGCGCCCGCACCGATCCCGGACGCGCTCGCGGATGAGGCGCGCAGCGTCGCGAGCAAGATCGCAACCGCGCTCGACTATGTCGGCGTGCTGGCGGTGGAGATGTTCGTGCTTGCCAACGGCACCGGCCCGAAGGTGCTGGTCAACGAGATCGCCCCGCGCGTGCACAATTCCGGGCACTGGACGCTGGACGGCGCCTCGGTCTCGCAGTTCGAGCAGCACATCCGCGCCATTGCCGGCTGGCCGCTCGGCAAGCCGGTGCGCCACGGCGAGATCGTCACCATGACCAATCTGATCGGCGACGAGATCAACGACTACGACAAATGGCTGACCGTCCCGGGCGCCACGGTGCACATCTACGGCAAGGGCACGCCGCGCCCCGGCCGCAAGATGGGCCACGTCACCGAAGTCCGGCCCGCCAAGGAGAAGTGAGCGGGACCGCAGCAAAGGCTGCAATCCCGCTTGGCGATCACGCCGTCTTCACGCCCGCGACGACGCCGGTGGGCTCTTCGCTGAGCCAGCGATAGATCACCCCGCCGAGCGCACCGCCGATCAGCGGCGCAACCCAGAACAGCCAGAGCTGCGCCAGCGCCCAGCCGCCGACGAACAGCGCAGGGCCGGTGCTGCGCGCCGGGTTCACCGACGTGTTGGTGACGGGAATGCTGACGAGATGGATCATCACCAGCGCGAGCCCGATCGCGAGCGGCGCGAAGCCCGCAGGTGCCCTTCCGTGCGTGGCGCCCATGATGATGAACAGGAACATCATCGTCATCACCACCTCGGTGAGGAAGCAGACCATCATGCTGTACTGACCAGGCGAATGGGCATCGTAGCCATTGGACGCGAAGCCCTTGGTGACGTCGAAGCCCGGGGCGCCGCTGGCGATCACATAGAGCAGCGCAGCTGCAACGATCGCACCGACGACCTGCGCGACGATGTAGGGCAGGATCTGTCCGGTTGGAAACCGGCCACCCGCTGCAAGACCGACCGTGACCGCCGGATTGAGATGGCAGCCCGAGATGTGGCCGATGGCGTAAGCCATGGTGACCACGCTGAGGCCGAACGCCAGGGACACACCGACCAGACCGATTCCGACCTGCGGGAAGCCGGCCGCGATCACCGCGCTGCCACAACCTGCGAATGTGAGCCAGAAGGTGCCGATAGCTTCGGCAGCATATTTTTTCATATCCATTGTCGTCCCCTGATTTCAAAGATTCCGGAACAAAGCTCCGGTCGCGGCCTCGCCAGGGGCGTCAAACCGCCCAAATCAGGGCCGCGCAGGGCCATTTTCGCCTCATTTAATGGCTGAACTTGGCCCGAAAGACCTCTTGGCAGGTGGACATCTCAGGTTTTGTCTGATACATCCGCGCGCTCAAGGTTAAGGGCGTCGGGCTTTTTGCCATCCCCTTTGACTTACCAGAATTCAAATCCGATCCACTGAAGAGGATGCCGCGTGCAGGTTCTCGTTCGCGATAACAATGTCGATCAAGCCCTCAAGGCGCTGAAGAAGAAGATGCAGCGCGAGGGAATTTTCCGCGAGATGAAGCTCCGCGGTCACTACGAAAAGCCCTCCGAGAAGAAGGCCCGCGAAAAGGCCGAGGCTGTGCGCCGCGCGCGCAAGCTGGCCCGCAAGAAGCTGCAGCGCGAAGGCCTGCTGCCGATGAAG
This sequence comes from Bradyrhizobium huanghuaihaiense, assembly GCF_025200885.1. Classification (NCBI taxonomy): domain Bacteria; kingdom Pseudomonadati; phylum Pseudomonadota; class Alphaproteobacteria; order Hyphomicrobiales; family Nitrobacteraceae; genus Bradyrhizobium; species Bradyrhizobium huanghuaihaiense. The sequence continues at coordinate 1,962,758 of NZ_CP104172.1, read as the reverse complement.
CCGAAGCCGGTGTTCGGCGCCGGCCCCGGCGGCGACCGTGGTGGTCGTGGCGGCCCGGGTGCAGGTCCGCGCGGACCGCGCTGATCTTTCGGGATTTACCAGACTTCAGTTTTCGATGACGCGGGCCCAGAGCCCGCGTTATTATTTTGTAGCGGTGCCTTTCTGGGATGGGGCACTACCGATGCGGAACCAGCGCGAGCGAACCGTAGATGGCCTCCCCTCTCCCCGAGCGCCGCTTGGCGCGACGACGCCTGATCTTGCGCCAGCCGCTCGCGCTGACTTTGATGGGAATTGCGCTCTGCGGCTGCTCCTTCGACTTGGGATCCTTGATGCCGGAGAAGGAGAAGCCGCAGGAGGCGCCGAAGGCGGCGGCGACTGCCGAGAGCGCGGTCAGCGCCGGCAACGTCACCGAAGCCCAGGCCCATACGGCAAAGGCCCAGTCCCTCGCCAAGTCAGGCGAGACCGCGGCCGCGCTCGACGAGTTCAACCGCGCCGTGGGGCTCGATCCCTACAACGCACAGGCGCTCTATGGCCGCGCGCTGATCTACCAGGGCAACAACCAGCACGATTTCGCCGTCGCCGATTTCAGCGCGGCAAGCGGGCTCAACCCGCAAAAGGCCGAGCCGCTGCTCGGCCGCGCCATCAGCTATCTCGCCCTCGGCAAGGTCAAGGAGGCCACGGCCGATCTCGACGAGGCGTCCGAGGCCGATCCGCACAATGCCCAGGTCTGGACCGCGCGCGGACAGGCCTATGAGCGGCTCGGCGACAGGGCCAAGGCGGCGGCGTCCTACAACAAGGCCGTTGCCCTGCGTCCACGCGACGATGCCGCCCGCAGCGGCCTCGCCCGCGTCGGCGGCTGACAGCGGGGTGAAGCCGCCGGCTTAATCGGGAGTGGAGCTCTTCGGCAGGACGGAGTGGAACATCGACTTCATGCCCGACAGCATCTCGTCCGCGACGTTGGTCTTCTTCGGCCGAGGCATGGTCGCGCCGGCATCGGCACGCAGGTCGAGCGGCGGTGCGATCACCGGAACGGGAATGTCAGCCGGCGGCGAGATCCGATTCGGGTCGTCGTTGCCGACCGAGGCCGTGTAGGACGGCGGCGAACCGGCATTGCCATACGACTCCGGTGAGGGCGTAGACACCGTGATCGGCGGCGGCAGCGGACGGACCGCGGACGGCTCCGTCGTGACGACACGCGGGGCCTCGGGGACGCGGGTGGCTTCGCGCACCGCGGGCTCAGGGGTCCGCTCGACCGGCTTGGTCTCGGCAGCCTTGGCTTCGGCAGCCTTGGCTTCGGCAGCCTTGGCTTCGGCAGCCTTGGCTTCGGCAGCCTTGCCCTCAGGCGACTTGCGAAGACGCTCGATGGCGGCACGCGCCAGATCGTTCGCGTCGGGGGCTGCAGCCGGGGACGCAGCGGCCGCGGAATTGGCCTCCACCACCGGGGTGGTGGCTGCCGGGGTCGACTTCGCGGCCGCCTTCTCGCGCGCCGGGCGGCCATGCGAGGCGGTCTCGGCGGGAGCTGTGTCCGCAGCCTTGGTCTCGGGCTTGTCGGCAGCCTTCTCGGCCGCAGCCTTGTCCGTCACGCTCTTCTCGGAGACGCTCTTCTCGGACACACCCTTGGCCTTGACGCCGGGCGCGGGAAGGTTGGCGGTATCCGCCGGCTTGGCGTCCTTGCCGGCCTCGGCAGGTGCAACGACGGCGGTGGGGGTATCCGCCGCCGGCTTGGCGTTGATGTAGTGGTTAACGATGTAGGCCCCGATGATCGTCGCGAGCACCGAGGGGAAAATATCCATCGAGATTTTAGCGAGGTATTTCAGCATTTCTCGGCCACTCCCCGCGCGACCAGATGCGGGAACTTTGGGGCAATTGTAAGGGATCAACTGCGACGGATCGATGGCAAAGGGTAACCCTACGCCTTCAGCTCGATCTCAAGGAACACGATCTCAGTTGAGGTTTCGTTAAGTACGTCGTGCTGGACGCCGGCCTTGCGGAAGTAGGATTTTCCGGCGGCAAGCTGCGCCTTCGAGCGCTCGCCATTGGGCGCCACGATGGTCATTTCGCCGGCGACGACGGGAACAATCACATAGTCCATCCCGTGGGTGTGGTGCCCGGTCGCGCTGCCCGGGGCGAGCCGCCACTCGGTCACCCGGACCTCTTCGTTGTCGATCTGGACGTCGGACTTGGCGGCAAGCATCGGGAACCTTTCCTGGGACGGAGCACTTCAGGGCACGAAAACCATGAACACGTAGACGGCAAATACCACCATATGGACCAGGCCGAACAGCACATTGGTCCTGCCTGTGCCGAAGGTCAGCATGCTCAGGAAGAAGGTCAGCAGCAACAGCACGCTGCCCTGGGCGCTGAGGCCGAGCTCGAGCTCCTTGTCGAGCGCGTAGGTGGCGATACCGACGGCGGGGATGGTCAGGCCGATGGTCGCCAGGGACGAGCCGAGCGCCAGATTGATGCTCTTCTGGAGATCGTTCTTGCGCGCCGCCGCGATGGCCGCGACGCCCTCCGGCATGAGGATCAGCAGCGCGACCAGAAGGCCGGCGAAGGCCGGTGGCGCGCCGATCCTGGCGCCGACGGCATCGACCACCAGCGAGAATTTCTTGGCCAGCAGCACGACCGCCAGCAGCGAGACTAGGAGCAGCGCCACGGTGAGCGCGAGCGCTCCGACCGACAGGTGCACCGCACCACCCTCGCCCTCCGCCCGTTCATGAACGAAGTAATCCTTGTGCAGGACGGTCTGGGTGTAGAGGAACACCGCATAGAGCGCGAGCGTGACCACATCGACGAAGCCGAGCTGAACGCTCGAATAGACTGGTCCCGGCGTGGTGGTCGTGTAGTTCGGCATGATCAGCGTGATGGTCGCGAGCGCGAACAGCACGCTGAGATAGACGTTGGCGCCGGAGAGCTGAAAGCCCTGCTCGCGATAGCGCAGCCCGCCGATGAAGATGCAGAGCCCGACGAGGCCGTTGCAGACGATCATGACCACGGCGAACACGGTGTCGCGCGCCAGTTCCGGCGCCGGCTTTTCGCCCAGCATGATCGTGGTGATCAGCGCCACCTCGATGATGGTCACCGAGAGCGTCAGCACCAGCGTGCCGTAGGGTTCACCGACCCGTTCGGCGATCACTTCGGCATGATGGACGGCGGCGAACACCGTTCCGAACAGGATGACCAGGAGGACGACGGCGAAGCCGAGCCCGGCCAGCGACAGCGTGAAGACGTAATCCGTCACGCTGACGGCTACGAACAACAGCACGGCCAGCGCCGGGAAAATCCAGGCCGACCGGGGCATCGGACTATGCGCGCTCATCCACTGGCTCCAGTTGTGCAACCGAGCAGTAGCAAATCGGCAGTCAGATTCAATGCCAGTGCAGGATCGGCGCGACCGGCAGGACCGTCAGCAGCAGGAACAGCGGGATCAGCACCGCGCCAGCGCGCAGCAGATAGCCGAAGAAGCTCGGCATCTCGATGCCGTTCTCGTTGGCGATGCTGCTGACCATGAAGTTCGGCGCATTGCCGATATAGGTGAGCGCGCCCATGTAGACCGCGCCCATGGAGATGGAGGCGAGCGTGCCCGACAGGGCATGCATCAGCACTTGCGGGTCGCCGCCGGCCAGCTCGAAGAACAAGAGATAGGTCGGCGCATTGTCGAGGAATGCCGACATCAGCCCGGTGCACCAGAAATAGGCGACCTCGCGCGGCGTGCCGTCCGGCCCCGTGACCGCCGACAGCAGCCAGGCGAAGGCGCCGTGATGGCCGGCATCGAGCATGGCAATGACCGGAATGATGGCGACGAAGATGCCCGCGAACAGCTTTGCGACCTCGCGGATCGGCTCCCAGGTGAAGCCGTTGGCCTGCCTGTGCTCGTCCGGCGTCAGCCACACCGAGAGCGCCGCAATCGCCAGCAGCGCCACGTTGCGGGCGAGGTCTTCCAGCTCCAGCTTCGTTCCGAGAACATCGAAGGCGATGCCGGGCTTCCACATCGCCGACACCAGCAGGCTGGCGACGATCGCCGCGATCAGCACCAGATTGACGAGGCCGCGGATCCGCACCGGCTTCCCAGGCCCCGCGTCGCTGAGTTGCGGCTCGCGCCTGAAACGCCAGACGTCGACGGCGACAAAGATCACGAGCAGCAGTCCGGCAACGATCATCGTCTGCAACCAGATGTTCCGCGTGGTCCAGAAGAAGTCGACGCCGTGCAGGAAGCCGACGAACAGCGGGGGATCGCCGAGCGGGGTCAGCGCGCCGCCGACGTTGGCCACCAGGATGATGAAGAAGATGACGACATGAGCATTGCGGCGCCGCGGCCGGTTGGCGCGGATCAAGGGACGGATCAGGATCATCGCCGCCCCGGTGGTGCCGACGACGCTCGCCATCAGCGTACCGAGCGCGAGGATGCCGGTATTCGCCGCCGGCGTGCCCTTGATGTCGCCCGTGATGAGGATGCCGCCGGCCACGACATAGAGCGAGAACAGCAGCACGATGAAACCGAGATACTCGGCAAGCATGGCGTGGACCAGCGCGGCCAGCGTCGCCATGCTTCCAGCGAAGAGCACGAGCGAGCCGAGCGCGAGCAGCGACCAGATCGCGGCGATCTTGCCGTAGTGATGGTGCCAGAATTTTGCGAACAGCAGCGGCCCGAGCGCGATCGACAGCAACAGGCCGGCAAAGGGCAGCGCATAGGGCCAACGCATCGCCGCGCCGTCGATCCCCATTGCCGCCCATGCGGGCTGCGGCAACAGCGCGAGAGGCGCGGCCATGACCACGCAGCCCCGCCAGGTCGCAAACCGTCTAGGGAGCAATGAAGCGCCTCGCTGTCTCGATCGCGCCGAACGCATCGAGATTGTCGTGTCCGCCGCCCGCAAAGCGAACGAACTGCTTCGGTTCATGCGCGAGCGCGAACAGACGCTCCCCGAACACCATCGAAATGGCAAGGTCATTAGTGCCATGCATGACCAAGAGCGGCACCGTGACGCGCTCGATGCGCTGATCGGAGCGAAACTGATCGCGCATCAGCAGGCGAACCGGAACGAAGCGGAACGCCGCGGCGGCCACGTCGACGGTCGAAGTGTACGGCGCCTCCAGGATCAATTTGCCGACGGGATGTTCGGATGCGATGGCAACCGCAACGCCCGTCCCCAGCGAGAAGCCCCATGCGACGATTCGGTCCGCGGCATAGCGCGCGGTGGTGAAGGCGTAGGCGGAAGCGGCATCGCGCAGCAGCCCCTCCTCGCTCGGCGCGCCGCTCGAGCCGGCATAGCCGCGATACGACAGCGCCACGAGACCGGTGCCGTCAGCCGTCATCGCCTTGAAGCGATCGATGCGGCCGGCGAGGTAATCGCCATTGCCCGGAAAGAACAGGATCACGGGACGGCCGGGCCTCGCCGGCACGTGCCAGAGGATGACCTTCTCGCCATCGGACGTGGTCAGGACATGCTCTTCCGCCTCTGGCAGACCAGCGGCATCGGGCGCGGTGCGGCCGACGGGCGGGATCGGAAACAGCATCTCGCGCTGGCGGACATACAGCATGACGAGACCGGCAAGATAGACGGTCACGAGCAGGATGAGGGTCCATTTGACGATGGTCATCATTTGCGCGGCCCGCCCCCGATCCAGACTAGGGCTTGCGATGGCTCCGCAGCAATTTCATGACGTCGGGCCGGATGCTGGCGGGAACGTCGCGGCAGCCGCACGCCGCCTTGTGGGCGGCGTGCCAGGCGATGCGCTGCTCGCGCGTTGCCTTGGGCGGCATGCGATGGGACCGGTGCCATTCCTTGTTGATGGCCACGGTCCCTCCCGCATTACATCGCCTTGACGATGTTCTCGGTGACCTTCTTGGCGTCGCCGAGCAGCATCATGGTGTTGTCGCGGTAGAACAGCGGATTGTCGATACCGGCATAGCCCGACGCCAGCGAGCGCTTGATGAACATCACCGTGCCGGCCTTCCAGACCTGAAGCACCGGCATGCCGTAGATCGGCGAGGTCTTGTCCTCTTCGGCCGCCGGGTTGGTGACGTCGTTGGCGCCGATCACGAAGGCGATGTCGGCCTGCGCGAACTCCGAGTTGATGTCCTCGAGCTCGAACACCTCGTCATAGGGCACGTTGGCTTCGGCGAGCAGCACGTTCATGTGGCCGGGCATGCGGCCCGCGACCGGGTGGATGGCGTACTTCACCTCGACGCCTTCCTTCTTCAGGATATCGGCCATCTCGCGCAGCGCATGCTGGGCCTGCGCCACCGCCATGCCGTAGCCGGGCACGATGATGACCTTGGAGGCGTTCTTCATGATGAAGGCGGCATCGTCCGCCGAGCCGAGCTTGGCGGGCTTCTGCTCGCCGGTGCCGCCGCCGGCCGCAGCGGTCTCACCGCCGAAGCCGCCGAGGATGACCGAGATGAAGGACCGGTTCATCGCGTGGCACATGATGTAGGACAGGATCGCGCCCGACGAGCCGACCAGCGCGCCGGTGATGATCAGCGCCGAGTTGCCCAGCGTGAAGCCGATGCCGGCCGCGGCCCAGCCCGAATAGGAGTTCAGCATCGAGATCACGACCGGCATGTCGGCGCCGCCGATCGGGATGATCATGAGCACGCCGAGCGCCAGCGCCAGGATGACGATCATCCAGAAGTCGAACGCGCCGCCGGTGAGCACGAGGCGGACGATGAAGAACACCAGCGCCAATGCGAGCGCGATGTTGATGCCGTGGCGGAACGGCAGGATGATCGGTGCGCCGCTCATGCGTGCGGACAGCTTCAGGAACGCGATGACCGAGCCGGTGAAGGTCAGCGCGCCGATGGCGACGCCGAGCGACATCTCGACCAGGCTCTGCGGATGAATATTGCCCGGCGTACCGATGTCGAAAGCCTCGGGCGCGTAGAAGGCGCCGGCGGCGACCAGCACCGCGGCCATGCCGACCAGCGAGTGGAAGGCCGCGACGAGCTCCGGCATCGAGGTCATCGGCACGCGCCGCGCGATCACCGCGCCGATCGCGGCGCCGATCGCGATGCCGACGATCACCAGCACCCAGGCGAGACCGTCTGCCGGCGGATGGTTGGCTAGCGTCGTGGCGACCGCGATCGCCATGCCGATCATGCCGAACAGATTGCCCTGGCGCGACGAAGCCGGGCTCGACAACCCGCGCAGCGACAGGATGAACAGCACTCCCGCCACGAGATACAGAAATGCAGAGAGGTTGGCGCTCATCTCAGGTCCCCATTGATCCCATCAGCCCGAGGTGGCCGCTTACTTCGACTTCTTCTTGTACATCGCCAGCATGCGCTGGGTGACAAGGAAGCCGCCGAAGATGTTGATGCAGGCAAAGATCAGCGCAACGAAGCCGAAGGCGCGCGCCCAGCCCGAGCCGCTCGAAACATTGGCGACGCCGCCCGCAAGCAGCGCGCCGACCACGATCACCGAGGAGATCGCATTGGTCACGCTCATCAGCGGCGTGTGTAGCGCGGGCGTCACCGACCACACCACGAAATAGCCGACGAAGACGGCGAGAACGAAGATCGACAGCCGGAAGATGAAGGGGTCGACGACCTGTGCAGCATGCTCCATGGCGGCTCTCCTTAAACCTTCGGCTGGAAGTTCGGGTGGACGACGGCGCCGTCTTTGGTCAGCGCGGTGGCCTTGACCAGCTCGTCGTCCCAGTTCACGGCGAGCTTCTTCTCCGTCTTGTCGACCATGGTCTCGATGAAGGAGAACAGATTGCGTGCGTAGAGGCTGGAGGCCGAGGCAGCGACGCGGCCGGCGACGTTGGTGTAGCCGACGATCTTGATGCCATCGAGGTCGACGACCTCACCGGCCTTGGCGCCTTCGACATTGCCGCCGCGCTCGACGGCGAGATCGACCAGCACCGAACCCGGCTTCATCGACTTGACCATGTCGGCGCTGACGAGCTTCGGCGCCGGCCGGCCCGGGATCAGCGCCGTGGTGATCACGATGTCCTGCTTCTTGATGTGCTCGGCGGTCAGCGCAGCCTGCTTGGCCTGGTACTCCTTGGACATTTCCTTGGCGTAGCCACCGGCAGTCTGCGCGTTCTTGAACTCCTCGTCCTCGACCGCGAGGAACTTTGCGCCGAGCGATTCGACCTGCTCCTTGGTGGCAGGGCGCACGTCGGTCGCGGTCACCACGGCGCCGAGACGGCGCGCGGTCGCGATCGCCTGGAGGCCGGCGACGCCGACGCCCATCACGAACACCTTGGCGGCGGGCACGGTGCCGGCCGCGGTCATCATCATCGGAAAGGCGCGGCCGAAGGCCTCGGCGCCCTCGATCACGGCGCGGTAGCCGGCGAGGTTGGCCTGCGAGGACAGCACGTCCATCACCTGCGCACGGGTGATGCGCGGCATCAGTTCCATCGCGAAGGCGGCGACGCCGGCATCGGCCATCGTCTTCAGCGCGGCCTCGTTGCCGTAAGGATCCATGATGGCGATGACGAGCGCGCCGCGCTTGTACTGCGCAAGCTCGGAGGCCTCGGGGCGCTTCACCTTGATGATGATGTCGGCGTCCTTCAGCGCATCGGCGCTGACGGTGGCACCCACGGCGGTGAATTCAGAATCCGGCAGGCCCGACTTGAGGCCGGCACCCGGCTCGACGGCGATCTCGGCGCCAAGCGCCTTGAACTTCTTCACCGTATCAGGCGAAGCGGCGACACGCGGCTCCGACGGATCGATTTCCTTGGCAACGGCAATCTTCATAGGCCCTCCGGCGGCGCGGGACAAAGCGCGCACGCGAACTTAGCGTCACTCCCGCAACGTTGGATACCGGTTTTGGCACCGGCTTGAATGCAAATTTTATGGGCACCGACGACGCTGGCGGTGCAGCAGGCGATAGATCAGGTGAGGAAGATCGCCATCAGGATCACGATGAGCGCGACCGAGGCCGTGCCGTACTTCACCAGCTTGATGAAGCCCTCATAGGTCTGCTCGTGGGCAACGTAGTCGTTGCCGTCGGCAGTGGTGTACGCCACTTCGCTATGGTCAGCCATGGATTGTCCCCAGTCGAAAGTCGAATTCTCGGGCTGGGATACCTGAAAGATTTAGACAGGGCAACGGCACTCGGCAGCGGTTTTCCGCCAAATCAGGTCATTTGGAATCCAGATTGTCGCGGATCCAGCGCGTCAGGCCCTCCTCGCTGACTTCGCCGGCGGCAAGGGAGAGGATGATGGCTGCCGCCTCTGCCTCGGGCACAACGAAGTCGACGCCGTTGACGCCAAGGAAAGTGTACAGCGCCAGCAGAGACGTGCGTTTGTTGCCGTCGGCCAAGGGATGGTTGCGCGCAATGCCGAAGGCGTACGCTGCCGCCAATTCAGGAAGATCGGCGTTCTCGTCAGTCCATTTGTTTCTGGGCCGATCGAGCGCGGATTCGAGCATGCCTTCGTCCCGAAGGCCGCTTGCACCACCATGGATCGCCAGCTGTTCGTCGTGGATCGCAATGATGATCCGACGTGTCAGCCAGAACGGCTCGCTCATTTGGCAAGTTCGGCGAGGGCGTTGTGATAACGCTTCATTCCTCGCCGTGCGATTTCCATCGCTTTTTCGAAGTCGGGATCATACGGCGTCAACAAGACGCCACCGTCCGATTGCTCGACCGGAAACAGCTTGTCGCCCTCTTTGAGATTCAGACGAGCGGCAAGTTCCTTCGGCAGGATAACGCCGATGGAATTGCCGATCTTGCGCACCTGAAGCACGGTGGAGTCGTTCTTCAGGTCCTTGGGGTCCGCATTCTCGTTCATGACCGCACCTCGTTATACATCTGTATAACATCCGGCAAGCAGACGTTCAACAAATGTTTTACAGACCGCCCACCGCCTCAGCCCATCGCCTCCAGCTCGTCGATCATGCCGGCGATGACGCTAAGGCCACCGTCCCAGAATTTGGGATCCTTGGCATCGAGCCCGAACGGCCGCAGCAGCTCGGAATAGTGCTTGGTTCCACCGGCGGCGAGCATGTCGAGATAGCGCTCGGCAAAGCCTTCGGCCGCGTTCTCGTAGACGGCGTAGAGCGAGTTCACGAGGCAATCGCCGAAGGCATAGGCGTAGACGTAGAACGGCGAATGGATGAAGTGCGGGATGTACATCCAGTAGTTCTCGTAGCCCGCCTTGATCTCGATCGCGGGCCCCAGGCTCTCCCCCTGCACCGACAGCCAGATCTCGCCGAGCCGCGTCGCGGTGAGCTCGCCATTCTTGCGCTCGGTATGGACCGCGCGCTCGAAGGAATAGAACGCGATCTGCCGCACCACGGTGTTGATCATGTCCTCGACCTTGCCGGCGAGCATCGCCTGACGCTGTTTTGCGCTTTTGGTCTGGGCCAGCAGCCGCTTGAAGGTGAGCATCTCGCCGAACACGCTTGCGGTCTCCGCCAGCGTCAGCGGCGTCGGCGCCATCAGCGCGCCGTTCTTCGCCGCCAGGACCTGGTGCACGCCGTGGCCGAGCTCATGGGCGAGCGTCATCACGTCGCGCGGCTTGCCCTGGTAGTTCATCAGCACGTAGGGGTGCGCCGACGGCGTGGTCGGATGCGAGAACGCGCCCGGCACCTTGCCCGGACGCACCGGCGCATCGATCCAGCGATCGGTGAAGAAGCGCTCGGCGATGTCGGCCATTTTAGGCGAGAAGCCGCGATAGGCCGTCAGCACCATGTTGCGCGCATCGGGCCAGCCGATGACGTCGGTCGCGGCAAAAGGCAGCGGCGCGTTGCGATCCCAATAGGCCAGCCGCTTCTTGCCGAACCACTTCGCCTTCAGCGCGTAATAGCGATGCGACAGCTTTGGATAGGCGGCACGGACCGAGGCGACCAGCGCATCCACCACTTCGCGCTCGACGCGGTTGTTCAGATGGCGGGAATCCGCGACGTCCTTGAAACCGCGCCAGCGGTCGGAGATGTCCTTGTCCTTGGCGAGCGTGTTGGTGATCAGCGCGAAGGTGCGCTCGTTGGCCTTGAAGGTTTTTGCCAGCGCTTCGGCCGCTGCCTTGCGTTTGGCGCCGTCGCGGTCCTGCAGGAAATTAAGCGTCGGCTCGATTGCCAGTTCTTTCGCACCGACCTTGAAACGCAGGCTGGAGATGGTCTGGTCGAACAGGCGGTTGAAGGCGGAATAGCCGGTCTGCGCCTTCTCCAGGAAGAGCTGTTCGAGCTTGTCGTCGAGCTGGTACGGCTTCTCCTTGCGCAGATCCTCGATCCACGGACGGTAATACGCGAGCTCCGGAGCCTGCATCGCGCGGGTCAAAATATTGTCATCGATGCGGTTGAGCTCGAGCGCGAAGAACAGAAGATGCGTCGACGCCGCCGTCAGGCGTTCGGACACATCGCCGTAAAACTTTGAAATCTTGGGGTCAACGCTGTCGCCGGCATGGACGAGACCGGCATAGGAGCCGAGACGGCCGGCGAGATCGTCGATCGCCTCATAGCGCCGCACGGCTCCCGCGAGCCATTTTCCGCCATCTTCGTTTGCTGTCCCTGTCGCGAGCTTGCCCTTGTAGTCGGTCTCGAACGCGACGCAATCGGCATCCATCTTCTCGAGATCGCGCGCCACTTCCGGTGCATCGATCCCGGAATAAAGATCGGCGAGGTTCCACTCCGGAAGCTTGCCGGTCTTGCTCGCAGCTTTGGAGGACTTCACCTTGGCGGCAGATTTCTTGGTGCTTGGCTTGCGGAGAGCGGGCTTGCTGGAGGCAGACTTCTTGGGAGCGGGCTTTTTGAGAGCGGGCTTGGAGCGCGAATTCATTGTGTGGGAAACCTGTGTTCAACAAGCGCGACGGCGGGCGGGGACTTCAAGGTTTAAGAGTGCGTTAATCGGCTTCGGCCAGAGTGCCCCGATTCGAGACAGATAGTAGTAGCGTGCGGGGAACACCATGGCTGCCTGTATTTTGATCGCCGACGACGACGCTGTAGCCCGCCGGCTGGTCGAGAACATGGTGCAGAAATGCGGCTATGAAACGATTGTCGTGGAGTCCGGCGATGCCGCGATCGCCGCCCTCACCGCCCCCGACGCACCCGCCATCGACGGCGTCATCCTCGATCTCGTGATGCCCGGCCTCGACGGCTTGGGCGTGCTGGCGAAGATCCGCGAAGCGGGCCTCTCCGTACCCGTCATCGTACAGACCGCCCATGGCGGCATCGACAATGTGATCTCGGCGATGCGCGCAGGCGCCGCCGATTTCGTGGTCAAGCCTGTCGGCATGGAGCGGCTTCAGGTCAGCTTGCGCAACGCGCTCAACACCTCCGCGCTCAAAGGCGAATTGCAACGCATCCGTCACAGCCGCGAAGGACGGCTGACCTTCTCCGACATCATCACCCGCGCCGAGGCGATGGCACCCGTCATGCGCGCGGCGCAGAAGGCGGCGAATTCCTCGATCCCCGTGCTGATCGAAGGCGAGTCCGGCGTCGGCAAGGAGATGTTTGCGCGCGCCATCCATGGCAGCGGCGAGCGCAAGGCAAAGCCCTTCGTCGCGGTCAATTGCGGCGCAATCCCCGACAACCTCGTCGAGTCAATCCTGTTCGGCCACGAGAAGGGTGCCTTCACCGGCGCCACCGAACGCCACACCGGCAAGTTCGTCGAGGCCCATGGCGGCACGCTGTTCCTGGACGAGGTCAGCGAGCTGCCGCTGACGGCTCAGGTCAAGCTGTTGCGCGCACTCCAGGAAGGCGCGGTCGAGGCGGTCGGCGGCCGCAAGCCCGTCAAGGTCGACGTTCGCATCGTCTCGGCGACCAACCGCAAGCTGCTGGAGCGGGTGAAGCAGGGCCATTTCCGCGAAGACCTGTTCTATCGCCTGCATGTGCTGCCGCTGACGATCCCCTCGCTGCGCGCCCGGCGCGAGGACGTCCCGCATCTGCTGCGGCATTTCCTGGCGCGCTTTGCCGCCGAGGAGAACCGTCCCATCACCGGCATCAGCGGCGAGGCCGTGGCACATCTCGCCCAGCTCGACTGGCCCGGCAACATCCGCCAGCTCGAGAACGCGGTCTACCGCGCCGTGGTGATGAGCGACGGCGACCAGCTTGGCCTCGCCGACTTCCCCCTGCTCACCACCCAGCCGCATGGCGCAACGGACATCCCGACCGCTCCGCTGATACTAGAGCCGATCGCCGCGCCCTCGGTGGTGTCGGGTAGTGAAATACCAATCGCACCGCTTCCCCTGGCGGGAAACCTGTCGATGCTGACGCCGACCGGCGACGTCCGCCCGCTGGAGGACATGGAGAGCGAGATCATCCGCTTTGCGATCTCGCACTATCGCGGACAGATGTCGGAAGTCGCCCGCCGCCTCAAAATCGGCCGGTCCACCCTTTACCGGAAGCTCGACGAAGCCGGGGTTCCCGGCCATGGCGGGAAAAGCGGTGAGGAGACGCACTGAGCCTCATGCGAACGCACGTTCGCGCGAGGCTGGGAAGCGACCGCAAGCCGTTGAATTACGGCAAAATTCGACTGTGGCTTGAACCGTGACTTGGAAGTGACAGACAGAGGGAAAAGCGCGCGCGGCAAGCGCACAATCCGTTGCCAAGAGGCTCCCTTGAAGTCAGTTTGTCGTGAGTTGTCCCGGGTAGCGCTGGCTGCAAAATCGGGGCCTGTATATCGTCTGGCGTAGGGAATCGTTGCGTGCAGGCGTGCGACTTTCGAGAGGCCGGCGCGATTAGCCGAAACTCAATTAGGCGATAACGAAGCTGTTCCACGAGGGACAGTTCACCCGAGGGGTGTGACACAATGCGTGACTGTTTGAACCACCGTGCAGGCTTTGACCGTGTCTTGATGACGGTCGCGGCCACCTTCCTCACGGTGTCGGCCGGCTCGGCGCTGGCGCAGGATCAGGCGCGCAGCAGCGCGGCCGAGCTCGCGATCGAAGCCGCGATCCCGCGCCCCGAGCCCGCCAACGTTCCGCCCCCGACCGCTTCCGACATCAAACTCGACACCACCGCCACCGTGCAGGATCCGGCGAAGGAAACTGCCAAGGAAACTGTCAAGGAGCCCGTCAAGGCGGACGGCGCGCCCGCGCCCGACAAGGTCGAGACCAAGCCGTCCGATGTCGCCACCACGCCCGCGCCGGAGGCACCGAAGAGCGAGACGGCGAAGACTGAGCCGGCAAAGAGTGAACCCGCCAAGGCTGACACCGCGACCGCCCCGCCGGCCGCGCCCGCAGCGCCTGCCACTGCGGCGGCTCCGGCCGCCGAGCCGGTCAAGGCTGCCAGCAACGTTCCCGCCGCCGACCAGCCGGTCGCCGACAAGCTCAAGGACATCATCGGCGCCAAGACCTCGCGCCATTTCGACCGCAAGAACGAGCGTGCGGCGATCGAGAAGTTCTACGGCGCCCGCGACTTCGCGCCGGTGTGGACACAAGGCGGCAGCCTGACTGCCGCGGCCAAGGGCGTGATCGCGCGGCTCAAGGATGCGGCCTCCGACGGCCTCAATCCCGCCGACTATCCGGTGCCGGATTTCGCCGCCGCCACGACGCCCGATGCGCTCGCCGACGCCGAGCTGAAGCTCACCGCCAGCATGTTCGACTATGCGCGCCAGGCGCAGAGCGGCCGCATGCACTGGTCCCAGGTCAGCGGCGACATCCTCTATCCCGAGCATCCGGTCGACCCGAGCGAGGTGCTCGCCAAGGTCACGACCGCGTCTGACGCGTCCGCGGCGCTCGACAGCTACAACCCGCCGCACAAGCTCTACAAGGAGCTGAAGGCCAAGCTCGCGGAGCTCCGCGGCCAGGGCAGCGGCCCGGTGATCGAGATCGCCGACGGTCCTGCGCTGAAGTACACCCCGGCCGGCAAGAAGCAGGCGGAGATCGTCGTGGACGATCCGCGCGTGCCGCAGCTGCGCGCCAAGCTCGGGATCACCGAGAACGCCAGCGACACCCGCTATGACGCTGCGGTTGCCGAAGCCGTGCGCAAATTCCAGAACGGCGCCGAGATGAAGCCGACCGGCATCCTCGACGACAAGACGGTCAAGGCGCTCAACACCCCCAAGCGCGACAAGCAGATCGACACCGTGCTGGTGAACATGGAGCGCTGGCGTTGGCTGCCGCGCGACCTCGGCGTGCCCGCGCTGGGCGATGCCTATGTCATCCTCAACATTCCCGACTACACGCTGAAGGTGATGCAGCGCGGCCAGCAGGTCTGGACCACCCGCGTCGTCACCGGCAAGCCCGGCCAGCACGCCACCCCGCTGCTGACCGAGACGATGAAGTACATCACGGTCAACCCGACCTGGAACGTGCCTCCGTCGATCGTCTACAACGAATATCTGCCGGCGCTTCAGCAGGATCCGACCGTCCTCCAGCGCATGGGCCTCAAGCTCGAGCAGAACCGCGACGGCTCGGTGCACATCTCGCAGCCGCCCGGTGAAGCCAACGCGCTCGGCCGCATCCGCTTCAACTTCCCGAACAAGTTCCTGGTCTATCAGCACGACACGCCGGACAAGAACCTGTTCGCCCGGGACGACCGCGCCTTCAGCCATGGCTGCATGCGCGTGCAGAACCCGGATCAGTACGCCTCCGTGCTGCTCAACATCGCGATGCCGAACGAGAAGTACACGCCCGAGCGCGTGCGCAGCATGTACGGCAAGAGCGAGATCGACCTGAAATTCCCCACCCCGATCCCGGTCAACATCACCTACCAGACCGCGTTCGTGGACGACGCCGGCAAGCTGCAATTGCGCAAGGACGTCTATGGCCGCGACGCGACCATGCTCAACATCCTGAAGAACGGCCGCGGCAAGGATCTCGAGAACGTCGTCGCGCACTCGCAGCCGAGCTATTCGCGCCCGGCGACCACCCTGCCCTCGGGCGTTGCGGTGGCCAACAATGGCGGCGGCTTCGGCTCGTCCGGCCCGAACTTCTTCGAGCGGCTGTTCGGAGCGCCGACCCCGCCGCCGGCTCCGGTCGGCCGCCGGCCGCAGCGGGTGTTCACCCGCTGAGGCCCGCCCGGCGCCTCATTTCCTGAAATTCTGCAATGAAATCAGCGCCCTCATCCCCAGGATGGGGGCGCTTAACGTTAACCATTCTCCGACCTGCCCTCAGGCAGCGGGCGTTTTTTTGCCACAGTCAACCGTTTAGGATTGTAGCCTGACTTGGTTTGGGGGCGGGAAGGTCAACCTCGAATTAACCTTCTTGCTTTAAGAAAGCGTTCACCCTCTTTCGCGCGCTAACGGGGTTGGCGGGAGAGTCCATTTGAACGCTCGTCGACTGGGTGGGCTCATACGTGCTGACTGGTCTTGCACGCCAACTTGCTGTGCTGTCGTTGTCCCATGCGGGAGTGAAGGTCGGATCCCGGATCGGCCTCGCTTCCGTATTGCTGCTGGCTGCCGCCGGCTCGGTCCATAACGCCGCCGCGCTGAACGAGACCAAGACCCTCTCCTTCCACCACACCCATTCCGGCGAAGACCTCACCGTCACCTTCAAGCGCGACGGACGCTATGACGAAGCCGCGCTGAAGCAGCTCAATCATTTCCTGCGCGACTGGCGCACCCAGGACGAGACGGTCATGGACCGTCACCTCTTCGACATCCTCTGGGAAGTGTACCGCGACGTCGACGGCAAGCAGCCGATCCAGATCATCTCCTCCTACCGCTCCCCCGCCACCAACGCCATGCTCCGCCGCCGCTCCTCGGGCGTGGCGCGCTTCAGCCAGCACATGCTGGGCCATGCGATGGACTTCTACATCCCGGGCGTACCGCTGGAGCAGATCCGCTTCGCCGGCCTGCGCCTGCAGCGCGGCGGCGTGGGCTTCTACCCGACCTCCGGCTCGCCCTTCGTGCATCTGGACACCGGCAGCATCCGGCACTGGCCGCGCATGACGCATGACCAGCTCGCCCGCGTGTTCCCGGACGGAAAGACGGTGCATCTGCCGACCGACGGCACACCGCTGAAGGGTTATGAGCTCGCCAAGGCCGAGATCGAGCGTCGCGGCAGCGGCGATGACGGCGCCAGCAAGCCGAACTTCTTCGCCGCCCTGTTCAAGAGCAAGTCGGCGCCGGCGGCCAGCAGCGGCGACGAGGATGACGAGGGCGCGCCGGCCCCGGCCGCGAAGTCGTCCGGGCCGACCGTGGTCGCCGCCGCAGCCAAGCCGGCCGACCCGGTCCCGACCCCGCGCGTCAAGCCGCAGGTCGCAGCCACCCTCCAGCTCGCCTCGGCCGATGCGCAGCTCGTCGCGCCGCCCAAGCCGAAGCCCGCGCCCGTGGCTGACAAGCCCGCCACCAAATCTGCCGAGGCCAAGCCGGAGACCCCGGCCGACATCATCAATGCCCGCGGCTTCTGGGATGCCCCCGCCACGCCGCAGCAGGCCACGCCCGCCCAGGTCGCGGCGCTGAAGGCCCGCCAGGCGCTTGCCTCCGCGAGCGATCCGCAACCCACCGCGAGCGTGTCCAGCGCAACGCTTCAGGCACTGGCTTACGCGCCTGCCGCCTCCCCGGTCGATCGCAGCAACGTGGTCGCCGCCTCCGCGCCGATCCCGCGCTCTGCCCGTCCCGGCGCGCGCGGCGCGGCACCCGCGACCGAGATCAACAGTGTGGTCGGCAAGAGCGTCGACGGCATGGTCGCGACCGCGACCCGCCTGTCCGCGGCCAAGAACGAGAGCATCTGGCTCAAGATCGTGATGCTGTCGCCGAGCGCCAGCCGTGCGATGTCGGTCACGCTGATGGGCGAGCTCGATACGGCGGCGCTGCGCGGCTATTTCGTCAAGCCGCAGACGGTGATCGCGATGGGCTTCACCGAGGACCCGATGCCGGGCCTGTCCTGCGACAGCTTCTCGGGCAGCGCGACCGCGAAGCTCGAGACGACGTCCTTCGTCATGCGCACCGCGGCGCTGCGCTAAAGGCGCAGAACGACCTCCACGAATTCAGTCTCGTAGCCCGGATGAGCGCAGCGACATCCGGGAAAACGGCGCGCGCTGAGACATCCCGGATATCGCTTCGCTCATCCGGGCTACAGGTTCACAGCATCTATTTCGCTTTCCCGCCCCGCCGATCCAGATGATAGGTCAGCGCCAGCGACAAGCAGACGGCAAGCTCCCGCTTTTGCAATTTGCCCGCCACCGGCAGCAGCAGTGCCCTGGTCTGCCGGTACTCGAACTGATCTGGAAAGCGCTCGCGAAAGCTGTCGACCAGCGTCGTCCTGCAGTTGAACAGAATGGCGGCGTGCTCGGAGTCCTTGATGCGGCCGAGCCTGATCGTTGAGCCGCTGCCCGTCTCTTCGGTCAGATAGGCGGGCTCGCCCCATTTCAGGGTTTCGCTGAGCCGGCCGACCTCCTCATGCACTGCCGCGGTCGCAAAGATCAGATCGCGCACCTGAAGGAGCCGCTTGCGCATCGGCGCCGGAAAGGCGTCGAAGGCCCGGCTCACCTCGCGCGGCAATATCGGCTCGGTCACGGTCTCGCTCTCGATGGATCGGCAATCGGTCTCCGCCGTGCGCCAGATCAAGTCGGCAGGCCAGCCCGAAGAAGGCCTGCCTCATAGCGCTGACGATCGACCTCCCGCTTATAATGCTGGGTGGAAAGATGATTGGCGACGGAAAATGCCGGCTCACGCTTGAGAACTTCGGCCGCGTGCGCGCCGGCAGCCACTGCATTGCCCATCTGCGCGAAGATCCCGGCGAGGAACGCATGATGGGTGTGATCGGGGCGTGAGATCCGCGAGAAGGCTTCGGCGGCTTCGGCGTATTTCTCGGCACAGTAATAGGCACGCCCGAGATGGCTCCAGAATCGTTCCGGGTGATACGGGTTGAGCCGCATCGCCTTCTTGATCCAGTCGATGCCCTCCTCCGGCCTGCCCAGCCAGGTCAGCAGTTCGCCCTGCTGCACCACCACGAGGTCATAATTCGGGTTGAGCGCGAGCGCGCGTTCCTGATGATAGGTGGCCTTGTCATGGTCGTCGCGATTCAGATTGAGCGCCGCGAGGATGCGGTGGACGTCGCTGTCATTGTCGTCGAGGCCCAGCGCGGTTTCCAGCTCTGAAGCCACCTGCTCAAAGGTAGCGTCGCGATCCGCGCACCAGCTATAGACCCAGGTCTGGCCCAGGACGCACGCCTTCCACGCATGCGCGTGCGCATAGTTCGCGTCGAGTTCGAGCGCCCGGTTGAGCAGAAGCTGCGCCCGCGCATTGTCTTCGCGATTGGAGCGATGGTGCAAAACCTTTGCGGCCAGCACGCATTCATAGGCCGCCATGTTGTCCGTCGGCTTGCGGTTCGCCCGATCGTGCGTCGCCGCCTCGACACGGCCGGGCAACGTGGCGGCGATCGCACGCGTCATCTCGTCCTGGATGGCGAAGATGTCCTTGAGCTCGCCGTCATAGCGTTCGGCCCAGATATGCCGATCCGTCTCCGCATCGATCAGCTGCACGGTGACGCGGACGCGATCCCCGGCCTTTCGCACGCTTCCCTCGATAACGTAGTCGACACCGAATTCGCGGCCAACGTCCTGAACCTTGACCGACTTTCCCTTGTACACGAAGGTCGAGTTGCGCGAGATCACCAGCAGGTCGTGGAAGCGGGAAAGTTCGGTGATGATGTCCTCGGTCAAACCGTCCGCAAAGAACTCCTGCTCCGGATCGCCGCTCATGTTGGCGAAGGGCAGCACGGCGATTGACGGCTTCTTCGACTTGCCGGTCGCCTTTGCAGCGGCCGTCGTGCCGGCTGGCGCGCTTGCCGACCCATCCTCCAATCGAATCCGGTAGACGCGGATGGCGCGCGCGATGTTCTTGACGTTCTGCTCGCCGATATCTTCGAACGCGACGCCATCGAGGCGCTCGCCCAACTGGTCGCGCACCGCGCTGGAGATGCAGATGCCTCCAGGCTCGGCCAGTGCCTCCAGCCGTGCCGCGACGTTGACACCGTCGCCGAAGATGTCGTTCTGATCGACGATCACGTCGCCCAGATTGATACCGATGCGGAATTGGATCCATCGCGGCGGCGGGACATCGGCGTTGCGACGCCCCATCCGGCTCTGAATTTCAGCAGCGCACAACACGGCGTCGACGACGCTATGGAATTCGACGAGCAGGCCGTCGCCCGTCGTCTTGATAATGCGGCCGTGATTTTTGGCGATCGCCGGATCGATGAGCTCGATCCGGTGGGTCTTGAGGCGCGCGAGCGTGCCACCCTCGTCGACCTCCATGAGCCGACTAAAGCCGACCATGTCAGCCGCGAGGACCGCGGCGAGCCTGCGCTCTGGTCCAGGCACATCCATAGCTCGGTCCCTTTGCCGAGCATTCTAGCAGACGCGCCGATTTTGCCCAAGCGCGGGCCCCGCAAATTGCGGCCTGGCGAGGTACTCTTACGGAGGAGGGCGGTTCTGCCGCCTTCAGAGCATCCCCAGCGCCTGCATGTAGGTCTCGAGAATGGTCTCGGCCTCGGCGCGCTCGTTGGGGTCCTGCTTGCGCAGGCGCACGATGGTGCGCAGCGCCTTGACGTCATAGCCGTTGCCCTTGCTCTCGGCATAGACGTCGCGAATGTCGTCGGAGATCGCCTTCTTCTCTTCCTCCAGCCGCTCGATGCGCTCGATGATGGATTTGAGCTGGTCCTTGGCAAATTTCGTCGCGGGCTCATCGTCGCGGACGGCGGCGGAGGTGGCCATCTTGGTACTCCCAATGGAACTGGCAAAACGAGGTGACGCCGGCATCCTCACCGCGCGTGCTGGGTAGACCCTTAAGCGTTAGCGCCCCCAGCGTTCAAGCAAGCATCGCGCTCGTCCACAGCGCGCCCACACCTTCCTGCGGCGGCCTGAAGAAAGCTGTTGTGTGGTGCGACTCAGGCGATTGCCGCCCGGGGCCGTTCAGTGCCCGTGGGGATGGACCTTCTTCATCGCCTCGAGCTGCTCAGCCGTGGCCGTGCCCTGGTACTTCGCCTTCCAGGTCTCGTAGGGCATGCCGTAGACGGCCTCCCGGCTCTCGTCCTTGCTCAAGGCGACCCCTTGCGCGTCTGCGGCGTCCTTGAGCCAGTTGGACAGGCAATTGCGGCAGAAGCCGGCCAGATTCATCAGGTCGATGTTCTGGACGTCCGTCCGCGTCTTCAAATGGTCGACCAGGCGCCGGAAAGCGGCCGCCTCGAGCTCCGTTCTGGTTTTGTCGTCGATTGCCATAGCTGGATCCCTCGGCTGGCCCTAAGACATCGTCACCCTTACGGGATCAGGTGGGGGCCTGTCACAGATTTTGCCATATCACGGCGCAAACGGGCCGGAGCTCGGCTTTGGGGCGGTTCCCCGGCCCTACGCCAAATCGTCAATCATCTGGTATACGTTCCGCGACAATGATCGCCGAATCTCCCCGCTTCCCTCTTCGCCTGCTCGCCCGGTTGGTCCCGGTGCTGGTGGTCGCCCTGCTGTGCCTGTGGAGCAACCCGGCTTCGGCCGATTTCCGCCTCTGCAACAACACCTCGAGCCGGGTCGGCATCGCGCTCGGCTACAAGGACGCCGAAGGCTGGACCACGGAGGGCTGGTGGAACATCTCGTCCCGCTCCTGCGAGACGCTGCTGCGGGGCACGCTGGTCGCCCGCTATTACTACATCTACGCCATCGACTATGACCGCGGCGGCGAATGGTCGGGCCAGGCCTTCATGTGCTCGCGCGACAAGGAGTTCACCATCCGCGGCACCGAGGACTGCCTGGCACGCGGCTATGACCGCACCGGCTATTTCGAGGTCGATACCGGCGAGCAGCGCGCCTGGACGGTGCAGCTCACCGACGCCAACGAACAGCCGGCGCAGCAGCGCGTGCCTGGCCTGCCCGGACCGGTTGGCCCGGGCGGCGTTCCGGGTTTGCCCAATGTCCCGCCCGGTGCTACGCCCCCGGGCTCGCCCGGCCTGCCACCCCCTTCCGGAAATAAGCCATGAGGCGTCTTCGCCGTATCAAGATTCTTGCGACCCTGGGACCTGCCTCTTCGGACCTCGCAATGATCCGCCGCCTGTTCGAGGCCGGCGCCGACCTGTTCCGCATCAACATGAGCCACACCCCGCATGACAAGATGCGGGAGCTGGTGGCGACGATCCGCAATGTCGAGAGCAGCTACGGCCGCCCGATCGGCATCCTGGTCGACTTGCAAGGCCCCAAGCTCCGGCTCGGCGCCTTCGCCGAGGGCGCGGTCCAGCTCCAGAACGGGCAGACCTTTACCCTCGATTCCGACAAGGCGCCGGGCGATGCGACCCGCGTCAACCTTCCGCATCCGGAGATCCTGGCCGCGCTCAGGCCGGGCCATGCGCTGCTGCTCGACGACGGCAAGGTGCGGCTGATCGCGGAGGAGACCTCGAAGGAGCACGCGGTGACGCGCGTCGTGGTCGGCGGCAAGATGAGCGACCGCAAGGGCGTCAGCCTGCCCGACACCGACCTGCCGGTCTCGGCGATGACGCCGAAGGACCGCGCCGACCTCGAGGCGGCGCTGGTCACCGGCGTCGACTGGATCGCGCTGTCCTTCGTGCAGCGCGCCGACGACGTGATCGAGGCCAAGAAGATGATCCGCGGCCGCGCCGCCGTGATGGCCAAGATCGAGAAGCCGCAGGCGATCGACCGCCTCGCCGACATCATCGAGGCCTCCGATGCGCTGATGGTGGCGCGCGGCGACCTCGGCGTCGAGCTGCCGCTGGAGCGCGTGCCGAGCCTGCAGAAGCAGATGACGCGGATGGCGCGCCGCGCCGGCAAGCCGGTGGTGATCGCGACCCAGATGCTGGAATCGATGATCCAGTCGCCGGTGCCGACCCGCGCCGAAGTCTCCGACGTCGCCACCGCCGTCTATGAGGGCGCCGACGCCATCATGCTGTCGGCGGAATCGGCGGCCGGCAAATTCCCGGTCGAGGCGGTCTCGACCATGAACCGCATCGGCGAGGAGGTCGAGCGCGACCCGACCTATCGCTCGGTGATCACCGCCCAGCGCCCGGCGCCGGAATCCACCGCGGGCGACGCCATCGCCGACGCCGCGCGGCAGATCGCCGAGACGCTGGACCTGCCGGCCCTGATCTGCTGGACCAGCTCGGGCTCGACGGCCGTGCGCGTGGCGCGCGAGCGGCCGAAGCCGCCGGTCGTGGCGATCACGCCGAACATCACCGCCGGCCGCCGGCTCGCCGTCGTCTGGGGCGTGCATTGCGTGGTGGCGGAAGACGCGCGCGACCAGGACGACATGGTGAGCCGCGCCGGCCAGATCGCCTTCCGGGACGGCTTCGTCCGCGCCGGCCAGCGCGTGATCATCGTCGCCGGCGTGCCGCTCGGCATCCCCGGCACCACCAACATGGTGCGCATCGCCTCGGTCGGCCCCGAGGGCGACGCCAACATTTAGGCCCCGCCAGCGCGGCCAAACAAAAAAGTCGGAAAACAACCCCATGCACAGTAGCCGGCCGGTCCGGCTGATAGGCTGGGGTTTCACGAAAAGGCACGCTCAGGCAATGACCTGAGCGCGATCGGGGCGCGACCTCTGTCGCTGCGCGATTTTACGCCCCGACCAGCGCCTTCGTGGTCGGCAGCAGCGTCTGCTGGACCACGAGGCCACGGGCGCGGGCGTCCATGACCCCGACGGCGCGCAGCGCCAGCAGCGTCACGGTCTGCACTGCATCGCGCATCTTGACGGGATCTTCGAGATTGTCGGGCGCGAGCGGCCCGACCAGAGCCTCATGCAGCGCCCCCAGCAGCGCGGTGGCGGCAAGGGCGGTATCCTGCGCCGGCAAATGGCCGGCACGCACGGCCGCATCGATCCTCGCGGCGATCTCGCCAGCGATCTCGCGCCGGCTGGCAAGCCGGGAGGCGCTGACGTCAACATCAACAGGCTCGGCCAGGATGCCCCAGGCCAGCCGCCGCTGCGACAGGGTATGGACCGCCACCGTGGTGACCGCCGCGGCCAGCGCCGAGGACGGGCCCGGCGCGGCGTCGGCCGCCCGGCGGATCGCCGCGAGCTCGTCCCGGGAGACCTCGGCGATCAATTCGGAGATCAGCTCGGCCTTGGAGGGGAAGTAGCGATAGACCGTGCCGGCAGCGACATTGGCCCGGACCGCGACCGGCGCGATCTGCACCGCAGCCATCCCGCCTTCCGCCGCCGCCTCCCGCGCCGCCGCCAGTATCGCACTGCGCCGGGCCGCAAGGCGCTTAACCACTTGATGCGTCCGCCGATAAACCATGGCGCGCTTCCTGTCCCACACACGCCGTCCGCACGCCCTGCGGCCGAACGCTTCGTCACGCAATTCGCTTGCAAATCGCCCCGCAAGGACTGAACAACTATTCAGGGGGGATGACAAGATGCATTTGCGTCAAGCGTCACGCCAAAGCCGCAGGCGACAAATGCGCAAAGTGCGAGTGCCGGTTGATAGACGGCTAACCACGATTGTTACCGTCATCTTAAAGCAGGTCCGCGACCTTACCGCCGGACTGCGATCCTCAAGTTTACGCATGATCTTCTCGGAAAACCGCTTCGCACGTTGCGCTGACGCGGCCCTCCGGGTCCGGATCATGCTTTCGCTCGGTGCAGCATGCTCGATTCGGACGCCCGAACCGCCTGGCGGCTCTTCAATCTGAACTGGCTTCCCATCGTTGCCATGGGCGGCCTGCTGGCGATTGGCCTCCCCGCGACCGGTCTGAGCCTCGAGCCCGTCGCCTACAGCATCACGGTGGCAATCGCGGCCATCCTGGTCGGCATCGCCTGTGGCCACCAGCTGACCAAGGGCGAGCTTGCCGATCCGAAGCTGGTGTTCTCGCTCGGCACGATCGGACAGGTCATTTTCACCTGCGCCATCGTCGGACCTCTGAGCTACGTCGCGGGCAAGATGAACTGGCCGCTCCAGGACGAGGCGCTGCTGGCGATCGACCGCGCGCTCGGCCTCGATCCCGAACCGATCGCGCGCTTCGTCAACGACCATCCCTGGCTGGCGGACGTCCTGGCGCGCGGCTACGGGCTGATCAAATGGCCGCTGCTCGGCGTTCCCGTCGTGCTGACGCTGACGGCACGTTATGTGCGGCTGCAGGTGTTCATGCTCGCGATGAGCCTCGCGCTCGCTGTCACCATCGCCGTCTCCGCAATGGTGCCGGCGATCGGCACCTATTACGGGCTGCAATTGCCGGCCGCGCATTTCCCCGAGATCAACACCGCGGTCTATGCCGGGCAGCTGCGCGACATCCTCGCGCTGCGCGACGGCAGCCTGCATGAGCTGCGGCTGTTCTTCCTCTCCGGCATCGTCTCGTTTCCGAGCTTTCACGCCGCATCCGCCGTGCTCTACATGTGGGCGCTGTGGCCGGTGCGCGGCATCGGCGCAATCGCGGCCGCGCTCAATCTGCTGATGATCGCGGCGACGCCGGCGATCGGCGCGCATTACCTCATCGACGTCGCCGGCGGCATCGCGCTTGCCGCAGCGTCGATCTGGGTGACGAAGCTTTGTGTTGAACGGCTCGGGCGCGCGGCACCGGTGTCCGCCGAACCTGCGCTGCCGCCGGTGTGGCAGCCCAGCCTTGCGGAATAGCGGGGCACTCGTCGCCGTCACAAGCACGCTGCCGTAGGGTGGGCAAAGGCGCGAAGCGACGTGCCCACCATCTCTCTGCAACTGAGATCGAAGTGACGGCACGCTGACGCCTCCCGTCATTGCGAGCGGAGCGAAGCAATCCAGAGTCTTTCCGCGCAGGCAGTCTGGATTGCTTCGCTCCGCTCGCAATGACGGTGTGGATGCGACGTGCCCCATCATCTGCGGATGGTGGGCACGCTACGCTTTGCCCACCCTACGGGGGCTTCGAGCTCGGTGGCACTTTGCCCACCCTACGATCGCTAGCTTCCATTCCGTCATCCCCGCGTAACGGCGAAGCCGTTATCGCTGGAGGTGCGAGCCATGGGGCGCAACGCGTCCCATGGAGAACCTCGAAGGATGAACGGCCGAGATGCAGCCGGGCCGTCGCCCTTCGAGGGCCGCTTCGCGGCCACCTCAGGGTGACGGTGATGAATGCGCGGGCTCGGAAATGATGGCGTCCGCCCAAAAGAAAAGAGCCCCGTCGAAGACGAGGCTCTCAGAATTCCCAGGTCGTTCGGCCTTACTTGAGGCTGGACGAGATCGAGCCGAACTTGGTGTTCAGCGTGCTGCCGAGGTTGTTGACGACGGTGATGATCGCGAGCGCGATGCCGGCAGCGATCAGGCCGTATTCGATCGCGGTGGCGCCGGATTCATCCTTCACGAAACGCGCAACGAGGTTCTTCATAGAGTGCTCCCAAAAAGTACACAAGGCTACAAGTGGTCTGGTCTCTTCGGCTTCCCAGCGCCGCCCGACCATGGAACCGAACCTAGGGACAAAGAATTGCGCCGCAGTTAATTCGACTGCGGAAACAAACAGCGGTTTGCGAGTATTCGCCGATGGTAAACCGGAATTGAAAACAATCCGTTAAATTGTAACGACATCGCACAGTCGCCGCGGTTTACCCGAAGTTATGACCGACGTGGTCGAATGCCGCTCGCCAATCCGACAAGAACAAGCAGGACGACGAGGCGGCATGTCCCTTTCCTTTGAGAGCAGCATCGCAGTACAGAACCGCGCGCGTGCGCTGGTGCCGCTCTGCGTCGGAGCGGGTGCGTATCTCTTCTTTCTCTGTGTCGGCGATACGCTGCTTCAGGACTCCGACTCGTTCTGGCAGATCAAGATCGGGCAATGGATTCTCGACCACCATGCCCTCCCCACCACCGACTTCTATTCCTTCACGCGGCCCGGGGCGCCCTGGGTTTCGACGTCATGGTTGTCGCAGGTCGCGTTCGCGCTGTCCTATACGCAATGGGGCTGGGCCGGCCCGGTGATCCTCACCGCGGCCGCGGTCGCATTGTCGGCAGCGATCCTCGTCTATCTGCTCGACGCCCATCTGGAGATGCCGCGCTCGGTGCTGTTCGCGATGCTGGCGGTCGTGCTGTCGCTGCATCACATCCTGGCGCGGCCGCACATGCTGGCGCTGCCCGTGATGATCGCATGGGTCGGCATGCTGATGGCGGCAGCCGATCGCAAGGGCACGCCGTCATGGTACTGGCTGCCGCTGATGTCGCTGTGGGCGAACCTGCATGGCGGCTTCGTGCTGGGCCTCGCGCTGATCGGCCCGATGTCGTTCGTGGCGTTGTGGGGCATGGAGTCCGGCAAGCAGGTCCGGCTGCTGCTGCGCTGGTTCCTGTTCGGCGTTGCCGCACTGGCCGCGTGCTGTGTCACGCCCTATGGCTGGCGCACATTGCTGGGTGCGACCAACATCCTCAATCTCGGCGAGCTGCTCACGGTCATTTCCGAATGGTCACCGGCCAACTTCGCAACCTTCACCGCGTTCGAAGGCGCGCTGCTCGGCCTGATCGCGCTCGGGCTCTATCGCGGCCTGACACTGTCGCCGCCGCGCATCCTGATGATCCTGCTGCTGACCTGGATGGCGCTCAGCCATGTCCGGAGCATCGAGGCCTTTGCCTTCCTGGTGCCGCTAGTGCTGGCCAAGCCGCTCGGCGAGAGATCGTCCCTGCAGCAAGCCGATGCGCAGACGGGTGAGAGCTGGCCTGCCCGGTACGTGACCGCAGCGGGCGCGTTGATGATCGTGGCCGCAAGCTGGACCTCGACCTCGATCTTCATGTCGCACCACCGCTTCACCTTCACGATGGACCAGACGCCGGTTGCGGCGACCGACCTGCTCGAGAAGCGTGGAGCGCAGCGCATCTTCAACGCCTACAGGTTCGGCGGCTACCTGATCGGGCGCGACATCCCGGTGTTCGTCGACGGCCGCGCCGAGCTCTATGGCGAGAAATTCGTGATGGACTTCTTCAAGGCGACCGAAGGGAAGAAGCCCGAGCTGCTGCCCCGCCTGCTCGAGGAGTACAAGATCGACGCAACGCTGCTGGCCGCCGATGCGCCGGGCCCCCAGATCCTCGATCACCTCAAGGGCTGGAAGCGGATCTATGCGGACAATATCGCGGTGATCCATGTGCGCGAGGACGCCACGGCTCCGTAACGATCCCATGCACGGACTGCGCGTCCATCGATCGTTGAGCTTGCCGCGCCGGCTCGCGAACGCGAGGCCCGGTGATCAATCGGGAGATCGCTCTGTCACCGACGAAGCGTCCTTCCGCGCAGTCGGCTCGCCCGCGCCCGCGGAAAATACGCAGAGCCGTTGCGTTCGATAGAGCGCGCCGCTCTGCGCGTCCGGGCTCTGGCAGATATCGATGACATAGCCGATGCCATTGCGCGATGCATAGGCGAGGCGCTCGTCGAGCGAATTCAGGCCGTCGACATCGGTCAACCTGCTTCGCCACGTCTGGTAATAGGACGGCATCCACATCGAGGTTCCGCCGCGCTTGTGATCGATCCAGACACGGCGGTGCGAGACGTATTCAAACACGCTGGCGCGATCGAGCGCCATGTCGGCGGTGCTCACCTCCGAGCCGTCAAGTCCCGGCCTCCTTGGGGTGAGGAACATGGCGTTCAAGGGCGTGTTGTTGCGCGCCCATGCGCCGACGGCGCCCCACTCTTCGATGGCCTCGTTGCAGATCCGGTTGAAGTTGAAGTCGGTTCGGATCGCGAACGGGTAGGCAACGAAAACAGTCGCGGCGAGCACCAGATGGCCCGTGGCGCGCTGATAGGATGGCGCAGGTCCCGATTCCATCGTTCGAAGCGCATACACCAGAGCGGCGACGACGAAGGCCAGGCTGCCCCAGCCGTCGAAGCTCAGGAACAGCACGATGAGACAGGTGGGAAGGAAAGTCGCATCCTTGCCTCGCCGCAACCACTTCGTCGCCAATGCTGCGATCGCAAGGCCGGCCAGAAGATGAATGACCGTGCTCGATCGCAGGAAATGAAGGTTGAGGATGAACGGCGATCGCGTGACGAAGGGAACGACGACGCCGATCAGATAGACCAGGATTGCGCCCACATAGGCCACCCGCAATTCCGCAGCGGCCTGCCTCAGCGCGAAAAACGCCAGCGCTCCGATGGCGGTGACGGCCAGGAGGCCCACGATTTCGCTCGGCGCCATCGAGTCGATCAGCATGTGGCCAGGAAAATACTGACGGAGGAAGTCGGCATAATCGATGCCGAACGGACGACCGAACTCCGGATTGGCGAGGAAACCGTAAAGCACCGCGAAAGCCAACGGCAGACACAGGGCCAGGCCGATCAGCACCCGGGACGAGAGCTCGCCGATTGTCATGTTCCGCTGCAACAGGAAGTGTATCCCGATCAGCGCCAACGGCAGCACGAGCCAGACTGCAAAGAAGGCGTTGATGAAGAACGTGATCCCGACAGCAATCGCCGCCGCGGTGAAGCGGCCCCGGGCGGCAAAGTAGATCGCCAGCAGGGCCACACCATTCGCCATCTCCGAATGGGTGAAGGTGTTGATGAAGAGGCCACCGGAGCCGGCGTAGCTGTAGCCGTCGAGAAAGGCGACGAAGCAGAGGATCAGGCTGAAGACGACCCTGTCGCGTTGTTCGGTGACTCCCAGCAACGAGGCACAGCATAGAAACCCGACAAAGCTGAGCAGCCGGGACAGGAAGAACAGAACCAGGAACAGCAGCGGAACGTTGTCAAAGTATCGTTCGACGCCGCTCAGGATCAGCCAGACACCGGACGCGAAATAGCGCAGCGACTGGATGAACCGGTCATCCGCATATTGCGGCTCATTGTAGAGACCGGCAACGATCGGCAGATGATAGAGATTGTTGGTGAGACCGAAGACGAAACCCGTCCGCAACACCGACACCGCCGACGCGAAGACGGCGACCGAAAATATCTCGACCCAGAAGTTCGAGGCGCCGACCGCGCGATGGCGGCCGATCATGTCGGAAGTGACGTTGACGTCTGCCATTCGAGTGCCGGTGAAAGCGACCGCTGCGGATCAGCCTCGGTTGAGCGCCGTGCCGGCCATCCGTCCTGAAAGCGCCCGCCCGGCTCGCAGAGCGATGAAGACGGACAGCAGCAGAGCTAAACCACAAACGCTAATGGCGGATGAATCGGCGTTCCAGAATTGGCACACCGGCTGATGGTAAATGGCGGGCAAAGGCCCGCGACACGATCGCCCCGGTCTGGAACAGCGATCGTAGGGTGGGCAAAGCGCTAGGCGTGCCCACCACGTGTGTCGCGACTGCCGAGAGATGGTGGGCACGGCGCAGGGGCGCCCTTGCCCACCCTACGGCTTGCTACGTCCTGTAGCCGGATCGGTGATTTGCGCGCCGCATTACCTGCAGGGATGGCGGCTGCCGTCGAAGCCCAGGTAGGTGCCCGTTGCCGGGTCGAAGGAACGATAGCGCTCGGCGCAAGACCGCGAGCCATCCGCGCGAGCCACCACGTTGTCCACGCCTTGCGCAGGAGCTGCGCCGTCCGGCAGCTCGAGGCCCAGCCGGCCTGCAGGCGTCAGCGTGCCATTCAGGTTGCGATTGGGGTTCTCCGCCTCGTACGTATCCGGGTGGCTGCTTGCAAAGCCGGATTGCGCGTAGGCGGTGGTTGCGGTCAGGGCCGACAACAAGGCCACGGCAGCGAAAGTCTTGAATCCAGTCATGGTCGATCTCCATCATGGGCCGGTGCATCGTGCGGCCGGTGCGGCAGGAAGTGGATCGACATGGTGCGCCGGACAAGCTAGAGGCGCCCGATACGCGCGGCGGGGCGCAATGTCGCCGTTCGAATGCAGAAAGAGTCGTTTGTTTGCGGAACGCGGCGAATGATCCATCTCCGCAGGGCCAGCGAGTTCTGCCGTGTTCACGTCTCGGTGCGACGCGGCCTCGAGACTGACGCGCCGGCGTCGCAATGCGCTAATATCCGACGATCGAACAGGAAGGCGCATCATGATAGTTCGCAATCTCTTCGCCGCATTGCTCATCGCCGTCTCGATCAGCACGGCGCACGCGGCACCGCGATGGCTGAACCTGCCGCCGACGCCGACCTTGCCCAAGGCGGCGCAGAGCGGCTTTGCGCCGGTCAACGGCATCAAGGTCTGGTACGCCGTGTTCGGCCGGGGCGAGCCCGTGCTGTTGCTGCATGGCGGTCTCGCCAACGCCAATTACTGGGGGCATCAGGTCCGCGCGCTGCAACGGCATTATCAGGTCATCGTCATGGAGAGCCGCGGACACGGGCGCAGCAGCCGCAACCAGGAGCCCTATGGCTATGATCGGATGGCATCGGACGTGATCGGACTGCTCGATCACTTAGAGATCAAGAAGGCGGCGATCGTCGGCTGGAGCGACGGGGCGATCATCGGTCTCGACATCGCCATGAAGCATCCGGAGCGGGTGAGCAGGCTGTTCGCGTTTGCAGCGAACTCCGATCCATCAGGCGTCGCCGACATTGCGGCGAGCGAGGTCTTCAACGCCTACATCGCGCGGGCGGGCGAAGAGTACAAGCGCCTCTCGCCGACGCCGACGCAGTACAAGAGCTTCGTCGACGAGATCACCAAGATGTGGGAGAGCCAGCCGAAATGGACGGCCTCGGACCTTGCGGGAATCAAGGTGCCGACCTGGATCGTGGACGGCGACCACGACGAGGCGATCAAGCGCGAGAACACAGAGTTCATGGCGGCGAACATTCCCGGCGCCGGCCTCTTGATCCAGCCGGAGGTCAGCCACTTCTCGTTCCTGCAGGATCCGGAGCAGTTCAACGAGGACGTGCTGCGTTTTCTGGAGCGGCGGGATACGCCGAGAGCTGCGGCGAAGTGAGATATCGTAGGGTGGGCAAAGCGACAGTGTGCCCACGACTTCTCTCATGACCGCCGAGAGATGGTGGGCAAGGCGCTACGCGCCTTTGCCCACCCTACGAGGCCGGTGCCGCGTCGTTAAAGCGGAGCTGCATCCACATCGTCATTGCGAGCGCAGCGAAGCAATCCAGAGCCTTTCCGCGGTGACAGCCTGGATTGCTTCGCTGCGCTCGCAATGACGAGACCAACAAAAAACGCGGCGTTGCCGCCGCGTTTTTCAATTCACTATGCCGCTTGCATTATGCCTGCGGCTGCGGCTCCAGGCCGGGATCCGGATCGGGCCGCGGGCGCGACTTGCCGGCCGGGGGCACGGCGGAGGCGCGCGGGGTGGTCGGCTCGAGCACGGACTCGCGGTTCGGCTTCTTGCCCTTGAGCAGGTCGACGATCTCGTCGCCGGAGAGCGTTTCGAACTCGAGCAGGCCCTTGGCGAGTGCTTCGAGGTCGGCGTGCTTCTCGGTGAGGATGCGGGTCGCTTCCTTGTAGCCTTCCTCGACCAGACGGCGGATCTCGGAGTCGATCTTCTGCACGGTCGCTTCAGAAGCGTTCTGCGTGCGCGAGACCGACATGCCCAGGAAGACCTCGTCCTGGTTCTCACCATAGGAGACGGTGCCGAGCTCTTCCGACAGGCCCCAGCGCGTCACCATCATCCGGGCGAGGCGCGTGGCCTGCTCGATGTCGGAGGCGGCACCCGAGGTCACCTTCTCGCGACCGAAGATCAGCTCTTCGGCGACGCGGCCGCCCATCATGATGGCGAGGCGCGAGGTCATCTGCTCCAGCGACATCGACAGCTTGTCGCGCTCGGGCAGCTGCATGACCATGCCCAGCGCACGTCCGCGCGGGATGATGGTCGCCTTGTGGATCGGATCGGTCGCGGGCACGTTGAGGCCGACGATGGCGTGGCCGCCCTCGTGATAGGCCGTCAACAGCTTCTCTTCCTCGGTCATGACGAGCGACTTGCGCTCGGCGCCCATCATCACCTTGTCCTTGGCCTCCTCGAACTCGGCCTGCGTCACCATCCGCTTGTTGCGGCGGGCGGCGGTCAGCGCAGCCTCGTTGACCAGGTTCATCAGGTCGGCGCCGGAGAAGCCCGGAGTGCCGCGCGCGATGGTCTTGAGGTTGATATCCGGGGCCAGCGGAACCTTGCGGACGTGGACCTTGAGGATCTGCTCGCGGCCGACGACGTCGGGGTTCGGCACCACGACCTGACGGTCGAAGCGGCCCGGACGAAGCAGCGCGGGATCGAGCACGTCGGGACGGTTGGTCGCGGCGATCAGGATCACGCCCTCGTTGGCCTCGAAGCCGTCCATCTCGACCAGCAGCTGGTTCAGCGTCTGCTCGCGCTCGTCATTGCCGCCGCCGAGACCGGCGCCGCGGTGACGGCCGACGGCGTCGATTTCGTCGATGAAGATGATGCAGGGCGCGTTCTTCTTGGCCTGCTCGAACATGTCACGGACGCGGGATGCGCCGACGCCGACGAACATCTCGACGAAGTCCGAACCGGAGATGGTGAAGAAGGGCACGTTGGCTTCGCCCGCGACCGCACGCGCGATCAGGGTCTTACCGGTGCCGGGAGGGCCGACCAGCAGCACGCCGCGCGGAATGCGGCCGCCGAGGCGCTGGAATTTGCCGGGGTCGCGGAGGAATTCGACGATCTCCTGCAGGTCCTGCTTGGCCTCGTCCACGCCGGCGACGTCCTCGAAGGTGACGCGGCCATGCGCTTCGGTCAGCATTTTTGCGCGCGACTTGCCAAAACCCATGGCCTTGCCGGCGCCGCCCTGCATCTGGCGCGACAGGAAGATCCAGACGCCGATCAGCGCGATGAAGGGCAGCCAGGAGACCAGCAGCGAGACGAACCAGGGCACGTTGTCGCCCGGCGGCTTCGCGGTGATCTGGACCTTGCTGTCATAGAGGCGCTTGACCAGCGTCGGGTCGTTCGGCGCATAGGTCTGGAAGCTGGAGCCGTTGGTGAAGGTGCCGTGGATGTCCGGGCCCTGGATCACGACGTCGCGCACATTGCCGCGGTCAACTTCGCTCAGCAGCTGGGAGAAGGCGATGTCCTGCGAGGAGGCGCGCTGACCCGGATTCTGGAAGAGCGTGAACAATGCCAACAGCAACAAGACAATGATGACCCAGAGGGCGAAGTTGCGCAGATTGGCGTTCATCGATCTTCCTTCGTGGTCGCGCGGATCGCGGCCCTGATCCTTCAGGAGTTACTCGACCCAGTGACTTGGGGCAATTCGAGGAAATCCCCAAGGAATCCTCATCGTTAGACGCATACAATTTAGGTGCCGCCCCGCCCGCTGCCAAGGGAACGAGATGGGACTATTTAGCCCATCTTAGAGCGATTCCCGCTGAAATAATGGCGCCGGAAGCCGGGTTTTTCCTGCCTGGTTAAGGTGTCCTGACGGCGGCATGCGGAAGCGGCCGGTGTCATGATCCGCCCTCATCCGCCCTTCTAGTCCCCTTTCGGGGCCGCCGCGCCGGCGCAGGCGCGATGTGGATACGCCCGCCGGCAAGGCTGATCAAGGCTCCCGCAAGGGTCTGCTTCAGGACCGATCGGCCATTTGCGGCTGCGCGGGGACCCAGAGCCAGGGCCTGATCGAGCACGGACAACAAAGTTTCGACCTTGCCGAGTTCCGCCGGCCCTTCATGGCCGAGGGCATTGATGGCGCGCAGCAGGAGGCGCAGGCGGACTTCCTCCGGCAGGAGGGCAAAGGCGTCGGCCTCGAAGCTGCGAACGCCCACCTGCGGCGCATCGCCGCGCGCCCGCAATTGAAGAAACCGCTCGGCACCATCGACCAGCACCTCGACCGCCGCATTGGCGCGCGACAGCCTGCCCGCGAGCCGTGCAAGGCTCCTGCTGTCGCCGCCCTCGGCTGCGAGCTGCGGCAGCAGCGCGCGCAGCCGCGGCCGGGTGAAGGCCGTGTCGCGGTTGGTGGGATCGTCGGCGAAGGCGACTTTCGCCCGCTTCAAGGTCGCGATCAGCTGCGACTTCGGGATGTCGAGCAGCGGACGCGCCAGCACGATGCCGTCGCGCTCCGTCAGCTGTGCCATCGCCGACAGTCCTGCAAGCCCGCTGCCCCGAAGCATGCGCATCAGGAGGGTCTCGGCCTGGTCGTCGCGGGTGTGGGCGGTCACCACATGGCTCGCGCCGGCGGCGCGCGCCGCTTGCGTCAGCAGGCGGTAGCGCGCCTCGCGCGCGGCTGCAGGCAGTCCAGTCTTCGGCTTGGCGCCCCGCCAGCGCAGGGTCCGGTGCGGCAGGCCGAGCTCGGCCGCAAGCCGCTTGACCTCGCGCGCCTCGCGCGCCGCCTCCGGCCGCAGGCCGTGATCGACGGTGACAACGAGCAGACGAGGACCGCGCGAAAAACTGCGCTGCCAGCGCGCCGCGAGCCACATCAGCGCGACGGAGTCGGGCCCGCCGGAGACCGCGAGCACCAGGGCCGGCGCGCCGCGGAGATCAGCGAAGAGTTGCTTCGCCGCGCGCGCCGAGATCGGTGAATTGTCGTCGTCTGACATGACGCTGCAATCGTCCACGGATGGATCGACTGTTTAGCGCAATGCCATCCGCCTTGTCAGCGGATCAGCACTTCACCCGCTTCTGCTCGCGGTCGACCGCGGCTTTGACGCCGGCGGAGGCGCGCGGATATTTGCGGCCGATCTCGCCGAAGGCGGCGCAGGCGGCCTCCTTCTCCTTCAGCGCGGCGAGCGACTGGCCGAGCCGCAGCAGCGCATCGGGCGCCTTGGCCGATTTGTCGTATTTGGTGGTGACGGCGAGGAATGCCTCGGCGGAATCGCGATATTGCTGGCGCTGGAAATAGCTCTCGCCGAGCCAGTATTGCGCGTCGCCGAGCAGCGGGTCGTTCGGATATTTCTGCGCAAAGTTCTTCATGGTCTGCTCGGCCAGCGCATAGTCCTTGCGCTGCATGTAGCCGATGCCGAGGTCGAACTCGTCGCGCGGCGTCGCCGAGGGCGGCAAGGTCGTGAGGCCAGCGCCGCCACCCTGCGCCGGATAGCCCTGCTGGGCCGGCGGATAGCCCGGCTGGGCCGCGGGCGGCACACCTTGCTGGTAGCGCGGGCTGGTATTGGCGAGATCGAGCGGGTCGCCGGCATTGCGTCCGCCGGGCGCGCCGGCTCCCGCCGACATCGGCTGCTGTCCGCCGCCGAGGGCGCGGGGCGCGCCGGGCGCGTTCGGATTCTGGTTCGGATCAAAGGCATCGCCGCGGCGGCGCGTGCCGGGGGCGCCGGGCGCCGGCTGCTCCTGAACGATCGGCGCGGGGCCTGCGGTCTGCGGCTGCTCGTAATTGGGTTGCACGGCCTGCTGCTGCTGGCGATAGGCCGGCGCGCCTTGAGGGGGCGAAATTTGCGCCGGCGGTACGGCCGCGACGCCGGGCTGGACCGGCTGCTGTCCCGGCTGGACTTGCGCGCCGCCCTCGAGCGCGCGCAGGCGCTCCTCGAGCTGCCGGTTGCGGTATTGCAGTTCCTCGTTCTGGCCGGTGAGCTGGCGCAGCTGGTTCTCCAGGCGCTCGATCCGCATCTCGGGATCGTCATCCGTCTGGGCCAAGATCGATTGAGCCAGGACCGGCGCGCACAAGGAGAGCAGCGCGGCGGTCGCCACGGAGCCGGTAAGAACCTTAAATCTGGATGACATCTTGCCCTGACGACGAAAGCGAAATGGCCTGCGACGGAACCTTCGACGCGCCACACATTGAAGTGGAGTACGCCAAAAATGTGACTGCTACAAAGGGGTTTCTGTCACAGATCGCTGAAACGAAACCGGCGCCCGTGAGGGCGCCGGCATGATCGTTTTCTGAAGATGAACGGCGCCTGACTGAAGCGTCAGGAGCTCGCGTTCAGCACGGTGACGGCGCGGCGGTTCTGCGACCAGCAGGAGATGTCGTTACAGACGGCGACCGGCCGCTCCTTGCCGTAGGAGATCGTGCGCATGCGGTTCGGATCGATGCCGCGCGAGGCGAGGAACGAACGCACCGACTGGGCACGACGCGCGCCGAGCGCGATGTTGTATTCGCGGGTGCCGCGCTCGTCGGCATGACCCTCGATGGTGAAGGAGTAGCGCGGATAGGTCTGGAGCCACTGCGCCTGCTTCTCCAGGGTCACGATCGCCTGCGGGGTCAGATCGGTCTGGTCGCTTTCGAAGAACACGCGGTCGCCCACGTTCACGACGAAGTCCTGCTGGCTGCCCGGCGTCGCCGCATTGGCCATCGCATCCGTCGCAGCATTCTTGTTGGCGCAGGCGCCCATCGACAGCGCGACGGCAAGCACCGCGGCCAGCTTCAATCCCTGGAGGATACGCATAGGATGTTTCATTCCGGAGCCTCCACGCTCACGTTAGTCCACTGCTGTCCGGTCTACAGGGGGTTGGTTAAGCGAACGTTCCGTCAACCTTGACGGAACCTTGCCACAGCCGGTCAAATGCCCCCAACCAGCGAAAAGCAACCGTCATGGTTAATGGGTTGTAAATGTGGCGCGAGGGTGAAGGCAAGCCGCGTTAGCCGGCAAAATCGCTGGCTTTGCTTGAATTTTGGGCCTGAGCCCCTTGCTGCCGACAGCCTTCAGTCAGGCGTGAACGGCGTCCGCCACCAGCACGCGCCGCTGCGGGACCTGGCGCTGACCGCCGCGCCCGAACAGCATCCGCCGCTCGAAGGCGGTGGAGCGCATGATCGGATAGCGCTCGAACACCTTCCTGCGGAAGGTCGGGAAGTCCGCCGCCATCAGTCCGAACGGCTTGGTGAGACCGGGGACCAGCCGCGGCTCGGCAATGGTCTCGTGCAGGAACACCCGCCGGTAGAAGGCCTGATGCTCCGGACGCACGATCGCAAGGCCGAGATCGGCATGGAAATGCTCGCACGCCATGTAGGCGAGCCGGGTCGTCAGATAGGGCAATTCGGGGACGCGCTTGACCTGGTCGGGATCGGCGACGAACCGGGTCGGGTCGATCATGATCTCGCCGCGATCGAGCCGCGGCAGCAGGATATCGGGAAAGACGTCGGCCGAAGTGGACTGGCGCCATTCCGAGGTCAGCACGCTGATGCGCACCGAGCTGCAGAGCTTGCCCCGGAGATAGACGCCGAAGGTCCACGCGTTCGGCAGTTCGTCGTACTGGTCGGTGACGCGCGTATCAGGAGATTCCTTGACGGCGCCCTCGCGCAGATAGGCGCGATAGCGGAGATTGTAGATCTCCTCCTTCTCCGCGGCCGTTTCCGCAAGATGATAATCGACGTCGGTCAGGAGCTCGGCACCCCGTCCAACAGCCGAAATGATCGCTCTGGCTGAGGACTGCATTCCAACTCCTTACCCGCCACCGCACACCGCATCCGCGCGGGACAACTTCCACGCGCGTGATGATTTATTAACAGCTTCTTAACAATGAAGCAAAGCAATCGAAGTGTTAGGGTTAACCCCCCGTAGCACTACGGTAGCCGGCAACAAGTTGAAACAACGGGAGATTTCGGGAAGCGGAATCAGGCGAAGGAGCGCGAGCCCACGACCTGGAGCAGGCTCTCGCCGCGCCGTCCATGCGAGGCGTTGAGGAGCTGGCGCATCCGCACGGCGGGCACCGGACGGCTGAACAGATAACCTTGCGCCTCGGACACGGTGCCGTCGGCGCTGATCAGCTCGAGCTGCTCGTTGGTCTCGATGCCCTCGACCACGACAGCCATGCCGAGGTCGGCCGACAGGCGTGCCACGCCGCGCAGCAGCGTGAGCGGCCGGTCGGTGTCGATTCCTTCCAGGAACGAACGGTCGATCTTCACCTTCTGCATCGGGAAATTGTGCAGATAGCTGAGGCTGGAATAGCCGGTGCCGAAATCGTCGAGCGAGATGCGCACGCCGAGCGCATGCAGCTGCGACAGGATATCGTGGGTGAGCTGGGTGTTGCGCAGCAGGGAGGACTCGGTGATCTCGATCTCAAGGCGATGCGCCGGAAGCCCTGAGACCTCCAGCGCGTAGCGGATCTCGCTCAGCACGTCGCGCTGGTGGAATTGCTGCGGCGAGAAGTTGACGGCGACGCTGACGCTCTCCGGCCACTTCATGCATTCCATGCAGGCGCGGCGCAGGATCCAGCGGCCGAGATCGACGATCAGGCCCATGTCCTCGGCGACCGGGATAATGTCGACAGGCGAAACCGTGCCGCGCACCGGATGATTCCAGCGCAGCAGCGCCTCGCAGGTCGTGATCTTGCCGGACTTCAGATTGACCAGCGGCTGGTAGAACAGCTCGAACTCCTCGTTGGCGAGCGCCTTGCGCAGGTCGAGTTCGAGGATGCGGCGCGCCTCGACGGTCGCCGCCATCTCGTCGCGGAAGAAGCAGAAGGTGCCGCGGCCGTCGGCCTTGGCGCGGTACAGCGCCATGTCGGCGTTCTTCAGCAGGGTGTCGGCGCTGACCTTGCCGTCCGGCGAGGTCAGCGCGATGCCGACGCTGGCGCCGATCTCAACCAGGTGATTGTCGATGCGGTAGCGCTCGCTCAGGCGCTCGACGATGCGGCGGGCGAGGCTCGCGGCGTCCTCGGCCGAAGAGATGTTCTGCTGGAACACGACGAACTCGTCACCGCCGAAGCGGGCGACGAAATCCTCGGGCCGCAGCATCTCGCGCAGGCGATTGGCGACCGCGCACAGGAGCTGGTCGCCGCAGGGATGACCGAGCGTGTCGTTGACCTGCTTGAACTGGTCGAGGTCGACGAACAGCAGCGCCGAGAGCCGTTCGGCGTGGTGGGCAAAGGCCAGCAGCCGTTCGATCTCGTCGCGGAAAGAGACCCGGTTGGGCAGCGCGGTGAGCTCGTCATAGCGGGCGAGATGGCTGATGCGGGCTTCGGCGTTGGTGCGCTCGGTGATGTCTTCGAGCAGCAGCACGGTGCCGCCGCCGGTCATCGGCTGGAACGTCCAGGCCAGGGTACGGCCGCGCGAAAGATCCGGATCGGCGGTGACGATCTCGCAGATCCGCGCATGGGCGATCTCGGCCAGGATCTGGTTGCCGCTCTCCGCCGAGATGGAGCCCGCGGCGATGCAGGCCGACACGATGTCGGCCGCGGTGGCGCCGCGCTTGACCAGGTCCTCGGGCAGGCCCATCAGCTCGCCGAAGCGATGGTTCATCACTGCGAGGCGCCGGTCGGCGCGAAACATGCACAGGCCATGCGGCATGTTGTTAAGCGCGGTGTCGAACTGGCTCGCCAGCGCGGATTCGCGGAAGCTCGAGGTCAGCGCCTTGACGAAGATCGCATGCAGGCTGAGGTTGATGTTCTTCAAGCCGATGAAGAAGAACATCAGCAGGATCGCAAGACCGACGTGGTAGGGGCCGCCGTGCAGCAGCAGCCCGAGCGACATCGGACCGCAGGCGAGCGCGACGTGCCATTGGATCACCCGGGGCTGGCCGTAATTGCGGGCGGCGCCGCCGGCGGTGTAGCCGATGCCGATGGCGACAGCGAGCATGTCGGCCACCGGATCCTCGTTGTTGTAGATGACGACGAAGGACCATATGCCGAGTACCGCCGCATAGCTGAGGGCGCCGAACCAGTAGCGCGGCTCCAGATGCTTGGCTTCCTCGAACGACAGCGGGTGCGCGCGGTTCTCGTATCCGCGCATCTGGAACGCGCGCGCAGTGCCGATGGCGATCAGCAGAAATGCGAGCGGCCATAGCCAGACGTCGCCGGTCTTGAGCGCAGTCATGACCGCGGCCACGGCCGCGGAGGCCGAGCCCAGGAAGATCGCCCAGAAATTCTGCACCATAGAGTTGATCAGAGCGGCGTAGAGTATCGGCTCCAGCTCGTCTCGATCGCTCTGCTTCTGGTCGGCCAGCTGCATTGGCTAATTACGCGTCCTGTTTAGAGCGTACTTTTACCCAGCCCAGGTGAAGCCTTTCTGAGGGAACATCGTTAAAGTCGAGTTGTTTTTCGGCAATTGCGAACTCGATTCTGCTGAAATATCAAGCAACTAGGCAAGCGTTGCCGCGCACAAGGTGAAGGAAAGCTTGCTTTCCCCACCGAACGCGAAAAAATCGGCGCTTTTTTTCGGAAACATCGCGCGTCTGAACACGCGATTTATTGGCCAGCAGTCGAGGACAATAGCGGGGACCATGCCGGGTCTGAGGCGAAGCCTGGCGTCGGCACCTTCAGCTCGTTGCGGCCGGAAATGTCGACGCTGTACAGCGACGGTCCGCCGTTGCCACCGGGATCGCGGAAGAACATCAGCACGCGGCCGTTGGGCGAGAAGGTCGGACCCTCGTTGTGGAAGCCGGAGGTGAGCAGCCGCTCGCCGCTGCCATCGGGCTTCATGACGCCGATCGAGAATTGCCCGCCGCCTTGCCGGGTAAAGGCGATGTAATCGCCCTTCGGCGACCACACCGGTGTCGAATAGCTGGCGTTGGTGTCGTCCTTGGAGAAGGAGATGCGCTGCGCCTGTCCCCCGCCCGCCGCCATCACATAGATCTGCGACCTGCCGCCGCGATCGGACTCGAAGCAGATGCGGGTGCCGTCCGGCGAATAGGAAGGCGACGTGTCGATCGCCGGCGTGTCGGTGAGGCGCGTGGTCGAGCGCGAGCGCAGATCCATCACGAACAGGTTGGAATTGCCGCCCTGCTGCAGGCTCATGATGACGCGCTGGCCGTCCGGCGAGAAGCGCGGCGCGAAGGTCATGCCGGGGAAGTTGCCGACGATCTCGCGCTGGCCGGTCTCGATGTTGAAGAGATAGACCTTCGGATCGCCCTGGCCGAACTCCATGTAGGTGATCTCTTGCGAGTTCGGCGAGAAGCGCGGCGTCAGCACGAGGTCGGAGCCGCGGGTGAGGTACCGCACATTGGCGCCGTCCTGGTCCATCATGGCGAGCCGCTTGACGCGGCGCTCCTTCGGCCCGGTCTCGTCGACAAACACGACGCGGCTGTCGAAATAGCCCTTCTCGCCGGTCATGCGCTCGTAGATCTGGTCGGAGATGATGTGGGCGATGCGGCGCCAATATTCCGGCGAGGTGAAATATTGCTGTCCCGCCAGCTGCTGGCCGGTGACCACGTCCCACAGGCGGAATTCGGCCTTGAGGCGGCCGTCCGGCTGCCGCGTCATGCGGCCGGTGACGAGGGCCTGCGCGTTGATGGTCTTCCAGTTCTGGAATTGCGGCGCGACGTCGATGTTGCTGATGCGCTCGATGAAGGCGGCCTGATCGATCGGTGCGAACAGGCCCGAGCGCTTCAGGTTGTTGGTGATGACCTGGGTGACGCCGTTGCCGACGTCGCCGTCGGACGGCGAGCCCGGCACGAAGCCGGAGATCGCGATCGGGATCGGCTGGAATTCGGTAGGATCGATGCGCAGTCGCGGCTGGCCTTGAGCGAACGCATGTCCGCCCCCGAGCATGGCGAGCGCCGATCCGGTGACGGTCATGAAGCGGCGGCGGGTGATCGATCGGGCGTCATTCATTGCAAAATTCTTTTGTTCGGATGTCACAACATATCTTTCAGGCCGAAAGTCATCGGAATGAGCTTCCAGCTCTCGTACTGCTGCTTCGGCATGAACGAATAGACCTGGCACTGCACGATGGCGCGCTTGGCGCTCTCGGCTACCGCCTGGGCGATCGACCGCGACGGTCCCCTCACCGCGACGACGATCGGCTCGGATGCCAGCGATCCATCGATCTTCATGGGAATGTCGATGTCGGCCTCGTATTGATCGGCGTCCTGGCCGTTATAGGTGGGCGTGAAGCAGCGCTTGACCGCGCCCTGGAATGCACCGCGCCAGGTCGCGACGTTGTTGGCCGCGGTCCCGGTCGCCGCTCCCAGCGAGGCCGACGCATTCAATGCGGAGCCGGTCTGCTCGTGGCGGGTCGCAGCGCGCTTGTCGAGATCGCGCTGGATCTGCGCGGGATCGAAGCTGCGCTCCTTCGGTTTCGGCTGCTGCTGCGGCTGCACGGCCGCGACCTTCTGCTCGACGGGCTTCGGCGGCGGCTTCTTGGTATCCAGCTTCTTCTGCAGCTCGGCGATCGGATCTTCCTTGGCCGGATCAGGCTTCTTTTCCTGCGGCTTCGGCTCTTCCTTCGGCTTCGCCTCGGCGACCGGCTTCGGCGGCTCAGGCTTCTTCTCGACCGGCTTCTCCACGGGCTTCGGCGGCGGCTCCGGCGTCGAGTTGGTCTTGATCAGCTCTTTCTTCTCGGTGACCTTGCCGACGGCGTCCTCTTCGGGCTTGGCCTCGGCGATCTTCTCGACCTTGGGCTTCGGCTCTTCCTTCTTGCCGGTCTTCTGCCCCGCCATCATCTTGGCGAGCTGATCGGTGGAGATGATGTCGACCGGAAGCGACTCCTCCGGCGCGATGTAGGCCTTGCTGCTAAAGGTGACGAGGCCCCATCCCAGCACGAGGACATGGAGGGCAATCGACGCAACGAGTGTCTTGTCGACGTTCACCTTCACCGGCTTAGGACCCCTGATCCGCTTCCGTGACGAGGGCGAGCTTCTTGAATCCGGCACCGGACAACAGGCCCATCACCTTGGCCACCGTGCCGTAATCCGCCTTCTTGTCGGCGCGCAGATAGATGCGCTCCTCGAGCCCGCCGCGCGCGTCCGTGATCGCCTTCAGCTTCGGTATCAGATCGTTGATCGCGATCTCGGAATCGTTGATGAACACCTTGCCCTTGATGTCCACCGACATCTGGATCGGCTTCTGGTCGTTGTTCTCGAGGCTCTTGGCCTGGGTCTGCGGCAGGTCGAGCGGCACGCCGACCGTCAGCATCGGCGCCGACACCATGAAGATGATGAGCAGCACCAGCAT
Source organism: Bradyrhizobium huanghuaihaiense (assembly GCF_025200885.1). Taxonomy (NCBI): domain Bacteria; kingdom Pseudomonadati; phylum Pseudomonadota; class Alphaproteobacteria; order Hyphomicrobiales; family Nitrobacteraceae; genus Bradyrhizobium; species Bradyrhizobium huanghuaihaiense. Next base: position 1,919,390 of record NZ_CP104172.1, on the reverse strand, counting down.
CACGTCGACCATCGGCGTGACGTTGATCTCGGCCACGACGGGCTTGCGCCGGCCACGGCGCCCGCCGCCGCCGGACGAACTCGCAACGTTCATGGCCATGATCGCGTGCCCAAATTGCCCTTCACACTAAAGACCTTTCCGTTCCGATGGAATCGGAGCGAGGCTCTGTATCCTGGTTTTGACGCGTTTTCTTTACGCGAACCGGTTCCCACTTCGCTCGAAAACGCTCTATACATGCCGTCCGTCAGCCCCGCTCGTCGATCTGACGGGACAAGATGGCTGAAAATTCATCAGCGAAGCCTTCGAGCCGCTGGGCCTGCCGGTTCACCTCGGAAGTGAACTTATTGTAGAAAATAGTGGCAGGAATGGCGGCGATAAGGCCGACCGCGGTCGCAAACAGCGCCTCGGCAATACCGGGGGCCACCACCGCAAGGGAGGTATTTTTCGACGCCGCGATCGACTGGAAGCTCGACATGATGCCCCAGACCGTGCCGAACAGGCCGACGAAGGGGCCGGCCGAGCCGACGGTGGCGAGCACCAAAAGGCGGCGTTCCAGCCGCTCGACTTCGCGGGCGATCGAGACGTTCATGACCTTGTCGATCCGCATCTGCAGGCCCGCGACCGAGCGGGCGTGGCTCTCGAACGAGCGCTTCCACTCGCGCATCGCCGCCACGAAGCAGGCCGCCATGGAATGCGTCGGCTTGGCCGAGAGGGTGCGATAGAGCTCCTCGATCGACTCGCCGGACCAGAAGGCCTGTTCGAACCGGTCCATCGAGCGGCGGGTGCGGGCGAACAGGAAGATCTTGTCGATGGCGATCGCCCAGACCCAGACCGAGCAGGACAGAAGTCCCAGCATCACCGCTTTCACGATCCAGTGAGCCTGCCAGAACAGCGCGATCAGCGATACGTCCGCGGAAGCGGCAACCGGAAGGGCTGACTGAGCCACGTCGGCCGGATTCATAAGCAGTATCCTCTCAAGGCGATCTTCAACCTCATGTCCCGGCCGGTAAATGTCCGCCGGTTCCCCAACCGCCGCGCCAACCGCGCAGCCGGCAAGCCCGCTCAAAGCCTTGTCTTTCTGGGGTGCAGGGCTCGTCCAAAGCCGGCCGCCTGCATTCCCTGCCAAGATGTCAAAACTAAGGGGCCTTGACCCCAGGCCTTGACTTCGGGCTCCGGGCACGCCTGTCCACCCTTACCAGAGCCCGCCGATGGTTAATGCGGGGTTACCGCCGGCGAATTTGGCTGCGGGAAAGGCAGGCGGCGCAGGGGGATGGGGGCTTTGCGGGGGCGGGAGCCGCTGCGGAGGCGGAAGCTGCCAGCTCCGACCGAGGTCAGTCCCTCCCCTTGCGGGGAGGGTTAGGGAGAGGGGGTGCCAAACGGGGATCGCTCCATAAGGCGCCTCGAAGCGCGACGACGGACACACCTTTTCCTGGGCCACCCCTCTCCCCGCCCTCCCCCGCAAGGGGGGAGGGAGCGCAGTGCGACCCGGGGCTGGTATCGCGCGTCACCTCAACCTCATGCTCCCTCCGCGGGCGCGAGCTGATAGGGTCCGTTCGCGGACAACAACGTGCCGACATCATCGGCCAGCCCTGAGGAACTCCCCATGCCGAAACCACAAACAAATGTGCGGTGGATGACCGCCGCGGTCGTATCGATCTGCCTCGTAACATCCAGCCCCGCGCGCGCGGCATCGGTTGCGCCGGTCGCCGCGGAAAACGGCATGGTGGTGTCCGCGCAGCATCTGGCGACACAGGTGGGCGTCGAGGTGCTCAAGCGCGGCGGCAATGCCGTCGATGCTGCTGTGGCCGTAGGTTATGCCCTTGCCGTCGTCTATCCGGCGGCCGGCAATCTCGGCGGTGGCGGCTTCATGACGATTCAGCTCGCCGACGGCCGCAAGACCTTCCTCGATTTCCGCGAGACGGCTCCCAAGGGGGCGACGGCCAATATGTATCTCGACAAAGACGGCAACGTCATCAAGGGCATCTCGACCAAGGGGCATCTGGCCGTGGGCGTGCCGGGGTCCGTCTCGGGTATGGAATATGCGCGCGAAAAATACGGCACCATGAAGCGCGCCGACCTGCTCGCGCCCGCGATCCAGCTCGCCGAACAGGGATTTGTGCTCGACCAGGGCGACATCGACCTGCTGCGCACGGCAACCGACGATTTCAAGGACGACCCGGCATCCAGCGCCATCTTCCTCAACAACGGCCAGCCATTCGGCGTGGGCGACAGGCTGATGCAATCCGAGCTGGCGAAAACCCTGCGCGAGATCAGCAGCAAGGGCACCGACGGCTTCTACAAGGGCTGGGTCGGCAGCGCCATCGTGGCATCCAGCCAGGCCGGCAAAGGCCTGCTGACGCAGGACGACCTCGACGGCTACAAGACGCGCGAGCTCGCACCTGTCGAATGCGACTATCGCGGCTATCACGTGGTTTCCGCGCCGCCGCCAAGCTCGGGCGGCGTCATCATCTGCGAAATCCTGAATATCCTTGAAGGCTATCCGCTCAAGGAGCTGGGCTATCACTCCGCAGCTGCGACGCACGTGCAGATCGAAGCGATGCGGCACGCTTACGTGGACCGCAACAGCTATCTCGGCGATCCCGACTTCGTGAAGAATCCGCTCGACCGCCTGCTCGACAGGGCCTACGCGGCCAAGATCCGCGCCGTGATCGACCCGAACAAGGCCGGCGTCTCCAAGGACATCAAGCCGGGTGTCGCGCCGCACGAGGGCAGCAACACCACGCATTATTCAATCGCGGACAAGGACGGTAACGCGGTGTCCGTCACCTACACGCTGAACGACTGGTTCGGCGCCAAGGTCACGGCTGCAAAAACCGGCGTGCTGCTCAATGATGAAATGGATGACTTCACCGCCAAGGTTGGCGTTCCGAACCTGTATGGCCTGGTGCAGGGTGAGGCCAACGCCATCGCGCCCGGCAAGCGGCCGCTCTCCTCGATGAGCCCGACCATCGTCAGCAAGGACGGCAAGCCGGTGATGGTGGTGGGCACGCCCGGCGGCAGCCGCATCATCACGGCCGTGCTGCAAACGATGATCAACGCCATCGACTACGGCATGAACGCGCAGGAAGCCGTCGACATGCCGCGCATCCACCAGCAGTGGCTGCCCGATATCACCAACGCCGAGAATTATGCGCTGTCGCCTGACACGCAGAAGATTCTGGAGGGCATGGGCCACAAATTCGGCCCGCCGCAGCCGGCCAACCATCTGGCGGTGATCATCGTGGGCGCGCCGTCGCTTGGCGGCAAGCAAGTCGGCAACAACCGCTACTATGGCGCCAACGATCCGCGCCGCAACTCGGGGCTCGCTGCCGGATATTGAGCCGTCGCTATGCAGCTTGTGCCACGCGCGAGGGTTTATTTCACCCGTCGATCGGCAACACACTCTATTGGCTTTGTTTGCGGGCCGCCCGACAACGCGGGAGTGGGCCGCTCGCAGGCAATCGATTATAGTGGCTGACGAACTGCCCGACGACCTCGTACGGGAGAATCCGCATGGAACAGATTCTGATCAACCTCGTCTCAGGCGCGCTTGGTGGAGTTGGCGCGGGCAAGTCTTCGCCGACATTTGATCTCGGAATGGCCGGAAACATCATTTCGGGTTTGGTCGGCGGCGGGGTGCTGGGCCAGGTCGTTACGTTGCTGCTTCCGTCCATCATGGCCGCGGCACAATCTGGAAACTTGAGCGTTGGCGGCATCGTGTCACAAGTTGTCGCCGGTGGCGCCGGCGGGGCGATACTCACCGCGATCATTGGAGCCATCAAGAACAAGGCTGCCGCCTGATCGGCGAGGCAAGTGCTAAGGCCTCACCACTTCTCCCTCGAGTGCGTAGGGTGGGTTACGCCCACCCTATAGTCACTGGGCTCCCCCTGCCCTGCCCCCGTAAGGGGGGAGGAAGCGCAATTTGCCGCGCGGCAATCACCGCCTCCGCAAGCACGGCATGAAGGCTGTCACTCTGTCGCTAGGAACCAGCCCCGGCCCCAAAAATTGTCCGGAAAATCACTTTCGGCGAGGCATTGCCATGAGCATCAACCCCAAGACGACGGCCGCCATCGGCGACCATCCGCTCCACCCCATGATCATCCCGTTCCCCGTGGCGTTTCTGGTCGGCGCGCCCATTGCCGATCTGGCCTTTATTGGAACCGGCGACGGTTTCTGGGCCAGGGCTGCAATGTGGCTGATCGGCGCCGGCATCGTCATGGCGCTGGTTGCCGCCGCGGCCGGCTTTACCGATTTCCTGAATGAGCCCCGCATCCGCCGTCTCAACGATGCCTGGTACCACATGGTCGGCAATCTTGCGGCGGTGGTGCTGGCGCTGGTCAACTTCTACCTGCGCTATGCGCAAGGCAGCGAGGCCGCGATCAAGCCCTGGGGCGTGGTGCTGTCGCTGATCGTGGTCGGCATCCTGCTGTTCACGGGATGGAAGGGTTGGGAGATGGTCTATCGCTATCACGTTGCGGTGCTGGATGCACCGGGCCAGACCAGCTCGGAGCCGGTCACGCCGCCCCATGGCGGCGAGAGCCATCGCCGCGCCGCCTGATGGCGCTTCAAGCCGCGGAGGCCGGCTCTGGGCAGTTGGTCAATCGCGCGGGATTGCCGACCGCGGTGCAGCCGGCGGGAACGTCCGACGTCAGAAGCGTGCCGGCGCCGATCTTGGCGAAATCGCCGATGCCGATGTCGCCGAGGATGGTCGCACCGCCGCCGATGTAGACGCCGCGGCCGATGCGGGGTGAACGCGCCGGCAGCTCGCTGTGACGGCCGATGCTGACGTTCTGCAGGATGGTGACCTCGTCGCCGATCACCACATTCGCGCCGATCACGATGCCGGTGGCGTGGTCGAGATAGACCGCCGATCCGATACTGGCGGCGGGGTGGATGCTGACCTGCAAGGCGTTCGAGGCCTCGTTCTGGAACAGCAGCGCCGCATCGATTTGCCCGCGATGCCAGAGCCAGTGCGAGACGCGCCAGGCTTGCAGCGCCACGTAGCCCTTGTAGTGCAGCAGTGGCGGCAACAGCTCGGCGATGGCGGGATCGCGACGCGCGATGCCCTGCAAGTCGCGGCTGGCGGTCTCGATCAGGTCCGGCTGGCTGCGAAAGGCGTCAAGGGAAAAATTGGTGAAACGCGCCCGCTCCGCTGCGGAGCCGCCAAGCCTGCGTCCGATCAGATCGGCCAGGGCGGCAGCAAAATCGCCATGGATCAGGACTGTATCGGCAAGGGACTTGCCGAAGACGGGATCGGCCGCCATCGCGCGCCGCGCTTCATCGCGTATGTTCTGCCAGAGACTGTCGCTCGCCGTGGTCGCAGCTGCCATCATCGCTGCCCCTTCCTTCTCACCTGTCGAATATAGGCCGTGGGCAGCCCGCGCGCCACGCCGTGCCGGCGGCAGAGGTGACACGCCTCGCAACATGCCGCAGGTCCCCGTGAGGCTACGAGCTTGCATGCCAGGCACCGGCAACCATATAGTCCATCGCGTTTCGGCCGACGCTGCTTCGGCCGGGGATGTACGCGCAAGGCATCCTGTCCCAGCCCCCGCGGTGGTCCGCCATCCGCGGGTTTTTCATACCCGGCGTCCTCCTGCGCTGCCGAGACAAATTCCAAGATCCCCCACTCGAGGTCACACCGAAGCATGTCGCCCAACGCTCCCGCCGACGACCATCACGACGACGTCATGTACCCCTCCGCCATACCGTTCGTGCTGGTTCATCTCGGCTGCTTCGCCGCGATCTGGTCGGGCGTCACCTGGCAGGCCATCGCGATCTGCGGTTCGCTGTACGTCGTGCGCATGTTCGCAATCGGAGCAGGTTACCACCGCTATTTCTCGCACAAGGCTTTTGCCACCAGCCGGGTGTTTCAGTTCGTCCTGGCCGTTCTCGCACAAAGCACCGCGCAGAAGAGCGTCTTGTGGTGGGCGGCCAAGCATCGGCACCATCATCTGCATTCCGATACCGAATTGGACGTGCATTCGCCGCGCCAACGCGGCTTCCTGTACAGCCATGTCGGCTGGATCTTCTATCGGGAGCACGACGAGACCGATCTCGTGAAAGTCGGCGATCTCACGGTCTATCCGGAGCTGATGTGGCTGCATCGGCTGGAGCTGCTGCCGGCCGTTGTGCTTGCAGCGCTCTGCTTCGCAGGTGCGGGGTGGTCGGGCCTGGTCGTCGGCTTCCTGTGGAGCACGGTGCTGGTCTATCACGCGACCTTCTGCATCAACTCCCTCGCCCATGTGCATGGACGCAAGCGCTACGTGACGGGCGACGATTCCCGCAACAACTGGCTGCTGGCGTTACTCACCCTAGGAGAGGGCTGGCACAACAATCACCACGCCTACCAGAGCAGCGTGCGACAAGGCTTTCGCTGGTGGGAAGTCGACGTGACCTATTACATCCTGAAGGTCCTGTCCTGGTTCGGCATTGTCTGGAACATGAAGGCGCCGCCCGAACTGGTGCTGCGCAACGAGCAGCCGCTCGGCGCGCGCGTCATCAATCGGGCGGCCCGGCAGCTCGCCGGACGGTTCGATGCTCACGCGCTGGCGCACGCGATCTCGTCGGCGCTGCACCGCGCTGACCTCGCCCAGCTGCAACTGCCGACGCTGCACGACATCTTCAATCGCGCCCACGAAGGCGTCGATGCGCTGACGCATCTGCACCTGCCGAAGATCCCGACCCGCGACGAGTTTCTCACCGAGGCCAGGGCGATGTTCGCGCGAACGCGCTCACTCAACGAGATCGTGGACCACGCCTACGAGCACTTCCTGACGTCGGTTCGCGCGCAGCTGGTCACGGTGCGCTGAACTTTTCGGCGCCGGTTGTGCCGCCGGGACGCGTGCCCGCGCGCGCGCGGCCCGGCCGCGCCCGCCTGCGCAGGCTGAGCGCATAAAGCCAGCCGCCCGCCGCGATGAGGGCCGGCAGGACGTAAAGGGCGAAATCGCGCAGCAGGATCATGGGGCAAGCTCCGCTGTCGCCAACTTGACGGCGCGCCGCAGCGCGAACGCGGCGAGTTGATAGAGGCCGAGACTGAGAAAGACCTTCCAGGCATTTCCGACCACGAATTCGGGATAGAACTTGATCTCGGTCGGCCAGTGATTGAGGAATGCGATCGTCAGCGGAATATAGTCCCCGAACCGATCGAACAGCGTCGCCGCGCGCTCAAGTAGCGCTGTCGCCTGGATGATCTCCTTGCCTTCGTTCGTCATGGCGGTGCCCGTTGGCGCTGTCAGGGCTTGGTCGGGCCGGGCGCGAAATCGGTTCTAGCGGTCCTGCACATGTGCGTGATCGACGCCACAGAGCGAGCGCCCGCCGGCACAGAGGCGAAAATGGCAGTCGGGATCGAGCGCGCAGCTGCCATAGACGACGCTGACATAACCGAGCACCGCCAATGCGGTGATGCCAAGCAGCAGGCGGGTGCGGAGATCCATGCGTCTTTGGTGTCGGCGAACCGTGTGACGGTTCGGGGACGCAATCTACTCCCTCTCCCCCGGGGCCGCGACGAGCTTCGCTCGCGCTGAGAGGGTCGGGGTGAGGGGCCTCTCTCCGCACGCGAGGTCGTCGATAGACCTGTACCCCCTCACCCGCCGCGCTTCGCGCGTCGACCTCTCCCCGCAAGCGGGGAGAGGTTAAAAACCAAACCGCCCGCCTGCGGGTTGCGCAGACGGGCGGCTCGGGGCCATCAGGACTTTGGGGGCATGCGCCTGAAGGCTTTGAGAGGTTAAGAACCTTCAGATCAGCCTTGCTGCTGGTCGGTCGGCGGCGGGGTCGGGCGCGTCTTGTGCTGCGCCATGAACTGGTCGAACTCTTCCTTGTCCTTGGCGTGACGCAGACGGTCGAGGAAGTTCTTGAACTCGACCTGCTCTTCCTCGAGCCGGCGCAACGTCTCGCTGCGGTACTCGTCGAAGGCGCGGTTGCCGGAGGACGGCGGGCCGAAGCCAAAGCCGAAGCCGCGGCGATCCATGCGGTCGCGCATGCGGTCCATCTTGTACTGCATCCGCTCCATCTTGTTCTGCCAGCGGTCCTGATTGCTCCAGCACGACATTCTTCTGCTCCCGAGTGTGAAAAAGAGAAGGGCAAGTCCGATCGGCCACCAGATGATGAAGCCGAGGATGGTCACGGCGATCCAGCCGGGATGCCAGGGCGTGTCGAGCATGCGGGGGCGCTCGTACTGTTGGTATTGATCTGAAGGGCCGCGCCATCGATTGACATCAGCGGTGTAGGCCATTTCCCATCTCCATCACGGCACCAGCGCCGTTGTGAATGTAAATAACATTTACATAGCTAGACCATCCCGCGATTTTGTCAAGCTGGCCGCCTGACAGGCCGGGCGAATTATTTGCGCAACTTTATTTCGGCTTGCCCCAGGGACCGCCGGGCGGCACGCCCGAACCGGAGGAGGCCTCCGGCGGCACCGGCGGCGGCTCGGCGCCCTTGGCCGGCGGCCTGCGGTCGGTCGGGAAGCCGAGCCCGCGCAGATAGATCAGGACCTCGGCCTCGAGCAGCTCGTCCGGCGACATCGGCAGCTTTCGCCGCGCGGCATCGCCACGCGAGAACAGCGAAGCGACGCCATGCGCCATCGACCAGATGTGCAGCGCCATCATCATCGCCGGCGGGCGCGGCGTGCCGGGCGGGGCCAGCGCAGCAAGCCGCTCGGCGGCGGCGCGGATGATGTTGAAGGCACGTTCGCTGGCGGCCTGCAGCGCCGGATTGGCGTCGACCGGCAGACCCGATTCGAACATCGCGTTGTAGAACGCCGGCTCCTCGCGGGCGAAGGCGAGATAGGCCCTGCCGACGCGCTCGAACGCGGTGACCGTATCGGGACGGCCGTCGTCCCAGGCTGCAGTGAGGCGCGCCTCGAACTGCTCGAAGCCGCGCTGGGCGATCGAGGACAACAGCTCGTCGCGATCGCGGAAATGCCGGTAGGGCGCCGCCGCACTGACGCCGGCCATGCGCGCGGCATCGGCGAAGGTGAAGCCGGCCGCCCCCTTCTCGGCGATCAGCCCGAGGGCGGCCTGCAACAGGGCTTCCTTCAGATTTCCGTGGTGGTAGCCGCGCTCGGCGCGGCGCTGCTCCTTGCGCCAGCTCATGTGAACGGCTTTTACATGAGCCGGGCGTGAAGGTCACTAGCGCAGGCCGGGTTTGATTAACCGGTATTTTCCGCAGTCATTCCGGGGCGATGCGAAGCATCGAACTACGGTGCGCGCTTGCGCACCTGAGAATCTCGAGATTCCGGGTTCGGTCCTGCGGACCGCCCCGGAATGACGGCCAACTGTTCGAGGCTACATCTGCGGAATCGGCAGCACGGGCATGACCTCGATCGCCTCGCCCGGGAAGATCGCAAAATGCGGGTGGTTCTCGAACAGCTTTGCAGCGTCCTCCTGCGAGGCGGCCCGCACCACCGTGAAGCCGGTCAGCGCGTTGCTGATCTCGGTGATGCCGCTTGCGTCGATCCTGCGGGTCTTGCCGAGCGGGCCGCCCATCTCGACGATGACGTCCTTGTGCTTCTCGACCCAGCCGGTCCAGGCGGCCATGCCCTCGCGCTCTCTGGCCTTCCGCTCCGCCTCGGGCATCGCGTGCCAGGCCTTCATTTTTTCGCCGCTCACGCTGCCGAGATAGACGGCGAGGAATTTGTGTTCGGTGCTCATCGGTTCTCTCCTTGTTGATCGATTGACGGCAGCCGCGAATGTATCCGCGGCCGCGGTGACTATTGCTTCAGTTCGTCGAAGCCGGCGGCGGCTGCCTGCACCTCCGGCGGAAAGTCGCTCATCTCCTGCACCTGCCGGATCTCGATGATTTCGTTCGACGAGGCCGGGCACTTCTTGGCCCACGCGATCGCCTCGGCGCGCGAGGCGACGTCGATCATCCAGTAACCGCCCAGAACTTCCTTGGCCTCAGCGAAGGGACCGTCGGTCACGACAGGCTCGCCGGTCGCAAACGAAACGCGCGCGCCCATCGAGGGCGGATGCAGGCCGTCCAGCGTGATCAGCACGCCGGCATCCTTCAGCGCCTCGTTGTAGCGCATCATCGCGGAGACGCGCTCGGGATCGAGTTGGACGTCCGCCGGCGCGCTCTCGTAGCCGAGCGGGATCATCAGCATCATGAATCGCATGGTGTTCCCTACCTTCACTGTCGGGAGGAGCAGCGGCGGGCCGCCTGCCCTCGCCTTCAAGACGAATGAACGCCCGGGGAACCGACATGCCGCAGAAAAAATGTTTGCGGAGGTCCCCGACGCAACAAGACCGGCAGCCGGGCAACAGCGGGGAAATCTCACCCCTCCTCGGGGAACATCCCGAAATAGGGCTCGGCTTCTCTCAAGACCCGCATCACCGATGGACGTACTTTCAGCCGCTCGAGATAGCTGGTGATATTGGGGCGGTCAGTGCCGATCGGCTCGACCCTGTTGGCATAGAACAAGGCGGGCAGCGCCGAGCAGTCCGCGAGCGTGAACGCCTCGCCCGTCGCGTAAGGTTCGGTCGCCATCCGCTGATCGAGCATTGTGTAGGCTGAACGTATGCGACCTCGCGCCGCTTCCACACCCAACGGATCCCTCTTGTCGTGCGGCCGCAGCCGATCGCCAACGATCTGCTGCATCGGCATGTGGACGTAGAGACGGTCGCACAGACGGGTCCGCAGCGCGCGGTCCGGGTCCGTCGGTATCAGAGGCGTGGGGCCGGCATAGTGGCGATCGAGGTATTCGATGATGATGCTCGACTCCGGCACCGTCTCGCGCCGCTCGGCATCCACCAGCACCGGGAACTTGCCGATCGGCCAGAGCTTCAGGAAGGCCTCACGCTCGGCAGGATTACCCAGGTCGACCGGATTCGGCGTGAACGGCACGCCGTTCTCGTAAAGCGCGATCAACACCTTCCAGCAAAAGGACGACAGCGGATGGAAATGCAGTGTCAGGGACATGGCTCCTCCTGATATCCCCTTCAAGACGAACGAGGTTTTATACAGCCGACATGATGACGGTAATTATTTGGGACGTCATCGCGCCGCGCTAGCGCGGCTGCGGCAGGAAACGGCCATCCTGCCGGGCGGCGCCGAAATAGACCTCGATGCGCCGGACCTTGCCGCCGGCGAAGGTGAAGAACTCGGTGTTGCGAAAGCTCCTGCCATCCTTTGCCAGGCAGCAATAGGTGACGAAGGCCTCGTCACCCCGGACGAAGATCCGTTCGATGTCATGCCGCGCGATCCAGCCCGTGTCCCTCCAGCAGCGTTCGAAATAGGCCGCCTTGTCGAGGTCGTCGTCGAACGGGCTGGTGAAGCGGAAGTCGTCGGCGAGCGCATCGCTCACCCGTTGCCGGTCGTTGGCGATATAGGCAGCAAACAGGTTCCGGATCACGCGCTCATGGTCATCAGACATCACCGTCTCCGCGGCAAGCATCCCCTGATGCAAGACGATTCCCGAACGGCCGTGCCGACACCGCACGCGGACTGCGGCACGACGCGGAAAATAACTCGCATGCATTCCGTACAAATACGGCCCCGTTCTATGAACTTCGCCGTGCACATGAAACGGGAACGCCTGTCAGTTGAAAGACATGGCAAACGCACGTGGAGCTTCGGAGCCGAGACAGGTTTTTCCTACGGTTTACAGATGCTCAAGAAGAGCATGCAACTTTTTCCCTGAGGGGAAACAGATTCTCCCAATTGCCACCGAAAAACATTGCGGAGCTCACGTGTTCAATTTTCAAAGCAAGAAAGTCAGACATGCGATCGCAGAGGTCGAGGCGCTCGACCGGTCGCAGGCGGTGATCGAATTCGATCTCGACGGCACCATCCTCGATGCCAATGAGAACCTGCTCAAGATGAGCGGCTACACGCTCGCCGAGATCAGGGGCAAGCATCACAGCATCTTCGTCAGCCCGGCGGAGCGCGAGAGCGCCCGCTATCGCGACTTCTGGGCCAGCCTGAACCGCGGCGAGTTCCAGACCACGCAGTACAAGCGTTTCGGCAAGGGCGGCAAGGAAGTCTGGGTCCACGCCTCCTACGCGCCGCTGCGTGACGGGAACGGCAAGGTGGTCAGCTTCATCAAGTTCGCCACCGACATCACCGCGTACAAGATCAAGACCATGGAGGATTCCGGCAAGATCGCCGCGATCAATCGCGCGCAGGCCGTGATCGAGTTCAACATGGACGGCACCATCGTCACCGCCAACGAGAATTTCCTAAGCGCGATGGGTTATTCGCTCGACGAGATCAAGGGCAAGCACCACTCCATGTTCGTGACGCCCGAGGACCGCGCGAGCCCGGCCTATGCTGCGTTCTGGGCCAAGCTGAACCGCGGCGAGTTCGAGGCAGCCGAATACAAGCGGCTCGGCAAGGGGGCCAAGGAGGTCTGGATTCTCGCGACCTACAACCCGATCCTCGACGAGAACGGCAAGCCGTTCAAGGTGGTGAAGTTCGCGACCGACGTCACCGCGCAGAAGATGAAGGCGGCCGACAATGACGGCCAGCTCGCCGCGATCCAGAAGTCGCAGGCGGTGATCGAGTTCAACATGGACGGCACGATCCGCACCGCCAACGAGAACTTCCTGAAGGCGATGGGCTATGCACTGGCCGAGATCAAGGGCCAGCACCATTCCATGTTCGTCGAGCCGAGCGAGACGAACTCGACCGCCTACCGCCAGTTCTGGGAGACGCTCAACCGCGGCGAATACCAGGCCGCCGAATACAAGCGCATCGCCAAAGGCGGCCGCGAGATCTGGATCCAGGCCTCCTACAACCCGATCTTCGACCTCAACGGCAAGCCGTACAAGGTGGTGAAATACGCCACCGACATCACCGCGCAGGCGATCGGCCGCAAGAAGGCCGACAATGCGCGCGGGCTAATCGACGCGGTCGCGGCCGGCAGCGAAGAGATGAGCGCCTCGATCCGCGAGATCGCCGAGACCATGGCGAAGTCGCGCGAGACGTCCAAGGTCGCGACCACCAGGGTCGAATCCGCCGACCTCCAGGCCCAGAAGCTGACCGCGGCCGCGCAGGCCATGAGCGGCATCGTCGAGATGATCTCCGGCATCACCAGCCAGATCAATCTGCTCGCGCTCAACGCCACGATCGAATCGGCCCGCGCGGGCGAAGCCGGCCGCGGCTTCGCCGTGGTCGCCTCCGAGGTGAAGAGCCTCGCCAATCAGGCCAAGCAGGCGACCGATACGATCACGACCGAGATCGACGCGCTGAACAGCATCTCCGGCGACGTCGCGACCTCCCTGACCGCGATCAAGGTCGCGATCGCTTCCGTCAACGAGTTCATCGCCTCCACCGCCGCGGCGGTCGAGGAGCAGAGCATCGTGACGGAGGACATGTCGACCAACATGCAGCGTGCCTCGGCCGAGCTGGCGTAAGGCGCGACTTCCGTCCATCTCCGTCATCCTGAGGCCCTCACCGTGCAAAGCACGGTGAGCCTCGAAGGATGAATCGGCCCGGCCTGTGGCCGTCGCCCTTCGAGGGCCGCTGAAGAAGCGGCCGCCTCAGGGTGACGGTTCAAACGCGTGGCGCCTAGCTCCACCTGCAAAAGCCCTTCCTCGCCGGAACGAAAGCGAAGTAAAAGGCGGTGGCCGCCCGTGCGGCTTCCGTTTCCGCCAGAAGGACAGACCAGCCCATGCCGCAAGCCCCGCAAAAAGTCGTCCTCGTCACCGGAGCCGCGCGCGGCATCGGGCTTGCGACCGCGAAGAAGTTCCTTGGCGAGGGCTGGCGCGTGGCGCTGCTCGACATCGAGGGCGAGCTGCTCGGCCGTGCGGTCGCGGAGATCGGCCGGGACGAGGCCACGCTGGCGCTGACCTGCGACGTCTCCGACGCGGCCGCCGTCGGCGCCGCGATGGCGGCGATCGAGCGGCGCTTCGGCCGACTGGACGCGCTCGTCAACAATGCCGGCATCGCCGTGTTCGCGCCGCTGATGGAGACATCGGATGCCGACTGGCGCCGCGTGCTCGAGGTCAACCTCTCCGGTCCGTTCCTCTGCACCAAAGCCGCGGTGCCCCTGATGCGCGACAGCGATGGCGGCGCCATCGTCAACATCACCTCGATCTCGGCGGTGCGCGCCTCGACGCTGCGCTCGGCCTACGGCACCAGCAAGGCGGGCCTTGCGCACCTGACAAAGCAGCTGGCAGTCGAGCTTGCCTCGCTCAACATCCGCGTCAACGCGGTCGCGCCCGGTCCGGTCGACACCGCGATGGCCAAGCAGGTGCATACCAAAGAGATCCGCGCCGATTATCACGACGCCATTCCGCTCAACCGCTACGGTCTCGAAGAGGAACTCGCGGAAGCGATCTACTTCCTGTGCTCGGAACGATCGAGCTACATCACCGGCCAAATTTTGGCCGTTGATGGCGGCTTCGATGCGGCCGGCATCGGCCTGCCGACGCTGCGCGGGCAACGGCGGAACGGGTAGAACCTTGTAGGGTGGGCAAAGGCGCTAAGCGCCGTGCCCACCACCTTCTCCGGATTTGCCGTGCCGACGGTGGGCACGCTACGCTTTGCCCACCCTACGAAACCGAGTTGGTGGAGAGTTCATGCGACGCGTCACCTCCCTCAAAGCCCTGATGCTCGCATCCGCGCTCTTCGCCGCCACGCCCGCTGCCGCCGAAATCCGCATCATCCAGTCGCCGGGGGGACAGGTGGGGCCGTTCCTCGACCTGTTCGAGAAGGTGCGCGAGAGCGGCGAGCGCGTGGTGATCGACGGTCCCTGCCTGTCCGCCTGCACGCTGGTGCTGAGCATCGTGCCGGGCGAGCGCATCTGCGTCACGCGGCGCGCCGTGTTCGGCTTCCACGCCGCGCGTTCGATCGACCGGCGCGGACGCATCTATGCCGAGCCGGAAGCATCCGAAGCGGTGCTAGCCGCCTATCCCGGCCCGGTGCGCGACTGGATCAGCCGCCGCGGCGGTCTCACCTCGCGGTTGCTGCTGCTGAAGGGGCGCGACCTCGCCGCGATCTATCCGCGCTGCCGGTGACGCCCGGCGGCGCGTGACCGCGATCAGCCCGCCACTGTCCGGCGATTAGGCAGTTCGGTGAAAATCCCCTTCCGAGGCCGCTGAATCCGCTCAAGCGCTTTGCAATGGCTGCACAATTTACGCGGTTTGCAGCTTTTCCCTGCTGACTATGATGAATTTGGCCAGACTGAGGCCGCGGCGGCGTCACAATCTCAGCGGTGGTCACAGACTAATATGGTTTTGCCTTTTCAAGATTGCTCATTTTCAAGCGGGTCGCACACTATGCAGCCCATCGATTTTCGCTACCGCCTGTCGGACCAGGGACGGATCGTCCTCGGTCAACTGAGCTCCGAGGAAACCGTCGAGTTCGAATTGCTGTCGCGACGCGACCGCGAGGGCCTGATGGACCTCGCGTCCGAGCTGCGGCTGCTCGACCTCTATGTGAAATATGTCGGCTCGGGCGTAGACGCCGCGCTCGCGCCGCAACCCGACCGGCACGGCGTCGAGCCGCGGCGACCGACGCCCTCCCGGACGGCACGACCGCGCAACTACATCGTCTCGATGCTCGTCATCGCAAGTGTCAGCTTCACGCTCATCGCATTGCTCGTGAGCTGACGGGCAAGCGCGCCGGCGACATTGCGCCTGTCCCACGCTTCGTCGGTTCTAGAAGAACCGCTGGATCATCTGCGCCAGTTCCATGCTCGCGCAGATGAGCATACCCCAGAGTGCAAAGTTGATCTGTAGCGCCGCTGCCATCGGTCGCTCCCCTTCCAAGTCACGCCCATCCCAGTTTGTAGAATTTATGAAGAAATGATTAGCGATTCTGACGCTGAGTTCACAGCCTATTATTGCGCCAGTTGTTGTGCGATGCGGGCCGCACCTCTCCACGAAGCGGCCTCACTGCTCCCGCAAAGTGATGCGAGATCATGATCCCTTATTCGGCCATGCCGGCCGTCGTTTCCCTTAAGTTCCATTTAACTGGCGCGATGCGATACTTCCCAAGCGGAATTTGCGTGTCGCGTACCGCTCCAAAGGCCCGGCATGATGCGACACGGCTTCTTCTTGCTCACTTTTTGCGCAGCGCTCATTGGGTGCGCGGTCGCACCGGCGCAGGAGCGTCGTCCGATCGCATGGGACGGCCTCGGCAAGGATCCGAATCGCACTCACGTCACAAAGCGGCGCGCCGCCAGTCCCGCACCTGCGCAGGACAATCCCAATCAGGAGCGGGAAAAGGTGCTCGCCACCTTGCGTCCGTACTCCGAGGCGTGGTGGGCGGTCCACGACGAGATCGAAGCGGAGAACGACAGGACCCTCGGCACCAAGCTCGTGATCTGTCCGCGCTGCGTTCAGCCTTCGCCGTCCGGCGAAGACGTGACCGGATCAATCCGGTGAGAGACATACCGGCCGGCCGCCAGATGACGTGCCCAGCCTGGGCGCGCCCTGCCCCGCAATGATCGAAAGGGCGCGCCGCCGGGCGTGTCAGGCGACCGCTTCTGTCACATGCCCTCGGCCGGGCAATTCACCATCCAGGGAATGCCGAACCTGTCGACGCACATGCCAAAGCCCTTGGCCCAGAACGTCTTGCTGAACGGCATGGTGACGGTGCCGCCGTCGGCGAGCGCGTTGAACTTGCGCTCGGCGTCCGCGACATCCTTGATCGTCAGGGATACCGAAAAGCCCTGCGGCTTGTGAAAATGTTCGCCCGGCGCATCGGAGGCCATCAAGACGCTGCCGTCTGGCAGCGACATCCGCGCATGCATGATCATCTTCTCGCGGCCGGGTGCAGCCGGCATGTCCGGCGGCGCTTCGGATGCACGCATCATCGCGTCGATCTTGCCGCCGAGAACCTTGGCGTAATAGGTGAACGCCGCTTCGCAGGTGTCCTGATAGAACAGATAGGGATTGAGCATCGTTTCTCTCCTCTTCTCTTCCTTGGGCAGTGAGGTTCATTATTTCTCGGTGAGCTTCTTCAGGCTCGCAAGGCCGGTCTCGAAATCCTTGCCGATCATGCTGTCCATGTTGATGAAGACCTGCATCACCTTGGACATGAACGGGGCGGGACCGTACATCGCCCATGTGACCAGAGTGGTATCGCCTTGCGGCACAAAGGTGAACTCGGCGGTGTTGTGGCCTTCGAAGGGTCGCTCGAAATCGAGCTTGATGCGCAGCTTTGACGACGCATTCGCCTCGAGGATCTCCATGTGGCCGGCGCCGACATTGTTGTTGCCGTCCCAGGCGTAGGTTGCGCCCTTGCCCTGCGTTGTTCCACCGTAAGTGCGCTTCATGGCGGGATCGCGGTTCTCGTAGGGCGACCAGCTGGTCCAGAAGCGGAAATCGGCGACCTGCGGATAGATCGCGGCGGCCGGTGCTTTCATGGCGAGGGAACGCTCAACGCGGAACGTGTCCGGTTTGGTCAATGCGAAGACGAGGACTCCGGCGATGCCGACGGCGAGAACGATGGCGATGACGGTAATGGCTTTCAGCATAAGTGGCTCCCTGGATATGGGATTAAGACGAAGGAGGATGGCTGGGGCCGACAAGACGGAAACGGAATTATTTCAGCGTCATTCCGGGGCGGTCCGCAGGACCGAACTCTGGTGCGCAATTGCGCACCTGAGAATCTCGAGATTCCGGGTTCGATGCTTCGCATCGCCCCGGAATGACGAGAATCGCCGTCACTTCACCTTCGCGCTTTCCTTTGCCTTCGGCTGGCTATCCCGGATCAGCCGGTCGAGATGCATGCGGATATGGGCGGCTTCGGCGGAGGTGTTGGCCAGCGCGATGGCGCGGTCGAAGGCGATTCGAGCCTCGTCATTGCGGCCGAGCTGCATCAGGAAGGCGCCCCGCACGCCATAGAAGTGAAAGTAGTTGGCAAGCTTCGGCCCCAATGGCTCGATCAGGTCGAGCGCGGCCTGGGCCCCGTGCACCTTGGAGACCGCGACGGCGCGGTTAAGCGTCACCACGGGCGAAGGCTGCACCAGCTCGAGCGCGCCATAGAGCAGGTCGATCTGGGCCCAGTCGGTCTCCTCCGGCGTTGCCGCACGCGCATGCAACGCGGCGATCGCGGCCTGGATCTGGTACGGCCCGCTGCGGCGATGGCGCATCGCCTTGTCGATCAGCGCCAGCCCCTCCGCGATCATGGTGCCGTTCCACAGCGAGCGGTCCTGATCGTCCAGCAGGATCAGCGAGCCGTCCGCGGCAAAGCGCGCGGCGCTGCGTGCATGCTGCAACAGGATGAGCGCGGTCAGTCCCATGATTTCCGGCTCGCTCGGGAACAGCCGCAGCAGCAGCCGCGCCAGGCGGATCGCCTCCTCGCACAGCGGCGTGCGGATCGCCGCGGTGTCGCCGCTCGCGGAATAGCCCTCGTTGAAGATGAGGTAGATCATCGCCGCCACGCCGGCGAGCCGCTCGGAGCGCTCGATTGCACCGGGTGCCTCGAACGGCGTTCCCGCCTCCGCCACCTTCGCCTTGGCGCGCGTGATGCGCTGCTCCATCGCCGCGTCCGAGACCAGGAAGGCGCGGGCGATCTGCTTCACGGTGAGGCCCGAGACGATGCGCAAGGCCAGCGCGATCTGCTGCGTCGCCGGCAGCTGCGGATGGCAGCAGATGAACATCAGCCGCAGGATGTCGTCGCGATAATGCGAGCCGTCGAGCCGCTCGGCGAGTGCGCCCTCGGCGTCGTCGAGATCGGAGATCGCCTGATCGTCCTCGGGCAGCGGCTGCTGCTTGCGGGTCCGGCGCACCTCGTCGATCGCGACGTTGCGGCCGACCATGATCAGCCACGCCGCGGGATCGCGCGGCGGCCCGTTCTGCGGCCAGGTTTTCAGCGCGCGCAGGCAGGCGTTCTGGAAGGCTTCTTCGGCGGTGTCGAGATCGCGGAAATAGCGCAGCAGCGCGCCTACCGCCTGGGGTCGCGCCGAGGTCAGCGCAGTCTCGATCCAGGCGGTTTCGGTCTCGCTCACGTCAGGTTTCCTCCGGGCCGGAACACGCCGACGGGACGCACCTCATAGGCGCCGCCGGGATTGACCGCAGCCAGTTCGCGCGCGACGTCGAGCGCGTCGTCGAGGTTCTTGCAATCGACGATGTAGAAGCCGAGCAATTGCTCCTTGGTCTCGGCATAGGGACCATCCAGCACCAGCGGCGGGTCCTCCTTGCGCAGGGTCGCCGCCGCCGTGGTCGGCAGCAGCCGCGCTACCGGGCCGAGTCGTCTCTGCTGCGTCAGCTTGTCCTGCACCACGGCGAGCTTCTTCATCACGGCCTCGTCCTGCTCCTTGCTCCAGGAGCCGACGAAGTCCTCATCGTGATAGCAAAGAATCGCATAAAGCATGGGCAGTACCTTCCCCGACCTCTTGTTCTGAAGACGAGCCACTATGCCCTGCCCCGACAGGGCTGCGGAAAAATTTTGCAAGAAAAATCCGGCAGATCGTGCCAAGGAGAGCCTCCAAAAGCGGAACCTTATGAGGCACTTCGAATGACCATGGGCACACTCGCCGTCCTGATCAACAGCACGCAGCAGAACTGGCTGCCGGAGCGCTGGAAGGCCCGGTTCGATGCGGTCTGCGGCGGCCGCCGCGTGGTGCTGCTGCCCGATCCCGGGCTCGATCCGGCCGAGGTGCACTATGCGGCCGTTTGGAAGCCGGTGCCGGGCGATCTCGGCGCGTTCCCCAATCTGCGGGCCATCTTCAATCTCGGCGCGGGCGTCGATGCGCTGATGGCCGACAACAGCCTGCCCGACGTGCCGCTGGTCCGCGTCGCCGTGCCCGACCTCACCAACCGCATGACCGAATATGTCGTGCTGCACGTGCTGATGCACCACCGCCAGGAGCTGTATTTGCGGGAGTCGCAGCGCGAGAAGCGCTGGGAGCCGAAATATCAGTGGCCGGCGAGCGCCGTCACTGTTGGTGTCATGGGGCTCGGCACCCTCGGCGCGGACGCGGCCGACGTGCTGCGGCGGCTCGGCTTCCGCGTCACCGGCTGGAGCCGCAGCCCGCGCACGATCGCGGGCGTCGAATGCTTCCATGGCACTGCCGGCATGGACGCCTTCCTGCGCAAGACCGACATCCTGGTGTCATTGTTGCCGCTGACGCCGGATACGCACGGCATCCTCAACCGCGACGTCTTCTCCAAGCTCAACCGCAAGGGCCCGTTCGGTGCACCCGTGCTGATCAATGCCGGCCGCGGCGGCTTGCAGAACGAAGCCGACATTCTCGCCTGCCTTGATGACGGCACGCTGGGCGCCGCCTCGCTCGACGTCTTCGTCCAGGAGCCGCAGCCGAAGGACAGCCGGTTCTGGACCCATCCCAAGGTGCTCTTGACCCCGCACAACGCCGCCGACACCGACGCGGAAGCGATCTCGGCCTACGTCGCCGAGCAGATCGCAAGCTTCGAGGCGGGCCGCGCGCTGGAGAACGTGGTGGACCGGGTCAGGGGGTATTGAGGCCCCGAGAGGCGCACGACGGCGCCTCATAATCGCTGTCGTCCCCGCGCACGCGGGGACCCATACCGCGTGATTTATCGTTGGGGATGGTCGCAGTACCGAACCACCAATCTTCGCCAAACTTCTCCCTGTGGTTATGGGTCCCCGCCTGCGCGGGGACGACAGCTGTGCTTTTGGCCGGCGGCCACCACCCCACAACCAGCGCGCTCCCCCGTCCCGTTCACCCTCTCTTAGCGAGAAGTTGATAGGCGTTCTTAACCAACGCTCAAACAACGAGTCGGACATGCGGGCGAGCCTCGGCCTCAGGATGCGGATCACGGTTGCGCTGGCGGTGACGGCGGCGGCGACGGCGCTGATCGCGGTGCTCGGCGCGATGTGGATCATCGCGGGGATCATCGACCGCGCCGACCAGCGCGAGCTGCGCAGCCATTACGACGCCCTGCTATCGCGCATCGCGGAGGAGTCGCATCGCGCCGCCGCGATGAGCGCCGTGGTGGCGGCAATGCCGGCGACGCAGGAGGCGATGGCGAAGCAGGACCGCGAGGCGCTGGTGCGCCTGTTTGGGCCGGTGTTTGCCGCCATCAAGTCCGACTACGGCGTCGACCAGTTCCAGTTCCACGTACCGCCGGCGACCTCTTTCCTGCGCGTGCATCAGCCGACGAAATTCGGCGACGATCTCTCCGGCTTCCGCAAGACCGTCGTCGCCGCCAACCAGGACCGCAAGGTCGTGGTCGGGCTCGAGGGCGGCGTCGCCGGTCTCGGCATCCGCGGCGTGGTGCCGATCGTGCAAGGGGCGAAGCATCTCGGCACGGTCGAATTCGGCCTGACCTTCGGCCAGCCCTTCTTCGACGACTTCAGGACCAACCGCCATGTGGACGTCGCTTTCCATCTCGCCGATGGCTCGAACTTCAAGCTGTTCGGCGGCACGCTGAAGGGCAAGAGCTTCTTCGATGCGGCCGCGTACGGCCGCGCCGCCGGCGGCGACTTCACGGTGCGGCAGGCCAGGCTCGACAATACGCCGGTCGCCGCGCTGCTCGGACCGATCAGAGACTTTTCCGGCAAGCCGATCGGCGCAGTCGAACTCGTGATGGACAATGCCGATTACGAGGCTTCCGCCGACCGCGCCTGGTGGCTTTCGATCGGCATCGCCGCGCTGGGACTCGTGCTGGCTGCGATCGTCGGCTATCTCATTGCCCGCAGCATCTCGCGGCCGATCCTGTCGATCACGTCAGTGATGCGCGATCTCGCGGACGGACGTCTCGACGTCGCCGTGCCCGTCAGCAAGGCGAACGACGAGGTCGGCGCCATGGTGAAGGCGGTCGCCGTGTTCCGCGACAACGCCGTGAATTTTGCAAAGCTGCAGACCGAGCAGCTCGAGGCCAAGGCGCAGTCCGAAGCGGAGAAGCGGCGCGCCTTTGCCGCGCTGGCCGACAATTTCGAGGCCAGCATCCGCGACGTCGTCACCACGGTGTCGGCCGCAGCGGTCGAGATGGAGCACACCGCGCGCTCGATGTCGGCCATCGTCGCGCAGTCGCGCGAGCAGACCCGCACGGTGTCGTCGGCCTCGGCGCTCGCTTCGGAGAACGTGCAGACGGTGGCTGCGGCCGCGGAAGAATTGTCCTCGTCGATGACCGAGATCAGCCGGAGGCTGGCGCATGCGACCGAGGTGGTCGGCAAGGCCGCCAGCGACGGCCGGCAGTCGAATGCGCGGGTGCAGAGCCTTGCGGACGCCGCGCAGAAGATCGGCGACGTCGTCTCCTTCATCAACGGCATTGCGGGACAGACCAACCTCTTGGCGCTCAATGCGACGATCGAAGCGGCGCGGGCGGGCGAAGCCGGCCGCGGCTTTGCCGTGGTCGCCTCCGAAGTGAAGGCACTGGCGACCCAGACCGCGAAGGCGACGGAAGAGATCGGCGCACAGGTGACGGCCGTTCAGGGCGAAACCAGTGGCGCGGTGGATGGCATCCAGTCGATCTGCGCGACGATCCAGCAGGTCGATGAGATCTCCGCGGCGATTGCCGCCGCCGTCGGCCAGCAGGGCACGGCGACGCAGGAGATCGCGCAGAACGTCCAGCAGGCCGCGGCCCGCACCGGCGAGGTCTCGCAGAACATCGCGGGCGTCACCGACGGCATCGCAGCCACGGGCACGGCCGCCGAGGAAGTGCTGGGCTCGGCGATCGAGCTGGCGAAGCAGTCGCAGCGGCTGCGGGATGAGGTCGATCGGTTCCTGGCGCAAATTCGGGCGGCGTAAGCGGGACGAGGCTGGCGCGTCATTCTCCGTGTCGTCCTGGCGAAAGCCAGGACCCATTACCCCAAGGCGTATTGCGGCGCGACGGCGGCAACCCCGAGTCATCGCCAAACTGCATTCGGTGGTTATGGGTCCTGGCTTTCGCCAGGACGACGTTGGGGAGAGAGTTCGCGCCACAAACTCGCTGTCGTCCCGGCGCAGGCCGGGACGACAGCTAGGGCTTAGCCCCCACCATCACATCGATCGCGCCCTTCACGATCGCTTCGAGCTCCTTGCGCGGGACGCGCGCGCGTGAGCGGATGGCGATGGTGTGGACGGTGGCGGAGGCGATCTGCGCCAGGGCGAACGGATCGGCGCTCTCCGGCAGCTCGCCCTTCTCCCTGGCGCGGCGGAAGCAG
Source organism: Bradyrhizobium huanghuaihaiense (assembly GCF_025200885.1). Taxonomy (NCBI): domain Bacteria; kingdom Pseudomonadati; phylum Pseudomonadota; class Alphaproteobacteria; order Hyphomicrobiales; family Nitrobacteraceae; genus Bradyrhizobium; species Bradyrhizobium huanghuaihaiense. The sequence continues at coordinate 1,896,371 of NZ_CP104172.1, read as the reverse complement.
CTTGCAAACGCCTTGTCGAGGCCGGTGAGACCGTCGAGCACCATGGCGCGGATCTCGGGATCGCCGACGGCCTCGGAGGCCGCGGTGACAACCGTGAAGCAGCCGCGCGGACCGGTGTCGCCGGACAGATAGATGTCCAGCGCTGCAGCGTAGATGCGCTCCAGCCGCTGGCGCAGCGGCATCTCCTGACGAAAGATCTCGACCATGGAAGCAGCAGCCTCCTCGCGATAGCGCTGGTAGCTCTTGATGTAGAGCTCGCGCTTGTCGCCGAAGGCGCCGTAGAGGCTCGGCCGGTTCATGCCGGTCGCTTCGCTGAGATCGTCGAGCGAGGTGGCCGCAAACCCTTGCTTGCGAAACAGGTCGAGCGCCTTGCCGAGCGCGATGTCGGGCTCGTAGGCGCGGGGACGGCCGCGACGCTTGGGTTCGCCGCGGCGCTCGGGTTCGCCGCGGCGCTCGGGCTGATTGGCAGCAGTTGGCGGTTTCGATTTTTGTACCATTTCGCAAAATAATCCTTGACCACGGGTATATTATGCAAGATGGTACAAAAATCAATCTGGCCAGGTTGAGCGACACCCAAAGAGGAATTGCCCAAGGAGGCTACAGATGGATCTCTATTTCTCGCCGCTCGCCTGTTCCATGGCGACACGCGTCGCATTGTATGAAGCCGGCGCCGAGGCGAACTATCTCGAAGTCGATCCGCCGACCAAGACCGTGCTGAACGACGGCTCCGACTTCCGTACCGTCAACCCGATCGGCCTCGTGCCGACGCTGCGCACCGACGAGGGCGTGGTGCTGACCGAGAACGCCGCGATCCTGCAATATGTCGCGGACCGTTTTCCGCAATCCGGTCTCGGCGCCACGGCGGGCATCGAACGCACAAGGCTGCATCAATGGCTCTGCTTCATCGGCACCGAGCTGCACAAGGGCTTGTTCATCCCCGTGCTCGACCGCAAGGCGCCGCAGGAAGCGAAAGCCTATGTGCTGGAGAAGAACCTGTCACGGCTCGATTATCTCGACGACTACCTGAAAGGCCGCGAGTTCCTGCTCGAGCATTTCAGCGTGGCCGATGCCTATCTCGTCACGGTCATCAACTGGACCATGGCGACGCCGCCGATCGAGCTTGCGAAATGGCCGAACGTGAAGGCGTATTACGAACGCCTGCGCCAGCGGCCGTCGGTCGCAAAGGCGATCGCGGAGGAGTTCGAGCTGTACAAGGCCGAGCTCGCGCGGAAGAAGGCGGCGGCCTGAGGCCAACGCCGTCTCCGTAGTACGCGCGGCAGCGACGCCGTCCCGGCTCGGTCGGGACCGCGTCGTTGCGTCCTGCAGCTCGACTATCTCGGCGCCTGCAGCACGATCCCATAGCGGCCGTAGATGCGGTCAATCGTGCCGTCGCTTCGCAGCCGCTCCACGGCTCCGTCGATGGCTTCGCGCAACGCATCGTCCGGACGGATCATGCCGACGGCGACGTTCCAGTTGAGATCGGCGACGCTCTCGTCGCGATCCAGGATCCGGAGCGCCTTGTCCGGATGCGTCAGGTTGAAGTAGCTCGCCGCGGTGGGCGTGACGGCGGCGGCATCGATCTCGTGGTTCGACACCGCCTCCAGGCTGTCGTTCTCGAAGCCGAAGGTCGACGTCGGCACGCGTCGTTGGCCGATGATCATGGCTGCGATCGATCCAACCTGCACGCCCACCTTGGTTGCCGCGTTAAGGCTCCCGAACGAGGTGAGCGTGCTGGATGACGGCACCGCGAGCGCGACGCCCGTGCGATAATATGGCTTCGAGATCCTCAAGCGGGTTTCGCCCTGCGCTTCGCGGTCCGCGATGACGTCCAGAAGAATGTCGCAGCCGGCGCTGCGCATCTGATACTGCGTGATGATCCAGTCGAGCCTGAGCGAGACGCCGAGCTCGCGTGCCAGCACCCGGCCGAACTCGACCTGAAAGCCGGGGGGATCACCGGCCTTCTGCGCAAAGGGAAGCGAATTGGGATGCGCGCACAGCCCGATCACGCCGCTCGACCGGATTGCGTCCAGGGTTCGCGCCGGCGCCGGTCCCGACAGAACGATGGCGGCAGCGACGATGGCCGGGGCGAATGCCTTCATTCCGTGTCTCTTGGATGGATCGGGTCTTGATGGATCGAATCTTGATGGGTCGAGTCCTGGCGGTTCAGCCCTCGCGCGGTTTCAAGGCGCGGATGTATTTGACGATCTGATCGATCTGGGCGTCGGTGAACGCGCCGTCGAATGCCGGCATCGCCCCCTGCTTGCCGTGCTTGATGCGGTCGCGAATGAAGTCGTCGTCGCGCGGCGAGTTCATCAGTTGCGGTCCCTTGCCGGCTGCCCGGCCACCGTTGGAGTGACAAAAGCCGCAAGTTCCCGCGAACACCTGCTCGACCTCGATCGTCCCGTTCTCGGGCGCCGGCGTGGCGGATTGTGCTTGAGCCATCACAGCGCACAGCAACGAGGCGGCCAGTGCCGCCGGAACCGTTTTCAAATGCAATCTCAACACGTCCGCTCCATTCCTGAATCACGCCGCCGCTTCGATCCACCGGGGAGCGGGCTTGCGCCCGCTTCCCGACGAACGTTTACGGCAGACTATTTCAGGCTGAAGACGATGAGCGCGCCGTCGTCACGCGGCATGCTCTTGTAGGCGCCGCCGAAGTTCGGCGCATACTCGTCCGCCAGCATGCCGCCGAAGCCCGCGGTCACGGCGATATATTGCTTGCCGCCGGCGGAGTAGCTGACGATGCCGCCCTGGTGGCCGGTGCCATTGTTGTGCTTCCACAGCTCGGCCCCTGTTTCGGCATCGTAGGCGTGAAGGACGCCGCGGGAATCAGGCACGAACACCAGATTGCCGGCGGTCGACAGCACGCTCCCGAGCGGCGGCTCGGGGTAGCGAACCTCCCATTTCTTTGCCCCCGTGATGGGGTCGCGCGCGTCGAGGTGTCCATAGATCTCACCGCCCGGAGGCGGCACCATCTTGAAATCGGCGCCGATGTTGAGCTGAACCTGCGGCGCGGTGACCGGCGTCGTCTTCTGGATATCGAGCGTCATGCACCATTCCTGGCCGATCTTGTAGTAGAGACCGGTCTTCGGGCTGTACGAGCCGGCATTCCAGCTGATGCCGCCGCCGATGAACGGACACAGCGGCGGTTCGGTGACCTTCCCGACCGGGAAATCGCGACGGCCGATCAACGCGCCGGTCTTGGGATCGATATCCTTGACGAAGTTGATGTTCTCGACCAGCCGCCAGACGTTCTTCACGCCGAGATTGCGGTCGTAGACGAAGACGAAGCCGCCCTTGTTCGGATGAACCACGTATTTCTGGCCGTCTCGCTCGAGCATCACGAATTCGCCGACGGCGCTGTCGAAGTCCCAGGCATCGTGCGGCAGCTCCTGATGGTAGGATTTCAGCTTTCCGGTATCGATATCGAGAGCGATCACTGAACTCGTATAGAGATTGTCGCCGGGACGCGCCCCTTGCGTCTTGTAGTCGGCGCCCGACCAGTCGTAGAGCGGCGCCGGGTTGGCGGTGCCCCACAGGATGGTGTTGGTCTCGGAATCGTAGGTGCCCGGCATCCAGCCGCCACCGCCGCCGGTGCGCCAGGAATCGTTGCCCCAGGTCTTCATGGCCTCGTCCGTGCCCGCGACCGTCAGGAACTCCCATTTCTTCTTTCCAGTGGTGGCATCGACCGCGAAGATCGGGCCGCGGCCCGGCCATTCGCCGCCTTGCGAGCCGATGATCACACTCCCCTTCGCGTAAAGCGGCGCTCCGGTGAAGCCGACCGTGAGCTTCTGCGAGTCGATCAGCCTGGTCTCCCAGAGGACCTTGCCGGTCTTCGCATCGAGCCCGAAGAGACGACCATCCATCGTGCCGACGAAGACCTTGCCTTCGCCGAGAGCTACGCCGCGGTTGTAGGGAGAGTGGGTCTGGCGGCTGATGAGCGCCTCATCCAGCTCCGGAAAGAACGACCAGATCACCTCGCCCGTCGCGCCGTTCAGCGCGAAGACACGGCTGTAGGAACCCGAGTAGTACAGCACACCGTCGGCCGCGAGCGGCATCGACTGCAGTCCGCGCGTCGATCGTCCTGGAATGTGCATCCAGGCGACGCCCAGATTGCCGACGTTGTTCGCGTTGATCTGCGCGAGCGGGCTGTAATGGTGGGATTTGTATGAACCGTGATAGGTGAGCCAGTCGTTCTGACCGGCGCCCTCGATGCGGGCCGTATCCACGGTTTGGGCCAACGCCGCCGACGCCGCAAATGCCGCAACGGCGAGAACAGGTAAGCCCGAGTTGAGCCACTGCTTCCTCATATGCACTTCCTCCCGCTTGATGTTTATTGATTGCGTCTCGTGAACGCCGCTGCGAGGAATGTTTGCAGTTCAGTATGCGTCGATTGTCCTCCACCGGACATGAGTTGCAAACAAATGCCCCTTCTCTCGGCGCTTGTCGCCAAGGGAGCCACGTTCACTGCCGTGATTGCTGTCGCACGTCTGCTTGCACAGCGTACGACGGATCACAGAACGTGCAAAGACGGAATGCGCGCGAGGGGCGAATTGGCGCGGGGCGAATTGAAACGACAGCAGCGCTGACCGTTCGATCGCCATCGGACTGAAACGGCTATCCGTAAAGCACCCGCGGCAGGATCGTGACGCTGCCGGGCCAGAGCGTCAGCAGCGGCACGAAGCCGATCGATCCGTTGGCATCAACGCGCATACCCGTAAAGCTTGATTGCGTTGGCCGAGGACACGAGACCGCTCGCGACGTCGTCGTTGACGGCCGCACGGTCGCGTTCGGTCGGTGCGCCGATGCCCGCGCCGCCGGGCGTCATCACGACCAGCCGGTCGTCCGGCGGCACCTGTTGAAAACCTTTTCCACGCAGCTTCTTGCCGGACTTGAGGCCGACATAGCCGGCCTCGCCATTCCGGCCGCCATCGCGGCCGCGTGGCGGATGATCGATGCGATCGAACGCCGCGAGAATATCGAACGGAGCATCGACGCCGCTGCCGACCTCGATGATCTGACCGAGGCCGCCGCGGGTGCGCCCTGCTCCACCGGAATCCGGACGCAGCTCCTTGCGCCAGAAGATCAGCGGCGTCTGCGTCTCCGCGATCTCGACCGGCGTGCCGCGCACACCGCTTGGGTAAGCGGTGGCGGAGAGGCCGTCCTTGCCGAAGCGCGCGCCGGTGCCGCCGTTGGAGGTGACCGCCATCGAGAACCCGTAATTGCCGCCGGCGCCCGAGCGGGTCTGGCCGCGGACGACGAGATTCCAAAGGCACGAAGTACCCTCCGCCGGCACGCGCTCCGGAATGATCTGGCGCAGGCAGCCGAACACGACGTCGGGCAGCATCTGGCCGATGATGTGGCGCGAGGCGACCGGTGCCGGTTTCGGCGCATTGAGGATCGCGCCAGGGGGAGCCGACACCGTCAACGGCGCGAGCGAGCCGGCATTGTTGGGGATCTGCGAGGCGACGACGCAGCCGAGGCCGAACACGGTGTAGGCCGTGGTGTAGGACAGCGGCACGTTGATGCCGAATTTCGACGCGGCCGACGTGCCGTCGAAATCGACGTGAATCCCCTGCTCCGAGATCGTCAGCGTCGCGGCCAGCGTGACCGGCGCATCATAGCCGTCCACGACCATGGTGTTGCGCCAGCTGCCCTTCGGCAGCTTTGCGATCTCGGCCAGCACCGCCTCGCGCGAGCGGTCGCAGATGTAGTCGCCGAGCTCGTCGAGCGTGTCGATGCCGAACTCGGTCATCATCTCGACCAGGCGCTCGCAGCCGACGTCGTTGCAGCCGGCGAGCGAGTAGGTGTCGCCTTCGGTGTCGATCGGCAGCCGCGTGTTGGTGCGGATCATCGCCATCAGCGTCTCGTTGACGACGCCCTGGTCGATCAGCTTCAGCATGGGGATGTAGAGCCCCTCCATGAACACGTCGGTAGCGTCAGGCCCGAAGCCGATGCCGCCGATGTCCATGAGATGGCTGGTGCAGGAGAACAGCGCGACGACCTTGCCGTCCTTGAAGCAGGGCGTGGTCACGACGAAGTCGTTGAGATGGCCGGTGCCCATCCAGGGATCATTGGTGATGTAAGCGTCGCCTTCCTTCATCGTTTCCAGCGGGAAGCGGTTGATGAAGTGCTTGACCGATTCCGCCATCGAGTTGACGTGACCGGGCGTGCCGGTCACCGCCTGCGCCAGCATCCGCCCCCTGAGGTCGAACACGCCGGCCGAGAGGTCGCCGCATTCGCGCACGATCGGGCTGAAGGCAGTTCGGAGCAGCACCTGCGCCTGCTCCTCGACCACGGCGATCAGCCGGTGCCACATGATCTGAAGGTCGATCAGGCTCGCGCCGCTTGCCTTGCTCATGATCAAGCCGCCTTTCGTTCCATGACGATGCTGCCGGCACCGTCGATATGCGCGTCAAAACTGGTGGAGACGAAGGTGGACGTCTCGTCTTCCGCGATCACGGCGGGGCCCGCGATGGTCGCCCCCGGCGCCATGTCCTCGCGGCGATAAAGCGGGATCTCGATGACCTCGCCTGCGCGGCCGTCGAAGAATTTTCGGCTGCCGACAGCCTTGGCCGCGGGCTTGCGCGCAACGGCCGCAACCGCGGAAGGATTGCGCGCGTCGGTGGTTGCGAGCACCGACCAGCTCAAGACCTCGATCGCCGCGCCCGGGATCGGACGCTCGAACATCGCGGAATAATCCGTCTCGAACTTCTGGCGCAGGCCGGCGAGATCGGCCGAGGTCAGCGGCCGGTTCGGCAGCTCGACGGTAATCTCATGGCCCTGACCGACGTAGCGCATGAAGGCCGCGCGGCGTTCGCGCACCGGCGCACCGGCTGCACCGGGCTCGACCAGCGCACGCGCCTCGGTCGCCATCTCCTGAAGCAAATCGGAGACGGCCTTGGTGTCGAAATCGTCGAGCCGGACGTGACGGCTACGCACCAGCTCGTAGGCGATGGGCGCCGCCAAGAATCCGACCGCCGAGCCGACGCCGGCATTCGACGGCACGATCACGCGGGAGACACCGATCTTCTCGGCGACGCGCGCCGCATGCAGCGGCGCGGCGCCGCCGAAGGCGATCAGCGTATGCTGACCGACGATCTCGCCACGCTCGACGGCGTGCACGCGCGCCGCGCTCGCCATGTTCTCGCAGACGACCTCGTGCACGGCATAGGCCGCGGTCTCCGCCGATAGGCCCAGCGCCTCACCGACATCGCGCAGCAGCGCCTGCTTCGACAGCTCCGGGTCGAGCTTGATCGTGCCGCCCGCAAACGCGTCGGGATCGATCATGCCGAGCGCGACGTCCGCATCCGTCACCGCCGGACGCTGGCCGCCGCGGCCGTAACAGGCGGGGCCAGGCTCCGACGAGGCGCTCTCCGGACCCACGGTGACGCGCTTCATCGCGTCGACATGCGCGATCGAGCCGCCGCCCGCACCGATCTCGACCATCTCGATCACCGGGATGCGCACCGGCAGGCCCGAGCCCTTGAGGAAGCGCGCGGCACGGTCGACCTCGAACACGCGCGAGGTCTCCGGCTGGTATTTTTCGATCAGGCAGATTTTTGCCGTGGTGCCCCCCATGTCGAAGGAGAGCACCTTGCTCTCCCCCAACCGTGCCGCGATCTGCGCCGCGAAGATGGCGCCGCCGGCCGGGCCGGATTCGACGAGACGCACCGGAAAGCGCCGCGCCGTCTCGATCGAGGTGACGCCGCCGCCTGACGTGACGAGATAGATCGCACCGCGAAACTGCTCGACCTGCAAGGCATCGGCCATGCGGGCGAGATAGCCGTCGATCAACGGCTGCACATAGGCGTTCGCGACCGCCGTGGAGGTGCGCTCATATTCGCGGATCTCCGGACACACGGCCGATGACACCGTCACCGAAATGCCGGGCATCTCTTCTGCAATGATCGCGGCGGCGCGGCGCTCATGCTCGGGATTGGCATAGGAGTGCAGGAAGGCGATCGCGACGCTCTCGACGCCCAGCTGACGCAATTTCGGCGCGAGTGCGCGCACTGCCGTCTCGTCGAGCGGGAGGCGGACGGCGCCATGGGCGTCGATGCGTTCGGGCACGGTGAAGCGGAGGCTGCGCGGTGCCAGCGGCTTCGGCTTGTCGATGCTGAGATCGTACTGGTCGTAACGGCTCTCGGTGCCGATATCGAGCACGTCGCGAAAACCGTCGGTCGCGATCAGCGCCGTCTTGGCGCCGCGGCGCTCGATGATCGCGTTGGTCGCGAGCGTGGTGCCGTGAATGAAGACGTCGATGTCGCTGATATGCGCGCGCGCATCGGCAAGAATAAGGCGCATACCGTCCAGCACGGCCTGCTCGGGGCGCTGCGGCGTGGTCAGCACCTTGCGCGTCTTGCGCGCCTCGCCCACGTCCAGCACGATGTCGGTGAACGTGCCACCGATATCCACGGCAAGCCGCACCTCGGCTCCCTCAAGCATTCCAAATTCTCCGTGCTGATCGTCAAGACTGGGGTCCAAAAACGCAGCAATTTTCATACCAGCAGGAGCGCGTTTGGTGAAGCCGCCGGGGCGGGCTTGCGTGGCACCTATGCAGCATTGCCAGCCGCGCTTTGGGCGTCCCCGACAGGTCAGGGTCGGTCATGCGACCGGCCCTGACAACATCGCTCATGAACGGTTCGGCAACCCGCGCATGAATTCGACGAGCGCGGCGCTGACCTCGCTCGGACGCTCCTGCTGTGTCCAGTGGCCGCAGCCGGGAAGCATCTGCACCTTCCGCAGGCCGGGAACGAGCGTCTTCAGATTTGCGAGCAGCTGGTCCGTCCCGGGAGAAGACAGCAGGAAGTCGCGATCACCCGCCATGTAGAGCGCGGGGATCGTGACCTGGAGGCCCGCCAAGGCACCTGTGATTTCCCAATTGCGATCGAGATTGCGGTAATAGTTCAGCGCGCCGCGAAAGCCGGTTCGCCTGAACTCCTCACCGTAATGGTCGATGTCGCGCTCGCTGATCCAGGATGGCAGGGTTGCCGGCGCACTTGGTCCCCGCAGGAAGCCGCCGCCCTTCGGGACCATCGCTAGGTTCGGCGTCGTTCCGCCGGCCGCACGGCTCGCTGCTACACCGTCACCGGACGCGCCGAACAGCATGTTGCGTAGCGTCGCACGCGGATCGCGGCCGAGCTCGGCCTCCGCGGGCCCCGGCTCCTGGAAATAGAGCTGGTAGAACTGCGCGGTCTCCGTGCGCGGCATGAGACTGGTCGGTGACGCCTTGGCGCGGGGCCGGAACGGGACGCTGAGCGCAGCGATGGCCCTGAAGCGATCGGGCCGCGTGAGCGCCGCCTGCCAGGCAACGCTGGCGCCCCAATCATGCCCGACGATGACAGCGGTCGGCGCGCCCAATGCGTCGAGAATGCCGACCATGTCACCGACGAGATGCAGGATCGTATATTGGTCGATCGCCGGCGGTGCATCGCTCCTGCCATAGCCCCGCATGTCGGGAGCGACGACGCGGAAGCCGGCCGCAGCAAGATCGTCGATCTGGTGCCGCCAGGAATACCACGTCTCAGGAAAACCGTGGACCAGCAACACCAGCGGCCCTTCGCCCCGTTCGGCAATGTTGATGCGGAGTCCGTTCGCTTCGATCATTCGTTGTGTGATCCCAGTCATTTTCTCATCCCGTTCCGCACTCGCTGCAAAGGCGTTTGATGACACCGCGGGTGGCATCGCCTGCAAAGCGATCGGAGCCAAAGCCGCACCCAGAAACCGTCGTCTGTCCATGAGCATTCCTCCGGTCAGGCCGTCGGCTTCGCGGCGGGCGCCAGCAACTCGGACTGCCGCTCGCGAACGAATTGCTCGAACGTCTTCGGCGCCGCACCGCCGATCTCCTCGATGGTATCGGTGACGGCGAAACGCGCGGTCTCGGCCGAAAGCCGGGCGGCCCGTAGCGACTTCCAGAGCGAGGACAGATGCTCGACCGCGTGCGCGTTCCAGCCGCGCGACAGAACCTCGTCGCGCCATGCTTCGTCGCTGATCTCTTCGTAGTGGACGTCCCTGTCGAAGACGTGCGCGAACGCTCGGACGATGTCGCCCACGGAATTGACGCTCCCGATGATGGGATACGCGGATCCCGCAGCTTGCGCGGGACCCGCGAGCAGACCGACGGCGACCCGCGCCACGTCCTCGGCCGAGATCAACGGCAGGATGGTGCCTTCGTCGCCGAGCGGCAGGCGGATGGCACCGCGTTCCGGCAGGTTGGCGCCGACAAGACGCGCCACGTTCTCGTAGAACACCGTGGCCCGCAGATGCAGCGGCCCGACGCTGGCCCATTCGAAGACCTGTTCCGACAGATAGTTCTGCCGCATGCGCGGTGTCGGCGCATCGAGCGACGACTGGTACATCACGAGATTGACGAGCCGGGAAACGCCATGTCGGCGCGCCGCAAACGCGACCGCGGCGGTTGCTTCCGCCAGTCCGTCCTGGACGGGATAGGCAAAATAGACCGACGAGACACCCTTGACTGCCAGTTCGACGGACCGGACGTCGAGGAAATCGCCGACGAAGATCTCAGCGCCGAGCGACTTCAACCGGTCGGAACGGCTGTCGATTTGACGCACGAATGCACGGACGTGATGACCCTGCCGAAGCAGCATTTCGGACACATGCCGGCCAGTCTGGCCCTGGGTGCCGCCTGCCGCGGCGGTCACGAGGATTATCTCTGCCATCGTCTCGATCCTTTCCCGTTTCACTTCGCTGTGGTACGATACGGTACCAGGCGAGGATCGATATGGTACCGACTGGTACCGAGTCAAGGGGAAGCAAGGAGAAGATTGCGTCCATGAGTCCGAAGACAGAGCCGCCCGAGCAAGACGCTGAAGGCCTTGAAGTCCGGAAGCGGATCCTGGGCGCAGCGCTTTCCGCGTTCATGGAGGGCGGCTACGCGCAGACCAGCACCCTGGAGATCGCGACGCGCGCACGCGTGTCAAAGCGCGAGCTCTACTCCCTGTTCGGCAACAAGGAGGCGATGCTGGTCGCCTGCATCACCGAGCGCGCTCAGCGGATCAAGGCTCCGGCAGACCTGCCGGCGATCCACGACCGAGAGATGCTGGCGAAGGTGCTCACCGCGTTCGGAATGAAGCTTCTGACGGAAACGACCGACCCGGTCGTCGTCGCCGTGTTCCGGCTGGCGATATCCGAAGCCGTCAATGCACCAAAGGTCGCGCATGCGCTGGACAGCATCGCCCGCAAGCCCACTCGCGATTCGCTGCGGACGATCATGGCGAACGCCAGATCGACGGATCTCGTCGCCGGCGATCCTGAAGCAATGGCCCAGACCTTCCTGGGTCTGTTATGGGGAGACCTGATGACGGGTCTGCTGTTGGAGGCCATCAATCGCCCAAGCAGCAGCGAGATCGCGCGGCGCGCGAGCGAGGCGTCAACGGCGTTCCTGAAGCTCTATCCGCAGTCCGGCTAACCGCCCCGTTTCAGAGCAGGAATGCAAGCGCCGCTTCGCAGCGCTCCTCGACTTTCAGCGTCAGAAGATCGTCGGCGCGGGTGCGACCGAGATTGACCGCGGCGATCGGAATCTGCCGTTTCGCCGCCGCCTGCACGAAGCGGAATCCGGAATAGACCATCAATGACGAGCCGACGATCAGCATGGCGTCGGCCTGCGCCAGGTGATCCTGCGCCGTGGCGACGACGTCGCGCGGCACGTTCTCGCCGAAGAACACCACGTCGGGCTTGAGGATGCCGCCGCAGGCTTCGCAAGGAGGCACCCTGAACGACGAGAACTCCGCGTGCTCCAGATCGGCGTCGCCATCAGGCGCATCCGCGGCATCGAGCGTCAGCCACTCCGCGTTCATGCGCCCCAGCGTGTCCTGGAATTCGCTCCGCGGCGTCTTCGTCCCGCAGCCCATGCAGCGGACGAGATCGAGCCGGCCATGCAGGTCGATGACCTGCCGGTGGCCGGCGGATTGATGCAGCCGGTCGACATTCTGGGTCAGCAGCATGCCGCAGCGCCCGCCCGCCTCGAGCCGGGCCAGCGCACGGTGCGCATCATTCGGCTTCGCCTGGCCGAACCGCCGCCAGCCGACCAGGCTGCGCGCCCAATAGCGCTGGCGCGTGTGCTCGTCCGACATGAAGGCCTGGAAATTGACCGGCTGGGTCCGCTTCCAGTTGCCATGACTATCTCGGTAGTCGGGAATGCCCGAATTGGTGCTGCAGCCGGCGCCGGTCAGCACGAACAGATTTCCGTGCCGACCGATGAAATCCTGAAGGGGAGCGTTTGCCAGCGGAGCATTTGTCATGGCGCAGATGTAGTCTGCGCCGGCGGATTCTGCCAGATGCCGCGGGGATCCCGCCTGCGGCGAACCGAGCTAGCTCGCCCAGTTCTCGCGAAACTCCGGAAACAGCGTGATACCTCCGCAAGCGTAGATGGTCTGCCCGGTGATGTAACTGGCGTCATCCGAGGCGAGGAAGGCGAACACGGCGGCGATCTCTTCCGGCGTGCCGACACGGCCCATGGGAATGTGGCTGGTGACGACGCCGCGCTTTTCGGGATCACCGGTCCAGGCTGCGTTGATCGGCGTGTCGATCGCGCCGGGACCGACCGCATTGACGCGGATGCCGCGGCCGGCGAACTCCAGCGCCAGCGTCCGCGTCAGACCGGCCATGCCACTCTTGCTGATGGAATAAGCGAGATAGCCCGGCTTCGGGATGATCTGGTGGACGCTGGAGCAGTTGATGATGCTGCCGCCTCCGCCGCGCGCGACGAAGTGCGCCAGCGCCTTCTGCGCACAGAGCACGGCGCCGTTCAGATTGACGTCGATGATGCGGCGATAGGTTTCGACGTCGAGCGCATCGCTCGGGGATTCCCGTTGGAAGCCGGCATTGTTGACGAGACAGTCGAGACGCTTGAAGCGCGCAAGAACCGTCTCGAACATCGCGGCGATCTCCTGCGCGTTGCCAACATCGGCCTTGACGATGACATGATCGAGCCTGCCGTGGCCGCGGTCGCTCGATGCCGTCCGCGCAAGGGCGAGCGTCTCCTCGGCCTTCTCAGGATGATCGAAATAGTTGATGGCGACGGTCGCGCCTTCCTGCGCCAGCCGGATGGCGACGGCGCGGCCGATACCTTGCGAGGCGCCGGTCACCAGCGCGTGTTGGCCGACGAGGCGCGAAGGAAAGGAAGTTGAGCGTTCGATTTGCGGCATGTGTTGTCTCCGGAATGCCTCATCATGGATGGAACCGGCGTTTTGTTCCATCCCTTCGGCGCATTGCTGGGATTCATTCGGCGCGGCACGCCAGCGGCGAGGTCAGGATCTGATACAGGATGATGGCGCCGAAGGTCGCGGTGCCGATGCCGCCGATGGTGAATGCACCGAATTTGAGCGTGAGGTCGCCCGCGCCTGCGGTCAGGGCCACGGCGACGGTGATCAGGTTCGCCGGGTTTGCGAAGTCGACCTTGTTCTCGACCCAGATCCGGCCCGCCATCGCCGCGATCAAGCCGAACAGCACGATTGAGAGGCCGCCGATGACGGGGCCCGGGATCGACAGGATCAGCGCGCCGAATTTCGGCGAGAAGCCGAGCAGGATCGACACTGTGGCCGCGAAAGCAAACAGCAGGGTCGAATAGACCTTCGTTGCCGCCATGACGCCGATATTCTCGGCATAGGTGGTAACGCCGGTGCCGCCGCCGCAGGCCGCCACGATCGTCGCGAGGCTGTCGGCAAACAGAGCGCGACCGAGATAAGCATCGAGGCTGCGGCCCGTCATGGCGCCGACGGCCTTGATGTGCCCGAGATTCTCGGCGACGAGGATGACCGCGACCGGCGCGATCAGAAAGATCGCATCGGCCTGGAAGGTCGGCGTGGTGAATTTCGGCAGGCCGAGCCACGCCGCGGCCGAAAGCTGGGTGAAGTCGATCGGCTTGCCGAAGCCGAGGCCGTTCGCGAAGAGAAAATACAAAAGATATCCGCCGATCGCCCCGAGGATGATCGGCAGCCGGCGCCACAGGCCTGGCGCTGCAACGGCAACCACGCCGATGATCAGAATGGTCGCAAGCCCGATCCAGGTGTCGAACGCATTGGCGCTCACCGCCTTGACCGCGACCGGCGCGAGGTTGAGACCGATCGCGGCGACCACGGCGCCGGTGACGGCCGGCGGCATCAGCCGCTCAACCCAGCCGACGCCCGACCACATCACGATCAGCGCAATCGCGCCGTAGAGCACCCCGGCCCCGACGATGCCGCCGAGCGCAACGGAGATGTTCGGGTTCGGCCCCTGCCCGGCATAGCCCGTGGCGGCAAGGACGACGGCGATGAAGGCGAAGCTCGAGCCGAGATAGCTCGGCACGCGCCCGGCGACGATGACGAAGAAGATCAGCGTGCCGACGCCGGAGAACAGGACCGCGACATTGGGATCGAATCCCATCAGCAGCGGCGCGATGATCGTCGCGCCCGACATCGCGACGCAATGCTGCAGACCGGAGATGATGGTCTGGCCCCACGACAGCCGCTCCTCCGGCATGATCACGCCCGAGGTCTTGAGTTTCCAGCGCGGAAAATAGCCTTGCGTCTGCTCGTCCGAGCCTGTCGTGGTTGTCATATTCCCCCCGTTGCGGTGCAGCGATCGATGTTCGTGCGATCCGACAAAAATGTGATTGTCGCTTCTGCGGCGGCCATCACATGATGCGAGTCATGCAAGATTCAAATCTTGCAAAATCAATGTGTTCCGGGGCTCATCATATGACACAGATTGCGATCCAGCCAGCCGTCCATCGCCGGCACCAGCCCTGGTACAAGATCCTCTACGTCCAGGTGCTGATCGCGATCGTGCTCGGCGTGCTCATCGGCTATTTCTATCCCGATCTCGGCAAGGCCTTGAAGCCGCTCGGCGACGGCTTCATCGCGCTGATCAAGATGATGATCGCGCCAGTGATCTTCTGCACCGTGGTGCACGGCATCTCCTCGATGGGCGACCTCAAGCGGGTCGGCAGGGTCGGGCTGAAGTCGCTGATCTACTTCGAAACAGTCTCGACCGTCGCGCTCGCGGTTGGCCTCCTGGTCGGCGAGGTTCTCCAGCCCGGACACGGCTTCAACATCGATCCAGCCACGATCGACCCGAAGTCGGTGGCGACCTACGTCACCCAGGCCAAGGAGCAAGGCATCGTCGCCCATCTGATGGCGATCATTCCCGACAGCTATCTTGGCGCGATCGCACGCGGCGACCTGCTCCAGGTACTGCTGATCTCGATCCTGTCGGGCTTCGCCATCGCTTTCCTCGGCAAGGCCGGCGAGCCCATTGCGGAGGCGATCGACAAGGCGGCGAAGATGTTCTTCGGCATCATCCGCATCATCGTGCGCGTGGCGCCGATCGGCGCCTTCGGCGCGATGGCGTTCACCGTCGGCGCCTATGGCCTCGGCTCGCTGCTCAACCTCGCCGCCCTCATCGGCACGTTCTATCTCACCAGCATCCTGTTCGTGCTGATCGTGTTGGGTGCGATCGCCCGGCTCGCCGGCTTCTCGATCCTGCGCTTCATCGCCTACATCAAGGACGAGCTCCTGATCGTGCTCGGCACCTCGTCCTCGGAGACGGTGCTGCCGCAGATGATCCAGAAGATGGAGCATCTCGGCGCCTCGCGCTCGGTGGTCGGTCTCGTGATCCCGACCGGCTACAGCTTCAACCTCGACGGCACCAACATCTACATGACGCTGGCGACGCTGTTCCTGGCACAGGCGACCAACACGCATCTGACCATCTGGCAGGAGCTCGGCATTTTGGGTATCGCCATGATCACCTCGAAGGGCGCCTCGGGCGTGACCGGCGCCGGCTTCATCACGCTCGCCGCGACGCTGTCGATCGTGCCTGATATCCCGATCCAGTCGATCGCGATCCTGGTCGGCATCGACAAGTTCATGAGCGAATGCCGCGCGCTGACCAATCTCATCGGCAATGGCGTCGCCTGCGTCGTCATCAGCATCTCCGAAGGTGAGCTCGACCGCGACGCGCTGCACGAGACCATGGCGCATCCGCTGGAGATCGGTGAGGCGCTGGAACCGGGCGGCGGCGCTTCTTAACCTCTCCCGCCCTTCCGCGGGGAGAGGTCGGAGCGCACCGGCGATGCGACGCATCGTCCGGCGCGATCCGGGTGAGGGGCAGGGCACGTCGCCACTCCGGGCAAGCGTCCATCCGACTCGCAAGGACAGTTGCCTCGCAACCAAGACTGAGTTCGCGGAGGCGGCCCCTCACCCCACCCTCTCCCCGTAAGAACGGGGAGAGGGAGTGAGACAGTAGGCCCAGTCTCCGACCGCGGTAGTTTCCCGGAGTAGAAATTTGATGCGGCGCGCGTCACAACAGTGGCGTTGGGATCACTGATTGATACTCATTTCTTTCCACCCGACGCGCTGGGGGCAGGGCGTCGGGTTTTTATTGTTCGACTAACGGGCGTTTGGAATCACGTTCGCCGGTGAGATCGAATCGCCGCGTAATGCCGATCGCCTGCAGGAATGCCTCGTCATGACTGACGACAAGCAACGCGCCCTCATAAGCTCTCAAGCCTGATTCAACGGCCTCGATGGACTCGATGTCCAGATGATTGGTCGGCTCGTCCAGGATCAGCAGAGACGGCGGCATTGGCCCGCCCAGCACACAGGCAAGGCCGGCGCGAAGCATCTGCCCGCCACTGAGATGTCCGACTTCTTGCAAGGCAGCATCGGCGCGAAACATGAACCGCGCCAGCGCGGCATGGCATTCATTCGCGCCCGCCTTCGGGTTGAGACGCCGGAAGTTTTCCAGGATCGAGATCGCGGGATCGAGCAGGCTGACCTTCTGGTCGAACAACGCGAAGTCCGGCCTGACTCTCACGGTGCCCGAGAGCGGGCGCAGCTCGCCCGCGACGAGTTTCAGCAGCGTCGTCTTGCCGGAACCGTTCGGGCCAACCAGCGCGACCCGTTCCGGCCCGACAATCGCAAGCGAAAGATCGCGCAAGACCGGCCGCTCCGGCCGATAGCCGGCGCTGATCCGGTCCAGTGAAAGCACCTCCCTGCCCGCCGGCAGGACAGCCGCGGGCAACTTGACCGACAGCGGCTGGAGAATCTCGATGCGTCGGCGCGCCGTGTCGACAGCCTCGAGAGCCTCCGCGCGCCGCCGCTCGGCGATCAGTGCGGCCTTGCCGCCAGTGTCTTCGCTGCGATCCCTGCGCGCGCCGGCGAGGATGCGCGGCATGTCGCCCTTCGCACGCTTCTTCCGGCCGCCGCTGTCCTTGCGCGCCTTCCTCTCTGCGGCCTCCTGCGCCTTGCCGTCAATCTCGGACAGGCGCTTCTCGGCATGCGCGAGGTCGTGCCTCACGGCCGCCAGCTCGACGGCCTTCTGTGCGCGATAACTGCTCCAATTGCCGCCGTATCGCGTGACGCCGAGCGACGTCAGCTCGACGATCGCATCCATCGTTTCGAGCAGATCCCGATCATGGCTGACGACGATCGCTCCGCCGCGCCAGGCGCCGAGGAGATCGGCCACGGCCTTGCGCCCGTCCCGGTCGAGATTGTTGGTAGGCTCGTCGAGCAGGAGGAAGTCCGGCTCGGCGAACACCAGTGCCGCGAGGCGAACCCGTGTGATCTGGCCGCCGGACAGGCAGGAGAGCTCCGTGTCCGGGGCAAGATCGAACCCGGCGCGCGCCAGAGCGGTTTCCAGTCGCGCTTCGAGCGTCCAGTCGATCGCAGCGATGTCGTCAGCGGAGGCATCGCCCCGCTCGGCGCGGCGCAACAGCTCCAGCGCTGGCCGCACGCCGAACAGATCGGCCACGGTCGCGCCCGCGAGCACCTGCACGTCCTGGCGCAGCAGGCCGATGGTGCCGTTGACCAGAACGCGCCCGGATTGGGGGACATGTTCCCCCGAGATCGACGCAAGCAACGTCGTTTTCCCGACGCCGTTGCGGCCGACGAGACCAATCCGCTCGGCAGCGAATGTCAGATCGATGTTGGAGAGAAGAGGACGGCCGTCAGGCGTGGACAGCGACAGGTTCGACAGGATGATTGAAGCAGGCATGGAATTCCCCGTGGGCAAGGCGGATGAGCGTTGCGGTCGGGGTGAAATCCATGGCTGCGAATATCCTGGTTGAGGAACTCCCTAAGTAGTCCCATCGAAGGGCGAGATCAAGGCGCGGGGACAACGGCGCGGAGACCGCCGTCGTCCTTCGTCGGCCTTTCGCGATCAGCCCTTGAGCGCGGTGACGACCACCTCGATCAGCGCGCCGCCTCCGAGATCGCCGACGCCGACGGTGGCGCGGGTCGGCAGATTGTCGCCGAAGAACTCGGTCCAGGCCGCGTCCATCTCCTTCTTCTTGGAGAGGTCGGTGACGAAGATCGAGGCGCTGACGACGCGGCTCTTGTCGGTGCCGGCTTCCTTCAGATAGCCGGCGATCTTGCCGAGGATGTTGCGGGTCTGGTCGCCCATCGAGACCGAGGTGTCGTCGGCGATGGTGCCGCCGACGAAGACGAAGCCGTTGGCTTCGACCGCGCGGTGCATGATGGGCGTGCGGATGCTGCGGGTGATGCTCATGAAATCCTCTTATTGCTAGAGCGTGGAAGGATGGAAGCGGTCGATGCCGAGATCGCTGACGCGGGTCTGGGTGCCGCCATTGACGATGAGCTCGGCCATGACCGCGCCGGCACCGGGGCCGAGCTGGAAGCCGTGCAGCGAGAAGCCGAACTGGTGATAGAGGCCCCTGTGGCGCGAGCTCGGCCCGAACACGGGGATGTCGTCCTTCATCTTCGCCTCGATGCCGGCCCAGGCGCGGACGATGGTGGCGCTGCGCATCACCGGGAACAGCTCGAACACGGTCTGCGCGCTGGTCGCAAGGCTCTTCCAGTCCAGCACCGTCTCGTTGCGGTCCTGATAGGGCTTTGCGAGATGGCCGCCGCCGATCAACACGGTGCCGTTCTTGAACTGCTTGAAGGAGAGTTTTCGCCCGCGCAGGATCACGACGGGATCGATGAAGTGCGGCACGCGCGAGGTGATCATCAGCATCGGTGCCACGGTCTCGACCGGCACCGGCTCGCCGAGATCAGCCGCGATCTTGCCGGCCCAGGCGCCGGCGGCATTGACCAGCACCGGCGCGGCAAAGGTTTCAGTGCCGACATCGACATACCAGAGGCCGTCGCTGTAGCGGATGTTGTGGGCCGCCACGCCCTCGCGCACGGTGGCGCCGAGCTGCTGGGCCTTGCGGCGGAATGCCGTCGTCGTCTGCGCCGGATTGGCCGCGCCGTCGCGGCGCGAGACCACGCCGCCGGGACAGGTCTCGGCCACCGCCGGCACCAGCCGGCGCAATTCGGTTGCGTCGATCAGCTCTTCATGGGTGAAGCCGAGTGCATTGAGCTCGGCGACGCGCGCGCGGCAGACGGCAAGCTCCTCCTCGTCCTCGGCGACCAGCACCTGGCCGTGGCTCTCGAAGCTGCAATCGTCGTCGAGGAGATCGTTGATCTTCTCCCAGATCCCCATCGAGCGGATCGACAGCGGGATCTCCGGAATGTGCCGCGCGAGCTGGCGCACGCCACCGGCGTTGACACCGGAGGCATGGCGGCCGGCATAGTCCTTCTCGATCAGCACCGGTTTCAGGCCGGCGAGGCACAGATGCAACGTGGTCGAGCACCCGTGGATGCCGCCACCAATGACGATCGCATCCACGTTCTTGCTCATCCGCGCACCACGGCCTTGACGTCGGCCTCGCTCTTCGGAACGGCGGCGAGCTCGGCGAGCGTGATCGGCTTCACCGGCGCGCGCAGCCGGTAATAGCCGATCTCCTGCGGGGTCTTGCCGCGTGCCTGCGCCATCAGCTCGGTGACGGTGAGGCCGCAGAGCCGGCCCTGGCACGGGCCCATGCCGGTGCGGCGATAGGCCTTGAGCTGGTTCGGCCCGGTCGCGCCGATCGCGACGGAATCCAGAACGTCCTTTGCCGTCACTTCCTCGCAGCGGCAGACGATGGTATCGCCCGAGGGAATACGGAACTGCGGCGCCGGCCGGAACAGCGTATCGAGGAACAGGCGACCACGCTCGGCCTTGGCGAGATCGGAGCGGAGCGTTGCCATTGCGGGAAGTTTTGCGGCAGACGCGGGCGCGAGTGCGTCCACCGCGGCGCGCGCGGCAATGCGACCGCGCACCACGGCAGCATTGGCACCGCCGATGCCGGCGCCGTCGCCGGCGATCGCGATGCCGGCGACCGAGGAATTGCCGCTCGCGTCCAGCACCGGCGACCAGCACAATTGCAGATCATCCCAGCGATGCTCGATGCCGGCCGCCATCGCCAGGTTGACGTTGGGCACGACACCCTGATGCAGCAGCAAGAGATCGGTGGGAATGGTCTCGCGCTTGCCGCCGGCAACATAGCTGACGCTCGCGAGCTGACCGTCGCCGGATGCGGCAAGCTCGGTGACGCCCGACACGACCTGCACTTTCGCCTTCACCTCGCGCATCATCGACAGGCCCTTGGCGAAATAGGGCGAGGTCAGGAACGCGAAGGCGTGCGGTAGCGCGGCGAAATAATTGCCGCGTTCAGTCGTGTCGAGAATGCGATCGATGCGGCCGCCGAGACGCAGGATCTGCGCGGCGAGCAGCCAGAGCAGCGGGCCCTGCCCCGCGATCACCGTGCGTCCATCCGGCACCAGCGCCGAGGACTTCAGCATGGTCTGCGCCGCGCCAGCGGTCATCACGCCCGGCAGCGTCCAGCCGGGAATCGGGAACGGCCGCTCCAGCGCGCCGGTCGCGAGGATCACGCGCTTCGCCTTGACGAAGGCGGAGGCGCCGCCGATCGAGACGGCGATATCGAGATTGCGGTCGAGGCTCCAGACCGTCGCACGATGGATCACTTCCGCATTGCTCGCGCGCAGCGACTGCACCAGATCAGCTCCGACCCAATAATCGGCGCCGAGCTGATTGCGCTCGGTCACGGGTGTCGATGCGATCGCGCGGAACACCTGGCCGCCGGGGCCGATATTCTCGTCGAGCAGCAGCGTGGACAGGCCGGCTTCGGCGGAGGTCGCGGCGGCGGCAAGGCCAGCGGGGCCTGCACCAATCACCACGACGTCGTAATCTTCGCGTTTGGGAGCCACAGTCATCTTCCGATCTCCCGCTTGCCCTTCTGAATCTCGATCTGCATGCCCTCGGCGACAGGCACGAGGCAGCCCTGCCGGTTGCCGACGCCATCGATGGTGACGAGGCAGTCGAAGCACACGCCCATCATGCAATAAGGCAGACGCGGCGCGCCGCTCACCGCGGTGGAACGACGAGCGTCCTGACCGGATGCCAAAAGCGCGGCGGAGACGGTGTCGCCCTGGCGCGCCGCGACGGCAACGCCGTCGACGAAGATCTGCACCTGTGGCCGCTTGTCCTGTTCGGATCGTCTAAACATGGGGATGCCTCTTGGCTCCTTAAAAATCTCTAATACCCGCTGCTGTTGGCAGCGCCCGCGCCGCCAAAGCGGCTGGCCGAGAACGCACCGACCAGCTCGGGCTCGAGCGCGCCCTGCGCCACCATGCGCGCGATCTCGAAAGCGTGGTTGGAGGCGAGCGTCACGCCGGAATGGCAGCAGGCGACGAAGGCGCCGGGATGCGTCTCCGACTGGTCGTAGATCGGAAAGCCGTCCTGCGGCATGACGCGGATGCCGGACCAGCTCCTGACCACGTTGAGTCGCGACAGATGCGGGAACATCCGCTGCGCGCGATCAGCCATCACGCCGCTGATCGAAGGCTTCAGCGTGCGATCATCCAGCTCATCCTCCTTGCTGTCGCCGATCATCACCGTGCCCTCGTCGGTCTGGCGGATCGTGGTCAGGGGATGCGGCAGGAACGGCATGGTGCGCTCGGTCACGACGACCTGGCCGCGGGTCGGCCCCATCGGCGCATAGAGACCGACCATCGGCGCCAGCGTCTGGTTGGCATTGCCGGCGGCAAGCACGACCTTGGCGGCACGCAGCTCGCCCTCGGGCGTGGTCAGGCGGAATTCGCCGCCGCTCTTGCTGAGCGCCGAGACCGGACGCTCCGGAAAATAGTCGATGCCGAACGCCTTGAAGCCGGTGTGGAACGCGCGGAACGTGCGCAGCGAATTGACGTGGCCGTCGAGCGGACAATAGCTGCCGCCGGAGACCTCGGGCCCGATCAGCGGCAGCGCCTTCTTGATCTCGGAGGGCCGCAGCATCTCCATCTTGTAGTCGGCAGCGCCGGATTGATTGTGCATGCGCTTGACCAGCTCGGTGCGCTGGCCGAATTCGTCCTCGCCGAGCGTGAGATGGAAGCCGCCATTCTGCTGAAGGGAAACATCGAGCCCCGTCTGCTGCTTCAGCTCGGAGGCAAGCCGGCCCCACGCCTGCGACGCCTGCACGGTCCAGACCGTGTAGGCCGGCATGCCCAGGCCCTTGCTCTGCACCCACACCAGCGCAAAATTCGCGCGCGAGGCGCGCTTGGTGATGTCGCCTTCGTCGAACACGGCAACCTTCTTGCCGAGGCGGCCGAGGCCCCAGGCAATGGCGGAGCCGAGCAGTCCGCCGCCGACGACGGCGACGTCGTAGTCTCCTGACATAATTTCTCCTATCGTCCCGTGTCGCCCTTGCCGGCGAGCACGCGGTCGAGCCCGTAGAAGCGGTCGAGCAGAATGAGGGCGGTCATGGTGATCGCGATCACGCAGGCCGAGACCGACGTCACCAGCGGATCGATGTTGTCCTGGATGTAAAGGAACATGCGCACCGGCAACGTCTCGGTGCCGGGCGCAGCGAGGAAGACGGTCATGGTGAGATCGTCGAAGGACTGGATGAAGGCGAGCGCCCAGCCGCTGATGACGCCGGGCAGGATAAGCGGCAGCGTCACGCGGCGGAACAGCGTCCAGCCGCCGGCGCCGAGCGAGACCGCGGCCATCTCGACGGTGCGATCCATGCCGGTCGCAGCCGCCAGCGTCAGCCGCAGTGCGAACGGAAACACGATGATGACATGGGCGATGATCAGCGCCGCAAAGCTGCCGCCAAGCCCGGCCGAGGTGAAGAAGCGCAGGAAGGCGATGCCGAGCACGACATGCGGGATCATCAGCGGCGACAGGAACAGCGCCGCGAGCGCATCGCGGCCGCGGAAGCGATAGCGCGCGATCGCCAGCGCCGCGGGCACCGCGAACAAGAGCGACACGAAGGACGAGAGCGCACCGAGGCCGAGGCTGACCCAGAAGGCGTGGATGAATTCGGGGTAGTTCAGGATGGTCCTGAACCAGCGCAGCGAGAAGCCGTTGGTCGGCAGCGACAGAAAGCCTTCGGGCGTGAAGGCGACGAGGCAGACCACCAAGATCGGCGCCACCATGACGATGACGAAGATGGTGTGGAAGATCAGCGCGAGCGGGCCGTTTTGTCTCATCGAAACACCTCGGCATAGCGGCGCTCGATCAGCGAATTGCTGCCGACGACTATCAGCACCAGTGCGACCAGCAGGAGCGTCGCGACCGCAGCCCCCAGCGGCCAGTTCAGCGTATTGAGGAATTCGTCATAGGCGAGTGTCGCCGCGACCTTGAGCCGGCGGCCGCCGATGATCGCGGGCGTCGCAAAGGCGCTGGCCGAGAGCGAGAACACGATGATCGCGCCTGACAGCACGCCCGGCATGATCTGCGGCATGATGATGCGGCGGATGATTGTCATGGGGCCGGCGCCGAGCGACATCGCAGCGTTCTCGATCTGCGGATCGAGCCGCTGCAGGGCTGCCCACACCGACAGCACCATGAATGGCATCATGACGTGCGCGAGCGCGACGACCATGCCGGTTTCGGTGAACATGAAGGGAATGGGGGAGCGGATCGCGCCGAGCGACATCAGGAGCTTGTTGACAAGCCCGTTGTTGCCGCCGAACAGCAGCGCCCAGCCGAGCGTGCGCGCGACCACGGAGATCAGCAGCGGCCCGAGGATGACCAGCAGGAAGAAGCTCTTCCAGCGGCCGCTCATGCGGTTGAGGATGTAGGCTTCGGGCGCGCCGAGAATGGCAGTCAGCAGCGTAGTCAGGATCGCGATGCGAAACGTCCGCCAGAACATCTCGGCGTAATAGGGATCGGTCGCGATCTCATGCCAGTTCTTGAGGATGAAGACCGGCTCGATGCCCTTGTACTGGCCCCAATCGTGGAACGACAGCATCACCGTCATCGCCAGCGGAATCAGCAGCACGCCGACGAACAGCATCAAGGCGGGCGCCGTCAGCGCCCATGGCGCACGTGCGCTGCGCTCCTCGGCGACCGCGCTCATGCGTCAGCCCTCGCGCGGACGCTCATGTCCTCGGGCCGCCAGGTGAGGCGAACCGCGTCGCCTTCGGCCGGCTGCGCCTGGCCGTCATTCTGGCGGATCACGATCGCCGGGCCGCATTCGCTGTCACACTGGAACAGCCAATGATTGCCCTGGAAGATGCGCGTGATGATTTTTGCGCTGAGCCCTGTATCGCCGAAGCCGATTCTTTCGGGACGAACGCTGACGGTGACGGGACCGCCGAGCCCGGCCGGCGCCGGCGCGCGCCAGGAGCCCGCCACCAACTGCGTCGGCGAGACGGTCCGGTCGATCGTTCCGGCAAAGTCGTTGGTCTTGCCCAAAAACTGCGAGACGAAGGCCGAGGCCGGCTTCTCATAGGTTTCCTGCGGCGTGCCGATCTGCTCGATCTTGCCCTGGCTCATCACCACGATGCGGTCGGACAGCGACATCGCCTCGTTCTGGTCGTGGGTGACGAGGATCGTAGTGGTGCCGATGGTGCGCTGGATCTGGCGCAGCTCGATCTGCATCTCCTCGCGCAGTTTTGCGTCGAGGTTGGACAGCGGCTCGTCGAGCAGTAGCACGCTCGGCTTGATCACCAGCGCCCGCGCCAGCGCCACGCGCTGCTGCTGGCCGCCGGACATGCGGCGCGGATGGCGATCCTCGTAACCGGCAAGGCCGACCATGACGAGCGCGGCGCGGACGCGCTCGGCCCGCTCATTGCGCGGCACATTGCGCATCTCCAGACCGAAGGCGACGTTCTCCGCCGCGGTCATGTGCGGAAACAGCGCGTAGCTCTGGAACACGATGCCGAGGCCGCGCTTGGCCGGATGGATCGCGGTCAGGTCCTTGCCCTCCAGGCGGATCGCACCGCGCGTGGGATCGAGGAAGCCCGCGATCATCTGCAACGTCGTGGTCTTGCCGCAGCCGGACGGGCCGAGGAAGGAGATGAACTCCCCCTTCCCCACCGACAGGCTGAAGTCGTCGACCACAGTCTGCGCGCCGAACTGCTTTGCGACCCGATCGAGCTCGAGATAGGCCATGACGCTGTCTCCGCTGCGAACGATCAGCGTTCGACCTCACGATTCCAGCGCTTGGTCCACTCCTCACGCTTCTCGTTGATGACGGTCCAGTCCGGATTATAGAGCTTCGCCGCGCGCTCGCCGATCGGCGCCATCTTGCCGAGCTCCGGCGGGATCACCAGCGATTTCAGCACCGGGCCGTAGCCGTAATCCTTGAGCATCACGAGCTGGATCTTGGGATCGAGCAGCATCTTGACGAAGCTTACAGCGAGCGGCGAAGCATTCGGCTTGGTGATCGGGCACGCCGTCGTCAGCAGCGTCGCGGCGCCTTCCTTCGGATAGACGAAATCGACGGGGAAGCCGGTATTGGCAAAGCTCTGCACCCGGCCGGTGCCCCACACCGCGATCACGGCCTGGCCAGACTGGAACAGCTCGGTCATCTTGCCCGGCGACGGCTCATAGGCGAGCACGTTCGGATTGATCTGCTCCTTGAAGATCTTGAAGCCGGAATCGACGTTGGTCTCGCCGCCGCCATTCATCTTCGACAGCATCACCAGCGCTTCGAGACCGTAGGTGTTGTTGATCGGCGGGATCACCAGCTGCTTGGCGTATTTCGTGTCCTTCAGATCGTTCCACGAGGTCGGCGGCGCCCAGCCTTTCTCGGCGAACACCTTGGTGTTGTACATCAGGCCGGTGGCGACGATGCCGATCGCAACGGCGCGATCGTCCTTGAAGCGCGCGGTGTCGTAGAGATCGGCCGGCAGGCCGTCGAGCTTGCCGCAGAAGCCGAGCTGGATCGCCTGGTACATCGGGCCGTCATCGACGATGGCGACGTCGATCTGCTGATTGCCCTTCTGCGCCTGAAGCTTGGCCAACGTATCGGTGGAGTTGCCGGCGACGTATTCGACCTTGACGCCATTCTCTTTCTCGAAGGCCGGGATCACCTCGTCGCGGATGGTCTTCTCGAACGAGCCGCCGTAGCCGGCGACATAGAGCGTTTTCTGCTGGGCCGAGGCGACCGAGGGGGCGGCAATGAGCGCCGCGATGCTGACCGCTGTCAGAAGGCGAAGAGTCTTCATATGGACCGATCTCCAATACCGGAATGAGGTGACGTGCCGACGAGTCTCGCTGGCTGGAGCGTCTTCCGCATCTCCTTCCGCGCGAATCCCTCTCCGATCAGGGCTCCGGCCCCCATTCGGCGGGTTTTGGCGCGATCTGGAGGTTTGAACCCCTCCAATCTGCCGAAAAAGCGGGCTGTCTCCAGTCCTGATGAAAAAGATCGCAACCTATACTTCCATCGTCCAATGAATAATGGCACCCTTTGCATGCCAAAATGTTATGAATGGAATTGAGGATGGCGCGGATCAATTCGCGGCAGGTGGAGGCATTCCGGGCGACGATGCTGACCGGCAGCGTCACCGAGGCGGCGAAACTGATGGCGGTGACCCAGCCGGCGGTCAGCCGGCTGCTGCGCGACCTCCAGGCGCTGCTGAAGATGGAGCTGTTCGAGCGGCGCGGCACCGGCCTCGTGCCGACCGCGGCGGCGATGGCGCTCTACACCGAAGTGGAGCGCTCCTTCGTCGGTCTCGAACGCATCACGGCGGCGGCCGAGGAAATCCGGGGACGCCGCACCGGCTCGTTGCGCATCGCTGCGCTGCCGGCACTGGCGAACGGATATCTGCCACGCCTTGCCGGACATTTCCTGATGGAGCGCCCCAACCTCAACCTTGCCTTCTTCGGCGTGATCTCGCCGATCGTGGTCGACTGGGTCTTGAACAATCAGTGCGACATCGGCTTTGCCGAGGTGCCGATCGCGCATTCCGGCCTGCCGAGCCAGCGGCTGCCGGCATTGGCGCGCGTCGCGGTGCTGCCGACCGGTCATCGTCTCGCCCAGAAGGAAGTCCTGGAGCCGCGCGATTTCGAGGGCGAGACCTTCATCTCGCTGTCGGCGGGATCGTCGAGCCGGCATCTCGTCGACCAGGTCTTCCACCGCCACGATGTCCGCCGCGTGCTCCGCGTCGAGACCACGCTGTCGGAGATCATGTGCGGCATGGTGTCGTCGGGGCTCGGCGTCTCGATCTGCGATCCCTTCACGGCGCAGGAATTTGCAACGCGCGGCGTCGTCGTGCGCCACTTCCTGCCGCGCATCGACTTCGAATTCTCCGCGGTGTTTCCGGCGCAGCGCAGCCCCTCGCCGGTGGCGCTGGATCTGGTCGAGACCATGCGCAAGGCGCTGGTGGCATTTGACGACTAAGCCGAATGCCTTTGGGTCCAGACCACCTAGCCACGCACTCGCTGCGACCTCTCCCGCTTGCGGGGGAGGTCGGCGCGAAGCGCCGGGTGGGGGCTCTCTCCGCATAGGGAGTGTCCCGGTTGGAGAGAACCCTCTCCCCTGCCCTCTCCCGCAAGCGGGAGAGGGAGTGCACCTTCTTCGTCGCTCCCGAGACGCCCGTCACCCGTTGAACGCCGCCTGCGCCTCCGGCAAATCCCAGATCTTGCTGATGGCAGCGCTGCCCGCTGCCGTGATCGCCGCTTCGTCCGCGCCGAGATAGCGTCCCTCGTCGACCAATACGCGGCCGTCGACCATGACCTGGTCGATATTGGCGCGGTTGGCGAGCGCGATCAGCGCGCGGCGCGGATCGAACAGCGGCTGAAGATGCGGATGGGTGAGATCGACGACGGTGAGATCGGCGGTCGCGCCCGGTTCGATGCGGCCGAGATCCGGCCGCTTGATGACATCGGCGGCGACAGCCGTGTTCGCCTCGATCAGCTGAGGCGAGTTCGCGACATCAGGGCGCGCCGAGGTGATCTTGGAGATCAGCGAGGCCGCATTGAGCTCGCCGAGCAGGTCCATGTTGTAGCCGTCGGTGCCGACCACGGTGCGCACGCCGTGCTCGGCGAAGCGGCTAAAGGCGGCGGTGATGCCGGCGCGCGCGAACACGCGCGGGCAGTTCAAGACAGTCATGCCGCGCGCGGCCATGAGCTTGAGATCGTCGTCGCTGCTGAACATGCAATGCGCCGCCATCAGATCGGGCGCGAGCAGGCCGAGCCAGTCGAGATATTGTGCCGGGGTGCGGCCGCCATAGCGCTTGCCGATGGTCTCGACCTCGGCGCGGCTCTGCGCCATGTGCGTCGTGATGGGGACGCCGAGTTCGCGCGCCCGGGTGGCGCAGGCCTTGAGCAGATCGGGGCCGCAGGTGTCGGTGGCATGCGGACTCATGGCAAGCGAGATGCGGCCGTCGCCGCGATTGTTCCAGCGCTGATAGAGCGCGTCCCACGTCGCCATGTCGGCGGCGCCGTCATCGCCGGAATAGCGCACCACGCCGTCGGGGCCGGCCTTGGCATCGGACGTCGAGAACAGGTAGGGCGCGCCGTAGAAGCGGATGCCCATCTCCTCCGCCGCGTCGAACATCTCAGGGATCGAATTGCGGAACGGCTCCATCACCGTGGTCGCACCACCCTTCAGAAGCTGGAGGATGCCGAGCCGCGCCACCGCGAGGCGCTCTTCCGCCGACAGGATATCGGCGCCGCGCTTGGTGAGCGGCAGCAGCACCGTGTAGACGATGCTCTGGTTGTTCTTGCGGCCGTTGCCGTCCTCGGTGTGGCTGCGCGCCACCGCCTCGGAGAAGCAGTGATTGTGCAGGTTTAGGAGGCCCGGCAGCACGAAGCGGCCGGGCCGGTCGTAGACCGTATCGGCGCGCGGCTTGTCGCGCGTGATTGCGGCGATCCTCTTGCCCTCGACCAGGACCCAATGGTCGCGCAGCACATCCTGCGCGCCGTCTTTCCGTGACAGCACATAGCTGCCAAAAATTGCTGTGGTGCTCATGCGGGGCGTACGTTCCAGAACACGGCGGTGCCGTCGAGAATGCCGGTGATGGCCTTGCGATAGGCGGTCGGCTGCTTGTACAGACCGATCGGAATATAGGGGATTTCCTCGAACGCGACCGCCTGGATCTCGCGGCAGATGCGCTGCTGCTCGGCGAGCTGGGAAGCCGCCAGCCACTGGCTGCGCAATTCGCCCATCTTCGTGCTCGCATACCAGCCGGCGACCTTGCCTTCGCCGCGAATGTTGGTGTTGCCGGCCGGATTGAGCCAGTCGATGCCCTGCCAGTTGCCGACCGCCGCGCTCCAGCCGCCCTGCGGAAGCGGATCCTTCTTGAGCTGGCGCTGCAACACCACGGCGAAATCGAGCCCGGCATATTCGACGTTCATGCCGGCCTTGCGCAAGCTATCCACCGCGATCTCGCCGAGCGGCTTCTGCGCCAGCGAGTTGGTGGGGACGAGCACCACGATCTTCTCGCCATTGTAGCCGGCGGCCTTGAGGTCAGCCTTGACCTTGGCGTAGTCGCGCGGACCACGGAACACATCGAGACCGACGTCGCTCGCCATCGGCGTACCCGGGGCGAAATAACCGATCGGCGAAACCTGAAAGGCTGGATCGACGCCGGCGACCGCGGTCATGAACGCGGACTGATCGATCGCGCCCAAAAGCGCGCGGCGGACGGCCGGATTGTCGAACGGCGGCTGAAGGTGATTGAGGCGCAGCATGCAGGCGTAGCCTCTGGGATCGAGGACGCGGGTCTCGATATCGCCGGCAGCCTTGATCACCGGCAACAGATCATGGGGCGTGGTCTCCTGCCAGTCCTGCTCGCCAGTCTGGAGCGCGGCGACGCCGGTGCCGGCATCGGGCGTGGTGGTCCAGACCACGCGGTCGTAGTGGACGATCTTCGGACCGGCCGTCCAATCCGGCTTGCCGTCGGTGCGCGGCTGGTAGCGCTCGAATTTGGCATAGGCGTTGCGCGCGCCCTGCACCCGCTCGTCGGCCAGATAGCGGAACGGGCCGCTGCCGATGACCTCGGTCAGCGGCTTGAACGGGTCCTGGCTCGCCAGCCGCTCCGGCATCATGAAGCAGGCATTGATCGCGGCCTTGCCGAGCGCCTGCGGCAGCAGCGGGAACGGACGCTTGAGACGGAAGCGGATGGTGCGGTCATCGGCGGCCGACAGTTCGGCGGTCGCTTCCAGCAGTTCGCCACCAAAGCCGTCGCGCGCCGCCCAGCGGCGGATGCTGGCAACGCAGTCTCGCGCCAGCACGCGCTCGCCATCGTGCCAGAACAGGCCATCGCGCAGGCTGAGATCCCACTGGAGCTGGTCGGCGGAGACGACATGGCCCGACAGCATCTGCGGCGAGACCTGCAGGGACGAGCTCATGCCGTAGAGGGTGTCATAGACCATGAAGCCATGGTTTCGCGACACCTGCGCGGTCGAATAGATGGGATCGACGAAGGCGAGATCGATGACAGGGATGAAGCGCAGCGTGGACTGGGATTCAGCGCGGACGATGCCCGGCAGCGACAGCGCCGGCATGGCTGCGGCGGCCTTGAGGAGCGAGCGGCGGGAGATGGGCATTACGAGAGGCTCCTAAGTGCGCGGCATTGGCGGTGTGCTCCCTCCCCCGCTCGCGGGGGAGGGTTGGGGAGAGGGTGCTTCCGCAGGCGAGGACCCCCAAGAGGAAACAACCTTCACCCGCGCCTTCGGCGCGACCTCTCCCGCAAGCGGGAGAGGTTGCAGCGAGTGCGCGGCCTGAGAGGTGCCAGAAAAACGGAGGTTCATCACTTGCCGCCTACGTGTTGAGCAAGACCGCGCCGATCGCGGCAGCGACCGCCTGCTGCGCCGGCTCGATCACGGGCACGCCGATCGCCTCCGCGATCGCCGCACGATGCGCAGCCATGCCGGCGCAGCCCATCACCACCACGTCGGCGCGGCATTGCGTGACCAGCGCACGCCCGGCGTCGATCAGCCGCCCGCGGATATCGGCGCCTGCCGTCTCGGCGGCGCTCGCGCCGACCGACCAGCTTCCGGCATAGCGGCTGTCGACGCCCATCACCCGCGTCATGCGCTGCTGGCGGCGAATGCTCGACGGCGACAGCGCGATGATTCCAAAGCGTTCGCCCAGCATCAGCGCACGAAAGATGGCGCATTCCGCGATGCCCATCACCGGGCGTCCACCGGCCGCCTCACGCACCGCATGCAGGCCGGGATCGCTGAAGCAGGCCAGCACGAAGGCATCGGCATCGTCACGCGTGACGCGATTGACCAGCGGCATGACGACGCTGTCGGCGTCGCGTTGCGAGCTGATGCCCGGCGGGCCCTCGGCAAGGCCGACCACCTCGATCTCAGGCCCGCCGGCGATGCGCAGCGGCGCCACCGCGTCGTCGATCGCCGCCGTCACCGACGCCGAGGAGTTGGGGTTGATGACGAGGATGCGGGACATGGCGTTGCCTAGCGGTTGGCCGCTTCGTGGCGCAGGAAGTTTTCCGCGATCTTCTCGCCGGTGGTGATCCAGACATCCGGGCACGACTTGGCGTAAGTGAGGAACTCACGCAGCAGACGCAGCCGCATCGGACGGCCGCTGCATTGCGGATGCAGCACGGTCGTCACCATCGCGCCCCAGTCGCGGATCTCGTCGAGCTCGTCCTTCCACATCGAGAGCACATGCTCCTTGGGGAAGATCGAGCGCGGGCTGAAGCGGGCGGACAGACCGTGCATCCAGTCGTCATAGCTCGCGGTGACCGGCAGCTCGATCGTGCCGGGCTTGCCGTCGGCGAGGCGATGGCGATAGGGCCGCACATCGTCGCGGAACGAGGAGGTGTAGACGATGCCGTGGCGCACCAGCGCAACGCGCAGCTCCTCGGTGAACTCGCCATAGGGCGCGCGATAGCCGGTCGGCTTGACACCAAGCCGGCGCTTCAGCGCCTCAAAACCGCGCTCCAGCTCCTCCTCGATCCAGGGATCGCCGGGATCGGGCAGCAGATGGTGATAGCCGTGATGGCCGATCTCGTGGCCGGCCTTCAGAATCGATTCGGCCATCGCGGGATGCGCGTCGACCGACCAGCCCGTGACGAAGAAGGTCGCCTTGAGATCGAGCTGGTCGAGCAGCTCCAGCAGTTTTGGCGTGCCGACGCGCGCCTCATAGCCGCCATAGCTCATGGTGATGAGCCGCTGCGCATGCACCGCGTCCTTGCTGGTCCACGCACTCTCCGCATCCACGTCGAACGACAGGAACATCGCCGACGTATACGGCTTCGGCCAGGGATATTCGGGCGCGGGATCCGCAGTGTTGGCCGGGACGAGCGGGATGCTCTTGAGTGCCTTACTGTCCAGCATTGATGGTCGCCTTCTCTAATCCGTTGTCGTTGAGTTTCCACTTGGCAAGCAGGGTACGATAGGTGCCGTCGGCGATCAGCGCATCGACGGCCTCGAGAATGGCCTGCTGAAGTGCCTTTTCCTTGACCGGCAGGGCGATGCCGGTGAACTGCGTCGCGAAGGGATCACCGACCGGCGCATAGGTGCCCGGCTCGAGATCCATCAGATAGGGCAGCGTCTCGTTGCCCTGCACGGCGGCGTCGATACGGCCCTGCCTGAGCTGGTTACGCGCATCGGCCGAGCCGTCGGTGCCGACGAACTGGATCGGATTGCTGCCGCAGTTCTTCTGGCTCCACTTTTCGATCTCTGCCGGAAACATGGTCCGGCGGCTGGCGCCGACCTTCTTGCCGCAGAACGCAGCCATGTCCTTGAACTCGGACGCACGGGACTGCTGCACGAAGAACTTCGGACCGCTGCGCAGATAATCGACGAAGGACGCGATCTCGTGCCGGCTCGCATAATCGGTGAAGCCGGACAGGATGGCATCCACCCGCCCGGTCGAAATCGACGGCATGAATTCGGCGAAGCTGGTCTCGGTCCATTCGATCTTGACGCCGAGCTTGCGGCCGATCGCCTCGCCGAGATCGATGTCGAAGCCGGACAGCGCGTTGGTGGCGGGATCGCGGAACTCCATCGGCGGATAGTTCGGCACCAGCGCCACCTTGAGGCTGCCGCGCTTGGCGATGTCAGGCGGCAGCTCGATCGCCAATGCCGAAACGGTCATGGCACCAACCAGCGCCGCCGCAACCAAAAGCCTCTTCATCACCACACCCCCAATGTCAGATCACTGCCGAAAGAAATGCCTTGGTGCGCTCCTCGCGCGGCGCGCCCAACACGTCCGAGGCGCGGCCCTGCTCGACGATCGCGCCCTGGTCCATGTAGACGACGCGGTCGGCGACCTCGCGCGCGAAGCCGAGCTCGTGCGTCACCACCATCATGGTCATGCCGCTTCGCGCCAGCTCCTTCATCACCGCAAGCACCTCGCCGACGAGTTCGGGATCGAGCGCGCTGGTCGGCTCGTCGAACAGCATCAGCATCGGCTTCATGGCGAGCGCCCGCGCGATCGCGACGCGCTGCTGCTGGCCGCCGGAGAGCTGCGCGGGATACGAATCGGCCTTGGCCGCAAGCCCGACGCGGCGGAGCAGTTCGAGCGCTTCAGTGCGCACCTCATCGGCTTTACGCCCCTGCACCTGAGTCGGGCCCTCGGTAATGTTCTCCAGCGCGGTCTTGTGCGGAAACAGATTGAAGCGCTGGAACACCATGCCGGTCTTCAGCCGCTGCCGCCCGATCTCGCGCTCGGAGAGGCGATGAAGCTTCCCACCATGCTCGCGCACGCCCAGCAGCTCGCCGTCGAGCCAGATGCCGCCACTGTCGATCGTCGCGAGCTGGTTGATGCAGCGGAGCAATGTGGTCTTGCCCGAGCCGGAGGCGCCGATCAGGCACATCACCTCGCCGGGCCAGACGTCGAGCGAGACGCCTCTGAGAGCCTGAAACTCTCCAAAATTCTTGCTGACGGTGCGGATCGCGACGAGGGGTTTTGTCATCGCGCCAGCCGCAATGTGCCGCGGGCAAAGCGGCGTTCGAGCAGCATCTGCAGCGGGGTCAGGATCGAGACCACGAGCAGGTACCAGAGCCCGGCGACGATCAGGAGCTCGATGACGCGGGAGTTGGCGTAATAGATGTTCTCGGCGTTGTGCAGCAGTTCCGGATACTGGATGACGCTGGCGAGCGAGGTCGCCTTCACCATGCCGATGAACTCGTTGCCGAGCGGCGGGATCACCACCCGCATCGCCTGCGGCAACACGATCCGGCGCAGCGCGCGCAGCCGTCCCATGCCGATCGCCTGCGCCGCCTCATATTGCCCGACATCGACCGACAGCATGCCGGCACGCATCACTTCGGAGGTGTAGGCGCCCTGGTTGATGCCGAGCCCGAGCAGCGCGGCGAGGAACGGCGTCATGACGTCGACGGCCCGCGCGCTCCACAGGCCGGGAATGCCGATGGTCGGAAACACCAGCGCGAGGTTGAACCACAGCAGCAGTTGCAGGATCAGCGGGGTGCCGCGAAACAGCCAGGTGTAGCCGGCGGCCACCGTCTTCAGCACCGGATTGGGCGAGAGCCGCATGATCGCGACGACGATGCCGAGGACAATGCCGAGCATCATCGCCAGCACCGCCATCACCATGGTGTTGACGATGCCTTCGAGGATGACCTTCACGGTCAGGAAGCGGCTGACATAGGACCACTCGATCTGGCCGTTCGCAAACGCGCGCGCGATCGCCGCCAGCACGAGGATAATCAGGGCCGCGCTGATCCAGCGAAACCAGTGCGGCTCGCGCGCGATCCGCATGCCCGACAGATCGGGAAATCCCTCCGCGAGTGCCGGCGCCGGTTTCATTGCGGCGCCGCGTTCAGCATGGGCTGGGCCACCGCATTGGCCCCCAAGCCCCATTTGTCGAGAATGGCCTTGTAGGCGCCGTCGGCGATCATGGCGGCGAGCTTCTCGGTCACCACCTCGCGCAAGGCGGCATCGTCCTTGCGGAACATGATGCCCTGATATCCCCTCGCGAAGGCCTCACCGACGATGCGGTATTTTCCGGGCTCCTGGGATTGCGCATAGGGCAACGTCTCGCTGCCCTGCACGGCCGCATCGATGCGGCCCTGCTTGAGCTGGTTGCGGACGTCGATCGAGTTCTCGCCCGGAACATACTGGATCGCCGGCTTGCCGGCCGGCTCGCAATTCTGCTTGCTCCACTTCTCGATCTCGACCGGGAAGCTGGTGCTGCGGGTGGTGCCGACCTTCTTGCCGCAGAGATCGGTCGCGTCCTTGGCGGCGCTGTCCGCCATCACGAAGAACTGCGGGCCGGTCGCGAGGTAGTCGACGAAATCGGCGGTCTCGCGCCGCGAGGCGCGGTCCGAGATGCCGGAGATGATGAAATCGGCGCGCCTGGTCTGGAGCGAGGGGATCAGCTCGGCGAACGGCGTCTCGCTCCAGACGATCTTGAGACCGCCGAGCCGCTTGGCGAGCTCATTGGCCAGATCGATGTCGAGCCCGACCAGCTCGTTGGTCGCGGGATCGCGATATTCCATCGGCGCGTAGGTGGAGTTGACCGTGAGCTTCAGCGTGCCGGCCTGCTTGATCTCCGCCGGCAACTCTGCGGCCCGCGCGGAGGTCACCGCGGCCAGCGCAGCAACAGCGAGAGAAAACGAGAGGCGTGTCATGTCAGCTCCTTTGCCCATGTCAGCTCCTTTGCCAGCGCTGTGCCACTTGCTCAGTCGGCGTCGAGAACGGCCGGCTCGATGACGCCGGCGCGTTCGGTGATCACCCGGTATTGCTCGGGCCGCCGGTGGGCGGCGAAGTTGAACATCTTGTCCTTGCCCTGGCGGCAGAGATCGAGATCGATGTCTGCGACGATCACCTCGTCCGCGAGCGTCTGCGCCTGTGCGACGATGCGCCCGTTGGGATCGACGATGCAGGAGCCGCCGATCAGCCCGGAGCCGTCCTCCTCGCCCGCCTTCGCCACCGAGATCGCCCAGGTCGCGTTCATGTAGGCGTTGGCCTGCGTCACCAGCGTCGAGTGGAAGGTGCGGAGCGCGCCGTCTTCAGTGGTGCCGCCGTTCGGATCATAGGCCGCCGAATTGTAGCCGATGCAGACGAGCTCGACGCCCTGCAGACCGAGCACGCGCCAGGACTCCGGCCAGCGGCGATCGTTGCAGATCATCATGCCCATGATGGCGTGGGCCCAGGCCGAGCCGGCGCGGAAGGCGGGAAAGCCGAGATCGCCATATTCGAAATAGCGCTTCTCGAGCTGCTGGTAGCGGGCGCCCTCGCGCGGCTCGACCGAGCCCGGCAGGTGCACCTTGCGATAGCGGCCGAGGATCTCGCCGTCGCGATCGACCAGGACGGCGCAATTGTAGCGGCGGCCGTCCGGCGTCAGTTCGGCATAGCCGACATAGAAGCCGACGCGCAGCGCACGCGCGCGGTCGAACAGCTTCGCCACCGCCGGGTTCGGCATGCCGCGCTCGAAATAATGGTCGAGCGCCTCGCCCTCGAGCAGCCAGCGCGGAAAGAAGGTGGTGAAGGCAAGCTCTGGAAACACCACGAGGCTGGCGCCGCGGCCGGCGGCCTCCTCCAGCAGCGCGAGCATCCGCGCCAGCGTATGCTCGCGCGTATCGGCTTTTTGCGTCGGCCCCATCTGGGCGGCGGCGGCGCGAAGGACACGAACCAAGATTGCCTCCAATCTGTGCGCAGTGCTGCCTCAATGGGCGAATGAACCCATTGATGCAACGCGCAAATCCGCTGCCATTACGGAGAAGCGGGGCTGCAAAATCAATTCGTTCTGCTATGATGTTTTGGCCCTGAGTATAACCGGCAGTGATATGAACCTGCGCCAGCTCGAGATCCTCCGCGCCGTCATCCGCCACCGCACCACGGTGGCGGCGGCGGACGAACTGGCGCTGTCGCAGCCCGCGGTCAGCAACGCGCTGAAGATCATGGAAGCGCAGGCGGGCTTTGCGCTGTTCGAGCGCGTCAACAACCGGCTGTTTCCTACCGCCGAAGCGATGGCGCTCTACAAGGAGAGCGAAGCAATCTTCGCGCTGCACGCCAAGCTCGAGAGCCGCGTGCGCGATCTGCGCGAGAACCGATCCGGGCATCTCGCGATCGTCGCGACACCGCCGCTCGCCTACAGCATCATCCCCTCCGCGCTGTCAGGTTTCCTGCGCAGGCGCCCGGAGACGCGCGTGTTCTTCGACGTGCGGCGCTATGAGGGCATCATCGAGGGCGTGCTCAGCCGTGTCGCCGAGCTCGGCTTCGCGCTCGGGCTGACGCATCATCCCGGCATCGCGTATGAGGTCGTGCACACCGGCGAGATGGTCTGCGTGCTGCCGCCGCAGCACCCGCTCGCCGACAGGCCAGTGATCTCCGCGGCGGACCTGTCCGGCCTGCCCTTCATCGGGCTCGAGCGCGGCACGCGGCTTGGCGAAGCCGTGCGCGACAGTTTTGCCCGTGCCGGCGCCCCCTTCCAGCCGACCGTCGAGGTGCGCTACTGCAACACGGCCTGCGTGCTCGCCGCCGCCGGCGTCGGTGCCGCGGTGGTCGACCCGTTCTCGCCGCGCCAGAACGGTGGCAGCGGCCTCGTCGTGCGGCCGTTTGCGCCGACAACGCACGCCGTCGCCTATATGCTGTGGTCGGAGGCCGAGCCGCTGTCGCGCCTCGCCAAGGCTTTCCTCAACGAAGTGCGCAAGGAAAGCGCGCTGCTGGAGCGTACAGCGCCACACCAGCAACATGGGGCAGAAAGCGACTGAGCTTCGCAACCTTTCGACCCGGGGGGCACATGGCACGCATCACCATCATCGAGACCGGACAGGTCCCGCCGAAATATCGCGAGCGGCACGGCTCGTTTCCGGACATGTTCGAGCGCATGGTCCGCGCCGAGGATCCGACGGCGACCGTCGAGGTCGTCAGCATTCCCAACGGCGATGCGCTTCCCGATCCCGGCAAGCTCGAAGCCGTGCTGATCACGGGCGCTGCCGCCGGCGTCTATGACGGGCTCGAGTGGATCGCGCCGCTCGAGGACTTCGTCCGCAAAGCCTACACCAACAAGACACCGATGGTCGGCATCTGCTTCGGCCATCAACTGATCGCGCAGGCGCTCGGCGGCATCGTGCGCAAGTCCGAGAAGGGCTGGGGCATCGGCCGTCACGTCTACCAGGTATTGCCCGAGAACGGCGTCGTCGACGGCGAAGCGGTCGCGATCGCCGCCTCGCACCAGGACCAGGTGATCGAACCGCCAAACGACGCCCTGACGATCCTCTCCTCCGAATTCACCCCGCATGCCGGCCTGCTCTACGCCAACGGCGCCACGCTGACGGTGCAGCCGCACCCGGAGTTCGATGTAGGGTTCGCACAAGTGTGCTGCGACCTGCGCGACGGCAAGGCTCCGGACGACGTCGTCGCCACGGCGAGAGCGTCGCTGGCAGAGCCGATGGATAATGCGAAGCTCGGCGGGGCGATTACGAGGTTTTTGGCGCGCAAATCTCTCCCCTCATCCTGAGGAGCGCGCTCTTGCGCGCGTCTCGAAGGATGAAGGCCCGGATGCAGCAGCGGGGCCTGCATGGTTCGAGACGCCGCATCGCGGCTCCTCACCATGAGGGGCGAGAGTTGTTTGCGCGTCTCAGAACGGATCCGTCCCCAGCCCCGGCACATCCGCCGGCCGCGGCCCGGGCGCCGCCCAGTGAAAGCGGCGGTCCTTCTCCGCAATCGCGATGTCGTTGATCGAGGCCTCGCGGCGTTTCATCAGGCCGTGCTCGTCGAACTCCCACTGCTCGTTGCCGTAGGAGCGGTACCACTGGCCGTTTGCATCGTGCCATTCGTACTGGAAGCGCACGGCGATACGGTTGCCGTCGAAGGCCCAGAGGTCCTTGATCAGGCGGTAGTCCTGTTCCTTCTCCCATTTGCGGGTGAGGAACGCGACGATGGCTTCGCGGCCCTGAAACACTTCGGAGCGGTTACGCCAGCGGCTGTCCTCGGTATAGGCGAGCGAGACTTTCACCGGATCGCGAGAATTCCAGGCGTCCTCGGCCATGCGGGCCTTCTGCGCGGCGGTCTCTCGGGTAAAGGGCGGAAGCGGCGGGCGCGACATGGTGGCCTCATCGGTTGGCGGGAGCGGCAATCTACGCCGGCATGCCGCGGAGTCGAGAGGCCATCACCTATCGGCCGATCACTTATCGGGCGATCAGGAAATCAAATCAGCCTTCATCAAGGTGCGGATCGATTTCGGGATCGGCTGGGCGCGGCCGTCGCTGATGAAGGCGACGCGCACCTCGGCCTTCACCAGCACGTCCTCGCCGCGCCGCACCTCCTGCGCCAGCATGATGGAGGCGCCCTTCACCGCGATCGGCCAGGTCACGACGTCGAGCACGTCGTCCATCCGCGCGGGCTTGAGGAAATCGAGATGCATCGAGCGCACGACGAAGGCAAAGCCGGCGCCTTCCGTCTCCACCTGCTCGAACAGCGCCTGCTGCTCGGCGCCCATCAGCCTGAGATGATTGGTCCGGCCGCGCTCCATGTAGCGCAGATAATTGGCGTGATAGACGATCCCGGAAAAATCCGTGTCCTCGTAGTAGACGCGGACCTGCATGTGGTGGCGGCCGTCGCGGATCTCGCCGTCGAGATGGGCAGTCACGTCGCGAGCCTCTTCGCTTGTCGCTGTCGCTCCGTTTTGCGCAAAAATCGCGGTCCGCGCAAGCGGGTCAGGATACTACCGGCGCGGCCCGCCCCAACGTAACCTCGACGATCTCCGGCGGCACGCCGAAACGGACCGGCATGATGCTGCAACCGAGACCGCCGGAGATGATGACGTCGCATTTCAGCCTGACGTGACCATAGGCAAGCCGGATGCCTTGCTGCTTCGGAACGGCCGGCGACCAGCCGAGCAGGCGGACCTGGCCGCCATGGGTATGACCGGACAGTTGCAGCGCGACGCGCGCAGGCACGCGCGGCGCGATGTTGGGCTCGTGTGCAAGCAGGACGACGGGCGCGTCGTCGGTGACCTTGGCGAGCGTTGCCGTGAGATCGTCGGCGCCGAAGCGCCCCGTGCTGCGGAAACGCCGCGCCGGCAGGAAGGCGAGCTGATCGCCGAGACCGGCGAGCCAGAACGGGCGGCCGTCCTTGCTGAGGCGCACGGCATCGTTCTCGTAGACGGGAATACCGGCCGCCTCCAGCGCGCGGTGAGCAACCGTCGGCCCGTGCCCGACCTGCTGCACGGCCTTATCGACCCAATAGTCGTGATTGCCCATGACGGCGTGGACGCCGAGCGGCGCCTTCAGGCCCGCCAGCACCCTCGCCCATTCGCTCGACGGAATGAAGCGCGTGACCTGGTGAAGGCCGGCGACATAGTCGCCGAGCAGCACGATGAGGTCGGGGTTGAGCGCGTTGGTGCGATCGACGATGCCCTCGATCCGCTCCAGCGACATCCAGGGATCGCAGGCATGGATGTCGGCGATCGCGGCAATCTTCAGCGGAAAATCCGCCGGCCATTGCCGCGGGATCGGATGGTAGCGGGTGACGCGGAGCCGCAGCACCGGCTCGATCCCGACGCCGTAGGCAGCGGTCGAGACGCCGAGGGCTGACAAGGCCCCGATGGACCGGATGAAACGACGCCGTGTGATCATGGAAGCCCGATGGTGATGCAGCTTCTTGATGCGGTCCGATTGGAGCGGAATTGGGGTGCGCTCGTGCAGGCCGTCTGCATTTGCGTGCAGAGGCCTGCACAAACCTACCAGCGGCTCTCGCCGACCAGCGCATCCAGCCGTGACTTCAGCTCGTCGGACGCCCGGTAATACCAGACACCGCCGAGCAGGTCACGAAAACGTTGGTTGATCCGCGCCTCGTGCTCGATGCGGTCGATCGTGCCGACACTGATCACGTCTTCGAGGGGACCAGCGGCCAGCAGGGCCAGCAGCACCGGATTGGACTCGATCTTCACGATCTCGAGGATCAGGTCGATCATCCCGTCGGGATCTTCCTCGCGCAGGTCGCGCTCGAAATCCATGATGGTGAACAGATTGTCGTCCTGGTCGCGATCGGACCTCGAATATTGCTCGACCCAGGCGTGGGCGAGCTCGGAGACCGACATGCTGGCGCAATCGAGCGGCTCGCGCGGCGTGCGCTGCGCCAGATGGTCGGCCTGCCAGGCCTCGCTGTCGGCGATGCGCGCGATGCGGGGCGTCAAGGGTTCGTCAGGGCCACCATGCACGCCGCCGAGCAGCCAGCGCAGCCGGTCATTGTGCGCGGCCTCGCGCTCGATCCGCGCGATCACCTCCGGGCCGTGCGCATAGAGCAGCGCCAGCAGGAATTTGTCGTTAAGCTGCATCACCGTCGGCTTGTCGGCCTCCGTCTTCAGCACCCCCAACACCAGATCGAGCGCAGCCTGCGGCAGGCGGTGCGGCAAATGGTCGAAATAGAGTTTGATGGCCCAGATGCTGCCGGCCTGGTCGCGCCGGCTGACGCGCTGGAGCGCGCACCACATCGACGCCAGCTCACCCAGCGGCAGGGAATCGAGGAATGCCTCGGTCTGGTCGGGCGTGCGCAGCTGCGGTGCCGCCGCGACGGTCTCGAGCAATCCGCTATCGTCCGCTGGCGCCATTCCTTCCCAATCCAATCCTCGGCGGCGATCACGCCGCGCGTTCGGATTAGTGATCGAATGAAACCCGCGGGTTCATCGGCTGCGGCGATCAGTCGTCGCTCTCGTCGGTGCCGAACAGGCCGAACTGTGCCGCATCGCGATTGGGCTCGGCGAGGCCGAGATGGCGGAAGGCATGCGAGGTGAGCAGGCGGCCGCGCGGGGTGCGCTGGAGATAGCCGCACTGGATCAGATAGGGCTCGATGATGTCCTCGATCGCATCGCGCGGCTCGGAGAGCGCGGCGGCCATGGTCTCGACACCGACCGGACCGCCACCATAGTTGAGCGCGATGGTCGAGAGATAGCGGCGGTCCATGGCATCGAGGCCCGCGGCGTCGACCTCGAGCGCGCTCAATGCATGGTCGGCGATCTTGCGGTCGATCGTATCGGCATTCGCCGCCGACGCAAAATCGCGGACACGACGGAGCAGGCGGCCGGCGATGCGCGGCGTGCCGCGGGCGCGGCGCGCGATCTCGTTGGCGCCGTCCGCGCTCATGCCGACATTGAGCACGCGCGCGCCGCGGCTGACGATGCTCTCGAGCTCCTCGATGGTGTAGAAATTGAGCCGAACCGGAATGCCGAAGCGGTCACGCAGGGGATTGGTGAGGAGCCCTGCGCGCGTGGTGGCGCCGACGAGGGTGAATTTCGACAGCTCGATCTTCACCGAACGCGCCGCCGGACCCTCGCCGATGATGAGGTCGAGCTGAAAGTCCTCCATCGCGGGATAGAGCACCTCTTCGACCGCGGGGCTCAGGCGATGGATCTCGTCGATGAAGAGCACGTCGCGCTCTTCGAGATTGGTGAGCAGGGCGGCGAGATCGCCGGCCTTGGCGATCACCGGGCCCGAGGTGGCACGAAAGCCGACGCCGAGTTCTTTCGCCACGATCTGCGCCAGCGTGGTCTTGCCGAGGCCGGGAGGACCGACGAACAGCACGTGATCCAGCGCCTCGCCGCGCTTTCGCGCCGCCTCGATGAAGATCGAAAGGTTCTTGCGCGCCTGCTGCTGGCCGACGAAATCGGACAGCGATTGCGGACGCAGCGCGGTGTCGCCGACATCGTCGCTGCGGCGCTCGGGCGAGACCATGCGGGAGGCTTTGGGATCGCTCACTTCGCCAATTCCTTCAAGCCGAGGCGAATGAGCTGCGCCGTCTCGGCGCCTTCACCCGCGCTGCGCGAGGCCGAGGCAATCGCGGCGGCGGCCTGCGGCTGGCCGTAGCCGAGATTAACCAGCGCGGAGATCGCATCCGCCACCGGCCGCGGCGCGCGCTGGTCGTCGACGGCGCCGGCGAGATGCACGACGGCGGGATCCACACTGGCAAAGGCCGGCGCCTTGTCCTTCAGCTCGGTGACGATGCGCTCGGCGACCTTGGGGCCGACACCGGGCGAACGCGACACCGCCGCCTTGTCGCGCAGCGCGATGGCATTGGCGAGATCGGAAGGCTGTAGCGTGCCGAGCACCGCGAGCGCGACCTTGGCGCCGACGCCCTGCACGGTCTGCAGCAGGCGAAACCATTCGCGCTCCTGGTCGGTGCGGAAGCCGAACAGTTTGATTTGATCCTCGCGGACGTAAGTCTCGATCGACAGCACGGCGGCTTCGCCGGGCGAAGGCAGATGCTGCAGCGTGCGCGACGAGCAGTGCACCTGATAGCCGACGCCGCCGACGTCGAGGATGACGAAGTCCTCGCCGTAGGTGTCGATCAGGCCCTTGAGCTTGCCGATCATAACCCCGCCACCTTCAGCCTGAGCGCCGTGCTCTGGCGGTGATGGGCGTGGGTGATGGCGATGGCGAGCGCGTCGGCAGCATCAGCGGACGGCGGCTCGGCTTTCGGCAGCAATATCTTGAGCATCATCGCAATCTGTTGCTTGTCGGCGTGGCCGGCGCCGACCACCGTCTTCTTGACCTGGTTCGGCGCATATTCGGCGACACTGATGCCGAACATTGCGGGCGCCAGCATGGCGACGCCGCGGGCCTGGCCGAGCTTGAGCGTCGCAACGCCGTCCTTGTTCACAAAGGTCTGCTCGACCGCGGCTTCCATCGGCTTGTGGCTGGACAGGACGGACGCGAGCCCTTCATGGATCGCGAGCAGCCGGCTCGACAGCGGCAGATCATCCGGCGGTTCCACCGAGCCGCAGGCGACATAGATCAGCCGATTGCCCTCGGCCTCGATCACGCCCCAGCCGGTGCGGCGCAGGCCGGGGTCGATGCCGATGATGCGTACGGGGCCAC
The DNA here is from genome assembly GCF_025200885.1 of Bradyrhizobium huanghuaihaiense. Lineage (NCBI taxonomy): Bacteria > Pseudomonadati > Pseudomonadota > Alphaproteobacteria > Hyphomicrobiales > Nitrobacteraceae > Bradyrhizobium > Bradyrhizobium huanghuaihaiense. The sequence continues at coordinate 1,852,526 of NZ_CP104172.1, read as the reverse complement.
GAATCGGGAGCGCAGTCATGGGCCAGTGATAGCGGCTGGCCGCGGCGGGGGAAACAGAAACAGAACGGAAGTAACAGGGGAAAGGCGGTCTCGTGCCCCGGGCGCGACGCAGCGCAAAGCGGTGCGGCGCTGAACCGGGGCCCATATTGCCGCCGGCATATGAGGCATCATGGGTCCCAGCTCTGCGCAGCAGCGTACCGGACGATGCTTCGCATCGCCGGGGACGCTGCAGCGCGTCCGGGACACGAGCTGCCCTACCCGCCCATCTTCGCAACAAGCGCGTCCGACACCTCGAAATTGGCGTAGACGTTCTGGACGTCGTCGTGCTCGTTGAGCAGGTCCATCAGTTTCAAGAGCTTCTCGCCGGTCTCGTCGTCGACCGCGACCGTGTTCTGCGGCTTCCAGATCAGCGCGGCCTTGCGCGGCTCGCCGAACTTGGCTTCGAGCGCCTTGGCGACGTCGCGATAGCCTTCGGTCGAGGCATAGATCTCGTGGCCGCCTTCGCCGGAGACGACGTCGTCGGCGCCGGCCTCGATCGCGGCATCGAGCACCGCATCGTCATCGGCGACGCTGCGGTCGTATTCGATGATGCCGGTGCGGTCGAACATGAAGGAGACCGAGCCGGTTTCGCCGAGATTGCCGCCGGACTTGGTGAAGAAGGAGCGGATGTCGGAGGCGGCGCGGTTGCGGTTGTCGGTCAGCGCCTCGACGATGACGGCGACGCCGCCGGGGCCATAGCCCTCGTAGCGGATTTCGTCATAGTTCTCGCCGTCGCTGCCGAGCGCCTTCTTGATGGCGCGCTCGATATTGTCCTTCGGCATGTTCTCCTGGCGCGCGGCGATCACGGCGGCGCGCAGGCGCGGGTTCATGGCGGGGTCGGGGGTCCCCAGCTTGGCGGCGACGGTGATTTCCCGCGCCAGCTTGCCGAACAGTTTCGACTTCTGCGCATCCTGCCGCCCCTTGCGGTGCATGATGTTCTTGAATTGGGAATGTCCGGCCATGCGTGGTCTCTTGTGGGATAGTCAGCCAAAGGTGAGCGTGGGAAGCGCGGCCTTATAGGCCGCCAACCCACCGGAATCAAAGGGCCCTGAGGCTTCAAGGTAGCACTGCAGAGATAGCCACCCCAACGGTCCGTGCCCAGATGTCGGGCATTGTTAACCCTGATTTCATTCCGGCCTGCGAAAATAGCGTCCGCCCGCCCGCCGACAAGAGAGACCTCATGGCATTCGGACTGTTTCGGAAGCGTCCGCCGGATACGGCTGCGCCGGCGGCCACCCCGCAGGCTGTGCAGCCGGCGACCATTTCCGAGCCGGTCCCGGCCAATGAGGGCGATTCGGCCAGGGAAATCCTGGAACTGCTGGAACTCGAGCTCGGGGCCATGATCCGCCAGCTCGAGCGCGCCGCCAATTCGGTGGCCGGCGGCGCCGAGGCGACCGCTGAGACGCTTGCCGCCATTCGCGACCGCACCGATGCCCTGACCGGCCGCACCAACGCCGCCCAATCGACCGCATCCACCTTCGCCCATGCGGCCGACAAGTTCACCCAGTCCGCGCAAGGCATCGGGGCGCAGGTGCGCGCGGCCGGCAAGCTCGCCGACGAGGCCAGTGCTGCGGCACAGGAAGCGCGCGCCAATGTCGACCGCTTGCGCGAGTCCTCCGCCGCGATCGGCAACGTCGTCAATCTGATCGCGCAGATCGCGCGGCAGACGACGCTGCTCGCGCTCAACTCGACCATCGAGGCCGCACGCGCCGGCGCCGCCGGCAAGGGATTTGCGGTCGTCGCCACCGAGGTCAAGGCGCTCGCGGTGCAGACGCAAGGCGCGACCGAAGAGATCACAAAAAAGATCGACGCGCTGCAGCGCGATGCCGCGGGCTCGGCCGATGCCGTGCACCGCATCTCGCAGGCGATCGAGGCGATCCGCCCGGTGTTCGAGACCGTCAACGGCGCGGTGGCCGAGCAGAACGCCACCACGAGCGAAGTCTCCGGCAATGCCGCGAACGCCTCGGAGTTCATCATCTCGGTCGGCGAGAGCGCGGCCGAGATCGACGCCGCGACCAAGGCGGCGGAAACCCATGGCGAGAGCGTCGCCAGCGCCGGCAGGGCCGTCACCACCTTCGCCCGGAAGCTGAAGTCGCGCTGCGCCGTGCTGCTGCGCCAGAGCGAGCACGACGACCGCCGCAAGACCGAGCGGCTGCCCTGCCACCTCAAGTTCGAGAGCGCGCGCGGCGTGATGCCGGTCTATGAAATCGCGATGGACGGCGTCCTGATCGGCGGCGCGGACGCCGGCCGGCTGGCGCCGCAGGCGATCATCGAAGGCAGCCTCGAACAGGTCGGCGCCTGCCGCCTGCGCGTGACGGAGCAATCCAAGGCCGGTGCCCGCGCGCAGTTCGTCAGCCCCAATGCCGAGCTCTGCGAGAAGATCGAGGACAAGCTCTGGTCGATCCACGAGGAGAACACCGAGTTCGTCACCCGCGCGATGGAGGCAGGCAACGCGCTGACCCAAATCTTCGAACAGGCGGTTGCTCGCGGCGAGATCAAGGTCGACGACCTCTTCGACACCGACTATGTCGAGATCGCCGGCACCAATCCGCAGCAATACCGCACCCGCTATCTGGACTGGGCCGACCGTGCGCTGCCGCCGTTCCAGGAAGCCTTTCTCGCCAAGGACCCGCGCATGGCGTTCTGCGCCATGGTCGACCGCAACGGCTTTTTGCCGGTGCACAACAAGATCTATTCGCACCCGCAGCGGCCGGGCGATGTCGCCTGGAACACGGCCAACAGCCGCAACCGGCGCATCTTCAACGATCCGGCGGGGCTCGCCGCCGCCCACAACCAACGCTCGTACCTGGTCCAGAGCTATGCCCGCGACATGGGTAACGGGAACACGGTGATGATGCGCGAGATCGACGTGCCGATCCGCGTCACGGGCCGGCACTGGGGCGGATTCCGCACAGCTTATAAGCTGTAATGCCCGCTCTCGTGCACTCCTGGGCAAGACGCCGGACGCGAATCATCCTCTAAGGTCAAAACTGGAATGGGAATGCCGCCGAGGGCCGATCACCGGCTCGGACTGGAGAAAGCGCGTACATGTCCCTGGCACAACTTGCAGTACTGGACACCGGATCGAACCGGACGCTTGCCGAACGCCTGATCGATCAGCTTGCCGACCGCATCGGCGGTCTCGGCGTCGAGCTCGCCGACATCGCCGGCAACGTCCAGGAAGTGGCCAACCGTGTCGCCAACCAGTCGGAACGGTTCCACCATCTCCAGAAGACGGCGGAGACGATGGTCTCGGCCAACCACGACATCGCCAACGCATCGCAGGCGGTGCAGACGACGACGTCCGCGGCGGTCGGCGAGATCGCGCAGTCGCGCAGCGCGGTCGATACCGCCGTCAGCCACATCTCCGAATTGGTCGCAGCGGTGGAACGCATCGAGGCGCGGCTGAGCGCGGTGGGCTCGGCGCTGGCGCAGGTCGCAAAGGTGTCCGGCTCGATCGAGGCGATCGCGAAGCAGACCAACCTGCTCGCGCTCAACGCAACCATCGAAGCCGCGCGCGCCGGCAATGCCGGCCGCGGCTTTGCGGTGGTCGCGAGCGAGGTGAAGAACCTCGCGGAAGCCACCCGCCAGGCCACGCATCAGATCTCCGACACCGTGCGCGATCTCGACGGCCAGATCGAAGGCCTGATCGGCGAAAGCAGCGACGCCTCGCAACGCGCCAAGACCGCCGGCGAAGGCGCGCAAGCGATCTCCGGCATCATCTCGCGCGTCCAGCAGGGCTTCGCCTCGGTGGAAGCCGAGATAGACAGCGTCGCGCGCGCGGCGACCTCCAATCTCGGCCACTGCGACACCGTCATCAGCGAGCTCAACGAGCTCGCCAAGGGCGTCGACCTCTCCTCGCGCGATCTCAAGAGCGCCGATCAGCGGGTGACGAAGCTGCTCGACACCTCCGAAGGCCTGATCGCGCTGATCGCCGACAGCGGCGTCGACACGTCGGACGCGCCGCTGATCCGCGTCGTGGTCGAAACCGCCAAGCGCATCACGGCCGAGTTCGAGGCCGCGATCGACCGCGGCGAGATCACGCTCGACCAGCTCATGGACGAGAACTACCGCGAGATATCAGGGACCGATCCAAAGCAGTACAACACGGCCTATGTCGAGTTCACCGATCGCGTGCTGCCCGCGATCCAGGACCCGATCCAGAAGTCCGATCCCCGCATCGTGTTCTGCGTCGCCTGGGCCAAGGGCGGGTATCTGCCGACCCACAATCCGAACTACCGCCTGCCGCAGGGCAAGGATCCGGTCTGGAATAACGCCAACTGCCGCAACCGCCGCCTGTTCACCGATCGCGCGGTGAAGAAGGTCGCGGCCAACACGAAGCCGTTCCTGCTGCAGACCTATCGCCGCGACATGGGCGGCGGGCAGTTCGTGCTGATGAAGGACCTGTCCTCGCCGATCGTGATCCGCGGCAGGCACTGGGGCGCCTTCCGGATGGGCTTTCGCCAGGGCTGACGGGCGGCGCGACGGCGTCCCTGAAATAAAAGCTCGAAACAACCCCATGCACAGTAGCCGGGGCGTGCGGAATCAATGGCTTGAACCATGATCGATTGAAGTCGAATCGGCCGACAGTGCCAGGCGTTAAGGGTTAGGCGATCGAACGGTCTCCGCCGAGGTCACGGTCGCGGCCAGCCCGCGTGAATATGCGTCGAATGGCCGGCATCGCCGGGCCCGAGCACTTCCGTTGCTCCAAGCTCGCGGCAGCGTTGCTGAAACGAACCAGCCGACGGGCCGGCGCCCACATGCTGGCCGTTGATTGTGTTGATGTCGGCGGTGCACCCTGCGTAGTGCCGGGAGTTCGTGTTGTGGCTGCCACCGCAAAACTCCGATACCGAGAAGCTGAACGATTCCGCCAAATCGAGCATGCCTCTGAGCATTCGGGGATCGAGGTTGACCACACCGCCGGGCGCGTTTCCGTAGGAGCTGCGGTGAGCCGCGCGCCCCTCAGCCGTGTCCTTGATGTTGTCGAAGGCGGTGGCGTTGTCCTGGACTCCCGAGGAATGCCCGCGGGCAAGGACGATTTTCGGTGATTGTAGTATTCGCATTGCCAGCGAGGCCGTCGTTTCGCTGGCATCCATTGCGAGATGGGCCGCCGGCGGCTCGAGCTCGCTCCAGACTTCGTCCGCTACGCTGTCTGCGACGAAGCGCGCGTCAGCAGGCCGGGTGGCGTTCGAATACCACGCAAGGACGAGAGACCCCCCGGTCAATGCGCTCACGACCTCCGTAGCATATCGATTCTCGACGGCGAGACATCCGTCGCTCCGTCCTATCCGGCCGGTACGCCTGATCATATCCTGGGAAACATAATCCGCGCCGTGCACGACAACGGCGCGCGCGCGAGCGTTGGAGTTGGACGGTTCAAGGCCATCGAGGCGCATCGAAAAGCCGTGCGCTCCATTATAGGTCTCGGCGCAATGGTAGACACCGAGCGACGTGCAGTTCGACCGGGGTTGATTGGAGAAGACGCTCGCATAACCGTCGTCCGTCGGGCCCTCAGATCCCTTGCCGTGAACGCAGAGGTAGGACTGGACGTGGTTGTCCCTGACGTCGAACAGGAAGAGTCTGGGCTCGCTGGATCGCCGGTCGAAATCGGCAATCGCCCAGTAGCGGGCCGATATGGGAGCGCCGTGGTCGTTCCTGAATCTGATCAGGGTGTCCATCGGCTCGGAGAGTTCATGGCTCGCTGCGAGCTCGCGCAAGATCGCCTCGTCGTTGTCGCGCGCGGCGACTGCGGGAGCGTCCGCCACGGCCGGCTCCGCCAGCAGGGGGCTCGCGAACGCCGCCACATCCATGGCGGGGCCCCGGGTGACGAGCATCGGCGCGCTGCCGAATGCATCGACGAACGTCACGTTGCGATCGATCGCAACGCCGCCGATCTTGTCATCCGGAATGATGTGCTGAACCATGCAGTAACCACGGTGCGGAATGTCGGGCACGTTGCTGCCGGACTTCCAATAATGTTTTGTCTTGAGACTTAAATAGAGCTCGTCCGCAGACAGAATACAGTTCGCGCCGACGTAAACACCTGTCGTATAGCCGGCGCTCTCCACCTCCTTGAACCAGGCATTGCAGTAGGCGATGACCGCGCTCGCCGGCGTCCCCGCCGCGATCCCCTCCAGATCGAGCCATACGCTGGACTTCTCCGGCAACCCGATGGCCCGGGCATGCGCAGCGGCGTTGTCGCCGCACTCGACCCCGAGCGTATCGGAAGGTGTCCAGCCGGACGGAGCGACATGCTGGACCGCCATGACGGCAAGCCCCGCGTCCAGGATGATATCGAGCTCGTCGGCGGTCAGATCCTTGGCAGGCGGTTTCGCTTTGCGTGACAAATAGCGGATCGCGAACTTGAATCCCGCTTCTTTCAGAGCCTTCGCCGTCGTCGCCGTCAGCTTTGTATTCGCGTCGAATCCATGCATCCCGGCCTCGGCCGGTTCTGCTCTCACGCTGGGAATACTGTCCGCCTCCACGCTGTCCGATCGCAACGCCCGGATCATGGAAGGAGCCCCCAGCACGGCTAGAAACTCGTCGACGGCGTCTCGGCGCAGCCATTCGTCAATTTCATGTCGCTTGACGGGGCCATTGGCCCTTACGGTTCGGCGCAGAAGGCGAGCAATGTATTCCATCGCCAGAAGATGGTCGCGCTTCATGGCCTTTTGGAATGCGTTCCCATCCAGTGAGCCGACCTTTGTGAGAACAAGATTCTTGAGCTCCGGCCCAAATACCATGGAGTTCGCACTGACCTGCCAGGCGCCCGCTTCAATCGTGGTCGGCGTCGTCGATGTCGGATTGTGGCTATCGACACCTGCGTTCCAGTCCCAGGATGATTCAAAACCCGCAAGCACGCGCATCACTTCCAGCATGGCGGCGCGGCGATGCGGAAGCCCCTGCCAGGGGCCGAGCACCTCGACCACGCTCGAATAAACGTCTGCGTTTTCGTTCGGGGCGAAGATGTCGTCGGGCGCCGTTCTGCCCCAGGCAATTAATTCATCGAGAAAACCGTCCGGCGGGATACCGCGATTGAGAACCTTCTGCTTCGTCGCACGGAAAGCCATCGTGAGATTCTCCCTCGCGTGTTCGTGCGGATTGTTGGTTTAATGATGCCAGCCAACAATTTGGCTTTGCAGTTGCCGTTCTACCAAAAGATGAACTATTTCACGATGCTACATCAAGGTGGGAATGCCGGCAAGTAGTGGCATCTCAGGACATATTCCAGGACGCGATAAGCCGGGTACTGGCGATCAGCGAGACTGATGCAAGAGGCAGCCGCGGCCTGACACCCATCCCCGGACATGTCGCCAGGGTCGACCAAGCGGAAAACAACGGGTCGACAGATCTCGCAACAGCATGGCCTTCTGAACAAGGCATGCTCGCCACCGCCCGACTTTCCCGATCGCACGAATTTCGTCATCGCACGTCTTTGCGCATTCGCACGACGATTTGCGAAGGCCGACGACGCGCGCGATGAAAATGCGTCAAAAAATGACGATTATCATATCAATTAGCCCAAAACGCTCGCCGCGATCCCGCACAAATTCGTGAAAGTCATGGCCTGTCGCTTCAACCGCGCAAATATGCATTGCGAGAAATAACGATGCTTCATCGTTTCGCATCGATATGATTAGGGTCGCGCGCAAATCGCGGACGCCGTAAGCGCTCGTCGAGCAAGGGGATCACATGGCAACAACTCTCATCGTCAACGGCGAAACGAAATCGTTCGACGCGCCACCTGAAATGCCCTTGCTGTGGGTGCTGCGCGACATCCTCGGCATGACCGGCACCAAGTTCGGCTGCGGCATCGCGCAATGCGGCGCCTGCACGGTGCATGTCGACGGCAAGGCGGTGCGCTCCTGCGTGCTGCCGGTGAGCGCGGTCGAAAACCGCACGGTGACCACCATCGAGCATGTCGGCAGCACGCCAACAGGCGCGAAGGTGCAGAAGGCCTGGCTCGAGGCCGAGGTGATCCAGTGCGGCTATTGCCAGTCCGGCCAGATCATGGCGGCCGCGGCGCTGCTGGCGGCAACGCCGAACCCTGACGATTCCGACATCGACGCCGCGATGGCCGGCAACATCTGCCGCTGCGGCACCTATGTCCGCATCCGCGAGGCGATCAAGCACGCGGCCTCCGGCCGGCAGTCGTGAGGTCCGCCATGAATGCACACAACAACCTCACCCGCCGCGCGCTGCTGACCGGCGGCCTCGCCACCGGCTTCGTGCTCGCCTTCCATCTACCGCTGCGCGCCGCCGTCAACGAGCCGGTGCAGCCGCGCGATACGACCAAGGGCAAGTTCGCGCCCAACGCCTTCATCCGCATCGACGAGACCGGCCGCACCGTGCTGATGATGCCGCAGGTCGAGATGGGCCAGGGCACCTATACCTCGATATCGGCGGTGCTCGCCGAGGAGCTGGATGCCGACTGGAGCAAGGTCGAGGTCCAGCACGCGCCTCCCAACGACAAGCTCTACGGCAATCCGACCTTCGGCCTGCAGGTCACCGGCAATTCCAACTCGATCCGCGCCTGGTGGCTGCCGCTGCGCAAGGCCGGCGCCACCGCGCGCGCGATGCTGGTGCAGGCCGCCGCCAGCCAGTGGGGCGTCGAGCCTGCAAGCTGCACCGCGTCGAAGGGCGAGGTCGCGCATGCCGCGAGCGGCCGCAAGCTCGCTTACGGCGAACTGGCGCTCGCAGCGCAGGGCCAGACGCCGCCGAAGGACGTCGCGGTCAAGGATCCCCGGGATTTCGTCCTCATCGGACAGCCGCTGAAGCGGCTCGACACGCCCGACAAGGTCAACGGCAAGGCCGTTTACGGCATCGACGCGATCCTGCCCGGCATGAAGTTCGCGACCGTCGCGGCCTGCCCGGTGTTCGGCGGCAAGGTCGGCAAGGTCGACGACAGCGCCGCGGTGAAGCTGCCCGGCGTGCGCAAGGTCGTGGTGCTCGACGACATGGTCGCCGTGATCGGCGATCACATGTGGGCGGCAAAGAAGGGCCTCGAAGCGCTTAAGATCGAGTGGAACGAGGGCCCCAACGCTGAGATCACCACGAAAGACATCTGGGACGATCTGCGCAAGGCCAGCCAGAAGGACGGCGCGGTCGCAAAGTCCGACGGCGACATCGCCAAGGCGCTCGCCAGCGGCGACCGGTTCGAGGCGGCCTACGAGCTGCCCTTCCTGGCGCATGCCTCGATGGAGCCGATCAACGCCACGGTGCACGTGAAGCCCGACTCCTGCGAGATCTGGACCGGCACGCAGATCATGACGCGCGTGCAGTCGGAGGCGGCGAAGGCCGCTGGGCTTCCCGTCGACAAGGTCATCGTCAACAACCACCTGCTCGGTGGCGGTTTCGGCCGCAAGCTCGAGCCCGACATGGTGGTCGCGGCGGTGAAGATCGCCAAGCAGGTCGACTACCCCGTGAAGGTGGTGTGGACCCGCGAGGAGGACATCCAGCACGACGTCTACCGTCCGGTCTATCGCGACCAGATCACGGCGTCGCTGGTCGACGGCAAGGTCGCGGGCTGGAAGTACAAGGTCGCCGGCTCCGCCGTGCTGGCGCGCTGGCTGCCGCCGGCGTTCCAGAAGGGCATCGACATCGACGCGATCGACGCCGCGGTGGATGCGCCCTACGACTTCGCCAACTTCCACGTCGAATATGTCCGCGCCGAGCCGCTGTCGGTGCCCACAGGCTTCTGGCGCGGCGTCGGTCCGAACAACAACGTGTTCGCGGTCGAATGCGCGATGGACGAGCTCGCGCGCAAGGCCGGCAAGGATCCGATCGAATTCCGCAAGTCCATGCTGACGAAGAACCCGCGCATGCTCGCGGTGCTGGGCCAGGTCGCGGAGAAATCCGGCTGGGGGCAGCCACTGCCGCCCCGCGTCGGCCGCGGCGTCTGCGTGCAGCCGTCATTCGCGAGCTTCATCGCAACCGTGGTGGAAGCCGAGATCGACGACATCGGCGAGATCACGCTCCGCCGCATCACCTCGGTGGTGGACACCGGCATCGCGGTGAACCCCGACACGGTGAAGGCGCAGATCGAGGGCGGACTGATCTTCGGCCTCACCGCCGCGCTCTATGGCGAGATCACCATCGACAAGGGCCGCGTGCAGCAGTCGAACTTCCACGACTACCGCATGATGCGCATCAACGAGACGCCGAAGATCGAGGTCACCGTCGTGAAAAGCGGCGAGGCGCCCGGCGGCATCGGCGAGGCCGGCGTCAACGCCGGACCGCCGGCGCTGCGTAACGCGATTTACGCGGCAACCGGCGTGGCGCTGCGGCGCCTGCCGATCGATCGGAAACTGCTGGCTGCGGGGAAGAAGGCATGAGCAGGACAATGCGTATCCTCGGAAGCCTCGTCGTGATTGCCATCGTGGTGGCGGGACTCGCGGTCTGGATCATCCGCGGGCCCGGCCCGCTCGACTTTGCCGGCGGCAGCAAGGTGGCGCTGGCGGATTACCGCGCCGGCAAGCCGACGGGCGTGCCGGCCAGGCTCGAGAAAGCGAGCCTGGTCGAACGCGGCGAATATCTGGCGAAGGCCGCCGACTGCATGGTCTGCCACACCAAGCCCGGCGAGAAGGACTATTCCGGCGGGCTCGCCTTCAAGCTGCCGTTCGGCACGCTCTATTCGACCAACATCACCCCGGACAAGGACACTGGCATCGGCAATTACAGCGACCAGGATTTTCTGAACGCGGTCCAGCACGGCAAGCGCCGTGACGGCGCGCGGCTCTATCCGGCGATGCCGTACACGTCCTACACCTTCATGACCGACGAGGACGTGCTGGCGGTGAAGGCCTACCTGTTCAGCCAGCCGGCGGTGCGCGCCAAGGCGCCGGACAACACGCTGTCGTTCCCGTTCAACCAGCGCTGGGCGATGATCGTCTGGTCGGCCGTGTTCAATCCGGATACGCGATTTATGCCTGACACCTCGAAGAGCCCGGAGTGGAATCGTGGTGCGTATCTTGCGGAGGCACTGGCGCATTGCGGCGAGTGCCACACGCCGCGCAATCTCGGCTTCGCGCTGGATAACCGCAAGAAGTTCGCCGGCGCCATCACGGCAGGCTGGCGCGCATTCAACATCTCCTCCGACAAGGCGACGGGTCTCGGCAACTGGAGCGACCAGGACCTGATCTCGTATCTGTCGCTCGGCCATGCGCCGGGTCACGGCTCGGCCTCGGGTCCGATGGGCGAAGCGGTCGACCACAGCTTCAGCCAGTTCGCGCCCGAAGACATCCGCAGCATCGTTGCCTACTTGCGCAGCGTACCGCCGCAGCCCTCGCCCGACCTGCCCGCTACCACCGCCCCGGTCGCCCCCGCCTCGCACCGTGACGGCGTCACGGCAGACGCGCGCGGCAAAAAAGTGTTCGCCAGCGCCTGCGCCAGCTGCCACGGCTGGAGCGGCGAGAGCCCGGTCTCGCCGATGGCAACGCTCACCGGCACCTGGGCCGTCAACGACCCCGCCGCCACCAACGTCGCGCAGATCGTGATCTCCGGCACCAAGCGGCATACGCCTGACGGCGCCCTGTCGATGCCGGCGTTCGGGAGCGCGTACACGGACGACGAGATCGCAGCGGTGGCGAACTATGTCACGGCGCGGTTCGGTGCGAAGGGCTCGAAGCTGACGGCGAAGGATGTCGCGGAGCTGCGGGAGCAGACGGCGGAGTAGGCGCGATCTGGCGGAAGGCAAAAAAGCGTCAAGCGTGATCAGAGGATCTTTCGGGTCCCGGTGGTTGCCCCGGCGCTTTTCTTTCTCGCCAGAGGACCTCGAATTCCTCAAAGAAGTCATGTCTGTCGATGTGGCCGAAGCGTTGAAACAGATTAACTGAGACGCCGTGCTTGGCAGCCGCTTGGGCAAACCAATTGGGGTGGTGGACTTTGAACCAAAGAAGAAGGCATCGCTCTTCCATATCAAACGCCGCACCAAGACGCTGCAGTCCGCTGAGACAGGCGACTAGAATTGCTTCGTTTGTAGCTTGGTCGAATTCAATTTCGCCGTCGGGGTCTTTGCGTGCATGCTTCCAAGTTAGGCTTTTTTGTCTATCGATATGCCAGCTAGCGGCATCAAGAATGTGAGCGAGAAAAATATGCCAAACAACAGAACCGCTAGCAGTATCACGTCGCTCGTTTCGCCCGATCCGCGTTGGATGAAGATGACATATGATACAATGCAAATGGCGCAGAAACCGGACAGACCGACAACTAGGACCATCCGCTTAGTACCAGCGAGTGTTTTGCTCAATTGACTGCCAACCGCAAAGCCAGCCATGGACGCGCCTGCAGCTATCAAGCTGAATGACCGCAAGTCAGACGGCACGAGAAGTCCGTAGCTAAGGATTAGCGAAACGAATGCCAAAAGCGCGGCGATGCCAAGTCCCACCATACTATCGAGCACTATTTGCGGGAACGAGCAGCCGGATGGTCGTTGCGAAGAACAAACGGTCTTCTCTGTCCATTAGAATTAAGTCCGATGAAACTTGTCGCAAGGCTGAAGCCGGGACGATTGCGACGGATTTCGGGTCGCGAGCTGGTGGAGCTAGCACGAGATACTGTTGCTGAGAGCGACTGTCTATCTCTTGCTCAGAGTACAGATCGCGAAGCGCTTTGGAATCCAGCTTGATAGGACCTCCCGAACCAAGTTGCTTGGATAAGGAAGTATATTGCTCACTACTAAGATCGCTGGGAATTGCTAGTGCAAGCTTAGCGTTTGAGGTTCGTTCAAAAACAATTCTCCAACGATCCTGATCAGTCTTCCCTTGGTCTGTCCAAAGTGCAACGTGCACTGCTTCGATGGTTCCGGATGATGTGCGATAGCTCGTATCAACAATCGATGCTGTAGACGGAGTGCTAGCAGTTTTCGTCTCAGCAAACACAGCGGCTCGTTGAGTGGTCTCATTGGTGCCAAATGTAATCGGAGCGTTATCATCTAAAGCGGTAGAACCCGTAACGACGTAGCGATTGCAGTCGACCCCATTCGGCTCTAGCGGATTTCCCAACGCGCGTCGTAAGTCAGCTTTGGGCCACTTATAGGAAAGACCGCGCTGATCCGTGTTTTTGATGTAATGCCAGACCCACCTGCGATCGTTCCTCACATCAACATCTGACGCCCATTCGAAATGGATAGTACCGTTGTTGACGTTGTCGACGATCTTCGCCGGAGGCGTCTGGTCATAGCCAGAAACATCGCAGCCAGCACTGCTTGTACAAGAGCCAGAAATTAGAATTCCGAAGACTAGTATCGAATACGTGAAATTCGCTCGCGGCGTCATGATTTAACTCCTCAGCTGACTTTCGCGAGCAAGTATCTGATTGTCAATCAGAAATTGTACCCTCGTTGCAAGGTCACCGCCGATACCGATCCGGCCTGTTGGCGTGCGCCATCTCCGCGAACGCCCTCGCCAACCGTTCGCCGCCGTGCTTGTCCTTGAACGCCAGCCACGCCGCTTTGAAGCGCACTGACGCTTGGTCTCACGTCGCTTTCGGGAAATGCTTGGCTACCCACGCTGCGGGGTCTGTTCTCAGCAGCCGAGCGTCTGCGCAGTCGCGGGCCATCTGGTCTAGCTGGGCCTGCTTCCGCTCCGGAGATGGAGCGGCCCTCTCCTGCTGACCGGCGTTGTAGGTTGCCTTGGAGAAGCTGGGGCCATTGTCTGGATGCCGATTGCTCATCTTGAAAGTATAGCACAAATGGGTGCCGGGCGGCCCGTGAGGGGCTTTTCAGGGACTTTGCCCGGCCAACTATTTGAAATCTATAGCATTCCGTTCTCCCACAACAAGGGGAGAAGGTGCAGCGGCGATTGCCGCGCTAATCAGCTCAACCAGAACCTCGGCGTCGCCGGCTCCAGCCGGCCGCCGACGCGCACCGGCGCAATCTTCAGCGCGAGGCCTGTCGCGTCATCCGTCTCCACCGCCACGCCGCTGAGCGTCGCAGCGCCCGCGGCCGGCTCGAAGCGGCTTGACGGAATCCCTGATGTGAACCGGCGCAGCGGTTCTTCCTTCTGCATGCCGATAATGGAATCGTAATCGCCGGTCATGCCGGCGTCGGTCATGTAGGCGGTGCCGCCTGCGAGGATCTGGTGGTCGGCGGTCGGCACATGTGTGTGGGTGCCGACGACGAGACTGGCGCGGCCGTCGCAGAAGAAGCCGATGCCCTGCTTCTCGCTGGTCGCCTCGCAATGGAAATCGACGACGATGGCGTCGGCGGCAACACCGAGCGGGCAGGCGCCGAGCTCGCGCTCGAGCGCGGCGAAGGGATCGTCGAACGGGGTCATGAAGACGCGGCCGAGCGCGTTGACGACGAGGGCGTGCTTGCCGTTCTTGGTCTCGACCAAGGCGGCGCCGCGGCCGGGCGTGCCGCGCGGATAGTTTGTGGGGCGCACCAGGCGGTCGGCGCGCTCGATGAACACCAGGGCCTCGCGCTGGTCCCAGGAGTGATTGCCGAGCGTCACCGCGTCGGCGCCAGCCTCGAGAAACTCCTGATAGATCGCTTCGGTGATGCCGAAGCCGCCGGCCGAATTCTCGCCGTTGACCACGACGAAATCGAGCGACCAATCCTTGACCATGCCGGGCAGATATTCGGCGACGGCCTCGCGCCCGCTACGGCCGACGACATCACCCACGAAGAGAATGCGCAACTTCAGAACTCCGGAAATCGAACACGTCCGATTCCGTTAGCACATAATCCAGCGCCACGTCGTGGGATAGTGCCGGAACCGCCTCGATCTCCTGCGCCGCAAACGCAAGGCCGATGCCGACGATCTGCTTGGCTTTCCGCAAGTGCGCGAAGGTGTGGTCGTAGTGCCCCGCGCCATAGCCGATGCGATGGCCGAGGCGGTCGAAGGCGGCGAGCGGCGTCAGCATGATGTCGGGGATGACCTCGGCGGCTGCCGGCGACGGCTCGGGAATGCCGAGCGGGCCGAGCATCAGGCGGTCGTTCGGATGGAAGATGCGGAAGATCAGCGATTGGCCGCGCGCGGTGACGCAAGGCAGCGCCAGCCTGGCGCCCTGCTCCGCAAGCGTCTTCAACAGCGGCATCGGATCTATCTCGCTGCGGATCGGTGAATAGCCAGAGATGATGCTCCCGGGCAGCAGCTCGAACGGCAGCCCGCGCTTGGCGAGCTTTGCGGCCGCTGCCGTGCGCTTCTTCTCGCTCAGCGCATCGCGCTTGGCGAGGGCTTTGGCACGGAGCTCGGCTTTGGAGTTGGACATGCGCTTTGGTCCCCCACGTCATCACCCGCGAATGCGGGTGATCCAGTATTCCAGAGGCGGTGGTGATTCACACAAAGGCCGCGGCGTACTGGATGCCCCGGTCCTCCGTGCGCAATTGCGCACTAGGGGGCATGACACCTGTTGAACTGGCCGCAGTCCGTTTCAACAAGCACAAACCAAGCAAACAAAAGTGCGAAGCCGCGTACGCCGTTGAAGCACTCGATCCCGGAGTTCCCTACGAAAGTAGGTGGGCACCATATGTCCGGGCCCACGGGCCCGGCCAGGGACAGTTCCCTAAAGGATCGATAAGGCCCCGGGGATATATGGCTCCTGACGCACGTCGCAGCCTCGCCTGCGCAATGTAACAACGATGCTGACGAATCGCCAGCCCGGCGAGCGGCCTCGCTGTCGCGGCCCTCACGGTGCCACCCTCCCCTGGAGGGGGACGGTCGATCGCGCGAAGCGCGAGCGGGGTGGGGTGATCTCTCCACACGAACAGTGCCCGAGTGGAGAGATCACCCCACCCCGCATCGCATTCCGCTGCGCTCCATGCGTTGCGACCCTCCCCCTCCAGGGGAGGGTAAGGGCGCGTGGACAGATCGAGAAACCAAATGCGATCCGCAGCCTCTACCCGATCGCGATCCCGTTGCCCACGGTCCGGTTCAGGACCTGGGTCGACTTCTCGATGCGTTCGGCGGCGGCGTTCAGGGCGTTCACCACCGCGGTCTGGGTCATGCGGGCGCGCTCGACGGCGGCGTTGCGGAAATCCCGGAGCTCGGTCAATTCCTGCTCCAGGGTTCGGACACGGTTGGTGGTGTCGACCAGCTCGTCGCAGACGGTCAGCGCCGCCATCACGGTCAGCCGTGCATCGCCGATCTCGCCGAATTTTCCGCGCAGCGACTGGATGCGTGTCTCCAGGGCTTCGGCGAGCTTGAGCAGCCGCACCTCCTGGCCCTCCTCGCAGGCCATGCGGTATTGCCGGCCGTTGATGGTGACGTTGATGTGGCTCATCCATCCTCTCCGGTATCGAGCACCGAACGTATCGTGACGATCGCGGAATCCAGCCGGTCGGAGATCTCGCGATTGGTGCGCTCGAGCTTGCGCGCCTTCACCAGCGCGCCGTCGAGCTCGTCGGCAAGCCGCGAGCGGTCCGCACCCAATGCCTGGATTCGCGCCGCAAGTTCGTTCTCGTCGCGATCGGCATCGCGTCGCCGCTCGACCGCGCTTTCGAGCGCATCGAGAGCCGCCATGAGCCTGCGGGTCGCGATCTCGATCTCGACGGCGGAGGACTCCGTCATGGCAGAGCTGTTGGACACGCGATCGTTCATGCAGTCAGCGGCGGAACCTGGCGGCCTTTGCCCAGTGGCCTTTCCCTGGAGCTTGCCGTCCGGCAAAAGACTCGGTTCGGCAAGCGGTTAGAAGCAGAAATTTACGTGGCAAGCTAGCCAAGCGCAACGCCGCCCCGAAATTGTGCACCGATAGATCGGAAGGCATCGTCCTGATCCGTCAATTCCTCCCGGTGCAATCTCGGGGGAAAACCGGGCTCCACAGAGGCAACTTTTACGGTCAAACGGGCGTTTGATTGCCTTGGACTCCCGGAACTGAGGTGCTATCCCAGCCCCGACCTTCCAGCGGCCGAAAGGCTCCTTCCCCGCGCGGGCGTGCACGCCAAGCGCCTCATTTCAGACGGATTTCAGACATGACGCAGGTCGACCACACCCGTATGGCCAACGCCATCCGCGGCCTTTCGATGGACGCCGTCGAGAAGGCGAAATCGGGCCATCCCGGCCTGCCGATGGGCGCCGCCGACATCGCCACGGTGCTGTTCACGCAGTTCCTGAAATTCGACGCTGCCGCGCCCGCCTGGCCGGACCGCGACCGCTTCGTGCTGTCGGCCGGCCACGGCTCGATGCTGCTCTATTCGCTGCTGTATCTCACCGGCAATGCCGAGATGACGCTGGACCAGATCAAGCAGTTCCGCCAGGTCGATTCGCTGACCCCCGGCCATCCCGAGAACTTCCGCACCAAGGGCATCGAGACCACGACCGGTCCGCTCGGCCAGGGCATCTCGACCGCGGTCGGCATGGCGCTCGCCGAGAAGATGCTCGCCGCCGAATTCGGCAAGAAGATCGTCGACCACCACACCTATGTGCTCGCCTCCGACGGCGACCTGATGGAAGGCGTCTCGCAGGAAGCGATTGCGATGGCCGGGCACTGGAAGCTCAACAAGCTGATCGTGCTCTATGACGACAACGGCATCTCGATCGACGGCCCGACCTCGCTCGCCGATTCCGTCGACCAGGTGAAGCGCTTCAAGTCCGCCGGCTGGGCCGCCGAGAAGATCGACGGCCAGGACCAGGCCGCAATCGCCGCTGCGATCACACGCGCGCAAAAATCCAACAAGCCGACGCTGATCGCCTGCCGCACCACCATCGGCTTCGGCGCGCCGAACAAGGCCGGCACCTCGAAGGTGCACGGCGAGGCGTTAGGGGCCGACGAGCTCAAGGCCGCCAAGGAAAATCTCGGCATCTCGCTCGAGCCGTTCACGGTCGCCGATGATGTGCTGAAGGCGTGGCGTGCAGCCGGCAGCCGCGGCGCCGCGGCACGTCAGGAATGGGAAGCGCGGCTCGGCGAGCTCGGCAGCCGCAAGCGCGCCGAGTTCGAGCGCCGCCTGCGCCACGAGCGTCCGGCCTCGCTGGCGAAGGCGCTGCGCGCGCACAAGAAGGAGCTGCTGGAGAAGCCGCTCGTTGCCGCCACGCGCAAATCGTCGGAAGCGGCGATCGAGGCGATCGCTGCCGCAATGCCCATGGAATTTTTGGCGGGCTCGGCCGACCTCACCGGCTCCAACAACAACAAGGCGAAGTCGGCGACCGCCTTCTCGGCGAAGACGCCGAAGGGCCGCTTCATCCATTACGGCATCCGCGAGCACGGCATGGCCGCCGCGATGAACGGCATCTTCCTGCATGGCGGCTTCGCACCGAACGGCGCGACCTTCCTCGTCTTCACCGACTACGCACGGCCTGCGATGCGCCTTGCCGCGCTGATGGGCGCCGGCGTCGTCTACGTGATGACCCACGATTCCATCGGCCTCGGCGAGGACGGCCCGACCCATCAGCCGGTCGAGCATCTCGCCGCACTTCGCGCCATGCCCAACATGCGCGTGTTCCGCCCCTGCGATTCCATCGAGGTCGCCGAGTGCTGGGAACTGGCGCTGAACCGCGTCGACGGTCCGACCGTGCTGGCGCTGACGCGGCAGAACCTGCCGCAGCTCCGCACCACCGCACCGAACGACAGTCCCTGCGCCGCCGGCGCCTATGAACTGGTTCCGGCGCAGGGCGAAGCCAAGGTATCGCTGTTCGCGTCGGGCTCCGAGGTCGAGATCGCGGTTGCCGCGCAGAAGCAGCTCGCCGAGCGCGGCATCGCGTCACGGGTGGTGTCGGTGCCCTCGCTCGAGCTTTTGTTAGCGCAACCAGAAGCCAAGCGCGCCGCCATCATTGGCAATGCGCCGGTGAAGGTCGCAATCGAGGCCGCGGTGCGCTGGGGCTGGGATGCCGTGATCGGCCAGGATGGCGAATTCATCGGCATGCATTCGTTCGGCGAAAGCGGTCCGGCGAAGGAGCTTTACAAGCATTTCGGCATCACCGCCGAGGCTGCGGTTAACGCTGTGCTGAAGCGCGTTAGCTGAGAGTTGAGCTTGCCAAAAAAAAGGACTACGTAACGTCTCATATGATCAAGCCCCCGCCCGGCCGAACCGGGCGTCCGCCCTAAAAAACCCACGCAGGCGCGCGAAGCGCGTTGTGCGGGACGACAACGGTCATTGAAGGAGACGAAACATGGCAGTCCGCGTCGGAATCAACGGTTTTGGCCGCATCGGCCGCAACGTGCTGCGGGCCATCGCCGAGTCAGGCCGCAAGGACATCGAGGTCGTCGGCATCAACGATCTCGGCCCGGTCGAGACGAACGCCCATCTGCTGCGTTTCGACAGCGTCCATGGCCGCTTCCCCGGCACCGTCACCGTCGACGGTGACTCGATCAGCCTCGGCGCCAACAAGATCAAGGTGACCGCCGAGCGCGATCCCTCGAAGCTGCCCTGGAAGGATCTCGGCGTCGACATCGCGCTCGAGTGCACCGGCATCTTCACCTCGAAGGACAAGGCCTCCGCGCATCTGACCGCCGGCGCCAAGCGCGTGCTGGTCTCCGCGCCCGCCGACGGCGCCGACGCCACCATCGTCTACGGCGTCAATCACGACACGCTGACCAAGGATCATCTGGTCGTCTCCAACGGAAGCTGCACCACCAACTGCCTCGCGCCGGTCGCCAAGGTGCTGAACGATCTCGTCGGCATCGAGACCGGCTTCATGACCACGATCCACGCCTACACCGGCGACCAGCCGACGCTGGATACGCTGCACAAGGATCTCTACCGCGGCCGCGCGGCTGCGATGTCGATGATCCCGACCTCGACCGGCGCCGCCAAGGCGATCGGCCTCGTGCTGCCCGAGCTGAAGGGCAAGCTCGACGGCGTCGCGATCCGCGTGCCGACCCCGAACGTCTCGGTGGTCGACCTCAAGATTGTCGCCAAGCGCGCGACCGATGCCAAGGAAATCAACGCGGCGATGAAGCGCGCCTCTGAGCAGCAGCTCAAGGGCATCCTCGGCTACACCAGCGCGCCGAACGTCTCGATCGACTTCAACCACGACCCGCACTCCTCGACCTTCCACGAGGACCAGACCAAGGTGCAGAACGGCACGCTGGTGCGCGTGATGTCCTGGTACGACAACGAGTGGGGCTTCTCGAACCGCATGGCGGACACCGCCGTCGCGTTGGCGAAGGTGATCTAAGCCAAGGTCTTCGTGTCCCGGACGCGGCGTAGCGCGCTTGCGCTGCTCCGCAGAGCCGGGACCCATCTTAACCGCGGGACTCGCCGCAACGTGGGTCCCGGTTCTGCACAGCGGCACTGCGCGCCGCTATGCGCCCGGGACAAGGGCCTCCGATGACCAACAAATTCCGCACCCTCGACGACGTTGACGTGAAGGGCAAGCGCGTGCTGCTGCGCGTCGATCTCAACGTGCCCATGGACAACGGGCGCGTCACCGACGCAACCCGGCTCGAGCGCGTCGCGCCGACCATCACCGAAATCTCGGACAAGGGCGGCAAGGTCATCCTGCTCGCGCATTTCGGCCGGCCCAAGGGCCGCGATGCCAAGGACTCGCTGAAGCCCGTTGCTGAAGCGCTATCGAAGGTCGTGAAGAAGCCCGTCGCCTTCGCCGACGACTGCATCGGCGAGCCTGCGGCCACGGCCGTCGCTAGCCTGAACGACGGCGACATTCTCTGCCTCGAGAACACCCGCTTCCACAAGGAAGAGGAAAAGAACGATCCCGCCTTCGTCGCGGAGCTCGCAAAGCTCGGCGACATCTGGGTCAGCGACGCGTTCTCGGCGGCGCACCGCGCGCACGCCTCGACCGAAGGCCTCGGCCACAAGCTGCCGGCCTATGCCGGCCGCACCATGCAGGCCGAGCTCGACGCGCTGGAGAAGGCGCTGGGCTCGCCGACCAAGCCGGTCATCGCCATCATCGGCGGCGCAAAGGTCTCGACCAAGATCGACCTGCTCGAAAATCTCGTGACCAAGGTCGATGCGCTGGTGATCGGCGGCGGCATGGCCAACACCTTCCTGCACGCCCAGGGCGTCGCGGTCGGCAAGTCGCTGGCCGAGAAGGACCTCGCGCCGACGGCGCTGCGCATCATGGAGAAGGCGGAAGCCGCCAACTGCGCGATCATCCTGCCGGTGGATGCCACCGTCGCCTATCATTTCGCGGCGAACGCGCCCTCGCATGCCTATGGCCTCGATGCGATCCCCGCCGACGGCATGATCCTCGACGTCGGCCCGCAATCGGTCGTGCGCGTCCAGGCCGCGATCGACGATGCGGCAACCCTGGTCTGGAACGGCCCGCTGGGAGCCTTCGAGCTGCAGCCGTTCGACCGCGGCACCATGGCGGCCGCCAAGCACGCTGCCGGACGCACCAAGGCCAAGAAGCTGATCTCGATCGCGGGCGGCGGCGACACCGTTGCGGCCCTCAACCAGGCCCATGTGGCCGGTGACTTCACCTATGTCTCGACCGCCGGTGGCGCATTTCTTGAATGGATGGAAGGCAAGCCCCTGCCCGGCGTCGAAGTCCTGCGCATCAAGTAATTCGTCGGCAAGAAAGAAGCGGCCCATAGGCCCAAACGGAGAAAAAGACACATGGCTCGGATCACGTTACGTCAATTGCTCGACCATGCGGCGGAGAACGATTACGGCGTACCGGCCTTCAACATCAACAACATGGAGCAGGCGCTGGCGATCATGGACGCGGCCAACCAGGTCGACGCCCCCGTCATCATCCAGGCCTCGCGCGGCGCGCGCTCCTACGCCAACGACATCATGCTCAAGCACATGATGGACGCGGTCACCGAGATCTATCCGCACATCCCGGTCTGCGTGCATCTCGACCACGGCAACGAGGCCGCGACCTGCATGACCGCGATCCAGGCCGGCTTCACCTCCGTCATGATGGACGGCTCGCTCAAGGCCGACGGCAAGACGCCGGGCGACTGGGGCTACAATGTCGGCGTCACCAAGACCGTGACCGACATGGCCCATCTCGGCGGCATCTCGGTGGAAGGCGAGCTCGGCGTGCTCGGCTCGCTCGAGACCGGCATGGGCGACAAGGAAGACGGCCACGGCGCCGAGGGCAAGCTCAGCCACGACCAGCTCCTGACCAATCCGGACGAGGCCGTGAAGTTCGTGCAGGAGACCAAGGTCGACGCGCTCGCGATCGCGATGGGCACCTCGCATGGCGCCTACAAGTTCACCCGCAAGCCCGACGGCGACATCCTCGCCATGAACGTGATCGAGGAGATCCACCGCAAGCTGCCGAACACGCATCTCGTCATGCACGGCTCCTCCTCGGTGCCGCAGGACCTGCAGGACATCATCAACGCCTATGGCGGCAAGATGAAGCCGACCTGGGGCGTGCCGGTGGCCGAGATCCAGCGCGGCATCAAGCACGGCGTGCGCAAGATCAACATCGACACCGACAACCGCATGGCCATGACCGGCCAGATCCGCAAGGTGCTGAAGGACAATCCGGAAGAGTTCGATCCGCGCAAGTACCTGAAACCGGCGATGGAGGCGATGACCAAGCTGTGCAAGCAGCGCCTGCAGGAGTTCAACACCGCGGGCCAGGCCTCCAAGATCAAGAAGGTGCTGACCACCGCCGAGATGGCCAAGCGCTACGCCAAGGGCGAGCTCGACCCGAAGGTCGCGTAAGGCCCTCGGAGCACTCCACTCCCGTCATTCCGGGACACGCGAAGCGTGGGCCCGGAATCCATAACCCCAGGCTGTGGTTATGGATTCCGGGCCTGCGCCTTTCGGCGCATCCCGGAATGACCGAGAACGGCTTTACCCTGCGACGAACGTTAACTCGGCAATTGCCCGAGAACGGTCTATTTTCACAGGCAAGGGCAGAATCGTTTTGGGAGGACCTCTCGATGAATCTGACTGAGCTCAACAGGATCGCGACCGCCATGGTTGCCCCCGGCAAGGGTATCCTTGCCGCCGACGAATCCTCCGGCACCATCAAGAAGCGTTTTGACGCGATCGGCGTGGAATCGACCGAAGCCAATCGCCGCGACTACCGCGAAATGCTGTTCCGCTCCAACGAAGCCATGAGCCAGTATATTTCCGGCGTGATCCTCTATGACGAGACGATCTGGCAGGATGCCAAGGACGGCACGCCCCTCATCAAGCTGATCGAGCAGAGCGGCGCCATTCCCGGCATCAAGGTCGACGAGGGTACGCAGGCCCTGCCGATGTGCCCGGGTGAGCTCGTCACCGTCGGGCTCGACAAGCTCGCCGAGCGGCTGAAGAAATATTACGAGCGCGGCGCGCGCTTCGCCAAATGGCGCGCGGTGATCGACATCGGCAGCGGCATCCCCTCGATGACGGGGATCAGCGTCAACGCCCATGCGCTGGCGCGCTATGCCGCGCTGTGCCAGACCGCGCAGATCGTGCCGATCGTCGAGCCGGAGGTGCTGATGGACGGCGACCACGACATCGAGCGCTGCTATGACGTCACCCAGCGCGTGCTCAACAAGACGTTCCAGGAATTGCGCGTGCAGCGCGTCGCGCTCGAAGGCATGGTGCTGAAACCGAACATGGCGATCTCAGGCAAGAAGTCACCGAAGCAGGCTGGCGTGGAAGAGGTCGCGGAGAAAACCGTGCGCCTCCTCAAGGCCTGTGTACCCGCAGCCGTGCCGGGCATCGCTTTCCTCTCCGGCGGCCAGTCGGACGAGGAGGCAACCGCGCATCTCAACGCCATGCACAAGCTCGGTCCGCTGCCCTGGGGCCTGACCTTCTCCTACGGCCGCGCGCTGCAGGCCGCGCCGCAGAAGGCCTGGTCCGGCAAGGCCGAGAACGTCGCGGCCGGACAACGCGCCTTCAGCCATCGCGCCCGCATGAACGGCCTCGCCTCCAAGGGCGAATGGCAAAGTAGCCTGGAAAAGAAGGCAGCCTAGATCTTGTCGAACAAACCGCCCCCGCCGCGCCCGGCGCCGCGTCTCTATCTCGCGACGCCTGTCGTCGATGATCCCGCTGCGCTCGTCGCCGAATTGCCGGGCCTGCTCGCGGCCGCCGATGTCGCAGCCGTGCTGCTGCGACTGAAGGAGACCGACCAGCGCACCATGATCACGCGCATCAAGGCGCTGGCGCCGCCGGTGCAGAAAGCGGGCGCGGCGCTCCTCGTCGACGGCCATCCTGAGCTGGTCGCACGGGGCGGCGCCGACGGCGCACACCTGCCCGGCATCGCCGCGCTGAAGGAGGCGCTGCCATCGCTCAAGCCCGATCGCATCGCCGGGGTCGGCGGGCTGACGACGCGGCACCATTCCATGGATGCGGGCGAGATCGGTGCCGACTATTTGCTGTTCGGCGAGCCCGACGCGAAGGGCCAGCGGCCGTCGGCGCAAGCGATTGCCGAGCGGCTGGACTGGTGGGCCGAGCTGTTCGAGCCGCCCTGCGTCGGCTTTGCGACGTCGCTGGAAGAGGCCTACGACTTCGCGGCCAGCGGCGCCGATTTCGTGTTGGTCGGTGAGTTCATCTGGGCCGATCCGCGCGGACCAAAGGCTGCGCTCATCGAGGTCGATGCTGCGATCAAGAAGGCCCATGCGGCCGCGTCTGGCGGCCAAGATACTGCCGGCCAGGAGCACGGCTAGCGCCCGACATGAAGCTCCCGCGCATCACCATTCTGGCCACGCTGCTGCTCACGGCGCCGGCGGCCGCACAGCTCCAGATCACGCCGCCGGCCACGACGCCGAGCCCTGCGGCCGAGAAGCAGAAGCCTAAGGCGCCTCCGGCCGCCAAGAAGAAGGAGGCCGCGCCGGCGCCAAAGCCTTCGGCCTCGCCCAAGCCCGCCGCCTCCCCAAGCCGGCCCTGCCCGCGACCGTGATCCCGGCGCCGCCGACCGACACGCCCGGTGTCGACCTGGTGTTCGGCGCCTATCAGCGCGGCCAGTACAAGACGGCGTTCGAGCTCGCCACCGCCCGCGCTGCAACCGGCGATCCCAAGGCGATGACCATGCTGGGCGAGCTCTATTCCAACGCCATGGGCATCCGGCGCGACTACGCCAAGGCGCTGGAATGGTACAAGCGGGCCTCCGATGCCGGCGACCGCGAGGCGATGTTCGCGCTCGCCATGCTGCGTATCTCCGGCCGCGGCGGCCCGGTTGACAAGGGTGAGGCGGTCAAGCTGATGGCGTCCGCCGCCAAGCTCGGCGAGCCCAAGGCGGCCTATAATCTCGCGCTGCTTTATCTCGACGGCCAGACCCTGCCGCAGGACGTCAGGCGTTCGGCCGAGCTGTTGCGCCAGGCTGCGGACGCCGGCCTGCCCGAGGCGCAATACGCGCTCGCGACCTTCTACAAGGAGGGCACCGGGGTGCCGAAGGACCCGGAACGCGCCGTGCGCCTGCTGCAGGCCGCCTCGCTGGCCGACAATGTCGATGCCGAGGTCGAATACGCCATCGCCATGTTCAACGGCACCGGGACCCTGAAGAACCAGCCGGCGGCCGTCGCGTTGCTCCGCAAGGCCTCCCGCCAGGGCAGTGCGATTGCACAGAATCGTCTGGCCTGGGTGCTGATCAACGGCATGGGCGCGTCCGCGGACAAGATCGAGGGTTTCAAATGGCACCTGGTGGCCAAGACCGCCGGCAAGGGCGATCCGGAGCTCGACAAGCAATTGTCCGATCTGCCGGCCGAGGAACGCTCCAAGGCCGAGGCCGCCGCCAAAAAATGGCTCGGGACCAAATGACTTGACCTTGCGGCTCCCGCAGGGCACCCAATCCCTCAACAGGCGCGATTTCGCGCCAATTCCCCCCGATCAAGACCTAGAGCTCATGCTGTACTCCGCCACTATCAACGTCATGGTCAAGGCCGCGCGCCGCGCCGGCCGCAGCCTCAAGCGCGATCTCGGCGAGATCGAGCATCTCCAGGTCTCGCTGAAGGGGCCGGCCAATTTCGTCTCGCTCGCCGACAAGCGTGCCGAGGAGATCCTGTACCAGGACCTCGCCAAGGCCCGGCCCGGCTACGGCTTCATCGGCGAGGAAGGCGGCATGCGCGAGGGCACCGACAAGAGCCACACCTGGATCGTCGATCCGCTCGACGGCACCACCAACTTCCTGCACGGCATCCCGCAATTCGCGATCTCGATCGGCCTCGCGCGCGAGGGCACGGTGATCGCGGGCGTGATCTACAATCCCGCCAATGACGAGCTCTACATCTCAGAGCGCGGCAAGGGCGCCTTCCTCAACGACCAGCGCCTGCGCGTCGCCGGCCGCCGCCAGCTCAATGAATGCGTGGTGGCCTGCGGCCTGCCCCATATCGGCCGCGGCGATCACGAGGAATTCCGCCGCGAGATGACCGCGATCCAGGACCGCGTCGCGGGCCTGCGCCGCTTCGGCGCCGCCTCGCTCGACCTCGCCTTCGTCGCCGCCGGCCGCCTCGACGGCTATTGGGAGCGCAATCTGCAATCCTGGGACATCGCCGCCGGCATGCTGATGGTGCGCGAAGCCGGTGGCACCGTGAGCGACATCGCAACGCCGGGCGACCCGCTGGTTACGGGACACGTCGTGTGCGGGAACGAGTTCGTGCACGGGGAGCTGGTGAGGATTTTGCGGAAGCCTGCGACTTAACCTCTCCCCGCTCTTCCGCGGGGAGAAGTCGGATTGCATCTGGCGATGCGAAGCATCGTCCAGTGCAATCCGGGTGAGGGGCAAGGCAGGACGTCAGCCAAGCCGATAGTCGATCCGGCACACATGGCCGTGGCGCGGGTCGGGCGCTCAGAGCGCAGCATGAAAAGCGAGTTCGCGGGAGCAGCCCCTCACCCCACCCTCTCCCCTAAGAACGGGGCGAGGGAGTGAGACAGCGTGCGCCCCTTACCGGTCTGTTGCCTTACGGCTTGACCGACAACGGCGCGGCCCGCAACGACTAAGAGTCGTCTTCGTCGGATTCCTCGTCGCGATACTCACCGCCGAGGGTCAAGCCCTCGATCGTCGTGGCGCCTTTCTGCTTGATCACCCGGCGAAGCGGGACCGAGCTCTCGCTTCGCAATGCCTCCATCAGTTGGTCCGAATGGGTGACAATCCAGATGTCGGCACGGCGTGATGCCTTGGCGACCAGCCGCGCCAATGGCGCCAGCAGCGACGGATGCAGGCTGCTCTCCGGTTCGTTCAGCGCGATGAAGGGCGGCAGCCGATAGCCCATGAATACCGCGAGCAGGCAGATGTATTTCAGCGTCCCATCGGACAATTCGTGAGCCTTGAATGGCCGCGGCATATCCGCCAGCTGCAAATCAAATTCACATAAGCCATTGTCTGCCCATGCGCGGAGCTCGGCGCCCGGGAATGCATCCTGGATCGCGTCCTGCAGGTCGGTGGCATCCTCCCGAATGGAATAGAGGGTCGCAAGGGCGGCAGCCAAATCGCTTCCATCGGCACTGAGCGAGGGCGTCGTGATCGCCAGACAGGGCTTTCGTATCGGCGACGCCGGATCGGTGCGAAAGTCATGATAAAATCGCCAGCCCAGCATCGCGTTTCTGATCAGTTCGATCTCAGGGCATTCCTTGCCATCGGAGAAACCCGCAAGCGCCGTCTCTGACGGCAGCACCGCATCCTTGTGGCTGTTCCAGGCACCGCTCTCGCCGCGGACGCTGACGAGCGAATTTTTCCGCTCCATGAGTCGAACCGTTCGTCTGCCTTGCGTCGCCTCGATGCTTTCGGCCTTGATCATCGGCTCGCCGGAAAATGCCGCCTCAACCGGGCCGGGAAATCCGAGCTCAATGGAATATCTGAGACGATCGAATCTGGCCGACAAACGCAGTCGACCATCTTCGCCTCGCCTGCGAAGGCCGGACCAGCAGACGGAATTCAATCCGCCCTCCTCGGCGATCGTGCGCGTGATTCGACCTGCCGCCGCGTCGCGCAACAGCGACAAGGATTTGTAGAGATTGGATTTGCCGACACCATTTTCACCCACGAACACGGACAAGGGGTGAATGGGTATCGAGAGCTGGCGAATGGAGCGATAATTGGAGATCGCAACGTCGGTCGGACGCATCACATGCTCTCAATCGGCGGGTTCGCACCGCAGTGCGAATGCATGTCCATTCAATCCAGAGCTGCAGTCTGGATTGACGACCCCGAGAAAGCAAGCCGACCGATCCGGCGCTCAGTGGCCGGCTCTTGCCGGCGCCGGTGGCCCGTAGGCCTCGCCGTCCCGCGCCGCCTTCGGCTCCCGATCTCCCGCCAGCACGCGCTGCACGGAGACGAAGAACACCGGCACCATCAGCAGCGCCAGGATCACCACGGCGATCATGCCGCCCATCACGACGCTGCCGAGCGCCTGCTGGCTGGCGCCGCCGGCGCCATGGGCGATGGCCATCGGCAGCACGCCGCAGATGAAGGCAAGGCCCGTCATCAGGATCGGGCGGAAGCGCAGGCGGCAGGCTTCGATGGTGGCTTCGACCAGCGGCTTGCCCTCTTTGCGCAGATCCTTGGCGAATTCGATGATGAGGATCGCGTCCTTGGCGGCAAGGCCGATGATGGTGATGAGGCCGACGGTGAAATAGACGTCGTTCGGCAGGCCGCGCAGCATCGCCGCGGCCACGGCGCCGACGATGCCGAGCGGCACGGTGAGCAGCACCGCGAGCGGGATGGTCCAGCTCTCGTAGAGCGCGGCGAGACACAGGAACACCACGAACACCGAGAGCGCGAGCAGGAACGGCGCCTGCGAGCCCGACAGCTTCTCCTGCAGCGACTGGCCGGTCCATTCATAACCGAAGCCGCGCGGCAGCTTGCCTGCGAGCCGCTCCATCTCGGCGATGGCATCGCCCGAGGTGAAGCCGGACCTGGCTTCGCCGGAGATGCGCACCGCCGGATAATAGTTGAAGCCGGCGATCTGCGTCGGGCCGCGCGCCCATTCCACCGTGGCGAAGGAGGAGAACGGCACGAGCTGGCCGCGGCTGTTCTTGACGTTGTAGTTGAGGATGTCCTCGGTCCGCATGCGGTCGCGGCTATCTGCCTGCACCACGACGCGCTGCATGCGCCCGCGGTTCGGGAAGTCGTTGATGTAGTTCGAGCCGAGATTGGTCGAGATCGTGTTGTTGATGTCCTCGAAGGTGACGCCGAAGGCGCCGGCCTTTTCGCGGTCGATCACGAGGTTGACGACGCCCGCCTCCGGCAGGCCTTCGATGTAGACCTTCTGCAGCACCGGGCTCGCATTGGCTTCCGCGATCAGCTGGTCGGCGGCGCGCATCAGGGCCGCATAGCCCTTCTGGCCGCGATCCTGCAGGCGGAACGAGAAGCCCGAGGAGTTGCCGAGATTGTCGATCGGCGGCGGCTGCAGCGCCGAGATTTTTGCGTCGCGGATCGACGCCCCGAGATCGCGGTTGATGTCGTTGACGATGGCAGCGGCGGAGTCCTTCGGCCCGCGCTCCGACCAGTCCTTCAAGGTGATGAAGGCCTGCGCGGTGTTCATGCCCTGGCCGGAGAAGCTGAAGCCGGTGAGGAAGGTAACGTTGTCGACGCCGGGCCGCTGCGCGAGATATTTCTCGACCTTCTCGATCACGGCCTCGGTGCGGGCATAGGACGAATCCGAGGGCGTCTGCACGTCGGTGGTGACGAAGCCCTGGTCGTCGATCGGCAGGAAGCCGCCCGGCAGATTGACGAAGGCCCAGGACAGACCGACCAGCAGCGCGACATAGACCAGCATCAGCCGGCCGGTGCGCTTGAGCGAGAAGCCGACCGTGCGGGAATAGCCCTCTTTGCCGCCCTCGAGCATGCGGTTGAACCAGCCGAACACGCCCCGCTTCGCGTGGCCGTGGCCGGCGGTGACCGGCTTGAGCAGCGTCGCACACAGCGCCGGCGTCAGCGACAGCGCCAGGAACGCGGAGAAGCCGATCGCGGCCACCATGGTGACCGAGAACTGGCGGTAGATGATGCCGACCGAGCCCGGGAAGAACGCCATCGGCACGAACACCGCCATCAGCACCAGGGTGATGCCGATGATGGCGCCCGAGATCTGCGACATCGCCTTGCGCGTCGCCTCCTTCGGCGGCAGGCCTTCCTCGCTCATGATGCGCTCGACATTCTCGACCACGACGATGGCGTCGTCGACGAGGATGCCGACCGCGAGCACCATGCCGAACATCGAGAGCATGTTGATGGAGTAGCCTGCAAGCAGCAGCGTGGTGCAGGCCCCTAACAGCGCCACCGGCACCACGATGGTCGGAATGATGGTGTAGCGGATGTTCTGCAGGAACAGGAACATCACCACGAACACCAGCACCACTGCTTCGACCAGCGTCATCAGCACCTTCTTGATCGAGGCCTCGACCACGGGCGTGATGTTGTAGGGAATCTCGTAGGAGATGTTGGCCGGGAAGAAGCGCGACAGCTCCTTCATTTTCGCTTCGACCGCACTCGCCGTCGCCAGCGCGTTGCCGGTCGGCGACATCAGCACGGAGAGACCGGCGGTCGGTTTGCCGTCGAGACGCGTGTTGAACTGGTAGCTGAGGCCGCCGACCTCGACGCGCGCGACGTCGCGCAGGCGCACGGTCGAACCGTCGGCATTGGCGCGCAGGATGATGGCGCCGAATTCATCGGGCGAGGAGAGCTGGCCCTTGACCAGCACCAGCGCCGAGGTGCGCTGGCTCGAGGTCGACGGCTCGGCGCCGATGCTGCCGGAGGCGACCTGGGCGTTCTGCGCGGCGATCGCCTTGTTGACGTCGTCGGCGGTCAGCCCGTAGCCGACCAGTTTTGCCGGATCGACCCACACACGAAGACTGCGTTCGGTCGAATACAGCGTGGCGCGGCCGACGCCGGGAATGCGCCGGATTTCGCCGAGCACGTTGCGGATCATGAAGTCGCCGAGGCCGACCTCATCCAGGCTGCCGTCGGTCGAGTTCAGCGTGATGATCTGGAGCACTGCGCTCGAGGCTTCCTCGATCAGGATGCCCTGCTGGATCACCGCGCGCGGCAGGCGCGCCTCGACGCGCTTGATGCGGTTCTGCACCTCGACCGAGGCGGCGCTGGTATCGGTGCCCGGCTGGAAGTTGGCGATGATCTCGACCTGGCCGAGCGAGTCGCTGGTCGATTCGAAATTGAGGATGCCGGAGGCGCCGTTGAGCTCCTCCTCGATCAGGCGCGTGACGCTGTTGTAGAGGTTTTCCGGCGAGGCACCGGGATAGCTGGTCGAGATCGAGATCGAGGGCGGCGCGATGATCGGATATTGCGCGATCGGCAGCAGCGGCACCGAGATCGCGCCGATCAGACAGATGAACAGCGCGACCACCCAGGCGAAGATCGGCCTGTCGATGAAGAAACTGGCCATGGCGCGTTACCGCGTGAGCTTCTGGGCGTGCCGGTTGTCCGCGGTCGCATCCGCCTCGGACCAGGATTGCGGCTTGACCCTGTCACCGGCCGCGAACTTCTGGAAGCCCTCGACCACGACCTTGTCACCGGCCTTCAGGCCTTCGGTGACGAACCAGAGTCCGTCCTGCACCGAGCCCGTGCGCACCGGCTGCACCGCGATGTGGTTGTCGTCCTTGACGACGAACACCTCGCTGCCGCCGCCGCCATTGCGCTGGATCGCCTGCTGCGGCACCGCGATGGCGTCGCTGTCGAGACCCTGGTCGATGCGGACGCGGACATACATGCCCGGCAGCAGCTCGCGCTTGGGGTTGCGGAATTCGCCGCGCAGCGTCACCTGGCCGGTATGGGCGTCGACCTTGGCATCGGAGAACAGCAGCTTGCCGTCGAGCGAATAGAGCGTGTTGTCGTCGAGCACGAGGCGCACCTTGGCGGCATCCGCCGCAATGCGCTCGAGATCGCCGCTCTCGAAGGCGCGGCGGAGCTGGTTGAGCTCGGTCACCGACTGGGTGAAGTCGGCATAGATCGGATCGAGCTGCTGGATGGTGGCAAGATTGGTCTCGTTCTGCACCGCGAGCGCGCCCTCGCTGACGAGGGCCGCGCCGACGACGCCGTCGATCGGCGCGCGCACGGTGGCGTAGTCGAGGTTGAGCTTGGCGCGGGCGAGCTCGGCCTTGCGTCCCTCGACCTCGGCATGGGCCTGGCGTTCGGCTGCGATCGCCTTCTCGTTCTCGGCTTCCGGCGCCGCGCGATCCCTGGTGAGGGTGGCGATGCGGTGCGCCTGCTGCTTGGCCTGCATCAGCGCAGCCTCGGACTTGGCGACCGCCGCCTCATTGGCCATCACCTCGACCTCGAACGGACGCGGATCGATGCGGTAGAGCGGATCGCCGGCCTTGACCTCGCTGCCCTGGCGGAACAGACGCTCGACCACGATGCCGGAGACGCGCGGCCGCACGTCGGAGACGCGCGTCGGCGCGATGCGGCCCGGCAGCTCGCGCACCACGGCGCGCGGTTGCGGCTTGACGACGACGATGCTGACGTCAGGATCGGTGGGCGGAGCGGCAGAGACGGCCGAACTCGATTCATCGCAACCCGCGAGCAGCGGCGCCAGGGCCGCGAGCATCATTGCAACGCATGCCGATCGCGCGCGAAGTCCTGACATGAAGTGAAGTGCCCCGAAATTGTTGAATCTGATCACGCACGCCTGCCCGTTCTGGGCGATTTGCGCGCAGCTGATGTCGTCAAGATAGAATGGACCTGCTGCGACGCAACGGATGCTGCGGGCGGCTCAATGTCACACGACCTATCGTGCTGACTTTTTGAGGCTTTTCGGGTCTCACCGGATTGTGAGTCGGGTTCCATCAGCGGCTGCTGCGACAGAAGATCGCAATCACTCGGCCGCCTTCATCCGGTAGCGGCTGACGCCCCATTCGGTTCCGTCGGCATAGCCGAACAGGCCCGATGTCACCAGGAACAGCCAGCGCCAGCGGCGCATCCAAAGACCGGTGTCATCGCCATAGACCTTGCGCAAGGCCGCCTCGATCGTCTCGCGATGCGCGTCGAAATTGGCGAGCCAGTCGTTGGCGGTGCGCTGATAATGCGTGCCGCTCCAGCACCATTCCTTCTCGACGGTGAAGATGTCATCGAACTGCCCGACGAGGTGATGGCTCGGCATCAGCCCGCCGGTGAAGACGTGCTGGGCGATCCAGTCCTCGCGATCGGCCGGGTCGAACAGATGGGAGCCGGTGCGATGCGTGGCGATGTGCATGAAGCAGCGCCCCTCGGGCGCAAGCCATGAGCGCAGGCGCGGCATCAGCTTGCGCCAGTTCATCATGTGCTCGAAGGTCTCGACCGCGACGATGCGATCGAACTGGCCATCGGGCGCGAACACGTTCATGTCCGCACTGACCGCGCGGAGGTTGGACAGCCCGCGCAGCCGCGCCCCCTCCTCGATCAGGGCGCGTTGCGCCCGCGAGTTCGACACGGCCGTCACCGTGGCGTGCGGAAATTGCCGCGCCATCCACAGCGAGAGCGAGCCCCAGCCGCAGCCGAGCTCGAGGATGGCCTGGCCGTCGGCAAGACCGGCATGCTCCACGGTCTGGCGCAGCGCCTCCTCCTCCGCCTCCTGCAGGGTGGTCGCGTCCGTTTTGTAGAAGCAGCACGAATATTTACGGTTGGGGCCGAGCACCTCTGCGAAGTAGGACGCAGGCACCTCCTCATGCCCAGCATCCGCGTCCCCGGCGATGGGCCGCAGCAGCATCCGCCCGGCGATGGCGGCATCGCCGGCCGCATCGTGCGCGGTGAGACGGGTTGCGGTGCGGGAGCAGAGGCGCTGGATCGCAGCCCGGATCATGACATCGGGCAGCGGCACGCGTTCTGCTGTCCCGATGATCGCGGAAACGACGCTCATGCGACCACTCCCTTGGTCAGGTCTCGTCGGGCGGCGGAGGGAAGAACGGGCAGGTGCCGGCAACGGCCGGGGCAGCCACAGGGCACCGGCGGCCTGCGGGATGCCGAAGTCTTGCAAATGTCACGCTATCAAAGCGCGATTTCCGCTTCGGGTTCCGGCGCTGTCCACGAAATCGGCGTATCCGGCGCTTTTTTTGGGCCGGGCCTGTGCCATAGTGCGCCCCGCAATCACGTTCGTAACGGATGATACCGGCCATGCCGTCTGGCACCTCGCCCCGCTCCCCCATGGACATCGAATATACAAAACTGTCCTCGCCCAGCGTGTTCCTGGTGCGGATGCTGGTCTTCCTGGTGCTCTGCACCCTGGTCGGCGTGGTGCTCTACAAGCAGATCATCCTGGCCTTCTTCGCCAATCCCGGGCTCAACGCCCTGATCGGCGGCGTCCTGTTCATCGGCATCATCCTGGCCTTCCGCCAGGTGATCCGGCTCTACCCTGAGGTGTCCTGGGTCAACAATTTCCGCATTGCCGATCCGGGCCTTGCGCCCGCCCGGCATCCGAAACTGCTGGCGCCGATGGCGATGATCCTGGGCGGCGAGCGCACCGGGCGGATGACCATCACCCAGACCACCATGCGGCATCTGCTCGATTCGATCGCGACTCGCCTCGACGAGGCCCGCGACATCTCCCGCTACATGACCGGCCTCTTGGTCTTCCTCGGCCTGCTCGGCACCTTCTGGGGCCTGATCGAGACGGTCGGCTCGGTCGGCAAGGTGATCGACGGGCTCAAGGTCGGCGGCGATTCCGGCGCCCTGTTCGACACGCTGAAGGAGGGTCTCGCCGCCCCGCTCGGCGGCATGGGCATCTCGTTCTCCAGCTCCCTGTTCGGCCTCGCCGGCTCGCTGATCCTCGGCTTCCTCGATCTGCAATCGAGCCAGGCGCAGAACCGCTTCTACACCGACCTCGAGGACTGGCTCGCCACCACCGTGCGCGAATATGGCCGCGGCGAGGTACCCGTCGCCGCCGCCGCCGGCGGCGGGGTTGCCAGCGGCGAGCTTCAGGCAGCGGTCGAGCGCTTGCGCTCCGTGCTCGAGGAAGGCAGCGCCAGCCGCGGCACCACGGCGGCGATGGCGAGCCTTGCTGAAGCGATCCAGGCGCTGGTCTCGCACATGCGCACCGAGCAGCAGATGATCCGCGAATGGGCCGACGGCCAGGGCGAGCAGAACCGCGAGATCCGGCGCCTGCTGGAACGCCTCGCGCGCCAGCCCGAGAAGGGTTAGACGCTCGCGTGCCCCGGACGCGACGCAGCGCGAAGCGATGCGGCGCTGAGCTGGGGCCCAGAGACGAGGGATAGGTCCCGGCTCTGCGCAGCAGCGTTGCACGCTGCAGCGCGTCCGGGACACGAGAGAACGGAGACGTAAATGGCTCTAGCCCGCGGCCGCCGCAGCGAAGGCGCCTTCAACTACTGGCCCGGCTTCGTCGACGCGCTGTCGACGCTGGTCCTGTCGATCGTGTTCCTGCTGTCTGTGTTCCTCGTCGTGCAGTTCTTCCTGTCGCAGGAGGTGACCGGCAAGGACAAGGCGCTGGAGCAGCTCAACGCCAAGATCGCCCAGCTCAACGAGCTGCTGTCGTTGGAGAAGCTGGGCAAGCTCACGCTGGACGACCAGGTCTCGCAGCTGAGGGCCGG
This sequence comes from Bradyrhizobium huanghuaihaiense, assembly GCF_025200885.1. Taxonomy (NCBI): domain Bacteria; kingdom Pseudomonadati; phylum Pseudomonadota; class Alphaproteobacteria; order Hyphomicrobiales; family Nitrobacteraceae; genus Bradyrhizobium; species Bradyrhizobium huanghuaihaiense. The sequence continues at coordinate 1,817,230 of NZ_CP104172.1, read as the reverse complement.
CCTCGCTTCGGCCGAGTCCGAGCGCGACCGCGTCAAGGGCCTCTATGAGGGCCTGGCGGCCGCCGGCAGCGACGCGCAAGGAAAGACCACCGAGCTCGGCAAGGCGCTGGACTCCGAGAAGGCCGTTTCAGCGCGGGCGCTGGCGCAGATCGAGGTGTTGAACCAGCAGATCAGCGCGCTGCGCCGGCAGCTGGCGGCGCTGGAGGAGGCGCTCGATGCGAGCGAGAAGCGCGACAAGGAATCGCAGAACCGGATCGCAGATCTGGGTTCTCGCTTGAATGTCGCCTTGGCGCAGCGCGTGCAGGAATTGTCGCGCTACCGCTCGGAGTTCTTCGGCCGGCTGCGCGCCATCCTCGGCAATCGCCCCGACATTCGCATCGTCGGCGACCGCTTCGTATTCCAGTCCGAAGTGTTCTTCGACACCGGCCAGGCGGTGCTGCTGCCCGAGGGCCGCGCCGAGCTCGACACCTTGGCAGCCGCGCTGATCGAGCTCGACAAGAAGATCCCGAGCGACATCCCCTGGGTGCTGCGCGTCGATGGCCACACCGACGTGCGGCCCGTCAGTGGTGCGAACTTCAAGTCGAACTGGGACCTGTCGGCGGCGCGCTCGATCTCGGTGGTGCAATACCTGATCTCGCTCGGCGTGCCCGCCCAGCGCCTCGTCGCCGCCGGCTTCGGCGAGTTCCAGCCGCTCGACACCGGCACCACGGAAGAGGCCTTCAAGCGCAACCGCCGCATCGAGCTGAAGCTGACGGAGCGGTAGTGAGCGCGCTCCACCTCCGCCCTTACCGCCCCGAGGACGAGACAGCCTCGATCGACCTCTGGCATCGCACCTGGCAAGAGGCCTATCCGCAGATCGATTTCGCCGCGCGGCTGGAATGGTGGCGCGAGCGTTGGCGCAAGGATCTGGTGCCGAAGGCCCAGGTCGTGGTCGCCGAGCAAAACGGCGTGCTGACCGGCTTCGTCACCATCGACGGCGAGGGTTATCTCGACCAGCTCGTGGTCGATCCCGCGCATTGGGGCTCGGATGCGGCACGGCTGCTGGTGGACGAGGCCAAGCGGCTGTCGCCATCAGGCGTCACGCTGCTCGTCAACAAGGACAATTCCCGCGCCATCCGCTTCTACGAGCGCAACGGCTTTGCCCACGCCGGCGACGATGTGAACCCGACCTCGGGCCGGCCGGTGCTGAAGATGGTGTGGCGGGCGTGAGGCCTGTCACGGTTGGATCCCGCGGCGCCGGTTATTCGTTGTCCCAGGCATGACAAGCCGATGGAGACGATCGATGAAGCTGAGCGAGCTGGCCAAGGGGTCCTCGGTGATGCTGGGCGTCATCGTCGCCGGATATCTGTCGACGACCTATGTCGACCAGCGCTTTGCGACATCGAGCGTCCCTGCGAAGACGAACGGCCCCGGATCATCAGCCTGCGTGGACGCGGACGGAAGCTGGAAGAACTGGCTGTGGCCGAACGTGCCGGCGCTCTCGCCGAAGTGCCGGTAAGGTGCGAAGTTCCCTCCACACGTCATTGCGAGCGCAGCGAAGCAATCCAGAGTCTTTCCGCTGAGACAGTCTGGATTGCTTCGCTTCGCTCGCAATGACGAGAGTGAGGCGACGCCTCACGCTCCCTCGAACTGCAATCTCGCCAGCCGCGCATAGAGCCCGTTCGCCGCCACGAGCTCGGCATGCGTGCCCTGCTCGACGATCTTGCCGTGGTCCATGACCAGGATGCGGTCGCAGGACAGGACGGTGGCGAGGCGATGGGCGATCACCAGCGTGGTGCGGTGGCGCATCAATTCTTCCAGCGCGGTCTGCACCAGGGTCTCGCTTTCGGCATCGAGCGCGGAGGTGGCCTCGTCGAGCAGCAGCAGCGGCGCATCGCGCAAAATGGCGCGGGCGATCGCGATGCGCTGGCGTTGGCCGCCTGACAGCGTCACGCCGCGTTCACCGAGCGGGGTGTCGAAGCCTTCCGGCAGGCGGCGGATGAATTCGGAGGCATGCGCGAGCTCGGCGGCGCGCTCGACTTCGGCATCGCTCGCATCGGGCCGGCCGAAGCGGATGTTCTCGCGGGCACTCGCGGCAAACACGTTGGATTCCTGCGGCACCAGCGCGATGCGGGAGCGGAAGTCGCGGGGATCGGCGGACTTCACCGGCACGCCGTCTAGCGAGATCGCGCCACCACGCGGATCGTAGAAGCGCAGCAGCAGATGGAAGATCGTGCTCTTGCCGGCGCCGGAGGGACCGACGATCGCGACCTTCTCGCCGGGGCGCACGGTGAACGACACGGCGTCGAGCACGTTGACGTCGGGACGCGCCGGATAGGCGAAGCTGACGCGGTCGAAGCCGACCTCGCCGCGCGGCGGCACCGGCAGCGCACGCGGAGACGCGGGCGCCTTGATGTCGGGCTGCACATGCAGGATCTCGAACAGGCGCTCGGCGGCGCCCGAGGCGGCCGAGACCTCGCCCCAGACCTCGCTGAGCTGGCCGAGGCCGGCGGCGGCGAAGGCCGCATAGAGCACGAACTGGCCGAGCCGGCCCGGCGTGATCGCGCCGGTCAGGACGTCATGCGAGCCGATCCAGAGGATCGCGACCACGCTTGCGAACACGATGAAGATGATGATGGCGGTGAGCACGGCGCGGGCCTGGGTCGAGGTGCGCGCGGCTTCATAGGCCTGCTCGACCTCACCGCCGAAACGCTTCTCGGCGAAGCCCTCGCTGGTATAGGCCTGCACGGTGCGGATCGCGCCGACCAGCTCGCCGGCATAGGCGGACGCGTCGGCGAGCGTGTCCTGCGCGTTGCGCGAGAGCCGGCGCACCCAGCGCCCGAAAGCGACCAGCGGCAGCACGATCAGGGGAATGGCGAGCAGCACGAAGCCCGACAGCTTCGGGCTGGTGATCACCATCATCGCGGCCGCGCCGAAGAACATCATCAGGTTGCGCAGCGCGATCGACACCGAGGCGCCGACGGCGGACTTGATCTGGGTGGTGTCGGCGGTGAGGCGAGAGATCAGCTCGCCGCTGCGCGCGGAATCGAAGAAGGACGGCGACAGCGACAATAGATGCGCGAACACGTCACGGCGCAGATCGGCGACGATGCGCTCGCCGATCGTCATCACGAGGTAGTAGCGCGCCGCGCTCGCCAGCGCGAGCACGGCGACGACAGCGATCATCACCGAGAAGTAGCTGTTGATCAGCTCGATGCCCTCGGGCGTCAGACCGAAATCGATCATCCGGCGCACTGCGACCGGCACCAGCAGCGTGGTCAGCGCCGCGATCGTGAGCGCGACAAAGGCGAGCGCGGCGCGCCCGCGATAGCGGCTCACATAGGGCGCGAGCGCCAGCAGCGGCCGCAGCTTCGCGCGTCCCTTGGCGGGCTGCTCGATCAGCTCGGCCTCGATCGACGGGGTGTCTGCCGGCGCGGTGTCGCGCCCGTCGCGGTACTGGTCGTCAAGCCGTTCCACAGCGCTCATGAGATCGGACCCAAGGAGACAATTCTCCCCACATAGGCCGGTGCAGGAGGAGTGGCAAATCCGGGATGTCCCTTAGGGGGCGGCCCGGTTCTCCAGTCCCCACAATGGCTTGTTTTGAGGGGGACTGTGGGGTATAGAGCCGCCCAAATCCGTCATCGATCATCACTCTAGCGATAGGCGCAGGGCGCCGAGGAATTGCCATGAAAGCCGAAATTCATCCGAATTATCATACGATTACGGTCGTGATGACCGACGGTTCCGAGTACCAGACCCGCTCGACCTGGGGCAAGGAAGGCGACAAGCTGCACCTCGACATCGACCCGAAGTCGCACCCGGCCTGGACCGGCGGCTCCCAGCAGCTGATGGACCGCGGCGGCCGCGTCTCGCGCTTCCAGAAGAAGTTTTCGGGCTTTCTCAAAAAGGATTGATCCGGCCCGCAAGGCTGGAGACGAAAAACGCCCCCGGAGGACCGGGGGCGTTTTTGTTTTTGTCCGTCATTCCAGGGCGCCCGAAGGGCGAGCCCGGAATCCATAACCACGATCGGGAGTATGGATTCCGGGCCCGCGCCAAGTGGCGCGTCCCGGAATGACGAAAGAGATTGTTGATGGACCTTACCGCTCGAACGCGGCCTTCAGCGCGTTGAGGTGCGGCACCAGCGGGTTGCCGATGGCGACGTGTTCGGCAGGCGCGGTGTGGATCGAGCTGTCGAGGCGGCGCACGCGGGTCTGCAGGCTCATCGAGCGGTGGATCAGCTCCTGGAGCTGCGAGGGCAGCTTCTCGATGGTGTCGGCCGGGCCGGGATCGGCGGCGGTGAGCTTGACCTTGGTCTTCTCGCGGTTGGCCTGCATCAGCGTCATCTCGCCTTCCTTCACCGCGCGGTGCAGCAGCAGCCAGGAGGCGAGCTGCATCAGGCGGGTGGTGAGGCGCATGCTCTCGGTCGCGTAGGTGAGGCTGACGGCGCGGTCGAGCGCCTTGGCCTCGGTGCGGCCGGCGCCATCGAGATAGGCCGCGGTCTCTTCGACGAGGTCCATGCCCTCGCGGAACAGGGCGCCGAACGCCGCAGAATTGGTGAACCGCTCGCTGAGTTGAACGAGAGCACCTTCGACTTGCAAACGTTCCATGGTTAACGCCCCTTACGCAACTGTTTACCCGCCCGGCTTGGCGCCGGATTATGATGAACAAATCATTGCGCGGGCGAAGCGCGGAGTCCAGCGACAAGCGCGGATATGGTTTCCGCGGGTCATTCCTCGGAATTCAACCTATGAGAGACGCAAAAAAAGAGCCGCCGGAGACCGGCGGCTTTGAAAGTTGATAACAGGGAGGCGTCAAACAGAGTGGACAGGAGCCACTCGGTGTCCAAACGAGGACAGTTCCAGTCATAAACCCGAAAGCTTAATCGACCGTAAACGAGCTAATTTTTTGAGAGTTCGTTAGCCATGTCGGCCGCTGGCCGAGTGCGGTGCGGAACAAAACTCGCCGTCTTCGCACCGGGCCAGGTTGGGCACGGGGCATTTGGTACTGGCTGGCGCAACGCGCTCCGCTGTCGTCCCGGCGAAGGCCGGGACCCATAACCACAGGGAGTAGTGTGACGAAGACTCGTTGTTCGGTTCTGCTGTCAGCGCCCATAGAGAGATCACGCGGTATGGGTCCCGGCCTTCGCCGGGACGACAGCGGTGATGCGGTGGCGACTACGACTTGAAAAAACTGTCCGCCGCATCGCGCGAGGCGCGCTTCTTGGTGGCGGCTTCTTCCAGCCTGGCGATCTCGGTCTTCAGGAGAGCGACGCGCTCGGTCAGTTCCTCCACTGACAAGAGTGAGAGATCCTGTCCGATTTCGTGCGTGACCTTCTTGCGCGGGCGGTCGTCGTCTTCGATCGGCATGTCGTTCCTCCTGCGTTCGCGCCTGTCACACGGCTGAGGCGGTTGCCAGCTTGGGCCGCGCTGGCTAAGCAATGGCCTCGTTCCTCCCGCACCTTTGCTCAAGGACACATCATGGACAAGCTGCCCGCGCAAATGACCGTGGTCGCCATCTCCACGCCCGGCGGACCGGAGGTGCTGGTGCCGGAACAACGCAGCGTTCCGCAGCCCGGTCCCGACGAGATCCTGGTCAAGGTGATGGCCGCCGGCGTCAACCGGCCCGACGTCGCGCAGCGCTCCGGCGCCTATCCGCCGCCGCCCGGCGCCAGCGACCTGCCCGGCCTCGAGATCGCCGGTGAAGTGGTCGCGGTCGGCAGCAACGCCAAGCGGCACAAGATCGGCGACAAGGTGATGTCGCTCGTCGCCGGCGGCGGCTATGCGCAGTACTGCATCGCCCAGGATGCCCAGGCGATGAGCGTGCCGCCGGCGCTGTCGATCAAGGAAGCCGGTGCCCTGCCGGAAACCCTGATGACGGTCTGGCACAACGTGTTCGAACGCGGCGGCCTGAAGGCCGGTGAGACGCTGCTGATCCATGGCGGCTCCTCCGGCATCGGCACCATGGCCATCCAGCTCGCCAAGGCGTTCGGCGCAAAAGTGTTCGTCACCGTGGGATCGCAGGACAAGGTCGATGCCTGCCTCAAGCTCGGTGCGGACCGCGCCATCAACTACAAGACGGAAGACTTCGTCACTGTCGTCAAGGAAGAGACGGGCAAGGCCGGCGTCAACCTGATCCTCGACATGGTCGCCGGCGACTATGTCGACCGCAACTACGATGCTGCCGCGGTCGACGGCCGCATCGTCCAGATCGCGACCCTCAACGGCCCCAAGATCACGGCCAACATCGCCAAGGTGATGGTCAAGCGCCTGACCCATACCGGCTCGACGCTGCGCCCCCGTAGTAATGCGGACAAGGCGGCGATGGTGGCCGCAATCGAGCAGAAAGTGATGCCGCTCTTGCGCGAAGGCCGTGTCAAACCGCTGATGGACAGCACTTTCCCGCTGGAAAAGGCAGCCGACGCCCACCGGCGCATGGAGACGAGCGCACATATTGGCAAAATTGTGTTGGAGGTGTAGGCCAGCGACCCACAGGGGACGCCGGAAACCCTTTGATTTTCCTCGCTTTCGTGGCATCTATCGCGACGCACCGAACCAATTCTGTCCGGTGTGAAATCGTCTTCCACCGAAGAGTTGCGTCGAACGCGGAGAACTGACCTTGCGTCTGATCAGGTGCCTCGCGCCCATCGCGCTGGGCCTCATGATTCTCGTCGCCGCGTACCCTGCGCGCGCGCTCGACGCCGTCAGCGTCCGCGGTGACGCGCCCGCGATCGACCTCACCGGCGTGCTCGAGCATCAGCGCAGCGATGCCGACCGCATCCAGGTCTCGACCGCGCCCGGTACCGACGGCATCGTCCGCCGCATCGAGGTGCGTGCCCGCGAAGGCGGCCAGAACTGGGTGGTATTCGCGCTCGCCAACAACACCGACGACCAGCTCGACCGCCTGATTGTCGCGCCGCATTACCGCATCGTTTCGTCCGGCCTGCTGTGGCCCGACCTCGGCCTCTCTCGCATCGCGACCATCACACCGTCGATCGGCGACCGCCCGGAGCGGCAGGAGAGCGCGACGGCCGACGTGTTCCGCATCACGCTCGATCCCGGCGCCGTCGTCACCTTCGTCGCGGAGCTGCGCACCGACAAGCTGCCGCAACTCTATCTGTGGGAGCCCGAGTCCTACAAGGACAAGGTCAACTCGTTCACGCTGTACCAGGGCATCGTGATCGGCATCTCCGGACTCTTGGCGCTCGTTCTCACCATTCTGTTCGTGGTGAAGGGCAGCATCATGTTCCCGGCCGCCGCGGCGCTGGCCTGGGCGGTGCTGGTCTATATCGGCGTCGATTTCGGCTTCTGGGGCAAGGTGCTCGACATGTCGAACAACGCCGAGCGCATCTGGCGCGCGGCGGGCGAGGCGATTTTGGCGGCAACGCTGCTGGTGTTCCTGTTCGCGTATCTGAACCTCAGTCGATGGCATGTGCGCTACTCGCACATCACGGTGGGCTGGCTTGCGTTCCTCGGCTCTCTCGTCGCCCTCGCTTTGTTCGATCCGGCGGTCGCCTCCGGCATCGCGCGCATCTCGCTGGTGCTGATCGCCTTCGCCGGCTTTGCGCTGATCGTCTATCTCTCCACTCACGGTTTCGACCGCGCGGTGCTCCTGATCCCGACCTGGTTCCTCCTCGTGGTCTGGGTGGTCGCGGCCGGCATGACGGTGGCGGGCTCCGTCACCAACGACATCGTCGGCCCCGCCCTGCTCGGCGGCCTCGTGCTGATCGTGATGCTGATCGGCTTCACGGTGATGCAGCACGCCTTTGCCGGCGGCGGCGCCACCACCGGCGTCGTCTCCGACATCGAGCGGCGCGCCTTGGCGCTGGCCGGCTCCGGCGACCTGATCTGGGATTGGGACGTCTCCGCCGACAAGGTCTTCACCAGCCCCGAGACCGAAGCCCTGCTCGGCCTCAAGCGCGGCACGCTGGAAGGCCCGGCGGCCTCGTGGCTCGAGGTGCTGCACCCGCTCGACCAGGACCGTTTCCGCGCCGCGCTCGACAGCGTGCTCGACCAGCGCCGCGGCCGCCTGGTGCAGGATTTCCGTCTGCGCACGCCGGACGGCCACTTCATGTGGTTCGCGCTGAAGGCCCGCCCCGTGGTCGGCTCCGACGGCGAGGTCTCACGCGTGGTCGGCACGCTCACCGACGTCACCGAGCTGCGCAACGCCGAGGAGCGCCTGCTGCACGATTCCGTGCATGACAACCTCACCGGCCTGCCCAACCGAAAACTGTTCATGGACCGGCTCGGCGCCGTCGCAAACTTCGCTAAGACCATGCCGACGCTGCGGCCGACGCTGATGGTGATCGACCTCGACCGCTTCAAGCAGGTCAACGATTCCGTTGGCATCGCGGTCGGCGACTCCATCCTGCTGACGCTCGCGCGCCGCCTCACCCGCATCCTGAAGCCGCAGGACACGCTGGCGCGGCTGGCCGGCGACCAGTTCGGCCTGATCCTGCTGTCGGAACAGGATCCGGCGCGGATCACCAATTTCGCCGAGACCATCCGCAAGACCATCCGCGCGCCGATCGCTTTCAACGATCGCGAGATCTTCCTCACCGCCTCGATCGGCCTTGCGCTCTCCGACCCGCAGGTTCAGCTGACGGACGAGATCATCAAGGACGCCGAGCTTGCGATGTATCATTCCAAGCGCATCGGCGGCGACCGCATCGATGTGTACAAGCCGGCGATGCGCGCGCGAAAAACCGATCGCCTGACGCTGGAGAGCGAATTGCGCCGTGCCATCGAGCGGCAGGAGATCACGATCCTCTACCAGCCGATCGTGCGGCTGGAGGATCGCTCCGTCGCCGGCTTCGAGGCCCTGGCGCGCTGGGATCATCCCAAGCTCGGGCGCATGGCGCCCTCGGAGTTCATCTCAATCGCGGAAGAGACCGGCCTGATCGTCGACCTCGGCATGTTCGTGCTCGACCAGACCGCAAAGCAGCTTTCGGTGTGGCAGCGCGCCATGCGCTCGCGCGAGCCGATCTTCGCGAGCGTCAACGTCTCCTCGCGGCAGCTGCTGCGCCACGACCTCATCCACGACATCCGCACCGTGCTGTCGCGCTCCTCGGTGGCGCGCGGCACGCTCAAGCTCGAACTGACGGAATCGCTGGTGATGGAGAACCCGGAGCACGCAGCCCAGATGCTGACGCGCATCCGCGAGCTCGGCACAGGGCTCTCGCTCGACGATTTCGGCACCGGTCATTCCTCGCTGGCCTATCTGCAGCGCTTCCCGTTCGACACCATCAAGATCGACCAGTCCTTCGTGCGCACCACCAACCGCGGCACGCGGCCGGTGATCCTGAAGTCGATCATCGCGCTCGCGCACGACCTCGGCATGGACGTGGTCGCCGAAGGCGCCGAGACCGATTCCGACGCGGTCGAGCTCTACCAGATGGGCTGCGAATACGCGCAAGGCTTTGCCTTCGGCGAGCCGATGGACGCCGATGCGGCGATGCGCCTCTTGACGGAAGTGCGGCTGGAAGCGGCGAGCTGAGGCTCCCGCGAGTCCGGTATCGTAGGGTGGGCAAAGGCGCACTTGCGCCGTGCCCACCATCCCTCCACACATGCCGCGCCAATGGTGGGCACGCTTCGCTTTGCCTACCCTCCGATTCCAACTGGAAGCGGCGAACAGCCCCCCTCCTCCCCCTTCTTGAGGGGCCGCCCGCGAAGCGCGCGGGGTGAGGTGCCGATGAGGCCGTGCTTGATCCAGATCAATGGACTGCTGTTCAACCGCCGCGAAAATTGGCGCGCAGCATTCGATCCAGAACGGGTTCGTCATCGAGATCGTTGGGCTCGCCACTGTCGTTCTCGGCGTGCTCACACGCGTCAAACGCAACGACAGGAATGAGCAGACCAAGCGCGTCCTTCTCAGGAGTTACGGATGAGCCGGCACCTTTTCTACGCGATCACCCTCATAGGCACCGGAATGTTCCTCGCCTCCTCGGCCGAAGCAGTGACGGCTGCACGATGCGAGGATCGAGGCGCAAACTGCGTCGGCACATGTGCCGACTACACCGGCGGGGCTGGTGACGTTCGGGGCCGCCAGAACGTGTGCATGCGCGCCTGCGACCGGCAGACAACGAGGTGTCTGATACGAGCACACGCCGACGTCGAACGCTGGCTCCGTGAGCGCTAATGAAGGTCTTGGCTCGGCACCTCGGCTAGCGGCGACCGTTCCCACGCTCGCGTGGAGCGCGCGTCCACTTGATCTCGTACCGTAGGGTGGGCAAAGGCGCACTTGCGCCGTGCCCACCATCCAACCCTACGACAGAGGTGGTGGGCACGCTCCGCTTTGCCCACCCTACGATACTTGTCTTACTCTCCCCTGGAGGGGGAGGGTCGATCGCGCGCAGCGCGAGCGGGGTGGGGTGATCTCTCCACTCGGGCACCGTTGGACGTGGAGAGACCGTCACCCCACCCCGTCTCACATTTCGCTACGCTCAATGTGAGCCGACCCTCCCCCTCCAGGGGAGGGTGGAGAGCGTGCCGTACGCACTACCGCCGCCGCTCGCTCTTCTGCTTCCTGAACCGCACGCTCTGGCCATCGGGCATCCGTGTCGCCACGAAGCCGGCGGCGAGGCAGGCTTCGCGCTGCGGCATCTGGATGTCGGGGCTGCGCAGGCTGTCCCACCATGAGGCACGATTGGCCGCGCGCGGCAGCGCCGCGCCGATGATCTCCTCGATCTCTTCGAAGGTCAGCACGAATTCCGTCTGCTTCTGCCGCAGCAGATAATCGCGCAACGTGTCGTAGTCGTTCACACTCGTCCTCTCGTCCGCAGCCCGGATCTCTTCACATGAGGCCTGCCGAAAACCGCTAGCCGCATCAACCGATTCTTAACTCATTGCGGCAGCGCCGTACCAGCTTAAACACTGCTCAAGGTTTAGGGCGCATCCATCAGGGTCGGGAGCAAACGATGCTGTCTGGATGGCGCGAAGTCATGGCCCGCCGGCCGTGGCGGATTTCGGCGAAACTGCTGATCATCTCGTCCGTGGTGACGGTGATCGGCTTTTCCGCCATTTGCGTCAACGTCATGCTCGACATGCGCCGCGGCGAAGAGGCGCTGGCCCGCCAGACCCTGGAAAACCTCGCCACCACCATCGAATCCGACATCAGCCGCAACATCGAAATCTACGATTTGTCGCTGAAGGCGGTCGCCAGCAACATGCTGCTGCCGGAGCTCGCCACAGTCTCGAAGCCGGTCCGGCACCTGATCCTGTTCGATCACGCGACGACGGCCCGGCATTTCGGCGCCATCCAGGTCTATGACGCGGAGGGCCGGCTGACCATCGACGCCTCCACGCTCGATCCGTCTCCCGAGAACCGCGGCGACGAAGACTATTTTAGGGTTCACCGTGACAATCCCGGCGCCGGCCTCTTCATCAGCCGCCCGATGCTGTTCCGCGGCGCCTATTCGATCGTGCTGAGCCGGCGCATCAGCGACACCGACGGCGGCTTCCTCGGCGTCGTCACCGGCTCGATCCGCTTCAGCTATTTCCACGAATTGTTCGAACGCCTGAGCCTCGATCCCGAAGACACCATCACGGTGCTCAAGCGCGACCGCACCATCATGATGCGGCGACCGTTCGACCTCGACGTGATCGGCAGGAATTTGAACGACCGTCAGAACTGGAAGGCCGACAATCTCCGCGCCGGCACCTCCTATGCGGGGCAAGGCCCGGTCGACACCACGCCGCGGCTCTATGTTCGCAGCAACGGCGACAGCCCGCTGTTCGTCGTGGCCGGCAAGCCCCTGAGCGCGGTGTTCGAGCTGTGGCAGAAGGAGGCCTATCGTATCGGCGCCGTGGTGCTGGCGCTGATCGTGTTCATGCTGGCATCGACACTCGTGCTCGCCCGCGAGATCGGCCGGCGCGCCGAGGCCGAGCGCAAGCTCGAGGAGCTGGCGACGACGGATGCGCTCACCGGCTTGAAGAACCGCCGCAAGTTCGACACCGTCATCGACGTGGAATGGCGGCGCGCCATGCGCCAGAAGACGCCGGTCGCGCTGCTGATGATCGATGCCGATCACTTCAAGGCCTACAACGACACCTTCGGCCATCAGGCCGGCGACCAGGTGCTGGTCGGCATCGCCATCTGCATTTCTGACTCGGTGCGGCGCGCCGGCGACTGCGCCGCGCGCTATGGCGGCGAGGAATTCGCGGTGCTGCTGCCGGACACCTCGGCAGCCGACGCCTTCAAGACCGCCGAGACGATCCGCCTTAAGGTGCAGGGCTGGTCCGACGACCAGGCGGCATCGACGGTGTCCTGCGGCATCGCCAGCCTCGTCCCCGCCGCCGGCATGGACTGGACGATCCTGGTCGCCGCCGCCGACAAGGCGCTCTACGCCGCCAAAGCCGGCGGCCGCAACCAGTCCGTGGTCGCGAGCCTGCCGAAGCTGTCGCTGGTGGCGTGACGAGTTCTCTCCCCGTCATTGCGAGGAGCTCTTGCGACGAAGCAATCCAGACTTTCTCCGCGGAAAGATTCTGGATTGCTTCGCTTCGCTCGCAATGACGGCGGGAACTACTGCCCCAGATACTTCTTCATCTCCGCGATCAGCCCGTCGCGCAGCTCGGGGCGCTTGAGGCCGTAGGCGATGTTGGCGCGGAGGAAGCCGGGCTTGGAGCCGCAATCATGGCGCTCGCCCTCGAACTCGACGCCGTAGAATTTCTGCGACTTGGCGAGGCCGATCATGGCGTCGGTGAGCTGGATCTCGCCGCCGGCGCCGCGCTCCTGCGTTTCGAGGATCTTGAAGATCTCCGGCTGCAGGATGTAGCGGCCGGTGATCGAGAGGTTGGAGGGCGCGGTGCCCTTGGCCGGCTTCTCGACCATGCCGTCGACCTCGAACATCTTGCCGGTGCGTTTTCCGACGCCGCAGATGCCGTATTGATGGGTGAGATGATCGGGCACCGCCTCGACCGCGATGACATTGGATTTCTCGCCGAGCGTTGCGGCGGTCTCGATCATCTGCTTCAGGCAGCCGGGCGTGTTGAGCACGAGCTCGTCCGGCAGCACGACCGCGAACGGCTCGTTGCCGACGATGTCGCGTGCACACCAGACCGCGTGGCCGAGGCCGAGCGGCGCCTGCTGGCGGGTGAAGCTGACGGCGCCGGCATCCGGCTGGTTCTGCGCCAGGATCTCCTGCTCGGCCTTCTTGCCGCGTGCAGCCAGCGTGGCGTCGAGCTCGAACATCTTGTCGAAATGATCTTCTATGACGTTTTTGTTGCGGCCGGTGACGAAGATGAAGTGCTCGATGCCGGCCTCCCTCGCCTCGTCATACACGTACTGGATCAGCGGCTTGTCGACGATGGTCAACATCTCCTTCGGCATCGCCTTGGTGGCGGGCAGGACGCGGGTGCCGAGGCCGGCGACGGGGAATACGGCTTTGCGAATTTTCATGGGATTGATCGAATACCTGAGGACGTGAAGGGAGCAATGGTGTCTTGCTAGACTGTTTGCAGCCGCTAACAAAGGCGGATGTGGGGCCTCGCGATCACAGAGTTAAGAAAAAAGAAGCCACTAAAATTTCACCTTTGTTAAGCTATTGGCAACCGGTACCGGGCCTCCTGATGACGGATTTTTGGCCGGACAGGTGGGACATGATGCAATCGATGGCAGGGCTGGCAAAACGTGCGGCATCCGTGACCGGTGGAGCTGTGATTGCGGCCGCCTTGTTGCTGCCGGTTCATGCATACGCCCAGTCGCAGAACGGGCTGTCGAACCTGTTCGGCGGCATTTTCTCCGGGACGAATCCCGCGCCCTCGCAAGGCGCACCAAGCCCAGGCGGCGCGCAACCCTGGAGCGGCGAGGACGGCGCCTCCGGCCATCCGCTGATGACGGCCGCCGCGATCCGCGAAGCCGCCGGCAATTTCGACAATTGCGTCGCAGGCATGTGGCCCGATGCCGCACGGCGGGGCATCACCCAGGACAACTTCCAGCGCTTCACCGCGGGCCTCAGCCCCGATCTGCGCATCATGGACCTGATGGACTCGCAGCCGGAGTTCACCAAGTCGATCTGGGATTATCTCGACATCCTCGTGAACGACAATCGCCTCGCCAAGGGCCGCGAGGTGCTTGCCAAATACAAGGCGCAGTTCGATGCCACGGAAAAGGCCACCGGCGTCGATCGCTACATCATCGCCTCGATCTGGGGCATCGAGTCCAATTACTCGACGCAGATGGGCGATCGCAGCGTGCTGCAATCGACCGCGACGCTCGCCTGCATCGGCCGCCGCCAGGCCTATTTCAAGGATGAATTCCTCTCCGCATTGGAGATCCTCAACCGCGGCGATCTGCGTCCGGAGCAGATGCGCGGCTCCTGGGCCGGCGCCTTCGGCCCGACCCAGTTCATGCCGACCGCGTTCAAGCGCTTTGCCGTCGACGGCGACGGCGACGGACGGCGCGACGTCGTCGACAATCCGACCGACCTGATTGCGTCGACCGCCAACAATCTGAAGAAGGACGGCTGGCAGTCCGGCCAGACCTGGGGCTTCGAGGTCGTGGTGCCGCAAGGATTCAACTACATGCTGGCCGACCGCGCCAAGGCGCAGACGATTGCGCAGTGGGAGAAGCTCGGGCTGAAGCGCCCGGCGGGCCAGCCCTTCCCGAACCCGGCGGAGAAAGCCTATCTGCTGGCGCCGGCGGGCGCGCAGGGCCCGGGCTTCCTGATGTTGCAGAACTACCGCGTCATCATGAAGTACAACCCGGCCGAGGCCTATGCGCTGGCGATCGGCCATTTCGCCGACCGCCTGCGCGGAGGGCAGCCCTTCGTGCAGCCCTGGCCGCGCCAGGAGCGCGAGCTGTCCCGCACCGAGCGGCTGGAACTGCAACAGCTTCTGGCCCAGCGCGGCTTCTATAAGGGCACCCCGGACGGCCAGTTCGGCGGCCAGACGAGGGAGGCCCTGCGCAACTTCCAGGCCTCGATTGGGGTGCCGGCGGACGGATTTGCCTCCTCCGACGCGCTGGACCGGCTGCGCGGGCGGTAAAATCGCGCTGAAAGTAACCCTGAACAGGGATTTTGCCCGGCGGTCTTGACGGGACCGGCTGTTCCCCGGTGTATGGCGCGAGAATCCGTCAAAAATCCGCAACGGAATCTGCCCGTTTGGCGCCCAATTCCGTTATTATACCGAGCCTATTCCAGACCCCATTGTGCGCGGCCGAGATCGCATGTCGAAGAAGTCCCTGTTCAAGGCGCTGACCGAGACCGGCCCGCTGATCGCGCTGGGGACGGCGCTTGCGATATTGGTCTCGGTCGCGGGGCCCGCTTCCGCGCAGTTCTTCAACTTCCCCGGCTTCGGCGGCCCGCCGCAGCGTTCGGCCCCGCCGCCGCGCCAGGGCGGAGGCGGCGGTGGCTGGTTCGGCGGCGATTTCTTCGCGCCGTTCCAGCAGCAACAGCAGCAGGCACCGCGCCAGGATTTTTCGCGCGCACCGGCACCAGCCAAGCGCGACACCACGCCCGACAAGAACGTGCTGGTGATCGGCGACGCCATGGCCGACTGGCTCGCCTACGGCCTCGAAGATGCCTATAGCGAGCAGCCCGACATGGGCGTCGTCCGCAAGCACAAGACCACGTCCGGCCTGATCAAGTACCAGCCGAAGGGCGAGCCTTCGGACTGGACCGCGGCGGCGAAGGGCATCCTCGAGACCGAGAAGCCCGACGTGATCGTCGTCATGCTCGGCCTCAACGACCGCATCGCGATCCGCGAACCTGTCGCCGACAAGTCGGACAAGGACAAAGACAAGGACAAGAAGAACGACAAGGGCGCCCGCGCCAAGCAACCGGCGAAGCCCGGCGATGCCAAGCCCGGCGACACCGCCGCCAAGCCGGACGACAAGCCTGCCGATGCCGACCTGCCGCAGGATGACGCCGACAATGCCGACACGCCTGCGGCCGCACCGGAAAAGACGGCGCGCAATCCCAACGGCCTCTACGAATTCCGCGACGAACGCTGGGTCGAGATCTACACCAAGAAGGTCGAGGAACTGGCCAATTTGCTCAAGGCCAAGGGTGTGCCGGTGCTCTGGGTCGGCCTGCCCGCGATCCGGGGACAGAAAGGGACGGCCGACATGCTGTTCCTGGATTCGCTCTATCGCGAGGGCGCGGCCAAGGCCGGCATCACCTATGTCGATGTCTGGGACGGTTTCGTCGACGAGGCCGGCCGCTTCCTGCAGAAGGGCCCGGACTTCGAAGGCCAGATCCGCCAGCTCCGCAGCTCCGACGGCGTCTACTTCACCAAGCCCGGCGCGCGAAAACTCGCTCACTATGTCGAGCGCGAGATCACGCGCCTCCTGGCCGGGCGCTCCGGCCCGATCGCGCTGCCGAGCGAGCCTGCGACGCCCGATACCAGCGCCGAGCCCGGCAAGCCGGCGCCGCGGCCGCTGGCCGGCCCAATCGTGCCGCTGGTCGCGGCCTCGATCTCGACCGATCAATTGCTGGGCGGCCCAGGCTCGCGTCCCGCCGCCGTCGATGCGCTCGCTGCGAAGACGATGGTGAAGGGCGAGCCGCTGACGGCGCCCGCCGGACGCGCCGACGATTACGCCTGGCCGCGCCGTGAGGTCGGCCGCGAGCAGGCCAAGGGTGATACGCCGATGGCGGCGACGACGCCTGACGGCGCCACCGCCTCTCCCAATGCATCGGGTGCGGCCGCTGCGATCGCCCCGCCCAAGCTCGCGCCGAAAAAGCCGCCGGTCGCGCCACAGCAGCAGCCGGCGCAGGCCACGCCGTCATTCCGGGATTTCTTCGGCTTCGGCTCGCCGCCGCCGGCGCCGCGTCAACTGGCGCCGGCGCCCGGGCCGCGCAATCCGGCGCAGAACCCCGCGATTCCGCGTCCGCCGGGTAATGTCGGGCGATCGGCGGAAGTGATCCGATAGTCGATTTCGTGTCCCGGACGCGGCGCAGCACCTCTTGGTGATGCGACGCAGAGCCGGGACCCAGCATCTACTTCAAAAAGAATGGGCCCCGGCTCTGCGCAGCAGCGCTCTAGCGCTGCAGCGCGTCCGGGGCACGAGAGATACGTGTTTACGGCTATCAGCCGTAATAGCGCCAGCGCGGCGGCGGACGGCGGGCGGGGCGCGACATCAGCAGCGCCAGCGCAAAGCCGATGCCGCCGGCAACGAGCAGCGCGCCGAGCGGATTGTCCTGCACTTTCTTCGACAGCGCCTGCGTGCCATCACGGAAGGTGTCGCCGCTGTTCTCATAGGCGTCCTTGGCGTAGTTCGTCGCGGTATCCGCAGCATCACGCACCGCATCCTTGGCCTGGCCGTAGAGGTTCTGCACCGTGCCTGCAGCTTCGCGCGCCTTGCCCGACGCCTCCGTCTTGGCATCGCCTGCCATGTCTCCGACTGCGCCTTCCGCGCGTCCGGCGTATTCCTTGGCTGATCCGACAATCCGATCCGTGTCCATGATGCTCCTCCTCGGGGGTCAGCCCAAGTAACCGATCAGGCGCAGCGCAGTTCCAAGTGTCGACGAAAGTGTAGTGTGTAGCCCGGATGGAGCGCAGCGTAATCCGTGACAGCGTCAGTCGTATTGAAGGACCCCGGATTGCGCTGCGCTCCATCCGGGCTACGGGATCCTCTACAGGATCAGCCCGCCATCGACGACCAGCGTCTGGCCGATGACGTAGGACGACAGCGGCGAGGCCAGGAACAAGGCTGCGCCTGCCATGTCGGCCGGCGTGCCCAGTCGCCGCAGCGGAATGCGCGCGAGCGCGCCTTCGAGCCGCTTGGGGTTGTCGGTCGTCACCTTCGTCATCTTGGTGTCGACGAGGCCGGGTGCGATGCCGTTGACGCGGATGCCGTCCTCGGCCCAGGCCTCGCCCAGCGTGCGCGTCAATCCGACCGCGCCAGTCTTCGAGGCGTTGTAGGCGGGATTGCCCATCGTGGAATGATAGGCCGCGGTCGAGGACACCATGATCAGCGCGCCCTTGGCATCCCGCAACATGGAATGAAACCGCGTGGCGCAGGCCATCAGGCTCATCAGATTGACCTCGACGACCTTGCGGAAGCCGCTCATCTCGAACTCGCCGCGGCGATAAATCACCGCGCCCTGCGCGAGCACCAGGATGTCGAGCCGCTCGAACGACGGCTTGAACGCATCGATCGCAGCGGCATTGCTGACGTCGAGCTGCGCATAGGAAAGACCGGTGAGATCGGAGCCTTCTTCGGCTGAATATTCCGTTGCGTGAGCACGCGTGCCGCAAACGGCGACGGCTGCGCCCCTGGCGCGAAAGGCCTGTGCGATGCCGTTGCCGATGCCGCTGGAACCGCCGACGACCAGCACCTGCTTGCCTGAAAAATCCAGCTCGTTCGCCATCGCGGCCTCCCATTTTGTCTTGCTTGTTTGACCTGTCTGCGGATCGATGCCAGCCTTGTCAATCATAACAACAAACAAGACCCAGCGAGGAAACAGCATGTCCGAGTTCAAAGAGCTCAGCCGCTCCGTGAAGGGCCTGACCGTTCTCGTCACCGGAGCTGCCAGCGGCATGGGGCGCGCCACCGCGCGCGTGTTCGCAAGCGAGGGCGCGAACGTCGCTGTCACCGATTACGACGAGCAGGGTGCATTGTCTCTCGCGAAGGAGATCGCGGCGAGCAGCGGCGCGGCGAAGGCGTGGAAGCTCGACGTTGCCGACGCCGGCGAGATCAAGCGCGTGGTCGGCGATGTCGCCGCGCATTTCGGCGGGCTCGACATCGTCGTCAACAATGCCGGCATCTCCGTGCGCGTTGCAATCGACGACGAAGGTTACGAAGACGCCTGGGCCAAGGGCATCGCCGTGATGCTGACGGCGCATCCGCGCATCATCCGCGCCGCGCTGCCGCATTTACGCCGGTCGAAGAGCCCGCGCATCGTCAACATCGCTTCCACCGAGGCGCTCGGCGCCACCGCATTGCACAGCCCCTATTCGGCGGCGAAGGGCGGCGTCGCGAGCCTCACCCGCTCGCTCGCGGTGGAGCTCGGCCGTGAAGGCATCACCGTCAACTGCATCTGCCCGGGCCCGATCCGCACCGCCATCACCGACCGCATTTCCGAGGAGCACAAGACCATCTACGCCAAGCGCCGCACCGCACTCGGCCGTTACGGCGCCCCCGAAGAGGTCGCGCATATGACGCTGAGCCTGTGCCTGCCGGCGGCGTCCTTCCTGACCGGCGCGGTGATCCCGGTCGATGGTGGGTTGATGGCGCGGAACGCGTGAGAGGCATCAAAGGTGCGTAGCCCGGATGGAGCGCAGCGCAATCCGGGACGGTCTTTCCACGAGGTGAGAACCCCGGATTACGCTTCGCTCCATCCGGGCTACGGGCTGCTATGCGCACTGAGCGTTGACAACCACGAGTGCGGGAGTAGCTTTTTCACCGACAGAACGGGACCAACCGTTCGCGGCACGCGGGAGAGAACGTCATGACGATCGCCATCCGGCAGCTTCAGAAACATTTTGTGGGCGAGGTGTCCGGCCTCGATCTGCGCAAGCCTCTCACACCTGACGAGGCGCGCGAGGTCGAGGCCGCCATGGACAAATACGCGGTGCTGGTCTTCCACGACCAGGACATCAACGACGAGCAGCAGATGGCCTTCGCGCTGAATTTCGGCCAGCGCGAGGATGCGCGCGGCGGCACCGTGACCAAGGAGAAGGATTACCGGCTGCAGTCGGGCCTCAACGACGTCTCCAATCTCGGCAAGGACGGCAAGCCGCTGGCGAAGGACAGCCGCGCGCATCTGTTCAATCTCGGCAACTGCCTGTGGCATTCCGACAGCTCGTTCCGCCCCATCCCGGCAAAATTCTCGCTGCTGTCGGCGCGGGTGGTCAACCCGAAGGGCGGCAACACCGAGTTCGCCGACATGCGCGCGGCCTACGACGCGCTGGACGAGGAGACCAAGGCGGAGATCGAGCATCTCGTCTGCGAGCACTCGCTGATGTATTCGCGGGGATCGCTCGGCTTCACCGAGTACACCGACGAAGAGAAGGAGATGTTCAAGCCGGTGCTGCAGCGGCTGGTGCGGACGCATCCCGTGCATCGCCGCAAATCGCTGTATCTCTCATCGCATGCCGGCAAGGTGGTCGGCATGAGCGTGCCGGAGGGACGCCTCTTGCTGCGCGATCTGAATGAACACGCGACGCAAGCAGAGTTCGTCCACGTCCACAAATGGAAGCTGCATGATCTCGTGATGTGGGACAACCGCCAGACCATGCACCGCGTCCGCCGCTACGACCAGTCCCAGCCCCGCGACATGCGCAGGGCGACGGTCGCAGGGACCGAGCCGACGGTGCAGCAGCAGGCAGCGGAGTAGGCGCGGCAGTCGTGGTGAAGGCAGCGACGGCAGAGATGCCGACGACAGGGCGCGGGCGCTTCAACACACTCCGTCATTGCGAGCGAAGCGAAGCAATCCAGAATCCCTCCGCGTCGGGATTCTGGATTGCTTCGTCGCTTCGCTCCTCGCAATGACGTGGTGGGAGTTGAGCTACACTCAACTCCAGCTACGCGTGCCCCGCCTCGTTCGAGAGCATGCCGGGGTCGATGCCGATCTTGCGCAGGGCGCGGCCGTATTTCTCGTCGACGTCGTCGCCGAAGATCAGGTCGGCGTCCGCATCGCAATGCAGCCAGCCATTGCTCTGGATCTCGGTCTCGAGCTGGCCCGGTGCCCAGCCGGCATAGCCGAGCGCGAGGATGGCGTGCTTGGGGCCGGAGCCATTGGCGATCGCGCGCAGGATGTCGACGGTCGCGGTGAGGCAGACACCGTCGTCGATCCGCAGCGTAGCCTTCTCGATGTAGAAGTCGCTGGAATGCAGCACGAAGCCGCGGCCGGTGTCGACGGGACCGCCTTGCAGCACCTTCATGCTCTCGGCGTTCCCCGGCAGCTTGATGTGCTCGCCCTTCTTGATGATGCCGAGCTGCTGCAACAGCTCGGGGAAATCGATGCTGCCGGCCGGGTGGTTGACGATGATGCCCATGGCGCCTTCGGCCGAGTGGGCACAGAGATAGATCACCGAGCGCTCGAAACGGGGATCGCCCATCACGGGCATCGCGATCAGGAGTCGGCCGTCGAGATAACCGGCCGAATTGGGGAGCCCGGCGCCCGCGCCGCGGGTGCTTTCGCCCGTCCTCTTGCCAGTGGGAGCCATCGCTGAAGCACTCCGGTTTCAATTCCTATCCTGATGTCGGACCTAGCCGCTGTCAAATCAAGGCTTGCAGAGATTTGATTCGAGTGCATGCATCACAAGCAATTCAATGGTTTGCCTAGGTGTGACCCTGTAAAGACGTGCCATGCTGACAAGAGTTCCCCTGCGTGCGGCGATTGGCGTCGCGACAACCCTGCTTGCGTCGGCGCTTGCCGCGCGCGCCGACGACGCCTCGCCCTGGCAGCGCGACGGACATTCCGCAGTGCGGCTGCTGGCGGGATCGCGCAGCGGCGCCGTGCTGCTCGGCGGTATCGCCTTCCAGCTCCAGCCCGGCTGGAAGACCTATTGGCGCATGCCCGGCGATTCCGGCGTTCCGCCGCGGTTCGATTTCTCGAAATCAGAAAATGTCGAAGCGGTGACGGTGATGTGGCCGGCGCCGCTGAAGTTCGACGACGGCGCGGGCGGCCATTCGATCGGCTATCGCGACCAGATCGTGCTGCCGCTGCGCATCGTCGCCAAGTCGGCCGACAAGCCGGTGACCTTGCGCGCCGAGATCAACTACGCGGTGTGCGAAAAACTTTGCATTCCTGTCGAGGCCAGCGCCGAGCTTGGCTTCAACAGCGTCGCATCGACCGAGGACGCGAACTTGCGTGCCGCGCTCGACACCGTGCCCAAGCCCGCCACGATCGGCGATCCCAATCCGCTCACCATCCGCGACATCAAGCGCGACGGGGCCAAGAATGTGGTGGTCGACGTGATTGTGCCTGATGGCCGCAACGTCAATCTGTTCGTCGAAGGGCCGACGCCCGACTGGTCGTTGCCGATCCCCGCGCCGGTCGAGCCCAGCCCGCCCGGCGTGAAGCGCTTCTCATTTGAGCTCGACGGGCTGCCGCCGGGCGCCAAGGCCGAGGGCGCAGCGCTGAAGTTCACGCTGGTTGGGCCGGAGAAGTCGTACGAGTTCAATACGAACCTGGAATGATGTTTCCCGATCGTCACGCTCCCGTGCATAATTGCACACGAGAACGTGTACTCGAGAAGGCGCAGACGTCAGCCTCTGACGCTCAAGCGGAAATCTTACGATCAGCCAGAGCATTACTGTTCCTGGACCAGAGCAGTCCCAATTTTGGCGATGCCGAGCAGCATGGTCAGTCACGCAAGCGTCGTATAGGCTCTGTCAAGCGTGGCATTCAGCGCCACGTCAAACCACAAGGAGCAAGCCATGATGAATCCAGGGATTCTTGGCGCGGCCGTGGTTGCGGCATCCGCCTTGTTCAGTTCTGCTGCACCAGCGCAGTGGGCCCAATCCAATCCGGACCTCTGCCAAGCTGAATTCGCCAACTGCACGGGTCTTGGGACCGGCAATACCCCCACCGCTCCTCGGTATCGGCAAGCAGCTCGGCGAGCGGCGTATCAACAGCCGGCGCCAGCAGGCGCTCCCGCCGCCGGCAGCTGGGGCAATCCCGGCGGTTGGGGCAATTCCTACGCGATGTACGGCGGCGGCGGCGGTCCCGGCTGGAACGGCAGCTGGTCTCAATATGCCGCCCGCAACGGCATCGTCTGCAGGCCTGGCACCCTTTACAAGGGTACTGACGGTCGCCAGCATCTCTGCCAATAAGCCATCTGCACTTAGGCTACGTCAGGCGGCCCCAAAGGGCCGCCTGTTTGCCGGACCGTGGTTCTCGTCCTGAGCGGGTCAACGTGGAGGCGGCCAGGCGCTTGTCTTCCAGCTGATGGTCGCTGGCCCCTCTCGGCACAGCACTGACCTCATACGCGGCCTGATCACCGCGCCAGTTCATGCGTACGCGCCCTAGGCCGGGACAACATCGTTGACCCAACCGTATCTTAACGAATGGTTGCTAGGTCAAAGGCTGCCGCAGCATGCGGAACGCTTGGTGCGGGACGCTTGGGGATCCTCGAATTGGCCGTGATGGATGCAGAGCCAGCAACGACCGGACCGGCCGGACTGATCGCGCGGCTGCGGGCTAAGCTCACGGGCGGATCGAGCGAGGCGTCGCTGACGCGGCGGCTGGCAGGCACCATCTTCATCATTCGCGTGATCAGTGCGGGCCTTGCCTATGTCTCGCAGGTGCTGCTCGCGCGCTGGATGGGCACGTCCGACTACGGCATCTATGTCTATGTCTGGACCTGGGTGCTGCTGCTCGGCAGCATGATGGATTTCGGCATCTCGGCCTCCGCGCAAAAAATCATCCCGGAGTACCGCACGAGCGGCGCGCATGCGCTGCTGCGCGGCTTCCTCTCCGGCAGCCGCTGGCTGACCTTTGCCGTCTCCACGCTGGTGTCGCTCGGCCTTGCCGGCATCGTCAGACTGCTGTCGCCCTGGATCGATCCGGCCGAGGTGCTGCCGCTCTATATCGGCTGCATGACGCTGCCGGCCTTCGTCGTCGCCAACACCCAGGACGGCATCGCACGCTCGCACGACTGGATGCAGCTCGGCCTGATGCCGCAATTCATCATCCGCCAGGCGCTGATCATCGGCATCACGGGCGCCGCCTTCCTGCTCGGCTACCATCTCGGCGCGGTCGCCGCGATGGTCGCAAGCCTGGGCGCGGTGTGGATCGCGATGACCGGGCAGATGGTGGTGCTGAACCGCAAGCTCGCCGATCACATCGAGCCGGGCCCGAAGGCCTACGATGTCAGCGGCTGGCTCGCCATATCGCTACCGATCCTGCTGGTGGAGAGCTTCTACCTGCTCTTGTCCTATACCGACGTGCTCGTGCTGCAACAGTTTCGGCCATCCGACGAGGTCGGCGTCTATTTCGCCGTGGTGAAGACGCTGGCGCTGGTCTCGTTCATCCACTACGCGATGTCGGCGACAACGGCGCATCGCTTCGCGGAATACAACGCCAGCGGCGACAAGGCGCGGCTGTCGGCGTACGTCGCGCACGCCATCAACTGGACGTTCTGGCCGTCGCTGGCGGCGACCATCGTGCTGCTCGCGCTCGGCAAGCCGCTGCTGTGGCTGTTCGGGCCGCAATTCGTGGTCGGCTACGATATCATGTTCGTCGCCGCGATCGGCCTCGTGGTGCGCGCCGCGATCGGCCCGGTCGAGCGCCTGCTCAACATGCTCGGCGAGCAGAGGATCTGCGCGCTGGCCTACGCGCTGGCCTTCGCGATGAATCTCGTGCTCTGCATCGCGCTGGTGCCGCGCTATGGCGGCCATGGCGCGGCCGCGGCGACCTCGATCTCGCTGAGCTTCGAGACGGTGCTGCTGTTCTGGATCGTGCGGCAGCGGCTGGGACTGCACGTGCTGGCGTTCGGCAAGTAGGCGCTGCGCGTCTTGCCGGTGCGGTGGAACGGCTGTTTCGCGGCATGGCGCGGAATGAGGCGAAACTCCTACCCATTCAGAACCAGCAGCATGATTTTTCTTATTCCTCCCAAGTAGTTGCCACTCAGGGAAAGTTTATTCTACGTCGTATTGCCCAACCGACGAGATAACCCTAAGATTCTCCAGACCATGATCGATCCACTCTACGTCGCCTCCGGATTTGGCGTCGGCCTGCTTGTCGGGATGACCGGCGTAGGTGGCGGCTCGTTGATGACGCCGCTGCTGATCCTGCTGTTCGGCGTCCATCCCTCCACCGCCGTCGGCACCGACCTGCTCTATGCCGCCGCCACCAAGACCGGCGGCAGCATCGTGCATGGCTGGTCGCGCAGCGTACACTGGCCGGCGGTGCTGCGGCTCGCCTGCGGCAGCATTCCGGCGAGCGCGCTGACGCTGCTGGTGCTGTGGAAGCTCGATCTCAAAAGCGATACCGAGCGCAGCCTGGTCAATCTGGTGCTGTGCTTCGCACTGCTGCTGACCGCCACGTCGCTGATCTTCCGCAAGGCGATCATGGAGCGCTATCGCAGGAGGCTGGAGCAGGTCGACGATCGCACCACGGCGGTTGCGACCGTCATCACGGGCATCGTGCTCGGCGTGCTCGTCTCGATTTCGTCGGTCGGCGCCGGCGCCGTCGGCGTGACCGTGCTGCTGCTGCTCTACCCGCGCCTGCCGATGGCAACCATCGTCGGCTCCGACATCGCCCATGCCGTGCCGCTGACGCTGGTGGCCGGCGTCGGGCACTGGGCGCTTGGCGATGTCGACTGGGCGCTGATGGGCGTGCTGCTGCTGGGCTCGCTGCCCGGCATCATCGTCGGCAGCTACAGCGCGACACGCGTCCCCGAGACGGTGCTGCGCCTGACCCTTGCCAGCGTGTTGTTCGTGGTCGCCGGCAAGATCATGTTCGCGGAGCTGAACCTGTCGTCGGCGATCGTGACGGCGCTGGCCTGGACGCATTGAGCGAAGACCCAGCGCAGCTCTCGTAGGGTGGGCAAAGCGAAGCGTGCCCACCGCTCTTTCTCAACCGCGGACAAATGGTGGGCACGGCGCTGGCGCGCCTTTGCCCACCCTACGGCATCGAGCGCTTACTCCGCGGTCCAGCCGCCGTCGATCGACAGGTTGGTGCCGGTGATCTGCGCGGCATCGTCGCTGCACAGGAACAGCGCAAGGGCGGCGACCTGCTCGGAGGTGACGAACTCCTTGGTCGGCTGCGCGTCGAGCAGCACATCGTTGATGACCTGCTCGCGCGTCAGGCCGCGCGCCTTCATCGTGTCGGGGATCTGCTTCTCCACCAGCGGGGTCCAGACATAGCCGGGGCTGATGCAATTGCAGGTGATCTTGTGGGTCGCGACCTCGAGCGCCACGGTCTTGGTCAGGCCGGCGATGCCGTGCTTGGCCGACACGTAGGCCGACTTGAAGGGCGAGGCGACCAGCGAATGCGCCGAGGCGGTGTTGATGATGCGGCCCCAGCCCTTCTTCTTCATGCCGGGCACGGCGGCGCGGATGGCATGGAAGGCGGAGGACAGGTTGATCGCGATGATCTGGTCCCACTTCTCGACCGGGAACTCCTCGATCGGCGAGACGAACTGGATGCCGGCATTGTTGACGAGGACGTCGACCGAGCCGAACGACTTCTCGCCGAGCGCGATCATGCCGGCGATTTCGGCGGGCTTGGTCATGTCGGCGGGCGAGTATACCGCCTTGACGCCGAAATCGGATTCGATCTTGGCGCGCTCCTTCTCGATGTCCTCGGGCGAGCCGAAGCCGTTGATGACGACGTTGGCACCGGCCGCGGCAAAGGCGCGCGCATAGGCGAGCCCGATGCCGCTGGTCGATCCGGTCACGACGGCGTTTTTGCCTGACAGAGTACCCATGTTATTCGCTCCTTTTTGGCGGGGGCGCGGTGACGTCCCCCGTGAGATCGTAGGTCACCATGGTCTCGCCGGACTGCGGCTGCTCGAGCCAGTCCTTGTGGCGCATCGACAGGTGCACGTCGCGCACGCCGGCTTCCCAATGCTCGACCATGGCGACATGCGAGAAGTCGTAATCCTTGGACGAGGATTCGTAGTTCTTGCTGCGATAGATCAAATGCACCACCGTGACGGTGCTCTCACGTGCTGCCTTGGCAAGGAATTCGACGGAAGGGTCGTTCTTGAGATAATCGGGCAATTTGGAAATCAGGTCGCGCACGGCCCGGCGGGCATTGTGAATCTGCTTGTTCTTATCCGTATTCATGCGCGTGCGGCTGGAGAAGCGGATGTCCTTCTCGCGTTCGGTGGCCTCGAGCAGCGAATTCGGCAAATCGCCGCGCGCCGAGAACAGGTCGACCTGGAAGATCAGCATGTCGCGCGCGAGCTCGGCATCGAGCACGTAGTCGAGCGGAGTGTTCGAGGCGATGCCGCCGTCCCAGTAATGCTCGTCGTCGATGATCACGGAGGGAAAGCCCGGCGGCAGCGCGCCGGAAGCCATGATGTGCTCGGGGCCGATCTTCTTGCCGAGCTTCTTGAACTCGTAATTGTCGAAATATTTGAAGTTGCCCGAGGTGACACCGACCGCGCCGACCGAGAAGCGTGTCTTGAGGTCGTTGATGCGGTCGAAATCGACCAGCCGCTCCAGCGTCTTCTTCAGCGGCGCGGTGTCGTAATAGCTTTCCGCTTCGGGATGGCCCGGCGGCCACATCGGCGCGGGCGGGACGCGCGGCACGAAGAAGCCGGGCACGCCGAAAGTGGCGATCAGCGCCGCACTCGTCGAGTTGAACAGCTCGCGGCTGTGATCGCTCTTGCCGACCGGCTTCCACGGCACCGGCGCCGAGACCATTTCCCAGAATTCCTTCAGCCGCTTGACGCGGGTGTGGCCCTCGTTGCCGGCGATGATGGCGGCGTTGATCGCGCCGATGGAGATGCCGGCGACCCAATCCGGCTCGAAGCCGTAGCCGCATAGCGCCTGAAAGGCGCCGGCCTGATAGGAGCCGAGCGCGCCGCCGCCCTGCAGGACCAGGACGCGTTGCGCATTGGCGGGGACGCTGGCGGATTCCGGGCTATGATCGGTCATAAGGGAACAATAGCATAAGGGAACAACAGCAAATGGCGCGCCACCCTGGCGACAGTCCGCCGCGGCGTCAATGCATCCGGGGATCAAGTCTGGCTTATCGGGGCTCGGTCGAGGCCAGGATCATGGTCCAGAACACCTTGTACTTGGTGCCCGGAGCATAGCTCGCCGCGATGCCTAATTTTGTGACACCGCTCTTGAGCATGTTGGCGCGGTGCGGAGGCGAGTCGCGCCAGCCGGAAAAAGCTTCCGCCAGCGTATGATAGCCGGCCGAGACGTTCTCGACGGCAACCGTGGCCGGATAGCCTCCGGTGGCAAGGCGCTTGGCCAGCGGCGCGCGGACGTCGTGGTCCATCTTGTTGGCCGCGGCCATGGCCTGGGACTGGGATTCGGCGAGCCGCATCAGATCAGGGTCGATCACGATGGTGCCGAGCATGTTGTTCTGGCGGTATTGCGAGATCATCACCGCGGCAGCCTGCGCGTCGAGCTGGGCGCCGGGGACCGCCATGTCCGTATACATCGACGGCTGCTGGACCGGCGCTTCATTGCCGGCGCAGCCAGCGAGCAGCAAAGTGATGAGAATTGCGGCCGCAGCGCGCATGAATCGAGGCCCCCAATGAGGGGGCCGTTGTTGCATACCAACCGTGGCTGAAAGGTGAATTTTGAAGAAAATCGTAGCCGTCATTCCGGGGCAGTGCGCAGCACTGAACCCGGAATCTCGCGCCACAATCTCAGGATTCCGGGTCTGGTCCTTCGGACCATCCCGGAATGACGGGGCCTTAGCCCGCAAAGATCCGGTAGCGGCGGGGATTGAGGCCGATGGTGTCGCCGGCGCGCAGTTCCTTGTCGCGGGGGGCGTCGATCTCGATGGTTTCGCCGCCTGACAGCGCGACCTCCGCCCGCTGTACCGGGCCGAAATTGCGGACATGCTGGACCGCGCCCTCGAAGGCGCCGGTGCCGGGCGGGCCGACCAGCATGTCATGTCGCCGTACGAACAGCTTTGACGCGCCAGGCACGAGGCCCTCCGCCGCGAGCTGAAGCGGCCGGTCGCCGAGCCTGATCACGCCGCTATCGACCTGGACCGGCAGCTCGATGGATTCGCCGATGAAGCCATGCACGAAGGCCGTCGCCGGGGTTTCATAGACGTCGTCGGGTGAGCCGATCTGCTCGATCCGGCCCTTGTCCATCACCACGACGCGGTTGGCGACCTCGAGCGCCTCCTCCTGGTCGTGGGTGACGAAGATCGAGGTGACGTTGATCTCGTGGTGCAGCGAGCGCAGCCATCTGCGCAGCTCTTTCCGCACCTTGGCATCGAGCGCACCGAAGGGCTCGTCGAGCAGGAGGATGCGCGGCTCGATCGCCAGCGCACGGGCGAGCGCAATGCGCTGGCGCTGGCCGCCGGAGAGCTGGCTCGGATAGCGGTCGGCGAGCCAGTCGAGCTGGACGAGATCGAGCAGCTCTTTGACACGCGCGCGAATGGTGGACTCATCCTTGCGGACCGCGCGCGGCTGCACGCGCAGGCCGAAGGCGACGTTCTCGAACACCGTCATGTGGCGGAACAGTGCATAATGCTGGAACACGAAGCCGACGTGACGCTCGCGGGCTCCTTGCGCCAGCGCGTCCTCGCCGTTGAAGGAGACTTCGCCGGAATCCGGCCAGTCGAGACCGGCGATGATCCGCAGCAAGGTGGTCTTGCCGGAGCCGGAGGGCCCGAGCAGCGCCAGCAGCTCGCCATTGTCGACCTTGAGGTCGACGCCGTCGAGGGCGGCAAAGCTGCCGAACTTCTTGACGAGATTCCTGACTTCAATGGTCACTTGCGTCTTCTCCTTCGTCGAGATGACGTTCGAGGACGGTTTTTGCGATCAGCGTGATCAGCGCCAGCATCGCCAGCAGCGAGGCGATCGCGAAGGCGGCGACGAACTGGTACTCGTTGTAGAGGATCTCGACCAGCAGCGGCATGGTGTTGGTCTCGCCGCGGATGTGGCCGGAGACGACCGAGACCGCGCCGAACTCGCCCATCGCGCGGGCGTTGCAGAGCAGGACGCCGTAGAGCACGCCCCATTTGATGTTGGGCAACGTGACGCGGAAGAAGGTCTGCAGGCCCGAAGCGCCGAGCGAGATCGCGGCCTCCTCCTCCTGCGTGCCCTGCTCCTGCATCAAGGGGATCAGCGCACGCGCCACGAACGGGAACGTCACGAAGGTGGTTGCAAGCGCGATGCCGGGCACCGCGAACAGGATCTGGATGTCGTGATCCCTAAGCCAGCTGCCGAAATAGCCTTGGGCGCCGAACAGCAGCACGAAGACGAGGCCCGAGATCACCGGACTCACGGAGAACGGCAGGTCGATCAGCGTGATCAGGAAGGTCTTGCCTCTGAATTCGAACTTGGCGATCGCCCAGGCGGCGACGAGGCCGAACACGAGATTGAGGCCGACCGAGATCGCCGCGACGATCAACGTCAGCTTGATCGCCGCTATCGCCTCCGGCTCGGCAAGTGCGGAAAGATAAGCCAGGACGCCTCTCGAGAACGCCTGCGCGAACACGACCACCAGCGGCAGCACCACGAAGACGCTGAGGAAGACGATCGCCAGCGTGATGATGGCGATGCGCACCGCGCGCGGCTCAGTGCGCAAATTGTCCTGCGCCGCTGCGGCATGCGCGCGCGACTTGGCCTCAGAGGCCGAGAGCGACACGGTATCTGCGATCTGCATCGTCATCGCATCCTCCTCAGCGCGCCGGAATCCGGCTCTGCGCCCAGCGCTGGAGCCGGTTGACGGCGAAGATGACGACGAAGGAGACGACAAGCATGACCACCGCAATGGCGGTCGCATCGGCATAGCGGAATTCGGAGAGGCGGATCACGATCAAGAGCGGTGCGATCTCCGAGACGTTGGGCAGATTGCCGGCGATGAAGATCACCGAGCCGTATTCCCCGACGGCGCGGGCAAAGGCCAGCGCAAGCCCCGTCAGCAGCGCCGGTGCGAGCGAGGGCAGGATCACGCGAATGATGGTCTGCCAGCGGCTGGCCCCCAGGCTGCCCGCGGCCTCCTCGATCTCGGGGTCGAGATCCTGGAGCACCGGCTGCACGGTGCGGACCACGAAGGGGATGCCGATGAAGATCATGGCAACGAATATGCCGACCGGCGTAAACGCCACCTTGATGCCGAGTGCCGCGAGCGGCGCTCCCAGCCAGCCCTTCTCGGCGAACAGCGCGGTCAGCGCGACGCCGGCCACCGCCGTCGGCAGCGCGAAAGGCACGTCGACGATGGCATCGAAGATGCGCCGGCCGGGAAAGCGGTAGCGCACCAGCGCCCAGACGATGATGCTGCCCATCACCAGATTGACGCAGGCGGCCGCGAACGCGAGCCCGAAGGAGACGCGGAGCGCGTTCAGAGTGCGGCGGCTGGAGAGGATGTTCCAGAACTGCTCGGGACTGAGCTCGAACGATTTCAGGAACAAGCCGGCGAGCGGAATCAGGATGATGATCGACAGCCAGGAAAGCGTCAGTCCCATCGTGAGACCGAAGCCCGGCAATGTCCGGCGTCGTGCTGCTAGTGCGCTCACCAGGCCCCCTGCTAAAGCCTCCTACGACAGCGCCCGATCAGTTCTTGTAAATCTGATCGAAAACGCCGCCGTCGGCAAAATGTTCCTTCTGCGCCTTGGTCCAGCCGCCGAAGACGTCGTCGATCGTGAACAGCTCGACCTTGGCGAAGGCGTTTTCGTACTTCTTGGCGATCTCGGCATCGCGCGGACGGTAGAAGTTGCGCGCGGCGATCTCTTGCCCCTCCTTGGTGTACCAGTACTGAAGGTAGGCATCGGCCGCGTTGCGCGTGCCCTTCTTGTCGGAAACCTTGTCCACGATCGCGACCGGCGGCTCGGCGAGGATCGACTGGGGCGGCGCCACGATCTCGAACTTGTTCGCGCCGAACTCCTTCAGCGCGAGGAACGCCTCGTTCTCCCAGGCGAGCAGCACGTCGCCGACGCCGCGCTCGACGAAGGTCACGGTGGCGCCGCGCGCGCCGGTGTCCAGCACCGGAACCTGCTGGTAGAGTTTTCCGATGAAGTCCTTGGCCTTGTCGGCCGAGCCGTACTTCTTCTGCGCAAAGCCCCAGGCGGCGAGATAATTCCAGCGCGCCCCGCCCGAGGTCTTCGGGTTGGGCGTGATTACGGCAACGCCCGGCTTGAGCAGATCGTCCCAGTCCTTGATGCCCTTGGGATTGCCCTTGCGCACCAGGAACACGATGGTCGAGGTGTAGGGTGATGAATTCTGCGGCAGCCGCTTCTGCCAGTCGGCCGCGGTGAGGCCCTTGTTTGCGATGGCGTCGATGTCATAGGCGAGCGCCAGCGTCACCACATCGGCCTGCAAGCCGTCGATCACGCTACGCGCCTGCGAGCCGCTGCCGCCATGCGACTGCTTGATCTCGACGCTCTTGCCGGTCTCCTTCTGATAGGCGGTCGCGAACGCCTTGTTGAACTCGGCATAGAGCTCACGCGTCGGATCGTACGACACGTTCAGAAGATTGATGTCGGCGGCGAGAGCCGAGCTTGCCCAAAGCAGTCCTGCCACGAGCGGAACGATACGGCGCATCATGTCCATCTCCATTCACCTCGACGACATCGGCGTCATCGATGGCAGGCATAACTCGGGGCGAAACGCGCTTAAGTCAACGGAACCGGATTTTCTTGTTCGCAGCCGGGCAACTCAACTGTGCTACGAAATCTTCATCGTGTGGATGCCGCATTCCGTCTTCGACCGGCCGCGCCAGCGACCGGCGCGCGCATCCTCGCCCTCGGCCGTTCTGCTGGTGCAAGGCATACACCCAACCGACAGGAAACCGGAGGCAGCCAGTGGATGACGCGGCAATTTGGCGCGGACGAAGATCGCCTCGAGTTCCTCACGCGAGACATTGGCGAACGGATTGAACTTCAACCGCGCACCGTCGATCTCGACGACGGGAATATCGGCGCGTGCATTGCCTTGGAAGCGCTTGCGGCCGTTGAGCCAGGCGTCGAACGGCTGCAGCGCGCGCGCCAGCGGCTCGACCTTACGAATGCGGCAGCAGGCATCGGGATCGGAGAACCAGAGGTCGCGGTCGGGATCCTCGCGCGACAGCGTCTCCTCCGCCGGCTTGATCGAGCGCACGTCCTTCAAGCCCAGCGCCGCGATCAGCGTGTCGCGATAGGCCAGCGTCTCCTCGAACAGCCATCCGGTGTCGAGGAAGACCACGGGGATCGCAGGATCGACATCCGCCATCACCTTCAAGAGCGTCGCCGATTCCGTGCCGAAGGACGACACCAGCGCAAGCTTCTCGCGCCCGACCGTCTTCACCGCCGCGGCAATGACCTCCGCGGGCGAGGCATCGCGCAAGGCGCGATCGAGCTCCTCCGCCGAAGGCAGCGCAGAGATGGACGAAACCTGAGGCGCGATCGCGTTCACGTGCCGACACCTTCGGAGTGACGCAGCTGCATGCGCCGGTGCAGCGCCGTGACACGGCCGTCGCCGGTCGGCTGGTAGAACACCGAATAGCGCTTGGCGGTCTGCATGAAGGCTTCTGCGTCGGCCTGCTTCTTGACCTCGAAGGAATCGAAGCCGGCACGCAGCATGAACACGAACTGGTCGCGGAGCACCTGGCCCGTCGCGCGCAGCTCGCCGCGATAGTTGTAGCGTTCGCGCAGCAGCCGCGCCTGGCTGTAGGCGCGCCCGTCCCGGAAGGTCGGGAACACCAGCGCAACCGCGGCGATCTTGCCGAGATACGGCACAAGCTCGGCGATGTCGCGATTGTTCGGCCAGATCACGCCGACCTTGCCCGAACGCTTGAGCAGCGCGTCGGCCTCGCCGAGGAAGCGCTCTGCCGGCACCAGGATGTCGCCGCCCTCGGGCAGCGGGGTGTCGACGGCCAGCTTGACGAAGCTGTCGTCGGCGATCTTTCCGCCGTTAACGAGTGGCATAGACGCGCTCCTTGAAGGGTTCGACACCGAGGCGCTTCACCGTGTCCATGAACAATTCTTCCGGGCGCTCGCGCAGCGCCAGATACGCCTCCACGACGTCCTCGATGACGTCGGCGACCTCGTCGAACTTGACGCCGGGACCGATCAGGGTGCCGAGCGCGGCGTTCTCGTCGGCGCGGCCGCCGATGGTGATCTGGTAGACCTCCTCGCCGTTCTTCTCGACGCCGAGAATGCCGATATGGCCGACATGGTGATGTCCGCAGGCATTGATGCAGCCGGAGATGTTGATGTGCAGCCGCCCGATCAGGTTGGCGAGCTCATGATTGGCAAAGCGCCGCGTCAGCTCCTGCGCGATCGGGATCGAGCGCGCATTCGCCAGCGAGCAATAGTCGAGCCCGGGGCAGGCGATGATGTCGGTGATCAGATTGACGTTGGGCGTCGCAAGACCAAGCTTGTCGAGCGCCTTCCATAACGCCGGCAAATCGCGCTTGGCGACGTGCGGCAGCGCCAGATTCTGCTCATGGCCGACCCGGATCTCGCCGAAGGAATATTTGTCGGCGAGGTCAGCGAGCGCGTCCATCTGCTCGGCCGTGGCATCGCCCGGAGGCCCGCCGGTCGGCTTCAGCGAGATCGTGACGATCGAATAGCCCTGCACCTTGTGCGGAGCCACCGAGTTCTTGCGCCACGCCTCGAACTCGGGATCGGCCGCGGCCTGGCGCAGCTCGTCCGGCATGTGCGGCAGCTTCTCATAGGCCGGATAGGTGAAGCGCGAGCGGATGTCCTCGATCACCTCGTCGTCGATCTGGAGCGAGGAGTTGCGAATGTGCTGCCACTCCTCCTCGACCTCGCGCGAGAATTTCTCGATGCCGAGCTCGTGCACCAGGATCTTGATGCGCGCCTTGTAGATGTTGTCGCGGCGGCCGTACTGGTTGTAGACGCGCAGGATCGCCTCGATGTAGCTGAGGATGTCGCGGCCGTGCACGAAGTGCTTGATGGTCTTGGCGATGAACGGCGTGCGGCCGAGACCGCCGCCGACCAGCACCTCGAAACCGGTCTCGCCCTTCTCGTTCTTGATCAGGCGGAGGCCGATGTCGTGGATCTTGATCGCGGCGCGATCGTGGTCCGAGGCGGTGATCGCAATCTTGAACTTGCGCGGCAGGAACGAGAATTCCGGATGCAGCGTGGTGTGCTGGCGGATCAGCTCCGACCAGATGCGGGGATCCTCGATCTCGCCCGGCGCGACGCCGGCCCACTGGTCCGAGGTGACGTTGCGCATGTTGTTGCCGGAGGTCTGCATCGCGTGGATGCCGACCTCGGCGAGATCAGCCAGCGCATCCGGCAGCTCGGCGAGCTTGATCCAGTTGAACTGGATGTTCTGGCGCGTGGTGAAATGGCCATAGCCGCGGTCATATTTGCGCGCGACATGCGCCAGCGCCCGCAACTGGTTCGTCGCCAGCGTCCCGTAGGGGATCGCGACGCGGAACATATAGGCGTGCAGTTGCAGATAGACGCCGTTCTGCAAGCGCAGGATCTTGAACTCGTCCTCGGTGAGCTCGCCGGACAAGCGCCGCTTCACCTGGTCGCGGAACTCCGAGACGCGCTCGTTGACGAGCGTGCGGTCGATTTCGTCATAAGCGTACATAGAAGGATGCCTTAAACCTGGGCCGGCTGTCCGATGGTGACGCCGGTGCGGCGGATCTGTTCGCGCAGGTTGCCGGGCAGGATCTTGCCGTCCTCGCCGACCTGCACGGGCGCGATATAGGGACCGATGGCGCCAACGTCATCGGCCACCGACTCCGCAAGCAACGCCTTGGCCTCATCGGAGTTGCGCACGATCGCAGCTTCCGAGAGGTCCGCGGACCAGCTCTTGGCGGCGGTGCGGTACACCACGATGCCGTCCCAGGTGCGATTGGCGGTCACAACCGAGGGGCCGGCGATCTTGATCTTCTTCTGTTCGAGCGGAGAGGTCATTCGGCTGCATCCAATAGGTCAGAGATG
This sequence comes from Bradyrhizobium huanghuaihaiense, assembly GCF_025200885.1. Taxonomy (NCBI): domain Bacteria; kingdom Pseudomonadati; phylum Pseudomonadota; class Alphaproteobacteria; order Hyphomicrobiales; family Nitrobacteraceae; genus Bradyrhizobium; species Bradyrhizobium huanghuaihaiense. The sequence goes on along the minus strand of NZ_CP104172.1, from coordinate 1,781,817 downwards.
ATTTGCTTGGGTGTTTGGCGGCGAAGCGAGCCGGCATGCCGGACCACGTCGCCGATGATGAGGATGGCGGGACCGCCCTGGATCCGCCGCACGAGCTCGGGCAGGTCGCGCAGCGTACCGACCGCTCCTTGCGCATCGGGCCGGGTGACACGAGCGAACACGCCGACCGGCGTTTCCGGCGAACGTCCGGCCGCGAACAGGCCGGCGCGCACGGCGGGTGCCGCAGTCATGCCCATGTAGACCACGACCGTCATTTTCGTGTCGGTCATCGTGGACCAGTCCACGGCTTCGGCATCGCGCGCCTTGTGCGCGGTGAGGAAGGTGATGCGGGTTGCTTCGTGACGGTAAGTGAGCGGCACCTCGAAATCGGCAGCGCCACCCAGTCCTGCGGTGATGCCGGGAATGATCGAATAGGCGACGCCGGCGGCACGCAGCGCTTCCACTTCCTCACCGCCGCGGCCGAACACGAGGGGATCGCCGCCCTTCAGCCGCACCACGCGCTGGCCTGATTGCGCGGCCTCGATCATACGCTTGTTGATGGCGTCCTGGCCGATGCCGGGCTTGCCGACGCGGCGGCCGACCGGCACGCGCGTGGTGTCGCGGCGGATGCGGTCGAGAATCTCGGGCGAAACCAGCTCGTCGTGGAAGACGATGTCGGCGTCCTGAAGTGCGCGCAGCGCCTTGATGGTGAGGAGGTCAGGATCGCCGGGACCGGCACCGACCAGCGCGACCGAGCCTTCCGGCTTGTCGGCACGCGCGAAATCGGAGGGATCGGTAATCGCCTTGAGCGCCGCGTCCGCTTCGCCCTTGCGCCCCGAGAGCACGGCGGCGCCGATCGGACCGTCGATGACGCGCTCCCAGAAGCGGCGGCGCAGCGGAAACTCGGCGATGCGCTCGTTGATGGATTTGCGAAAGGTGCCGATGAACTCGGCGAGCTCGCCGATGCGCGCCGGCAGCAGCGCCTCGATCTTCTCGCGCACGCGCCGCGCTACCACCGGCGATGTGCCGCCGGTGCCGACCGCGACCACGACATCGCCGCGATCGACGATAGCCGGGAAGATGAAGCTGGAATGCTCGAGATCGTCCATGACGTTGACGGGCAGGCCGAGCGCCTTCGCCCGCGCCGACATGGCAACGCCGACGTCGCCCGCACCCGCACAGACGATAGCGATGACGCCGGAGAGATCAGCGGTCAGCGGATCGCCGGCCGCGATTTCGATGCGCGCCGCGTCCTCGGAGCCAAGGCCCAGGTCATGATTGCCGTCGATCGCATGCACGCGGAGGCGCGCGCCGGCAGCGGCGAGCACGCGCAGCTTGGCGCGCAAAAGCTCACCCGCGCCGATGAGGACCACCGGACCGGCCTTCAGATCGAGAAACACCGGCAAGAACCGCATGCGATACTCGCTTCCCCCACATCCGGGGTTGACTGGAATTATTTTCTATATATGTGTCGTTTCGAGCGCGCAAAGAGAAAATTTTTTCTTCTCTTCTGCACCGCAACTATAGAAAATTCGCCTCCAAACGCAAAGTGGCAGAGATGCATCTTCTCAAGGACGATTCCGCAGCTGTCGGAGTGAGCAGCCCGGCCTCCGCCAGCCGCTCAGGCTCGCAAGAATTTTCTGCTGACGTTGCGCCCAGCATGGACCACCTCGACCAGCTCGAGGCGCAGAGCATCTACATCTTTCGCGAGGCCTTCGCCCGCCTGAAGAAGATCGCCCTGCTGTGGTCGCTCGGCAAGGACTCCAACGTCATGATCTGGCTGGCGCGGAAAGCGTTCTTCGGCCGCATGCCGTTCCCGGCGCTCCATGTCGACACCGGCAAGAAGTTTCCGGAGATGTATCGCTTCCGCGATCATTACGGGAAGGAATGGGATCTCGATCTGCGCGTCGAGCCCTGCCCGCCCATCGATGCCGTCGACCCGACGCTTCCCCCCGCCGCCCGTTCCGCCGCGCGCAAGACCGAGGGCCTCAAGATGGCGCTCGCGAAGTACGGTTTCGACGGCCTGATCGCCGGCATCCGCCGCGACGAGGAAGCGACCCGCGCCAAGGAGCGCGTATTCTCGCCGCGCGGCCTCGAAGGCAATTGGGACGTGCGCGACCAGCCGCCGGAGTTCTGGGACCACTTCAACGCCTCGCCGCCGCAAGGCGCACATTTGCGCATCCATCCGATCCTGCATTGGACCGAGGCCGACATCTGGGCCTACACCAAGCGCGAGAACATTCCGATCATCCCGCTTTATCTGTCGCAGAACGGCAAGCGCTATCGCTCGCTGGGCGATCAGGACATCACCAACCCCGTGAATTCGACGGCATCGACCATCGACGAGATCCTGGTCGAGCTCGAGCAGACCAAGGTGCCGGAGCGTGCCGGACGCGCGCTCGACCACGAGACCGAGGACGCCTTCGAGCGCCTTCGCGTCGCCGGCTATCTCTGACCTTAGGACGCTTTGCGGCTATGAACATGATCGTCACTCCCGCTTCGCCTGCGACCCCGAACGGCACCACGCGTCCGCAAGTGCGCATCGTCATTGTCGGCCACGTCGACCACGGCAAGTCGACGCTGGTCGGCCGCCTGCTGCATGAGACCGGCAGCCTACCCGACGGCAAGCTCGAAATGCTCAAAGCCGTCAGCGCGCGGCGCGGCATGCCGTTCGAATGGTCGTTCCTGCTCGATGCACTACAGACCGAGCGCGACCAGGGCATCACCATCGACACCACGCAGATCCGCTTCCGCACCAATTCGCGCGACATCGTCTTGATCGACGCGCCCGGCCATGCCGAATTCCTGCGCAACATGATCACCGGCGCCTCGCAGGCCGACGGCGCGGTGCTGATCATCGACGCGCTGGAGGGCGTGCGCGACCAGACCAGGCGGCACGGCTATCTCCTGCATCTGCTCGGCGTGAAGCAGGTCGCCGTCGTCGTCAACAAGATGGACCGCGTCGATTTCTCGGCCGATCGCTTCAAGGACATCAGCGACGAGATTTCCGCGCATCTCAACGGTCTCGGCGTGACGCCGACCGCCGTGATCCCGATCTCCGCGCGCGACGGCGACGGCGTTGCCGAGCGCACCGACCGCATCGGCTGGTACAAGGGGCCGACCGTGGTCGAGGCGCTCGACAGGCTCGAACCCGCGCGGCCGCTCGAAGCGCTGGCGCTGCGCCTGCCCGTGCAGGCGATCTACAAGTTCGACGACCGCCGCATCGTGGCAGGCCGCATCGAATCCGGTAGCCTCATTGCTGGCGACGAGATCGTGATCATGCCGGCCGGCAAGATCGCGAAGATCAAGACGGTCGAGAGCTGGCCGGTGACGCCGGTCGCGGGACGGCAAGGAGCGGGCCGCTCGGTCGGCATCACGCTCGACCGCGAGCTGTTCATCGAGCGCGGCGATATCGTCGCGCATGCCGGCACCGCCCCGCGCGAGACGCGCCGCCTGCGCGCGCGCATCTTCTGGCTGCACGACAAGCCGCTCGCCAAGGGCGACCAGCTGCTGGTGCGCTGCGGGCCGAAGGAAAGCCGCGCCACCGTCGTCGCCATCGAGAAGGCGGTCGATCCCGGCGAGCTCTCGAGCAGCGAGAACAAGGCGATCGGCCGCAACCATGTCGGCGAGATCGACATTTCTCTGTCCAATCCGATTGCCACCGATCCCTACACCGAGAATCCGCGCACCGGCCGTCTCGTCATCGAGGTTTCCGGCCGTATCGCCGGCGGCGGCCTCGTGCTGTCGGTCGATGCCGGCCAGCGCGCCGTGCCCGTCGATATCGTACCGGTGGAATCGGCACTGCGACCCGACGAGCGCTCGGCGCGCTATCGCCACAACGGCGCCGTGGTCTGGCTCACCGGCCTGCCGGCCTCCGGCAAGTCGACGCTGGCGAAGGCGCTGGAGCGGCGTCTCTTCAGCAATGGCGGCTCGCCGATCCTGCTCGACGGCGACACGCTCCGCGCCGGCCTCAACGGCGATCTCGGCTTCTCGGCCACCGATCGCAGCGAGAACATCCGCCGCCTCGCCGAGGTCGCGACGCATCTCGCCCGCAACGGCCACATCGCCATCGTCGCCGCCGTCTCGCCGGCGCGCGAGGACCGCGCTACCGCGCGCCGCATCGCCGATACCGCGTTCCGCGAGATCCATGTCGCAACGCCGGCCGGCGTCTGCGAGGAGCGCGATCCCAAGGGCCATTACAAGAAGGCGCGCGCCGGCGCGCTTGCCTCTTTCACAGGCATCGGCAACGACTACGAGGCGCCGCAGGCGGCCGAGCTCGTGATCGACACGTCGAAGCGGACGGTGGCCGAGGCGGCCGACGAGATCGAGCAGATGCTGAAGAGATCAGGCGTACTGTTCGACGAGCTCGTGGACCTCGCCGCGAATATTTGAGGCACGTGCTCCGCTTAAGGGGCACACTCCGCGCCACATCAACGGTGTCGTCCTGGCGGGGGCCGGGACCCACCGCGTGATCTTTCGGTAGGGATGGGTTGCCAGTCCCCGAACGACGAGTCTTCGCCAAACTCCTCCCTGGGAGAATGGGTCCTGGCTTTCGCCAGGACGACGTCGGGGAGAGACCGTCGCCTTCGCGTCCACGCGATCCGACCCAGTCCCCCACCTCACCTTGACATTTTGACAAACCCCCGGGGGTCTTCTCACCGCCCCGATTTTGGGGCTAATAGGTCCCGAAAGCCGCCCCTCGTGGGCGCATTTTGCTGCTGTCGGGTCAAAAGCAGCCAAAAACAGCCATTTCCAACAAGAAAGCCCATCATGAAACGCGTCGACGCCCACGGATTGAAGATCGCTCCCGTCCTGTTTGACTTCATCGCCAAGGAAGCGGCCCCGAAAACGGGGATCGCGCCGGATGCGTTCTGGGCCGGGGTTGCCGCCATCATCAAGGACCTCGGACCGAAGAACCGAGCGCTGCTGGCGGTGCGTGACACGCTGCAGGTCAAGATCGACGACTGGCACCGCGCCAATAAGGGCAAGGCGTTCGACCTCGACGCCTACACGGCCTTCCTGAAGGAGATCGGCTATCTCGTCCCGGAGCCGGCGACGCAGAAGGTCGAGACCGCCAATGTCGACGAGGAGATCGGCAAGATCTGCGGCCCGCAGCTGGTCGTGCCGCTCACCAATGCGCGCTATGCGCTGAACGCGGCGAACGCGCGCTGGGGCTCGCTCTACGACGCCTTCTACGGCACCGACGCGATCCCGCACGACCCGTCCGAGAGCGGCAAGGGCTATAACAAGGCGCGCGGCGACAAGGTGATCGCGAAAGCAAAAGCGTTCCTCGATGCCGCCGCGCCGCTGGCGACCGGCAGCCACACCGACGTCACAGCCTACAGCGTGGTCGCGGGCCAGCTCGCGGTGAAGCTGAAGAGCGGCAACGCCACCGCGCTGAAGAACGCCGCGCAGTTCGCCGGCTTCCAGGGCGATGCGGCTGCACCTTCCGCGGTGCTGCTCGTCAGCAATGGCCTGCATGTCGAGGTGAAGATCGACCGCAGCAGCACGATCGGCAAGGACGATCCGGCCGGCGTCGCCGACATGATCATGGAAGCCGCGGTCTCCACCATTCTGGACATGGAAGACTCGGTCGCCGCGGTCGATGCCGAAGACAAAGTTCTCGTCTATCGCAACACGCTCGGCCTGATGAACGGCACACTGTCAGCCGATTTCGAGAAGGGCGGCAAGACGCTGACGCGTTCGCTCAACGCCGACCGCGTCTACAAGACGCCTGACGGCAAGGGCGAGCTCAAGCTGCATGGCCGGAGCCTGCTCTTGATGCGCAATTGCGGTCACCACATGTTCACCGACGCGGTGCTGGACGAGAAGGGCGAAGAGGTTCCGGAAGGCCTGCTCGATGCCGCCGTCTCCGGACTGCTCGCCATCCACGACCTCAAGGGTAACTCCAAGGTCAAGAACAGCCGCACCGGATCGGCCTATATCGTCAAGCCGAAGATGCACGGCCCCGACGAAGTCTCGCTCACCTGCGAGATCTTCGACCGCGTCGAGAAAATGCTCTCGCTGCCGGAGAACACGCTCAAGGTCGGCATCATGGACGAGGAGCGGCGCACCACCGTCAACCTCAAGGCCTGCATCCAGCGCGCCTCCAAGCGCATCATGTTCATCAACACCGGATTCCTCGACCGCACCGGCGACGAGATCCACACCTCGATGGAAGCGGGCCCGATGATCCGCAAGAACGAGATGAAGGCGCAGGCCTGGATCAAGGCCTATGAGGACTGGAACGTCGACATGGGCCTGACCTGTGGCCTGCCCGGCCATGCCCAGATCGGCAAGGGCATGTGGGCCGCGCCCGACAAGATGGCGGACATGCTGGCGCAGAAGCTCGCCCATCCGCAGGCCGGCGCCACCACCGCCTGGGTGCCCTCGCCGACGGCTGCGACGCTGCACGCACTGCACTACCACCAGGTCAACGTGATCACGCGCCAGCAGGAGCTGACCAAGGGCGGGCCGCGTGCAAAGCTCTCCGACATCCTCACCATTCCGGTGTCGAAGTCGAACTGGGCGCCCGACGACGTCAAGCAGGAGATCGACAACAACTGCCAGGGCATCCTCGGCTATGTCGTGCGCTGGATCGACCAGGGCGTCGGCTGCTCCAAGGTGCCCGACATTCACGACGTCGGCCTGATGGAAGACCGCGCGACATTGCGCATCTCCAGCCAGCATCTCGCCAACTGGCTGCACCAGGGCGTGATCACCGAGGCGCAGGTGATGGAATCGCTCAAGCGCATGGCGGTCGTCGTCGACAAGCAGAACGCCGGCGATCCCATCTACAAGCCGATGGCGCCTGCCTTCGACGGCGTTGCCTTCAAGGCCGCCTGCGACCTGATCTTCAGGGGACGCGAGCAGCCGAACGGTTATACCGAGTACATCCTCACCGCGCGCCGCCGCGAGGCGAAGGCGCTGGGTTGAGCTGATCTGTTGAACGCCAAAAGCCCCGGCAACAGCCGGGGCTTTTTTGTTGGGCACGCGTAGCCCGGATGAGCGAAGCGACATCCGGGACCGGCGGAGCTTGGGGCAAGACCCCGGATATCGCCTCGCTCATCCGGGCTACAAGGCCATCGCTTGTGGCAGACGAAACGTCGCGACACACCACGGAACGGCTGCGCGCGCCTCGCGTTGTCCGGCCATCAACCCATGGGAGATGGTCATGGACTGGAATCGGATCGAAGGAAACTGGAAGCAGTTCAAGGGATCGGCCAAGGAGAAATGGGGCAAGCTCACTGACGACGATCTTCAATTGATCGAGGGCCGCCGCGAGCAGCTCGAAGGCCGGATCCAGGAACGCTACGGCAAGGCCAAGGACCAGGTTCGTCAGGACGTCGACGACTGGCTGAAGTCGCTGCACTAGCATAGCATGAACGAAGCCCCGGCTCAGGCCGGGGCTTCTTGTGTGGTGATCCGTAGCCCGGATGAGCGAAGCGACATCCGGGACCTTTGTTGCGGCTCCCCGGATATCGCTGCGCTCATCCGGGTTACGATACTGTCGCTAGAACACCGCGAGATATTTCAACAATGACACGATGCCGATGATGATGACGATGACGCGCGCGATCTGCTTGGCACGGCCATCCATCGGCAGCATGTTGATGAGATAGAGTACGAGGATGACGACGAGGAAAGTGACGAGGACGCCGATCAGCATTGCAGGGACCCCCCTTCTGGCAAATTGCTAACGGTATCCTAACGCCCATCTCGCGCGCCGGTTCCATCCAGGCAACCCATTGCAACTTCTAGTAAATGCGTATTTCTACCAGCCGGCTGGCTGCCTAAAACTTTACCCTTTTCCTTTCACATGCGGAAACCGTCTGGCCTTGAGGCGCCAACGGCATGTGATTGCCGATCCTAACGGGCCCCTTTGTTTTCGATGTTGCCGGGGCGCCGTCTCGAACTTCGATATGGGAATTGGGGGACCTCGATGCTGAATCGTCTGACCGTATCCGCGCTGCTCAAGGCAGTGATCGCGATCACGTCGGTCTGCGTGGTCGTCGTGCTCTCGCTCACGGCCTATGCCTCCTGGGACCGGTTGAAGACCGCCAACCGCATCTCGCAGATCGCCGACGCGTCCGCCGACCTGTTCAAGGCGATGCACAATCTGCGCACCGACCGTTCGACCACCAACCGGCTCCTCAACGCGACCGAGCCGATGGATGCAGAGATCGAGAAATATCTGCGCGCGATCCGGGATGCCGAGATGCCGGCAATGGCACATGCGCTGGAGCTGCTGCCGACGATGGAGTTTCCGCAGTCCGGCACGCTGGTGCCGGAGCTTGCGCGCCTCTACAAATCGGCGAGCGAGCAGCAGAAGCAGTTCTGGGAGGAGGTCGTCAAGCCCAAGGACCAGCGCCGCGCCGGCCTGCCGAAGGACTATATGGAGACGACGCAGGGCCTGCTCGACACGCTCGACAAGCTCTCGAACGCCTTGGCCGCGACCGTCAATCACCAGGACGCGGCGATCGACCAGCTGCTGTCGATCAAGCAGAATGCCTGGCTGCTCCGCAACACCGCGGGTGAGGCGTCGCTGATCATCTCCCTCGGACTCAACAGCGGCCGCATCGCGCCGGAGGCGCGCCTCGCCTACACACAATTCGTCGGCGGAACGGCCGCGATGTGGAAGGCGCTGGAATTGTCGGCCTCGGGCATGGAGCTGCCGCCGGCCCTGTCGTCCGCCATGACTGCTGCCAAGACCGCCTATTTCGATCCGCAATATCTGGCCCTTCGCGATCGCCTTGCCAACACGCTCGCCAATGGCGAGAAGGCCGAAATGACCGCGAACCAGTGGACGCCCGTCACGGTGGGCCGTCTGTCGAGCGCGGTTGCCGTCGCCGAGACCGCTCTCGACGCCGCCAAGAACCACACGCTGGAGCAGCGCGGTGCTGCGCTGCGCGCGCTGATCGTGCAGCTCGTGCTGCTCGCGCTCGCCGTCGCCCTCGCCGTCGGCGCGATCATGCTGGTCAGCCGCCGCGTGATCCGTCCGCTCAACACCATCCGCGACGCCATGCTCAAGGTCGCCGGCGGCGATCTTGCCGTCGACAGCGGCTATCTCGACCGCAGGGACGAGATCGGCGCGCTCGCCGGCGCGCTGGAGGCCTTCAAGCAGCAGGCCACCGACAAGCTCAAGATCGAGGCGCAGGAAAGCGAGCGCAATGCCGGCGCCACTGCGCGCCAGCGCGCGATCGAGACCTATGTCGGCGAGTTCGAGGGCATGGTCCGCAAGACGCTCGGCGAACTCAGCGAAGCTTCCGGCGAGATGCGCAAGACCTCGGGCGATCTGTCCGCCGTGTCGCGCCAGACCAACGACCGCGTCCAGGTCGCCGGCAAGGCCTCCAACGACGCCTCGATGAGCGTCGACAGCGTCGCCGCCGCTGCCGAGGAACTCTCGGCCTCGATCAACGACATCAGCCAGCAGGCCGCCCATGCCGCCGGCATCGCCGGCCGCGCCGTCACGCAAGCGCGCGAGACCGACGGCACCGTGCAGGGCCTGGCAAAATCCGCCGGACGCATCGGCGAGGTCGTCGGCCTCATCAACACCATCGCAGCGCAGACCAATCTGCTCGCACTCAACGCCACGATCGAGGCGGCGCGCGCCGGCGAGGCCGGCCGCGGCTTTGCCGTGGTTGCCTCCGAGGTGAAGTCGCTGGCGAGCCAGACCGCGAAGGCCACTGAGGAAATTTCGGAGCAGATCGCTGACATCCAGAAGGTCGCCGGAGACGCCATCAACGCGATCCAGACCATCGGCGGCATCATCGGCGAGGTGAACGAAGTTGCCACCGCGATTGCGGCCGCCGTGCAGGAGCAGGGGGCGGCGACCCAGGAAATCACGCGCAGCACGCAATTTGCGGCGCAGGGCACCAAGAACGTCTCGGACAACATCACCGGCGTCAAGGCCGACGCGGATGCCGCCGCCGCGGCCGCGGACAATGTGAAGCACGCCTCCGAGATGCTGGAGAGCCAGAGCCGCCAGCTCGGCCACGAGGTCAGCGACTTCCTCGGCAAGATCCGCGCGGCGTAGGGCGAGGTCGCCACACTCCCGGTGTCGTCCCGGCCTAGTGCGCAATTGCGCACGGGGGCCGGGACCCATACCGCGCGATCTATCGATCTGAAGCGGCAGAAGTACCAACAACGAGTCTTCGCCAAACCGCTCCCTGTGGTTATGGGTCCCGGCCTGCGCCGGGACGACGGCGTAGATTGAGGCACTAGCTTCGGTCAAATGCCGGCAGCGCAACGGCTCCTCATCATCGTTAGCGCCCGTAATTTTACGGCAGAAGCACTGTCTAAGTTTTTACCCTTTTCGGGCCAAATGCGCCTCAGGCGCCTGCCGCACGGCAGGCGCCTCTGTCACGTGCAACCCTTTGGTCTTTCGAAGTTCGTCGAGGGGCTGCCGTTCGGGGCCACGAACTTCGAAATGCGTACCGGGGTGTCCGATGCTCAACCGCCTGACCGTATCCACGCTGCTGAAAGCGGTGATCCTCTCCACCGCGCTCGTTGTGGTCGTCGGCTTCTCGATCAGCGCATGGAGTTCATGGACCCGGCTTCAGCAGGCGAACCGGATCGTTGCGGTTTCCGGCGCCTCGGCCGAAGTGTTCAAGGCGATGGCGAACATCCGGGCCGACCGCTCGACCAGCAGCCGTCAGCTCACCTCGGATGTCCAGTTGGACCAGGACATTGAAAGATACATCCGCGGAATCCGCGACATCCTGATGCCGGCACTGGCGCGCGCAATCGAGATTCTTCCCTCCATCGACTTGCCGCAGGGCGAGGCGATGGTGTCCGACCTCAGTCGGCTGAACAAGCTGCTGCTTGAGAAGCAGGCAGAATTCTGGACCGAGGTCGCCAAGCCCAAGGCTTCGCGCCGCGCAGCACTCGCCAAGGAATATACCGACGCCGAGGACGGGCTGATGGCGATCCTCGAAAAGCTGGCGCCGATGCTCGGCGCGAGCGTCAATCATCAGGACGCGATCATCGACCAGTTCCTGATGATCAAGCAGATGGCCTGGCTCTTGCGCCTGAGTGCCGGCGAGTCCTCGCTGATCGTCGGAAACGCGCTCGGCACTGGCAAGATCACGCCCGAGCTTCAACTCGCCTATACGAAGTTCGTTGGTGGCACCGATACCGCCTGGAATGCGATCGAGCTCGCCACGGTCGGCATGCAACTACCGCCGGCGCTCGCCGCGGCCATGGCGAACGCCAAGGCGGTTTATTTCGACCCGCAATACGCCGCCACGCGCGACGGCATCATTGCCGCGGTCGCCAAGGGCGAAAAGCCGTCGATGACCGCGAACCAGTGGAGCCCCTACTCGGTGGGCCGCATGGCGAGCGCGATCAAGCTCGCCGACGCCGCGCTCGAGGCGGCCAAGGACCATTCCGCGGCCCAGCGCGCGGCCGCGGTGCAGCTGCTGATCGTCAACATCGCCCTCCTCGTTGCCGCGATCGTCCTGACCGGCGCTGCCATGCTGGCGGTCAGCCGCCGCGTGATCACGCCGCTGCACCGGATCCGCGACGCCATGCTGGAGGTGGCCGGCGGCGACCTCACCATCGACAGCGGCTATCTCGACCGTCACGACGAGATCGGCTCGCTTGCGGGCGCGCTGGAGACGTTCAAGCAGCAGGCGATCGACAAGCTGAAGATCGAGGAGCAGGAGCGCGAGCGCAATGCGGGTGCCGCCGCGCGCCAGCGCGCGATGGAGGCCTATGTCGGCGAGTTCGAGGGCGTGGTACGCAAGTCGCTGGGCGAATTGAGCGAGGCCTCCGGCGAGATGCGCAAGACCTCGGGCGACCTCTCCGCGGTCTCGCGCCAGACCAACGAGCGCGTCGAGACCGCCGGCAAGGCCTCCAACGACGCCTCCATGAGCGTCGACAGCGTGGCCGCTGCCGCCGAGGAACTGTCGGCTTCGATCAACGACATCAGCCAGCAGGCCGCGCATGCCGCCGGCATCGCCAGCCGCGCCGTCAACCAGGCCCGCCAGACCGACAGCACCGTTCAGGGACTGGCGCAATCGGCCGGGCGGATCGGCGAGGTCGTCGGTCTCATCAACACCATCGCGGCGCAGACCAACCTGCTGGCACTCAATGCCACCATTGAAGCCGCACGCGCCGGCGAGGCCGGACGCGGCTTTGCCGTGGTCGCCTCCGAGGTGAAGTCGCTGGCCAGCCAGACCGCGAAAGCGACCGAGGAGATCTCCGAGCAGATCGCCGACATCCAGAAGGTCGCCGGCGATGCCATCAACGCGATCCAGGCGATCGGCGGCATCATCGGCGAGGTCAACGAGGTCGCGACCGCGATCGCCGCAGCCGTTCAGGAACAGGGCGCGGCGACGCAGGAGATCACCCGCAGCACACAATATGCGGCGCAGGGCACCAAGAACGTCTCGGACAACATCACCGGCGTCAAGGCCGACGCCGACACCGCGGCCGGCGCCGCGGAGAACGTCAAGCAGGCCTCCGAAACGCTGGAGACGCAAAGCCGCCAGCTCGGCCAGCAGGTCAGCGACTTCCTGGGCAAGATCCGCGCGGCGTAAAAAAGCGAGTTGGTGAGAAGGCTGTAGCCACACCTTCGGTGTCGTCCCGGCGCAGGCCGGGACCCATACTCCCAGGCAGAAGTTGCGGCGCGAGCCGGCAACTACGAATCATCGCCAAACCACCTCCTGTGGTTATGGGTCCCGGCCTGCGCCGGGACGACGACAATGATTGTGGTACCCGCATCGCATCCCACGTGATGCCAGCCTATTCCTTCGCCACCACCGGCATCTGGCGGAATTGGGCCCGGACCGAATCCGGCAGCGGCGAGAAATTCATCGCGACGCCGCGGCGGTCGTTGGCGTTGCGGTTCGCAACGACCAAACCGCCCGCGCCCGCAACGATGTCACCCTTGCGCAAGGTGGGGTCGTCCTCGACCTTGACCTGGGAAAGCCCCACCGGATCCTTGCCGTTGCAGGTGCAGCCCGCAACGATCTCGTTGCGGTAGCGGAACGCGTTCGGCAGGTCGGAGTAGGATTTCCCGCTCTCGGTCGTGGCGTCGTCGATGTTGCTGCCATAGACCAGCGAGGTCTCCGACGTCGGACAGAAGCTCTTGCAGGATTGCGCCTTGCTCTCGGCGTCACTCCCCTGTGCAGGGAAATAGCGACCGTCACAGCCGCGCACACAGTAGGCCGTGCCGCCGCCATAGGCGGCCCGCTGCCGCGGCGCATCGTAGCGCGGCATGTCGTCATTCGGGAACGGAGTGCGGATTTGTGGAGGCCGCACTCCGAAGGCGCCGAACAGTGCCGAGAAAAAATCTTCCGCATGCGCGGACGGCGCCAATCCCAGACCGGCTGAGATAGCGACCATAACTGCCGCTCCGCCAGCCAGCTTGCCAATCACGCGTCTCTTCATATCACCTCACTCAAACTCTTCAGTTCACGGCAGACGGCGAGATGTTCAAGGCCTGCCGGCCCGAGGGCAACGCCGTCGCCGCGGGGCGCCTGCGCCAGGAATCACTTCCCTTGTCACCGCCCTTCGCCATCAGCGGGGCGTTCTTCGGCAGCACGACGACCTTGGCGCCGACATTGACGCGGCTGAACAGGTCGGTGACGTCTTCGTTGGTCATGCGGATGCAGCCGGAGGAGACGAACTTGCCGATGGTGGTGGGATCGTTGGTACCGTGGATGCGATACTCACTCGATCCCAGATACATCGCGCGCGCGCCGAGCGGATTGCCGGGGCCGCCGGCGACGAAGCGCGGCAGGTAAGGCTGGCGCGCGATCATCTCGGCGGGCGGATGCCAGTCCGGCCATTCCGCCTTGCGGCTGATGTTCTGGACGCCCGACCAGGTAAAACCCTCGCGGCCGACGCCGACGCCATAGCGGATCGCCCGGCCATTGCCGAGCACGTAATAGAGGTATGTATTGCCGGTATCGATCACGATGGTGCCGGCCGGCTCGCCGCGGTCGAATGCGACGATCTGCTTGCGCAGGCGGTCGGGGAGCCGGGCATCCTCATCGGTTGCCTGCGCCTCGTCGTTCACATAGCCGTGCGAATAGGTCTGACCTTGCGGATAGGCTTGCGGCTGCATCGGGACATAGCCGAGCGTTTGCGCGCTCGCGGCTCCGAAGGGCACGACAAGCAGTGCGGCGGCGAAGGCAAAAGCAGTGGCGGCGCGCGGCGAGAAGCGGCGGGCTGGAGAGACCATTGTCATGAGCTGCCCCGTTGGATCTGCGCATCAGGGTGATGCGGCTTGCCAACAAACGCAGCCGGGCCGACTCAGGTTCCGCCTCTCCATGCAGCGACGACGTCACAGTCAAGCGAGCGCAACTTCACGAAGCCGCGATGGAACCCCGGCGCCGCCTCGGACGTTGTGACGTCATCAATGGGCGCGCGGAAGCTTTCCGTGCAGGAGAGGTATTGTGCGCGTCCTTCCCAGTGAACGTCTGATTCCCGGCAGCGGCGAAGGTGACCCGCTCCCCGGCAGTCATAGCGAACTGCCGCCGATCATCCGCCGCACCGAGTTCGTCGCCTTCGCACTCGCCGGCCTATTGCTGATCGCAGTGGTCGCGGTGCTCTATGTCGCCAAGGCGTTCTTCCTCCCCGTGGTGATGGCCTTTGTCATCGGCACCATGCTGTCTCCGGCGGCAACCTTCCTGGAAAACCGCAAAGTGCCACGCGGTCTGGGCGCCGTCCTGATCGTGATTGCCGTGACCGCCGTGGTGACCTTCGTCGTCGCACTGATCGCCTCGCCCGTGATGGAGTGGAGCTCGCGCCTGCCCGAGCTCGGCGCGCAGTTGAAAGGCAAGCTGCACGTGTTCGACCGCCCGCTGATGCTGTGGCGCGAGCTGCAAGCCATGATCGGCGGCTCGGAGGGGCTGCCGAGCTTCCAGCTGCCGAAATTCGAATGGGTGCAGCCGACGCTGGAATTCCTCTCGCCCACCTTCACCGAATTCCTGCTGTTCTTCGTCACGCTGATCCTGTTCATCGCGAGTTGGCGCGATCTACGGCGGGCGTTGATCATGACCTTCAGCGATCGCGATGCGCGGCTGCGCACGCTGCGCATTCTCAACGAGATCGAGGTCCATCTCGGCAGTTACCTGCTGACGGTGACCGTCATCAATATCGGCGTGGGCATTGCCGCCGGACTTGTCTGCGCCCTGACCGGCATGCCCAACCCGGCCGGCCTGGGCGCACTTGCAGCAACCCTCAACTTCATCCCGATCATCGGGCCGATCGCGATGTTCGCCATATTGGTCGTGGTGGGGCTCGTCGCCTTCCCGACCATCGGCGGCGGCCTGGCTGCCGCCATCGCCTTCGGCGGCATCACGTTCCTGGAGGGACATTTCGTCACGCCGACCATCATCGGCCGCCGCCTGGCGCTGAATGCGCTGGCGGTGCTGCTGGCGCTGGCGTTCTGGACCTGGTTGTGGGGGCCGATGGGTGCCTTCCTGTCGTCGCCGCTGCTCATCGTCGGGCTGATCCTGAAGGAACATCTTTTGCCGGAGGATGCGCCGCAGCTGCCGCAGGAGTAACCGGTTTCCGCAATCGGAACTTACCCGACGACGAAACGTTTTCCGGCTATCTCAGCCGCAAACAGTTCGGAGCTTCCTGATGTCAACGACAAGTGCCGAAGCCGGGATGAGCGACTGGACCGACAAAGCCTCCAGAGAACGCCTCGAGAAGGATGTAGCAGCCGTGAAAAGCGATATCGCCGCCCTCACCGACCAGATCACCGACGCGCTCAATACCTTTGCCAATTCCACCAGCAAGCAGGCCAGGCGGGGCTATCGCCAGGCCCGCGAGAACATGGATTCCGCGATCGACGACATGTCGGAGCGCAGCAGCGCCATGATGGGCGCGGCGCAGGATGCCTATGGATCGATCGAGGAGACGCTGGAAGAGGCGATCACGCAGCGGCCGCTGGCGACCGTCGGACTCGCGCTCGGCATCGGCTTCCTGATCGGCGTCGCCTGGCGCCGCTAAGGATGCCCGGCCAACGTTGAGGCGGCGCCGCCGCGCCGCCAAGGCCGGCTTGTGACATCCAGGCTTGTGGGGATCTGAGGAGCAAGGCCATGTTCCAGCGCATCATCGACGGGATCAGTGCATCCACCGGCACGACTGTGCGGCTGACCTCCCTTGCCGCGGGCGCGGCATTCGCGCTGTTCATCACGACATGCTTCCTCTGCGCTGCAGCCTTCATTTCGGTCCTCGAAAAATATGGTCCGGTGCAGGCCTGCCTCGCGGGTGCCGGCGTTTTCTTTCTGCTGACGCTGACCGCCGCGGTGAGCTATTGGGCGTACAAGCGGCAGTTGCGCAAGGAAGCCCACATCGCCGCCGAGCGCGCCGCAAAGTCGACGGCGCACAGCATGCTCACCGACCCCATGCTGCTCGCCACCGGGCTGCAGATCGTCCGTGCCATCGGGGTCAAGCGGCTGTTGCCGATCCTGGCCATCGGCGGCGTCGCACTGGGAATCATGGCGAGCCGCGCCGGCGTCCCCGACGAAGCATCGGCGGAGCCCGCCGAGTAACGGCGAGCAATTCAGCTGCGGCTGCGGACGATACAGATCGCGGCCACCGCGAGCGGAATGGTCAACGCGCCCCAGGACAGCGGCAGCCAAATCCCGGTCTGACCAATCAACGCCGCGAACAGGCCGAAAATGCTCAGGGCCGCCAGCAACGCAGGCCAGCGCCAGATCAGGTTGGGCGAGCGGCGGGCAGTCATTCTGCTGCTCCCGGCGACGACAGCGGCAGGGCCGCGGCGGGCCGCTGTTGCGTCTTCGCGGCCTGCGACCGCGCAAGCCAGAGATAGAGCCCGCTGCCGAGCACGAAGATCGTCACGAGATCCAGCACCACCCAGATGATCTTCA
Source organism: Bradyrhizobium huanghuaihaiense (assembly GCF_025200885.1). NCBI lineage: Bacteria > Pseudomonadati > Pseudomonadota > Alphaproteobacteria > Hyphomicrobiales > Nitrobacteraceae > Bradyrhizobium > Bradyrhizobium huanghuaihaiense. The sequence continues at coordinate 1,764,985 of NZ_CP104172.1, read as the reverse complement.
GCGGCATGCCGCCATAGTCGCCGAAATGCAGCGGGCGCGAGAGCTCCAGCGCGCGCAGATACCAGGGCATGGTCACCGCCGACACCAGGGCGCCGCTTCTCGCATCGACCAGCACCGGGCTGAACAGGCGGGAGGTCAGCGGCTCCTTGCCCTTGGTCCAGACCACGTAGTGGAAGGGCGAACCGAACGGCGAGCCCGGATACACCACGCTGGTCGCTGTCATGTCGGGGAAGGCCGCCTTCACCGTGTCATAGGCCGCCTGCGGCGACGACAGCTCCGAGGTGTGCGGCACCGGCTTGCCCTGCAGCGGCGCCAGCATCGCGCGCACGTCGGTCTGTTGCCACAGCGCGAACAGCGGCGTCGAGAGCTCGTTGATCACGCCGGTGGCGCCGACCACCAGCGCCCAGCCGACGGTGACGACGCCGAGCAGGTTATGCAGGTCGAGCCATTTCAACCGTGGCGACCTCGCCGCGCGCACGGTGCCGAAATCCAGCTTGCGCATGAAGGGCCCGTAGATCGCGATGCCGGAGACGATCGCCGCGATGAACAGAAGCGCCATCGCGCCGAGGAACAATTCGCCCGCAAGCCCTGCGAACAGGTCGCGGTGCAGCGACAGCATCAATTGCAGGAAGGTGAGTCCGTCCTCCCCGAACGGCTTGGTCTGCTTCAGCACGTCGCCGGTGTGGACGTCGAACCTGATCGAGTGCAGCGATCTGCGGTTGGTCTTGAAGGCCTCCCAGGAGCTCGCCATGAACACCATGATCTTGGGCTCGTCATCGTCGACGAACACCGAGAGGATGGTCTCACCGGGATACAGCTTCCGACTGGCCTCGACCACCCGGTCGAGGCTCACATTGGGCGTGCCCTCCGCGACCTGCGCATAGGGCAAGGCGTCGTCGAGCAGGCCGTCGATCTCGTCGCGCAGCACCAAGGGCAGGCCGGTGATGCAGATCAGCAGCAGGAACAGCGTGCAGATCAGGCTCGACCACTTATGCACGAACAGCCAGCGCCGAAGCGCCGGCTTTCGCTCATAGATGTGTCTCCTGGAGAGCGCCTGTTCGGTCATGCCGTTCCTCTACCAGTGGTAGCGCAGCGTCGCAATCACGTTACGACGGAGGCCGTAATAGCAGCCGATGTCCTGGCAAAGCGTCACATAGGTCTTGTCGAAGATGTTCGTGGCGTTGACCTGCGCCGAATAACCCTTGAACATCGCCCCCAGTGTGAATCGCCGCATCGAACAACGTGACGTCCGGGACATAGAAAGTGTTTGCTGTGTTACCTGCCGTCTCGCCGATATAGCGCACGCCGCCGGACAGGCCGAAGCCGTCGAGCGGGCCGCCATGGAAGGTGTAATCGACCCAAGCCGATGCCGAGTTCATCGGGGCGATGACCGGATGCTTGCCGAGCTGGCTCGGCGTGTTGGTCCGCGTCACGATGTTGTCGAGATAGGTGTAGGACGCCAGCACTGTCAGCTCACGGCTGATCTCGGTCTTGGCCTCCAGCTCGATGCCGCGCGAACGGATTTCGCCGGTCTGAACACGCGAGCCGGGAGGATGGGTCGGATCCGTATCCGGCGTCAGCACGTTCTGCTGGATTAGGTTGAACGCGGCGAGCGTGTAGAGCGAGTTTGCGTTTGGCTGGTACTTGATGCCTGCTTCTTCCTGCTTGCCGGTTGTCGGCGAGAACGGACGGAGAAGAGCATCCGTGCCGGCGGTCGGCTGGAACGACTCGGTGTACTGGATGTAGGGCGCGATCCCGTTGTCGAACTTGTAGAGCAGCGCACCGCGCTTGGTGACCGCCGTGTCGGACTTTGGCGCGGTCGAGGTGGTCCCGTTCGCGTAGGTCAGCGTATCGGTGCTGGACTGCGCCCGATCATGACGGATACCGAGCAGCGCGACCCAGCGGTCGAATTTGATCTGATCCTGCGCATAGACACCGAGTTGATCGATCGTCTGCCGGACATTCGTCGTATTGGGCACCGGACCGAACGGCACGCCATAGACCGGATTGAACGCGTTGATCGACGGCGGCCCAACCAGGAGCTGGCCGTTGAGCCGCTTGTCGACGGCGTTGGTGTAGTCGAGGCCCGCGAGCACGGTGTGCTCGAACGGACCGGCGTTGAATCTGGTCTCGAGCTGGTTGTCGACATTGATCGAGCGGATCGATTCCAGCGTCGTGAAGGCCGCGCGCTTGAGGTTGGTCGGATCCGTCTGGCTGCCGTTGGGGGACACCACCGCGAAATCGGTGCTGAGGTCCATGTAACGCAGGTTCTGTCGCACCTTGACGTTATTGTTGAAGCTGTGTTCGAGCAAATAGCCGACTGTACCGACTGTGCGGTCGGTCTTGTCGAAATTCGGCTCGCCGGAATAGAAGCTCGTCGGGATGTAGCTGCCCTTGTAGGGCGTGATGGTGCCGATGCCGCTCGGCAGCAGCTGGTTGTAGAAGCCGGCCTTGGGATCGCGTTGATAGGTGCCGAGCACCGTCAGCGTGGTCTGGTTGTCCGGCCGCCAGGTCAGCGACGGCGCGATCGAGATGCGCTGGTAGTCGGCGTGATCGACCTGGCTGCCCACATCGAAGCCGGACGCGGTGAAGCGGTAGAGAAACTCCCTGTTCTTGTCGATTGGACCGGACAGGTCGACGCCCGCCTGGACGCGGCCGTAGCTGCCGGTCGACACGAACATCTCGTGATAGGGCTCCAGCGTCGGACGCTTGGAGACGAGATCGACGATGCCGCCCGGCGACGACTGACCGTAGAGAACGGAGGCCGGACCATGCAGGATCTCGACGCGCTCGAGATTGAAGGGCTCGACGATCGGATAGGCGAAGACGCCAAAATTCAGCAGCCGCAGCGAGTCCAGGTATTGGTCGGCCAAGAAGCCGCGAATGTAGATATTGTCGAAGCGCGCGTCGGCCCCGAGATTTTCGCTCCTCACGCCCGACGTATAGCGCACCGCCTGCGCAATGCTCTGCGCGCCCTGGGCCTGGATCTGATCCTGCGTCACGACGGAGATCGCGACCGGCGTCTCGATCAGCGGCGCGTCGGTCTTTGTGCCGGTCGCGCTCCTTGTCGCGACCACGCCGTCGACATGGCCGAACGCCGATTCCTTGTGGCCTCCCCCCGCGCCGGCGCCAGCGGCGGCTGCCGCGGCGGCGCCAGCGGGCGCATTGCCGCGCGAAACCGCGCGCGCGCGGGCCGCGCTGCGGCTACGCGAGGATGGTGCGCTGGTGCGCTTGCGAGCCTCGCTTGCCTGGACGACGACCGTTCCAAGCTCGGTCCCCGCCCCCGCGGACGCACCCGAGGTCGATGATTGGGCCGCCGCCCCACCCGTACCAACGATCAAGACAACCGAGCTGACGGCCCCCATGAGCCGCCAGCGCCCCACTTCCAAAATGCCCACCGCAAACTTCCCCAACTTCCAACGACTGCGCAATGCAGCCAGCCGGAACAAGGAGTTAGCGCAGCGGTTCGACGTTGCGGGGTGAAAGGTTTCCAGCCTGGAGCTTTTCTATTTCCAGACTACAGAGACATTGCAGCCGGTAGCAGAACGGTGCAGTACCGGGAGCGACCGATGCCTGTCGCGACCGCAGGCGGATTGTCGCCTTTGCAAAAGTTGCGACTGGGGCGGGTTCAACGCAGACCTGCAAAAGCAGCGGCATGCCCTGCGCAATTTCAGACCAATCGGGACAAACCAGTCTCGCTCACGTAAACGCTACTCGGATAGGCAGGCGGTTGCCGGTAAAAGCATCACCCTGATTCTCAAAGCTATTTTACTCAATGAAACCGTCCGTCAAGGCGAACCTCGCCGCATTTCAGCACGACGCCAGACTCTATCTGACGCTCGGCATCGCCAATTGGTCCGTATTCGTCGACCATATTCCGAACAACGTCGTCAACCTGCTGACGCTGCGGAATTTCGGCTTCAGCGGCGCGGCCGATCTATTCGTGTTCGTGGTGGGCTACGGCGTCGCCATCATCCACGGCAGGATGGCGCTGGAGCGCGGCTACATCGTCGCGGCGACGCGAATCTTCCGCCGCGTCTGGCGGCTCTATGCCGCCTATGTCGTGCTGTTCGTGATCTATATCGACACCATCGCCTACGTCGCCTCGCAATCGATGGCGCCGGAGATCATCCACGAATACAACATATCCGGGATTCTCGAGCACCCGTTGCGCATCCTGATCCGCGGCCTCGTGCTCCAGGAAGAGCCGCTGAACCTCGACCTGCTGCAACTGATGATCCCGCTGATGGCGTTCTTTCCGCTCGTGCTGTGGGGGCTGCTGCGATGGCCGAACCTGACGCTGGCGGCATCGGTCGCGCTGTACGTCGCCGCGCGCTGGTTCGACTGGAATTTCCGGGTCTACCCGGACCAGGAATGGACCTTCAATCCGCTGTGCTGGCAGATGCTGATGGTGCTGGGCGGCTGGTTCGCCGTCACAGGCGCGCCGGGGCGTGCGCTGCGCGGCATGTCCTGGCTGCGGATGCTCGCAGGCGCCTATCTGGTCTTCGCGATGGCCGTCACCCTGATGCGCCACTCGCCGACGCTGTCCACCTACCTGCCCGATCTGCTCCTCAACAGCATCGCACCGACCGACAAGGAAAACCTCGCGCCCTATCGCGTGCTCCACTTCCTCGCCCTCGCGCTCATTGCGACCCATCTCATTCCGGCGGATCATCCCGGCCTGACATGGAGGCCGCTGCAGGCGGTGATCGCATGCGGCGAGGAATGGCTCGCGGTGTTCTGCGTCGCCGTGTTCCTGTCCTTCGCCGGCCACCTCATCCTGATCACCGGGCCGAACCTGGTAGTGATGCAGGTCGCGGTGAGCATCACCGGCTTCGCCGCGATGACCGGGCTCGCCTATTACATCGCATGGTCGAAACGGCAGGATCTGCCGGCAGCCCTGCGGCAGCAGGCCTAAAACCAAATCGCTCCGACAACAAAATCGTGCGATTCTGCTAGGCCGAAAGCGGCCGCTGCGCTATGCCGGGACTCTGCGTGAGGAGACCGGCGTGGCGATGGCGAAAGGCGGGGGTGAAGAGGCGGAGAGCGCGCCCCGGCGCGGTCGGCCAAGGTCGATCGAGACCACCAACGCCATCCTCGAAAGCGCCTATGCGCTGATGGCGGCCACGGGCCTTGCCACCACCACGATCGATGCGATCGCACGCCACTCCAGCGTGTCCAAGATGACGATCTACAAATGGTGGCCCTCGCGGGAGGCGCTGCTGATCGACGCCTTCCTCCACCATGCCGCGCAGATGCTGCCGCTGCCGCCCGCAAGCGCCGGTACGCCCGCGGCGCGCGCGCGCCGCCACGCCGCCGCCTATGCCGAGGCGCTGCAGGGCGAGTTCGGCAAGGTCCAGCTCGCCGTCATCTCCGAATGCATCTCCAAGACCGGCTCGGCGGAGCTGTTCTACGCCCGCTACTTACAATTCCGCCGCGACGCGCTGGTGGACATGATCGCCGCGGGCCAGCAGGACGGCAGCATTCTGGCCGGGGGACTGCCCGAGGATCTCTACGACGCGATCTATGGCAGCCTGTTCTACCGCTACATCTTCGGCATCGCGCCGATCACACCTGGCTACGCGCGCAATCTGGTCGATCTGGTGTTGCGGCCGAAGGATTAAATCAGCGCACGGGGCGCACCGGCGCCGAGATCTTGTCCGTGCGGTCGCGCTCGGTCATGTCGACCACCGTCTCCATCGGCGCGGTCAGTTCATAGACGTAGGAGACGTCGGTGAAGAAGCGCTTGGCGGTGCCCCCCAGCGCCTCGGGCGCGACGCGGTCCAGCAGGATCAGGCCGAAGTCGGAATCGGGCCGGCGCGTCGCCTCGCTGGTGTTGAACTCCTCCCAGCGGAAATGGAAGACCTCTTCGGGCGCTTCGCCGGTCACCGTCCAGTTGGCGGTGATGTGCGGATGCTTGCCGACCAGCGACAGACCCTCGTCGGAATGCGAGGCGAGCTCGAAGAACAGCAGCGACAGGCTCTGCGCGGCGCGCGCGCTGACCGCGATGTCGGGGCCGGTGACGGCAATGCGATCGGCATGCGGAATCGCGCGCGCCTCGAACAGGCCCTTCAGCTTGACGCCCTGCCACTGGCTCTCGCTGAGCAGCGAGACCACGTTGGACATGGCGTGGATGCGGCCGATCAGGAGCTCGCGCGCGACGTCGATGTCCGAGCCGTGGCGCAGCGTGCGCGTCACGATCGACTGGATCACGGCCAGGATGTTCTTCACGCGGTGATTCAGCTCGTCGATGACCGCGGTCAGGCGGCGCTCGAAGCCGATCCGCACCTGGATCTCCCGGCTGAGCCGCAGATTGTTGTAGGCGACATACCCGAACAGGCCGCACACCATCGCGGTGATGGCAAAACCGATCGCCGCCACGATGATCGCGGTCTGCTCGGCGCGGCGTGCCGAATTGGTCTTCGCGTAGTAGCTGAGCTGCCAGTCGCGGCCACCGAAGCTCACCGTGCGCGTCGCCGATGGCGCCGGACCGTCCGCGCCCATGCGCGTGGAGACAATGCCCTGGTCGTTGGCGACGAGCTCGCCGCCCTCCTTGCGCGGATCCTTGAGTGCAACCGAGAACAACGACATGTCGTCGTTGGTCAGCATCAGTGTGGCAAGCTCGTAGGAGAACGTGACGAAACCGGCCGGCTCCGTTGCCCCCTCGGGAACCACGGGCGCAGCCACAATGATGCCGATCGGGCCGTTCCCGCGCAGCAGCGGCACCGGATCGGAAGCAACCGATCGCTTCTCGATCCTGGCCCGGGCGAGCATCGCGCTGCGCACCGGATCCTGGTCATAGCTGCGGCCAGGCAGCGCCTTGGTCTCGTCACTGCGCGGCTCGAGGTCCATCAGCACGTCGATCGGATGGGTGAGGCTCGCGGGGGCGATGGGCTTGTCACTGTAGTCACGGATCTGGGGCTTCGGGAATCCGGCCGCCGCGATCGCTGCCTGCGCCGCCGCGAGCTCGTTCGGCTGAAGCCGGGCAACCCAGCCGGCCACCACGAAGTCAGTCTTGAACGCGTAGATCGCCGAGCGCAGCGGCTCCAGCATATTGGGCTTGAGCACCGACGGCGCACGGAACAGGCCTGAGGCGACGCGCGCGAGCAGCTCGCGCTCGGTAAGCCGGTCCTGAACCAGGCTGGCATGGACGTCGATCGCACGCGCGAGCGCGATCCGGTCCAGCGCCAGCTCCTGGTCGTGGACGCGATAGGCCGCAAGCCCGGAAAGCAAGGCTCCGAGCAGAGCGATGAAGCCGATAATGAAACCCAGCCGGACCACGCGACTACTCAGACGGAAGCGGGAGGTCGGCAATAAACACGGAGCATATGAACGCCGCTCGAACGGCCATGTGCCGAAACAGGGTGAACCCCAATGGCGCAGATAATGGAGGAGGAGGCATCAGTACGCAACTTGGGTCGCCTGGAAAGCTTAATCCGCCCGGCCGAGGGTCCGGCCGGGGATGGAATTGCCCCGGGCACCGGAGGTATTCAATCGCCGTGTCCGAAATTTGTTCCGCAAGGCGCGGCCCTGCCCCAGGCGTTAACGACGAAAACCGCCTGCGCCAAGTCGTCGCGTCGGTCAGCCCGCCCGTTTCAGCCCGCCTTTGGCCTCGATGAAGCCGACGATGCGGTCGAGCCCCTCGCTCTTCTTCAGGTTGGTCATGACGAAGGGGCGCTCACCGCGCATGCGCCTCGCGTCCGTCTCCATCTTCTCGAGGGAGGCGCCGACATGGGGCGCAAGATCGATCTTGTTGATGACCAGCAGGTCGGACCGGGTGATGCCGGGGCCGCCCTTGGACGGGATCTTGTCGCCGGCGGCGACGTCGATGACGTAGATGGTGAGGTCGGCGAGCTCCGGGGAAAAAGTGGCAGCGAGGTTGTCGCCGCCGGACTCGATCAGCACGAGATCGAGGCCCGGGAATTTCGCGCGCATGTCCGCGACCGCCGCGAGGTTCATCGAGGCGTCCTCGCGGATCGCCGTGTGCGGGCAGCCGCCGGTCTCGACGCCGGCGATACGATCTGGCGTCAGCGAGCCCGAACGCACCAGGAATTCCGCATCCCATTTGGTGTAGATGTCGTTGGTGATCGCGGCGATGTCATAGCGCTCGCGCATGGTCTTGCAGAGCAGGTCCATCAGCGCGGTCTTGCCTGACCCGACCGGGCCGCCAACTCCGACACGCAAGGGGCCGTGAGACGTAGCCATAGATTTTTCCCTATCGTCGTCCTGGCGAAAGCCAGGACCCATTACCACCGAACTCAATTGTCGCGGCAAGCTGTGGCCCCAGCTGTCCATAATCACAGGCATTCGTGGTTATGGGTCCCGGCCTTCGCCGGGACGACGCTGAGAGCATAGCACTCATGACCTGAACAACCGCGTATACTGCGTCTCGTGCCGCAGGCTGGCGAGATCGGCGCGGAAGGTGGCACTGCCGAGATCGTCCAATGCTGCAGTCAGCGCACGGCTGGCGGTGGCTGCCACCGCCGCTTCCAGCCTCACCAGCACGCGCTGGCTGTCGGTCTGGCCGAGCGGAACGAGGCGGCTGGCCGCCGAGATCCAGTTCGAGACCAGCGCATGCAGGAAGGCGTGCAGCGTCGGTGCCAGCGGCACGCCGTGCATTGCGGCAACCACACCGACGGCGACGGGATAGACCACTGGCGTGCTGCATGCCGCAACCATGGCATCCAGGCCTTCCGCATCCCACGCGGCGCGGGAGATATCGATGAAGGCGCGGCCCTGCGAGACAGTCTCCAGCTGCCGCTCGCGCGACGGCACGAAGGCGCTCGCGAGTTCCGCGATGTCGCGCAGGGAGGTCTCCTCGCCCGCCTCGGTGGCGCGATAGGCCTGGACCAGGAAGACTGCATCGCAAAAGCCCGAGCCGTCGCCGAGCATCGCATCGAGCCAGTCCGCCAGCGTCGCGACGTCGACGATGTCGCCCGCTTCGACCGCCCATTCGATGCCGCTGGAATAGGAGAAGCCGCCGACGGGGAACGCCGGCGACAGCCAGGTCATCAACCGGTACAGCGCCGCCGCCTCGCGCCCGGCGAGGTCACCGGCACCGACAGGCTCATTTGTGGTCATGAGCATGCTTGTGGCCGTGGTGATGGTCGGGATGGTCGCAATGCTCGTCGTGGTGATGGTGGTGCTCGTGTCCATGATCATGCGCGGCATGGTCATGATGATGGTGGTCATGGCTGTGATGATCATGACCGTGATGGTCATGGTGATCGTGACCATGATCGTGATGGTGATGGCCGTGATCGTGGTGCGCATGGTCGTCGTGCCCATGCGCGTGACCGGCGTCCGCATAGGCGCCGCCTTCGGGATCGAACGGTGCCTCGATCTCGATCACGCGCGCGCCGAGGCCTTTCACCATGGCCTCGATGACGTGGTCGCGGCGGATGCGCAGGCTCTTGGCCATGATCTGCGTCGGCAGGTGGCGATTGCCGAGATGCCAGCCGACGCGGATGAGGTGGTGCGGATCGCGGCCGCGGATCTCGAGCAGCGGCTCCGGAGCCGCGACCACCTCGACCAGTCTTCCGTCCTCCAGCACCAGCGCATCGCCGCCGCGCAGCGCGACGGCGTTCTCCAGGTCGAGCAGGAATTCGAGGCCGCGCGTCCCCGTCATTGCCATGCGGCGACGGTGCCGATCGTCAAAATCGAGCACGACCGTGTCCGCTGGCGCTTCCGTGAAGCGGTGTTGTCCCCTGACCTGCGTCGCCCGGATCATGCGTCTTACCTCTTTACCGTGTCTCGACCTTCTCGGGCGTGATGATTTCGACCTTCGGTGGCGCCGAGAAACACTTCACCGCGATGCGGCCGAACGTCTTCATGTGCTCCATGGCGCGATGCGGCACCAGCGCCTCGGCATTCTCCCACTGCTCGACGAACACCATCTTGCTGGGATCGGTGACGCTCTCATGCATGTCGTAGGCGATGTTGCCGGGCTCTTTCCGCGTCTCCTTGATGCAGGCGGTGGCACCTGCAATGAATTCGGCGCGCGTCTCGGGCTTGATGGTCAGGGTTGCAACGACGTAGATCACGAGAAATCCTCCCGGCTTTTCTTCTAAGGGTTAGATACCGGGCGGGACATTAGACCAGGCGGGACCGAACGCAAAACCGGAAAAGCCGTCCCCGGACACGCACTCAAGCCATATTCCTGGGACATGCGTTGAGGCGCTATTTCAGTACATGAAATAACGCTGCGCCATCGGCAGCACCTCCGCCGGCGCACAGGTGAGCAGCTCGCCGTCGGCGCGAACCTCGTAGGTCTCCGGATCGACCTCGATATTGGGCGTGGCGTCGTTGTGGATCATGCTCTTCTTGGAGATCTTGCTGCGGGTGTTCTGGACCGCATAGAGCTTCTTCTCGATGCCGAGCTTTCGCGCGAGACCCCCGGTGATCGCAGCCTTCGAGGTGAAGACCACCGAGGACGAGGTGCGCGCTCTCCCGAAGGCGCCGAACATCGGCTGATAGTGCACCGGCTGCGGCGTCGGAATCGAGGCATTGGGATCGCCCATGGGCGCTGCGACGATGGTGCCGCCCTTGACGATGCAGTCCGGTTTGACGCCGAAGAAGGCGGGCGACCACAGCACGAGATCCGCGAGCTTGCCCTTCTCCACTGAGCCGATCAGCTTCGACACGCCGTGCGCGATCGCCGGATTGATGGTGTATTTGGCAATGTAGCGCTTGACGCGAAAGTTGTCGTTGTCCTTGCCCTTGTCCTGCGGCAGCGACCCGCGCTGCTTCTTCATCTTGTCGGCGGTCTGCCAGGTGCGGATGATGACCTCGCCGAGACGGCCCATGGCCTGCGAGTCCGAGGACATCATCGAGAGCGCGCCGAGATCGTGCAGGATGTCTTCGGCCGCGATCGTCTCCTTGCGGATGCGGCTTTCGGCGAACGCCAGATCTTCCGCAATCGAGGGATCGAGGTGGTGGCACACCATCAGCATGTCGAGATGCTCGTCGATGGTGTTGCGGGTGAAGGGCCGCGTCGGATTGGTCGAGGACGGCAGCACGTTCTTCAGCCCGGCGACCTTGATGATGTCAGGGGCGTGACCGCCGCCGGCGCCTTCGGTGTGGAAGGCATGGATGGTGCGGCCCTTGAACGCCTTGATGGTGTCCTCGACGAAGCCGGATTCGTTCAGCGTGTCGGAATGCAGCATCACCTGGATATCGTAATCGTCGGCAACCGACAGGCAGTTGTCGATCGCGGCCGGCGTGGTGCCCCAGTCCTCGTGCAGCTTCAGCGCGCAGGCGCCGCCCTTGATCATCTCGACCAGCGCGGCGGGCCGCGAGGCATTGCCCTTGCCGGAAATGCCGAGATTGACCGGGAAGGCGTCGAACGACTGGATCATCCGGCCCATGTGCCACGGCCCCGGCGTGCAGGTGGTGGCGAAGGTGCCGTGCGAGGGTCCGGTGCCGCCACCCAGCATCGAGGTGACGCCTGACATCAGCGCGTGCTCGATCTGCTGCGGGCAGATGAAATGGATGTGGCTGTCGAAGCCGCCGGCGGTGAGGATCTTGCCCTCACCCGCGATAACGTCGGTGCCGGGCCCGATGACGATGGTGACGCCGGGCTGGATGTCGGGATTGCCGGCCTTGCCGATCGCGGAGATCATGCCGTCCTTGATGGCGACGTCGGCCTTCACGATACCCCAGTGATCGACGATCAGCGCATTGGTGATGACCGTGTCGGCCGCGCCCTGCTTGTTGGTCACCTGCGACTGCCCCATGCCGTCGCGGATCACCTTGCCGCCACCGAACTTCACCTCCTCGCCGTAAGTGGTGAAATCCTTCTCGACCTCGATGATGAGGTCGGTGTCGGCCAGCCGCACCTTGTCGCCGGTGGTCGGGCCGAACATGTCGGCATAGACGGAACGCTTTATTTTGACGGACATCACAAGCCCCGTTTGCGATTGAACTGTTGGCTGCTCACAGCAAAGCTCTCGCTGCTTTCACAGCATCGTCGAATTTCGTATCGAGCCACGCATTGCCGCCGCGGCAACCCGCTACGACCTGCGTGGCCCAGTCGCTGTAGTCGGCGAGGTCGTCGCGTTCTTCAGCGGTCGGATCGGTTTGAATGCGCGCGCCGATGTTGCTGATCTTGTCGGCGATCTTGATCAGCTTTGCGCCGGGGGATTTGTGCGGAGCGTCCTCGATCTGTTTCTGGCGCCGCTTTGCCTTCGGCAGGCTCATGTCATCGGTACACTCGACGACGAGGGACGCGACACGCTCGGAGAACGTCTGCGCGAGCTCCTCGCGCGTGGTATCGGTGTCCTCGATCGTATCGTGCAGCCAGCCGGCTGCGACCAGCTCGGCATCGGCGCCATCGGTCGCGGTCGCAAGCAGGTTCGCGACCTCGGCGAGGTGATTGATATAGGGCTCCTTGCCGCGCCCTTTGCGCGCCATGCCGTTGTGGCGGCGCGCGGCGAGGTCGGCAGCTTCCGATACGAGGCGGATTGGGAAAAGCATGGCAAATACCTCCGTTTCCGCCTCAACCGTGCCGCGCCGCGCTCGTTCCTGTGGAGGTCACAGCTTCCCCATGACGTCGCCGCGGAAGCCGTAAATCGTCTTCTTGCCCGCCATGGCGACGAGCTGGACGTCGCGGGTCTGCCCGGGCTCGAAGCGAACGGCGGTGCCGGCGGCGATGTCGAGGCGCATGCCGCGCGATTTCTTGCGATCGAACTTCAGCGCGGGGTTGGTCTCGAAGAAATGGTAGTGCGAGCCGACCTGGATCGGCCGGTCACCGGTGTTGGCCACCGTCAGCGTCACGGTCTTGCGGCCGGCATTGAGCTCGATCTCGCCGTCCTGGATGAAGAGTTCGCCGGGGATCATGTTTGCCTTCCTCCGTCATTCCGGGGCGAGGCGAAGCCTCGAACCCGGAATCTCGAAACCAAAACCTCTGGATTCCGGGTTCGCCCTGCGGGCGCCCCGGAATGACGAATTCGAATTACCTGATCGGCTGGTGCACGGTGACGAGCTTGGTGCCGTCGGGAAAGGTCGCCTCGACCTGGATGTCGTGGATCATCTCGGGGATGCCCGGCATCACCTGGTCGCGGGTCAGGACCTGCGCACCGGATTGCATCAGCTCGGCGACGGTGCGGCCGTCGCGCGCGCCTTCGAGGATGAAATCAGAGATGATCGCGATCGCCTCGGGATGGTTGAGCTTGACGCCGCGGTCCAGCCTGCGGCGCGCCACGATCGCCGCCATCGAGATCAGAAGCTTGTCCTTTTCGCGGGGAGACAGGTTCATGAAGAATCTCTTCCGTTCAACACGTCAATTCAGCCAGTCATCAGTTCAGCCAGAGCCGCGGCAGGACCGCGCCGGTGCGCGCCAGCACGGTCATCATGTCGGCGCGCAAACGCGCCGCATCTTGGGCACAGAACCGCGCCATTGCAAAGCCATTCCACGCGGAGATTCCGACCTCGCCGGAGAAAGACTCCGACGCTTCCCGGATGCGCTCGACCAGGGCCTCGTCGCCGGGCACGATCAGGGCCGTGCCGATCGCCGCACCGCCCTTGGCCACGGCCGATCGCGCGAGCTTCGCGCCGATATCGCCGTCGAGCCGGACGGTTTCTGCGAACACCAGTCTGCCGCCGCGGCGCATCCGCCAGCGGTCGACGAACTCGCCCTGCTCCATCCGCTCGCCCATGGCGGTGCGGCCGAACACGACGATCTCGCAGAGCAGGAGCGAAGCCGTCTCGTCGAGCTCGATGTCGAAGCGGCGCTGCACGCGCGCACGGTCGAACAGAATCGTCTCTTGCGGCAGCCAGGACAAATGCGCGCTGGCGCCGGCCTTCAGTGAGATATTGAGCTGCGCCGCGGGCCCCGGCGCGCGATAGACCTTTTCGGCGGCCGCCGTGGTCAGCGTCAGCCGCGCCGCATCGGAGGCTGATATCTCGATATCGAAGCGATCGCCGCCGGCAACGCCGCCGGCCGTATTGACGAACACGCCGGAGAGGCCCTGATCTTCCGGCGATGGAAAGCGGACACGGAGCGAGCCGGATTCATGCAACGCGCCGCGCCGCGTCACGCCGTCGCGCGCATGCACGTCGAAGCGCACCGCGCCACGGGCACGGTTGGCTTCGAATAGCATGGACGTGGCTGACAGCTCGCTGCGCATCCGTCTCCCCAGCCGGTCGCGGCAGGAATTTTGGCTTACAGCGCCATCTGGCGGCTGATTTCGCCGGGATCGAGATTGGAGCGGTCGCAGGTGAATTTCACCGCGCCGCGATCCATCACCGCGAAACTGTCGCCGAGTTCGCAGGCAAAGTCGAGATATTGTTCAACCAGCACGATGGCGATGTTGCCGAGGTTGCGCAGGTACGAGATGGCGCGGCCGATGTCCTTGATGATCGAGGGCTGGATGCCCTCGGTCGGCTCGTCGAGCAGGAGCAGCTTTGGCCGCATCACCAGCGCGCGGCCGATCGCGAGCTGCTGCTGCTGGCCGCCGGAGAGGTCGCCGCCGCGCCGGCCCAGCATGGATTGCAGCACCGGAAACAGCGAGAACACGTCGTCCGGAATGTGCTTGTCCTCGCGCTTGAGCGGGCCGAAGCCGGTCTTGAGGTTCTCCTCGACCGTCAGCAGCGGAAAGATCTCGCGGCCCTGCGGCACGAAGCCGATGCCCTTGCGCGCCCGCTCATAGGGCTTGAGGCCGGTGATGTCGCTGCCGTCGAACACGATCGCGCCCGATGAGATCGGATATTGCCCGACCATGGCGCGCAGCAGCGAGGTCTTGCCGACGCCGTTACGCCCGAGCACGCAGGTCACCTTGCCCGGCTCGGCCGAGATCGAGACGCCGCGCAGCGCCTGCGCCGCGCCGTAGAACAGGTTGATGTCCTTGACCTCAAGCATCGCTCAGCGTCCCAGATAGACTTCGATGACCCGCTCGTTGGACGAGACCTGGTCGATGGTTCCTTCCGCGAGCACCGTGCCTTCGTGCAGGCAGGTGACCTTGACGCCGAGCTCGCGCACGAACGTCATGTCGTGCTCGACCACCATGACGGTGTGGGTCTTGTTGATCTCCTTCAAGAGCTCGGCGGTGAGATGCGTCTCGACGTCGGTCATGCCCGCGACGGGCTCGTCGACCAGCAGCAGCTTCGGATCCTGCGCCAGCAGCATGCCGATCTCGAGCCATTGCTTCTGGCCATGGCTGAGGCTGCCGGCGAGGCGGTTGCGGGCCTCGGTGAGGCGGATCGTCTCCAGCACCTTGTCGATGCGCTCCGACTCCGCCTTGCTGCCGCGCCAGAACAGCGTGCCGCGGACCGAGTGGTCGACATTGAGCGCAAGCAGGAGATTGTCCTGCACGGTCTGGCTCTCGAACACCGTCGGTTTCTGGAATTTGCGGCCGATGCCGAGTTCGGCGATGCGGGTCTCGTCGAGGCGCGTCAGGTCGGTGACGCCGTCGAACAGCACGGTGCCCTCGTCGGGCTTGGTCTTGCCGGTGATGATGTCCATCATCGTGGTCTTGCCGGCGCCGTTCGGACCGATGATGGCGCGCATCTCGCCAGGCTCGAGCGTCAGCGACAAATTGTTGATGGCGTGGAAGCCGTCAAACGAGACGTGCACGCCGTCCAGGTAAAGCATCGCGGAGGTTGCGCGGGTGTCCATGACGTTCATGACCGCCTACTCCGCCATCTTGGGTTCGGTGACGCCGTCTTCGGCTGCGGCGCTCACCGTGGTCGCGGCGGCGCGTTTCTCCTTCGACTGATCCCACCAGGCATTGAAGGTGCCGACGATGCCCTTGGGCAGCAGCAGCGTCACCAGGATGAACAGCGCGCCCAGCATGAACAGCCAGTACGGCGCGAGCATGCCGGAGGTGAAGAAGGTCTTGGCGTAGTTGACGACGACGGCACCGAGTGCGGCACCGACCAGGGTGCCGCGGCCGCCGACCGCGACCCAGATCACCGCTTCGATCGAATTGCCCGGCGCAAATTCGGACGGGTTGATGATGCCGACCTGCGGCACGTAGAGCGCACCGGCGACGCCGGCCATGCAAGCCGACACCGTGAACACGAACAGCTTGTAGGATTCGACGCGGTAGCCGAGGAAGCGCGTGCGCGATTCCGCGTCACGGACCGCGATCAGCACCTTGCCGAGCTTGGAGGAGACGATGGCGCGGCAGATCAGGAAGCCGATGATCAGCGCCAGGCAGCTCAGCGCGAACAGCGCCGCGCGCGTACCCTCCGCCTGCACGTTGAAGCCCAAAATGTCCTTGAAGTCTGTCAGGCCGTTGTTGCCGCCGAAGCCGAAATCGTTGCGGAAGAAGGCGAGCAGCAGCGCGTAGGTCATCGCCTGCGTGATGATCGACAGATAGACGCCGGTGACGCGGGAGCGGAAGGCGAGCCAACCGAAGCAGAAGGCGAGCAGGCCCGGCACGAACAGCACCATCAGCGCCGCGAACCAGAACATGTCGAAGCCGTACCAGTACCAGGGCAGCTTCTGCCAGTTCAGGAACACCATGAAGTCGGGCAGGATCGGATTGCCGTAGACGCCGCGGGTGCCGATCTGTCGCATCAGGTACATGCCCATCGCGTAGCCGCCGAGCGCGAAGAAGGCGCCGTGACCAAGCGAGAGGATGCCGCAATAGCCCCAGATCAGGTCGATCGAGAGCGCCAGGATCGCGTAGCAGACATACTTGCCCCAGAGCGCGACGAGATAGGTCGGCACCTGCAGGAACGAGCCCGCGGGCAGCAGCAGGTTGGACAGCGGGATCAGCACGCCCAGCGCGGCGACCACCAGCAGGAAGATCGTCGCGCCGCGGTCCAGCGATCGCGTCAGCATGTGAGGGGTCATGCTTCCACCGCACGGCCCTTGAGCGCGAACAGGCCGCGCGGCCGCTTTTGAATGAACAGGATGATGAGAACGAGGATCGCGATCTTGCCGAGCACCGCGCCGGCGACCGGCTCCAGGAACTTGTTGGCGATGCCGAGCGTGAAGGCGCCGACCAGCGTGCCCCAGAGATTACCGACGCCGCCGAACACCACGACCATAAAGCTGTCGATGATGTAGCTCTGGCCGAGATTGGGGCTGACATTGTCGATCTGCGACAGCGCCACGCCGGCGATGCCGGCGATACCCGAGCCGAGGCCGAAGGTCAGCGCGTCGACGCGCGAGGTGGCGATGCCCATCGAGGCCGCCATGCGGCGGTTCTGCGTCACCGCGCGCATCTCGAGACCGATCGCGCTGTAGCGCAGCATCGCAAGCAGGATCGCGAACACGGCGAGCGTGAAGCAGAGGATCCAGAGCCGGTTATAGGTGATGGTGATCTGGCCGAGCTCGAACGCGCCGCTCATCCAGGAGGGGTTGCCGACCTCGCGATTGGTCGGACCGAACATGGTGCGCACCGCCTGCTGCAGCACCAGCGACAGGCCCCAGGTCGCCAGCAGCGTCTCCAGCGGGCGGCCGTAGAGGAAGCGGATGATGCTGCGCTCGATCAAGACGCCGATCGCGCCGGCGACGACGAAGGCGAGCGGCACGGCGATCAGCAGCGAATAGTCGAACAGGCCGGGGTAGCGGGTGCGGATCACCTCCTGCACCACGAAGGTGGTGTAGGCCCCGATCATCACCATCTCGCCATGCGCCATGTTGATGACGCCCATCACGCCGAAGGTGATGGCAAGCCCGATTGCGGCGAGCAGCAGCACCGAGCCGAGCGACAGGCCGTACCAGGCGTTCTGCACCGTGGACCAGACCGCGAGCGAAGACTGGATCGAGCTGATCGCACTGGCTGCAGCCTTGGTCACCGAAGGCGGCTGATCACCCATGCCGGTGAGCAGCGCCATCGCCTCCTGGTCGCCGCGCGCCTTGAGGGTGGCGACGGCCTCGAGCTTCTCGACCTCCGTGGCATCGGACTTGAACAGCAGGATCGCCGCACGGGCTTCACCGAGCGCCGTCTTGACCGACTTGTTGGTTTCCTTGGCCAGCGCGGCATCGACGGCCTCGAGCGCCGTCTCCTCGTGCGACTTGAAGACGGATTGCGCGGCCTGCAGGCGCGTTCCGACTTCCGGCGACTGCAGGGTCAGGCTGCCGAGCGCGGCATCGACGCTGCGGCGCAGGCGGTTGTTGAGGCGGACCGCGCTCGCACTGTCGGGAACGCTGGCGACGGCCTCGCCGGTCGCGGCGTCGATCGACTTGCCGTCGGTGCCGGTGACGTAAACCTTCTTGCTATCAGGATCGGCCATCAACCGGCCGTCCTGGAGCGCGCTGATGATGGGAAAAGCCAGCTTGTTGCCGCTGCTGGCGATCACACCGACCGCTTCCTCGGTGTCGGAAAAATCGTCGTTGGCGAACTTGGCGACCGCATCCTCGAACGGACCGGCAAAGGCCGGCAGCGCGAACGCGATCAGAAACAACGAGAGTACAAACGAGCAGAAGCGAGCGGACAATTTGGTTGGCACTTTGGATCACCCCGGCAGAAGTGGGGAGAAGGCGGCGGAATAGCCGTCTTCTCCCGTCGTGCGATAAAACGTCAGATCCGGATCAGGAGCCGGAGCCGAGGCACTTGTTGGTCTTGGTGTTGAAGTTGCCGCACTTCTTGCCGACCCAGTCGCCGATCAGGTCCTTGGAGCCGTCGAGCTCCTTCGACCAGGCGTCACCCGCGACGAGGCCCGGGGTCTTCCAAACCACGTCGAACTGGCCGTTGCCCTTGATCTCGCCGATGAACACCGGCTTGGTGATGTGGTGGTTCGGCAGCATCTTCGACACGCCACCGGTCAGGTTCGGCGCCTCGATGCCGGGAAGCGCGTCGATCACCTTGTCCGGATCGGTCGACTTCACCTTCTCGACCGCCTTCACCCACATGGCGAAGCCGATCACATGCGCTTCCATCGGGTCGTTGGTCACGCGCTTCGGATTCTTGGTGTAGGTCTGCCAGTCCTTGATGAACTTCTCGTTCGAGCCGTCCTTGGTCTTGATCGACTCGAAGTAGTTCCAGGCGGCCAGATGGCCGACCAGCGGCTTGGTGTCGATGCCGGCGAGCTCTTCCTCACCCACCGAGAACGCGACCACCGGGATGTCCTTGGCCTTGATGCCCTGGTTGCCGAGCTCCTTGTAGAAGGGAACGTTGGCGTCGCCGTTGATGGTCGAGACCACCGCGGTCTTCTTGCCGGCCGAGCCGAACTTCTTGATGTCGGCCACGATCGTCTGCCAGTCGGAGTGACCGAACGGCGTGTAGTTGATCATGATGTCTTCCTGGGCGACACCCTTGGACTTCAGGTAGGCTTCCAGGATCTTGTTGGTGGTGCGCGGATAGACGTAGTCGGTGCCCGCGAGCACCCAGCGCTTCACCTTCTCTTCCTTCATCAGATAGTCGACGGCGGGAATCGCCTGCTGGTTCGGCGCCGCACCCGTGTAGAACACGTTGCGCTCGCTCTCCTCGCCCTCATACTGCACGGGGTAGAACAGGATGTTGTTGAGCTCCTTGAACACCGGGAGCACCGACTTGCGCGACACCGAGGTCCAGCAGCCGAACACGACCGAGACCTTGTCCTTGGTGATCAGCTCGCGCGCCTTCTCGGCGAACAGCGGCCAGTTCGAGGCGGGATCGACCACGACGGCCTCAAGCTTCTTGCCGAGCACGCCGCCCTTCTTGTTCTGCTCGTCGATCAGGAAGAGGATGGTGTCCTTCAGCGTGGTTTCGCTGATGGCCATGGTGCCGGAGAGGGAGTGAAGCACACCGACCTTGATGGTATCGTCCGCGGCCTTGGCGCCGGTCAATGAGGCCAGACCGAGCATCAGTCCGGCGGTCGCGGCGAGAACGCCGCGGCGGCTAAATGACGCCGCTCTATCGCGAGTGGATTTGGTAAGCATTTGTGTATCATCTCCCTGACGCAGACGTGAAAAGTCGCTGCGAAACGGCCCCACGGCCGCCTGCGATTAATGGAATCGCAAGAACCATGCCATGGGCTGAACACGCGGTAACGCGTTGGTTTTGTTTAGAAATTCTGCAGAAAACAAAGTTTCGCCGTAGTCAAATTGCTCAAATCTTGAGCGAATAAAATGTATGCTAATGCGGCAGACAGTTCATTTTCTGGGCAAAATGGCGCTTCTGTCTAAATTTCCGGCATAACTATTTCTGCACCGCAACCGCGGTTTGGCGCGGACTTGCCTTGAAAGCGCCCCCTCGATGTTCCATATGAACAGCCGAGACCTCTTGCGAATCAAGGGGTCGTAGCGAGCCGCGTGTTCTTAAGCCCCCTCCGGGCCTCTGGCTTGCCCCATATCATCCAAGCCATCCGACACCCCAAACACGCAGGTGTCTTCTCGACACCCTTTTGCGCGCGCCGCGCTGAATGCGCCGGGCGCCCGCTTTTGACATGGAAAGAACCCATCTTTTGACTTCGTTTCAGGACTTCGGCCTCGCCGAACCCATCGCGCGCGCTCTTCGTGAAGAGAATTACGTCACCCCAACCCCGATCCAGGCCCAGACCATCCCGCTGGCGCTGACCGGCCGCGACGTCGTCGGCATCGCCCAGACCGGCACCGGCAAGACCGCGTCCTTCGCGCTGCCGATCCTGCACCGCCTGCTCGAGAACCGCATCAAGCCGCAGCCCAAGACCGCCCGCGTCCTGGTGCTGTCGCCGACCCGCGAGCTTTCGGGGCAGATCCTCGACAGCTTCAACGCCTATGGGCGCCACATCCGCCTGTCCTCGACGCTCGCCATCGGCGGCGTTCCGATGGGCCGCCAGGTCCGCGCCCTGATGCAGGGTGTCGACGTGCTGGTCGCCACCCCCGGGCGCCTGCTCGACCTCGTGCAGAGCAACGGATTGAAGCTTTCGAGCGTTGAATTCCTCGTACTCGACGAGGCCGACCGCATGCTCGACATGGGCTTCATCAACGACATCCGCAAAATCGTCGCCAAGCTGCCGATCAAGCGGCAGACGCTGTTCTTCTCGGCCACCATGCCGAAGGACATCGCCGAGCTCGCAGACTCCATGCTGCGCGATCCCGCCCGCGTCGCGGTGACCCCGGTCTCCTCGACTGCCGAGCGGATCAACCAGCGCATCCTGCAGGTCGACTTCTCGGCCAAGCCCGCCTTCCTGACCAAGCTGCTGAAGGACGAGCCGATCAACCGTGCGCTGGTCTTCACCCGCACTAAGCACGGTGCCGACAAGGTCGTGAAGACACTCGAAAAGGCCGGCATCCCCGCCAGCGCCATCCACGGCAACAAGTCGCAGAACCATCGCGAGCGCACGCTGGCACAGTTCCGCTCCGGTGAAATCCGCACGCTGGTTGCCACCGACATCGCCGCCCGCGGCATCGACGTCGACGGCATCACCCATGTGATCAATTTCGACCTGCCCAACGTGCCCGAGACCTATGTGCACCGCATCGGTCGCACCGCGCGCGCCGGGGCCGATGGCACCGCGATCTCGCTGGTCGCCGGCGGCGAGGAGCTCAGCTACCTCCGCGACATCGAGCGGCTGATCAAGGTGGCGCTGCCGCGCGAAGACCTCCGCACCGATGCCGGCCGCCGCGATGCGGGTCCTCCCGCGCCGCAGCAACGGCAGGGCCGCGGAGGCCGCCCGGGCCAGCGTCCGCAAGGCGCACGGCACGGTGACGGACGTCGGGCCGACGAAAGGCATGGCGACGGACGTCACCATAGCGCCGGCAAGCAGGGCGACGGACGTCCCGGCGAAGGCCGGCACGGCGGCGACGGGCGGCATGTCGACGGACGATTCAACGACGGCCAGAACGCCTCGAAGGGGTCTCGCCGCCGCCGCCGCTCCGGTGCTAATAAGCTGGGACATTCGCAATCCGATCGGTCGGAACAGCGTCCCGCGCATAGCGCCGGCAAGCCTGATGGGATACAAGGCGTGGCCTTTCTGCGCCGTGAGAGTCGGCCGAACGGCCAATCGACCCGCAAACCCTATTCGCACTAGCCGTCCACGACCTGGAGATATCAATGGCTAAGGAAGAGCTGATCCAGTTCGAAGGACTGGTCACCGAAATCCTCCCCGACGCCCGCTACCGCGTGCAGCTCGACGCCGGACACGAGATCGTCGCCTACACCGCCGGCAAGATGAAGAAGAACCGCATCAAGACGCTCGCGGGCGACCGGGTGACGGTGGAGATGTCGCCCTATGACCTCGAGAAGGGCCGGCTGATTTTCCGCCACAAGGACGAGCGTCCCGCAACGGCCGGAGGACCGCCTCGCCCCGGTCAACGTGGTGGCCAGTTCCGCCGTCGTTGATCCGCTTCCAGCGCATCGATACGGAAGTAAAATTCTGACCTGTATGCTGATCCGCCGCGCGCATCGCGGCGGATCAAAAAATCGTGCACGTCCGGATTGTTTTGAAGCCCCAATTCCAATAAAATGAATTAATCGATTTTCGGCCGGACGACATTGGCATCCACCGGTATAGCCGGTTCAGACACGCTGACGACCCTTCCAGAAATTCGATCTAACCTGTCCGCGCGAGCGGACTTTTACATTGTTTATCTGAGAGGGAACTACCCCATGAGCATGGGAACCGTGAAGTGGTTTAACGCGACCAAGGGCTTCGGCTTCATCCAGCCCGACGATGGCGGCCAGGACGTGTTCGTTCACATCAGCGCCGTCGAGCGCGCCGGCCTCGGCACGCTGCGCGAAGGTCAGAAGCTCTCCTACGAGATCGTCGCCGATCGCCGGTCCGGCAAGTCGGCCGCCGACAATCTTCGCTCCGCCGGCTGAACCTGCGGACCTTCGGTCCGGATCGGCTCGACCGAGCAAGTCGAAGCAACAATGGAAAAGGCCGTGCGCGACGCACGGCCTTTTTTCATGTCGGAGATCGATGCACTCAGTAGATCGTGCAGGCGGTATCCGGGCTGTAATAGACGCAGGTCGACTGGCGCGGCCTCGTATAGGCGACGTCACTCAGCGTGATCGCGCTCTTCAGCGCATAGCCGACCGACGGCGTGTAGGTGTAGCTGACCTCGCTGAAGATCAGATAGGTGCCACCGATCGCCAGCGTCGTGGGAATCGTCACCGCGGACTTCGGCGTCCGTGGCACCGATCCCTTGCTCCACTGCACATGCGCTTGCAGAGTCGAGGGATCGACATAGAGCTCGGTGATCGTCGCCGAGACCGGCGAGGTGGCATAAGGCGTCATGATGCCGGTCGAGGCAGCGAAGAAGTTGGTCATGTCGGTATCGCCGACCGACGTCGACTGCGAGGTGAGGTCCGACAGCGTCCGCGCCATCAGCGTCACCTTGCGATCGATTGCCACCGCCGACGAGAACTCCACCGTGCCGAAAAACATCACCAGCATCAGCGGCACGACCACGACGAATTCGGTGGCCGCAAGCCCCCTGCTATCGGCGAGGAATTCGTACGCGGTCAGACGCGTCGCCTGCCACAATTTCGCAATCGCCTGCATCGTTTCGCCCGATCACTTGTCCTGTTGTTTGAGCATGATCTTGCCGGAAAACCGCTACGCACCTTTCCGGATCATGCTTTAGTAAGGCTCGTTCTTGAACGCGGCCGTGGCCACCAGCAGTCGCTTGCTGCCGGTGAGATTGGCGATGTTGTACCCGAGCCCGGTGACGAACAACGGCCACTGATAGAACAGCCGCACCACCACGATGTCGCCGGCGCTGCCCGGGCTGTAGCTCATGCTCGTGTCGAAACCTCCGGAGCCGTCGATGTGGCTCGACAACGTCACTGCAGAGAAGGACGAGTAGCTCGTGACGTCGACATAGAGCTTGCTGCAATCGAACAGCGCCGGGATCTGGCTGCAGACGTAGGTCTTGAACGTTGCTTGCGTGCACGGCGTGCCGACGCCGGACACCGCGCAGGCGGTCACCGAACCCGATTGCGCCTGCCCGGTCAGCACCACCCGCGCAGAGTTCTGCGTGATGGTCTCGAGCACCTGGCTCGCAAAGAACATGAGCGCCGTTTCGATGATGGCGAACAGCAGCGCGAAGAAGATCGGCGCGACCAGCGCGAACTCGACGGCCGCGGAACCGCGGCGATTGCCGCGAAACCGACGCAGCACGGTTCGGAACGTGAACCTCACAGGTGCAGGCGATGGCATCGCGTCAAATTTCCCCAGCCAGCGGCGATCATCCGCTCAATGAAATAGCTAAAACTGATTGTTTAAGTGTTGCAGGCCGGCCGCGGCCGGCGACGCGCGCCGTTAAGGGGTCGTTAACCAGGGACCACCCGAGGCGCGCGGAAGAAGGGCGCAGGAAGAAGAGCTCGTCCTCGCCGGTGCAGGTGCCCGGACCACACGATCCCGCCCAAGCACCTCGCCGATCTGACTTACTAGTTGGTCTTGCTAGTTGGCTTGCTAGTTGGTCTTGGCGCCCGCGCCGGCGTTGCCGCTGGCATTGCTGCTCAGCGAACCGGCCTGGCCCATCGTGGTGTTGAAGTAGTTGTCGCTGTCGCCCAGCGTCACGCGGCGCTGGCAGAGCGGCAGGCAACTGTAGGACTCGCGCTCAACCCCGCGATAGACGGTGACGAGCCGATCGCTCGGACCTTCGACCTGGATCTGGCGGTCGACCAGGATCTCGCCGGCCCGGTCCAGCGCGATGAAATTGGTGGCGCCGTAGCCCTTTCCAGTCACGACGATCATGCCGCCGGGCTGGAGCGTGACGTCGGCGATCAGGGGATTGCCGACCACGATGGTCGCCACCTTGCCGGGCAGCCGGACCAGCTTGGCCTGGTCGACATTGACGGCGATGGTATCGGCGGTGGGTTCGGCAAGGCCGGCAGAAGGCAATGCCAGCACCGCAGCCGCAACCAGAAGACAGACGCGCGCATGGCGGCGCAGCAGTTCTTTACGCATACTCTTACCCCCGGGACGTCACAAACCGGCAGAAGCGATCAGATACAGCGGAGCCGGTGCCCGACCCCGCTAACCTGCCCTCAATTCGTGAACGTTCCGCAAATTCGCCTTCTATTGTTTGAACGGACTGACGATTTGCCGCTCTGGAGCCCCCTAAAGCGCGATGAGATTGGGATGAATCGTCATCGCGCTTTAGGTTGTTGTTTACGCATGATCTTTCCGGAAAACCGCTTCGCACTTTTCCGGATCATGCTTTAGCGGCGGAACGGATAGGCAAGCTGCCCTCCGATCTCCTTCGGCATGGTCGCTTCGTCCTTGCCGTAGTCCTGCGGCAGTTTCCCCTCCGGCATGCGGAAGGTGCCGAACAGCACGTCCCAGATCGGAAACGTCCCGGCGAAATTGGTGTCGCCACCGTCTTCGAGCGGGGTGTGGTGCCAGCGATGGAATACCGGCGTCGCCAGCACATATTTGAACGGCCCGAACGTCCAGTTCAGGTTGGCGTGCACGAAGGCCGAATGGAAGGTCGTGAACGGGGAGACCCAGATCATGACGTTCGGGGAGATGCCCGCCATCAGCAGCACGACGTCGACCCCGATCGTGCCGAGCACGAGATTGACGGGATGGAAGCGGGCCGCCGAAATCCAGCTGATCTCCTCGGAGGAGTGATGGATCGCGTGGTACTTCCAGAACTCGCCGCCATGGAAGAGCCGGTGCAGCCAGTACAGCATGAAGTCCGACAGCACCAGGAACAGCGCGGCCTGCATCCAGAGCGGCAATTGCGCCAGCGGGCCGTGGCCGTTGTCGTAGAAGGCGATGAGATCGTCGGCGTCGTGGATGTTGAAGAAGACGCCCGCCCCAACGATCAGGAGCCCGATCCGCATGGTCCGGGCGAATACGGGGACGAAGAACCAGTAGCAGATGTCGGTGACGATCTCCCGCTTGCGCCACCACGGCAGGCCGGGATTGCAGGCCCAGAAATGCTCGAGCACCGTGAAGACCAGCGCGAGCACGAAAGTGACGGGGACCACCTTCGCAATGGTCTCGCCGAGCATCAGGGCGACTTGCATGGGCAGGCTCGACATCGTCGCCTCTCTTCCGAATTGCTGGTCCTCTTACGCCTACTCCGCGAAATTTAAGGGAGGGTGAAGCCGGCGACGCAGTTACAGTGCGTCCGGAACCGGAGCGAATTTCGATGGGTGCTTTAAGGTGAGATTCACTCTGGGCAAAAGCATCGCGCAGCAATTGGGTTTACACGATCGAATTAACTCTACCGAAAGAGCTCGGCTCTCATGGTCATCGCGTCAACGACAGCGCCGAACGAGGCGATCCCACCCAAGATGGAGTTTGTTCATGAAGAACTTGATTGCGCGTTTCGCCAAGGATGAATCCGGCGCCACTGCCATCGAATACGGCCTGATCGCCGCCGGCATCGCGCTGGCCATCATCACCGTCGTCAACAATCTCGGCAGCACGCTGAACACCAAGTTCGGCTCGATCAGCAGCTCGCTGAAGTAAGCGACCGACAAACGACGGCAAAAGCCCCGGACCTCCGGGGCCTTTGTTTTTCCGAGTACGGCGAGTTCCAGTGGCGTTGCGAAAGTACAGAACGGATGCCGCGGTTGCGGCGAGCGAGGCGCAGGCGGCGCCGACCGGCTCGCCGGCCTATTGGGTGTGCCTTGCATTGCTGCTCGCAACGGTCGCACTCGCGGCGCGCATCGCCAGCCTCTGGTGAGCGGGCCGCTACGGGGTTCTCGCTGCCGCCATTGTCGGTTTGTTTAGCACTGCCGGCTAGCATCGCGCGACGGCAGATCCCGCGACAAACCCAGGCCTCAAGACGCAGCCCATGATCCTCGACCTTGCGCGCCTCATGATCTTCCCGGCCCTGATGGCGTTCGCGGCTGCGAGCGATCTCTTCACGATGACCATCTCGAACCGTGTGTCGCTGGCGCTGGTCGCGGGCTTCTTCGTGCTCGCCCTTGCCGGTGGCATGGCACCTTACGAGATGCTCACACATGTCGGCGCCGGCGCGCTTCTGCTGGTCGTGGCCTTCACGTGCTTTGCGATGGGCTGGGTCGGCGGCGGCGACGCCAAGGTCGCGGCCTCCGTCGCGCTCTGGTTCGGCTTCGCGCACCTGATGAACTTCCTGCTCTACGCCTCGCTGTTCGGCGGAGCGCTGACGCTGCTCCTGCTCCAGTTCCGGCAATGGCCGCTGCCCTACGGCCTCGCGGGCCAGGCCTGGCTTGCACGGCTGCACGCCAAGGAGAGCGGCATTCCCTACGGCATCGCGCTCGCGCTGAGCGCGCTGATGGTCTACCCGGAGACCGAATGGGTGAAGGCGATCGACCTCGCTCACCTCGCACTGCGCTGAACGCCCTGGGTAAACCCGGCGTTAAGCCGATTTAGATACGCCTCATTAACCATGCTTTGACGAATAGCTGGTCAACTGCCGATTACGGCGGCGGCAGCGTCGCGGCGTTTTTGTTGGAAAGTGAAGCGTATGAATAGGGCACGCATTGTCGTCCTGACGGTCGCCATCTGCGCCGGCGGCGTCGCCGCGTACCTGGCGAGCGGCTCGGACAATTCTGCGCCGCCTCCAGCGGCTCCGGTCGCGCAGCTTCCGACCGTCGACGTGCTGGTGGCCAAGAACGACATCGGTCTTGGCCAGACCGTCAAGCCTGAAGACGTGCAGTGGCAGACCTGGCCGGCCGCGACCGCCAGCGCCACCTTCATCCGCCGCAACGAGCGCCCGGAGGGCGCGACCCAGGTGACGGGCTCGATCGCGCGCGCCCCCTTCATCCAGGGTGAGCCGATCCGCGACCAGAAGCTGGTCAAGGCCGAGGGCTCCGGCTTCATGGCGGCGATCCTGCCCACCGGCATGCGCGCGATCTCGACCGAGATCTCGCCCGAGACCGGCGCGGGCGGCTTCATCCTGCCCAACGATCGCGTCGACGTGCTTCTGACCCGCCGCCTCAAGAACCCGGACCAGAGCAGCGGCGCTCCCGATCTCATCACCTCCGAGATCATCCTGGCCAACATCCGCGTCCTGGCGATCGACCAGGCACCGAAGGAGAAGGACGGCCAGAACGCGGTGGTCGGCAAGACCGTCACCCTCGAGCTCAATCCCGCACAGACGGCGACGCTATCCGCCGCGCGCCAGAGCGGCACGCTGTCGCTGGCGCTGCGCAGCATCGTCGACGTCAAGATGAGCGAGATCACGCTCGATGATTCCGCACAGAAGCGCGATGGCGTTTCGATCATTCGCTACGGCATCCCGAGCGCGACGGCAAAGGCACGATGAGGGCAGTCGATATGAAATGCAGGGCAGATTTGACGACGATGCGAACCTCCGTGGTCCGCGCCCTGTCGTTTTCGGCCGCCCTCGCGCTGGTGCTCAACCCGGCGCTGACCCCCGTGGTCGCCGCCGACTACCGCCCCGTGGCGCCGGCCGCCGCCGACGGCCAGATGAACGCGCGCTTCCTTTCGCTCGGCGTCGGCAAATCGATCGTGATCGACCTGCCGCGCGACATCAAGGACGTGCTCGTCGCCGACCCCAAGATCGCCAATGCGGTGGTGCGCTCGGCGCAGCGCGCCTACATCATCGGCGCCTCGGTCGGCCAGACCAACATCGTGTTCTTCGATTCCGCCGGCCAGCAGATCGCGGCCTACGACATCGCGGTCAAGCGCGACCTCAACGGCGTGCGCGCCGCATTGAAGCAGGTCCTGCCCAATTCCGACATCCAGATCGACGGGCTCGGCGAGGGTGTCGTGCTGACCGGCAGCGTGGCGAGTCCGATGGAGGCGCAGCAGGCCAACGAACTCGCCGCGCGGCTCGCCGGCGGCGCCGACAAGGTGGTGAACTCGATCGTGGTCCGCGGCCGCGACCAGGTCATGCTGAAGGTGACGGTGGCCGAGGTCCAGCGCAACATCGTCAAGCAGCTCGGCATCGACCTCTCGGCGAACCTGAACTACGGCACCTCGGTGGTGAGCTTCACCAATTCCAACCCGTTCACCGCCCTTGGCCACAATCTCGTGGACGGCAACAGCCTGACCACAAAGTTCGGCGCGACGCCTTCGGTGCAGGCCACCCTGCGCGCGATGGAGACCGCCGGGGTGATCCGGACGCTGGCCGAGCCGAACCTGACCGCGATCTCCGGGGAATCGGCGACCTTCATCGCCGGCGGCGAATTCCCGGTGCCGGCGGGCTATGCGTGCGATCCCACGACGCATGTCTGTACCACCCAGATCAGCTTCAAGAAGTTCGGCATTTCGCTCAACTTCACTCCCGTTGTTCTGACCGAGGGCAAGATCAGCCTGCGCGTGATGACTGAGGTCTCGGAGCTTTCGAACGAGAATTCGATCACGCTGTCGCAGGCCGTGACCTCGACGTCGGTGAACTCGGTGACGGTGCCCTCGATCCGGACCCGCCGCGCCGAAACCTCGCTGGAAATTCCCTCCGGCGGCGCAATGGCGATGGCCGGCCTGATCCAGCAGCAGACCAAGCAGGCGGTGAGCGGACTGCCGGGCCTGATGCAGCTTCCGGTCCTCGGCACGCTGTTCCGCAGCCGCGACTTCGTCAACAACGCGACCGAGCTGGTCGTGATCGTGACGCCCTATGTCGTTCGCGCAGCAGCGCCGAAGGACCTGTCGCGACCGGATGACGGCTTCGCCGCGCCTGCCGACCCGCAGGCCGGCCTGATCGGCAACATCAACCGCATCTACGGCGTGCCTGGCCGGACCGAACCGGCCCAGAACTACCGTGGCACCTACGGCTTCATCACCGACTGAGGCGGAACGGGGACTTCACGATGATCACAAGACCACCCCAGCTTCGCCAACGCGCCATCCGCTTCGGTGGCGCGCTCGTCGGCATCGCGCTTGCGCTCGGCGGCTGCCAGCACGACGAGGTGATGACCGCCTCCATCCCCGACGACTACAAGCAGCGTCACCCGATCGCGGTCGAGGAGCAGAACCGCTCGATCGTCGTCTTCGTCGGCCACGCCCGCGGCGGATTGACCGCCGCCCAGCGCGCCGACGTGATGGGCCTGGCATCGGCCTGGCTGCACGAAGGCACCGGCGCCATCCATATCGACGTGCCGTCCGGCACGCCGAATACGCGCCCGGCAGCGGAATCGATGCGTGAGATCCAGGCCATGCTGGCGGCTGCGGGCATTCCCCCGCGCGGCATCATCACCCGTCCCTACCAGCCGACGGACAAGCGCTTCCTGCCGCCGATCCGGCTGACCTATTCCAGGATCGCCGCAGTCGCGGGTCCCTGCGGCCTGTGGCCGGAGGACATCGGCCCCTCGATGAAGAACAAGAGCTGGTTCGAGAACAAGGACTATTACAATTACGGCTGCGCCTATCAGCGCAACATGGCCGCCATGGTCGACAACCCGGCGGACCTCGAGCAGCCGCGTTCCGAAACGCCGTCCTACACGACGCGACGCACCGCCGCGTTCGAGAAATATCGCAAGGGAACTCCAACCGCGGTTATCTATCCTGACGCCGAAAAGGCCAAACTCAGCGACACCGGCAAATGATCAGTTACGCTCGCCAGTCACAAGAAGAGCAGCCGGAAGCATCGCTCCCGCCGGTCGAGGAGCATATTGCGCCCGCGCCGCGCGTGTCGGTCCAGGCCTTCTGCGAGACCGTCGAGACGGCTGCCGCGGTGCAGTCGGCCGGCGAGGATCGCCGCCTCGGCAAGGCTCACCTGAAGATTCAGATGGGGGGCATGGCCGCCGCGATCGAAGCCTACCGCTCGGCGCCCACGCCGAACGTGATCGTGCTCGAGAGCGACGGCCGCAACGACCTCTTGGGCGGCCTCGACCAGCTCGCCACCGTCTGCGACGCCGGCACCCGCGTGGTGGTGATCGGCCGCATCAACGACGTCACGCTCTATCGCGAGCTGGTGCGTCGCGGTGTCAGCGACTACGTGCTCGCGCCGGTCGGCCCCATCGACGTCGTGCGCTCGATCTGCAACCTGTTTTCCGCACCGGAAGCCAAGGCGGTCGGCCGCATCATCGCGGTGGTCGGCGCCAAGGGCGGCGTCGGCGCATCCACCATCTCCCACAACGTCGCCTGGGCGATCGCACGCGATCTCGCGATGGACGCGGTGGTCGCCGATCTCGACCTTGCCTTCGGCACCGCCGGGCTCGACTACAATCAGGACCCGCCGCAGGGCATTGCCGACGCCGTGTTCTCGCCCGATCGCGTCGATACCGCCTTCATCGACCGTCTGCTGTCGAAATGCACCGACCACCTCAGCCTGCTGGCGGCGCCTGCCACGCTCGACCGGGTCTATGATTTCGGCACCGACGCCTTCGACGCCGTGTTCGACACGCTGCGCTCCACCATGCCGTGCATCGTGCTCGACATCCCGCACCAATGGTCGGGCTGGACCAAGCGCGCCCTGATCGGCGCGGACGACATCCTGATCGTGGCGGCGCCGGACCTCGCCAATCTGCGCAACACCAAGAACCTGTTCGACCTGCTGAAGGCCTCGCGCCCGAACGACCGGCCGCCGCTCTACTGTCTGAACCAGGTCGGCGTCCCCAAGCGGCCCGAAATCGCCGCCACCGAGTTCGCCAAGGCGATCGAGAGCCAGCCGGTCGTCTCGATCCCGTTCGAGCCGCAGATCTTCGGCTCGGCAGCCAACAACGGCCAGATGATCGCGGAGATCTCTGCCAACCACAAGTCGATCGAGATGTTCCTCCAGATCGCCCAGCGCCTGACCGGCCGCAGCGAGACGAAGAAACAAAAGTCATCCTTGCTTTCACCCCTGATTGAGAAGTTGCGGGGAAAATAAGCCGCCGCATGGAGTCGTTAAGTGTTCGGTAAGCGTAGCGGAACAGACACCGATCTTCGGGCCCCCAAGCCCGGCGCCGTGTCGCCAGAGCCTGCCCCGGCTCCGGCGCCGACGGTGTCGCGCGCGCCGCCCCCGCCGGCCGTCGCCTCGCCGCCGCTCGCCCCGATCAAAGCCCCGCCGCCTCCTCCCATGGAGAACCGGCGCTCGGACAATTATTACGAGGTCAAGGCGACCATCTTCGGCGCGCTGATCGAAGCCATCGATCTCGCCCAGCTCGCCAAGCTGGACTCCGAGTCCGCGCGCGAGGAAATCCGCGACATCGTCAACGAGATCATCGCGATCAAGAACATCGTGATGTCGATCGCCGAGCAGGAGGAGCTGCTCGACGACATCTGCAACGACGTGCTCGGCTACGGTCCGCTGGAGCCGCTGCTGTCGCGCGACGACATCGCGGACATCATGGTCAACGGCGCCAACACCGTCTACATCGAGGTCGCCGGCAAGATCCAGCGTACCGGCATCCGCTTCCGCGACAACCAGCAGCTCCTCAACATCTGCCAGCGCATCGTCAGCCAGGTCGGCCGGCGCGTCGACGAATCCTCGCCGATCTGCGACGCACGCCTCGCCGACGGCTCCCGCGTCAATGCCATCGTGCCGCCGCTGTCGATCGACGGGCCCACGCTCACCATCCGCAAGTTCAAGAAGGACAAGCTGACGCTGGATCAGCTCGTCAAGTTCGGCGCGATCTCACCGGAGGGCGCCGAGATCCTCCAGATCATCGGCCGCGTCCGCTGCAACGTGCTGATCTCCGGCGGTACCGGCTCGGGCAAGACCACGCTGCTCAACTGCCTCACCAACTACATCGAACACGACGAGCGCGTCATCACCTGCGAGGACGCCGCCGAGCTCCAGCTGCAGCAGCCCCACGTGGTGCGGCTCGAGACCCGCCCGCCCAACATCGAGGGCGAGGGCCAGGTCACCATGCGCGAGCTGGTGCGCAACTGCCTGCGTATGCGTCCTGAACGGATCATCGTCGGCGAAGTCCGCGGACCCGAGGCGTTCGACCTGCTGCAGGCCATGAACACCGGCCATGACGGCTCGATGGGCACGCTGCACGCCAACAATCCGCGCGAGGCTCTCTCGCGCTGCGAATCCATGATCACGATGGGCGGCTTCTCTCTGCCCTCGCGCACCATCCGCGAGATGATCTGCGCCTCGATCGACGTCATCGTCCAGGCGGCGCGCCTGCGCGACGGTTCGCGCCGCATCACCCACATCACCGAGGTGATGGGCATGGAGGGCGACACCATCATCACCCAGGACATCTTCGTCTACGACCTGGTCGGCGAGGACGCCAACGGCAAGATCATCGGCCGGCACCGCTCGACCGGCATCGGCCGTCCGAAGTTCTGGGAACGCGCCCGCTATTACGGCGACGAGAAGCGCCTTGCCGCCGCGCTGGACGCTGCGGAAGTGGCGCCGACGAAATGAGCGGGTCAGCGACGTCATGAACATGCAGGTTCTCGCCCTCGCCTTCCTCGCCACCGCCGCTGTGGGCGGCATCGCCTGGGTCTTCCTCTATCCGTTGCTATCAGGAGAACGGCAGGCTGAGAACCGCCGCGCCTCGATCGCACGCGCCGACGCGCCGGCAGCCAAGCAGACCGAAAAGAGCCAGCGCTCCCGCCGCGAGCAGGTCGAGAGCTCGCTCAAGGATCTCGAGGCACGGCGTCAGCAGGAAAAGAGCGTTCCGCTCAGCGTCCGCCTGTCACAGGCAGGGCTGGACTGGACACCGCAGAAATTCTGGATCGTGTCCGCCGTCGTGGCGGGCGTGCTGTTCGCGGCCGCCATGTTCGTCGGCGGCGGCCTGCTCGGCGCCGCCGGCCTTGCCTTTGCCGGCGGCCTCGGCCTGCCGCGCTGGGCACTCGGCTTCCTGAAGAAGCGTCGCGAAGCCAAATTCCTGAAGGCGCTGCCCGACGCCGTCGACGTGATCGTCCGCGGCATCAAGGCGGGCCTGCCGCTGTTCGAATCGATCAAGGTCGTCGCCGCCGATTCGCCCGAGCCGCTGCGCAGCGAGTTCCTGGCGATCATCGAGACGCAGGCGATCGGCATGCCGCTCGGCGAAGCCTGCTCGCGCCTCTACGAACGCATGCCGCTGCCGGAAGCCAATTTCTTCGGGATCGTCATCTCGATCCAGCAGAAGTCGGGCGGCAATCTCTCCGAAGCGCTCGGCAACCTCTCCAAGGTGCTGCGCGACCGCAAGAAGATGAAGGAAAAGATCCAGGCGATGTCGATGGAAGCCAAGGCCTCGGCCGGCATCATCGGCTCGCTGCCGCCGATCGTGATGTTCCTCGTTTATCTCACGACACCGCACTACATCTCGCTGCTGTGGACCCATCCTACCGGCCAGCTCATGCTGGTCGGCTGCGTCATCTGGATGTCGATCGGCATCCTGGTGATGAAGAAGATGATCAACTTCGATTTCTGACGGTGGCGTATGGTCGAATTTCTCGTTTCGAAACTTCATGACGTCCGCTTCATGACCATGCTGCTGGCGGCCATCGCCGCCAGCGCCACCGTCTACACGCTGGTGATGCCGCTGTTCGCCGGCGAAGGCCTCTCCAAGCGCATGAAGGCGGTGGCAAGCGAACGCGAACGCATCCGGCAGCGCGAGCGCGACCGCCTCAACAAGAACGAAAAGGTCTCGCTGCGCCAGACGCCGAAGCAGATCGTCTCCAAGGTCGTCGAGGACTTCAACCTCACCAAATGGCTCGCGCAGGAAGCCGCCCGCGACAAGCTCATCATGGCGGGCTACCGCGGCCAGGCGCCCTACATCACCTTCCTGTTTGCGCGCATGGTCGCTCCGCTCGTGCTGTTCATGGGCTCGATCCTGTACGTGTTCCTGATCGCGCACATGGACAAGCCGCTGCCGGTCAAGATCGGTATCTGCATCGGCGCCGCCTATGCCGGCCTGCAGGCGCCGATGCTGTTCCTCAAGAACGCGATCTCCAAGCGTCAGCTCTCGATCAGGCGCGCCTTTCCCGACGCGCTCGACCTGCTGCTGATCTGCATCGAATCCGGCATGTCGGTCGAAATGGCGTTCCGGCGGGTCGCCACCGAGATCGTTGGCCAGTCGATCGCGCTGTCGGAAGAGTTCGCGCTGACCACCGCCGAGCTCTCCTATTTGCAGGACCGCAAGGTGGCCTACG
Organism: Bradyrhizobium huanghuaihaiense; assembly: GCF_025200885.1. Taxonomy (NCBI): domain Bacteria; kingdom Pseudomonadati; phylum Pseudomonadota; class Alphaproteobacteria; order Hyphomicrobiales; family Nitrobacteraceae; genus Bradyrhizobium; species Bradyrhizobium huanghuaihaiense. The sequence goes on along the minus strand of NZ_CP104172.1, from coordinate 1,730,203 downwards.
AGAACCTGGCGCGGCGCACCGGGCTCGAGGGCGTCAAATCGGTGTGTCTCGCGCTTCAGCAGGCGGAACGCTACGGCACTCCGCTCGGGCACTCGCTGCGCGTCATGGCGCAGGAAAACCGCGACATGCGCATGAACGAGGCAGAGAAGAAGGCCGCCGCGCTGCCGCCGAAGCTGACGGTGCCGATGATCCTGTTCTTCCTGCCGGTGCTGTTCGTCGTCATTCTCGGGCCGACCGGCATCAAGATCTCCGAGCTGCAGTGACGCGAAAGGCGGACCGCGTGCGGTCCGCCTCGGCAATCAGGACGAGATAATGCGGGGCGATCAGTCGGACTGGCTGAGCGAGGCGACCGGCGTCCGCTTCGGCGCGCCGCGCTGGCCCTCGCTGCGGTTCAGCATGTCCTTGAGATAGGCGACATTGGCCGCGGCCTGGTCCGGCGGCAGGTCCGCCTTCACGATGGTCTCGGCCTCGGCGAAGCGGCCCTGGAGACCGACGACCAGGCCGAGATTCTGCCGCACCCGGCTACTGGCCCGCGGCGATGCATAGGCCTGCCGCAGTGCCTCTTCGGCCTTGGGCAGGTCCTTCGACAGCATGTAGGACAGGCCGAGATTGGAGAGCACGCCGGGATCGCCCGGTGCGATCTTCAGTGCGCTCGCATAATACGAGCGCGCCTCCTCGTGACGGCCCATCTGATCGAGCGCCGTGCCCTGCACCGAGAGCAGGCGCCAGTCCGGATTGTCGGGCGAATGCGCCTTCGACAATACGTCGAAGGCCTGCTGGAAATTGCCGTTGTCGGCGAGCGCGCGGCCGTACTGGGCGAGCAGCGCCTTGTTACCGGGATTGGCGATGGTCGCCTGCTCGAGCACGGCGGCGGCCTGGGCGCGCTGGCCGTTGGCGCGCAGGGCCTGGCCATAGCCAAGCGCGGCCTCGGCGTCCTTGGGATTGGCACGGTAGCCCTCGCCATAGACCTCGACGGCGCGCGCGGGATCGGTGGGCGCGGCCTCCGCGCGCGACCCGGCCGACCCGATCGAGCCGGTGACGTCGGAGAGCTTTGACATTGCCGTGCAGCCGCCGAGGCTGACCGCCACCATCGCGACGAGAGAGGCAGACGCAAGAAGCCGGGCAGGACTGAACCGTTGACGCATGACGCTTTGACTCTCGAGCGGATGGATCGAGCCGAACGCGCCAGCAATAGACTGTTAACCCTAATGGCCGGTTAACGCCGGGCCCTCATGGCGGCGTCGGTGGCGGGGCCTCGCCACCGAGCCCCAGATCGAGGCCGAGCTCCTTCATTTGCGCGTTGATGTCCCGCAGCAGTTGCAGCACCTGCGCCTCGGCCTCGGTACCCGTGCGTGGCATTCCCTGGCATTCGCGCCGGAGATCCTCACGGCTGACCACACGCCGCGCAAGGAGCTCGTCGAGCTGAAGCTGATCGATGCCGAGCACGCCGGCGGATTGCTCGACCAACCGGCGCAGCAGTAGCGCCACCGCGGCAACCGCGTCGGCGCCATGCCTGGTCCCCGACCTCGAGAACTTGCGGTCGAGATCGGCCCAGGCCTGAGAGGTGACCAGATAGGCGTGGAGCGCATTCACCGAAGCCGGCTCGCCGTCGGCGTAGAAGGCACGGCGCATCAGGAGCCGGCGCGCCAGCGCCGCCACCAGATCCCGCCTCAGTGTCGCGATTGAAGCAATCTCGATCGCCGTCTGGACGGCGGGATCGCGGGAATAATCCCGCCCTGCCGGCAGGCGGATGACGCCGTCCGGCAGGTTCGAGTCGAGCAGGCGGAAGCCGCCACCAATGCGCGGCCGCGAATGGCGCGCGATCGCAAATCCATAGTCCGAATTGCCGGCATCGGACATTGGGCCAAAATGGATGATGTTGAATCCGGCATCGTCGCCGCCCTGCCCGGTCGAGGACGGACAGGACAGCACGTAGACGGTGCGCCAGAACGCTTCACTGCCGTTGCTCCGCATCGCGCGCGGATCGGGAATCGAATAGCGGGTCAGTCCCTCGACATGCCGGTGACCGTGCAGGACCAGATCGACGTTGAGCGAGGTCGCCGCTTCAAGGAAGGTCGCGGGCGCGGCGAGATACATCAGCGGCTCGTCCGGAGCGCCGAGGAACCGCTTTGCCTCGCCGGTCGCCTGCGGCAGCGGATGATGGTGCATCGCCAGCACCCGCACCAGGTTTTCGGCCGGCTCGAAATAATCGGCGCGTCCCGCCGATCCAAGGCTGCCTGCAAGCTCGACACTCAGCCGGGCGGAATCGGCGACCATGGCGCTGTAGGAGCTCTGGTCGATCGTGCCGCTCGCCAGCGTCGTGAGGCTTGCGCGATTTGAATCCAGCAGTACCAGATCAAGGCCGGCCTGGCGGTAGTAGACGCTCTTCGAGCTCCGCGGCAGATGCAGGTAATCGTAGACGTCGTGACGGCCCGCACGCTGGCTCGCCCGCTTGACGTCGTGATTGCCGGCGACCGCCTGGATGTCGGTGAACAGCCCGGTCTGCCGGAAGGACGCGATGACCGCGAGCGCTTCGTCGAGCGCGCGCGGCGTTGGATCGTCGACGAGATCGCCGGTGATCAGCAGGATGCGATCGGGAACGTCGGCGAAATCCGCCATGCTCTCGCGCAGAGCAGTGCCAAGCGCCTCGATCGTCGCGAGCAGCCGGCCTGACCCGTCCAGATGCAGGTCGGAGATCTGCGCAATAACGAACGATCTATCCATTTTGCGCCGCTCATTGCGAATGCTGCGCCGCCCAAAACGATGAGAGAAATTGCCTTCAGAAATTGCCTTCGACGAATAGCTTGATGCCGGTCTCAGCCCGGGCAAGGATCACCCGGGCAACCGCATTCCTGCGCTCGATGCGTGCAGAAATGCACGGCACAATCTAAAATGCTCACCAATAGTGCCACAACCGCAGCGCTAGTAAAGCCCTGCGACCGCGCTCTCGTGAACGGCAGTTCTCAACGTGGATACGAGAGCTCCCGCACAGCGGTTTCGTTTCGTCCGATCAATATTCGATGGCCAGCCGCTTGCGGATTTCGTCGACGCGCTTGTCGAGCGCATCGAAGCGTGCGTGGACGGAGCGATCGTGAAGATAAAAGACGTAGCCGCCGGCAAGGAAGGCAAAGATCCAATGATGATGCTCGACATAGCCAAAGATCGCCTCGACGGCCTGGCCGATGAATGTGACCACGCTCCACAGAAATTCCATTGCATTTCCTCCCGGCAGGCCTCGCCTTTCGGCTGCCGGCGATCTCCGTACACCTGACAGCCATTGCCGGAACCTAGCATGGCCCACTTGCTGCGAGTAGCGGCTCACTGAGCGGTGACGGCAAAGCCGATTGCGGCCACGGCAAAACTCTGCGAAGTCTTCTGGAGTTCGCATGACCTGCCTGACCTGACGATCCGGACACCCGCCAATGCCCTCTGTCTTCGAGACGTCCTCAACCGCCATTCCGATCACCTTCGTCACCAAGTCGAGCTGGGAAGGGTTGCGTGAGACGCTGTCGCCGGCGCAACGCCAGTTCGCGACCGCCAGCGCTTATTCCGCCAAGCCCGGCGGTTATCTCGCGCTGCCCGCATCCGATGGGGCGATCGCACAAGTGCTGTTCGGCCTCGAGGACGAAGGAGCAAGATCGCGCGACCTGTTCCGGCCGGGCGCCCTGCCCGGCCTGTTGCCGCCGGGGACCTATCGCTTCGCCAATGCGCCGCACGATGCGCGGCTGGCGGCGCTCGCTTTTGCACTGGGGTGCTACCGCTTTTCCCGCTACCGCAAGGCCGAAAGGCCCGAGGTCCGCCTGGTGCCGCCCGACGGCGTCGACGCCGCCGAGATCGATCGCATCGCGGACGCTGCGATGCTGGCGCGCGATCTCATCAACACGCCCTCCAACGACATGGGTCCGGAGCAGCTCGCCGCGGCCGCGCAAGCGCTCGCCACCGAATTCGGCGCGAGCTTTGCCTGCACCATCGGTGAAGACCTGGAGAAGAACTTTCCGCTGATCCATGCCGTCGGCATGGCCTCCGACCGCGCACCGCGGCTGATCGATATCGGCTGGGGCGATCCTGATCATCCCAAGGTGACGCTGGTCGGCAAGGGCGTGTGTTTCGACACCGGCGGGCTCGACCTCAAGCCGTCGAGCGGCATGCTGATCATGAAGAAGGACATGGGCGGCGCCGCCAACGTGCTGGCGCTGGCGCGCATGGTGATGGACGCGAGGCTGAAGGTGCGGCTGCGCGTGCTGATCCCGGCGGTGGAAAACGCGGTCTCCGGCAACGCCTTCCGCCCGCTCGACATCTTTACCTCGCGCAAGGGCATCACGGTCGAGATCGGCAACACCGATGCGGAAGGACGTCTGGTGCTCGCCGATGCATTGGCATTGGCGGACGAGGAGAAGCCAGATCTGCTGATCGATCTGGGCACGCTGACCGGTGCCGCGCGCGTCGCGCTGGGACCGGATTTACCGCCCTTTTACACCAATGATGAGACGCTGGCCGCCGAGGTCGCGCGCTGCGCGGTGAAGGAGAACGATCCGTTGTGGCGCATGCCGCTGTGGCCCCCTTACGATGCGTGGCTTGATTCCAAGACCGCCACCATCACCAACGCGCCGTCAGGCGGTTTTGCCGGCTCGATCACCTGCGCGCTGTTCCTGCAACGCTTCGTCGAGCAGGCCGGAAGCTGGCTCCATGTCGACATCTATGGCTGGACACCGTCGGCAAAACCGGCGCGGCCCGAAGGCGGCGAGTGCCAGGCCGCACGCGCCATCTACGCCTTGTTGAGCGAGCGCTATGCGTGATCCAGGATACGATCCAAGGCTGACGCCGGCGCGGGGCGACCTCGCCGCCAAATACCTCGAAGGCAAGGTCGAGGCGGACCGCTTCGTCGAGGGTGAAGAGTTCGAGGTGGTCGAACCGATCGCTTCCGTGCGCGAGCAGTCGTCCTCAGGCGCGATGCTGATGACAGAGGCACTGCGCGGCGAGCGCGTCACGGTCTACGATCGCAACGGCGAAGGCTGGGCCTGGGGCCAGCTCAATGCCGACGGTTATGTCGGCTGGCTGCCGGATGCCGGGCTGATGAAACCGGCGGCCGCGCCGACGCACAAGGTCGGCGCGCTGCGGACGTTGGCCTTCCCCGGTCCTTCCATCAAACTGCCGCCGGCCGCCACGCTCGTACTGGGCTCGAAGCTCGTGGTGGCACGCGAGGACGGCAGCTTCGCCGTGACGCGCGACGGGACCTTCGTGCCAAAGACGCACCTCGTCCCGCTTGATCATCGTGAGCCGGATTTCGTTGCTGTCGCCGAGCGCTTCATCGGCACGCCCTATCTGTGGGGCGGCAAGAGCAGCCTCGGCATCGACTGCTCGGGCCTCGTGCAGGTGTCGTTGACCGCTTCCGGCATCGGCTGTCCGCGCGACAGCGACATGCAGCTGGCGGGACTCGGCCGCGCACTCGAGACACATGAGCGGAGCAAGCTGCAACGCGGCGACCTGATCTTCTGGAAAGGGCATGTCGCCATCGTGCGCGATGCCAGCACCATGGTTCACGCCAACGCGCATCACATGGCCACGGTGATTGAGCCGATCGAGCCGGCGATTGCGCGGATCAAGCAGGCCGGCAGCGAAGTCGCGGCGATCAAGCGGCTGTAGGGTTGGGCCCGAAGCGGATCCGCATCTGATGGATCTCAGACATCGCTATGCTGCTTCGGCACGTTGCCGGTGCTGGTCTTCGGCTTGGAAATCGGAGGGATGCAGCTGCCGAAGCGTGGATCGAGCGGATCGTAACGCGACCTCGTTCTCGCGACGATATACAGCGCCGCCAGCGCGAAGGAACCGAGCAGCAGCAGTATCCACGCAGGTGGCCGGCTTGCGATCAAGAGCACTGTTGCTCCAACCAGCAGCAAGGCAACAGTAACCGAAGACAGCTTCAAAACCATCACCGCCTCCGCGGCAAGTGCTTGGGTCGGATATTACCGCGTATGTCGATATATTTGGGCGAAGCCGACTGCGACACTCCAACGCAGATAGCCAGAAGTCTCGTACGTTCCCCAGGCTCATTTCCAGGGAACACGCGCACGATCATTCGGGCGACTAACAGGCACCTCGCGGCGCAGCTACGGAACAACGTTACAACTGAGAGATTTGCGGAACGAAACGCGCCGTCGATCTTTCTCTGGCTTAGAGAGGTCCCATGAGTTCTCAGGCCAGAGAAGGCGCGTGTGCATTCGCTTGGCGGAACTATTTGCTGCTCCATAGCGGCATCAGCGAGAATGATAACAGGCGTTCCGCCCTCGACCGCTACATCGCCAATCTTCGCGATATCGGCGAAGATGACTTCGATCTCTTGCAAATAGCCGCAGTCGCTTATTTGAAAAAATTGGATGAACTGCATGACGACCAATGCGCGCGCCTCGCGGCAGACCAAGTCTTGGCCGAGTGCTTGGAAGCACGCATTCACAACCGGAGAGGTGACTTTAGGCCATAACACCCAGAGCGAAGGAACGAATACGATGGCAGACAAGATCCCTACCGCAAACGATCTCGCGCGCGATCCACAACGGCGCATCGCCGCAACGACAGCAATCGGCATGAATGCCTTGAAGCCGATAATCCACTTTCAGGCCTCGATGCTGAGGATGTGGGCCGATAGTATCGAGAAGTTCGCGGGCAATTACGAAAAGAAGCTGGAAGAAACAGCGACCACGGTCGAGGAACGCGACAAGGAACGCGCCGCGTAGATCAACTCGACTGGTAGGTGCAAACCCGCTTTCGCTACAAACAGAAGCATCCCAGGGGACGCGCTACGCGCGCCCCCTGAATGACGAACGTTATGTCGCCACTGCCCCGTTGCCCGCCGTCTCCAGCCGGAACGCCGCCGCAAACAAGGCGCGCGTGTAATCCGTCTTCGGGTTCTTGAACAGCTCGGCGGCCTGGCCTTCCTCCACCACCTTGCCACCGCGCATCACGATGAGGTGGCTGGCGAGCGAGGCGACGACGCGCAAGTCGTGCGAGATGAACATGTAGGTCAGCTCGCGCTTGCGCTGGAGCTCGCGCAGCAGTTCCACCATCTGCGCCTGGAACAGCATGTCGAGCGCGCTGGTCGGCTCGTCCAGCACGACGAAATCCGGCTCCAGCACCACCGCGCGCGCGATGCTGATGCGCTGGCGCTGGCCGCCGGAGAATTCGTGCGGATAGCGGAAACGCGTATCCGGATTGAGCCCGACATCCTCGAGCGCCTTGACGACGCGCGCCTCGCGTTCCTCGCCCGACAGCTTCGGCTGATGCACTGAGAGGCCTTCGGCAATGATGTCGGCGACCGACATGCGCGGGCTGAGCGAGCCGAACGGATCCTGGAACACGATCTGCATGTCGCGCCGGAAGGGGCGCATCTCCTTGAAGCGCAGGCCCTGGATGTCACTGCCGAGGAACACGATACGGCCGTTCGAGGAGATCAGCCGCAGCAGCGCCAGCCCCAGCGTGGTCTTGCCCGAGCCTGACTCACCGACCACGCCGAGCGTCTCGCCCTTGCGCACGGTGACGCTGACGCCGTCGACCGCCTTGATGTGGCCGACCGTCTTGCGCATCAGGCCGCGCTTGATCGGAAACCACACTTTCAGGTCATCGGCCGACATCACCACCGGCGCATTCGGCTGCGGCGGCGCCGGATCGGGCTTGGGCTCGGCCGCGAGCAGGTCGCGCGTATAGGGATGCTTCGGGGTCTTGAAGACCTGCTCGACCGGCCCCTGCTCGACGATCACGCCGCCCTTCATGACACAGACCGTGTCGGCGATACGGCGCACGATGCCGAGATCGTGGGTGATGAAGAGCAGGCTCATGCCGAGCCGCGAGCGGATCTCGGCGAGCAGCGCCAGGATCTGCGCCTGCACGGTGACGTCGAGCGCCGTCGTCGGCTCGTCCGCGATCAACAGGTCCGGCTCGTTGGCGAGCGCCATCGCGATCATCACGCGCTGGCGCTGGCCGCCGGAGAGTTGGTGCGGATAGCTCTTCAGCCGCGTCTCGGGCTCGGGGATGCCGACCTGCGTCAGCAGCTCCAGCGTCCGCTTGCGCGCCTCGGCATTGCTGGTCGGATTGTGCAGCTGGATGATCTCGCCGATCTGCGCCTCGATCGTGTGCAGCGGATTGAGCGAGGTCATCGGCTCCTGGAAGATGATCGAGATGTCGCTGCCTCTGATCTCCCGCATCTGCTGCTCGGACTGGTCGATCAGCTCCTGCCCCTTGAAGCGGATGCTGCCCGAGGGATGGGAGGCATTCGGATACGGCAGGAGCTTGAGAATCGACAGCGCGCTGACCGACTTGCCAGAGCCGGATTCGCCGACCAGCGCAACGCATTCGCCGCGCTTGATCTGGAACGAGACCTTGTCGACCGCGAGCGTCGTCGCGCCGCCCTGGTGGAAGGCCACCGAGAGATCGCGCACGCTGAGCAGGGGCTGGTTGATCGCGTCCATTGGCCTTACCTGAACGTCTTGCGCGGATCGAAGGCGTCGCGCACGGCTTCGCCGATGAAGATCAAAAGCGACAGCATGATCGCGACCGAGAAGAAGCCGGAGAAGCCGAGCCAGGGCGCCTGCACATTGGCCTTGGCCTGCGACAGCAATTCGCCGAGCGAAGGCGATCCCGGCGGCAGGCCGAAGCCGAGGAAATCGAGCGCCGTCAGCGTCATCACCGAGCTCGACACGATGAACGGCAGGAAGGTCATGGTCGCGACCATCGCGTTCGGGAGCAGGTGGCGGAACATGATGACCGGGTTGGAGACGCCGAGCGCCCGCGCCGCCTGGATGTATTCGAAGTTGCGCCCGCGCAGGAACTCAGCCCGCACCAGACCGACCAGCGAGACCCAGGAGAACAGCAGGAGGATGCCGAGCAGCACGAAGAAGCCGGGCACGAGCACCGAGGACAGGATCAGGAGAAGATAGAGCGAAGGAATCGCCGTCCAGATCTCGATGAAGCGCTGAAAGATGAGGTCGACCCGGCCGCCGAAATAGCCCTGCACCGCGCCCGCCGCGATGCCGATGATGGACGAGACGATGGTGAGGCAAAGGCCGAAAAGCACGGAGATCCGGAAGCCGTAGATCAGCCGCGCCACCACGTCACGGCCCTGATCGTCCGTGCCGAGCCAGTTGTATTCGAGATCGCGGCAGCTCTTCAGCCCCTTCTTCTCCACCACCGGCTGGCATTGCTTCTCCGTCAGCATCCAGGTCGGCGGCGACGGCGCCGGTGTCGGCAAGTCGAGATTGTGCGTGTCGTAGGAGTAACGGATCAGCGGCCAGACGATGGTGCCGCCCTTGTCCTTGATCAGCTTCTGCAAATAGGGGTCGCGGTAGTCGGCCGCCGTCTCGAAATCGCCGCCGAAGGTCGTCTCCGAATAGGTCACGAAGGCGGGCCAATACAGGCGGCCGTCGAACTTGATCAGGAACGGCCGATCGTTGGCGATCAGCTCCGCGAACAGCGAGACCACAAACAGGATGATGAAGATCCAGAACGACCAGTAGCCGCGGCGGTTGGCCTTGAAGTTCTGCCATCGCCGCTTGTTCAGCGGCGATGGGGCGAACGGCTTGCGCGTGATCGGAACGACATCGCCGAGCGGCGACTTCGCTGTGGTTTCGATCGGCGTCGGCGCGGTGATCGTCATCAGACCTCCCGTGCCTCGAAATCGATGCGGGGGTCGATCCACATATAGGTCAGGTCGGAGATCAGGTTGATCACGAGTCCGACCAGCGAAAAGATGTAGAGCGTGCCGAACACCACGGGATAGTCGCGGTTGAGCACGCTCTCGAAGCTGAGCAGCCCCAGTCCGTCCAGCGAGAAGATGGTCTCGATCAGAAGCGAGCCGGAAAAGAAGGCGTGGATGAAGGTCCCGGGGAAGCCGGCGATCACGATCAGCATGGCGTTGCGGAAGACGTGGCCGTAGAGCACCCGGTTCTCACTGCAGCCCTTGGCGCGCGCGGTCATGACGTATTGCTTGCGGATCTCGTCCAGGAACGAGTTCTTGGTCAGGAACGTCATGGTGGTGAACGCACCTAACCCCATGGCGATCAGCGGCAGCGTCAGGTGCCAGAAATAATCGATGATCTTCCAGTACCAGGGAAATTGCGACCAGCCGTCCGAGGTCAGTCCGCGCAGCGGGAACCAGTTGAAGAACGAGCCGCCGGCAAACAGGATGATCAGGAGGATCGCGAACAGGAAGCCGGGAATGGCATAGCCGAGCACGAGCACGGTCGAGGTCCAGGTGTCGAACCGTGCGCCGTCGTTCACGGCCTTGCGAATGCCGAGCGGGATCGAGATCAGGTAGGTCAGAAGCGTCAGCCAGATCCCGAGCGAGATCGAGACCGGCAGCTTCTCCTTGATGAGCTGGAGCACGCTGACGTCGCGGAAATAGCTCTTGCCGAAATCGAAGCGGGCAAAGTTCCACACCATCAGCGCGAAGCGCTCCGGTGCCGGCTTGTCGAAGCCGAACTGCGCCTCCAGCTTCTTGATGAAATCAGGGTCGAGACCCTGCGCCCCGCGATATTTCGAGTTGATGGCATCGCCGCCGGCACCGACCTGCCCCGGCGCGCGCTGCGCAAAATCACCACCGCCCGAAATGCGCGACGTTCCGCCAGTGTCGGCACCCGAGAGCTGCGCGATCACACGCTCGACCGGACCGCCCGGCGCGAACTGCACCACGACGAAGGAGACGAAGAGGATCCCGAGCAGGGTCGGGATCATCAGAAGGAGACGGCGGGCGATATAGGCGCTCATGATTATTTCGTCTGCTCGAGCTTGGCCGCCCTGGCGCCATCATACCACCAGATGTCGGGAGCACCGACACCGTTGGCGTAACGCGGCAGCTTCTGGGGGTGACCGAACTGATCCCAATAAGCCAGCCGGTGCGTCTTGTTATACCATTGCGGCACCCAATAGCGGCCGGCGCGGAACAAACGATCGAACGCACGGCAGGCGACGGTCAGTTCCTCGCGGCTGTCGGCGGCCATGAGCTTCTCGACCATGGCGTCGATGGCCGGGCTGGCGACGCCCGCGAGATTGTAAGAGCCCTTGGTGTTCGCAACCTGCGACGAGAAGAATGCGCGCATGGCATCGCCCGGCGTCGCCGACATGCTGAAGCGCTGGATGGTCATGTCGAAGTCGAAATCTTCCTGGCGCGCCTTGTGCTGCACGGCGTCGACGACGCGCACGCTCGCCTCGATGCCGAGAGTGCCCAGATTCTTGATGTAAGGCGCGTGGTGCGGCTGGAACGAAGGCTCGTCCAGCAGGAACTCGATCTTGAACACCTCGCCGTTCGGCAGCACCCGCTTGCCGTCCTTGATCGGCACGCCGGCCTCGTTCAGCAGTTGCTGCGCCTTGCGGAGCAGGCTGCGATCCTGCCCGGAGCCGTCGGAGACCGGCGGGGTAAACGGCGCCGCGAACACATCCTCGGGAACCTGGCCGCGGAACGGCTCCAGCAGCTTCAGCTCCTCCGGCGATGGAGGCTCGTTGCTGGCCATCAGGTCAGAATTCTGGAATGGCGACACCGTACGGGCATAGGCCCCGTACATGATGGTCTTGTTGGTCCACTCGAAATCGAACGCGTTGATCAGCGCCTCGCGCACGCGCGGATCCCTGAACTTGTCGCGCCGCGTGTTGATGAACCAGCCCTGCGCACCGGACGGCGTATCGTCGGGCACGACCTCCATCTTGACGCGCCCGTCCTTCACCGCCGAAAAGTCGTAGCGCGTCGCCCAGATGCGGGAGGTGAATTCCTCGCGGTAGAGATAATTCTTGCCAGTAAAGCCCTCGAAAGCGACATCGCGGTCGCGATAGAATTCGTAGCGCACGACGTCGAAATTGTAGCTGCCGCGACATACCGGCAGATCGGCGGCCCACCAGTCCTTCACCCGCTCGTATTCGATGTAACGATTGACCTCGAATCTGCCAACCTTGTACGGGCCCGAGCCCAACGGGATCTCCAGCGACGACTCGTCGAACGGGCGGGACGCATAATACGCCTTGGAGAAGATCGGCAGGCCCGCGACATAGAGCGGCACGTCGCGCGCGCGACCTTTGGCGAAGGTGACGACGAGCGTCGCATCGTCGAGAACTTCCGCACTGACCATGTCGCGCATCTGCACGATGATCAGCGGGTGCCCCTTGGTCTTCAGCGCCGTCAGCGAAAACGCTGCATCGTGGGCGGTGAGCTTGCTGCCGTCGTGGAATTTCGCCTCAGGCCGCATGGTGAAGCGATAGACCAGCTTGTCCGGCGAGATCTGCACGGATTTGGCGGCCAGCCCGTACATCGCGTCAGGCTCGTCATTTGCACGCACCATCAGCGGCACGAACGTCATGTCCATGCCTTGCGCGCCGTCGCCCTTCAGGATGTAGGCATTGAGCGAGTTGAAGGTCTGGTAGGACTGGTTGTAGGCGCGCACCGACGGGATGAGCGAGAAGGTGCCCCCCTTCGGCGCGTCCAGATTGACGTAGTCGAAATGGTGGAAGTTGGCGGGATATTTGAGATCGCCGAAGGCGGAGATGCCGTGGGCTTCGGCCGGCCCTTCCGACGCCGCCGCGCCGCGCGACAGGGCGGCGCTGAGTGCACCGCCGGCACTTAAGGCCAGCACATGCCGGCGTGAAAGCTGCGCCATGCGGAGGATATCCTTCACGATTTCTTTGCGATCCGTGCCGCCTTATCTGCGTCGTACCACCAGATGAATGGGAAGCCGGACTGACCGTACTTGGGCAGTTCCGATGGCCGGCCGAAGCGATCCCAGCGCGCGGTGCGCACCTTGGTGTAGGTCCACTGCGGCACGACGTAGTGATTCCACAGCAGCACGCGGTCAAGCGCCTTGGTGGCCGCGACGAGATCGTCGCGATCCCTGGCGTAGATCAGCCGCTCGATCAGCTTGTCGACCGCCGGATTCTTGGTGCCTGTGATATTGCGCGAGCCGGCAATATCGGCCGACTTGGACGACCAGAACTCGCGCTGCTCGTTGCCTGGCGATTGCGACTCGCCCCAAGAGTTGGTGACGACGTCGAAATCCCACTCGCGCGTCCTGTTCTCGTATTGGGTCGGGTCGACCGTTCGCACGCTCACGGCGATGCCGAGCCGTTCCAGCGACGGCTTGTAGAACAGCGTGACCCGCTCGAAGCTCGGATCCTGGTTCAGCAATTCCAGCGAGAACTGTGCGCCGGTCTTGACGTCGATCAGCTTGCGGTCGCGCACCTCATAGCCGGCCTCCTTGAACAGGCGCAGCGCCTCGCGCAGATTATCGCGCACGGCTTCGGGACTGCCGCCGACCGGATTGGTGTAGGCTGTCGTGAAGACTTCGGGCGGCACTTCGGCACGAACGGTCTCGAGGATTTCGAGTTCCTTGCCCTGAGGCAATCCGGTCGCCATGAGCTCGTCGATGCCGTCGAAATAGCTGCTGATGCGCTTGTACTGCCCGTAGAAGATCTGCTTGTTCATCTCCTCGAAGTCGAACGCGTAGTTGAGCGCACGACGTACGCGGGGATCCGCAAACTTGGCGCGGCGCAGGTTCGGGACGAAAGCCTGCATCACGCCCGAGCTGCGATTGGCGAACTCCTCGAGGATCACGCGCTTTTCTGCCACGGCCGGGAAGTCGTAGGCCGTCGCCCAGCTCTTCGCACTGTTCTCGGTGCGCCAATCGACCTGATCGGCCTTGAAGGCCTCGATCGCCACGGTGGCGTCGCGGAAATACTCGTAACGCAGCTCGTCGAAATTGTTGCGGCCGACATTGGCGGGCAGGTCGCGCCCCCAATAATCCTTGACGCGCTCCAGCGCGATCGAGCGTCCGGCGACGAATTCCTTGACCTTGTAGGGCCCGGAGCCGAGCGGCACTTCCAGCGTGGTCGCGGAGACATCGCGCTTGCGGCCCTGCGCGTCGGTCCCCTCCCACCAATGCTTCGGCAGAACCGTGAGCTGCCCCACGATCTGCGGCAATTCGCGATTGCCCGGCGCGTCGAACACGAACTTCACCTCGCGCTCGCCGACCTTCTCGGCCTTCACGACATGACTGTAATAGGCCGAATACATCGGGTGATGCTTCTTGAAGGAATCGAGCGAGAAGATCACGTCCTCGACGGTGACGGGCTTGCCGTCGTGCCATTTGGCCTGCGCTCGCAAGCGATAGGTGACGAAGGAGAAATCGTCGGGGTGGCTGACGGCTTCGGCCAGCGCGCCATATTCGGTCGAGACTTCGTCGAGCGCAGGCGTCAGCAGGGATTCGTAGATGAACGCGACCGCTCCGGAGACCTGGCCCTTCACCCCAGACACGACGATGTTGAAATTGTCGAATGTGCCGACGGCGATCTGGCGCGCGACGCCGCCCTTCGGGGCTTCCGGATTGACGTAGTCGAAGCGCTTGAAGTCGGCGGGGTACTTGACCTTGCCAAACAGCGACAGCGCATGGCGCCAAGGCAACCCATTTGAAGGCAGCTCGCTCGCCGATTGCGCCTGTGCCGCACCGATGACGGGAACGCCCGCCACGGAACCGAGGGCGGGGAGCGCTGCGGCAGCAGTGCCAGTGAGCAGGAGATCGCGTCGGGTAATGGCCAAATCAATAGTCCTGTCTTGAAGGAGGCTACTCCTTTAAGGTCCCAATATAGGCGAGGTTTCGACGGAATATGTTGCTTTTTCCTCATGTTGGAAGGCCGGACGGCCTCCCGGATGCGGCCAAACGCCCCGATAACGAGCTCGCGAGGCCCGCATAAGGAAACGGCCAGGCTTTTCAGCCTGGCCGCATCTTCCAAAATCGGTTCTTGAAGCCTTATTTCGACGCCGTCGGCAGCGGCTGCGGATGCTCCGACAGCGAGTTCAGATAGGCGATGACGTCGGCGCGCTCGGAATCCTTCGGGATTCCGGCGAAGCCCATCGCGGTGCCCGGGATGAAGCCCTTCGGATTGGCGATGAACTTGTTGAGGTCGTCGAAGGTCCAGGTGCCGCCCTTGCCCTTCATCGCGGCCGAGAAGTTGAAGCCGTTGCGGCCCTGGCCCCTGGCCTCGCCGACGACGCCATAGAGGTTCGGACCGACGCGATTCGGGCCGCCCTTCTCGAAGGTGTGGCAGGCGCCGCACTTCTTGGCGGCGGCAGCGCCCTTCTCGACGGAGGCAGTCTGCAGCAGTTTCTCGATCGGCTCCGAGGAGGCCGCGGCGGCGCCGCCTTCCTTACCGTGGCCGGCGTCTTCCTTCACGGCGATCTCGAAGCCCGGCTTTTCCGGCATCTTGGGCGAGAACAACGCCTGGGCGGTGAAGCTGGTCACCAGAAGAAAGAGACAGGTACCAAGCACGGCACCCATGATTTTATTGAGTTCGAAAGAGTCCATTTCCGGCCAGGCCCCACACCGCAAGAAGGAAACAGCGGCCCAAGCGGCCGCCAGGACGAGCCTCGGGAGAATCAGAACGTTCCTTATTGTTTCCCCGAGTTTTGCCATTGAGATATCGGTTTGCCCGGGGTCTGGCAACCCGTATAAGCGACCCGGCTTCGAACCCGTCCCCACCCCATTTCTCGGCGCGGAAAACGCTCCATTTCCAGGCCCTTGAACCGATGACCGATCCCCGCATCCTGGTGCTGATCCCGGCCCGCATGGCCGCCACCCGCCTGCCCGGCAAGCCGCTCGCCGACATCGCGGGCCTGCCGATGATCGTGCATGTCCTGCGCCGTGCGGAAGCCGCCGGCATCGGCCGGGTTGCGGTCGCCACCGACACGGACGAGATCGCCTCGGTCGTGACGGCCCATGGCGGCGAGGCGGTGATGACCCGCGCCGACCACCCCTCCGGCTCGGACCGCATCCACGAGGCCATGCAGAAGCTCGACCCCGCGGGCAAGGTCGAGATCGTGATCAATCTCCAGGGCGATTTCCCGACCATCACGCCGCAGACGATCCGCGAGGTGCTGCCGCCCTTTGACGACCCCGCGGTCGACATCGTGACGCTGGCCTCCCAGATCCACACCGAGGAGGAGGATCTCGCCCCGAGCGTGGTGAAGGCGATCGGCTCGCCGATCGGGCCGAAGCGTCTGCGCGCACTTTATTTCACGCGCGCCACCGCCCCGTACGGAAACGGACCGCGATACCACCACATCGGCCTTTATGCCTATCGCCGCGCGGCGCTGGAGCGGTTCGTGTCGCTGCCGCCCTCGCCCCTCGAAAAACAGGAGAGCCTGGAGCAGCTCCGGGCGGTGGAGGCCGGCATGCGCATCGACATCATGATCGTCGACAGCGTGCCCCGCGGCGTCGACACGCCGCCCGATCTCGAAACCGCGCGCAGCATCCTTTCCAAATCCTGAGCCGCTGCTACAAGGCCGACCATGAGCAAGATGAAGATCGCATTCCAGGGCGAACCCGGAGCCAATTCCCACATCGCCATCGTCGAGGCCTATCCCGACGCCGAGCCGATGCCCTGCGCCACCTTCGAGGACGCCCTGTCGGCGATCTCGTCGGGCGAGGCCGACCTCGGCATGATCCCGATCGAGAACTCGGTCGCCGGTCGCGTCGCCGACATCCATCATTTGCTGCCGGCCTCCGGCCTGTTCATCATCGGCGAATGGTTCTTGCCGGTCCGGCATCAGCTGATGGCGGTGAAGGGCACCAAGCTCGAAGACATCAAGAGCGTCGAGAGCCATGTGCATGCGCTCGGCCAGTGCCGCCGCATCATCCGCAAGCTCGGCATCAAGCCGATCGTGCACGCCGACACCGCCGGCAGCGCCCGCGACATCTCCGAGCGCAAGGACAAGACCGTCGCCGCAATCGCCTCGCGCCTCGCCGCGAAGATCTACGGCCTCGATATCCTCGCCGAGGACATCGAGGACGAGGCCCACAACACCACGCGCTTCGTGGTGCTGGCGCGTGAGCCGAAATGGGCTCCCCAAGGCTCGGGCCCGCTGGTCACCACTTTTGTATTTCGCGTGCGCAACCTGCCCGCCGCGCTCTACAAGGCGCTCGGCGGCTTTGCCACCAACGGCGTCAACATGACCAAGCTCGAGAGCTACATGGTCGACGGCAATTTCTTCGCCACGCAGTTCTATGCCGACGTCGACGGCCATCCCGAAGACAAGGGCCTCGCCTTCGCGATCGAGGAGCTGAAATTCTTCTCGCGCGAATTCCGCATCGTCGGCGTCTATCCGGGCCACCCCTTCCGCGCGACGTTCAGCGAGACGCAGGATTGATGTCGTGTCCCGGACGCGCGAAGCGCGAGCCGGAACCCAGAAGCAGCGATTGACAGAGCTGCGATGGGCCCCGGCTCTGCAGCGCATCACTGCGTGCTGCGCTGCGTCCGGGGCACGAGAACTTTTACGCAGCCTTCGCCAGCCCAAACGCTTCCGCCAGCAGCGAATACGACTTCTTCCGCGCCTCGTGGTCATACACAGCGGTGATCACCATCAACTCGTCCGGCTTGCTCGCATCGATCAGCGGCTGCAGCTTCCTCTGCACCGTCGCCGGGTTGCCGACGAACAGGCGCGAACGGTTGCGAGCGATCGAGATGCGCTCGGAATCCGTATAGGGATAAGCCAGCGCCTCCTCGACGCTCGGCAGCGGCAGATATTGGCCGCGGTCGCGGCGGAGGCGATTGAGATCGAACGAGGTCGCGAGCTTTTCGGCTTCCTCGTCGGTCTCCGCCGCAACGACGGCGACCGCGAGGATCGCATGCGGGCTCGCGCGCCAGGCCGACGGCTGGAAGCGATTGCGGTAATGCACCATCGCATCGATCGCATCGTGGGACGCAAAATGATGCGCGAAGGCGAAGCCCATGCCGACTTGCGCCGCGAGCTCCGACGAATAATCGCTGGAGCCGAGCAGCCAGATCGGCGGCAGGGGGGTATCGTCGGGCATCGCGACGACGTTGTTATAGGGGTGCCCTGACGGGAATTCGCGGGTCTGCCACAGGATCAATTCGTGCAGCCGCTCCAGGAAATCGTCGCCCTCGCGGCGATCGAGCCGGCTGCGCAGCGCGTAGGCGGTTGCGCCGTCGGTACCGGGGGCGCGGCCAAGCCCGAGATCGATACGACCGGGAAACAGCGCCTCCAGCATCTTGAAGCGCTCGGCCACGACCAACGGCGCGTGGTTGGGCAGCATCACCCCGCCGGAGCCGACGCGGATGTGCTTCGTCACCGCCGCGATCTGCCCGATCATCACGTCGGGCGCCGGGCTTGCGACGGAGGCAAGGTTGTGATGCTCGGCGAGCCAGTAGCGGACATAGCCGAGCCCATCGACATGGCGCGCCAGGTCGATGCTGTTGCGCAGCGCGGCGGCCGGCTTGGTGCCTGTGGTGACGACGGAGAGGTCGAGGACTGAGAGCGGGATCATGGCGCGTTAACGTAGTGAAGGGCTGCGTGGCGGCAATGGTTGGCCGCGCAGGTCTGGCGTGTGCGCGCCGCGCGCGCAGTTGAGCTCGCGGTATTGGGCCAAAGACAGCGGCGTACACACCATCTTCAAACTGCCCACATGAATTCGAGCGGTATCTTGCGCCCCGTAACATTATGGTATCACTGTGTAATTTATACTTCAAACCTTATCCCACATCAGCTTCAAAACGGCACAAAATAGCACACTGCCCAACGGAAGTGGGCTACTTCCCACTTCCGATGGGCTGTCGGCCAGACGGCCTTTGTCCTATCTTACCCGCTCCAAACTTGACCTGACGGCCGGCCACGAAGACTTGGCGGGATCCTTGCGATGAGTGGTGCCATGACTGACCTGACGACGCCTGCGACAGCCGACCGGCAAGACGGGCACCTGAAGCGGCCTGCGATCTCCTTCGAGTTCTTTCCGCCCAAGTCCGAGGAGATGGAGCGCAATCTCTGGGAGACCATCAACCGGCTGGCCCCGCTCGATCCGAAATTCGTCTCGGTGACCTATGGCGCCGGCGGCTCGACCCGCGAGCGCACGCATTCGACCATCTCCCGCATCCTCAAGGAGACCGCGCTGCTGCCGGCCGCGCATCTGACCTGCGTCGGCGCCTCGCGCGGCGAGATCGACGAGATCGTCGACCGCTATCACGAGGTCGGCGTCCGCCACATCGTGGCCTTGCGCGGCGATCCCGCCGGCGGCATCGGCACGCCCTACTCCAGCCATCCCGACGGCTACCAGAGCTCCGCGGACCTCGTCGCTGGGATCAAGAAGCGGCACGCGGATATCGAAGTGTCGGTCTCGGCCTATCCCGAGAAGCACCCCGAGGCGCGCGACTTCGACGCCGATCTCGACACGCTGAAGGCCAAGGTCGATGCCGGCGCGACGCGCGCGATCACCCAGGTGTTCTTCGATAACGACTTTTACTTCCGCTATCTCGATCGTGTCCGCGCGCGCGGCATCGACATTCCGATCGTGCCGGGCATCATGCCCATGCACAATTTCAAGCAGGCGCGCAATTTCGTCACCCGGAACGGCACCACCGTGCCCGACTGGCTCGCCGCGAAATTCGAGGGCCTCGACGGCGATGCAGAGACGCGCAAGCTGGTCGCCGCGACGGTCGCCGCCGGCCAGGTGCAGAAGCTCGCCAAGCACGGCGTCGACACCTTCCATTTCTACACCATGAACCGCGCCGATCTCGTGTTCGCGATCAGCCATTTGCTCGGCATTCGCGCCAAGAGCGCCCAGAAGGCTGCGTAAGAGAAAATGACCGTACCCGTTTCCGCCAAGCGAACTGCCCTGCTGAACGCCGCGCGCGAGCGCATCCTCGTGCTCGACGGCGCCATGGGCACGATGATCCAGAACCTCCAGTTCGACGAGAAAGCCTTCCGCGGCGAGCGCTTCAAGGATTTCCATCGCGACCTGCGCGGCAACAACGACCTGTTGATCCTGACCCAGCCGCAGGCGATCGAGGACATCCACGCCGCCTATTTGCGCGCCGGTGCCGACATCGTCGCAACCAACACGTTCTCGACGACGTCGATCGCGCAGGCCGACTACGACCTCACCGACATCGTCTACGAGATGGCGCGCGAAGGCGCCCGCCTCGCCGGCAATGCTGCAAGGCGCGTTGAAGCCGAGGACGGCAAGCCGCGCTTCGTTGCGGGAGCCATTGGTCCCACCAACCGGACCGCCTCGATTTCCCCCGACGTCTCCAATCCCGGCTACCGCGCCGTCACTTTCGACGATTTGCGCAAGTCGTACGGCGAGCAGATCCGCGGCCTGATCGACGGCGGCGTCGACCTCTTGCTGGTCGAGACCATCTTCGACACGCTCAACGCCAAGGCGGCGCTCTATGCCATCGCCGAAATCACCGAGGAGCTCGGCATCGACATGCCCGTGATGGTGTCGGGCACCATCACCGACAAGTCCGGCCGCCTGCTGTCCGGGCAGATGCCGGAAGCGTTCTGGAATTCGGTGCGGCACGCAAAGCCTGTCACCATCGGCTTCAACTGCGCGCTCGGCGCCGAAGATTTGCGCGCCCATATCGCCGATATCGGCCGCGTCGCCGACACGCTTGTGTGCGCCTATCCCAACGCCGGCCTACCCAACGAGTTCGGTCAGTACGACGAGACGCCGGAATACATGGCGCGCCTCGTTGGCGAATTCGCCCGTGACGGCCTCGTCAACATCGTCGGCGGCTGCTGCGGCACCACGCCGGATCATATCGCGGCAATCGCCGCCGCGGTCGCTCCGCACAAGCCGCGCATCGTGCCGGAGATCGAACCGCGCCTGCGTCTCTCCGGCCTCGAGCCGTTCGTGCTGACGGACGCCATTCCCTTCGTCAACGTCGGCGAGCGCACCAACGTCACCGGCTCTGCCCGCTTCCGCAAGCTGATCACCGCCGGTGACTACACCGCCGCGCTGCAGGTCGCGCGCGACCAGGTCGAGAACGGCGCGCAGATCATCGACGTCAACATGGACGAAGGCCTGCTCGATTCCGAAGCCGCGATGGTGACGTTCCTGAACCTCGTTGCCGCCGAACCCGACATCGCCCGTGTCCCCGTGATGGTGGACTCCTCGAAATTCTCTGTGATCGAAGCCGGCCTGAAATGCGTGCAGGGCAAGCCGGTCGTCAATTCGATCTCGATGAAGGAAGGCGAGGAGAAGTTCATTCACGAGGCGAAGATCGCCCGCCGTCACGGTGCGGCCGTCGTCGTCATGGCGTTCGACGAAGTCGGCCAGGCCGATACCTTCGCGCGCAAGACCGAGATCTGCAAGCGCGCCTATGACATCCTGGTGAACAAGGTCGGCTTCCCGCCTGAGGACATCATCTTCGATCCGAACATCTTTGCGATCGCGACCGGCATCGAGGAGCACAACAATTACGGCGTCGACTTCATCGAGGCGACGCGCTGGATCCGGCAGAACCTGCCGGGCGCGCACATCTCGGGCGGCGTCTCCAATCTGTCGTTCTCGTTCCGCGGCAACGAGCCGGTGCGCGAGGCCATGCACTCGGTGTTCCTGTATCACGCCATCAAGGCCGGCATGGATATGGGCATCGTCAATGCCGGGCAGATGATCGTCTATGACGACATCGACCCTGAATTGCGCCAGACCTGCGAGGACGTCGTCCTCAACCGCGACCCCAGCGCCTCCGAGCGGCTGCTGGCGCTCGCCGAGAAATTCCGCGGCAAGAAGACCGAGAGCAAGGAAGCCGATCTGGCCTGGCGCGAATGGCCGGTGGAGAAGCGGCTGTCGCATTCGCTGGTGCACGGCATCACCGAGTTCATCGAACAGGATACGGAAGAGGCCCGCAAGAATTCCTCGCGTCCGCTCGATGTGATCGAGGGGCCGCTGATGGCGGGCATGAACGTGGTCGGCGACCTCTTCGGCGACGGCAAGATGTTCCTGCCGCAGGTCGTCAAGTCCGCGCGCGTCATGAAGCAGGCCGTTGCCTACCTCATGCCGTTCATGGAGGAAGAGAAGGCGCGCAACCTTGCGAGCGGCATCGGCACCGAGAGTTCGTCGTCCGCCGGCAAGATCGTGCTCGCGACGGTGAAGGGCGACGTCCACGACATCGGCAAGAACATCGTCGGCATCGTGCTCCAGTGCAACAATTATGAGGTGATCGACCTCGGCGTGATGGTGCCGGCCGCCAAGATCGTCGAGACGGTGAAAGCGGAGAAGGCCGACATCGTCGGGCTATCAGGCCTGATCACGCCCTCGCTCGACGAGATGGCGTTCTTCGCCGGCGAATTGCAGCGCGAAGGGCTGAAGCTGCCGCTCTTGATCGGCGGCGCCACGACCAGCCGCGTGCATACGGCGGTGAAGATCGACCCGAGCTATCGCGCCGGGCCGGTCGTGCATGTCAACGACGCCAGCCGCGCCGTCGGCGTCGCCTCCTCGCTGCTCTCGCCGGAGAAACGCGAGGCCTATGCGGCCGAGGTGCGCGCCGAATACGCCAAGATTTCCGACGCGCATCTGCGCGCGCAGGCCGACAAGAAGCGGTTGAAGCTCGCTGCCGCCCGCGCCAATCGCGTGCCGGTCGACTTTTCCAAGAACAAGCCGGTGAAGCCGACCTTCCTCGGCACGCGCAGCTTCGACGCATACGATCTCGCCGAGCTCGTGCCGCATATCGACTGGACGCCGTTCTTCCAGACCTGGGAGCTCGCGGGGCGCTTCCCCGCCATCCTCGACGACGCCAAGGTCGGCGAGGTCGCGCGCTCGCTCTACGACGATGCGCGCAAGATGCTCGACACCATCGTCAAGGAAAAATGGTTCCGGGCCCGTGCGACGATCGGCTTCTGGCCGGCGAACGCGCAAGGCGACGACATCGTGCTCTATGCCGACGAGAGCCGTACCAAGAGCATCGCGACGCTGCACACGCTGCGGCAGCAGCTCGAGAAGCGTGAGGGCCGTTTCAACGCGGCGCTTTCAGACTTCATCGCGCCCGCCGGCGTGCCCGACTATATCGGCGGCTTCGTCGTCACCGCGGGCATCGGCGAGGACGCGGTCGCCGACCGCTTCAAAATGGCGAACGACGATTACTCCTCGATCCTGTGCAAGGCGCTGGCCGACCGTCTCGCCGAGGCCTTCGCCGAGCGCATGCATGCCCGCGTGCGCCGCGAGTTCTGGGCCTATGCGCCGGACGAGGCGCTTTCCAACGACGAGCTGATCCTCGAAAAGTATCAGGGCATCCGTCCCGCGCCCGGCTATCCCGCGCAGCCCGATCACACCGAGAAGGCGACGCTGTTCGAACTGCTCGATGCAGAAGCGACCGCCGGCGTGAAGCTGACCGAGAGCTTTGCGATGTGGCCGGGCAGCAGCGTGTCCGGGCTCTATTTCGCGAACCCCGAGAGCTTTTATTTCGGGGTCGGCAAGATCGAGCGCGACCAGGTCGAGGACTACGCGGCGCGCAAGGGCATGACGGTGGCGGAAGCCGAGCGCTGGCTCGCGCCGGTGCTCAACTACATCCCGTCGCAGCAGACCGACAAGGCCTTCGCGGCAACGCCGGCGAACGACGAGGCGTCAAACGACCTCGCCTCGCATCCGCCGGGCTGCACCTGCGCGGTGCATCTGGTCTGGCAGAAGAAGCGCGCGGGCGCGGGATAAGCGCCTTCAAAACAAAAACGCGAAAACAACCCCATGCACAGTAGCATGGGGTTGAAAGGGTTGACGAATTTTCGGTCTTACCGAAAGCAAGTTGCGGCGTCGGGCAAAACAGCGGTAATATTTCATCATCGCCGACCGCCTGGCATCGTCAGTTTTGGGGTGCGTCCCACACCACTGGTGCCGTTCAGGCGAGCAAGAGCGTAGCCCGCATGAGCGAAGCGACATGCGGGACCGGTCTTCCCGGATATCGCTTCGCTCATCCGGGCTACGACACTCGCCCTGCTGTCTCTCCATCCGTGAACCGGCGCGCGCCTCGTACCGACAAACACGCGGTCGGCGCGCGCGGGAGGGTGCCATTCGCAATCGTCTGGAAATCCTGGCCTTCTGCCTCGTGATCGCCGGCGGGATCTCCGTTTCGCGTCAAGCCGCCTCACCCGATGCGGCGATGGCGCCGGCCGCGCAGCAGCCATCGAAACCAGCGGACGCACGTTCAACCATGCAAACCGTCACAAGGCTTCTCGCCGAGCCCCGCTCGCCGTCGCGCGACGACCAGCTCTATGCCGCTGCGGTGGCCCTGTTCAAGGCGATCGAGGCAGGCGAGGAGCCGGTCGAGAGCCGCGGCATGCTGGCCAGGGCGCTGCACGAAGCTGCGCTCGGCGGGCACGCCAGCGCGTGGGTCGACTATGGCCGCTGCCTGTGGAACGGCTGGGGGGTGCCGCGCGACCGCGAGGCGGCGGTCGACGCCTACAAGCGCGCGGCTGAGCTCGGCCTGGACTACGGCGCCTATCTCGCCGCCTACAATCTCTATTGGACGTTCCAGAGATATGACGACGCCTATGGCTATGCGCAGAAGGCGCTTGCAGGTGGCGATCCCGACGGCGCTGTGCGCTATCTCCTGGGACTGATGGCCTATAATGGTCGCGGGCGTCCCAAAGACGTCGCGGCAAGTCTTGCATTGCATCTGGAGGCGGCGAAGCGCGGCAATGCAGATGCCTATTTCGAGCTGTTCGTCTATGCGATGCAAGGCATCGGCGACCGCAGCAAGGCGGTGTTCTACCTGAAGCAGGCCGGACAACGCGACCAGCCGCGCGCCTGCGCCAATCTCGGCGTGTTCTATGCCACCGGGCAATTGCCTGGCATTGCGCAGGATTTCAACGAGTCCGTCCACTGGTACAAGCGCGCCGCCGATCTCGGCGTCGGCCGCGCCGCAGCAGCGCTCGGCGTGATGGCGACGCGCGGCGAGGGGATGGAGAAGGATCTCGACGCAGCGGAATCCTATTTCGATCGCGCCGAGGAACTGGGGTTCGAGCTGGACGAGTATCTCGACAAGGTTGGCGTGAAGCGGAGCAGATAGTTCACGACACTTCGTCATTCTCGGGTGCGTGCCGACGTCGGGCCCCGAATGATGGAGCCGGCAACTCAGGTCCCACACGCGCGGTGCCCATCCTCCCCTTGAGGGGGAGGATCGGTTCGCATGCAGCGAAGCGGAATGCGGACCGAGGTGGGGTGACAGTCTCTCCACCGAAGCGCTGCCCGTGGTGAGAGATCACCCCACCCCGCTCGCGCTGCGCGCGATCGACCACGGGCGAGCTACGCTCGTCCCGGACCCCTCCAGGAGAGGGTAAGGGACCTCATCCCTTCGGCGGGGCCAGCGGCTGCACGATCTCCTGGAATGGGGCCAGCGCCTCGCAGCGCTCGGTATGCGCGCTGAGCGCCGGATAGCGTGCGGCATCGAACAGCTGCGGATGCGCTTCGCGGGTGAAGCGGACGACACAGGCGACTGCGATGTCGGCGTGACCGATGCGCTCGCCAAGCCAGTACGGCGTCGTCACCCTGACGCACTCGGCTTCGAGCACGCCGAGCACGTCCGCGATCTGCGCCTGACAGCGCTCGACCCAGAGCGCGAGCTGCTCCTTCCGCAGAACGCGCTCGTAGAGCAGGCTGACCGCCTTGTCGCCGAGGCCGGAGGCGAGCGCGCAGATGCGCAGATGCTTGCGCCGGCCGGCGCCGCTGCGCGGCAGCATCGCCTTCCCCTCGCCGACGAGCTCGTCGAGATAATCGAGGATGATCGTGCTCTCGATCAGCGCCTCGCCGTCGTCGAGCACCAGGGTCGGCACGCGGCGCAGCGGATTGTACGGCGCGATCTTCTCGGCATCGCCGAAGGTCGACCACGGCTTGTGCTCGAAGGCGAGCCCATAGAGCCGCAGCGCAATCGCGACACGGCGGACGAAGGGGGAATCGTATTGGCCGATCAGGAACATGGTTCGCGCTCTTCTCGTTCAATGGACAAGGCGGGGCCGATCAGTATCCGCGGGAAGAACGGCGCGGCGCAAGGAAGATATTGGACATGGAGCATTGAGCCGGATGCAACGGCGCGCTCGACAGCATCGCGCGCACAAGACACGCGCGGCGCGCTCAAAGACCGTCTCGGATCTCGCGTTTGATGGCGGCGATCGCGGTTTCGTTGCGCTTGTACATCGTCCACTGCTTGATGCGCTTGGCGCGCACCAGCTTTGCCGCCGTCAGCACCCGCATGTGCTCGCTCAAGGTCGGTGCGCTGACGCCGAGCTTTTCGGCGATCAGCAGTCCGCAGACGCCGTCCTCGACCAGGTCGCCATCGGCCTGCTCGCGGAAATGCTTTCGCGGATCCCGCAGCCAATCCAGGATTTGCAGGCGGCGTTCGTTGGCGAGCGCTCGCAAGGCGACGGCAAATTTCATTTAGCCATTTTGCTAATTACCTAATTGATGTCAACTCTCCGATGCGGTAAGAGGGATGCCATCATGACAGCGACAATGGACATCAATCGGGAGCGGATCGCGGCGACCGAGGCGGTCATTCGTCCGCATATCAGGCGCACGCCGCTCATTCAGGCCGACCTCGCCGATTTCGGCCTGCCGGCGGCACGCGTCATGTTCAAGCTCGAGATGCTGCAGCATTCCGGATCGTTCAAGGCGCGGGGCGCTTTCGCCAATCTGCTGCTGCGGCAGGTGCCGGAGGCCGGCGTCGTCGCGGCATCCGGAGGCAATCACGGCGCGGCGGTCGCGTACGCGGCGCAGCAGCTCGGCATTCCCGCCACGATCTTCGTGCCCGACATCACCTCACCGGCCAAGGCCGAGCGCATCAGCGGCTATGGCGCAAAGCTCGTGATCGCCGGCAACCGCTACGCCGATGCGCTCGCCGCCAGCGAAGCGCATGTCGCGCGGACCGGCGCGTTGGCCGTTCATGCCTATGATCAGGCCGAAACCCTGCTCGGCCAGGGCAGTGTCGCCCTGGAGCTGGAGCAGGATGCGCCCGGCATCGACACGTTGCTGGTGGCGGTCGGCGGCGGCGGACTGATCGGCGGCATCGCGGCGTGGTACGCCGGCCGGACGCGCATCGTCGCGGTCGAGCCGGAGCAGTCGCCGACCCTGCACGCCGCGTTCGAAGCGGGCACGCCGGTCGATGCGCCGGCCGGCGGCATCGCCGCCGACAGTCTCGCGCCGCGGCGCGTCGGCGCGTTGATGTTTCCGTTTGCGCGGTCCCATGTCGAGCGCGTCGTCCTCGTCAGCGACGAGGCGATCCGGCAGGCCCAGGCCGCCCTGTGGTCGCGCCTGCGTCTCGTCGCCGAGCCCGGCGGCGCAGCCGCGTTTGCCGCGCTGCTTTCCGGCCGCTATCGTCCCGCGGCCGGCGAGCGCATCGCGGTCCTGGTCTGCGGCGCCAACACGACGGCGGTGAATTTCGACAGCTAATTGCGGGGTGCATGATCACGTCGGGCGCAGCGCGCGGGATTCACGTGCCGGTCGGAGCAGATTGGGCTGACGTGCTTCAACGCCATGCAGCGGGGGCTTTCGCTAGCGAGGGCGGAGCAGAAGGTGTTTTGAGGAGTGCGTGAGGAGTAGCCCGCATGAGCGTAGCGACATGCGGGGACGTCCTCTAAGAGCTGCCCCGGATATCGCTTCGCTCATCCGGGCTACGACGCCGTTGCGTGTTGATGTGTCGACTTGAAGGGAAGCAGCAGCACCACGCTCGGTCATTGCGAGCGCAGCGAAGCAATACAGAATCTTTCCGCGGAGGCAGCCTGGATTGCTTCGTCGCAAGGGCTCCTCGCAATGACGGTGGGGAGGCGCCGCGCACTACTCAATGATCGGCACATGCCTCGCCGCAGTTCGCGGTGCGGCGCCGTCGAGACGCGGATCGTCGGCAATCTCGATCTGGCGGCGGAAGGGGCGGAAGCCGGAGCGCTGGTAGAACGCGACGGCGGAGGGATGATCGAAGGTGCAGGTGTGGACCCAGACGCGGTGGACATCGCGTGACCATGTGAGCTCCAGCGCGCGGTTCATCAGGAAGCGGGCGGCACCGGTACCGATCAAGCCGGCGGTGACGCCGAAATAGACCAGCTCGCAGTGGCCGGGCTGCCGGAAGTCCAGCTCCAGCAGACCTTCGTCGCGGCCGTCCACGGCCAGGGCATAGAGTTCGATTCCCGGCGCGTGGATGATTGCGGCGAGCTCCGTGTCGCTCATGCGTGCGCGGGAGAACCATAGCCAGTCTTCGCCGACGCGGCGGTAGATGTCGCGGTACCAGTCGGGCGCGGGGGTGTCGATCTTGCGCAGGGTCCAGCTGCCGGGCGGATCGGCGCGGCGTGCGGGTGGTGCGGTCATTTCGAGATGGGTGACGACGGCGGCGATCTTGCCGGCGGGGACGTCGGAATAGCCGTCGGGGAGGATCATTGCGGTTTCCTGTTGAGCCAAGCGCGAGCCACATATCCTATGTCGTCCCGGCGAAGGCCGGGACCCATAACCACGAGTGTAGATTATTTGGCGAAGCTGGAACGACGAGTCCCGTTCACAACATCGGCTGCGGAGTATGGGTCCCGGCTTTCGCCGGGACGACGTTGATAGAGAGCTATCAGCCCTCGCCCTCGTCGCTCGCCAGCACGCCCTTCACCGCCCTTGCCCAGCCGGCGAGCTTCCGCTCGCGCGTTGCTTCGCTCATGTTCGGCTTGAAGCGGTGCTCGAGGCGCCAGTTGTCGGCGAATTTTGTCGGCTCGGGATAGACGCCCGCATTGAGGCCGGCGAGATAGGCGGCGCCCAGCGCCGTGGTCTCCTGGATCACGGGGCGGTCGACCGGGGCGTTGAGGAGATCGGCGAGGCGCTGCATGGTCCAGTCGGAGGCGGTCATGCCGCCGTCGACGCGGAGCACGACGCTGGCGGTTTCCGAGCTCGGCCAATCCGCGCGCATCGCGGCCCAGAGGTCAAACGTCTGGTAGCAGACGCTTTCGAGCGCGGCATGGGCCAGCTCGGCGGGACCGGTGTTGCGGGTGAGGCCGAACAGCGCGCCGCGGACGCGCGGATTCCAGTAGGGCGCGCCCATGCCGACGAAGGCGGGGACGAGATAAACGCTCTGCATGGAGTCCGACTGATCGGCAAGAGGCCCGGTCTCGGCGGCGTGCTTGATGATGCCGAGGCCGTCGCGCAGCCACTGCACCGCCGAGCCGGCGACGAAGATCGAGCCTTCAAGCGCGTAGGTGCGTTTTCCGTCGAGCTGATAGGCGACGGTGGTGAGCAGCTTGTTCCTGGAGACGACGGGCGTCGTGCCGGTGTTGAGCAGGGCAAAGCAGCCGGTGCCGTAGGTGGATTTCATCATGCCAGGACGGAAGCAGGCCTGGCCGATGGTGGCGGCCTGCTGGTCGCCGGCGATGCCGGAGATCGCGATGGCGCCGCCGAACAGGTCGGGCGTGCTCTCGCCGAAGCGGGCGGAGGAATCCTTCACCTCGGGAAGCATCGAGCGCGGCACGCCGATGATCTCCAGCAGCTCGTCGTCCCACTGGCCGGTGTGGATGTTGAACAGCAGCGTGCGCGAGGCATTGGTGGCGTCGGTGGCGTGCACCTTGCCGCCGGTGAGGCGCCACAGCAGATAGCAATCGATGGTGCCGAACAGCAGCTCGCCGCGCGCGGCGCGCGCGCGGGCGCCGGGAACGTGGTCGAGGATCCAGGCGACCTTGGTGCCGGAGAAATAGGGATCGATGATCAGGCCGGTCTTCTGCGAGATCACCGGCTCACGGCCGTCGGCTTTCAGTTTCGCGCAGATGTCGGCGGTGCGACGGTCCTGCCAGACGATGGCGCGGTGCACGGCCTGGCCGGTGGCGCGGTCCCACACCACGGTGGTCTCGCGCTGGTTGGTGATGCCGATCGCGGCGATGTCCTTTGCGCTGATGCCGGCATGCTCGATCGCCTCGCGGCACACCATCACGGTCGAGGTCCAGATGTCCTCCGGCTCGTGCTCGACCCAGCCAGAGGCCGGAAAGTGCTGCGGAAACTCGGCCTGCGCCTTCGCCGCGATGGAAATGTCGCCGCGAAACACGATCGCGCGCGATGAGGTGGTGCCCTGGTCGATGGCGAGGACGAAAGACATGGCGGCTTACCTTCGCGTTTTCTTGGCGTTTCCCTGATAGGGTCATTGTGTCGGGCCAAAGGGAGCGGATTGGAGGCGGAAGGTCAAGGTTGGATGATGGTGGTGTCCTTACCCTCCCCTGGAGGGGGAGGGTCGCTACGCATGCAGCGAAGCGGAATGCGTTGCGGGGTGGGGTGACAGTCTCTCCACCGATGCGGTGCCCGAGTGGAGAGATCAGCCCACCCCGCTCGCGCTACGCGCGATCGACCCTCCCCCTCCAGGGGAGGGTAAGAGAGACATCGCCCGGAGCACCAGGTCCGACGATGCTTCAAGGGTGTGGTCTCAGCCTCGCGCGATCCGTAGAGCTCGAC